>NZ_JBKBFD010000001.1:0-4800000 GCF_047302815.1 Duganella sp. CT11-25
GGTGCCGATCGGCGTGGCGGGCGAGCTGTATGTCGGGGGCGCGGGCGTGGCGCGCGGTTATCTGAACCGTCCCGAGCTGACGGCCGAGCGCTTCATCGAGCATCGCGTCCCGGGCGCGCCCTATCGGCGCCTGTATAAATCGGGCGACCGCGCGCGCCTGCTGCCGGATGGCCGGCTCGATTATCTGGGGCGCCTCGATGCGCAGGTCAAGCTGCGCGGCTATCGCATCGAACTGGGCGAGATCGAGGCGCGCCTGGTGGCATGCGAGGGCGTGGGCGAGGCGGTGGTGGTGGCGCTCGGCGAAGGCGGCGACATGCGGCTGGTGGCCTATCTGGTGCCGGCGGTTGGCGCGCAGCTGGAAGCGGCGGCGCTGCGCGCGGCGCTGGCGCGGCAAGTGGCCGAGTACATGATACCGGGCGCGTTCGTGATGCTGGAGGCGTTGCCGCTGACGCCGAACGGCAAGCTCGATCGCAAGGCGCTGCCGGCGCCGGATGCGTCGGCGCTGGCGGTGCGCGAATATGCGCCGCCGCAAGGCGCGGCGGAAGAGGCCATCGCCGCGATCTGGCAGGAACTGCTGGGCGTGGAGCAGGTGGGCCGGCACGATCACTTCTTCGAGCTGGGCGGCCATTCGCTGATGGTGATCGGCATGCTCGAGCGCCTGCGCCAGCGGGGCTGGCATGGCGATGTGCGCGGCGTCTTCGGGGCGCCGACGCTGGCGGAACTGGCGGCCGGATTGGTGACGGCCGGCGGCGCGGCGGCGTTCGAGGTGCCGCCCAACAGCATCCCGGCCGGCGCGACGGTGATCACGCCGGAGATGCTGCCGCTGGTGGCGTTGACGCCGGCGCAGATCGAGCAGGTGGCGGCGTCCGTGCCCGGCGGCGCGGCCAATATCCAGGACATCTATCCGCTGGCGCCGGTGCAGGCGGGCATCCTGTTCCATCACCTGCTGGGGGGGGAGGGCGACGCCTATCTGATGCGTTCGGTGATCAGCTTCGACACGGCCGCGCGGATGGAGGCGTTCCTGGACGCGCTGCAGCGGGTCATCGACCGCCACGACATCTTGCGCAGCGCCGTGCGCTGGCAAGGCTTGCCGCAGCCGGTGCAGGTGGTGCACCGCGCGGCGCCGCTGGCCATCGAACGGCTCGACGGCGGCGCCGATGCGCTTGAGCGGTTGATGGCGCAAACCGATCCGCGCCGGACCCGCATGGACCTGCAGCATGCTCCTTTGCTACGCGCCTATACCGCTTATGACGATGCAAGTGGCAAGCAGCACCTGTCGCTGTTAAGCCATCACCTGGTGAGCGACCACGTGACGAAAGACTTGTTGATCGCCGAGATAGGCCTGTTGCTGCGGGACCGGTCCGACCAATTGCCGGCCTCGCTGCCTTACCGCAATTTCATCGCGCAGACGCTAAACGACGATCCTGCCGTGCAAGAGGCATATTTCCGGCGTGTGCTGGGCGATGTGGAGGAACCGACGGCGCCGTTCGGCCTGCTCGATGTGCAAGGCAGCGGCAAGGACGTGCGCATCGCGCGCGTGACATTGGAGAAGGCGATGAGCGCGCGGCTGCGCGAGGCCGCGCGGCGCCACGCGATGACGCCGGCGGTGCTGTTCCACGTGGCCTGGGCGTTGGTGCTGGGCCGCTGCGTCGGACGCGACGATGTGGTGTTCGGCACCGTGCTGTCGGGCCGCATGCGCGGTACGGCGGGCAGCGGCGGCACGCTGGGCATGTTCATCAACACCCTGCCGATACGGATCCGGCTCGACGGCGCCAGCGCGCTGGACGCCGTCGCCGCCACCTACCGCGACCTGGGCGAGTTGCTGACGCACGAACAGGCGCCGCTGGCATTGGCGCAGCGCTGCAGTGGCGTCGTCGCTCCCGCCCCGTTGTTTACGACGCTGTTGAACTACAGACATAGCCCGCAGTTGGCGGCGGACCATGTGCTCGCCGAGTGGGAAGGCATTGAAGCAATGTCTTCCGAGGAGCGCACCAACTATCCGATCGACGTGTCGATCGACGATACGGGGAGCGACTTCGCCCTCGAAGCGTGCACGGTGCGGATCGCCCCGCAGCGCATCATCGGCTATCTGCACACCGCGCTCGGCCAGCTGCTGGACGCGCTGGAAGCGGCGCCTGACACGCCGTTGCAGGCCTTGCATATCCTGCCGCCCGATGAGCGCGACGCCTTGCTCGACGCCTATCCCGTGACGCCGGCGTCGCCGGACCTGCTGGCGCATCAGTTGTTCGAGCGCCAGGCGGCGCGCCAGCCGGACGCGCCGGCCGTGCGGACGCGGCAGGAAGTGCTCAGTTACGCCGAACTCAACATCCGGGCCAACCGGCTGGCCCACTATCTGATCGGGCTCGGCGTGGGGCCGGACAGCCGGGTCGGCCTGGCGCTGGAACGCGGCGTCGCCAGCATCGTCGGCATGCTGGCGATCTTGAAGGCCGGCGGCGCCTATGTGCCGCTCGACCCCAATTTCCCGCCGGAGCGGCTGGCGCATATGCTGGGCGACAGCGCGCCGGTGGCCGTGCTGACGCGGCAAGAACTGGCGTCCAGGCTGGCGCCGCAAGACGGCGCCGTGGTGCTGGTCGATGCCGATGCGCAGCGCATCGCGGCCTGCGCGCCGCACAATCCCGATCCGGCGGCCTCGGGGCTGCGCGCGCACCATCTCGCCTATGTGATCTATACGTCGGGCTCGACCGGGCTGCCGAAGGGCGTGATGGTCGAGCACGGCAACTTGTGCAACTACAGTGCCGGCGCCGTGGCGTTGTTCGCCTCGCATGCCGGCGACACCGTCCTGCATCAGAACACCCTGAACTTCGACCTGTCGGTGGAGGAAATCTTCCCGGCGCTGGCCAGCGGCGCGGCCGTCATGCCGACCGAGGGCCTGTTCGGCGCCAACCTGGCGCTGGACGATGGCATGCGGCCGAGCGTGGTGCACCTGACGTCGGCCCATTGGCACAACCTGGTGGGCCATTGGCTGGCGGCGCCGCACCTGGCCTTGCAGCAATTGCACGGGGTGCGGCTGATCAACGTCACCGGCGACGTGCTGTCGCCGCAAAAGATACTCGACTGGGAAACCATCCGTCCGGCCGGCGTCAGGCTGGTCAACACCTACGGGCCGACCGAGGCCACGGTGTCCTGCACCGCCACCTATGTGGCGGCGGACGACGCGCGCTCGATGACCTCGATCGGCACGCCGATGCTGAATGCCCGGATCTACATTCTGGATGGCAGGCAGCGCCTGCTGCCTGCCGGGGCGACCGGCGAGATCTGCATCGGCGGGCTGGGCATCGCGCGCGGCTATCTCAATCGCGACGACTTGAACGCGAGCCGCTTTGTCGCCGATCCGTTCAGCGCCGGGCCCGGCGCCCGCCTGTACCGCACGGGCGACCTGGGGCGCTGGGGCGACGACGGCGCCGTGTATTTTCAGGGGCGTAACGATTTCCAGGTCAAGGTGCGCGGCTTCCGCATCGAGCTGGAGGAGATTGAATCGGCGCTGCTGCGCTGCGAAGGCGTGCGCGACGCCGTCGTCGTGGCGCGGCCGGAGGCCGACGGCGGCAAGCGCCTGGTGGCCTACGTGGTCGCGACCGACGGCGCGGCGCTGTCGGCGGCCACGCTACGCCCGTTGCTGCTGACGCGCCTGGCCGAATACATGGTGCCCGGCGCCATCGTCGTGCTGCCGGCTTTCCCGTTGACGCCGAACGGCAAATTGGACCGCAAGGCCTTGCCGGCGCCGGACGACGATCCGCACCAGGCGGCGCCGGCCGAACCGCCGCAGGGGGAAATGGAAACACTGCTGGCGGACATCTGGCGGCAATTGCTGGGCGTGTCACAGGTCGGCCGGCACGACGATTTCTTTGCCCTGGGCGGCCATTCGCTGCTGGCGATTCAATTGCTGGCGTGTGTGCGCGAACAGGTCGGCATCGAACTGGAGCTCAGGACCTTGTTCCAGGCGTCCTCGCTGTCGGCGCTGGCAGAGGAAGTCAGTGCCTTGCAGCTGGCGGCGCTGAGCGAGGAGGAGCTCGCCGAGCTGACGCGCGACCTGGATGCCCTGGACGAAAGCGAACTAGAGGCAATCTTAACCCGAGAACAGGAAGGTTTTGGTAATGAATAGTCCGCTGACGAGAGCCGAACAATTAAAGCAAAAAGTCCTGATCTCGCGGGCGGCGAAGTTGCTCGCGCTGCGCACGCGCGGCGACAGGGAAGACGCCATCGCTCCCGTCGCGCGCGATGCCGCACTGCCGTTGTCGTGGGGACAGCAGCGTCTGTGGCTCCTGGACCGGCTGGACCCGGCGGCCGGCGCCGCCTACCACATGCCCGCGCGGCTGCGGCTGCGCGGCCACCTCGACGCTGGCGCCTTGCGCGCTGCGCTGACGCGCATCGTGGCGCGCCATGAGGTGCTGCGCACCCGTTTCGTCGAGCAGGCAGGCCTGCCGGCGCAGCAGATCGACGCGCCGGCCGCATTCGCACTGGCGGTGAGCGACCTGCGCGCCTTGGCGGGGCACGAACAAGCCAGCGCCGTCGAACGCTACAGCGTGGACGAGGCGAGCGCGCCGTTCGACCTGGCGCGGGGACCGCTGATCCGCGGCCAGTTGCTGCGACTGGCGGAAGAGGAACACGTGCTGCTGCTGACGCAGCACCACATCGTGTCGGACGGCTGGTCGGTCGGCTTGCTGGTCGAGGAAGTACGGACTTTATATACCGCCTTCAGCCAGGGCCAGGCCGATCCGCTGCCGCCGCTGGCCGTGCAGTACGCCGACTACGCGCAATGGCAGCGCGGCTGGCTGCAGGGCGAGCTGCTGGAGCGCCAACTGGCGTTCTGGCGCGGCCACCTGGGCGGCGCGCCGTCGCTGCTGGAATTGCCGCTGGACCGGCCGCGCCCTGCGCAGCAAAGCTATGCGGGGGGGGCGCTGCCGGTGCGCCTGCCGGCCGCGTTGGCCGATGGCTTGCGCCAGTTGGCGCGGCGGGAAGGGACGACTTTGTTCATGACCTTGCTGGCCGGCTGGTCGGTGCTGCTGTCGCGCTTGAGCGGGCAGGGCGAGGTGGTGACCGGCACGCCGGTGGCGAACCGCCAGCGTGGCGACGTCGCGAACTTGATCGGCTTCTTCGTCAACACGCTGGCGCTGCGCGTGACGCTGGAGGACGATCCCACGGTGGCGCAGCTGCTGGCCCGGGTCAAGGCCGACACGCTGGAGGCCTACAGCCACCAGGATGTGCCGTTCGAGCAGGTGGTCGAGGCGCTCAAGCCGCCGCGCAGCACCAGCCACAGCCCGGTCTTCCAGGTGATGCTGAGCCTGAACAATACGCCTGATCGCAGCCTGACGCTGCCGGGCCTGACACTGGATATATTGGCGCAGCAGCGCGGCAGCGCGCAGTTTGAGTTGAACCTGGCGTTGGAAGAACAGGACGGCTCGCTGCATGGCTGGCTCACCTACGCGAGCACGCTGTTCGATGCGAGCACGGTGGCCCGCTTCATCCAGTACTTCGAAACGATCCTGGCCGGCATGGTGGCCGACGCGCAGCAGGCGGTGAGCCGTCTGCCGCTGCTGGACCCGGCGGGGCTGGCGCAGCTGGCCGGCTTCAACGCGACGGCGCATCCTTATCCGTCGCGCCTGGTGCACGAGCTGTTCGAGGAACAGGTGGCGCGCGACGGCGCGGCGATGGCGCTGGTGTGCGGCGCCGAGCGCCTGAGCTATGCGCAGCTGAACCAGCGCGCCAACCGCCTGGCGCATCATTTGCGCGCGCTGGGCATCGGCCCGGACGAGCGGGTGGCGATCTGCGTCGAGCGCAGCGTCGAGATGGTGGTGGGGCTGTTGGCGATCCTGAAGGCGGGCGGGGCCTACGTGCCGCTGGATCCCGACTATCCGGCCGAACGCCTGGCCTACATGCTGGCCGACAGCGCGCCGCGCGCGCTGCTGACGCACAGCGCCCTGCGCGAGCGGCTGGACGCAGGCGCGTTGCCGGTGCTGGAACTCGACCGCCTGGAGGCGGCGCTGGCCGGCCTGCCGGACGTCAATCCGGAACGTGGCGCGCTGCGTCCCGACCATTTGGCCTATGTGATCTACACCTCCGGCTCCACCGGGCAGCCCAAGGGCGTAATGAACCAGCACGACGGCGTCGTCAACCGTTTGCTGTGGGCGCAGGACACCTACCAGCTGACGGCGCGCGACCGGGTGCTGCAAAAGACGCCGATGGCGTTCGACGTCTCGGTCTGGGAATTTTTGCTGCCGTTGCTGGCCGGGGCGCAACTGGTGATGGCGCGGCCGCAGGGACATCAGGACCCGCAATACCTGGCCGAGGCGATCGAGACGGCGGGCATCACAATGCTGCACTTCGTGCCGTCGATGCTGCAGTTGTTCCTGCCGCAGGCCGACGCGCGCCGCTGCGCCTCGTTGCGGCGCGTGCTGTGCAGCGGCGAGGCGCTGCCGGCGGCGTTGCAGAAGCATTTCCACCGCAGCCTGCCGGACGTCGAACTGCACAATCTGTACGGACCGACCGAGGCGGCGGTCGATGTCACGGCATGGCATTGCCTGCCGGGGCAGGCGGGAAGCAGCGTGCCGATCGGACGTCCGATCGCCAACACGGCGATGTATGTGCTGGACCGCCAAGGGCAGCCGGTGCCGGTGGGCGTGGCCGGCGAACTGTATATCGGCGGCGTGCAGGTGGCACGCGGCTATCTGAACCGCCATGAATTGACGGCCGAGCGTTTCGTGCCCGATCCGTTCAGCGGCGTGCCGCGGGCGCGCATGTACAAGACGGGCGACGTGGGCCGCTGGCGCGAGGATGGCGCCATCGAGTACCTGGGCCGCAACGACTTCCAGGTCAAGCTGCGCGGCCAGCGCATCGAACTGGGCGAGATCGAAGCGCGCCTGGCGGCGTGCGACGGCGTGGGCGAGGCGGTGGTGGTGGCGCTCGGCGAGGGCGGCGACATGCGGCTGGTGGCTTATCTGGTGCCGGCGACGGGAGCGCAGCTGGAAGCGGCGGCGCTGCGCGCGGCGCTGGCGCGGCAAGTGGCCGAGTACATGATACCGGGCGCGTTCGTGATGTTGGAGGCGTTGCCGTTGACGCCGAACGGCAAGCTCGATCGCAAGGCGCTGCCGGCGCCGGATGCGTCGGCGCTGGCGGTGCGCGAATATGCGCCGCCGCAAGGGGCGGCGGAAGAGGCCATCGCCGCGATCTGGCAGGAACTGCTGGGCGTGGAGCAGGTGGGCCGGCACGATCACTTCTTCGAGCTGGGCGGCCATTCGCTGATGGTGATCGGCATGCTCGAGCGCCTGCGCCAGCGGGGCTGGCATGGCGATGTGCGCGGCGTCTTCGGGGCGCCGACGCTGGCGGAACTGGCGGCTGGATTGGTGACGGCCGGCGGCGCGGCGGCGTTCGAGGTGCCGCTCAACGGCATCCCGGCCGGCGCGACGGCGATCACGCCGGAGATGCTGTCGCTGGTGGCGTTGACGCCGGCGCAGATCGAGCAGGTAGCGGCGTCCGTGCCCGGCGGCGTGGCCAACATCCAGGACATTTATCCGCTGGCGCCACTGCAGGCGGGCATCTTGTTCCACCACCTGCTGGGCGGCGAGGGCGACGCCTACCTCATGCGCTCCGTGCTCAGCTTCGACACGGCCGCGCGCATGGCCGCGTTCCTGGACGCGCTGCAGCGGGTCATCGACCGCCACGACATCTTGCGCAGCGCCGTGCGCTGGCAAGGCTTGCCGCAACCGGTGCAGGTGGTGCACCGCGCGGCGCCGCTGACCATCGAGCGGCTCGACGGCGGCGCCGATGCGCTTGAGCGGCTGATGGTGCAAACCGACACACGTCAACTGCGGCTGGATTTGCAGCGCGCGCCGCTGCTGTCCGCCTGGGCCGTGCAAGCGCCGGACAGCGAGGTTTGCCATTTGGCGCTGCTGACCCACCATCTGGTGTGCGACCACGTGACGCTGGAAGTGGTCATCGGGGAGATCGGCATGCTGCTGGCCGGGCGAGGCGCGGCACTGCCGCCGGCGCTGCCTTACCGCAATTTCGTGGCGCAGACGCTGGCCGTCGATCCGGCCGTGCACGAAGCCTATTTCCGTGCCCAATTGGGTGATGTGGACGAGCCGACGGCGCCGTTCGGACTGTTCGATGTACGGGGCGACGGCCAGCACGTCGATGAAGTTCGGATTGGTCTCGATGGCAACGTGTCATCGTCGATCAGGGCACTGGCGCGCCAGCATAGGGTATCGCCGGCAGTGCTGTTCCATGTGGCCTGGGCCCTCGTGGTGGCGCGGTGCAGCGACCGTCGGGAGGCGGTGTTTGGAACGGTGCTGTCGGGCCGCTTGCAGGGCACCAGCGGTGCTGACCGGGTGCTGGGCATGTTCATCAATACGCTGCCGGTGCGCATCAAGCTCGAAGGCGTCAGCGTGGGCGAGGTGGTGGCTGCGGTGTACGCTCAACTGGGCGAACTGCTGGAGCATGAGCAGGCGCCGCTGGCTCTGGCGCAGCGTTGCAGCGGTGTCGCCGCACCGGCGCCTTTGTTTACGTCGTTACTGAACTACCGCCATAGCCGCAGTAATGACCAGGATCCGCAAGCGGCGCTGGCCTGGGTAGGCATCGAGGCCGGGCCCGGCGAGGAGCGGACCAACTATCCGCTGACGCTGTCGGTGGATGACCTGGGGCAGGCATTCGCCATCACGGCGCAGTGCGATGGCGTGAGCGCGGCCCGGGTCGCGGACCTGCTGGCACACGCCGTGGAGCAATTCGTCCTGGCCTTGCAGCTGAGACCCGAGGCGCAACTGAGCAGCCTTGCCATCCTGCCAGCCGCCGAACGGCATCAGCTGCTGGAACAATTCCAGGGCGCGCCGCGCGCGTATCCAGCGAGCCTGGTGCACGAGCTGTTCGAGCAGCAGGTGGCGCGCGACGGCGCGGCGACGGCGCTGGTGTGCGGCGCCGAGCGCCTGAGCTATGCGCAGCTGAACCAGCGCGCCAACCGCCTGGCGCATCATTTGCGCGCGCTGGGCATCGGCCCGGACGAGCGGGTGGCGATCTGCGTCGAGCGCAGCGTCGAGATGGTGGTGGGCCTGCTGGCGATCCTGAAGGCGGGCGGCGCCTACGTGCCGCTGGACCCGGACTATCCGGGCGAACGCCTGGCCTATATGTTGGCCGACAGTGCGCCGCGCGCGCTGCTGACGCACAGCGCCCTGCGCGAGCGGCTGGACGCAGGCGCGGTGCCGGTGCTGGAACTCGACCGCCTGGAGGCGGCGCTGGCCGGCCTGCCGGACACCAATCCGGAACGTGGCGCGCTGCGTCCCGACCATTTGGCCTATGTGATCTACACCTCCGGCTCCACCGGGCAGCCGAAAGGCGTGATGAACCAGCACGACGGCGTCGTCAACCGCTTGTTGTGGGGGCAGGACACCTACCAGCTGACGGCGCGCGACCGGGTGCTGCAAAAGACGCCGATGGCGTTCGACGTCTCGGTCTGGGAATTCTTCCTGCCGCTGCTGGCCGGGGCGCAACTGGTGATGGCACGGCCGCAGGGTCACCTGGATCCGCAATACCTGGCCGAGGCGATCGAAGCTGCGGGCATCACGATGATGCACTTCGTGCCGTCGATGCTGCAGCTGTTCCTGCCGCAGGCCGACGCGCGCCGCTGCGCTTCGTTGCGGCGCGTGCTGTGCAGCGGCGAGGCGCTGCCGGCGGCGCTGCAGCAGCATTTCCACCGCAGCCTGCCGGACGTCGAACTGCACAATCTGTACGGGCCGACCGAGGCGGCGGTCGAGGTCACGGCATGGCACTGCTTGCCGGGACAGGGGGGAAGCAGCGTGCCGATCGGACGTCCGATCGCCAACACGGCGATGTATGTGCTGGACCGCCAGGGCCAGCCGGTGCCGGTGGGCGTGGCCGGCGAACTGTATATCGGCGGCGTGCAGGTGGCACGCGGCTATCTGAACCGCCATGAATTGACGGCCGAGCGTTTCGTGCCCGATTCGTTCAGCGGCGTGCCGCGGGCGCGCATGTACAAGACGGGCGACGTGGGCCGCTGGCGCGAGGATGGCGCGATCGAATACCTGGGCCGCAACGACTTCCAGGTCAAGCTGCGCGGCCAGCGCATCGAACTGGGCGAGATCGAAGCTCGCCTGGTGGCATGCGACGGCGTGGGCGAGGCGGTGGTGGTGGCGCGCGGCGAAGGCGGCGACATGCGGCTGGTGGCCTATCTGGTGCCGGCGGCGGGAGCGCAGCTGGAAGCGGCGGCGCTGCGCGCGGCGCTGGCGCGGCAAGTGGCCGAATACATGATACCGGGCGCGTTCGTGATGCTGGAGGCGTTGCCGCTGACGCCGAACGGCAAGCTCGATCGCAAGGCCCTGCCGGCGCCGGACGCGTCGGCGCTGGCGGCGCGCGAGTACGTGCCGCCACAGGGAGTGGTGGAAAAGGCGATCGCGACGATCTGGCGGGAACTGCTGGGCGTGGAGCAGGTGGGCCGGCACGATCACTTCTTCGAGCTGGGCGGCCATTCACTGATGTTGATCAGCATGCTCGAACGCCTGCGCCAGCAGGGCTGGCATGGCGATGTGCGCGGCGTTTTCGCGGCGCCGACGCTGGCGGCGCTGGCGGCCAGGTTGGTGACGACCGGCGGCGCGGTGGCGGTCGAAGTGCCGCCCAACGGCATTCCGGCTGGCGCGACGCAGATCACGCCGGAGATGCTGCCGCTGGTGGCGTTGACGCCGGCGCAGATCGAGCAGGTGGCGGCGTCTGTTCCCGGCGGCGCGGCCAATATCCAGGACATCTATCCGCTGGCGCCACTGCAGGCGGGCATCTTGTTCCATCACCTGCTGGGCGGCGAGGGCGATGCCTACCTGCTACGCTCCACGCTCAGTTTCGACACCGCCGCGCGCATGGGCGCGTTCCTGGCCGCGCTGCAGCAGGTCATCGATCGCCACGACATCTTGCGCAGCGCCGTGCACTGGCAAGGCTTGCCGCAGCCGGTGCAGGTGGTGCACCGCGTGGCGCGACTGCCCGTGACGAGGCTGCCAACGGACGGAAACACGCCGGCACGCGAACAGTTACTGGCGCAAGCAGATCCGCGCCGACTGCGCCTGGATTTGCAGCGCGCGCCGCTGCTGTCCGCCTGGACCGTGCAAGCGCCGGACAGCGAGGTTTGCCATCTGGCGCTGCTGACCCACCATCTGGTGTGCGACCACGTGACGCTGGAAGTCGTCATCGGGGAGATCGGCATGCTGCTGGCCGGGCGAGGCGCGGCACTGCCGTCGGCGCTGCCTTACCGCAATTTCGTGGCGCAGACGCTGGCCGTCGATCCGGCCGTGCACGAAGCCTATTTCCGCGCCCAATTGGGTGATGTGGACGAGCCGACGGCGCCGTTCGGACTGTTCGATGTACGCGGTGACGGCCAGCACGTCGATGAAGTTCGGATTGGTCTCGATGGCAACATGTCATCGTCGATCAGGGCACTGGCGCGCCAGCATAGGGTATCGCCGGCAGTGCTGTTCCATGTGGCCTGGGCCCTCGTGGTGGCGCAGTGCAGCGACCGTCGGGAGGCGGTGTTTGGAACGGTGCTGTCGGGCCGCTTGCAGGGTACCAGCGGTGCGGACCGGGTGCTGGGCATGTTCATCAATACGCTGCCGGTGCGCATCAGGCTCGAAGGCGTCGGCGTGGGCGAATCCGTGGCCGCGGTGTACGCCCAATTGAGCGAGTTGGTGGCGCATGAACAGGCGCCGTTGGCCCTGGCGCAGCGCTGCAGCGGTGTCGCCGCGCCGGTGCCTTTGTTTACGTCTTTACTGAATTATCGTCACAGCGGGGACAATACCCAGGATCCGCAAGCGGCATCGGCGTGGGCGGGGATCGAGGCCGCGCCTGACGAGGAGCGGACCAACTATCCGCTGACGCTGTCGGTGGACGACCTGGGGCAGGCGTTCGCCATCACGGCGCAGTGCGTCGGCGTGAGCGCGGCCCGGGTCGCGGACCTGCTGGCGCACGCCGTGGAGCAATTCGTCCTGGCCTTGCAGCTGAGGCCCGAGGCGCAACTGAGCAGCCTTGCCATCCTGCCTGCCGCCGAACGGCATCAGCTGCTGGAACAATTCCAGGGCGCGCCGCGCGCGTATCCAGCGAGCCTGGTGCACGAGCTGTTCGAGCAGCAGGTGGCGCGCGATGGCGCGGCGACGGCGCTGGTGTGCGGCGCCGAGCGCCTGAGCTATGCGCAGCTGAACCAGCGCGCCAACCGCCTGGCGCATCACTTGCGCGCGCTGGGCATCGGCCCGGACGAGCGGGTGGCGATCTGCGTCGAGCGCAGCGTCGAGATGGTGGTGGGCCTGCTGGCGATCCTGAAGGCGGGCGGGGCCTACGTGCCGCTGGATCCCGACTATCCGGCCGAGCGCCTGGCCTACATGCTGGCCGACAGTGCGCCGCGCGCGCTGTTGACGCACAGCGCCTTGCGTGACCGGCTGGCCGCGGGCGCCGTGCCGGTGCTCGAACTCGATGGCTTGGAGGCGGCGCTGGCCGGCCTGCCGGACACCAATCCGGAACGTGGCGCGCTGCGCCCGGACCATCTGGCCTACGTGATCTACACCTCCGGCTCCACCGGGCAGCCGAAAGGCGCGATGAACCAGCACGACGGCGTCGTCAACCGTTTGCTGTGGGCACAGGACACCTACCAGCTGACGGCGCGCGACCGCGTTCTGCAAAAGACGCCGATGGCGTTCGACGTCTCGGTCTGGGAATTTTTCCTGCCGTTGCTGGCCGGGGCGCAACTGGTGATGGCGCGGCCGCAGGGACATCAGGACCCGCAATACCTGGCCGAGGCGATCGAGACGGCGGGCATCACAATGCTGCACTTCGTGCCGTCGATGCTGCAGCTGTTCCTGCCGCAGGCCGACGCGCGCCGCTGCGCTTCGTTGCGGCGCGTGCTGTGCAGCGGCGAGGCGCTGCCGGCGGCGTTGCAGCAGCATTTCCACCGCAGCCTGCCGGACGTCGAACTGCACAATCTGTACGGACCGACCGAGGCGGCGGTCGATGTCACGGCATGGCATTGCCTGCCGGGGCAGGCGGGAAGCAGCGTGCCGATCGGACGTCCGATCGCCAACACGGCGATGTATGTGCTGGACCGCCAAGGGCAGCCGGTGCCGGTGGGCGTGGCCGGCGAACTGTATATCGGCGGCGTGCAGGTGGCACGCGGCTATCTGAACCGCCATGAATTGACGGCCGAGCGTTTCGTGCCCGATCCGTTCAGCGGCGTGCCGCGGGCGCGCATGTACAAGACGGGCGACGTGGGCCGCTGGCGCGAGGATGGCGCGATCGAATACCTGGGCCGCAACGACTTCCAGGTCAAGCTGCGCGGCCAGCGCATCGAACTGGGCGAGATCGAAGCGCGCCTGATGGCATGCGAGGGCGTGGGCGAGGCGGTGGTGGTGGCGCGCGGCGAGGGCGGCGACATGCGGCTGGTGGCCTATCTGGTGCCGGCGGCGGGAGCGCAGCTGGAAGCGGCGGCGCTGCGCGCGGCGCTGGCGCGGCAAGTGGCCGAGTACATGATACCGGGCGCGTTCGTGATGCTGGAGGCGTTGCCGCTGACCCCGAACGGCAAGCTCGATCGCAAGGCGCTGCCGGCGCCGGATGCGTCGGCGCTGGCGGCGCGCGAGTATGTACCGCCACAGGGAGTGGTGGAAAAGGCGATTGCGGCGATCTGGCAAGACTTGCTCGGCGTGGAAAAGGTAGGCCGGCACGACAATTTCTTCGAGCTGGGCGGCCACTCGCTGCTGGCGATCCAGTTATTGAGTTTGCTGCGCGGCCAATTCGGCGTGGAGTTGACCATACACGAGCTATTCCATCAGGCCACCGTTGACGCAATTGGTATGGTAATCAGCGATAAACAGCTGGCGCAATTCGCTGCCGCCGACATCGAGGTGCTGAGCAAGGACATTGACGAGTTGCCGGAGGCGGAACTCATGCAATTGCTGGAAGAGGAACGCAGGCTTGCCGCGACAAACTAACCATGACCGATTTCGAATCCATGAAGACACATAGCACCCTGGAAGAATTGAAGCGCGAGCTGTTGATGCTGAAGTTGGCGCGTCAGGCTGAGCGCACGGCGATACCTGTTGTGGAAGCCCCCATCTCGCTGGCCGACCGCAACACGGCGTTGCCGTTGTCGTGGGCGCAGCAGCGCCTGTGGTTCCTGGACCGGATGGACCCGGCGGCCGGCGCCGCCTACCACATGCCCGCGCGGCTGCGATTGCGCGGCCGGCTCGACGCCGACGCCTTGCGCGCCGCGCTGACGCGCATCGTGGCGCGCCACGAAGTGCTGCGCACCCGTTTCGTCGAGCAGGCCGGCCAGCCGGCGCAACAGATCGACGCGCCGGCCGCATTCGCGCTGGCGGTGAGCGACCTGCGCGCCTTGGCGGGGCATGAGCAAGCCAGCGCCGTCGAGCGCTACAGCGTGGACGAGGCGAGCGCGCCGTTCGACCTGGCGCGGGGACCGCTGATCCGCGGCCAGTTGCTGCGGCTGGCGGAAGAGGAACACGTGCTGCTGCTGACGCAGCACCACATCGTGTCGGACGGCTGGTCGGTCGGCCTCCTGGTCGAGGAAGTACGGACTTTATATACCGCCTTCAGCCAGGGCCAGGCCGATCCGCTGCCGCCGCTGGCCGTGCAGTACGCCGACTACGCGCAATGGCAGCGCGGCTGGCTGCAGGGCGAGCTGCTGGAGCGCCAACTGGCGTTCTGGCGCGGCCACCTGGGCGGCGCGCCGTCGCTGCTGGAATTGCCGCTAGACCGGCCGCGTCCGGCGCAGCAAAGCTATGCGGGCGGCGCGCTGCCGGTGCGCCTGCCGGCCGCGTTGGCCGATGGCTTGCGCCAGTTGGCGCGACGGGAAGGCGCGACCTTGTTCATGGCCTTGCTGGCCGGCTGGTCGGTGCTGCTATCGCGCCTGAGCGGGCAGGGCGAGGTGGTGACCGGCACGCCGGTGGCGAATCGCCAGCGTGGCGACGTGACGAACTTGATCGGCTTCTTCATCAACACGCTGGCGCTGCGCGTGACGCTGGAGGACGATCCCACGGTGGCGCAGCTTCTGGCCCGGGTCAAGGCCAGTACGCTGGAGGCTTACAGCCACCAGGATGTGGCGTTCGAGCAGGTGGTCGAGGCGCTCAAGCCACCGCGCAGCACCAGCCACAGCCCGGTCTTCCAGGTGATGCTGAGCCTGAACAACACACCGGCGCGCAGCCTGACGCTGCCGGACCTGACGCTGGACAGCATGCCGCAGGACGGCAACAGCGCGCAGTTCGAACTAAGCCTGGTGCTGGAAGAGTACGAGGGATCGCTGCACGGTTCTCTCACCTACGCGAGCGCGCTGTTCGATGCGAGCACGGTGGCCCGCTTCATCCAGTACTTCGAAACGATCCTGGCCGGCATGGTGGCCGACGCGCAGCAGGTGGTGAGCCGTCTGCCGCTGCTGGACCCGGCGGGGCTGGCGCAGCTGGCCGGCTTCAACGCGACGGCGCATCCTTATCCGTCGCGCCTGGTGCACGAGCTGTTCGAGGAACAGGTGGCGCGCGATGGCGCGGCGACGGCGCTGGTGTGCGGCGCCGAGCGCCTGAGCTATGCGCAGCTGAACCAGCGCGCCAACCGCCTGGCGCATCACTTGCGCGCGCTGGGCATCGGCCCGGACGAGCGGGTGGCGATCTGCGTCGAGCGCAGCGTCGAGATGGTGGTGGGGCTGCTGGCGATCCTGAAGGCGGGCGGGGCCTACGTGCCGCTGGATCCCGACTATCCGGCCGAGCGCCTGGCCTACATGCTGGCCGACAGTGCGCCGCGCGCGCTGTTGACGCACAGCGCCTTGCGTGACCGGCTGGCCGCGGGCGCCGTGCCGGTGCTCGAACTCGATGGCTTGGAGGCGGCGCTGGCCGGCCTGCCGGACACCAATCCGGAACGTGGCGCGCTGCGCCCGGACCATCTGGCCTACGTGATCTACACCTCCGGCTCCACCGGGCAGCCGAAAGGCGCGATGAACCAGCACGACGGCGTCGTCAACCGTTTGCTGTGGGCACAGGACACCTACCAGCTGACGGCGCGCGACCGCGTTCTGCAAAAGACGCCGATGGCGTTCGACGTCTCGGTCTGGGAATTTTTCCTGCCGTTGCTGGCCGGGGCGCAACTGGTGATGGCGCGGCCGCAGGGACATCAGGACCCGCAATACCTGGCCGAGGCGATCGAGACGGCGGGCATCACAATGCTGCACTTCGTGCCGTCGATGCTGCAGCTGTTCCTGCCGCAGGCCGACGCGCGCCGCTGCGCTTCGTTGCGGCGCGTGCTGTGCAGCGGCGAGGCGCTGCCGGCGGCGTTGCAGCAGCATTTCCACCGCAGCCTGCCGGACGTCGAACTGCACAATCTGTACGGACCGACCGAGGCGGCGGTCGATGTCACGGCATGGCATTGCCTGCCGGGGCAGGCGGGAAGCAGCGTGCCGATCGGACGTCCGATCGCCAACACGGCGATGTATGTGCTGGACCGCCAAGGGCAGCCGGTGCCGGTGGGCGTGGCCGGCGAACTGTATATCGGCGGCGTGCAGGTGGCACGCGGCTATCTGAACCGCCATGAATTGACGGCCGAGCGTTTCGTGCCCGATCCGTTCAGCGGCGTGCCGCGGGCGCGCATGTACAAGACGGGCGACGTGGGCCGCTGGCGCGAGGATGGCGCGATCGAATACCTGGGCCGCAACGACTTCCAGGTCAAGCTGCGCGGCCAGCGCATCGAACTGGGCGAGATCGAAGCGCGCCTGATGGCATGCGAGGGCGTGGGCGAGGCGGTGGTGGTGGCGCGCGGCGAGGGCGGCGACATGCGGCTGGTGGCTTATCTGGTGCCGGCGACGGGAGCGCAGCTGGAAGCGGCGGCGCTGCGCGCGGCGCTGGCGCGGCAAGTGGCCGAGTACATGATACCGGGCGCGTTCGTGATGTTGGAGGCGTTGCCGTTGACGCCGAACGGCAAGCTCGATCGCAAGGCGCTGTCGGCGCCGGATGCGTCGGCGCTGGCGGTGCGCGAATATGCGCCGCCGCAAGGGGCGGCGGAAGAGGCCATCGCCGCGATCTGGCAGGAACTGCTGGGCGTGGAGCAGGTGGGCCGGCACGATCACTTCTTCGAGCTGGGCGGCCATTCGCTGATGGTGATCGGCATGCTCGAGCGCCTGCGCCAGCGGGGCTGGCATGGCGATGTGCGCAGCGTCTTCGGGGCGCCGACGCTGGCGGAACTGGCGGCCGGATTGGTGACGGCCGGCGGCGCGGCGGCGTTCGAGGTGCCGCCCAACGGCGTCCCGGCCGGCGCGACGGTGATCACGCCGGAGATGCTGCCGCTGGTGGCGTTGACGCCGGCGCAGATCGAGCAGGTGGCGGCGTCCGTGCCCGGCGGCGCGGCCAATATCCAGGACATCTATCCGCTGGCGCCGGTGCAGGCGGGCATCTTGTTCCACCACCTGCTGGGCGGCGAGGGCGACGCCTATCTGATGCGTTCGGTGATCAGCTTCGACACGGCCGCGCGGATGGAGGCGTTCCTGGACGCGCTGCAGCGGGTCATCGACCGCCACGACATCTTGCGCAGCGCCGTGCGCTGGCAAGGCTTGCCGCAACCGGTGCAGGTGGTGCACCGCGCGGCGCCGCTGCTCGTCGAACGGCTCGACGGCGGCGCCGATGCGCTTGAACGGTTGATGGCGCAAACCGATCCGCGCCAACTGCGCCTGGATCTGCTACGTGCTCCCTTGCTGCGCGCCTACACGGTGCACGATGAGGAAAACGGCAAGTACCATTTGTCGCTGCTGAATCATCACCTGGTGAGCGACCATGTGACGATGGAGCTGCTGATCGCCGAGATAGGCCTGTTGCTGCGGGACCGGGCCGACCAATTGCCGGCCTCGCTGCCTTACCGCAATTTCATCGCGCAGACGCTAAACGACGATCCTGTCGTGCAAGAGGCATATTTCCGGCGCGTGCTGGGCGATGTGGAGGAACCGACGGCACCGTTCGGCCTGCTCGATGTGCAAGGCAGCGGCAAGGACGTGCGCATCGCGCGCATGGCATTGGAGACGGCGATGAGTGCGCGCCTGCGGGAGGCCGCGCGGCGCCACGCCGTGACACCGGCGGTGCTGTTCCACGTGGCCTGGGCGCTGGTTCTGGGCCGGTGCGCCGGACGCGACGATGTGGTGTTCGGCACCGTGCTGTCGGGCCGCATGCGCGGCACGGCGGGCAGCGGCGGCACGCTGGGCATGTTCATCAACACCCTGCCGATACGGATCCGGCTCGACGGCGCCAGCGCGCTGGACGCCGTCGCCGCCACCTACCGCGACCTGGGCGAGTTGCTGACGCATGAACAGGCGCCGTTGGCGTTGGCGCAGCGCTGCAGCGGCGTCGCCGCGCCCGCCCCGTTGTTTACGACCTTGCTGAATTACAGGCACAGCCCCCGGCAGCAGGCCGCGCAAGCCCTTAAGGAATGGGATGGCGTCCACTTATTGTCGGCAGAGGAACGCACCAATTATCCGATCGACGTGTCGATCGACGATACGGGGAGCGACTTCGCCCTCGAAGCGTGCACGGTGCGGATCGCCCCGCAGCGCATCATCGGCTATCTGCACACCACGCTCTGCCAGCTGCTGGACGCGCTGGAAGCGGCGCCTGACACGCCGTTGCAGGCCTTGCATATCCTGCCGCCCGATGAGCGCGACGCCTTGCTCGACGCCTATCCCGTGACGCCGGCGTCGCCGGACCTGCTGGCGCATCAGTTGTTCGAGCGCCAGGCGGCGCGCCAGCCGGACGCGCCGGCCGTGCGGACGCGGCAGGAAGTGCTCAGTTACGCCGAACTCAACATCCGGGCCAACCGGCTGGCCCACTATCTGATCGGGCTCGGCGTGGGGCCGGACAGCCGGGTCGGCCTGGCGCTGGAACGCGGCGTCGCCAGCATCGTCGGCATGCTGGCGATCCTGAAGGCCGGCGGCGCCTATGTGCCGCTCGACCCCAATTTCCCGCCGGAGCGGCTGGCGCATATGCTGGGCGACAGCGCGCCGGTGGCCGTGCTGACGCGGCAAGAACTGGCGTCCAGGCTGGCGCCGCAAGACGGCGCCGTGGTGCTGGTCGATGCCGATGCGCAGCGCATCGCGGCCTGCGCGCCGCACAATCCCGATCCGGCGGCCTCGGGGCTGCGCGCGCACCATCTCGCCTATGTGATCTATACGTCGGGCTCGACCGGGCTGCCGAAGGGCGTGATGGTCGAGCACGGCAACCTGTGCAACTACAGCGCCGGCGCCGTGGCGTTGTTCGCCTCGCATGCCGGCGACACCGTCCTGCATCAGAACACCCTGAACTTCGACTTGTCGGTGGAGGAAATCTTCCCGGCGCTGGCCAGCGGCGCGGCCGTCATGCCGACCGAGGGCCTGTTCGGCGCCAACCTGGCGCTGGACGATGGCATGCGGCCGAGCGTGGTGCACCTGACGTCGGCCCATTGGCACAACCTGGTGGGCCATTGGCTGGCGGCGCCACACCTGGCCTTGCAGCAATTGCACGGGGTGCGGCTGATCAACGTCACCGGCGACGTGCTGTCGCCGCAAAAGATACTCGACTGGGACACCATCCGTCCGGCCGGCGTCAGGCTGGTCAACACCTACGGGCCGACCGAGGCCACGGTGTCCTGCACCGCCACCTATGTGGCGGCGGACGACGCGCGCTCGATGACCTCGATCGGCACGCCGATGCTGAATGCCCGGATCTACATTCTGGATGGCAGGCAGCGCCTGCTGCCTGCCGGGGCGACCGGCGAGATCTGCATCGGCGGGCTGGGCATCGCGCGCGGCTATCTCAATCGCGACGACTTGAACGCGAGCCGCTTCATCGCCGATCCGTTCAGCGCCGGGCCCGGCGCCCGCCTGTACCGCACGGGCGACCTGGGGCGCTGGGGCGACGACGGCGCCGTGTATTTCCAGGGACGTAACGATTTCCAGGTCAAGGTGCGCGGCTTCCGCATCGAGCTGGAGGAGATTGAATCGGCGCTGCTGCGCTGCGAAGGCGTGCGCGACGCCGTCGTCGTGGCGCGGCCGGAGGCCGACGGCGGCAAGCGCCTGGTGGCCTACGTGGTCGTGACCGACGGCGCGACTTTATCCACCGCCACGCTGCGCCCGCTGCTGCTGACGCGCCTGGCCGAATATATGGTGCCCGGCGCCATCGTCGTGCTGCCGGCTTTCCCGTTGACGCCGAACGGCAAATTGGACCGCAAGGCCTTGCCGGCGCCGGACGACGATGCGCACCGGGCGGCGCCGGCCGAACCGCCGCAGGGGGAAATGGAAACACTGCTGGCGGACATCTGGCGGCAATTGCTGGGCGTGTCACAGGTCGGCCGGCACGACGATTTCTTTGCCCTGGGCGGCCATTCGCTGCTGGCGATTCAATTGCTGGGGCGCGTGCGCGAGCAGGCCGGCGTCGAGCTGGAACTCAGGAGCTTGTTCCAGACGCCGACGCTGGCCGCATTGGCCCAGGAAATCACCGTGCAGCAGTTGGCCGCGCTGAGCGAGGAGGAGCTCGCCGAGCTGACACGCGACCTCGATGCGCTGGATGATAGTGAACTAGAAGCAATCTTAACCCGAGAAAAGGAAGGTCTTGGTAATGAATAGTCCGCTCACGAAAACCGAGCAATTAAAGCAGGAAGTCCTGATCTCGCGGGCGGCGAAGTTGCTCGCGCTGCGCACGCGCGGCGACAGGGAAGGCGCCATCGCTGCCGTCGCGCGCGATGCCGCACTGCCGTTGTCGTGGGGGCAGCAGCGCCTGTGGCTCCTTGAGCAAATCGATATGGCCGCCGGCGCGGCGTACCGCGCATCCTCAGCGATGCGGCTGCGCGGCCGGCTTGATGTCGATGCCTTGCGTGCCGCGCTGGACGGCCTGGTGGCGCGTCACGAAATCCTGCGCACGCGGTTTGTGGCGGCGGAAGCGGGACCGGTTCAAGAGATCGGCCCCGCCGATTGCGGCTTTGATTTGCGCGAGGACGATGTGAGCGCGCTGCCCGACGGGACGAGGCAAGATGCGGCCCTGGCGCGCATGGCGGAAATGGCGCGCGAGCCCTTTGCGCTGGCAACCGGACCGCTCACGCGCGGTCTCTTGCTACGGATGGGGGGGGATGAGCATTGGCTGGTGCTCACCCAGCACCATATCATCACCGACGACTGGTCGAAGGGCATCCTGACCCGTGAGCTGGGCGCACTGTATGCCGCCGCGCGCGCCGGCGTGCCGCACGGCCTGCCGCCACTGCGCCTGCAGTACGCGGACTTCGCGACGTGGCAGCGCACGCAGGTTTCCGCTGCCGCCCTGCAGCGCCAACGCGACTACTGGAGCAGCCATTTGCAAGGCGCGCCTGCGGTGCTCGACTTGCCGACCGACCGTGCGCGCGGCCCCTCGCAGAGCTGGGCCGGGCGCTGCCATGAAGTGACTTTGCCGGCGCCGCTGTGTACGGCGATTCAGCAGTTCAACCGCAGGTTCGGCGCCACGACGTTCATGACGGCATTGGCGGCCTTTTCCATGGTACTGTCGCGTTGGAGCGGGGCGCAAGACCTGGTCGTCGGTACGTCCGTGGCGAACCGCTCGCAGCAGCAGATCGAATCGATGCTGGGCTTTTTCGTCAATAGCCTGGCGCTGAGGGTGCGGTTCGACGGTGATCCGACGGTCGAGGAGGCCTTGCGCCAGGTACGGGATACCGTACTGGACAGCCACAAGCATCAGGACATACCGTTCGAGCAGGTGGTGGAAGCCGTGCGTCCCGAACGACGCGCCGGCCATCATCCCATCTTCCAGGTGATGCTGACGATGAACAATGTCAGCCGCAGCGAGACGTTGGGCTTGCCCGACCTGACGATCGAAGGCCTGGACCTGGGCACCGAAACCACCCACATCGATCTGCAGATGTATCTGACGGACATGGACGGCACGCTGTCGGTCTCCCTGGTGTATGCGAGCGCTCTGTTCGACGAGGATACGATCACACGGCTGGGACGGCGGTTCGAGCAGGTACTGTGGAGCATGGTTGCCGATGCGGCGCAGCCGGTGAGCCGCTTGAACCTGCTGGGCGAAGGCGAGCGGGCGCTGGTGCTGGAGCGGTTCAACGCGAGCGAAGCGCCGTTCACGCCGGGACGCACGATACACGGGGTGTTCGAGGCGCAGGCGGCGCGCACGCCGCAGGCGCCTGCGCTGGCCTGGCAAGGCCGGGTGTGGAGCTACGGCGAATTGAACCGGCAAGCCAACCGGGTCGCCCACGCGTTGCTGGCGCGGGGCGTGCAGCCGGACCAGCTGGTCGGGCTGTGCACGCCGCGCGGGGAAGAAATGATCGTCGGCTTGCTGGGCATCCTCAAGGCGGGCGCGGCCTACGTGCCGCTCGACCCGGCCTATCCGCCCGAGCGGCTGGACTACATCGTCGGCGATTGCGCGCCGGCGGCCGTGCTGGCGGCAAGCGGCTGGACGCAGGCCGCGCGCTGGCACGGCGCGCGGTGTCCGGTGCTGTACCTGGACCAGGACGGCGAGGCGCTGCGCGGCCAGCCCGCGCACGATCCCGACGCCCGGGCGCTGGGGCTGCACGACGAGCACCTGGCGTATGTGATCTACACCTCGGGCTCGACCGGCACGGCCAAGGGCGTGATGGTGGCGCACCGTTCGGCGCTCAACTTCTGGGAAGAGACGCGGCGCAGCACGCACAGCGCCTGCCCGGCAGGCGCGCGGGTGGCGCTGAACGCGTCGTTCGCGTTCGACATGTCGCTCAAGGGCATCCTGCAGCTGTTGTCGGGCCACTGCCTGCACATCGTGCCGCAGGAGATCCGCGCCGACGGCGCGGCGATGGTGGCGTTCCTGGCCGAGCACCGCATCGACGCCTTCGACTGCACGCCGTCGCAGCTGGAGGTGCTGCTGGCGGCCGGGCTGCTGGCGCGGCAGGACTACCGGCCGGCCAGCGTGCTGATCGGCGGCGAGGCGCTGGGCGAGACGACGTGGCAGGTCTTGCGCGCCAGTCCGGTCACGCGCTTCTACAACATGTATGGGCCGACCGAATGCACGGTCGACGTCACGCTGGGGCTGGTCAACGGCGCCGGCGCCACGCCGCACATCGGCAAGCCGCTGGGCAATGCGCGCGTCTACATCCTCGATCCGCAGGGGCAGCCGGTGCCGGTGGGCATGGCGGGCGAACTGTACCTGGGAGGGATGGGCGTGGCGCGCGGCTACCTGAACCGTCCGGAGCTGGACGCCGAGCGTTTCGTGCGCGATCCGTTCGCCGGCCGGGAGGGGGCGCGGATGTACAAGTCGGGCGACCTGGGGCGCTGGCGCGAGGACGGCACCATCGCCTACCTGGGGCGCAACGATTTCCAGGTCAAGCTGCGCGGCTTCCGCATCGAGCTGGGCGAAATCGAGGCGGCGCTGCGCGCCTGCGACGGCGTGGCCGACGCGGTGGTGGTGGTGCGCGAGGACAGCCCGGGCGACCGGCGGCTGGTGGCCTACGTCACGGCGCGGGGGGCGCAGGCGCCTGCGGCGCGCGCGCTGCGCGAGGCGCTGGCGCGGCGGCTGACCGAGTACATGCTGCCGGGCGCGTTCGTGGTGCTGGACGCGTTCCCTCTGACGGCGAACGGCAAGCTGGACCGGCGCGCGCTGCCGGCGCCGGACGAGCAGGCCGCCGCGCACGGCGCCTACGCGGCGCCGGAGGGCGAGATGGAGCAGGCGATCGCCGCCATCTGGCGGGAACTGCTGGGCGTCAGCCAGGTTGGCCGCGACGACAATTTCTTCGAGCTGGGCGGCCATTCGATGCTGATACTGCTGCTGATCGAGCAGATGCGGGCGGTGGGCATGCTGGTGGAAATGGGCGCGGTGTTCGGCACGCCGACGGTGCGCGGCCTGGCCGCGCTGGCCGCCGCCGCCGACCGGGAGCAGGCGCCGGCGGTGGCGCGCGGCATACCGGCCGGCACGGCGGCGATCACGCCGGCGCTGTTGCCGCTGGTGCAGCTGAGCCAAGCGCAGATCGACATGCTGGCCGCCGGCGTGCCGGGCGGGGCGGCCAATGTGGAGAACATCTACCCGCTGTCCCCCTTGCAGGAGGGCATGCTGTTCCACCACATGCTGGACCAGCACCACGACCCGTTCCTGACCCGCACCACCTTGCAGCTCGACAGCCGCGGCCATGTGGACGCGCTGGTCGGCGCGATTCAGGCCACCATCGAACGCTACGACATCCTGCGCACGTCCATCCACTGGGACGGCATGCCGCGTCCGCTGCAACTGGTGCGGCGCCATGCCGTGCTGCCGGTCGAAACCCTGATGCCGGAGGCCGGCGCCGATCCGCTGGCCGCACTGGCGGCGCGGACCACGGGCGAGCATGGGGCGATGGACCTGGGCCAGGGGCCGCTGCTACACCTCTACCTGGCGCCGCACGCGGACGGCAGGCAGTGGTATGCCTGCCTGGCGCAGCACCATATCGTGGTCGACCATATCGGCATGGGCCAGATCATGCAGGAGATCGGCGCCCGCCTGGCCGGGCGCGGCGACAGCTTGCCGGCGGTCGACCATTACAGCGATTTCATCGCCGCGCTGGAGCGCGAGCCCGCGGACGCCAGCATCGACTATTTCCGGCAGTTGCTGCGGGACCTGGACGTGCCGAGCGACCTGTTCGGCGCCGAGCCGGCGGCGCCGGCCGCGCAACTGGTGTGCGTGCGCGAGCTGGCGCCGGAGTTGGGCGCGGCCATCCGCGCGGCCGCGCGGATGGCCGGCGTCAGCGTGGCGGCGGTGTTCCATGCCGCATGGGCGCTGGTGCTGGCCAAGTGCAGCGACGGGCCGGACGTGGTGTTCGGTTCGGTGCTGTCCGGTCGTTCGCGCGCCGGGACGGGGGCCGACCGCAAGGTCGGCATGTTCCTCAATACCTTGCCGCTGCGCGTCAACCTGGACGGCATGACGCCGCGCCAATTGCTGGACGCGGCCCAGGCCCAGCTGGCGGCGCTGCTGGTGCATGAGCAGACCTCGCTCAGCGCCGTCAAGGCGTGCGCATCGCTGCCGCCGGGCAGCAACTTGTTCTCCACGCTGCTGAACGTGCGGCACCGGGAGGACGCCGCCGCGACCGGTATCGGCCAGCAGGCGCAGGGGTGGAGCGGGATCCGCCAGTTGCAGACGCGCCAGGCACCGGTGTATCGGCTGGAAGTGTCGATCGACGATGCGGGTTCGCAGTTCTCCTACGTCGTGCAAAGCCGAGGCTTCGATGCGCGGCGCGCGGCCGGCTTCCTTGACACCGCCCTGGCCAGCCTGGCCGCCGCGCTGGCGGACGCGGAATCGGCGCCGTCCGCGCTGGCGCTGAACATTCTGCCGCAGGCGGAATTCGCGCAGATCCAGGCCGGCTTCAACGCGACCGCGCGCGATACGCGCGACGACGGCCTGGTGCATGCGCTGTTCGAGGAACAGAGCGCGCGCAAGCCGGCGGCGACGGCGCTGGTCTTCGACGGCCGGCGCATGAGCTACGGCGAGTTGAACCGGCGCGCCAACCAGCTGGCGCACCGGCTGCACCGGCTCGGCATCGGCGCCGGCGCCCGCGTCGCCATCTGCTCCGGGCGCAACCTGGAGCGGATCGTCGCCGTGCTGGGCGTGCTCAAGGCCGGCGCGGCTTTCGTGCCGATCGACGCCGCCAGCCCGGACGAGCGGATCGCCTACATGCTGGCGGACTGCACGCCGGCCCTGGTGGTCAGCGAAGCCGGCCGGCATGCGGCCTGCGCCGCGTCGGGGCTGCCGGTGCTGACGCTGGAGACCCTGGCGGATGAACTGGCGGAGGAGGCCGGGCATAACCCGGCGCCGGCGGCGCGCGATGCCGCCGGCAAGCTGCCGGCCTATGTGATGTACACCTCGGGCTCGACCGGCCAGCCGAAGGGCGCGATGGTCGAGCACGGCAACGTGCTCAATCTGCTGGTGAACAACACCTATTGCCCCATCGGCGAGGAGGATTGCGTGGCGCATGTCGCCAACGCGGCATTCGATACCTGCATATGGGAGATTTTCGGGCCGCTGCTGCACGGCGGACGGGTCTTGGTCCTGCCGCCGTCGGTGGTGCTGAAGCCGGACGCGCTGCTGGCGGCCCTGCTGGCGGAAGAGGTCAGCCACATCGCCTTGCCGACCGGGCTGTTCGCCGAGTTCGCCGAGGCGCTCAGGCCGGCGTTCGCGCGCATGCGCTACCTGCTGGTCGGCGGCGACAAGCTCGATCCGAACGTGGCGGCGCGCCTGCTGGGCAGCGGCCAGGCGCCGCGGCACCTGCTGAATGTCTATGGTCCGACGGAAGCGACCTTCGTGGTGCTGACGCACGAGCTGGACGCGGCGGCCGGGGCGGGCCGCAGCGTTCCGCTCGGCCGGCCGATCTCCAACACGCAAATCCATATCCTGGACCGCTTCGGCGGCACGGTGCCGGTGGGCGTGCGCGGCGAAATCCATATCGGCGGCAAGGCGGTCGGCAGCGGCTACTGGAACCGGCCCGACCTGACAGCCGAGCGCTACCTGGCCGATCCGTTCAGCGACGCGCCCGAGGCGCGGCTGTACCGGACCGGCGACCTGGGGCGCTGGCTGCCGGATGGGACGGTGGAGTTCTTGGGCCGCAACGATTTCCAGGTCAAGTTGCGCGG
The DNA here is from genome assembly GCF_047302815.1 of Duganella sp. CT11-25. Lineage (NCBI taxonomy): Bacteria > Pseudomonadati > Pseudomonadota > Betaproteobacteria > Burkholderiales > Oxalobacteraceae > Duganella > Duganella sp. CT11-25. The sequence goes on from NZ_JBKBFD010000001.1 coordinate 26,624, forward strand.
CTTCCGCATCGAGCTGGGCGAAGTCGAAGCCCGTCTGAGCGCCTACCCTGGCGTGCGGGACGCGGTGGTGATGGTGCGCGAAGAACACGGCGTGCGGCGCCTGGTGGCCTATCTGCTGGTCGAGGCGGACGCGCGTCCGGCGCCCGACGCGGTGCGCGCGGCGCTGGCGCAACAGCTGGCTGAATACATGCTGCCGAGCGCCTTTGTGGCGCTGACCTCGTTCCCGCTGACGCCGAACGGCAAGGTCGACCGCAACGCCTTGCCGGCGCCCGGCCTGGAGGCCATGGTCACGCGCAGTTATGCGGCGCCGCAAGGACCGCTGGAAGAGGCGATCGCGGCGCTCTGGCGGCGGTTGCTGGCGGTCGAGCGCGTGGGCCGCGACGACAACTTCTTCGAGCTGGGCGGCCACTCGCTGCTGGCGGTGCAATTCGTCGCCCGCGTGCACGCGGAACTGAACGCCCAGCTTTCCTTGTCGGACGTGATCGCCGCGCCTACGCCGGCCGGCATCGCCGGCCTGCTGCAGCCGGAGCGGGCGCGCGCCACCCCGAACCTGGAGTGCATGCGCGGCCACGGCGAACAGGCGCCGCTGTTCTTCATCCACGACGGCAGCGGCGAGCTGGCCTACGCCCGCCAACTGTTGCCGTGGCTGCCGGAGGGGCGTCCGGTGTATGGCTTCACCGCCGGCCTGGCGCTGGCGGAGGCCGGCGCCTTCGACAGCATCCAGGACGTGGCGGCGCGCTACGTGCGCCAGATGCGTAGCGTGCAGCCGACCGGGCCTTACCGGCTGGCGGGCTATTCGGCCGGCGGCACCATCGCCTACGAGATGGCGCAGCAGTTGGTGGGCGTGGATGAAAGGGTCGAACTGCTGGCGGTGCTGGACAGCCTGTCCGGGTATGCGGGACTGAGCCAGTTCCCGGCGCCGTCGGCCCTGGCGGAAACGCAGGAGGAGGTGGCGGCCGCCGACGTGGTCGAGCTGCTGGCCGGACAGGCGCAGCTGCCGCCCGACTTGCTGCGACAGCTGCGCGACCTGGCCGGCACCGGCACGCTGGACGAGGTGCTGGCGTGCTGCCAGGCGCATGGCCTGTTGCCGGCCTTCCTGGAGGGGGCGCTGGTGCGCAACTACCTGGGCTTCTCGCGCCGGCTGGTGCAGGCGCTGCGCGCCTATGTGCCGGCCGGCCTGTCGCTGCCGCTGCACCTGATCGCCGCCAGGGGCGATGGCGAACGCGACATCACACGCGGCTGGAACGCCCTCGCGGGCCGGCGGCTGCGGCTTTGGCCGGTGGACGGCGATCACCTGTCGATGATGTCCAGCCCGCATGTGGAGCAGGTCGGCCGGACCCTGGGCCGCCTGTTGGACCAGGCGGACGCCGGCGCGGCCGCGCAGCCCGAACTGGGCTACAACCCCTGCATCACGATCCAGGCGGGGCGCGGCGGGCGCAGGCCGGTGTTCTGCGTCCCGGGCGCCGGCGCCGCCGTGACGGCCTTCGCGCCGCTGGCCCAGGTGCTGCCGGACATGCCGGTGTACGGCTTCCAGCCGCGCGGCTATTGCGGCACGATGGCGCCGCACGCCGACGTGCCGAGCGCGGCGCGCGCCTATGTCGCGGCGTTGCGCAAGATCGACCCGGCCGGGCCTTACCGCCTGGCGGGACATTCGTTCGGCGGCTGGGTGGCGTTTGAGATGGCCTCGCAACTGCGGTCCGCCGGGGCCGAGGTGGAACTGCTGCTGTTGCTCGATTCCGAAGCGCCGCATTCCGCGCAGCGGCCGCACCAGCGCTACACGCGGGTCGGGATGCTGATGAAGCTGGTCGGCCTGTTCGCGCTGTCGCTGCCGCAAGGCGGCCTGGGGATCGAGGCCGCCGATTTCGAGCGGCGCGATGCGCCGGCCCAGGTCACGCTGCTGCTGGAACGCCTGGTCGCCCATCAGTTGCTGCCCGCCCGTACGCCGCCCGGCGTACTGGAGGCGATCCTGCGCGTGTTTTCCGCCAACCTCGATTGCGCCTACCAGCCCACGGCGCCGTATCCCGGCGCGGTGCACCTGGCCACGGTATGCGACAGCGGCGACCCGGCCTCGGTCGCCGACGACGCGGCGGCCATCGAAGGGTGGCGCGCGCAGGCCGACACGCTGTTCCATCGTGCCGGCGGCGGCAACCACAACACGCTGCTGACCTCGCCGCACATCGACGCCGTGGTCGACTGGATTAAACCACTGCTATAGCACGACGACGCCACTATTCGCTCCGACGTATTGACATTTTTTGGATGAAGGACAGCCATGAACATGATGAAGTATCTTTACCAGCATTCCCGCGGCCTGCTGTTTTCCGCGACCGCGGTCGGCCTGATTTGCGGCCTCTGCGGCACCTTCCTGGCCATGCTGATCAGCCGGACCGTCAGCGGCGAGCCCAAGACGGCGTTGCTGGCCGGCGTGTTTTTCCTGACCTGCCTGCTACAGGTGAGTAGCAAGTCGCTGTCGGAGATCCTGATGCTGAAGCTGGCGCAGCGGGCGATCGCCCGGCTGCGCGTGACGGTCAGCGAGAAGCTGCTGGCCACGCCGCAACGGCGCTTGCAGGAGTTGGGCAAGCCGGGTCTGCTGGCGATCGCCACGCGCGACGTCGATAATTTCATCCAGGCCCTGCAAAACGTGCCCATCTTGTTCGGCAACGCCATTGTGCTGCTGACCTGCCTGGCCTACATCGCCTGGCTCTCCTGGACGGTGTTCCTGACCTTTGTCGTCACGCTGGTGATCGGCATGCTGGCCTTCAGCGCCGCCGAACGCAAGCCGCTGCGCGACCTGGTAAGCCTGCGGGAGCAAATCGACACCATGTACGGCTATTTCCGCGACCTCATCGAGGGCAGCCGGGAGCTGCAGATGAACCGCCAGCGCGGCGAGATGTTTATCGGCAAGGTCATCCGGCCCGGCGCGGACAAGTTCCGCGACACCTATGTGCGCAGCATGTCCGGCTATGTCTGGGTGCTCAACATCGGCAACATCCTGTTCTACGCCGTGATCGGCGTGGTGCTGTTCGTCGTCCCGCTATGGAGCAGGGAGGCGAACGAGACGCTGACCAAGGTGACGATGATGCTGCTGTTCCTGATTCGTCCCATCAGCGACATCATGATGCTGCTGCCCAGCGCGCGCCAGGGCAATATTGCGCTGCGCCGCATCCGCCAGCTCGACGCCGACCTGCAGGCGCCGGAAACGGCACCGGCGGTCAACCTGGTGCCGGCGCCGACGCCGGCGAACTGGCAGATCACGCTGTCGCAGCTGCAGCACCGCTACCTCAATGAATCGGAACGCAGCTTCCAGCTCGGGCCGATGGACCTCAGCCTCGAGGCCGGCGAGATCGTGTTCATCGTCGGCGGCAACGGCAGCGGCAAGACCACGCTGGCCATGCTGCTGCTCGGCCTGTACGAACCGGACCAGGGACAGATCAGCTGGAATGGCGTGCCGGTTGGTGCGCACAACGCGGCCGACTACCGCGCGCTGTTCTCCGCCGTCTTCGCCGACTTCTATTTGTTCGAGCAGTTGCTGACCATCGACGCCGACCAGGAGGAGCGCGCGCGGCATTATCTGCGCCTGCTGGAAATGGATGGCAAGGTGGAGATCGTCGATGGCGCGTTCTCGACCACGGCGCTGTCCACCGGCCAGCGCAAGCGGCTGGCCCTGGTCGTGGCCTACCTGGAGGACCGCTCCATCTATGTGTTCGACGAGTGGGCGGCCGACCAGGACCCGGTCTTCAAGCGCGTGTTCTATACGGTGCTGCTGCCGGACCTGAAGCGGCGCGGCAAGACGGTGGTCATCATCACCCACGACGACGCCTACTTTTCCTGCGCGGACCGGGTGGTCAAGCTGGAGGCCGGCAAGCTGGTGACCATTTCGGCGTCCGCGCTGCACGCCGCCGCATGAGGCGGGCATCACTCATTCTCGGAGGAAACTATGTCTGATCTCGCCACTCCTTTCCTGTCCGCGGCGCAGCGCGGAACGGGGTCGCTTCCCGAACTGATACAAGCGGCGGCGCCGCCGGCGGCGGGCGGGGCGCCGTTGCCGCTGGCGCCGGCCGCCATCATCGACCAGGCGCGCCGGCGCGGCGCGCTGCTGTTCCGCGGTTTCGGCATCGACAACCCGGAGGCGTTCGCCAGGGCGACCGGGGACATCGTGCCCGGCCTGGCCGCCTACCGCGGCGGCACCTCGCCGCGAACCCGGCTGGAGGATGGCGTGTATACCTCCACCGAGTACCCGCATCAACTGGAGATCTCCCTGCACAACGAGATGTCGTACAGCCACCGGGCGCCCGAGTTTATCTTCTTCGCCTGCGTCGTCGCGCCGGCCAGCGCCGGACAGACCCCGATCGCCGATTGCCGCCGCGTGCTGGAGCGCCTGCCCGATGCGCTGGTGGCGCAGTTCGAGCGGCGCGGCGTGATGTATGAGCGCAATCTGTTCGGCCGCGACTCGCCGTACAACCCCTGGTCCAAGGCCTTCGAAACGGACGACCCGGCGGTGGTGGAGCAGCATTGCCGCGCCGCCGACATCCAGTTCGAGTGGACCGGCAAGGACCAGCTGCGCACGCGCGAAATCCGGCCGGCGATCTGCCGCCATCCCGTCACCGGCGAGCCGGTCTGGTTCAACCAGGTCAATCTGTGGCACTACACCAACTCGCCGCTGGCCAAGGCCATGGGCGGCCGGGGCCAGGCCGGCCTGCCGATGAACGCCTTCTTTGGCGACGGCGCGCCGCTGCCGGCCGAGGCGCTGGAGCTGATCCGGGCGGCCTATGCGGCCGAGAAGGTGCTGTTTTCGTGGCAGGCCGGTGATTTCCTGATGCTGGACAACCGCCTGTGCGCCCACGGCAGGATGCCGTTCGAGGGGCCGCGCAAGATCATCGTCGCCATGGGCGACGCCAGCTAAGACGATGTTTTTCCCTGATAACCAGACATGAGAAGGAAGACAAGCGATGGAGCGGAACAGCATGAACATATTTACGGAACTGGAATCCTCGGCGCGGTCCTACTGCCGGCGTTTTCCCAAGGTATTCTCGCGTGCCGTCGGCAGCGTCATCTACGACGAGGATGACACCCCGTACCTCGATTTCCTGTCGTGCGCGGGCGCGGTCAACTACGGGCACAACCACCCGCAGCTGAAGCGCGCGTTGTGCGACTACATCCTGGCCGACGGCATCCAGGCCGCGCTCGACCTGCATACCCGGGCCAAGCGGGACTTCATCGGCGCATTTCGCGAGCTGATCCTGGCTCCGCGCCAGTTGGACTATCGCCTGCAATTCACCAGCCCGACCGGCACCAGTACCGTCGAGTCCGCGGTCAAGCTGGCGCGCAAGCTGACCGGCCGCCAGAACGTGATCGCGTTCACGAATGCGTTCCACGGCATGTCGGGGACAGCGCTGGGCTTGACGGGCAATCGCTATCATCGCCAGCGGGGGCAGGACGCCCATGTCACGCGCATCCCCTACGACGGTTACCTGGGGGCCGGCATCGACAGCCTGGACCTGCTGGAGAAGCTGCTGTCCGACACCAGCTCCGGCATCGACTTGCCGGCCGCGATCATCGTCGAGACCATACAGGGAGAGGGCGGCGTCAACCTTGCCTCGCGCGCATGGCTCCAGCGCTTGCGCAGGATTTCCGATGAATTCAAGGTCTTGCTCATAGTCGACGACATTCAGGCCGGCTGCGGACGCAGCGGCCAGTTCTTCAGCTTTGAGTTTGCGGACATCGTGCCGGATATGGTGTGCCTGTCGAAGTCGCTGAGCGGCTACGGCTTGCCGATGTCGCTGCTGCTGATCGCGCCCGCCAGCGACCAGTGGTTGCCGGCGGAAGACAACGGCACCTTCCGCGGCAATACGATGGCCTTCGTGACGGCCACCGCCGCGCTGCGCGAATTCTGGGCCGACCAGCGCCTGCTGCAGCACATCGCGGAAGCGGAGCAATCGGTCGTGCACATCCTGTCCGCCTTGAAGAGCAAGCACGGCGCGCTGATCAAGGAGGTGCGTGGACGCGGACTATTCTATGGCATCGAGTTTCACCAGCCGGAGGCGGCCGCCGCCGTGGCCGAGGACTGCTTTGCCCACCAGTTGATCATCGAGCGCTGCGGTTCGCTGGACCAGGTCATCAAGGTGTTCCCGGCCCTGACCATCGATTCCCACAGCCTGCGGCGCGGCCTGGAGATCCTGGCCGCGGCGGTCGGCCGCTACGCCAGCGCGATGCCGGCGCCGGCCCTGGAATCGGCGGTGCTGTGAACAACCATTTACCGAGCATGAGGATAGCCTGCCGCTGCTAGCGGCGGACGGAGGACATCACCGATGATAAAAGACGAACAAATTTCGCGCGACCTGGCGCAATGCCACCGCCTGATGGATTATTTCGGCATGAGCGACACGATCTACGCGCATGCCAGCGCTCGCCTGGGCGACGCGGAAGACGGGTTTCTGATGACGCCTTTCGGCTTGCTGTTTGACGAGATCGGCGCCGACGACCTGCTCAACATGGACAGCAATGGCCGCGTGCTGCGCGCCTCCCCCCATCCCCCCAACGCGGCCGGCTTCGTGATTCACTCGGCGATCTACAGCCAGCGCAAGGATGTCGCCTGCGTGATCCATTCCCATTCGGCGGCGGGCGTGGCCGTGTCCGCGCTGGCCGACGGCTTGCTGCCGTTGAGCCAGGCCGCCATGGAATTCTACGGACGCATTTCGTATCACGAATACGAGGGATTGGCGGTGGATCTGGCCGAACGCGCAAGCCTGGCGCGCGATCTTGGCAACAACAACGCCATGATATTGCGCAACCATGGCGTGATCGTCACCGGCGCCAGCGTGCCGGCCGCGTTTGAACGCCTGTACTACCTGGAACAGGCGTGCAAGATACAGCTGCAGGCGCTGGCGTGCAACCGGCCGTTGACGATACCGCCGCCGGAAGTCTGCGAACGCACCGCGAAGCAGTATGAAATCACCGGCATGCTGCCCAAGGGAACGCGTTTGTGGACGGCGCTGGGCCGCATGCTGCAGCGCCATGGGGCCGGCGGCCGGCCGGGCGGCTCGCCGGCGATGCTGAAGAGCGCCTGACGGCGCGTTTTTCCGGCGGATGTTGCAGTATCCAATTGACGTGAAGGCATACAAGTGAAATTCAAAAAATACGAAGGCGCGCAGCATATCGGCGAGGCGATCTCCATGATTTCCCACAACGACCTGGACGTGGCGTTGATCAAGCAGGTCATGCCCGCCGAGGATTGCGCTTTGATCGAACATCATTTTTTCAATTCCAGCGACCGGCGCAAGCGGCCGGACAGCGTTCCCGGTTATATCCTGGGGGCGACGCACTACGGCAAGTCTCCCGACGACTATTTCCGGCAATGCGGCAGTTCGAGGGGCGCGGTGGCGCAGTTCTTCGAGGACGCGCCCGATCCCATGCGCATGGTGCACGAGGCCATCGCACAGGCGGCGCGGCGCCCGGTGCGCCCCTCGCGCTTCGGCGACCAGCAAGCCTTGCATGCGCGGATAGTCGAGTGGCTGCCCAAAACGTCGATGCCGGACGACTTCCTCTTGCTTCCGCATGAAGACTACTCGCAAGTGAACTGCGACAGGAACGAACACTGGGAGCTGCGCCATGCCCGCAACATCACGGCGATCAATTTCTACGCCAGCTCCTCGGCCGGCGCCGGCTGCCTGCGCATCTACGACTACGTTCCCGATGCCGCCACCCGGGACGAGCTGAATCTGCAGGGCAGCGGCTATCCCTATCCGCTCGATTTATTGCAAGGCAAATCCTATGTGGAGCTGGCGGTGGAGACCGGCGACCTGGCCGTGATCAACGGGCGCTACGTGCACGCGGTCACGCCGAGCCCGTCGCGCCGGGTGGTGGTGAATTGCTTTCTGACCTTGACGCCGGAAGGCGAGTACGTGTACTGGACCTAGCCAGCATTGGAGAGACCGTGTCGCATCATTTGATTGATATTCCTGTTTTCCGTTTTCCGGGCTTCCGCACGCTTCGCCTGCTCACCGCCATGATTCTTTGCTGCGCCACGGCCGCCCACGCGGCGGATACGTTCACATTTTCAAACCCGCCAGGCCCATATGCGGTCGGCCTGCGCGTGCACCAGCAGTACGATCGCGCGCGCGTCTACAAGACCCGGGTCTCGGTCATCACGGGCCAGCCGGCCGCCGGGGAAAGGGCGAGGCCCTTGCAGATACTGGTCTGGTATCCGGCGCAAAAAAGCGGCGAGGCCGTCACCTTCCGCGACTACCTGTCGCTGGCGGCCAGCGAGGCGGACTTCACGCGCACGCCGGAACAGGTGCGGCGTATCACCGACGAGTTCATCGCGGACCGGATCGAGCAGATGCCGCAGGCGGCGCGGGTGGTGGCCCAGCCGATGTGGGCGGTGAGGGACGCGCCGGCGCGGCAAGGCCGCTACCCGGTGGTGATCTATGCGCCCGGCGCCAGCGCGCCGGCGGCCGAGAACCCCGACCTGTGCGAATACCTGGCCAGCCAGGGCTATCTCGTCATCGCCAGTCCCTCGCAGGGCGCCCGTACCCGGGCGATGACGATCGATCTGGACGGCCTGGAGACACAGGCGGCGGACATCGGCTACCTGATCTCCTACGCCGCCTCGCTGGCGCAAGCCGACATGGATAAAATAGCCGTGGCTGGATTCAGCTGGGGCGGATTGGCGAACGTGTTCGCGGCCACCAGGGACGACCGGATCAAGGCCTTGATCAGCCTGGATGGCTCGGTGCGGTATTTTCCCGAGCTGGTCGACGGCGGCAAGGACGCCGCCCGCCACGTGAACGCCGCGCAGCTGCCGGTGCCGATGCTGTACGTGTCGCGCCGTCCATCCTCCGTCGAGGAGCTGAACCGGAAGGGCAACGGCACCAGCTTCAGCCTGTTGAACAGGATGACGTACGCCGATGTGCTGGTGGTGACCATGCAGCCGATGGCGCATACCGATTTCGCCGCCGATGGCTTGAGGTTGGCGCCCGATAGCGATTTCGACGAGTACACCAGGGCGGAGGTCGCCACCGCCTACGGCTGGATGGCACAGTACGTTCATCGCTTTCTCGACGCCTACCTGAAGGATGATACGGCGGCACGCGACTTTGTCGCCAACAAGCCGGTGCGCAACGGGGTTCCCGCGCATATGGTCGCGGTGGACATGCGGCGCGGCAGCGGCGTGCCGCCGACGCGCGAAGCCTTCGCCAGGTCGCTGGCCGCGCGCGGTTTCGACCAGGCCGCCGCCATCTACGAGGAAATGAAGGCGAACGGGGCCAACTTCGCCTTCGATTCGAACGACATCAACAGCTGGGGGTATGAACTTCTGCGCAGCGGCATGGTGAGCGAAGCGATCGGCATCTTCAGTTTCGGGACGCGGATACTCCCCACGGACGCCAACTTGTTCGACAGCTTAGGCGAGGCGCTGGCAAAGGGCGGCCGGCGCGAAGAGGCGATTCAAAGCTACCGCCGCGCGCTGGCGCTCCATCCCGGGAGCGCCAATGCCGTCGCGCGCCTGAAATCGCTCGACGCAACGGTCAACGAGCCTGCCGCGGCTCCCCCGCCGGCGTCTTCGAAATAGGCCTGGGGGAGCCGACGCCCGACTCAGCGCGCTCCAAGCCGCTTGAAGAACGATACCGATGGCGCGAAGAAGTAGGCGCCGCCGCGCATGGTAACGAAGCCCGAAAAATCAAACGACTCGCTGAGCGATACGCCATAGACCTTCGGATAGCGTTGCGGTCCCGCGCCTGGCGGCTGGCCGAGGATGGGGTCGATACCGGCGCCCGGATTGCGAAAATCCTTGTTGTCGACCCAGAAGCGCTGGGTGAATTCGAACTGGTTTTCCAGGTCGCGCTGGTAAGCCATGAACAGCAGGCCGACACCGCCGGTGGGCTTGTTGGCGAGGATGCCGTCATTCGGATCGTCGGTCCGGTCGCCATACGGGATGCCGCGCCTGGCCATCAGGTGATCCTTGGAGTCGCCGGTATCCGTGCGCGGATTGGTTTTGCGGACGTGGCCCGCGAACGGACATTTGAGGCCGGCGGCGTCATCGCTGAAGTTGAAATTGTTCGGCACGCCCGCCGGCCCAGGTTTGGCGACGGGAATCTCGGTGGCGCTTGCCGATACCGGCGTGCCGTTCTCGAAGCGGCCGACGACCGACGCGCCGGCCCGCTCGCCGGCGCCCGGCAGGATTTCCGCCAGCTCGATCTCGCGCCGCTTGAAGCCCTGTACATTTTGCTCCAGCTTGCGGAAGACAAAGTAGCTGCCGCAGCTGACGTCGAGCTGGCCCCCGGGGCATTTGACCAGCAACTGGCTGAGCGGTATCGCCGGGTCCCACTGGTCGATGCCGCCGTTGCGCGCTTCGAGATCCACATCCTCTTGCAGGGCCAACGGCTGGCTGCGGCCATCGACATAGCCGAAATGCTCGATGCCGTTTTTGTCGCGGTTGCAGAGCGACTTGCCCAATTCGACGGTCAGCAGCCGCACGGCGCCGCCGCTGGCCGCGAAGCGCTGCGTGAACTCGGCTTGCAGCGCCGACTGATCCTGCGCCGACGAGGCGCCGATGATCAGCAGCGCGTGGATGTCGCCGGACAGGCCGGGATCCCATTGCGCCTGCGGCGGGTCGTTGAGCTGCCGGTTCTGCATGCCGTCGGCGAATGCCTGGCCCGGCGGCATGACGTCTTCGATGCCGAGCGCCCGGTAGCCGTCCGCAGTGAGCAGCAGGGTCATGAAGGGCGAGGCGGACTTGCCGGTGGCCTTGAAGACCTGGGCGCCGGTCAACTGGTCGAGCGCCGTCGTGACGTCGGCCCCGAGCTCGCTGATGAAGCGGCGCGCGGCCGGGTGCTGCGCTTTGTCGAAGGCGAGGAAGAAGTTGATGGTGTGCCCCCGCCCATGTCCTTTCAGGATATTGCCCTGCAAATCATTGAGCATGGCCAATTCAGCGGCGGCGTCGGGCGTGTGGGCGGCGAGCGATTTTGTCCATGCAAGTGTCTGGTCCAGATTCAACGTCATGATGTTTCCCCTAGAGTGATTGGTGTAACAGCCTGGTTGGTATCGATCGAGCGTCGATATTATTTTTGCAACGAAAATCAGTCTAGGATAAATATCGGGCGGGAAAGTCGCCAATTGTCACCGGGCACGGGCCGTCACTCTCAGGGGCCAGCGGCTTGCAACCGCTAAGCTGACGTAAAAATGCGAATGTGACAATGTGTGTAAATTTTGGTAATTTTTCGGTGTGAATTAGTAATTCCTTTTGCAAACTTTCGGTTTGCGGGAAGCGCTTCCCCGGCCGCCGGGTCACGCGCTCATTTCGGAATACCAGCGCACGTTCACCCTGTATGAGGCGCCCCCCGATCGCAACTATTTCAAGGCGTTGGCGGCACGCGGGCAGTGAGGCGCGCGCCGCGCGAGCGGTGCCGGCGAGTCCGGGCGTATGCGGCTACAATTGAACTCCAAGTCTTTACCGAAGGAGTGGAAGAACAATGGACGCCCCCAAGATCGATATCGGCCTGTCCGATGAAAGCCGCGCCAACATCGCCGCCGGCCTGTCCGGCCTGCTCGCCGATAGCTACACCCTGTATTTGATGACCCACAATTTTCACTGGAACGTCAAGGGTCCGATGTTCAACAGCCTGCACCTGATGTTCATGACCCAGTACACCGAGCAATGGACCGCGCTGGACCTGATCGCCGAACGCATCCGCGCGCTGGGCTACCCGGCGCCGGGCACCTATGCCGAGTTCGTGAAGCTGGCGACCATCAAGGAAGTCGAAGGCGTGCCGAAGGCGCTGGACATGGTGCGCCATCTGGTCAGCGCGCAGGAAGCGACCGCCCGTACCGCGCGCAAATTGCTGCCGCTGGTGGATGACGCCGACGACCAGCCGACCGCCGACCTGCTGGCCCAGCGCCTCGACGTGCACGAGAAAACCGCGTGGATGCTGCGCAGCCTGCTGGAGGAATAAGGCGTTTATTGTTGTCCCGTGACGGCCCGGGGAATCGCCATTCGGCTCCCTGGACCTGCATGCTATGATTGCCGCCTCATACATCATCAGGGCTCGTTCATGGCATCGCAAAAAGCAGTCAAGGTCTTTATCGTTGTCGCCGCCGTCGCTGTCGCGCTGTCTGTCGCGGGCTATGTGGTGGTGTTCCTTAAAACCTTGGCCAGCCACTGATATAACGCTGCAACGAAAAAGGCCGAATTCCGTCCACAACAGAACCCAGCCGGTGGCAAGGCCAGCCGCCTACATGAACTTGTCGTTGCTGGCGTCGCGGCGTTTGGTGGCAAAGCCCAGCAGGCCGAGGCCGACCAGCAGCATGCCGTAGGTGGCAGGTTCCGGTACCGGCGTGACCGCCACGTTCAGGCCGTAGGTTCCGCCGAAGTTGCCGTCCGCATCGCCCGAGACGGTCAGCGTGTAGCTGCCCGCCGTCAGCGTGGTATGCGACACGCTCAGGCCACCCGCATAGCTGCCCTGGCTGACGTTATTGAGGTCCCAGATCGCGTAGGTCAGGCTGGAGATGTGCCCGGAGAAGCCGACGCCATCGGTCGCATCCGGCACCGGCAGGATATTGGCGGCCACGCCCAGCGATCCGTCGGGAACGGTGAACGTAATCGTATCAATAAAGCTGCCGAACGCGTGGGTGACCACCGCGTAGTAGCTATTGGGGGCCGCAGGGACTGCGCCTATATCCCAGGTTTGATCATCTGCCAGCGCGCCGCCAGCGGCGCATAGCATGAGGGTTGTTGCGGCAAGTCGTTTAAGCATTTCAATTACCTCCGGTATGATTTTTAATGCCTTGCTATTCGCTATGATGGCCGCAAGGCGATGGTCCACAGGTCTCTTCGGCCCACCGGCATTACCCTGGTGCCGGTCAAACGAGCTGAGCCGAAGACAAGCCAGAATAGCATTGTAATAATCCTAATTTAGTTGTCTTAATTATATTGTGCTCGACTCAGCGGCATTAAATTTTTCTATCCATATAGTGGAAACCGATAGACGTAAAAAAAGCCCGCTGCTGCGGGCCTGGGGGCGGGGCAAAAATGCTTACTCGGCGTCAACCAGCTTGAAGCCGCTCCACGCCAGGGTGTTGACTTCCATCACCAGCACGGATGGATCCGGCTGCACGGCGGAGACCAGGCGGTGGATGGCGTCGCGCACTTCGTTGATCGGCTCCTTGCCGCTGTAGCAGTATTCGCCAAGCGGCAGGTAATAGCCCTTGTCGTCATCGGCCTTGATGGCGCCGGCGACATTGTATTTCGCCAACTCCACGTTCAAGCGATCGTAGGTGTCGCTTTTGGCTTCGGTGTAGGAAACGCGGATGATGTAATTAACCATGACAAACCCTCAAAATTAGACAGCGCATCATGGCATAAAAAAACGCGCCGTAGCGCGTTTTTTCATAGGGCAATGCCAAAAGCAAAGCCCCGAACAGGCGGCAAACCAGTCGGGGCTTCAAGTCAGTTGGCGGAGAAAGCACGTTTGACTGGTTGCCATGATAATGCTGGTTTCTTAAAATTGCCTTAGTGACTAACTTTCAAGTTGATGCTTTGGTCCGGCCGCCGGATGGTGTAGCATGCTGGACGGCGTTCGGGCAGGGCCCCGCCGGTATTTCAAGGATAGATATGCAAATCAAAATTAACGACGTGTTGCGCGCCTACATCGAACCGCTGACCGAGAGCGAGTATCAGGCATTGGAGCGCAGCATCCTGGTGGAAGGCTGCCGCGACGCCCTGGTGTTGTGGGAAGACGTGCTGGTGGATGGCCATAACCGCTATCAAATCTGCCAGCAGCACGGCATTCCGTTCAAGGTCACGGAAAACACCAGTTTCCGCAGCCTTGACGACGTCAAGCTGTGGATGATCGATAACAACCTGGGCCGCCGCAGCATTTCGGACTTCCAGCGCGGCGTGCTGGCGCTGCGCAAGAAGGAAATCATGGCTGCCCGCGCCGTCGAGCTGGCCACGCAGGCCGCCGCCGAGGATGCCGCCATCGCGCCGCCGGAAGGCGAGCAAGCCAAGTCCAAGCCGGCCGCCATGCCGCTGGCCTCGCGCGAGGACATCGCCCGCGCCGCGCGCCTGAGCAGCGCGACCATCGGCCAGATCGAGAAGATCCAGAAGACCGCGACGCCGGAACTGGTGGAGGCGGTGCGCGCCGGGACGATTTCGATCAACGCCGCGGCCACGGTGGCGTCGCTGCCGGAAGCTGACCAGGTGGCGGCGGTCGCCGGCGGCAAGAAGGAACTGCAGAAGGCCGCCAAGGAAGTGCGCGAACTGCGCGCCGCCGCGCGTCCGGCCAAGGAGCCGAAGGAGGGCGAATACGGCCGTCCGCTGACCGAGGTGGAGGAGCTGCGTTCCGAAAACGCCGCGCTCAAGGAAAAGAACGCCGCGCTGCGGGCGGAAATCACCGCGCTGCAACTGCGCATTTCGGAACTGGTCGACGCCAGCTGATTCAACCTTCCACCCGGAGCCTCGCCCATGCAGCGTATGCACACCCCGTTTGCCTTGATGTGTTTTGTTTCAATGAGTGCGGCGGCGGTGGCTGCGCCTGCCGTGGCCGACAAGGCTGCGGCGGAGCCTGCGCGCCTGAAGGCGGCCGCGCAGCGCGTCACCATCCTGCGCGATAAATGGGGCATTCCCCACGTCTACGGCAAGACCGACGCCGACGCGGTGTTCGGCCTGATGTACGCGCAGGCCGAGGATGACTTCCAGCGGGTCGAACTCAATTACATCAACGCGATGGGCCGCCTGGCCGAAGTGCAGGGCGAGGCCGAGCTGTATCGCGACCTGCGCATGAAGCTGTTCATCAATCCCGATGAGCTGAAGCGCCAGTACGCCGCCAGCCCGGCGTGGCTGAAGAAGCTGATGGTGTCGTTTGCCGACGGCTTGAACTACTACCTGGCCACGCACCCGGACGTGAAGCCGGCGCTGATCACGCATTTCGAACCGTGGATGGCGCTCAGCTTCAGCGAGGGCAGCATCGGCGGCGATATCGAAACGGTGGACATCAAGCAGCTGGAAGAGCTGTACGCCAAGGGCGCCAGGCTGCCGCTGATGCCGCCGGTATTGATGTCGTCCGGCGACGGCGTCGATCCGGACAAGGAGCCGGGCGGCTCCAACGGCTTCGCCATCGCGCCGTCGCTGACCAGGAATGGGCGCGCGCTGCTGCTGATTAATCCGCATACCTCGTTCTACTTCCGTCCCGAAGTGCAGGTCCACAGCGAAGAAGGCCTGAACGCCTATGGCGCCGTGACCTGGGGCCAGTTCTTCGTCTACCAGGGCTTCAACGACCGCCTAGGCTGGATGCACACCTCCGGCGGCGGCGACGTCATCGACGAGTACCTGGAAACCATCAGCGAAAAGGACGGCCAGTTCTTCTACAAGTACGGCAACGAGGTGCGCCCGCTGAAGGCGGTCGACATCGAGCTGCCGTATAAAACCGCGAGCGGCATGTCCGGCAAGACGGTCAAGGTCTATTACAGCCACCACGGCCCGATCGTGCGCGCCAAGGACGGCAAGTGGATCGCCGTGCGCCTGATGAACGAGCCATTGAAGGCGTTGACGCAATCGTACATCCGCACCAAGGCCCGCAACTACAAGGCCTTCTACCAGGCGATGCAGTTGCGCACCAACTCGTCCAACAACACCGTGTATGCGGATGCCGACGGCAATATCGCTTACTTCCATGGGAACTTCATTCCGAAGCGCGATCCGAAATTCGATTGGAAGCATCCGGTCGACGGCAGCGATCCGGCCACCGAGTGGCAGGGCCTGCACGAGGTCAAGGACACCATCACGCTGTTCAACCCGAAGAACGGCTGGATCCAGAACACCAACAACTGGCCCTACACGGCGGCCGGTCCGTATAGCCCGAAGGCCAAGGACTATCCGGCCTATATGTCGATGAATCCGGAAAACCCGCGCGGCATCCACGCGGTGCGCGTGCTGGAAAACAAAACAGGCTTCACGATCGACAGCATGATCGCGGCGGCCTACGACACGCAGCTGCCGGCCTTCGAGTCGCTGCTGCCGCAGCTGTTCGCGGCCTGGGACGAGCTGCCGGCCGGCGACGACCTCAAGGCGCGCCTGGCGCCGCAGATCGCCGCGCTGCGCGGCTGGGACATGCGCTATTCGCTGACGTCGACGCCGACCTCGCTGGCGATCTTCTGGGCGCAGGACCTGAGCGCCGCCTACACGCCGGCGGCCAAGGCGCGCGAAGTGCCGGTGCTCGACTACATCCAGGCCGCGATCACGCCGCAGCAGCGCTTGGAAGCGCTGGAGCGCGCCTCGGCCAAGCTGGTCGCCGATTTCGGCAACTGGCAAACGCCCTGGGGCGAGATCAACCGCTTCCAGCGCCTGACCGGCGACGTGGTGCAGCCTTTCGACGACAGCAAGCCGAGTTTGCCGGTGGCGTTCGCGTCGGCCAACTGGGGATCGCTGGCGGCCTACGGCATGACGTCCAAGACCAAGACCAAACGGATCTACGGCGAGCGCGGCAACAGCTTCGTGGCGGCGGTGGAGTTCGGGCCGCGCATCAAGGCGCGCAGCATCCTGGCGGGAGGGCAGAGCGGCAATCCGGCCTCGCCGCATTTCTACGACCAGGCCGAGATGTACGCGCGCGGCGAATTCAAGGATGTGCTGTTCTACAAGGCCGACGTCGAGAAGCATCTGGAGCGGCGCTACCACCCGGGGGAATAAACCGTATTAACCCAGACTGGCGTACTTCGGAGCCCCTGCATGCGCAAATTCATCATCTTCTCGTTAGTGTTGGTTCTATTGTTCGGCAATCTTCCGGCGCAAGCTGAGACTTGGCAACCATCGCCGGGACAGGTGCAGGTTCCGATCTGGCCAGGCGCGGCACCCGATGCGATAGCCGCCCCGAAGGCGGAGTCCGTCGGCCCCGAGGATGGACACGGCGGCTGGATCCGGGCCAGTGATGTCAGCCAGCCGACCATGACGGTGTATGCACCCAAGGGCCGGAACACCGGGGCGGCGGTGGTGGTATTTCCCGGTGGCGGTTTCAAGGTCCTGGCCATGGATTTGGAGGGCACGGAAATCTGCGACTGGCTGACGGCACGCGGCATCACCTGCGTGCTGCTCAAGTACCGTGTTCCCAGTGGTAACCATCATTGGGATGAAAAATGCCAATGCCACATCACGCCGAAGGTTCCGCGCGCGCTGCAGGACGCGCAAAGGACCATCAAGCTGGTCCGGTCCAGGGCCAAGGAATTGAACCTCGATCCCAATAAAATCGGGGTGATCGGCTTCTCGGCGGGCGGCTATCTGGTTGCGCAGACCAGCAATATGTTCACGCTGACCTACAAGCCGGTCGACGCGGTTGACAAGCTCAGCAGCCGCCCCGATTTTGCCGTTGCGCTGTATCCGGGCCACCTGTGCCGCGCTGGTGGCAAACTCGATCCCGGCATTCGCGTCACCGGGAAAACGCCGCCGACATTTCTGCTGCAAGCTTGGGACGACCCCGTCGATCCGATCTGCAACAGTACACTCTATGCGGGGGCGCTTGATCGCGCAGGCGTGCCGGCGGAGGTCCATCTGTTTGCCAAGGGCGGACACGCTTTCGGCCTCAGGGATAAGGAACATCCGGTGTCGTCGTGGCCATCGCTCGTTGAAAGCTGGCTCAAGGAAATCGGGATCCTGTAAGCCTGGATCCAATGATTACTTCGTTTCCTCCTCGGCCGGGGTTTCCTCGGCCTTGCTCCAGGCGAGGTTCTCGACCTTGTTGTTGCGGACGTTGCCGTCTTTGTGGCGCACCTTGGGCAGGCCGCGTGGATTGGGCAGGTGGGCTTCGGCCACCAGGTCGTGGATGAAGAATTCGCCCAGGCGGTCGCCGCCGAGCAGCTTGACCTTCAAGCCCTCCGCCGAGGCCTTGGGCCGCAGGGCCTTGACCTTTTGCCCGGCGGCGGCCAGCACGCGGCCGTCCTTCGACACCTTGTAGAAATTGCTGCCCGGGATAGGCTTGGCGCTGGCCACGACGACCGAGTAGGCAAAGCCGAGCGCCAGGATGCCGATGATGATGAGGATATATTCCATGCTGTCTCGTGCCGGATACTGAATGGCGCGATCTTAGCATCTAAATAGCGTCAAGCGAGCTGCGAATATCGGCCCTTAAATCCTCTATATCTTCAATTCCGACCGACAGCCGTATCAGGCCGTCGCCAATTCCCAACGCCGCGCGCTGCGCCGGTGGGATGGTGGCGTGGGTCATCAGCGCCGGATGTTCGATCAGGCTTTCGACCCCGCCCAGGCTTTCGGCCAGGGCGAACACTTCGCAGCGTTCCAGGAAGCGGCGCGCGCCGGGCAGGTCGGTGTTCAGGTCGATCGAGATGATGCCGCCGTAACCTTCCATCTGCCGCTTGGCCAGCGCGTGCTGCGGGTGCGAGGCCAGGCCAGGGTAGTAAACCTTGCGGATTTCCGGCTGCGATTCCATCCAGCCCGCCAGTTCCAGCGCGCTTTGACAGTGGCGCTCCATGCGGATCGCCAGCGTCTTGACGCCGCGCAGCGCGAGGAAGCTGTCGAACGGGCCGGCGATGGCGCCGACGGAGTTCTGCAGGAACGCCAGCTGCTCGCGCCAGGCCTGCTGGTGCGGCTCGCCGCCGACCACCGCGATGCCGCCGATGATGTCGGAGTGGCCGTTCAGATACTTGGTGGTCGAGTGCACCACGATGTCGAAGCCGTGTTCCAGTGGGCGTTGCACCAGCGGGCTGGCGAAGGTGTTGTCGGCCACGGCGATGATGCCGCGCTCGCGGCAGATCCGGGCGATGGCCTGCAGGTCGGCCAGCTTGAGCATGGGATTGGTCGGCGTTTCGACCCACACCATCCTGGTTTCGGGCTTGATCGCGGCCAGCAGGTTTTCCGGTTTGGTCAGGTCGACGTAGGTGAAGTCGTGGCCGGCGCTGCGGCGGCGCACGCGCTCGAACAAACGGTAGGTGCCGCCATACATGTCGTCGCCGGCGACTATGTGCGAGCCGGCGTCGGCCAGTTCCAGTACCGTTGAAATCGCGGCCAGGCCGGAGGCGAAGGCGAACCCTTGGGCGCCGCTTTCCAGGTCGGCCACGCAGCGTTCCAGCGCCCAGCGGGTCGGGTTGTGCGAGCGGCCGTAGTCCAGCCCCTTGTGCACGCCGGGGCTTTCCTGGACAAAGGTGGAGGTGGCGTAGATCGGCGGCATGATGGCGCCGGTCGATGGGTCGGGCGACTGGCCGGCGTGGATGACGCGGGTGGCGAGCGCGGCTTTTTTCGCGGCTGCTTGGTTCAAGATAGCGTCCTTCGCAGATGGTTGAGCAGGTCGTAGCGGGTAATCAGTCCGTAGAAGGTGTCGCCTTCGGCCACCACGGCGGTCAGGCCGCGCTCCAGCGTGGCGCGCAGCGCGTGCAGGTCGGCCGACGGCGGCAGGATCTCCAGCCGCCGCGTCATGGTCGCGCCGACCGGGCTGTTGAAGCGCTCGGGCTGGTTCTCGACCGTCATCAGCAGGTCGGATTCGTCGATGATGCCGACCAGGCGGCCGCTTGAGAGCACTGGCAGCTGAGCCACGTCGGCGGCGCGCATGCGGTTGAAGGCGATCATCAGCGTGTCGTCCGGCATGACGCTGATGACTTCGCCGGCGTCGAAACGGCGGCCGATCAGGTCGCGCAGGTCGTGGTGCGGCTTGCGCGGCAGCAGGCCCTGGTCGCGCATCCAGCCGTCGTTGTAGACCTTGGACAGGTAGCGCGTGCCGGTGTCGCAGACGAAGCTGACCACGCGCTTGGGCGTGGTCTGTTCGCGGCAGTACTGCAGCGCCGCCGCCAGCAGCGTGCCGGTGGACGAGCCGCCCGGTATGCCTTCCTCGCGCAGCAGCTGGCGCGCGGTGTCGAAGCTTTGCTGGTCGGCGATGGTGTAGGCCTTGGTCACCGCGCTCATGTCGGCGATGGCGGGGATGAAGTCTTCGCCTATGCCTTCCACCGCCCAGGAGCCGCTGGTTTCCGAGACGTGGCCGGTGGCGACGTACTCGGCCAGGATCGAGCCCTTGGGATCGGCCAGGATGAATTCGACGTGCGGGGCGACGTTGCGGAAGTAGCGCGTCAGCCCGGTCAGCGTGCCGGACGAGCCGACGCCGACCACGATGGCGTCGACCTGGTGCGCCATCTGCTCCCAGATCTCGGGGCCGGTGGTGGTTTCATGCGCCAGCGGATTGGCGGGGTTGTTGAACTGGTCGGCGAACCAGGCGCCCGGCGTCTCGGCGGCCAGCCGCGCGGCGTAGTCCTGGTAGTACTCGGGATGGCCCTTGCCGACGTCGGAGCGGGTGGTGCGGACCTCGGCGCCAAGCGCCTTCAGGTGCAGCACTTTTTCGGTCGACATCTTGTCCGGCACGACCAGCAGCACGCGGTAGCCTTTCAGCCGTCCGACCAGCGCCAGGCCCAGGCCCGTGTTGCCGGCCGTGGCTTCGATGATGGTGCCGCCGGGCTTGAGCCGGCCGTCGCTCTCGGCCGCCGCGATCATCGCCAGGCCGATGCGGTCCTTGATCGAGCCGCCGGGGTTTTGCGATTCCAGTTTGAGGAACAGCCGGCAAGGACCGGTGTCGAGACGGGTAATCTCGACCAGCGGCGTCTTGCCGATCAGGGTGAACAACGCGGGTGTGCGCATAACGGTCTCCTTGCTGCATTAAAAGCAAGTATGCGCTTTTTCGGCCGATGCTGCTCCGACGATTACAGGCTGTTCTCCACCGATGCGCCGCCCTTGGTCTTGGCGTGCGCCAATGCTTCGGCGCGGACTTCGGCGCGGGTCTTGCCCTGTGGCGCGGCGTCGAGCAGGGCGCCGGGATACTGTTCGCCGGAGACGACTTCGCCCCGTTGCTGGGCCAGGCGCAACTCGGCCTTGACCTGGTCGCGGGTCTTGGTCGAGACGAAGCCGGTATAGCCGGAATAGGTCTCGGTCGACGTTTCCTGGGCCGAGACGGCGCTCGAAACGGCGGTGGAGGCGAACAGGGCGGCGGCGAGGACGATGGTGATGGTTTTCATGGTGTTGCTCCTTAAAGTGGTCAGTCGATGGTGTGATATTAAAGCGGATCCGATTAAGTAGCAAACAAATGTTTTCTATTGCGGCAATAGGCAGGCGCAATCGGAGAGTGCGACGGTTTATAATTCCGCACTTTAGAAGGCACTTTTTTGAAGGCTGCAGTGGCAAAACTCTATTTCCGATACTCTGCGATGAACGCAGGCAAATCCACGGCGATGCTGCAGGTGGCGCACAACTACGAAGAGCAGGGCCAGCGCGTGCGGCTGTTCACGGCCGCGATCGACAACCGCTACGGCGTCGGCAAGGTGACGTCGCGCCTGGGACCGCAGCGCGAGACCGAGGTGTTCGACGCCGACACCAACTTCCTGGACAAGATCGACCAGAAGATCGCCTGCCTGCTGATCGACGAGGCGCAGTTCCTGACCACGGCGCAAGTGCAGCAGCTGCACCAGCTGGCGCAGGTGAGGGGCGTCCCGGTGATCACCTATGGCCTGCGCACGGACTTCCGCGGCGACCCGTTCCCCGGTTCGGCTTATCTGCTGGCGCTGGCCGACGATATCGAAGAGCTGAAAAACATCTGCAGCTGCGGCAAGAAGGCGACCATGAATATCCGCGTCGACGAAAACGGCAAGCGTCTCAAGGACGGCGAGCAGATCAGCATCGGCGGCAATGAGAACTATCGCCAGGCCTGCGGCCGCTGCTTCTACACCGACTCCCACTAAACAACACAGCGCTGCGCGTCGCGATTGACGCGCAGAACAATCGTGGTATAGTTTTCATACAAATTTGGTAACGTTTCCATTCTATTGTGGAAGCGCTTCCACAGTTTGTACAGCGGTTCTTCATCACTAAAAAAACTGGAGACTACATGAAGACGACACTGCAGCACCGCATCAAATGGATGCTGGCCCTTGCCGGGCTGGCGGCAGCCGGCGCGGGCTACGCGCAAACCGCCTTGCCGGGCAAACTGGAGGCGGAAAGCTACACCAGCATGGTCGGCGTGGCGCTCGAAGCGACCACCGACACCGGCGGCGGCAACGACGTCGGCTGGATCGATGCCAACGACACGATGACGTATTCGGTCAATCCGTCCAGCGCCGGCTGGTACACCGTGCAATACCGCGTGGCCTCGGCCAGCGGCGGCGGCCAGGTGGTGCTGGCGCAGAACGGCAAGACCATCGGCGAGACCACCGCGCTGCCGAACACCGGCGGCTGGCAGGCCTGGACCACGGTCAATTCGCACGTCTACCTGGCGGCGGGGCTGCAGAACCTGACCGTGCAGGCCAAGGCCGGCGGCTTCAACCTGAACTGGATCAACTTCACGCCCGAGACCACCGGCGTCAGCCTGCCGGCGATACGCCAGAACGGCAAGTACTGGGTGGACGCCAGCGGCAACCGCGTCAACCTGCGCGGCGTCAACCTGGGCAACTGGCTGGCGCTGGAGATGTGGATGATGAACTCCAACCTGTCCAACAACGGCGCCGGCATCGGCGCCCAGTGCCAGCTGGAGACGGCGCTGAGCGGCCGCTTCGGCGCGGCCGAGAAGGAGCGCCTGATGTCGGTGTTCCGCGACAGCTGGATCACCAGCCGCGACTTCGACCTGATGAAGGGCATGGGCATGAACGTGGTGCGCGTGCCTTTCCTGTACAGCCTGATCGAGAACGAGGCCACGCCGTACACGCTGCGCGCCGACGCCTGGAAATACCTGGACTTCGCGATCAACGAGGCCGAGAAGCGCGGCATGTACGTGATCCTCGACCTGCACGGCGCGGTCGGCGGCCAGGCGGCCGCCAGCGAGCAGCACGACGGCTGCGTCGGCGCGGCGCAGATGTGGACCAACACCACCTACCGCGACCGCACCAAGTGGCTGTGGGACATGATCGCCAGCCGCTACAAGAACCGCACCTCGGTGGCGGCCTATGACCTGCTCAACGAGCCGTGGGGCACCGACGCCAACACGCTGGCCACCTTCGCCTACGAGCTGTTCAACGTGGTGCGCGCCAAGGATCCGAGCCACGTGATCCTGCTGCCCGGCCACAACAGCGGCATCGACGCCTACGGCAACCCGAACACGCGCGGCCTGACCAACGTGGCGTTCTGGATGCACTTCTATCCGGGGCTGTGGGGATGGAACGAAGTGCAGGGCGCGCAGGCGCAGGCCAATATGCACGCGACCTGGCTGCACTGCAACGCCAGCGGCACCGGCGAGAGCTGCGACTGGAACAACAAGCTGACCGCGCTGAACACGCCGTTCCTGATCGGCGAATTCCAGCCGTGGACGCTGACCGGCAGCTACGGCGGCCAGGTCACGCGCAAGACCTACGACATCTACAATATGTACGGCTGGGCCGCGACCAACTGGGCCTACAAGACCGTCAGCTACGGTGGCTCCAACGGCGACACCAATTCGTGGGGCTGGGGCATGGTCACCAACAGCAATAACGGCGGCGGCTTCGGCGCGCTGGATGTCGGCAGCGCCACCAACGCCGCCATCGAGAACTACTTCCGCGGCTTCGGCACGCAGCCGCTGGTGCGCAACGAGAGCATCGCCTACTGGATGAACTGGAAGGCGGAGGCCGGGCAGCGCATCGAGGCCGAGATGTTCAGCAACCACAGCGGCATGCGCATGGAAACCACCACCGACGCCGGCGGCGGCTTCAACGTCGGCAATGTCGACACCAACGATTGGATGAGCTATCCGATCAACGTGCCGAAGACGGGCTGGTACAACCTGCAGTTCCGCGTCGCCAGCCCGAATAACGGCGGCCAGCTGGTGCTGAGCAAGAACGCCACCGACCTGGCCGCGCTGGCGGTGCCCAACACTGGCGGCTGGCAGAACTGGACCACCATCACCGGCACCGTCTACCTGACGGCGGGGCAGCAGGACCTGGCGATCTTCGCCCGGGCCGGCGGCTGGAACATCAACTGGTGGACGGTGACGGCGCAGTAGGGTACGCTTGTATGCATGGCATTTTCGATTACCGACCTTCCCGCGCTGGATAACCGGCGCGTCCAGACCAGCACGGAGGACGTGCTGGTCGATCGCGTGGTGGCGGGGGAAATACTGGTGATCTCGTTCGGCTTCGTTTCATGGGAAGCGCGGCCGAACTTCGATTTCTACGGGCGCCTGAAAAAGCTGGAACAGACCAGCGGCCTCCACATCAACAAGGTGCTGGTGCGCGACTCCGGCAACGCCTGGTATCACCGCAAGATCGCCGGCCTCGGCGGGCATCCCGACGAAACGGTGGCGACGCTGCGCGCGCTGATCGCGGAGATCGCGCCGAGCAAGGTCATCACCATCGGCCAGTCGATGGGCGCATATGCCGCCGTCATGTACGGGCTGCTGCTCGGGGCGGACAGCGTGATCGCCTTCGGGCCGTTGTCCTTCCTCGACGTGCGGCAGGCCTTGCTGTATCACGAGCGCCGCTGGCTGGCCGTGATGCGCGACCTGGCGCAGAATCCGCCGGCCTCCGGTTACTACGACCTGGCCGGGCTGCCGCGCGGGCGGACCGCGCTGCACATCCTCTTCGGCACCAAGCCGGATCAGCCCAACGCCACCGAGTCGGTCAACCTGGACGCGATGCACGCGCACCGGCTGGCCGCGCTGGGCAATTGCACGCTCTATCCTTATCCGTATTCGGGCCACCCGGTGGTCCAGCACCTGATCGACACCAAGCGCATCAACGCGCTGCTGGCGCGGCTGATCGCCGGCATCGCGATGGAGGAGGAGGGGATGGAGGTGACGCCCGACTGGCTGGGCTGGGTGGCGGAAAACCTCAAGCTGGGCGGCGACCCGCAGGAGTTGATTGCGATTCTCCAGCAGCATGGATTTTCCTACGCAAGCAGCGCCGCCGCGGTGGCCCGGGGGGGCGCTCAACCTTAAACCGTCTGGGTCGCGCCGGGCGCCGGCTCGATCTTGCGCATCACCGGCGTCTTGAACTCGAAGCGCTTGATCTCGCCGACCATCAGCAGGTAGCACAGCACGGTCACCAGCGCGTTGGCGCCGACGAACACCAGCGCGCCGGCGAACGAGCCGGTCTGCTGCAGGATGTAGCCGATCACGATCGGGGTGGTGATGCCGGCCGTGTTGCCGAAGGTGTTGAACAGCGCGCCGCTCATGCCGCCGGCTTCCTTCGGCGAGGTGTCGGCCACCACCGCCCAGCCCAGCGCGCCGATGCCCTTGCCGAAGAAGGCCAGCGACATCACCAGGATCACGATCCAGTCGGCCTCGACGTAATTGCAGATGATCATCGACATCGACAGCATCATGCCGCACACGATGGGGGTCTTGCGCGCCACCGACAGCGACTTGCCCGACTTGATCAGGCGGTCCGAGATCACGCCGCCCAGCACGCCGCCGAGGAAGCCCGCCACGGCCGGCAGCGCGGCGATGAAGCCGGCCTTCAGGATGGTCATGTGGCGTTCGGTCACCAGGTAGACCGGGAACCAGGTCAGGAAGAAATAGGTCAGCGTGTTGATGCAGTACTGGCCGATGTAGACACCCAGCAGCATGCGGTTGCCCAGCAACTGGCGGATGCAGGACCAGGTGTCGAGCTTGCTGGTCGCGGCGGCTTTGTCCTTGCTTTCCAGGTCGACCAGCGCGCCGCCGGCGGCGATGTATTCCAGTTCGGCGGCGTTGATGCGCGCATGGTCCTTGGGGCCGTAGACCATCTTCAGCCAGATGAAGGCCATCACGATGCCGAGGCCGCCCATGACGAAGAACACGCTTTCCCAGCCGAAGCTGTGCACCAGCCAGCCCATCAGCGGCGCGAACAGCACGGTGGCGAAGTATTGCGCCGAGTTGAAGATGGCGGCGGCCGTGCCGCGTTCGGCGGTCGGGAACCACGACGAGGCGATGCGGCTGTTGCCGGGGAAGGAGGGCGCCTCGGCGGCGCCGATCAGCAGGCGCAGCGTGAACAGCGCGGTGACGGCGGCGGCACCGGTGAAGAAGCCGACGGTGCCCATCAGCATGGTGAACAGCGACCACAGGAAGATGCTGAAGAAATACGTGATCTTGGAGCCGAAGCGGTCCAGCAGCCAGCCGCCCGGCAGTTGCGCCAGCACGTAGGACCAGGCGAAGGCGGAAAACACGAAGCCCATTTGGACCGGGGACAGGCCCAGCAGCTTTTTCAGCTCGGGGCCGGCGATCGCGATGGTGGCGCGGTCGGCGTAGTTGATGGTGGTGACGGCGAACAGGATCGCCAGGATCATCCAGCGGACTTTGGTGGGGGCAGCTTGTTGCGTAGTCATACGGTCTCCTTGCTTTGATGCGACGATCATAGCTCAGATATCAGACATCATACAACTAAATAACTCAGTGACTTGAGTATGTAAACGTTTAACTGTTTGATTTTTATACAGATGTGCTCAAGGGTATGCGCATCACGGTTGTATGATGACAATGGTAAAATATTGCCTGGAGAGAATTCGATATATTTTTCGCAAATTGAACTGGTATGCTGTGAAAGTAACCAGATTTTTTGTGAGGAACGATGCGACTTTTAATGCTAGCTGCATGGGCATTGCTGAATTTGTCGTTGGGACATGCGGCACAGTTGGAGATTGACCAGGCGGTCGATTCGCGGGGAACCCGCTACGCGAGCATATCTCCCGATGGCAAGCACATTGTCAGCATCATTTTCAATGGCACCAACTACGGATTGGTCTTGTACGATACCGACACATTGACGCCGCGCCTGCTGAAGGCCGGCGCACGTGCGATGGAAGGTTTTTACAGCTACACCAAAGCGCCGCGCGAAGTAACATGGGCGGGCAACGATTTGCTGGCTGTGAATTATGGGCTGGTAGCCGAAACCATCGATCTCAATGGCAAGAAAGGACGCGACTTGGGGGAGGAGGTCATTGGCCATGCTGAACCCGGCATGCCGCTATCCCCCAATCTTTTGGTGTACACCGATGTCGAGGACGGCGACATCGCGCTGATCAATGCCCGTACGGGCGCCAAGACCAAATTCGACCTTCCCCGGGGTAAGGCCATACGGCGTGCCTTTGACCGGCGTGGCCAACTGCGCGCGGTGACCATGGTCAATTCGGCGTTCTGGAAAGATGTGTCCATTATTTCGAATTGGTACAAAAAATCGGCGGACGCCGAATGGGAAAAGCTGGTCGAGTTCAAGATCACCGACGAATACTGGACGCCGATGTATGTGCCGGACGAAGTCGATCAATTGGTTGTCGTTAGCCGCCTTGAACGCGATACCTACGCCATATTTAACTACGACACCAAACAAAAAACAATGACGGACATGCTGGCTGGCCACCCCACACAGGACATCCTGCGCGTGGACGGCTTGGAGCAAAGCGCGTTCGATCGCGTCACCACCGGTGGCATGGTGCCACAAGAAATTTGGTTCGATGCCCAATGGGGAAGTGTGCAACAGTCCGTGGACAAGGCTTTGCCCAACAGTATCAACCGCATCAGCGGTGATCCGAAAGGCAAAGTGCTGGTCTATACGCGTAGCGACAGTGAGCCTGGCAGCTGGTATTTGGTGGATATGGTCGACGGTTCAATGCGACTTGTCGCTCGCAGCAAGCCCTCGGTGGCCGCCGCCGAACTGCGGCCGATGAAGTCATACACCTACACCGCGCCGGACGGTTTCAAAGTGCCCGCATTTCTGACTCGGCCCGCTGAGGCAGCCGGACCTACGCCGTTGGTGGTACTGATTCATGGTGGGCCCCAGGCACGTGACTATTGGGGCTGGAATGAAGAAGTGCAAATTCTCTCCGCCCACGGTTATGCGGTGTTTCAGCCGCAGTTTCGTGGTTCGACGGGTTTTGGCCGCCGTTTCGAAGAGGCTGGATTTGGCCAGTGGGGCCGGGCCATGCAGGATGACATCACCGCCGGCGTCCAGCAACTGATCGCGCAAGGGATCGCCGATCCCGCACGTATCTGCATTGTCGGCTCCAGTTTCGGCGGCTACGCGGCTTTGTGGGGCTTGGTCAAGACCCCGGAGTTGTACCAGTGCGCCGTCAGCTTCGCAGGCGTGTCCGATATCGAATACATGTTCCATGATGGTTCAGACAGAGTCAAAAGCAAGGAGACGAGAGAGTGGATGTTGAGCCGTATCGGCGACGTTCGCTCAGAACCCGGCAGATTTGACGACGTGTCTCCGCTGAAACACGCAGACAAAATTCGTGCGCCTGTTCTCTTGATTCATGGGGAACTGGATCGGCGCGTCCCGATCTCACACGCCGAAAAGATGAAGGCGTCTCTAGGGAAGCTGGGCAAGAAAGTAGAGTGGTTGACGTTTGAAGACGAAGGGCACGGTATCTTCTACATCCGTAATGAACTTATCTACTACAGTAAGTTGCTGGCGTTCCTTGACCGCTATATCGGCCCAGGCGATGCGGGCAAAACGAGCCAAAGCGACAAGCATTAAAGTTCAACCCCGCTGACTAGTTGAAGGTTAGCCGTCAGCGACTCGGCCATCTTCACCGCTGCGGCGGGACATTGTTCATCTCATCCATCAGGCTCCGGATCTGGCTTTCGGTCTCCGGTGTCAGATTGCTGAACTTGCAGCCGATATGGATCTGCTCGCCCAGCAGGAAGGAACGGAAGGCGCGCGTGAAGCGGACTTCCAGTTCCGTGACGAGGAGGGTTTCCTCCTCCAGTTCCAGCCGCACATCCGGCAGTTTGCGGCCCTTGAGCAGGCCCTTCGCCTCGATTTTTGAGCAGCGCAGGCCGATCCCGCCCAGCGAGACATCGTATATCGACCACTCATGAGGGGTGCCGAGGATCTCCATCGCGGCCATGAGGTTGGCGCCCAGCGGCGTTTCCACGCGCTCCGAGGAACGCCGGTCCAGCACCGCGCAGGTTTCCGGGAATATCATCGGGATCAGCTGGGGCTTGCCGGGCACCGAGCTCCATTCCGGGTTGGACAGGTGAAATTGCAGTTTCGCGGTGCGCAGCACGGCGACAAAGGTGACCTTGCCGGGCGGTAGGGTTGCGCCTTCGTTTAGTTCCATCACGAAATGCGGCAACTCGGGGTCGACCGATAGAATGCGTCCAAGCACCGCCTCACGGCTGCCGGTCACGTACATCGAGATCGCGTCGCCGTTCGCGGCCAAAAGGGTCAGCGTATCGCCGATTTCGTCTTCGCTCGTCATCTCATGGGAGGTGGCGGCGGCCGGGATCGGCGTTATTGCATCTTGGGGCCGTGGCGGTCCTTTACGGATCGGGATCGGGGCGGCGGTGTGTTCGGTGAGCAGCATATTGTTTGGCTGTTGTAAATGCAACCACAGGCGCGGTTTGGGCCTGTTTGTAAATTCATCATAGGTCATGAATTGCCGAAAGGCAATGTCTTTTGAGTATTTGAAAATGGAAGGGCCGGAGCCATTCGCTGCTGAACGATTGACAAAACAAAGCCGATGCTGCGAAAAGGGCGTAGCGCCGTCTCCCGAAACGGGAGAAATTGACGCGCTTCGGCCGCCGTGCGACGATGCGGCCATGAGCAGCCTGTTTGAATGTAGTGCGCTCGCGCCCGCGTGGCTGTGCCACCATCGCGACCTTTTGATCTACCTGGCGCCGTCCCTGTTGCTGGCGCTGCTGATCCGCGCCTTGTCTGCGCGGCATCCCTTCTTTTTTCTGTTCACGCTGGCCGGCACCATCTGCCACGAGCTGGCGCATTTCGTCGCCGGCCTGCTGACTGGCGCCCGTCCCGCCGCGTTCACGGTGATACCGCGCCGGATAGGACAGGGCTGGGAATTGGGCTCGGTGCGCCTGACGCGGGTGCGCTGGTACAACGCGGCGCCGTCCGCGCTGGCGCCGTTTGTGGTGGTGCTGCTGCCGTTCGCGGTGGCGTGGTGGCGCACCCGCAGCGGTCTGCAATTCCAGTGGATCGACGTGGCGCTGGCGTTTGCCGTGGCGCCGCAGTTCCTGGCCTTCTGGCCATCCACCGTCGACTGGAAAATCTCGCTGCGGTCCTGGCCGTATCTGCTGATCGGCGGCGCCGGCTGGTGGGCGGCCGGCGTCGCGGGATTGACTAGTGGTGCATGGCTGCCGCATTGAGCGGCTTGACCGGCGCCTCGACCACGATCTTGCTGCGCACCTTCTGCGCGTCTTCGATCTCCAGCGTCAGCGGCACTTTGTCGCCATCCTTCAGCGGCTGCTTCAGCTCCAGCAGCATCAGGTGATAGCCGCCCGGACTGAGCGCGACCGGTTTGCCGGCCGGCAGTTCCAGCACGGCGATCTGGCGCATGCGCATGACGTCGTCGACCATCTTCATTTCGTGCACTTCGACCACGCCGGCGGCCGGCGAACTGGCGCCGACCAGGCTGGCGCCTTGCGTCGAGGTCAGCGTCATGAAGGCGCCGGTGGCTTTCTGCTGGGCGACGGTGGCGCGCACCCATGGTTCGCCGACCGTTACTTGGGCCAGCGCGGGCAGGGCTGCGAGAAGCAGCAGGGAGAGTAGTTTTTTCATTGGAAGAGGCCTTTCAGGAAGCCGGTTTCTTTTTTAGGGTTCATCAGCTGGCGCAGGTCGGCGACGCACTGCTGGGCGGTTTGCTCATGCTTGAGCGCCAGGCGGATCTTGCCGCTGGCGTCGAACACGTAGGTGAGGGCGGTGTGGTCCATCGAGTACGAACTGCCGCTCGGCACCTTGCGGTAGAAGATCTTGAAGTCGGCCGCAGCCTTGGCGGTCTGCTCGGCGTTGCCCCGTACGGCGACAAAGGTCGGGTCGAAGGCGCGCATGTATTCGGCCAGCAGCGGCGCGGTGTCGCGCTCCGGGTCGATGGTGACGAACACGACCTGGATCTTGTCGCCGTCGGCGCCCAGCAGGCGCTTGATTTCCACCGCGCGCGACAAGGCGGTCGGGCAGACATCCGGGCATTGCGTGAAGCCGAAGAACAGCAGCACATACTTGCCCTTGAAGTCGCGCAGCGAGGCGGGCTTGCCATCGCCGTAGAACAGTTTGTAGTCCGGGCCGATGCTGCTGCCGGTGATGTCGATGCCGGTGAAGGCGGCTTGCGCGGCCAGCGGCAGCGCGGCCAGCGATGTGATGAATAAACGTCGTTGCATGGATATCCTGCTTATCGGATGAGACGGATGCACGGCGGCCGGCGCCAGAAAGGGCGCGGCGTTAGCGTGCGGCTATCGGTATCAGGACAGCGCGGGCGGCGCGCGCGGCTGGGCGCTGGACCAGACGACGCGCGCGGCAGGGGCGGCGTGGCGCAGTGCCGGGTAAACCTCATGGCCGTACAGTACGGCTTGCAGGCCGGCTGCCAACGGCGGCGGCGCGTAGGTGTCGGCGTGGGTCGCGCAGAAGACGCAATGCTTGGCGCCATGAGCGGCTGGCTTGATTGGCGCCTGGGTGTTGGCCGGCGTCGCGCTGCACAGCTCCAGCGCCAGCGGGTCGCGCGTCAGCGACGTTACCGCATGGCTGATCGCAGGCGCGAACAGGTTCAGCAGGATCGCGAGGGAGACGATCAGGCTGTGCAGGCGACGGTGCTTGGAGTAATGACCCATGCCGCGATTATAGAATAAAACCGGCTTACCCACTGATTGCCGCCGCAGAGCAGAGGGCGGGGGAGGTTGCCACGGCGCCCTGTGGAAAGTCTTCTACTTTCTCTTCTATTTCCTTCTACTTTTTTCGTATTTTTTCAACTGAACGCTTACGCCGGCTATCGGTCTAACTTGAAGAAAATAGGACAAAATAGAAGGGAAAATCGAATGAAATCCACAATGAGTTTGCAGGTGGACACCGACACCCTGCTCAAACTGTCCGGGCGTAGGCTGGGATCAACCCGAGCGGCGCAAATTCCGCTTCCGGCTTGAGGACGTCGCCTTCGACTGACACGCCATAAAAGAGAAAAGCCGCCACCGTGCAGACGGTGGCGGCTTGCGCTGTCGAGGCGGCGATTACTTCAGTGCCAGGCGGCGCGACTGCTCGCTGCGCGGCTTGGACGAGCCCTCGTTGTTGCCCAGCTTGAAGATCTTGACCACGTCTTCCAGCTCGTGCGCCTGGTCCTGCAGCGCGTGGGCGGCGGCCGCCGCTTCTTCCACCAGCGCCGCGTTCTGCTGCGTCACCTGGTCCATCTGTGCGATGGCTTCGTGCACCTGGCCGATGCCGGCGCGCTGCTCTTCGCTGGCGCTGCTGATCTCGGCCATGATGTCGGTCACGCGGCGCACGCTGTCGACCACTTCCTGCATCGTCGTGCCGGCCTGCTCGACCTGCTTGCTGCCGACCTCGACCTTGCCGACCGAGTCATCGATCAGCGCCTTGATCTCCTTGGCGGCGGTGGCCGAGCGTTGCGCCAGGTTGCGCACTTCCGACGCCACGACCGCGAAGCCGCGGCCTTGCTCGCCGGCGCGCGCCGCTTCCACCGCCGCGTTCAGCGCCAGGATGTTGGTCTGGAAGGCGATGCCGTCGATGACCGAGATAATGTCGACGATCTTGCGCGACGAGGCGTTGATTGACCCCATCGTATCGACCACCTGCGCCACCACTTCGCCCCCCTTGGCGGCGATGCCGGAGGCGGCCATCGCCATCTGGTTGGCTTGCGCGGCGTTTTCGGCGTTCTGCTTGACGGCGCTGCTCAATTGCTCCATCGAGGCGGCGGTTTCTTCCAGGCTGGAGGCTTGTTCTTCGGTGCGCTGCGACAGGTCCAGGTTGCCGCTGGCGATTTCGCCCGAGGCGGTGGTGATCTGCTCGGCGCCACGGCGCACCTGGCCGACCACGTTCGACAGGTTGCTGCTGATGCCGTTCAGCGAGCGCAGCACCAGGCCGATCTCATCCTTGTTGTCGATGACCAGATGTACGTCCAGGTCGCCCTGGGCGATGCGGGTGGCCGCTTCCTCGGCGCGCGCCAGCGGACGCGACACTACGGTGCGCACCAGCAGGAACAGCACCCCGGCGAACAGCAGCAGCGAGACCAGGCCCAGCAGCGCATAGCGGTTGCGCAGCTGGCCGGCCTCCCGGGTGATTTCCTCGGTATAGGTGCCGCCGACGATCAGCCAGTTCCACGGCTTGAAGGTGTGGAACTCGACCATTTTCTCGCGCGGCGTCTCGCCGTCCTTGTCGGCCCAGTCGTAGCGCATGCTGCCTTCCTTGGCCTCCAGCATATCCTTGATGAACGGCCGGCCGTCGTTGCCCTTGCTGTCGAGCAGGCTGCTGCCTTCCTTGGTCGGGTGCACCAGCGCGTTGCCCTGGACCTTGCCGGCGGCGGCGTTGACCACGTAGATGTAGCCGGTGTCGCCGATCTTGATGGCCTTGATTTTTTCCTTGAGCATGTTCATGTTCTTGGAAATATCCAGGCCGATGAACAGCACGCCGATGACCTTGCCGCTGCCGTCCTTGATCGG
This sequence comes from Duganella sp. CT11-25, assembly GCF_047302815.1. Taxonomy (NCBI): domain Bacteria; kingdom Pseudomonadati; phylum Pseudomonadota; class Betaproteobacteria; order Burkholderiales; family Oxalobacteraceae; genus Duganella; species Duganella sp. CT11-25. Next base: position 59,932 of record NZ_JBKBFD010000001.1, read on the forward strand.
ATCGTATTGGGTGATGAACTGCTTGCCGAACAGCGTGGCCAGGCCGATGTAGCTGCCGCCGGCGCGCAGCAGGTTGTAGCTCGGGTGGGCGTGGTCGAGCTGGGTGCCGACGGCGCGCTCGCTGTTCTCTTTCTTCAGCGACGTGGTCACGCGCACGAATTCGTCGCCGTCGGCGGCGAAGATGGTGGCCACCACGCCGGTGTCGTTGGTGAATTTGTCGGGGATGCCGAAGTCCAGGTTCAGCGCCTTGCCACCGTGCAGCAGCGATGGCGTCGGCTTGCCGCCGATCTCGACCTTGGCGGCCGGATCCAGCGTGAAGCCGCCGTTGCTGAAATTGGCCGCGAACAGGCGCGCAAAGCTCGACGCTTCATTGGTCATGGCGGTGTTGAAGACCTCGACGGTATTGCTGATGCCGTCCAGCGAGTTGGCGACATTGGCCTTGGCGCGCTCTTTCAACATGGCCGAGGTGCTCATGTTGATCAGGGTGAGCAGGATCGCCAGGATCAAACTGATCAGGCCAAAAGTAAAAACGGTAATTTTCGTACCGACACCCCAGTTACGGGGATTGATTATTGTTTTCATGGTTCTCTTTAGAGAAAATGTGCTGCGGTTTGAGATCGCTCTGAAACGAGCATGCTCCGGGGGCGGGGGAGCGACTGCATGAGGTACCAACAACTAGGGCGCCTCATCGGTAGGAGGCGGGTGGCCGCTGCCGGCAGTGTTGCCGGCGGACCGTAAAATCATGCGTATGACGAGCATGATACCAGAAATTTTCTATTGAGCAACAATTTGGAGTGCATGCTCAAAACTTTTTGTTTTTGAAAACAATGACTTGAAGAGAAAATTGCCTGAATATCAGTACCCATGCGGCCAGGGCCGCACATTGCCCTGGTTTCATTTCAGTTACCCTTAAGCTTAGGCAGGGAAACTCTGGATTACCAGTGCCGTGTTGCGGCTGCTATCCTGTAGAATGGAATAGCGCTTTGCAACACCCAATAAATGATTGATTACGTTTCGGAGTAAGCCGATGAAGAAGCAAATGCTGTTGGTGGCCGTCCTTGCGGCCCTGTCAGTTCAGGCCGGCGCGGCCGTGCCGGAAAAAACGGCGGACACCCCCCTCAAGCCACAGGCTGGACAGACCCAGGCGGCCGTATGGGCCTCGCGTGTCCTCACGAAACTGCACTACAAGTCCACGCCGCTGGACGATGCGATGTCGGAAAAGATCTTCGACCGCTATTTCAAGTCGCTGGACTCGGAGAAAATGTTCTTCACCCAGGCCGACATCGACCAGTACGCCATCGTGCGCACCCGCCTCGACGACGCCATCACCGGCGAGAACCTCAGCGTTCCCTTCGCCATCTTCAATCTCTACCAGCAGCGCTTCAACGACCGCATCGGCTATGCGCGCGAACTGCTGAAGACCAAATTCGACTTCACCACCGACGAGAGCTACCAGTACGACCGCGAAAAGGCCGAGTGGAGCAAGAGCGAGGCCGAGGTCAAGGACCTGTGGCGCAAGCGCGTCAAGAACGAATGGCTGCGCCTGAAGCTGGCCGGCAAGGACGACAAGGCGATCCGCGAGACGCTGGACAAGCGCTATGAAAGCTACCTGAGCCCGTCGCGCAAGCTGACCAACGAGGACGTGTTCCAGATCTTCATGAACGCCTACGCGATGTCGATCGAGCCGCACACCAACTACCTGGGCCCGCGCGCCGCCGAGAACTTCGACATCGCCATGCGCCTGTCGCTGGAAGGCATCGGCTGCGTGCTGCAGACGCGCGACGACTACACCGTGGTGCGCGAAGTGGTGACCGGCAGCCCGGCCGGCCTGTCCGGCAAGATCAAGGTCGGCGACCGCATCGTCGCCGTCGCCAAGGACGAGAAGACGCCGATGACCGAAGTGCTGGGCTGGCGCCTGGACGACGTCGTCGCGCTGATCCGCGGCGCCAAGGATTCCACCGTGCGCCTGGAAATCCTGCCGGCCGACGCCGGCCCGGACGCTAAGCACAACGTGATCTCGCTGGTGCGCCAGAAGATCAGCATGGAAGAGCAGTCGGCCAAGAAATCGATCCTGGAAGTCAAGGACGGCGCCGTCAAGCGCCGCATCGGCGTGATCTCGCTGCCGACCTTCTACCAGGACTTCGAGGCGCGCCGCAAGGGCGACAAGGACTTCAAGAGCGCCACCCGCGACGTCGCCCGCCTGCTGGGCGAGCTGAAGAAGGACAAGGTCGACAACGTGCTGATCGACCTGCGCAACAACGGCGGCGGCTCGCTGAACGAGGCGGTCGAGCTGACCGGCCTGTTCATCGACAAGGGCCCGGTGGTGATGCAGCGCAGCGCCGACAACAAGGTCGAAGTCGAAAGCGACACCAACGCCGGCATGGCCTGGGACGGTCCGCTGGGCGTGCTGATCAATCGCGGTTCGGCCTCGGCCTCCGAGATCTTCGCCGCCGCGATCCAGGACTACGGCCGCGGCATCATCATCGGCGAGCCCAGCTTTGGCAAGGGCACGGTACAGACGCTGTTCGGCCTCGACCGCTTCGCGCAGAACGACAAGGTGCACTACGGCGAGCTGAAGTTCACGATCGCGCAATTCTTCCGCATCAATGGCGGCACCACGCAGCTGCGCGGCGTCACGCCGGACATCAAGCTGCCGACCATGTCGGACTCCGACAGCTTCGGCGAATCGAGCTACGACAACGCCTTGCCGTGGACCCAGATCAAACCGGCGGTCTACATCGCCGCCGGCGAGGTCAAGGAAATCGTACCGCTGCTGGACAAGAAGCACGACGCGCGGGTGGCCAAGGACAAGGACTTCCAGTACCTGGCCGAGGATATCGCGCTGGTCAAGAAGCAGCGCAAGGAAAATTCGATCTCGCTGAACGAAACCGTGCGCCGCAAGGAACGCGAGACGCAGGAAGCGCGCTCCAAGCTGCGTGAAGCGCGCCTGCTGGCCAACACGCCGGGCGCCGACGATCCGATCCTGGTGCCGGATCCGCGGGATGCGCTGAACAAGGCCATCTCCGCCAAGCCGGCCAGCGGCAAGACGGCGCCGGTGCCGAAGGTGGCGGGCGTCAAGGGCGCGTTGCGCAGCGACGACGGCCTGCAGGGTTCCGAGCGCACGCTGGCGGCCGAGCTGGAAGCGGAAAAAGCCGCCAAGGCGGCCAAGGACGTGCTGCTGAACGAAGCGGTGCACATCCTGGCGGACGAAGTCGGCCTGCTCAAAACCGACACCCGCATGGCCTCGCGCGTGCTGCCTTACGCCACCGACGTCAGCAAATAAACCGCCCAGTCCCGCGGAACGGAAAGCCCCACGCCCAGCGGCCTGGGGCTTTTTTGTTGGTTATCGAAATTATGAATGTCTGCCATTATCAATATAAATTGGACGTATATTCCGCGCCGCAGCATACTTCACCTGTCTCCTCTATTCTCCTCCAAGGAAATAGATTTAGCCCGCTCCCGTAGCGGGCTTTTTTTTTTACTTCGGTGTCGGCACTGACACCGCCTTGGTAATTGTTGAAGTGCTAAAGATCGGTTAAGCTACCTTTCTATGGATCAACTTTTAGGCTAAGGCAAGTGACTCCGACTCAATTCAAGTTAGCTCTCGCCGCGTTGGCGCTGGGCGGTGCGGCGGTGGGCGGCGGTGTCGCCTGGGTGGTGGTGAAGAAGCCGGCCGCCACGCCGGATGCGATCGGCTCGGTGGCGCGGCCATCGGCCACGCAGGGCACGCCGACGCATTGGAGCGGCCGCGTCAGCACCATCGCCGGCGACGGCTTGCCAGGCGCCGGCGATGGCAGCGCCAGGCGCACGCGCTTTGCCGATCCCTTCGGCGTGGCGCTGGACAAGGACGGCAACCTGTACGTCGCCGACGGCGGCGGCAACAACAGCATCCGCAAGATCGACCTGGCCGGCACCACCACCACGCTGGCCGGCAGCGAAGAGGGCTACGCGGAAGGCAGCGGCAAGGCGGCCGCGTTCAACACCCCGTCTGGCCTGGCGGTCGACGCCGCCGGCAACCTGTATGTGGCCGATACCGGCAACAACGCCATCCGCAAAATAAGCCCGCAAGGCGTGGTCTCGACACTGGCCGGCGACGGCCTGGCGGGCGACAAGGACGGCAAGGGCGCGGCCGCGCAGTTCAACGGCCCGATCGGCGTCGCCGTCGATGCCGCAGGCGTGGTCTACGTTTCCGACACGTATAACGACCGCATCCGCCGCATCGCCACCAACGGCGACGTCACCACCATCGCCGGCGGCAAGCGCGCCGGGCTGACCGATGGCGCTGCGGCGCAGGCCTTGTTCGATACGCCGACCGGCCTGGCGCTCAGCGCCGCCGGCGACCTGTACATCGCCGACACCGGCAACAACGCCATCCGCAAACTGGACAAGAACGGCAATGTCAGTACCGTGGCCGTGGCCAAGGAGGACGACCGCAACTCGCTGCTGCGCTCGCCCGTCGGCATCGCGCTGACGCCCGACGGCTATCTCTACCTGGCCAGCAGCTCGCATGGCCGCCTGGCGCAGATCACGCCGGCAGGGGAGGTGGTGTCGGTGCAGGACATCGACCGCCCGGCCCAGCCCGGCTATGGCCCGGACGGCGGCGTGCGCCTGTACGCGCCGCGCGGCATTGCGCTGTCCAAGGATGGCTCGCTGTTCGTGACGGACGCCGCCACCTTCCGCCTGCATCACGTCGGCGTGCCGCCGGCCGGTGAAGCGGCGCCGGCGCCGGAACCGCTGCCCGGCCTGCCCGCGCACGGCGCCACGATGTTGTGGCCGGTCAAGCCGCAGAACAAGGCGCACGAAGTGGTGGGCCTGATGGGCGAGGTGCGCGGCAATTTCGACGGCGAGAGCCGCGACCATTTCCACTCCGGCCTCGACGTGCAGGCCGCCATCGGCACGCCGGTGCTGGCGGTCACCGCCGGCAAGATCAGCGACCCGCGCGCCAGCTGGGGCTATGGCGAACTGTCGGAGGGCATCGCGCTCGACGGCCTGCAGTACATCCACATGCGCGTCGGCCGCGACGGCCGGGACAAGGTCATCGATCCGCGCTTCCAGCTGCTGAAGAACGAGAAGGGCGCGGCCGACGCCGTGCGCGTCAAGCGCGGCACGCGCTTCGTGGTCGGCGAGACGCTGGGCACGGTCAACCGCATGGCCCACGTGCACCTGGACTACAAGCCGAACGGCGACGCGCTCAATCCGTTGAGCCTGCCGTTCATCGACCTGGAAGATACGGTGGCGCCGCAAATCCAGAGCATCAGCCTGGTCGACGCCAACGGCAAAATCTTGAAAGACAAGGTCGACAACCGCCTGCTGGTGCCGCGCAGTCTAGGTGACGTGCAGATCGTCGTCGACGCCTTCGACCAGATGGATGGCGGCCAGAAACGCCGCCGCCTGGGCCTGTACAAGATCGGCTACCAGTTGCTGAACGCCGACGGCGAAACCATCCCTGGCATGGAGCAACCGCTGATCACGCAGCAGTACGATCGCCTGCCGCGCAACCGCGAAGCGGTCAAGCTGGCCTACGCGGCCAGCAGCGGCATTACCGTGCACGGCGCGGCGGAAACGCGCTTCGTCTATGCGATCAACAACACGCTGCGCGGCGGCAAGCTGACGCCTGGCGCATGGAAGGTCGGCGCGCTCGGTCCCGGCAACTACATCCTGCGCATCAGCGCCGAAGACTACGCCGGCAACGCCGCCACGCGCGGCCGCGACCTCGCCATCACGGTGGACTAACTAGGGCAGCAGCAGCGAGTGCTGGCTCGCTGTGTGGAAGTCGCGCCAGACGCGGTTGATGGCGCTGTCTTCGTGTGCCGCGTACAGGCCGCAGTACGGGTAGAGCTCGTCGACCGCCGCGCGCGAAGCGGCGACCAGTTCCAGCGAACTGGCCTGCACCGCCAGCATGTCGTCCGCGCTTAGCTGCGCGCCGCCCGCCACCGTCGCCCAGCTGCGGTCCAGCACATCGTAAAAACGCGCGCGCGCCTCGGCGTGCTTGTGCTCCTTGTCGCGCAGCAGCGCGGCGACCTCGGGCACCTCCAGCAGCGGCAGTCCCTTGGCGGCGTGCCTGCGCCGCTCCATGCATGGCCGCGCCAGGCGCATGAAGTGCGCCGCCATGCCGGCCATATTGGCGGCCAGCGTGACAAAGGCCAGCGAATAAAACGGAAAGCGGTACAGCGGGCCCTCGGCCGTGGCGGCGTCCGCGGCAATGGTAAATCCATGCTCCTTGCTCACCCATTCAGCATCGATGCGATAGCTGTGCGACGCGCTGGCGCGCATGCCGATGCTGCCCCACGACGGCACGATCTGCACCTGCGACGCCGGCACCAGGAAGGCGCGGATGCGCGGCGTGCCGTGTTCGTCGAGCAGCGGTTGGCCGTTTTGGCGCAGCACGGCGTTCAAGGTGAAATGCGTGGCCATCGGTGCGCCGCTGGCGTAGTCCCAGCGGCCGCTGATGCGGTAGCCGTCGCCTTCCAGATCGGCATGGCCGGTCGGCGCGCCGCTGCCGCCCAGGCAAACGCGCGGCGTGCCGACGATGCCGCGCGCCAGCTCCGGCGCCAGGAAGCCCGCGAACCAGCCGGCGCCGGCGCACAGCGTCAGCACCCAGCCCATGCTGCCATCGACGGCGGCGACGGCTTCCTCCAGCCGCACCACCTCCGGCAAGGGCAACTCGGCGCCGCCGCTGGCGCGCGGGGCCAGCATCTTGAGCCAGCCGCGCCGGTGCAGCAGCGCCTGCTGGACGGGATGCAGGAAGCGGGCGGTATCGGCCGCCCGCGCATGGCGCTCGATGCGGCGGACGTCGCGGTCTGAGAGAGGGGAGTGGATCATGCGGGGCTTTTTGGCAGTAGCAAAGCCCGGCATTTTCGCACAGCTCAGCGCAGGGTGGAGGGCTGGAAGGCGATCACGGCCATGCCTGCCAATGCCAAGCCGGCGCCCAGCAGATCCCAGCGGGTGAGGGCGACGCCGTCGACCAAGCGCAGCCACAGCAACGCGACCGCGATGTACATGCCGCCATACGCGGCGTAGGTGCGGCCGGCGGCGGTCGGATGCAGCGTCAGCAGCCAGGCGAACAGGGCCAGCGACAACGCCGCCGGCAGCAGCAGCCACGCGGTCTTGCCTTGCTTGAGCGCCAGCCACGGCAGATAGCAGCCGACTATCTCCGCCAGCGCCGTCATGGCGAACAATCCCGTCAGTTTGATCAGATCCAAAAGTCTTCTCCTTGCAAGCCGCTAGTCTAACCGAGCGCCACACTGTTGCGCTTTTTCGTTGACAGAAAATATTTATCGGAATATATTTTGCAGATGGAATTGGAATCGTTTCCAACTCTAAAAAAGAAAGCTAGTCCAGGCCCTGACCTGGCCGGCAAGGAGACTGCAGTTGCAACCGAAACGCCTCGTCGCGAAGGCGCCCCCGCGCCCATTTTTCCCTCGCAGCAGTGCGTTCCACTCTCCCTCGCCGCAGGCGGTTTAGCCGGCATCGCTGATGCCGGCGAGGTGCGGATTGGACGCCCGTCCGATCCGAATATGAGGAAGTTTGGATACGAGGAGTCATTGTGAAAAAACAGAAATTCGTACTGTCCGCCGTTGCCGCCAGTATCGTGCTGGCGTATGGCGTGCCGGCATCGGCCAGCGTCACCAGTCCCGTCATCGGCACGCTGCTGTGGTCCGATGAATTCAATGGCGCGACGCTGAACACGACCCTGTGGAACACCTACGACGGCAACGGCTGCCAGATCGGCCTGTGCGGCTACGGCAACCAGGAGCTGGAATACTACAGCCCCAACAATCTCTCCATCGTCAACGTGCCGTTCGAGTCCAGCACCCGCGCGCTGGCGATCAAGGCGCAAAACCAGACCATCGGCAGCAACGTCTTCACCTCCGGCAAGATCGACTCGGCCAACAAGGTCCAGGTGCAGTACGGCATGGTGGAGATGCGCATCGCCACGCCGCAGCTGGGCACCGGCCTGTGGCCCGCCGCGTGGATGCTGGGCACCAGCCCGCAGGTGTGGCCGCGCAAGGGCGAGATCGACATCATGGAAATGGGCCACAAGGCCAGCAGCCGCGCCGCCGCCTCGCCGACGCCGGGGATCGACAACTTCACCGGCGCCAACGTGATCACCTGGCAGCAGGCCGCCTGCGTGCCGGGCAACGAGAGCTGCGCCGCCTCGACCGCGTGGCAGACCAAGAACTGGTACATCCCGACCCAGTCGCTGGCCAACCGCTTCGTCATCTACCGCTTCTACTGGACCGAGTCGCAGATGCGCTTCACGGTGATCGACAACGGCCTCGAATACGATATGTACAACAGCCCGCTGCCGGTCAACTCGACCGCGCTGCAATCGCCGTTCTACCTGCTGTTCAACCTGGCCGTCGGCGGCAACTTCACCGACGCCGCCACCCCGGCCCAGGTCACCGCGCCGCTGCCGGGCACCATGTACGTCGACTATGTGCGCGTCTACCAGCTGGACGGCAAGGGCTCGGTCAAGCTCGGCAACCAGACCGTGCCGGAAGTGGGCAAGTTCGGCGTGTTCACCGACAACACCGTGGTCAACAACAAGCTGGTGGCGGGCAGCACTTCCGACATCTTTGTGTGGAACAACGCCTCGGTCTCGGCCGGCACCTTGCCGCCGTATGAGGGCAGCAACTCGATGTCGTGGAGCTACAACACGCCGGGCCAGTGGTTCGGCGGCAGCGTGCAGTCGCGCGCGGTGCGCGACATGAGCGGTTTCCGCAACGGCACCATGAAGCTCAAGATCAAGATCCCGGCCAATGTCGCCTTCACGGTCGGCATCGGCGACACCTACACCAACCAGAACTCGGTCAAGTTCCCGGCCAACGCCACCACCTACGGCCTGGTGCGCAACGGCGATTGGGGCACCGCCACCATCCCGGTCGCCGACCTGGCCGGCCCGCTGGTCGCGCTGCAATCGATGGTGGACGTGTTCCAGATCGCCAGCGATGGCGCGGCCTTGCCGACCTCGGCGTTCCAGATGGCGATCGACGACATCATCTGGGACACCGGCGTGCCGACCCCAACGCCGACTCCTACGCCTACCCCGACGCCGACACCCACTCCGACGCCAACGCCGACACCTACTCCAACGCCGACACCTACGCCGACACCAACCCCGGCACCAGCCGTCTCGCAAACCAGCGCGACGATGCTGAAGTTCTCGCTGAACTCGACCAGCTGGGCCGACGTGCACTACACCGTCAACAACGGCGGCCAGATGAACGTGCGCATGACGCAAGCATCCGGCGTCAACAGCTACACCGCCAGCGGCCTGGCGATCGGCGACGTGGTGCGCTACAGCTTCACCTATTGGGATACCGCCCATAACTACGCGGTAGACACCGCGCAGCAGACCTACACGATGCACTAGGAGCCCAAACGGCCGTCACTGAGGTGGCGGCCGTTTTTCCAATGTCACCGCCCAGAACAGCAGCGCCGCAAGGCTGACCGTCGCGCCCAGCCAGCACACGCCACGCCATCCCGCCACATCGTAGACAGTCGTCGCCGCAATCGCGCCGCCACCGCTGCCGACCGCGTAAAACATCATGTAGCAGCCCACCAGCCGGCTATGCGATCCGGCATGCCCGCGAAAGATCATGCTTTGATTGGTGACCTGCAGCGCCTGCACGGCCAGGTCCAGCATCAGGATGCCGGCGATCAGCGCCGCCAGCGACACCGTGCCCCATGCCAGTGGCAGCCAGGACAGCAACAGCATGAACAGCGCGCCGGCCGAAGTGCGCTGCGCCCAGCCGCGATCGGCCCAGTGCCCGGTGCGTGCCGCCGCCAGCGTGCCGACGAGTCCAACCAGGCCGAAAGCGCCGATCGCCGCATGTGAATAGCTGTAGGGTGGCGCGCTGAGCGGCAGCACCAGCGCGCTCCACAGGATGCTGAACGCGGCAAACATCAGCAAGGCGATCGTGCCGCGCACCTGCAGCACGTGGTCGCTCCGCAGCAACGTGAACATCGACGCAATCAACTGCGGATACGTCAGCCGCTGCAACGCCGGAGCCTGCGTCGGCAGCGTGCGCCAAAGCAGGGCGGCCATCGCCAGCATGGCCAAGGCCGAACAGCCGTACACGCTGCGCCAGCCGGAGATGTCGGCGATCAGCCCGGCCAGTGCGCGCGCCAGCAGCAGCCCCGCCACCACCCCGCCTTGCGCGGCGCCGACCACGCGCCCCCGCTCGGATTCGGCGGAGGCGGTGGCCGCATAGGCGATCAGGCCCTGCGTCATGGCCGTGCCCAGCATGCCGACCGCCAGCATGGCGAGCATCAGCGCCGTGGCCGATCCGGCCGCGCAGACACTGGCCAGCGCCGCCACCAGCGCAAGCAGCTGGGCCAGCATCAAGCGGCGCCGGTGCACCAGGTCGCCCAGCGGCACGAGCAGCAGCAGGGCCAGCACGCTGCCCAGCTGGGTCGCGGTGATGACGCCGCCGACGGCCGCGCGGCTGATGGAGAAATCCAGGGCCAGCGCATCAAGCAGCGGCTGGGCGTAATAAACATTGGCGACACTGAGTCCGCTGGCGCAGGCAAACAGCGCCACGAGGGAACGGGGCATGGGTTGCATATAAAGTGGTTTCAAATTAAAACTGGTTGTAGTGTAGCGATTCTGGTTTTAAACTGCAACCAGTTAACTCAAGGTGGCGCACATGGCAAAACGAAAGACAATGCAGGACAATGCCTGCCCGGTGGCGCGCTCGCTGGACTTGGTGGGCGACCGCTGGTCGATGCTGATCGTGCGCGACGCCTTCGACGGCATCCGCCGCTTCAGCGATTTCCAGCGCAACCTGGGCGTGGCGCGCAACATCCTGTCCGACCGGTTGGGCGCGCTGGTGGAGGAGGGCATACTCGCTGTCCAGCCCGCTTCAGACGGCACCTCCTACCAGGAATACGTGCTGACGGCCAAGGGCGAGCATCTGTTCCCGGTGGTGGTCGCGCTGCGGCAGTGGGGCGAGCGGCATCTGTTCGCCAAGGGCGAGCCGCACTCGGTACTGCTCGAAACCGCCAGCGGCAAGCCGGTGGCCGCCATGCTGCCGCACGACCGCGAGGGCGGCGTGTTGAAGGCAAGCGACACCCGGGTAAAGAAAATTAGTTAAAAGTGAACAAAGCCCGCCATTCTGTCGCCCTTTAAAAATGCCACAATCAATCAGGCTTTAGGGGTACAATTATTTGAACGATCGTGCTTTTTTAGGTCAGTTCAAAAAAATAAGGAGACAGCATGGATTTGACTTACACGGCTGCGGACCTGGCGTTCCGCGACACGGTGCGGGCATTCCTCGACGCCAACCTGCCGAGCGACCTGCAGAAAAAGGTCCGCAACCATTTGCGTCTGGGCCGCCAGGACTACGTCCGCTGGCACCAGATCGTCGCCCGCCAGGGCTGGGCCGCACCGGCATGGCCGGTCGAGCACGGCGGCCCGGGCTGGAGCGCCACCCAGCGCCACATCTGGGAAGAAGAGTGCGCCCGCGCCGGCACGCCGCCCATCCTGCCGTTCGGCGTCAACATGGTGGCGCCGGTCATCATGGCCTTCGGCAACGACGCGCAGAAAGCCCACTACCTGCCACGCATCCTGAATTGCGACGACTGGTGGTGCCAGGGGTATTCCGAACCGGGCTCCGGCTCCGACCTGGCCTCGCTGAAAACCACCGCCGAGCGTTCCGGCGACCACTACATCGTCAACGGCCAGAAGACCTGGACCACGCTGGGCCAGCACGCCGACATGATCTTCTGCCTGGTCCGCACCGACTCCACCGTACGCAAGCAGGAGGGCATCTCCTTCCTGCTGATCGACATGAAAACGCCGGGCATCACCGTGCGTCCGATCATCATGCTGGACGAAGACCATGAGGTGAACGAAGTCTTCTTCGACAACGTCAAGGTGCCGGTACAAAACCTGATTGGCCAGGAAAACAAGGGCTGGACCTACGCCAAGTATCTGCTGGGCCACGAGCGTACCGGCATCGCGGCGGTTGGCCGCTCCAAGCGCGAACTGCTGTTCCTGAAGCGGATCGCCTCCGAGCACTACAAGCACGGCAAGCCGCTGCTGCAAGACCCGGTCTACGCCGCCAAAGTGGCGAATCTCGAAATTGAACTGATGGCGCTGGAAACCACGGTGCTGCGCGTGATCACCAAGGAATCGCACGCTCCCGGCCCTGAAGCGTCGATGCTGAAGGTGCGCGGCTCCGAGATCCAGCAGATGCTGACCGAGCTGATGGTCGAAGCGCTGGGGCCGGACGCGCTGGCCTTCGACACCGACTACCTCGAAGGCAAGGCCGACCACGCCGTCACCGGCGACGACGCCGCCGCGCCGCTGGCCGGCTACTACTTCAATTTCCGCAAGACGTCGATCTACGGCGGCTCGAACGAGATTCAGAAAAATATCATCACCCAGATGATCCTGGGACTGTAAGGGGACGGCGATGGATTTCAACTTCAAGGAAGAGCAGCAGCAGTTCGCCGATGCGCTGCGCCGCTGGGTAGACAAGGATTACGGCTTCGACGTGCGCCACCGCATCATCCACTCCGCTTCGGGCGTGTCGGATGTGGCGTGGGATACGCTGGTCGAGCTGGGCATGACGGCCTTGCCGGTGCCGGAAGCGCAGGGCGGCTTCGACGGCACCGCGGTCGACATGCTGCTGGTGATGCAGGAGCTGGGTCGCGGCCTGGTGGTCGAGCCGTACTTCGCCACCGTGTGGGGCGCGCAGTTCCTCAAGCTGGCCGGTAACCAGTACCACCTGCTGCAGGACGTCGCCGAGGGCAAGCTCAAGCTGGCTTGCGCGCTGGGCGAAAAGCATTCGCGCCATGACCTGGCCGACATCAAGACCATCGCCAGCATCAACGGCGAAGGCTACCGCATCGACGGCACCAAGACCGTCGTGATCCACGGCGGCCAGGCCGGTGCGCTGATCGTCTCGGCGCGCAGCGCCGGCACCCAGCGCGACACCAACGGCATCAGTCTGTTCGTGGTGCCGGCCGACACGCCGGGCGTCACGGTGCGCGACTACCGGACCATCGACGGCCAGCGCGCGGCAACGGTGCAATTCCACCACGTCGCCGTGCCGGCGTCCGCGCTGCTGGGCAAGATGGGCGGCGGCTGGGAGATGCTGGACGAAGCGGCCGACTACGGCGCCAGCCTGCTGTGCTCGGAAGCGGTCGGCGCAATGGACGCGATCTTCGCCGCCACGCTCGACTACCTGAAAACCCGCAAACAGTTCGGCACGCCGATCGGCGGCTTCCAGGCGCTGCAGCACCGCATGGCCGATATGTTCATCCACCTGGAGCAGGCGCGCTCGATGGCGATGCTGGCCGCCGCGCGCATGTCCTGCGGCGATACCGAAGAGCGCCGCAAGGTGGTCTCGGCGGCCAAGGTGCGGGTGGGGCAGGCGGCCAAGTTCGTCGGCCAGCAGGCGGTGCAGCTGCACGGCGGCATGGGCGTGACGGACGAGCTGCCGGCCGCGCATCACTTCAAGCGGCTGACCATGATCGAGCTGACTTTGGGCGATGTCGACCATCACCTGGAGCGCTTCATCGCCCAGCGCGGTTTCCAGCAGCATTCATGATGCGCAGCTTCGCCAACCTGGAGGCCATGAAGGCCGAAGTGGGGAATGAGGTGGCGGTGTCGGACTGGGTCGAGATCAGCCAGCAGCGGATCGACCTGTTCGCCGACGCCACCGGCGACCATCAGTGGATACACACCGACACCGAGCGGGCGCGGCGCGAATCGCCTTACGGCGGTACGGTGGCGCACGGCTTCCTGACGCTGTCGCTGCTGCCGGCACTGCTGGTCAACGCGCTGCACATGGTCGACATGACGATGGGACTGAACTACGGCCTCAACAAGGTACGCTTTCCGGCGCCGGTGCCGGTCGGCAGCCGGGTGCGGGCGCGGCTGACGATCCAGTCGATCGAAGACATTGCCGGCGGCGCGCAAATCGTCTGGGGCGTGGTGATCGAGCGCGAAGGCGGCGACAAGCCGGTCTGCGTCGCCGAGTTCGTCATGCGCCGGTATTAGGGATGCAATCCCACAGCGATGTGGGAATTTGTGAGCTTTTCATTTGGGCAAGATGATATCCTGCTCATCGTGCCGAGTACGGTTAGGCGCTGCCGTTCGCGGTTCGATAGGCCCACGGAGTTTGAATATGAAATTTGATTGGCACGGCGGGACGATATCGCTCGCAACTGAAATCGACTCCGACTACAAGAACACGCAAAACGTTCGACGGTTTCTCTCCAATCAGTGCGGGGCAGATTTCAAATTTGACCGCGAACTGATGGCCTGGATGCGTAATGGACTCGCAAAAAATATGGGCGATGTAGTGGCCGAATGGAAGCGTCGTAGTGGCCGTCTGTAGCCGACTGCAGATTCAATCGGTCAATGCAGCGCCAGTTAGGACTGGTCGGCCTGGATAGCCGCTACGTGGACGTGAAGCTGCATGACGGAATTGTTCTGAAGAAGCTCGTCATTCGTGAAGGTTGGTGCATCACTGGTCGCGCAGGTGATGCCAATGGTGAGGGCCATTTGCCTTTTCAGGCTTCTGATATTAAGAAAATTCGCCGGCACAGCTTTCTTCCATTTTGGTGAGATGACAGTAATCGGCCACAAGCGGCCCCTCGAAATAGGTACAATTAATGGTTCGACTCGATTGTTCTGGCGTTACGTTCGGCTCTCAGCTTGATGAGCGGCATTTGTTCGAGTGGGCTGTGCAGATACCTGGCATCCTACGATGGGAGCAAGATACTCTTGTGGTGAAATCATCGAATCTGAGTCAGGCGTCGCTAAGGGACTTGGTAGCGCTATTCTCTCGATATCAGATACCCATGAAGCAGCTTGCCCAATTTAGAAGCGCCAGAAACGAAGCATGGTTTGCTTCTCCGCAGATGTATTGGCACACCAGAATTTTTGGATAGGCCGTAACCGGCCAGAAGGCGCCACTGGCTAATGTTCACATTGAGCAATAATGATGTTTCAGATTTTGGGGAAAAGAATGAAATTTGCTCTTCCATTGGTGGCAGCGTTATCTCTTGTTGGATGTGCAACCTCCAGCACAGGTCCAATTGCAGCGGGCAGCGACACTTTCGTAGTGTCTCGCCAAGCTGGGGCTTTTCCCAGTGGCCGTGAGCCGTTGTTGGCCGAAGCAATTGCTGAGGCGACTACAAAGTGCACGAGTCTAGGCAAAGCATTTAAATTAATATCCACAACAGAGAACCCCGGGCCGTACATACTAGGAAATTATCCAAAGGCGACAGTTGTCTTCTCTTGCGCTTAATGGCGGCCGTATCCGGCCAAGAGCCGACATAAAATTTCTCTCCCCAAATGGAAACTTTTAAACTCCGATACTTTTTTGATCCAGGCTCTGGCATCTGTCTTTGGTCGGAGAATGAACTGGCCATCGATAAATTTGGATATGCAGTTGAGTTGGACAGTCTTGAGATTTCATCGGCGCTCAAGTCGCAAGCAGAAGAACTGATTGTTCGCTTTGATACGTCCATTGGCTGGAACTATCCATCTGATCCTTCACCGTGGTCTGATAAGGAGCGACAGCGCTTTGAGACTGACTCGGCAAGTCTACTTCAATCACTTCAAGAATGCTTGGGTGATGTTTTTGAAATTTGGGATTGCACGCGTTGACTTCAACCGGCCAGGAGCCGCCGGTCAGGCGAGTGTAAAAAATGAGTTTTTTTGATGAGAACTTTTAACTCAATGAAATCTTTGCGATTCTGGTCACTAATGCTAGGGACTGCATCCCTTGCACCAATGGTCTACTTCGCGTATCAGAATTGGCTATTCTCACAATGGGCCAAGGAACAATCTGTCAATGGCGGTTTCGTTTGCGGGACCGGCATGGTCGCGTTGCTCGCACTTTGCATTGTAGCTGGCGGCGCATTTTCTGCCGTCGGTAGTTTGTTAGGCTTGATAGGCTACTTTAAAATCGAAAAACCAAGGCCAAGAATGCGCATTTTGGAGATAGGTCTCGTCGGTAGCGTTATGGTGGTAGCCATGATTGCTGCTTTTGTTTTTGTCTGACGTCTTTCGACTGCGGATTCAATCGGTGGTCGCAACACTCTAACCTAAATGCATAAGCATGAGGAGTGTTGATCATGAAACAGAGACCCCGGATCTATTACACTGAAAGCCAGAAGGCTCTGATGTGGGATCGTTGGAAGCAAGGTGACTCCCTTCAGATGATTGCGCAGTTGTTCGATCGAAACCACTCATCGATCCAACATATTTTTGCAGAGACAGGCGGCATACGTCCAGCCCAGCGTTGCCGATCCGTGCGGGCTCTGACGCTATCTGAACGCGAAGAAATATCGCGGTCGGTCGTCACAGGGGAATCAGTGCGCGCACTCGCGCGGCGCCTACGGCGCGCGCCGTCGACCGTCAGCAGAGAAATCAATCGCAACGGTGGCCGCGCGGCATATCGCGCAGTCCAGGCGGATCAGCATGCTTGGGATCAGGCGCGTCGCCCCAAACGTTGTAAGCTGGCCGAGAGTCAGGAACTGGCCGAGCTGGTCGCCGGCAAGCTCCAACTCGAGTGGTCGCCCGAGCAGATTGCTGGATGGCTCAAGCACATCTTCCCAAGTTCGGAGGGGTATCACGTGTCGCACGAGACGATTTACCGCAGCCTCTACATCCAGGCGCGCGGCGCGCTGAAGAAGGAGCTTCTTGAGCATCTACGCCGGACCCGCGCCATGCGCCGCTCCCGTCATCATACTCAGAAGACGGATGACCACGGCAGGATCAAGAATGCCATATCGATTAGCGAGCGCCCCGCCTCTGTGGAGGACCGGGCGGTCCCCGGGCATTGGGAAGGCGATCTGCTGTTCGGCAGCCATAACAGTCAAATCGCGACGCTCGTCGAGCGCCAGACGCGCTACGTTATGCTGGTCAAGGTCGCGGGCAAAGACACGCAAACCGTCGTGGACGCATTGATCCAGCATGCCATGAAACTGCCGCAGGAACTTTACAAATCCCTTACTTGGGATAGAGGAAAAGAGCTCGCTGATCACAAACGATTTAAGTTGGCGACCGATATCCAAGTCTATTTCTGCGATCCGAAAAATCCTTGGCAGCGCGGTTCAAATGAAAACACCAACGGACTTCTTCGACAGTATTTTCCAAAGGGTCTCGATCTGTCGGGCTACTCACAAGGTCAGCTCGATGCGGTGGCGAACCGACTGAACGGTCGCCCCAGAAAGACGTTAGACTATGAAACTCCAGCACAACGATTCGAACGATGTGTTGCATTGACCGATTGAATCCGCAACCGTCAACGGCCAGAAGCCGACCTTAAAACTTGTGGAAGACCAGTTGTATGAAGCGCACGAAGATAGGTGATGTTTTTCTTGTCGAGGCAGAGAAAGGGAATCGGTATTTTCAATATCTCGGTAATGACAGTAGCCAGCTGGGTGGTAATATGATTGCCGCCTTTGTCGGGAACTTTGAAGGCTCTCCAATTGAAATTGCCGCTGTAATTAGTCAACCGGTTGAGTTCTTTGCAATTACCACAGTGACACTTGGTCTTAAAATGCAACTTTGGAAGCATGTGGGTAATGCATTGCCCGTCGAGCACTCCCATGTATTATTTCGGGATACTAACGACTACGGCAATCCTGAACTCGCATCGTCGGACGATTGGTGGGTATGGTCTCCCAATACAAAAAGCAAGCATGTCGGCCCGCTTGTTGGCGAATATCGAAAATCGTATATTGGAGTATTGGCGGCCCCGACCAATATTGCAGCCCGGCTGCGGACGGGGAAATATAGTTATTCGTATCCTGTCCCTCAGGGTGAGGCTCCATATTTAGAGTAGCTTAAAGTCGCGACCGGCTGCAATGGGGCGACAACAGCCGGCTGCAGACGTTCGTGGTCCTCAATCACACTGACCTAAACTAAAAGCTGCGTTGGCTCACGTGTCCCTTACCCCAATCTCCGACCGACTCGCCGCAATATATGCACGGGTCGCCGCAATTGACTCGACCGCCGCCAGGCCATCACCTAAAGTCAAGGCTTCCCTACTTCTTGACCTTCCATGCGGGTATTGCTTTCTATTCGTTGGGTGATTGAAACGCTACAATTGCAGAATTGTATTTCTGGAAACCCCGCGTGAAAGTCGAAACCCCTTTGTTCGTTCCCGCGCTGGCCGCACTGCCGGTATCAGCCTGCATGGTCATTCTGGGCCTACCCGCCGTCAGTGATCACTATATCGTAGCCTTTCGTACGCTGTTCCTGGTCGCCTGCCTGCTATGGCTTATTCCGCTGACGCTGCTTCAGCGGGCCATGTGGCGTCGCGATTGGTCCTGGCTGCGCATGGGATCGATACTGCTGGCGACCACCTATGCCATGGCGATTACGAACGCCTTTCTGGGACAGAGCTTTGGGATCGCGATCGGACGGGAGACGGGCTACCAATGGGAATATCTGGCCCGGGGCCTGGATAGCTGTTGGCTGGCGCTGGTCGCGTTCTGCGCGGTCCATGCGGTGGCGGCCTATTACCTGTCGCTGCAACAGGTTCGCCTGCATCTGGCCCAGGCGCAAAGCGCGGCCCGCGACGCCGAGTTGCGCGCGCTGCGCCTGCAGGTCAATCCGCACTTCCTGTTCAACTCGCTTAACGCGATCTCAGCGCTGGTGTCGGCCCAGTCCAACCGTGAAGCCAACCGCATGCTCGCGTGCGTGGCCGACTTCCTGCGCGCCACCCTGGCGCATGATGGCCGCCACGAGCATGCGCTGGCCGATGAACTGGCCCTGCTCGACGCCTACCTGGCCATCGAAAAAGCGCGCCTCGGCGAGCGCCTGCGCCTGACGATGAAAACCGGCCCCGACCTGCTGGGCAGCATCGTGCCTTACCTCATGCTGCAGCCGCTGGTCGAGAATGCGATCCGCCACGGCATCGCGCCGCTGGCCGTGCCCGGCCAGCTCGATATTCTGGTCGAGCGCGCCGGCACGCGCCTGCTCATCGGCGTGCAGAACGACGGCCAGCCGTCGGCGCAAAAGGGGAGCGGCATCGGCCTGGCCAACGTCCGGGAACGCCTGCGCCACCTATACGGCGCGGAGCAAGGGGTGGATGCAGGTTGGCGTCCGGACGGCCGCTTCCACGTGCAGATTTCCATGCCGCTGCGCGGCATCGAGGTGACGGCATGAAGATCAGGGTGGTGATCGTCGACGACGAGCCGCTGGCCAGGCTGGCGGTCAAGCTCAGGCTGGCGCAGCGCGGCGCCTTTGAGCTGGTGGGGGAATTCGGCGACGGCGACAGCGCTTACCAAGGGATTGTGACGCTGAAGCCCGACCTGGCGTTCGTCGACGTCGAGATGCCGGGCAAGAGTGGACTCGACGTGCTGGCCGCACTGCCGCCGGCGCAGCGGCCGATGACGATCCTGCTCACCGCCTACGAAGGCTTCGCCCTGCAAGCGTTCGAACTGGCCGTCCTCGATTACCTGCTCAAGCCGGTCGATGACGAGCGCTTCGACGAAGCCCTGGACCGCGCGCAGCAGGCGTTCCCCTACCGCTGCCCAAGTCGTGCCGCAGCACCGGCGGCAACGACAATGCGCAGCTTCAGCGTGCGTGTGGGATCGCGCACGGTGCTGGTGCCGGTGGCCGACGTCGAGCGCATCGAGGCCGACGGCGACTACGCCTCCCTGCATGCGAACGGCAAGACCTGGCTGGTGCGGGAACGCCTGCACAACCTGGCCATGCAGCTCGATCCGCGCCAGTTCCACCGCGTGCACCGCTCGGCCATCGTGCGGCTGGACATGATCGCCGAACTGCGTTCGCTGACCAACCGGGACGCCATGCTGCGCCTGCGCGACGGCAGTGTGCTGCGCGCCAGCCGCTCCTACATGCCGGCGCTGACGGAGGCGCTGCAACACCTCAACGCAAAAACCGATTCATAGTCGAACCTGGAGGAATATATGTTAGATAGCAAGAAGTTGGTTGCATCTGTTGTGCTGGGCGCGCTGTTGTCGTTTCCCGCCTTCGCGGCGGAGGACACCGCGTTGAACGCGTCCGATCGCGCTGCGATTGCGCAGACATTGGCGGCGAAAATCAACGCGAATTACATCGAGCCAACAAAGGCCGAACGGATCGGCAGCGCGATCATCAGAAAAAATGCCGAAGGAGGCTATGCGGCCGCCGCCAGCGCGACGGCGTTCAGTGAGGCGCTGAAGAAGGACTTACGCGAATTCAGCGGCGACATGCATTTCAGCGCCGGGCGTTACGAGGGCTTCAGGGAGGCCAGCGGTACCGAGGAGCCACCGAGCCGCGCCAAGATAGACGAATGGCGTAACGCGGCCGCGCGGCGCGGCTATGACATCGAGAAGATCGAACGCCTTCCCGGCAACGTCGGCTACATCGAGTTGCGCCGCTTCGCCGGCGTGGAATTCGTCGGCGCGGCGTACACGGCGGCGATGTCGCTCTTGGCGGGCACGGATGCGCTGATCCTCGACCTGCGCCGCAACGGCGGCGGCGACCCGGCCAGCGTGGCTTACCTGATGAGTCATTTCCTCCCGGCGGGCGACGCGCACCACCTGATCGATATCTATGATCGCCCGACCAACACGACGCGGCAGGTCTGGACCGTGCCGACGTTCGCGCAGCGTTACGACAAGCCCGTATATGTGCTGATCTCGGCTCGGACAGGTTCCGCCGCCGAGGACTGCGCCTATGACTTCCAGGTGCTGAAGCGTGGTACCTTGGTCGGCGAAACCACCGTCGGCGCGTCCAATCCCATTAGCTGGTACAGCTTGGGACACGACATCGCGGTCTCGATCCCGACGGCGCGCATGACCAATTTCGTCACTAAAACCAACTGGGAGCATGTCGGCGTGAAACCGGACGTCGCTGTGCCTGCAGCGCAGGCGCTGCAGGCGGCGCATGTCGCCATCCTGCGCAACCTGGTGTCATCCGCAAAGGAGGGCGACGAGCGCACGGAACTGCAACGCCTTCTCACCATGGTGGAGAAGGGAGAAACCGAGAAACCAGTCTATATCCTCAGGGGCGAGCGTTAATCGATCGGCCTTGCCATCCTTGAAGCCGGCACGGACGACGGCTTCTGAGACGAATTTTTCTTTGTGGCTCTCCCTTGTGCCGCTGATCTAAAGAGAGGCTCCTGGAATGTGCAAGTCAGACGAATATCTGGCTTCGCCTCGAGTGGCGCAATATACATGCTTGTCGACTACATGCGAAGAATATTCCGAGTCGAACTTCCGACTATATAGGGGCGGGCGGCAGCGGCTGCCTGTTTGACGAGACGTGTATGGCAACGGGCGAATACGCAGTCGAGCGGGATGTGATCCGAAGGGCAGCCGGCCGGGTTTTAGGGCTATCCCTCCAGGCTGACGCAGTACCGGTTGCGGCCGGTTTGCTTGGCACGGTAGAGGTTGGCGTCGGCGGCGCGTATCAGCGCGCTGGCGTCGCCGCTGTCGGGCGGCGGCAGTACGCTGGCCAGGCCGAGGCTGACCGTCACATGCGTCGCCGTGGTCGAGGTCGCATGCGGGATCGCCAACTTGCTCACTTCTTCCAGAATGCGCCTGGCCACCACCTCGGTGCCTTCCAGTCCTTCCTGCGGCAGCAGCAGGATGAATTCCTCGCCGCCGTAGCGGGCCAGCAGATCCTGCGGCCGCGTGGCGCAGCGCTTCATTGCCGCGCACACTTGCTGCAGGCAGGTGTCGCCGGACTGGTGGCCGTAATGATCGTTGTAGAGCTTGAAGTGGTCGATGTCGATCATGATCACTGACAGCGGCAGCCCGGCGCGCGCGCAGCGCCGCCATTCGGCGTCGACGGTGTCGTTGAAGCTGCGGCGGTTGGCCACGCCGGTCAGGCCGTCGGTCATGCTCAGTTCGCGCATGGCGTCGGCCTGGCGCTTGATGGTCAACTGGCTGCGCACGCGGGCGCGCACCACGGCTACGTTGAACGGCTTGCTGATGAAGTCGACCGCGCCCGCTTCCAGCGCGCGCGTCTCGTCTTCCGGCTGGCTCAGCGCGGTGACGAAGATGACCGGGATGTCCTGCAAACGCGGCGAGCTGCGCAGCTCGGCGCACACCGCGTAGCCGTCCATGCCGGGCATGACCGCGTCCAGCAGGATCAGGTCGGGCTGCTGTTCCAGCGCGATCTGCAGCGCCTTTTCACCGTCCAGCGCAAACAGCACTTCGTGCTCGTCGCGCAGCGCATGGTGCAGGATCTGGATGTTCTCCATCGCGTCATCCACCAGAAGGATGCGTCCATTCCTGGCGAGGTCGGTCCAACTCATGCACTTTCCTTTCGCTGCAACATTTTTTCCACCATTTTATGCGCGGCTTTGAAATTCAGGGATTCGACCGCTTCCGTCAGCGCCCGCGCCTGGTCCGCCTCCAGCAGGGCGGGGCGCAGGGCCTCGAAGTGTTCAAGTGCTTTCAGGTTGTTATTCTGAAGCAAACTTTGCAACTCCGCCAGCTTTTGCGCCAAGTCGGGTGGTGGAGTGTTGCTGGCGGGAACTTGCTGCTCTGGCGCGCGCAGCTGGCGGGCGGTGCGGGTGACCAGCTCCAGCGCCCGCTCCAGCTGCTGGAGGGCGGCCGGCATGGCCAGGCTGTCGGCGTCATTGTGCAGGGCGGCCTCGGCATGGGCGGTCAGGCGGGCGACCTCGGTCGCCCCCAGGTTGGCGGCCACGCCGCGCAACCGGTGCAGCGCCTGCGCCGCCTGCTGGGGCAGGCCGGCGGCCATCAGTGTGCGGACCTCGGCCACGGTGCCACCTTGCGAATGTTCGAAACGCCTGAGCAGGGCCACCAGCGCCTCATAGTTGCCGCCCATCCGTGTCAGCGCGGTATCGACGTCGATGCCGGGCAGGGACGAGGTCGGCGGCACCGCCGCACCGGGGGAGCGTGCCGGCGGCGCCACCGACGGCACCATGTCGCGCGTGGCATCGCGGATGGTCACCAGCCGGGTCAGCACGGAGATCAGTTCTTCCACGTCGATGGGCTTGGCCACGTGGGCGTTCATGCCGGCCTCGGCAGCGAGGCGGCGGTCGTCGTCCCGCACGTTGGCGGTCATGGCGATCACCGGCAGCGTATGCAGGCCGTGGGCGCGGATCGCCGCCGTCGCGTCGTAACCGTTCATGACGGGCATCTGCACGTCCATCAGCACCACGTCGTAGTGCTCCGCCGCCGTCGCCAGCAGCGCCACCGCCAGCTGGCCGTTGGACACCGTCTCCACCGTGGCGCCGGCGTGCAGCAGGATGTACTGTGCCACTTCCTGGTTGATCTCGTTGTCTTCCACCAGCAAGACACGCATGCCGGCCAGGCGGCCGTGCAGCGGCGAACGGGCGGGCGACGCCAGGCTTGCGGCCTCGCCGCCGTCGCCGTCCAGCAGCGCGGCGACCCGTTGCCGCAGCCGCGCCGGGCTGAGCGGCTTGGACAGCATCCCGGCCAGTCCAGTACCGCCGGCCTGCTGCGCCTGCGCCGCCAGATGTTCCGAGCTCATCATCAGCACCTGCGGCAGCGGCAGCGCCGGATCGGCGTGGATGTGGGCCAGCAGCGCCGGGCCGTCCATGCCGGGCATGTCGCGGTCGAGCAGCATCAGGTCGTAGGGGAGGCCGGCGTCCACGCTGTCCCGCAGCAGCGCCAGCGCCTGGCCGGCACCGGCCGCGCAGGCGCAGCGCCAGCCGAAACTGTGGCAGGCCGCCTGCAGCGCCTGGCGAACGCTGGGGTTGTCGTCGACTACCAGCAGCGACAGTGGCGCGATCGCAGCAACGGCTGTGGCCGGCGCTTCGCTGCATTCCAGCGGGCAGCTGAACAGGAATTCCGAGCCGCGTCCCGGTTCGCTGCTGACGCTGATCGCGCCGCCCATCATATCGGCCAACTGGCGGCAGATGGCCAGCCCCAGTCCGGCGCCGCCGAACTTGCGGCTGGTGCCGCTGTCGGCCTGCGAGAAGGCGTCGAAGATGCCGGCCTGCTTGTCGGCCGGGATGCCGATGCCGGTGTCGCGCACGCGGAATTCGACCAGCACTGCACGGGGCTGGCCGTGCTGCGGCGCGGCCGAGTCGGGCGCCAGCCGCACCGACAGCACCACTTCGCCGCGGGCGGTGAACTTGATGGCGTTGCTGACCAGGTTGAGCAGCACCTGCTGCAGCCGCATCGGGTCGCCCGCCAGTCCGGCCGGCATATCGGGGGCGATGTCGTAGACCAGCTCCACGCCCTTGTCGCTGGCGCTGCCGCTTAGCATGACGCTGATGCTGTCGAGGATGTCCTGCAGCTGGAAGCCGGCATGCTCCAGCACCAGCTGGCCGGCCTCGACCCGCGAAAAGTCCAGCACGTCGTTGACCAGGCTCAGCAGCGACTGCGTGGCGAACTGGATCTTGTCCAGGTAGCCGCGCTCGCGCGGCGCCAGTTGCGCCTCGTCCAGCAGCCGCGCCAGGCCGATGATGGCGTTCATCGGCGTGCGGATCTCGTGGCTCATATTGGCCAGGAATTCGCTCTTGGCGCGGCTGGCCGCTTCGGCGCGGTCGCGCGCCACCACCAGTTCTTCGTTCACGCCCTGCAGATGCAATTCGGTTTCCTTCAATTCGGTGACATCGGAGACTAGCACAAAGAAGCCCCGCACCTGCGCCGCTTCGTCGACATCGGGGATGTAATTGACCCAGGTGTGGCTGATCTCGCCGGACGGCCACTGCAGGCGGCTGGCGAAGCCCTGCGGCTCGCCGCCCAGCGCCGCCTCGACATACGGCCGGCTCTCGGCGAACTGCTGCGCGCCCAGCACGTCGGGCATGTGGGCGCCCATCATCTGCGAGTTGCCCCTGTGGTGCCAGTCGAGGAAGAAGCGGTTGGCGAAGCGGCAGCGCAGGCCGGCGTCCCAGTAGGCCACCATGCCGGGCAGGTTGTCGGTCACGGTGCGGACGAAGTGCTCGCTCTGCGCCAGCTGGGCGGCGGTGGCGCGCAGCGCTTCCTTGGCCTGCTTGCGCTCGGTGATGTCGAAGGCGATGCCGAGCACGTGGGTGGCGCGGCCGTGCTCGTCGCGCAGCGCCACCTTGCGGGTGGTCAGGTAGCGCGTCTCGCCGTTGGGCGGGGTGAACGGCTCCTCGGCGATCTCGGTCACCGCGCCCGGCGCCGAGGCCAGCACCCGGCGGTCGGCGGCGGCGAAGAGGTCGGCCTCCTCGGCCGGTACGAAATCGTCGTCGCGCTTGCCGATGAATTGCTCGCTGCCGGTGCCGCCGTACATCAGCACGCCGTGCCGGTTCAGCATATCGTAGCGCAGGTCGTCGGCGCGCTTCAGGAAGATCATGGCCGGGATGTTTTCCACGACCGAGCTGAGCAGCTGGCGCGAACGCTGCAGCTCGGCCTCGACCCGCTTGTAGTCGGTCACGTCCAGCAGCAGGCCGGTGATGCCGATGATCTTGCCGTCGGTGCCGAACTGCGGATAGTAGCTCAGCACCCAGTGGCACAGCTGGTGCGGCGAGGCGGCCGGGTAGCCGGAGCGCTGGATGCCGGTCAGCGGCCGGCCGGTGGCCAGCACGGTGCGGTAGTCGGCCAGCACGCTGCTGCGCACCTCGTCGTCGGGAATCATGTCGGCGATATGGCGGCCCAGGTGGGCCACCACTTTTTGCGAGTTCAGCGCGGCCAGGTAATCGTTGATGCGCACCACGCGCAGCTCGGCGTCGACATAGCTCAGCCCGACCGGCGCGGTGGCGTACAGCGTCTCCAGCTGCGAGCGGTTTTTTTCCAGCTGGGCGGTGCGCTCGTCGACCAGGGTTTCCAGCTCGTGCTGGTGGCGCTGCAGATCGCCCTGCAGCGCCTGGAAGGCCTGGGCCACCGACTCGGCCTCGCGAAAGGTCATCTGCGGCATGGTGAACGGCGTGCCGCTGGCCAGCGCCTGGGCCGGACCGACCAGGTCGCGCACCGAACGGGCGATGCGGCCGCCGACCGACCACGCCAGCGAGAAGCCGGCCAGCAGCACCGCCGCCATCGTCAGCGCGATCAGCGTGATTGCGGACAGCAGGTCCTCCAGCGCCTGGGCTTGCGGTGTGGCGATGGCCGCCGTGACGCCGCTGACCGGCGCGCGGCTCAGGCCCAGGTAGACCGGCGTGCCGCTCGCATCCTCGGTTTCCAGCAAGGCCTCCGGTGCCTGGCGCAGTTGCGCGCGCAGCTGCGGATCGGCCGCATGGCCCAGCAGCAAGCGTGGTCCGCCGGCCTGGGCCACGATGTTGCCGTCGCCGTCGTACAGCGTCATGGCCTGGGCGCTGCTGATTTTCTCATCCTGCAGGATGCGCGCCAGCCGGTCTGGCTTGAGCAGCGCGGTCATGCCGTAGGCGATGCGGCCGTCGACGAACACCGGGACGTCCACCGCCAGCAGCGCGCTGCCCTCGACCACCACCACCGACAGCTGCGGCCGGCCATGTTGGAACAGCGGCGCCAGCCGTTGGGCGTTGTTGACCGGGTTGAGCGTGTCCGGCAGCGGCGCGCCGACGTTCAGCACGGCCTTGCCGGCGGCGTCGCTGAGCAGGAATTGGGATGCGGGGAATTGCGGGCTGAGCAGGGCGCCGGCCTGCAGGCGCAGCGCGCCCATGTCGCCGGCGCGCACGCTGGGCGAGCCGGCCAGCGCGAAGATCGCGCCTTCGCTCTGCACCAGGTCGCGGTCGACGGCCGCCGCCACCATGCGCGCCGCCTGCTGGGTATCTTCCTTCAGCGTGTTGCGCTCGCGGGTGTAGAACTGGCCCACCACGGCGCCGAAGCCGATCACCGTCGGCAGCGCGCACGCCAATACCAGCAGCGCGATCTGCGAGCGGATGGAGGGCAGGCTGGGGCGGGTTTTCTCTGGCACGCGCTTGGTCCTGGTGAGCAGGGAGATGCTGGCAGCTCGATAGTAGCCGAGGCGGCCGTTTTCAGAAAGGAGTTTGTCCCGCCCGGCGCAGGGCCGCCACAGTGGTCAGATGGCCTTGCCGCAGGCGTAGGACCAGCCCAGCGCGGCCATCGGCCGTGCCATCTTGCCCGATTCCAGCGCCTGCGCGCTGGCGGCGGTGCCATCGACGTAGCGCTTCATGATGCCTTGCATGATGCTGGCCAGGCGGAACATATTGAAAGCAAGGTAGAAATTGAAGTCTTCCAGGCGTATCGTCTTGCCGGTGCGTTCGGCGTACCTGGCGATGTACTCCTGCTGCGACGGGATGCCCAGCGCCGCCAGGTCCAGTCCGGCGATGCCGCGGAACTGGCCGGGCGCGATGTGCCAGCTCATGCAGTGATAGGAAAAATCGGCGAACGGGTGGCCCAGCGTCGACAGCTCCCAGTCCAGCACGGCCAGGATGCGTGGCTCGGTCGGGTGGAACAGCATGTTGTCGAGACGGAAGTCGCCATGCACGATGGCGGTGTCTTCGCCGGGCGGGATGTTGTGCGGCAGCCAGGCGATCAGCTGGTCCATCGCTTCGATGGTCTCGGTCTGCGAGGCCAGGTACTGCTTGGTCCAGCGCTCGATCTGGCGCGCGAAGTAGTTGCCCGGCTTGCCGTAGTCGGCCAGGCCGATGGCGGCGTAGTCCACCGTGTGCAGCTGGGCGATGACGCGGTTCAGCTCATCGTAGATGGCGGTGCGTTCGGCCGGCGTCATGCCGGGCAAGGCCTGGTCCCACAGCACCCGGCCCTCGACGAATTCCATCACGTAGAAGGCGCGGCCGATCACGCTTTCATCGGTGCACAGCGCGTACTGGCGTGCGGCTGGGAAACCGTTCTTGCTCAGGGCATCCATCACACGGTATTCACGCTCGATGGCGTGGGCGGAGGGCAGCAGCTTGGCGGCGGGCGCCGGCTTGGTGCGCAAGACATAGTGCTGGCCGCCGATGCTGAGCTTGAAGGTCGGGTTCGACTGGCCGCCCTTGAACTGCTCGACCGCCAACTCGCCGGCCGGATAGCCTTCGACATGCTGACACAGATAGGCGTCCAGCGCCGCCACATCGAACTGGTGGCGCGCCGACACGGCCTTGGTGCCGATGAATTCTTCAAACATGCTGTCTCCTGCGGTTTTGTGGGTATCCGCCTATTCTAAATGAATAAAAGTACGTGCGTGCTTTTTATTTTATCGGACAGTGGGCCGCGCTCTGCTTCGCCTGATTCCGACCTGATAAACTAGCATACATCCTTCAACCACTGGGCCTTCCGGAATCATCATGACCACTTTTGAAGAGCAGCCGCCACTGCCAACGGAATCGCTTGAAAAACGCCGCCATCAGATCTATCCGGTGTTGGGCGAGGCGGATATCCGCCACGTGCGCAGCTTCGCCGTTGAACGCGATTTCCGCGACGGCGAGACGGTATTTCAAGCCGGACGGCCGCCCGAGGGCATGATGTTCATACTGGAGGGCGCCATCGCGGTCTACCGCCACGACGGTTTCGACAACGACACCTTGATCGCGGTCCTGCGGAAAGGCCAGTTTTCCAGCGAGATCGGGCAGCTCTCCGACCGTCCAGCCATGTCTAACGGTGTCGCTATCGGCCATCTGAAGGTGTTGCTGCTGTCATCGGAATCGCTGCGCGCGCTGGTGGTTGCCCATGCCGACCTGGGGGAGCGCCTGATCCGCTCGCTGATACTACGCAGCGTCGTGTTTTTTGAGCATAATTCCGGCGGCCCGGTCATCATCGGACCGCGCGGCCACGGACGTGTTCACGCGTTGCAAAGTTTTCTGACGGCCAACGCCCACCCCTGCACGGTGCTCGATCCGTTGGACGATCCACGAGCCGCCGAGCTGGTCGCGCTGCATCGGCCGGCGCCGGAGGAGCTGCCGCTGGTGATCTGCCCGGATGTTGGCGTCAAGAAAAATCCCTCGGTGGTCGAACTCGGCCGTTGCATCGGCATGCTCAGGCACTTGAGCGAGGACAAGGTATGGGATGTGATCGTGGTTGGCGGCGGTCCTGCCGGACTGGCGACGGCGGTGTATGCGGGTTCGGAGGGCTTGTCGGTGCTGGTGCTGGAAACCCGCGCCTACGGCGGCCAGGCTGGCGCCAGCGCGCGCATTGAGAATTATCTCGGCTTCCCGACCGGCATCTCGGGCGGTGCACTGACCGGCCGCGCCTACGTGCAGGCGGAAAAATTCGGCGTCGAGATCGCCATTCCCGCGCCGGCCGGACGTCTGGTCTGCGATACTTATCCCTTGCAGGTGGAAATGTGCGGCAGCCTGACGATGCTCAAGGCGCGCTCGGTGGTGCTGTCGTGCGGCGCCCGCTACCGCCGGCCATCGCTGGCGAACCTGAAGCAATTCGAGGGCAAGGGGGTGTACTACTGGGCCTCCTCGGTCGAGGCGCAGCTGTGCAAGACGGAGGAGGTAGTGCTGGTCGGCGGCGGTAATTCGGCGGGCCAGGCCGCCGTGTTCCTCGCGGCGCATGCGCTGAAGGTGCATATCGTCATCCGCAAGGGCAGCCTGGCGTCGACGATGTCCAGCTATCTGATCGAGCGGATCGACGCCCACCCGAATATCGAACTGCACACCCATACCGAAATCGTGGCGCTGGAAGGCGATGACGACGGCTTGAAGCAGGTGCGGTTCCTCAACTCCAAAACCGGCATGGAAGAGACGTGCGACACGCGCCGGCTGTTCCTGTTCATCGGCGCCGACCCCAACACCGGTTGGCTCAGCGGCTGTGGCGTCGAGGTTTGCAAGCATGGATTCATCCGCACCGGCATGGATGCCTCGTCGTCGGCATCGCTGCAGACCAGCGTGCCGGGCGTGTTCGCGATCGGCGACGTCCGCTCCAACTCCACCAAGCGGGTCGCCGCAGCGGTGGGCGAAGGCGCGGCCGTGGTGGCGCAGATCCACCAGTTCCTCGCCAACACCTGAGCAGGATTTACATCAGAAGAACAGCGCGGTGCGCTGGATGATGCCGCCGTTGTTGGTATAGGCGCCGGTGGCGCGCACCGAACCGGTGTTGTATTTGCCGTCATCGAGCTTGCTGTCGACCTGCTCGGCGAACGAGTCGGGCAGGTTGTCGAGGCGTACGCCGTTGCCGCCGCGGCCGGCCACGACGTCGTTGTAGATGTAGACCGCGCCGCCTTGGGCGCTGGTCATGAAGTCGGTGGTGCCATTGAACGAGCCGGTGATGAAACCGGCCAGCGCCAGGTGCTGCGGCGCCAGCTGGTATTCGGCGATCTGGCCGTCGCCGTTGCCGTTGCCGGTGGCGCCGGGCGCGTGGGTGGTGGCTTGCACGTCGTCGCCGGGCAGCGCGCGGAACTTGTCCTGGTAGGCGTTGACCGCCGCCGTCAGCGAGGTCGATTGCTGGATGATGTTCTTGACGCGGGCGCTGTCGATCAGGCCCTGTCCCTTCAGCACACCGCCCAGCAGCAGGCCGATGATGACGAGTACGATGGCGATTTCCACCAGGGTAAAGCCGCGTTGGCGTACAGGGATCGAGCGCATGGGAAGTCCTTTCTTCTATTGACGTTATATTACAGCAAGGCCTAGGGCTTGGGCGTGGCGTTCAGCTGGTCCAGCCGCTCGGCCAAGAACTTCAGTTCGTGCGGATCGGTGATCTGGCCGCTGTTCAGCAGGCCGCCGATCAGCTTGCGGGCGCTATCGATTTCGTTCATGTCTTCCAGAATAAAGACTTCCAGCTCGCGCGCCCACGGCGGCACTTGCGCGCCGGTCGCTTGCAGCCGGATCGCTTCCGCATAGCGGCGCGCCAGCGGCAGGTCGTGCAGCCGGTGCCTGGCCACCAGCGCCGCATGCGCCAGCCATGGCCAGCGGCGATTGGGATCTTCGCCAAAGCGGGCGTAGACGAAATCGAGCATCAGCCGCGCGCGTGCCGGATCGCTGACCGATCCGTACACTTCGCTGGCGGCCAGCAGCGGATACTGGCTGCGCGGATCCAGCTCCAGCACACGCTGCAGCCAAGCCGCGACGCGGCCGTAATCGAGGTCGCGCCAGGCGATGCTGATGCCGGCCTGCTCGTCGTGACCCTGCACGTACAACATCAGCGCCTTGGACAGCGCCACCGGTTCGCCCAGCGCGGCCAGCTGCAAGGCGGCCAGCGATGGCGCCGGCGGCAGGTCCTGCGCGCGCGCGCGGGCCGGCGGACGGCTGCCCTGCCACAGCAACTGCGCCAGCAGCGCCAGCGCCAGCGCGGCCAGCACCCTGCGCGGCACGGCGTTGAGCGGTTTGAGGGCGGAAGCGGGTCGCATCGGCAATCGTCGAACCGTCAGACCGGCTTGCGGTACAAGTCGAACAGCGCGGCCGCCGTCAGCAGCGCGATATAGATCGCGCTCTGCACGGCGATGCCCAGCAAATCGGCGCCGCTGCCGTCGTGATACACCAGCCAGTCGCTGCGCGTGAACCGGTCCAGGTGCGGCAGCAGCAGCGCCAGGCCGTCGATGCCGGTATTGAGCACCTGCTGGCCCGCGCTTTGCGCGGTGGCGGCGCCGTGGCCCAGCAACTGCAAGGCGCCGATCACGCGCGCCAGCAGATAGAAGGAGAACGCCGCGGCCAGCGCCGGCAGCACCTGGTTCAAGGTCAAGGTGCACAGCACCGCGAAGGCGGCGACGATCCAGCATTCGCACAGCAGCGAGAGCGTCCACAGCGCCGCCTGCGCGGGCGGCGCGAAGAACAGGCCAAGGGCGCCGAACAGAAGTGCAGGCAGCAGCGCCAGCGCGCCAAAGCCGGCCAGCTTGCCGAACAGGTAAACCGCGCGCGGCATCGGCAAGGCCATCAGCAACTGCAGCCCCTGGTCATTGGCTTCGCGCACCATACTGGTGACGACGAAGGTGACGACCAGGAACACCGCCGCCAGCCGCAGCACGGCGCCCAGCAGCGCGGCTTGCAGCTGCCGGCTTTCGGTCAGGGCCAGCTCGTTAAGGAAGCCGCTGACGCCGACCGCGCCCAGCGCCATCAGCAGCACCAGCCACAATAGCCGGTTGCGCAGGGCTTCCAGCAGCGTGTAGCGGGCGATGGTGAAAGCTGGAGTCATCACGGCAGGCGCTGCACCGCCACCATGCGGTTGTAGAGGATGTTGGGCGAGACCCAGCTGACGATATCGTCGAAGGCGCCGCCGGTAGTGCGCGGGTCGTCGCTCGGATCGCGGCTGATCAATGCCACGCCGGTGCTTTGCAGGTTAGTCTTCTCGTCGACATTGCCGATGCCGGCGTCCATGATCTGCGTATTCTGCTCGCTGGTGGCGCCGTAGCCGTTGTGGCCGAAGGAGATGATGGCGGCCGGGATGTCGTTGATGCCGGTGGCGGCGATCAGCTGGCCGTTGCTGTCGCGCGTGGCGATGGTGATGTCGCGCGGCGTCTTCAGCGTGAACAGCAGCACGCTGTCGCTGAACGCCGGCGTGACGGTGTAGCCGAGCAGGTGGTTCCAGCCGTCCAGCCGTCCCACGCCCAGCGTGGCCCACGGCAGGAAGCCATAGCGCTTGTTGCAGGCGCTGCCGGTGCGGTCTTCCAGTCCGTTGGTCGCGGAGATGGCAGGGCAGGGCAGGTAGCCGTTGCGCAGCGCGAAGCCGAACAGCGCCTCGCGCGCGTCGTCCAGCGCGCGCCGGGTTTCGCTGATTTTTTTCTGCTCCAGCTGCGACGCCAGCGGTGCCACCATGCCGCCTATCATCAGGCCGACGATGAGCAGCACCATGGCGATTTCCACCAGGGTGAAGCCGGACTGGCGGCGGCGAAGTGCGGGCCTATGGTTCATTGATGTCCTTGACCCGTCCTTCATTCAGGTCGTAGCGTTGGCCGGCTTTCAGCAAGACCTTTTTCCCCGATGGCAGCGTGACCGTCAATGCCGGCGAGGCAGGGCCGCGCTTGGACAGCTTGTTTTGCGCGCCGCTCTGCGGCACATCGTTGAGCCAGACCGTGCTGCCGCCGCTGCTGGTGCGCAGCACGCCGTTCATGACCAGGGTTTCCGGCGCGGGCGGAGCGGCTGGTGCACCACCGGGGCCGGCAGCAGGGGACGCGGCTGTAGCTGCGGTGCCCTGGCTGTAGCCTTTGGCGTTGAGGCCATCGCGCTCGCCTGGGCGCTCGCCTGGGCGCTCACCAGGGCCTGGGCCAGGGCCCTGGCCTGGCGCCGCGTCGGCGGGCTGCTGCGCCTGCGAATTGGGCGCCAGCGCCTGCGTCTTGCCGCGATTCGAGTCCAGTACCTGGCGCTCGTCCGGCGTGGAGAACAGGCGGCCCAGCGTCACTTGCGCCTGCGACGGCGCCGATGCTGCGAGCAGCCATAGCACCGCCAGCGCCGCCGGCATGCGGATGCGCCTCATGATTTGCCTTTCTTGCCGAGGGCTTCGGGTGGCTGCTTGGGGGCCACGGCCAGCGTGATCCAGTTCAGCGTGCAGTCCGCGCCCAGCGTCGGCGCGCCGAGCGCGCCGGCCGCCACGCCCAGGCGCCGGATCGAACAATCCTGCACGGCGAAGAAGCTGCGCTGGCGCAGGTCGTCGAAGAAGTTAAACAAGTCCATCTCGTGCAGCAGGTCCATGTGCAGGCGCATGCGGCTGCCCTGCAGCTGGTAGTCGCCCAGGTCCAGCGACGATTCCAGGCGCACCTTCTGCTGCGGCTCGATTTCGTAGCTGAGCGGCGGCAGCTTGCGCTGCTCCTGCGCCTGGCGGATCACGTCGACCCATTCCAGCCGCTTTTCGTCGCCGATCAAGCCGCGCGCCAGCAGCTCGATGTAGCGCGGCTGGAAGTTGCGGATGTCGCGCTTTTCATTGTCGACGTGGGCGTAGTTCGAATATGCGGCGTCGCGCACGCGCTGCGCCTGCGCCAGGCTTTCCTCGGCTTCCTGCTTTTTCCACTCGCTCAGCAGCACGCCGGTCAGCGAGATTGTCAGCGCCGCGATCAGGGTCAGCACGGCGGTGCGGATCAAATCGAATTCGTTGAACCAGTACGGCAGCGCGACGGGCGCCGCAGCCTTCTTCTTTTTGCCGGGAACAGGGTTAGGGGTCATGGCTTCCACACCAGGTTCAGGGAAAATCGGGCGCGCGTGGGCGCTGCCGCCTGTGCGCCGGCCTTGCCGCTCAACTTGACGGAGGAGCGGGTGTCCAGCGGCGGCTTGTCGATCGCCACCGTCAGGTTCGGGTGCGCCGCCAGCGCCTGGGCGAACAAGTTCATGCTGTCGACCGCGCCGCGATAGTCGTCCTGCTCGGCCATGATCTCGGCCTCCACCAGCAGCGCCTGCGGTGCCTTGCCCGGGATGCCGGCCATCAGCGAGGAGATCGGCGCGGCCTGGGTTTCATCCTGTCCCGGCGCCAGCGGCTGGCCGCCGGGCAGGTCGACTTTCCAGTCAAGCTGCAGCAAACGGATCTGCGGCGCCGCCTCCAGCGCCTGGCTGACGATGGCGACCATGTCCAGCGGCGACGGCGCCTGCGTGGCCAGCATGCGCTCGACGTTGACCGCCGCCCGCATGTTGGCGGTGCTGGTCACGCGCGGCGGCATGGCCGCCATCACGGCGCGGTAGCGCTGGTCGTACTGGCGGGCTTCGGCCGTCAGGCGCGCGGCATCGCCGTTGGACTGGTACTCCTGCCACAGGTTGATCCCGGTCCAGACGGCGCAGCAGGCGGTCAAGGCGCCGCTGATGACGTACAGGTTGACCCGCGCGCGCCACAGTTTGTAATAACGCTGCAGCGCCCCCAGGGTGTAGTGGGTCTCGGGTTCGCGCCGCGCCAACAGCGCCAGCAGCATCGGCTCGGCCAGCCGCGCGGCCAGCCTGGCCAGCGGGCCTTCGTCGGTGGCCAGGCCGACCTTGGCGGCCACCGCTTCCAGCGTCAGGAAGCGGAACGCGGTTTCCGGGCCATCCTCGCATTGGGCGTCGAGATCGGTGCTGTCGGCGGCCGGCGCCACCACCACGGCTTGCAGCGCATTGCCGCGTTCCAGCAGGCGCACGCTGGTCAGGAACTGCTGGGTCTTGGCGGTTTCCGTGCCGATGTTGACCGGGTTGCCGTCGCGGTCGATGGCCGGCGTCAGGCGCGAGAACTTCAGCATGCCGCTCTGGAAGTAGCTCTGGCGCCAGCCGGCCGATTGCTGCGTCACCAGCAGCAGGTGCTCGTCGCGCAAGGCCAGCTTGCGCACCAGGTCTTCGCTCAGCAGCGTGGTCGAATACAGGCCGGCCAGCGGCATCTTCAACTGTTCCAGCGCCTCCACCCACGGCTGCACGGCCGACGGATTGGTCAGCGCCGACAGCAGCACGATGTCGTCGCGGCGGCCGGTGGTTTCGCGGCCCTGCACCTCGTGATGGCGGAACGGCGTTTCGCGGTACTGTTGCAGCAGGCGACGCTGCATCAGCTTGCGGCCGGCGCCGTCGCCCACGTGCGGCACGTGCACGCGCTGGAAGTCTTCCTCGATCAGGTCGGCCAGGATGTAGACCTGGATCGTGCGGTGGCTGTCGACATAGTCCATGAAATCGTCGATGCCGGCGCGGTCGTTGCTGAAGACGGCGCCGCCCGTCAGCCGGCCGCCCTGCCACAGGCAGGCGTGCAGCTGGTCGCTGGTCAGATAGAGTAGATGTTTGCTGAACACGGTGGCCTCAGGTCCTGATCTTGCTGATGGTGTCGTAGATCGGGCCCATCACGGACAGCATGATCCACCCCACCATCACGCCCAGGATCACGGTCATCGCCGGTTCTATCATCGACTGCACCTTCTCGATCATCTCCTTGACTTCGCGATTGTAGAAATAGCTGACGTTATGCAGCGCGCCATCGAGGCCGCCGGTGGCCTCGCCGACCTTGAGCATGCGGATCACCAGCGGCGGGAAGATGCCGGTGTGCTGGAAGGCGGCGGTGATGCCCTGGCCCTCGGAGATCAGCTGCGCCGCGCGGCGCAGGCCGGCCGCCACCACGCGGTTGCCGACGATGCCTTCGGACAGGCGGATGCATTCGAGGATGGTGATGCCGGAGGCGTACATCATGGCGAAGAAGGTGGCGAAGCGCGCCAGGATGATCTTGTGCAGCACCGGGCCCACCATCCAGATGCGCAGCTTGAAGCCGTCGGCGGCGTAGCGCGCCTGCTCGCTGCGCGCCAGCCACGCGCGGCCGCCGAAGAAGGCGAGCAGCGGAATCGCCACCAGCACGTACCAGTAGTTGATGAAGATGTCGGAGACGAAGATCAGCGCCTTGGTGTGGAAGGGCAGCGTGTTGCCCATGTTCTTGACGAAGGAGGTCAGCTGCGGCACCAGGTAGATCATCAGGAAGAACATGACGGCGATGACGAAGGCGCCCACCGCCGCCGGATACATGACGATCTTCTTGGTCTGCGAGGCCAGTTCGTCCTGCCACTTCAGGCTCTCGGACAGGTTTTTGAAGACTTCGGCCAGCTTGCCGCTTTGCTCGCCGGCGGTGACCAGGCTGGTGAAGGTGAGGTCGAACACTTCCGGATACGCGGCCAGTGCGGCCGAGAGCTGCTGGCCGCCTTCGATATTTTCAATCAGGCCGGTGATCATCTCGCGGAAGCGCGGATGGTCGATGCTCTCGCGCAGGTCGTTCAAGCCTTCGAGGATAGGCACGCCGGCGCCGGTCAGCTGCTCCATGTGGAAGCAGAAGTTGATCAGGTCGCGACGCGTGATGACGCGCTTGAGCGCCAGCACCCTGGCGCGCGAGACGCGGCAGTCGATCAGGTCCAGCCCCATGCGGTGCAGGCGCAGCTCCAGGTCCGGCTCGTTGGCGGCATCCATATTGCCGGGCTGGATCTGGCCGCCGGCGTCCATCGCGCGGTAGAAGTATTGGGGCATTAGTTGATACGCTCCGTCAGGCGTTCCGTCAGGTCCACCACGCGGCCGACTTCCTCCAGCGTGGTCACGCCCTCCAGAACGCGGCGCACGCCGTCGTCGATCAGGCTGTGGAAGCCGCCGCCGGCCGCCGCCGTCTTCAACTCGCGCGAGGAGGCGCGGCGCGCCACCATCTCATCCAGCGCGGGCGTCATCTTCAGCAGCTCGATGATGGCGATGCGGCCCTTGTAGCCCTGGTGCGCGCACTGGTCGCAGCCGACCGCGCGGTACAGCGTCTGCGGTCCGGCATCGTCGTCCAGGCCGAGCAGGCGGCGTTCGACGTCGTCCGCCACGTGCGGTTCGCGGCAGCTGGTGCACAGCTTGCGCACCAGGCGCTGGGCGATGATGCCGATGATGTTGCCGGCCATGATGTCCGGCACGACGCCGATATCCAGCAGGCGCGGGATCGAACCGATGGCCGAATTGGTGTGCAGCGTCGAATACACCTGGTGGCCGGTCATCGCGGCGGAGAAAGCCATTTCGGCGGTCTCCTTGTCGCGGATCTCGCCGACCAGGATGACGTCCGGATCCTGCCGCATCATCGAGCGTATGCCTTCGGCAAAGCCCATCTTGGCCGACTCGTTGACCGAGGTTTGGCGGATCATGTTCATCGGGTATTCGACCGGGTCTTCCAGCGTCATGATGTTGACGCTCTCGGTATTGATATGGTTCAGGATCGAATACAGTGTGGTGGTCTTGCCGGAGCCGGTCGGTCCGGTCACCAGGATCACGCCGTCGGGGCGGGCGATCATCAGCTTCAGCAGGTTGAGTTCATCCTCGCCCAGGCCCAGGCCGTCGAGTGGCACGATGCCTTTCTGCCGGTCGAGCACGCGCAGCACGAAGTTCTCGCCGTGCGTGGTTGGCTGCGCCGAGGCGCGGAAGTCGATCTGGCGGCCGGAGAACTTGATCGAGATGCGGCCGTCCTGCGGCGCGCGCGTCTCGGCGATGTTCATGTTGGACATGACCTTGAGTCGCACCGCCATCGCCGGCCAGTACGATTTGTGCAGGCTGCGGATCTGGCGCAGGATGCCGTCGATGCGGTAGCGGATGCGCAGGAACGATTGCTCCGGCTCGAAGTGCAAGTCGGACGCGCTGTTCTGCACCGCGTCGGCCAGGATGGCGTCGATCAGGCGCACCATCGGCTGGCTGTACTCGTCCGAGGTGGTGCCCAGGCTGGCGTAATTGACTTCGCCGGTTTCGATCTCGTGCAGGATGCCGTCGATCGACAGCTCGAAGCCGTAGTACTGGTCGATGGCGCGCTGGATGTCCGATTCGTTGACCAGCAGCGGCGTGATGGTGATGCCCTTGACCAGCATGGCGCTGATCTGGTCCAGCGCGACGATGTTGCTGGTGTCGGACATGGCCAGGATCAGGTTGTCGGTGGCGCGCTCGTAGACGATCGGGAACACGCGATAGCGCTTGGCCACTTCCTTGGGGATCAGCTTGAGGGCGATGGCGTCCACCACCAGGCTGTTCAGGTCCGCGCTTTGCTGGTTGAGGTTTTCCGACAGCGCCTCGCGCACCGTGGCCTCGGTGACGAAACCCAGCGTGATCAGCAGTTTCCCCAACGGTTCGCTGCTGCGTTTCTGCTCGATCAGCGCGATGCGCAGCTGGTCTTCGCTGATGACGCCTTTTTGGATCAGCAGTTTGCCGAGCGGGAGTTTTGCGTGTTCTGCCATGGTTCTTTGATCAGCGCGCGGCGGCGCCCAGTTCGTGCATGCGCTTGCGCAGCGCATTGCGGTCGAAGGCGGCGGCCTTGTCCTGCGCCAGCGCCAGCGCGCGCTGGTAATAGGTCAGGGCCAGCTTGCCCTGGTTCAGCCGGTCCAGGCCGATGGCCAGGTTGTAGGCGTAGTCCGGGTTGTCCGGGGCCGAGCTGAAGGCGCGGAAATAGGCTTGCTGCGCCTCGGACCAGCGGCCCTGCTGGGCGTACAGGTTGCCGAGCGCGAACAGCACCGGCGCCGCCTCCGGATTGTTGGCCAGGGCGGCCTTGAGGCGGGATTCGCTCTGGCCGGCGTCGCCGTGGCGCAGGCCGATCAGGCCGGCCGTGGCGGCGGCGTCGGACGGATCCAGTTCCAGCAGGCGCAGGTAATAAGAGGCTGCCTTGTCGCCTTGGTTCTGGCGCGCCGACAAGGTGGCCAGGCCGAGCAGGGTGTCGCGGTTGTTGGCGTCCTGGCGCAGCGCGGTTTCGTATTGCTGCTGGGCCGACGCCAGGTCGCCGCTGTTGAAGGCCTGGTAGGCGCCTTCCAGCGCCGGCGACAGGTGCGACGGCTGGACCGCGCGCGCGACGCGGATCTCGCCGCTGTCCTGCGCGGCCACCGGCGGCAACTGGTCTACGCGCGGCGTGTTGAGTTGGCTCTGGATGGCTTGCTGGGCGGCGGCCAGGTCTTGCTCGGTGCGGGCCAGGCGGCGCTCCAGGTCTTCGCGGCCGGCGCGGCTGCTGGACGGCGCCAGCATGCCGCTGCCGGAGGGATCGAGGCCCTGGGTGTCGGCATAGCCGGCGCCTGGGCCTTGGGCCGGATTGGCGCCGATCACCTGTACCGGCGTGGCGCCGGTCGCGCCCAGCGGCGGCATCGGCACCGGCGGCAGGCGCGAGCCGGCGCCCGGGGCCATCACGGCTTGCCAGTAATAGAAGCCGAAGCCGCCGACGATCAGCACCAGCAGGGCGATCAGGCCGATCAGGCGCATGCGCTCCGGGTCCATGCCGCTTGGTTCGCTGGTCGCGGCGGCGGCACGGGCGCGCGCGGCGCCGCGCGGCTTGCCGGCAGGATCGGATTTGGCTGCCTTGGCCGAGGCTCTGGCGGCGCCGGCCGGGTTGCCCGCCGCCGCCGACGGTCCGGCGGCGGGCGCGTAAGGTTGGCCGGCCGCGCCGGGGTATGCCGTCGCAGCCGGCGCGGCAGGGCGCGCGCCGGTTGGCGGCGTAATCTGCGCGGCGGCCGTTGCCGCAGGCTGCGTGGTTGGCGCCGCCGGCGCGGAGGGATCCGGCGCTAGGTCCAGCGTCAATCCCGGTTCCTTGTGGTCGCTGTGCGCGGGGAGCGGACTGGGTGACGGGCGCGGCGTCAGGCTGGCGGCGGGCGCGTCGGCCGCCATCGGCTCCAGGCTGAATTCGGCCATCGGTTCCAGGTCCAGGCTCAGCTCGCGCTTGGCGAGCGGCGCGGCGGCAGCGGCAGGAACGGGCGCCGGTTCCGGCGTCAGCGCCAGGATCTCGTCGAACGCCTCCGAGGGCTTGTCCAGTTCCTCCTCGTGGGCCGAGTTTTGTTTGGCGCGCTCGGCTTTTTTCAGCGCCTGCATTAACAGACTCATGATCAATTCACCTTGGAGGTGGGGACCGGGACCGGATACGCCTCGTTGTCGGGCGTCTGGCCCGGCAGCATGTAGCGGTAATCCTTGTAGTCGCCGTTGACGCTGGCGTCCTTGACCACCACCGGGCGCATGAAGATCACCAGCTCGGTCTTGGTGCTGTTCTCATTGCGATACGAGAACAGGTTGCCCAACAGCGGCAGGCTGCTCAGGCCGGGAACGCCGTCCTTGGTGTTGTCGACCGAATCCTGCATCAGGCCGCCCATGACGGCGATCTGGCCGCTGGATACTTTCATGATCGATTCCAGCTCGCGCGCCTGGATCACCGGCACTTCGCTGACCACGCTGCCCAGCGCCGGGTTCGGATCGCGCACCTTGCCGACCACGCGCGTGATGGTCGGGCGCACGTTGAGCGTGACCTCGTCGGTATCGGAAATCTGCGGCGTGACGCTCATGACAAAGCCGACCGGCACGGTTTCCAGATGCGATTCGTAAGTGGCCGGCGTGGTCGGCGTGCCGTTCGACCCGAGGATGGCCGGGGTCACCTTGATCGAGAAGAAGACATTGTTATCCACCACCTTGAGCAGCGCGGTCTGGTTGTTCATCACGCTGATTTTCGGGCTGGACAGCACTTTGACCTTGCCGAACGATTCCAGCAGCGTGATGGTGGCGGCGATGTTGCCGAGGCGGCTGGTCGGGTTGGCGTAGTCGAGCAGGAACATGCCGGCGCTGGTGCCGGGATTGACACCGCTCGGCAGCGTGACGCCGCCGACCTGGCCCTGGTTGAGCTTGAGGCCGCCCTTGCCGAGATAGGACCAGTTGATGCCTTGCTGGTACTGGTCGCCCAGGCGCACTTCAATGATGGTCGCCTCGATCAGCACCTGGCGCTTGGCCGCGCCCAGCACCACGTCGAGGAATTGGCGGATCTTTTCATGCTGGCGGCCGGTCGCGCGCACGGCGATCAGGCCGCCCTCGGGGTTGACGATGACCGAGCTGCCGGCCTTGTTCCTGGCCTGCGCGCCGCCTGCTGACGTGTCCAGGCTGAATTGCTGGCCGGGACCGCCGCCCTGTTGTGGCTGCTGCATCTGCTGTTGCCCCTGCTGCAGCGATGCCAGCGGATCGACCGGATTGTCGGCCAGGTTGGAGGCGCGCAGCATGTCGCGGATGTTTTTTTCCAGGTTATACCAGAAGTTATTGTCCGAGCGGTTGTTGACCACCGTGGTCGAGTTGTTGCTGCCGTTGCCGTTGGCGCCGTTGTTGGCCGGCGCCTGCTGCTGGTTGTTGTTCGGCAGGCCGCTGATGTTCAGTTGCGGATTCGGCTGCTGGATCGGATTCAGGTTGCCGGAATCGCCACCGGTGGTGGAAATCTGCGTGGCGATGTTGACGCTGCTGCTGGTGCTGCGCGCGATGTTGACGTAGTCGACCTTGTAATTGCGCCACTCCGGCGTATCCGGCATCACTGTCAGCGTGCCGCCTTGAATGTCGTAGCGCATGTCGACCTGGCGCTGGATGCGGCTCAGCAGCTGCGGCAGGGTCTGGTCCAGCGCGTTCAGCGTGACCGTGCCCTCGATGCCGGGGTGGATATCGACGTTCAGGCCGGCGTCGCGCGCCAGCGCGAACAGCAGCGACTGCGCCGGCACCTTGTGCACGGTGACGCTGTAGGTCTCGACCTTGGCGGCCGGCTTGGGCGGCGGCAGCGCCGCGCTTTGCTGCACCGGCTCGGGAATCGATCCGGTGGGACGCGGCGCTTCGGTAATATGGTTGGGGGAATTCGGGATGGTATGGCTGGCGCAAGCGCTCAGCAACACGCTGCAAACCATGGGGACGAGGGAGGATGTGCGTTTTTTCATGTTTCTTTCCGGCCCAGGGCAATGCGGCTGTTGTTCTTTTTGTTGTGCTTTTGCAATTATAAATATCATGATCTTACAAATTCGGTGCTACCGCAAGGATGGCCCAGCAAATAGCGCCAATAAGTAGTCCCAGCAAACACCCCATAGCAACAGCCCGGGCCGGCAGCCGGTCGCGCCAACGGCCCGCCAAGCCGCCCCGGCGGCGGAACGGCGACTCGGCGATGGCCTGGCGCGCATGGTGCGCGCTGACCACGCTGGCGTCGGCGGCAAACGCGGCCAGCAGCGCCTTGTCGGCCAGGATGTTGATGCGGCGGACGATGCCCTCCGAACGTTCGGCGATCAGCCGGGCCGCGGCCGGGCTGAAGATGGCCGGGCCGTCGTGGCCGGCCGCGCGCAGGCGGTGGGCCAGGAATTCGCCGACCAGCGCCGGTTCCATGGCCGGCACATGGAAGCTGTGGGTGATGCGCTCTTTTAACTGGCGCATGCTGGACAGGTCCAAATGCTGGTCCAGCTCCGGCTGGCCGAACAGCACGATCTGCAGCAATTTGCTGCGCGCCGTCTCCAGGTTGGTCAGCAGGCGGATCGCTTCCAGCGTATCGAGCGGCATCGCCTGCGCTTCCTCGACCAGCAACACCACCTGGCGGCCGGCGCTGTGGCGGGAGATCAGCGCCGCATGCAGGCTGCGCTGGACCTCGTCGGCGCGCAAGCCGTGGGTCTCCAGGCCCAGCTCGGCGGCGATGGCGTACTGCACCTCCAGCGGGTTCAGGTTGGGGTTGACCAGGTAGATGACGTCGATGCGCGAGGGCAACTGGCTTTCCAGCATGCGACACAGCATGGTCTTGCCGGCGCCGACTTCGCCGGTCACCTTGATCATGCCTTCGCCGCTGCTGACCGCATAGATCAAGGCGTGCAGGATATCGCCGCGCGTATTGCCATGGTAGAAAAAGGCCGGATTCGGCGTGATGCCGAACGGCGTTTCGCGCAGGCCGAAGTGGGATTGGTACATGGTGCGGCTCACGCGATGCAAGCCAGGAAGGCTTGTTCCAGGGTGTCGGCGCCGTAATGGCCGCGGCATTCGGCCGGGGTGCCGGCAAAGCGGATGTGGCCGTCGTGCAGGATCGCCATGCTGTCGCACAGTTCGTCGACATCGGCCAGCGCGTGCGAAGTCAGGAACAGCGTGCTGCCGGCCCGCTGCAGCCGGCGCAGCTGTTCTTTCAATAGCGCGCGCGCCTTCGGGTCGAGGCCGCTCATCGGCTCGTCCAATATATACAGCTGCTTGCGCGACAGCAGGCAGGCGGCCAGGCCGAGCTTTTGCGTCATCCCCTTGGAATACTGGCGCACCGTGCGCTTGAGCGCGGCCGGTTCCAGGTCCAGCGCGGCCAGCATGGCGGCCACGGCGGCCGGATCGTAAGGCAGTCCCTGCAAGGTCAGCAGGTAGCGGATGAAGTCGGCGCCGGTCAGGTAGTAGGGCGGGGTGAAGCGCTCCGGCAGGAAGCCCAGCGGCTGGCGCGAGGCGGGCAGGCGGTGCGGCCGGCCGAAAATCTCGATGGCGCCGCCGTCCAGCGCGCAGAAATCCAGCAGGCATTTGATCAGGCTGGTCTTGCCGGCGCCGTTGACGCCGACCAGGCCGAAACACTGGCCCGCTTGCAGTTCCAGGTCCACGCCGCGCAGCACGCTGGCAGGGCCATAACGTTTGACGACTTGCTGGAAGCGCAGGGCAGGCACGGTCATGGAGGATGATGGGCTGGGGCTGGGGAAACGACCCATACTGTAGCGCATTCGTGCCAAGAAAGCGACAACCCGCTCTCGCTGTTCCGGCATTCTGGACTAGAATGGCCGCAAGTTTATATGCAGCATCGATCAAGGAGCGGGTATGGCAAGGCCAGAGAAAGTCCGGTTGGGGGAAATCCTGGTGCAGCAAAAGCTGCTGTCGGAGGAGCAACTGGGGCTGGCGCTGGCCGAGCAAAAGCGCAGCGGCCGCAAGCTGGGCAGGGTGTTCATCGAGAACGGCTATGTTACCGAGGAACAGATCGCCGGCGCGCTGGCGCGGCAGCTCAACATCCCGTACCTGAACCTGAAGTTCTTCAACATCAATCCCGAGATCGTCCGGCTGCTGCCGGAAACCCAGGCCCGCCGCTTCCGCGCGCTGGTGCTGGAAGACCGGCGCGGCACACTGCTGGTCGGCATGTCGGACCCGACCGACCTGTTCGCCTATGACGAGATCGCCCGCATCGTCAAGCAGAACATCGAGCTGGCGGTAGTCAACGAGACCGAGGTGCTGGGCGCCATCGACCGCATCTACCGCCGCACCGAGGATATCTCGGACCTGGCGCGCGAGCTGGAGCAGGACCTGGGCGATGTCTCGGTGGACTTCGGCGCGCTGGCCGCCAATCCCAACCTGGAAGAAGCGCCCATCGTCAAGCTGCTGCAATCGGTGTTCGACGATGCGACGCAGGTGCGGGCTTCGGACATCCATATCGAGCCGCAGGAAGGCCGGCTGCAGATCCGCTTCCGCATCGACGGCGTGCTGCACCTGCAGACCGAGGCCGATATCAAGATCGCACCATCGCTGGCGCTGCGGCTGAAGCTGATGTCGGACCTGGACATTTCGGAAAAACGCTTGCCGCAGGACGGCCGCTTCGCCGTGCGGGTCAAGAACCAGCGCATCGACGTGCGTATCTCCACCATGCCGACCCAGTATGGCGAGTCGGTGGTGATGCGTCTGCTGAGCCAGGGCGGCGCCCAGCTGAAACTGGATGCGATCGGCATGCCGCGCGGGTTGCTGGAAAAATTCCGCGCCATCGTCCAGCGTCCGAACGGGCTGGTGCTGGTCACCGGGCCGACCGGCAGCGGCAAGACCACCACCTTGTATTGCGCGCTGTCGGAGCTGAACTCGGTCGAGAAAAAGCTGATCACGGTCGAGGACCCGGTCGAATACCGGCTGCCCGGCATCAACCAGGTGCAGGTCAACGACAAGATCGAGCTGAGCTTCGCGCGCGTGCTGCGCTCGGCGCTGCGGCAGGATCCGGACATCGTGCTGGTCGGCGAGATGCGCGACCAGGAAACCGCGCAAATCGGCCTGCGCGCCGCCATGACCGGCCACCTGGTGCTGTCGACCCTGCACAC
This sequence comes from Duganella sp. CT11-25, assembly GCF_047302815.1. NCBI lineage: Bacteria > Pseudomonadati > Pseudomonadota > Betaproteobacteria > Burkholderiales > Oxalobacteraceae > Duganella > Duganella sp. CT11-25. The sequence goes on from NZ_JBKBFD010000001.1 coordinate 104,882, forward strand.
CAACGACGCCATGAGCACGCCGCTGCGCCTGATGGACATGGGCGTGCCGCGCTACATGGTGGGCAGTTCGCTGCAAGCCGTGCTGGCGCAGCGGCTGGTGCGGGTGATCTGCGAAAGCTGCACCACGCCGTATGAGCTGCTGCCGGCAGAGCGCGAATGGTTGAGCATGGAGCTGAACGACAAGGTCGACAAGGCGCGCTATTTCCACGGCAAGGGCTGCTCGCATTGCAACGGCATGGGCTATCGCGGCCGTACCGGCGTCTATGAGCTGCTGGAGATGACGCGGGCGGTGGTCGACGCCGCCAACGATCCCGATCCGGCGCACTTCCTGAAGGTGGCCGGGGCCCAGATGGCGGGCGAGACGCTGCGCCGGCATGCGGTGCAACTGGTGGTGCAGGGCCGCACCACGGTGTCGGAAGCGATGCGCATCAGTAACCAGATCGAGGATTAACGTGCCGTTCTTCGCTTACAAGGCCCGCAACGCGCGCGGCGAACTGATGCAGGGCGTGCTGGAGGCGGCCGACAGCGGCGCCGTGGCCGACCAGTTGTTCAATACGGGCGTGACGCCGATCGAGATCGTGGTCACCAGCAAGGCCGTGACCGCCAACGGCGAGGCCTGGTGGGTCAAGCTGTTCGAGAAGAAGGTGACGTCGATGGACGTGCAGCTGTTCAGCCGCCAGCTGTACACCTTGCTCAAGTCGGGCGTGCCCATCATGCGCGGGCTGGCGGGGCTGCAGGAATCGGCGGTCAGCAAGTCGTTCGGCAAGGTGATCAAGGATTTGCGGGAATCGCTGGATTCGGGCCGCGAACTGTCGGCCGCCATGCGCCGCCATCCGGACGTGTTCACGCCGTTCTACCTGTCGATGGTCAGGGTGGGGGAGATGACGGGGCGGCTGGAGGAGGTGTTCCTGCGCCTGTTCGACCACCTGGAGTTCGACCGCGACATGCGGCAGCGAGTCAAGACGGCGACGCGCTATCCGACCTTTGTGGTGGCCGCCATGGTTATCGCGATGATCGTGGTGAACATCTTTGTGATCCCGGCGTTTGTCGGCGTATTCGCCAGCTTCCATACGGAATTGCCGTTGATGACGCGGATACTGATTGGATTTTCCAACTTTACAGTGCGCTACTGGTCTGTGATAGGGGGCGCTGCGGCACTCGGCTTCTGGGGCTTTCGCGCGTGGGTTGCCACAGCGGCGGGTTTGTACAAATGGGACAAATTCAAGCTGAGTATCCCTGTTGCCGGCAAGATCATCCTGAAAGCGACGATGGCGCGGTTTGCGCGCAGCTTTGCGTTGTCCAGCCGCAGCGGCGTGCCGATTGTGCAGGCGCTGACCGTGGTGTCGCAGACTGTCGATAACTCCTATCTCTGCGCCCGTGTCGAGCAGATGCGCGACGGCGTCGAGCGCGGCGACAGTATCCTGCGCACTGCTGCCGCTGCCGGCGTATTCACGCCGGTGGTGCTGCAAATGATCGCCGTCGGCGAGGAGAGCGGCTCCATCGACGACCTGATGGATGAAATCGCCCAGATGTACGAGCGCGAAGTCGACTATGAACTGAAGACTCTCTCGGCGCAGATCGAGCCCATCCTGATCACCTTCCTCGGCATCATGGTGCTGGTGCTGGCGCTGGGCATCTTCCTGCCGATCTGGGATCTGGGCAAAGCCGCCTTGCATCACTAGGCCGATATCGTGGCTTTTTTAACCACCTTTGTGACGGGGAAACAACGCGGCGCCGGTTTGCTGGAGTTTGCCGTGGCGGTGGCGGTGATCGGCGTTTTGATGACAATCCTGTTGCAAAGGGTGTTTTATTACCAAGGCGAAGCGGAGCGGGTCGCGGTCGAGCACACTGTGGCGAATATTCGTGCGGCCTTAGAAATTAAGGTTGCTGAAGGAAAATTGCCTAGTGGCAGCGTTAATTTAACTAATTTAACCGAAGAAAATCCGTTAAATTTGTTAAAAAACAAGCCCGCTAATTACGCCGGGGAATTGTTTCAACCCAGTGACAGCGACATAGGCGAGGGTAACTGGTGTTTCGACCGCCGTGACAAAAGTCTGATTTATTTGTTAAATAATGGAAATTCTTTTGGAGATGCTCAATCGAAACGTTTGAAATTCAAGGTAAAATTGCTTCGCTTGCCCCATAGCCCCGCCAAGCCGTCAGGCACACCCGAACCCACAGGTGTGGCCTTTGAGCAAGTGAAGGACTAGCGCGACACGCGCAGCCTTCTTACCTTATTAGACGATTTGGAGAAAGTAATGAACAAGCCAGCAATGACCGCCATGCGCAAACAAGCCCAAGCGGGTTTTACGCTGATCGAACTGATCGTAGTGATCGTTATCCTCGGTATTTTGGCGGCAACCGCCTTGCCACGATTTTCCAGCCTCGGCGGCGAGGCTCGCCTGGCTTCCCTGAACTCCGCGCGCGGCGCCTTGTCGGCTACGGCTGCCATGGTGCACGGACAAGCCCTGATCAACGGAGCGGGGCCGTTTGCGTATGAGGGGATCAATGTCGCTGTCGTCAATACCTATCCGGCTGCCGACAACAATACCGCCCTGGCCGCGGGCTTGAATCCTAATGACTATGCCGTTACCGTTGGCCCTGCGGCCAATACCGTGAATGCGCCGGCCGTGGTTGCCGGCACCATCCTGGTTCAGCCTATCAGTGTTTCCACTACTCCTACAGGCTTGAACTGCTTCCTGACCTATGTTCAGGCGGCCGGCGCCAATCAGCAGCCGACCATCGCTGTGGGCCCCAATGCAAGCGCCGCCACTTGTAATTAAACGCTGACAGGCACAGGCCTGGTGCCGAATTGAACCGCGCAAACCGCACGCAGCGCCGCGATGGCGCTGCCCACCGCCGGTCATCCGGCTTCACGATGATCGAGCTGATCACGGTGATCGTGCTGATGGGCGTGCTCGGTGCGATCGGCGCTTCCCGGTTCTTCGACAACCAAGTGTTCGAGAGCCGGGCTTACGCCGACCAATCCCTCGGCCTCATCCGCTATGCCCAGAAGCTGGCTATCGCCCAGAACCGTGAAGTCTTTGTGCAGTCCACCCCCGGCGGTTTTGCGCTCTGCTTTACCGCTAATTGCGCCGCCGGCAGCCTGGTCCCCGATCCGGCTGGCTCCAACAACGGCAGCGGCGCGACGAGAGTCCACTGCATTGCCAATGCTGTCTATGTATCCAATTGGGCTTGTGCCGGTCGCCCGGCAAACGTCGCGGTGGCCGCGGCAGTGGCGCGCCCCGAGTTCGCCAATGGCGGCTATTTTTTCTTCGACTCCATGGGACGTCCACACAACAACAATGACGTCGTAGGAGCGGCCTCCACCTTTATCGCGCCATTGACGCTGAACTTCAGTAGTGGCAACAGCATCTTTACCATCATCGTCGAGCCGGAGACGGGTTATGCCCATGCGCCATAAGCGACAGCTGGGCCTGAGCCTGATCGAGCTGGTGATGTTCATGGTCATCATGGGCGTGGCCGCCGCCGGCATCATCGGCGTGTTGAACATTGGCGGCGCCAAGAGCGCCGATCCACTGCGGCGCAAGCAGGCCATGCTGATCGCTGAATCCTTCATGGAGGAAGTCCAATTGGCTCGATTCACCGCTTGCGACCCGGCCGATCCCAACGCCAGTTCCGCAACCACGGCGGCCGCCTGCACTGCCGGCATGGCGACATTCATCGGCGTCAAAAATGGCCTGGTACGCCCCTACGCCAACGTCGCCGACTATGCCACTGCGGTTGGCGCCGCACAATACAGCTTCGCCCGCCCCAACGAGAGTGTGGACCGGGATGTCAACGGCCGCCCGCTCGGCCAGGACGCTGGGCTTAGCACGATCGGCAACGCCACACTGGCAGGCATCCGCACGACAGTCGCACTGAACCTGCTGGATGCCGCCCATGCGCTGGGCCCCGTCGCGGGAGCGCCATTACCCAATATCATTTCAAGTGACGGCGAACTCAGGGTTTTGCAAATCACGGTGACCACCGTCTACGGCACTGGTCCCAATGATTTCATTCGGCTGGATGGCTACCGCACACGCTACGCGCCCAACTTCCTGCCATGACGATACCAAGCCCACACCCGACGCTACGCCAGCGCGGCTTCACGCTGGTGGAGGCGATCGTCGTCATGGTCATCACCGGGATCCTTGCCGGCACCATGGTGCTGTTCATCCGCCGGCCGGTACAAAACTACGCCGATGCCGCAGGCCGTGCCGACCTGAGCGATACGGCCGACCTGGTCCTGCGCCGCATGGCGCGCGAACTGCGCGCGGCTGTGCCCAACAGCGTGCGATGGATGGTGGTGGGCGGCGTATGGTATGTGGAATTTATTCCAACCAAGGCCGGCGGCCAGTATCTGGCAACCGAGGACAATGTAGCCGGCAATGCGCTCAGCTTCACCAATGCAGGCAACCTGTTGTTCGACATCGCCGGTACCGTGCCCGGCGCCCCGTATGCGATCGCCAGGAATGATTTCATTGTGATTTATAACCTGGGGTCTGACTTCCCCGACGCCGATGCCTATGCTGGCGGCAACCGCGCGCAGGTCGACCAGATCAATGGCCGGACGATCACGATGGTCGCGCCCAATCCCTTCGCCGCAGCCGTTGCGGCCGGCAGGGTGCCGAACACCTCGCCCGATCACCGTTTCCAGGTTGCCGGCACGCCGGTTACCTTCCGTTGCGAGGGAACGGCTAATGGCAGGGGGACCCTGCGGCGCTTCGCCGGGTATGGTTTTCCTGCTGCTGCGGCGCCGCAGCAGGTGGTGCCTCCCGGGAATGGCGCACTGATGGCAAACAATGTACTCGGTTGCGACTTCACCATTACCCAGACCGCCAACCAGCAAAGCGGCGTGATCGGGATGACCATCGCGCTGGCGCGGACCAGCACCGGCGCCGCCAACGGTCTGGAGACCGTCACGCTGACCGACCAAATTCACGTGGACAATACGCCATGAGCATTCGCGCCCTTCGTAAATCGGCCGGCGTGGCGCTGGTAACGGCGATTTTCCTGCTGGTGGTACTGGCCGGGTTGGCGGTCGCGGTCGTGTCGCTCATGACCTCGCAGCAAGCCGGCGTCGCACAGGACGAGCAGGGAACGCGCGCTTATCAGGCGGCCAAGGCCGGCATTGAGTGGGCGCTGTTCACGCAACTGCAAGGTGCCACACTGGGATGTGCGAGTACTACAAGTTTCGCTTTGCCTCCAGGTACCAGCCTGTCGGCTTTTACGGTGACCGTCAGTTGCGGCGCGGCTGGCGGATTGACGCCGAACCGTTTTGAAATCAGGGCAGTCGCGTGCAACCAGCCTGCCGGCAACGCTTGTCCAAACGGCGCGCCGGGTCCCGATTATGTGCAGCGCGAGATTCGCGCGCAGCTTTAAAGACGCAAGCAGTGTGGAAATGTGTGTGTTTTTACAGAAGGATTGTCAGTTTGAGCATGAAATGCCGTGTAACTTGAATATAATCAACCATCTAGCACGTAAACCTCGCGTGTTGGTAACCATTTAGATCGCTGGCATGGGTTTCTTTAAAAGAGCTAAAAAATCGGATGGCTGGCTCACGGTCACGTTCCTCAGGGAAGGCGTCTGTGCGGGCCGCGTCCGCCGCGTGCGCGATGCCAAGGCGGTGGTCGAGCTGTCGGCTTTTTATCCGTCCGAGGCCAGCTTTTCGCCCGATGCGCTGGAACGCCTGAATAAGGACCTGAAGGCCGCCAGCTTCCGTTACGGCACCATGCTCAGCGGCGGCGAGTACCAGATGCTGACGGTCGATGCGCCCAATGTGCCGCAGGACGAGTTGAAAACGGCGGTGCGGTGGCGCTTGAAGGATATGCTCGATTTCCATGTCGACGACGCCACCATCGATGTGCTCGATATTCCGGTCGATACCAGCGCCGCCGCGCGCGGCCATTCGATGTTCGCGATCGCCGCGCGCAACGCGCTGATCCAGGCGCGCCAGACGCTGTTCAGCGAGGCCAAGCTGGAGCTGACCGTGATCGATATCCCGGAGATGGCGCAGCGGAATATCTCGGCGCTGCTGGAGACCGAGGGGCGCGGCCTGGCCATGCTGTCCTTCGACGCCGACGGCGGCCTGCTGACGATTACCTACAAGGGCGAGCTTTATCTCTCGCGCCGCATCGATGTCGCGCTGGAGCAGTTGATGGAGCGCGATTCCGACCGGCTGCAGAATTTCTTCGACAAGATCACGCTGGAGCTGCAGCGCTCGCTGGACCACTTCGACCGCCAGTTCCACTATGTGAACGTGCTCAAGCTGCTGCTGGCGCCGACCGGCGCCGAGGGTTTGCATGCGTACCTGGCCGCCAACCTGTACATGCCGGTCGAGGCGATGACATTGGACGATGTGTTCGACCTGAGCAAGGCGCCGGATCTGCAGGACGCCGCGCAGCAGCAGCGTTTCTTCCTGACCTTGGGCGCGGCCCTGCGGCATGAGGAGGTGCATCTGTGAGTCAGCAGATCAACCTTTTCAATCCGATCTTCCTCAAGCAGAAGAAGATTTTTACGGCCTTGCCGATGGCGGAGGCGCTGGGCGTGATTGTGGCCGGCGCGCTGCTGCTGACCTGGTATGCCGGCCGCAGCGTGGCCGAGCTGGAGCAAAGTGCGGCGGCGGGCAAGGCCTTGCTGGCGGGCCGCGAGCAGCGGCTGGTCAAGGCCAATGCGCAATTCGCACCGCGCGCGAAGAATACTGCATTGGCGACCGAGCTGGCGCAGGTCGAGGCTGAGCGCAAGGCGCTGCAAGACGTGGCGATGGTGCTGAAAGGCGGCGTGCTGGGTAACACCGCAGGCTATGCCGAATACTTCCGCGCGTTCTCGCGCCAGAATGTCAACGGCCTGTGGCTGACCGGCCTGACCATCAGCGGCGCCGGCAACGATATCGGCGTGCAGGGCAGGGCGATGCAGCCGACCCTGATACCGAACTATATTGCCCGCCTGACCGGCGAACGTGTGATGCACGGCAAGACGTTTGCCACCCTGGATATAGGCCGGCCGGACGTGCAGGTGCAAGCCGCTCCTGCGCCTGCTGCTGTGGCGGCATCTGCTCAGGCCCCGGTTCCGGCCGCCGCGCCGGTGGCGGCGGCCGCGCCGTTTGTGGAATTCAGCCTGCAATCGACCGCGCAGGAGGCTGCCAAATGAAACAGCAACTGTTGCAACAATGGATTAAGCTGAGCACCAAGCTGGACGCGATGACGCTGCGCGAGCGGGCGATGGTGTTCCTGGCCGTGGTGGCTGCCATCCTGTTCCTGATTTACACGGTGTCGATCGAGCCCTTGCTGGCAAAACAAAAGCTGCTGCAAACGCAGATCAAGCAGCAGCAAAACCAGATCGCCGGTATCGATACCGAGATCGCTTTCAAGGCGCAGGGCTTCACGGTCGATCCGGATGCGTCTGTGCGCGAGCAGCTAAAGAAGGTGCACGAGGAAATCGACAGCGCCAGCGCCGGCCTGATGGCGGTGCAAAAAGGCCTGGTTGCGCCGGACAAGATCGCGCCGCTGCTGGAGCATCTGTTGCGCGGCAACGGCAAGCTGCGGTTGATGTCGATGAAGACGCTGCCGGTGACAGGCATGAACGAAGCCGCGCTGCCGGCACAGGAGGCCATGGCCAAGCCGTTGCCGGCCGGCACGCCGCCCCCGCCACCAGCACCCAAGCCGCGCGAGCTGTTGTATCGCCACGGCGTGGAGATCGTTTTGCAAGGCAGTTATCTGGACATGGTCAATTACATGGATGCGCTTGAGTCGCTGCCGGTGCAGCTGTTCTGGGGCAAGGCCACGCTGGACGCGCAGCAGTATCCGAATTCGCGCCTGACGCTGACCCTTTACACGCTGAGCCTGGACCCGAAATGGATGAAGCTATGAACCGCCTGCTGATGCTGTGCGTCTGCGCCATGCTGTCGGGCGCGGCCGGCGCGCAAAGCCTGGCCGATCCGACCATGCCGCCGCCGGAGTCGCGCCTGCTGCCGTCGGGCACGCCGGATGTCCCGGCCGTGGCCGCCGGCCCGCAACTGCAATCGGTGCTGATCGGCGCGCGCGGGCGCGAGGTGGCGGTGATCGATGGCCAGACCGTGCGCAAGGGCGAGAAATTCAATGGCGCCGTGCTGGTTGAAGTCAGCAAGGACCACGTCGTGCTGCAAAACGGCCGAAGCAAACAAATTCTGACGCTGTTCCCGGATGCTAAAAAAGCCGCACATTAAAGTAAAAACGTCTATGCAAAAAATACTGACCATCGCTATCGTGACGACGCTGCTGCTGAGCGCGTGCTCCACCCCGTCCAGGCGCGATACCTACGACAAGATCAGCGCCGAGGTGAATTCCGCCGCCGCCAAGCCCGCCGTGGCGGCGCAGAACGATGCGGTGGCCAGCGCCTTGCTGCCGCCGGTGTCGCAGCTGCAAGATCAACTGCCGAAGGCGCGCGCCGTGCTGGAGGAGCGCTTCAACGTCTCGTTCAACAATGTGCCGGTGCAGCAGTTCTTCAATTCCATCGTGGCCGGCACGCGCTACAACATGCTGATCAATCCCGAAGTGACCGGCAACATCACAGCCAACCTGAAGGACGTCACGCTGTTCGAGGCGCTGGACGCGGTGCGCGAACTGTACGGCTACGATTACAAGGTGGAAGGCACGCGCATCTATATCCGTCCGCTGACCATGCAGACCAAGATGTTCAAGGTCAATTACCTGACGGCGATCCGCAAGGGCGTGTCCAGCTTGCGGGTGTCGTCGACCTCGGTCTCGAATGCCGGCACCAGCAACAGCGGCAACCAGAATAGTGGCAGCGGCAATAACAACAATAACAGCAGCAACAACAACGATAACTCGGGCAACAACGGCAATAACGGCAACACGCCGGGCGGCAACCAGACGCAGCGCGATTCCGCCAACGTCTCCACCACCTCGGCCAGCGATTTCTGGCTGGAGCTGAAGACCGCGCTGGAAGCCATCATCGAACCCGGCAAGGAGGGGCGCAGCGTGACCATCAGCCCGCAGTCGGGCGTGATCGTGATCCGCGCCATGCCGGACGAGCTGCGCAACGTCGATATGTACTTGAAGGCGACCCAGCTGTCGGTGGACCGCCAGGTGATCCTGGAAGCCAAGATCCTCGAAGTGGAATTGAACAGCAACTTCCAGACCGGCATCAACTGGGCGGCGTTCGGCAAGCTGGGCGCGGGTGGCAACAACCGTATCTCGGCCGGCACGCTGCAGCCGGACACCACGCTGACGCCGCTGGGCGTGGGCGGCGCGCTGAGCAGCGTCGGCAAGGCCGGCGTCGGCGGCCTGCCGGGCACCTCGCTGAGCGCCTCGGCCGACGCGGTCGGTTCGCTGTTCGGTATGGCCTTCCAGACCAGCAACTTCGCCGCGCTGATTTCCTTCCTTGAAGGGCAGGGCACGGTGCATGTGCTGTCCAGCCCGCGCATCGCCACGCTGAACAACCAGAAGGCGCTGCTGAAAATCGGCACCGACGAATTCTATGTGACCGGCGTCAGCACCACCACCACGACCAGCGGCACCGGCACCGGCGTGACCACGCCGACCGTGACCCTGCAGCCGTTCTTCTCCGGCGTGGTGCTGGACGTGACGCCGCAGATCGACGACCACGGCAACATCATCCTGCACGTGCATCCATCGGTCAGCCAGGTGTCGACCGTCAACAAGGGCTTGAACCTCGGCTCGCTGGGCAACTTCAGCCTGCCGCTGGCCGCCTCGTCGACCTCGGAGATGGACAGCATGGTGCGCGGCCAGGACGGCCAGGTGGTCGCCATCGGCGGCCTGATGCGCCAGTCCACCACCACCGACCGCTCCGGCGTGCCGGGCGCCAGCAGCGTTCCCGTGCTGGGCCTGCTGTTCGGCAGCAAGGGGGAAGTCATCCAGAAACGCGAACTGGTGGTGCTGATCAAGCCGACCATCGTCGAGACCTCGTCCGACTGGAACCAGGATCTGCTGGAGAGCGGCCGCCGTATCAAGGAACTCGATCCTGGCCGCAAGGGGCGCAACTGATCATGTACAGCAAACACTTCGGCTTGCGTGAAGCGCCATTCAGCATCACGCCGGATACCAGCTACTTCTTCACCAGCCCGCATTCGCAGGAGGCGTTGAATACCTTGCTGGTGGCCGCCAAGAGCGGCGAAGGCTTCATCAAGATCACCGGCGAAGTGGGCACGGGCAAGACGCTGCTGTGCCGCAAGTTCATCGCCACGGTAGGACCGAACTTTGTCACGGCCTACATTCCGAATCCTTACCTGGAGCCGCGCACGCTGATGCTGGCGCTGGCCGATGAGCTGGAAGTGCCGCTGGAGCGCGACGTCGACCAGCACCAGTTGCTGAAGTCGATCACCAGCCGCCTGATGGAGCTGGCGCGCGACGGCAAGCAGGTGCTGCTGTGCCTGGACGAGGCGCAGGCGATCCCGACCGAAAGCCTGGAAGCGCTGCGCCTGCTGACCAACCTGGAGACCGAGAAGCGCAAGCTGCTGCAGATCATCCTGTTCGGCCAGCCAGAGCTGAACCAGCATTTGCAGGATCCGGCGATACGCCAGCTGGCGCAGCGGATCACCTTCCACTACCACCTCGGCCCGCTGACCCGCGACGACATCGAATACTACCTGGCGCACCGCCTGCGTGTGGCCGGCTATGCGGGCGGCCGGCTGTTCAGCCGCGGCGCGATCGCCGGGCTGTACAAGGCCAGCGGCGGCATTCCGCGGCTGGTCAACATCATGGCCAACAAAGCCTTGATGCTATGCTTCGGCGAAGGCAAGCAGCAGGTCGCGCGCCGACACGTCAAGCTGGCCGCGCGCGATACCGTGACGCCGCGCTCGGGCCTGCGCTGGCCGTGGCTGGCGGCCGGATTGAGCTTGCTGATCGCCGCGTGCGGCTTGACCTGGGCGCTGACCAAATGAGCCTGATTAATAAAATGCTGCAAGACCTGGACGCGCGCGGCGGCGGCAGCGACGCCGCGCTCGAACAGCAGGAATTGAAAGCCGTGCCGTCCGCCGAGCGCGACCGCCGTCCGCTGATGCTGGCCGGCGCCGGTGCGGCGCTGATCGCACTGGCGGCGGGTGGCTGGTATGGCTGGCAGTACTGGCAAGGCCGCAGTGCGCCGCCGGCGCCGGTGCCCAAGGTGATCGACAACCGTATTCCCGACCGTCCGCGCCTGCAGGAGCCGCCAGCCGCTGCGGCAGATCTGTCCGCGTCATCGCCTGCGCCCGCCGCCACCAAGGCCGAGCCGGAGAGCGTTGCGGTCGCCGCGCCTGCCAAGCAGGGGCACCGCGTGCCCGCCGCCGAGCACGCCGAGCCTGCGCCGGTCCTGCCGCGCAAGCCTGCGAGCACGGCCGCCGCCGCGCCGGCCGCCTCGGCCAGCGGCGCCGTCACCGAACTGACGCCCAAGCAAGTGGCGGAGAACACCTATCGCCGCGCCTTGTCCTCGCTGCAGGAAGGCCGCGTCAGCACCGCGATGGCTGACCTGGACCGGGCCGTGGAAATCGACCCGCGCAACGACGCCGCGCGCCAGACCTATATCAGCCTGCTGCTGGAAAACAAGCGTACCGATGACGCCATCCGCCAGTTGCGCCTGGCGCTGGGCATCGATCCGCGCCAGCCCGGCCTGGCGATGGTGCTGGCCCGGCTGCAGCTGGAGAAGGGCGGCCCGGCGCTGCAAACGTTGATGAATACGCTGCCGTATGCCGGCAACAGCGCCGATTACCGGGGCTTCGTGGCCGGCGTGCTGCAGCGTGAGCAGCGCCATGCCGAAGCCGCGCAGCACTATCGCGAAGCCTTGAAATTATCGCCGCAAAGCGGCGTGTGGTGGATGGGCTTGGGCATCTCGCTGCAGGCCGAGCAGCATCTGCCGGAAGCGCGCGAAGCCTACGCCCGCGCCCGGGCCGCCAGCGGCCTGACGCCGGAACTGCAAGCCTTCGTCGACCGCAAGCTGGAACAGCTGTCGCGCTAGTCCTCCGCGCCGGCACGCCAAGTGCTGGCCGTCATGCCGAAGCGGCTGCGGTAAGCACGCGAAAAATGCGTGGCATGGGTAAAGCCAAACCGCGACGCGATCATACCGATCGATTGCCGTGCCATCCCCGGCTCGCGCAAGGCCTGGCGGCATGCCTGCAGCCGCGACTCCCACAACCATGCACTGAAGGTTTGCACCTCGTCCGCAAAGATGCGGTGGATATGCGCCGCCGACAGCCCGAGCGCCGTCCCCACCTTGGCCACCGATAACTCCGTGTCGTCGAGATGCGCCAGCGCATATTGGCGGATGCGGTCCAGGTGGTACTGCGACAGGTTGGAGCGGCGCGCATCGGCAAGGCCCTGGAAGGTCAGGATGCAGCCGGCGGCGGTGTCGATCAGCGCGTGGGCCGCGTGGGTGGCCGCCTGCGGGGGCAAGGATGTATAGGAGGGGGCGAAATAACTGTCGGCCATCAAACCCAGCAGTGCCACCAGCGGCTGCGTGCTTTTCAGCGCGGTCGCCGTCAAGCCATCGATGCCGGGACAGGCGCTGCGCATCGGTGCGGCCGGCAGCACCAGCACGATTTGTTCGCTCCCGCCGTGCAAGTCCAGCTGGTAGGGGGCGGCGTTCGAATACATCGCGATATCGCCCGGCGCCAGATGCGCGGCGCGGCCATGTTGTTGCACCGTCCCCCGCCCGCTGCGCTGTATTCCCAACAAAAACGACTCGTCCCGCCCCGGCGGCGTGATGGGGGCATTCTCCTGAATGGGAGATGCCAGCCAAATCACGTCGATTGTGCCGATGGTGCGCCGGTTACTTCCGTTTAACTGCATTGGGACCACCTTGGGAGACAGCAAGTCAATAATGTGAGACTTTCAGTACATTGCCTATCAAATAATTGAATTATTATAATTTTAATTACTGGATAGTTACAATCATCATTTATATAACATGCAAATAGAAACCATCGAAGCACCATGGTCCGTCCGCAGCGGCTGGACGCCGGTCCGCACCTGGCTGGCCATCCTGGCCGGCGTGGTCGCCGCGCTGGCGCTGGCGGCGCAAGCCTTGCTGGCCTGGCAGACCCTGAACACGCGTGCGCTGGACCTGGGGGCGCCGGGCGGCCTGTACAGCGTGCAGCTGGTGAACGGCCAGATGTTCTACGGCACGCTGCTGGAATCGCGCGCCGGCGCGGTCAAGCTCGGCGACGTCTACTACACGCAGCCATTCACCCAGCCGAACGGCCAGCCGGGCAACCGCGTGGTCAGCCGCAAGAAGAATGACTGGCACGGTCCCGAATGGCAGCTGATACCGGTCGAGCGCATCCTGCAGATGGAGGCGGTGGGCGAGAAGTCGCAGCTGGCCGTGCTGATCGCGCAGGACAAGGCCGCCGCCTCCCACCGCAGCACTCTCCCTGAAGGTCAGCCATGATTCACTCCCAGTCCCTTACCTGTCACACGCCGCGTCGGGCCGTACGGTTGGCTCCTCTATTGATTGCGCTGGCCGTCAGCCAGGCCTACGGCGCCGAGTTGGTCTTGACCGGGCCCGGCGGCAGCGCCGGCGCGGCCGGCCTGCCAGGCCAGGCTGGCGACGCCGGCGGCGACGCCGCGCCGTTGCAGCAGAGCCTGGGGCCGAACAACGATGCCGGCATCAAGCTGACCTTGACCGGCGGCAGCGGCGGTGCGGGCGGCGCCGGCGCGGCCGGATCGCCGAATCTCGCGCCCACCAATGGCGGCAACGGTGGCAATGGCGGCAGTGCGACCGGTACGGTCTCGGCCGCACCGGTCACGGGCGGCGCGTCGGCGCAATCGTGGGTGAGCGGCGGTGCGGGCGGGCTGGGCGGCGTGCCGGGCGATTACGCCATGCCGTATTGTTACGAATGGATGCCGGCCTGCCAGGCCAGCGGCGGTGGCGGCGGCAACGGTGGCGGCGCTGCGGGCGGCAGCGTGGCGGTGGCCAATGGCGGCGGCAACGTGCTGTCGCTGGCCGATGCCGCCGGCGGGGCGGGTGCCGGCAGCAACGGTGTGGGCGTGGCCGCTGGCCATGGCGGCGGCGCCACGGCCAGCGCCTCCGGGCGTTCGGACAGCGGCAACGTCGTGGTGTCGGCCACGGCCAGGGGCGGCAATGGCGGCAGGGGCTACGGCGGCGTGGGCGGCAACGGCGCCAGCGTCGCGCTGGACCAGGCTGTCAGCGGCCAGACCCGGGGCGCATTGTCGCTGACGCAAATCGCGCAGGCCGGCAGCGGCGGCGACAGCCTGGTTCCCTACAATGACTCGGCCGTCGGAGGCTACGGCGGCAGCGCCAGTTCCAGCCTGAGGCTCAGCGACGCCAGCGCCAGCAGTTTGAGCGCCACGGTCGTGGCCCGGGCCGGCAACGGCGGCATCACCCTGAGCGATTACTGGGAAGGGGTCGGGGTCGCCACCGGCGGTTCCGCCAGCAGCATCCTGTTCTTGAATTCGACGCGCGCCGGCGCCATGGTGTCCGGCGATGGCGCCGCCTACGCCGGTTCCAGCGCCGGTGCCGACGTCACGGTGGCGCTCACCGGCCTGGGCGCGGTCAAAGGCAGCGCCGTGGCCAGCGGCGGCGCCGGGTTCTCGGTGGGATACACGGGCAGGCCGTCCAACGGCGGCGGGGCCTCGGCTTCGCTGACGCTGACGGGCGCCGGTGCGGTCGACGGCACGGCGTCCGCCGACGGCGGCAACGGAGGCAACTCCCCCTGGCCGGGTTTCGGCGGCGACGGCGGCAGCGCCATCTCGCTGCTAAGTCTGAACGGCGCCGGCGCCACGGGCGGCAGCTCGGCGCGCGCCGGCAGTACCACCGCTTACAGCTCGCTACCGGACGCCATGAGCATCGTGGAGGCCCGGACCAGCGGCGCGCTGAGCGTCAACCTGACCAATGTCGCCTCGGCGCCCAGCGGCTCGGCCACCGCCACGACCAAGGTGCTGTCCGGCGGCGGCTCCGCCGATGCCCACGCCAGCGTCAGCGGCACCGCCTATGCCTATGGTGGTGGCGGCCAGTTCAGATCGGGCGGCGACGCCACGGCGACGCTGACCTTGGCCGGCAGCGGCGCGATCAGCGGCAGCGCCTATGCCGAGGCCGGCAGCGGCTTGGGCGATGCCTATTATGGCGGCGGCGGGGCCGGCAATGCAGTCGTTACCGTCAGCGGTGTCACCGGCGGCAACTACGACGTCAACCTGTCGGCCACCGCGATCGCCGGCAGTAGCTGGCCCTACAGCGACCATGGCCAGGCCAGCCTCAGTGTGTATGGCCAGTCCGGCACCGGCGCCGTCACCTTGAGCGGCTCGGTGACGGCTGGCAGCGATGTGTATGTCGGTGGCGGCGTGGACCTGTACAACGCCGTGTCCGGCTTGACCAGCGGCGCTTTGAGCTTGAGCCAGACCGCCCAGGGTGGAAGCATCGGTATTTACAACCCCCATGATGAATATGCCCAAGGAGGGGCCGCTTCCTCGGAGCTCAACCTCGACAATGCCACGGCGTCCCGGCTGACCGGGGTGACCGTGGCGCGCGGCGGCGACGGCGCAGGCGGCGCGGGCGGCTACGCCAGCAGCGTCACGGTGCTGAGGTCGCGGGTCGCCGGCGCCGCCGTCAGCGCCGACGCCTCCGCCTATGGCGGCGGCAATTTTGGCGGCGCCAAAGGCAACGCGCAGGCCATCGCGCTGGGCGCCGCGCTGAGCACCAGCCGGGCCACCGCCCAAGGGAATGCGGTGTCCTGGGCCGGCGCGACCTCGAACCTGTCCGCCACCTCGACCGCCAACGCGGTCGCCACCGAGCGCAACGGCAACGGCTATGCGGAAGCGGTCGCTGCGGCCCAGACGCTGCAGGCGGGCGGCGCCAGCCATGCCACGGCCAGCGCGGTCGGCGACAACGCCCGCGCGTATGCGTTCGCCTCGGGTGTGGGCAACGCCAGCATCGTCGGCATTGCCGGCGGCCAGGGCAGTGCCGGCGCGGTCCTGGCCGACAGCGTCGCCCACGCCGCCAGCGGCGCCAGCCAGGTACACGGCACGGCCGTGGCCAGCTTCGGCGACGGTGTCGGTTTCTCCAGCGCCGCCAGTTACAGCTCGGCCAACTACGGCGGCGCGGCGTATGGCTTGCCGGCGCTCGACGGCAGCTTCCAGGCGGTGTCGAACGTCAACGGCGCGCCGGGCGCAGCAGGCGGCGCCGCCTTGCTGAGCGCCAGCCCGAACGTGGCGGCCGCACTGGCCGGTCCGCTGATCGGCAGCGGCGTACAGGCGGCTTCGTATGCGATCGATGGCGCGGGCCAGGCCTTGACCTATGTGATGACCGGCGAATTCCAGTTCGAGATGGTAGCTGGCCGCAATCTGTTGATTGGTTTCCTCGGCGCTAACGCGCTCAACACCGGCTTCGATTTGCTGGACCTGTCGATCAGCAATCACGGCGTGTCGCTGTTCTCGCATACCTTCAGTTCATTGGCAGAAGCCAATCTGTTCTTCAGCGATAGGGTGCTGGACCTGGGCCTGTTCGGCGCCGGCATGCAGGACGTGATCATCACCTCGTCGCTGACGGCCAGCAGTGCCAATGGCTACGCCTTCAGCTACGCGCTCGGCAGCGCGGTGACGGCGGTGCCTGAACCATCGGGCTGGCTGTTGCTGATGGTGGGTTTGACGGCGGTGCTGGTGGTCGCGCGCCGCCGCCGCGCGGCCTGAGCAGGGGCGGCTAGAGGCTGGCCTGCAGGCCCCAGATCTGCTTCATGCTGAAGCGGATCGCGGCCTGGTCCTCGCTCAAGGCTTCGGCGATGGCGCAGCTGGCGTCGCCGGTGCGGCGCAGCGCGGCAGGCGCCAGCACGGCGCCGTTCGGATCGCGCAGGCAATGCACATGCAGCACGTCGCCGCCGGCCAGGCGCCGGCTGACCACGCCGATCTCGCCGCTGGCCAGCCGCACCAGGCAGCCCGGCGGGAAGTCGCCCAGCTCGCGCTGGAAATGCTCGACCAGCAGCGGATCGACCGGCGCCACCTTGTCCTCGATCAGGTTGCGCAGCGCCTGGTCCGGCAGGATGGATTTGCGGTAGTTGCGCGCCGAGACTTGCGCGCAATAGCGGTCCGCCAGGCTCAGCAGCTTGGCGTTCAGCGTCACTTCCGGGCTGGCGATGCCGGCCGGGTAGCCGCTGCCTTCGTCGTTCTCGTGGTGCAGCAGCACGCACGAGATCCATTCCTGGTCCTGCACGCCGGCACACTTGAGCAGGTCGGCGCTTTCCTCCGGATGGCGGCGCACGATCGACATTTCCTCGCTGCTCAGCGGCGTGCTCTTGTTCTGGAAGGTCTCGTTGTGGCGCAGCATGCCGACGTTCATGGTCAGCGCGGCGGCGGTCACGGTCAGCGTGTCGGCCGCGCTCTTGCCCATGCAGCGCGCCATCACCACCGTCACCACGGCGGTCTCGATGCAGTGCCGCACCGCGTAGGTGCCGGCGATCTGGCTGAGGAAGATGGTGGCCAGCGCGATGTCCGGATTGAGCTCGACGGCCTGGATCACCTCCTGTGCGATCTCGCGCAACTCGCCTTCGGCGTTGTGCTCGTTGCGCAGGTTTTGCAGCATGTGTTCCAGCCGGCGATTGCTCAGGTTGAGCTGATGCAGCACCGACGGCGGCGGTTCCTGCTCCGCGAACGTGGCCGCTTCCAGCGGCGGGTTCAGTTGATTCGTGTCGGACATTGTGCGATCCCGATTTAAACTTTACCCAGCCGCTCCAATGCGAGTGCCAGGGTCTCATCTTTTTTGGCAAAGCAGAAGCGCACGATGCCGGACTCCTTGCCTTGCTGGTAAAACGCCGATACCGGAATGGCCGCGACCTTGATCTCGGTGGTCAGCCATTCGGCGAATCCGGCTTCCGTCTGCGATGATATTTGGTCGTAGCGCACGCACTGGAAATAGGTGCCGTCGGCCGGCAGCAGTTCGAAGCGCGTGTTCTTCAGGCCGTCGCGGAACAGGTCGCGCTTGCGCTGGTAGAACGCCGGCAGTTCCAGGTACGGTGCCGGATCGGCCATGTAGCTGGCGATGCCGTGCTGCATGGGGGTGTTGACGCTGAAGACGTTGTACTGATGGACCTTGCGGAATTCCGCCGTCAGGCCGGCTGGCGCGGCGACATAGCCGATCTTCCAGCCGGTGACGTGGTAGGTCTTGCCGAAGCTGGAGACGACGAAGGCGCGCGCCGCCAGTTCCGGGTGGCGGCACACCGATTCGTGTTGCTGGCCGTCGTAGACCATGTGTTCGTAGACCTCGTCCGACAGGATCAGCACGTCGGTGCCGCGCACGATGTCGGCCAGCGCCTGCATGTCGGCGGCGCGCAGCACGCTGCCGGTCGGGTTGTGCGGGGTGTTGACGACGATCAGGCGGGTCTTGCCGTTGACCGCCGCCGCGACCTTGGTCCAGGGCACGGTGTAGCCATCGGCGCCGACTTCCATTTCCACCGATACCGGCACGCCGCCGGCCAGCGTTACCGCCGGCACGTAGCTGTCGTACACCGGCTCGATGATGACGACCTCGTCGCCCGGGTGCACGCAGCACAGGATGGCCGTGGTCAGCGCCTGCGTGGCGCCGGCGGTGACGGTGATCTCGGTGTTGACGTCGTACTGGTGGCCGTAGATGGCCGCGACCTTGGCGACGATGGCCTGGCGCAGCACCGGCGCGCCGTGCATCATCGGGTACTGGTTGAAGTCGGCCTGCATGGCGTCGTTGACGGCCTGCAGCAGGCTGCGCTCGCAGCCGAAGTCGGGGAAGCCCTGGCCCAGGTTGACGGCGCCGGCCTGCGCGGCGAGGGTGGACATGCGGGTAAAGACCGTGGTCCCGACGGCCGGCAGGCGGCTGGTCAGGGCTGGCGTGATCGGCAGATTGTTGCGGCTGTTCATGGCGGCTATGTAGTGGACAGATAGCCTATTCTAGCTCAGCGCAGGGGCTTTAGTGTTGCCTTGATAGTCATTCTCCTTCGAGCGACCACGCCTCCGGCACCATGACCTTGAACATGCCGGCCTTGGCCAGCCGGCGCGCCAGTTTCAGCAGCGCCTTGTCCTTGGTGATCAGCACGTCGGCGTTGGCGTCGCGCGCCAGTTCGAGGAATTTCTGGTCGTCCTTGTCGGTGCAGACCGGCAGGCGCACGCCCGATGCCGGCGGCGCCACCACCTTGATCAGCTGGTCGAAGCGGGCGGCGGCCAGCGGCCGGCTGTCGTCGTCCAGCGGCAGGTGCTTGTAGTGCAGCACGATGTTGTATTCGTCGCGGCAATCGGCGCGGGTGATCGCTTCGACCGCGCCGCTTTCGATGGCGCCCAGCAAGGCGCCCCAGCGCGGGTCCTTGAAGACGAACAGGTCGAGGCAGACATTGGTGTCGATGACGATGCGCGATCGTGTGGAATTCGGTGGAACAGGTATCATGTGGGAAATCTTGTAAATGTTTTTGGAATCTTATGCTGATAGTGCTTTCGCCTGCAAAAAGTCTCGACCTCGACACGCCTCCTACCACCAAGCTGCACACCCAACCGTCGTTTCTCGATCATTCGGAACAGTTGATCGGCCGCCTGCGCGAGTTTTCGCCGGTGCAGATCGGCGAGCTGATGGACCTGTCCGATAATTTATCGGCGCTCAACGTTGCCCGCTACGCATCGTGGACCAAGGATACCGCCGACGGCCGCCAGGCCGTGATGGCCTTCAACGGCGACGTCTACGGCGGCCTCGACGCGCGCAGCCTGAAACCGGCGCAGCTCGATTACGCGCAATCGCGCATCCGCATCCTGTCCGGGCTGTACGGCATGCTGCGTCCGCTGGACCTGATCCACCCGCACCGGCTGGAAATGGGCACCCGCCTGAGCAACCCGCGCGGCAAGGACCTGTACGCCTTCTGGGGCGACACCATCACCAAGGCGCTGAACCAGGCCGCCAGCGAGCAGGGCGCCGAAACGCTGGTCAACCTGGCGTCCGAGGAATACTTCAAATCGGTCAAGCCCAAGCAGCTCGACGTGCCGGTGATCACGCCGCAGTTCGAGGACTGGAAAAACGGCAAGTACAAAATCATCTCGTTCTACGCCAAGCGCGCGCGCGGCCTGATGGCGCGCTACGCGGCGGTCAAGGGCATCACCGATCCGCAGAAGCTGAAGAAATTCAACGTCGACGGCTATGCCTTCGACAAGAAGGATTCGGACGACAAGACCTGGATTTTCCGTCGCCAAGTCGCCGGGTAAAACCGTGTAAATAATAAAAAACCGGGACGGATCCCGGTTTTTTCAGCTTAATTCCAGAGTTTCCACCAGTGGCGTTCGGCTTTTTTGCCTTCGTCCAGGAACTTGCTGGTCGGGTAGTTCAGCTTGAACACGCGCATCGTATCGTCGCGCAGTTCGGTCATGCCCAGCTTGTCGTAGCTGCGGATCATGATGAACAGCGCCTCTTCGATGGCCGGCGAGTCGCGGTAATCGTTCATGATGCCCATGGCGCGGTTGGCCGCCGCCAGGTAGGCGCCGCGGCGGTAGTAGTAGCGCGCCACGTGCACTTCATACGAGGCCATCGCGTTGACCAGATAACGCATACGGTCCAGCGAATCCGGCGTATACTTGCTGTTTGGGAACTTGTCCACCAGCTGTTTGAAGGCCGCA
This sequence comes from Duganella sp. CT11-25, assembly GCF_047302815.1. Lineage (NCBI taxonomy): Bacteria > Pseudomonadati > Pseudomonadota > Betaproteobacteria > Burkholderiales > Oxalobacteraceae > Duganella > Duganella sp. CT11-25. Next base: position 125,440 of record NZ_JBKBFD010000001.1, read on the forward strand.
TACGCTTCGCGCGTGGCTTTCGGGTCGCGCTCGGTGGCATCCTGCTCGTAGATGAAGTTCAGGAAGCCGATCTGGTCGTTGAAGTTGATCAGGCCGCGCAGGTAGTACATATAATCGACATTGGCGTGGTTCGGGTGCAGCTTGATGAAGCGCTCCACGGCGGCCAGCGCCTGGGCCTGGTCCTGCGATTTGTAGTAGGCGTAGGCGATTTGCATCTGCGCCTGCTGGGCGTAGGTGCCGAACGGATAGCTCGATTCCAGCTTTTCATACAACTGAATTGCGCGCTCGTAGTGCTGACCTTCCAGTTCTTCGGTCGCCTCCGAGTATAATTTCGTAGCGGTCCAACCTTTCGTCTCGTCGGCTTTCTCCGAGAAAATGCCGCAAGCGGACAAACTAAGCAGAACGAACGTTGCTGCGACTACCGATAATTTTTTTTGCATATTGTTTTGCAAGAAGCTGTTTAACCAAAGTTTTACGAGGCTATTATAGCCGATAGGATTACCGTGATATTAACTGCAAAGCCGAATTCGGCCGAATCTTCCTCCGATCATGACACCGATGTCGACCTGCTGGTCGCACAGGACGGCGATTTTGGCGACGACGATGACGGCCTGGCTCCGATCGAACTGGAACTGACCCCCGAAGCCTGTGGCCAGCGCCTCGATAAGATCATCTCCGGCCTGGTACCGCAATTCTCGCGCGGCCGCCTGCAAATGTGGATCACCGACGGCTTCGTGACCGTCGACGGCAAGGTGGCCAAAAGCACCAAGGATACCGTGTACGGCGACGAGAAGATCGTCATTCTGCCCCAACCGGCGCCGGAAGACGAGGCTTTTAAACCGGAAGCGATGGAACTTAACATCGTTTACGAAGACGAGCACCTGATCGTGATTAACAAACCGGCCGGCCTGGTGGTCCATCCGGGCGCCGGCAACTGGTCCGGCACGCTGCTCAACGGCCTGCTGCACCACTATCCGCCGCTGGCCGGCGTGCCGCGCGCCGGCATCGTGCACCGGCTGGACAAGGACACCAGCGGCCTGATGGTGGTCGGCAAGAACCTGCCGGCGCAGACCGACCTGGTGCGCCAGCTGGCCGCGCGCACCGTCAAGCGCGAGTATTTCGCGCTGGTGTGGGGCACGCCGCGCGTCAGCGGCACCATCGATGCGTCGATGGGCCGCCATCCGAAGGACCGCATCAAGATGGCGATCTCGACCAATTTCTCGGCCAAGCCGGCGATCACGCACTACCAGCTGCTGTCGAGCGGCGAACTGGATCGCCGTCCGGTCAGCCTGGTGCAGTGCCGCCTGGAAACGGGCCGCACCCACCAGATCCGCGTGCACATGATGTCGATCGGCTTCTCGCTGGTCGGCGACACCATGTACGGCAAGCAGCACCTGGCCAGCGTCTTCCCGCGCCAGGCGCTGCAGGCGCGCCGCCTGGGGCTGGTGCACCCGGCCACCGGCGAGCAATGTGAATGGCTGGTGCCGTTGGCCGACGATTTCGCCGAGCTGATCGCCAAGGCCGGCATCGAGGAACCGGAACAAATTTGATGTCTATCCAGCAGCAATGGCTGATACCGCACTGGCCGGGCTTGCCAGACAACATCGGCGCGCTGTCGACCACGCGGCGCGGCGGCGTCAGTCCGGCGCCGTACGGCGACGGCATGGGGAGTGGCGGCCTGAACCTGGGCACCCACGTCGGCGACCAGCCGCACAACGTCGCCCACAACCGCGCCATCCTGAGCGCGCAGCTGCCGGGCGAGCCGGCCTGGCTGTCGCAGGTGCACGGCACGGCGGTGGTGGACCTGGGCAAAGTGACGCCGCAGCAGGTGCCGGAAGCGGACGCCAGCGTCAGCACCGTCGCCGGCAAGGTGTGCACCATCATGACGGCCGACTGCCTGCCGGTGCTGTTCTGCGACCGCGAAGGCAAGACCGTGGCGGCGGCCCATGCGGGCTGGCGCGGGCTGGCCTCCGGCGTGCTGGAAAATACCGTGGAATCGATGCGGGCGGCGGGCGCGGGCGAGCTGATGGCGTGGATGGGGCCGGCCATCGGCCAGTACCAGTTCGAGGTCGGGCCCGATGTCATGCAGGTCTTCCTCGGCGGCGCGATCGACGACTCCGGCGTGCGCCACGTGACGGCGGCGTTTTCGCCCATCGAGGGCAAGCCGGGCAAGTATCTGTGCGATATCTACGGCCTGGCGCGCTACCTGCTGCACCGCGCCGGCGTGGCCCAGGTGCATGGCGGCGAGTTCTGCACGGTGTCCAATTCCGGCCGTTTCTACTCGTACCGCCGCGACGGCGTCACCGGACGCCAAGCCAGCTTGATCTGGATCAAATGAGGTGGCGCGGGGCGGGCTTAGTCTTCGCCTTCGGCCGCGGCTTTCCGGGCGTCGTGGGCCGCCAGTTCGGCGGCGCGGCGCCGGGCTTTGCGTTTGCCTGTCCCCGCGATGTAAATCAATGTGCCAAGCGGCAGCACGCAATAGAACAAAAACGTTACAATTCCCGCAACGATGGTTGGTTCCGTCAGCGCCATCAGGCCGACCACGTAGATCCAAGCAATAGCAACAATCAGCATCAGCAGCCCAGGTAAAGATATTTAACTATTTTTAGGGAATCACACATGAATTTGCCCGATCCTCAAGCCATTGCCAACGCCTGGATGTCGCAGATGAGCGACCCTGGACAGTGGCAATCCTGGTTCAGCAAGGCGCCCTCCGTGGACGCCAACCCCTTGGCCGCCATGATGCAGGATGTCGGCACCGCCGTGAAGCCGGAGGCGATGGAAAAGCTGAAGAACCAGTATCTGCAGGATTTCGGCGATCTGTGGCAAGACTTCTTGGCCGGCAAAACGCCGGAGCTCGGCGACCGCCGGTTCAGCTCGTCGGCCTGGCTGGGCAATCCCATGTCGTCTTTCAACGCCGCATCATACCTGCTGAACGCCAAATTCCTGAGCGCGATGGTCGATACCGTCGAAACCACGCCGCAGCAAAAGCAGAAAATCCGCTTCGCCGTGCAGCAGATCATCGATGCCATGTCGCCCGCCAACTTCCTCGCCACCAACCCGGAAGCCCAGCAAAAGCTGATCGAGACCAAGGGCGAGAGCTTGACCAAGGGCCTGGCGAATATGCTGGCCGACATGAACAAGGGCCATATCTCGCTGTCGGACGAATCGGCGTTCGAGGTCGGCCGCAACCTGGCCACGACCCCCGGCACGGTGGTGTACGAATGCCCGCTGTTCCAGCTGATCCAGTACACGCCGGTGACGGCCACCGTGCACCAGCGCCCGCTGCTGATGGTGCCGCCGTGCATCAACAAGTTCTACATCCTCGACCTGCAGCCGGAAAACTCGCTGGTGCGCTACGCGGTGGAGCAGGGCAACACCGTGTTCATGATCTCGTGGAGCAATCCGGATAAATCGCTGGCCGGCACCACCTGGGACGATTACGTGGAAAAGGGCGTCATCAACGCCATCCGCGTGGTGCAGGACATCAGCGGCCAGGACAAGATGAATATGTTCGGCTTCTGCGTCGGCGGCACCATCGTCTCGACCGCGCTGGCGGCGCTGGCGGCGCGCGGCGAGCACCCGGCCTCCAGCCTGACCTTGCTGACCACCTTCCTCGACTTCAGCGACACCGGCGTGCTGGACGTGTTTGTCGACGAGGCGCAGGTCTCGATGCGCGAGCAGCAACTCAAGGGCGGCGGCCTGATGCCGGGCCGCGACCTGGCCAGCACCTTTTCCAGCCTGCGCCCGAACGACCTGGTGTGGAACTATGTGCAGTCCAACTATCTCAAGGGTAACGAACCGCCGCCGTTCGACCTGCTGTATTGGAACTCGGACAGCACCAACCTGCCGGGGCCGATGTTCTGCTGGTACCTGCGCAACACCTACCTGGAAAACAAGCTCAAGACCGGCCAGTTGAAGGTGGCGGGCGAGCGCATCGACCTCACCAGCATCGACGCGCCGGCCTTCATCTACGGCTCGCGCGAAGACCACATCGTGCCGTGGCCGTCGGCGTTCGACTCGCTGAACATCCTCAATCCGGGCAAGCCCAAGGCCAACCGCTTCGTGCTGGGCGCGTCGGGCCACATCGCCGGCGTGATCAACTCGCCGGTCAAGAACAAGCGCAGCTACTGGACCAACGACAAGCCGGCGGGGCGGGGCACGGCCAAGCCGGCCGACGCCGATGCCTGGTTCGCCGGCGCGACCGAGAATCCGGGCAGCTGGTGGCCGGAGTGGGCCAGCTTCCTGGCCGAGCACGGCGGCAAGGAGGTCAAGCCGAAAGCCAAGCCGGGCAACGCACGTTACAAAGCGATTGAGCCGGCGCCGGGCCGCTATGTTAAGGTGAGGGCTGATTAATTAATGCCGTGGGGAAAAAGGATCATTGTCCAACTGTAAAATTGGTTGCGTTGCAATAAATCCCAAAAGTTATATCAGATTGTGCAAGATATGCTTTTTCCCCTCTATAATAGGTAGAGTAGGCACGTGGGAAAGCGGACCGAAGTTCGCTTTTTTTTCGAATTGTTAGAGCACGCGCTGCGGCGCAATAAACGGACTTGTGATGAGTAGTGCGAAAAAAAATGCTGACCGCCTGATCAAAAAATACCCGAATCGCCGTCTGTATGACACGCAGACCAGTTCCTATATCACGCTGACGGACGTCAAGCAGTTGGTGCTGGACAACGAGGAGTTCACCGTTGTCGACGCCAAGACCAATGAAGACCTGAGCCGCAGCATCCTGCTGCAGATCATCCTGGAAGAGGAAGCCAGCGGCGCGCCGATGTTCTCCAGCGACGTGCTGGCGCAGATCATCCGCTTCTACGGCCACGCGATGCAGGGCATGATGGGCTCCTACCTGGAAAAGAACGTCCAGGCGTTCACCGACATCCAGCGCAAGTTCACCGGCACCGCCGTGGGCGGCGGCGGCCTCGAAGGCAAGCCGTTCAGTCCCGAAATGTGGACCCAGTTCATGAACGTGCAGGGCCCGATGATGCAGGGCATGATGAACAACTACATCGACCAGAGCAAGAGCCTGTTCGTGCAGATGCAAGAGCAGATGCAAAACCAGAGCAAGAACATCTTCGGCACCTTCCCCTTCGTCCCAGGCGTTCCGCCGACGGACAAAAAGTAATTTCGCTACGCTCGCTTAACTCCGGGGTCAGGTCCAGAACGCGGACACGACCTCAACCGTAGTCCTGCAATACGGTTGAGGTCGTGTCCGGATTCTGGACCTGACCCCGGAGTTTTTGTAGTGAAGCTACAAAAAACCGACATTTCCGTTGACACTTGAATTTCTTCAGTAGTACTATCGACAACATGATGTGGAAGCGCTTCCACAGCCAATCGAATGTGATCGAAAGCGAAGGAGTTGTTGTGGTACTAGAGGCATCAGTTGCACTGGAAGAGACGTTCTCGCCACCGGCCGATTCGGTCCTGTGGCACAAGGATTTCCTGATGGGCGCCGCGACCGCGGCATATCAAATCGAAGGCGCGATCGCCGAAGACGGCCGTATCCCGTCGATCTGGGATACCTTCTCGGCGACGCCCGGCAAGACCCTGGCCGGCGACACCGGTGCCGTGGCCTGCGACCACTATCACCGCTGGCAGGGCGACGTCGAGCTGCTGGCCAGCCTGAACGTCGGCGCCTACCGCCTGTCGATCTCCTGGCCGCGCGTGATGACGCAGGACGGCAAGCCGAATGAAAAGGGCATCGCCTTCTACCGCAACCTGCTGAAGGCGCTGCGCGCCAAGGGACTGAAGACCTTCGTCACGCTGTACCACTGGGACCTGCCGCAGCACCTGGAAGACAAGGGCGGCTGGGTCAACCGCGACACCGCCTACCGCTTCGCCGACTACGCCGACATGATCAGCAAGCAGCTGGCCGGCCTGGTCGATTCCTGGGCCACGCTGAACGAGCCCTGGTGCTCGGCGATGCACGGCTACGGCACCGGCCACCACGCGCCGGGCAAGCAGGACGTGGTCTACGCCACGCAGGCCATGCACCACCTGCTGCTGGGCCACGGCCTGGCGGTCCGGCACCTGCGCGCCAACGATCCCGCGGCGCAGGTGGGCATCGTCGCCAACGTCGGCCGCGGCACCAGCACCGATGGCAGCGATGCCGGCCAGCGCGCCGCATGGCTGTTCGAGCTGCAGCACAATAACTGGATCCTCGATCCGCTGCTGAAGAAGTCCTATCCGTCGGCGCTGTGGGAACTGTGGCCGGGCGCCGAGCCGACCATCCTCAAGGGCGACATGGACATCATCGGCGCGCCGCTCGATTTCCTGGGAATTAACTACTACTTCCGCACCAATGTCGTCAGCGACGGCAAGCATGGCTACCTCGAAGTCGACCTGGAAGGCGTGGAGCGCACGCAAATGGGCTGGGAAGTGTATCCGGACGGCCTGCGCCACCTGCTGGTCGGCTTCCATCGCGATTATCCGAACCTGCCGCCGATCTACATCACCGAGAACGGCATGGCCACCGATGATGAAGTGGTCGACAACGACGTCTACGACCGCCAGCGCATCTCGTTCCTGAACCGCCACCTGGCGGCGGTGGACCAGGCGGTGAAGGCCGGCGTCGATGTGCGCGGCTACTTTATCTGGTCGCTGATGGACAATTTCGAGTGGGCCTTTGGTTATGAACGCCGTTTCGGTATCATCCATGTCGACTACGCCACGCAGAAGCGTACGCTGAAACGCAGCGCCAAACTGGTGACGCAATTTTTGGCCGAAAGATCCGCAAAAAGTTAAACATCCGGCAAAGTTATCCGAATAAAATGGGCGCTCGACGCCCACAGGGAGACAGAATGTACAAGGCCACAAAACTGGGCAGCGCCGTCGCGCTGGCCCTGGCAGCCTGCGCAGCCCATGCGCAGGCGCCGCTGAAAGCGACCGTGATCCACTGGTGGACATCGGGCGGCGAGTCGCAGGCGGTCAAGCAGTTTGCGGAGGCATATAACAAGGCCGGCGGCCAGTGGATCGACCAGGCCGTGGCGGGCGCCGACCAATCGCGCGCCACCACCATCAACCGCATCGTCGGCGGCAATGCGCCGACCGCCGCGCAGTTCAACACCTCCAAGCAGTTCCGCGACTTCGTCGACCAGGGCTTGCTGAACAACGTCGACGACGTGGCCATCGCCGGCAAGTGGGACCAGATCATGCCGCCTTCCATCCTGCAGGCGATCAAGATCGACGGCCATTTCTACGCCGCGCCGGTGAACATCCATATGCCGGCCTGGTTCTTCTATTCGAAGGCCGCGTATAAAAAGGCCGGCATCGCCAACGAGCCGCAGACCTGGGACGAATTCCTGGCGCAGCTGGCCAAGCTGAAGGCCGCAGGCGTGGTGCCGCTGGCCTTCGGCGGCCAGGTCTGGCAGGAGAAGATCACTTTCGACGCCATCTTCGCGATGGTCGGCGGCGCCGACCTGTATCTGAAGGTCTACCGCGACCGCGACCAGAAGGCCGTGATGTCGCCGGCCTTCAAGCAGGTGCTGGTCGATTTTAAAAAGCTGAAAGGCTTCGTCGACGCCGGTTCGCCGGGCCGCAACTGGAACGACGCGACCGCGATGGTCGTCAGCGGCAAGGCCGGCGTGCAGATCATGGGCGACTGGGCCAAGGGCGAGTTCGCGGCGGCCAGGCAGGTCGCCGGCAAGGACTTCGGCTGCTTCCCGGGCTTCGGTCCCAAGTCGCCGTACATCGTGGCGGGCGACGCCTTCGTCTTCCCGAAGACCACCAACGCCACCACCATCAAGGCGCAGAAGCTGCTGGCCACCACCGTGACTTCGCCGGCCGCGCAAGTGGCCTTCGCCGCGCGCAAGGGCGCGATCCCGATCCGTGGCGACGTCGATGAATCGCAGCTGGACATTTGCGCGCGCCAGGGCCTGGCCATCATGAAGGACAAGTCGCGCCAGCTGCCGAACACCGAGATGCTGGCGTCGCCGGACACCACCGGCGCGCTGCAGGACGTGCTGACCAGCTACTGGAACAAGAACCAGTCGCCGGACGATGCGCAGAAAGCCTTTGCCCGCGCGCTGAAAGGTGAATAAGCGATGACCAAGAAGCGTCAAAGCGTTTCCATCGCCGCCTACATCGCCATCATCCCGATGGCGCTGACGGTGCTGCTGGCCTACCTGGGCACGATGCTGTGGACGGCCCGCGTGTCGGTCAGCAGCTCGCGCACTTTCCCGGCCAGCGATTTTGTCGGCGCGTCGCAGTACATCCGGCTGTTTAACAACGACCGCTGGCTGCTGTCGCTGCAAAACGTCGCCGTCTACGGCGTGCTGTTCATCGCCGCCTGCCTGATCATCGGCTTCCTGCTGGCGGTCTTCATCGACCAGAAGGTGATGGCCGAAGGCGCGCTGCGCACCATCTTCCTGTATCCGTATGCGATGTCGTTCGTGGCCACTGGCCTGATCTGGCAATGGATCCTGAACCCGGAGCTGGGTATCCAGGAAGTGCTGCACCAGATGGGATTCACCGAGGCCAAGTTCGACTGGATCGTCGACCAGGACATGGCCATCTACACCATCGTCATCGCCACCGTGTGGCAGGCTTCCGGCCTGGTGATGGCGCTGATGCTGTCCGGCCTGCGCGGCGTGGACGAGGAAATCTGGAAGGCCGCCCGCATCGACGGCATCCCGCGCTGGCGGGTCTACCTGAGCATCGTGCTGCCCATGCTGGGCGCATCGGTGTCGACCGCCTTCGTGCTGCTGTTCGTGATGGTGGTCAAGGTGTTCGACTCGGTGGTGGCGATGACCCAGGGCGGCCCCGGCACGGCCAGCGAAGTGCCGGCCAAGTTCATCATGGACTACCTGTTCGGCCGCGCGAATATCGGCCTGGCTTCCGCCGCATCGATCGTGCTGCTGTCCACCGTGCTGGCCATCGTCGCGCCGCTGTACTTCGTGCGCAACCGCCGCGTGGCCAAGGGGGCATGATGGGACAAGTCGTCAAACTCGATAAGGCAGGAATGGACAAGGCAGCATTGGACCAAGCGGCGGCGCATATCGCGGCCGCCAACGACAGCACCATCGCAACGCCGGCGCGGCGCCGCAAGCTGGCGTGGACGCCGGCCCGCATCGGCGTCTACGGTTTCCTGGTCATCGCCGCGCTGTTCTTCCTGCTGCCGCTGTACGTGATGCTGATTACCTCCGTCAAGCCGATGGAAGAGATCCGCCTCGGCACGCTGTTCGCGCTGCCGGTCAAGGCGACGCTGGAGCCATGGCTGCAAGCCTGGTCGTCGGCCTGTACCGGCCTGGAATGCAACGGCATCCGGGGCGGCTTCTGGAACTCGGTCTACATTGTCGTGCCGAGCACCATCCTGTCGATCGCCATCGGCGCCGTCAACGGCTATGCGCTGTCGTTCTGGCGTCCGCGCGGCGCCGGCGTGCTGTTCGCGATCCTGATGATGGGCGCCTTCATTCCGGTGCAGGTGATGGTCTATCCGCTGGTGCGCGTGCTGGCCTCGGTCAACCTGTTCAGCTCCTTGCCCGGCATTGTGCTGATCCACACCATCTTCGGCATGCCGGTGATGACGCTCCTGTTCCGCAACTACTACGCGGCGCTGCCGATGGAGCTGTTCAAGGCGGCGCGCATCGACGGCGGCGGTTTCTGGCGCATCTTCCTGCAGCTGATGCTGCCGATGTCGACGCCGGTGATCGTGGTCGCGGTCATCATGCAGGTGACGGGCATCTGGAACGACTTCCTGCTTGGCCTGGTGTTCGCCGGCTCCGAGCATCTGCCGATGACGGTCCAGCTGAACAACATCATCAACACCACCACCGGCGAACGCCTGTACAACGTCAACATGGCTGCGACCATCCTGACGTCGCTGGTGCCGCTGGCTCTCTATTTCATCTCCGGCCGCTGGTTCGTGCGCGGCATCGCCTCTGGCGCTGTGAAGGGTTAAACATGTCTAACGTAGCTATTCGTAATCTGCAGATCCAGCTGGGCGGCAACAAGGTCATCGAGTCGCTGAACCTCGACGTCAAGGCGGGGGAGTTCGTGGTGCTGCTCGGCCCATCGGGCTGCGGCAAATCGACGCTGCTGCACAGTATCGCGGGCCTAATCGACACCACCTCCGGCCAGATTGAAATCGGCGGCAAGGACATGACCTGGGCCGACCCCAAGGACCGCGGCATCGCGCTGGTGTTCCAGTCGTATGCGCTGTACCCGACCATGAACGTGGAGGCGAATATGTCCTTCGGCCTGCGCATCAACGGCACGCCGAAGGCGGAAATCGCCCGCCGCGTCTCGCGCGCCTCGGACATGCTGCAACTGGGGCCGCTGTTGAAGCGCAAGCCGGCCAACCTGTCGGGCGGACAGCGCCAGCGCGTGGCGATCGGCCGCGCCATCGTGCGCGAGGCCGACGTGATGCTGTTCGATGAGCCCTTGTCCAACCTGGACGCCAAGCTGCGCACCGAGCTGCGCCGCGAGCTGAAGCAGCTGCACAAGCAGCTGGGGGCGACCATGATCTATGTGACCCACGACCAGGTCGAGGCGATGACGCTGGCGCAGCGCATGGCCGTGATGAAGGGCGGCGTGGTGCAGCAGTTCGACACGCCGGCCAATATCTACAACGAACCGGCAAACCTGTTCGTCGCCACCTTCCTCGGCTCGCCGGGCATGAACCTGTTCAAGGGCACGCTGGAGCAGCAGGGCGGCCGTACTATTTTCAGCAACGGGCATATGTCGGTCGACGTGACCGGCTATCCGTTCAAGCAGCCGCACACCGGCGGGCACGCATGCGTGCTGGGCGTGCGGCCGGAGGACATCGACGTCGGCAATTGCGACGGCGCCGATAACGTGGTGTGCGCATCGGTCTCGCTGGTCGAGGCGATGGGTGCGCACCGTGTGTTGTGGCTGGACTTCCACGGTACCCAGGTAGCGGGCATCGTGCAGGACCAGCAGCAGATCGAAACCGAGAAAGACATCAGCTTCTCGATCCGTACCAAGCGTATTTCCCTGTTTGACGGAGCCAGCGAACAGCGGCTTTGACATTGCAAGCCTGTTGTAGTTAGTAGTATCCGGGCCCGCCACGGTATGGCCCGCAGGACCGGTGCGTCCTGTGGTGGAACCGGTTCCACTCGTGCGCATCTCGCCATAGAGCGATGCACGCAAACTTAACTGATGGAAGAAGCGAGGATAGACAAATGAAGAAAACGATTTTAGCTCTCAGCATTGCGCAGATTGTGCAGTGTGCGTTCACCGCCGGCGCGGCGTATGCGCAGCAGGCCGCGCCCGAGGCCCCCGCGGCCAACGACAACATCGAGAAGATCATCGTCACGGCGACCCGCCGCGACACCCTGGTGCAGGACACGCCGCTGGCGATCACCGCCTACACCCAGGACACGCTGGCCAACAACCAGGTCAAGGACCTGGCGACGATGACGGCGATGGTGCCTAGCCTGGTGGTCGAGCCGCACAGCGATTCGGGCGGCGTGCACGTCTACATGCGCGGCGTCGGCTCGGCCAACCACACGGAGCTGGGCGATCCGGCGGTGGCGTTCTATGTGGACGGCGTCTACGTGGCGCGTCCGCAGGGCGCGACCGCGCTGATGTATGACCTCAACCACGTCGAGGTGGCGCGCGGTCCGCAGGGCACCTTGAACGGCCGCAATTCGACCGCCGGCGCGGTCAACCTGGTGTCCGGCGCGCCAAGCACCGCCAAGGTCTTCGGCTCGGCCAGCGTCACCATCGGCGACTACCACCACATCCAGACGCAGGCGATGATGAACATCCCGCTGAGCGACGACATCGCGCTGCGCATCGCCGCGATCAAGGACCAGCACGACGGCTACGTCAACTTCCTCAAGGGCTCCAACGTGCCGTCGGGCGCGCAGAAATACGGCGCCGGCAACCAGCAGGGCGCGCGCGCCTCGCTGCTGTGGAAGTTCACGCCGGACCTGAAGGCGACCTTCATCGCCGACTACTACAGCGATACCGGCGCGGGGAATATCTACCTGTCGGCCGAACCGAAGGCCGGGCAGGACCTGCGTTCGGCGCTGATCGACACGCCGGGCACGCTGGATCAATCGATCATCACCGCCAAATCCAAGGTGCAATGGCGTCCGGTCGACGGCATCGAAGCGCAGTACCTGGGGTCCTGGAGCCGCCTGAAACGCAGCAACGCCAGCGACGCGGACGCCGGTTTCTACCCTGGCTTCAAGGCCGAGAACCGCACCGAATGGGGCCAGTTCGACAGCGTCTCCAACGAGCTGCAATTGCGCTCGGACTCGGAAGCGGCGCTGCAATGGGTGGGCGGCCTGTTCTTCTTCCGCGAGAAAAACAAGATCCGCTTCGACATCGACCGCAGCCAGATTTCGGAAGCGATGCTGGCGCAGGATATCGCCAGCGGCAGCGTGATCTTCGTGCAGCCGACCGTGGGCCAGTATGCCTCGGCCATGTCCTTCATCCAGGGCGACCGCGAGCTGCATTCGAAAGCCGCCTTTGCCCAAGCCAGCTACGAGATCGACCCGGTGTGGAAGCTCACCGCCGGCGCGCGCTACACCAAGGACCACAAGTTCGACATCGGCGGCCAGAACTGGGCCTGCCCGAACTGGCCCGACAACGCGCCGCGCGGCGCCACGCTGACGCCCAACCAGATCGCCCAGCTGGTCACGCCGGGCACCGGCACCATCAACACGCACAACATCGGACCTGGCGGCGTCGTGAACCAGTCCACCTGCGGCAATACCTACGGCGACAACACGGCCGATCTGGCCTACGGCCAGGCGACCTGGCTGGGCCGCGTCGAGTACAAGCCGACCAAGGACATCCTGACTTTCGCCTCGGTGACGACCGGCTTCCACTCGCCGGCCATCGGCGACGGCGGCGCCACCACCAAGCCTGAAAAGCTGACCAGCTACGAGATCGGCTTCAAGTCGGACCTGTTCGACCGCACGCTGTCCCTGAACCTGGATGCGTTCTGGATGAAGTACAAGGACAAGCTGGAGTCGCAAGTGGTCAACAACACGCTGCAGAACTTCAACGCCGCCGGCGCCTCGGTCAAGGGTATCGAAGCCGAATGGAGCTATCGTCCTACCAGTGCCGACCGCTTCACCGGCAACGCCACTTGGCTGAAAGCGCGCTACGACGACTTCCTGTCGTGCGACGTCGACGCCGCGCGCGCCAACGGCCAGTCCTGCGGCACCACCGCGCCGACCGTCAACGTGGGCGGCAGCACGCTGAAGCACGCGCCGACGTTCGCCACCACGCTGATGTACGAGCATGATTTCGACACCGGCAAGGGCCGCTTCACGCCACGGATATCGGCGCACTACGAGACCGAATCGTTCGTCGGTTCGGGCGCGTTCAACACCGATGTGCCGGGCCATGCCGGCGTCAAGCAGCAGCAGGCCTACACCACGCTGGACCTGAGCGTGCGCTACGAGCCGCGCGGCAAGGCCTACACGGCCGAGCTGTTCGTCAACAACGCCACCGACAAGGAAGTGAAGTACGACGCGATCGAAGTCTGCACGCAGGTCGGTGCGCCATGCCAGCCGACGCAGCAGATCTGGGCGGCGTACTACAACAACCCGCGCACCTTCGGCGCGCGCGTGTCGATGAAGTTCTGATTGTCGTAGAGGGGTAGTGGTCCTTGGGCTGGCAGCAATGCCAGCCTTTTTTTATGCGCCGGCGCTACACCCAGCGCAGCACCTGCAGCACGACGATGAAGTAGAGGACCAGCGCGATGCCGCCGAAGTTTCCCGCAGCGCCGGAGGTGCGGGAGCCCAGCCAGACCACGATAAATACCAGCGCCGCCCACACCGTCCAGGTCAGGTAGTCGGAGAAGAACTTCAGCGGCCACCATTTGCGGTCCGGCACGGGGACTTCGGCCTGTGGCACCGGTGGCGATTGCTGGCCGGCCTGCGCCGCCGGTATCAGGAACTCCACGATATCCGCGGTTTTTTCCAGGAAGGCGTCATGGCCGCCGGTGATGTACTTGATATTCCTGACCGGCTGCCGGTCGGGGCCCGGATCGCCGGCGGTGAAGCCGTTGAAGCCGGCGCTGCCGATATCGTTCCCCAACAGGACGATGGGCCGCATCTCAAAGAAGTGCGGCAACAGCGCCACCACCCAGTCGTCCTCCGCCACGTAGTTGTCGACCTGCTCCACCTGGCCGCGATCAAAAATCTTCTTCCATTGATAGTCTTGCGGGACCACGCTGCCGCCGAGCACCAGCCGTTTTATCTTCATCGAGCGGTACTTCTCCAACGCGCCGGCAAGCAGATAGGTGCCGTTGCTATGGCCGATGAAGTGGATCTCCTGGACTTGAGGGTAGCGGGCCAGCGTTTCGGTGTACTGATCCATGAACCAGTTCACGTATTTCTGGCGGTCGCGCCGCAGCAGGAACTGCCCCATGCCGAAGTAGCCGTAGCGGACCGACGCGATGGCGAGCTTGTCCCCGGGCGCCGCTCTTTTTGCCATCTGCCCTTACGGTCTCCACGCCGCTATAGCCGGGATTGTTCTTCTCCCGGTCCAGCATCCAGCGCATCCACCCCAGGCGCAGATCGGCGACAAAGGGCGAGCCGCTTTGCACCCCGAGCACCAGCTGCCCGTTGTGCGTGAGATTGCCGAACCATGCCAGGCCGCCCAGCGTGGCATAGGTGTACCAGCGCATGTCCGCCGGCTTCTGGCCTGATACGTCCCAGCCGCGGTTCATCCCCGCGAGCAGTATCATGCGCTAGACCTGCTTGTGCCATGGCGCTTCCGCCTGCGCCGGGGCGGGCGTGTAGTGGTCGTCTCCGGCGCCCCGGCCGGCCGACAGCAGCATCGCCTTGCGCGCCAGCAGCGCCCCCATGCTGTTGCAGACGACGACCAGGCGGGCGTACTTCTTCCTGTCCCATTCGGCCTGCGCGTGCTTGCTGATGAGGTCCGCGATGGCGATCGGATTGGCATTGGACAGGTAGTGCGACGGATAGCCGATGGTGGCGACGTCGCCGGACTGGCGCCGCAGCGTGCGCACCCGCCGCAGCGATTCCTGCTGCGCCGCGGCCTGCGAATCGGGTCCCGGCACCAGCAGGTATCAGGTGTCGATGTTGCTGCCCGTGCCGGCGTCGCGCTGGACGTCGACCTTCGGCAACTCCGGTTCGCGATCGTCGCGCGAGGCCAGCTTGCCCCAGACCGCGCCGGCCAGCAGCAGCGCCAGTATCGTCACGGGGACCATCTCCAGTATTTTCATGAATAGTTCCATGTTCGCGGGTTGTCAGGGTTGCGTCGCGCGGGCGCGGGTCAGGTCGTAGATCAGCTTCCCCATCTCGTGCCGATAGATGTCGCTGTGGGCGCCGCCGCCGGTGCGATAAGCGTTTTCCCGGATCAAGGCGTTGGCGTTGACGTAGATGATGTTGCTTTCAGGATTAAGACCATCCCACGCGTACGCGCCGTCCGGGGCCGCCTTCGCGCATCGCAGATGGCGGTCCTGGCGCTCGCACTGCTGGTCGTAGCTGCGGTCGTCGCCGGCGTACAGGCCCCAGAAGGGTTTGTTCATCGCGGTGTCGTTGACCGAAGAAGTCAGCACCATGTTGTGGACGTTGGTGCAGCCTTCCGGATAATGGATGCCGTCGTCGTCCTTGCCAAACAGCCGCTCGGACAGGAAGGCTCCCTGCAGGTTGATCACATGGTCGACCGGCGCGCGCACCGGTGGATGCCGGCTGTCGATGATGATCGGGCCGACGCAGGCCGCGGCGCTGACTGCGCGGCTGCCGAAACTGTGGCCGATGGCGATGATGGGCAGCTTGCCGCGCGCCGGTTCGACCGTATCGTGCAGGAGCACCGCCAGCCAGCTCAGGCCAAGTTCGTCGGCGTCGTGCGCCTTGTACGGGAAGCTGACCCCTTTGAACACGGGATCGATCCAGGCGCTGGCCCACATGCTGGGCCAGGTCACGCCGATCACCAGCGGCTCGAAGCGGCGCGATCCCGCCGCCTGTTTCATGCTGTTGACGATGCCGTTGAAGTTGCGCACCGCCTCTTCCTGGGCGGTGTTCCAGCCCATCGTGATGATCACCAGGTCGGTGTATTTCTTGCTGTCGACCTTTTTCGCCAGCGCCTCCTTGAGTTTGTCGAGCGCGCGCCAGCTGTCGCTGAAAGCGGTGCTGGTGTCCGCCGTGGCTGGCGCGGCGTCGGCGCAGCCGTGGGCCAGCTGCGGCGTGTCCAGGATCGTGTACAGGTTGTAGAGCGTGCAGTTGCTGCGCGCCGCCGGGCTGCTTTGGACGATATGGGTGACGTACAGCAGCTTGCCGTCGTTGAATTTGTCGCGCGCCTTGGCGATGCTCAATCCCGCTTCCGGCGTGTCCTTGAACTGCACGTCGCCGACGCGGGTGATGCGCTCGCGCGGGCTTTTCTCCACGCCGACGATGTAGCCGTCGTATTGCAGGCTGAGTTCCTCGGGATAGTAGAGGACGGAATGAAACAGGCTGGTGATCGCGCCGTCGGTATCCAGCGTCTTTTCGGCCGGCGCCAAGCGGCGCCGGACGTCCGTGTCCGGCAAGGTGCTGCAGGCGCAGAGCAGGAGGGTGCACAACAAAACCAGGCGATGCGCTTGCATGGGAATTCCCCGTCAGAAGTTTGGTTGTCGAAATAATATTTTCAGATAAGAAATTTACAATAGGAAATGGTCGCGAATGTACGCGGATTGTCACAGCGCGCGTTTTTCGGCGCCGGATACAACAACGGCTGCCTCAGGCAGCCGTGCGGGTGGAAGGGGGGCGGGGCTCAGCGCAGGGCGACGGAGCCGCGTTTGGTGACGGTGACCGGGAACTCGCGCATGATTTCGTGCTGGGTGCCGTAGCACAGGTTGAGCAGCCAGCGCACGGCGTTCTGCGTCAGCTGCTGCATCGGGATGTGCACCGAGGTCAGTCCCGGCGACGAGAATTCGGCCGAGTAGTCGTCGTCGTAGCCAACGATGGAGACGTCGTCCGGCACGCGGATGCCGGCGCGGTGGAAGCACGACATCGCGCCGATCGCCATTTCATCGTTCGCGCAGAACAAGCCGGTGAAGCCGCGGCCCTCATTGACCAGCCGCTGCGCCGCGCCGAAGCCGCCTTCGCGCGAGAAGTCCGATTCAATCAGCTTGACCGATTCGCGCGCGATGCCATGCCTGGCCAGTTCGTCGAAGAAACCGTCCACGCGCTCCTTGTTGTCCGAGGTGCCGGACGGCCCCGAGATCACCGCCAGCTCGCGATGGCCCGCTTCCAGCAAGGTCTGCGCCGCCAGCTCGCCGCCGTGATAGTGGTCGGGGCAGAACGAGGCCAGCTCCAGTTGCGCGCTGCGGCGGTTCAGGAAGGCCATCTTCGGATGCATCTTCTGCAGCATGATCAAGTCTTCGTCATACAGATCGTGCCCCAGCACGACGATGCCGTCGCAATCGCGGCCGATCAAGAACTTGACCGCTTCGATCGCCTCGTCGCGCGGCGTGCCGTCGCCGCAGCCGGTGGCCACCACCACGTGGCGGCGCATGGCGCGCAGCTCGATGTCGGTCTGCTTGAGGATGGTGCCGTAGTAGGCGCCGAAGAACGACGGCGCGAAGATGCCGATCATCCCCAGCGACTGCGCCGACAGCGAGCGGCCGATGGAGGAGGGGCGGAAGTTGAGTTGTTCGATTGCGGCCTGGACCTTTTTCATCGCTTCGGCCGATACCGGGCCGGCGCCTGAAATGGCGCGCGATGCTGTCGACATGCCTACACCGGCTAGCATTGCGACGTCTTTCAGTGTTGCCACAAAATCTCCTGAACTGAATGGGATGGCCGGCGCAACAAGCATCTGCGGCGTGCCACTGGGTTGACCTCTATCCTATCATGTTCTCCCTATGGAGAATGGGGTATAATGCTCGATTGCTCGTAATTTTCATGGCGTATTAAGCAACCAATCATGCAATCGCAACCACTCTCACGACTCCCCAAGCCAGCCGCAGGCGCGCCAGCACCCAAAGTGGGCTTCGTCTCGCTCGGCTGCCCCAAAGCGCTGGTCGACTCCGAACAGATCCTGACCCAGCTGCGCGCTGAAGGTTACGAGACCGCCAAGTCCTACGATGGCGCCGATCTGGTGATCGTCAATACCTGCGGCTTCATCGACGCCGCCGTGCAGGAATCGCTGGACGCCATCGGCGAAGCGCTGGCCGAAAACGGCAGGGTGATCGTGACCGGCTGCCTGGGCGCGAAAAAAGACGCCGCCGGCGACGACATCATCATGAAGGTGCACCCGAAGGTGCTGGCCGTGACCGGCCCGCACGCGCTGGCCGAGGTGATGGACTCGGTCCACCTGCACCTGCCGAAACCGCACGAGCCGTTCCTGGACCTGATCCCGGCGCAGGGCGTCAAGCTGACACCCAAGCACTACGCCTACCTGAAGATCTCCGAAGGCTGCAACCACCGCTGCTCGTTCTGCATCATCCCGTCGATGCGCGGCGACCTGGTCTCGCGCCCGATCGGTGAGCTGATGCTGGAAGCGGAAAACCTGTTCAAGTCCGGCGTCAAGGAACTGCTGGTGATCTCGCAGGACACCTCGGCCTACGGCGTCGACGTCAAGTTCCGCACCGGTTTCTGGAACGGCCGTCCGATCAAGACCCATATGACCCAGTTGATGGAAGCGTTGGGCGAGCTGGCCAAGTCCTATGGCGCCTGGGTGCGCATGCACTACGTGTATCCCTACCCGCACGTCGACCAGGTGATTCCGATGATGGGCGAGCACATCCTGCCTTACCTGGACATCCCGATGCAGCACGCGCACCCCGACGTGCTGAAGCGCATGAAGCGTCCGGCCAGCGGCGAGAAAAACCTGGACCGCATCCAGGCCTGGCGCAAGATGAATCCGGACCTGACGATCCGTTCGACCTTCATCGCCGGCTTCCCTGGCGAGACCGAGGCCGAATTCGAATACCTGCTGGACTTCCTGAAGGAAGCGCAGATCGACCGCCTGGGCTGCTTCGCCTACTCGCCGGTGGAGGGCGCGACCGCCAACGAGATCGCCAATCCGGTACCGGAAGAGGTGCGCGAAGAGCGTCGCGGCCGCGTGATGCTGCTGCAGGAAGAGATTTCGAAGGCGCGCCTGAAAGCCAAGGTCGGCAAGACCGTGCGCGTGCTGATCGATGAAGTCAACCGCAGCGGCGGCGTCGGCCGCTCCAGCGCGGACGCGCCGGAAATCGACGGCGTGGTCTACGTCAAGCCGCCGTACGAGCCGCACAAGAAGCTGGCGGTCGGCCAGTTCTTCGACGTCAAGATCACGACGTCCGACGCCCATGACTTGTGGGGCGAGGCACTGTAAAATGAAGGCGGACTGCATGTCCGCCTTTTTTTTCGCCTGAATTTTCGTCCGAAGCAAACCATGATGACCATCAAAAAAACCCCGCAGACCGCACTGATACACACCGACTATCAAGCGCCGGAAGGCTTCGCCGCCTTCCCGAGCGCGATCCATCATGCGTCCACGGTGCTGTTCAAGAACGTCGCGGCCATGCGCTCGGGCGAGTGGAAAGAGAAGAACGCCTATACCTACGGCCTGCACGGCACGCCGACCACCTTCACGCTGGAAGCGCGCCTGGCGGAAATCGAAGACGGCAAGTACTGCCTGCTGGCGCCGAGCGGCCTGGCGGCGATCGCGATGGTCGATTTCGCGCTGCTGAAAAGCGGCGACGATGTGCTGCTGCCCGATAACGTTTACAACCCCAACCGCGAGCTGGGACGCTGGCTGTCGGCCGACTTCGGCATCACCGCGCGCTACTACGATCCGCTGGTCGGCGCCGGCATCGCTGAGCTGATCCAGCCGAACACCAAGTTGATCTGGACCGAGGCGCCGGGTTCGGTGTCGATGGAAGTGCCGGACCTGCCGGCCATCTGCAAGGCGGCGCACGAGCGCGGCGTGCTGGTCGCGCTGGACAATACCTGGTCGGCCGGCCTGGCGCTGCGCGCCTTCGACCTCGGCGTCGACATCATCATGCAGGCGCTGACCAAGTACCAGTCTGGCGGCTCGGATGTGCTGATGGGCGCCGTCATCACGCGCGACCGCGAACTGCACGACCGTATCAGCCTGTCGCATATGCGGCTGGGCATGGGCGTCGGCGCGGACGACGCCTACCTGGTGTCGCGCGGCCTGCCGACCATGCGTTTGCGCTTCGACGCGCACGACGCGGCGGCGCGCAAGCTGGCCGCCTGGCTGCAGGCGCGGCCCGAGATCACCAAGGTGCTGCATCCGGCGTTTACCGATTGCCCCGGCCATGAGATCTGGAAGCGCGACTTCAGCGGCGCAGGGGGCTTGTTCTCCGTGCTGTTCGACGAGCGCTTTACCGAAGCGCAGACCGACCGCTTTGTCGATTCGCTCAAGTTCTTCAAGATCGGCTACAGCTGGGGCGGCGCCAACAGCCTGGTCATGCCGTACCGGATACAGCACATGCGCAAGGATTGGAAGGACAAGGGCATCCTGGTGCGCTTCAACGTCGGCCTGGAAGACGTCAACGATTTGATCGCCGACATCGAGCGCGCGATGGGAGAAATGCAGTGAGTAAGTTCTGGAGCGATGTGGTGCACGGCCTGACGCCTTATACGCCGGGCGAGCAGGTGCAGATGCCTAACCTGGTCAAGCTGAACACCAACGAGAATCCCTACGGCCCGTCGCCGAAAGCGCTGGCGGCCATGCGGGAGGCGGTGGGCGATTCGCTGCGCAAGTACTCGGACCCGAACGGCACGGTCGTCAAGGACGCCGTCGCGCGCCGCTTCGGCCTGGCGCGCGAGCAGGTCTTTGTCGGCAACAGCTCGGACGAAGTGCTGGCGCATACCTTCCACGCGCTGCTCAAGCACGCGCTGCCGCTGCTCACCCCGGACATCAGCTACAGCTTCTATCCGACCTATTGCAGCCTGTACGGCATCGAGGCGGTGCAGGTGCCGCTGAATGCGCGCTTCGAGATCGACGTCAAGGATTATAGCCAGCCGTGCGGCGCCATCATCATCGCCAACCCGAACGCGCCGACCGGCATCGCGCTGCCGCTCAGCGATATCGAGGCGCTGCTGGCCGCGCATCCTGACCAGGTGGTGGTGGTCGACGAGGCCTACGTGGATTTCGGCGCCGACAGCGCCATCGCGCTGCTGGGCCGCCATGACAATCTGCTGGTGATCCAGACGCTGTCCAAATCGCGCTCGCTGGCGGGATTGCGGGTCGGCTTCGCGGTCGGCCATCCGGACCTGATCGCGGGGCTGGAACGGGTCAAGAACAGCTTCAACTGCTACCCGCTGGGACAGGTCGCCCAGGCCGGCGCGGTCGCCGCGATCGACGACGTGGCCTACATGGAGCAGACTTCGCAGGCCATCATCGCCACGCGCGCGTGGCTGACGGCGCAGATGCAGGCGCTGGGCTTCGAGGTGCTGCCGTCGCACGCCAACTTCATCTTCACGCGCCACCCGCGGCACGACGGCGCGGCGCTGGCGGCGGGGCTGCGCGAGCGTTCCATCCTCGTGCGCCACTTCAAGGCGGCGCGCATCGACCAGTTCCTGCGCATCTCCATCGGCACCGACGACGAATGCGCGCGTCTCGTGGAAGCGCTGCGCGAAATTCTCTGACGGCCGGCGGCAGGCGCTGGATCCGCCGGACGGCTAGATCGCCGCGGCCTCGTTGCGGTTCAGGCGCACGATGCCGGTGATCAGGCGGTAGGCTTTCCACAGCCACGCGCCCAGCCAGACCAGCCACGCGACCGGAATCAGGATGAAGGTTGCGAACAGCACCGCGCCGACCACGACCCACACCACGTACCACCAGAACGAGCGGATCATCCACGTGTGGTGGCTGTGGACGAAGGTGCCCTCGGTGGTCGGGCGCTGCACGTAGTTGAGCACCAGCGGGATGACCGAAAACAGGCCGAGCGAGAAGACAAAGCTCACGGCATGGATGATGTAGAGCCACCACGCGGTGGTCTTGCCCGATTCCAGGCGGGCGTCCAAAACCAGTTCCTGAGACATGGCGTTTCCTCGATTGTTGTGGATTTGATCAGATTATAGCAATGCGGCGCGTGCCGGGGCGCACTATATGGTGCGCTGTAAGAATTCCGCCAGGTCAGCAAACAGGGCAGGCTGGACCTCCAGGCGGTCGAAGCCCGGCGGGTCTTGCGACGGCGGAAAGTTCGGCCGTGCCAGCTCGGGCGGGAATTTGCTCATGAAGGCGAAATGGCCGGCACCGGCGATTTCCTTGTGCTCCACCAGCGCCGTGTCGGCCACGCCGGCGATGACGGCGCGCGCATGTTCGGCCGGCGTGAGCTCGTCTTTTTCGCCGGTGCGCATCAATATGGGGACGCGGACCGCGCGCAGCGATTCCGGAATAAACCAGAACGTGGCGGGATTGAGCAGCACCAGCGCGCGTACCCGCGCGTCGGCCTGCACCGCTACCGGCCGTGGCGGCCCGGCGGGCTTTTCGCGCGGACCGGACCATGGCTGGCCGCCCGCCGCCGCCAGCGCCGTGTAGCCGCCGATGGAGTGGCCGATGACCGCCACGCCGCTTGTCGCGACGTGCGCGCCCAGCACCGGATCGGCAAGTGCGGCGTCTATGCTCAAGGAGATGTGGCGCGGGCGGTTGGCCAGGTTGGCCGTCGTGCCGGCCAGGCTGTTGTCGTGCCGCGTGTTGCCGGTGTGCGCGGGCAGCGCGACCACGAAGCCGGCTTGCACCAGGTGCCTGGCCATGTCCCGGTAGGCCCACGGCGTGCCGGAGTTACCGTGCGAGATGACGACCAGCGGCCATGTGCCCCCGGCAGGCGGCGCGTCCTTCGCCACGTCCAGCGAGTACGGCCCGAAATGCGCCGTGCTTTCCGTGCCCAGCGCGGGATAGAGCAGGGCCAGCGGAATGATCGCGCCCTGGACGGCGTCGTGGACTTCCAGCAGGCGGCAGCCGCAACTTGGATTCATGGATTTAACCTCTAAGATACAATCACGCAGATTATATATAAGCACCGGCGAAGGAGCATCGACCATGGGTAAGCAAGTTTCGGTACTGTTCGTCTGCATGGGGAACATCTGCCGCTCGCCGACGGCGGAGGGCGTATTTCGTCATCGCGCGGCGGCGGCGGGCCTGGGCGACGCGGTGCTGATCGACTCGGCGGGCACGCACGGCTACCACGTCGGCGAGCCGCCCGATGCGCGCTCGATGGAGTATGCGGCCAAGCGCGGCTACGATTTGTCGGCACAGCGTTCGCGCAAGGTCGCGGCCAGCGATTTTGAAAAATTCGACCATGTGCTGGCGATGGATCACGATAATTTCCGCCTGCTGGAATCGGCCTGTCCGCCGCAGCACCGGCACAAGCTGGGGTTGTTCATGGCGCACGCCGGCAACAGCGGATCGGACGTGGTGCCCGATCCGTACTACGGCGGCGGCAAGGGCTTCGACCTGGTGCTCGACTATATCGAGGACGCCTCCGACGGCCTGATCGCGGCATTGAAGGCGAAGCGGCATGGCGCTGAATAACCTGCTGCGGCGGCTGGACCTGACGACCTTGCAGCTGTTCCTCGCGATCCACGAGGAGGGTACGCTGACCAAGGCCGCCGAGCGCGAGGCGATCGCCGTCTCGGCCGCCAGCAAGCGGCTGCTGGAGCTGGAACAGGCCATCGGCGTGGCGCTGTTCGTGCGCAAGGCGCGCGGCATGGACTTGACCCCGGCCGGCGAAACCCTGCTGACGCACGCGCGCCGCATGCTGCTCAGCGTTGAAAAAATCGGCCTGGAGCTGGCCGAGCATGCGCAGGGCGTGCGCGGCTACGTGCGCATGGTGGCCAACCTGTCGGCCATCGTCGAATTCCTGCCGGAAGACTTGCGCGCCTTCCTGCATCTGCATGATCAGGTCAAGCTCGATCTGGAGGAGCGGCCCAGCGGCAACGTCGTCAAGGGCGTGGAGGACAGCTGGGCCGATATCGGCATCTGCTCCGGCGACGTCGACACCCGCGACCTGCACACCGCGCTGTATCGCCGCGACCGACTGGTGCTGGTGATGCGCGGCGATCATCCGCTGGCCGCGCGCGGCACGGCGTCCTTCGCCGACACCCTGGACTTCGACCACGTCGGCCTGCATACCGACAGCTCGATCAACGCGCGCACCCATCTGGCCTCGCGCGCCGCCGGCAAGGCGCTGAAGATGCGCATCCACGTGCCGGGCTTCGACGCCGTCTGCCGCATGGCGCAGGTGGGCATGGGGCTGGGACTGATACCGCATGACGTGTTCACCGCCATCGGCCGGCCTCTTGGCCTGGCGGCCGTGCCGCTGAGCGACGAGTGGGCCAACCGCGAGCTGAAAATCGTGGTGCGCGACCCGGCCGGCCTGTCGCCGGCGACGCAGGCCTTGTTCCAGCACCTGCGCGGCGCCGAGGCCCGCGCCGCCGCCGGATCCTGAGCGTTCGCGTTTCGCGAACGCTGCTTGCGGATTTGCGGTTGGACGTCCGGCCGCCGCTTTCTTATCCTGTCGCTCATACGATAACGACAGGAGACAGTCATGAGTGGACCGCTCACAGGAATTCGCGTCATTGAAATCGGCACCCTGATCGCCGCGCCGTTCGCCGCGCGGCTGATGGCCGAATTCGGCGCTGAAGTCATCAAGATCGAAGCGCCGGGCGATGGCGACCCGATACGCAAATGGCGCAAGCTGCACGAGGGCACCTCGCTGTGGTGGTATCTGCAGTCGCGCAACAAGAAATCGATCGCCGTCAACCTCAAGTCGGAAGCGGGCATCGACATCATCCGCCAGCTGGCCTGCAACGCCGATGTGCTGATCGAGAACCTGAAGCCGGGCGCGATGGAAAAGCTGGGCCTGGGCTGGGACGTGCTGCACCAGCTCAATCCCAAGCTGACCATGGTGCGCATTTCCGGCTACGGCCAGACCGGCCCGTACAAGGAGCGGCCGGGCTTCGGCGCCATCGGCGAAGCGATGGGCGGCATCCGCTACACCACCGGCGAACCGGATGGCGCGCCGGCCCGCGCCGGCATCAGCCTGGGCGATTCGCTGGCCTCGCTGCATGCGGTGATGGGCGCGCTGATGTCGCTGTTGCGCGTCAAGAGCGGACAGGGCGAGGGCCAGGTGGTGGATGTGTCGCTGGTCGAAAGCGTCTTCAACCTGATGGAGAGCCTGGTGCCAGAGTACGACCTGCTGGGCCATGTGCGCGAGCGCAGCGGCGGCGCCTTGCCCGGCATCGCGCCGTCGAATACCTATCCGACGCGCGACGGCGCCTACATCGTCATCGCCGGCAACAGCAATCCGATCTTCCGCCGCCTGATGCAGGCCATCGGCCGCGCCGACCTGGCCGACGATCCGGAGTTCGCGCACAACGACGGCCGCGTGGCGCGTGTCGCGCTGCTCGATGCGGCCATCGCCGGCTGGACCTCCTCGCTGCCGATCGCCGAGGCGCTGGCGCAGCTGGAGCAGGCCGGCGTGCCGGCGGGCCGCATCTATTCGGCGGCCGACATCGTCGCCGATCCGCACTACCTGGCGCGCGACATGGTGCTGCAGGCTGAATTGCCGGGCGGCGTGCAGGTCAAGATGCCGGGCATCGTGCCCAAGCTGTCGGAGACGCCGGGCGAAATCCATTGGCAGGGCCCCTCGCTGGGGCAGCATACCTCGGCGGTGCTCGGAGAGCTTGGCTTGAGCGCGCAGCAGATCGCGCGCCTGCGGCAGGAAGGAGTCGTGCAATGAGCGCCGACCGCCTGATCGTCCAGGAAGTGGCGCCACGCGACGGCCTGCAGATAGAGCCTGTCTGGGTGGCGACCGAGGACAAGATCGACCTGATCAACCGTTTGTCCGGCGCCGGCTTCTCGCGCATCGAGGCCGGATCGTTTGTATCGCCCAAGGCCATACCGGCGCTGCGCGACGGCGCCGAGGTGTTCGGCCGCATCCGCCGGCAGCCCGGTGTGATCTATGTCGCGCTGATCCCGAACCTGAAGGGAGCGCAGCGCGCGCTGGAAGCCGGCGCCGATGAATTGAACCTGGTGCTGTCCGCCAGCCAGACGCACAACCGCGCCAACATGGGCATGAGCAGCGATGCATCGATGGCCGCGTTTGCCGACGTCGTGGCACTGGTGCGGGCCGTGAACGGGGATGCCGCGCGCGCATACAGCGTCAACGGCTTCCGCGCCGCCGTGAGGCTGAACGGTACCGTGGCCACCGCCTTCGGCTGTCCGTTTGAAGGCCCGATCGCCGAGGACCGCGTGGTGGCGCTGGTCGACCGCTATCTTGAACTGGGCATGGGCGGCATCACGCTGGCCGACACCACCGGCATGGCCAATCCGCGCCAGGTCGCGCGGCTGGTGCGGCGCGTGCTGGCCCGCGTGCCGGCCCAGGGCTTGACGCTGCACTTCCACAATACGCGCGGGCTGGGACTGGCCAACGTGCTGGCGGCCTACGATGCCGGCGCGCGCCGCTTCGACGCCGCGCTCGGCGGCTTGGGCGGTTGTCCATTCGCGCCCGGCGCTTCGGGTAATATCTGCACCGAGGATCTGGTGAATATGTGCGAAGAGATGGACATCCCGACCGGCATCGACCTGCCGCTGCTGATCGCCATGTCGCGCCGCCTGCCGCAGCTGCTGGGCCATGACACGGCGGGGCAGGTCGCCAAGGCGGGCCGCAACAGCGATCTGCATCCGGCGCCGCGCCCCAGGGAGGCGGCCCCCGTCTGAACCGTAGTACCCTCATCCTCAATACAAATAGCCGGCGCCACGCAGCGCCGGGCAAGGAGACTTACCATGCAAAACCACACCACACTGGCCGCCGGTTCCGTCGCGGCTACCGCAATCAGCGACGAAGCCGCCGTAGTCCGCAAAGTCGCATGGCGCATCATGCCGCTGATTATGATCTGCTACCTGTTCGCCTTCTTCGACCGCATCAACATCAGCTTCGCCAAATTCCAGCTGCAGGGCGACCTGGGCCTGAGCGACACCGCCTACGGCCTGGGCGCCAGCCTGTTCGTGGTCGGCTACGTGCTGTTTGAAGTACCCAGCAATATGTTCCTGTACAAGGTCGGCGCGCGGCGCTGGATCGCCCGCATCATGATTTCGTGGGGGCTGGCGACGACGGCGATGGTGTTCGTCTCCAGCGAGTGGCAGTTCTACGGCCTGCGCTTCCTGATCGGCGCGATGGAGGCGGGCTTCGCGCCCGGCGTGCTGTATTACCTGACGCTGTGGTTCCCGGCCACCTTCCGCGGCCGCGTCACCTCGATGCTGTTCCTGGCGTCGGCCTTCGCCGGCCTGTTCGGCGCGCCGGTGTCGGGGCTGATACTCGGCCAGATGGACGGCGTGATGGGCGTACGCGGCTGGCACTGGCTGTTTGTGCTGGGCGGCCTGCCGTGCGTGGCGCTGGGACTGGTGGTACTGAAGCAGTTGAAGGACCGCGTCGAGGATGCGGGCTGGCTGTCGGCGGAAGAGAAGGCGCTGCTGCGCAGCCGCATCGCCGACGGCGCGCCGAAAACCGGTGGCCATTCGCTGCTGGGCGCCATCAAGACGCCGGGTTTCCTCACGCTGGGCCTGGTCTACTTCCTGATCCAGGTGGCCTCGTACGGACTGAATTTCTGGGCGCCGCACCTGATCCGCAGCGCCGGCACGCAGAACCCGACCATCATCGGCCTGCTGACGGCCGTGCCCTACATCTGCGGCGCGATCAGCATGGTGGTGGTGGGCCGTTTGTCCGACGCCAGCGGCGAGCGCCGCAAGTACGTCACCGGCCTGCTGATACTGGCGTCGCTGGGCTTCTTCAGCGCCGGCGTCTTCGACAAGCAGACCGGCCTGCTGATCGTGTCGCTGGGCGTGCTGGGCGCCGGCGTGGTGGCGTCGATTCCCGCCTTCTGGGCGCTGCCGCCCAAGCTGGTGACGGGCGCCGGCGCGGCCGGCGGCATCGCGCTGATCAACACGCTGGGCCAGCTGGGCGGCATCGTCAGCCCGGTGATGGTGGGCCGGGTGCGCGACCTGACCGGCAGCACCACGCCGGCGCTGTACGTGATCGGCGGCGCCACGCTGCTGTGCGCCCTGATCGTCATGTACGGCTTGCCGCAGCAGCTCAGGCAGAAAGGCTAGAGCGCGGTATCCTGTAAGCGCTTGCTTAAAAATCAATCCTCTGGCAGCATCATGTTGCCTATGGTTAATTTTTGCGCGGTCTTCAACAGGAAAATCCCATGTTCGATGTTCGTAAATTGCTGTTGCTGTTGTTCATGGCGGCGGGTTCCGCCGCCGCGCATGCCGACGATGCGCCGTTCGTCCGTACCGGCATCCTGGCCGCCCATCCAGCGCCGGTAGGCAAGGGTTTTCCAACGATACTTCCATCGATCGATGGCGACCTGGTCTATTCGCACTACGACGACAACGGCAACACCAAAAGCATCGTCCAGTTCGATTTCGCCAACGGACGCTGGGCCAAGCTGATATCCGGGAAGACCGACCCGGAATTGATTGCCCAGGATGCCCGCTACATCGTGTATCACACGCCGCATTCGGCATCCTTTCCGGTCGAGGTGATCGACCGGAAAACCGGTACGGTGCGGGCGCGGCTGCGTCTCTCCAATCCCGTTGCGGATGCCTTCATCGAGGGCGACAGGCTGGTGCTGTTCCAGGGGCCGGCGAGCGCCTACGGTTTTCAGCAAGCGCTTGCCATCTTCGAGCTTCCGTCGCTCAAGCTCATCCAGGAAACCACGCTGCCCGGCGCCCGCCTGGTCGGGATCCGCGATGGCCGCATCTATACGGCATTCCCGGCAAGTGGAAAAGACGAGCTGATGGTCTTCGACCGCCAGTTCAGGGCGCTGGGGCGTATCCAGATTCCGCCGCCGATGGACCAGATCAACGCCAGCTGCCAACCCGCTATCGAGCAAAGCGAAAACGACCGGGCCGTGCTGATTGCGAATTGCGGTGAGATGCATGTCCTGAACCTGAAGTCGTTCTCGGTCGAGCACAGCATCCGCCGGTACGCGTTCTTTTATTCCATGGCGCTGCATGACGGCTTGATATTTACCCGCGCAATCGACCAGCCCGTTGGCGTGAATGACGGCGTCGTCGTCTTCGACATGGAAACGGGGAGCGAAACCGCGCGGTTGCCGATACCCGCCGCGACCATCGCCATCAAGGGCAATATCCTGCTGGCTGCGGCCGCGCCGGATTCCACCGGCACGGACGCCAAATGGCAAATGGAAACCTATCGGCTCAACACCGGCGCGATGCGCAAGGGTGTGTGGCGGGAGGCGAGGGTCGCGCAGCAGTGCCGGCAAACCGGGGCGCAACTGGCGGATACCAGGGACCTGTATCGCGCAATCGCCTTGTGCAAGCAAGCCGGCGTGGACGGATATGCGCAGGGCGCGGCCATTCCTGCGGCCGTGCTGCCGGCGCTCAGGCGGTATGGAATCTGGCTGAGCCAGACCCTGGACCAGGGGGCCGAGGCGGTGAGGGTGCTGGAAAAGGTGCAGGCTGCGCAACCGGATCCGGAGGTGGCGCTTGCGCTGGCTGAATCCCGCCTCAAGGCGAGGGTGGTCGGCCGCGAGGGGGCCGGGGAACTCACCCGGGAGGAGCGGCAAACCGGCTTCGGGAAAGTGTTCGAGATCGGGGCGCCGCCGGCAAGGACGACCGTCAAGCGCATCGAGTTCGGCGCCTTTTCGGATCTTTTCCTGTTCTCTGGCGACAGGCTGTATGTCGGACGCTACGGATGCGGGAACGGGCGTTGCGATGGCGGCGCAAGCCTGGGCGTTTTCGACCGCGATACACTCGACGAGCTCGCGTCCGTACAGATCGCGCCCGACAACCAGGAATACCAGGACGCCATTGCATCGATCAGCGCCGATGACCGCCGCATCTACGCATGCGTGAGGTACCGCTACGAACAGCAAGGGCAACAGCAAGGACGCCCGAATTTTTTCGTCGTCGATCGTCAGACGCTCGAAGTCATCAGGCGCGAGCGGACCAAATCCGACGAGACGTGCGCGGAAAAGGACAAGGGCAATGCAACCACGGTGACCGTCGACGGGACGCAAGGGGTGGATCGGCAACTGATCAAGCTCGTCAGCCCAGCGGGCGACATGCAAACGCTGTTCGGTTTGCCTGTGACACCGTTGGGCGCGCCCGTGCCCCTCCTGCATGAGCAGACCCTCTATGTCGGTTACGGCAGGGACCTGCTGATATACGACCTCGCGCAGCATCGGCTCAGGCGCTACATCCGGGACTTTATTCACCTGGACGAGCGTCGCATTGAGCGCCTGGTGATCGACCGGGGGCGGTTGATCGCACTCACTTTTCATGGCGTGAACAGCCGCGTCATGCGTTTGAGCGACCTCTGAGGCCGTTCCCGTTCGCCCCCGGGAAAGCGCCGTTCATCGCCATCCGGCCCGCGTTGGTCGGATCGGGCGCGCAAATGATGGCGCTTTTGTCTAGAGTGAGTTCATTGCCATCCACATTGTGAGCGATGGCGATACTTACTCGATGGGGAAAATATCATGCGAACTTATATCTTGGCAGTCATGCTGGGCTGCTGCATTGCCGGCACGGCGGGCGCCGCTGAAAGGCGCTTCTTTTCATACGACGACCTGAAGGCGATCAGCGGCGAATACGATTTATCCGACGGCCGCTTGCTGACCGTCAGCCAGCGCAGCCGCCAGCTGTACGTCCAGCTGGACAAACAGCCGGAGGTGGCGGTGACACCCGTCGGCGACCTCGCGTTCGAGGCGCCGTCGGGCCGGATGCGGCTTGAGTTCGAGCAGTACCCGAACGGCGTCGTGGTCGGCGTGCGGGTGGAGCTGCGTCCGGCTCAGTTCAGCGTAACGAATACCGGGTTGGAGTAGAACCACAGGCTGCCATAGTTGCGGTCGTTGATGTCGTTGAAGCGCGCCGTCGCATCCGCAGTGCCGGTGCGCTGGTCGGCCAGCGGTTCGCCGCCCTGGGTCAGGCCGGCGACGTCGGTGCCGAGGTTGGTGCCGCGCAGGCGGTAGTACTGGTTCTTGCTGGCGGTGACCTCGTAGCTGACGCTGTAGTAGCCATCGGCGTCGACCTTCCAGTCGGCGCTGGTGAAGCGCTTCAGCACCCTGGTACTGGCGTTGGTCGCGACGCCATAGGCCGCGGTGCCCGGCGCCGCCCTGGCGCCGACATCGCCGACGATCAGGTCGACGTGATCGACCACCGGCTTGAGGTTGGCCGCCGTGCCGCTGTCGACCGGCTTTTCGTAGTTGTTTTTGGCCGGGCTCTTGAAGCGTATCGTGATCGTCACCTTGTCGCCGCTGGCAACCTTCAGTTCGCCGCCCATCTCCTTGCGGCTGTCCTTGGCGGCAAGGTTGAAGTCCAGCGCGTTGATCAAGTCGCCATACACCGAAAACATTTTGCCGGAGCGCAGGCCTTGCAGCAGCGTCTGGATGCCGGGCGTGCCCTGGGCGCCGGTGAAGACGTAGTTCTTCGCGTACTCGCCCGGGAAATAGCCGCTGCTGTTGCTGCCGACGATCTTGAAGTGGGTGTCGGAATCGGTGAGGTTCCAGATGCGGCGGCCTTCGCCGAGCAGCGCGTCCCACACGCCGCCGACCTTGGCGACCACGTAGTCGACGCCGCCATAGACGCGCAGTGGCGCGTTGTCGGCCGTGTAGGCGGCGGTATAGCCGCCGCGGTCGGGTTCCATCTGGTTGCCGACCATGCCTTCGATGCCGAACACGATGTTGGGCGCGATGTCGTTGAAGCGGCGGAAGTCATCGACGGTATAGCTGCCCTTGTTGCGCGAAGGGTGATTGACCACGGCGTAGCTGGTGTCCGGGTAGTTGTCCTTGAGCCAGCTGATCGCCTTGAGCGCATCGTCGGCCGTGGCGTTGTAGCGCGTGTCGCCGTACCTGGCCTTCCACGCGGCGACGTCGGCGGCGTCGAACAGCGCCGCGTCGCGGGTGGTGAACAGGTATTCGAATTCCTTCATGCCCTTGGTGCTGGAGGCCAGTTTGTCGCTGCCTTCGAACAGGCCGATGCCGATGTGGTCGTGGGTCGGCATGTCCCACTCGAAGCCCGAGAAAATCAGCTTGTCGCTGTAGGTGCCTGCGGCCTGCAGGGCCTGGACGTGCGGGATCTGGTAGCGCTGCACGCCGACCGACAGCGGGATGGCCGCCGCCAGCGCCGCGCCTTTTTCGTCGCGCGCGGACAAGCGCAGGTGGTCGCTGATGGCCATCCAGTCCAGGCCGTAGGTGGTGAAGGCCTTGGCCAGTACCTTGTCCAGCGTCTGGCTGACATCGGTGTCGGGCGACTGCGTGGTATGCGTGTGCAGGTCACCTGCGATCCAGCGGCCGCTTGGCACCGGCGGCGCGGTTGGCGTTGGCGCCTGGTCGCCGCCGCAGGCGACGGCCAATGCGGCGATGACCGCCGCGGCGAGGATGTGCAGGCGGCGCTGGCCCAAGAATGTTGTGTGCTGCATGATTTACCCTGTGGTGGCTCAAAAGAGTCCGCAAGGTATCAACCGAAAATGACGTCCCGGTGACAACGGCCTATCGTGCGCGGAAAAAGACGGCGCTGTGCGGAACCGCATTGACATGATGCGGATTGACGCACAGCCGCCGCGCGGGCGCCGATCTCAGGTCAGCAGCGGCAGGATGCCATCCAGGCCGACGAAGTTGAGCGCGACGTTGGCCTGCTCGCGCACCACCGGCTTGGCGCGGAACGCCACCGACATGCCCGAGATGCTCATCATTTTCAGGTCGTTGGCGCCGTCGCCCATGACGATGGCCTGCGACGGCTGGATGCCCAACTCCGCACACACACGCTCCACGGTGCGCTTCTTTTCCTCGGCGTCGACGATGCCGCCGACGACCTTGCCGGTCAGGCGGCCGTCGACGATTTCCAGCTCGTTGGCGTGGGTGTAGTCCAGTCCCAGGCGCTGCTTCAGGCGCGCGGTGAAGTAGGTGAAGCCGCCCGACACCAGCAGCGTTTTCAGGCCGGCCTGCTGCACCGCCTTCAGCATCTCTTCGGCGCCTGGCGACAGGCGCAGGCGCTCTTCATACACGCGCTCCAGCGCCGAGGCGTCCAGGCCTTCCAGCAGCGCCACGCGGCGCTTCAGGCTCTCGGAGAAATCCAGTTCGCCGCGCATGGCCGCTTCGGTGATCTCGGAGACTTCCTTTTTCAAACCCTGCATGTCGGCGATTTCATCGATGCACTCGATGGTGATCAGGGTCGAATCCATGTCCATCGCGACCAGCTTGAATTCGCTCATCTTGTGGATGCCGATGGAATAGGTGGCGTCCAGCTGCGCGGCCTGCGCGGCCACTTCGATGGTCTGGCGCAGCGCCGGCGAGAAGGTGATGCCGTCGCAGCGCAGGGCGCGGTCGCCCAGCCACGTGATGCCCTGGGGGGCGGTGAGCGCGGCGATGCGCTCCAGTCGGGCCTTGCAATCGTCCAGGCCCTGTAGAACTAAATTCATGGTGTTTTTCATAAATGCGGATAGCGTTTTTTGGGCTAAGTGTTTAACTTACGTGTTATGGCTCAAGCGGTCAACTGTTTGATGGCGGCCTTGATCTGCGCCACGCGCGCTGCCAGGTCCGGCATGGCGGCGGTGATCTTCAGTTTGTCCTGGCCATTGAGCTTGATCTGGCGGTTTTTTTGTATCAGGTCGATGATGCGCATCGGGTCGATCGGCGGCTTGGCCATGAACTGCAGCGTGGCCGCTTCGCCATGGGCGTCGATCTTGACGATGCCGACCGTCTTGGCGGCGATGCGCAGGCGGTGGGTTTCGATCAGCGCCTTGACCGGGTCCGGCAGCTTGCCGAAACGGTCGATCATCTCTTCCTGCATGTCGTCGATCTTGTCCTGGACGTTGCAGTTGGCCATGCGCTTGTAGATCGATAGCCGTTCATGCACATCGCCGCAGAAATCGGCCGGCAGCAGCGCCGGCACGTGCAGGTTGATCTCGGTGGTGGTGGCCAGCGGCGCCGCCAGGTCCGGCTCCTTGCCGGCCTTGAGCGAGCGCACCGCCTCGTTCAGCATGTCGGAGTACAGCTGGAAGCCGATCTCGGTCATCTCGCCGGACTGGCTGTCGCCGAGGACTTCGCCGGCGCCGCGGATTTCCAGGTCGTGCATCGCCAGATAGAAGCCGCTGCCCAGTTCTTCCATCTGCTGGATCGCGTCCAGGCGGCGCTGCGCCTGCTTGGTCAGCGACTGCACGTCGTGCACCAGCAGGTAGGCGTAGGCCTGGTGGTGCGAACGGCCGACGCGCCCGCGCAGCTGGTGCAGCTGCGCCAGGCCGAACTTGTCGGCGCGGTGCATGATGATGGTGTTCGCGGTCGGCACGTCGATGCCGGTTTCGATAATCGTGGTGCACAGCAGGATGTTGAAGCGCTGCGCGACGAAATCGCGCATGACTTTTTCCAGGTCGCGCTCGTGCATCTGGCCGTGGGCGACGGCGATGCGCGCCTCCGGCAGCAGCTCGGTCAGCATCGCCATGCGGTTCTGGATGGTCTCCACCTCGTTGTGCAGGAAGTAGACCTGGCCGCCGCGCTTCAATTCGCGCAGGCAGGCTTCGCGGATGATCGATTCGCTTTCGCCGCGCACGAAGGTCTTGATCGCCAGGCGCTTTTGCGGCGCGGTGGCGATGACGGAAAAGTCGCGCAGGCCTTCCAGCGCCATGCCCAGCGTGCGCGGGATCGGCGTGGCGGTCAGCGTCAGCACGTCGACTTCGGCGCGCAGCGATTTCAGGGTTTCCTTCTGGCGCACGCCGAAACGGTGTTCCTCGTCGATGATGACCAGGCCCAGTCGCGTGAACTTGACGTCGTCCGACAGCAGCTTGTGGGTGCCGATGATGATGTCCAGCGTGCCGTCGGCCATGCCCTTGATCGCCTGCGCGATCTCCTTCCCGGTGCGGAAGCGCGACATCTCGGCGATGCGCACCGGCCAGTCGGCGAAGCGGTCGGCGAAGGTTTGTGCATGCTGTTCGGCCAGCAGCGTGGTCGGCGCCAGAATCGCGACCTGCTTGCCGCCCATGACGGCGATGAAGGCCGCGCGCAGCGCCACTTCGGTCTTGCCGAAGCCGACGTCGCCGCAGACCAGCCGGTCCATCGGCTTGCCCGAGGTCATATCCTTGATGACGTTGTTGATCGCTTCCTGCTGGTCCGGCGTTTCGTCGAAGCCGAAGCTGTCGGCGAAACGTTCGTAGTCGTGCGCCGAATATTCGAACGAGTGGCCCTGGCGCAGCGCGCGGCGGGCGTACAGGTTCAACAGCTCGGCGGCGGTGTCGCGCACCTGCTCGGCGGCACGGCGCTTGGCTTTTTCCCACTGGCCGGAACCCAGCGTGTGCAGCGGCGCGTCGTCCGGCGAGGCGCCGGAGTAGCGCGAGATCACGTGCAGCTGCGACACCGGCACATACAGCTTGGTGTCCTTGGCGTATTCCAGGTGCAGGAACTCGGTTTCGCCTTCGCCCAGGTCCATGCTGGTCAGGCCCATGTAGCGCCCGATGCCGTGGTTGATGTGCACCACCGGATCGCCGATCTTCAGCTCCGACAGGTCGCGCACCATCGATTCGACCTGCGTGACGGCTTCCTGCTTCTTCTTGCCGACGCGGCGGCCGGAGCCCGCATACAGCTCGGTCTCGGTGATGAAGATCAGGTTCTGCTTGCCGTCGGAGAGTTCGAAGCCGGCGTGCAGCGGCGCCACGCCCAGCATCAGCTTGGCGTCGGAACCTGCGAAGCCTTCAAAACCTTCGACCGGCGTCAGCGCCAGGTCGTATTCGTTGAAGTACTGCTGCAGCGTTTCCCGGCGGCCGTTGGATTCGGCGCAGATCATCACGCGGCGGCCGGCCTGCAGCAGGTAGGCGCGCAGGTTGGTCAGCGGGTCGTCGGTGTGGCGGTTGACGGCGATGTTGGGCACCGGCGCCGACAGCTCGGAGGCGCCGCTGTCGGTGTCCTTTGAAATCGTCAGGCGGCCGTAGGGCTTGGCCAGCGTGAAGAACTGCTCGTCCGACAGGAACAGCGCTTCCGGCGCCAGGATAGGGCGCTCGCGGTCGGCCTTCAGGAAGCGGTAGCGCGAGCCGGTGTCGGTCCAGAAGCGCTTGATGGCGCCGTCGATGTCGCCCAGCAGGGCCAGCGCGGCGCCGTCGGGCAGGTAGTCGAACAGCGTGGCCGTCTCTTCGAAGAACAGCGGCAGATAGTATTCGATACCGGCCGAGGCGATGCCGCTGCTGATGTCCTTGTACACCACCGAGCGCGAAGGATCGCCTTCGAACTGCTCGCGCCAGCGGCTGCGGAAGGTGGTGCGCGCGACTTCGTCCATCGGGAATTCGCGGCCCGGCAGCAGGCGCACCTCGTTGACCGGGTACAGCGAGCGCTGGGTGTCGGCGTCGAAGGTGCGGATGGTTTCGATGGTGTCGCCGAACAGGTCAAGACGGTAGGGCAGGGCCGATCCCATCGGGAACAGGTCGATCAGGCCGCCGCGCACCGAGTATTCGCCGGGCGACATCACTT
Source organism: Duganella sp. CT11-25 (assembly GCF_047302815.1). NCBI lineage: Bacteria > Pseudomonadati > Pseudomonadota > Betaproteobacteria > Burkholderiales > Oxalobacteraceae > Duganella > Duganella sp. CT11-25. The sequence goes on from NZ_JBKBFD010000001.1 coordinate 161,811, forward strand.
GCGTGACGTGGGTGTAGCCGGCCAGCGTCAGCTGCGACTTCAGGCGCGCTTCGTCCAGCGATTCATTCTTCTTGAAGAAGAAGGTGTAGGCCGCCAGGAACGACGGCGGCGCCATGCGCACCAGCGCGGTGGTGGCCGGCACCAGCATGACGTCGCACTGGCCGCTGGAGATTTCGTGCAGCGTGGCCAGGCGCTCGGACACCAGGTCCTGGTGCGGCGAGAAGGCGTCGTAAGGCAGGGTTTCCCAGTCCGGCAGCAGGTGGCAGCGCAGCTGGTCGCCGCCGAACCATGGGATCTCGTCGAGCAGGCGCTGGGCGTCGCTGGCATTGGCCACGATGACGGCCAGCATGCGGCCCTGGGATTTGAGTTCGAGCGCGGTCAGCGCCAGCGCATAAGCGTCCGACGAGCCGTGCAGCGTGGGCAGGGCGTAGCGGGTGCCGGGTTTGGGAATGGATTTAGTTAAGGCTGAGGACACAACACACATTCACGGTTATCAAGGCACCGCCAGAGTGGCAACGCCGCTGCCCGACATTATAGACGAAGCCCGCCGTCGCCGTCGCTTGTCCTAGACGGCGGCGGGACGGTTGGCGATGCCGAAGGGGATATGCACCATCGGGATGTTGCCGCCGGCCGATTTGAGGTGGCTGAGCTGGTCGTCGAAGAAGATGTGCGGCCGGAAGATGCCCAGCACGCGGGCTTTCTCCATGCCGCCCAGGAAAAATGTCTCGTTGGGCGAGACGCCCCAGCTTTTCAGCGTGGTCACCACCCGCTCATGCGACGGCGCGCTGCGGGCCGTGATGATGGCGATGCGCAAGATCTTCTTGTAGTCCGGATCGCGGCGCTGGGCCCGTTCCTCCAGCCGCTGCATCAGCGACAGCTTCTGGAACAGGTCGGCCAGCGGGCCGGGTTGGTGCGGGATGGCGACCCGTTCGCGTTCGTGGGCGTGGAATTCGTGCACGTCGTTGTTGCGCTTGAAGACGGTTTCGGACTCGTCGTCGGCGATCACGCCGTCGAAGTCGAAGGCCACCCGCAGCTCGGCGTCGTCGTCGTCGTCCTCGGTGCGCGACGGCAGCACCAGGCCGGCCGGGTAGTTGGCTTCCAGCGCGTTGCGCACATCTTCCTCATTGGCGCTCAGGAACAGCGATGTGTTGAATGCGGGCAAGTATGTGTACGGCGACTGGCCGGTCATGAAGCAGGCGCGCGAGATGTCCAGCCCGTAGTGGGCGATGGAATTCATCACGCGCAGGCCGGTTTCCGGCGAATTGCGGGAAAACAGCACCACCTCCACCGGCGCCGACTGGGCGTAGTGCTTGTTGATGCCGAGGAAACGTCGGATGAAGGGGAAGGCCACGCCCTTGTCCAGGATGGCATTGATATGCTGTTCCTGGTATTTGCGGTACTCCTCGGCGCCGCTTTCCAGATAGACCCGGTGCGATTCGGTGAGGTCAAACAGGGCGCTGGAGGCGATGCCGATCACCAGCTTGTGCTCTATAGGGTAAGCCATGTGGGTTGTCGAAAGAATGCTATTAGCATCACTCTAACCGATACGGGCCATCCGCGGCGGGCCGCTTGTTGGTCACATGGCAGCTTTTTTCTGTTTCTTTCTTGCACGAGCGATGCCGCTGAGCTACATTGACACATCCTGATGACGGATTCCGGCGTGCTCAATCTCGATACTCTCTTACTGGTACAAGTGTGCGTCACGCTGCTGACCACGGCGCTGCTGGCCGCTTCCGCCTGCTACGCCGACAGCCCGCCCGAGCAGCGCTGGTGGGCGCTGGGCAATGTGGCGATTTGCATCGGCCTGGCGTTGACCAGCCTCGACAGCATGCCGCTGCTGGCAAACAATATCCTGGGCTACGGCGTCATCGGCTTCGGCCTGGCGCTGGTGTTGCGCGGCCTGCGCCTGTACTGTTCCGAAACCCTGCCGTGGCGGGCGATCGCCGTCATCACCTGCATCGCGCTGCTGATCCCGGCGTATTTCACGCTGGTCGCCCCCAGCCTGCGGGCGCGGCTGTGCTTCAGCGGATTTTATTTTGCCATCCTCAACTGGATCTGCGCGCTGGTGGTGGCGCGCCACGGGCACTGGCGCCTGGTCGGCATCAGCGTGGCCGGCTTCAGCCTGCTGGGCCTGGCGCTGCTGCTGCGCGGCGTGCACATGCTGCTGCATGGCGATCCGGCCGACAGCGCCAGTTCGCTGGTGATGGGCGTGACCACGCTGGCGATTCCGCTGGCGCAGATCTGTATCGCTTTCGGCCTGATCCTGATGGTGATGTGGCGCTATGCCGAGCGGCTGCGGCGCCTGTCCACGCTCGATGCGCTGACCGGCGCGCTGAACCGCGCCGGGCTGGAGATCCAGGGCAAGCGGGTCGGCCTGCGCGCGCTGCGCGGCGGCCGCAGCCTGGCCGTGATCATGATCGACGTCGATTACTTCAAGGTCATCAACGATACCTATGGCCATCCGGTCGGCGACGAGGTGCTGCGCCATCTGGCGCGGCTGCTGAAGATGGAGTTGCGCCCGCACGACCTGATGGCGCGCTTCGGCGGCGAGGAGTTCGTGCTGGTGCTCGACGGCGTCAACCGCGAGGCCGCGCTGAACGTGGCCGAACGCCTGCGCGCCCGTATCGAATCGGAAATAGTGGAACTGGACCAGCTGTCGGTGCGCTACACCGCCAGCCTGGGCGTGGTGTGCTCGGACGAGCATGACTACGACCTGATCCGGCTGATCTCGGCCGGCGACGCCGCCATGTACCAGGCCAAGCGCAGCGGACGCAACCGCGTTGTCGGCGGCTGAGATTGTTGTGCGCGCCGCGCCACATACTTCAAGAATATGATTGACGGCATCAATGATGGGGCCGCATATTAGTTGGTGAGGAACAATCTCTCCAAATCTCACTCATACAATCCACTTCCAGGGGTATCTGATGTTCAAAAACTTGCTGATCAAGTGGAAACTCGCGACGCTGGTGGCCATCATGATGGTCGCGCTGGCGGTGGTCGGCGCGGCCGGCTACAAGGGTATCGCCAAGGTCGGCGACGCGGTCAACGAAATCGGCGTGGTGCGCCTGCCGTCCATCCAGGGCTTGCTGGTGATGAGCGAAGGCCAGACCGCCGTCTCGGCCGGCACCTTGTTTGCCGGCACCTACGCCACCGACTACCAGGCGCAGGAAAGATTCGCCGAGGCGCAGGAGATGCGCAAGAAGGCCTGGGCCAACATCGACCGCGGCTGGAAACGCTATGAGCCGCTGCCGCAGACGCCGGAAGAGGCGGTGATGTGGAAGCAGTTCACCGGCGAGTGGGCGGCCTGGAAGGCGGCCGACGACAAGATCGGCGCCACCATTTCTGCGCTGGCCGGCAACAAGGACGAGCAAAAGCAAAAGGATTTGTTCGTCGAGTTCTATGCCCAGTACAACCAGTCGCGCCCGCTGTTCCAGAAGGCCGAGGCGACGCTGATGAAGATCGAGCATCTGAATGAGGATATTTCCGCCACCAGCGTGGTGGACGGCACGGCGGCGATCGGCAGCGCGGAATGGCAGATGGTGATCGCCGCCGTGGTGGCGGCGCTGATCGCCATCGGTTGCGCGGCCTACATCACGGCGGCGATCACCGATCCGATCAACGAGGCGGTGCGCGTGGCGCAGACCGTGGCGTCGGGCGACCTGACCAGCCGCATCGAGGTCGACACCACCGAGGAAACCGGCCAGCTGCTGCAGGCGCTCAAGGACATGAACACCAGTTTGATCAGCATCGTCGGCCAGGTGCGCAGCGGTACCGACACCATCGCCACGGCGTCGGCGCAGATCGCCAGCGGCAACCTGGACCTGTCGTCGCGTACCGAGGAGCAGGCCAGCTCGCTGGAGGAGACGGCGTCGTCGATGGAGGAACTGACATCGACCGTGCGGCAAAATGCGGACAACGCGCGCCAGGCCAACACGCTGGCGGCATCGGCGTCCGGCGTGGCGGTGCGTGGCGGCGACGTGGTGGCGCGGGTGGTCGAGACCATGGATTCGATCAACGCCTCGTCGTCCAAGATCGTCGACATTATTTCGGTCATCGACGGCATCGCGTTCCAGACCAATATCCTGGCGCTGAACGCGGCGGTGGAAGCGGCGCGCGCCGGCGAGCAGGGGCGCGGCTTCGCCGTGGTGGCGGGCGAGGTGCGCACGCTGGCGCAGCGCTCGGCGGCGGCGGCCAAGGAGATCAAGGAGTTGATCGGCGACTCGGTGGAGAAGGTCGGCGCCGGCAGCAAGCTGGTGGCGGAAGCCGGTTCGACGATGGGCGAGATCGTCAGCAGCGTGCAGCGCGTGACCGACATCATGGGCGAGATCAGCATGGCGACGCAGGAACAGAGCACCGGCATCGACCAGATCAATATGGCGGTGGGGCAGATGGATACGGTGACGCAGCAGAATGCGGCGCTGGTGGAGGAGGCCGCCGCTGCGGCGGCGTCGCTGCAGGAGCAGGCGGCCACGCTGGCGGAGGTGGTCAGCGTGTTCCGCATGGACCAGGCGGTGTCGCGGCCGCCAGTGATGGCGGCGCGCCAGACGCGTGTCGCCCCGGCCGCGCCGGCGCCACGGGTAGCCGCCGCGCCGCGTCCGGCCCTGAAGGCGGCGCCGGCCAAAGCCCCGGCACGCAAGATGGCGACGGTCTCGTCGGACGATTGGGAAGAGTTCTAACCAACAATAAAGTAAGCCACTATATGGCGCAGCAGTAAAGTAAGGCAGCCCTCGCGGCTGCCTTTTTTTATCTGGCGCAGCGTGCCTTAGAGCTGCTCATACGCGCCCAGGCGCTTTTGTTCGTCGGTGCTGAAGCCGGCGTCGCGCAACTGCTGGAGGGCGGCTTCGTCGGGCTGCGTGGCTTGCAGCAGCTGCTGGCGCTGCGCCTGATAGGCGCCGATGCGGCGCTGCCAGTCGGCCTCCTCGCGGTCGACATCGGCCAGCCTGGCGGCGGCTGCAGGCGAGAGCGCGGCGGCGCGCATGCGGTAGATCTCGTTGTCGCCGGCACCCTGCGCGCGGGCCTTGGCCACCGCGTCTTCCAGCCGCAGCACCTTGGTCGGCGCATCCCGTTCATCGCGCAGCTTTTGCGGCAACCCGGCGTCCAGCGCGGCCAGCCGCTGCTTGCGCTGCTCGTCCGTCAGACGCTTGTCGCCATTGATCTCCAGCCGCGCGACGGCATCCAGGTCGTACGCATCGCTGGCGCTGAACAGGCCGGCGATTTCCTCCTCGCTGAAATACGAACGGCGCAGCAGCTGCATCGCCGCCAGCCGCTGGCGCGCCGCCTGCGCCGGATCGGCAAGCGGCGGCAGGCCGCGTTCAGCGTCGACCAGCGCGCGCTTGTAGGCGAGGTAGGCATCCAGCAGCCGCCTGGCTTCCGCCGCTTGCGGCCCGCTCAAGCGGCGATCCAGCTCGCGGACGATCTCCGTGCGGATCGCCTCCAGCGGCTTCTCGCCCAAGCCTGCCAGGTAGTAGTCGAACAGGTAGGCCAGTTCCGCATTGACCTCCAGCTTGCCGCCGGCGCCTTGGCGGACCTCGCCGTCGGGCCGGGTGCCGGCCATCGACGGCACAAACGCAAAATAGTTTGGTTCGGCGCGCCGCACCGGCGCCGCCGGCGCGTTTTGCCGCGCCAGCGTCAGATACAGGACGCCGCCGGCGACCGCTGCCAACGCGGCGCACCGCAGCAGTTTTGCGTTTGTGTTCATGCGTGCTCCTTACAGGCCCAGGCCCTGCAGGCGATTGGCCTGCTGGCGGAAGATGGTGACCGGGCTGGTCTCGAACAGGTTGGTGATGCCGATCAGCTGATTGACTTCGTCCAGGTGGTTGAGCGCGTAGTCGTCGCGGATCACGCGGCCCAGATGGCTGGAGCAGCTGCTGACCAGGCCATCGTTCTTGGCGCCGTCGAAGGCCAGCGCGGTCAGCGCCAGCACCGGGTCGCTGGCGTCGAGCAGATTGGTGTACGGCTGCGCGCCGCTCCACGAGAAGTAGTACACGCTGCGCACCTGGTAGTCGCCTTCGCCGCAAGCGGATGTCGGCACGCCCTGTGGATGGCGGCTGTTGAAGGCCAGCGTGCCGGCGGTGCTCAGCGAGGTCGCGGCCGCGCGCGCGTTCTGCGGCAAGGTCGGACTGCCGGACAGGAAGCTGATCAAGCCGGATACCGCGTTGGCCACGCTGTAGGTCACGCCCGGCACCGCGCCGATCAGCACGTCGGCCACCTTCGAGCCCTTGTTGACGCCGCCGACGCTGCTGACCGACGCCACCAGGTCCGGCCGCACCGAGGCCACGTAGCGCGAGGTCGGGCCGCCGTGGCTATGGCCGATCAGGTTGACCTTGGCCGCGCCGGTCGCCGCCAGGATCTGCTTGACCTGCACCAGCAGCTGTTCGCCGCGCACCTCGGTGCTGTTGGCCGCCGATACCGACGTCACATAGACGTCGGCGCCGCCGCTGCGCAAGGCCGAGGCGATGCCGTAGAAGTAGTCGACCGGGCCGACGCTGTCGAAGCCGAACAGGCCGTGCACCAGCACGATGGGATATTTGGTTTGGGTGTAGCCCGCCGCCCACGACGGCGCGGGCAGGGCGGTGATGAGTATCAGGCAGAACGACAGGCAGCTCCAGAAGCGTTTTTTCATGGTGGTCTCCGTTATTATGATGCCGGGGTCTGCCCGGTCAACAAAATGTAGCACCGACGCCATGGCCGCGCAGTCCGCACGCTGGACCTGGCGAGCCAATCTGCATGACTTGCGATCCTTGTGTTGGTCCTGCGCTATAATCAAAACCAAAAATTAACTATAGGGACGACCTTGCTGGCGCAATTCAACTTCCAACAATTCCAGGAGATGACGCCGCTCGATGGCGTCAATATCTGGACCTATCTCCTGGACCGGAATGCCGAACGCATCACGGTCAAGCGCCGCAAGCCGGCGCTGGAAAATTTGGAGAAGATCTTCAACGCCACCTTCAAGCTGGCCAACGAGGTCGGCTTCCGCGCCATGAACCTGCGCGACCTGTGCGGCGAAACCGGTTTGTCGATGGGCGGCTTGTACGGCTACATCAGCAACAAGGACCAGTTGGCGGAAATGATCGAGGACGTGGTGCGCCACGCCACCCACGAGATGCCGCGCCTGTTCGCCGGCGTCAGCGATCCGCTCGACAAGCTGGAAGCGCTGATACGTGCCTCGATCTACGTCTCCGAGATTCTGCAGCCGTGGTTTTATTTCGTCTTCATGGACTCGCGCGTGCTGCAGGCGGAGCAGCGCAACACGGCCAAGCAATCGGAGTTGTATGTGCAGTCGCTGTTCGCGGAGATCATTGTGCAACTGCCGGAGCGCCCGCGCGGCAGTCCGGACCTGATGGCGGCGCACATCATGGCGATGTTCCAGGACTGGTACGTCAAGCGCTGGAAGTACCGCGCGGCGGCGATCGATCCCGATCGCTTCGCCGACAGCACCGTGCGCATGATGCGCGCCTACCTGGCGCCCTGATTTACTGCGCCGGCGGCTGCTGCGGCGCGCCGGTCGGCACCGGCGCCACGTTCTCCGCGCCCGGCGGCGTGTCTTCCATATCCAGCGAGTGGCGCGCGGCATCGCCGGTGAATTCATCGTACAGCCATTCGCCGTCCACCTGCGTCAGGCCGACCGGCACCTGCATATCGCGCGCCGGACGGCTCTGCAGCGCCACCTTCATGTAGTCGATCCAGATCGGCAGCGCCACGCTGGAGCCGAACTCCTTGCCGCCCAGCGAGCGCGAATCGTCATAACCCATCCACGACACCGCGACGATGCCGCCGCCGTAGCCGGCGAACCAGCCGTCGACGGCGTCGCTGGAGGTGCCGGTCTTGCCGGCGATGTCCGAGCGGCCCAGGCGCGCGGCGCTGGCGCCGGTGCCGGTGCGCGTCACCTGGCGCAGCAGGCTGTCGGTGACGAAGGCGTTGCGCGGATCGAGCACGCGGGCGTCGTCCGGCAGCGTGGTGCGCGGCTTGACCTCGGAAATGACCTTGCCATCGCCGTCGACGATCTTGGCGATCAGGTAAGGCTCCACCGTATAGCCGCCGTTGGCGAACACCGAGTACGCGCCGGCCAGCTGCGCCGGCGTGACCGAGCCGGTGCCCAGCGCCATGGTCAGGTTCTTCGGATGCTTGGCCAGGTCGAAGCCGAACTTGCCGAGGTAGTTGTGCGCGTAAGGCACGGTGATCGAGCGCAGGATGCGCACCGAAGCCACGTTCTTCGATTCGGACAGCGCGGTGCGCATGGTGATCGGACCGTCGAACTTGCCGTCGTCGTTTTTCGGGCTCCAGGCTTCGTTGCCGGTTTCGGCGCCGGTCAGGTCGAGCGGCACGTCGTTGATGATGGTCAGCGGCGAGAAGCCTTTTTCCAGCGCCGCCGAATACACGAACGGCTTGATCGAGGAGCCGGGCTGGCGCCAGGCTTGCGTGACGTGGTTGAACTTCTGCAGGTTGTAGTCGAAGCCGCCGACCATCGCGTGATAGCCGCCGGTCAGCGAGTCGATCGACACGAAGGCCGCCGCCACCTGCGGCACTTGCGAAATGGCCCAGGCTTTCTTGTCGCCCTGCATGATGCGGATCACCGCGCCGGGACGCAGGCGCACGTTGTCCTTGGCCTTGTCCGACAGCGCGTTGGCCGCCAGGCGCAGGCCGTCGCCGCTGATGGTGATCTCTTCGCCGAATGGATCCTGCACCTTGACGGCCTTGGGGCCCGCTTCCAGCACCACGGCCGGAATCAGGCGGTCGCTGCCCGGACGTTTTTGCAGCGCTTCCTCGATGGCGTCGTCGCGCTCTTCCTCGCCGGCCGGCAGCGTGATGAAGGCTTCCGGACCGCGATAGCCGTGGCGCTGATCGTAGTTCAGCACATTGCGGCGCACCGATTCATAGGCCGCGTTCTGGTCGGCCTTGAGGATGGTGGTGTAGACGCTGATGCCCTTGGTGTACGACTCTTCCTTGAACTGCGCGAACACCACCTGGCGCGCCAGTTCGGCCACGTACTCGGCGTGGGTGTCGAACTCCTGGCCCTTGTGGCTGACGTGCAGCGTCTCTTTCAGCGCCTTCTGGTACTGGTCTTCGGTGATGTAATCGAGGTCGCGCATGGACTTCAGCACCACGCGCTGGCGTTGCTTGGCGCGCTTGGGATTGACCGCCGGATTGTGACGCGCCGGATTCTGCGGCAGGCCGGCCAGCATCGCCATCTCGGCGATGCTCAAGTCCTTCAGCTGTTTGCCGAAATAGACCTGCGCGGCGCTGCCGAAGCCGTATGAGCGCTGGCCCAGGTAGATCTGATTCATGTACAGCTCAAGGATCTGGTCCTTGCTCAGCGCCGCCTCGATCTTCATGGCCAGCATGACTTCATTCATCTTGCGGCCGTAGAATTTCTCGCGCGTCAGGAAGAAGTTGCGCGCCACCTGCATGGTGATGGTCGAGCCGCCCTGGCGCATCGCGCCGCCCAGGTTGGCGCGCGCGGCGCCCATGGCGCGCACCCAGTCGATGCCATTATGCTCATAAAAGCGCTTGTCTTCGATCGCCAGCACGGACTTCTTCATCATCTCCGGCATGTCCTTGATGGCGATGAAGTCGCGGTGCTCCTCGCCGAACTCGCCGATCAGGGCGTTGTCGGCGGTGTAGATGCGCAGCGGGATCTTGGGCCGGTAGTCGGTGATGGTGTCGAGCGCCGGCAGGTTGGGCGCCACGTACAGCAGCAGGTAGGCCAGCAGCAGGCCGCCGGCCACCAGCGCGGCGGCGCCGGTGCCGATCGCGGCACGGATGAGATTACGGCGGGTCAGCCACTTGGCGAGGCTGGGGAAGCTTGAGGTTGTCAAAATGCATCTCTCGGTTGCAACAGTATCGCCGATTATAGAGCATGCCTATTGTTACTTGCCGTCACTTGTCGTAACGTACAGGTATACAGCTCCAAAGGGATCAAATGGCGGAACCGCAGCACATACTCGATTGCGATGTCCTGATCGTGGGCGGCGGCATCAACGGCGCCGGGATAGCGCGCGACGCGGCGGGGCGGGGACTGTCGGTGGTGTTGTGCGAGAAGGACGACCTGGCGTCGCATACCTCGTCGGCGTCGACCAAGCTGATACACGGCGGCCTGCGTTATCTGGAATACTACGAATTCAACCTGGTGCGCAAGGCGCTGATCGAGCGCGAAGTGCTGCTGCGCGCCGCGCCGCACATCATGTGGCCCTTGCGCTTCGTGATGCCGCACGCGCCGGGCCAGCGCCCGGCGCTGCTGATCCGCGCGGGGCTGATGCTGTACGACCTGCTGGCCAAGCGCGAACTGCTGCCGGCATCGGCCGGCGTCAACCTGCGCTGCCATGCGGCCGGCCGCCCGCTCAAGCCGGAGTTCAAGCGCGGTTTTATCTATTCGGACGGCTGGGTCGACGATGCGCGGCTGGTGGTACTGAACGCGATCGACGCCTGCGAAAAGGGCGCCACCATCCTGACCCAGACCTTGTGCACCGCGCTGGTGCGCAAGCCGGGCGGCTGGGAGGCGGACCTGCACAAGACCGGCTGCGGCGATATCCGCGTCAACGCGCGCTACGTCGTCAACGCGGCCGGGCCGTGGACGGCGGACTTCCTGCACAAGGCGGTGCCGAAGGAGGGCGGCGGCCACCTGCGCCTGATCAAGGGCAGCCATATCATCGTCAAGCGCATCTTCGAACACGACAACGCCTACATCTTCCAGCACCGCGACGGCCGCATCGTGTTCGCGATTCCGTATGAGCGCGACTTCACGCTGATCGGCACCACCGATCTCGATTATCACGGCGACGCCAACCAGGTCGCCATCAGCGAGGACGAAATCGCCTACCTGTGCAAGCTGGCCAGCGAATACTTCGTCAACCCCATCGTGCCGGCCGACGTGGTGTGGACCTATTCCGGCGTGCGCCCGCTGGTGGAGGATGGCGCGGACGCCAAGGCCGTCACGCGCGACTACCGGCTGGAGGTCGACAGCGACGGCGCGCCCATGCTCAGCGTCTTCGGCGGCAAGATCACCACCTTCCGCAAGCTGGCCGAGGAAGCGGTCGACTTGATCGCCAAATCCCTCGACAACCGCCACGGCGGCTGGACCCACGACGCCTGCCTGCCGGGCGGCGATCTGTTCGGCGCCGAGCCGCAAAACAAGTCGGTGCTGCAGTTCGACGGCTGGGTCGGCGACATGCGCAACCGCTATGGCTGGATTCCGGCGCCGGTGCTGTGCCGCTATGTGCGCGCCTACGGCACGCGCATCCATACGCTGCTGGCCGAACGGCGCGAACTGGCGGACATGGGCGAGGAAGTGCTGCCCGGCCTGTACGCGGTGGAAGTGGATTATCTGCGCCGCTACGAATGGGCGCGCACCGCGCAGGACATCTTGTGGCGCCGCTCCAAGCTTGGCCTGCATCTGGGGGCGGGCGCCGCGGACAGTTTGCAGGCCTGGCTGGACGGCCATCCCATGCAATCGGGTAGCCGTTAGCGCAATCCCGTCAGTGGGGCAGGCCTGGACGGCGGGGTGCGTGGACGCAGCGCGCGCTTCAGGCGGTCGCCGGCGAATTCCTGCGCCTCCCGCGCCGCAGGCAGCACCGCTCCCATGCCGAAGAAATCGTGGGTCACACCCGCGTACTCCTTGAAGCTCACTGCGATGCCATCTTTTTGCAGCCGGTAGGCGTAGGCGCGTCCTTCGCTCGCCAGCGGATCGATGGCGGCCGTGATGATGGTGGCCGGGGGCAGGCGCCGCAAGGTCGCGGCCTTGGCGGGCATCGCATAGGCCTGGTCGGCGTCGTTGGGGGCGGCGGTGTAGTGGGTGAGATACCAGGCCATCGCCGCCTTGCCCAGCGGTCTCGCCAGCGCGTGCGCGCGGTAGGACGGCGTCTCCATATTGTCGTTGAGGATGGGGTAGATCAGCAGTTGGTGCACAGGCGCCGTTTCGCGCTTGTCGCGCGCCATCTGGGCCACGACGGCGGCCAGCGTGCCGCCCGCGCCTTCGCCGCCCACCGCGACCCGGCTGGCGTCGCCGTTGAATTCGGCGGCATGCTCCAGCACCCACCGGTAGGCGGCATAGGCGTCGTTGGGCGCGGCCGGATACTTGTGTTCCGGCGCCTGATGATATTCGACCGAGACCACGATGGCGCCCGAGCGGACGGCCAGTGCGCGTATCGATGCTTCGTAGGCCAGCGTTCCGCCGAGGACGAAACCGCCGCCATGGAAGTACAGCAGCACCGGCAACAGCTGGTCTTTGCCGGCGTCGGCGGGCGTGTAGGCATATAAGGGAATCTTGCCCAGCGGCCCGTCGATCTGCAGCGGCGCCAGCGTGACATTGGGCGCGGGGGCGTCACCCTTGCCGGCGGCGCGCAGTAGCTTGTGGACCGCGTCGGCGGTGGTGGGCTGCCGGCGCGCCTCATCCGGCGTCAATGTCTCCAGCGGCCGGCCGCCCAGCGACGCCAGCGCATCGAGCACCTGCCGCATGGCCGGATCGGGCCGCGGCGGCAGTCCCTGCGATAGCGTGACGCCCGTCGCCATCGACAGGATGGTGGCGACAAGCAGTGCGCCTGGTTTCATAAAGGAGGTCCCGAGAGAGAAATCGAGAGCCATTGTCGCACCCATGCGCGCCACATGGCGCACAAGGCGATCTGGCTCGCGGGGGATCGGCACTGCGGTAGAAAATCATGTTTGCTGCGCCGGTTTGTCGCATCCAATAAAAACGGCAGCCCCAGGCTGCCGTTCATATTACCGCTCTTTTCAGGCTTACTTCACGCCGTGCATCAACTTCTGGATCAGTGGAGCGATCAGGAACAGGATCACGCCGCCGGCCATCAGCGAATAGAAGCCGGTGGTGTAGCCCGACAGCGCGGAGGTCACCGACATGCCGGTTTCGCCGCTGAGGTGCGAGGCGAAGATGCCCGACAGGTTGTTGCCGATACCGGTCGACAGGAACCAGCCGCCCATGCCCAGGCCGACCAGGCGCGTAGGCGCCAGCTTGGTCACCATCGACAGGCCGATCGGCGACAGGCACAGCTCACCAATCGATTGCAGCACGTAGACCATGAACAGGGTCCAGAACGGGATCTTGTTGTCGATATTGACCAGCATCGACAGCGCGTACATCAACAGGCCGAAGGCGGCGCCGTTGAACAGCAGGCCCAGGCCGAACTTGCGCGGAATCGATGGATTCTTGCTGCGCAGCGCGACCCAGATGAAGGCGATCAGCGGCGCGAAGGCGATGATCGCCAGCGAGTTCACGGTCTGGAACCACGCCACAGGGAAGGTCCAGTTGAACATTTCGCGGTCGATGATCTTATCGGCCAGGAAGGTGAACGAGCTGCCCGCCTGCTCGAAGAAGCACCAGAACATGATGTTGAAGAAGAAGATCAGCAGCATGGCGATCACCTTGTCGCGGGCGACCTTGCCATTCTTGATGCCTTCGACCATCAGCATCACCGACAGCAGGATGAACAGCACCGACAGCACGACCTGCAGGCTTTGCGCGCCGGCGGCCAGCAGGAAGTACACCACCGGAATCACGCACAGCGAGCCCAGTACCACGTACAGCAGGCGCTTGGGATCGGCGTTCTGCGCATCCGGTGCGCCGATGCCTTTCAGGTTGCGGCGGCCGATGTAGAACCACGCCAGGCTAATCAGCATGCCGACGCCGGCCGACATGAACACGACTTTGTAAGCCGGCATGCCGTCGGTGCCGAAGATGGCCGAAGCGAGCCACTCGGTCAGCACCGGTGCGACCAGCGCGCCGGAGTTGATGCCCATGTAAAAAATCGTAAAGCCGGAATCGCGGCGCGTATCGGCGGTGCTATACAGCTTGCCGACCATGGTCGAGATGTTCGGCTTGAACATGCCGTTACCGACGATGATGGTGGCCAGGCCAATCTGGAACACGGTCTGGTTGGGGAAGGCGATCAGGAACAAGCCGGCCGCCATGAAGGAGGCGCCGACCAGGATCGAACGCTGGTAGCCCAGCACGCGGTCGGCGACATAGCCGCCGAACAGCGCGGCGGCGTACACCAGCGCGAGGTAGGAGCCGTAAATCAGGTTGGCGTGGGATTCGCCGGTGGGGTTACCGTCATAGAATTGTGCGACGACGTAGAGCACCAGGGCCCAGCGTATGCCGTAGAACGCGAAGCGCTCCCAGAATTCGGTCATGAACAACATCCACAGCGGAGCAGGGTGGCCCATGATCTGCTTGAATTCGGGAATAGCGACTTCCGTGTTGGTGGTGGTAGCACCGCTCATGCGGTTTCTCCTAAATTTTTATGTTCAAAAGGGATTGGCTTCCCTCGTGAGGAGCCAAATTGCGCGCCATTTTAATCTACAAATCGATCTCGACGCACTTTTTGATGCCTCCCCTGCAAAGATGTGTCATTTGTGCTAATAAATAGCACACGCATTCTCCGGCCCAAAAACGGCCGAGTTGTCGTATATTGGCACTGCAGGCTCTCAGAAACATGAATAAGGATTTACGCATCATGGAACATGACGTTGTCGATACCCTGATTTCGCCCGAAGGACAGTTGGAGATCCTTTCGAAGGCGGAAGTGAACAAGCTGCTCGACACTAGCCAGGGCGGTCTCTATAACATTTTCCGCAATTGCGCATTGGCCGTGCTCAATTGCGGCAGCACGATCGACGATGGAAAGGAGCTGCTGGAACGCTATCAATCGTTTGAAATCAGCATTGTCCAGCGCGAGCGCGGCATCAAGCTCGATATCAAGGGGGCGCCGGCGATCGCTTTCGTCGACGGCAAAATGATCAAGGGGATCCACGAGCACCTGTTCGCGGTGCTGCGGGATATCGTTTTCGTCAGCAACGAGGTCACCGACAATCCGAAGTTCGACCTGGCCAAGACCGAAGGCATCACCGACTCCGTGTTCCACATCCTGCGCAACGCCGGCGTGCTGAAGCCGATGCTGAACCCGAACCTGGTGGTGTGCTGGGGGGGACATTCGATCAACCGCGCCGAGTATAACTACTCGAAGGAAGTCGGCTACCAAATGGGCCTGCGCGACCTGGATATCTGCACCGGCTGCGGCCCCGGCGCGATGAAGGGCCCGATGAAGGGCGCCACCATCGGCCACGCCAAGCAGCGCTTGCACAAGGGGCGCTACCTGGGCATTTCCGAACCGGGCATCATCGCGGCCGAGTCGCCGAACCCGATCGTCAATGAGCTGGTCATCATGCCGGACATCGAGAAGCGCCTGGAAGCGTTCGTGCGCACGGGGCACGGCATCGTCGTGTTCCCCGGCGGCGCCGGCACGGCCGAGGAGATCCTCTACATCCTGGGCATCCTGCTGCATCCGGATAACGCGGAGATCCCGTTCCCGCTGGTGTTCACGGGCCCCGAGACCTCGCGCGAGTACTTCGTGCAGATCAACCAGTTCATCCACGATACGCTGGGGCCGGAGGCGCAGCAGCGCTACAAGATCATCATCGACGATCCTGAACTGGTGGCGCGCGAGATGCAGGCCGGGATCAAGCAGGTGCGCGAGTTCCGCAAGTCGCGCAGCGACGCCTACTACTACAATTGGGGCCTGAAGATCGACCAGGAATTCCAGAAGCCGTTCGCGCCGACGCACGAGAACATGCGCAACCTGAGCCTGCACAAGAACCAGGAAGTGCACCTGCTGGCGGCCAATCTGCGGCGGGCGTTTTCCGGCGTCGTTGCCGGCAACGTCAAGGACGAAGGCATCCGCGCGATCGAGAAATACGGCCATTTCGAGATCCACGGCGACAAGAAGATCATGGGGCCGATGGACGCGCTGCTGGCGTCATTCGTGGTCCAGCATCGCATGAAGCTGGCGGGCAAGGCCTACACGCCGTGCTACCGCGTCATTCAATAGTTGCAGTGCGCCAGTGCCTGGAGCTGGAAGCTCAGGTGCTGGGTTTTTCACAGGGGAGGTTCGGATCAAGCTTGTCGTTCCCCTTGAAGAATTCCCTGTCCCGGTAGCTCCAATAATATTGGCTGCCGTCCGCCGTGCGCAGGATGGCGTGCGGATAAAAGGAGTGTGAGCTCTCCTGGGAGTGGCTCAGCGACTGAATAAACGTCATCTGCTGCAGGCAGACCGGTTTGAAGGCTTGCGCCGCGGCGCTGATTTCCTGGTTTGCCTTGATGTTGGCCATCAGTACCGTCACCAGGATAAATGCGGCGTTCAAGAGGATGGCGAGAAAAAAAGGTGCGTTTTTCTTGCGCGCGATTTGGAGAGCGTATCGGCGCAAAAAAAATGTCAACGCGATCAGCGCCGTAAAGCCTGCCACCAATGGCACATAGAGGAAAGGGAGCTGTTTCACGCGTGTGAAAGCAAGCAGAAGCCCTAGTATCAACGCTTCCGGCATGCCCATGAATATGCTTAAAAGGCCCCAAACGATATATCCGCCACCGACGACTAGCCAGAAACGCCTCTTGTTTGATGCCCGGCTGGGCTGGGCTGCAAAAAACACCAGGCACAGTATGCATAAACCCAGCAGAAAAAGCATGGCGCCTCCCGGGGTGTGTGGTGCATCCAAAAAAAAGCCGCTCGGTTGAGCGGCTTGTGCGTTGTGATTACTCTTCGCGGCGCAGGTGCGGGAATAGCAGCACGTCGCGGATGTTCGGCGAATCGGTGATGATCATCATCAGGCGGTCGATGCCGATGCCGCAACCGCCGGCCGGCGGCATGCCGTATTCCAGCGCGCGGATGTAGTCGGCGTCGTAGAACATCGCCTCTTCATCGCCGGCGTCCTTGGCCGCCACCTGCGACAGGAAGCGGGCCGACTGGTCTTCCGCGTCGTTCAGCTCGGAGAAGCCGTTGGCGATCTCGCGGCCGACCATGAACAGTTCGAAGCGCTCGGTGATGCCTTCGCGGGTATCGGAAGCGCGTGCCAGCGGCGACACTTCGACCGGATAGTCGATGATGTAGGTCGGTTCCCACAGCTGCGCTTCGGCGGTTTCTTCGAACAGCGCCAGTTGCAGCGCGCCCAGGCCCGCGGTGGCGAACGGCTTGACGCCGAACTTCAGCAGTTCCTTCTTGATGAATTCAACGTCGCCCAGCTGCTCCGGCGTGTAGCCCGGCGCGTACTTGTTGATCGCTTCGACGATGGTCAGGCGATGGAACGGCTTGGCCAGATCCAGCTCGCGGCCGCCGTAGGTCAGCGTCGCGGTGCCGTGGGCGTCGATGGCGGCCTGGCGGATGATGGCTTCGGTGAAGTCCATCAGCCAGTGGTAGTCGGTGTACGCCGCGTAGAATTCCATCATCGTGAATTCTGGGTTGTGACGGACCGACACGCCTTCGTTGCGGAAGTTGCGGTTGATCTCGAACACGCGGTCGAAGCCGCCGACCACCAGGCGCTTCAGGTACAGCTCGGGCGCGATACGCAGGAACATCTGCATGTCCAGCGCGTTGTGGTGGGTGATGAACGGCTTGGCCGCGGCGCCGCCAGGGATGGCGTGCAGCATCGGCGTTTCCACTTCCATGAACTCGTTCTTTTCCATGAAGCGGCGCATCGACGAGATCGCGGCGGTACGCGCCTTGAAGGTGCGGCGCGTCTCTTCGTTCATGATCAGGTCGACGTAGCGCTGGCGGTACTTGGTTTCCTGGTCGGCCAGGCCGTGGAACTTGTCCGGCAGCGGGCGCAGCGACTTGGTGATCAGGCGTAGTTCGGTGACCTTGATGGTCAGCTCATCGGTCTTGGTCTTGAACAGCGTGCCGGCCACGCCCAGGATGTCGCCCAGGTCGTAGTGGTGCAGCGCGGCCATGGCGGCTTCGCCGGTCAGGTCCAGCGTGGCGTAGATCTGGATGCGGCCGTCGGCTTTCGGGCCGGATGCATCCTGCAGCGTGGCGAAAGCGGCCTTCTTGCCGGCTTCGCGCTTCAGCATCATGCGGCCCGCCAGCACCACGGTGACCGGCGCGGCTTCCAGCTCCTCGCGCGACTTCTCGCCGTATTGCGCGTGCAGGTCGGCGGCCTTGTGCTGTGGCTTGAAGTCGTTCGGGAAGGCGACGCCTTGTTCGCGGATGGCGGCCAGCTTGGCGCGGCGCTCGGCGATGATCTTGTTTTCGTCCGCCGGTGCGGCGTTGCCTGCTTGTTCTTGAAGATCCGTAGTCATGGTCTGTTTCTAGTTGAGGTGATGATTAGTTGGTGGCGGACGCGAAGAGTTCTTCCACATCCAGCTCGCTGAAGTCGCGCACGACGGCGATGACGTTGTCGAATTCGGCAAACGCTTCGGCCGGCAGGGTGGTGGTCAGCACCACCGCGCGCATGCCGGCGCGGCGCGCCGCTTCCACGCCCAGCGGCGCGTCTTCGAACACGATGCTGTTTTGCGGCAAGGCGCCTGCGCGCTCGGCCGCCAGCAGGAACACGTCCGGGTTCGGCTTGCCGCGCGCGACGTCGGCGGCGCCGGCGATGGCGTCGAACTCCTTGCGCAGGTCCAGGCCGTCCAGCGTGAAGTCGATGTTCTCGTTCGGCGCGGCGGTGGCCACGGCCAGCTTGACGCCGGCGCTTTTGGCGCGGGCGATGAATTCGACGAAGCCGTCCACCGCCGCCAGGTGCGGCGCGTACAGTTCGCGGTACAGCGATTCCTTCTCAAAATCGAGCGCGGCGCTTTCTTCCTTGGTCATCGGCTTGCCCATGTAGGTGCTCATGATCTCATGGCCCTGGCGTCCTGCCGTGGTGCGGAAGAATTCATCGGCGTCGATGGTGTGGCCACGGCGCTCGAAGAAGGCCAGCCACGATTTGGTGTGGAAGGCCATGTTGTCGACGATGGTGCCGTCCATGTCGAAGATGAACGCGCGCTGCGATGCTGAAGTCATTTATACGCCTTGTTTGAGCGATGCGGAGATGAAATCGTCCAGGTCGCCGTCCAGCACGCCCTTGGTGTTGCCGGTCTCGAAGTTGGTGCGCAGGTCCTTGATGCGCGACTGGTCCAGCACATAGGAGCGGATCTGGTGGCCCCAGCCGACGTCG
This sequence comes from Duganella sp. CT11-25, assembly GCF_047302815.1. Taxonomy (NCBI): domain Bacteria; kingdom Pseudomonadati; phylum Pseudomonadota; class Betaproteobacteria; order Burkholderiales; family Oxalobacteraceae; genus Duganella; species Duganella sp. CT11-25. Next base: position 180,744 of record NZ_JBKBFD010000001.1, read on the forward strand.
GTCTTGGAGTCTTCCAGCTTCTGCTGCTCGCTCATGCGCTTGCGCAGTTCCATCTCGTACAGCTTCGCCTTCAGCATTTCCATCGCCTCGGCCTTGTTGCGGTGTTGCGAGCGGTCGTTCTGGCACTGCACGACGATGCCGGACGGGCCGTGGGTCAGGCGCACCGCGGAGTCGGTTTTGTTGATGTGCTGACCACCGGCGCCGGATGCGCGGTAGGTATCGATGCGCAGGTCGGCGGGGTTGATCTCGATGTCGATCGAGTCATCCACTTCCGGGTACACGAACAGCGACGTGAACGAGGTGTGGCGGCCGTTGGCCGAGTCGAACGGCGACTTGCGCACCAGGCGGTGGACGCCGGTCTCGGTGCGCAGGAAGCCGTAGGCGTACTCGCCCTCGACCTTGATGGTCGCGGTCTTGATGCCGGCCACCTCGCCGTCGGACTGCTCCATGATCTCGACCTTGAAGCCTTTGCGGTCGGCGTAGCGCAGGTACTGGCGCAGCAGCATGGACGCCCAGTCCTGGGCCTCGGTGCCGCCGGCGCCGGCCTGGATATCGATGAAGCAGTTGTTCGGGTCCATCGGATTGTTGAACATCCGGCGGAATTCCATGCCTTCGATGACCACGCGCACGTCTTCGGCGTCGACGATCAGCGCTTCCAGCGTGTCGTCGTCGCCTTCTTCCTTGGCCATGGCGAACAGGTCGCCCATGTCCTTGAGGTCGGTGTCGGCCTTGGTCAGCGCGAACACGATCGCTTCCAGGGATTTCTTCTCCTTGCCGAGGTCCTGCGCCTTTTTAGGGTCGTTCCAGACGGTCGGGTCTTCCAGTTCTTCGTTTACTTGCTCGAGTTTCTCTGACTTTTTATCGAAGTCAAAGATACCTCCGAAGTTCGGCTTCGCGCGCGGTCAGGTCGGCGAGCAGGGCGGAGAGGGCGTTGATGCGTTCGGCTTCCATGTTTTCTTCTTTTCTTAGGCTGAAATCAAACCTCGGATTATACCGTAAGCGGCTACCGTCTCCCAGTGCCGCGCGGCAGCGTCAAAATACTGTCATTTTTGCCATAAAATGTGTAAAATATCGCCCTTATGCCTTAAGTAGCTTGATGCGAAGAAATCCGCTGCGTATGATGTTGCGCACCGGTCCGTTGCCCTAAAAATTGCAACTATATACATAGCCTACCCATGCGTTTAGCGTTCATTGCGTTGCCCACTTTGCTGATCGGCTGCTCCAGCCTGCCGCAGGGCAAGGTGCCGCCGCTCGGCGCCGAGGCCACGCTGGCGCTGCTGGAGACGACCGACCTGCACGCCAATGTGCTGAGTTATGACTATTACAAGCTGCAAGCCGATCCCTCGATCGGCCTGGAGCGCACCGCGACGCTGATCAGGCAGGCGCGCGCCGAATTTCCCAATAATTTGCTGCTCGACAACGGCGACGCCCTGCAGGGCACGGCGCTGGCCGACTACCAGGCGCTGGTCAAGCCGGTCGCTTGCGGCGAGACGCTGGCCATCTACAAGGCCATGAACCAGCTGGGCGTGGACGGCGCCGGCATCGGCAATCATGAATTCAATTACGGCCTGGCCTATCTGAGCCAGGTCACCGGCAGCCGCTTCGACGTCGACGGCGTGCCGGCCGACGCGCCGCGCTGCGCCGGACCGGCTTTCCCCATCGTGCTGGCGAATATCTACAGCCTGAAGACGAAGCGGCCGCTGTTCGAGCCGTTCCGCATCCTGACGCGCGAGATCGGCGCCACCGGGCCGGATGGCAAGCCGCTCAAGGCGAGCATCAAGGTCGGCATCATCGGCTTCGCGCCGCCCGGCGTGCTGTCGTGGGACAAGCGCTGGCTGGACGGCAAGGTCTACGCCGAGGGCGTGCGCGAAGCGGCCGAGAAATACATCCCGCAGATGCGCGCGCAGGGGGCGGACATCGTGGTTGCCATTTCGCATGGCGGCATCGACGGCGCGCCGTACACGCCGCAGATGGAAAACGCCAATTACTACCTGGCGCAGGTGCCGGGCGTGGACGCGATGCTGATCGGCCACGCGCACCTGCCGTTCCCGAACGCCGCCAGCACCGCCCCGGGCTTCAACCTGCCGGGCGTGGACAAGGTCAAAGGCACGGTGCAGGGCGTGCCCGCCGTGATGGCCAACCTGTGGGGCAAGCACCTGGGTGTGATCGGCCTGCATCTGAAATATGACGGCAAGGCCTGGGTCATCGACAAGAGCCGCACCACGGTCGAGGCGCGCGGCACGCAGAACGCCGACCGCAGCTACGTCGCCGCCGATCCCGCCATCGCCGCGCTGGTCGCGGACGAGCATGCGGCCACCATCCGCTATGTAAAAACGCCGCTCGGCAGCAGCGGGTTCCGCATGACGTCGTATTTCGCCGATGTCGGCGACGTCAGCGCGATCGAGCTGGTCAACCAGGCGCAGGCCGCTTACGTGCGCGACTACGTCAAGGCCAGCTTGCCACAGTATGCCGGCCTGCCGGTGCTGTCGATGGCGTCGCCGTTCAAGACCGGATCGGCCGGCGTGGGCGACTACACGGACGTCAAGGCCGGCGGACTGGCGCTGAACAACGCCGCCGACCTGTACCTGTATCCGAATGCGCTGCACGCGGTGAAGATCGACGGCGCCGGCCTGAAAGCCTGGCTGGAAAAAGCCGCCGAGCGCTTCAACCGCATCGACCCGGCCAGCGGCGCGCAGCAGGAGCTGGTCAACACCGCCTTCGCCGGCTATAACTTCGACATGCTGACCAGCGCCGACGTCAGCTACCAGATCGACGTGACCAAGCCGGCCGGCCAGCGCATCGCCGCCTTGCACTACAAAGGTGCAGCGATGGCGCCGACGCAGGAATTCCTGGTCGCGACCAACAACTACCGGGCCGGCGGCGGCGGCGGTTTTCCCGGCCTGGACGGCGGCAAGACCGTGCTGGCCGCGCCTGACTCCAGCCGCGATGTGCTGATCGCCTACATCCGCGAGACCAGGAATCTGACCCGCGCGCGGAACGGCGCGACCCGCAGCTGGCGTTTCGCGCCGGTGGCGACCAAGGGCGTGGTGGTGTTCCACTCGGCGCCCGGCATGCTCGAACTGGCGCGGGAGGCGGGGCTCACGTCCGTCACCCAGCTTAAACAGGACGATGGCGGCGGCAAGGGCTTTGCCCTGTACGCCATCGATTTGTCGCTATGATGGGCGCGCGCGTGCGGACGATGATGGCGGCTTTGCTGCTGGCGGCGGGGGCGACGGCCGCGGCCGCCCCTGCGCTCAGTCCGGTCGAGGAGGCGCGCAAGTGCCTGCGCGGCTCCGAGCGCACGCCCGCCAACCTGCCCAAGGCCTTCCAGCTGTTCAGCGGCGCCGCCAAGGCCGGCGATCCGATGGCGGCCTACTACCTGGGCATGATGTACAAGAACGGCATGGCCGTGGCGCGCGACGCCAAGGCCGCCGCCCACTGGCTGCAGTTCGCGGCCAACCGCCAAATGCCGGCGGCAATGTTTGCGTTGGCCAATCTGTATCTCAGCGGCGACGGCGTCAAGCGCGATGAGCAGGCCGCGCGCCGCCTGATAGAAAAAGCCGCCGACCTGGAGTATCCTGAGGCGGTGATGGCCATGGCGATCGGCCTGCGCGACGGCTCGATGGGCTTCGACCGCAACGAGGCGCTGGCCGAAACGCAGATGCGCTTCGCCAACCGGGCGCTGGCGAAACGCGCGCCGTCGATGTAATCCGTCCAAGCAATCCTTACTGCATGCTTACATGCCGGCGGGCCTTTGCGCTTGCTGCGATGCCGCACATCTATCTGTTGCTGCTGCCGTTGCACTACCCTACAATGTTTCATCGATGGGGCGACTATCCAGCGTACGACTACTAAAAAAACGTTGTAACACAGGAGATGACACATGAATTTCAAGTTGAAATTGCTCGTTGCAGGTCTGGCACTCGGTTTCGCGGCTTCCTCCCAGGCGGCTGACCCCATCAAGATCGGCGTCGCCGGTCCGTTCACCGGCGGTTCCGCGCCGATGGGCGTGTCGATGCGCGACGGCGTCAAGCTGGCGGTGGCGGAGATCAACGCCAAGGGCGGTGTGCTCGGTCGCCAGATCCAGCTGATCGAACGCGACGACGAGGCAAAGAACGAACGCGGCGTGCAGATCGCCCAGGAGCTGATCAACAAGGAAAAGGTCGCCGCCACCGTCGGCTACATCAATACCGGCGTCGCGCTGGCTTCGCAGCGCTTCTACCAGGAAGCCAAGATCCCGGTCATGAACAACGTCGCCACCGGCTCCATCATCACCAAACAGTTCGCCGACCAGCCGGAGAACTACATCTTCCGCAACTCCGCCAATGACCAGATCCAGTCGCACATGATCGTCAAGGAAGCGGTCGACAATCGCAAGTTCAAGAAGGTCGCGATCCTGGCCGACTCCACCAACTACGGCCAGTTGGGCCGTGAAGACCTGGAAAAAGCGCTGGCTGAAAAGAGCCTGAAGGCCGTCGCCACCGAGAAGTACAACCTGAAGGACGTCGACATGACGGCCCAGCTGTTGAAGGCCAAGCAGGCCGGCGCCGAAGTGGTGCTCACCTACGGCATCGGTCCCGAGCTGGCGCAGATCGCCAACGGCATGGAAAAACTGGGCTGGAAAGTGCCGCTGATCGGCAGCTGGACGCTGTCGATGGCGAACTTCATCGACAACGCCGGCAAGAACGGCAACGGCACCCGCATGCCGCAAACCTTCATCCAGGATCCGAACACGCCCAAGCGCAAGACCTTCATCGACGCTTACGTGAAGGCCTACAACCCGCCGGGCGGCCGCATGCCGTCGCCGGTGTCCGCCGCGCAGGGCTACGATTCGATCTATCTGCTGGCCGCCGCCTTCAAGCAGGCTGGTTCGACGGACGGCCCGAAAGTCAAAGCCGCGCTGGAAAACCTGACCGAGAAGGTCGAGGGCGTCGTCACGACCTATAGCAAGCCTTACTCCAAGGACGACCACGAGGCGATCACCGCCGATATCACCGTCTTCGGTGAAGTCAAGGACGGCAAAGTCACCCTGGCCAAGTAAGGCCGCGCGTCCTGTCCTAGTACTGGCCAGACTTGATGATTCAAGCCTGGCCATTTTCTTGTCGTCCGCAGTAAAAGGTGAAATCATGGAAATCCTCTTGCAACTGGTCTTCAGCGGCATCGCGCTCGGCATGATCTACGCCGTCATCGCTTTCGGCTACCAGCTCACGTTCGCCACCTCCGGCACACTGAACTTCGGGCAGGGCGAATCGCTGATGCTCGGCGCGCTGGTCGGCCTCAGCCTGGTCGGCACCATCCACGGCGGGCCTTACATGAGCTACCTGTTGATGATTCCGCTGGTGCTCGTGTTCGGGGCGCTGCAGGGCATGTTCGTCGAATGGATAGGCGTGCGGCCGGCGATCAAGATCAAGTCCGAATTCGGCTGGATCATGTCGACCATCGCGCTGGCGATCATATTCAAGAACGTCGCCGAGAATATCTGGGGCAAGGACGACCTGACATTCCCTTCGCCGTTGGACTCCACGCCGTTCCAGATCCTGGGCGCCAACGTGCAGCCGATGCAGGTGGCGGTGGTGGTCGGCGCGCTGGCCATGATGGCGGCGGTCGAGATCTTCAACCGCAAATCGATCTACGGCAAGGCGGTGGTGGCCACCTCCAACGACCGCGACGCGGCGGGCCTGATGGGGATCAACACCGGCGTGGTGATCACGTTCTCGTATGCGCTGTCGTCGGCCACGGCGGCGTTTGCCGGCGTGCTGGTGGCGCCGCTGACGCTGACCGGCGCCACCATGGGCGCCTCGCTCGGCCTGAAGGCGTTCGCGGTGGCGATCATCGGCGGCCTGACCTCGGGCGTCGGCGCCATCGTCGGCGGACTGATACTGGGTATCGCCGAGACCACCACCGGCTACTACATCTCGACCGGCTACAAGGAAGTGCCGGGATTGCTGCTGCTCCTGCTGGTACTGGCGATCAAGCCGTCCGGCCTGTTCGGCAAAGCCGCCATCAAAAAGGTCTGATCCATGAATAAGAAAATCCTGGCTGCGAGCATCCTGGGACTGGCGGTGCTGGTGTTGTATCCGGTGCTGATCCCGAACCCGTACTACATCCATTTGTTTGAAACGATCCTGATCTACGCGATCCTGCTGTTCGGCCTGGACATCGTGGTCGGCTACACGGGGCAGGTGTCGCTGGGCCACGCGGGCCTGTTCGGCATCGGCTCGTACGCCACCGGCGTGATGGTGTTCAAGCTGGGCGCGCCGTTCTGGATCGCGATCCCGGCCAGCGTCTTCGGCGCCGCGGTGTTCGGCGCCATCCTGGCGCTGCCGGCTTTGCGCGTGACAGGCCCGTACCTGGCGATGGTGACGCTGGCCTTCGGCACCATCATCCAGATCCTGATCAACGAGATGACCTTCCTCACCGAAGGGCCGATGGGACTGAAGATCTCCAAGCCGGTGATCTTCGGGCAGAAGCTCAGCGAAGTGCACTACTACTACATGGTCGCCGCGTTGATGGTGATCTCGCTGATCGTGGTGCACCGGATCTTGAAATCGAACCTGGGCCGCGCCTTCGAAGCGCTGCGCGACAGCCCGATCGCCTCGGATTGCATGGGCGTCTCGGTGTATCGCTACAAGGTGTACGCCTTCATCATCAGCGCCGGCTTTGCCGGCCTGGCGGGCAGCCTGTATGCATATTCGGAAGAATACATCTCGCCGAACACCTACAACTTCGAGTTGACCATTTTGTTCCTGCTGGCGGTGATCATGGGTGGCCGCAAGACCCGTTCCGGTTCGTTGATCGGCGCGATGATCGTGGTGATGCTGCCAAGCCTGCTGGCGGATATTGAACTGTTCCGCAAGATCGCCGTCGCCGCGGCGGTGCTGGGTGTGATCGGCTCGGCCTTCATGCTGGCGAAAAAACGCTCGACGCCGCGCGATGTGCTGGTGCCGCTGATCGCCACCATCGGCATGGCGGCCTTCTCCTACAAGCTCGAAAACATCGTCGACTGGCGCCTGACCGTGTTCGGTTTGATGACGCTGTTCGTGGTCTACTACCTGCAGGACGGGATTGTCGGCTTCCTGTTTAGCCTGATGGGCAAAGCCGCGGCGCATACCAAGTCGGTGGAGGCCACCGGTGTCGAACCGTTCGCGCATGCGGAAGGCGGCAAGGCCGGCGAGACGCTGCTCGATGTCGACCAGATCCTGATGCAGTTCGGCGGACTGAAGGCGCTCAACCAGGTCAACCTGAATGTGCTGCAAGGCTCGGTGCATGGACTGATCGGCCCCAACGGCTCGGGCAAGAGCACGATGATGAACGTGCTGACCGGGATCTACAAGCCGACCGACGGCAAGGTATCGTTTGCGGGCGCCGTGATTTCCGGCCGCACGCCGTCGCAGATCGCGCTGGGCGGCGTCGCGCGCACCTTCCAGAACGTGCAGCTGTTCGGCGAGATGACGGCCACGGAGAATGTGCTGGTCGGCCTGCACAACACCTTCAAATCGAACGTGCTGGACGTGATGCTGCAAACGCCGCGCTACAAGCGTGAAGAGCGCGCCGCGCGCGAACGCGCCGCCAGCATCCTGGAGTTTGTCGGCCTGTCGGCGATGGCCAACGAGGAAGCGCGCAATCTCCCGTACGGCAAGCAGCGCTTGCTGGAGATCGGCCGCGCGCTGGGTCTCAGTCCGCGCCTGCTGCTGCTCGACGAACCTGCGGCCGGTCTGACCGCGCCGGACATCAAGGAGCTGATGGCCATCATCCGCAAGATCCGCGACCACGGCATCACCATCATCCTGATCGAGCACCACATGGATGTAGTGATGGCCTTGTCCGACACCGTCACGGTGCTGGACTTCGGCCAGAAGATATGCGAAGGCGTGCCATCGGCGGTGCAGTGCGATCCGAAGGTGATCGAAGCCTACCTGGGCGGCAGCAGCGAAGCACACGGTGGTACCACGGCGCCAGCGGCGCATTAAAGAGGACAGCACATGCTATCGATCTCCAATCTGCACGCGGCCTACGGCAAAGTCGAAGTCCTGCACGGCATCTCGCTGGAAGTCCCGAAGGGCAAGCTGGTCACGCTGATCGGCTCCAACGGCGCCGGCAAGACCACCACCATGCGCGCCATCTCCGGCATGATCAAGCCGAAAGGCGGCAAGGTCACGCTGGACGGCAAGGACATCACCGGCGTCGACTCGCACAAGATCGCGCGGGCGGGGCTGGCGCATTCGCCCGAAGGGCGGCGCGTCTTCGCCTCGATGACGGTGACGGACAACCTGCTGCTGGGCGCCTTCCCGCGCTTCACGCGCGCGCGGCCCAAGGGCGACATCAAGCACGACTTGGAAAAGGCGCTGGAACTGTTCCCGCGTTTGAAGGAGCGGCAAGGGCAGTTGGCCGGCACGCTGTCGGGTGGCGAGCAGCAGATGCTGGCGATGGCGCGCGCCGTCATGCTGAATCCGGAGGTGATCCTGCTGGACGAACCGTCGATGGGCCTGGCGCCCATCCTGGTGGAAGAAGTGTTCCGCATCATTACGCGGCTGAAATCGGAGGGCGTCACGATGCTGCTGGTCGAGCAATTCGCCGCCGCCGCGCTCAACGTCGCCGACTACGGCTACGTCCTGGAAAACGGCAGCATCTCCGTCCACGGCCCGGCCGACAGCCTGAAGACCGACCCCAAAGTCATCGCCGCCTACCTCGGCGGCGGCCACTAACACCCCCGGTGTCAGTGCCGACATTCGGACACGGGCTGATCTGTCTCGAGGCGCTTGACCGCTCTGCTTACTGTTTTGGCTGAGACGTGAAAATAAACGGCTATCTGCTCCATCGTATAGGCGGTGGAGCGGTAGGCGCATGCCATTGTTTCATCGCGTTTTGGGTAGAGGGCGTCATATTCTGCCAAGGTTAGGTTGACCGCGCGACGCTGCGCTTTGGAAACTGCCGCGAGATCGCTCTCGGGCACCATGGCTTGGGCACTGGCGATAAACGCTTCGTCGCCAAGTATCAACTGATGCTGGAGGTTCTGATCGTCTCCAGAACGAGATGGTAGTGATTTGTCATCAGGCAGAAACCATGGAGTACAAAATTGTAGCGCGCGCGTACCAGCGTGAGCGTCGCCATCCATGCGGTCCGATCGATATCGTCCCGAAAGATAGCGGTTTGGCGATCGCCTCGCGACGTTACATGGTAGACGGCGCCTGCGAATTCGATTCTGAGAGGGCGGTTCATCCAGATATACTATCTTTGGATGCGCATGCATGGCTGTGCTGCCTCAATTAAGTTCAATTTTGTCCGAATGTCGGCACTGACACCATTGAAAGGGCGTAATAATGAAGACCGTGAATTTTCCTTCCGGGACTGTGGTGCCGGCGCTGGGGCAGGGGACCTGGAACATGGGCGAGGAGGCGGGGCGCAAGCGGGATGAGGTCCGCGCCCTGCAGCTGGGCCTCGATCTGGGCATGACCTTGATCGATACCGCCGAAATGTACGGCGAGGGCGGGGCGGAGCTGGTTGTCGGCGAGGCGATCGCCAGCCGGCGCGACGAGGTTTATCTGGTCACCAAGGTCTATCCGCACAACGCCAGCTTCGATGGCGCGCAGGCGGCTTGCGAACGCAGCCTGCGCCGCTTGAAGGTCGATTGCATCGATCTCTATCTGCTGCACTGGCCCGGCCCCTTCGCGCTCGACGAGACCTTCGATGCCTTCGAGGCGCTGAAGAAGGCCGGCAAGATCAAGGACTACGGCGTCAGTAACTTCGACCTGGAGGGCATGCAGGACGCCGTCGATTGCGGTGCCCCGACGACCGACCAGGTGCTGTATAACCTGATGAAGCGCGGGATCGAGTTCGACTTGCTGCCGTGGTGCCGTGAACAGCGCATGCCGGTGATGGCTTATTCACCGCTGGAATCGACCGGCCGCGAACAGGCCGCGCTGATCGATAATCCCGGCCTGCACGCAGTCGCCGCCGCACATGGCGTCACGCCGGCGCAGATCGCACTGGCGTGGGTGCTGCATCAGGATGGCGTGATCGCCATCCCCAAGGCCGTCGATCCTGTACACTTGCGCGCTAATCGCGCCGCCGCCGATTTCCGCCTCTCCGCGGAAGACCTGGCGGCGCTGGACCGAGCGTTTCCACCGCCGCGCCGTCGCCGGGCGCTGGACATGCGTTAAATAGTAAATAATTTATGCTAAACCGACTGAAACAGCTGTTCTCCCCGAAAGACACCAGTAACCATATCCTGATCAACGCCTACTGCACGGTCGCCGACGCTCCCAAGCCCGACTTTCCGCATGTGCTGAATGGACGGCGCGATCTGTCCGATCCTGAACTGCCGCCGCATCTGAATGGTTTCATGAACTATCTGTCCGAAGCCGGCGCGGGCAAGATGACGCGCACGCGCTACCACGTGATTCGTCATCTCCAGCGCGTGCGGCAGCATGTGAGCCTGGCTGTCGAGCAGGGTGCAATGGCCAGCTTCCACACATGGGCGGAGACGGCCAACGCCATCGTGTTCATGGAGGACGGCAGCGTACGCGATCCACAGGGACGCATTCTTTTGCCCGCATCCGCCGACGACGGCGATCCGCAGGCTGTGGTCCCGTATCCGCAGCAGGCCTGGCAGCGCAAGGCGCGCACCGATGCGCTACTCGCCGGGCGCAAGATCGCTGTGCCTGCGGACCTGCCGCCGCTGGTCTCCGAGCCGGAGCTGCGCTTGCGCGCGCCGGAGGATGTCCTTCGACGGATGCTGGCCTTGTTCGTGGTGGCGATACGCGCGGAGTCGCTGACGGGCGAGCAAGCTATCGCCGCCGCCGATCTGCAAAAACGCTTTCCGCCGGCATTTGCCGGCTTGACCGACGCGGAGCGCGCCTTCCTGGCGCAAGAGGCGCCCACGCAGCAGGAGATCACCCAGTTCCTGTGGCGCTATGAGGCCATCCTGGTGCTGCAGTGGGCACTGGGCCTGCAGGACGCGCTGCCGTTCGCCGACGCGATCTGCGACGTGTCGGCGATCTCGCGCACCGCCATCGAGCGCGGAACGGAAGGCTTGCGCAAGCAGCCGGCGATGCGGCCGGCGGCCGAAATCCTGGACGCGCTGGACCTGCACTACCGCCAGCATTGGGCCACCCGCCAGGCGCTGCTGAAGAAGACCCCGGCGCCGGCAGGCTTGAACGATGGCGTCCTGCAGGAGCGCCACCATGCGTTGAACTGGCTGGTGCGCTTCGAGGAACGCGACTGGGATGATGTCGATACGCCTACATGAGCGAATGTACGGTAGCGAACAGAGCAGCGCTTCGGCAGGGAGTATATTTGACCATCGAAGCGCAACTCAAGGAGCTGACATGAACAAGAAAATCATCATCGGTGCCGTACTGGCAGCCTATCTGGGCGCGATGGGCGCAGCATCTGCCGAGGACCGTGGCAACCATCGCGGCAATGACAAGAGCCGTGGCGATCAGCGTGACGACCGCCGCGACGACCACGATCGCGGTGAGCGCCGCAACGACCGCAACGATTACCATGCCAGCGACGACCGTGGCCGTGGCGACCGCGGCGCAGGTCCGCGCCACGACCTGCGCAAGGGCGGCCGCCTGCCGGCCGAATACCGCAGCCGCCAGTATGTGGTCGACGACTGGCGCGGCCACCGTCTGAGCGCGCCGCCGCGCGGCTACCATTGGGTGCAGACCGGCGGCGATTATGTGCTGGTCGCTGTCGCCACCGGCATCATCGCCAGCCTGTTGCTCAGTAACTAAGCAAGTCAGCGGCTCTGCTACACTGCTGGACAGTTAAAACTGTCCAGCAAATTCCATGAGCCTGCAATCCGTACGTGAGTTTTTCCTCTCCCGCGACATCCAACTCCCCATCATCGAAACAGAAGCCAACACCGCTACCGTGGCGCTGGCGGCCGAAGCGCATGGCGTCGAACCTGGCCGCATCGCCAAGACGCTGGCGTTCCGCGTGGCCGAAGGCCGCGTGATCCTGCTGGTTGCCAGCGGCGTGGCGCGCATCGATAACCGCAAATTCAAAGACACCTTCGGCAAGGGCAAGATGCTGCCTCCGGATGAAGTGGCCGAGACCACAGGGCATCCGGTCGGCGGCGTGTGTCCGTTCGGCCTGGCGCAGCCGCTGCCGGTCTATCTCGACAAATCGCTGAACGGCTTCGACGAGGTGCTGCCTGCTGCAGGTTCCGTCAACAGCTGTATCCGCATCACACCGGCGATGCTGGCCTCCGTCACGCTTGGGGAGTGGGTCGACGTCTGCTAGGATAGGCGGTTTGCAAACGGATCGAGGCAGAGAATGATGAAGAAGCATAAGCTGGCACTGTTGACTGCCGTCGCAGCGGCTTCCATGTCCGCGCAGGCTGCGGTTGAGCGTATCGAAGTGATCGAGCGTACGCCGTTTGCCTCGGGCGTGACCTTCGGCGAGGCCGGCGCGTATGAAAAGATACGCGGCGTCGCCTACTATGCGCTGGATCCGAAGCTGAAAGCCAACCAGGCCATCGCGGACCTGAAGCACGCCAGGCGCGACGCGCGCGGCCGCGTGGTCTTCTCCAGCGAGTTCATACTGCTGCGCCCCACCGGCGGCCAGCCATCCAGCCTGCTCTACGACGTCAATAACCGTGGCGGCATCGCCATCATGGGCCAGGTCAACGGCCGCAGCCCGGTCAACAACGATCCGGCCACCGCAGCCGATGCGGGCGACGGCTTCCTGATGCGCCATGGCTTCTCGCTGCTGTTCTCCGCCTGGACCTGGGACGTGGCGCCGCCACCCGCCGGCGCGCGGCCGCTGGTGTTCGCGCCGCCAATCGCCAAGGGCGTCAAGGGCAGGGTGCAGAACGAGTTCACCGTCAATGCGGCGGCCGATATCGCCACCTATGCCGGCATGCGCGGCCTGACCTACGAGCCGGCCAAGGACAACGATCCGCATGCGCAGCTGACCGAGCGCGCGCGTCCCGACGACAAGCGCCGCGCCATCCCGCGCAGCAGCTGGCACTTCGTCGCGCCGGAACAGAAGGGCGGTCCTGGCCGCATTCAACTGGACGGCGGCTTCAAGCCCGATACCATCTACGAGTTGACGTATGTGGCGAAAGATCCTTACGTCACCGGCGCCGGCCTGGCCGGCATCCGCGATCTGCTGGCTTACTTCCGCGACCAGCCGTTCGAGGGCGCGCCGGTGCCGAAGAATGTGCTGATGTTCGGTATCAGCCAGTCCGGCCGCGTGATCGGCCGCATGCTGCATGACGGTTTGAACCTGGACGAATCCGGCCGCATGGTGTTCAGCGGCGCGTATCTGCAAGTGCCGGGCGCCGGTGGTTCGGCCGGCTTCAACAGCCGCTTCGCGCAACCGACCCGCCATCCGTCGATGATGGAGGAGCACGACTATCCGTCGGATGCCTTCCCGTTCACCACCGCGCCGTCGCGCGATCCTGCCACCGGCAAGACCGCATCCTACCTGGACCGGGCGCGCGACAGGCAGGGCAATGTGCCCAAGCTGTTCTTCGCCAATACATCGACCGAGTTCTGGAACCGCGGCGCTTCGCTGATCGCGACCACGCCTGACGCGTCGGGCGACGTGGCGCCGGCCGAGAACGCACGCATCTATGGCTTCATGGGCGCGCAACACTACGTCGGCCGTTCGCGCACGCGCGCGCCGTTCACCGCCTGCGTGTCGACCAGCGATCACTACCTGCCGATGCGTGCGCTGATCCTGGCGCTGGACGATTGGACCAGCAAGGGCAAGCAGCCGCCGGCCAACGCCTATCCACAGCTGGCCGACGGCACGCTGACCACGGTCGCGAACTACCGCGCGATCTTCCCGAAAGGACTGGGCCTGACGCCGCCGGAACAGAACCTGCGCGAGCCGCGCCTGGTCGGGGACAGTGTCCCACCCAGGCACGGCGACGACTTCGAAACCCGCGTGCCGGCTCCGGATGCCGACGGCAACGACAGGGGCGGCGTGCGGCTGGTCGAGTTGCAGGCGCCGCTGGGCACGCACACCGGCTGGAACCTGCGCGCGCCGGACACCGGTTTCGCTTGGGCGACGTCGCGCTTCGACGGCAGCTTCGTGCCGTTCGCACGCACCGAGGCCGAGCGCCTTGCCGCCGGCGATCCGCGTCCAAGCCTGGAGCTGCGCTACGCATCGCGCGACGACTACGTGGCCGCCGTGCGCGCCGCCGCCGCGCGTCAGGTCGAAGCCGGGCTGCTGTTGCAGGAAGACGTCGAACGCAGCGTGACGGAAAACACTGGCCTGTACGATCGCATCCTCGCCCGCGATCCCGCCGATCAAAGCTGCACCTACCTCTACGCCCAGTAGACAAGCCGGCGAGCGGCATGCGGTCCGCATGTCGCCGCTAAAAATTGTATACAAAATTCGTTGACAATGTGTCGTGCGAGGCGCACTATCGTCCTCAATAAAACGCGTGGCCACAAGCTGCAGCGTTGCTAAGCATCATTTCTACGCACGGTTAAGGGCAGGCCGTGCGCGTAGTCGTTGCAAAGTAACGCCCATATAAAAGACAGATGGAGACGCGTTTATGAATCACTTGATTTTTCAGGTCGAGGATCGGCCACCCCTATTCACGACCGTGCTGCTGGCGGCCCAGCATATGCTGGCCGCCCTGGGCGGCATCATCGCGGTGCCGCTGGTGGTCGGCGCCGCATTGAAGCTGCCGGCGGACCAGGTCATTACCTTGATTAATGCCGCCTTGCTCGGCTCAGGCCTCGTGACGCTGGTCCAGTGCAAAGGCGTGGGGCCGGTCGGCATCCGGCTTCCTTGTGTGATGGGCACCAGCTTTGCGTTTGTCGGCGCCGCCATCAGCATCGGGCTGGAACACGGCCTGCCCGCCATCCTCGGTTGCTCGCTGGCCGCGTCGCTGGTCATGATCGTCGGCAGCTGCTTCATGCCGAAGATCCGCAAGCTGTTCCCGCATGCCGTCACCGGCGTGGTGGTGACGATGATCGGCCTGTCGCTGGTGCCGGTGGCGGTGGACTGGGCGGCGGGCGGCCATGCGCCGGGCGCCGTCTACGGCTCGCCGCTCAACCTGGGCATCGCCGCGTTTGTGCTGGTCACGGTCATCATGCTGGTCCAATTCGGCAAGGGCATCGTGTCGGCGGCAGCGGTGGTGATCGGCATGTTCATCGGCTACGTGGCGTGCGCTTCGCTGGGCATGATCGATTTCTCGCAAGTGAGCAACGCGCCGGTGTTCGCGTTGCCGCAACCGCTCCACTACGGCATGAGCTTCCCGGTGGCCGGTATCGTCGCGATGGCGATCGCCTACCTGGTCACGATGGTGGAAACCACCGGCACCTTCATGGCGCTCGGCGCGGCGACCAACACCAAGATGCGCGGCAAGACGCTGGCGCGCGGCATCCTGTGCGACGGCGTCGGTTCGGCTTTCGCCGCGCTGATGTCCAGCCCACCGGTGTCGACGTTTGCGCAGAATGTCGGCGTGGTCTCGCTGACCGGCGTGGCCAGCCGCCATGTGGTGGCGCTGACCGGCGTGATGCTGTTCCTGGCCGGCCTGTTCCCGATCTTGGGCGCCGTGGTCGTGACGATACCGCAACCGGTGCTGGGCGGCGCGGGCCTGATGATGTTCGCGATGATCATCTCCGCCGGCGTACAGTTGCTGAGCCATGTCGAGCACACCAAACGCAACGGCATCATCATGGCGGTGGCGATCGGCTGCGGATTGGCGGTGACGGTGCGGCCGGAGCTGCTGTCCAAGCTGCCCGCGTTCGTCAAGGAAGTCTTCGGTTCCGGCATCACCGTCGGCGCACTGGTGGCCGTGGCGCTGAACCTGGTCCTGCCTGAGCGTCCGTTCGAGAAAACCGATGACGATGAAGACGAAGATGTGCCCCAGGCTTTTTTAACCGCCGAGCGTGAAGCAGCTTAAAATACGTTCGACAATTTAACCCCCGCTGTTTCCGCAGTGCCCGTGCATTGTTTCCGCAGTGTTTAATCATCATAGAACTTATGACTAAAACTCTACTGATCAAGAATGCGCGCGTGCTGGTCACCATGGACGACGAGCGCCGCGAAATCGCCGATGGCGCCGTTTTCATCCGTGATAACGTGATTGAGCAGGTGGGCCTCAGCGCCGACCTGCCGCAGCAGGCCGATGAAGTGATCGACGTCAGCAACCACGTCGTCATGCCCGGCCTGGTCAACACGCACCACCATATGTACCAGAGCCTGACGCGGGTGATCCCCGCCGCGCAGAACGGTGAGTTGTTCAACTGGCTGACCAACCTGTATCCGATCTGGGCCAACCTGACGCCGGAGATGGTCAAGGTCTCGACGCTGGCGGCGATGTCGGAGCTGATCCTGTCCGGCTGCACCACCAGCAGCGACCACCTCTACATTTACCCGAACGGTTGCAAGCTTGATGACAGTATCGAGGCCGCGCGCAAGATCGGCATGCGCTTCCACGCCGCGCGCGGCTCCATGAGCGTGGGCCAGTCCAAGGGCGGCTTGCCGCCGGATCGCGTGGTGGAGGAAGAGGGCGCGATCCTCAAGGACACGCAACGCCTGATCGAGACGTATCACGATGCCGGCCGCTATGCGATGCAGCGCATCGTGGTGGCGCCATGCTCGCCGTTCTCCGTCTCGCGCGACCTGATGAAGGAATCGGCGGCGATGGCGCGCAGCTTCGGCGTGTCGCTGCACACGCACCTGGCGGAGAACGCCAACGACATCGCCTACAGCCGCGAAAAATTCAACATGACGCCAGCTGAATATGCCGAGGACTGCGGCTGGGTGGGGCATGACGTCTGGCATGCGCACTGCGTGCAGCTGGATGACGACGGCATCTACATGTTCGCGCGCACCGGCACCGGCATCGCGCATTGTCCGTGCTCGAACATGCGGCTCGCTTCCGGCATCGCGCCGATACGCAAGATGCTCGATCGCGGCGTCTCCGTCGGCTTGGGTGTGGACGGTTGCGCATCCAACGATTCCGGCCACATGATGGGCGAAGTGCGGCAGGCGCTGCTGCTGCAGCGCGTGGGCTTCGGCCCGGATGCGATGACGGCGCGGCAGGCGCTGGAGGTGGCGACGCTGGGCGGCGCCAAGGTGCTGAACCGCGACGATATCGGTGCGCTCAAGCCTGGCATGGCGGCGGATATCGCGATGTTCAAGCTTGATGGCATCGGCTTTGCGGGCGCGCTGCATGATCCGGTGGCGGCGCTGGTGTTCTGCACGCCGCCGAATGTGTCATACAGCGTAATCAATGGCCGTGTCGTGGTGCGGGAGGGGGTGTTGTGCACCATCGATCTGCCGGTGGTGATCGAGCGTCACAACGGGTTGGCGCATCAATTGGCCTTGGCTGCCAGCTGATAGCTGGCAATGGCCTGATTCAGGGCTTGCCGCATATGCTGGTCGTGGCGCGCCTGATCTTCGGGATTGCCGGCGGCGGATGGTGTTTCGCCGTTGCCGCGTTGCCGCCATTCGTCCAACGCCTGCGTGAAGTAGGTCTCGTCATTGCCGAACCATTCCAGCTCGATGCGCTCGCCGAGCATGCGTACGCGCAGCTGCCGGCGTTGCTGCTGCCAGCTGGTTAGCCGGTTCAAGTCCTGCGACGCCGCATCGCCGGAGCTGAAGTGCTGCGCCGCCAGCAGTGCGTCGTGCGCGGCCAGGTACGCTTCATAGCTGGTGGCGATCTCGATCGCTTCGGCGGCCGCGCCGGGGGGCAGCGTGCGGCGCAGATGGTCGCACAGTGCTTGCATCCGGCCTGCATCGCTGCGGTTCAGCAGAAAACTGTCCATCAACTTGTGCAGCGCGAAGTCGGCGATCAGTTCCTGGTTGTCCGTGAGCGAGAGCCCGGTCGCGGGCGAGGGCGGGATATGGCTGCCCAGTTCGCGGAACAGGCGCTGCGCCACGCCGTCCGCGACCAGCGGGCGGCCGGTGCCGGCGCTTGCGTCAACGCCGGCGCTGTGATCCGGCACCGGCGTGTCCTGCCACGCCAGCGCCGCAAACAGCGCCGCCGCCAGCGTCACCAATGCGGCCAAGGTTTTCATCAATAGGTCGGCCAGCCGTTGCTGAAGGTCAGGTCGTTGATGAACAACACGCCGTTGTAGTTGTTCTGGCTATCCAGCTCGTGCCGCACCATCACGCCGTTCGCCACCGATTCGCCGCCGGGCGCGATGAATCGTCCGCCGCCGGCGTCCAGCGTGGTGCCGCCGCCATTCAACATGCTGACGCCGTTTTTATCGAGATACGGTCCGGTCACGCTGGTCGAGCGGCCATAGGAGATGTGGTAGGTGCTGTTGGCGCCGGAGCAGCAGCTGCCCTTGGAGACGAACAGGTAGTAGTACGAGCCGTTGCTCATGATGAAGGCGTTCTCGATGCCGGTGTTGTCGGTGGCCAGGTGGTACCAGCTGCCGGTCGGCTTGAGTGTGTTCGGATCGACCCGCGTGGTGTAGATCCCCGTCCAGAACGAGCCGAACGACAGCCAGGGTTGGCCTGCCTTGTCGACGAAGAAATTGGGATCGATGGCGTTGTAGTTGTTGCCCGGCGCCGAGGTCAATATGGCGCCCTGGTCGGTCCAGTTCCCCTGCGCGATACTGCTGGCCGTCGCCAGGCCGATCGCCGATTTCTGCGAACCGAAGGTCGATACGGCGTAGTACAGGATCGCCTTGCCGTTCCATACGTGGATGTCCGGCGCCCACACGGTCTTGCTGTTACCGTTGTATTGGCCCCACCACGACAGGCCGTTGCCGAAGATGCTGACGCCCTGGGTCCATGCGTGGCCGTCCGGCGAATACTTTACGCCGATGCCGGTGTCGCTGGTTTCGGTGATCCACCAGGTGCTGTTTTCCTTGTAGACGCTGGGGTCGTGCGTGATGAGCGATCCGCTCAGTGTCCAGGTGGCCGCTTGCGCGGTGATGGCGCTGAAGGCGATAGCGGTCGCCGCCGCCCATTGCTTGAGTAGCTGTTTGTTCATTTGTCGTCTCGCTTTATAGGTTTTGTGTCTGCCGGATGCAGGATTTCATGCTGCGGCAGGCGCGAACGATCGTCTAATGAATTTTTGTGGCGTACCGATACCGGCTCTTGTATCGCAGGCCGCTACATCAGCAGCGCGGAGACCAGGTCTTTTTTTGCGGGATGGGCGCTGACGTCGAAATTCAGCGCCGCTTCGACATGGCTCAGGTGGTGCAGCATCAGCTCCGCCGCCTTGTCCGCGTCGCCCGAGCGGGCCGCAGCCAGGAAGGCGCTGTGTTCTTCGGACGAGCAGATCGCATCGCGCTCGGACTGGTACAGCATGGTGATCAGCGTGCTGCGGCCGACCAGCTCGCGCACGATCTCCTTCAATACCTGGTTGCCGACGACATCGGCCAGCAGCACGTGAAAGTCGCCCAGCAATTGCTGGCGCATTTTCGACGGCGCCTGCGACAGCATGCTGCGCTCTTCCTTCACATGCTTTTCCAGCATGCGGTAATCGGCGGCCTTGGCCTTGGCGGTGAACTCGCGCGCCAGCGCCACCTCGATGATGCGGCGGGCCGCGAAAATATCGCGCGATTCCTGTTCGCTTGGCTGGCTGACCACCGCGCCCTTGTCCGGCACCATGTCGATCAATTTGTCCTTCGACAGTATCAGCAGCGCGGCGCGGATCTTGGTGCGGCTGACCGAATACAGGCGGCACAGCGCTTCTTCCCTCAGCTTGGTGCCGGGCGGCAACTTGCGCGCCGCGATGGCTTCGGCGATGTTGTTGGCAATGTCGTTGGCGCTGTCTGCGGAGGCGGTGGTGAGCATGAAGTGGCGAAGGTGGCAGCTGTGGTTTTTTTCCATCATACATGGCGCTGGAACGATTGACCATACACCGAAGTTTCACTCGTAATCGAGTTACAGGTGGAACCGGTTCCTGCATGAAAGTCTCAAGTTTGTAAGGAATTCCGCTTGCTGTTTACTGTAGTTCTGCTACATTTTATTCAGGAAGCAGTATTTCCTAAAACATAAAATATAACGACATGGAGACTATATGAAGAAAACCTTACTGGCCGCCGGCATCCTTGCCGGGGCCGCGATGGCGCCTGCCCACGCCGCTTTCAATGCCGCCGACACCTCGGTACAGATGTTCCGCTGGAAGTGGAACGACATCGCGCAGGAATGCACCAACTGGCTCGGGCCGCAGGGCTTTGGCGCGGTGCAGGTCTCGCCGCCGCAGGCGTCGGCCAGCCTGGGCGCGTGGTGGGATGTCTACCAGCCCGTCAATTTCACTTCGCTTAAAAGTAATATGGGTACAGAGGCCGAATTCCAGGCCATGATCAACACCTGCCACACGGCCAAGGTGCGCGTGTACGTGGACGTGGTGGTCAACCACCTGGCGGCAGGTGCGGGCACCGCAACCGACGGCACGACCTGGAATTCGAGTACGCTGGCCTATCCCTTCTTCAGCAGCAGCGACTTCCATCCGGCCTGCGATATCGCCGGCGGCGACTATGGCTCGCCAGGCAATCGCTCCAACGTGATGAACTGCCGCCTGAGCGGCCTGCCGGACCTGAAAACGGAAAGCAGCTACGTGCAGGGGCAGATCAAGAACTACCTGACCAAGTTGATCACCATGGGCGTGGACGGTGTGCGCTTCGACGCCGCCAAGCACATGCCGGCGTCCGACCTGGCCACGATACTGGCTGGCGTCACGCACACCACCACTTCCGGCGAATCGCTGTGGATCACGCAGGAGGTCATCCCGGACAGTAACGTGGTGCGCTCGGATTACTACGGCAACGGCACGCTGAACGAATTCCAGTACACCTTTGCGATGAAGGCGGTGTTCCGCAACGAGAACGGCGCCAACCTGTCGCAGATCCGCACCATCATGGGCACGCCGGGCAACTGGGGCGGCACCTGGGGCTTCGTGCCGAGCGATAAGGCGACAGTGTTCGTCAACAACTGGGATACGGAGCGCAACGGCAGTTCGCTGGTCGCCAGCAATTACGTCTCGGGCACCACCAACGACACGCAGGGCACCAAGCGCTACGACCTGGCCAACATCTTCATGCTGGCCTGGCCTTACGGTTCGGCGCAATTGCATTCCGGCTTCCGCTTCACCAACTACGATCAGGCCGCGCCAAGCGCCAGCCCGTTCGACGCCAGCGGCGCACCGTTGATCAACCAGAGCTGGGACTTCATCCATCGCTGGAGCGATATCTCCAACATGGTGGCGTTCCGCAGCGTGACGTCGGGGCAGGGCGTGGACAACTTCGTCAACGGTACCGGCAACCAGATCGCCTTTGGCCGTGGCGCGAAAGGCTACGTCGCGATCAATAACGAGGGCGCGGCATGGAATGCATCGCTGCAAACGCTGCTGCCCGCCGGGACCTATTGCAACGTGGCGCACGGCGTGCTGAACGCGGCCGGCACCGCCTGCACCAGCGACAGCGTGACCGTCGGCAGCAATGGCGTCATCAGCGTCAGCATCCCGGCCAATGGCGGATCGGTGGTCCCCGCGGTGGCGCTGCACATCAACCAGAAGGTGGGCGGCAGCGGTGGAGGCGGCGGCACTTGCACCACGGTGCCAGTGACCTTCCGCGTGGCGAACGCCAATACGGTCTTCGGCCAGAACGTCTATGTGGTGGGGAATCGCGCGGAGCTGGGCAACTGGGTGCAGGGCAGCAGCAACCAGCTGACCATCGAAGGCAGCGGCGCCAACGTGCCATGGTCGCGCACCTTCCAGCTGCCGCCGTCGACGGCGATCCAGTACAAGTTCATGAAGTACGGCGTCGCCACCGTATGGGAGAGCAATCAGTCCACCGGCAGCGGCAATCGTGAAGCCACGACGCCGGCCTGCGGCGGCACGCTGACCCTGGATGCGGGCAGCTTTAAGTTTTAATGCACTTTGCCTGGTGCGGTTTTTTCCTGCTGCACCAGGATGAAGGGACTGACGACGACTGCCCACAGTTCGGCGCTGGCTTCCAGCCAGGCTTGCGCCTGCTCGTCGCTCACCTTGCCGAGCAGGCCGGCGTTCATCCACTGGGCGATGTTGGCCTTGTCGTCGTGCGAGACGCGCACGGCGACGTCCACCAGGTCCAGCGAATTGGCGACCCACACCACGTTACCGGTGGCGAAGTGCTTGAGCAGTTCGGTCCATGGCAGGCGCGCGGTTTCGCGGTTTACTTTGAGGCGGAGTTCAGTGTCGTTTTCAGGTTTGGTTTGCATATTAAATAAGTTCGATGTTCGGTACCGGGCTACCCCGCCATGTTAACCGATAGGCCGGGCCTTTGCGAACATTGCCCACCACCGCGGGGCGGAAGCAGGCCAGGTTGGTGCCTTCCGGGCGCCGTACGCTCGGGTAGATGATGCCCAGCGAGCCGCCGTCCAGCAGGCGTTCGGCCAGGGTCTGCGATTCGATATAGCTGTCCGGCGACAGGCAGCCGTTGTGCCGGGCCAGGCCGCGCAGGTCGTGGAAGGTGGCGGTGAAGTCGGCCAGCATGCACTGGTACTGCACGCTGTCGTCGAAGCGGTTGATCTCGGCGTATTCGACGGCTTTGTGAAAGCTCACTTCGGCCAGCGCGGTTTCGGCGTCGAAGGCGCAGTACCAGGCGCCCCGGCGGCCGTCGTTGAAGCGGCTGCCCTCGGGGCGGGCGTAGGTAAAGGCGGCGTTGACGATGCGGAAATTCGGCACGCCGAACACCAGTTCGTCGACATTGATGCCGGCCGAGCCGCCGTTCTGCGTGCGCAGGCGCGCGTT
Organism: Duganella sp. CT11-25; assembly: GCF_047302815.1. NCBI lineage: Bacteria > Pseudomonadati > Pseudomonadota > Betaproteobacteria > Burkholderiales > Oxalobacteraceae > Duganella > Duganella sp. CT11-25. Next base: position 203,416 of record NZ_JBKBFD010000001.1, read on the forward strand.
GGTGGCGTTATCGAGGTCGAACAAATCGCGCAGGTGGTCGTCGCTGTCGGCCAGCGGCGCGAGGACGGAATCCTCCACATCGGCAAAGCGGGAGGGCAGCAAACGGCAAGTGTCGAACTGGCGCAGCGTGGTGAGGGGCGGAATCAGGCTGACCGGCACTTACAGTCCCCCGCGGCGGGCGTCCAGCAACTGGCGCACGGTCTGCATCGCCAGCAGGCCGCCGCCCAGCATGTAGGCCAGCGGCGTGCGGCCTTCGAAAATCTGGTTGGTGTTGGGCAGACTGATCCATTCATCGGCCAGCTTGTCGCCGTAGATGATGTGCAGCGCCTTGTAGATGCCGAGCAGGTAGGAGATGCGGGTGATGCAGTCGACCTCCAGCGTGCGTTCGGGATTCTTTTTCCAGTCGTAGTAGCTGCTGTTGGAGAGGCCGCCGAGCAGTTGGCGCGCATCTTCATCGCGCACCTTCCAGGTGGCGACCAGCTTGAAAAAGCCCTTGAGGGCGGACTTGGACAGGCGCTCGCGCTCGGCCTTGGCGTTCAAATCCACCAGTACGGTCGGCTCGAAGCGGCTGCGAGGGTAGGCGTAGGTAAGCATAAATCCTCCGGTAATGGATTATTTATACTCCTATTTCGGATAAATAGCAATCCGCATGCAACTGGATTAAGATCGTTCCAAGGAGGTGGGGAATGAAAATGATATCTATAACAATGGTTGCCGCGTTGGCGCTGCCGGCCTGGGCCGCGCCGGTGTTCACGGGCAGGCAGTTGGAGGTGGCCAATGTGGAGCGTGCGTTCGCGGCGACCATGAAGGCGCGCGATCATGCCGCGTTTGCCAGTTTCCTGTCGGAGGAGACGGTTTTCAGCGCCGACGGCAAGACCCTGCACGGCAAGCAGGCCGTGGCGGAGGACTGGAAGAAATTTTACGCCAAGCCGGAAGCGCCGTTTTCCTGGGAGCCGGACCAGGTCGATGTGCTGGCCTCGGGCACGCTGGCCAGGACATCGGGCCCCGTCTACGCGCCGGACGGCAAGCTGATCGCGCGCTTCAACTCGATCTGGCGGCTGGAAGCGCCCAACACCTGGCGTGTGGTGTTCGACGGCGGTTCGGAAGTCTGCAACTGCAAAAAATAAAGGGCCGGTGTCAAGGGCCGGTGTCAGTGCCGACATTCGGACATTGGGGAACTTTGGCGCCAAAAAAAAGTTCCGTGATGTCCGAATGTCGGCACTGACCCTCATGGGTTACAGGGGTTCGGCGTGCTCCACCATCAGCTGGACCTTGGTGACGCCGTTGTATTCGTTGGCGTCGAGGCGGAAGGCGACTTTGGCGCGTTCGCCCAGCGAGTCGACGTGGCCGAACCAGATGGCGTCGTAGCGGGCGCCGTTCTTTTCCAGCAGGAGCTTGAGGTGGCGCTCTTTCAGGATCCGCTGGCTCACCACGCGGAACTCGTCGCAGAATACCGGCGGCGCAAAGCCCTGGCCCCACACCTGGCCGGCCATCAGGTCGATGAACGAGGTGGTGTAGTAGGCGTCTTCCAGCGGGCCGTCGGTTTCGATCACGCGCTCCAGCTGCTGCTGGCTGAGCCACGAACGGCCCACTTCCTCGAACGCGGCGGCGAAGGCGTCGAAGGCGTCGGCGCGTATCGTCAGGCCGGCCGCCATGGCGTGGCCGCCGAATTTGTCGATCAGCGTCGGTGCCTTCTTGTAGACCAGGTCCAGCGCGTCGCGCAGGTGGAAGCCGGGGATGGAGCGGCCGGAGCCCTTGATCCAGCCGTCCGCGCCGGGGGCGAAGGTGATCGTCGGACGGAAGAATTTTTCTTTCAGGCGCGAGGCGACGATGCCGATCACTCCCTGGTGCCAGCTGTCGTCGAATACGCAGATCGTGCTGCTGGCCGCCGGCTCGAAGGCGTCAAGGTGCAGCAAGGCCGTGTCCTGCATCTCGGCTTCGATCTCGCGGCGCTTCAGGTTGATTTCGTTGAGCTGCTGCGCCAGTTGCCACGCGCGGCCTTCGTCGTCGGTGATCAGGCATTCGATCCCGAGCGACATATCCTGCAGCCGTCCCGCCGCGTTCAGGCGCGGGCCCAAAGCGAAACCGAGATCGAAGGGGTTGGCGTTGCGCGGCTCGCGCCCGGCCACGCGGAACAGGGCCGCGACGCCGGCATGCATGCGGCCCGCGCGCATGCGCTTCAGGCCTTGCGCCACCAGGATGCGGTTGTTCGGATCGAGCCGCACCACGTCGGCCACGGTGCCCAGCGCGACCAGGTCGAGCAGGTTGTCCAGCTTGGGCTGGGTCTGGGCGTCGAACACGCCGCGCTTGCGCAGTTCCGCGCGCAGGGCCAGCAGCACGTAGAACACCACGCCCACGCCGGCGATATGCTTGCTCGGGAAGCCGCATTCCGGCTGGTTCGGATTGACGATCACGCGCGCGGCGGGCAGGGTGTCCGCCGGCAGGTGGTGGTCGGTCACCACCACTTCGATGCCGCGCCGGTTGGCTTCGGCCACGCCGTCGATGCTGGCGATGCCGTTGTCGACGGTGATGATGATGTCGGGCTGCTTTTCGCGCGCCGTCAGTTCGACGATCTCCGGCGTCAGGCCGTAGCCGTACTCGAAGCGGTTCGGCACAATGAAGTCGATGTTCGCGCCCATCGCGCGCATGCCGCGCAGCGCCACGGCGCAGGCGGTGGCGCCGTCGCAGTCGTAGTCGGCGACGATCACCATGCGCTTGTTGGCGGCGATGGCGTCGGCCAGGAACACGGCGGCCAGGTCGATGTGCAGCAGGCCAGATGGCGGGATCATGGCCGCCAATTCGCTGGATAAATCCTTGGGATCGGTCAGGCCGCGCGATGCGTAGAGGCGCGCCAGCACCGGGTGGATGCCGCCCTGGCGCAGCATTTCAGATTCGCGGAACGGGCAGGGGCGGATGGCGATACGGGTCATGTCAGGCTTGTTTCAATGAGTTCAGGGTGGACTTGCGCCAGAATTTGCGCTGCGCCAGTTTGCTGCTGGCGACGGTGGTCCAGTTGTTGCGGTGGCTGAGCATCAGCGTCACGCGGCCGATGCGGCCGTCGTTCAGCGCCGCCAGCAGCGGCGCGCACCATTCTTCCTCGATGCGCTGCATGTGCGCGATCCAGTCCGACCAATCTCCGGCCTGGGCCGACGGGATCAGCTCCGCCAGGATGACCGTGCCCGGCCTGGCGATCAGTTGCGCGGCCGTGGGCTGGCGCTGGTCGGCTGCGGCCAGCACCTGCATCCACGCCGGACCGCCGGCGATCGCCAATGATGCTGTCGATGGCGCGGCCGCACGCGAGCCGCCCCACAGCCAGAACGCATTCACCGGCTGCGCGCCGCGCGCCTGGAGCGTTTCATTGACCGGATGCTCGTGCCACAGCATCTGGATCTCGTTCTGCAGCTTGCGGTAGTCGCGCGCGTGTTCGCCTTCCGGCATCCAGTCGCTCAGGTTTTGCGTGGTGGCGGCGTCCGGCGAGGCCGTGTTCAGGCCAGACCAGTCGTCGGCGCGCACGAACCACAGGCCGGGCGCGCCGTACAGCAGCGGCTTGCCCAGCTCTTCAAAGTAGGGACGGGCCACATCGTACAGGCCACGCGATTCTTCTTCCGTCAGCTGCAACGCGCGCGTGTCGGACAGCAGCGTGTGTGTGCGCGACAGCTGGATATGGGCCGGCTGCACGATGAACCAGTGGCCGTCCGCCGCCTCGGCCTGCAGGCCGCAGCCGCGCATGCAGGCGGTGGCCAGCGGCGCGCCGGTGTCCGGCTGGTCCGGCGCGCCGGCCAGGCCGAGCGTGTGGGCGAGCCAGGCTTCATGCGGCAGCACGCGGCTGTCGTTGTCATAAATATTATTTTTCAGATAACTGTGGCGCGACAGCAACGCAGCCAGCGCCGGCATCTTCAGCGCGCGCAACAGGTCGGCAGCCATCTCAGGCGGGGGCAGGGCGTAGGGTAAGGCAAGCGTGATTTCAGTCATCCCGAGATTGTAGGGCATAGCGCGCATGGGCGAATTAATTCTTTGGGGAATCTAAATTGATAAAAAAATCATTTCAATAAAAAAATTTTAATTATTCCAGGAAAATGTTCGCTATAATTGCGACAACTTAAATGTTTTAAAGGCATCACTAAGAATCCCGTGATGCCTGTGCTGCACCAGCCCCTGCCTACCCAATCCGCGTAGTAGCAGTGTCGGCCTGCTTGATAACTCCAAAAAACCATTTTTTCGAAGGCTAAGCATGAGCGCGATCAGTCTTGCTACTACTATTCACATTTGCGAAGATACTGAAGGTAACTTTGATCTTCGCGACATCCTCTCGGCCGCCGGCTACAACAGCGCCAATACGCTGAAAATCAACGCCATGTCGGTGGTTTTGCCCGACGGCACCATCTCGACCAAGGACACGCCGCTGTTCGGCAAGGTCGATGCGGATACGATTTATGTGCGCCCGGGCCAGTGGCATGTCGACTACAACGGCCAGTTCGCCACGTTTGAGCTGGTGCTGGACCAGGGCACGGGCGTCAGCAACTCCATCACCCTGAGCCTGCGGGTGGTGGTCGATCCGGTCAACGATGCGCCGACCGCCGCCAACAAGACCTTCAACCTGAGCGACGGCACCCCGGTGGCGCTGTCGCAGTCCGACTTCGGTTTCGTCGACGCGGTCGAGCACGACGCTTTCCAGTCCGTCATCATCACGTCGCTGCCGACCGCCGGCAAGCTGATGCTGAACGGCGTGGCCGTGGCCGTCAACGCTGAAATCTCCGCCGCCGACATCCTGGCCGGCAAGCTGTCGTTCGAGCCGAGCCAAAGCACGTCCGGCAGCTTCGACATCGGCTTCAAGGTGCGCGACGCGGGCGGCCTGGTCGGCTGCGGTGCGGCCGACACCAGCGCCACGCCGAACTACCTGACCTTCAAAGTGCCGCAGGCGCACCTGGGCGATTTCGTCTGGGAAGACGCCAACGGCAACGGCGTGCAGGAAGCCGGCGAAGCCGGCATCGCCGGCGCGCTCGTGCAGTTGAAGGATGTGGACGGCCACGTGGTCGCCACCACCAGCACCGACGCCAGCGGCCACTACCATTTCGACGTGGACGCGGGCACCTATTCGGTCACCGTGCAGGCGCCGGCCGGCTACGCCGCCGCGCCGCAGGGCCAGGGCGGCAACAGCGCCACCGACAGCGACATCGACGCCGGCGGCAACAGCGGCGCGATCGTGCTGCCCCCGGGACAGACCAACAACACGGTCGATGCCGGCCTGTACCGTCCAGCCACCCTGGGCGACACCGTCTGGTACGACAGCAACCGCAACGGCGTGCAGGACGCGGGCGAAGCCGGCGTGGCCGGCGTCAAGGTCACGCTGCTGGACGCCAGCGGCAATCCTGCCGGCGCCACCGTCACCACCGACGCCAGCGGCCACTACCAGTTCAGCGGCCTGCAGCCCGGCACCTACAGCGTGCAGTTCGACAAGGCCAGCCTGCCGGATCATTACCTGTTCACCGGCCAGGGCCAGGGCGGCGACGCCACCAGGGATTCCGACGCCGACGCCGCCACCGGCAAGACCGCGCAGGTGACGCTCGCCTCGGGCGACAGCCACCAGCACATCGACGCCGGCATCGTCGTCCAGCAAGCCACGGTGGGCGACCGCGTGTGGGAGGACAGCAACGGCAACGGCGTGCAGGATGCCGGCGAGCAGGGCGTGGACGGCGTGACCGTCTCGCTCAAGGATGCGGCCGGCAACACCGTTGGCACCGTCACCACCCATGACGGCGGCCAGTACAGCTTTACCGTCGATCCGGGCACCTATGCCGTCTCGGTGGCGCCGCCTGCGGGCTTCAGCTTCACCGGCGCGGGCCAGGGCGGCAACGGCGCGCTGGACAGCGACGTCGGCAGCACCGGCAACGCCAGCGTCACGCTGGGCGCGGGCGAGAACAACCACGACATCGACGCCGGCATCTATCGCCCGGCCTCGCTGAGCCAGGTGGTCTGGTTCGACGCCGACCGCGACGGCCGCCTGGACGATGGCGAAACCGGCGCCGCCGGCGTCAAGGTCACCTTGCTGGATGCCAGCGGCAACCCGGTGCCGGGTGCGGTGGCGACCACCGACGCCAACGGCCACTACCAGTTCACCGACCTGCCGCCGGGCACCTACAGCGTACAGTTCGACAAGAGCAGCCTGCCGGCCGGCTATGACTTCACCACCGCCGCCCAGGGCGGCCCCGGCGGCGTCGGCTCCGATGCCGACACCGGCACCGGCAAGACCACGCAAGTCACGCTGGCTTCCGGCGAAGACATGACGCTGCGCGCCGGCCTGGTGATCCAGCAAGCCACGCTGGGCGACCGCGTATGGGAAGACAGCAACGGCAACGGCGTGCAGGATGCGGGCGAAGCCGGCATCGTCGGCGTCAAGGTCGATCTGAAGGACGAGAACGGCAACATCGTCAAGACCACCACCACCGGCGCCGACGGCAAGTACAGCTTCACCGTCGATCCGGGCAAGTATGCGATTTCCGTCACCGCACCGGCCGGCATGACGGCCACCGGCACGCACGCCGGCGCCGACGGCGTCGACAGCGACATCAACGCCGCCGGCCAGAGCGATCTGGTGACGCTGGCCGCGGGCCAGACCAACAACAACGTCGACGCCGGCTTCTACAAGGGCGCGACCCTGGGCGACCGCGTCTGGCTGGACGCCAACCGCAACGGCGTGCAGGACAGCGGCGAGACCGGCCTGGCCGGCGTCAAGGTGATCCTGCTGGACGCCGCCGGCAACGCCACCGGCGCCACCGTGACCACCGACGCCAACGGCGTCTACAGCTTCACCAACCTGCAGCCCGGCACCTACAGCGTGCAGTTCGACAAGGCCAGCCTGCCGGCCAACCACGTCTTCACCGGCGCCGACCTGGGCGGCAACGACGCCAAGGATTCCGACGCCAACGCGACCACCGGCAAGACCGCGCAAGTCACGCTGGCCTCGGGCGCCGTCAACAACGACCTCGACGCGGGCGTGGTGGCGGTCCAGGCCAAGCTGGGCGACACCGTCTGGGAAGACAAGAACGCCAACGGCGTGCAGGATGCGGGCGAAGCCGGCATCGGCGGCGTGACCGTGCTGCTGAAGGACAGCACCGGCAAGCTGGTGCAGACCACCACCACCGGCGCCGACGGTAAATACAGCTTCACCGCCGATCCGGGCAGCTACACCGTATCGGTGACGGCGCCCAAGGACTACGTCTTCAGCGCCAGGGACGCGGGCGGCGACGACGCCAAGGACAGCGACTTCGGCAGCAATGGCCAGAGCAACGCCGTGACGCTGAACGCGGGCGACGTCAACAACACCGTCGATGCCGGCCTGTACAAGACCGCCTCGGTCGGCGACAAGGTCTGGCTGGACGCCAACAAGAACGGCGTGCAGGACAGCGGTGAAGCGGGCGTGTGCGGCGTCAAGGTCACGCTGCTGGACGCCGACGGCAAGCCAGTGGGCGCCACCGTGACCACCGACGCCAACGGCAACTACCTGTTCAGCGGCCTCAAGCCGGGCACCTACAGCGTGCAGTTCGACAAGGCCTCGCTGCCGGAAGGCATGACCTTCACCAGCGCCAACCAGGGCGGCAACGACAGCGTCGATTCCGACGCCGCCGCCAACGGCCTGTCGCACAGCTTCACGCTGACCTCGGGCCAGGTCGACAAAACCGTGGACGCCGGCGTACTGGCCGCCGCCACCATCGGCGACCGCGTCTGGATCGACAAGAACGGCAACGGCGTGCAGGACGACGGCGAAAGTGGCAAGTCCGGCGTCACCGTGCAGTTGCGCGATACGTCCGGCAACGTGGTCAAGACCACCACCACCGATAGCAACGGCAACTACAAGTTCTCGGTCGAGGCGGGCACGTATTCGGTGGACATCAAGACCCCGGCCGGCTACTTCACGACCACGCAAAAGGCCGGCAGCAACAACGCCGTCGACAGCGACGCCGACAGCAGCGGCAAGCTGGGCTCGGTCACCGTGAGCGCCGGCCAGAACGTCACCAACATGGACGCCGGCCTGTACCAGAAAGCTGAAATCGGCGACAAGGTCTGGTACGACACCAACGGCGACGGCGTCCAGCAAAGCGGCGAGGCGGGCGCGCAAAACGTCAAGGTCACGTTGCTGAACGAAAAGGGCGTGGCGATCGCCACCGACACCACCGACGCCAACGGCCTGTACTCGTTCACCGGCCTGACGCCGGGCAAGTATTCGGTCAAGTTCAGCGCCGTGGACGGCTACCTGTTCACCAGGCAGAATCAGGGCGGCAGCGACAGCGCCGATTCCGACGCCGACGGCAACGGCGTGACCGCGCAATTCACGCTCAATTCCGGCGTGACCGACAAGACCATCGACGCCGGCCTGGTCAAGACCGGCAGTATCGGCAACCGCGTGTGGGAAGACTTGAACTACAACGGCGTGCAGGACAGCGGCGAGAAGGGCGTGGACGGCGTGACCGTCAAGCTGTACGACGCCACCAGCGGCGCGCTCAAGGGCACCACCGTCACCCATGACGGCGGCCAGTACCTGTTCGACGACCTGGCGGCCGGCAACTACAAGGTGGAAGTCACCAACGGCAGCGGCTGGTTCTTCACCAAGACCGGCGCCGGCACCGACGCCACCGACTCCGACATCACCAGCATTTCCGGCAGCACCGGCAAAACCGGCGCCATCGCGCTGGGCGTGGGCCAGGACATCGTGACCGAGGACGCCGGCATCTACCGCAAGGCCAGCATCGGCGACAAGGTCTGGCGCGACGCCAACCACAACGGCATCCAGGACAGCGGCGAGGAAGGCATCGGCGGCATCAGCGTCTCGCTGTACGACGCCGCCACCAACACCAAGCTGGGCTCGACGATCAAGACCGACGCCAACGGCAACTACAAGTTCACCGATCTGACGCCGGGCACTTATTACCTGGTATTCGACAAGACCAATGTGAAGGTCACGTTCGCCTCCGACCACGGCACCTACAACATGAGCGACTGGAAGTGGGGCGTGAAGAACACCGGCAGCAACGACGCCATCGACTCCGACGTCGCCGGCGACGGCAAGGCGCTGACCAACGTCACCAAGACCGACACCATCACGCTGACGTCGGGCAAGAACGACATGAGCTGGGACGCCACCATCACGCCGATCGCGATCGACCTGAACGGCGACGGCATCCACACCATCGCCCGCGCCGACATGACCGGCAGCTTCGACCTGCTCGGCACCGGCAAGGCGATCCAGTCGGGCTGGCTGTCCGGCAATGACGGCTTCCTGGCCATCGACAGCAACGGCAACGGCCAGATCGACGACATCGGCGAACTGTTCGGCGGCGCCAGCAAGGGTTCCGGCTTCGCCAAGCTGGCCAGCTACGACAGCAACGGCGACGGCCTGGTCGACGCCGCCGACGCGCTGTTCGGCAGCCTGCGGATCTGGCAGGACGCCAACAGCAACGGCAAGACCGATGCGGGCGAGCTGGTCAGCCTGGAAGCGGCCGGCGTGGTCAGCCTGAAGGTGGCCTACACCGAACTGCCGTTCGTGGACGCGAACAACAACCTGCACCTGGAGCGCAGCAGCGTCACGCTGAGCAACGGCAAGACGGCCGACATGACCGACGTCTACTTCAACGTCGACGCGGCCGATGCCGCCGCCGCCGGCATCGTCACGCCGAACATGGCCGAGCTGGTTGGCCAGGCGCCGGCGGTCCACGCATAACTTTTAATAATTTCACAGAGAGAAGACACCATGAAAATCACGCACGCACTGAACACCGCCGCCTTCGCCATCGCCCTGGCATTCTCCGGCGCCAGCCATGCATCGACCGACGGCGACGCCTACAACCACCAGGTGCAGGATCCATCGGGCGGCCTGCTGGTCGACCTCGGCGCGAAACTGATCAATCCCGAGCCGGGCTTCCCGTTCCCGGCGGTATCGGTGTCGGTCTACGAAATGACCAACGCCACCGATTACCGTCAGACCTTCCTGGCCTACTGCTTCCAGCCGGACGTGCAACTGGGCCAGTTCTCGACCTATAGCGCGACCTACAACGTCGGCACGGGCGTGGTCAGCAACAGCATCCGCGCGCTGTACGAATCCTCGTACGCCAGCACCCTGGGCAACGCCGACAAGCAGTTCTCCTTCCAGCTGGCGCTATGGGAGTTGCAAGCCGACGACGGCAAGCTGTACGCCACCACCGGCGCGCAGTACTTCACCGAGGGCGGCGACGCCCGCGTCGCCGATGCGGCGAGCATGCTGGAGACGGCCTCCCACGTCACGACGCTGAACGGCACCTACCTGTACACCATCTTCACCGGCGTCAACCCGGACAACAGCGCATCGCAGACGCTGATCGGTGCCGCCCCGGTACCGGAAGCCGACACCTGGGCCATGCTGGCCGCCGGCCTCGGCCTGATGGGTCTGATGGGCCGCCGCAAGTCGCGCCCAAGCCCGAAGTTCAGCGCTTAATCAGTTCTTAAGCAAAATCCGGGGTCAGGTCCGGCAACTGGACACGAGCTCATGTCCAATTGCCGGACCTGACCCCGTTTTTGTGGGGTGTTTCACCCATGAAATCCTATTTGTATGGCAAACTGCGGGCTCATTACCTTGATTCCCTCCGGAGCCCATGAGCATTCTCAAGAATTTGCCGTTTGAGTGGCTGGTCGGCCTGCGCTATACGCGGGCCGGCAAGCGCAGCGGACGCAATAGTTTTATCTCCTTTATTTCCCTGATTTCGATGGCCGGCATCGGCCTGGGCGTGGCCGCGCTGATCGTCGTGCTGTCGGTCATGAACGGCTTCCAGAAGGAAGTCACCGACCGCATGCTGTCGGTGCTGGCCCACGTCGAGATCTTCGACGCCCGCGGCTCGATGCCGAACTGGGAGGCCGAGGCCGCCGAGGCCCGCAAGAATCCGGAAGTGATCGGCACCGCACCGTTCGCCGAGACCCAGGGCATGCTGGTGCGCGACGACGTGCTGCGCCCGGCCATCATCCGCGGCGTGCTGCCGGAACAGGAACCCGCCGTCTCCGACGTCGCCAAGCAGACCAGGCGCGGTAACTTTAACGCGCTGCAAGCGGGCAGCTACAACATCGTGCTGGGCATCGAGCTGGCGCGCACGCTGCGCGTCAACCTCGGCGAGAAGGTCACGCTGGCGCTGGCCCAGGGCCAGCCGACACCGGCCGGCGTGCTGCCGCGCGTACGCTCCTTCACCGTGGTCGGCATTTTTGAAGCGGGCCACAACGAGTTCGATTCGGCGCTGGCCTTCGTGCACCTGACCGACGCCGAGAAACTGCTGCGCATGGACGCGCCGGCCGGCCTGCGCCTGCGGCTGTCGGACATGCACCGCGCGCCGCAAGTGGCGCAGGACTTGAAGAATTCCATGTCCGGTGATCTGATCATGCGCGACTGGTCCAAGCTCAACGCCAACTGGTTCGCCGCCGTGCAGACCGAGAAGCGCATGATGTTCATCATCCTGACCTTGATCATCGCGGTGGCCGCGTTCAACCTGGTGTCGACGCTGGTGATGACCGTGACCGACAAGCAGGCCGACATCGCCATCCTGCGCACGCTGGGCGCTTCGCCGCGCTCGATCATGAAGATCTTCATGATCCAGGGCGCGCTGGTCGGCATCCTCGGCACCGCCCTCGGCGTGGCCGGCGGCGTGCTGGTGGCGCTCAACATCGACGTCATCGTGCCGTTTATCGAACATTTATTGGGAGTGCAGTTCTTGTCGAAGGATATTTACTACATCAGCACAGTGCCGTCGGACCTGCGCTGGCCGGACGTGGCCAAGATCGGCTGCGTGGCCGTGGTGCTGGCCTTTGTGGCGACGATCTACCCGAGCTGGTGGGCCGCCCGCGTGAAACCTGCGGAGGCGCTGCGCTATGAATAATCCTGCCACTCATCCCGCGGCCAATCCGGAACCGGTGGTCCTGTCCTGCCGTGGCCTGGGCAAGACCTTCACGCAAGGAACGTACTCGGTGCAGGTGCTGGCCGGGATCGATATCGACGTGCGGCGCGGCGAGCGCGTGGCCATCGTTGGCGCTTCCGGCTCGGGAAAATCGACCTTGCTGCACCTGCTGGGCGGCCTCGATACGCCGACCAAGGGCAGCGTCACCTTGCTGGGCAAGGACTTCGCCAGCCTGAACGAAACCGCGCGCGGCGACCTGCGCAACGCGTCGCTGGGCTTCGTCTACCAGTTCCACCACCTGCTGCCGGAATTCTCGGCGCTGGACAACGTGGCCATGCCGCTGATGATACGCCGCGTCAAGCGCAGCGAGGCCACCTCGGTCGCACAGCAGATCCTGACGCGCGTGAACCTGGCCAAGCGCGTCACGCACGTGCCGGGCGAGCTGTCCGGCGGCGAGCGTCAGCGCGTGGCCCTGGCGCGCGCGCTGGTCACGCAGCCGGCCTGCGTGCTGGCCGACGAGCCGACCGGTAACCTCGACCACGCCACCGCGCAGCAGATCTTCGACCTGATGCTGGAGCTGTCGCGCACCCTGGGCACGGCCTTCGTCATCGTCACCCACGATATCGAACTGGCGCGCCGCTGCGACCGCGTGCTGCGCCTGACCGACGAAGGCCTGAAGCCGTACCAGGAGTAAGCCATCATGTGGATCGACACCCACTGCCACCTCGACGCCCACGAATTCGGCGGCGAGTCGGCCGCGCAGGCGCTGCAGGCGAGGGCGCAGGGTGTCGGCATGATCGTGATCCCGGCGGTGGAGACGGCCAACTTCCCGGTGGTGGCGCAGCTGGCCGCCAGCGTGGACAACGCCTGCTACGCGCTGGGCATCCATCCGATCTACGTGCCGCATGCGGCGGAGGATGACCTGCGCGTGCTGCGCGAGCAGGTCGCTGTCGCGCTGGCCGACCCGCGGTTTGTCGCACTCGGCGAGATCGGCCTGGACTTCTTCATCCCGATGCTGACCGAGCCGGCCATGCGCGAGAAGCAGATCTTCTTCTTCCGCGAGCAGCTCAAGATCGCCCGCGACTTCGAGCTGCCGGTGCTGATGCACGTGCGCCGCTCGCAGGACGTGGTGCTCAAGCACGCGCGCCAGATCCGTCCCGCCGGCGGTATCGCCCACGCCTTCAACGGCAGCTTCCAGCAGGCGCAGGGCTATATCGAACTTGGCTTCAAGCTGGGCTTCGGCGGCGCCATGACTTTCACCCGGGCGTTGCAAATACGCCGCATGGCGGCTGAACTTCCGCTCGAATCCATCGTGCTGGAAACCGACGCACCGGACATTTCACCGAGCTGGATACACCCCGGCCGCAACAGTCCGGACCAGATCCCCCGTATCGGCCAGGTGCTCGCCGAACTGCGCGGCATGCCCGTGGAGGCGGTTGCGGCGGCCACCAGCGCCAACGCCAAAGCGGCGATTCCCCGCATGCTCGTTCCCGCCGGGTGATACGCAAAACAGTATCAAGCAACGAAAAAAAACGATTGGATCGTTTGTTGTGATCTCCATAAGATGATTTTCAGCAGTACTAAAACTGCACAAAAAAAACCACAACGGGAGACATATGAACATCCAAACCGGCGGCCGCATCGCGGCCCATTCCGCACGCCCATTCACCCTTAAACTCTCGACCGCCGTGCTGCTCGGCGCTGGCCTGGTCAGCACCGCCTCCGTGTGGGCGCAGGACGCGCAATCGGCCGCCGACAAGGAGCAGGCCGCCGCGCCGGTCACCTCGGTGCTGGTGAGCGGCGTGCGCCGCGCCGCCCAGAGCGCGCAGGCCATCAAGAAAAATTCCGACGAGGTGATCGACTCGATCGTCGCCGAGGAAGCCGGCAAGTTCCCCGACAAGAACGTGGCCGAGATCCTGGGCCGCGTGTCCGGCGTGCAGATCCGCCGTGAATTCGGCGAAGCCAGCTCGGTCGTGATCCGCGGCTTGTCCGGCCTGGTGACGCTGCTGAACGGTCGCGAGGTGTACACCTCGAACAACCGCAGCCTGTACCTGGCCGACATCCCGACCACCATGCTGCAGCGGGTGGACGTCTACAAGACGCAGGGCGCGGAAATGGTCGAAGGCGGCACCGCCGGCGTGATCGACGTGCGCACCGCGCGTCCGTTCGACAACAAGGGCTTCAGCGCCAACATCGCCGGCCGCGTCGAGAACCGCGACAAGTCCAAGACCAACGATCCGCAGGTCTCGGGCACCGTCAGCAACCGCTGGACCACCGGCATCGGCGAGGTCGGCGCGCTGGTCGGCCTGTCCTACCAGAAGGGCAACTACCACGACGAGGTGACCTTCAACTCGCCGCCGGAGAAAGTGCTTGGCGCCAGCTCGCCGGTGACCGGCCCGTTCGACCTCGGGCACGTGCTGTACCAGGGTAAACGCGAGCGCACCGCCGCCAACTGGGCGCTCCAGTGGCGTCCGGACCGCCAGTTCGAGATGTTCGCCGAAGGCTGGTCGACCCGCATCGATCACGACGCGCAGCGCCAGTTCTTCGTCTCCAGCCAGGGCTGGGGTCCGAATTCGCAGTACACGCTGATCCCCGGCACCAACCAGGTCGCCACAGTCACCAGCCCGAATTCGAATCCGTTCACGCTGTCGTCGACGCAGGCGCCGAACGACGATTCCGAGGCCCACCAGGGCGCGCTCGGCGCGCGCTGGAAGCTCAGCGACGACTGGACCGTCACCACCGAATTCGCCCGCACCAACAGCAAGTGGAAGCAGGATTTCCCGATCATGGACATGCTGGCGTCGCCACCGACCGTCAGCGGCGAGACCTACCGCAACGGCGGCGGCTACTTCACCTATCCGGGTTACAACATGATGGATCCGGCGAACTACCGCATGCATACCTTCTTCGACAACTGGAGCAGCTCGCACGGCCAGTCGAACGACTGGCGCGCCGACGCCACCTACAATCCGGGCACCGACGGCTTCTTCCGCGAGGTCTCGTTCGGCGCGCGCCTGGCCAAGCGCAAGGCTTCCTACCAGCACGAGAGCAACGGCCTGATCTCGCCGCCGGCCGGCGGCCTGCCGAGCGTAGGCTCGATGGCCGGCCTGGCCTGTCCTTCGATGGAAATGGCGAATGACTACGGCCTGGCGCAATGGCTGACGCCATGCGCAAGCTACCTGCATGCGAACATGGACAAGCTGCGCGTGCTGTATGGCCGCACGGCGGGCCGCCAGCCGGCGGACCCATACTCGCTGTACAAGAACGAGGAAGACACCTCGGCGATCTACGGCAAGACCAAGTTCGGCTTCCATCTCGCCGACGTTCCGGTCGAAGGCACGGCCGGCGTGCGCGTGGTCCGCACCGAATTGAACGTGAACGGTTTCAACGGCATCTACACCAACGGCGTGCTGACCCCGGTGGCGGTCAACCAGAAAACCTCGAGCACCGACGCCTTGCCCAACCTGACGCTGAAAGCGCTGCTGACGCCAGATGTCATTCTGC
This sequence comes from Duganella sp. CT11-25, assembly GCF_047302815.1. Taxonomy (NCBI): domain Bacteria; kingdom Pseudomonadati; phylum Pseudomonadota; class Betaproteobacteria; order Burkholderiales; family Oxalobacteraceae; genus Duganella; species Duganella sp. CT11-25. The sequence goes on from NZ_JBKBFD010000001.1 coordinate 218,826, forward strand.
GCTTCAACGCCGGCAAGGCGATCCAGCGTCCGGCGTTCGCCGACTTCAACCCCGGCACCACCTACAACGCCGGCGGCGGCGGCACCGTCGATCCGACCGCGACCGGCGGCAATCCGGACCTGAAGCCGATCGAAGGCACCAACGCCGACGTCGCGGCCGAATGGTACTTCGCGCCGACCGGCAGCGTCACCGCGACGCTGTTCAAGCACGACTTCAAGAACTACGTGATCCGCCGCTCGACCTTTGAAACCGTGAACGGCATCCGCTACCTGATCGACCGTCCGCGCAACCTCAACGGCGGCGAACTGAAAGGCGTCGAGCTGTCGTACCGTCAGTTCTATGACTGGCTGCCGGGCTGGCTGAACGGCTTCGGCCTGGAGGCGAACTACACCTACATGCAGGGCCACCTGGAGGATGGCGGCGTCGAGACCCCGTTCGTCAACATGTCGAAGAACGCCGTCAACCTCGTCGCCCTGTATGAGCGCGGCCCGTGGTCAGGCCGCCTGGCCTACAACTACCGTTCGAGCTTTGTCGATACGTACAACTATCGCGGCCTGGGCTTCGACCTGATCGTCGACCCGATCAAGACCGCCGATGCGTCGATCTCGTACAAGATCAGCGACAACGTGGGCATCACGCTGGATGTGGAAAACTTGACCGACCGCACGTACAACGACTACCACGGCATCCCATCCAATCCGCGCGACATCCGCCGCTACGACCGCGTCATCGGCCTGTCGCTGCGCTGGAAACTGTAGTCTGATCTGAGCTGTATCAAACGGCGGCGGCGCGCAAGCCTGCCGCCGTTGTTGTTTGCGTAGTATCGCCGGATGGGAGGCGATGCTATGCGGATGGCGATTATCGGCTTTGCCGCGGGCGCGGCGTGCTTGCAGATGCAGGCGTCGCTGCCGGCTGCCTCGCTGATCGCCGTTGCCGCCGGCGTCCTGCCGGTCTGGCTCATTCTGTTGTCGCGGATGCCGGCCGGCTTGCGTGCCTGGGCGGCGCTGCCGACCGGCTGTGCTGTCGGCTTTTTCTGGGCGGCTTGGCTTGCGCATGGCGCGCTGGCGCCGCAACTGGCCGTCGCCGACGAGGGGCGCGACTTCACCGTCATCGGCACCATCGACAATCTCCCTTACCGGTTTGCGCAGGGTGTGCGGTTCAATCTCGCGGTGGAGCAGGTGCTGGGCGCGCAGGGTGCGGTACCGCCACGTATCGCGGTGTCGTGGTATTCCGGCTTTCGCGACCAGGTGACCGAGGTGGGGGACGTGCAGCCCGGCGAGCGCTGGCAGCTGACCGTTCGCTTGCAGCGGCCGCACGGCAACGCGAACCCTTATGGCTTCGATTATGAAGCGTGGCTGCTGGAGCAGGGCCTGCGCGCGACCGGCTATGTGCGGCCGGCGCGGGACAACCGCCGGCTTGACAGCTTTGTCCTCAGCGCCGGCAACGTCATTGAGCACAGCCGCGCGGTGCTGCGCGCGCGCATCTTCGCCGCGCTGCCGGATAAGCCGTATGCGGGCGTGATCGTCGCACTGGTCGTCGGCGACCAGCGCGGCATCGATCAATCCGACTGGAAGGTCTTCAACCGCACGGGAATTGGTCATCTGGTCAGCATCAGTGGCTTGCATATTACGATGGTGGCGGGGCTGTTCGCGCTGGCGGCTTTTACGCTGTGGCGCCATTCGTTCTTTACGCGCGCGCAGCTGCCCTTGCTGCTGCCGGCGCAAAAGGTCGCGGCGCTGGCCGGTGCGGCGACGGCGCTGTTCTATGTGCTGCTGGCCGGCTTCGGCGTGCCGGCGCAGCGCACCTTGTACATGCTGATGGTGGTCGCGGCCGCGCTGTGGCTGAACCGGATCGCCAGCGTCTCGCACGTGTTGTGCACGGCGCTGGGCGTGGTGGTGGTGATCGATCCGTGGGCGGTGCTGTGGCCGGGGTTCTGGCTCTCGTTCGGCGCGGTCGCCATCATCCTTTATGCGACGGTGGGCCGCGTCACGTTGCGCGCGGCGCGGCAACCCTATCGCGATTCCGGCCCGCAGTCCGCGCCCCATGCCGGCACGCAGGCCGCCGCGCCTTCGCGCCGGCAGCAGTTCGGCCTGGCGCTGCGCGCCGGCGCGCATACGCAGTACGCCGTGACAATGGGCCTGGTGCCGTTGACGATGCTGCTGTTCGGCCAGGTCTCGGTGGTCAGTCCGCTGGCCAACGCCGTCGCGATTCCCTTGATCAGCCTTGTCGTCACGCCGCTCGCGCTGATCGGCAGCATGCTGCCAGCGCCGCTGGCGGCGCCGGTGCTCGGCCTCGCGCATCTGCTGGTCGCGTGGCTGGCGGCCTGCCTGCAATGGTTCAGCGGCATGCGTTACGCCATCTGGAGCGCGCCGGTGCCGCCGTTCTGGCTGTTCTGCTGGGCCATGTTCGGCACCATCTGGCTGCTGGCGCCGCGCGGCTGGCCGGTGCGCTGGCTGGGCCTGGCGACCTGGGTGCCGCTGCTGGCCGCCGAGCCGTCGCATCCCGAGCCGGGCCGCATGAACGTCACCGCCTTCGACGTGGGGCAGGGCATGGCGCTGCTGATCGAGACCAGCGGCCACCGGCTGCTGTACGACGCCGGCCCGTCCTACGGCCCCGAGTCCAATGCCGGCAACCGCATCATCCTGCCGTACCTGCGGGCGCGCGGTATCGCGGCGCTGGATGGCGTGGTGATCTCGCACAGCGATATCGATCACGCGGGCGGCGCGCTGGCGGTGCTGGATGGGGTGGACGTCGGCTGGGTGCTGTCGTCGCTGTCGCCGCGCCACGCCATCGCGCAGGCCGCGCGCCAGCATGTGCAGTGCGCGGCAGGGCAGGGCTGGACCTGGGACGGCGTGCGCTTCGAGATGCTGCACCCGCTGCCGGCCAGCTATGCCGACACCACGCTCAAGCCCAACGCCCGCACCTGCACGCTGAAGATCACCGCCAACGGCAAGTCCATGCTGCTGGCCGGCGATATCGAAGCCGCGCAGGAGGCGCAACTGCTGGAGCGCGATGCCGGCCGCCTGCAAGCGGAGGTATTGCTGGCGCCCCATCACGGCAGCGGCACCAGCTCGACGCCGGCCTTCCTGCTGGCGGTACGTCCCCAGGCGGCGGTGTTCCAGGTGGGATACCGGAATCGATATCAGCATCCCAAAAAAGAGATTTACGAGCGCTACGGAGAGCTGCACATCCAGCGCCTGCGCACCGACCAGGCGGGCGCGGTGACGCTGGACTTCGGCGCGGATCTGCGGATTAGCGCATATCGCCAGGAGCGCCGCCGATACTGGCAGGCGCAATAGAAAGTAACGTATTGCGTTGTATTGTAATTAATTGTTTTTCTTCAGTTGTTAGATTGACATACTCAATACCCTATGCAAAAGTTGCCTCATGTTATTTTTGCATTTTAGGATATGTGATGAAATGTTCGGCATTGGGTTCTATTGCAATAATGTTATTGTGTTTGTCGTTGAATACCGCGTCCGCCGGTGAGTCCGTAATACCTTCCACGCAAGAAAATAACACCGAGCGTTTTACTTCTTTGGTGCGGAGCGCGGTCACCAGTTATACGCTTGCGCTGCAAGAGCTGGGCGTTACACGCAAGCACCCGATCAAGATAAAACTCAGCAATAGTGTTTCCGATTACGAGTCGCACGCCAAGGGTTATGTCATTCAATACCCGGATCAACAGGCGCGCTGGACTAACGGGCTGGCATACCTGGACGCGGATACCTTGATGATCAAGGCGATTCCGCCCTACGACCAGGTCGAACTGCAGCGGCGGGTCTGGCATGAAATGACGCATTCCTTGCAATACGATCTGTCGGGCGGCAATTCCGAACGGGCCAGGCCATGGCTGGCGGAGGGCATGGCCGGCCTGTTCACTTTCCTGGCCGGAGGCAATGGCGAGGCTGACAGCATTAAACAATGGAGAGCGGAACTCAAGCGCAAACTGCAGGCGTCGGGCAGCCGCCTTACGCCGGTGGAGTTGGTAGACATTGATAATTTCAACTGGGATATTCTCAGTGAGGAATCGAACGGGGCGAATTACGCGGTGGCGGATTTGATCCTCCTTGATTTTTATGAGACAAATGGCGCGGCCAGCATTCCGCGATTGGCCGCGTACTACGATTGCCTCGCGCACGGCCTCACGCCTGAAAAAAGCTGCTATGTGGATAAGCTGGGAGGCCCGCAAGCGATGCTGGAGCGCCGCTAAATTAGAGCCTTTCCACCAGCCAATGAAGGGAACACACATTACAATTGGTCGACAATAACCATACGGAGACCGCTTGTGAGCAAGCCCAAGCTGCATTTTGCCCACGCCAACAGCTACCCGGCGGGCGTGTACCGCCAGTTCTTTGCGCTGCTGGCCGACGATTTCGATATCCAGGCGCTCGACATGCATGCGCACAATCCGCGCTATCCGGTCACCGATTGCTGGCCGCACCTGGTCGAGGAATACATCAACGAGCTGACCACGCGCTACACCGAGCCGGTGATCCTGGTCGGCCATTCGCTGGGCGGCATGCTGAGCCTGATGGTGGCGCACGCGCGGCCGGACCTGGTGCGCTGCGTGGTGATGCTGGATGCGCCGGTGGTCGCCGGCTGGCGCGCGCTGGCCTGGCGGCTGATCAAATTGAGCGGCCGCGCCAACCACGTTCCTCCGGCTAAATTCTCCATCCGCCGCCGCAATGTGTGGCCATCGGCGCAATCGGCCTACGAGCATTTCGCCGGCAAGGACCTGTTCGCGGCCTGGGCGCCCGGCGTGCTGGCCGATTACATGGACAGCGGCCTGAAACCGCACCCGGAAGGCGTGCAGCTGCGCTTCACCCGCGAGCAGGAAACCAAGGTCTACGCCAGCCTGCCGCATCACCTGCCGAAGCTGGTGCGCGGGCAGTTCCCGGTGCCGATCGGTTTCATCGGCGGCGTCGATTCGTGGGAGACCAGCCAATCGGGCCTGGGCCACACGCAGGCGCTGGTGGGCGGGCATTTCCGCATCATCCCCGGCGGCCATCTGTTCCCGATGGAGACGCCGGCCGCCGCCGCCGATGCCACCAAGCAAATGATCGCCGGCCTGCTGGGGGCGGAATCGCTCAAAAAGGTTCTGAAAAGCGAGGCTTTAGCGTAAAATCTCGTGCATTCGGCGCAGCCGCGCCTGTCTCTGTAATTTAGGAATGCCTTGCGATGACGATTAAAAGCGATAAATGGATACGCCGTATGGCGGAGCAGCACGGAATGATCGAGCCGTTCTACCCTGACCAGGTGCGCATGGAAGGCGACCGCAAGGTCATCTCCTACGGTACTTCGTCCTACGGCTACGACATTCGCTGCGCCGACGAGTTCAAGATTTTCACCAACATCAACAGCACCATCGTCGATCCGAAGAACTTCGATTCGAACTCCTTCGTCGATGTCAAAAGCGATGTCTGCATCATCCCGCCGAACTCCTTCGCGCTGGCCCGCACCATGGAATACTTCCGCATTCCGCGCAGCGTGCTGACGGTCTGCCTGGGCAAATCGACCTACGCGCGCTGCGGCATCATCGTCAACGTGACGCCGTTCGAGCCGGAATGGGAAGGCTACGTGACGCTGGAGTTCTCCAACACCACGCCGCTGCCGGCCAAGATCTACGCCGGCGAAGGCTGCGCGCAGGTGCTGTTCTTCGAAAGCGACGAAGTGTGCGACGTCTCGTACAAGGACCGCAACGGCAAATACCAGGGCCAGCACGGCGTGACCTTGCCGAAGGCTTAAACGGGTCTTTACCTGTCTTTACACCAAGCGGGCTATGGCCCGCTTTTGTTTTGCCGATATAGTCATTAATGAACAAATTAATGGGAGCGAAGCATGGTGACAGCAGTGGGATCGAGTACGGCGGCGGCCGGCAGCAGCGGCGGTTCGGATAGCGGCAGCGCCATCGCGGCGTTGCAGAAGCAGCTGCAGACGGTGCAAAAGGAATTGACGGAGGCCACCAAGGACACCTCCGACGCCGGCAAGCAGAAGGCGGAATTGCTGCAGTCGCAGGTGCAGGCGATCGAGGCGCAGATCGCCCAGCTGCAGGCGGCGGCCGCGCAGAAGGCCGCGCAGCAGGCCCAGGCCGCCGCGGCGGCGAAACAGGAGCAATCGTCGTCCAGCGCCAGCGCCACCGCGACGGACAGCGAAAAGTCGCGCTACGCCACCGTCGGCAGCGTGATCGATACTACCGCTTAACCGGCAATATCATCTCCACACACAAGCCACCACCCGCACGGTTGGTGGCTTTTATACTTCCGCCGTGGGCCTGGATGACATGCTGGGCGATCGCCAGTCCGAGGCCGTGGCCTTCGGTGCTGGCGTTGCTGGAGCGGAAGAAGGGCTGGAAGATGGTTTCCAGGTCGGCCTGCGACACGCCCGGGCCGCGATCCAGCACGCGGATGTACAGCTGGCGCGCATCCGGCTGGGTGCGCAGTTGCAGCTGGACCTCGCCGCCCTCGGGGCTGTGCTTGATGGCGTTGCGCACCACATTCTCGATGGCGCGGCCGAGCAGGTCGGCCTGGCCGGTGACCAGCACGTCGGCCTCGCCTTCCTGCATCACCGTGCGTTGCTGGCTGGCCGCCTCGTAGCGGGCATCGTCGGCGATCTGGTCGAGCAGTTCGGCCATGCTGATTTCTTCCTGGCTGGCCTTGATGGCGCCGGCTTCCAGGCGCGCCAGCGTCAGCAGCTCGCCGACCAGCTTATCCATGCGCACGCTTTCGCGCTCAATGCGTTCCATCGATGCGCTCCATTTCTCCGGCTGCTGGTGGGCCAGGCCGATGGCGGCCTGCAGCCGCGCCAGCGGCGAGCGCAGTTCGTGCGAGACATCGTGCAGCAGCCGCGTCTGGCCATCGATCAGGTTGCGCAGGCGCGCCGTCATGCGGTCGAAGTCGCGGCCGAGGTCGTTGAGCTCGGTGCCGCTCTTGCCGGAGGCGGTGGCAAAGCGCGGCGCCAGGTCGCCGTTGGCGGCGGCGTCGAAGGCTTGCCGCAGCGCGCGGATCGGGCGCGAGAAATACCATGCCAGCAAGACCGCGAACAGCAGGCTGGCCGCGGTAGCGGCCGCGAGCGGCACCCAGGGGCCGAGCGGCTGGATGCGCGGGCCCCATTGGCCGCGCTGGTCGCCGTCGCGGCGCTCGCCCTGCATGCCCGGACCGTCGGGGCCGGGGCCAGGGCCGAGCGCGCCGTCAGGACCGGGGCCAGGACCGGGGCCGCGCGCGGCGTCCGGCGGCGGGCCTGGTTCGCCGGCCATCATTCTGTCGCCGCCCGGTGGACGGTTGTCCTGGTTCGGGCCGCGACGCTCGTCACGGCCGTCCGGCAGCACCGATGCGGCCTTCATCGCCAGCGCCGCGCCGCTGCCCAACGTGGCCAGCAATGGCCGGGTCTCGCCATCGAGGCCGCGCATGCGTTCGCCCGACGGCAGGAACAGCAGGTAGCGCTTGCCGTCCTGCGCCAAGACCTGGCGCACCACGCGGCGCTTGCCGTCCTCTTTCAGGCGGATGCGCGATTCCTGCAGCGCGGAAGGGGTGACCTGGCGGCCCAGCAGTTCATGCTCCTGCTCGTCGACCGCGTAGACGCGATGGCGCTCCATGTTTTCCAGCATGCGGCGCAGCGCCTGCACGCCGCCATATTCCAGCGTGGCGGCGGCGGCGTTGATGGCCATTTCGGCCGGCGGGCTGGTGTCCAGGCTGACCGGCGAATTGGAAAGCTGGTTGCGGTTCTTGAGCCAGATGGCGCCGCCGATGCCGACGGTCGCGGCCAGCTGCGCGCACAGGATGGACAGGAAAAACTTCCAGAACAGACGACCCACGGGCTTACTCCTTGATCAGCTGATAGCCCAGGCGGTACACGGTCTGCAGGCAGGAGCGGCCGTCGGCGATGGTGCCGAGCTTGTGGCGCAGGCTGCTGAGGTGGACGTCGATGTTGCGGTCGAAGCGCGCCAGCGGACGGCCCAGCCCTTGCTCGGACAGGGTGTTCTTGCTGACCGGACGGCCGGCGTTGCGGGCCAGTACTTCGAGCAGGTTGAATTCGGTGCTGGTCAGTTCCAGCTTGGCGCCGCCCCAGGCCGCGCGGCGCTGTTCCGGCCACATGGTCAGCTGGCCGACGGTCAGCGTGGCTTGCGCGCCGTTGTCGACCGGCGCGCTTTGCGCGCGGCGCAGGATGGCGCGGATGCGCGCGGTCAGCTCGCGCGGCGTGCATGGCTTGGCCACGTAGTCGTCGGCGCCCAGTTCGAGGCCGACGATGCGGTCGGTGTCGTCGCCGCGCCCGGTCAGCATCAGGATCGGCAACTGGCTGTTGGTGCGGATGCGGCGCAGCGTTTCCAGCCCGTTCATGCGCGGCATCATCACGTCGAGGATGGCGATGGAATACATGCCGGTAAAGGCTTCGGCGGTGCCGGCTTCGCCGTCGTGCACGGCCTTGACATCGAAACCTTCCTGTTCCAGGTATTCCTTGAACATGCCCACCAGTTCGATGTCGTCGTCTATCAGCAGTACTTTGCTCTTCATTTGCTGCGCGTCTTTTTTACATTTGGATCGCCCATCATAACAGCCTCCATGCGGCTTTCCGCCGCCTTTTACCCCGTTTTACAACCCGTTTCCGTGCGGGAATTAGCTGTCAAAACATCACCTTTACGTCGATTTACGTTGCCCTAACGCCACTTTACACGGGGAGGCCAGAGAATAATCACTCTCTTCCAACCAAGGATTGTTTGCATGAAAACACTAAAACCAAGCGTACACAATATCTTGCTGGCTGCCGCAGTGGCGCTCCCGCTGTTTGCTGTAACCAGCGTGGCGCGTGCCGATGACATGGGCGCCGGTCGCCCGCCGATGATGCAGGGCGAAGACGGGCACGACGGCCCGGGGCGCGGTTCCGACGGTCCGGAGCGTGGCGTTCCCGAGCATGGTCCCGGCTTCGGTCCGGGCGCTGGCTTCGGTCCCGGCCGGCCGCCATTTTTCCACGGCGTCGAATTGACCGAAGCCCAGGAAGACAAGATTTTCGCGATCCTGCACGCCGAAGCGCCATACCTGCGCGAGCAGTCCAAGGCCGCCGCCAAGGCCAGCGCGGCGCTGCACGCGCTGGCCTTGGCCGACCAGTACGACGACGCCAAAGCCGCCGCGCTGGCCCAGTCCGCCGCCACGGCAAACGCCAACATCGCCTTGCAGCACGTGCGCACCCGGCAGAAGCTGCTGGCCGTGCTGACCCCGGAACAGCGCAAGCAGCAGGCCGAAGACAAGCCTGGCCGCCCACAGCGCCCATGAGTTTTTCAGTGCAGTCCCCCGTAACATTCTTTTAACTTACAAGCGGAGAACCGTATGTCCATCAGCGCCCTGAGTTCCACCAGCGCCGCCAGCCAGCTCAGTTTCCTGAGCCGCCTGAGCAGCACCAATTCGTCCGGCTCCACCGGCGGCACCGACGGTGTGCGCCCGCCGCCACCGCCGGACGGCGGCGGCTTTGCCGACGCGATCGCCGAGGCGCTCAAGTCGATCGGCATCACCGACACCAGCACCAGCGGCACCGATAGCTCGACCGCATCGACCAGCACCGACGGTACCGATACGACCGACGCGACCGACATCGCCGCCGCGCTGGGCAGCTTCCTGCAAAGCCTGATGGGCGCGCTGCATGCGCAAAACAGCGAGAGCGCCGACGCGCCGCCGCCGTACGGCGAGCAGCAGGGCGGTCCCGGCGGTCCGGGCAAGATGGACGCGGATCTGCAGAGCCTGATCGCCAAGCTGACCTCGGGTTCGAGCGACACTTCGACCACCAGTACCGACAGCAGCGACAGCAGCGATGCCGTCAGCGACCTGGAAAGCGCCTTCGCCAACCTGCTGGACAAACTGGGCGCAACCAGCAGCACCAGCACGGACGGCACCGATAGCAGCAGCGGCACCAGCAGCACCGACGCCGCCACCAAGCTGGCCGCCTTCCTGCAAGCGTTGTCGACCAAGGTCGGCGGCAACGGCACCAGCGGCAACCTGGTCAACACCACGGTTTAACGTAGCGCGCAGCATCAACAGCCGCCTCGCACGGTGCGGAGCGGCGGTTTTCTCACCCAAGTAGGAGTAGGTATGGAATCCCATAACGATAAGCACGAACACAGCCTGGCAGCCGATCTGACCGCCATGCTCAACCTGGCCAGCGATCGTCGCCAGACGCTGCGCTGGCTGCTGGCCGGCGCCTCGGCGCTGCCGGTACTCGGTTGCGGTGGCGGTTCCGGCAGCGACAGCACCAGCACCACGGCCACCACCGCGACCACGGCCACCACCACGCCGACCACGACGACGACCACCACCACAACGACCACCACCACCACGCCGACCACGACGACTGGCACCTGCTCGGTGATCCCGGAAGAAACCGGCGGCCCGTATCCGGGCGACGGCACCAACAGCAACAGCGGCGGCGTGGTCAACGTGCTGACCCAGTCGGGCGTGGTGCGCAGCGACATCCGCAGCAGCTTCAACGGCTCCACCGGCGTCGCCACCGGCGTGCCGCTGACCATCAAGCTGCAGATCGTCAACACCAACGGCAGTTGCGCCACGCTGGAAGGCTATGCGGTCTACCTGTGGCACTGCACGCTGGACGGACTGTATTCGCTGTACTCCAGTGGCGTCACCGGCGAGAACTACCTGCGCGGCGTGCAGGCGGCCGACAGCACCGGCACCGCCACCTTCCAGTCGATCTTCCCCGGCTGCTATTCGGGCCGCGTGCCGCATATCCACTTCGAGGTGTATCCGACGCTGGCCAAGAGCACTAGCGCCTCGAACCGCATCAAGACCTCGCAGTTCACCTTCCCGGTGGCCACCTGCAACGAGGTCTATGCGACCACCGGCTACAGCGCCAGCGTGCGCAACATGGCGCAGATCAGCCTGGCGACCGACAACGTCTTCAGCGACGGCTACTCGCTGCAGATGGGCACCATGACCGGCAACGCCACCGACGGCTACACCGTCACGCTGACCGTCGGCGTGGCCGCCTGATCAGCTAAGCTGCAGCTCGAAAAACTCGCCGTCGGGGCCGGATTTACCGGTCACGGCGGTGATGCTGGCGTTGCCGTTCGAGGTGGTCAGGGCGCCAACGGTGATGCCGTCGATGACCGCGGTGAAGCTGTAGATGTCGTCCAGGGCAAGGTTCACCACCACGAGCGGGTCGTTTACCAGCACCGTCTGCATGACATGGCCCTGGCTGCTGATGCGGAACAGCACGTCCGAACCGCAGGTCGAGGCGAGCTGCAGCTGTCCCAGTTCGCTGGGGTAGACCGGGATCACGTTGAAGACATAGGCCTGTTCAGGCAGCTGCTGCGTTACCTGCGCCAGCAGGCGGACGTTGTTGCCGGCCCCGAAGGCGACCGGGGCCGACGTCAGGCGATTGCCATTCAATATGATCTCGGCGGTGATCTCGTAGGAGACGGATTCCGCCGACACCACAAGTTCGGCGCCCGGCTCGATGGCGGGCAGGACGGCAAGCACCAGTCCGCCCTTGTGCATCTGGAAGGCGGCGGGATATGCCGTTTGGTTCAACAGGGTGATAGCCATGCCGTCAAACTTTCATAAAGTTTAAAACGGCAAGATTATCACGTTGCCGGCCTCAGGCCATGAAGCCCAGGTTGCGGGTGCTGAAGTTGCCGATGTTGGGGAACACGTCGGCAACCTGGGCCGGCGACAGGCCGAACCAGCTGGCCAGCGTGGCGCCGTACTGGTCGACCGAGGTGGTCGGCAGCAGCGCGCCGGAGCCGATGTCCAGCGCGTGACCCAGGCCGGTCACCGGCATGCTGCCATAGATATCCTTGCCCTTGACGGCGCCGCCCATGACGAAGTGGTGCGAGCCCCAGCCGTGGTCGGTGCCGTCGCCGTTGCTGGCGAAGGTGCGGCCGAAGTCGGAGGCGGTGAACAGCGTCACCTGCTTGCGCAGGTCGGCGCCTTGCAGGCTGGCCATCGCGCTGTCGAAATACGCCATCGCGTGCGCCAGCTTGGCCAGCAGGTCGGCCTGGTTGGCGCGCTGGAAATCATGGGTGTCGAATCCGCCCAGGCTCACATAAAACACTTGCCGCCTGACGCCCAGCGCATTGCGGCCGCCGATGATGCGGGCCACCGTTTGCAGCTGGACGGCCAGCGGATTGACGGCGGCCACGCCGGTGTTCGGGTTCACATACGGCGCCGGATCGGGCACGCCGCTGCCGGCCGGCAGCATGGCGCTGCTCAACGCGGCCTGCGAGCTGACGGCGCGCGCGACCACCGCCGCATGCTCTTTCTGGAACGGATCGGACTGCTCGCCGGTGATGATCTGGCGCAGCGGATTGGCCGATGCCGGCACGCCGAACAGCGTGTCGTTGAGGCGCGCGACAGGCGCTGCATTGGTGCCGCTGATCTGGTACTGGCGCACCTGGCGGCCGCTGAGGAACAGCGCATTGCCGGCGCTGGAGACGCAGGTGAAGGTCGCATTGCCGTTGGCCGACGCCATCAGGTCGCCCATGCGCCCGCCCCAGCCGGAGGAGACCGAGGTCTCGGCCTGCGACGACTGCCAGACGGCCTGCTGGTCGTTGTGCGAGAACAGGCGCGGCGGCAGCGCCACCGAGCGCGCCTTGTACTGCGCCAGCGTGGCCGGCTGGATCAGCGTGCCGACATTGGCGACCACGCCGAGGCGGCCGGCGTCAAACAAATCCTTCAGCGGCCGCAGCGACGGGTGCAGCGCGAAGGTGCGCCCGCCCTGCGGGCTGTTGGGCACGATCGGCAGCACGCCGCCGGTGGCGCCGACGCCGGGCAGGGCGATCGAACCCACATCGGTGGTGCGGCGGATGCGCTGGTAATCGTTCCAAGAAGTGCTGTCGGTGGCCAGCACGGTGTTGAAGTGGTCGTTGCCGCCGTTCATGAAGAGGCAGACGATGGCCTTGTAGTCGCTGGCGTCCTGCGCGGCGGCGTTGCCCATCGCGGCCAGGTTCAGCGTGAACGGCACGGCGCTGCCGCCGGCCAGTGCGAACATCTTGCCGACGAAGTCGCGGCGCGATTGATTGTGCTTGTGCATGAGCTGTCCTTGTCTTTCTAGCGTTGCGCCAGGTATTCGGGCGAGGCCATCGTCAGGTAGATCGCCAGGTAGACGCGATTCTTGCGGCCGGTATCGATCGTCATGGCGTTGTAGGCATTGGGCGACGGCACGTTGACGGCGTTCAGCGCCGAGATGATCTGGTTGCGCAGCGTGGTGGACATGCCACCGCCGAGCAGCAGCAGGCTGACGCGGTCGACCAGTTGCGCCGGCTGCGTCGTCAGCGCCAGTTCGGCGCTGTAGTCGGCCTGGACGTCGCTGGCGCCGCCGGTGCCGAACTGGATCGTCCGCTGCATGTAGTTCAGGTAGCCGGTGACCGAGGGTTCGCCGGTGATCTGCATTTCCGGCGCCACCATGCCCGCCGTCGACAGCGCGGTATTGGACGGGGTGTAGGACGGCCGGTAGAAGTTGAACACCGACGGCGAGCGCAGCACGGTTTGTCCGAGGCTGGTGATCGGGTCATCCGTGATGCCCATCAGGAAGCGGCCGGACTTGGACTTGGCGTTGAACGAACGCATCCAGTGGGCCAGGCGCAGCACCGGTTCGCGCAGCTTCTTGACGGTGTTGGCATCGGCGGCCTCGCTGTCGAGCAGCACGGCGCGGATCACGGCGCGCATGTCGCCGCGCACGCCGGCGCCGTTGTTGGCGAAGGCGGCGGCCACCCGCGCGACGTAGGCCGGGCTGGGGTTGCTGCTGACCAGGCGCTGGATCAGCTGGCGGCCGATGAAGGGGCCGACGTTGGGATGGTTGAACAGCGTGTCGAGCGCGACCTTCAGGTCGGCCTCGCCCGAGCCGGCGCCGCCGAGGCTGACACCCAGGAAATTCTTGGGCAGGCTCGAATGGTACGCCGGGTACATCTGCATCGGGGTCCAGGTGCGCGCCGCGTAAGGCGTGCCGCCGAAGAAGCGCTGCACGCTCTTGTCCGGGCCGGCCCAGCTCCAGCCGGTGAATACGCGCGCCATGCCGACCACGTCGTCATGGGTGTAAGTCTCGATGGGCTTGCCGTTCGACAGCTTGAGGCTGCCGTCGGCGTTCAGCTGGTACAGGCCGATGCTCATCAGTTGCATGATCTCGCGGGCGAAGTTCTCGTCCGGCACGCGGCTGCCGGATTCCTTCTGGTTGTGCAGATGGCTCAGGTAGATGCCCATCATCGGATGCAGCGCGACCGCTTGCAGCAGGTCGCGGTAATTGCCGAAGGCGTACTGGCCCAGCATGTCGTAATAGCTGGCCACGCCGGCCGGCGAGGAGGCCAGCTGGTCGTCGACCATCGAGATCACGAAGATCTGCGACAGCGCGAATTTCATGCGCTGGCGCAACTGGTCGTCGCCGGTCACGGCCTGGTTCCAGAACGACTCGTACACCTGGCTGGGACTGACGACGGCGCCGGCGGCCAGCGTGGCGCCGATCTGCTCGAGGTAGCTGCGGTGCAGTACTTGCGGCTTCGCGAACTGGGCATTGATCCAGTCCGATTTATTGCTGGCGACCAGGGCGTTGATGCTGACGGCGGTCGGACCGAAGGTGGCTTGCGCCAGGAAGCGCGACGCCGCCGCCGGCGTCAGCGCGGCTGGGGCGCCGCCGCTCCGCACCGGCGCCGGTGCGGGTGCCTGGTCCTGCGCCGGCGCGGCGGGGGCGGCCGCCCCCGTTGCCGTCGTAATGCTGGCCAACTGCGTGCCGCCGCTGACGACGGCGGACTCCGGCGAGGCGCCGCCACCGCCGCCGCATGCTGCCAACAACATGGCCAGCATCAGTCCGGATGCCGGCTTGAGATAATCGCGCTTCATCATCTTGCCCTTGAGAATGTTTCCTATGGGCTAGATTGTAGAAGAGTCGTCAGCGTACGTTTGAAATTTGTTTCTTTGTTAAATGAAATTATTAATTCTTAAGAATTTATTTGGCTGAAGTTGGCGGGATTTGGCGGGTATTTGGCCGAACTTTAGCAATTGAAAACTAAGATGATTTTATGTAAATGTCACATCCGAGCAACGAAACATTTACATTTGCGCAGCCGGGCAAAAGAAAAAGGGCAGCCGAAGCTGCCCTTGGATGTGTGGCGACCGTCGCTTATTGCTTGACGCAATCGACGAAGTAGCCGCGCTTGCCGTCCACTTCGCGCTTGACCAGGCCGTGCACGTCGGTCTCGAAGCCGGGGAAGCGCTCGTTGAAGTCGCGTGCGAAGCGCAGGTAGTCGACGATGGTCTTGTTGAAGCGCTCGCCCGGGATCAGCAGCGGAATGCCCGGCGGGTAAGGCGTCAGCAGGATCGAGGTGATGCGGCCTTCCAGCTCGTCGATGGCGACGCGCTCGATCTCGCGGTGCGCCATCTTGGCGAACGCGTCCGACGGCTTCATGGCCGGGATCATGTCCGACAGGTACATCTCGGTGGTCAGGCGCGCGACGTCGTAGGCCTTGTAGAAGTCGTGGATCTGCTGGCACAGGTCGCGCAGGCCCATTTTCTCGTAGGTCGGGTTGGCGGCCGCGAATTCCGGCAGGATGCGCCACATCGGCTGGTTCTTGTCGTAGTCGTCCTTGAACTGCTGCAAAGCGGTCAGCAGCGTGTTCCAGCGGCCCTTGGTGATGCCGATGGTGAACATGATGAAGAACGAGTACAGGCCGCACTTCTCGATGATCACGCCGTGCTCGGCCAGGTACTTGGTGACGATGGACGCGGGAATGCCGGTCTCGGCGAACTGGCCGTCCAGCGACAGGCCCGGGTTGACGATGGTGGCCTTGATCGGGTCCAGCATGTTGAAGTTCGGCGCCAGGTTGCCGAAGCCGTGCCAGTCGTCCTCGGCGCGGATGATCCAGTCTTCGCGCGAGCCGATGCCTTCGTCGGAGAACTTGTCCGGTCCCCACACCTGGAACCACCAGTCCTTGCCCCATTCCTGGTCGATCTTCTTCATCGCGCGGCGGAAGTCCAGCGCTTCGAGGATCGATTCTTCCACCAGCGAGGTGCCGCCCGGCGCTTCCATCATGGCAGCGGCGACGTCGCACGAGGCGATGATCGAGTATTGCGGCGAGGTCGAGGTGTGCATCAGGTAAGCCTCGTTGAAGGCGTCGCGGTCCAGCTTGACCGTTTCCGATTCGCGCACCAGCACCTGCGAGGCCTGCGACAGGCCGGCCAGCAGCTTGTGGGTCGACTGGGTCGAGAAGATCATCGACTCCTTGGCGCGCGGACGGTCCTTGCCGATCGCGTGCATGTCCTTGTAGAAGTCGTGGAAGGTGGCGTGCGGCAGCCAGGCTTCGTCGAAGTGCAGGGTGTCGATCTGGCCGTCCAGCATTTCGCGCAGGGTTTCCACGTTGTAGACCACGCCGTCGTAGGTCGACTGGGTGATGGTCAGGATGCGCGGCTTCTTGTTCACGGCTTCGCGGGCGAACGGGTTCGCCTCGATCTTGCGCATGATGCTTTCCATCGTGAACTCTTCCAGCGGAATCGGACCGATGATGCCCAGGTGGTTGCGGGTCGGCATCAGGAACACGGGAATCGCGCCGCACATGATGATCGAGTGCAGGATCGATTTGTGGCAGTTGCGGTCGACCACCACGATGTCGCCCGGGGCGACGGTCGAGTGCCAGACCATCTTGTTCGAGGTCGAGGTGCCGTTGGTGACGAAGTAGCAGTGGTCGGCGTTGAAGATGCGCGCGGCATTGCGTTCCGACGCGGCGACCGGGCCGGTGTGGTCCAGCAGCTGGCCCAGTTCTTCCACGGCGTTGCAGACGTCGGCGCGCAGCATGTTCTCGCCGAAGAACTGGTGGAACATCTGGCCGATCGGCGACTTCAGGAAGGCCACGCCGCCCGAGTGGCCGGGGCAGTGCCACGAGTACGAGCCGTCGTTGGCGTAGTGCACCAGCGCGCGGAAGAACGGCGGCGACAGGCCGTCCAGGTAGGACTTGGCTTCGCGGATGATGTGGCGCGCGACGAATTCCGGCGTGTCCTCGAACATGTGGATGAAGCCGTGCAGTTCGCGCAGGATATCGTTGGGGATATGGCGCGAGGTGCGGGTTTCGCCGTACAGGTAGATCGGGATGTCGGCGTTCTTGTAGCGGATCTCTTCGACGAAGGCGCGCAGCGATTTCAGCGCGGTGTCGGTTTCCTCGGCCGAACCGCCGCCGAATTCCTCATCGTCGATCGACAGCACGAAGGCCGACGCGCGCGATTGCTGCTGGGCGAACTGGGACAGGTCGCCGTAGCTGGTCACGCCCACCACTTCCATGCCTTCTTTTTCCATTGCATCGGCCAGGGCGCGAATGCCCAGGCCGGACGTGTTCTCGGAACGGAAATCCTCGTCGATGATGACGATGGGGAAACGAAATTTCATGCATGTCTCCAAAAAAGCAAGCCGCCCCTGACAAATGTGTAGGGGCGGACAGGGCGCGACCGGTATGGCCGCAAAAAAATAAGAACGGGATTCTCGCAGAAATGGAGCCGCTGCGGGAAAAAAATTATCGTAACAGAATGCACGACCGGCATGACGTCCGTATTACACGTCATGCCATTTGTGCAATGTTGCCTGACCTTAGTGGCCGCCCGTCAGCAGCGCGCCGATCGGGTCCACGTGCAGCCAGGCAAACACGCCCAGCGCGATGCCGACCGCCGCCACGCCGTAGGCCAGGCCCATCATCCATTTCTTGCGGGTCAGCAGGGTGATCGCGGCCAGCGAGATGGCGATCTGCTCGGCGGTCGTGGCCAGCGCCCACTGGTGGTGCTGGTGCATGGATTCGTCCGACTTGTGGTTCCACTCCTTAGAGGATTCCTCCCACTTTTCGGCGTCCTTCTTGATATCTTCCTTTTCCGACTTGTAGCGGGCCACCTCGGTTTCGTAGCGCTTCGGGTCGACGCCGGGCAGCGTCATCGCCAGCTCGGCCAGGTTCTGCTTGCTGGACTTGGCCTGGTAGTAATTCCAGCTGTTGGCGGCCTGGGTCTTGTCGATGGCCGCGTTATTCTTGAACAGGGCCGCATCGTTCTGCGTGGCGCCGCCCAGGTAGCCGAACGCGGCGCCTACCGTGGCGAGGATGGCCGTCATGACGGCGATGTTGTTGGAAAAGCCATCGTTGCCGTGTGCTGCGTGTTCGACCGCGTGATCGTGCGGTCCGTGTACGTGAAAACCATCGCCTGACATGTGCTGAGTATTCCTTGGTGAAGTGAGAGGTAGGTCTTAGGCCTTGCGGCGCAGTGTAACAAAAGCGTAGTCCAGACCGGCGGTTTCCGAGAAGTGCTGCTCGCGCGCGGTTTCCTGCCATGCGCCGGCGTCGATCGCCGGGAAGAAGGCATCGCAGTCGTAGGTGTGGGCGATCTCGGTGATAATCAACTGGTCGGCCAGCGGCAGCGATTGCTTGTAGATCTCGGCGCCGCCGATGATGAAGCCGGGCGTCCCGTCCAGCAGCGCGACGGCCGCCTCGACCGAACCGACCGTCTCGACGCCGTCGTGGCGCCATCCGGCGTTGCGGGTGATGACGATGTTGCGGCGGTTCGGCAGCGGGCGGCCGATCGAATCAAAGGTTTTCCGGCCCATGATGATCGGGTTGCCGGTGGTCAAGCGCTTGAAATGCGCCAAGTCTTCCGGCAGCTTCCACGGCAGGGTATTGTTGATGCCGATGCCGCGCTGGGCGTCCGTGGCGACGATAATGGTGAGCTGGCTCATGCGGTTTTTGCCTGTATTGGGATCCCGGAACGTCCGGAGCGCGCAATTATAATTCTCTTTTCTATCATTCCCACTTGAAACGCGCGATTACCGTATCATTTGATTAGTATCCTTATTTCAGCACCTTTACCGAGTGTTTATGACGACTTTTAAGAAAACCGGCAGCCGCGCCATCCCATCGCTGCAAGCCACTGTGGAAGAATATATCGAGCCAGGCACCGGCGCCCGCCACATCCACCTGGCCAGCGACCAGGCCGAGATGGTGTTCCTGGTGGCGTTCCCGACGGTGCCCGATGTCAGCGACGGCCGTGCCCACATCCTGGAGCACCTGGCGTTGTGCGGCTCCCAGCGCTACCCGGTGCGCGATCCGTTCTTCTCGATGATGCGCCGCTCCACCGCGACCTTCATGAACGCCTTCACCTACGCCGACCGCACCGTCTACCCGTTCGCCAGCACCGACAAGAAGGATTTCCTGAACCTGCTGGACGTCTACCTCGACGCGACTTTCTTCCCGAACCTGGATTACCTGAACTTCCTGCAGGAAGGTTGGCGCCATGAGCTCAAGGACGGCAAGCTGACCTACCAGGGCGTGGTCTTCAACGAAATGAAGGGGGCCTTCAACGATCCGATCCGCGCGCTGTACAGCGGCGTCGAGAGCACGCTGTTGCAAGGGACGACCTACGAGGTGGAGTCCGGCGGCGATCCGCTGGTGATTCCCGAACTGACGCACGAGATGCTCAAGGAATTCCACGCCAGCCATTACCATCCGTCGCAAGCGGTGTTCATGACGGCCGGCGACATCAGCGCCGCCGAAGTGCAGGAGCAGATCGCCAAGCGCGTGTTGTCCAAGCTGTCCGGCACCGCACCACGCATGCTGCCGGAGCTGGCCGAAGGCTGGACCGCGCCGAAAGTCAACGAAGTGCGCATCCCGTCGCAAAAAGCCAAGGCCGACGAATACGGCCTGCAGCTGACTTGGCTGATGGGCGAATCGGCCGATATGGAAGCCTATTACAACGCCTATCTGCTGTCGGCCGGCCTGCTGGGCGATTCGTCCTCGCCGCTGATGAAGGCGATGGAATCGGCCGGCTACGGCCGTCCGTCGCGCCTCAATGGCCACGACAACAGCCCGCGCCAGCTGATTTTCCACGTCGGCATGGAAGGCTTGACCGAACCGCAGATCGAACAGGCGCGCGTGCGCATCTGGGCCGCGCTGGAAAAAGCGGCGGAAGAGGGCGTGCCGGTCGAGGCGCTGCAGGCCGCATTGCGCGACATCCGCTACACCCAGCGCGACACCGCCAGCGGCCGCATGCCGAACGCCCTGTCGCGTTTGCTGCACGCGTTGCCGGTCGCCATGCGCGACGGCAATGTCTTCGATTCGCTGGACAGCGACGACGACCTGGCCAAGCTGGAAATCGCGATCCAGGATCCGGAATACTTCAAGGGCCTGGTGCGTTTCCTGCTGGAGTCGCCGACCCGCCTGACCACCAGCGTGGTGCCGGACGCCGAATACTTCACCTCGCGCGATGCGGTGGAAGAGGCGCAACTGGCCGCGCGCACCGCCGCCCTGAGCGACAGCGAGCGCGCCCGCATCGAAGCCGACACCGCGGCGCTGGACAAGCACCAGAAGCTGCCGTCGAACTCCGAAGTGCTGCCGCGCATCCGCCCGGACGAACTGTCGCCGCAAACGCGCGCCAGCCTGCCGTTGCCGCCGCAGGAGGAAAAGACCTCGGCCAAGGTGCTGCCGTTCGCGATCGCTTCCAACGGCCTGTCGTATGTGCGGGCGTCATATGACGTTTCCGGTTTCGATGCCGCCGACTGGCCGTGGCTGCATCTGTACACCGACCTGGCGTCGGAGCTGGGCGTGGGCGACATGGACTATGAACAGGCCGACGCCTGGCGTCAGCGCATGGCGCCATCGTTCAATATCGGCCTGGACGCATCGCAGCAGACCGACGGCGCGCTGCGCCTGGAACTGTGGTTCGGCGCCAGCGGCCTGCGCGAGGAACACGCCGGCATCGCCGAGCTGATGTCGCGTTCACTCGCCGAAACCCGCTTCGACGAACACGAACGCCTGGCCTTCCTCATCGACAGCAATGTGCAGGACCGCCTGAACGGTCTGGCGCAGTCGGGCAACCGCTACGCCATGCTGTCGGCCACCGCGCCGCTGTCGCAGCTGCGCCGCTTTGAGGATATCGTCGGCGGTGCGGCATCGCTGCCGTTTGAAGGCAGCATCCTCAAGCAAAGCAAGACGGCGGAAGGCATCGCCGCCATCGCCGCGAAGCTGAGCGAACTGCATGGCCGCATCATCGCCATCACGCCGACCGTGCTGTCGGCCGGCGCCGGCGACGACGGCAAGGCGCTGGGCAGCTTGCTGTCCTTGCCGGCATCGCAGCCGGTGGCGCGGGTCGTGGCTGCAGTGCAGACCGAGGTGCCGCTGGAAAGCGCCGCGCTGCACGCGGTCAGCCAGATCAATCATTGCGTGGCCGCGTGGCGCGCACCGATGCTGCATGAAGAGGGGGCGGCTGCGCTGGCGGTGGCTGGCGAGTTGATGACGAATCAGCTGCTGCATACGGCGTTGCGTGAAAAGGGCGGCGCCTATGGCGGCAGCGCGGGCTACACCGGCAGCACCGGCACTTTCGTGATGTCGTCGTATCGCGATCCGCGCCTGGCCGGCACCTACGCCGACTTCGACCTGGCCATCGACCAGATGCTGGAAACCGAGTTTTCGCAGGAAGAGCTGGAAGAGGCCATCCTTGGCGTCATCAAGGGCATGGACAAGCCGAACGCGCCGTACGACCAGGTGCTGCATGCGTGGAGCCTGCACCAGCGCGGCGTCGACGATACCGTGCGCCAGCGCTTCCGCACCGATGCGCTGAACTGCACGCTGGAGCATATCCGCGCAGTCGTGCGCCAGTGGCTGAAGAACGGCAAGCCTAGCCGCGCCGCCTTCGCCGGCAACCTGACGCAGGACCTCTCCGGCCTGAAAGGCGTCGACCTGCTGGAGCTGGCCAACGCTGCTTGATCGTTATCGTCATTCCCGCCTGCGCGGGAACGATGGGCTAGCTGTAGAAGTCGAGCATATCGGCGGCCAGCAACTGCGGCACTTCCAGCGGGATCATGTGGCCGGTGTCGCCGTACATGCGCAGGCGCGCATTCGGGAAGCGCGGGTGCATCTCGGGCAGGATGCCGGGGTTGACCAGCTTGTCCTCGTTGGCGCCGACCAGCAGCACCGGGCAGGTGATTTCGTGCAGGCGGTCCATCACGTCGGGACGATTCATCGACGCGCGGAACTGCGTCAGCAGCACATCCTTGCCGAGGTCCAGCGCCATTTGCTGGATCAGATCGATGATCGTCTGGTCGTCGTGGTGAACCGGATGCAGCACCTCACGCAGGCGTACGCTGGACAGGCCGGCGTACGCGGTGCGCTCAAGCATCGGAATCGTGCGCAGGCGCAGTTCCTTTTCCTTCTCGCTCAGGCCCTTGGCAGAACCGGCGATCAGCACCAGCGACTTGACGCGCTCGGGATGGGCCAGCGCGAATTCCAGCGCCATATACACACCCAATGAAAACGCCACCAGATTGGTCGGCTCGGCGCTGTGATCGGACAAGACTTGCTGCATCTGCGGCCGGTCCTGTGCTTCGTACAGCGGCACATAGTTGAATTCAAAATCGCCGCCCAGCAGCGGCGTCAGGCGGGACCACATCCGTTCATCGCACAGGGTGCCGGGGACGAGGTCGAGTCGAGTAGTTTGCATGCAGTATGGTTCTCCTTGCCTGCTATCTTACCATTTGCCAAGTTCCTAATATTTCTAGCACGCCCCGGCGCCCAACAATCTCTCCGAATCCCTCCAAGGGTTAAATATAAATATATTTCCACATGGAATTATTTCCATGTTTTCCTCGCTACACTAGCGATTACGCTAGCGTCGGGGGCCGGTATGTTTGATATCAACGTCTTGGTGGGACTATTCGGACGACCGGACACGGATGCCTCGGTCGTCGAAGTGCTGGCGTTGCAGAATGACGCGCCGGTGCTGGCGGCCTGTCGGGCATGGGGCACTTTATTTCACCGGCATTTTTTTCTACGCCGAAGGCAAGGACGGTTACAGCGCTATAAAGGCGCGCTGCCTGAGGGGTTGCTGATGACGGATGCGCGAGACGACATCTTGGGCAAAGCCGGCAGCCCGTCGTTTCAGCGGCTGCGAGACGATCAGACTGCGCTTGGCGAGCGCTGGGACCGAGTCGCGTATTCCTTCAGCGTGACGTACAGGAGAGGCGACTTGATGCCGACGGTGGTATCGCTTTTCAGGAAATATGAGATATGACATCGAAAAAAGATGCAGGAAGGCGGCTCGTAAATGCTTCCCTTGGAATCTGAACGAGCGCTATTGGCCTCGCTGGGCGCGCGGCCGGCCAAGGAGATTGATGGGCACTTGCTGGCCGCCGCGCTTTTAGGCGTGGTCGAGCTTTACTTCGAGACTCGTAAAGGTATTTCCATGCGCGGCGTTGCCGGAGGCCCGGACTGGTTGGGATTTGAATCCGCCACGTGGCAGTTGAGCGAGAAGATTCGATTTTTTTTGACGGAGCGTCGCGATCTGGGAAAGACAGGCGCCCTGATGGATGCGATAGAGACGATTATTGCGGATCGACGATACCAGAAGGGGCGGCAGAATTTTGTTCTCATCATGGGGGCGTATGGCAGCGATCGATATGTCGAGACGTTGAAGGAACTCATCGACGATCCTGATGTGGTTGGGCACGTCGTGAACGCACTAATCAAGCTGAAAGTGGCTGGATGTGATGAGGCAATGACCCATATCGCTCAAGATTCGGCGTACGCATGGATACGGACGGCGGCAAAGACTTATCTCAAACGCCTTGGTGGGACATCGTGAGCCATTTGGTCAAAGCCGTCGTCGATATGGCGATTTTCCTGGAGTTTGGCGACGAGTCGCTCGTCGATCCCGACGCCGCCATGCAGGCGATGGAGCAGATGGCGGCTGAACTGCAATGCATGGATGCATGGAACAGATTGGATTTTCGTTTGCAGCTGGCGACGCTGGCGGATCGCTATCCGCCGGAAAAAGCCGATTTTGTGGCCGGTCTGGCGGAAGCGTTTGGTATTGCGGACTGAGACGATGAAAAATGTGATGAGCTATTTCTTATTCCAGGCCTTTCCGCCGATGGACCGCCTGTCTCGATGGAAGTGTGGATGCACGCGGATATCGTGGCCGGCATGCAGGGCATTGAGCATGAGTAGCGAGAAATGAGTACGCGCGGGCATTACGAGCGTGTAGGGCATACGGTGAACTTCGGAAAACCATGGATGGATCGCTCGCCGTGCGAATACGGCATCATCTCGCTCCCGTATCTGGATGGCCCCGAGCTTGAAGGCGCCGGGGCCAAGTTTCTATGGCTGATCCCGATTACGCATGCGGAAGTTGAGTACAAGAAGAAATTCGGCGTGGAGAAGCTGGAAGACCTGTTCGAATCCAGCGATTTTAATTTCATCGATCCTTGTAGGGCGAGCCTTTGCGAGGAGACGCACGATGGTTCCTGAAATGCATCAAGAGCAGAGTCTTTCTTACGACGTGTTGCGATCCGTATTGCTAAGTACGTATATTCGCGCGTGGGGAATGCCGCAGAGGCGGACCGTCTCGCAGCGGCAGGAGCACAGGGTCGAGGTGTACTTTTTTCCGGCCGCAGCCGGGGCGGTGGTGAGCCGCTATGTGACGGTGGGCGTCTCCGATCGCGTGATCCCCGATGACAAGCCGGTGGATTGGGAGCTGTTGATGGTGGTACCCGCCGATGGCTCCGCCGGGACGCACGAGGAAATCACCGCCTATCTGCTGGACATCGTGGCATTTTCTTTTCGCGAGGATGTGGATTTCCAGATTGGCGAAGCATTTCCGCCATCGGCATTGGCGCCGCCGGCCTGGGCGGCGCGCGCATTCCTGGTTGATGAGCCTAGAGCGGAGCAGGAATTTCTAGCGTCAATTCGGGTCGGCGTGCATGAGGTCAAGTTGCTGTGGATGGTGCCCATTCATGCGGACGAGTTCGAGCTGATCAAACATTCCGGGCTGGAAGCCTACGACGAGATCGAAGAGGCGTCCGAGTGGAGCCCGGCGGACCCTCTGCGGGACTCATATTTGCGCGCCTAAGAGCAGAGAGGAATCAATGAACGCGCCTGAGCTGGATGCTGACCAAGCAGCTATTCTTATGTTTGTCGCTAAATTGGCCAAGCTGAATTCGGAGGTCGGCATTCAAGACTTCAGCTTTGAAGGGAGCGAAGAATATTTCTACACTGCCGCCTACTCGCGCATGCCGTCCGGCGGCGCACCGGTGCACATGGTTGTGGGACTGCCCAAAGAGACGCACCACGTTTTTGTCGCTATTTCAGACGGAGAGCCGAAGCTTCTCGCCGGGATGGTGGCGAGCTTTCAACACTACGATCATATGCGCGCTCGGCTGCACTGCGGGCACACGGTTCCCCTGATTGATAATGAACAGGCACCGGACGCAGGCTGGAGCGCGGCACTATTTTGTCCGCTGGACTTCCTCATCGAAGGGTTTCCCGATGAGGCAGAAATCAAGGGGAAGGGCTATTGCTTCAGCTTGGCCGTTCTGATCGATGCGCGTGAGCGGCAGTTCAAGATCGATCACGGGTTTGATGCATTGATGGGGTTGTTTGAGGCCGAAGACAGGGACATTGTCAGCTTCTATCAGGGAAAGGCACGGTAGGAATGGAAACAGTCTTCTTGGAGATTATCGTCAACGCGACAGATGCCTCGCTGGCCGGAATAGCGGGCCGGGACGAAATAGAGGAGCCATTAGAGGATATGTTTGCCGTCACCGGCTTGGGAGAGGTTACCGGCGGCGGTGGCGGAGCCGGTGTCTACATTATCGATGTGGAGGTCAACGAAGATCGGTTTGATGAAGCGCTTCAGGCAATCAGGAAAACCTTGATTGCGCTACAGGCGCCGGGCAGTACGAAAATCAAAAAAGGAAAGCCTGACAGGACCGAATTTTCCATCTATTGATCCATTGACGGAGATTTTTTTGACTAGTGCACTGCATATCCGGGACGATCAGCTTGAGCTGCCATCCAGTACGAAGGCCGTCGATGAGATTGTTTTCATGGGCGGGGACAAGGCCCATTTTGACGAGCCGGCGTTTCTTGCCACGCTGGCGCATCTCGATTCGCGGAAATCGATTCGGCATATCAAAGTAGACGTTCATTCGAATCTGACATCGTGCCGGTTTCTGGCGCATTTTCCCGGCGTCGAAACCCTGACTTTGGCGGGGCAATCGATCGTGTCGACGGCAGGTCTGCACGCGGCGAAGTCGCTGCGCAAGTTGTTCATGCTCAGCGGCACGAAGAACAAGATGCGCCTTGATGAACTGGACCAGTCCCGGATAAGCGTATTGGAGATCCGGGCCGCCAGCCTTGATGACATTGACATGATCGCCAGGGCCGCGACGCTGGATAAATTGCAATTCAGCGGCGGTGCGCTGACAGACCTCGCAATGTTAGGCCGCAGCAAAGCAAAAGCGCTAACGCTGGTGCATGGCAAGTTGGATGGCTTGGTTGATGTGCGTAAGCTTGCCCAGGTCGAGGAACTCTGGCTGGAAAGCTGCACGAAGCTGGCCGGCTTCGCGGATGTCGATCAGCGTATCAGGCAACTCACCATCAGCGCCTGCAACAAGCTGGACTTTCGTTCAGTCGCGAAGCTGCAAGCGTTGGAACTGGTGACGATCATGTCTTGCCGGCAGGAGATTCGGCTAGAGGACTTCAACGGCCTCGGCCGGTTGCGGTATCTGGCGCTAACGAATTGCAAGGTCGATACCGCGGATTCACCACTCCTGAATCCAAGCGGTTTGAAAAAAATCTGGATAAGTCCGGCGAAGGACGATTTCGTTCGCCGGCTGAGCGAACGCAATCCGGGTATCTTGGTCTGCAACGGCAACGCAACTTACCTGGGGGGGGCGCACCCTGCCAGTTGCCGATTTTTATAACTAGACCGCCATCGGCGCCGTGATCGGCGCGTGGTGCTGGTAGCCTTCCAGCGAGAAGTCGGATGGCTCGACCAGTTCCAGCCATTCCGGCTGATACTTGCCGGTTTCGGCGAAGGATGGCACACGGTCGGAGATCACCAGCTTCGGCGCCGGGAACGGTTCGCGCTTGAGCTGCTCCTGCACCATGTCCATGTGGTTTTCGTAGATATGCGCGTCGCCGATGAAGTAGGTGAACCAGCGCGGCGTGTAGCCGGTCAGGCGGCCGACCAGATGCATCAGCGCAGCGCCTTCGGCCAGGTTGAACGGCGTGCCGAGACCGAGGTCGTTCGAGCGCACGTAGAGACACATCGACAGCTCGCGGGTCGCCGGGTTCGGGATGAACTGGTACAGCAAATGGCAGGCGGGCAGGGCGACCGCGTCCAGCACGGCAGGATTCCAGCCGTGGAACAGGATGCGGCGGCTGCCTGGATTGTTCATGATGGTGTCCAGGCACTCGCGCAGCTGGTCGATCGATTTATGCAGCAGGACTTTCGGTACGCCGGCGTCGTCGAACTGCGAAATCAGGCGGAAGCCGTTCTTTTGCGCGTCGGCGATCTGCTGCGGCTGATCGAGTTCGATCAGCTTGAAGCCGGGCCACTGGCGCCATTGCACGCCGTAGACCGGACCGAGGTCGTCCTCGCCCAGGCGGTACGGGTTCTCCAGCCACTGCTTGTTTTCGTTGGCGTTCTGGTCCCAGACCTTGCAACCCAGCGCGCGGAAATCGGCGGCGCTGCGGGAGGCGCGCATGAAGGCGCACAGTTCACCGACCACCGATTTGAATGCCAGCTTCTTGGTCGTCACCGCAGGAAAACCCTTGGTCAGGTCGAAACGCATCATCGCGCCCGGCACGCTCAGCGTGCGGATGCCGGTGCGGTTGTCTTGCCAGCTGCCGGTGTCGATGACGGTCTGGATCAGTTCCTGGTATTGCTGCATTCAATTCTCCAACATGAGGCGCGGGCGACGTGGCCCGGAAAGACAGCTATTTTAACAGGCGCCCGGGCGACAGGTCAGCGTGGGCCCGGCTTGGACTTGCGGCCGCCCGGCTGCGCCGTGGCCTTGCCGGCCGTACGGGCCAGCGACTTGGCGCCGCGACCGCCGGTGACGACTACCGCACCTTTGGGCGCGGCAGGCTTGCCGGCAGCGCCGTAGATCCGCCCGCCGCCCGGCTTGCCGCCTGCGGGCCGTGCACCGCCGGCCGCTTTGCCCAGCTTGACGGGCGCCTCCCAGGTGCCCAGCGACGCATCGCCGCCGGCGGGGCGCGCCGCGGCCTTGTCGCCCGGCGGCCCGGTGAATGGACGCTTTTTCTTGGCCGGCGCTTCGGCCGCCGCTTTTTTGGCTGCCGCGATGGCGGCGCCTTTCGGACCGGTCTCCGGCACGCGGTGATCGGCCTCGAAGCCTGGTTCCTCCTTGCGTGCGATGACCTGGCGCGTCAGCGTTTCGATGGCCTTCAGGATCTCGACTTCATCGGCGCAGACCAGCGAGACCGCTTCGCCTTCCATGCCCGCGCGGCCGGTGCGGCCGATGCGGTGGATGTAGTCCTCGGCCACGGTCGGCAGGTCGAAGTTGACCACCTGCGGCAGCGCTTCGATATCCAGGCCGCGCGCGGCGACGTCGGTGGCGACCAGCAGCTGGACTTCGGCTTTCTTGAAGCGGGCCAGCGCCTTCAGGCGCGCAGGCTGGGTCTTGTCGCCGTGGATGGAGTCGGCCGAGATGCCGTGTTCCTGCAGCGTCTTGACCAGCGTTTCGACGCCCTTGCGCGTCTTGACGAACACCAGCACCTGGCCCCAGCCCAGCTTCTTCAACAGGTGCAGCAGCAGTTCCGGCTTGCGGCGCTTGTCGGTCGGGATCAGCCATTGCTTGACGCTCTTGGTGGCCGTGTTGCTGGCGCTGATCTGGATCGACAGCGGATCCTTCAGCATGCCGCCGGCCAGCTTGCGGATCTCGTCCGAGAAGGTGGCCGAGAACAGCAAGGTCTGGCGCTTCTTCGGCAGCGCCGCGAGCAGGATGTCGATGTCACGCTCGAAGCCCAGGTCCAGCATGCGGTCGGCCTCGTCGAGCACCAGCGTTTGCAGCATGGCGAAGCTGATCGCGCCCTGGTCGTGCAGGTCGATCAAGCGGCCCGGCGTCGCCACCAGCACGTCCAGGCCCTTGCGCAGCTTGGTGATCTGCGGCTCGATCGGCACGCCGCCGTAGGCCACGGCGGATTTCAGCGGCAGGTTGCCGCCATAGGTCCGGAAGCTTTCGTAGACCTGCTCGGCCAGTTCGCGGGTCGGCACCAGCACCAGGCAGCGCACGGCCTTCGGGCCGGTCACGCCGTCCATCGTCAGGCGCTGCAGGATGGGCAGCGCGAAGCCGGCGGTCTTGCCGGTGCCGGTCTGCGCGGCGGCCATCAGGTCGCGGCCCGCCAGCACGGCCGGTATGGCTTGCTTCTGGACGGGCGTGGGCTGCTTGTAGCCCAGAGTGTCCAGGGTGCGCTGGAGTGGATCGATCAGGCCGAGTGCTTGGAAAGTCATGATGTATGCCGTAAAACGTAAAAAGGGCGCAGTGTAGCCGGTTGTACCGGCTGATGCGGAATTAATTGGCCAGCGCCGCCGACCAAATGCCCAGGATCTCGCGCACGCGGTCGTCCGGGGTGTTGAGCAGGTTGTCGCCGATGTAAAGCTCCACCGAGCTGCGGCCAGGCAGCGCCGCGTGGCTGGCGCCGTTGAACAGCCACACGCCATGCTGCTCGGCGATGCGGTTGCGGATCTCTAGCGCGCGTTCGCGGCTGACCGGCAGATGCAGGTGCAGCATGCTGGCCTGCGGCCGGGCCGGATTGGGCGTCAGCAGCGGGTAGTCGCGCAGCGTCTCGTACAGCCATTGCGTGCGCCGGAAGTAGTCCGGCATCGCCGCCAGCCGCGTGTCGAACTGCATCGCCGCCGCGACCACATACGGCGTGCGCTGGTAGACGTTGCCGCCCTGGCGGCGGAACCATTCCTGGGCCTTGGCCACGAAGGACTCGCTACCCAGCAGCATGGCGCCGCCCATGCCGCCTATGCCCTTGTACAGCGAGATGTAGACCGAATCGAAGCCCGCCGCGATTTCGCCGGCGGGACGTTGATAGGCCGCCGCGGTTTCCCACAAGCGCGCGCCGTCCAGGTGCAGATGGATCGCCTGCTTGCGGCAGTAGGCCTTGATCTCGGCCAGTTCATCCCAGCCGGGGCACTGGCCGCCGATCTCGCGCATCGGCAGTTCCAGCGTGGCGGCGCCCAGCTTGTCCGGGATGCCTTTGAGCTCGTCCAGCGTCCACGGGCGGTGCTGGTCGCCGATCTGCAGCGCGTGGAAGTGGTCGAACAGCTGGTGGTTGCCGCGTTCATGGCGCAGGATATGCGAGGTCGGATGCAGCGCCACCAGTTTGCTGCCGCGTTCCTCGCAGGCGATGCGCAGCGCGGTCGCCTGCGTCATGGTGCCGGTGATGCAGAACAGCGCGGCCTCGAAACCCAGCAGTTTCGCGACTTTCTGCTCGAAATCCTGTATCAGCGCGCCGCTGCCGTAGGTGTCGTGCGCTACGCCGTTGGCCTCGCACCACGCTCCCATCGCCGCGAACAGCTGCGCGGGCGAGGGCTGGCGGTGGCCCGGAAGGTGGGTTGTGCAGCTAAGCCGCAGTTCTGCGTCGGTCAAGTCGTTCTCCTGAAAGAACGAATGATACCCCGATCAGTGTTCGACGTGAACGTTGTGGAACTGCAGAGCAGCCAGGTTGGCGTAGATGCCGCCCAGCGCCACCAGCGACGAGTGGGTGCCGGTTTCGACGATTTTGCCGTCTTCCATGACGATGATGCGGTCGGCGCGCTGCACGGTCGCCAGGCGGTGGGCGATGATGACGGTGGTGCGGCCGACCATCGCCGCCTCCAGCGCCTTTTGCACCAGGCGCTCCGATTCCGCATCCAGCGCGCTGGTGGCTTCGTCCAGCAGCAGCAGCGGTGGATTCTTCAACAGCGCGCGCGCGATGGCGATGCGCTGGCGCTGTCCACCGGACAGGCGCACGCCGCGCTCGCCCAGGAAGGATTGATAGCCCTGCGGCAGGCGCTCGATGAATTCGTGGGCGGCGGCCAGCTTGGCGGCCTGGATCACTTCCTCGTCGGTGGCGCCGTCGCGGCCGTAGCGGATATTTTCCATCGCGTCGGCCGAGAAGATCACCGTATCCTGGGGCACGATGCCGATGGCGCCGCGCAGCGTGTGCAGGTCGAGCTGGGTGATGTCGACGCCATCGAGCTTGATGCTGCCGCTTTGCGGATCGTAGAAGCGCAGGAACAGCTGGAACAGCGTGGTCTTGCCGGCGCCGGAAGGGCCGACCACGGCCACCGTTTCACCCGGCCGGATGTCCAGCGACAGGTGGCCCAGCGCCGCCGTTTCGGGACGCGACGGATACGAGAAGGTGACGTCGTGCAGGCTCAATGCGGCGCCGTTGGCGGCGCGCGGCGGCAGCGCCAGCGGTTGGGCCGGCGACTGGATCGCCGACTTGACCGACATCAGCTCCAGCAGGCGTTCGGTGGCGCCGGCGGCGCGCTGCGCTTCGCCCATCACTTCGGACAGGGCGCCGATGGCGCCGGCCACGATGGAGGCGTACAGGATGAACTGGCCAAGATCGCCGCCGGTCATGTCGCCGTTGAGCACCGCGTGCGCGCCCAGCCACAGCACGAAGACGATAGTGCCGAACACCAGCACGATGGCGATCATGGTCAGCAGCGCGCGGGCGCGGATGCGGCGCATCGCCGTCTGGAACGCGCCTTCGACCGAACTGCCGAAGCGCGAAGATTCGATATGCTCGTGCGTGAAGGACTGTACGGTCGGCATGGCGTTGAGGATTTCGCCCGCCATCGCCGAGGCATCGGCGATGCGGTCCTGTGAATCGCGCGACAGCTTGCGCACGCGGCGGCCGAACATCACGATCGGCAGCACGGTCAGGATCAGCAGGCCGATGATGATGGCCGACAGCTTGGGGCTGGTCACGAACAGCATCACCAGGCCACCGAGGAACAGCAGCACGTTACGCAGCGCCATCGAGATGCTGGTGCCCACCACCGCCTGGATCAGCGTGGTGTCGGTGGTGATGCGCGACAGGACCTCGCCGGTCTGCGTGGTCTCGAAGAATTCAGGGCTTTGCGTGACGACGTGCTTGTAGACCGCGCTGCGGATGTCGGCGGTGACGCGCTCGCCCAGCCAGGAGACGGTGTAGAAGCGCGCGGCCGTGGCCAGCGCCAGCACCGTGGCCACGCCAAACAGCGCCAGGAACACCAGGTCGACATGCTTGATGCTCTTGTCGCCGGCGCCGCCGAAGCCCAGGTCGATCATCTGCTTGAAGGCGGCCGGGATGGCCAGCGTGGCGCAGGCCGCGACCACCAGCGCGATGCCGGCCATGACGAACTGGCGCTTGTACGGCAGCAGGAACGGCACCAGCCCGCGCAGGGTGGCGAGGCTGCCTTTCTTTAATTCGCGTGCGGTGGTCGGTGCTGCTGCGGACGGCGTGCTGGCGGTGGTGCTATTGGTCATCGTGTGGCTGCGGTTTCGGTAAGTATGCTTTGGTGACGATTCGTATGGCTAAATATTGTGCTGATTATTTTCACTACAGTTTCATCGGTCGAACATAACCCGTCATTTCCAGGTAGGCGCGGCCGGCGGTCTTTCCATCCCTGCCGAGCGTTACCGCGCCTTCCCAGTACACCGCGCCGGTGGACCGGCGCGAATCGAGCTCCTGATCGTCCTGTAATGGCACGATCTCCCAAACGGTGCTGCCTGTGGAGAGCTGGGTCGCGACGGGATACTCGGCATTGGTGCGGGGCGAACGCCACCGCCTTTGCGGGGTAAAACTGACCTGGTCCGGCGAATACTGCGTGATTCTACCGGATGCATCGCGCCATGTCGCGTGCGCCCATAGTTTAGCACCTGTCTTGTCGCGGACCTGGAAAGCCATCAGCGCGCCGCCGTCGTCCAGGTTGGCGCCTATCCAGTCCCAGCCGACGGTGTCGGGATCGAGGGCGTCGCTCGACCATTCGTGGTCCAGCCAGGCGGCGCCGGTGACGGCGGCGGCCTTGCCGGCGCGCGTGACGCTGCCGCTGGCGCGCAGCTGCGGCTCGCTGTAGTAGTAGCTGCTGTGGATGGGCTGCGCGCTTTTGCGGGAAAAGCCCCGTTCGCCCTGTATCAGCGCGGGCTGCGAGGAAGTCAGCTTGATGTCGAAGGCGAAGTTGGGGGCGTCGACGTGGATGGCGTAGCTGCCGTCGGCGGCGCGCACCATGCGCCAGTCGTCCAGCTTGACGTCGGTGTCGCCGACCTTGGCGTAGGACAGGCCGAAGCCTTCTCGCGCGCTGCGCTGGTCGTGCAGCAGCTTGCCGTTGGCCGGATCGGACAGCGCGGCATGGCCGACGATCAGCTGCTTGGGGGCGAACCGGCTCGGATTGGCGCGGTCATGCCCGGTGGCGCTGCGGAAGAAAGTGACCTGGAAGCCCAGCGGCTTGCCGTCGGCGGTATTGAGCCAGCCGGTGACGTACCACCATTCGGTCTTGTAATCGGGATGGGCGCCGTAGTCGGCGGGGAATTGCAGCGTGGCGGCGGGCGGCAGCGGCACGACCGGCTTGAATTCGGGCGCGGCGGCCTGCGCGGGCAGCGCGGCCAGCATGGCGATGGCAGCCAGGATGGCAGCCCATGTGCGTAAGCGGTTCCGCATTACCAATCCTCCCTGACTGCGCGTATCGGTCCGCCGGACAATGACTGGCGCCCGGCCAGCAGCGCGGTCAGGGCGGCGGCGGCCAGCAGCAGGCCGGCCACGGTAGCCAGCAGGGGCCAGGGCAGGTGCAACTGCATGGTCCAGTGGAAGGACTGCGGATTGACGACAAAAACCAGTATCAGGCTGATGACCCAGCCCAGCGCGAAGCCGGTGGCGATGCCCAGGCCCGTCAGCGCGCCGCCTTCGATGGCCAGGATCGACAGGATCTGGCCGCGCGTGACGCCGACGTGCCGCAGCATGCCGAATTCCTTGGCGCGGGCCAGCGTCTGCGCGGAGAAGGTCGCCGCCACGCCGAACAGGCCGATGACGATGGCGATCGCCTCCAGCAGGTAGGTGATGGCGAAGCTGCGGTCGAACACCTTCATGCTCATGGCGCGGATCTCGGACGGCGCACTGGCGTCCAGCGTGGCGCCGAACGGCAGCTGCTTCAACGCCTGTTCCGTTTCGCCGGCCTTGACGCCGGGTTTGAGCATCAGGGCGACGCCGCTGGCATCGAGATCGCCGGTGATGGCGCGGTAGTCGCTCAGGCGCATCTGGATGGTGCCGGTGGGCCGCGCGTAATCGCGCCAGACGCCGGCGACTTGGAAGGCATGCAGCGCGCCGTTGAGCGGCAGTTCGATGCGCTTCCCGACCGCCATGTCGTACAGGTCCACCATCGCTTCCGAGACCCACACCGGCGGCGGTGCGCCGGGGCCGGGAACTTGCGTGGCGCCGACGATGGCCAGCGAGCGGCCCGGATCGGCGGCATCGACGTTACGCGCCATCAGCATCACGGGAGGCCGCGCGGCATCCAGCGAGACGGCGCGCGTGCGCAGGAGATCGACGCTGGCGACGCCGGGCAAGGCGGCGATTGCGGCTTGTTCCTGCGGCCGCAGGCCGGCCGTGGCGCCGCCGCTGGCGGTGCTGACGTAGAGATCGGCCGGCAGGATGTGCAGCAGCCAGTCGTCCAGCGAGACGCGGAAGCTGGCGACCATGATGGCCATCGCCACCATCAGGCTGAAGCTGGACAGCACACCGCCCAGCGCGATGCCGGCCTGGCTGGAGGCGTTGGCCAGGCGGGCCAGCGTCAGTGTCAGCACCGGCGAGGCGCCGGGCTGGTCGGCGGTGACGGCGCTCCAGCGCCGGTGCGCGAAGCGGAACACGATGGCGGCCAGTCGCGGCATCAAGGCGATGGCGCCGATCAGCAGCAGCGCGATCGACAGGTAGCCGAACAGGGGCAGCTCGAACACCGGCGGCGCCTGCGACAGCAGCGCGGCCAGCGCGATGCTCAGCAGCGACGGCCAGGCTTTGGACAGGCGCGACATCGCCGCTTCCTCGGTGCCGGACTTGAGCGCGACGGCCGGCTTGGCGCGCGCGGCGTCCAGCGCCGGCGCGGCGCAGCCCAGCAAGGCGACACCGACGCCGAGCGCGAAGTAGACCACGGCGGCGACCGGTGCGAACTGCACCTGCGGCTGCACGCCGGAGAAAAGGCCCGCGCCCAGGTCCGCGCCCATGAAGTGCAGCGCCGCCGCGGCCATGCCGTAGCCGGCGGCGATGCCGATGGCGGAACCGGCGATACCGAGGCTCAGGCCCTCGATCAGGATCTGGCGCAGCAGCCGCTGACGGTCCATGCCCAGCACGCGCAGCAGCGCAAACTGGCTGCGGCGGCGTATCACCGACAGCGCCTGCGTCGAGAATACGAGGAAGGCGCCGGTGAACAGTGCGACCAGCGCCAGCACGGTCAGATTGACGCGGTAGGCGCGGCTCATGCCTTCATTACGGCTGTTCTGCTCTTCGTCGTTGGGCTGATTGACGCGGAAGCGGCCGGGGTAGTCGCGTTGCAGCTGCTGTTCCAGCCGGACCTTGAAGGCGTCGCGATTGACGCCGTCGCGCAGTTTGAGGTCGACGCGGGACAACTGCCCGACCTTGTCGAAGCGCCATTGCGCGGCGCCCAGGTCCATCACGCCGATGCGCTGGCCGGCGCGGGCGCGTTGCAGCGAACCGGCCATGCGCAACTGTAGCGGATGGGTGCCGACTTGCAGCGTGAGCGACTGGCCGGCGGCGGGCTTGAGCCATTGCTGCGCGGCGGGCGACAGGAATACGGTGTCGTCGGCCAGGGTGTCGGCGACGTCGCTCCCGGCCGGCACGCCGATCAGGTCGGGCGAGATGAAGCCGGCGCGGAAAACGTCGATGCCGATGATCTTGAGCGCCGTGCGCTGGCCCGGCACGGAGGCGTCGAACTCCAGCACCGGCGATGCGACCGCCACGCCGTCGCGCCGCGCCAGCAGCGGGTAGACCGCTTCGTCGAAGAATGGCTCGGTGCCGCGCACCTGCACATCGGCCACGCCGGACAGGCCTTTGATGGCAGACGAGAATTCGTTGAAGGCGGCCGCGTTGATCAGGTGGATGGCGAAGCCGAGCGAGATGCCGACCGCGATGGCGGCGATCGCCACCAGCGCCCGCGCCGGGTGGGCGCGCCATTCGCCCAGCAGCAGCCAGCGCGACAGGCGCCGCATCGAGGCGGCCGGCGTTGCGGGGACGGGTGCCGCCGGGACCTGGTCGTGCATCAGTGCGGACACTCCAGCGCCATTGCTTCACCGGCGCGCTTGGCCTTGAGCCTGGCCGCTTCGGCCGCGCCACCGGTGGCGCGGCGGGCGTCTTCGTCCGCCCATTGCTTGTTCAGTTTGAGCTTGCCGCATTTCTTGCGCTGCACGGCGGCCGCCTGCGCGGCCCTGGCGTCTTCACGCTCGTCTTTGTCCTGGCGCTTGAGGCGGGACTTCTCCAGCGCGTCGGCCTGTTTTTTCTGCTGGCGGACCGCCTTGATGGCGTCGGGATCGGCGGCCGGCGCGGCCTGCACGTCCAGGACCGCCTTGGCGCCGGCGCTGGCGGGACAAGGCTGGTCGCTGTAGCTGACCTTGCCGTCCACCGTGCATTTGTGGACGGTCTGGGCTTGCGCCGCCAGCGCGGCGAATGACAACATGACAGCAGCACAGGTTTTCATCTCATCCTCGCTTAAATGACTTTGCCGGGATTCATGATACCCAGCGGGTCCAACGCTGCCTTGATGGCTCGCATCATGTTGAGCTCCACCGCCGGCTTGTAGTGGGCCAGTTCGTCGCGCTTCAACGCGCCGATGCCATGTTCGGCCGAGATCGAGCCACCGAAACTGACCACGCTGTCATGCACGACGCGGTTCACCTTGTCCTGGTTGACCAGGAACGCTTCATTGGAGATGCCGTCCGGCGGCGCGACGTTGTAGTGCAGGTTGCCGTCGCCAAGGTGGCCAAAGCACACCAGCTGGCAGCCGGGGAAGGCCGCTTCCAGCTGAGGTCCGGTGACGGCGATGAAGTCGGCGATGCGCGATACCGGCAGCGAGATATCGTGCTTGATGTTTTTGCCGGCCTTGGCCTGCGCCAGCGGGATATGCTCGCGCAGTTGCCACAGCCCGGCCGATTGCGCCACCGAGGTCGCCACCACCGCATCGGCGATGACATCGCGCTCAAGCGCGGCGCCGATCGAGCGTTCCAGCAGGCCGACCGCATGCTCTTCCGATTCGCTGCTCGACAGCTCCAGCAGCACGTACTGTGGATGCGGCATAGCGAATGGCTTGGGCAGCTGCGGGAACTCGCGTGCCACCAGGTCCAGGCAGAACCGCGACATCAACTCGAAGCCGGTCAGGCTGGAGCCGCAGTGATCCTGCATCAGCACCAGCAACTGCTGGGCTGCGGCGGGCGAGGGCACGGCCGCCAGCGCGGTGATGCTGGCCTTGGGCTGCGGGTAGAGCTTGAGCACCGCGCCGGTGATGATGCCCAGCGTGCCCTCGGCGCCGATGAACAAATCGCGCAGGTCATAGCCGGTATTGTCCTTGCGCAGGCCGCGCAGCCCGCTCCAGATCTCGCCCTGCGGCGTGACGACCTCCAGCCCGAGACACAGTTCGCGCGTATTGCCATAGCGGAGAACCGCCGTGCCGCCCGCGTTGGTGGACAGGTTGCCGCCGATGGTGCAGCTGCCTTCTGCCGCCAGCGACAACGGGAACAAACAGCCTTGCGCCGCCGCCGCTTCCTGGATCTGCTGGAGTATGCAGCCGGCATCGACCGTCATGGTGCGGTTGACCGTATCGATTTGGCGGATGGTGTTCAGGCGGGCCAGCGACAGCACCACGGCCGTGCCGCTGGCATTGGGCACGCTGCCGAGCACCAGGCCCGTGTTGCCGCCTTGCGGCACCAATGCCACCCGATGGTCGGCGCAGGCGCGCACCAGCGCCGCCACTTGCTCCACCGTGCCGGGGCGCAGCACGGCGGCGGCCTTGCCGGTAAAGCGGCCGCGCCAATCGGTGAGGAAGGGCGCCATGTCGGCCGCCGTATCGAGTACGTAGGCGTCGCCCAAAACGGCGCGGCATTGGGCGAGGAAGTCCATCATTTGACGGTCGAGACCTTCACCTTATCGAGCAGTTCCTTGGCCAGCTTCTTTGCCGCCTTCTTGTAAGGACGCAGATACATCACGGCGCAGACGAAGTAGACGCAGACGATCAGCGCCTCGCCCCAGCCCAGCCACGACGACAGGCTGCCGGTGTCGCTCCAGCCGCGCACCACGCCCTCGGTGAAGTACAGCAGTATCATCATCGAGGTCCACTGCAGCGTGTAGATGTCGCGCTTCCAGACGCCGTACAGCGGCAGCAGCAGCGGCGCGGCCTTCAGCACCAGCCACGAGCCGCCCGGCTTGAGCGGCGCCAGCACCGCCTCCCACAGCACGCACCAGATAATCAGCGTCACCAGGCTGCCGATGGCGCCCCAGTGAAAATACTTCTGCATAGTGTTTTCCATCTTGCGTCTCCGATCAGGCTGCGGCGCGGAGTTTGACGGCCGTCTCGGCCAGGCGCCGGCCCAGCGCGATGGCCAGGCGTCTTTCATCTTCGGTGATGCTCTTCTTGCCGTCAAGTCCGGCCCAGTGGCTGGCGCCATACGGCGTGCCGCCGCTGGCGGTGGTCATCAGTTCCGGGTTCGTGTACGGCAGGCCGAGCACCATCAGGCCGTGGTGGAACAGCGGTATCATCATCGACAGCAGCGTCGACTCCTGGCCGCCGTGCAGGCTGCCGGTGGAGGTGAACACGCAGGCCGGCTTGCCCGCCAGCGCGCCGGACAGCCACTGGCTGGCGGTGCCGTCCCAGAAATACTTCATGGCCGAGGCCATGTTGCCGAAGCGGGTGGGCGAGCCCACGGCCAGTCCGGCGCATTCGTCCAGGTCGTCCAGTTCGACGTAGGGAGCGCCTTCGGCCGGCACGTCCGGCTCGGTCGCCTCGGCCACGGTCGACACGGCGGGAACCGTGCGCAGGCGGGCGTCGCAGCCCGGTACGCTCTCGACGCCCTGGGCGATCAGCTCAGCCAATTTGCGCGTGGCGCCGTGACGTGAGTAAAACAATACGAGAATAATCAGATTAGGTGGGTTCATCAGCGGTATTATAGGGCGCTTTAGCGGGTGGCATCGTTGCCACTTTTGTAATTCGATTATCCCTCATGTCCGCAAAATATATACGCCCGATTTTTCAGTATCTGTTCCGTACCTGCCGCAGCGGCCTGGAGACCATGCGCTCGCTGTCCTGGCCCGAGGTGCGGGACCTGTTTTTGTTCGCCCATCGCCGCCTGCGCGAGGAGAGCCTGCCGCAGGTCGCCGGCAGCCTGACCTTCACCACCGTGTTTGCGCTGGTGCCCCTGCTGACCATCGCGCTGGCGATCTTCACCACTTTCCCGCTGTTTAACACCTTCCGCAGCTCGCTGGAGGCGTATTTCGTCCAGAGCGTGATGCCGAAGTCGATTTCGAGCACCATCCTCAATTACCTGACCATGTTCGCCTCCAAGGCCACGCGGCTGTCGGCGGTGGGCGCGGTGGCGCTGATCTTCACCTCGATCGCGATGATGAACCTGATCGAGCGCGTGTTCAACCGCATCTGGCGCGTGCGCGCGCGGCGCAGCTGGACCCGGCGCATCCTGGTCTACTGGGCCATCCTGACGCTGGGCCCACTGCTGATCGGCGTCTCGCTGACGCTGTCGTCGCAGGTGTTCATGGCCACCAGCGACCTGGTGGGCCATGTGCCGGTGCTGGGCGCGCTGATCTACACCGTGGTGTCGCTGGCGCTGACCACGGCCGGTTTCACGCTGTTGTACGTCGCCGTGCCCAATCGCGACGTCGACTGGTACGACGCGGCCTGGGGCGGCCTGGTGGCCGGCCTGGCCTTCGAGCTGGCCAAGCGCGGCTTCGCGGTATTCATCACGCAGTTCCCGACCTATTCGAAGATCTACGGTGCGCTGGCGGCCTTGCCGCTGTTCCTGCTGTGGGTCTATGTCTCGTGGCTGATCACGCTGGTCGGCGCCTTGCTGGTGGCCGCGCTGCCGGTGGTGAAGTACGAGCGCTGGTGGCATGAAGCGCAGCCCGGCGGCGAATTCGTCGACGCGATGGCGATCCTCAAGGTGCTGCACGTGGCCTGCAAATGCGGCGACACGGCGCTGGTCAGCGCCGGCGCGATCCGCTCGCGCACGCGCCTGGGCTTCGATGAAATGGACAATCTATTGGAGCGCATGATGGCCGAGGGCTGGGTGGGGCGCGTGCCGGTGTCCGCGCCGGCGCGGGTCCAGTGGGGCAAGCGCGTCAGCGATGGCGCCGATCATTGGGTCATCCTGGCCAACCTGGACAAGCTGACCCTGGCCGATGTCTACCGCCTGTTCGTGTTTGCCGGCATGCCGATCAACGCCGGCGTGGTGGCGGTCAGCGACGACGAACGCGACTTGCACGCCGCGCGCGAAGCCGCGTCGCTGGCGCGCGAAGTGGAAACCGCCGTCGAAACAGGCCTGGGTAAAACCCTGGCCGACCATTTCGGCCCGCTCGACTGCCGGTAAGCGTTCGTTCAAGCGCCCGAACGAACCGCGCCGCTGGCGCGCGCCAGGCTTGAACGCGCTCCCGCCACGGCTTGCAAGCGTTCTTGCAGGTAGTTGCTCAGGCGGGGATGCTGGCTGAACGCGACATTGAAGCGGATGTGCTGGTCGGGCGTGTCGTTTGCCGAGAAGGCGGCACCCCGCATCAGCAGAATATTGTTGCGGTAGGCGTCTTGCACCACCAAGTCAACGTCCAGGCCTTCCGGCATGGTGCCCCACAAGAAGATGCCCGCGTCGCCGGGCTGCTCGAACAGCACGCCCGCCGCGCGCAATTGCTGCGCGCTGGTGTTGCGTGCCGCCATGATCTTGCGTTGCAGACGGTCCAGGTGCTTGCGCAGGTTGCCGGCCCGGAGGACTTCCAGCAGTACATATTCGTTCAGCGCCGGCATCGTCATGATGGAGTGAATCTTGGTGCGCATCAGCACTCTGAGCAGGGCAGGGGCGGCGGCGAGATAGCCCATCCGCAAAGCGGGGCTCAGCGCCTTGCAAAAACTGGAGTAGTAGATTACGCCGTCAAGCCCCGCCAGTGATGCCAGCCTCGTACTGTGGCCTTGCTGGAAATGACCATGCACGTCGTCTTCGGCGATCAGGAAGCCATGTTGCTGCGCCAGTATCAAGACCTTGTGTAAATTGGCGGCGCTGCTGCTCCAGCCGGTGGGATTATGCAGGGCCGTTTGCACAAACAGCAGGCGTGGACGGTGTTCGCGGCAGGCGGCCTCCAATGCATCCAGGTCGAGGCCATCGGGACCGCGCTTGATGGGCACCAAACGTATGCCATCCTGGCGCAGCCGGCCGAACATCAGGAAGTACCCGGGATCCTCCACCAGCACGGTGTCGCCAGCTTGTAAGAAACTACGACAAATCAGGTCGATCGCATGGGTGCCGCCAAAGGTCGTGAGTATGTGGCCGGCGTCAGCGGCAATGCCGATGCCGCGCAATAGCAAGGCGATGTGCTCGCGCAGCTCCGGCAGCCCTTGCGGTGGACAGCGCGAGGCCATGCCTGCGGCGCTGCGCGTCAAGGCCTTTTGCACGGCGCTGGCCGGTACCGCGTCCTGCAGCCAGGTTGGCGGCAAGGCGCCACTGCTGGCCAACAAGATGCCGGCGCGCTGATCGTTGGCCTGCTGCGCCAACCAGACCGGCTCTTGTTCCTCGCCCGCTTCCAGCGCGACCTCATCGGGAATTGACTTGCCGGCGTCGTTAGGTGTGCACACAAAAAAGCCCGCAGTGCCATGTGTATCAATGACGCCTGCGGCGACCAGCCTGTCATAGGCGACCACCACGGTATTCGTGCTGACGGCTAGCTGGGTGGCGAGCTGGCGTATCGACATCAGCTTGGTGCCGCCAGGCAGAGCCCGGCTCTCGACCATGTGGCGCAGTTGCGCCTCAATCTGCTTGGACAGGGCGATGGGAGAGGAGCGGTCGATGGTGAACATGGCGAGAGTCTAGCGCAAAAACATGACGGCCAGGACCAGCAGGATGGCGCCCATCGTCAAGTTGAAGATGCGCTGCTTGCGTGGATCTTTCAGCAAGTGGCGAATCGAGACGCCAAACAGCGCCCACATGGCATTGCAGGGTGCCCCCACGGCGGTGCCTATCGCCGCGACCAGCAGCGCATCGGCGACCGTATTTTGCCCTGCGGGCATGAACACCGAGGCTACGGTAACGGCCTTGACCCAGCTCTTGGGGTTAAGCGCTTGAAATATCGTAGCCTGGGCAAACGACACCGCCTTGGGCGCCTGCGCCGCGCCCGCCGATGCCCCGCTGAGCTTCCAGGCCAAAAACACCAGGTACAACGATCCCGCGATCCGCAGCACCTGATGCGCCAATGGGTAGGTATCAAAGACAGTACCCAGCCCGACGCACATGAGCAAGGTTTGCACGAACATGCCGGCCTGGATGCCCAGGACGACCGGCAGCGCGCCGCGACCGCCAAAATTGGCGCCGGTGGTGGCGAGCATGACGTTGTTCGGCCCGGGCGTGGCCGACATCACGAAGCAATAGCTTATCAAGGGCAGGAGTTCGGTCATGCGATGCCTTCACAGTTTGGGAACGGGCCCAGTCTATGAGCACGGCGCGGCCGGCACAAGGCACAAGAGCAAGGACACAGACCCATGCTGTATCGGTCGATAGACCGCTACAGTTATACAGGCTGCGAACCGCTTATCCGCTTCAGGTTCCCGCAAAACTGAACAGCGCGTCCAGCACCGCGTCCGGCTGCTCGCTCATCAGCGAATGGCCGCTGTCCACCGTCTCCACCTTGGCGTGGGCGATGGTGGAGGTCAGCAGCCTGGTGGATTTTGGCGGCGTCATCATGTCGCGCGCGCCGAACAGGAACAGGGTGGGGCAGCGTACCGCCTGCGCGGCCGCTTCGCCGTTGGCATAGGC
Organism: Duganella sp. CT11-25; assembly: GCF_047302815.1. Lineage (NCBI taxonomy): Bacteria > Pseudomonadati > Pseudomonadota > Betaproteobacteria > Burkholderiales > Oxalobacteraceae > Duganella > Duganella sp. CT11-25. The sequence goes on from NZ_JBKBFD010000001.1 coordinate 261,615, forward strand.
GTTGCAGGCCGCGAAATCGGTATGGAACACCTGCGCCGGATTGATCTGCGAGATGCGCTGCATCAGCCGCCGCGCGCCGCCCATGGTGTTGAATCCCGGCCCGGGGCAGGACGGCTTTTGCGCGATCGACGAGTGCGACCAGATGTTGACCATGTCGATCGCGCTTTGCTCGTCGCTGCGGGAGGTTTCCAGCAGCGCGTCCGAGACTGTCATCGGATAGGTCGAGCCTATCATCGCCAGGTGGCTGGCGCGCTGCGGCGCCTTGAACGATGCCTCCAGCGCGATCAGCGATCCCATGCTGTGGCCGAACAGCGCGGCCTTTTGCACGCCCGCCGCATCCAGTACCTCCAGCAGCCAGTCCGCCAGTTCCGGCACGCTGGCCTTGGCCGTGCCCTTGCTGCGGCCGTGTCCCGGCAGGTCCACCGCTAGCACGCCGTAGCCGTGATGGGCGAAGTAGCGGGTCTGCAAAATCCATACCGAATGGTCGTTTTGCGCGCCGTGGATGAAGACCACGGTCGGCAAGGCTGGATTGAACGGCTTGCCGCCGGTGTAGCAATAGGCGTCGACGCCTTGGACTGTCAGCAGCATCTCAGGCTCCCTTCTGCGACAGCTTCAGGCCGCGCGCCAGGTCTTCGATCAGGTCGTCGGCGTCTTCCAGCCCGACCGACAGGCGCATCGTGCCTTCGGTGATGCCGGCCGCCGCCAGCTGCTCGGACGGCACGCGGAAGTGCGTGGTCGATGCCGGATGGATCACCAGCGACTTGGCATCGCCGACATTGGCCAGGTGCGAGAACACCTTGAGGCTGTCGACAAGGCGCCGGCCCGCCGCGCGGTCGCCTTTCAGGCTGAAAGAGAAGACCGCGCCGCAGCCCTTGGGCAGCAGGCGCTTGGCCAGCTCGTAGTCCGGGTGCGATGGCAGTTCCGGATAGGACACCGATTCCACGGCGGGATGCGCCAGCAGGAACTCGACCACCTTGCGCGTGTTGGCCACGTGCCGGTCCATGCGCAGGCTGAGCGTCTCCACGCCCTGCAGCACGGCGAAGGCGTTGTGCGGACTCATGACGGCGCCGAAGTCGCGCAAGCCTTCGCGCCGCGCCCTCAGCGCAAACGCCGCCACGGTCGACTCCTCGGCGAAGACCATGCCGTGGAAGCCGTTATACGGCTCGCATAGCTCGGCAAAGCGGCCGGTCCGCTCGTAGGCGTTGTGCCAGTCGAAGGTGCCGCCGTCCACCAGCAGGCCGCCGATGGCGGTGCCGTGCCCGCACAGGAACTTGGTCGCCGAGTGGAACACCAGATCGGCGCCATGCTCGAAAGGCCGCAGCAGGTAGGGCGTGGTGAAGGTCGAATCCATCATCAGCGGCAGGTGCTGCTCATGCGCCAGCGCGGCGACCGCGCCGATGTCCAGCACGTCCAGCCCCGGATTGCCCAGCGTTTCGGCGAACAGCACCTTGGTGTTGGGGCGGATCGCGGATCGCCAGGCGTCCAGGTCGCGCGGATCGACGAAGGTGGTGTCGATGCCGAAGCGCTTGAGCGTGTAGGCCAGCAGGTTGTGCGAGCCGCCGTACAGCGCGCGCGAGGCGACGATGTGCGAGCCGGCGCCGGCGATCGTGCACAGCCCCAGGTGCATGGCGGCCTGGCCGCTGGCGGTGGCGATGCCGGCCACGCCGCCTTCCAGCGCGGCGATGCGCTCTTCCAGCACGGCGTTGGTGGGATTGGAGATGCGCGAATACACGTGGCCCGCGCGCTCCATATTGAACAGCGACGCCGCATGATCGGAGTCTTTAAACGCAAACGAGGAGGTGAAGTAGACCGGCGTGGCGCGCGCGCCGGTGGTCGGGTCGGGCGCCGCGCCGGCGTGCAGCGACTGGGTGTCGAAACCGGGGTATTTGGGACCGCTCATATTGTCTCGGTGGAGTTATAGGTATGCAGGGCATCCTAACCCGAATCGCGCGTGGACAACAGCACCGCAAAAATGTTGCGATTTGCTTATCCGCAGCGCTGGATTTTTTACCGGGCATAGGCTACATTCGCTATAAGGCTACAATAACTAGAACTCCCTTCATTCACAAAGCCTATATCAGCGGACAGGACGGCCCAAAATGAAAGTCTCCGAAATTCTTCAGGTTAAAGGCAGCATCCTTTACACTATTTCTCCAGATCAACCTTTGGCGGACGCCGCCAATACGATGGCTGAGAAGGACATCGGTTCGCTGGTGGTCATGGAGTTTGGCGATCTGGTCGGCATGCTGACCTTCCGCGAAGTGCTGCGGGCGCTGCACGACAACGCCGGCACCGTCGGCGGCGGCACGGTGCGCAAGCACATGGACGACCATCCGATCACCGTCACGCCGGACACTGAAGTCAACGAGGTGCGCCGCATCATGCTGGAAAAGCATGCGCGCTACCTGCCGGTGATGAACGCCAAAACCATCCTCGGCGTGATCTCGTTCTACGACGTGGCGCGCGCGGTGCTGGAAGCGCAGAGCTTCGAGAACCGCATGCTGAAAGCCTACATCCGCGACTGGCCGGCCGAGCAAAACGCCGACTAACCGGCGCCGCCCACAAAAAAACGCCATGCGGCCCGGGCCGCATGGCGTTTTTTTATTGGTGCCGAAACGAGTGGATCAGGCCGCGCCCTCCAGCGCATCGTTGCTCAGCCAGCCGTTCAGCGCCGTGGCCGTCATCGGCCGTGCGAACAGGAAGCCTTGCGCCAGCGGGCAACCCAGGGCCTGCAGGATCTGCGCCTGGCGCTCGTCCTCGACGCCTTCGGCGATCACCGCCAGGCCCAGGTTGCGGCCCAGCTGGATCACCATCTCGGCGATGCTGCTGCCGCGCGCGGAACCGGTGATCTCGGTGACGAAGGCGCGGTCGATTTTCAGGCGGTCGATCTGCAGCCGCTGCAGGTAGGACAGCGACGAGAAGCCGGTGCCGAAGTCGTCGATCGCGATGCTGACGCCGGTCTGCTTGATCTGGCCCAGCATCTTGATCAGCAGGTCGGGCTCTTCCATCGCCATCGATTCGGTGATCTCCAGCTCGATGTGCTCGGGCGGGGCGCCGGTGTCCTCCAGCGCCTTGCGCAGCATCTCGAGGAAGTGCGGATGGCGGAACTGCACCTGCGAGACGTTAATCGACATCATGAAGTCCTGGTGGCCGGCCTTGCGCAGGTCGACCAGCTCGCGGCAGGCGGTGCGCAGCACCCATTCGCCGAGGTCGATGATCAGGCCCGAATACTCGGCGATCGGGATGAAGCGGTCCGGCGAGATGAACTTGCCGTCCGGCGTCTGCCAGCGCAGCAGCGCCTCGGCGCCGACCGGGCGGCGGGTGGCGAGGTCGATCTGCGGCTGGTACACCACGAACAGCTGGTTCTGGCCGAACGCCGTGCGCAACGCGTGCATCATGCGCACCCGCTCGCGGATCTCGACGCCCATCGAGCGCGAGAAGTAGAAGTGGCCGGCGCGCTGCTGCGACTTGGCGCGCTTGAGCGCGATGTCGGCGTCCTTGAGCGCGTCGGCGCCGCTGCCTTCGTGCTCGACCAGGCGCACCAGGCCCAGCGTGGCCGACAGCTGCACGTCCTGGCCGTCGATGCTGTAGGGGCGCTGGAACAGCGCCAGGATATTGCCCGGATTGACTTGCGACGAGTCGCCCAGCACGCAGAAGATGTCGCCGCCGATGCGCGCCACCGTCAGCTGGCCGCCCAGCTCCGACTGCAGCCGGCCGGCCACCGCGACCAGCAGCATGTCGCCGAACTGGTGGCCCAGCGCGTCGTTGGTTTCGGCGAAGTGGTCGAGGTCGACCAGCGACAGCGTGGCCTCGTCGCGCGCCGGACCGGCCAGCGTGGCGTCCAGGATCTCGACCAGGCGGGTGCGGTTGGGCAGCTTCGATAATTGATCGTAGAAGGCGGCGTTGTGCAGGTGCGTCACCAGCTCGACGTTGTCGAGGCCGACGGCGACGTTGCTGCAGAACACTTCCAGCAGGCGCTCGTCGATCTCGGTGGTGGCGCGGCCCATGTCCAGGAAGGCGACGAAGTCGCGGCTGGCCTTGCCGGCGAAGTACAGCGTGACGAAATCCGCGCCGTAGACGTTGCGGCGCTGGGCCAGCGCCAGTTCCATCGCGTCGTGGATGCGCTGGTCGCTGCGCATGGTCAGCGTGAGGTTGTCCAGGTGGCGATAGGCGCCGGCGGTGGCCATCACCATCAGTTCGTGGCAGCCGCTGTCCGGGCATTCCTGCACGCACAGCACGCCGCTGGCGTCCTGGCCCAGCAGTTCGCCGATCTGCGCCAGCACGCCGACGGCGAAGTTCTGCACGCCGTGCAGGGCCATCAGCAGGGTGCTGGCGTGGACGATCTGGTTCAGGCCGCGCCGGCTGTCGTTGATCTTGCGGATTTGTTCATACGAGCGGATCGCCGCCGTCACCGTGGTGAACAGCTTGATGCGGGTCAGCTCGGACTTGGTCTTGTAGTCGTTGATGTCGAAATCGCGGATGGCGTCGATTTCCGGCGCGTAGCCGGGCTGGCCGGTGCGCAGGATGATGCGGACGTCGGCCAGTTTCAGCGTTTCGCGGATATAGCGCACCAGGTGCAGGCCGGCGTCGTCCTGCTCCATCACCACGTCGAGCAGGATGACGGCGATTTCCGGCTCGTGCTTGAGCAGCTCGCGCGCCTGCCCGGCCGAATACGCATGCACGAATTCGAGCGGACGATGTTGCATGTCGAGGTTACCGAGCGCGAACGTGGTGGTCGAATGGACGTCTTCGTCGTCATCGATGATCATGACCCGCCAAACGTTGCGCGCGCCCGTCGTGGCGGGCGCGGCCGGATGCTCTTCTAAGAATACCAGATCGTCTTGATCGTCCTTGGATTGCTCAAGGGGTGTGATCGATGGGGGCATGTGTAGCTTCTCCAGGATTTCTCGGTGTTCTTGCGTTCAAGTATATAGCGGATTGTTAGAAAGAACGCAGATTTCCCATGCTTTCAGCCGAACCTTGCGGACCGATGTGCAAGTTTCACCATACTTGTATCAAAAGAATGATATTTTACCAAGCGAAACTTGCTTTGTGGAAATTATTATGCGGGCAGGACGCCACCGGCGGCTGGCTGGTAGAATTAGGGACTTTCCACCTTTTTCCAAAGATTCTCTTCCTATGTCCGGCAATACTTTTGGCAAATTGTTTTCTGTTACTACTTTTGGTGAGTCGCACGGTCCCGCGATTGGTTGTGTGATCGATGGCTGCCCGCCGGGACTGCCTTTGTCGGAAGCGGACATCCAGCCGGAACTGGACCGTCGCAAACCGGGCACATCGCGCCACGTGACGCAGCGCCAGGAGTCGGACACGGTGGAGATTCTGTCGGGCGTGTACCAGGGGGTGACCACCGGCACGCCGATCGCGTTGCTGATCCGCAATGAGGACCAGCGCAGCAAGGATTACGGCAATATCGCCGAAAGCTTCCGTCCCGGTCATGCAGATTACACCTATTGGCACAAATATGGCGTCCGCGATCCGCGCGGCGGCGGCCGTTCGTCGGCGCGCCTGACGGCGCCCGTGGTCGGCGCGGCGGCGATCGCCAAGAAGTGGCTGAACCAGCAATACGGCACCGTGTTCAAGGGCTGCATGAGCCAGCTCGGCGACATCGCCGTGCCGTTCCAGGACTGGAAGCATGTGCATGACAACCCGTTCTTCGCCGCCAGCGGCGACGCCGGCCTGATCGCCCGCATGGAGGCGGCGATGGACGACTTGCGCAAGGCCGGCGACTCGATCGGCGCCCGCATCGACGTCATCGCGCAAAACATCCCGGTCGGTCTCGGCCAGCCGATCTACGACAAGCTGGACGCCGACATCGCCTATGCGATGATGGGCATCAACGCCGTCAAGGGCGTGGAAATCGGCGCCGGCTTCAAGTCGGTGGCGCAAAAGGGCACCGAGCACGGCGACGAGCTGACCCCGACCGGCTTCATCGGCAACAACGCCGGCGGCGTGCTGGGCGGCATCTCGACCGGCCAGGACATCACGGTGTCGATCGCCATCAAGCCGACCTCGTCGATCCGCACGCCGCGCCACTCGATCGACAAGGAGGGCAATCCGGTGCTGGTCGAAACCTTCGGCCGCCACGACCCGTGCGTCGGCATCCGCGCCACGCCGATCGCCGAGGCCATGCTGGCGCTGGTGCTGATCGACCACGCGCTGATGCACCGCGCCCAGTGCGGCGACGTCAAGGTCGCGACCCCGAATATCGCCCCGCCTTCGACCCGATAAGCGGTGCCGGTACAAGCCTTCAGCTTCGCCTTATTCCTCTTCTGCTACTACGCGCACGCGGGCACCTGGAGCACCTACGCGACGCTGTTCTTCGCCGACAAGGGCATGACGGTGGCGCAGATCGGCGTGCTGATGTCGATGATCCAGGTGCTGCGCATCGTCGGCCCCAACGTCTGGGGCCATGTCGCCGACCACTACGACCGCCGCGTGCTGGTGCTGCGGGTGGCCGGCTTCGCCGCGCTGGCGGGCTTCTCGGGCTTCTTCTTCGGCAGCAGCTTCGGCCACTTCATGCTGGCCATGGTCGTCCTCAACCTGTTCACCAGCGGCCAGGCGCCGATCTGCGAGGCGCTGATGCTGTCCGAGATGAAGGGCGACCTCACGTACTACGGCCGCATCCGCATGTGGGGTTCGATCGGCTTCATCGTCTCGGTGACCCTGGCCTCGATCGCGCTGGAACACTACGGCATCATGACGCTGCCGTGGGTGGCCGCCGCGCTGCTGGTGTTCACCATCCTGGCCGCGTTCCGGCTGCGCGACGTGCCGCGCCGCGTGCACAAGGACGCGCCGCCGCTGCTGCGCGCCTTGCTGCGCCGGCGCGAGGTGCTCGCCTTCTTCCTGTCGACCGCGCTGATGGTGTCGGCCCACGCCTCGCTCTACACCTTTTACTCGCTCTACCTTGAGCGCAGCGGCTACAGCAAGACCGTGATCGGCGCCATGTGGTCGCTGGGCGTGCTGGCGGAGGTGCTGCTGTTCTATTTTCAGGCGCCGCTGTTCAAGCGCTGGGGCGCGATGCGCATGATGTACCTGGCGCTGGGCGTCGCCGTGGCGCGCTTCGTGATGATAGGCGCCGGCTCGCACATGCTATGGCTGCTGATCGTGGCGCAGGTGATGCACGCGGCCACCTTCGCGCTGCACCACTCGTCGTCGGTGATGACCTTGCAGCGCTGGTTCTCCGGGCCGCTGCAGGCGCGCGGGCAGGCGCTGTACATGAGCATCTCCTACGGCATCGGCGGCTCGCTGGGCGGCTTGTTCCTGGCGCAGTGGTGGGAGAGGGCGGGAGCGGAGTCGGTGTACTACGTGGCGGCCGTGCTGGCGCTGCTGTCGGCGCTGGCCGCGATGCTGTCGTTCCGCTGGCAGCAGCGCGATACGTATTGACTAGCGGCTGACCGTTTCCACCTTGTGGCGTCGCTCGACCGCCCGCACCACCAGCGCGCGCATGTCGTTCAGCAGCGAGAACTCGGTGGCGCTCAGCGAGATCGGCGGGAAGGAATCGTCCCAGTCGCCGTACAGGAAACCGGCCGGCTGGCCGTTGGCCGACAGCGGCAGGATGACGAAGCTGCGCGCCTCGGACAGCGAACTTTTCCACCACAGCGGCAGCTTGGCCGCGAACTTGGCGTCGCGCGCGTTCTCGATGAAGATTACGCGGTCGCTATTGAGCGCGGCGTGGAATACGTTCGGCTCGTAGTTGTCGTCGAAGGTCATCGCGTTCAGCAATTCCCTGGTGCCGTCGCCGAAGCTGATCTTGGCCGAGTACTGGTTCTCCTTGCGGTTGCGGACGAAGGCCACCGCGCGCGAGAAGTCCAGGCCCTTGTACACGGTCTCCAGCGCGATCTGCACCATCTGGCCAGGACTGGCGGTATCGAGCACGTCGCGCATGTCGGACAGGCCGCTGAGCAGGATCTTGTTGCCGGCGGCGCGCTGGCGCGTCTTGGCCAGCGCCTTGGCGCGGCGTTCGGCGGGACGCGACAGCGGCGCGATGGTCAGGTCGTTGGCCGCCACCACCTTGGCCTGCTCGATGGCGTGCATCAGGCTGGCTGGCTCCACGCCCAGCATGCCGGAATAGCTTTGGGTCAGCTCGTGCACCGCGGCGGCGCCGGCGGCGTCGTCATGCCACAGCGATTCAGCGCACAGCGCCGACATGGTCGACAGGCCGGCGATCCAGTCGGACGGCGACACTTCCGCGCCCGGTTCCGGCGGCGGCAGCCTGCGCATGCCGTCGATCAGCGACTTCGGCAAGCCCCAGTGCAGGGCGGCGGCGTGGCCGACTTCCTCCATGCTCAGGCCAAGCAGCCCTGGCGCCGTCTGGTCGACGGTGCGCGCCTCCTGGTCGGCCAGGCGCTGCAGCTCGTGCCAGCGTTCAGGCATGTAAAAGGTCAGCATCATGCGGCCCAGCGTGTGCAGCATCGAGCACACCACGGCTTCCTCGCCGTGGCGGCTTTCGGCCGCGTAGGCGATCTGCTGCGCCACGATCCCGGCCAGCACGGCCTTTTCCATTTCGATGTGGGCGATGGTGGTGTCGCTCGACGTCGCCGCCAGTTCCTCGATCAGTTTCAATCCCAGCGCCAGGTGGCCGATGGCCTCCGTGCCCAGCACCAGCACCGCCTTGCTGACGGTGTTGACATGCTGGCCGAAGGCCGAGTACATGCCGCTGTTGGCCAGCCGCAGCACCTTCTGGGTCAGCACCGGATCGGACAGCACGGTACGGGTCATGTTGAATTCCTGCTCGTCCTCGCCGCGCATGGCGCCGAGGATGGCGGTGATGGCCTTGGCGAAGCCCGGCATGTCGCCGCGCCGGCGCGTGCACTCCCATAACTGGGCCAGCGTGGCGTCGCCCTGCGGCGTGCTGGCTTTGAAACCGCCCGTCATTGAACCACCTGGCGCAGTTCAGGCGGCACCACGTTGACGTGGATGCTTTCCTTGAGCGCCGCCAGCGCCACGTTGGCGGGCATCGGCTTGCCGGTCAGGTAACCCTGGATGTACTGGCAGCCGCGCTGTTCGAGATACTGCATTTGTTCTTCGGTTTCGACGCCCTCGGCCACCACCGATAAATCGAGGTGCTTGGCCAGGTCCAGCACCGCGTTGCAGATCGCACCATCCTTCTGCGAGCCTGGCAGGTCGCGGATGAAGGTGCGGTCTATCTTCAGCACGGAAATGGGGAAGCGCTTGAGGTAGGCCAGCGACGAATAGCCGGTGCCGAAATCGTCGATCGCGATGCGGGCGCTGCGTTCGGCCATCTTGGACAGGATGGACTCGGCGTGCACCGGGTCGATCATCAGCGTGCCTTCTGTGATTTCTAAAACCAATTGCTCACCAAGTAGGCCGGAAAAGGCGATGGCATCGTCCAGCACATCGAGAAATTTATCATTGCGGAATTGCCGCGGGCTGATATTAACAGAGATGTACAGGCTGCGCTTGGCCACCTCCTCGAACTGCTTGAGCTGCACGCAGGCCGCCTTGAGGGCCCAGGCGCCGAGCAGGTTGATCAGGCCATTGGTCTCGGCGATCGGAATGAAGCGGGCCGGCGGCACCATGCCCAAGGTCGGGTGTTTCCAGCGCATCAGCGTCTCGAAGCCCTGGATCTCGCGCGTGCGGGCGTCGACGATGGGCTGGTAGTACAGCAGGAACTCGCCTTCGCGCACCGCCTGGAACATCGCCGCTTCCAGCGAGATGTCGTGCTCCGGCGGGCCGGCGTGGGCCTGGCTGTAGACCACGCAGCGCGCCTTGCCGGTTTCCTTGGCGCGCGACATGGCGGCGTCGGCCAGCGCGATCAGGCGCACCTCGTCTTCCGCATGCTGCGGATAGACCGAGACGCCGACCGAGGCGCCGACATAGATCGTGTGGTTTTCGATTTCAAACGGCGACTGCAGCGTGGCGATCAAGCGGCCGGTGACCAGCTTGATCTGCGCTTCGGTAGCGGTACCGGGCAGGATGGCGACAAATTCGTCGCCGCCGACGCGAGCCAGGGTGTCGCTGTCGCGCAGGGTCTTGCGCAGGCGGCCGGCGGCCATGCGCAGCAGCGCGTCGCCGATCGGATGACCGAGGCCGTCGTTGACCTTCTTGAATCCATCGAGGCCGATGGTGGCGACCGAGAAGCCCTGGCCGGAACGGCGTGCATTGGCGATCACCATGCGCATGCGGTCCGACAGCAGCAGGCGGTTCGGCAGCTCCGTCAAGGCGTCGTGGGTGGCCATGTGGCGCAGGCGTTCCTCGGTCGCGTGCTGGATGGTCATGTCGCGGCCGACGATCAGCAGCTCGGCGGCCTCGTGCTGGCTGGTGTAGCAGGACACGCGCAGCTCGTGCCAGACATCGGCCTCCGGCGTCTTGATGCGCACTTCCAGCAGGCGCGGGGCGCGCGATTCGACCACCTCGGTCAGCACGGCGGCCAGCGGCGCCTGGTCGGCGTCCGTCACCAGCCGGGCCAGGGCGCTGCCGGCCAGCGGCACGCCGCCGCCGATGCGCGCGCTGGCGCGCTGGCTGGCAAACAGCAGCTGGCCGAGCTGGTTCACGCGGAATACAACATCGCCAGCCTCCTCCATGAGGTTATCCAATTCATGTCGCGGCTGGGATGTAAGGCTGGATGGCATCGCAGGATATTATCTTTTAAATATTTATGTGACGTGGCTGCTCGAATCTTGCAAAACCAGAACGAAATGTATCACTGATGAGAGTGAAATTACATGAAAAATGACAACATCCCTGCGACTTTTACAGAAAACTGTTGAGTTACATCGAAAAACGGCGCCATAGAGGGAAACATGCTGCTTTCGAAGGCAGCTTGGGGCACGTCAGGCATCCCAGTTGAGCGGCAACGCAAAGCGCGGGCCAAGCGCGGCGGCGCGTCCGGCAAATGTGTCTTTGCCCGCGTATTGAACAAACCGGATCGCGCCGCCGGTGTGGGCGGGATATCCGCAGACCCGCACCGAGATCAGGTCGGCCTCGTCGCGGCTGGCCGGCACGCCGCGGCCGACGCTGCGCAGCGCGGCGATGGTCATGGCGTACAGCAGGCGGTCGCGGATGTCGTCGAAGGCGGGCAGGGGCGCGCTATCGGCGACTGCGGCCGATGCCGGTTCCGTCGCCGGCGCAGGCGACGGCAGCGGCGCCAGGCCGGCGGCGCGCGCGGCGTTGCGCAGCAGCGCTTCCGGCACGCCTTCTTCCCGCAGCGCGCAGGCTTCGTATTCCAGCGCGGCGCTGAGGATGCCGCCGAACTGCGCGGCGGCCGGCGTGCCGGTATCGGCGCGGATCTGGCTCAGCCGCATCAGGTTGCGCGCCACGGGACTGATCGCGGTCTGGCAGAAATAGCGGCTCTCGATCAGCAGCGCGCTGTCGAAATCGACCTGCAGGCCCTCCACCATCGCGCACAGGATGGCCTCCGGCGCCGGCGCATGGCCGCCGGTGCGCGCGCGCAGCATGGCGGGCGCCACCTGCAGCAAGGCCTGCATCGGCGCCGAGGCGAGTTCGCCGCCCGGCAGGCGGAATCCCTTGGCTTCCCAGGGCTGCACCGGGGCGGTCCCGATCGCCGCGCCGACCAGCTGCGCGGCTTGCGCCTCGTCCTCGGCCACCGCGTGGATCAGGCCCGCCTGCAGCGCTTGCGCGGCGTCCAGCGTCGCCCCTTCGATCAGCAGCGGCATGGCGGCCTGCAAGCCAGCCAGGCGCACGGTGCGGGCGATCTCGCCGGCCACCGGCGTCAAGCCCAGGTGCACTTGCGGCAGGCAGTAAGTGGCGTCGGCCAGGCTGACGCGCCGATGGCAGGCCAGCACCAATCCCAGCGCGTGGCCGCCGACGGCGCCGCCCAGCGTGGCGACCACCGGGATGCCCAGGCTTTCCAGCCGCCGCAGCAGCGCGTTGTAGGCGCCCAGCATGTGCATGCAGTCGCCGGCCTGCGCCGGCGTCAGCGCCATCAGGTGTTCCAGCTCGTGGTCGGAACCGGCGGCCTCCGCGTGGAAGCCGAGTATCACGCCGGACAGCTGCTGCCTCTGGGCTTCCAGCTTGTCGATCAGCGCCGCCAGTTCGCGCTGGAACAGGCGGCTCAGCGGATTGATCGCGCGCGCCGCCAGCATCACGGTGATGGTCGTGCCGTTTTGATGTGTAGTGATCATGCTCGTTCCATTCAAACGCGTTCGATGATGGTGGCGATGCCCATGCCGCCGCCCACGCACAGGGTGACCAGGCCGCGCTTGAGGTCGCGGGCTTCCAGTTCGTCCAGCAGGGTCCCGAGCAGCATGCAGCCGGTGGCGCCGAGCGGATGGCCGAGCGCGATGGCGCCGCCGTTGACGTTGACTTTCTCTTCCGGCACCCGCATCTCGGTCATGAAGCGCATCACCACGGAGGCGAAGGCTTCGTTGACTTCAAACAGGTCGATGTCGGCGATGGACAGCCCGGCCTTGTGCAGCGCCTTGCGGGCGGCGGGAGCGGGGCCGGTCAGCATGATGGTCGGATCGGCGCCGGTGACGGCGGTGGCCAGCACGCGCGCGCGCGGCTTGAGTCCTTGCCGGTGGCCGGCGGCCTTGCTGCCGATCAGGGCCAGCGCCGCGCCGTCGACGATGCCGGAGGAATTACCGGCCGTGTGGATATGGACGATGCGCTCCAGTTGCGGATACTTGCGCAGGGCGACCTGGTCGAAACCCAGCTTGCCGGCCGCCTCGAACGAGGCTTTCAGGCCGCCCAGCGTCTCCAGCGTGGTGGTGGGCTTGATGAATTCATCCTCGGCCAGGATGGTCAGGCCGTTCTGGTCGCGCACCGGCACCACGGAGCGGAAGCGGCCTTCGGCGCGGGCGGCGGCGGCCTTGCGCTGCGAGCGCAGCGCGTAGGCGTCCACCTGTTCGCGCGTGTAGCCGTCCAGCATGGCGATCAGGTCCGCGCCTATGCCCTGTGGCAAAAAGTCGGTGCGGAAGCTGGTTTCCGGGTCCAGCGACCAGGCGCCGCCGTCGGAACCCATGGGCACGCGCGACATCGACTCGGCGCCGCCGGCCACCACCAGGTCTTCCCAGCCGGAGCGCACTTTTTGCGCCGCCAGGTTGACCGCCTCCAGGCCCGAGGCGCAGAAGCGGTTCAGCTGCACGCCGGCCACTTTCCAGTCCCAGCCCGCCGTCAGCGCTGCGACCTTGGCAATGTCCGCGCCCTGGTCGCCGACCGGCGTGACGCAGCCCATCACCACGTCGTCGATCAGCGAAGTGTCCAGCTGGTGGCGGCTTTGCAGCTCGCGCATCAGGCCGGACACCAGCGATACCGGCTTCACGCTGTGCAGGCTGCCATCCCGCTTGCCTTTGCCGCGCGGGGTGCGGATGGCGTCGTAAATATACGCTTCGGTCATATGCTCTCCGTTTGTTATGCGCTTATCATAGATCGCGTCAAGTTACAAAGCAACTGCTTGCTTCGTGCATTTATTTCAGCTAGTCTGGCCGTACAACAGGGGGTAAATCATGTTCGACAGCCATGAACACCAGGAGCTGCAACGCACGCTCAAGCGCTTCATCGACTGTGAAATCAATCCGCACGTCGATGAGTGGGAGGAGGCGGAAAGCTTCCCAGCTCATGCATTGTTCAAGAAAATGGGCGATCTCGGTTTGCTCGGACTCACCAAACCGCCAGAATTCGGCGGCCTGGGACTGGATTATTCCTATTCGATGGCGATGGCCGAAGCGCTGGGGGACGTCGATTGCGGCGCGGTCCCGATGGCGATCGGCGTGCAGACCGATATGTGCACGCCGGCGCTGGCCCGCTTCGGCTCGGACCCGCTGCGGCGCGAATTCCTGGCGCCGGCCATCAGCGGCGACATGGTCGGCTGCATCGGTATTTCCGAGGCGCACGCCGGCTCGGACGTGGCGGCGATCCGCACCAGCGCGCGCAAGGATGGCGGCGATTACATCATCAACGGCAGCAAGATGTGGATCACCAATAGCTTGCAGGCCGACTGGATGTGTGTGCTGGCCAATACCGGCGACGGTCCGCCGCACAGGAACAAGACGCTGATCATGGTGCCGATGCGGACGCCCGGCGTTTCGGCCGGCAAGAAGATCCGCAAGATCGGCATGAACGCCTCCGACACGGGCCTGATTCACTTCGACGACGTGCGCGTGCCGCGGCGCTACGCGGTCGGCGAGGAGGGCATGGGCTTCACTTACCAGATGCAGCAGTTCCAGGAGGAGCGGCTGTGGGCCGCCGTCAACGCGGTGCGGATACTGAGCAATTGCCTCGACCTGACCATCGAATGGGCGCGCGAGCGCGCCATGTTCGGCGGCCGGTTGCTGGACAACCAGCACGTGCAGTTCAAGCTGGCGGAATTGAAGACCGACGTCGAATGCCTGCGCGCGCTGGCCTATCGCGCCGGACAGCTTTATATTGGTGGACAGGATGTGACCGAGCTGGCCTCGATGGCCAAGCTGAGAGCCGGCCGCTTGCTGCGCACCGTGCCGGACGCCTGCATGCAGTTCTGGGGCGGCATGGGCTATAGCTGGGACAATCGCGTGGCGCGCATGTTCCGCGACGGCCGGCTGACCTCCATCGCCGGCGGCGCGGACGAGGTCATGCTGGAGATTATCGCTAAGAAAATGGGCATGAAAAAACGGGAGACAAAATGAATCCTTTCGACACGCATGAGGTGCGCAACACGGTTGCGCCGTTTGAAAACATCAACCTGTACGCCGCCGATCCGGCCTTGCAGGAAGCCGTGCGGCGCGAGGGGGGCGGCGCGGAGGCGGAATCGCTGCACGCGCTGGGCGCCCAGCTTGGCCGGGCGGAGGTGCTGGACCTGGCGCGGCTGGCCAACCAGCACTCGCCCAGGCTGCACAACTTCGACCGCAGCGGCAACCGCATCGACGAGGTGGAGTTCCATCCGGCCTGGCACAGCCTGATGTCGCTGCTGATCGGGAATGGAGCGCACTCGTCGCCGTGGCAGGGCGGCGCCGGCGCGCAGGTCGCGCGCGCGGCCCGCTACATGCTGTTCGGCCAACTGGAGAACGGCTCGCAATGCCCGGTGACGATGACCTACGCCTGCGTGCCGGCGCTGAAGCAGGCGCCGCGGATCGCCGCCAAGTGGCTGCCGAAGATCCTGTCCAACGACTACGACCCGCGCTCGCTGCCGGTCGAGCAAAAGCGCGGCGCCATCATCGGCATGGGCATGACCGAGAAGCAGGGCGGTTCCGACGTGCGCGCCAACACCACGCGCGCCGAGCCGGTGCCGCCGTCCGAGGCGCGCGCCTTGTTCGGCGAAGAGGGTGAGGACGTGTTCCGCATCGTCGGCCACAAGTGGTTTTTCTCGGCGCCGCAAAGCGATGCGCACCTGATCCTGGCGCAGACCGACGACGCGGGCAGCGCCGGCCTGTCGTGCTTCTTCCTGCCGCGCTACCTGCCGGACGGCAGCCGCAACCAGATCCGCGTGCAGCGGCTCAAGGAGAAATTGGGCAACCGCTCCAACGCCTCGTCGGAAGTGGAGTTCACCGGCGCCTACGGCTGGCTGGTCGGCAAGCAGGGGCGCGGCATTCCGACGATCCTGGAAATGGGCGGCCACACGCGGCTCGATTGCGTGCTAGGTAGCGCCGGCACCATGCGCGCCGCGCTGACCCATGCGCTGCACCACGCGCGCGGCCGCGCCGCCTTCGGCCGTCCGCTGGCCGAGCAGCCGCTGATGCAGAACGTGCTGGCCGACCTGGCGCTGGAATCGGAAGCCGCCACCGCCTTCGCCATGCGGCTGGCGCGCTGCTTCGACCAGGGCGACGATCCGGCGCAGGCGCTGCTGGCGCGCATCCTGACGCCGGCCGGCAAGTACTGGATCTGCAAGCGCGGCCCGGCCTTCGGCGCCGAGGCGATGGAAGTCGTCGGCGGCAGCGGCTATGTGGAGGACGGCCCGCTGGCGCGCCTGTACCGCGAGCTGCCGGTCAATTCGATCTGGGAAGGCTCGGGCAACGTGATGTGCCTTGACTTGCTGCGCGCCTTCGGCAAAACTCCTGCGGCGCGCGACGCGCTGGCGGCCGAACTGGCGCTGGCCGGCAATGCCGATACCTTCTACGTCGCCTACAAGACCACGCTGCTGGCCGATCTCGCCGAACCGCAGGCCGACGAATTCGGCGCCCGCGTGCTGGCCGAGCGCGTGGTGCTGGCGGTGCAGGCGGGCCTGCTGCTGCGCCATGCGCCGGATTATGTATCTTCGGCGTTTATCGCATCGCGCCTGAAGCGCGAGCCGGGCGGCGCGTTCGGGCGCCTGCCGGCCGGTGTCGATTGCGCCGCGATCCTTGCGCGCGCATTGGTTGAATAAAAAGGAATCCATGAATACAAGCGTCACTGTCGATAACCGCCGCGCCGATCTGGTGCGGGTCGCCGCCCGCCTGTTCCGCGAGCGCGGCTTCGACGGCACCACCACCCGCGACATCGCCGACGCCGTCGGCATGCGCTCGGGCAGTCCGTTCTATCACTTCAAGAGCAAGCAGGAAATCCTCGCCGCCGTGATGGAGGAGGGGCTGACGGCGGGCCTGCCGGCCGCCGAGCAGATCGCCGCCGGCAGCCTGCCGCCGCGCGCCAAGTTCCAGTCGCTGGTGCGGGCCCACCTGGAAATCGTGCTGGGCGAAGGCCATGACTTCATCCCGGTGCTGCTGTACGACTGGCGGCGCCTGACGCCGGAACTGCGCGAGCGGGTGCAGGTGCTGCGCGACCGCTACGACCAGCTGTGGCAGGACGTGGTCAGCGAGCTGTCGGCCGCCGGCCTGCTGAAAAGCGACAGCGCGGTGTCGCGCCTGCTGCTGATGGGGGCCGTCAACTACACGGTGCTGTGGTACAAACCGGGGCACGGATCGGACCTGGACCAGATCGCGGATGCCGCCGTCGCCATGTTTTTAGGACCGGAGGCCTAGTATAATGAGGCTTACAACCGTCTAAATAAGAGCAAACCTAATGAAACAAGATCCGCGCTTTCCGAACCTGTTCATCACCGACCACCCGCTGATCCAGCACAAACTGAGCCACATGCGCGCCAAGGACACGTCGACCCGTACCTTCCGCGACCTGCTCAAGGAGATCACGCTGCTGATGGGTTACGAGATCACCCGCGACCTGCCGCTGACCACCCGCACCATCGAAACCCCGCTGATGACGATCGACGCGCCGGTCATCGCCGGCCGCAAGCTGGCCATCGTGCCTATCCTGCGCGCCGGCATCGGCATGAGCGACGGCCTGCTGGACCTGGTGCCGTCGGCCCGCGTCGGCCACATCGGCGTGTTCCGCGACCCGGACACCCACCAGCCGGTGGAATACCTGGTGCGCCTGCCGGACACGGTCGAGCGCACCTTCATCCTGTGCGATCCGATGGTGGCGACCGGCAATTCGGCCGTGCACGCGGTGGACGTGCTGAAAAAGCGCGGCGTGACGGACGAGCAGATCATCTTCCTGGCGCTGGTCGCCGCGCCGGAAGGCATCGCCGTGTTCCAGAAATCGCATCCGGGCGTGAAGATCTACTGCGCCTCGCTGGATTCGCACCTGAACGATCACGCCTACATCGTGCCTGGCCTGGGCGACGCCGGCGACCGCATCTTCGGCACCAAGTAATTCCGATGGCCACGCCTGTCGATCCGGACTTCCGCGCCCGCCTGGCGGCGCTGAACGATAAATTCGCCGCCACCGTGCCGGGGACGATGGAAAAGATCCGCCTGGCGCTCGCCGATTGCACCGCCGGCGGCGCCGAGCCGCCGGCGGCCGCGCTGCGCCAGCTGCACGAAGTGCTACACGGCGTGGCCGGATCGGCCGGCACCTTCGGTTTTGCCACGCTGGGGACCGAATGCCGCCGCATCGAGCAGATGGTGCGGGCGGTGATGGCGGGCGGTGGCGAATGGCCGGCCGTGATACCGGAAGTCGAAAAATTGTTGCGTTGGGCCGCCATCGATGCGCGTTCGGGCAACTACGAGTGAATCGTGCGCTTGATATAGCGCAAATCCATTAGGATAAAGTTGTCTATAGTGACATTTACGCCCTGAGTCTTTACGACGAAAAGTCAGCAGAGTTCGGTTTTTCTACCAAAAAAAGCGACGCTTTGCATTTATTTTCGTGAAAACGTGCTTTTCTCTCGTAAATGGGTATAATGCGGGATCGTTTAGATTCAAGAGTAGTGCAGTTTGTCTGTCATTTCTTTCTTGCCTCAAACGATATCACGGGCGCAAGCCCAACTTAACTGAAATAGGAATTGTAATGGCAACTGGTATCGTAAAATGGTTCAATGATTCGAAGGGCTTCGGCTTTATCACCCCTGACGAAGGCGGCGAAGATCTGTTCGCTCACTTCTCGGCGATTCAGTCCGCAGGCTTCAAGTCGCTGCAAGAGAACCAACGCGTTTCTTTTGAAGTGACCGCTGGTCCTAAGGGCAAGCAAGCTTCGAACATTCAGCCAATCTAATACGCTGAATCTAACGAAATAAAGAAATCCTCGGTATCCGAGGATTTTTTTTCGTCTGCGTTTTTGTATTGCCGCTTCATTTGCCCGGCTTGCGCCAGTAGTCGGGCTGCGCATACGTGTGCCGCAGGAAATCGACAAACGCCCGTATCCGCAGCGGCAGGTGGCGGCGCTGCGCGAACACCGCGTAGATGTCGTTGCCCGGCGCAGCGTGCTGGTCGAGCACCGTCTGCAGCTTGCCGGCCTCGATCGCGCTGCCCACCTCCCACATCGAGCGCCACGCCAGCCCCTTGCCGGCCAGCGCCCACTCATGCAGCACCTGGCCGTCGTTGCAGCCCATATTGCCGCTCACCTTCAGCACCACGTTCTTGCCGTTTTCGCGCAAGGTCCAGCCGCGCTGGCTGCCTTCGCTGCTGATCGCCAGGCAGTTGTGCTTGCCCAGATCGGCCAGCGTCTTCGGCTCGCCGTAGCGTTTCAGATACGACGGCGCGCCGACGATCACGCGCTCGTTGTCGGCCAGCTTGACGCTGACCAGGTTGGAATCGGCCAGGCTGGCGATGCGGATCGCCACGTCGATGCCTTCGCCGACGATGTCGACCACGCGGTCGCTCATGTTCAGCGTGGCCGTGACGTCGCGGTGCTCGGACAGGAAGGAGGGCAGCAGCGGCGCCACGTGCTGGCGGCCGAAGCCGGCCGGCGCCGAGATCATCAGGTGTCCTGTGGCGTGGGCGCTACGTTCGGCCACCGCCGATTCGGCTTCCTCCAGCTCGGCCAGGATGCGCTGGCAATCCTCCAGGAAGGCCGTGCCTTCGTCGGTCAGCGCCAGCTTGCGCGTGGTGCGCTGCAGCAGCTTGACGCCCAGGCGGCTCTCCAGCGCGTCCAGGCGGCGCCCTATCATGGCCGGGGCGATGCCCTCGGCGCGCGCGGCCGCCGACAGGCTGCCCTTGGCGACCACCTCGACAAAAGTGGATATCTGTCTGAATTGCCCCATAACTTGCTTGCCATTCACTTGTGATTAAAACGCATAGATGAAGTGATTTTTAGTCTTGTTTGCATAACTAAAGAGTGAATATACTGTAAAACAACTGGGCGCGTAACTGAGTCCACACACTAAAAGAATCGCAGTGCAACAAGCTTATAATTTGATTTGGTAGTTAATACTTTCTTACGGAGACACTCATGACGCAGTCCACCATCAATCTGCCGGCAGGCATGGAAATCACGGG
Source organism: Duganella sp. CT11-25 (assembly GCF_047302815.1). Lineage (NCBI taxonomy): Bacteria > Pseudomonadati > Pseudomonadota > Betaproteobacteria > Burkholderiales > Oxalobacteraceae > Duganella > Duganella sp. CT11-25. The sequence goes on from NZ_JBKBFD010000001.1 coordinate 281,240, forward strand.
CGATATCCAGCCTGGCTACGAAAACATCCTGACCACCGAGGCGCTGACGCTGGTGGTCAAGCTGACGCGCGAATTCGAAGCCCGCCGCCAGCAACTGCTGGCCGTGCGCGTCGAGCGCGCCAAGCGCCTGGATGCCGGCGAGCGTCCCGACTTCCTGCCGGAAACCGCGCACATCCGCGCCGGCGACTGGAAGATCGCGCCGATCCCGAAGGCGCTGGAATGCCGCCGCGTGGAAATCACCGGCCCGGTCGAGCGCAAGATGGTGATCAACGCCTTCAACTCGGGCGCCGACAGCTACATGACCGACTTCGAAGATTCCAACACGCCTAACTGGGAAAACCAGGTCACCGGCCAGATCAATATGTTCGACGCCGTGCGCCGCACCATCGCGCTCGAGCAGAACGGCAAGTCCTACAAGCTGAACGACAAGATCGCCACGCTGGTCGTGCGTCCGCGCGGCTGGCACCTGGACGAGAAGCACGTGCTGGTCGACGGCAAGCGCATCTCCGGCGGCATCTTCGACTTCGCGCTGTTCATGTTCCACAACGCCAAGGAGCAACTGGCGCGCGGCGCCGGTCCCTACTTCTACCTGCCGAAGCTGGAATCGCACCTGGAAGCGCGCCTGTGGAACGACATCTTCGTGATGACGCAGAACGAACTGGGCCTGCCGCAGGGCACGATCAAGGCCACCGTGCTGATCGAGACCATCCTGGCCGCGTTCGAGATGGACGAGATCCTGTACGAACTGCGCGAGCACAGCTCGGGCCTGAACGCCGGCCGCTGGGACTACATCTTCTCGTGCATCAAGAAGTTCAAGCTGGACAAGGAATTCTGCCTGGCCGACCGCGCCAAGGTCACCATGACCGCGCCGTTCATGCGCGCCTACGCCTTGCTGCTGCTGAAGACCTGCCACAAGCGCAACGCGCCGGCAATCGGCGGCATGGCCGCGCTGATCCCGATCAAGAACGATCCGGAAAAGAACGACATCGCCATGGGCGGCGTGCGCACCGACAAGGCGCGCGATGCGACCGACGGCTACGACGGCGGCTGGGTCGCGCACCCGGGCCTGGTCGAGCTGGCGATGACCGAATTCACCAAGGTGTTGGGCGACAAGCCCAACCAGATCGAGAAGCAGCGTCCGGATGTCGACGTCACCGCGGCCCAGCTGCTGGACTTCAAGCCGGAAGCGCCGATCACCGAAGCGGGCCTGCGCTACAACATCAACGTCGGCATCCACTACCTGGGCAGCTGGCTGGCCGGCAATGGCTGTGTGCCTATCCACAATCTGATGGAAGATGCGGCCACGGCGGAGATCAGCCGTTCGCAGGTGTGGCAGTGGATCCGTTCCGACAAGGGCGTGCTGGAAGACGGCCGCAAGGTCACCGCCGACATGGTGCGCGCGATGATTCCGGAAGAACTGGCGAAGGTGCAGCGCGATGCGCCGGGCGGCGACGGTCCGACCTACGTGCGCGCAGGCCAGATATTTGAAGAGATGTCGACCTCGACCGACTTCGCGGAGTTCCTGACCCTGCCGCTGTACGAAGAAATCTAAGCTCGTCGCTCCCGCGCAAGCGGGAATCCATGCGTCACATGCACATCACCGCAGCATGGGTTCCCGCGTTCGCGGGAACGACGGATCGCATCAAAAGTCATTCTTCCACAAGCGCAGCGCGGTGAAGGTCGCCAGCGGCGTATCGAGACGGTCGAGCCGTCCGGCCTTCACCAATTGCTCGGCGATCGCCGGCTCGCGGTAGCGCAGGAATGGATTGGTGGCTTTTTCCACACCGATCGTGCTCGGCACCGTCGGCAGGTCGTGTTCACGCTTGTCGGTCTCCACCTTCACCCGCTCCTGCAGCGCCACATTGTCCGGTTCCACCACGCGCGCAAAGCGCAGGTTGGACAGCGTGTACTCGTGCGCGCAGAATACCTTGGTATCCTCCGGCAGCGCGGCCAGCTTGCCCAGCGAACTGATCATCTGCGCCGGCGTGCCTTCGAACAGGCGTCCGCAGCCGCCCGCAAACAGCGTATCGCCGCAGAACAGCCAGGTCGGCTCGCCGTCGGCGGGCTCGCGCACGTAGGCGATATGGCCCATCGTATGCCCAGGCACGTCGAGCACGGACAGGCGCAGCGCCAGGCCCGGCACGTCGATCAGCTTGCCCTCGCCGACCGGCAGGGTGGTGGCGGCGATGCTTTCATTGCGCGGGCCGAAAACGGGAACCTGATAATGCTGTAATAATTCAGGAACGCCGCCAATATGGTCAGCATGGTGATGGGTGAGTAGAATGGCGGTGAGCCTGAGCCCGTTTGCCTTGAGCGCCGCCAGGATCGGTTTGGCATCGCCGGGGTCGACCACGGCGGCGTGGACGCCATCATGTATCAACCACAAATAGTTGTCGCGGAACGCAGGAACGGTCAGAACACTGAGAGCTTGAGTAGAAGATATGGTCATTGGATTGCTAAAGGCTAAGCATGGATAAGGCGGGATCGGAGAAATCCATTATAGCGCTGGAAGGCTGGCTGCAAACGCCCGCAGGCGTCTACTTGCGTGCGTGGGAACAAACCTGTCTCGATAATTTAACAGCCGATATCTTCGGCTACAACGCCGTGCAGATCGGCATGCCTCAAATTGATGCACTGGCTGCCAACCGCATGCCGTATAAAATCCTGGCCGACCGCAAAGTGCGGCCGGCGCAAGACATGGTGCGCGCGGTCGACCTCACGCTCGACTACACCGAACTGCCGTTCGCCTCGCAAAGCATCGACCTGCTGGTGCTGCCGCACGTGCTGGAATTTTCCACCGACCCGCATCAGGTGCTGCGCGAAGTCGAGCGTGTCCTGATCCCGGAAGGGCAGGTCATCATCTGCGGCTTCAACCCGGCCAGCCTGTGGGGCGCGCGCCACGTGCTGCGGCGCGTCGGCGGCACCTCCTTCCTGCCGCGCACCGAAGAGCTGATCTCTATGCCGCGCATGAAAGACTGGTTAAAATTATTGAATATGGGCGCCAGCCAGAGTCACTTCGGCTGCTACGCGCCGGCCTGCCGCACAGAAAAGTGGCTGCACCGCTACGCATTCATGGATAATGCCGGGCCGCGCTGGTGGCCGTATTTCGGCGGCGTCTACATCGTACAAGCGATCAAGCGCGTGAAGGGCATGCATTTGATCGGTCCGGCTTGGACCAAAAAAACGGCATCGGCCCCCGCGGTCGTGCCGGCAACAAATAAAAGGCGGAAACAGCAGGATGGATAAGGTTGAGATTTTTACCGACGGCGCATGCAAGGGCAACCCGGGCCTGGGCGGCTGGGGCGCGTTCCTGGTGGCCGACGGCGCGGAAAAGGAAATTTGCGGCGGCGCCCGCGACACCACCAACAACCGCATGGAACTGCAGGCGGTGATCGAAGCGCTGATGGCGCTCAAGCGGCCGTGCATGGTCACGCTGCACACCGACAGCCAGTATGTACAAAAAGGCATCAGCGAGTGGATCCACGGCTGGAAGGCGCGCGGCTGGAAGACGGCGGCCAAGGAACCGGTCAAGAACGAAGACCTGTGGAAGGCGCTCGACGCCGCCCAGGCGATGCACACGGTCGAATGGCGCTGGGTGCGCGGCCACAACGGCCATCCAGGCAACGAACGCGCCGACATGCTGGCCAACCGCGGCGTCGAGGTCGCCCGCGCCGCCAGGTGAGGCTGCCCGGCCTGCTATACTGCACCGCTTGAACTGAAAGCCACACACTATGCGCCAAATCGTACTCGATACCGAAACCACCGGTATCAACCCCAAGCTGGGCAACCGCGTCATCGAGATCGGCTGCGTCGAGCTGGAAAACCGCATGCTGACGGGGAATAACTTCCACGTCTACATCAATCCGGAACGCGACTCGGAAGAGGGCGCGCTGAACGTCCACGGCCTGACCACCGAGTTCCTGCGCGACAAACCGAAATTCCACGAGATCGTCGAACAGCTGCGCACCTACATCCAGGGCGCCGAAGTCATCATCCACAACGCGCCGTTCGACCTGGGCTTCCTGAATCACGAATTCAAGCTGTTGAACCTGCCGGATTTCAGCAGCCACATCGGCGGCGTCATCGACACGCTGGTGCAGGCCAAGGAACTCCATCCGGGCAAGCGCAACTCGCTGGACGCGCTGTGCGACCGCTATGGCGTGTCGAACTCGCACCGCAAGCTGCACGGCGCGCTGCTCGACGCCGAACTGCTGGCCGACGTCTACCTGTCGATGACGCGCGGGCAGAACAGCCTGGGCATGGACGTGGAAGAGGAAGTCGTGGCGGGCGCCGAGCTGCTGGCGCCGGTGCCGTTGGCCGAGATCATCTTCGTGCCGGCCTCGGCGGAAGAGCTGGCGGCGCACGAAGCCACGCTGGCCGGGCTGGACAAGGCGGTCAAAGGGCAGTGCATCTGGACCGCGTCGCTGGCGCCGCAGATCGCCGCCTGATAATTTTCGCCTCGGGGCCTTCCCATGGGAGGAAGTTCTGTGCGATAATTCGCCCCGCTTCGGGAGGTTAGCTCAGGGGTAGAGCACTGCATTCACACTGCAGGGGTCGCAAGTTCGAAACTTGCACTTCCCACCAGAATACGTATCAAAATCAGGTACTTAGAAATGATCCAGCCCTTCGTCGGCTGGATTTTTTTTGCCTGTGTAAATTGTCGGTATAATTTACTTTTGCACACGCGCCGGCGCAGTCAGATCAGACAGCTTGCCCAGCGCGGCCCGCTGCGCGTCGACCTGGAGGTGGGCGTAGCGCTGCGTCGTCTGCACATTGCTGTGCCCGAGGATTTTGCTGATCGTGTACAAGTCGACCCCGAGGCCGAGCATGCGTGCTGGCGCACGAGTGGCGCAGGTCGTGGAAGTTGACGTGCTCCATACCTGCTTTCGTTCGCGTGCGGCGCCAGGCCGACTTCGCGCCGTCGGCCGTGATCTCCAGTGGAAAGTACTCCAGCGATGGCCGCAGCGCCGAAATGATCGGGATCACTCGCGTGCCCAGCGTCTTCGTGTGGCTGGCAGGGTGATGGTGTCGGCGCCGATGTGCTCGGCGTGGATCTTGAACAGTTCGCCTCGCCGGGCGCGGTCAGCAGCGCGGCCCAGATCGCCGCTTGCGCCTGCCTGGTGCAATGCTGTGCAATATCGCTCGCTTCCTGTATTATCAAAAATACCTCGCGTTTGTTGTTGACTGCGACGGCCTCTATCCGCAAACCGTGATTCTCGTGTGTCAGCCGGCGCTTCCACGCGAGCGTCAACCCCTTCTTTGCACGGGCCAGCGACCAACGCCCGGAGGCTGTTGCTCAAGCCAGGTTGCGGGAACTGGCTGCAACGAGTCCTCAGGCCAAGCAGCTGAAAGCCTTGCAGTGTTGATTTGCATCAGAGTTTGACTCAACTTCAAGCATAAATTTGCTTGCATAGCCGAATGCCCCCTGTGACGGGGATCAAGGTCCCTCTTCGCAGGCACGATCAACATAAAAAAGCGGGTCAATCATCCTGGATCAAATCACCGTGCAAACGAACAACTTACGTCCATATCACGAATTCGGAAGCAATCCGTTTAGGTTTTCTTTAACAAACTTTTTCACTTTAGCTGGCGCTCTGTCGAAATTCATATAGCTACCGGCCGAGCCTCGCTCGCTTGCAGCAGGTGCGACGCCCTCGGGGCCATCTGCTCCAAGCCTGAAGTAATAGCGTTTTTGCTGTGCTTTGGAGGCCGATGTTGTAACGTGATAGTTTTCACCTACACTGGTGGTGATGTGATATTCAACTCCATCAATTATCCACATCACGTATTTTCCCTCCCATATTCTGTTCTGGAACGCTTGATGAAATTCAATAGCAAGTTCTCTTGCTTTCGTCGCCATGGCTTCGTCATAAGCGAATTCCGCCATCATGTCGTTGTATTCACCTTCGCTGGCGTCATCTTCGGACGAGATAGCTGTCGATGAGGAGCTCGCTGCCGCTGGTGCTGACGAACTTGCTGCCGCCGATGCTGGCGCCCTATTAGAACTTCCCCGTCCGGATCTTCTTCCTCGACCTCGTCGGCCGCCTCGACCTCCTCGTCGACCGCGATATCCCCGTTGTTTTGTACCTTCTTCCTGTCCTGCAGACTCATCGGCTTCAGACATAGCGGCAGACGAGCCTCCATCGTCAAAATCAGGTCGCTGGACCTTCGCCTCGTAGATATCTTCAAACGCTGCGTCACCAGCCCACGCTGCAGCTGACGGCATCGCAGCAGCTGACGGCATTGTTGCAGCAGATAGTGGCTCAAGCTCATGACTGGGTGTCAATGGCATGAGTGGACTCGCATTCGAGGAGGCTTCGGGCAGCAAGCCATGATCGATTTGGTCCGGTGCTGCATGATCGCCGCCGAGATCCGCTTCCGCCGCAGTCGGCATGGAGGGGGGGGCTAGTTGTTCAGCATTCATACTCTCCGGGGCGGGCACCACGGGCGTATGAATGGTTGCTGCCGTTGAGCTTTCCGACGCAGCATCTCCATCCAGATGTTGCGCAACCTCCCCGGCCACTACGCCTGCCAGCGATTCTGGTGGCGCATTCGGGGCTTGCTGTGAAGCTTTGCCCACAACATTCTGAACATCTGGATTGTTCGCCGCTTGATCGCGTAATACGCCTTGCTGTTGCTGGGTGCGATTTGAGAATAGGAGTCGAATTATGTAGCTCAGCACCAACAATAGGAGGGCTGTTCCGACGGCACCTTCCCAGCCCATCTCATCCTCATCGCCTTCCAACTGGGCTGTTGCTTTGGCTGGAGAGGGCGCAGGAGGTTTTCTTTGACGAGTTGCGGCTTCATCGGCCATTGCTTGCAGACTTTTTAGCTGAAGGGCCTGTTGGCTTTGGGCAGCCAGTGCCTGCAATTTTGCCTGGGCGGCCGCTTGCGGACGAACGTCATTAACAGCTTCCGACATTCCTTGGGATGTGGCCTTAGCTGGTTGGTTGGCATTTTGAATTTGGGTCTTCACGCAGTAGATGTACCACACTGCAGCGGAGAATCCACGTAACTTTACGGTTACACGTGTTTGGCGGCTGAATTGCGCGAGTACTGATAATCCATAACGAATTGAAAGGCTTGGTGGAACGGCTTGCGCTTGCGGACTTTTATAACCACTATCAGACGTTCGACTGATTTACAAATTAGCCAGGAGAGCCGCATGAACGACCGAGTATCAGACGGAAGGTTAAGGTTGGTCACTGATTCACTGAAGGTGGCAGCTATCCACGGTAATCGTCGCGATGACGTGCTGCGACTTATTCGCAAGCGAGCGAAAGATGCAGGCGGGTGGGGCCTCCGCAATTTTGCGGAGGGGGTCTATTTCGATCCTCGAAACCAGCAAAACCATCCGATGTACACAATGACGAAGGACGGCTAACTGCACCGAGTATTTGTTTAATCCGCGAACCGATCGTCGCTCCGCATGGGAGGCTCAGTGGTTTCCGATCGCAAGTAGCGTCGGAGTAGGCTTTACAAAAACCGATGATGATCGACGTCGCAGTGCTCCCTGGAGCGCTGCGTGCCTGCAGTTGGACGCCTTCACGCGTCCATTTCTTAGCTGCAGCCTGGCAGCACTACAGTGCGATATCCGGTACTTTTTTCACTTGCCCAGGTTGCTCGACGGGCTCGGCGCCTGGAACGAAGCTGTCCAGGCTTGGCGATGCGATGGCCAGCTGCAGTGTTTCAGCGGTGGTTGCCCAGGTGGCCGCCAGTAGTTGCGGGTTCTCGTTGAGCTTTTTGCCATACGAAGGAACGATCTCGCGAATTTTTGCCTGCCAGGCGTCCGTCTTCACGCGGTCCGGGAACACCTTCTCCAGCAGCGACAGCATGATCGCCGGCGAGGTGGAGCCGCCTGGCGACGCTCCCAGCAACGCAGACACCGAACGGTCTTCCGAAACCACGACTTCGGTACCCAGCTTCAGTACGCCGCCTTTGTCGGGAATGTTCTTGATGATCTGCACACGCTGGCCCGCTTGCCACAAACGCCAGTCTTCGTCCTTTGCCTCAGGCATGTAGCGCCGCAGCGCCGCCATTTTATCTTCGCGGGACAGCTCCAGTTGCTGCGCGAGATATTTGACGAGCGCAAACTCATGGGCGCCGACTTGAAGTTGCGGAATGATGTTGGACGGCGTGGTTGCCTTCGCGATATCGAAATACGATCCGTTCTTGAGGAATTTGGTGGACCAGGTGGCGAACGGTCCGAACAGCAGCACGGTTTTACCATCCAGCACGCGGGTGTCCAGATGCGGCACCGACATCGGTGGCGAACCGGTATCCGCCAGGCCGTAGACCTTGGCCAGATGGCGCGAGGTAATTGCCGGATTGTCCGTGACCAGGAACTCGCCGCCTACCGGGAAACCGCCATACTGCTTCGCTTCGGGAATACCCGACAACTGCAACAGCGGCAAAGCGGCGCCGCCCGCGCCGATGAAGATGTGGCGTGCATCGATCGTCTGGATGTTGGAACTATCCTTGATGTCGAAAGCCGATACGCGCCAGGATCCATCGTCGTTGCGCGTGATCGAGCGGACCTCGTGTCCGGTCGAAATCTTGCTGCCCACGGTTTCGCCGAGATGCTTGTAGAACTGGCGGGTGATCGCGCCCAGGTTCACATCGGTGCCGAGCGGCGAACGGGTGGCGGTAACCATCTCGTCCGGTTTGCGGCCTTCCATCATGATCGGAACCCATTCAGTAACCTTGGCCGGATCGGTGGTCATTTCCATGCCGGCGAACAGCGGCGATGCCTTCAGCGCCGCGACGCGCTTGCGAATGAACTCGCGGTTCTCCTTGCCGAACACCAGATTCATGTGCGGCGTCGAATTGATGAACTCGCGCGGATTGCCCAGCACGCCCTTGCGCACCTGATGCGACCAGAATTGGCGCGAGATCTGGAAGTTCTCGTTGATGCCTATCGCCTGGGTAATATGCACTTCCTCTTTATCGTCCATCGGGGTGTAGTTCAGTTCGCAGAGCGCCGAGTGACCGGTGCCGGCGTTGTTCCATCCATTGGAACTTTCTTCCGCAACTTTGTCCAAACGTTCGAACACTTCGAAGGTCCATTTTGGTTCCAACTCGGACAGATAGACACCGAGCGTCGCGCTCATGATGCCGCCGCCGATCAGCAGCACGTCCACCGTGCGATCCGCCTTGGCGGCACGGAATTGGCCACCGAAGAAGACCGAGTAACCACCCCATACTGCTGCGGCGCCCACGGCGGCTCCAATAAACTTGCGTCGGGAGAAGCGCTTGCCGCTGGCAGGCGCTGCTGTATTGTTGTTCTTTGCTTGACTCATGGGGTGTACCCTTCTAAGGAATATTGAAAGCGACCGGCACCGTCGAGCAAAAACGGGAGCGCCCGTAGACCTTGTGGATCACTGCGTTGATCTATGGGTAAAGCGCGGCGCCTTTTTCGGTCAGGGTAATATTGACTTGGCAGCGGTCCGCCTGATCGCGGACTTTTCGGACAATGCCCTTGGCCTCCATCCGATCCAGCAAACGTGACATTGGGCCGGGCTCGATCGCGGCCAACTGGCAAAACTTATTTACGGTCCGTGCGCGATCACGCATCGCACCGATGACGACGATAAACTGCGACGCAGTCAGGTCGGGCGGCAGCATTTCTTTATCAAGTGCCTGCACTGAGATAGGAATTATATTTACCTAGGTAATTATTCTCAAGTGGTTTTCCCTACGTGTTTTTCCTTACGAGGGACCGGTATATGGTGCTGATCGTCGAGGTCAAACACCGATTGCTCTCAAGCGCGCCTTGCCATCCATCCTGACGAAATGCGAAGGCGAGCTAAATGCGCGCGTGATTCAGGTGTTGCTGAGCGGGACGGACAGTTAACGGGGGCGAAGTTGAGCAATTGACGCAGCCGACCCTAGTTCGCGCCTTGCATGGATTCCACTGCGTCGAAGATGTGCGCCAGCGCGCTTTCCATGGCGTCGGCAGTGGCGTTGCCGCTCTGGTTGGTGATGATGAAGACCCCGAGCTGATATTTCGGTACGATATAGGCGTAGCTTTGTGCGCGTGGCACGCCGCCGTGATGCACATAGTGTGTGCCTAACTGGCTGTTGTGGCCGATATTCCAGAAATAGCCAATGCTGAAGTCGTCCTGAAAGCGCACCAGCGGCTTGTGCGACTCGAGTACGGCGGGATTGGAGTCCAATTGCAGGCGCAGGTACTTCACCATATCCGGCATCGTCGACTTCAGGTTCCCGGCCGCGCCCCAAGGCAACTGCGGCATCGGTGTGGTGGCGACAGGATTGTCGCTGTGGTAGCCGGGCGCCAGCCGGCCGGCATCCTGGGCAGTCACGTGCAGCTTGGTATCGTGCATGCTGGCTTCGCGCGCCAGGAATTGCGTGAGCAGGACTTCGTAGGGTGTTCCGTAGATTTTCTCGAGAGAATACGCGACCAGTTCGGTACCGGCGCTTGAATATGCATATTCTTTGCCGAGCGGGCCTTTGATGCTAACTGTGTGCAGGTCCTGCCAGAATTGCTGCTGCCCGTAGCTGGCGTAGGCGGCATTGAGTTTGGCCGGCGTGCCGTGCGCAGTGAAGTCCTTTAACACCGTGTTCACCTGCAGCGGCAGCATGCCCGGCATATTGCTGGTGTGTGTGATCAGATGGCGCAAGCGGATTGGCTCGCCCTGCGACTGCAAGTTCGGGTAAGCGGCCGGTAGGTACTTTTGTATCGGATCGTCGAGCGTCGCCTTCCCATCAAGCACCGCGTTCGCCAACAGCAGGCCAGCAAAAGTCTTGCTGATCGAGCCGATTTCATAAAGTGTCGTATTGTTCGGAGGATTGGCTTTGCCGGTCTCCAGTTCGCCGTGATGCTGGATGAATTCCTTGCCGCGATAGACGACCGCGATCGAGGTCGCGTGCAGCAGTTTGGCCTGCAACAGGGTGCTCGCGGTCCGGCTCATTGCCGTTGGGATGTCACGCGTAGACGCAGAGTCTGCGGGCTTGCACGCGGTTAGCACCAGCGTCATTCCAGTTATGACTACGGCGAGTTTGTTCATCAGGCGCATTATCCAAGGCGGGAGTGACATTCTCGCACAACGGATTTTCAATTGACAAAAAAATATCCGAAGGCGGCCGTCAAACGGCATAGACCAGGAACCACTGAGCCGCTCTATTGTTACGGACGAGTTAAATTCGAAACTTGCACCTCCGACCAAGAATACCAATGCAATCAAAGGCCTGCGTGAGAACGCGGGCCTTTTGTTTCTGTGATCCGCAGAGGCCGGTTCACATCGCGTTTTCCGCACCCGGCCTGCCTTGAGCGGTCGATAATCTGAATTTCAGCCGCCTGTCTCCCATCAGGTCCTGGAGCGCCTTGACGCTCATTCCCGTGACTTCATGCAGTCGCAGCAATACCGCTGCGCTCACCGGCATGCGGTTATGCCGGATCTTGCTGATGACAGCAGGATTGACTTCGGCTATGCGGCATAGCGCAGCGTCGTTCTTCAATCGCAACTTCCATAAGATTGCGTTCAGCATCGAATTAGGGTCATAGTGTTGTGCATTCATGCGTTCGCTCTCAAGAGATAGTGAATAGTCAGGGTCAAGATTTAACCACTGTAATAATTACACGGGGAGCCCAAGCGCTGTGTGCGCTGCTGCACAAAACCACGATGCCTCGGCCTCGTCCTGCGGGCGAGGCCCGTTGACCGGGGCCGCGCATACTGCCGGACCGTCAGCGCGGCTAGAGTATTTCTTCTCGCTGAGCTTGGTAAATGGTCGCGACCGTCGGCTGAAAGCCCAGGCTGCGCGCGAGCGAGCCGTCGGCGTGGCCGGACCAGGGATGCTCAAGCGGCATGGACGACGGCGCCATCGTCGCACCGACCAGTTCGACGACCTCGTACATCGAAATCGGCGCTTCATCGACCGTGTTGACGATGCGCCCGTCCACCGCGCCAGACAGGGCCAGATTGACGGCGGTGGCGATGTCTCGATGATGGATCATGCTCAGCTTCTTGGCGGGATGCCACTTCAGCATGTCCACATACCTGGGCAGCGATTCCAGATGTCCGTCCTGGTCGCCATACACGAAGGGGAGGCGCAGGATCGACCAGTTCAGACCGCTTTCCCGGAGTTCTTTTTCCGCAGCGAGCTTGCTGGCCGGGTAGTCTTCCTTCGGATCGCAGGCATCGTCTTCGCGTCCTGGACGCGGGCTGTCAGGGTTGTAGACCAGGATCGTGCTGGCCATGATGAAACGCGCATCGGGCGCGTGGGCCTTCGCCGCGTCGATGAGGTTGCGCGTACCTTCGAGATTGACCCGCCAAACCAGGCCGGTGTCGGGCGTGCGAAAAACGGCGGCAAGGTGGACGATGGCGGACACGCCTTGTACCGCCTCGGCGAGCGAGACCGGGTCGAGGATGTCGCCTTCGACCGGCGTTACGCCTGCAGGCAGCTGCTTGCCAGCCCGCACCAGCGCGCGGCATTCAACACCGGCCTCCACGAGGCGTTTCAGCAGGCGCGGTCCCACAAGACCCGTGCCGCCGGTTACCAGGATCGTCATGTTTTGCTTCCTTCCTTTAGTTGATGGCTTAGTCGTTCCGTGGCGCCCTGGAGCACCCGGACAACGGTCGCGAGCTCGGCGTCGTCGACCGCGTCGAAGGACACCTTCAGGATCAGGTCGATCGGGTCCGGCAATCCCTTCCACAGCTTGAGCCCGGCGGGAGTGATCGTGAGTAGCCTTTGGCGCTGATCGTCGGCGGCCGGCGTTTGCTTGATGAAGCCTTTGCGGACGAGGGCGCCCACGATTTCGCTGAGCGTTGGCTTCTCCACCTGCAATAAGTTCAAGAAGTCGCGCTGCACCGTCGGCCCGTTATTAGCCAATTGCCACAGGACATACCACTGCGTCGAACCGAGGTCATGCGGACGCAAGGTCGTTTCCATCAGCGCGCGACTGGCGAGGTAGTACCTCTTAACCCAGGCTGCTGCCGATTGTGGATTCAAGTGGTCCATGTGGATCCTTTAATGTAGTTTGGCACCGAACCATTATAGTTCGGTGCCAAACTTAATATCAAGCGTTAATTTGCGCGGCTGGATGCCCGCCTAGAACAGCGTCCGAGCGCCCAAGGTGAAGTAACGTCCACGCGGATCGTCGCCCAGCGCGAAGCCGTCGCGCAGGCCGGCCCTGGTGCCGTTGCCGGAGAACGCGCCGATCGGCGGCGTGGCGTTGAACAGGTTTTCGATATTGAAGTAGAGCTGGGCGTCGCCCAATCCCAGGTCGACCTTATAACCGAAGTTCAGGCTGGTGGTGGCGAACGAACGCATGTGGTTGTTGGCCCACACCTCGGCCGGATCGCCGCTCAACTTCATGGCGCTGCGCCAGCGCTGCATGACGTCCACGGTCAGGTCGTCCAGCGGCCGGAAGCGGAAGAAGCCCGACACGCGCACCGCCGGCGTCGCGGCCATGCCGCCGGCGCCAAACGCCACGCCGCCCTGGTCGACCGTCGCCAGCCCCGGCTGCTCGTAGTAGACGTGCGGCTGCCATGCGGTCAGCACGCGCAGCGACATCGGACGGTCGAACAGCTTGGCCGCATAGTTGGCCTCCAGGTCGAGACCGAAGGTTTCGACTTGCGAGATATTCACGCTGCGGTTGTACCAGGCGGTGACCGCGTTGGCGGCCGACTTGTCGGCAAAGCCGTTGGGACGCGCCTGCAACGCGCAGTAAGGCGAGCTGCCGCCGCTGTTGTAGCACGCCGCCTGGAACGCGGCGGTCGATCCGGAGACGGTGGTGATGGCGTCGGAAATCTTGATGCGGTAGGCGTCGACGGCAAAGCTGAGCTTGGGCATCGGCTTCCAGATCAGGCCCACGGTCGTGGTGTTGCCGATTTCCGCAGTCAGCTTGTCGTTCGACACGTCGTATTGCGGCACGGTCGGACTGGTGCCCGTCAGCGTGTCGGTGGGGCGGACCTGCACCATCGAGGTCGGCGCAAACAGGTCGTACAGCGTCGGTGCCCGGATGTCGCGCGAGCGCGTCACGCGCAGCCGCAGCGAGTCCAGCACGCTCCAGTCTATCCCCGCTTTCCACGTCACGTAGTTGCCGCTGGTGTTGTACGAGGTGTAGCGAACGGCGCCGTTTGCGTTGAGTTTTTTGGCAAGCGGCGCATCCTTGAGCAGCGGCACATCGACCTCGCCCGCCACTTCCCATACGCGCTGGCTGACGGCCAGCGGACTTTCGCCAAACACAAATTCAGTGAGCGCGGTGCCGGCGGCGCAGTTCAGCGTCAGGCCGGTGCAGTTGACCAGGTCGGTGGGGCGCGAGCTGCTGTGCGAGGTGAACGACATGTCGCGCCATTCGGCGGAGACGGCGGCGTTGACCGGGCCGGCCCAGCTGTCGAACGGACTGCCGGTGATCTGGCCGGAGACGTCGTTCATCACCGTCCTGGAGGCGAACCGCACGTCGTCCGTGATGTAGTCGATCGCCTGCGCCGACGAGGCGCTCGGTCCGAAGACATTCAGCGGCACGCAATCGTCGGCTACGCCGGGATTGGTCACCGTGATATTGCACACGGTCTTGCCGCCGCTGTTGACCGCATCGAGCGCGCCCGACAGTTTCTGGCGATTCAGGACGTTGCCCAGGGTCGTGTCGAGCTTGGCGACGCCGTGCGTGTAGTCGGCATTCCAGTTCACGCCGCCGGACTTGCCTTCAATGCCGCCGGTGTAGACCCATTGCCTGGAATCCGAGTCGGCCTGGATGCGCGGAATATCGGTCATGAACTTGCTGAAGCCGAACGTCGCCTGCGTGGCCGGGATCAGCGCCTGGTACTGCGACGGCAGGAAGGCGTTGTTGCGGCGCAGGGATACGCCGTTGAGCTGATTGGTCTCCGCGAAGCTGGTATTGCTTTTCAGATTGCCCGAGATCTGCAGATAGGTGCGCACATCGGGCGTCAGCTCGTAGTCGACCCGGCCAAACAGCTGCTTGCCTTCCAGCTGGGACAGCAGGCCGGAATCCCAGTAGCCGCCATCGCCGCCGACTTCAATCGCCGCCGTGCCGGTCGGCGTGCCGGCGATGAACGGACTCAGCACGCCGTTGGATTTGAAGGTTTGTCCCGCCAGGGCGCCGTTGGTAATCAAGCCGCCGGCCGGGAAACTCTTCTGCCGGAGATTACTCTGCAGGACATAGGGATTGGCCGCCGTGCCGGCGCCGGTCACGCCCACCTGGTTCATCCAGTCGCGGTCCGAACGGTGGTCGATGCCTCCTTCCTTGCGATATTCGAGGCCGGCCTCGACATGCAGGCCGCGCGCCAATGTGGCGCCGTAGGCCAGGCCGGCGTTGGACTTGGCCGCGTCGCCTTGTTCCGATACGCCATGGCTGGCGTCGACCTTGACGCCGTTGAACTTGTGATCGATCACGTAGTTCACGACACCGGTCATGGCGTCCGATCCGTACACGGCCGACACGCCGCCGGTGACGATATCGACCCGCTCGACAAACATCTGCGGGATCAGGTCGACGTCGACCGCGCCGTTGTACAGCGTCGGCGGCACGCGCTTGCCGTCCATCAGCACCAGCGTGCGGGTCGAACCGATATTGCGCAGGTTGAGCTGGTTGGCGGAACCGCTGCCGCCGGCCGCGCTGCCGGCGGTGGTCGGGTTGCTGCTGGAGCCGCGCGAGCCGGCGAACACCGGCAGGGTGTTGAGCGCTTCCGCCAGGGTGGAGCCTGGCTTGGAGGTCAGCAGGTCATCCGAATTCATGACCGTCATCGGCGACGGGCTGCCGTCGCCGTTCTTGATCACGCGCGAGCCGGTGACGGTCACCGACGTCAGCGGTGCTTCGGCCGGCGGCGCATCGTTGGGCGGAATGGTACTGGCGCTCTCGCTTTGGGCGGAGGCCGTGCCGCAGATCGCCAGCATGCTGGCGCTGCAGATTAATAGGTCTTGTAGTTTTTTCATATTGTCTCCTGGGTTGCTCGTTGATTCCCTGGTGCTGTCGGTGTCGTTTGTTGTTGCATCTCCGTTTTGTACTTGCGATGTCGTAGCGTAATGAATTCTTGGCCGCATGGCTTTGCACAAAAGGTAGATTAACTGGCACTTTTCTTGGGCGAGGGGGGCTTGCAGGAGACGCGGTATGCGGATCAGCGGCTGAAGTAGCGCCGTTCGGGATGGGGATGGCTGAGGAAGTCGTGGTGCGAAATATGCCATCCGTAGGCGCCGGCCAGGGCAAACACCAGGCAATCGCCGGCGCGCAGTTGCGTCACCTGGACGTCGCTCGCCAGCACGTCCTTGGGCGTGCACAGTTCGCCGCAGATCGTCACCGGCGCATCGGTCACGCCGGGGCGCGCAAACGGATAGCCCCAGTGCTCGCGGCGGGCGATCGTAAATGGATGGTTGTGCTGCCACGAGACCGGCAGGCGGAAATGATGCGAGCCGCCGCGCAGGATGGCAAAGTTCTTGCCATGCGTGGTCTTGATATCGATGACCTCGCTCACATACACGCCGCAATCGGCGCTGATGTAGCGGCCGCATTCAAAGATCAGCTGGAAGGCGGGCCGGCATTGCGCGATCAGCCCGGCCAGCCCGGTGCAGAACGCATCCCACGCGAATTGCCGGGCGGGGTCGGCATAGTTGACGCCGATGCCGCCGCCGACATTGAGCCAGGCGAAGCGGATCCGATAGCGCTCCTCCCATGCCTGGGCCAGGCCGATGTAGTGGCGCAGCAGCGCCAGGTGGTCGCCGACATGCAGGTTGTTCGACAGCGCATGGATATGCAGTCCCTCCAGCTGGATGTTGGGCAGGCTCAGACTCAAGGCGATCATTGCCGGCATCTGCGCTTGGTCGATGCCGAACTGGGTGGCCTGGCCGCCCATGCGCAAGGTGGCCTGGGTGTCGCCGGGCAGGCTGGCCGGATTCACGCGCAACAGGATGCGCGCGGTCTGGCGGCGCTTGCCGGCGATCCAGTCCAGGCGCCGCAGCTGGTGTTCGCTTTCGATGTGGATCAGCATCACTTGCTGGTCCAGTGCGCCCTCCAGCTCGGCGTCGGTCTTGCCGGGGCCGCCGAAAATAATCGGCACCTGCCGGTCCACCGCGCGGACCTTGTCGATCTCGCCCAGCGAAGCGACCTCGAAGCCGTCCAGCGCGGGATGCAGCGCTTCTAGCACCGGCGCATCGCTGTTGGCCTTGATTGCATAGAACAGCTTGCATTGCGGCGGCAGCTTGCCATGCAAACCCTGGGCGCGGGTCTGCAAATGCGCCAGGTCGTAGAGGTAGGCGCAGGCCGGGGTGGCCTGCGCCTGGATGTAGTCGAGGACTAATTGTTCGCGCATGTCTTACTCCAGGTTGGGTTGGTGCTGCGCCAGATGGGCGCTCATGGCGCGGCGGCTGATGCCGCGGTCGTCGCCGAGGATGAACAGGCGCACCTGCTGCAGCATGGCGGCGTCGAAGTCTTCACGGGCGCGCGGCAGTACGCAGAACGCCTTGCCATGACGGCTGGCGGCCGACTGTATCGCGCTCACGCCGGCGCGTACGCGCGGATGGCGGGTCTGCCATGGCAGGCCCAGCGATTGCGACAGATCGGCCGCGCCTTCCATCAGGACATCGATGCCGTCGACGGCTGCGATGCGGTCGGCCTCGGACAGGCCTTCGGCGTCTTCGATCATGGCGATCACCAGCGTCTGGCTGCTCATCGCGGCCATGGCGGCGGCCAGGTCGTCGCGGCCGTAGGCGCTGTGCCATGTGCTGTTGAGACCGCGTTGTCCGCGCGGCGCGTAGTGGCAGGCGCGCACCGCTTCCTGCGCCTGTGCGGCGGACTGGATGCGCGCAAACACGATGCCTTCGGCGCCGTGATCGAGCGCCTGCAGCGCCTGATAGGGCGCGGCCACCCGCACCAGCGCCGCGATGCCCGCCGCGCGCGCCGCCAGCAGCATGGACGCCAGCTGGCCGGGGCCGATCAGCGTATGTTCGAGGTCGATCACCAGGAAGTCGTAGCCGGCGGCGGCGATCAGCTCGACCGTCAAGGCCGCCGGCGTCGAGCAGAACAGGCCGAACAACGGCGCCGGCAGCGCCAGTCTCTGTTTGAGCGTTGTCATGCTTGCCGCGCCAGCGGATTCGGCGCCGCCCGGGTGCGCAGGCGTATCTCGGACTGGAAGCGGCGGCTGGCCAGCAGCTCGATATCGACCTCGGCGGCAAAACAGTCGAACAGCGCGTAACGCGCCGCCAGTTCGGGATGGCGCGCCTGGTGCGCATGCAGCACATCGGCGACGATGCCCCAGAACCGGGCTTCCGGCACCGCATAAAAGCGCGCGTACAGCCACGCCAATTCGGCCAGGTTGACGAAGAACAGGGCGTCGAAGGTGAAGTCGCGCAGCTCGTTGGCGTCGTCGGTCTGGATGAATGAATTGGGATTGACCAGCGCATGCGCGCCTGGCGGCGCGGTCAGCGCCGGCGCCGGCCCGGCCAGCAAGGCCGGGCTGAAGCGCACGCCATCGTGGAAATCCTTCAGCGCCACGCGTTCGGGCAATCCATCCATGTGCAGCAGCAGCATGTTTTGCGCATGCGATTCGAGCGCGACACCCTGGGTCCACAGCAGGTGCAGCACCGGCAGCCAGGCCCGTTCGACCAGCGTTTGCAGCCAGTGGGCGGCGCCATGCCGTGCGACCCAGTCATCGATCAGGGGCCGTCCATCGGTATCGATATGCAGGATGGCGGTCATCGGCGCCGCCTGCTCCCGCGGCGCCAGATGCCGATGGATGCTGTCGCGCCAGATGCACGCCAGCGCGCCGTACTGGGCGGCGGCAGCGGCGGGGCGCGTGTAGCTGACGCCCGCCGTTTCGCGCAGGATCACAGGCGGCCGCATCGGTTGCGGCCATGCGGTATCGCGCACCAGCGCCTGCAGCCAGTCGCTGATCGGCGCCGCATTGCGTACCGTATGCGGCGCCAGCACGCGCGAGGTCGAGGTGTTGACCAGATTCATGGCCAGCTTGATCGAGGGCCGCTGCGGCGCCGTCATGCTGCCGAGCGTGCGTATTGATTGCTGCGGTAGGTATTGTTCGGACATGGGGCCCAGCAACAGCAGATCGCCGCAAGCCAGCGCCTGGTGAAAGCCCGGAGCGATGATCTCTTCCCACTGCCAGGGGTGAACCGGCAGCGGCAGGTAGTCGCCGGCGGCCAGGCCGCGCCGCGTCAACTCCCGGTCGAAGCGCAGATGGTCGGCCTCGTGCAGCAGGTAGTTGCTTTCCCCCATGGCGGTGACATCGGCGGCGAATGCCGCAGCGGCGCGGGCGCGCTTGACGGCCAGCAGCAGCGGCTGGACGGCTTCGGTGATTTCGGGGCCGTAGGCGGCGTTGTCGGCCAGCGTGAACCCCAGCCGCGATTTGTAGCTCGGATGATAGGGGTGGCTGTCGGTCAGGCGCGCCTCCATCCGGTCGTAGGCCGCGCCGCGCAGTGGACTGCGGCTGCGGAAATGCAGGGTCTGGGCGTCCTTGATCTGGGTCGCCAGCAGTTCCGCCGCAAATTGCTGCAGCCGCTGGGCATCGGCCTCGAGCAAGGCCGCGATCTCCGCCAGGAACAGCGCGGGGTCGCCGGCTTCCTCCTGGCTGCCGTCCGCGGCGACGCGCATGAGCGGGCTGAGCAATCGGACGCGGCCGAAGCTGAAGCTGGTCTGCGCCGTGCAACTGTAGGCGATGTCGGCGCCTTCGTGGTCGCGGCCGGGCAGGCGAACTTGCCCGTTCTCGACCGCGATCCCGCGCAGCGCGCGTTCAAACAGCAAGGCTTCGAGCAACTGGCGCAGCACGCGCCGGCTGGCCTGGTGATAGGCGGGACTGTCGATCAATTCTTGGTAGTGGCGTGTCGGCATGATGTCAGGTTCTCAGGGGATTGGGAATGGCGATCCAGGCGGGTGTTTCGCCCTGCTGGTGGAAGCTGCTCAGCATGTTGGCCTTGGCCGGCAGCGTGGCTTGTTGCAGCAGCTTGTCCACCAGCGGCTGTACGCCGGCCGGGCAGGTGCGCAGGCGTTGCGCGGCGTCGCGCCACAGGGTGGCTTCGTCGCACCAGCCGAGCCGGGCCAGGCAGGCCGCGAGGTGGCCGATGTGATTGACCAGCACGTAGTACTGAAAACGGTGCCAGGCCTGCGCTTCGTCGTACAGCGCGGGACTGTCGGCGGCGATCCGGTCGAGAAAGGGAAAGCGCTCGCGGCTGATCGACGTGCCTTCCATGTCGCGCGCATAGCCGCGCTGCGGCCAGCCATCGCGGAAGGCGATCAGCGAGTTCTGCAGGTGGGCCTCCAGGCTGATGCCGTAGTCGGCAAACAATTCCAGCATCGGCAGCAGGGTGGCATCGAGATAGCGTTGCCACCAGCGCCGTATCAGCCCGGCATCGGGCCCGACGCCGCCGGCCGCCCGGCGCACCACGTCCAGCAGCGGCAGATGGCCGTCGGCCGACTCTTCCAGCAAGGCCGCGACCAGGTGCAGTTCGCTTGTGTCTTCCGCCGGCATCGCCTGGCGATAGACGATGGCGCAGGCGGCGCGCAATTCCGGGTCCGGCAGCTTCAGCGTCTCGCTGCCGATTTCACGCAGCACGCGGAAATGCTCCTGCTGCAGCCGCGCTTCAGGCAGCAGTCCGATTGCCTTGCTGGCATCGAGTGCGCGGGCGACTTGCTCGTCCGGGTTGTTGCGCACGAAGTTGGTGATGCGGATGTTGAGCGACAACTTCAGGAACAGATTCTGTTGGGGCAGCCAGACCGTGCGCACCGACGAGGTCGGCCACACGTTCTCGCCCAGCGGCCCCAGCGAGATCAGCGCGCGGTCGCGCACCAGCATGGCGATGTTGGGTTGCTTGAGCAGATGCCTTGCCTGCCACGGGTGGCAGGGCAGCAGGCGGTACTCGCCTTCGGCGAGCAGCGCCTCGGCGAACCGCATCGCATCGGGATCGATCGGCACGGCCTTGCGGCCGATGGCTTGCATGTCCATCAGCTCGGAACGCACGGCGAAATAATGCAGCTGGAACGCGTTCCCCAGTTCCGGCGCATAGGCCTGCAGATCGTCCTCGCTGAAGCCGTCCGAGGCCTTGGAGGTCACGTGGAAGACATGGCCGAAACGCAGCCCTTGTTCGGACACCACATAATCCGGGCGCTGGGCTTGCGGGGGAGCGCGGTGAAAGCGCCGGACCTTGGCGATGCTGTTGCGCATCAATCCCTGCAGGCGATGCTGGTTGACCGTGGCCTGGGGCGACGGACTGTCGGCGGCGAGCGCGGCGGCGATCAGATCGGTCAGGGCGGGGACATCGGCAGCACGCGCCCAGCCGCCGCCGTCGTCCAGCCACAATTCACTGGCGAGCCGATGGTAGCCGATCGGCGAATAGTAGCTGAAGGCGCCGGCCACGCGGGCGCCGGCGAGCGGCAAGATGAAGGGTGTCCAGCCATGCCCGCGCCATGCGGCGAATGGCTGCGCCAGGCCGGCATCCGGCTCCGGCAGCGCGCCGATGCGCGGGTCGTGCACGCCGGTCTCGCGGCACCAGGTATTGATGTATTGCTCCGCCAGGCGGCGTTCGATACCGCCGGCTTGTGAGGTCGATAGAGACATGGAGGGTTCTCCTTAAATGGGGTGGGAATGCGCGGCGTGGCCGGCGGGGCGCCATACCAGCAATCCGGCGCAAAGGAACAGCAGTGCTACCAGCCACAGCAGATGTTGCGGTGCCAGCAGCGACGAAAAGAGCATCACCAGCATGGGCCCGAGCAGTTGCCCGACCACCATGAAGCTGCGGCCCAGCCCGGTCACATAGCCGTGCACCGACGCCGGCATTTGACGCAGGCAGGCCAGCAGCATGGATTGCGCCAGCGCTGCGTAGCAGGCGCCCTGGACCAGGCGCAGCAGCGCGATCGCCCAGAGCTGGCTACTGGCCATCAGCAAGGCGCTGGCCAGCGCGCAGCCGGTCGCGGCGTACACAAAATGGCGGCGCGCGTGGCCACGGTCGTTGAGCTTGCCCCAAACCGGCCCCGCCATGATGGTGGCCAGCCAGCCCAGCGCATGCAGGGCGCCGATGATGCTGCCCGGCGTTTGCAGCAAAGGAAAACGCGCCGGGATGAACAGTGCAAACACCGTCAGCATGGCGAAGCCGGCCGCCTGCGCCAGGCAGCTGGCCAGCATCCAGCTGCGCAGGTCGGAATGGCGCAGGACCGTGCGCAGTCCTTTGAAGTCGTCCGTTGGCGGCGGCATCGTTGCGGGCGGCGGTTCCTGCGTGCGCAGCCACAGGAGGACGCCGGCGACGCCGATGAACAGCGCGCTGGCCAGCAGCATCGGACGCAAGGACCAGTAGTCGAGCATGACGCCGCCCAGCACCGGGCCGAGCAGGGCGCCGGCGCCGATCGCGCTTTCCTGCAGGCCGAAATTACGACCGCGCACGCTGTCGGTGCTGATGCGGCCGATGAACGCCGTCAAGATCAGGCCGGTGGTGCTGACGCCTTGCAGCAAACGTCCGGCGATGAAGCCGGCGAGGCCGCTGCTGATGGCCATCAGCAGCATGCTGGCGATGAACACGGTCAGCGACACCAGCAGCATGCGCCGATAGCCATAGCGGTCGCAGAAGCGACCCGCGAACGGCGCGCAGCACAGCGTGCCGAGGCCGGGCGCGGCCAGCGCCAGACTGCTCCAGCGCATGAGCGCGGCCGGATCGCTCAAGGCGCCGGCCTGCGGCAGCGCGGCCAGATAGAGCGGCATGATGGGCACCACCGTCATCATGCCGAGCGTGGTGACGCTCTGGCACACCAGCAGCAGCAGCAGGTTGCGCTGTTGTGGGGCGGCCGCGTCTTCGTGGCGCCGGCGCATTCAGTCTTCCTCCGCCAGCAAGGGATTGGCGATGGCGCCCATGCTGCTGGGCATGCCCGTGCCAAAGTCTTTCCTGGCCAGCAAGGGCGCCAGCACCTGCTTGAACGGCCACAGTTCCGCATCCAGCAACAGCTTGCGCACCTCATCCCGGTCTTGCTCGTGCATCGCCACCTCGTCCAGCGCTTCGGCGATGGCCTCGCGGACGAGGCGCCAGCCGCGCGCTTCCGGTTCGCCATGGCGCTGCGCCAGCGCGGCCAGCACGGCATACAGGTTGACCTCGATGGCCAGTGTCTGGAAATAGGCCAGCAGCTGCGCCACGCCCGGCAATTCCAGCGTGTTCGGCGTGCTGCGGTCGATGTGGTACGGCGGCACGTCCAGGCCGCGCTGCCGCATCGCTTCAGGGCAGACGCGCAGCGTATCGTGATCGCGCAGCAGCAAGGCCTCGACCCGCGCGTTGTCGCATACCAGCACAATATTCTGTCCATGCAGCTCCGGCATGACGCCGTTGGCGACGCAGCGCAACCCCACGCCGATCAACAGCCTGGCGATATGGTCGAACAGCCGCCAGGCCTGCTCGGCTCCCGCATCGCCGCCGAGCAGGTGGTCGAACACCGGCAGCGTGCCGTCGGCCAGACGTACGGGAAGCGCCGCCATCGGTATCAGCGTGCGTCGCGGCAGCAGCGGATAGCGGCGGATCAGGCAGGCCAGTTCGCCGCTATTGCGGATCAGCCCGGCATCGTCCTGCGCGCCGCCGCTGTGCTTGGCGAGCCACAGCGTTTCATCGCAGAGCAACAGGTGGCGGGCCAGCCAGGCGTCGCCGGCGCGCAGGCCTTCCAGGCAAGCGGCGGCGGCGGCGGCGTTCTTCAGATACCGTGGCGGCAGCGTGCGGATGGCGCCCAGCGTGTTGACCGAGAGCGACAGCTTGACGTGCACCTGGTCGTGGCCCGGCACGGCCAGCGAACGCAGCGAAGCGGTGGGCGCGGCGTGGCCGAAGTCGTCGCCGAGCGGCCGGCAGCCGTCCACCAGGGCGGGCTGTCGTGCTTGCAGCCAGCGCCATTGCCACGGATGGACCGGCAGCCACAGCCAGTCTGCGCCGCCGGCTTGCTGCCGGTGCGCGGCCTGGGCCAGCCGCTCCAATTGGCTTGTATCCAGCATGGCCTGGGCGATGGGCTGGCCGGCGTCGCCGCCCGCGCCACCGCTGAGCAACTGGCTGCGTGCGACGGCGATCCAGACCAGCGCCAACGGCGCCATGGCGGTCGGCAGGCAGGCCGCGACATTGCCGGCGTCATCGCCGTCCCACTCCTTGGCGCGCGCCAGCGGATGGAAGGGCCGGTCTTTCAGGCAGCTCAGCACTTCCCAGTGCAGCAGCTCCTCCGGCCGCCGCCGAACGGCGGCCATGATTGCTGCTTCACGCGCCAGGTCGGCCTGGGCCTGTTGCTGCGACAGGCGGAAAAAATGTGCGAAGCGGCCGCTGCGGTCTTGCCACCATGCGGCGCTTTGCAGCTGCAGGACCAGCTCGCCGGCGCCCAGCGGCGTTACGGTCGTTGCCGCCTGCAAGACCGGGGCTTCCGCGCCGACCCGGAACGGGCGAAGGCCTCCGCTCACGGCGCCCGGCAGCAGCAGGCTGCGCTTACCGTCGAGCCGGATGCCGAGCGCCGCCCGGCCGCCCGGCTGGACCGAAAAGCTGCAATGCCGGCGGAAATCGAACAATTGTTCCAGCCACAGGGCGTCGATCACGTCCTGCAGCAGGCCGGCGTCGTGCGGCGGCAGGTTGAGCGAAGTGGTCATGGGCCTTATCCGTACAGCGGCAGGCGCGTGCCGACCTGCCGGGCCAGCGCCAGGTGATAGAAATGCCGCGCGCAGACCAGGTCGTCGAGCGCCATGCCCATCGGGTTGAGCAGGATGATTTCCTCGTTGTTTTCCCGGCCCGGGCGCTTGCCGGTGACGATCTCGCCGAGTTCTGCATGCAGCCGCTCGCGGCTGAAACGGCCCTCCAGCACCAGCTGATTGATGATTTTCTTCTCGCGGTTGGACTGTTCCCAGTCGTCGACGATCACCTTGTCGGCTTTTTCATAGACGTCCTTGTGCACGTCCATGATGGAGACGTTGCTGACGAAGGTGCCCGGCTTGAGCCAGTCGAACGGCAGGTAGGGCGTGTCGGTGACGGTCGCCGTCACCACCACGTCGGCGGCGCGCACGGCGGCTTCGGCGGACGGCGCCACCAGGAATTGCACTTCGGGATACTGCGCGGACCAGCTTGCTGCCAGGGCGGCGGCGGCCGCAGGCGACATGTCGAACAGGTGCACCTTGGCGATGCCGGGGAATTGTTCCAACAGGGACTGCACCTGCATGCGGCCGATCGGGCCGCAGCCGATGCTGGCGAGGTCGGTGTATCCTTCGCGGGCCAGGTAGCGCGTGGCCACGGCGGTGATCGCCGCCGTGCGCATGCCGCTGATGAGTCCACCCTCCATCAGCGCGATCGGGTAGTTGGTCTGGGCGTCGTTGAGGACGATGACGGCGCTGGCGCGCTCCATGTCGAAGCTGGCAGGATTGTGCTGGCGGCTGCCTATCCACTTGAGGCCGGCGATCGGCTGGTCGCCGCCGACGTAGCAGGGCATGGCGATGATGCGGTCGGCGATATGGTCGGCGCCGGGCCAGCGCAGGTAGGGCTTGAGCGGCTGCACATACTGGCCATGCGCGTGCGCGGTCAGGCCGTCGCGGATGGCGTCGACATACGGTTGCGAATGGCCGCCGCCCAGCGAGGCGAGGTCGGCGCGGCTCAGGTACAGCAGGGATGGTGCGGCGTTGTTCATGCGGGCAGTCCTATCGGTTCGAGGTCGGTGGCGGGGCTTGGTGCGCTGCGCTGCAGGTGGCGCTGCTGCATGCGTTGCAGCCAGGTGTCGTCATAGACGGTGTCGAGGTAGCGGTCGCCACGGTCGGGCAGCACGGTGAGGATGCGGGACGGTTGCTGCAGGCTGGCGCCCAGGCGCTGGATCGCGGCCATCACCGAGCCCGAGGAGCCGCCGGCAAAGATGCCTTCGCGCTCGACCAGCTGGCGGCAGGCGACGGCGGATTCGTAGTCGTCGATGTGTATGGATTGCGGGATTTCCTCGCGCTTCAGCAACTCCGGCACGCGGCTGGCGCCGATGCCGGGCAGCTCGCGCGTGCCGGACGGCGTGCCGAACAGCACCGAGCCGACGGCGTCGACGCCGACCACTTTCAGCGCCGGCCATTGCTCGCGCAGGCGGCGCGCAATGCCGTGCAGCGTGCCCGAGGTGCTGACGCCGAGCACCAGGTAGTCGGGGGCCTGATCCATCTGGCGCAGGATTTCCTCGCCTTCGCCGTGGTAGTGGCTGAGCCAGTTGTATTCGTTGGCGTACTGGTTGATCCATACCGCCTGCGGATCGTCCTGCAACAGCCGCTTGACGTGCTGGATGCGGGTCTCCAGGTAGCCGCCCTGGCTATCCTGTTCCGTCACCATGTGGGTGCGGGCGCCATAGCTGCGGATGATCTGCAGGTTGGCGGAGGAGATCTTGGGATCGACCACGGCGGTGAACGACAAGCCGTGGATGCGGCAGACCATGGCCAGTGCGATGGCCAGGTTGCCGGACGAGCTTTCGACGATGTGCGTGCCAGGCCGTATGCTGCCTTCGGCCAGGCCGCGCTCGATGATGTAGCGGGCGGGGCGGTCTTTCACGCTGCCTGCCGGGTTCAGCAATTCCAGCTTGGCGTACACCTGGTGCCGGGACGGGCCGAACATGCGGGACAGGTGCACGATCGGCGTCTCGCCGACACGTTCCAGTATGCTTTTGAGTATCATGGCAGTGCCTTTCATGTTGAATAGCAGTGATAATGATTCGTATTCCACTATTAGGGCGGAGGGCCGCGGTTCGGCACTCCGGTGTTACCAGCGATGGTTGTAGCTGATATTCAATACCGCGCCGGAGGCCGGCAAACGGCTGGTGTTATTGCTGTTGCGCATGAGCTGGCTGTAGGCGGGCAGGTAGTAGCGGTTGAGCAGGTTTTCGATGCCGGCGCTGACCGCGTCTTGCGATGTCAGCTGGTAGCTGCTGATCAAATCCAGCGTGGTGTAGCTCGCCACGTCGCGGCGGCCGAAGCTGGTCACGCCGTTCAGGCGGTAGTCGCGCGCGCCGTAGTACGTGGCCTGCAGGCGGTTGCTCCATTGGCCGGTCGGCTTGTATAGCACGTAGGCGGTGAGCTTGGCGGGCGGAATGCGGTAGCCGGTCATGATCTGGTCGCGGCTGCCGCCTTGCGGCGTTTCGCGGCCCTGCATCATGGTCAGCGTGGCGCCATAGCCCCAGGGCGTCGCCTGCGGCAGGTAGTCGGCGCTCGCCTCCAGGCCGGTGATTTTTTCGGCGGTGCGGGTCAGTATCAGGCCGTTGTTGAAGCTTTGCACGTCGCCGAGTCTGGATGTCGTATGAAACACCGCCAGCGTTCCCAGCACGTCGCCGACGCCGCCGCGCCAGCCGAGTTCGTAGTTGTTGGTCTTGACCGGTTCCAGCGCGGACGAGGCGATGTTGAACGCCGGCGTCGCATTGCGGATTTGCAGGCCCATGTCCGGCAGCTGGAAGCCCTGGCTGGCCGAGGCGTAGATCTCGTGCCCCTGAACCGGCTTGAACACCGCGCCGACGTTGGACATCCAGGCCGAGTAGGACAGCGCGCCGCCCTTGACCTGCTGCGGGCTGGCGGCGCGGATTTGCGACAGCGGAATGAAGTTGTCGAAGCGGGCGCGCGCATGCTCGTAGCGCAATCCGCCTTCGACCGCCCATTGCTGGTCGACCTTGTACTGCAGCTGCCCAAAGCCGCCGATGCTGCGGGTGGTCAGCGGCGGCATGTACATCAGCGTGCGGGTCTGCCGGAAGACTTTGCCGGCGCTGGCGTCGTAGGCGACGGGATCGAAGATGTCGTCGGGCATGTCGCTGCGCTCCTGGTTGAAATCCAGGCCCCACAGCAACTGCAGATTCTTGGCCAGCGGCGTATCCAGCGTGGCGCGGCCGCCGAAGACCTTGGAGTTCTGCATGACCTGATCGACGTTGTTGCCGCGCGTCGAGACCGCGCGCGCATCGAACGGCGTGAAGCGGGTGAAGTAGTCGCGATAGTAGAGCTGGGTGGAGAGGGCGCTGCCGGCGATGTTCTTGTGCTGGTAGCTGACGCTCGCCAGCGTGTTCCTGAGCTGGTTCTGGTTGTCCAGTTGCAGGCCGTCGATCGGCAGGGCCACCGCCGTACCTGCCGCCAGCCGGGATACCGACGGATCGGAACCATAGTCGCTGTCCTGCTCGGCGACATAGCGGCTGGCGGCGAATTGCACGCGCTGGTCGCGGTCGATGCGCAAGCCGATTTTTCCGCCGAAGGTATAGTTGTTGCTGTCGAACAGATCGCCCTGGCTGGGCTCGGGCGCGATACGCTTGCCCTTGCCGTCGTAGGAGCCGCCGATATGCTGCAGGCCCATGTTCAGCGCGTAGTCGATCTCGCCGCTGGCGCCGGACAGGTAGTGCTGGACTTCGCCGCCCAGGCCGTCGCTGCCGGGACGCGACAGCGGCGAGCGCAGCGAGACGGTGGTTTCGGCATACGGCAAGCCGCCGGCCGGACGCGTGGTCACGGCGATAATGCCGCCGCTGGCGCCGGCGCCGTAGATGGCGCTGCTGCCGCGCAGCACTTCGACCTTGTCGATGCTGGCCAGGTTCAGCGCCGCCATATTGCGCGCCGAATCGCGGTTGGTGTTGAGCGGTATGCCATCCACCAGCACCAGCGTGTTGCGGCCGCGCAGCGTCTGGCCATAGTCGGTGATGGTGCGGCTGGAATCGGCCATGCCGGGCACCGCCTTGCTCAGCACGGTGGCCAGGGTGTCGGACGCCTGCCGCAGCTCGTTGAGCTCATCGCGCTCGATGGCGGTGCTTTGGCGGGTCGGACGGATCATGGTGCTGTTGGTGCGCTGCGCCGTCACTTCGATGGCCGGCAGCTGCGGCAAGACCACTTCGGCGGTGCGCTGGCCGGCGGCCGGGACCACCGCCTTGAGCGTGTAGCCGCCGTTGGGCAGGCGCCGCGCCTGCAGGCCGCTGCCCTGCAGCAACTGGATAAAACCTTCCTGGACCGTGACGCTGCCGCGCAGGCCCTGGCTATTTTTTCCCTCCAGCAGCTTGCCGTCGAACGAG
This sequence comes from Duganella sp. CT11-25, assembly GCF_047302815.1. Classification (NCBI taxonomy): domain Bacteria; kingdom Pseudomonadati; phylum Pseudomonadota; class Betaproteobacteria; order Burkholderiales; family Oxalobacteraceae; genus Duganella; species Duganella sp. CT11-25. Next base: position 310,191 of record NZ_JBKBFD010000001.1, read on the forward strand.
AGCGCGACGCCGGCGCGCGCGGCAAAGCCGGACAGCGCCTGGTGCAGCGGACCGGCGGGTATGTCGTACGACAGGATGGCGTCGGCGACGGCTTGCGCCTGGGCCAGCGGTGCATGGCTGGCTGCCGCTACCGCCAGCGCGGCGGCAGCGTACTTGATGAACGGGTGAGAATTCACTACGGGCCTTTCGAGTATCAGATGTGGGGTGCTTATCTGATATGTCGAACGAGAATCGAAAAAGGCTCATCTTTTTTCGATTATTTTCAGGCGGGTAGTACGGTGACCCAGTAGCGGGTGAAATACTGCATCCGTACCGGCATGGTTTGCTCGATCAGCGACAGCGTAAAGCCGGTATCTGCCAGCGGGAAGACGCCGGAGACCTGCAGCCTGGCCACGGCCGGGTCGCACTGCAGCGTGCCGCGGCGATAGCGTCCCAGTTCCTCGAGGAACTGCGACATCGGCATCCGGTCGGCGACCAGCATGCCGTTCCGCCAGGCGATGCTGTTCTCGTCGGCGGGCGCCAGCGCTTCGATCCGCGTCGCGGAGAAGGCGGACTGCTTGCCGGCGGGAACAATCAGCGTGGCGGACGGCGTGTCGCGCGGGCTGATTTCGACCGCGCCGGCAAACACCGCCACCCGGCTGTGCCCGTCCAGTTGCCGCACCGTGAAGCGCGTGCCCAGCGCGCGGATCCGGCCCTGATCCACCGCCACCAGGAAAGGCCGGGGCGTGCGCGCGCTGTCTTTGGCCGTGGTGATGAGGATTTCGCCGCGCCGCAGATGAATGACACGCCGGGCCTGGTCGTACTCGACATCGATGGCGGTATCGGTATTCATGCTGAGTCGGGTGCCGTCGGCCAGGATGATGTCGCGGCGTTCGCCGGCGGCCGTGCTGTAGGCGCCGGCGTGCTGCGGCCAGGGGGCGCTGTGCAAGCCCAGCCACGCGGCCGGCCCCGCCACCAGCAGCGCGGCCAGCATCTTGACGGCGCTGCGCCGTTCCGGCAGCGCCATCTGCTTCAGTGCCCTGGCGCCGGACGGCGGCAGGGCGCCGAATTTTTCAAGCAGGGCGGTCGCTTTTTCCCATGCGCGCTCGTGTTCCGGGCTGCGTTGGCGCCACTCCGCCAGTTGCACGCGCTGGCGGGCACTCAAAGGTCCTTCGTGCAATTCCATCAGCCAGGTGGCGGCCTCGTTCAGCACATCCTCGGGAATGGCCGCGCCTTCGGGCGCGGCGTGCAGCACCGCCGGGCCCACTACAGCGCTACCAGGCAGCGCCGGAATGCCAGCACCATGTGGCGCTTGACGGTGCTGAGCGAGAGGTTCAGCAACGCGCAGATATCGGCATAGGACAGGCCGTCGAGCTGCGCCAGCAGGAATACTTGTTTCGCCTTGGCCGGCAAACGGTCGAGTATGCCGTCGATCTCCGCCAGCGTTTCCAGGACGGCCAGGCGCTCTTCGGGCGACGGCTGGACCGGTTCGGGAAGGGCGCCCAGCGCTTCCAGATAGGCCTGCTCCAGCTTCTTGCGCCGCAGGTGGGTGTTGAGCAAGCCCTTGGCGATCGCGGTGAGGTAGGCGCGCGGCTCGCGCAGATCCTGCGGCAAGCGGGCCGTCAGGATGCTCAAAAAGGTGTCGTGCGCCAGGTCCGCGCCCAGATTCCTGCAATTGAGCTTGTGACTCAGCCACTTGGCAAGCCAGCCATGGTGTTCGCTATAGAGAGTGCCTATCTGTTGACGAGCTTCAGCGTTGGACATGATTGTTTTCCATTTCGGTGCAAGTGACTGAACATCAAAAACTTAAATGAGAATTATTCTCACTATAACTTGAACTGTGTGGTTTTTGCAATATGTCGCGTACCGGACGCCTACCAGCCCAGGCGCACCCCATCGGCGCCGTCCGGCTGCGGGCCGGGGCTGTCGGCCGTAACGTTCCCGGTCTTACTGTCGACGCGGAGGAAGCGCTGGGTCCGCAGCGACATCAGCACCAGCTCGCCCGTGGGCGTCTCGATCCATTGGAAGCTCTGCGCCAGTGCCGCTTGCCCGGCCTGGATCGCCACGCCGCCATCGGCGTCGACCGTGACGTAGCCGTCGCCTGACTGCAGCGCGACGCGGCCCAGGCCCATGTCCTTGACCGTCAGGTCCGCGTTGAAGGCGCTCAGCCGGATCTGCTTGCCATATGGGATCGGACGCATCAGGCCGTGCGGATAGGGCTGGTAGAGGTCGATGCTGTCGAAGTCTGCGGTCCCGCCTTGCCGGTTCTGTGTGTTGTAGTTGAACAGCGCGTAGCGCACGCCCTGGAAGGTGGTCAGCTGGAAGATCATGGTGAAGTCGCCGCCGATGCGGACGAAGTTCTCGCCATCCACCGAATAGCTGAAGCGCGCCTTCTCGGTCAGGAAGTCGCATTCGGCGCGCAGCCACAGGCGTGTACCCTCGTTATCGACGCGGCTGCGCTGGTTGCTGGCCTGGTCGTACAGCGCGATGCTCAGCTTGCCGCCGTTTTTTTCGACGCCCAGCGTGGCGTAGGGCAGGTTGAGCAGGGCCAGGCCCGCGACATCGCCGTCCTGCAAGCCCGCCACATCCAGCGCCACCGTCGGCGACGACACCGGCCCGATGGCGCGTTGCGTCAGGCTGTTGCGCGCCTGCCAGAACGAGGCGGCCGGCAGCGCGTGCAGGCGCAGGAAGCCGGGCCGCTCGGTCAGCGACCATTGCCCGTCGACCGGCGCGTGGTTCCATTGCCAGACCGGCTTGAGCGCGGCGGCGGAGAAATCGTCGCTGCGCTCATACGGCACCGTGATGGCTTGCGCGGCGGCCGTGCGCGGCTTGGCCCAGGTGCGCGGGTTGCGGCCCAGGTTGCCCGGCAGGCCGAACCAGGGCCAGCCATCCTTCCATGTGATTGGCGCCAGGCCGAGCAGGCGACCGACCGAGTTGTAGTCCATCATCGAGAAGCCCCACCATTCACCGGCCTGCGTCAGGACGATGCCGCCCTGGTGCAGGGCGGTGGCGTCGCGCGAGGCGGGGTCGGGCGGATCGATCCGGAACGGTGGCTGGTTGTTGCGCAGGCGGTAGCCGCGCGCCATGCCGAAGCCTTCATCCTTGCTGATCGCCTGGTTCACCTCATACGGCCCGTAGACGTGGTCGGCGCGCGCGGCCGGCATGCGGAAGCCGCCGGCGTAATTGGCGCTGAGGATGTAGTACTTGCCGTCGATCTTGTAGAAGTGCGCGCCTTCGCCCATGCCGGCGGTCTTGGCGAACAAGACCTTTTCGGTGCCCGGCACGATGTCGGTCAGGTCGGCGGTCAGCTCGGCGATACGCATTTGCTGGTGGTCCCAGACCACATAAGCCTTGCCGTCGTCGTCGAACAGCACGGACAGGTCGTGCAGGCTGCGCTTCATCTCGCTGTGCTTCCACGGTCCCTTGGGATCGGTGGCGGCATAGATCTGCGTGCCGCGGCCGTTGATGTTGGTGAAGATATAGAAGGTGCCGTTGCGGAAACGCAGGCTCGGCGCCCAGATACCCTGGCCGTAGATGCCCTTGCCGTCCTCCAGCCGGAAGCCGGGACCGAAGTCCAGGCGGTCGGCCGCGTAGCTGAGGAATTCCCAGTTGACCAGGTCCTTCGAGCGCAGCACCGGCAGGCCCGGCATGGCGTGCATCGTGGTGCCGGTGAGATAGAACCACTCGCCTACGCGGATCAGGTCGGGATCGGAAAACTCGTCGTAGAAGAGTGGATTGGTGAAGGTGCCGTTGCCGTTGTCCGGCGTCCAGGTCTTGGACGCCAGCCCGGCCGCCGGACGCGCTTCCTGCTGCGCGTGCGCCGGCAGCGCCAGCGCCGCCGCGACGACAATGAGTAGTTCGGCTGTTTTCATATGTCGGGCTTATTTGCTGCGCACTTCAATTGCGGTAGGGGCCAGGCCCTCCGCCGTGGCGCGCAGCGTGATCGCGCCGCGCTGGCCGGGCTTGGCGCGGACGATGGCCAGGCACAGGCCGTTGAACGTGTCGCGCTCCGGCGTGTGGAATGCTTCCAGGTTGCTCGGGTCGCCGTTGTCGGTGGCCACCAGTTCGCCCGGACCTTCGACGCTGAAGCGGATGCGCTGGCTGGCGCGCGGCACCGTCACGCCGTTGGCGTCGACCACGCGCAGCGTGACGAAGGACAGGTCGCGGCCGTCGGCGTCGATGCTGCTGCGGTCGGCGCTGGCCTGCAGCGCGGCCGCCGCCTGTGCGGTTTTCACCGACGAACGCGCCCATTCCTTGCCGTCCTTGTAGGCGACGACGCTCAGCTCGCCGGCTTCGTACACCACGTAGTCCCAGCGCAGGCGGTATTCGTACGGCGCTTTCTTGCGGCGTCCCTGCGACTTGCCGTTGACGAACAGCTCGGCCTCGTCGCCCGAGGTGAAGACATGCACCGGCGTGACTTCGCCCACGCGCTCCGGCCAGGTCCAGTGCGGCAGCAGGTGCGCCAACGGCAAGTCCGGGCGCCAGCGCGACTGGTACAGGTAATAGCGGTCTTTCGGGAAGCCGGCCAGGTCGATGATGCCGGAGTACGAGCTGCGCGCGCCGTAATACGGCGTCGGCTCGCCCAGGTAGTCCCAGCCGGTCCAGACAAATTCGCCGGCCACGTAGGGATTCTGGTCTTGCGCGGCCCACGAGCGGTCGGCCGAGCTGCCGAAGTCGGCGGCAAACAATTCGTAGGCGCTGACCTGCTGGCGCTTCGGATCGCCGCCGGCGCCGGGGCGCACCGGCGCGCTGATCACGCCCGGCACCGGGAACTGGTACTCGCCGCGGCTGCTGAGCGCCGATGCGCTTTCGGTCGACAGGATCATCTTGCCGGGGAATTTCTGATGGAAGGCCGGGAACTGGCCGGGCAGGCTGCGGATGCCGGCGCCCTGGTAGTTCAGCGCGATCACGTCGACCGTGGCCGGCAACGGCATGTCGGCCTTGGCGTAGTTCATGGCGACGGTGACGGGGCGGGTGGCGTCCTCCTGGTGGGCGATGCCGACCAGCTTGCTGCCGATGGCGGCTCCCGCTTCACCGGTGTATTGCTCGCCCACTTCGTTGCCCACGCTCCACATGATGATGGACGGGTGGTTGCGGTCGCGCCGCATCATCGCGCGCAGGTCCTGCTCGTGCCAGTCGGGGAAGATCAGGTGGAAGTCCAGCGGCGTCTTCTTGCGTTCCCACGAATCGAACACTTCATCCATCACCAGCAGGCCCATGCGGTCGGTCAGCTCCAGCAGCTCGGGCGCGGGCGGGTTGTGGCTCATGCGGATGGCGTTGGCGCCCATCTGCTGCAGCATTTCCAGCTGGCGTTCGGCGGCGCGCACATTGAAGGCCGCGCCCAGCGCGCCCAGGTCGTGATGGTTGTTGACGCCGTTGATCATGATCTTTTCGCCGTTGACGAACAAGCCTTGCTCGGGATCGAAGCGCAGCGAGCGGATGCCGAACGGCGTCTCATAGCGGTCCACCGGCACGCCGTTGCGGCTGACCGTGGTCACCGCCACGTAGCGATGCGGGCGCTGCTGCGGCAACGGTCCCCACAGGCGCGGCTTGGCGACGCGCGCCGCCGCGTTGACCGTCGCGCTGGCGCGGGCGGCCACCTGCACGCGCTGCGCGGGCAGGGTGGCGACCGCCGGCCCGCTGCGCTTGCCGTCGCTGTCCAGCGCGTACAACTGCGTGCCGACGTCCAGCGTGGCGGCGCCCTGGCCGTCGTTGTCTACCGTGACGGCCAGTTCCACGCGCGCCGCTTCGGCCGATACCTCGGGCGTGCGGACCACCGTGCCCCAGTGGCCGACATGGACCGGGTCGGTGGTGGTCAGCCAGACGTTACGGTACAGCCCGGCGCCCGGGTACCAGCGCGCCGATTCGGCCGGATTGTCGAGGCGTATCGCCAACTGGTTGACGCCGCCCGCCGTGACGTAGGGCGTCAGGTTCAGGCGGAACGAGTTATAGCCGTAAGGCCAGCCGCCGACCAGCCGGCCGTTGAGCCATACGCTGGCGTGCGACATGGCGCCGTCGATATCGAGGAAGATGGCCTTGCCCTTGGCGCCGGCCGGAATGTCGAGCTGCTTGCGGTACCAGGCCGGCCCCCAAGTCTTGAGCCGGCCCATGCCGCCGTAGGGGCCGGTGGCGAGGAAGGGGCCTTCGATCGCCCAATCGTGCGGCAGCGTCACCGCGCGCCAGGCGCGGTCGTCGAAGCCGGCCTGCAGCAAGGGCAACGCCAGCGCCGGCTCGCCGGCCGGCCGCGCCGTCCGTTGCGCCGGATCGGCCACGAAGGCATTGCCGCTCGGGAGTATCCATGGCTTGAGCAGACCGCTGGCGGGGCGCTGCAGCTTTTCCGCTTCATCGGGGCGGGCGTCGGCCACCTTGCCGTCGGCGCTCTGCTTGATTTCCGGGCGCACATCGTATTGCAGCTGCGCGCTGAAGCCGTCCGGATCGCCGAGGCGGAAGCGCCAGCCTTCGTTGATCGACTGGCGCTGGCGGGGATGATCGGTGCTGGAGGCGGCGCTTGCCGCAGCCATCAGGCACAGCAGGCAAGCGGCGGCCAGCGCGCGGTATGAAGGCACGAAGGGGTTCAAGACGTCTCCTTATTGGAATAAATGATAGCGCAATCATTTTTGAGTGTAGGGCGTTGCCAAGCACCTGTCAACAGCCAAACACAACTGTATTGCCCAATTGTCAGTTAGAATGATTACGCAAACACCCGCCCTGTTCATCACGGAAGAAAAGATGCCAGTTCTCCAAAGCGCTGCCGGCAGCGTTACATTGATCGATGTTGCCAAGGCGGCCGGCGTGTCGCCGATCACCGTTTCCCGTGCATTGAACGAACCGCACCTGGTGCGCCCCGTCACGCTGGCCAAGGTGCAGGCCGCCGTCAAGAGCACCGGCTATGTCAAGAACATGCTGGCCGGCGGACTGGCCTCCAGCCGCAGCAAACTGGTGGCGCTGGTGCTGCCGACCATCTCCACCCAGACCTTCGCCGACATGGTGCAGGGCGCAACCGACCGCCTGACGGCCGCCGGCTATCAGCTGCTGCTGGGGATTTCGGGCTATGAGGTATGGCGCGAGGAAATCCTGGTCGAGACCATCCTCAGCCGGCGCCCGGACGGCGTCATCCTGACCGGCATGCAGCACACCGACAGCACCCGCCAGCGCCTGCTGCAAATCGGCATCCCCGTGGTGGAAACCTGGGACACGGCGCCGCAGTCGATCGACATGGTGATCGGCTTCTCGCATGAAGAGGTGGGCCACGCCTGCGCGGCGCATATGCTGGAACGGGGCTACCGCCGCATCGGCATGCTGTCGGCGGACGATCCGCGCGCGGGACGGCGCAACCAGGGCTTCCAGGTCGCGCTGGCCAAGCAGGGCGTCAACGTGCTGGCCATGCACAGCGTGCCGGCGCCGGGCGGATTGCCGCAAGGGCGCGAGGGCGCGGTCAAGCTGCTCGACGAGCACCCGGACCTGGATGCGATCTACTGCGGTTCCGATACGCTGGCGCACGGCGTGCTGATCGAAGCGCAAAGCCGCGGCCTGCAAGTGCCGTCCCAGCTGGCCGTGATGGGCTTCGGCGACCTGAATTTCTGCACCCACACCTTCCCGCCGCTGACGACGATCAAGGTGGATGGCGCCCGCATCGGCGCCCTGTCCGCGCAGGCCATACTGGACCGGCTGGGCGACCATCCGTCCACGCCGTCGCGGCTCTCCATCAATACCGGCTTTGAGCTGATGCAGCGCGGCAGTACCTGAGTCTTACGGAATAACCGGCGCCGTCACGCCGCGCACACCGGCCAGGCCGAGGATGGTCAGCATCACGTTCTGAGGCCCGGTGTGGGCGTTCTTCGGCGACCACCATTCGTTCTTTTCCGAGTGATAGCCGCCCGAGGCGCCGCCGCCGGACATGGTGATCGCCGGGATGCCCAGGCTCATCGGCAGGTTGGCGTCGGTCGAGTGGGCGCTGTCCAGCAGCGCCGGCCGGCCCTGCACCGTGGCCGCCGCCAGCGCGGTCTTGACGATCACGGCGTCCTTGCCCATCTGTCCTGCCGGGCGGTCGCCGATCAATTCGATCCCGGCGGTGATGGCCTTGCTGTTCCAGCGCCGGTTGGTCTCGTCCACGCCTTGCTGGATCGCGGCCTTGATCTGCTGTTCCACCTTGGCCAGCAACGCCGCGTCGGCCGAACGGATGTCGATCAGCATGGTGGCGTCGGCGGAAATGCTGTTCACCGATTGCCCGCCCTGGATCACGCCGACGTTGAAGGTCACCTTGGGCTGGGCCGGCACCTGCACCTCGTCGATGCGGGCGATGGCGCGGCCCAGCGCGTGCACCGCCGACGGCAGGCCGAAGCCTTCGTAGCTATGGCCGCCCGGGCCGCGCATCGCGACCTTGAAGCGGCGGCTGCCGGTGCCGATGTGGGTGACCGGATCGCCGTCCGTGCCCAGCGCCGGCTCCAGGCCGACGAAGGCCTTGATGTCCTTGCGCTGGCTGAACAGGTACTTCACGCCTTTCAGGTCGCCCAGGCCTTCCTCGCCGACGTTGGCCACCACCAGGATATCGCCCTCGGTCTGGATCCTCGCGTCGCGCAGCGCGGCGACGATGGTCAGCATGGCGGCCAGCGAGCGGCCGTTGTCGGCGATGCCGGGCGAGTAGAAGCGGCCGTCCTTTTCGCGCACCGTCAGGTCGGTGCCGGCCGGGTACACGGTATCCAGATGCGCGGCCAGCACGATGACCGGGCCCTTGCCGCTGCCGCGATATGTGCCCAGCACATTGCCGGCGTCGTCGAGATGCACGTCCTGCAGGCCGGCGGCCTTCAGGCGCTCCGCATAGTCGCGGGCGCGCGCGCCCTCGGCAAAGGTCGGTGCCGGAATCGCGTTGATGGCCAGCGTATTGGCGGTGGTGATGGATTCGTTTTTTTCGATATAGGCCAGCGCCTGTTTTACCGACGGCTGCGCGGCGAGGCGGCTCATCGCCTGCTCTTGCGCCCGTGCCGGGAAGGCCAGCGCCACGGCGCTGCAGGCGATGCCGAGTAATAGAAGTCTTGCGGTCATGAGGTTCCTGATTGTCTTAAGGTAGCGTGGCGATCAAGGCCAGCAGTTTTTCCATATCCACCGGCTTGACGAAGTAGTGGTCGAAGCCCGCTTCAATCGATAGTTCGCGGTCTTCGCGGCGGCCGTAACCGGTCACCGCCACCAGCGTCGCGCGCGCGGTGTGGGGCAGGGCGCGCAGGCCGCGCGCCAGGTCGTTGCCGTTGATGTCGGGCAGGCCGATGTCGAGCAGGCATAGTTCGGGCGAGATCGATTGCGCCAGTTCCAGCGCCGCCAGCGCCGTATGCGCGACGACGACCTGGTGGCCGCCCGCTTCCAGCAGCAGCTGCAGGGTCTGGGCGGCGTCCATGTTGTCATCCACCACCAGCACCCGCAGGCGCCGCGCCGGCTTGACCGCCGGCGAGGCGCCGGCCAGCGCCGCCGGGCTCGGCGTGGCGGGCAGCGAGATGATGAAGGTGCTGCCTTGCTGCTCGCCCGCGCTGTCGACCGCGACGCTGCCGCCGTGCAGTTCGAGCAGCGACTTGACCAACGCCAGCCCCAGTCCCAGCCCGCCTTGCGAGCGGTCCGAGTTGCGGTCGGCCTGGGCGAACAGGTCGAACACACGGCTGCGCAATTCCGGCGACATGCCGATGCCGTTGTCGCTGACGATCAGCCTGACCTGGCCGTCCCCGGCGCGCACCGCCAGCTTGATGGCGCCGCCCGGCGGCGTGTACTTGGCGGCGTTGTTGAGCACATTGACCAGCACCTGCACCAGCCGCTTATGGTCGCCCGAGACCACCAGCGGCGATTCGGGCAGCGACAGCTCGAAGCGGTGCTGGCGCGACTTCATCAGCGGCTCCGCCTGTTCGACGGCGTCGGCCACCACGCTGGCGACGTTGAGCGGCGCGCGCGTCAAGGTCACCAGGCCGCGCGTGACGCGCGAGACATCGAGCAGGTCGTCCACCAGCCGCGTCAAGTGGTGCACCTGGCGCACGATGATGCCGGCCGTGCGCTGCACCGCTTCGGGACTGGCGTGGCCGCTTTGCAGCAGCTGCGCGCCGGCGCTGATCGGCGCCAGCGGATTGCGCAGCTCGTGCGCCAGCATGGCCAGGAATTCATCCTTGCGCTGGTCGGCCTCGCGCAGCAGGCTCTCGGCCTTCAGGTGCTGCAGTTCCTTCTCCTGCAGCGATTCGGCCATCGCGTCCAGCGCCCGCGCCAGTTCGCTGATTTCCTCCCGGCCGTAGACGATGCCGCTGCGCGCGCCCAGCGTACCGGAGGCGATGCTGTTGGCGGTGGTGGCCAGGCGCTTGACCCGGCGCAGCACCAGCACGTCGCCGACGAACCACGCGGCCAGCATCGCCAGCGCCAGCGTCGCGGCTAGCGCCAGCAGGTCCAGCATCTGGTCGTGGCGGGCGACGGCCGTGATGTCGGCGGCCGGGATGCCGATGGTGACCGTGTAGTCGGACAGGCCGTTGTTGCCGACGCGGGCGAAGCGGTGCAGCCGCTCGACGCCGTCCGGCCCGGTCAGCAGCACGGGCTTGCCCGGCTCGCCGGCCATCGCCGCGCGCATCTCCGGCCACACCGGCTTGCCGAACCACTGTTCAGGGCTGGGCTTGCGCGAAATGATATTGCCTTCGGAATCGGCGGTCAGCAGCAGCGAGCCGGGAGGCAGCTTGATGTCGGCGACGAAGCGATCGAGCTTGGTCAGGTCCAGCGCGGCGAACACCACGGCCCGGACCTGCTGGCCCTCGTCCAGCAAGGGATAGGTGAGGTTGATGGTGTGCTTCTGGATCACGCGGCCGAACACATAGCCGCCGGCGACAAAGCGGCGCAGGTGCACGGCGCGGCGGAAGTGCGAGCGGTCGGCCAGGTTGACCGTGGTCTTGGACGGCACCGCGCTGCAGGTCACCTCGCCGTTCAACTGGATCAGTCCCAGGTTGGCGTAGTCCGGGTTCTGGCGCTGGATGTTGGCCAGCAGGCGGCTGCAATGGGCCTGGTCGCCCGTCAGGTCGGGAATGCTGGCCAGGTCGCGCAGCAGCTGGCGCGCGCCTTCGATCGATTGCGCTTCGTTGGCGGCGGCCAGGTTGGTCAGGCGCTGCAGGTTTTCCTCGGCGACCTGCACCGCGTGTTCGCGTTCGCGCACGCCGCTGATCAAGGTCATGATGGCGATGGGCGAGATGGCCAGCGCCACCAGCAGGATCAGGCGGCCGCGCAGGGTGTTGAGCTGAAAGAGGAGAAAAGCCACGGCGCTCAGGCGGCCTGGTAGCGTTGATTGCCGAAGCCGATGATGGCTTGCACCCCGCGCCGCAAGGTGGCGACATCGTCCGAGATGTAGCCGATACGGATGTGGCCCGGCGCGCCCAGCGCGTCGCCCGGCATCACGGCCACGCCGCGATGCGTCAGCAGATCCTCGGCGAAGCCCACCGTGTCCATGGTCAGCGCCGAGATGTCGGCCCACAGGTAGGGGCCCGACGCGGGGCGGCGCATGGCCAGCCACGGCAGGCCGTGCACCAGGTCCAGCACCAGGTCGCGCCGCTGGCGGTAGTCGGCCAGCATCGCGTGCGGCGCGCCGGTCTCGAAGGCCGCGGCCAGCGCCAGCTGGATCAGCATCGGCGCGGCGGCGGTGATCGGGCCTTGCAGCGTCTCCATCGCCGTCACCAGCCGGGCCGGCGCCACCGCGAAGCCGGCGCGCCAGCCCATCATCGCGTAGCTTTGCGAGGCCGAGTAGATGGTGACGATGCCGATCTCCCGCCAGTCGCCGCGCGCGGCCAGGCTGACATGCTCGCCGTCGAAGATCAGTTTCTCATAGCTCTCGTCGACGATGGCTTGGGTGCCGGTGCGTTTCAGCCAGGCGGCGATGCGGTCGAGTTCCACCGCCGTCAGCACGCCGCCGGTCGGGTTGTGCGGGTTGTTGATGATCAGGATCCTGGCCGGCGGCAGGCTGTCCAGCAGTTCATCCGTGACCACGGCCGGCAGGTCGACCAGCACCGGCTCCAGTTCCAGCAGCTTGCAGGTGGCGACATAGGCTGGCCAGTGTGGCTTGAATATGATGACGGCGTCGCCCGGATCGGCCATCACGTACAGCGCCTGATATAAGGCCTGCTTGGCGCCGTTGGTGACGATGATCTCGGCCGGTGTGGCGGGGATGCGGTTTTCGGCCGTCACCTTGGCGGCCAGCCTGGCGCGCACGCCGGCGTCGCCGCCGACCGTGGTGTAGGGCAGGGCGGGCATCCGCAGGCCCTGCCGCACGGCGTCGTGCACGATGGCCGGCGCCTGGAAATGCGAGATGGCGATGGAAAAATCGATCACGTCTTCACCGCCTGCCTTCATGGCGTCCACCCGGCCGTGCATGGCGGTGGTGGCCAGTGGCCTGGAGCGGGCGATACGTTGGGAAATTTCCATACGAATATATCTCTATGGCAAAGTTTCGATTTTCGAATTCTACTTCAGTTGTGTCGTGAAGCACGCACGGATGACAGAGATATTTGCCGGATGGTATCCTAATCAGCTTAACCAACGAGGATCTTATGCAGTTCACAACAAAAACAGTTTGCCAGGTAGTCGCGCTGGCCTTTATCGCCACTGGCGCCGCGCATGCGGAAGACATCATCAAGATCGGCCACGTGGCCGCCACGTCGGGCCCGATCGCCCACCTGGGCAAGGACAATGAAAACGGCGCCCGCATGGCGGTCGAGGAGCTGAATGCCAAGGGTGTGGTCATCGGTGGCAAGAAATACAAGATCGTGCTGCAGGCTGAAGACGACGCCGCCGATCCGAAGCAGGGCACGGCCGTCGCGCAAAAGCTGGTCGACGCCAAGGTACAGGGTGTGATCGGCCACGAGACTTCCGGCACCACCATCCCGGCTTCGCGCATTTATTATGACGCCGGCATCCCGCAGATTTCGCCGTCGGCCAGCAACCCGCAGTACACCCGCCAGCGCTACAACACCACTTTCCGCAACATCGCCAACGACGAGCAGCTGGGCGCCGCGCTGGCGCGCTACGCGGTGCAGACCATGCAGGTCAAGCGCATTGCCGTGGTCGACGACCGCACCGCCTACGGCAAGGGCCTGGTCGATGAATTCGTCAAGAACGTCAAGAAGAGCGGCGCCGGCGCCGGCATCGTCTCGAGCCAGTTCACCAACGACAAGGCGACCGACTTCAGCGCCATCCTGACCGCCATCAAGGCCAGCAAGCCGGACATGATCTTCTTCGGCGGCATGGACGCCGTGGCCGGCCCGATGCTGCGCCAGATGAAGCAGCTGGGGATCCCGATCAAGTTCATGGGCGGCGACGGGATGTGCTCGGACTCGGTGCCGCGCCTGGCGGGCGAGGCCATGAGCGACGGCCAGGTGATCTGCGCCGAAGCGGGCGGCGTCGAGCCGTCGCAGGAAAAAGGCATGGCCGATTTCCGCGTGGCCTACAAGAAGCGCTACGGCATCGAGGTGCAGACCTATGCGCCGTACACCTACGACGCGCTGATGACGATGGTCGACGCGATGCAGCAGGCCGGCTCGCCGGACCCGGCCAAGTACCTGCCGGCGCTGGCCAAGATCAAGCACAAGGGCGTGACCGGCAACATCGCCTTCGATGCGCGCGGCGACGTCAAGGACGGCGTGCTGACCATCTACACCTTCAAGGCGGCCAAGCGCTACAAGCTGACGGTGATGAAGTAAGAGCACAACGTAGAGAAACCGGCACCAAGCCCAGGCCCGCGTCCAGCGGGCCTTTTTATGGCTCATCGCAGCCTTCAGGGAACCACGTTCGGCGCCTTGGGTCGGGTATTCCAAATCCCAACTTAGTCTAATTCAGTCTGATTGGACCGGCTTCGGGCTAATCGAGTCTAAATTCGCGAGGCAGCAGTCTAAAACCATCCATAAAATCCGGCTTCAAGTCTAATTCGATCCCTTTTTTTGAAGCGAAAATCTAAAGTGAACCATAATTCCGTTCTGAGTTCCAATCTTTAGACGCATTTCTCCGCTGGCCGTCAGCACGCGTCCGGCAATCGATGGCGCGAACCCAGTAGTCGTCACCGGGAAAACGCAGCCAGACAAGGCGCCATGCATTGCGCCCGTTCGCGTGACGATTGGCGAACAGCGACGGGGTCAAGGACTCGCCGTCATCGGACAGGATGCGATCACCGACCACCTTGGCGAATTCAATAGTTTGTTGGTAGCGGGTTCGCAGACGGGTTCCCTCGGGCAGGAAGACGTTCTTCCATTGAAAGCCGCGCATCGCCGGTCCGTTCCTGCGCAACGCGACTCGCTCCATGTCAATCGCCAGCCAGTGTTGAACGAGTTGCGTCACGAAGGTATCAGGGTTGACTCCGGGGCGGGTGTCCATCAAATGAAATTCCAAACTCATAAAGTCGGATAACGGCAGGTTTACAGCGCGCTTAGGTTCGTATGCCATGATTTAGTCCTTTTCCAAATGGGTCTATAAGTTGGGCCTCAGAACTGGACTATGGTTCGCTTTAGACTTTCGCATTTAAAAAATCGATCAAATTAGATTTTCCGTCAGATTTCAGAGACTGTTTTAGACTGACACCCCTGAATTTCAGACTGCATTAGATCGAATTGGCCCGAATCAGACTGTATTAGACTAAGTTGCGGATCGGAATACCCAAGGTCTGTACTCCCCACAGGCTATCCCGGGAATCCGGGACGTTCCTTTTTTGCTCTCTAGCCGGATGGCTTAATGTTCGGTTAATTGTCGGCGCATTAGACTGCGGCAACTTATCCTGATCCCGCTTTATTCCATGCCCGATTTCCTCCGTTCCAAGGCAGCGTTCTATCTCCTCGTTGCCGGCTTCATCCTGTGCTCCCTGGTCGCGCTGGACGTGCGCACGCTGGTCCCGCCCGACGAGGGCCGCTACGCCGAGATGGCGCGCGAAATGCTCGCCAGCGGCGACTGGATCACCACGCGCCTGAACGGCCTCAAGTACTTTGAAAAGCCGCCGCTGCAAACCTGGATGAACGCCGCCACGTTTGCCGTGTTTGGCCTGGGCGAGTGGCAGGCGCGCCTGTGGACCGGGCTGTGCGGCCTGGGCGGCGTGCTGCTGACCGGCTATGCGGGCCGCCGCGTGCTTGGCGCCAGCGCCGGCTTCTACGCCGCGCTGGCGCTCGGCTCCAGCCTGTTCTGGGTGGCGTCCGGCCAGATCGATTCGCTCGACATGAGCTTGTCGGGCATGATGACCATCGCCCTGTGCGCCTTGCTGGTGGCCCAGCGCGACGACGCCACGCCGGCCGAGAACCGCAACTGGATGCTGGTCTGCTGGGCCGGCATGGCGCTGGCGGTGCTGGCCAAGGGCTTGATCGGCCTGGTGCTGCCGGGTGCGGTGCTGGTGCTGTACTCGGCGCTGTCGCGTGACCTGGCGATCTGGAAACGGTTGCATCTGGGCAAGGGCCTGCTGCTGTTCTTCGCCATCGCCACGCCATGGTTCGTGCTGGTGGCGTTGAAAAATCCCGAACAACCGCATTTCTTCTTCGTGCACGAACACTGGGAGCGCTTCTTCCTGAAGACCCACGACCGCGAAGGGCCGTGGTACTACTTCTTCGCCATGCTGGCCCCGGGCATCCTGCCGTGGCTGGGCGTGTTGCCGCAGGCGCTGTTCAGCGGCGCCAGGCGCGAGCGCGGCGCCGCCTTCCAGCCCAAGCTGCTGCTGCTGATCTGGGCGGTGTTCATCTTCTGCTTCTTCAGTTACTCCAACTCCAAGCTGCCGGGTTATATCCTGCCGATCTTCCCGGCGCTGGCCCTGCTGATCGGCAACTACCTGGAAAACGCCTCGCGCCTGAACCGCACGATCGCCGCCGGCGTGCTGGTACTGGTCGGCGTGGCCGGCCTGGCCGCCGTGCCGCATTTGATGGGGATGTCGGCGCGCCATCCGGACGAGCGGCTGTTGCTGGAAGCCTACCAGCCGTGGTTGCTGGCGGCCGCCATCGCCGCCGCCGCCGGCGGCGCACTGGCGCTGCTGCTGGCGCGCCAACAGCGGCGGGACCTGACCGTGCTGGCGATGGCCGTCGCCGGCTTCGCCGCCACCCACATGCTGCTGGCCGGCTTCGAGCCCTACGGCCAACTGCGCGCCGGCAAGGCGGTGGCGGCCAAGATGCTGCCCGAACTGGAGGCCGACACCCCGGTCTACTCGGTCCACACCTATGAACAGTCGATGACCTTCTACCTGCGGCGCACCGTGATCCTGGTCGACTACTGGGATGAATTCACCTTCGGCCAGCGCCAACAACCGGAGCTGTCCATTCCGAAGCTGGACGGTTTCGTCGCGCGCTGGAACGGCCACACCGCCGCCGGCGTGAAAGCCATGGCCATCCTCAGCGACGACGCCTACGCCGAGCTGAAAGCCAGGGGCGTGGCGATGCGCGTGGTGACGGAAGACAGCCGCCGCATCGTCATCGCCAATCGCTGAATTCGGATCGGCTAAGGCCTACACCTCGCTCCATTGGCGCAGCAGGTTGTGATAGTGGCCGGTGAGGCCGACCATTTCCGGGCAGTCGCCGAGGCGGGCGCGCAGCGACTGGATGTTGCGGTCCAGGTCCAGCAGCAGCGAACGGCGGCCGTCGTCGCGCACCATGCTCTGGGTCCAGAAAAACGAGCACACGCGGGCGCCGCGCGTCACCGGCTCGACGCGGTGCACGCTGGTCGACGGATACAGTATCAGGTCGCCGGCCGGCAGCTTGACTTCATGGGTGCCGTAAGCGTCTTCGATAATCAGCTCGCCGCCATCGTATTCGTCCGGATCGCTGAGGAACAGCGTGGACGAGACGTCGGTGCGCAGCCATTGATTGGTGGCGGGAATGCGGCGCATCGAGCCGTCGATGTGATTGCCGTAGTGTTCGCCGCCGGCGTAGCTGTTGAAGAGCGGCGGACAGGTGCGCAGCGGCAGCGCCGCCGAGAAGAACAGCGGGCTGCCGGCGAGCGCGTCGAGGATGATCTGGCCGAGCTCCCGGGCCAGCGGCGACGTCTCCGGCAACTGCCGGTTCTGCTTGACCTGGGCGCCCTGATTGCCCACGGTGGCGCGGCCGTCGACCCAGTCGGCTTCGTCCAGACGCTTGCGGATGGCGGCGACCTGTTCGACGCGCAGGACATCGGGGATATGCAACATCATCTTGTATCTACTCCGTTCATATAGGCACTGATGCATAAGGATAAACGAAGACGGCCATGACGTCTTTAATTGAATGTAAACACAACGTAGTTCAACATGGGGCCGCCTGGTAGACAGTTCGTCGTGCGGACGAACGTGCCGTTCACATATTTTTAAGGATGCACATGGATATGCCGTTGTTGCTCAGTTCAATTGTCATGGGCGTGGTGGAGGGCGTCACGGAATTCCTGCCGATATCAAGCACAGGACATCTTATTATCGCCGGTGAAATGCTCAACTTCCTCGACAAGGAAAAGCGCGATCTCTACGAAATCTTTATACAGCTTGGCGCCATGCTGGCGGTGGTATGGGAATACCGGGCAAAAATAGCGGCGACCTGCGCCGGCGCCGTGCGGGGCGGCGCTCAACGGCGTTTGCTATCCGGACTAGTCATCGCGTTTATTCCCGCTGCGATACTGGGGCTCTTGTTCGGCAAGAGCATCAAGGCCTTCCTCTTCGCTCCGGTGCCCGTGGCCATGGCCTTCATCGCGGGTGGGCTGGTCATCCTCTACATCGAAAAACTCCAGCACACGGTCCGCGTGCATGATGTGGACGACATGTCGCTGCGGGACTCTTTCAAGATAGGATGGCTGCAATGCCTTGCGCTGATACCGGGCACTTCGCGCTCGGGCGCAACCATCATCGGCGGCTTGTTCGTCGGGCTTTCTCGAAAATCGGCCACCGAATTTTCCTTCTTCCTCGGGATCCCGACGCTGGGCGCGGCCTCCTTGTACAGCCTGTATAAAGCGCGAAACGCGCTGACCGTGGACGATGCGGGTATTTTTGCGGTGGGGTTTGTCGCGGCTTTCATCAGCGCATTTTTCGTCATACGGGCGCTGGTGCGGTTTATTACCAATCATACTTTTGTGGGATTCGCCTGGTACCGCATCGCCTTCGGCCTGCTTATTCTCTTGAGTTACTGGACCGGAACGGTTGCCTGGAGCACCTAGCCGGCGCCGGAAGAACAAGGTTAATGCGGCTTTAACTTTCGTTGCGGTTTAATGGCTCATCTTTCCATCGCAGCCAGGAGCCGCCGCATGAATATCCGTCTGGACAACAAGGTACCGCAAGTCACCCTGATCTTCTGGATCATCAAGATCCTGTCGACCACCGTGGGCGAGACCGGCGCCGACTACCTGGCCGTGCACGCCGGACTGGGGACGGCGCTGACCGGCGCCACGATGGGCACGCTGTTGCTGCTGGCCTTGCTGCATCAGCTGCGCCAGACGCGCTACATACCGTGGGTGTACTGGCTGACGGTGGTGTTGCTCAGCGTGGTCGGGACGCAGATCACCGACGCGCTCACCGACGGCCTGGGCGTCAGCCTGTACGCCAGCACGGCGGTCTTCGGCGCATTGCTGGCCGCCGTCTTCGGCCTGTGGTACCAGCTTGAGGGCACGCTGGCGATCGAGACCATCGTGACGCGGCGCCGAGAGCTGTTTTACTGGGCCGCCATCCTGCTGACCTTCGCGCTGGGCACCGCCGCCGGCGACCTCGCCACCGAGGAGCTGAGCCTGGGTTTCCGCCTCGGCGTGGTGGGGTTCGGCGCGCTGATCGCCATTATCTACGGCGCCAGGCTGAGCGGCGTCAATCCGGTGCTGACCTTCTGGCTGGCCTATATCCTGACGCGTCCGCTGGGCGCATCGCTGGGCGACCTGTTGTCGCAATCGCCGGACTATGGCGGCATCGGCTGGGGCAGCATCAACACCAGCGCCGTATTCTTGACGGTGATCGCCGTGTTGGTGGCCAGCGTCAGTTCCAGACATCACACTTCAAAGGAGCAGCAATGAATATCCCGCGTACTTTCCTGGCGGCGGCCGCCGCCGCAGCGCTGCTGGCGACGGCCCATGTGCCGGGTTTCGATGCCATCCTCGGCAACGCGCAAGCCGCCAGCATGGCCAAGCTGGGCGACCTGAGCAAGTTCCAGGTCATCGCCCAGGACACGGCGGTGCTGGTCGACAAAGGCAACCTGGCCGGCGCCAAGGCCCGCATCAAGGACCTGGAAACCAGCTGGGACGAGGCCGAAGCCGGCTTGAAGCCGCGTGCGGCGGCCGATTGGCATCTGGTGGACAAGGCCATCGACAGGGCGCTCGACGCCCTGCGCGCCTCCCGCCCCGATGCGGCGGCCTGCAAGCGGGCGATGGCGGACCTGCTGGCCGCCATGGACAAGGCCGGCAAGTAGGGGCGGCCGATGCGGCATGATTCCCTGGACCCGGAGGATTGGGAGCAATTCCGAGAACAGGGTCACCGCATGCTCGACGATATGATCGTCCACCTGCGCACGCTGCGCGAACGGCCTGTCTGGCAGGCGGCGCCGCCGGCGGTGCGCGAGGCCCTGCGCGAGCCGCTGCCGCGTGGCGGGCAAGACCTGGCCGACGTCCATCGGCAATTCATGCAACAGGTATTGCCCTACGCGGTGGGCAACGCGCATCCCGGCTTCTTCGGCTGGGTGCATGGCGGCGGCACGGCGGTCGGCATGCTGGCCGAGATGCTGGCCGCCGGCCTGAACGCCAACCTGGGCGGGCGCGACCAGATGCCGGTCGAACTGGAGCGGCAGGTGGCGCGCTGGATGGCGGAACTGTTCGGCTTTCCCGATACGGCCAGCGGCCTGTTCGTCACCGGCACCTCGATGGCCAACATGATCGCGCTGCTGGTGGCGCGCACCGCCGCCGTCGGCACGACGGTGCGCGAGGACGGCGTCGCCGCCGGCGGCGGCAAGCTGGTGGCCTATACATCGGCCTCGGCCCATGACTGCATAGCGCAGGCCATGGACTTGACCGGCTTTGGCCGGGCGGCGCTGCGCATCGTCCCGGTCAACCCGCGTTTCGAAATGCGGGCGGTGGCGCTGGAGCGGATGATCGGGCAGGACCTCGCCGCCGGGCTGCAACCGTTCTTTGTGGCCGCCACCGCCGGCACGGTGGACGTGGGCGCGGTGGACGACCTGGTGGCGGTGGGCGCCGTTGCCCGGCGCCACGGCCTGTGGTTCCACGTCGACGGCGCCTATGGCGCGCTGGCGATGCTGTCGCCCGTGCTGGCGCCGCGGCTGGACGGCATCCAGCAGGCCGATTCGATCGCCTTCGATTTCCACAAGTGGGGCCAGGTGCCGTACGACGCCGGCTTTGTGCTGGTGCGAGACGGCGAGCTGCATCGGCAGGCCTTTGCCGCGCCGGCGGCATATCTGCGGCGCGAGACGCGCGGCATGGCGGCCGGTTCGCCGTGGCCCTGCGATTTCGGCCCTGACCTGTCGCGCGGGTTCCGCGCACTGAAGACCTGGTTCACGCTCAAGGTGTACGGCAGCGCAAGGTTGGGCGAGGCCATCGCCGGCACTTGCGACGTGGCGCGCTACCTGGCGCAACAGGTGGCGTCAAGGCCCGAGCTGGAACTGCTGGCGCCCGTGTCGCTCAACATCGTCTGCTTTCGCCATCGCGGCGCCGACACGGACCGCCTGAACGCGGCGCTGGTCGCCGACCTGCAGGAGTCGGGACTGGCGGCGCCGTCGCTGACGACGATCAACGGCCGGCTGGCGATACGGGTGGCGGTGGTCAATCACCGCAGCGGGCGGCGGGACATCGACATCCTGCTGGCCGCGCTGCGCTCACTGGCGGCGGCGCGCCTCTAGCAACTGGCGGAAGGCCGCAAACACCTTTTCCATCGCCGGCTTTTTGTAGGGATACAACTGCTGGTCATCCATGGCGTGCACGATCATGGCGTTGTCGATCTCAAACACCAGCAGGCGGCCGTCGGGCGTCTCGGCGCAATCGATGCCGACGTAGGGCAGGCCGATGCGGCGGTCGATCTCGGCGAGCGCCTGCCGGTGGCGGACGGCGAAGGTCTGGTCGAAATGCGCCATGCATTCGGCTTCCTCGGCGCGCTTGGCCGCGCTCCGGTCCATGTGGGCGTTCAGGTAGTGGATCATCCAGTGTTCCGAGACCGCGTAATGGCAGACAAACGGCCGGCCGGCGATCAGCACGATGCGGTATTTTCGGTACATGCCGCGCGCGCCGCGATAGTCGACAAAGCGCGCCAGGTAGAAGCGGGCGGCGGCGACACGTTCCAGGTAGGCCGCCAGGTCGGCCGGGGCGTCGATCTTCTCGAGGTCGTGGCCGGCGTGCGATCCGAGCGGACGGACGATCAGCGGAAAGGCGGCGTCGGGCAGGATCGCCTTCAGCGTTGCCGGCGCCTCGGCCAGCGCGGCCAGCCGGGCGCGGTCGACGCGCGCGGTGACCGGCATCTCGACGCCATCGACGCCGGCCAGCGCGGCACAGGCGCCGTCGCGCGACAGCACGGCGATGCGCTCCGGGCGGTTGAGCACCGGCCCGTTCCAGTTCGCCAGCCAGTCCGCCAGGCGCCGCAACAGCGGCTGGTTGGCGTCCGATTCGGCCACCGCCACCATCATCAGGTCATGCTCCGGCAGCGCCGGCGGCCAGCGCGCCTCGTCGGTCAGGTACAGCAGCTCGATGGCGACGTCGCTGTCTTCCAGCAGGAATTCGATCGGCGTATTCGCCATCAGGTCGCCCAGGCCCATGATCACCAGCAGGCGCAGGCCCGTGACGCCGTCCTTGGACGGCAGGGTATAGCCGGCTTGCAGCCGCACGGCTTCGGCCTGCACCGGCATCGCCACCTCGCGGTCGCCGGTGAGTTGCAGCACCGTGGAGCAGTCCAGGTAGGCGTGGGCGTCGAGCGGGTTGGCATCGGCGCGTTCGACCAGCGCGGTGGCGATCGGCACCATGTCCTGTCCGGCGAAGGCCATCCGCATCAGCGGGGCGACGCCGATCAGCGGCGCAAACGGCTGGCGCGCGGCGGCCGCGATGTCCGGCAGGAAGTGCTGCAGCAGGCGCAGCTTGCCGTTGAACCGCTCCTCGTTCCATTGCGCCGCGTACTGCAGCAGCAGGCGCTGGCCATGATACAGCCGCACAAAGTAGGGCTTGTTCAGCAGCTCGGTATGGACGTACAGCGCGAACGATTCGGCGAAATCCTCGTCCGGGCTGAGCGTGGAATACATCGTGAAAAAGCCGCTCGCCAGAAGGGCGCGGTACATGGGCATGATGTGGTCGGCGGACAGCCTCGGGGCGCCGTAGTAGGCCAGCCGTTCGCGCAATGGGAGCGCGCCGCCGGACAGGGGGCTGGCAACGCCGCCGTCGATCCGCCAGGAGAGCGGCAGGAAGGAATAATCGGCGTTGCTGCCGGTGTGTTGCGGCAACAGCCACCAGTCGGGCACGAATCCGCGCCCGGCCGAGAGTACGTGGCCGATTTCATGCAGCAGCAGGAACTGGATGGCGTTCTTGCGGTTGTCTTGTCCGTCGCCGGCAATCCGCACCGCCACCCGGTATGCGCCAGGCTGGAACGGCATGTTTTCGCGCCAGGTCGCCCATTCGTTGGCGCCGCAGCCGGCAACGGCGCTGACTTCCAGTGCGATGGCGATGCCGTGGAACTCGCCTTCGGGGCCGACCACGATATCGGTGACGGCCGACGATCCCGCGCCGGACACGAAGTACACGCCGAGGAAGTTATCGCGCAGGCGCGCCCGCACGATGTGCGGCAGTTCGTGCAGCGCCTGGACCACATCGGCGACGAAGCCGTCGTCGACCGGCGGCGCGTGCGCGGCATGGCCGTTCACCCGTTCCAGGTGCGCCAGCAGTTCGCGCGGCGCCAGGCCGTGCCGCCGTTCCACCGGCCGCTCCAGGGCGGCGGTCCAGTAGCGGGGTGTTGTGGTGATAATCAATGCCGGCTTTCAAGAAGGCGCTCTGCATCGATGCCGGCCGCGGCGGCCGCGCCGCCGCCCAGCAGGTCGAACCACAGGTACAGCACCGGCGTGATGAACAGCGTAATCAGCTGCGAGAACAGCAGACCGCCGACGATGGCGATGCCGAGCGGCTGGCGCAGCTCGGCGCCGGCGCCCAGGCCCAGCGCGATCGGCAGCGCGCCCATGATGGCGCACAGGGTGGTCATCATGATGGGACGGAAACGCAGCAGGCAGGCCTGGCGCACCGCATCGGCCGGCGCCAGGCCGCCGCGCTGCGCCTCCAGCGCGAAGTCGATGATCATGATGGCGTTCTTCTTGACCACCCCGACCAGCAGCAGGATGCCGATCATGGCGATGAAGCTCAGCTCCAGGCCCGCCAGCCGTAGCGCCAGCAGCGCGCCGACCGCCGCCGACGGCACGCCCAGCAGGATGGTGACCGGGTGGATCCAGCTCTCGTACAGCATGCCGAGAATGACGTAGATGGCGGCGATGGCGATGGCGATCAGCCATAGCTGGCTGTTCTGCGATTGCTGGAACAGCGCGGCGGCGCCGGCATACGCGCCGAAGATGGAGGAGGGCAGGCCGATGCGCTGCTGGGCGTCGGCAATCGCGGCGGTGGCGTCGGACATCGACTTGCCGGCCGCGAGGTCGAACGAGATCGTCACCGCCGGCAGCTGGCCCTGGTGATTGACCGCCATCGTGCCGCGCGCGCGGCTGACCGTGCTGAAGGCGCTGAACGGCACCAGGCTGCCGCCGGCGTTGCGCACCTGGATCCTGGCCAGGCTGTTCTCGTCGCGGCGGAACTGGTCGGCCAGTTCCATGATGACCTGGTAGCTGTCTTCCGGAGCGTAGATGGTCGACACCTGGCGCGTGCCGTAGGCCGCGTACAGCGTGTTGCGCACGCTGGCCATGTCAACGCCCAGCGTGGCGGCCTGTTCGCGGTCGACGTCGATGCGCGCATCGAGGCCGTCGAACTGGGCGTCGCTATTCAAGCCGACCAGCACGTCGCCTTTTTTCAGTTCGGCGATCAGCCTGGCCGACCACAGGTTCAAGTCGCCGGGGCTGACCGATTGCAGCGTGTACTGGTAGGTGCTCTTCGAGCCGCGCCCGCCGATCTTGAGGTTTTGCACCGGACTGTAGAACACCTGGATGGTCGGCAGGAAGTTGGTTTCCTTGCGCAGCCTGGCCAGCACGTCCTGCATCGCCGGCCGCAGCGCCGCATCCTTCAGCGTGATGTAGAACGAGGTGGTGTCGTGATCGACCTTGGCCACCACGTCGGTGACGCTGTCGTCGGCCATGATGGCTTGCTGCAGCTGCTTGAGCACCGCCAGCCGTCCCTCGTACGACATGTCCTGCGGCGCCTCGACGTTGGCCGAGATCTGGCCGGTGTCCTCCTGCGGGAAGAAGCCCTTGGGCGCGCTGGTGTACAGCCAGGCCGTCAGGGCGAAGGTGGCCAGCGCGGCCAGCAGCACCGGCGTGCGGCGCGCCAGCGCCCATTCCAGCGCGCGGGCGTAGGCGGCGAGCACCCGCTGGAAGCCCGCCTCGAAGGCGCGGCTCCAGGCCGGCGGCGCGCGGTGCAGCTGCGCGGCCTTGATGAACTTGGGCACCAGCACCGGGATCAGGGTCAGCGAGGCGGCGGCCGACACCGCGATCGACAGCGCGACGACGATGGCGAATTCGTGGAACAACAGGCCGATGGTGCCCGGCATGAAGAACACCGGAATGAACACCGCCACCAGCGACACCGAGATCGACACCACGGTGAACGCCACCTCGCTGGCGCCGCGCACCGCCGCGTCGTACGGCGCCATGCCTTCCTCGATGTAGCGCATGATATTTTCCAGCACCACGATGGCGTCGTCCACCACCAGGCCGACGGCGATGGTCAGGCCCATCAGCGAGATATTGTTTAGGCTGAGGTTCAGCGCGAACATCAGGCCGAAGGTGCCCAGCAGCGATACCGGCAGGCTGATGGCCGGGATCAGCGTGGCCGCCAGCTGGCGCAGGAACAGCAGGATCACCAGCACCACCAGCGCAATGGTCAGCAGCATGGTCAGGTTGACGTCGTGGATCGCGTTGCGGATCGAGACCGAGCGGTCGTTCAGCAGCTGGATGCGCACCGATCCCGGCATCTGGCTGGCCAGGCGCGGCATCATGGCGCGGATGGCGTCGATGATGGCGACGGTGTTGGCGCCCGGCTGGCGTTGCACCGACAGCAGGATGGCGTCCTTGCCGTTGATGGAGCTGGTGTTCTGCGTGTTTTCGATGCTGTCGAGGACCGTGGCGAAGTCGGACAGCCGCACATTGCGGCCGCCGCGCGTGGCGACGATCAGGGCGCTGAAGTCGCGCGCCTTCATCAGCCCGGGCGGCATCTTCAGCGTCATCATCTGGCGGCTGCTGTCGAACTGGCCCAGCGGCGCGTTTGAATTGGCGGCCTTGAGCGCGGTGCTGACCTCGTCCAGCGTCAGGTTCAGCGCGGCCAGCCGGTCGGGATCGACTTCGATGCGCACCGAGTAGCGCTTCTGGCCGTTGACCGTCACCTGCGCCACGCCGCTCAGCGTCGACAGCGCGGGCACGATCAGGTTGTCCGAGTAGCCGTTCAATTCCGTCAGTTTCAGCGACGGCGAATCGAGGCCGATCAGCAGCACCGGCGCGTCGGCCGGATTGACCTTGCGGTAGGACGGCGGCGTCGTCATCTCGGTCGGCAGCGCGCGGGTGGCGCGGTACAGCGCCGCCTGGACGTCGCCGGCGGCGGCGTCGATATTGCGGCTCGGGTCGAACTCCAGCGTAATCTGGGTTTCGCCCTGGATGCTGCTGGAGGTGGTGGCCAGCAGGCCGGGAATCGCGGTAAATTGTTTTTCCAGCGGCGTCGCCACCGAGGTCGACATGGTGTCCGGGCTGGCGCCCGACAGCCGCGCCGTGACCTGGATGGTCGGCGTGTCGTAGTTCGGCAGCGCGGCCAGCGGCAGCTGCAGCCAGCAGGCCGCGCCGCCGGCGACGATGGTCAGCCAGGCCAGCAGCGTCGCGATCGGACGCCGCATGCAGAATTCGGCGATGCTCATGGCGCGGCCTTGGCCGCCGGCGCGGATGGCGCCGCCGGCGCCGGCGCCACCCGGACGGCGTCGCCGTCGCGCAGGTTGCCGCCGCCTTCCAGTACCACCCGGGCGCCGCCGGCCAGGCCGGTGACCACCGCCAGCTCGCCCTGGATGCGCAGCAGCGTCACCGGCTGGCGCACGGCCTTGCCGCCGGCCGAAGCCAGGTAGACGAAGCGGCCGGCCGGTCCCTCCAGCACGGCTTGCGGCGGCAGCACCACCGCGCCCTTGTCCAGCCCCGCCAGCACCGTGACCCTGGCATAGGCGCCGGGCCAGAGCGTCTTGCGCTGGTTGGGTACGGTGGCCTTCAGGTTGATGGTGCCGGTATCGCTGTTGACGATGTTGTTGATGAAGGACAGCTCGCCGGCGATCGGCGCGCCGTCCGGGCCATCGATCAGCACCTTGACCGGACCGTCCATGCGCGCGCGCAGGATCGCCTGCAGATCCTGCTCCGGCAGGTTGAACTCGACGCCGATGGGCGCGAACTGCGCCAGCGTCACCAGCGGCGCCGTCGCGCCGGTCTGCGCCAGGCTGCCCGGATGGACCGCCACCGCGCCGCTGGTGGCGTCGAACGGCGCCACGATGCGGGTATGCGTCAGCGCCAGGCGCGCGCTTTCGATGTCGGCCTGCGCCGCCTTCAGCTGGGCCTTGAGCGCGTCGACCTTGCTGGCCGCCGTATCGACCGCGCTGGAGGTGATGAAGTTGGACTTGACCAGTGTCGAGGCGCGGCCGTAGTCGCGGTTGGCGTCGGCCAGTTGCGCCTGGGTCTGCGCCGCCAGCGCCTGCGCCCGTTGCAGGGCGGCGCCGGCGTCGGCGCCGTCCAGCGTGAACAGCAACTGGCCGGCCCTGACTTCGTCGCCTTCCTTGAAATGGATGGCGGTGATGATGGCGGTCAGCTGCGGCCGCACTTCAACCTGCTTGAGCGCCACCAGGTGTCCCTGCGCGCTCAGTTCCAGGGGCAGATCCTGGCGCCTGGCCTCGATCAGGCTGACCAGCGGGATTTTCGCGGGTTTCGGCGCGGCGGCCGGTGCGCTGCGCAGGCTGAGCGCCAGCGCCGTGCCGGCGCAGGCCAGCGGAACCAGTAGGAGAAGTATTTTTTTCATGGAGGGCATGCTATCGGGCGGCGGATTAAAACAGCATTAAACGCCTGCGGAGATGCTTTAATTCGGCTTTAATAATTGAGCTGATAGGCTGTTCGCGGCAGGCGTTTCGGATTGCGTAAAAATGAAGGGGAGCCTGTTGTTATAAGGAGAAAATCAATCTTCATGATTCATTAAGCTGTCACAAATGCTTCCTAGACTAGCCGGTTTTTACCTACTCAAAACTGGAAAGTCACATGAAGAACAACAAGCAGCAACTGGTCCTCTCTGTCATGTCGGCGCAGGTGCTGATGGCGCTGACCCTGATGTCCGGCGGCGCCTCGGCGCAAACCGTCAACGATGCGGTGGTCGAATCCAATTCCGCGCTCGACGCGGAAGCGATCAAGAGCCGCGTCGTGGTGGCCGGCTCCAACGTCGCCAACCGCGCACCGGTGCAGGCCTCGCTGCAGGCGACCCAGCCGCAGTCCATCATCACCGCCACCTTCATCGAGCAGGCCGTGACGCCGCTGGCCGACTTCAACGCGGTGGCGCGCATCGCGCCCAGTATCGGCTCCGGCATCTCGGCCAACGGCCCGGGGCTGGGCGAATCCAAGGTCACGCTGCGCGGCTTCCAGGACGGCGAGTACAACGTCACCTACGACGGCATCCCGTTCGGCGACACCAACAATCCTACCCACCATTCGACTTCCTACTTCCCGGCCCGCATCATCGGCGGCATGGTGATCGAGCGCGGCCCGGGCAACGCCAGCAACCTGGGGCAAGCCACCTTCGGCGGTTCGATCAACCTGTATTCGAAAGAGCTGTCGCAGGACTTCCGCTTCAGCCCCTACGCCAGCGTGGGTTCGTGGAACACCCGCATGTGGGGCGCCGAAGTGGACAGCGGCGTGCTGCCGCAATTTCACGACGCCCGCATGATGTTCAACGCCTCGCGCCTGACCAGCGACGGCTACCAGACCTACAGCGGCGTGACCGAGGACAACTACCAGTTCAAGTTGCAGATGCCGCTGGCGCCGGAAACCACGCTGACGCTGTTCTCGACCTATAACAAGATCCACAGCTTCGTGCCGGACAAGGCCGGCGTGACGCTGAGCCAGGTGGCGCAGTTCGGCAAGAACTACTCGCTCAACAACGATCCGAACAGCCAGAACTACTACGCCTACAACTACAACGACAAGCGCACCGACTTCGAATACATCCGCCTGCAATCGAACCTGGGCGACGGCTGGGCGCTGGACAACACGCTCTACACCTACGCCTACGACAACAACACCTTCTCCGGCCAGGACGCCAGCGGCGCCACCGCCAACGGCACCAAGGCCGGCGCCGCGGGCAACAAGAACGTCCCGGGCTACAACAAGCTCAATTCCTATCGCGTCAACGGCGACATCGCCAAGGTCACCAAGCGCATGGGCGCCGGCCTGCTGCGCGCCGGCGTGTGGCTGGAGAGTTCCAGCACCGAGCGCCACACCTATGACCTGGACTGGACGCTGAACGCGCCGAATCCGAAGGAGTCGAGCGCGCCGAAGGACATCTCCTACGAGCAGGATTCGTCGTGGAAGCAGTACCAGCCCTTCATCGAATTCGAATGGGCGCTGGCGCCTTCATGGACCGTGACGCCCGGCGTCAAGTACGTCAACTTCAAGCGCTCGCTGGACGCGGCCGTCAACCAGGGCACGCGCATCCCCACCAAGGCCGACCAGACCTACGACACAACGCTGCCGTTCCTGACCGCGAACTACGCCATCAGCGGCAACTGGTCGGCCTACGCGCAGACCGCGCGCGGCTTCCTGGTGCCGGACCTGTCGATGTTCTACGTGAATAACCCGAACCTGAGCACGCCCAAGCCGCAAACCTCGACCAACTACCAGGCCGGCAGCGTGTACCAGTCGCAGAACCTGACGCTGGATGGCGATATCTACTACATCGACTTCAATAACAAGATCGCCTCTAGCGGCAGCGGCAATGACCTGGTCTATTACAACCAGGGCGGGGTGGTGTACAAGGGCGTGGAAGCGTCGGCCACCTACTATATGGGCCACGGCTTCTCGGTCCACGCCAACGGTTCGCTGAACAAGGCCGAAGCCAAGGACAGCGGCCTGCAGATCGCCAAGGTGCCGAAGTCGACCTCCGCGCTGGGCCTGCTGTACAAGGATCACGGCCTGTATGGCGCGTTGATCGCCAAGAACGTCGGCAGCCAGTACGCCAAGGACGGCGAGCCCGCGGCCTACAAGATCGGTTCCTACACGGTGGCCGACTTCACCGCCGGCTACCGCTGGCGCCTCAACGGCGTCGTGAAGGCGGTCAAGGCGCAGGTCGGCATCAACAACCTGTTCGACAAGCAGGACGCGACGTCGATTACACCGAACAGCAAGGGCGTGCAGTTCGACCAGTACACCTTTGTCCCCGAGCGCAGCTGGACGGTGTCGCTGAGCGCCGATTTCTGACCGGGAGCCGACATGAAACTCACCACCTCCATGCAGCGCCGCGGCGCCACCGCGATCCTGGCCCTGTCCCTGGCCGCGGCCCAGGCGGCGCCGCGCGATCCCGTGGTCATGTCGTTTGCCACGGTCGGCGATTCGCGCGCCGACCCGGACACCTCCGACACCCGCCAGGACAAGGTCTACCTGCAGAACACCAGGGCGCTGGCGCGCATCCTGCGCGAGATCCAGGTGGCCAGGCCGAAGGCGCTGTTCTTCAACGGCGACATGGTCATGGGCTACACCACCGACAAGGCGGTGCTGTATCGCGAGTACGCCTACTGGCGCGGCATGACCGCCGGCCTGATGGAAACCGGCACCTACGTGGTGCCGGTCAGCGGCAATCACGAGATGCAGTACAAGGGCAAGGACGCCGCCGGCAAGACCGTCAAGGTCGCGCGCGGCGAGAACGAGCAGGTCTGGCGCGACAATATGGGCGACCTGATACTCGATGTGCCGCGCTGGAAGCAGGTCACCGGCCTCGACGCGACCGCGTTCGACGCCGACAACACGCCGGTGGTCGGCGGCCCGGACCGGATCCAGACCAGCCAGTCGCAGCTCAGCTACTCCTTCGACGCCGGCGGCAGCCATTTCGCCGTCATCAATACCGACCCGGTGGGCAACGACGGCCACGGCCCGGCGGCCTGGCTGGCGGAGGACTTCCGCCAGGCCCGGGCGCGCGGCATCAAGAACCTGTTCGCCTTCGGCCACAAGCCGGCCTACACCTACTTCTTCAAGCAGGGCGTGGAACTGGACGGCATGGACATTGATCCGGACAACGCCAAGGCCTTCTGGGATGTGATGGACCAGTATGGCGCCACGTATTTCTGCGGCCACCAGCATATCTTCAACGCCCAGCAGCCGGGCAGGGGCAGCGGCGGCAAGGCCTGGCAGGTGATGGTCGGTTCGGGCGGTTCGCCGTTCACCGCCAAGCCGGGCGACACGGCCAATCCGCAGGACCGCATGTACGCCTGGGCCATGGTGCGGGTCCACGCCAGCGGCAAGGTGCGGATCGATGTCTACGGCTTCGACGACCGCTACGGCAAGACCGTGCGGCTGCGGTCGCTGGCCTACTGATGCGCTATGCGCGCTGTCCGCGGCGTTAATAATGGTTTAATGAAGGCTGTCTTACACTGCGAGCCGGAGCAAAGCCGTAGAGGAGAGTCATGCGCATACTGTTGATAGAAGACGATCCCATGATCGGTGAAAGCATGGAGGAAGCGTTGCGCGGCGAATGCTATGCGGTCGACTGGGTGCGCGACGGCGACATGGCCGAGTTGTCGATACGGCAGGATGTCTACGACCTGCTGGTGCTGGACCTGGGCCTGCCCAAGCGGCAGGGCATGGATGTGCTGCGCCGCCACCGCGCCCAGGGCGGGGAGACGCCGGTGCTGATCGTCACCGCGCGCGACGCCACGGCGGCGCGGGTGGCGGGACTGGATGCCGGCGCCGACGACTACCTGGTCAAGCCGTTCGACGTCGACGAACTGCTGGCCCGCATCCGCGCGGTATTACGGCGGCGCGGGGGACGCAGCCATTCGGTGGTGTCGCACGGCGGCCTGACCGTCAACCTGGCGGCGCACGACGCCACTTTCAACGGCGCGCCGCTGCCGCTGTCCTCGCGCGAGTTCGCGCTGCTGCGGGCGCTGCTCGACACCCCCGGCAGCGTGGTCACCAAGGCCCAGCTGGAAGAGAAGATCTATGGCTGGGGCGAGGAAATCGAGAGCAATACCATCGACGTCTACATCCACCATCTGCGCAAGAAGCTGGGCAGCGATTTCATCAAGAACGTGCGCGGCGTCGGCTACAAGCTGACCAGCCTCGCATGAGATCGATCCGCGCCCGCTTGCTGATCGGCTTGCTGATCGGCGCCTTGTGCTGCACGCTGGCCGCCGCCTTCATGCTGTACCGGCTGGCCGATCATGAGGCCGACGAGCAATCCGACATCCGCCTGCGCCAGGTGGCTTGGGCCTTGCCGCTGCAAATGGGCGACGCCGTGCGGGTGCCGGTGGAGCCCGATTCCGACGACGTGGTGCTGGTGCAGGTCTGGAACCGCCAGGGCGCGGCGGTCTATGTGTCGGAGCCGGCGCAGGCCTTGCCGCGGCAGCCGGAGCCGGGCTACCGGACGATCTCCTCGCGCGGCGAACGCTGGCGCGTGTATGCCGAGCTGCGCGCCGATTACTTTGTGCAGGTCGCGCAACCGATCGCGCTGCGCCAGCGGGTCGCGGCCCACATGGCG
The DNA here is from genome assembly GCF_047302815.1 of Duganella sp. CT11-25. NCBI lineage: Bacteria > Pseudomonadati > Pseudomonadota > Betaproteobacteria > Burkholderiales > Oxalobacteraceae > Duganella > Duganella sp. CT11-25. The sequence goes on from NZ_JBKBFD010000001.1 coordinate 341,997, forward strand.
CTGAGCGTGCTGCCGCCGCTGCTGCTGCTGTTGCCGGCGCTGGCGGTGATGATCTGGGTGGTGGTCGGCACCGCGCTGCGGCCGCTGGAGCGGGTGGCGCAGGCGGTGCGCGGCCGTTCCGCCAGCGCCCTGCAGCCGCTGGACGCCGACGGCCTGCCGCCGGAGTTGCTGCCGATCGTGGTTTCCCTCAACAGCCTGCTGGCCCAGATCGACAGCGCCATGTCGGCCCAGCGCAATTTCGTCGCCGACGCCGCCCATGAGCTGCGCTCGCCGCTGACGGCGCTCAAGCTGCAGCTGCAGCTGGCCGAGCGTTCCAGCAACCAGGCTTTGCGCGCCGAGTCGTTCCGCAAGCTGCACGAGCGGCTGGACCGCTCGACCCATCTGGTGCAGCAGTTGCTGACGCTGGCCCGCCACGAACAGACCCAGTCGCCGCCGCCGCGCCTGCCGTGCGACCTGCTGGCGCTGGCGCAGGCCGTGGTGTCGGACCACGCCATCCATGCCGAGAGCAAGTCCATCGACCTGGGCATCGCGGCCGGCGCGGCCACGGTGATCGCGCCGGCCCACGCCGAAGGCTTGCAGGTGATGCTGAACAATCTGGTCGACAACGCCTTGCGCTATACCCAGCGCGGCGGGCAGGTCGATGTCGCGGTGGAACTCGATCAGGGCCGGCCCTGCCTGCGCGTCAGCGACAACGGTCCGGGGGTGCCCGAAGCCAGCCGCGCGCGACTGTTTGACCGCTTCTACCGGCCCGACGGCAATGAACTGTGGGGCTGCGGACTGGGCATGTCTATTGTGAAGAACGTGGTCGATGAACACGGCGCTGAGATAGAGTTGTCGAGCAATGCCGGCGGCATCGGACTGGTGGTGACGGTCCGCTTGCCGGCGGCGGGATCCCACCAGGAGAAATCATGAAAAATAGGGTGAACGGTTTGCTGGCGGCGCTGCTGCTGGCCGGATGCGGCACCGAGTACCAGGCCAGGGGCGCGGACGGAGGATATGCCGACAAGCAACTGGGGCCGGCCCTGTGGCGGGTCGAAATCGTGGCCAACAGCCACACCCGCCGCGATTTGATACGGGAGTTCGCCTTGCTGCGCAGTGCCGAGTTGGCCTTGCGGCACGGCTATACGCATTTTGCCGTGGCGGCGCCGCAGTCCGATACGGCTGCGCCGCAGTTTATCGAGCCGTCCGCCGACAATCTGGTGTTCATGTTCGCCGGCATGCCGTCCGCGAGCGGGCCGGTGTTCGACGCGGCGGCGGTCTGCGCGCGCCTGGGGCCGACCTATCATATCGGCTGCCACCCGGCCAGGGCCGAGTGACCGCCGGCGTGACGCCGTCGCCCCCGGGGCGCCGGGTGCGGCTTGTACTTCTATTACCAATCGGTAATTTTTAATGCTCGGTTAATGATCGAGAATGCACAATCGCGGCTTAATACGATCAACTTACTGGTGCAACATTGAAAAAAGTACTCATTCTCGGCGTCAACGGCTTTATCGGCCACCACCTGTCGAAGCGCATTCTGGAAACCACGGACTGGCACGTTTACGGCATGGACATGAACACCGACCGCATCACCGACGTGCTGGCACACCCGCGCATGCACTTCTTTGAAGGCGACATCACGATCAACAAGGAATGGGTCGAGTACCATGTCAAGAAGTGCGACGTGATCCTGCCGCTGGTCGCCATCGCGACGCCGTCGACCTACGTCAAGGCGCCGCTGCGCGTGTTCGAGCTGGACTTCGAGGCCAACCTGCCGATCGTGCGTTCGGCCGCCAAGTACGGCAAGCACCTGGTGTTCCCGTCGACCTCGGAAGTGTACGGCATGTGCCACGACGAGGAATTCGATCCCGAGAACTCCGAGCTGATCTGCGGCCCGATCAACAAGCCGCGCTGGATCTATTCCAACGCCAAGCAGCTGATGGACCGCGTGATCTGGGGCTACGGCATGGAAGGCTTGAACTTCACGCTGTTCCGTCCGTTCAACTGGATCGGCGCCGGCCTCGACTCGATCCACACGCCGAAGGAAGGCTCGTCGCGCGTGGTCACGCAATTCTTCGGCCACATCGTGCGCGGCGAGAACATCTCGCTGGTCGACGGCGGCAGCCAGAAGCGCGCCTTCACCGACATCGACGACGGCATCGACGCGCTGATGAAGATCATCGCCAACCAGGACGGCGCCGCCAGCGGCAAGATCTACAACATCGGCAACCCGGTCAACAACTACTCGATCCGCGAGCTGGCCGGCATGATGCTGGAGCTGGCCGACAAATACCCCGAGTACGCGACCGGCGCCAAGCAGGTCAAGATCGTCGAGACCACCTCGGGCGCCTACTACGGCACCGGCTACCAGGACGTGCAGAACCGCGTGCCGAAGATCACTAACACCTGCGAAGAGCTGGGCTGGAAACCGAGCACCAGCATGGCCGACGCGCTGAAGAAGATCTTCGACGCCTACCGTGGCCAAGTGGCCGCCGCCCAAGCCCTGATGGATTGAAGATGAACCGGGAGCTGCCTTATCCTGAGCTGTCCATCGTCATCCCCGTGTACAACGAGCAGGACGGCCTGGCCACGCTGTTCGCCCGCCTGTACCCGGCGCTCGACAAGCTGGGCATGTCCTACGAGATCGTGTTCGTCAACGACGGCAGCCGCGACAACTCGGTGGCGATCCTGGCCGAGCAGTTCCGCGCCCGTCCGGACGTCACGCGCGTGGTGCTGTTCAACGGCAACTACGGCCAGCACATGGCCATCCTGGCCGGCTTCGAGGCGGCGCGCGGCGACATCATGGTGACGCTGGACGCCGACCTGCAGAATCCGCCGGAAGAGATCGGCCTGCTGGTGAGGAAGATGCGCGAGGGTTACGACTATGTCGGCTCGATCCGCCGCAAGCGCAAGGACTCGGCCTGGCGCACCTACGCCTCCAGGGCCATGAACCGCCTGCGCGAAAAAATCACCAACATCAAGATCACCGACCAGGGCAATATGCTGCGCGCCTACGGCCGCAACGTGGTCGACCTGATGAACCAGTGCGGCGAGGTCAACACCTTCGTGCCGGCGCTGGCCTACCGCTTCGCGCGCAACCCGACCGAGGTCGTGGTCGAGCACGAGGAGCGCGCGGCCGGCGAGTCGAAATATTCGCTGTACAGCCTGATCCGCCTGAATTTCGACCTGGTGACCGGCTTTTCGCTGGTGCCGCTGCAAATGTTTTCCATGCTCGGCATGCTGATGTCGGTGGCCTCGGCCGCGCTGGTCGTGCTGCTGCTGGTGCGCCGTTTCGCCATGGGGGCCGAGGCCGAAGGCGTGTTCACGCTGTTCGCGATCGCGTTCTTCTTCATGGGCCTGATTCTGTTCGGCATCGGTTTGCTGGGTGAATACATCGGCCGCATCTTCCAGCAAGTGCGCGCCCGTCCGCGCTACGTGGTCCAGGCCATTTTGCAGAAAGAAGCCAGTCCGCTTACCACAGGGTAATATAGGAGGATATTCAACGAAATGACGGGTATTCAGGTGCGGTTGCTGTTGGTGGAAGACGATCCGATGATCGGCGAGAGTATCGAGGACGGCCTGCGCGGCGAGAACTATGCTGTCGATTGGGTGCGCGACGGCCGCGATGCGGAACTGGCGCTGGCCGGCGTCGACTACGACCTGATGCTGCTCGACCTGGGCCTGCCGGGCAAGCAGGGCATGGACGTGCTGCGCGCCACGCGCCGGCGCGGCGCCGACCTGCCGGTGCTGATCATCACCGCGCGCGACGGCACGCCAGCCCGCGTCGAGGGCCTCGACGCCGGCGCCGACGATTACCTGGTCAAGCCCTTCGACCTGGATGAGCTGCTGGCGCGCATCCGCGCGCTGCTGCGCCGGCGCGTCAGCCGCACCCGTTCCGTCATCGAGCACGGCGCGTTGAGGCTGGACCTGGCCAGCCATGAGGCGACCTTCGCCGGCGAGCAGGTCAAGCTGTCGGCGCGCGAGTTTTCCGTGCTGCGCGTGCTGCTCGACAATCCCGGCAGCGTGGTCTCCAAGAGCCAGCTGGAAGAAAAGCTGTACGGCTGGAACAACGAGGTCGAAAGCAATACGGTCGATGTCTACGTCCATCACCTGCGCAAGAAATTCGGCGCCGATTTCATCAAGAACGTGCGCGGCGTCGGCTACAAGATCCCGGCGGCGCCATGAAGACCATCCGCCAACAACTGCTGCTTGGCCTGATGGGCGCCACGCTGTTCTGCGTGCTGGGCGCGGGCGCCACGCTGTACCGCTCGCTGCTGGAGGAAACCAACGAACTGGCCGACCTGCAGCTGCGCCAGCTGGCGGCGGCCTTGCCGAACGAATTTGCGCCGGACAGCGCCTTGCCGGCGGCGGGGGATCCCGAGGAAGAGTTTGTGCTGCAGGCCTGGGACGAAGGCGGCGCGGCGCTGCCGGTTTCGCATGGCAAGCCCGAGTTGCCGCGCTACGCGGTGCAGGGCTTTTCGGCCGCCTCCGTACAGGGCACGCGCTGGCGGCTGTACGGTGAAACGCGGCGCGGCCGCTACGTGCAGGTGGCGCAGCGGATGGCGGTGCGCGACCAGATGGCGGCAGGCATGGCCTTGCGCGCCGGCGCGCCGCTGCTGGTGTTCGCGCTGCTCCTGGGGCTGCTGATCCTGGTGGTGGTGGGACGCGCGCTGCAGCCGCTGAACCGGCTGGCGCAGGCGGTGGCAGGCCGTTCGCCGGACGCGCTGACCCCGCTGGTCGCGGACGACATGCCGCCCGAGCTGGGGCCGGTGGTGCAGGCGCTGAATGGACTGATGCAAAAATTCGACGAGGCGCTGACGGCGCAGCGCACCTTTGTCGCGGATGCCGCGCACGAGCTGCGCTCGCCGCTGACGGCGCTCAAGCTGCAGTTGCAGCTGGTCGAGCGGGCCGGCAGCGACGAGGCGCGGCGCGCCGCGCTGGCCAAGCTGCACGAGCGGCTGGATCGGGGCACCCACCTGGTGCGTCAATTGTTGAGCCTTGCACGTCACGAGAGTCCGCTGGCGACCGCGCAGCTGCGCCCGGTCGACCTGGGGCTGCTGCTGGAATCGGCGGTGGCCGACCATTCCGCGCTGGCCGACAGCCGCGACATCGACCTTGGCGTCGAGACGCCGGCCCAGGTGACGATGGCGGCCGACCCTGACGGCCTGCGGGTGCTGTTGAATAACCTGATCGACAACGCGCTGCGCTACACGCAGCAGGGCGGCCGGGTGGATCTGCAGTGCGCGTACGAGGACGGCAGGCCGCTGCTAAGGGTGCGCGACAACGGTCCCGGCGTGGCGGAGCAGCATCGCGCGCGCCTGTTCGACCGCTTCTTCCGGCCCGACGGCAACGACGCCTGGGGCTGCGGCCTGGGCCTGTCCATCGTGCGCAATATCGCCGACCATCACCACGCCGACATCCGGCTCGAAGACACCGAACCGGGGCGCGGCCTCAGCGTGACGGTGCTGTTCCCCCAGTAACAAACAGCGGGGACTTTTTTAGGCGCCCGGTGGCGGGCCGCCTGGGCCGCCGGGACCGCCTGGGCCGCGGCCCGGACCGAACCTCGGTTCGTTCGATTCCTGCGACGACGACGCGCCGCCGAAGCGGTAGGACAGGCCGACGTAGAACACGCGGCCGTCGAAGTGGCGGGTGCTGGTCTCGCGCAGCGTGGCGCTGTTGATGACCGTTTCCATCTTGTTGGTGTTGAACAGGTCGGTGACGTTGGCCACCAGGCTCAGTTGCGGCGTCACGTTGTGGCGCCAGCTCATGTTGAACGTGTGGTTGGGCGAGCGGTAGCCCTGGCCCGACAGCGTCTTGCCCATCATCTGCAGCGCCATCTGGATCTGGTTGGCCGCGTCGTACTGGTAGTTCAGGCGTGCGCGGCCGCTCAGCGAGTTGGCGGTGCGCGTGATCAGCGCGCCGGTGTCGTCCTGCGTGGTCTGCTGGCTGCGCGCCAGGTTGCCGCTGGTGTTCAAGGTCAGCGACGGCGTCAGCTTGCCGCTGACCGTGAATTCCAGCCCGCTCGAATGGCTGCCTTCGCCGTTCTGCTTGGTGGTCAGCAGCACGTTGTTGGCGATGAAGGTGCGGAAGTCGACGATGGCGTCGGTGTCGCGGCGGTAGTAGCCGCGCAGGTTGGTTTCGAGGCCGTACATCTTGGTCTCGTAGCCGACCTCGAAGGAATCGGTCTTGGTCGGCTTCAGGTTCGGATTGCCGGACGAGACGTTGAATTCGTCGCGGTAGGTCACGTACGGATTCAGGTCGTTGGCGTTCGGGCGGCGGATCCGGCGCGCGTAGGCGAAGCGGATGTTGGCCGTCTCGGTCGCCTTGTAGGTGGCGAAGAAGCTCGGGATGTAGTTGATGTAGTTGTTCTTGGCCTCGACATTGCCGGTGATCTGCTGGATGTCCATGTCGGTGTACTCGGCGCGCAGGCCGGCCAGCGCGCCCCAGCGGTCGCTCAGGCGCATCTGGTAGGAACCGTACAGCGCCAGCGTGGTTTCTTCCAGCTCGTACTGGTTGCTGCGGCCGGCGTTGACGGTGGCCATGCCGGTCACCGGGTCGATGTCGGTGTACAGCGTGTCGAAGGTGGTGGTGTTGGTGGCCGCCTTGTAGCCGGCCTTGAGCGAGCCGCCCGCCAGCGGACGTTCGTAGTCGCCGGTGAAGTCGACGATGCGGGTGCTGTTGTTGTTGTACTGGGCGGCGCGGGTGTCGGCCATGCCTTCGTTGGCGTAGTCGTTGGCGTAGGCGCTGGTGCTGTCGTTCTCGGAGGCCGAGACGCGCAGGTCGATCTTCAGCGTTTCGCCCGGCAGTTCGCCCTTGTGGTCGTAGCGGCCGCCCCAGCTGAAGTTCTTGCTGTCGCCGCTGCGGGTGGTGCTGCGCACGTAGTCGTTGGCCGGAATGAAGGCGGTGGCGCCGTTGATGTAGTGGTCGCTGGCGCGCTGGTCGTTGGTGCGGCCGTTGTAGTTGGCGCTGCCGGTCAGCGTGTCGCTCGGATTGAGGTTGTAGCTGACGGTGCCGTTCACGCCGGCCATGTCGTTCAGGCCGGCGCCGACCGACGACTGGCTGCTGTGCACGAATTCGCCGGTGACCGGATCGAGGCGGTCGCGCGTGACTTCGGCGGTCGAGTTGCGGCCGTCGTGGCGCACGTTGGCGCTGCCCTGGAAGCCCCAGGCGCCTTCGTTGTAGGTGCCGTTGACGGCGCTGTTGTAGCGGCCGGCCGTGCCGCCGTTGCCGTTGACGGTGGCGAAGCCGCCCGGCTTGCGGTTGCGGCGCATCACCAGGTTCAGGATCGGGCCGCCGCCGGCCTCGTTGCCGAACTGCGCGCCGGGATTATTGATGACCTCGACCGATTCGATATCGTCGGCCGCCATGGCCTGCAGCGCCGCGCCGCGGTTATCACCCTGCAGCATGGCCGACGGCTTGCCGTCCACCAGGATCTGCACATTGGTGCTGCCGCGCAGCGAGACCGTGCCGTCCGGATCGACCGCCACCGACGGCACGTTGTTCAGCGCGTCGGCCGCCGTGCCGTTGGTGCTGGAGACATCGGACTTGACGTCGTAGACCTGGCGGTCGATGCGGTTGGTCGGACGTTCGCCGGCCACCGTCACCGACGGCACCACGGCCGCCTCCCTGGGCTTGGCCGAAGTTGTCGGTTTTGCATCGGCTTTTTCCGGGGTGGCTTGAACTTGGGCTTGGGCGAGCGGTGCGGCGAGCAGCGAGCCGCCGGTGAGGCAGGTCAGGAGTATCTTTTGCATGGCTTGGCGGGCCGCCGGGGCAGCGCCGTCTTATTCGTCGTTGAGGTGCCGCTATTTTACAGGCATGCCCCGGGTGGAATAGTTGCCATTTACAATACTTTACCTGGCTGAAACGTGTGTAAGGCCGATGACGGTGGTGCGGCTGCCGATGCCGCTGCGCGCCATCTTGGTATAAGGACAAAAGCGCTCGGTATTGCGCACCAGTTCCTCGGCCGACGCCTGCGCCAGCCGGGGCAGCCGGATGTGGATGTCGGCCGTCAGCAGGAACAGGCCGTCCATCGGATCGCGGGCGAACACCACGGTCACGTCGACCGCCGCGTCGAGGATGTCGAGCCCGGCCTTGGCGGCCAGCAGGCTCATGGCGCCATGGAAGCAGGCCGCGTAGCCGGCGGCGAACAATTGCTCGGGATTGGTGCCGCCGCCTTCGCCGCCCAGTTCCTTCGGCAGCCGCAGTTGCGGGTCCAGGTTGCCGTCGTCCGAGCGGGCCAGGCCGGAGGCGCGCGCATGGCCGGCTTCGCCGCCGGTGACCCGCACGGTGGTGGAGTAGAGCGGTTCGACCTCGGTTCCCCAGTACTTGTCGAGCAGGGAGACGGGCGGCGGCGCGATGGGTTTCATGGTGGGCGGAGGGGAGGGGGGGGGCGCCGGCGTTCCCGCGATGCCTCGATCAGCGGTTCAGCCAGCTGGTGATGCGGACCGCGCCGAGCCGCTCCTTGCCGCTGACCGGCACCAGCACCCCGCAAAATCCGCCAAGCACGCTGCACAGCAGGAAGCTGATGCTGTTCGTGGCCTTTCCCGGCATGTGCATGCTGGACATGGCCGGCCCGCAAACCGTGTTCTGGAGCGCCAGCCGCTCGCTGGCGGCGCGCATACGAGCGCCATACCGTCAGCCTGGATGGCGGGGCGGTGCCGACGCTGGAGGGCGTGCCCATGCACACCTTGCCGCTGGCCGATTTCGCCGATGCCGATATCGACACCATCATCGTCCCCGGTTCGCCGCATATCGAGCAGGCGATCGAACACTCGCAGCGCTTGATCGCCTGGCTGCAGGCGGCGTCGGCCAAGGCGCGCCGCACCGCCTCGGTGTGCAGCGGCGCCTTCATGCTGGCGCAGGCGGGGCTGCTGGACGGCCGGCGCGCGGCCACGCACTGGGCCATGTCGGAGCGGCTGGTGCAGCTGCATCCGACGGTGGAAATCGACCGCGATGCCATCTTCGTGCGCCAAGGCAATGTCTGGACTTCGGCCGGCGTGACGGCCGGCATCGACCTGTCGCTGGCCCTGGTGGAAGCCGATTGCGGGCGGCAGGTGGCGCTGGAGGTGGCGCGCGACCTGGTGGTGTTCGTCAAGCGGCCGGGCGGGCAGGCGCAGTTCAGCACGCTGCTGCAGGCGCAGCTCAAGGATGGCGAGGTGTTCGATGAGCTGCACCTGTGGATCACGGACAACCTCGGCAGCGATGCGCTGACGGTCGAGGCGCTGGCCGTGCGCGCCAGCATGAGCCCGCGCAATTTCGCCCGCGTCTACAAGGAAAAGACCGGCCGCACGCCGGCCAAGGCGGTCGAGATCTTTCGGCTGGAAGCGGCGCGCCGGCTGCTGGAGGATTCGGAGCGCAATATCGACCAGATCGCCGGTCTGTGCGGCTTCGGCGACGAAGACCGCATGCGCACAACCTTCCAGCGCAACCTCGGGGTCTCTCCTTCGGAATACCGCAATCGCTTCTCTTCCCCGACGCCGGCCGGGATAAAATAAGCGCCCTACACAGACTGGAGCGGCACATGGCACGCGGCGTTGCGCATATCGGCAGAGACACTTACCACACCCGGATCGAGGTCAGCGGCCACGTGCTGGCCGGCGACGAGCCGGAACGCAACGGCGGCGCCGACACCGGCCCGGCGCCCTACGACTTCCTGCTGGCCGGGTTGGGCGCCTGCACCGCGATCACGCTGCGCATGTACGCCGACCGCAAGCAGTGGCCGGTGGACTCGGTGGCCGTGGCGCTGCACCTGACGCACGGCGACGACGGCGCCTTGCTGGTCAAGCGCACGCTGACCATCGCCGGCGGCGTCGATGCCGGGCAAAAGGCCCGCATGGCGGAGATCGCCGAAAAGACGCCGGTGACCCTGACGCTGAAGGCCGGTCTGCGCATCGACACCACGCTGGACTGAGGCCGTCGATTGGTGCCAGACCGGCGGCGGCCGGCCTGCTGGCCGCGCAATTGGCGACGGCGGCGCCGCCCGATCCGCTGGTCACCGCGCTGATGGTCGTCCTGCTGAAGGAAAAGAATAAGCCGCCCGTGATCCCCGTCAAACCTGAGTAACTCTTACTCCCATCCTCATGGAACCGGGCTGCTCAGCAATTGGTCTAATCAAAGCAAGTTGAGCCGTACCGCTGGTTATTCCGATTGACGTTTTCATCATGAGGTTAAAAATGAACCTGACTAAACATCTGGCGGGGCTGCTTGCGGCCGTCGCCAGCAGCGCCGCATGCGGCGCGCCTTTGTTGACGGAAGGCTTCAACGACATCGGCACGCTGCCTGGCAGCGGCTGGGTGTTGACCAACCACAGCACACCGCCGGGCAGCACCGGCTGGTTCCAGGGCGTTCCAGGTTTTTTCCCGGCGGCGGCGGGTGCCGCTGATTCCTACCTCGCGGCCAACTTCAACAACGCCGGCTTCGGCGGCGCCGTCAGCAACTGGCTGATCACGCCGGAGCTGGCCTTGGTCAATGGCGAGTCGCTGAATTTTTCGCTGCGCCTGCTGGGCGAGGGCGCGGTCGACCGCGTCGAAGTCTATTTCAGCAACAACGGCGCCAGCGCCGATATCGGCGACTTTTCCTTGCTGTCGTGCTTCAGCTCGGATGTCGACACCGGCTGGATGAGCCGCTCGGCGACCATCAACGGCCTGGCGGCGCCGTCCAGCGGACGCTTCGCCTTCCGCTATGTCGTCGATGACACCAGCGTCAACGGCAACTATGTCGGCATCGACTCGGTCAGCGTCGACGCTGCCGCGATACCGGAGCCCGGCACCATGGCGCTGGTGCTGATCGGGGGCGTGGCCTTGCTGCGCGCGCGCCGCCGGCGCCTGCTGGCCGCGCGCTGGCTGGCTTGCGCCGGCTTGTCCCTGTGCGGCGCCGCGGCGCAGGCGGCGCCCGATGGTGTCATGACCTTCCCCCATGTGAAGGTGGTGGCGCAGGAAGCGCCGACACCGCTCCGGCCATCGATGCCGCCGGGCGGCTTCATGGGGTACAAGGATCCCGTCACCGGCCGCTTGAGCAAGCCGACCGCCGAGCAGGCGGCGGCGCTGACCGCCCCGTCCGCGGCCATCGCCAGGCCGAGGGCCGCCAGGCCGCAGATCACCCGTCCGCCGCACGGCGGCTTCGGGATCATGCTGGACGAGAGCCATGCCCGCTACGCGATCGCGCGCAAGGCGGCCGACGGCACGGTCAGCGAAACCTGCGAGCCGCGCCGGGACGCCGTCGAGGGAGAGCAAAAATGAAAAATCACCTGACTGCCATCCTCGCGGCGGTGACCATGCTGTCCTCTTCCGCCGGCTGGGCGGCCGCCACCATCACCATCGTCAACGGCGACCCGGCCGGTGTCGGCTTCAACGATTCCACGCCGGTGGCGCCGGTCGGCGGCAACACCGGTACCACGCTGGGCGCGCAGCGGCTCAATGTGTTCCAGGCGGCGGCCAGCAAGTGGGGCGCAACGCTGGACAGTAGCGTGCCCATCCGGGTGCTGGCGATCTGGGCGGCGCTGCCATGCAACGACACGGCCGCCGTGCTGGGCAGCGCCGGCGCGCTGGAAGTGTTCTACAACTTTCCCGGCGCGCCGCACGCCAACACCCTGTTCGGCAAGGCGCAGACCAACAAGCTGCTCGGCTTCGACGCCGACCCCGGCGTGCCCGACATCCTCGCCCGCTTCAACGTCAACCTGGGGCAGCCGGGCTGCTTCACCGGTTCGCCGTTCTATCTCGGGCTGGACAACTTGCACGGCGCCAACACCGACCTGGTCACGGTGCTGCTGCACGAATTCGCCCACGGCCTGGGCTTCCAGACCTATACCGACGACCAGACCGGCGCAATGCTGGCGGACGTGCCCAGCATCTGGGACTACTTCCTGCTGGATACCGGCACCGGCAAGTTGTGGAAGGACATGACCGACGCCGAGCGCGCCGCGTCGGCCGTCAAGTCGGGCCGGCTGGTGTGGAACGGCGCCGAGGTCAACGGCGCCGCGCAGGCCGTGCTGCAAGCGGGCACGCCCATCTTGACCATGCTGTCGCCGCCCGGCGTGGCGGGCGTGCTCCAGGTCGGCACGGCCAGCTTCGGGCCGCCGTTGAGCAGTCCCGGCATCACCGGCGAGGTGATGCCGGTGGTCGACACGCCGCCGGAGCTGGGCCTGGCCTGCGCGCCGCTGTCCCCGATCAACGCCAGGGCGGTGCAGGGCAAGATCGCGCTGGTCGACCGCGGCGTTTGCGGGTTCACGGTCAAGGTGCTCAACCTGCAGGACGCCGGCGCCATCGGCGCTGTCGTGGTCGACAATGTGGCCAGCGCGCCGCCGCCGGGTCTGGGCGGCGCCGAGCCGCGCATCGTCATACCGGCCGTGCGCATCACGCTGGCGGACGGCATCGCGCTGAAGGCGGCGATCGCCAGGCGCACCCGCACGCACTCGGGCATGTACGCCACCCTGGGCGTGAACCTGGCCGTGCGGGCCGGCGCCGACGCCATGGGCAGGGTGCTGATGTATGCGCCCAACCCCAACCAGCCGGGATCGTCGGTGTCGCACTACGACACCAGCGCCACGCCCAACCAGCTGATGGAGCCGGCCATCAACGGCGACCTGACGCACGAGGTCAAGCCGCCGTTCGACCTGACCTTCCCGCTGTTGAAGGATATCGGCTGGTAGCGCCGCTTACTCGATGGGCTGGGCGGCGTGCCAGCCGCCGCCCAGCGCCTTGACCAGGTAGACCGAGCCGACCATCTGCTTGCCGCGCAGCTGCACGGCGAGGCGCTGGTTGTTGAGCAGCGTCTGCTGCGCCGTGATGACGTCGAAGTAGGTTTCGACGCCGCCGGTGTAGCGGTCGGTGGCCAGTTCCAGCACGCGCTGCGCGCTGCGCACGCTGGCTTCGGACAGCGCGTGGGCGCGCTGCAGCGTGGCCAGGCTTTCGGCGCCGTCCTCGACCTCCTGCATCGCCGTCAGCACGCTCTGGCGGTAGTTGGCCACGGCGCCGGTGTAGCCGGCCTTGGCGATGGCGACGGTGGCGTCGCTCTTGCCGGCGTCGAACAGGGTTTGCGTCAGCGCGGCGCCCAGCGACCACAGCAGGCTGGGCGCGTCGAGCAGCCTGCCCATCTGGTTGCTGTCCCAGCCGCCGCTGGTCTGCAGCGTCAGGCTCGGGAACCAGGCGGCGCGGGCGACGCCGATATTGGCGTTGGCCGCCGCCACCGCGCGCTCGGCGGCGGCGATGTCGGGCCGCCGCTGCAGCACGTCCGACGGCAGGCCGACCGGCAGCGCGGGCGGCGTCAGCGCCAGCACCGCCGGCGCCAGCTTGAAGGAGGGCGCCGGCGTGCCGGTCAGCGTGGCGATCGCGTGCTCGAACTGGGCGCGCTGGCTGCGCAGCAGTTCCAGCTGGGTCTTGCTGGCGTCCAGCAGCGATTGCTGCTGCGCCAGGTCGAGGCCGGTGGCCGCGCCCAGTTCATGGCGGGCGTCGATGAAGTCGTAGGCCTTCTGCTGCAGCACGATGCCCTGGCTGAGCACGTCGATTTCCGCGTCCAGCTCGCGCAGGTTGAAGTAGTCGGCGGCCAGCTCGGACACCAGCACCAGGCGCACGTTCTCGACATCCGCCGCCGCCTGTTCGGCCACCGCCTGCGCGCCTTGCACGCCGCTGCGCACGCGGCCGAACAGGTCGGCCTCGTAGTTGACCGCAAAGCCCAGCTGGTAATTGTTCTGCACCACCGACTGGTTGGTGGTGTTATACGAGGACAGCGGGCGGTTGGCCGAGGTCTTCTGGCGCGCGGCGCCGGCCTGCAGGCCCGCCTGCGGGAACAGCCCGGACGAGCTGACGGTCACCTGCGCGCGCGCCTGTTCCAGCCGCGCGGCGGCGCCGGCCAGGCTCTGGTTGCGCGTCAATACCTGCCGCGCCAGCTGGTTCAACTGCTGGTCGCGGAACACTTCCCACCAGTCGCCCTTGAGCCCGGCGTCGCCGGGAGCGGCGGTTTTGAAGGCGCCGGCGGACTGCCACATGGCCGGCATGTCGATGGCGGGTTTTTCATAGGCCGGCGCGCCGGCGCAAGCGGCCAGCAGCAGTGCCGCGCCCAGCGCGGCCAGGCGGAACAGGGTGGTCATTGGGCGGCCACCTTCTGCTGCTTGACCTGCACCACGTCGCCGTCGGCCAGCGAGTCGGCCGGATTGACCACCAGCGATTGCGCCGCCGTCACGCCGTCGAGGATCTCGATCTTGTTGCCCAGGTCATGGCCCAGCGCCACGGTCCGCAGCGTGACCTTGCCGCCGGCGCCGACCACCGCCACGCGCGGACCTTCGGGCCGGAACAGCAGCACATTGGACGGCACCAGCAGCGCGTTGGCGCTGCCGCTGACCGGCAGCGACACCTGCACATAGGCGCCGGCCAGCAGCGTATTGTCCTGGTTCGGCAGGTTGACCTCGATCTGCATGGTGCGGGTGGCGGCGTCGATGGCGCCGGCGGTGCGCACCACGGAACCGCTGAACTTCTGGCCCGGCAGTTCGGCCTGCGTCACGTCGACCTTGTCGCCGGCCTTGATGCGTTGCGCATAAGCCTGCGGCACATACACGTACACCCGCAGCGTGTCCACCTGCGCCAGGCGGAACAGCGCGTTGCCGGCGCCGCCGTTGCCGCCGTTGATCAAGTCGCCGACATCCACCGAGCGGCTGGTGACGACGCCGGAGAACGGCGCCAGCACGCGCTTGAATTCCTCGGTCTTTTGCAGGCGCCGCACATTGGCCTCGGCCGCCGCCAGGTTGGCCTGCGCCTGCGTATAGGCGCTGCTGCGCTCATTGAGTTCCTGCTGCGTCACGGCGTCCTTCTTGCGCAACGCTTCCCAGCGCTCGGCCGAGCTTTTCGCCAGCTCCAGGCTGGAGGCGGCCTGCTGGCGCGCGGCGACCGCCTGCGACAGCTGCTGGTCGACTTCCGGCGTGTCGATTTCCGCCAGCACGTCGCCCTTGTTGACGCGGCTGCCGATGTCCTTGGTCCAGCGCAGCACGTAGCCGCTGCTGCGCGCGTAGATCGGCGATTCGATGATCCCCTGCAGCGTGCCGGGCAGCGACAGCGGCTGGCCGCCCTTGGCCGGCGTGGCGTTGGTGGTCACCACGAACTGCTGGTTGAGCTCCGCGGTCGACGCGGTCAGCGCATTGGCCCGCACCACGCGCTGCAGCAGCACGGCGGCGCCGCCCAGCAGCAGCAGGGCGACGGCGACCGCGCCGGCCAGCCTGGCGCGCTTGAGGATGGGGCCGCGGCGCGGATGATGGTGATGGTGCTCCGGCGAGCCATCTTCGGGAGCGCTATGGATGCCGAGCACGGCGTGACGATTTTCGGACATATCAGATATTCCCCTCTGCGACAGCAGGCATGGATGGCGCGCGGCGCGCGGCACGGTGTTCAAGGTAGCGGTGGACGCCGGCAAACACGATCGGCACAAACAGCAAGGTGGAGACGGTGGCGAACAGCAGACCGCCGATCACGGCGCGGCCCAAAGGCGCGTTCTGCTCGGCGCCCTCGCCGAAGCCGATCGCCATCGGCACCATGCCGATGATCATGGCCAGCGCCGTCATCAGCACCGGCCGGATGCGGGTGGCGCCCGCTTCCAGCGCGGCCGACAGCGGCGGCAGGCCGTCGTTGAGACGCTGGCGCGCGAACGACACCATCAGGATCGAGTTCGCGGTGGCCACGCCCATGGTCATGATGGCGCCGGTCAGCGCCGGCACGCTGAGCGTGGTCCCGGTCAGGAACAGCATCCAGGCGATGCCCGCCAGGGCGGCCGGCAGCGCGGTGACGATGATGAAGGCGTCCACCCACGACTGGAAGTTCACCACGATCAGCAGGTAGACCAGCACGATCGCCATCAGCAGGCCGATGCCCAGGCCCTTGAAGGACGAGTGCATGGTCTCGACCTGGCCGCGCACATTGATCTTGCTGCCGCGCGGCAGCTTCTGGCCCATGTCGTCGACCAGCTTCTGGATCTGGGCCGAGGTCGAGCCGAGGTCGCGGCCCTCGACGCTGACGAAGATGTCGATCACCGGCGTCAGGTTGTAGTGCGAGACGATGGCCGGCTGCACCGTCGGCTCCACCGTCACCAGGCTGCTGAGCTGCTGGGTGGCGCCGGTGCCGTCGCCGGCCGCGCCCGGCGTGCCGCCAGCGCGCACCGGAATGCGCAGCAGCGCGTCGAGATCGTCGATGCGGTATTGCGGCGTCTGCACCGCGACGTTGTACACCACGCCGTTGCTTGGATTGAGCCAGAACGCCGGCTGCGTCTGCGAGCTGCCCGACAGCGAGACCAGCAGGTTCTGCGTCAGGTCGGCCGGATTCAGGCCCAGTTGCTTGATCTGGGCGCGGTCCATCTTCAGGCCCAGGGTCGGCAAGTCCATGCGCTGGTGGATATGCACGTCGACCGCGCCCGGCACCTGCTTGACCTGCTTCATCAGCGCCGAGGCGATCTGGTAATTGCTGGCCAGGTCCTTGCCGGCGATCTGGATATCCACCGCCGCCGGCTGGCCGAAGTTGAGGATCTGCGTGACGATGTCGGCCGGCTGGAAGAAGAACTCCACGCCGGGGAAGCGCTGCGGCAGCTCGCGCCGCAGCCGGTCGATATAGGTTTGCGACGGCTCATGCCCCGCGTGCAGCGACAGCAGGATTTCCGCATCCAGCGTGCCGATGGTGCCGGCGTTGCTGTACGAGAGGTTGATGCTGCTGTACGGCGTGCCGAGGTTGTCGAGGATGGTTTGCAGGTCGCGCTTGGGGATCACCTGGCGGATGACCTTTTCCACTTCGTCGGTGACGCGCGCGGTCTCCTCGATGCGGGTGCCGGTCGGCATGCGCATGTGCAGGCGGATCTGGCCGGAATCGACGGACGGGAAGAAGTCGCGGCCCAGCGTGAAGACCAGGCCCAGCGACAGCACGCAGAACAGCAGGAAGGCGCCGCCGAAGCGCTTGCGGTGCGTCAGCAGCGAGGACAGGATGATGATGTAGCCGCCGCGGAAGCGCTCGAAGCCGGCGTCGAAGCGCTGGTACACGCGCTGCAGCATGCTCGGTTTCGCGCCGGCCGCTTGCGGCGCATGGTCCATCATCATCATGACCATGGTCGGCACCAGGGTGCGCGACAGGATGTAGGAGGCGATCATCGCGAACACCACCGCCTCGGCCAGCGGCACGAACAGGTAGCGCGCCACGCCGGTCAGGAAGAACATCGGCACGAACACGATGCAGATGCACAGCGTCGACACCAGCGCCGGGATGGCGATCTCGCCCGCGCCCTCCATGATGGCCTGGTGCAGGTCGGAGCGCTGGTGCAGGTGGCGCTCGATGTTCTCGATGGTGACGGTGGCGTCGTCGACCAGGATGCCGACCGCCAGCGCCAGGCCGCCCAGCGTCATGATGTTGATGGTCTCGCCCAGCATGTAGAGCATCAGGATCGACGACAGGATGGATAGCGGGATCGACACCGCGATGATGCAGGTGCTGCGCCAGTTCCCGAGGAACAGCAGGATCATGGCGGCGGTCAGCGCGGCGGCGATCACGGCTTCATGAATCACGCCGCTGATGGCGGCCTTGACGAACAGCGACTGGTCGAACAGCGGGGTGATCGTCAGTTCCTTCGGCAGCGACTGCATGGCCTGCGGCAGTAGGGCCTTGAGCGTGTTGACGATGTCCAGCGTCGACGAGCCGCCGTTCTTCAGCACCGACAGCAGCACGCCGCGCTCGCCGTTCTGGCGCACGATGTTGGTCTGCGGCGAAAAGCCGTCGCGCACCCGCGCCACTTCGGACAGATAGGTGGTGGTGCCGCTCTTGCTCAGCACCGGGATCTGGTTCAGCCCCGCGATGGTGTCCGGCGAGCCGTTCATGGCGACGTTGTATTCGGTGATGCCGATCTTGGCGGTACCGGATGGCAGGATCAGGTTTTGCGCGCCGATGGCGGTGACGACGTCGGTCGGCGTCATGCCCTTGGACTGCAGCGCCTTCAGGTCGAGGTCGACCGACACCAGCCGCGACTTGCCGCCGTAGGGGTAGGGCACGGCCGCGCCGGGGATGGTGACCAGTTGCGGCCGCAGGAAGTTGACGGCGGTGTCGAACATCGATTGCTCGGTCAGCGTGGCGCTCGACAGGCCGAGCTGGATCACCGGAATGCTGGAGGCGGAATACTTGATGATCAGCGGCGGCGTGATCCCCGGCGGCAGCTGCTTGACCTGCGACTGCGCGGCGGCCACGACCTGCGCCAGCGCGGCCTGGATATTGGCGTTCGGCTGGAAGAAAATCTTGATGACGGTGGAGCCGGCCAGCGACTGCGACTCGATATGCTCGATATCGTTGACGGTGGTGGTCATGCTGCGCTCGGTGGTGGCGGCGATGCGCTGCCCCATCTCCTGCGCCGGCAGGCCGCTGTACTGCCAGATGACGCTGATCACCGGGATATCGATTTCCGGGAAGATATCGGTCGCCATCTTGGTCAGGGCGAGCGGCGTCGACAGCAGGATCAGCAGCGCCATCACGATGAAGGTGTAGGGCCGCCGGAGGGCGATTTGAACGATCCACATACCGAAGTTTCCGCCTCTAGTCACAGAGCGGAAAATCATAGCACGCCGGACACCCGCCGGAGCGGCCCGGAAATAACTGATACTTACCAATACAGTGCGTTACACGCTTGCACCGTTGTTGTGCGGCTGGCGCGCTAGGCGGGGGCGGTGGTGACGTAGTCGACGATGCGGTCGGCGCAGGCTTCGGAAATGGCCATGAAGCGGGCGCCGTTGCGGAAGCGGCCATGCGTGCCGACCTCCGCGCTGTGGATCACGGACAAGGTCAGCTCGTTGCGGATGGTGCTGCCGGGGAAGCAGAAATTCAGCAGATACGGCTCATCGGTCCGCATCGGATGGTCGCTGACAAACGCCACGCCCATGCGCGAAATATCGATGATCTGCGTGGCGGACGTGTTCTGTCCGTGAATGTCGCTGATGTAGGCGTCCACCTGCAGCAAACGTCGTACATGCTCTCGTCTCGGGTCCATCTATTCTTGGGCTGCCTGTAAAAGCCATAGTATGACAGATTCCATGCCCGGACAGCCAGCGCGGTGCGTTGCCGTACATACCAAATGCGCAAGCTTGTCTACGCTGGCGGCATGGAAAACCCTCAAAACAAGCGGATTAGCCGGATCCTGCGCCAAGTCTTCGGTATGGAGGCGTTGCGCGACGGCCAGCGGCTGGTGATCGAGAGCGTGCTGGCCGGCCGGGATACGCTGGCGGTGATGCCCACCGGGAGCGGAAAGTCGCTGTGCTACCAGTTGCCGGCCTGCCTGCTCGAAGGGGCGACGGTGGTGGTGTCGCCGTTGATTTCGCTGATGAAGGACCAGGCCGAGAAGCTGGAGGAGGGCGGCATCGCCAGCGCCGCCCAGATGAACAGCAGCCTGTCCCGCAGCGATGAACTGGCCGCGCTGGAGGCGATCGAGCGCGCCGACAAGGACGTGATCTTTTGCACGCCGGAGCGGCTGGCGACGCCGGAATTCCTGGCGCTGCTCAAGCAGGGCAAGATCGCGCTGGTGGTGATCGACGAGGCGCATTGCATCTCGCAATGGGGCCACGATTTCCGCCCTGCCTACCTGGAGATCGGCGCCGCGCTCGACGCGCTGGGCAAGCCGCCTCTGCTGGCGTTGACGGCCACCGCCACCGACGACGTGATCGCCGATATCCGCGCCCAGCTTGGGCGTCCGCGCATGGATGTGGTCAACACCGGCATCTATCGCCCGAACCTGCACTACCGGGTGAAGCAGGTGACCAATCCGGATGAAAAATACGCGGTGGCGCTGCAACTGGTGCGCGACAGCGCCGGCGTCGGCATCGTCTATTCGGCCACCGTCAAGGCGGCCGAGGAAATGCACAAGCTGCTGCAGGAAGCCGGCGAGAGCGTCACGCTCTACCACGGCAAGCTGAAAGCGGCCGAACGCAGCGGGAACCAGAACCTGTTCATGAGCGGCGAGCGCCGCGTGATGGTGGCGACCAACGCTTTCGGCATGGGCATCGACAAGAGCGATACGCGGTTTGTGATTCACCTGCAGGTGCCGGCCAACCTGGAAGCCTACTACCAGGAGTCGGGCCGGGCGGGGCGCGACGGCCTCGATGCCGAGTGCACGCTGCTGTACTACCATGCGGACAAGCGCTTGCAGCAGTACTTCCTGATCAAACGCTATCCGTCCTCCGAGGAGCTGAAGGCTGTATACGAGGCGGCGCTGGCGCTGGGCCAAGCCTCGTTCACCGAGGCGGAGCTGAGGTCGCTGGTGGAGCAGATGCCCGCCAGCCAGCTGAAAATCTGCCTCAAGATGCTCAAGGACGGCAAGCTGTTGAAGCGCAACCGCAAGCTCGACTACGTGTTGACATCTTGTCCGACACCCAAGGCGGCGCGGTTCGAGCAGATGGCGCAGGTCTACGTCGACAAGCATGAACGCGACCGCGAAGGGCTGGAGCAGATGGTGGCTTACGCGCAGAGCGGCTATTGCCGCTGGAAGCTGCTGCTGGATTACTTCGGCGACCGCCCGCGGGACTTCGAGCGCTGCTGCCAGTGCGACAACTGCCTGTCGCCGCCGTCTATCCAGCACAGTCCACAGCGGCTCGAACCGGCGCCGGAGCCTGCGCCGGCCGACGGATACACGCGAACGCCAGCAGTGCCGCCAGCAACAGCAGCCCGCCCGATACGCCCATCGCCAGCTGGATTCCGCTAAGGATGCCGGCGTTGGCGCCGGCCGCCACCAGCGCGCCGAACACCGCCACGCCGACCGCGCCGCCGACCTGGCGCGCGGTGTTCAGCACCGCGGAGGCGGTGCCGGCCTGGCGCCGTTCCACGCCGGACAGTATCGAAGTGGTCATCGCCGGCACAGCCAGGCCCATGCCGGCCGGGATCAGCGCCAGTCCCGGCAGCATTTGCAGAAAGGTGGCGTCGTCGGAGATGCCCCACCAGCCCAGCAGCGCATAGCCGGCCGCGCCGATCAAGCCGCCCAGTATCATCGGCGTGCGCGAACCGACACGGGCCTGCATCCAGCCGCTGACGATATTCGAAAAGATGAAGGTGCCGGTCAACGGCAGGAACACCAGTCCCGCATGCAGCACGCTGAAGCCGCGCACTTTTTGCAGGTAGAAGCTGAGGACGAAGATCACGCCGTAGTAAGAAAAATTCATCAGCACGCCGAACAGCACGGCGCCGGAAAACGGCGCGCTGCGGAACAGGCCCAGCGGCAGCATGGGCGACTTGTTGTTCGCTTCGACCCAGACGAACAATCCGGCGGCAACGGCCGACACCATCAAGCCGCCGCTCACCAGCCAGTGCCGCCAGCCCAGGGCCTCGTATTCGATGACGGCGCCGATGAAGCCGGTCAGGGTCACCACCGCCAGCAGCTGGCCGGCGATGTCCAGGCTGCGGTGCGGATCGCGGCCTGCCGCCGCCGGTACCACGCGGCTGGTGAGCCAGAAGCCGGCGACGCAGATCGGGATGTTGACCCAGAAAATGCTGCGCCAGCCCAGGCCGGGCAGCGACATCAGCAGGCCGCCCAGCACCGGCCCGGCCGCGATCGACATGCCGCCGGCGGCGGTCCACCAGGCGATGGCCTTGGCCAGCATCGCCTTGTCGTCCGCGTAGGTGGCGTTGAGGATGGCCAGGGAACTGGGCACCAGCAGCGCGGCGCCTATGCCTTGCACGGCGCGCGCGATATTCAGCACCATCGCGGTCGGCGCCATGGCGCAGGCCAGCGAGGCGGCCGTGAACAGCGCGAAGCCGGTCATGAAGGTGCGGCGCGAGCCGAATTTATCGCCCAGCGCGCCGGCCGACAGCAGGAACACGGCGAAGCCCAGCGTGTAGGCGTCCACCACCCACTGCAGGTCGGTGACGCCGGCGCCCAGCTCATGCCCGATCTGCGGCAGGGCGACATTGACGATGGTGACGTCCAGCTGGACGATGATGAAGGCGAAGCTGCATGCGAGCAGGATGGCCAGGGAGGGAGTGTGGTCAGTTTTCATGACTGCACTATAGGACGGTTTGACTATTTGGAAAAATGAATAATAATGAAGATATCTATCTTATTTTAAGAATCGAATATGGAACTCTCCGCCCTGCGCATCTTTAAAGCGGTGGCCGAGGAGGGCAGCGTGACGCTGGCCGCCTCCCGCCTGAATCGGGTGCAGTCGAATGTGTCCGCGCGGCTGACCCAGCTGGAAGACTCGCTGGGTGTGGCGCTGTTCCATCGCTCCGGCCGCAAGCTGCAGATCACCACCGAGGGCGCGCGCCTGCTGGCCTATGCCGACCGCCTGCTGCAGCTGGCCGACGAGGCGCAGGCGGCGGTGCAGCCGGACCAGAAGCCGTCCGGCCAGCTGCGCATCGGCTCGATGGAGACCACGGCGGCGGCGCGCCTGCCGCAAGTGCTGGCCGCCTTCAACCGCAAGCATCCCGAGGTCGACCTGATCCTCGACACCGCGCCGACCGATCATCTGCTGGACGGCGTGCTGAAGCATCGGCTGGACGTGGCGCTGGTGGCGGGGCCGGTGGCGCATCCCGAGCTGGAACAGCGGCCGGTATTCGAGGAGGAGCTGGTGCTGATCACCAATCATGCGCATGCGGCGCTGGCGTCGCCGCGCGAGCTGCAGCGCCGCACCCTGCTGGTGTTCCGCAGCGGTTGTACCTACAGGCGGCGCCTGGAGTCGTGGTTTGCGGAGGGCGATGTGGCGCCGGCGCGGGTGTCGGAGTTCGGCACCTTCGAGGCCATCATCGGCTGCGTGGCGGCCGGCATGGGCGTGGCGCTGATGCCGAAGGAATTGCTGGAGCAGCGCAAGCTGGCCAGGACCGTGCGCCAGCACGCGCTGCCGCCGCATATCGCCCATGTCGAGACCATGCTGGTGTGGCGCAAGGATGTGCTGCACCATCGGGCGCGGTCGGCGTTCGCCGATAGTCTCGGCGTGGGCGGCTAAGGGCGCGGCAGCTTCGCCATCAGGAAATCGACAAAGGTGCGCACCCGCAGCGACAGGTGGCGCGCATGCGGATACAGCAGGATGAAGGGACGCGAGGTGCCGCCATGCTGCGGCAGCAGTTCCACCAGGTCGCCGCGCGCCAGGTCCTGCCCGACGATATAGCGGTAGGTCTGCACCAGGCCCGCGCCGGCGCGCGCCAGCGTGACGATGCCCAGCACGTCCTCGGCGCAGCACAAGCCGCCGCCGGTTTGCAGGTCCACCTGTGTACCATCGACCTTGAACGTCCACGGGATCTGCTTGCCGGTGCTGGGCAATTCAAACTGGATGCATTCGTGCTTGCGCAGGTCGTCCAGGCTTTTCGGTTTGCCGGCGCGCTTGAGGTAGGCGGGCGAGGCCACCAGCACCAGTTCCGCGTCTTCCAGCTTGCGCGCGATCAGGTTGGAATCGGCCGGCGCGCGGCCGCGTATCGCCAGGTCGTAGCCTTCGTCGGCGAAGTCGATATTGCGGTTGCTGACGTGGATATCCAGCGTGACCTCCGGGTACAGCGCGCGGAACTCGCCCAGCAGCGGCAGCAGCCGGTAATGGGCAAACGGCGTCGGCGCGCTGATGCGCAGCGCGCCGGCCGGCCTGGCCTGGCCGCCGGTGACTTCGCGTTCCGCCTCGGTCAGCTGCGACAGCGCCTGCCGGCATTGCTCGAAATAGCGCTGGCCGCCGTCGGTCAGGCGGATCTGGCGCGTGGTGCGGACGAACAGGCGCACGCCCAGGCGTTCCTCCAGCCGGGCGATCGAACGGCTGACCGCGGCCGGCGTCACGCTCGCCGCGGCGGCGGCGGCCGTAAAGCTGCCCAGCTCCGCCGCAAAGCAGAACAGCTCGATGCTCCCCAGCAGCACGTCGTCGAAATTGCGCTTCATGGTCACTCCATTGATTACATGATGTATGAATTATCTTGCATTGGCGTGTGTTTATCAACGTCTGAGTTATCAGTACAGTGTCTCTACACCAACTTACCTGAAGGAGCACTACCATGAAAACAGTCATCGTCACCGGCGCATCGAGCGGTATCGGCTTTGCCATCGCCGAGGCTTATCTGAAGCGCGGCTACAACGTGGTCGGCAACGCCCGCACGCTGGACCGTCTGCAAACCGCCGCCGCACAATGGGGCAACCCGGCCAACTTCCTGCCGGTCGCCGGCGATATCGCCGATCCGGCCACCGCCAAGGCGCTGTTCGAACGCGCCGTCGCGGCCTTCGGCAAGGTCGATGTCCTGATCAACAACGCCGGCATCTTCCTGGCCAAGCCGATCGCCGACTATACCGAGGACGACGTCAACGCCATCGTCAGCACCAACCTGATGGGCTTCTTCTACCCATCGCAGGAAGCGGCCAGGCACATGAGCGCCAACCGTTCCGGCCATATCGTGACCATCACCGCCAGCCTGGCGATGCAGCCGACCGCCAAGGTGCCGGCGCTGCTGCCGATCCTGATCAAGGGTGGTTTGAACCACGCCACGCGCGGCCTGGCGCTGGAACTGGCGCCTTCCAACGTCAAGGTCAACGCGGTCGCACCGGGGATCATCAGCACGCCGATGCACGGCACCGACGAAGGCACGCAGAATTTCCTGAAGCAGCTGTCGCCAAGCGGCGAAATGGGCAGCACGAAGGATGTGGCGGACGCGGTGCTGTACCTGACCGAATCCTCGTTCACCAGCGGCGTCGTGCTGCCGGTCGATGGCGGCTCCACCGCCGGCACCTGGTAAGGAGACGATCATGCCATATGTGAATATCCGCGTGACCAACGAAGGCGTGACCTCCGAGCAGAAACTGAAGCTGATCGAAGGCGTTACCGATCTGCTGAGCGATGTGCTGAACAAGGACCCGTCGACCACCTTCGTCATCATCGACGAAGTGGAGACCGACAACTGGGGCCTGAACCGCGAGAACATCACCACCCGCCGCAAGCGGGCGGCGGCTAAGGGATAATCTCGAACAGCAGCAGCTGCGTGACCTGGTTCTTGCCGAAGTTGTCGTCGGAGATCAAGACCAGGCTCCCGTGGCCGTTGGCCAGCACCGGTCCAAAGGACATGCCTTCCAGGTTGTCGACGATGGGCAGGTTCAACTGGCCGATATCCAATACAAGGCGCTTCTTCACCAGTTGGTAGGAAGCGCCTTGCAGCGTCGGCTCCTTCTGGATGTCGGTGGCGCCGGCGGTGTCGATCTCATAGATGCGCACATAGTCGGTGTACTTGCCGTCGTCGGCCTGCACGCCGGAGCGTTCCATCACCAGCAGGCGCGTGGCGCTGATGGCGACGATCTCGGAGATGCCGTTGTCGGCGTACTTGCCTTTGCCGGGTGCCGCCGGAATCGCGCCCAGCGGATAGGCGTACTGGCCGAGCACCTTGCCGTCGCGGGCGAAATGCGTGATGCGGTTGACCGCGCCGTTGACCGGGTCCGGCGCCGGGCCGTCCTGGTACATCGGACCTTCCAGCGATACCCACAGCGTGCGGCCGTCGCGCGAGAAGCTCATGCCCTCGAAACTCTGGTTGTTGCGCGGCCCGGTCTTGCGGTCGGCCGATACGCTGAACATCGGCGGCAGCGGCAGGGTGGAGATGTAGCGGCCATCGCGCGTGGCGTGGCGCACGAAGGGATCGAGGCCCAGGCCCACGTCGCCTTCGCTGCCGTACCAGATGCTGCCGTCCTGAGGATCGACGCGGATGGTTTCGAGGTCGGCCACCTCCCCGCCGCCGCGCTTGTAGTCTTCCTTGGTCGGATAGATGGTGCCGTCCTTCTGCAGCAGCACCGTCGTGCCGGTCAGCTCCACCGGCTTGAACGCCTGGCCGTCGTACTGCAGGCGCGCGCTGTAGTAGCGGGCCGGGTTGTGCGCCGACCGGTCGTCGCTGATCATCACCCATTCGCCGCTGGCGGCGTCGTAGTCGATGCCCGACAGGCCGCCGACCAGCGTGTCCTTGTATTGCTGGCGCCACGGCAGGCGCTGCTCACCGATGAAGCGCAGGCTGGAAACGGTGTCCGGCATCGCCGGTTTGGCGGGAGGGAGCGGCGCGCAGCCGGCCAGCGCGATGGTGAGGGCGCCGGCGAGGGAAAGGAGGCTTTTTTTCATAAGCTGCGGATGTTATCACCTCTCGGCCATCCAGTCAGGGAAAGGATCGGCATAGCGTCGCCATGCCGCCACGCCGGCGGCGTTTTCGGCATCGCTCAGGACGCAGTCGTCGAACGCCGCTTCGATGGCCGCCCGGTCCATGCCGCGGCCGATGAATACCAGCTCGTTGACGCGGTCGTCATAAGGCTCCATCCATTGGCCGACCGGTTCGACCGAGGCGATCTTGCCGGCGCGCGAATACGCCACCGCCCATTCCGGCCGCGTGGCCAGCCACACGTAGCCCTTGGCGCGTATCAGGCCGGGGAAGCCCAGGTCGAGGAAGCGGTCGAAGCGCTGCGGATGCAGCGGGCGGCGTTCGCGCAGCACGAAACTGGCGATGCCGTATTCCTCGGTCTCGGGCGTGTGGATGCCGGCCAGCTCGCGCGCCCAGCCGGACATCTCGCTGGCTTTCTCCAGGTCGAACTTGCCGGTGCCGAGGATGCGGTGCAGCGGCACGCGGCCTTTTTCGGCCTCGATCACGCTGGCGCCGGGGTTGAGCGCCTTGATCACGGCATGCACGTCCGCCAGTTGCTGCGGCGAGACCAGGTCGGTCTTGCTGACCACGATGACGTCGGCGAATTCGATCTGCTCCGACAGCAGCGCGGCCAGCGTGCGGTCGTCGCCTTCGCCGGCGGTCTCGCCGCGCTGCGCCAGGAAATCGGTGCTGTTGTAGTCGTTGAACAGGTTGACCGCGTCGACCACGGTGACCATGGTGTCGATGCGGGCCAGGTGGTTGAGCGAATCGCCGTGTTCGTCTTCAAAGTCGAAGGTGGCGGCCACCGGCATCGGTTCGCCGACGCCGGTCGACTCGATCAGCAGGTAGTCGAAGCGGCCGTCGGCGGCCAGCTTGCGCACTTCCAGCAGCAGGTCCTCGCGCAGCGTGCAGCAGATGCAGCCGTTGCTCATCTCGACCATTTTCTCTTCGGTGCGGGACAGCGCGGCGCCGGCGTTTTCCGCGCCCTGGCGCAGCAGCGAGGCGTCGATATTCACCTCGCTCATGTCGTTGACGATGACGGCCACGCGCAAGCCTTCGCGGTTGGCCAGCACGTGGTTGAGCAGGGTGGTCTTGCCGGCGCCGAGGAAGCCGGAAAGGACGGTGACGGGCAGGCGGGTATCGGATCGGGTCATTGGAATCTCGCTGTGGTTAATGCAATCGAGTTGCATCATAGGCGGATTCGATTTCTAATGCAAGTTAACTGCATTAGGCGTTGATTATTTTTTGCGGGCGCAGCGCGGGCAGGTGCCCTTGATGAGGAAGTCGATTTCCTGGCTCTGGAAGCCTTCCGGCAGCTTGATCTTGCGCGGCAGCGCGACGTCGGTGAAGCAGGTGACCTGCTCGCACTTGGTGCACTGGAAGTGCGCGTGTTCGTGCGAATGCTGGCCGGCGCCGGCGCTGAAACGCCATACCTGGTCGGCGCCGGCGATGCGGTGGACCAGTTCATTGTCGGTCAGCCATTCCAGCACGCGGTACAGGGTGACCGGGTCCAGCGCCTCGTCCGACAGGCGGTCCTGGATCTCATGGTGGGTCAGCGATTTGTCCTGGCCGAGCAAAAAGTCGAGCACGGTCACACGCTGTCGGGTGACACGTGCGCCGGTGGCCCGGATCAATGATTCTGCCTGGTCTGCGGTGGTGGTTTGCATCTGGTTTTGGTCGAATTCTACGGAAAGCAGCGCTATGGTAACACGCCGGCCGCTGGCGCTATTTCGTAACTTAAGGTTAGAATAGCCACTTCGTTTCTTACTGGCCCGGCCAAATCTGATGCAACGCCGCTCGATAGTTCATGTGTTCCTCGCGCTTCTGCTGCTGTTTACGCAGCAGATCGCGGTCACGCACATCTATACGCACTGGGCCGACATCGACCAGCAGGCCAACCAGCTGAGCGACGAAGAGCACGCCGAGCACCGCAAGCGCATCGCCGCCCACAAGGTCTGCTCGGAGTGCGTCTCGGTGGCCCATATGGCGGCCGCGATCACCAGTTCGCCGCTGACGCTGGTGCTCACCACGCTCAGCGCCGGCGTGATCGCCATACCGGCCACGCTGTCCGCCTGCGAGCGGACCACCTGCTTCTTCCAATCCCGCGCCCCGCCTCTGGCCTGACAGCCGAAATCCGTCCTGATTTTTGAGTTTTGCGTCACCGCGATCGCTTGCCGATACGCGGTGCGCGCTGTCATCCATTTTTACTAGAGGTATCAAATGAATAAGCAACGCACGCTGCTGGCCAGCGCGATCCTGTCCGCCTTTTCCCCGCTGGCATTGGCCCAGATCGCCGATCCGGTGGTGCCGCAAGTGGTGGTGACGGCCACGCCGTTCGGCAACGCCGCCAGCGACCAGATCCTGGCGCCGGCCAAAGTGCTGGCCGGCGACGAGCTGCGCGACAAGACCGGCAGCTCGCTGGGCGAGACGCTGTCGCAGGAACTGGGTGTGTCGGCCTCGGCGTTCGGCGCCGGCGCATCGCGTCCCATCATCCGCGGCCTGGAAGGCGCCCGCGTCAAGATGCTGGAGAACGGCATGGCCGTCTCCGACGTCTCCGGCCTGTCGAACGACCACGCGGTGGCGGCCGAAGGCGCGGTGGCGCAGCAGATCGAAATCCTGCGCGGTCCGGCCGCGCTGCTGTACGGCTCTGGCGCCATCGGCGGCCTGGTCAACGTCGTCAACGAGCGCATCCCGACCGCGCTGGAACCCAAGCTGACGGGCCAGGCGGAAGTGCGCGCCAGCTCGGTCGACAAGGGCCGCAATGCGTCCGGCACCCTCGATGGCTCGGTCGGCAAATTCGCCTGGCACGTGGACGGCAACGCCCGCAACGCCGACGACTACAAGATCCCCGGCAACCGCGTGATGGGCGATCCCGATTCGGCCTCCGGCCGCCTGCCGCACTCGGACACGAAAGAGCGCAACGCCGGCCTGGGTGGCTCGTTCATCGACAGCTGGGGCTTCGTCGGCGCCTCGGTCTCGCACCTGACCAATGTGTACGGCATTCCGAGCGACGAAGGTTCGAAGATCGACCAGAAGCAGACCCGCTACGATATCGACAGCCTGGTCAAGGCGCCGCTGCCGGGCTTTGAAACCTTCAAGTTCAAGGCCGGCTACACCGACTACCAGCACGCCGAACTGAATGACGAGAACGCGCCGGAAGTGATCTTCCAGAACCACTCGCTGGAAACCCGCTTCGAACTGACCCACAAGCCGGTGGCCGGCTGGCACGGCACCTTCGGCGTGCAGACCGAGAACACGCGCTTCTCGGCGCTGAGCGCGGAAGGCGGCCCGGACACGGTGCCCGTCACCCGTTCGACGTCGAACGCGGCCTTCCTGGTCGAAGAGACCGATATCGGCCCGGTGCGTTTCAATGCGGGCGGCCGCGTGGAGCGCGTCAAGCGCGAGCCGGTCACCGGCATCGACCGTTCGTTCAACCTGCAATCGGGATCGGTGGGCGGCATGTGGCCGTTCATTCCCGGCTATGCGCTGGGCGCCACGCTGTCCTACGCGCAGCGCGCGCCGTCGACCGAGGAACTGTATTCGGCCGGCCCGCACGACGCCACCGTGACCTTCGACATCGGCAATGCCGATTTCAGGAAGGAGACCTCGCGCAATATCGAGCTGACCGTGCAAAAGACCACGGGCCTGGTGCGCTGGAAGGCCAACGTGTTCCGCAACAAGGTCAGTGACTTCATCTACGGCCACATCACCGGCAACCTGCTGGACGAAGACGGCAATCCCGGCGAGGAACTGCGCGAGCGCATCTTCGAGCAGGCCGACGCCACCATCCAGGGCGCGGAAGCGGAGTTGGAGTACAACCCGACCGGCGCCGGCTGGTCGGGCCGCGTGTTTGCCGACACCTCGCGCGGCAAGCTGGATGTGGGCGGCAGCCTGCCGCTGCAGCCCGCCAACCGCGTCGGCGTGAGCACCGCGTACAAGATGGGCGCGTGGCGCGCCGGCCTGTCGCTGGTGCACGCGCAGTCGCAGGACCGTCTGGCGTCGTTCGAGACGTCGGATACGCCGAGCTACAACCAGCTCAACGCCAACCTGTCGTACACGCAGAAGGTGGACGGCTACGACCTGACCTGGTTCATGCTGGCCAAGAACCTGACCAACGACGAAATCCGCGTATCGACTTCGGTGCTGAAGGATATTTCGCCGCTGCCGGGCCGTAACGTGGTGTTCGGCGTGCGCGCCAAGTTCTGAGCCTAGACGTGAAGGCTGTCGAGAATGGCGGCCTTCAACGCGGCGGAGCTGACGTCGCCGCGTTTGCGTGGCGATGGCGCGGGATGGAATTCCGTTAGCGCCGGAGCCGCCGTGCCGTCCAGCAGGACCACGCGGTCGCTCAGGTAAAGCGCTTCGTCGATGTCGTGCGTGACCAGCAGGACCGTCAGCCGGTGCTCGTGCGCTATGCGCAGCAGCAAGTCCTGCAGCTTCATGCGGGTGAAGGCATCGACGGCGGAAAACGGTTCGTCGAGCAGCAGCACGCGCGGCTGCGTGAACAGGCCGCGCGCAATGGCTGCGCGCTGCGCCTGGCCGCCGGACAGCTGCTTGGGCAGCGCGGCGGCGTGGTCGTCCAGTCCCACTTCCGACAGCAGGCGCTTGACCAGGCGCGGATCCCTGTCGTTTTCGAAGGCGACATTCTGGGCCACCGTCAGCCACGGGAACAGGCGCGGCTCCTGGAAAATGAAGCCGATCTCCCGGCTGACGCCATGCAGCGGCGTGCCATTCAGTTTTATCCGGCCGCGAAAATCGCGGTCCAATCCCGATGCGATCGCCAGCAGGCTGCTTTTGCCGCAGCCGCTGGCGCCGATCAGGCTCACCACCTCTCCTTGTTGCAGCTGCAGGCTGACGTCGCGCAGTACCGTGCGCTGGCCGTAGCGCTTTTCCGTGATGTGGATGTCGAGGGCGATGCTCATGGGTTCTGCGCTCCTTCATAGCTGTCGCGCCAGGCCAGGCAGCGGTGCTCGATGGCGGCCATCAGGCCGTCGCTGACCTTGCCGAGTATGGCCAGCAGCGCAATCGCGGCCAGCACGATGTCGGCGCGGCTGGTTTCGCGGCCGTCGGAGAGCAGGTAGCCCAGGCCGCGGCTGGCGGCGATCAATTCCGCGGCAACCATGAACATCCACGCCAGACTGAGGCCGTTGCGCAGGCCGGTCAGGATGGAGGGCAGGGCTGCCGGCAGCAGCACGCGCCGCGTTAGCGCGACATTGGATAGCTGGTAGAGGCGTCCGACCTCGATCAGCTTGCGGTCCACGCCGCGTATGCCGGAGGCCACGCCCATGTAGACGGGGAAGAAGGCGCCGATGGCGATCAATACGATTTTTGGCGCTTCGTCGATGCCGAGCCAGAGCAGCAGCAACGGCACCCAGGCCAGCGACGGTATGGCACGCAAGGCCTGGAAGGTGGGATCGAGCAGCGCTTCGGCGCGTTGGCTCAGGCCGACGGCGGCGCCCAGCAGCACCGCCAGCACGGCGCCAATGCCGAAGCCTGCGGCGACGCGCAAGGTGCTGGCGCCGATGTGGCCCAGCAGTCCTTGCGCGCCGAGGTCGATCAGCGTGTCCAGTATTTGAGTGGGCGCGGGCAGCAGGTGCGAGGGGATCGCGCCTGAGCGCACGGCGATTTCGACGGCGGCCAGTACCGTCACCGGCAGCAGCAGGCCTGGCAGGATGCGCCGCCAGTGCGGGGAGCCCGCGCCGCTGTGCGGCCCGCGCGCTGCCGCTGTCCCTGTCGTTACGGCGGCGGCAGTCGTGGTCGCGCCGTCCGGGGCGCCGGCGGACGGCACTTGCGCACCGGCGACCGTCGACGGCGTAACACGGGCGACGCGCAGCGGTTGCGTGTCAGCCGCATTGGCGGTTGCGGCGACGTGCGCGGCGAGCTGGCTGCTCATGATGCGATCCTAGGTGCGCGCAATGAAGGGCTGGGCAAAGCGCGTATCCACCAGCTCGGCGATGGCGCGGTTCAGGTCCGTATCGGCCTTGACCAGCGCCTCATCGCGCAGGATGGGCGCCGCGAACTGCAAGGCCTTGACGTGCTCCGTGCCCGGCTGCGGATTGCTAAAGTCGCTGCGCAGCTTGATCTGCAACAGCGCCACCGACAATGAGACCTTGGCCTCTTCGGACAAGATCTTGGCCGCCTCGGTTGGATTCGCGCGTATCCATGCGCGCGCTTTTTCATAGGCCTTGATCACGCGGCCCACTTCAGCCGGCCGCGTCGCCAGGAATTCCTCGCGCACGTTCAGGAAGCCGTAGGTATTGAAGGCCACATTCCGGTAGATCAGCCGCGAGCCGCTTTCCAGCTCGCTGGCCGCCATGTGCGGATCCAGTCCCGCCCACGCGTCGACCTTGCCTTGCTCCAGCGCGACGCGGCCGTCGGCATGCTGCAGTCCGACGTGTTCGATATCGCTGCGCTTCAGGCCCACCGTCTGCAGGGAGCGCAACAGGAACAGATACGGGTCGGTACCTTTGGTGGCGGCGACCTTCTTGCCCTTCAAATCCGCCAGCGTGCGGATATTGGAATCCTTGCGCACCACCAGCGCGGTCCACTCGGGGCGCGAAAAAATATAGGGAGTCTTGATCGGATTGCCGTTGGCCTTGGCCAGCAGCGCAGCCAGGCCCGCACTGGAGCCGATGTCGATGCTGTTGGCGTTCAGGTATTCAAGCGCGCGGTTGCTGCCGGCGCTCAGCACCCAGCGTACCGACGTGCCGTCGGCCTTGAATTCCTCTTCCAGCCAGCCGAAGCGGCGCAGCACCAGGCTGGCCGGCGAGTAGTAGGCGTAGTCCAGCCGCAGTTCCTTGAGCCGCGCGGCGGCAGCCAGCGAGACCGGCGACCAGCCGATGGTAGCGGCGGTGGCGGCGCCACCGGCCGCCAGTTTCAACAGGGTACGGCGCTTCATGTTTTCCTTGGGAGAGGGCGTTGATGCTTAAAGTATTGCACCGACGCCGGCCCTCGTACACGAAGAAAACCAGCTTTACTTAGTTGAAAAATGCATCAGGCCAGCGCCTCCGCCGGGCCGAAGAACTCGTAGTAGGTCTGCGCCTGCGGCACGCCCAGTTCCAGCAGGTGCGACTTGATGGCCTTCATGAACGGCGTCGGTCCGAGGAAGTAGGCTTCCAGGTCGCGCGTCACCGGCATCCATGCCGACAGCTGCTGCTGATTCAGGTAGCCGGTGGCGTGCGGCTGCGGGCCTTCGTCGTTGGCCGCCTCGTAGCAGTAGAAACGCTGCAGCTGCGGGTGCTTGGCGGCCAGCGCGTCGATATGATCGCGGAAGGCGTGCACGCCGGCGTGGCGCGCCGCATGGATGAAGTGCACCGGACGGTTGGTGGTCAGCGCGGCAGTCAGCATCGCCAAGGTCGGGGTGATGCCCACACCGCCGCTGATCAGCACCAGCGGCTTGTCGCTATCGGCCAGCACGAAGTCGCCCGATGGGGGGAACAGGTCGATGCTGTCGCCCACCTGCACCCGGTCGTGCAGGAAGTTCGACACCAGGCCGCCCGGCTCGCGCTTGACGCTGATGCGGTAGCTGGCACCGTTGCTCGCCGCCGACAGCGAGTATTGGCGGCGTGCCTCTTCGCCGTTGACCTTCGCCACCAGGCCGATGTACTGGCCCGGTTGGTGCGCCACGACCTTGCCGCCGTCCGCCGGTTGCAGCACGAAGGAGGTGATCTCGTCGCTTTCCTCCGTCTTGGCGGCGACCTTGAAGGTGCGGGCACCGCGCCAGCCGCCTTCAGCCTGGGCGTTTTCCGTGTAGATGTTCTCTTCGGCGCCGGCCAGGATATCGGCCAACTGGCCGTAGGCTGCGCCCCAGGCTTCGATCACGGCATCGGTCGCGGTTTCCTCGCCCAGCACTTCGCGGATCGCCTTCAGCAGCGAGGCGCCGACCAGCGGATAGTGCTCGCGCTGGATCTGCAGCGAGACGTGCTTGTTGATGATGGTCGACACCAGCGGACCGAGATTTTCCAGCTTGTCGATATTCTTTGCATACATCAGCACCGCGTTGGCCAGCGCGCGCTGCTGGTTGCCGTCCTGCTGGTTGGCCTGGTTGAAGAACGGCTTCACGTGCGGGAAGTCACGGAACAGCGTCAGGTAGAAATGACGGGTCAGGGCTTCGCCGCCTTGTTCCAGGATAGGGACGGTGGCGCTGATGATGGCTTTTTGTTCGGTGCTAAGCATGATCTCGATCTCTATGAAGTTTTGACGTAAAGAAGTATATCATATGAATGTTTAAAGCGCACAGGACGCCATCGAATATTCTGATGGCGGCCCGGGATGCTTAGAGATCGAACTTCATTTCAGCCACGTAGGTCCGTTGCGGATACGGGTGGAAGTTCCAGTACTGGTAGTTGTTGAGGTTATCGACGCCCAGCGCCGCGCTCCATTGCCGGTTGATGCGGTAGCGCACGCGTGCATCGGCGGTGAAGTACTTGCTGGTGCCCTGGTAGGCGAAGCCGTTGATGTCCGAATTGTCCAGCGTCGAGAACTGCCTGCCGCTGTAGCGCGCGGCCAGCGTTGCCGACAGCTTGTCGGTGACGGCGTAGGTGGCCACGCCGGTGGCGCGCCATTCCGGAATGCGCGGCTGCCATTTGCCGACGCTGGCCGGGTACTTGTCGTTGCGGGCGATCCTGGAATCCGTCCAGGTGGCGCTGGCGCTCAGGTCCAGCCCGTGCAGCCATACGTCATCCGCCGCGTAGGACGCTTCCAGTCCCTTGGTGCGGACGCGGTCGACGTTCTGGATGTTGGTGACGTTCGGTGTGACCAGCACATTGGTCTGCGAGTACAGCGCGTCCGCGGTGCGCTCGCCGAAGGCGGTCAGGCGCAGCAGGCCGGTGGCCAGCTTGCGTTCCGCGGTCAGCTCGGTGGTCCAGGATCTTTCCGGTTTCAGGTTGGGATCGTTCGCGGTCAGCTGGCCGGATGCGTTGACGCCGCCCTGATACAGCTCGGACACGGTCGGCATGCGCACCGCGCGGCCCAGCGAGGCTTTCAGCACCCAGTCATCGCCGGCCTGGTAGGCCAGTGCGGCTTTCGGCGACACGTAGTTCTCGTTGCGCTCTGGATGCAGCGCTGTCTTGCTGGCGTTGGAGGTGGCGCCGTCGTGTGCGCTCCAGCGCTCGTAGCGCGCGCCCAGCACCGTCTTCCAGCCCGGTGCGAACTTCCAGCTGTCCTGCGCATACAGGCTGTTGGTCTCGGTTCTGCCGGTGAAGGCCGAGTTGCGCGCGCCGGGATCGCCGTTTATCCAGTCGCTGGCGGCGTTCTCGATGCTGGCCAATTTGTAGGCTTCGCGCTGATAGCCGAATTCCGCTACATGCGCAGTGTCGGGCCGCCACACGCCCTTGGCTGCAAACGTGTTCCAGCCGGTGCCGCCCTGGTTGACGATACGGCCTGCGCCGCCCGCGGCCGCCGCAGGCGGCGCGATGGTGGCGGCGCGCAAGGTGTCCTTGTCGTAGTCGTACAGGCTGGCCGCCAGTTCCCAGTCGAACACGCCCTTGGTGTTGGTCTTGATGGACAGGCCGTGCATGATGTGTTGCAGGTTTTCGTTCGACAGGCTGAAGTCCGTCGCGCCCAGCGTGAAGCTACGCCCGCCGATATTGACGGTGCCGCTGTAGACCGGCTTTCCTGCGGCGTCGCGCAGGTAGGATTCCGGCCGGCCCTCGGAATCGTTGCGCCACAGGCCGAAGGTATAGGTCGCCCGCATCGTCGGCGAGAAGTCGTAGGCCAGCCTGGCTTTGATCTGGTCCTGCACCGTGTGGTATTGGGTGCCGGCGCCGAGCAGATACCAGTCCTTGTTGCTACGGTCCAGGCCTGCGACCGCGCCGGTGACCGGCGTGCCGGCATTACCGGCCACACCGGCGCTCAGCGCCTTGGTGGGGAAGGTCAACGGCTGGCCTTCGCTGTCGGTGCGATTCAGGTCGATGTACCAGGACCAGGCGCCGTTGCGGTCGCCCAGCGCGAAGCTGCCTTGCCGGCCCTGGTAGCTGGTGTCCGTGCCATACAGTTTGAAGGGCTGGTGCGTCAGCGTGAACTTGGCGTGGGCTTCAAATTTGCCCGGCATGCGCGTGACGTAGTCGACCACCGCGCCGACCGAGTTGCCGCCGTAGGCTGCGGAGAAAGGGCCGTACAGCACATCGACGCGCTCGATCTGCTCCGGGCTGACCATGCCCCAGCGCGGGGCGAAGGTGGCGCCGTTGCCGAGATAGTTCGACAGCAGGATGCCGTCCGCATAGACCATCGAGCGCGCGCTGTTGCCGGTGCCGGACGCGCGCGTCGACAGCACGGCGTGGTTGTAGTCGCCGATGTAGCGCTTGCGCACCAACAGGCTAGGCAGGTACTTCAGCGCATCCTCGGCATCGGTGGCGTTGACGGTGCGCTCGATTTCTTCCCTGGTGATGCCTTCGATGGTGGTCGGGATCTGGGTCGGCAGCGAGGTGGGGCGGTTGCCGGAGATGGTCACGGTGCCCAGTTGGTGCAGTGGCGCCTCGGCGGCGGTTTGCGCGTTGGCGGCGAAGGCGGCAAGCAGCGCCAGTGCCAGTGGAGACATGGTCGGTTTCATGGTGTTCCTGATGTGTATGGAGACAGCTGCCCCCGGCACGCGGCGGCAGGCAATGCGTTTTAACGGTCAGGAACGGGAAGGCGGTCCGCGCGGCTTGGCGGCGCTCCAGGAGTGGAGCGGTTGCGGCGCGGTGTAGTACAGCGCCGGATAATGGTCATGGCCGCCGATGACGGCAAAGCCGGCCATGGGCGGCGGCGGCAGGGCGGGCGAGCTGGCATGCGTCAGGCAGTAGGCGCAATGCTCCATGCCCTGCATGCTCTTGGCCGGCGCCTGCCTGGAGCCGTCGACGGCCTTGACGCCGTCGACCGTACACATTTCCAGCAGCACCGACGGCGTGGACGCGGCCAGCGCATGCGACACCGCAGGCGCGAGGGCGCTGAACAGGATGGCCAGCATGGCGATCCAGATCTGCAGCGTTCGGCGTTTTGCGGAGTTGAGCATCTGCTAATTATATCCGTTCGTGGCGTACATGGCAGCGTCGGCTATTCATTGCGAATGAGAAGTGTTATCATTAACGTTTCAGCCACATTCATTTTCCTGTCCCATGTCCAATTTTTCCATGCACGCCGCCCCATTTAAACCGACCGCGCTGGCTGCGGCGATCGCCCTGCTGATGGCGCCTGTCGCATTGCACGCCCAGGAGGCCGACGCGCCGATCGAATCGATCCAGGTATCGGGCAGCTGGCTGGGCTCGGGCCTGCAGAACAGCGTCAAGAACTTCGCCGGCGCGCGCACCGTGGTCAACAAGGAAGACATCGACGACACCGGCGCCGCCAACATCGGCGACGTGCTGCGCCGCATTCCCGGCGTGCAATCGACCGACAACTCCGGCACGGCCGGCAGCGCGATCTCGCTCAACATCGGCGTGCGCGGGCTGACGGGGCGCTACTCGCCGCGCTCGACCGTGCTGCTGGACGGCATCCCGCTGGCGGTGGCGCCCTACGGCCAGCCGCAGCTGTCGTTCGCGCCGGTCAGCCTGAACAATATCGAATCGGTCGACGTGGTGCGCGGCGGCGGCGCGGTGCGCTACGGTCCGCAGAACGTCGGCGGCATCATCAACTTCCGCAGCCGCGCGATACCGGACGGCCCGGGCCTGAGCGGCGACGCCTCGGTGCGCTACAACCACTTCGGCGAAGGCGGCAACAACACGCAATACAGCGCCTTCGTCGGCACCACGCTGGACAACGGCCTGGGCCTGGCGCTGATGTATTCGGGCATCGACGGCAGCGAATGGCGCGCCGGCAGCGATGAAAAGGTCAACGACTTCGCCGCCAAGTTCCGCTACAAGCTCGACGCCGGCAGCGAGGTGTACGGCAAGCTGTCCTACTACGACGTCAACTCGCGCACGCCGGGCGGCCTGACGGTCGCGCAGTACAACGCCGATCCGTTCCAGAACACGCGTCCGACCGATTTCTGGAGCGGCGAGCGCAAGGGCGCCGACGTCGGCTACCTGAACACGCTGTCGGCCACGCAGGAATTCGAGCTCAAGGCGTACTACAGCAAGAGCTTCCGCCAGAGCGCGCTGATCAACGCGGCCAAGACGCAGGTGACGTGGCAGCCGCGCAACTACGAAGTGGTGGGCATCGAACCGCGCTACACGCAGCGCTTCGCGGCCGCCGGCATGACGCATGACGTCACGGTCGGTTATCGCTACCTGAGCGAACGCGGCGACGACAACAACTACGTGCAGACGGTGTCGAGCGGCGTCAACGGCGCCACCTCGACCTTCCTCAACAGCACCGACGCGCACGCGGCCTACATCGACGACCGCATCGCGGTGGGCGCCTGGCGCATCACGCCGGGCGTGCGCTACGAGCGCATCTCGTCGGAGCGCAACGACCTGGTCGGCAAGACCACCTTCACCACCGACAACAACAAAGCGCTGCCATCGCTGAACGTCGCTTACCTGGTCAACCGCGCGCTGACGGTATTCGCCAACTACACCACCTCGTTCGGTCCGGTGCAGAACACGCAACTGAATTCGCAGACCCCGACCAATCCGCTGAAACCGGAACTGGCCAAGACCGCCGAGCTGGGCGCGCGCTGGAAGACCGGCGCCGTGAGCGCGGAAGTGACCGCCTTCAAGCTCAAGTTCGACAACCAGATCCTGCAGGTGCCGGGCATCACGCCGGCCACCTTCCAGAACATCGGCGCCACCAAGCATGAGGGCATTGAAACGGCGCTGGACTACACCTTCGACGAGAGCGGCGCGCTGGCGGGCCTGAACGTGTTCGCCAACTACACCTACACCAAGGCGATCCAGGATTCGGGCGCGACGGCGGGGCTGGACGTACCGTTCTACTCGCGCGACACGGACACGGTCGGCGCGCGCTACCGTGTGGGCGCCTGGAGCGCCAACCTGTCGAGCACGCACCAGACCAAGCAATACTCGGACACGGCCAACACGGTGGCCGAAGCGGCGGCCGGCAACGTCGGCCAGATCCCGGGTTTCCGCCTGTGGAACGCGCAGCTGGGCTGGAAGGTCAAGGGCAAGCCGGGCTATGAAGTGATGGCCGGCGTCAACAACATCGCCGACAAGCGCTACTACACGCGCAACGTCGACGGCAACGCCGGCCGCATGGCCGGCGCCCCGCGCCTGGCCTACGTCCAGCTGCGCGTCGCCTACTAAAACTCCGGGGT
The DNA here is from genome assembly GCF_047302815.1 of Duganella sp. CT11-25. Lineage (NCBI taxonomy): Bacteria > Pseudomonadati > Pseudomonadota > Betaproteobacteria > Burkholderiales > Oxalobacteraceae > Duganella > Duganella sp. CT11-25. The sequence continues at coordinate 381,213 of NZ_JBKBFD010000001.1, forward strand.
CAGGTCCAGAACCCGGACACGAGCTCAGCTTTCCTGTAGCCCGCGCCATCGCTTGATGGCGCGGGCTACAGTTTTTTCTGAGACCTGGAAGTGCCGCGCGATTGCGGGGATGCTGTATGTGGACGCGGCATAGGCTCTGGCAATTGCCTCATCGCGGTCAGCGTATTTTTCCAGGTAAGCCTGCAATCGCGGGGCGAGTGCGTGGCGATGTGTGGGTGTGATGCCATTGACTCGGACGATTGCGGGCTGCTCCTGGCATCGAGCGATGAATGCGTCATCGCCTAGAAGCAGTTGCCCGTGAGCGTTAGCCAATGGACTGGTTTTGCCTATGCCAGCCTGCACGAATGCTCGGTAGGCCGCAATCGCGTCTGCCTGGCATGTGCCCAGCTGCGCAAGTAGTCCTTGAATATTTAGCCAGGAAGGTGGGGGCACCGTTCCAGTCATCAGACGATAACTGCTCCATGGCCAATCCTCGGGCAGGGCGACCACGTTCGCCCGCACCGGGTTGAGGACGATGTAGCGTGCAAGCTCAAGCAGGTAACTTTCCTTTTGCACCAGGATCGCTGTGTAGCGCCCCTGAAAAACATGCCCGACCATATCGTGCCGACGGTTGAAGTACTGAGAGTACATGCCGTTCAGCTGGCGCATACCTTGGGATAGATTCGCGTCTTCTGTTTCCAGCAACAGATGATAGTGGTTGCCCATCTGACAGAAGCTGTGCACGATAAAATGAAAACGCTGGCAGACTTCGGCCAATGCCTGCATCCAGAACGCACGATCGGTGTCGTCCAGATAGATCAGGGCTCTACGGTCGCCCCGAGAAGTGACGTGATAGAGCGCGCCGGAAAATTCGAGTCGGAGAGGACGTGTCATTCGATGACATTAGTCTGCTGTACGCTACAGGCGTTGAGCCAGCTCATGCCGCGATCAGCTTGTCGGCTGGGTTCGTGTCCGCGTTCTGGACCTGACCCCGGAGTTGGGGCGTAGGACAAAGATGACATTTTGCAATGTTCATAGCCTACATAGGACTACAAGGTGCTCCTATACCGGTAGCTTAGGCCGGTAGATATAGTGTCATCAACGGTCAGGCGAATACGCCGGCTGCGATCCACACGACATCATTCGAAGGATCAACAAGACACTCGAGGTACACCATGAACGCTATCGACACCACGTCCGCTGCCGCGCCACAGACCATCAGCCTGATCGGCGCACAACAGAACGATTTGCTGCGCGCGCTGCACCGCGACGATCTGCTGGCCCTGTTCGGCGATCTGGAATTGGTCACGTTGCCGGCCGGTAAGCATCTGTTCGACTTCGGCGATAACGTCGAGTTCACCTATTTCCCTACCAACGCCATCGTTTCGCTGCAGTATGTGATGGAGGATGGCGCGACCACCGAGATCGCCGTCGTCGGCCGCGAAGGCGTGGTCGGCGTGGCCCTGTATCCGACCGAACGCGCCAGCTATTCGGCCGTGGTGCAGACCGCCGGCTATGGCTACCGCCTGCGCACCGCCGTGCTGCGCAAGGTGTTCTATACCGGCGGCCCGCTGGCCCAGCAATTGATGCGCTATACCAGCGCCATGTTCGCCCAGCTGGCGCAGAGCGTCGCCGGCAGCCGCCATACCAGCATCGAGCAGAAGCTGTGCCGCTGGCTGCTGGAGCGCCTGGACCGCTCCATGGGCAACGAGTTGAAGGTGACGCAGGAAATGATCGCCAATATGCTGGGCGTGCGCCGCGAGAGCATTACCGGCGCGGCCGGCAAGCTGGCGGAGGAGGGCTTGATCGCTTACCGCCGCGGTTGCGTGACCGTGCTGGACCGCGATGGCATGGAACGCCGCGCAGGCAGCTGCTACCAGGCCCGCGTCGGCAATGCGGTCCCGGCCCAGCGCTACGCGGCTTGAGAATTAATGTAGTACGCGGGAAGGCGGATTGACCAAAAATCCGCTGAACTCCGCCCTGGCCGCGGCGGGACGGGCGGCCAGGTCCTGATCCAGTTTGCGCTGCACCAGCTTGTGCCAGGCGCTGGCCCAACGGGCCGCCAGCTGGGATTCCTCCGCCGAACGCGCATACAGCGTCCTCTCCACGGCGATTTTCTGTCTTTGCAGGGCGTAGGTGGCGGATATCAGAGTAGTCATGGCGTAGGTCGGACTCAGGGTTGAATTGGCATGCCTTGCTATTTTGCCCCGCTCGCCCCCGATTTAATGTGCGCCAGTTCACCCAAGACGACGAGAAATCACCGCCGCCGTGTAAAATATGCGCGCTGTTGCATTTTTGCATCGTTCCTTGCCGGTTTCTCTTCCTATGTGGTCATCCCATTTCTCCAAAAACGCGCTCGCTGGCTTGACCACGTCCTTCGCGCTGGTTCCCGAATGCATCGCTTTCGCGCTGGTCGCCCACCTTAACCCGCTGACCGGGCTGTACGGGGCCTTCTTTATTTGCACCTTGACCGCTATTTTTGGTGGTCGCCCCGGCATGATTTCCGGCGCCGCCGGTTCGATGGCGGTGGTGATCGTGGCGCTGGTGGTGCAGCACGGCGTGCAGTATTTCCTGGCGACGGTGGTGTTGAGCGGCCTGGTCATGCTGCTGTTCGGCGTGCTGAGGATGGGCAAGCTGGTCAGCATGGTGCCGCATCCGGTGATGCTGGGTTTCGTCAACGGCCTGGCGATCGTGATCGCCTGGTCGCAGCTGCAGCACTTCAAGGCCGACGGCCGCTGGCTGCAGGGCACGTCGCTGGCGTGGATGTGCGGGCTGGTGATTCTGACCATGCTGGTGGTGTACCTGCTGCCGCGCCTGACCAGGGCGGTGCCGCCGGCGCTGGTGGCGATACTTGGCGTGGGCCTGCTGTCCGAGGGCTTGCGGCTGCCGGCGCGCACCTTGGGCGACATGGCGCATATCGCCGGCGGCTTGCCGGTGTTCGAGATGCCCGCCGTGCCCTTGACGATGGAGACGCTGCATATCGTGCTGCCGTACGCGGTGCTGATGGCGGTGGTCGGCCTGCTGGAGACGCTGCTGACCTTTAACCTGACCGATGAAATCACCGAGACGCGCGGCTTGCCGAATCGCGAGTGCGTGGCGCTGGGCGCGGCCAATGTGGCGTCGGGCCTGTTCGGCGGCATGGGCGGCTGCGCGATGATCGGCCAGACCATGATCAACCTGAGTTCCGGCGGACGCACGCGGGTGTCGGGCGCGGTCAGCGGGATCATGATCTTATTGTTTATACTGTTTTTGTCGCCCTGGATCGAGCGCATTCCGCTGGCGGCGCTGGTGGGCGTGATGTTCGTGGTGGCGCAGCAGACCTTCGCCTGGGGTTCGCTGCGCGTGCTGGGCAAGGTGCCGCGCCATGATGCGCTGCTGATCGTGGTGGTGACCTGCATTACCGTGGCGACCGACCTGGCGGTGGCGGTGCTGTGCGGGATCGTGATCGCGGCGCTGAGCTTCGCCTGGCGCCATGCGCGCGAGATCCGCACCGATGCGGCCGTCGGCGCGGACGGCGCAAAGACCTATACGCCGCACGGCACCTTGTTCTTCGCGTCGATCGCGCGCTTCAGCGATCTGTTCGATCCGCAGGGCGATCCGCGGCAGGTGGTGCTCGATTGCCGCTACCTGCGCCTGGCCGATCATTCGGCGGTGGTGGCGGTGTCCACCCTGAGCGAACGCTACACCCGCGCCGGCAAGCACCTGCAAGTCCAGCACCTGTCGAAGCGCTGCGAGCTGCTGCTGCAGCGCGCCGGCGTCGAAGTCACGGCGTGAATTCCTGATCAAGTATCTGCTCGACCGTGTAAGGAATTTCCTTCGGGAATACACCGATGGGAAGTCCGGTTTCCAGCGCGGCCATTTTGCGGGCAGCGGGATAGTTGGACTGTACATATTCCGGGACGACACGGCGCAAGCTGGGACTGTCATCCAGCAAGTATTTGATGCGCTCCCGTTGCTCGATCAAGGTTGAGTGCCACTTGTTTTGTGGACGGGATTTCTGGAATTCGCATTTCAAGAGGTGCATGATCAGCACCCTCAGCCGATTTCTCAGCGTGCGCAGCTCTTTGTCTCTCATGCTCTCGAGCTCCCCGACGAGATGCTCCACGTCCAGCTCGGAGTATCTTGCTTCGACCAGCAATTGGATTTGTCCGTCTATCCATAGCACCAGGTCGTCGTCGTAGGCCGCTCGGTGGCGGGGATCGGGTTTCACTAGCGTTTGCATGGCGTACCTCCCAAAAGGCCACGCTAGTCTTCTTCCATTCCCCGCCTTTGATCCGCCTCAATAGAAATAAGGCGTCTTGCCGGCCCAGTCGCTGTTTTTGTAGCGCTTGTGCAGCAGCGTGAACGCGCTCTTGGAGAGCTTCCTGGCGTCGTCGTCGAGGCAGCCGCCGCGTGTCGATTGCACCGTCACGTACAACAGCCATGGCAGCTCCGGATCGTTGGGCACCGTGACGGCGCGCTGCATGACCATATCGCCGATGTGGCCGGTGGCGGTCTTCAGCGTGGCCAGTTGCGCCAGTTCCCTGTCGCGCGCGGCGACGTTGCCCAATTCCGCCATCGGCGGCGCCAGCTCGGTCCCGGTATTGAGATCCCCATCCGAACCCGCCTTGGCCGGCATCTTGCACCACATCGTCGCCAGCGTATCGTCCGCCGCGCGCAAAGGGAATTCGCCGTTGTAGTTGTTGCCGAACATGGGTGACAGGCCGTACTTGAGCGCGTTGATCTGCATCCAGTAGCGGCGCTCCGGCGTGCCGGCCAGCTTGCGATACTTTTGCATGACCGGCGCCAGCGCGGGCAGCAATTGCTCGACTTGTTCTGACGCCTTCAGCGCGGCTTCGTCCTGGGCCAGCAATTCAAAACGCATCAACGCGGCGACGCCGATGCGCGCGCGCACGGCGGAAGGCAGCTTGGTGTTGGCGGCCAGCGCTTGCAGGTCTTCGGCCGCCAGGCCGCTGTCGAGCCAGCGCACGCCGTCGGACGCCGCGTCAGGATGGTCCGCGCCGCGGAAGCTGTTTTCGCCGGCCGCCACTTCACCGGTGTCGGGATCCAGCGTGCGGCTGGTGCTGCGCAGCAGGTACGGCGCCGCATCGGACGGCGAACTGGCCACGGCAAAGCGCTCTTGCAGGAACAGGTTGCGCGCACTGATGGAGCTCTGCGCGGCCAGCACCGCACCGGCCAGCACCGCGTCGCTGGCGGCGCGCGCCTTGTCGGCCTGCTTGCCGAGGCGATAGTGGCGGGCCAGCGCATAGCGCAGCGTCAGGTATTCCGGCGCATTGGCCGCGACGCGCAGGCTGGCTTTTTCCAGCTCCGGCGTCATGGCGCCGGACAGCATGGCGGCCGCCATTAGCCAGACGCGCGATTGCGCCTTGTCGCCGGCCGCCGTGTAGCGCTTCCATTGCTCGAGCGCGTGTTCCTGCTCGACGGCGCAGCTGCGCTTGGCCTGGTATTCACGGCATTGGCCGACGGTCTGGATCCAGTCGGTCAAGCCGCCCGCAACACGCAGCGCGGTGCGCTTGTCGGGCTGCTCGCCGTAGGGCTGTTGCAGCACCTCGTTGGCCACCACGCGCCAGTCGCCGAGGTGGTCGTCCACGTAGGGATCCGCGCGCGGATCGTCCAGCAGCTTGCTTAATTCGACGAAGCGCTGCGTCGGCGTCAGCCGCGCCTGCGAACTGCGGCCGATCGCGCGGCTGGCTTCATGCAGGGCCGCCAGATCCGGATTGGCGACGATGTGATCGACGCTGGCCTGGATGGCGGCCATTTTTTGCTGCTGTATCGCCAGTTGGGTGGCGACGGCGGCGGGGCCTTGCTGGGCCGCCGCCTGGGCGGCCTGCTGCGACTGCGCATAGGCGGCGCGCGCCTGCGAACGCAGGTTCAGATATTCGCCCCAGCGGCGCAGCGGGTGCTTGTCGGTGGCGCCGATGCGCGCAAACAGGCTGCCGCTGAGCGCATAGTTTTCGTCATAGAACGCGGCCGACGCCAGCTGGTATTGCTGCATCTGGCGCCAGTACAGCGCTTCGCCGGCCGGCAGTTCGGCGGGCGCCGGGATCGCCGGCTTTTTTTCGTCCCAGCCGCGCCGCGGCGCGTCCGGATCGTCGCCGCAGAACTTGAACACCTGCCGCTGCGACGCGACCCAGGCCGCCAGGCGGGCCGGCGTCGCATCGCCGCGCCTGGCCAGGTCGCCGAGTGTGGCGGCGGCGAAGGTGTAGCTGACCGATGGACAGGTGAGCGAGCCATTGGCGACGTTGCTGTTCGGGTGAGGCGCGGCAGGCGGTTTTTTCAACGCGGCGGTGACCGCGGCCAGCCAGGCCGCATAGACGGTCCGGCTGTCGCCGTCGCTGGACCAGCCGGCGCGATAGTGGCCGACGGCGTCCAGCAATCCATCTTTCGGATTCGGCGCGGTCTTCAGGCCGTCGATGCCGAGCGCCACGCCGCGCCATGCGGTATACAAATACACGCGCTCATAGCTGGGCAGCACCACGCCCAGTTCACCGGCCTGATAGCGGTTCAGCGGAATGTCCGGTCCGCCGCGCGTGACGTAGACATCCATTGGGCCGTCCGCGCTGGCGGCGGCATGGCCGCAAGCCAGCAGGGCGCCGGCGGCGGCCAGCAGGCGCAGCTTGGAGATTGTGTTCATGGCGTGCTCCTTGAAATAGGGGAGGTGGCCGACGCTGCGCGCTTCCAGGCGTACATGTCGAACCAGTAGATTCTGCGATAGCGTTGATTGACGTTTGCCGCAAACGGCTCCTGCGGCGAGAAGCCCGCAACCCCGGCGCGGCAGCTGGCGTGCAGCGTGTCGGGCGATTGTTCCAGCAGCTTGCGCATGGCGCCACTGTCGCGGCCCATGCGGAAGAACATCGGCACGACTTCATCGGCGGCCAGGCCGTCCAGCCACGCGGGCGAGCGGCACCACCATGCCAGGGCGGTCACGCTCAACTTGATGCGGGGCGGCAGGGCGCCGCGCAGCTGCCGCACCAGGGATCGGTAGAACGCGCGCTGCGAAGGCTTGGCTTCCATGTCGAGCTGCACCCAGCCCGAGGTGCTGGCGGCGGCCGCGTCGAGCAGCGCGCCGACGATCATGGCGCGGCTGGCTTCCATATCCCTGGGCGGATTGACGGTGCTGACTTCGACATGCAGCACGGGCGTTACTTGCGTCGCCGCCGGCATGACGGGCCGGCGCATGCGCGGCCGGGTGAGGGCGGTATCGCCGGTCAGCAGGATGTGGCGCTGGAGGACGGCGGCTTCCCGCGCCGACCATGCGGGCAGCAGCGCTTCATCCCACAGCCAGGCGACTTGCTGCGCGCTGGCGGTGGTGTGGCAGAACGCCAGAAAGAAAAAGAGAAGCAATAAAGGCATCGGCAAAATGAGGCGGCGAGGTGCCTCATTGTACCGATGTTTGTTATCTAAAGCTTACTTGGCTTCGAGTGCGGCGATCGCCGCGGCCACGCCGGCGCCGTAGGCCGGATCGGCCTGCGTACAGTTGGCTATGTGACGCTGCTGCACCGGTTTCGAGACGCCGTTGATCGCGCGCGCCGTGTTCTCGAACAGCAGCTGCTTCTTCTCCGCCGTCAGCAGCCGGAACAGATTGCCCGGCTGCGAGTAGTAGTCGGTGTCGACGCGATGATCCCAGTGGCCGGCCGCGCCTTCCAGCGACAGCGGTGGTTCGGCGAACTGCGGCTGCTGCTGCCATTCGCCGCGGCTGTTCGGTTCATACGAGGTACCGCCGCCGTGATTGCCGTCGACCCGCATGGCGCCGTCGCGGTGGTAGCTGTGGAACGGGCATTTCGGCGCGTTGACCGGAATCGAGTGATGGTTGACGCCCAGGCGGTAGCGCGCCGCGTCGCCATACGAGAACAAACGCGATTGCAGCATCTTGTCCGGCGAGAAGCTCACGCCCGGCACCACGTTGGCCGGCGAGAAGGCCGACTGCTCGACTTCCGCGAAGTAGTTTTCAGGATTGCGGTTCAATTCCAGCACGCCGACGTCGATCAGCGGATAGTCCTTGTGCGGCCAGATCTTGGTCAGGTCGAACGGGTTGTACGGCACCTTGGACGCTTCGTTCTCCGGCATGATCTGCACCGCCAGTTTCCAGCGCGGGAAGTTCTTCGCTTCGATGGCGTCGAACAGGTCGCGCTGCGAGCTTTCGCGGTCGCGGCCCACCACTTCGGTGGCTTCGGCGTCGCTGAAGTTCTCGATGCCCTGCTGGCAGACGAAGTGGAACTTGACCCAGAAGCGCTCGTTGCCCGGGCTGATGAAGCTGAAGGTGTGGCTGCCGAAGCCGTGCATGTGGCGGTAGCCCTTCGGGATGCCGCGATCGCTCATGACGATGGTGATCTGGTGCAGCGCCTCCGGCAGCAGGGTCCAGAAGTCCCAGTTGTTCTCGGCGCTGCGCAGGTTGGTCTTCGGATCGCGCTTGACGACGTGGTTCAGGTCCGGGAACTTGAGCGGGTCGCGGAAGAAGAACACCGGCGTGTTGTTGCCCACCACGTCCCAGTTGCCTTGCTCGGTGTAGAACTTGACGGCGAAGCCGCGGATGTCGCGTTCCGCGTCGGCCGCGCCGCGTTCGCCGGCGACGGTGGAGAAACGCATGAAGATGTCGGTCTGCTTGCCCACTTCCGAGAACAGCGCCGCGCGCGTGTACTTGCTGATGTCGTGGGTGACGGTGAAGGTGCCGAAGGCGCCTGAGCCCTTGGCGTGCATGCGGCGTTCCGGGATCACTTCGCGCGCGAAGTGGGCCAGCTTTTCCAGGTGCCAGACATCCTGCAGCAGTACCGGGCCGTGCGGGCCTGCGGTTTGGGTGTTTTGGTTGTCGACGACCGGTGCGCCGGCGGCGGTAGTGAGGTTTTTCATAGAACTTCCTTCAGCTGATTTGGGGATGAATGGAAACTTCCAGCATAACGACTACAACGCGATTTCGCCGCTCTCTTTAGGGGGAGCTCGCCGGCGGCAGGCGGGATAATTGTGCCTGAGCCAGGGTCGCGTACAACGGTGGACTCAGGACATGCGAAACGGTACGCGCCACCAGCGCACAGGCCATCAGGCTGAGCACCATGGCGTGGCCGTCGACCATTTCCATAACGATAATAAACGAAGTCAACGGCGCTTGGGTAACTGCTGCCAGGAAACCGACCATGCCCAGCGCGATCAGCGCGCTGGCATTGGGATAGCCAAGTACCTGGCCGATATCGTTGCCCAGCGCGGCGCCGATCGACAGCGATGGCGCGAAGATGCCGGCCGGCACGCCGGACCATGAGGTCAGCCAGGTGGCGATCAGCTTGAACAGGAAGAAGATGGCCGGCGAGTGGTCGGCGCCGGCCAGCATGTCGCGCGTGTGGCTGTAGCTGCTGCCAAAGATAGCGCCGCCGGACAGCAGGCCCAGCACCGCGACGCCCAGGCCGCAGGCGGCGGCGAACAGCACCGGACGGCGCAGGCGCACGCGGCTGAACCAGTCGCGTGGCGGGCCGCTCAGCGAGGCGATCAGCAGGCGCGAGAACAGGCCGCCGGCCAGTCCGCAGGCCAGCGCCACCATCAGCCCCGGCAGCACCAGCGACAGGTCGACGCCCTGCGCGTGGATCAGGCCGAAATAAGTGGCGTTGCCGTTGATGGACACGGCGATCAGGCCGGCCAGCACGATGGCGGCCATCAGCAGGCCGCTGCTGCGCTGCTCGGGAGTGCGCGACAGCTCCTCGATGGCGAACATGACGCCGGCCAGCGGCGTGTTGAAGGCGGCCGCGATGCCGGCCGCGCCGCCCGCCACCAACAGGCCGTGGGTGGAGACGGCGGAGCGCTCGGGCAGCCAGCGGCGCGCGGTCAGCATGACGCCGGCGGCAACCTGCACCGACGGGCCTTCGCGTCCCAGCGACAGGCCTGCCAGCAGGCCCCAGGTGGTCAGCGCGACTTTGTAGGCGCTCAGGCGCAGGGAGACGAACAGGCTTTGCTGGGCGGGGCCGACGGCGGGCTCGAGCGCGGCCATGACTTGCGGTATGCCGGAGCCGCTGGCGCCGGCGGCGTAGCGGCGCGTCATCCAGACAATGGCGGCGGTGCAGAGCGGCGTCCACAGCAGCGGCGACCACCAATAGTGGCGATACATGTCGCTGAACAGCTCGAAGGTCCATTCGGAGACGGCGGTAAAGCCCACCACGCTCAGGCCGGCCAGGATGGCGAAGGCCACCACCAGCCCGCGCGTGATCCACACGCGCCAATCGCTGAACTCGTTGCGGAAGGCACTGCGGATATTGTGTTTGCTATTCATCGATGCTGAATCCGGCCGCACAAACAAAAACGCCCGGCTTGCGGCCGGGCGTCGATGACTTCAATTACTTGCTTGGGTAGGCCAGGTCGGCGCGACGGTTCTGGGCGCGCGATGCGTCGTCGGTACCGTTGGCTTTTGGCTTTTCCTTGCCGTAGCTGATGGCTTCCAGCTGGGATTCCTTGACGCCTTGCACTTTCAGTGCGGCGACAACCGCCTGGGCGCGCTTCTGGCCCAGGGCCAGGTTGTACTCGGCGCTGCCGCGGTCATCGGTGTTGCCTTCGACTTTGATGGCGACGTTCGGGTTGGCGGACAGGAACTTGGCGTGGTCGGCGATCACCAGGTCAGCGTCCGAACGGACGGTGTACTTGTCGAAGTCGAAGTAGACGCTACGGTTTTTGTAGATCGAGCTGTTTGGGTCCAGGTACGCTGGCAGGGCCGCGGCGACCGGCGCGGCGACCGGCGCGGCGACTGGCGCCGGTGCCGGTGCTGGCGCAGGAGCTGGGGCCGGTGCCGGCGCAACGACTGGAGCCGGGGTCGAGCAGGCGCTCAGCAGGGCTACGGTGCAGGCTGCCAGCAGGAAATGGGTTTTTGCTTTCATCGAAAATACTCCCGAATTGGTATTTTGTTATGGGGACACACAAGGGTGTTGGCTGTCAGCCAGCCGCGAGCGATATTATATAAGGGTTTCCCTTGTAAATATTGGCGCGATGCATCATTTTCGCATTATTTTTTTAGCCAAGCTGCAAAAGGGGCCAGATCCTTGCCTGCTTCCACGTACCAGGCGCGGCGCGCGATGTCGAATTGCGCCCCCAGCGCCTTGACCTGTTCCTTTTCGTGGAAGCCCGCGTCCAGGTATCGGCGCGCCGAGGCGGCGGCCGGCGCGGCCCTGGCGGCCATGGCCTGCTGCTGGTTGCGGCCGATGGCGGCGTCGGCGGCGGCGGCCGATTTCGACAGCCGCATCTGGGTGATGAAGCCGCTGCGCAGGGCGGCGTCGGACGGCGACAGCAAGGTCAGGCGCGCGCGGGTGCGGGTGGCGGCCACATAGAACAGGTTTTCCTCGTCGCGCTTGGGCTGCTGCGGATGGGGGAATTCGCCGGTTTGCAAAAACGGCAGGATCACATGGTCGAATTCCTTGCCCTTGGCGTTGGCCACGCATTCGATCAGCACCGCCTTGCGGTCGCGCTTGCGGCGCGTGAAGGCTTCGCGGGCGTTCATCGCGGTCCAGAAGTCGCGCAGGCTCTGGCCGGAGGCGGCAGCCGCTTCCAGCAGGCCTTCCACCGATTTGTTGACCACGCCCGCCTCGTAGGGGCGCACGAAGATGCGGCGGGCGGTCGCCACCAGCTTGACGCGCTCGCACAGCGCGGCCAGCACTTCGGCCGCCGGCGTGGCGGGATCGAGCGCGGACAGCCAGCCGATGGCGTCGATCACGGCGCGCTTGGTGGCCTGGCTGGCGACCTCGCGATAGCCGGGCCGCTCGCCGTCGCGCCGCTCTTCATCCTCCAGCAGGAACAGTTCGCCCAGCAGCGCCGGATCCTTGACGATCTGCGTCTTGAAGTTGTCCAGCCGGCGCGGCGCGAACTTCATTTCGCTGAAGGCGATCATGGCGTCGACGACGGCGCCGCGCACCTGCTCGGATTTGACGGCGGCAAAATCCTTCAGGCCGATGGCCAGCAGGCCGCGCAGGAACAGGATCTCGTCGCGCTGCAGATAGCCGGCCATGACCGGCGTGCGGTAGTCGATGTCGGCGTCGATCAGGGCGTTTTCGATGGCCATCGATTGGTGGCGGTCGCGGATCAGGATGGCGCAGCCGTCCAGCGGATAGCCGTCGGCCTTCCATTGCCTCACCGCCGCCACCGCCTGTTGCGCGCACTGGGCGGCGCTGTCGTAGTGGGCGTGCAGGATTTCGGTGCGCAGCGGCAGGCTCGATTCGACCGGCTTTTGCTTGAACTCGGCCATCGCGTAAGCCAGGTGCGGGCCGTGGCGGTAGCTGTAGGTCAGCGGGTAGCGCGCCAGCTTGGGATAGCGTTCGGCGAAGCGGCGGTTCAGGTATTCCTCGCTGGCGCCCAGCTTGGCGTGGATCACCTGGTCCTTGTCGCCGGCGCCGACGAAGAAGCATTGCGGACGGCTGACCAGCGCGTCGAGGATGCGGAAAGCGGCTTCGTTCAAGTCGTGCAGCTCGTCGCACAGCACCAGCCGGTAGTCGAGGAACTGTTCGGCCAGGCGGGCGCCGGCGTCCAGGTTGCAGGCCAGGTCGTAGGTGGCGTCGAACGGGCCGCGGAACACGGCGCCGGCGCCGCCGTCCAGGCGCAGGGTTTCGTATTCCACCGTGGTGATGTAGTCGTTCAGCGGCACGCCCAGCAGTTCGCTGATTTCCTCCAGGCCCATGTACTCGACGTCGGCGGCCAGCGCCATCGTCGCCTTCAGCCCCAGCTGCGCATCGAGGAATTGCGCCAGCGCGATGCTGTGGGTGTTCAGTTCCATGCCGTCCAGCCGGCCGGCATGGCGTTCGCCGGCGCGGTCGACCGCTGCCAGCGCGTACTCCTTGAGCTGGCGCGCTTCGTCGCAGACGCGCACGTTGTCGCCGTCGCCGGGATCGAGCTGCTCGCGCGCGAAGTCCTCGAAGGTCAGCACGGCGATGCGCGCCACCAGCGCGGCCGGCACGCCGATGTCGATCAGGCGCTGGCGCAGCACGTCGCGCGCTTCCGGCGTGAAGGTCAGCGCCAGGATGGCTTCCGGCGGCAGCTTGCGCGCCAGCGCCTCGCCGATACGGATCGCCAGCGTGGTGGTCTTGGCGGCGCCGGCGTTGGCGTCGATCAGCACGACCTTGTTCTGCGCCAGTTGAATGGCGGTCTGTTCAGCGGTCGGGATCAGGCCTTGCGGAGTGAAGCGCGGGAGATTGGGAGCTTGGGCGGCGGTCATGCCGCATTATATCCGTTACATGCTATCCGCTACATGACGGCGACCGGCACGCGCAGGCCGGCGGCGGCGGCCGGCGCGCTGCTAGCGGCCGGCGTCAGGCGCGCGGTCGCGCCTTCGATGAACTGGGCGCTGAACACGCGCCGCTCGGCCTCGTTGCTGTTGCCGCTCTGGCTGTCGATGACGGCGCACAGCAGGTCGGCGGCCGAGGCGGCCATCTTCGGCATCGGCTGGCGCAGCGTGGTCAGGTTGTAGCTGAGCCAGTTGGACGGCTCGACCGCGTCGAAGCCGGCCACCGACAGCTGGCCCGGGACGTCGATGCCCAGCTCGTGGCGCGCGTAGTCGAGGCAGCCGATCGCCATGACGTCGCTGCCGCAGATGATGGCGTCGGGCACGCCGCCCAGTTGTTCGATGATGGCCTTGAGGCCGGCCGCGCCGCTGCGGTAGTCGTATTCGCCCGGCACCACGATGGGCGGCGGCAGGCCCAGTTCGGCGATGCGCTCGCAGGCGCCGCGGCGGCGTTCGCTGGCGACGCTGGAATCCTCGGTGCCGGCGATGATGCCGAACTGGCGGTGGCCGGCGGCGGCCAGGCGCGAGGCCAGCATGCGGCCGGTTTCGTGATGGTCGCAGGTGACGGTGTTGACCGACTGGTCGCGCAGCGTGCGGTTGAACAGCACCAGCGGCATGCTGCGGCGCTTGAATTCGGCGATGTGCTCGTCGGACAGGCGGGCGGCGGCGATCACGCCGTCGACCTGGAATTGCCAGACGTCGGTCAGCACGCGGTCGGCGTCGGCTTCGCGCGCCAGCGTGAACAGCAGCACGCGCTTGCCGCGCGCCGTGATCTGATGGCTCAGCTCGGCCAGCAGTTCCGGGTAGTACAGGTTGGCCTGGTTGGTGACGATCAGCGCGATCATGTTCGAGCGGCGCGTGATCAGGCTGCGCGCGGCGGCGTTCGGGATGTAGTCGAGCAGGACCGCCGCTTTCATCACCCGCGCGTAGGTGGCCGGGGAGACGCTGGCGCCGGGCTTGAAGCAGCGCGACACGGCCGATTGCGACACGCCGGCCACCAGCGCCACGTCATACGAGGTGACCCGGCGGTTTTCGTGGGCGATCAAGGCTTTGTGTTCGGCGGCGCAGCGTTCGACTGTCGGCTTGTGATTGGTCATTGTCTCGGGTGTACTGATTGTTGACTCAGCATAAATAAAAACTTACTCAATGGCAATAAATATCGTCTTTCTGGTAAGAAATATCGCCTGCCTTGTGGCTATGCTGCAATTTTCACTGTCGAGGCGCTTTTTCTGATAGCATAACGCCCCTTTATTACGTGAAGGGTCGACATGGCCATTGCTTGCGGCGTCGATTTTGGCACGTCTAATTCCACCGTCGGCTGGGTGCGTCCCGGCCAGCCGGTGATGCTGGGACTGGAGGACGGCAAGACCACCTTGCCGTCGGTCGTCTTCTTCAATGCGGACGACGAGGAAGTCACCTTCGGACGTGCGGCGCTGGCCGAATATCTGGCCGGTTATGAGGGGCGCTTGATGCGCTCCATGAAGAGTTTGCTCGGGACCAGTCTGATCGACGGTCAGACCGAGGTGGGCGGCCGCGCGCTGCCGTTTCGCCAGCTGCTGTCGCAGTTCATCGGCGAGGTCAAGCGCCGCGCCGAGCAATCGGCCGGGCGCGAATTCACCTCGGCGGTGTTCGGCCGTCCCGTCTATTTCATCGACGACAACAAGGAAAACGACCGGCAGGCCGAGGACACGCTGGCCGAAGTGGCCCGTGCGGTCGGCTTCAAGGAGATCGCTTTCCAGTTCGAGCCGATCGCCGCGGCGTTCGATTATGAGTCACAGATCGACCGCGAAGAGCTGGTGCTGATCGCCGACATCGGCGGCGGCACCTCGGACTTCTCGCTGGTGCGGCTGTCGCCGGAACGGGCGAAAAAGGCCGAGCGCCGCGACGACATCCTGGCCAACGGCGGCGTCCACATCGGCGGCACCGACTTCGATAAATACCTGAGCCTGTCCTCGGTGATGCCGCTGCTGGGCTACGGCAGCCGGCTGCGCAACAACAGCGAGGTGCCGTCCAGTTACTTCTTCAACCTGGCGACCTGGCACACCATCAACCAGGCCTATACCAAGAAGATGTGGACCCAGCTGTCCGACCTGCTGCGCGATTCGGCCGAGCAGGAAAAGCTGGGCCGCCTGCAAAAGCTGATCGACCAGCGCGCCGGCCACTGGCTGGCGATGAAGGTGGAAGAGGGCAAGATCGCGCTGTCGGACGCCCCCAAGGTGCGGCTGGAGCTGGACCGGCTGTCGCCGGCGGTGACGCTGGAGCTGGACCGCGCGCAGTTCGACGGCGCCATAGTCCACCTGGTCGGCTCGATCGAAACCACCGTGCTGAACCTGCTGCGCGACGCCGGCGTCGCCGCGGCCGACGTCGACACGGTATTCTTCACCGGCGGCTCCAGCGGCGTGCGCATGCTGCGCGAGCGCATCGGCGCCTTGCTGCCGGCCGCGCGCAAGGTCGAGGGCGACCTGTTCGGCAGTATCGGCGCCGGCCTGGCGCTGGATGCCGTCCGTAAATTTGGCTAAAAGGAAATATGCTCGATAAATCGATCGTCATGCTGGACTTCGAGACCACCGGACTGTCGCCCGACATGGGCGACCGCATCACCGAGGTGGCGGCGCTGCGCATCGCCGGCGGCAAGGTGGTCGAGCGCTATGTGTCGCTGATTAATTGCAATGTGCGGATTCCATCCTTCATCACCGGCCTGACCGGCATCACGCAGGCGATGGTGGACGGCGCGCCGCCGGTCTCGCGGGTGGTGCCGGAGTTGCTGGACTTCATAGGCGGCGACGCGCTGTCGGCGCACAACGCCAGCTTCGACGAGAAATTCCTGCGCGCCGAGGCCGCGCGGCTGAACCTGACGCCCGGCCACAGCGCGCTGGTGTGCTCGCTCAAGCTGTCGCGCCGCGTGTTCCCGCAGTTGTCGAGCTACAAGCTGGGCAACCTGTCGGGCGAGCTGGGCATCAAATTCCGCAGCGCGGCCCACCGGGCCGAGTCCGATGCGGAGGTGGCGGCCGAGGTGCTGATCCATATCGGCCGGCACATCCGTTCGACCTACAATATCGCCGCCGTCGACCCGGCCTTGCTGGTGTCGGTCAACAAACTTGCGGCCGCCAAGGTCCACCAGTTCCTGCAAAAGCAGTCGCAACTGTAAAACGATAACATTTCATCATCACTCATTTGAGCCCGGTCAAACGGCATAACGGGCCGCGTTTTACACTTTAACCAACAATGTGACAACGTTGGCCAGGGGTGTACCGTGAAGAATCAGAGCTCAGCCAGGGATGGCTATGACAGTTATCTGTGGTACCGGGAAGCCGCCGAGCGCGGCAACGCCTATGCCCAATTCAACCTGGGCCTGGTCTATAAAAAAGGCCAGGGCGTGGCGCGCGACGAAACCCAGGCTTGCTACTGGATGAACAAGGCAGCCCAGCAGGGGTTGGCCTTTGCCCAGAACCACCTGGGCGCGATGTACTACAACGGCCGCGGCGTGGCCAACAACGACAAGGAAGCCGTGCGCTGGTTTCGCAGCGCCGCCCAGCAGGGCGACGCCTCGGCGCAGCAGAATCTCGGGCAGATGTACCGCAAGGGGCGCGGCGTCAAGCGCAGCGACGAGATCGCCTTGTCCTGGTTCTACCGCGCCGCCGAGCAGGGACTGGCCAGCGCCCAGACCCTGCTGGGTGAAGCCTATGTGCACGGCATGGGCGTGCGCCGCAACTTTCCGCTGGCGTTGGCCTGGTTCCGCAAGGCCGCGCTGCAAAACGACGCCAGCGCCCAACTCAATCTAGGACTGATGTACAAGCACGGCAACGGCGTGCCGCGCAGCGACGGCCAGGCGCTGGCCTGGTTCCGGCAGGCGGCGGCGCAGGGCGACCCGGTGGCGCAGCGGCTGGTCGGCGTCGCCTATGCGGAGGGCCTGGGGGTGGCGGCCGACCAGCTGCGTGCCTACGCCTGGCTGTCGCGCGCGGCCGAGCAGGAGGACGCCGACGCGCAGTTCAACCTCGGCATCATGCTGGCCAACGGCAAGGGCGTGGACCGCGACGACGAGCTGGCCTTCACCTGGTACCGGCGCGCGGCCGAGTCCGGCCACATGCTGGCGCAGTACAACCTGGGCGGCATGTATGCGCGCGGACGCGGCGTGGCGCGCGACGAGCGCCGCGCGCTGGAGTGGTACCGGATGGCGGCCGAGCAGGGCGCGCCGAACGCGCAGTTCAATGTCGGCGTGATGTACGCCAACGGCCACGGCGTGCCCAGGGACGAGGCGCGGGCCGTGGCCTGGTACCGCTGCGCCGCCGAGCAGGGCGACGCCAGCGCGCAAAACAACCTCGGGGTGATGTACGCCAACGGCGTCGGCGTGGGGCGGGACGATGCGCAGGCGGCGGACTGGTACCGCAAGGCCGCCGCCCAGGGCCATGCGCTGGCCCAGTGCAACCTGGACGGCATGGTGCGCAGCGGCCGCACCGCCGCCTGAATCAGGCGCCCTGCTGGCGGCGGTCGATGAACAGGCTGTTGCCGTGGATTTTCTTGGCTTGCTTCTTGGATTCGGCGGCCGCCGTGGCGATCTGGTGGTGGGTGTAGTACTGGTGCGGCTCGACCCGGATCGCGCCGATCGACAGGCTCATCAACGAGTAAAACACTTTTTTCCCTTGCCGGTCCTCGCTGATGTAGCCGCCGCGCTCGCGGTCGTCGATGCTGTAGAAATCCTGCACATTCTGCTCGAACTCGGCCAGCACCGCCTCGCAACGCTGCTCCCAATCCTCGCTCTGGAACAGGACCATGAAATCGTCGCCGCCGATATGGCCGACGAAATCGCGGTTGGCGTCGCAGTGGCTGGTGAGGATCTTGCCGGTCAGCTGGATCACGTCGTCGCCGCGCCGGTAGCCGTAGACATCGTTGAACGGCTTGAAGTGGTCGAGATCGAAATAGCCGACCCAGAAGCGCGTGCCGGACGCCAGCAGGCGGTCGATATGCTCGTTGATCGGCACGTTGCCCGGCAGCTGGGTCAGCGGATTGGCGTAGCGGGCGGCGTTGATCTGCATCTGCGTGATCTCGCGCATCAGGTCGTGGCCGGTGCCCATGCCCAGGTAGCGGCCCTGGTCGGTGATGATGAAGCCGTTGAACAGGTGGTGGGCGTCGGCCTGCACCATGCGGAAGCTCAGGTCCTGCAGGCTGGTGTCCTTGTCGGCGATCAGCGGATTGCGGTCCATGAACTGCTTGCACGACTTCTTGCCGTACAGCTCGCGCTGGTAGGGGCGCGCGAAGTGGTCGATCATGTCGAAGCGGCTGATCAGGCCCAGCGGCACATCATCGTCGACCACCGGGATGATCAGCAGCTTGGGCTCACGCAGGAAGATCTCGTAGACCTCGTTGTTGTTCATGCTGGACGGCACCGCCGTCACCTCGTTCAGCAGCTTGAAGATGCTGGCCACATGGTTCTCCGCACCGCGCTGGGGATAGACGGCCACGCCGTTGCGGGCCAGCGCCTTGACCACTTCGGCCGGCGCGGCACGGGCCGGCACCGGATGCGGGCGGCCGAGATGGTAGCCCTGGCCGCAGGCGACGCCGACGTCGCGCAGCACCAGCAGCTCGGCCTGCGTCTCGATGCCTTCGGCGATCACCAGCGTGTTGGATTTTTCGGCGATCTCCTGGATCGAGCGCACGAATTGCAGTTTCACCGGGTCATGATTGATGCCCTGGATGAAGTGCATGTCGATCTTGACGTATTCCGGCCGCAGCTCCGACCACAGCCGCAGGCTGGAAAAGCCTTCGCCCAGGTCGTCGATGGCGATCTGGAAACCCATGGTGCGGTAGTGCAGCACCGCTTCGCGCATCAGGTCATAGTCGTAGGTCGGCTGGTTTTCGGTCAGCTCGATGATGACGCGCTCCGGATTGATGCCGATCTGGTGGATGTATTCCAGCGTCTCGCCGTGGCGGGCGTCGCGCTGCAGCAGGCATTCCGGGCTGACGTTGAGGAACAGCTTGCCCGGCAGCTCCAGCTCGGCGAAGCGCTCCAGCACCACCTTGCGGCACAAGTGCTCGACCTGCACCGTCAAGCCGTTGGCGCGCGCCACCTTGAACAGATTCATCGGCGCGTGCAGCGGGCTGTCGGACGGGCCGCGTATCAGGCCCTCGTAGGCGATGATGTCGCCGGTCTGCATGTGGATGATGGGCTGGAATAGCGCACTCAGCTGTCGCCGGGCGATAATCTCGTGCAAATGCGCGCGCAGCACGGCATCCTCGTCCTCTTCGCGCGGCTTGAGGTAGGTGACGTTGGCGCCGGGGGCGGCGAGGAGTGCGGTATTCACGGTGTGCGCTTTGCCAAATATCGGTTTAACTGTACGATCCTAGTATTGTTTTATGACAGCATGATGAATTTGGGAAACTTTTTGTCATAGACAAGCGCTACAATATGCCGTCAGTATTCCTGGTCTTTCCATATAAAAGAGTTCCTATGCGCCGTCATGCCAGCCGTCTCGTCTTCTGTCTGTTCTCGCTGGGCGCCGCCGGCGCCGGTGCGACCGGTATCGCCGTGCAGGTGCAGGACGCCACCGGCAAGGTCTTGCCCGATACCGTCATCTATGTGGAGCCGGAAGGCGGCGTCGCCGCGGGCAAGGGGCCGGCCGCCGCCGAGATCGAGCAGAGGGGCTTGAAGTTCATGCCGCTGGTGACCGTGGTGCAGACCGGCGCCAAGATCAACTTCCCGAACAACGACAAGGTGCGCCACCACATCTATTCGTTCTCGCCGGCGCACAAGTTCGACCAGAAGTTGTATTCCGGCCAGTCGGCCGCGCCGCAGGTGTTCGATAAAGCGGGCACGGTTGTACTCGGTTGTAATATCCATGACAAAATGCTGGCATACGTCAAAGTGGTCGACACCCCTTATTTCGCCAAGACCGACGGCGCCGGCGCGGCCCGCATCGAACTGCCGGCCGGCGGCAAGTATGTGGTCAGGGCCTGGCACTACAACACCGTCGGCGGCGCCACGCCGGAACAGGTGTTGACGGTGAAGGCGGGCGAGCCGTTGGCGACGGCCGTGTTCAAGCTGCCGATGAAGGCAGCGGCGGCCGGCGACGCCTCCTCCACTCTTTAAAAGGGTAGCTTCAGCATGCGCATGCGTTTTCGCAGCCTCGAAAGCCGGATCGTCACGCTGTTCCTGGTGCTGATCGTCGCCGTGCAGGTGGTCGGCCTGCTGGTGATCCAGCGCGGCATCGACAACAATGCGCGGCTGGCCATCAGCAGCGAATTGAATAACGGCTCCAAGGTATTCCGCCGCCTGCTGGACCAGAACGCCCAGAGCCTGCGCTTCGGCGCGCGCCTGCTGGCGCGCGACACCGCCTTCCTGGCGGCCATCGGCAACAACGAAGAGGGCGACCGCGCCACCATCGAATCGGCGCTGGTCAACAGCGGCCGCCGCATCAAGGCCTCGCTGACGATGCTGATCAATTCCGAGCGCAAGATCAGCGTCTCGACCAACAACGGCCAGTCGGCCGGGCTGGAAAAAATGGTCACCAGCATGCTGGACCAGGCCGAGGCCGACGACGGCGCCAACGGCATCGCCATCGTCGACCATCGTCCTTACCAGATCGTGGTCATGCCGATCAAGGCGCCGATCACCATCGGCTGGATCGTCATGGCCTTCCCGATCGACCGCCAGTTGGCCAACGACATGCGCGAAATCAGCTCGCTGCAGACCTCCGTGTTGACGCGCGACCAGCAAGGCAGGTGGCTGGCGGTGGGCTCGACTTTTGTCGGCCCGTCCGCGCAAACCGTGGTCGAGCAGCTGCAAGCCTTGCCGTCCTTGCCCGCCGGCCCCTTCGACATGACGGTGGAAACCGCCAAGTACAGCGCGCGCCTGATGTCGATCGGCGCGGACAACGGCCAGACCGCCAGCGTGCTGCTGGCGCGCTCGATCGACGAAGCCACCGCCGAATACACGCGGCTGGAGCGCTGGCTGATCGGCCTGACGCTGGCCGGCATCTTCGTTTCCGCGCTGGCCATCGTGTTCACCGCCAAGCGCATCGCGCAGCCGATCAGCGAGTTGGCCGACACCGCCAAGCGCCTGGAGCAGGGCGACTACAAGGGCCAGATCGACACCAGCCGCGAGGACGAGATCGGCGCGCTGGCGCATGCTTTCGACGCCATGCGCGAAGGCATCGCCAAGCGCGAACAGGAAATCCGCCGCCTGGCGTACTGGGACACGCTGACCAACCTGCCGAACCGCGCGCAGTTCGTGCTGCTGCTGGACGACGCGCTGCTCGACGCCCGCAAGCGCGAGGAATCCGTGTTCGTGCTGATGATGGACCTGGACCGATTCAAGCACGTCAACGACGTCATGGGCCTGAGCTTCGGCGACGCGCTGCTGCGCCAGGTGGCCGGCCGCTTGCAGCTGCTGCTGGCCAACCGCCGCCAATCGTCGGCGCAGGTGGCGCGCCTGGGCGGCGACGAATTCGCCGTGCTGCTGCCGGCTTCCGACCTCGATGCCGCGCGGCGCATGGCCGACGAGATCCTGCAGGCGCTGGAGACGCCGCTGTCGCTGGAAGACCAGATGGTCGACATCGGCGCGGGCCTCGGCATCGCCGGCTATCCGGAGCACGGCGCCGATGGCGAGACCTTGCTCAGCATGGCCGAGGTGGCGATGTACGCCGCCAAGCAGCGCAACGACGGCGCCGTGGTGTACGACACGGCGATGGACAAATCCAGCGAGAAGAGCCTGTCGCTGTTGACGGAGCTGCGCAACGCCATCGAGCGCAACGAGTTCCGTCTGCACGTGCAACCCAAGATCATGCTCGATACCGGCAAGGTGGTGGGCATGGAATCGCTGGTGCGCTGGGTGCATCCGGAGCGCGGCAACGTGTTCCCCGACGAGTTCATTCCATTCGCCGAGCAGACCGGCTTTATCCGCGTGCTGACGCGCTGGGTGATGGAAAAGTCGGCCGAGCTGTGTCAGGAGCTGGCGGGCAAGGGTTATCACTTGAAGGTGTCGGTCAACCTGTCGACGCGCGACTTGCTGGACCAGGACCTGCCGGCCAAGTTCGCCGACCTGCTGGTGCGCCACAAGCTCAGCCCCGGCTCGTTCTGCCTGGAGATCACCGAGAGCGCGATCATGGACGATCCGGTGCGCGCGCAGCACACGCTGGAGCGCCTGAGCGCGATGGGTGTCGACCTGTCGATCGACGACTTCGGCACCGGCTACTCGTCGCTGGCCTACCTGAAGCGGCTGCCGGTGAATGAACTGAAGATCGACAAGTCCTTCGTGCTGAATATGGAGAACGATGACGGCGACACCAAGATCGTGCGCTCCACCATCGACCTTGGCCACAACATGGGCCTGCGCGTGGTGGCCGAGGGCATCGAGAGCGAAGCCGTGTGGCGCCTGCTGGCCAAGATGGGCTGCGACCAGGGCCAGGGCTACTTCATGAGCCGTCCGATTCCCGGCGACCAGCTGATTCCCTGGCTGGAAAAATGGCAAGCGCCGGTCGCCATCGCCGCGAGCGCCGACAGCGCCGTCGCCTGATGATGTTTATGGCTTGTCGTTGTTGAATGTGTAGCCCGACACGCGCCACACACCGTCCGCCTCATGCACCACAGTGACGGTTTCACGCACACTAGCGCTTTTCGTATAGCTGGATACATACTCGAACGAGACCGGCCCGAACTTGCCGGCGAAACCTGGCTTGACCTGGGCAGCCTTGAACGCGCGCGATTTGACCTCACCCAGTATCAGATGAGTCCCGCCGGCGACCGTAGTCCAGGCAAACTTGGACATGTCTTTGCGTATGCCCTCCGAGCTGCTGTTCCAAGCGGCGGCATACTCTTCAGTGTCCATTAACTTCATCCACCGATCGGTAGCTGCGCGCGCATCGGCGACATCTTGGTCGCCTTGGGCCAATGCCGTGAAACTGGTCAGCAAGGATGCGGCCAGGATGATAGAGGACAGGAATTTCATATGGGCTCTCCGGGGAAATTGAACTTGGGCCTATGTTATCTAAAACAAGGGTGTCAGTGCCGACATTCGGACATGTAGTGAACTTTTGGGTATGAAAAAGTTCCCCGGATGTCCGAATGTCGGCACTGACACCGGTTTTGCGGTTCCGGCCTATCCGGACAATTTGCATTTCGTCTAGCCAAATCTGCGGTGCGTCGCATGATATTTCGAACAATATCGTTGCCGGTTTAAGCTGCCGGGATTCCATTGATATCAGGAGGCCACATGCATCGCTTGTTCGCCGGCATTTTTGTCGCGGCCGTCTTTTGCGGCCCAGTGTTCGCCGCTGAATCCAGTACCCCGGAATTTACGCCAGGCGCGTTCAAGCTGCAGCGGGGGCAGTCGAACCAGGTGCTGGTGCTCGGTACGCCGCACCTGTCGCAACTGCCGAAGTCATTCGATCCGGCCAATCTGAGCATGCTGCTGGACCGCCTGGCGGACTGGCAGCCGCAGGCGATCACGATCGAGGCGCTGTCCGGGTTGCAGTGTGCGTCCCTGCGCAGCTATCCGGAGCGCTACGACGATACGATCAAGTCCTATTGCTGGGATCCCGCGCCGGCCAAAACTGCAACCGGCCTGGACGTGCCTGCCGCGACCGCGCAGGCTGAGCGCCTGTTGTCCGCCTGGCCGGCAGCGCCGTCGCCCGCCCAGCGGCGCAAGCTGGCGTCGTTGTTCCTGGCCGCCGGCGAACCCGCTTCCGCGACGGTGCAATGGCTGCGCCTGCCGGCCGAGGAGCGCAAGGCCGGCGACGGCCTGAACGCGCGCCTGGTGGAAATCCTGACTGCGCTGCCGCGGAAGCGCAATGAGGATTATCTGATCGCGGTGGCGCTGGCCGTCAGAAGCGGGCACGAACGGGTCTATCCTATGGACGACCACACGTCGGACGCACCCGTCTCCGATGAAAAGGCCTATGGCGATGCGATCATGAAGGCGTGGGACAACCCATACACGGCGGAGCGCAAGCGAATGAGCGACGATCTGGCCAGTCGCCTGGATACCCCGGCGAATGTGATTGCCATGTATCGTGCCCATAACGCCGCCGGCGCCGCCGAACAAGCCTTCCGCAGCGACTTTGGCGCGGCGCTTGAGGAGCCGTCGCCCCAGCATTTCGGCCGCGGCTACGTCGGCTATTGGGAGACGCGCAATCTGCGGATGGCGTCGAATATACGCGACGTGATGACCACGCGCCCGGGCATCCGCGTGCTGGTGATTGTCGGCGCCTCCCATAAAGGCTATCTGGAAGCCTATTTGAACCAAATGCACGACCTGCGCGTCATCAGCACGAACAACATATTGCGTTAGACGTCTTCTAACATTTCATATTTGTTAAAAAGCAAGTTATCATTTATAGCATCGCCCGTCGTGGTACGGGCTCCGACTACTCCTCGATTACACGGATACTCGCATGAAGCAACTGAAACGCGCGGCCCTGGCTGCCGCTGTCCTGCTGGCACACGGCGCCATGGCGCAAACCTGCAACGTCGCCGGCCCCGGACTGACCTATCCCGTCACCCGCACCGTCGACCAGAGCGACGATTATCACGGCGTCAAGGTGGCCGACCCGTATCGCTGGCTGGAGGACGCCAACAGCGCCGAGACCGGCGACTGGGTGCAGGCGCAGAACAAGCTGACGCAAAGCTATCTGTCGCAGATTCCCGGCCGCGAGGCGATCAAGTCGCGCCTGACCAAGCTGTGGAACTACGAGCGCTTCAGCGTGCCGTTCAAGGAAGGCGGCCGCTATTTCTACAGCCGCAACGACGGCCTGCAAAACCAGGCGGTGCTGTACACCATGAAGACGCTGGCCGACGTGCCGCGCCTGCTGCTCGATCCGAACACGCTGGCCGCCGACGGCACCGTGGCGCTGGCCGGCCTAGCCGTCAGCCCGAACGGCAAGCACCTGGCCTACAGCACCGCCGCTTCCGGCTCCGACTGGAACGAGATCAAGGTGCGCGACATCGAGAGCGGCAAGGACACCACCGACCATATCAAGTGGGTCAAGTTCTCCAGCACGGCGTGGCTGCACGACGGCTCCGGCTTCTTCTACAGCCGCTACGACGAGCCGAAGGAAGCGACCAAGCTGGCCGACGTCAACTACTTCCAGAAACTGTACTTCCATAAGCTCGGCACGCCGCAAAGCGCCGACGCGCTGGTCTACGACCGTCCGGACCACAAGGACTGGGGCTTCAGCGCCGAGGTGACCGAGGACGGCCACTACCTGGTCATCACCGCATCGCAGGGCACGGAAAACAAGGACCGCATCTTCTACAAGGACCTGAGCCGCAAGGACGGCAAGGTGGTCGGCCTGCTGGAGGATTTCGACTCGGCCTATAACTTCATCGGCAACGACGGTCCGGTGTTCTGGTTCCGCACCGAGCGCAACGCGCCGCGCGGCCGCATCATCAGCATCGACACGCGCAAGCCGGCGGTGCTAAACTGGAAGCAGATCGTGCCGGAGAGCGGCGATACCATGGTGTCGGCGTCCGTCGTCAACAGCCAGCTGATCGTGGATTACCTGAGCGATGCACACAGCCTGGTCAAGGTGTTCGACCTGAAAGGCAAGCCGCTGCACGACATCGAACTGCCAGGCCTGGGCACGGCCGGTGGCTTCAGCGGCAAGCGTTCGGACAGCGAGACCTTCTACTCGTACACCAGCTTCACCTCGCCGACCACGATCTACCGCTACGACCTGAAGGCCAACAAGAGCAGCGTGTATCGCCAGCCGAAGGTGGAGTTCGATCCCAATGCGTTTGAAACCCGCCAGCAGTTCTTCACCTCGCGCGACGGCACCAAGGTACCGATGTTCATCGTCGCCAAAAAAGGCCTGAAGCTGGATGGCGCCAATCCGACGTATTTGTACGGCTACGGCGGCTTCAATGTCTCGCTGACGCCGTCGTTCTCGGTGGCCAACCTGGCGTGGCTGGAAATGGGCGGCGTCTACGTGATGGCCAACCTGCGCGGCGGCGGCGAGTACGGCGAAGCGTGGCACGAGTCGGGCACCAAGCTGCAAAAGCAGAACGTGTTCGACGATTTCATCGGCGCGGCCGAATGGCTGATCGAGCACAAGGTGACGTCGCCGGCCAAGCTGTCCATCGGCGGCGGCAGCAACGGCGGCCTGCTGGTCGGCGCGGCGATGACGCAGCGTCCGGAGTTGTTCGCGGCGGCGATCCCGCAGGTGGGCGTGATGGACATGCTGCGCTTCCATAAATTCACCATCGGCTGGGCATGGACCTCGGACTATGGTTCGTCCGACAATGCCGAGGAATTCAAGGCGCTGGTCAAGTACTCGCCGCTGCATAACCTGAAGAAGGGCACCTGCTACCCGGCCACCATGATCACCACCGCCGATCACGACGACCGCGTGGTGCCGGCGCACAGCTTCAAGTTCGCCGCGACCGCGCAGGCCGACCAGGCGCCGGGCGGCGCACCCATCCTGATCCGCATCGACAGCAAGGCGGGCCACGGCGCCGGCAAGCCGACCACCAAGCAGATCGAGGAAGTGGCGGATCGCTGGGGCTTCCTGTCGCGGGCGCTGAAGATGGATGGCGCTGCCGCCAAGGCGGCGGGCCAGCAATGAGGGCCGCGCCAGCCGCCGGGCCGCTGCTGCTTGCCCTGTTGATGTCCGGTGCGGCGCCGTTGGCGCCGGCGGCCGACAGTGCGGCGCCGTCCGCGTCTGGCGCACCCGCAGTCAAGCAGATCGCCGATGTCACGCGCGGCCTGCAGCCGCAGCCGGGCTTCATCGACGTCTGGCGCGACACCGGCAAGGGCAGGGTGCTGCTGTCGGTCGCCGCGCTGGAGCAACCGTTCCTGTTAGTGAGTTCCCTGCCATACGCGCTGGGCTCGAATGATGTCGGCCTCGATCGCGGCCAGCCCGGCGAGATGCGCATGGTTCATTTTGAAAAGCACGGCGCCAGGCTGTTCCTGGTGCAGGACAACACGGCCTATATCGCCGCCTCGGCCGACAGCGACGAGCGCGCCGCCGTCAAGGAATCGTTTGCCGGTTCGGTGCTGTGGTCGGGTGAGATTCTCGCCAGCGACAAGGACCGCCATCTGGTCGACTTCTCCAGTTTCCTGCTGGCCGACCGTCACGGCGTGGCCGCGCGCCTGGCAGCCGCCAAGCAGGGCGCGTATGCGGTCGATCCGGCGCGCAGCGCGGTGCTGGCCGACCAGGCCAAGGCCTTCCCCGACAACGTCGAGCTGGAGGCGATGCTGACCTTCGCGGGACCGGGGCAGGCGGACTACGTGCGCCAGGTCGCGCCGGAAGCGGCCAGCCTGTCGATGCGACAGCGTATCAGCATGGTGCGCCTGCCGCAGATCGCGGAGCAGGGCGGCTGGCGTCCGCGTACTTATCATCCGTATTCCGGCGGCTTCGACGTCAGCTACTTCGATTTCGCCACGCCGCTGGCCAGCAGCATCGACGTGCACTGGCAGGTGCGGCATCGCCTGGAAAAGACCGACCCGGCGGCGGCCGTCAGCACCGTCAAGAAGCCGATCGTCTACTACGTCGACCGCGGCGCGCCGGAGCCGGTGCGCTCGGCGCTGATCGCCGGCGCGTCCTGGTGGGCCAGCGCCTTCGAGAAGGCCGGCTTCAAGGACGCCTACCGCGTCGAGCTGCTGCCCGAGGGCGTCGACGCGATGGATATCCGCTACAACGTGATCCACTGGGTACACCGCGCCACGCGTGGCTGGTCCTACGGGAACGCGCTGACCGATCCGCGCACCGGCCAGATCCTGCGCGGCGCCGTCACGCTGGGATCGCAGCGCGTGCGGCAGGACATCCTGATCGCCGAAAGCCTGCTGGCGCCCTATGGCAAGGACGCGCCGGCCGACAAGCAAAAGCTGGCGGAGGAAATGGCGTTGGCGCGCCTGCGGCAACTGGCCGCGCACGAAGTCGGCCACACGCTGGGCTTCGCGCACAACTTCGCCGCCAGCCGCATGGGCAATGGCTCGGTGATGGACTATCCGCACCCCATCCTCAAGCTGAACGCCAAGAGCGAGGTCGACCTGGCCAATGCCTATGGCGTCGGTGTCGGCGCGTGGGACGACTACATCGTCAAGTACATCTACGGCGATTTCGGCGGCGGCGCGCAGGAGCAGGCCGCGCTGGCCAGGCTGCGCGGCGATGCGCGCGCCGCCGGCATGCTGTACTCCAGCGACCAGGACGACCGCTCGCCGGGCGCCAGCCATCCCGACGGCCTGCTGTGGGACTTCGGCCCGGATTCGATCAAGACCTGGGACCAGCTGGGCGCCGTGCGCCAGCGCGCGCTGCAAACCTTCTCGCCGGACGTGCTGCCGGACGCGCGCCAGATCGGCGAACTGGAGGCGCGGCTGGTGCCGGTCTACCTGCTGCAGCGCTACCAGGGCGAGGCATTGGCGCGCCTGATCGGCGGCGGCGACTTCGACTACGCCAGCAGCGGCGACGTCAAGGCAGGCGTCGTCAAGGCCGGCATCAGGGCCACGCCGGCCGCCGTCCAGCGCCAGGCGCTGAACCGCCTGGCCGACAGCCTGCGCGCGGAATACCTGGCGCTGCCGGCCAACGTGCTGGATATCCTGACGCCGCCGGCGATGGGCCATGAGCGCAGCCGCGAATACTTCGCCACCCGCATGGAGTCGGTGTTCGACGCCTTCTCGATCGCCGAGGCGGGCGCCGCCCAGACCACCGGCTTCCTGCTGGACGCCGGCCGCATCAACCGCCTGGCGTGGCAGCATGCGCGCGACCCGCTGCAGCCCGGCGTGCGGGAAGTGCTGTCGCTGCTGCTGCAGAAAACCTGGCGCCGCGAACCCGTGCCGGCCTCCGTCATCGGCGGCGAGGCGGTGCAGCTGGCGGCCAACTGGGTCGTCTCCGACGGCCTGTTGAGCCTGCTCGACGGCGGCAAGCTGCATCCGCAGGTGGATGCGGAAGTGCGGCGGTCTCTGCGTGAATTGTTACATTGGATCCAAAAAAATCCGGGAAAAGACATTATTTTTGACAGCAGAAAACAGGTTTCCGAGCACATTTCAGCCTACCTGAATGACCCGCGCAGCGTGAAGCTGCGGGGCTTGCCGCTGGTTCCGCCAGGTGCGCCCATTTGACATCTAAACTAATTCGATAATTTAAAGAACTTGGCATACTGGCATCTCCATTTTTTATTAACGGAGTGTACATGAGCGTGAAACTATCTTATCGTCTGCTGGTGGGGGCACTGGCAGTGGCTGGCGTAATCTCGTCGGCCCATGCGGATGTGGTGGAGGTGGATGGCGCTCACGTGAAGTTTGTGTATGACACAGACTTCTGGGGCCTGGGTACCGCCGTGGTGAGCGGCGATACCATTTCTTTTGCCGTGGGTTCGGCATACAACTTGTCCACGACGGTGGCGCCGGGCGGCCAGCCCGCTTCCGCGCTGCACACCGAACAGAATGGGCAAGCCTTGACCGTGGTGGCCAAGTCCGGCTACCAGCTTAATTTCGGCGTGAGCACCACGTACGGCGGCACGTACAGCGTCGCCCCCGGCGACGGCAGCATTGCCGTCAGCGGCGGCGGCTTGCTCTCCGGCGGCAGCTATGCCAACGGCGCATTCAGCACCGGCGGCGTGAGCAGCGCCTACGGCGGCGGCATTCAGCTCAGCAGCGGCACGTCGGGCACGATCCTGCAGAACGACACGTTGCCGACGCTGGCTGCGGCGGGCTACCAGGCCTTGCAGGCCGGCATCACCCTGAGCGCGGGCCTGGTTCAGAACACCGCCGGCACCACCTCGGTCGCGCTGGAGTCCTATGCCTACCAGTTCAACGCGACGCCGGTGGCGGCGGTGCCCGAACCGGCCACCTACGGCATGTTGCTGGGCGGTCTGGGGTTGTTGGGCGTGGTGGCGCGCCGCCGCAAGCCTGCACCAAAATAACGCCTTATTTCAGTGCGCACCGGGTCGGTGCGCACTTTTGCACAATTTGAAAATCTATTGAAATCAGTCACTTAAAATTTGCACCAAATTGGAACGATTATTGCTTCTATCAGGAATCGTTTTTAATTTTTGCATTATTTTGGGGAGTGATATTGATGGGTGGATACAAAGACGGCGCCGATGCATTGTTCATTTTGCTCGGCGCCATCATGATTTTGGCGATGCATGCCGGCTTCGCATTCCTGGAGCTGGGTACGGTACGAAAAAAGAACCAGGTCAACGCACTGGTCAAGATCCTGGTGGATTTTGCGGTGTCGACCATCGCTTACTTCTTCGTCGGCTACAGCATTGCCTACGGCGTCAATTTCTTCTCCTCGGCCGACGTGCTGGCCGCCAAGAACGGCTACGAGCTGGTCAAATTCTTCTTCCTGCTGACGTTTGCGGCCGCCATCCCGGCGATTATCTCGGGCGGCATCGCCGAACGGGCGCGCTTCCATCCGCAACTGATCGCCACCGCCTTGCTGGTCGGCCTGGTCTATCCTTTCTTTGAGGGCATCGTCTGGAACAACCGTTTCGGCGTGCAGGAATGGCTGGCGCAGGCGTTTGGCGCCGGCTTCCACGATTTCGCCGGTTCGGTGGTGGTGCACGCGGTTGGCGGCTGGATCGCCTTGCCGGCCGTGCTGCTGCTGGGCGCGCGCCGCGGCCGCTACATGAAGAACGGCGCCATCGCCGCCCATCCGCCGTCGTCGATTCCCTTCCTGGCGCTGGGCGCGTGGATCCTGACGGTGGGCTGGTTCGGCTTCAACGTCATGAGCGCGCAGGCGCTGGACAAGATGAATGGCCTGGTCGCCGTCAACTCGCTGATGGCGATGGTGGGCGGTACGCTGGTCGCGCTGCTGATGGGTAAAAACGATCCGGGCTTCGCCTACAACGGCCCGCTGGCCGGGCTGGTGGCGGTGTGCGCGGGCTCGGACCTGATGCATCCGCTGGGCGCGCTGGTCACAGGCGGTATCGCCGGCGCCATCTTCGTCTGGATGTTCACGCTGGCGCAGAACAAATGGAAGATCGACGACGTGCTGGGCGTGTGGCCATTGCACGGCCTGTGCGGCGCCTGGGGCGGCATCGCCGCCGGGATCTTCGGTCACAAGGAACTGGGCGGCATCGGCGGGGTGTCGCTGCTGTCGCAGCTGGTCGGCACCGCGATGGGCATCGCGGTCGCATTGGCCGGCGGCTACGCCATCTACGGCCTGCTGAAGGCCACGCTGGGCCTGCGCCTCGATCCTGAAGAGGAATTCCAGGGCGCCGACCTGTCGATCCACCGCATCAGTTCGACGCCGGAGCGCGAGGCGAATTGGTGATCAATTAACGGTGTATCACCACCAGCAGCGCCTTCGCCTCGGTCTTGCCGACGTTGCGGATGATGTGCTGCTGGTCTCCCGGGTAGCGCGCCGTGCTGCCCAGTTTGACCTTCTTCTTGTCCGCGCCAACCTCCACTTCCACCGAGCCGTGTAGCAGGGTCAGGTGTTCCTGCGCGCCGGGATCGTGGCCTTGCGAGGCCAGCTCGCCGCCCGGCGCCAGCGTCAGTTCATACCATTCATATTTGCTGGCCAGTTCAAGCGGCCCGAGGATGCGCAGCACGTAGCCGGCGTGATGGCCGGGCAGCGTGGGAATCTCGTGTGCCTCGATCACGCGCACCGTCTCGGTCTCGCGTTCGCCCGTGGCCAGCAGTTCGCCGATCTGCACCCCCAGCGCATTGGCCAGCCGCCAGGTGATGGCGATGGTCGGATTGGCCTTCTCGCGCTCGATCTGCGACAGCATCGATTTGGAGACGCCGGCGATACGCGACAGATCCTCCAGCGTCAGGCCGCGGGCCAGGCGCAGCCGCTGCAGGGCGGCGCCGACCTCCGGAGGAGCATTCGTCGAAACGGGTGTTTTCATTGTTTTATTCGGCAGATGGACTAAATTTCAAATGAATCGCTGCGCTCTCGCGGCTTGCGAAGTTCACTGGTTCTCTGTAATATTCGATATATTGAATTTTAGTTCGACATAACGAATTTCTCATAACGCGGTGAAATCGTACCATAGACAAGGATCATCATGAGCATCCCGGCAAAAAACACTTTCTTCAGCGGCCTGCAGCAAAACCTGGACCAATTGCGCGAACAGGGCCTGTACAAGCCTGAGCGCGTCCTGGCCTCGCGCCAGGGCTCGGAAGTGATGAGCGAGGATGGCCGAATGCTGATTAATATGTGCGCCAACAATTACCTCGGCCTGTCGGGCCAGGAATGGGTGGCGCAGGCGTCCATCGCGGCGACGGAAAAGTACGGCTATGGCCTGTCGTCGGTGCGCTTCATCTGCGGCACCCAGACCGTGCACAAGCAGCTGGAGCAGGCGATTTCGACTTTCCTCGGCACCGAAGACACGATCCTGTACGCGGCGGCCTTCGACGCCAACGGCGGCGTGTTCGAGCCGCTGTTCGACGAGAACGACGCCATCATCTCCGACGCGCTGAACCACGCATCGATCATCGACGGCATCCGCCTGTGCAAGGCCGCGCGCTTCCGCTACGCCCACAACGACATGGCCGACCTGGAAGCGCAGCTGCAGGCGGCCGCCGGCAAGCGCCACAAGGTCATCGTCACCGACGGCGTGTTCTCGATGGACGGCACCATCGCCCAGCTGGACAAGATCTGCGACCTGGCCGACAAGTACGGCGCGCTGGTGATGATCGACGAATGCCACGCCTCCGGCTTCATGGGCAAGACCGGCCGCGGCACGCACGAGCACCACAACGTCATGGGCCGCATCGACATCATCACCGGCACGCTGGGCAAGGCCCTGGGCGGCGCGATGGGCGGCTTCACCTCGGCGCGCAAGGAAGTGATCGACATGCTGCGCCAGAAGTCGCGTCCGTATCTGTTCTCGAACACGCTGGCGCCGTCGATCGCCGGCGCATCGCTGACGGTGCTGGAGCGCCTGTCGCAGTCGACCGAACTGCGCGACCGCCTGCACGAAAACACCGCATACTTCCGCAAGGAGATCGAGCGTATCGGCTTCACCATCAAGCCGGGTACGCACCCTGTTGTTCCTGTCATGTTGTTCGACGCGCCCGTCGCGCAGAAATTCGCGGCACGAATGTATGAGCTGGGCGTTCTGCTCAGCGGCTTCTTCTACCCGGTGGTCCCGATGGGCCAGGCGCGCGTCCGTGTTCAACTGTCCGCGGCACACACCCGCGAACAGCTGGACATCGTGCTCAAAGCATTCGAACAGGCCGGCAATGAGCTTGGCCTGCTGAAGAAATAACATGAAAATCGTCAGGAACAATAATATGAATAAGCTCGTGAACAACCCGCAACGCATCCTCGTTATCGGCGCCAATGGCCAGATCGGCAGTGAACTGGTGGAGGCCCTGGCCGCCCAGCACGGCGCGCAGAACGTCATCGCCGGCGACATCAGCCCGACCAACCTGTATAACGCCGAGCGCTACACGTCGCTGAACGTGCTGGATAAGGAAGCGCTGTCGGCGCTGGTCACGGAAGAGGGCATCACCCAGGTCTACCAGCTGGCGGCGATGCTGTCGGCCACCGGCGAAGCGGCGCCGCTGAAAGCCTGGACGCTGAACATGGACGGCCTGCTCAACATCCTGGAAGTGGCACGCGAGCGCGGCGCCATCGGCAAGCCTCTGAAAGTGTTCTGGCCATCGTCGATCGCCGCCTTCGGCCCGAACACGCCGGCCGTCGATACGCCGCAGACCACGGTGATGGACCCGACCACCATCTACGGCATCAGCAAGCTGGCCGGCGAGCGCTTGTGCGAGTACTACTTCATCAAGTATGGCGTGGATGTGCGTTCGATCCGCTACCCTGGCATCATCAGCTTCAAGTCGCCACCGGGCGGCGGCACCACCGACTACGCCATCGCGATCTTCCACTCGGCGCTGCGCGGCGAGCGCTATGAATGCTTCCTCGGCCCGCAGACCACGCTGCCGATGATCTACATGCCCGATGCGATCCGCGCCACCATCGAACTGATGGAAGCGCCGGCCGAACAGGTCAAGGTGCGTTCGGCCTACAACGTGGCGGGCGTGTCGTTCAACCCGGAGCAGCTGGCCGCCGCCATCGCGCGCGCCGTGCCGGACTTCAAGATCGGCTACAAGCCGGACAGCCGCCAGGCCATCGCCGATACCTGGCCGCAAAGCCTGGACGACGCCACCGCGACCGCCGACTGGGGCTGGAAAGCCCGCATCGGCATCGACGAGATGGTCGCCGACATGCTGGCCAACGTCGATGTCCATCTGGGCAAAGCCGCCTAGCCCGTCGCCATTCCCGCGAAAGCGGGAGTGACGGTACATATATAACAACGATAGAGAGACACCCGATGGAGATGAGCGTATTCGACCTGTTTAAGATCGGCATAGGGCCGTCGAGTTCCCACACCGTGGGTCCGATGGTGGCTGCGCGCCGGTTCCTGCTCGATAGCGCTCCGCTGGAGGATGTCACCGAAGTCAAGGCCGAGCTGTATGGCTCGCTGGCCTTGACCGGCATCGGCCACGCGACCGACAAGGCCGTGATCCTCGGCCTGATGGGTGAAACGCCGCAGGATGTGGTGCCGACGCAGGTCGACACGCAACTGGCCGCGGCCGAAGCGGCCGGTGAGCTGAAGCTGCTTGGCTCGCACAGCGTGCCGTTCAAGCGCGGCACGCACCTGGTATTCCACATGGCCGAATCGCTGGCCGAACACCCGAACGGCATGCGCTTCACGCTGACCCGCAAGGATGGCGGCACCTTCAGCAAGGTGTACTACTCGGTCGGCGGCGGTTTTATCAAGGAGGCCGGCGAAGCGCAGCAGCCCGCGCCGGTCATCGGCAGCGCGCCCGCCGCCGCCATCCCGTTCCCGTTCGACACCATGGAACAGCTGCTGGCCCACGGCGAAAAGAGCGGTCTGACCATCCCGCAAATGCTGCGCGCGAACGAGCGCGTCAAGCTGTCCGAGGATGAACTGAACGCCGGCATCGACAGGATCTGGCGCGTCATGCACGACTGCATCGCGCACGGGCTGGAGACCGCCGGCAAGCTGCCGGGCGGCTTGAACGTCAAGCGCCGCGCCGCCGATCTCTGGAAACAGGCCAATGTCAACGGCAGCCGTGCCAACGAACTGCCGCACGACGCGCTGCACCAGGTCAGCCTGTACGCGATGGCCGTCAACGAGGAAAACGCCGCCGGCGGCCGCGTCGTCACGGCGCCGACCAACGGCGCGGCCGGCATCATCCCGGCGGTGCTGCGCTACTACGCGGAAGACTGCAAGCCGAGCGACCCGGTCACCGGCGTGCGCAACTTCATGCTGACGGCTGCCGCCATCGGCATGCTGTGCAAGCGTAACGCCTCGATCTCCGGCGCCGAAATCGGCTGCCAGGGCGAAGTCGGCGTGGCGTGCGCGATGGCGGCCGCCGGCTTGGTGGCGGCACTGGGCGGCACCAACGGCCAGATCGAAAACGCCGCCGAAATCGGCATCGAGCATCATCTGGGCATGACCTGCGATCCGATCGGCGGGCTGGTTCAGATCCCGTGCATCGAGCGCAACGGTATGGGCGCGGTCAAGGCCATCACCGCCGCCTCGCTGGCCTTAAAGGGCGACGGCACCCACTTCGTCAGCCTCGATGAAGTGATCGAAACCATGCGCCAGACCGGCGCCGACATGCAGGCCAAGTACAAGGAAACCTCCTTGGGCGGCCTGGCCATCCACGTCATCACCGTCAATCACGCGGCTTGCTGAGCAGTTGCCGGAACTCCGCTTCCGGCACCGGCTTGCTGAAGTAGTAGCCCTGCATCTCGTCGCAGTGTTGCTCGCGCAGGAATTCCAGCTGTTCGGCCGTCTCCACGCCTTCGGCGATGGTCTTTAATCCCAGGCTGCGCGCCATGTTGATGATGGCACTGACGATGGCCTTGTCCTCGGCGTCGGTGCTGA
The DNA here is from genome assembly GCF_047302815.1 of Duganella sp. CT11-25. NCBI lineage: Bacteria > Pseudomonadati > Pseudomonadota > Betaproteobacteria > Burkholderiales > Oxalobacteraceae > Duganella > Duganella sp. CT11-25. The sequence continues at coordinate 417,241 of NZ_JBKBFD010000001.1, forward strand.
TGTCGCGCACGAAGGACTGGTCGATCTTCAGCTTGTAGACCTTGAACTTCTTCAGGTGGCTGAGCGACGAGAAGCCGGTGCCGAAGTCGTCGATCGACATGCGCACGCCGCGCTCGTGCAGGTTGTTCATGATGGTGATGGCGCCTTGCGGGTCGTGAGCGGCCACGCCTTCCGTCAGCTCCAGTTCCAGGTATTCCGGCGGCAGGCCTTCTTCCGCCAGTATCTGCGCGGTCAGCACCGGCAGGTCGGTGTTCCGGAACTGCATGGCCGACAGATTCACCGCCATCACCACCGGCGGCAAGCCCGCGTCCAGCCACGCGCGCGCCTGGCGCACGGCCTGGCGCAGCACCCACGCACCGATCGGCAGTATCAAGCCGCTTTCCTCCGCCGCCGGAATGAATTCGGCCGGCGACACGGCGCCGCCCAGCTCCGGCGTATTCCAGCGCAGCAGGGCCTCGGCGCCGACGATGCGGCCGGTCGCCAGCGAGACCTGCGGCTGGTACACCACCCGCAGCTGCTCGCGTTCGAGCGCGTAGCGCAGCGCCGTCACCATTTGCAGGTGGCGCGCCGCGCGGTGCTGCATGGCGGCGGTGAAGAAGCGGAAGTCGTGGCGGCCGGAGCGCTTGACCTGGTACATGGCGGCATCCGCGCTTTGCAGCAGGGTTTCCATGTCATGGCCGTCGGCCGGATACAGCGCGACGCCGATCGAGGCCGACACCTTCAGGTCGTGCACGCCGATGCGGTAGGGCTGCTCGATCAAGTCGAGCAGCTTGCGGGCCACCGCCGCCGCGTCGGACGCCTCGACCTGCTCCAGCACCAGGATGAATTCGTCGCCGCCCAGGCGCGCCACCATGTCGTCCTCGCGCAGGCCCAGACGCAGGCGCTTGGCCAGCTCGCACAGCAGCTCGTCGCCGACGCTGTGGCCGAGCGAGTCGTTGATGTCCTTGAAATGGTCGAGGTCCAGCATCATCACCGCCGTCGAGCTGCGATTGCGCCTCGCCAGCGCCAGCGCGTGCTGCGTGTGCTCCCGCAGCTGCGCGCGGTTCGGCAGGCCGGTCAGCGCGTCGTGGTGGGCCAGGTACTGGATCCGTTCATTGGCCTGTTCGCGTTCCGCTTCGCGGTCGAAGTTCTTCAGCGCGAATTCGACGTCGAGCGTCATTTCCATCAGCAGCGCGCGCACCTCTTCGTCGAAGGTGTGGGCGGTGTCGGAGTAGAGCGCGAAGAAGCCGATGATCTCGCCCTGGCGGCGCAATGGGATCGCGGCAGAAGCCTGCCAGCCGTAACGCGCGCCGGGTCCGTGCCAGGCTTCGGTCTCCGGCGCGGCCTGGAAGTCCTGGCACCAGTGCGGCTCGCCGCTGTGGTAGGCCAGGCCTATCGGGCCGCGTCCCTCGGGCTGGCCGGGATCCAGCGAGATCGCCAGCTTGTCCAGGTACTTGACGCCGCTGCCGGCGCTGGCCGCCGCCATGACCTCGCGCCGCAGCGGATCGATCAGGCCAATCCACGCCATCGTCATGCCGCCGTGATGGACCACGCCGTCGACGATGTGGGCAAACAGCTCGGCCTCGGTGCGGCTGCGGACGATGGCCTGGTTGCATTGGCTGAGCGCCGAGTAGAGGCGGCCGACGCGCCGGGTGCGGGCCAGCGCCGCATTGCGCTCGGTGTCCAGCCGCGCCAGGCTTTTCTGCATCGCCGACAGCCAGCCCCACACGCTGTTGCGGGCCTGCGCGGGCACCGCCAGCGGGGTGGCGAAATCGCCCCGGCCCAGCTGCTCCATCGCGGACTGCAGCTGGTCGACCGAGCAGCCCAGCGCCGTGTCGAGCCTGCGCTTGGCGCGCCAGATCACGCCCACCAGTATCAGCGCGAAGGCGATGAACAGCGCCCGCGCCAGCGCGGCTTCGACCACGGTCGACTCGACCGCCTTGCCGGTGCGGCGGTCGACGCTGTCGTTGACGTTGGCGATGGGCTGCATGATCGCCGCCTTGGCCTGGTGGTAGGCCGGGTCGTACAACATGGCCGTGGCGGTGGCGATGGCGCGCGGGTCGCCGCCGGCCTGGTCGCGCAGCGTCATCGCCGCGATCTCGGTGAGGGCCAGGTGGTCCGACTCCGACTTGGCGGTAGCCAGTTGCGCCAGTTCCTGCGGCGCAAAGCCTGTGTGCGCCATCAGGTCCAGCAGCGATACGGCGGCGTCGGCCGGGCGTGGATGCTGGCCGCCGTCGAGCACCAGATCCCAGTACACATTGTCATAGCCCTGCGGGTGCGGGCGGCGGCCGTCGCGGATATCGATGATTTCCTGATAATGCTGGCGATAGCGCGGCTCGCCGGTGACGACATAGCTGCGCGCCATGCGCGTCAGGTCCTCGGACGAGTGGCGCAGCTCGCTGATCAGTTTGCGCGCGTTATAGCGCTGCTGGTTGGCGCGGTCGATGCGCTTTTCGGACCACACGTACAGCACAAAAGCCGCCGTCACCACGCAGAGCGCCCCAAGGCAGACCCACAGATAGCGGGCGAAATGGCGGGGCGTGGCGGGGGCGGGCGGGGTCATGATGGCGGTTTTCTGGCGGTTGCGGCTGGCGCGCACTGTTGCGCGAGCCGCAAGTATAGGCCTAGTTGTCGTACAAGTGGGCCTTCTCATAACCATAAAACAACGCGAATTTCACGGGAAGCCGCCGGGCGCACTATAATATCCGCTCGCTTTGTACCGTTCTGCCCCTTAGCCGTCAGCTCAACCGGACTTTTCTAATTTATGCAATACGTGTCTACCCGCGCCGCCGCATCGGCCGCCGCCTCGTCTTCCCAACAATTTTCGGACATTCTGCTGGGCGGCCTTGCCGCCGACGGCGGCTTGTTCCTGCCGACCGCCTACCCGCAAGTGACCGGCGCCGAGCTCGATGCATGGCGCCAGCTGTCCTATGCCGACCTGGCGTTCGAAATCCTGAAGAAGTTCGCGACCGATATTCCGGAAGCCGACCTGCGCGCGCTGACCGCCAAGACCTATACCAAGGAAGTCTACAAGAACGCCCGCCAGGGCGAAAAAGCCTCCCAGATCACGCCGCTGCGCGTGCTGGAAGAAGAGGGCGGCAAGAAGCTGGTGCTGCAGGCGCTGTCCAACGGCCCGACGCTGGCCTTCAAGGACATGGCGATGCAATTGCTGGGCAACCTGTTCGAATACGCATTGGCCAAGCAGGACGCGCAGCTGAATATCTTCGGCGCGACCTCCGGCGATACCGGCAGCGCCGCCGAATACGCGATGCGCGGCAAGCAGGGCATCCGCGTCTTCATGCTGTCGCCGCACAAGAAAATGAGCGCGTTCCAGACCGCGCAGATGTTCAGCCTCCAGGATCCGAACATCTTCAACATCGCCATCGAAGGCGTGTTCGATGATGCGCAGGACATGGTCAAGGCCGTGTCCAACGACCTGGAATACAAGGCGAAACAGAAGATCGGCACCGTCAATTCGATCAACTGGGCGCGTGTCGTGGCGCAGGTCGTGTACTACTTCCGCGGCTATCTGTCGGCCACCACGTCGAACGACCAGAAGGTGTCGTTCACCGTCCCGTCGGGGAACTTCGGTAACATCTGCGCCGGCCATATCGCGCGGATGATGGGCCTGCCGATCGACAAGCTGGTCGCCGCCACCAACGAGAACGACGTGCTGGACGAATTCTTCCGCACCGGCGTGTACCGCGTGCGCAAGTCGGCCGAGACCTATCACACCAGCAGCCCGTCGATGGACATCTCCAAGGCGTCCAACTTCGAGCGCTTCATCTACGACCTGGTGGGCCGCGACGGCGACCGTACCCGCGCGCTGTTCCACAAGGTGGAGACGCAGGGCGGCTTCGACCTGTCAGGCAAGCCTGGCAGCGACGGCGACGAATTCAAGCTGGTGGCCAAGTACGGCTTCAAGTCCGGCAAGTCCACCCATGACGACCGTCTGAACACCATCCGCGACGTGGCCGACGACTACGGCATCGTGATCGATACCCACACCGCCGACGGCATCAAGGTCGCGCGCGAGAACCTGGAACCCGGCGTGACGATGATCGTGCTGGAAACCGCATTGGCGGCCAAGTTCAACGAGACCATTCTCGATGCGCTGGGCGAGGATGCGGAGCGTCCGGAAGGCTTCGAGAACATCGAGGACCTGCCGCAGAAATTCGTCGTCATGAAGCCTGATGTCGAGGCCATGAAGGCGTATATCGCGGCCAACACCGGTCTGTAAAATGAGCGATTACAAGCCCAAGCCGATGCTGGCCGTCGCCGAGGCGCTGGCCTTGATGCTGGCCGCCGCGCGCCCGGTGGCGCAGTCGGAAGTGATTCCGACCTTGTCCGCCAACGGCCGCGTGCTGGCGAAGGCCCAGGTATCCGGCATGAACGTGCCGGGCATGGACAATACGCAGATGGACGGCTACGCGGTGCGCGCGGCCGATTGCGCCGGCGGCAATGCGGCGCTGACGGTGTCGCAACGCATCCCGGCGGGCCACGTCGGCCAGCCTTTGCTGCCGGGGACCGCTGCGCGCATCTTCACCGGCGCGCTGATTCCTGAAGGCGCCGATGCGGTGGTCATGCAGGAGCAGTGCGAATTGGTGGGCAATATCGTCACCATCAAGCATGCGCCCAAGTCAGGGGAGTGGATACGCCGCGCGGGCGAAGACATCACCAACGGCAGCGTGATCCTGCCGGCCGGCGCGCGCTTGCGCAGCCAGGAACTGGGCCTGGCCGCATCGGTCGGCCTGGCGGAACTGCCGGTCAGGCGCAAGCTGCGCGTGGCCGTGTTCTTCACCGGCGACGAGCTGACGATGCCGGGCGAGCCCCTGGCGCCGGGCGCGATCTACAATTCCAACCGTTTCACGCTGCGCGCGCTGCTGGAGAACCTGGGCTGCGAGATCAGCGATTTCGGCATCGTGCCGGATACGCTGGACGCCACCCGTTCCGTGCTGCGCGAGTGCGCGCAAGGTCACGATTTGATCATCACCTCGGGCGGCGTATCGGTCGGCGAGGAAGACCATATCAAGCCTGCCGTGGAGGCCGAGGGCAAGCTGAACATGTGGCAGATCGCCGTCAAGCCGGGCAAGCCGCTGGCCTTCGGCGAAGTGCGGGACGCCTTCTTTGTCGGCCTGCCCGGCAATCCGGTGTCGAGCTTCATCACTTTCCTGATGTTCGTGCGGCCGTTCATTCTGCGCCTGCAGGGCGTGGAAGGCGAGACCGCGCCGCGCGCGTTCGCCATGCGCGCCGATTTTAACTGGCCCAAGGCCGACAAGCGCAACGAGTTCCTGCGCGCGCGCATCAACGCCAACGGCGGCCTCGAGCTGTTCGGCAACCAGAGCTCCGGCGTGCTGACATCGACCGTGTGGGGCGATGGCGTGATCGACAATCCGCCGGGCCGCACCATCACCTCCGGCGACCTGGTTCGATTTATACCGTTTAGCGAGTTAATGCACTGATGGCCGTCACCGTAAAATTTTTTGCCAGCGTGCGCGAAGCGGTTGGCGTTTCGTCGGAGACGCTGGCGTTGCCGGCCGGCGTGGGCACGGTCGGCGCATTGCGCAGCCATCTGGCGGCGCGCGGCGATCGGTGGCGGCAGGCGCTGGGCAGTCCGGCCTTGCGCATGGCCTGCAACCAGCAGATGTGCGGCGCGGACACCGTCGTGGGCGACGGCGCCGAGGTGGCGTTCTTCCCGCCGGTGACAGGCGGCTAAGGCGCCTTCTTGCCCTTGCCGGCTGCCGGCAGGTCGTTGCACATGCCGCAGGCCTGGGCGTTGCGGAAGCGGCGCCAGGCCGTGTAGGTAAAGATGGCCGCCGCGGCCAGCGCCCACGCTGCGGCGCTCAGATAGTCATCGCGCGTGGCCGAGCCTTTGAACCATTCCACCGCCGCCAGTATCGCGAACAGCGGCACGACGGCCAGCAGAAAGCGTTTAATCCAGAATAGCGCACCCATAGTATCTCCCTGTAATTAGTATTGGACCGAATGCATGCAGTCTAGTTTGACACCTTTTCGCGTCGCCGTCATCGGTGGCGGTCCCGCCGGCCTGATGGCGGCCCAGACCCTGGCGCAGGGCGGGGCGCGGGTCGACGTGTATGACGCGATGCCTTCGGTCGGCCGCAAGTTCCTGCTGGCCGGCCGCGGCGGCATGAACATCACGCATGCCGAGCCGTATGCCGACTTCGTCACGCGCTACGGCAAGGGCGGCGCGCCGCTGCGGCCCATGCTGGACGCCTTCGGTCCGCGGGACGTGCGCGACTGGGTGCATGGGCTCGGTGTGGATACCTTCGTCGGCACTTCGGGCCGCGTGTTCCCGACCGACATGAAGGCGGCGCCGCTGCTGCGCGCCTGGCTGCACCGCCTGCGCGAGAACGGCGTGCAGTTCCATCAGCGCCACCGCTGGCTGGGCTGGCGCGAGGATGCGCTGGTCTTCGGCACCCCCGATGGCGAGCTGACGGCGCGCGCCGACGCGGTGGTGCTGGCACTGGGCGGCGGCAGCTGGGCCCGGCTCGGTTCCGACGGCGCATGGCTGCCCTTGCTGGCGGCGCGCGGCGTCGAGGTGGCGCCGCTGGTTGCGGCCAATTGCGGTTTCGACGTCGCATGGAGCGCGCATTTCAGCAGCCGCCATGCGGGCGAGCCGCTGACCACCGTGGCCATCATCGCGCGCGGGGCGGACGGCCAGGCCTTGCGCAAGCAGGGCCAGTTCGTGGTCACCCAAGGCGGCGTCGAGGGCAGCCTGATTTACGCGCTGTCGGCCGCCTTGCGCGACCAGATCGTTGCCGATGGCCACACAATTATCCATCTTGACCTGTTGCCGGATCTGACCCCGCAGCGGGTGGCCGATGAGGTGGCGCGTCCGCGCGGCGCGCGCTCGATGGCCAGCCATCTGCAAAGCCGTCTGGGCATCAAGGGCGTCAAGGCTGGCCTGCTGCGCGAGTGCTTGAGTAAGGAGGAGTTCGGCGACGTGGAGCGGCTGGCGCAGGCGATCAAGATGCTGCCGGTGCGCCTGCTGCGCCCGCGCCCGATCGACGAGGCGATCAGCAGCGCCGGCGGCGTGCGCTGGGATGCGCTGCAGGGCACCATGCTGAAGGCGGCGCCGGGCGTGTTCGTGGCCGGCGAGATGGTCGATTGGGAAGCGCCGACCGGCGGCTACCTGCTGACGGCCTGCCTGGCCGGCGGCCTCGCGGCGGGGCGCGACGCCCTGGCCTGGCTCAGCGCCCGCTGATCATTCCCAGGTGACTTCGCCGGAACCGGTGCGGCTGACGTTGCGCTGGTCGGGGTTGCCCAGCACGCGGATATCGCCGCTGCCGCGCAGCGTCAGCTCGGCCGACTGCTTGGCGAACACGTGGCTGGTGCCGGAACCCTTGAGGTTCACGGTGACCTTGTCCGAAGCCAGGTGGCGCGCATCGAGGTCGCCGGAGCCGGTCAGCTCGGCGGTCAGCACCTTGCAGCTGCCGGACGAGGTGAGCTGGCCCGAGCCGACCATCTCCAGCTCGACGTTCTCGCTGCTGCCGGTGTTCAGGTTCAGGTTGCCGCTGCCATGGGCGCCGGCGCTCAGGTCGCGGTAGCGGCCGGTGAAGCTGACATTGCCCGAGCCGTGCAACTGCAGATCCAGCTTTTCACCGTTGAATCCGCTGACCTTGGTGTCGCCGCTGCTGCGCACCACCAACTCCTCCAGCGACGGCAGCACCAGCTCCACCTGCAGGCGATGGCGCGGATTGAGCAGCATGCCCTTGGTGCCGATGTGCAGGTCGCGGCCGTCCTGGACGGTTTCGATATTCGCCAGCGAACGCTGTTCGCCGCGCACCTTCAGCGACGCCACCGGGCCCTGGATCAGGGTCAGGTCGATCGGGCCGTTCAGTTCCACGGCCGTGGCCATGGCGTCGATCTTGCGGGTTTCGCCGCCCAGCGAACGGCCGGCCACGCTGGTCGGGCTGGTGCTGCCGTAGGCCTTCAGCATGCTGTAGGTCACGCCGATCAGCACGAACGACAGGACCAGCAGGCCGGCGCCGATTTTCAGTAATGCTCGCATCTCTTGCTCCTCAACGTCCGCGCAGCAGCGACACGTTCATCGCCGCATAGCGCTTCAGGCCGATCACGGTGTAGCGCGTCAGCACGATGCTGACCAGGCACAGGCCGATCCCGCCCAGGATCATGCCGAAGCCGATCAGGGTCTGGGTGGTGCGGGCGCCGCTGTCGAAATCGGTGGTGATGTGGACGTCGCCGGCGGCCACGGCCTCGGCGCGGTTCAGCAGGCGGCCGCTGCTGCTCAGTTTTTCGTCGCCGGCGCTGTTGTTGTCGTCGTCCGCCTGGTCCTTGGTGACCTGCACCCCCATGCTGTCGATCGCCACGCGCCAGCCCTGCGCATCTTCCTCCTCGCGCTGGGAGTCGAAGTGCGCGTGGGTGAATTCCATCACATGGCGCAGCGGGCCTTCCAGCGCCAGTTCGTTCTGGCCGGACAGGCCGCTGGCGGTCAGCGCCACGCCGCCGATGTAGAAGGCGAACGCCGATACGTAGACCGCGCCCAGCAGGCAGGCGTACACCATCGCCGGGATCACCATGAACAGGTTGAAGATGGCCAGGCCGACGAAGGACACCAGCACGCGGACCAGGTTGAACGGGGTTTTCTTTTGCTCAAAAGCATTTAAATGGGCGTTGGCGCGCAAGGTCATGGCGATCTTGCGCGGCTCGTCGAGTTCCTGGTAGACCTCGGCCTCGCTCCGTCCGGCCACCAGGCCGTCGATGAAGCGCTGCTCGTAGTAGGCCAGGGTCTTGGCCACCGTTTCCGGCGGCAAACCCTGCATGGCCTGCTTGAGCGCGTCGAGGTATTGCTGCTTGGTCATGATATCAAATTCCTAAGTTCACGATCACAGCGGTGCTGGCCGTCACAAAGGCGAGCAGGGCGAGCGTTTTGAGGCTGAGTTCGAGATTCATTTCATTCCACTATATGTTTTTGCCGATGGTGCAACTGTACGCAAGCGCTCGTCCAGATGCCACGGGCATGTGACAGGCTGCATAAATGGCGGAACAGGCGACAAAAAAGGGCTACTGGGCGGCGCTCCTCTGGAGCAGGGCGGCGGCGGCGACACCGCTGCGGACCGCCGCCTCGAGCGTGGCCGGGTAGTCGCCGGCGGTGTAGTCGCCGGCGATGGCCAGCCCCGGCAAGCCGCTGGCGTTGCCGGGCCGAACCAGTCCCGGCGCGCAGGCGTAGGTGGCGCGCTTCTCGGTGATGACCTTGAACCAGGCCGGCCGGCCCAGCTCCGGACGCTGGAATACCACCGCCAGCTGGACCGCCAGCGCCTCGGCCAGCAGCTCCTGCGGCTGCCCGGCGGCGGCGCCGGAAGCGCTGATGACCACGGCCAGCAGGCCGGCCTGGGCCGCGTCCAGCTGGCCGCGGTCGAACACGAACTGGCCGTAGTGATGGTTGCCGGGGTCGTCCAGCAGCGCGTAGAAGGGCAGGTCCAGCCTGGTGGCGGCGTCGTATTGCAGGTAGCAGGTGGTGATGGCTTCCGGCGCGAAGGCGGTCAGCTGGCCGCACAGCGCGGTGGTGTCGGCATCGGCGATGTCGTGCAGCAGGGTGGCGGCCTGGCTGGCGCCGGTGGCCAGCACCACGCCGCTGAAATAGGTGCTCCAGGTGCCGCCGACGGCGGCGCCGCTGATGTCCAGCTGCCACAGGCGGCCTTCGATCGACCGCAGCGCCTGCACCTTGGCGCCGGTGCGGGTCGAACCGCCGCGGGCCTGGATGTAGGCGGCGGCGGCTTCGGGGAACAGCGCGCTGAGGTCGGCGCGCGGCAGCAGCATGTCCGATGCGCGGCGCCGGGCGCCCAGGCTGTCGCGCAGCACATTGAGGAAAATCTGCGCCGAGGCGCGCTCCGGCGGCGTGTTCAGCGCGGCCAGGCACAGCGGGCGCCACATCAGCTGGATCAGGCGCGGGGTCTGGTCGAAGCGCTCCAGCAGTTCGCTGACGCTGCAATCCTGATTCAGCTGCCAGCCCATCCAGCGCGCGGTGCTGGAAAAGCGCGCCAGGCTCAGTTTGTCGGCGCGGTCCAGGCCCTTGGCGCGCAGCAGCGCGGCCGCCAGGTGCAGCGGCGCCGGCAACGGCAGTGCGGGGGCGGCGAAGTCCATGCCGCCGCTGCCTTCCGGATAGCGCATTTGCAGCGGCAAGGTCAGCAGCGCCTGGTTGCGGTCGACGCCGGTCAGCTTCATCAGGCGCAGCGTTTCGCTGTAGGCGCCGAGCAGGATGTGCTGGCCGTTGTCCAGGTGGGCGCGGTCGGTGTCGACGCGGCGCGCGCGGCCGCCCAGTGTGCGCGCCGATTCCAGCAGCGTGACCTTGTAGCCGGCGCGCGCTAGTTCGACGGCGGCGGCGCAGCCGGCCCAGCCGCTGCCGACCACGGCGATCGAGCGCGACGTCAGCTCCGGCTCGGCCTTGGCGGCCAGGCGCTTGTCGGCCACTGGACTTTCGTCAGCCACGAATGTAGGTCTTCCACGCCAGCCAGAGCTTGCGGATCGGCGTCAGCGAGATGCGCTGCTTGAGCACGTGGTAGCCATCGGCCTCCACTTCGGTCAGCAGCGTGCGGTAGATGGCGGCCATCATCAGGCCCGGGCGCTGGGCGCGGCGGTCTTCCTTCGGCAGCAGCGCGAAGGCCTCGTCGTAGGCGGTTTGCGCGCGCGCCACCTGGAACGCCATCAGCTTCTCGAAGTTGTCGCTGTGGCGCGCGTTGAGCAGGTCGGCGGCGGTGACGTTGAACTGCTGCAGCTCGTTGACCGGCAGGTAGATGCGGCCCTTGCGGGCATCCTCGCCGACGTCGCGGATGATGTTGGTCAGCTGGAAGGCGTGGCCCAGCTTTTCGGCGAACTGCAGCGTTTCCGGCCTGGTCACGCCGAAGATGCTGGCCGACAGGATGCCGACCACGCTGGCCACATGCCAGCAATAGCTGGTCAAGGCCTTGTAATCGAGATAGCGGGTCTGGTTCAGGTCCATTTCCATGCCGTCGATGATGGCTTGCAGGTGTTCCTGCTTGAGGTCGTAGACGCTCAGGTGCGGCTGCAGCGCCTGCGTGACGGGGTGGGTTTGCGTGCCCTCGTACATATTGGCGATTTCCTTGCGCCACCAGGACAGCTTGATGCGGGCGATCGATTCATCGGTGCATTCATCGACGGTGTCGTCCACCTCGCGGCAAAAGGCGTATAGCGCGGTGATGGCGCGGCGACGCTCCGGCGGCAGGAACAGAAAACTATAGTAAAAACTGGAGCCGCTTTGTGCGGTCTTTTGCTGGCAGTAGTCGTCTGGGGACATGAATAAAAAAGCAAGGATGGGCTATCGAAGCCGCTATTCTATAGGATTGAGTTAAAGTCACGCTTCATTATTTGGTAAGGAATGACCATGATTTGTATCCGGGAAATCGACCATATCGTGCTGCGCGTCGTTGAGCTGGACCGCATGCTGCGGTTTTACGGCGACGTGCTGGGCTGCCCGGTCGAGCGGCGGCAGGATGAAATCGGCCTGGTGCAGCTGCGGGCCGGCAGTTCGATGATCGACCTGGTGCCGGTCGACGGCAAGCTGGGGCGCATGGGCGGGGCGGCGCCGGGCGTGGAGGGCCGCAACGTCGACCATTTCTGCCTGCGGGTGGAGCCGTTCGACGCCGGCGCCATCAACGCCCACCTGGCGGCGCACGGCGTGGCGGCGGGGCGGGTGGAGCCGCGTTTCGGCGCCGAGGGCGAGGGCCCGTCCATCTATGTGACCGACCCGGAAGGCAACGTGGTGGAGTTAAAAGGACCACCACATTCGCAATAAAGTCATTTGGGGATACAATACGTTACCTTTCCAAGGAGATGTATCCCGATGAATCCGCAGATAGTCGCAGCCATGATCCTCATCCCAGTGCTCTGCGGATGCGATGGCTCGTCGGCGGAAGATACCGCGCCGATGAAGACGGCGACGTATTACACGCAGAATCTGCAGGAAGCCAACCAGGTCGCCAGCCGCTGCAAGGTGCTGGACCAGCAGAAGCAGCGCGATCTGAGCGTGGGTGATTATCAGGAGTGGCAGATTTCCAACGAGGGCGTCAATTGCCAGACCGCGATGTCGGTGTCGGAAGCGGCCTCGGTACGCGAGTTCGTGCTGAAGCAGTCCAAGCCGGCCGCCTTGCCGGCCAAGCCGTCGTCGCCATCGTCGGCGGTGCCAGTGGTGCCCGAGCGCGGCGAGCAGAAGATCAGTTCCAACCAGGCCTTAGCGCCTTAAACTTCCCGCCCGCCGGCGCCACGGCGGGTCCGACAGTACCCGCACGATCACGCTGAACGGGATATCCCGCCGCACCAAAAACTCGGACGCAAACGCGCGGCCCTTGCTGTGCAGCAGGCTGATGCCTGTTTCCACTATCCTGGATGTCTCGCTGTCCGGTCGAGACGACCGCGCTTCGGCTTGCATGAACTTACCTTTCAAAATTTCTTGAACGATAACATGGCATCGTGCAATTGTGCAGAGGCAACGATTTAATCGTGCGCGGCTGGAAACCGCGTATGCTCAAGCGGCGCTGAAGACCGCCTTCATCTGCTTTTTCATGCGCAGCGAGGCCCAGACGATGCCAATATAGTCGCGCCTGGTCAGCTTGGGGCGGTGCAGGAAGACGTCGTATTCGGCCGCTTCGATCGCGTCGAGGATGCGCAGGCCGCCCTGGACCACCATGCGCAGCTCGAAGCCGATGCGGCCTTTCAGGCGCAGGGCCAGCGGCGCGCCGCTGAGCATCAGCGCGCGCGCGCGGTCCACCTCGAACTTCATCAGCGAACGCCAGCGCGGCCGCGCGCTGGTATGGTCCAGCGCCGCCGGCGAGATCGCGTAGCGGTTCAAATCCTCCAGCGGTATGTAGATGCGCTCCTTGTGCAGGTCGATCGCCACGTCCTGCAGGAAGTTGATCAACTGCAGCGCAGTGCAGATCGCGTCCGAATCGCGGATGTTTTCCTCGTCGGCCGCGCCGTACAGGTGCAACATCATGAAGCCGACCGGATTGGCCGAGCGCGCGCAATAGTCCAGCAGCGCGTCGTAGGTCTGGTAGCGGCTCACCACCACGTCCTGCTTGAAGGCCGACAGCAGATCGTACAGCGGCCGCATCGGCAGCTGGTACTCCCGCACCACTTGCGCCAGCCGCTCGAACATCGGTTCGTGGTCGCTTGCCCCTTGCCCGATGCGGGCCAGCGCCGCCTCGTAGGCGTTCAGCGCGGCCAGCCGCTGCTCGGGCGTGGCGTCGCCTTCGTCGGCCAGGTCGTCGGCGCTGCGGGCGAAGGCGTAGATGGCTTCAACCGCCGGACGTAGCCGGCTTGGCAACAGAATCGACGCGACAGGGAAATTTTCGTAGTGATCAACCGGCATAAAACGGGGCCCAAAAGCAAAAAATAAAATTAATGACGCAAAAGTCATTTGCAAACGAATTTGCTCGGCTTATAATTAATTAACGGAAAGTCATTAATTTCCAACCCGTAATAGTAGTGCTATCTACAGTCCAGAGCAAGTTAAAGGAAGATGCCGTGGTTGCCCCTAAAATTTCCCTTCTATTTATCACCCTGTTGGCCGCCACGTTGGCCGCCTGTTCCAAGCCGGCCGAGAAGGTCGAAGACATCCGCCCGGTGCGCGCCATCAAGCTGGCCAGCAGCGATATCGACGTCAACGCCGAGTTTTCCGGCGAGGTGCGGCCGCGCGTGGAATCGCGGCTGGGTTTCCGCGTCGGCGGCAAGATCGTCAGCCGCAAGGTCGACGTCGGCACGCTGGTCAAGCACGGCCAGCTGCTGATGCAGCTCGATCCGCAGGACTTGCAGCTGTCGCAGGCGCAGGCGCTGGCCGGCCTGCGCGCCGCCGAAACCAATCGCGACCTGGCCAAGGCCGAGCTGCAGCGCTACCAGGAACTGCGCAGCAAGAGCTTCGTCAGCCAGGCGGTGCTGGACGCCAAGGATTCCACCTATAAATCCGCGCAGGCGAATGTCGATGCCTCCCGGGCGGCGTATCGCGGCCAGTCCAACCAGGCCGGCTATGCGCAGCTGGTGTCGGATGTGGACGGCGTGGTGACGGCGGTCGACGCCGAAGTCGGCCAGGTCATGGCGGCCGGCACGCCGGTGGTGCGGGTGGCCAAGTCGGGCGAGAAGGAAATCGTCATCGGCCTGCCGGAAGACAAGGTCGACACGCTGCGCCGCATCCAGGACGTGCAGGTGCGCCTGTGGGCCGATCCGAAGAATGTGGTGGCGGGCAAGATCCGCGAAATCTCGCCGGTGGCCGATCCTTCGACCCGCACCTACACGGTCAAGGTCTCGATCCCGGACAGCCTGGCCGAGGCCAAGCTGGGCATGACGGCCGTGGTGCAGTTCGCCTCCAAGACCCCGACGCCGCAGATCAAGGTGCCGCTGACCGCGCTGTTCTATGAAAAATCCGCGACCTCGGTGTGGGTGGTGGAGGGCGGCGTCGTCAAGCTGGTGCCGGTCACCATCGCCGGCGCGGCCGGCAACGATCTGGTGCTCTCGAGTGGCGTCAAGGCCGGCCAGACCGTGGTCACGGCGGGCGTCAACCTGCTCAAGCCGGGCCAGAAAGTCAAGATCCTCGGCGACGACGTTCCCACTGCGCCCGCACCGGCCGTCGCAGGGGCCGCCAAATGAAGGACGGCTTCAATCTCTCACGCTGGGCGCTAGAACATATCCCGCTGACGCGCTACCTGATCGCGGTGCTGCTGATCGGCGGCGCGCTCAGCTATTCCAACCTGGGCCAGGACGAGGATCCGCCGTTTACCTTCCGCGCGATGGTGGTGCGGGCCAACTGGCCGGGCGCGACCTCGCTGCAGATGGCCGAGCAGGTCACCGACAAGCTGGAGAAAAAACTGCAGGAAACGCCCGATATCGACGAAATATCGAGCTATTCCAAGCCGGGCGAGACCACCATCATCCTCAAGCTGCGCGAATCGGCGCCGCCCAAGGAAGTGGCGCAATCCTGGTACCAGGTGCGCAAGAAGATCGGCGACATCCGCGGCACCTTGCCTTCGGGCGTGCAGGGACCGTTCTTCAACGACGAGTTCGGCGATACCTACGGTTCCATCTTCGCGCTGTCCGGCGACGGCTTTACCTATGCCGAGATGAAGGACTACGCCGACTTCGTGCGCCAGCAGCTGCTGGGCGTGCCGCTGGTGTCCAAGGTCGAGCTGTTCGGCGTGCAGGACGAGAAGATCAACATCGAGTTCTCGCACAAGAAATTCGCGCAGCTGGGCATTCCGTTCGAGGCCATCGTCAACCAGATCGCCACGCAGAACAGCGTCGAGGCCACCGGCGTGCTGGTGACGCCGACCGATAACCTGCAGGTGCGGGTGACCGGCGCGCTGAAGACCGTCAAGGACCTGGAAGAGCTGGAGCTGCGCGCCAACGGCACCACCTTCCGCCTGGGCGACTTCGCCGTCATCAAGCGCGAATACCAGGACCCGCCGGGCAACAAGATGCGTTTCAACGGCAAGGAAGTGATCGGCCTGGGCGTGTCGATGGAGAAGGGCGGCAACATCATCCAGCTCGGCAAGCACATGGAGAAGACCGTGGCCGAGATGAAGGCCAAGCTGCCGGTCGGTATCGAACTGGAGCGCGTGTCGGACCAGCCGGAAGCCGTCAAGGCTTCGGTCGGCGAGTTCGTGCACACGCTGATCGAGGCGGTGCTGATCGTGCTGGCCGTCAGCTTCGTCGCGCTGGGCCTGCATTCCAAGCCCAGGCTGCGGCTGGACGTGCGTCCCGGCCTGGTGGTGGCGCTGACGATACCGCTGGTGCTGTCGGTGACCTTCCTGTTCATGCGGGTGCTGGACATCGACCTGCACAAGATATCGCTGGGCGCGCTGATCATCGCGCTGGGCCTGCTGGTGGACGACGCCATCATCGCCGTGGAAATGATGGTGCGCAAGATGGAGGAGGGCATGTCGCGCTTCGACGCCGCCACCTTCGCCTATAAATCCACCGCGATCCCGATGCTGACCGGCACCCTGATCACCGTGGCGGGCTTCCTGCCGATCGGGCTGGCCAAGTCGGCGGCGGGCGAGTACACCTTCTCGCTGTTCTCGGTCAACGCGCTGGCGCTGGTGATTTCGTGGGTGGTGGCGGTGACGTTCACGCCCTACCTCGGCTACGTGCTGCTGAAGGTCAAGCCGCACGCGGACGGCAGCAGCGAGCACGACCTGTTCGATACGCCGGGCTTCCGCAAGTTCCGCGCGGTGGTCAACTGGTGCGTCGAATACCGCAAGACCACGATCGCGGCGACGCTGGTGGTGTTCGCGCTGGGCGTGTACGGCTTCAAGTTCATCGAGAAGCAGTTCTTCCCGGATTCCAGCCGCCCCGAACTGATGGTCGAGCTGTGGACGCCGGAGGGCACGACCTTCGCCGCCAACGAGGCGCAGGTGAAGAAGTTCGAGGCCTTCATCCGCAAGCAGGACGGCGTGGTCAGCGTGACCAGCTACGTCGGCACCGGCTCGCCGCGCTTCTACCTGCCGCTGGACCAGATCTTCCCGCAGACCAATGTGTCGCAGATCGTCGTGCTGCCGAAGGATTTGCACGCGCGCTCGGCGCTGCGCGACAAGATCGTCGACATCTTCAAGCGCGACTTCCCGGAAGTGCGCGGCCGCGTCAAGCTGCTGCCGAACGGGCCGCCGGTGCCGTATCCGGTGCAGTTCCGCGTGACCGGCGGCGAGGTGGACAAGGTGCGCGCCATCGCCGACCAGGTGAAGGACATCATGCGCGCCAATCCGAACACGCTGGGCGTCAACGATAACTGGAACGAGTCGATCAAGGTGTTGCGCCTGGACCTGGACCAGGACAAGATGCGCGCGCTGGGCGTGACCTCGCAAACGGTGATGCGCGCGGCCAACACGATCCTGTCCGGCACCACCATCGGCCAGTTCCGCGAGGGCATCAAGCTGATCGACATCCAGATCCGCCAGCCGATCGAGGAGCGCAAGACCATCTCGATCCTGAACGACACCAATATCCCTACCGGCAGCGGCAAGTCGGTGACCATCAGCCAGCTGGCGCGCGCGCATTTCGTGTGGGAGCCGGGCGTGGTGTGGCGGGAAGGGCGCGACTGGGCGATCACCGTGCAGTCCGACGTGGCCGACAACATCCAGGGGCCGACCGTCTCCGGCCAGATCGACCCGCAGCTGAAGGCGCTGCGCGACGCGCTGCCGGCCGGCTACGCCATCACCGTCAAGGGCGCGGCGGCCGACAGCGGCACGGCGGAGGCGTCGATCGCGGCCAACCTGCCGCTGGCGATCTTCCTGATCTTCACGCTGCTGATGTTGCAACTGCACAGCTTCTCGCGGGCGCTGCTGGTGTTCCTGACCGGGCCGCTGGGCGTGGCGGGGGCGGCGATGGCCTTGCTGTTGCTGGGGCGTCCGCTGGGCTTTGTGGCCAACCTGGGCATCATCGCGCTGTTCGGCATGATTATCCGTAACTCGGTGATCCTGGTGGACCAGATCGAGCAGGATATCAAGGCCGGCCACGACCCGTGGACCGCGATCGTCGAATCGGCGGTGCGCCGTTGCCGTCCTATCATCCTGACGGCCGCCGCCGCGGCGCTGGCGATGATCCCGTTGTCGCGCTCGGTGTTCTGGGGGCCGATGGCGGTGGCGATCATGGGCGGGCTGATCCTGGCCACGGCGCTGACGCTGCTGTTCCTGCCGGCGCTGTATGCGGCCTGGTTCCGCGTCGAGAAGCCGCAAGCATGATCGCAGGCAGCGTCATGTCTATGATGAAATGGCCGCTCGCCTGCGCGGCGCTCGTGCTTGCCACGGGCGCCGCGCAGGCGGAGATCTACCGCTGCAGGCAAGCCAATGGCGCATTGTCCTATCAGGATACGCCGTGCGCCAGCGGCGAGCAGCGCAAGGTCGACGGCCCGGCCACCGCCCGCCACGACCCGCCGCCCGCGCCGATGGCCATGCCGGCCATGTCGGCTGCGGACGAGGGCAAGCCGCCATACCCTGACGGCGAACTGCGCCGGCTGGTGCGCGAAACCGTGCGCGAAGAACAGGGCGCGCCTCGGCCTAAAAAGGCCTGCCCGTCGGAACACGACATCCGGAAAATCGAAACAGATATCAGCAGTATTCGAAATCGGGATAATCAATGGCTGCAAACCGAGCTGCGCAAGCAGTTGCGCGAGGCAAAAGCATGCCAATAACAGTGAAAATGGGCAAAAATCACCGGAATGTTGGCGAGAGATTAAAAATCGCCACATTTCGCTGAAAAACCCGTTAAAATACCGCGTTGAAGTTGAAAGCTCCTGCGAAATTTAGCAGGAACAGGGCGACCGTTTTCACTTACGGGTCGCCCTTTGCTTTTGTGCAAACATGCCGCGAGGATGGCGAAATTGGTAGACGCACCAGGTTTAGGTCCTGACGCCAGCAATGGTGTGGGGGTTCGAGTCCCCCTCCTCGCACCAACTGTATTCTTATTTTTTGGACGATTTTTACATGGCAACTGCAGTCGAAACCTTAGGCAAACTCGAACGTCGTATCACGATCTCCTTCCCGCTGACCGAAGTCCGCACCGAAGTTGAGAAGCGCCTGAAAGTGCAAGCCAAAACGGCTAAGGCACCAGGCTTCCGTCCGGGTAAAGTTCCTCTGAAAATGGTCGCGGCACAATACGGTTATCAGATCGAGACCGAAGTGCTGAACGATAAAGTTGGCCGCGCTTTCAACGACGCAGCAAACGAAAACCAACTGCGCGTAGCAGGCTACCCGAACATCGAGCCTAAGCAGGAATCGCCAGCCGGCGTCCTGACCTTCGACGCGACCTTCGAAATCTACCCGGACGTGGTCGTTGGCGACCTGTCGGCCGTGGAAATCGAAACCGTCAAGGCCGACGTCTCGGACGCGGAAATCGACAAGACCATCGAAATCCTGCGCAAGCAGCGCGTGCACTTCCACACCAAGGGTGAAGCCGGCGAACACGGCGACGGCGGCGCGCCAGTCGCAGCCAACGGCGACCGCGTGACCGTGGACTTCGTCGGTTCGATCGACGACGTCGAGTTCCCAGGCGGCAAAGCTGACGACTACACGTTCGTGCTGGGCGAAGGCCGCATGCTGCCGGAATTCGAAGCCGCCACCGTCGGCCTGAAAGTCGGCGAAGCCAAGACCTTCCCACTGGCTTTCCCAGAGGACTACCATGGCAAGGACGTCGCCGGTAAAACCGCATCGTTCACCATCACCCTGAAAAAGCTGGAATGGGCGCACCTGCCGGAAGTCGGTGCGGAATTCGCCAAGTCGCTGGGCGTGGCCGACGGCGACGTCGCTAAAATGCGCGAAGACATCAAAGTCAACCTGGAACGCGAAGTCGCGGGCCGCGTGAAAGCGCGCAACAAGGAAGCCGTCATGGACGCGCTGGTGAAAACCGCGACCCTGGACGTGCCGAAGGCCCTGATCGCCCAAGACACCGAGCGCCTGGCCGAAATGACCCGCCAGGACATGGCGCAGCGCGGCATGAACGTCAAGGACGTGCCATTCCCGCCGGAACTGTTCGCGGACAAAGCCGAGCGTCGCGTACGCCTGGGCCTGATCCTGTCGCAACTGGTCGGCGAGAACAAGCTGCAAGCCCAGCCTGAACAGGTCAAGGCGCAAGTCGAAGACTTCGCACAGAGCTACGAAGACCCGCGCGAAGTGCTGAAGTACTACTACAGCGATCGCCGCCGCCTGGCCGAAGTCGAAGCCCTTGTATTGGAAGAAAACGTCGTCAACTACGTCCTGGGCCTGTCGAAAACTTCGTCCAAGGTTGTTGCCTTCGACGAACTGATGGGAAGCAACGCTCAAGCGTAATTCAGCATCGGCCGGACGTGCGAGTTTGATGCAAGGAATTGATGTAAAATTCACACTCCGGCCTATAGCTGCTTCACAAGGAAATGGAATGACTGGTATGAACCGAAATCCGGCGCTGGACACTGAAATGCTCGGCCTGGTGCCGATGGTGGTGGAACAAAGCGGCCGCGGCGAGCGCTCTTACGACATCTACTCGCGCCTGCTCAAGGAACGCATTATCTTCATGGTCGGCCCGGTCAACGACCAGATGGCCAACCTGGTGGTGGCCCAGTTGCTGTTCCTGGAAAGCGAAAATCCAGACAAGGACATCTCGCTGTACATCAACTCTCCGGGCGGCTCCGTGTCGGCCGGCCTGGCGATCTTCGATACGATGCAGTTCATCAAGCCGGACGTCTCGACGCTGTGCACCGGCATGGCCGCCTCGATGGGCGCCTTCCTGCTGGCCGCCGGCGCCAAGGGCAAGCGTTTCTCGCTGCCGAACTCGCGCATCATGATTCACCAGCCGTCGGGCGGCTCGCAAGGCATGGCTTCGGACATCGAAATCCAGGCCAAGGAAATCCTGTACCTGCGTCACCGTCTGAACTCGATCATGGCCGAGCGTACCGGCCAATCCGTCGAGCAGATCGCCAAAGACACCGATCGCGATCGTTTCATGTCGGCGGAAGAGGCTGTAGAGTACGGTTTGATCGACAAAATGTTGGCCACCCGGGCTTGATGCTTCCATCGCAGCATGGCTGAAAAGACGCCCGGGCGATTAATCGTTCGGGCGTTTCGTTTTTATTTCGGGTAGCATGTGGTTGTAGGCGGACTTTTCCGGACTGCATTCGTAGCGATCACTGCTTCCTGGCAACAGCTAAGCCTTTCAGTAACCCAAAGAAAACTGCCCCATGTCAGACAAAAAATCCTCCAGCGGCGAAAAATTACTGTACTGCTCGTTTTGCGGCAAAAGCCAGCATGAGGTAAAGAAACTCATCGCCGGCCCGTCGGTCTTCATCTGCGACGAATGCATCGATCTGTGCAACGACATCATCCGCGATGAAACCTCGGCCATCGAGTCGGTCACGGGCGCCAAGTCGGACCTGCCGACCCCGCACGAAATCAAGGACTTGCTGGACCAGTACGTCATCGGCCAGCAAACGGCCAAGCGCATCCTGTCGGTGGCGGTGTACAACCACTACAAGCGCTTGAAGCACCTGGGCAAGAAAGACGATATCGAACTGGCCAAGAGCAACATCCTGCTGGTCGGCCCTACCGGCTCCGGCAAGACCCTGCTGGCCCAGACCCTGGCGCGCATGCTGAACGTGCCGTTCGTCATCGCCGACGCCACCACGCTGACCGAAGCGGGCTATGTGGGCGAGGACGTCGAGAATATCATCCAGAAACTGTTGCAAAGCTGCAACTACGACGTCGACAAGGCCCAGCGCGGCATCGTCTACATCGACGAGATCGACAAGATCTCGCGCAAGTCGGACAATCCGTCGATCACCCGCGACGTGTCGGGCGAGGGCGTGCAGCAGGCGCTGCTGAAACTGATCGAGGGCACCATGGCCTCGGTGCCGCCACAAGGCGGGCGCAAGCATCCTAACCAGGACTTCGTGCAGATCGACACCACCAACATCATGTTCATCTGCGGCGGCGCATTTGACGGCCTGGCCAAGGTCATCGCCAACCGTTCGGAGAAATCCGGCATCGGCTTCTCGGCCACCGTGAAGAGCAAGTCGGAGCGCAACGCCAGCGAAATGCTGTTGGAAGCGGAACCGGAAGACTTGATCAAGTTCGGCCTGATCCCCGAACTGGTGGGCCGCCTGCCGGTGGTCGCCACGCTGTCGGAACTGACCGAGGAAGCGCTGATCCAGATCCTGGTCGAGCCGAAGAACGCGCTGGTCAAGCAGTATTCCAAGCTGCTGGACATGGAAGGCGCCGAACTGGAAATCCGTCCGGCCGCCCTGCATGCCATCGCCAAAAAGGCGCTGGCGCGCAAGACTGGCGCGCGCGGCCTGCGTTCGATCCTGGAACACGCATTGCTGGATACGATGTATGAACTGCCAAATGAAACCAATGTCACCAAAGTGGTTATTGATGAGAATACCATCACCAGTGGCGCCAAACCTTTATTGATATATCAAGACCAGGCCAAGGCGTCTGGTGAGAATTAAATAACTTGTGCACACTTGTCCTTGCCGATGCAAAATTCATTTCGCATCCGTGAGGCAAGGCGGTACAATTTAAATCAATAAAAGAATACAGGCTTCATTCGGAAAGCCACTCGTGACTGCCCTGTCGCGCGTGGCTTTTTTATTTGATGTATTCTTTTAGAGGTCGACTCGCATCCTTGAATACTCTTCTTTAGGAGAATTATTTGTTGCAGTTCGGTCTTGTGATTTGGCAAATCAGCGCCCACATCATAATCACGCTTTCACATAAGGTACGCCATGACAACTTCCAAATTAACTGAGCAAACTCAACTGCCGTTATTGCCGCTGCGGGATGTTGTAGTTTTCCCGCATATGGTGATACCGCTGTTCGTAGGGCGCCCAAAATCGATCAAGGCGCTGGAAGCCGCTATGGAGCAGGGCAAGAGCATCATGCTTGCCGCGCAAAAAGCCGCTGCCAAGGACGAACCTTCTGCTTCCGATATCTACGAGATCGGCTGCGTGGCCAATATTCTGCAAATGCTGAAACTGCCTGACGGCACCGTGAAGGTGCTGGTCGAGGGCGCTCAGCGCGCGCGCATCAATCGCATCACCGACGCGCCGACGCACTTCGTGGCCGACCTGACGCCGCTCGATTCCGAGCTGGGCGACGACTCGGAAATCGAAGCGATGCGCCGCGCCATCGTTCAGCAGTTCGACCAGTACGTCAAGCTGAACAAAAAGATCCCGCCTGAAATCCTCGCTTCGCTGTCGGGCATCGACGACGCCGGCCGCTTGGCCGACACCGTCGCCGCGCACCTGCCGCTGAAGCTTGAGCAGAAACAGGTGATCCTGGAAATCTTCAGCGTGGCCAAGCGCCTGGAACACTTGCTGGGCCAGCTGGAAGGCGAACTCGACATCCTGCAGGTCGAGAAGCGCATCCGCGGCCGCGTCAAGCGCCAGATGGAAAAGTCGCAGCGCGAGTACTACCTGAACGAACAGGTCAAAGCCATCCAGAAGGAACTGGGCGAGGGCGAGGACGGCGCCGACCTGGACGAGCTGGAGAAGAAAGTCGCGCTGGCCAAGATGCCGAAAGAGGCGCTGGACAAGGCCACCGCCGAACTGAAAAAACTCAAGCTGATGTCGCCGATGTCGGCCGAAGCCACCGTCGTGCGCAACTACATCGACACGCTGGTGAGCCTGCCATGGAAGAAAAAATCCAAGGTCAACAACGACCTGTCGAACGCCGAGAAAGTGCTGGAAGGCGATCACTACGGCCTGGATAAGGTCAAGGAACGCATCCTGGAATACCTCGCGGTACAACAGCGCGTCGACAAGCTGAAAGCGCCGATCCTGTGCTTCGTCGGTCCTCCGGGCGTCGGCAAGACCTCGCTGGGCCAGTCCATCGCCCGCGCCACCAACCGCAAGTTCGTGCGCATGGCCCTGGGCGGCGTGCGCGACGAAGCCGAGATCCGCGGCCACCGCCGCACCTACATCGGCTCGATGCCGGGCAAGGTGCTGCAGTCGCTGGCGAAAGTCGGCGTGCGCAATCCGCTGTTCCTGCTGGACGAGATCGACAAGATGGGCGCGGACTTCCGCGGCGATCCGTCGTCGGCCCTGCTGGAGGTGCTGGACCCCGAGCAAAACCACACGTTCTCCGACCACTACATCGAAGTCGATTTCGACCTGTCCGATGTGATGTTCGTGGCGACGTCGAACTCGTACAACATCCCGCCGGCGCTGCTGGACCGCATGGAAGTGATCCGCCTGTCCGGTTACACGGAAGACGAGAAGACCAGCATCGCCCAGCGCTACCTGCTGCCGAAGCAGATCAAGAACAACGGTCTGAAGGAAGATGAAATCTCGGTGGCCGAGTCGGCGCTGCGCGACATCATCCGCTACTACACCCGCGAAGCCGGCGTCCGTTCGCTGGAACGCGAAGTGTCGAAAATCTGCCGCAAAGTCGTCAAGATGCTGCTGCTGAAAAAATCGGATAAGAAGGTCGCGGTCACCAATAAAAACCTGGACAAGTTCCTGGGCGTGCGCCGCTACGATTTCGGCGTCGCGGAAAAGGAAAACCAGATCGGCCAGGTCGTGGGTCTGGCATGGACCGAGGTGGGCGGCGATCTGCTGACCATCGAGGCCGTGCAGATGCCGGGCAAGGGCGGCGTGATACGCACCGGCACCCTGGGCGACGTGATGAAGGAGTCGATCGAGGCAGCCCGCACCGTGGTGCGCAGCCGCGCCAATCGCCTCGGCATCAAGAACGAGGTGTTTGAGAAGAGCGACATCCACATCCACGTGCCGGAAGGCGCAACGCCGAAAGACGGTCCTTCGGCCGGCGCGGCGATGACGGTGGCGATGGTGTCGGTGTTCACCGGGATTCCGGTCCGCGCGGACGTGGCCATGACGGGTGAGATCACCCTGCGCGGCGAAGTGCTGCCGATCGGCGGCTTGAAAGAAAAGCTGCTGGCGGCGCAGCGCGGCGGCATCAAGACCGTGCTGATCCCCGAGCAGAACGTCAAGGACCTGGCCGACATTCCGGACAACGTCAAAAACAAGCTGGAGATCGTGCCGGTGCGTTGGATCGACAAAGTGCTGGAAATCGCGCTGGAACGCATGCCGGAAGCGCTGACGGAAACCGCACCGGTGGAAGCGGTGGCTGCGGCCGCCGCCAAAGCCGACGGCCAAACGGAAGTGGTAAAACACTAACTTTTCCGCCGCATTAGTAACTTGTTGTGCACAAACAGGCGCTTTTATAGCGCCTGTTTGTTATTTAAGCCTGTTTTTCTACAGTGCAGCGCTTGACACAGGGGCGGGCTGGCTTGTTTAATACGGCCTGAGATTTTTCTCGGCCCCGCACTCGGTTTTTAAATGCCGTATTTTTTGTGGGGCGACCGATATAACCTTTGTGACGGGGAATTGCTTTGAATAAGACTGAATTGATCGACCATATTGCTACCACCGCTGATATCTCGAAAGCGGCTGCTGCACGCGCGCTGGACGCGGTGATCGACGGTGTAACCACCACCCTGCAAAAGAACGACAGCGTGACCCTGGTCGGCTTTGGTACCTTCTCCGTGAGCGAACGCGCTGCCCGTACCGGCCGCAATCCGCGCACCAAGGAAGAGATCACCATCGAGGCAGCGAAAGTTCCTAAATTTAAAGCTGGTAAAGCTTTGAAAGATGCTGTAAACTAACGGACTTCAGTGAGCAGCACAGCAACAAGCTGCTCATTAAAGGCAAGATTGGGCGGTTAGCTCAGTTGGTAGAGCGGAGCCCTTACAAGGCTTAGGTCGGGAGTTCGAGCCTCTCACCGCCCACCAGTTTTGCTGCAGTAAAAAGTAGTACCCAGTGTTTTGTTGGAGCGGTAGTTCAGTTGGTTAGAATACCGGCCTGTCACGCCGGGGGTCGCGGGTTCGAGTCCCGTCCGCTCCGCCAACAAAATACAACATTGAGTTTGACCAAGGAGCGGTAGTTCAGTTGGTTAGAATACCGGCCTGTCACGCCGGGGGTCGCGGGTTCGAGTCCCGTCCGCTCCGCCAAGAACAAGATGCCCCGCAGCTTATATTAAGCTGCGGGGTTTTTCTTTTTCCGCTCCGTATTATTCGATTATCCTCATTAATATCTCCCTTAGAAACTTTTATTATCTGCCGGTACCGTGCGCGAGTGGCGGACTGGAGGCTTGTAAAATGCGGCGTCCTGGCGGATATGCCGTGACATTGTATTAACTTGATTGCTTAAAATGTAATTTAAAGCGGAGGGGAAATATTATGTTCTTTAAAAAAATCCTTATCGGGGCAGCCTTGCTCAGCGCATCGGCGGCCCAGGCGGCCACGGTGTACGCCGATAATTTCGACACCGACACGCTGGCGCTGAACGCGCTCAGCTTCAACGGCGGCTGGTCGGTCAGCGGCGGCACGGTCGACGTGATCGGCGCCGGCGGCATCTTCGACCTGGCGCCCGGCAACGGCCGCTACATCGACCTGGATGGCTCCAGCAACAACGCCGGCATCTTCGCCAACGCGGTGTCGGTGGTCAGCGGCCAGACCTACACGCTGAGCTTTGACCTGGCCGGCAACCAGCGCGGCGCCGGCCCCGACACGGTCGAAGTCAATTTCGGCAGCGTCAGCCAGGTCTACACCCGCAACGCCGGCGACGCCTTCACCACCTACACACTGAGCTACACCGCGACCTCCACCGGCAAGGCCGGCTTCAGTTTCATCGACAGCGGCAACGACAACCAGGGCGCGCTGCTGGACCGTGTGGCCGTCGCCAGCGCCGCCGCGCCGGTGCCGGAACCGGCAAGCTACGGCATGCTGCTTGGCGGCCTGGGCCTGCTGGGCGCCGTGGCGCGCCGCCGGCGCCGGGGCTAAATCCGGCCTGGAGCGGTTTCAAGCCCGCTGCGGCGGGCTTTTTGTTGCCCGCACGGGCAACGTGTCTGTTTTGCCAAGGATTTACCCTTGCTATGGAGGGGTGTGCACTGTAAAATCCGCGAACCGGAATTGGCGAACGCGAGTTCGCTTTTTTTGTATGTGCAAGTTCCACTCAATCCGAATTGGCAGACCATGTTTGAATTTATTCGTACCCATCAACGCTTGATGCAAATACTCCTGGCGATCATCATCGTCCCGTCGTTTGCATTCGTCGGTATCGGCAGTTACCAAAGCTTCGGCGACGACGCCACCACGATCGCCAAGATCGACGGCAAACCTTTGAGCCAGCTTGAGTTCGACAACGCCTTGCGCAACCAGCTGGACTCTTATCGCCAGCGCCTCGGCGCCCAGTTCGACCAGAAGATGTTCGACACGCCGGAATTCAAGCAAAACATCCTTGACCAGCTGATCGCCGAGCGCGCGATCGCGGCTGAAGTGATCCATTCCAACCTGAGCGTGTCCGATGCGCAGCTGCAGAAGGCCATCGTCGAGATGTTCGGCGGCCCCGGCGCCTTCGACAAGGAGCGCTACATCGCCATCCTGGCCGCGCAAGGCCTGCGTCCGGAGCAGAACGATGCCCGCATGCGCCGCGACATGGCGCTGCAACAGCTGGGCAACGCGATCCAGGGCACCGGCTTCGCGCCGCGCACCATTTCCAAGACGCTGTCCGACATCGGCGCGCAGGAACGCGAAGTGCAGGAACTGCTGTTGCCGGTCACCGACTTCGTCCCGCAGGTCAAGGTGACCGACGAGATGGTCAAGGCCTTCTACGACAAGAACAGCAAGTTCTTCGAACTGCCGGAACAGGCCAAGATCGAGTACGTGGTGTTCAACAACGACGCGGTGCTGAGCCAGATCGCCGTCACCGACGCCGAAGTGGCGGCCTACTACAACGCCAACCAGGCCGGTTTCACCACGCCTGAGAGCCGCCGCGCCAGCCACATCCTGGTGACCGTCAAGAAAGGCGCCAGCGCCGCCGACAAGGCAGCCGCCAAGGCCAAGGCCGACGCCATTGCCGCCGAAGTGCGCAAGAATCCAGCGCAATTCGCCGCCATCGCCAAGGCCAAGTCGGAAGATCCGGGTTCGGCCGAGCAGGGCGGCGACCTGGGCGTGATCGAAAAAGGCACGCTGGTCGCGCCGGTGGAAACCGCGATCGGCAAGCTGAAGCAGGGCGAGATCAGCGACCCGGTGGAATCGGAATTCGGCTACCACGTGCTGACCGTGACCGAACTCAAGCCTGCCGTGGTCAAGCCGCTGGACGCCGCCAAGGTCGAAGTGGCCGAAGCGCTGAAAAAGCAGAAAGCCGCCAAGAAGTATTCGGAAATGGCTGAAGCCTTCACCAACACCGTGTACGAGCAGTCCGACAGCCTGAAGCCGGTTGCCGACAAGCTGGGCCTGAAGATCGAAACCGCCGCCGGCATTTCGCGCACGCCATCGCCGATGGCTGGTCCTGCGCCGTACAACAACGCCAAGTTCCTGGCCGCGCTGTTCTCCAACGACTCGATCAGCAGCAAGCGCAACACCGAAGCGGTCGAGACCGCGCCGAGCACCTTGGTGGCTGGCCGCATCGTCGACTTCAAGCCTGCGTCCAAGCGTCCGCTGGCCGAAGTCGATGCACAGATCCGTCAGCGCGTGACGATGGAAGAAGCCGCCAAGCTGGCCGCCAAGGCTGGCGAAGAGAAACTGGCCGCCTTCAAGAAATCGGGCGACGCCACCGGCTTTGCCGCCGCCAAGCTGGTCTCGCGCTCCAAGCCTGAGAACATCAACGGCCTGGCCATGCAAGCGATCATGAAAGCCGACACCAGCAAGCTGCCGGCCTACGTCGGCGTGGACGTGCCGGGCATGGGCTACGGCGTGTACCGCATCGGCAAGGTGCAGCAGCCAGCCGAGCAGAACGTCGAGCAGCGCAAGGCCGAAGCCGAGCAGATCGGCACCATCCTGGCGCAGCAAGAGATGTATGAATACGTCGAACTGCTGAAGCAAAAAGCCAAGGTAAAAATCCTCAAGCCGATCGTCAAGACGACGGTCACCGAAGTGAAGTAAAAAAAGGGCTGCGACTACGCAGCCCTTTTTACATCCGGGGTCAGGTCCAAAACCTGGACACGACCTCGGCCATACAGATTGCTACACTTCAGGTCGTGTCCAGGTTTTGGACCTGACCCCGGAGTTGCTTTAGAAGGTGTAGTTGAGGCGGGCGTAGTAGTAGCCGCCGTTGATGCCGATCGGCGAAAACGACGGGTATTGCGTGACCGCCGCCGTGTTCTGCGCCGCGCGCGCGGCCGTGATGTAGGCCTGGTTCACCTTGTCCGGATACTTGTTGAACAGGTTGTTGGCGCCGGCCGACACCGTGATCGCCTTGGTGGCGCGGTACGAGACTTCGAGGTCGGTGGTGAACAAGGTGTCGATCTTGGTCTGGTAGTAATCGACGTTGTTCAGCGAACTGTATGAAGACGACGGACCATACAGCGACTCGCGCAGGTTCACCGTCCAGTCGCCCAGCTTCCACAGCGCACCCAGATTCAAGCGGGTCTTCGGCGACGAACTCTCCAGCGAGGCGATCGCCGCCTGGTCCAGCAACTTCTGCGGCAGCAATTGCGACGGCGCCTGGTTGATCTTGGTGACTTCGACCTTGTTGTAGTTGTAGGCCGCCGACCAGTCCACCCGTCCCATTCCCGCAAAGTTGCTGCTGTACGAGAACACCGCTTCCAGCCCCGTGTTCTTGGTGTCGGCCGCGTTCGAGAACACGCTGATGCCGGTACGGGTCACGGTCGGGTCGAGGATGTTGCCGTTGGCTTTGATCGCCGCCACCACCGCCGGCGAGTTCACCGTGTTGCCGGAGCCGAACAAGGTGCCGCTGCCGACGATGCGGTCGCGGATCTCGATGCTGTAGGCGTCGATCGTCAGCGTCGATTTGGCGATCGGGTGCAGCACCAGGCCGACGCTGTAGTTGGTGGATTTTTCCGATTTCAAACCGTTGATGCCGATCAGCGACGCGGCCGGCGAATTCGGCGCCAGCTGCACCGAGGCCTGGGTCGGCGAGACGTTGGTGGCCGAGTAGTATTGCTCGGCCATGGTCGGCGCGCGGAAGCCGTTGCTGATGGTGCCGCGCAGCGCGACGGCCGGCGTGAAGTCGTAGCGGCCGGTGAACTTGCCGACCCGCGCGCTGCCGAAGTCGCTGTATTTTTCGTAGCGGGCGGCCACGTCCAGTTTCAGGTTGGCGATCGGCGAGCCGGCGACGTCGATGTACACCGATTTGTTGTTGCGGCTGTGGCTGCCCGCGTCGGTCAGCGAGAAGCCCGGATACGATTGCGAGCCTTCCTTGTAGCGCGAGGCGGCGTCGCCGGCGCCGATCGCGTAGGTGTCGCGGCGGTATTCGAGGCCGCCGGCCACGCTCAGCGGGCTGGACCAGCCGACCGCGAATTCGTTGGCCAGTTCCAGCGAGGTGGTCCATTGGCTGGCGGTGAAGGTGCCGGCGTGGAATTCGGTCGGCGTCGCGCCGGTGTCGTTGAACAGCGAGATGTTGCCGGAGTTGACCACGCCGATGTCGGCCTCGTCCTTGCCGTAGGTGCTGCTCAGGTCCCAGTTCCAGCCGGCCAGCAGGCCCTTGGCGCCGGCGGTGAAGCCGAAGTCGGTTTCGTCCAGCGCCTCGCGCGGATTGAAGCCGTTCGGGTAGACCTTGGGCAGGCGGCTCGGCACGCGGTAGTTCTCGAAGGCGTCGGCGGTCTTCTTGCCGTAGGTGGCGGTGGTGTACAGCTCGGTGCCGCCGAGGTCGTATCCGGCGTTGAGCGACAGCAGCGAGATGTGGTAGGCGGCGTCGCCGGCGATCTTGTTGGCGTAGGGGTAGCCGTCGGCCTTGGTCAGGTTGGGCATGGCGGCCAGGTTGGCGGCGTTGACCACGCGCGGGTCGATGTCGGAGCGGTCGCTGTGGGCGTGGTACTTGTGCTCGCCGGTGACGTTGATGTAGCTCTTGTCGTTGGGCTCGAAGCCCATGTTGAACGAGGCGTCGCCGGTCTGGCCGCCCTGGTCGATGTAGGCGCCGCCGGTGGTGGTCAGCGAGCCGCCCGAGCTGTCCTTCTTGAGGATGATGTTGATGACGCCGGCGATGGCGTCGGTGCCGTACTGGGCGGCCGCGCCGTCCTGCAGCACTTCGATGTGGTCGATGGCGGCCACCGGGATGAAATTCAGGTCGGTGGCGGCGCCGCCCTGGAACGGGCCGGCCAGCACGGCCAGGTTGGCGGTGGTGTGGCGGCGCTTGCCGTTGACCAGCACCAGCGTGTCGTTCGGGCTCAGGCCGCGCAGGCGGGCCGACAGCGTCAGGTTGGCGGTGTCGCCGCCGAAGGCCTGGGCGGTGAAGGAGGGCAGGTTTTGCGCCAGCGCCTGGATCAGGTCCGGCTGGCCGGTGCGTTCCAGCGAGCCCGAGTCGAGCACCTGGATCGGCGAGGCGCTGTCGACCGCCTTGAGGCCGCTGCGGCGCGTGCCGGTGACGATGACCGCCTCGATATTGTCGCCAACCGCGGCGGGGGCTGCCGGTGCGGCGGCGCTGTCTTCGGCGGCCAGGGCTGCGGTGCAGGCGCCCGCTTGCAGGGCCAGTAATACAGCTTGCGTCAATAAACGTTTTTTCATGCGCATCGGTTGCTTCATCGGTACCGCTCCTTCAGGGTTGAGAAATGAAACTGTCATAACATTTCTTACCTAACCGCAAAATGCATGCCACGGATTTCAAAATGAAAGCCATGTAAATACTTTGCGGGAGCGACGCCGGCCGACCGAGGGGGATCATTTAGTGCGTATAAGCAAATCCCGTAAGTAGCATCACCGGCGCGGCCGTGTAACAAAGTGTGTTCGGCGCGCGCAGGTGGTCTGCACTACTTTGGGCGATGCACTACTGTGGGAGTTGTGGTTACTACGTAGCGGCGGTCAATTGCAGGGCGGCGGCGCTGAAGGCCGCGCTGTCGATGTCGTCCAGTTCCAGCGGCGTGGCCTGGTCGAATTTGATGAAGTTGCGGTCGATCGAGCGCAGGTAGGCGGGGTCGTAGTGATCGGCCAGCAGTTCCTCGACCAGCGGCGCCATCTGGCCGGCGTTCGACATCGCGTGCCAGCGGGCGATCTTTTCGCGGCCGTGCAGCGTCGTCAGGTGCTGCAGCTGCTCGTTGAGCGAGGCCGGGCTGGCCAGGAAGTGCTCGTAGTCTTCCATCAGCAGCCGCACGCGGTTGGCGCGGGACAGCGTCAGCGAGATGCAGTCCGAGGCGCGCATGGTGTCCATCAGCGCGGCCGGCACGCGCAGGTTGCCCACTTTCTTGCTTTCCGATTCGACGAACACGGGGCGCGCCGGGTCGAAGCGGCGCAGCCTGTTCCAGATGCTGCTTTCAAAGGCTTTCTGGCTGGGCTGCGGCTGGCTCGGCAGGTCGCCCAGCACCGAGCCGCGGTGCGCCGCCAACTGCTCCAGGTCCAGCACCTGCGCGCCTTGCGCGTGCAGCATTTCCAGCAGGCGGCTCTTGCCGCTGCCGGTGGTGCCGCAGATGACCCTGAAGTTGAGCGTCGGCGCTTGCTCCAGCTCGGCGTTGACGTGGGCGCGGAAGGCCTTGTAGCCGCCGTCCAGCTGCACCACCGGCCAGCCGACCTTGGCCAGGATGTGCGCCATCGAGCCGCTGCGGTTGCCGCCGCGCCAGCAATAGACCAGCGGCCGCCATTCGCGCGGCTTGTCCAGCCACAGCTGCTCGATGTGGTTGGCGATGTTCCTGGCCACCAGCGCCGCGCCGACCTTCTTGGCTTCGAACGAGCCGATCTGCTTGTACATGGTGCCGACGCGGATGCGCTGCTCGTCGTCCAGCACCGGCGCGTTGATGGCGCCGGGCAGGTGGTCGATCGCGTATTCGGACGGGCTGCGGGCGTCGATGATGGCGTCGAAGCTGTCCAGTTGCAGGAGCACGTCTTCGAAGCTGAGAATTTCCGGATACTTCATTTTGCCTTGATGGTTTTTTGCAGGGTAGGCCAGATATTGGCCAGGATGATGGGGTGGGCTTCGGCCAGCGGGTGCAGGCGGTCCGGCTGGAACAGCTGCGGCTTCTCGGCCACGCCTTCGAGCATGAAGGGCACCAGCGGCGCCTTGATCTCCTGGCTGAGCGTGCCGTACATGGCGAAGAATTTGTCGGCGTAGTCGCGGCCGTAGTTGGGCGGCATGCGCATGCCGATCAGCATGACCTTGGCGTCGGCCTTGGCGGCGGCGTCGACCATCGCGCGCAGGTTGGCTTGCGCGGCGGCGACCGGCAGGCCGCGCAGGCCGTCGTTGGCGCCCAGTTCGATGACCACCAGCGCCGGCTTGTATTTTTCCAGCAGGGCCGGCAGGCGCGAGCGGCCGCCGCTGGTGGTCTCGCCGCTGACGCTGGCGTTGACCACGGTGGCCTCGATGTTTTGCTGCTTGAGCTTTTGCTCGGCCAGCGCGACCCAGCCGGCGCCGCGCGCCAGGCCGTATTCGGCCGACAGGCTGTCGCCGAGCACAAGCACGGTTTTTGGTGCAGAATAGGCGCTCGCCGCTGCCGATAACAGGAGCAGGGCGGCCAGTGCGTGTACACTCAGTTTTTTTGACAAATCATTTAACAATTTCAGCATGCCCGACTTCCCTAAAGCGTCTTCCAATTTCATGCCGGATGGTCCGGGTTCAGTTGCAGCGGCGGTCTCGCCGTCGCCGGCGTTGGCGCAGCCCGCGATTGCCGTCAGCGGCCTGGCCAAGCGCGTCGCCGACGCCAGCGGCGAGCTGACGATCCTGCACGAGGTGGATTTTACCGTGCAAAAAGCCGAGACGCTCGCCATTGTAGGCGCTTCCGGTTCCGGCAAGTCGACTTTGCTGGGCTTGCTGGCCGGGCTGGACACGCCCAGCGCCGGCAAGGTCATGCTCGACGGCGTGGACATTTATGCCCTGGATGAAGACGGCCGCGCCGCGCTGCGCAAGGCCAGGCTGGGTTTTGTGTTCCAGTCCTTCCAGCTGCTGGCGCATTTGACCGCGGTGGAAAACGTCATGCTGCCGCTGGAGCTGAGCGGCGCCACGCATGCGCGCGAGCGGGCCGAGGCGATGCTGGAGCGGGTCGGCCTGGCCAGCCGCCTGAAGCACTATCCGAAGTACCTGTCCGGCGGCGAGCAGCAGCGCGTGGCGTTGGCGCGCGCCTTCGTCACCGAGCCGCCGCTGCTGTTTGCCGACGAGCCGACCGGCAGCCTGGACGCGGCCACCGGCGAATCCGTCATCAAGCTGATGTTCGAATTGAATCGCCAGCACGGCTCGACGCTGGTGCTGGTGACGCACGACCAGGCCATGGCCGCCCGCTGCGGCCGCACCATCACCATCGCCGCCGGCCGCCTGGTTTAAGCCCACCGAAGTTTGACACCGAAGTTTAATGGCCGTGGTGCTGGACCATGCGGTTGAGCGCGACGCGGATCGCCGGGATCAGCTCGCCGGCGGCGAGGCCGATCGGGCCCGTGCCTTCGGTCACCAGTACGTCGGCCGCCATGCCGTGCAGCCAGACGGCGGCCAGCGCCGCTTCCCATTGCGGCCAGCCTTGCGCCAGCAGGCTGCCGCACAATCCGGCCAGCACGTCGCCGGTGCCGGCCGTGGCCAGCGCCGGATTGCCGGTGGTGTTGATGACGGCGTTGCCGCCCGGTGAGGCGATCACCGTTCCCGATCCTTTTAAGATCACGCAGGCGTGCAGCCGCGCGGCCAGCGTGCGCGCGGCCGCGACGCGGTCGGCCTGCACGTCGGCGATGCCGACGCCGAGCAGGCGCGCCGCTTCCAGCGGGTGCGGCGTCAACACCACGGCGGCCGGACGCTTGGCCAGCGCGCTTTGCAGCGCCGGGTCGGCGGCCAGTAGGTTGAGCGCGTCGGCGTCGGCCAGCAGCGCGCTGCCGCAGCCGACCGCGCGCGCCAGCAGTTCCGCCGCGTGGCGCGAGGCGCCCAGGCCGGGGCCGATCACCAGCGTGGCCAGGCTCATGTCGAAGTCGCCGGCGAGGCGGCACATCAGTTCCGGCTGGACCGGGTCGCACGCCAGCGCGTCCTCGGCGAACAGCGCGTAGACGCGGCCGGCGCCGCTGTGCAGCGCGGCCCGCGCCGCCAGCAACGGCGCGCCGCTCATGCCGCGCGCGCCGCCGATCACGGCGACATTGCCGTAGCTGCCTTTGTGCGAATTGTGGCGCCGCGCGCGCAGGTGGCGCGAGAAGAATTTGACGTTGTTCAGGTGCAGCCGGGCCGGCGTGAAATGGCTGGCGTCGATCTCCAGCCGCGAGACGTCCACCAGGCCGGCGTAGTCGCGGCCGTCGCAGGTGTGCAGGCCGGGCTTGTCGCCGATGAAGCTGATCGTGTGCGTGGCGTGGATGGCGACGCCGTCCGGGCCGACGATGGCGCCGGTGTCGGCGTCAAGGCCGCTGGGCACGTCCAGCGCCAGCACCTGGCAGCTCAATGCATTGACCGCCAGCGCCAGTTCGCGCAGCGCGCCGGTCAGCGGGCGCCTGAGGCCGATGCCGAACAGGCCGTCGACCACCAGGCTCCATTCGGTGCCGGCGATCTCCGCGTCGGCGGCGTCGCGGAAGCGGGCGTCGCTGCCGCGCGCGCGCGCCAGCGCGGCGGCGCGCTCAAGCGAGGACGCGCCGGGCGGCGCATAATGGATGACGGTGACCTGCGCGCCGGTGAACGACAGGTGGGCGGCCGCTTCGAGCGCGTCGCCGCCGTTGTCGCCGGGGCCGGCCAGCACCAGTACCCTGGCGTGCGCGGTGGAGAAGGGCAGCAGGTCGAGCGCGGCGTTAGCGCCGGCCTGGCCGGCGCGCTGCATCAACGCGCCGGCGGGCAGCGCGGCGGCGGCGGCTTGTTCGATGGCGCGGATTTCAGCGACTGAGTAAAGTGGGTTCATGGTGCAATTTTAGCATCTAAATTTCTGTAAAGGCCGCTGTGCGGTATGCCTTTCTGACACTACAATAGTCGCTTCAGTCATTAGTGAGGCTTGCATGGATTGGCAATTCTGGATAGACCGTGGCGGTACGTTCACCGACATCGTGGCGCGCGCGCCCGATGGCCGGCTGCGCACGCTCAAGCTGTTGTCCGAGAATCCCGAACAATATCCCGACGCGGCCATCGCCGGCATCCGCCAGCTGATGGGCCTGGCCAAGGGCAAGCCGATACCGGTGGCGCAGATCGGCGCCGTCAAGATGGGCACCACGGTGGCCACCAACGCGCTGCTGGAGCGCAAGGGGGAGCCGACCGCGCTGGCCATCACGCGCGGCTTCCGCGATGCGCTGCGCATCGCCTATCAGAATCGTCCGCGCCTGTTCGACCGCCACATCCTGCTGCCGGAGCTGCTGTACAGCCACGTGACCGAGATCGACGAGCGCATGGATGCGCATGGCGAGACGGTGCTGGCGGTCGACTTGACGACCGCGCGCGCGGGACTGGCCGCCGCCTACGACATGGGCCTGCGCTCGCTGGCCATCGTCTTCATGCACGGCTACCGCTATCAGGCGCACGAGGTCAAGGTGGCCGAGATGGCGCGCGAGATGGGCTTTACGCAGGTCTCCGTGTCGCACGAGGTGAGCCCGATGATGAAGCTGGTGGCGCGCGGCGACACCACGGTGGTCGACGCCTATCTGTCGCCGATCCTGCGGCGCTACGTCGACCAGGTGGCCAAGGAGATGCCGGGCGTGAACCTGCAGTTCATGCAGTCGAGCGGCGGCCTGACCGACGCCCGCGCCTTCCAGGGCAAGGACTCGATCCTCAGCGGCCCGGCCGGCGGCATCGTCGGCATGGTCCGCGCCAGCAAGCTGGCCGGCTTCGACAAGGTGATCGGCTTCGACATGGGCGGCACCTCGACCGACGTGTCGCACTACTCGGGCGAGTTCGAACGCGTGTTCGAGACCCAGGTGGCCGGCGTGCGCATGCGCGCGCCGATGATGAGCATCCACACCGTGGCGGCCGGCGGCGGCTCGATCCTGCATTTCGACGGCAGCCGCTATCGCGTCGGCCCGGACAGCGCGGGCGCCAATCCCGGCCCGGCCAGCTACCGCCGCGGCGGTCCGCTGGCGGTCACCGACTGCAACGTCATGCTGGGCAAGATCCAGCCCAACCACTTCCCGCAACTGTTCGGCGAGGCCGGGCAGCAGGCGCTCGACGCGCCGGCGGTGCGCAAGCAGTTCGCCGAACTGGCCGCGCAGATCGCCGCCGCCACCGGCAAGGAAACCAGGGCCGAGCAGGTGGCCGAGGGCTTCATCGAGATCGCGGTCGGCAATATGGCGAATGCGATCAAGCAGATTTCCGTGCAGCGCGGGCACGACGTGACCGAATACACGCTGACCAGCTTTGGCGGCGCGGGCGGGCAGCACGCCTGCCTGGTGGCGGACGCGCTGGGCATGAAGACGGTGTTCGTGCATTCGCTGGCGGGCGTGATGTCGGCCTACGGCATGGGCCTGGCCGACCAGACCGCGATGCGCGAGGCGGCGGTGGAATCGCGCCTCGGCCCGGATTCGCAGCCGGACCTGGAGGCGCGCCTGCATGCGCTGGGCCGTCAGGCGCGCGCCGACCTGCATCACCAGGGCGTGGAGGATGAGCGCATCGCGCTGATCGGCCGCGTGCACCTGCGCTACGAGGGCACCGATTCGGCGCTGATCGTTTTGTTCGATACCAACGACAGCATGAAGGCGCAGTTCGAAGCGGCCTACCGCAAGCGCTATTCCTTCCTGATGCCGGCCAAGGCGCTGATCGTCGAGGCGGTGTCGGTGGAGGCGGTCGGCAAGTCCGACGCCCCGGCCGAGACGGTGGAGCCGGCGCCGCGCCGCGTGTCCGGCCTGATGCCGCATGCGGTGCTGCCGATGTACACCGGCGGCAAATGGCGCCAGACCAACCTGTACCAGCGCTCGGCCACGCGCATCGGCGATATCGTCAAGGGCCCGGCCATCATCGCCGAGGCCAATGCGACCACCATCGTCGAAGCGGGCTGGCAGGCGGAAGTCTCGCTGCACGACCACCTGGTGCTGAAGCGGATCGCCGCGCTGCCCGAGCGGCGCGCGATCGGCACCACGGCCGATCCGGTGATGCTGGAGATCTTCAACAACCTGTTCATGTCGATCGCCGAGCAAATGGGGCTGCGGCTGCAGAACACCGCGTACTCGGTCAACATCAAGGAGCGGCTGGACTTCAGCTGTGCGATCTTCGATGCCGACGGCAACCTGATCGCCAACGCGCCGCACATGCCGGTGCACCTGGGCTCGATGGGCGAGAGCATCAAGACCGTGATGCGCGAGAACGCCGGCCGCATGCGCGCGGGCGATGTCTTCATGCTCAACGATCCGTACAACGGCGGCACGCACTTGCCGGACGTGACGGTGATCTCGCCGGTGTTCGACGAGGCGGGCCGGGACATCCTGTTCTATGTCGGCTCGCGCGGCCACCATGCGGATATCGGCGGCACCACGCCGGGTTCGATGCCGCCGGATTCGCGCGTGATCGAGGAAGAGGGCGTGCTGATTAATAATTTCAAGCTGGTGGACGGCGCGGCCGGCGGCCAGTTGCGCGAGGCGGAGACGCGGGCCCTGCTGGCCGGCGCGCGCTACCCGGCACGCAATCCGGACCAGAACATGGCGGACCTGCGCGCGCAAGTCGCCGCCAACCAGAAGGGCGTGGACGAACTGCGCAAGATGGTGGCGCACTTTGGCCTGGATGTCGTGCAGGCTTACATGGGGCACGTGCAGGACAACGCGGAGGAGGCGGTGCGGCGCGTGATCAGCGCCTTGAAGGACGGCAGCTATACGCTGCAGCTGGATAACGGCGCGCAGATCCAGGTGGCGGTGCGGGTCGATCAGGCCGGGCGCAGCGCGGAGATCGATTTCACCGGCACGTCGCCGCAGCTAGAGAATAACTTCAATGCGCCGTCGGCGGTGTGCATGGCGGCGGTGCTGTATGTGTTCCGCACGCTGGTCAACGACGAGATTCCTTTGAACGCGGGTTGCCTGAAGCCGCTCAAGGTGCTGATCCCGCCGGGCTCGATGCTGAATCCGCACTATCCGGCGTCGGTTGTGTCGGGCAACGTGGAGACGTCGACCTGCATCACCAATGCGCTGTACGGCGCGCTGGGCGTGATGGCGGCGGCGCAGGGCACGATGAACAACTTCACGTTCGGCAATGCGAAGTACCAGTACTACGAGACCATCAGCGGCGGCTCCGGCGCGGGGCCGGGCTTTGACGGCACCAGCGTCGTGCAGACCAATATGACCAACTCGCGCCTGACCGATCCGGAGATACTGGAGTTCCGTTTCCCGGTGCGGCTGGAGAGCTACGAGATCCGCGAAGGCAGCGGCGGGGCGGGGCAATGGCATGGCGGGAACGGCGGCACACGCAAGGTGCACTTCCTGGAACCGATGACGGCGGCGATCCTGTCCAATAACCGCATCCATGCGCCGTTCGGCATGGCCGGCGGCGAATCGGGCGCGTTGGGCCGCAACACGGTGCTGCGCGCCGACGGCTCGGTCGAGCAGCTGGGCCATATCGGCAAGACCGACATGCGGCCCGGCGATGTCTTCATCATCGAAACGCCGGGCGGCGGCGGCTACGGTCCGGTTGGCGGCACCTAGGAGTTGTCAACTTTGATTGACAACCCCGCATTCGTCAATTAAAGTTGACGCATGACCGATCTCCATCACCTCAAGATTCCTGACGAGCCGGGCGACGCGCTGGCGGCGGCGCTGGCGCTGCGCGAGCTCGCCGACCGGATCGAGCGCAAGGCAGTCAGGCAGGCGATAGCGGACGGCTGGACCTGGGCCCAGATCGCGGAGGCGCTCGGCGTCACCAGGCAGGCCGCCCACAAAAAGCACGCGGCGAATCTGGCGCGCGGCCAAGGAGAATAGACGATGTTCGCTAAACTGAAGCAGCGCTGGAAGGACACCCGCACCATCATGGCCTTGTCGCTGGACGCCGAACGCCGCGCCCTGCAGGCCGGCCAGCAGCATCCCGGCGCCGAGCATTACACGCTGGCCGCGCTGGATCTTGAGGACGGCTCCGCGCGCCGCGTGTTCGAGCGCATCGGCGCCGACCCGGAAGCCTACCGCGCCGCGCTGGCGGAGCGCCACGCGGCCGCGCTGTCCACGCTGGGTATCGATGCCGAATCGCTCCAGCAAGCGGAGCCGTCATCGCCGGCGAACGCCAGCACGCTGTTCGACGCCCAGCCCTCCGGCCAGGCGCTGATGCAAAGCCTGCCCGAGTTGCAGCGCCGCCTGCCCGCACCGCTGTGCGGCGCCCACGTGCTGCTGGCCGCCGCCGCGATGACCCACAGCGCCGCCGGCCGCGCCCTGAAAACCATCCACATCGAACCGCAAGCGCTGAGCCGGGCCGCCGAAGAGGAACTGCGGTCCTTGATAGCGCCCGTATGACGATACCTTGCGCAGCAAAATCCGATACCACGGATTCCGTCCTTGTCCACGCCCGGGCGCCGACGTAAAGTTGGGTTTTTAACAGGTCAAGGGGAGGGCAAAGTGCGAACATTATTCAGGATCTTGCGATCCGGTAGCTCGCCGCGCGTCGCGATCCTTTCAGCCTTCGTGCTATGCGGCTTGTATTTCGCCTCGTGGTACATCATCAGCCACTGCCTCAACCCCGGCTCGATCACTTTTTAAGATGAAGGATGCGCCGATGCTTGTCCGCCTGCTGCCCGCACTGTGCCTGGCCCTGTATGCCTCATCCGTCTCGGCGCAAGCCGATACGCCGCCCGCCGAGCCGGAAATTGTGACCGAACAAATCCTGTTGGTGGGGCAGCGGCCCGGCCCGGGCTTGTGGAAGGTGAGCAAGGACGATCACGTGCTGTGGGTGTTCGCCACCTACTCGCCGCTGCCGGAGAAAATGGAGTGGCGCTCGCAGCAGGTCGAAGCCATCCTCGCCCAGTCGCAGGAGTACCTGGCCCCGCCAGGCGCGCACGCCAAGGTCGGCTTCTTTCGCGGGTTGACGATGTTGCCGGGACTGATAGGCGTGAAGAAGAATCCCGACGGCGCCACCTTGCACGACGTGCTGCCGGCGGACGTCTATGCGCGCTGGCAGCCGCTGAAGGCCAAGTACCTGGCCGACAACGACGACATCGAGCGCGAGCGGCCCATCTTTGCCGCCGAGACGCTGTTCCGCGCCGGCCTGCAGCATGCCGGCCTGTCCAACGGTTATGAGGTTAACCGCAAGATCGACGGCATCGTCAAGCAGCGCAAGATCAAGGTCACCGAGACTGGCATCAAGCTGGAGATGGACGACCCGTCCGGTTTGCTGAAGGAGTTCAAGAAGTCGCAGCTGGCCGATACCGCCTGTTTCTCCAAGACGCTGGCGCGGCTGGAAAGCGATATCGATGCCATGCGGGTGCGCGCCAATGCCTGGGCCAAGGGCGACCTGGAAGGCATCCGCAAGCTGAGCTATCCCGACCAGGAAACCGAATGCGGCGACGCCATGCTGAACGCCGGCTTTGTCAAGAACCAGCCCGGTTTCCAGAACATCAAGGCGCGCGTGCACGACGCCTGGGTGACGTCCGCCGAGAAAGCGCTGGCCGCCAATACCACCACCTTCGCGACGCTGCGGTTGTCCGAGATCCTCGGCCCCGACGCTTACCTGGATGCGCTGAAGGCCAAGGGCTATCAGGTCGACAGTCCGGACTAAATCCGGGCTGGATTCAAGCGATCGTCGCGATACCGTATTTGCGCTGCGTGTGGCTGTATTGCGCCTGCAGCGCTTCCAGCGACGGGTGCGTCGGATCGATCTTGCGCATGCGCTCCAGCAGGAAGGCGCATTGCTCGCCCAGCGGCACTTCCCAGCCGAGGTCGTCGAGCTGCTTGAGGATGGCCGACGTCGCCGCCGGCAGCAGCGCCATATTGGCCGGCGCCTTGCGCAGGGCCGCGCTCAGCGTATCGACCGCCGCCCGCAAATCGCCCTGGCCGCGCTGCTCGGACGCGTGGGCGATCAATTCCTCCACATGGTGCTTGATCTGCTCGCCCATGCCCTCGGCCAGGTCGTGACGGCCGGCCTTTTCAAACACGTCGACCGCGTCGTCCATCGAGACGCCGCTTTCGGTATCGTTCATCAGGTTGAGCATCAGCTCCGAGGCCTGCTGGTCCAGCTTGACGTTCAGGCAGCTGTGCACCAGCCCGACCTTCAGGCCGGTCGACAAGCCGCGGCTGGCGCCGATGGCGGTGACGGCGGTGGTCAGCTCGGCCGCCGCGCCGGTGATGTTGCCGGTCATTTCCAGCAGCAGCCCGGCGGCAATGGCGCGGCAGGCGTCGACGTTGGCGCTGGCGCGCAGCGAGCGCTCCATGTCGCGGATCACGCCGCTGGCCTGGCTGGCGTCGCCTTTCTTGACCAGGGTCTTGACCAGCTTGACGTGGTCCTCGGGGTCGCGGAATTCCGAATACTTGGCCTTGGCCACCACCTGCTTGAAGGCCTTCTCGGCGACGCCGACGTCGCCGGTCTCATACGCCACCTCGCCCAGATGCCGCAGGCGGCGCACCATGTGCGGCGAAATCGCCACCGCGTCTTCCAGGATCTTCTTGGCCGCCTCCTGCTGGCCCAGCGCCTCGTGCGTGCGCGCCAGCAGGTCGTAGGCCGCCATGTACTTGGGATTATGGATCAGCAGTTCCTGCAGCGTCTCCTGCGCCTCGATGTATTTCTGCTGTCCGAACTGGCAGCGCGCCATGCCCAGGTGGGCCCAGGCGATAGGGCGGGCCATCAGGATCACCTGGTAGACCAGCTCGCCCTCGGCCAGTTCGTCCAGCTGCACCAGCAGCTCGGCGCGCAGGCGGGCGAACTCGATGGCGTAGCGCGGGTTCTTTTCCTCGCCGGTCTGGCAGTCGGCGATCGCCCGGCGGATGCTGCCGGCCTCGATCAGCTGGTAGATCGGCAGGAACACGTCGCGCCGCTCGACCGCCTTGCGCAGGCGCTGCAGCAGCGAATCGACGGTGAAGGGCTTGAGCACATAATCGGTCGGGGTCAGCTCGGCCGCGCCGATCACCTTGCTGTACACGCCTTCGGAGGTCAGCATGATGAAGATGGTCCAGGGCACGATCAGCTTGTGGTGGCGCAGGTCTTCCAGCAGTTGTTGGCCGTCCTGGCCGTTGTTCTCGCCGCTGCCGTTGCCCAGGTCGTACTCGCACAGGATGATGTCGAACGGCTTCTTGGCCAGTTGGCGGATCGCCGTGCCGGAACTGACGGCGTAGTCGATCTTGGTGATCGATGCCTGGTTCAGCATATTGTGCAGGCTGCCGCGCATGCCCGGATTCGGGTCGACGATCAGTACCGACAAGTCGCTATATTCTGCCATGTTGCACATCCCTGCTCATATTGAATACAGCATACTCCAAGGCAAGTCAAAATGTTATCGATTCAAGGGGTTATAGGGTAAAACTCATGCAAAATGTTGCTTGCGTGGCAGTTTTCGGCCGCAATTGCCGCTGTATAGAGCGTCTGGTAAAGGGTATAATGCGCGCAAAGGAATTCTGCTAGACAAGTATCTCGTGCTCCATCTACCTTTAATCCGCAGCCACGCTGCATCAACCATCCTCCAAATATGTTGATTCTGCCGGGCTCCAACGCCCTGTCCGCATTCCGTAGCCAACGCCTGTTAACGCAACTGCAAGCCGTGCTGCCTGCCGTTGCCGCCGTCCAGGCGCGCTATGTCCACTTCATCGACGCCGCCGCGCCGCTGTCGGCCGACGACACCGCCCGTCTCGGCGCCATGCTGACCTATGGTGACCCGGCCCAGGCCGACAACACCGACGGCGTGGCCGAGGAATTCTTCGTCATTCCGCGCTTCGGCACGATCTCGCCGTGGGCCTCCAAGGCCACCGACATCGTCCACAACTGCGGCATGGCCGACATCAAGCGCGTCGAGCGCGGCGTCGCGTTCCGCATCAACCTGAAGACCGGCATCCTGGGCAGCAGCATCGGCGCCGCCAAGAAGCTGTCGGACGAGGAAGTGCAGGCTGTCGCCGCGCTGCTGCACGACCGCATGACGGAATCGGTGCTGCGCTCGGCTGACGACGCCGCCGGCCTGTTCCGCGAACTGGAAGCCAAGCCGCTGGAATCGGTGGATGTGATCGGCATGGGCAAGACCGCGCTGGAAAAGGCCAACACGGACCTGGGCCTGGCGATGTCGGACGACGAGATCGATTACCTGGACGCCGCCTTCACCAAGGCCGGCCGAAACCCGACCGACGTCGAGCTGATGATGTTCGCGCAGGCGAACTCGGAGCACTGCCGCCACAAGATCTTCAACGCCGACTGGACCATCGACGGCGAGGCGCAGACCAAGTCGCTGTTCGGCATGATCAAGAACACCCACCAGTTGCAGCCGAAAGGCACCATCGTCGCCTACAGCGACAACTCGTCGATCATGGAAGGCGCCGAAGTGATGCGCTTCTTCCCGCAGGGCGAAGGCCAGCAGTACGCGCCGATCACCGAGCTGACCCACACGCTGATGAAGGTCGAGACCCACAACCACCCGACCGCGATTTCGCCGTTCCCTGGCGCCTCCACCGGCGCCGGCGGCGAGATCCGCGACGAGGGCGCGACCGGCCGCGGCGCCAAGCCGAAGGCCGGCCTGACCGGCTTCACGGTCTCGAACCTGATGCTGCCGGGCGCCGTGCAGGCCTGGGAAAACGATGCCGACGTCACCGCGCCGGTGGCCGACTACCGCAACAGCGAAAAAGCCTACGGCAAGCCGGACCGCATCGCCTCGGCGCTGCAGATCATGATCGAAGGCCCGCTGGGCGGCGCCGCGTTCAGCAATGAATTCGGCCGTCCGGTGCTGGGCGGTTACTTCCGTACCTACGAACAGAACATCGGCAAGCAGTTCGCCGGCGCGCACGACACCGTGTTCGGCTACCACAAGCCGATCATGATCGCCGGCGGCATCGGCAATATCTCCGGCCAGCACACGCACAAGAACGACATCCCGGTCGGCAGCCTGCTGGTGCAGCTGGGCGGTCCAGGCATGCGCATCGGCATGGGCGGCTCGGCCGCCTCGTCGATGGCCACCGG
The DNA here is from genome assembly GCF_047302815.1 of Duganella sp. CT11-25. Taxonomy (NCBI): domain Bacteria; kingdom Pseudomonadati; phylum Pseudomonadota; class Betaproteobacteria; order Burkholderiales; family Oxalobacteraceae; genus Duganella; species Duganella sp. CT11-25. The sequence goes on from NZ_JBKBFD010000001.1 coordinate 461,615, forward strand.
CACCAACACCGCCGACCTGGACTTCGACTCGGTCCAGCGCGGCAACCCGGAAATGGAACGCCGCGCCCAGGAAGTGATCAACGGTTGCTGGCAGCTGGGTCCTAACAATCCGATCATCTCGATCCACGACGTCGGCGCCGGCGGTTTGTCCAACGCCTTCCCGGAAATTACCAACGACGCCAAGCGCGGCGCGATCTTCGACCTGCGCAAGATCCCGCTGGAAGAAAGCGGCATGGCGCCGAAAGAAATCTGGTCCAACGAATCGCAGGAACGCTATGTGCTGGCGATAGCGCCGGAAAGCCTGGCCATGTTCAAGGCGCTGTGCGAGCGCGAGCGCTGCCTGTTCGCCGTGGTCGGCACCGCCACCGAAGAGCGCCAGCTGAAGCTGATCGACCCTGAGCTGGGCAACGAGCCGGTCGACATGCCGATGGACGTCCTGCTGGGCAAACCGCCCAAGATGCAGCGCGACGTGCACCACGTGCAAAACGATTTCCCGGCCATCGACCTGACCGGCATGGACCTGGAAGAAGCCGCCAAGCGCGTGCTGCTGCTGCCGACCGTCGGCGACAAGTCCTTCCTGATCACCATCGGCGACCGCACCGTGGGCGGCATGTCCGTGCGCGACCAGATGGTCGGTCCATGGCAGGTGCCGGTGGCCGATTGCGCCGTCACCGCGATGAGCTTTGAAGGCTACCTGGGCGAGGCGATGGCGATGGGCGAGCGTACGCCGCTGGCCGTCATCGACGCCGCCGCCTCGGGCCGCATGGCCGTCGGCGAGGCGATCACCAACATCGCCGCCGCGCCGATCAAGGATATCTCCGACATCAAGCTGTCGGCCAACTGGATGGCCGCCTGTGGCCAGCCAGGCCAGGATGCGGCGCTGTTCGACACCGTCAAGGCGGTCGGCATGGAACTGTGCCCGGCGCTGGGGATCTCTATCCCGGTCGGCAAGGATTCGCTGTCGATGCGCACCACCTGGAAGGATGATGGCGAGTCGAAAGCCGTCACTTCGCCGGTGTCGCTGATCGTCTCGGCCTTCGCGCCGGTGCACGACGTGCGCAAATCGCTGACGCCGCAGATCAAGACCGACGCCGGCGACACCTCCATCATCCTGATCGACCTGGGCCGCGGCAAGAACCGCCTGGGCGCCTCGGCGCTGTCGCTGGTCATGGGCCAGCTGGGCAACGAAACGCCGGACGTCGACAGCGCGGAAGACCTGAAGGGCTTCTTCGCCGCGATCCAGCAACTGAACAACGATGGCAAGCTGCTGGCCTACCACGACCGTTCGGACGGCGGCCTGTACGGCACGCTGGCCGAGATGGCCTTTGCCGGCCGCGCGGGCCTGTCGATCAACCTCGACATCCTGACCCTGGAAGAGGGCCACGGCGCCGACCAGGGCGACGCCAAGAACTGGGCCAGCCAGATCGCCGAACGCCGCAACGAGCAAACGCTGCGCGCGCTGTTCTCGGAAGAGCTGGGTGCTGTCATCCAGGTCCGCGCCGACGAGAAATCGCTGGTCATGGACGTGCTGCGCACCTTCAACCTGGGCGCCTGCAGCCACATCATCGGCAAGCCGAACGACCGTGGCGTGATCGAATTCACCCGCGACGCCAAGATCATCTATGCCAAGCCGCGCGCCGAACTGCACCGCCTGTGGAGCGAGACCAGCTGGCGCATCGCCCGCCTGCGCGACAACCCGGCCTGTGCCGACGCCGAATACGACCGCATCCTGGACGAAACCGATCCCGGCATGACGCCGAAGGTCAGCTTCGACCTGACCGAAAACGTCGCCGCGCCGTTCCTGGCCACCGGCGTGCGTCCGCGCGTCGCCATCCTGCGCGAGCAGGGCGTCAACTCGCACATCGAGACCGCCTATGTCATGCACCAGGCCGGCTTCACCGCCATCGACGTCCACATGAGCGACCTGATCGCCGGCCGCGCCAAGCTGGATGATTTCCAGGGCATCATCGCCGTCGGCGGCTTCTCGTACGGCGACGTGCTGGGCGCCGGCGAGGGCTGGGCCAAGACCATCCTGTTCAACGCCGCGCTGTCCGACCAGTTCGCCCGCTTCTTCGCGCGCACCGACAGCTTCGGCCTGGGCGTCTGCAACGGTTGCCAGATGATGAGCAACCTGAAGGCGATCATCCCGGGCGCGCACGCCTGGCCCAAGTTCACCACCAACAAGTCGGAGAAGTTCGAAGCCCGCTTCGCGATGGTGGAAGTGCTGGACTCGCCGTCGATCTTCTTCAACGGCATGGCCGGTACGCAGACGCCGATCGCCATCGCCCACGGCGAAGGTTACGCGGACTTTAGCCAGACTGGCAACATTGCAGAAGCCGTGGCGGCGATGCGCTTTGTCGACAACCGTGGCGCCGCTACCGAAGCGTATCCATACAACCCGAACGGCTCGCCGCAAGGCCTGACCTCGGTGACCACGGCCGACGGCCGCTTCACCGTGATGATGCCGCATGCCGAGCGCGTGTTCCGCACGGTGCAGCAGTCGTGGCATCCGGAATCGTGGGGCGAGGATTCGCCATGGATGCGCATGTTCCGCAATGCCCGTAAGTTTGTCGGGTAATGAAGCGATAAGTGAATGAAAGGCCGGAGCGATCCGGCCTTTTTCATATGAGGTGTTTATTCGCTTCCCGGTAGCTGAGCGCGGACAGATGGTCTTTTTGTTCTGATGTGAAATTTCGTATTGCCTGCGGATCATGCCGTGCATAATCCCTTAATGCCCAGCCGATTGCTTTTTGTATGAAGAACTCTTTTTCGTGCGCCAAGGTTAAAGAATATTTAAATAAGCGTCCGGTATCGACTTTATCGCGCCAGCCTAATTGATGTAATACGGCCACCCGGCGCATCCACATATTCTCGTGTTGTAAGGCGGCGTCCATTTGGTCGTGGTTATGCCTTAATACGTCGCCGATAATCGACGCCAGCGCATCCACCGTATCCCACCAGGATTTACTTCGGGCGAATTCCAGTAGTTGGGGAATATGTCCGGCATTGAATTCCTTCCAGTGCAGCGCCAGCAGATCCAGCGCCACATACTGATATTCCCGTTGCGGCAAATCCCACAGCGCCCATGCGTGCGCCAGCAGGTTGTCGGCGCCGCTGCCCGCCAAAGCCTTCAGTAGCGGCTTGGCTGCAAGGCGGCGCTGCGGCGTGCCGATGCCAAGATAGTCGAACTGGTCGCGCATGTAGGCGCGCATGGCGGGTGCGCGGTCGGGATCGATGGCAGGGGTGAGGGCGGCGTCGAGTTGATGGCGGAATTGTGGATTCATGAGGCAAATTATGCCAGTTATTAGCATGTATAAACCAGCTTTGAGTCTGAACCCATCGGCGGCCCGCATTCTATCGAGCGGCGCTTGACTCAGAGGCGAACGCCGTATACATTACCAATTGGTTATATACGAGGTTCAACGCCATGCAGACCGATCAACTCAACCGGGCATTTGCCGCCTTGGCCGACCCGACCCGCCGCGCGATCATCGCCCGGCTAGCCTCAGGCGAGGCTACGGTGATGGAACTGGCCGAGCCTTTCTCCATGACCCAGCCGGCGATTTCCAAGCACCTGAAGGTGCTGGAGGGCGCCGGATTGATTTCGCGCGGCAAGGCCGCCCAAACCCGTCCCTGCCGGCTGGAGCCGAATCAACTGAAAGAGGTCGCGCTATGGATTACGGCTTATCGCAATCTTTGGGAAGATAGTTTCGACCGTCTCGATGCATTTTTAAAGGAGTAATGATGGAAGCCGAATTTATGATTGTCCGCCAGTTTAAACAGCCGCTGGAAAAGGTATGGCAAGCCTGGAGTTTATCCGAGCAAATCGGGCGCTGGTGGGGGCCTAAGGGATGCAAGCTGGATGTGCATCGTTTTGAATTCCAGCCTGGTGGATTCTTTCACTACGCCATGAATTTCGACGGCGCACCATCCATGTGGGGTCGTTTTAACTATCGCGAAATTAAACCTCAGGAAAGCATCGTCTGGCTTAATTCGTTTTCAAATGAGCGCTGCGGCATCACGCGCGCGCCATTCAGCGATGTTTGTCCGTTGGAGATACAAAATACCGTGATATTCAGCGAGGAGGGCGGTATTACCACCGTGACGTTGAGAGCCGTGCCATTCGGCGAGGTGGATGCCGAGCGTAATTACTTTATCGACCTGAAGCCGTCGATGGAGCAAGGCTACGGCGGCACCTTCGACCAGCTGGCCGACTGGCTGAAATAAAAAAAAAGCGCCCCGCAGGGCGCTTTTCCAGACCGGAGAGCCAGATTACTGGATCTTGGCTTTCTTGGTCAGTTCGTCGCGGAAAGCAGCGATCTTACGCTGTTGCAGGCCTTCGGCGATACGGTCTTTGACTTCCGCCAGCGCTGGCAGCTTGACGTCGCGTGGTGCTTCTTCCAGCTTGATCACGTGGAAACCGAACTCGGTCTTGACCGGGGTTTCAGTGATCGCGCCTGGCTTCAGGGCCACCATCGCGTCCGAGAACGGCTTCACCAGCTTGCTCGGGCTCATCCATCCCAGATCGCCGCCGTTGTTGGCCGAACCGTCTTTCGAGACCTTGGCCAGCTCTTCAAACTTGCCGCCGGCTTTCAGCTTGGTGATGATGTCCTTGGCTTCCTGCTCGGTCGCCACCAGGATGTGGCGGGAGTGGTATTCCTTCTCGGCGCCTGCGGAGGCGACGGCGCGGTCGTATTCAGCCTTGATATCGGCATCCTTGACCGGGTTTTTCTTCACATAGTCCGCCAGCATCGCATTGATGATGATGCTTTGACGGGCGTTGTCGATGGCGGCCTTGACGTCAGCCTTGGTGCCGAAACCTTGCTTGTCCGCTTCCTGCAGCAGCACTTCGCGGCCGATCAGCTCTTTTTTGACCATTTCACGCAGTTGTGGGCTGTCAGGCTGCTGGCCTTGGGCGACAACTTGCTTGACCATTTGGTCGACGCGGGCGGCAGGGATAGCCTTGCCATTGACGGTCGCGACGTTTTGCGCGAAAACAGGTGCTGCAACGACAGCGATCAGTGCTAACAACAGGCGGGCTGGCTTCAACATCATTATTAAATCCTATAAAAAAACAAGAAATCGCACTCGGCGGTGCATGGTACCAACGCTAAACCAAAAACGGCGCCCCGTTGGGCGCCGCCTTGCATTACATTACTGCACTTTTGCTTTCTTGACCAGTTCTTCCTGGTAAGCTTGCAGTTTTTTCTGGGTCAGCGCTTCAGCAACTTGCGGCTTCACTTCTTCCAGCGTCGGCAGCTTGGCTTGACGGATGTCGTCCACTTTGATTACGTGGAAGCCGTTCGGGGTCTGCACTGGCTTCTCGGTGACCTGGCCTTTTTGCAGGGCCACGAAGGCTGCCGAAAACACTGGCGGGAAGGACGAAGGCGAGGCCCAGTCCAGATCGCCGCCATTGGCAGCCGAACCGGTGTCTTTCGATGCTTTTGCCAGTTCTTCGAACTTGGCGCCGCCCTTGATCTTGGCGATCACGTCGTTGGCTTCAGCTTCGGTCGCCAGCAGGATGTGGCGGACATGGTATTCCTTGTCGCCGGCCTGGGCCGTGAAGCGGTCGTATTCAGCCTTGATGTCGGCGTCGGTGACCGGGTTTTTCTTGACGTATTCGCCGACCAGGGCGTTGATGATGATGGCTTGGCGAGCGTTTTCGATCTGTGCCTTGACTGCGGCATCCTTACCGAAACCTTGCTTTTCCGCTTCCTGCATCATCACTTCACGGCCGATCAGGTCTTTCTTGATCAGGTCGCGCAGTTGAGGGGAATCCGGTTGCTGGCCTTGGGCAACGACTTGCTTGACGACGGCTTCTACGCGCGAGGTCGGAATAGCCTTGCCATTAACTACGGCAACGTTTTGAGCGAAAGCTGGTACAGCGGCAACGGCGAGAAGTGCAATCAGCAACTTAGCTGGCTTGAAAGTCATTATTAATTCCTGTAAGGGGAAAGTTTTAGCGAAATTGCCTGGCGATGAGGGTTTGATCTGCTATCTGTCTTTGTGTTCAATTATTCTGGACCCGACAGCGGTCATTCCCTCGCCAAGCGCTACATCATACTTCGGACGGAGCCAATGCGGTAATGGCCAATGCATGAATTTCTTTATGCATCATATCGTGCACGGAATCATACACGAGTCGATGTCTTGTGACGAGTTTGAGCCCCTCGAATTGTAACGAAACAATTCTAACGTTGTAATGACCGCCGCCGGAAGCGGCCCCGGCATGACCAGCATGCAGCGCCGAGTCGTCTTCCAGCACCAGCTCGACCGGCTTCAGCGCCGCCTCGAAGCGGCTGCGCATGCGTTCCATGCGGGTATCTTGAATCTGGCTCATGCCTGGTCCTTCATGTGGCGCGACAGATAAATGGTTTGTCCGACGATAAACACCAGCATCAGCGAGGTGGTGCCGAATGCTTTAAAGCTGACCCATGCGCCGGTATCGCCTTTAAACAAGATGAAGGCGATATACCAATTCAGGAAGCCCATGGCGACAAAGAAACAGATCCAGGCCATATTCAAGCGCGCCCAGATCAGATCGGGCAGCTGGACGATCTCGCCCATCGATTTCTGCATCAGGTTCTTTTTAAACACCACGGCGCTGATCAGCAGCCCGGATGCAAACAGCCAATACACAATGCTGAGTTTCCATTTGATGAAATCTTCATCGTGCAGGTAAATGGTCAGGCCGCCGAACACCACGAACATCACCAGCGAAAACCACAGCATGCCGTCGACCTTGCGCCCGCGCAGCTTGATATAGCCGATCTGCGCCATCGTGGCCAAGATGCCGACCAGCGTCGCGATGACGATCGGCGATTGATCCGGCGTCACCGAGCCGCCCGAGATCATGCCGCTCAGGTAAGTATTGATGAAGTGCTGGGCCGCCTCGGCGTTCCAGCCCGACAGCTTGTAAGCGGCAAAAAACAGCAGCAGCGGGATCAGGTCGAACAGAAATTTCATGATGTCTTTATTAGTCTTGTGGATCGAATCGCAGGGACGCCGAGTTGATGCAATAACGCAGTCCGGTCGGCGGCGGGCCGTCCGGGAATACATGCCCCAGGTGCGCGTCGCACACGGCGCAAATGATTTCGGTGCGCAGCATACCATGGGTACGGTCGGTTTTTTCAATCACATTGGCCGGATCGAGCGCTTCGAAATAGCTCGGCCAGCCGCAGCCGGAATCGAATTTGGCGTCGGAACGGAACAGCGGCGTGTCGCAGCACACGCAGGTGTAGATGCCGTGTTCGTGGTGATCCCAGAACTTGCCGGTGAAAGCACGTTCGGTCGCCGCATGGCGCGTGACTTGATATTCCATTGGGTCCAGCATGGCGCGCCATTCGGCGTCGGATTTCGTTACTTTATTAGTCATGGCTTAGTACTCACTTAAGAAGAGCAGCTTACTTCGAGATGGCTTGCCCAGTCGGGCGGCAAGGCCGCGTATTGTTCATGCTCGGGCTGTTCGTCGTATGGATGCCGCAAAACCGCCAGCAGGCGCGCCACCTCGGTAAAGTCCTTATTTTGCGCCTTTTCAATCGCCACTTGGGCCAGATAATTGCGCAGCACGTATTTGGGGTTGACTTGGTTCATCGCAAGCTTGCGCACCGCATCGTCGCTGTTTTCCGCTTGCAGGCGCGCGCGGTACTGCGTCGCCCAGGCGTCGAAGGCCGGACGGTCGATGAACAGGTCGCGCAGCGCTTCGTCGCCGCCGGCGTCGGCCGCGCGCACGCCGCTCAGACGGCGGAAGAACAGCGTGAAATCGACGCTGTTGGCCTGCATAACTGCGAACATGGCGTCAAATAGCGCACGATCGGCATCGGCATGCTGGTCCAGCACGCTCAGGCCCAGTTTGGCGTGCAGCAGTTCATCCATCTTGGCGGCAAATGCCGGCTGGTAGACCGCCAGCGCCGCCTCGGTCGCCTCGACCTCGCCGATCAGCGGCAGCAGCGCCTGGCCCAGCGCGTAGCAGTTCCAATGGCCCACCTGCGGCTGGTTGGCGTAGGAATAGCGGCCCTGCTGGTCGGTATGGTTGCAGATGTGGTTGGCGTCGAAGGCTTCCAGGAAGCCGAACGGGCCGTAATCCAGGGTCAGGCCGAGGATAGACATATTGTCGGTGTTCATCACACCGTGCATGAAGCCGACCGCCTGCCAGTGCGCGATCATGTGGGCGGTGCGGCGGGTCACTTCGGCCAGCAGCGCCTGGTAGGGATGGTCGGCGCCGCGCAGCTCGGGATAGAAGCGGTCGATGACGTAGTCGGCGAGGGTCTTCAGCTCGTCGTTCTTGTTGCGGTAGAACCAGTGCTCGAACGAGCCGAAACGCACAAAGCTCGGCGCCATGCGCACCACCACGGCGGACGTTTCCACCGTCTCGCGCATCACGCCCTGGTCCGAACCGGCCACCGACAAGGCGCGCGAAGTCGGAATGCCCAGCGCATCCATCGCTTCCGAGCACAGGAATTCACGGATCGACGAGCGCAGCACGGCGCGGCCATCGCCCATGCGCGAGTAGGGCGTCAGGCCGGCGCCTTTCCATTGCAGCTCCATCGGTCCTTGCGCGGTGGCGACATCGCCGAACAGCATGGCGCGGCCGTCGCCCAGCTGGCCGGCCCAGACGCCGAACTGGTGGCCCGAATACACGGCCGCCAGCGGCAGCGCGCGCTCCGGCGCGGCGTTGCCGATCAGGACGTCGAGGCTGTCGGCGACTTCCTCCGGCGTCAAGCCGATCAGCCCGGCGGCCGGCGCGCTGACCGCGACCAGGTAGGGGACGGGCAGCGGCGTCGGCATCAGCCGGGTATAAAAAGCGGGCGGCAGGGACGCGAAGGAATTGTCCAGCGGCAGTTTGGCGGCAGTGATGATAGTTCCCGTAACGAGTAGGCGTAAGCCGATGATTTTACCGCAGCCAACGGATGCGGCAATGCAGCATCGAAAAGCGTTGACCTTGATAGCGTGGTCATCCGAAACTGATTCAATAAAATCAATCTTTCCGGAGACGCGCATGCATTCCCCAAATCCTCCAAGCCCGGTCATGGGCCAGATGATGAACCAGCCGCTGCTCATCTCAAGCATCATTGAATTCGCCGCCCGGCACTACGCCAACAGCGAGATCGTCTCGCAGCGGGTGGAAGGGGACGTGCACCGCTACACCTTCCGCGATTGCCAGCAGCGCGCGAGGCGGCTGGCCAACGCCCTGCAGGCCTTGGGCGTGAGCATGGGGGAGCGCGTCGCCACGCTGGCCTGGAACGGCTACCGCCACCTGGAAGCGTATTACGGCGTGTCCGGCTCCGGCGCGGTGCTGCACACGATCAATCCGCGCCTGCATCCGGAGCAACTGGCCTACATCTGCAACCACGCCGAAGACCAGTACCTGCTGTTCGACTTCTGCTTCCTGCCGCTGGTGGAGGCGATCGCGCCGCACTGCGAGACCATCAAGGGCTACATCCTGCTGGGCGCCGCCGACCGCATGCCCGCCGACAGCAAGATCCCCAACCTGCTGTGCTACGAAGACCTGCTCAGCGCGCATTCGGACGACTACGCCTGGCCGCAGTTCGACGAAAACTCCGCCGCCACGCTGTGCTACACCTCCGGCACCACCGGCAATCCCAAAGGCGCGCTGTATTCGCACCGCTCGACGGTGCTGCACGCCTACGCCTCGGCCTTGCCGAATGTGCTCAACGTCTCCTCGCGCGACTCGGTGATGCCGGTCGTGCCGATGTTCCATGTCAACGCCTGGGGCTTGCCGTACTCGGTGCCGCTGTCGGGCGCCAAGATGGTCTTCCCGGGCGCCGCGCTGGACGGCAAGTCGGTCTACGAGTTGATGGAAAAGGAAAAGGTCACGTTCTCGGCCGGCGTGCCGACGGTCTGGCTGGGCTTGATCAACTATGCGCTGCAGAACAAGCTCAAGTTCTCGACCTTCCGCCGCACCGTGATCGGCGGCTCGGCCTGCCCGCCGGCGATGATGAACACGCTGATCGACGACTTCGGCGTCGAAGTCATCCACGGTTGGGGCATGACGGAAATGTCGCCGCTCGGCACCACCGGCGGCCTGCTGAGCAAGCACCTGGAACTGCCCAGAGCGGATCAGCGCAAGATCCTGCAAAAACAGGGCCATGCGATCTTCGGCGTCGACATGAAGATCGTCGGCGACGACGGCGTGGAATTGCCGTGGGACGGCGCCAGTTACGGCAACCTGCTGGTCAAGGGGCCGTGGATCGTGTCGCGCTACTTCAAGGACGAGGGCGGCGATGTGCTGGAGAACGGCTGGTTCCCCACCGGCGACGTCGCCACCATCGACCCGGACGGCTTCATGCAGATCACCGACCGCAGCAAGGACGTCATCAAGTCCGGCGGCGAATGGATAGGCACCATCGACCTGGAGAACATCGCCATGTCGCACCCGGCGGTCATGCAGGCCGCCTGCATCGGCGTGTTCCATCCGAAATGGGACGAGCGCCCCTTGCTGGTGGTGGTGCGCCGGGCCGGCCACGAGGTGTGCCGCGAGGCGCTGCTGGAATATTTCAATGGCAAGGTTGCCAAGTGGTGGCTGCCGGACGATGTGGTGTTCACCGACGCCTTGCCGGTCGGCGGCACCGGCAAGATTCAAAAGAACAAGCTGCGCGAGCAGTACAAGGACTACCAGCTGCCGACCGCCTGAAAGCCGCAACCAGCCCCGAAAATGCCCCGGCCTGCGCCGGGGCGTTTGATTTTAGCTATCGGAAAAACGGTTAATTCAGGAATAAATGTTTTGACTACAAAGCACTTTCCGCTTACATTATTGCCTCAGAGCATTTTTTAGCCACCCCGGCTAACCCAGGCGCGCATTCCCGGACCGAATGGTCCGCGGCGATACAGTACCCATATCCGACACGCTCCCGGTCAATCGCAGGCACCGGCCTGCACCCTGAATAAAAAGAAAACGCCATGTTTAATCGCATTACTATTCGCATGCGGCTGATCGCCACCATGTGCTTCCTGGGTATCCTGATTGTCTCCATCGGCGGTGTCAGCCTGTTCGGCATGAACACCGTCAACGTCGCGCTCAAGGACGTGTACTCGAACCAGATGGCGTCCGCCGTCATCCTGGGCAACGCCAAGAACTTCCTGAACCGCTCGCGCTTCGTCATCGACCGCGGCGTGTTCCACCCCGAGGCGGCCGACCTGGAAAAAACCCTGGGCCGCGCCGATGGTTTCATCAACGATTCGGACAAGGCCTGGGCTTCGTACCTGGCCTTGCCGCTGGGCGATGGCGAGAAGGAACTGGCCGCCAAGCTGGATGCCGAGCGCAAGATGTATGTCGGCGAACTGCGCGGCCTGATGGCCGCGCTGCGCGAGCAGAACGCCGAAAAGATCGAAGAGCTGTCGATGAAAAAACTGTCGGCGCAATTCAATATCTTCGATGCCGCCTCCAACAAGCTGGAGGAGTACCAGATGAAATCGGCGGAAGAGCACTACAAGGATAGCCAGTCGTTCTTCGCCGGCTTCCAGAAAGCCTTCGTGATCGTCTTGCTGGCCGCCGCCGCGCTGATCGTCTACTCCGCGCTGCGCCTGCTGCGCGCCATCCTGCAGCCGCTGTCGCAGGCGCTGGGCCACTTCGACGAAATCGCCGCTGGCAACCTGGCCAACCGCATCGTCGTCGAGCGCGACGATGAAATGGGCAGCCTGATGAAGGGCCTGGTCAAGATGCAGGAACAGATGTCGGGCACCGTGCGCGGCATCCGCACCGGCAGCAGCTCGATCGCCACCGCCAGCGCCGAGATCTCCGACGGCAACCTGGACCTGTCGCGCCGCACCGAGAACCAGGCCGCCGCGCTGGAGGAAACCGCCTCGTCGCTGGAAGAATTGACCTCGACCGTGCGCCAGAACGCCGACAACGCGCGCCAGGCCAACCAGCTGGCGCTGACCGCGTCGGACGTGGCGGGCCAGGGCGGCCAGATCGTCTCGCAAGTGGTGGACACCATGAGCGCCATCAACGGTTCGTCGCGCAAGATCGCCGACATCATCGGCGTGATCGACGGCATCGCCTTCCAGACCAACATCCTGGCGCTGAACGCCGCCGTGGAAGCGGCACGCGCCGGCGAACAGGGCCGCGGTTTCGCCGTGGTCGCCACCGAGGTGCGCAACCTGGCGCAGCGCTCGGCCGCCGCCGCCAAGGAAATCAAGGAACTGATCACCGCCTCGGTGGAGCAGGTCGACGCCGGCACGCAGCTGGTCGACAAGGCCGGCGCCACGATGGGTGAAATCGTCAACAGCGTGCAGCGCGTCACCAGCATCATGACCGAGATCATGATCGCCGGCGAAGAGCAGAGCGAAGGCATCAACCAGATCAACCAGGCCATCGTGCAGATGGATGAAGTCACGCAGCAGAACGCCGCGCTGGTCGAAGAGGCGGCGGCCGCCGCCAACTCGCTGCAGGAGCAAGCCGCGCAGTTGGAGGAAATGGTCAGCACCTTCAAGCTCGACAGCCATACCGGCGAGCCGTCGCGCGCCGGCCGCCCGGCCTTGCGCCGGCCGGCGCTGGCCCTGGGCCGCTAAGCACAACGGGCGCCGCAGCGCCCGTTTTTCTTATTTGGCGCCGGCCGTATGCGTGGCCAGCGGCAGTTCCGGCAGCAACAGCAGCATCAGCAATCCCAGTCCCACCAGCAGCGTGCCGGCCGTGAAGATCTGGGCGATCGCGTGGCGGTAGATGGCCGCCGTCGCCGTCTGTCCATGCAGCTGCTGCGCCAGGATCGCGCCCGAGCCGGTCACGCCGACCAGGCCGCCCAGCGAACGGAAGAAGGCCAGCATCGCCGTGCCGACGCCGCGCCGCGCGGCGGGCAGGGCGTTCTGCACCGCCATCGTCATGTTCGGCATCACCAGGCCCAGGCCGGCGCCCAGCACGAAGATCGCCGGCTCCATCACCCAATAGCCGGCCGCGTTCGCGATGCTCCAGGCCAGCGCGCCGAAAGACAAGGTCGCCAGGCTCAGCCCCAGTATCTGCGCCGGCTTGTAGCGCCCGCCGGACCTGGCCAGCACGCGGCCGTTCAGCATGGAGGAAATCACCAGCCCCACCATCATCGGCATGGTCAGCAGGCCGGAGTTGGCCGGGCTCACGCCCATCACCATCTGGAACAGCAGCGGGAAGAACACGCTGGAGCCCATCATGCCGACAAAGGTCAGCGCCAGCACCACGCTGGCGACATTGAACACGCGGTTCCGGAACAGGTCCGGCGGCAGCACCGGCTCCGGCACGCGGCGCACGTGCCACAGCAGCAGCGCCGCCAGCAGCAGCGCCAGCCCGCTCAGGTACTTCACCTCGGCCGCGTCCCACGGCCACTCGGTGCCGCCCAGCGCCAGCACCAGCAGCGCCGCCGTCACCGCGCCGGTCATCAGCGCCGAGCCGAGGTAATCGATCTTGTGCGCCCGGTGCGGACGGTCGCCGCGCATGGACCTGGCGATCACGTACAGCGCCAGCGCGCCGACCGGCAGGTTGACGAAAAAGATCCAATGCCACGACAGCCAGTCGGTCAGCAGGCCGCCCAGCACCGGGCCGACCACGCTGGTGAGCGCGTAGACGGCGGCGATGCTGCCCTGGCGCTTGCCGCGTTCGGCCGGCGGCACCAGGTCGCCGATGATGATCTGCGCCAGCGGCAGGAAGCCGCCCGCGCCCAGGCCCTGGACCGCGCGGAAGGCGATCAGCTCGGCCATGTTCTGCGCCAGCCCGCACAGCACCGAGCCCGCCAGGAAGATGGCGATGGCGACATACAGCAGCGGCTTGCGGCCGTACTGGTCGCTGAGCTTGCCGTACAGCGGCATGGTGGCGGTCGAGGCCAGTACATAGGCCGTCACCACCCAGGACAGATGGGCCATGCCGCCCAGGTCGGAGACGATGCGCGGCAGCGCGGTGGCGACGATGCTCTGGTCCAGCGCCGCCAGGCCGATCATGATGACCAGCCCGAGATAGATCGCGCCGATTTCCTTGGCCGTCGCGGTGGGAGTGGTGGAAGTCGTCATTCGCCGATCTCGTTCAGGTAAATAATGGCGTCGCGCAGCGCGTCGGCGCCTTCCGGCGGCAGTTGCGCGAGCCTGCGGGCCAGCCAGTCGCGGCGGCGGGCGCGGATGTCTTCCAGCACCGCCGTGCCGTGCCCGGTCAACAGCAGGCCGCTGCGGCGGCGGTCGGCCGGATCGGGGGCGTCGCGCCGCACCAGGCCGGCCGTTTCCAGCGCCTTGATATGGCCGCTCATGGTCGGGCCGCGCAGCTTTTCCATGCGCGCCAGCTCGGCCACGCCGATGCCGGGCTGCAGGCTGATGGTCGACAGCAGCATCTTTTGCTGCAGGCTCAGGCCGGACGGATCGCCGTCGCTCTCCTGCCGGATGCGGCGGAAGACGTGGTGCAGCGCGAGCCGCAGCTCGTCCGCCAGTGCGATCGCCGCTTGGGGGATGTCAGTGGTCATGGTTATAGATAGGTAGGCTACCTATCTATGTTAGCACCAATCCACGACGAAAAAAAGCCCGGCGAACCGGGCGGAGGGAGCGAAGCGGCTTACTTGAGGGCGCCGAAGACTTTGCCGATCAGCTTGCTGCCGGTGCCGATCGGATCGGCGCGGATGGCTTTTTCCTCCTCGGCGATCATGGTGTACAGGCCGTCCAGCGCACGCTGGGTCACATAGCCTTCCACCGTGGCCTGCTCCTTCACATTCATCCCCATCTTCGGCGCCAGCGCCATCGTCGAATTGTATTTGCTGGCCAGGTCCGAGCGGTCAGTGACTTTCTTCACGATCGGCAGGAACTGTACCGCCAGCTTGGGCGAGGTCTTCTCGCGGAAGAAGTCGGTGACCGAGGTGTCGCCGCCGGTCAGGATATTCTTGGCGTCGGTGATGCTCATCGACTTGACGGCGTCCAGCAGCAGCGGCTTGGCCATCGGCACGGCGGCTTCGGCCGCGTGGTTCATCTGCACCACCAGCTCGTCCAGCTGCTGGCCCTTGCCGGTCATCTTCAGCAGCGGGCGCGCCTGCTCCAGGATCTTCGGCAGCGGGATGCGCACTTTTTCATTGTTCAGGAAACCGTTCTCCGCCCCCAGCTTGGCCACGGCCAGGGTCGAACCTTTTTCCAGCGCGGCCTTCAGGCCGCCGGAGGCATCCTGGTTGCTCAAATCGGCCAGCGACAGCGCATAGGCGCTGGCGGCCAGCAGGCTCAGGGGAATCAAAACGACGGCGCGGCGGGTCAGTAGCATAATCAACCTCAGGACAAGTAGGGCGCCGGCGGCTGCCGGCATGGCCTCACTTTACCGCACCGGGACTCAGGCCGCCAGTGCCGGCATCTCGTGCGCCAGCTTGGCCAGCAGGCGGCCGCATTCGAACACGCTGAGCGTCTGGTGGCTGCCGCCGTCGCCGTCGATGTCGATCACTTCATCCATTTCGCTGCGCGGGTCGTTGCCGGCGCCGGCCGCGCGCATCATCTTGGGCGCGGCGAAGCGGCGGTTGTCGTTGACGGTCATGATGTTTTCCACCGCATCGACCATCAGGCCGTAGCGCTCGTCGCCGCGCTCGATCACCAGGATCTTGGCCTGGGACGGATCGTCCAGCGCCGGCATGCGGTACAGGCTGCGCAGGTCGATCACGCTGATCATCTGCTGGCGCAGGTTGAGGATGCCGCGCATGAAGTCCGGCATGCCGGGCGGCCGCGTGATGGCGTCGGAAAAATCGATGATCTCGCGCACCTGCTTGATCTCCACCGCGAAGGTGTTTTCCAGCGCGAAGGTGATGTAGACCTGGCGCTGGCCGCGGCGCGCGTCCTGCTGCTGCGCCTTGCCTGCGGCTTCGTCCTTGGGGTACAGGTTGGCGTGGCCGGCACGCATTTCCGTGATTTCGCTGCTGGAGAAGATCTCGCGGTGGTTCAGGAAGATGATCTCGCCCAGTTCCGGCTTGGAGATGCAGCCGCCGAACATGCCGGCGCGCGCCTTGCTCAGCAGCGGGATCGCCATCACGTCCTCGCTGTAGAAATTGACGATGCTGTCGACCGAATCGACCAGGAAGCCGATGGTCGCGTCGTCGATGCGGGCGATCACGATGCGCTGTTCCGGCCCGAACACGCGCGCGGCCGGATCGCCCTCGGGCGGCGCCACGGTCTGCAGCAGGGCGGTGAAGTCGACCACCGCCACCTGGCTGCCGCGGAAATTGATGCGGCCCAGGCACAGCGCGCTGTGCAAGATGGACGGCTGCAATTCCGGCACGCGGATGATTTCCTGGATCGCCGCCATCTCGAACGCGAACGACGAGCTGCCGACGCGGAAGCTGACGCACTGGCGCCGCTCGCCCTGGCCGCGGCCGGCGTCGCGCCGGGCGGCGCCTTGCAACGCCAGCACTTGCGGCACGTTTTCGATGCGCACCAGCGCGGCCGGATCGAGCACCTGCAGCAGGCGGGCGCCGCAGTCGAGCAGGATGGTGCCGGCCACCACGCCGGGCACTGCGCCCGACGCGTAGCTCAGTGTGCTGCGCTGCTCGGGCCGCACGCGCAGGATCTCGCCGGTGGCGTGGAACAGCAGGCCGATCAGCACGCCCTGGTAGTCGAGGATGGCGATCTTGTCGGCCGGGTCGGGCGCGCGCGCCGCCGGATTGAACACCCGGCCCAGGTTGACCACCGGGATCACCGTGCCGCGCAAGGTGAACACGCCGGCCAGGAACGGCGGCGACAGCGGCAGCGCGGTGATCCTGTCGGGCAGGTTGACCACTTCGCGGATGCAGTGGGCGGGCAGGGCGAATTCGTCGGCGTCCAGCACGAAGGAGCCGAACAATTCGGTGACGGGGGCGGCCTTGGCGGCTTCAGGGTTTTGCATGCGTAGCATCCAGGCTGGTTTTGACGATCTCGCTGACGCGGAAGCTGCCGGTGGCGCAGTCGACCACCAGCGTGCGGCCGCACTTGCCGCCGACCCGGCAGTACTGCACGTTCAGCCCGTGCTGGCGCAGGTATTTCTGCGCCGCGTCGGCGTTTTGCTGGCCGATCTGCAGGCGGCTGGAGCGGGCGTTGAGCATGGTCGCGCCGCCGGCCACCACCACCTCGATATCGGGATAGTCGGCCTCGGTCGCGCCCAGCAGGCGCAACATCGACGGCACGGCCTGGCTGACGTAGCGCGCGCCGAGCTCGTCCGGCAGGACCGGCGCTTCCGGCAGCAGGCAATGGGCCAGCGCGCAGCAGCCGCGCTTCTTCCACAGGAAGGCGATGCCGATGCAGGAGCCGAGCAGGGCCTGCAACTGGCAGCTGCCGGCGCCGATGCTGATGCGGCCCATGCCAACCTGCTGGCAGCCCGCCGCCGGGGCGTCCGGGCCGGCCCAGCTGAAGCTGGACGGTGCGCCGGGGCTGAGGGTGGTCTGCATGATCAGGCTGCCTTGTCGTTGTCTATCATGTACACCATCGGCCGCTCGTAACGGTAGGCGGTGTCGAGGCCGCCGATGGATTCGGATTCGCCCAGGATCAGCCTGGCATGCTGCGCCATGCTCAGGCGCGCCTGGCGCAGCACGGTCTGCACGTGTTCCTGATCGAAATAAATCAAGACGTTGCGCAGCAACACCAGATCGAATTGCTTGTGCGGCTTCAGCGGTGTCAGCAGGTTGTGCTGGGCCAGTTCCACGTGCTGCTTCAGGCTGTCGACCACCTGCAGGCCGTCGCCGCTGGGAAGGAAATATTTTTTGACCCAGTCCGGATGGCTGGCCTGGATGCGCTCGACCGAACGCCCCGCATAGCGGCCGGCGCGCGCCGCCGCCAGGATCTGCTGCGAAATATCGGTCGCATGAATCCGGTAGCTGAAGCCCGGCGTCGCGCCGGCGAATTCCTCGCACAGCATGGCCATCGAGTACAGCTCCTCGCCGCTGGCGGCGGCGGCCGACCAGATGGCCAGGCGCCGGCCCGGATGCGCGGCCCACCACTGCGGCAGGAATTCCTTCTCGACATAGTCCCAGACCTGCGGCGTACGGAAGAACAGCGTGTCGTTGGTGGTGACCAGGTCGATAAAATGAGGAACCTCGGCCCGGTCCTGCTCCACCTTGTCCAGGTAATCCTGGTAGCTGCCGATCGCCAGCAATTGCATGCGCGGCCGCAGGCGCCGCTCCAGCAGCACGCTCTTGCGCTCGCTCATCGCGATGCCGGTGTGCTTGCGCACCAGCGCGATCAGCGCGGTGAGCGTGGCGGGATTCAGTCCGGCGCTGGTCGCCACGATCACACCGTGAAGCCGGCCACGGTCTTGTTCAGGTCGCCGGCGCGCTGGTTCAGGCCCTCGGTCGAGCGGGCGATACTGTCGCAGGCGGCGGCCGACTTCTCGGCTTCCTCGGCGATGTACTGCACCGCCGTGCTCACTTCGCGCGCCGTCAGCAATTGCTCGTTGGTGGCGCTGGAAATGTCGGAGATCGCCACCGTGGTCTTGGCCACGCCGGCGACGATCTTGTCGAAGGCGTCGCTGGCCTGGCGCGAAATCTCGCTGCCGGCCGAGACCCGCTTGACCGATTCGTTGATCAGCTTGGAGATCTCCTTGGTTGCCTGCGACGAGCGCTCGGCCAGCTTGCGCACCTCGTCGGCCACCACCGAGAAGCCCAGCCCGTGTTCACCGGCGCGCGCCGCCTCGATCGCGGCGTTGAAGGCCAGCATATTGGTCTGGCTGGCGATCTCGCTGATGACCTTGACGATCTCGCCGATGTCTTCCGAGGAGCGGTTGATCAGGTCCATCGCCTCGATCGACTTGGCCACGGCCTTGGCGCCGGCCTCGGCTTCCTGCTGGGTGGACTTGGCCAGCGTGTCGGCGTTCGAGGTGTTGCCGGCGATGGCGTTGATGGAATTGGTCAGGCCGTCGATCGACGCGTTCATCTGCTCGACGGTGGCGCCCAGCGCCTGGGTGCCGACCGCCACGCCGTTGGAGCGCTCGGCGATCGTGGTCGAGGCCTCGGCGAAGCCGTTGGCCGACGCCACCACCTCGCCGATGACCTTGCGCAGGTCGGCGATCATCTTGCTGATGCCGCCGGCCAGGTGGTCCAGCGGCTCGCTGCCTTCGACCACGATCTTGCTGGTCAGGTCGCCCCCGGCGGCCAGTTCCACCGATTCCAGCAGGCGCCGGATCTTGGCGCCGTCGGCCTCCGACTTGGCGGCCACCGAGGCTTCCAGATGCACTTGCTCGGTAATATCGATTGCATATTTGACTATTTTATAGGGTTTGCCATTCAAATCCATAATAGGATTATAAGTAGCCTGAATCCAGATTACTTTTCCGTCATTGCCGAGACGCTTATAACGGCCGCTGTCAAACTCGCCACGATTCAATTTTTGCCAGAAACGTTTATATTCCGGACTATTGGCGTATTCGGTTTCGCAGAACAGGCGGTGGTGCTCGCCTTTAATATCGTCCAGGGTATAACCCATGACATCAAGGAAATTATCGTTGGCGCAAAGAACATGGCCTTGCATGTCGAACTCGATCACGGCCTGGGCCTTGGAGATGGCGCTGACCTTGCCTTCATATTCGGCGTTGCGCATCTTGTCGGCCGTCACATCGGTGGCGAACTTGACCACCTTGAACGGCACGCCGTCGGCGTTGAAGATCGGGTTGTAGGAGGCGTGCAGCCACAATTCGCGGCCGCCCTTGGCCACCCGCTTGTACTCGCCGGCCTCGAATTCGCCGGCGCCCAGCTTGTGCCAGAAATGCGCATAGGCTTCGGTCTTGGCGTAGTCGGCATCGCAGAACATGCGGTGATGCTTGCCCTGGACTTCCTCCAGCGTATAGCCGACCGCCTTCAGGAAATTGTCGTTGGCGTTCAGGATGATGCCGTCGAGGCTGAACTCGATGACCGCCTGCGCCTTGCTGACGGCATTGATCTTGCCTTCGAACTCAGCGTTCTTGAGCTTGCTTTCGGTGATGTCGGTGGCGAACTTGACGACTTTGTACGGTTTGCCGTCGGCGTCGATGATAGGATTGTAGGAGGCGTTGATCCAGATCTCCCGGCCGCCCTTGCCGATGCGCTTGTACTCTCCGTGGTCGAACTCGCCGGCCGCCAGCTTGGCCCAGAATTGCTTGTAGGGGGCGCTGCGCGCATAGCCCGGTTCGCAGAACATCGAGTGATGCTGGCCCTGGACTTCGCCCAGCGTGTAGCCGACCGCCTTGAGGAAATTGTCGTTGGCATGCAGGATCGTGCCATCCAGGCCAAACTCGATCACGGCTTGCACGCGATTCAGCGCGGTGTTAATTGCCTGGAATTCCAGAGCTTGCGAGTTAATAGCTTGGTTGGGAGCGTTCATGAGGGTTCCTGATATTATCAACAAAGAACAAATGTCGACGGCGTGACATTTGGTGAGATTCAAAATGATATTCAACGGCAGGAATATATGCGGTGGGTTTTATTATTTACGTTTAAAACCCGAAGCACAAGAAGGCTGTCGGAATTTTCCTAAAGCTGTATTTTCCATGCGACAATTTTTCGACGGACGTGGCGCAAAACCGACAAGATGACCAGGGTTTGCATGACATCAAAAAAATAATACGATCGTTCTTTTATACGGTATAGTAGGCGGGCTACCAGTTCCCACCAAAAAACATAAGGAAGAGACATGACTGCTGAATATCAGGTCCACGGTGCCGTGGCCGTCATCACGCTGAACAATCCGCCGGTCAACGGCCTGGGCCTGGTGACGCGCACCGCCGCCGTCAAGGGCATCCAGCAAGCGCTGGCCGACGCCGCCGTCAAGGCCATCGTCATCACCGGCGCCGGCAAGGCCTTCTCCGGCGGCGCCGACATCAAGGAATTCAACTCGCCGAAAGCGCTGGCCGAGCCCAGCCTGCACACGCTGATCGCCACCGCCGAAAACGCCACCAAGCCGGTGGTCGCCGCCATCCACACCGTCTGCATGGGCGGCGGGCTGGAACTGTCGCTGGGTTGCCACTACCGCGTGGCGATGCCGGGCGCGCAGATCGCGCTGCCTGAGGTCAAGCTGGGCCTGCTGCCGGGCGCCGGCGGCACGCAGCGCCTGCCGCGCGTGCTGGGCCTGGAGATGGCGCTGAACATGATCGTCTCCGGCACCCCGGTGCTGTCCGACAAGCTGGCCGGCACCGCGCTGTTCGACGCGGTGTTCGCCGCCGATGCCGACCTGGTGCAGTCCGCCGTCGCCTTCGCCGAAAAGATCGCCGACGCCCGTCCGCTGCCGAAAGTGCGCGACCGCAAGGTGGACTACCCGAACCACGAAGCCTTCCTGCAATTCTCGCGCAACACGGTCAAGGCCATGTCCGGCCCGTTCCCGGCGCCGCTGGAATGCGTGGAGACCGTGGCGGCCTCGGTCACGATGAAATTCGACGACGGCATGAAATTCGAGCGCGAGCGCTTCCTGCACCTGATCCAGACCACCGAATCGAAGGCGCTGCGCCATGCCTTCTTCGCCGAACGCGTCGCCAGCAAGGTGCCGGACGTGCCGGCCGACACGCCGGTGCGCGCCATTCAATCGGCCGCCGTGATCGGCGCCGGCACCATGGGCGGCGGCATCGCCATGAACTTCCTCAACGCCGGCATCCCGGTCAGGTTGTTGGAAACCAAACAGGAAGCGCTGGACAAGGGCTTGGCGACGATCCGCAAGAACTACGAAAACACCATGAAAAAGGGCAAGCTGACGCAGGAGAAGTTCGACCAGCGCATGGCCCTGGTCAGCGGCACCTTGTCCTATGAGGACATCGGCCAGGCCGACATCGTGGTCGAAGCGGTGTTCGAGGAAATGGGCGTCAAGGAAACCGTATTCCGCAAGCTGGACGAGGTGATGAAGCAGGGCGCCATCCTGGCCACCAACACCTCGACCCTGGACGTCGACCAGATCGCCGCCTTCACCCAGCGTCCCGGGGACGTCATCGGCACCCACTTCTTCTCGCCCGCCAACGTCATGAAACTGCTGGAAATCGTGCGCGGCGCCAAGACCGGCAAGGACGTGCTGGCCACCGCGCTGGCCTTGTCCAAAAAGCTGAAGAAGACCGGCGTGGTCTCGGGCGTGTGCGACGGCTTCATCGGCAACCGCATGATCGAGCAGTACAGCCGCCAGGCCGGTTTCCTGCTGGAAGAGGGCGCCTTGCCGGAACAGGTCGACAAGGCCGCCGAAAAATTCGGCTTCGCCATGGGGCCGTTCCGCATGGGCGACCTGGCCGGCAACGACATCGGCTGGGCCATCCGCAAGCGCCGCTACGTCGAGAAGCCGGAAATCAGCTACTCGAAAACCGCCGACCTGCTGTGCGAAATGGGCCGCTACGGCCAGAAGACCGGCGCCGGCTGGTACGACTACAAGGCGGGCGACCGCAAGGCCTACGCTAACGAGCAGGTCAACGCCATGATCGTCCAGCACTCGGCCGACCTCGGCGTGGCGCGCCGCAAGATCAGCGACCAGGAAATCGTCGAGCGCCTGGTGTACTCGCTGGTCAACGAAGCGGCCAACATCCTGGAAGAGGGCATCGCCCTGCGCGCCTCGGACATCGACATGGTCTACCTGACCGGCTACGGCTTCCCGCTGCATCGCGGGGGGCCGATGTTCTACGCCGATACGGTGGGCTTGCCGAACGTGCTGGCCGCCATCAACAAGTACGCCCAGGGCCATCACGGCGAGGCCTGGAAGCCGGCCGCGCTGCTGCTCAGGCTGGCCGAAGAAGGCAAAGTCTTCAACGGCTGATGTAGCGGAATGCTCACATGCCTTAAAGAAATTTTAATGGCATGTGAGCATTCTTCCAAAAATCCCGGTACAATCCCGCCTAGCAGCACTACTTCCTTCGACGCCCTAAAAAACGGTTCGAGTCGCAGCGTGAACAACCGGCATCCCCATCGATGCCGCACGTTACCACCCAACCCATTCATTTTTTAGAGGCTCTCATGAAACGCACCATCATCGCCGCCGCACTGGCAATCGCAGCAATCTCGTCCGCGCAAGCGGCAGCCATCACCGGCCTGGCCAACACCGGCACCGGCGCCGGCGGCACCCTGGACAGCCACTACACGCTGACCGCCGCCAGCAGCGACACCACGATCGCCGCCGTCGTCCCGACCATCACCTACGACAACCAGTGGCCGATCAGCCCATGGCTGGCGAACGACGGCATTTCCAAGTGGATCACGCCGACGGCCAGCCAGTCGCAGACCTTCGACGCCTCGAGCGCCGGCACCTACACCTATTCGCTGTCGTTCGACCTGAGCGGCTACAACGCCGCCAGCGCCGCCTTCACCGGCCGCCTGGCCGCCGACAACTCGGTGGTCGTCAAACTCAACGACCAGGTCATCTCGACTGCCAGCGGCTTCACCGACTGGACCAGCTTTGCCGCCAGCAGCGGATTCGTCTCCGGCGTCAACACGCTGAACTTCGTGGTCAGCAACTGGGCGCAGAACGGCGGCAACCCGACCGGCCTGCGCGTCGAGTTCGCCTCGTCCCAGGTGGCGGCGGCCGTACCGGAACCGGAAACCTACGCCATGATGCTGGCCGGCGTCGCCTTGCTGGGCGTCGTGGCGCGCCGCCGCAAGGCCGCGTAAGTCCCGCGACCAACTCCTTGATTCAGCCTTCGGCCGCCTTCTCCAGGCGGCTTTTTTTTGTTTTGAGGAATCGTGCGGTCGCGCGCTTGGCCGCCGCGCGTCAGATGTGCGGATCCCGGTCTGGTGCGTTGGTCTCGTCTTCCATCGAGGCGCGCAGGGACTGCATGTGCTGCAACGCGGCTTCAAGCTTCTCTCGCCCTGGCGTTGCGATCGCGGCACCGACGGCCAGGTTCGCGTTTTGAGCCTTTTGTATCAAAGCTTGCAGGCGCTGCAAAGCTCCTATGTGCCCGCTCATGCCCTGTCCCTGGAGCCAGGTTCCTACCAGCGGGGCTTTCAGCGCGGTTTGGCACAGGATGATGATGGGCTCCGCCGTGGCGTTGATGCGCTCATGGATTCGGGTGGCGCTATTGCTGTAGGCCAGCGCCGCCTGTCGTGCGCTGGAAATCGACTTCGTGAAGTCGGCAACCTGGTCGGCCGCCCACTCGCCGCTCTTGACCCGTTCAACGATGGTTTTGGTATTCGACGCCAGCAGTCCGATTTCGTTGCGGTATTGCTGCAACGCCTTGAAGTCTGCCAGCGTGATTGCCTTCTCGACGTTGACAATCACCTCCTGGGCCTTGTTGCTGAACGCCACCAGGTCACTTTCCAGATACCGTGAATTGGCAAGCGATGCGCCGCCAAACATGCCCAGGATCGGGCTGGCGGCGTCAATCACCTGTGCCACGGTATCGACGTGGGTGAAAAGGAGTTCGTTAAGATGTCGAATGGCCTTGACCGATTCGCGCGAGAATTCTTGTGCCGTTTCGATGGTTTTTTCATATTCCTTCACGCTGCGCTGAATCTCCCTGCGAACGCGTGTGCCGGCGATCAATGCTGTCAGGAAGCCTCCCGTGATGAGCGCGGCTCCGAGTCCAAACACCGCCTGCCAGTCGCGGGAAAGCGGTTGGCGCAGGGGCGCGATGTTCAACGCGAATACGTAAGCAAAGGTGATCAACGTCCCAATACCGATGGCAACCAGCGGGTAGCTGCCTTTCCGGAACCAACCGTCGATCAGCCTGGATATTTCAAGCGAAGCATTCACCACCCCATCGCCGCTGTTCCCGGACCGTGCATTCATCGTCGCCTCATGGTAGAAAATCAGATGTCAATATGGTTTTCTAAATCTAAAAGGGGAATGTCTATTAGCTAATTGTATGACAAATTGACAAATAGAAACGAGCGGCCAAAAAAAAGGCCGCTATCGCTAGCGGCCTTGGTCATTGCAGCGGGACTAATCAGTCGGCTGCGTAGATGTCGTTGTTTTTGGTTTCGCCGACGAACAGCGCGCCGATCACCGCGGTGATCAGGGCGATGATGATCGGATACCACAGGCCGTAGTAGATGTCGCCCTTGAACGCCACCAGCGCGAACGAAATGGTTGGCAGCAGGCCGCCGAACCAGCCGTTACCGATGTGGTATGGCAGGGACATCGAGGTGTAGCGGATGCGGGTCGGGAACATTTCCACCAGCATCGCGGCGATCGGGCCGTACACCATGGTCACATACAGCACCAGGATGAACAGGATCAGGACCATCATCGGCTTGTTCATCTGCGACTCGTCAGCCTTGGCCGGGTAGCCTGCGGCCTTGATCGCGCCGCCGACTTCTTTCTTCAGCGCGGCTTCGGTGTCTTTCGACGTCTTGTCGAAGTTCAGGCCATCGGCGGTCAGCACGGCGTTGAACGAGGAGATTTCCTTGTCGCCGATCTTGATCTTGGCGACGCTGCCGGCCGGCGCGTCCTGGGTGGTGTAGTTCACCGAAGCGTTGGACAGCATGCTGGTGGCGATATCGCACGACGAGGTGAATTTCTTCTGGCCGGTAGGATTGAACTGGAAGTGGCACGACGAAGGATCGGCGACCACCACCACCGGCGAGTTTTTCAGTGCGGTTTCCAGCGCTGGATTACCGTAGTGGGTCAGGGCGCCGAACAGCGGGAAGTAGGTCGCCGCAGCGATCACGCAACCGCCCAGGATGATCCATTTGCGGCCGATCTTGTCCGACAGCACGCCGAAGAAGATGAAGAACGGGGTGGCCAGCGCCAGCGAGATCGCGGTCATGATGTTGGCGTTGGCGCCGTCGATCTTCAGCACTTGCGTCATGAAGAACAGCGCGTAGAACTGGCCGGTGTACCACACCACCGCCTGGCCCATGGTCAGGCCGACCAGCGCCAGGATCACGACTTTCAGGTTTTTCCATTGGCCGAACGCTTCGCTCAGCGGCGCTTTCGAAGTCTTGCCTTCGGCTTTCATCTTGGCGAAGGCCGGCGATTCATTCATCGACAGGCGGATCCACACGGAGATACCCAGCAGCAGGACCGACACCAGGAACGGCACGCGCCAGCCCCAGGCGTTGAACGCCTCTTCGCCGACGGCGGTACGGGTGCCCAGGATCACCAGCAGCGACAGGAACAGGCCCAGCGTCGCCGTGGTCTGGATCCAGGCGGTGAACGAACCGCGCTTGCCGTGCGGTGCGTGCTCGGCCACGTAGGTGGCCGCGCCGCCGTATTCGCCGCCCAGCGCCAGGCCCTGCAGGATCCGCAGCGAGACGAGGATGATCGGCGCCGCGATGCCTATCGCCGCATACCCGGGGAGCAAGCCGACAATGAAGGTGGAGGCGCCCATGATCAGGATGGTGATCAGGAAGGTGTACTTACGGCCGATCATGTCGCCCAGGCGGCCGAACACCAGCGCGCCGAATGGACGCACGATGAAGCCGGCGGCGAACGCCAGCAGTGCGAAAATAAAGGTGGTGGTCGGTTCGCCGATGAAGAATTGCTTGGCGATGATGGGGGCGAGCGAGCCGTACAGATAAAAGTCGTACCATTCGAAGACCGTGCCCAGCGAGGACGCAAAGATCACCTTGCGTTCTTCCGCCGTAATGCCGGTATCCTTGGGCAGGTTGCGCGGGTCGGCGGTGCCTGTTGTTGATGCCATGATTTTGTCTCCTGTAATTTTTGGATTTTCCCCAGCCGAGATAGTTACTTCTTCGTCAGCTTGAAACGCAGTGTGGACGCTTAACCTTACGTCATGCTTGCTCCAAACTTACGCCAAGCTTACAAATTGGGTGGGGAAAACTTCTTTGAAAATTTACGAACGACCGTACTAAAATATGCTATTCTGGATCCAACTAAAACCACCTTCCCATAGGAGACTTTCATGATAGATGCCGTCATTGTTTCGACCGCCCGCACCGCCCTGGCCAAATCGTGGAAAGGCGCGTTCAACATGACGCACGGCGCCACGCTCGGCGGCCACGCGCTGCAAGCGGCCATCGCGCGCGCCGGCATCGAGTCGGGCGAGGTCGAGGACGTGCTGGTCGGCTGCGCCAATCCGGAAGGCGCCACCGGCGGCAACATCGCCCGCCAGATCGCGATACGCGGCGGCTGCCCGGTCACCACCGCCGGCATGACCATCAACCGTTTCTGCTCGTCCGGCCTGCAGACCATCGCCACCGCCGCCCAGCGCATCATCGCGGGCGAGGGCGACATCTACGCCGCCGGCGGCGTCGAGTCGATCTCCTGCGTGCAGCAGGAAATGAACATGCATATGTACAAGGAAGTCTGGCTGTCGCAGCACAAGCCGGAAATCTACTGGCCGATGCTGCAGACCGCCGAAACCGTGGCCAAGCGCTACAACATCAGCCGCGAGCGCCAGGATGAATACGGCGTGCAAAGCCAGCAGCGCGCCGCCGCCGCGCAAGCCGCCGGCCTGTTCGATGCGGAAATCGTGCCGATGACCACCGTGATGGGAGTGGCCGACAAGGCTTCCGGCCAGCTGCTGTCGCGCGAAGTGACCATTTCCGCCGATGAAGGCATCCGCGCCGACACCACGTATGAAGCGGTGTCCAAGATCCGCAGCGCGGTGCCGGGCGGCGTCATCAGCGCCGGCAACGCCAGCCAGTTCTCGGACGGCGGCTCGATGGCCATCGTGATGAACGCGCAGACCGCCGCCGCCAAGGGCCTGGCGCCGCTGGGCGTGTTCCGCGGCTTCGCGGTCGCCGGTTGCGAGCCTGACGAAATGGGCATCGGCCCGGTGTTCGCGATTCCCAAGCTGCTGAAGAAAGCCGGCCTGAAGGTCGAGGACATCGGCTTGTGGGAGCTGAACGAAGCCTTCGCCGTGCAAGTGCTGTACTGCGCCGACAAGCTGGGCATCCCGATGGACCGCCTGAACGTCAACGGCGGCGCCATCGCCGTCGGCCATCCCTACGGCGTGTCCGGCGCGCGCCTGGTCGGCCATGCGCTGATCGAAGGCAAGCGCCGCGACGTCAAATATGTGGTCGTCACGATGTGCATCGGTGGCGGCCAAGGTGCGGCAGGCTTGTTCGAAGTGGTGTAAGCCAGATGCAGTCGACCATCCTGTCGCGCCGCGACCTCGCCTTCATGCTGTACGAATGGCTGGATGCGGAGGCGCTGAACAAGCGTCCCCGCTTCCAGGATCACAACCGCGAAACCTTCGATGCGGCGCTGGACACCGCCGAACAGCTCGCCACCGAGCTGTTCGCGCCGCACAATAAAAAGAGCGACAGCCACGAGCCGCACGTGGTGGACGGCAAGGTGCGGATCATCCCGGAGGTGAAGGTTGCGCTGGACGCCTTCTCCGCCGCCGGCCTGATGGCGGCCGGCCAGGACTACGAGCGCGGCGGCATGCAGCTGCCGGTCGTGGTCGACAAGGCGCTGGCGGCGTACTTCACCGCGGCCAACGTCGGCACCTCGGCCTACACCTTCCTGACCATGAGCAACGCCAACACCTTGCTCAAATGCGGCACGCCGGACCAGGTGCGGCGCTTTGTCGAGCCGATGCTGGCCGGGCGCTTCTTCGGCACCATGTGCCTGTCCGAGCCGCAGGCCGGTTCCAGCCTGTCGGACATCGCCACCCGCGCCGTGCCGGACGGCGAACACCAGTACCGCCTGACCGGCAACAAGATGTGGATCTCGGCCGGCGAACACGAGCTGGCCGACAACATCGTCCACCTGGTGCTGGCCAAGATTCCCGGCCCGGACGGCAAGCTGATCCCCGGCGTCAAGGGCATCTCGCTGTTCATCGTCCCCAAGTTCCTGGTCAACGACGACGGCAGCCTCGGCGGGCGCAACGATGTCGTGCTGGCCGGCCTGAATCACAAGATGGGCAATCGCGGCACCACCAACTGCCTGCTGAATTTCGGCGAAAAGGGCGGCGCCATCGGCTACCTGGTCGGCCAGCCGCACCAGGGCCTGGCCAATATGTTCCACATGATGAACGAGGCGCGCATCGCGGTCGGCCTGAACGCGGCGGTGCAGGGCTACACCGGCTTTCTGCACGCCCTGGATTACGCCCGCAGCCGTCCGCAAGGCCGCCATCCGGCGCAAAAGGATCCGGCCCAGCCGCAACTGCCCATCATCGAGCACACCGACGTGCGGCGCATGCTGCTGGCGCAGAAAGCCTATGTTGAAGGCGGCCTCGGCCTGGTGCTGTACAGCGCCCGCCTGGTCGACGAACAACAAAGCGCGGAAACGCCGGAAGCCCGCGAACATGCGGGCCGCGTGCTGGATTTCCTGACGCCGATCACCAAATCCTGGCCATCGCAATGGTGCGTCGAGGCCAACAGCCTGGCGATCCAGGTGCACGGCGGCTACGGCTACACGCGCGAATACAACGTCGAGCAGTTCTACCGCGACAACCGCCTGAACGCGATCCACGAAGGCACGCACGGCATCCACGGCCTGGATCTGCTGGGCCGCAAGGTTTCCATGCAGGACGGCGCGTTGTTCAAGGCTTTCGGCGCCGAGCTGCGCAAGACGGTGCGCAAGGTGCGCGGCAGCGTGGCGAAGCCCGGTTCGATGGCCGGCGCCGGCGCCGAGCTCGAAGCGGCGGGCGCCGAACTGCTGGCGCATGCCGATGCCCTTGATTCCGCGTGGCAAGCCGTGGAACAAGTGACGCAGAAGCTGTATGCTGTCGGCGACATGAACAAGACGCTGGCCAACGCCAGTCTCTATCTGGAAGCGGTCGGCCACGTGGTGGTGGCCTGGATCTGGCTGCAGCAAGCCTTGCTGGCCGCGAGCGCGCTCGATGGCGGCGACCACGATTTCTATCGCGGCAAACTGCAAGCCTGCCGTTACTTCTTCCGTTGGGAACTGCCGAAAGTGGCGCCGCAGCTGGAGCTGCTGGCCAGCATAGATACCACCACGCTCGACATGCGGGATGCGTGGTTTTAACCAGGATAAAAAATGCTCAAACATATAGTGATGTGGAAACTGAAGGAACACGCCGAAGGCGGCGACCGCAAGACCAACGCCGCCAAGATGAAGGTCATGCTGGACGATTGCGCCGGCCTGGTGCCGGGCATCTTGAAGTTTGAGGCGGCGCTGGCGCAGCCCGGACTGGAAGCGACCTACGACGTGATCCTGTATTCCGAGTTCACCGACAAGGCCGCGCTGGACGCTTACCAGAATCATCCGGACCATGTGGCCATCAAGCCATTCTTCGGCGCCGTGCGCGACGAACGCCAGTGCATGGACTACGAAATCTAAAAGAAAGAAGGAGACTATGCGTACTACACAAGAACTCTTTTCGCTGGCCGGCAAGACCGCGCTGGTGACCGGCGGCTCGCGCGGACTGGGCCTGCAAATGGCGCTAGCCTTGGGCGAGCAGGGCGCCAAGGTGGTCATTTCGGCCCGCAAGCAGGCCGACCTCGATGAAGCCGTCGCCTTCCTGTCCGGGCGCGGCATCAGCGCCCACGCCGTGGCCGCCGACCTGTCGCAGGACGCGCACGCCGAAGCATTGGTCACCGCCGCACTGGCCCACCTCGGCCACATCGACATCCTGATCAACAACGCCGGCGCCAGCTGGGGCGCGCCCGCCGAAGACCACCCGCTTGAAGCCTGGGACAAGGTCATGGACCTGAACATCCGCAGCATCTTCGTGGTGTCGCAGTTGGTCGGCAAGCGCTCGATGATCCCGCGCAAGTCCGGCCGCATCATCAACATCGCCT
Organism: Duganella sp. CT11-25; assembly: GCF_047302815.1. Taxonomy (NCBI): domain Bacteria; kingdom Pseudomonadati; phylum Pseudomonadota; class Betaproteobacteria; order Burkholderiales; family Oxalobacteraceae; genus Duganella; species Duganella sp. CT11-25. Next base: position 492,115 of record NZ_JBKBFD010000001.1, read on the forward strand.
CCATCGCCGGCCTGGCCGGCAATCCGCCCGGCACCATGCAAACCATCGCCTACAACACCTCCAAGGGCGCGCTGGTCAACTTCACGCGCACGCTGGCGGGCGAATGGGGCCGCCATGGCATCACCGTCAATGCGCTGGCGCCGGGCTTCTTCCCATCGAAGATGACCAAGGGCTTGCTGGAAAAACTCGGCCCGGACGAACTGGCCAAGGACGCGCCGTTGAACCGCCTCGGCGACGACGAAGACCTGAAAGGCGCGGCGGTCCTGTTCGCCTCCGACGCGGGCAAGCACATCACCGGACAGATCCTGGCGGTCGACGGCGGCGTATCGGCGGTCTGAGCATGATCGTGATCCCCGAGAACTACCAGCGCATGGTGCTGGCCGCGCGTCCGCGCGGACCGGTCGCGCCGGAAAACTTCCGGCTGGAGACCGTGCCGGTGCCGGACCTGGCCGACGGCCAGGTGCTGATCCGCAACCACTACCTGTCGCTGGACCCGTACATGCGCGGCCGCATGAGCGCGGCCAAGAGTTACGCCGCCTCGCAGGCGCTGGACGAGACCATGATCGGCGGTACCGTCGGCCAGGTGGTCGCCTCGCGCAACGCGCATTACCAGCCGGGCGAATTCGTCGGCGGCATGCTGGGCTGGTCCGAGATGGGCGTGTCCGACGGCCTGCTGCTGCGCAAGCTCGACACCACGCGCATCCCGCTGTCCGCCTTCCTCGGCGTGGTCGGCATGCCGGGCATGGCGGCGTGGTACGGCTTCAACCGGATCATGGAAGCGGCGGCCGGTGAAACCGTCGTCGTCTCCGCCGCCAGCGGCGCGGTCGGCAGCGTGGTCGGCCAACTGGCCAGGCTGCGCGGCTGCCGCGTGGTCGGCGTCGCCGGCGGGCCGGAGAAATGCGCCCACGTCGTCAACGATCTCGGCTTCGACGCCTGCATCGACTACAAGGCCGGCAAGCTGGAGGCCGACATGGCCGCCGCCACGCCGGACGGTGTCGACGCCATCTTTGAAAACGTTGGCGGCGCCTGCCTGGATGCGGCCCTGGCACGCACCAACGCCTTCGCGCGCATCGCGCTGTGCGGCATGATCGCCGGCTACAACGGCCAGGAAATGCCGATCAAGAACGCGCGCCTGCTGCTGATCAACCGCCTGAACCTGCGCGGCTTTATCATCACCGAGCACATGGAATTCTGGCAGCAGGGTTTACAGGAGTTGGCCGTGCTGGTCGCCAATCATCAAATCAAGTATCGCGAATCGGTAGCGGACGGCCTGGCCGCGGCGCCCGAAGCGTTCATGGGCCTGCTGCAGGGGCGTAACTTCGGCAAACAACTGGTAAAGCTCATCTGATGAAAACATTCAAAGACAAAGTCGCCGTCATCACCGGCGGCGCAAGTGGCCTGGGCCGCGAATTCGCCAACGTGGCGGCGCGCGAAGGCATGAAGCTGGTGCTGGCCGACGTGCAGCGCGATGCGCTGGACCGCGCGGTCGAGGAGCTGAAGGCGCAGGGCGCCAGCGTCATCGCCGCCGTGTGCGATGTGCGCAAGAGCGAGCAGGTGCAGGCGCTGGCCGATGCCGCGATGGCCGAATTCGGCGCCGTGCACCTGGTCTTCAACAACGCCGGCGTGGGCTCCGGCGGGCTGATCTGGGAAAACACCGAGGCCGATTGGGAATGGGTGATCGGCGTCAACGTCTGGGGCGTGATCCATGGCGTGCGCATCTTCACCAAGCTGATGTTGGAGACGGCGGCCAAGGATGCCTCCTTTGAAGGCCATATCGTCAACACCGCCTCGATGGCCGGCTTGCTGAACGCGCCGGCGATGGGCGTGTACAACGTCTCCAAGCATGCGGTGGTGTCGCTGTCGGAAACGCTGTACCAGGACTTGCAGCTGGTCGGCGCGCCGATCGGCACCTCGGTGCTGTGCCCGTACTTCGTGCCGACCGGCATCAGCCAGTCGCACCGCAACCGTCCCGATGACGTCGGCATGACGGCGCGCCCGACCGCCAGCCAGCTGGCGGCGCAGGCGATGACGGACAAGGCGGTTTCGTCCGGCAAGGTCTCGGCGCAGGACGTGGCCGAGCTCACCTTCAAGGCCATCGCCGACGGCCAGTTCTACATCTACTCGCATCCGGGCGCGCTGGCCGGCGTGCAAGAGCGCATGGAGCATATCGTCGCCGGCACCAATCCCGGCGACCCGTATGCGGCCACGCCGCATGTGCGCGAGGCGCTGCGTGCCAAGATGAAGCTGGGCTGACCGCGACATGAGCCGGCACCAGGCATTCTGGCGCGATCCGGACCTGCCCTTTGTCGAGGTGCGGGTGGTCCACGACGGTCGGGAAGTCAATCATGCGCGCCATTTGCATGAGACTTTTTCCGTCGGCGTCATTACCGGTGGCCGCAGCAGCTACGAGAATGGCGCGCACCGCGAGGTGGTCGAGCAGGGAACGGTAGTCGTCATGAATCCTGGCGACGCCCATGTCTGCAATGCCATCGACGGTGGCGGCTGGTCCTATCTGATGTTTTACCTCGACGCCGAATGGACCGGCCGTATCCAGGCCGGGCTGCGAGGCGAGGAGGGCTGCGCATTCCGTCGGTACGACAAGGCGGCGCTGTTCGCTCCGCAGCTCTGCGAGGCCGGGGCGCAACTGTTCGCGGCCTTGACCGACGCCGCCGGCGACCGGCTCCAGCGGGAGGTCGGCATCGTCGACTTTGTCGCTTTGCTCGACGGCGAACTGGCGCCCGGCGCGGCGTCCGCGACCGACGGCGGATTGAAGACCGAGCGCGTGGCGCAGTATATCGATGCCCATTTTGCGCAGGCGCTCCGGCTCGACGAGCTCTGCGCCGAAGCGAACCTGTCCGCATCGTATCTGATCCGCGCTTTCAAGAAGCGCTACGGCGTCGCGCCGCATGAATACCAGACCAACCGCCGCATCCAGTTTGCCAAGGCCCGGCTACGGGAGCACATGCCGCTCGCCCAGGTCGCGCTGGAGGCGGGTTTCGCGGACCAGGCGCATTTTCAACGTGTGTTCAAGCGGCTGTCGGCGGTAACGCCGGGGCAGTATCAGAGCAGATAGATCACGCTCGCCACGAGCATGGCGGCCATGGTGCGATTGAAGAACCGCACCTGGTGCGGCGCGCGCAGATACCGCTGCAGGAAGCTGCCGGCCAGCACCCAGCTGGCGATGGATAGATAGCAGATCACGAAATAGATGCCGGTGAACAGCCAGACAGCGCCGGCATCCCCCTCCGATGCATAGGTTCCCATCCCCGCCACCGAGGCCAGCCACGCCTTGGGGTTGAGCCATTGCATGGCGGCGCCCTGCGATAGCGACGGTTTCCCCAACGCCGCCCCTGCGTCCAGTTCGCCGGCGTCCGTGGCCAGCCGCCACGCCATGTACAACAGGAAGGCGACGCCGGCCCAGCGGATGGCATCCGTCAGCCATGGCAGTTGAATCAGCAGCTCATGCAGGCCCAGCCCAATCAGCAGCAATAGCAGCGTGAAGCCCACCGTGGCGCCCGTGACGTGCGGCATGCTGGCGGCGACGCCGTAACGGACGCCGCTTCCCAGCGCGACGACGTTGACCGGGCCCGGTGTAATTGAGGAGACCAAGGCAAAGGCCGCCATCGATAACAATATACTCATGGACTACCCCTTTCATATGCGCGATGTGGCAGATGATAGGGATGGCCGGCGTCGCCGTATTGAAGGAAATTGACCTGAACCGGGCGCTTACGCCAGCTTGGCCGCGATGGCCTTGCCGGCGTCCGTGGTGCTGGCCGTGCCGCCCAGGTCCGGCGTGTGCGGGCCGTCCAGCAGGTAGGCTTCGATGGCCGCCAGGACCGCATCATGCGCGTCGCGATAGCCAAGGAAGTCCAGCATCATGGCGCCGGACCAGATCATCGCGACCGGATTGGCGATGTTCTTGCCGTAGATGTCAGGTGCCGAGCCGTGCACCGGCTCGAACAGCGATGGCAGCTTGCGGTCCGGGTTGAGGTTGGCCGATGGCGCGATGCCGATGGTGCCGGTGCAGGCAGGCCCCAGGTCCGACAGGATGTCGCCGAACAGGTTGGACGCCACTACCACATCGAACCGCTCCGGCGACAGCACGAAGCGCGCCGACAGGATATCGATGTGGTACTGGTCCCACTTCACGTCCGCGTAATCCTTGCCCATCAGCGCCACGCGCTCGTCCCAGTACGGCATGCTGATCGAGATGCCGTTGGACTTGGTGGCCGAGGTCAGGTGTTTTTTCGGACGGCTCTGCGCCAGCTCGAAGGCGAATTTCAGTACGCGGTCGACGCCGGTGCGGGTGAAGACCGCTTCCTGCAGCACGAACTCGCGCTCCGTGCCTTCGAACATCTTGCCGCCCACGGACGAATACTCGCCCTCGGTATTTTCGCGCACGATGTAGAAGTCGATATCGCCCGGCTTCTTGTTGGCCAGCGGGCAGGGCACGCCGGGCATCAGCCGCACCGGGCGCAGGTTCACGTACTGGTCGAAGCGCCGGCGGAATTGCAGCAGCGAACCCCACAGCGAAATATGATCGGGCACGATATCCGGCCAGCCGACCGCGCCGAAGAAGATTGCCTCGACTCCCTGGAGCTGCTCGAACCAGTCGTCCGGCATCATCTTGCCATGGGTTTGGTAGTAGTCGCAGTTGGCCCAGTCGAAGGTGGTCCACTCGATCTTGATGCCGAAGCGCCGCGCCGCCGCGTCCACCGCCCGTATGCCTTCCGGCATGACTTCCTTGCCGATGCCGTCGCCGGCGATGATGGCGATTTTATGTGTCTTCATTCAAGCCTCCTGAAAGACTCAGGATAGCGCGTTCTCGTGCGTTTATAATTGGCGGTAATGTGATATCATAAAACACGTATTGTGAATAATAAAATCGAAAACGACGACCTGCGCGTGTTCGTTGCCGTCGCCCGCAAATCCAGCTTTGCCGCGGCGGCGGCCGAGCTGGGCATGTCGCCGGCCTATGTCAGCAAGCGCATTGGCATCCTGGAGGCGACGCTGGGTATCCGGCTGTTCCACCGCACCACGCGGCGGGTGGTGGTGAGCGAGGACGGCGAGCAGGTGTTTGCCCGTGCCCAGGCCATCCTCGCCAGCCTGGACAGCCTGTTCGACGATGTCGCCGAGCGGCAAGGCGTGCCGCGTGGCCAGTTGCGCATCAGTAGCAGCTTCGGCTTCGGCCGCAACCTGGTCGCGCCGGCGGCGGCCAGGCTGGTCGCGGCGCACCCGGAGTTGCACATCCGTTTCGAAGTGTTCGACCGGCTGGTGGACATCGTCAGCGAGGGTTTCGATCTCGACATCCGCGTCGGCGACGAGATCGCGCCGCAGCTGATCGCGCGCAAGCTGATGGCCAACCACCGCATCCTGTGCGCCGCGCCCGGCTACCTGGCGCGACGCGGCACGCCGCGCAACCTGCAGGAACTGGCCGGCCACGATTGCCTGGCGATCAAGGAGCGCGACATGCCGTTCGGCGTATGGCGGCTGCGCGGCGGGGCGGGGCCGGAGGAAGCGGTCAAGGTCACCGGCGCGCTGTCGACCAACCACGGTGAGATCGCGCTGCAATGGGCAGTGGCCGGTGCCGGCATCGTGCTGCGCTCGCTGTGGGACGCGCAGCCGCATCTGGAGAGCGGCGAACTGATGCACGTCCTGCCCGAATACCGGCAGGACGCCAACGTCTGGGCGGTGTATCCGCAGCGCCTGGCCAGCTCGGCCAAGGTGCGCGTGTGCGTGGACTTCCTTGAGCGGCATCTTGCGTGCGACAATCGCGGTTTAGCCAATTCATAATCACTCGCCTATGACCGCCAACGCCCAATACGACATCCGTTTCGGAGACTGGACCGCCCTCAGCGCGGACGCCAAAACCATCCGTTTTGAAGTCTTCGTCGAAGAGCAAAAAGTCCCGGCCGAACTGGAGATGGACCAGATGGACGCCGTCTGCCTGCATGCCGTCGCCTACGACGCTGCCGGCACGCCGATCGGCACCGGCCGTTTGCTGCCGGATGGACATATCGGCCGCATGGCGGTGCGCAAGGCGGGGCGCGGCACCGGCGTCGGCAGCGCCTTGCTGCAAGGCCTGATGGCGCAAGCCCGCGCGCGCGGCGACAAGCAAGTGGTCCTGAGCTCGCAGACCCACGCCGCGCCGTTCTACGAACGCCACGGCTTCGCCATCGATGGCGACGAATTCTTTGAAGCCGGCATTTCGCACATCAACATGCAGTACACCTTTGCCTGAAGGCGCACCGCCAGGACGCATATGACGCAGCAGGCCTAGTACTGCCTGAGCAGTTGCTGGATCCTGTCCAGCGCGGCCGTCACGTCGGTCGTCACGTCCTGCCGCACGCCCTCGTGCAGATCGGCGATCATGCGCGCGCTGATGCACAGGCGCAGCGCGCCGGCGGCCGGCTGGCCCAGATGAAAACGCCGCACGCCGATGCCGGGAAGCTGTAGCTGCCGGTAGATGGCGCGCGTCTCGTCGACGCTCAATACATGGCCTTGCGCGCCCTTGAGCTGGAAAGGGAAGACCGTCTGCATCTGGTCCCAGCCGGGCGGAACGCCCAACGCTGCCCGGTCCAGCGGCGCCACCGGCAACGGCGTGAACGCTTCGCGCGCGGCCAGCCCGGCCAGGACCGCATCCGCAAATTGTCTCGTCCAGCGTTGCCGCGCCGGCTGCGGCACGGCCGCGAAGCGCGCCATCTCGGCCAGCGCGGCCTCCCAGCGCAGCAGCAAACCGAAGTTGCAGCGCGCCGACGACAGTTCGATCACATTCGACGCCATGCCGCGCGGCAGCAGCAGGGCGCCGCTGAAGGTCGGGCCGGTCATGAACTTGGAGCCGGTCAGCGCCAGCATGAAGCCGTGGGCCAGGTAGGCGCGCACGGTCGCCGGATCGATGCGGAACTGGCAGGCATCGACCAGCACATCCAGGTGATCCGGCCAGCGGGACCTCAGCGCCAGCACCGCCGCGATGCCGGGCGCGATCAGCCCGGTCTTGCTGACATCGGTGAGCACCAGCAGCACGCGCTGGCCGATGGCCGCCGCCGCATCGACGATGGCGGCATACTCGGCGTCGACCTCGTCCGCATCGCGCAGGCTGCCGTCGGCAAGGCGCGAGGCCACCAGATGCGGCGCGCCTTGCCGTGGCCCGAGCAGTGCGGACGGCACGCCGCCGCCGGTTTCGCCCGGCTCGATCAAGACGATGCACTGCGGCCGGCGCAGGTTCGCCGCCAGCATGAACAAGTCGGTGCCCGAAGGCGCCAGGATCGCCATCGGATCATCTCCCTCCGCATAGCCACAGTAGTGCAGCAGCCGCTCCCGCACGCGCGCCGCCGCACGGCGGTAGACCGTTTGCTGGGATTCGGTGCGCAGTTGCCGCTCGCATTGCTGGCGCACGGCCGCTGCGGCTTGAAAGGAGGTGAGGGAGATGTTGGATGCCGTGACGGAGCCGAGGGCAACCAGTTCTGTATCCGGCGTCGGCCGGCAACCGTAGCGGGTGCGGCCGCTGCCGCCGTCCAGTGCGAGACGCTCGTCGCCGCCGGAGATTAAGAGTGCTGTCGTGGAGGGCAGCTGAAGGAGGTCGGCGTCGTCGTTTATCAAGTCGGTGTGGTCAAGCCGTGCTGTCGATCAGTAAGCCCTTGAGGCTGCTCAGGTTCTTGCCGATCTCCAGCGATTGCTCGGAGGGGAACTGACGCAAGACTTTCTTGGTTTCCGTGTCGATCACCTTCACGACGGACATGCCGCTGTCCTCGTCGATACTGAAATGTACCTCACTATTATCTTCCAGGAAACGATTTATCGCGTCTACGGAATTTCTTAACTCAGTTTTACTCGGAACCCTGGTCGCGGAATCCTCTTTCGAGGCGACAATAGGCTTTGCGGCATCCACACCGGCGCTTTTGGCGAGCGCAGGGAACGACGTCGCGGCCGGCGATGCGGCGGCTGCGGGAAGCAAGTCCAGGCGGGTGATGTTGGTGCCGGTATCCATGATGGTCGTTTCCTTCGTAAAAAAGAGGGTGCAATGAGCCTCTACAGGTCATAACGGCAGATCTGAAGAAAAGTTGAGGTTGAATGGGCAAGAATATTCAGGACACCGGCGGCGGGACGCTCGACCCCGACGATTGGGAACAATTCCGCGCGCAGGGGCACAAGATGCTCGACGATATGTGCGACTACCTGCAAGACCTCCGCGCGCGGCCGGTCTGGCAGCCGATTCCGGACGAGGTCCGCGCCGTGTTTCGCGCCGGCATGCCGGCGCGGGGCAGCGACCTGGCCGAGGTGCACCAGACCTTCATGCGGCAGATCCTGCCCTACACGGTGGGCAATGCGCATCCGGGCTTCTTCGGCTGGGTGCATGGCGGCGGTACGCCGGTCGGCATGCTGGCCGACATGCTGGCGGCGGGCATCAACGCCAACCTTGGCGGACGCGACCATATCCCGGTCGAGGTTGAGCGCCAGGTGGTGCGCTGGATGGCGGACCTGTTCGGCTTCCCGGCGCAGGCGTCCGGCCTGTTCGTCACCGGCAGCTCGATGGCCAACATGATCGCGCTGCTGGTGGCGCGCTACAAGGCGCTGGGGCCGGAGGTGCGCAGCCACGGCATCCAGCAGGGACCGCAGCTGGTGGCCTACACCTCGGCCGGCGCGCATGGCTGCATCGCACAGGCGATGGACCTGGCCGGGCTGGGCAGCACCTTCCTGCGCAAAATTCCGATGAACAGCCGCTTTCAAATGGACACCACGGCGCTGGAAGTGGCCGTCACCGCCGACCGCCAGGCCGGCTTGCGGCCATTCTTCGTCGCCGCCACGGCCGGCACGGTCGACGTCGGCGCGGTCGACGACCTGAGGATGATCGCTGCCATCGCCGCGCGCGACAGCCTGTGGTTCCACGTCGACGGCGCCTACGGGGCGCTGGGCATGCTGGCGCCGGCACTGCGGCCGCTGCTGGCCGGCATCGAGCGCGCCGATTCGATCGCCTGCGATTTCCACAAATGGGGCCAGGTCCCCTACGACGCCGGCTTCGTGCTGGTGCGCGACAGCGCCATGCACCTGGATACCTTCGCCTCGCCGGAATCCTATCTGCGGCGCGACGCGCGCGGCATGGCGGCCGGCTCGCCGTGGCCGTGCGATTTCGGCCCCGACCTGTCGCGCGGCTTCCGCGCGCTGAAGACCTGGTTCACGCTGCAGGTCTATGGTGCCGACAGGCTGGGCCAGGTCATCAACGAGACCTGCGTGCTGGCGCGCTACCTGGCCGAGCGCGTCGAAGCGCGGCCGGAGCTGGAACTGCTGGCGCCGGTCGCGCTCAACGTCGTCTGCCTGCGCTACCTCGGCGGACAGGACGCCGACGCCTTCAACGCGGCGCTGGTGGCGGACCTGCAGGAATCCGGCATTGCCGCTCCCTCGGCTACAACCATACGCGGCCAACTGGCGATCCGCGTCGCCATCGTCAACCATCGCAGCGGACGGCAGGACATCGACCGCTTGTTGACCGCCTTATTGAACATGGGCGCAGCACGGCTGCGCAAACACATTACGGAGCAAGCATGACTATTGACGCCAGCACCATCGGCCAGCACGGCGCGCCACTGATCGGTGTCGCCCCCTTGATGCGCAAGGCCTTCGCCGGAGAAGACCTGATGCCCCTGGGCGAAAGCCTGCTGCAGCGCGCGCAGGCTTATCCCAACGACGCGCATGCCTACCTGGATTTTTCCACCGTGCTGCAACTGACCGGCAACCGCGCCGACGCGCTGGCGGTGCAGGCGGAAGCCATCATGCTGCAGCCGCATTACACCATCGCCGCCAAGCATGCGGAACCCGGGCTGACGCTGCTGGTGCTGATGGGACCGGGCGACCTGATGGCCAACACGCCGGTGGAATTCCTGGTCGAGAACAGCGACGTCACGCTGGAACTGCTGTACCTGCGGGCCGACGAGGACTTCCCGGATGAAGTGCCGGAGCACGACGTGATGCTGGTGGCGGTGGCCGAGTCGGAATCCAACCAGGTGCTGCTGGAACGCTTGATCGACTACATCAGCGAATGGCCACGTCCCGTGATCAATCGGCCCGAGCGCATCCGCGTGCTGTCGCGCGACGGCGTATGCGGCGCGCTGCGCGGCCTGCCGGGCGTCGAACTGCCGGTTTCGGTGCGCACCGGGCGCGGCGCATTGAACGCGGTGGCCGCCGGCGAGCTGCCGGTCGAGACGCTGCTGACGGACGGCGGCTTCCCCATCATCGTGCGGCCGCTGGGTTCGCACGCCGGCACCGATCTGGAAAAGATCGCCACGCCCGCCGCGCTGGCGAAATACCTCGCGGCGGTCGACGGCATGCAGTTCTATATCTCGCGCTTTGTCGACTATCGCGGCGCGGACGGCATGTTCCGCAAATACCGCATCGCGCTGATCGACGGCCAGCCGTACATCTGCCACTACGCGATCTCGCAGCGCTGGATGATCCATTACCTGAACGCCGGCATGACCGAGAGCGCCGAAAAACGCGCCGAGGAAGCCGCCTGCATGGCCAGCTTCGACCAGGAATTCGGCCTGCGCCATCTGGCGGCGCTGCAAGCGATACAGCAGCGCCTGGGGCTGCCGTACCTGGGCGTGGACTGCGCGGAAATGCCATCGGGCGAGCTGCTGATTTTCGAGGTCGACAACGCCATGATCGTCCATGCGATGGACCCGGAGGATATGTTCCCCTACAAGGCGCCGGCGATGCGCAAGGTATTCAGCGCCTTCCGCGCGCTGCTGGAGCGCAGCTCACGCGGCGCTGCCTAACAGGCGGGAGAAGAAGGCGTACTTCTCGGCGTAGCGGTCGCTGCGCCAATCCATGCGCCAGTGCAGCACCAGCTCGCCGTGCTGGCGGATGCTGACCGCCAGCGGCTTGTTCAGCAAGACCGTGTGCACGTAGCAGGCGAAGGAATCGGCGAAGTCTTCATGCACGCTGGACGCGGAGTACAGCGTGGGGAAGCTGGTTTGCTTCAGCGCGCTGTAGATGTCGACCATGTACGCGGCCGGCAGCTGCGGGCCGCTGTCGTAGTGGGCGATATGCCTGCGCAAAGGGAAATCGTTGGCCTCCAGCGGCACGATGCTGCGGTCCGTCGCGATCTGCCAGGAGATCGGCAGGTAGGAAAAATCGTAGGTGCTCAGATGGTCCGGTACCTGGGACCACCAGTCCGGCAAGAACGAGCGGCCGGCGCTCAGCGCGTGGCCCAGTTCGTGCAGCAGCAGGAACTGGATCGCGTGGCGGATATGATCGTCGTCATGTTCGGCGATCTGGACTTCCAGCGCCAGCGCGGTGGAACTGTCGAACGGCGATCGCTCGCGCCAACTGGCCCAGGCGTTGGCGCTGGTGTGCGACACGGCATCGATGTCGAGCACGGTGATCAGGCCGAGGAACTCGCTGTTGGGCGAGATCACGATATCGGTCGCGGCCGACGATCCGATGCCGGTCGCAAAATAGACGCCAAGAAAAGTATCCCTCAGCCGCTGTGTGACGCTGGACGGCATGTCCGCCATGGCTTGCTTCACCAGTTCCAGCAGGTGCTTGTCTGCGTTCGCCGTCTTCGTGTGCGTTTCGGCGCGGTGCGCGTTGACCTGCGCGATATGGCGAATGACATCAGCCGGCGCCGGCCCGCAGCGTTCGCTGATCGGCATATTGAATACGTCGGTCCAGGTGCTGTCCGCACTGGCAATAATCATGGATTCCTTTGGTTGTGCTGCCTGTGGCAACGACAACCATCTTATTAAGGAATGAAAAATCCATGTGTTAAGCCGTGTTAAGCCGTGTAAATTTTGGCGGCCATTACAAATCTCTTCTAGTCCGGGTCTTTATCGAACGCCTTCGTTCCCGGCGGCAGTCGCACCCAGGGATGCCGGCGGCAATCGTAGACCGACACGGTCGGAGCAGGGAAGTCCGGGTCCGCAAACGCGCCCACGGCCACGCTCACCGAATCTTCCTGGCCGGCTTCGGTGTGAAACAGAGACGTGCCGCAAACGGGGCAGAACCTGAACACGAACTGCGCACCCTGGTCACCGGTACGCACGTATTCGGTCGCCGTGCCGCTGACGGTGTAAGGCGCGGAAAAGCCGGCCAACGCCGCGAACACGCTGCCGGTCCGGCGCTGGCACGCCAGGCAATGGCAAACACCGACGCCGCGCGGCTCGCCATGGACTTCGATCTTCAATTGGCCGCAGCAACAGGATGCAGTGGTCATGGGAATCTCCCCGGTTGTATTTTTTGCTACAATTGATTTTCGTAAATAATTTGAGCCTACATAATGCATGTCACCACGAGCAGGAATATAACGTTGTTTTCGATGTTGTTGGCGCTGGCCGGTTGCGGCACGCCGCCAAAAATCCACACCCAGGATTTCACGGCGCCCAAGACGGTCGCCATCGTCGACACAGCGGAAATGAAAAGCATCGCGATGGTAGGCATATTCGCCGCGGGCGGCCGGCATTTCGGACCTGGGCTGGATCCATTCTTTGTGCTTGATGCGGCCGATGCGAAGAGCCCGGCGAAGCCGCTCACGATCGGCGACGAGATCCAGGCCAATCATCTCCAGCAGTCCCTGGCGGGGCCACCGCAAAGCATCGGCAACGCGGCGCTCGGTGGCGCGGCCGCCGGCGCGATGGCCGGATTGATCCAGGGTGCTGCCGACGAGACGTTCAAGAAGTCCGAGAACTATCACCAGGAACTGCTGAAGCGCGTTCCAGGCCTGAGCTTGAAAAACGATTTGATGAAATCGCTGCGCGCCGCGTTTGAAGCCCAAGGCATCCGGACCTCCGTGGTCCCCAGCAGCGACCGTGGGGCGCCGAAATTGCGCTGGCCGGCGCGCGATACCGACGGCCAGGTTTATCAAGCCGACGCGAACAACCACCTGGCGACGGTCGACGCCGATATCCTGATGCAGATTAGTCCGATCGCCGTCTGGAGCGCGCCGGGGCAGTTGAATAACTACCGCCGCACGGTGGGCATCGGCGTCGCGCTGTACAACGGCCGCACCAGGCAGTTCCTCGGCCAGCAAACCTTTGCGTTCAGCGCAACCGCATGGCAGGATGAGTACACGCGTTTCGACTCGCTGATGGAGGCCGGCCCGGTTGCCGCAAACCAGATGCGCGAAGCGCTGTTATCGCTGGTGCCGCAAATCGTCGCGGTGGTCAGCCGCAGCGAACCGGCAGTTGCGCGCTGAGATGAAATCTATACTGTTGCTTGTCTTGTTCTGTCAGGTCGTGTCTGCGCATGCCGCGTCCAGCGAGACCAAAACATTGAAGCTGCCTGACGGAAGCACCGTAGCGACGACCTCAACAGAAGTAAAGCCGCAGTCCCAAAAATTCAGATCGTTGAGCGTGAAGGAGTTGGGGCGCATCGAGGAGCTACGCAAGCAAAGCGAGATCTTTGTCCGTGTCTATCTGCCGAATGCGCATAATCCGACCTTGAAGGACTACGACCGTGCTTTCCGGGCATGGCAAATTTCAAAGCCTCGAAAATATACAGATAAAGAGGTGATCGAAATGATCGGAAGCCTGCTGGGGACGGCGTGCGTAAGAGAACTGAACATGGAGTGGGTGGAGGTCACCGATGAATATGGCACCGATTTTGCAGTCCGGGCCAAGAAGGCTGAAGTCATCTCGTTTCCATATTCCGTTGTAGCAAAACGGATAGAGAGCAACGAGTATGAATTCGTCTATAGCGTCTTCCATGCGATCAAAGAACTGCAAGATAGTAACGAAGTCATGCCTCGCTAGCAGGCAGTACCGAAAAAGGAGGCCAATATGACGAGCAATGAGCTGGTTGCGGACACCGGGGATCTGAGTTCGCAGGAGCTTTACCATGGCACACGGGCCGACCTGAAGCCGGGAGACCTGATCGCGCCTGGCTACGCCTCCAATTACGGTACGAGGAGAAAAGCCAACCACGTCTATCTGAGCGCCACGCTGGAAGCGGCGACTTGGGGTGCCGAGTTGGCAGTCGGCGAAGGGCCCGGCAGGATATACATCATCGAACCGACCGGCCCGATTATGGATGACCCGAATCTGACCGATAAAAAATTTCCCGGCAACCCGACCAAGTCATATCGCTCCCGCGAGCCGCTGAGGGTCGTGGGCGAGATCACGGATTGGAAGGGGCATTCCCCTGAAGCGCTCCAGACGATGAAGGACCACGTCGAGCGGCTCAGGCAACTTGGCGTTGAGGCGGTCGACGATTGACATGCGAACCCAGGTCCGAAAATATTATGTCGAAGCGCTGGTCCTCGCTGGCGTGATGAAATTGGCGAGCGGCATTTTCGCGGCTCTGAGTTTTGCCTTTCAAGGGCAATACTGGGCCTGCTTGGAATGACGTGGGCGAGGTTCGCAGATTTCTGATGAAGGAAAGGGCGATTCCGCCCTTTGCCTGTGAGCAGCTGCCTTCAACTTAATCGCAAGGCAGGAGCATCGGGTTGATGCAATACGGCCGCTCGCGATACTCAAAATAATCGAAGTCGGCATGCAAGGCGCTGCCCGCCATGTCCTGGCATGCCATGCCGACAAAAGTGCCGGTGAAGTTGGGCTGGCCTGGCGCGTTGGCCTCGTCCGACAGGATGCTGGCATCGAACTGCTGCGCCAGCCATTGCCAGTCGCCGCCGTCCAGCCGATAGCCGAAATACAGCCGCTCTTCATCCACTTCCACGCGCAGCTGCACCGGCACGCCCGGCGGCAACGCGATCGGCGCCGTGAAGGTGTCGGTCTGCACGTGGTTGGGCAGGCTGCTCATGACGCGTAAATGCTTGCCCGCCGTCTCGTCGTGCGTGATGTACAGGTAGTGGAACTTGGCCGCGCCGTAGTAGCAGATCAGCCCGGCCTGCTGCTGATAATGCTCCGGCTCGAATTCGACCACGGTGGACGCGCTGTAGCAGTGCGCCTGCTGGCGGCGCGCCACCAGCGTCTGGCGGAACTGGCTGCCGAGGCTTTCTCGGCCGTACAGGCGCAGGTGGCCGGGTCGCTCGGTCAGGCTGAACAACTCTTCCGGCCACGGCGTGCGCAGCCACTGGAACGCCAACGGCAGTTGCGCCGCATCGAACTCTTCACGCACAGGCCCGGCGGCAAAACGATGCTCCGGCAGGCCGGGCGCGGCGGCCTGCAGCTGCGCCGTTCCCTGGCTGTCGATGGTACGCAGCCATCCGTCCTCACCCCATACCATGGGCTGGATCGCGGTCTCGCGTCCCAGCGTGCATGTGCCGCGGTTGCGCAGCGGCCGTCCGCACAGATACACCATATAGGTCTGGCCGTCCTGCGTCTCCACCAGGTCGGCATGGCCGGCCCGCTGCAGCTCCGCATCGGGACGATGGCGTGAGCTGAGGATGGTCTGGTCGGGATGCAGCTCATATGGGCCGTGCAGATCGCGCGCGCGGGCCATGGTCACACCATGGTTCCAGCCGGTGCCGCCCTCGGCGGTGAGCAGATAGTAATAGCCATTGCGCTTGTACAGGTGCGGCGCTTCGGTCAGGCCGTGCGCCGTGCCCTTGAAGATGTTCTCCCGTTTGCCGACCAGCCGGCCTTCCTGCACCGAGTACTCCTGCGCCACGATGCCGGCAAAGCGGTTGCTGCCCGGACGGTGGTCCCACAACTGGTTCAGCAGGTACTTGCGACCGTCGTCGTCATGGAACAGCGACGGGTCGAAACCGCTGCTGTTGAGATAAACCGGATCGGACCACGGGCCGTCGATGGCGGGACTGGTGACCAGGTAATTGTGGAAGTCGCGCAAGGACGCGCCGCCGCTGGCCGCGCCGGTGGAGGTGCGGCCGTAGCGCTTGACGTCGGTGTAGATCAACCAGAACAAGCCGTCCGCATAGCTCAGGCAAGGCGCCCACACGCCGCAGGAATCGGGCGCGCCCAGCATGTTGAGCTGGCTGGCGCGCGCGAGCGGACGGCTAAGCAGGCGCCAGTTGACCAGGTCGCGCGAATGGTGGATCTGCACGCCCGGATACCATTCAAAGGTGGATGTGGCGATGTAATAGTCGTCGCCGACCCGCACGATGGAGGGATCGGGATTGAAGCCGGGGAGGATGGGATTTTGAATCATGCTTTGGTCGTGATATCAGGTTGAGACTTGCCTGGTTCGCGCACCAGGCTCCACAGCAGCAAGGCAGCCAGCAGGTCGAGCACCGCCAGGGTAACAAAGAAAGGCGTGTAGCCGACTTTGGCCATCAGCCCGCCGATCAGCAGGGAAAAAATGAGCAGGCCCAGGTTGCCGAAGGTGCCGCACATGCCGGCCACGGTGGCCACCTCATTGCGCCGGAACAGGTCGGACGACATGGTGATGACGGTGACCGACAAGGTCTGGTGCGCGAAGCCGGCCAGGCTGAGCAAGGCGATCGCGGCGTAGGGGCTGTCCACGAAGCCGACAAAGGCGACACCCATCATCATGCAGGCGCCGAGCGTGAACGCGCCACGGCGGGCATTGATCAGGCGCACGCCGCGCTTTTGCAGCGCCAGCACCACCAGCGGCCCGAACAGGCAACCCAGGTCGGCGGCCAGGAACGGCAACCAGGCGAACATGGCGATCTGCATCAGGTCGAAATGGCGCACCTGGGTCAGATAGAGCGGCACCCAGAACGCCAGCGTGCCCCAGGCCGGGTCGGCCAGGAAGCGGGGCAGGGCGATGCCCCAGAAATTGCGCATCTTGAGGATGCTGAGAATGGAAGGGCGCGTGCCATCGCCCTGCAGGTGCTGTTCCTGGCCGGCGGCGATGTGCTGCGCTTCGGCCTCCGACAGGCGGCGGTGGCGGGCGGGCGCGTCATAGAGCAGCAGCCAGGCCGTCACCCAGACCAGGCCCAGCGCACCGGTGATCACGAATGCGGATTGCCAGTTGTAGTGCAGGATGGCCCACACCACCAGCGGTGGCGCCAGCATGGAGCCGAAGGAAGCGCCGATATTGAAGATGCCGCCCGCCAGTCCGCGCTCCTTGGCCGGGAACCATTCGGAGACCGCCTTCATGCCGGCGGGATTGGCCGATCCTTCGGCCAGCCCGAGCAGGCCGCGCAGGAAAGCCAGGGACTGCCAATTGGTGGCCATTCCGTGCGCCATGCAGATGAACGACCAGGCCGCCGCGAAGATGGCGAAGCCATATTTCAGACCGATCACATCGAGCACATAGCCGCACAGCGGCTGCAGCATGATGGTCCCCTGGAACGCGGCTGTGATGTACGAGTATTCCTGGGTGGTGATGTTCAGGTCGGCAAGCAGCGTGGGCGCCGAAACGGCCAGCGTGCTGCGCGTCAGATAGTTGATGACGGCCCCCAGCATGATCAAACTGATCATCCACCAGCGTAGTCCTTTGATCTTGGAAGCGAACATGTTTGCGCAATCATGTTGAGAAGGAATCGAACAATATCACATTATCCCGATAAAATGATTGCGCAATCTTTTGGCTGTGTGCCTGACTTGGGCTTGCCTCTTGGTGGGAGTGCGTGAATTTTTCGTGTGGCAAGATGGTATCCTGTGCGCAGCCGGTCCGGTTCGACTAAACTGATGATAAGAAGATATGAGTAACCGCATTAAAGTTGGGAATGTATATTTTGAATTGCCGGAGGGCGCACTGGGGCGCCCGACTCGGGTGGTCGCGGAGAAGACGGACACGCCGGACATGATCGAGCCCGTCGCTTTCATGTCTTCCGAGCCAGATTTGATTACTCAATATATCGCACGTGCGACCACAACGGAGCCGCTTGAGGGGACGGAAAAATCACCAGAAGTTGAACTTGACCGGACGACCGAGTGGCAGGCGTTTGCAGGTGCCAAGAGCACG
The DNA here is from genome assembly GCF_047302815.1 of Duganella sp. CT11-25. Classification (NCBI taxonomy): domain Bacteria; kingdom Pseudomonadati; phylum Pseudomonadota; class Betaproteobacteria; order Burkholderiales; family Oxalobacteraceae; genus Duganella; species Duganella sp. CT11-25. The sequence continues at coordinate 509,899 of NZ_JBKBFD010000001.1, forward strand.
CACCCTCAACAGTGGCTGCGTTATGTTGAAGGTAAACAGCGGCATTGCGGCTTCAACACTTGGGCTTTTTTATTTGGGCTGCAATGGTTTATTTTCAATAAAATGTATGGCAAAGCGCTTATTGCTGCGGTTTTTGAGGTGTTTTTCGCGTTAGTTGCATTTGAGAGCGCCGCGAATTTTCAGAAGTCCCCTGACTTTCCTCGATTAGGCCTCCCTCTGGAATTAATGGTCCTGGTAATCGGCTTATCGATGCCTCGCCTTATCATCGGTTATTGGGCAAATATTGCGCTCCTGCGTAGAGCGAAGCGTGAGATAGAGAAGGTTCGCGCCTACAATCTTGATAATCAAAGAAAGCTGGCGATGATTGCTAGCTCAGGCTCGGGAAGCTTTGCTTCTGTAGTTGTACTATGTATCGCAATTTTCGTCGTCCGATTTGTTGCAACCAGCCACTAGCCTTTAGCTTGCCTCGAATAGGGTCAGTACCGACATTCGGACATTGGGGAAATTTTAGCGATAGCGCTGGCTGCGGCCATTCCCTACTGGATTTAATAACACTTTCATTCAGGCCTATACTTTATGAAAACCAACGCATCGACCCAAGCTGATGAGAGCCAGCGGTCAGCAGCCGTTCAACCTGCCGCCGATCAGCGAACGATAGGGGCCAGGGATTTTGTCGATAGCCGTCCGCAGGTGGCAGCGCAGCGCAAACTCATGCAGATGATGAGTAATAGTCCGCAAGCGCTGCAGCAAAAAGCGCGCATGGAGATGATGGCCGTCAGTCCCCGGGCGATGCATCCGATTCAACGGGTATCGGATGCGGAGGTGGCAGCTGCGGAGGCCGCCTGTGACCAAGATACTGCTCGGGTGGTCAAACTGTATAGCCAGGGATGGAAGTCGAAAACCAACGCGACAAAGCAGCAAATCTTCACTGCGGTGCAAGCCAACCAGGCGCGCTGGGATAATGTTCGCGATCACGTCATGTTGGGTGGGGCGGGGGCGCCGCCCACTGGCTATCACAGCACTGCGGCAGGAGATGCGGCCACCTCTGAATGCGTAGGAGTGAAATCCCCCTTGAGTGCCGGCAGAACCGCAGTCTACAAGCAGTGGACAAAGGCCCGCGGACAAGTCGACAATGCCAATTTAAAGATATCTACTTTCTTCCCGGATGGTTGGACGGAAGACAAGGTGCGTGCCTGCGTCATGCTCAGTTTCGTCGGGGCGGCACATCGGATGCAGGATTCGGTCGATATGGCGCATCCCGGCAATGCAACGTTTTATCCCGACTACAGCAATTTGAACAATCCGCCGCCGCCGTAGTGCAGCTAGTGGATCAGCATCTCATGCAAGGTCGCAGGCGCGTCGGCGTACAGCTTGACGACGGTGGAGGTGCGGGTGCCGTAGCTCGGGCTTTCGATGCGTACCGCCGACAGCATCCGCTCCAGGTCCAGCGGCACGCCGGTTTCCGGCAGGCGCAGGTCGGGGGCGGGGGTGGTGTCGGACAGCATCTCGAAGAAAGCTTCGTCCGGCGCGCCGAGGCATAGCAGGCTGGCGAACTGGGCTTTCGTCTTGAGTACTTTCGGCCACGGCGCATCCAGCAGCGCGTTCGATAGGCCGTAGACGCCAGGTTCCAGCGGCAGGCCGTTGCGCGGATCGTCGCCGCCTTTGTTGGAGAACCAGATCAATGTATCGCGATCACCCAGCACCAGGTTGAAGCCGTTGTAGGCCGCCGCGCCTTCGCGTATCGAGGCGATATATGCCTGCGGCGTCATGCTGCCCGCCAGATAGTCCGATACCAGATGCCCGCGCGACGGCGCATCATGGCGATGCTCGGACGGCGCGCGGATGTTGGTGATGGCGGCGAAGCGCGACGGGCCGCCTGCGACCGCCGGCTGCGTGATGCCCATCCAGCTGCCGCCGGCCTGCAGGTCGCGGCCGGCATAGATCTGCGGATGCTCCGGCCATGTGGCGGCCGGCGCGGTGGCGCGCTGGTAGTATTCATCACGGTTGGCTGCGGCCACCAGCGGTACCGCCGGGATGACCCGCCAGGCGAAAACAATCAAACACATGAGACTAAATCCGTAAAAACTTCGGTGTGACGCGGGCCGGCGGTCCATGCGGACAGGCCGGCTTGTTCGACCGCGCTATCGAGCTCGGCCGCAAAATCGGCAGGTGTGGCGGCATACACTTCCATCCACGTCTGCTTGCCGTCCCTGGTTTCCGGACGGCGCTTGAGTTGGCACGCAACGCCATGGCGCTGCGCCAGCGATGCCTGCATCGAGACGACCGCCGCCTGCAAGGGCGCCGCATCGGCGTCCTTGACCTGGTAGTAAATATAGAGATCCATGCTAGAGATCGAGCGGGTCCAGCACGTAGGGCATGTCGAGGAAGGTCAGCGGCGTGCCGGCGGCGGAGCCGAGGCGTACCGAGCCCGCTTCGATGGCGGCCAGCTTCATTTCCACCAGCGCGTCGACGCCGCCGTTGCCGTTCGGCGCGGCGTTGACGATCATGCCGCATGGCTGCTCGGGATCCGCCGTGGCGAACACCTCGGCGCCGGCCGCCGCCGCAGGATCGGCGATGCTGACCAGGGTGGTGCGGCGCTTGAGCTTGCCGAGATACTGGCTGCGGGCGACGATTTCCTGCCCCGGGTAGCAGCCTTTCTTGAAGTTGACGCCGCCCAGCAGTTCATAGTTCACCATCTGCGGCACGAACTGTTCCTGCGTGGACTTGGCGATCTGCGGCACGCCGGCGTGGATTTCCGACAAATGCCAGGCATCCTTGCCACCGACGCTGAGCCTGTCGGCCAGCACCGGCGCGACGGTCTGCGCGGTCTCGGCCGACAGCAGCCATTGGTAGCGCGCCGCGCCGAAGACGTCGGCCACGCGGATCAGCGTGCCCAGCGGATGGTCGAGCTTGGTGAACGGTTTGGCGGGCAGGGTGTCGAACCAGGTTTGCAGCACGGCTTCGGCCAGGCCGCCGCCCAGACCGAGCACAAGCTGGTTTGCCGGCAGTTCGGTGGCGTCGCTCAGCTTGGTCTTGGCGCGCAGCACGAACATCGACAGGCGCTTCTGCACCGGCGCCTGGATGTCGCGCGGCAGTTGCAGGAAGATAGTCGACTCGGTGCGCCACATCAGGAACGAGGCCAGCAGGCGGCCTTTCGGCGAGCAGTAACCGGCCAGGCGCGCTTCGCCCAGGCCCAGGTGCTCGACATCGTTGGTCAGCTGGTTGTGCAGGAAACTGGCCGATTCTTCGCCGTCCAGCGCGATCAGGCCCAGGTCGGTGATCGGCGCGACAAAGCCCACGGCCAGCTGCGTCGTGGTCAGCGGCTGGGCCGGTTGTGCTAAAAGTTCATTCCAAGAAGACATAATTTCCAATAATTTGACGATTAAAGCATTATCATTACGGGCTCATTATAGTGATGTCGCGAGGATCGCGTCAGAAGCCGCGCAAAACGTGGCACTGGCGGACTGGGCCAAGAACTGGCAAGCTGTGCGACTTGATCCAACAATACGGCTTTATCAATGGCTTTTATCAAAAAAATAATTAGTTTGTGCATAGTGCTGGCCATCGTCGGCGGCGGCTATTTCATGTACTGGTCGCAAGACCCGATCATCGGCGACGACGCCGAGGCCATTGAATTCAATGTCGTTCCCGGCAGCGGCGCCCATGCCGCCGGCCAGCAGATCGCCGAAGCGGGCGTGCCGATCAAGCCGCTGCTGTTCAACCTGCTGGCGCGCGTGACCAATAAAAGCGGCAAGATCAAGGCTGGTTCCTACGAGCTCAAGCCCGGCACCACGCCGCTGCGCCTGATCGACCAGCTGGTGCGCGGCGAGTTCGCGCAAGAGCAGCTGACCATCATCGAAGGTTGGACCTTCCGCCAGATGCGGGCCGCGATCGCCGCCCACAAGGGCCTCAAGCACGATACCGTCGCGCTGAGCGACCCGGAAGTGATGAAGGCCATCGGTTCCGAGTACAAGCAGGCCGAAGGGATGTTCTTCCCCGATACCTATCTGTTCGCCAAGGGCGCCAGCGACCTGCAGATCTACAAGCAGGCCCATGCGATGCTGCTGACCCGCCTGAACGACGCCTGGGCCAGGCGCGATCCGGCGCTGCCGTACAAGACGCCGTATGACGCGCTGACCATGGCGTCCATCGTCGAGAAGGAAACCGGCCAGAAGTCCGAGCGCGGCATGATCGCCGGCGTGTTCGTCAACCGCCTGCGGATCGGCATGCTGCTGCAGACCGATCCGACCGTGATCTACGGCATGGGCCTGAAGTACGACGGCAAGATCCGCAAAAAGGATCTGGAGACCGACACCCCTTACAATACCTACACCCGCGCCGGCCTGCCGCCGACGCCGATCGCCTTGCCGGGCGTGCAATCGCTGTCCGCGGCGCTGGCGCCGGCCAAGACGCAAGCCTTGTATTTCGTCTCCAAAGGCAACGGCACCAGCCAGTTCTCCGACAATCTGAACGATCACAATCGGGCAGTGAATCAGTACCAAAGATAAAAATTCAATGACTCAACACAGCGGTAAATTCATCACCTTCGAAGGCATAGACGGCGCCGGCAAATCGACCCACATCGCCTTTGTCGGCGAATACATCAAAGCGCGCGGCATCGACCTGGTCAGCTCGCGCGAACCCGGCGGCACGCCGCTGGGCGAGAAACTGCGCGACCTCGTGCTGCATGAAAAGATGCACCTGGAAACCGAAGCCTTGCTGATGTTCGCCAGCCGCCGCGAGCACATCGCGCAGGTGATCGCGCCGGCCCTGGCGCGCGGCGCCTGGGTGATTTCCGACCGCTTCACCGACGCCAGCTTCGCCTACCAGGGCGGCGGGCGCGGCATGGACCTGCCGAAGCTGGAAGCGCTGGAGCAATGGGTGCATCCACACCTGCAGCCGGACCTGACGCTGCTGTTCGACGTGCCGCTGGACGTGGCGCGCGCGCGGCTGGACGCCACCCGTTCGCTGGACAAGTTCGAGCAGGAAAAGGCCGACTTCTTCGCCGCCACCCGCAACGAATACCTGCGCCGCGCGAGCCAGTTCCCGGAGCGCTTCCGCGTGATCGACTCGACCCGGACCATCGCCGAGATCCAGGTGCAGATCGCCGCCATCCTGGATGAATGCTTTAAAAGCATTGCTTAAGCGTTTGTTTTAAAACAAAATACCAAATAATGAGCAACTCCATCTACCCGTGGCAGGAATCGTCCTGGCAGCAGCTGCAACTGCTGCGCCAGCGCATGCCCCACGCCATCCTGTTCCATGGCGCCGCCGGGATAGGCAAGTCCGACTTCATCGAGCGCTTCGCGCAAGGCCTGCTGTGCGAGGCCGTGCTGCCGGACGGCCACGCCTGCGGCGCGTGCGCATCCTGCGGCTGGTTCTCGCAGCAAAACCATCCCGACTACCGCCGCGTGCGTCCCGAGGCGCTGGAGGACGAGCCGGCCGCCGAGGGCGAAGAGGGCGAGGGCGAGGCCAAGAAAGCCAAGTCGACCAAGGCGCCGTCCAAGGAAATCAAGATCGAGCAAATCCGCAACCTGTCGGATTTCATGAATATCTCCACCCACCGCCAGGGTCTGCGCGTGGTGGTGCTGTACCCGGCCGAAGCGCTGAACATGCCGGCCTCCAACGCCTTGCTGAAGACGCTGGAAGAACCGCCGCCGGGCACCGTGTTCCTGCTGGCGTCCAACAGCCTGGACCGCCTGCTGCCGACCATCCTGTCGCGCTGCCGCAAGTTCGTCTTGCCGATGCCCAATCATGCCGAAGCGCTGGCCTGGCTCAAGGCCCAGGGCGTGCCGGACGCCGACAGCTGGCTGCGCGAGCAGGGCGGCGCGCCGCTGGCCGCCATGGCCCAGGCCGAAACCGGCAACCGCGACGATCTGGAGGTGCTGCTGCAGTTGCTGGCCCGTCCCAGCGTCGAAGGCGCGCTGAAAGTTGCTGATAAGCTGCAAAAAGTGCCGCTCAGTGCACAGGTATCATGGTTGCAGCGCTGGCTTTATGATGTGTTTTCCTACAAACTGGCGGGTAACATCCGGTATTATCCTCGCTACCAGAAAGAGCTGGCCGCGGTGGCGGACAAGATCCATGTCAGCCGCCTGTTGGCCGCGATCAAGGGCGCCAACGAACGCCGCGCGACGGCCGACCATCCGCTCTCGCCCAAGCTGTTCCTGGAGGATATGCTGCTTGACTACACCGCCTGCTGTGCCTGAAAGGTAATCCATGTCCGCTGCCAGCCCTCTCGACCCGAACACCGTGCCTATCGCGCGGCCGACGGTGCTGTCGCTGGCGATCAAGGAAAAAGCGGCTTTGTACGCCGCCTACATGCCGTTCCTGAAAAACGGCGGCATGTTCGTGCCGACCCAGAAGCCGTACAAGCTGGGCGACGAGATCTACCTGATCCTGGCGCTGATGGACGACACCAACAAGTACCCGATCGCCGGCAAGGTCGCCTGGATCACGCCACCGGGCGCGCACAACAACAAGGCGCAGGGCATCGGCGTGCATTTTCCGGACGACGAGAGCGGCCAGCGCGCCCGCCTGCGCATCGAGGAAATCCTCGGTGCCGCGCTGCGTTCGTCGCGCGCCACGCATACTCTATAAATTCCCTCAATTCTTTCAACTACGCTGTCCGACATGACCTTCCGCCATCGCCTCGCCACGCTCGACGACCTGCCTACCATTGTTGCCATCTACAACACCACGATCGCTTCGCGCGAAGTGACCGCCGATACCGAGCCGGTCTCGGTGGAGTCGCGTTTGCCGTGGTTCCACGATCACACGCCGGAAAAGCGTCCGCTGTGGATCATCGAGAAGGCCGACGATACCTCGGACAAGCCGGAAACGCTGGGTTGGATGTCGTACTCGAATTTCTATGGACGTCCGGCGTACTCGGGCACGTCGGAGATTTCGATCTATATCGCCGAGGCATGGCGCGGCAAGGGCATCGGCGGCTACTGCATCGAGCAGGCCATCGCCTATGCGCCGCAGATCAAGGTGCACACCTTGCTGGGCTTCATCTTCGGCCACAATAAACCGAGCCTGGGCCTGTTCGCCAAGTTCGGTTTTGAAACCTGGGCCAACCTGCCGAAAGTGGCCAACCTGGACGGCGTCGAACGCGACCTGATTATCCTGGGTAAACGCGTGGCCTGAGCTGGATCTGGCCTGCGACCTGCAGGGTGTCCAGATCGAATATCGCGGAGCGGCCTCCGGATAGAATGACGCTGAACGGCGAGTCTTCGAGGCGTCCGCTGCGTGAACTCGACTGGAAATTGCAGAAGTGGCCGAAGCCGTTGGAAACCGGCTCTTCCAGCTGGTTGGCGAGCCCGCCCGGGGCTAGCTTGCCTTGTTCCAGTTCCTCCACGCGGGCGGACAGCCTGGCCACCGTGTCGCGCAGTTGGGCCAGCTCCCGCTCATATTCGGCGCGCATCGACTCCAGGCGGCGCTCGGCATCGCCGTGCAGCTGGTCCGCCAACTGCTCGACCACGCCGAGCAAGGTGCGCGCGGTATCTTCCCGCTTCATGCCGGCGCCGGCATCCTCGCTACCCAGCTCTTTCAGATACTTGTGGATAGTCGATTTGGAGCCGGTGCCCAGCGCGGCGCGGACGGCGTCGACGGACGGGTAGCGTCCTTCCGCCAGCAACTGATCGCGGCTGGCCCTGACTTCGGATTTGCTGAGTCCTGTACGCGCCATAAGTCTTTACTCTGTAGTTCAGTTCATGAACTGGCTTGCCCCACCAGTCCGCGGTTCTGTGCCTGGTTCAAGTTGGCAAAGATGATTTCGATCACGCCCTTGGATTGTAACAGCCAACCAATCAGGATCGAATGGATTTGTAGTACCCAGCCGTTGGCAAAAAGCAAAGTGATTTGCCAGGCGCTGTGGCAGCGTTTCCACATTGAGGTATCGGTTACAATCGCGGCATGTATATCGATTCCCACTGCCATATCAATTTTCCCGAGCTGGCTGCTCGCATGCCTGAAATCCTGGCCAGGATGGCCGACAACAAGGTCACCCATGCGTTGTGCGTGTCGGTCGACTTGCCGGATTTCCCGCAGGTGCTGGCGCTGGCGCACGAGTATCCGCACATCTACGCCTCGGTCGGCGTGCATCCGGATTATGAAGACACGCCTGAGCCGACCGTCGAGCAGCTGGTCGAGTTGTCCAACGATCCGAAGATCATCGCCATCGGCGAGACCGGGCTGGACTACTTCCGCCTGCAGGGCGACCTGGAGTGGCAGCGCGAGCGCTTCCGCACCCACATCAAGGCGTCGCGCATCACCCGCAAGCCGCTGATCATCCACACCCGCAACGCCAGCGAAGACACCATCCGCATCATGCGCGAAGAGGGCGCGGGCACGGAGGCGGGCGGCGTGGCCGGCGTCATGCACTGCTTCACCGAATCGCTGGAAGTGGCGCGCGCGGCCATCGAAATGGGTTTCTACATTTCGTTCTCCGGCATCGTCACCTTCAAGAGCGCCAAGGACTTGCAGGCTGTCGCGCTGGAAGTGCCGCTGGAGCGCATCCTGATCGAGACCGATTCGCCCTATCTGGCGCCGATGCCGCACCGTGGCAAGATGAACGAGCCGGGCTTCGTGGCCCATGTCGGCGAATACATCGCCAAGCTCAAAGGCATTCCGGTGGAACAGGTTGCCGAGCAGACGACGGCGAATTTCTTCAAATTATTCAATGTGGTAGCGTGATCTTCTGATGTTGAATCTCACCCGCAGACTGGTCATGCTCACGCTGGCCGCCGCGCTCGCCGTGCCGGCTATGGCCGCCGAGCAGAGCGACGACGAGGTCGACTTCTTCCGCGCGGCCCAGCTGGACAACGTGGCGGCGGTCAAGAAGATGCTGGTGCGCGGCGTGAATCCGAATGCGCGCGAGCCGGGCGGCGAGACCGGCCTGATCGTCGCCATGCGCTACGAAGCGAACAAGGTCGCCACGCTATTGATGGACCAGCCTGGCATCGATATGGAAGCCAAGGCGCCCAACGGCAATACCGCGCTGATGATGGCGGCTTTCCGCCAGAACAAGCCGATGGTGCTGGACATGATCAAGCGCGGCGCCCAGGTCAATCAAAAAGGCTGGGCCGCCTTGCACTATTCGGCCGCCGCCGGCAGCACCGAGATCACCACGATCCTGCTGGATCACCATGCCTACATCGACGCCGAATCGCCGTCCGGCATGACGCCGCTGATGATCGCTGCCCGCGAAGGCCAGGAAAAAGTCGTCGAACTGCTGCTGGAGCAGGGCGCCGACGCCACGCTGAAAGACGGCGGCTTCCACCTCACCGCCGCCGAATTCGCCATCAAGGCCGACAAACCCTGGATCGCCAAGACCATCAACGCCTTCCTGGCCGCCAGGAAAAGCCACTGAAACTGGATATCGGCCGACGATTCTTTGCCATCATGGGACGGTCAAGTCCAAACCTAGCATCCTGATAAGGACGAAGGTGACGAGCCCCAGGCCCAGGAGCGATAGCACGAAGACTGCGGCCACCTTGCCGCCCGCGCGTAACACCGCGCGCGTCTCCTTCGCCTTCTCCTTCTTCCCTTGATCGTAATGCCACTTGATGGCGAAGAACATGCCCGTGCCGAGCACGAGAACCTTGAACACAACGAAGACTATAGGGATCCAATCCATCATTTTGAGTATTTCCAGGCTATTACTTGACGCTATATATCGTGAGGGGCACATCCAGCGGAGTGATTTGCCGAATGCAGATGAGAGAGGAGAAAACGTCAGCCACTGCCATGCAAGGATGATGTTGCTGCACGTTCTGAGGCATACTACTTAAAAGCAATTTCCATACATTGAGACAAAATGTCCCAGTTGAAAACCATACAAGATGAGGATTTGCCAATCTGGTTGCCGCGATTGGCCGCGCACGGCGGGCCACGTTTTTTGCAAATTGCGGATGCGTTGCAGGCGGCGGTGGTAGACGGATCGCTGAAACCGGGCGACCGTCTACCTCCGCAGCGCCAGTTGGCAGCACAGCTGGACGTCGACCTGACGACGATCACGCGCGCATACGACGAAGCCAGACGCCGCAACTTGTTGGAGGGGCGCGGCGCTCGAGGCACTTATGTCGCGGCGCCGAAAGTCGAACTCACCTCGATCCTCGACCTGAGCATGAATACCCCGCCGCCGCCGGATGGCGTGGACTTCGACGACATGTTGAGACAAGGTTTGTCCCAAGTACTGATGAGGGCAGATAATGAATTGCTGATGACTTACCACTTGGCCGGGGGAAGCGACTCCGACCGTAAGGCTGGAGCCAGATGGCTCGAACCGATGTTTGGACATCTGGATTCTCGACAGGTTGTTGTCTGTCCGGGTGCGCAAGCGGCGATCGCCGCATTGATCCTTGCGCTGACGGAGCCTGGCGATGTTATCCTGGCAGAGCCAACGAGTTATCCCGGCTTGCGCGCCGCAGCGACCCAATTCGGCCGGCACATCATTGCGGTGGAAGCGGACAAGTACGGGATGGTGCCTGGGCTGCTTGAGGAGGCGTGCCGCCAGCACAAGCCTGGGCTGGTCTTCCTCAATCCGACATTACAGAACCCGACCGCCATCACCATTCCGGAACGCCGGCGCAAGGAGCTCGCCGGCATCGCGAAGCGCTGCAATGTACGCATCGTCGAGGACGATCCCTACTGGCTCCTTGCCGATGCCCCGCCGCCGCCAATTGCCACGTTTGCCCCGGAACAGGTGTACTACATCTCAACCCTGTCGAAATGCCTGACGCCCGGCTTGCGTGTCGCCTTCGTGCTCATACGCGACCCGCACGAACGCGAACGTTTCCTGGTCGCGCTCAGATCATTTGCGCTGATGGCCGCTCCCCTGACGGCCGCACTGGCCACCCAGTGGATCCTCGACGGTTCGGCTGACCGATTGATGGAGGGCGTGCGCAAGGAGGCGCGCCTGCGCCACCGGATGGCTCGGGATATTCTGGCGGGGCGGTACAGCGGCGCCGGAGACGGCCTGCATGTATGGCTCGAGTTGCCGGCGTATTGGAACTCCTCACAGCTTGCGCGTGCAGCCGACAGCGAGGGCATCGCAGTCACGCCCGCGGAGGCATTCGCCACCGGCAGCGTATCCGTGAATGCAATTCGGATCTCTTTGGGTGGCATCAAGGACCGTGGGCGCTTACAAGCGGGTCTTCAACGGCTGTCTCACCTGCTTGCGCTGCGGCCCGAGTCGTTCAGCGCCGCTGTGGTTTAACTGTCCAGCAAACACCGTGGTTTGCTGCCTCGGTGTTTATTTGACAACTCACGTCCGGCCAGCCAGGATCTCGTCCATGTATTGGCTGATGATGTCGTAGCTGGCGGTCGGTGTGCTCAGGTGCGGGCAGTGGCCGATGTTGTCGATCACGGCCAGTTTGCTGCCGGCCAGGTTCCGGAGCAGATAATCTCCCACCTCGCGCGGGGCGATCAGGTCGTCGCTGCATTGCAGGATCAGCGCCGGCACGGTGGACTTGGGCAAGTCCGCGCGGTGGTCGGCGGTAAAAGTCACCCGGCCGAAGTGCTTGGCGATCTCCGGATCGTTGCGCTCGAACCTATCCCGCAGTTCATTCGAAAACTGCGGTTGCGATGGCGAGCCCATGATGGTTGGCGCCATGCGCCTGGCCCAGGTCGGGTAGTCGGCATCCATCAACTCCAGCAAGCCATCGATGTCCTCGGCGTTGAAGCCGCCGACATACTCATCGTCATTGATATAGCACGGCGACGGCCCGATCATGATCTGCGCGGCGAACTTCTCCGGCGCTTGTATCGCCGCCAGCAAGCCGATCATCGCGCTGACCGAGTGGCCGACGAAAAACACCGGCCCCTTGGCGTACAGGTCGATCACATCCAGCATGTCCTCCGCGTGCCCGTGCAGCGTGCCGTACTTGTCGCGATCGTAGGCGGCCAGGTCGGAGCCGCCGCTGCCCACCAGGTCCAGCAGGATCACCTTGAAGCGCGCGCTCAGGACCGGATAAATAAAGCGCCACATCTGCTGGTCGCAGCCGTAGCCATGAACCAGCATGACGGTGGCTTGGCCATCGCCGTCGCAATGCACGTTGTTGCGGTGTTGAATCGACATGAAGACCTTTCCGAATTGTTGTCTTCAGTATAACTATAAATGATGCAATATAGCCAACTGTCTTTATGAAAACATCGGAATTGATGGGCTTTTACGGGCTAGCTCGCGGCTTGGGTGGTCGACAATGTTAACGATAATGTTCCCAGTGCATTGCCTCCAGGCACAATGCGCATCAACCAAGGACAACCATGCTGAACGAACGCGAGATCGAAAGCTGCTATCTGGGGCAATTTATTCCAGTCCACTACCATCACAACATGCTGATGGATCAAAACCGCATGCACGGGTTCAAGTCGGCGATCGACTACGCCGTCAAGCCCGGCGCCACGGTGCTGGAGCTGGGTGGCGGCACGGGCGTGCTGTCGTGGTTCGCGGCGTCCAAGGCGTCCAAGGTGTATTGCGTCGAGTTCAATCCGGACATGGTCAAGGAAGCCCGCAAGATGCTGGCGATGAATCCGAACGGCGAGAAGGTCGAAGTGGTCCATGCCGACGCCTTTGAATACCTGCCGCCGGAGCCGGTCGATGTCGTCATCTGCGAGATGATCCACGTCGCCATGCTGCGCGAAAAGCAGGTGGAAGTGATCGAGTCGTTCAAGCGCCGCTACCTGGAGCGTTTCGGCGGCCCGTTGCCGGTGTTCCTGCCGGAAGCGGTCATCATGGCGGTCCAGCCTTTGCAGCAGGAATACGATTTTGAAGGTTTCTACGCGCCTATCGTGCAGTTCCAGGAAACCACGGTGATCTACCCGGGCACGGTGGAAATGGCGCAGCCGGCGGTGTACAGCATCATCGACTTCAACCAGCCGAACGAGCTGTCGTACTCGTGGCAGGGCAAGTTCGTGGTCGAGCGCAGCGGCGAGATCAACTCGATGCGCTTCGTCACCAAGAATATCCTGGCGGTGGTGGCGGAGCGTTCGACCACCATCGACTGGCTCAACCATTACATGACGCTGCCGCTGGCCAACCCGGTCAAGGCCCGCGAGGGCGATGTGCTGCAGGTCAGCTTCCAGTACCGCGCCGGCGGCTCGATCCCGTCGCTGCAAGCCTCGCTGCGCGCCGAAATCCTGTACGAAGCGTCACTGCAGCCGTCGCAGGCGATGCCGGCCTTCGCCTAAAAAGTCCCCACAACGGTCGTTCTGGAGCGTATATTTCGTCTTTTAAAAGAAAGAAATGTATGGAACAGAACGACCAGCGCTACCTCATCCAGCAAAACAAAATCGCCGACGGCGAGTCCAAGCCCCCCGTGTTCGCCAAAGTCATGCGCAGCAAGGAGGGGGCTTTCGAAGGCGTGTCCTTCATCAAGTCCAAGGAAAAAGCGTCGGTGCTGACCATCGAACAGGCCAACGAGGCCATCGCATGGGCCGGCAAGAAGAAGCCGAACGCGCACGAGTACGTCACCAAGATCATCTGCGTCGGCCAGTAATTTCGCCGCTCATCCCCGAATTCCCGCGACTGGTCGCCGTTATCTGCAATTGGTCGCAAGGGAATTGTCCGGGCTCGCCGGCGGCGCTACAGTGATCGCATTGATAACGCATCAACTGGATCGGAGCATTTCATGCTGGGTTTCGTACTGTGGCTATTCCTGCTGTTCCTGTGCTGGCCGCTGGCCTTGCTGGCGCTGGTGCTGTACCCGCTGTTCTGGCTGATCACCTTGCCGTTCCGCCTGATCGGCATCGGCGTCGAAGGCTTGTTTGAACTGCTGCGCGCCATCGTCATGCTGCCGGCGCGCATCCTCGGCGGTCCACCCCGTTAGAAATCAACCAGGAATCCCGCCCCCACGGATTTCTGCGAATAGTTGTAGTCGATCAGGCTTTGGCCGTAGCCGCTGAAAGCCTGCAAATACCCCTTCAGGTTCGCCGACAGCGGGAACGCCCATCCCGCCTGCAAGGCGCCACGCCGCGTCGAAAAATTGCGGCGCGCCATCAGCGAATACTCGTGGCCGTTGTTGCGGTAGCTCAGGTTCAGGTCGCCGTGACCCAGGTAATCCGTGATATCGATGTTGTCGTTGTCCGAGCGGGCGTTGTCCAGCCGCTTCCAGATGCGCAACTGCGCGGCGAACTTGCCGTGCTCCGCGCCCACCTCCGCATAGACCCGGTTCCAGCTGCGCGACAGCGTCGAGGTTTGCCCGTTCGACTGGTGCACCATGCCCAGCGTCAGGTAGCGGATGTCCAGCGCCTTGCCCAGGTCCAGGTTCAGCGGCGTGGTCACCATCAGCTCCGGCTGGTAGTTGGTCTCGCGGAACGGGCTCGATGCCGCGCGGTTGTACGCTTGCCAGAAACTGTTCTGCGTGTAGCCGAACCACAGGTCGACCGGCGTGTCGAACATCTGCTCGATCAGCTTCATCTTGAAACTGAGCTGGTAGGTCAGTTCCACATGCTTGGTTTCAACGCCGGCAGGCGTAAAATCCTCAAAAGGCGCATCATTGGAGCTGGTGCTGTAATTGGCCACCAGCAGATAGGTGTCGCGGTGCGGGCGGAAATTGAACACGCCGCGCTTGGCGGAGCGGTCCAGCTCCCACCATTGGACCAGGCGCGAGACCGTGTCTTCAGGCGGTATCGTGGTGATCGCGGCCAGCTTGGGCGGCAGCTTCGGTTCCTCCGGCGGCGCGGCGGGTTGCGTCGATTCGCTGGCGGCCGCCGAGGAGGGCTGGGTAATCGCCGTCACCAGCTTGTTGGCCTTGCCGGGATCGGGCGCGCCGACCGCATTGCCGCCGGCGGCGACGACGGCCGGCGCGGTTTTCGACAGGCCGTCATAGCAAGCGAGGCGGGCGCTGGCGTCGCCGAGCACCGCGCAGCGTTCCAGGCGCATTTCGAGGTCGGACGCCTGCGCGAAAGCGAGGGTTGGCGCCATGCCAAAGGTTAGGAGTAGAGTGGTTTTTCGCGACACAGTCATGCAGTAGGTCCAAGTCAGGGGTAAGCTTGCAGTTTATTCTACAGACTATAGTAATTGCCGCCAGTCATGTCGCACGCTACGCGAGCTCTTGAATTCGACGCGAAGCGCCGCACTTGAGACTTCCCACATAGCAAATAGAGTGTTTAAGGAGAGTGTGATGACCCGCAAGACCCCCATCGAGCGTTACCGCAACATTGGCATCAGCGCCCACATCGACGCTGGTAAGACCACGACCACGGAGCGCATCCTGTTTTATACCGGCGTCAACCATAAAATCGGCGAGGTGCACAACGGCGCCGCGACGATGGACTGGATGGAGCAGGAGCAGGAACGCGGGATCACCATCACCTCGGCCGCCACCACCGCCTTCTGGAAAGGCATGGCCGGCAATTTCGCCGAGCACCGCATCAACATCATCGACACGCCGGGCCACGTCGACTTCACGATCGAGGTCGAGCGTTCCATGCGCGTGCTGGACGGCGCCGTCATGGTCTACGACGCGGTCGGCGGCGTGCAGCCGCAATCGGAAACCGTCTGGCGCCAGGCGAATAAATACAAGGTGCCGCGCATCGCCTTCATCAACAAGATGGACCGCGTGGGCGCCGATTTCTTCCGCGTGCGCGAGCAGATCGCCAGCCGCCTGAAGGGCGTCGCCATTCCGATCCAGATTCCGCTGGGCGCCGAGGATAACTTCCACGGCGTGGTGGACCTGGTCAAGATGCGCGCGATTAACTGGGACGACGAGAGCCTGGGTGTCAAGTTCACCTACGAGGACATCCCCGCCAACTTGAAAGAGCTGGCGCAGGAGTGGCACGACAAGATGGTCGAAGCGGCCGCCGAAGGCACGCCCGAGCTGCTGGAGAAATACCTGGATGGCGGCGTGCTGACCGAGGACGAGATCAAGACCGGCCTGCGCTTGCGCACCATCCGCAACGAGATCGTACCGATGCTGGCCGGCAGCGCATTCAAGAACCGCGGCGTGCAGGCGATGCTGGATGCGGTGGTCGAGTACCTGCCGTCGCCGGTGGACGTGCCTGCGATCGCCGGCCACGACGAGGACGATAATCCGATCGAGCGGCATCCGAACGACACGGATCCGTTCTCGGCGCTCGCCTTCAAGATCATGACCGATCCGTTCGTCGGCCAGCTGACGTTCTTCCGCGTGTATTCGGGCGTGGTCAATTCCGGCGACACGGTCTATAACCCGACCAAGAGCCAGAAGGAACGCCTGGGCCGCATCCTGCAGATGCACGCCAACGAGCGCAAGGAGATCAAGGAAGTCTACGCCGGCGACATCGCGGCGGCGGTCGGCCTGAAGGGCGTGACCACGGGCGATACCTTGAGTTCACCCGACCACGTGATCGTGCTGGAGAAGATGATCTTCCCCGAGCCGGTGATCTCGCAGGCGGTAGAGCCGAAGACCAAGGCCGACCAGGAAAAGATGGGCATCGCCCTGAACCGCCTGGCGCAGGAGGATCCGTCATTCCGTGTGCATACGGACGAGGAATCGGGCCAGACCATCATGTCCGGCATGGGCGAGCTGCACCTGGAAATCCTGGTGGACCGCATGCGGCGCGAGTTCAGCGTCGAGGCGACCGTGGGCAAGCCGCAGGTGGCTTACCGCGAAACCATCCAGCGCGCGGCCAGCGATGTCGAGGGCAAGTTCGTCAAGCAGTCGGGCGGACGCGGGCAGTACGGCCACGTGGTGTTGACGCTGGAGCCGATGGAGCCGGGCAAGGGCTATCAGTTCGTCGACGCCATCAAGGGCGGCGTGGTGCCGCGCGAGTTCATTCCGGCGGTTGACAAGGGCGTGCAGGAGACCTTGCGCAGTGGCGTGCTGGCGGGTTATCCGGTGGTAGACGTCAAAGTGACGCTGACCTTCGGCTCGTATCACGACGTCGACTCGAACGAGAACGCCTTCCGCATGGCCGGTTCGATGGCCTTCAAGGACGGCATGCGGCGCGCCGATCCGGTGCTGCTGGAGCCGATGATGCAGGTGGAGGTGGAAACGCCTGAGGAATTCATGGGCAACGCCATGGGTGACCTGACGGCGCGGCGCGGCATGGTGCAGGGCATGGACGAGATTCCGGGCGGCGGCGGCAAGATCATCCGCGCGCTGGTGCCGCTGGCCGAGATGTTCGGCTACTCGACCACGCTGCGTTCACTGACGCAGGGACGTGCGACGTACACGATGGAGTTCAAGCATTACGCCGCCGTGCCGAAGCACATCCTCGACCAGATCGCCGTCAAGTCGAAGCACTAGGCAATCAGCATGGATCCCCGCCTTCGCGGGGACGACGCACCACCGTCGCTCCCGCGCAAGCGGGAGTCCATGCTGAGCGTGCTACTCAAATACCTTTAATTTCAACTGCACCGAAATCGCACCATACAAGCGGTCCTTGTAGCTCGGTACGATGGCGACGTTGACGCCGACGCGCTGGTATTCAAAGCTGGCGGTCGGGATCACGGCCGGGAACCAGCCGCCGTCGCGCATTTTCGGGTAGCCGTCAAAGCCGCCCACCACCGCGCCGAGCCGCACCGGGCCGACCTTGAACGGCTGGTAGTACACGCCGATATAATTGGAATAAGCGCGGTCGCTATTGTAAAAACGGCCCGCCGTCGCCGACGCCACCGTCGAGAAACGATACTCCGCACCCAGCCCGGGATTGCTGTCGTTCAGGCCCTTGTCGCGCTGGAAGTGGTAGGAATAGAAACCGCCGTTAAGCCAGACTTCCTTCAACGGCGCCGATTCGATGGTTTCGAAACCGTCGGCCATGGCCGTGCCAGACATGCAGGCCAGCAGCGCCAGGCCCGCAATACGCAAACTTTTCATCATCCGAAGCTTTCTTCGTCGTGGTTGAAGACGGTGGATTATAGCCTCCACCGCACGCCGGTGTATGATCGCACGATGCAATTTACACGTTCTAAATCTCTGGCCGGCTTGCTGGCGCTGGCCGTCGTCGCCGGCAGGGCGCACGCGGTTGAATGGCGCGGCCTGCTGGATGTGCGCGCGGTCGACGCCGACGCTCCCCGCAGCTTCCTCGACGGCGGTCTTGGCAAGACCCGCTCCGACAGCGGCTTCCAATTGGGCCAGGCCGTGCTGCACGCCGACGCCGACCTGCTCGATACCATCACGGCCACGCTGGAACTGAGCGCCGACGATAAGCACCGTGGTGTCATCGACGTTCGTGAAGCATGGCTGGGCTGGAGCCCGCTGCCGGCCGGCGCTTGGAAAACCCGCGTCAAGGCCGGCCAGTTCTTCCCGCCGTCCAGCGTGGAAATCGACTACGACGGCATAGGCTGGACACCCAAGCGCACCATCTCCAGCTCCGCCATCAACAGCTGGATCGGCGAGGAACTGCGCACCAACGGCATCGAATGGAGCGCGCGCCGGCTCGGCCGCCATACCGGCGATCCATACGACGTCGGCCTGGTCGCCGCTGTTTTCAACGGAAACGACCCGACCGGCACCATGCTGGCCTGGCGCGGCTGGTCGATCAGCGACCGCATCGCCGGCCGCAACGAAGCGCTGCAGCTGGCCGACCTGCCGGTCTATCGCGCCGACGGCGCCATTCCGCGCCAGTCGCGCACCATCCACCCGTTCAGGGAACTGGATGGGCATCTGGGCTACTACGCCGGCGCCAATATGAATCTGGGTACGCGGCTGGAGCTGGCCGCGCTGCACTACGATAACCGCGCCGATCCGCTGGTCGTCAAGGATGGCCAGTACGGCTGGCGCACGCGCTTCGACCATGTCAGCGCGGTCGTGCGTCCTCAAGGGGAGTGGGAGCTGCTGATGCAAGCCATGCGCGGCGATACGCTGATGGGCTGGAACGCCGTGGCGCTGGATTTCCAATCCTGGTACGTCCTGGCCAGCCATCCGCTCGGCACCGGCACGCTGGCTGTGCGCTACGACCGCTTCCGGACCAGCGAGCACGATAATCTGCCCGCCGATCCCAATAGCGAAAGCGGCCACGGCGTCGCGCTGGCCTACGACTGGCCCTTGGCCGAGAACCTGGCGCTGATGACGGAAGCGCTGCTGGTGCGCAGCGAGCGCGCCGCGCGCGTGCAGATCGGCGAGCGGCCGAGGCAAACGGAACGCAGCATCACGGCCTCGCTGCGCTGGCGGTTCTAGATGGTGATCCGCCAGCCGCGCTTTCCCGCGTAGGCCGCGGCCAGCCAGAACACGGCGGTGAATGCGGCGGCGAACGCCACCGATGCGCCTTCCGGCCCGATCAGCGGTGTCAGCGGCGTGCGGAATCCATGCTCGTACAACGGCCCCATGACGCCGCCGCCGGACAACAGGCAGGTGGCGATCCACGAACCGGCATAGGCGGCGATGGCGTTGATGCCCATCGCGCGGCCGAACGCCGGCCAGCCGCGCACGTCGACCAGCTGATATGCCAGCGCGATGGCCAGCATGCCGAAGCCACCGGTCCACAGCACAAACGACGAGGTCCATAGCTGCTTGTTCAATGGCAGCGCCAGCGACCACAAGCCGCCCGCCAGCATGGCCGCCGCGCCGCCAATGGCCAGCGTCCTGATTTGTCCCTTGCGCAGCCAGTCGCCCGCGCGCAGCCCGAGGATGACGGTGGCCAGCGACGGCAGCGTGCTCAAGATGCCTTCCGGTTCATGCGCGAGGCCGGTCGCCGCGTCATACTGGTACGAGAGCTTGCCCAGCAGCGCGGTATCGATGCGGTCCGCCAGGTTCAGCGCCGGCTCCAGCGAGCCGCCCGCCGCCAGCAGCGCCCAATAGCCGAGCAGGATCGCCACCAGCGCGGCCCATTGCGCGCGGGCGCCGCGCACGTAGATCGCCATCAGCCCGGCCGCGGCAAAACAGATGCCGGTCCGCTGCAGCACGCCGAGCAGTCGGAATCCGCGTCCATCCAGCAGCAGGGCGCTGACCACATTGAGCGCGACGCCGAGCAGGACGATGCGGGCGCCGCGCAACAGCACCGCGCGCGCCAACGGCGCCGGCTCCGCGCCGGCGTCCAGCTGCCGGCCCATCGCCAGCGTGATCGAGACGCCGACAATCAGCATAAAGATAGGGAAGATGAAGTCGGCCGGCGTGCAGCCGTGCCATTCCGCGTGTTCCAGCCAGGGGTAGACGTGCGACCAGTCGCCGGCGTCGTTCACCAGCAGCATGGCGGCCACGGTCAGGCCGCGAACGGCGTCGATAGAATTGATGCGCATAGTTTTATAGCTGTAGTTTGATATGCATGCGGTTGAGGCCAGCCGCCAGTCCCATGACGATGACGGCATAGCCGACGGCCCAGAGGAATCCCGGCCAGCCCGCGCCCAGCGCCGATGGGAACGACAAATGCAAATACTGCATCAGCGCGTAGACGATGTAGGGAATGATGTAGACCAGCAGCGGATTGGCGGCGGCGGGGCGGAAGAACGCGGTCCAGCCGCGTTGCTGATTCAGGTCCACCAGCCAGTACATCGCCGCGAACAGCAGCACGCAGATGGCGGCACTGTACAGCGCCCAGCTGGGCGTGGCGTAGATCTTGGAGATCTTGAAGTAAGGCCGCAGCAGCCAGGCCAGCGCGGCCAGCATGATGGCCAGCGCCAGGGCGCGGGCAAACGGCGCGGCTTGGCGGCGGTCGCCAAAGAAGATCAGCGCCGTCAGCGTGCCGCAGATGGCGATCGATGCGTGCACCGCGTTCTCGGTCTGCGCCGCTCCCGGACCGGCGAGGCCGTACCACGCGATACAGGCCAGCATCAGCGCTGCGAGCGGCAGCAGCCGTCCGCGCGCCAGCGTCCATGCGGTGGCCGCGTACAAATACGCCCAACCGATCAAGCCCAGGATGCCCCACCATTGCGGCGCCAGCCGCGAGCCGCCATCAGGCCCGCCACGAAACGCCAGCGCCAGCGCGATCAGTCCCGCCAGTCCAACCGCACGCAATGCGACGGCCAGCGCCTTGTTCTCGAAGCGGTAGACGGCCCATACCAGGATCGCGCATACATAGAACAGTAGCGACCACAGATGGATCGACATGCCCATCGCCGCCTCGTTGTAGCCTTCCTCGGCGTTGACCATGAAAACGCCCAGCACCAGCAGCCCGGCGGCGCGCGCCAGCACATGCCGCGCCAGCCGCCAGCCGCTGTCGCCGGCGGCTTGGCGCTGCGCCATCGCGAACGGGATCGACATGCCGACGATGAACAGGAAGGCCGGGAACACCACGTCCGGGAAGGTCATGGCGTCGACATCGGCCGGCGCATGCTCCATCCAGGCCGGCATGCCGCGCACGCCGGCCAGTGTGTTCACGAAGATCATGACCAGGATGGTGATGCCGCGGAAGGCATCGATCGCAAGTACCCGCACAGGTTTAGAGTTTGCCACGCAGTCCCAGATAATATTGACGGCCGTTCGAGTAGGAAGCGATAGGCTGGTCCTTGTTCATGCCGTAGTAGCGCAGCACGGCGTTGTTCAGGTTCAGCGCATCGAAGCTGATCGACAGGTTCTCGTTGATCTTGTAGTTGATCGACGCCGCCAGGTTGCCGGTTCCGGCCATCACCTGCGGGAAGCTGTTATACAGGCCGCCGGAGAAGCTGGAGCGATAAGTGTAGGCCAGGCGCGCGCTCAACTTGTCATCCTCGTAATAAGTCTCGGCATTGTAGGTGTTTTTGGAATTGCCCACCACTGCCAGGCCGTCGTCCGCCTTGCCGTCGGTGTAGGTGTAGTTGGCCACCACGCCGAAGCCGCCCCACAGGTTCTGCTGGTAGGCCAGCTCGACGCCCTTGTTCTTGGCGCCGATATTGGTCGGCGACGAGATCGTGTAGTTGTCGAAGCGCTTGAACGAGGTGTTGTAGTAGGTGATGTTGGCCGTGCCATAGGTGACGTAGGAAGACATATCCATGTAGAACACGCCGGCCGACAGCAGCGACTTCGGCGAGAAGTACCACTCCAGCGCCGCATCGTAGTTGACCGAGCGGATAGGCTTGAGGTTCGGGTTGCCGCTGCTGCCGGTCAGGTTGGTGTCGTTCAGCGTGACGGCGCCCACCATCGCGCTGTAGTCGGCGCGCGCCATGGTCTTGGCCACGGCCAGGCGGCCCACCAGCGTCGGCGAGAGGTCGATCTTGAAGTTCGCGCTCGGCAGCACGTCGTTGTAACCGCGCTCATTCAGCGTCGGCGTGTAGACGCCGTTGACGTTATCCTGGCCGATCGGATTGTCGCCGCCCGGGATATTGGTGATGGTCGCCTGGTTGGTATGCACATAGCGCACGCCCACATTGCCGCGCCAGCCGTCGCCGGCCAGGTTGACCATGCCGTAGACGGCGCTGGATTTTTCCTTCACATCCAGCTCGCCGGCCCAGTTCTGCGTGGTCGGGCCGCCGGTCAGGTCGTACTTCTCGGCCCAGGCGGCGATGGCGCCGGGGCTGATCTGCCAGACATTGCGCAGGAAACCGGCGGCGCCGGTGATGCCTTTGCCGAAATTGCCCGGATATGTACCGCCATCCCACTGCGGCAGCGGCGCCGACGTGGTGCCGTCGCAAGCGGCGCAGCTGCGGTTCTCCGGCTGGCTGACGTTGCGGTGATGCTCCGCATAGCGCACGCCGAACTTGGCCGACTCCATCACGCCGCGATCGAGCCGCAGTTCGCCGTCCAGCTGCGCATACTTCTCGGTGTCCAGCGTGATCACATGCGAGCCCCAGGCGGCGGCCGTCACGTAGTTGGCGAACTTGGAGGTGTCCGCGCCGGGGAAGGACATGGTCGCGGGCGACATGCCGTTCAGCGTGTAGCTGGAGCCGGCGCCGGTCAGGCCCGCCTCGTAGCCGATATCGGCCGGCGTCTTGCCGGTGCCGCGCGTATAGCCCGCGCTGCCGGTCACGCGCAGGTCGTTGTTCACCTTGTAGCTGCCATCCAGGTCGATATAGGCCGACGAGGACGACGAGCCCGGACGATAAATCTGGTCGCCGAACGCCGCGTACAGCGACGGGTTATACGGCGTTGTGGCGCTGATGGCCGGATACTGCGAAGCCGGTATGGTCGCCGAGACCAGCGTGCCGCTCTTGACCGTATATGCGGACGGGATCACGCCGACCGAAGCGCCGGTGTCCGGATCGGTGGCGTTCAGGTTGCCGGTGATGTTGTTATAGAAGCTGCGGTTGTAATTGGCCGCATCCAGCTTGGAGGTGAAGCCGTTGATATCGAAAGTCAGGTCCTTGCTCGGCTTGAACTGCAGGTCGATCGCGCCGCCGGTGCGCTTGCGGGTCTGCTCGAACAGCGAGGCGCTGATGCCGGCCGGCGCCAGCACGCCCGCCAGCTCAGGGTGCGCCTTGGCCGCGTTGGACTCCGCGTCGATAGGGCTGTAGCCGTAGAACTCCTGGCCGTCGCGCCGCTCATGGCGCTTTTCCGAGAACACCTGCACCAGCACGCCGAAGGTCTTGGCGTCGTTTTTCCAGCCGATCAGCGCATTGAGTTGCGGATCGGTCTTGCGCGGCAGGTCCGAGTGGATGGCCTGCACCGAGGCCTCCAGCGTCAGCTGCTTCTTGAAGTCCAGTGGCTTGCGGGTCTCGATGTTGACCGAGCCGGCCACGCCGCCTTCGACCATGTCGGCCTGCTGGCTTTTCTGCACCGTGACCGCGCTGACGATCTCCGACGGCAGCAGCGCGTAGCTGACGCTGCGCCCGACTGCGCCTGCCTGGTCCAGTACGAACCAGTCGCCGGTGCCGATCATGTGGCCGTTGACCAGCGTCTGCGTCAGGCTGGAACTTGTGCCGCGGATGCTGACGCGGTCATTCTCCGAAAAGCCGCCTTCGCCGCCGGCGGATGAGGAGATGTTCACGCCCGGCACGCGCTGGATGGCATCGGCCACGTTCTTGTCCGGCATTTTGCCGATGTCCTCGGCGGAGACCACCTCGGACAGCGTATCGCTGTTGCGCTTGCGGGTCAGCGCCTGCTGCAGGGAAGCGCGGATACCGGTCACCACCACCTGTTCGAGCGGCTTGTCGTTGGTATCGGCCTGTTGCGACCATGCCGGCACCGAGCCGCAAGCCAACATCAAAGCTACTGCCGATGCGATAGGCGTCGGCGCCGTTTTCATCCCTGCTGTGCGATCCATCTGCTCTCCCTGGTTTGGTGTGGTGAATTTATGACCAGATTCTCGCCAGTTTTCCTTAACGAAATCCAAAAGGAATCTTAACGTTTGCCTAAGGCTGTGGCGTCCGCGCGATTGACATAATCGCAAGAAGATGCGTTGATATCGGGATTAGCGGAAGAGGTATTAGCACATGAAGATATGCCTGGTCGAAGACGACCTAGAGCTGGGCAAGGCTTTGCAGTCGGCCTTGCAGGATGCGGGACAGGAAGTGGTATGGGTGCGCCGGGCCGGCGACGCCCGCCGGTGGGTGGAGGCCGAGCCGTTCGACGCGGTGTTGCTGGACCTCGGCCTGCCCGACGGCAGCGGCATTGAAGTGCTGCGCGACCTGCGCGCCGCCGGCCACACCTTGCCGATCCTCGTGATCACCGCGCGCGACAGCCTGGAGGACCGTCTCAACGGCCTCGATCGCGGCGCCGACGACTACCTGGTCAAGCCGTTCGCCGTGACCGAGCTGCTGGCCCGCCTGCGCGCGGTGCTGCGGCGCGCCACCGGCTGGAGCGAATCCGGCGAACAGGTATGGAAGGTCAAGGACCTGATCCTGGACGACAAGCGCATGCTGCTGACCCGCAGCGGCGCCGCCGTGGTGCTGTCGAAAACCGAGTTCGCCTTGCTGCACGCGCTGATGCGCTACCCGGACCGCGTGCTGACGCGGCGTGAGCTGGAATCGCGCGCGCTGCCGCACAGCGAAGGCGCGGCGCTGGACGTACACATGTCCCACCTGCGGCAGAAGATCGGCGAAGGCTACATCCGCACCGTGCGCGGCGTCGGCTACGTGGTCGACAAATGAAGCTGCAAAACCGCTCCCTGTTCCGCCGCCTGCTGTTCGGCTTCATCTCGGTGATGATGCTGGTGTGGCTGGCCAACCTGGCGCTGGACGTCTACGAGACCCGCACCACCAAACGCCGCGACATGCAGCGCGAACTGCGCGCCAGCGCCTTGCGCATCCTGGTGGTGATGCAGACCATCGGCGAGCGCCGGCCCGATGAGATCCAGCCCGCCGTCCACAAGATGGAGCAGCTGCACTACGCGCTGTACAAGGAGCTGGGCTGGTACACGCCGCACCTGCAAACCCAGGTCTGGCGGCGCGGCCAGCTGCTGTACGTCTCGCCGGAAGCGGGCCTGCCGGCCATCGATGCGGCGGCCGGACCATACCATCAGGCGGTGCATGACGGCTGGGTCGCTTCGGTGGAAACCGATCCGGAGACCGGCGTCACGGTGCGCATGGCCACCGAGGTGATCGGCGAATGGATGCTGCAAACCTCCAGCGTCGGCTACTATTTCGCGCCGCTGCTGTTCAGCGTACCGTTCCTGTTGCTGCCGGCGTGGTTCATCATCCGCGTCGGCCTGCGGCCGCTGAAGTCCATCGTCGGCGAGATCGAGGAGCGCTCGGCCACCGATTTGTCGCCGCTGGCGCCGTCGCCATACCAGGAGCTGTCGCCGCTGGTCGGCTCGGTCAACAAACTGATGGAGCGCCTGACCGAGCGGCTGGAGCGCGAACAGGAATTCCTGGTCGACGCCGCGCACGAACTGAAAACCCCACTGTCCATCATCC
Organism: Duganella sp. CT11-25; assembly: GCF_047302815.1. NCBI lineage: Bacteria > Pseudomonadati > Pseudomonadota > Betaproteobacteria > Burkholderiales > Oxalobacteraceae > Duganella > Duganella sp. CT11-25. The sequence continues at coordinate 535,526 of NZ_JBKBFD010000001.1, forward strand.
AGATCAACGCCGATTCGCTGACCGATTCGCGCACGCCGCAGCGGCTGGAGGAGGCGGGGCGGGGCCTGCGCGCCGGCGTGCAGCGCGCCACCCACACCGTGCACCAGCTGCTGGCGCTGGCCCGCTCCGGCGGCGACCGCGATCACGCCAGCCTGGCGCCGCGCGACTTGGTGGAGCTGGTCGCCGACCGGCTGGCGCTGGCGGGCCAGATCGCCGCCACGCGCGGCATCGAGATCGAATTGCAGGCGCCGGACCGCTGCGGCATGCCGCTGCACCTGGAAAGCATGGCGTCGCTGATCGATAACCTGGTCAGCAACGCGGTCAAGTATTCTCCGCAGGGCGGCCGCATCACGGTGCGCATCGCTGCCGACGAAGGGCGCATCACGCTTACCGTCGCCGACCAGGGACCGGGCATCGCGCCCGAGATGCAGCGCAAGGTCTTCGAGCGCTTCTTCCGCCTGCCCGACCAGGACCAGCCGGGCAGCGGCCTGGGATTGGCCATCGCCGAACGCGCCGGCGCGCGCAACCACGGCGCCATCCGGCTTGCCAACCGCGCCGACGGCAGCGGCCTGCGGGTCGATGTTCTTTTTGACACGCTCTGAGCTCTCCCGTTCGGGAGGTGTTTTTCCTTACTTGAAGTATTAAAGTTGCACCCCATTTGGCAGGATGTAATTACAAATAGGAAATATCTATTAACTTAATTTAATTTATTGATTTCACTAAATTACATTAACGAAATAAGATAGCGATTATCTCGTATGCGATCTAAGGAACACAGCATGGAAACCACCAAGAACGAAATCAGTGTCGCCTCCCGTTTGACCATCGGCTTCGGCATCATCCTGGCGATGATGCTGGTACTGTCGGTCTTCAGCATCTTCAAAGTCAATGCCATCGACAACAGCCTGCTGCACATCAGCGAGGTCAATAACGTCAAGCAGCGCTATGCGATCAACTTCCGTGGCAGTGTGCACGACCGCGCCATCGCGCTGCGCGACGTCACGCTGGTGGCGGACGGCGACATCGCCGGCGTCACCACCCTGATCGACAAACTGGACGCCGACTACCAGCGCTCCGCGCAGCCGCTGGACGGCCTGTTCAACGCCGCCGGCGCCAAGATCACGCCGCAGGAACGCGACTGGCTGACCAAGATCAAGCAGAGCGAAACCCGCGCCACGCCGCTGGTCAAGAAGATCATCGACGCCCGCCGCGCCGGCGACATCGAAGGCGCCCGCCGGATGATGCTGGCCGAAGCCAAGCCGGCCTTCATCGAGTGGCTGGCCGCCATCAACGGCTTCATCGACCAGCAGGAAGACATGACCGAGGCCGAATCCTCACTGGCCCGCAAAGGCGCGCACAACTTCCAGTCGCTGACGCTGCTGCTGGTGGCGATCGCCATCGCGGTCGGTGCCGTGGTGGCATGGCGCGTGACGCAGTACCTGCTGCGCGCCCTGGGTGCGGAACCGGCCGAAGTCAAGGCACTGGCCAGCGCGGTCGATCGCGGCGAGCTGTATCACGAGGTCGAGCTGCGCCACAACGACAAGGACAGCATCATGGCCGTGCTGGTGAAGATGAGCAGCAACCTGCGCACCACGGTCACCGAGGTGCACGACGCCGCCGTCTCTGTCACCACCATCAGCGACCAGATCTCCGAGCGCAACCAAGACCTGTCCAGCCGCACCGAAGACCAGGCCAGCTCGCTGGAGGAAACCGCATCGGCGATGGAGCAGCTGACCGCCACCGTCAAACAAAACGCCGACAGCGCACGCGACGCCAACACGCTGGCGCAGAACGCCTCCGACATCGCCAGCAAGGGCGGCGAGATCGTCGGCGAAGTGGTGCAGACCATGAATGCGATCGACGATTCCTCGCGCAAGATCGTGGAGATCATCAGCGTCATCGACGGCATCGCCTTCCAGACCAACATCCTGGCGCTGAACGCGGCGGTGGAAGCGGCACGCGCCGGTGAGCAGGGCCGGGGCTTCGCCGTGGTCGCGACCGAAGTGCGCAACCTGGCGCAGCGCAGCTCGACGGCGGCGCGCGAAGTCAAGGCGCTGATCGATGAATCGGTGGCCAAGATCCACGCCGGCACGCAGTTGGTGGAGCACGCCGGCGCGACCATGCAGGACATCGTCCACAGCGTCAAGCAGGTCAGCGGCATGGTCGGTGCGATTACCACCGCCAGCGACGAGCAGCGCCAGGGCATCGAGGAAGTCAACCGCGCGATCTCGCAGATGGACCAGGTCACGCAGCAGAACGCGGCTCTGGTCGAGCAGGCTGCCGGCGCGGTGGGCACGTTGCAGGACCAGGCGGCGCATCTGAACCACTCGGTCAGCGTGTTCAAGACCGAGCGCGATGCGTGGCATGCCAAGCCTGCGCGCGCGCAGTCGGCCAAGGCCGGCTATCAGCTGCTGGCAGCTCCGGCGGGTGTTTGAGCATGCCGGAGATCTTATTGAAGAACGACGAATCGGAGCGCGTCGCCGCGCTCCACCAGCTGGGCATCCTGAACGCCAACACCAGCGAGTACTTTGATTCCGTCACGCGCCTGGCCGCCGATATGTTCGGCGTGTCCGGCTCCTACATCTCGTTGATCGACAGCGACCGCCAGTGGCTCAAGTCCACCGTCGGTTTTTGCCCGCCGGGCAACCAGCGCGACCAGACCTTCTGCAACTACACCATCCAGCAGGCCAGCGTGATGATGGTCGAGGATACGCTGCTGGACCAGCGCTTCGCCACCAATCCCATGGTGACCGGCCCGACCGGTATCCGCTTCTACGCGGGCGCGCCGCTGGTGACGCCGGAAGGCTATGCCATCGGCGCGCTGTGCCTCGTCGATACCAGGCCGCGCACGCTGACCGCCACCGAACAGGCCAAGCTCTCCAACCTGGCCACGCTGGTAATGGCGCATATCATGCTGGGCCGCGCCGTCGGCCACATCGACGCCGTCAGCGGCATGCCGAACAAATACCAGCTGATCGAAGACCTGACCGCCTTGGCCAAGCGCCACCCGGGCCAGGACCGCGTGCTGGTCGACATCGACATGCCGGATTCGGTCAAGGCCTTCGAGATCATCCGCGTGCTCGGCGTGTCGGTCTACGACCAGCTGGTGCGCGAGGTGGCCAACCGGCTCAAGCGGCTGTTGGAGGGCAGGGCGCATGTCTATCACCTGACCGATGCGCGCTTCGCCGTCTTGTCCAACGACGATGACACGCAAGGCTTCATCACCTATCTCTACGGCCTGGAGGCGGAACTGCAAGCGCCGCTGCACAACCTGAATGTGCCGCTGGTGCTGCCGAGCTTCGGCGGCATCGTGGTGTTCGACCTGTGCTCCAACTCGGCCAAGGACGCGCCGCGCAAGGCCGCAGCGGCCGTCAACCAGGCGCTGATCAGCCAGCAGCGCTGGAGCGTCTACAACAATGTCGAGGACGAGCGCCAGAAGCGCGCCTTCCGTTTGCTGAACGATGTGCAGGACGGCATCGCGGGCGGCCACTTCCAGCTGCTGTACCAGCCCAAGCACGACCTGGTCAACGGCGCCTGCCTGTCGGCCGAGGCGCTGCTGCGCTGGCACCATGCGGAACTGGGCCCGATATCACCGGCGGAATTCATTCCGCTGGTCGAGAAGACAGCGCTGATCGGTCCCCTTAGCCATTGGGTGATGCGCACCGCGATCAGGCAGATCGCCGAATGGCATGCGGCCGGCAATCAGATCAAGGTGGCGATCAACCTGTCGGCCTACAATTTCGAGGAACCGGACATCGTCTCGCGCCTGTCCGCGCTGTGCACGGAATTCGGCGTCGATCCGCGCTACGTGGAAATCGAATGCACAGAAGGCATCTGGATGGAAGGCGCGGGCATCCTGCAAACGCTGCACGACATCCGCGCGCTGGGCATGAGTCTCGCGCTGGACGATTTCGGCACCGGCTACAGCAACTTCGCCTATCTGCAGAAGGTGCCGGCCACCGTGGTCAAGGTCGACCAGTCGCTGATACGCAATGTGCACAACAACCCGCGCGACCAGCGCATCGTGCGCTCGCTGATCGGCCTGGCGAAAGAGCTGGACTACCAGGTGGTGGCGGAGGGGGTGGAAACCGAACAGTCGCTGCACCTGATCCGCGACTGGGGCTGCCATATCGCCCAGGGCTACCACTTCGCCAAGCCGCTGACGGCACCGGACTTCCTGGATCACGCGATTCGCTATCGCGACGCGCACATGGCGGCCGCAGCGTAGCAATTTGGCATTATAATCTGGCCGCTGAAACTCACAGATAGCTGCCATGAATCCTGCCTTCCGCCTTCTTCCCCTGATACTGGCCTCCGCCTTGATTGCGGGCTGCCAGTCCACTGCGCAGCGCATCGCCGACTGCAAGGCCGGCGACTGGAACGTCATCGGCCACAAGGATGGCATGATGGGCGAGCCGCACAACTACGGCGACCGCAAGGACTTCTGCGACGACCATGCCGACGCCAAGACGCCGGGCGTGGCCGATGCCGCAGCCCGCTACACGGCCGGCTGGGCGCAGGGCAACTGGGACTTGTGGTATGCGCTGGGCGGCGATGACGGCAAGGCCGGCCTGCAGCCGTCGCAGTACGATGTGCGGGCGGGCAGCGAGGACATACGGAAGCACAAGACGCCGCTCAACCGTCCGGCCTACGATGCCGGCTGGACCGTCGGCAATTCGGAATACTGGCGGGACATCGGCAAGCGCGAAGGCACCAGCGGCCTGCCGCTGACGCAGAAGGAGGCCAGCCGCGGCAAGGCCGCCGCCATCCAGTTGCGCTTCGACGAAGCGGCGTATGCCGACGGCTGGCTGGCCGGCAATCGCACCTTCTGGTCGGACGCCGGCTTTACCGACGCCCGCAACGGCACGCCGGATAGCGAGTTCCGTAGCCGCTCGGCGGCCGCGCGCAGCGCCGGCGTGGCGGTGCAGGAAGAATCGTACCGCGCCGCCTGGAACGCGGAGATCGTCAACTACTGGCGCAATCTCGGCACCAGGGATGCGGTCAGCGGCAAGGACTTCGCCATGCGCAGCAAGGAAGCGCGCCAGAAAGGCCTGAAGGTCTTCGAACAGGAATACCGCCAGGCCTGGGAAGCGCGCCTGACCGACTACTGGCGCCAGGCCGGCGCCGATGACGGCTACGGCAAGCCCTTCCAGCTGGAAGACCGTATCGCCAACGCCGGCCGCAACGGCGTATTCACGATCGCCGCCACGCGCGACCTGTACACGGCCGCGTGGACTGAGCAGAACGCCCGGTATTGCGTACCGGAGAATGCGTTTGAAATGGGGCGCGCCAACAGCGGCATCGCCGTCGATGTATGCCGCGCCGAACTGCGCAACCAGCTGAAACACGCTTATGTCAGCGGACAGGATTACGAGATCGCGGCGGCCAAGTACCGGCAGGCGGTGAACGACGTCAACGAACTGGCGGACCGTGTGCGCGACGCACGCAACCGGCTGGGCCGCCTGGACCGCGAGATCCGCGCGAACCTCGATGCCAAGGACCGCGTTGTGAATGACGAGACCAAGAAGCAGGACCGGCGCCGCGAGCAGGACCGGCGCGAGCTGATCGAATATATCCAGCGGCTGGAGCGCCAGCTGGATGACGCCCGCCGTTGGGCGGATCGTCATGACCAGCAGATGCAGCGCCTGCGCCGCGAGATTTACTAGAAGCCGATCGTCGCCGCAACGGTGACGGTGCGCGGCGCGCCCAGCACCAGGTAGCCGGAGCCCGGATAGCCGCCGGCCGAAGCCCAGTAGTTCTTGTCGGCGACGTTATCGATACGCGCGCGGAAGGTCACGTTGCGGTCCAGGATGCGGGTCGCATAGTTCGCGCCGATATCCAGGCGGTGCCATGACGGCAGTTCCTGCGTATTGGCGCCATCCGCGTATTGCGACGCGGTGTACACCGAGCGCGCATTCAGGCTCAGGCCGCGCACGCCCGGCAGATCCCATTCCACACCCATGTTGGCCTGCGTATTCGGCGTTCCGATCACGTCCTTGCCTTGATTGAGGCCACCTTCGGTGACGCGCTGCGTCGCATCCAGCAGCGTCAGGCCGCCCAGCACGCGCACGCCGCGCGCCGGCGTGCCGAACACGGTCAGCTCCAGGCCCTGGTTGCGCTGTTCGCCGTACACGCCGAACAGGGTGCCCCGCACGTAGGCCGATGGCTGGTTCACGCGGAACAGCGCGGCGCTGGCGCCGACATTGCCGTGATCGTACTTGACGCCGACTTCCTTCTGCTTCGAGACATACGGCGCGAATATGACGCCGCTGTTGGTGATCCCGGTGCCCGTTGCGGTAGGGCCTTGCTGCAGGCCTTCGATGTAGTTGACATAGACCGAGACCGACTTGACCGGACGGTAGACGATGCCCGCCACCGGCGTCACTTCGCTGCGGTCGTAGTGCGACAGGTTGGCGGTGGTGTTGTAGTCGTAGCTGTCGGACTTGATGGTCTGGCGGCGCAGGCCGGCCGTCACCAGCAGCCTGTCGTCCAGCATGGACAGCGTATCGGCCACGGCGACGCTGGACAGGATGGTCTTGCTGGTCAGCTTGGGATCGCTCAGCACGCCGCCGGTGAAGAAGTCGGTGGACGGCGCCGCCACGTCGACCGGGTTGTAGATGCTGGTGGCGAAACCGGCGAAGCTGCTGAAGGCGTAGGCGTTGCGCGATTCCTGCCAGTAGGTCGAGGCGGTGGCGCTCAGGCGATGGCCGATGCCGCCGGTGCGCAGTTTGGTGCGCACGCCGATCTCTCCGGTGCGCACGGTGTCGTGGCGCTCGTTGTCGAAGCGGTACATGCTGGCGGCGCCGTTGCTGTCGCTGACTGTCGGCGCGGCCAGGACGTTGGACTCGTCGCCGGAGCGCGCGCCCAGCGCGGCCCATGCCACGCTGTCCTTGCCCAGGTCGTACTCGCCGCGCAGCGTGCCGAAGGTGTCGCACTCGTTCGAGTGGGTCCATTTCTGCGCCCAGTTGCTGCTCGCATCCGGCGCGGCGGGCAGGGCGACGCCGGCGGCGACCGTCACGCTCGGGCGCGCGCCGGTCAGCTTGTGGTCCTGGTGGCCGATGTCGGCCGACAGGCGGAAGTCGCGTGCCTGGAAGTCGACGCCGACCGACGCCACCGTCAGTTCGCGGTGTTCGCCGTCGATCGCCGTGTCGCCGTCGCGGCGCACCGCGTTGACGCGGATGCCGGTGTTGCCATCGGTGCCGAAGCGGCGGCCGATGTCCGCGGCGGCGTAACCCTGGCCGCCGGTTTCGACGCCGACGGTGACCTCCGTCAGGTCGTTGTTGGACGCGCGCTTGGGCAGCAGGTTGATCGAGCCGCCGATGCCGCCGCCGCCCGGCGCCGCGCCGTTCAGGAAGGAATTGGCGCCGCGCAGGACTTCAACGCGCTCCAGCAGTTCCGACGCGACGAACTGGCGCGGCAGCAGGCCGTACAGGCCGTTGTAGGCCAGGTCGTCGGAATTGACGTTGAAGCCGCGGATCACATACAACTCCTGGTAGTTGCCGAAGCCGCGCGAGATGCGCACCGACGGATCGTTCTGCAGCACGTCGGCCACGCTGCGCGCCTGCTGGTCCTGGATGATCTGCTGCGTGAAGTTCAGTGTATTGAAAGGGGTCTCCATCATGTCGACATTGCCCAGCAGACCGAGGCGGCCGCCGCGCGCGACCTGGCCGCCGGCGTAGGCCTTGGTCAGGCCGTCGGCGGAAGCGTCGGCCGAGGCGCTGACCACCACGGTCTGGATCTTGCCATCGGCGCTGTCCGCGGCGGGCGTATTCTGGGCTTGCGCGGCCGCGCTGGCCAACAGCATGGCGGCGAGGGCGAATGGAGACAGTTTCAGGTTCGGGTTGTGCATGATGTTATTTTTGGTAACTAAATGAGATTGATTCTCAATTGTATCCGGATTGCGCGGTTTTTGCTATTAAATGAGAGTGATTTGCATTATCATTATGACTTCCGGCACCGTCACCAACTTTCATCATGACCCCCATCACCGTTCGCCGCTGGGCCTGGGTCCACAAGTGGACCAGCCTTATCTGCACCGTTTTCATGCTGCTGCTCTGCCTGACGGGGCTGCCGCTGATCTACCACCACGAGATCAACCACCTGCTGGGCAACGAGCCGGAAGCGCCGCAGATGGCGCCCGGCACGCCCAAGGCCAACCTGGACGCCATCCTGGCGACGGGCAAGGCCCTGTACCCGGGCAAGATGCTGATGTACATCTCGCAGGAGGCGGACGAGCCGAACATCTGGAACCTGACCCTGGGCGACAACCCGACCGACGAAGGCTTCAAGTCGATCGCCGTCGACGCGCGCACCGCCAAGGTGCTGGCCCAGCCCAAATTCGAAGGCACCTTCCTGGGCGTGATGTTCCACCTGCACGTCGACTTGTACGCCGGCCTGTGGGGCAAGCTGTTCCTCGGCTTGATGGGCTTGTTGCTGGTGATCGCGATCATCTCCGGGGTGGTGCTGTACGCGCCGTTCATGCGCAAGCTGGACTTCGGCGAGGTGCGGCGCGAGCGCGGCCCGCGCGTCAAGTGGCTGGACCTGCACAATATGCTGGGCATCGTCACGCTAACCTGGGCGCTGGTGGTCGGCGCCACCGGCATGATCAACACCTGGGCCGACCTGCTGCTCAAATACTGGCAGTACACCGAGATGGCCGAGATGGTCGCGCCGTACAAGAACCAGCCGCTGCCGACCACACTGGGATCGATGCAGAAGGCGCTCGACAACGCGCGCGCGGCCGAACCGCACATGAAGATCGCCTTCGTCGCCTTCCCTGGCACGCCTTTCACCAGTCCGCATCACTACGGGGTGTTCATGAACGGCGACCAGGCGCTCACCTCGCGCATGTACAAGCCGGTGCTGATCGACGCGCAGACCAGCGAGATCACGGAGAGCCGCGAGTTGCCGTGGTACCTGAAGGCGCTGCTGATTTCGCAGCCGCTGCACTTCGGTGATTACGGCGGCGGCTGGATGCAGTTCCTGTGGGCGATGCTGGATATCGCCACCATCTTCGTGCTGGGCAGCGGCCTGTATCTGTGGCTCAAGCGCGGCGTCCAGACCAGGGCGCCGGAGAAGAAGGGCGCCGGACTCGAACCGGCCGACAGCGCCGTGCCGGCCTACGCCGCGGAAGGGGAGGCGCGATGACGCATACGCCGTTCGTGCGCCTGTGGGGCGCGCCCATTGTGCTGGCGATACTGACCGTCATCGGCCTGCTGTCCGCGCTGCTGGGCGACGGCGTGTGGGATGCGCTGTCGGCCGTCGCGCTGGGCGTGCTGGTGCTGTGCTGCGCGTGGTACGGCTTGCGCCGCCGGCGCTGATCAGTCGCGCATCCGGATAACCACCTTGCCCTTGGCCCGGCCCTGTTCCAGATATGCCAGTCCTTCCTTGGCACGCTCGAACGGGAAAACCTTGTCGATGACCGGGCGGATCTTCGATGCGTCGAGAAGCTCGGCGATCTTTGCCAGTTGTTGGCCGTCCGCACGCACGAACAGGAAGGAATAGCTGGCATCCTGTTTTTTCGCGAGCCGAATGATCTTCCGGCTCAACAGTCCGAACACGAACCCCATGAAGGCATTCATTCCGCGAGCGCGCGCGAAGGCGGCGTCCGGCGGGCCGATAAGCGAGACGACCGTGCTTGCCGGCCTCACGATCCGTAGCGATTTCTCGAGCGCGTCGCCCCTGACGGTACCCAGCACCGCATCATAGCCCCGTAGCGAATCTTCAAAATCCCGCTTCTTGTAGTCGATCACCTCATCGGCGCCAAGGCTGCGCACCAGCTCCACGTTGCCTGTGCTGGTCGTCGTTCCCACTATTGCACCGAGGTGTTTCGCCAGCTGGATCGCGAACGTGCCTATGCCGCCGGAGCCGGCGGGGATGAACACCTTCTGTCCAGGCTTGAGCCGCATGCGCTCATTGAACGCCTGCCATGACGTCAGGCCGACCATCGGTATCGACGCGGCTTGCACAAAGTCCAGTGCGGCCGGTTTAAGCGCGGCCGCATGTTCGGGGACGGCCGCAAATTCGGCGAAGCTGCCGATGCCCAGATCGAACAGGCTGGCATAGACTGCATCGCCCACTTTGAAGCGGGTCACGCGGCTGCCGGTTTCCACCACCACGCCTGCCACGTCACTCCCCATCGTGGCCGGCAGCCGCAACTTGAGCAGCGGCTTGAAAGCCCCCTTGGGAATCATGTAGTCAATCGGATTGAGGCCGGCGGCGTGAACCTCGACCAGGATTTCGTCAGGTTTGATCGCAGGGCGGGGAATATCTGCGAATGCAAGCGGGTCGGCGCCGCCGTAGCGTTTCAGCATCAGTGCTTTCATCATTTACCTTCCAGTCGCAGATCGCTGCGCAGGCCTGCATCCATCACGCCGGCCGGCGCGAAGGTGCGCAGCAGGCGTAGTCGCGCAGCCAGTCCGCCGGAGGTATAGCGCAGCTTCGGTTTGTGTGCCTGCGCCGCTTTCAGCACCGTCTCGGCTACCACCTCCGGCCCTTCGGCGGTGGCCATCACTTCCAGGATGCGGCGGGTAACGGCGGTTCGGACTTCGCGGTAGGCCTCAAGTTTGGCGTCGGGCTCCAACAGATTGGCGTCGAACGGCGTCTTGGTGTAGGCGGGCTCGATGACTACCGAGCGGATACCCCAGTTGCGCAACTCGTGGTCCAAGGATTCCGAATACCCTTCAATGGCGTGCTTGGTCGCGGCGTACAGCGCGCCATACGGCATCGGCACAAAGCCAAGCACCGAGCCGATATTGACGATGCGGCCGCCGCCCTGGCTGCGCATGTGCGGCAGCGCCGCGCGCGTCATGCGCACCACGCCGAAGAAGTTGGTGTCGAAAATGGACTGGGCCTGTCCGATCGAACTTTCCTCCGCGCCGGCAGGCGAGACCCCAAACCCTGCATTGTTCACCAGCAGGTCGATGCGTCCTTCCAGTTGAATCACGGTCGCTACGACCGTTTGGACCGAGGCGTCGCTGGTGACGTCCAGCGGCAGCATTTCGTATGCACGTTGGCCGGCCTGGGCACCACGCCGGCTGGTGCCGTAAACCTTGAAGCCGGCTTGCGTCAAGCGCTGGGCCGTGGCTTCCCCTATGCCGGACGAGGCGCCGGTAACCAGTGCAACCTTCTTCATGGTATTCCTTTTCGTAAAAAATATGACGATCATCATATTGCGGTGCAAAAAAAAGCCCGGCTAAGAACAGTCTCAATCGACAGCCGGGGTGAACTGCTTAAGTGCGGCGGCGCATAGCGCTGCGGACAGCTTGGGGTCATCGACGGCGCGCGCCATCATGGTCGTGCCTATCAGGCCGCAGACCATCGCCATCGCCTTTTCGTGCGCCTGCGGCTGGCCCCAGTCGGGCAGCTGGCGGGCGAACAGATCGATCATTTCCTTGATATGTATGGTCGCCGCGCGCCGCACTTCCGGCGCCTGGCGCGGCATCTCCGACCCCAGCGCCGACACCGGGCAACCGGTCTCGATCGCGGCTATATGCTCCGGCGACAAGTAGGCCTGCATCATGGCCGGTATCGCCTGGCCCGGCGGAGCGGCGGCGGCCACCCGCGCCGCCAGCGCGACCGATTCGGCGCCGGCGCGGTCTCCGGCCTCGGCCAGCAAGGCGTCGCGCGACTCGAAGTGGGCATAGAAGCCGCCGTGCGTCAGGCCGGCTTCCTTCATGATGTCCGCCACACCGGTGCCGCCATAGCCGCTGCGGCGGATGGCGCGCGCCGCTACCTCCACGATGCGCTCATGCGTGGCTTCCTTGCGGCTGACGGCTGCGGGTTTGGTGGTTTTCTTCGACATGACGGTCATCATATACTAATTTTGTATTGTGCGCACACGTTGACTCTTGTTGTTATCATTGCCATGCCATCCACCTTGGAGAGACTATGGAAAAGTCGCAACCGCACTATGACAGGCTGATCGCCGCCGCGCGCGATGCGGGGCCGGCGACGGTCGCCGTGGCGCATCCTTGCGACCGCAACGCGCTGGAGGCAGCGCTGGACGCGGCGCGCCTGGGATTGATCGAACCGATACTGGTCGGGCCGCGCGCCCGTATACAGGCTGCGGCGGAGGCGGCGGGACTGGACATTTCGGCGTTGCCGCTGATCGACACGCCGCACAGCCATGCTTCCGCCGCGCGCGCGGTGGAGCTGGTGCGTGAGGGGAAAGCCGCAGCGCTGATGAAGGGCAGCCTGCATACCGATGAACTGATGGGCGCCGTGGTGGCCGCCGACACCGGACTGCGTACCGCGCGCCGCCTCAGCCACTGCTTCGTGATGGACGTGCCGGGCCGCGCGGAGCCGCTGATCATCACCGATGCCGCCATCAACATCACGCCATCCCTGTCCGACAAGGTCGACATCGTGCAGAACGCGATCGACCTCGCGCATGTCCTTAAATTCGATCCGGTCAAGGTGGCCATCCTCGCCGCCGTCGAAACGGTCAATCCGAAAATGCCGTCCACCATCGATGCGGCGGCTTTGTGCAAGATGGCGGACCGCGGCCAGATCACCGGCGCCGTGCTGGACGGCCCGCTGGCGATGGACAACGCCATCGATCCGGAAGCGGCGGCGATCAAGCATCTGGTATCGCCGGTGGCCGGGCAGGCCAACATCCTGATCGCCCCCGACCTGGAAGCGGGCAATATGCTGGCCAAGAGCCTGACCTTCATGGCCGGCGCGGGCGCGGCCGGCATCGTGCTCGGCGCGCGCGTGCCGATCATCCTCACCAGCCGCGCGGACACGGTGCAAGCGCGGCTGGCGTCGTGCGCGGTGGCGGTGCTGCTCGCGCAGGGTCGGCTGGCCGGCGCCCGTATTCCCGGAGGCTGAGCCGATGGAGGCCAATGACTGCATCATCGTCATCAACGCCGGCTCATCGAGCATCAAGTTCTCGATGTTTAGCGGCGCCACGCTGGAACCGGCCCTGCGCGGCAAGATCGAGAATCTCTACAGCGGCGTGACGCGCTTCATCGCGCAGGATGCCGGGGGCGGCGTCATCGGCGAAAAGCACTGGTCCGACGCGCCGCTGAACCACGAAGCCGCCATGCGCTTCCTGGTCGATTTCGCGCAGGCGCACCTGGATGGTTATCGCGTGGTCGCCGTTGGCCACCGCATCGTCCATGGTGGCGTAGCGTATAGCGGCCCGCGGCGGCTGGACGAGGGCGTGCTGGCCGCATTGGAGAAGCTGATTCCGCTGGCGCCGCTGCACCTGCCGCACAACCTGGCGCCGGTACGCGCGGTGATGGCGATGGCGCCGGACGTGCCGCAGATGGGCTGCTTCGACACCGCCTTCCACACCGGCCAGCCGGCGGTGGCGCAGGCCTTCGCGCTGCCGGCGCACATCACGGAACAAGGGGTGCGGCGCTACGGTTTTCACGGGCTGTCCTACGAATACATCGCCAGCCGCCTGCCGCAGGCCGATCCCGCGTTGGCCAGCGCCAAGGTGGTGGCGGCCCACCTGGGCAACGGCGCCAGCATGTGCGCGATGAACGCCGGCCGCAGCGTCGCCAGCTCGATGGGCTTCACCGCCGTCGATGGCCTGCCAATGGGCACGCGCTGCGGCGCTCTCGATCCCGGCGTGGTGCTGTACCTGATCGATGAACTGGACATGGATGTGGCGGCGGTGCAGAAGCTGCTGTACCAGGAATCCGGCCTGCTGGGCGTCTCCGGCATCTCATCGGATATGCGCACGCTGGAGCAAAGCGACGATCCGCGCGCCAGGGCCGCCATCGCGCTGATGGTCTACCGCATCGGCCGCGAACTGGGCTCGCTGGCGGCGGCGCTGGGCGGGCTGGATGCGCTGGTGTTCTCCGGCGGCATAGGCGAAAACAGCGTTGCCCTGCGAGCCGCCGTCTGCCGCGACGCCGCCTGGCTGGGCGTTGAACTCGATGAAGCGGCCAACGCCGCCAATCCGCGCGGTGTGGCGCGCATCAGCAGCGCCGGCAGCAGGGTCGCCGTGTGGGTGGTGCCGGCCAACGAGGAACTGATGATCGCGCGGCATACGCAAACCTTGTTGGAGCGGACATGAATACGGAAACCGTTTATCCCATTTTGGCCGGCAAGCGCGCACTGGTGGTGGGCGTGGCCAATGAGCACTCGATCGCCTGGGGCTGCGCGCTGGCCTTCCGCAAGCTGGGCGCCGAGGTCGTGCTCACCTACCTGAACGAGAAGGCGTTGCCGCACGTGGCGCCGTTGGCGGCGCAGATCGACGCCAGGCTGCTACCGCTGGACGTCACGCAGCCGGGCCAGCTGGAGGCGCTGTTCGCGACGCTGGCGCAACAGGGCCGGCTCGATATCCTGGTGCACTCGATCGCCTTCGCGCCCAAGGCGGACCTGCAGGGCGGCCTGCTCGATTGCTCGCTGGAGGGCTTCCTGCAGGCGATGGACGTATCCTGCCACTCCTTCGTGCGCATGGCCAAACTGGCCGTGCCGCTGATGACGGAAGGCGGCAGCATGTTCGCCATGAGCTACCACGGCGCGGAGAAAGTCGTCCCGAACTACAACGTCATGGGGCCGGTGAAGGCCGCATTGGAAGCCGCCTGCCGCTATCTGGCTTATGAGCTGGGGCCTCGCCACATCCGCGTGCACGCCATTTCGCCGGGGCCGCTGCAAACCCGCGCCGCCTCCGGCCTGAAGGATTTCGACCGGCTACTAACCGACGCCGTGGCGCGCGCGCCGCTCGGCGAACTGGTGGACATACTCGATGTCGGGAACACCTGCGCCTACCTGGCATCGCAGTACGCGCGCCACCTGACCGGCAGCACGGTCTACGTGGATGGCGGCCTGAATATCGTCGCTTAGTTGAGCGGCTAAGGTTTTCCGATCAGCAGATACAGCGCGTTCCTGTTGCGCGCGGCGCGGCCGGCGCCCAAGTACATCGGCCCGAGCGGCGTATCGACCGCGATGAAGACTGCGTTGCTGTGCACCGTCTGCTCGCCGTCCTGCGAGTTGATGGTGTTGCCCATGCGGCCCAGCTCCGCCGACACGCCGACGAAGGCGCCGTCCAGCAGGCCGGCGCTGGAGATGCGGTAGTTGTACACCAGCTTACCGAAGTGCAGGCTTTTCCCCAGCAGCTCGCCGGTCCGGTAGCCAGACAGGCGCAGGAAGCCGCCGAACGGGATCAACTCCGTATCCGGCAGTTCGCTGTCGCCCAGCTTGTGCTGCACCTCCATCGCCGCCTGCAGCGAATGCGGACCGCCCGCCATCGCCGTCAGCGCGGAGAACGACAGCTTGTTGTAATTGGTGTCCGCACCCAGCGCGGTGCGCGACGAATACAGTTGCAGGTCGGCCTTGACGCCGGAGGTGGGGAAGGCCAGGTTGTCGAGCGTGTCCGCGCGCAGGCGCAGCTGCAGGCCGGCCGCGCGGGCGCTTGGCAGCAGTTCGGAGGCTGGAATGAAACTGGTATCTTTCAACAGCTTGGCGTGGCCGCGCGAGACGCCGATGCGCACCTCGCCCCATTCAGCCACCGGTGCGCCCAGATCGATGCCGGCACTCACAGACTCGCGCCGGTAGCGCGCCAAGCGGTCGCCATTGTCGTAGATGTCGAGCGGCGTGCGCTCGGCCGCGAGATGCGCGCTGGCGAACAACCGCTGGGCCGGCGTCAGCGGCTGCAGCCACTCGGTGGCGATGCGGTCGGAATGGCCGATCTCGATATCGTTGCGCCATTCCGCACCCAGCGAGTTAAGCCAGGTCCAGCGATGCGAGGCCCTCAGCGAGAAGAAGGAATCGCCCTCGAAGTCGGTCGATACGCCCAGTCCCAGCCGGAGGTATTGCGGACCCCACGATTTTTCATTGACCGTAGTGGTCATCACATGGCTGCCGTCGGGCAGGGGGCTGATGGCGTAGCTGACGTGCTCGAAGTCGCCGCGCCCGAACAGGCGGCGCATGTCGCGCTCGGCCTTTTCGGGATCGAACAGGTCGCCCGGCTGGGTTTCCATCGTGCCGCGCAGCGATGCTTCCGGCACGCGCTGGGCGCCGGCGATGCGCACATCGCGCAGCAGCACGCCGCGGTGGGCTGGCTCGCCGTGGCGCGCCGCCGCCAGTTCGGCATAGTCCTGCTCCGAAATGGAATAGCGCCGCAGCTGGTCCTCGGCCTGGTGTCCGGCCAGCTCGCCGTAGGCCTCGGCCTCCTTCAGCAGGTCGAAGCTGCCGGCATCGACGCCGGACAGGTCCGGCGTGATCAGCACGTCGCGCGAACTCAGCTCCTGCAAGGACACGCGGACATTGGAGGCGGTCAGCATGCGCGTCATCTGGTCCGACATCGACAGTACCGACTTGATCTCGTCGCGCCGCAACAGCGGGGTGCCGATGTTGACCGCGATGACCACGTCGGCGCCCATCGCCCGCGCCACGTCGACCGGCAGGTTGCGCGCCACGCCACCGTCCACCAGCAGCCGGCCGTCGATTTCCACCGGATTGATCGCGGCCGGTATGGCCATGCTGGCGCGCACCGCCTGCGCCAGGTTGCCGTCGCCCAGCACCACCATCTCGCCGGTGCTGACATCGGTGGCGATGGCGCGGAAGGGAATCGGGAAGCGGTCGAAGTTGTTGGACGCCTGGCGCGCGGTCAGGCGCCGCAGCACCGCTTCCAGCGCCACGCCCGCCACCGCGCCCTTGGGCAGCGAAATGCCGGCCGGGCCGATGCCGATCTCCGGGCCGACGTAGCTATCGGCGTCGTCGGACTTGCGGGCCACCGACAGGTCGTTTCGGGCCACGTCGTGAAACAGGTTGGCGGTACTGAGCTTCTGCATTTCGCGCTCGATGTCGGCGGCGGGAGTGCCGCTGGCATAGGCCGCGCCGACGATCGCGCCGGCGCTGGTGCCGACGATGATATCGACCGGCACCCGCAATTCCTCCAGCACCTTGAGCACGCCGATATGGGCTCCACCGCGCGCTCCGCCGCCCGAGAGCACCAAGCCCACCTTGGGCCGCTCCTCGGCGAGTACCAGATGGGGAAACAGGCAAAACAGCAATAGGACGGGGAGTTTTTGCATGCCCCCGATGGTAGGCTTGTCTTTCAATTTTGTAAAGTCATTGCGCGGGCAGGCGCGCCATGTAGGCATGGATCTGCGAGACCACGGCGGCGCCTTCGCCGACCGCCGCCGCCACGCGCTTGGTGGACCGCGCGCGCACATCGCCGATGGCGAAAACGCCCGGCACGCTGGTCTCCAGTCCGGCGCGGGTGGACGGCGCACCGCCCGCCACGTCAAAGCCGGTCAGGATGAAACCCTTGTCGTCGACCTCCACGCCGCAGTCGCCGAGCCATCCGGTGTTGGGATCGGCGCCGATGAACAGGAACACGCGGCGGATAGCATGGCCTGTCTCGACGCCGCTGCGGTGGTCGCGGATGCGTACCTGCTGCAGGCCTTCCTCGTCGCAGCCTTCCAGCGCGGCGATTTCCGACTGCGTGTGCAGGAAGATATTCGGTGTCGCCGCGATGCGTTCGATCAGGTAGCTGGACATGGTCGAGGCCAGGCTGTCCTTGCGGATCAGCATATGCACCTTGGCCGCGTGGGCGGCGAGGAAGACCGCCGCCTGTCCGGCCGAGTTGCCGCCGCCGACCAGCACCACGTCCTCGCCGGCACATAGTCCGGCCTCCAGCGGCGAGGCCCAGTAGTACACGCCCTTGCCCTCGAACTGCTTCAGGTTGGCCAGGGAGGGGCGGCGGTAGCGCGCGCCACAGGACAGCACCACGCTGCGCGCGCGCAGGCGCGTCAGGCTGCCGCACATCTCGACCTGCAACGGATTCTGGTCGCACAGCAGGCGTCCGGCCGGTGCCGGTATCGCCATCTTGACGCCGAATTTTTGCGACTGCACATAAGCGCGGCCGGCCAGCGCGCCGCCCGAAATGCCGGTCGGGAAGCCAAGGTAGTTTTCGATGCGGGCGCTGGCGGCGGCCTGGCCGCCGTAGGCGCGCGTCTCCAGCGCCAGCACCGACAAGCCTTCCGACGCCGCATACACCGCCGTCGCCAGCCCCGCAGGACCGGCGCCGACCACGATCACGTCCCACACCTGGTCGCCGCCCAGGTCCGGCAGCGTGCCGAGGCAGCGCCCCAGGTCGACCACGCTGGGATTTTTCTTGACGCCGCCGTCCGGGCATACCACCAGCGGCCAGTCTTCGGCCTGCGGCTGGTAGCGCTCGCACAGCGCGCGCGCCTGTTCGTCTCCACGCGGATCGAGCACCTTGTGCGGATGGCCGTTGCTGGAAAGCCAGCCTTGCAGCGCATGCATGCGCGGATGGCCGGGCGTCGCGACCAGCACCAGGCCGCAGGCTTTGCTGTCGATCAGTTCCACGCGCCGCAGGATGAAGGCGCGCACGATGCGCTCGCCCAGTTCCGCCTCCGCTGTCAGCAGCGCGCGCAAGGCTTCGGTGGTCAGCGCCAGCACCTCGACCTCGCCGACCGCGTGGCCGTTGACCAGCGATGGTGCGCCGGAGAACTGGCTGATTTCGCCGGCGAATTCTCCCGGCAGATGTTCGGTGATGACCGAGCTGTTACCCAGTCCATCGTAGCGGCTGATGCGCACCACGCCTTTCAGCACAACGTACAGGCCGAAGCTGGTGCGGCCAGCCTCGAACAGCATGTCGCCGTCGCGGAAGCAGGCCAGCGCGCCGAAGCGCTGCATGCGCTTGATCTCCGCCGGCGTCAGTTTCGGGAGCGCCTGGTCGGCGCGTGTTTTGAAGGTGTCGTAGATGGTGGCCATAGTCCCAGTCTAGCGCGCTTTTATGCTGCACTGCCAGATTCAAAAGTGAGAGGCGGATATGCGACGGTCCCGATCATCATTGTGATTCTTTGATCGTGCGACGATTTTTTCGCGCAGGCCGAACATAGAATGCGATCACAAGCTGATTATAAAACACCGGCCAACCATAGGCCGAGATACGGGAGACCATAAGTGATCAAGCATTTGAACCAAACGGCGCACAGCCGGTACACCAAGCGTGCCATGGCGGCGGCAGTCGCCTCCGCGGTCGCATCCATCCTGGCCGCCAACACCGCGATGGCCCAGCAAACCGAAGCCGCCGCGCAGCGCGCGCCGGACGAGGTCAAGCCGGAAACCATCGTGACCGTGGTCGGCACGCGCAAATCGGTGGCCTCGGCCATCGACCGCAAGATCCGCAACTCCACCGTTTCCGATTCCCTGGTGGCTGAAGACATCAATCAGTTCCCGGACAAGAACGTGGGCGAGGCGCTGTCGCGCATCACCGGCGTGCAGCTGACGCGCGACTTCGGCGAAGGCTCGCAGATCTCGATCCGCGGCGTCGAGCCCGACCTGAACAGGGTCGAGGTCAACGGCATGTCGGTGCTGGGCACCAACGGCGGTGCGGGTCGTGGCGCCGAGCTGCGCGAACTGGCCTCCGAACTGATTTCGTCGATCGACGTCTTCAAGGGCAGCACCGCCGACCTGACCGAGGGCGGCGTTGGCGGAACGGTGGTGATCACCACCCGCAAGCCGCTGGACTTCAAGAAGCTGACCATCGCCACCACGCTGGCCGGCGAGCAGGCCAGCAGCCGTGGCGGCGTCCAGCCGCGCGCCAGCCTGCTGATCGCCGACCAGTTCCTCGACGGCCGGCTGGGCCTGATGGCCAACGTGGTGTACGACGATGTACGCACCCGCAACGACTACTCGCGCAACACCTCGTGGCGCTTCCTGCGCGACTGGGATTTTTCGCCGGATAAGACGGTCGTCAGCACCGATCCAGCGGTGGCCGCCGTTTCCACCGCCGCCGGCTGCTCGACCGCCGCGCTGACGGCGGCGCAGAAGACCGCCTGCGCCTCGCAATGGTCGGACTACTCGCCCGGCATCTCGCGCTATGGCATCTGGACCCGCGACCACAAGCGCTCGTCGGCCGAACTGACCGCGCAGTACAAATTCAGCAATGAGCTCAAGGGCTACGTCAGCTACCAGGGCAACTACCAGGACCAGCGCCTCAACGACCGCAATTTCGGCACCGATCTTGGCGCCGTCACGCGTCTGGCCAACTCCGGAACCGCGCCGACCTACAGCGCTACCGGCGTGCCGAGCGGCGGCACCTGCGCCACGGTTCCCGCCACCAGCACGCCGGCCGGCGTGGTGGTCACCAACCACTATGTCACCCAGTACACTGTCGGCAACTGCCTGAACGCCGCCGGCCTGGGTGGGCAGGGCGCCTTCTCCACCGCCGCCCGCGACTACAAGCTGAAGATCGACTCCAATTACGCGACGACGGGCTTCACCTACAAGAGCGGCGCGCTGGAAGCCGAATTCCTCGGCGGGACCTCGCGCTCGACCTATCACAACGAGACCAACAACATCGTGCTGACGCAGAACGCGCCCGGTCTGAAGGTCACGCTGGATGCGCAAGGCTTGCCTCACTTCGCCTTCCCTGCCGGCTATTCGCCGGACGACGCCAGCTCCTATGTCCAGGCGCAGCTGCAATACCGGCCGTATGAAGCCAAGAACGGCGAGGACCAGCTCAAGCTCGATTTCAAATACCGTCTCAGCACCCCGTTCCTGTCCAAGGTCTGGTTCGGCGTGCAGGGCCGCAAATCGACGTCGCAGCGCTATGACGGCGGCGGTTACCTGGTCAGCAACGGCAGCAACCTGGCTTCGACGGCCGACGACATCAACGCCGTCACCGCCAACGTCAACCAGACCCTGATCTACGACCCGCTCTACACCGGCAGCGCCCAGCGTCCGCCCGATGTGCTCACCGGCCAATCCGTCAACTGGGCCACCAGCTACATCAGCGCCGCGAAAATGCAGGAACTGATCAACGCCGTGCGTGGCCGTTCGCCGGGCACCTTCTTCACCGGCTACGACAAGATCAGCGATATCCCGAGCGGCTGGATGACGCCCGTGTACGAGAACGCGACGAAATACTTCGACGTCTCGCACTTCAACTTCGGCAACGTCTACAACACGCCTGGCAGCGACGGCAAGACCTATCCGCAGATCCCGACCTTCATGGTCGACGAGCGTATCAAGTCCGCGTATCTGCGACTGGACTGGGATACCGAAGTGTATGGGCACCAGATCTGGGGTAACATCGGCACGCGCTACACCGGCACCCGCGACAAGGCCACCGGCCTGCTCAAGCTGCAGGTGCGCCAGGCCTCGTCGGCCAGCGGCGGCTACACCGACTACGTGGTCGGTAGTTCGGTGGCGAGCGTCGAGAACACCTACCACGACTACCTGCCGAGCTTCAACGCGATGGCCTGGGCGATCCCGGACCAGTTCATGGTGCGCTTCGGCCTGTCCAAGGTGATGTCGCGGCCGCGTGTCGACCTGCTGGTTCCCGGCGCCACCTGCACGGTCGGCAGCGGCCTGGCGCAATTCGGCGGCGATGGACAGGATGACTGCACGGCCGGTAATCCGAACCTGAAGCCGTTCCGCGCGACCAATACGGACCTGAGCTTCGAGTACTACCCAAGCGCGGACAGCCAGTTGAGCATGGGCCTGTTCAAGAAAGAGATCAACAGCTACATCCTTGAAAAGCAGCTGGTCAAGGGCGTGGACCTGTTCAAGAACGGCCAGCTGTTCGACGTCACGCAGGCGATCAACGGCCAGGGCGCCACCACCAAGGGTGTTGAACTGACGGCGCGTACCGCCTTCACCTTCCTGCCCGGCTGGATGAGCGGTTTCGGCGGCGACGTCAACTACACCCGCATGACGTACAAGTACGCGCCGGGCACGGAACGTCTCAATGTACTGGACGGCACCGTGCTGCCATATCCTGGCCTGTCGAAAAACAGCTACAACGCCGCGCTGTGGTATGACCTGGGCAAGATCAATGCGCGCCTGGCCTACAACTACCGCGACCGCTTCTATACCGGCACCAACGACGTTTCGGGTAATCCCAACTTCCAGGAGAAGACGGGCTTCCTCGACGCCAAGTTCCAGTATCGTTACAATGACCACGTGACGTTCTCGATCGAAGGCAAGAACCTAACGGACCAGGCGCAGACCACCGACGCCGGCGATCTGTTCCGGGTCAACGAGCTGGCTTGGTCGGGCCGCCGCTACTTCTTCAGCGTATCGGTTAAAAACTAAGGGCATACATGGCGCAAGCATTCTTTGCGCGTGGACTGCAAGCGGCGGCCTTGATGGCCGCCGTTTTGTCGTTTGCGCAGGCGGCGGAGCCGCAATTCAATAACCCGCTGGTGCGGCAGCGGGCAGACCCGCAGGTGGCGTTGCACAGCGACGGCTATTACTACTACACGGCGACGGCGCCCGAGTACGACCGCATCGAGCTGCGGCGCGCCCGCTCGCTCAATGCGCTGGGCACGGCCGCGCCGCAGGTGGCGTGGCGCAAGCACGCCAGCGGCGAGATGGGCGCGCATATCTGGGCGCCGGAGATGCACTACATCGACGGCAAATGGTATATCTACTTCACCGCCGGCCGCGCCGATGCGATCTGGGAGATTCGTCTCTACGTGCTGGAAAACAGTTCGCCCAATCCGCTGGAAGGTGAGTGGATCGAACGCGGACAGCTGAAGACGGGCTGGGAGTCGTTCTCGCTGGATGCGACGACGTTTGCGCTGGACGGCAAACGCTACCTGGTCTGGACCCAGCGCGCGCCGGACGCGGCTTCGCACGCGACCAATATCTACATGGCGCAGATGGATACGCCGCTGTCGATCAAGGGACCGGCGGTGCTGCTGTCAAAGCCCGATTACGCATGGGAGAAGGTCAAGTACGAAGTGAACGAGGCGCCCGCGGTGCTGGTGAAGAACGGCCGCGTATTCCTGACCTATTCCGCCAGCGCGACCGACGCCAACTACTGCCTGGGTTTGTTGACAGCGCCGGTGGGCGGCAAGCTGCTGGACGCGGCATCCTGGAGCAAGTCGCCGGTGCCGGTTTTCAGCAGCAGCGCGGCGAACGGCCAGTACGGGCCTGGCCATAATTCCTTCACGACCACGCCGGATGGCAAGACGGACATCCTGGTCTACCATGCGCGCAATTACCGCGACATTGCCGGCGATCCGCTCAAGGACCAGAACCGCCACACCCGCGCGCAGGTGCTGCACTGGCGCGCCGACGGCACGCCGGACTTCGGCGTGCCAGTGGCGGATTAAAGCGCGGCTAGCCAGCGCTCGCGGTACTCCGCCAGGCCCGCAAGCAGCAGGGGCCTGGCGGTCTTGCTGCGCGCCGCCGGCGTGCTGCCCCAGTGGTGCAGCATCCAGGCGCCGCAAGTGGTGCCGCTGGCATCGTCGGTGCTGCCGATCTTCTGCTCCGGCCGCAAGGCCGCCAGCAGCGGCGCGAACCACGGATTGCCGGTAAAGCTGCCTTCCACCACCACGGCCGCACCGGAAGCTGAAATGCCCAGCGCGGTCAGGCAGTAGTCGCTCATCAGCACGCAGTAGAGCGTGGCCAGCGCGTAGCGTTGGCGGGCGTTCTCCGGCGCGGGACCTGTCACTGCACCGGCTCGTCCGGAAAACGGCCCGCCGGTGCTGGAGAAGCAGGGTAAGGCCATGGTCCGCTGCTCGACCAGCGACTGTAAATCCTCGATGCTGCAGGGCTCCGCATCGCTACCCGCCAGCTCGCCGAACTCGCGGCCGCCCATGAAGCGCATGCAGGCCACGGCCTGGCCTAGCGCATTGCTGTTGGCCAGCATGTCCGCCTGCTCGCGCAAGCCGTCGAGCGGCATGCCCGGGGCTGCGGCAATCACCCAGGTGCCGGTGGACAGCACGGCCGGCGCCGCGCCAGCGTTTGCGCTGAGGTGCCGCAGCAGCGAGGCGTTGCTGTCGTGGATGCCGCACAGTACGCGGCAATCCTCCGGCAGCCCGGTCAACCCGGCCAGCTCCGGCTTGATCCGGTTGAGCGGCGCCCACGCTGGCCGCAGTGGCGGGAACAGGCGGCTCCAACCCATGCGCTCCACCAGCGACGAATACTGCTGGCGCGACGGCTGCCACAAATCGGTATGGCATCCCAGCGAAGTCACCTCGCTGGCCGCCATGCCGGACAAGCGCCAGGCCCAGTACTGCGGATACATCAGGATATGCCGCGCGCGCCGGAACTGCTTGGGGAAGGCCTGCGCCTGCCAGGCCAGCTGGCGGCCCAGGTTCAAGCCCGCAGGCAGTTGCGGCGAATAAGTAGCGGAATAGGGCGGACGCTGCACCGCATAGTGCGCCTGCTGCGATGCCGGCAGCTCGTACTCGTAATCGAGCACCGGCAGCACCAGGCCTTCGTCATCGACCAGCGCGGCGGTGGCGCCGTGCGTGACAGGGACGATGGCGCCGACTTGCGCCTGGCTGGAAAACACCTTCATCGCGGCCAGCATCCACGCCCAGATCCGTTCGGTGTCGTGGTGCGGATACAGTCCGTCCTGCACGATCGCATTCGGGCTGCGCTGCTCCGCCAACACCATGCCGTCGGCGGCCACCAGCACCAGCTTGACATTGGTCTTGCCGATATCGAGGACGATGGTGGCGTTTTGTTGCAGCGTCATTTCGCGGTCTTCCGGCCCCGCAGCAGGCGAGGCAAGGCGATGGTCGCCAGCAGCAGGATGCCGACCACGATGGTCATGTAGATGCCGGGGATATTCGCCAGCGACAGGCCGTAGGTCACGGTGCCCAGCGTCAGCACCGCCAGCATCACGCCGCCGATGGTGCCGGCGCCGCCCGCGATGCTGACGCCGCCGAGGATTACCATCGTGATCACTTCCAGCTCCCATCCCATCGCGATGTTAGGCCGCGTGCTGCCGATGCGGCCCGTCAGCAGGTAGCCGGCCAGGCCGGCCATCGCGCCGGTCAGCATGAACAGCATCATGCGGTAGCGGTCCACGTGGATGCCGGAGAAGCGCGCAGCCACCGGGTTGTTGCCGATGGCGTAGATGCGCCGGCCGGTGCTGGTCGCATGCAGCACCACCGCAAACAACGCGGCAAAGGCCAGCAGCACCACGAATTCGCGCGGGATAAAGCCGAAGAAGTAGCCCTGGCCCCAATCGGCCATCAGCTGCGGATAGCCGGTGAACGCCTGGTCGCCCAGCACCACGCTGGCGAGCCCACGGAACAACGAAACGGTGCCGATGGTGACCACGATGGACGGCAGGCCGAATTGCGTCACCATGATGCCATTGAGGCAGCCGCACAGCGTGCCGGTGGCCAGCGCGATCGGCAACAGCGCCTCCGGTGGCATGCCGTTGGCGTTGGCCAGGCCGATCGCCACCGACGACAGTGCCAGGATGCCGGACACGGAAATGTCGATCTCGCGGCAGATGATCAGCAGTGCCATCGGCAGCGCGATCAGCGCTTTCTCGCTGAAGTTGAAGGTGCCGTCGGCCAGGCTGTCCAGGTCGAGGAAGTTCGGCAGCAGGATGCTGTTGGCCGCGAAGGCCGCCAGCAGCAGCAACGCCAGCAGGCTTTCCCAGCGGCCCAGCAACGCGCCGGCGCGGAAGCCCGGCTTGTCGGCGATGATGTAGCGCGAGGAGGACGCCGCAGATGGCGCAGATTCCGCGGACATGGTGGTACTGGTATTCACGCTGCGCTCCCGGATGGTTTATTCAGATGCAGCGGCAGGATCTGCCGGCCGCCTTGCTTGCCGTTGCGGGCATTGATCAATACCGCCGCCAGGATCACGATCCCGGTCAGCGCGCTTTGCCAGAACGGCGAGACTTTCACCACCGGCAGCGCGTTGCCGATCACGGCCAGGAACAAGCCGCCCAGCACGGCGCCGGCCACGCTGCCGCTGCCGCCGGCGATGCTGATGCCGCCGATGACGCAGGCCGCAATCACGGTAAATTCAAAGCCGTAGGCGATTTCGGTGTAGGCCACGGCGTAGCGCGCCACCCACAGGTAGCCGCACAGGCCCGAAACCGCGCCGGCCAGGCCGTAGGTCCACAGCAGGCGCCTGGCGATCGGGATGCCGACGTAGCGCGCCGACGCCGGCGCGTTGCCGATGGCGTACAGGTCGCGTCCGAAGCGCGTGTGCCGCGCCAGGTACCATGCGGCCAGCACGGTCGCCGTAGCGATCCAGACCAGGTGCGTGACGCCCAGCAGGCGTGCCAGCGGGAAGGCGATAAACTCCGGCGGCATCTGGTGCGACGATACCCAGGCGCCGCCGGACAGCACGAACACCAGGCCACGATACACGCTCATGGTGCCCAGCGTGACGACGATGGGCGGCAGCTCCAGGTAGCCGATCAGGTAGCCGTTGATCAGCCCGAGCACCAGCCCGATGGACAAGGCGGCCAGCATCACGACGATCAGCGGCAGGGAAGGGAAGCGCGACGCCAGCAGCGCCGACATCATGCCCGCCAGCGCCAGGCTGGACGCCATCGACAGGTCCACGCCGCGCGTGACGATGACCAGCATCTGCACCAGCGCCAGCATGATCAGCAGCGTGCTGTCGGTCAGCAGGTTGGCCAGGCTGGCGCCGCTGACGAAGACCGGCGCACGGACGCCGACCAGCAAGATCAGCACGACGGTGCACAAGGCCAGCTGCGTCTCGCGCAGTTTCAATAACGCCTTCATGCGCATTCCTCCAGCTGTACCACGCAGCCCGATGCGGCGGCGACGATGTTCTCCGGTGTCGCATCGGCGCGCTCATACACGGTTTCGATGCGGCCCTGGTGCATGACCACGATGCGGTCGGCCAGGCCCATCACCTCCGGCAGCTCGGACGATACCAGTATCACCGACAAGCCCTTGGTCACCAGCTCGCCGATGAAACGGTGCACGGCGGCCTTGGAGCCGATATCGATGCCCTTGGTTGGCTCATCGAGAATAATCACCTTGGGATTGGTCGCCAGCCATTTGCCCAGCACGACCTTCTGCTGGTTGCCGCCCGAAAGTTCGGACACGTTCTGCATCAGATGCGTGGCCTTCAGTTCCAGCTGCTCGGCGTAGTGGCGCGCGATCGCCTTCTCTTGCGCGCGCCGTCCGCACAGGAAGAATCCCACGCGTGACAGCACCGGCAGCGTAATGTTGTGCAGGATCGGCATGGTCAGGTGCGCGCCCTGGTGCTGGCGGTCTTCCGGCACATAGGCGATGCCGTGCCTGACTGCGTCGCGTGGCGAGGAGATGCTGATCTCCTCGCCACTCAGCCTGACGGTGCCGCTCACGCCGGAACTGAGGCCGAACAGCGCCTGCATGACTTCCGAGCGTCCGGCGCCTACCAGCCCGTAGAAACCGAGTATCTCCCCTTGGCGCAGCGCGAAGCTGACGTCGTTGAACTCCTTCGGATGGCAAAAGCCCGACACCTCCAGCAGCACCTCGCCAGGCTTGACATCCGCCTTCGGGTAGGCCTGCTTGACGGCGCGGCCGACCATCAGCGCCACCAGTTCCGGCTCGGTGATGTCGGCCAGCCGGCCTTCGGCGATGAACTGGCCGTCGCGCAGCACCGTATAGCGGTCCGCGACCGCGAAGATCTCGTCGAATTTATGCGAAATGAAAATGACCGCCGTGCCGGCATCGCGCAGCTGGCCGATGATGCGGTACAGCTCATGGATCTCGCGTTGCGACAGCGATGCCGTCGGCTCGTCAAGGATCACCACGCGCGCATCCTGCGACAACGCCCGCGCGATTTCGACGAAGTGCCGCTGCGCCACGCTCAGGTCCTTGACCCGTGCGCGCACCGGCAGCGTCACTTCCAGCCGCGCAAACAACTGCTCAGCCTCCGCCTCGATGCGTGCCCAATCGATGCGCGCGCCCTTGGCTGGATGACGGCCGACGTAGATATTCTCCGCCACCGTCAGTTCGTCGAACATCACCGTCTCCTGGTGCACGGCGGTGATCCCGGCACGCATCGCATCCTGTGCGTTCTCGAAAGCGACCGGCCTGCCGGCCAGCTCGATGGAGCCCTGGTCCGGCTGGTATATGCCGGTCAGCGTCTTGACCAGCGTGGATTTGCCCGCGCCGTTCTCGCCGATCAGCGCCATCACTTCACCCGCGCGCACCGACAGCGCCACGTTGTTCAACGCGACGATGCCGGCAAAGCGCTTGCTAATCCCGGTCAGTTGCAGGACCGGGCTTGTATTCGTATTCATAGGGACTGGGACTCCGGCTCAGAAAATCTTGGAGAACTTGTCGACGTTCCCTTTGTCGTAGGTGAACGGTGGCGCCATCGCGCCTTCACCGTTGGCGTCGAGCGCGATGCTGCCCATGCGGCCCGCGGAGACGCTACCGCCCGGTTTCGCGGTCGGCTGGGCCTTGACGAAGTCATACGCCGCATAGGTCGCCGCATATCCGAGGTCGATCGGGTTCCAGATCGCGAACTCGCGCACCGCGCCGCTCTTGACGTGGCCCGCCATCTCGGACGGCAGCCCCAGGCCGGTGACGTACACCTTGCCGACCAGGTGCTCGTCCACCACCGCCTTGCTGGCGGCGTTGATACCCACGGTGGTCGGGGCGATGATCGCCTTCAGGTTCGGATTGCTGCGCAACAGGCCGATCGCTTCGCGGTAGCTCTTGTCCGACTGGTCGTCGCCGTAGACAGTGGCCACCAGCTTCATCTTGCTGAACTCCGGCTTGGTCAGCACGTTCTTCATGACGCCGATCCAGATGTTCTGGTTGGTCGCCTGCGCCGACGCCGACAGGATCGCGATCTCGCCTTCGCCGTTGATGGCGTCGGACGCCATCTGGATCTGCTTCAAGCCGATCAGGTCTGCATTGGAGGGATTCAGCTGCATCAGGCGGCCTTCCTTGGCCAGGCCGCTGTCGAACGAGATCACCTTGATCCCGCGCGCCATCGCCTTCTTGGTGATCGGCACCAGCGCATTCGGATCGTTGGCCGAGATGACGATGGCGTTGACCTTCTGGCTGATCAGCGAGTTGATGATCTCGATCTGGCCTTCCGCGCTGGGCGTGGTCGGGCCGGTGTAGATGATCTCGACGCTCTTCAACTCCTTGGCCGCATCCAGCGCGCCGGTATGCGCGGCGTCGAAGAAGCCGTTGCCGAGGTTTTTCACCACCATCGCGATGCGGATTTTTTCAGGCTCCTTCTCCTTGCAGCCGGCGATGGCCGTGAGCAGGCCGGCGGCAACGGCCGCCAATACGATCTTCCTGAGCTTCAATGGGCTGCCTCCGACTGGTACATCGCTGCGGACTGGTAATCGAACGGCGTCGCAAATGCCGACGGCGTGAGCTGCTGCGGCAGCGCCTCGGGTTCCACCGTCACCACGCGCACGCCGGATTGCTCCAGCAGCTGCACCGCCGAATCGGACGCGTAGGTATCGGTGATCACGGTCGCCACGCGGTTCAATCCGCACAGGATCAGGCCCGCCTTCTTGGCGAACTTGGAGCTGTCGGCCAGCACGATCAGTTCCTCGGCCTGCGAGATCAGGCGCTTCTCGGCCTGGATCAGCAGCGGGTCGGCTTCCATCAAGCCAAGCAGCGACAGGCCGTAGACGCTCATGAACATCTTGGCGGCGTAGTGGTGCTGGGTGATGTCGTTGTCGAAGGGGCTGAGTATCACGTTCTGCTCGCGATAGACTTTGCCGCCCGGGACGATGATTTCGTTTTCACTCGACACCAGCAGGCGCTCGGCCATGAGGAAGGAATTGGTCAGGATCTTGAGGTGCTGGTCGACCAGGAATTCGGCCATCATGAAGGTGGTGGTGCCGCCGTTGATGATGATCGTTTCGCCTTCGGTGCACATGCCGGCCGCGTAGCGGGCGATGGCGCGTTTGCGCTCGGCGTAGCACTGGATGTTGTTCTGGAAGGTCTCGCTGCTGAGCGTGAAGCCGCGCTTTTTCTGCTCAAGGTTGGCGGCTCCGCCACGGGTGCGGGTGAGCAGGCTGCGGGCTGCCAGCCAGCTGATGTCCCGCCGCACGGTGGCCGGCGAGGCGCTGAGCCAGTCGACCAGTTGCGGCACGCTGGCCGTATTATGTTCGGCAAGCAACTTCAGCAAACGTTTACGGCGCTTGTGATTTACCATTTCTGTCTCCTTTTATTTGCAACTACTACCGTCGCTGCCTTGGTTTGTGCCTTGGGACCGATCCGGTGTGTCACTTTATTAACGGTAAAGACTAAACACTTCAAAATCGCGAGTCAATCATTGTGCGATCAATTATTTGATTGTTTCGATACTCGTTTGGCATACCAATCACATTTCAATCAACGGAATGATTATTTGGTTCTTGGTCATCATGTTGATTGCTTCTGCATTGACACCCATCGCCGCCTGATTTCTACTGAATGCTCTTGCCGCATATGGCAAAAAGAACATCTAACAACGGAGATCAGCAATGAAAGTAACCCAGCAGCAAGCACCGATCAGTTCTTTGTGGGACGACAACGCTGCAGCGGCCATGAGCGAGCCTGAACTGCTACTGTATCGGTCCAACTTGCTCGGATCGGACCTGCGCATCACCAATTTCGGCGGCGGCAACACCTCGGCCAAGGTCATGATGGCCGACCCGCTGAACGGCCAGCAGGTCGAGGTGCTGTGGGTGAAGGGTTCCGGCGGCGACCTTGGCAGCATCAAGCTTGACGGCTTCTCGACCCTGTACATGGACAAGCTGAATGCACTCAAGGGCCGCTATCGCGGACTGGCGAACGAGGACGAGATGGTCGCCTACCTGCCGCACTGCACCTTCAACCTGAACCCACGCGCGGCCAGCATCGACACGCCGCTGCACGCCTACATCGACCGCAAGCACGTCGATCACATGCACCCGGACGCGGTGATCGCGATCGCCGCCTGCGCCAGCAGCAAGGCGTTGACGCAGAAAATCTTCGAAGGCGAACTGGGTTGGCTGCCGTGGCAGCGTCCCGGCTATGACCTGGGCCTGAAGCTGGAAGCGGTATCGAAAGCCCAACCCGAGCTGAAAGGCATCATCCTCGAAGGCCACGGCCTGTTCACCTGGGGCGACACCGCCAAGTCCTGCTACGAGACCACGCTGGCCATCATCAAGCGCGCCGAGGAATGGCTGGCCGCGAACTCGAAACAGCCGTCGTTCGGCGGCCAGGCTATCGAGCCGCTGCCGCCGGAAGAGCGCAGCGCGCTGGCCGCGAAGCTGATGCCTCTGCTGCGCGGCAAGATCAGCCGCGATGAATACAAGCTGGGTCACTTCGACGACAGCGCCGCCGTGCTGGAATTCGTCTGCAGCCGCGACCTGCAGCCGCTGGCCGCGCTGGGTACCTCCTGCCCGGATCACTTCCTGCGTACCAAGATCCGTCCGTTCGTGGTCGATTTCGATCCGTTAAAGCCGGACTTCGACAAGCTGGTCGCCAGCCTCGATCAGGCGCTGGAAGATTACCGCGCGGGCTACGTCGCCTACTACGAGCGCTGCAAGCATGACAACAGCCCGGCCGTGCGCGACGCCAATCCGATCATCTACCTGATCCCCGGCGTGGGCATGCTGTCCTTCGCCAAGGACAAGGCCACGGCGCGCATCGCCGGCGAGTTCTACGTCAACGCCATCAACGTGATGCGCGGCGCGAACGGCGTCGACACCTATGTCGGCCTGCCGGAACAAGAAGCCTTCGACATCGAATACTGGCTGCTGGAAGAAGCGAAGCTGCAACGCATGCCGAAGCCGAAAAGCCTGGCCGGCCGCATTGCGCTGGTCACCGGTGGTGCCGGCGGCATCGGCCAGGCGGTGGCGAAACAGCTGCTGCAGGAGGGCGCGTGCGTCATGCTGACCGATATCGATCCGGAAGCGCTGGAGCAGGCGCACAAGGAACTGGTCAAGGGCGCCGGCAAGGACAGCGTCGGCAGCGTGGTCGCCAACATCACCAGCGAAGCGGCGGTGGAAGCCGTGCTGGCTGCGGCAGCGCTGCGCTTCGGCGGCGTCGACCTGCTGGTTTCCAACGCCGGCATCGCCTCGTCGGCGCCGCTGGAAGACACCACGCTGGAAATCTGGGAACGCAACCAGAACATCCTGGTCACCGGCTACTTCCTGGTCAGCCGGGCCGCCTTCCGCATCATGAAGCAGCAGAAGCTGGGCGGCAGCATGGTCTTCGTCGCCAGCAAGAACGGCCTGGTCGCATCGGCCGGCGCTTCGGCCTACTGCACCGCCAAGGCGGCCGAGATCCACCTGGCGCGCTGCATCGCGCTGGAAGGCGCGCCGCACGGCATCCGCGTCAACGTCGTCAATCCGGACGCGGTCATCCGTGGCTCGCGCATCTGGGACGGCAAGTGGAAGCAGGAACGCGCGCAGTCGAATAAAATCGAGGCTGACGACGTCGAGGCTTTCTACCGCGAGCGCAGCATGTTGAAGTTGAGCGTCCTGCCGGAGGATATCGCCGAGGCGGTCTACTTCCTTGCGAGCGACAAGGCGGCCAAGAGCACTGGTAATATCCTCAACGTCGATGCAGGCAATGCCGGCGCATTCACGCGCTGAGCGCGAGTTGGCTACATATAAAATAATAAAGACGGAGACACACTATGAGCACCATTATCGACAGCGGCCGCGTGGCCGAGCACAACGCCAAGCTGGCGGCAAACCTGGAAGCGGACTACGCGGCGCTGGGCGGCATCCTGCAACGGCGCGGCGTGGACATCGAGAGGCTGACCGCGCAGGCGCAGACCTTCGCGGTGGCCTTGCCCAGCTGGGGCGTCGGCACCGGCGGCACGCGCTTCGCCCGCTTTCCGGGCCGCGGAGAGCCGCGCAATGTGTTTGAAAAGCTGGATGACTGCGCGGTCATCCATCAACTGACCCGCGCCACGCCTGGCGTATCGCTGCACTTCCCGTGGGATAAGACCACGGATCCGGCGGCCTTGCGCCAGCAGGCCGAAGGCCATGGCCTGTACTTCGACGCCGTCAACTCCAACACCTTCCAGGACCAGTTGGGGCAGCAGCACAGCTACAAGTACGGCAGCCTGACCTCGCAGGACGCGGCGACGCGCGCGCAGGCCGTTGCGCACAACATCGAATGCATCGAGTTGGGCCAGGCGCTGGGCTCGAAGGCGCTGACGGTGTGGGTTGGCGACGGCGCCAATTTCCCGGGCCAGCACAACCTGCGCGGTGCGCTGGAGCGCTATCTGGACAGTGCGCGTGGCATCTACGCCGCGCTGCCTGCTGACTGGCTGATGTTCATCGAGCACAAGCTGTTCGAGCCGGCGTTCTATGCCACCACCATCGCCGACTGGGGCACCAGCTTTGCGTGCGCGCAGACCTTGGGCGACAAGGCCAAGTGCCTGGTCGACCTGGGCCACCATGCGCCGAACACCAATATCGAGATGATCGTCGCGCGGCTGGCGCAGTTCGGCAAGCTGGGCGGCTTCCACTTCAACGACAGCAAGTACGGCGACGACGACCTGGATTCGGGCAGCATCAATCCGTTCCAGCTGTTCCTGGTGTTTAACGAGCTGGCCGACGCGGCGTCGCGCGAAGGCGCTGCCTTCAAACCGGCCTACATGCTGGACCAGTCGCACAACGTGACCGATCCGATTGAAAGCCTGATGAACAGCGCGGTGGAAGTACAGCGCGCCTTCGTCCAGGCCAACCTGGTGGACCGTGCGGCCCTGCGCCAGCATCAGGAAGCCAACGATGCGCTGGAATCGGCGCAGGCGCTCAAGCACGCTTACCGCACCGATGTCGGCGCGATCCTGGCGATGGCGCGTTTCCGCTCCGGCGGCGCCATCGATCCGGTGGCGTGCTATCGCGCCAGCGGTTACCGCGCCAAGGCGGCGGAAGCGCGTCCGGCCAAGGCCGGCGCCAGCAGCAGCGGCATCGTCTAAGCCGTGGCCGCAGTCACGAGGAGCCGGCGCGTGACGCGCGGCTCAATGGCGCCTGTCGTGGGCGTCACGCTGGCCGCCGCGCTGCTGAGCGGCTCGGCCGGTATCTCTGTCGCGCAGACCGGTGCGCCAGCGGCCGCGCCTGGCGTGGTCCCAGCCGCTGGCGCGCTGGCGGCGCAAGCCGCAGCGGGTAATGGCGCATCGGCTGGTGCACCGTTCTCCGCTCCGGCCCCGTTGGTCTCGAACCGCATCGCCGACGTCGCCGCCCATCTGGCCGCGCCGCCGGACGACGCGCGCCCGATGGTGCGCTGGTGGTGGTTCGGCCCGGCCGTGGTGAACGCGCAGCTGGAACGCGAGCTGCTGGCCATGAAGGCTGGCGGCTTCGGCGGCGTCGAGATCCAGCCGGTCTATCCGATGGAGCTGGACGATCCCGCACGCGGCATCAGGAACGTCCCCTATATGTCGGGCGAATTCCTCGACTCCGTCAGCTTCGTCAATCGCAAGGCGAGGGCGGAAGGCATGCGCGTCGACATGACGCTGGCCAGCGGCTGGCCTTACGGCGGCCCGAACGTTCCCGTTACCGAATCCGCAGGCCGTCTGCGTCTCGCGGTAGCCGAACTGGCGCCGGGCGCCACCTCGGTCGCGCTGCCCGCCATCATGAGTGGCGAGTCGCTGCTGGCCGCCTTCGTCGGCGAAGGCAATCCGCAACAATACGACGCCACAGCGCTCAAGATGACCGAACTGCCCGCCGCCGCAGGTCCTGGCCGCGCGGTCGTCGCGCCTGCGTCCACGCCGCGTGTCATGGCCTTCTACATCGCCAGCCGCACCGGTCAGCAAGTCAAGCGCGCGGCCTTGGGCGCCGAGGGCTTCGTGCTCGATCACCTGAGCCGCAAAGCCATCGACCACCACCTCAACACCGTTGCCGAACCGCTGCTGAAAGCCTTTGGCGACCAGCCGCCATACGCCGTCTTCTCGGACAGCCTGGAAGTGTACGGCACCGACTGGACCGACGACTTCCTGTCCGAGTTCCAGCGCCGGCGCGGCTACGACCTCAAGCCGCACCTGCCGCTGATCTACAGCGGCCAAGGCGACAAAGCCGCCGCACTGCGCCACGACTGGGTGCAAACGCAAACGGAACTGGTCAACGAGCGCTATCTCACGCCGGTCAACGACTGGGCGCGCGCGCACAAGACGCAGTTCCGCTCGCAAACCTACGGCGAACCGGCGGTCTCGATGTCCAGCAACCGGCTGGTCGCGCTGCCGGAAGGCGAAGGTCCGCAATTCCGCACCTTCTCGTTCACCCGCCTGGCGACATCGGCGGGCCACATCTATGATCGGCCTGTGATCTCCGCCGAAACCTGGACCTGGCTGCATTCGCCGGCCTTCAGCGCCACGCCGCTGGACATGAAGGCCGAAGCGGACCGCATGCTGCTGCAAGGCGTGAACCAGTTCATCGGCCACGGCTGGCCGTACACGCCGCCGGGCTCCCAGGAACCGGGCTATGCCTTCTACGCCGCCGCCGTCTTCAACGACCACCAACCGTGGTGGAACGTCATGCCCGACGTGAACGCCTACCTGAGCCGCACCAGCTACCTGATGCGGCAGGGCCGGCCCGCCAACGATGTCGCGGTCTTGCTGCCGAACGACGACGTCTATGCCGCCGCAGTGCCGGGCAAGGTCTCGCTGTCGGCGGAGATGCATAAATACGTCACGCCTGAACTGACCGAGCAAATCCTCGACGCCGGTCATAACCTGGACTATGTCGATGCCGAGTCGATCCTCTCTGTCGGCGTAACGCATCCAGTGTTGGTCATGCCGCACGTGACACGGTTGTCGCCGGCGGTGCTGGCCCGGCTGTCCGACTATGTGCGCGGCGGCGGCAAGATCATCGCCATCGGCGCCATGCCGTCGCTGGCGCCTGGCTTTGCGGATGCGCAGCGCGTCTCGACGCAGGTGGCCTCGGCATCGAAAGCCTTGCTCGGCAAGCCAGGCGTGCGTCTCGTTGCGGCCGACGCGGCCGTCGGCGCCGCGCTGGCCAAGGCGCTGGCGCCGGACTTCAAGGTCGCCGCGCAGGCAGCCGATGTCGGTTTCATCCACCGCAAGCTGGCGGACGGCGACATTTACTTCATCGCCAACACCAGCAATCGCGAAGTGCGCACCAGCGCGACGCTGCGCGCGCCGCGCAAATCGGCGGCCTGGTGGAATCCGTACACCGGCAAGGCCAGCGCCGCAAGCGTCCGTCCAACGTTGGACCTTGCGCTCGCGCCGTACGAGTCGCGCGTGCTCGTGCTGACCGACAGCGCACAAAGCGCGCCACCGGCCGGTGCCGCCGGAGCGCTGTCGCGTAGCGGCCCGTCCGCCAGTACGTTCGCCAATGCGTCCGCAGTGGCGTCGCTTGATCAGGCGCCGTCGTCGGGCCGTGTCCTGGCAGACCTGAGCCGCGACTGGCAATTGCGCTTCCCAGGTTCCGGCGAGACGCAGGCCATGCCGGCGTTACGTTCATGGACCGACGATCCTGCCAAACGCTTCTTCTCCGGCGTGGTCACCTACAGCAAAGACGTCGAGTTGAGCGCCGCCCAGCTAAAGGGCAGCGCGATCCGCCTGGACTTCGGCCAGGGGACGCCGTTGGCGACCACGCCGAAAGTCCCAAGCGGCATGCGCGCCATGCTGGACAGCCCGATCCGCGAAGCGGCCGAAGTCTACGTCAACGGTCAGCGCGCCGGCGCCGTCTGGCATCCGCCGTATGAACTGGACATCACCAGCCACCTGCGCGCAGGCGCCAACCGGATCGAAGTCAAGGTCGCCAACCTGTCGCTCAACGCGCTGGCAGGGCAGGAGCGGCCGGACTACCGGCTGTTGTCCGCCCGCTACGGCCAGCGCTTCGTCCCGCAGGACACGCACCTGATCGTGCCGCAACCGTCAGGCATGCTCGGTCCAGTGCGCCTGCTGACCCAACCGGAAAGCAAACAATGATCAAGCATTGGATACGGCTTGCCATCGCCGCGCTGTTGGCGATATGCGCCGCCACTGCGGGCGCCAAAACCTACAACGCCGCCGACTACGGCGCCAAAGGCGACAGCACCACGCTCAACACCAAAGCCATCCAGGCCGCCATCGATGCGGCGGCCAAGGACGGCGGCACGGTGGTGCTCAAGCCCGGCATCTACCTGAGCGGATCGCTGTTCGTCAAAACCGGCGTCACGCTGCAAGTGGATAAGGGCGTGACCATCCTCGGCTCGCAGAAGCTGGAAGACTACCCGGTCATGCCGACGCGGATAGCCGGTATCGAAATGCGCTGGCCTGCCGCGCTGATCAACGTCTATGAACAAAAGAACGCCGCCGTTACAGGCGAAGGCACCATCGACGGCGACGGCAAGATCTTCTGGGACAGCTACTGGAGCCTGCGCAAAACCTACGAACCGCGCGGCCTGCGCTGGGCCTCCGACTACGATGCCCAGCGTCCCCGCCTGATCCAGGTGTTCAATTCGTCGCAGGTCAAGATCGGCGGCGGGCTGCTGCTGCGCCGCTCCGGCTTCTGGACACTGCACATCTGCTACTCGACCGACATCACCGTGGACGGCGTCATCATCCGCAACAACGAAGGCGGTCGCGGCCCGTCCACCGACGGTATCGACATCGACTCGTCCAAACGCATCCTGGTGCAGCACGCCGACATCGCCGTCAACGACGACGCCTTGTGCCTGAAAGCGGGCCGCGACTCCGACGGCCAGCGGGTCAACCGCAGCACGGAGGATGTCGTCATCCGCGACTCCATCGTGCGCGACGGCGCCGCAGGCGTCACCTTCGGCAGCGAGACGGCGGGAGGCTTCCGTAACATCGAGGCCTACAATATCACGGTGTTGGACCAGGTCCCGGTCGGCATCCTGTTCAAGTCCGCCCACACGCGCGGCGGCTTCGGCGAGAACCTGCGCCTTCACGATTTCACAATGAAGGGTACGCCCGTGGTCCTGCGCATCACCATGAACTGGAATCCGAGCTACAGCTACGCCGAGATCCCGAAAGAGATCAAGGACTATCCGCCGTATTGGAAAGTGCTGGCCACGCCGGTACCTCGGGAGAAAGGCATCGCCCACTTCCACGACGTTCGCATCTGGAACATCAAGGCCACTGGCGCCACTACCGCGTTTGAAGTGGACGGCTACAAGGAAGTCCCGTTGGACCGCTTCAGCCTTGAAAATATCGATATCGAGGCCAGGCACGGCGGTCATATCTACGACGCCAAGGGCTGGCAGTTCGCCAACACGAAACTGACCTTGACCGAGCCGGTTGCGCTGGAAGACGCCATATCGGTACTCGGCCTGCCGCCAGCCAGCAGCGTCGTCAAGCCGGCGAAACCGAAAGCAGATCCATCCAAGAAAAGCTTTGAAGAACAGGACAAAACTTGATGAAAACTTCGCATCTCTTGCTCGCCGCGTTGGGCCTGGCCACCGGCGCGCTGCACGCACAACAGCAATATCCGCTGCCGACACCTGCCATGCAGGCCATCGTCGACAAGGACACCAGCCGCCACTTCGGCGACGCGCCCGCCGATGGCGGCCCGATGGCAACGGACCTCTCGCCAGCGCTGGAACCCGCAGCCATCGATAAGGCCATGCGCAAGGTCGCCGATTGGCAGCTGGCGCGCACCGTGCCGCACCTGGACCGGATATGGACCTCCAGCGTGCTGTTCTCCGGCTTCATGGCCGCGTCGGAAGCCAGCGGCGATCCGAAATACCGCGACGCCATGCTCGCCATGAGCAAGCAGTTCGAGTGGAAGTTGCGCACACCCTATCCGAATGCGGACGATATCAGCGTCGCGCAAACCTACCTGGAGCTGTACCTGCGGGAGCCTTCGCCGGAGCGCATCGCGCCGACGCGCGCGGAACTGGAAACCCTGATCGACCTGAAAACGCTGAAGCCGGGCGACGACCGCCTGCCATGGTGGTGGTGCGATGCGCTGTTCATGGCGCCGCCGGTCTGGGTAAAAATGTACAAGGCCACCGGCGAGCGCCGATACCTCGACTATGTGCACGATCAATGGCGCAAGACCTACGATCTGCTGTATGACAAGGAGGAGCACCTGTACGCGCGCGATGCCAGTTACACCACCAAGCGCGAACCGAACGGCAAGAAGATCTTCT
Source organism: Duganella sp. CT11-25 (assembly GCF_047302815.1). NCBI lineage: Bacteria > Pseudomonadati > Pseudomonadota > Betaproteobacteria > Burkholderiales > Oxalobacteraceae > Duganella > Duganella sp. CT11-25. The sequence goes on from NZ_JBKBFD010000001.1 coordinate 574,270, forward strand.
GGTCGCGTGGCGAAGGCTGGGTGTTGGGCGGATTGGCGCGCACGCTGGACTACATCCCCAAGGACGATCCGCAACGCCCGTTCTACATCCAGCAATTGCGCGAGATGTCGGCCCGCATCGCCCAACTGCAAGGTGTGGACGGCCTGTGGCACGCCGGCCTGCTGGATCCGGCCAGCTATCCGCTGCCTGAGATCTCGGGTTCCGCGCTGTTCGTCTTCGGCATGGCCTATGGCGTCAACCAGGGCTATCTGGACGCTAAGGTCTACCGCCCGGTGATCGAGCGCGCATGGACGGGTATCCTGAAGCACGTCTATGCAGATGGTCGCCTGGGTGGCATCCAGCAAACCGGCGCCGAGCCGGCATTCTACCTGCCGGCATCGAGCTTCAACTACGGCGTCGGCGGCTACCTGCTGGCCGCAGCGGAACTGAAAAAGATGGCCAATGGAGGCAAGCCGTGACCACCCGCGCGTTCCGCATGAAGCTCAAGCCTGGCACGGTGGCCGAGTACAAGCGCCGCCACGACGAGCTGTGGCCGGACCTGGGCCGCGCGCTCAGGGAGGCCGGCATCTATGACTACTCGATCTTCCTCGACGAGGAAACGCTGCATCTGTTCGCGGTGCTCAAGCTCTGGCCCGACCACAAGCTTGAAGCGCTGCCGGCCAAGCCGGTGATGCAGCGCTGGTGGGATTACATGGCGGACCTGATGGAAGTGGAGCCAGGCAACCGGCCCCGCGAATGGCCGCTTGAGAAGATGTTCTACTTCGCCTGAGCCACGCCTGGCGCGCTGGCCGGCGCGAGCAGTCCCCGGTCACGGAGCCATTCCTCGGCACGGCGCGGCCAGCCGGATGAAGTGCCCAGGCCATCGCGCATGCCCATGCCGTGGCCACCGTGCTCGAACAGATACATCTCGGCCGGCACGTGCGCCTTGGTCAGGGCCTGGTAGAACAGGATGCTGTTCTCGACCGGGACCGCCTGGTCGGCCTGCGTGTGGATCAACAGCGTAGGCGGCGTGGCCGGCGTGACCTGTTTTTCCAGCGACATCAGCTGCAGCGCCTCGGCCGACGGTGCGGTTCCCAGCAGCGCCTTGCGCGAGCCCGCGTGCGCGGCCGGGTCCTGCATCGTGATCACCGGGTACATCAGCATCAAAAAGTCCGGCCGCGCGCTGGTCGCGTCGAGCGCCGCGCCGGTGCGGCCCAGCGGACTGTCGAACAGCGTGCCAGCGCTGGCCGCCAGGTGGCCACCGGCCGAGCTGCCCATCACGCCGATGCGGGCCGGATTGATGCCGAATTCCGCCGCCCGCGAGCGCAGGGTCCGCACCGCGCGCAGCACGTCTTGTAACGGCGCTGGATGTCCATACTCCTGCATGCGATACTTGAGCACAAAGGCGGTGACGCCCAAGGTGCCGAGCCAGTTTGCGTATTGGTCGCCCTCGCGGGCCGTGGCCATGCGCACATAGCCGCCGCCAGGGCAAATGATGACGGCGGTGCCGTTGGGATGGTCGACCGCTGGGCCTACCATGGTCAGCGATGGTTCGCTGACGTTGGAGTTATAGCCGTTGCCGATTTTTTCGGGACCGATGTCGCGGGCGCCGGGCACGCCTTCTGGCCAGAGCTGGATGACTGTCGGAGCGCTGAAGGCCAAGCCGGCACTGGCGCCAAGTATGAGAGTGAGCAGTATTTTTTTCATGTCGGAGAGATTAGCAGATGAATAAACGGATGTGGTGCACTGTTACATTGGCGTTACTCGCGCAAACAGCAAGCGCGGTGGATTTGTTTAACGGCCGCGATTTCAGCGGCTGGGAGTTGAAGACGACGCCCCCCGCGTCCATCGACAGCGCCTTCCGCATGCTGCCGGACGGCGTGATCGCCTCCGAAGGCAAGCCGTCCGGCTTCCTGGCGACGCTGGAAAACTACCGCAACTACCGCCTGCATGTGGAATGGCGCTGGAGCGGCAAGCCTGGCAACGGCGGCGTGCTGCTGCACATCAGCGACGGCCCGATGGACCGTGTCTGGCCTTTGAGCCTGCAGGTCCAGACCAAGAACGGCAACGCCGGCGACCTGCTGCCGATGGCCGGCGCCAGCTTCGACGAACCGCTGACCAGCGCCAAGGGCGCCGAGCCGCGCATCAAGGCCCATTCGGCACCGGACAGCGAAAAGCCGGCCGGCGAGTGGAACGTTTGCGATGTGGTCAGCCGCAACGGCACCGTCGATGTGACCATCAACGGCGTGCCGCAAAACCGCGTCACGCACGCGCAGCCGGCTTCCGGGCGCGTCGGCTTCCAGCTGGAAGGCGCGCCCTATGAACTGCGCCGCGTGGAACTGACGCCGCTGATGGACTGATCTCAGCGGCGCTGCAACCATGCTTCCGGGACGGGCACGATGCAGATATTGAGCGTGCGCCCGTCTTCGGACAGCATCGCCGACTGGATCTCGATGCGCGTGCCGTCGGCGCTGAAAGTCGGGTGGGTGTGGTCGGCCGCCGTGGTCTTGTGCCCGGTGGTCAGCATCATCATCTCGCGCGTGCGGCGGTCGATCAGGTAAACGCTGCGGCTGAAGTCATCGCCGACCGCCCAACGGCCGTCCGACGATCCGTGCACATGCCACAAGCCGCTGCCGGATGGCGTTTGCCCGGCGATGGTCATCTCGCGCGTGCGGAGGTTGACGATGGCCAGGCCGCTTGGCTTCTCGCGCGTACCGGTCACGCCCCAGCCGGTATCCTGTCCGGGATTGGCGCCGCCTACGCCGGTCGCCGGCGCATCGACGCCGCCGGCACCGCCGGCGATAGGACGGTGGCCCATGATCGCAATCGCCACTTCATCCTTTGAGATCACCGCCTCGTGCGTGACCCATTCGTATGGCGCCTCCGGATACAGAGGACGCAGGCCGCTGCCGTCGGCCAGCACGGTCCAGGTGCGCTGCGGCGACTTGCCGCCGGTCTCCCAGCAGAACACGATCTCGCCCGGATTCCACAGGTTGGCCTGGATATGGCCGATCTGGAACGGTACCGACACCACGTGCCTGACTTCACCGGTATGGATATTCATGCGCGCGATACCATTCGGACCTGCGCCCATGTTGCGCGGCCCGAACGCCGCTTCGGTTTTCACGCCGGGTGCCAGGTGCCGGGCCGCCGCTGCGGCGCCGACGCGAAAGTAGACCCAGTCCTCGTCCGCATCCAGCGCCATGTCGCCGCCGGCCTCCAGCTCCGCCGCCGTGGTGCCGCAGATGCGCTGGTAGGCGCCTGCGGCTTTGAGCGTACCGGCCGCACTGTCGGCCAGCAGCGTGGCCAGGTTGACTTCGACGATCTGCAGGCGCTTCGCGTCCGCATCCTTGCGCATGAAGTACAGTTTCATCGACTTGCGCGCCAGGTTCAGCATGCCGGTATAACCGCCTTCCGTGATCTGGACGATGTCGCCGCTTTGCTCGTTGACCGCCATCGCCTCGCCGCGCGCCAGCGCCGATCGGAACACCACCCATTTGCCATCCGAGGTCCATTGCGGATGGGTGGGATAGATCTTGGAATCGCCGTGCGGCTTACTGGTGAGGAAGGTCAGCATCGTGCCGGTGACCGGGTCCTTGACCACCTTGCGTTCGGACGGGTAACGCTTGCCGATTTGCGCCTGCGCGCTGGTGGACAGGATCAGGGCCGCGCATAGAAGGAATCTGCAGATCATTATTCGCTCAATAAAAGTAGTGAGGCCACGATTGTCTGCCCATATGCCTGCCCGGATTGCTCATTTTGCTGATTCTTTAAATCCGGTGCGCAAGGCCGGAAATTCATCGCATAGAATGAGCGGCATGAATAAATACCTCGCCGCCATCCTGATGCTGCTGTGCTGCACAGCAGCGGTCCATGCCCAAACGCCGCCAGCGGCGGTCAACACCGATCCGCGCACCGCGCAGGTCGTGCTGCCGGAACCCGCCAACGCCAGCCTGCCGTCGCTGATACTGATCGGCGACTCCACCGTCCGCAATGGCCGCGACGATGGCCAGGGCAAGGGCGCCGCAGGGCAGTGGGGTTGGGGCAATCCTCTGGCCGGTTTCTTCGATCCGGCCAAGATCAATGTCGTCAACCGCGCCATCGGCGGCTTGAGCAGCCGTACCTACTTGAGCGCCGGCCATTGGCAACGGACGCTGGCCTTCGTCAAGCCGGGCGACGTGGTGCTGATCCAGTTCGGCCATAACGACAGTGGTCCGGTCAACGACACCAGCCGTGCGCGCGGCACGATCAAGGGAGTCGGCGAAGAGACCGAGGAAATCGACAACCTGATCACGAAAGAACACGAGATCGTGCACAGCTACGGCTGGTATCTGCGCCGCTACGTGGCCGATATCAAGGCGCGCGGCGCCACAGCCATCATCTGCTCGCCGATCCCGCGCAAGAGCTGGGGCGCGGACGGCAAGATCCAGCGCAGCGCCGATGCGTATGCCGGCTGGGCCGCGCAGGTCGCTCGCCAGCAGCAGGTCGGCTTCATCGATTTGAACGAGGCGGTGGCCAGCCAGTATGACGCGATGGGGCGCGACGCCGTCATGCAGCTGTTCCCGCTGGTGACGCCGGACGAGCACACGCACACCAATATGGCTGGTGCGGAGCTGAACGCGCGCACCGTGGTGGCGGGCCTGAAAGAGTTGCGCGTGCCGCCGCTGGCGGTCTACAAGGAAGACGACCGTCCGGTGGTCGACGCCGGCAAGATCGCCGGAGACAAGCCGCGCAATGCGGCGCTGCCCAGCCTTTTCCTGGTCGGCGACTCGACCGTGAAGAGCGGTGGCGTCAACGGTGCCATCGGCTGGGGCGAGCGCATCGCGCCATACTTCAATACGGACAAGATCAACGTCGTCAATCACGCCATCGGCGGCCGCAGCAGCCGCACCTTCTTCACCGAAGGCCGCTGGGAAAAGGTGCTGGCCCAGTTGAAGGCCGGCGATGTGGTGGCGATCCAGTTCGGGCATAACGATGTCGGCCGCATTGGTGATCCCGGCGCGAAGAACCGCGGCTCGGTACCAGGCACGGGGCCGGAGACCGTCGAGGACACCAAACCGGACGGCAGCAAGGAACAAGTGCACAGCTTCGGTTGGTACATGGCGCGCTACGTCGCCGACGCGCTCGCCAAGGGCGCCACGGTGATCCTGCTGTCGCCGGTGCCGCACCGCGATGTATGGGAGCAGGGCCGCGACTTCGCCAGCTACGCGCAATGGGATGAGGAGGTCGCCCGCAAATACGGCGCGCTGTATGCCGACCTGACGATGGTCGTCAGCGACGCCTACCGCAAGGCCGGAGCGCAAGTGGTCAATAGCTACTTCTCCGATGCCCGCACCCACACCAACGAAGCCGGCGCGCAGTTCAACGCCGCGCGCGTGATCGACGCTTTCAACACCTTGCCAGGCAAGCCGCTGGCACCATATTTAAAATAAAGAGACGACTACATGAAGACGAAGCTGCTGCTGAAGAAAACCGCCATCGCCGCCATGCTGCTGCCGCTGGCCTGCCAGGCTTGGGCTCAGACCAAGCCGGTCAACGATGTCACCGCGCCGCTGCATCTGCTGCAACCGGATTATCCTACGCCATACGGCAAGCCGTCCGTCGAAGCCGTGAGCAAGGTGCTGAACCGCGTCTTCACCTACCTGGACGCGGCATCGCCAGCGCAGGCCATCAACGCCAAGACCAGGAAAGAGATCACCAACTTCGACCAGATCGATGACGACACCATCCTGGCCCCCGGCGACTTCCGCCTGACCAGCTATGAGTGGGGCGTGACCTATGCCGGCATGCTGCTGGCCGCCGGCGCGACGGGCGATCAGAAGTACAACGACTACGTCACCAAGCGTTTGACGCTGCTGGCCAGGCTGTCGCCGCCGACGCTGGCGCGCATGAAGGCGAATCCGCAGGCCAAGTCGCCGGTGCGCAGCATGCTCGAACCGCATGCGCTGGACGATATCGGCGCCGTGTGCGCGGCGATGATCAAGGCCAAGCGCGGCGGCCTGCAGGCGGACCTGACGCCGCTGCTCAACAGCTGCATCGAATTTGTCGGCACCAAGGAGTTTCGCTTCACCGACGGCACGCTGGCGCGCAACCGTCCGCAACCGAATACGCTGTGGCTGGACGATATGTTCATGGCGATTCCGGCATTGGCGCAACTGGGCAAGTTGACCGGCGAGGCCAGGTACTACGATGACGCGGTCAAGCAGGTGAAGCTGTTCTCGGACCGCATGTTCAATGCCCAGAAAGGCCTCTACATGCATGGCTGGGTGCAGGGCATGGACGTGCATCCCGAATTCCACTGGGCCCGCGCCAACGGCTGGGCGGTGATGACGCTGGTCGAACTGCTGGACGTGCTGCCGCCTGAACATCCAGGCTATAACATGGTGCTGCAGCAGCTGCGCGCGCATGTCAAGGGGCTGGCGGCTTACCAGGACGGCACTGGTTTGTGGCACCAACTGATCGACCGTAACGACACCTACCTGGAAACCTCGGCCACCGCCATCTACGCCTATTCAATGGCACGCGCGATCAATCGCGGCTACATCGACAAGCGCGCCTACGCGCCGGCCGTCATCCTGGCCTGGAACGCCGTGGCCACCAAGGTCAACGCCAAGGGACAAGTCGAAGGCACCTGCGTTGGTACCGGCATGGGCTTCGATACCGCTTTCTATGCCTACCGTCCGGTGAATGTGTACGCGGCCCACGGCTACGGCCCTGTGCTGCTGGCCGGCGCCGAGGTGATCACGATGATCAAGAATCACCAGTTTGAAATCAACGACAGTTCGCTGCAGTTGGTGAAGTAAGGCAGTCGACCAGCGCTTGCGGCACGGCGATCACCGTGCCGTGACGCAGGCGCTGCGGTGTGCCTTCGTCGGGGAAGTGCATCTTGTCCGTCACGTCTTCCCAGTGCACCAGGTCGCGCGAGCGCACGGCGCCGTAATGCTTGGTGATGTAGGCGTCGTAGTACAGAATGACGTCTTCGCCGACCTGCACGGCGGTTGGACCTTCGACCCACAGGCCAGGCGCGGTGATCGGCTGACTTAGTTTTCCGAACGGGCCTTGCAGGTCCGGCGCCGCCGCCAATTGCAGGTACTTCTTCGGCGGATTGCGCGTTTCATCCTTGACCAGCAGGTAGTTGGCGTCCTTGGTCCGCAGTATGGTGGCGTCGATCACGCTGAAGCCGGGATCGTAGTACAGCTTCGTCGGCGCATAGGTGACGAAATCCCGCGTGGTCGTGTAATACATGCGGTGATTGTACTTTTCCTCCGACGAGCCATCGGTGGCCGCAAAACGGCCCGGTATCGTGGAGGCCCAGAAGATCAGGAATTCGCCGCGCTTGTCGTCGTAGACGATTTCCGGCGCCCAGGCGTTCAACACGCCGGGTTCGTGCGCCATGACCGGAACCTGCTGTTGCGCGGACCAGTGGATCAGGTCTTTTGAGGACGCATAGCCGATGTTGTTTTCGTTCCAGCCCGAGGTCCAGACCATGTGATAGGTCCCGTCCGGGCCACGTACGATGCTCGGGTCACGCATCAGTTTGGACTTGCCGACTTGCGGTGCCAGATAGCTGCGGCCGCCCCCCAGTTTCTCCCAGTTGTAGCCGTCCTTGCTGGCCGCCAGGTGCAGGCCGTCCTCGCCGTTGCCGATGAAGTAGGTGAACAGGTAGGCGGTGGCGTCGTCGCCCAAGGGCCGCTGGTTGCTGTAGTTCGGGCTGGGCGGCACGGAGAATTTTTCCACCGGATCGGGATGCGAAGGATCGAAGTGACCGTAGCCGTCGGCGATGTAGGCCGCCGCCGCAACGCCGCTCTGGCGCAAGCCGGTCAGCACCGCTTGCGCCAGCTCATAGCTGCCGTAGGCGTTGTGGTGTGTGTTGTCGATGCGGCCGGGCTCCGGCTCGGCGAAGGCTTTCTTCGACAACTCCGGGCCGAGCGCTTCGTAGAACGGTTTGCTCATCGCATTCAGGTCGATGAACGGTGCGCCCAGTTCCTGCGCCGACTGACGCGCGGCGGTGGCATAGTCGATCAACGACGGCACGACCTTGCCGTTGGCGTCGAAGTTGCGGCGCTCCATCGACGAGACGATGACGGCGACGCCGCCGCGTGCGCGTATCGCTTCGACGTGGGCGCGGATCTCGTCCTTGTAAGTTGTGAACGGGCCGCCTTTGCCGTCCTTGATCTGTTTCTGGTCGTTGTGCCCGAACTGCATCAGCACCGTGTCGCCGGGGCGCATGGCGCTGAGGATCTTGTCCAGCCGCCGGCGCTGCAGCGAATCGCGATAGGTTTCGCCGGATTCGCCGTGATTGGCGACGGCGATGCCGGGCTTGAGGAAGCGCGGCAGCATCTGGCCCCAGCTGTTGTAAGGCTCGCCTGGCTGGTCGCAGACGGTGGAGTCGCCCAGCAGGAACAGCGTCGGCGTTTGCGCCGGCGTGATCTCGATGGCGCGGATGGCGGGGCGCTGGCCGTTGATCTCCAGCGTCAGGCGCTGGTCCCAGGCCCAGGCTTCCTGCACTGTTTCGCGCGGGGACTTGAGCTTGACCGCGCCGCCGCCGGGAATCCTCGGCGTGCGGACGTTGACGGTGAAAGTGCGCGTGACCGAGGCGCCAGGCGTGGTGGCGACATTCTCCAGCATCAGGCGGCGCAGCTCGGCCTTGACGGTGGTGCTGGAAGCGGCCTTGCCAGCGCCCAGCGTGATGGTGACGTTGTAGTTGCCTTCGGGGAGATCGACCGAGAAGAAAAATGGCTTGTCGCCGGTGATATAGCCGGCGTGCAGGCGGTCGCCGGATGCGTCTTCGACGGTCCGCGCGGCTGCACCTGATTCAAAGCCGAAACCGCGTGCGGCGCTGTACTCCATGTCAGGCTGCACGTTGATATAGCCCGCCGATGGCTTGGCGGCGCCGAACTCGAAACGCCAGCTGTCGGCGGCAGCAGCGGCGCCGCCGCCCGCCAGTCCGACAACAGCCAGCAGGACGGCGAGGGCGGAGGCGCGCCGCATCATTGCGCTCCCGCAGCCGTTGGAATCGCCAGGCTGGCGCCGGCCAGGCCCTTCGCCTCGGCCCTGAACGTAATCGTCCCGCCGGCGGCGCTGGCCTTGACGACAGCCACGCACTGTCCGCGGTCTGTCTTGCAAAGATTGCTCTGGTAGGTATCGTGGCTAGTGACATTGCCATTGTCCACGCCGGCCAGCGCGCCGGGCCCGCCGACGCTGAAGGTCAGTGGCACGCTGCCATTGGGGACCTGCACGCCGTTGGCATCGACGATGCGCGCGGTGACGAAGGCGGCGTCATTCCAGCCGGCGCCCAGGGTGCTGCGGCTGGACGCCAGTTCGATACGCGCCGCCGGCCCGGCAGTCTTCAACTCCTCGACCGCGACTTCCTTGCCGCCGTTGCTGGCCACCGCCCGCAGCGTGCCTGGCGCGAAGGTGACATCCCAGCCGCGCGGGCTGTCGTCCTTGGGCTTGGCCTTGCTGCCCAGCGATTCTCCGTTGAGGAACAGCTCCACCTGCTCGGCATTGCTATAGACCTGCACCTTGGCGTCGTCGTAGGTATTGAGGTCGGCTGGCGTCCAGTTGGCAATCCAGTCGCCGGTACCGGCATTGTCCGCGCGGCGCACAATGTGCACCACCGGCTTGGTCGACCACCAGCTGCGGCGCTGCAGGCCGCGCGGCTTCCAGTTGCCGGCACGGTCGAACAGGCCCTGGTCGTAGGTCGTCGCCGGCCAGCTGTTCTCGCCCAGGTAGTCGAAGCCCACCCACAGGAACTGCCCGGCCATGAAGGCGTTGTCGCGCAAGGCCAGCCATGCCGAAAGCTGATGGCCATTCTCGGTGCCGATCACCTTGCGCTTGGGGTTGGCCTTGTGCGCGGCGACCAGCTCGTTCTCGCGATAATTCTGGCCGACGATATCCATCGTCTCCGCAAAGCCGTTCACATAGACCTTGGACAGGGCGGGGCGGAACAGCGCCATCGTCACGGGCCGCGTCGGGTCCAGCTGGTGCATCAGGTCCTGCTGCTGTTTGTATTTCTGGAAGCCTTCCGGGCTGTCCAGGTTATCGTGGATCTCGTTGCCGACGCTGTACATGACGATGCTAGGGTGATTCCGATCGCGTATCACCATCGCCCGCGTATCGGCCTCCCACCATTGGGTCCAGAAGCGGTTGTAGCCCTGCTCGCCGTTGTCCTTGGCCGCTGTCCAGGTATCGAAGGTCTCGTCCATGACCAGGAAGCCCATTTCATCGGCCAGGTCGAGGAACTCCGGCGCCACCGGATTGTGCGCGGTGCGGATCGCATTCACGCCCGCTTCGCGCAGCAGCTCGAAGCGGCGCCGCCACGCATCCAGCGGCACGGCCGCGCCCAATGCGCCGGCATCGTGGTGCAGGCAGACGCCCTTGATTTTCAGATTGACGCCGTTGAGCCAGAAACCGGTGTCCGCATCGAACTTGAACTCGCGGATGCCGAAGGTGGACGTCTGCTGGTCCAGCACCGTGGCGCCTTTGCGCAGCGTCGCCACGGCGCGGTACAGTTGCGGCTTGTCCAGCGACCAGCGCTGCGGCGACGGCACCTTTACGGTCTGCACGACTTCCGCCGAGCGGCCTGCCGCAACGGTCTGGCGCGATTCGCTGGTCTGCACCACTTTGCCGGCGGGATCTCGGATCTCGACCTGCAAAACATATTCGCCATCGGCCGAAGAGGTATTGCTGACATCCGACTGCAGGCGCAGGCTCGCGCCGTCCGCATCGATGGCCGAGGTGGTGACAAACACGCCGCCGGCGCCAAATTGCACCGGCTCCGTACTGACCATCCGCACATGGCGGTAGATACCGGCGCCGGTGTAGTAGCGCGAGGCCGGCTGCACGTCGTTATCCGCGCGCACCGCCAGTACATTGGCCTGGCCCTTGCCGAACTTGAGATGCGGCGTCAGATCGTAGCTGAAGCTGCTGTAGCCGTAAGGCCGCTTGCCCAGCAGTTTACCGTTGATCCACACCTCGCTGTTGGCCATCACGCCATCGAACTCGATGCGCACGCGGCGCTTGGCGTCGTCGGCCGGCAGCGTGAACTGCTTGCGGTACCAGCCTATGCCCGCCGGCAGATAGCCACCGCCGCGCGAAGTCGGATTGGCCTGGTCGTAAGGTCCTTCGATGCTCCAGTCGTGCGGCACCGACAGCGTGCGCCATTTTCCGTCGTTGAAGGCCGCCGCCTGCGCACCCTTGGCGTCGCCCTGGAAGAAGCGCCAGCCGGCGTCAAAACTGGTAGTCACACGGCCGTCGGCCAGTGCGGAAATAGAAAACCCTGCCAGCAGCAGCGCCGAGGAGACGCGGCGTACCACCGGCAGGGAAGGAGTGCGCGGTTTGAACATAGAAGTCCGTTGTTTTTCAGTTGGATCGAGTATCGATATTCCCGTACGGGGTGTCAACGGGCTACGCGATGTAATCATTTTTCTGACTGTTAAATATCATTCAGTTGATTGGCTGTTTTCATAATTGCATCGGATTTTTTCCAGTCGCAGAATGGTCCGACGCGCCGCCTGAGCGCGATAACTATAAATCTGAGAGACGAGAACATGAGAGCTAAGCACGGCTTGGCGCTGCTCACGGCAGCGCTGTTGATCCCCTACGCCTGTACGGCGGAAAACTATCACTGGGACTCGGTCGCCATCGGCGGCGGTGGTTTCGTATCGGGCCTGGTGCCAAGCAAATCCGAACGCGGCGTGGTCTACGCCCGCACCGACGTCGGCGGCGCCTATCGCTGGGATGCCGCAACGTCGCGCTGGACCGCGCTGACCGACTGGGTGAGCGACGCCGACGTGGGCCTGATGGGCATCGAATCGCTGGCGGTGGACCCTCGCAACGCGGCCAACGTCTACCTGTTGGCCGGCACCAGCTACTTCAGCAACGGCAAGACTGCAATCCTGCGTTCCAGCGATTACGGCAAGACCTTCGCCGTCACCGACGTCACGGCCCAGTTCAAGGCCCACGGCAATGGCATGGGACGCCAGAATGGCGAGAAGCTGCAGGTCGATCCCGGCTCCAGCAATGTGCTGTACGTGGGTACGCGCCGCAATGGCCTGTTTAAGAGCACCGACGCCGGTGCAACCTGGAACCGGATGGCATCCTTCGGCGTGACCACCACGCCCAACGACAACGGCATCAGTTTCGTGCTGCTCGACCCCTCCAGCGTGAGCGGCGGCGTGGCGCGGCGCCTGTTTGTCGGTGTCTCCCGTTTCGGCTCGGTCGGTCCCAACCTGTACTTCAGCGCCGACGCGGGGGCGACGTTCACGGCGGTCAAGGGCGGCCCGCCCGGCGGCGTGATGCCGCAGCGCGCCGTGATCTCATCCAAGGGCAAGCTGTATATCACGTACGCCAACGGCGCCGGGCCGCATCCGGCCGACGGCGAGCCAATGGACAACGGCCAGGTGTGGGAGTACAACGCCGTCGGCGGCAACTGGGCCAACATCACGCCTGCGGGCCTGGCCCGTCCATTCGGCGGCATCAGCGTGGACCCGTCCAATCCCAAGCACCTGGTGGTCTCCACCATCAACACCTGGATGCAGCAAGGCGCCAACAGCTATGGCGACCGTATCCTGACGTCGCTCGATGCGGGGCGTAGCTGGACCGACGTGGTGGCGCGCGGCTTTGCGCTGGACGCCAAGGGGGCCAACTGGATCAACAGCGGTTCCATTCACTGGGCCGGCTCGCTGGAATTCGATCCCTTCGACACGCAGAAAGTCTGGGTAGGCTCGGGCAATGGCCTGTTCAAGACAGCCAACATCGACGCTGCCACCACGACCTGGGACTTCGACGTGGCGGGGCTGGAGGAAACGGTACCCTTCAACTTCGAGAGCGTGACCAATGGGCCGCTGGTCTCGACCATCGGCGACTTCGACGGCTTTGTCAACGCCGATGCGGCCCAATACGGCGTCCAGCACGCGCCGCAGATGGGCACCACCTCCGGCCTGGCGATCGCCGCGCAGGACAGCCGCATCATGGCGCGGGCCGGGTCCAGTCTCTACTACTCGACCAACGGCGGCGCCAGCTGGACCAAGGCGGCGGTGATCAATGGCGGCCAGGGCCAGCTGGCGTTCTCCGCCGATGGCTACGCGCTGCTGCATAGCCCCGCCAATTCCACCGCCAGCTACCGCTCCACCGACTACGGCACCAGTTGGAGCGTGATTGCCGGACTGACCGCCAACAATGCGCGGCCGGTGGCGGACCCGGTCAACCCGGCCAAGTTCTATGCCTACGATGGCGTCAGCCTGCTGGCCAGCACGGACGGCGGTGCATCGTTCGCCGTCAAGGGCAGTCCGGGTAGCGGCGGCTCGAATATCATCCGCGTGGCGCCGGGACGCGAAGGTGATGTCTGGGTGTGCCTGAACGGCGGCGGCCTGACCCGCTCGACCGACTCCGGCACCACCTTCAGCAAGATCGCCAGCGTCAACCAGTGCGGCGCGATCGGCTTTGGCATGGCGGCGCCGGATGCGGCTTATCCAACGCTGTTCATGCAAGGCGTGGTGGGGACGGTGAGCGGCCTGCTGCGCTCGACCGACGCCGGCGCCACCTGGGTGCGCGTGAACGATGATGCCCACCGCTACGGCGGAACAGGCAATGCGCACATGGTCAACGGCGACATGAATATCTTCGGCCAAGTGTACATGAGCACCGCCGGACGCGGCATCGCCTACGGCAAGCCGGCATTGGCGGGCGAAGTGACGGTGACGCCGGTGACGGCGAGCCCGCCGGTCTCCAGCGAACCGGCCAACCAATGCAGCTACGTGGTCACGGCCTCCTGGGAAGGCGGCTACAACGCGGCCGTGCGCATCACCAACAACCGAAGCACCGTCATCAGCGGCTGGTCTGTCGGCTGGACCTATACGGATGGATCGGTAGTGCAGGGCTTCTGGAACGCCGCGGTCGCGGGCGCCAGCCCGACCTACACGGCAACGCCCAACCAGAGCTGGAACCACGACATCTACCCCGGCGGTACCGTGGAATTCGGCATGACCGTCAGCGGCTCGGCCATTCCGGCAGTCACCGGCGATGCATGTAACTAAAAGAGGGGAGACCATGAAAAAGTTTTTGATCGGATTATTCGTCGGCGCGGGCCTGCTGATGGCAATGCGGGCGCAGGCGGTGCAAGTCAACTTCGATGAGCTGAATGCGGACGGCGATCTGACGCAGTTGAGCAGTTCCTATGCCGGTTTTAGTTGGAGCGGGGATTGGTACTACGGCGATACCACGGTGGAGGGCTATGGCAATGGCGCCCACTCCGGCGCTGTCTACGTCACCAACGGCTATGGCGCCGACAACCTGACCATCGCCGGCGCCACCGCCTTCAACTTCTCCGGCGCCTGGTTTGCGGCGCCGGCCACGAATGGCGCGACAGCGGCATGGGTCAACATCACCGCCTACGATGCGGCCGATCAAGTCATCGGCACGACCGGCAATGTCGGCATCGGCAGCACATACAGCTGGATCGCCGCCAGCTTCGCCAACGTCTCCCGCCTGAGTATCGCGCGCGATGACGGCTGGTATGTGATGGACGACTTCACCACAGCGCAAGGCGTCAGCGCGGTACCGGAGCCGGGCAGCGCACTGCTGCTGGCCGCCGGGCTGCTGGTATTAGGCTGGGCAAAGCTGCAAGCCCGCCGTTCATCGCGTCAACCATGAAAGGTCATGACATGAAATTCCTGAAATCGATGGCAGTCTTCGTCCTCGCGCTATGCGCGGGATCCCCGGCACAGGCGCAGAGTTGCGGCAGCGGTGGCGGCGCCACGGTCTGCCTGACCGCGACCGGATCGGCCGACAACATCAAGCTCACATGGACCGTCAGTGGCGCGGTCACCGGCCTGCAGGTCTACCGCGACACCGACAGCGACGCCGCCGGGCGCGGCCGCGTGGCCATCCTCAGCGCCAGCGCGATCACCTATACCGACACCACGCCAGCGACCGGCACGCCATACTGGTACTGGGTCAAGTTCACCACCAGCACCGGCGGTTCCAGCTCCGGCTCGGCCACCGCTGTGCGCGCGGGCCTGGTGCGCAACCTGACCAGCGTGCAGCTGTCGGCGTTGATGTCGCCAGGCTGGAACCTCGGCAACTCGCTGGAAGCCATCGGCGGCGAGACGGCATGGGGCAATCCGCCCGCCAACCAGGCGCTGTTCAACGCCGTCAAGGCGGCCGGTTTCAAGACTGTGCGTATTCCAGTATCGTGGAGCCAGTATGCGGACGCCAGCTATAACATCAGCGCCAGCTGGATGGCGCGCGTGAAGGAAGTGGTGGATGCGGCCCGCAGCGCGGGCCTGTACGTCATGATCAACGTCCATTGGGACGGCGGCTGGCAGCAGCCGACCTACGCCGCGCAGTCGGCCGCCAACGCGCGCCTGACCAAGTTCTGGACCCAGATCGGCAACACCTTCAAATACTATGACGACTACCTGCTGTTCGCCGGCACCAACGAGGTGATGGTCGAAGGCGTCTACAGCGCGCCGACGGCGGAGAATATCGCGGTGCAGAATGGCTTCAACCAGGTGTTCGTCAACACCGTGCGCGCCACCGGCGGCAACAACGCCACGCGCCATTTGATCGTACAGGGCTACAACACGAATATCGATTACACCTACGCCACCAACACCGTGCCGACCGACAGCGTCGCCAACCGCCTGATGATGGAGGTGCACAACTACGACCCTTACAACTTCACCTTGAACGAGAATAGCAGCATCTGGCAGTGGGGTTCGATCGCCACCAGCCCGGCGAATACGGAAACCTGGGCCAACGAGGCCTACATCGACGCCCAGTTCCAGAAGATGAAGACGCGCTTCGTCGACAAGGGCGTGGCGGTGATCCTCGGCGAATACTCGGCCATGCAGCGCACCGAGTACGACGCGGCCAACAAATACCGCCAGTACTGGGACCAGTACCTGACCAAGTCGGCGTACCAGCACGGCGCGGTGCCGGTGTACTGGGACAATGGCCCGACCACCAATCACTCGTCGGGACTGTTCAACCGTTCGACCGGCGCGCAGGCCTATCCGGCCATCATCAGCGCCATCGTCAACGCGGCCAAGTAGTTCCCGGGGCAGCGGTAGCCATCAAGCTTCGACGGTGCGGGGTTGCGTCGCCATGCGGCGGCGCTTCTCCGCATCGGCGGTGGCGTTCAGGTCTGCCGGGAAATCGTCCACGTGCACCGACAGATCGGTGAAGCGGGCAAAGTCCGACATGGCGCGCCGCTCTTCCGGCGTCAACAGGCCCAGCGCGGCGACCTGCGTGATCCAGCGTTCCATCTCGGGCAGGCTTTGCGGAACGGATTCCAGCTCACCCGACCTGAAGACGGGCTTAAGGCGATGCTCGATCGATTCCACCATCGGCAGCAGCGCGAAGGCCAGTTCGCCGCAAGCGACAGGATCGCGCAGGTCGTCGGCCAGGTAGCTGTCGGCCAGCAGACGTTCGCGACTGGCGCCCGGCGTTTGCATGGCGTTGGCGACGGCGGCGCCCAAGTCGTCGGACGGTGGCGCCCACGGCAGGCCGAACGGGAACGTCAGCAAGCGCGCCAGCACGGCCGCAGGTCGATTGGGGAAGTTTTCCAGCACGCCGTCCAGCGCCAGCGCGGCTTTGTTGAGCGCATCCTGCACCGACCAGTGGACATAGACCGCGTCCGCCTCCTGGCGGCCTTCATCTTCGTAGCGCTTCAGCGTCGCGCTTACCAGGTACATCAGCGACAGTGCATCGCCCAGCCGGGCCGAGATGCGCTCGCGCCGTTTCAATTCGCCGCCCAGCACGAACATCGACATATCGGTCATCAGCGCGAACGCGGTCGACAGGCGGCCCACGGCGCGATAGTAAGCCGCCATATCGTCGGCGGCGCGTTCCGGCACCGGCGCGGAGAGGCCGCCGGTGAGGCTGTACCACAGCGCGCGTACCGCATTGGCGCAGACGAAGCGCACATGGCCGAAGAAGGCGGCGTCGAAGTCATGCTCGCCCTTGCGCCGGTCCGCCTCGGCGGTGGCGCGCATTTCCCGCAGCACGTAGGGATGCGAACGGATCGCGCCTTGGCCGAAGATGATCAGGCAACGAGTCAGGATATTTGCACCTTCGACCGTGATGGCGATCGGGATCTGCTGATAGGCGCGGGCCAGGAAGTTACCTGGCCCCATGCAGATGCCTTTGCCGCCCAGAATATCCATGCCATCGTTGACCACCGCGCGGCCGCGCTCCGTTACGTGATATTTGGCGATGGCCGAGATCACGGCGGGCTTCTCGCCCAGATAGACCGCCAGCGCTGACAGCTTGCGGGTCGCATCCATCATGTACAGGTTGGCGCCCATGCGGGCCAGCGCTTCCTGCACGCCTTCGAACTTGCCGATGGCGGTCTTGAACTGGCGGCGGATCGCGCAATACGCGCTGGTGCCGCGCACGGCCAGCTTGGCGGTGCCGACGCTGGCCGACGGCAGTGAGATCGCACGGCCCGCGGCCAGGCATTCCATCAGCATGCGCCATCCTTTGCCGATCTGCGTCGGGCCGCCGATGATCCATTCCATCGGGATGAAGACGTCCTTGCCGCTGGTCGGGCCGTTCTGGAACACGGCATTCAGCGGCCAGTGGCGGCGGCCGATGACGACGCCAGGGTGCGTGGTCGGGATCAGCGCGCAGGTGATGCCCGGCGTGGCGTCCGGCGGCAGCAGCCGGTCCGGATCGACCACGCGGAAGGCCAGGCCCAGCAAGGTGGCGATCGGGCCCAGGGTGATGTAGCGCTTGTCCCAGCTGATGCGCAGGCCCAGCGTCTCGCGGCCTTCGAACTGGCCCATGCAGACCACGCCGGTGTCGGGAATCGCGGCGGCGTCGGAGCCGGCATAGGGGCTGGTCAGCGCGAAGCAGGGGATTTCGGCGCCGGAGGCCAGGCGCGGCAGGTAGTAGTCTTTTTGCTGGTCGGTGCCGTAGTGCAGCAGCAGTTCGGCCGGGCCGAGGGAGTTCGGCACCATCACCTGCACCGCCAGCGCCGAGCAGCGTGTCGACAGCTGCATCACCACCTGCGAATGCATATAGGCCGAGAAGGCCTTGCCGCCGTACAGCTTGGGAATGATCATGCCGAGGAAGCCCTTGTCGCGGGCGTACTGCCACGCGGGCGCCGGCAGGCCTTGCCAGACTTGCGTGGCTTCCCAGTCGTCGACCAGCTCGCACAGGTGTTTGACCTCGTTATCGAGGAAGGACTGTTCCTCGGCGGTCAGCGTCGGGCGTGGCAGCTTGAGGAATTTGTCCCAGTCGGGGCGGCCGCTGAACAGGTCGGCATCCCACCAGGTGGTGCCGGCTTCCAGCGCATCGCGCTCGGTGTCGGACATAGCGGGCAGGATGCGCTTGAACAGCGCGAAGATATGCGGGGTGACCAGGCTGCGTCGCAGCGCCGGAATGGCCAGCACGGCGACAACGCCGACCAGCAGGATGATAAGTATCCACAGGATCATGTCGACCTCCTTTTTCTGATCCGAAGATACTGCTGCGACCCAACCCTTTCCGTGCGGTCACGCGCATAGCGCGAAAAGCAAGCGTTTCAGTCGCCACCGCCTCCGCAGCCGCCACCGCCGCAACCATCGCCTCCGCCTCCGCCGTCACCACCACCGTCACCACCGCCGTCGCTGCCGCCGTCACTGGAGCTTGAGTCGCCGCCGCAGCCGGAGGCCGAGCCGCCCAGATCCGCGCCGCAGTAGGCCACGACGATACCCGTGCCGTCGCCCGTGCCGTCGTCTTGCCGCTTGACGCCGCTGCAATCGGGCACGTACACAAAGCCATTCGGGATATTGAGTTTGCTGTCCAGCGCGAACAGCAACGGCAGCCGTGTCGGCTTGTGGGGATTGATGTTTTCTTCGTGACACGCATGAAGCCAGGTGCGGCGGATGCCGGCATTGCCTTGCTGGCCCTTGCTCAGCACCACCGCAGGCGTGTGATGCAGGAAGCTGCCGAACGCATGCTGGCAAAAATGCTGGTAGTTCTTGGTGTAGAGGATGAACTCATGCCACAGATCGTCCGCGACCTGGGACGGCATGGAGACGTACTTCTTGCCGCTCTTCAAATGGGCCAGGAAGAACTGGCGCAGCCCCTGGGCCACCAGCTGGCAATCCTTGAGGCTGAGATCCGGATGACGCACCCGTAACTTTTCGAACAAGCCCTTGGGCAGCACAAAGTTGCGTATATAAGCCTCGCGCCGTGCGCGCCGCTGTCGTTGCCAAAGTATGAAAGACAGGCTGGCGAAGCACACACAGGCGATCGAAGTTGGTATATTCATAACCAGATAATCACATAAAGCTGACTGCCGGACAAGCAGCTTCAAATACAAGGGGTAGGTAGGAATGCGGGTTATGCGAAAAGCGATACATCTTTTATATAAATATCTTCCGGTAGGATTGGCCGTTCTGATCGCGGGGCTGACGATATTTATTGGTTACGACTACTTCCGCGCGCCAAAACAAGGCGATGCCTGGAGGGGCCACTGGGTCGGATGCGGCGACTTCGATCAGATATCCGGCGGACAAGCACGATACGAGAAGAACTATTTGTCCCTGCGTATCAAGGATCGCGAGAATGGCCAGTTTCTGATTTCCGGGGAACTGATACTTAATGCAGCCAAGTACGACCAGCTATCCAAAGACAGCATCAAGATGTCGGTGATGTTGCACGGGCTGAGGTCACCTACAGCTGGCCTGGGTGCTATTTCGCAATCCCTTGAATTGGAGAGCGGCAGCGAAATTCGCAGGTGGGATGACACGGCGATATTGAGACTTAAGGAGACCCCTATTTATCCGTCGGGATTACCTGGCAAATTCCCATATGATATTTATCAGATTGGCATACGCCCTGAGGTGTACGTTTCAGGGCCGGCCGATGCGGCTTGGCAGCCGTATAAATTGGACACCACCATCGTCAATATTCACCTGTCCGACTCCATGGTCGTGTCAAAAGCGAACCGCTGGGGCGAGTATGTGACGGACGTCAAGCTGGAAGAGGGCGAGGCGGAAAAGCCATACGGCATAGACGAATGTGCGATCACTATCAAGCGCTCGCCATGGTATGTCTCCACGGTGGTGTTGTTGGTGGTGATATTGTTTGTACCAGCCATCTATCTGATCTACCGTCCGGACGACAACCCCGGCGTTGACCTGATCGCGGTTATCCTGGGCGTGGCCACGATACGGCAATTTTTGCTTGGAAATATCGTCGACTGGCGACTCTATCAGCTGGATTTGGTGTTCCTGCTGGTGACAGTGGTGACGGCTGCGGTCCCACTGGTGCATATCGCAAGACGACTGCGATGATCAGCTGACAGCGGCCGCCGGATAGTTTCCATCCGGCGGCCGCGACAACTGATTACAAGGACTTCAGGAACGCCAGCAAGGCGTCGCGGTCGGTCTTGGTCAACTT
The DNA here is from genome assembly GCF_047302815.1 of Duganella sp. CT11-25. NCBI lineage: Bacteria > Pseudomonadati > Pseudomonadota > Betaproteobacteria > Burkholderiales > Oxalobacteraceae > Duganella > Duganella sp. CT11-25. The sequence continues at coordinate 594,646 of NZ_JBKBFD010000001.1, forward strand.
CTCGAAGCGCTGGCGGGATGCCGTACCTTCGCCATCGTGCCACATGATGGCTTCGGTCAGGTTACGCGCGCGGCCGTCGTGCAGGTAGCCGACTTTGGCGTTGGCGCCCATGACCTTCTCGGTATAGCCCAGGCCCCACAGCGGCGCGGTACGCCACATATTGCCCTTGGCCTGACCTTCGACCAGCTTGTCGGCCAGTCCGGTGCCCATGTCGTGCAGCAGCAGGTCGCTGTACGGACGGATAGTCTGGTTGCGCAGTTCGGCAAACAGGTGGCCATTGCCGGTCTTCATCTCCGCCGTATGGCAAGCCGCGCAGCGCATGCCCTGGAACACCTTGGCGCCGGCGCTGACTTGCGCCGGATTGACGTTCAGCTCATCGATCGGCGCGACGCCTTTCGGGAAGCCGCTGGCGATGCTGCGCTGGGCAGGCACGGCCACCAGCGCCAGGTAGCGCGAGATCGATTGCAGGTCGGCTTCGGTGATGCCTTTCTGCGCCGCGGCCGATGCGCAGCCCGCAGGGTCGGTGTTGCAGCTGCGGTTAGGGTAGACCGGCGAGGTGACCGCCATGTCCATCAGCAGCGCGGCGGCGGCCTGGTGACGCAGGGTCGCCTTGGATGCCTTCCAGCCGAAGCGGCCGAGTCGCACCGCGCCGCTTTCCGGCTCGAACACGTAGTTGGCCACGCCCTTGACGCCGTCGACGTCCGGCGTCGAGGTGGCGCGCGCCAGGATGTCCGCTTCCGGTATCGCTTCGAGCAGGCCGGCGCCGATCATCGGCTGGGCCGCGCGCAGCGAGACCACGTCCGGTGTCGCGCCTTCGAAGGTCAGCTTAGGCTTGCGCAGTTCGACCGAGGTGCCGTCGGCCAGCTTGACGGTGCGCGATTCGAAGCTGCCGACGCGCACATCGGTGCCCCAGTTCTGCGGCGTTCCGGTGGACGACACCGCGTTCATCTGAACCGTGCTGCCGTATTGCGGATGCGGCAGTTGCTGGCCGGTAGCCGACGTGGTCGCCACGCGCACCGACATGGTGTCCAGGCGCTGGTTGGTCGCCAAGGGGGCAGGGCTGCGGCCGTTGTTGACGTGGCAGGCGATACAGGCGGACTGGTTGAAGCGCTGTCCCTGCAGGCCGACTGCGGCGTCGTAGCGGTCGTTGCCCGGCTCGTTGTGGTTGCCGGTGGTGAAGTTGGTGTGCACCAGGCGGCGGCCTTCAACGAAGCGCTGCATGTTCTGCATGCCGATGTTGTTGTGCGGCTGCTGGAACATGAACAAGGCGTTGTCCGAGTAGTTGTAGGACACGGAGCCCGCGCCACCCGACAAGGTCTCGGCCGGCAGCGGCACCGAGTTCAGGCGCGGTTGCACGCCGTACCAAGGCTTCAAGCCGGAACCGACCACGTAGATCCACTCTTGCGAGTAGTAGCGGATGCCGCCGTTGTCGCCCTTGGCCAGCATCGAATCGGTGGTCGAGAACATCGATGGCGACACCTCGATCACGTCGCCGACCACCAGCGAACGGGCAGGGATATCCTTGCCGTTCGGGAAGCCGTTGGCGTCGAGCGCGGTCATGCCGGGGTAGTTGCTGACCTGGATGGTGCAGCCGCCGTTGATGCCGTTGGCATTGGTCAGGCGGTTGTTGGCGGGGTAGGCCATCGGTTTGCAGATCGCGATGTTGTCGTCGACCAGCTGACCAGGCGCCATCCAGCCGTAGCCGGTCACGCCCGGCCGGTCAATGGCGCGGAAGAACGCCACGCCGCCCTTGAGGAAGTCGACGGTGGTGTACTGGTTGACGATCAGCTTGGGCTTGGTGACGCCGGCCACGCGGCTGTTGTCGATGACCTCGACGCCCCAGGTGCGGTTCTTGAAGTACTGCGGCACGAAGGTCAGGTAATTGCCCGGGCCTTTATCGACCGGCAGGCCGGTGACCGGATCGACCGTTTCGTTCGGGCCGTAGCCGATTTCATTCCATTCCTCGCCGCGCTCGCGGCCGTGGCGGGCCAGGCCGCGCGCGCCGAAGCGGGTGACCAGCGTACCATCGGCCAGCGTGAACTGCAGCGATTCCAGCGGTTCGGCGGTGGTCGGCAAAGGCGCCCAACCGGCGCCGCTGGCCGGGAATTTCAATGCCGAGGTGGTCGAGCCGCCCAGCGTGTTGTCGCTGCCGGGGGCCTTGAACTCCACCTCGAACAGCGAGTAGCCGTACTGGGTTGCGCGCGCCACGCCTTGCAGGCGGATGTAGCGGGCGTTGACGCCGAGGTTGTAGAACTCCTCGGTGCCGCCCTGGCCGCCGCTGACGTAGCGTACCTGCGACCAGGTCTTGCCGTCGTCCGACACGTTCAGCGCGTATTCCTTGCCGTAGGCGTTTTCCCACAGCAGCTTCATGTAGCCGACCTGGGTCTTGACGCCGAAGTCGAACTGGATCCAGGCGCCGTCCTCGGACTGGCTGCCCCAGCGGGTATTGGTCTTGCCGTCGATGGCCAGCGAGGCGGACATATTGCCTTCCACCGCCGACGAGGTCGCGGCGACCGGCTTGAGGACGATGCCGGGCTTGGTCGGATCGACCACCACCGGCGGCACCGGATCGGTCACAGGGGGAACGGTTTCGGCCGGCGTGCCGGAGAAAGCCTTGATCTCGAAGATCGAATAGCCATAGCCGGTCGAGCGCTTGATGCCCTTGACGCGCAGGTAGCGGCCTTGGCCGTTGAGCCCGGTCCAGTCCTCGGTACCGCCCGCGCTGTCGTCCACGGTCTTGATCGTGGTCCAGTTCGAGTTGTCTTCGGACACCTGCAGCAGGTATTGCGTGGCGTGGGCGTTTTCCCACTGGATACGCACGCGGGTGATGAGCTTGGACGTGCCGTAGTCCAGCGTCAGCGACTGGTCGTCGGCGAATCCGCTGCCCCAGCGGGTTTGCTCGTTGCCATCGATGGCTGCGGTGGCGGACAGGTCGCCGCGTTCGGCCGACGTCGCGGTGACGGCTACCGGGGTCAGCGCCACTTCGGGCGTCGCCGCCGCCAGCGAGACCGCCGCCAGCGAACGTCCGCCCATCGCCACCTTGGCGTTGGCGCTGTCGGCATCGCTGCCTCCTCCGCCGCAGGCTGCCAGGATCAGCGACAGGCTGAGCGGCAGTCCGAGTTTCAATCCATGCCGGTATGGCATTTTGTTCATATTTATTCCCCTTGTTATTGTTACTGGGACATCATCAAAAAACGGCCTCTCTTGTGGAGCGGTCGAACCTCTTCCCAGCCATTAGCTTCCCGACAACAGGTGATGCAAACATGACACTCATCATGTTTGGCCACCAATAAAAGCCGCTCTAAGTGGCGGCTTTTGTAGAGTGGTGCATAGTGCGGAAACGTTTCCACAGACCGCGCCAAGATTTTCCTATACTTAAGATTTTCCTGGCGCACGAAAGATCAAACTGCTTTGATTATAATTGCCGAATGGAAACGTTACGTAAAGTATCTTGTGTTGCGGAGGATGTCAAGCGGCTTGCGTGAGTTTCGAGTATTGTTGGATGGCAATAAACAGGAATATTGACAATGGACACTAAAGAGACCAAGAACCAACACTACGTCAGCCGCTACTACTTGAAATACTGGCTGACGACACGGGGCAAAACAGCCGGAGTCTGGGCCAGGCGCTCGGAAGACGGCAAGCTATTCTTTGCGAGCGACCTGAACGCCATATCTCAGATCAACAGATTTTATAGAGTAGAAGTGGATGGCGACGTCCTGGATTTGCTGCGGTATAAGTATGCGGATCGTAAGCTCGATTACCTCGAACCAATGTTCGCCGAGCTATCTGTGTTGTCGATGGTCTCCGAGTATCGATCGAAAGAACTGCCGTCACATGAGAAATTAAAAGTACTCGAGACGAACTATCTAGAGGAGAAGTACGCGGCGATTGAGAACGCGTGTTCAAGGTTATTAGCGCCGCTGAAAGACATGGATTGGCCCTTGCTGAAAGACACGCCCGAATCCGCCGCCAATTTCTATTCCTGCCTGTTGGCCTTGTATGCCACTCAATTATTCAGGACGGCAAAAATGAGAACGCGAGTGATGGAGAGCATCAACGCGTTGACGTTACATACGGATAAAGCAGTGGTCGTCCTGTCCGAGGCGCAAAAGGAAACCTTCTTAAAGCTTGTCACATATATCGAGTCCTTAGAATTGGCGATGCAGCTCGAGCGTGACAGCGTACAGATCGACATCCATGTGAACGATTCTGAAATCAAATTTTTGACGTCCAGCGCGCCGGCGCACCAGGTCCACGCGGAGGCCGATGCACAGAAAAAATTTCTCAAGCTCGGCGGCTTTATGCCGCTTAGCCCATCGCATTTCATGATGATCAGAAAGGACGACTCAACGTCCAGAAAAATAAACGTGCTTACTGCGGATCCCGCGACTGTCGGCCGTCTGAACAGCATGTTCATCCGCAACAGCGGTGATTGCGATATGTACTCGACTTCAGAAGAGGCGCTCAAACAACTGAGGCTGAGCGCCGGCGCACCGAAAACCCAGCCCTGAAGACAGAAACCGCTTGACCAACCCATAACCGCAGGGTTATAGTTAACTCATAACTCGGTGGCTATGGATTCCAATGACAAATACTCATGACGCAGTCTTTCGGGCGCTTGCCGATCCCACTCGGCGCGCGATCTTCGAACGGCTATGCAGCGGCGGCGAACAGACGGTAGGGGGACTGACTACCCAAGCCGAAGTGTCGCAACCGGCCGTGTCCAAGCATCTTGCCGTGTTGAAGCAAGCCGGACTTGTGCTGGACCGGCATGAGGGCCGCCAAACCCACTACAGCGCACAACTCAACGCGCTGGCTCCGCTGCTGGACTGGACCAACCAGATGACTCGCTACTGGGAAGGCCGGTTCGACGATCTTGAAACCTTACTGAAAAGGATGGACCAATGAACGAAACCGCGACCCAAACCCGTACCGTCGTCGTCGAACGGGAATTTCCGTATCCGCCCGAAAAGCTCTGGCGCGCGCTGACCCAGCCTCATCTAATCGAAGCCTGGCTGATGAAGAACGACTTCCTGCCCGTTGCGGGCCATCGCTTCAATCTTCGCGCGGACTGGGGCGCGGTCGATTGCGAAGTGACGGAAGTCGAACCGAATCGGACGCTGTCCTACACCTGGTCTGCCTATGGGCTGGAAAGCCTGGTGACCTGGACGCTGGATCCGACCACCAGGGGAACGCATCTGCGGATGGAGCAGTCCGGATTCCGGACCGACCAGGAGCAGGCCTACCAAGGCGCCAAGATGGGATGGCAGAACTTCTTCAACCAGCTCGAACAGCTGGTGGCGAAGGAGACCACCTGATCGTCGATCGGTGCCGGCCGCGCTAGTCGGGCAGCAGGAGCTCCAGCAAGTCCAGGCAGGCGCGGGCGGCCAGGCCGTCTTCGTCCTGCTCCGCATGCCAGGCCGATACCGACACCGCCACCAGCGGATAGGTGTGCAGGCTACGGAAGAGGGCGGCCATTTGTTCCAGGCGCGGCCCGCCGGCCACGTGGTATTTCAGCGCCGGCATGCGCTGCGGCTCGTCCAGCACATCGGTATCGAAATGCACGTACAGGCTTTCCTGCGGCGACAGGTGCGACAGCACCTGGTCCAGCGGGCATTGCACGATGGCGGACTGGCGCAAGGCTTCGTCCTCGCCCGGATCCAGGTCGCGGGCGTCGGACAGCAGGACGCGCGCCTCGGCATAGGGTTCCGCGCCCACCGCCGCGCGCAAGCCGGCAATGCTGTCGCGCTGGGCCTGGCGCCGGTCCCGCCGGCCGACCAGCATGGCCAGCGGCATTCCGCCCAGGTACTGCGTCTGGGTTGTGGCCCAGGTGTGGAAGTCGCCATGCGCGTCAAGCCACAAGATGCGCTGCGGCTCGCGGCCGGCCTGCTGCAAACCGGCCAGCACGCCCATGGAGGAAACGCAGTCGCCCGAAATGCTGCACGGGATGTCGCCGGCCAGGACCGCCGACTTCACTTCGGCGGCCAGCCCCGCATACACCCGTCCCATGCTGCGCATCTGCTCGCCCTTGTCCGTGATGCGGTCCGCCGTCGATTCCGGCGAGGTGACGGCATGCCACGGCTGGCCGCGTAGCGGCTCCACGCGCCGCAGACCATCGCGCCGTTGTCCCATCAGGTAAGGAACCAGCAAGGGCTTGATCATTGCCAACTCTCCGGTTCCAGGCGGTAGCCCAGTTCGCGCATGGTCTGCGCCACGTCCGTCCGCCGCACCATGGGCAACAGCAGGTCGTGGCGTTTGTGCCAGCGGGCCGCCGCCGGCGCTTCGGTCGCCATGGTCACCGGCAGATCGCCGATGGCCGGCGCCGGGCCCAGCTCCAGCCATTTGCACACCTGCGCCAGCGTGGCGGCCGGATCGGCGAGGAAGTCTTCGAACGCGATGCGGCGCATCGGCAAGCCGCTGTCCATGATGTGCCGATGGCAGGACAGCCATTGATTCAGGCAGACGTCTTCCAGGCTGGCCGGGGTAAATTCGCGCCAGTTGGGCGGCAGGTCGAACTTCCACCAGCGCTGGCCGAACGCGAATCGTTCCGAATAGCCGCTGATCTGCAGCCGGATGCCGGCGTGCGCCATGTCGTGGGCAAAGAAGCCGGTCTGCGACAGCCAGCCGTCGATCAGGCCATTGACGCTCTGGGCGTATCCGCGCGTCAGGTGGATGTAGCGAATCTCGGCCTGTGGAAACAGCTGCTGGTACAAGCCGGGCCGGTATGCGTCCGACGGTGTCTTGAACAGCAAGACCTTGCCGGATACATCGGCCTCGGTACAGCGCCGCCGCCGCAAGACCGGCTGCACGAACGGCGGCTCCTCGATCTTGGTCGCTTCCGCGAACGGACGCGCTTCGCCCGGGCCCAAGCGGCCGTCGTAGTAGTCGATGCGCCAGCGCTCCCGCCAGAACACGCCGCCCAGCACAACTTGTACTGCCTCGCGTTGCGTCAACTGGTCGCCGCGTCCACAGACATACGCCAGCGCTTCGCCCAGGCTGTGCTGCAGCCTGGCGTATTCGTCCGGCGCAGCGAACAGGGCAGGAAATTGCAGCAGCAAACGCCGACACCAGCGCGCATGCAGTTCGGCCTGCGGCGCTAGTTGCCGCGCCGCGACGGTGAGTCCGTCGAAGACATGGTTCGCCAGCGCGTCGGCATGTCGCAGGTGGGTGATCGCGTCGCTGGTGCAGGCGGGATCCTGCCCGAAGCCGTTGCCGCTCAGCGTCAGGAACGGCACCATCTCGCCGTCCAGCGCAGCGATGTCGGGATGGCGGGTCAGCGTTTCCTTGAACAGGCTCGAACCGGAACGGGAGCTGGTCAGTATCACGGCCACGCGCCGCACTTTGTCACGCCATGGCGCGGGGGGCACGGCGCGCAATGCATTGATCGTCGAGAGCAGGGCGTCCACTCCGGCTACGCCGACTTGGCGCGCTTCATCAGGAAGGCATGAAACTGGCGCTCCTCCGCCTCGCCGGGCACGCTGCTGGCCAGCAGCCGGACGCGGAAGCCGGCTTCCTTGGCCAGCCGCTTCACTTCATCGACGTCGCCAAAGTTGGAGTGCGCGAAATACAGGCGGCCACCCGGCTTCAAGTACTTGCCGACCTCGGCGAAGAAGCGCGTGTTGGTCTTGAAGTCCGTGTCCCATTGCGAACGGGCCACCACGTCGGGCGCTGGCTTGTTGCGGAAAGGCAGATTGGCCGTGATGACATCGAACTGTTCATCATCCACTTGCGTGAACAAATCGGAGCGGCGCACTTCCATGATGCGGTCGAAGCCGTGGTCGCGCGCATTGCGCCGGGCGCTGCGGATGGCGGCCGGATTGACGTCCAACGCCAGCACGCGGCTGGCCTCCGCATAGCACGCAAAGATCGCGATCACGCCCGAGCCGGTGCCCACATCGAGCACGCTCTCGCCGGGTTTGATGCTGAAGTTGCGGACCAGCGGCTGGCTGTCGAGGAAGGGCCAGAAGGTGTTGGGATAGACGTGGAACTTCTTGCCCAGATAAGTGATCGTGCGGCCTTCATCGGGCACGGACTTGAACGCCTTTTGGCGGCTGCGCTGCCACCGGTCGACCTTGACTGCGCTGGCAAGCGATGTCGTTTCCATGTCTGTACTCCGATAGTCCGACGAGGATTCATGCTAGCGGAGGCGATGCGGTCAGGCAAGGGTGTTCGACCGGGCTGTGCTGGAACGCCACAGCTTGCCGGATGCTAGCTTGTCAGTCGCTTGATCGGACCTGTAGCTCCTTGCTCAACTTGATGCTTGAAGACGACTCGCCGATCATCAGCTTGAGCGGTTCGGCCTCGATCTTGCTGGCGCCGAGTCCGGCGTCCCAGTAGGCCAGCTGGCTGGCCTTGAGCGGAATGTGCACGGTTTTGCTGGCGCCCGGTTGCAGGCTGACGCGCTCGAAGCCGGCCAGCGCGCGCTGCGGCCGCGCCACTTTCGACTTCGGATGACTGACGTACAGCTGTATCACCGTGTCGCCGGCGCGCTTACCGGTGTTGGTCACGTCGACATCGACGGTGAGGGCGCCTTTGGTGTCCAGGTAAGGATTGCTGGTGCGCAGGTTGGCGTACTTGAAGCTCGTATAGCTCAGGCCATGTCCGAAGGGATAGAGCGGCTTGCCTTTGAAGTACATATACGTGTGCCCATGGCGTATGTCGTAGTCCATCATCGGCGGCAACTGCTGCATGGAGGCCGGCCAGGTGCTGATCAGGTGACCGCCCGGATTGTAATCGCCAAACAGCACGCGCGCCACGGCCGTGCCCTCATCCTGCGACGAATGCGCCAGATGCACGATGGCCGGCACGTTCTTCTGCGACCAGTTGATCGTGTACGGGAAGCTCGATACCAGCACCATCACAGTCTTGGGATTGGCAGCATGCACCAGCTTGACCAGTTCCTCCTGTTTGAGCGCCAGCGTCTCGCGGTCGCGTCCCTCGCGGCCGTCGCCGGGATCGGCGCAGGGTTTGGTACCGGCGTCGGTCCAGTCGTGCGCCATGTTCGGTCCGCAGGTCGGATCGTTGCCGACCACGACCACCACCACATCCGATGCGCGCGCAGCCTTGACCGCCGCGCCGTCCGTGTTGTCTGCAGCATAGTTGATCGTCACACCGGGACCTGCTGCGGCCTTGATGCCGTCCAGCGGCGAGACCGCATGCGGCGGATGGCCGCCGTACCAGTCCCAATGCACGCTGTCGGCCAATGGCCCGACGACGGCGATCGATTTCAGCTTGCCCCTGGCCAGCGGCAGCGCGTTGTTGGCGTTCTTCAGCAGCACCACCGATTCCAGCGCGATTTGCAGCGATTGCGCCTGGTGCTTATCGCTGAGCCACGGCTCTGGACCATCCTTGATGGTCGCGTACGGATTGCCGTCAGGTGGATCGATCAGGCCCAGTCGCACGGTGACCTGGAATTTGCGCCGCAGCGCGACGTCGAGCTCAGCCTCGGTGACCAAGCCTTCCGTCACCGCCTGCTGCATCTCGTCCTTGAACTTGTCGAGATACTGGTTGATGCCGGCCTTGAATGCCGCCACCACCGCCGCCTTGTGGTCGGGATAGCGCTTGTATAGTTTGACCAGATTGCCGACGGCGCCGCCGTCGCCGGACACCACCTCGGCGTTCCACTTGTCGTACAGCAGGCTATTGAGAATAGGGTGCACGGCCATCGGCATGCCGTTCCAGGCGTTGTAAGACGCCATCAGCGCACGCGCGCCGCCATCCTCGAAACCCATGCGAAACGGCATTGCATAGTATTCCCAGAACAGCCGCTCATCGAAGTCGGACGAGGAATTGCCGCGGCCATTCTCATTGCTGTTGGCGAGGAAATGCTTGAGCAGGGCGGCCGAGCGCCAGTATTTGGGATCGTCGCCTTGCAAGCCTTTGACGAACGCCGTGGCCATCGTGCCGGCCAGGAAGGGATCCTCGCTATAGACTTCCTCGGTGCGGCCCCAGCGCGGATCGCGAGCCAGGTCGGCCTGCGGTCCCCACTGCATCATCGACGGCTGGCTGTACTTGGGATTCTGCGTGACGTAGCGGCCCTCGGTTCCCTGGATTTCGCCGGCCGCGCGCACCAGCGACGGATTCCATGTCTCGCCCATGCCCGGCGGTTGCGGGAACTGTGTGGTGGAAATCGCCGCCAGGCCTTTCTGCTCGTTGCCGCGCTTGACGAGGCCGTGGATGCCTTCGGAACTGCCGAAGCTGGGAATGCCGAGCCGCTTGACGCTGGAATCGGTCGACAGGGCGGCGATTTTTTCTTCCACCGTCATCAGCGACAGGATATTGTCGATCCGCTGTGTAGTGGGCAGCGCGGGGTCCTGGAACGGATGATCATAGGCTTGGGCGTAGGCGCTGGCGAGCAGGCACACCATCGAAGTAAGGCGCAGCAATTTTGTGACCGCATTCAGTTGATGCATGGTGCTCATCCTCGTCTGTCCATCTCCAGGCGGATACCCGGTGCGCGAAGATGGTGCAACGACTCGGCAAGGCTGGCAAGACAGAAAACGGCCAGAGCGCATTATGTTTTTTACCAATTGTTGACAATTGAAGTTGTCATGTATACGCTGTATACATGACAGGTCAAACCACCCAACAGAAGATTCTCGCCGCCGCGCGCAGCTTGTTTGAGCGCGAGGGCGCCAGTGCCGTGAGCATGCGCCGCGTGGCTGAGGCCGTGGGTCTGACGCCGATGGCCATTTACCGCCATTTTTCCAATCGTGAGGCGCTGTTGAAGCGTATTTCCGACGATGCCTTTACCGAGGTGGCGCAGCAGTGGCAGAACCGCGCCCAGCATCCCGATCTGATGCATGGTTTGCTGCATTCGATGGAGAATTATCTCGACTACGCGCTGCGGCAGCCGCATTTGTTTGACTACAGCTTTTCCGTTCCACGCGAAGATGCACGGCGCTTCCCGGAGGACTTCCGCGCGCGGCGCTCGCCGACCTTGAACGTGATCGCAGACATGCTCGCTGAAGGCATGCGCCAGGGACTATTGCGCGAAGGCGATCCCTGGGATATCGCCATGACGCTATGGGCTCAAGGGCACGGCTTAATCACCCTCTACCATGCTGGCCGCTTCAGCTACGACGAGGCGCAGTTCCGCGCCTTCTACCTTCAATCCTTTGGAGTGCTCTTTGATGGAATCAAACGATAAACGCTTTATGGTGCTGGGCAAGACCGCAATCGCGAGGGTGCTGACGTTGGTGGCGCTCGTGAGTGGGGCAGGGTGCACGTCGATGCAGCAAGCCGGCGCGCCAGACGAAAAGCGATGGCTGCTCACAAGCACGCTGCTTTACGTGGCGCCCGACCGGCCTCCTCTCGCCAACGCGTGGTTGCTCGTGAACAACGACAAGATCGAGGCCGTAGGCACCGACACGCCGCCGGCGGGCATCCGCAGCGAAGGGGCGTGCAACGGCGGTGTCATCGCTGCTGGTTTTCAGAACAGCCATGTCCACTTTACCGATGAGTCCTTTACCGATGCCGCCACGCGGGCGCCCGGGGAGCTCGAACAATCGCTGACGCGCATGCTAACGCGTTTTGGCTACACCACGGTGGTCGATACCGCCTCGGCGCTTGCCAACACAAAGGCGCTGAGGGACCGTATTTCCAATGGCAGTGTTCGCGGACCGGAAATCCTGACTGCCGGCGCGCCGCTTTATCCCCACAACGGCATTCCGTTCTACCTCAACCAGCTTCCGCCGGAGATGCTGCGCCAGTTGCCACAGCCCGCGACGATCGAGGAAGCCCTTGCCATCGTGCGTCAAAATCTGGCCAACGGCGCCAATGGAACGAAATTGTTCATCGCGTCGCCAATGGGGAATGACGTGATACGGCGTATGAGTCCGCAGATCGCCAGCGCGGCGGCTGAAGAGACGCACAAACGAGGCGGGCTTGTGATGGTGCATCCAACCGATCCGGACGGTGTTCGCGCGGCCGTCACGGCCGGCGCCGACATTATCGTGCACACGACAATCGATCCGCCCAATTCTGCGTGGGACGCGCAGCTTATCGCCGACATGGTCGCGCGCAAGGTGTCCGTTGTTCCGACGCTGCAGTTGTGGCGCTACGAGTTGGACAAAGCACATGTTCCGGCCGAAGTGCGGGAAAGCATCGTCGGCTTGGCCGAGCGGCAGCTCAAGGCTTTCGTCGATGCGGGTGGCCAGGTTCTGTTCGGCACGGACGTCGGCTACATGACGGACTTTAACCCGACCGATGAATACGTCCTGATGGCGCGAACCGGCATGACGCCGATGCAGATCCTTGCGTCGCTGACCACCGCGCCGGCAGCACGTTGGCACAAGGAAGCGGTGCGCGGGCGACTCGAACCGGGGATGGCCGCCAACCTTGTCGTACTGAATGGTGATCCAGCGACCGATGTGAAACGGTTCGGTGACGTGAAGTGTAGTTTTGCCTCTGGTAGCCTGATTTTTCAGCGAGAGGGATTTTGATAGGCTTCACGCTAGTAATTTCGCATAATTTATATTATGTAAAATGCGTTATTGCCGTCGTATCCTACGTCGAGCATGAGGATATTGGCACTCCGTTTAGTCTGGATACACGGTATCGCCATGTGTGGTTTGCTTGCGCGGGTTGAAGCCGATACACTGGGCTATACCCATTCCGACCGGAGCTAGACGCATGTCCGTGCTTGCCTACACCAGCGCTTCCACCACCGCGCCATCGCAGCTCCGCGGTCCGGTGCCGGGCACAGGCCATGACCATCGACAGGCGGCGACACAGTTGCGCGCTCAAGGCAAGCTTGCCGGTACCGGCGCCGGTGCACGACGCCTGAACGAGCTGACTCAGATGATGCGGCCTGCTCCAGTACTGCAGTTGGTCAACTACGGTACGGAAGGCGTCATCCCCCCTAACAAAAAAGAGCTACTGTCTCCGCTGCAGGTCACAGTCAGCGACGACAAGCTCGGCAGCGGTGGATTCGGGGGCGTGTGGCGCGGGTCGATGGCCGGGCAAGACGTGGCGGTCAAGGGATTCAACGGCGAATTACAATCAGGCAAGGCAGAAGCACTGAGTGAATACCGGATGTTGAGGCTGGCCCCGAAAGGCAGCGCTCCAGCGGTCTACCATGTGGCGGACGACCTGGTTGTCATGGAATACATCGCCGGCCGCAGTATGGACAAAGTTGTGGCGACGTCCGACAAGGGCAGTTTGACCGCCGCCGCTGCCGTGGATGTGGTCAAACAGGTTGCCGCACAGGTCGCGGCGCTGCGCGGGGTTCGCATCGCCCATGGCGATATAAAACTCAAAAATCTGATCTTGGCGGGAGACAATGTCGTCCGCCTGATCGACTTCGGCAAGGCCGAACAAGTGCCTGAGGGAGCCCAGAAAGGCGCCGACGCCAGCTACGCGGCTGACATCAGAATGCTGGGCAATTTGTTCTTTGGCCTGCTGCCGTCGATCAAACCTGACTGGGACGACAATGGCAAGGACAAAGCCCCGCCGGTTGACGACAAGAACCTGAACGCGATCAAGAGCTTTGCCAGCTCACTGAACGAGTTTGATGGCTCAGTCGCAAACAATACCTGGCCTATGCTGTTGATGGCGCTGACCTCGCTCGGGGAGAATGTCAAGGTGCTGTGAAATCTCCACCTTCCCTGCCTGCTACAGGTCTTTCCACTGAGGCAAGCGATGTATTCGGGCACTAGTTATTTGTTCTGCGAAGCAGCGTGAGCGAAGTTTCTTTTTTCGATCAAATTCATTCATGCATGTCTTCCATCAACTTCAGATCTTGTTCACTTCGAGGCGAGGATCGACTTGATCATGTTCTCCGAATAGACCATGCCGGTCGCTTCGGTCCGCTTCATCATTGCTGTCCATAACGGGATGACGCCAAGCGGATAATCGTGGAAGCGCTTGAAACCACAGGCATAGATGCCGTTGTAGGTGCCGAATGGATCCTGCTGCGCAGCGCAGTCCGCCAATGCCTTGTCGGTGAATTCCTGCTGCTGGGCCTTGTCCCAGATGCCGGTGGCGACGAGTGCGTCGACCGACATCGCTTCCGCACCGCCTTCGTGGATCCAGGGATCGTCTTCACCGAGGCCACCCTGGCTGACCGCGCCTTGCCAGATATGTGCCATTTCGTGTGCGACCAGCTTGGCGATATATGCCCGCCGCTTCGGCGTTTCAGTCAGGAAGGCTTTGCCTGTCAGCCGATACGTGATCAGGCCACTGGTGACGCCGCCCTTGAACGACATCCCTTCACGATCCAGGTGATCCACCGAGATCAGGATGGGCAACGGTTGGCTGAGGTTGCGGCCATACGCCTGCGTATAGTACGCGGACACGCGCGCCCCGGTCTCGGATAGCGTATTCGCGACCCATTCCGGCAGCTTGGGATCGAGTACCAGCACGGTGTTTCCTGCGGCGAGAGGCGTGAGCGGGCCCACGTACGCATAGGTGCGGCTGGTCTTGTTGTCGGTGCCGTGCGGCGGGACCAGCACGGATTCCCCCTTCATGCCCGTCACCTGCATGTCGACGGCCAGCTCGCGCGTTGCGCTGCCCTTGACTGCATCGCCGATGAAGAAGCCGAGGAAGATCGCAGTGCCGCCATCCGAGAAATGGTTCATCGGGGCATAAGATTTGGGCAGGAAGTCATCGTAGTTGCGTACTTCGACATCCAGTTTATCGAAAGCCTTACCGTCCTTGCGGACGATTTGCTCGCCCTCCTTCGTTTGCACCAGCTGAAAGCCTGGCGTGACGATCTTCCACGCGGTTTGTCGAAAATCGCCCGCCTCTTCCAGCTTGACCGCGTTGACCGTTTCCGCGAAATGGTATTTCGCCTGCCAAAGGCCAGGCGCGACATGACTCAGCGCGAGCGAGGCATTCAACGGCGGCGCGTCGGCGGCTTGCGCGAGCGACATCGAGGACAACAGCAAAGGCAGAGCGAAGCGAAAGGTCATGGTCATGGTCGGGTTAGTTGCAATAGGTTTTTTTCGGCAGATCTTTCTCGGTTCCAGTCTTTTGCGCGACGACGCCCTCTGCCTTGTCGTCCTTTTTCTTGCTGTCGCTGTCGTCCGGTGTGCTGGACGCAGCAGCTGGGCCGCCGCCAGCGCCGTTCGACGACCTGGTGCCGCCACCGACGGTCGTCGTCGCCGCGTTAATCACATTGATGGTGGTATTGAGCGCTTGCGCGACCACCCCACCCTGCTGCGACTGGGCTGGCGGCAAGACCACCGCGCAGCCTGCTGCGGTCGGGTTGCTCAGGCACACATTCACGGACGGCAGTACGGCGCTGCAACCGGCCAGCGTAGGCGTGCTGGTGCACTGCGCCAGCGTCGGCAGGATGGCGCTGCAGCCCGCCGTGGTCGGCACGCTGCTGCACAATGCCAGCGAGGGTAACACGGCGGCGCAACCGGCGGCGCTTGGCGTGGCGACACAGACGGCCAGGCTAGGCAGGACCGCCGAGCAACCCGCCGTGCTTGGCGCCGTCACGCAGGCGCTCAGCGGCGGCAGCACGGCGGAGCAACCTGCCAGTGTCGGCGTCGAGACGCAGACGGCAAGGCTAGGCAACACGGCCGAACAACCCGCCAACGTCGGCGTGGCCGCGCATGCCGCCACCGAAGGCAGTACGGCCTGGCAACCTGGCAGAGTCGGCGTCGCGGTGCAGGTGGCCAAGGTCGGCAGCACGGCCGAGCATCCCGGCAAGGTCGGTGTCGCTGCGCAGGCCGCCACAGTAGGCAGCACTGCCGAACAGCCCGGCAAGCTTGGCGTGGCGGTACATGCCGCTAAAGTCGGCAACACGGCCTGGCAACCGGCGGTGGTCGGCGCGGCGACGCACACGGCCACGCTCGGCAAGACCGCACTGCAACCGGCGGTGGCTGGATTTGCCGTACAGAGGGCCAGGCTAGGCAAGACGACCGAACATCCGGCGGTGGTCGGCGCGCTCGTGCAGACAGCCAGGCTAGGCAGGACGCCGGCGCAGCCGCTCAGCGCCGGATTGGCGACGCAGTCGGCCAGGCTCGGTGTCGAACCCGGCGCCGTGGCGACGAACAGGTGCGAGGTGACGTTGCCGCCGGTCGGCACATGCGCGCCGGTGACGCCGTGCGCGTTGATGGTGATATTCCCACCGCTGGAGGTGACGTTCTGCGCGAAATTAATCTGGTCCACGGGATTGCTGGAACCGGCCGAACCGGCCGTCAGGTCGATATTGCCGGTCGCGGCAAGGTCGCCATTGATGGTCAGCGGATGGCCACTGGCCGTGCTCAGCGCCAGCGTGCCGGCGGTGGTCACGACGTCGCCCGCCGTCGCGGAGGCTTGGCCGACGACCAGGTTCGACAGGCTGCTGACGCGGATGCCGGCCGCTGGCGCGGTCAGCGTAGCGATGCGCGGCACGGTGGTATGCAAGCCACCGCTGCCGTCGATGGCGCCGATGCCGGCGCCGCGCGTCGAGGTGCCGTCGGCCGTGACGCTGAGGGTGCCGGCGGTGATGTCGTTCATGCCGGTGCCGCCATACACGGCGCCGCTTGAGGTCAGCACGACGTCGCCGCTGCCGGCGTTGATCAGCTCGGAGATGGCCAGCTCGCTGGTGGCGCCGCCGCCTGCCGCCAGCGCTACATTGCCGCCCAGCGTGCGCACACCGCCCAACGTGCCGCCGCCTGCTTCGATCAGGGTATTGGCCGGCAGCACGCCGACCGTGAAGCCGGCGCTATTGCTGAACGAGATGGCCGTGCCATCGGTCTCGGCCGCCAGCGTCGACACCAGGTTGCCCGCATGGCCCAGCGTGACGATCCCGCCCGCCGACAGGCCCAGGGTATCGACCACGATCGGCCCGCCCTGGGTGATGGTGCCGCCGCTGCCGAGGCCGATCAGCGTGGTGATCGGGTTGATGTCGGTGGCGACGGCCGTGCCGGCGCTGGTGATGCCGGCCACGTAGAGTTCTCCCGGAGCGTCGGGATCGGCGTAGCGGCGGCCGATGCCGATATTCGGCGCGACCACGCGGTCGAGCCGGGTGATCGCCAGGCAGCCGCCGACGCCGCCGACCTGGCAAGTGGCAGAGCCCACCGTGATCGGCCGGCCGGTGGTGTGCGGCTGCAGCACCACGGTGTTGCCGGTGACCGTGTCGTTGAGCGCCAGGTTGTCCGTCTCCAGCGTCAGGCTGGCGGTGCCGACGTTGATCGGCTGGTTGACGGCAAGCGTATGGGTGCTGAAGCCGGTCGACAGTTCGAGGTCCTGGTTGTTGGTCGACAGGCCATTGATGGTGGTCACGCCATCCATCGCCGTCACGCTGCCGACGCTCAGGTTGCTGCCGGTGTAGATCTCCGACGGCCCCTTGGTGCCGGCGCCGCCCTGGTTCAGCGCGGCGCCCAACATGCTGAAATTGTTGGTGACCAGGTCCAGCTCGGCCGGTCCCGCCGCCTCCAGCACCAGCGTACCGGCGGACACGAATATTGGCGCGCCGCCGTTCTGGCTGATGCCGGCGCCATCGGACTTGAGCTTGATGGCCTGGCCAGCCCCGGCGGTGATGCCGCTGGTGCCGTCGACCGTTTCGACCGAAATCTGGTTGGCAGAACGGTAGGCGAATGAGTTGCTGGTGGAACCGGCGATGCGGCCGGTGTCGTTGGCCTGGTCCAGCGTGACGCTGGCGCCGGTGAGCGCGACCTTGCTGACGCCGCCAATGGTGGCGCCGGCGCTCTGGGTGATGGCGCCGCCGGACGTCAGGCTCAGGGTGGAGCCGACATGCTCGAACGCCCCGCCGCTGCCGTTGCCCAGCGCCGATTCGATCGTAACCGCGCCGGCCGTGGCAGAGCCGATGCGCAGGATCGGTGCGTGCACGCCGTTGAGTTCACCGCTGGTCAGGCTCAGGACGCCGCTGCTGTCGGCCGCCAGCGCGCCGACCTTGACCAATACTCCGGCGGTGTGCGGCGCCAGGGCGACGCCGCTGGTGCTGGTGATGCTGCCCGCCAGGTTCATGTTGTCGGCGGTGATCAGCGGCGTCGCGCCGCCGCTGGAAATCGAGGTGCCGGCCTGGGTGCTGAACAAGCCATCCGTGCTGCCGGCGTCGATCGTCAGCCCGCCGCCCGCCGTCGAGATGCTCGACGTGCCATTCAGGGCCACGCCGGTCGTGCCCTGCATATACAGCACGCTGCCATTGGTGGCGATGCTGCCGTTGCCGTTCATGACCACGCCGCCCAGGGAGTTAAATACGGTGGTGCCGTGGGTCTGCAGCTGTCCGCCATTGCCGATCGTGATGGTTTTCGACGCATTGGCGTTGGCGATCGTCACCTGCCCTGTCGTCAGCACGTCGTTGATGATGACGTTGCCGCCGCCGCCGTTGAGCGAGAGCATCCCGTTCAGGGCGCCGCCGTTGTACAGGTCCAGCGCGCCCGAGATGGTCACGTCGGCGGTCTGGGAGCCATTGCCGAGGTAAATGTAGCCGGTGGTATCGATGGTGCGCAGTTCGGCCTCGGTCAGGCCGAGCACCCGCGTGCCGGGCGCGCCGCTGACATCGGCCGCGCCCGCGCCCGCATGGATCAGGGTGTCGCCGCTGCCCGGTCCGATGGCGACGCCGCCGGAGCCCGCTTGCAGGGAACTGCCGGTGAAGGACATGGCGTCGGCCTTCAGGTTGATCAAGCCGCCGCCGCTGACGACGCTGGAGCCGGCCGGCATGGTCAGCTGGGCGTTGGCGTCGAACGAGAACAGCTGGATGCCGCCGCCGTTGCTGGCGACCGGCTGCGAGGCCACCAGCGCGATTCCGCCCGCGCCGTAGACCGCGATACTGCCGCCGGCGGTGGTGACGGACTTGTTGATGCTGGTCGTGTAGCCGCTGGCGTTCTCCAGGAACACGTTGCCGGCGCCCTGCTGCTGGATGCCGTAGCTGCTGGCGCCGCCCACCGACAGGTTGGTGCCGCTATTGGACAACCGTATCGTCCCGGTCGACGTGTTTTGCGCCTGCACGCTGTCGCTCATGATGGCGAGCGAGCTGGCGTTGCTGCTGCCGTAGATGCCGGTGGCGGCCTTCATGTCCAGCGCGCCTGCCTTGATGACGTTACCGGTCAGCATCTGGATCGTGCCGGCGCTGGTGAGCGACACGGCGCCGTTGCCGCCGGCCGAGCTCGAACGGGCGTCGAGCGCGCCGTCGGCGCCCAGTATGATGTCGCCGCCGTTGGCGGTCAGCGTGACGTTGCCGGCGTTGAGCGCGGCCGTGCTGATGGCGCGCGCGGTCAGCGCCTGCTGGGCCAGCATGGTGATGCTGCCGGAGGAAACCACGCTGCCCACCGAGATATTCTGTGTCGCCAGCAGGTTGATGGTGCCGCCAGTGATGACGGAGTTGTTGTCGCTGCTGAGGGTGCCGGAGGTGTCCAGCGTCAAGTCCGCCGTGCCGGCGTTGAGGTTGCCGGAGATGGTCAGGTTGTTGGTCGAACCGATGCTGATGGGGGCATTGCTGCCGTAGTGCGAGGCCGAGTTCAGGTTCATGACGCCGGTATGCCACAGGTATAAGCCCTGCGGGCCGGCGCCGGAGGCGCCGATCTGGAAATCGGCGGTGCCGCTGCTGACCGAGCTGGTCAGCAAAGGCATGGGCGCGGTGCCGATCGCGCCGGTGCTGGTGCTTTGCAGCATGATGCTGTTCGCGCTGATGACGCTGGAGGCGCCGGTGCGTGTGATCGCGCCGTTGCCGCCGGCGTTCAGCGAGACCGTGCCGGAAGCGCCGGTGCCGATCGTGCCAGCCACCTCGATGCCGTAGGCGGAGCCCGCGGTGGTCGAAATGTCGATCGCGGCGTTGGCCGCGCCGGTGATGACGGAGGCGACCGACAAGGCCTGGTCGTTGACCACGGTGACATTGCCGCTGCCGGTGACGTTGGCGGTCAGCGAGCTGATTCCATTTTGCGTTCCCGCCAGGTTGATGCCGGTGGCCGAATTGATGGTGACGGCGGCGCCCTTGACGATGCCGCTGCCCAGCACCTGGCCATTGCTTGCCGTCAGCGTCAGCGCGGCGCTGCCCGAGTTGCCGGCGACGGCGCCGTAGGTGGTGTTCGCCACCGTCAGGTCGCCCGTCAGCGCCGTCAGGCTCAAGGCCGAGGCGCCGGCATACGGCACGGCGCCAAAACTGAGTACGCCATGCGAGCCGCCGACCGTGCCGACCGTCAAGCCGCCGGCATTGACATAACTAAAGCCATCATAGCCATTGCTGTAGCCGGCCAGGGTGCTCACGCTGTTGGCCGTGTTATTGAGCGTGATCGAGCCCTCGTCGGAGATGATCAGCGCCGACGACGCGTTGATCGGCGCGGTCTGGGTGATATTGTCCTTGTAATTACGCACATTGAGGACGCCGTTCGGCGCCGACAGGGGCGCGTCGATGGCCAGGCCACCGGTGATGGTGGCGGCGCCGGACACGATATTGACGTCGCCGCCGCTGGAGGCGACGCCGGTCTGCGTCGGGATCGCGCCGCCTGATACCGTGCCGATCGTCAACGCCTCGGCGTTGTTAAAGGAGAAGCCGTTGGCGCCGCTGCCGGCCAGGGTGCCGACGGTATTACCGTTATGGGTCAGGGTCACGCTGCCGGTATCGGCGATCGCCGCTACCGTCGGCACCAGGATCCGCGCGGTCTGGGTGACATTGCCGCCCGTCGTGTACAGCGACAGTTTGCCGCTCCCGCTATTGGTCACCTGCGCATTGACCGCGATGCCGGTGGTGGCCGACAAGGTCAGCTCGCTGGCGTTGGACCAGCTGACCGGGTTCAGCACCGTGATGGAGCCGGTGCCGGTGTAGACGTTGACATCCGACAGGCCGAGCTGGATTGCCAGCGTCGCCGGCGTCAGCACGGCCGGCGTATTGTTGGCCTCGTACACGAAAGGCGAACCGCCGGTCTGCGTGATATAGGTGTCGCTGCCGTTGGCGATGGAAATATTATTCGGGTCCAGCAGCAGGGTTCCCGCCTTGCCATGGGCCGCGCGCAGGTCGACCGTGCCGCGAAAATCGAGGTATTGCTTGCCGGACGATTCGGCCATGCCGCCGTCGCCGCCCTCAGCGCCGCCGCGCGCCGACAGGCGTCCCGCCATCGAGGTCGCGCCGTCGGCCCAGACCACGATCTTGCCGCCGTCGCCGCGCGCGATCGCGTCGGCATGGATGCTGGCGTCGGCGCCGACCACGGTCTGCTCGGCATTCGGCACCGCCGCGTTCTTGCCCTGGTAATCGCCGCCGACCAGCACGGTACCGCCGCCGGTCTGGCCGCTGGCGTCGATGCGCGCATCGCCGGTCAACGCCATGCGCTGCCCCAGCACGGACACTTCCCCGCCCTGCCCGGCGCCGGTGGCGCTGGTCACGCTGCCCGCTTCCAACAGCGTGTCGCGGCTGGCCTTGAGGACGATCTTGCCGTTCTCTCCGACCACCGCGCTGTCCGCGTTCAGGCGTCCGCGCTGGTTGATCAGGGCGCCGTAGATGCCGATGCGGCCACCCTGCGCGATCACCTGGCCCAGGTTCAACGCCGCGTTGTCCGGCGCGCTGATCACCACCTGCACGGACGGGTTGCCCGCCTCGACGAGTTGCACGGCATGCCCGGCCGCCAGGATCACCTCGCCCTGGGGCGAGGTGATGATGCCGCTGTTGCTCACGTTCGGCGCCACCAGGAAAACCTGTCCGCCTGCCGGCGTGGTGATGCTACCGGCGTTGCTCACCGCACCCGCGCCGGCGCCAGCGGTGAAGTTATTCCTGCCGGCCAGGAAGTCGCTGTTCGACAGGCTCAGGCTGGAGGCGACCAGGCCGGCGACATCGACGCGCGAACCGGCGCCGAACATCACGCCGTTCGGATTAATCAGGAACACCTTGCCGTTCGACTGCAGCGCGCCGAAAATCTGGCTGGGATCCTGTCCCAGTATGCGGTTTAGCACGGCGCTTGAGCTGCTCTGCTGAATGAAGCGGGTCACCTCGCCGGCGCCGACCGAAAAACTCTGCCAGTTGATGATGGTATTGGGCGTATTGGTGATGGAGAACACATTGCCCTGTTGGCCAAATGTTGCCTGGCCGGCGACCACTTGCGGCGCGGTCGGCGCGGCCTGGGCGGTGCCGAAACAGGCGGCTACCAGCAAGGGCAGCCATTTGCGTCGCAGCGCGCCGGCCGCGGGGCCGGAAGAGAGACTGTTCATCATGTATTTCCCCGATCACATTGCGCGGCGTCCATGCGCCACGTCGTATGTTTTTGATAAGTGCTCGGTGCGTTTGCTGTGAACAAGCGCCTCCGCCGTGCAGACGAGTCTGCTACAGAGAGTGTAACGCTGTTTATGTTACCTTTTGGAATTTAAATGTGGATCGCACAGATTGAATAGCGCGTCGTGCGATAGCGTGTATTACTTGGCGGCAAAGTCGAAGTGCCACAATCCGTGATTGCGGCTCAGCGTGACGTCCACTTCGGTGGCCGTGATCGGCATTGCGTATTGCTCCATGTCCGAGAAGTTCTGCACGATGTAGGTCTGGCCGGCCAACGGCGGCGATGCCACCATGAAGTAGAAGCTGGGCAGGTACTCGAAGCTCACCGTCATGTTCAGATCGACACGAGGCATGGTCACGACCGGCTTGCCGCTGACGTACCAGTTGCTGTCGAACTGGATGAACGGGTTGGTCTTGTTGATCACGCCGCTCTGCTGCGGCGTCAACTTGGCCTGCGCCAGCGAGGCGGGGGCTGGCAGCAGCAGCGGCGCCAGTCTGCCCGCGCTCGAGGCCGCCAGTAGCTGGCCCGGCAGGATAACCTGGCGCTCCGAGATGACCTTGCTGTCGTTGGCGTCGACGCTGGTCACGTCGGTCGAGATCCGCGCCTCGTAGTCGAACGATTCGGTGGCGCCGGCCGCGCCGTCCAGGACCTGCCAGGCGTGAATCTGGTAGTTGCGCTGCGGGTTCTGCGGTTTCAAAAACACCAGCACCGCCTTGCCTTGCAAGTCGTTCGGTTCCACGTTGCAGGTGACGTTGAATTTGGTAGCCATGGTAGTTTCCTCATTAAGATAAGTTTCGGTGGAAGGTCAGCGCGACGCGCAGATATTCTATCCCGCTGTAGACGATGGCCTGGTTCATCGCGTAGGCCATGCGCTTTTCGACATCGGATACCCACAACTTCTGGGTCTCATCCTCGATGTCCGAATACGCCTGTCCGCCCAGCCCGATGGCGGCGTTGAACTTCGCCGCCCCGGCTTTCTGCTGGGTGACGACGCCGGCCTTCGTGGCGAAGTCCTTGACGCCGCTGCGGGTGGCGCAGGCCGAAATAGCCGCAATGGTTTGATTGATCGCGTAATCGGCCAGCCCGTCGTTCACTGTCTGCACGGCCGCCCTGATATCGTCCTCGCGTTCGGCCTTGTCCATGGCGGTGATGATGGCGGATTTCTCATCCCAGAACGCGCCGAACGCGGGCTGCGATTGCATGAGCCCAGCCGGGCGCGGAAAGTCAACGAAGGGACGCCGCAGGCTGGCCCGTAGGTCCTCCCTGGCCTCGTCCTGCGGCCGCACCCTCAATGTCATGGGATTCACAACGGCGTCGCTGTTCGACTGCTGCTCATGAAAGCTCTGTCCCTTGCCCGAGCCTTGCATCGAGAAAAACCAGGCTTGGGCGGTGTTATATGACTTCATGATGCCGTCGTATTCCGCCTGGGCCTTTTCGGCGGATACATTCCTCGCCACGGCCAGCGTCTTCACCAGCTTTTGCTGGGCCGTTTGTATCGGCTCGTTCTTCTCCGGCTTGATCTGCGCGGCGATATCCCTGAATTTGGCTTCATTTCCACCCACCAGCCTGGCGATGATATTCTGCAGCTGGAGCACGATATCGCCGCTGCGATTATAGTTTTCCAGCGTCACGCTATCCTTGCCATCCAGGCTTCTCGCCACCACGGTGGCGAAGTGATAGCCCCAGACGCTGTTCAGGATCTCCCGCCGCTTGCCGGTCTGCAGATAGTCGACCTGCTTCCCGTTGTCGCCTTTCAGGCTGAATGTGGCATACGCCTCGCCGACATCCGGGCTGGCATACTGGTTGATGCCGAGTTGCCGGGCTTTGTCGGCGAGCTGCCCTTCCCCGGCCTGGGTGCCGTATTGTTTCCCGGGCACATCGACGTCCTCTCCACTCAGCATGCCGCTTCTGATGGCTTTGGGATCGACCTCCGCGGGCGAATCGACCAGCGCCGACGCCAGCCGTCCGATGCTGTCGTCCCCCGCCCTTTCCCCCGACTTGATATTCACCACCGTCTCCGGCGCATCGCCGGCCGGTTTCAGTACCGCTTCGTGTTTGTAGGTGTCGCTGCTGCCCATGACGCCCGTGGCCATCTCGATGCAGATGTCGGAAACCAGGCTCGCAAACTCGGCATCGCCGGCGCCCTCCTCCGCATCCGCTGGCGCGGGAACGATCTTCGACAGCGTCTTGTCCTGCGCCGTCAGGCTCAATTCGCCGCTCTTGTTCAACGTCACCCTGCTCTTCACTTGCGCAAGCTTTTCCTTGGCGGCGTTGAGGACGGCGTCCTCGGCATAGAATTCCTTGGCGTGTGCGGCCGTGCTGTTGATGGCCATGCTGCCGTCGTCGGAAACCAGCAGGTCCTGTTGCTCGTCCGTGCGGTCGATACGGTGCGACATGTTGTACTTGTTGCTTTTCCGGTTGAGGAATAGCTCCGGCGACTGGGTGGTAAAGAAGTGCTCAGAATCGCTTTCCGCGCCTAGCGTGTATTCGTCCGCGCCCAGTTTTTTATGCCGCTGCAA
Organism: Duganella sp. CT11-25; assembly: GCF_047302815.1. Classification (NCBI taxonomy): domain Bacteria; kingdom Pseudomonadati; phylum Pseudomonadota; class Betaproteobacteria; order Burkholderiales; family Oxalobacteraceae; genus Duganella; species Duganella sp. CT11-25. The sequence continues at coordinate 619,322 of NZ_JBKBFD010000001.1, forward strand.
AATGGCCTTGCCCATCGATTTGGTTTGCCTGACTTGACGGCTGCCGTCGGCCATCGCCTGCAGCGCAGCGATGTCCTTCGCCTGGCGACGGTCATCCGCCAGCTGGAAAGTGGTCGTCTTTCCTGCTGGCTCCGGCGATTCCGCTTTGTTGGTGTAGGTACGCATTTTTGGACCGAGGTGCCGCCTTACAGCGCCGCCTGGTGTTTCAAGAGCTGGGCCCGTACCAACCGCATGCGCGCCGGCTCGTTCCCTGCGTGTCCGGCTTCCTCCAGCGCGGCCTCGGCCTGGGCGAAATCGCCGACGAGGAGCAGCGCGTTGATCCACCCGAATCGCAGGTCTGGGTTGTCGGGCATCGCCGCCAGCGCCTGTCGGTAGTGCTGCACGGCCTCGGCGTTGCGTTCACGGGCGAGCAGGAATTCGCCCAGCGCCAAGGATGGCGCCGCCAGCCGGGGAGCCATGGTGATCGCTTCGCGCAACTTCTCTTCGGCCAAAGCGAATTTGTCGTGCCGTTCCAATATGCCGGCCCATACAATCAGTTGGCCCGGCGTTCTTGCGCCCAGTTTGACGCTCTTCGCCATTGCCTCTTCAGCTTCCGCCCGGTGGCTGCCGCCTTGCTTGCTGAGCGCACTTGCGAGGCTCTCGTGCAGCTGGCTCACGCTGGGCGCCAGCCCTAGCGCCTGCCGGTATTTCTGTGTTGCCTCATCGTACTTATGCTCGTAAAACAAGGCATCGCCCCAGTATTGGTAGGTCTCATACCCGGTTGGATTGAGCTTGACCGCGCGCCGCCAGCTCGCCTCCGCCTCCCGCGATTCCCCGCGTAGCGCCAGCACATAGCCAAGCCCGCCGTATGCGCGCCAATCCTCGGCATCGTTCTCTATCGCGTCCCGCAAATGCTGTTCGGCTTCCGGCAAGTTCTCCGCCGCAGCCGCGGCGAGGCGGGCAGCCAGCGCCAGGCGCAGGTAGGATGACGTGGGATTGACGTTCAGCGCGGTGCGCATCGCCTTGATGGCGCCATCCATATCCTGGGTCATCGCCAGCGCGTCGCTGATGTCGACGTAGACCCCGGACTGTGGCGCGCCCATCAATCCCTTCGCGGCGGCTATCTTTTGCATGCCCTCGTCCACCTGGCCGGATTCGACCAGCATCCGACCCCAGCCGCTCATCGTGGCGGCGCGCGACAGGTCGGCGTCCATCGCCTGGATCATGGTATCGGTCGATGCCGATTCCTTTTTACTCTGGCGTTGCGCGTAGGCGAGCGCCATCAGCAATCCGGCATTGGGCGGGCCGCTTTGCACCACCTGCTGCAGCTCCCACACGGCGCCCCCGATCTCGCCGGCGTACAGGCGCGACTGCGCCTGATAGTAGTGCACCATTTCGCTGGCCAGCCCGGCTTTGCGGGCGCGCTCCAGCCAATCCCGGGCGCTGTCCACATTGCCGCGCAACTGTTCGATATACCCCAGGCCCACCAGCGCGTCGACCGTTTCCGGTTTCCAGGCCAGCGCCTGCTGGTAGCGGGCACGGGCCCTGGCATCGTGCAGGCCGTCGATCTCGATATCGCCCCAGGCGACCAGGCACAGGACTTTCTTCTCCCGGTCCAGCCGGTCGATGCAGGACTGCAGCACATCGACATGGTGGCGGTCCCCCTTGAGGTACAACATATTCGCCAACTGCACCGGATCGAACTGGCCCAGTACGCTGAATGCGGCGATTTCCGTCACCTCCTCATATTTGGCGACTATGGTGTCCGGCATCACGATATGGGATTGTCCATCGGGAGTACGGATGCGTCCCCGCAAGCGGAAGGTTTGCTCGCTGGTCTGGCTGACGCTGATGTCGACGGTGGTCGGCTCCTTGCCGAGCGCGTGCCGCAGCAACTTGATCAAGTCGCGCGTCGACACATGCAGGCCAGGAATATCGTAGGCCGGCAATTCCAGTTCCTGCACATCCCGAAACGACTTGGGATTGGCTGTCGTGCCCAACTCGTAGTTTTCGTTCTCGATATCTTCGATGCGGCTCAGCAGGTGCTTGGTGAGCACATCGGCATCCAGGCCCGCGTCTTTCATCACCTTCGGCACCGCCGTCACTTCAATGATGATGGTGGGGCGCAGTATCTCCCGCGAAAAATAGAGCAGCAACAGCGCGATGACCAGCAAACCGGCGATGAGCGCGCGGTGTGCAAGGAGCCAGGCCTTCAGCCGATAGAGGTCGGACGGGCGCCGCTCCGCAGTCTTCCATTGCCTGGCTTTCATGTGCTGGTCCGTCAATATGGGTGACGTTACCTTAGCCTGTTACCCCATCCCTGAAAAGTATCGTTACCGTTACACGGGCTTGAATCGAACGTATTGCGCAGTGAGGCTGCCGTCCCGTCATTCGAGATACTCCCGCAGCACAGTGTCGCCCTCGGCCTTGCTGCCGCCGGAGTCGAGGCCGTAATCCAGAGGATTCTCGCCCAGCGCCCGCAACAGGCTTTTCGCAAGCTTATCCTTTACTAAATGGTTATAGAATCGAACTTGCAATGCATCTTTTGCCCAGCCTTTTCTATGTCCTTTGGTATCCGTTTGGCCGCTTAAGGTTTTGTAGTGGCCATAGGAAATCTGGAACAATCCCAGGTATGTCTGGATATGCGCGGCCCATTCCGCCCTGATGCGGGCGGCGGAATTGCGGGCGGCAACCCGCTGACCGATCGAGCTCGCGCTCGTGGCCAGTTCGTCCACATCCAACGCCGGATAAGTGACCTCGGCCACGTAGGTCTTGCTCTTCCATCCGCCGGCTTTTTTATCGATATGGCCCAAGCTGCCGTCGCTGGTGATATCAAACCAGGCCACTTCCTGCGCGTGATTGTCATGGATGACGAAATCCGGCCGCGTCATGCCCCGTCCAGCCTGAATGGTGAAAGTGTAGCCGGCTGGAAGTCCGCCTTGCAAGGCGCCGGTCTGCGCGTTGGCGTAGGCTTCGACCGCGTATCCGTAGCGCGCCGGCGCGAATTGCCTTGCGATCTGAGCTGCGCCAACGTCATCCGGATCAACCGCGTTGTCGCGATGCGCCATGACCAGCGGGGCCGTCGTCTTCCACAGAGTCGTATAGCCATCCACGCCGGTCAGGTTTTCGGGAGTCAGGGCGGCGGTTGCGCCTGACTGCACCGCCGTATTGAGCGCATCGGCGAAGTCATCGAGGACATCGTCAGGATGGTTGTTTTCTTCCTTCCAGGCGACGTCTCGCTGCGCGACCGGCGCCAGAGCGGATTCGCCGCCGCCGGGGGCGGCCACACGCTTGTTGACCATGCGCTGCATCGCCTGCAACTGAACGGCTTGGGGGCTGCTGCCGGCCAGCGCGCGCATGCGCCGCTGCGTGATCGCGGCCGAACGGCTATCCTCGAACGCCTCGCCTTCCTTGCCTGCCAGTTGGGCTGGCTGCCTTGCCTGTTGCTCGGTGGCAGCATGGGCATGGGCTTGTATGGGGGCTGCTGTCTTACTCAAGTTTATGCCTTGGTCGCTTTCGCCCGATTATTCAATGCCCTGAAATAGTCGATGTAAGGTTTGGCGAAACTGAAGTAATTGTTGTAGGTGAGGCCGCCCTCGATGCCGCGCAATTCCACCAGCATCCCGGCGCCCTTCTCATCGCCATGACCTACGTCGCCCGCTTCTATTTCCCGCTCGCCCCAGAACTCATGCGTATCATCGAGAGCTTCGGTAGCGTCTTCATCCTGTATGCCCTTGATCCATTGTTCAATGGTTTCATTGGTTGTGCGCCAAGCCGCTCCCTGTACTTTTAGTCCGGTTGGCCAGGCTTGCGCTCCCTTCTTCCATTCATCCATGCCGGTGGCAGCCATGACATCCGTCAGCAGCGTATCGCTCGAAATGCCGGGTAACTTCGCGAACCGCACGCGCGGCAGCACCGATGCCAGCGCCTTGGCATAGCTGGGGGCCAGTTCCTTCATTTTGTCCAGTTTGGCCTGGACGTAGGCGACACTCATTCTCTCCCGCTCATCGGGCTCCGCCACCTTCATGCGTTCGCGGTAGTCCTTTGCAAAGGCGTTGACTTCCTCCATCACCGCCTCGTGCTTTTGATATGCCCTGCGAATATAGAATGCTAGCAGGGAAACGGTGCTCCAATACTCCTTGCTTGCCTTGCTATCGGCATCGAGCTTGGTTTTGGCATAGTCGAGCGTGTCGCGCATCGGCTTTTTTCGCCCTTCGTCGGGCATCAATTCCGCTTTTTTTGTGTCCTTTTTTTCCAGCGTTGTATCGTTCAGAAAATCGAACAGCAAATCAGTTCTGACGCCGCCGGTCACTTGCGGCTTGGCCGCCAGACTGTCGCCACCCGGCGTCACTTCGATACCGGCAAAACCTGCCTGCGCATCGGGCAGCGGTTTCTTCGCATCGAGCGCCACCAATTTGTCGCCGTAATTCTTCAGGTCGGCGAAGCCGTCGGTGATGTCCTTGGCCAAAGCCTCGGCATCCTCGCCGTCGGTCTCGAAAGGCTTGGTCTTGAATTCAATTTTTGCTTTCCGCCCTTTCAGTTCATCGGGCGACAACTGCCAACCGTTGCCCTGCGCCAGCTTGGAATCGGTATTCCAGGCAACGCCGATCGGCTTTTCTATATCCCAATGGGTCTCGAATTCAAACCCTACCTTGCGCTGTATCGTCGATTCCTGAGACGCTGCCGCTTCAGACCGCCTATTGGTGTTCAACTGCATTGTCCGCGCGCTGGTTCGCGCCATCTGCAGATACGCTTGCAGCTGTCTGACATGCAGGGAGTCGTTGGCGATTTTTTGCAGGCGAAGCTGGGCCGCCGCCGGTGCTGTCTGGCCTCCCTGTCGCCTCGGCTGCGCCGCATCGCCTTGCCGGCTTTGTTCTGTGTTGGCTTGAGCTGGAACTTTCATGCAATTCACCCGAAATGGAATGCGCGACTCTAGCTATAGCATCTCGCTCCGGGGACGGTAAGTATCGTTACCGTTACACTACGTGGCGGCCGCTTCATCGCGAAGCCAGTTCCGGAAAGCGATCAGCCTTGGCAATGCGGCGCACTCCGGCCGGTACACCACGTAGTAGGCCAGCGCCGAACTGAATTCGATTTCCGGAAACAGCCGCACCAGCCGGCCGGCCGCAAGATCGTCGCGCGCCATGACGCTGCGGGCGAGCGCGATCCCGCTACCGTCAATTGCGGCTTGCAGCACGGCAGCGGAATTGTTAATCCGCATGCCGCGCGTGGTCGCGACGTCCGCGACGCCGGCGCTGTCGAGCCACGCATTCCATGACGGAAAACCGGCGTAACTGTCCATCGACAAGTCATGGATCAAAGTTTCGTGGGCCAGGTCGCCGGGCTTGCCTGGCTGCCCCTGCCGGCGCAGCAGTACGGGCGAGCAGACCGGATAGATCTCCTCCTCCATCAGCTTTTCCGCCACCAGTCCCGGCCAGGCGCCCGCGCCATAGCGCACGCCGATATCGATGCCTTGCGCGGTGAAATCGACCGGCTTCAGGTTGGTGTCCAGGCGCACGTCGGTGTCCGGCCACGCTGCGTGAAAGCCTTCGATGCGCGGCAGCAACCATTTGGCCGCAAACGCGGGGCTGACGGTCACGGTCAGCAGGCCGCTGGTCGAGCCCTCCTTGAGGCGTTCCAGGCCCAGGCTGAGCCGGTCGAATCCGGCCCGGATATCCGGCAGCGCGCGCTGCGCAACATCGGTCGCTACCAGCCTTGCCCTGCCGGTGGCGATCCGGAGAAACAGCGACGTACCCAACCATTCCTCCAGGCTGCGCACCAGCTGGCCGACCGCGGCGGGCGTGACATTCAGTTCGTCCGCCGCGCTGGAAAAGCTTTGATGCCGGGCGCTGGCTTCAAACGCGCGCAGCGCATTCAGGTAGATGGGAGTTTTCATGATGATAAAGATTTTCTTTCAGGATTGCATAGTTTAACTGGTTTGTCCTGGAAGCTGATTGAGGGAAAAATACGGATATTCAACTAAACATAAGGAACTATCATGAATACTTTTTCTTCCAAGGTTGCCATCGTCACCGGGGGCGGTTCCGGTATCGGCAAGGAAGTGGCTGTTCGTCTCGTCAAGGCTGGCGCCAGTGTCGTCATCGGTGGCCGCGATGAAGCAAAGCTGAAGCTGGCGGCGTCGGAAATCGATCCAGGCGGCACCAAAGTCCGCATGTACGCCGGCGATATCGCCCTGCCGGCTACCGCCGCCAAGCTGGTCGAGGTGGCCACCACGGCTTTCGGCGGCGTCGACATCCTCGTCAATAACGCCGGCGTGTTCCGGCCAAAGGCCTTCCTCGAAGTGAACGAGTCTGAGTACGACTGGTTCCTGGATACCATCCTCAAGGGTAAATTCTTCATGGCCCAGGCGGCCGCGAAAGCGATGCGGCTGCGCGGCGGCGGCGCCATCGTGCAGACCGGATCGCTGTGGGCACTGCAGGCCATCGGCGCGACGCCGTCGTCCGCTTACTCGGCCGCCAACGCCGGCGTGCATGCGCTGACGCGCAACCTGGCCATCGAACTGGCGGCCGCGAACATCCGCATCAACACCGTCGCGCCGGCTGTAGTGGAGACCCCGGTCTACAACACCTTCATGACGGACGAGCAGGTCAGGGATGCCCTGCCCGGGTTCAACGCCTTCCATCCGCTGGGCCGCAACGGCCAGCCGGCCGATATCGCCGAGGCGATCCTGTTCCTGGCCTCGCCGAACGCATCGTGGATCACCGGCACCGTGTTACCGGTCGATGGCGGCGTGATGGCCGGACGCCTGGCTTAGATTTCCACTCGTCACTAAATAAAGTAGCCTATGATGTTCAACAATTGAACCGTTCGGCCGCGCCATGATCGCGACTTAAGGAGTGTCCATGCAGAACGTGGTCTATCACTTTCGCTTCGCCGACGGTCATAGCGCGAGCTGCGCGGTCACGCCCGATACCGGGACGGCGCCAGCCGACCTGCCGGCCTGGACCGCGCTTGGGTTCCAGCAATGTCCGAATTGCCCGCTGCGGCCCGACAGCGCACCCCATTGCCCGATGGCGGTGCGTCTGGTGCCGCTGGTCGCCATCATGGGCAAGCTGCGTTCGTATGAGCAGGTCGAGGTGCGGGTGGAGACGGCGGAGCGCAGCGTCAGCAAGGACACTAGCGTGCAGCGCGGCGTCGGGGCATTGATGGGATTGCTGGCCGCCAGCAGCGCATGCCCGCACGCGGACTTTCTGCGTCCCATGGCGCATTTTCATTTGCCGTTCGCCTCCGAGGAGGAAACCATCTACCGCGCGGCCTCCACCTACTTGCTGGGACAGTATTTTCTCGCCAGGCAAGGTGGCGTGCCGGACTGGGAACTGGATGGCCTGAAGGCGCGGTATCTGGCGCTGCAAAGCGTCAACGCCGCGATGGCCAGGCGCCTGCGGCAGGCGGTGGACGAGGACGGCGCCCTCAACGCGCTCATCATCCTCGACCTGCTGGCCAAGGCGCTGCCCTACTCCATCGACGATAAACTGGACGACATCAAGGCAGTCTTCCTGGCAGCGGGTGTTCCGCCGGCCTAGCGCCGGGGAACAAGGTCTTGCATCAACCGAGATCGGATGCGTCGTGGCGTTCCGGCACCTGGTCTTCCGGCTTGCCGAACACCCGGTTGACCTTGCGTCCCCGGACGACGGCGGGACGCGCGGCGATCTCGTCGGCCCAACGCCGGACATGCACATATTCGTGCACGGACAGGAATTCGCCCGCTTCGTACAGATGTCCCAACACCATATTGCCGTACCAGGGCCAGATCGCCATGTCGGCAATCGTGTACTCGTCGCCTGCCACATAGCGATGTACTGCGAGCTGGCGGTCAAGCACGTCGAGCTGGCGCTTGGTCTCCATCGCGTAGCGGTCGATCGGGTATTGCAGCTTCTCCGGGGCGTAGGCATAGAAATGCCCGAAGCCGCCGCCGACAAACGGCGCCGAGCCCATCTGCCAGAACAGCCAGTTCAAGGCCTCGGTACGCGGCGCCCTATCCTTCGGCAGGAAGGCGTCGAACTTGTCCGCCAGATACACCAGGATCGAACCGGATTCGAACACGCGCAGCGGCTGCGCTTCGCTGTGATCGACCAGGGCCGGGATCTTCGAATTCGGATTGATGTCGACGAACCCGCTTGAGAACTGGGCGCCTTCGTTGATCCGGATCAGCCAGGCGTCATACTCGGCGCCGGCATGGCCGAGCGCCAGCAGCTCTTCCAGCATGATCGTGACCTTTACCCCGTTCGGAGTGCCCAGCGAATACAGCTGCAGCGGATGTTTCCCGACCGGCAGCGCCTGCTCATGGGTGGCGCCGGCGACCGGGCGGTTAATGCTGGCAAACGTGCCGCCCGAAGACGCCGGGGAAGCCCAAACTTTCGGCGGTACGTAGTTTGATTGATCCGTCATTCATTACTCCTGACTAGGTGACCGTGCGACCTGTGGTTGCACGCGAATCAATCATTTTATCTGAACCAACGAATATCGGCTTACGAGCCCTGCAAACGACGGCGGGCCACAAAACCGAGTCCGGCCAAGCCGGCCAGCAACATGGCATACGTCTCCGGTTCCGGCACCGTGGTGATGGTCACCTGCTCCAGGAAGGCGCCGCGGTTGTCGCCGCCACGGTTGTGAAAGCTGAAGCTGTAGAGACCGGAAGTGCTCGGCGTAAAGGTCAGCGTCTTGGTCGACAGGCGATCCGATTGGCCGATCACATAGGTCTGGGATGTGGTGCCGAAGCTGACATCGACGGTATCCGAGCCCCAGTTGCGTTGGTTGCCGGCGATATCGAAATTCATGGTGTAGGTCTGGCCGGCGTTCACGCTGATGCTGTTGCTGAACACGCCCGCCTTCAGGCTGCTGCCATCCAGGTCGATGTAGTGGCCGTTGCCTGGCAATTCGTTGTGCACGAAGCCCTGGCCGTCAACGTCGACCGTGCCGTTGGTGACGGTCCAGCCGTGGACGAACCCGGTCGCGTTGTTGCGCGTCGCATCGGCGTCGAAATTATCCGAGAACACGGTGACGGCGGCGTGCGAGGAGACGCTGGCGGCCAGCAGGGCGGCGGCGAAGAGCTTGCGAGTAGACATGGACATCCCTTTTTTATTTTTACCATATGGAAACTTATGTTCCAGTTTGATACTAACAAGGAACATGCCGATGCAACATCGGCCCATGCTGATCTCCGTGTAGGGATTTCCTGATGCCGTTGCGCGCCATCGACTAAACATGGTGAAAAACGCCGGGTCGGGTTGAAAAAATGGCGGCTCGCCTGTACATTTTCGACGACAAAAATGACAGTCACAGGAGACAATTTATGCAGACAACACGTCGCGCTTTCTTAACCTCCCTGGCGGGGTTGGCCGCATCGCTTCTGGCCAAGCCCTTATTCGCCCAGGCGCAGGGAAAACCCTTTGTCGCTTATGACGATGAACTGAAGAACGGCTGGCAGAACTGGAGCTGGGCCAAGGTGGAATTGGCCGTGCCGGCCGGCGGCGCCAAGCCGATCAAGGTCGAAGGCGATCCATGGAGCGGGCTGTTGTTGCATCACGACGCTTTTCCGACCGAAGGCTACAGCAAGCTGACGTTCAGCATCAACGGCGGCGCCAAGGGTGGCCAGGACCTGGCGATCAAAGCCATGGTGGACGGCAAGGCGGTTGAATCGTCGTTCCTGATCCAGCCCAAGGCCAAGACCTGGACCCAGGTCGAGGTCCCGCTCAAGGAACTGGGCGTCGACGGCAAGCGCATCGACGGCATCAGCTGGCAAGCGCAGGCCAATGCCTACAGCGCCTATTACATCACCAGGATTCAGTTCGAGTAAGTGGCGCCGGCCGGCGCCTGGCCGGCGGCCGCCTCCTCTTCCCGCTTGCGCATGCGGTACGCCAGCTTGGGCCGGCTCAGCCCCAGCAGCCGCGCCGCCGCCGACAGGTTGCCCTGCGCCTGCTCGACGGCGGCGCCGATCAGCGCCTGCTCCAGCTGGTCCAGCGACCAGGCGCCGCCGCCGGGATTGAGCATGCCGGGCACCATGTCCAGCAATTGCTTGCCTTGGCCTCCAGTCTCGCCCTGCGCCGCATCGCGCTGGCGCAGCTGCCCGGTCACGCTGAGCGAGAAGTACGACTGCGCCGCATCCTCGCCGCTGGTGAACAGGTGCGGCAGGTCGATCGGGCCGTCTTCATTGGCGTAGATGGTGCCGCGCTCGACCAGGTTTTGCAGTTCGCGGATATTGCCCGGGAAGGCGTAGTTGAGCAGCGCGTCCACCGCCCGCGCGGTAAAGCCGGTCACGCGGCGCTGGTGCTTCTGGCCGTAGTGGCGCAGGAAGTAGCTCATCAACAGCGGGATGTCGTCGCGCCGGTCGCGCAGCGGCGGCAGATGGATGGGGAACACGTTCAGGCGGAAGAACAGGTCTTCGCGGAAGCGGCCCTGGCGGATTTCCTCGCGCAGGTTGACGTTGGTGGCGGCCACCACCCGCACGCTGAGGCGGATGCTGCGCGCGCCGCCGACGCGTTCGATCTCGCCTTCCTGCAGTGCGCGCAGCAGCTTGCCCTGGGCGACCATGCTCAGTGTCGCGATCTCATCGAGGAACAACGTGCCGCCGTTGGCCCGCTCGAAGCGTCCGGGGCGCGATTCCGAGGCGCCGGTGAAGGCGCCGCGCTCGACGCCGAACAGTTCCGATTCGATCAGCGTCTCCGGGATCGCGGCGCAGTTGACGGCGATGAAGGGCTGCTGCTTACGGGCGCTGATCTGGTGCAGCATCGACGCGAACATCTCCTTGCCGACGCCCGATTCGCCGGTGAACAGCACCGTGGCCTCGGTCGGCGCCACCCGCCGCAGCATGTGGCAGGCCGCGTTGAAAGCCGACGACACGCCCACCATCTGCTTGTCCTGGCCGGCCGCCGCGTCGGCCGGGAACAGCACGGCGGTGTTCTTCGACGTGGCGCCGGTACGCTGGCCGTAGGCGGCGGTGCTGACGAAGGCTTCCGCGTTCAGGTAGCTGAGGTCATCCTCGATATCGTCCCACTCGTCGGCCGGCTTGCCCAGCAGGCGGCACTGGCGGTGGCCCATGGACTGGCATTCCACCTCGCGGTAGACGATCAATCGCCCCACCAGCGCGCTGGTGTAGCCGATCGCGTAGCCGGTCTGCATCCAGCAGGCCGGCTCGGTGCCGATGCCGAAATGCGCGATGTGGCCCTCGTCCTCGCTGGAGTGGTGCCACAGGAATTCGCCGTGATAGGTGCCGCGTTCGACATCGAATTCAAAATGCAGCGGCTCGACTTTCACCGCGCCTTCCAGCGCATGCATGCGCGGGCCGGCGGCGAACAACGCCGCGGGCTCGGCGTCCGGCCAGCGCTCGCGCAGCAGCTGCGCATCGCGCATGCCGGCCGAGTAGCCGACCCGCGTCAGCATGCCGCGCGTCTTCTCCATGCCCAGGCTGTCCATCAGCTCGCGCCGCAGGTCGCCCAATGAGCTGGTGTGCATCAGCTGCATGCGCTGCCCATTCAGCCAGATGCGGCCGTCGCCGGGCGAAAACTGCAGGCTTTGCAGCAGGTCGTCCAGCGTCGGCGGCGCGCCCGCGTTCATGTGGGCCAGGTCGCCGCGGTTGAGGATCCGGCTTTCGGCCTTGGCCATGTCGGCCAGCGACACCTGCTGCACTTTCTTCATCGTGTTCCTTGGAGGGAGCTGAGCGGTTTCATCAAATGGTACAACGGCGCCGCAGGCTTTTGATCATTTGGTTAAATATTTATCGCGGCACCAACCCTGCTGCGTCGCAGCAGTTGACCCGTCGCTTTTGAAATTAGTTATTAAATATAAGCATTTAGCATGGTATCGCAGTGCGGCATGCGCTGGCCTCGAGACACTGGCACGGAACTGGCTAATACAGCATAAAAAGCCACAACAACCCACGCCACAGGAGACCAACATGGGCGCACCCGACGCGATCGCGTTTTTACACGACACCACCTGGCAGGGCAAGATCTTTGACGGCGGCTGGACCGCCGCGCAAGGAGGCAGCCAGCCCATCATCGAACCGGCCACCGGCGCCACGCTGGGCCACACCGGCAGGGCCAGCGGCGCCGACGTGGCGCGCTCCGCCATCGGCGCCCGCGCCGCCCAGCGAGCCTGGGCCGCCAGCGACTACAAGCAACGCGCCGGCATCTTCCGCCGCGCCGCCGCGCTGCTGGAATTGCATCACGACGAATTGGCCGTATGGATCGCGCGCGAAACCGGCGGCATCATGCCCAAGGCCCAGCTGGAGTTGCGCGAGGCCGTGGCCCACCTGCACGAGGCGGCCGCCATGCTGACCCAGCCCCAGGGCCAGTTGCTGGCCGCGCAGCACGGCCAGTTCAGCATCGCGCGGCGCGTGCCGCACGGCGTGGTGGGCGTGATCTCGCCATTCAACTTCCCGCTGATCCTGTCGCTGCGCTCGATCGCGCCGGCGCTGGCGGTGGGCAACGCCGTGGTCCACAAGCCGGACCTGCAAACGCCGGTGTCGGGCGGCGTCATCATCGCCCGCATCTTCGAGGAGGCCGGCCTGCCGCCCGGTGTGCTGCATGTGCTGCCCGGCGGCGCCGATGCCGGCGAGGCGCTGTGCAGCCATCCCGATATCGCCATGCTGTCCTTCACCGGTTCCACCGCCGTCGGCCGCCGCGTGGCCGAACTGGCCGGACGCTCGCTGAAGAAGGTATCGCTGGAACTGGGCGGCAAGAATTCGCTGGTGATCCTCGACGACGCCGATCCCGACATCGCCGCCGCCAACGTGGCCTGGGGCGCGTACCTGCACCAGGGCCAGATCTGCATGGCGGCAGGCCGCATCCTGCTCCAGCGCGGCATCGCCGCCGCCGTCACCGATCGCCTGCTGGACAAGGCGGCCAACCTGCCGGTCGGCGATCCGATGAGCGGCGCGGTGGCGCTGGGCCCCTTGATCAACGGCCGCCAGGTCGAGCGCCTGCACGGCATCGTGCAGGACTCGGTCGCGGCCGGCGCCACGCTGCTGGCCGGCGGCGGCCACGATGGCCGCTTCTACCGCCCCACCGTGCTGGCGGACGTCAAGCCCGGCATGCGCTGCTTCGAGGAAGAATTGTTCGGCCCCGTGGCCTCGATCACGGTGTTCGACAGCGACGACGACGCCATCGCGCTGGCCTCGCAGACCGAGGGCTGCCTGGCGCTGGGCGTGATCTCGCCGTCGCTGGCGCGCGCCATGCGCATCGTCAACAGCGTGCCGTGCGGCCATGCGCACGTCAACGACCAGACCGTGCTGGCCGAGGTGCACGCGCCGTTCGGCGGCAGCGGCAGTTCCGGCAACGGCGGCCGCCACGGCGGACCGGCCGACTGGGACGAATTCTCGCAATGGCAATGGCTGACCATCAAGAGCGAAGCGCCGCACTATCCATTTTGATCAACGACAACCACCAACGACAACAACCAACGAGAGACACCATGGAATTACTCAATAAAACCATCGTCATCACCGGCGCCTGCTCCGGCATCGGCGCCGAAACCGCCCGTCTGGCGCGCGCCAGCGGCGCCACCGTGATTGGCATCGACCGCAACGCGCCCGGCCTGACGCTGGACGCTTTCATCCAGGCCGACCTCGGCACCATAGAAGGCATCGACGCCGCCGTGGCGCAGTTGCCGGCGCGCGTCGACGCGCTGTGCAACGTGGCCGGCGTGCCCGGCACGGCGCCCGGCAAGCTGGTGGCGCGGGTCAACTACCTGGGCCTGCGCCACCTGACCGAGCAGGTGCTGGAGCGCATGCCCGCCGGCGGTTCCATCGTCAACATCGCCTCCATCCTCGGCGTCGAATGGCCGCTGCGGGTACTGCTGCACAAGGAGCTGGCGGAAGTGCGGGGTTTCGACGCCGGCGCCGACTGGCTGCGCGACCACCCGGTGCCGCAGGATACCTGCTACCAATACTTCAAGGAGGCGCTGCTGGTCTGGTCCCACGTGCAGTCGCAGCCCTGGTTCCTCGAGAAGTCGGTGCGCATGAACTGCGTCGCGCCCGGCCCCGTGTTCACGCCCATCCTCGGCGACTTCGTCTCCATGCTGGGCGAGGAGCGCGTGCAGCGCGACTCGGCGCGCATGAAGCGTCCGGCTTACCCGGACGAGGTGGCGCCGGTGGTGGCCTTCCTCTGCTCCGATGCTGCGCGCTGGATCAGCGGCGTCAACATCCCGGTCGATGGAGGGCTGGCCTCGACCTTCATCTGACGCTACACCAAGCAGCACCCATACCTAAAACTACCCCTGGGGGAGACATGAAACAACAACCTGCATTCCGCATGCTGGCGCTGGCCGTTGCCGCCGCCCTGCCCTGCCACCCGGCGCTGGCCTTCGAATTCGATACCGGCTCCGACGTCAAGGTCAGCTGGAACAACACCATCAAGTACAGCGCCGCCTATCGCCTGAAGGATGCCGACCCGCGCCTGCTGGCGGGCGGCTATCCCGGCTACGGCGCCGCCGACTTCACCGGCTACAACCTCGACGACGGCAACCAGAACTTCCGCAACAAGGGCGTGGTGTCGAACCGCGTCGACTGGCTGACGGAACTCGACGTCGGCACCCGCAACGCTGGCCTGCGCATCAGCGCCGCCGCCTGGTACGACTCGGTCTACAACAGCAGCAACGACAACGCCTCGGCCGGCAGCAACGCCGGCGTCCTGACCGGCAACGGCAACCAGGAATTCACCAAGGGCACCCGCATCCTGCACGGCCGCAACGCCGAACTGCTGGACGCCTTCGTGTTCGGCAAGGGCAGCATCGGCGACCTGCCTGGGACCGTGCGCCTGGGCCGCCACACGCTGCAATACGGCGAGAGCCTGTTCTTCGGCGCCAACGGCATCGCCAACGCCCAGGGCCCGGTCGACCTGGTCAAGCTGCTGTCGGTGCCGGGCGCGCAGTTCAAGGAAATCCTGCGTCCGGTGAACCAGCTGTCGGGCCAGTTGCAGGTGCTGCCCAATGTCTCGATCGGCGCCTACTACCAGCTCGAATGGCGGCCGACGCTGATTCCCGGTGTCGGCAGTTACCTGAGCAGCTACGATGCGGCCGGCGCCGGCGCCAGCGCCTACCTGGTCGCGCCGACCAATTCCGGCGCGCCGGCGTTCTACACCCAGCCCGACATGAAGGCCAAGAACGCCGGCCAGGGCGGCGCCCAGGTCAAGTTCACACCGGCCGGCACCGACATCGAATTCGGCCTGTATGCGGCGCGCTATCACGACAAGACGCCGTACTTCTACCTCGGCTTCGCGCCGGCCTTCCCGCCCGGCGCGCCGGCCACGGTGCAGGCGGTGTACGCGGAAGGCATCAAGACCTACGGCGCCAGCGCCAGTACGGTGCTGGGCGGGGTCAATGTCGCGGCCGAGGTCTCGGTGCGCCGCAATACGCCGCTGGTCAGCGACCCGACGCCGAACTTCCTGTCGCGACTGGGCGGCGGCGCGCTCGCCGACAACAGCGGCAACCCGGCCTACGCGGTCGGCAACAGCGCCCACGTCAACCTGTCGGCCATCTACGTGCTGCCGACCAACAGCCTGTTCCAGGGCGGCTCGCTGCTGGGCGAACTGGCATGGAACCGCCGCACCAGCGTCAGCTTTCTCGGTTCGCTCGATCCCAACACCACGCGCGACGCCAGCGCGGTGCGCATGATCTTCGAGCCGGCCTATTACCAGGTGCTGACGGGGCTGGACCTGACGGTGCCGATCGGCCTGGGCTACAACATCGACGGCCGCTCCTCGACCATCTTCAACTTCAACGGCGGCAGCGCGCATGGCGGCGATTTCAATATCGGCATCAGCGGCACCTACCAGCAGGACTGGAAGTTCGGCATCAGCTACGTGCGCTTCCTGGGCGCCGCCGGCACCTTCCTCAAGAATAATCCGGCGACCAACACGCCGATCCTGAGCTACGCGCAGTCGCTCAAGGACCGCGACTACATCTCGCTCAATATCAAACGCGCCTTCTGAAACGGATCCGAACATGAAACCAAACGCACATCTCCTGGCCGGCGCCATCGCCCTGATGCTCGGCAACGGCCTTGCCACGGCAGCCGTCACCGCCGACGAAGCGGCCGCGCTGAAAACCACGCTGACGCCGCTGGGCGCCGAAAAGGCCGGCAACAAGGACGGCAGCATTCCCGCCTGGGACGGCGTCTACGCCAAGGTGCCGGCCGGCTACAAGCCGGGCGACGCCCGCGCCGATCCGTTCGCCGCCGAGAAACCGGTGCTGAGCATCACCGGCAAGAACGTCGACCAGTATGCGGCCAGGCTGTCGGCCGGCACCGTCGCCATGCTGAAGAAGTATCCGGCCTACCGGGTCGACGTCTATCCGACCCACCGCACCGGCGGCGCGCCGAACTGGGTCTACGACAACACCTACAAGAACGCCACCCGCGCCAAGGCGGTCGACGGCGGCTTCGGCGTCGAAGGCGCCTTCGGCGGCACGCCGTTCCCGATTCCGAAAACCGGCTATGAAGCGGTGTGGAACCACCGCCTGGCCTGGACCGGCGAGACCGCGATCTACGCCACCCGCACCTGGATCGTTACGCCGGACGGCAAGCGCTCGCTGGCCAACGAGGCCGAGCAGACCATCATGCGGCCTTACTACTTCAAGGAAGGCAGCCCCGAGAAGATGGACGGCATGTACCAGTACGGCCGCCTGATCACGCGCGCGCCGGCCTCCAAGGCGGGCGAAGGCATCCTGGCGCAGGACGGCCTGAACGAGAAGTCGCCGCGCGCGCTGTGGCAATACCTGGTGGGCCAGCGCCGCGTGCGCCGCGCGCCGTCGGTGGCCTACGACACGCCGGATTCGGTCACCTCCGGCATTGGCTTCTTCGACGAGGCGTTCATGATGTTCGGCCCGATCGACCATCACGAGCTGAAGCTGATCGGCAAGAAGGAGCTGTACATCCCGTATAACAACAACCGCGCCGCCGCCGCCAAGATCGACGACCTGGTGGGGCCGCAATTCCTCAATCCCGACCTGGTGCGCTGGGAACTGCACCGCGTGTGGGAAGTGGAGGCGACGCTGGCGCCCGGCAAGCGCCACGTGGTGGCCAAGCGCCGCTACTACCTCGACGAAGACACCTGGCAGGCCATCCTGACCGACGGCTATGACGCCCAGGGCCAGATCTGGCGCAGCAACTACACGCTGACGCTGCTCGCGCCCGACCTTCCCGCAGTCATCGGCAACGTCATGTGGGGCACTTACAACGTGCAGACCGGCGCCTACCTGCTGAACGCTTCGTCGAACGAGTTGCCGGTCCAGTACAAGGCCATCCCGCGCCTGCCGACCAGCTACTTCGGTCCGGAAGAACTGGCCAACCAGGGTTCGCGCTAGCCGCCACCGCGTCGTCCTCGCGAAAACGGGAGCGACGCGATGGTTGTTCGCGCGACGGCATTCACGATAACGGTTAAACATCATGGCGACTCTCAAAAACTATCTCCCGGCACTGGCGGCCAGCGCGCTGTTGCTGTCTCCGGCCTGGGCCGCGCAACCGGCGGCACTGACCTCCCCCGCCATCCAGTCGGCCAAGGCCGGCGGCGCCGTCATGCTGGCGCTGGCGGCGGCCGGCAAGCGGCTGGTGGCGGTCGGCGAACGCGGCATCGTGCTGCTGTCCGACGACAACGGCGCGACCTGGCGCCAGGCCCGCACACCGGTGCAAGTCAGCCTGGCGGCGGTGCAGTTCGTCACGCCGGAACTGGGCTGGGCTGTCGGCCACCTGGGCGTCGTGCTGCACACGGCCGATGGCGGCCTATCCTGGCATAAGCAGTTCGACGGCCTGCAGGCCGCCGACAGCATGGCGCGCGCGGCCACCACCCCCGCCGCCGTGCGCGCCGCCGCCCAGTTGCAGGCGGACGGCCCGGACAAGCCCTTCCTCGACCTGTACTTCGCCGACGCCAGCAACGGCTACATCGTGGGCGCCTATAACCTGCTGTTCCGCACCGCCGACGGCGGCCGCAGCTGGCAGCCATGGCAGGAGCACGTGCCCAATCCGAAAAACCTGCACCTGTACGGCATGCGCGCCGGCGGCGGCGCGCTCTACCTGGCCGGAGAACAGGGCACGCTGTTCCGCTCGCTGGACCAGGGCGCCAGCTTCGAGGCGCTGGCCTCGCCCTACAAGGGCAGCTACTTCGGGCTGATGACGGCGCCCGGCGGCGAACTGGTGGCCTACGGCCTGCGCGGCAGCGCCTACTGGTCGGCCGACCAGGGCCGTAGCTGGACGCAGGTCGACACCGGCCTGCAGCAGGCGCTGACGGCCGGCATCGCGCTGGCCGACGGCAGCCTGGCGCTGCTCAGCCAGGGCGGCGACGTGCTGCTCAGCCGCGACCAGGGCCGCAGCTTCGCGCGCCAGTCCGCATCGCAGCCGCTGCCCGCCGCCGCGCTGGTGCAGGCCGCGGACGGCGCGCTGGTGGTGGCCGGCCTGCGCGGCGTCAAGCGCCTGGCATCTTCAACAAAATAGGCAGGAATCCTTATGCATAACGAACAAGACCTGGACCAGCAGCCCGTCATCCGGCGGCTGCAGGATTTCGACACCGGCTCCGGCAACCTGGCGGAGCGCGCGCTATTCAACTTCCGTCCGCTGATCATCGCGCTGTGCCTGATATTGACCGCGCTGCTGGGCTGGCAAGCCACGCACCTGCGGCTCAACGCCAGCTTCGACAAGATGATCCCCACCGCGCACCCCTACGTGCGCAACTACCTGGAGCACAAGGCCGAGCTGAGCGGATTGGGCAACTCGCTGCGCATCGCCGTCGCCGCGCGCGAAGGCGGCATCTTCGACGCCCGCTACCTGGCCACGCTGCAGAAGATGAACGATGAAATCTACCTGCTGCCCGGGGTCGACCGGCCGTTCATGAAATCGCTGTGGACCGCCAACACCCGCTGGACCGCCGTCACCGAGGATGGCCTGGACGGCGGCACCGTGATCCCGGACGACTACGACGGTTCGCCGCACAGCATGGAGGTATTGCGCGCCAACGTCGAACGCTCTGGCGAGATCGGCCAGATCGTCGCCGCCAACTTCCGGTCGACCATGCTGTTCGTGCCGCTGCTGGACATCAATCCGCAGACCGGCCAGGCGCTGGACTACCGCCAGTTCTCACAGCAGCTGGAAGCGGTGCGCGCCAAGTACCAGGCCGAGGGCGTGGACATCCACATCACCGGTTTCACCAAGATCGTCGGCGACCTGATCGAAGGACTGCAACAGGTGCTGCTGTTCTTCGTGGTGGCCATCGCCATCGCCAGCGCCGTGCTGTACTGGTACACGCGCTGCTGGCGCAGCACCATGCTGGTGATGCTGTGTTCCCTGGTGGCGGTGCTGTGGCAGTTCGGCCTGCTGTCGCTGCTGCATTACGAGCTCGATCCATACTCGGTGCTGGTGCCCTTCCTGGTGTTCGCGATCGGCATGAGCCACGGCGCGCAAAAAATGAACGGCATCATGCAGGATGTGGGGCGCGGAACGCACAAGGTGGTGGCCGCGCGCTACACCTTCCGCCGCCTGTTCGCCGCCGGCATGTCGGCGCTGCTGTGCGACGCGGTCGGCTTCCTGGTGCTGACGATGATCGAGATCAAGGTGATCCAGGACCTGGCCGTCATCGCCAGCATCGGCGTCGCGGTGCTGATCTTCACCAACCTGGTGCTGTTGCCCATCCTGTTGTCGTACACCGGCGTCAGCGCCAAGGCGGCGGCACGCAGCCTGCAGGCTGACCAGGCGCAGCACGGCAGCAAGCCGTGGTTGTGGACGTTGCTGGACCGCTTCACGCAGCGGCGCTGGGCCACGGTGACGGTCGCGGCCAGCGCCGTGCTGGCCGCGCTGGGCTTCATGGTCAGCCTGCAACTACAGGTGGGCGACCTGGATCCAGGCGCGCCGGAGCTGCGCGCGGATTCGCGCTACAACCGCGACAACGCCTTCATGGTGCGCAACTACGCCGCCAGCGCCGACGTGCTGGTGGTGATGGTCAAGACCGCCGCCGACCAGTGCACCCAGTACCAGACGCTGGCCAAGGTCGATGCGCTGGCCTGGCAGCTGGAGCAACTGCCTGGCGTGGACTCGACCAACTCGATGGCCTCGCTCAGCAAGCTGGCCGCCAGCGGCTACAACGAAGGCAACTTCAAGTGGTACAACCTGACGCCCAACCAGAGCGCGCTGGGCGCGGTGCAGACCCGCGCGCCGCGCGAACTGTTCAACCAGAACTGCTCGCTGCTGTCGCTGTACGTCTACCTGAAGGACCACAAGGCTGCCACGCTGAACGGCGTGGTCGGCACGGTCGAGCGCTTCGCCGCCGCCAACGACACGCCGCAGGAACAGTTCCTGCTGGCGGCCGGCAGCGCCGGCATCGAGGCCGCCACCAACATCGTCGTCAAGAAAGCCATGCACGACATGCTTTACTGGGTCTACGGCGCGGTCATCGTGCTGTGCTACCTGACCTTCCGTTCGTGGCGCGCGGTGGCGGTCGCCGTGCTGCCGCTGGTGCTGACCTCGATCCTGTGCGAGGTGCTGATGGTGTGGCTGGGCATGGGCGTCAAGGTCGCCACGCTGCCGGTGATCGCGCTTGGCGTCGGCATCGGCGTCGACTACGCGCTGTACGTGCTGAGCGTGGTGTTGGCCCGCCAGCGCGCCGGCGCCACGCTGTCGGAAGCCTTCCACCATGCGCTGCAGTTCACCGGCAAGGTGGTGATGCTGACCGGCGTCACGCTGGCCATCGCGGTGGCGACCTGGATCTGGTCGCCGATCAAATTCCAGGCCGACATGGGCATCCTGCTGGCCTTCATGTTCCTGTGGAATATGGTGGGTGCGCTGGTGCTGCTGCCGGCCCTGGCCCACTTCCTGTTGCCGGGCCAGCCATCGCGCCAGCCAGATCCGGACTCGCTGCGCATGACCGGCCTCGGTCCGGTGATCGGCTACGGCGAGCGTCATGCCACCCACGCCTGGCTCGGCATTCCCTACGCCCGGCCGCCGGTGGGCGAGCTGCGCTGGAAGGCGCCGCGGCCGCCGCAAGCCTGGACCAGCGTACGCCAGGCGCTGCAGTACGGCGCGGCTGCCATGCAATTCGCCGGCGAGACCATCGGCGCGCCGCGCAAGCAATGGGGCCGCGTGACCGGCTCCGAAGACTGCCTGACGCTCAACGTGTTCGCGCCGAAGATGACGCCCGAGCAACTGGCGCAGGACGCGCCGCGACTGCCGGTGATGGTGTGGATACACGGCGGCGCCAACACCGCCGGCAGCGCGTCGGCCTACACCGCGCTGCGCAACCTGGCCGGCCATGACCAGGTGCTGGTGGTGTCGCTGAACTACCGTCACGGCATCTTCGGCTGGTTCAGTCTGGCCGGATTGGAGGACGAGCCCGCCGGCGGCGGCGACGAATACACGCCGCTGGACCGCTCCGGCAACTTTGGCACGCTGGACATCATCGCCGCGCTGGAATGGGTGCGCGAGCATATCGCGGCCTTCGGCGGCGATCCCGGCAACGTCACGCTGTTCGGCGAATCGGCCGGCGGCCTGAATATCTACACCATGCTGGCCAGCCCGCTGGCCAAGGGCCTGTTCCACAAGGCGATACTGCAATCGCCGATCACGCTCAGCCACAGCCTGGCCGAGGCCCGCAACGCCGCCGGCGACGCCGAACCGGGACACGCGCTCAGCTCAAGCGAACTGCTGCTGCGCTGGTCGCTGGCGCCCGGCGCCGGCGGGCGGCAACTGGCTGCCGACCTGCGCGCCCGCTCCGCTGCCGAGTTGATGGCGGCCATCACGCCGGCCGGCCTGGGCTTCTACGACGCTCCGGTCGTGTTGCGCGACGGCGTGGTGCTGCCGCAGGCGCCGCTGGCGCAATGGTTCACCGATACCGCCCGCTACAACGCGGTGCCGGTCATCATCGGCTGCAATCGCGACGAGTACAAATTGTTCATGGCGAACAACCCGGAATTCGTCCGCCTGCTGGCGGGCCAGGTACCGCTGATCCGCAACGCCGGCCACTACGAGCGCCACGCGCGCTATATGTCGGACTTGTGGAAGGCCAACTGCGTCGATGCGCCGGCCAGCAGCATGCTGGCGTCCGGCCACAGCCAGGTGTGGGTCTACCGCTTCGATTGGGACGAACATCCGAAGGTGCCGCTGCTGCGCCTGAACCTGCTGCTGGGGGCGGCCCATGTGATCGAGATCGCGTTCGCGCTGCGCGACCTCGATGGCGAGTTCGATCCGCTGCGCTGCGCCACCAAGGGCAACCGCGCCAGCCGCCAACTGGTATCGGACGCCATGGCCGGCTACTGGGCCGGCTTTGCCCGCGACGGCGTACCCGGCCGCGGCGAACGCCTGCAGCGGCCCGAGTGGCCGCGCTGGAACGAGGAGCCCGGCGCCGACAAGCTGATGCTGTTCGACGGCGCGGCCGGCGGTGGCGTGCGCACAGGCACCTTGCGCCTGGATGCCGACGCTCTCAAGCAGGCATTGGCCGCCGATGCCTCGTTCCATCAAGAGCCGCGCGAGCGGATGCGGCTCTATGCACGCATGTTCAGCTGGTCGATCTTCGCCAATCGTGTCGGCGCGGGAGAGTTCGCGCGTTTCGCGGCGGCGCAGCAACTGGCATGCAGCGCGGAGGAATTCAAGCCCGCGCACTGGCCCTGAGTTTCCGGACCGTCAGCCTATCTTTTGCAGCAGGCGGATCAGCTCCGCCCGTTCGGCGGCGGTCAATGCGCTGGAGGCGCTCGCCTCCAGTTCCCCGACAGTCTTTTCAGCCTTGCCGCACAAGCGCTTCCCTTCGGTGGTCAGCACCAGCATCTGCGAGCGCTTGTCTTGCGGATTGCGCTGGCGCGCCAGCAGGCCGCGCGACGCCAGCCGGTCCAGCAGGATCGCCAGGTTGGGCGGCGACACATGGATGGCGGCGGACAGGCGTTTCTGGCTGAGATTGGGATTGGCCTTGAGCAGGCTGAGGACGGTGAAATCGACGGGACGCAAGTCGTACTTCGCCATGCGCTTGTCGAACATGGGCTTGATGTGCAGGTAGGCCCGCTTGCAGTTGTAGCCGACCAGGCCGAGTAGCAGGCTCTGGTCCAGGGGCGCATCCTGGGTGGCGTTGACTTGTTGTAGCGATTTCTTTTCCGGCATGGAGGAATGGTAACACGCGGCCCGCCATGAAAAAATTCTTCTTGGCAAAATCCGTGCTCCACCCTAAGCTTGTCTTGCGCCAATAGCGCAATCACGAATGCGGGGACCGAGTTTTGCTGGGACGAATCACATCAAATCGCATGCTGCGTACCCTGGCTGCATGGGCGCTGTTGCTGCCGGCAGTCGCGGCGGCACAACAAATGCCCCTGCGGTATTACGGGCAGGAGGACGGCCTGGCGAACCTGGCCGTCACCGCGATGGTGCGCTCCCGCGACGGTTACATATGGGTAGGTACCGAGAACGGCTTTTACCGCTACAACGGCACCAGTTTTCAGCGCTACGCGCAAAGCGCCGGCCTGGACGAGACGCTGGTTACCGGGCTGACGGTGGACCACGAAGACAACCTGTGGGTGTCGAATTACAACAATCTTTTCCTCAAAGTCGGCGAACGCCTGCGGCCCATACTGCGCGACGATGGACGGAAGATCAATACCTGGCCATCCCAGAGCATGTCCATCGCTCCCGACGGTACCCGCTATATCGTTACCGGCCAGCGCGTCTATACGCTGACGCTGCTGCGTGGCGACCAGACACGGGTGACGCCGGTCTTCTCGGAGGAGCAGATCGCGCAGAACGCCAGGCTCGCACGCATCAGTGGCGTCCTCGCCGAAGCCGACGCGACACTGTGGCTGGGGTGCGGCCCGGCGCTATGCCACCGGGGCCCCGAAGGCGTCACCGTGTGGGGCACCGCGCAAGGCGTGCCGGAGGAGAATTGGCGTGCTATCCTGCGCGACCGTGGCGGCCAGTTGTGGGCGCGCGGCGACCACCGCATTATCGCCCTGCCTCCCGGCGCGCAACGTTTTGTCGACCGCGCGCCGCCGGGCGACACCATGCGCAAGGAAATCCTGCGGCCGGTTCTGGTGGAGGACAGCCAGGGCCGTGTCCTGAGCAATGCCGATGACGGCCTGGTCCGGTGGGACCGGGATCGATGGGAGCATTTTGGCCCGGCCAATGGGCTGCGCCTGGCCGGCGGCATCAGTGCGCTCCAGTTCGACCAGGGCGGCGGCCTGTGGCTGGGCTCGCGCGGCCTTGGCCTGATTAACTGGCTGGGCTACGGCAACTGGGAAAACTGGACCACCGCGCAGGGTTTGCCGCACGACGTCGTGCTGTCCTTTGTCCGGGATGGGGCCGGCACGCTGTTTGTCGGCACCCGTTCCAGTCCGGCCCGTTTGTTGCCAGGCGCGTCGCGTTTCGCGCCGGCGGCATCCGGCCTGGAGCCGGTTCAGTGGTCCAGCCTGGCGCTGGATGGCAACGGCCAGGTATGGGGCGCCACTTTTTCCGGTTTGCTGGCGCGGCTGACCGGTGGCGGCGCCAGCGTTCATACACGCGGCTTGCCGGGGGTGACCGGTTTGCTGGTCGACCGCCGGCAGCGCCTCTGGCTGGCCACCAACGACGGCATCTCGCTGACCGATACCACGGCCCGCGCGCAGCCGGTGCATCAGCCCGAGGGATTGGTTCAGCCAACCGGGGTGGACACGATGGCCTCAAACGCCCAATGCCAGGCAGCGGACGGCACACTATGGTTTCTGGGATTGAATCAGCTGCTGCATCTGGACGGCGCCAACTGGAGCCGTCACGCCGTGCGCCCTCCCGGCGGCGATAGCGATTTGACCACCATGAGCTGCTCCGCAGACGGCACGCTATGGTTGAGCGATACGCGCAGCAGATTGTGGCGCCTCTCCATCGGCGGGCAAGGCATGCAGTTAAAGCCGGTCGACCATCGTCTGCTGGCTGGCGCCAACATCCTCGCCTTGCGTGAAGATCGGCGCGGCTGGCTGTGGGTCGCTACGGACGCCGGCGTGGCGGTCTGGAATCGCGAGCATTGGCGCTTCTTCAACCAGAACGACGGCTTGGTCTGGAACGACACCAACGGCAACGCCTTTTACGAGGACGTGGACGGCTCGATGTGGATTGCGACCAGCAACGGCGCCTCCCATGTGCTGCGCCCGGAGCTGCTGTTCGCGCCGCAACACATGAGCGCGCGTATCGAAACCGCCAACCGCGGCGCCGAGCCGCTGGCGCTGGACCAGCCGTGGAAGCTGCCATGGTCAAGCGCGCCGCTGGAGCTGGACCTGGCCAGCCTGCACGTGCAGAATCGCGGCGCGCTGCGTTTCCATTACCGGCTTGCGGGACTGGAGAACGACTGGGCCGAATCCGCCACGCCGCATTTGCGTTACGCCGCCCTGCCCCCCGGCGACTATCAGTTTGAATACTACGCCAGCAACGCCTACAGCCATAGCGCTTCGCCGCTGCAGCGGCATGCCGTTACGGTGCTGCCGCCGTGGTGGCGCACCACGCCGTTCTACCTGCTGTGCGGGCTGTTGACGCTGGCGCTGTTGACGCTGCTGTACCGCTTGCGGGTGCGCCATCTGCTGCGCCGCCAGCTGCTCACCGAGCAACTGGTGCGCGAGCGCACGCGGGAGCTGGAGCTGTCGCGCGAGCAATTGCGCCAGCGCGCGCTCAAGGACAGCCTGACCGGCGCCTGGAACCGTGGCGCCATCATGGAAATCATCGAGCATGCGCTGGAACAGGCCATCGCCCAGCAGCAGCCGCTGTTGCTGGTGCTGCTCGACCTGGACCACTTCAAGCGGGTCAACGACAACTACGGCCATGCCGCCGGCGACGCGGTACTGCGCGAGGCGGTGGCGCGCCTGAGCGCGGCCGTGCGGCAAAGCGATGCGGTGGGCCGCTACGGCGGCGAGGAATTCCTGGTGCTGCTGCCGGGCCTGGACGAGGCCGGCGGACACGGGCGCGTCGAGGAACTAAGGCACGCGATCCGCCGCGAACCGATACGCATCGGCGAACAGCAATCCATCACCGTCACCGGCAGCTTTGGCGCGATCGCTTTCGACCCGCGCCGCCCGCTACCTGTGGCCGAGTTGATCGAGCGTGCCGACCAGGCACTATACCGCTCCAAGGAAAATGGCCGCGACCGTATCGAATATGCCCTGGCCGCCGACTAGCCCGGCACCTTGCCGTATGGCATGGCGATCGGCGGTTCGCTCGGCGACAGCGCCTGCAGCCGCTTGTAGAGCGCCCGCGTCTCCAGCAGGTTCCATACGCGCAGCATGGCTTCTATCGTATCGAAGGGCTTGGTCAGGAAATCCTTGGCGCCCAGCGAAAGCGCGCGGCGCTTGGCCTCGCTGGTGGCGTCGGCGGTGACCACCAGCACCGGGCGATAGTCATACGGATCGCCGCGCCGCTTCAGGTGCTCCAGCACGGCATAGCCATCCAGTTCCGGCATCATCAGGTCCAGCACGATCAGGTCGGGATCGAACGCGGCATACAGGTCCAGCGCCTTTTGCGCGTCGGTGGTGCCCACCACGTGGGTCAGCCCTTCGCGTGTCAGCAAGTCTTCCAGCAGCCGCAGGTTGGCGGGCTGGTCATCGATGATCAGCACGCGCGAGGAAAGCAAATCATCTTCGTTCATCGAATTACCTTGTCCAATAGTCCAAAAAATTGCGGCAGGTCCAGCGGCTTTTTCAGATAGCCGGCCGCGCCGTTCTCCAGCAGGCGCGCCGCCGTGCCGGGCGCTGCGTCGGCTCCCAGGATGACCACCGGCACCTGCGCCAGCGCGGCATCGTTGCGCCAGCGCTCCAGCACGTCGTCGTCGGGAGAAACTGCCACCTGCAGATCCAGCAACAGGACATCCGGCGCCTGCCGCCGGGCCAGCGCCCATCCCTCGGCGGCGGTGCGCGCGGTGAGCAGGCGCCAGCTGGGTCGCCGCATCATCAGCGTTTCAATCAGCGCCAGGCTGGAGGCATCGTCGTCGATGCACAGCACGGTGGGCGTGCGGATCGCCTGGCCCGCCTGGCCGATGGGCGCGCCGGCCGGCAACGGCACCACCGCTTGCCCCGGCTGCATGGAGCGCGGCAGGCGGATCGTGAACACACTGCCCTTGCCCGCCACGCTGGCGGCGACAATGCTCCCTCCCATCGCCTCGGCCAGCGATCGCGAGACCGCCAGGCCCAGGCCGACGCCCTCGGTGCTGCCGCGTTCGGCGCCCAGCCGGTCGAATGGCGTGAACAGCCTGTCCTGCATGTCGGCGGCGATGCCGGCGCCGTCATCCTCGATGGCGATGGCGACCATGTCGCCCTGCGCTGCCGTCGTGATGCGCACCTGACCACGCAAGCCGTTGTACTTGATGGCGTTGGACAACAGGTTCAGCACGATTTGCGTGAAGCGCTGGCGATCGGCCAGTACCGTCAGCCCGCCGCAATCGCCGGGCGGTTGCAGGCGCACCTGGCATTGGTTCGCCAAGGGCTTCAGCAAGGCCATCGCTTCCTCCAACACCGGCGCCACCAAGACCGGCAGCGATGCGATCGACAGCCTGCCGGCTTCGATGCTGGCGACATCCAGCACATCGTCGATCAGCGACAGCAAATGTTTTCCCGCGCCGATGATGTGCGCCACATGTTGCTGGTCCTGGCTGCCGGCCTGGTCCGTCTCCAGCAACTGCGCGAAGCCCAGGATGGCATTCAGCGGCGTCCGCAATTCATGGCTGGTGCGCGACAGGAACTCCGTCTTGGCCAGGCTGGCCGCCTGCGCTGCGGTGGCGCGGTTGGCCAGCAGCAGGCCGGTCCGGTGCAGGCGTTCGGCCAGCTGGCCCAATTCGTCGCTGGCGTCGCCGGTCGCCTTCAGCGGCAGGTCGTTCACCAGGCGCTCCGCATTCTCCGCCGCCAGCCTGACCCGCCGCACGACGCGGATGGTGAACAGCAGCATGGCGAACGCGCCGGCCAGCCCGACCATGATGGTGGCCACGTTCATCAGTACATTGCGGCGCAACGCATCCTGGACGGCGGCGGTGCGGCTCTCGACCAGCAGCGACTCGCGCGCATTCATGGCGCCTATGCCGTCGCGCAACTGGTTGAGGATTTGCCGTCCGGCCAGCAGGCTGGCGCGCAGATCGCCCGGTTCCGCGTTGTACTTGTGGCGCAGGCTATCGAGGCCCGCCAGCTTTTGCCGCACCAGCGGCAACAGCACGCGCAGGCGCTCAAGCTGCTCCGGATCGCGCACGTTTTGCTGCAGGCTCGCCATCGCGGCCGGCAACTGCACTTCGGCGGCCCGGTAGGGGTTCAGGAAATCGTCCACCCCTGTCAGCAGATAGCCCCTGACGCCGGTCGCGGCCTCGGCGATCAGGGTATGCAGCAGCTGGATATCGCGCTGCACCTTCAATGTGCGCAGCATTTCGCCGGTGGCGTCGGCGGTTTGCCGCTCCAGCTTGTAGCTGGTCGCCACGGAACCGATCAGCATGGCCAGCGAGGCCACGATGATCGCGCTGCCCTTGACCGTCAGCGACCAGTTCTTCCAGCGCAGGCCGGGCGCGGTCATCCGCCGAATCCGTAGTCCACCGCGTACACCGCCGCTTGCGTGCGGTCGCGCAGATCCAGCTTGTGCAGGATGCGCTCGACGTGCACCTTGACGGTGCCCGCCGCGATGCCGAGCTCCTGCGCCATCGCCGCATTGGTCAGTCCGCGCGGCATCAATGCGAACACCTGAAGCTCGCGCGACGTCAGCTGTTTCAGCCTGGCGGTCGATTCGCTGGTGGCGATGCGCGCCGCCGGTTTGCTGTCCGCCAGGTAGGCCGCCGCCAACATGGTGCCCAATATCTGCAGCACGCTCAGGTCGTCGGCGTTGGGCGGCGAAACCTGGCGCGCGCTCATCAGCGCCAGTATGCCTGCGCTCTTGCCGTGAAAGCGCAAGGGCACCAGCACCTCCATGCCGATCGCCTTGTCGCGGCCGATCCGCAGCCGGCTCTGGATATCCTGCTGGATCTGCGGCAGCGCGTTTTCCTGCAAGGCCGCATGCAAGGCGCCGGTGACGGGCAGGCAAGCCCCGACCGGCGCGACCGGTCCCTGGGACGCATGCACATGCAGGCCATCGTCATGCCGGTACAGCAGCAAGCCCTCCTCCATCGACAGGAAGGCCAGCGCGCGGGCAAGGATGGTCTTCATCACGGCGGCGGTATTGCCATCATTGGCGAAGGCGGCGCCGGCATCGGTCAGCAAACGCAGCCGGGCGGCGCTGCCCTCGGTGTGGCGGTAACGGCTGCGGGTGGTCCGGGCATTGCCGGCGGTATCGGTTGGCGTCAGGGAGATAGTCATCGTGCTCTTTCAGTGTTCCCAATTATATGCCAATCAGCATAGGAAAAATCCGCCGATCAGCCGATTCCCGGCGCGGCTATAACGCCGATACTTTGTTCATCGCCACTCCTTTGTTGGCGGTCTCGTTTCTTCTTTGGAGATTGTAATGAAAACCATGCGCTACCTGAACATCCTCACGCTCGCCTGCCTCGTGCTGGCGGCGAATACCCAAGCCGCCGCTACCGAAGCATGTCATGCGACGTCGGAAAAAGAAGTCGCCGGCCTGTTCGATCGCTGGAACGCCTCGCTGCGGGCCGGCGATCCGGACAAGGTCGTGGCCAACTACGCCCATAAGTCCGTCCTGCTGCCGACCTTGTCGAACAAGCCGCGCCTGACGCCGGACGAAAAGAAAGAGTATTTCGTGCACTTTCTCGAAGGGAAACCGTCCGGCACGATCGACAGCCGCAGTATCGAGATCGATTGCAACAGCGCGGTCGACGCCGGCCTGTACACCTTTAAATTCGCGGACGGCAAGCAAGTGAAGGCGCGCTACACCTTCACCTACAAATGGGCCGGAACGCAGTGGCTGATCACCAGCCATCACTCGTCCGCCATGCCTGAAAAGTCCTGAGCACGGCCCGGTCGTTTTCCTGCCGCTCATAAGGATTTCCCTACACCATCAACAAGCTTTCCTGATGGTGGATAGCTTGAATCGCGACCATGATGTCAGTCGCGAGACCTTCGTTTTATTTTTGGAGATTGTAATTTAATGAAAAAAATCCTGATCATCGCAGCAGTCGTCGTCGGCTTCCCGCTCACCAGCATGGCGGCTAACAAGACGAACGTCAACGGTACTGCCGCGACGGCCAACGCAAGCACCCGCGTCATCAACATCCTGCCGAAGACGAAGTACGTCAACGTCACGCAGGGCGACACGGTGAAGTTTGTCGTGGGAGAGAAGTCGTTCGCATGGCACTTCGATACCCTGCGCGCCAGCGACAGTTTCCTGCTCTCGAAGATCGCCCCGGCGGATATCGACACGCATCGCGTACGCGTGCACGTCGCCCCCAACCCGCTCTATCACGGTGGTTAAGGACATCCGAAAGGAACTGACCACCAGGTGAACACCACCCGGTAAGAAAGCCCGGTCCGAAATACTTCGGACCGGGATTGTCGTTTACGGTCCAGGAAACAGCATGCGACGCCCGCACCTCATTCCCCTGCTCTACACCATACTGATATCCCAGGCACACGCCGGTGCGGCGGGTATCTGCCCCGCCATATCCGCCAACGAAATCGCCTCGCTATTCGACCACTGGAACGCGACGCTGCAAAGCGGCCGGCCGGATCAGGTGGTCGACAACTACGCCTCCAGATCCGTACTGCTGGCGGCGGGATCGGATGCGCCGCACCTGTCGCCGCAGGATAAGATGGCATACTTCAAACAATTTCTTGGACGCAGGCCGGTCGCGCACATCGACAGCCGCCGCATCGAGACCGATTGCAACAGCGCGATCGACGCGGGTATCTACACGTTCAGGTTCGGCGACGGTGCGCAAGTCACGGCCGGCTATAGCTTCACCTACCAGCGCTTTGGAAATCGCTGGCTGATCATCAATCATCGCTCGTCCGCCCTGCCGATGCGTGGCGTGCGCTAACATGACGGGCAGTGTCATCGCCAGCCTGTACTTGGCCCGCAAGACGCAGCGGCCGTGAATCAAACGCCTTTCAACATGCGTTGGCAGGCTTGCTGAAACAGCTTTTCGGCGGGCCGGACGATAGCCTGCCTTCGCAGCTCCGGATCGTCGTGGCGTTCGTCGTCGACGGTGCAATGGATTTCCAGCGCCGCCATTCCGTCGCAGCATTCGCGCACCAGTGCGGCCAGCACGATATCCACTTCCACTTGCCCCTGGCGTACCTGCGCTTGCATGCGTTCCGTCAGGTGGATAAAGGACGCGACCACATCCTCGCGCAGCAGGCGCAGGCGCTCCAGCGTGTCGCATGCGGGATCGTCCACGAGATTCGTCAGGGTCTGCTCCAGCAGATGTAAAACCGTGCGATATTCCCTGACGTATTGCTCATACAATGACACTGTCCTCATTCCCATCCTTCATTCACGTTGTATTTGTTTATCCCAGCGGGGCATACAATATGCCGCCGAAACAGGAGGGATGGACGCACACAAATTTGCTTCCGATCGGGTCGCCGTTGATGGTGCACGCCGTTACCGTCACCATGCCGCGCCGCGTTGGTACCTGCGCGTGCACGACCTCCTTGCCCGCCTTGTCATCGATGCCGCAAATCCGTACAAAACCGCCGTCCGGCGTACCCAGCGCACGCCATACCTGACCGATTCTCATCACCATACCTTCCCTGTTGTTCATGTCATGACCGGCAGCGTGACCAGCGGCACCAGCCAGGCGTGATCGACGGCGGGCCGGGACAGATAGGCGTCCATCTCGGGCACCGCCAGCGGGCGGCTGAAGAAATAACCCTGCACTTCGTCGCAATGCTGGGCCCGCAGGAACTCCAGCTGCCCGACCGTCTCCACCCCTTCCGCGATCACTTTCAATCCCAGCGTGTGCGCCATGGCGATGATGGCGCGCACGATGGCGCCGTCGTTGCGCTCTTCCGGCAGCCCGCTGACGAAGGAGCGGTCTATCTTCAGATAGTCGAGCGGGAAGCTCTTCAGATAGCTGAGCGAGGAATAGCCGGTGCCGAAATCGTCGACCGCCAGCCGCACGCCGATCGCCTTGAGCGCGGCCAGGGTGCGCATGGTGCGCTTGGCGTCATGCATCAGCATGCTCTCGGTCAGCTCCAGTTCCAGCAGGTGCGGCGGCAGGCCGCTGGCCTCCAGCGCGGCCTCGACCATGCGCACCAGGTCGGCGTCGCGGAACTGCCGCGCCGACAGGTTGACGGCGATCGGCAGCGGATCGCTGCGCCGCTTGCGCCATTCCTGCGCCTGGCGGCAAGCGTGGTGCAACACCCATTCGCCGATTTGCAGGATCAGGCCGTTCTGCTCGGCCAGCGGAATGAATTCCGACGGCGCGATCCGCCCCAGCAGGCGGCCATCCCAGCGCAGCAGCGCCTCCATGCCGACCACCGTGCCGTCGCTCAGGCAGGTGCGGGGCTGGTAGTGCAGTGACAGCTCCGCATGGCGGATGGCGTAGCGCAAGGCGTTGCCGATCTCGACCCGGCGGCGGATGCTGAGGCTCATCTCGGCCGTGAAGTATTGGTAGCGGTTGCGCCCCTCGGCCTTGGCGCGGTACATCGCGGTATCGACATTGCGCAACAGCGTCTCGGCGTCCCGGCCATCCTGCGGCCCCTGGCTGACGCCGATGCTGCAGCCGACCGCCAGTTCATAGTCGTCGATGTCGATCGGCCTGGAAAGCAGGCGCAGCAGGCGCCGCGCCAGCAGGCTGAGGCCGGCGCTGTCGCCCGAGGATTCGACCAGGATGGCGAACTCGTCGCCGCCGGTGCGGGCCACCAGGTCGACTCCGCCCACCGCCTGCTCCAGCAGCGCGGCGCAGCCGACCAGCAGGCGGTCGCCGCAGGCGCGGCCGAGGCCGTCGTTGACGTCGCGGAAATGGTCGAGGCCGAGCAGCAGCACGCCGACGCTGCCGCCGGCACCGCCGGCCTCGGCGCGCGCCAGCGCCTGCGTCAGGCTGTCACGGAAACTGTGCCGGTTCGGCAGGCCGGTCAGCGGATCGCGCCTGGCCAGGAAGTTCAGCTGCGCCTGGTAGCCATGCAGCAGCGTGACGTCGCGGCCGATGCCCAGCAGGCGTTTGCCGCTGCGGCTCGGCCGCACCATCGTCAATTGCAGGATGCTGCGGCCGGCCGCCAGTTCCAGCACCAGCTCCTCGTCGACGGTGTCGCCGTGCGCGCGGCAACGCTGGCAGGCCGCTTGCAGGCGCTCGCCGGCGAGCGCGCCGAACAACTCGGCCGCCGGCTCTCCGATGATGGCGCTGTGCGGCAAGCCGAGCAGGCGGGCAAAGGCCTGGTTGACCTGTACGTAGCGGTAGCGGCCGTCGTCGCCGGCCTCGACCAGGCAGAGCGCGTCGGGCACGTGGTCGAAGATGTCCTGGTAGCCCAGGTCGCCGGCGTAGAGCGTCAGCTCCGCCGCGTAGCGCTCGGCCAGCTCCTGCTGCAGGCGGCGGCTGTCCTGCTTCAGCTCGGCGCTCCGCGCTTCCGCCTCGCCCAGCAGGTTCTGGCGCATCTGCTGCAGCTGGCGCGTCTGGCGCTGGAGTTGCTGCCGCATGGCGCGCAACTGCAGATGGATGGCCACCCGCGCCGCCAGCTCACCCAGCCGCAGCGGCTTGGCGACATAGTCGGCGGCGCCGGGAGCATAGGCCGGCATCCTGCTTCTGGTCTGCTTGCGCGCGGTCATGAGGATCACCGGAATGTCGTCAAGGCAGGCGCGCGCCTGCTGGCACACTTCGACGCCCTCCATGTCCGGCAACATGGCGTCCAGCAGGATCAAGTCGGGGCGGGAAAAGTCGATATGGCGCAACGCCTCGGCGGTGCCCTGGACGACGACCACGCGATAGCCGAGCGCCTCCAGGTGATCGGCCGTCAAGCCGAGGTCGCCCGGCCGCTCGTCGACGATCAGGATGGTGTGGCATAGTTGTCCCGTAGCAGCCTGCGCCTCAGGAATCATGGCATCGCTGCTTGTCACATTGTTCTCCTTCGTTGGTGGCCATGAGCGCCAGCGTCTCGGCCTCGGTCGCATATTCGATACGGTTGCGGCCCAGCGCCTTGGCCCGGTACAGTGCCTGGTCCGCCAGTCCTATCCATTGTTCCGGCGTCAGCCGCAGCTCGGGCAGGCCCGCGACAACGCCACAGCTGCAGCTGATGTTGAGCAACCCGCCATCGATGCGCACCGGCTCGGCGCCGATGGCGCTGTGCAGCTGATCCAGGCGCGGGCCGCCGCCGACCACGTCCCGCCCCGGCATCAGCAACATGAACTCCTCGCCGCCGTAGCGGCCCACGGTGTCGCTGATGCGCAGTTGCGCCTGTATCCGCCGCACCACCTCGCGCAGCACTTCGTCGCCGGCCAGGTGGCCATGCGTATCGTTGATGCGCTTGAAGTGGTCCAGGTCCAGCATCACCAGCAGGAAGGCCGGCGCGCCGGGCGCGGTCATCAGCGCCAGCCGTTCCATCAGCGCGACCCGGTTCCAGGCTTCGGTCAAGCCGTCCTTGAGCGAGCGCAGCCGGTGCTCCTCGCGAGACGCCTCCAGCTCGGCCGTGCGTTCGGCCACGCGCTGCTCCAGCAGGGCCTGTTGCCGCAGCACCCGCGCCACACGGTAGCGGTGCATCAGGCCGATCAGCCCGAGCAGCAGGAAAGTGCCGGCGGCATAGCTCCAGCGTGTCTGCCACCAGGGCGGCGTGATGGTCAAGGGCAGCTCCAGCATGGCCGAGCTGGCCTGTAGCGAGCCATGCTCGGCCATCATCTGCAACCGGTATTGGCCGGGGGCCAGCGCCGCGTAGCGCAACTCGCCGTTGCCGCTGGTGGACCACGTTTCCTCCTGGCCGAGCAGCCGGTAGCGGAAACTCAGCGTCTCGTGATTCTGGTAGAGCGGCGCCGCCAGCTGCACATCCAGCGCCGCACCGCTCCATGGCGCGCTGTCGCCGTGCAGCGGCGCGCCGCCATAGCGCACCGACGCCAGCTGCAGCGGAATGGTGCGCGGTTCGAACAAGGCTTCCGGCCGCAGCAGGTGGGTGGCGCCGTTGCTGGTGCCGACCCAGATCGAGCCGTCGTGGTCTTCATAGATGGCGTTCTGGTTGCTGTCGTTCCAGATCATGCCGCTCTGCTGGTTGAACAGGCGCCAGCGCTCGCCGTTCCAGACCATCAGCCCGGTATCGGTGCCCAGCCACAGCCAGTGGCGCCGGTCCACCAGCACCGACTGGATCAAGCGCCCTTCCAGCAGCTCGTGCCTGAACGGGCGCAGCCGCAGCTGCGGCGCCGATGTGTCGGCCTGCCACAGGCGTGCGCCGTGGCTCTCGCCCAACCACAAGGTATCGCCGTCGCAAACCGCGTGGTCGAAGACATGGTCCTTGCCCGGCAGCGGCGGGCGCGACCAGCGCCCCTGTTCCAGCCGCAGCAATCCCTGGGGACCGACAAACCACAGGCGGCCGCCGGCATCCTGGCAGGCACCGAGGAAAGCGGCGTCTACGCCCAGCAGCGCTACGGCTGGCTCGACCCGCCGCGGCACCGGCGCGCGCTCCGGATCGGCGATCAGGTACAGGCCGCGATCGGTGCCTATCCAGAGCTGGCCGGTGGCGTCGAACAGCAGCCGGTAGATGATCAGTCCCGGGAACTCCGCCACCACCATGCTGCGGCCGCTGTCGCGGTCGCGGCGGGTCAGCGTGCCGGAAAAGCTGCCGGCCCACAGGTCGCCACGCCCATCCTCGGCCAGCGCGCCCCATTGCAGGGTGCGGGCGATGCCGGCCCCGGCGGCGATGAAGCGTTCGCCGCCCCAACGCGCCAGCCCGTGTCCTGTGCCGACGTGCAGCACGCCGTCCCGCGTGCGCAACAGCGACCAGACATCCTCGTCCGGCAAGCCTTGCGCCCTGGCCCAGTTTTCCCAGTGGCGATAGCCTTGCCACTGCACCAGGCCGCGCCCGGACAGGCTGACCCACAGGTCGCCGTCGCGGTCGAGCAGCAGCGCATGCACGCCGTTGGCGATATGCAAGCCTTGCTCCCTGCCGTAGCGTTCCCAGCCGCCGGCGCCGCTGCGGAACAAACCGTTGTCGGTGATGCCGATCAGGCGTCCACTGCCATCCTGCGCCAGCGACACCGGCAGCCCGAGTTCCAGCGGGCCGAAATCGGCCGGACCGCGGTCGCTGAATTGCTGTCCGCCGGCCGGCAGCGTCATCAGCCGGGTGGAGCTGGCCACCCACAGTGCGCCGGTGGTATCGCGCAACAGCGCATGCCAGCGCTGCGGCGACAAGCCCTGGGCACCGCCGAGCACCGCCAGCGCGCCGTCGCGCAAACGGCACAGCTTGCTTCGGCAGCCCATCCAGATGGTGCCGTCGGGATCGCGCAGGATGCCGCCCAGATCGGCCAATTCGGGCCGCTTGGCGGTTTGCGCCGGGCTGAACACGGGCACGCCCTGCCAGCCGCCCTTGCCGTCCGCCTCCACCCGTTGCAGCCGTCCGTTACTTTGCACTAACAAATGATTGGCGTCGACCGAAGCGAAATGCTGGCCCACCTTGACCGCGAAAGGCTTGCCGTCGACGCGCGGCACCGGCAGCAGCCGCTGGCCGTCGAGCACAAACAAGCCGCGGTCCGAGCCGACCCACAGCCGTCCGGCGGGATCCACATGCAGCGTCGTGATGTAGATATCGCTGAACGCCTGCTTCTGGCCGTGGCGGCGGAAGCGGTTGCCGTCAAAGCGGTAGAGGCCATTCTCGGTGCCGGCCCACAGATAACCGGCGCGGTCCTGGGCCAGCGCCAGGACGGTCAGGTTGTTCAGCCCGTCGAGCTGGCCGAAGTTGCGCAAGGACAGTTGCTGTGCGCGTGCGGCGGCGGCCAGCATCAGCAGGCAAGCGGCCAGCAATATGGCCCGGCAACGCCATGGCGCGCTGCCTTTTCCCGACGGATCCAAGTGACGATGTTGATGCACGATGCGTTCTATACCAAGTGATGCGTTGCGGCTTTGGACCGTTTGCACCAGCTTGCCTTAGCAGCCTGACATCTGCCATCGGGCGATCTTGATTGTGATGTAGGGCAATCCTTACGCGCTCACACAGCCAGTCCGTGCTTGTGCGCCACCCACCGCAGGGCGGCATATGCGCCGTCGAAATCCGCTTCGTCCAGGCTGCGCTGTATCGCTTCGGTATCCCATATCCCGAAGCTCGCTTCAAACTCCGCCGTGCAGGAGGCGAACAGCTCGATCGCCCCGGCGTTCTTGACACGCATCAGTTCGGCCAACCGCCGCAGCTCGTCGTGCCAGGTCCCGGGCTGACGCGGGGCGCCGGCGGCGGCGGCCACCGCCGGCAAGCTCAGGTCGAGCTCGGCACATAGTTCCGCCAGCGCCACATCCAGCGCGTCGAGCGCCTCGCCGGCGCCAGCCGGCACCAGCCGCTCCAGCTCGTCGGCCAGCCGGGCCACCCTTGCGGCGCCTATGCTTTCAGCCACCGCGCGCAGCGAATGCGCATGGCGTACCGCGGCGCTGTAGTCCTGGCGGGCGATCGCCGCCCGTATGTTGGCGGCGCCATCGCGCCCGTCCAGCCGGAACAAACGCAGCACCTTGAACAGCAACGCCTCGTCGCCGTTGACGCTATGGCGCGCGCGCGCCAGGTCCAGGCCGGCAACGTCGCAGGGTTGCGCCGACGGCGCTCCGTCTCGTTCGCGCCATCCGGCATGCATGCGGGTGGGAAGGTATTGTTCCAGCATGCGGTGCAGGTCGGCGGGTATCAGCGGCTTGCTGATGCGGTCGTCGAAGCCCTCCTCCTTGCAGCGCTCGCCTTCCTGGGCCATGGCGTTGGCGGTCATGGCGATGATGGGCAGCCTGTCGAAGCGCTCGTCCTGGCGCAGCCGCCTGGTCGCGACATGGCCGTCGAGCTCGGGCATGTGCAAGTCCATGAAGACCAGCTGGTAGTGCGCCGCGTCCACCGTCCGCAGGCGATCGATGGCGGCGTTGCCGTTGTTGGCGATGTCGACCTCGATGCCGCAGGCGACCAGCAGGCCGACAGCGATTTCCTGATTGATTTCGTTGTCCTCGGCCAGCAATATCCGCGCGCCGCTGAATTGCGGCACCGCCGGCCGCTGGCCGGCTGCGGTCCGGCGCTCGGGCGCAAACATCTGCAGCAGCGCATCGGACATGCTGGCCCGGGTGACCGGCTTGACCAGGAAACCGTTGTTGCCGGCCGCCTGCGCCGCGCAGGACGATTCGTCTTCGCCCGCGCTCGTCAGAAGCGCGGTCCTGATCGGTGCCGCAGCTTGCCGCATCAGTTGCGTGCCGCCCAGGTCGGCAAGTCCGGCGTCGGCCAGCAACAGGTCGAAGCGCGGTCCGGCATGCAGGCGGGACACGGCGTCGGCAGCGCTGTCGACGGCGACCGCCTCGATCCGCAGGCTGTCCAGGATGCCCAGCAGCGCAGCGCGCGCGGTGGCGTTGTCGTCCACGACCAGCACCCGCAGGCCGCGCAGCGTCGCCGGCAACGGCGACGCCGATGCCGCCGCTGGCGCGCCGGAAGCGCGCTCCAGCCAGAGCTCGACGATGAAGCGGCTGCCGGCGCCGGCCTGGCTTTCGACGCGGATGGTGCCGCCCATCAGGTCGATCAGGTTCTTGCAGATGCTCAGTCCCAGGCCGGTGCCGCCGAACTTGCGGGTGGTGGAACCGTCGGCCTGGGTGAACGCCTGGAACAGCCGGCCGATCTGGTCCTCCGCCATGCCGATGCCGGTATCGTGCACGCTGAACCGCAGCCGTACCCGCCCGGCCTGCTGCTCGAGCACGCGCACCGTCAGCCCGACCTCGCCGCGTTCCGTGAACTTGATCGCGTTATTGAGCAGATTCACCAGGACCTGGCCCAGGCGCAGCGTGTCGCCGCGCAGGTGGCGCGGCACGCTGGCCGGCACGTCGAAATTGCATTCCGGTGCCTTGCCCGTGACGCCGCCGCCGCTGACCGCCGCCAGGTGGGCCAGCATATCGTCGAGGTCGAAGTCGGCGGCCTGGATATCGAGCTTGCCCGCCTCTATCTTGGAAAAATCCAGGATGTCGCTGATGATGCGCAACAGCGAATTGCCGGCGTTATGGATTTTCTGCAGGTAGTCGCGCTGTCTCGGCGGCGACTCGCTGTTCAGCGCCAGGTACGACAGGCCGATCACCGCATTCATCGGCGTGCGGATCTCGTGGCTCATGTTGGCCAGGAAGATGGACTTGGCCTGCGTCGCCTCCTCCGCCCTGGCGCGGGCCGATTCGGCCTGCCGGAACAGCAACGCGTTTTGCAGCGCCGCGCCGATGTGGGCGGCGATGGTCTCCAGCACCCGCTGGTCGCTGGCCTTGTAGGCGCCGCCCGCGTCCACCCGCTGCACCACCAGCGCGCCCCGGGCCACGCCGTTGGCGATGATGGGAACGCTGAGACAGGACATCGCGTCATGCATCGACAACTCGCTCAAGCCGGTATCGATGACGCGGCTGCTCAGCCCTTCGCCCAGGCTGCCGCCATACCGCAACGGGGCCATGTCGGCGCCGGCGGTATAGGGGAAATGCAGCATGCCGCCATCACGGTCCAGCAAGGCGATATAGGTGATGTCGGCGCCGAACATGCGGCGCACCTGATCACCGACCAGGGCGATCAGCGTATCGAGGTCGAGCTTGCCAGCCAGCATCTGCGCCACCGCGTTGACCGCCGCCAGCTCGGCGTTGCGTTCGCTGGCCTCGCGGTGCTGATGCTCGGCCAGGGCCTTCTGCTGCACCACTTCGATGGTGCGCGCCGCCACCTCGCGTTCCAGCGCCGTGCGCTGCGCCGCCAGCTGCCAGATGCGCAACCGGTAGGCAGCGTACAGGGCGGCGGCGGCCAGTAGCGTCACGGCGGCGCGGAACCACCAGGTCTGATACCACCACGGCAAGACCTTGACCGGCATCTGCAGCGCGTGCTCGCTCCACACCCCGCGCCGGTTGGAGCCGCGTATCATCAGCCGGTACTGACCGGGCGGCAAGTTGGTATAGGACGCCACCCGGTGCGCCGCGTCGACGGTGGTCCAGTCGTGGTCGTAGCCTTCCAGCCGATAGGCATAGCGGTTCAGGTCGGGCGCCGTGAAATCGAGCGCTGCAAATTCGACCGCGAAACTGTTGGCCTCCGCCTGGACCAGCAGCCCGGCGGCCGCCGCGCCGTTGTAGCGGCCCGGCGGCACCGGCTTGCCGCCGAGCCGCACTTCGGTCACCACCACCGGCGGCCTCAGGCTCCAGGGCCGGTAGAGGTCCGGCCGCACGATGGTGATGCCGCCGCCGCCGCCGAACACCAGCTCGCCGCTGGCGGTGGCGACGCCGGAGTCGGCCCAGTAGGACGAGTACACCACCCCCTCCGCCCGGCCCAGCACCCCGATGGCGAAGGTTTCCGGATCGATGACGGCGATGCCGCCGTCGGTGCTGCTCCAGACGCGCCCCTGGCCATCCTCCAGCAGCTTGTCGATATTGGTGTTGGGCAGGCCCTGGGCGATGCCGAGACGATGGAAACGCCGCCGGCCGGCGGCGCCGGCCAGCATCACATCGATGCCGCCGCCGCTGCCGACCCACAGCCGCCCCCGGCGGTCGGTGAGCAGGGTGCTGACGTAGGCGTTCGACAGCGCGGCGACATCCTTGGGATCGTCGGTGATGCGCTCGACCACGGCGCCGCTGGCGATGTCCACCCGGTTCAAGCCGCTGGTGGTGCCGACCCACATGAAGCCGGGCGGTCCGGCCAGCATGGTCGTGACATCCTGGCCGGTGAGGCCTTCCACATGCCTGATTTTTTCCAGCCCGGTGCGGGCGTCGAAGCGCGCCTGGTACAAGCCGCCGGTGGAAGTCGCTATCCACAACAGGTCGTCGTTCCCGGCCAGCGCGCGAACGTACAGCCGGTTGTCCAGCCACGGCGCCGTGACCGGTGTGACGGTCTTGCCGTGCTCGTCCGCGCGATACAGGCCGGCCGGCGTCGCCAGCCAGACCACGCCCGTCTCGTCGGCGAGTTGCGTGGTGATGTTGATACGCTGGAACAGCCCGTCGGCGCCGGCGCCGCCGGGCCGCCATTTGCCGACAGCCTTCCGCTCGGGATCGATCCGGTCGATGCCCGGACGCGCAAAGCTGATCCACAGATGGCGCCCGGGCGTCTCGACAACGGACATGGCCTCTTCATTGGACAGGCCGGGCAGGCTGTCGCGCAGGCGCCCCAGCGACCTGACGGCCTCGGCCGGTTGATACTGGCCCAGGCCGCCGTTCGTCGCCAGCCACAGGGAACCGGCGCGGTCGGCGAACAGCGCGCCCACCGTGCCGCTGGCCGACTCGCCCGGCGCCGGCGCGTCGTAGCTGAGGCGCCGCAGCCGGCCGCTGGCGCGGTCGATGGCGACCAGGCCGCCGTCGGTGTAGGAACTGATCCAGATCTCGCCCCGGACCGGCTCGGCGATGCTGCCGACATTTTGCTTTCTCATCAGCGCGGCGGCCTCGCCGGTGTCGGCGTAGCGCCCGACCTGCCCGGTTCGCGGGTTCAGCACGAAGACGCCGTCGCCCGTGGTCCCTATCCACAACTGGCCATCGCTGTCCATGAGCAAGGCGGTGACGCCAGGGCCGTCGGCTTCGCGCACCGGCAAGGGCACCTTGACGAACGCCGATGCGTGGGCGTCCCGGCGCGCCAGGCCGTGCAGCGTTCCCACCCAGAGCGTGCCGCGCGCGTCATGGCACAGGGACTTGATGAGGTCCGCGGGCACACTGCCGCCATCCGCGTCGTCATGGCGGTAGTGGGTGATCCGGGTGTGGGCGGGATCGGTCGCGCCGGCCATATGATCGAGGCCGGTGTCGGTGCCGATCCACACGCCGCCGGCGTCGTCGCCGGCGATCGACGAAATGGCGCCGGCCGCCAGTCCGGCGTTCTTGTGGTTGTAGGTGACAAAGCCGTCGTCGTCCGGCGCATAGAGCGCCAGCCCCCCGCTCGCGGTCCCGACCCACACCCGCCCCTGGCGATCCGCATGGACGGTGGTGACATAGTTGTCCGGCAGCGAGCGGCCATCGGTCGGCGAAAAACTGTAGTTGCGGAAGCGATAGCCGTCCCAGCGCGACATGCCGCCCTGGCTGCCTATCCAGAGAAAACCCTCCCTAT
The DNA here is from genome assembly GCF_047302815.1 of Duganella sp. CT11-25. Taxonomy (NCBI): domain Bacteria; kingdom Pseudomonadati; phylum Pseudomonadota; class Betaproteobacteria; order Burkholderiales; family Oxalobacteraceae; genus Duganella; species Duganella sp. CT11-25. The sequence goes on from NZ_JBKBFD010000001.1 coordinate 661,316, forward strand.
CCTGGTTGATGGCGGTGACGATGCTGTTGGGCAGGCCGCTTTGCACGCCCAGGGTGCGGAACATCGGCTGTGCCAGTTGCGACCAGCGTTCATCCTGCGTCCCGGCCGCCGCGGCGCAACCGGCCAGCACGCCCAGGATCAGGACGGCACTGGATAGGAAACGGTTCATTTGCATGTGGGGCGCCCGGACCGGCCGCTTACGCCAACGGCAGGACGACGGCGATGCGGGTGCGCCCGCCCGGCCGGCTGCTGATCGTGACCTGGCCATGCAGGTTCAGCACCCGCTCGCGGATGCCGAGCAGGCCGAACGTGTGCGGCCGCACCGCCGCCATGTCGAAACCGCAGCCGTCATCCTCCACCTGCAATTCGCAGTGGCGTTCGGTGCAGCCGAGCGTGACCGAGGCCTCGCCGGCGCCGGCATGGCGCGCCACGTTGGTCAGCGATTCCTGCGCGATGCGAAACACGGCGATCGCCTGCTGCTCGCTCAGCCGTCCCTCGTCCAGCGCCAGCGTCAGGCTGCAGTCGACGCCGCTGTGCCTGCGGAACTCGTCGACCAGCCACTCCAGCGCCGAGCCGATGCCCAGGTCCAGCACGCTGGGCCGCAGCGAGGTGGCGACATTGCGCACCACGCCGATGGTGCGGTCGACCAGTTCCGTCATGCCGCGCACCTGCTCGTTCAAGCCGGGCACGTCGGCGCCGAAGCGCACCCGCAGCAGCGCCGCCTGCATGCGCAAGGCGGTCAGCGATTGCCCCAGCTCGTCGTGCAGTTCGCGGGCGATGTGCTTGCGCTCGTCCTCGCGGGCGCTCTCGCGATGTGCCGCCAGCTCGCGCACTTCGGCCGTGCGCGCCGCGACCTGCAGCTCCAGGCTGTCCCGGTATTGCTGCAGCACCCGCTCGGCTTCGCGCCGTTCCTGGTTTTCAGTCGCCAGCAAGGCGTTCTGGGCGGCGAGCTGGGCCTGCATCGCGGCCAGCCGCAGATGGGTGGTCACCCGCGCCAGCACTTCCTCGGCCTGCAGCGGCTTGGTGACATAGTCGACCGCGCCGGCCTTGAAGCCGGCCAGCTTGTCGGCCATGTCCTTGAGCAAGGTCATGAAGATCACCGGCACGGCGGCGCCCGGCCCGCCGCCGGCCTTCAGGCGCCGGCAGACTTCGAAGCCGTCGATGCCGGGCAACATCACGTCCAGCAGTATCAGGTCGGGCGGCGCGAACGCCACCCGCTGCAGCGCTTCGTCGCCGCTCTGCGCCACCGACAGGCGCAGCCCCTGCTGCTTGAGCATCGCCACCGTCAGCGTCAGGTTGACCGGCGTGTCATCGACGATCAGGATGGTGCGGTCGCGCAAGTCTAGCGGCATGGTCATGATGTACTCCAGCGTGCAAGCCCAATGCGGGCATGCTGAAACGGATCAGTATGCAGTAGCGCCAAAAGGTTTCCTATCGGATATTCTTGATATGCCCGTAGTCCGCGTCCAGGCCGGCGGTAGGGAAATCCCTACAGTTCAACTGCCCAGCGCGTGGTCTATGCCATAGCGCAGCATCTCGGCGTTGCTGCGGAAGCCCATCTTCTGCATCAGCCTGGCCTTGTGGGTGCTGACGGTTTTGTTGCTGATCGCCAACTCGTCGGCGATCTGGTTCACGGTCTTGCCGCAGACAAACAGCCTGAAGATGCTCAGCTCTCGGTTCGACAATTGCTCGTGCGGGTGTTCGCCCTGTCCGGCTTCGCTGTCGAACACCATCTGCTCGGCCAGGCCGGGATCGATGTAACGGCCGCCGGCGGCGACCTTGCGTAGCGCTATCAACAGGGTTTCAGGGTCGCCATCCTTGGTCATATAGCCGTTGGCGCCGGCCTTCAGCGCGCGCCGCACCACCAACGCCTCGTTGTGCATGCTCAGCACCAGGATGGGCAGCTCGGGCGCGTGGGCGCGGATGCGTCCGATCAGCTCGATGCCGCTGATGCCGGGCATGGACAGGTCAAGCAACACCAGGTCGCACTGCACGGTGCGCAGGCTCTCCATCACCTGCCCGCCATTGGTGGCCTGGGCCACCACCGTCACGTCGCCTGCCAGCCCAAACAACTGCAACAGGCCGCCACGGACGATGGCGTGATCATCGGCGATCAAAATTCGAATCATGAAATGGCACTGCTTTCCAGAAAAAATCCATGTGGACAGTAGTGATCATGCTACCAGACAACGCGCGCCCTGATCGATTCACTGTTCCATCGTGACAACAACCAGCCAGGGGCGCGACCGCCGGTGGCAGCAGCATGCCTTGACGGTCGGATGTTTGCTATCGGGCATTCTTGAATGTGCTGTAGGGCAGTCGCAATGCGACGTCAGGAAATCCCTACCTCGCCATCGGCGCCGCACTATGAAACGGCGCCCTTCCCAGGCGGCGCCGGCGGGCCTGAAAAAAAATGCCGCGCCATGCAGCCGATTCGATGAAATACAACGGCTTGCAAATGGCCGCAATTTCCGCTTCCCGTATCGCCGGCGGTTGGACTAATCTAGCGCGCCATATATCGGAGTTTTGTCATGAAGATCGCTAATTTGAAAATCGGTGTGCGGCTCGGGGTAAGCCATGCGCTGCTGCTGTCGCTGCTGGCCGCTGTCGCGCTGTGCGGCGTGCAGGGGTTGACGCGCGCCAACGGCGCCTTGCATCACATCGCCGATGTCAACAGCCAGAAAGTACTGCTGCTGGAACGCATGGCCACGCAGACCCATATCGTGGCGCGCGTGATCCGCAGCATCGCGCTACTGCAGGACCCCAAGGCGGCCGCCGTCGAGTACAAGAAGATCGACGCCGCGCGCAATGCCTATGAGGCCGCCGGCGCGGCGCTGGAGCGCATGCCGCTGGATGCGGACGGCCAGCGCCTGATCGCCGAAATCAAAAGCCGGCAGGCCGTCACCCGGCCGTTGAACGAGCAATTCCTTTCCATGAGCCACGGTAATCGCGAGGAGGCGGTCGGCTTCCTGTTGAGACAGGCCGGGCCGGCCAATGCTGCCTGGCAAAACGCCATCGATCAACTCATCGAACTGCAGGAAGCCAAGAGCCGGCAAGACGAACTGGAGGCCGAGGACGCTTTCCGGCATGCGCTGCGGCTGATGCTGGTCCTGGCCGTTTCCGCCCTGGCGCTGGGCGCCGCCGTCGCCTGGCTGATCACCCGTTCGATCACCACCCCGCTCGCGCAGGCGGTCAAGCTGGCCCGGACGGTGGCCTCCGGCGACTTGCGCAGCGAGATCCCGGTCGGGGCCGGAGACGAGACCGGGCAGTTGCTGCTGGCGTTGGGCGACATGAACAACAGCCTGGACGGCATCGTCAGCCGGGTGCGCGGCGGCGCCGACACCATCGCCATCGCCTCGCGGGAAATCGCCGACGGCAATCTGGACCTGTCCAGCCGCACCGAGCAACAGGCCAGCGCGCTGGAGGAAACGGCGTCGTCGATGGAGGAACTGACCAGCACCGTGCAGCAAAGCGCGGAGCAGGCGCGCCGGGCCCACCTGATGGCGCTGGCCGCCACCGAGACCGCGGCCAAGGGCGGCGCGGCGGTCGCCCACGTGGTCGATACCATGGGCGCGATCAACGCTTCGTCGCACAAGATCGTCGAGATCATCGGCGTCATCGACAACATCGCTTTCCAGACCAACATCCTGGCCTTGAACGCGGCGGTGGAGGCGGCGCGCGCCGGCGACCAGGGGCGCGGCTTCGCGGTGGTGGCGGGCGAAGTGCGCGGCCTGGCGCAGCGCTCTGCCAACGCCGCCAGGGAAATCAAGACCTTGATCGGCCATTCGGTGGCCGAGGTCGACAAAGGGACCCAGCTGGTTGCCCAGGCCGGCGCGACGATGGACCAGGTGGTCAAGAGCATCAACGATGTCAGCGGCATCATCGCCGAGCTCACCCTGGCCAGCGCCGAGCAAAGCGCCGGCATCGAGCAGATCAACCAGGCCGTCAGCGAAATGGATCATGTCACGCAGCAGAACGCCGCGCTGGTCGAGGAGGCGGCAGCGGCGGCGGCCAGCCTGCAGGAGCAGGCCGACGGCCTGACGCGGATGGTGGCGGCCTTCAAGACCACGGCCGCGCCGTCCGGCTACGGGGCGGAGCTCTCGGACGCCAGCCGCTCGCCGCACTTGGCCAAGGCGGCGCGCAGCTCGCGGACCTTGGGCGGCTTGCTCAGGACATGATCGACGTTGACCGGCTCGTCGTCGCTTTCGGGGATCAGGCGCTGGCCCCAGCCGGTCAGCAAGATCACGGGGACCGTGGGCGCAACGCGCTTGACGGTCTCGGCCACCTTGCGGCCGTCGACGTAAGGCATGCCCAGGTCGGTGATCACGATGGCGTAGCCCTGCCCCGCCGCCTCCGCTTCGCAGAAACGGTCGATGCCGGCCTGGCCGCCGTCGGCCTGGGTGACGTCGTGGCCGTCCAGCCGCAGTATATTGCCCAGTGACGCCAGCACCGTCGGATCGTCGTCGACGATCAGTATCTTCAGGCGCGACGCCGGCTTGAGCGTCGGCTCCGGCGTGGTCGCCGCCTGCGCCGTCGCCGCCACCGGGAAGTACATCCTGACCGCCGTTCCGACGTGCAGCTGCGACGAGATCACGATGCGGGCGGAATGCCGCTCGATCATGCCGTACACGGTGGCCAGGCCCAGCCCGGTGCCGCGCTCGCCCTTGGTCGTGAAGAACGGCTCCAGGCAGCTGCGCTGCGTGGCCTCGTCCATGCCGGTGCCGGTGTCCGCGACTTCGACCAGCACATGCGGCCCCGAGTCGTCCTCCATCCGCGCGATATAGCAGGTGCGCAGCGTCGCCGTGCCGCCGTCGGGCATGGCGTCGACCGCGTTGAAGATCAGGTTGGTCAGCGCCTCGCGGATCTCGCCCTCGACACCGAGGATGGCCGGGATATCCCGGCCCAGGTCCTGCCGTATCTCGATGACGATGCCGCGCTGCTGCGGCATGTCCGACCAGCGCGCCCGCGTCAGGTCGACGGCGTGCTGCAGCATCAGGTTGACGTTCACCGTGCTCAGCATCAGCTGCGGCTCGCGCTGGCGGTAGAATTCGCGCATGCGCGCCACCGTCGCCGCCACGTCGTCGATGGCGCGCTCGATGATCTGCAAGCAGGCGCGGCCGTTCTCGCTCAGGCCGGGCTCGGTCTCCAGCAGCGACTCGGCGTACAGGCCGATCGGCGAGATGGCGTTGTTGATGTCGTGCGCGATGCCGCTGGCCATCTGGCCGAGGGCGCGCAGCCGCTCCTGCTTGGTCACCTGCACCTGGCTCTGGTGCAAGTCGTCGTAGGCCTGCTGCAGCGCCCCATACAGCTTGGCCTGGTTCGCGGCCAGCGCCACATGCTCGCTGAGCTGGCGCAGGAATTCGCAATCGGTGCTGGAGAAGGCGTCCTTGCTGCGGCGGGCGACGATCAGCACGCCGAACACCGTGCTCTCGGCCAGCAGCGGCGCCAGCACCATCGAGGCCAGGCCGCCTTTGGCCAGGCGCTGCGGGAAAGGAAAGCCGGAGCCGGTGATGTCGGGCTCATACACCAGTTTCCCGGCTACGCAGCGCGACAGTCCATTCTGGTCGATCGCGATATGCGCCGCCTCGCCCATCGCCAGCGACATCGACAGCTGGTAGCTCTGCACGCCGACGCAGCTGACCACCAGCTCGCCTTCCGCGTACAGGCAGATGGCGCCGAAATCGATCGGCAGCTGGTCTTCCAGGCTGCGCACCACGACCTGGAAAATGCTGCGCAAATCCTGGCGTTCGCCGATCGAGCGGGTGATCTGGTGGAGCAAGCTCATGCGCTCAAGCTGCGCCAGTACCTTGCGCTCGGCCGCCTGCCGCTCCGACACCTCGGCCTGCAGCGCGACATTGGCCTGCATCAGCTCGTTGCGCGAGACGGTAGTCAGCCGCAGCCGGTCGACCATGCTGTCGAAGGAGCGCGCCAGGCTGCCGATCTCGTCGTCGGAGCGCACATCGAGCGCCAGGTCCAGATGGCCGGCGCCCACCACCTCGGTGGCCTTGTGCAGGCGCGACAGCGGGCCGGTCACGCTGCGGATGGTCAAGCCCATCGCCCCCAGCACCACCAGCAGGATCAGGCCGCCAAGCAGCGCGCCCGCCGCCACCGAATCGTTTTGCGCCGCCAGGATATTCTCGCGGCTGAGCCGGGCCAGGTCCTCGGCGTCCGACATCATGGACTGCGCCCGGTTCATGATCAGGCCGGTAAGCCTGGCTTCCAGTTCCTGCAGGATCTCGTGCCGTTCCGGCGTGCGCTTCAATTCGGCTTGCAGGCCTTGCAGCTCATCGAACAGGCTGGCCAGCGACAACTGGCGCTCGCGCAGGCCGCGCAGCAGCGCCAGTTCGGCGTCGGCGTCGAAACTGCCATCGTCGGCCAGCAGGCGCTGCAGCGATTGCTGGCGCTGCAGCCATTGCTGGCGGGTGCGGTTCTGGTGATGCTGCACGTACTCCAGCGACAGATAGCGCAGCGACGACGCGGCGCGCAGCACCTCGCTGGTCATCTCGGCCTTGGCGACCTCGTGCCGCATCTGCAGCGTGGTCCTGGCGAAGATGGCCGCCATGATCGCCAGCAGTACGATGCAGATGATCTGCGCAAACTTGAGGCGGGTGGCTATCTTCACGCGGCGCCCTCTAGTAGATGATCGTCACGTCGGTGGGACTGACCGTCTTCATCCCATCCACGTAGATATAGTCGAGGAAGTTCGGCACCTCGCGCGCCGCCGTCAGGCCGCCCTTGATCGCCCAGCGGGACTGGTCCTCCAGCACCAGCAGCAGGCTCTGGTCCAGCTCCAGTCCGAAATGATGCGACGGCCAGGAGGCGATCAGCGCCTTCCTGCCCTGGTCGGTGAGCCGGGGCAGGAAGGCGGCCGCCGCCGCCGGGTTCTCGCGGCAAAAACGCTCCCCCTGCTCCAGTGCCTGCAGCAGCCGGATCACGGTCTGCGGATGCTGCCGCACGTAGCGCGACGGCGCCACCATGTTGTAGATGCTTTCGTACACGTCCTGACCCGAGAACCTGACCGCGTTCTGTCCCAGCTGCTCTTCGGTCAGGCCCAGAAACGGATCCCAGCCGCTCACGGCGTCGACCGCGCCGTCGGCGAGCGCCTTCTGTAGGCCTTCGGGCGGGTAGTTCAGCAGCTGCACGTCGTGCGTATCCAGGCGCTGGCGATTGAGAAAAACCTCCAGCGCGAAGTGGCCCGAGGTGCCCAGCGTGACGCCGATGCGCTTGCCTTTGAGGTCGCCGGGCATGGCGATGCCGCGATCGCGCCGCGCCACCAGTCCATGATCCTGTCCGGTGCGGAAAATGGTGGTGATGACCTGCACCGGGATGTTGTCCATCGCGGCGAACATCACCGGGATATCGGCGACGGTCGCCATATCCGCCTTGTTCGACACCACGGCCTGCATGGCTTGCCTGCCGCTGGAATACGGCAGCAGCTGCACCGTGATCCGGCGGCTGGCGAAATAGCCCTGCTTTTGCGCGGCCATCACCGGGCAGACGCCGACATACTCGGTGTTGGCGGCGATGACGATGGTTTCCGCCGGCGGCAGCGGCGCACTGGCCGGCCGCAACGCCAGCCACAGGCCGGCGCCGACGGCGAGCACGGCTATGGCTGACAGCAACACGGCTTTGCGGCTCAAACGCTTCATGGCGGTCCTCGGCGTGGCTAGTTTCAGATTAGCGCAGGAGCGCCGCGCTGCAACGGCAGGTCGATGCGGAAGGTGCTACCAACGCCGAGCTCGCTTTCCACGGCGATGCTGCCCTGCATGGCTTCGACCAGGCGCCGGGTGATGGTCAGGCCCAGCCCGGTCCCCTCCTCGCCGACCTCCTCGCGCCCCGCGCGGCTGAACGGCAGGAAGACGGTTTTCAATTGCGCCGGACTCAGCCCTATCCCGCTATCGATGATGGCGATGCGTCCGTAGCCTTCCTGCTGCACGCCGCAGCTGACGCTCACGCTGCCGTGCGCGCGGTTGTACTTGATCGCGTTGGACAACAGGTTCACCAGGATTTGCTTGAGCCGCGTGCGGTCCGCGCTCAGTTCCAGCTTGCATTCGGAAGGCGGCACCAGCTCGATCTGGCGGTTCTGCGCCAGCGGCGTGACGATGGCGCAGGCTTCCATCAGCACTTCGTCGACGCCGACGGTGTCGATCACCAGCGACACCTTGCCGGCCTCGATCTTGGCCAGGTCCAGTATCTCGTTGACCAACAACAACAGGTGTTTTCCCGAGTTCACGATGTTCTGGGCGAAGCGCTGCGAGTCGCCCGCCGCCTTGGGGAATTTATCGCTGGCCAGTATCTGGGCGAAGCCGAGTATGCTGTTCAGCGGCGTGCGCAGCTCGTGGCTCATGCTGGACAGGAAGGCCGACTTCTCCTGGTTGGCGCGGTCGGCTTCCTTGCGCGCCGCGTCCAGGTCGGCGTTGAGCTTGCCCAATTCCTCGATACGGTCGCGCAGCGCCGCCTCCAGCATGACGTTTTGCATGCGCAGCCGGCGCGACTCGATGGCGCGCGCCAGGATCGGCAGCAGGGTGGTGGCCTTGAATGGTTTGACGATATAGTCGAGCGCGCCGATCTTCATCGCCTTGACGGCGGTATCGACGGTGCCCTCGCCGGTCATGATGATGCAGGCGATGTTGGGATCCAGCGCGCGCGCCACTTCGACCAGCGCCAGGCCGTCGATGCCGGGCATGACCAGGTCGGTCAGCAGCACATCGCAAGCGTCGCTCCGAAGGTGCGCGAGCGCGGCCTCCCCTGTGGCGAAGCCGACCGCGTCGAAATTGCGTTGTCCCAGGATGTCGCAAAGCGCCCGGAGATGTGTGGCCTGGTCGTCGACGACGACGATACGGGAACGCGAGTCAAACTCGGACATATAACCCCCAGGTGCCAGCACACAGTATGGTGATTATGCCTAGTTTATTCCACAAGAAACTCTCCAATTCTATCCATTTGCGGTCCCTGTCCTGCGGTCCGAGCTCGGCAACGGAACTTGACAGCCCATTTGATCCAACATACGCTAGCAGGACCATCACCGGTATTTCACAATGAAGACCTCTCGTTCCACGCGCTATCTGACCGCCATCGTCGCGATTCTCGGCATGCTGTACATGCAGGTTGCCGTGGCGGCGTACGTGTGTCCGGGAACGCCGGCGGGAGGCAACGATGCCGTGGCAGCGGCGCATGCGGCAATGACCGACATGCCAGACTGCCAGGGCATGGATACCGTGCAGCCGGAGCTTTGCCATTTTTACATCCATGGCGAGCCGTCCAAACAATCGCTCGATAAGACGCCGGTGCCCGATGTGCCGCCGTTTGTGCCTGCCGCGCTGGTGCTGGATTTGCGGTTCTCCGATATTGTCCTGGTTTCCGCCCCGCAGCCCTACCCGCCGATCGCCTTGGCGCGGACGACCGCTCCCCCCGTCGCCATCCGCAACTGCTGTTTCCGTATTTAATCCTCCAGACTGCCTGATTCGTCATCGCATCGCCGGGACCGGCGAGCGCGGTGTTGTCCGTCGCTTTCTGGAGTTACCATGTCATCCCCCTTATTCGTGCATTTTCATGCTCGCGCTGGCCGTCTTCGCGTATTGTCGACGATCGGGTCCGCGCTAGCATTCCTCGCCGCCGCCCATGTTGCGGCGGCGCCCCTCCCCCTCACACTGGGCCAGGCCCAACAACAGGCGATCGACCGCTCGCGCCAGCTGAGCGCGCAAGATCAAGCGGTGGCCGCCGCACACGAGATGGCGGTCGCGGCCGGCCAGCTCCCCGACCCCGTCCTCAAGGTTGGCATCGACAATTTACCCGTCAGCGGCCCCGATCGACTCAGTCTGGGCAACGACTTCATGACCATGCGCCGCGTGGGCGTGTCGCAGGAATTGACGCGCGCCGACAAACTGCACTGGCGCTCCGCGCGCCTTGAGCGTGAGGCGGACAAGGCACAGGCTGAAAAGGACGTCGCCACGGCGGCGATCCAGCGCGACACCGCGCTCTCCTGGCTGGAGGTGTTCTACACTGAACAGATGGCTGACGTCGTTGCCAGGCAAGCCGTCCTGTCGCGCCAGGAGATCGAGGCTGCCGAGGCCGGCTACCGTGGCGGGCGCGGCAACCAGGCCGATATACTGGCCGCCCGCCTGGCCTTGCTCGCGCTGAATGACCGAGGCAGCGAAATCGGGCGCCGCCTTCGCGTTGCCCAGACCATGCTGGCCCGATGGACCGGCGGCGAGGTTGCCGTGGTCGGGCAACCCGACATCGACAGCATCCGCCTGGATCCGGCCTCGCTCGACAGCGACCTCGCCCATCATCCGCAGATCGCGGTGCTGAACAAGCAGGAGGATATCGCGCAGGCGGACGCCAACCTGGCCCAGGCGAACCGGCGCACCGACTGGAGTGTCGAGGTCGCGTTCCAGCAGCGCGGCCCGGCCTATTCGAACATGGTGTCGGTCGGCATTTCGGTGCCGTTGCAGTGGGACAGGAAGAACCGGCAGGACCGCGAACTGGCCGCCAAGCTGGCCCTGGTCGAGCAGGCCAAGGCCGAGCGCGACGAGATGCTGCGCGACCACGTCGCCGGGACCCGCGCCTTGATCGTCGAGTGGACGAGCGGCAAAGAGCGGGTGTTGCGGTATGCGCGCGAAGTGCTGCCGCTGGCCAGCGAACGCAGCCAGGCGGCGCTGGCGGCCTACCGGGGTGGAAAGGCGGCGCTGGCCGAGGTGCTGGCCGCAAGGCGCAACGAGACCGAGGTGCGCATGCAAGCACTGCAGCTTGAACTCGACACCGCGCGGCTGTGGGCGCAACTGAACTTTCTCTTCCCGGAGGGCGGAGCCGTCCAGCACACCGCCATGAACTATCAACAGGAATCCAAATGAAGAACAAGAAAATACCGGCCTTGCTGATGTTGATCGCAGCCGCCGTCGCCACCGGCGCCTATGCCGCATACCGATTCGGCGTGCAACAGGGTATGAACGCCATGCCGGCCGATACAGTCGCGCCAACGGCTGCCGCTGGCGGGGCCGGCAAGAAGCCGCTGTACTGGCATGATCCGATGGTCCCCGGCCAGAAATTCGACAAACCGGGCAAATCGCCTTTCATGGACATGCAACTGGTGCCGGTCTATGGCGGCGCCGACGGCGACGAAGGCACTGTCGCCATCAGCCCACGGGTGCAGCAGAATCTTGGGGTGCGGACGGCGATCGTCGCTATGGGGAAGCTGTCTTCCAGTGTCGTCGCGGTCGGCAGCGTCGCCTACAACGAGCGCGACGTGGCCCTGGTCCAGGCCCGCGGCAACGGGTATGTCGAGCGCTTATACGTGCGCGCTCCGCTCGACCCTGTCAAGCAGGGACAGCCGCTGGCCGAGCTGTACGTGCCGGACTGGATCGCGGCGCAGGAGGAATACCTGGCGGCCCGCCGCATGCAGGGCGGCGACACCGCATCACTGGTCGACGGCGCCCGCCAGCGCATGCGGCTGGCGGGCATGAGCGACGGCCAGATCCGCCTGGTCGAATCGAGCGGCAAGGTTCATCCGCGCATCACGATTGCCGCGCCCGTCGGCGGCGTGGTCGCCGAGCTCGGCGTGCGCGAAGGCATGACCGTGGCATCCGGCACGCAGCTGTTCCGCATCAACGGCCTTTCCACCGTCTGGGTGAATGCGGACTTGCCCGAGAACGTGGCGGCCAGGGTGCGGCCGGGCGACAGCGTCGAGGCGCGCGCGCCGGCGCTGCCGGGAAGCGTCTTCAAGGGCAAGGTCGGCGCCGTCCTGCCGGAGGTGAGCGCCGCCACGCGCACGCTCAAAGCGCGGATTGAACTGGCGAACACTGGCGGGCAGCTGGTTCCCGGCATGTTCGCCACGCTCACCTTCTCGTCCAGCCGTAGCGCCGACGTCCTGCTGGTGCCGTCGGAGGCCGTGATCCAGACCGGCACGCGCAGCGTCGTGATGCTGGCCCTGGATGGCGGGAGGTTCCAGCCGGTCGACGTGGAACCGGGTAGCGAAAGCAGCGGCCAGACCGAGATCCGCAAGGGCCTGGTCGCCGGACAGAAAATTGTCTTGTCCGGCCAGTTCCTGCTCGATTCCGAAGCCAGCCTGAAGGGAGCGGCGAAATGATCGCGAAACTGATACGCTGGTCGATCGCCAACCGTTTCCTGGTCTTGCTGGCCACCGTTTTCATCGCCGCCTGGGGAGTATGGTCGCTGACGCGCACGCCGCTCGACGCGATACCGGACCTGTCCGATGTGCAGGTGATTATCCGCACGACGTATCCGGGCCAGGCGCCGCAGATCGTCGAGAACCAGGTGACCTATCCGTTGACCACCACCATGCTGTCGGTGCCGGGAGCGAAAACGGTGCGCGGCTATTCCTTCTTCGGCGACTCCTTCGTCTACGTGCTGTTCGAGGATGGCACCGATCCCTATTGGGCCAGGTCGCGTGTGCTCGAATACCTGAACCAGGTGCAATCGCGCCTGCCGGCGCAGGCGAAGACGGCGCTCGGCCCGGACGCGACCGGCGTCGGCTGGATCTATGAATACGCGCTGGTCGACCGCAGCGGCAAGCTCGACCTGTCGCAGTTGCGCGCGCTCCAGGACTGGTTCCTGAAGTTCGAGCTGAAGGCGGTGCCCAACGTTTCCGAAGTGGCCAGCGTGGGCGGCATGGTGCGCCAATACCAGATCGTGCTCGACCCCGACAAGTTGCGCGCCTATGCCATCCCCCACGGCAAGGTGATCGACGCCGTGCAGCGCGCCAATCAGGAGACCGGCGGCTCGGTGATGGAGTTGGGCGAGGCGGAGTACATGGTGCGCGCGTCCGGCTATTTGCAGTCGCTCGACGACTTCCGGAAAATACCGTTGATGACCACGGATGCCGGGGTGTCGGTGCGCTTGGGCGATGTGGCGCGCGTGGAGCTGGGACCGGAGATGCGGCGCGGTATCGCCGACCTCGACGGTGAAGGCGAGGTCGCGGGCGGCGTGATTGTCATGCGTTCCGGGAAAAACGCGCTCGACACCATCGAGGCCGTCAAGGCCAAACTCGCCAAACTGAAATCGAGCTTGCCGGCCGGCGTGGAAATCGTTCCCGTCTATGACCGCTCCAGCCTGATCAAGCGCGCGGTCGACAATCTCGAACACAAGTTGATCGAGGAATTCATCGTCGTGGCGGTGGTCTGCGCGCTGTTCCTGTTCCATGTGCGGTCGGCGCTGGTGGCGGTCGTATCGCTGCCTCTAGGTATATTGATCGCCTATATCGTCATGTCCTACCAAGGCGTGAACGCCAACATCATGTCGTTGGGCGGCATCGCGATCGCCATCGGCGCCATGGTCGACGCGGCGGTGGTGATGATCGAGAACGCCCACAAGCATATCGAGGCATGGAACCACGCCAACCCCGGCCGGAAACTGGCCGGCGACGCGCAATGGACGGTGATCGGCGACGCCGCGGCCGAGGTCGGCCCGGCGCTGTTTTTCTCGCTGCTGATCATCGTGCTGTCCTTCATCCCGGTGTTCACGCTGGAAGCGCAGGAGGGACGCCTGTTCGCGCCGCTCGCGTTTACCAAAACCTACGCGATGGCGGCGGCGGCCGGACTGGCGGTGACGCTGATCCCCGTGTTGATGGGTTACCTGATCCGGGGACGCATTCCGGACGAGCAAAAAAATCCGCTGAACCGGTGGCTGATCGCGCTCTATCGGCCGCTGCTGGAAATCGTGTTGCGCCATCCGAAGGCCACGCTGGCGGCGGCGGGCCTGGTCGCGCTGGCGACGGCCTGGCCGATGGCGCGCCTGGGCGGTGAGTTCATGCCGCCGCTGGATGAGGGCGACCTGCTGTATATGCCATCGGCTTTGCCGGGCATCAGTGCCGGCAAGGTGACACAACTGCTGCAACAGACCGACCGGCTGATCAAGACCTTGCCGGAAGTGCAAACCGTGTTCGGCAAGGCCGGCCGCGCCGAGTCCGCCACCGATCCGGCGCCGCTGGAGATGTTCGAGACGACGATCCAGTTCAAGCCGCGCGACCAGTGGCGGCCCGGCATGACCACCGACAAGCTGGTCGAGGAACTCGACCGCATTGTCAAAGTGCCGGGATTGTCCAATATCTGGGTGCCGCCGGTCCGCAACCGCATCGACATGCTGGCCACCGGCATCAAGAGTCCGGTCGGCGTCAAAGTGGCCGGCGCGAACCTGAAGGAGATCGACCGCATCACCGGCGAGATTGAACGGGTCGTCAAGGGCGTGCCGGGCGTGTCGTCGGCGCTGGCCGAACGGCTCAACGGCGGGCGCTACGTCGATATCCAGATTGACCGCGACGCGGCGGCACGCTATGGCCTGAATATCGCCGACGTGCACAGCATCGTGTCGAGCGCCATCGGCGGCGATACCATCGGCGAAACGGTCGAGGGTTTGCAGCGCTTTCCGATCAATGTGCGTTATCCGCGCGAGGTGCGCGACTCGGTCGGGAAATTGCGCGAGCTACCGGTGCTGACCGGGCGCGGCGCGCAGATACGGCTCGGCGACGTGGCGACGATCCGCATCAACGATGGCCCGCCCATGCTCAAGAGCGAGAACGCGCGCCTGTCGGGTTGGGTATACGTCGATATCCGGGGCCGGGATCTGAGTTCCGCCGTGCATGAGATGCAGCAGGTCGTCGCCAGGGAGGTCGCGCTTCCGGCCGGCTACTCGGTGTCCTGGTCCGGGCAATTCGAATACCTGGAGCGCGCGAGCGCCAGGCTCAAGGTCGTCGTTCCCATGACCTTGCTCATCATCTTCGTGCTGTTGTATCTGACCTTCAAGCGCGTCGACGAGGCGGCGCTGATCATGGCGACGCTGCCGTTCGCGCTGGCGGGAGGCATCTGGCTGCTGTGGGCGCTGGGACACAACCTGTCGGTCGCGAGCGGCGTCGGCTTCATCGCGCTGGCGGGCGTGTCGGCCGAATTCGGCGTGATCATGCTGTTGTACCTGAAGCACGCATGGGAAGCCCGGCTCGCGCAAGGCATGCCGGGCGAGGCCGATCTGCTGGATGCGATACGCGAGGGGGCGGTGCTGCGTGTCAGGCCGAAGGCGATGACCGTCGCCGTGATTATCGCCGGCCTGGTACCGGTCATGGTTGGATCGGGAACCGGCTCGGAGGTCATGCAGCGCATCGCGGCGCCGATGGTGGGTGGCATGATCACCGCGCCATTGCTGTCGATGTTCGCCGTGCCGGCGGTATATCTGCTGATGCGGCGCAGGCCCACGCGGTGAGCGGGACCATGCGGCCGACTAAGCGACGGGTTGACGGACCATCA
Organism: Duganella sp. CT11-25; assembly: GCF_047302815.1. Classification (NCBI taxonomy): domain Bacteria; kingdom Pseudomonadati; phylum Pseudomonadota; class Betaproteobacteria; order Burkholderiales; family Oxalobacteraceae; genus Duganella; species Duganella sp. CT11-25. The sequence goes on from NZ_JBKBFD010000001.1 coordinate 676,567, forward strand.
TCTGGCAAGCACGTTCTTGATCGCGCTTAATGACGGCAGGAAGAAATAGCCGCCGCCGGTCGGGATGATCCATTGCGCGGCGGTGCTGACGCCAACCTGCTGCAAGCCGCTGCCGAAGATCGCGCAGCTGCGCACACGGTCTTCGCCGGCCGCCGGATTCTGGCCCACCAGCATGTCGTGGCCGCTCGGCATCTTGGGCCGCGTCGGATCGTTCATCCAGCGCGTTTGCAGGAACTCGAATTGGTCTTCGATCGACACCTGCACCGACAGGAACAACAGGCCGCGGTTGCCGTTCAGCGGATCCTGGTCGTTGGTCGCATAGCGGTCGGCCAGCGGCGCGCCGAACGGTACGCCGATGCGCAGCAGGCGCCGCTTGTAGGTGGCGTCGCCGCCGCCCATGTCGCTGCCGGCGTCGCGCACATTGACCTTGCGGATGTGCGCCGACCATGGGCAGGTCAGGCCGGCCGGATCGGCCTTGGCCATCGGGAAGGTGTCGTCGTAGCCCTCCACCGGCAGCTTGGGCGTGTCGGCGCCGTAGCGGAAATCATTGTTCGCCAGGCGGTTGCTGCCCAGCTTGACGTCGTCGGCGTCCGGCACGCGCGCCACCGGTGCGCCGCTCATCCAGCGGCCCAGCATGCGCGAGGCCAGTTTTTCATCCTGCATGCCTTCGAAGCCGGGCAAGGCGGCCAGCTCGACGGCCTTGTCGCGCATGGTGCGCCAGAACAGGCCGACATCCTGGCGCAGCCGGCGGAATACCAGGAAGGAGCCGTTCCTGGCCCAGTCCGGCGCCGGTTCCAGGTCCTGTCCCGGCAGCAAGGGGTCGGGACTCGCGGCCGGATAGCCGATCACCATTTCTCCCGGCCACACCAGCGCCTGGCCAGGCAGGCCGTTGAGCCAGGTGTCCGGCGTGGCGACCGGCGCGATGTGGCGCTCGGTGATGAAGTCGTCGGCACGGCTGGACGCGCGGCCGCGTATGCCGGGCTGCGAGATGCCGTCGTCGAAGCCGAAGTGCTCGTGGCCGCGCATATTCATGCCGTTCCACTCATCGTTGCGGACGTCGCCGTTTTCCTGGTACAGCACGCTCAAACCCGCCTTGCCGGCCTCGTCCAGCAAGGCGGCGGCGCGCTGGTCGATCATGCCGCGGTGGTCGCCCGCCAATACCAGGAACAGGTCGGGCACCTTGTCCGGACCGCCGACCACCCAGTTGTCTGGATGGCCTTCGTCATTCTTGTCGGTTGGATCGCCCAGCAAGGCCGAGCGGCCCGCCAGGCCGATGCGGAAGGCCGGACTGTCGATAACCGATGCGCCCGGCGTCAGCGCGGCCAGTCCCGGCGCAGAGCAGCCCAGGCCGACCAGCACCTTGCCTTCGCGCTGCACATGGCGCACGCCTTGCAATTTGGCTTCCTGGCGGCGCGCGCGGCGGTCCCCCAGGGTTTCGGCGCCGGTGCTGATGCTGTCGGCCAGCTTGGCCAGGAAGGCCTTGGCGGCCGCCAGTCCGGCGCCGGCGGGAAGCTGCAATCCGATCAGGGTCTGGTGCGGCTTGAGGAAGCCGGGCACGGCGATGCCCTGGATATCGTCCAGCTCCAGTACGGGCTCGACAGGTGCTTTGCTGTTGGGTGTCATGATCACTCCTGCGGGTTGTCGTGGAACTGCTCAGATGCGGCGGCTGCGCGGCGATGCGTGCACGGCCGGTGCGGCACCTCCGGCCGGAGCCGGTGGCGGCAACGCGCCCTCCCCCTGCAGCGCGTCAATCTTGCCGGCCGGCGTGGGCGTGCCCCACGGCACCGGACGGTTGAGCATGGTGGCGTCGTTGGGATCGATGCAGCAGCGGCCGGTGCACGCCACCGACGGGTTCTTGAAGCCGCCCGTGACGCCGGCCACGCCGACCAGGTGCACGGTGATGCATTCGGCCACCTGGCCGCCGTGCCGGATCGGCTCGCCGCCAATGCTGATGTCGCTGACCGTGAAACCGCGTTCGGCCGGCACGCTGACTTCGAGCCGCTCGATCAGGTTGTTGGCGCCGCGCACCACGCGGATGCACTCATCCACCGGTTTGCCGTCCGGCGCCGCCCAGCCGGCCAGGTCGATATGGTCCATGTACAGGCCGACCGGATTGCGCAGCGTGACGAATGCGCCCAGGCGCGCCAGCGCGTTGACGGTGGCGCCGATGGTCGGGTCGCTGTTGCGGTCCGGACCGCCGTAGCGCGCGCAGCAAATGAGGGCGTCCGCTTCGACCACCTGCTCCTGCGCGGCGTTCTGGAATAGCACGGTGGCGTCGCCGGCCAGCTGGATTTCCGCCGTCAGCGCGTTCGGCGGCGCGCACAGGTGGACGATGCCGTGCGTGGTGTTCCACTTGTTGTAGGGATTGTAGTCGCCCTTGCTCATCAGTTTGCTGCCGTCGGCGAGGAAGGCGTCTTCCTTGGCGAACAGGTCTTCCAGCTGGACTTGCGGACTGACGAATTCGCGGTAGCGTTGCAACAGCAGCGCGCGGTCGCCGGGGAAGTACGACAGCGCGTTGTCCGGGCCGGCGATCGGCGTGCCGGCCAGCGCCTGCCAGTATTCCGGCGGCTCGGAGGTGAAGGCGATGTGCAGGATGTCTTGCGTATCGGGATCGCGCCGCACATGCCATTCGCAGTACTCGTTCAACGGACGGTAGTGCAGGCGGCCCGCCGTCGGCGTGTCGAAGTCGGCGGAGTACTGGTTCAGCGTCCACAGGGTGTCGGCCTGCTCCATGGCCTTGGCGCGGCCGAAGCGCCGCAGCAGTTCCTTGGGAAAGGCATTCCACGGAATCGATTGCTCGACCAGGCTTCCCGGGTCGAAGCGGGCCGGGTTGTAGTACTGTGTGCGGGTTTCCGCCAGCGGCGTGTTGGTGCCTTGGGCGATCTTGTCCCGTTCGATCTTGACCACGGCGTCGAACCAGGAACTGACGGCGTTGCTCCATGCGTCGAGCTGGCCGGGAATGCCGTTAAAGTCGGGCAAGAAAGCAGGTGGATCGAATTTCTGCAGCAGGGCCATCATCATCTCCTTCGCCAAATAAGATTACTGTCGGGGCACGCGCCACCAGCCGGGTTCGGCCAGTAGCGCTTGTTTGTGTACATCCAGCGTCATGAGCCACACCCGCGCCTGGCCGGCATGCGCCCGGTTACCCTGTTCAAGCGCCTCGGCGAAGCGCTTGCGCGTGAAGTCGCGGCCGATCCGCGCCAGCGTCGCGGCCACCAGTTCCAGCTGGGCCTGGGCGGCGGCATCGCTGCCCGGAGGCTCGGGCGCGGCCACGATGATCGTGCGGTCGGGCGCTGCGGCGACACCGTCCAGGTTGCAGCGCGAGGCCGCGTCGGCGGTCATCAGCACCAGTGGCGCGGCTGTTTCCGCCTGTAGCGCCCGGCAATCGTCGGCCAGCAACAAGGCCACGTCGCCGCGTTTGGCGGCGTAATCGCGTAATGCGGCGATCTGCCGGTCCTTGGCCGCGCCGGGCGCCGCGCTGGAATCGATGGTCAACAGCGTGTCTTCCGCGCGGCCGTGAAGCAGGACGATGCGCCGGCCGTAGATGCTTTGCGCGGGCGCCGCCAGCCCGGGCGCGCCGATCACCTTGATGCGCACCGCATCCGCGCTGACGCCGGGGGGCGCCACCGTATCCAGTATCGCCAGGTAGGCCAGCAGGTCGCCGGCGTCGCGCGGCTGCAATTGGTAGCGCGGCATTACCCGGTCGAGCGGCATGCCGCCGCTGTCCACGCCGCCGGCGATGGCGTGCCGCAGCATGACCGCTGTGTAGGCGGGACGGCTGCGCTCGCCGACCGTGGCCGCGCGCGCCAGCGCCTGCGGCGTGATGTCGGCCACGCCGGTGCCGCCTTCGCGCTGGCCGCGACCATTGTCGCCATGGCAGCTGGCGCACGGAAACAACCTGGCCGGCAAGACATTGCCGCCGGCGGTGGCGCTGCCCTTGCCTTCCATGTAGACGGCGCGGCCGCGTTGCTGTTGCGGCGTCAGGTCTTGTGCCTGCGCCAGCGAGGCCAGCGCGGCGAACAACAGGATCTTCATTTGAGCTGGGTCCGTTGCCGCAACGCGGCCGCCACCGTCGCCGGATCGGCCAGGCCGTCCATGCGCAGCCACGGGCTGCCGTGCAGGCCGTCGACGATCAGGATGAATGGCGCATGCGCGCCGGGATCCGGTGCGGCGGCGCCGAGCGATTGCAGCAGGCGCTCCATATCGTTCTTGCGGCCGGTTACCAGGGTCCAGCCGGGTTTGGTGCTGAACTTGTCGCGCCATTCGCGCAGCTGGGCCGGGGTGTCGTTCAGCGGATCGATGCTGACCGAGATCAGCGATGCCAGCGGCGCGCGGTCGCCCAGCAGTTGCTGCACGCAGGCGAAGTTGGCGCCCATCAGCGGACACACCGCACTGCAGCCGGTGAAGACGAAGTTGATCGCCACCACGCGGCCCTGCACCAGGTCGCGGTTGAAACGCAGTGCGCGCCCGTCCTGGTCGCGCACCGCGACATCGGCGATGCCGGCCGCGTCCGCGGGAAGCAGCGGCGCCAGCGCGAGCAAGGCCAGCACCTGGCGGCGCAGCTTACCGGCCGGTGTCATCCGCCACCCCCATGATCAGTTTGACGACGGTGGCGCTGGCCGCCGTGCCGTGGACCTTTTTCCATAAGCCAGTCCGCATATTCCCCACCACCATGATGTCTTGGTGCGCGCCCGGCTCGTTGACGAACAGCCCGACGCGCCGCAAGGCCTCGCCCACCTGCTGCTCCGAGCCGGTCAGGAAGGTCCAGCCCGGCTGCGCGCCGACCCGCGCGGAATATTCCTTCAGCGCGGCCGGCGTGTCGTGGAAGGGATCGACGGTGATCGACACCAGCCGCACCTCCGGTCCGAGGCGTTTCCCCAAGCGTTCCTGCACCGCTTTCAGCGTCGCCATCGCCGCCGGGCAGCTGTCGCCGCAGCCGGCGAAGAAGGTGTGGATCACCACCGAGCGGCCGGCGATCAGGTCGCGGTACAGGTCGACCGGCTTGCCGTCCTGGTCCAGCAGCGACAGGCCGCCGAGGTATTTCTCGGCGCCCTTGGCGTTGGCCGCCGGCATGCTGTCCGCCATGGCCGGCACGGCGGCCGCCAGTGCGGCGGCCAGCGCGCAGACGTGGAGGAGATTCGTCGCTTTCATCCGCATCGCCGTCCTAGTTGTCCAGCTCGACCGCGCCGGTGGCCGGATTCAGCCAGTACTGGCCGGGCACGCCGCCGTAGGCGATCTGCTGCTGGTTTTTCTGGAACAGCGTCATGGTCGGGAAGATCAGGCGGAAGCCCGGCTCGAAGATTTGCCCCTGCGGGTGCTGCGACACCTCGGCCTGGTACACGGCGATCCGCTGCTGCGCCAGCAAGCGCACGTAGCCATTGACGGCTTGCTGGTCGCTCGCCTTCGACTGGATCTTGTCGAGCAGTTTCTTCGCCTCGGCCCGATGGAAGGCCGGCGTGCGGGCGGCGTCGTTCAGGTTCGCCAGCAAGGCCTTGGCTGCCGGCAGCGGCGAACCCGACAGGTTCTGCTTGAACTGGCCCTGCCATCCCGCTTTCGCCGTGCCGTCGGGCACCAGCCGCAGCAGGCCGCAGCGCTGTGCCGACAGCAGCGGCCGCGTCATGTCGACGCTGATCACGTCGTAGACGAATTTGTCGTCCACCAGCCCGCTCTCCACCATGCGCTGGGCCAGCCGGATGTCGCTGTGGGACTTGACTGGAATTTCAAACGCATGGTCGGCATCGATCTGGCCGATCGGCTGCACGCCGTTGGCGATGCTGTTGGTCTGGTAGTCCAGGAACTGCGACTGGAACAGGGTCAGCGCACTGGTGTACAGCGCCTTGCCGATGGTCACGCCCTGCGTGCCGGCCGGCGCCAGGCGCGGATCGACGAAGGCCGCAGCCGGCGCCGAGATATTGGGCGCGCTGGCCGAGAAAGGCAATTGATCGGATTCCAGGTTGACCTCCTGGGCGCAGAACAACGGCCGCAGCTGCTCCTGCAGCGACAGGCCCTGGCGCGCTTTCCAGTAAGGCTCGGCGGCCAGCAGCTTGTCGTTGCCGGCCTTGATCCATTGCGAGAACTCGTCGGCGCTGACCACCTCGGTGATCAGGCTGGTGAATTCCGGCGCGATGCGCATCGCGCCCAGCTGCAGCGGACGCGCCTTGGTCCACCACGAGTCGTGCGGCGCCGCCAGCTCCTTCATGATCGGCCCGCCGTTCATGTGGCAACCGGAGCAGCGCAGGCGCGGCGAGCCTCCCTGCGCGCCCATGAAGATCGGCTGCGACGGATCGCGGTTGCGGCTCAGGTTCTTGATGTCGGCCTGGATGTCGGCCGAATCGCCGCGATAAAACCACTGCCCGCCCTGCCCCGTGCCGCGGATCTCGTAGAAGTTGAACATGGACTTGGACGGATCCCAGACCAAGGTTTCCAGCAGCAGGTTGTCCGGGGTCGCCGATTGCTGCGGCACCAGGATGCTGCTTGCCGCGGTGTTGTCGATCGACGCCGCCGTGAAGTGGCCGAAGAACCAGTCGCCCGGCGCCAGCTTCTGCGTGCCGTACTGGCCGGTGACGGTTTCAAAGAAACTGAAACTACCCTGCGGCAGCGGATTGCTGTAGCCGCGATTGGCCACCATCGCCGGACGCGGCGTGATCTTGTTCGCGATCAGCAACTGGCGGAAAATCAGCGCGTTCTGCGGGCACGATGGCTGCGCGGACAACAGCTTGAACAAGGCGTCGCCGTTGGCGTCCGGTTTCAGCGCCTCGCCGGTATTGTTGTTCTGGATCTGGCAGTTGGCGGCCAGCGCCATCGGCCCGGCCAGCATCAGCGACAGCCACAGCAGCAGCTTTTTCATATGTGTTCTCCTTGGGGGAACAAGACCATCAGGTCTTCGATATCGAGGGTGTTCACGGGGAAACTCCAGACCAGCCCGTGCTCCGATTCACGTGGACGGCAACCGCCGCTGGCGGGATGGACCACGATCTGGCTGGCGAACGGCAGCGGTTTCTGTTCGCGGAACGGCAAGGTGGAGAACTGCACCTCCCATGGGCAGCGCCCGCCCTGCACGAAGCCATGTGAAACCTCGCAATCGAGCGCCGCCAGGATCTGCTCGCGGTTGTAATGCTCCTTGCGGATGAGCTCGGCCATGGAATCCGCCATCGGCAGGTCGAAGGCGCGGTTGCGGGCGTAGATGAAATGATCACCCGCGACCGACAGGATTTCATGCACCCGCTGCCGTCCGCCCACCTGCCGCATGACCTTGACGCCGAAGAAGTCGCCGCCGGCCTCCTCCAGCCGCCACCAGTGCTCCAGGTAGCTGGCCTGGACGCCGTGCTCCAGCGCGTTGCGCCCGCCCAGCAGCTCGAAGCGGCCGATATCGACCGAGCCGTCCGGCGGCTGGTAGCCGATCTCGTGATGCCAGGTGACGATGTAGCCGTCCACCGTGGTGTAGCCGCTGAAGCCTTCCTGCGCGTACAGCTTGGTCAGTTGCTCATCGCTCAGATCGGCCAGCGACTTGGCCTCTGGAAAGCGCGGCCGGTCCTTGGGGATGCGGCAATCGCCGAACAGGCTGGGCGTCTGGATATTGCGCACGTTGACCGTGTTTTTCGGCGGCCCCTTGTCGCCGTTGATCACCCACAGGCGCTGCCACGACGCGGTCAGCCATGCGGGCAAGGGGCTGTTGTCATTGTTTTCCATGTTGGTCCTTGGCGGGAGTGGCTTTCTTCTTCGGCGATTGCGCCGTCTTGAGCAGGAAGGAATAGTCCGCGGCCAGCGCGTTCTGCGCCGTCGCCGCCGTGCCGGCGGTGGCCGGATCGAACACCTTGGTCAGGCTCAGCGTCTTGTGGATGCCGGGCTTGGCGATCGGCGCCGACGCGTGGCAGGCCAGGCAGGTCAGGTTCTGCACATAGGTTTCCATGGTCGTATTGGCCACCGGTTCCTGGCTGGCGCCCGGCGACAGCTGCGGCGCCGGCAGCGGCACGCGCGATCCGGCAGGGATGGTCGTGTTCTGGTTGGACCACAGCGTGTTCACCAACTGGTAGTTGAGGAAGGACGAGTCCGGGCTTTGGGGCGCGATCACCTGGCTCCACACGTACTGGTTCAGGCCGACCACGTCGTTGTTCGGCCGCGAAGCGATCGGTGTGGTGCGCACCACCTGGATCGGCGCGTCGTACGGATTCTTGCCGCCGTTGACGCTGGCCGGATCGGCATTGGCCACGCACTTGTAGTAGTCGGTGGCTGGATCGCAATCCGGATTGAAGTAGGTGTACGGCGGCGAGAACTGCTTGCCGGCGACCTGGGTGGCGTCCGGCGCGTTCTGCTTGTGCTCGAACGTGGCCCAGATGAATTGCTGGCCCAGCGCGGTCTTGTGGATGATGTGCAGGCCGGTCAGGCCGACCACCACGGTCTTGGGCTTCTGCCCCGGATAAGTCACCACCGCCCTGGAGATCTTGAAGCGCGGCCAGTCGGCCTTGTTCGGCAGCTCCAGCCAGGCGGCCTTGATTTCGATCGAGCCGGTCTTGCCGTAGGCGGCGCTGGCGGCCGTGCCGTCCGGCAGGCTGATGCCCGGCGAGACCGCGAAGGTCTGCTGCACCGTGGCGTCGTACAGCTTGTTGTGGCGGATGTAGTTGTACTCATCCTCGTTGACCGAGCGCTCGTAGAACGTCAGCAGCTTGCTCTGCGACGTCAACCACGGCGAGCCTTGCGACGCCTGGCCGATCGCGCTCAGGTCCAGTTGCGGTTCCGGGCTGATCCTGCCCGTCAGGCCGCCCAGCAGCTTGACGTTGCTGGAAGGCTTGGCGTTCCACTTGCCGGGATCGCGCGCATTGGCCAGGAAGATCTCGTTGGCTTCCTTGTAGGTTTCCCACACGGTGGCTTGCGGGTCGCCGGGGCGGCCGAAGTGCGAGGCCGGCGTGGTGGTGTTGGGCTGGCCGCGTTCGCTGCGCGAGGCGGCCCAGTTGAGCGCGATGAATTCCTGCCACGCGAAGCAATTGGCGTCGGCCTGCCTGGTCAGCGCGATATCGGTTGGCACCACATAGCTCAGTTTTGGCGGCGTCAGGCAGTTGCTGGTGCTGCCGGTGGCGGGCGGCGTCTGTGCTTGCGCGGCCGAGGCCAGCAACAGCGTGGCGGAGGCGATCAGGGTACGCTTCATGGTGCTGTCCTTTAGTTGGTTGACGGCGCGGCGACGACCAGGAAGGCCGGCGCGACCGGGATGGCCGAGGAGAACGACTGGCCCGAGGGCACGATGACCACGCCGCGCACGCCGGCGACGGCGCCGACCGCCACGCTGACGTTCAGGTACAGCAGTTGCACCGGGCCCGGATAGGTATTGCCCGGCACGGCGTAGTTGACGCTGGCGTTGAAGCCGCTCACCGTGACGGTGACGCTGGTGTCGGCGCTGCCGTCGGGCAGCGTGAAGACCACGCTCGGCCATTGCCCCGGCGCCTGGGGAATGCTGGGCAAGGCACAGGTCAGGGCCAGCGATTGCTGGGACTGGCCCGGCAGCAGCGTCGGCGGAATGATGCTGGAATTGCTGGCCAGGCTCATGGTCACGCCGACCGGTGTCGGCACCGGCGTGTTGTAGTACGCATCCCACAGCGGCGTGAACATGATCTGCAGCGGCTGCGCCAGCGGCGTGGCGGGCGTCCCCGCGCAAGCCTCTTTGGGCGTCTGGTTCACCGGGGTGATCGGACGGCCGAACAGCGCGATTTCCAGCGTCGCCTGCACTTGCGAACCGGTGGTGATGGGCAGGCCGGCGATGGTGATGTCCTCCACCGTGAACGAGACGCCGGCGTCGATCCACGCCTGCGGCAGCTGGAAGGCCGCGTGCAGGATGAAGGAACCGGGGAATGGTTGCCCCGTGACCGGATCGGTCAGCTGTTCATAGCCGCGCACCACCTGCCAGCAGTCGGCGGCGGTGGCGCCGGCCGGCAGCTTGGGATCGGCCGGCAGCGCGTATTGCGCAAAGCTCGGCATCTGGATGTACAGGCCCGGCGGATCGGCCAGCGAAATGTTCAGCCCGGCGCCCACGGCCAGGTTGATGGTCTGGCCGATGTGCGGATCGCTGTTGCGGTAGTTCTGGCCGTACTGGGCGCAGCAGATCAACGCCTGCGGATCGGTGTTGCCCGACTTGCGCTGGACGGTGGCGCCGGCGCCCAGGCCCAGTTCGGTCTGCAGCGTGTTCGGCGTCGCGGTCAGGTGCATGGCGCCGCCGCTGAAAGCCGAGCTGTCGCCGGAGCGCACCGCCACCGTGCCGCTGTTCCACTTGTTGAGCGGGTTGTAGGCCGACAGGCCGGTCTGCGGATCGATGACCGGCTTGCCGGTGGCCGGATCGGTCAGCTGCAAATCGGCGATGGTGACGCTGACTTGCTGGCTGGCCGGTGCGCCGGCGTTCAACGCGGCGGAAAACACATCGGCCACTTTTTGCTGGTCGATGCGCCACAGGGTCTGGTAGTACTCCGGATTCTCGCAGGTGAAATCGATGCGGACGATCTTGCCGGCGGCATTGCGCGCCACGCTGAATTCGCAGTATTCATCCAGCCAGCCGCGCGGGCCGTAGGGGCCGTATTCCTGCAGCTTGCTGCTCCAGTCGGCCTGCGGGCAGCGCACCGACGGGATCTGGTATGCGTTCAGCTGGCCGCTATCGGCCAGCTGGTTCAATGTCGACTGCGGCAGGTTGTAGGGATTGGGCGGGGTCTGCTCCTGGCCCAGGTATTGCACCAGCCGGTTGGGAAACGCGATCCACGCCACGTCCACCGCGCCGGACTTGGCCGGGATCGGCGTCGCCAGCGGATTGTAATAACCGGTCTGGGCCGCCGTGAAGGTCGACGTCCACGGATTGCCGAAGATCGCCTGGTTGGTGAAGCCGTCGACGTTCTGGCTCCAGGCGTTGGCCAGTTTTTCATACTTCACGGGATCGTCCGCGAAGTCGTTGTTACAGCCTGGCAGCGTAAAGCGCTGCAGCTGAAGGCTGCCGTTCGACAGCGTTTCATAGAGGGGCTTGATGGGCTGGCCTGGGTTATTGCTCATGATTGCTCTCCTGGGAAAAGACCTGGAACATCTTGAATTGCGGATTGTTGCGGGGCAGACCGAGCGATTCGGATTCGATCCAGACGTAATAGACCCCGGCTTGCGGCGGCGTGAACTCGATTTCGTAGCTGCTGTCCGGCAGCGCGGTGGTGGCGAGGCGGCGTTGCCAGATGCCGGGTGGCGCCAGCGCCAGCGCGCGCACGTCGCTGGCGGCGGCCAGCGGATGGCCGTCGGCGTCGCTCAGCGCGAAGCGCAGCCTGGCGTTGCGGCCGGCCGTCAGCTGTCGCGGCGGTTCGACGGCGTCGACCTTGACCATGCGTTTGGCCGGCGCGGCGTCGCCGCCGATGTTGGCCGCGAAGCAGGTCAACACGCGCGGCGCATCGTTGAACAGCACCACGTCGTACAGGCCGGCCTGCTTGACCGGCATCGTCGTGGCGTAGGCGCCTTGCCCGACTTCGCGCAGGCCGTGGTCGACCACCATCACGGCGCGCGGCGTCTGCGCGTAGGTGCGGAAGCCGCCGGCCGGCGCGGCCATGCCTTCCTTGTACAGGTAGACCATGCGGTCGTCCGGATTGGCCACCAGCACCGCGCCGCCTTCCGGCGCGCCGGCCAGGCTGTCGGCCAATATGCCATCGGTGACGCCGAAGACTTTCTGGCCGCCGGGGAAATCGGCGATGCCCAGCGCGCGGCTCTGATTGCCCAGCTGTTCCAGCTGGATCATCAGCACGATCTCGCTGTCGCGCCGGCGCACGTAGGCGATGCGGTCGCTGAAGCCGACCTGGTTCGGGCCGTCGGCGATCGTCACGCCGTGCACCAGGCGGTTGGTGGCGGCGTCCAGTACTTGCAACAGGTTCTCGCCGGGCACCGGCAACAGCGCGTAGCGGCCGTCCGGCGTGAAGCGCAGTTGCGCCGCGCCGGGCCGGATGTCCAGCGCCACGGCCGGACGGGTCGAACGGGAGCCGGCGTCGATGGCGTACAGCTTGCCTTGCCGGGTATCGGCGGCATATACCGCCTGGGCAGCGCGCGAGTACGCCAGCAGCGTCGGCGCGCCGTCCAGCGGCACCAGCCGCGCCACGCGGCCGGCATAGGCGTCGATCACGGCGACGCCGCTGCCGCTGGCCGCGAACAGCCACTCGCCGTCGCTGCTGGCCACCAGGTCGGCCGCGCCCGCAGGCAGCGGCACAGCCGTGACGGCGCGGGTGGCGATGTCGATGCCACTGACGCCGCCGTCGTCGGCAACCCAGATGCGGTTGCCTGCGGCCGCCATGCGGCGCGGATGCGGCCCGGTGCGGATGGTGTCGGCGACGCGCCATTGGCGGGTGTCGATCAGCGCCACGGCGCCGGCGTCGGGCATGGAAACGAATAGCTTGGCTTGCGCTTCGGCCAGCGACCAGTCGGCGCCACGGCTTTCCAGCTGGAGCAGGTTGAGCAGCTTGGAACCGCCAAAGCTGAACATCGGATCGACCACGCTAACGGTGGCGTCGTCGTTCAGCGTCAGCACGAAGAAGCTGTTGAGGTCGATGTCGGCACGCTTGAACAGGTCGCCGCCGAGGAAGTTCGCCGCCTGCGTCTTGCAGTTCGGCGCCGCCGCGCCCGGCGCGCGCTGGCTCAGCCAGGCGGCCGGACGCAGTCCGCGCAGCGGCGTGCCACTGGTGGTGTCCGACAATTGAAAGCGGAAGCCCACCGGAGCCCCCGGCTGCGCCGGCTGGATCGCGCCGAACCGGACCCGGATGCCCTGGTCGATCGCCTGCTGCGGCGCGGCCTCTTGCGCGACCGCGCCGCGCGAGCCGCATAGCGCCACCAGCACGCAGGCGATGCGAGCGTAACGGTTGCTCATCACCGCACCGGCTTGCTGGCGCGGCGGCGCGGCTGGTCGGCCGCGTTGAGCAGCTTGGCCGTGCGGCCGATCCGCGCCGGCGAGGCCCAGCTGGCGCTGCCGCCGGCCGGCGACTGCACGGTGATGGTGGGCGGCGCGGCCGCCAGCGTCAGTTGCCACAATCCGTTGCGCACCGGTACGTCGCGGCCGTTGACGGCCACGCTGCGCACCGTCTCGCCGGCTGCGCAGACCGGCTTGCCGCCGCGATCGTTCATGGCGTTCGGGCATGGCGTGGCGAAACCGCTGACGATGGCGCCGCCGCCCGCCGACGGCGCGACCGCGGCGACGCCGACCGTATCCGGGTAGCGCATGCCGTCGGCCGGCCGGTTCCACGGCGCTACGCGGAACACACCCCAGGCGCCGCCCTGGAAGATGTTGGCGGTCCAGGCGCGGTACAGATAGTCGCCCGGTACGCCGAAGCGGCCGCCGGCCGGCGCCGAGCCCGGGGTATCGGCCAGCACGATGTCGTAGGCGCTGGTCGGGCCGAAGCCGGTCAGCGTGCCGACGCTCTCCGATTGCGGGTTGTGGCCGATGCGGGTCGAGCGGTCGCGGTACGGCGATTCCTGCCACACGTGGCCGGTCAGCTCCCAGGTGATCTGGTTGTCGCCGTCGCCGCCCGGCATCAGCAGGCGGAACCGGGCGGGCATGTGGGCCGGCGCCCGGAATATCGGCGTCTGCGGATCGGCGCCCACCAACTGGTTGGCGGTGGTCGGCGTTTCATCGACGTTGGTCATCGACAGCAATGCGATGTTCTGCAGGTCGTCCTGGGTCAGCCTGGTCCAGTCTTTCGGGCGCTGGCTGCCCATCGGGCCATCCAGCAGCTTGCCGAAGCGCAGCCAGGCCGGTTCCGACTTGTAGTTGAAGCCGGCCAGCGGATTGCCGGTGGCCCACCACGAATTCTGGTTGGTCAGCATATTGGCGTCGTTCTGGTACATGACGACGAACTCGCGGAACACCTGGTCGCCGTGCCAGACCGTCGCCGAGGTCGGTGACAGCGGATCGGGCGCCCAGCGCGCGCCGGCCGGTTCGACCACCAGCGCGCCGAACAGGCCGCGATACACCTGCATCAGCGGATCGGCCGGCAGCAGGTTGACGGCGCCGAATTCCACCGGCGTCGCCGCGCCGCTGAGCGGATCGATCTTGCCTGCATACCACCAGTAATCGACCTTGCCCTTCGGCGGCGCGGTCTGCACCGGATTGCGGCCGATGTTGGCGCCGTCGCTGTGGCTGGTGTCGTAGGCCAGCAGTTGCGCGTGCAGACCGACATTGCGCGACGAGGCGATCTTGATGTAGTCGTAAGGCGTGGCGTAGGTCAGGCCGAAGCGCGAGGCGGCCTCGTAGTGCTTGAAGACCGGTTCGTTGCCGGTGAAATGGTTGACCAGCGTGACGTGGATCCAGTCGCCCGCGTTGGCGCGCAGCACCAGCGGCTCGATGTTGGGTCGTGGCTGGTAGCGCTGCCCCTTGGGTACGGCGACATACACCAGTGCCAGCGGGTCTTCCAGCGGATGGGCGCTGTCGCTCTTGCCGTCCGTCAGGTTGGCGCCGCGCTTGTTGTAGGTGAGCGCGCCGCCGGTGGCCTGCTGCACCGTCATCGCATGCACTTCGTACTCGCGGATGCACGGCGATTTTTTCGCGCAGTCGGTGCCCATGCCTGCCGGCGGCCGGTAGGCCGGCGGCGCGCTCTTAATCGGCGGCGTGATGTCGGCGACGTTGTCCGGCCGCTGCGCCGGATTCCAGGAACGCAGCAGGCCCCAGGCGCCGTTGGTCAGGCCCTCATACGAGGCGCTGGTGTTGTACAGGTAGTCGGTCGATGTGCGGTCTCTCAGGCGCGGCAGCGTAAACAGCATTTCGTAGTGCTCGGACAGCACCATGAACTGGGTCGAGCGGTAGCCTGAGTCGGCCCAGAAAGGTTCGGCCAGCCAGTTCACGCCGTGCATGGTGAAGTCATGCATCGAGGTGTGCGCGCCGACCAGCAGGCGCACCTGCACCTTGTCGCCTTCCACGCCATGCAGCAGCGGCGTGTAGGGATCGGTGGGCGCCATGCCCTGCGCGATGGCCTGTTGCGGGAACTTGAAGCAGGCGCTGTCCTTGCACTGCGGATCGATCTGCGAGCCGCCGGGCGGCTGCCGCGAATAGGCGGGGTCGCGCCGCTCGATCGAGCGGAAGGCATAGGCCAGGTCGGCGGCATCGGCGCCGGCTTTCGGATTCGACGGTCCGGCCGGTGCGGCGACGCGCATCGGCAGCGGTTCGCCACGGTAGTTCATCGACATGATGCCGGCGCCGAAATCGGACACCAGCAGCGGCTGCGGCGGCATCGGCGCGCTGCCGTACAGGTTGGGCACCAGCGTCACCGGCGTCTGCGCCACCGGTTGCGGCGGGCAGTTCAGGCAGTTGAGCACGCTTTTCGGATCGGCCCAGCCAAGATACGTCTTGCCGGCGGCCGGCTCGACACAATCGAAATACGGCTTGCCCTGCGCCACGACCTTGCCGTCCGGGCCGGTGTAGCGATAGCAGTCCGGCTTGCTGCGGCTGCGCTGGTCGTAGGCGTGCTGGGTGTCGCCCCAGGCCATCGCGAACTCGCGGTAGTTGTCGCCCTTGCGCTCGGGCGACTTGAACATGATGTTGGCCGCGTAGCTGGTCGGCCCGCCGTCGCTGCGGACGCCGAATTCGGTCTTGCCGTCGAGCGAGGTCCAGCGGGTGTCGGCCGGCTCGATCAGCAGGCCGCCGTACAGCCCGACCATCTGGTGCGTGGACGGCCCGAAGTGGTCGTGCGTGAACACCGTCATGTAGGTGCGGTCCTTGTCGCTGACCTTGGACGGTTGCGCCATCAACGGGTCCAGCCACCAGCGCTGCACGGTCGCCTGCGCGCCCACCCAGGCCTGGCTGCCGGGCGCCGGGCCGTCGCCGAGCTCGGCAATGGATTTCGGATGCAGGCGCGTCTGCCGCTTGCGCTGCTCATCCCACAGGCCGCCGGTGCGGTTGATGCCTTCGATGCGGTCGCGCACTTCCTCGGGGCTGAAGGTGCCGTCTTCGTAGTTGAAGCCGTTGCCGGCGCCGTCCGACGCCATCACATCGAACTTGACCAGGTGGATGTGCTGACCCAGGATGTCGGTCGGCGTGCGCACCTGGAAGTCGTCCAGCTCATAATAGGCGGGCACCAGGTTGGTGTGCCAGTATTCGACCACGTCGTTGTTGGCGGCGCGGAAGAACAACGGCTCGGGCGGCTTGCGGCCCTCGACGTAGTCCTTGACGTCGCCCCACAGCGACATGATGCGCTGCTGCGGGTAGTGCCAGCCGGCCTTGTTGATGACGGCATCCAGCTGCAGGTTCACGCCCTTGTAGCGGCGCAGCGGATTGCCGACCGCCTGGCCGTCGACCACGGCGGGATCCGAGAATGGCGCGCCAGGCTGCGGCCCGCGCGGCAGGCCGTTGACCTTGAACGGCGCGGCGGCGCCTTCCGGCGTGTAGCTGGCGTGGCGCGGCTGGCTGAAATAGTCCATCGCCCGGCGCTCCAGAGCGGTGCCCTGCTCGGGCAGCTGGAAGGCCTTGATGGTCTGCAGGTCCTTCGACCAGTCCAGCGCCGTGTGCTGCTCGTTGGCGATGGTGGCGTCGACGATCAGGTGGCGCGGCAGGCCGCCGTCCAGCACTTCCTTGGTGCCGGGGTCGACGGCGAAGTCGAGCGGTGGATGCGGCGCGCGGTGTCCGGCCACGCCGGGCACGAAGAACGGGAAGCCCGGATGGCCTTCACCCGTGACCTGCGCCTGGCCTTTGACGATCCGCACATCGGCGGGCAGCGGCGCCATCGCGTACAGCGGCATCGGCACCACGGCGGGGATCGGCGTGCCGGCCTCGATCTCGCCATCCGGCAGCGCGCGCGCGCCCGCCTGCGGCCGGCCGGTGGCGTCCAGGGCCGTGCCGCCCTCGAACACGTCGTGCACGCGGTACAGCGCCCACATGCCGGCCGCGAAGTGCGGATAGAAATGGCAGTGGAAAATCGAATCGCCGGTGGTCAGGTTGCGGTTGCCGCTGCCGCCGAAGACCAGCTCGGCCGTGAACGAGCCGCCGGGACCGACCGCCTGCGAATCGAGATAATTGCTCTGCTCGCTATCGGGCGTGCGCAGCCACTGGTGCGCGTGATGATGATGCAAGTGATGCACCGCCGCACCCGCATGCAGCACGCGGAAGCGCACATGGTCGCCCAGGTAGGCGTGGTAGACGTTGGACGGGTCGTCCGGATAGTAAGCCTTGGTGGCCTTGCGCGCCGACTTGGGATTGCAGGGATGGGCCGGATTGTAGGTCAGCGGATTCGCCTCCAGCGCCAGCGTGTAGCTCTGCAGTTCCTCGACGCTGCAGCCCGCGTTGGCGGGCACGTCGACGATCAGCGCCGGGTCGCCGATGGCCCACGAGCTGAGGAAGAATTCCTCGAACTTGCACTCGGGGCAGTCGGCGGCGGGGCCGACGCCGATGCGGTTGGCCAGCACCTCCGGCGCGATGCCGCCGATGCCGTAGTTGATGGCAAAACTGTCGGCGCCGGCGTCGATGCGCGGCGCCTGGCTGTTCTTCGCGCTCATGAAGTACGGGAAGGCTTGCACCACGTCCTGCGATTCGTGATAGACCACCGACACTTCGCGGAACGGCAGATTGCGCGCGGGCAGCATCGGATTACTGCCGGGGCCGCCAGGCAGCAAGCCACGGTTCGGTCCGGTGATGGTCGCGGTCAGGTCGGTGTGGATGATGTTGTTTTTCGCGTCGATCATGCGCAGGATCGGCGTGCCGGCGCGCGGATGGCCGGGCGGATACAGCGCATCGTAGTCGAGCTTGGGATGGCCGTCGGGCAGCTTGCCGCGCGTGGCCAGTTGCAGGTCCGCCTGCGCCACCTGGCTGCGGTACCATTCGGCGCCGCGCGGTTCGACGTTGACCACGCCGAACAGGCCGGTCGACAATTGCATCTCGTTGAAGTTGTTGTACTGTGCAGCCGAGCTGTACAGCAGACTGGCGCCCTCTTCCTGCGCGTACAGGCGGTAGACGATGGTGTTGCCCGGCGCGACGATGCCGCTGAATTGTCCCGGGCCGCCGCGCGGATTCTGGCCCACCCAGTTGCCGTCGCTGGCGATCGTATCGACCAGTTGCAGGCCGGTGACATGGATCGAGGCGTTGCGCGTGACCGGCTGCATCGGATCCTTTTGCTGCGGATCGAGCAGATTGGTGAAGGTGATTTCAAGACAGCTGCCGGCGTTCACCCGCAGCACCATCGGCCGGGGCCGCTTATCGGGCCGCAGCATCACCCTGCCCGGCAGCAGCTTGCCGGTGGCCGGGTCGCTGGAGACCACGTCGGCCCGCAGCGCGAAGATTTCGCCGTCGGTGCGGGTGGTGCCGAGGCGGTTGACCTGGAAGGCCTGGTCCAGCGCCACCACGTCCGCCTTGACTATCGTCTCGCAAGCGGGAGGCGCATCGGCGGCGTTGGCGTTGAACGCGGCCAGTAGGCTCAGTGCGGCAAGCGCGCGCATGGAAGTTGAAAACGGTAGCACCATCTTACTTACTCCCCGCAAGTGAACTATGCGATCAGGAAAAATTTATATTCATACTAGTGCATAAAAAATTGCCAATCCTCACCTTTTGTCACAGCGTATTTTTTGGGGAAATCGAATGGCTGCGTCACCATAATCCGTGATGCATTCGATAGGAAGTATCGTTACCGTTACACGCGCTGGCGTAACGGCAACCGGCCAGCAAGCCCGGCTATGTTTAGCGGGCCACTTTTCTCAGCACCACGTTGGCCACCGCGCGGCCCAGCGCCAAGCCGTCTTCGTTGTCGTGACGGTAGTGGATGCCGCCGTACAGGCGCGA
Organism: Duganella sp. CT11-25; assembly: GCF_047302815.1. Lineage (NCBI taxonomy): Bacteria > Pseudomonadati > Pseudomonadota > Betaproteobacteria > Burkholderiales > Oxalobacteraceae > Duganella > Duganella sp. CT11-25. The sequence goes on from NZ_JBKBFD010000001.1 coordinate 695,309, forward strand.
CATGGCCGCTTCCTGGGCCATCGCGTCGACGCTGCCGGCCTCGTCCGGGAAGGCGGCGCCGATGATGCGCGCGGCCGCGCCGCTGAAGGCGGCATGGCCGGACACATAGGATGGGAACGGCGGCGTCAGGATCGCGGTACGCAGCTCGACGCCCAGCACCGTCTTGGCCAGCGTGATCGGGCGGCCGGTCCAGTAGTGATACTTGGTGTCCCACACGGCGATGAAGGTGTCGGCCAGCGCGATGTTGAGGCGGACGAACAACAGCAAGGTCTGGCGATCATCCATCTTGTGCTTGCGCACCAGGTCCTGCGCAATCTGGTTCCAGTGACCGGGCGGCGTGACGCTGCCGCTGCCGTCGACCCAGAATTTGGCGATGCGCAGCTGTTCCGGCGTCAGGTTCTTTTGCACGTCGACCACTTCCTCCAAATCCTTGGTGAAGCGTTCCGAGCCGAAGGCCGGCGGCGTCGGCCGCAGCTGTCCCGGATTTTCCAGCACCCAGGTGCGCCAGTTCGGCGCAAACGGCTCGTCCGGCGGATAGTAGAAATACGGCGCGGTCGGCGCCCAGGCGCCGGGGCCGTAGTAGCGCCCTTCGCCATACCATTGCAGGCGCACGCCGTTCCAGCCGCGCTCGGCGCCGTCGCTCTGGCCGCGCGCGATGGCCGCCTGCGCGGCGCGGCGCCCGATCTCCATGCCCTGCGCCACTTGTTGCGGGGTCGCTTGCAGCTTGGCCAGCACCGCCGCCAGGATGCGGTCGAAGCCATGCTCTTCGGCGGTGAACCAGTAGCCCAGCACCTGCGTGGCGGCGCTCGAGACGGCGATCTGCAGCGTGACGCGGTCGGCATCGGGCGCGGCTTGCCAGGCGTCGTACATGGCCACATGCACCAGTGCGCTGCCGCGTGCGCCACGGGTCGGCGCGGTCTTGTGCTTGACGATCATTTCCAGCGCCGTCGTGGTCCATGGCATGCTTACCGCCTCGGTCTGCCAGGCCGTGATGATGCGGTTGGCCTGCTTGTCGGCCAGCGCGGACGGCCCGAACACGGCAGGATCATACGGCGCCAGCGGCGCGGACGACACGGGCGGCAGGATGGGGGCGGCATGCGTGTGCATCGCGGCCAGCATGCAGGCGGCGGTCACGAGGATGGCGGCGCGGCGGCCGGCCACGGGGAAATGCTTGAGTCGTGTCATTGAGGAGTACCGTTGTGGGAAGATGAGTCGGTCTGTCGTTGCAGCAGTGCTTCCATGGCAACGCGGCCGGCGCGGCGGGCGGTGGACAAGGCGGCCGGGCTGGGCCGCGCGCCCTGGCCCAGCAGGTAGGCCAGCACCGCCTGCTGACCGCTGTAGACGGCGGCCGTCTGCACGTCGCCCAGCTTGCTGATCGCATGGATGTCGGCGCCGCGCTGCAGCAGCAGCTTGACGGCATCCAGCTGGCCGAAATACGCGGCGTCGATCAGCGGCGTGACGCCGCGCCAGTCGGCCGCGTTGACGTCGGCGCCCTGCTCCAGCAAGGTTTGCATGACGGCCAGGTGGCCTTGCGCGGCGGCGTTGTGCAGGGGCGTCACCTTGCGCAGCGGCTCGGCCGCGCGGGCGCTGACGCCGGCCTGCAGCAGCAGCTTGACGACGCTGGCGTCGCCCTGGGCGGCGAACTGCACCAGCCGCTCCGCGCTGGCCTCGACACCCATGACGCTCAGGCGCTGGCGCGCCGTCGCCGCATCCTGGGCCAGCGCCGGCGACAGCGCCAGCCAGCAGCCGGCGACGATGCTGGCGGCCATCCAGCGCGGGGCGGTCATTGGGCGCCCCCGCTGCGAGCGGCCGTGCCGAGCTTGTGGTCGATGATCTGCTCGAACACGGCAGCCTGGTGCAAGCCTTCGAACTTGTAGCCTTCGATATAGAAGGTCGGCGTGGCGCTGACCTTGTATGCCTGCGCTTCGGCGATGTCGGCGTCGATCGCCTCGCGCAGCGACGGCCGGTCCAGCGCGCTGCTGAAGCGCTTGACATCCAGCTTCAGGCTGGCGGCCAGGGCCAGCAGCGCGGGCCGGTCCAGCGGCGTCCCCTGGCGGGCGAACAGGGCCTCATGCATGGCAAGAAACCGGCCCTGCTCGGCCGCCGCCTGCGCCGCCTGGTGCGGCAACCACGCCGCCGCATCCTTCCCCAGAGGGAAGTGCTTGTAGGTGATGTGGATCTGGCCCGGATACCTGGCCAGCAGTTGCGCCAGCGTTTGCCGGCCGTCGGCGCAGTAAGGGCAGGTGTAGGCCGAGAACACCACGATCGAGATCGGGGCGTCCGCCGGCCCCTGAGATGCCGCCCGGGCCGAAGCGCCCAGCGCGGCGATCAGCATGCCCATGCATGCCAGAAAATGCCTGAATTTCATGAATACCGTTTCCGAATCAAGGTTGGACCGCGACCGGCGCTACGCGCAGCCACTGACGTATGAGTGTTTCGATGCGCGTGCGCTGCGGCGTGCCGACCACTTGCCAGGCGATCTCGCCGGCGCCGTTGATGGCGTATAGCGAGGGTGTCGCGCTCAGCCGCAGCGCGCTCGCCAGCCCGGGCGCGCCATCGCTGAACCAGCGCACGCCCTGCAGCTTCTGGTTGCGCTCGATGAAGTCCTGCACCGCCTTGGGCTTGCCGGTGGCCACCACCACCAGCTTGTCGCCGTAGTCTTGCGGGCGCTGGGCCAGCATGTCCAGCCAGGCCTGGCTGGAGGCCATGCCGGCGTCCAGCATCAGCAGCGCCCACGGACCGCCCGGCTGCAGCGCGGCCGTCTGCGTGACCATGCCGGCGCGGTCGACGACGACGGCATCGGGCAGCGGACGATGGGATTCGGCCGCGTGCGGCGCTGCCGCCGCCAGCATCAGCAACAGCGGCGCCGCCCAGCGCCGCACCCGCGAGATCAGGATCAGGTTCATGGCGTTCATGGATTCAGCTTGAAGTTTTGGATGGCCGCCTTGTCGGCGGGTGTCAGACCGTGCAGCATGTTGGCGTCGCTGCCGTTGCCGAGGGCCTGGGCCCGGCTCTTGGCGCTCGGCGCGCTACTGTCCGGCAGCGAGCTGCTGAAGTGCATCAGGCTGATGGTCTGCCCGGCCGCCAGCGGCAGCTTCCAGCCGTAGTCGAAGCTGGCGTCGGCGCCGAAGAAGTTCAGGCTGGACGGCGCGATGCCGCCCGTGCCCTGGTACACCGTGGCCACCGCGCCATACAACTGGCCGCTATAGCCGGGCGCGGTGTAGATCACGTAGCCGCTGCCGGCGTCCAGCTTCTTCATCATCAGCCCGCCCTCTTCCGCCTGCGGCAAGCCCCTGATTTTCACCACGGCGTCGATCGGCGCCGCGGTCGTGTTGCTCAGGGTCTCGATCATGCGCACATAGCCGCCGGCGGCCGGCACATAGATACGGCGCGTCACCCGCAGGCCGCCATGCACGCGCGGACCCAGCGTATATTCACGGCCGGCCTCGATGGCGCTGGCCACGCCGCCCGGCGTGAACGGAACGCCATTGACCACCAGGCCGTAATACGTGGTGTAGCGGCAGCACTGCTGGTGCGTCATCGACGACAGCATGCCGGCTTCGTCGATGCCATAGTCCTGGTTGTCGGCCCCTGCCATCAGCAGCGGCAACTGACTTGCCGTGCCGAGGCGGACGTCGGCATTGACGCCACCGGCGGACACCACGGTGGCGGTGGCGACGCCGCCCAGCGTCTGCTGGCTGTTGAAGGCCTGCACGCTGACCAGCCCCGGCGCCACATTGCCGAACTGGTAGGCGCCGCTGGCGTCGGACTGGGTGCCGGCGGAGAAGTTGCCGAAGGCGCCGTCGGCCTCGATGAACCTCAGCTGCACATCGGCGTTGGCGATGCCGGTGCTGCCCGTGGCGCCCAGTACCTTGCCGCTGACCGTGCCGGTGGCCGGCAGGCGGAGGTCGGCCGTGACGCTGGCGCCGCCGGCGGCCAGCTGGCCGCTGACGCTGGCCCTGCTGCCCGTGTTGTCGCTGGCCGACACTACGAAGCCGCCGACCGGCACCATCTCTATCGTGTAGCGGCCGCTGTCGTCGGTGACGGCGTTGCGCTCGTACTCGGCGGCGCCGGCGCGCAGGTAGACCTGGGCGTTGGCCACCGGCGCGTCCTGGGCGTTGCGCACCACCCCGCTCACCGTGCCGTATGGCGGCAGCGTCAGGTCCAGCGTCATTACCTGCGAGGTATCGGCCAGCGTGCCGTTGACGGTGCTGGCCAGGCCGTTGCTGTCCTGGGCGCTGATGCTGAAGGCGCCGGCGCGGGCGCCGTAGATCGCGTAGTTGCCGTCGCTGTCGCCGCCGTCGGCCATCAGCAGCTCGCCGGCCGCGTCCAGCAGATATACGGTCGGATAGGCGGCGGGCCCACCGTTGGCGTAGCGCACCACGCCGGCGATCTTGGACAGCGTGACCTGCGCCGCGACTTCCTGGTCGGTCACGGCATTCACCGTGACCGTGCCGTATGGCGCGCGGCCGCTCGGCGCGATGCTGATCTGCACCGGTCCGGCCGGCAGGCCCGCATACACCAGCTCGCCGTCGCAGTTGCTGCGGCGGGTGCCGTCGATGCTGCCGGCCTTGATGGTGAAGTCGCAATCGCCCCACGGCAATTGCGAGCCGTCGGCGGTGCGCAGGCCGGCCCTGACCATCGCCCCCATCTGCAGCACCAGCGGCGGCAGGTCGGCCACCGGCACGCCGGCCGGCACCGTGGTCGTCAGCGCGGCGTCGATCCGCGCCGAGGCGCCGTCCGCGTATTGGTTCTCGTAGCTGGCGCCGAGCGTGATCGGGGTTCCGCCCGGCACACCGCTCAGCTGGAACTTGCCGTCCTGGTCGGTGTAGGCGGACTGGTTGCCGGCGCCGATGTCGAACAGGTTCTGCCATTGAATGCTGACGAAGGCGGACGCATACGGCTGGCCGGTCGAGAGCATGACCTTGCCGCGTATCGTGATGCTGGTCGGCATCGGCAGCACCAGGTCGGTGATGACCTGGCCCGGCGCCGCCGTGACCCGCACCGAGCCGGGCGGATTGCCCGGCGCGTACGGATTTCGGGCCGAGAAGATCAGCTCGTCATTGGCGCTCAGCTCGGGGAAGCTGAAATAGCCCTGGCTGTCGGCCTGGCGGCGCGTCAGGTAGCGCCAGTACTGGGCGGCGTCGGCCGCGCGGTTGACCTGGACGTCGGCATAGGCCACGCCGGCCCCGGCGGCGGTGACCACCCGGCCGCCGATCTGCGCCGACGCCAAGGTCAGCACCAGGTCGACGGTCTGGCCGTCGGCCGCCGCCACCACCTTGCTGGTCGAGACCAGCGAGTTGGACGACTTGATCGCCGTGAGCGTGACCGGAACATCGCCGGTGTACACCAGCTGGCCGCGCGCGTCGGCGTCCAGCGTCACATTGCCGGAGGCGCCGCTGTTGTTGGTGTAACTGACCTGCGCGCCCTGGAACGGCGTGCCGTCGGTATTGCGCACCTGGACGTTCACCAGCGTCACCGACGGTTGCACGATGTCGGTCACCACGGTGGCGCCGGCGGTGCTCAGCACGCCGGTGGCGCTGCCGATCACGGTGGTGCCGTTCAGCGCGCGCAACTCGTAATTGGCCAGCGGCACGTTCGGGAACAGGAACTTGCCGTCGGCATCGGTGCTGGTCTGGACCTGCATCTGCAGGCTGTCCAGCGTGCGCAGGCGCACGGCGGCACCGGCCACCGGCGTGCGGCGGTCGGCCCGGAACAGCGTGCCGCTGACGGCGCCGCCATCCTGGTACGGCAGCAGGAACACCGGCGTGCCGTTGACCGTGGCGGCCAGTTCATAGCCGCCCAGATTGCGCGCCTCGCTGTTGTAAGGCGCCACCGAGATGGTGTAGTTGGCGGTGGCGTTGGCCTTGACGCTCTTCAGGTTGCCCTGGGTACTGGTCTGCGCATAGTTGCCGGCAGGACCGAAGGCGTAGCCGGCCGCGACCACCTGCGTGCTGCGGTCGTATACGGCGGTGCTGACCAGGTAAGCGGCCGGCACGGGATCGCGCGGCACGCCCTTCAGGCTGATGGCCAGCACATCGGCGACGTTCATCGGCACCGAGAACAATTGGCGCTCGCCGTCGAAGGACAGCAGGCCCTGCTGCAGCACCGAGCGCTCGAAGGTGGCGGTCGCCGACTGCGTCTGGCCGATGTTCTGCGGCGTGATCTCGCCGGCCACGGCGGCCTCCTGCGGCACGCCGTTGAAGCTGGCGCGCGCGGTGATGCGGTAGCTGCCCATCGGCACGCCCGGACGGAACAGCTGGCCGTTGGCGTCGGTGTTACCCAGCACCAGCGGCGAGCCGGCGCCGGAACTCAGCGACACCTGGGCGCCAGGCACCGGCGCGTTGGCCTGGTCCTTGTTCAGCACCGTGATGTTCAGGCTGCCCACGCTGCGCTTGAGCGCCAGCGGCAGCTCGCGCACCGCGTTGTCGTCGATGACGCCGATGGTGGTGCGCGTGCTCAGTGTGGCCAGCGAAGCCTCCAGCGTCTTCTGCACGGCGATCTCGACCTCGCCTTCGCTCAGCGCCGGCAGCAACATGCTGCCCTCGGCGCCGATCTGGCCGAACGAGATGCGGTCGACGGTGACGCCGACGCCGGTCAGCGGCGCGTTGCCGTTGTCGCCGTCAAGCACCGTCAGGCGCAGGCTGCCGACCGACAGCAAGGTGGCCGACAGTTGCTGGACGTCGCCGTTGTTGGCGATGTTGCCGGTCACCACGCGCTCCAGCCTGGTATTGAACGGATAGCGCGGATCGGTGATCCGCAACCGGTAGTCGCCCTGCGGAATATTGGCGACCGTCAGTTGGCCGGCCGCGTTGGTGCGGCCCGCCAGGCGTTCCGCGCCGTCGGCCTGGGCCAACAGGTAGACGTTGGCGTCGGGCGCAGGCGCGCCGCCGGCCTTGACCAGCGTCAGGCGCGCCGAGCCCAGCGCCAGCAGCGTGACGTTCTGCACCGCGGTCTGGCCTTGGGCGACGTCGATCGCCACCAGCTGCTTGCCGCCGGAAATCGGATCGGTCGCCAAGGCCAGGAAGCTGCCGGCCGGCACCGCGCTGAACGCATAGCGGCCCAGCGTGTCGGTCACCACCGCGCGGCTGACGGCGCGGCGGCCGATGTTGGCCTCGTAGCGCGTGGTGCACGGCGCGCAGGCATCGTATTGCTGGCCGGCGGCGTCGCCGATCAGCTCGACCCTGGCGTTGACGCTGGCCTCGCCGTTGCTGGTCACGACGGTGCCGCTGATCGCGCCGGTGGCTTGCAGCGACAGGTCGGTGACGGTGGTCTTGCCCAGTGTTACGGTCGCCTGCAGCCGTTCGCCGCGCAGCGCGCTGCCCTGCGGATGCGGCACGCTGGCCAGCATGTCGTAGTTGCCGGGCTCCAGGCCCGGGAACACATAGGTGCCGTCGACGCCGATCGGTACCCACAGGTATTTCGGATCGTCCGGATCGTCGATGCTGCGCCATACGCGGCCGGAAGTGATGCCGAGGCCGGCCGCGCCGCTGACGGTGCCGGTCAGGATGCCCGAGCCGAAGCGCAGGTCCTGCACCATGCCGGGCGCGGCGGCCAGCACCACCGGCTGCTGTTGCAGGCGGGTGACCGGGTGGCCGCTGTAATCGACGAAGCAGCCTTGCGATTCCTGCACCACCAGGCGCAGGTCGACGCCCACCGGCAGCGCGATGCTGTCGTTGTCGGTCAGCTGGCCTTGCAGGCTGTAGGCGCCGGTGACCACCAGGTTAGGATCCTGGTTGGTGGTGTTGCGCGTGACCAGCGCCGCCAGCGGCGTGCCGCTCATTTCGCAATACGGCGACTGGTCGCGCTGCAGGCCCCATACGCGGTTGAACAGCGGATGGCTGCTCTGCAGCGTGACGCGGGCGTTGTTGACGGCGGTGACGCCGTCGCCCTCGACCACCCGGCCGCTGACGCCGGCCGTCAGCGGCGGCAGCGAAGCCACCGTGCCGACGCCGTCGGCCGGCACGGTAAAGTTGACGATGGCCGCGGCTTCCTCGGCCGTCAGGCCGTCGAGCGCTTCCGGCGGCAGTTGCACCAGGCGCTGGGCGGCGGCCAGGGCGCCGTTGCGGTTGACCTGCTGCACCATGAAGTGCAGCAGCGCAACCTTGCCGCCGGCCGGCACGGTCAGTTGCCAGCCCTGCATCAGGCTGGTGCCTGCGCCGGCGTCGTCCAGTTGCAACTGGTCGTTGTTGCGCGCGGCGCCGGCCTGGCCGAACACCTCGGCCGCCGACGGCTGGTCGCCGCCCAACAGGATATCGCCGCCGTCGGCGTCGTCCAGCAGCAGCCAGCGATCGGCGGTGCTGGCCGTGGCCGCGCCGCTGCTGGTGGCGACCAGTTTTCCGCTCGGATACTGGCTGCGCAGGCTTACCCGCACCGCCACCGGCGCCGAGCCCGGATTGTCGAGCACTTCCAGATAGCGGGCGAAATAGCCGCCCTTCGGCACGTAGACCTTGCGGCTCACCTTGAGGCCGCTCAGCGCGGTTTCCTGGGCGATAGCGAACTGGCGCTTGCCCAGTTCCAGCACCGCGCTGTTGTCGCCGCTGTAAGGCTGGCCGTCGATCTCCAGCCGCGCCGCGCCGGCATAGCTGAGGTAGCCGCTGGCCATGCCGCCGTCCGACTGCACATCGTAGTCGAAGCGGTTGGCGTCGCGCTGCGTGGCCGGCAAGGCGATGCGGTTGTCTTCCAGGCGCAGCGCCACGGCGGCTTCGTCGCCGTCGGCCGCCACCGTCACTTCGGCGTCGGCGTAGCGGTTCAGCACCTTGTCGTAGGCGCTGACCAGATACAGGCCCAGCGGCAGTCCGCCGATGCGGAAATTGCCCACGGCGTCGGTATTGCCGCCGCGCGCAGCGTTGCTGGCGCCGTTCAGCAGGCGCACCGTGTACGGGAAGCCGCCGGCCAGCGTGCTGCCGTCCGGCCGCACCACACTGCCCTTGACCGCGCCGGCCGCCTTCAGCGTCAGCGTGATGCCGGCGTGGCCGCCGTTGTCGTCCAGCGTGACGTCGCCCTCACCCCACAGCGCGCTCTCGAACGTATTGTCCGGATGCTTGGCACGCACGTGGTAGGCGCCGACCTGCACGCTGCGGCTGGCGCGGCCCGCGGTATCCGTGCTCAGCTGCTCGGAGCCGAGCAGCACCGGCGCGCCCGGCGCCGGCGCGCCGCGCGCGAAGTTCACTTGCACGTCGACGGTGCCGAAGCCCTTCAGCGCCAGGTTCAGCAGCGCTTCGTTGTCGGCCGAGACATCGACGGTGGCGCTGGCGCCGGCCTTGCTGACGTCGTCGTAGGCGTCGATCCGGGTCAGGCCCAGCCTGACGTCGCTGAAGCGGTAGCGGCCGGCGGTGTCGCTGACCGTCAGGCGCGCCGCGCGCTGCAGGCTGTCGCTCAGGCGCAGCTGGGCGCCGACCACCGGATCGCCATTGGCGGCGCGGACGATGCCGCTGACCGCGCCCACTTGTTCCAGCGTGATGTCGGCCACCGTGGTGGCGCCGGCCACCGCGGCCACCTGTGTCTTGCCTTCGATGCCGCAGCAGGAACCGACGTTCATTTGCGGATGATCCTTGCTGGCCTGCACCGGGTAGTCGCGCGGCGGCAGGCCGGTCAGCGCGTAGCTGCCGTCGGCGCCGCTGCGCACCTGGTAGCGCTGGCCGGCGTCCAGCATGACCCAGACATCGCTGTCGGCCATCAGGGTGCCGCCGTTGCGGCGCACGACGCCGCGCAGCGTGGCGGTGCCGTTGAAGGTCAGGTCCTGGGCGACGGCGCCGCCGTCGGCCGGGAAGTCGCCCACCGTGGCGGAGCTGGCGGCCCGGGTCTGCGGATGGACCGCATCCAGGTCGAAGCCGTACAGCGGCAGCGCCATGGCGTCGGCGCTGCCGTCCAGCTTGCCGGCCAGCGCATAGCGCCCGGCGGCGTCGCTGACGACCGTGTAGACACGGCCGAACATCGGCAGCTTGCTGCGCAGGCGCACGGCGGCGCCGGCGACCGGCGTCACGCCGTCGCCCGACAGCACGCTGCCGGCGATGCGGCCCGCGCCCACCGGCGGCAACGCCGGCACCGTGCCGACGCCGTCGGCCGGCAGCTGGAAGTTGGAGATCGCCGCGCGTTCATCCTCGCTCAAGCCCGCCAGCGCTTCCGGCGGCAGTTGCGCGAGGCGCAATGCCGCTTCGCGGGCACGGTAGCGGTCGACCTGGTTGAAATCGAAGTGCATCAGCGCGGTGCGTTGGCCCGGCTGCAGCGTGATCGCAGCCCATTGCAGCACCAGCTTGCCGGTCTGGCCGACCAGCTCGTAGCCGGCGGCGGCCACCTGGCGGGCGCCGCCCTGGCCGTCGAACAGATGGCCGGTGGCCGGCACCGAGCCGCTCTGGAACGGATCGGCGTCGCGCTGGTCATCCACCACCAGCCAGCGGTCGCGGTTGACCGCATCCTGCACCGACAGCACGTCGTCGCCGTCGGAACTGTCGACCACGCGCGGATTGCTGTCGCTCTGGCTGTGGTGGGTGGTCAGGCGGACGTCGACCGTGACCGGCGCCGTGCCGCGGTTCTCCAGCATTTCCACGTAGCGCGCGAAGTAGCCGTCCTTGGGCACGTAGATGTTGCGCGAGACGCGCAGGCCGGAGGCGTTGTCCTCGTCGAGCTCGATCTGCTGCTGTTGCTGGCTCAGGCGGCCGATGCTGCCGTCGCCGTTGCGGAACGGCAGCGGCACGCCGCCGGTGACGATGTCCAGCCGCATGCCGCGCGCGTCCGGGCCGAGGCCGGTGAAGATGCCGTTCTTGCCGTTGATCACCGAGCCGTCGCCGGCGATGTCGAACGGCATGGCGCTGGCGTCGCGCAGCGTGTACGGCATGCCGACGGAGTTGTCCACCAGCGTCAGGTCCAGCACCACGTGGTCCTGGTCGAAGCGGATGCGGCCGTTCGCTTCGGCGCGCAAGGTCTGGCTGGCGTTCTGGGCGCGCAGCGTGAAGTCGCCGGACGGCATGTCGGCCAGCGTGTAGTTGCCGTCGCTGTCGGTGACGGTGCTGTAGCTGCCGTCGGTGTTCGGATTGCGGCCGAAGGTCGGGTCGGGGTTGTTGAACACCACGGTGATGCCCTTGGCCGGCGTGCCGTCGGCCAGCGCGACGCGGCCGGTCACGATGCCGGCGCCGAACAGCTGCAGGTTTTTGGACAGCTGCTGATCTTGCGTGGCGATCAGCAGCGGCGCGGCGCGGGCCCGCAGGCGCTGGTCGACGCTCGGGTCCGCCATGCGCGCGCTCAGCGTGTAGCCGGTGCCGCCTTCGATATTCTCCAACAGGTAGCGGCCGTCCGCGCCGGTGACGGTCTTGTAGTTCTTGTTGTTGCCGGCCGGCGCCGGGCTCAGTTCCAGCGCCACCTTGTCGCGCGGCGTGACGCCGTCCGGGCCGAACACGATGCCGCCGATCTTGCCGGTCGGCCGGCCGCTCAGCGTGATGCCGAGCTCGATCGTCTGGCCGTTGACCAGCGTGCCCTGGGCATCGCCGGCCAGCTGGCCGATCTGCGCCGGCTTGCGCGCCGCGACGCTGAAGTCGCCGTTGAACACCGGCTGGAACAGCAGCACGCCGGCGGCGTCGGTGACCTGGGTGCTGGTGCCGCCGAAGGCCGACAGGCTGGTGACGCCGACCGTGGCGCCGCTGACCGGCGCGCCGGCCGCATCGACCACGCGTACCCGCACCGCGCCCTGGCCGATCAGGCGCACGTCGGCGCTGCGCACTTCGTTGGCGCTGGACAGGATGGTGTTGGTCAAGCCCTGGTCGCCGCTGGCGGTCTCGGTGGCGACGATGCGCACCCGGCCCAGCGGCACCAGGCCGAATTCATACTGGTTGCCGTTGGCCACGGTCTGGCTGGCCACCATCGAGCCGCTGCCGTCGCGGTACAGCTGCACCAGCAGCGGCGCCGCGGCGGCCGTGCTGTTGTCGGCGCGCAGCACGCGGCCGCGCACGGTGCCGGTCGCGCTCAGCGTGACGTCCAGCGCCAGGCTGTCGCCCTCGGCGATCATGCGGCCGTTGCTGACGCCGCCCAGCTTGCTGACGCTGTTCTCGGCCGACACCACGATGTCGCCCACATACACGCCCGCCAGCGCATAGCGGCCGCTGGCGTCGGTGCTGGTGGTCCAGCTGTTGGTGAAGGCGCCGACGCTCTTGACCGTCACCGCCAGGCCGGCTTGCGGCTGGCCGCTGCCGTCGCGCACCACGCCGCCGACGCTGCCCTTGCCGAGGAAGGCCACGTTGGCCGTGTCCGGCTTGCCGGCCACCAGCGCGGTGATCGCGATCTGCGTGCGGCCGCGGTTGTCGCCCTGCTGCGCCTGCACCACGTACAGGTCGGGGTTGCTGATGGCGAAGCTGTACTGGCCTTGCGCATTGGTCAGCGCGCTGCCGACGACGGCGGGCGCGCCGCTGGCCAGGGTCAGCGTCAGCTGTTGTTCGGTCGGACGGCGCTGCAGATACACGGCGACGCCGGCGCCGGCCGGCGTGACGCCGTCGCGCAGGTAGACCGTGCCGACCAGGCCGCTGGCGGCCAGTTGCACGTCGCTGAGCACCTCGGCGCCGTCGGCCGGCATATTGCCCTGCACGCTGCCGCTGCGGCCGTCGGGGGTGCTGGCGGTCAGGCGATAGTTGCCGACCGGGATGCCTTGCAGCAGGAACACGCCGTCGGCGCCGGCGCCGATGCTGAAGTTCTGGCGCAGGCCGTCAAGCATTTGCAACGCCAGCGTCGCGCGCTCGAAGGCCTTGCCGTTGGCGTCGCTGACGATGCCGCGCACCGTGCCGACCGAGCTGAAGCGCACGTCCTGGCTCAGCACCTGGTTCGGCGTCGACAGCACCAGGTCCGGCACGCGGGCGCGCAAGCGGCCGTCGACGAAGGCGTCCAGCGTGAACGGGCCGTCCGACAGCGGCAGCGGATTGAAGCTGAAGCGGCCGTCGGCGCCGGTGACCGATTGCGACACGATGCCGCGCTCGCGCGACAGGATGCGCACCTGCACGCCCTCCTGCGCCACGGCGCCGTCGGCGCCCAAGACCGTGCCGGCGACGGTGCCGACCGGCTGCAGTTGCAAGGTCACGGGCAGCACGGCGCCGACCGGCAGCACGCCGACCGCGGTGCCGACCAGGCGCGACACCGGGTCGCGGGTCGATACCGTGAAGTCGCCGGCGGCCACGGCGGCGAACGTCACGCGCCCGCCGACGTCGGTGGACAGCGTGCGGGTATCGCGCACCGCGCCCAGCGCGGTCAGCGTCACGCCGGCGCCGGCCACGGTCTGGTTGGCGGCATCGACCACGGTGACCTGTACCTGGCCCTGTCCGTTGAGCTTGATATTCGCGGTGCCGTTCTCGCCCTCGCCGGCGATGCTGGCGGCGGCCTGGCCGCGGTCGCCGCTGGCCGGATCGATGACCGACAGCGTGAAGCTGCCGGCGTTGACATCGGCCAGCGCGTAGCGGCCGCCGGCGTCGGTCAGCGCGGTGCCGGCCTGTTCCATTGGCTGGTGGCGCATCACGGTGACCTGGGCGCCGGCCACCGGCGTGATGCCGTCGGCGCGCGTGACCTGGCCGGACAGCGTGCCGCGCGGGCCCAGCACGAACATATAGCTGGCGGCGATGCCGCCCTCGTTGGTGGCGGTGGTCACCACGCGCGCGCTGGAACCGCTGGCGAACAGCGGCAGCACGGTGACCAGGCCATCCTGGGTGACCGAGGCCAGCAAGGCGTTGCTGACCGTATAGCGGGTGCCCTCGGCGCGCGGCGTGACGTCGCGCACGGCGGCGTTGTCCAGCACGGCGGTGGCGACCAGTTGCGCGGTCTGGGCGCTGTTCAGGCGCTGGTTGGCGGCGCGCAGGCCGAGCGCCAGCGGGGTCGGGTCGAGCTTGCCCCAGACCACGTCGCCGGTGTAGACCACGGTGCTGCCGATTTCCGGAAAGGTGACCGGCGTCTGGCCGACCGTGCCGTCCGAGCAGGTGGCGCGGGCACGGAACGGGCCGCTGTCGCCGGGGATGTTATAGATTTCAAAACTGTTGTCCGGCGCCACCGGGGCGTTGCGGTTGAGCGCGCTGATGGTGCAGGAGGCCCCCACGGCAGGCTGGACACTCTGCCCCATCGCCGGCGCAGTCATGGCGATCGCCATGCCGAGCAGCAGCGCATGCGCATGTTCTTTTGCGTATGTACGGGCACGGGCGATAAAGCGCTGTATGGGCTGCATGGACGGGGACTCCTGTTTAAATTCTTCTGTAAGTGCGCGCTATCGGTTCAGCACTTCGAGCGTTCGACGGAAGTCGCCGCCCGGGACGCCAACGCGGCGGATGCGCTGCTGTCCGCTATCGCGGCAGCACATCACCGGGTCATCCGCCAATTCCTGGGTCAGCAGCCAGGCCGCGCCCGTCTTCTTGAGCGCATACGAGTCGGTGTCGGGTTTCGCCTGCCCAGGTTGCGCGCGCGGAGCGATTTCAATGATCACGTAGTCGCCGTACACCACGCGGGCCAGCAGGTCGAAGTGCACGCCGTTGTTACTGGTCACCATGCTTTGGCGCAGTTCGCTGTCGGAGATGCCGCTATTCTTTTTCCGTATCAGCTTCTGCGAGTCGGCATTCCAGGCGGCGAGCGATTCGCGTACCTGTCCCTTGGCCAGGACAGTCAGGTAGCGCGCCAGCGCCATCTCCGGACCAGCCTGGTCGACGGCCGGCAAATCCTTGCCGGCCGTGAAGCCGGGTGCTTCCGCATAGGGGAAGCGGCTGTACTGATAACTGGTTTCGACGACCAGTTGGCGTGCGGACGCCGGGCCGAGCTTTTGCGCCAGCGTGATAGTTGGGTGCATGGCCCCAAGCACCATGCAGGCGGCACCGAGGCCTTTGCGGTAATTAATCATCTCGCGCCGTCATTTCACCGTTTTGTACAAGGGCGCGGCCAGGCGCTGGATGCGCTGCTTGTCCGACTCCCAGTTGGACAGCACAACGTTCTCGGCCAGGGCCAGCGTCAGCTGCCATTTGCCGCCGGCGTTGTCGAGCGCAACCGTCTCGCGCAATACCAACTGGCCGGCCGGATTTTTCACGCTGTAGGCGACGAGCCAGAACTTGCCGTACTTGATCTTGTGCGTCAGCACGGCTTTATTGGCGCCGTACAGGCGGCCCCACTCGCCGGCCCAGTCGGCGGGCGACTTGCCGAGCGCGCGGTTGCGGTCGGCGATCTGGGCTTTGGATGGCGCATCCCAATACCCCAGCGCCGCGTCGTACTGGCCCGCCTGCATGGCCTTGATCCATGCCGACACCACTTTTTCCACGCTGCCGGCCGGAATCGCCGCACTGTCGACGCCAAGTTCGGGCTGGTACGGCGTCACCACGTAGTTGTGCAGCACCTCTTCGATGGTCTGCTTGAAGACCGGCGGGCCGGTCGGCACTTCCGCCGGCGTAGCCTGCGCCAGCGCGCCAGGCGAGACGGCCAGCGCGCCGAGCAGCAGCATGACGCCGGCGGCGGTGGATTTCAGTAGAGTCATGATGGGCTTCCTTTAGATTGTTTTGACATGCGCACGGCAAAAATCGCCAGCGTCACCATGGCGGTCAACAGCCCGATGGAGACCAACGCTATTGCATAAATACGCGGAAAATCCGGCGCTTCAGGCGGGAAGACGTCGTACACGTCGCCGCTGCGGCGATAGACCCATGCGGTCACCACATCGCCCGGCCGGTGCTGCTCGGAATAGGCTTGCAGTTCGGCGGTCGACTGGCCGTGTCCGGGCTCCAGGTCCTGCACCCGCCCTTGCGGCGCATCGGCCGGCCGCACCTTCAGATACAGCCGCCAGAACGGCCGCGCCGGCCGCAGCGGGTCCTTGTCGGTGAACTTGACGTCCACCAGCACGACCTGGCGCGGCGCCAGCTTGTTGTAGTTGTCCAGCTCCAGCGAGTAATAAAAGACGGCCCAGCCGAACGCGTGAACCAGCGCCAGGACGGCGGCCCAGATCCATGCGCGGCGGACGGAGTGCTGTTTCATGGTCTAGTCCTGCGTCTTGCAATCGCCGGTGAGCTTGCCGTTCACCATAGGACAATTGAATTTGCCCGGCGGCACCTTTTGCAGCAATGGCACCGAAAACTCGCCCAGCGTGATATTGAACGAGCCGACCGAGATTTGCGGCAAGCGGACAAACACCGCGATCGAATAGCCGTATTCCCCAACCAGGCCGTTCTTGGGCCATTCCTGCAGACTGCCGCTGGCTTGCCCCGTGGCGCCGATTTCCAGCAACGTGATCTTCTGGGTATCGGTCACCATCTGGCCGCCATAGGGGCCCTTGCGCTTGTATTTCAATTCCCATTCGTCACTCAGCGACAACAGGTCGACTTCCAGACCGCCGGTCAGCTTGCCGCTGGCCTGGCCAGCTTCCGAGCAACCGTCGTACTCGCCGCTGCCGCCCGCCGACAGGCTGAGCTTGAATTTGGCTTGCGGAATGACCGCATTGCCGCCCGGGATGAAGTCGCCCACCGGTATCAGTCTCAGGATAGGCAGCAGTGGCACCGCCGCTTCGAACTCCGCCACCAGGTTGCCGCTGAGCGAATATTTCATCGCGCCCTGTTCGCCTTTTTTCGCGCAACAGCTGTCGTCGCCGGCCGCCGACACTTCGCCCTTGGTGCTGAGCGAGAATTCGACGCCTACCGCGCGCCCCAGCTTGCCGATCGGCACCACGCTCTGCAACTCCAGCTTGGTGTTAGCGGAACTGCGCACATAACCATCCTTGGCGGGATCGGCCATGCAGCATGGCGCCTGCCCTGCCGGATTGCGCTTCTGGCACGCCGAGCATTTGGAAACGCCGCACTTGGGCGGATCCGGCGGCGGATTCGGCGGTCCGCCCCAGCCGGCCTTGGTGACGCCGCTGTTGGCATCGCTGACCAGCTGCGCGCCGTCCTCCGATACCGTGGCCCGTCCCATCGGCACAAACGTCGCCAGGTCATGATCCCACTGGTAAATGGCGCGCGTCTCGCCCGGCTTCAAACCCAGGCTGTTGGGCACCTTGACCTGCAGCGGCGGATCGAAGCGCGTACCGCTCGGCTGGATGGTCCAGGCCGGCGACATGAAGCCGTTGTAGCCGCCCGGCGGCACCATTGGCAACTTGTCCTGCTGGACCGGGCTGACCACCAGCGGGCCGCTGCGCGAGCCGTCCGGGAAGGTCACGCTGTTGGCCTTGACCACCATCTCGAAACCTTCGAAGCCAGGGATCTTCAGCGTCACGTCCTGGTTGCCGCCGACGATTTTCGCCTCGCTCATCAGCAACGGCGGCAGGTAGATCGCATGCGGCAGCACATTGTCCTGTCCGCGCACAGCCAGCGCCTCGAAATGCAGCGCCGGATACTGGCTGGTCTGCACGTTGGCGGTACGGCCGTCGATGAACAGGTCGAGCTTGCCGGGCGGCACCTGGCCGGGGAAGGTGAAGTAGCCGCTATCGTCGGCCGTCGCCGACAGGCTGGTGCGGCCGATCGATACCCGCACGCCGGGCAGCGGCTGGCCGCTGTGGCTCAACACCTTGCCGCTGAAGCGGGTCGGCCCGTCCTGCTGGCGCAACACCTGCAACTGATAGCTCGCGCCCTGGATCTCGGTCTGGCGCGCCGGATCGAGCGCGCGCGCATTGATGCGCACCAGTCCCGGCTCGGCGCCGTACAGCGGACGGGCGGTGGCCATGCCGTTGTTGTCGGTGCGCGCGGTATAGCTGGCCGACAGCGTGCCATTGGCGTCGACAAAGCCGGCGCTGCCCTGCTCCACGCTGAATACCACGGCGATGTCGGGCACGCGGTTTTCCTCGCTGTCGGTCACCACGGCCGACAGCGGTTCCAGCGCGCTGGCGCCGGTCTCGCCGAACTGGGTCGCGCCGCTGTCGGCGCGGATGAATGCCGGTGCGCCCTTGTCGCCGGTGGCGGTAAACACCACGTCCTCGCCGATCGCGGGGTGCGAGGCCCGCACCATGTTGCCGGCCTCGCCGGATTGCTTGCCCAGCGTCAGCCAGACCTGCGCTCGGCCGGCCTGATCGGTCCTGACCACCAGGTTGCGCACGGGGGCGCCGGCCTGGCCCGCACCGCCTGCGGTCGCGGCGATGCTGCCGGTGCCGCGCAGCACATCGAAGGTGAGTGCCGTGTTGGCCAGCGGATTGCCGTCTCGGGCCAATGCGACCACCGCCAGCGGCTTGGCCAGGGGGCTGTTGAGGGCGCCGCGCTGGCGGTTGCCGCCCAGCATGGTCAGGCGGTCCGAGCCGGCGGCGATGCGGGTCACCGTGATGTCCTGCTGGCGCGCGTTGCCAACGTGGTCGATTGCGGCGATGCGCAGCACATTAGCGCCGACCTCCAACGGTATGTCTTCGGCGATGTAGAAGCGGTCGGACACCTTGGCGCTGCGTACCTGCTGGTTGGCGGCATTGCTGACGGTGACCTGCGGATAAGGCACGTCGGCCCAGCCCTCGACCGCGTCGTTGACCACGCCGCGCACGTCGATCCGGGCATTGGAGGTGATCGCGTCCTTCAACGGCGCTTCCACGCTCAGCAGCGGCGCCGTCTGGTCCACCGTCACGGTGACACTGGCGGTGGCGGTGCGTCCACCGGCGTCGGTGGCAACCGCGTTGAGCAAGTTGATGCCCTCATGCAGGAAGAAGTTGGGGAAACTGAAGCTGGTTCCGCCGGCGTCGAGCTGCGCCGCCTGCTGGTTGACGGTCACGCCGGCAACCGGCTTGCTGACCGTGCCGGTGATGGTCACCGGCCGTTCGACGTTGCCGCTCAGATCGCGCGGGCTGTTCGGATTGACCGGTCCGAGCGTAGCCTTGTCGGTCGGGCCGCGTATCGTCACCACCGGCGGCGCATCGTAGGTCACGACCGTGCTGGCGCTGCGCATCGTGCCGTCGGCATAGGTGGCGGTCACCGTCACCGTATTGCTGCCATCGGCCAGCTCCACGGTGGCGCCGAAGCCACCACCGGCAACCGGCGCCATCTCGACGCCGTTGGCGCTGAGCGCCTGCGCATAGCTGGCGCTCGACGTGGCCGTCGCCGTCACCTGCAGCCGGCCGAGGCCGCTGACGGCGCCGCTTGCCGGACTGACGATGGCGACGTCGTAGGTGGTGAGCGGCGCGATGTCGAAGCCCCAGAACGCCTCGGCCGCCGCACCGCTGCGCGTGCTCACGGTCACATAGACATTGTGGTTGCCTTCGGCCAGCGCTTGCGCCGGCGTGAAGCTGACGCCGCCCGCGCTGACGGTCGCCTTCGCCGTCACATCGACGCCGTCCACCACCATCAACACGCTGGCGGCGTCGATGCTGGCGCTCGCGCTGAGGAACTTGGCCGAGAGCACGGGCTTGCTGCCGGACGGCAGCGCGACGTCCTTGGGCGTCACCGCGATAATTTCCGGCGTCGATGCGGTGCCGAAGCGCCAACTGGACATGGCCGCGTTGCCGGCGACATCAGGCACGGTCAGGCTGACGGTGTGGTTGCCGTCGGCCAGTGGCGCCGGCACCGTGTAACGAATGGCGGTTGCGCTGACGACGGCCTTGGCGCTGACGTCGACGCCGTCGAGCAGCAGCCGCACGCGGGCGGTATCGATCGCCGGACCGGTTGCGGCATAGCTGGCGCCGATGACCGGCGTGGCACCGCTCGGCAGGTAAACCTCGCTGGGACTCTGCTGGCTGATCAGCGGCGGTGCGGTATTCACCGTCTTGACCGCGAAAGCCCATTGTTGCTGGGCGATGTTGCCGCTGCGGTCGGCCAGCGTCAACAGCACCGCATGGTCGCCATCGACCAGGGGCCGGGGTGCCGCGTATTCGATTTTGTCCGCGCCGGCCTGGGCCTGCGCCGTGACGTCGGCGCCGTCGAACAACAGGCGGACCGAGGCGGGATCGACGCCGGAACCGACATCGCTGTAGCTGGCAAAGATATTCGGCTGGGCCTGGCCCGGCAGTATGACGGCGCTGGGGCCGAAAGTCAGTATCTGCGGCGCCGTGGCGGTCTTGAAGGACCAATTGCGCTGGCTGCTGTTGCCGGCGCGGTCCTGCACGGTCAGTACCACCGTGTGATCGCCTTCGGCCAACGGCTGAGTCGGCTGATAACGGATGCCGGTGTCCGACACCGCGGCCTGGGCCGTCACCGCCTGGCCGTCGATTTCCAGCACCACGCGGCCGGCGTCGACGCCGCCGCCCGCATCCTGGTACTGGGCGCTGATCACGGGCAGCACGTCCGCCGCCAGCAGCGCACCTTGCTCGGGCGCGACGCTACCGGCGATCACGGGGCCGTCCGCATCGATAGTGAAACTCCACACGCTGCCGACCGCGTTGCCCGCCTGGTCGGCCAGCGACAATGTGACCGTGCGCAGACCGCCGGCCAAGGCCTGCGAAGGGGTATAGCTGATGCCTGTCGCACCGACCTGGGCGTGAGCCGTCACATCGACGCCATCGATGGCCAGCCGCACCTTGGCGGTATCGATGCCGGTGCCGCGCTCGCCCGTATCCTGATAGGCCGCGCTGATGCGCGGCGTGGCGCTGGCGACCAGCGCGTCTTTCGGTAGTTGCTGGCTGATCACCGGCAATCCGCTGTCGAGCGTGAAGCGCCAGGTGGTGGTGCTGCTGTTGCCGGCCTTGTCGCCGACGGTCAGCGTCAGCACGTGCACGCCCTGCTCCAATGCCGTGGCCGGGGTCAGTGTCAATCCGGTGGCGCCGACCTGGGCCTGGGTGGTGACGTCGATGCCGTCCAGCCGCAGCACCACGGCGGCGGTGTCGATGCCGGCGCCGGTGTCGCGGTAGCGGGCGCTGATGGCCACGCTGGCCTGGGCGTTCAACACCACATCCTGCGGCGCCACGGCGGTGATCTCGGGCGCGCTGCGGGTGATGAAATGCCAGCTGGATTCGGCGACATAGCCCAGCTTGTCGGTGACCGACAGCGTCACCGTGTGCAAGCCTTCGGCCAGCGCCGCCGGCGGCGTATAGGCGATGCAGCCGGTGCTGATCGTGGCCTGGGCGGTGACGTTCTTGCCGTCCAGCGTCAGCACGGTCTTGGCCGGCACGATGACGGTACCGACGCTGACCAGCGTGGCGCCGATGCGCGGCACGCCGTCGGCCGCCAGCACGGCGCCGTCGGCCGGCGCCTGTTGCGTGATGGTCACGCCGCGGCTGTCGACGCCGAAGCTCCATTCGTCGGTGCTGCTGTTGCCGACCGCGTCGACCACTTTCAGCGCCACGCGGTGGGTGCCGTCGCTCAGCTTGCGCGGCGGGGTGTAGCGGATGCCGGCCGGGCCGACCACGGCGGCGGCCGTGACGTCGACGCGGTCGACGCTGAGCGTGACCTTGGCGGTATCGATGCCGCTGCCGCCCTGGTCGCCGTAGCTGGCGCTGATGACGGCGGACGGGCTGGCGTTGCGCAAGTCTTTCGGCGCTTCGGCCGTGACCTTGGGCGCCAGCGTGTCGACCACGAAGCTCCAGCTGGCGCTGCCTTTGTTGCCCGACTTGTCGGCCACCGTCAGCGCCACCGTGTGGCTGCCCTCGGCCAGCGCCTTGGCCGGCTTGTAGCTGATGCCGGTGCTGCTGATCTTGGCTTGGGCGCTGACGTCGGCGCCGTCGACGCTGAGCTTGACGCTGGCGGTGTTCACGCCGCTGCCGCCGGCCTCGTCCTGGTAGCTGGCGCTGATGCTGGGTTTGCCGTCGGTCTGCCCCTGTTGCGGCAGCAGTTTGGTGATGGCCGGCGCGGAATTGTCGCGCACCGTGAAGGTCCACTGGAACAGGAACTGGAACTTGATGTCGTAAAACCAGCCCAGCAACTCGTCGGACAGGCCGGGCAACAGCGGCAAGCCCGGTATCTGGCTGTCGTCCTCATCGATGCCGTCGACCTGGTACTGGCTTTTGCCGTTGACGCTCACCTTGCGGTCCAGGCGGCGGTCGAAGAATTGGTTGGCGCGCAGCGTGATGGTGTCGGTGCTGGCCTTGGTCTGGTGGGCGCCCACCGTGCCGAAATCGGCGCCGGCGTCGGGCACGGTGATGCTGGGCAGGCGGCTGCGGACGGCGCCGCTGACATTGGCGGCGGCCGCGCCGGCGTTGCGCACATCGACGCGGTACACATAGTCGTATAGCGGATGGGCCGGCGTGCCGCCGGGCGCCAGCGTCTTGGACAGGGGATGGTAGTCGACCACGAGGAATTGCGGCAAGTCGGCGGCCTGGACGCCGGCGGCCGTCAGCAGCATGGTACAGGCACACACCGCTGCCAGCAAAGAAGCGCCCAGAGCGCGCAGCTGCGTCACAAAAAACATTCCCACTCTCCCCCGGCTTTAGAAACACCCAAGAGCAATGTTTCTCAAGGGTAACGCGCATAAGGATAGCAAAGAATTCAACTGCTTAAAATATAATTAATTGCAGTTTGGAAATTATTGGATAGAATTTACCGTGCGAAATGTGTTAAGAGGCCAACGCCCGGACCTCTTCTTCGGTGAATCCGGCCTGCAGCCGTGCTTCGATATTGAACGGGCCGCGCAGCGCCGGCGCCTTGTACTGGGCGGCCAGGTCGGCGTAGGCTGCGCGCAGGTCGAGGCCGCGCTGGCGGCACAGGTGGCCGTACCAGCGGTTGCCGATCTCCACGTGGCCGATCTCGTCGCGCAGGATGATGTCGAGGATGTGGGCGGCCTCCAGGTCGCCGGCCTGGGCCAGCTTGGCGCGCAGCGGCGGATTGGCGTCGAGGCCGCGCGCCTCCAGCGTGCGCGGCACCAGCGCCATGCGCGCCAGCACGTCGTCGCAGGTCTTCTCGACCATCTCCCACAGGCTGTCGTGGGCAGCGAAGTCGCCGTACCGGTAGCCGAGCGTCTGCAGGTGCGCGGCCAGCAGCGAGAAATGCAGCGCCTCTTCCTTGGCCACCAGCAGCCAGTCGGTGTAGTACGCGGCCGGCATGCCGGGGAAGCGCCACAGCGCGTCGAGCGCGAGGTTGATGGCGTTGAATTCGATGTGCGCCAGCGCGTGGATCAGCATGGCGCGCCCTTCCAGCGTGTTCATCGCGCGCCGGCCGACCAGGCGCGGCGGCACCAGGTCGGGCTTGGCCGGGCGGCCGGGGATGGCGGCGGACGAAGCCATCCGCGCTTGCGTATCGAGCGTGCAGGCGCCCTCTTCCGAGGCCACCGCCATTGCCGCGACCGCCGCCGTTTTCGCCGCGGGATCGGCTTCGGTCAGGCAGTGCAATGCGCGCGCGCGGAGTTCCATACTGTGTCCTTCAATTCATGAGGGCGACAGTGTACCAGCTAGCCGACCGCGGGCTCCAGCAGGGTCAGCGTGTGATGGTCGGCATCCAGCCTGGCGCGGATGCCGACCGGGATGGTGAACTGGTTGCGGATGTGGCCGAAGGAGTAGCCGGCCACCGCCGGCCGGGTCAGCGGCTGCAGGTGCTGGTCGAGGGTGTCGTCCAGCGTCAGCGCGCTTTCGCCTTCGGGCGCTTCGCAGTTTTCGTTGGTGCCGATCATGACGGCGGCGGCGTTCCGGAATCCCTGGCTGAGTTGCAATTGCGTCAACATGCGGTCGATGCGGTACGGTTCTTCGTTGACTTCTTCCAGGTACAGGATGGCATCCCTGAAATCGGCCGCGTATGGCGTGCCGGCCAGCGCGGCGACCAGCGACAGGTTGCCGCCGATTAGCCGGCCGGTGGCCATGCCGCCATGCACGGCGCGCGGCATGTGCTCGTCGAACATTCCGATGGTGTAGTTGTCGTGCGGCGTCATCAGCACGTTTTGCATGTGTGCCACGGAATAGTCGGAGAACGTCGACGAGGCCACCGGCCCATGGAAGGTCACCAGCCCGGCGTGCCTGAGCAGCGCCAGGTGCAGGCAGGTGATGTCCGAGTAGCCGATCAGCACCTTGGGATGCGCGCGTATCAGCTTGTAGTCGATGTGCTCCAGCAGCGAGATGCAGCCAGAACCGCCCCGTATCGCCCACACCGCCTTGATCTCGGGATCGAGGAACATGGCGTGCAGGTCGGCCAGGCGCTGTTCCACCGTGCCGGCGTAATTGCCATAGACGTAGTGGACGTTGTCGCCCAGCCGCGCCCGCAATCCCAGCGATTCGATATTGGCCACCGCCTTGGCCAGCGCGTCGTCGTTGGTGTGGCCGCCGGGCGCGATGATGCCCACCTGGTCGCCCGGCTGCAGGCGGGCCGGTTTCAACAGTCGCATGGATTTCCTTCGTGATGGCGCCGTACCTGCAACCCCGGCCGCGGCCGGCAGCGCCGCCGACCCCAGCGCGGCGGCGGCCAGCAGATTGCCGAACTGCCGCCGGCTGAACGGGCCGGACATTACAGGAACTTGTACTTGAGCAGGATGTTGAGCGAGCGGCCGCGCGGGTCGGCCACACGTGGATCCCAACCGGCGCCGACCACTTCATCCACGTTGTGCGCGGTGAACGGCGGATCCGTGTCCAGCAGGTTCTGGATGCCCAGCGTGATCGTCGTGTTCTTGAAGCCGGTGTAGCTGGCCGACAGATCGTACTTGGTGTAGGCCTTGACGTCGGGATTGAAGCCCGGCGGCGGCGTGTCCTTGCCGCCGTTCGGCACCTGGTCCTTGTAGCCCGAGCTGTAGTTCTGGATCAGCATCGCGCTCCAGTCGCCGCGCGACAGGCTCAGGCTGGCGTTGTGCTTCCAGCGCAGGTACAGGTCGCGGGTGTAGAAGTTGCCGACATATTCCTTGTACGGCTGGCCTTCGATCTCGGCGAACTTGAAGCTGTTGGTGTAGGTGCCGTCGAGGTTGAAGTTCCAGCCGTAGCCGCCAACCTTGCCCTCGCCGCGCAGGCTGAGGTCGGCGCCGCGCGTCTTGGCGCCCGCCGCGTTGATCCAGCCGGCGGTCACGTAATCGATGGTGCCGTCCGGCTTGCGGTGGATCTCGTTCTGCAGCAGCGCCGCGTTGGCCAGCACCACTTGCGGCGTGCGGTTCAGGATGCGGTTCAGCGAGTTGATCGCCCAGTAGTCCAGCGAGGCCGAGTAGCCCTTGACCGGTTCGATCACAAAGCCCAGGCTGCCCTGCTTCGAGGTTTCCGGCTTCAGCGTCGGATTACCGCCGGTGAAGTAGCTCAGGCGCGGAATCGCGCAGTAGGCCGGATCGCCTGGGTGTTGCGGACAGCCGATAGGATCGATGATGCCGTTAGGCAGTTCCTGCGACAGCTGCGCGGAATACAGCTGCGTGAAGCTCGGCGCCAGGAAGCCCTTGTTGGCCGAACCGCGGAACAGCAGCCAGCTGGCCGGCTCGTAGCGGAACGAGATCTTCGGATTGGTGGTGTCGCCGAACACGCTGTAGTGGTCGCGGCGCACCGCCAGTTGCAGTTCCAGCTGCTTGGTGACCGGCACCAGCAATTCGGTGTAGACCGCCTTGATGTCGCGCGTTGCGTTGCTGAGGGCGGCATTGCCCGGCGCCAGCAGGATCTGCGTGGCGTCGACATCCTGGGCGAACCCGTAGCCTTCGCGGCGCAGGTCGAAGCCGACCGCCATCGACATGGCGCCGGCCGGCAGTTGCCAGATTTCGCCCGACAGATTGCCGTCGATCTGGGTCAGCTTGGTCGAGCCGTGCTGGAACGCGCCGGTGAACTTGGTCGATTCGATCAACTTCAAGGCTTCCGGCGTCTGCGATTGGCCGGCGGTCAGCCATGGGTTGATCAGGCCGGTGCCCAGCGCGGAGTAGATCTGGCTGGTGTAGCCGTAGCCGTCGGTCAGCGCGGTCTTGGTCTTGCTTTCCGCATGCGACACGCCGGCGCGGTAGTCCCATTTTCCCAGTACGCCTTCGGCGCCGATCAGCAGGCGCGCGTTGTCGGTGACGTTTTCCTGGGTGCGGTTGCCCCATGGATTGGCGCGCCACTTGTAGATGATCGGCTTGGTCTTGTCGAAGGTCGGAATGAAGGCCGACAGGTCCTGGTAATAGGCGCCGCCGACCGGATAGGCGCTGCCGTTGGCCAGCGAGGTGGAAATCTGCATCGGCGTCAGTTCGGCCGTGGCCTTGCTGTGGCCGTACAGCACCTCGGCGAACACCTTGTGGTCGGCGTTGATCTGCAGCGTGCCGCGCGAGACCGCGTTCAGGCGCTCGACCGGGAAGCTGATGACGTAGTCGGCGCCGTAGTCGTAGGCGCAGGAATAGGTGCTGCGGGTGGCGGCGGTGACGTCCTTCCACAGCGCGGTCTGGTATTGCGACATGCCGGGAACGGTGTCGCACTTGCCCTGGAAGCTGAGCGGATTGGCTTGCAGATAGGTGGTGCTGTCGCCCGGCATCTTGAAACCGGTGCCGAGCGCGGTGCCGGCGCCGGTCAGCTGGTTGGCGTAGGGCGTGCCGGTGGTGTCCGGCGACAGGCCGCGCGCCGGCTGGAAGCCGTTGGCGAAGCTGCGGTCGCGCGAGCTGAGCTTTTCGTTGTTGTCATAGGTGACGCTGCCCATGACGTTGTAGCCTTCCTTCTGCAGCGAGCCGATGCCGCCCAGCAGCGACAGCCGGCGGTTGGCGCCGCCGCCGTGCTCGGTGAAGTTGTCGTTGATCGAGGCTTCCAGGCCGCGGTAGTCGGTGCGTAGGATGAAGTTGATGACGCCGCCGATGGCGTCGGTGCCGTAGATCGCCGAGGCGCCGTCCTTGAGGATTTCCACGCGCTGGATCGCGCCCAGCGGGATCGCGTTCAGGTCGACCGCCTTGGCGCTGGCGCCGAAGGTGGCGATGCGGCGGCCGTTCAACAGCACCAGCGTGCTGTTCGGTCCGAGACCGCGCAGCGAGGCGTACGACGCGCCGCCGCTGACGCGGTCGGCATCGGCGCCAAACACGTTGTTGCCGGACGTCATGTTGTCGGCGCCGGTGCCGTTGGCCGACAGGCTGCGCACCAGCTGCTCGGTGCTGGTGATGCCGGATTTCTCGATGGTGTCGTAGCTGATGACCTGGACCGGCAGCGCGCCCTCCTTCGCCACCCGCTTGATGCTGCTGCCGGTGATTTCCACGCGCTGCATCGCCGGCTCGCCGTCCTGCGCAAAGACCGGACTTGCCGCCGGAGCCACTACACCTATCAGCGCAATCATGTGCGCCAGTTTCTTAACCTTCACGGCCTCTCCCTTGGATTGATACCTGCGATCTAACGAGTCTGGCGGGGGCAATGTCATAGCATTACGTTATCCCGGCGAACCCAGATTAGCGCTTGCTCCTTCTACCAGATAATGAAAATAGCTTTTGCGGCTATAACTTTTAGGAATGAAGCGAGCGGCGACGCAGGAGGATGCCAGTATCGTCCTAATTTCGAAATGGTATATGTATCATTTTTGCCACGCCGCAATAAATAAAGTCTATTCAAGCAGCGCGCGGGCGGCGCTAGCGATGCTGTTGGCCAGTTGGCGGGCGCCATGGGACAGCGGCGCGTGCGCCGGGGTCAGCAGGTAGAGCTGGATCGGTATCGCCGGCGCCCAGGGACGGCTTTGCAGCCGCCCACGGCCGGACGCGGCGGTGAACGGATCGACCACCGCCATGCCGCCGCCCGCCTCCACCAGCGAGCGGGCGATCTGGTAGGTCTGCACCACGGTGTGGAAGTGCGGCTGCATGCCTTGCGCTTCGCAGGCGGCCACCACCAGTTCGCCCAGCGGGTCGTTGTCGGCGTAGCCTATCAGCTCGCCCTCGAGGCCGGCGGCCGTCAGCGGCGTGGCGGTTTGCGTCGCGGCCCAGCGTCCGGGCGGCGCGATGACCGTCATCACGCCCTGCGCGATCGGCTCGGCCAGGATGCCGGGATGGCGCGGATCCTGCAGCGACAGGCCGAGATCGGCCTCGCCCAGGCGCAAGGTGTTGACGATTTCGCTGGTGTGGTGGGTGGCCAGTTCGCAGCGGGTATCGGCGAAACTGCGGCGCCAGGCGCTCATGGCTTGCGGCAACACGCTGACGGCGATGGTCGGCGTCGACACCAGGCGGATGGTTTCGACGGCGCGGCCCTTGAGGCTGGCCGCCAGGCGGCGGATGCCTTGCAGGTCGCGGTTCAGTTTCTCGGTTTCGGCGAACAGCAGATGCGCTTCCGGCTTGGGATACAGCTTGCCGCGCACGCGCTCGAACAGCGGCATGCCCAGTTGCAGCTCGCAATGCTGCAGCACCTTGGTGACGGCCGGCTGGGAAATATGCAGCACCTGGGCCGCGCCGCTGATGGTGCCGACCTGCATGATGGCGTGGAAAACTTCGATATGACGTAACCGCATCTTCCTTCTTTCAGTAGCGCAATGGTATTGGGCGCTACTCTAGCAGGAGTGCGGCACGAACGCTGCCATCGGTTTGTATCAGCAGCGCCTTGGCCCGCGAGACCGGCTGGCGCCGCAGCAAGGCTACCACCGCGACCTTGACGTGGAAGCCGCATTGCTCCAGCACGCCGCGCGCGGTGGCCTCGTCGGCCCCGGTCGCGTGCATGGTCAGGGCGACCGCGCGCTGCACCAGCTTGGCGTTGGTCGGCTGCATGTCGACCATCAGGTTGCCATAGACCTTGTGCAAGCGCACCATGATGGCGCTGGAGATGGTGTTGAGGGCGATTTTCTGCGCCGTGCCGGCCTTCAGGCGGGTGCTGCCGGAGATGACCTCGTGGCCGGTGTCCAGCGTGATGCCGATCCGCGCACCCGCCACCACCGGCGCGCCGGGATTGTTGGCGATGCCGATGGTCAGCGCGCCGCTGCCGTTCGCCGCCGCCAGCGCGCCTAATACATAGGGCGTGGTGCCCGAGGCCGCCAGCAACAGGATCACATCATTGGGCTGCGGCCGCAGCGCCAGCAGATCGATGCCGCCCTGCGTCCTGTCGTCTTCCGCGCCCTCCACCGCCTTGAACATGGCGCCCTTGCCGCCGGCCAGCAACGATAATGCGCGCTCGTGTGGCCAGGAAAAGGTCGGATGCAGTTCGACGCCGTCCAGCACGCCCAGTCGGCCGGAGGTGCCGGCGCCCACGTAGATCAGGCGCCCGCCGGCCGCGATGCGCGGCGCCGCCGCGTCGACCGCGGCAGTGATGGTGGCGGCGGCATTGTGTACCGCCCGTACCGCATTGAACTGGTCCGCGATCAGCGTATCGACCAGGTCGGCCACCGGATATTGGTCCAAGCCAGCGTGTTCCTGGCTGGGGAGTTCGGTATTGAGCATCGCATGCCTGTAGGAATTCGATGAAGCCAGTGTAACTGTCCAGCTTGCCGAAAGCTCATGAAAGCTTACCGGGCGGGCATTCCGAAAAGTTATATGGCAAGAGCCGGTTTTCATTGGCGAGGCGTGGCGCCGCACAGTATTCTTTGCCTTAATGATTAAACAAGGGCCACTATGAAACCGGAAATGCAGGCTCTGATGGGGATGATATTGATGGCCGGACTCGGCGGCGGCGCGCATGCGGCCACGCTGGACCAGGAGCTGGCTGCCGTGGCGGCCGACCCGGCGATGCCGCTGGCCAGCCTGTCGGTGCTGGCGGTGCGCAGCGGCAAAGTCGCTTACCAGTATCAAACCGGCCAGCGCCGCATGGGCGCCGCGCCGCTGCCGGCGAACGCGGACACGATGTACCGCATCGCCTCGGTTTCCAAGATGATGACCACCTTCGGCCTGATGAAGCTGGTCGAGGATAAACAGCTGGAGCTGGACGCGGATGTGAGCCGCTACCTCGGCTATCCGCTGCGCAATCCGGCGTTCCCGAACCAGGCCATCACGCTGCGCATGCTGCTGACGCATACCTCGTCGCTGCGCGACGGCGCCGGCTATTTCTGGCCGGCCGGCGTCGCCATCCAGGACCAGTTGGCCGGCAATCCGGACGGCATGTGGGCGGCCGATGCGGCGCCGGGCGCCTATTTCACCTACAGCAACCTGAACTGGGGCGTGATCGGCACCGTCATGGAAAAGGCCAGCGGCGAGCGCTTCGACCGCCTGATGCGCCGGTTGCTGCTGGCGCCGATGGGCCTGCGCGGCGGCTACAACCCGGCCGAATTCTCCGCCGCCGAGCTGACCGACGTGGCGACGTTGTACCGCAAGCGCCCCGTCGACAGCGAGGCCTGGGCGCCCGCCGGGCCGTGGGTCGCGCAGGTGGATGACTACAGCGCGCGTCCGCCCGCCGCGCCGGCCGGCGTCGCCAGCTATGTCATCGGCAGCAACGGCACGTTGTTCAGCCCGACCGGCGGCCTGCGCATCTCCGCCAGCGACCTGGGCAAGGTGATGTTGATGCTGATCCACGGCGGCCGCCACCAGGATCGCC
Source organism: Duganella sp. CT11-25 (assembly GCF_047302815.1). NCBI lineage: Bacteria > Pseudomonadati > Pseudomonadota > Betaproteobacteria > Burkholderiales > Oxalobacteraceae > Duganella > Duganella sp. CT11-25. Next base: position 725,457 of record NZ_JBKBFD010000001.1, read on the forward strand.
AGATCCTGCAGCCCGACACCATCAAGCTGATGTTCAGCCGCCAATGGTCCTACGACGGCCACAACGGCGACACCTACCGCGGCCTGTATCACAGCTGGGGGCTGGGCAGCCAGCGCTTCGAGGACACGGCCGCCGGCGGCAACCGGCTGGTCGAAGGCGGCGGCTTCAGCGCGGCCGGCCATCTGGGCGAGGCCTACGGCCTGATCTCCACCTTCGTGGTCGACCTGAAAAGCGGCAACGGCATGGTGTCGCTGATCGGCGGCACCGGCGCCGACCCGGACGGCAACCCCGGCCGCTACTCCGCCATGACCGGCAGCGAAGAGCGCATCCTGAGCGCGCTGTACCGCCGCGCCATCCTGGGCCAGTGAGATGAGTCAGATTATTGTTATCGGCGGCGGCGTGGTCGGCCTGACTTCGGCCTGGTGGCTGCTGGAAGCCGGCCATCACGTTACCTTGCTGGAACGCGAGGCGGAGGTCGGCAGCATGGCCAGCTACCGCAACGGCGGCCAGCTCAGCTACCGCTACGTGGCGCCGCTGGCCGACGCCGGCGTGCCGCTGAAGGCGCTGCATTGGCTGTTCCAGCCGGACGGCCCGCTGCGCTTCAGGCCCGAAGCCGACCTGCGCCAATGGCGCTGGCTGGCGCAATTCCTGCGCAACTGCAACGCCGCCAGCAACCGCCGCACCACCGCGACGCTGCTGCAACTGGGCGAACTGAGCCGCAACGCGATGAACCAGCTGGCGCTGGACTTGCCGCTGTCCGAATTCGGCTGGCGCGACGCCGGCAAGCTGGTGGTGTATCGCAGCCGCCGCCTGTTCGAGCGCACCGCCGCCCGGGCCGGCGCCGATGCCGACGTGCTGACGCCGGCCGGTACGGTGTTGCGCGAGCCGGCGCTGGCCGCGCTGCAGGGCGACCTGGCCGGCGGCATCTTCAATCGCGGCGAAGCGGTGGCCGACTGCCACGCTTTCTGCGTCGCGCTGGCGCAGCGCCTGGAGGAGCATCCGCGTTTTCACGGCGTGGTGCGTGGCAACGCCCTGGCCCTGCAAACCGCCGGCGGCCAGGTGACCGGGCTGAGCACATCGATCGGCGTGCTGAGCGCCGACCAGTACGTGCTGGCTGCCGGCATCCAGAGCCGCGACCTGGCGGCCGGCGCCGGCATCTACCTGCCGCTGTATCCGCTCAAGGGCTACAGCCTGACGGCGCCGATCCGCGCGCAAGACCGGGCGCCGGCGGTCAGCGTGACCGATTTCGAGCGCAAGGTGCTGTATGCGCGCATCAACGGCGACCTGCGCGTGGCGGCGATGGTGGACATGGTCGGCGCCGACCGCAGCATCGATCCGCGCCGCGTGCAGGGCCTGGTGCGGCTGGCCAAGGAAGCCATGCCCGGCGCCGCCGACTACGACCGCGCCCAAGCCTGGGCCGGCCTGCGCCCGGCGACGCCGAACAGCGCCCCCATCATCGGCGCCACCCGCTACGGCAACCTGTGGCTGAACGTCGGCCACGGCCCGCTGGGATTCACCTTCGCCTGCGGCACCGCCAGCATCCTGGCCGGCTTGATGCGCGGCGAGGCGGCGCCGTTCGCGCTGGAGGGGTTGACCCTGGCATCATAAGTTGCCTTTAGTTAATTACATGTCATAATGCGTTGACTAATTATTATGGAGCGCATTTTGGCAGCTGCACCGCTTATCACCCAGTTGAGTTTCCCCAAGGTTATCGATGTCACCAGCGGCAGCAGCCTGCAGACGTTCTCCGTCACGCTTGCGCAAGGCGCGCTCGGGCCAGGCGCCCATGTGGCCTTTATGGTTGATTACCTCTATGCCGGCTTCGACATCGGCGGCAATGGAGAGTCCCTCGATACCTTTACCGACAGCACGCCCAACTACGCTAGCAGCACCTATGAATTTTCGGGTGGCTATCCTGTCGGAGAATACGCGATACGCTTGCTCTACATCTGGGACGATAGCGGCCAGCGGGCGCTCTACAGCGCGGCCGACCTGCAGGCGATGGGCCTTCAGTCGAGCTTTACGATTATTGACCACCTCTCGCCTGCCGCGCCCACCCTCAGCGTGGACGTCGGTGCCTACGGCCTGGTCGATGGGCAAAACGTGGTGCTGTACGGCACGGCCGGCGCCGGCCAGGTGGTGGATATCACGTATTTTTTGGCGGACGGATATCCGTTGTTGGTGGGGAGCGCCACGGCGGACGCCAGCGGCCATTGGCGCCTCGCGCCGCAGGAGTGGGGGGACGGCCACTATAGCGGGATGGTCGCGTCGGTCAGCAGCGGCGGCCACGTCTCCGCCTTGAGCACCGCGCTGGATTTCGACGTCCAGCAGGCGCCGGCGGCGACCGCCGTCCAGCTCGCACATGGCACGGACGGCACGGTCAACGCGGCCAAGCCCCTGATCTGGGGCACAACCACCTTTAATTCCGCCGTCACCATCTATGACGGCGGCAAGGCGATTGCGACCGTCCACGCGGACGAGGAAGGCTGGTGGGGATTATCGCCGGGCACGCTGGCCACAGGCGCCCACCAGCTCACGGCGCAAGTCCAGGACCAGTTCGGCCGCGTGTCGCCGCTGAGCGCGCCGCTCGACGTGCGCGTGGCGACGCCGACGGCTGGCATCAGCTATACCGTCGGCAGCGTCAACAATGAAACCGGCCAGGCGTTCGACGTCAGCAAGCTGCAAGCCTTGCTCGATGCCGTCTCGGCCTTGACCAGCAGCGTGCTCGACGGCACGCAAAATATTTCGCTGACAGTCTCGATACAGGACCTGGAGGGCAGCGGCCCCATCGCCGCCCGCGCCACATTCCATCATGCGGCCAGCGAAGACGCCATGCCGACGGTGAGCGGGGCGGCATTGAATCTTTCGCCTGCTGTCGCGAAAGCGATCAATGACGGGACATTCCTCACCGGCTACGCCATCGAAGTGTTTGCGCACGAGATGCTGCATGTGCTGGGCATCACTTCGGATCCCTCCTCCGACTTCCATGCGCAGACCAAGATGGTCGGCACCGATGCATATTATTTTGGCTTCAATGCGTTGGCGCTCAACGGGGGGGCGGTCCTGCTGTCCCCCGACGCGGCCCATGTCGCGGCATTTGGCGACCTGATGGCTCCCGAGTACCAACGCTTCCTGGACTATTTTACGCCGGCCAATCCGGCATCGCCCTACTCCGCGCTGGACCTGGCGATCCTGAAGGAACTGGGCTACCACAACACGGATACCCTTGTCTCCGAAGATGGCCACCGCTATTTGGCCGGCAACGGCAAGCCGGGCCACAATACGGTCACGGGCATCGCCGGTACCGATACCCTCTACCTCGACGGCACCGCCGCCGGCCGCACGATCAAGGCGACCGCCACCGGCTACAGCGTGCAGGACAATACCGGCAACGGCGGCACGCTGCAACTGAGCGGTATCGAGCGCATCTATTTTGACAACAAGCCGGTCGCGCTGGACGTCGGCGCCGGCGAGATCGGCGGCGTGGCCTACCGCATGTACCAGGCGGCGTTCAACCGCGCCCCCGACAGCGACGGCCTCGGCTTCTGGATCGACCAGATGGACCACGGCCTGTCGCTGCAGGCGGTGGCGCGCCTGTTCAAGAGCAGTCCCGAGTTCGTACGGCTGTATGGCGCCGACCTGAGCGACACCGACTACATCACCCAGCTCTACAGCAATGTGCTGCACCGCAAGCCGGACGCCGAGGGGCAGGCGTTTTGGCTCGATAAGATGCAGCACGGTTACGCACAGGAGGACGTGCTGATGTACTTCAGCGAGAGCCCCGAAAACGTCGCCCAGCTGGTCGGCGTCTTGCAAAACGGCTTTACTTACACTTACACCACGCATACCGGATAGTTCCCAAGGAACTCATCCCTGTCCTACACCGACACCGCTCGCGCACCTATACCTCAACCGTCGCCCCGCCCGCATGATTAGTCCTGTCACTTCGTCACCAGACTAAGGACTTGACTAATCATTTGGAGACCACCATGAGCTATCTCGATCGCGACACCTATGGCATTTATCGCAGCGACGACACCGAGGGCCCGGGCCCGCGCCTGATGGGCGCCGACACGCTGATCGGTGAGGATGTTTACAACCGCCAGGACGAAGACCTCGGCGACATCAAGGAAATCATGCTCGACATGCGCGGCGGCCAGGTGGCCTATGCCGTGCTGTCGTTCGGCGGCTGGCTGGGCATGGGCGACAAGCTGTTCGCCGTGCCTTGGCAGGCGCTGCAACTGGATACCGTCAACAAGCGCTTCCTGCTGGACGTCTCCAAGGAACACCTGAAAAACGCCCCCGGCTTCGACAAGGATGACTGGCCGGACATGGCCAGCACCGAGTTCACCACGCAGCTGCACAGCTTCTACGGCACCCAGCAAAGCGTCCCCGGCGGCCGCACCGCGACCGGCAGCGTGATGGGCAGCGGCACCGGCAGCTTGCAGAGCGATCCCGGCTACACCGGCAGCCGCGGCGGCACGGGCGGCGGCAATATCTAAGCTGGCCCCGCAAGCGCAGACATTGGCTCGTCAAGGCATGCGATAAGCGGCATGCCTGGCGGGCTTCTCTGGTCTAATCGTTGTAACGACAGCGATCAGACCAGCCATGCCTAAAATACTCACTCTTCTCTTCTTCGCTACGGCCCTCCCCGCCTTCGCATTCGAACCCCTGCCGCCGGAAACGATGGAGGACGCGCGCGTCTTCAAGGTCGAGGTGCTGCAGGTGACCGATATCGAGCCCTACCGCCAATCGCTGCAGGGCTTCATGGCCTCGCTGCAGGCCAGCGGCCTGGTCGAAGGCAAGAACCTCAGCGTGCACCGCGCCACCATCGACTTCGATGTCGAGAAAGGCGGCTTCTGGAGCAAACTCGGCGTGCTGCTGCGGATCCGCCAGGAAGCCGCGCGCATCGTCGAGGCCAAGCCGGACCTGGTGCTGACCATCGGCACGCCGGCCACCAAGTACGCGCGCGGCGCGCTGGCGGAGGCGCGCATCCCGCTGGTGTTCACGGCGGTCGCCCATCCCGAGGACGCGGGCTGCGTGTCGCTGGTCGACGGCGGCGAAGGCGCGACCGGTTCCACGCTGTACACCGACATGGCCGACTCGCTCAAGCTGGTCAAGGATGTCTTCCCCAGCGTGCAGCGGATCGGCATGGTGCATACCGACGATGAGAACGGCATCGCCAACGTCGCCGCCGCGACCGCGCAAGGCAGGCCGCTGGGCATGGCCGTCAGCGCGCGCCTGGTCGCCAAGACCGACCATATCGCGCCATCGCTGAAGGAGCTGTATGGCAGCGGCGTGCAGATGTTCGCGGTGCCGCTGGACACTTACTACGGCCTGCACCGCTACGAGGCGGCGATCGACCTGGGCGACTTCGGCATCGAAAACAATGTGCCGGTGGTGACGCTGGCCATGGTGCGCGTGCCCGGCGCCGCGCTCTACGTGGGCGCCGATTTCACCCAGGTCGGCCAGTTGGCCGGCACGCAGGCCGCCAAGATACTCCGGCGGCGCATCAAGCCCGATGTGCTGCCTATCCTGCGCCAGAAGACGCCGACCGTGATGGTCGACCCGGCCCGCATGGCGGCGCTGCATGTGACGCTGCCGCCGGCGCTGGCGGCCCGCAAGACCGACGCCGCGAACGGATTCTGGCAGATTGAATTGCCGCAATAGTTGCTATACTGGTCCCTTCTTTGATTTCAGCTTGGGACCGCCATGCAGCGGAGGCGATTTGTCACCGGCATCACCGGCATGTTGCTGGCAGCCGCAGGTTGCGGCCGGGCCCATGCCCAAGGCGCGCCTGAGCACCTGGTCATGGCCACCTTCGGGCAGGTCGACAGCTTTGCGTCCAAGTGGCTGGAGCTGATCTATACGGAAGCGTTCCGGCAGCTGGGCGTGGCGCTGGAAATCCGCTACCTGCCGGCGGCGCGCGCCGGCGCCGAGGCGATTGCGGGCAAGGTCGATGGCGAGCTGGCCCGCAGTGTCGAATATGAAGCGACGCAAAGCACGATGTTGCGCCTGACGGAACCGACCTTGTTTGTCGCCACCGCCGCCTATGCCAGGCGCCGCGACATCCGGCTGGCGCCGGGCTGGGAGGGCTTGCGCGGCACCACCTACCGTACCGAGTACCGTTTCGGCTATTCGATCACCGAACGCAAGCTGATGGCGGTGCTGCCGGCGGCACACCTGACCGCCGTCCAGACTTCCGAGACCGGCCTGCGCAAGCTGGTGCTGGGCCGAACCGACCTGTACATCGATACCGCCGAGGCCATCGAGCCGCTGCTGGCGACCCCGGAATTCCGCGATGCCGGCATCCGCCAGGCCTCGGTGTTGCAGCGCGGCCCGTTGTACGCCTACCTCAACAAAAAGCATGCGCACCTGGCGCCACGGCTGGCGGCGATATTGAAAAAGATGCGCGAAAGCGGCCAGACCGAGCGTTTCCGGCTCCAGGCGTTGAAGGAGTAAACGCACCAAATGCGGGCATTTCCTCTGGCACGCTTCTTGATAGAAGATAAATGTGCTCAACAGGGAATGTTCGATATGGCAAAATTCTTCAATGAAATGACCGCTGATGGCCTGGCGCACAATGCCAGCGCCGAGGTACGTGAACACTACCGCGAGTTCTGCGGCTGGCTGCAGCGCCAGTCCGCCGAAACCATAGAGCGAAAGCGGGCCGAGGCGGACCTGACCTTCCGCCGCGTCGGCATCACCTTCGCCGTCTACGGCGACGACGCCGGCACCGAGCGGCTGATACCGTTCGATACCATCCCGCGCATCATCCCGGCGGCCGAGTGGAAGCAGTTGCAGACCGGCCTGGTCCAGCGCGTCAAGGCGCTGAATATGTTCATCCATGATATCTATCACGACCAGAACATCATCAAGGCCGGCATCATCCCCGCCGAGCAAATCTACAAGAACGCCCAGTACCGGCCCGAGATGCAGGGCATCAAGGTGGTGTCCGACATCTACGCCCACATCGCCGGGGTCGACATCGTGCGCGCCGGCCAGGGCGAGTTCTACGTGCTGGAGGATAACCTGCGGGTGCCGTCCGGCGTGTCCTACATGCTGGAAGACCGCAAGATGATGATGCGGCTGTTCCCCGAACTGTTCGCCCGCAACAAGATCGCGCCGGTCGACCATTATCCCGACCTGCTGCTGGACAACCTGCGCTCGGTCGCGCCGATGGGTATCAACGATCCGACCGTGGTGGTGATGACGCCGGGCATGTACAACTCGGCCTATTTCGAGCACGCCTTCCTGGCGCAGCAGATGGGCGTCGAGCTGGTCGAGGGCAAGGACTTGTTCGTCAACGAGAACACCGTGTTCATGCGCACCACGCGCGGTCCGAAACGGGTCGACGTGATCTACCGCCGCCTGGACGACGACTTCCTCGATCCGCTGGCGTTCCGGCCCGATTCCTCGCTGGGCGTGCCGGGCCTGCTGTCGGTCTACCGCGCCGGCCGCGTGACGCTGGCCAACGCCATCGGCACCGGCGTGGCCGACGACAAGTCCATCTATCCCTTCGTTCCCGACATGATCAAGTTCTACCTGTCCGAGGCGCCGATATTGAACAATGTGCCGACCTACCAGTGCAGGAAGAAAGAAGACCTGGCGTACACGCTGGCCAACCTGGGCGACCTGGTGGTCAAGGAAGTGCACGGCGCCGGCGGCTACGGCATGCTGGTCGGCCCGGCCTCGACCCGGCAGCAGATCGAAGACTTCCGCCAGCGCCTGCTGGCCAAGCCGGACGGCTACATCGCCCAGCCGACGCTGGCCCTGTCCGCCTGCCCGACCTATGTCGACAGCGGCATCGCGCCGCGCCACATCGACCTGCGGCCGTTTGTGCTGTCGGGTAAGACGATCTCGATGGTGCCGGGCGGCCTGACCCGCGTGGCCTTGCAGGAAGGCTCGCTGGTGGTGAACTCGTCGCAGGGCGGCGGCACCAAGGATACCTGGATACTGGAACGCTAAGGAGAACCCATGTTAAGCCGTACCGCCGATCACCTGTTCTGGATGGCGCGCTACACCGAGCGCGCCGAGAACACCGCCCGCATGCTGGACGTCAACGTGCAGACGTCGATGCTGCCGCAGTCCGACGAGGAAAACGCCCAGGGCTGGCGCGCCATGCTCGGCATTTCCGAGCTGCAGTCCGCCTTCGACCGCAAATACCAGTCGCTGCAGGCGCGCGAAGTCATCGATTTCATGGTGCGCGACCCGGACAATCCCTCGTCCATCGTGGCCTGCCTGACCGAGGCGCGCGAAAATGCCCGCGCCGTGCGCGGCACGCTGACCACCGAAGTCTGGGAAATCCAGAACCAGACCTGGCTGGACATGCAAAAACGCCTGGACAGCGATTTGCTGGAAGACGATCCCAGCAAGTTCTTCGAATGGGTCAAGTTCCGCTCGCACCTGTCGCGCGGGGTCACGGTCGGCACCATGCTGCGCGACGAGGCCGTGCACTTCATCCGCCTGGGCACTTTCCTGGAGCGGGCCGACAACACGGCGCGCATCCTGGACGTCAAGTTCCACGGCGGCGCCACCGAGAGCACCAGCGGCGAAGGCATGAGCCAGCGCGATTTCTACTACTGGGGCGCGCTGCTGCGCTCCGTGTCCGGCTTCGAGATCTACCGCAAGGTCTACCGCGACCTGATCACGCCGGCCCGCATCGCCGAGCTGCTGATGCTGCGCGGCGACATGCCGCGGTCGCTGCTGGCCTGCATGGACGAGGTGGTCCAGAACCTGCGCGAGGTGCGCAACGATGTCTCGGCCGATACCGAACGCCTGGCCGGCCGGCTGCACGCCGAACTGCAGTTCGGCAAGATCGACGATATCCTGGCCGCCGGCCTGCACGACACGCTGACCCGATTCCTGTCGGACATCTATCAACTGGGCAATCGCGTCAGCCGCGATTTCCTGGTGCCGCTGGCGGCTTGACCGAAAGGCTATTCAATGCAACTGACGATACGGCACGAAACGCGCTACACCTACACCGCGCCGCTGGCCTACACCATCCAGCAGCTGCACCTGACGCCGCGCGTCGAGCCGCAACAGCACGTGCTGTCCTGGAACATCGCCATGCCCGGCCATGTGCATGCCTACACCGACGCCTACGGCAACCTGTCGCACATGATGACGATGAATACGCCGCACCAGGCGCTGTCCATCGTCGCCTACGGCGCGATCGAGACCACGACGCCGGAAAACGGCCGGGTGCCGAACGGCGAGATGCTGTCGCCGCTGATCTTCACCGTGCCCACCCGCATGACGGCGGCCACGCCGGGCATCCTGGAGCTGGCCGCCTCGTGCCTGCCGGACGGCAAGGCCATGACGCGCGACCTGATGTGCCTGGCCGAGCACATCTTTGGTGCGGTCCGGTATCAAAGCGGTGCGACCGTGGTGACCACCACCGCCAGCGACGCCCTCGCCCTCGGCCAAGGCGTGTGCCAGGACCATGCGCACCTGTTCCTGGCCTGCTGCCATGCGCACGGCATCCCGGCGCGCTACGTGTCCGGCTACATCGATCCGGAGAACAGCGACCACGCCGCCAGCCACGCCTGGGTCGACGCCTGGGTCGAGGACAAGGGCTACAGCGGCTGGGTCAGCATCGACGTCACCCACGCGCGGCTGATGACGGACGCCTATTGCCGGCTCGCCATCGGCCGCGACTACGACGCCGCGGCGCCGGTGCGTGGCGTGCGGCGCGGCGGCGGCACCGAATCCCTGAGCGTCGACGTACAGATCGTGCCGCAATGACAGGTGTAAAATAACGATACTTTCAATCAATACTAGAATCAATAGTTTCCTACGATGACTTATTGTGTGGGCATGCGCCTGAACGCCGGGCTGGTGTTTTTATCCGATTCGCGTACCAACGCAGGGGTGGACCAGGTCGGCACTTTCCGCAAGATGAGCGTATTCGAGATTCCCGGCGACCGCATGATGGTGCTGATGACCGCCGGCAACCTGTCGATCTCGCAATCGATACGCCAGCTGGTGGCCGAGCACCAGAGCGAAGACGGCCGCAGCATCTGGAACGCGCCGAATATGTACGAAGCGGCCCGCATCCTCGGCGACGCGGTGCGCCAGGTGCATGAGCGCGACGCCAAGTCGCTGGCCGAGTTCGGCATCGAATTCAACGTCAGCATCATCTTCGGCGGCCAGGTCAAGGGCGAGCGCTGCCGCCTGTTCCAGATCTACTCGGCCGGCAATTTCATCGAATCGCACGACGAGAACACCTATTTCCAGATCGGCGAGGCCAAGTACGGCAAGCCCATCATCGACCGCGTGGTGACGCCCGCCACCAGCCTGGACGACGCCGCCAAGTGCGCGCTGATCTCGATGGACTCGACGCTGCGCTCCAACGTGTCCGTGGGCCTGCCGCTGGACATGCTGGTGTACGAGAACGACAAGCTGGCCGTGACCCACTTCGTCACCATCGACGAACGCAACCAATACTTCCAGATGATACGCAACACCTGGGGCGACCAGCTCAAACGCGTGTTCGAAGGCCTTGCCCATCCGGTCTGGGACGCCGCCCCCGAAGCGACCAGCAACGTGTTGCACTCAACCAACACCGGCGGCAAACCGGTCAGGATCGCGCCGCCGGCCGGCGTCGCCGCGCCCGTCCTCTCGACCGCGCGCTTGCAGACCCTGGCGCAACAATTTCATGATGGGCAGCAATAACTGACGCGCCACACGGAATGCGGTGGCTGGAACGGGTATGATTAGCGTGTAGATAATATCAACCTGTCATGGAGCGCTGCATGTCTGAAGCCAATCCCCTGGGTCCCGGAGAAGGCATCTTCTCGGTCGACGTTTTGTTGAAGTACATGGGAAATGACGCTAAGGCGCTGGGCATCGTCTCGAAAATCGTGCGCGACGCCTGCGCGCCCGGCATGGCACCCTTCGAACTGGCCGGCACGGCCTTGCGCGAACAGCGCCTGAGCGATGCCGGCAAGATCTTCCACACCTTGCGCGGCTCGATCGGTACGCTGGGCGCCAAGCGCCTGGTGAGCGCCTCGTTGAAGCTGGAGCAGGCCATCGCCGAACGGCAAACCGAGCACATCCCTTCCCTGTTTGCCGCGCTCGAATCCGAATATCAACTGGTGCTGCGCGAGGCCGATGCATGGCTGACCCGTTCGGCGCCGCGGGACGGCAGCGCCCCCCAAGCTTGAAATCCCAAAAAACCATTCACTATTTGTGAATTGCCTGTCATGCTGCAATGCACAGCGCCATGTACTTTCGAGCCCGGTTCTATGTATTAACGAATGGTTACAATTGTTACCCGTATTCGCCAACTGCATACGGGAACGGCAAAATCTTCATGCTAATATCGCCAGCACTTGCAGTTTGAACGCGGTGAGAGCGTTGAGTTACCGAGCGTGCGCCATGATTTGCGACAACTTTGTAGAATTGTCGCTTGAAAGTTTCTCGTGCCGCGTTCTTGCGTATTCGACAATTTGCTCACGTGCAAGTATAATGGTGCAATGCATCGCGGCGAAACTGCTGGGATTTAATCAAGGATATTTAACATATGGAATTATTCAACAAGTCTGGCGTATTGGTATCGTCGGTATTGGTGCTGGTTGGCGCGTTGATCGCCTGCCAGGCACAAGAAGACGCAGTTCCCTCGCCGACCGTGATTGAAGCCGCCGCCATGCAACTTGGCCCGCAGGGACAGCCTGCCGCCGAACGCCGCCTGCAGGAATGGGCCGACCAGGGTTCGCCGGTCGCCCAGCGCGAACTGGCGCTGCGTTACCTGTCGAATCCGGACAAGCGTCGCGAAGCGATGCAATTGTTTGAACGCGCCGCCAACGCCGGCGATGCCCAGGCCGCGGTCGGGCTGGTTGGCATGGCCCATGATGGCGGTGTCGGCATGAGCGGCGCTTCGGGCGCCGCGCTCAGTGCCGGCCGCGTCATCAAGGAAGCGGCGACCGCCAACTATATCGCACGCTAAGCTGTACCGCCTGCATCGCCAGAGCCGCCACGCCGTACCGGTGTCGCGGCTTTTTTCATCTTGATCGGAGTCTGGAATGGATCGTTTGCGCGCGCTGGAAGTGTTTGTGGAAGTGGTGAAGCGGGATGGCTTCGCCCGCGCGGCGGATGCGCTGGACACCTCGCCGGCCAACGTCACCCGCTATATCAGCGACCTGGAGGCGCATCTGCAGACCCGGCTGCTGAACCGCAGCTCGCGCAAGATGTCGCTGACCTCCAGCGGCGAGGCGCTGTTCGAGCGCGCCAAGTCCATCCTCGACGACGTCGCCGAGGCGGAAGCGATTGTCTCCTCGGCCACCCTGCAGCCGCACGGCGTGTTGCGCATCAACGCCCCGCTCAGCTTCGGCGTGCTGCACCTGGCGCCGCTGTGGGCCAAGTTCATGCGGAAGTACCCGGAGGTCCGGCTGGACGTGGCGCTGATCGACCGCGTGGTCGACATCGTCGAGGAAGGCTACGACATGGCGATCCGCATCTCGCGCACCGGCTCGACCGCGCACGTGGCGCGCAAGCTGGCCACCTCGCACAACATCCTGTGCGCCTCGCCCGACTACATCCAGCAGCACGGCATGCCGCTGCATCCGGCCGACCTGCTGCAGCACGCCTGCGTCGGCTACAGCTACTCGGCCACCGCCGACGAGTGGCAGATGCTGGACGCCGGCGGCCAGCCGCACGCGGTCAAGGTCCAGTGCGTGATGCACTCGAATAACGGCGATACCGCGCGCGCCGCCGCGCTGGGCGGGATGGGCGTGATCTGGCAGCCGAGCTTCCTGGTCGGCGCCGACCTGCGCGCCGGCCGCCTGCAGCGCGTGCTGCCCGACTACCACATGACCGACATCGACATCCAGGCGGTGTATCCGAGCCGCCGCCACCTGAGCGCCAAGGTGCGGGTGATGATCGATTTCCTGGTCGAGGAATTTTCCGGCGTGCCACCGTGGGACCGCGAAGACTGACTTTAAATCCGTTTTCCCATTTGAGGCAGATCAGACGATGGCCGCCTCCAGCGCAGATACTCTAAGGAGCTGGAGGGGGCGACGATGGATAAATGGGCTGAGCAGGCACAATCTCAGGAGCAGTTTCGCGCGCAGTTTCGCGAGGAATTGTTGGCCTTCACGCGCCAGCATCGCGCCGGCCACTGGACCGGCAGTTTCGCGCAGTTCATGGAACAGGTGCTGCCGGAGGCGCCGGTCCAACTCGCGCGCAGCTCGCACCAATACATCTGGGACATGCTGCGCTGGAGCGGCAAGGAAGACGAACAAGGCAAGCTGCGCTGCAGCCTGTTCGCCGACGAACTGTTCGGCATCGACGACGCCCTGGCCCGCGTGGCCGATTATTTCAAGGCGGCCGCTGCCGGTTCGGAAGTCGGCCGGCGCCTGCTGCTGTTGCTCGGACCGCCATCGGGCGGCAAGTCCACGCTGGTGATACGCCTCAAGCGCGGGCTGGAGGAATACAGCTACACCGACGCCGGCGCGCTGTACGGCATCGCCGGCTGTCCGGTGCATGAATCGCCGCTGCACCTGGTGCCGCACACCATGCGCGCCGGTTTCCGCGACAGCTACGGCGTCGAGGCGTCGGGCGAGCTGTGTCCGCATTGCCGGGCGCGGCTGGAGCATGAACTGGGCGGCGACTTCCTGCAGATGCCCGTCGAGCGCATCTTTATCTCCGAGGCCGGCCGCAGCGCCATCGGCACCTACGCGCCGCATGACCCGAGCACCGCCGATATCGCCGACCTGGTCGGCTCGGTCGACCTGTCCAAGGTGGCCGAGTACGGCGACGAGGGCGATCCGCGCGCTTGGTCGTGGTCCGGCGCCGTGTACGCGGCCAGCCGCGGCATGCTGGAGATGATCGAGATCCTCAAGGTCAAGCGCGAATTCCTCTACCTGCTGCTGACGCTGACGCAGGAAAAAAACGTCAAGGTGGCGCGCTTTCCGCTGATCTACCTCGATGAAACCATCCTGGCCCACACCAACCTGGCGGAATTCCGCAAGTTCCTGCAAGAGAGCGAAAACGAGGGCTTGCTGGACCGCATGGTGATCGTACAGGTGCCCTACACCCTCAGCTACCGCGAGGAGGCGCGCATCTACAACAAGCTGATCCTGGCGGCGGCGCCGGCCTTCCGCAGCGTCCACCTGGATCCCCATGTGCTGCACGCGGCGGCCGTGTTCGCCGTGCTGAGCCGTTTGCACGAGGGCGAGGACCGCGACGCCGAGCTGGCCAAGCGCGTGCGCCTGCACGCCGGCGAGGATGTCGAGGGCGTGCATCACTCGGAGGCGCTGCGCGTGCGCAACAAGGAAAAAGCCCCGGACGAAGGCTTGTCGGGCGTGTCGCCCCGCTTCGTCATCAACGCCCTGTCGAACGCCATCATCCAGTCTCCGCGCAGCAGCCTCAGCACGATGGATCTGCTGCTGGCGCTCAAGGATGGCATTGAAAACGACGCCCGCATCGAGTCGGCGCGCAAGCGGCGCTGGGTCGACTACCTGGTGCTGACGCGCAAGGAGTTCTACAACCGCTGGGTCAAGGAGGACGTGCACAAGGCATTGTTCGTGTCGTTCGAACAGGAGGTGGAAGAATTGCTCGGCAAGTATCTGGACGAGGTCGAGGCCATGCTGGACAACCGCCAAGTCAAGGACCCGATCACCAGCGAGGAGCGGCGCCCCGACGAGCGCTTCCTGCGCGCGGTGGAAGAGAAAATCCACATCTCCGACTCGGGCAAGCAATCGTTCCGGCAAGAGGTGGTGCGCAAGGCCATGAGCGCCTACAAGCGCGGCGAACGCTTCGGCCTGGGCAGCCATGCCCAGCTGCGCGACGCGCTGCAGCAGTACTTGTTCGAGCAGCGGCGCGACGTGCTGCGCCTGGTCAGTTCCGCCAAGCGGCCCGACGACGAGGTGCGCGCCAAGATCTCCGCGGTCGAGCAGCGGCTGGTGGACGAGTACGGCTACGACAGCCATTGCGCGCGCGAAGCCCTGAACTACGTCACCACGCTGCTGGCGCAGGAATGATATGCCCACCCAACGCAGCGCCTGGTACGACTTGTTTTCACGCGGCGCGCGCGACTGGCTGCGGCACAACGACAAGGTGCGCGAGGCGGTGCGCGAGCATCTGCCGGATGCGATCGCCGGGCCGGACCTGATGACGGGACCGGCGCAGCGTGGCGTGCAAGTGCCGTTGCGCCTGCTGGAGCATGCGCGCTTCCGGCTGTCCAGCGGCCACAGCACGACCGGCGCCGGCCAGGGACCGGCGCAACCGGGCGACCTGCTGCGCGGCCCCGACTACGACCTGGACGACGACAACCAGGCCGGCAACGAGGAAGGCGCCGTCACGCTGCTGATGGAGTTTTCCATCGACGAGATCCTGGACTGGCTGTGGGAAGAATTCCAGTTGCCGGAGTTGCAGCCGCGCGGCAAGTCCACGCTGGACCAGCCGGACATGGTGCGCGAAGGCTGGGACAAGCACGGCGCGCGCTCGCGGCTGGACCGGCGCCGCACCGTCAAGCAAGCCATCAAGCGGCGCGCCGTGCAGGTCGCGCCAGCGCCGTTCACCAACGACGACCTGCGTTTCCGCCAGTTGGTGCAGCACCCCCGCCCCAGCAGCAACGCGGTGGTGTTCTTCGTGCTGGACGTCTCGAGCAGCATGACCCAGCCCGAGCGCCGTCTCGCCAAGACGTTCTTCTTTCTCGCGCTGCAGGGCTTGCGGCGCAAGTACCGCCGCGTCGAACTGCGCTTTCTCGCACACGCGGCGCGCGCCTGGGAATTCAACGAAGGCGACTTCTTCCAGGTCAACGGCATGGGCGGCACGGTCGCGTCCACGGCGTTCCGCCTGGCATTGCAGCTGCTGCAGGAGCGCTATGACGAGGCCAGCTACAACAGCTATCTGTTCTACGCCTCGGACGGCGACAACTTCGCCGAGGACCGCGCGGCGGCCAGCGCCGCCCTGGGGCAACTGGCCAAGCGCGTCAACTACATGGGCTATGTCGAAACCCTGCCCGGTACGCCGCGCATGCTGGAGACCGAGATGCGCCGCCTGTGGCAGGAGCGCGAACGCCAGGGCTTGCCGGTCTCCAGCGCGCTGCTGGCCTCGGGCGACGACGTGTTCCTGGCGATACGCCAGTTTCTGACGCGGCAGGCGGCGACATGAGCCTCGACGACTACGCGGCCAAGATCGAGCAATTGGCCAACCGCTTGGGCCTGGACTACTGCCCGGTGGATTTCGAGCTGGTGCCGCAAAACTTCATGCTGGAGATCGCCGTCTATGGCGTGCCGGTGCGCATGCACCACTGGTCGTTCGGCCTGCGCTACATCCAGCAGCTGCTGCACCAGAACATGGGACACTCGCGCATCTTCGAGGTGATGTTTCCCGGCGATCCCTGCCGCGCCTACCTGATGGACAGCAACTCGCTGGCCGAAAACACGCTGGTCAGCGCGCACGTGATCGGCCATGCGGATTTCGTCAAGCGCAACGCCCTGTTCGCGCGCTGCATGGCGATGGCGGGCGGGCACATCCTGGAGCAAAGCGCGGCCCGCGCGCACCGCCTGGAAGAGGCGCTGGCCCTCCACGGCCAGAAGCGGGTGGAGGCGGTGCTGGACGCCGCGCTGGCGCTGGAGCCGCATATCGACATCAACCAGCACTTGTATCGCCCGCCCTACCCCGCGCCGGTGCCCGACAGGATGGACGAGCCGGTTGGCGCATTCCAGCTGCGCTACCAGTCGCTGCCGGGAGAGGCGCCGCCGCCGCCGGCCAAGCCCGCGCGCCGCGGCACGCCGCCGCATCCGGAATACGACCTGCTGTGGTTTATCGCCCGCTACGCGCCCGAGATGCAGGACTGGGAACGCGACATCTTCCTGGCGGTGCGTGAGGAATCGTTCTATTTCTACCCGGTGCACGCCTGCCAGATCATGAACGAGGGCTGGGCGTCGTACTGGCATGCGCGCTTGCTGCGCGAGGCCGACTTCCTGCCGCACGAGCTCTACCTGCATGCGCTGAAAGCGCACTCGGACGTGGTGCGGCCGTATGCCGGCGCGCAGGAACTGGCGCTGGCGATCAATCCCTACCACCTGGGCTACGTGATGTGGGAACGGATTATCGCGCGCGACGGGCTGGAGGCGGCGCGCCGCATCTGCGCCGAGGAGGACGACTTCGGTTTCGTCCGCAACTACCTGGACGCGGAACTGGCCGAGGAGCTCGACCTGTTCAGCTACCAGATGCGCAAGGATGGCGAGACCCGCGTGCTCAGCCGCGACATCCAGGCGGTACGCGAGGCGATACTCGGCCCCAAGTACAACTACGGCGCGCCGTGCATCGCGGTCGAGCGCATGCAGGACGATTTCAGCCTGGTGCTGCAGCACGACCACACGCGCGATGGCCGCGGGCTGGACCTGGAACTGGCCGAGCAAGTGATGCAGTATGTGGCCCGCGTCTGGCGCCGGCCGGTCACGCTGAAGACGGTGGATGCGCGGGGCGTGGCGCGGACGGTGTCGGCGGCGGCGTCAGATGCTCCTCGTACCAGCGCAAAGCCTGCCTGAGGCCGCGCCGCAAATCGTGGGTGGGCGCATAGCCCAGCAGATCGGCGGCCTTGGAAATGTCGGCCTGCGAATGGCGCACGTCGCCGGCGCGGAAGTCGCCGTACTGCGGCTGGAAGTCGCGCAGATGCGGGTAGCGCTCCACCAGCAGGCCGTGCAGCATCAGATACAGTTCGTTCAAGCTGGTGCGGGCGTTCAGCGCGACGTTGTAGACCTGGTTGACGGCGCCTGGCTTGTCCGCCAGCGCCGCCAGCAGATTGGCCTGGACCGCGTTGGCGACGAAGCAAAAGTCGCGGCTGCTTTCGCCGTCGCCGTTGATGGTCAGCGGGCGCTGCCCGATCATCGCCGCGATCCATAGCGGAATCACGGCGGCGTAGGCGCCGGCCGGATCCTGGCGCGGACCGAACACATTGAAGTAACGCAGGCCGATGCTTTCCGTGCCGTAGCAGCGCGCGTAGACGCCGGCATACAGCTCGTTGACATATTTGGTCAGCGCATACGGCGACAGCGGCTTGCCGACATGCGTCTCCTGCTTGGGCAAGGCTGGGTGGTCGCCATAGCTCGCGCTGGAGGCGGCATACACTACGCGCCGCACGCCGGCCGCGCGCGCCGCCTCCATCACGTTCAGATGGCCGGTGATGTTGATGTCGTTGCTCAGCAAGGGATCGTCGATCGAGCGCGCGACCGAGCCCAGCGCAGCCTGGTGCAGCACATAGTCGGCACGCTCGCAGGCGGCGCGGCACACCGACGGGTCGCGGACATCGCCCTCGATCAATTCGAAACAGCGCCAGGCGCTGGGGTCGACCTGCTCGCGCACCTGGTCGAGGTTGTGTCTGTAGCCGGTCAGGAAATTGTCTACGCCGACCACGCGCTGCCCCAGTTCCAGCAGGGCTTGCAGCAGGTTGGAGCCGATGAAGCCGGCCGTGCCGGTGAGCACCCAGCGGTATTGCCGCTGCTCCAGGTGCTCGCGCACGGTTTGATAGGCGCTGGTGCCCGGCGTGCCGTTTTCATAATCGCTCATCACAGTCTCCAGACGTTCAGGCCGCTGCAGCGCAACGCGGCCTCGTCAAACTGCGATTTCAGGTCGATGAAGCAGCCGGCGTCGACCACTTTCCGGCGCATTTCCAGCAGCGGCCGCGCGGCCAGCTCGCGGTGGGCGACGGCGCTGATCAGCGCTTCCGCGCATGGCAGCTCGTCCCAGGATTCCAGCCGCACGCCGTATTCGTGCATGGCTTCCTCGGCGTCGGCGACCGGATCGTGCACATGCACCTGCAGGCCGTAGGATTCCAGTTCGTGGATCAGGTCGGCGACCTTGGAGTTGCGCAGGTCCGGGCAATTTTCCTTGAAGGTCAGGCCCAGCACGTTGACGCGGCAGCCCTTGAGCTTGAAGCCGGCGCGCACCATTTCCTTGACGGTTTTCTCGGCCACGAACTTGGCCATGCCATCGTTGATGCGCCGTCCGGCCAGGATCACGTGCGGGTGGTAGCCCAGCATCTCCGCCTTGTGCGTCAGGTAGTAGGGGTCGACGCCGATGCAGTGGCCGCCCACCAGTCCCGGCCGGAACGGCAGGAAATTCCACTTGGTGCCGGCCGCCTGCAGTACTTCCAGCGTATCGATCTCCAGCCGGTCGAAGATGATCGCCAGCTCGTTCATCAGCGCGATGTTGAGGTCGCGCTGGGTGTTTTCGATGACCTTGGCCGCCTCCGCCACCTTGATGCTGGAGGCGCGATGCACGCCGGCCTCGACCACCTCCTCGTATAGCGCCGCCACCCGCTGTAAGGTTGCTTCATCATCGCCCGAAACCACTTTGCGGATCGTTGTCAGCGTATGTTCCTTGTCGCCTGGATTGATGCGCTCCGGCGAGAAGCCGACATGAAAATCGCGCCGCCACGTCAGGCCCGAGCACTGCTCCAGTATCGGAATGCAGATTTCCTCGGTGGCGCCGGGATAGACGGTGGATTCATAGACCACCACCGCGCCGGCCTTCATGTGCCGCCCCACCGCCTGGCTGGCGCCGACCAGGGCCGAGAAGTCCGGGTTGTGCGCGCTGTCGACCGGCGTCGGCACGGCGACCACGATGTAGTCGGCCTCGGACAAGGCGGCCGGGTCGCAACCCATCTCCAGCCAGCGCGCGGCGCTGAACTGGGCTTCCGACACTTCGCCGCTGGGATCGATGCCGCGCCGGTAGCTGGCCACCTTGCGCGCCGACAGGTCGAGGCCGATGGTGCGGCGGCGTGCGCCGAACGAAACCGCCAACGACAAGCCCACATACCCAAGTCCGACGACAGCGACGACTTCCATCTGAACACCTCTTCTATCAGCGTTGAAAACAGGTCTCCGCCGATTCTACGGTTGGCGTTTCGAACCCTGTTGAGGTGGGACAAATGCGCGCGTGTTGCGCACGATGCCTACGCCGTTTGCGGTCGATCAACAAGTGACCGGGGGATCGTTCCTACTCTACTGGATACCCTTTTCCTGGAGATCGCCATGTCGCCATCGCGTGTTTTGTGGATGCTGGTGCTGCTGGCCGGTTGCAGCCGGATGTCCGGCAACGATGAGTTGATGGTCCAGGCCAGGCAACATGCGTCGAAAGGCGAAACCAAGGCCGCCGTCATCCAGCTGAAAAATGTGCTGCAGCAGACCCCGGCCAACGGCCAGGCGCGCCTGATGCTGGGCCAGTTGTACCTGGACTCGGGCGACGTGCTGTCGGCCGACAAGGAATTGCGCCGCGCGCTGGAGCTGGGCGTCAATGCCGGCGATGTCCTGCCGGTGTTGGCCAAGGGGATGCTGCTGCAGGCACAATTCCAGAAGCTGCTGGACGACGTGCCGGCCGACCAGCAACAACCACGTTTGCAGGCGTTGCGCGGGCATGCGTTGCTGGGATTGGGCCGCATCGATGAAGGCCGCGCGATGTTCGAGCAGATCCTGGTACGGCATGCGGAACATCCGGCCGCGCTGCTGGGCCTGGCCCGCATCGCACTGCGCGACAGCAAGCAGGACGAGGCGTATGCGCTGATCCAGCGGGCGCTGGCGCGGCAGCCGGACGACGCCGACGCCTTGCGCATGAAAGGCGATCTGCTACGCATGCAAAGCAAGAATGCCGATGCCCTGAAGGTCTATCAGCAATTGCTGAAGTTGTACCCGGCCCAGGTGCAGACGCATGTGGACATCGCCAGCCTGCACATCCAATCCGGCAAGCTGGACGACGCCAGGAAGGAATTGTCCACCGCGCGCCAGGTCTCGCCGAGCAACCTGCTGCTCACTTACACGCAAGCCTTGCTGGATTTCCGCGAAGGCAAGCTGGACGCGGCACAGGATCAGTTGCAACTGGTGCTGCGGGCCGCGCCGGAACACTTGCCCAGCAATCTGCTGATGGGGGCGATACTGCGCGGCAAAGGGTCATTTGCACAGGCCGAACAATATCTGCGCAAGTTCCTGGAAGCCAATCCGCGCCATCCCTACGCCAGCAAGCTGCTGGCTTCGGTGCTAGTGAATACCGGTGCGCCGGACCAGGCGCTGGCCATCGTCGAGCCCTTGTTCGACAGCCACCAGCAGGATCTGGAGATGATGTCGCTGGCCGGCGAAATCTACCTGCGCCTGCGTCAGTATTCCCAGGCCGCCGCGTATTTTGAGCGGGCCAGCAAGCTGTCGCCGCAGTCGACCATGCTGCATGCGGCGCTGGCGATGAGCCATATCGGCATGGGCGACAACGACCGCGCCATCGCCGAACTGGAACGCGCGACCAGCCTGGATGGCAAGTCGTCCCGCGCCGGCATGTTGCTGGTGCTGAGCCATTTACGCAGCAAGCAATACGACAAGGCGCTGGAGGCGGTCAAGCGGATGGAGACGCAGCAAGGCGACAACCCGCTGGTGCAGAACCTGAAAGGCGGCGTGCTGTTGATGAACCGCGACGCCGCCGGCGCCCGCGCCAGCTTCGAGCGCGCGCTGGCGCTCGATCCGCTGTACTTGCCGGCGCTGGATAACCTGACCCAGCTGGACATCAAGGACAAGAAACCGGAGAACGCCAGGCTGCGGCTGGAGGCGGCGCTGGCGAAGGATAAGAAGAATACCGACCTCATGGCGGCGCTGGCCAACCTGGCGATGAGTCGTGGCCAGCCGGCGGTGGTGCGCGGCTGGCTGGAACGGGCGGCGCAGGAAAAGCCGGAGGAGCTGGAGCCGTCGATGCGACTGGCACAATTTTATGTGCGCAACAACGAGCTGCCCAAGGCGCTGGTGCTGGCCCAGAAAATGCTCGCCACCAATCCATCCAACCCGGAAGTGGTGGCGCTGGTGGCCACGCTGCAATCGCGCAGCGGAAACAGCGACGCCGCGCTGGATAGCTGGAACAAGCTGGCTACGCTGCAGCCGGATTCCGCGGAAGTCCAGCTGCGCCTGGGCGAGGCCCGCTTCGCCGCGCATGACAACGAAGGCGGCTTGAAGGCCTTGAACAAGGCGCTGGCGTTGCAGCCGGATTATGCGCAAGCGCAGGTCGCGCTGGTGCGGATGCTGCTGGAGCAGCGCGCCTATCCGAAGGCCCTGCAGGCCGCGCGCGGATTCCAGAAGGCCCGCGGCGACGCGCCGCTGGGCTACAAGCTGGAGGGCGACGTATTGATGGCGCAGAAACAGATTCCGGACGCGCTGGTCCTGTATCAGAAGGCGTACGACATGCAGCCCTCCGGCGCGCTGCTGATTCCGCTGCACAGCGCGCTGGTGCAGGCCGGCAGGTCGCCCGAGGCCCGGTCGCGCGTGCAGAAATGGCTGGACGGCCACCCGGACGATCATGTGACGCGGCTGTATTTTGCCAGCAGCCTACTGGCCGAGGAGGATTATCCGGCCAGCCTGGCGCAGTTTGAACAGGTGGTGAAGCAGTCGCCGGACCAGGTGGTGGCGCTGAACAATCTGGCCTGGCTGTGCCAGCAGCAAAAAGATCCGCGCGCACTGGACTTCGCCGAGCGCGCCTACCGGCTGGCGCCGGGCAGTTCGGCAGTGATCGACACGCTGGGGTGGCTGCTGGTGGAACAAGGCAAGCTGGAGCGCGCGCTGCCGCTGCTGAAGCAGGCCGCCGCCCTGGCGCCCGCCAACCGCGAAATCCATTATCACTACGGTGTCGCGCTCGCCAAGTCCGGCGACAAGCGCTCCGCGCGCCGGCAACTGGAGCCGCTGCTGGCGGCCAAGGACTTCGACCGGCACGACGCCGTCAAGGCCTTGCTGGCGCAATAGCCCGTCATGACCTTGACCACAGCCTATGCCAGATTGCTCTCGGTGGTGTTGTTTGCCGGCGCCGCGCTGGCGATCGCCGTCTATCCCATGCAGGGCAGCTGGCTGGTGGCGATCCTGTCGGCCTACGCCGCCCTGCTGTGGTGGCGGCCGGCGCTGTGGTTGTTCGCGTTGCCGGCGCTGCTGCCGATACTCGACCTGGCGCCGCGCACCGGCTGGTTCTTTCTGGAAGAAATCGACCTGCTGCTGCTGATCACCGCAGGCTTTGCCTATTGGCGACTGGAGCCGGCCACTCCCGACTTGCCGCGCTGGCCGCCGCTGTTCTACGGCGGCTTGATGCTGCTGGCGATCGCCTGCGCGGGCGGCCTGTGGCGCGGCATCCAGCCGATACCGGCGCTGGACGCGAACGCCTTGAACAACTACCTCAGCCCGTACAATGCGCTGCGCGTGGGCAAGGCCTGGTTCTGGACACTGCTATTGCTGCCGCCGCTGCGCCGCGCCGCCGGGCCGCAACTGCAAGGCCTGCGACGGTATCTGATTCCAGGCATGCTGGCGGGCTTGCTGCTAGTGGTGTGCGCGGCCATCCATGAACGCTGGCAATTTCCCGGCCTGGCCAATTTCTCCAGCGACTACCGGATCACCGCGCCCTTCTCCGCCATGCATACCGGCGGCGCGGCGCTGGACGGCTATCTGGCGCTCAGCGCCCCCTTGCTGGCGACCTGGCTGTTCGACCGGCGCTCCCCGCTGAGAACCGCCGGCGCGCTGGCGCTGCTGGCACTGGCGCTGTATGCCGGCCTGGCCACGTTCTCGCGCGGCTTGTATCTGGCCTATGCGGCCGCCGTCGCCGTGCTGCTGTTGCCGCTGCTGGCCATCAAGCGTCCCTGGAAATCCGTCGCGGCCACGGTGTCCGGCGCGGCGGTGCTGCTGGTCGCGCTCAACCTGGTGTTCGTCAGCGGCGGCTATCGCGGCTACGCGCTTGCCTTGATGCTGCTGGGGCTGGCACTGCTGGCGGTACTGCCGCGCCGCCATCTCGCGGGCGCCATGGCGGCCTTGATGGTGCTGGCCTCCATCGTGCCGATCTACAACGGTTACTTCGTCAACCAGCGCTTCAGCACCAGCAGTGGCGACCTGGCCAACCGCTTGCGGCACTGGCGGCAGGCGCTGTCCATGATGGATGACGGGGCCACGACGGCGCTGCTCGGCATGGGATTGGGTAAGTTTCCGTTCACCTATTACTGGCGCAACCAGCAGCGCGAGGTGCCGCCCAGCTACAGCTATCTCGACCAGGGCGGCAACCGCTATCTGCGGCTCAGCGCCGGCGAATATCCGGCCGGCTTTGGAGAATTGCTGCGTATGCTGCAGGTCGTCACGCTTCAACCGCGCCAGCAATACTTGCTGGGGGTGGATATCTGGAATAGCGGACCGCCGGGCTTTCTGCACGCGAATGTCTGCGAGCGTGTGCTGCTGTATCCGCAAAACTGCCTGCGCACGCCGCTGCGGATGATTCCGCACGCACTGTACTGGCAGCGCTATCAGTTCGCACTGGACTCGGGCGGGCTGGGCGCCTTGCCGCTGCGGCTGGAGCTGGCGGTGGAAGGCCGCAAGGCCGTTCTCGATATCGACAATATCAGCCTGCGCAGCTTGCCCGACAACCACGAGTTGCTGCGCAACGGCAGTTTTTCGGACGCCAATGATTACTGGTTCTTCAGCAGCGACCGCTATCACCTGCCCTGGCATGTCAAGAACCTGGGCTTGAACCTGTATTTCGAGATGGGCTGGGCCGGCCTGCTGGCCTACGCGACCATGCTGCTCAGCGCCTGCGCCAGCTTGCTGCGGCGTGCGCTCGACGAACGCGGCACCGGCGATGCGGCCGCCTGGCTCGCTGCGCTGGTGGCGTTCCAGGCGGTCGGCCTGTTCGACAGCCTACTCGACGTGCCGCGCATCACCTTGCTGTCCACGCTGTTGCTCTGCGCCGCCGCGCTGAGTCCCGTCCGCCTGTCCAAGAGAGCGCCATCATGAAGACCCTGTCCTGCCTGCTATTGCTGCTGAGCTTGCTAAATCCTGCGGCGGCGGACGAACTGATACACGCCATCGACGACGTCAAGCCATCGGTGGTCGGCATCGGCAGTTTTCAAAAGACCCGCACGCCGGCATTGTCGTTTGTCGCCACCGGCTTTGTGATCGGCGATGGCCTGACCGTCGTGACGGCGGCCCATGTCGTCAGCGACCTGCTGGCCAACGACCAAGGCCCGTCGCTGGGCGTGCTGGTGCGCACGGCTGGCAACGCGCAATTCCGCGCCGCGACGGTGGTCGCGCTGGACCGCGAGCATGACCTGGCGCGCCTGCGGATCGCGGGCACGCCCTTGCCGGCGCTGCGTCTGGGGGATTCCAGCAAGGTCCGGGAAGGCAAGGGGCTGGCCTTCATGGGATTTCCTCTGGGCATGGTGCTGGGACTGCATCATGTGACGCACCGCTGCATCGTCTCGGCCATCACGCCGCTGGCGACGCCGACCACCAGCGCCCGCAAGCTGGACGGCAAGCTGCTGAACCAGCTGCAAAAGCCGGCCTACATGGTGTTCCAGCTGGATGGCACGGCCTATCCGGGCAGCAGCGGCAGCCCCTTGTTCGATCCGCTCACCGGCGAGGTGATCGGCGTCGTCAACATGGTGTTCGTCAAGGGCGTCAAGGAAGCGGCGATCACCGCGCCGAGCGGCATCACTTACGCCATACCGGCCAACTTCATCGACGCCGTGCGCTGAACGCTAGGTCTTGCCCGCGATCAGGCGGCCGGTGATACCGGGCTCGTCCCAGGTGGGGAAGAAATACGGATAGAAGGAACGCTCGTTGGTCTGCTGCTCCATCAAGCCGCCGAATTTGCGGATCTGCTCGGCCATGTAGTCCAGCTCCAGCCGCAGCAGCACGGCCGGCGCCTCCACCCGCGTGCACTGGCGCTCGCCGCCGAAGTCGCGGAAGCCCAGCATGCGCTTGTAGAACATCACATGGCGCGGGTTGACCTCGATCACGTAATCGGTGTAGCGGTGGATATTATGGGCGTAAATGTAGGAAATATGGATCATCGCGGCGAACACGCGTTTGGATACCCCCTTGTCGATCGCCAGCCGCGACGGTTCGCACAGCCGGCGGCCGGCGCTGCGCAGTTCGTCCAGTTTATCGCGGAAGTTTTCATCGGCGGGCAGGCCGACTTCGTCATTGTCCAGGCACAGCGACATCGTGCCCACGGTGTCACCGCCGGTCTCGGCGAACAGGGTGATTTTATTTGGCGAGTGCATGGCGTTCGGATCGACCGAGTAGCCGCGCCACCCATACATTTTTTTCAGCAGCAGGCTGGCCGCCTCTCGCTTGCCCTGCGAATTTGCCATACGGATATGGAAAATCTGCTGGTCTATGGGGTGGTCCAGTGCAGATTCTTTTTTGCCTTCGCCGACCACGAGGTCGCGCAGGCCTGTACTGGCTTCAAAGGAAACTATTGCATCGTCATATTGCACGGTTGGCATCCATTCAGGTCTGTCGGCCAGCCGCCGGCGAGGGGCGAACTGGGGCTCATGCTTTTCAGACCTGCGGTTCAGTTCGAAAGTTCCCTAAATTTTAAAAATATTTTTAAAACCACCCTTCCGGTATCACCAGCACGTCGCCGGGAAGTACCGAGACGTTGGCTGAAATATCGCCTTTGCGCAACAAATCTTGCAGACGCAGCGGCACCATCAGCCGCTGGCCGTTGACGGTGCGGATGATGGTCGCCTTGTTGCCCGAGGCAAAGTCCGTGATGCCGCCGACGGCGATCATCACGTCCATCACCGACATTCCCTGGCGGTAAGGCAGCGCCTGCGGCCGCGCCGCCTCGCCGATGACGCGGATCTGCTGCGAGTATGGACCGATAAAACTGGTCACGATCACGGTCACCATCGGTTGCTGGATGTATTTTTCCAACGCCTTTTCGATGTCGCGCGCCAGCTGGGTGGAGGTGCGGCCGGCCGCCTGCAGGTCTTCCACCAGCGGCGTCGTGATCTTGCCGTCCGGCCGCACCGGCACGCTGATCGACACTTCCGGATTGCGCCAGACGTTGATGCTGACCATGTCGCCGGCGCCGATCTGGTAATCGGGCTGCAGCACCTCCGGCTCGGGAGGGTCCAGCGATATGCGGTGCGCGCACGCCGCCAGCAGCAGCGCCAGCGCCGCCATGGAAAAACGCTTAAATGGATGCATGACAAATCTCGCTTGAATAGGCAGGACTCCATGATTTAGAAAACCCGGCTTGCTCTGCTTGATCTGGCTCAATCACTGCCCAGTTAAGAAAAATTCGAATTGTGACAGCCATATAATTTGAACTCCCCGCCGACCAGCCACTGGAGATATTCGAATATGGAGGAGTTGATCAGTCAGCTGATAGCGAGCCTGAAAGGGATATGGAAATATCGCTGGCATGCGGTTTCCATCATGTGGCTGGTGGCGATCACGGGCTGGATCAAGGTGGCCACGCTGCCCGACGACTACCAGACCACGGCGCGGGTGTTCGTCGACACCCAGAGCATCCTCAAGCCGCTGCTGTCGAGCATGACCAGCGTGCCCAACGTGGAACAGCAGGTCTCGATCATGAGCCGCACGCTGCTGAGCCGTCCGAACGTCGAGCGCGTCATGCGCATGGTCGACCTCGACATCAACGCCAAGACCCCGCGCGATCAACAGCAGCAGCTCGACGAATTGATGAACAAGATCCGCATCGGCGGCACCGGCAACTACGACATTTATACGATCTCATACAGCAACCGCAATCCGCGGCTGGTGCGCGACGTCGTGCAATCGCTGTTGACGATATTCGTCGAAGGCAGCTTCAAGGGTAAAAACGGAGAAACCCGCAAGGCCGTGCAATTCATCGACGATCAAATCAAATCGTATGAA
Source organism: Duganella sp. CT11-25 (assembly GCF_047302815.1). NCBI lineage: Bacteria > Pseudomonadati > Pseudomonadota > Betaproteobacteria > Burkholderiales > Oxalobacteraceae > Duganella > Duganella sp. CT11-25. The sequence goes on from NZ_JBKBFD010000001.1 coordinate 753,095, forward strand.
GATAAACTGATCGAGGCGGAAAACAACGTCAAGGAATTCAAGCAGAAAAACAATGGCCTGCTGCCGCGCCAGGGCGTCGACTACAGCACCCAGCTGGCGCAGTCGTCCGACCTGCTGAATACCGCCCGGCTGGAACTGACCGAAGCCGAGCAGGCCCGCAACGCCATCGCCAGCCAGATCAGCGGGGACGAGCCCATCCTCGGCGCCGACATGAATCCGGCCGCCATCGACAATCCCGAGATCGACGGCCGCATCTCCGTGCTCAACAAAAGCCTCGACAGCATGCGCCTGCAATATACCGAGCTGCATCCCGACATCGTCGCCGCCAAGCGCCTGGTGGCGCAGCTGGAGGCGCGCAAGGTCGAGGAAAGCAAGCTCAGGTCGAACGGCGATCCGGGCAAGAACTACAGCCCCATGCTGCAGCAGTTGAAAGTGGCGCAGACCGAGGCCGAGGCCCGTGTCGCCTCGATCACGGCGCGGGTGCAGGAATACACCTTCCGCCACCAGCGCCTGCTGGCGCTGTCCAACGCGGTGCCGGAAGTCGAGTCCGCGCTGGCCCAGCTCAACCGCGACTACATGATCAACAAGGACAACTACGAAAAACTGATCGGCCGGCGCGAGGCCGCCAAGCTGTCCGGCGACCTGAGCTCGACCACCGACATGATGACCTTCAAGATCATCGATCCGCCGACCGTGCCGCTGACGCCGGTCGGCCCGAACCGCCTGCTGCTGTACTCGCTGGTGCTGGGCGGCGCCCTGCTCAGCGGCGTGGCCGCGGCATTGCTGATCAGCCAGATCCGCCCGACCTTCCTCAGTCCCGGCGAGCTGCGCGAACGCACCGGCCGGGTGGTGCTGGGCACGGTGTCGATGAACTGGACCGAGGCGCAAAAAGTCAAGCGCCAGCGCGGCAAGTATGTGTTCGGCGCCGCCCTGTCCAGCCTGTTTGTAGCCTATGGCGGCGTGCTGGCCACGACCCTGCTGCGTTACTAGGAGCAATAGATGGAAAAAACCGAACCGGTGGTAACGTCCGCCTCGCCCCGCCATGTGGAAATCAACCTGGAGCGCCTGCATCAGCGCGGCATGGTGACCCAGGACGGCGGCCGCACCGCCGTGGCCGAGGACTTCCGCATCATCAAGCGCCCGCTGCTGCGCAATGCGCGCGGCGACAACGACGCGCCGCCCATCCGGCACGGCAACCTGATCGTCGTCACCAGCGCGATGGCGGGCGAAGGCAAGACCTATTGCGCGGTCAACCTGGCCATGAGCATCGCCATGGAAATGGACATCACCGTGCTGCTGGTGGACGCCGACGTCGCCCGCCCCTCGCTGCTCAAGGTGCTGGGCCTGCCGCCGGAGCCGGGGCTGATGGACATCCTGCTGGGCGACAAGACCGAGCTGGCCGACGTCATCCTCAAGACCAATGTGGCGACGCTGAGCATCCTGCCGGCCGGCCGCTCCCACCGCCACGCCACCGAGCTGCTGGCCAGCCGCAACATGAGCCGCCTGCTGACGGAGATCGCCGAGCGCTACGCCGACCGCATCGTCATCTTCGATTCGCCGCCGCTGCTGATGACCACCGAGGCCGGCGTGCTGGCCGCGCAGATGGGGCAGATCCTGCTGGTGGTCGAGTCCGAGACCACCACCCAGCATGCGGTCAAGGAAGCCTTGCGCCACATCGAGCAATGCCCGAATGTCAGCCTCATCTACAACAAGAGCAAGGCGTTCCCCGGCGGCGAATACTATGGTTATTATGATTAAGCTGTCCCCGCGCGATACGCCCTACCGCCTGACCATGCTGGTGCTGCTGACGCTGCCCGGCGCCGCGATCCCGGCCGAATGGCACATCACGCCCACGCTGGGCCTGCGCGAAAGCTATACCGACAATATGAACCTGGCGCCGCCGGACCAGGCCCGCAGCCAGTTCACCACCGAGGTCACGCCCGGCGTCCAGCTGTACACCGACAGCCCGCGGCTGCGGCTGGCGCTGTCGTATGCGCTGCAAATGGTGTCCTATACCCGTCAGAAAGACCGCAACAACCAGGCGCTGACCGCCGGCGGCCATGCCGAGGTATTGCCGGACTGGCTGTTCGTGGACGCCCGCGCCGGCATCAGCCAGCAAAACATCTCCGCCTTCGGCCCGCTGCAGCTCGATCCGGCCCAGGTCACGGGCAACAGCACCACCGTGCACAGCACCAGTGTCAGTCCCTATTTGCGGCACTACTTTCGCGGCCTGGCGACGGCCACCCTGCGCTACGACTACCAACACGTGGGCGGCGGCTTGCTCAAGGTCCGCAGCGAAGGTACCCATCTCAACATGGTGGGAGACAACGGCGGCCGCGGCTGGAACTGGGACTTGAACCTGGACCGCACGGAAATCGACGACGCCGCGCTGCCGCCGGTCACCATGAGCAACGCCGCGCTGACGCTCAGCTATCCGATCAACGGCAACCTGTCGGCGTTCGGCACCGGCGGCTATGAAAAGAACGATTACCACGCCAACGGCGCGCAGCCGAAAGGCCGCTACTGGTCGGTCGGCGGCGCCTGGGTGCCGTCGCCGCGCACCAGCATCGCGGCCAGCGTGGGCCGCCGCTTCTTCGGCAAGACCTACTCGCTGAACGCGGCCTACCGCATGCGCAGCATGTTCTGGACGCTCAACTACAGCGAAGACATCACCACCACCCACGGCGAATACTTCAGCGTGCCGCCGACCGGCCTCAGCGATTTCCTGTTCGACCTGTGGGCCACCCGCATTCCCGATCCACAGAAGCGCTTGCAGACCATCAAGGTGTTCATGGCGATTTCGCAGATGCTGGGCCCGGACGGCAACGTCAATTTCTTCAGCCATCGCTACTTCCTGCAAAAACAATTCCGGGCCGCCACCGTCTACAGCACGCCGCGCAGCGCGCTGGGCGTGAATTATTCCAACATCCGCCGCACCGCGCAAACCAACAGCGCCATCGACAGCTTGCTGCTGGGGCCGGATGAGCTGCTGTTGAACGACAACACCAGGCAAAGCGCGGTCCAGGCGGGCTGGAGCTATCGCATGTCGGGGCGCGACGACCTGACCGTGGGCGCCGTCCACAACCGCGCGCGCTCGCTGAGCTCCGGCCGCAGCGCCCGCAACAACGTGCTGACCGTGGGCATGACGCGCCAGCTGGAGTCCAAGGTCACCGCCAGCGTCACCCTGCGTCATACACGCCATACCAGCAACGCCGGCGGCAACTACCGCGAAAACGGCATCAGTGCCGCCCTGTTGGTGGCGTTCTAAGCGGAGTCCGCCATGTCCCCGTCCTACCGCATCGTCTGCGTCGTCGCCGCACGACCCAACCTGATGAAGATGGCGCCCGTGCTGCGCGCGCTCAAGCAGCCCAAGACCCGGATCGAGCCCATCCTGGTCCACACCGGCCAGCACTACGACGCCGACATGGATGGCCAGTTCTTCAGTGCGCTGGACCTGGCGGCGCCGGACTTTCGCCTCGATGTCGGTTCCGCCAGCCACGCGGTGCAGACCGCCGAAGTGATGCGGCGCTTCGAGCCGGTGCTCGACCAGACCGCGCCGGCCGCCGTGCTGGTGGTGGGCGACGTCAACTCCACGCTGGCTTGCGCGCTGACGGCGGCCAAGAAGAATATTCCCGTGCTGCATGTCGAGGCGGGACTGCGCAGCTACGACCGGGCCATGCCGGAGGAAATCAACCGGGTGCTGACCGACCAGGTCTCGGAACTATTGTTCACCAGCGAATCCAGCGGCATGGACAATCTGCTGCGCGAAGGCGTGCCGGCCAGCCGCATCCATTTTGTCGGCAACGTCATGATCGATACGCTGATGCTGCAGCTGCCGCGGGCGACGCCGGTCGAGGCGGTCCTGCGCCAGGCCAACCTGGCCGGCTTCCTCGGCAACGGCGCATCCTACGCGCTGCTGACGCTACACCGCCCCTCCAACGTCGACGACCCGCGCCGCCTGCGCGCGCTGATCGAGACCGTGACCAGGATCAGCGAGGACCTGCCGGTGCTGTTCCCGCTGCATCCGCGCACCCGCGCCATGCTCAAGCGCTTCGAGCTGGGCGGCCTGCTGGACACCCCGCGCGTGGCCTGCATGCCGCCGCTGGCCTACCTCGACATGCTGGGCCTGATGCAGAACGCCCGCGTCGTGCTGACCGATTCCGGCGGCGTGCAGGAGGAAACCACGGCGCTCGGGATTCCCTGCCTGACCTTGCGTGAAAACACCGAGCGGCCCGTCACCGTGACCGAGGGCAGCAACGCCATCGCCGGCCGCGATCCCGCCGTCATCCTGGCGCTGTGCCGCGACATCCTGCGCTTCGGCGGCAAGGCCGGACGGATACCGCAATACTGGGACGGCCAGGCCGCCGAGCGCATCGCCGCCGTCACCGCCGCCTGGCTGCAGGGCCGCCGGGAGCCGCGGCCATGAGCGGCGCCGCCGGCGGCCGGCCCAACGCGCTGACCATCGACGTCGAAGACTATTTCCAGGTCTCCGCCTTTGCCGCCCACATCCGGCGCAGCGACTGGGACTCGCTGCCATGCCGGGTGGAACGCAATGTCGACCTGATCCTCGGCCTGCTGGCCCGGCATGACGCGCGCGCCACCTTCTTCACGCTGGGCTGGATCGCCGAGCGCTATCCGGCGCTGGTAAGGCGCATCGTCGACGGCGGCCACGAGCTGGCCAGCCATGGCTACGGCCACCTGCGCGCCAGCGAGCAGACGCCCGACGAATTCAGCCGCGACATCACGCTCAGCAAGAACCTGCTGGAACAACTCGGCGGCCAGGCCGTGCGCGGCTACCGCGCGCCCAGCTTCTCTATCGCCGCCGGCAACCTGTGGGCGCTCGACAGCCTGCAGCAAGCCGGTTACCGCTACAGCTCCAGCATCTACCCGATCCGGCACGACCACTACGGCATGCCGGATGCGCCGCGCTTCGCGTGGCGCCCCAACGGCGAGCACGGCCTGCTGGAGCTGCCGGTCAGCACCGTGCGCCTGCTGGGCCGCAACCTGCCGGCCGGCGGCGGCGGCTACTTCCGCCTGCTGCCCTATGCCGCCTCGCGCTGGGCTTTGCGGCGCATCAACTCGCGGGACGGGCAAGCTGGCATATTCTATTTTCATCCTTGGGAGCTGGACCCCGGCCAGCCCAGGCAGCGCGGCATCGGGATGAAAACGCGGCTGCGCCACTACCTCAACCTGCACCGGATGGAGGCGCGCATCAACCGGCTGCTGGGCGATTTCCGCTGGGGCCGTATCGACGATATCTTTCTGGGAAGCGCATGATGCCGCACTACACCGTCGGGACGATGGGATCGCAAGACCGCGCGCGCTGGGACGAGTTCGTGGAGCGCTGCCCGGACGCGACCTTCTTCCACCGCGCCGGCTGGCGCCAGGTCATCGAGGAAGGCTTCGGCCACCCGACCTGGTTCATGTACGCCGAGACCGACGGCCGCATCGACGCCATCCTGCCGCTGGCGCAGGTCCGGAGCCGTTTGTTCGGCAACACCCTGTCCTCGCTGCCGTTTTGCGTCTACGGCGGCATCGCCGCCATGCATGCCGACGCGGCGGCGGCGGTGGACCAGGCCGCCCAGCAACTGGCGGCCCGGCTGCAGGTCGACCATCTGGAATACCGCCACATGCGGCCGACGCAGGCCGACTGGCTGCACAAGAACCTGTATGTCACCTTTCGCAAGCCGCTGCACGCCGACCCCGAGCGCAATATGCTGGCGATTCCGCGCAAGCAGCGCGCCATGGTGCGCAAGGGCATCGCCGGTGGCCTGTCCAGCACGCAGGACGCCGACACCAGCCGCTTCTTCGACTGCTACGCCGACAGCGTCCACCGCCTGGGCACGCCGGTCTTCAGCCGCCGCTATTTCGCGCTGCTGCAGCGAGTCTTCGGCGACGACTGCGAAGTGCTGTGCGTGCAGCAAGCCGGTCGGCCGGTGTGCGCGGTGCTGAGTTTCCGCTTCCGCGACGAGATCCTGCCGTACTACGGCGGTGGCGGCGTGCAGGCGCGCACGCTGGCCGGCAACGACTTCATGTACTGGGAAGTCATGCGCCGGGCCTGCGCGCAGGGTTGCACGCTGTTCGATTTCGGCCGCAGCAAATACGGCACCGGCTCGTTCGCGTTCAAGAAGAACTGGGGCTTCGAGCCGCAACCGCTGCACTACGACTATCAGCTGCATCGCGGCAAGCAGCTCAAGGATGTACAGCCGCTCAATCCGCGTTTCCAGCTGTTCATCAAGGCCTGGCGCCTGCTGCCGCTGCCGGTGGCCAACGCGATCGGGCCGCATATCGTGCGCCAACTGGGATAGCGGCCATGCAGGACTTGCTGTTTCTGACCCATCGCCTGCCGTATCCGCCCAACAAGGGCGAGAAGATCCGCGCCTACCACGCGCTGCAATACCTGCGGCGGCATTTCCGCGTCCACCTCGGCACCTTCATCGACCGCGACGACGACCAGCCCTTTGCCGAGCACCTGGCCGCCGAGTGCGCCAGCAGCTGCTTCATCCGCATGCCGGCGCACTGGGCGCGGCTGGGCAGCTTGACCGCGCTGCTGCGCGGCGAGGCGCTCAGCCTGCCGTACTTCCGGCACGCTGCGCTGCAGCGCTGGGTCGACATGACACTGGACCGGCACAACATCGCGCACTGCCTGGCTTACTCGGGCCCGATGTCGCAGTACCTGACGCGCCGCCAGTTGCTGCGCGTGATGGACCTGGTCGATGTCGATTCGGAAAAATGGCAGGACTACGCCGGCGGCGCGCGTTGGCCGATGTCCTGGCTGTATCGACGCGAGGGCCGCTTGCTGCTGGAGCACGAACGCCGCGTCGCCGCCGATTTCGACCGGGTCTTGCTGGTCTCGCCGGCGGAAGCGGCGCTGTTCAAGCGCCGCGCCCCGCAGTCGAGCCACAAGGTCGACTACTACACCAACGGCGTCGACAGCGGATATTTCTCGCCGCTGGCGCACTACCCCAATCCCTACGGCCAGGCGCCGGTGCTGGTGTTCACCGGCGCCATGGATTACCTGCCGAACATCGAGGCCGTCGGCTGGTTCGCGGAGCACGTCATGCCGGCGCTGCGGCAACAGTTCGCTGACCTGCAATTCCACATCGTCGGCTCGCGCCCGGTGGATGCGGTGCTGGACCTGCGTCGCGTGCCTGGCGTGCATGTGACCGGCACGGTGCCGGATATCCGCCCCTACCTGCGGCATGCGACGCTGGCGGTGGCGCCGCTGCAGGTCGCGCGCGGCATACAGAACAAGGTGCTGGAGGCGATGGCGATGGAGAAAATCGTGATCGCCACGCCGCAGGCGCTGGAAGGCATCTCCGCCACGCCGGGCGACGAGGTCGTCTGTGCCGACGGCGCGGAGCAATTCATCCACCACATCGGCCATCATCTGACCTCGTTCGAGGACATCGGCCAGGCGGCGCGCAACCGCATCCTGCGCGACTACGATTGGGGGCGCAACCTGCAGCGGCTGGGCCGGGCGCTGGGCACGGAAAGCCGCGCCGCGCAAACCGCCGACGCGGAGCCGGCGCGATGAGCGCCGAACCGGTCGCCCTGTTGTTGCCGCCGCGGCCGGCTGCGCCGCAGCCGGTCGCGCCGTCGGCCGCCTGGCCTTACGGCTGCACGCTCGCCGCGCTGTGCCTGCTGCTAACCGTGCATTTCGCCACGGCGGCCGGCATCGTCGGCGTCTGGCTGCGCTCGGCCACCTTCGCCCACGGCTTCATGATCCCACCGATCGCCATCTGGCTGGTCTGGCGCCAGCGCGAGCGCCTGTCCGGCGTGCCCGGCCGGCCATGGCCATCGGCCCTGCTGGCGCTGGCCGCGCTCGGCGTGCTGTGGCTGCTGTCCACGGTGGCCAATGTCCAGGTGCTGCAGCAATATAGCCTGGTCCTCATGTGCACGGCCACCGTCGCCGCCGTGATGGGACGCGCCTTTACCGCCGCCATCGCCTTCCCGCTGGCGTATCTGCTGCTGGCCGTGCCGTTCGGCGAAGTCTTCGTGCCGCCGCTGATCGATTTCACCGCCGGCTTCACGGTCGCGATGCTGCAGCTGACCGGGATACCTGTGTTCCATGAAAACAACTACATTACCCTGCCGAGCGGCGACTGGTCGGTGGTTGACGCCTGCAGCGGCCTGCGCTACCTGATCGCCTCGGTGGCGCTGGGCACGCTGTACGCCTACCTGACCTACCGCAGCCTGGCCCGGCGGCTGGTCTTCATCGCCGTCACGCTGGTGTTGCCGGTCATCGCCAACGGCTTGCGCGCCTGCCTGATCGTCTTGATCGGCCACTGGAGCGGCATGACGCTGGCCATCGGCATCGACCACCTGATCTACGGCTGGATCTTCTTTGGGCTGGTGACCACGCTGCTGTTCTGGTGGGGCGGCCGCTGGCGCGAATACGACGGGCCGGCCGCTGCCAAGCGCGGCGGCAGCACGCCGCGACGGGATGCGGCGCCGGCCGCCTTTATCCGCATGACGGTGGCCGTGGTCGCGGTCGCCGCCATCTGGCCGCTGCTGGCCATGATCATGCTGCGCCCCGCCCCTCCCGACACGCTGCCGGCGCCGCAACTGGCGCTGGCGTCGCCGCCCCCGCCCTGGCGCGCCAGCCCGATGCTGGCCACCGACTGGCATTCGCTGCACATGGGCCAGCCCCAGCGCATCGCGGCCAACTACCACGACGGCCGCCGCAAGGTATCGCTGCAGCTGACGTGGTACCGGCATCAGGCCAAGGACGCGGAACTGCTGGCGCCGGTACGCCGGCTGGCGCCCGGCCAGATCCAGTGGAGCGAGAGCGGCGTCGCGCAACGCGATATCCAATTGGGCGATCGGCGCATCACGCTGCGCCAGTCCACCGAGCAATCGGCCGGCGCCAAGCTGCTGGTGTGGCGCTGGTACCGGCTGTCCGGGCGCGACACCGCCAGCCCGCACTTCATCAAGCTCATGCTGGCCAGGGCCAAGCTGACCGGCGGCGACGACAGCGGCGCGGAAATCGTCGTCGCCTCGGCCTATGACGAGCAGGCTGCACCGGCAGAGGCCGCGATGCGGGACTTGCTGGCCGCCATGCTCCCCACCATCGACCAGGGATTGCTCCATGCCGCAGCCCGCTGACGCCATACCGCTGATCGTCCATCTGATCCACCGGCTCGATGTCGGCGGACTGGAGAACGGCCTGGTCAACCTGATCAACAACCTGCCGCCGGAACGCTACCGGCACGCCATCGTCTGCCTCAAGGATTACAGCGATTTCTACCGGCGCATCAAGCGGCCCGGCGTGGAAATCATCAGCCTCAACAAGCGTGAAGGCAAGGACTGGGGCCATTACCTGCGGCTGTTCCACACCCTCAAGCGCTTGCGGCCGCTGCTGATCCATACCCGCAACCTGGCCGGCATCGAGGGCCAGCTGCTGGCTGCGGCGGCCGGGGTCCGGCTGCGCGTGCACGGCGAACATGGACGCGACATCAACGACCTGCACGGCCGCAAACGCCGCTACCGGCTGCTGCGCCGGCTGCTGCTGCCCTTGATCGGCCACTTCATCGCCGTCAGCAAAGACCTGGAAGCCTGGCTGGTCGGCACCATCGGCGCGCGTCCGCAGCGCGTCACGCACATCTGCAACGGCGTCGACAGCCTGCAATTCCACCCCCGGCTGGGGCCCGTCGCCGCGGTCGGCCCGCCGGGCTTCCTGTCCGAAGGCACGTTTGTCATCGGCTGCGTCGGCCGTATGGCCGAGGTCAAGGATCATTTGTCGCTGGTGCAGGCCTTCCTGCTGCTGTTGACCCAGGACGAGCTGGCGCCGGACCAGCTGCGCCTGATGATCGTCGGCGACGGCCCCTGCCGCCAGCCCTGCCTCGACCTGCTGCGCGACGCCGGCGTGGCCCAGCTGGCGTGGCTGCCCGGCGCGCGCGACGACATCCCGCAGCTGATGCGCGCCATGGACGTGTTCGTGCTGCCATCGCTGGCCGAGGGCGCCTCCAACACGATACTGGAAGCGATGGCCAGCGGCCTGCCGGTGGTGGCGACGGCGGTCGGCGGCAATCCGGACCTGGTGCAGAGCGGCTGGACCGGCTCGCTGGTGCCGGCGCGCGACCCGGCGCTGCTGGCCGAGGCCATCGGCGACTATTACCGCATTCCCGGCCTGGCCGAGCATCACGGCGGCCGCGCGCGCCGCCGCGTGATGGCCGAATTCAGCCTGACGGCCATGGCCGACGCCTATCTGGCCGTGTACGACCGGCTGGCCCAACCGCCCTCGACGAAAGGATAGCCATGTGTGCGATCGCAGGCATATTTGATCTCTACCACCCGGCCGACATCGACGCCGGGCTGTTGCAGCGCATGACCGAGCTCCAGGCCCATCGCGGGCCCGACGGCGACGGCACGCACCGCGAGCCGGGCGTGGGGCTGGGCCATCGGCGCCTGTCCATCATCGACATCGGCGGCGGCCAGCAGCCGCTGTTCAACGAAGATCACAGCGTGGTCGTGGTGTATAACGGCGAGATCTACAATTTTCCGGCGCTGATGCGCGAACTGCGGCAGTTCGGCCACGTCTTCCGCACCCATTGCGATACCGAGGTGATCGTCCACGCGTGGGAGCAATGGGGCGAGCGCTGCGTCGAGCATTTCCGCGGCATGTTCGCCTTTGCGCTGTGGGACCGCAGGCAGCACTGCCTGTTCCTGGCGCGCGACCGGCTCGGCATCAAGCCGCTGCATTACGCCCTGCTGAACAACGGTCAACTGATCTTCGCGTCGGAAATCAAGGCGCTGCTGGCGCACGGCGAACTGCGGCGCGAACTCGATCCGCTGGCGGTGGAAGACTATTTCGCCTACGGCTACATTCCCGAGCCGCGCACCGTGTTTCGCCAGATCCGCAAGCTGGAGCCCGGCCACACGCTGCTGGCCCGCAAGGGCGCCGCGCCGGAACAGCCCAAGCGCTACTGGGATGTGCCGTTTACGCCGCACAAGCCGATCAGCGAGGTGCAAGCCGCCGACGAACTGATCGCCCGCCTGCGCGAGGCGGTGCGCATCCGGCTGGTGGCCGAAGTACCGCTGGGCGCCTTCCTGTCCGGCGGCGTCGACTCCAGCGCCGTGGTCGCGCTGATGGCGAAGGAATCGGCGGCGCCGGTCAACACCTGCTCGATCGCCTTCAGCGACGCGCAATACGACGAGTCGCCGTACGCCCAGCGGGTGGCGGAGCGCTACCAGACCAGGCACCACACCCAGCGCGTCGAGCAACATGACGCCGATCTGATCGACCTGCTGGCCGGCCTGTACGACGAACCATTTGCCGACAGTTCCGCCCTGCCCACCTACCGCGTCTGCGAGCTGGCGCGGCAGCGCGTGACGGTGGCGCTGTCCGGCGATGGCGGCGACGAGAACCTGGCCGGCTATCGCCGCTACCGCTGGCATCTGCACGAAGAGCGCCTGCGCGCCATGCTGCCGCTGGGCGTGCGCAAGCCGGTGTTCGGCGCGCTGGGACGGCTGTATCCCAAGGCCGACTGGGCGCCGCGCCCGCTGCGCGCCAAGACCACGTTCGAGGCGCTGGCCCGCGATTCGGTGGCGGCCTATTTCCACGGCATCTCGATCATGAGCGACGCCATGCGCGCGCGCCTGTTCAGTCCGGCGCTGCGGCGCGACCTCGGCGGCTACCACGCGGCCGACGTGCTGCGCCGGCACGCGGCGGCTTGCCCGGCCGATGACGCGCTGTCGCAGGTGCAATACCTGGACATGAAGGTGTATCTGCCAGGCGACATCCTCACCAAGGTCGACCGCGCCAGCATGGCGCATGGGCTGGAAGTGCGCGTGCCGCTGCTGGACCACCAGCTGGTGGAATGGATGTCGGGCTTGCCGCCGTCGCTCAAGCTGCAGCGCGGCATCGGCAAGTATCTGTTCAAGAAAGGCCTGGAACCCTACCTGCCGGCCGACCTGCTGTACCGCGACAAGATGGGCTTCTCCGTGCCGCTGGCGGACTGGTTCCGCGGCCCGCTGCGGTCGCGCCTGCAGCGCAGCCTGGCCAGCCCGGTGCTGGCCGGCTGCGAGATGTTCAACCTGGACTACGTGCAGGAACTGATGAACCAGCATCAGTCCGGCCGGCGCGACCACAGCGCGCCGCTGTGGTCGCTGATGATGTTTGAATCCTTCCTGCGCCAGCTGCAGCGGACGCCGGGCCAGGACCTGGTACGGCAGGCGGCATGATGCGCATCCTGCACATACTCGACCACTCGCTGCCGCTGCACAGCGGCTACACCTTCCGCACGCTGGCGATCCTGCGCCAGCAGCGCAAGCTGGGCTGGGACACGATCCACCTGACCAGTGCAAAACAGGACACCGGCGAAGACGCGCACGGCGCGGAGCAGGAAGTCGACGGCTGGCACTTCTTCCGCACCCAGCCGCTGAACCGCTGGTGGGGGCGGTTGCCGGTGCTGCGCCAGGTCGGCGTGATCGCCGGGCTGGTGCGCCGTTTGCACCAGATCGCGCAGGCGTCGCGACCGCACATCCTGCACGCGCATTCGCCGTCGCTGAACGCGATCGCCGCGCTGCGCGTCGGCCAGGCGCTGGGCATCCCGGTGGTGTACGAAATCCGCGCCTTCTGGGAAGACGCCGCCGCCGACCACGGCACCAGCCGCCCCGGCGGCCTGCGCTACAAGCTGAGCCGCGCCATCGAGAACTACGTGCTGCGCCGCGCCGATGCCATCACCACCATCTGCGAAGGCTTGCGCACCGACATCGTCGCGCGCGGCATACCGGGCGCCAAGGTCACTGTGATACCGAACGCGGTCGACAGCAGCCAGTTCGGCGCCGCCGTGCCGCCGGACGGCATGCTGGCCCACAGCCTGGGGCTGACCGGCCACCTGGTGTTGGGCTTCATCGGCTCGTTCTATGCGTACGAAGGCCTGGCCTTGCTGATCCGCGCCCTGCCGCGCATGCTGGCCACGGTGCCGTCGCTGCAACTGCTGCTGGTCGGCGGCGGTCAGCAGGAGGATCAGTTGCGGGCGCTGGTGGCGGAACTGGGGCTGGAACGCAAGGTCAAGTTCGCCGGCCGCGTGCCGCACCAGCAGATCGCCACCTACTATGGGCTGATCGACATCCTGGTCTATCCGCGCCTGCCGATGCGGCTGACCGAACTGGTCACGCCGCTCAAGCCGCTCGAAGGCATGGCGCACGGCAGGCTGATCGTCGCCTCCGACGTCGGCGGCCACCGTGAAATGATAGAGCACGGCAAAACCGGCATGCTGTTCAAGGCCGGCAACGCCGACGCGCTGGCCGACCAGGTGCTGCAGCTGATACGCCAGGTCCAGACCTGGCCCCTGCTGCGCAGGCAAGCCAAGGCTTACGTCGCGCGTGAGCGCAACTGGGGTGTCAGCGTGGCCCGTTATCGCGACATCTACCAGCGCCTGCTGGCGCCCGCGTCATGACGGCAACGTTGCACATCGCCCTGGTCGGCCCGTTGCCGCCGCCGGCCGGCGGCATGGCCAACCAGACCGTGCAACTGGCCGGCTTGTTGCGCGCCGCCGGCGCCGAGGTCGAGCTGGTGCAAGTCAATCCGCCGTGGCGCCCGCAATGGGCGGCGCGGATCCGTGGGCTGCGCGCGGCCTTGCGCCTGCCGCCCTATGTATGGCACTTGTGGCGCGCGGCCGGCCGCGCCCAGTTGCTGCACGTGATGGCCAACTCCGGCTGGTCGTGGCATCTGTACGCCGCGCCGGCGATCTGGATCGGCCGCCTGCGCGGCAAGGGCGTGGTGGTGAATTATCGCGGCGGCGAAGCGCCCGCCTTCCTGGCCCGCAGCGCGCGCCTGGTCTGCTTCAGCATGCGGCGCGCGCATGCGGTGATCGTGCCTTCCGGCTATCTGGCGCGCGTGTTCCATGCCCATGGCGTGACGGTGCAAATCGTCCCCAACATCGTCAGCGTCGAGCGTTTTTATCCAGCCGCAAGCCGGCCGGCGGGGCGCGCCGCCATCCTCGTGGCGCGCCACCTGGAGCCGCTGTACGACAACGCCACCGCCCTGAAAGCCTTCGCGCTGGTGCGCCGCGTCCTGCCGCACGCGCGGCTGACCATTTGCGGCGAAGGCCCGGAACTGGCCCGCCTGCAGGCACAGGCCGAGGCGTTGACGCTGGACTCGGCGGTGCATTTCGCCGGCAAGACCGAGAACGCCGTGATGGCCGAACTGTACCGGCAAGCCGATCTGGTCCTCAATCCCAGCCTGGCCGACAACATGCCGATTTCCGTGCTGGAAGCCTGGGCCAGCGGCGTGCCGGTGGTCAGCACCAATGTCGGCGGCGTGCCCGACCTGATCCGTCATGAGGTGGATGGCCTGCTGGTGGCGCCGGGCGACGCCGGCGCCATGGCGCACGCCATGCTGTCCTTGCTGACGGATGCCGATAGCGCGCGCCGGCTTGCCGACGCCGGCCTGGCCAGCGCCCGCCGCTACGGCTGGACTCAGGTGGCGCCGCTGCTGATGGCGCAGTACCGGCGTGTGCTCAAGCGGCCGCCCCAGGGAGGCTACACGGCGCTGGTTTCCACGCTGCTGTTTCCCGTGCACGAGTGGATCAAGCGGCACCGCAGCACCGCGCTGCGCCGGCGGATGGAGCAAACCCAATGGTGGCCGCGCGAGCGCATCGAAGCGCTGCAGCTGCGCCGCCTGCGCGCGTTGCTGCTGCACGCTTCCGAGCACGTGGCCTACTACCGCCAGCTATGCGCGCGCATCGGTTTCGACGCCAACCGCGTGCAGGACGTGCGCGACCTGCGCTGCCTGCCGGTGATGCGCAAGGCCGACATCAACGACTATCGCGACGACTTCCTTGCCGATGACGCCGGGCGCATGCAGCGCTTCACCACCGGCGGCTCCAGCGGCGAGCCGCTGATCTTCTACCTGGGCAAGGAGCGCGTCAGCCATGACGTGGCGGCCAAATGGCGCGCCACGCGCTGGTGGGGCGTCGACATCGGCGACCGCGAGGCGGTCATGTGGGGCTCGCCGATCGAGCTGGGCGCGCAGGATCACTGGCGCGCTCGGCGCGACCGGCTGATCCGCAGCGAACTGCTGCCCGCTTTCGACTTGTCGCCGGCCCGGCTGGACGACTACCTGGCCCGCCTGCAAAAGCAGCGCCCCGCCATGCTGTTCGGCTATCCGTCGGCGCTGTGCCTGCTGGCGCAGCACGCGCAGGCGCGGCGTGTCGCCCTCGACCGGCTCGGCGTGCGGGCGGTGTTCGTCACGGCCGAACGGCTCTACGACGAGCAGCGTGCCCTGCTCGTCAAGGCCTTCGCCGCACCGGTGGCCAACGGCTA
The DNA here is from genome assembly GCF_047302815.1 of Duganella sp. CT11-25. Lineage (NCBI taxonomy): Bacteria > Pseudomonadati > Pseudomonadota > Betaproteobacteria > Burkholderiales > Oxalobacteraceae > Duganella > Duganella sp. CT11-25. The sequence continues at coordinate 768,368 of NZ_JBKBFD010000001.1, forward strand.
CGGTGGCCGCGATTCCGGCTTCCTGGCGCACGAGTGTCCGGAAGGCGGCATGCACATCACGGCCGAGGACGTGATCGTCGAAATCCTCGACCAGCAGGGCCTGCCGGTGGCGCCCGGCGAACCCGGCGCCATCGTCATTACCCACCTGGCCAGCCGCCAATTTCCCTTCATCCGCTACGCCACCGGCGACATCGGCGCGCTCGATCCGCTGCCCTGCCCCTGCGGGCGCGGCCTGCCGCTGCTCCAGCGCATCGAAGGCCGCGTCACCGATTTCGTCGTCGCCCGCGACGGCACGATGATGCATGGCCTGGCGCTGATCTACGTCCTGCGCGACCTGCCGCAGGTGCGCGCATTCAAGATCATCCAGGAAAGCCTGGATTGCACGCGGGTACTGCTGGTGAGCGTCGACGGCCTGCCGCCGGCGCTGCACCTGAGCATCGTTACACAATTCCGCGCCCGCCTGGGCGCGTCGGTCGAGATCGTGATCGAGGAAGTGGCGGCGATTCCGCCGGAAGCGTCCGGCAAGCATCGCTACGTGGTCAGCAAGGTCGTTCGTACTTGAGGAGAAGTCATGCCGTATATCATCGCCGCCTTGGTGTTGTCTGTGTTGCTGTACATCCTGCACAAGCTGCGGCTGGTGCACCTTTTGTTGCATGACGTGCGCGACCGCACCAGCCGGGACAACGCCAGCCTGTTCCGTCAGATGGAGGCGCTGCATGGCCTGTACGTGGAACTGGATTTGAAGCAGAGCCTGCCCACCACGCGTGGCTGGGCGGCGTCGCCGGATTTCCTGCTGGAGCTGGCGCGCCATGCGCGCTCGGCGCGGCCGCGCATCGTGGTCGAATGCAGCAGCGGCGCGTCGACGCTGGTGCTGGCGCGCTGCCTGCAGCTCAACGGCGCCGGCAAGGTCTACAGCCTGGAGCACGATCCGTATTTCGCCCGCCAGACCCGCGAGCATCTGCGCCGGCTCGGGCTGGAAGACTGGGCGCGCGTGGTGGACGCGCCGCTGCAGCCGCACGAGCTCACCGGTGAGTCCTGGCCATGGTATGACCTTGCGGACCTGCCCGCCGACCAGGACATCGATCTGCTGGTCATCGACGGGCCGCCGCAAGCCACGCGCCCGCTAGCCCGCTATCCGGCCGGGCCGCTGCTGTTCCCCCGCCTGGCGGCCGGCGGGCACGTGTTCCTGGACGATGCCGCGCGCCCCGACGAGCTGGCCATCCTGCAGCGCTGGCAGCGTGAATTCCCGGCGCTGGATCAATCGGCGCGGACGTGCGAGAAAGGCTGCTCGGTACTGATATACCCCAGTTCGGCCACCACCTCCAGCACCATACTGGTTTCCGCCGCATGAAGCTGGTGATAGCGGTCGCGCTGCGCGCGTTGCGCCGACTGGTGTTGTGCCAGGGTTGACGGCGTCAGCTCGACGCCGAAATCCCCGGGGACGCCCTCGTCCCGGTCAAACATGCGCGCCAGTATCATTCTCCCGACATTCACGCGGTAGTGCGACGTCTCCCAGTAGTACTGCATGTCCGGCTTGCTGCTGACCTGCGGGATGGCCTCGGTGGTAATGCTGTTGAATCCCGAAAAATCATACAGGCGGACATCGCAACCTTGCAGGCGTTGCTGCCGGCCCAGCTCCGCCAGCCCCGCCTGCCAGCGCTCCATCGCCGGCCACTTGCCGGACCAGTACAGCCCGTCGCTGGTCATCGCGTGCGTGGGGTTGATGTACACGCGCACGCGCGTGCCGGCGCGGCAGAGTCCCGCGATGGCCTGGCCAAATCCGTGCATCGCCTCGACGGTGGGGCCGGCGCCGCGTATGTACTCGCGCAGGCGCGGCCGGATGGCGGCCGTTGTGCCGCCCCGGTGGTCCAGGCTGTAGCGGATGCAGCCTTCATCGCGCTGGCCATAAGTCGCCAGGCTGGACAGGCAACTGTGGCCGAAGGTGCCGCGCAGCAGGCTGATCGAGTCCAGCGTCATATCGATGGTCAAGGCGCGCTTGATATCGATCAGGCTTCGGCGCCACAGGTAGTAGCGGTCGGAGGCCACCAGTTCAGGGTCGAAATTCGAATTTCCGCCCTCCAGCGAAAACATCGACGCATCGATGCCCCACACCACGGTATCGAGCCGGCCGACCGCCGACGCATGCCGCACCATCGACATGGCATCGCCCACCGTGGCGCCCGACAAGCCGCCATTGAAGACATCCTTGCCGACAAACAGGGGCGTCCGGACCGGCAAGCCCGCTTCGGTGCGCGAACTGCCCACATAGACCACGCCGGGCTGGAACCTGGCCACCGCATAGGTCTTGCCCCAGGAGCTGAGCTTCTCGCTGACCGGCCGCAGGCGCCACACTTGCGGCGTATCCCACTGGTGGATCAGGTAAGGATCAACCACATAGTTGAGCGTGGCGGCCGCACCCAGCGTGATCGCGGTGATGCCGCCAAAAATCGTCAGATAGCTGCGCATGATTAAAATTGGAAGTAAAGAAATTCGCTGACCTTGTTCATGTTGAGCAGGCAGCAGAGGAACAGCAGCGCCATCGTCACGCTCCAGACGCTGCTGGGCGACCAGGTCCAGCGACCGCGTTGAACGACTTTTTCAATGCAGGGTTCGTAGCGACAGAATATTTCTTGCGTGTTCGGCGCGAAGAACGCCAGCGCCATCGCCAACAGCAACACCGGTACCGCCATGCCGCCGAAGTCTATCCAGCGTATGCCGGAAAAGCCGGGTTGCCAGCCCAGCACCTGGAAGTGCGATGCGTAAGGCGCCAACCCGCGCGGCAGCGACACGCCGTTGCCGCCCACCATCGCGTGCAGGATGTCGGCGGCGGTCGCCATGTCCGGCGCGCGGAACACCACCCAGCCTGCGATCACGGCCAGCAAGGTCAGCGCCCTGCCCCACAGCCGTGGCGCCGACTGCCCGGTGAACGCCTGCCAGCCGTGATGCACCACCAGAAAGACCCCATGCAGGCCGCCCCATACCACGAAGGTCCAGCCGGCGCCATGCCACAGGCCGCCCAGCAGCATGGTCAGCATCAGGTTGCGGTAGCGCCGCAGCGCACCGCCGCGGTTGCCGCCCAGCGGCACGTACAGGTAGTCGCGCAGGAAGCGGGACAAGGTCATGTGCCAGCGCCGCCAGAATTCGCTGATGTTCGCGGCGCGATACGGTGAATTGAAGTTTAACGGCAGCTTGACCCCGAACATGCGCGACAAGCCGATCGCCATGTCCGAATAGCCGGAAAAATCGAAGTACAGCTGGAAGGTGTAGGCCAGCGCGCCGATCCAGGCCTCGATCAGTTGCGGATGGGCGCCGGCCGCAAATACCGGCCCCACCAGCACCGAGACCGGATCGGCCAGGAACACCTTCTTGCCCAGGCCGACCACAAAGATCGACAATCCCACGGCGAAGTCGGACGCGCTGGGCAGCGGCCGCCGGTCGAACTGCGGCATCATTTCCTTGTGGTGCAGCACCGGCCCGGCGATCAGATGCGGGAAGTAGCTGACGAACAAGGTGTAGTGGACGAAACGGTATTCGCCCGCCTGCGCCCGGTAGCAATCAACCAGGAAGGCGATCTGCGTGAAGGTGAAGAAAGAGATCCCGACCGGCAGCACGATGGCCCAATCCTGCCACAGCAAAAAGTTGGCGTACTTGTAGTAGCCGAGCAGCGCCAGATTGGCCGTCAGCGCAAACACCAGCCAGCGCTTGCGATGCGCCACGCTCGCCGTCATGCGCCGCGCCGCCCAGAAATTGAACGCGATGGACGACATCAGCAGCGGCAGATAGCGCAAATCCCAGTAGCCGTAGAAAAACAGCGACGCCAGCGCCAGCCAGGCCGTCGTCCATCGCGGCAACCAGCGCGACAGCACCAGATAGCCGGCCACCACCACCGGCAGGTACATCAGCAGAAACACGAAGGAATTAAACAGCATGAGACACCCGCTGGCTGCGCTCATATAAATGCTGATAGCAGCCGGCGATCTGCAAGGCGACGCGCTGCCAGGTGAACGCCGACACCAGCGCCCGCACGGCGTTGCGCTCCGGCGGACTGGCGACAAAGCCGTGGATCGCCTCGCCGAGCGCGCTGGTGTCGTTCCAGCGCAGCTGTTTCAATGCGAAGTCGCTGGCAGGCAAGCTCAGTGCGCTTTCGTCCGTCATCACGACCGGCGTGCCGGCAGCCAGCGCCTCCAGCACCGACAGCGGAAACACTTCGCCCTGGCTGGGCAGCGCCAGGACCGATGCCGCGGCATAGGCGCTGGCCAGCAAGGGATCTTCATGCTCCAGTTGCCCCATCCAGCGCACCTTGGGCGATGCCAGCAGTTGCTGCAGATACGCCTGGTGCTGGCGTTGCGCGCGTCCGATCAGCACGATCGGCAAATCCGAGTTCGCCAGCGCCTGCACCAATCCCAGCTGGTTTTTATAGGGCGAGATCGCACCCACCATCAACACAAACGGTTCGTCCAGTCCGGTCTGGCGAAGGAAAAGCCCGGGATCCGCGTTGAAAAAGCGCGGGCTGATGCCGTTGGGCAGCAAGCGGATCTTGGACGGCTCGACCCGGAAGCCGTCGACCAGCGCCGTCCGCTCCGCCTGTCCGAGCGCCACCACGATCTGCGCCAATTGCAGCGCGCGCTTGGTCTGCGCATAGCTGGTCTGCACGTTCCAGTCCGTCAGGCGCCCGACCAGGCGGTCGGCGAGACGGGCGCGAAAACCCGCAATGCGGCTCCATCCCGGCGACAGCAAGGCCGACAGCACCACCGGCACGCCCAGCTCGTTCGCAAGTTCGACCAGCCTGTAATTGCCGTTAATCGCGGAAAACACATGGATCACATCGTAGCTGTCGATGCGCTGCCGGTTGGGGTCGACCAATTCCACCTGCAAGGCTGGAATATCCAGTGCCCGCAAGGCCGCGATGGTCGAGCGCACCTGTATCTGCAGGCCGCCCTCGCGCTGGAACAGCATCGGATATGACAGGATTCCCACTCGCATAAGCCATCCTTTGCGGTTATTTGGTCAGCAGCGACCATGCCTTGCGGCCGGCCAAGGTGCACTCGGGCGCAAGTTCATGCCGGAACAACAGGATCGCGGCCAGCCACAGCGCCAAGCCCGCGACCGACGCGGCCGCCAATTGCGCCGCTCCCTGCGGCTGCCAGGCCAGCAGTGCCACGGGACCGGCCAGGCAGGCCGCCGTCACCAGCGCGCTGCGGCGCACCGCTCCCAGCAGGTCCGCCAGCGTCAACCCGGTAAATTGGGCCAGGTAGAAATACGTCAGGCCGCTGCGGAACAGCATGCCCAGCACCACCGCCCATGCCACCCATTGCAAGCCCAGGGGCGCCGCCAGCATGAGCGCGACAATGCGCACCGGCACCGCCAGCACATCCAGCCGCGCTTGCGCGCCCACCTCGCCCATCGCCACCAGCAGGTAGCGCGCCATGCTGAACATGCTATACAAGGCCAATCCGATGCAGATGATGCGTATCAAGGGCACGGCGGCATCCCACTGCTCGCCATACAGCAGGCGCACCAACGCCGGCGCCGCCAGCGCGACAAAGCCGAAGAACGGCCAGGCCAGCGCCGTCATGTAGCTGGCGGTCCTGAGATAGGCCCGCCGCAAGTCCGAACCAGCGTGCGCCTGGGCGGAAAACAAGGGAAAGATCACCGGCGATATCGCCGCCGTCACCAGTTGGCCGAACACATTCAGCACGCCCATCGCCTTGCTGAAGATCGCCACCTCGGCCAGGCCGATCATCCTGCCGATGATGAGGTCGGGCGCCGCGACGCCGGCTTCCTCGACGACCGAGCCTGCCGTCGAGATAGCGCCGAAACGTAAAATCTTGCGCATGCCCCGCAGTCCCGGCAGCCAGGGCAGCCCTTGCGGCCGGCAGCAGATGCTCGCCAGCAGCGTCGCGGCGGCGCCGGCCACCGCGCCCCAGGCCAGGCTCAGGTAGCCGAAGCCCAGCGCCGCCATCACGATCGAGCACAGCACCTGCGCCGCGCACTGGCTGGCGTTGATGGCGAAAATCGCCTTGTATCGCAACTGGCGGCGCAGATACGGCAAGACCACCGCGCTGAACGGGACCAGCAGGAAGTTGATCGACAACAGCTGCAGCACCGTGCGCAGGCGCGGATCGTGGTAGAAGCGCGCCGCCGGCCCGCTGGCCGCCAGCACCAGCGCCGCCAGCAGCCAGGCGACGACGATGCTGGCGCTGAACGCCGCGCGCAGCTTCTCCGCGTTCAGCGTCCTTTCCTTTGTCACGTAGGTGCCGACGCCAAAATCGCGCAGCACCTGCGCCAGCCCGACCAGCACCGCGCCGACCGAGTAGACGCCCACATCGGCCGGCGTCAGCAGGCGCGCCAGCACCATCGTGCCGATCGTGTTCAGCAGCAGCAGGGTGTATTTCTCGGCGAACGAGAACAGGAAGGACAAGCGCGCCGGACCGGATCGAGGCATGCGCAGCCTCAGACCAGGCCGTCGTAGAAGGCCCGCACCTGCGTGGCGACCACGCTGTCGCTGTAGCGCTCCACCACTTCGTCCCTGGCCTTGCGCCCCATGATGGCGCGCCGCGCCGGGTCGTCCAGCAGGGCGCCGACGCGGTAGGTGGCCACCGCCAGGTCGTCGACCGGTATCAGCATGCCGCCCTCGCTGTCGCGCAGGATGTCGACGCTGCCAGGCACCGCCGTCGCGATCGCGGGAATGCCGCAGGCCATGGCCTCGATGGTGGCGATGCCGAAGCCTTCGTTGCGGCTCATCAGCAGGTGCAGGTCCAGCGCCGGCATCACCGTCTCGACGGCGTCGGTGAAGCCGGTGAAGCGCACCCAGTGCGCCAGTCCCATGCGCTCCACTTGCGCGCGCGCCGCCGCTTCCAGCGGTCCGCTGCCGGCCAGCACCAGGTGCAGATTGGGGAATCGTTCGCGCAACATGGCGAACAAGGTGATCAGCTTGCCCGGCCGCTTTTGCTCCGACAGGCGCCCCACCGCGCCGACCACCAGCGCTTCATCGGGCAGTTGCAGTCGCTGCCGCGCCGCCGCGCGCGCCGCCGCCGACGGCAGGAAGCGCTGCACGTTCACGCTGTTGGGGATCACCGCCAGCCGCGTCGACGCTAATATATAGGGCCGGTATATCGCCATGAAGTGCGCCAGCGCCGAGTCGGACACCGCGTAAATCCCGCGCACCGCGCTGAACGCCTGGTGCAGCAAGGGTTCGTGCCAGCCGGCGAAATCAGCCGGCGGGAAGGCATTGTGCACGCTGATCACCGAAGGCAGGCGGCAATGCTGCGCCAGCCACAGCATCGATGCGCCGTAGTTGGTCCAGCACAGGGCGACATGCACCAGGTCGGCGCGAAAGGCCCGCAAGCGGCCCGGCGCCAGCCAGCGCGCCCGCGCCAGGTGGAGGCGGCGCCAGCGCCATTCGCACTCGAAGAACGGCGGTGCGCTGAACTCGGCGACCGTAATCTGCTCCGCCGCCAGCCGCTGCGCCCAGGCGTCGAGACCATCGAACCGCCGCAAGGCCAGGCCGCTGCCATAGCCCGCCGCGTGAAGATAGCGTACTTCCTGCGCCATGCGCAGTTCCATGCCGCCCAATTCGCCCGAATAGCTGGTCACCAGCACCGATTTTCCCGGCCGGCGCGGGCCGCGCCAGGCCTGGTGAAAGTAGCCGCGCAGGTAGGCCAGCTCCCAGCGCCGCGAGAACAGCGCCTCGGCATCCCGCTTCAGCGTCGCCCGCGCCAGTCCGGCCAGCTCCAGCAGATAGCGCTTCAGCATCCAGCGCGGCACGCCCAGCCATTCCGGGAACCTGCCGCGGCTGTCCTGCAGATACTTGCCGCGTCCGAAACGCCAGGCTTTCTGCAGCACATACTCCGGCCTGAGCTGCGACGCGCGGATGCGGTGCGCGACGCGCGCCGCGCCGCAAAACCATACCAGGTATCCGGCCAACGCCAGGCGGCGCGTCAGCTCGGTTTCGCTGCCCATCGCATAGGCGCCGCCGTTGGGGCCGACCGACGTGTCGAAGCGGTGGCCGGCCGCGAACGCCGCCCGCCGCACCGCCATGTTGGCGCCCCACACCAGGCCGGGAAACACGGGACCGTCCGCCAGCGACGGCGCGGTCAGGCCGAAAGTCAGGCCCAGCGGCGCCAGCTTCAGCAGCCAGTCCGGCGGCACCTCCGCCCAGTCCGGCATGATGGCGCCGCCGAACACGCCGCACTCGGGCCGCGCCGCCGCGCAGGCCTGCCACTGCTGCAGCCAGTCGAACGCGGGCGTCGCATCGTCGTCGGTGAAGATGAACAGGTCGTCGTCGGCGCCGGGCAGCTCCAGCGCCGCCGCCAGCGCGCGGTTCAACGCCAGGTTCTTGCCGGCCTGCGGCTCATGCAGGCAACGCAGCGGCAAGCGTTCCGTGTAGCCGGCCAGCAGCGCCGGGGTGCTGTCGCGGCTGCCGTTATCGACGATGAACAGGCGCCAGCCGCCGTCCGGCATGGCCAGCCGGCAATAGGCGTCCAGCACCTGCGGCAAAGTCGATACGCCATCGCGAGTGGCCATGAGCACCGTCAACAAGAGATCATCTCCCATATTCTATGATTGCAAAACTAATAATCCAGTGTACTGACAGGCTCGAACACATCGTTGAGCCGCATCAACGACAGCCATGCGCGACATACTCGTTACCTTCATCGTTTTCGCCAGCCTGCCGCTGATCCTGAAAAACCCCGTCAACGGCGCGTTGATGTGGATCTGGATCAGCGTCATGAACCCGCACACGCAAGGCTGGGGCTTCGCCACCACCTTCCCGTTCGCCTTCATCATCGCCATCGTCACCATCTTCAGCATCGCCACCTCGCGCATGCCGAAGACGCTGCCGCTCAGCGGTATCACCGTGACGTTGCTGGCACTGGTGCTGTGGATGAACGTCACCACGCTGTTTTCCATCTTTCCGGCGCCGTCCTATGTGCAGTGGACCAAGGTCATGAAGATCATGTTGATGAGCCTGGTGGTCCTGATGCTGATCCGCAGCCGCCAGGACGTGCACCGGATGATCTGGGTGCTGGTGGTGTCGCTGGGCTTCTACGGCATCAAGGGCGGCATCTTCACCGTGAACAACGGCGGCAACTACCTGGTGTGGGGACCGGAGGGGACCTTCATCGGCGGCAACAACGAGATCGCCCTGGCGCTGATCATCGCGATTCCGCTGATGCGCTACCTCCAACTCAGCAGCCAGAACCGCTGGGTGCGGCACGGCATGACGGTGACGATGCTGCTGTCGGCGCTGGCCGCGCTCGGTTCGTACTCGCGCGGCGCGTTGCTGGCGATCGCCGCCATGCTGATGCTGATGTGGTTCAAGAGCAGCAAGAAACTGATGGGCGGCATACTGCTCATGCTGATGGCGCCGCTGGCCCTGCTGCTGATGCCGGAGCGCTGGGCCGAGCGCATGGACAGCATCACCCGCTACCAGGCCGACGATTCGGCGATGGGCCGCATCAACGCCTGGTACATGGCCTACAACCTGGCCAAGGACCGCTTCTTTGGCGGCGGATTCGAAATCGCCGACCCGGCGGTGTTCTATCTGTACGCCCCCAATCCCAACGCCGTGCACGCCGCGCACAGCATTTATTTCCAGGCCCTGGGCGAGCACGGCTTTGTCGGCCTGGGACTGTATCTGCTGCTGGGCGTGCTGACCTGGCGCTCCGCCGCGTGGACCGTCCGCCACAGCCGCGACGATCCCGAGCTGAAATGGGCGAACGACCTGGCAAAAATGATACAGGCCAGCCTGATCGGTTTCGCGGTCGGCGGCGCCTTCCTGAGCCTGTTGTACTTCGACGTGCCCTACTACCTGATGGCTGCCGTGGTCGCCTTGCGGATGCTGGTGGCCCAGCGCCAGGCGGCGCCGGCCGCCGCCGGCGCCAATCGTGGCGCCGGCCTGCCGATAGGCGCGCGCGTCGCGCCGGAGCCGCCATGATCGCGCCGCGCCTGTCGATACTGATCTATCACCGGGTGCTGGCGCGGCCGGATCCTTTGCTGCCCAGCCTGCCCGACGTGCGTTGCTTCGACCGCCAGATGGCGCTGCTCAAGCGCTGCTTCTGTGTGCTGCCGCTCAGCGTGGCGGCGCGCCGGCTGCAGGAGGGCACGCTGCCCGCCCGCGCGGCCTGCATCACCTTCGACGACGGCTATGCGGACAACGCCGAACTGGCGCTGCCGGTGCTGCGCCGCCACGGCCTGGGCGCCACCTTTTTCATCGCCAGCGGCTATCTCGACGGCGGCCAGATGTGGAATGACGACGTGATCGAGCATGTGCGCCGGCAGGCCGAGGGCACGCTGGAGCAGCAGCGGCAGGCCATCGACCGCCTGCTGCAGCGCTTCAAGTACCTGCCGTTCGAGGACCGCCTGGCCGAGGTGGCCCGGCTGGCGCCGCCGCGCGGCCGCGAACTGATGATGCGCTCGCACCAGGTCCGCTCGCTGCTCGCCGCCGGCATGGAAATCGGCGCCCACACCCATCGTCATCCGATACTGGCGGCGATGCCGGACGCCGAGGCGCAGGCCGACATCGCCGAGGGCAAGGCGGCGCTGGAGGCGATCACGCAGACGCCGGTCACGCTGTTCGCCTACCCGAACGGCAAGCCCGGCGTCGACTACACGCGGCGCCACGTGGACATGGCCAGCGCGCTGGGTTTCGAGGCGGCGGTCAGCACCACGGCCGGCGCCGCCTACGGCGGCAGCGACGTCCTGCAACTGCCGCGCTTCACGCCCTGGGAGCGAGATCGGCCGCGATTCCTGCTGCGTCTGATGGAAAACCGGCTGCACGGCGTGTAGCGTGCTGGCGCAGCCATTGCTCCAGCATCATCAGCACCCAGACCATGGTGCCGTGATACGCCGGATGCTCGTGCACCAGGTTCCTCGTCAGCGTATCGATGAAGTCGGCGCGCACGATGCGGCGCGCCTTCAGGTCGCTGAGGCTGTCGAAGGCCAGGGCCCGCAGGCCGGCATTGGTTTGCAGCCAGTGCCCGAACGGCAAGCCGAAGCCGTGCTTCTTCTTGCGCAGGATGGCGCCCGGCAGATGGTCGCGCAGCGCCTGCTTGAAGAAATAACGCAGTCTGGTGCCGTTCAGCTTGGCCTGCGGCGGCAGGCGCGACGAGAACGCCAGCATGTCGTCGCTCAGGAACGGAAACGCCGCTTCCACGCCGGCCAGCTCGCACGCCTGGCGCACCTTGCGCAAATCGTTGTCCGCCAGCGTGTAGAGCAGGTCGATGGACTGCATGCGGTTGATCTGGCTGAGGCTCTGCCCCTCCCAGTAGCGGGCGTTGAGCTGGCCGAGCGGCGCGCCGGAATCGATGCTGGACAGGAAATCCGCATGCAGCATCCGCGCCGGGCCGTAGTGCCGCAGCAGGTTGTAGGTTTCCAGCCGGGCCGGCATCGGCACCAGCGCCTGCTCGATATAGCTGCGCGCCTTGCGCAGCAAGGCCAGGTCCAGCTTGCCGGCCACGCCGAACAGCAGGGGTTCGACCAGCGTCTGGCGCAGGCCGGACGGCAGTTGTTCGTAACGCGAGAACACGGCTTGGCGCGCGTAGCGCTCGTTGCCGCCGAACAGCTCGTCGCCGCCGTCGCCACCCAGCAGCCGGGTGACGCCGTCGGCGCGCGCCATGGCGGCGCAATAATAGGCCGGCACCGCCGACGAATTGCCGAACGGCTGGTCGCACACGGCGGCGATGCGCGGGATCGCCGCCGTCACATCGTCCGCCGTCACGTACAGTTCATGATGGTCGGTCTTGAAATGGCGGGCGGCGATGCGCGCGTACGCCATCTCATCGTAGCCGTCGACGTCGAAGCCGATCGAATAGGTGCTGGCCGGCGCACCGCTCACCTTGCCCAGCATGCCCGCCAGCGTGGAGCTGTCGGTGCCGCCGCTGAGAAAGGCGCCGACCTTGCCCTCGCCCTGTAGCGCCTGGCGCACCGAATGCTCCAGTATGCCGAGGAACTGCTGTTTCAGCACGCCGAACGGCAGCTCGCGGTCTTCGGTGTAGCGCATTTTCCAATAGGCGCCGCGCTCCAGCCGGCCGCGCCGGTACAGCAGGAACTCGCCCGGCAGCAGCCGTTGCTGGTCGCGATAGACCGTGCGCGGCGCCGGTATCATGTGGAAATACAGATAGTTGTAGAGCGCTTGCGGGTCCAGCTCGCCGCTTGCATAGGGATGCGCCTGCACCGCCGCCGCAGAGGAACCGAACAGCAGCCCTTGCGGCAGGCTCTGGTAATGCATGGTGTGAACCCCGCCGCGGTCCACGGCCAGCAACACCTCGCCGGTGGCGCCGTCCACGATGCAGGCGGCAAACGGCCCGCACAGTTCGGCGCAGGCCTGGGCGCCGCGCAGCGTCCACAACTCGGCAAGGCGGGCCGCGACCCGGTCCGCGCTACCGTCCAGCGTCGCCCGCCCCCACACCGCCGCCAGCAGCCCGCTGCGGCTGTGCATGCTGCAGCTGTCCGCGCTTGCCGCCACCGCCACGCCGCAAGGCCCGTCGGCCAGCGTCCGCACCGGACTCGAATCGAAACGCGCCATGCACGCCGCCATGCCGGCCAGCGCTTGCTCGCCGAGGCCATCGCTGCGGGCGTCGCGCACCGTGTTCAGGTAACCGCACAAGCCACTCATACCAATACCTCCAGCGGCCCGGGGTGGCCAAGAAACGCGGTGGGACTGGCGGTCAAGCCGTAAGCACCGGACTGGAACACGACGACAAGATCGCCCACCTCCGCCCGCGCCAGTTCCATGCTGTCGGCCAGCATGTCCAGCGGCGTGCACAGCGGGCCGACCACGGTCGCCGTCTCGCGCGGGCCGTCCTGCATGTGGTTGCCGATGGCGACCGGATAATTCTTGCGGATCACCTGGCCGAAGTTGCCCGACGCCGCCAGATGATGATGCATGCCGCCGTCCGTGATCAGAAACACGCGCCCGTGCGACAGCTTGCGCTCCAGCACGCGACAGACGTAGATGCCGGCCTCGGCCACCAGGTAGCGGCCCAGTTCCAGCACCAGCTGGGTGCCGGGAGCGTCGACCTTCAGCCTGCACAAGGCGGACTCCAGCCCCTCGGCCACCGCCGGCAAGTCCAGCGCGCGCTCGCCGGGGAAATACGGCACGCCGAAGCCGCCGCCGATGTTCAGCATGCGCATCGGCGACGGCGCGTGTTCGGCCAGGCGCAGCGCCAGTTCCACGCACAGCCGCTGCGCTTCGCGGATCGCCTGCGCTGACAGGTTTTGCGCGCCGCAAAACAGATGGAAGCCATGGAAGTCCAGCCCCAACCGCCCCAGCGCGTCCAGCATGGCGGGTACGCGGTCGGCATCGACGCCGAACTGGTGTGCACCACCGGCCATCTTCATGCCTGCATGCTTGAGCTCGAAATCCGGGTTGACGCGCACCGCCACGCGCGGCGTCAGCCCCAGCAGCTCGCCGACGCGCGCGGCGCGTTCCATTTCGGCCTCCGACTCCAGGTGCAGCAGCACGCCGGCCGCCACCGCGCTGCGCAGCTCGGCGTTGCTCTTGCCCGGCCCGGCAAAGCTGATGCACGCCGATGCCATGCCGGCATCCAGCGCGGTCTTCATCTCGCCGGCGGAAGCGACGTCGAAGCCGTCGACCAGCGGCGCCATCATGCCCGCCAGCGCCGGCATGGGGTTGGCCTTGATCGCGTAGTGCAGGTGCACGCCCGGCGGCAAGGTGTGGCGCAGCAGATCGATGCGCGACCGGATGTGGTCGCGCTCGTAGGCGTAGAACGGGGTGCGGCCGACCCGCTCGGCCAGCCGCGTCAGCTGTACGCCACCCAGCTGCAGACAGTCGTCCAGCACCGGGAATTGCCGGCAAGGGGCATGGCGCGGCGCTTCCGCGGCGGGCGTCATGGCTGTGCCGCCGGTTCAGTGCCGGTCGACTGATCGGCCGACTGACCGGCCAACTCATCGCCCAGCAGCTTGCGGTCGATCTTTCCGTTCGGATTGCGCGGCAGCGGCGAGCGGCGGATCTCGATCTGCGCCGGCACCATGTAGGCCGGCAAGGCGCGCTTGCAGGCGGCCAGCAGGACCGCGCTGTCGGCCGGGCCGCCCGGCGCCACGGTGGCGACCAGCGCGATCGATTGCCCGAGCTGTGGGTGGGGGACGCCGAGCGCCGCCGCTTCCGCCACCAGCCCCGTGGCGTAGACCACTTCCTCCACCTCCGCCGGGCTGACGCGGTAGCCGGAGGTCTTGATCATCTCGTCGCTGCGCCCGATGAAGTACAAAAAACCTTCGTCATCGGCGCGTACCGTGTCGCCCGACCACACGGCCAGCTCCGGGATCGGCAGGCCGCCCAGCCGGTCCGGCAGGGGCCGGAACCGCTCGGCGGTGCGGGCGGCATCGTTCCAGTAGCCCAGCGCCACCAGCGCGCCGCGATGCACCAGCTCGCCCGGCTCGTTGGGGCCGCACGGCGAACCGTCGCTGCGCAGCACCAGGATTTCCGCGTTCGGGATCGCCTTGCCGATCGAATCGGGCCGCAGGTCGAGCTGCTCCGGCGCCAGGTAGGTGGAGCGGAAGGCTTCGGTCAGGCCGTACATCAGGTAGATCCGCGTGTGCGGCAAGGCCTTGCGCAGCGCGCGCAGCGTGTGCTTCTGCATCACGCCGCCGGAGTTGGTGATGTAGCGCAGGCGTCCCGCGTGGCTCCAGCCCAGGTCCGCCAGCTGTATCCACAGCGGCGGCACCGCGCCCAGGCCGGTGATGCGCTCGCGATCGACCGCTTCGATGATGTCGCGCAGCAGCAGGTGGTTCATCAGCACGGCGCACGCGCCCACCGCGAACGCCGTCGTCAGCTGGCTCAGGCCGTAATCGAAGCTGAGCGGCAGCACGCACAGGATGCGGTCTTCCTGCGTATTATTCAGGTAGCCGGAGACGCTGAGCGCGCCCGCCACCAGGTTGCGGTGCGACAGCACCACGCCCTTGGGCCTGCCGGTGCTGCCGGAGGTGTACAGGATGGCGGCGACGTCGCCGTCGATGCAGGCGTGGGCCGGGCGCGGCGGCGCGGCCAGCATGGATTCGCGCCAGGAGTGCAAGGCCACGCCGTCCAGGCGCGGCAAGCCCTCCATCGAGCCGATGACGATCACGGTGCGCAAGTCGGGACATTTGGGCAGCGCCTCCGCCAATCCGTTCAGGCGCTCGCGCGACGTCACCAGGATGCGCACATTGCAGTCGGCCAGGATGTAGGCCACCTGGTCCGGCTTCAGCACCGGGTTGACCGGCACGAACACCGCGCCGGCCGCCGCCGCGCCGAACAGCGCCACCACGGTTTCCTCGCGCTTTTCCAGGTACACCGCCAGCCGTTCGCCGCGCCCCAGGCCGTGGTGCAGCCAGGCGTCCGCCGCCACCCGCACCATCTGCGCCAGCGCGCCGTAGTTCAGGCCGACGCCCTGGTAGCACAGCGCCTGCCGGTCCGGCACCGTCAGCGCCGACTGAAAGATCAAGTGGTGGATTAACTGCGTCATGGCGGTCGGCCTGATCGATGATGAGTCCTCCATGATCGGGACAATCCGCGCCGCGGTTCTTGATGTTCGTCAAGTATGTGGCCCGCTTGTGCTGGCGCAAACCGTGCGCCGGACGGCCATAGTCTAATCAAGGCCGGCTCCCCCTACGGCACACCTTCATGACTACAGGCCTGCGTCAAACCATTGCACAACTGGGCTGGCCCAACGCCGCCCTGTACGCCTTGGCACGCCTGCTCGACAAGCTGAGCGCTGGGCGCTGGGCGCTGTACCGCTACCACTTCGTCGCCCAATACATCGGCGACACGCCGCTGTCGCCCGCGCGCGGCCGCGATATCGAGATCCGCATGTCCAGCGTCGCCGACGCCCCCCTCGACGGCTATCCGCGCCCCCAGGCCGTGCTGCGCGGGCGCTACGCGCAAGGCGCGCTGTCGCTGATGGCATGGCGCAACGGCCACCTGGCCGGCTTCCTGTGGCTGATCCTGGACGGTTACCAGGAAGACGAGGTGCGGGTCCGCTACCGGCTGGCGTCGTCGCGTTCCTGCTGGGATTTCGATGTCTGGGTGCGGCCGGACGAGCGGCTCGGCTGGGTCTTCCTGCGGCTGTGGGAGGCCGCGCGGCGCCACCTGCGCCAGCACGGCGTGCGCTGGAGCTGCAGCCGCATCTCCGCCTTCAATCCGGCCTCGCTGCGGGCGCACGCGCAGATCGGCACGGTGCGCCTGGGCGGCGCGCTGTTCCTGCGCTGCGGCGGCTGGCAATGGATGATCGCCAGCCTGGCGCCCTACTTTCACTTCTCCCGCGATCCCGCGTCCTTTCCCCAACTGATGTTCGACACCAGCGCGCTGGCCGACATCGCACCACAGGAGCCGCCATGCCCCATATCAACCAAGTCTGCCAGATCCTGAGGTCCACGCTCGGCCTGGGGCAGATGCCGCTGACCGAAGACACGCTGCTGCTCGGCAGCTTGCCGGAACTCGATTCGATGGCGGTGGCCAGCCTGATCCTGGCGCTGGAGCAGCACTTCGGCTTCGAGGTGCTGGACGACGAGATCAGCGCGCGCCACTTCGCCACGATCGGCTCGCTGTCCAGTTTCGTCGCCACCAAGATGGCCTGACCGTGTATCCGCACCAAGCCAGCGCCCTGCCATTCTTCCTGACCGCCGACGCGGGCGAGCGCTTTTGCCTGTACCACCAGCCGGATCCCGCAGCCGCGCCGCGCGGCGCCATCCTCTACGTCCACCCGTTTGCCGAGGAAATGAACAAGAGCCGGCGCATGGCGGCCCTGCAGTCGCGGGCCTACGCGCGGGCCGGCTTCGGCGTGCTGCAGATCGACCTGTATGGCTGCGGCGACAGCAGCGGCGATTTCGCCGACGCCCGCTGGGACATCTGGCTGTCCGACCTGGCGCTGGGCTGGCAATGGCTGACGCAGCGCGGCGCCGGGCCGTTCTACCTGTGGGGACTGCGCCTGGGCGCGCTGCTCGCGCTGGACTTCGCCGCCCGCGCCAAGCCGGAGGCGCTGATCCTGTGGCAGCCCGCCATCAGCGGCCGCGCGCACCTGCACCAGTTCGCGCGCGCGCAGAGCGCGGCGCGCCTGTTCGGCGCGGTGCCGGCGGCGTCGACGCCGGAGCAAGGCACGGAGATCGCGGGCTACATGGTGGCGCCCGAACTGTCGGCGGCCATCAGCCAGGCCGACGCCGCCACGCTGGCGCCCACCTGCCCGGTGCAGTGGCTGGAGCTGAACGCCGCCTGGCCGCAAGCCGGCAGCCTGGCCGACTCGTATGCGGCGGCGGCCAACGGCCAGGCGCCGCAGGCCGCATTGCAGCCGGCATCGGCGCTGCTGATCGAGCGTTGGCGGGAGGCCGGCACCATGGTCGAGGCCTGGCCGCTGCACGGCGCGCCGTTCTGGTCCAGCGCCGACATCAGCGAGTCGCCCGAGCTGCTGACCGCCACGCTGGCCGTGGCGCCGCCGGAGCGCGGATGATGGCGCAGCAGCGCGTCCTGCACTTCGCCTGCCGCGACTGCTGGCTGGTCGGCGTGCTGGACCTGCCCGAGCAGCCGCTGGCGCGCGGCGTGCTGATCGTCACCGGCGGCCCGCAGTACCGCGTCGGCAGCCACCGCCAGTTCGTGCTGCTGGCGCGGCACCTGGCTGCCAGCGGCATCCCGGTGCTCCGCTTCGACTACCGCGGCATGGGCGACAGCGAGGGCGAGATGCGCAATTTCGAAGCGATCCAGGAGGACCTGGCCGCCGCCGTGCGCCAGTTCTTCGCCGCCCTGCCGGGCTTGAAGGAAATCGTGCTGTGGGGGCTGTGCGACGGCGCCACGGCGGCGGCCTTCTACGCGCAGTACGACCGCCGCGTCGCCGGGGTGGTGCTGCTCAATCCCTGGGTGCGCACCGAACAAAGCCTGGCGCGCGCCACGCTGCGCCATTACTATGCGCAACGGCTCAAGGACTGGGATTTCTGGCGCAAGCTGGCCGGCGGCGGTTTCGGCCTGCGGCGCGCGCTGGCCGGCGCCATGCAGCTGATGACCGCCGCGCGCGAGCCGGCCGCGAAGGTCGAGACGCTGCCGCAGCGCCTGTACCACGCGCTGCACCACTTTCCCGGCCACATACTGATCATCCTTAGCGGCGCCGACCTCGGCGCGCGGGAATTCCAGGCGCTGTCAACGCACCATACGCACTGGCGCGCCTTGATGGCGCAACCGCGCGTCAGCCAGGCCACCATCGCGCAGGCCAACCATACCTTCGCCCGCAAGTCCTGGCGCGACGATGTCGCCGCCATCTGCACCAGGTGGGTGACGGCATGGTAAAGCGCGTGCTGATGATCGCCTATCACTATCCGCCGATGCGCGGCGGCAGCGGCATCCAGCGCACGCTGGCGTTCACGCAGCACCTGCCGCAATCTGGCTGGCAACCGCTGGTGCTGTCGGTCAGCCCCGGCGCCTACCTCTCCGCCGATACCGCCGACGCCACGCCCCGCGTCGAGGTGCACCGCAGCTTCGCGCTGGACGCCTCGCGCCACCTGGCGTTCCGCGGCCGCTACCCGTCGCTGCTGGCGCAGCCGGACCGCTGGATATCCTGGTGGCTGAGCGCCGTCCCGGCCGGCCTCAAGCTGATACGCCACTACCAGCCGGACGTGATCTGGTCCAGCTACCCGATCGCCACCGCGCACCTGATCGCGCTGACGCTGCATCGCCTGACCGGCATTCCCTGGGTCGCCGACCAGCGCGATCCGCTGATCGACACCGGCTATCCGCCCGACCCGCGCCGCCGCCGCATCCACGGCTGGATCGAAGAGCAGGCGATGCAGCGCGGCGCGGCCGTGGTCTGCACCACGCCGGGCGCGGTGCGCGATCTCGCCATCCGCTACCCGCAGGCCGATGAACATCGCATCGAGCTGATAGAAAACGGCTACGACGAGACCAGCTTCATCGCCGCCGAAATCGCCGCGCCGCACCCGCGCGGGCCGGACGGCCAGTTCCGGCTGCTGCACAGCGGCGTCATTTATCCGTCCGAACGCGATCCCGCGCCGCTGTTCGCGGCGCTGGCCCGCCTGCAGGCCGACGGCGACCTCACGCCCGCCGGCTTCCGGCTGGTGCTGCGCGCCTCCGGCCACGACGACTACCTGCGGGGCCTGATGCGGGAGCATCCCGGCATCGAACAGCTGATCGAGCTGGCACCGCCGCTGCCGTACCGCGAGGCGCTGGCCGAAATGATCGGCGCCGACGGCCTGCTGCTGCTGCAGGCGGAGAATTGCAACGGGCAGATACCCGCCAAGATGTACGAATACCTGCGCGCGCGCCGGCCCGTGCTCGCGCTCACCCATCCCGGCGGCGACACCGCCGGCGCCCTGCGCCACGCCGGCATCGACACCATCGGACGGCTGGATTCCGTCAGCGACATCGCCGGCATGCTGGTGTACTTCCTGCGCCTGTGCCGGCAAAACAAGGCGCCGCTGGCAACGCCCGCCATCATCGCGCGCCATTCCCGCGCCGCCCGCACGCGCGAGCTGGCGGCGCTATTGGACCGCATACACGATAAGGAGCAGTCATGAAAACCCGTATCCTTCCCATCCTGGCGCTATGCGCCGCGCCGGCCTTCGCCGCCACCATAGCCGGCGAGAGCTGCGCACCCTACGTCAAGCACGATCCCGGCGGCGACTACACCAACGCCGACGACCGCGTCGGCCTGCCGGTGGTCGAACAGTTCCACTTCACCCCCAGCGTCGAACGCCTGATACGCGGCGCCAGCGGCCCGCTTGGAGGGGACATCAGCTACACGCTGGAGCACTTCCCCAACCATCACCGCGCGTTGGCCGCGATGACCAGACTGGCGCTGCGCGACAAGAACCGCAAGCCGCAAGGCGCCCGCTACACGGTCGACTGCTTCTTCGACCGCGCGTTGCGCTACACGCCCAAGGACGCGCGCGTGCGCTCGCTGTACGGCAGCTACCTGCTGGCGACCGGCCGCGCCGACGACGCGCTGGAGCAGCTGGAGCAGGCGGCGGAGCTGGAGCCGGACAACCCCACCGCGCACTATAATCTCGGCCTGCTCTACCTGAAGAAGAAGGACTACGGCAAGGCCCGTGCCAGCGCCGAAAAGGCCTACGGCATGGGCTTCCCGCTGGATGGCCTGAAAAACAAGCTGATCGCCGCCGGCCAATGGCGCGAGACCAAGTGACTACTTCAGGCCGTGGTGGTTCATCAAGTCGTACAGCGTCGGCCGGCTCACGCCCAGCAGCTCCGCCGCCTTGACGATATTGCCGTCCGCCCGCGCCAGCGCCTTCACCATCACCCGGTACTCGGCGGCGTCGCGCGCCAGCCGCAGGTTCAGGTCTTCCTCCCCGGCTCCGCTCTGGGGCAGGCCCAGATCGAGCGGCGTGATCTGCGGACCGTCGGCCATGATCACCGCGCGCTTGATGCAGTTCTCCATCTCCCGCACATTGCCCGGCCAGGCGTAGGCCTCGATCGCGGCCAGCGCCTCGGCGCCCAGGCTAAGCATGGAGCGCGATTCGCTGGCGCAGAACTTGTTGCGGAAGTGATGCGCCAGCAGCGCGCTGTCGCCGCTGCGTTCGCGCAGCGGCGGTATCGTCAGCACGATCTCGCTCAGGCGGTAGTACAGGTCTTCGCGGAAGCGGCCCGCTTCCGCCAGCGCCTTCAGGTTCTGGTGCGTGGCGCAGACGATGCGCACGTCGATGCTGATTTCGCTGCGCCCGCCCACGCGCTCGATCACGCGCTGCTGCAGGAAGCGCAGCAGCTTGGCCTGCAGCGCGATCGGCATGTCGCCGATCTCGTCGAGGAAGAAGGTGCCGCCCTGCGCCAGTTCCAGCTTGCCCAGCGTCTGCCGCTGCGCGCCGGTGAACGCGCCCTTCTCGTAGCCGAACAATTCGCTCTCCAGCAGCTGCTCGGGTATCGCCGCGCAGTTGATCGCGACGAAGCGCTTGTCGGCGCGCGCGCTCAGGCTGTGCAGGCCGCGCGCGATCAGCTCCTTGCCGCTGCCGGAATCGCCCAACAGCATCACGGTGGCCGACGACGGCGCCACTTTCTCCACGCTGCGGCACAGCTTCAGCATGCCGGGGTCGCGGCTGATGATGCCGGCCAGCGGAGAATCCGACTGTATCTGCAGCATGCGCCGGTTTTCCTGCTGCATCGCGTGCAGGTAGAAGGCGCGCGCGATCACCAGCCCCAGCGCGTCGGCGTCGAGCGGCTTCTGGTGGAAATCGTAGGCCCCCATCGCGATCGCCTTCAGCGCAAAGGCCCGTTCCTGGTTGCCGGACAGGATGATCACCTTGGTATCCGGCGCGGCGGCCAGTATTTGCTGCAGCAGCGCCAGTCCCTCGCTGGCGCCGTCCGGATCCGGCGGCAGCCCCAGGTCCATGGTCGCCACCGCCGGCTGATGGCGGCGCAGCTGCGCCATCGCCGTCTCGCGGTCGGTCGCCACCACGACTTCGTAAGCGTCCAGGCTCCAGCGCAGCTGTTTCTGCAGTCCGGTATCGTCCTCGACCACCAGCAGCTTATTCTTGCCCATCATAGGACTCCTCATGTAACGGCAGCGTCAGGCGAAACGTCGTCCCCTGCGACGGCGCGCTGGCCACCTCCAGCTGGCCCCCGACTTCGCGCAGGTATTCGCGGCTCTCGAACACGCCGATCCCCATGCCCGCCGTCTTGGTTGATTCGAATGGCTTGAACAGGCGCTCGCGCATGAATTGCTCGCTCATGCCGTGGCCGGTGTCGCTCAGTTCGACGACCGCCGCCGCGCCGCTGCGATGCAGCCGCACCATGACGCTGCCGCTGCGCGGCGTGGCCTCGACGGCGTTCTGGATCAGGTGGCCGATCACCCGTTCCAGCCGCTGGCCGTTGGCCCGCACCGTCAGCCCGGCGGCGCGCAGCTCCAGCGACGGCCGCGGCTCGCATCCGGCGCGCGCCTGCACGGCGCGCAACAGCAGCTGGTCCAGCAGCAGCGGCGCCGCCACGTCGGGCGTATCGTCGCGGCGCAGCTTGAGCAGCAGATGCTTCATCTTGCCCAGCGAATGCGACAGCGTCTCCAGCATATCGTCCTGGAAGGCGGGATTGGCCTTGTGCCGCTCGGCGTTCACCAGCAGCAGCGACAGCTGCGACACCAGGTTCTTCAAGTCATGCACGATGAACGTCGACATGCGGTTGAACGACTCGAACTGCCGCGCCACAGCCAGGCTGTCGGCCGACGCCCGGTGCGCCAGGTAGCTGGCCGCCTGGCTGCCGGCGATCTTCAGCACGTCGCGCACCTCCCAGTTGAGCTGCAGCGCCGTGCGCGGCGGCGCCAGGCAAATGAAGCCGAACAGGCTGCGCTCCAGCGTCAGCGGCACCAGCAGCCACAGGTCCGGCCTGGTGGTCAGCCACGCCGGCAGCGCCAGGTCGCCGTAGCGGGCGGGATGGCTGCGCCACTCCGGCAACTCGATGACCCAGTTGCGCGCGATCAGGAAGCGGCACAGGGCGCTGTCCGCCGCCTCCTCCTGCGACGGCGCCGCCATGTTCCAGCCGACGGCCGGCCGGTAGCTGTCGCCGTCGTGGCGCAGCCACAGCATGCCGGCCGGGCTTTCCACCAGCCCCGCCACCGCCTGGATCGCCCGCTCCGACAGCCCGCCCGCATCCTCGGCCAGCGCGCGCGTGAAATGCTGCCATTCCTGGCGGTAGTCGTAGCGGCCCTGGTAAAAGTGCTTGCTGATGAAGATCTTGAGGCGGGCCCGCATGGTCCCGGAGAACAACACGGCGGCCAGCAGCAGCGCCGCGCCGCACAGGCAGGCCAGCTGCATCAGCGTGCCCCACGCGCCGCCGACGTAGCGCAGATACCAGGCGCTGGCCGCCATCGCCAGCAGGTACAGCGCGGAACCCAGCAAGGCCGCCGAGCGGAACATGATCTGGCGCGACAGCAGCAGGCCTGGCGTCCACACCGGATTGCGCGCCGCCGCCATCGCCAGCAGCGGCACGCTGAGGGCGTTGACGATGCCGCGCGCGGCCCGGATCTCCTGGTTCACGCGGTGGAACAGCAAAGCGTCGCTGTACAGGTAGAAGTCGTAGGCGAACAAGGCCCCCACGCCCAGGCAGGCGAACTTGATGCCCCAGCGGGCGCCCAGTTGCGCACTGCGATAGACATGCTCCACCAGCAGCATGCCCAGCACCGCCAGCGCCAGGCGGATGACGATGCCGACGGTGCTGGCCGCGTCATCCCAGCCGGCCGCCAGCCCGACCACCAGCACCAGGCCGACACCCGCCAGCCAGGCCCGCAGGCTGGCGCCGCTGCTGGCCAGCATCAGCAGCAAGGCCAGCCAGCAAGCGGTGCGCAGCGTCTCCGAGGCCTCCAGCAGCAATGACGGCGGCGTGGCCGCGACGGCCGCCGCGCATATCGCCCAGGCGGCGGTGGCCAGGCAGGCGAGGCCGAACCATACGGCGTGGCGCCGGCCGCGCCAGGCGCCCCACAGCAGCAGGAACGCCAGCAGCAGGAACGCCAACGCCGCGACGCCATGGCTGAAGGCCGCTACCGCCGGCGCGCCGTTCCAGCGCATCAGCGCCCCTTGCCGAACAAGACCACCTGCACCGTGTCGAACAATATCAGCAGGTCCAGGAACAGGCTGTTGTTCTTCACATAGTACAAATCGTATTGCAGCTTGCGCACGGCGTCGTCGACCGAGGCGCCGTAGCCGTAGCGCACCTGCGCCAGCCCCGTGATGCCCGGCTTGATCCCGTGCCGCACGTTGTAGTAGGCGATCTGCTCGCACAGCTGCTCGACGAAGTAGGCGCGCTCCGGACGCGGTCCGACAAAGCTCATCTCGCCCTTGAATACATTGATCATCTGCGGCAGCTCGTCGATGCGCAGCTTGCGTATCCAGCGGCCGATGAAGGTCACGCGCGGATCGTCCGGCGCCGCCCAGCGCGGCGTGCCGTCCTGCTCCGCATCCTGCCGCATGCTGCGGAATTTCAACACCTTGAACACGCGGTTGTCGCGCCCCACCCGCTCCTGCTGGTAAAACACCGGGCCGCCGTCCTCGATCTTGATCGCCAACGCGGTCAGCAGCATCACCGGCATGGCGGCCAGGCCGATCGCGCCGCTGGCCAGCAGGTCGAAGGCGCGCTTGACGGCCGCCCGCAGCGGGCTTTGATCGAAGCCGCCGCCGAAGATCAGGTAGCTCGGTTGCAGCGAATCGACGCGGATCTGGCACGCCTCGCGCTCGAAGAAGCTGGCCGCATCGGTCACCGGCACGCCACCCAGCGCGCACTCCAGCAGCTGCCGCACCGGGAACGCGCCGTTGCGGCGGTCGCCCACCGAGACCACGATTTCATCGGCCGCATAGCGCCGCGCCAGCGCCAGCAAGGGCAGATCGGGCGGCAGCAGCATGGCCGGCGGCACGCTGGGCGCCTCGCCGGCGACCGGCACAAAGCCCACCACCCGGAACTGATGGAAGCCTACGCACTTGGCCGCCAGCTCCAGGCATTCCTGCGCGATGGCGCCGTCGCCGATGATGATCAGGCGCCGCTCCATCATGCTCGATTGCGCCGACATGAACACCACCAGCCGCGCCAGCAGCACCGCGCCGCCGCCCAGCACGAACACCAGGGTGCCCAGCCGGCCGAACTGCGCGCCGGGGATCATATTGGCCAGCAGCGTCATCAGGCCAAAGCCCAGCATGAACGACGGCAGGATGCGCAGCAGTGTGCTTTTGATATCTTCACGCGATTGATTGTGCTGGTACATGCCCAGCGTGCCCATGCTGAACACCATCACCAGTGCGAACGCCAGCGCCGGCAAGTACAGCTGCTCCGAACCGCCGGGCCTGCCCTTGAGCCACAACGGCGCGCTGGCCAGCGCCGCCGTCAGTAATATCAAGACCTCCAGCAGCAACAACATGAAGGCTATCTTCGACACATAATGGTGAAATATCCTGATCACAATCCACTCCCTGCCGCGCGTACGGCGGCGGAGCTAATATGATGCGGAACAGTTAACGCAGCCGTCTTGACCGCCCACAACCGCGCTCAAAATAGGGCATTTGTGACGCGGCTATGACAAATAGTCTATAGTCATGGTTCCTTAGTGCATCCAACACGTAATCATGAAATTTGATGTTGCAATTGTCGGCAGCGGATTGGCCGGCCTGTCGGTCGCCCTGCATCTGGCCGAAACGCGCACGGTCGCGATCATTTCCAAACGCGCGCTGAAAGATGGCGCCAGCAACTGGGCCCAAGGCGGCATTGCCGCGGTGCTCGATTCCGGCGACAGCTATACCCAGCACATCGACGACACTCTGATCGCCGGCGGCGGCCTGTGCGACGAAAGCGCCACGCGCTTCATCGTCGAACACGGCCGCGAAGCGATCGAATGGCTGATCGAACAAGGCGTACCGTTCACCCGCGACGAATCGGCCGAACTGGGCTTCCACCTGACGCGCGAAGGCGGCCACAGCCAGCGCCGCATCATCCACGCCGCCGACGCCACCGGCAACGCGGTGCAGACCACGCTGGAAGAAAAGGTCCGCGCCCACCCGAACATCACGCTGTTCGAGCACCATTGCGCGATCGACCTGATCACCTCGGACAAGCTGCATCCGGTTAAAAAAGGCAACGCCCAGCCGAAGTGCTACGGCCTGTATGTACAAGACGAGAAGACCGGCCAGGTGCTGACCTTCTCGGCCGAGCACACGGTGATGGCCACCGGCGGCGCCGGCAAGGTCTACCTGTACACCACCAATCCGGACACCGCCAGCGGCGACGGCATCGCCATGGCCTGGCGTGCCGGCTGCCGCGTGTCCAACATGGAATTCATCCAGTTCCATCCGACCTGCTTGTACCACCCGTACGCCAAGTCCTTCCTGATCACGGAAGCGATACGCGGCGAAGGCGGCTTGCTGAAACTGCCGCCCGAGGCCGGCGCCGCGGCCGGCTTCCGCTTCATGCTGGCGCACGACGAGCGCGCCGAACTGGCGCCGCGCGACGTGGTCGCCCGCGCCATCGACTTCGAGATCAAGAAGCGCGGCCTGGACTACGTCCACCTGGACATCAGCCACAAGCCGGCCGAGTTCCTGATCGAGCACTTCCCGACCATCTACGCGCGCTGCCTGGAGCTGGGCATCGACATCACCAAGCAGCCGATCCCCATCGTGCCGGCCGCGCACTACACCTGCGGCGGCGTGGTCACCGACCTGCACGGCCGCACCGACTTGCCGGGCCTGTACGCGGTCGGCGAGACCGCCTGCACCGGCCTGCACGGCGCCAACCGCCTGGCCAGCAACTCGCTGCTGGAATGCGTGGTGATCGGCCGCGCCTGCGCCACCGACATCGCGTCCAAGGAAAAAGGCGAAGTGCCCTACCTGCCGGATTGGGATGAAAGCCGGGTCACCGACGCCGACGAGGAAGTGGTCATCTCCCACAACTGGGACGAGCTGCGCCGCTTCATGTGGAACTATGTCGGCATCGTGCGCACCACCAAGCGCCTGGAACGCGCGCAGCACCGCATCGCGCTGCTGAAGGAAGAAATCGACGAGTACTACCAGAACTTCCGCATCACGCACGACCTGCTGGAGCTGCGCAACCTGGTCGACGTCGCCACGCTGATCGTCAACAGTGCGCTGCAACGGCACGAAAGCCGTGGCCTGCACTTCAGCCGCGACTATCCGGAGACGTTGCCGAAGGCGCTGCCGAGCATCCTGACGCCATCGCGCCGCAAATAAGATGACACAGGTGCGCGCGGCCCGGCCGGACGACATTCCAGCGATGGAAGCGCTGATCGCGCGCTCCGGCATCGCATTGAGCGAGGGGTTTTACTCCAAGGAACAGGCGGAAGCGGTGACCCGCCATGTGTTCGGCGTCGACACCCAGCTGGTGGCCGACCAGACCTACTTCCTGATCGAGCAGGACGGCAAGCTGCTGGCCTGCGGCGGCTGGAGCAAGCGCAGCACGCTGTTCGGCGCCGACCGCACCAAGCAAGGCGCCGATCCGCTGCTGGATCCGGCCACCGAGCCGGCCCGCATCCGCGCCTTCTTTGTCGATCCCTCGGCGGCGCGCCGGGGCTTGGGCCGGATGCTGCTGCGGCACTGTACCGACGCGGCGGCGGCGGGCGGCTTCCGTACCCTGGAACTGGCAGCGACCATGCCGGGCGTGCCGCTCTACCTGGCCTGCGGTTTTGAAGTGGTGGAGCCGTTCGAGATCACCCTGCCCGGCCCCATCCAGGTACCGCTGGCGCGCATGCGCAAAGGAATTTAAGCTTTCTTGCGGCGCTTGACCCAGCCCAGCATGCCCAGGCCCGCCAGCAGCATCGCGTAGGTGCCCGGCTCAGGCACCGCCGGCGCGATACCGCCGAAACCATCGAGGTAGGCATAGCCGGTGTGGCCGGTCGGCTCGCAATCGGCCGCCAGCAGGGACAGCGTGAAGCTGTGGCCAAGGTTGGCCTGGTCGATGCTCAGTTGCTCGATCTGCCATTGCGGCGTGTAGAACAGGCCGTTTTCCGAACTGAAGCGCGCATCCACGCCGCTGCCCGTGTAGCCGGCGTTGTAGGTGCGGCTGACCAGCAGCTGGCCGGTGGTGTCGTCGGTCAGCGTCAGCACCATCACCGCCGATTCGTAGCCTTCGTGGCCGCCGTTTTCCAGCACGGCCTTCCAGGCGAAGTAAATGTTCGAGTCGGTGTAGTTGCTGACTTTCTGGCTGATCACCGTGCCGTAGCCGCCGGAGTAAGTGTCTTCCGCCCGGTAAGCATGCTGGCCGGTGTAGACCGTGGAGCCCAGCAGCGCGCCGAGGTTGGGATCGACATAGCCGCTGGAAATGACTTCGCCGCGCGCGCCGCTATCGCCGTAGTAGGCGCCGGATGGCAGGAAGTCCGTCGGCAACAGCGCAGTGTTGTCCACATTGCCGCGATAGCCGCCGCCGGTGGTCCAGCCGGTGGTCTGTCCCGTTTCAAAACCGCCGTTGGTGAAACCACTCGCCTGCGCCGAACCGGCGATCGCCGCCAGCATTGCCACACCCGCAAAATATTTCTTTTTCATCTATCTAGCCCCATAATTAAAAGTATAAATAACACAACAGAGTGTTAATTATATTATCTTTAATTATTTTATAGATAATTATATTTTGCCAACTTTCAATCGTGCGCGGCCGTAGGATATGCTAGGGAATGTCGACCTGGTAACGCCTGGCCAGCCTGCTCAGCTCGCCCCGCGCCTTCAACTCGGCCAACAGGCGATCGAATTGCGCCGGCAGCCCGGCATGACGTGGCCGTAGCGAAAAAGCGAAGTAGGCATCCTGGACGTCGATCAGCGGCGCCAGCGCCAGCAACTGGTCCGTCATGCCCAGCGCCACGATCACCGGATCGGTATCGCGCCGGTTGCTGGCAAACAGATCGACGTGGTTGTGCAACAGCATCCGCAAGCCGTTTTCCACCGTATTGGTCACGCTGGTGTTCAAAGCCGGCAGCGCCGCCGTGAACGCCGGGCCATAGCTCCAGCCGTTCAGCGTGGCGATACGCTTGCCCTTCAAGGTCGCATAGTCGCCTTCCCACAGAGGGATCTCCCTGGCCCGCACATAGAACGCCACCTGGTCCTGGAAAAAAGCCTGTTTGCTGAACTGCATGGTCTTCAGGCGCTCGGGCGCTTTGTAGGGGCCGACCAGCACGTCGGCCGCGCCCTGCGTCACCAGAAGCTGGGCGCGCCGCCAAGGAAAAAGTTCGAACCG
This sequence comes from Duganella sp. CT11-25, assembly GCF_047302815.1. Lineage (NCBI taxonomy): Bacteria > Pseudomonadati > Pseudomonadota > Betaproteobacteria > Burkholderiales > Oxalobacteraceae > Duganella > Duganella sp. CT11-25. The sequence goes on from NZ_JBKBFD010000001.1 coordinate 797,019, forward strand.
GACTTGATAGCCGAACTGGCTGGCCGCCAGGCGCACCAGTTCCACCCCCATGCCGGCAAACTCGCCGTTGGAGCGGCGTTCGTAGATACGTTCAAAATGGGTGCCGACCACGCGCAATTCGCGGATTGCCGCAGGCTGGGCCTGCGCCGCAAGCGGCAGGAAAGACAGGAAAAGGCCGCCGACGCAGCGCAGGGCCCGCCGCCGGCCATCACCATCAACACTTAAACGTGTGAGAGCAATCGGCAAGCGCGGCCTCCCTGTGTGTTTTACCCCACGATGCGCAACGAATAGTCCGTCGCGCGGATATCCTTGGTCAGGCTGCCGATGGAGATGCGGTCGACGCCGGTTTCGGCGATCGCCCTGACGGTATCGAAGTTGATGCCGCCGGAAGCTTCCAGCAGCGCCCGTCCCGCGTTGATCTTAACAGCTTCGCGCATCATGTCGTTGCTGAAGTTATCCAACAGAACGGAGACGGCGCCGGCCGCCAGCGCTTCATGCAGCTCATCCAGCGACTCCACTTCCACCTGGATCGACACGCCCTTGTCCAGGCGCTGCGCCGCCAGCACCGCCTTGGTGATGCCGCCGGCCGCCGCGATGTGGTTTTCCTTGATCAGGATGCCGTCGTACAGCGCCAGGCGCTGGTTCTGGCCGCCGCCCACGCGCACCGCGTACTTCTGTGCCAGCCGCAGGCCGGGCAGCGTCTTGCGCGTATCGAGGATGGCGGCGCGGGTGCCGGCGATGAGGTCGACATACTTGCGCGTCGCCGTCGCCACGCCGGACAGCAGTTGCAGGAAGTTGAGCGCGGCGCGTTCCGCCGTCAGCAGCGCGCGCGCCGGGCCCTGGATGGTGCAGACCAGGCTGTCGGCCGTCATCAGGTCGCCCTCGGCGTATTGCCAGTCGATCTCGATGCCGGCCTGCATGCAGTTCATGACGCCTTCGAACCACGGCGCGCCGCACAGCACGGCGTCCTCGCGCACGATGACGCGCGCGGTGGCGCGGCCGCCGTCCGGCACCAGCAGGCCGGTGAGGTCGCCGCTGCCGACGTCTTCCAGCAGCGCGGCCAGCAGGTTGGCTTCAAAAGCCGATTTGAGCGCCTCGTCGAACGGCGCGAAGGTATTGACCAGGGTACTCATGCCGGACCGATTCCCGAAAACAGTTGCGCTTCTTTCGCCAGGTCGGCGCCAGGCTGTACCTTGGCTTTTTTCGCCGCGGCGAAATCGAGCATGCGATTGATGGAGGTGACCGCCTGCTTGCCGATTTCAGGATCGACGTGGATCTCGTTGGCCGCGCTGGCGGCCGGATTGTCCATGTTTTCCAGCAGGTCGGCCAGGTTCTGCAGGCCGTTCATCGCCATCCACGGGCAATGCGCGCAGCTCTTGCAGGTGGCGCTGTTGCCGGCGGTCGGCGCTTCGATGAAGCGCTTGCCCGGTGCGGCGGCGCGCATCTTGTGCAGGATGCCGTTGTCGGTGGCGACGATGAAGGTATCGGCGTCCGACTCGACGGCGGCGTTGATGATCTGCGTGGTCGAGCCGACCACGTCGGCCAGCGCCACCACATTGGCCGGCGATTCCGGGTGCACCAGGATCTTGGCTTGCGGATACTGGGCCTTCAGCAGCTCCAGTTCGACGCCCTTGAATTCGTCGTGCACCAGGCAGGAGCCCTGCCACAGCAGCATGTCGGCGCCGGTCTGCTTCTGGATGTAGCCGCCCAGGTGCTTGTCCGGTGCCCACAGGATTTTCTTGCCCTGCTCGTGCAGGTGCTTGACGATGTCCAGGCCGATCGACGAGGTCACCATCCAGTCGGCGCGCGCCTTGACGGCGGCGCTGGTGTTGGCGTACACGACGACGGTACGGTCCGGATGTTGATCGCAGAAGGCGGCGAATTCGTCGGCCGGGCAACCCAGGTCCAGCGAGCAGGTCGCGTCCAGGTCCGGCATCAGGATGCGCTTTTCAGGACTGAGGATCTTGGCGGTTTCGCCCATGAAGCGCACGCCCGCCACCACCAGCGTCTTGGCCGGATGGTCGCGGCCGAAACGCGCCATTTCCAGCGAATCGGAGACGCAGCCGCCGGTTTCCTCGGCCAGGTCCTGCAGGTCGGCGTCGACGTAGTAATGGGAGACGAGCACCGCCTGCTTTTCTTTCAGCAGGCGCTTGATGCGTTCCTTGAGGACGATGCGTTGATCGGGGGAAGGAGTCGCTGGCGTGCGCGCCCAGGCGTGGGCGGTACAGCTGGCTCCGTCTTGTGGATGTTCGTACTCGACGGGTTTGATCTCGATGGTTTGCATGATGTTCGGTTAGACGTGAAACGTGGCTAAACTATGGCATATTGCGAAGAATCCCGCTTGGAGCGGGATTCTTTGGGGAAGCTTAATCGATGCCCTGGCTGGTCAGGTAGTCTTCGTAGTTGCCGCGGAAATCGACCACTTCGTTTTCCTTGATCTCGATGACGCGGTTGGCCAGCGACGATACGAACTCGCGGTCGTGCGACACGAAGATCAGCGTGCCGGCGTATTTTTCCAGCGCGATGTTCAGCGACTCGATCGATTCCATGTCCATGTGGTTGGTCGGTTCATCGAGCAGCAGCACGTTGTGGCGGCCCAGCATCAGCTTGCCGTACATCATGCGGCCCTTCTCGCCGCCGGACAACACCTTGACCGACTTCTTCACCTCGTCGCCGCCGAACAGCAGGCGGCCCAGGATCGAACGCACGGCCTGGTCGTCGTCGCCTTCCTTGGTCCACTTGCCCATCCAGTCGGTCAGCGTGTCGCCGTCGGCGAACTCTTCGGTAGGATCCTGCGGCATGTAGCCGACGTTGGCGTTTTCCGCCCACTTGACCATGCCGTGGTCGGCGTGCAGGCCGGCGATGTCGTCGCCGCCGATGCAGCGCAACATGGTGGTCTTGCCGGCGCCGTTGGCGCCGATGATGGCGATGCGCTCGCCCGCTTCAACCATGATGCTGAAGTTGTTGAACAGCTGGCGGTCGTATTTCTTGGCGATCGAATCGACTTCCACCGCCAGGCGGTGCAGCTTCTTCTCGCCGTCGAAACGCACGAACGGATAGGCGCGCGACGACGGCTTGATGTCGTCGACCTTGATCTTCTCGATCTGCTTGGCGCGCGAAGTCGCCTGGCGGGCCTTGGATTTGTTGGCGGCGAAGCGGCGCACGAAGTCTTGCAGCTCGGCGACCTTCTCTTTCGCTTTCGCATTGTTGGCCAGTTGCTGGTTGCGCGCCTGGGTCGAGGCGAACATATACTCGTCGTAGTTACCCGGATAGATCTTCAGCGTGCCGTAGTCCATGTCGGCGACGTGGGTGCAGACCTGGTTCAGGAAGTGGCGATCGTGGGAAATGATGATCATGGTGGAGTTGCGCTCGTTGAGCACATCTTCCAGCCAGCGAATCGTGTTGATGTCCAGGTTATTGGTCGGTTCGTCGAGCAGCAGGATGTCCGGGTTCGAGAACAGCGCCTGCGCCAGCAGCACGCGCAGCTTCCAGCCCGGCGACACATTGCTCATCGGGCCCTGGTGCAGGTCGATGGCCACGCCGGCGCCCAGCAGCAGTTCGCCGGCGCGCGATTCGGCGGTGTAGCCGTCGTACTCGGAGACTTTGCCTTCCAGGTCGGCGGCCTTCATGTAGTCGTCGTCGGTGGCTTCCGGGTTGGCGTAGATCGCATCGCGTTCCTGCATCGCCGCCCACATCTCGGTGTGGCCCATCATAACCACGTCCAGCACGCGCATCTCTTCAAAGGCGAACTGATCCTGGCGCAGCTTGCCGAGGCGCTCGTTCGTATCCAGCATCACGTTGCCGCCCGACGGTTCCAGGTCGCCGCCGAGGATTTTCATGAAGGTGGACTTGCCGCAACCGTTGGCGCCGATCAGGCCATAGCGGTTGCCATCGCCGAACTTGACGGAGATGTTTTCGAACAGCGGCTTGGCGCCGAATTGCATCGTGATGTTTGCTGTAGAGAGCATATTGGACTTGGACTTTGAATAGAGGTGACGCGGAAAGGCGGGATTATACAGCAATCAAGGATGTCCGTGGGATACCCCTATATAAAACAAGCACTTACAGAGAATTGAGGCACCTCAAGTCACCATCTTGCCGAGATTGACAATGCCGGAGCCGGGAATCACGATAGCCCGATGCGTGCGACGACCGACAAAGACTATATCGATGCCCGGGATGCGGCCCTGATGACGGCGCTCAGGGAGCAATCCGCGCTGTACGATGCCCACCGGGCCGAGCAATCCGCCATGGACCAAGCCTATCGGGCCGAAATGGAAGCGCGCTGGAACCGCACATTGACGGATTTGTACAAATGGGTCGCCGGCATTGTGCTGGCCGGCGTCACTGTTTCCACTTCGGTAACAGGCTATATGCTGAATTCCGCGCTCGGCCAATTGCAGACCGAAATCCGGAAGATTCAGCAAGCCCCTTCGCCCTCGCCGCAGCCGGCACCTCCGCCGGCGCCCATCATCATCTATCCGCCTCCCGCGCCGATGCGGTAGTACGGCAACTACAACGTAGGGTAGTCGCCGATCGTCAGCGCGAAGCCGCGCCGGTCCGACACCAGGTGCGCCATGCCGCCATACGGCAGCGTGGCGCGCTCCTTGATATGGCCGAACGGCAGCCCGGTCAGCACCGGGATCGGCAGGCACTGGCGCAGATACGCCAACATCGCCTCGAAGTCGTAGCCGTTGTCCATCGGGCTCAGCTTGTAGCCCGAAAAATCCCCCAGCACCAGCGCCCGCTGGCCATCCAGCGCACCGGCGTAAAACAGCTGCAGCACCATGCGCTCGACCCGGTACGGGTGCTCGCTGATATCCTCGATGAAGACGATGCCGTTGTCGATCGCCGCAAAATACGGCGTGCCGAGCAGGCTGACCATCATCGCCAGGTTGCCGCCCCACAGCTTGCCGCTGACATCGATCACCGGATTGTCCGCCCCGCCCTCGGCCACCGCGCCGCGCACCGTGTGCACCGGACCGCGCAGGCAATCCCAGAACTGGTTCAGCGTGTAGTCCACCGGCTCGGCACGGATGAAATCGTCGCACATCATCGGGCCGCCAAAGCTGATGCGTCCGGTTTGCTTCATCAGCGGCATCTGGAAGGCGGTGAAATCGCTGTAGCCGACGAACAGCTTGCCGCTGTCGGCCATCTTGCGGAAATCGATCCGCGGCAGCAAGCGGCTCATGCCGTAGGAGCCGCGCAAGGCCACGACGATCCGCACGTCGGGATCGGCAGCGGCCGCGTTCAGCTGCGCCAGCCGGCCGGCGTCGGTGCCGCCGAAGCGCTGGAATTTCTTGTCGTCGTCGTAATAGTTGTGGACCAGGAAGCCTTGCTGCTCCAGCCGTTGCACGCCCAGTTGCAGGGCCGCGTTGTCGGGCGCGGCGCCGCCCGGTGCGGCAATCGCGATGCCGATTTTCGATGTGCTCAAAGTGTCTCTGTCAGTGATTCAATGGTGGGTGCCGCTGCCGGCGCGATGCGGGGCCAGCGGAGGAGGTTCCGGCACCATATTACCGCGCAGGTGGTGGTCGAGCAAGGCCAGCAGGCGCTCGATCAGCTGCGGCGGCAGATCGTGGCCCATGCCTTCGATCACCTGCAGGCGGGCGCCGGGAATGGCCTCCGCCGTATCGACGCCGCAGGCCAGCGGCACCAGCGGATCGGCCGCGCCGTGTATCACCAGCGCCGGACAGCGTATCTTGCGCAGCAACGGCGTGCGGTCGCCGGAGGCGACGATGGCCACCATCTGCCGCGCCAGCCCGTCCGGGCTGATGCTGCGATCCAGCGCCCGCTCGATACTGGCGCGCAGCGTGCGTTCCGGCGTCGGGAACGACGGGCTGCCGATCAGCCGCATCACGGCCACGCCGCGGTCCACCACCGCCTTGCGGTCGCCCGGATCGGCGGGCGCGCGCATCAGCGCATTGCGGGCGGCCGGCGTCGGGCCGGGCAGGCCGCGCCGTCCGCTGCTGGACATGATGGAGGTCAGGCTGAGCGTGCGGCCGGCAAAGCGCGCGGCGAAGATCTGCGCGATCATGCCGCCCATCGACACGCCCACCACGTGCGCCTTGCCGATGCCCAGCGCGTCGAGCAGGCCCAGCGCGTCGTCGGCCATGTCGTGGAGCGTGTAGCCGCTGGCCTGCTTCCAGCCGACCAGCGACTTGAGGTAGGCCAGCACCAGGTTGGGCTTCTTGTAGCGGTGGAGTTTGCTGGACAGGCCGATATCGCGGTTGTCGTAGCGGATCACGTAATAGCCCTGCTCCACCAGGCCGTCGACCAGGTCCTGCGGCCAGGCGATCAGTTGCATGCCCAGCCCCATGATGAGCAGCACCGGCGTGTCGAGCGGATTGCCGCTGGTTTCGTAGGCGATCGTGATGCCGTTTGCGTGCGCGGTAGCCAAAGCCGTCTCCCAGAATAGTGCCGGTTACTTGGACTTCAGCATACCATTTTTACTAATCTTGCGCGCCCCGCTTGGCGGCAGCGGCTGCCGCGCGGCGGGCAGCGAAGAAACTCTTGAGCATGGCGCCGCACTCCTCGGCCATGACGCCGCCGGCGATCTCAGTGTGATGATTCAATTGCTCCTGCTCGAACAGGTTGACCACCGAACCGCCCGCGCCGGTCTTGGGGTCGGCGGCGCCGTACACCACCTTGGCCAGGCGCGCATGCATCATGGCGCCGGAGCACATCACGCACGGCTCCAGCGTCACATACAACTCGCAGCCCGGCAGGCGGTAGTTGCCCAGCGCTTCGGCGGCCGCGCGCAAGGCGACGATTTCCGCGTGCGCGGTCGGGTCGTGCTTGCCGATCGGCTGGTTGTAGCCGACCGCGATCACCGCGCCGTCCTTGACCACCACCGCGCCGACCGGCACTTCGCCCAGGTCCCGCGCATGCCGGGCCTGTTCGAGCGCCAGCCGCATGAAATGCAGCGCTGGATGCTCCTTATCCGGCATCGGTGATCTCTGCCCAGCAGTTCGGGGTTTCGTGCAACACCAGCTTGTGCAGGTGCAGGCCTGTGCCGTAGCGGTCCTTGTAGGCTTCCTTGAGGATGCCGAAGGCCACGTGCGCCAGGTTTTCCACGGTCGGGATGCGGTCGATCACCACCGTCTTGTGGTTCGGCAGCGTGGCCAGGAAATCGCGCACCGCGGCGTCTTTTTCGTAGACGATGAAGGCGTGGTCCCAGACGTCGACCAGGTGCTCCTTGGCCAGCGCCTTGATGTCGGAAAAGTCCATGATCATGCCGTTGTCGGAATTGCCTTCGGCCGTGATGATTTTGCCGGTCAGCGTGATTTCCAGCGTGTAGCGGTGGCCGTGCAGGTTGCGGCACTGGCTCTTGTGGTCGGGAATGCGGTGGCCGGCGTCGAATTCCAGCTTACGGGTAATGGTCAGCATGACTTGTTTCTTCTAAGGTATTTGTAAAAGTTTATGGGTTTGCAGGCTCAGCTTCCATTTCGGATTGCGCTTGCAGGTCTCGATCGCCAGTTTGGTATTGAACTCGGCCAGCGGGCCGTCCATCGCTTGCACGAAGAAATTCTCGAAATCCAGATGCTCGTAAGCGGCCAGGTCCTGCCCCGTCTGCGGGATCACGACCTTGATTTCGCTGCCCTTGGTCACCACCAGCGTCGAGCCCATTTTCGGGCTGACGCAAATCCAGTCGACACCTTCCGGCACCGGCAGCGTGCCGTTGGTTTCAATCGCGATGGTGAAGCCGACCGCGTGCATCGCGTCGATCAGCGGTTTGTCCAGCTGCAGCAGCGGCTCGCCGCCGGTGAAGACCACATATTTGCTGGCCGGGTAGGATGCCGGCCACAGCGCGTTGATGGTCGCGGCCAATTCCTCCGGCGTCTTGAACTTGCCGCCGCCTTCGCCGTCGGTGCCGACAAAGTCGGTATCGCAGAACTGGCACACGGCGCTGGCGCGGTCGCTCTCGCGGCCGGTCCACAAATTACAGCCGGAAAAACGGCAAAACACGGCGGGACGGCCCGCATGGGCGCCCTCGCCCTGCAGCGTGTAGAAAATCTCTTTGATGCTGTAAGTCACGATATTTCCTGATTGGACAACCCTCAATTATATCCGACATGACACTTTCCCGGGCATCCTGACGAAAGTTGACTTTTCACAATGCTGCAACGCCGCAAACACGGTATTTTCGTTCGGTGCAATCCATCCCGGAGACGATACACCATGAGATATGCATCACCCGCCTTTGAAATCGACATCATCGCCGCCGGCGCCTGCGTGCTGGCATTGACCGCCCTGCTCCTGCTCTGGAGGCAGTATCGGCAACGCTCCGAGCTGGCGACGCTGCGCCGCATGCTGCGCCAGGAACGTGACCAGCACGACCAGGCCGAGCTGGCGTTGGCCGATACCCGCAAGCAAGTCTGTCATCTCAGCGCAGCGCAGCAGTCGCTGCGCGACGCCGAGCGCCGCCGCATCGCGCGCGATCTGCACGACGATCTGGGCCAGCATCTGCTGGCGCTGAGCATGGACGCGCGCGTCCTGGCCGAGCAGCATCCCGCGCTAAGCCGGCCGCTGATGCAATTCGAAGACCGCATCCGGCAAACCACGCGCTCCCTGCGTTCGATAGTACGCGATCTGCAGCCCGAAGCGCTGGAATCCGGGCTGCAGGGGGCGGTCCAGCAACAGGTCGAGCAATTCTCGCGCCTGAGCGGCATTCCCTGCCGTCTGGACGCCGAGCCGGAAGTCTTCAGCGCCCGGCCGGACGGCAGCGTGGAAAACATGGTCTACCGCGTGCTGCAGGAATCGCTGAGCAATATCGTGCGCCATGCCCAGGCGTCGGAAGTCTGCGTCGGCATCTTCCGCCAGGAAAACAGCCTGAGCCTGACGGTGCGCGACAACGGCGTCGGCCTGCCGCATCCGCCGGCCGCGCGCGGCAGCGGCTTACGCGGCATCGCCCAGCGCGTGACCGAAGCCGGCGGCCGCTTCGACATCGCCAGCACGCCCGGCTTCGGCACGGCGCTCACGATGTCCTTCCCGATCCAATAAAAACCAAAAGGCGCGGCCATGAACGGAAGCAACAAGATCCAGCACCTGATGGAGGCCAACCAGGCGGACCAGCAGCACGGCTTTGCGCTCAAGCTGATGGAACTGCTGGTGATTCCCACGTTCGTGGTCGATATCAATGGCAAGGTCATCATCTGGAACCGCGCCTGCGAACGCCTGACCGGCGTGCAGGACTGGGAGGTGCTGGGCACCTCGGATCACTGGAAGAGCTTTTACCAGGAGCAGCGCCCGACGCTGGCCGACCTGGTGATACAGGGCCGCAGCGCCGAGCTGCACCAGTTGTACCACCAGCACGCGCGCCGCAACGACACCGACAACAACCTGTGCGCCGAGAACTGGTGCGACATGCCGCGCCTGGGCCGGCGCCGCTACCTGGCCGCCGACGCCAGCCCGATCTTCGACGGCGACGGCAAGCTGGTGGCCGTGGTGGAAACCCTGCGCGACGTCACCGATGAAAAACGCGCCCAGGTGGCGCTGGAACAGCTGGCCACGCGCGACGGCCTGACCGGCCTGGCCAACCGCCGCTGCTTCGACGACACCCTGCAGGCCGAGTGGCAGCGCGCGCTGCGCCAGCAGCAGCCTTTGTCGTTGCTGATGGTCGATGTCGACAACTTCAAACAGTACAACGACGCCTACGGCCACCTGGGCGGCGACGAGTGCCTGCAGCGCATCGCCTGCGCGGTGTCGAGCGAGATGCGCGCCAACGACCTGGTGGCGCGCTACGGCGGCGAGGAATTCGCGGTCATCCTGCCCAACCAGTCCCTGAAAGGCGCGGCCATCGTCGCCGAGCGCATCCGCTGCCGCGTGGAGCAGCTGCACCTGCCCAACCTGGGCAGCAAGCAGCACGTGGTGACGGTCAGCATCGGCGCGGCGACCGCGCTGGCGGCGCCGGAAAACGATCCCAGCCAGCTGGTGGCGACCGCCGACTCGGCGCTCTACCGCGCCAAGCACATGGGCCGCAACCGCATCAGCCTGCCCGGCGGTCAGGCCACCGGGATGTAATCGACGCCATTGGTGATCGAACCGATGACGGCGGCCTGGTTTTCCGACGATTCCGAGAAGCCCTGCAGCACTTGCGCGCGGGTGAAAGTGCCGGCGTCAAAACCGTCGAGGTAGAACTTCAGGCCCGAAGCGTCCGGCGCGCGGTGCAGCACGTTCTGGTACATCAGGTCGACGAAGGCCGTGTTGTCCAGCTTGCCGTAGTTGCTGACGCTTTCCGGGCTGTCGAGGAAGAACTGCGCCATTTTCAACAGCGACAGGCCGTGATCGAGCTGGTCCAGCCAGAAGCCGACGCCGCCGGCGTCCGGCTTGCGGTTGAACGCGGCCTGGTACAGGCGGTAGGTCTGGCCGGCCGCGCCGTCAATATCCAGCGCCACCGCCTTGCCGTCGGCGAACCTGAGGCGTTCGACGCCGGCCAGCAAATCGGCACCGCCGTTGCCGGCGCTGTCGGTCACGGTAAAGTCCCGGCCGTCGGCCGTGATCTTGTAGTCGGCGCGCTTGCCGCCGAATTGTTCGGTGTCGAGGCCGGCGCCGCCGGTCACCAGCTCGTTACCGGCCACCGCGGTAAAGACGTTGTTATCGGCCGTGCCCCCTTGCAGCGTGGCGTAGTTGCTCAGTCTGATGGTGCGGTCGTTGAACTCCAGCGTGCCGATGTTGCTCACGGTGTCGCTGCCGTGGCCGATCACCGTCAGTGCCAGCTTGCTGCCGCTGAGCGTGAAGGCGTCGGTATTGCCTTGGAAGACCACCGTGTCGCCGCCGTCGCCGCTGATGGTGTCGTTGCCGCCGCCTTCGTAAATGATATCGGTGCCGGCGCCGCCCACGAGCGTGTTGCCATTGTTGTTGGCGAACATGTACGAGCCGCCGCTGCCGGCGATCGCCTTCTCGATATTCACGTTAAACGCGATGCTGATATTGGAGTAGGCCGGCTCGGTCGAGCTGAAACCGCCCTCGCGCAGATTGATCAGCGTGCGCTGGGTGCACTGCGAGAAATCGAAGGTGTCGTTGCCGCCCGCGTCCCAGACGCATTGCGCCGCCGACGTGTCGGTGAAGCGGTAGGTGTCGTCGGACGCATGGTAGGACTTGTTGACGCCGTACAGGTATTGTATCGCCTGGATATCCAACACCATCGGCGTGGCGTCATAGGAATTCGACCATTCGAAACCGGCGCCGTCGTTGTACGACATGATCGAATAATCGCGGTTCTCATAGTCTGCAGGCAGGAACGGGCCGACGGTGGTGCCGGTACCCGCGCCATAGTCGCCCGGGTGCTTGAAGCCGAGCGTGTGGCCGACCTCGTGGATCAGCGTCGACAGGCCGTAATTGCCGGCTGTCATGTCGAAATTCACATTCAACGTATTGTTGGACAGCACGTACAGCGTGGAGCCGTGCCCGTCCGGGCGGTAGGAGAAGGCCCCGCTGTCGTGGCCCTGGTCACTGGTGCCGAATTCGATCTGGCCGCCGCTGGCCACAGGAACGAAGGTGATATTGGCCACAGCCGACCAGCTGGCCAACGCCGCCTTGACGCCGGCCGCCTGGGCAGCGTTCATGGCGGCGAAGCCGCTGACGTCCTTGGCCGCATAGTCGGTCGGCGCCGCAGTCAGGAAACTGTAGGTCAGGACGACCGGCTTGCCCGCCGTGCTGTTCCAGCTGGTCGATACCAGGGAATCGATATAAACGCTGCCGTTCGTCAAACTCATAAAATTGCCACCATGAAATAGAAAAGATGGTAATTCTAGCATGTGCTAATCAAAAAGCAACATAAGTTGCTTTCATCGCATGCCCGGTGGCTTAGACGATCGTGTATTCGACGCCATTGGTGATCGAACCGATGACGGCGGCCTGGTTTTCCGACGACTCCGAGAAACCTTGCAGCACTTGCGCGCGGGTGAATGTGCCGGCGTCGAAACCGTCGAGGTAGAACTTCAGGCCCGAAGCGTCCGGCGCCCGGTGCAGCACGTTCTGGTACATCAGGTCGACGAAGGCCGTGTTGTCCAGCTTGCCGTAGTTGCTGACGCTTTCCGGGCTGTCGAGGAAGAATTGCGCCATTTTCAACAGCGACAGGCCGTGATCGAGCTGGTCCAGCCAAAAGCCGACGCCGCCGGCGTCCGGCTTGCGGTTGAAGGCGGCCTGGTACAGGCGGTAGGTCTGGCCGGCCGCGCCGCCGATATCCAGCGCGACGGCGCTGCCGTCGGCAAACTGCAAGCGCTCCACGCCGCTGAGCAAATCGGTGCCGCCATTGCCCGACATGTCGAGTACGCTGAACTCGGCGCCATTGGCCTTGACGCTGTAATTGGCGCGGGTGCCGCCGAACTTCTCGACGTCGAGGCCTGCCCCACCCGTCACCAGTTCGCTGCCCGCCACGGCGGTCAGCACATCATTGCCGCCGGTGCCGGTTTGCACTGCGGCGTAAATACCCAGCGTGATGGCCCGGTCCGCGAACTGCAGCTTGCTGATGCCGGTCAGCAGATCGGTGCCCTCGCCTGTCACCGTCAGCGTGTTGAGGTTGCCAGTGAACAGGTAGTCGGCATAATTGTGGGTGAAGAACACGGTATCGCTGCCGCCGCCGCCAATCACGGTATCGTTGCCCGCGCCCTGATGGAAACTGTCGGCGCCGATGCCGCCCTGCAGCATGTTGCCGGCGTCGTTGGCATAGATGGCCGAGCCGCCGTTGCCGGCGACGGCGCGCTCGATCGTCGCGTGATAGGCGATGCTGACATTGTCGTAGCCGGGTGCCGTGGTGCTGAGGTAGCCGGAATTGAGGTCGATGCGGGTGAAACCGGTGCAGGCCGAGAAATCGAGGGTGTCGCTGCCGCCGGCGTCCCAGATGCACTGCGGCGCCGACTTGTCGGTGAACTTGTAGACGTCGTCGCCGGTGTGATACGTCATATTGGCGCCGTACAGATATTGCATCGCCTGGATGTCGTACAGCATCGGCGTGTCGCCGTACTTCCTGAGCAGGTCGAAACTGGCGTCGTTGTTATACGACATGATCGTATTGGAGCGCACGTCGCTGTCTTTCGGCAGGAACGGGCCATTGGTGGTGGCGCCGGTGGCATCGTAATCGCCGGGGTGCTTCAGTCCCAGTGTGTGGCCGATCTCATGCAACATGGTTTCCAGCCCGTAGCCGCCATCGGCGAAGCTGCTGTTGGCGCTGGCGACGTTGTTGATGAACAGGTAAACCGGATTCCCGCGCCCATCGGGAAGATAGGCGGACCCGGAGCTGGCGGTGCCCTGGTTATTGGTCCCGAACTGGATCTGGCCGCCGCTGGCCACCTCGGTGAAGGTCACGTTGGCGACCGCCGCCCACAGCGCCATCGCCTTCTCGGCGCCCGCTTCCTGCGTCGCGGTCATCGGCAGGAAGCCGGTCTTGCTGGCCAGCTTGGCCACGTCGGGCAACTGGGACATGAAGCTGTAGGTCAGCGCCACGGATTTGCCCGCCTTGGTATTCCAGCTGCTGCCCACCAAGGCATCGATTGTGTTGTCGCCAGTTGTTAAACTCATATTGCCATCGAGAAATGTGAAAAGATGGCAATCCTAGCACGACGTTTAACGAAAAGGCAACCAAGCGGCTAGACGATCGTGTACTCCACGCCGTTGGTGATGGAACCGATGACGGCGGCCTGGTTTTCCGCCGATTCCGAGAAGCCCTGCAGCGCCTGCGCCCGCGTGAACGCACCGGCGTCGAAGCCATCCAGATAGAACTTCAGGCCTTCGGCATCGGGCGCGCGGTGCAGCACGTTCTGGTACATCACCTTGACGAAGGCGGTGTTGTCCAGCGCGCCATAGGTGCGCACGCTCTCCGGGCTGTCGAGGAAGAACTGCGCCATTTTCAACAGCGTCAGGCCATGGTCGAGCTGGTCCAGCCAGAAGCCGACGCCGCCGGCATCCGGCTTGCGGTTGAACGCGGCCTGGTACAGGCGATAGGTCTGGCCGGCGGCGCCGTCGATGTCCAGCGCCACGCCGCTGCCGTCGGCGAACTGCAGGCGCTCGATACCGCCCAGCAGATCCTTGCCGCCATTGCCGGCCAGGTCGGTGACGGTGAATGCGCCGCCGTCCGCCTTGACGGTGTAATTGGCGCGCGCGCCGCCGAACTTTTCCACGTCCAGGCCGGCGCCGCCGGTGACCAGTTCATTGCCCGCGCCGGCCGTGATGACGTCCTTGAGGTTGGTGCCGGCGCGCACGGCGACGTAGCCGCTCAGGTCGATGGTGCGGTCGTCGAATTTCAGTTCCTTGATGCCGTTCAGCATATCGGTGCCGTCGCCGACCACCTTGAGGCTGGCGGTGGTGCCGCTCAGCAGGTAGTCCGAGTAGTCGCTATAGAACACCGCGGTGTCCTTGCCGCCGCCGCCGGTGACGACATCGTCGCCGCCGCCGAGGTAGACCAGGTCGTCGCCGGTGCCGCCGATGATGGTGTTGCCCTCTTCGTTGGTGATGATGACCGAGCCGCCGTTGCCGGCGATGGCGCGCTCGATCACCACGTTGTAGGCGATCGACACATTGTAGTTATCGCCCCCCGTCGAGCTGAAGGATGCCTCGTTCAGGTCGATCACCGTCTTGCCGCTGCAGCCCGAGAAGTCCAGCGTATCGGTGCCGCCGGCGTCCCAGATGCACATCGGCGCGGTGCTGGTGGTGACGCGATAGGTGTCGGCGAAGGCGTGATACGTCATGTTGGCGCCGTACAGATACTGCACGGCCTGGATGTCCAGCATCATCGGCGTCGCGGCGTACTTGCCGAGCGCATAGAAGGCGTAGCCGTCGTTATACGACATCAGCGTGTAGTCGGTGTTGTCGTAGTCTTCCGGCAGGAACGGGCCTTTGGCGACGGCGCCGCCGGCGTTGTAGTCGCCCGGATGCTTCAGCCCCAGCGCATGGCCGATTTCGTGGATGATGGTCATCAGGCCGTAGCCGCCGTCCCCGAAGCTGAAATTCACGTCCGACACGTTATTCGTGAAGACATAGGCGGGATCGCCGGGACCGCGGGACATATAGGCGAACCCGCCGCTGTCGGTGCCTTGGTTGCTGGTGCCGAACTGGATATCGCCGCTGCCGCTGAAGCCGAAGAAACTGACGTTGGCGACGGCGGCCCAGGTCGCCAATGCCTTCTTGACGCCGTCCTGTTGCACGGCGGTCAGCACCGCGAACCCGGTGACATCGCCGTCCGGCACATCCGTCGGTGCCGTGGTCATGAAATTGTAGGTCAGTACCGCGCCCGTGCCCGGCTTGGTTTTCCAGCTGCCGCCCACCAGGGCATCGATGTAAATGTCGCCGCTTTCAAGACTCATGTTGTTGCCACCAAAAAATATAAAAGATGGCAATCTTAACACGTAATTACATCAAGGCAACTATTTATTAACTAGACAATGGTGTAGGTCACGCCGTTGGTGATCGAGCCGATGACGGCCGCCTGGTTTTCGGGCGACTCGGAGAACCCTTGCAGCACCTGCGCCCGGGTGAACTGGCCGGCGTCGAAACCGTGAAGGTAGAAATCCAGGCCGCTGGCGTCTGGCGCGCGGTGCAGCACATTGGCGTAGATCAGGTTGACGAAGGCCGTGTTGTCCAGCGCGCCATAGGTGCGCACGCTCTCCGGGCTGTCGAGAAAGAATTGCGACATTTTTAACAGGGTCAGGCCATGGTCGAGCTGGTCCAGCCAGAAGCCGACGCCGCCGGCGTCCGGCGTGCGGTTGAACGCGGCCTGGTACAGGCGGTAGGTCTGCCCCGCCGCGCCGCCGATATCGAGCGCCACGCCGCTGCCGTCGGCGAACTGCAAGCGTTCGATGCCGCTGAGCAAGTCGGTGCCGCCGCTGCCCAGCTGGTCGGCGACAATGAAGCCGGCGCCGTTCGCGCCCACCTGGTACCCGCTGCGGGCACCGCTGAACTTGAGCACGTCGATGCCGGCGCCGCCGGTAATCAGTTCGTTGCCGGCGCCGGCAACGAGCACATCGGCATTGGCGGTGCCGCCCTGCACGGCGTCGAAGTTGGCCAGCTCAATGGTGCGGTCGCTGAACTTCAGCGTGGCGATGCCGTTCAACGTATCGACGCCGTCGCCGGATACCGTCAGCGCCGCCAGGCTGCCGCCGACCGTGAAAGCCGAGAAGCCTTTGTCGAAAATCACCGTATCGCGGCCGCCGCCGCCGGTGATCTGGTCGTTGCCGGCGCCCTCGTGGATGATGTCGCTGCCGGCGCCGCCGATGATCACATTGCCGCCCGCGTTGGCATAAATCGTCGAGCCGCCGCTGCCGGCGATGGCGCGTTCGATGGTCACGTTGTAGGCGATCGAGATATTGTTGTAGCCCGGCGCGGTCTCGCTGAAGCTGCCCGCGTTCAGGTTGATGATGGTCGCGGTGCTGCAACTGGAAAAGTCGAGCGTGTCCGTGCCGCCGGCGTCCCAGATGCACTGCAGCGCGGCGTCCCTGCCGAAGCTGTAGGTGTCGGCGCCGGTGTGGTAGCTCATGTTGGCGCCATATAGATACTGCATCGCCTGTATGTCGTACAGCATCGGTGTGATGCCGTAGTTGCCGTTCAGCTTGAAACCGGCGCCGGTGTTGTAGGACATCTGGGTGTAGTCGACATTGTCCGTCGCCGCTGGCAGGAACGGGCCTTCGATCGAGGTGCCGGTCGAATCGTAGTCGCCCGGATGCTTGAGGCCCAGCGTATGGCCCAGCTCATGGATCAGCACCGCGATGCCGAAATCGCCGTCGGCAAAGCTGAAGTTGTAAGTGTTCTTGTTGTTGGTGAACAAGGAGACCGACCCGCTGCCGGGCAGGTAGGCGTAGCCGCTGCTCTGCGTACCCTGGTCGTTGGTGCCGATCTGGATGTCGCCGCCCGACGCCGCCTCGGTGAAGCTGATGTTGGCCACCGCCGCCCAGGTCGCCAACGCCTCGCGCACGCCCTGCTGCTGCCCGGCCGTCATGGCCTTGAAACCATTGGCGTCGTCGGACGTGGCGTCGGCCGGCACCCTGGTCAAAAAGCTGTAGGTCAGCGAAACCGCCTGACCCGCGACCGGATTCCAGCTGCTGTACAGCAGTGAATCGATCGAATTATTGCCGGTAACAAAGGTCATGACGTTGCCATATGGAAATTTTAAAGGTAAGCCATATTAACATTGCCTTCTAAAAAGGCAATGGTGCGCGATCGGGCGCCAGCCAGCTGCGCCGCGCCTCCTTGGAGAATAGCATCTCGGGCGTCCAATATTCCAACAACCATGTCTTGCTGCCGTAGGGCGAGGCGATCAGTCGCTCGCATGCGACATGCAGCGGCGTGCCGGGCGGCTGGCGCGACAGGAAATCGCGCACCGCCAGCAGCGAGGCCTGGGTAATCGTGTCGTGATAGCCGCCGGTGTCGGTGTTGGCCACGCCGCTCGTCTCGTTGTAGGCACGGATGATGCCGGGCATGTCGCGCGCCGGATCCAGTTGCGGGCAAGCGGCGATCAGCCACGCGGCGGCGGCCAGGTGGGCGGCGTGGGTCCACTCGGCCTTGGGCAGCGTGCGTTCGAGCAAGCCCTGGCCGATGGCGGCGATCTCGGCGTCCGAGTTGAAATGGATCGCCATGGCGTCACTCAAACGGATTGGCCACGGTCACGCTGGCGGCCGCCGGCAAGGTGGGCGGCAAGTCCCGCCCTTCGAGCGCCGCCACCACCGCGCCCAGCAACTGGTGCAGCGCGCGGGCGTCGGCCAGCCCGGCCTGGTCGGCGGTCAGGTCGACATCGCCGCTGAGGGTGACGCGGTCCAGGCGGTTCTCGATCTGCAGGCCGCCGATGTTCAGCACATCGGACTCGTTCTTGTAGGGTACAAATTGATGCATCATCAGCTCCGGTCTTTGCGTGGTTTCACCTTGGGCAGGCGCAGCATGGCATTTTTCTCGTTCGCCGACAATGTCGGCAACAGGTCGATGCCCACCCTGCTCTCCAGTTGGGCGATGCTCAGCATCGCATATTCGGCGTCGGCGCGGTTCTCGATGAAGAAGGCGGCGCCGGCGCGCTGGCGCGGGCTGTACACCAGCTTGTACAAGTGCGTGGGCACCAGCACGTTGCCGACCTTTTGCAGATTGCCGCCGATGAAGGCCGGGCCGGTGATCACATACAGGTTGCCCTCCTTCCGCGCCAGCTTGCGCACCGCGCCCTCGATGCCGGCCCAGACATGGCGGTTGTTGTCGGCGTCCTGCGGCACCATGTTGGCCAGCGTGAAGCTTTCATGCTGGCTGCGGCGGTCCGGCATGTCGCCGTTGGGCGCCATGTGGCCGCGATCGTAGCCGCTGCGCGCATAGTCGGACAGTTCGGCGCGCGCAAACGGCGGCAGGCGCGATTCTGTATGGAAGGAATTTTCGCGCGACAGGTTTTTCGCGGCTTCGATATTTTCCGCCGTCAGATGCTCGGCCGACCACAGCGGCGTGCGCGTGATCGCGGAGTGCATGACGCCGAACACGCCGTAGCACAACTCGGTGGTGGCGGCATTCATCTTGGTGTTGCGGATCTCCGGCAGGCGGCCATCGACATAAAAGGAGGGGCAGTTGCCGGCCAGGGCCAGGCCGGAGGAAAACAGGCCGCACAGGAGCGCGGCAGCGGTCACGGATCGCTGTAAGAGATGCATGGTTCCTTAAGGAAGTTTTTCGTGGCGGCATTCTAGCGGACGCGTGCCGCCCGCAACAAGCACTCGCCTACCGTGCGCAGCCCATCAGTCCCGGCGTATTTCAGCAATGGCCGCATCCAGCACCTCGTCCAGGCCCGCCCGGATGCCACGGATGGTCGGTTTGACTTCGATGTCGGGGAGGATGCCTACACCTTGCGTCGGCTGCTTGCCCGGATAAAAAACGCCGATGCCGCTGATCATGGAACTCAAGCCGCCCGGCAAGGAAAACGGCGAGATGTTGCCGTCGGCGCCTGCGGTGGTGCTGCCGATCACTTTCGCGCGCACACCGATGCGCAAGGCCATCGCCGTGAATTCGGACTGGCTCTGGGAGGTCTCGTCGAGCAGTATCATGACCTTGCCGGCGTAGTGCGGCTGCTGCGGCTCAATTTTCAACTGGGCCCCCCAATGAAATGCGCCTGGATTGCTGAGGTCGCCCACGGTAAAGCGCACAAAGTCCGTCGGCCGGTCGAGCAGATGCTGGCCGAGGGCAAAAGGAACAAAATCAGATGGATAGTTTCGAATATCGATGATCAAGCCCTTGCTTGCCGCAGCCAGTTTCATATACGTGGGAATGTCGGTCCGCTTGATGGAGGACAACTTGATATACGCGATGTTGTCGGGCAGCAGTTGGAAGGTATCGCCCGCCCGGTCGTGCGTGGTCGGCCGTCTCAACAGCGTTCTCGACACGCGGGTGGCGGTCAACTCCTGCGGGCCGCTGGCGCGCCGCACCCGGACGGCAAGCGGCCCGCAAGCACCCGCGCCGAAGCCCCTGGCCATGTCGCGCAGCCGTGTCGGTTCATTGGAGGCGGCGTAGTAAGGGCGCCACGCCTGGATCAGCTTGTCCACAGGACTGCCATCCATCGCTTCGATCATGTCGCCGACCTGAAGACCGCTGGCCTTGCCTGCCTCCTCGTCCGCATAGGCGGTGACGACGGCGCGGCCTTCAACGAAACGCACGACGACGGGAAGGCTGCAGTCGCCGACCGGCGGCCGCACGGCGAGCGAGCTCCATAAATTGGCATGCGTGTCGTGTATGCGTGCGATCACCGCGATCATTTCCAGCTCATAGCTCTGGCGACTCCTGGCCAAGGTGACCCTGGCGATGGATTGCCGCAGCACGCCGTCCCAGTCCTCGCCGATCTGATCGCGGTACGGCGCCCAATACTCGATGATATTCCAAAAGCGGAAAAGCGAGAGTAGCTGGAACCCGGCATCCGGAAACTGGATGTCCTTGTAGGGCAGCTCGTTGGCGAATTGGGGATTGCCGATATTCGGAACCTGGGTTACGTAAAACTGCTCGGCGGCGGCGCTGCGCCTGGCATAAATGCGGTTCAGGTCCTCCTTGAGCAATCCAGTGTCATTCAGCCACTCAAGCTTCGGCGCCAGCTGGAGTTCCTTGGCATCGAGGGTGGAGCAAGGCTTGCAATCGGCGATCGGTCCCAGCTTCTCTATCCACTGATGCATGACGGTTTCGGCTGCCGCGCGGTCAGGCGCGGCGAGCACCTGAGGCAAGATGCGCAGCAACTCAAAGTCCCACTGCTTCTGGCCTGTGGTCACCACCGGATGATGATATTTGATGAATCCCCATACCTTGCCCAGCAAAACCAGATTGTCGGTCTGCACCGGCGTCAGCGCCCCAAGCCTGATCTGCGAGCCGTCATCGAACTCATGGTCATGGACCTCGGAAAATGCACAGCCCGAGACAAAAATCCAAAGACAGAAAAACTGGCGAAGAATCTTCTTAAGCATATCTGATTTGAAATGGTTGGTTTCTAAAGAGCCGCCCGCAACAAGCGCTCGCCTACCGTGCGCAGTTCGTCGCGCAGGGCTTCCGGTTCCAGCACGCGGATCTCGAACGGCGCGGCGGCCAGCTGGCGCGCCAGCCAGCCCAGTTCATCCGACTGGTTGTGCAGCAGCACGCCTTCGGCGGTCTGCTCGAACAGGCCTATGGTGTCGATGAAGGCGCGGCGCGCGCTTTCCAGGTCGGTCTGCATCAATATCCTGGCGGCGAACCTGCGCGGCACCGTCGCCACCGCCAGCCGCAAGTGTTCCAGCGCGTCGAATCCCGGCGGACGCCGCACCAGGCCGCGCGCCGGCAACACCTGCCGCACGCGGTCCAGCCGAAAGGTGCGCATGTCCTGCCGCAGGTAGCAGTGGCCGACCGCATACCAGTAGCCGCCGTAGTAAGCCAGGCCGTAGGTGTCGAAATCGCGCTCGCTGTCCACACCGCCGGCGCGGTAGTGCAGGTGTACGCGCCTGCCCTCCTTGGCCGCCATGCTGAGCGCGCTCAGCGCCGCATTGTCGGATGGCGGCGCATCGCGATACGACGGCGCGCGCAGATCCAGCCGCACCGTGTCATCGATGGCGCTGACACGGCGCCGCAGGCCATCCGGCATGATGCGCTCCAGCTTGGCGTGCGCGCTGGCCACCGCCGGCGCCGCTTCCGCCAGTCCCAGCCCGCGCGCCGCGAGCAGGCCCAGGGACAAGGCCAGCGCCTCGTCGTCGGTGAACATCATCGGCGGCAGCTTGAATCCCGGCATCAGCGCGTAGCCGCCGTGGCGGCCGCGCTCCGCCGTGATCGGGATGCCGATCTGCTCCAGCATGACGATGTAGCGGCGCAGCGTGCGGCCGTCGACCTCCAGTCGCCTGGCCATGTCGGCGCCGCTCATGCGGCCATGCGTCTGCAACAGCTCCAGCACGGCCAAAACCCGGGTAGTTGGATGGTACATGCCGCAAAGATATCAGGAAAACAGGGCCAAATCCGTCCTATTTACTCTTTATGCTGTTCCAAACGAACATTTTCAGGAGCGAGACATGACACAGGCCGCCAATCTCTGGCTGTATTTCATCGTGGTATTCGGCGTGGTCGCCCTGCCCGGACTGGACATGGCGTTCGTCATGGGCAGCTCGATGCTGGGCGGGCGGCGCGCCGGCATGGCGGCGGTCAGCGGCATCGTCGTCGGCGGCTTCTGCCATTTGTGCATGGGCGCGCTGGGCGTGGCGGTGGTGCTGCAGGTCTGGCCGCCGCTGTTCAAGCTCATGCTGCTGGGCGGCGCCGTCTATATCGCATGGATGGGCTACACCCTGCTGCGCAGCGACAGCATTTTCCACCCGACGCCGGGCGCCGAAGCGATGGCCGACGGCGTCATCTTCCGCCGCGCGCTGACCACCAGCCTGCTCAACCCCAAGGCCTACATCTTCATGCTGGCGATCTTTCCGCAATTCCTTCGGCCTGGACAGGGACCGCTGTGGGTGCAGTCCGGCGTGCTGGGCGGTATCACGGCGCTGACCCAGCTGGGCGTCTACGGCGCGCTGGCGTATGCCGCGAGCGGCGCCAGCGGCTGGTTCGCCGCGCATCCGGCCGCATCGACGGTGGCCGCCCGCATCATGGGCCTGCTGCTGATCGCCACCGCGATCCTGAGCGCAAGCCAGGTTTGAAAACAAAAAGGGCTGGAACCCGTTAAGGTTCCAGCCCTCTCAAACATCCAGCCCTACCAGAGGCTATGCTTATTATTTCAACTGCGACAACTATAGTAATCATTATACATCAAGCCGGTGCCACAAGCAAAAATATTCAGCGGTCATGACGCCTTGCTGCGCCGCGCCGTGTTACGGCGGCGATGTCCGGTCCCCGTGCGGCCGGTCTGTTCCTTGGTCTCGCCGGCTTCGGCGCGCTGCTTGTTGACGATGCGCGCCGCAACTTCCTCCTCGCGCCCCTTGTAGCGCCCTTCCTGTTCAAACTTGTGTTCCAGTTCCTTGTATTCGCGCTCGCGTTTCGGGCTTGCTCCCCTCGGCATGATGGCCCTCCTTTCCACTTGATCCGTTCATCCCATGCTACTGAAATGACCGGGCCGATGTCGCACGGCTGCGCGTTGCCGCCTTTATCATTAGTGTAAAGATTCTAATAAGAAATATTTCTAGATTCGCATGAATTTCCAAGTTACACTTTCTGTACCCCCGGAGACATACCGGCTCTCACAATTAAATAATAACGAGACATGAATATTGCAAACCTGAAGATCGGTCAACGACTGGCCATTGCATTTTCCCTCACCACCTTGTTGCTGGCCGTCGTGGTCGTGGTCGGCGCCATCGGCCTGCAGGCCACCAGCAAGGAAATCGACGTCACCGTTCATGACCGCTACCTGAAAATCAGCATGCTCAACCAGGTCAAGGACGACATCGGCCAGCAGGCGGGCAGCCTGCGCGACCTGCTGCTGTTGAGCGAGGAGACCGACGCCGGCCGCGAATACGCGCAGATCGAACAGCGCGGCAAGTCCATCGGCGAGCAGCTTGAAAAACTCGGCGCCATCCTGCACCAGCCGCAGGCGCTGCTGCTGTTCAAGGAAGTCGGCGCCGCGCGCGACGCCTACGCGCCGCTGCGCGACCGCATGCTGGCCGCCCTCAAGAGCGGCGACAAGGAAGCCGCCACCGCGCAGCTGATCCAGCAGGTGCGCCCCGCGCAAGCGGTCTATGTGACGGCGCTGGACAAGCTGATCGCCTTCCAGGTCGAGCTGATGCGCACCTCCGGCGACAGCGCCGAGCATACCGCCAGCTTTTCCAGCAAGCTAATGATCGCCTTGGGCGTGGCCGGCGGTCTCATGAGCCTGCTCACCGGTTGGTACATCACGCGCGGCATCGTCGGCCCGATCCGCCACGCGGTGCGGGTGGCGCGCACCGTGGCTGCCGGCGACCTCAGTTCCAACATCCAGGTCCGCTCCGGCGATGAAATCGGCCAGCTGTCGGCCGCGCTGAAGGAGATGAACGCCAGCCTGACCGGCATCGTCGCCGAGGTGCGCGGCGGCACCGACGCCATCGGCACCGCGTCGGCCGAGATCGCGGCGGGGAATATGGACCTGTCCGAGCGCACCGAGCGCCAGGCCGGCTCGCTGGAGGAAACCGCGTCGTCGATGGAGGAGCTGACCTCCACCGTCAAGCAAAACGCGGCCAACGCCAACCAGGCCAACCAGCTGGCGATGTCGGCCTCCGACGTGGCGGGCAAAGGCGGCGCCGTGGTGGCGCAGGTGGTCGACACGATGGCCTCGATCAATGCCTCGTCGCGCAAGATCGTCGACATCATCTCGGTCATCGACGGCATCGCCTTCCAGACCAATATCCTGGCACTGAATGCGGCGGTGGAGGCGGCGCGCGCCGGCGAACAGGGACGCGGCTTCGCGGTGGTGGCGACCGAGGTGCGCAACCTCGCCCAACGTTCCGCGGCGGCGGCCAGGGAAATCAAGGCATTGATCGGCGACTCGGTGGAGAAAGTCGATCAGGGCGCGCGCCTGGTCGACGAGGCCGGGAGCACGATGTCGGAGATCGTCGCCAGCGTGCGCCGGGTGACCGACATCATGGGCGAAATCGCCTTCGCCAGCCAGGAACAGCTGTCCGGCATCGAGCATATCAACGGCGCCATCACGGAGATGGACCAGACCACGCAGCAGAACGCGGCGCTGGTCGAACAGGCTTCGGCGGCGGCGGCCACCATGCAGGAACAGGCCGGACACCTGGCGGCGGCGGTCGGCGTGTTCAAGCTGGGTAGCGCATCCGGCCTGGCCAGCGTCAGTTCGATCGGCGCCGGACGCCGCCGCGCTCAGCCGTTGGTCGCGATCAGCAGTTCGATTTCCGCCAGCAGTTCGGGCAAGGTATCGACCACCCGGTAAGCGCCGGCGAACGGATGGCTGCGCGTGAGCGCATTGCGCAGGACGATGCAGCGGATGCCGGCCGCCGTTGCGGCTTGCAAGCCGCGCGGCGAATCCTCCACCACCAGCGCCTCGGCGGCGCTCACGCCCAGCCGCTCAAGGCCGAGCAGATACGGCTCCGGCGACGGCTTGCTGTGGGTGTAGGATTCATGTGTCAGCACGAACTCGAAATGGCGGACCAGGTCCAGGCGCTGGTGGATGATATCGAAATGGTCGCGGTTGGAGCTGGTCACCACGCCCATGCGCAGCCGCGACGACAGGCTGGCCAGCACCTCGGCCACGCCGTCGATGGCGGGAATATGTTCCGACGCCAGGCGCGCCGCATAGCGCAGATTGCGGCCGCTGCGCTGGTCGTCGATCTGCGCCTCGGTCAGCGCCGGCTCCAGCAAATGCCACGCGCCGCAGTTATCGGCCAGATACCAGTCGAAGAAGTGCTGTTCGGTCAGCTCCAGGCCCAGCGGCCGGAACAAATCCCGGTTCGCCTCGTAAAACAGCTGTTCGGTATCGACCAGCACACCGTCGTTATCCCACAAAATCGCCCGCAGCATCATCCGCATCCCATGTAAAGAACGACACGCCGCCGACTGTGGCGCTGCCGCAGCGCGCATTGTACCCGCTGGCCTTGCCTCCCGGTGTATGTAATACTCCGCTGAACATAGACAAAATACCGGGACATGGCCGTCATTTCACTGCTGCCGCGCAGCCTTCGATTCCGTATGGCCGGAGTGGTGGTCATGCTGGTGCTGGTCGCCACCATCATCGTCGCCTGGGTGGCGCTGATGCTGGCCGAGCGCGACATGAAAAGCGTCATCGGCGACCAGCAATATGCGCTGCTGTCCTCGGCCGCGGCGCAGGTCGACGCCCAGATACTCGCCAAAAAGAGCTTGCTGGCCAACCTGGCCGAAACCATCTCCATCGAGGCCGGCGCCGACACCGCCAGCATGCAAGCCTTCGTGATGCGGCATCCGGTGGCGCGCAAGGAATTCCTCAACCTGCACATCTTCAACCAGCGCGGCGTGCTGCTGCACACCGACGGCAACGGCGCCGCCGCGCTGGAGCTCAATCCGCGCAGCCGCGCCTATCTTGAGCGGGTGCTGGCCGCCGGCAAGGCGGTGGTGTCGCCGCCGTTCAAAAGCGTGTTGACCGGCCTGCCATCGATCATGATACTGCACCCGGTGGCGGATGCCAGCGGCCGCGCCGCCATGCTGCTCGGCGGCAGCATCGACCTGACCAATTCGGGCTTCCTGGAGCAGATCGCCACGCAAAAGCCGGGCAAGACCGGCTACACCTTCATCATGACCGCCAACGGCATCCTGGTCCATCATCCGGATCCCAAGCGTCTGCTGGAGCACATCAACGTCCGCCCCGGCTACAACCGCGCCACCGAAATGGCGCTCAAGGGCTTCCAGGGCTGGACCGAGGCGACCAACAAGGATGGCAGCGACGGCATCTACTCGTACAAGCATCTGCGCAGCACCGACTGGATCATCGGCGCCCGCTTCCCGGTCGACGAGGCGTTCGCGCCGATGATCAACATGCGCCGCCAGGCCATGCTGGCCTCCGCCGCGTTTGCCGCCGTTGCCGGGCTGCTGGCGTGGATCGCGATCCAGGTGCTGCTCAAGCCCCTCGGCCGGCTGCGCCGCAACATCAGCGACATCCGCAACGGCGCCGCCGACATCGGCGTGCTGCAGCGCCATCGCCGCGATGAGATCGGCGAATTGGGCAGCGCCTTCCATGAACTGGTCGCGGAACGCGAAACGGCGCAGGCGGCCATCCACGCCAGCGAACGGCGCCTGCGCACGATCGCCGACAGCCTGCCGGCGATCGTCGCCTACATCGACCGCGACCTGCGCTACCGCTTCAGCAACGAGCATTTCCGCACCATGATGGGCGTCGATCCGCAGGCCATGCTGGGCAAGACCATCGGCGAGGTGCTCGGCCAGGAGTTCGAGGAAAGCGTGGCCCACCTCAATGAGGCCGCGCTGCGCGGCCAGCGCGTGCACTACGAACGCGAGGGTTGGCATAACGGCAGGCAGCGCCAGGTCATGGGCGACCTGATTCCCGACATAGCCGCCGACGGCGGCGTGTCCGGCTTCTACCTGATGGCGCTCGACATCACCGAGCGCAAGAACGCCGAGCTGCGGCAGGCCGCCAGCGAGAAGCGCCTCAAGCTGCTGACCGATAACCTGCCGGTGCTGATCTCCTACCTCGACCACGAGCGCAAGTTCCAGTTCGCGAACGCCACCTTCCAGCACTGGTTCGGCCTCGATCCAGCGACGCTGATCGGCCGCCACATGGTGGACGGCATCGGCACCGACCAGTACTACACCGCAGAGCCGCACCTGGACCGGGCCTACCGCGGCCAGATCGTCACCTACGAGTCGAAGACGGACATCGGCGGCAGCCAGCACACGCTGGAAACCACCTTCGTGCCGGAACTGGAGGCCGACGGCGGCGTGGTCGGCATCTATTCGCTGACGCACGACACCACGCGCATGAAGGAAATCGAGGAACGCCTGACGCAGCTGGCACGCATCGACACGCTGACCGGCATCGCCAACCGCCTGATGTTCGAGGAGATCCTGCAACTGGCGATCGTCCGCGTGCGCCGCAACCGCAAGCCGCTGGCGCTGGCCTACCTGGATATCGACCGCTTCAAGGAGATCAACGACACGCTGGGCCACGGCGCCGGCGACGCGGTGCTCAAGGAGTTTGCCGCGCGGCTGGTGGCCAACGTGCGCGCCTCGGACACCGTGGCGCGGCTGGCCGGCGACGAATTCATCGTCATCTTCGAACAGGTGGCGAATGCGGGAGAAGCCTGCAGGATGGCGGCCAAGATCGTCGAAGCGATGCACGCGCCGTTCGAGCCGGCGGGATCGCCGCGAACCATCACCACCAGTATCGGCCTGGCCCTGCACGAGGGCGACGACGAGACCACGGCCGAACTGGTGGCGCGCGCCGACAGCGCGCTGTACGCGGCCAAGCGCGATGGCCGCGACGGTTATGCGATCGCCGATTAAATCAGGCTAAGCCGGATCAAGCGGCCACGCCGCTGGCCAGCGGGTTAGGCAGCGGCTCGGCGACCTTGTGCAGCAGGTTGCGGTCGACGTGGTGGAACGGCTCGTCCTGGCCGCGTATCATCATCACCGTATCTTCTTCGTAGCCCCAGGTGCCGTCGTCGTTGATGGTGACCTTGATGCGGTATTCCACGGTCTTGAAGCCGTACTCCAGGAACGGATTGGAACGGATGCCGTAGGTATCGGACTCCAGCCGCGCAACCAGTTCGAACTCTTTCGCGTCCGGCGCCACCACGGCCGACGCCATCGCGATCTGCCCGCGCGGGATGCCCAGCGTCTGGATCACGGTATTGGTCTTCGGCTCCCACAGCCAGTAGCCGACCTGCTCGTGATAGGTCTTCACGTTGTCAGGCTTGTTCACGATGATCAGGTAGCGCAGGCCGTAGAACAGCTGCGGGCCGTTGGTCACCGGATCGATGGGGTGCAGCTCGATGCGCTCGACGTAAGCCTGCTTGCGCGGGCCGTCCGCCTTGGGCTTGATGTCAAGACCGCGCTCGCCCTTCCAGATCCCCGCCATCGGTGCCAGCGGCCCGAGGTTGTCGAGGGTGTTGATGTCGATGGGGGATGGTTCGGTGAAAAGATCGCTGGAAAACTCGCTCATGCATAGTCCTGTAGTTGAAGTTGCAGGCGATATTGTAAAGCCAGCCGCGCCTACAGGGTAATCTCCATTCCGTCGTAGGCGGAGACGATCTCCAGCGGCGCCTCGCCGGTGATCTCGGCATAGTGCCGCGTCTCCGCCAGCACGCTGGAAATGCGTGCGTCGTCGTAGATCGGCTCATGATGGAACAGGCAAAGCGTGTGCACGCCGGCCAGCTGGCACAGCTCGACGCCGACCGCGCTGCTCGAATGGCCCCAGTCGGCCTTGACCGAGATGCAGTCGGCCAGCGAGTACATGGCGTCGAAGATCACCAGGTCCGCGTTGTGGAAGAACTCGACGAAGGCCAGGCGTTCGGCGGCGTTGTCCAGCTTGTGCTCGGAGTCGGTGCTGTAGACCATCGCCTTGCCACCCTGTTCCAGGCGATAGCCGTAGGAATCACCCGCATGCAGCTGCAGCTTGGCCGTCACCGTCACGTCGTTGATCTTCAGCGGCACGCCCGGTTCCATCTGCACGAATTCGATGTCGGCGGCCAGTTGGTGGAAGGCCACCGGGAAGCTGATCGGTTCCTGCTGCCGGCGGAACGCCGTCTCCAGCTCCGCATGGCAGCCGTAGATGACGATGCGGTTGCCCGGGATATAAGCCGGCGTAAAGAACGGGAAGCCCATGATGTGGTCCCAATGCAGGTGGGACATGAACACATGGTAGGTCTGCGGATTGGCCGCGCCGTAGCGCGCCAGCTTGGCGCCGGCCAGCGCGCGCACGCCGGAACCGAGGTCCAGGATGATATGTTCGGTGGTCGTGGCGGGATCCCACGCCTCGACCTCGACGCAGCTGGAATTGCCGCCGTAGGTGCCGCGCACGTCGAAGCTCAACTCATTGTCGACATAGGAAGCGACTTTGGCGGGCGTGTCGAGGCCTCGGCCGATCGCGCCCTCCAGCGCCGTCACCAGCTTGTCGCGGACCTGGCGGTGATTGAGCGCCACCGGCAGCGAGCCGCGCGCTCCCCAGATGCGCGCCTTCATACTATTTCCATATTCGTGACCTATGCGGATATCGATGCAACTTGCCGGCACAACTTGCCTAAAGTATAGCAAGCCTTGGCAACACATTTTGCATTATCACATCTTTTTTGTACTTTTGATAGCTTCGGAAAAACAACGCATCCGTGCTATTCTTGGCCTTCAATGCATTACGAAGGGTAAACGCGCATGCCGTCACTCAAACAATATTTCAAGCTCAAAGAGCACGGCAGCAACGTCCGTACCGAAGTTGTAGCGGGCATCACCACCTTCCTGACGATGGCCTACATCATCTTCGTCAACCCCGCCATCCTGGGCGACGCCGGCGTGCCCAAGGACGCCGTGTTCGTCGCCACCTGCCTGGCCGCCGCGCTGGGCACCATCATCATGGGCCTGTACGCCAACTACCCGATCGGCATGGCGCCGGGCATGGGGCTGAACGCCTATTTCGCCTATGCCGTGGTGCTGGGCATGGGCGTGCCCTGGCAATCCGCGCTGGGCGCGGTATTCATCTCTGGTTGCCTGTTTATCCTCGTCAGCCTGTTCAAGGTGCGCGAGCAGATCGTCAACGGCATCCCGCATTCGCTGCGGGTCGCCATCACGGTCGGCCTGGGCTTGTTCCTGGCGCTGATCGCCATGAAGAGCGCCGGCCTGGTGGTCGCCAATCCGGACACGCTGGTGCGCGTCGGCGACATGCACAATCCGCACACCGTCATGGCGGTCTTCGGCTTCCTGCTGATCGTCACGCTGGACCGCCTCAAGGTGCCGGGCGCGCTGCTGATCGGCATCGTCGCGGTCACGGCGCTGAGCTTCTTCTTCGGCGGGAATACCTTCCACGGCTTCATGTCGCTGCCGCCGTCGATCTCGCCGACGCTGTTCCACTTCGACTTGAACGGCGCGCTGTCGATGGGATTGTTCAACGTGGTGCTGGTGTTCTTCCTGGTTGAACTGTTCGACGCCACCGGCACGCTGATGGGCGTGGCCAGCCGCGCCGGCCTGCTGGTCAACGGCAAGATGGAGCGCTTGAACAAGGCGCTGCTGGCCGACAGCTGCGCCATCGTCGCCGGCTCGGTGCTCGGCACCTCCAGCACCACCGCCTATCTGGAAAGCGCGGCCGGCGTGCAGGCCGGCGGCCGCACCGGCCTGACCGCGCTGGTGGTGGCCGTACTGTTCCTGGCCGCCCTCTTCTTCGCGCCGATCGCCGGCGTGGTGCCGGCCTACGCGACCGCGCCGGCGCTGCTGTTCGTGGCCTGCCTGATGCTGCGCGACCTGGTCGACGTCGACTGGAGCGACACCACCGAGAGTGTGCCGGCCGCGATCACCGCGCTGGTGATCCCGTTCACCTACTCGATCGCCCACGGCATCGCCTTCGGCTTCATCACCTACGCCGGCCTGAAACTGCTGACCGGCCAGGCGCGCCAGGTCAAGCCGGTGGTCTGGATCATCGCCATCGTCTTCCTGATCAAATACGCCTACGTCAGCGGCTAAGCGCCGACTGCTGTTGCGATACCGGCTCCACCAGGGTCGGCATCTCGCGTATCGCCAATATCCCGACGACGTTGTGCAAGCGCATGCGGCACAGCGTCAGCGGATCTTCCTCTTCCGCCGCCAGCCGTATTTGCACGTCCAGCCCCTGTGGGCTGCTCGTGGTGCGCAGGCTGCGCAGTTCAATGCCCAGGCGCCGCACGATGGCCAGCACCGCTTCCAACGTGGCGATCGGTTCGTCGGGTTCTATGCAGAAGCGGTAGCTTTTTTGTGTGGTATTCATGCTACCAGAATATCCAGAAATCGGCAAAATAGGCTTCCTTAATTTGCTTCGATTTCCAGCATTCTAAGCAGATCATCCCTCATAATATAGAATATCTGGAATATTCATCTTTTGAGGATCCATTACGTGGAAATCGACGAACTCGACCGCCGCATCCTGCGTGAATTGCGCGCCGACGGCCGCCTGAGCAACACCAAGCTGGCCGAAAAAGTCGGCCTCTCGACCACGCCGTGCTGGAACCGCGTGCGCGCGCTGGAGGAAGGCGGCATGATCGAGGGCTACACCGCCCTGCTCAGCCAGCAGGCGCTGGGCTATCCGGACACCGTCATCATCGAGGTCACGCTGGACCGCCACGACGACGACATTTTCGAGAAATTCGGCCAGGCGCTGGCCGAGCTGCCGGAAGTGATGGAAGCCTACCTGCTGACCGGCGAATACGACTACCTGATCAAGGTGGCCGTGGCCGGCACGGCGGGCTACGAGGAATTCCTGCGCCGCAAACTATATAAGCTGCCCGGCCTGCGCCACAGCCGCTCCACCTTCGTGCTGCGCTGCCTGAAACGCACCTACTCGGTCGAGCCTTGACTATGTGCGCCTCCGTACAGATGGAACACCGGAAACAGCCCATGCTCGGCACCATCAACCAACGGAGACGAATAATGAACAATACACTCAAGATCGCCGTGGCCGCCGCCGCGCTGGGCCTGACCTCGCAAGCATTTGCCCAAATCACCTTCTACGAAGGCGACGGCTGGCGTGGCCGCGCCTTCACCGCCAAGCAGCAAGTGCGGGATTTTTCGCGCAACGGCTTTAACGACCGCGCCTCGTCGGTGGTGGTCGATCGCGGCCAGTGGGAAGTCTGCGAAGACGCCAACTTCCGCGGCCATTGCACCGTACTGCGCAAAGGCAGCTATGAAACACTGCAAGGCATGGGCCTGAACAACCGCATCTCGTCGGTGCGCCAGGTCAAGGCGCGCGACCGCTACGACAACGAAGCCCCGCCACCGCTGGCGCAGCCGACCTATGACTATCGCCGCCGCCCGAGCGAACGCATTGTCCAGGTGCCGGTCAGTTCGGTGCGCGCCGTGGTCGGCACGCCCGAGCAGCGCTGCTGGGTCGAACGCCAGCAAGTCAGCGAGCCGTCGCGCGGCACCAATGCCGGCGGGGTGATCGCCGGCGCACTGATCGGCGGCATCCTGGGGCACCAGGTCGGCGGCGGCTCGGGACGCGATATCGCCACGGCCGGCGGCGCCATCGCCGGTGCGGTGGTCGGTAACAACGTCGCCAACAATAATAGCTCCAACAACTACTCGCGCGACGTGCGCCGCTGCGAAAACGTCAGCAATCCCAAGCCCGAATACTGGGATGTGACCTATAACTACCGCGGCCTGGAACATCGGGTGCAGATGAACACGCCGCCCGGCTCGACCATCGCGGTCAGCAGCAAGACCGGCGAACCGCGCCTGTAATCTTGCGTATGGTTGCGGTGGTTTTCCGCTGCAACCGCCGCGCCCATGGCCTCAAGCCACTGAGATCGAATAGTCCGCCGACAAACAGCCCAAGCCCTCCAGCGTGCTGCGCACCGCCTCGTCCAGCGGCGTATGCGGTTCGCTGCCGAGCGCCGCCAGCAGCCGCGCATTCGACATGCGCACCGGCTGGCGCCACAGGTAGCGCATCTCGCGCAGTTCGCGGAACACCGGCACGAACGGCGACGCCAACGTCACCAGCCACCATGGGAACGCGCTGGGCTTCAGGCCAGGCTTGCCGGCGGCGCGCGCGATGGCGCCTGCCATGTGCGTGCCGTCCGCGTCCCAATGTCCCTCCATCTGATAGCAGGCGAACGCCGGCAGCACATCGCCGCGCTCGACTAGCCGCACCATCGTCTCGGCGACATCCGGCAGATATGCCCATTGATGGCCCACGCCGGGGGCGGACGGATTGCTGATCGCCGTCACGGGCCGTCCCGGCTTGACCAGCCCTTGCGAGAACCAGCTGTTGCCGGCTTTGGGGCCGAAGAAGTCCCCTGCCCGCACGACCAGCGAGCGCACGCCATCGCGCGCGGCATCCTTCAGGCGCGATTCCAGTTCGACGCGGATCGCACCTTTGCGCGTGGCCGGACGCTGTGGCGAGTCTTCGTGCAAGTTCGGCAAAACGTCCGGGCCGTAGTTGTACACGGTGCCTGGCAACAGGATACGGGCACCACTGGCGCGGGCCGCCGCCACCGTGTTGTCCAGCATCGGCAGCACCAGCGCGCCCCAGTTGCGGTAGCCCGGCGGATTGACCGCGTGGACGATCAGCTGCACGCCCTGCGCCGCGCTCACAACATCGTCGCGCTCCATCGCATCGCCGGACAGCCAGTGCAGGCCGTCGCCGCTCCGCGCCACTTTTTCCGGCGCCCGGTGCAAGGCCTTGACCTTCCAGCCGCGCGCCACCAGCAAACGCGCCACCTCGCCGCCGATGCCGCCGGTCGCTCCCAGTACCAATGCTTGTTTCATGATGTTCCCCTTCAGGTCAGTGTCGATGGAAGCAGTGTCGCGCAAGCCGACCTAAAAGAAAATTACCGAAATCAGCATAGTAGCTATACAATTTCGTATGATATTGACCGAACCAAACTGGGATTTGTACCGCTCCTTCCTCGCCGTGCTGCGCGAAGGCTCGCTGTCGGGCGCCGCACGGGCGCTGGGTTTGACGCAGCCGACGGTCGGCCGCCATATCGACGCGCTGGAGCAGGCGCTGGGCCTGTCGCTATTTACGCGCTCGCAGTCGGGCTTTATCGCCACCGACGCCGCTTGCGCACTGCAGGGCCACGCCGAGGCGTTGGCCTCCGCCTCGTCCGCGCTGCTGCGCGCCGCCTCCGGCATGGGCCGCGGCGAAGACGCGCAAATCCAGGGCACGGTGCGCGTCACCGCCAGTGAAGTCATCAGCGTCGAAGTGCTGCCCGCGATACTGGTCGGGCTGCGCGCCAGCCATCCCGGCATCACCATCGAGCTGGCAGTCTCCAACCGCATTGAGAATTTATTGAGGCGCGACGCCGATATCGCCGTGCGCATGCAGCGCCCGGAGCAGGACGTGCTGGTCGCGCGCCGCATCGGCAATATCGAATTAGGATTTCACGCGCGGCGCGACTACCTTGAGCGCCACGGAACGCCGCGCACGTGGGAAGACATGGCGCAGCACGCGCTGATTGGCATCGACCGCGAAACGGCTTTCACCCGCAAGCTGCAGCCGCTGCTGGGCGGCTTGGCCGCCAACACTTACGCGCTGCGCAGCGACAGCGACCTGGTACATCTGGCCTCGATACGCGCCGGCCTGGGCATCGGCATCTGCCAGGCAAGGCTGGCGCAACGGGATCCAGGGCTAGTGCGCGTGATCCCCGACCTGTTGACGATCCCGCTCGATACCTGGCTGGCCATGCACGAGAACCTGCGCAGCAATCCAGCCTGCGCCGCCGTGTACGCCGCGCTGGGCGACGCGCTGGCGAACTACGCAAACGGAAACTAACGAACGCTGGCGACGCGGCGCTGCTTGTGCATCTCATCCTGCATCTGCAGATTCATGCGCGCCGTTTGCAGTGTGCCCGCATCCACGCCGATGGCCTTGCGCTGCAATGGGCGCGGCAGATCGGCCCAGCGGCTGCGTGGCGCCTGCGCTGCGGGCCTCGGCCCGGCAGGAACCCGCTCCACGCCGCTATTGATGATCACGCCAGCGGCCGCGGTATCGCTCACCGTTGGATCGACCAGGCGGCTGTCCTGCGGGCAGGCGACATCGGTGTACAGCACCTCGCCGTTCTGGTCCACGCACTTGTTCACTACCGCACCCGCCACGGTGCTCATGGCGGCCAGCCCGGCGCACAGCAGCAACTGCGCGAATTTTAGTGAGGAGTTCATGATTGGTGTCCCTTTGATAAGTGCAGCCATCATCGCTCCAGATCCGCGCGCCTTCTGTGCGTCGTCACACGCAGCCGCGAAACCGGCCGTGCGACGTCATAAGGCTGTGTCGGGTACAATACCGCCTTGTCCCGTATCACGATACCGTGATGCCGTTGCGCGGCATCGCTATCTATGCCTATGAAATTTCTCCTGATCGCCCCAGCGCTCGCGCTGTCCGTGGCCCACGGCTACGCCTGCGCCGATAGTCTCACCGAAACGCACTACGGTTGGAACAACTCCGCCGAACTGGGCGCCATCGCCACCTCCGGCAACACCGTCGGTACCTCGGTAACCGGCAAGATCGACGCCAAGCAGGAACTGCCCGACTGGAGCAACGAATACGTCCTGGCCGGCTACTTCAAGGACGAAGAAGTCACCAACGACGACGGCGAAAAAGTACGCGAACGTTCCGCGCAGCGCTATTCGCTGTCCGCCAAGGCCGCGTACAAACTGCTGCAGGACCAGGACAAGCTGTTCGCGCTGGCCACGCACGTCGACGACAGATTCGGCGCCTACACCCGCTACTCCACCATCGGCGTCGGTTACGGTACCCAGACCTATAAATCGGACACCCACACGCTGGACGTCGAAATCGGTCCCGGCTACTTCCGTGGCGCGCGTTCGACCGGCGAAACGGAGAACGGTGTGACCGTACGCGGCGCGGCCAACCTGAAATGGAAACTGAGCGACAACGCCCAGTTCAGCCAGAACCTCACCGTGGAACGCGGCACCTCGAACATCCACTCGCAGGCCGAAACCGCATTGCGCACCAAGATCAACAGTACCATGCAGATGAAGGCCGCCTTCAACGTCCGCAACGACACCAGCGTACCGGCGGACAAAAAGAACACCGACACACAGACCTCGGTCACGCTGGTCTATTCCTTCTGACAGATTTCATTACTTTTCTTCCCTACGCATCCATGAACACTCCACGCATCCTCGGCACGCCCCTGTCCCCAACCGCCACCAAAGTCATGCTGCTCGGCTCCGGCGAACTAGGCAAGGAAGTCATCATCGCGCTGCAGCGCCTGGGCGTGGAAGTGATCGCCGTCGACCGTTATCCAAACGCGCCGGGCCATCAGGTCGCGCACCGCGCCCACGTCATCAACATGACCGACGGCGCCGCGCTGGCCGCTTTGATCGAGCAAGAGAAGCCTGACCTGATCGTGCCGGAGATCGAAGCCATCGCCACCGACACGCTGGCGGAACTGGAAAAGGCCGGCAAGATCACCTGCATCCCGACCGCGCGCGCCGCGCAGCTGACCATGAACCGCGAAGGCATCCGCTGCCTGGCCGCCGAGACGCTGGGCCTGGCGACCTCGCCATACCGCTTCGCCAGCAGCCTGGCCGAGCTGGAAGCGGCCACCGCCGCCATCGGCTTCCCTTGTGTGATCAAGCCCGTCATGTCCTCGTCGGGCAAGGGTCAATCGAAAATCGACAGCGCCGCCGAAGTCAAGGCCGCATGGGACTATGCCGCCGCCGGCAGCCGCGTCGATTCGGGCCGCGTGATCGTTGAAGGCTTCATCGACTTCGACTACGAAATCACGCTGCTGACCGTGCGCTCCATCGGCGCCGATGGCCAGGTCGTGACGCAGTTCTGCGATCCTATCGGCCACGTGCAGGTGCAAGGTGACTACGTGGAATCGTGGCAGCCATGCCGCATGAATCCCCTGGCGCTGGAACGCGCGCGCGACATCGCCGGCAAAGTCACCGGCGACCTGGGCGGCCTGGGCCTGTTCGGTGTGGAGCTGTTCGTCAAGGACGATATGGTCTGGTTCTCGGAAGTGAGCCCGCGTCCGCACGATACCGGCATGGTGACGATGGCGACCCAGGTGCAGAGCGAATTCGAACTGCACGCCAAGGCCATCCTCGGACTGCCGGTCAATGTCGCGCTGAAGGCGCCTGGCGCATCGGCCGTGATCTACGGCCAGCACGAAGCGGCGGGCATCGCCTTTGAAGGCGTGGCCGAAGCGCTGCGCGTGCCGGGCAGCGACATCCGTTTGTTCGGCAAGCCGGAATCGTTCGCGCGCCGCCGCATGGGCGTGGCGCTGGTCACCGCCGACGATGTCGACACCGCGCGCGCACTCGCCAAGGAAGCGGCGGCCAAGGTCAAGCCGGTCGTCGTCAAGTAAAGCGCCCCGGGCGGCCCGCCGTCGCGCGGGCAGCTACATCTGCCGGAATAAGTCCACGTAATTGCGGCTGACCACAAGTTCCTCCGGTCGGCCTTTGAGCTGCACCATCATCCGGCCGCGAAAGTCCTGCCGCGTGCCCGCCACATGGCGCGCGGCGACGATCACGCTGCGGTGTATCTGCCAGAACTGCCTCTCGTCGAGCTGCTCGCGCAGCTTGCTCAAGGGCGTGCGAATCAAACTCTCCCCATCCGCCAGGAACACGCTGGTGTACTTGTCGTTGCTCTGGAAGTAGATCACCTCGTCGATCGAGATCAAGCGAACCTGCTCGCCCTGCGCCGCGCGTATCCATTGCAGCGGCGCGGCGGCCGGCGCAGGCGCCGATACGGCAAGCTGCGCCAGCAAAGCCTGCAATGAGGCCACTGGTGCAGCAACCGCCTTCGCCTTCAGCTTGGCGACGGTTTTTTCCAGCCGCTCCAGGCTCGCGGGCTTGAGCAGATAGTCCACCGCCGATTGCTCGAACGCCTCCACCGCGTACTGGTCATAGGCCGTCACAAACACGATGTGCGGCGGCTTCGGGCCAGCCGTCAGCCGTGCCGCCACATCCAGCCCGCTCAGGCCAGGCATGCGGATATCGAGAAAGGCCACATCCGGCGCCTGCTCGTCGATCAGGCGCAGCGCATCGAGACCATTGGCGGCATGGGCGATGACGCGTAGTTCGGGCCAGACGGTTTTCAGCTGGCTTTCCAGGTAATCGCGCAGATGGGCTTCGTCGTCTGCGATCAGGGCGCGGATGGTGTTGATGTCGGACTCGCGTTCAAAGGCAGCATCAGGCGCACCGTCATGCCGCAGGGTTGATTTTCCAATAATTCTACCCGAGCGTCGCCGCCGTACAAAGTGCGAAGGCGCTCGCGCAGGTTACTCAGGCCGACGCCGCCGCCCGGCTTGGGCTTCGCCGCCTCGTCCAAGCCGGCGCCGGTATCGCTGATCTGCACGCACACATGGGCGCCTTCGACGCGCGCGCTGACGACGATCTCGCCGCCCTCCACCTTCGGTTCCAATCCATGCGAGATCGCGTTCTCCACTACCGGTTGCAGCAGCATGGGCGCGATGACGAACTGACTGAGCGCGTCCGGCACGTCGATGCGATAGCGCAGGCGCTCGCCCATGCGCACAGCCAGCACGTCCAGGTAGGCCGCGATCAGCTTCGCTTCGGAAGCCAGCGTAGCCTGCTCGCTGCGGCTGGCGGCCAGGCTGGCGCGCAGATAGTCGATGAAGCGTTCCAGCATATGCTGGGCCTGCGCCGGCCGCGGACCGATCAGGCTCACCACATTGGCCAGCGTGTTGTACAGGAAGTGCGGCTCGATCTGCGCCTGCAGCGCCTTCAGGCGCGCCTCGGCCAGCATGCGCGCGCTGGAGGCGATGAACTCCTTCTGCCGCGCCTCCTCGACGCGACGGTCGGCGGCGCGGCGCGCCATGTACAGGATCAGCGCGACGCCCACCGAGATCACCAGCAGCTCCGCCAGCACGCTGGCATTGGTCAGCAGCTTGAATGGATTGGCGCCGCGCCAGATCCAGTTGCCGAAGCCGACGCCGAACAACACACTGAAGGCCATCAGCGCCATGCTGAACATCAGGCGCGGCAACCCCTTGGCGCGGCGCGGCCAGCCATCCAGCAGACGGTTGGACCAGACCGAACCCGCATGGATCATCAGGCCGATCAGGTTGGACATCAACAGCATCGGCAGCAAATGGTCGAGCAGCGGTTCGCCATCGCGCACTGCGAGCATTTCACCGGCTGTCATCAGGATGCCCATGCCGGTGCTCCAGATCGCCGTGTACAGCAGGTTGCGGCGCATCGACGCGGGCCAGCGCCGGAAAAACGGGATCAGCTCCAGCGGGTGTGCCAGTGCGGGGGTTCGACATTCTTGATTCATTTGCGCGCCTATATTATTCATGCCGCCAGAAAGTTATCATGGTGGGCTCACTCTAGCCAGGACCGCCCCACGCGCGTGCGGCATGCGACGGAATGCCGCTAGCGGGCGCGAAGTGCATCCCGATGGCGCGAAATGATGTCCAGCATCTGCTCGATATCCACCGGTTTGGGGATGAAGTCGTTCATGCCTGCGGCGATGCAGTGCTCCTGCTCCGACTGCATCACGCCCGCCGACATCGCCAATATTGGCAATGTGAGCCGGAGCTCCTCGCGGATGTGGCGGGTCGCCTCGAAGCCGTCCATGACCGGCATCTGCACGTCCATCAGGACGATATCGTAGTCGGCGGCGTGTTCGCGCAGGCGCTCGACCGCCAACTGGCCGTTCTCCGCCACGTCCACCATGGCGCCCGCGTGCTCCAGCATGCCGCGCGCGACAATCTGGTTCAGCGGATGGTCTTCCACCAGCAGCAGGCGCAGTCCGTGCAGCTGCGTCGCCTGCGGATCAGCCGCGACGGAATCCCGCCCTGGTTTCAGCTCGGGCTGGGCCGCCGACGGGATCCGTTCCGCCACGTCCGGCCACGCGGGCGCAGGCAGGGACTGGGCCTCCTCCTCGTCGCCGGGCGCAAACGGCAGCGTGACGACGAATTCGCTGCCGGCGCCGGGCATGCTTTGCACCGATATGCCGCCACCCATCAGCTCCGCCAGCCGGCGGCAGATCGCCAGTCCCAGTCCGGTGCCGCCGAAGCGCCGCGTGGTCGAGGCGTCGGCCTGGTTAAACGCGGAAAACAAACGGCTCTGCTGTTCCATGTCCATGCCGATGCCGGTATCGCGCACCGCGAAGCGCAGGCCGATGCGCTCCCCGGTCGAAGACGATGGCGGCGGCGATGCCACGCCCACCCGCAGCGACACCTCGCCCTCTTCGGTGAACTTGATGGCATTGCCGACCAGGTTGACCAGGATCTGCTGCAGGCGCATGGCGTCGCCCACCAGCGCCTGCGGCACGTCGGCGTCGGCGCCAATGGACAGGCCGATGTGGCGTGCCTCCGCATTCATCGTCATCACGCTAGAGACGGCGTCCAGCACATCGCCCAGGCGGAAGGCCTGCGGCGCCAGCTCCATGCGCCCCGCCTCGATCTTGGAAAAGTCCAGCACATCATTCAGGATGCGCAGCAGGACATTGCCCGAGGACCGTATCATGTCCACGTACTCCTTCTGCGTTTCGTTCAGCGGCGTGTTCGCCAGCAGGTAGGCCACGCCCAGCACGGCGTTCATCGGCGTGCGGATCTCGTGGCTCATATTGGCCACGAACTCGCTCTTGGCGCGGCTGGCCGCGTCGGCGCGCTGCTCGCTGTTCTTGCGGTCGGTGATATTCATCGCCATCAAGTAGGTGCCAAGCACCTGGCCATCGGCGCCGATGTCAGGCACCAGGTCGACCAGGAAGTGCTGGATGTCGCCGTCGTCCGACTGGAACTCGCGCTCGTAGTGCAGCCGGCGCCCGGCCAGCGCCGCGCGCAGATCCGGCAGCCATGAATCGGCGGCGGGTCCGAAGATCTCGCTGACGGTCTTGCCCAGCATGGCCTGCGGCTCCAGGCCCCATTGGGTGCGGTAGTGCGCGTTGGTGAACAGGTAGCGCAGGTCCGGGTCCAGGTAGGCGATCAGCAGCGGCAGCGTGTCGGCCAGGATGCGGGCGCGCCGTTCGCTTTCGCGGGTGCGCTGCTGCGCCGCTTCACGCTCCGCCATCAGGCGGTAGAAGGCGCCGCTCAATTCGCCGATTTCATCCTTGCGTTCCAATTGCAGCACCTGGATGCCTGCGCGGCTGTCCATGATATCGGCGATGTTGCGCCGCAGCCGCTGCAAGGGATGCAGCAGGCGTGCGATGCCGACCCACGACAGCAGTCCCGCCAGCCCGGCAAACACCGCCGCCGCCACCGCAGCCTCGTAACGCATCTGCCGCAACGGCGCCAGCGCCTCGTCGCTCGGGAAGCGCGCGGCGATGATCCAGCCGGCCTGCTTCAGGCGCCGGTAGGAATAAATCCCCTTGGCCCCGTCCTTGTTCTCCGCCTCGGTCCAGCCCTCGAAGCCGCCGAGCGCCATCTGCGTGGCGCGGTTGTAGCCGGGACGCTCGTTGATATGGCGCAGGATGCGCTGCTTGTCCGGGTGGTTGAGCAGGATGCCGCCATTGGTCATGATGAAGGAGAAGCCGCTGCCGCCCGGCTTGAACGCGCTGAGCGATTCGAACGGTCCGTAACGCCGCAGGTTGATGCCGCCGGCGAGCACCAGCACCACGCGGCCCTGGCTGTCGAGCACCGGCGCGGTGATCAGCACCGTGGGCACGGCGGCGAT
Organism: Duganella sp. CT11-25; assembly: GCF_047302815.1. NCBI lineage: Bacteria > Pseudomonadati > Pseudomonadota > Betaproteobacteria > Burkholderiales > Oxalobacteraceae > Duganella > Duganella sp. CT11-25. The sequence goes on from NZ_JBKBFD010000001.1 coordinate 838,164, forward strand.
CTTGCTGAAGAACGGCGCCGAGATCAGGCCGCGCCGCATGGCCACGGTCTGCGCGAACCATGCCTGTCCCGCCTCGCTGTAGCCCGGCGCCGGCATGGCTTCGCCGATGGCGCCCGTCAGCGTGCCTTGGGCATCATAGATTTCGACGAACGAGAATTCACCGCGCGCGGTCGGCCGCGCTTCCAGGTAGGCGCGCAAGGCCTGCGGATCGCGCAGCGTGGACGCCGGCAGCGACTCGGCCAGCGCCGCCAGCACGGCTTTTTTGCCGGCCAGGTGCTCATCCATGTGGGCCGCCGCGCCGGACAGCAAGGCGTATTGCTGGGCGCCGATGACCTCCTTCATGTCGCGCTCCGCCAACACCAGCGCCACCACGGTCACGGTCACGGTGGCGGCCAGCACCAGCACCACCACCAGGCTGCTAAGCCTGAATCGCAAGGTGGAGGGCAAGGACAATGGTGTCGCCATGGGTCGCACGGGCTCGCTATTAAGGTGATATCAAAATATTACCTGCTACACGTCCGAAATGCCAAACCCATTATCACAATATTTACGTTATAGTGATTTCCTCGTTGACAACCCAAAGAAACCGCCATGCGCGCGCTGATGCTGCTGACGCTGTGCTACGCTTTGATTGCCCGTGCCAGCCTGCTGCTGGCCTTCGCGCACACCAACGCCACCCCGGTATGGCCGCCCTCCGGCATCGCCTTCGCCGCCGTCCTGCTGATGGGCTATCGGGCCTGGCCGGCTATCTTCGTAGGAGCCCTGGCCGCCAATCTCGCCACTTTCCTCGGCAACGGCCTGCCGTTCGGCGCCGGCGTGGGACTAGCGTCGTCGCTGATCGCCGCCGGTAACACGCTCGAAGCGCTGAGCGGCGTGTGGCTGATCCGCCGCTACATCGACGTCAAGCAGCCGATGGGCCAACTGCAGAACGTCTACAAATTCGCGCTGGTGGCGATGGCCATGTGCCTGGTCAGCGCCGGCATCGGCAGCACCACGCTGATACTCAGCGGCCTGGTCCCCGCCACCGCCTACGGCACCGTCGCGCTGACCTGGTGGGTCGGCGACATCGCCGGCGTGCTGCTGGTGGCGCCGGCCATCATCGTCTGGTGCGTGCGGCGGCGCCCCAAATGGCAGTGGCGCGGCGCGCTCGAAATCGCCGTCTCGCTGGCGGCGCTGGTGGTGCTGATCGTCGCCGTGTTCGGCCGCCGTTACGCCTACGACGACGGCCTGGGATGGCTGCCCTACCTGTTCGTGCTATGCGTGGCCTGGGCCTCGCACCGCTACGGCCTGCGCGGCGCCAGCCTGGTGTGCATCATGGCGGCTGGCGGCGCGGTGATCGGCACCATCAACGGCCACGGCCCGTTCGCGGTCGGCACGCTGAACGACGCGCTGATCGCGCTGGAAAGCTTCGTCGTGCTGTGCAGCTTGATCGGCATGGTGCTGTGCGCCGACGTCAGCGAGCGCAAACGCGTGGGCGACAAGTCGGTCCGCCACAGCGCCGCGCAATGGGGCACGCTGCTGGTCGGCGTCGGCTTGACGGTGGTGGTCTGGCACTTGCTGGCGGTGGGCGCCGAGCGCCGCGCGCAGGAGCAGTTCGACGCCGAATGCGATGACATCGCCAAGCGCATCGCCCGCCGCTTGGCGCTGTACGAATCCGGCCTGCGCGGCGCCCAGGCGCTGTTCAAGGCGCACCAGGAACCGAGCCGCGAGCAGTGGCGCGATTTCAGCGAGGGCATGGACCTGGTCAACAACTTCCCCGGCGTGATGGGACTGGGCTACGGCGCCTTCATCCGCGCCGACCAGCGCGCGGAGACCGAGACGCGCATCCGCGCCCAGGGATATCCGGAGTTCCGCATCTGGTCCGCCGGCGCGGCGCTGGGACCGGGCATGTCGACCGTAGTGATGTACCTGGAACCGTTCGCCGGCCGCAACCTGCGCGCCTTCGGCTATGACATGATGTCCGAACCGATCCGCCGCAACGCGCTGCTGAAGGCGGCTTATTCCGGCGCGCCGTCGCTGTCGGACAAGGTGGTGCTGGTACAGGATGCCCAGGGCGGCGGCCAGCCCGGCTTCCTGATGTACTTCCCGGTTTACCGCAAGGAGGCGCGGCTGGCGCCGACGGCCGGCCCCGCACAGCGCATGGCGGCGCTGCAGGGCTTTGCCTACAGCCCGATCCGCGCCGACGAATTGATGCGCGACCTGCTCGGCCCCGCCGACCGCACGGTGCGGCTGGAGATCTACGACGGCGAGCAGTCCATGCCCGCCGCGCTGCTGTACGCCAGCGACCACGCCGCGGCCGACACGCAGCAGTACCCCAATCCCTACCGCCACATCATGCCGCTGGTCTTGCTGCACCATCGGTGGACGCTGAGCTTCACCTCGCAGCCCGCCTTCGAGAAAGCCATCGACCGCCAGAAGCCGCAGATCGTGCTGCTGGCCGGCGTGATTATCAGCCTGCTGTTCTTCGGCGTGGTACGCGCGCTGACGGCGCGCCAGTCCTATGCCACGGCGCTGGCAAGGCAGATGACGGGCGCGCTGCGCGAATCGGAAAGCTCGCTAATCGCCGCGCGCGACCAGGCGGAAGCCGCCAGCCGCGCCAAGAGCGAATTCGTGGCCAATATGAGCCACGAGATCCGCACGCCGCTTAACGCGGTGCTGGGCATGACGCACTTGCTGAACAATACCGCGCTGTCGACGGAGCAGCACAAATACCTGGAGATGATACGGTCGTCCGGCAACTCGCTGCTCAGCATTCTCAATGACGTGCTGGATTTCTCCAAGATCGAGGCCGGACGCATGGAGCTGGCGCCGGCGCCGTTCCAGCTCAGCGCCGTGCTGGAGGCGGTCGCCACCATCATGACCGTCAACTCCGGCGAGAAGGATCTCGAACTGGCCATCGGCGTCGAGCCGGACGTGCCGCAGGCACTGAACGGCGACGCCCATCGCCTGCAGCAGGTGCTGATCAACCTGGTCGGCAACGCCATCAAGTTCACGGAAAAAGGCGCGGTGTCGATGCTGGTGGAACTGGCGGCCGAACCGGCGACGCTGCGCTTTACAGTGCGCGACAGCGGCATCGGCATTGCAGCCGGGGAGCTGGCGCAGTTGTTCGCGCCCTTCTCCCAGGCCGATGCTTCGATGACCCGCCGCTTCGGCGGCACCGGCCTGGGGCTGACGATCTCGCGCCGCATCGCCGCGCTGATGGGCGGCGACATCGATGTGCGCAGCGCGCCGGGCCAAGGCAGCGAGTTCACGCTCACCGTGCCGCTGCAGCGGGCCATCGAGGCGGTCGGCGGCCGTGGCGCAGCGACGTCCATGCATCTGCTGGTGGTGGACGACCATCGCATATCCGCAGACTATCTATGCCGGACCATCCGCGCGCGCGGGTGGAGCAGCGACTGCGCCGGCTCCGGCGAGCAGGCCCTCGCCCTGCTGCGCGCGAAAGGCGCGCGCTACGATGCCGTGCTGGTCGACTGGAACATGCCAGGCATGAACGGCCTCGCCACCATGCAGGCGATCCGCGCCGATGCCGCCCTAGCCGGGGCACGGGTGATCCTGATGGTCAGCGCATTCGGCCAGGGCAAGCTGCTGCATACCGATGGTGCGCATGCGGCCGACGCGGTGCTGCTCAAGCCTGTCACCGCCGCCCGCCTTGAGGACACGCTGCAGCAGGCATTGGCGAGCGCGCGCGATGCCGCAGGAACGCCCGCCGGCGTGGCAATCCTCGACGCCGACAGCGGCCAGCGCATCGACGGCGTGCGCATCCTGCTGGTCGAAGACAATCCAGTCAACCAGCTGGTCGCCACCAGCATGCTGACCTACGCCGGCGCCAGCGTCGAAGCGGCGGACAACGGCCTCGCCGCGCTGGAACGGCTGCGCACCGACGCCCACCGCTACGACGTCGTGCTGATGGACGTACAGATGCCGGAAATGGACGGTTTCGAGGCCACCACCAAAATCCGCAACGAGCTGGGATTGACGCTGCCGGTATTGGCCATGACGGCCGGCGTCATGGAGTCCGAACGTGAACAATGCATCGTCTCCGGCATGAACGACTTCATCGCCAAGCCGATCGACGTCGAGCAGATGCTTCGCGTCATCGCCCGCAATCTCCCCGCCGCCCAGCGCGCCGCCGCCTGGCGCTAGGGAATACCTCCAAGGAGGAATGCGAGCGCCTTCCCGGCGCTCTATGATGAATGGCGGTTGAGTTATTTCGACATTTAAGGTATATTTTAAATACATCTTTAAATCAAAGCCAAATCATGGATACAGTCACTATACTTCTGTCCTCGTTCGTGCTATCGATCACCGGCTTGTTTGTCTTCATCTGGTCGCTGCGCAAGCGCCTGTTCGACGCCACCTCGGCCGCCGCCAACGTCATCTTCTCCACCGGCGAAATCGGCCGCGGCGAAGAACCGTCCGCCACGCCTGCCCAGCGCGCTGGGCTGGCGCTGCGGGTGCCGAGCGACACGCACGCAGAACTGACCGCCGAACAGGAGGCCGCCCTGAAGACGGAGCTGGCCGAGCGTGTCGAGGCCGACCGTTCGACCGCCTTCGTCTCCTTCGTGTTCCTGTCCTGCGCCGTGGTGTGGCTGGTCGCCGGATCGCTGGCCGGACTGACCAGCTCCATCAAGCTGCACGAGCCGGACTGGCTGGTGCAGCAGGCCTGGCTGACCTTCGGCCGCATCCGCACCATCCACCTGAACATCATCGCCTATGGCTGGGCGCCGATGGCAGCCTTCGGCATCGCCAACTGGATGCTGCCTCGTTTGCTGAAAACCCCGCTGGTCGGCGGCCGCTACGCCGTCCTCGGCTGCATGATCTGGAACGCGGGCCTGATCGCCGGCGTCGGCTGCATCGCCGCCGGCATCAGCGACGGCATGGAGTGGCTGGAGATCCCTTGGCAGGTCGATATCCTGATCGTGGCCGGCGGCGCCCTGATGGGACTGCCGCTGGTGTACACGCTGCAGGCGCGCAAGGTCGGTCACCTTTACGTCTCCGTATGGTATATGGGCGCGGCGCTGTTCTGGTTCCCCATCCTGTTCCTGATCGCTAACCTGCCGGCGATGCACTTCGGCGTCGAGCAGGCCACCATGAACTGGTGGTTCGGGCATAACGTACTTGGACTGTTCTACACGCCGATGGCGCTGGCCTCGGTCTACTACTTCCTGCCGAAGATTATCGGCCGCCCGGTGCAGTCGTACAACCTGTCGCTGCTGGGCTTCTGGACGCTGGCCTTCTTCTACGGCCAGGTCGGCGGCCATCACCTGATCGGTGGACCGGTGCCCGGCTGGCTGATCACCCTGTCCATCGTGCAAAGCATGATGATGATCGTGCCGGTGATCTCGTTCTCGGTCAACCAGCACCTGACGATGAAAGGCTACTTCTCCAAGCTGATTTACTCGCCGACGCTGCGCTTCATCGTCCTGGGCGGCATGATGTACACGCTCAGCTCCATACAAGGCTCGATCGAGGCGATCCGCGCGGTCAACACGGTGGCGCACTTCACGCACTTCACGGTGGCGCACGCGCACCTCGGGCTGTACGGCTTCTTCACGATGGTGATGTTCGGCGCGATCTACTTCGTCATGCCACGCGTGATGTCGTGGGAGTGGCCGTACCCCGGCCTGATCGCCGCCCATTTCTGGCTGGTGGTGCTGGGTTTCTCGATCTATTTCATCGGCCTGACCATCGGCGGCTGGCTGCAAGGTCTGGCAATGCTGGACGCCGCCAAGCCGTTCATGGATTCGGTCAAGGTCACCATTCCCTACCTGCAAAGCCGCTCGATCGGCGGCGCCATCATGACGCTGGGCCACCTGGTGTTTGCCGGCCACTTCGCGGCGATGGTGCTGCGCTATGGTCCTGCGCGGACCGGCGCGGCGCTGCTGCACACGCCTAAAATCGCAGGAGCCGCATATGCATGACGAACTCAAACTCCTGAGCGGCGCGATGGTGACGCTGGCGCTGGCCACATCGGCGCTGGTGGTGGTCCCATTCCTGCAGCTGAAAGCCGTGGAGCCGCCGGCCGGCCTCAAACCCTACACCTCGGCGCAGCTGCGCGGGCGCGAAGTCTATATCAAGAACGGCTGCATCTACTGCCACTCGCAACAGCCACGCGACCGCGCGCAGGCGCCGGACGACAAGCGGGGCTGGGGCCGCGCCTCGGTGGCCGCCGACTACCACTACGACAAGCCGCACCTGCTCGGCACCATGCGCACCGGGCCTGACCTGTTCAACATCGGCGCGCGGCAGCCAAGCCAGGACTGGCATCTTGGGCATTTATACCAGCCGCGCGCCTACACGCCTGGCTCGGTGATGCCATCCTATCCCTTCCTCTTTGAGATCAAGGAAAAAGCCGATCCCGGCGACCGCGTGCTGACGCTGCCGCCGGGCTTCAAGCCGCCCGGGAAAATCGTGGTGGCGACACAGGAGGCGCTGGACCTGGTCACCTATATGCAGGGCTTGGATCACACCTATCCGGTATTCGAGGGGAAAGCCAAATGATCGAGCAACCCAAGCATGACGCGCGCGAGCGCGAGAATCCCGATCCGCATGAACGTAACCGTCCGGTGCCGCGCCTGGTGCTGCTGGTGGTATCGGCGCTAGTGATCTGGGCGGTCGGCTACATCGTCCTCACCCAGCGCAACGACGCGCCGGAGCTGGGCGACCAGCGCACGCTGTCCACACTGGAAGGCAAGCCCGCCGGAGCTGGCGGTGCGGCCGATGGCGCACAAGTCTACACCGCCAATTGCGTGGCCTGCCACCAGGCCAATGGCGGCGGCCTGCCAGGCGTGTTCCCGCCGCTGGGCGGTTCGGAATGGGTGCTGGCGGCGGACAAGGTTCCGGTCAACATCCTGCTGCATGGCGTGACCGGCAAGCTGACCGTCAAGGACATGGCGTACAACGGCCAGATGCCGGCCTTCAAGGACAAACTGAGCGACGCGGAGATCGCGGCGGTGCTGGATTATGTGCGCAGCAGTTTCGGCAACAGCGGTGGCAAGATCGCCGCCGATGTCGTCAAGGCGGAGCGCGAAGCGGGCAAGGATCGCAAGGATCCCTGGAACGGCGATGAAGACCTCAACAAACTCAAACAGTAGCACGCTGCTGCCGACGCTGGCGGCCCTGCTGCTGGTGTGCGGTGCCGGCGTGGCTGCGCTGTACCAAGGCACGATGGGATTCGAGGTGGTATCGACGGAGGACGGCCGCCGGCTGGCCATCAGCCGCCAACCGCTGGCGCTGCCCGCCACCGCCGTTCACCAACCTGAAGCCGACACACTGGCCGCCATGCTGCGCGACGATGGCCGCGTCGCCATCGTCAACTTCATCTACAGCAGTTGTAATGCGGTGTGCACGGTCCTGGGCAGCGAGTACCAGCAGATGCAGGACGAGATCCGCAAGCGCGGCCTGCAGCGAGACGTGCGCCTGATCAGCATCAGCTTCGATCCGCGCGATACCGCGCCGGTGCTGGCCTCGTACGCGCTGCGCCAGCACGCCGACCCGGCAGTGTGGCGCATGGTCGGCATCGACAAGGACGATGAGCGCAAGGCGCTGCTGGACGCCTTCGGCATCGTCGTGCTGCCGGCGCCGATGGGCGAGTTCCAGCACAACGCCGCCTTCCACCTGATCGACCGCCAGGGCCGGCTGGCGCGTATCACCGACTACGACAATCCAGCGCAGGCGCTGGAACATGCTGTGGCGATGGCGCGCGCGGCGCCCGCAGGCGGAGGCAGGCTATGAAGCCGTGGCATGCCACTATCGCCGCCCTGGCCTGCCTGCTGCTGGCGGCGGTGCCGCGCCATTGGCTGGAAGCCTCGATGCTGCGCCACATGCTGCTGCAACTGCCGCTGCTGGTCGTCGCCGGCTGGCTGCTGGCCGGAGCCGGTTGGCTACGTACCAAAGCCGCGCCGCCACGCCGCACCTTGCGCACGATGGCGTTCGACCAGCATGGCGTAACAGGCCTGACCGCCCTGCTCTTCATCAGCGCCTACTGGATGATCCCGCGCGCGCTGGAGCAAAGCATTAACTCGCCGCTGGCGGAGGTGGCGAAGTTCATCTCCCTGCTCGCGCTGGGCGGCACGCTACCCGGCTCGCTGCGGCGCGCCAACTGGATCGTGCAGCTTTTCTTCCTCGGGAATTTCAGCTGGATGATGGCCATCGCCGGCATCCAGTACCAGAACATGCCGCAACGCCTGTGCAACGCCTACCTGCTGGACGACCAGATCGCCACCGGCATCGCGCTGGTCATCGTATCGATCGCGATCGCCGCAGCCTGGTGCTGGCGTCTGGCGCCGGCGATTTTCTCCAACTCATTGAGAACCCATCACCATGTCACACCTGCCGCTGAACCCCACATCGATCGCCACGCTGGTCCACGAATTTTATGACGGCGTACGCGCCGATCCCGAGTTGGCGCCCGTCTTCAACGCCGCCATCGGCGAACACTGGACGCCGCACCTGGACCGCATGGTTGACTTCTGGACCACCGTGATGCTGGGCAGCCGTAATTTCCAGGGCAACGTCTTCGGCAAGCACATGCTGCTGAACGGCGTCACGCCCGATCACTTCCGGCGCTGGCTCCAGCTGTTTGAGGCCACGACCGCGCGCCTGTTCGCGCCGGTCGACGCCGCCGAATTCCAGACCGTCGCCCGCCGCATCGCCGCCAGCCTGCAGTACGGCTTCTTCGGCGAAGTGAAGGTCGCCTAACCATTGGAGCATCCGATATGAAAACCATCCCCGACACTGTCACGCACTACAAGAGCACCGGCGTCTTCACCGAGGCCACCGTCCCGGCCGCGCTCCAGCGCAGCCACACCACCGCAGCCGGTGTGTGGGCGCGCATCACCATCGTCGAAGGCAGCCTGCTGTACCGCATCACCGATCCATCCGCAACGCCGGAAGAAATCCTGCTGACGCCCGAGCTACCCGGCGTGGTCGAACCACAAATCGAACACGAAGTACAGGTCATCGGGCCCGTGCGCTTCCAGGTCGACTTCCATCGCTAACCCCAACACCAACAAGGACTCACATGAACATCGACAAATTCAAGCACCAGCACATCGACATCCTCAGCGCCATCACCGACCTGCGCAAGCTGGTACAAAGCGGTATCGCCAACCATGCGGCCGACATCGCGCAGCGCATCGTCGCCATGAGTGGCATCATCAAACTGCATCTGGCGGTGGAAGACCGCGTGCTGTATCCGGCGCTGGAAGCGAGCGGCAACAGCCAACTAGCCGGCATGGGCCAGAAATACCGCCAGGAGATGGATAGCATCGCCGGCAGCTACCTAAATTTCGCCGCAAAATGGAACACGCCGCGCCAGTTGGCCGAGGAGCCGGAGGCCTTCCGCGAGGAGGCCAACCAGGTATTGAAAGCGCTGTACGACCGCATGAAGCGCGAAGACCGCGAATTTTATCCTGCTATCGAAGCGGTCTGACATAAAGTGTGCAGGCAAGCCACAGCGTTAAAAAATCTTGTTGACGCCTCCTGACAGGACGCCCATATTCATTGGAGAGCAAAATTCTCACCAAATGTCTCCAAAACAATGCGACTGCCGGGATTCTCTCTGTGCTGGTTTTTGCTGGCTTGCCTGCTCGCCCCTTGCCGCGCGGCGGCGCCGGCCAGGCTGCCGCTGACCTTTGAGGCGATCGAATCGCTAGGGTCGGACAGCCAGTCCGTCCTGTCTCTGCTGCAGGACCGGCGGGGCTATATCTGGATCGGCACCATCGAGGGCGGCTTGTTCCGCTATGACGGCCGGCGCGCCGTCCGCTACATCAACGATCCCGCCAATCCGGCCAGCGTGCCGGCCGGCCGCATCGCCACGCTGCACAGCGACGTCCAGGGCCGCATCTGGGTCGGCACCGACGAAGGCCTGGCGCGCTTCGACCCGGACAGCAACAGCTTCACCCGCTTCCATCCCGATTCACCGCAGCGCAACACCCGCATCGTGCGCAGCATCATCGGCGACGGTGGCCAGGGCTTGTGGCTGGCCACCTGGGGCGGCCTGCAGCACTTCGACATGGCCAGCGGCCGCTTCCAGCTACACCAGGCCGACCCGTCGCGTGATGGCGCGCTGCGCTACAACGACGTCAACGCCCTCGCACTCGATGCCAAGGGCGGCTTGTGGGCTGCCACCTGGCCGGGCGGACTCAGTTACCTGGCGCCCGGCGCGCCCGGTTTCACGCACTTCCGGCTCGACAGCGCCGAACAACCGGATCCAAAGCTGAACGACGTGCGCGCCATGCGCTTCGACGCCGACGGCCGGCTGTGGATAGGCACCGACGCCGGTGTCGTGGTCTGGCAAGGTGGGACGCCATGGGAGCAGCGCCGCAGCCTGGCTGGACCCAAAGGCCGTATCAACAATATCAATATCGACAAGCGCGGCAACGTCTGGGTCAGCACCCGCACCGAAGGGCTGATGCGCTGGTCGCGCGACCTGCAGCACACGCAGGCCTATGCGCACCGCGCCGAAGACGCCCACAGCCTGCCCAGCAACGCCATCAACACCACCATGGAGGACGGCAGCGGCACGCTATGGGTCGCCTCCTTCACCGACGGTGTGGCGCGCGCCAACCTGGGCAACTACGGACTGGAACGCATCATCCCGCGCGACATCGCGCCGGACAGTTTCCCATCCAGTAATTTCGTGCGCAGCATGGCCGCCGCGTCGGACGGCCATATCTGGCTGGGCGTGGACGACGGCCTGCTGCTGTTCGACCCGGCCGGCAAGCGCATCGTCGAACGCTATACCGCCAACGCCGGCAAGCCGGGATCGATCAATCACAATTCAGTCTACAGCTTGCACCAGCAGTTCGAAGGGCCGCTGTGGGTCGGCACCTCGAAGGGCTTGAACCGGCTGGACCGGCGCGATGGCCCGTTCGCCTCGGTGCGTTTCGAAACGCCGGCCGACAACTTCGTCAACGCCATCGCGCCGGGACGCGGTGGCGTGCTGTGGCTGGGCACCGGCGCCAGCCTGATACGCTACGACACCGCCAGCGGCACCATACAGCGCTACGTGCACGACGACGCCAATCCCGCCAGCCGCAGCGTCAGCGAAGCCAGCGCGGTGCTGGAGGACGCGCAGGGCCGCGTGTGGGTCGGCGACTTCTTCCGCGGCGGCGGCCTCGATCTGATGACGGGCAACGACGGCCGCTTCCAGCACTTCCGCCATGACGACCAGCGGCCGCGCAGCATCAGCAGCGACAAGATCACCTGCCTCTACGAAGACATGTACGGCACCATCTGGATCGGCACCGCGCGCGGCTTGAACCGCATGGTGCCGGGCCGCGACGGCAAGCCCGAGTTCCACCGCTACACGGCGCCCGGCGATCCCGGCCCGATACTGATCGAATCGATCGAGAGCGACAGCGCCGGTATCCTGTGGATCAGCACCGTGCGCGGCCTGTCGCGGCTCGACCCGAGTGGCAGCCAGTTCACCCACTACTCCGCCGACGACGGCCTGACCGACGGCCTGTATCAGGCGTCATCCGCGCGCGCCACCGATGGCAGGCTGTATTTCGGCGGCACCACCGGCATCACCGCCGTGTATCCCGAGCTGCCGCTGCACACGCCGACCGCACCGCGCGCGACCATCAGCGACATTCGCATCTACGACCGTTCGCTCAGCCTCGGCCAGCTGCCGGAAGGCGTGCGGCTGGACGGCGCGGTAACGGCGCCGCGCGCGTTGATCATGCCATGGAACGCTGCCGTGCTGACGCTGGAATTCGCCGCTCTGCACTACGCGGCGCCGAAGCGCAACACCTACACCTACCAGCTGCAGGGCTTCGACCGGCAATGGATGCAGGCCGACGCCAGCCAGCCCATCGCCACCTATACCAACCTGTACCCCGGAGAGTACCGCTTCCGCCTGCGCGCCACCACCAACAAGGGATTGATCAGCGAAGAGGTGGTGCTGCCGATCACGGTGACGCCGCCGATCTGGGAAACCTGGTGGTTCCGCACCAGCGTCGTGCTGCTGGTGATGCTGAGCGTCGTGACTGCATACCGGTTGCGCGTGCGATCGCTGACGCAGCGCGCCCACCGGCTCGAATTGCTGGTGGCGCGACGCACGCGGGAACTGCTGGAGTCCAACCGCAAGCTGACGGCTCTCTCGACGACCGATGCCCTGACCGGCGTCGCCAACCGCCGCCAGTTCGACGATACGCTGGCGCGCGAATGGGGCCGCGCGCAGCGCTCGGGCGAGCCTCTGGCGCTGGCCATGATCGATGTCGACTGCTTCAAGCTATACAACGACAACTATGGCCACCAGGCCGGCGACGCCTGCCTGCGCGAAGTGGCGCGGGTGATCCAGGCCGCCGTGCACCGCGCCACCGACTTGGCGGCGCGCTATGGCGGCGAGGAATTCGCCTTCATCGCGCCGCTTAACAGCAGCGCCCAGGCGGCGCTACTGGCGGAGACTATCCGTTCCGGCCTGCAGGCGCTGGCGCTGCCACATGAGTCGTCACCGGCCGGCTGCGTCACCGTCAGCATCGGTGTCGCCTCGATCACACCGACCGAGCGGCAGAGCGCAGAACTGCTGGTGCGCGCCGCCGACCAGGCGCTATACCAAGCCAAGGAACGTGGACGGAATTGTGTCATGCAAGCCCAGAACGGCCAGCCATGCCTGAGCGAGAAAATCGCAGACATCCTTTAGGCAAGCTTGCCGTTTCCATCACGTGATAGCGTTTTCAAGCCGTCATTCGTTGCCGACTCACAACGCAATTGTGACATAACCATACAAAACACTCCCCAAGCACACACCTCCGGTACACACTGAAAACAGGCACACAACAGCTAGAACACGCCGCCACTACAACCACCGGAGGGGTACACGATGAAACAACCCAAGCTTGCACTTAGCACCTTAGCGATACTCAGCACCTTTGCCGCCAGCACCCACGCCCAGGACAGCATGCCGATCACCGTCAGCGGCTTTGGCACCGGCGCCCTCACGATGACCAACTCCGACCAGGCGGAATTCAACCGCGTCAACCAGGCGGCCGGCGTCGGCAAGGATGCGCGCCCCGGCGTGGATTCGAATCTGGGCATCCAGGCCACGGCCAAGTGGAGCGACACGATATCCTTTACCGCCCAAGGCCTGGTGCGCAAGAACGGCAACAACGACCAGTTCGGCGCCGAGCTGGCATGGGCCTTCGCCAAGTTCAAGCTGAATGATGATTTCTCGGTCCGCGTCGGCCGCGTCGGGCTGCCGGTGTACATGATCTCCGACGTGCGCAACGTCGGCTACGCCAACACCATGCTGCGGCCGCCGAACGAAGTGTATCGCCAGGTCACCGTGGACAGCGCCGACGGCGGCGACGTGATCTACCAGCACAGTTTCGGCGACAGCACCGTCACGGCGCAGGCGGCGGTGGGCCACGCCACGGTACGGTCGCCCGGCAATTACCAGGTCGAGTTCAAGCCGGTGGTGTCGACCCAGGTCCTGCTGGAAAACGGCCCGTTCGTCTATCGCCTGGGACGTTCGCAGGCCAAATTCAGCCTGCGCGACAACGCCAGCATCAATTCGCTGGTGGGCACGCTGAAGGCGGTCGGCCTGGCCAGCATCGTGGCGCAGGTGCCGACCGAGGATGTCAAGGGCACCTTCACCTCGGTCGGCATCTCGATGGACTACAACAACATCGTCGGCATGGCCGAATACGCCAAGCGCAAGACCGACACGCGCCTGGTGCCGGACACCAGCTCGTGGTACGTCATGGCCGGCTACCGCTGGGGCAAGTTCGTGCCGTTCTATGTGCACGGCGACGTCAAGCAAGACAGCATCCGCAACTTCACCGGGATGCCGACCACCGGCCCGCTGGCCGCGCTGACGGCCGGCGCCAACGGCGCGATCAAGTCCGGCCTGCAGACCACCAACGGCATTGGCCTGCGCTGGGACTTCTACAAATCGGCCGCCTTCAAGATCCAGATGGACCGGATCAAAACCAAGGACGGCGTAGGCTACTTCATCAACGCCAAGCCTGGCTTTGCCGGTAGTACGGTCAACGTGTATGCCGCTGGCATCGATTTCGTCTTCTAAGGAGAACGCCATGAATACGACTATCGGCAAGCTGCTGCTGGCGGCTGGCGTCTGGCTGGCCGCGGCCCCTGTCTTTGCGGCGGAAATCGTCGTCATCGTCAATCCGAAGAATCCGGCCACGCGCATGTTCAGCGAACAGGCAGGCCAGTTCTTCCTTGGGAAATCGACACTATTCACGCCTATCGAACACACCGACGGGCCATTGCGCAACGAGTTTTACAAGAAGGTGCTGGACAAGGACGCCACGCAGGTCAAGGCCATCTGGTCCAAGCTGGTGTTTACCGGCAAGGCCTCGGCGCCCAAGGAGATGGGGTCCAGTGCTGACGTGAAGAAGGCTGTGGCGGCCGATGTCAGCGCCATCGGCTACATCGAGAAGTCGGCGGTGGATGATAGCGTGAAGGTGATACTCACAGTACAGTAAGCCGCATGCGAGAGCTGAACCTCGAAACGCCAGCGGCAACGTAGGCGTTTCTTGTTTTCACATTCAAAATCCAAATTGCGCGATTAAAAATACCGTGGCCACTCCGAGATCACGCCAGAATCAGCGTGGCTGCATGTTAGCCTTTATTTCAAAAGCAAGCGTCGTAAGCCGATCACGGTGGCGGATTTTCCGATGAGTCAAATGCACGTGTTGCAGTATGGGCTGCGCGGACAGCGACTCGATAAACGCCATCAGGCTTGCTTCATCCTTCGCTTCACCTTGCAGCGTCAAGTAGTGTCCGCGTTTATCTGGCCGAAATTCCAACAATTCGACGCTGGGGTTGCCTGCCCGTTCCAGCGCAGTGAAAACTGGCGTCCATAAAAAATTGCGCTCGGCCTTGAGCGCCGACCAACGCTTCTGCTCTTCTTGCTCAGCACGGCCAATTTTAGGCACCGGCTTGACGGCTAGCGCACGCCGGAGCTGTTCGCTCTGCATCCGAAGAGCCTGCAGCTCGTCGTGATTCGACATTGCACGCTCAGCGATCCAGAAGGCCAGTGCCACCAGCAAGACGCTCCCAATCAGAAAAGGCACGCGGCTGGGCCATATGGGTTGTAGATAACGCACTAAGTCGCTCATCGGATTCTCCATGCAAAATCGAGGTAAAGCACTTCAGCCTCGGGCAGGCAAGCGGCAATGAATCCAATGTCATCGGCAGTTGCCATCCGCGTGGCCTGCCAATACTGAACTTGTACAATGCGAGGGCTAACAAGGGCAACACGCCTGAGCAAACGCGTTCCAGCCGTTGCCAAGTCTGTCGTGACGGGCTGCACGTCCAGCCCTAGCAAGCATCCACCGTCGTAGAGGTGAGCCGTCATCCGAGTCGGTTCGGCCAGCAACACGAGGCTGACGGCCTTGCGCGGCGTACGGCTATACCAATAAGCCGCCGCTGATGCAGGCAGTACAGAACGCAATCTCAATCCATGCCTTTGAGTCAACGCCAATAAGGAAGATAGCCAGTCTTGCTGCACCGCATAGGCAAGCCCAGCGGCCCGGAATTTGCGGAACCCCGCTTTCACCACCCAACCGGCAACAGGCTCGCCCCCCTGGTGCGCAAAGCACGCCTGTGCATAGGCCTGGATCTCATTGCGGCCATGCAGCTCATCCTGCCATGGCAGATGCGTCAACATGCAAGCGCTATCTGAAACTACCATATGCAAGCTACTGAATTTCTTGACCGGTCGGCGCTGTCCGTTCAGCATGGTTTCAAGCGCGCACAACCACGCTGCAGGGTCCGAGCTGCCCGCATCGGCCTGGCCTACCTCGCCCCCATCACGCCGCAGCCAGCACCGATCGCCAAACAGGCCAACAGTAATTGTTTCAGGCCACAAAAGTGACACGGTTTACCTCCTGCAATGTGGTTTGACCTTCACGCACCAACTCCAGTGCGACATCACGCAAGAACCGCGTGCCCTCGCGCCGGGCCTGTTCTTTCAGCGCACGGATAGAGGCCCGCGCAATAATCATTTCACGGATCTCGTCCGTCAGTCGTAACACCTCCGCGATCGCACGCCGTCCCTTGTATCCGGTATTACGGCAGATGGAGCAACCACGCCCTGCATGGAAGCGGTAATTTTCAGGATCATGGATACCGGACTCGGCCAGCAGTTGCGCCTCCACAATGACCGGTTCATTACAGTTCATACAATTCTGCCGCAGCAAGCGCTGCGCAACGACGCCAGTCAGCGAGGACACAAAGTTGTAGGGGTCAACCCCCATATGCATGAAGCGCCCAATTACATCAAAGGTATTGTTGGCGTGGACTGAAGTAAAGACCATGTGCCCAGTCAACGCTGACTGCACCGCAATCTGCGCTGTCTCGGGGTCGCGAATCTCGCCCACCAGGATTTTGTCCGGGTCATGACGCAAGATTGAACGCAAACCAACCGCAAAAGTTAGTCCTTTTTTTTCATTGACAGGAATCTGCAGCACTCCCGGCAGTTGGTATTCGACCGGATCCTCAATGGTGATGAACTTGTCCTCACCATGATTAATTTCCGTCAACGCAGCATACAGCGTCGTTGTTTTACCGCTCCCGGTCGGCCCCGTAACCAGCATCATTCCGTACGGTTCCGCCGCCAACCTACGTAACAACTGAATGGTCCGGCTGTCAAATCCAAGTGAATCAAGGGTCAGGCGCTGCACACTGTCAGTCAGCGCCTTTTTGTCGAGCACCCGAAGCACCGCATCTTCGCCGTGAATGCTCGGCATGATTGAAACACGAATGTCGATGTCACGCCGCTTGGCCGAGACGCGGAACCGCCCATCTTGGGGAATACGCTTCTCGCCAATATTCAGCTCTGCAAGCACCTTAACGCGAGCGATAGCCTGCTCAGCTAAACCCGTATTGTTTACGGCAGCGATATGGTTTAGCACGCCATCAATGCGGAATTTGATCGCCATCCCTTGCGGCAGCGACTCCAGGTGAATGTCGCTGGCCTCCAATCGCAAGGCGTCAAAGATGGTCGAATCGATCAGCCGTACTGCCGGGCTGGCTTCGCCCTGAATGGAGCTCAGGGTCAGATCGCTGCTGCCATCACGCTCCAACTCGCTAATTGTCTCCTCTCCTACTGCATCCGCCACGGCACTGAACATCGATTCGTGCGACTCCAGTTTGAGCTGAATGGCCACTGGATCTGCGACATAAATCTCATGCAGAGAAAATTGCGCCAGCCATGCGCCAGTTTGCGCATTGAGCGGCAGTCCCATGATAGCGATCAGGCGTCCCTGCTCATCCGGTCCCACTATCAGCACGCGCGCCACCATATCGGCATACCCGGCGCGTTCAAATGCAGGTACAAGCGCCTGCACGGTCTGCGCACTCACAAGCGGGATCGCCAACAGATCCGCTACCGCTACCATCACATCGTCGCGCGTCCCGCCCAAACTGTCGGCAAGCATCGACAGCCACTGAATGGGGGGCGTGGCTCGCTGCGTCACGTCAGTTAGCAAAGACGAGTTCAATTTATCCATAGGCATTAGACGATGTTTGCCAAATCAAAAATCGGGCTATATAGCATTAACACAATGGCTCCCACCACAAGGCCGATTCCCAGCATTAGTGCCGGTTCAATCAAACGGCCGGCCGTATCAATCCAGATAGCGGTTTCCTGGTCATAGAAATCCGCAATCCGCTCCATCATTTCGTCCAGGTTGCCCGAAGACTCACCAGCCAGAAGCAGGCGTTGCGCCACTTCTGTACTCAACTCGTTCTCGACCATCACTGTCGATATCGACCTGCCTTCGCTGACGGCTTTGACCGCAGCCATCATATGGGGCTGCATGGCTTGTGGCAGCGACACTTGTGTCATACGCATCGCGGTCAGAATACTCACTCCACTGTGCAGCAACATCCCCAAAGTACGGTACAACCGCGCCAACTGCAATGTCCAGATTTTTTCGCCAACCCAAGGCATGTCCAGCAATTTGCGGTACGCGACGGCACGCATGGCCGGATGCACGGCCAATCCGGCCAATGTAGCAGCTGCGGCAAGCACAACTCCCCATGCCAACAGCGTGTTATGGCGAACAAAGCTCCCCCACAGCTGCACGAACCCAGCCGTAGCGTTGCGCGCCGTCCCAGCGTCGTCATACACCTCGCTAAAGCGAGGCAGCACATACAGCATCAAAAAAACGATCACCAAACTGCCTACACTCAATAGAATGGCCGGATAGGTAGCTGCCGCTTTCAGCTTGCCACGGATTTCTTCGACCTGCCGCTGATATTGCATGTAACGACGGACGGCAGCCCGCACAGTGCCAGTCGTCTCGCTGGAGCGCACCATGGCGACGTACAACGGCGGAAAAACCGAAGGCAGGCCTGCCATAGCATCCGATAGCTGATTACCCTGCTTGAGCCCCAACAGCAGAGTGTCATAGATGCCGCGATGACGTCCGCGGCGATCATTACGCCCCAACACGTCGACCGCATCTACGACCGTCTGACCTGCGTCCAGCAGTGAATGCAGCTGCTGGTTAAACACCAACAGATTGAACGCCTTCTGAGCGCCAGACCTCTTCCAGCCGGCGCCAACGGCACGCAGCTCCAGCAGCCGGCCACCGGAGGTGACCAGTATATGTCGCGCTTCCTCCTCGCTGGAGGCCTCGATATCGGCGTACTCGACAACCATCTGGCTGTTAAGTAATTTGGCGCGAAAACGCATGGATGAATCTCCTATTGCCAGCTGACGATGTCGGCATCGTCACCAGCGCCGCCCTGCTTGCCATCGGCCCCCAACGAGACGACCTCATACTCGCGATCGTTTGAACCCGGCATCTTATAGCTATATGGATTTCCCCAAGGATCGAGCGGAACACCTTTCTTCAGATACGAGCCATGCCACATAGGTTCGTTGGGAGGCGCCGCAGTCAGGGCCACCAATCCCGCTTCGGTCGAAGGATAATGGCCGGTATCGATCCGATACTGGTCCAGCGCCTTATCGAGCGACTCGATCTGGGCGCGCGTTATTTGAATTTTGGAACGCCCGATCTGACCGAAATACCTTGGCGCCACAAAAGCTGCCAGCAAACCGATAATCACAATCACCACAAGAAGTTCCAGCAATGTGAAGCCGCGCGCCTGTCGCACTTGCCGGTTTTTCGTCCATGTCTTGTTCATGCCTTATTTCCCTGTACTGGGTTCATAAATAAACTGCCATCCCTGATAACTAGCCGCGTTGGTAAAGTTCGCCAACTCGGTTGGGAAGCCATCAGTCTTCAGCGGTGTTTGCGCTGATGCCGAGCGCACGCCGATAATCGGTCCGGATTCCCCACCGCCCTGCCGTATCGGAACCATGTCACCGCCCGTGATGGGATCGCGATACAGACGACGCAATGGCCTGTGAAGAAGAATGGGCCGGGTGTCCTCCAAGAGATCCTTGAGCGCGGCCGGGTAGAGCTTGTCCGAGCCTTGTGTGTTTTGGTAATACTCCTGTATAGCGCGGCGATACGCCTGTCCGACCCATAACAACTCCGCCTCCTTGTCACGCCGCGCACTTGTCAAACTATTCTCCAAGGCGCGCGTCGACACCAGGCTCAGCACAGCCACGAGAAACATCACGATCGCATAGCTGAAGCCACCTTGCGTCTGCATTACCAATCTTTCAGCCAAGTGCCGTCACGGGCTGTGTTCGGCGCACCGCTTTTCACGTCCGCCACACCGGCCAGCGAGGTATCGGCTGGCGGTACGACAATCCAACTGTTGGCGCTTTGGGTAAATGGGTCGACCGGAATCTTGCGCAGATACCTTTCCTTCACCAAATCTGCCAATGCGTTTGGATACAGATTTTTATCCGAATAATAGTGATCGATCGCATTACGCAGCACGTACAAATCCTCGCGCAAAACATCTTCCCGGGCACGGTCGATATTACCGAAATAGCGCGGCGCAGCCACCGCGACGATAAGCGAGACGATTGCCAGCGCCACCAGCAGCTCAATTAGGGTAAATCCCATGTGACGTTTGCCTACCATTCGTTATACCTCACGCCGTTCAAGCCCATCTGCGTTGAGCCTGAGTAGACATCAAACACATCGTCGCCTTCCTTCGGATGCTCGGCATCGGAAGCAAAGCTACGCTTGCGCCATGTGTCGATCGCCGCTATCGTGCTATCCGGCGAAAACGGGTCGCGTGGTATGCGCCTCAGAAAATACAACGGTGGGCCACCAGGATGTGCCAGATCCGTAACGCCCTCTGTCAGCGCCGTCAGTTCTGGCGGATAGCCACTCTGCCCTTCTCCCAGCGGGATGCGGCCAGAGGCAGACGCCTCTTTATAAGCGTCAATCGCCTGCCGCAGGCTACGCAACGCAACGCGCAGATCATGCTCTTTTTCGCGCCTGACCGCTGTTTCAACGAACGGCACGGCCACCGTGGCCAGCAAGCCAAGGATGACTGCGGAGGCCAGCAACTCCAATAAACTGAAACCCTTGACAGCACGACGCTGGAGGCTTGGCATTCTCATTACTCGCCCACCATTTTGTACACCAGCGGCAAGCCCGGTCGCCCGACAGCGGTCTCGGCCCCAATCGGCGTCATCGCGACAAGGCCAATAGCAAGCGGATTGGCGGCCGATCGTATCTGCGCCGTCACCACTAGCAACCGCCCAGCCCCCTTGGCACCATTGTCATCGCTGCCACCCACACCAAGCGATACCCGGCCGCTCACATTGTCAATGGCGTGACTAAAATTGCTCTTGCCTGCATGGCTGAAATAATCGCCTTCTTTCACGGACTGAATCTCCAGCTCGGCCGGATTAAACGCCAATTGCAGCGAAGCAGCACGCAGCAGATCGGGACTATTCATATTCAAATTGAAGGTGATAACCTCCCCTACTTTAGCGTGCTCAGGCCCCTCCCAACTCAGCTTCGGCGCATTGGCAGCGCTTGGCGGTGACATGGGCGTGTCAGGCGGGGTCAGCCCCCCGGAAGAGTTCGCTACGGCTGGCTTGCCTGCGGTACCGGGGGCACCTGCGGCTGCCGTAACGGCGTCGAAATTACGCAGCATCAGTGGCTTGTTGTACAGCCGTGCTTCCGTACCAGACCAGAACGATTCGGCCAGCGCCCCCTTACGCTGAATATTGCGGATAAGGTGCGGCGTGATCGACAACACAATCTCTGTCTTCTGGTTATTGTCGCTCTGGCTGCCAAACAAACGCCCCAGTATCGGCACATCGCCCAGCAGCGGAATCCGGCTTCCCGAAGAACGCTCGTTGTCATTGATCAGGCCGGCCAACACCTGGGTCTCGCCGTCTTTCAAGCGTAGCGCAGTGCTGAAATTGCGCGTGCCAATCTGATACGCTTGTGAGCCGTTATTGGTCTTCACCGATGAAACGAGCGAGCTCACTTCCATACTCAGCTTCAAGCCCACTTCATCGCGTAAATGAATATCCGGCTCGACCTCCAGTTTCAGGCCCACGTCCAGATACTGGATGTTTTCCGTCACGAAGGTATTGGTACTCGTTGTCGTCACCACAGGCACTTTGTCTCCAATGAGGATCTTGGCCTTCTCGTGATCGCGCACGCGGATACGCGGATTGGCCAGCAGGTTGGCATCGCCATCCGTTTTGCTCAGATTAATGGTTGCACTGGGCACGGTAATACCAAGAGAGGATGAATTCAACGACTTCAGGTCGCTTAACTTCATCGTCGAGGTACCGGTTGCTACTGAACCACTGCCGCCTCCGCCTGTGCTGGTCGTTGTGCCACCCAGTGGTGTAATGCTGATTTGATCAGTCCACTGAATACCCAAGTTCAGCAGACGTGTCCGATTGATTTCTAGTACCTCAACCTCTAACATCACCTCCGGCTCTTCCAGATCCTGCAGCGCAATCAACTTCTCGGCCAAGCCGATGGTTTCAGGGCCTTCGCGCAGCACCAGCATATTGTATTTGTCGTCGACATAGACATCCTTGATCTTCAGGACAGTCTTCAGCATGCTTGCAGTCTGCTTGGCTTCGACATTGGAAAGATAAAATGCCTTCACAATCAGATCCTGGTACTCGCGCAGTTTGGCCGGCGTATTCGGATAAATCAGGACGCTGCTGCCATTGAGCACCTTTTTTTCCAACTGGCCGGTGGACAGAATCACATCGATGGCATCGTCCAACGTGGTCTGTTTGAGAAAGACCGTGGTTCGCTGATCCCCCTTTACGTCACGGTCAAAGATAAAGTTGATGCCGGTCGTGCGTGATAACGCATCGAATACCATCTTGATGGTGGCATCACGGAACTCCAGGTTGATCGGCTTCCTATAGACGTTGCCCAAGCTCGGCATGACCAGCATTTCCTGTGACTTCACCGCTTCGATATCACGCATCACCGCCTTGGCTTCGGCTTGATCTGGAGCGTTGACGCGCGCGCGCGTGGCCAAGTTCGCTGCCAGCGACAAGTCCCCCTGCTTGAATGCTTTGCGCGCTTGGGTTGCATCTGCGTCGGCACGTGCGACAAGCACCAAGGTCTCCAGTCCCGCCAGCGCCCGCGCATTGTCGTGCTCGTACTTGAGAATTTTACGGTAGGCTTGCTCGGCCAAGGTCGGCTTGCCGTCCGCCACAGCGGCCGATGCGGCCGCCAGCAGCTTGCCCGTGGCCGTCTCCCTTGCGCGCAACCAATCGCTGCGGTAGGTCAAATCACGGGGCTTGAGTTGTGAAGCCTGCGCAAGCTCAGCAATCGCCTTGGAGTAGTCCTGCTGTTCCATGGCAAGCATACCATCGCTGTGATGCATTTCTGCAGCGCAGCCGGCCAGCAGCGAGAGTAAGAACAAAGCGCTGACTCTACGCCAGAAAAAAGAGAGAGAAATGAGGATCGTCATCAATTGTCACGCGCAGGAATGGCCAGCGTTTGCTTGGTGCTGGTCGGGATATGTTCAAATTCAATCTTGGTCGGGCCGATGCTCATGACTTTATAAATACTGTCTAGCACGTCACCGCTATGCGCCACCAGTGCTTGCTCGCCGCGCGCCAGATATACCAGTTGTTCACTACCATCGGCAAAGCTTCCAACAAAGCGGAACGGCAACGGCGGCGGACCGGGTGGTGCGATATCAACCGGAGCGACCGATAACGGCGCCGTGGATGCTAGTGCGGCAACAAGCGGTGGAGGCGGCTGCCAGCCGCGCGGTGCAAACGGATCGGCATCACTCCCATCATCGCGCGTGTCGGCATCGTCCTGAGCAACGGAAGCTGTTATCAACGGACTGTTGCCGGCTGCGGCAAACCGATGCCCAGGTCGGACCGCCACCTCGGCTTCTTCTTGCTCCGGGAGAAGAATGGCTACGACGGTTGCCACAAGCGCGCTCAACAGAATCACCCAGCGTAAGCGTGCAGCCTTATCCATGCGCCTCTTTCCGGAAGAATGCGGAGAAGGCCAAATCGCAACTGAGTGGAGCGATATTGATGTCACTGCGCTTGCAACTGATCGCATCCAGATCGACGTTATGCAGAATCGCCGTGACATCCCGCACGAAGCGCCGCACTGCCGGATAAGTCGCCGTAACCGTCATCGTTACGTGGTAGCGCATATAAGGCTGATTAGCGCCCTCATCGAGTGAATAACTCACCTCGTCAACAGGCAACGATGCGTTGTCAGCAATACGGCTCAGTTGCGCGGCCAGATCCGTGCCTTGGAACCAAGGCAGAGAGGGCGCGACGAACGCTATCGACGCAATCCGATTACGGTTGGCGCCATTGAGTTTAGCCTGCCCCCTCAGTTCTGCCAAACCATCATTCTCCGCTGCGATCAGGCTGGCCTCGTGCCAATAGACGATCGAAGTCACAATTACCGCAAACGCTGCTAATGACAGCGCAAGCAGCGCAAGTGGCTGAGCGGCAAACAGGCGAAGGAAATGGAACCGCAGAAAGGGGAATATATCCAATATCATAACGCTCGCCGCAGCCCAAGGGAGCTTAAGGCTGCAGTATCCCGTGAAAACGGAACACTCGCAGCAAAGCCATATTTATTACATTTCATGAACCGTCAATGCAGAGTATCATGATTCTTTAGTTTGAATAATTTTTTAAACTGCTGTACAACAATTGGTTAGAATTAATCCAATTTACCTTCACAATCAGGTCGATTGAAAACTGTTTCAATTCCTAGGATATAGGTAGGTCGTTCATAGCGCTACAGAAGAGATCTGTGTCTGAATCCGCTGCATGCGACTAGGTATCCTTATCGACATTAATAACTTGCACCTTGCAAAATTCTTCAAATGTTCCACCACGACGGAAATAAGAAACCAGATCAGTTAATTTCATGATTTATCTTCCCCAGATTGAAAACCCACCATCACCCCTCAGGATGCATTGTCTCCCAAAACGTGCCGCCAGGAGCATTTGGATGCTGGCTCTTAGGGATAAGTTGCATGACACCGGGTGCCTTGTCATGATGCTATACCCAGGCGACTTGCCAATGATCGAACCCGTTGCTGATTTCGGAACACTGATGTCCAGCTTTCCGCCAAGCGAGATTCGCCGCCAGCGCCTCCTCAACGGCTATATTCGCATCGTTGAAAAGCATGTATCGATTAACGCCAGGATAAGAGTCAGCGTTGAGCCTGGTTTCGAATGCGACGCTATAGAACCGACCATCCACCACTGCTATCTTTGCCGCATCTAATCTACTTTAAGAATTCCCTTTTCTTGATCGTTCCATTGTTAGGATCAATATCACATCTGTATGACGAAAACGAGTTTGCAACTAACGGTATAGTTGAAGTAAGCCGATAATAGTAGTCAGAAGCCTCCGGCAGTTCAGCTTCCCACAATTTCACACCGGCCTTCGTAAGAGCAATAAGATTTTTAATGGCCGGTGCCCCCTGCCTACGCATCACTTTATAACTGGGGTCTAAGAGATACGAATCAGGATCGAACAAGACGAAGACTTTGTCTGTGTCTTCAATAGCATCAAGTACCGGCCATGCCAGTTGAATTGAATGACCATCGATCACCAGCGTCTTACCTTGAAAAGAAATGCTCATGGCAAAGGACTCCCTGGGCCAAAGTTTCGAAGGGGAATTTCATCAAGCAGCTTGAACTGCTCGGCACCGCCGCGCATCCGCCCCCATTGAGGCATCGGTATAGCGCGTGATCGTTCCAAGAGTGTACCATTAGGAACAAGTACCTCTTGAATCATGGTCGCGGTATTGCTTGGAGGAAGCGCGAGGGCTTCCTGCGCCCAAGCGCTGCTTCTTGGGGGAACAGCAGTTAGCCATCCACCGACATTAGCATCACCTGAAAAAACGCGGTAATAGACCTTATCGCCGACCTGCTCAAATTGTCGAACAACTCCTCCTGCACTCGGCAGCAAGCCCTTTACCGCAGCATCTTCTAGTGCAATGCGCCCCGTTGTACCACCAGGCCCCAAGACCAAGAACAGCAAAATATCTGGCACCAGCGACTGCGTCTGACCACTTGCAGGATGATGGAATTGGTAGTTCGTGAGGTATGTCCTGAGGTTGTTATAATCAGCAACACCTTTGCGGATAGTTTGCGGCACGGTCTGACGAGCCGGAGCAAGCGTCAGCTCCGAAACCCACTGCCTAACGCTGCCACGATAGCGAATCCCGGGGGCATCCTCGCGACCAGGCGGGTGAACATATTCAACAGGACACGAGTCACATCCGTCACCCCGCCCTTGACCTTTTGCGTCGAAATGCATAAAGCCACTTGAGTTGAGCGAAACATTGACACTTGATGCTACAGCCGATTTCCTGTATGGCGCCTGCGTCGAGGTCTGATCAAAAGAGATCGACATGCAATGCGGGCGCTGCTCACATGTCAACTCCCCAGCCGCAAATCCTGTCGGATCGGTCAGATTCGTCGGGTTGTTATACACGTAGCTGTAGCGGTTATAGTTCTGACCGTTGGTCGGATCCTGCACCAGCGGGTCACCGCTCAGGAACCTGCCGATTAACGGATCGTATACTCGCCCATTCATGTGCACCAAATCCAACTGGTCCAGCATCTCGTGGCCAGTGAAACCTTTGTTGTCAATAGCGCCGCCCGTACTGCTGCTATCGTCTGCATTGCGGCGCTTCCCCCAGGCGTCATACGCCAACTTTTCACGAATGCCACCTTGCTCGTTAGTTAGCGCAATCGGGCTTCCCAGGTTGTCCTCATAGGTCCAGCTCATCTCCGTCGACTGAGCGCCTGAACGATCTATCTCAACACCAAGTCCGTTTGGCCAATAGGTCTTCACCGTCACCTGGCCCGACTTGGTCTCCACTTCCTGCGCACCGGCATAGACAATTACCGTGCCGTCATTGCGCGTTTGCTTTAAACGCTGGTGCTCGGGACCATAGCTGAAGCAGCTATACGAGCCGGTCACAGTCTGGCAGACTAATAAGCTCTGATTCAGAGTACCGCCTTTGGACAGCTGCAACGGCATATCAAAGCTGGTCCAGGTCGCGCTGCGGCCCGGCGCCGTGATCTGGTTGCCATTGACATCGTAGGCGAAGCCGCCTGCCGTTCCGAAACCTATCAATGCATGCGGCTGTGTCGAGGTCTCACCCTGGCCCGGGTAAATATAGGTCGCATTGGTATTGACGTCGGTCTTGGTCTGGATACTGCCGGCCGCGTCGTAAGTAAATGTCAACGTATTGCTGCCTATCTTGCTCGTGCTCAGCCGGTTCAGCTCATCATATGTAAAGTATTCGGTGAAGCCACCGCTGTTCCAGTGCAGGACACGCTGAATGACATTGCCCAGTGCATCGTATGCATAGCCTTCCGTCACCGGCGCTACACCGCCAGCAACGGGTAGCAGTCCACCGCTCATCAGGCGGCCAGTGTTCGGGTCATAGCTCTTAGTCTCATTCAGATCATTGCCAAGCACCATGGCCGTGGCGCGGCGCGACGCATCCTCGGCCGTCAGTTGCCACAGCAACAGGTTCCCACGTTCGACGCGCTCCAGCAGACCTGTCTGGCCATAGCGCCAGCCAAATACCTTCGCCGTATCCGCGCCACGCTGGTATGTTTGCGTCATCACACGCCCCCAGGCGTCGTAGTCGGTCAGCGCCGAATACGGCCCATCGCTTAACTGCTGCGTCGTCAGAATCAGGCGGCCCCACTTGTCGTATGTATGATTACGGTCATATTCCTTGCTGGCACCAACAACCGTATAGGCCTCCGACAGCTGGCCTATGCCATAGCTGGTGGTCGTCTTTTTGTCATACACCCAGTGACTTTCCAGGTCGACCTCATAGCGCGCCGTCATCCGGTTGAGCGGATCGTACACTATACTGGTCTGCTTACCCGTGCCCTGCTGCTTGTTGCTGATCTGTGCCCAGGTCATGCCCAGCGGATCAACTTTGTACTGCGTGAAACCCAAATCCGGGTCACGCAGCTCAATTTTGCGGCCCCAGCGGTCGTACACCACGGTAGTCTTATTGTTGCGAGGATCCCAGGTGTTAGCCAGGTTGCCAAACGGTTCATAAGAGAACTTAGTGCTTCCGCTTTTCGCATCGATCACTTCCAGTAGCTGACCAATCACGTTTCGGTTTTCCGTGCGCGTGTAGAACAGCGGATTAATCGATGTCACCTTCAGACCGTGGTATTCGTTTTTCGTGTCCCGGTCGCGCCCGAGTTCATCGTGCACTTTGACATTAGTCACCCGACCCAGATCGTCGTAATCCAAACGCTGTGCAAGGGCGGACGTCGCCGTGTCAAAGCGAGGCTGGTCTGTTTCCTGCAGTCGCCCCACGTCATCGTAACGGCGATCGATCACGATGGCCTTGTTGGGATCCAAGCCCCAAGCCTGGGTGCGCAGGACGTGGCCGGCGTAGTCGCTATAGGTCAACTGCGGCACGCGGATCTGGTTAGTGCCGTTGTAGACTTCCACCAGTTCCACCGCCGAAGCACCCAGCGGACAAGCACCACCACACGCTTTCACAGCGCGGCGCGTTTCATTTCCCTGCGGATCAGTTTCTTTCGTCAAGCGGCCGAAACCGTCCGCCATGCGCGACACCGTCAGGCCGTTCGGGTCAATCACGCTTAGCTGCACGCCAGTACCCTGATCGTAGGCAAAGCTGTGCTGCTGGCACAGGGCATTCGTCACCGTCTGCGGGAACTGTCCCAACGGATCATAGGTTGTATTCGACACTGTACGCTGCTGTGGCTTACTGCAAGCAGTCGTGGCCCAGTCAACGGTCTTGCCAGTTGGGTCGAGCCAGGACTGCGTCACCGTATTGACCAAGCCATAGACAGGGTCACGCCCATAAGTGGTCGCGATCTGATACTGCAGCGCATCCGGCACTTGCGCGTCGGTTGGCTCCACCGTTTCCTTTTCGAGCAGCCCGGTGGTCGCGTAATAGCCATAGCCGACACGGCGCGTCACGCTGCCGCTGACTGGATCCGTCTTGGTGATCGTGACCTGTTGTGGCAAGCCTATCAGCCAAGTGGAGCTATCATTGTTGAAAGGAGTAACGGTATCGGTAATGAACTTCTGGTTTGGATCGGCCCAGGACGAAACCGTCTTCTGCGTCACATTGCACCAATCATCGAGCACAATAGTCGTTCTGCTGGTACCCATGGCGCTGCCGTCAAGGTCGGTCCGCGCGGTGTCGCTTTGGTTCACGTACGGACAGTGGGTAATGGCGCCATTCGCTTGGGGCAGCAGCACGTCCTGCAGCGAGTTAATTGTGCTCGACAAGGTTGTACCGCCGTGCGCGATGACTATCGAATCCACCATGCCTGACAACGGCCAACCCTGTCGATAGCTCGTTGTGGTTGTGATATTGCTATTCTGGTTAAACTCCTCTACCTTGCCGAAGCCCAGCGAGCCACGGCCCTGAGCGTCCATCGCGGCATCCCAGTAATGGTAGTTTGTGACGAGCGTACTGGTGCTGCCGTTGTTGACGGATAGGGAGCTAACGATCTTGCCGGTACGGGGAGTCAAGCGCTGTGGATAGGCCAGCGTCGACGTGCCGGATTTACCGACAATATTATTACGGAGGCCATCTACATAGGTGACTTTTGCTGTAGCACCTAGTCCATTGGCAACACTGTAGATACGGTCCAGCGCTTCGCCACTTCTCGCCAGATCGTTAGGCGCATATACTTCCCAGCGACCATCTTCTACCCATGTGCTACCGCTGAAAGATCCGGCGTGATAGTACACCAGTTGGGGACGCCCTGTTCCCATCAGGTCAAGAAGATACACTTGATCACCCAGAATCGGGGCACCTGACGAATAGTACAGTGTGGTACGCAGGCGTGCCATGTCGATGCCGTCCACGGCCCACGGACTGCAACTGACATTGGTGTCCGTCGCGCCCGGTGTTTGGTCTCCCATCAGGTGGCACAGCTGAAGGGTATCGCCAATTGGAATTTCCTTATTGTCGACCGCGATCATCAACAAGTCGGGCTGACCGTCACCGTCGAAGTCCGCGACAGCGAGCGTATGAAGGTAGCTCGTAGTGCCATTGTTGACATCGCTGCTCAGCGCCTTGCGCACCGTGCAGTCCAGATGCTTGCCGGTTGACAGACATTGGACACCTTGGGATTGCGCCGCGACGACATTGCCCGAGCTTTCCTTGCCGTTGATGTCCAGGCCGTAAAACAAGCTACTGTAGCCGCTGCCATTGAAGTCGCCTGACGACGAGGACATATTGATGCCTCGACTAAATGAATACAGCGGGAACATGCTGCCATCGGATGGCGCGGTGATCGGATGGGTATATCCGAACATCGGCGCGGCAGGCGCGCCAGGCGCGGTGAACGAGTTGGTTTTCACTACAGGGACAGTGTCGTTCCAGGTGAGACAATTTGCCGTGTCTTGCGGAGGGCAAGGACTACAGGTTGGTCCTACGCAGCTAGCGGTCCTGTTGATCACACTCCACTGCGCTATCTCCAACTTGCCTGTGCCACTAAAATCCACCATCTGCTGGTCCCCGACAAAGCTACGCGTAGATGGGAACATCTCCAGCATGTAGGAAGGTGCGTTCCTCGTCGCCAGTACCGGTGGCAGATCGGTGCGCGTGTAGCTTTGGTCCTGGACCACCAGCGGCGCGCTGCTGCGCATGGTGGCGTCCCACACCGTACGTCCGTAGATGCTTGCACGGCCATCGCCGACCACATCAATTAGCGTTGGTGAATTGAGTGCCGAGTTGTCGCCTAGCGCCAGCAACGTGCTGCTGCAATGAAACACTATGTTCGCAGTTACACCTGATGCCAACGGCGACAAGCAAACCTTGGGAGTGCCGGAGCCGTCGCCACCCGCCGATTCACTGTCGCTAGTGAGTACCAGTAGGTCGGGATAGCCATCTCCATCAAAGTCCGACACTCCTAGCACGGCAA
Organism: Duganella sp. CT11-25; assembly: GCF_047302815.1. Classification (NCBI taxonomy): domain Bacteria; kingdom Pseudomonadati; phylum Pseudomonadota; class Betaproteobacteria; order Burkholderiales; family Oxalobacteraceae; genus Duganella; species Duganella sp. CT11-25. The sequence goes on from NZ_JBKBFD010000001.1 coordinate 868,459, forward strand.
AATATTCAAGAGTATCCAAGGAATAGGTGTACTGCTGGAAGCCACCAGAAGGTTCACCCGTGTTATGGAAGTAACGATAATTCTTCTGCAGCGTTCCAGGCATCTTTTGAGGATTGGACAGGTCCTCCGCAAGAATCTCATCAACCGTTTCACTCGACCGCGGCTTGCCCGACGATGGGTCGGCTACCCGTTTTTCCAGAACGTGAACCCGACCACTGTTTTCGAAGTCGCTGAAGTCAAAATATTCTGGATGGTAGCGGGCGGTGTTGGTCGAAAAGAACTGGACGAAACCATGCGTAAGCAGGCAAGGAGCCGTGTTGCCTGCGCCACTGGTGCAACCAGCCGCACTACCCCAGCCCAAGTTAGGGGTCTGGCTGACAAATGCCTGCGCAGCACCCGACGGCCGCCCCCAAGCGAACGTCGTCGGCAACAGGCAAGATTGGATGCCGCCGCTATCAGTTGCGCAGACCTGCACGCTATTCAGCAGACTGCGGCCGCTCGACAAGCTACGTTCGTAGGTGAGCGTGTAGTTTCGAATCTGCTTCCCACTCTGGTCGTTAACGGAGCCAGCAGTGTTAATGTAAGTACTGATGCTCTTCAGGCGATTGCGTTGATCGTTGCGCGCATCGGCGATGTAGCGGGTCCACGCATCCTGCCGGACTTCAGGACTAAAGCGCACGGCTGCATAGTGGTTCTGCGGCTTGGCATAGTTGCCGCCATAACGGATCTGTACCGGCAGGTGCTCGCCCGTGTTGACGTCGAGGCTATAGTCGAAGTCGATGTGGTTGCCAGAGCGGTCTACGATGCTCGACAGCGCCCAAGAAATGGCTTGGCCAACCTTGTTTGGTGCTCCACTATTCTGGGGATACAGTGCGGTCGAGTTCACCGCGACATAACTGTTCGACGCATTGGTACTGGCACACCCCTCGCTGTTCACATCGCAGCCGTAGTAGCGGATCTTGCCGTCCTTGGTTTCCACCTTAAACGCAATCGCCGAGACACCAGCGATAGTCGGACCGCTGATCATTGTCACACGACTCAGCGTATCGATTTCAGTGCGGTACTCTCCGCCAGACGTCCAGTAAAAAAAATCCTTGGTTGCAGGGTCGGCATTGGGACTAACAACCGCGCTGTTCACGCGCACCAGGCGCTGGCCATCCATGCAAAGGCGGTCTGCGTTCGTGAAGCTGATCGGACCGTTCAACTTATCTTGTGCGATGGTCTTGCCACAGCGACTAATGCTCGACAGGCCGCTGAGGCTCCAGCCCAAGCCCGCGATACCATTGGTTCCCGAGCTGCTGTAATTTAACGCCAAGGTCGGTTGCATGCCCGCCGTACCTGGCGGCACAGCTATCGCCAAGTTATAAGTTGCGTCGCCACCTGCGCCCACAGACAGAGCACCCGGCAGCGTGCCAGCATCCTGCGTGCCGATCGCCGGCGGCGTGACGATGACGGGAATCGCATTGCCGGACGTGCCGCCTTGCGACACACCGACCACGATATTGGCCTGCGAGGATTGTGCCAACAATGCGCCGCCGCCATCAAACGCCTTGGCGACAATTCCATGCGCGCCCATCTTGGCGGTAGTCCAATTGGCGGTCCAGGTTGAGCCATTCAGCACCGCCGTAGCAATCGATACGCCGGCGTCATAGAACTGCAGGCTCTTGACATTGGCCACAGTACCGGTGGGTGTCACACTGAGCGTAATGGGTGCACCCGACGCAAATGTCGCACCATCCAACGGACTAGTCATCCCCAACTGGACCGCAGCCGTAGTACCAACCGTGATCAGGTTTTGGGGTGAATAAACGGTCACATTGCCCTTGCGCACGCGCGCCTGTACCACATACTGCGCGGCCCGCGTCGCGACGCTTGCCTTGCTCAAGTAGTAGCTATTGGGAACCTGTCCATCCGCCGTTGCAGCCGTCCATGCGCCGTTGTCGAAGCTGACGGCTACCTCATCGTAAGGCCCCTTGACCCCGCTGATCTGTGCTCGCATGAAGACAGTTGCAGGCGCCTGATAGCGATCGTTGTTGGCCGGTGTGCTCAGCGCAATGCGCATCGAGCCCGGCATCGTGCAGCTGTTGTCCACGCATGGCAGAGCGATATTCGTTCCTGCCGCGTTCGACGCATAAACATATACCGAGCGGCCGTCATAAACGCCCGTGTACGGGCTGAGATCAACGTTGAACTGATGCCCCCCCGAGCCGCATTGTGACTGGACGGAGGTACTATCTGGCGCCGCTGTCAGATTTGCCGTGCCAGAGGTAAGTAAGGTACCGCCCAGTGCCGTAGTCGGTGCGTCGAGAAGTACTTTATAGCTGAGTGCTTCGGTCGAGCCTCCACCTTGACACACCCAGCCCACCAACGCGGGTTTATCATCCGCACCAAGCCTTACACCAGTTACCAAGCCAAGCAAGGCGCTGTTGGTCACGTTGACGAAGACCGGCGCGCTGTCTGTGGCCACACCAGTGCTGTCGGTGGCACGTAGCTTGAACCAGTAATTGCCAGCGGGGACTGATGTGGAGGACGTCAGCGTCATGGTCGCCGTGGTTCCGCTAGCTTTTGTCGCGGTCGCCGTTGCCGGGTAGCCAGTACCACTATCCTTGAACAGCTCTATTTTCGAAATCACTTTGCCGGTTTCTGTGCCAGTACCAGTGAAACTAAGGGTCGCCGACGCCGTACCTGATACGCGCACATTGGTGGGTGTCATAGTCAGGGTAGATGTCGGCCCTGGACCTACTGCGACGGTGATAGGAACGTTATCTGTCCGCATATCCAGCCAAGCAACTCCCTCTTTAACGAGGCCCCACTGGAAATTATAGGTGCCCGGTTTGAACGGCGCAGTGAAGGGAATCGAGATAGTAGCCTGCGCACCATGCGCTATCGCCGGCAGATATACTCGCCCTTGGTTGTTCCAGATGCGATTGTCTTGCGGATTGAGTGCGCCCAAGCGGTACAAACCGCCGGCCGGCCAATCTACCGTGCTGGTATTCTTGATCGTGACAGTAGCGGCGTAAGGCTGCCCCGCCCGAAGTGGCATAGGACCAGGAATCGACTGGCTAATAAACTGCGCACTATCTCCGCCACCGACGGTGAAGGTAATCGGCGCTAGATCCGTGCTCTGACTGGTGCTGTCGGAAACGCGCAAGAATACCGTATGCGGGCCGGCCGACATCGCCTTCGAAGCACTCAAGCTCGCCGTGGACGACGACACCAGAGAGACATTTTGCACTCCAACAACCTCAAACACTTCGAGCTTACCAATCGTCGCACCGCCATAAGGAGTGCCCGTCCCAGTGAATGTCACCGTTGCGGTCAAGCCAGATGTCGGAAACACTTGCCCATTGATCGGGGTGGTTAGCGAGCCAGTCGGTGCCTGCCCTTTTACAGTAACATTCGAGATAGCACTGAGCGCAGTCGCACTATTGCTATCGGTCGCGCGCAGTTGCAGCTTATGAACACCAGCTTTTAATGCCACTGGGGCTGAGATCGAACCGGTGGTGGATGGCGTACCAATTGCAGCTCCATTGTCCAACACTTCCAGTTTAGTAATCGTTGCCCCGGAATAGATAGCTGTTGCTGTTCCGGTCACAGTGACTGAGGCAGTAGTCCCCGATGTGATAAGTTGCGTCTCCCCATCGCCTGGCGCCGTTATCGATACACTCGGCGGTGCCTTGGCCACCGTGTATGTGATTTGTCCAGAGTTTCCAGACCCGCCTGAATTGTCGCTCGCGTTGATCTGCAACTTGTGCACATCAGCTGCAGACTTGGAGAGGATCATGACATTCGTATTGATGTTAACCGACGTTGCCCCGCTTGGTACCGTTACCGGAAAATTAGTGGCGGTGCCATTGAGCGTATCGACAATCGTCACCTGCGAGAGCTTTGCCGTGCCATTAGCGGTGGCCGTTCCGACCACATTCAGAGATACTCCGCTTCCATATGGCAGCGTGACCGTACTGCCGTTGATTGGCGTCGATAGGGTCACGGTAGGATTGGGCGCCGCAACGGTGAATCCTACTTGCGCGGACCCGCTATTGCCGCGATTGTCTGTCGCGGTAAACTTCGCAGTGTGATAGCCCAGGCCAAGTGTTGGGGTGTAGCTAGAGCCGGAAACAGCAGTACCGCTGTCAACGCTCCAACTGCTTGAGCTAATGGTCGCGCCAGTGGCCGCAGTCGCCGTGCCGACCAGCGTAACAGGAGCCGACGACGTAGTGGTGATAATCCGGTCGTTGTTGGCTGGTGATGTGATGCCAACAACGGGAGGTCCCGTCACTACCGTAATGGTCTGGTTGGTCGATGTCGGACCAAACCAGGTGACATACTCGTGCAACATCCTCCATTGGAAATTGTACGTTCCCGGCGTCGCTGGCGCGATGACATTGAAAACCAAGTGCGCTACACCGCCGGGTAAAATATCGGATGGAAGGTCAACCCGACTAATGCCCCAATTTGAATTGTCCTGAGGATTTTGGGCGCCTAGACGGTACGGCTGGCTCCCGCCGGCAACCCAAGTCGTTGTACCGTTATTGAGAACGTCCGCGTAAATGGTATAGCTCTGCCCTGCCGTTACCGTGCTGGGTGGACTACTAAGCGAATTTATCTGTGCGCTATCGACAATCGTCGGCCCTGTCACTGTAACCGTCGTCGATGGAGACGATGCGCTCCCGCCATTCCAAGTGAAGGCAGCAACATTCACCGGGTGTGCGCCGACAGGCAGGTTTAAGCTTAGGGAAAAGCCGCACGCCTTATTGATGGGAATTTCGCCACCTGATTGAAATTGCGGCTGGCAGTTCTTGGGGGCGCTGATGTTGGTCGCAGAACTGTCCGAGCCGACGATAACCTGAAAGACTGTATCACCGCTTCCGACATATGATGCCGAGCCTGTCACCGTTACCGTGACCGTGCCACCCGCCGCTACCGTAGCGCTCGTGGGTGTCACAGTTAGGTTGGTAAAGGTAATGGCGGCCTGCGCGCTACAGAACGAAAAACTTGTCGCTATGAAGATCAAGAACGTCACTACGATTCGCCCATACTTTGAGAGCATGGTGTAGATACTAGGCACGGTTTTTCGGCAAGCGCAAATATTCATAGTCTGTCTGCGTAGGTAGCGAGCTATAGGAAAACGTCAATATGTCCAAAAATTTTAAATTTGCGTTGCACGGTAGCATGCTAGTTCTATTTTTATTAAGACATTTTTAAATTATTTCCTTGAGACAATTGGTGATAATGTAAGCAAGAAAGCTTTAGATAAAGGCGCCATCCAAACAAAACTAGTTTCATTGATGTTTGTTTTACGACATTAATGCAACACTCTCTAAACGAACATTCACTGCTCAGCCCATACCAAATCTGTTGCGACAAAACCCACCGCCGCATGACTTCCATGTGACAAAGCGCGTTTTTTCCAGGGTTTTTTGCGGGTATATTTCCCGAACTATCACACCCATTGGAAAGGAACAACATGCAAGCCTCCGGCCAGACGGTTCCCGCAGATACCACCATTGTCAAGGCAGCGATCTATCCGCCGATCGGCGTCGCCCGCGTCGGCAATAGTCCCACCGAGTACTACCTGGGACCGGAGGTGACGGCGCCCAAGCCGGAAGCGCCCGGCTATTACCGCGACGCCAGCGGCGCGATCAAGCGCCAGGCGGCACGCTTCCGCATCTACGGGCTGAACGCGGCTGGCGAGGCGGTGGCGGAACTGGATGCCGCCAATGCCGACATCGAGTGGCACGTTACGCTGGCCAACACCAAGGCGGCGTGGTATCAGTTCCAGATCGCGCTCGACATTCCGGAGGCCGCCGATGCGCCCTCTTCCTTCCTGCGCAATATGGCGGTGGCCGACCGTTCGCTGCTCGCCATCACGCCCGGCGAGCGCTCCGTCAGCGGGCGCGACACCCAGGGGCCGCGCTTCGACAACGGCAAGTTCATGGGCACCGAGGTCTATCTGGGTGAACTGCGTACCGACGCGGCCGGCCGCCTGATCGTGCTGGGCGGCCATGGCAAGTCGGCCTCATGGAACGGCGCTCGCGCGATCACCTTCGCCAATAACGAGGGCTGGCATGACGATGTCGCGGACGGCCCCGTGCGCGCGACGGTGCATTATCAAGGCAGCCAGCTGGAAGTCGATCCGGCCTGGATCGTCGTGGCGCCGCCCGACTACGCGCCGCTGCAAAAATCGGTGCGCACCATGTGGGATTTGATGCGCGACCTGTTCGTCTCCAACGGCAAGCTGGCCGCACCGGCGCGGCCATCGTTCCAGGACGACCTGCGGCCGATCTTCGAGCGCCTGTCCAATCTACAGTGGGTGAACGCGGGCTTCGCCGCCGCCTTCGGCTGGGCAGGCAGCACGCCGTTCAGCCAGGGCGCATGGATGCTGCGGCTGGCCAGCCCGGACGTCAGCAACAAGGAATGGCGCCAGGTGATCTACAACCAGTTCCGCCAGTTCAAGCGCGATGCCTGGGCGCCCTCGCCCTGGCCCTGGTTGTATGGCGACGCGATGGCGATACCGCCGGCCGATACGCCGCGCCAGAATGCGGCCCTGAGCGAGTTGCAACTGCGCTTCCTCGGGCAATGGGCGCGCGGCGACTTCATCGCCGATTACGCGCCCGACGCCGAGCCGCCGCGCAGCCTGGACCAGGTGCCGCTGGCCGCGCAGCCCGACATGCTGGTGCGCGCCGCGATGGAGTTCTGCCTGGCCGACGCGTTCCACCCCGGCTGTGAAATGACCTGGCCGATGCGCCAGATCGGCATGTACATGGCGCCGTTCCGGCTGGCCCACCAGCCGCCGGGCTGGATCGAACCCGACTATGGCGCGGTGCTGACGCCGGACAATATCTCGGGTCCCTGTTCGGCGCAAATCGCCGGCGGCATCAGCCGCTGGATGGCCGTGCCGTGGCAGACCGACACCGCCAGTTGCAGCTCCGGCTATCAGAAGAGCTACGATCCCTATGTGCCGACCTTCTGGCCGGCCCGGGTGCCCAACCAGGTGATGGACAAGCAGACCTACGACATCGTGATGAACCGCGAGACGCCGCTCGACCAGCGGCTGCAGGCTTTCGCCAAGCGTGCCGAATGGCTGCGCCCACTGGGCGATACCGGTTACGAAGACAGGATCAACAATCTGGTCGCCAACATCGCCCAGATGGGCGTGGTGGAAGCGCGCCCCGGGCCAACGGATGTCGACCGTTTCCCGGCGGTGCTGCAGGTTGAGCAGTTACCGGCCGGCACGCACGCGAAGCTGCTGGCCACGGTCGCCCGGCCCGGTGGCTTCGCGGAGATCGACCTTGAGAATACGGAGAAGGCACGCCACCTGCGTCGGCATCGTTCTTGAGCATCCTGCAGGCCGACGTGCTGATCGTCGGCGCCGGTCCCGCCGGCGCCACGGCGGCGCTCAACCTGGCGGGCAGCCGCCGCGTGCTGCTGGTGGATCGGCAAGAAACGCCAGCGCCGCGCATCGGCGAATCCCTGCCGCCCGCCGCAGGCCGGCTGCTGGCGGACATGGGATTGCTCGACAGCTTCCTGCGGCAAGGCCATAGCTGTTATCACGGCAACCGCGCGTTATGGAACGGCGTGCAGACCGAGCATCACTTCCTGCGCGACCTCGATGGCCACGGCTGGCATCTGGCGCGCGACGCATTCGACGCGTGGCTGCGCGCCGAAGCGCGCGGCCGGGGCGCCGCGCTGCTGGCGCCGGCCAATGTCGAGGAGGTGAACGCACGCGAAGGCGGCTGGCAGGTGCTGCTGCGCACCGCACATGCCACGGTGCAGGTCCACGCCGGTATCATCATCGACGCCAGCGGACGCGGCGCTCTGATTGCCCGCAAGCTGGGTGCGCGCCGGCAACGCCTGGACCGCCTGGCCTGCACCTGGCTGTACGGCCGCGACCTGCTGGCGGCCGCTCCGGGTTATTCCGACATCGAAGCAAGCGAACACGGCTGGTGGTACAGCGCCGCGCTGCCGGAGCAACGCCGCGTGCTGGCCTTCCATACCGACGCCGACCTGGACGCCCGGTCCGGTCAGCGTGACGCCGATACGCTGCTGGCCACAGCGCGCGCGTTGCCGGGCATGGGTATGCTGTTGGCGCGCGGCGGTTTTGCGGCCGAGACGCCGGCCAGCACCACCGCCGCGCACTCCGCCATGCTGGAGCCGGCCGCCGGCGCCGGCTGGTTCGCCGCCGGCGACGCCGCCGTCAGCTTCGATCCGCTGTCCTCGCAAGGCATTTTCAATGCCCTCTACACCGGTCTGGCGGCCGCCGAAGCGGCCGACCGCGCCTTGGCCGGCGATGCGACGGCGCAGTATGGCTATTGTCAGGAGATCGCCGGCATCAGCGCCGCCTATCGGCGGCATCTGGCATATTGCTACGGCCAGGAGCGCCGCTGGCCGCAATCGGCTTTCTGGCAGCGGCGGCTACCGCAATCCCCGCATTAGAGTGAGAATGTCTTCCTCAACCCGGCGATAAACAGCGTGCACAAGGCGCTCACCAGTTCGGGTTCCTGATATTTTTTATGATTGATCTCGACGGGCACCGCCGCGATCCCTGGCAGCTCCCGGAGCTTAAGCTTATTGGGCTCGGCGACAACCACGCTCCAATCCGGGTAGAACGGGTGCGCTATCGCTGGAGGAATGCGGTTGTTATTGAGATCGTCCAACACCCAGCGCCACCCCCGTTCGTTGTATGCCGCCATATTGTCCCTGATTTTTGTTTCCAACTTTCCACTATCAACGGAGGTAATAACGGAGGTAATCAAGTCCTTATGGACTTTCTTATTATTGTTTCTCGCTCCAATGGCGCCGGATGCCACGACACGATCATAGCCTTCAATGGCTGTCAACAAACCTTGCCGTGCGTCGGAGTTCAGCTCCACCCATCGCGTGTCATCGACATCGGGAACGTTTTTGCCTCTGGTAAGATTCGCCAGCTTGGTTAGCTGCAACTTGAGCGCCTCCGGCGTTAAAGTTTGAGCGTCCGCATTCGGCTTCAAGACCTTATATATTTTATTGAGCTCAGCGGTGTACGCTTCGTCGTTCAGAGCGAACTGGGCATCGGAATCAAATTCGTCGGAGGTTCCCGGCTCATAGCGCTGTGAGGGGCCGGCGAACTGATTTCCCGCCTGCCATTCATAGAAAGCCGACAGCATCCCTTTTTCCTTGGCGGTCAAGTCTGTGGCCGTATTGTCCTTGATAGCGGTATAGCGCGCCGTGAAGGTATCGAAGGTCGCGTCATCAAACGTCAGCAGGCCCCTCTCCACACCGTTCAGCGATGCCAGCGGCGTTGCCGCCACCGCCTGAATTCCCGCCGGCTGATTATTCGTCAGCTTGTGTTTATTGATGATTACGTTGTTGTACTTGATCACAAAGGGAACCTCGTTCACCTCGATCGCGGCGCTGATGAGGTTCGCCAGCGTCAGATTGTCCAGCGCAGGCAAGAATTTGCACATGACGGCAGGCTGCTCGCCCAATGGGATGCGATCCATATTCTTGACCAGCACCGAGTGGGGAATGATATGGTGCCCCGTGCTGCCATCGGCGGCCGCGTAGGGATTAAATGAACGCAGTTGTACCGCTCCCGCCTTCGCGCCCTGGCTGATCATCGCTTTCGACGACATGAGCTGGCGCGTTTGCGGGCTTGCCGCCATCATCGCTTGCATGGTCTGCGGCAGCGCCGCGCGTGGACTGGTCTCGGCGATTCTTTGGATACGCTGCTGTGTCGCCGCCGCAGGGCGGGCGTCGTCCAGCATGGCGCCGGACTTTTCCATCAACGACACGGGCTGCGAGGATCGATGTGTTTTTCGCTGTTCTTGTTCAGTAGTGGTGGTGGAAGCTTGCGTTTTCATGAAATATCGTTTGAATGTGATAGTCCGCCATCAAGGGCGGGCAACATGGCGGGCGTCGGCTGATGCCGCTTGAATGCGTCCCGTATATTTTGCCGCAGTTGCACATCGTCCCACGGTTTGGTCAGGAAGCGGTAGATTTCACCGCGGTTGACCGCGTCCAGCACCGACTCCAGCTCGGTGTAGCCGCTCAATATCAGGCGCATGGTATCGGGATACAGCCGCGTCGCGATCGCCAGGAACTGCGGGCCGCTCATGCCCGGAAGCCGGTGCTCGCACAAAATCACCTGCACCGGCGTGCGCGCCAGCACCTCCAGCGCGGCTTCCGCGCTATCCACGGCGACGATGCGATACCCTTCCGAACGCAAGGCGCGCTTGACAGCGGCCACCAGCAACGCTTCATTGTCGACGATCAGCAAGGTGCGCTCCTGCGCGTCCGCCGTCGCCGGCAGGTCGATGTGCTTGTCGGCGCGCAGCATGGCCTCGAACGCCGCCGCCGGTATCGGCGGACTGAAGTAGTAGCCCTGGATCTGGTCGCAGCCCTTGGCGCGCAGCTGCTCCAGTTGCGCCGCCGTTTCCACCCCTTCGGCGATGACCAGCATGCGCAGGTTATGCGACATGGCGATGATGGCCGAGGCGATGGCGGCGTCGTCGGGGTTGGTCGTGATGTCGGTGATGAACGCGCGGTCGATCTTGACGCTGTTGAACGGGAAGCGCTTCAGGTGGGCGAGCGACGAGTAGCCGGTGCCGAAGTCGTCCAGCGACAGGTGCAGCCCGAGGGCGCGCAACTGGAGCATGGTCTGTTCGGCGCTGGCCGGGTCGTGCATCACCAGCGATTCGGTCAGCTCCAGCTCGATCAGGTTGCTGCTCAGCCCATGTGCCTGCAGCAGATCCGCGACCTGCACGGCGAGGTCACCCTGGCCGAATTGCAGGGCCGACAGGTTCAGCGCCACCGGCACCACCGGCACGCCGTCCGCCACCCACTCGGCCTGCTGGGCGCAGACGCTGGCGATCACCCAGGCGCCGATTTCCAGGATCAAGCCGCTCTCCTCGGCCAGCGGAATGAACTGCGCCGGCGAGACCATGCCGCGCACCGGATGGATCCAGCGTATCAGCGCTTCGGCGGCGGCGATGCGGCCAGTCCGCAGGTCGACCTTGGGCTGGTAGTGCATGACGAACTGGTGCTCCTCGCTGGCGCGGCGCAGCATGCTCTCGAGTTCGAGCTTGGCCACCATCGCCGCGTTCAGTTCGGGCGAATAAAACGATAGCCGCTCGCCGCCTGCCTTGGCCTGCTTCAGCGCGGCCTCGGCGTGCCGGAACACCGCCTCGGCGTCGGCGCCGTCGCGCGGGTAGCTGGCGATGCCGCCATGCACGGTCAGGTGGATGTCGTTGCCGTCCAGGTGTATCGCCTGCCCGATCAACTCGGCGGCGTGCTCGATCACCGGCAGCAGATTTTCGTTGGCGCCGCAGGCGCCGGCGATAACGTAGACGTCGCCGGCCAGCCGTGCCACCGTGCAGGGGCGGCTGAGGCCGTTGACCAGGCGTTGCGCGACGATGCGCAGCACCCGGTCCCCGACCCGCGATCCCAGCGCGTCGTTGAGACGCTTGAAGCGGTCGAGGTTGATCATGAAGACGAAGGCGTGGCCACCCTCGTGCTTGCCGGACTGGATGATCTGGCCCAGCCGGTCGTGGAACAGCGCGTGGTTCGGTAGCCCGGTCACCGCGTCGTAGTAGGATAGGTAGTTGACGCGCTCCTCCTGCGCGATGTATTCCATGGCGAACGAGATGTCGCCGGCGAGGTCGTCCAGCAGCGCCAGTTCCTCGGCGTCGAAATAACCGGCATCGCGCGCATACAGCACCATCACGCCGGCAGCCGTCGGCCCCAGCATCAGTGGCAGCGCGATCAGCGACAGGAAGCCCTGTTCGCGGGCGTCGGCGCTGGCGGCGCCGCCCTGCTCCGGCGCGTTCAGGTCGTTGCAGCAGACCGCCCGTCCATGGGTCAACGCCTGGCGCGGAACGCTGAGCTCATCGTCAGGCTCCAGCGCCATCGCCTGCAGCAACCGGTCGAGCCGTTCCGGGCTGGTGCCGCGCCAGGCGGCGGCCTTCATGCCGGCGCCGTCGCGCAAGGCGATCCAGGCCGTGTCGAAGCCGCCATCCTCGGCGGCGATGCGGCAAGCCTCGTTGTACAGCGCGGCGCGGTCGCGGATGCGGATGACCGCCGAGTTGATGCCGCTGAGGACGGTCTTGATGCGGCTGAGCCGGGCGATTTTCAGCTGGTGCGACTCCAGTTCCTGCACATAATGGGCGAGGCGGTTGGCGTTGACCAGCGACATGTGGGTGCGCACGCGCGCCCGCACCAGCGCCGGCGACACCGGCTTGATGATGTAGTCGACCGCGCCACAGGCGAAGCCGGCAGCCTCGTCGCCGACTTCGCTCATTGCCGAGACGAAGATGACCGGTATGTCGCTGGTGTCGGCCTGCGCCTTGAGCTGGCGGCAGACGGTGTAGCCATCCATGTCCGGCATCTGCACGTCCAGCAGGATCAGCACCGGGCGATGCTTGCGCGCCGCCGCCAGGCCGTCGGCGCCGTTGCGCGCGAACGCCAGTTGATGATCCTCGCCGAGGATGGCCCGCAGCGTGGCCAGGTTGCTCGGCTCGTCGTCGATGATGAGGATGGGGCCGGTCATCGCGCACCTCCCGTAGTGACCTGCGGCGCGTCGATCAGCGCGCGCACCTCGGCCTCGGCGCCACGAAAATCGAAGTTGTCCAGCCGCGAGCGTACGGCGTCGGCCGCGCCGGCAGGCAGTCGCGACGCCAGCGCCGCCAGCAACGGCGCCGCCGCGTCCGGGTTGTCCTGGTCCAGGCAGGCCAGCAGCGCGGCCAGCAGCTCCGTCGTGGTCTGCGCGTCCAGCGCGGCGCCCGCCGCATCTTGCGCGGCCGTGGACGGCGCCGGCGCGGCGGCGGCCTGCTCAGCCACCTGCACCGCCAGCACGGCGATCGATTCCAGTACCGTGGCGAGCGCGTCGCGCAATGCCACGATCAGCCCGGCGGCGTCGCCACCGTGCGCCACCGCCTTTTGCAGCTCCGCCGCGACCCGGGCCACTTCCGGCAGGGCCAGGTTGCCAGCCACGCCCTTGAGCTGATGACACAGCGCGTCCATGCCGGATGGTCCGGACGCCGCCAGTGCCGCCTCCAGCCGGTCGGCGATGTCGCCGAAGTCGGCGGCGAAACGGCCGAGGATGGCGCTGTACGGCTCGCGTTCCTTCCAGACCACGAGCGCGCGCGCGAGATCGATGCCGGGCAGCGGCAACGGTGCCGGGGTCGGCGCCGCGTGCGGGACCGGGACGGGCGAGGCGGCGGCCGGCGCCGTCGGGGCGACGCGCGCCAGGCGCCGGACCACCTCCATCAGTTCGTCGACGTTGAACGGCTTGGCGACGAACGCATTCATGCCGGCCTCGCGCGCCTCGTCCTGCTGGCTTTTGAAGGCGCCGGCGGTCAGCGCCACGACCGGCAGGTCGGCGAACACCGGCGACTCGCGCAGCAGCCGCGTCGCCTCATAACCGTCGAGCACCGGCATTTGCACGTCCATCAGCACGATGTCGACCGCGTCCGGGTTCAGCCGCAGCCAGTCGACCGCCTCCTGTCCATTGCTGGCCAGGCTGACGGTGGCGCCCTCGGCACTCAGGATGCGCGAAGCCACCTCGCGGTTGATGTCGCTGTCATCGGTCACCAGCACCCGCACGCCGGCGATGCGCAAGCTGGCCGGCCGCTCCTGCGGACGGTCGTCCTCGCCGGCGCGCCGCCGCAGCGCCTGCGCCAGCGCGTTGTACAGGCAGGAGCTGGTCACCGGCTTGGTCAGTATGCCGTCGACCAGCTCGATGTCGGGCTGCCGCAGCAACTCGTCGCGCGCATAGGCGGTGACCATCATCAGCACCGGCTGCGCGTCGCTTGGATAGTTGAGCCGGATTTGCCGCGCCAGCTGCATGCCGTCCATGCCCGGCATCTGCCAGTCCAGCAGCAAGGCGTCGAAGCCGCCGGCCGCGCCGTGCCGCTGGCGCACGCATTCCAGCGCCAGCGTGCCGGAGACGGCCTGGCTGGCGCGCCAGCCCAGCCCGCGCGCCATCAAGGCGATGTTGTCGCGCGAGATGTCGCTGTCGTCGACCACCAGCACGTCGAGATTGGTCAACGCCGCCGGCTCGACCTGTCCGGCCGCCACGCAATCGAAAGGAATGACGAACCAGAACTCGCTGCCGCGCCCCGGCACGCTGGTCACGCCGATTTCGCCGCCCATGTGCTCGACCAGATGGCGGCAGATGGTCAGCCCCAGCCCGGAGCCGCCGTAGCGCCGCGTGGTCGAGCTGTCGGCTTGGCTGAAGGCCGAGAAGATGTGCTGCAGCTTGTCGGCGGGGATGCCGATGCCGGTGTCGATCACGGCGAAGCGCAGCACGGCGCGGTTGTCGGCGTGCTCCAGCAGCGTCAGGCCGATGCTGACGGCGCCATGCGTGGTGAATTTGATGGCGTTGCCGGTCAGGTTGATCAGCACCTGTTCCAGCCGCAGCGAGTCGCCGACCAGCTGGCCGACGCGCGGCGGCGGCGCGATCGTCAGTTCCACATCCTTGTCGCCGGCGCTGGCGGCCATGATGCTGGCCAGGTTGTCCAGCACGTCCGACAGGTCGAACGGCACCCGCTCGATCTCCAGCCGCCCGGCCTCGATCTTGGACAAGTCCAGGATGTCGTTGATGATGGCTTGCAGCGAGCGGCCGGCGTTGCGGATCTTGCGCACCAGGTCGGCCGAGTCGGCGTCGAGCTGGCGCTGCTCCAGCAGGTAGGCCAGGCCCATGATGCCGTTCATCGGCGTGCGGATTTCGTGGCTCATATTGGCCAGGAAGTCGGCCTTGGCGCGGTTGGCCGCCTCCGCCTCCACCGTGCGCACCTCCAGCGCCGCGTTGGCCACCCTCAGCTCGCCGGTGCGCGCCGCCACGTGCGCTTCCAGACCCGCGTTCAGCGCGCGCACCTCGGTCTCGGCGGAGGCGCGCTCGGTGATCTCGTGTTCCAGCGTCTGCAGCATGCCGTTGAAGGCGTCGGTCAGTTGCCCCACCTCGTCCTCGCTGACTTTGGGGGCGCGCAGGCCGTAGTTGCGCTCCCGCATGACCTGGCGGGCGATCTCGCTGACGCTCATGATCGGGCCCGAGATCCAGCGCTGCAGCAGCGAGGACAAGCCCAGGCCGAGCAGCAGGCTGCCCAGCAGCACCGCCGCCAGGATGGCCAGATAGCCGCGCAGCCATGCGCCCAGGTCGTAGTGCTCGCGCAAATAGACGGTGCCGCGCAGCCCTTCCTTGTCGACGATGCGGCGGAACACGGTGAGGTCGCCGGTGCCGAATTCGGCGCCGTCGCCGGGCATCAGGACGGCCGGCGGCGCCGGCGCCGAGTCGTCGCGCCGGTAGGCGGCGAACAGCTGGCCGCGGGTGGTGTAGATGGCCGCCGTCAGGATGTTGGCATTGGCGCGCAGCAGCGCCAGGTTTTCGTTGGCCACCTTGGCGTCGTCGAACTCGATCGCCAGCGCGCTGCCCTGGCCGAGAATGGCGGCGATCGAGGTCAGTTCCCGCACCGTGGTGGCGCGGTTGTCGCTCAGGTCGTGATACAGCAGGCTGACGCCGGCCAGCGCCAGCGCGCACAGATTGGTCGCCAGCACCAGCAGCAGCAGCTTGCGGCGCACCGAGCGTATCTGCAACCTCATGGCCTGTCCCCCTCGATTTTATGCGCCACCGCCAGCAGCCTGGCGCTGATCTTCAAGCCGCTGCGCTCGGCGTGCGCAACCGAAACGTCGAACCGGATCCGGTTGTCGACCTGCACGAAGCTGATCGCGCTGCCGGCGGCCAGCGTGCCCTCGCCGTCCGTGATGGCCAGCACGCCCGCGGCCTGGGCGGCCTCCAGCGCCCGCTTCAGGCGTGGGCCGTCCAGCGCGCCGATGTACAGCACCTGGACGCCGCTGGCGGCATCGCCCGGACGCAGCGTGCGCACGGTCACGGCGCGGCCATTGATCTGGCGCGTCAGCCGCAGCTGGTTCAGCTCGGCGGCCACCGGGTCCGCGTCCACCACGCCGATCGCCAGCGGCGCGGCGTTGCTGGCGAAGGCCGCCGGCGGCCATTCGATGTGCTCGGCGAAACGGTAGATATACGCCGCCTTCACCTGGGCCTCGACGCCGTTCGCGCTGACTTCGCCGGCCGCCAGCGCCGGCGGCGGCAGCAGCAGGCAGCACAGCAGCGCGGCCATGAGGCCGTTGCGTATCCCAGCGAAGCCGGTGCGCGTCGTCACGTCTAGAATCGCAACGTCAGCTTCAGCAGCACGCTGCGCTCGAACACGCTGCGTCCCGGGGCGGCGGCGAATTCGGGATGCGAACGATGCAGCAGGTTGCGTCCGATCAGCGCCACGTCCATGTTCGGTTGCGGTTTCCACATCCACTGCCCGTCCAGCTCGTAGTACGCCGGCACGGCGGGCAGCGGCAGCGCTCCGACGTGGCGCAGCGTCAGGTCCAGCGAGTTGTTGTCGGTCAGGTCGTACGAGGAGCGCAGCAGCCAGTGGCGGCTGGGGTCGTTGGTGGCCAGGCCGCCGTTGCCGGCGCTGGTGTCGCGGCTGCCGGGCAGCAAATCGGTTTGCACGTGCTGCAGCACCAGGCCGGCGTTCAGCCGCCAAACCGGCGATGCTTGCCAGCGACCCCACATCTCGATGCCGCGCGAGCTGCCCTCGCCCATATTCTGGAACACGCTCAGCGCCGGCGCCGTCGGGCTGGTCTGCGGCTCCAGCGTGCGCAGTTTGTCATAGCGGGTGTAGAAGGCCGTCACCGAATAGGACAGCGTCGAGATCGGCTGCGCGCGGTAGCCGACTTCGATCACCTTGGCCACCTCGGACTGGAAATCGGGGCCGCCGCCGAGGAAATAGAAGCTGCGCCCGCCGATGGTGATCGGCGCGCTCGGCGTGTGCAGGTCGCGGTCGAAGCGCGATGGCGCGCGCACGGTGCGCGCCAGGTTGGCCCAGACCAGCTGGCTGGCCGTCGGCGTCCATGCCAGGCGCAGGCTGGGAAGGTATTCGGCGCCGGTGTAGTTGTTGTGCTCGACCTTGGCGCCGGCGGTCAGCTTGAGCTCCGGCGTGACGGTGTATTCATCTTGCGCGAACAGATTGGCCCAATGCAGCGTCAAGTCGCCGGGCAGGAAGCCCAGTCCCGGCGTGTTGGTCACGCTGTCCCAGCTTTGGCGGTAGCCGCCGCCCCACGTCAGCACGTTGTACTGGCCCAGGCGCAGGTCGTGCTGGGCGTCCAGGTCCAGCGTGGAGAGGCGCTCGACGAAGGCGCCCGGCTGGTTGCGCTCGGTGTGGTCCAGGATCAGCTGCACGCGCAGATTGTCGCCGGACGCTAGCTTGCGGGTGAGCCGGCCCATCAGATTGGCGCCCGAGATCTGCACCGGCAAGGCGACGAGCTGGCCCAGCTGGCCCTGGTAGCCGTCGCCGGACACGGTCAGGGCGCCATCGCGCAAGCCCCAGTCGGCGCGAAAGCCCGCCTGGGTGCGATGCATGCCGAAATTGGTGTTGCCGCCGCTGGCGGTGTAGGTATCGTCGAACTGCTGGTATTTGCCATATACGCGATAGGTGCCGCCGCTGGGCAGGGTTCCGCCATAGCGCAGCGAGCCGTTTCTATCCTGGCTGCCGCCGGCGGCGCTGAGCTGGCCGCCCTGGGTGTCGGCCGAGTTGCGCGTGATGACATTGATGACGCCGTTGACCGCGTTGGCGCCCCAGATCGTGGCGCCGGGCCCGCTGATCACTTCGATGCGCTCGACGTCTTCCATCACCACATCCTGGGCATCCCAGAACACGCCGGAAAACAGCGGGCTGTAGATGCTGCGGCCGTCGATCAGCACCAGCAGTTTATTCTCGAAGGGGCTGTTGAAACCGCGCGCGGTGACGGCCCAGTTGCGCGCATCGACCTGGGCCACCTGCAGGTTGGGCGCCAGCCGCAGCGCCTCGGGCAGCGACTGCGCGCCGCTGCGGCGGATATCGCCGGCGCCGATGATGAAGATGGACGCGGCCGTGTTACTGAGCCGTTCTTCCTGGCGCGACACCGACGTCACGATGACATCGCTGAGCTGTTCCAGCGACATGTCTGCGATGGGCCGGGCCTCGGCCACCTCGGCGCGCGCCGAGGCCGAGGCCAGCATGGTTGTAACGAGTAATCCCCATGAATAGCTGGCGTTTCTGGCCATAGAGCCCTCGCGGTTGGCGTACCCTGTAGCCGCCGATGAGCACGGCGGCACTTTGTCCTGAACACGCGCCGCAGACTCGCCATCGGCGCCGCAGTTGGAAAACTATAACCAAATCTAACACACTTACCTTATGGAATTTCTCTTTCCAGGCAAGATTGCGGGTCGATGCGTATGGAATGCAACAGGCCCTATCCCTCGACCACGATGACCGGCCGCAAGCGCTTGCGCGAGGCGCGCGCGTGCGGCACCCAGGCGTGGGTCTGCCAGCGGCGCCACATGATCAGGCCGCGTATCCATTCGTCGGCCGCATAGGCGATCCAGACCCCGGGCAGGCCCCAGCCCAGCACCACGCCCAGCAGCCAGCTGCCGCCGGCCAGTACGAACAGCATCGACAAGCCGCCCGCCATCACCGGGAAGCGCGCGTCGCCGGCCGCCCGCAGCGCGTTGATCACCACCAGGTTGAAGGTGCGGCCCGGCTCCAGCAGCACCGTGATCCACATCAGCGTGACGCCGGCCGTGATGATTTCCTGGTCCTGCGTGAACCAGCCCAGCAGCCAGCGGCCGGCCAGCGCGGCGACGCCGGCGATCAGCACGCAGACCACCAGGCCGCGCCCCAGCGAGCGCCGCACCACGCCGTGCGCTTCGCGCAGCCTTCCGGCGCCGATCAGGTAGCCGACCACGATTTCCACCGCCAGCCCGGTGGCGATGCTGAACATCATCACCCCGCCCATCAGTTGCAGCACATAGGCTTGCGTGGCCAGCGCCTTGGCGCCCAGTTCCGCCGCCGTGGCGATGCTGACCATGAAGGCCAGCCGCCAGGCGATGTTTTCCGCCGCGCCGGGCAGGCCGATATGCAGCACCGCCGCCAGCTCGCGGCGCGGCAGGCGCCACCAGTCATCGCGCCGCAGCGTGATGCCGAGATGGACCCGCCACATCAGCAAATGCAGGGCCAGGCCGATCATGCGGCTGATGGCCAGCGCGAAGGCGTAGCCGGGCAAGCCCATGGCCGGCAGCGGTCCCCAGCCGTACATCATCGGGATCGCCAGCAGCAAATGGCTGACGTGCATGATGATCAGCACCACCAGCGTGTCGCGGGTGCGCAGGTGGGCGCGCATGACGCCGGCCATCGAGGCGTTCCACGCGTCGAACAGCATGGCCGGCCCCAGCGCCATCAGGAACGGGGCGGCGATCGGGAACACTTCGGCCGGGGTGTTGAGCAGGTGCAGCAGGCCGTTGGCGCCCAGCAGCGCCATCAGGCCGGTGAAGGCCCCCAGCCAAGTGCTGGCGCCGACCACCGCGCAGGCGACCCGGTTGGCGATGTCGCGCTGGCCGCCGCCCAGGTTTTGCGTGACCACCACGCTGACGCCGGCGCCGATGATGCGGAACAAGATGAACAGCGCCGCCGAGACCTGGCTGGCGATGGCGAAGGCGCCGCCGGCCTCGTCCGAGATGCGCGAGGCCAGCGCCGTGCCGACCACGCTGGAGGCGATCGCCAGCCCCAGCTCGACCAGCAGCGGCCAGGCAAGATTGAACATGGGCGGCGTGCGGATCGGCGTTTTGGTGGCAGGCATGGAAATCAGGTCTTCGTCAAGTAAATTGGTGTTGCCAAATAGTTCTAGTTTATAACATGTGGAAGCGCTTTCATTTTCATTATTTAAAAAATCTATCGCGGCAAAAGGGTACACTGCGTGCATTGCCATCCGCCCCCTGACTCGTATCGTGCCATTTACTAGCACCCGCGTTGCCTGCCTGTCCGCCCTGCTGCTGTTCAGCGTGCCCGGACGCACCCAGTCGCTGACGGTGCTGTACCCGGAGATCGGCGAGCCCTATCGCACGGTGTTCGCCGAAATCATCCAGGGCATCGAGGAGCAGTCCAAGGCCAAGGTGCGCGGCATCGCGCTGGCGCGCGAGCCGGTCGACGTGCGCGCCATCATGAAAAGCGGCAAGGTGGTGATCGCGCTGGGCCGCCAGGGCCTGAGGGCGGCCGAGACGCTCGATCCGGCCACCGGCGTGGTGGTGGGCGGCGTCGGCGCGGCGCCGGAGGCCGAACGGGGCGGCGCCCTCAGCGGCATCAGCCTGACGCCCGACCCGGCGCTGCTGTTCGGACTGCTGAAGAACCTGCTGCCCGCCATCCGCCGCGTGATCGTGGTCTACAACCCGCAGGCCAACGAGGCGCTGATACGGCTGGCGCGCGAGGCGGCGCGCGCGCAGGGGCTGGAGCTGGTGGCGCTGGAGGCGGCCACGCTGGCCGACGCGGCCCGCATTTACGAGGCCCAGCTAGCCAGCGCCGACGGCCGCCACGACGCGCTGTGGCTGCCGCAGGACGCCGTCACCGCCGAGGAAACCACCATCCTGCCGATGGTGCTGAAGGAATCCTGGGGCCGCAGCCTGCCGGTGTTTTCCAGCAGCGTGCTGCACGTGAAGCGCGGCGTGCTGTTCGGCCTGTATCCCAACAATGTCCAGCTGGGACGCGACCTGGCCGTGCTGGCGCTGGCGATCCAGAACGGCGAGCCGGTGCGGCGCGGCGTGGCGCCGCTGCGGGCCGTGCGGGCCGCGCTGAACACCCGGACCGCCAGCCACATCGGCTTAAATCTTGTCGCAAGTCAACAACGGAACTTCGACGCCGTGTTTCCCCAACCGTAGCCATGAGTTTCAGTAGGCAAATTTCTTTCCGATTTGCAAAGACTCGCCTTATACTATGGGGGCATCTTTACAACGCTCTCCGGGCGTGCAGGTGCAGCAACGATAGTATGATGAAAAACACAATAACCGCCCTTCTCGCCGCCGTTTCCCTGCTGCTCGCCGGCGCCGCCTTCGCCTCCGGGTCCACCCTGCCGTCCAGCGCCGCGCCGGACGCCGGCCTGGCGGGCGCGGGCGGCATGCTGTTCGACACGCTCGACACCGTCACCGTGCCGGCGCCGCTGCGCGCGGACGTGCGCCCCGTCACGCTGGCCCAGCTGGAAGACCAACTGCGCCGGCCGGAAGTGCAAGCCTCGCTCGGCAAGGGCAGCATCGCCGTGGTCTACCCGAACGTCGACGAGCCGTTCCGCTCGGCCTTTGTCGCCATGATCCAAGGCATAGAAGACCGCATCAAGCTCAAGGTGCGCAGCTATCCGGTCGACCCCAGGGTCGACACCGCCGAACTGAACGCCGCGCTGAAGCGCACCGGCACCAAGGTGGTGATCGCGCTGGGCCGCCAGGGCTTGAACGCCACCGCCGGGCTGGACCGCGAGATCTCGGTGCTGGCCGGCGGCGTGCTGCTGCTGTCCGAGTCCGACAACGTGATGGGCATCAGCATGACGCCCGACCCGGCCATGCTGTTCTCGCGCCTGCGCGTGCTGCTGCCCGAGCTGCGCCGCGTGATCGTGGTCTACAACCCGCAGAAATCCGAATGGCTGGTCAAGCTGGCGCGCGAGGCGGCCAAGGCCCAGGGGCTGGAGCTGTCGGCCCACGTGGCCGGCGACCTGGCCAGCGCGGCCAAGCTGTACACCCAGCTGATCGGCGGCGCCGACAACCGCCACGACGCCGTCTGGCTGCCGCACGACAGCACCACCGTCGAGGAAAGCACCATCCTGCCGCTGGTGCTGAAGGAATCCTGGAACAGCAACGTGCCGCTGTTCTCCAGCAATGTGCTGCATGTGAAGAAAGGCGCGCTGTTCGCGATGGTGCCCGACAACGTCGAGCTGGGCCGCACGCTGGCCGCCTCGGCGATGGGCGTGATGGCCGGTGAGGTGCGGCGCCGCACGCTGGTGCCGCTGCGCGAGCTGCAGACGGCGATCAACCTGCGCACCGCCAGCCACATCGGCATCAAGCTGGGCGCGCTGCAGCAGCGCAGTTTCGATTTCGTTTATCCGCAACCCTGACGCCGGACACCTGGATTCCTGAACTAGATGAAAATGTTCCGCAATTTTTTACGCCGTACCGGATTTCAGCGTCAGCTGACCATCATCGTTTCAGGCGCCATTCTCGGGCTGGCCGTGTTCTCGGCGCTGATGAATTCCTGGGAAGCCAATTCCCGCATGCGCGACTATTTCCTCGGCCAGGGCCAGCGCATCGCCGACAACCTGGCGCGCCAGAGCACGCTGGCGCTGCTGTTCCACTCGGCCGAGAACGCGCGCGAGGTGGTCAACTCGACGCTGTCCTTCCCCGACGTCGCCGGCCTGCAGATCATGGACGCCAAGCGCAAGGTGCTGCTGTCGCGCGTACAGGGCGGCGCCACGCTGGATCCGTCCATCATTTCCCAGGCCCAGCCCACCCATGCGGGGCTGGTCGGCGAGAACGCCGACGGCTGGCTGTTCGCCGCGCCGGTGTACGGCGGCCAGGCCGAGGCCTCGCCGTTCGAGCTGCAGGAACACCAGCAGCAGTTGCTGGGCTACGTCTACGTGCAGATCGCCAAGGACACGCTGAAGAAGCTGACCTGGTCGCTGTTGCTGGGCAACCTGGCGCTGACCTTGTCGTTCGCCGTGGTGCTGCTGGTGCTGGGTCGCCTGCTGACGCGCCACATGATCAATCCGCTCAACGCGCTGTCGACCCTGATGCGCCGCGCCGAGTCCGGCGAATCCGGCATGCGCGCCGCGCCGGCCGGGCCGCGCGACCTGATCGAGATGGCGCACGCCTTCAACCAGATGATGAACGTGCTGGAGCAGCGCGAGGCCGAACTCAAGGACTCGCGCGACGCCGCCGTCAACATGGCGCAGATGAAGGCGCAGTTCGCCGCCACCGTCAGCCACGAGGTGCGCACCCCGCTCAACGGCGTGGTCGGCATGCTGGACATGCTGAAGGAAACCCGCTTGAACCCGCGCCAGCAGGAGTTCGTCGACGTGGCGTGGAATTCCTCGCGCACGCTGATCGCGCTGATCAACAATATCCTGGATTTCTCCAAGATGGAGGCGGGCAAGCTGAAGCTGGAGGAAACCGAGTTCCACCTCGCCACGCTGATGGCCGAAGTGATGGAACTGGTGGCCCGGCCGGCCCAGCAAAAAGGCGTGGGCCTGGGCTGGACCATCGCCCCGGACGTGCCGGAACGCATCAGCGGCGACTCGCTGCGCCTGCGCCAGATCCTCATCAACCTGATCGGCAACGCCGTCAAGTTCACCGAACGGGGCGAGGTGGCGGTCAGCATCGCGCTGGCGCCGGCGGACGCCGGCCAGCAATTCGGCCTCGGCTTCGAAGTGCGCGACACCGGCATCGGCATGACCGAGGACGTCCGCCGCCACCTGTTCGAAGCCTATGTGCAGCCGGATCCGGCCACCACGCGCCGCTTCGGCGGCACCGGCCTCGGCCTGGCGATCTGCAAGCAGCTGGTCGAACTGCTGGGCGGCCAGATCGGCGTGCACAGCGTGCCCGGCAGCGGCACCAGCTTCAGCTTCTCGATCCGCTGCCGTCCGGCGCCGGTGCAAGGCGAGCTGGCCTTCCCGCTGCGCGCGGTCGCGGCCGGCACCAGCGCAACCGCCGCGCCGGCGCCGGCCGCCCTGCCCGCCCCGCAGCCGGAGCGCCAGTTCCGGGTGCTGGTGGCCGAAGACAACCGCACCAACCAGATGGTGGCCGCCGGCATGCTGGCGATGAACGGCTGCGTCTGCGAATTCGCCGCCGACGGCGTCGAGGCGGTGCGCGCCGCGCAGCGCGAACGCTTCGACCTAATCCTGATGGATTGCAGCATGCCGGAAATGGACGGCTACGAAGCCACCGCCCACATCCGCCTGGCCGAGCTGGCGCTGGGCCGCCGCACGCCGCTGGTGGCGATGACCGCCAACACCCAGGTCGGCGACGCCGAGAAATGCCTGGCGGCCGGCATGGACGATTACCTGGCCAAGCCGATCACGCTGGTCGAGCTGCGCCAGAAACTGGAAAAATGGCTGCCGCACGGCGGCCTGCCGGCGGCGCCGCAGCACGCGGCGCCGCGCACCGGCGTCGCGGCCGGCCCCAGCCCGGTCGACCCGGCGGTGTTCGACAAGCTGCGCGAGGTGCTGGGCGATACCCTGCCGCACGCCGTCATGCCCTACCTGGAAGACACGCCCGGCTGCCTCGATGAACTGGAGCAGGCGGTGCACGCCGGCGACATGGACACCGCGCGCGCCCGCGCCCACGCGCTGAAAGGCTCGTCGGGCAACTTCGGCGCCGACACGCTGGCCGGCCTGGCGTTCCAGGCCGAGCAGCTCGCCGCCGCCCGCGAGGCGGCGCAGATCCTGCCGCTGCTGGCGCCGCTGCGCGCCCACTACGAGACGCTGGCCGCCTTCCTGCACGGCGAAATCGGCGGCGTCCACGCCGACGTCCACCCGGCCGCCGACGACACGCCGCAGGTGCTGGTGGTCGACGACGACCGCAGCACCCGCAGCACGCTGCGCCACACGCTGCAGCGTGACGGTTTCCGCGTCGAGGAGGCGGCCGACGGCGCCCAGGCGCTGGCGATGCTGGCGCGCTTCCAGCCGGACGTGATCCTGATGGACGCCATGATGCCGGTGATGGACGGCTTCACCGCCTGCGCCCGCATGCAGGAGCTGCCCAACGGCGGCGACATCCCGGTGCTGATGATCACCGCGCTGCAGGACAACTCGTCGGTCGAGCGCGCCTTCGCGGCCGGCGCCAGCGACTACATCCCGAAACCGATCCACTACGCCGTGCTGTCGCAGCGGGTGCGCCGCATCATCGAGGCCAACCGCGCGGAAAAGCGCATCCGCCACCTGGCCTACAACGACGTGCTGACCAACCTGCCGAACCGCACGCTGTTCTTCGAGCTGCTGGGCAAGAGCATCGAGCAGGCCAGCCAGGACGGCCGCCAGGTCGCCGTGCTGTTCATGGACCTGGACCGCTTCAAGTACGTCAACGACAACCTCGGCCACCATGTCGGCGACCGCCTGCTGCAGGCCGTGGCCAAGCGCGTGCGCGCCGCCGTGCGCGGCGACGACACCGTGGCCCGCCTGGGCGGCGACGAATTCACCGTCGTGCTCAACGAACTCGACAGCCCGGCGGCGGCGGCCACGGCGGCCCACAACATCGTGCGCACGCTGGCCGCGCCGTTCCCGGTCGACGGCCACGACATCTTCGTCACCGCCAGCGTCGGCATCGCCATGTATCCGCACGACGGCGGCGACGTCGCCACCCTGGTCAAGCACGCCGACAGCGCCATGTACCGCGCCAAGCGCACCAGCAGCGGCTTCCAGTTCTACGAGTCGTCGATGGAGCATTCGATCTCCGAGCACGTGCGGCTGGAGAGCGACCTGCGGCGCGCGCTGGAGCAGGAACAGCAGCTCGAAGTGCATTACCAGCCGCAGGCCCGCCTGGCCGACGGCAAGATCGTCGGCATGGAGGCGCTGGTGCGCTGGCGCCACCCGAGCCGCGGCATGATCGCGCCGGTCGACTTCATCCCGCTGGCCGAGGAAACCGGCCTGATCAATCCGCTCGGCGACTGGGTGCTGCGCACCGCCTGCGCCCAGCTGCAGCAATTCATCCGCGCCGGCCTGCCGCCGCTGCGGGTGGCGGTCAACCTGTCGGTGCGCCAGCTGCTGCAAAAGGATTTCGCCGCCTCGGTCGAGGCGGTGCTGGCCGACACCGGCCTGGCGCCGCACCTGCTGGAGCTGGAGATCACCGAGAGCACGCTGATGGAAAACGCCCAGGACACGCTGGCCGCGCTGCACCGCCTGCACTCGCTGGGCGTGCGGCTGTCGATCGACGACTTCGGCACCGGCTATTCGTCGCTGTCCTACCTCAAGCGCTTCCCGGTCGACATCATCAAGATCGACCGCTCCTTCGTGCGCGACGTGCCGCAGGACGCCGACGACATGGCCATCGTCACCGCCATCATCGCGCTGGCCCACAGCCTGCGCCTGGAGGTGGTGGCCGAGGGCGTGGAGACCGAGGCCCAGCTGGCCTTCCTGCGCGGTCGCAACTGCGACCTGATGCAGGGCTACCACCTGAGCGCGGCGGTCCCGGCCGACCAGTTCGCCGCACTGATACGCCAGCGCGAGGCCGCCGCCGCGCGCGCCTGATCGCCCTCGAACGTCGCGCCGCCACCGGCCGGAAGCCACCGCTTCCGGCTTTTTTTTCGTCCAGGGCAAAATACACAAAATGAAAATATTTGTAGAATTCTCACTGATTCTCACACTTTGCCTTATTTTTAAGCTATGATCTCGCACTGCAACATTTATTGTTTGAGAACAATCTGTGTTGCCAGCCTGCTAGTTTATTTTTCCGGCTTAACCCACAAGCCGAGTTGCCCAATTTAGGAACCCGTAATGTTTGATAATGCTGAATTAGACCGGCAGGAGAACTCACGTCCTGTCACCACCGCCCCCGCCACCCACGCCATGGACATGGCCGACCTGCTGGTCGCCTACCTCGAACAACTGGGGGTCGACTACATCTTCGGCGTGCCCGGCGGCGCCATCGAACCGCTGTACAACGCCATCGCCCGCAACCAGCGCCGCGGCGGCAACCTGAGCCAGATCGTCGCCCGCAACGAAGCCGGCGCGGCCTTCATGGCCGACGGCTATGCCCGCGAAACCGGCAAGCTCGGCGTCTGCATGTCCACCTCCGGGCCGGGCGCGACCAACATGCTGACGGCGGTCGCCACCTCGCACGCCAACGGCATCCCGGTGCTGGTCATCACGGCCCAGCCCAACCTGCCCTCGTTCGGCAAGACCGGCCTGCAGGAATCGTCGTGCACCGGCATCGACGTGCTGGCGATGTTCCGCCACTGCACCCGCTACAACACCATGGTGTCGCACCCGGACCAGCTGGAATGGAAGCTGGCCACCGCACTGCAGCATGCCAGCCACGGCACGCCCGGCCCGGTCCACCTGAGCGTGCCGTCCGACGTGTTCCGCGCGCCGAGCAAGCAGCGCGCGCCGAGCTACGACCTGGCGGCGCTGCAGGGTCCGGCCGGGCTGATCGACCATGCGTCGATCGACAAGCTGCGCGTCCAGCTGGCCAAGGCGCGCAACGTGGTGATGCTGATCGGCGGCGGTTGCGGCGACGCCATCCACTCGATCCTGCAGTTCGCCGACCTGGAAGGCGCCACCTTCATCGCCACCACCGACGGCAAGGGCCTGGTCAATCCGCGCCATCCGCTGTACCGCGGCACCTTCGGCTTCGGCGGCCACGCCACGGCCGACGCCGCGCTGCGCGATCCGTCCGTCGACCTGATCCTGGCGGCCGGCTGCAGCATGGGCGAATGGGACACCGGCGGCTGGAGCGACAGCCTGCTCAACAATCGCCTGGTCCACATCGGCAACACCGAGGAACACCTGGCGCGCACGCCGATGGCCGGCCTGCATGTGCGCGGCGCGCTGGCGGCCCTGTTCAGCCACCTGGTCGACGGCATCGTCAGCGACGGCCAGGCCGTGATCGAGGCGTCGCCGGAACGCGCCGCCGCCCCGGCCAAGGCTTGCCTGGCCCGCGAGCGCCGCCGCGCGCTGCGGGCCGAAGCCTGCGCGCGCTGGCAGCCGGCCTCCATCATGGCCGACGCCGCCGCCTTCGACAGCGACGCCGTGCCGATCAAGCCGCAGCGCCTGATGAAGGAGCTGGGTTGCCTGTTCCCGCACGGCACCCGCTTCCTGGCCGACGCCGGCAGCAGCGCGGCCTGGGCCATCCACTACCTGCAGCCGCGCGACCGCCGCCTCGGCGAGCGCCGCACCGGCTTCGACGACGGTCCGCGCGAGCTGGGCAAGCGCCGCAGCACCGGCGGCTGGCTGCGCCTGACGTCGCACTTCGCGCCGATGGGCTGGGCGATCGGCGCGGCGGTCGGCACGGCGGCCGGCAATCCGAGCGCGCCGGTGGTGTGCATCACCGGCGACGGCAGCATGCTGATGAGCGGCCAGGAGCTGTCGGTGGCGGTGGCGGAACAGCAGTGCGTGGTGTTCGTGATCTTGAACGACGCCGCGCTGGGCATGGTCAAGCACGGCCAGCGCCTGGGCGGCGGCGAGCAGATCGCCTTCGCCCTGCCGCCGACCGACTTCGCCGGGCTGGCGCGCGCGCTGGGCGGGCGCGGCCACACGATCCGCTCGGCGGCCGACCTGCAGGCGCTGGACATCAAGGCCATCTGCAACCACCCGGGCCCGACGCTGCTCGACGTGCAGATCGATCCCGAGGCGGTGCCGCCGATGGGCAGCCGCCTGCGCGTGCTGCTGAACGGCGGCGAATAAGGAGCGCAGCATGGCAATTTCTACCGGCACCGCGTCCGCGCCGTCGCCCAAGGACTTGATCCACACCGCCATCTGGCACGAGACGCCGGAGGCCGACAACCCTTTCGCCGCCCATAGCGCGCGCTGCCGCGGCTACGACGTGCACGGCGAGATGGTCGGCCGGGCGCGCTGGGTCGACATGCTGTGGCTGCTGATGCGGCCCGAGCTGCCGGCCGCGCCGCGCCAGCTCGACGTGCTGGAGGCGCTGGCGGTGGCGCTGGCCAATCCCGGCCCGCGCGACCCGTCGGTGCACGCCGCCATGTGCGCCGGCATCGGCGGTTCGCCGGCCGCGTCGGCGCTGATCGCCGCGCTGGCCGTCGGCGCGGGCCGCAACGGCGGCGCGCGCGAAGTGCACGACGCCATGACCATGTGGCAGCGCTGCGGCCCCGACCTGGCGGCCTGGCAAGGCTATCTGGTCGCCAGCGCCGGCGACCCGGTGGAGGTGTTCCCGGAGCGCGCCCATGTGCCGGGCTTCGACCCGTACGGCGCCGGCACGCCGCTGCCGGTGCGCCAGCTGGCCGCCACGCTGGCCGGCCTGGGCGCCGGGCCCGGCATCGACTGGCTGCATGCCAGCCTGGACCAGGCGGCGCTGGCCATCGGCCTGCCGCTGGCCATCAGCGGCGTGGCCGCCTGCGCGCTGCACGACCTGGGCTTCAGCCCGGACCAGGGCGAGATGCTGTACCTGCTGCTGCGCCTGCCCGGCGCGGCCGCCCACGCGCTGGAGCAGCAGGCGGTCGGCTTCAAGCACTTCCCGTTCTACCGGCTGGAGCTCGACCCGGCCGCCACGCCCAAGGAGGCAGCATGAGGGACCATACCAGCGACAAGGACGGCATGCGCGGCCCCGACTTCCTGCAACAGCATGCCGGCGTGTTGCGCACCGGCGTAGGCGCCGCCTTCCCGGGCAGCCACGCGGTGTTTCGCGGCCACAACCTGCACCGCGACCTGCAGCGGATGGAATGGGTGGCGCTTTACGCCTACGGCGTGACCGGCCGCCAGCTGCCGCCGGAACACATTGAAATGGTGCAGGCCTTGTGGGTCAGCACCAGCTACCCGGATGCCCGGCTGTGGAACAACCGGGTGGCGGCGCTGGCCGCCAACGCCCGCAGCAGCGCCAATCTCGGCATGATCGCCGGCGCCGCCGTGTCCGAGGCCACCGTGTACGGCGGCAAGGCGGCGCTGCGCTCGATGCGCTTCCTGCAAACCACGCTGGCCAGGGTCGCCGCCGGCGAGGCGCTGGAAGACGTGGTCTGGGCCGAGGTCGAGCGCACCAGGATCTACGGCTACGGCCGGCCGATCAGCTCGACGGACGAACGCATCCCGGTGGTCATGGCCGTCGCCGAGCGGCTGGGCATGCGCCAGGGGCCGCACCTGGCGCTGGCCTTCGAGATCGAGAAAGTGTTGTTGACGCGCTACCCGCAATTGCGCATGAATTTCGCGGCGCCGCACGCGGCGCTGGTGGCCGACATGGGCCTGACGCTGCGCCAGTACCAATTGCTGCGGGTGCCGGTTTTCCTCGGCGGCATGGCGCCCTGCGTGGCGGAAGCGATGGAAAAACCTGAGGGCACGCTGTTCCCCACGCCATGCGGCGCGGTGGCCTACAACGGACCCGCCGCCCGTCCCTGGATGCGCAGATAGCAACACGCAAGCAACTTGGGCTGCTTTTTTGCCCAAGATTGCGTTTGCTGCGGCTACAATGAACAAAAATATATCCTTGGAGAACGGATGTTGAAGTCTTACTACGCGTCCCCTTTCTGGCTGGCTGCCGCACTGGCCCTGCCTTCGGCACAAGCCCTTGACGCCCAGGCCAGCGGCCCGGCCGCCAGTGAAGAAGACGAGCTGAGCCTGGTGTATGGCGACAGCGACAGCGTCAGCATCGCCACCGGCAACCTGCTGGCCTTGCGCCGCGCGCCGGCGGTGGCCTCGGTCATCACGGCGGCCGACATCGCCGCCATGGGCGCCACCGACCTCGACCAGGTGCTGGAAACCGTTCCCGGGGTCCACGTCAACCGCGGCCCCAACAGCAACAACCCTTTATATGTGGTGCGCGGCATCGTCAGCGCCTACACCCCGCAGGTACTGATGCTGCAGAACGGCGTGCCGATCACCACCGCCTTCATCGGCAACAAGGGCAACCTGTGGGGCGGCTATCCGGTCGAGCATATCTCGCGGATTGAAATCATCCGCGGCCCGGGTTCCGCGCTGTACGGTTCGGACGCGTTCTCCGGCGTCATCAACATCATCACCAAAGGCAGCGCCGAGGCGCAAGGAACCGAACTCGGCGCGCGGGTCGGCACCTTCCAGACCCGCGACGCCTGGCTCCAGCATGGCGGCAAGCTGGGCCCGGTCGAGGTGGCGGCCTATGTGCGCATGGGCGCGACCGATGGTCTCGACAGCACCATCGGCGCCGACGCCCAAACCCGCAACGATACCCTGTTCAAGACCCACGCCAGTCTGGCGCCCGGCGCCCTGAACAACCAGGTCAAGTCCGCCGACGCCAACCTGGACCTGGTCTACGGCCAGTGGCGGGCCCGCTTCGGCTACAAGAAGCGCTACGACATGGGCACCGGCGCCGGCATCGCCTTCGCGCTCGACCCGGTAGGGCGCCAGCGCAGCGAACGCATCACCACCAGCCTGAACTGGGCCGAGCCGCTGGTCACGCGCGACTGGGGCCTGGGCGCCGGGTTCAGCACCCAGCAGTATTCGCAGGAAGTGCCGGTCTTGTACCGCCTGCTGCCGGCCGGCGCCGCCTTCCCCACCGGGACTTTCCCGAACGGCATGGTAGGCGCTCCCGAGACCTGGGAACGGACCTACCGCCTGTCCGGCTATGCCGACTACAGCGGCCTGGCCGGCCACCATGTGCGCATCGGCGCCGGCCATGACGACATCGACCTGTACCGCGTGCGCGAGTATCGCAACTTCAATTACGCCGCCAACGGCACGCCGATTCCGCTGCCGGCGGTGGTCGAGACCACGTTCACCACGCCCTTCCTGCGGCCGCAGCGGCGCAAGATCGACTACCTGTATGTGCAGGATGAATGGAACTTCGCCAAGGACTGGAACCTGACGGCCGGGGTGCGCCACGACCACTACTCCGACTTCGGCGACACCACCAATCCGCGCCTGGCGCTGGTGTGGGACGCCAGCTTCGACCTGACCGCCAAGCTGCTGTACGGCCGCGCCTTCCGCGCGCCGTCGTTTTCGGAAAGCTATGGCATCACCAATCCGGTCGCGATCGGCAATCCTAACCTGAAGCCGGAGCGCAACGCCACCACCGAACTGTCGTTCGCCTGGCAAGCCCGCGCCGACGCCACGGTGAACCTGACCTTCTATCGCTACGACATGAAGGACATCATCCGCACCGTGACCAACGCCACACCGGGGACCGGCGCCACCTACGCCAACACCGGCAATCAGAAGGGCCATGGCATCGAGCTGGAATCCAACTGGACGGTGACGCGCGACCTGCGGCTGTCGGGCAACTACGCCTGGCAGCGCTCGGTCGACGAGACCACCAACACCGACGCCGGCTACGCGCCGCACAACCACCTGTTCGGCCGCGCCGACTGGAGCTTCGCCAGTGGTTACCAGGCCGGTGCGCAGCTGAACTGGGTCGCGGGCCGCAAGCGCGCGTTTGGCGACGCGCGCTCCGCGATCGACGACTACACCACGCTGGACTTGACGCTGGCCACCCGCAACGGGCGCAACCAGTGGAACTTCACGGCGGCGCTGCGCAATGTCTTCAGCGCCGATGTGCGCGAACCTAGTCCGGGTCCTGGCCTGACCATTCCGTACGATATGCCGATGGCGCCGCGCACTATTTCGATACAGGCGTCGTACAAGCTGTAAGTGCTCGGGCCGGGCTCAGGGATGGTTGGCGGGAATCAGGTGCCAGCCCAGCTCTTCCCGGATGCGCTCCGGCGCCGGCGGCGGCGCGTGTTCGGCGCGCCGTTGCAGGAGATGATCGCGCACGGCCTGTTTGCTGGGATGCGTGGTTTGCGTGTGTTGCGGTAGTGGATCCATGATGGCCTCACTGGGTTTGCTGCATGGAATCATCATGCGCCCGCGCCCCGCCCCTCAGTCCCTCAAACAGCACCACCTTTACGCCGCTGCTGGGGCTTTAGGCGCCTGTCACAGGGCGCGCAGGTAGGCCGTCAGGTCGGCTTTTTCCTGTGTGCCGAGCCGGGTTTCCAGCACCAGGTTGAAGAACTCCACCGTGTCCTCCAGCGTCAGCAAGCGGCCGTCGTGCAGGTACGGCGGCGATTCCTTGATGCCGCGCAGCGGGAAGGTCTTGATCGGACCGTCGCCGACCGCCCGGATGCCGTTGATGGTCTGCGGCTTGTAGAAGCGCTCGGTCTTCAGGTTGTGCATCAGGTTGTCCGTGAAGTACGGCGCGGCGTGACAGCTGACGCATTGCCCCTTGCCGTTGAACACGGCCTGTCCGCGCAACTCGGCCGCCGTCGCCAGCTTTTGATCCAGCTTGCCGTCCACCTTCAGCTTGGGCGCCGGCGGAAAGTCCAGCAAGGCCTGGAATTCGGACATGAAGTGCACCTGGCTGCCGCGCTCCAGCGGATTGATGCCCTTCTTGGCGGCGGTCACCGGGTCGCCGTCAAAGTAGGCGGCGCGCTGCTCGAACTCGGTAAAGTCCTCGACCGTCTTCAAGGCCCGCTGCGAACCGAACAGGCGCTGGATATTCACGCCGCGCAAGGTCGGCGTGTCAATGCGATGGCGGAATTCCTGCGGACGGATATCGCCGACCAGATGGGTCGAGGCGTTGGTATGCCCGTTGGAATGACAATCCAGGCACGCCACGCCACGGCTGGGGCGCTCGCTGCGCCGGTCCTCGGTCTGGTTGAACTGCTGCTGCGGGAACGGCGTCAACAGCAGGCGCAGGCCTTCCAGCTGCTTGGGGTTGAGCAGGCCGTTGAACATCTCGTGGAAATTGTCGATGGTGAGCAGCTTGCCCCTGGAGACGTCGCCCAGGTCATGGCGCGTGGTCAGGAAGATGGGCGCGGGAAACTCAGGCAGGAAGTGGTCCGGCAAATCCAGGTCGAGGTCGAAGCGCTGCAGGTCGCGCGCCTCCTGGCGCTTGATCTCGTCGATTTCAAACTGCGGGAACAGCATGCCGCCCTCGGCCTGGTTGGGGTGCGGCAGCGGCAGGAAGCCGGCCGGGAACAGGTTCTTGTCGCGGACCTCCTGCGGGCTCATCGCCGCCAGCTGGTCCCACGTCACGCCCTTGGGCAGGCGCACGCGCACCGCTTCCTGCACCGGCTTGCCGCGAAACATGGTCACACCGGGCGCCGGCCGGTCGGCCAGGTCGTAGCGCGCCGCCAGCAAGGCCAGCTGGCGCTGCATGATGGCCGCGCGCGCCGCCTTCATGCGCGCCATCGTGACGCCGAAGTCCTCGGTGATATCCACCTTCATATAGCTGGTCGGATGGCCGGCCGGCATCGGTGGCGACGGCTGCGCCACCTGCGCCTGCGCCTTGGGCCAAATCGCAATTGCCGCTGCTAGCGCAAACGCGCAGCATGTCGCCTTTCTCGGCGTTCTCATGAGAGCCTCCCTCTGGTTGAACCGGTGGAGATATCGGAAGCGATACTCCTGATTCAATTAGATCAAAGGCGGTCCTGACGACATTTGCGCGCGCACAATGGCCGACGCGATGGCGGCTTAGGCGGCCCTGCGCAAGGCTCCCGGCGCAGGCGCAGTCAGCGCGGCGCGGGCGCCGGCGGACGGCAGATGGCGCACGTCCGCGCGCCAGCCGGCCGCATCGATCTTGAACGAGCCGACCAGCTGCGCCAGCTCCCTCGCCTGCGCCTGCATGGCGTCGGCCGCGGCGGCGGCTTCCTCCACCAGCGCGGCGTTCTGCTGGGTAACGTCATCCATATCGCCGATCGCGGCGTTGACCTGCTCGATGCCGTGCTCCTGCTCGGCGCTGGCCGCGCTGATCGCGCCCATGATGGCGGTGACCTTCTGCACGCTCAAGACGATCTCGTTCATCGTCGCGCCCGCCGTCTCGGCCAGCTCGCTGCCGCTGGCGATGCGTTCCGCCGAATCGTTGATCAGCGCCTTGATCTCCTTGGCCGCCGTCGCCGAACGCTGCGCCAGGTTGCGCACCTCGGACGCCACCACGGCGAAACCGCGTCCCTGCTCGCCGGCGCGGGCCGCTTCCACGGCCGCGTTCAAGGCCAGGATATTGGTCTGGAACGCGATGCCGTCGATCACGCTGGTGATGTCGACGATCTTGTGCGCGTAGTCGTTGATGCTGGCCATGGTCCGCACCACTTCCGACACCACCTGGCCGCCCTTGCCCGCCACCTCGGACGCCGACACCGCCAGCTGGTTGGCCTGGCGCGCGTTGCCGCTGTTCTGCCTGACCGCCGAGGTCAGCTCTTCCATCGCCGACGCGGTCTCCTCCAGCGCGCCCGCCTGGTGCTCGGTGCGGCGCGACAAGTCCAGGTTGCCGTTGGCGATCTCGCGCGAGGCCGAATCGATCGCCACCGCGCCGTCGCGCACCCGGCCGACCGTATCGGCCAGACGGCCCGTCATATGGCTGAGCGCATCGAACAGCTGGCCGATCTCGTCGCTGCGGCCATGCCTGATCGCCACATGCAGCTCGCCGGCCGCCACCTGCTCGGCCAGCGCCACCGCCTGCGTCAGCGGACGCACGATGCTGCGCGTCAGCATCAGCGCCAGCACGGCGCCCAGCGCCAGCGTCGCCAGGCCGAGGCCGATCAGCAGCGCGCGGCTGCCTTGGAACTGGCTGGCCGACTGCTCCGCCAGCGCCCTGGCCTCCTGGGTCTGGTACGCCAGCAGTTTTTCCATCGCCCCCGTATAGCCCTTGAACACGGCCGGCATCTTGTTGTCCAGCAGCTCGCTCACGTCCTGGATGCGTCCCATGTCCTTGAATTTGAACAATTCCCCGCGCAAGGCCAGGTAGGCGGCCTTCTTGCCCGCCACCGCGCGCTGCAACTCCGCCTCGGCGCCCTCGGCGTGCATCGCCGCCAGCCGCGCCTCCATCGCGCCCGCCAGCTTTTCGCCGGCGTTCAGCTGCGACTGGAAGATGTCGGCCACCTCCAGGCTGTCGCTGCGGCCGATGGTGATGGCGCGCAAGCCGTTCAGTTCCGTCACCCCCAGCAATTCCGAAGTCAGCTGCTGGCGCGCCAGTTTCTCGTTGACCAGGCTGGACGCCGTGTCGTTGGCCGTTTGCAGCCGCCACAGGGACACGCCCGACATGCAGGCCATCACGAACAACAGGAGTGCAAACGACGCCACCACGCGCATGCCGGTATTTAATTGGGGGAGTTTCATAGCCAGTCTTCAAAAAGGTCGGGATGCCGGCACTGTACCCGTCAAATGTGACATGGTTATTACCGCAGAGCAATAATGACAACACTTATGCGCAAAGTGATAAGAGTATTTTCTTTTGATTAAGATGTAATCGGCCCGTAACAATTTCCCGCTAGCATGTACGGCTGTTGTGTTGATAAAGGTTACCGGCCGTGGAGTTCAATGCCTCTCGTTTGCACTTGCCCCGTTTTCGCCTGTCCGTCGCCGCCGACCTGTGCGTAGAGACGGTCTCGGTGTCGTCCGACACCAGCAATTTCGCGGTACTGGACCTGTTCACCGAACGCCGCGACCTGATGAGTTTGCCGGTGATCGAGAGCGACCGCCCGATCGGCCTGATCAGCCGCAACATCTTCATGTCGCAGATGTCCAAGCCCTTCTACCATGAGCTGTACGGCAAGAAGAGCTGCATCGCCTTCATGGACAAGGAACCGCTGATCGTCGACGCCGCCATGAGCATCGAGGCGCTGACCTTCCGCGCCGTCGAATCGGGCGAGAAGGCGCTGGCCGACGGCTTCATCGTCACCCGCGACGGCGCGCTGGCCGGCGTCGGCTTCGGCCTGCAACTGATGAACGTGGTGGCCAATATGCAGGCCGAGAAAAACCGCCAGATCATGCACAGCATCGACTACGCCAGCGTGATCCAGCGCTCGCTGCTGCGCCCGTCCGACCTGGCGCTGGCCGATGCGCTGGACGACGCCCACCTCGAATGGCAGCCGCGCGACGTGGTCGGCGGCGACTTCTATCACTTCGCGCGCTACGAGGATGGCTGGTTCGCCGCCATCGCCGACTGCACCGGCCACGGCGTGCCGGGCGCCTTCATGACCCTGATCTCGTCGTCGACCTTGACCAAGGCCTTGCAGCAACTGGGCCCACGCGATCCGGCCGCCTTGATCGGGGAAGTCAACCGCGGCGTCAAGAGCATGCTGGGCCAGATCGAGGGCAACGGCGCTCCCGAATCCAACGACGGCATGGACGCCGCCTTCCTCTGGTTCGACAACGCCACCCGCCAGCTGCACTTCGCCGGCGCCAAGCTGCCGCTGTTCCAGCTCGACCCGGACCAGCAGGCGGTGCAGACCATCGACGCCGAGCGCATGGGCGTCGGCTACGTCGATTCGCCGCTGGACTACGCCTGGACCAACAAGGTCATCACCATCGCCGAGGGCAGCCTGCTGTTCCTCACCACCGACGGCCTGATCGACCAGATCGGCGGCGCCAAGGACATCGCCTACGGCAAGCGCCGCATGCGCGACGTGCTGCTGGCCCAGCGCACCGAGTGCGCGCGCCACGTCGGCCAGGCCATGCTGGACGACTACCAGGCCTGGCAAGGCGCGCAGCCGCGCCGCGACGACCTGACCTTTTTCTGTTTCCGCCCCTAAGAGGAGCACGATTTGCTGTACGAAGAATTCAACGACTTCTGGGATGTGGCCCGCAAGCGCCATATCATCTTCTTCTACGTGGGCTATTTTTCGCAGCACGTGGTGGCCGCCATTTCCGAGACCATCAAGGCGCGCCTGGACACGGCCGGCGCGGCCGGCCCGACCCGGCGCCGCATCTTCTCGTCCTTCGTCGAAATGTCGCAGAACATCATGCACTACTCGTCCGACACGCTGACGCCGCACGAGCATGACAACCAGATGCGGCGCGGCTCGTTCTGCATCGGCATGAAGGACGACAGCTTCTTCCTGCTGTGCGCCAATCCGGTCGACAGCGCCAACGTCGAGCGCATCCGCAGCCGCCTCGAACCGCTGCACACGATGACCATGGAGGAAATCAAGTCCGCCTACAAGAAGGCGCTGCGCGACGAGACGCCGGCCGACAGCAAGGGCGCGGGCCTGGGTTTCCTGACGATGGCGCGCGACGCCAGCGAGCCGCTGGAGTTCGAATTCGTCCAGGATGCCCAGCATCCGGACGCCACGGTCTTCTGCATCAAAGCGATTATCTGAACAATACTGAGAACTATAATGGAACCACTCTTCATCAGCGCCTCGCCGACCTCGCCGGAAATCGACTTCCGCTTCGACCAGCACACGCTGTCGATCAAAGGCGAATCCTATCCGGAGAACGCAGCCGCCTTCTACGGCCCGGTGATCACCCGCGTGCTGGCCTACCTGGCCGACTGCCATGACGCCACCATCACCGTCAACGTCTCGCTGGCCTACTTCAACAGCTCCAGCACCAAGATGCTGTTCTCGTTCTTCGAAGCGTTGAACGACGCCGCCGTGGCCGGCAACCAGGTGCGCCTGAACTGGTACCACGATGAAGACGACGATACCATCCTCGAATTCGGCCAGGAGCTGCAGGACGATTTCGGCGCCCTCGATTTCCACGACCACCCAGTGAGCAGCTGATGAATCCCGCGGCCGACGCCGACCTGTTCGCGCTGGAAAGCGCCGCCCTGGCCAACGCCAAGGCCGCGCATGACGATCCGCGCGCCGACGCCCGCGCCGCGCTGGCCGAGATGATCGTTCATTACGAACGCCTGATGCGCGAGAGCCGCCGCCTGATCCGCCGCAGCGACCGCGCCGAACTCGATATGAACCAGATGAACCGCCAGCTGCACGAACTGGCGCTGCAGCTGGAATACCGCGCCACCCACGACCCGCTGAGCGGGGCGCTGAACCGCGCCGCCGTCATCGACCAGGCCACCGCCTGCCTGGCGGTCGGCGACATGGCGCTGATCGTGCTCGACATCGACCACTTCAAGTGGGTCAACGACGACTTCGGCCACCCGGCCGGCGACACCGTCATCAAGACCGTGGTGACCTGCCTGCAGGAGCTGTTCGGGCCGGAGGTGGCGATCGGCCGCGTCGGCGGCGAAGAGTTTTCGGTGGTATGGCCGACCGCCTCGATCGAGGAAGCGCAGCAAGTGGCGGCCAGCGTCTGCGACACCATCGCCGACCAGGTCTTCGGCGCGCCGATCAACCGCCAGATCACGGCCAGCGTCGGCGTCAGCTGGAATCCGGCCGGCACCACCTTCGAGCTGGCCTACAGCCGCGCCGACGAAGCGCTG
This sequence comes from Duganella sp. CT11-25, assembly GCF_047302815.1. Classification (NCBI taxonomy): domain Bacteria; kingdom Pseudomonadati; phylum Pseudomonadota; class Betaproteobacteria; order Burkholderiales; family Oxalobacteraceae; genus Duganella; species Duganella sp. CT11-25. The sequence goes on from NZ_JBKBFD010000001.1 coordinate 907,085, forward strand.
TACGCGGCCAAGCGCGCCGGCCGCAACTGCGTCAAGCTGTACTGGCAGCTGCCGCTGCCCGGGCCGACCTCGCCGACTACGCCGCCAGCGTCCGCAGACGCCTCAACTCCCTGCCATTGACCCTGCAGATCGCGCGGAAGTCCGCGCCGATCCGCTCATCGGCCGCCGCCAGGCTCCAGAATTCGATCGCCGCGCCGGCCGCCGCCAGCCAGTCCGCGCGCTCCGCCGGCAGCGGCAGCGCCGGCGCGAACTCCCGTTGCGGCAGCTCGACGCCCCGCACCGGCGCATACAGCATGGGCAGCATGTCGTAGGCGGGCGCCAGTTCCAGCGGCGGCTTGCCCGTCCCGCCCGGGACGAAGGCCAGGTTCCCTTCATGCATATCGCTGTTGGCGATCAACCGGCCGAAATGCCACAGCCGGCTGATGTTCGCCTGCGTATCGGCGCCGATATAGCGGTCGGCCAGCATGCGCGCGGCGGCCTTGTTCCAGCCCTCGCCCGCCATGCCGAACAGCGCCGCGTCCAGCGCGGCCCAGGTGCAGACCGGTGAACGGCCGAAATCGCCGTGACGGTCGAAGCGCTCCACTTCCAGGAAAGTCCGCTGGCCGTAGCGGCAGATGCGGCTGCGCGCGGCCGGCAGCGCCAGATGGGTGGCCACGGTCTCCAGCGCCAGCTGTTCGCACACCAGCAGGTCGGACCAGCGCCGGGTACCGGGCGTGTTGTCATTGCCGGAGAATTTGACGATGACGTGCGCGCGTGCGCCATCGTGCTCGCGGAAGGCCGTGAACTTGGGGAACTCGCCGCCCGCCGACGAACCGGCCACCCCGGCCTCCATCGCGATCGAGGCCTGCCGCGTGTACTCCTGCTCCAGGTCCGGCGCCGCCATCAGCACGTGCCCGTGCCGCATGGTCTCCAGATGGCGGCGATAGGCCGCCTCGCCGAGGATGTAGTTGCCGGGGGCATCCGCGCCCAGCGTGGACAGCACGTAGAGCGTGTCATCCTCCTGCCACTTCTGCGGGTCCGGGCCGACCTGCAGCAGTTCGGCGTAATTGCGGGCGAAATTACGGCCCAGGAAGCCCTGCGGGCGCATGTCGTCCAGCGGGTATGGCAGGCCGGGGAACCAGCCGTCCCGCATCTCGGGCGCCAGCGGCCATTCGAATCGCTGCTCGTAGCGTAGCGCGCAGCCGGCCGGATAGATCGGATCCAGCATGGCGATCTGCTCGCCGCGGCCTTCGCGGTCGATGCGGTACAAGGGAATGGCGTCGTCGCTGCCACGCAGTGGACGCCGCGCGGCATAGCTGGTGCGCCGTGCCGCGCCGCGCACCACGACCTGCCCGCCCAGCGCCTTCACCATGCGCATCATGGTGGCGCGGCTGAGCGTCGGCTGGCTTTTTTGCAGACGCTGCAGCAGCTCGGCGCCGGAAATCACCCGCGCCAGCCTGAGTATCTGCAACAGATCGGGAGGATAAGCCATATGAAACGCTATTTGAAACGATTTTAATAGCCAAAATATAGCATATTCAAGGACTTATATATTATTTTTTTCGATTATTGAAACGATTCATGGAACAATAGTCAGCAACGGTTGGCCGGCAAAGTGGGCGCGCAGGTTGTCCACGACAAGCTGCCCCATGGCGTGGCGGGTCTCGACCGTCAGGCTGCCGACGTGCGGCGTCATCACCACGTTCTCCAGCGCGCGCAGCGCGGCCGGCACATGCGGCTCGCCGTCGAAGACGTCCAGCGCCGCCATGCCCAGCGTGCCCCCGCGCAGCGCGGCGACCAGCGCCTCCTGGTCCACCAGCGAACCGCGCGCGATGTTGACCAGCGTGCCCTCCGGTCCCAGCGCCGCCAGCACTTGCGCGTCGATCACATGGCGCGTGGCCGGGCCGCCCGGCGCGCACACCACCAGGTAGTCGCTGGCCTGCGCCAGCGATAGCAGCGAATCGCTGCGCTCCGCCGCCACGCCCTCGATCGCGCGCGGCTGGAAGTAGCGTATCTCCATGCCGAAGGCGGCGGCGCGCGCCGCCACCGCCTGGCCGATGCGCCCGTATCCATAGACGCCACAAACCTTGCCGCGCAGGGCGCGGGTCGGCGCCAGCGGCTTGCCTTCCTCCCAGGCGCCGCTGCGCACGTAGCCCTCCAATGCCGGCAGTCGGCGCGCCGCCGCCAGCAACAGCGTCAGCGCCAGGTCGGCCACATCGTCGGTCAGCACACCCGGCGTATTGGTCACCGGGATGCCGCGCGCCCGCGCGGCCGGCAAATCGACCGCGTCGACGCCGATACCGTTGACGGCGACGATCTCCAGCCTGGGCAGCTGATCCAGCAAGGCCGCGCCGATGCCGATAGCGCCGGTGGTCAGCACGCCGCGCACGCCGCCCGCCACACCGGCCAGCCAGGCCGCCTGCGCCTCGCGCGGCTGGCGCCACAGGTGGTGGCAATGAAAAAGCGCCTCCAGTTGCGTCATCACCGCAGCCGACGGGCTGGCCGCCAATACAAGTACTTCAGGTTTCATGTTGGTATCCGCTCGGGTTTGCCTGTGGCGATTGTACAAGGGCTGCCGAATTCCGGTTGCCGCTCATGGACTTTCCGGCGCCGATTCCGTATGCTTTGGCTTACCTCTACAGGAGTGCGCCCCGTTTTGAACGCCCACATCCTCATTCAGAACCTCCTTGCAGCCGCCCTGCGCTGGCTGGGCCGCGCCGCCTTCGCACTGGCGGCATGCATGGCCGTCGGCGGCGTCCACGCTGCGCCGGAACGCTGGGACCAGCTGGCCACGCCGCTGTTTGAGCACTTTGGACTGGAGCAGGGCCTGCCGCACGCCGTCGGCATGGCGCTGGCGCAGGATGGCGACGGCTATATCTGGGTCGGCACCCAGAGCGGCCTGGCGCGCTGGGACGGCTACACCGTGCGCAGCTTCCACCACGACTCCGCCGATCCCACCTCCCTGCCCGGCGATTTTATCCAGTCGCTGCACGTCGATGTACGCGGCCGCCTGTGGGTCGGCACCGCCGCCTCCGGCCTGTCCATGTACGACAAGATCAAGGAAAGCTTCGTCCGCCCCAATGATGAACTGAGCCGGGGTCCGATCAGCGCCATGGCCAGCGACGCCAAGGGCAACCTGTGGATAGGCACGCCGACGGGCCTCAAGTACTACGACGTGGTGCAAGGCACGCTGCGCCGCTACAGCCACGAGGACACCCCCGGCCTGCCGGACAACCAGATCCGCGCGCTGCTCACCGACCGCGCCGGCAACCTGTGGATAGGCTCGGCCACCGGCCTGTCACGCATGAAGCCCGGCGGCACCATCGCCGCCATCGCCATCGCCGCCGAGGGCCAAAACGGCCAGGGCGGCTGGAGCGACAGCGTGCTCGCGCTGGGCGAGAACAGCCGCGGACAGATCGCCTTCGGCACGCTGAAAAGCGGCATCGGCATCGTCGACGGCCAGGCCGACAACGGCCGCATCGTCACCCTCAAGGGCGTCAAGGACATGCAGGCCAACATGGTGCTGGCCGTGACCGAGAGCGTGCCGGGCATCTGGTGGGCGACCACCTACGGCGGCGGCGTGGTCGAATACCGCACCGGCACCGGCCGCGCCACGCGCATCCAGCACCAGCCGGCGGTCTCCTTCAGCATCAGCAACGACCGCACCGCCGCCCTGCTGCGCGATCGCAGCGGCATGATGTGGGTCACCACCGAGCGCGGCGTCGACATCTACGACCCGCACAGCGAAAGCATCGATTCCGTCTTCGGCGCCGTGGGGGCGCAGGAGGCGGCGGTCACCGCGCTGATGACCGACAGCTACGGCGACGTGTGGGTCGGCCTGGCCGACCAGGGCATCGACATCGTCCCGCAGGACGGCGTGCGCCGCGCGGCGCTGCGGCCCGACCCGGGCCGCCCGGACCACGCGCTGCCCAACCGCGTGGTGCTGGCGCTGGCCGAGGCCGAGCCGGGCGAGGCCTGGATCGGCACCCAGCTGGGCCTCTACCACACCAGCGCACGCGGCAGCGCGGTGCGGCGCGTGCCGCTCCCGGAGGGCAATCCCTATCCGCGCATCGGCACCATCCTGCTGCGCAAGGGCCAGCTCTGGCTCGGCACCTTCGACGGCCTGCTGCGCTATGACCCGGCGGCCGGCACCGTGCAGCGCTACGAGCAGGGCCCGGCCGAAAGCGGCGGCCTGACCGACAACCGCATCCATGCGGTGCTGGGCGACGCCGACGGCGCACTGTGGGTCGCCACCCGCAACGGCTTGAACCGGCTCGATCCCGACAGCGGTCGGGTCGAACAGATCAAGGCCGATCCGGCCAAGCCGGACGCGCTGTCGGAGGCGACCATCAGTTCGCTGGTGATCGACCGGCGCGGCCGCCTGTGGGTCGGCACCTACGGCGGCGGCATCGGCGTCATGACCGGGCGCGACACGCTGGGCGACCCGGTGTTCCAGCGCATCGGCACCAGCGCCGGCCTGAAGGCCGGCACCGTCATCGCGCTGCAGTCGGATGCGATGGGACGGGTCTGGGCGGCCACCTCCGACAGCATCGCCGTCATCGATTCCGGCACGCTGCGGGCGCGCGCGCTGACCCGCGCCGACGGCCTGGCCTTCCGTACCTTCTTCATCGGCGCCAGCACCATCACCGCCGAACGCGACCTGGTGTTCGGCGCCACCGGCGGCATGGCGGTGGTCTATCCGGGACGGCTCAACGACTGGGGCTATCGTCCGCCGCTGGTGATCAGCGCGGTGCGCATCGACCAGCGCCCGCTGACGCCTGCGCAGCTGGCCGACGCCAAAGGTCCCACCCTGACGCTGGAGCCGCACAGCCAGGGCTTTGAAGTGGAGCTGGCCGCGCTGGACTTTTCCGCGCCCCAGCGCAACCGCTACTCCTACCTGCTGGAAGGCTTCGACACCCGCTGGGTGGAGGTCGACGCCAGCCGCCGCACCGCCTCCTACAGCCGGCTGCCGCCCGGCAGCTACCGCCTGCGCATGCGCGGCAGCAATCGCGAGGGATTGTGGAACGCCGACGAGGTGACGCTGAACGTGGTGATCCTGCCGGCCTGGCACCAGACCTGGTGGGCGCGGCTGGGCTATTTCCTGATCGCCTGCGCGCTGGCCTGGGCACTGTTGCGCTGGCGCGTGCGCCAGCTGCACCGCAAGGGCGAGGCGCTGCAGGCGCTGGTCTACTCGCGCACCCAGCACCTGGAAAAGCTCAACGCCATCGTCAAGTCGATCAACGAGCAGCTGGACTTCGACGCGCTGCTGCACACCATCCTGCATGAATCGACCGTCATCAAGGGCATCGATTCGGCGCTGGCGCTGGTGCGCGAACCCGGCGCCACGACGCTCAGCCTGCGCGCGGCCTGGGGCCGCATCGACGCCACCGCCGACGCCTATCGCATCGACCTGCGCCAGGCCGAGTTGCGCTATGCGCCGGCCGAGTGCATGATCGCGCCGGACATCTTCGAGGTCCATCACCAGAACTCGCTGCCGGGCGACGTCTGCGCGCTGCTGTCGGTGCGGGTGGTGATCGACGGCCAGGTCGAGGGCTACCTGATCTTCGAAAACTACCAGTACCAGGCCGCCTTCGCGCCCAGCGACCTCGATCTGCTCAAGGCCTTGAAGGAACCGTTCGTCTCGGCCTACCAGAAGGCGCGCGCGCTGCGCATGATCGAGCAGGCGCGCGCCAACGCGGAAGCGGCCACCCGCGCCAAGAGCGAATTCCTGGCCAACATCAGCCACGAGATCCGCACGCCGATGAACGCCATCCTCGGCTTCGCCGGCCTGGGCACGCACCTCGACCTGTCGCCGCAGCCGCTGGACTACTTCCGCAAGATCGGCCGCGCGGGCCAGAGCCTGCTGGAGATCATCAACGATGTGCTGGACTTCTCCAAGATCGAATCGGGCAAGCTGGAACTGGAGGCCCTGCCCTTCGACCTGCCGGACACGCTGAACCAGATCGCCGACCTGTTCGCGTGGCGCGCCGCCGAGCGCGGGCTGGAACTGGTGATCTGGGCCGCGCCCGACCTGCCGTCGCAGCTGCTGGGCGACCCGCTGCGGCTGAGCCAGATCCTGGTCAACCTGGTCGGCAACGCGCTCAAGTTCACCGCGCGCGGCCACATCGAACTGCGCGTCGAACGCGATATGGATGTGCAGTCCGACCTCGCCAGCGGCGCGCTCGCGCTGCGTTTCACGGTGGAGGACAGCGGCCTTGGCATCAGCCTGGAGCAGCAGGCGCGCCTGTTCCAGGCCTTCGCCCAGGCCGACGCCAGCACCACGCGGCTGTACGGCGGCACCGGACTGGGACTGGCGATCTCGCAGCAGCTGGTGCGCAAGATGGGCGGCGTGATCAAGGTCGACAGCGAACCTGGCGTCGGCAGCAGCTTCAGTTTCACCGTGCAGCTGCAGCCGGCCGCCGACCAGGCGCCGCGCCTGCTGCCGCTGCCCGCATCGGTGCAAGGCAAGCGCGTGCTGGCGGTGGACGACAGCGAAGCGGTGCGCCACATGCTCAAGATCCAGCTGGCCAGCCTGGGCGTGAAGGCGCGCACGGTCGCCTCCGGCGCGGCGGCGGTGGCGGCGATGCAGCTCGACCAGTACGACGTGCTGCTGATCGACGCCGACATGCCGGACCTCGATGGCATCGACACGCTGCACCGCATCGCCGAAGAGCCGGAACTGGCGGCGGTGCCGGCGGTGCTGATGGTCACGGCGTATGCGCGGGAGCACAACAAGGAGACCATCGAGCAAACCCGCATCATGCCCTTCCTCGACAAGCCGGCCAATCCCCACCTGCTGCGCAGCGCGATCATGACGGCGCTGGGGCTGGACGCCGGCCAGCCCGCGGTCAAGATCAAGGCGCCGCCGTCGGTCGCGGTGCAGCGCATCCGAGGCGCGCACGTGCTGGTGGTGGACGACAACTCGATCAACCAGCAGGTGGCCAGCGAGATCCTGCAGCGCGCCGGCGTGCGGACCGATGTCGCCAACAGCGGCGAGGAAGCGGCGCGCATGACCGGTGCCGGCAGCTACGACGCGGTGCTGATGGATATCCAGATGCCGGACATGGACGGCTACCAGGCCACGGCGCTGATACGGAGCGACGAGCGCCACGCGGCGCTGCCGATCATCGCCATGACGGCGCACGCGGTGGCCGGCTACCGCGAGCGCTGCCTGGACATGGACATGAACGACTACGTCACCAAGCCGATCGACCCGGACACCCTGTACGCGGTGCTGGCCACCTGGGTCAAGCCGGACAGCGCGCGGGCCGCCGCCGCCGTGGCCGAACTGGAGGCGCCGCGTCCGGCCGCCGTGCCGATCGCGGCCCGTCCCGGCATCGATGTCGACGCCGCGCTGGAGCGGCTGGGCGGCCACGGCGCGCTGCTGTCGCGGCTGCTGAGCCTGTTCGCCCACGATTTCGGGCCCAGTTTGCAACAGATCCAGGACGCCATCCGCTCCGGCGAGTTCATCCAGGCGGCCGACCTGGTGCACAAAGTCCGCGGCGCGGCCGGCAACATCTCCGCGACAGAACTATTCAAAACAGCAACGGCGCTGGAAGACCGGCTCAGGGAGCAACAGACCTCATTAGCGGATTTACTATCCGCCTTCGTCGAATCGTTCGACGTCGTCATGGCCAGCGCCAGCATCGAACTCCGCGCACAGGAAGCCGACATGGCGCAAACCTCCTGATCCGGGGTCAGGCTTGCAGGGGCCAGCGGCCCAGCGCCCTATATGGCAGGCTTTGGCCGATCTGGCTGTGTAGCAGCACGAGCTCGCGCACCGTCCATGCGACCGGCGCCACCCGTTGCGGTGGCGCGGTGACGTCGTCGTACAGCAGCGTGATGTGCGGCGTGTAGCTCGGCGGATTGCCGGGCAGGCCGGCCTTTAACATCGCCGTCGCCAGCGATTTGTATAGCGCGCTGACGCCGATCACGCCGTCGTCGCCGACCAGCACGAACGGTCGGTTGCGCGCGCGGTTGACGAAGGTTTGCGCCGTGTCGAAGCTGGCGACGAATGGCGCGGTGACGGCGGCCACCGAGGCCGCGGCCTGCATCGCCAGCGTCACCTTCGCGTGCGGCATGCCGGGAAAGTCGCCCAGGTTGCATAAGGTGGCGTGCAGTTTCGCTTCGGCGATCGGACGGCCGCGCATGCCGTGCTGCGCCTTCAATGCCGGCGTCAAGGCGCCGATGCCGGCGATGGCGCCGGCGTCCGGCACGATCGCGAAGAAGATGCGGTCGGTGAGCTTCGGCGGCGGTTCCAGGTCGTCGCCGAACAGGCTTTGCTGGTCCATCATTTCACCCGCTGCTTTTCAAGCTTGCGCGCCAGCGTGCGGCGGTGCATGCCGAGCCGGCGCGCGGCTTCGGAGATGTTGAAGTCGGTCTCCGCGAGCACCGCGTGGATATGTTCCCATTCCAGCGTCTTGATCGACGTCGTGCGGTTGGTCACATCCAGTTCCTCCGCGCCGGCCACATGCTCGAACGCCGCCTCGATGTCGTCGGTGTTCGATGGCTTGGCCAGGTACTGGCAGGCGCCCAGCTTGATCGCTTCGACCGCCGTGTTGATGCTGGCGAAGCCGGTCAGCACCACGATCAGCATTTCCGGGTCGTGCTGGTGCAGCATCTGCACGCAAGCCAGCCCGGACGAATTGCCCTTCAGTTTCAGGTCCACCACGGCGTAGCCGGGCGAGTGATCGACCAGCGCCGCGCTGGCTTCGTCGACGTTCTCGGCCAGCAGTACCTTGTAGCCGCGCCGCTCGAACGAACGCCCCAATGTACGGGCGAAGGCCGCATCATCCTCGACCAGCAGCAGTACCCGTTCTTCTTCAATAGTCATGTCGGTTGATGTTCCGGTTTGATTTCAATGGCCGACAGCGGCAGCGTCAGGCGCACCATCGCCCCGCCCTGCGCCAGGTTGCTGGCGGTGACGGCGCCGCCCAAGGTGCGCGCGACGTTCACCACCAGGAACAGCCCGAGGCCGCCGCCCGGCCGCCCCTTGCTGGAGTTGTACGGTGTGCCGAACTGCGCCAGCATCGCCGGCGCGAAGCCGGCGCCGGCGTCGGTCACCTGCAGCACCAGTTCGCCGGCGCCGACGCTGGCTTCCATGCGCAGCCATTGCGGCGAGGCTTCCAGCGCATTATCCAGCACATTGCAGATCATTTGCTTCAGCGTCGAATCGGACACCACCGGATGGTCCGGCGCAATCCTGTTCTCGAACTCGAATTGCACCACCGGCCGGCCGACCCGCCATTCCGCCACCACTTCTTCGAGGAAGGTGTTGATGGTGGTGGCCGCCGACGATTCGCCGCGCGTTTCGCCGGCCGACAGCAAGATGCCGCTGACGATGGATTTGCAGCGCTGGAGCTGCGTCTGCATCTCGGCGATTTCCTCCAGCAGTACCGGGTTGCCTTTGAATTCGGACATGTGCTTCCAGTCGCCGAGGATGACCGCCAGCGTGGCCAGCGGCGTGCCCAGTTCGTGCGCCGCGCCGGACGCCAGAAGGCCCATGCGGACGATGTGCTCCTCCTCGGCGGCGCGCTGGCGCAGGTCGGCCAGCTTGGCTGCGCTGCTGCGCATATTGTCGGTGATGCGGCTGATGAACACGACCAGCAGCGCGGCGTCCAGGATGAAGCACACCAGCATGCCCTGTACGTACAGGCTGAAGATGCCGAGCGAGTGATCCTGCGGCAAGGCCAGCGGCTCGGAGAACAACGCCAGTCCGGCGATGCAGGCGCCGGTGACGATGACGATGGTCCAGGTCGACCAACGTTCCAGCAGCACCGCGCCCAGGATCACGTGCAGCAGGAAGAGGAAGACGAAGGGATTGGTGGCGCCCCCGCTCAGGTAGAGCTGCACCGTGAGGCTGGCCACGTCCACCGTCAGCGCCAGCAGCAGCTCGCTGTTGGAGACGACCTGGTTTTCCTGCCAGCGCAAGGTGCTGGCGATATTGAAGGCGATCAGGCAGGCCAGCACGTTGAGCATGGCCGGCAGCGGCAGCTCGACGCCCAGCAGCACCGAGGCGCCGGCGATGGTGGTGATCTGCCCGATCACGGCGATCCAGCGCAGCTGGATCAGCTGCTGCATGTTCTTGTGGCCGGCGGCGTGGGTGATGGTGTTGGCGGAGGCGTTCACCGCCGCCAACGGTTCGACGACCGGCATGCCGGGACGGCCGCGATCGTAGGGGTTCTCGTTTTTCCTCGCCATTGTCGCTTTCCAGGTCAGTGCGGCCGCCCTTTGCGCGCATCGCGGACGACCCAAACAGTCGCGCCGGCCACCATCAGCGCCAGTGCGAACCAGGTGAGAGCATAAACCAAATGGTTGTTGACGAAGGAAATAACCGTCAATCCGCCGACCGGCTGCACGCCGGCGACCGGCCCTGCGGCCCGCGCCGATGCGGCATCGGCGTCGACGAAGTACGGCGCGACCGCCGGCAGGCCGCGCGCCCTGGCGATGGCCTGCACGTCGCGCGTGTACCAGTAGTTGCGCGCCGGTTCGTTGGCGCGCAGGCGCCCCGCCACTTCGCTCAGGCGCATCAGGCCCCTGACGGCGGCCGGCGCCTCACCTGCGGCGCGCGGCGCCGCGCCGGCATCGGCAGCGGCCGCGGGCGGCGCCGCCTGCGGCGACCAGCCGCCGGAACCGGCCGGCACGAAGCCGCGGTTGACCATGACGACAGTACCGTCGGCCGCGCACAGCGGCGTCAGCACCCAGTAGCCGATGCCGCGCTCCAGCGAGGCCAGCACCTGCGTCGACGCGCCGTGCAGATACCAGCCGCTCAGTTGCACCGGACGGTAGTCGTCCGCATCCGCATTCAGCTGCGGCCATTGCGCCGGGCCCGGCGCGGGCGCGGCGGCGCCATGCACGCGCTGGTCCACGCGCTCGATCAGCGCCAGCTTCCATTGCAAACGATAGATTTGCCAGGTTCCCAAAGCAAAAAACCCTGCAAACATCAGTCCGGCCGCAATGGCCAGACTGACGCGCAGGGCGCGGGAACGTTGGCGCGATGCGCCTGTCGTCATTGCATGTCTTGCATGTTGTGCACGTCGGTGCCCATGGACGGCATCATGTTGACGTTCATGTGGTACATGACCCAGATCGAACCGGCCAGCACGATGACCAGCAGCACCAGCGTGAACATGGTGGCCAGCAGCGACCAGCCGCCTTCGGCCTTGCCGTTCATGTGCAGGAAGTAGACCATGTGCACGACAACCTGCACCGCCGCGAAGGCCAGGATGACCGCCGCCGTGGTGCTGGACTTGTCGAAGACCTTGGCCATGACCAGCCAGAACGGAATCGCGGTCAGGATCACGGACAGCACGAAGCCGATGGCGTAGTCCTTCAGGCTGCCGTGGTGGCCTTCATCCTCATGGCCGTGGCCATGGTCGTCGTGGCCGTGGTGGTCGTGATTATGTGGCGCGCTCATGGCAGGACTCCCATCAGGTAAACAAAGGTAAAGACACCGATCCAGATCACGTCCAGGAAGTGCCAGAACATCGACAGGCACATCAGGCGGCGTTTGTTTTCGGCGGTCAGGCCGTGCTTGCCAACCTGGAACATCAGCGTCACCAGCCAGATCGAACCGAAGGTCACGTGCAGACCGTGGGTACCGACCAGGGCGAAGAACGAGGTCAGGAAGGCGCTGCGCTGGGGACCGGCGCCTTCGTGGATCAGGTGCATGAACTCCTGGATTTCCAGCGTCAGGAACGCCAGGCCGAACAGGCCGGTGATGCCGAGCCAGATCAGGGTCGCCTTCACGTTCTTGCGCTGCGACGCGATCATCGCGAAGCCGTAGGTGATCGACGACAGCAGCAGGAACGCGGTGTTCAGCGCGATCGTCGGCAGGTCGAACAGTTCCGCGCCGGACGGGCCGCCGGCGTAGTTGCGGCCCAGCACGGCGTAAGCGGCGAACAGGCCGGCGAACAGCAGGCAGTCGCTCATCAGGTAGAGCCAGAAGCCCAGCAGCGTGCCGTTTTCCGGGTGGTGGTCGCGCACGTAGTAGCGTGCGCTTGGGTCGGCGCTCACGGCGCCGTTAGCGATAGTTTCAGACATGGCTTTCCAGCAAACGGGTATGCGCTTCTTCGGTACGGACAACTTCGTCCGCAGGGATGTAGTAATCGCGCTTGTAGTTAAAGGTATGCGTGATGATGGCGGCCAACATGGCGATGAACGCCGCCGCTGCCGGCAGCCACATCTGCCAGATCATGGCGAAGCCCAGCACGAAGGACAGCGCCGAGATGATGAAGCCGGCAGCCGTGTTCTTCGGCATGTGTATCGACACGAAACCGCTGGTCGGACGCTGGTAGTTGTTTTCCTTCATGTCGGCCCAGCTGTCGCTCTCGTGCACCACCGGGGTGAAGGCGAAGTTGTAGTCCGGCGGTGGCGACGAGGTGGCCCACTCCAGCGTGCGGCCGCCCCATGGGTCGCCGGTGACGTCGCGCAGCTTCTCGCGGTTCTTCCAGCTGACGTAGAACTGCACCAGCATCGCGCCGATGCCGGCGGCGATGATCAGCGCGCCGATGGCGGCGATCACGAACCATTTTTGCAGCGATGGATCGTCGAAGTGGTTCAGGCGGCGCGTCACGCCCATGAAGCCCATGATGTACAGCGGGGTGAAGGCGACCCAGAAGCCGACCAGCCAGCACCAGAACGAGACCTTGCCCCAGAACTCGTCCAGCTTGAAGCCGAAGGCTTTCGGGAACCAGTAGTTCAGGCCGGCGAAGCAGCCGAACACCACGCCGCCGATGATCACGTTGTGGAAATGGGCGATCAGGAACAGCGAGTTGTGCAGCACGAAGTCGGCCGGTGGAACGGCCAGCATCACGCCGGTCATGCCGCCGATGGTGAAGGTCAGCATGAAGCCGACGGTCCACAGCATCGGCACGTCGAAGCGCACGCGGCCCTTGTACATGGTGAACAGCCAGTTGAAGATCTTCGCGCCGGTCGGGATCGAGATGATCATCGTGGTGATGCCGAAGAAGGAGTTGACGCTGGCCCCGGAACCCATGGTGAAGAAGTGGTGCAGCCATACCAGGTAGGACAGCACGGTGATCACGACGGTCGCATACACCATCGAGGTGTAGCCGAACAGGCGCTTGGCCGAGAAGGTCGAGACGATCTCCGAGAACACGCCGAACACCGGCAGGATCAGGATGTAGACCTCGGGGTGGCCCCAGATCCAGATCAGGTTGACGTACAACATCGGGTTGCCGCCGAGGTCGTTGGTGAAGAAGTTGGTGCCGACCATGCGGTCCAGCGACAGCATCGCCAGGGTGACGGTCAGGATCGGGAAGGTGGCGACGATCAGCGCGTTGGTGCACAGCGCGGTCCAGGTGAAGACCGGCATTTTCATCAGGCTCATGCCCGGCGCGCGCATCTTGACGATGGTGGCGATCAGGTTGACGCCCGATAGCGTGGTCCCCACACCGGCCACCTGCAGCGACCAGATATAGTAGTCGACCCCGACATCCGGGCTGGCCTCGATGCCCGACAGCGGCGGGAACGCCAGCCAGCCGGTGCGGCCGAATTCGCCGACGAACAGCGACACCATGGTCAGCATGGCGCCGAAGGTGGTCATCCAGAACGAGAAGTTGTTCAGGAACGGGAACGAGACGTCGCGCGCGCCGATCTGCAGCGGCACCACGTAGTTCATCAGGCCGGTCACCAGCGGCATCGCCACGAAGAAGATCATGATCGTGCCGTGGGCCGTGAAGACCTGGTCGTAGTGGTGCGGCGGCAGGAAGCCGGCCGAATCGCCGAAGGCCAGCGCCTGCTGGGCGCGCATCATCAGGGCGTCGGCGAAGCCGCGCAGCAGCATGACGATCGCCAGCACCATGTACATGATGCCGATCTTCTTGTGGTCGATGGAGGTGATCCAGTCGCGCCACAGCGGGCCCCACAGGCGGAATTTGAACATGATGGCCAGCAGCGCGAGGCCGCCGATCACCACCATGGCGAAGGTGCCGATCAGGATGGGCTCGTGGTATGGAATTGCTTCCAGCGACAGCCGCCCAAAGATCAGTTTGGTCAGGTTGAGATCAGACATGGTCATTCTTTACGGATAGGTTGAGCGGTAGCGGCGACGTCGGTTTCGCAAACGTCTTTCGGCAGGTTCTTGATGGCTGCCGCTGCCTCGATGCGCTTGGTGTCCTGGTGCATCATGGTGTTGATGCAGACCGAGCCTTCGGCCACGCAACGGTTCAGGATCAAGTCGTACAGGCCTTTATCGACGCTGCCGAAGTGCATGATCGGGTGCTTGATGCTCGGCTTGTTCAGCTCGCTGAAGCCGGTGCGGGTCAAGGCGCCGCCGGCGCGGGTCTTGGCCACCCAGGCGTCGAAGTCGCCCTGGTTCACGCCGTGGTACTTGAAGCGCATGTCCGAGAAGCCGGCGCCGCTGTAGTTCGACGAGAAGCCGTCGTACACGCCTACCTTGTTCATTACCGCGTTCAGCTGCGTTTCCATGCCTGGCATGGTGTAGACCATGCCGGCCAGCGCGGGGATGTAGAAGGCGTTCATCACGCTCGACGACGTCATGTGGAAGCGCACCGGCACGTCGATCGGGGTCACCAGCTCGTTGACGGTGGCGATGCCCTGCTCCGGATAGATGAACATCCATTTCCAATCCATCGCCACCACCTGGATTTCCAGCGGCTTGACGCCGGCGGCGATCGGGCGGTTCTCGTCCAGGCGGCTCAGCGGACGGTAAGGATCGAGCAAGTGGGTGTAGATCCAGGTGATCAGGCCGAGCACGATGACGATCAGCAGCGGTGCGCCCCAGATCAGCAGTTCGAGCTTGGTGGAGTGATCCCAGTTCGGCTTGTATTCGGCGGAAGTATTGGACTTCCGATAACGCCAGGCGAACAGACAGATCAAAATCATGACGGGTACGATAATCAACAGCATCAGCAGAGTTGACACAACAACAAGGTGCGCCTGCTGGGCAGCGATATCTCCGGACGGGTTCAGCACGACCGTGTTGCAGCCGGTAAGCCACAACAACGGTGCGAGGAGCAGTCCACGACGAGCGATAGGAGGAATCATGCGGTAATGTACGTTACAGAATATGGATAACATGCTACTGTACCTATTACGAACTGCTCCTGCCATTGGACACTTTGTCCTACCCGGCTGGGACGGTATCGTGATAACAATTAATTAACACGAGACAAGAGACTATGGCTAACACGACTTCTATGAGCGGCGTCCAGGCTGGCGTCCACGAACATCATCAAACGAGCCCAGGCGCGCGCAACATCAACGCCAGGGACGGGCATATCTCTCCCGGGGAAATAGCAATCGGCGTGGTCATCGGGCGCGCCTCCGAGTATTTCGACTTCTTCGTCTACGCCATCGCCTCGGCGCTGGTATTCCCCTCCGTGTTCTTCCCGTACGAGAGCCGCCTCGACGGAACACTATACGCTTTTGCGATTTTCGCGCTTGCATTTATTGCACGACCGATAGGCACTGTCGCTTTTATGGCAGTCCAGCACCATTTCACGCGGGAAGCCAAGCTGACACTGGCTTTGCTCATCATGGGCGTGTCCACCGCCGGCATCGCCTTCCTGCCCGACTACGCCACGCTGGGGCCCACCGCGATCGTCATCCTGGCGCTGTTGCGCATCGGGCAAGGCATCGCCCAGGGCGGCTCGTGGGACGGCCTGCCGTCGCTGCTGGCGCTCAACGCGCCCGAGCACAAGCGCGGCTGGTACGCGATGCTGGGGCAGTTGGGCGCGCCGATCGGCTTCATGATCGCCGCCGGCCTGTTCGCCTACATGCTGACCAACCTCAGCTCGCTGGACTTCCTCGACTGGGGCTGGCGCTATCCGTTCTACGTGGCCTTCGCGATCAACGTGGTGGCGCTGTTCGCCCGCTTGCGCCTGGTGACCACGCACGAATACTCGCACCTGCTGGATGAACACCAGCTCGATCCGGTCAGCGTGGTCGAACTGATGCGCTCCCAGGGCCGCAACGTGCTGATCGGCGCGCTGGCCGCGCTGGCCAGCTACGCGCTGTTCCACCTGGTGACGGTGTTCCCGCTGTCGTGGATCAGCCTGTATTCGCCGCGCTCCATCGCCGGCTTCCTGCAGGTGCAGATGGTGGGCGTGACGCTGATGGCGATCTGCGTCATCATCTCCGGCCTGATCGCCGACAGGATCGGCCGCCGCCGCACGCTGGGCAGCCTGGCGATCCTGATCGCCGCCTTCAGCGCCTTCGTGCCGATGCTGATCAACGGCGGTGAAAACGGCCAGGATGCCTTCATCCTGCTGGGCTTCTCGCTGCTGGGGCTGTCGTACGGCCAGGCCGCCGGCGCCGTGACGGCGCAATTCGAGCAGCGCTTCCGCTACACCGGCGCCGCGCTGACCTCGGATCTGGCATGGCTGGTCGGCGCGGGCTTCGCGCCGCTGGTCGCGCTCGGCGTATCGGCCCGCTTCGGCCTGGCGTATGCCGGCCTGTACCTGCTGTCCGGCGCGCTGTGCTCGCTGGCGGCGCTGAGCCTGAACCGTCGCTTGGAAATCCGCGACTAACATCCTATAGCTGTTGCCTCAAAACGCCCGGCCGCACCGCCGGCCGGGCGCTCCTCCTCTTGCGAGTACATCCCATGAAAGTATGCATCGTCGGCGCCGGCGCCATCGGCGGCTTTATCGGCACGCGGCTTGCCGCCGCCAAGGCTTGCGAACTGAGCGTATTGGCGCGCGGCGCCACGCTGGCCGCGTTGCGCGGCCACGGCTGGCGGCTGGAGCAAGGCGGCGTGCTGAGCACGGCGCCGGCCCGCGCCAGCGACAACGCGGCCGAACTGGGCCCGCAGGACGTGCTCATCATCGCGGTCAAGGGCCAGGCGCTGGCCGCCGTGGCGCAACAGATCGCGCCGCTGATCGGACCGGACACCCTCATCCTGCCGGCCATGAACGGCGTGCCGTGGTGGTTCGGCCAGGGCGTGGCGGCGATCGGCGACGCACCGCTGGCCAGCGTCGATCCGGGCGGGCTCATCGCGGCGGCGCTGCCATATCGGCAGGTGCTGGGTTGCGTGGTCCACGCCAGCACCTCGACGCCGGAGCCGGGCCTGGTTGCCCACAAAATGGGCAACGGCCTGATCATCGGCGAACCGGCCGGCGGCGACTCGGCGCGCGCGCAACAGCTGGGCGCCCTGCTGCGCGCCGGCGGCTTCGACGTGACCGTTTCCGCCAATGTGCGCTACGACATCTGGTACAAATTGTGGGGCAATATGACACTGAACCCGGTGTCGGCGATCACCGGCGCCACCGCCGACCGCATCCTGGACGACCAGCTGGTGGCCGAATTCTGCCGCGCCGCGATGCGCGAGGCCGCCGTCATCGGCGAGCGCATCGATTGCCGCATCGCCGAAACGCCCGAGCAGCGCCACCTGGTGACGCGCAAACTGGGCGCGTTCAAGAGCTCGATGCTGCAGGACGCCGAAGCCGGCCGCATGCTGGAGCTCGACGCACTGGTCGCCGCCGTGCGCGAAATCGGCCAGCGCCTGCAACTGGCGACGCCGCATATCGACGCCCTGCTCGGCCTGACGCGGCTGTTCGGCCGCGTGCGCGGACTCTATCCGGAATCCTGATCGTCCTTCTGCCAGTCGATGCGGCTGAACGCGTAGAACCAGGCCGGCGCCACGAGCAGCAGCATGAAGAGCACCCAATATTGCGAGCGCAGCTCCGCCGGCGTGGTCAACGCCAGGTAGGCGCGCTGCGGATTGCCGCGCAGCGTGTACACCGTCACCGGATCGCCGGCAGCCAGATCCTTGGGCAGCTTGCCGGTCATTGCCTTCACATTGCTGGCCACGCAGAGGTCGCAGGCTGGCGACAATACGTCCCCCGCATAGCCGTGTTCGCCGACGCGATAGCGGTAGAAGACCTGATAGACAAAATAATTCGGCCCGTCGCCGCCGCCCGACACCACGCTGCGCTCCACCCGCAGCACGCTGCCCTCGCCGCGCTCGTACTCGGATTCCGCCACCAGCATGGTGCGCAGATGGCCGACCTCGCGCACACCGCAGGCAAAGCTGGCGATCGCCAGGAATAGAAAGATTCCATTGGGAAATATTCTCATGCATCCGTTTATACATCAGAAACGATGCGTTTTCCTCAAGACGTTGCGCAAATGCGTCACTCGGGCAAGACGGCGGGCTGCGCCGCGCTCCATCGGCGCTGACTCCATGCGCCATGCGTTTGGCCTCCCAAGCCAGTGCAAAGTCGCTAGTCACCCGGCGGTTTCGCTCTAAGATCGGATCATTGTTGTTATGACACCGTTTCGAGAGTCCTATGAAACCAGCATTGAATGTGCAAGCGGCGCTGTCGGGCAAGCGCGTCCTGATTACCGGCAGTACCGGCTTCCTCGCCAAGGTGGTGCTGGAAAAGCTGATACGCAGCGTGCCGGACATCGGCGGCATCGTGCTGCTGATACGCGGCGGCGCCAACGGCGCCGATGCGCGCGAGCGCTTCGAGTGCGACATCGCCACCTCCTCCGTGTTCGACCGCCTGCGCGCCGAGCGGCCCGACTACCTGGCCGCCTTCTTCGCCGACAGGATAGAATGCGTGACCGGCGAAGTGACGACGGCCGGCTTCGGCCTGCCGATCGCCGCCTTCAACGCGCTGGCGCGGCGCGTCGATGCGGTGATCAACGCCGCCGCCAGCGTCAACTTCCGCGAGGCGCTGGACGAGGCGCTGGCGATCAACACGCTCAGCGTGCGCAACATCACCGAGCTGGCGCGTGCGGCCAATGCGCCGTTGATCCAGGTCTCGACCTGCTACGTCAACGGCTACAACCGCGGCGCCATGCACGAGCAAAACGTCACGCCGGCACGCGCCACCATCCCGCGCCACGCCAACGGACACTATGTTTTACAAGGCTTGCTCCAGCACCTGCAGCACCGCATCGCGCTGGTCAAGGCCGAGTGCGGCGACGCCGGCGAACTGGCGCGCCGCCTGACGGAACTGGGCATCGCCGAAGCCAACTACCACGGCTGGAACGACACCTATACCTTCACCAAGTGGATGGGCGAGCAGCTGGCGATGGCCGCCATGCGCGGCCGCGCGCTGACCATCGTGCGGCCGTCCATCATCGAGAGCACCCTGCAGGAACCGGCGCCGGGATGGATCGAAGGCGTCAAGGTGGCGGACGCGATCATCCTCGCCTACGCGCGCGGCAAGACCAGCTTCTTCCCGGCGCGGCCGAACGAAACGGTGGACATCATCCCGGCCGACCTGGTCGCCAACAGCATCGTGCTGGCCACCGCGGAAGCGCTGTCCGCGCCGCCCGCCGCGCGCATCTACCAGGCCTGCACCGGCTCGGCCAATCCGATCTCGCTGGGCCGCGTGATCGATCTGTTCCAGACCGAATCGCAGCGCAACTGGCGCCAGTACGAGCGCCTGTTCTACAACGAACCCAAGCACGGCTTCCGGGTTGTCAGCCGCCCCGCCTTCCTGCTGATGCTGCGCGCGATGCGCATCGGCGCCAGTGTGTGGAGCGGTGCCCGGCGCCTGCTGGGCGCCGGCGAATCGCCCAAGCTGGAAGCGCTGCGCACCACGCAACTGCTGGCGTTGACCTTCTCCTTCTACACGGCGCCGCGCTACGTCTTCCACAACGACTCCCTGATGGCATTGGCCGCGCGCTTCGGCAGCGAAGATCGCGCCTGCTTCAACGTCGACCCGACCGTGATCGATTGGCAGGATTACCTGTGCCGCGTCCACATGGCGGGGCTGAACCGCTACGCGCTGCGGCCACGCTCGCCCAAGCCGACCGATGCCGCCGCGATGACCCGCCGCGACTATGCGTGGTACCGCATGGACACCGGCACCAACCTGATGGTCATCAACAGTATCCTGCTGTTCGAAGGCGCCGTCGACATGGAGCGCCTGACCGCCACCATCGCCTACCGCCTGCCCAACTATCCGCGCTTCACGCAGAAGGTGGTGCACAAGCGCGGCCGCGCGCACTGGGTCGAGGACGAGCAGTTCGACATCAGCCGGCACATCAAGCTGGAACAGATGGACCACGACGTCAGCCGCGCGGAGCTGCAGGAGCACCTGACCCGCATCGCCCACCTGCCGCTGGAGCGCGACCAGCCCATGTGGCATATGACGGTGCTGGACCGGGTCAACGGCGGCCACGCCATCGTGTTCCGCGTCCACCACTGCATCACCGACGGCCTGGGACTGGTGCATGTGCTGAACCACCTCACCGACGACAACGGCCTGCACGGCAAGACGCCGTCCGCTGTCGGCCATCCGCACCGCGCGACGGTGGCGCACAACGCCGTGTGCTCGGCGGTGGCGCGCGGCGTGTCGCTGGCGAAGATCGGTTTCCACGTCGCCCGCCTGTCCGTGCTGTGGCCGGACGCGCACAGCCAGTTCAAGGCGACCATGACCGGCACCAAGCAGCTGGTGTGGCTGCCGCCGCTGGAGATGGACCGCGTGCGCGCCATGTCCAAGCGCATGGGCGTCACGCTCAACGATGTCTGGGTGGCGGCCGTCTCGGGCGCGCTGCGGCAGTACCTGGACGAACGGGGACAACGGCCCGACGGCCGCGCGCTGCGCGCCGCCGTCACCTTCAACCTGCGTGAAAAAGGCAACGCCTTCCAGCTCGGGAACGAGTTCGGCCTGGTGGCGGTGGAGCTGCCGACCAATGTCGACGACGCGCGCCTGCGGCTGCGCCAGTCAAGCGAGCGCATGACCGCCATCAAGCGCTCGCACCAGCCGCGCGCGACGATGGCCTTCCTGTCGATCGCCGGCTGCCTGCCGACGGCCCTGCAGCACTTCGCGCTGAACCTGTTCACCTCCAAGGGATCGGTGGTACTGACCAATATCGAAGGTCCGGGCAGCCGCCGCTACCTGGCCGGCTCGCGCCTGACGGACCTGATCTGCTGGGTGCCGCAGGCCGGCAAGCTAGGCGTGGGGCTGGCGTTCATCTCGTATGCCGGGCAAATCCAGTTGGCGCTGTTCGTCGACACCGACCTGGTGCCCAACCCGGACCGCCTGATGGCGCTGACCTACGACGCCTTCGAGGAACTGGAGCTGGCCACGGGCGGCGAAGCCCTCGCCGCCCCGCCCGCCGCGCTGGTCATCGACACGTCACATTGAGCGCGTACAGTACTCCTCAATCGAAAATGAGGAGTACTGCGTGAACTTGAACGAACAGGATCTGCTGGACCGCGTCCAGCGCGAGCTGACCGACAGCTACGACGAAGAACTGGAAATGGAGCTGGAAGACCGCGAGATCGATCCGGTCACCCGCGAAGTGGTCGTCACCGAACGCAGCGCCGAGGCCAAGGAGGCGCGCCGCCAGTACTTCCGCGAGCTGTTCCGCCTGCAGGCGGAGCTGGTCAAGCTGCAGGACTGGGTGGTCCATACCGGCCACAAGGTGGTGATCCTGTTTGAAGGCCGCGATGCCGCCGGCAAGGGCGGCGTGATCAAGCGCATCGTCCAGCGGCTGAATCCGCGCGTGTGCCGCGTGGCCGCGCTGCCGGCGCCGAACAACCGCGAACGCACCCAATGGTACTTCCAGCGCTACGTTTCGCACCTGCCGGCCGCCGGCGAGATCGTGCTGTTCGACCGCAGCTGGTACAACCGCGCAGGCGTCGAGCGCGTGATGGGCTTCTGCACCGACGAGCAGTACGAGGAATTCTTCCAGACCGTGCCGGAATTCGAGCGCATGCTGGCGCGCTCCGGCATCCAGCTGATCAAATACTGGTTCTCGATTTCGGACGAGGAGCAGAATGCGCGCTTCCTGGGCCGCATCCACGATCCGCTCAAGCAGTGGAAACTGAGCCCGATGGACCTGGAATCGCGCCGCCGCTGGGAGGAATACACCCGCGCCAAGGAGGTCATGCTGGAGCGTACCCATATTCCCGAGGCGCCTTGGTGGGTGGTGCAAGGCGTGGACAAGAAAAAGGCGCGCCTGAACTGCATCCACCATTTGCTGGAGCAGATGCCGTACGAGGAAGTCGAGCATCCGGTGATCCAGTTGCCGGAGCGCGAGTACCACGACGACTACGTGCGCCGCCCGGTGCCGTCCGAAATTATCGTTCCAGAGGTGTACTAGGCATGCTAAAGTCATAAGCTTGCAAAATCCTGAACACACAAGCTTATGAGCCTCGAAGACAGCATTCCCCTTGAAGCGGCGCCGCCGCGTCCCGGTTCCTCGCTGGCACCGGCGCGCTTGCTGGAGCTGCTGCTCACCCCGCGCACCTACTTCGCCAACCGCGCCTTCCTGCAGGACCAGCGCGCCGTGATGATTGCGGCCTATGTGGCCGGCGTCTCCGGCGCCATGGACCGCATCGACCAGAAAATGGTGCGCCTCGACCTGCGCGGCCAGACAGGGAACGCCGACACCTTCATCAACTGGGTAGCCGAATCCTGGCTGCACTATTGGACACTGGCGCTTGGCGTGGGCCTGGTCAGCGGCGCCTTCATCTGGCACCTCGGCGGCTGGTGGTTCAAGAAGCGCGTGCAGTGGTCCGGCGCGGCCGACGCCACGCCGCACGACGCGCGCCGTGTCAACATCCTGCAGCAGCTGGTGTTCACCGGGCCATCGCTGGTTTTGGGTGCGGTGCAGACGGTGGCTTATCAGAACTACAGCCAGGCGTGGGAGTCCGATCGCGTCACCGGCATGCTGATCGTCGCGATGCTGCTCTGGTCCTGCTGGACCGCGTACTGCGGCGTGACGGCAGTCTTCCCGGTCCAGAAAAGCAAGGCGCGCATCTGGTTCCTGATACTGCCCGCGATTTGCTACTTGATGATGCTTGGCATATTCGGCACTTTGTATGCGATGCTGGCCAAGTGACGGCAATCGCGAAGTGTGTGCTAGAGTTGCCTAATTACCTATTTTAAGAGGTTGACATGCAGCTCGGACCCATCACCCCCATCCTGCGCAGCTTCGACGAAGCGAAGGCGCGCGAATTCTATGTCGATTATCTCGGTTTCGAAATCGACTGGGAGCACCGCTTCGAGCCGAACTTCCCGCTCTACATGCAGGTATCGAAAGCCGGCTGCGTGCTGCACCTGTCCGAGCACCACGGCGACTGCAGCCCTGGCGCGGCGATCCGCATCGCCTGCGGCGACGTCGACGCCTACCATGCGGAGCTGGCCGCCAAGGACTACAAATACGCCAAGCCCGGCGTCGAAACGCCGCCGTGGGGCGGACGCGAAATGTCGATCAAGGATCCCTCGGGAAACCGGCTGACCTTCGCCACGCCGGATTAAGCACGATACCCCCTTACTGCATGAACCACCCATGGCTTACCACGATCGATTGTCCGGTCAAGGCATTCGACGGGAAGGCCGCCAGGAACAACGCGGTCTGGGCGACATCGTCGACCGTCGTAAATTCACCGTCGACAGTCTCCTTCAGCATCACGTTCTTGATGACCTGATCCTCAGTGATGCCCAACTCCCTGGCTTGCTCGGGAATCTGTTTCTCAACCAGTGGCGTGCGCACGAAGCCAGGACAGATGACGTTGGCGCGTACGCCGTGGGCGGCACCCTCCTTGGCCACAGTTTTGCAGAGACCGATCAGCCCGTGCTTTGCCGTGACGTACGGCGCTTTCAATACCGACGCCTCCTTCGAGTGCACCGATCCCATGTAGATCACACTGCCGCCGCGTTTTTGCGCATACATGAGTTTCAGGCAGGCGCGCGTGGTCAGGAAGGCGCCATCGAGGTGGATCGCCAGCATCTTCTTCCAGTTGGCGAAATCGAAGGAGTCCACCGGCGCGACGATCTGGATGCCGGCGTTCGAGACCAGTATGTCGATGCCGCCCAGCTTGTCCGCGGCGGCAGCGATGCCGGCATCGACCTGCTCTTCATTGGTGACGTCCATCGCCACCGCGATCGCGCGCTGGCCCGACGGATCGAGCTCGGTGGCGACGGCCTGCGCCGACTCCAGGTTCAGGTCCGCAATGACGACCTTGGCGCCATTCTGGAAAAATACCGTGGCGATCTGCTTGCCGATGCCGCTGGCCGCGCCGGTGACGACGGCAACTTTGTCTTGTATGTTCATGATGGTTCCTTCAAATGGATACGATATCGATAAGGGTTATTCGCGTTCGGGCACCGGCACGTTGAAGCCGTTCAGCGTGGTCGATACCAGCGCATACAGGCCCACAAGATAAATCAGCTCGTTCGTACCATGCTGGCCAAAAGTGCTGACCGCCAGCCGGTACAACGGTTCCGGCAGCGTGCCGCCGCGACTGAGCGCGTACGAGAAATCGAAGGCGACGTTCTCTTCCTTCGAAAGATCGGCCGGCTTCAGGTCCGCCACCAGCGCGGCCAGGCGCTCGGGCGACATGCCCTCCTTTTCGGCCACGGCGACGTGGGCATACAGTTCATAGGCCGCGTCGTAGCGGGCGCCGACAACGAGAATCGCGATCTGGCGCACATTGTCCGGCAGGACGGCGTTCGCGGTCATGGCCAGGGTCAGATCCCAGATCGCCTTGCCGATGGCCGGCTCATGCAGCCAGGGATTCCATGGGCCCATCAAGGCGCCGTCTTCGCGCTCAACCTGAAACGCGTTGAAGTTACTGGCGATGCCCTTGCGCATGCTGTCGTACAAGTCCTTTTGTTCGGCGGTGAGTTCGTTCGGAGAGATAAGTGGAAGTCGCAATTTTTCCTCGCATGGGTAAGATAGATGTCGAGGAAACAGATCGGGGGCTGAAGCCTTGCATGTTACCTCGGCTTTTATTCTGGCAGCTTACCTGCGAGTTCGGCGTTCGATTGAAGCCGCGGCCCAAAAGAAGCGCCATGACCGCTGCCGGTTCGTGGCAAAATGGAAAGCTGCTGGCATTTTTCAGGAGTGACGATGGCGAAGAAAGCGGCGCACTTGCGCGAGCGCGATGTAGCGGGTCTGGTGGCGGTATTCAATGCGGGCCGCGATCCAGAACGGGTGACGCAAAAATACCGTCTGATCGCCGACAATCCCTTTGCATTCCTGCGAGGCACCTGTCACCTGTTCTATCAGGATTTTCCGGCCGATGCGCGTCTCAATCAGGCGCCAAGCGCCTGGATCTGCGGCGATCTGCACCTGGAAAACTTCGGCACCTACAAGGGCGATAATCGCCTGTCCTACTTTGACATCAACGACTTTGACGAAGCCGTGCTGGCGCCGGCCAGCTGGGAACTGAGCCGCTTCCTGGTGAGCGTGCTGGTGGCGGCCGATACCTTGAAGGTGACGCCGGCCGAGGGCATCGCCCTGTGCCACTGCTTCCTCGATGCGTATGTGGACAATCTGGCCGAGGGCAAGCCGCGCTGGGTGGAGCGTGCCACCGCCGACGGCATGGTGCGCGATTTGCTGCGCGACCTGCGTTTGCGCGAGCGTCCCGCCTTCCTCGACCGCCGCACCGACATCAGGAAGGGCAAGCGCAAGCTGCGCCTGGACGGCGTCAAGGCGCTGCCGGTCGACGAGGCGGAGCGCGACAAGGTAACGCAATTCATGACCGCCTATGCGGAAACCCAGCCTACGCCGGCGTTTTTCCGCGTGCTGGATGTGGCGCGCCGCATCGCCGGCACCGGCAGCCTGGGACTGGAACGCTATGCGATCCTGGTGCGTGGACGGGGCGGGCTGGATGGCAATTTCCTGCTCGATCTGAAATTCGCGCCCTCTTCCGCGCTGGCGCCCTACGTGCCGACGAAGCAGCCCAAGTGGCGGAGCGAGGCCGAGCGCGT
This sequence comes from Duganella sp. CT11-25, assembly GCF_047302815.1. Lineage (NCBI taxonomy): Bacteria > Pseudomonadati > Pseudomonadota > Betaproteobacteria > Burkholderiales > Oxalobacteraceae > Duganella > Duganella sp. CT11-25. Next base: position 932,731 of record NZ_JBKBFD010000001.1, read on the forward strand.
GGTTGCTGCGCAGAATCGGATGCAGGCGGTTTCGCCCGCGTTCCTGTCGGCGGTGAGCATCGGCGGCCAGTCTTATGTGTTGAAGGAGCTGTTGCCGCAGCAGGACCGCTTGTCGCTCAACCTGTGGGGAGGCAAGCTGCGTCGCCTGGAAAGCCTGATGCGTACCATGGGCGGCATCGTGGCGTGGGCCCATCTGCGCTCCGGCGGCAGGCAGGGCTCGGCGTGCGCCGACGAATGGATAGACTATGGCCGCAGCGCAGCGCAATGGCGCTCCACGCTGCTGGACTATGCGCAGGCTTATCACGGCCAGGTGGTGGCGGACTGGAAGCAGTACGCAGCGGCCTACCGCGCGGCACTGCTGGAGCGCTCGAAACCATGACGACCGGGGAATTCAAAGTGGTTCCCACTGCGACAGCGTGGGCGATGGGATGGACACTTACGAGGAATAAAGCATCCCCCGTCAGTCAAGCCTACGGCTGCAGGATTGACCTAGGACTTCCTGAGCACTTGGAACGCCACGTCGTAGTCGATTATGATGCCGGCATCCTGCGTGAGCTAGCCAGCGGCCTACACACTCCCGGAACGTGGCTCAAAGTGTGTGCGCCCCTGGAAAAGGTCATTCCGCTTTTGCATGAAGATTGGCAAGTCCAGGCGCCGGAATACTTGATGGCGGTGGCGTTGAGTGACACCCCGCCAGCAGCTCATGAAGGCTACCTGCTTTCCCTGTCCACGTCTGGCGCAGTCAGCGACGCCGAACTCAGGGATATGGATGGGCAGTTGGCGGCAAAGGGGCGAGTAGCCCATAGCGAGGGCGTTGCCACTTTTGACCAGATCGTGACTGAACCCGCACATCAACGAAAGGGGCTGGGACGGGTCATCATGGCGGCTCTTGGCAACCTGGCTATCGCCCGGGAGGCAAGAGTCGGCGTATTGGTCGCCACGGAGCAAGGCCGGGCCCTCTACCAGGCTATTGGGTGGACGCTTGTTTCGCCAATGACTGCGGCGGTTGTCGCAACCAAGTGAGATTAGACAGAATGAATGAACGTGCTTTTATGATTCCAGCCGACAGGTATGAGCTTTCTGGACTCTTGGCGGAATGGGCTTGGCTGGTGCCCGAGAGCGATACGCCCCTGTTCCTGACTGTGATGGCCGACTGGGTATTCGGTGCGCCGGATGGTTCAATCTGGCGGCTGTCTGCGCTGGAAGGTGATTACGTTCGAATTGCAGCCAATGCTGCGGAGTACAACGCCCTCAAAGGGACGCCGCAATGGCTAAACAAAGCGTTCTGTGCAGACTGGCAGCCTATCGCAGCTGGGAATAACTTGCTTCCGAATGATATGGAATGTTTAGGCTGGCGGCGGCACCCCTATCTGGGCGGCGAATTGAAGGCCGGTAATTTGCAAGTATTCTCAATGCTCACCTATCAAAGTCTGATGGGACAGTTGCACCGTCAGCTACAACCACGCTCGGGTGCAGAGTCTGAAAAATCATCCGGATGACGTATTTAGAACGACCGAAAGAAAAAAATGCCAACACTTAGATTTTCTGCGCCTGCGGTGGTTTTTGATGAACACGACGAGGTTGTCGAAGACCCGGAAGTGCTTCGTTCGCTTGATGGTATCGAATCCGACGAAGTCTTCTCGGACTATATGTCGGATGGTGGCGACCGCACCCTGTCCAATGCCGGAGTCTCTGGAGGCCGATTACGGTTCTTTTTCGATGATGGAGCCAAGTTGCTCATCGGCGTCACGGAATACCAATTGGAGCGCGAGCTGACATTGGAAGAGCAAGCATTGCTAGCGGAGTATACGAGCGGACAGTGGAGCGACGGCATAGGTGAGAACTTCGCACAGGAGCGCACGGAATCTGGGCTTTCGGTTCAATTGCTTGTACTTGAAAACTCGGAGTTGCATGTGGAAAAGCAGGCCTAGCGGATAGCTCACGATAGGCGACCAATTCACCAGAACAAAAGGATTCGTTTCATGGGATTTCACGTATCTTGGCTTACAGTGCTTGGCAAAACGCCCGACGTGGTTCGCAAGGAGCTCGGGTTGACCGAGACGACCGAACGCGAGTACGTCCCGGAGTCGGACGTTACTGGTGTCCTTCTCCCGTCCGGCTGGTACATGCTGTTCTTCAATGAGCCGCTGCCTGCTGAACTCAACGAGACCACTTTGTCCAAGCTGTCTCAAGGGGCTGCCGTGACGGTGTTCGTCGTAGAAGAAGCCTCCATGGTTGCCCTCGCTCGCGGTTATGCCGATGGCAAGCGTGCATGGGAAGTGGTACATGACGCGGACGAGGGTATGGAGCACCTGGAGGTCACAGGGGTTCCACCGCCACCGTTTATCGAAGTGAGAGATAGGCTGCTGGACAAGCTCTCAAAGAGGGGCCAGGGAGCCGACTATCTATTTGACCTGCCTGCTGAGTTTTCCAAGGCCACGACAGGATTCCGGCACGATGAAGACATTGAAGGCATCGACGGCGACGCGTTTATCGTGCTGGAACGTTCGTGACGCCGCCAGTCCATCATGAAGCGTAGTTAGGGCTTTCTTAAGGCTGCCGCGCGCTTGTACTCGAAGAACTGCCATGCCGCGTCGGGCGTATCGACGTCATGGTTCATTTCCCCGATCAGCCTGCGCAGCAGCCAGCCCAGGTTCTCGGTGCGTGATGAACCGGTGTGGCCGCCGCCGTCAATGCGCAGCAGTTCAACCTGCATGTGCGCCGGGTCGGCGCCCCACGTCATCCGGGTAACGCTAGTCCGGTCGCTGACTTGCAGATGCGGGTAGCGATAGGTGGCCGGCGGATCAGACTCGCCAGCTTGCAATTGCTGCGCGCCGCCATCAAGCTGCTTTGGACGCCGATCGCCGCCAGGCGCGGCCCCAGTTCAATGCCAGCCCGGTACGCCATCCCGCCGCCATTGGATTGGCCGAATATATAGATGCGCTGTGAGTCGGCGCCAAATTCGGCAATCGCGCGATCGATGAGGGCAGCCAGGAAACCTACGTCGTCAGTCGGCGCGTTGGTCGTGGCGTCGGCGCGGCAATCGTTCCAGGCCTGCTTGCCGTTGCTTGCCTTGGCGCCGTCCGGTGCGATCAGCATGACCTTTTTGCTGTTGGCCAGATTGACCCAGTCCAGCGAGCGATAGCCACCTATCGTATCCTGCCCCAGCATCCACGCGGCACTGGCGCCGTGGCCATGCAGCAAAATGATCACCGGCCGCAGCGCGGCAGGCAGGCCCACCGGCTGCATGACCAGGAAATGGCGCATGCCCTCCGGACGAGCCAGTTCATGATCGCTGATCGCGGCCGCATGTGCGGTTTGCCAGCCCAGCAGGCCGGCCACCAGCGCGGCCAGTTTTTTGCGGACGGACATGGCGAAGGAATAGCGAGCCGGTAGCCGGGCTCAATATGCCGTCTGCGTGTAGGGACGCGCGGCGGCGCCCTTGCCCCAATCGGTGTTCGGCTGGCTGGACATGGTGAATACCAGTTCGCCGCCGGCCGTGATCTGGTCATGGCGCAGGAAGGTTTGCATCAGCGGCTTGCCGTTCAGCGTCACGCCGGAGACATACGCATTCTCTGCGCTCAGGCCGACGGCGCGGATCGTGAAGCGCTTGCCGTTCGGCAGATTCATCACCGCCTTGTCGAGGAACGGACGGCCGATCACGTATTCGTTGCTGCCCGGCGCGACCGGATAGAAGCCCAGCGCCGTGAAGGCCAGCCATGCCGACATCTGCCCAAGGTCGTCGTTGCCCGACAAGCCGGCCGGCGTGGTGTTGTACTGCGACGCCACCACCTGCGTCAGACGCTTCTGCGTCTTCCACGGCGCGCCGGCGTAGTTGTACAGATACGCGACGTGATGCGATGGCTCGTTGCCGTGCGCATAGTGGCCGATCAGGCCGGAGATGTCCTCCATGTGCGCATATACCTTCTCATCGACCTTGGCATCGAACATCATGTCGATCTTGTTCTGCAGGCCGGCGTCGCCGCCCAGCATCTTGATCAGGCCAGCGTTATCGTGCGGTATATACCAGGAATACTGCCAAGCGCTGCCCTCGGTGTAGTCGCTGCCGAAATTGGACAGCACAGGATCGAACGGTTCGCGGAACGTGCCGTCGGATTTCTTGGCCCGCAGGAAGCCGGTCTTGACGTCGAACGAGTTGCGGTAGTTCTGCGCCCGCTTGTAGTAGCGCGCGGCGATGTCCTTCTTGCCCATCTTCTCGGCCATGCGGGCGATGGTCCAGTCGTCGAAGGCATATTCCACCGTCTTCGATGCCGCTTCCGGCTCCAGGTCGATCGGCACGTAGCCCAGCTTCATGTAGTGCTGCAGGCCGCCGTAAGGGCCGTACTCCGCGCTGCTGGTCATGGCCTTCAGCGCTTCCTCCGCGTCGAAGCCTTTCAGTCCCTTCATGTAGGCGTCGGCGATCACCGGCACCGCGTGGTAGCCGATCATGCACCAGGTCTCCAGGCCATGGAACTGCCATACCGGCAGGATGCCGTACGGGCTGGCCTTCTGCGATTCGATCAGTGAGCGCACGAAGTCGACGTTGCGCTGCTCCGGCTGGATCAGCGTCAGCAAGGGATGCAGCGCGCGGTAGGTGTCCCACAGCGAGAAGGTCGAATGGTAGCGGAAGCCCTGGGCCTGATGCACTTCGTTGTCCGGGCCGCGATAGCGGCCGTCGCGGTCCATGAACAGGCTAGGCGCCAGCATGCTGTGATACAGCGCGGTGTAAACCATCTTGCGCATGTCGGGCGCGGCTTCGATGGCGACGGCGCCGAGCGCTTCGTTCCATGCGGCCGATGCCTTGGCGCGTTCGGCGTCGAAGTCCCAGCCCGGCATCTCGCCCAGGTTGGCGATCGCGCCCTCCTCGCTGACGGCGGAGATCGCGACCTTGACTTCGAGCTGACCATCGGACGGCACGCCGAATTCCAGCGCGCCCACCAGCGCCTTGCCCTCCACCATGGCCTTGTCGCCAGGGCCGCTGCCCGGGCCGGCGAAGCCTTTGTACTCGACATCCTGTTCCATGTTGCGCAGGGCGCGCGCGGTCAGCGGCTTGGAGAAAGCGATCGCGAAATACAGCTGGCGGCCCGCCGCCCAGCCGCGCGTCTCGCGCATGCCCGTGATCAGCGTGTTGTCGCGCACGCGCAGGCGGGACCACAGGTTCTTGGCCTTGTAGTCGTAGATGCTGCTGCGCAGGTCGAGGATCACCTTGGCCGGCGCGCCTGCCGCGTAACGGTAGCGATGCAGGCCGACACGCTCGCTGGCGGTCAGCTCGACATCGACGTCATTGTCCATCAGCTTGACGGCGTAGTAGCCTGGCTCCGCGCGTTCGTCCTGGTGCTTGAAGCGCGAGCGGTAGCCGCTGAATGGGCGCTCGGGATAACCCGGTTCCAGCTTGGTCTCGCCGCTGTAGGGCATCAGCAGCACGTCGCCCAGGTCGGAGTGGCCGGTGCCGGAGAAGTGCGTGTGCGAGAAGCCGAGGATGCTGTCGTCCTCATAGCGGTAGCCCGCCGCCCACGGATAGCTCTGGCGGAACGGCCGCACTTGCGTGTCGGGGCTGAGCTGCACCATGCCGAACGGGCGCGCCGCGCCGGGGAAGGTGTGGCCATCGCCGCCGGTGCCGATGAAGACATCGACCGCTGCGGCGGGTGTGGTCTGCGCGAAGGCAAGCGTCGCAGGAATGGCTAGAACCAGCGCCAGCGCGCCGGCAGGGAAAAGTTTAGTCGTGTTCATTCAGCACCTGGAGCAAGGACGATCCGACTTTATAGCGCCAAGCTCCGGGGCGGTCAATCTATTCTCCGCATAACACGGTTTGTTTAGTAAATACGCTAAACAGTTAGCATTAATCTTCCCGCATCCACACCAGCGCGGCGTCGCCACTGCGGCGTATCAGCGCCTGCGTGCGCAGGGTGGCGCGTGCCAGGGTCAGCGTGCTGTGCACCAGGAAGTAGTCGCTCGATACCTGGTAGTTGACGCCTTCCAGCGTCTCCTTGTCGTTGAGGCGGAAGGCGAAGTCGCTCGGTCCCTTGAAGTGCGCCTGGCTGCGGCGCGCGATCAGCGCGCGCGCGTCCTGCAACGAGAAATTGACCACGGAAGTCAGCACCTCCGCCGAGGCGGTGTTGACGTTGACCGGCGTGGGCACCGGCAGCACGACGACGAAGTCGCGCAAGCGTTCGATCGCATCGGCGGACATGCCCGGCACGGCGAGCAGGTCGTCCAGCTGGCGGATTTCCATCTCCCGCTGCGACTTGACGATGGCTTCGCCAATGCGGAACGCCAGCCCGGCATCGAGCTTGAGCGCCGCCAGCAGGCGCGAAAACGCCGTCACCTGGAACAGGTCGATGCCGTTGGCGCCCGCCAGGTTGCGCAGGTTGAAACAGCCCTGCGCATCGACGATGTGCTGTGCAAGACGGCCGCCCTGCTCCCAGCCCTGCTCGAGGCCCTGTTCCGGGCCCTGCCCGAGGAAGCGGTCCAACCTGTCCTCCAGCAGCGGCGCGGTCCAGCCGCCGTCCAGCGTGGTGACGTTGTCTTGCGAGGCCGCCTCGAGCAGCGTCAGGCGCGCGGCGTCGACCGCCGCGCGCGCGATCAGCTTGCCCTGCAGGTGCAGGCGCTGTCCTTCCATGCCGCGCACCAGGATCTGCTGCTGCCAGAAGATCCCCGTGACCAGCGTGACGGACAGCGCCGTCAGCAGCAGCGCCGTCACCACGGCCACGCCGCGCTGACGGCCCCACCCAGGCGCAGGCATTACTGCAGCGCCGTCACCGCGACCTTGGCGAACGTGCCGTCGGCCGACGAGTCCTGCGAATACGCGCCGGCCTTGAAATACAGGTCGATCGCGCTCCACGATGCGGCGTCGTAGGTGAAGGACTGCGAGCTGCCGTTCACCGTGACCGTCACCGTCGATCCCACCAGCTTGATGACGTAGTCGATATTGTCGCCCAGCGCCAGCCCGCTCTTGATGAGGATCTGCTGCTCCGGATCGGCGAAATGCTGCTTCACGCCCATCAGCACAGAGCCGTTAGTCCAGCGCAGCTTCAGCAGCTCGGAGCCGCCGGTCTGTTCGCCGTGGATCTGGCCGATGATGATCTTGCCGGTCGCCGGTTGCTGCAGCACTTTCATCGACGCCGACAGCGTATGCGTGCCGCCCATGTTCCACGTGGCGTTGGCCCGCAGCTCCGAACGCGGGTATTCCGAGTTGGGCGTGGAGCCCGCGCCGGACGGCACGTAGAACGTCATCGCGCCGGTCGTCCCATCCGTGTAGAAGTACGGATCGCTGTAGCTGCCGATCGGGTTGACCTGCTTGAGCGTCAGCGAGCTGCTCAACGTCTGCAAGGTGTAGCCGGACAGGTTGAAGTTCTGGCCCGGCGCGTTGGCGGGGTCAAGCCCGGTGCAAGTACCGGCGCCATTGGTCCAGATCTCCATCTCCGACAGGCTGACCCAGTTGTTGACGTTGCTGCCGGTGCTCTGCACCCGCACGTAGCGCGCCGGCCGGTCGCCGAAGGTGTATGGCTTCAGCTGCGCCGTGGTGCCGCTGTTGGTGCCGCTGAAGACATCGCTCCAGCCGCTGCCGTCGTTGGACACCTTCAGCGCCAGGTTGTATTTGCGCGAATCGCCGCTGTACCAGGCCAGATTGGCGTAGGCCACCTTGTAGCAGCCGCCAAGGTCGTATTGCAGCCACTGCGCGCCGCCGGTCGCATCGGCGGACCAGCGCGTGGACAGCGAGCCGTCGTTGGCGTTCACCGGCAGATTGGTGTCGCTGCCGCTGGCGCTGACCCTGGCGTTAGGGATCGTCAGCTTGCTCTGCGCCGACGCCGGCGCCGGCGCCAGTACCGCCGCCAGCAGGCCGGCGAGCGCGGCCCGCATCATGATGTGAGTATGCATGGCCGCTCCGATCAGTTATGCGAGACGCTCAACGCATAGAACTTGACCACCGCGCCGACATTCGGATCGGTGCCGTTGGACTGGATGTAGTTGCCGGCCTTGAAGTACTCGCCGTAGCCGATGAAGCTCGACGGCAGCGGGAACGCATACGGCGTACCGTTGATCGACACCGTGATCGTGCTGCTGGTGGCCTTGATCTGGTAGGTGAAGGTGGTGTTCAGCGGGATGTTGGTCAGCGTGTGCGGCGTCTGTCCGCCGGCTGGGCTGTTCTCGATGCCGAGCACGATGTCGCCGCTGCTGCGGTAGTACAGTTCCAGCAGCGGCTTGGTCGATGTCGGCAAGCCCGATTGCAGCGGGCTGCCGATGTGGATCTGGCCGATCGCGGTGCTGCTCGGGACCTTCACCACCTTGACCGTGGCGTTCATGATGTGGGTGCCGGCGATATCCCAGTTGGCGGCGCTGCCGCTGGCGTTCATCTCGCGCAGTTCCGAGCGGGGATGCGTGGAGTTTGGCGTGGTCACGCCGGTCTCGGGGCACCAGAAGGTCATCGCGCCATCGGTGTCGGTGTAGAAGTAGGAGCTGGTGTAGCCGCCTTCCAGCTGCGACGCGCTCTTGGTTTCCGGCGAGCCGGGCGAGCCGACAGGCAGTTGCAACTGCCAGATGCCCAGGTTGAAGTTGGAACCAGGCGGCACGTTCGGATTCAGGCCGGTGGACGAGCAATTGCCCGCGCCGTTGGTCCAGATCTCCATCTCGGACAGGCTGACCCAGTTGTTGACATTGCTGCCGGTACTCTGCACGCGCACGTAGCGCGCCGATTTGTCGGCGAAGGTGTAGGGCTTGAGCTGCGCGGTGGTGCCGCTGTTGGTGCCGTTGAAGACATCGGTCCAGTTGCTGCCGTCGTTGGAGATCTTCAGCGCCAGGTTGTACTTGCGCGAGTCGCCGTTGTACCAGGCCAGGTTGGCGTACGAGATCGTGTAGCAGCCACCGAGGTTATATTGCAGCCATTGAGCGCCGCCGGTGGCATCGGCCGACCAGCGCGTGGCCAGCGAACCGTCGTTGGCGTTGACCGGCAGGTTGGTGTCGCTGCCGCTGGCCGTGATGTTGGCGTTCGGGATGGCGAGCTTGGTTTGCGCCAGCGCGGACGCCGGCGCCAATGTGACGCCGGCCAGGATGGCGACTGCGGCCATTTTGTACAGGCGTGCGGATACCGCCGCTTGAGCAGAAATTTTCAGCATGTTGAGTGTCCCCTTTTGATTTGTTATTGCGGGTGGATTGCGGATACCGTGGGATATCGCAAAGTCATCATACTCAACATGCAAATCAAGGTAAACGTTTTTCTAAATGTGGCTCGTTTACGCCACACCTTGCTATAAATCAGGGAAAAACGTTTTACCTTGAAAGCTTCCTGGCCGGTTTGGAGCCGCTGGGACTCATCAGGTAGGAGGCGACGGCCTTGCTCAGGCGCGCGGCTTTTTCGACGTTGTCCTTGTTGGACACCATGAGCGACATCACCAGCGCCTCGATCACGGCCACGGCCGCGGTGGCGCTGCTCGGCAGCACGGCGTGGCCGCTGCTGGCGTACAGCACGTGGTCGGATAGTTCGACCATCGGCGCCGTCGGCGCATCGGTGATCGCCACCACGCAGGCGTCATGGCTGCGCGCGAACTGCGCCAGCCGGATCACGTCCAGCGCATAGCGCGGGAAGGACATCACGACCAGCACGTCCTCCGGACCGATATTCACCAGGTGCCCCGCCGCGACCTCGGTACCGCCCGGCCCCGCCACCTCCACCACGTGGGCGCAGAACGGCTGCAGGTGCAGCATCAGCAGGCCGGCCAGGTAGGTCGACGTGCCGAAGCCCAGCACATACACGGTGCGCGCGCGGCTCAGCTTCCGCACCACCTGGTCCAGCTCCGACTGCGGCAGCGAATTGCGGGTCGCGCTGATATTGACGGCGGCGTATTCCATGCTCTCGTCGCCGGGGCTGGTCAGGTCGCTGCGATGTTCGATGGTGTGGCGCAGCTTGTCGACCGGTTGCAGGGCCGAGTGCAGCGTCTCGGCGACCGCGCTGCGCATCGAGGCGTAAGTGGAGAAGCCGATATCGCGGGCGAAGCGGCTGATGGTCGCGGTGGACACGCTGCAGCCCTCGGCCATTCCATCGATCTTCAATGCGGTCACGCGCATCGGATTGCGCATCAGGTATTCGGCGATGCGGCGATGCGAAGCCGAGCCCTGCGCGACCACCCCGGCCAGCACCCGCCCCAGCGGCGACTCAACGAAAGCGACGTTGGCGGAAGACGCGTTTGAAACTACGGCCAGCGCTGGTTTCCTTGGAGTCATCATGCGTTCTTTTTTTAAAAGAATGCAAGCATATACATTTTTCGTATAAATGGAATGCAAATCCGTTGCGGGTACTACGTATTGCGTCTACGTAGCAACACCTTACAAAAAAAGCACTTAATTACCGCTAATCACTAATATTCGATTACCATTGGGGGCGACCAATACGGAGGCAGTCATGGTATCCAGCATCACCGGCAGCGCGCGCGGCATGACCGACAATGTCGGCTCACAAAACCTGATCACGCGGATACTCGCGCAGATCAAGGGCTTGCGGAAGTCGATCGCAGCGCTGCAGAAACAACTGCAGGATGTGAACGATCCCGAACTGAAGAAAATCCTGCTCAAGCAGATCAGGGATCTGCAGCAAACCATCGACATGCTGCAGCAGCAGATCGCGATGATCGAGGCCGCCGAGCAGCGCAAGGAGCAAATGCGCGAGCACGCCAAGCTGCAGCATGCGGCGGAAGAACTGGCGAAGCAAGAACGATGATGATACCTGTACATGGCGAGGCCAGCCGCCTGTCATTCAACGCGCCAAGCCGCGCTTGCTGCAATTGCGGTTCGCCACAAGATCTTCAACTGCTGGATACCAAGCTTAAACATACGCGGTTCATGCTGCTGGGCGGCAGCGAGACGACCTTGACGATGGCCTTGCCGTTTTGTACCGCTTGCAAAGCGAGCGCCAAGCGCTTTCGCCAGGGATATTTTTCGCGCGCCCTGGTCACAGTCATCGTGTTTTGGATACTGCTTGGAATGATGATGGTGTTCTCTGAGCATCTGCCGCGAATCGCGCAAGACAATCTGCTGTCGACGGCCGCATTGGCCTCCGCCGTTTTGACGACGCTGTTTTACGTCTCGCGCCGGGCCCATCCGCCGGCGACCAGCTATTATCAGCCCGTCTTTCTGCGCAAGCTCAAGCAGACGTTTTTAGGCGAGATCCAGGTCGTCACGCTGGCCTTCACCAATCCAATCTATGCCGACCAATTCGCGCAGATGAACGCATCTTTTTGCGGGTCCGGCGCCCTGGTGGTGGAAAAGTACTGAATAGCCTTGATAGCCTTGATGGTGCGGGACGTTTTTGAGACCTTCGCGGATTCATACTCTTTCGCCCTTCTGGATTCATCTTCTTTTTTCTCTTTTTGTCTATTAGAGGTCTGCTAAAAAAAATAGAACGAAAAAGAAAAAAGAAGATGAAAAGAGAAGACCAATCCAGGACGGTTCGGCGAAGGCCTGCGAACTAGCTCCCCTGCCCTGTATCCTCGCGGCGGCGCAACTGTTCCATGTAGTTGTAGATCGTGAAGCGCGACACGTTCAGCGCGGCCGCCGCGCGCTCCACGCCACCCTTGACGATGAACAGCCCGCGCCGCTGCATCTCTCCCACCGCCTGTATCTTGTCCGTACGTTTCATCGAGGCGGCCGTGCCGCCAAGGACTGGAACGGCGGCATCAATGATCTCCTGCATCAGCGTATCCATCTGCGGCTCGGCGGCCGGCGTGACGGTGGCGGCGGCGGCGGCGGGCGCCATTGCCTGCTGCGCCAGCGGCTTGAGCATCCGCTCCAGCCATCCATGGGCAGCCTGGAAGCCCGACATATCGGCATTCAGGCACAGCGTCGCAAACGGCTCGCCCGAGGAATCGCGAAAGATCGCCGATGCGGATTTCAATTGCCTGCCGCTTGCGGTCACCGTGACGTAATCTTCCACCAGGCTATGCACCGCGCCCTCGCTCGACTTCAGTTTGGTGGCAGCCTCGAAACCCTTGTCGTTCTGCGGCCCCTCCAGCACCGAGCTGCCGACGCTGCGTCCCGAAATATGGCCGTTGGCGATGGCGACCACCGAGTTCTCCGGCTTGCTCACATCATGCAGCACCACCTCCAGATGCGGCCCGGCCATCGCCGCCAGCATCGGCACGATGGGCCGCAGCGCGTTGATCACCGCCGCCCGTTCCGCCGTCACGGCCTCCTGCGGCGGCGCCCCAGCGACGCGCTTGCGTTTGACTCCCTGCATAAACAATTCCAACAATCTGTTGATTAATTTCGCCATTCTCGCATTTTTTAAACAAATTGTTTACACAAAATTGATGCGCCGCCTATAATTTATCGCCGCTACCGGCCACATGGGAGATCGTCATGACACGCACACACTTGAAAAAACTGGCCGCCGCATCGGCCCTGCTGGCCTGCGCGGGGGCCGCCACCGCGCAGGAGTTCTACAACCAGGGCAATCCACCGGAACGGCCATTCTCGCTAGCGGTGCGTACCGGCGATTTCATCTTCCTGTCCGGACAACTGGGCACCGGCCCGAATGGTTTGGTCAAAGGCTTTGAAGCGCAATCGCGCCAGGCGATGGACAACATCGCCGACGTCCTCAAAGGCATGAACCTCAGCATGGACAACGTGGTCAAGTGCACCATCATGATCGCGGACATGTCCAAGTGGGGCGACTTCAACAAGGTCTACGTCAATTACTTCAAGCCGGGCCGCCTGCCGGCCCGCAGCGCGCTGGGCGCCAACGGCCTGGCGCTGGGCGGCGAAATCGAAGTCGAATGCATGGCCTACGCGCCAGTCAAAAAATAAAAGGACGCCATGACAGACCGCCGCACTTTCCTGCACAGCGCCGCCGGCATGAGTCTGGCCGCACTGGGCGTACCCGCCCTCGCCGCCAGCCTGCGCGACCGGCATCCGCTGATCATCGACGCCCTGGGCGGCATCGACAATATCAACCTGCCGAACGACCGCCGCGAAGACCCGGTCAACTTCGGCATCGACGCCCGTTCGCTGGCGGACGCCAAGGCCTCCGGCCTGACCGCCTTCAACATGACCATCGGCTACGTCTTCGGCAAGGACGATCCCTACGAAAAAAGCCTGGCCGACACGCGCGCCTGGAATGCCTTCATCCGGAAGAGCGCCGACTCCCTGCTGCTGGTGCGCAGCGCGGCCGACATCAAGCGCGCCCAGGCTGAACGCCGCATCGGCGTAATCCTCGGTTTCCAGAATGCGGCGATGATGGGGAGCGACGCGCGCCGCGTCGAGACCTTCGCCAAGGCCGGCGTGCGCGTGATCCAGCTGACCTACAACGGCCCGAACCAACTGGGCGACGGCTCCATGGTCCCGACCAACAAGGGCCTGTCGCCGTTCGGTCGCGAAGTGGTGGCGGAACTGAACCGCAACCGCGTGCTGGTGGACCTGAGCCACAGCGGCGAACAGATCTGCCTGGACGCCGCCGCCGCGTCGACCCAGCCGATCGCCATCACCCACACCGGCTGCCGCGCCATCGCCGACCTGCCGCGCAACAAGACCGACAAGGAGCTCAAGCTGGTGGCCGACAAGGGCGGCTTCGTCGGCATCTACTTCATGCCCTTCCTGGCCGTGGGCCGGCAACCGACGGCGGCCGACCTGATCGCGCACATCGAGCACGCCATCCAGGTTTGCGGCGAGGACCATGTCGGCATCGGCACCGACGGCACGGTGTCGCAGATCGACGACATGCCCGCCTATATGAAAGGCCTGGAGGAGGAAGTGCGCCAGCGCCGCGCCGCCGGCATCAGCGCGCCCGGCGAACGTCCCGACATCGTGCCCTTCCTGCCTGACCTGATGGGCAGCGACAAGTTCCACAAACTGGCCGATCTGCTGGCCAAGCGCGGCCACACCACGGGCCGTATCGAAAAAATCCTCGGCACGAACTTCCTGCGCGTGGCCGGCGGAGTATGGAGCTAAGATGACTTTGAAGTACACGACAATCGCCATCGCCATCGCGGCATTGTGCGCTTCGGCCTACGCCGCCGAAGAAAAACCGAAGGCCAACGTCGAACAGGAGCGCCTCGACAAACTGTCCGGCAAGGCGCTGGGCCGCGTGATCTATCGCGGCGCCACGCTGATCGACGGCACCGCCGCCGCGCCACGCGCCGACATGAGCATCGTGGTCAGCGACGACCGCATCGAAGCCATCGTGCCCAGCGCGCAGCTGAGCGACGCGCAAAAAGCCGACGCCCGCATCGTCGATGTCGCCGGCCAGTACGTGCTGCCAGGCTTGATCGACTCGCACGTGCACTACGCCACCAATCCGGACCGCCCCTACGCCGAGGCGGAACTGAAGCGCAATATCTACGGCGGCGTGACCGGCGTGCGCGACATGGCCGGCGACGCCCGCGAGCTGGCCGGCCTGTCGCGCGAAGCGCTGCTCAACCGCATCCCGTCGCCGGACATCTTCTATGCCTCGCTGGTGGCAGGCCCCAGCTTCTTCAAGGATCCGCGCACCGTGGTCGCGGCGCTCGGCACCAAGCCCGGCACCGTGCCCTGGCTGTACGCGGTGGACGACAAGACCAGGCTGCCGCTGGCCGTGGCCCAGGCGCGCGGCACCGGCGCCACCGGCATGAAGATCTACGCCAACCTGCCCGGTACGCTGGTGCGCAAGCTGATCACCGAAGCGAACAGCCAGCACTTCCCGGTCTGGACCCACATGCAGGTCTACCCCGCCTCGCCCTACGACTCGCTCGGCGCCACCGCCGTCTCGCACGTCTGCATGATCGCGCGCCATGTGCGCGAGACCGGCAAGGCCGCCTATGGTCATAGCGGCGAACCGTCATATGAAGGCCTGACCGCCGAAGACCCCGGCATCAGGAAGTACATCGCCGCGCTGGCCAAGTCCGGCACCATCATGGACGCCACGCTGAGCGTCTACAAGACCGACGGCAAGCATTGCCACATCGACCTGGCCGGCGATATCACGCGGGCCATGCACGCGGCGGGCGTGAAGATCATCGCCGGCACCGACACCGACAACACCGGCGAAGACCCGTTCCCCGTGCTGGACGGCGAACTGGAAAAACTGGTCAAGTACGCGGGACTGACGCCGCAGCAGGCCATCACCGCCGCCACCGCCAATGCCGCCGAGGCGCTGGGCCGGCAGCGCGAGTTCGGCACGCTGGTGGCGGGCAAGGCGGCCAACATGGTGTTCCTGCGGCGCGACCCGCTGCAGGACATCGCCAACGTGCGTTCTGTTGTATTGACGGTCAAGCGCGGGCGCGAATTCCCGCGCGCCGACTATAAGTTCACGCCCCTCCCTGCCCATGAAGACTGAGTTGTGCGAGAATCAGCCTCTTTCATGAGCTACCGAGGATGAGATGAGTGAACTGAAGCGCGGCCTCAAGAGCCGGCATATCCAGTTGATCGCGCTGGGCGGCGCCATCGGCACCGGCCTGTTTCTCGGCATCGCGCAGACGATCCAGATGGCCGGGCCCTCCGTGCTGCTGGGTTATGGCGTGGCCGGGCTGATCGCGTTCTTCATCATGCGCCAGCTGGGCGAGATGGTGGTCGACGAGCCGGTCGCCGGCTCGTTCAGCCACTTCGCCGACAAGTACTGCGGTCAGTGGGCAGGCTTCATGTCGGGCTGGAACTACTGGGTGCTGTATGTGCTGGTCAGCATGGCCGAGCTGTCGGCGGTCGGCATCTACGTCCAGTACTGGTGGCCGGCGATACCGACCTGGATGTCGGCACTGGCGTTCTTCGTCATCATCAACACCATCAGCCTGGCCAACGTCAAGGCCTACGGCGAGATGGAATTCTGGTTCGCCATCATCAAGGTGGTCGCCATCGTCGGCATGATCGTGTTCGGCGCCTACCTGTTGTTCTCGGGCGCGGCCGGCCCTGAGGCCAGCGTCGCCAACCTGTGGCGACACGGCGGCTTCTTCCCCAACGGCGTCGGCGGCCTGGTGATGGCGATGGCCGTCATCATGTTCTCCTTCGGCGGGCTGGAACTGATCGGCATCACCGCCGCCGAGGCGGACGATCCCTCGCACACCATTCCGAAGGCCACCAACCAGGCCATCTACCGCATCCTGATCTTCTACATCGGCGCGCTCGGCATCCTGCTGTCGCTGTACCCGTGGCAGAAGGTGGTCACCGGCGGCAGTCCGTTCGTGCTGATCTTCCATGCGCTGAACAGCGAATGGGTGGCGCACGCGCTGAACGCCGTGGTGCTGACGGCCGCGCTGTCGGTCTACAACAGCTGCGTGTATTCCAATACCCGCATGCTGTACGGCCTGGCCAAGCAAGGCAACGCGCCGCAGGCGCTGCTGAAGTTGAACAAGCGCGGCGCGCCGCTGGCGGCGCTGGGCGTGTCGGCGCTGGCGACCGGCATCTGCGTGGCGGTCAACTACTTCATGCCGGGCAAGGCCTTCGGTTTCCTGATGGGGCTCGTGGTGTCGGCGCTGATCATCAACTGGGGCATGATCAGCTGGATCCACCTGCGCTTCCGCGCGCAGAAAAAGGCTGACGGCCACGCCACGCAATTCCGCAGCCTGGGCTATCCGCTGACCAACTACATCTGCCTGCTGTTCCTGGCCGGGATCCTGGCGGTGATGTACATGACGCCGGACCTGCAGCTGTCGGTGTACCTGATCCCGGTCTGGCTGGCGGTGCTCGGCTTGGGCTACCGGCTCCGCCAGCGCAAGGCGGCGGCCTGAGTTCAACGGATCCGGCCGCGCCGGATCAGGTTGACGATCGCCAGCAGGACCAGCGCGCCGATAAAGGACGCCCCCAGCGACACCAGGCTGAAGTCGTTGTTGTTGATGGTGCCGGTGCCCATGATCGGGCCCAGCAGCCATCCGGCCAGCAAGGCGCCGACGATGCCCACCACCACGTTCAGCACCAGTCCCTGCTGGGCGTCGGTCTTCATCACCAGGCTGGCCAGCCAGCCCAGGATGCCGCCTATTACGATCCACAGTATCAGATTCATCTCATCCCTCCTTGGTTTAAGGCGGCCTGCTGACCGCTGTGCCGATTATCCGAAGCCTCACCCGGCGCGCCTATCGGCCCGCGCGCCGCCCCCGTGTCGGACTGCTCCTGCTGGACAGCCCGCTCGCGCCGTGTAACGGCTGGGTTACAATCACGGCCCGCTTATTTGGAAGGCCAGAATGAAGTTGTATGCAGCACTCCGGCGCGCGGCAGGCGCGCTGGCCTTGGCGCTAGGCTTGTCCGGCACCGCCGCCGCCCTCAATCCCGCCATCCGGCTGGAGGACTATCACCACGCTGCCTGGACCGCCAAGGATGGCGCCCCGGCCGAAGTCAGGGCGCTGGCGCAGACGCCGGACGGCTGGTTGTGGCTGGGCGCGCCCACCGGCCTGTTCCGCTTCGACGGCGTGCGTTTCGAGCGCTACGAACTCGCCACCGGCGGTGAGGTCGCCAAACGCCGCATCACCGAACTGCGCGCCGACGCCAACGGCGACCTGTGGATCAGCTACTCGGTCGGCGGCCTGTCGGTGCTGCGCAAGGACGGCAGGCTGGATGACATCTTCCCGCTCGACAGCGCGGTCGGCAACGTGATGACGCTGGCCAACGACAGCGACGGCGGCACCTGGATCGCCGGCAGCACAGGCTTGTACCACTACGCGCGCGGCCAGCTGCGCAAGCTCGGCCCCGGGCAGGGACTGCCAACGGAGGCGGCAAACGGCGTGCTGCTGGACCAGTACGGCCAATTGTGGACTATTAATCCGCACGGCCTGTACCGGCTCGACCGCGCCAGCGGCAAGTTCGGCCAGATCGTCGCCCACCGCAGCGACGCCGGCCTGATACAGTCGCCGGACGGCCGCCTGTGGATGATCGACCGCCTGCAGGCCAGGGCCGTGCCGCCGGCGCTGTCGGTACCGGCGGGCGCCCGGCCGCTGCCGCGCGCCGCCGGCTTCAATCCGGCCGAGTCGCGCTGGGCCGGCCAATTCGACCGTGACGGCAACCTGTGGACGCCGCACTGCCCGCAGGCGCTGTGCCTGGTCGCGCGCGCCGGCGCGGCAGAGAACACGCTGCTGATCCACGACCGCGACGCCACCGACCGCCAGGACCCGCAGGCGCGCGCTGCCCGCCTGCCCTACAACACGCTGATGGAGGACCGCGAGGGTAACGTCTGGGTCACCAGCCAGGGCGCGCTGGAGCGCTTCCGTGAAAACCGCCTGATCCCGGTGCGCCTGCCCCAATCGAACGGCTTGTTCAGCATGGCCGGCGACACCGAAGGCGGCGTCTGGGCGACCAATATGATCACGCGGACGGCCTGGCGCGTCAGCGCCGACGCGCCGCCGGTGCCGTATGACGGCGGACCGGTCTCGGTGGTGGCGAACGACCGCGACGGCGCCCTGCTGCTGGCCGGCGCGCGCGCCATCGAGCGCCGCCACCACGGTCAGGCCAGCACGATGCCGCTGCCGCCCGGCGCCGACGGCAAGCCCGCCGACCTGGACGTGCTGGGTTTGCAGGACGACGGCAAGGTGCTGTGGATGGCGTCCCTGCAGACCGGCCTGCGTGGCTACCTGGACGGCGGCTGGCAGCCGCGCAGCGCCTTCAGCCTGCCGCCGCGCATCTTCCTGGCCGCCGCGGGCCGCAAGCCCGGCGAACGCTGGCAGGCGACCGGCGATGCCACCATCGTCTTCAACGACAACGGCAAGCTCGCCACCTACGATGCCCGCGTCATCGGGCTGGCCACCAGCATCGCGGTCGGCGAGGACATCGTGGCCGGCGGCGACGCCGGCCTGGCGATCTTCCAGGGGCAGCGCTTCCGCGCCATCAAGGCCTCGTCGCCCGAAGTACTGCAGAATATCTCCGGCATGGCGGTGACGGCCGACGGCGACCGCTGGTTCAACGGCGGCAAGGGCGTGGTGCACGTGCGCGGCGCCGACTGGCGCGCCGCCGTCGCCAACCCGGACGCCCTGCTGCGCTATGAACTGCTCGACCTGCTGGACGGCTATCCGGGCCAGGCCATGCTGCAAAACCGCCTGCCCAGCGTCTACGCCGACCGCGCCGGCCAGCTGTGGTTCATGACCAGCGGCGGCATCGTGCGGCTGTCGCCCAGCCAGATCCGCCGCAATGCGATCGCGCCGGCCGCGCAGATCCTGCGGGTGCAGGCCGGCGACGCCAGCTACGGCGCCACCGCGCATGCCCAGGCGATGCGCCTGCCGCCCGGCTCCAGCAACCTGAGCATCCATTTCACCGCGCCGATGCTGGGCAAGCCGGAAGCGATCCGCTTCCAGTACCAGCTCTCCGGCGTCAACGACGGCTGGCAGGAAGCCGGCGCCCGCCGCAGCGTCGACTACACCAACATCGGCGCCGGCAGCTACACCTTCCGCGTTCGCGCCTACAACGAGGACGGGCTGCAAAGCACCGAGGACGCCGTACTGGCGTTCGAGATCGCGCCGACCTTCACGCAGACCATCTGGTTCAAGGCGCTGTGTGCGCTGGCGTCGGCCGGGCTGCTGTACCTGCTGTACCTGTATCGCCTGCGGGTCGAGACCGGACGCCTGGCCGAGCGCATGCACGCGCGCATGGCCGAACGCGAACGCATCGCCCGCACGCTGCACGACACCTTCCTGCAAAGCGTGCAGGCGATGCTGCTGCGGCTGGACCTGGTGGCCGCCGCGCTGCCGGACGACAGCGAAGCCCGCCAAAAACTGGGGCTCATCCTCGACCAGGCCAACGACACCCTGGTCGAAGGCCGCGACCAGGTGCACGAGCTGCGCACCGGCCGCGTCGACGACGTCGAAAGCGCCGCGCGCGAAGCCGGCCGCCAGCTGGAACAAGAACACCCGGGCACGACGCACAGCATCGCCGTCAACGGCGCCCGCATCAAGCTGCAAAGCGCCGTCGCCGAGGAAGCCTGCGAGATCGTCCGCGAAGCCATGCGCAACGCCTTCCGCCACGCCGGCGCCGCCAAGGTCGAGGTGCGGCTGGACTATCGGCGCGACCTGTTCGCGCTGACGGTGAGCGACAACGGCCAGGGCATGGCCGCCGACGCGCACGGCAAGCAAAAGCACTATGGCCTGGTCGGCATGCGCGAACGCGCGGCCCGCGCCGGCGGCCTGCTGGAGGTCGTCGACGCGGGCGGTGCAGCGGGTAGCGGCGGCTCCGGCGTCCGCATCGTGCTCACCGTGCCGGCCCGCGCGGCCTACGCGGGCGGCGGCAAACACTGGTGGCAGCGGCGCCGGCCAGCCTGACGGCTCTGGAATATGAGCTTTTTATACATATAGTTGCTTTTGTAACTACAAATATATGGGCCAACCTGTTAGACTCTGCGGTTTTGCAATTTAATGGCAGCTTGTATGACGATTTTCCAGGCGCCGGGCGCCCCAAAACTGCTGGCGCTATCGACGATGCTGATGGGCGTGGCGCACGCGCAGATACCGGAAGTTACTGTCACGGCCCAGCGCGCGCCGACGCTGGAATCGAAAACCCCGGTGGCGATGTCGGTGCTGGACGCGGCGCAGCTGGCCGGCGCCGGCATCGACAATCCGGCCGGGCTGTCCACCCGCCTGCCCAACGTCGAGCTGGACAACGCCGCCGACGGCCTGCGCATCACCATCCGCGGAGTCTCCAGCGCGGACACCACCGAAAAAGGCGACCCGTCGGCCGCCTTCATGCTGGACGGGATCTACATCGCCCGTCCGCAAATCCAGAACCTGAGCTTCTACGACCTCGAACGGGTGGAAGTGCTGCGAGGGCCGCAAGGCACGCTGTACGGCCGCAACACCACGGCCGGCGCGATCAACGTGATCTCGCGCGCGCCGGCGGATCATTTCGAGGCCGCCGCCACCACGGCATTCGGCAACTACGGCAGCCGCAAGGCCGACGCCATGCTCAACGTCCCGCTCAACGACGCCCTCGCGCTACGCGCCGCTCTGGCCTACAACCGCCATGACAGCTATCTGCGCAACGGCCAGGGCACGCCGTATCACCTGGGCCTGGACCGCGACGACCTGTCGGCCCGCCTGTCCGCCAGGCTCAAGCTCGGCGCGGCCGCCACGCTGCTGCTGCGCTACGACCGCAGCAAGGTGGACGACAACAACGACAGCTTCGTGCCCGATACGAATTTCTACAGCGGCGTCGCCAGCGGCAATCCGGTCTGGCGAGACGGCGCCACGCGCACGCAGCTGACCCATGGCTTCATGCCGCCCAACTCCGCGCCGGAACAGGGCTACAGCCGCAAGACCGTCTCCGGCATCGGCGCCGACCTGGCCTGGAACCTGGGCGCGGCAACGCTGTACTATCTGGGCTCGCACCGCGGCTACGACCACGACGCGCTGTCCAACTTCTACTACCGCGTGGCGCCGGCGTTCGCACTCGGCGTGCACCAGCGCTTCAACGGCGAGTATGCGCAGAACTCGCACGAGCTGCGCATCGCCACCAACGGCAGCGGCGCCCTGAGCGCGCAGGCCGGCCTGTACTACTTCCGCGAGCGCTCGTCGCAGCTGTACAGCTTCCGCGACCTGGACCTGCTCGGCCTGCCGCCGTACTACGTATTCCCGCATGGCCCGACCATCGCCACCAGCAAGGCGGTCTTCGGCCAAGCCACGTACCGCTTGACGGACAAGCTGCGCGCCACCGCCGGCGCGCGCTACACCGACGATCAAAAATCGCGCGTCGGCTCGACCAACTTCCAGCAGGGCAGCGTGTTCAATCCGGCGACCGACTTCAAGCTGCTCAACGCCGCCGCCATGGACACGCACCAGACCACCTGGCGCCTCGGCGCGGACTACGACCTGGCGCCGGCCACGTTGCTGTACGGCGCCGTCGCCACCGGCTACAAGGCGGGCGGCTTCAACGACGGCTGCCTGGCCGGCACGGCGCAATTGGGCCTTGACTGTCCCGCCGCGCTGGCGGTACCGGCCGGCACGCTGTTCTATCAGCCGGAAACGCTGCGCTCCTATGAAGCGGGCATGAAGACGCGCTTCTGGGACAACAAGGCCAGCCTGAACCTGTCCGCCTTCCGTTACGACTACAAGAACCTGCAGCTGTCCGGCGTCGCCATCGTGCAGGGCGCGCCGCGTTTCGTCACCGGCAACGCCGGTGTCGCCAGCGTCAAGGGACTGGAAGCCGAAGGCCGGATCAAGCCGACATCGCGGGACAGCATCAACTATGCACTGGCACTGCTGGATGCGCACTATGTCAGCTACAGCCCGGACGGCGTGCACTCGTGGGCCGGCAAAAAGCTGGACCGCTCGCCCGGCCACACGCTCACGCTGGGCTATGAACACGCGTTCCGGCTGACGCGCGGCGAGCTGGCCGCCAGCCTGGGCGCGCGCAAGAGCGGCGCCTACATCATCGCCGTGCCGACCCAGCTGCTGCAGTACCGCGTGCCATCACGTACCGAAAGCGACGCCACGCTGCGCTATCGTCCTATCCGCTCGGCATGGAGCATGACAGCGCGCGTGAAGAACATCGAAAACAAAGTCCACCCGGTCAGCATCGACAGCTTCGGCATGGTGGTGCCCAGCGATCCACGCACCGTCGATGTGCGCCTGGACTACCTTTACTAGAACCCCATGTTGACGCGCCCCTTCCGCTACCTGCTGTTCGTCTTCGCGCTGGTACTTTCCGGCGCGGCGCTGGCCGGTTCCGCGCCGCTGTTGCTGGAGACGCGCGGCAACCACGTCGAGGCCTGGCCCGCCGTCAAGGTCATGGCGGAAACCGATGGCAAGCTGCGGCCGGACGAGGCGCTGGCGGCCGTCGAGCGCTACACCGTGCCCGATTCCGCCTACGCCACGCTGGGCGTGCACAAGGACGTGGTCTGGCTGCGCATCCCGGTGGCCCTGCCCGCGAACAGCGACGGCGAATGGATACTCAACGTCGACTACGCGGTGTTGAACCGCATCGATGTCTACGTCGCCACCGATGGCCGCATCACGCAGCACCACGTGACGGGCAACCTGCAGCCGGCGTCGGACGGCGCGCCGCGCGGCCGCGTGCCGGCCGCCCTGCTGCGCCTGACGCCGGGCATGGAGCACGTCCTGTTGCTGCGGGTCGAGAACATCGGCTCGATGATCCTGCCGATCCGCTTCTCGCGCCCTGCCGCCTTCCACACCGAAGCGCTGAACGAGCAAATGCTGCAGGGGATGCTGACCGGCCTCAGTCTGTGCCTGCTGCTGTATAGCCTGGCGCAGTGGCTGAACCTGCGCGAGCCGCTGTTCGGCAAGTTCGCGCTGCTGGTCACCGGCACCACGCTGTTCTCGATCGAGTTCTTCGGACTGGGGGGCCAGTACCTATGGCGCAACAACGCCTGGATGAGCATCCACGCGGGCGGCCTGTTCGCGCTGACCGCCTCCTGCGGCGCCTACCTGTTCGTCGAGCAGGCGCTGGCCCGGCCCGGCAAGGATCGCACCTTCAGCCTCCTGATGCGGGCCGGCGCCGCGCTGTCGGTGCTCAGCGCGCTGGCCTACGCCACCGATATCATCGGCGTCGAGACGCTGGTTGCCATCGTCAGCACGCTGGGGCTGATGCCGATGCTGCTCGGCCTCCCCGGCGCCTACCTGCGCGCGCGGCGCGGCGATGCCGTCGGCATCTACTTCCTGGTCGGCTGGGCGGTCAGCTTCGCCTCGTCGGTGGTGCTGAGCCAGGTCATCGGCGGCAAGGTCGCCGCCAACTTCTGGACCATGCACGCGCTGCAGTTCGGGAATATGTTCGACATGCTGGTCTTCATGCGCATCCTCGGCCTGCGCACCAAGGCCATGCAGACGGCCATGCTGCGCGCCGAGGAAGCCACGCGCACCAAGTCCGAATTCCTGGCCCACATGAGCCACGAGATCCGCACGCCGATGAACGCCATCATCGGCATGAGCCGGCTGGCGCTGATGACGCAACCCGAGCCCAAGCTGCAGAATTATCTCGGCAAGATCCTCGGCGCCGGCGAGCACCTGCTGGCCATCCTCAACGACATCCTGGACTTCTCCAAGATCGAGGCCGGCAAGATGGGGCTGGAATCGGCGCCCTTCGATCCGCGCGAGCTGCTGGAACAACTGCCGACGCTGACGCTGATCAAGGCCGACGCCGCGCGGGTCGCGCTGAAGCTGCGCGTGGACGACGGCGTGCCGGCGCGGCTGCTCGGCGATCCGCTGCGCCTCAGCCAGGTGCTGATCAACCTGACCAGCAACGCCGTCAAGTTCACCGAGCGCGGCGAGATCGCCGTCGCCGTCGAGGTGATGGACCAGACGGCCAACAGCGTCGCCCTGCGCTTCTCCGTCAGCGACACCGGCATCGGCATGCGGCCGTCGCAGGTGGCGCGGCTGTTCCAGTCCTTCAGCCAGGCCGACGGCTCGATCACCCGCAAGTACGGCGGCACAGGCCTGGGACTGAGCATCTCGCGCCAGCTGGTGGAACTGATGGGCGGCGACATCCAGGTCAGCAGCACGCCCGGCATCGGCAGCCGCTTCAGCTTCACCGTGCGGCTCGGAATCGCCGACAACGCCACCGCACCGGCCGACGGGCCGCAGCACAAGCAGCAGGCCCCGCGCGAAACGCGCCGCTCCGACAGCGCCGGACTGGCGCTGCGCGACCTGTCCGCGCTGGACGGCGCCCGCATCCTGCTGGTCGAGGACAACGCCAACAACCGCGAGGTGGCGCTGGACTTCCTGTCGGCCGCGCGCATGCAGATCGACGTCGCCCACCACGGCGGCGAAGCGGTGCGCATGGTGCAGGAAGTCGACTACGACCTGGTGCTGATGGATGTCCAGATGCACGAAGTGGACGGCCTGACCGCTACGCGCCGCATCCGCGCCATCGAGCGCTGCAAGCAGCTGCCGATCGTCGCCATGACCGCCTACGCCATGGCGGGCGATCGCGACAAGAGTCTTGCGGCCGGCATGAACGACCACGTCACCAAGCCTGTCGTGCCGGAGCAGCTGTTCCGCGCATTGATCAAATGGATATCGCCGTCCCGGCTGGCGGCGCGGCGCGCGCAGGCCTCGGCACTGTCGCCGCTGCCGCCCGCCGCCGTGGTCAACGCGCCTTCCGCCGAGCCGTTGCCGTCCGTCCCGGGCATCGACTGGCAGCAGGCGCTCGATGCCGTCGACCGCCAGCGCGACCGGCTGGACAAGCGCATCAACGGCTTCCTGCAGGAGTACCGGCCAGCCGCGCAAGCCGTGCGCGAGGCCGTCGCCAGCAACCATTACGCTGCCCTGAACGGCATGACGCACAACCTGAAATCCAGCGCCGCCTACATCGGCGCGTTCACGCTGGCGGCACAGGCCCAGGCGGTCGAACAGGCGCTGCACGGCGCCGGCGACGATCGCCTCGCCGCGCTGGCCGAGGACTTGGCCAAGGGGCTGGACCTAGTGGTCGGCGGCCTGGCGCAACTGAACCGGCAGCCTGCGCCGGCCCGCTACCGCGACGAGGACGCCGTGCTGCTGGTCGGCAGGCTGGAGGCCTGGCTGCGCGCCGATGATGCGCGCGCCGAGGACGTGTTGCAGGAATTGCGCCTGCTGCCAGCGGTCGCCAGGCATGCGGATCTGCTGGCAGCGCTCCAGCGCGCCGTCGAGGATATCGAGTACCAGGCCGCGCTGGCACCGCTGCAAGCCTTGGCGCAGGCGCTGACGCAGCAAACCACACAGGAAGAAGACGCATGAATTTCGCCGGAACGCAAAAAGTGCTGGTGGCCGACGACGACAACGTGAACCGCCAGGTGCTGGCGGAGCTGCTCAAGCCCGAACACACGGTACTGCTGGCCAAGAACGGCGCGCAGGCGCTGGAGCTGGCGGCACGCCACCTGCCGGACCTGATGCTGCTCGATGTCATCATGCCGGACATGGACGGCTACGAAGTGCTGCGCCGCCTGCGCGGCGATGCGCAAACCGCGCACATTACCGTCATCTTCATTTCCGGCCTGGGACGGCCGGAGGATGAGGCCACCGGCCTGAAGATGGGCGCGGCCGACTACATCGCCAAACCTTTCAACATCACCGTGGTGCTGGCGCGCGTGGCCATGCACTTGCAGATGGTGCGCCAGCGCCGCATGCTGGAACACCTGGCCCATGTCGACGGCCTGACGGAACTGGCCAACCGCCGCCGCTTCGACGAAGTCTATGAGGCCGAATGGCAGCGCAGCCGCCGCAGCGGCCGGCCGTTGTCGCTGGCCCTGCTGGACATCGACGCCTTCAAGCAGTACAACGATCACTACGGCCACCCGGCCGGCGACCGCGCGCTGCGCGCCGTGGCCCGCGCCACCGCGTCCGGCCTGCGCCGCCCCGGCGACCTGGCGGCCCGCTATGGCGGCGAGGAGCTGGTGCTGCTGCTGCCGGACACCGATGCCGCACAGGCGCAACAAGTCGTCCGCACCATCTGCGCCACGATCACCGACCTGGAGATCCCGCATGAAGCCTCCGGCGTATGCCCGGTGCTGACAGTCAGCGCCGGCGGCGCCACGCTCAACGGCAGCGGCGCGGCATCATCCAACGAGAGCTGCGCCGAGCTGTTCGCCGCCGCCGACGCCCTGCTCTACCAGGCGAAAAAAGCCGGCCGCAATCGTGTCGAATGGCGGGCCGCTCCCTTACAATAGCTGATCCGCGCCGCCATGCCGGCGCGACCATGCCAGGAGCCTCATTTGAAACGCATCGCTTTGACCGCCGCCGCCGGCGCCACCTCCGCCCCGCTGCTCTCGCTGGAGAAACAGCTGCTGCATCCGGGCGTCAAAGGCCTGCCGATCACCACGCCGCTGCCGCAGGGAGCCATCGGCGCCCAGCAGTGGAACGTGCTGCGCGCCGACACCAGCTTTCCGGTCGCCGTCCTGAAGATCTCCGCGCTGCACCACAATCTGCAATGGATGCGCCGTTTCTGCGAACGCCACGGCGCGCAGTTGGCGCCGCACGGCAAGACCACCATGAGCCCGCAGTTGTTCAGCGCCCAACTGGCCAACGGCGCCTGGGGCATCACGCTGGCGTCGGTGGCGCAGGTGCAGACCGCCTTCCGCTTCGGCGTGCGGCGCGTGCTGCTGGCGAACCAGCTGGTGGCGCCGGCCGACATCAAGGCGGTGATCGCGCTGATGCGGCAGGATCCCGGGTTTGAGTTCTACGCGCTGGTCGATTCCAGCGCCGGCGTCGCGCGCCTGTCGCAAGCCGCCCGGCGCCTGGGCCTGGATCGCCCGCTGCCGTTGCTGGTGGAGCTCGGCCTGGCCGGTCATCGCGCCGGCTGCCGCACCATGGACGAAGCGCTGGCGGTGGCGCGCGACGTGGCCGCCGCGCCGGGGCTGGAACTGGCGGGCATCGAGGGCTACGAGGGACTGTTGGTCAGCCATGACCGCGAGCGCGATCATCAAGGCGTGCGCCAGTTCGTCGCCGACCTGTCGGATCTGCTGCGCCGGGCCGATGCCGAGCAGTTGTTCACGCGCGAGCGCATCCTGCTGTCGGCGGGCGGTTCGGCCTATTTCGATTTTGTCGCCAGCGGCTTCTCGCTGGTGCAAGGTTTATCCCGTCCCGTGCTGCCTGTGCTGCGCAGCGGCTGCTACCTGACCAACGACCACGGCCACTATCACGACCTGATCGCGCAGCTGAACGCGCGCGAACGGATCCCGCAGGAACAGGGCCTGCGGCCCGCATTGGAGATATGGAGCATGGTCTTGTCCCGGCCGGAACCGACGCTGGCCATCCTGGGCATGGGCAAGCGCGACGCCTCCTACGACATCGACCTGCCGCGTGCGCTGGCGTGGCACCGCCCCGGAGCAACCACGTCAGGCGCCATGCCGGACGGCTGCCGCATCGAGAAGATGAACGACCAGCATGCCTACCTGCGTCTGCCGGCCGGCGCCGCCATCGGCACCGAGCTTGCCGTCGGCGATTTGATCGGCTGCGGCATCTCGCACCCATGCACGACCTTCGACAAATGGCCGCTGCTGCTGGCGGTGGATGACGACTATGGCGTGCGCCACGCCGTCAATACCTTCTTCTAGATTCGGCGCACCGAGAA
Source organism: Duganella sp. CT11-25 (assembly GCF_047302815.1). Lineage (NCBI taxonomy): Bacteria > Pseudomonadati > Pseudomonadota > Betaproteobacteria > Burkholderiales > Oxalobacteraceae > Duganella > Duganella sp. CT11-25. The sequence continues at coordinate 960,652 of NZ_JBKBFD010000001.1, forward strand.
ATTCTCGATCTTCTGGCGCGACTGCGTGGTGCGCAGGCCGAAGTAGCCCCCGCCCGCCTGCGGCCCCGGCGCCGAGAAGTACTGCTTGTCGTCCACGAACAGCCGCGTGCCCTGCGCATCGACCACGATGCGGATGCGGTACGGATGATTCGCCTTGAGCAGGTACTCGGGCGCCGTATATTCCTGCAGCAGCTTGCGCTCGCCGCTGCCGTCGTAGTAGCGGAAGCGCGAGGTGCTGTTGGTGTTGCCGCCGATGCCGGCGTAGAACAGCCGCAGCTTGTCGTATTCCTCCAGCTTGCCGGATTGCGCAAAGCCTGCCGGCAGTTGCGCCTCCCAGAAGAAGTTCATGTCCGACAGGCGGCCATCCGCCAGTATCGTGCGCGTGAAGCTGATTTCGTAATGGCCGATCAGTTGCCTGCGCAGCCATACCGTCAAGCCGCGGCTGGCATCCAGCACCAGCGCGCGCGACGAAGCCCGCACCGCGCGCGCGGCGTCGCCGGCCTCGGATTCCACCGCCCATGCCTGCGGATCGAAGCGCTGGAAGTCGTCGCTGTACACCGCCGGGCTGGACGCATCCAACGCCAGCATGCCCAGCGCACCCAGCCCCCATTGCGCAACGGCGTTGGTCGACAGCGAAGGCGCTTCTTCAATATCGCTCAGCACCAGCGGCGGCTTGACGCGCCGCGACACCAGGTCACGCTCCTTCAATCCCGCGCGTCCCTCGTAGAACTGTGTCCACGCACGCGACAGCATGGCCTGGTCCCGCCACTGCACGGCCGCATAGGCCAGCAGCCGCGCATGGCCCTGCCCCAGATTCAACTTGCCGAGGTCCTGCCCCAGCTCCGCCTTCTGCTGGGCCTCGCTGGCGTTGTACAGCCGACAGTAACGCAGCCAGGCGTCGCGGAAGGCCGGCTGCGGCACCGTGCGTATCAATTCGCTGCAAATCTCCGGCAACCCGAACACAGCGCTCAGGTGCGAGACGCTGATCTTCTTGTCGCGGTCCAGCACATAGGCGCCGGTGCGCAGGTCCATCACGCCGCCGCCGGCCAGGAAACCCAGCGGCTGGGCCGCGATGCTCGCCATGCTGGCCAGCAGCTTGTCGCGATACTGCGGCTTGCCGCTGCGTTCCCATTCGGTGAACCACGCAGCCGCGACCGCGCCCCAGTCGGTACCGAAGGCGACGCTGGCGTAGCCTTCCTTATCGGCCGCCGCCTGGCCCACCTTGCGGCCGGGGACGACGGTGCGCAGCCGCTCGACCGCGTCGGTCTGCTCGCTCAACAGGTCGCCCACGCGCTCGTCGGCGGTCAGGTAGTACATGAAGCGGCGGTTGATGGCGGTGGAGACGCGCAGCTGCTTGGCACTGTCGCCCCAGTGCTGCACGCTGTGGCGCGAGCCGAGCGGACTGAATGGGCCGATATGATGGACGTCTACTTCACCGGTGTGGCGCGTCATCGCCTCCGCCATGCGGAAGGCGTCGGCGCGGCCGCTGTGCAGGAAGTAGTGCCACAGCCAGATCTCGGTGCTCAGCTCCGAATTATCCCAGGCATAGCCGCCGACGTCGTAGCGCCACACATGCCGCTGCTCGTCATAGGTGTGCATCACATCGCCGTAGTCCCAGTAGCCGTACCACTTGCGCTGCTCGACCTGGTTGCGGTAGAAGTCGAAGCTCCATGCCAGCTGCTTTTCCAGCTTCGATTGCGCGGCCGACGGGCGCTCCGCGGCGGGGCTCCAGTACTCGCTGAACACGCCGGCGCCGTGCAGCGCCGCGCCGGATGCCATCAGCTGCGGCGGCGACTGGATGCGGCGGCTGATGGCGACCAGCTCATCGGCGCCCGGCGTGGCAGCCAGGAGCTGCAGCTCGATTTCGCTGGTGCGGGCCACGCCATATGGCGTGCCGAAGCCCGGCTCGTAATCTTCGTAGGTGATGTCGAGCGCATCGCGCTGCTTGGAGAAATCGTCTTCACCCATGCCGTCATGATAGAAGCGCAGGTCCATCGCCTGCGCCTTGGGCGCCCACAGCCACAACGTGACCGTGGCGAGATCGGTCTCGGCGCCGCCGATATCGAGCTGGCCCGGATAGCTCTGCCAGAAATTACGCACGCCGAAGGCGACGCCGCCGCTGGGCGTGCCGACATAGCCGGTGCCCGAGGCGCGCGCACCGCTGGCCGCATGCACCCAGCTGTGGCCAGCGCTGGTGCGCTTGGCGATGGAGAAGCCGTCCGGATGCGATTGCAGCAGCGAGTAATGGCCGAAGGCCGGGATGTAGCGCAAGCCTTTGGCGACCGGTGCCGGCAGTTGGTCGAGCGGCACGGCGCGCCCGTTGAGCTGCGCCTCGTAAACCGCCTTGCCCGCGTCGCGCCGCAGCCCGGTCAGGCCGCGCACCGCTTCGGCGAAGACGCCACCGTTGTCGCCGGCGAAGCGGATATGACGGTCGTGCAGCGGGCCGTCCAGCGGCACGCCGAAACGCAGGCCGACGCCGCGTATGTAAGCCTTGGCCGGGTCGGCGTCGTAGACCAGCGTGTGCACCACGCGCACCGCATCCGAATTTTTGTAGAAGTACAGGCGCACCACGTAGGGCAGCAGCGTGGCGCCGTCCGCATGGCGGTGCGTGCCGTCGACGCGGATTACGGCACGCTGCGGACCGTTCTGTTCCAGCGTCACTTTGCCGATGGCGCTATCGTAGGCGCGGCGCGCGGCGCCTATGGATTCGTCGTCCACCGCGCTGTCCACCAGTAGGATCAGGCGGCCATCGCGCAACAGCGGCTTGCCGGCGCGTTTCAATGTGTTGATCAACAGGCTGCCGGAGCGCGGCAACGAGCATTGCAGAACACCGTTGTCGATAGCGATGGCTTCCGCGCTCTCGCTGGCCAGCAACGGTCCGGTTGCGCGCGGTGCGGCGGCGCCGATCAGCGGTTGCAGCGTGTAGCCGGGAGCCGGCGCGGCGGCGCCGGCGTCGGGCGGCAGCGCATGGGCAGTCCATTTCAGCGTGCCGTCCGGCCAATAGGCCAGCGGCCATGATTGCACGGCCGGTCCGGCACGTTCGCCGGCGCGCAGCTCAAACGCGCTGTCGCGCGGCACGCGCCCCTGCGGCCACGCCACACCCCAGGTCGCGCCACGGAAGCTGGCGGGAACGCCGTCCAGCCAGTGCAGCGGCATGTCGCCGGTGACCGGCGCAGGGCCTGCGCCAGACGCTCCGGCGCCGGCGTTTGCGGCAGCGTCGCCCTCGCCCGGCGCCGACGCCGCCGCCAGCGCGGGCAGCCCTCCCGCCAGCAGCGATGCAAGTTTAAAGAATTGACGCCGTTCCAGTGATGCACTCATGCCGCCTGCTCCCACGCGCTTAGTATTTGTAAGCCAGAGTCGCACCGATGGTGCGCGACTCGCCCAGCCAGCCCCAGACCGTGCCGTAGTCGCCGCTCACCTGGCGGCGGTAGTACTGCTTGTCGAAGGCGTTATTGATCCACAGCGAAGCGTTCCATTCGCCGCGTTCGAGCTTACCACCGGTGCCCGCCGAGAATGCGGCCAAGCCATAACTACTCACGCGCGTGAGCGAAGAATTGTCGACCGTGCCGTACATCCAGCCGCGATACGAATAGCGCGCGCTGACGTAGTTTTTCAAGCCGTTGTCGCTGCGCCAATCGTAGCGCGCGCTGGCGTTCCAGGTGACCTTGGGGGCGTTGAACAGGCGCTGGCCGGTCAGGTCGCAGGATGGCGGCGGCTTCGGCGACAGCGTCACCTCCGGCGCGCAGCGCGCGTTCGCGTAGTCGGTGTAGTAGGCGTCGTTGTAGACCGCTGCAAAATTGACATTGAAATTGCGCGTGATCGCCGCGTGTATCGTCGTCTCGGCGCCGCGCGAACGGAAGCTGCCCGCGTTCATCAGGTAGGTCTGCTGGTCTTCCGGGTTGTAGCCCTGGGTCTGGAAATCGGTAATCCCGGTCACGAACACGTCGGCCTTCAGCGTCACCTTGCCGTCCCACAGCGCGCCCTTGATGCCCAGTTCCGCGCTCTTGGTCTTCTCCGGCTTGATGTAGAGCGTGTCGTAGCCGGCCGCCTTGGCCGCGCCGGCCGAGACGTTGATGCCGCCTGACTTCTCGCCATACGATCCGGCCAGGTAGGTACTCCAGTCCCGCGCCAGCTGGTATTTCAACACCAGCGTGCCCGATGGCAGTTGATGGTATTCCTTGATATAGCCGGAATTGAAGGCCGCCTTGTTAAGTCGGATGAACTGGCCGGCTTTCTCTTCGTAGTTGACACGCGCGCCGCCCACCAGGTCCAGGCCCGGCGAGATGTGCAGCGTACCTTGCACATACGGCGATAGCATGCGGTCGTGCAGCGTGCCGTAGCGGATGATATCCAGGCCGTTATTGCTGGCGGCGTCGTAGTACAGGCCCGCCAGCTTGTTGTTGGTGTAGCGTGTGTGCGCGACCGTGCCCAGGCTCTGCCCCAGGAAGGTCAGGCCCAATGCGTAGTCGTAGTGCTCACCCGGTGCGGAATCCAGCCGCAACTCCTGCGACCAGGTGCGGTCCATCACGCGCGTGCCGGTATTGTTATAGACCGCTACGCTCAAGCCGTCGGCCATCGTCGGATCGGAGCGGAAGTAGCGGTACGAGGTGACCGACCGCAGATTGTGGCCGCTGTCGAGCTTCCAGTTCGCCTCCGCCGCCACGCCGCCCTGCAGCACGTGGATGCGGTTCTCGTCGTCCAGGTCAACCTGCGGCCCGAACACCACGTGATTGCCGACGGTCTTGGAGTGCGTCAGAAAACTGTCGGCCCCGCTGAACGCATTGGTGGTCAACAGTACCGGCGTCGGCGTGCTGTTGGTGTTGTTGTAGTCCGCGCTCAGGCGCAGGCTGAACGCATCGCCGCCCTGGTACAGCAGTTGCCCGCGCGCGCCGGTGCTGGTGCCGCCATTGAGGCGGTTGCCGTTGCGGATACTGGTCACGCTGCCGTCGTTGTTGCTGTAGACCAGATTCAAGCGCCCCGCCCACTTCTCCGACAAAGGCCCGGACAACATGGCGCGGCCGCGCGTGTAGCCGTTCTCTCCATACGATACGCTGGCTGAGGCCTCCGGCGTGAAACTCGGCGCGCGGGTCTGGATGTTGACCACGCCGCCGGTGGCGTTGGCGCCGAACATGGTGCCTTGTGCGCCGCTCAGCACTTCGGCGTAGGCGATATCACCCAGGCCGTTGCTCAACATGCCGGCGCGCGCCAGGTAGACGTTGTCCACGTAGATCGCCACGCTGCTCGGCATGCCGATATTGGAATCGCCGCTGGCCTGGCCGCCGCCGTCGCCCACGCCGCGTATGCTGATCTGCGTGTCCGATGGATCGGTGCTCTGGATCACCAGCCCCGGCACCAGCTGCTGCAGGTCTTCCAGCGTGCTGACATTCTGGTCCTCGATGTCCTCGCCGGTGACACGGTAGGAGGATGTCGGCGCGCGCTGCACGTCGTCGATTCGCTCGCCGGCGCCGGCACGGCGGGCGCCGCTCACCGTCACCCGCGCCAGCACGTCGGTGGCTGGTACGACCGCTGCGGCGGCCGCCGGCTGGCCCAGCACCGCCGGCGCCATCACCGGCTGCGCCGGACGCGCCGCCGCTGGTGCGACGGCTGCGCGGCGGATGGTCAGCGTGCGGCCGCCGCCGGTGCTGGCCAGCTCAAAGCCGGTCCCCTCCAGCGCGCGTGAGATGGCCTCGGTGGCGCTGTAGTTCCCGTTGACCGGCGCCGAACGCGCCGACTCCACCAGCTTGGGATCGTAGGCCAGCGCCACGCCGCTTTCGGCGGCGATGCGCAGCAGCGTCTTGTCCAGCGGAGCGCCGGCCAGTTGATACGGATGGCGCGTCGCATCCTGCGCCAGTGCCGCCGGCAGCGCGAGTAGTTGGGTGGCGGCCAGGATGGCCAGCATATGATGTGGTTTCTGCAAAACGTGCCTCGCTAGAGTGGTTACGCGCCTCTAGTGAGGCGCTTCACAAACCATGTGCAGCGAGAATCCAAAAGCGTCAGTACTTTTTGAAAAATATTTTCAGCTCAGCTGAAAACCGCCAGATATCGGCCGTAGCGCGTCAACCGGACCGGCAGCGTGTCGGCCACTTGCAGCAAGGCGCGCTCGATGTCGTCGAGACGGAACACGCCGCTGATCTGCTGCGTCGCCGCGCTTCCGCTCGCGCGCAGCAGGCCGCTGCGGTAGCGGCCGAAGACATCCAGCAGGTCCGCCAGCGGCAGGCGATCGGCCACGAACACGCCTCGCCGCCACGCGCTGACCGCTTCAAAGGACAGTTCGGCCGGCTGCGCGTCATCGCGATTGAAATAGACGGTCTGGCCGGCGGCGACATGCATGGCGGCACGCCCGGGCTGGCGCAACAAGGCGCTGCCGGCGCTGACCGAGACCACGCTGCGTTCGCGCAAACGGCTCACATTGAAGATCGCGCCGTTGGTCGCGACGGCGCCATGCACCGTCGTCACGCCAAGTTGGCGTCCTTCCGCGGGCCATGCCTTGAGCAGCAACTGCCCCTGCCGCAGATCCAGCACCGGCGACGCCACACCGCCGGACAGGTAGATGCGGCTGCCGGCGTCGTAAGCCAACGGCGTGCCGTCCGCCAGCACGCCCTCGCCGCGCTCGCCGATACCGCTGCGCCAGTCCGCATCCAGACCCAGCTCCTGCGCGCCCTGCAGCGCGCCCCAGCCGCCCGCGCCCAGCACCAGCAGGCCAAAGGCCGAGCGCAGCGCCCGGCGGCGGTCGACGACGGGCGCGCGCAAGGCATGCGCAAGCGCCGCCGCATCGGGCGAGCGGGCGCCGCCCATGCGCGACAGGCGCTCCTGCAGCCCATTCCAGGCTTGCTCGTGCGCCGGCGAAGCGTTCAGCCATCGATCGAACTCGCGCAGCACCGCGGCTGCCGGCTCCCCCTCGCGCAGCCGCACCTCCCACATGACCGCCTGCCGTGCAGCCGTCATGCTTGGGTGTAGCAGGCGGTCAGCGCCTGTGCGATGTATTTGCGAACCATGCTGACCGAAACGCCGAGGCGTTGCGCGATGTCCGCATAAGCCAGTTCCTCGAACTGGCTGAGAATGAAAGCTTCGCGCGCCTTGCCGCTGATGCGTGCCAGCGCCGCATCAATGCGCAGCAATTCCTCGACCGCCTCGCACACGGCTTCCGGCGAGGCGTCGAACTGTTCGGGCACCAGCGCCAGCTCCGCAAGGTAGTCGCGCTCCAGGTCGCGGCGGCGCCAGAATTCGTACGTCAGGCGGCGCGCGATGGTGGTCAGCAGCGCGCGTGACTGCCTGATATGGCTGACATCCTCCAGTCCCGCCAGTTCGGTGAACGCCGATGCGGCCAGGTCCTCCGCATCGTTGCGCGATCCGACCAGGCGGTGCACACAACCGGTCAGCCAGCCGTAGCTGCGGCGAAATTCACCACCCAGGAACTGGTCGCGCGCGGCGGAGGAAAAGGAGACGGAGGTACTCATGGCCGCCAATATAAGCCGCCGGCCTGCGTATTAAAACGAACGATTCCAAATATGCTTTGTCGAAAAAACTGCGATAACAAAAACTGATCGCAGCCGCGATTTTGCTTATCGGTCCGCTGTGCGGAGATGCCGCCGCATGGCGGCGAACATCTGCTCGACGTCGATCGGCTTGGCGATGAAGTCGTCCATGCCGGCGGCGATGCACTGTTCGCGCTCGGATTCCATGACGCCGGCGGTCATGGCGATCACCGGCAGCGTCAGTCCCAGCTCCTCGCGGATAATGCGCGTCGCGCCGAAGCCGTCCATCACCGGCATCTGCACATCCATCAGCACCAGGTCGTAGCCGCCGCCGGCGAGCAGCAGGTCGATCGCGACCTGGCCGTTGTCCGCCACCGTGACCGTGGCGCCGTCCTGCTCCAGGATCCCCTTGGCGACATTCTGGTTGATCGCATTGTCTTCCACCAGCAGGATGCGGATGCCGCGGAAAGCGGCCACCTGCGGCGACGCCGGCGCTCCCGCCACGCCGGCCTGCAGCTGTGCCATCGCGGTCTGCACCGCGTCGAACAGGCTGGACGCCGTCACCGGCTTGGTCAGGAAAGCCGCCGCGCTGGGCGACGCCATCTGCTGCGTCAGCTTCCCGCGCGCATAGGCGTTGACCATGCAAATCACCGGCATCGGCGCCAAGGCGCGCATCGCCTCCGGTCCGTCCATGCCGGGCATGTGGCCATCGACCAGCACCACGTCATAGGCTTTACCGGAACGCATCAGCTTCACCGCCTCCTCGCTGCTGGCCGCGCTGTCGCCGGTCCAGTTCCACGCCTGGATGATCTTGCCGAGGAAGGTGCGGCTGGTGAGGCTGTCGTCCACCACCAGCACATGCATGCGGGCCGGCGGGCGGGCCGGTTCGGCAGCGTCGTCCGCCTTCAAGGGCAGCGTAAACTGGAACTCGCTGCCTTCGCCCGGGGCGCTCTTCACATGGATGGTACCGCCCAGCAGCTCGATCAGCCCCTTGGAGATGGTCAGTCCCAGCCCGGTCCCGCCGAAGCGCCGCGTGGTCGACAAGTCACCCTGCGTGAAGGGCGAAAACAGCCGCGCCAACTGCTCCTCGTTCATGCCGATGCCAGTGTCGCGCACGCAGAAGCGCAACATCAACGGCGTCCGCGCCACCCGCTCGACCAGTACCGACACTTCGCCCTGGCCGGTGAACTTGATTGCGTTGCCGGCCAGGTTGATCAGGATCTGCTGCAGGCGCAGCGCATCGCCGACCAGGGCCCGCGGCACATCCGGCTCGACGCCGATGCACAGCTCCAGGTCCTTCTCCCCGGCGCTCACGCTCATGATGGCCGCCAGCGAATGCAGCACGTCGTCCAGCTGGAAGCGCACCGGATGCGGCTCCACCTTCCCGGCCTGCATCTTGGAGAAGTCGAGGATGTCGTTCAACACGCCCAGCAGCGATTGGCCGGACGCGCGTATCATCTCCAGGTAGCGGGCCTGTTCCGGCGACAGGCTGGTGGTGCCCAGCAGGTGCGCCATGCCCAGCACGGCGTTCATCGGCGTGCGCAGCTCATGGCTCATGTTGGCCACGAAGGCATCCTTGGCGGCGTTGGCGGCCTGCGCCTGCTCCATGGCCGATTGCAGCTGCTCCGTGCGTTCCTCGATCAGGTGCTCCAGATGGTGGCGATGGCTTTGCAGTTCCGCGTCCACCGTCCGCAGCGTCTTGATCGCATCCGCCGCTTCGCTGAACAGCGCGCGCGGGCGCGCCGCCGGCAAGGCGCCACTGGCGCCCAGCGCCACGGCGGCGGACGACAGCGCGCCGACCGAACGGCTGATGTTGCGCGCGAACAGCCAGGCCGCGCCGAAACCGACCGCCAGCAGCAGCCCCACCACGCCGACGATCCACGTGATCGAGGTCAGCATCTCCGAGAACACCACGCTGCGCGGCACGCCGATCACCACGGCCCAGCCGCTGGCCAGCGACCGGCTGTACATCGAATACACGGGGATGCCTTCGAGTGTGATGGTTTCGATCGCGTCTTCCAGCTTGTTGGGCATCTGCGCCAGCAGCGACGGCGATCCCTTCTTGCCGACGTACTTGTCCGCGTCGCGGCTGCGCGCCACCAATATGCCTTGCGAGTCGAAGATGCCGATCACGCGGTCCGGCGGCAGGCGCTGCTCCTTGAGCACCTGGCCCAGGCGCTCGGGCACGAACGCCACCGAGATGACGTAGATAACCTCGCCGTTGCGCAGCACCGGCGCATGGATGGCCACCAGCGGCCGTTTCAGCGCGCCGCCGATAAACACATCGGAGATCACCGGCTGGCCGGTGTCGAAGACCTTGCGGATGCGCACCGCGCTGCCGGGATCGGGCAGCAGCGGCCCGTAAGGCAGAGCGGTGTTCAGCATCTGGACCGAATCGCGGTCGCTCAGGACGAAGTTAAAACCGGGGAATTCGGGCCGCAGGACCTTGCTCGCCTCGACATAGAAGGCGCCGAAATCGCGGCGGTCGAGGCTGGGCGAGTTGGCCAGCGCCAGCGCCACGGTGATGCCGGTATTCAAATCCCGGTCCACCGCCTGGATCAGCGCGCGCGCCGTGATCAGCGTGTCCTGCTTGATTTGCGTGCGTTCACGCTCGATGAAGTTGCTGGTTAATAGCGTGAAGCCGACCACCGCCGGCAGTGCGCAGACCCATACGAGGGTGTACATCTGCACTTTGATCGACGGCAGCCTGCGATCCCCCTTCTGTTCCGAACGGCCCCACGCCATAACAGCCCTTTCGCTCGACTTGCCTCGACGACAACTGTAGCACATCAAGCTTGCTGTGACTATTCACGTATATTTTAAGCAATATTTTTATATACAATTGGTTTTTATTCTCATAAAACCAGGAAAGGAAGTGGTCATGCCAACACCGGAACAGTTAGCGCAGGTAAAGAGGAATGTCGACAAGCTGATGGATTTGTCCAACCACACGCATGACTTTATGCAGGATGTGCTCCAGGAAGTTTATCTGGAGTTGTCGCAGGATGGCGAACCCGATCCAGGCCAAAAGTTCCTGACCACATTCTTCACGGCGGTATTCACCAGCATTGCCTTGATCGAGTTTCCCGGCGCCGGCCTGTTTGGCACCTTCCTCGGCACGTTCTTCGGCGCCTACGGAGGCGATACGCCGCCGCCCAGCCTTCGGGGCGCATTCGGCTCGCTGTGGCAGCGCATGGACGAAACCTATCTGCAGGCGGACAAGGACCTGGCGGCCATTAGCGATAATCCGGCCGCTTACTGGGACAAAAGCTACACCGATCCGCTGACGAATAAAAGCATGCCGGTCTCCAGCCTGGGCGACCCCGAAGCCAACATGCCCGACAGGCACTCCGCCCTTTTCCAAAACATCACCGACGCCATCATCGCCCAGGCCCGGATTACAATTACCGCCGCCTATATCGGCAAGAAATTTTACATCCAGGCGGTCACGCACTCACCGGTGGATCCCTTCATGCTCGGATGGACGGAGGCCGACTTCGCCAAATTCGCCAGCGATACCATCGCCAGGCAAAAATTCAGCTATTTCGCGTCACGAGAGAGCTTCGAAACCGATTGCTGCGACGGCAATAAAAAATTCTGGGGTATACAGTACACGCAGTTCGGCCTGACGACATCGTCCGCATGGGCCAGCGACAAGCTGTGCGACTGGCTGTTCCGGGATGATCAGTTCGGCAAGGTCACCAATCCGGATGGCGTGGCGAGCCGGGTGACGGTTTTTACGGAATGGGGCATACCTGGCACCGCCTTGATACAGAATTGGCCCGGTTCGGTCTGGGCAGTCCAGGAACCGACGCAAGAGACGCGGGACAGTATCCAAGCCGTGGCATGGGCAAAGCTGTTTGACGGCGTCACGCGCCAGGAATTGGAAAAGCGGCTGATCCGTAAATTCTACGCGGATCCCGCATTCGCCAAGGCGCTGCTCAAGGAGCCGGGAAAAACCATCGCGGCCGAGTTGGGCGTGGAGCTGCCATCCTTCGCCAAAGTCGAAGTACTGCGCGAGACGCGCGGCAGCTACAAACTGCTCATCCCCGCGGCGGGTCTCGACAGCTATCTCGCCGACGACTGAACCGGCGCTGGCGCCGGCTCGGAACAGGTTCAGATCCGGCTTCCCAGCCGGAGCACGGCGGCGATATTGCGGGCTGCCGTGCGGACGTTCAGCGCCGCGTCGGCCAGCGCCTCCTCGACCGTGCATGGCCGGCTGACGGCGCCGAACACGGCGTCGATGCCGTGCGCATGCACCACCGCCGCCCCCGAGGCCAGGCCGCCGGCGATGGCGATCACCGGCTTGCCGTGGCGCTGCGCCACGCGCGCCACGCCGATCGGCGTCTTGCCGTGGATGGTCTGGCTGTCGATGCGGCCCTCGCCGGTGATCACCAGGTCGGCGCCGGCCACGGCGGCATCGAGGCCGACGGCCGCCATGACGATCTCGCTGCCGGGACGCAGCCGGCCGCCGAGGAACACCATCATGCCCGCGCCGATGCCGCCGCCCGCGCCGGCGCCAGGCACCTCGGCCACCTGCCGGCCAAGATCGCTGGCGATCACCTCCGCGTAGCGGCGCAGGTTGGCGTCGAGCTGCTCGACCATCGCCGGCGTCGCGCCCTTCTGCGGCCCGAAGATCGCCGAGGCGCCTTGCGGCCCGACCAGCGGATTGCTGACGTCGCAGGCGATATCGAACACGCAGTCCTTGATGCGCACATCCAGACCGGACAAGTCGATGCGGGCCAGCGCGGCCAGCGCGCCGCCGCCCGCATTCAGATCGGCGCCGGCGGCGTCGAGCAAACGGCCACCCAGCGCCTGCAGCATGCCGGCGCCGCCGTCGTTGGTGGCGCTGCCGCCCACGCCCAGCACAAAGCGGCGCGCGCCCGCGTCCAGCGCATCCAGTATCAGCTGGCCGGTGCCGTAGCTGGTGGTATGCAAGGGATTGCGCCGCGCCGCAGGCACCAGTTCCAGCCCGCTGGCGGCGGCCATCTCGATCACCGCCGTGGCGCCGTCGCCCATCAAGCCATAGAAGGCCGGCACCGGCTCGCCCAGCGGACCGGTGACCTGCAGCTCGATCCGGCGGCCGCCGCTGGCGTCGATCATGGCTTGCACCGTGCCCTCGCCGCCGTCGGCGACGGGCAGCTTGACGTACTGCGCATCCGGGAAGAACTCGCGGAAGCCCGCCTCGATCTCGTTGGCCACGGCCAGCGCCGTCAGGCTCTCTTTAAACGAATCGGGCGCAATGACTATTTTCATCGACGATCTCAATCAACGGTTGACCAGTTTGGCGGGTACGCGCAGTACCAGTATCGCACCAAGCAGCATCACGCTGGACAAAATATACAGCGCCATGTCCGTGCTCTGGGTCGCATCCTTGATCCAGCCGACCAGGAAGGGGCTGACGAAACCGGCGATCTGGCCCAGCGAATTAATCAGCGCCAGGCCGCCGGCCGCCGCAGCGCTGCCGAGGAAGGCCGACGGCAGGGACCAGAACAGGGCCAGGCCCGCCAGCGCGCCCATGGTGGCCAGGCTCAGGCCGATGATCACGATCACAGGATTGCTGGAGAAGTTAGCCGCCATCATCAGGCCGACGAGGCCCATCAGCATCGGCACGCTCACGTGCCAGCGGCGTTCGCGGCGCTTGTCCGCCGAGCGGCCCATGCACACCATGAACACGGCGGCGGCCAGGTAAGGAATGGCGCTCAGCCAGCCCACCGTCTGCGCGCTCTGGAAGCCCAGCGACTTGATGATCGACGGCAGCCAGAAGTTAATCGCATACACGCCCATCTGGATGCAGAAATAGATCACGCCCAGCATCCATACGCTGCCGTTGCGCAGCACGGCGGAGAAGGACTGGCCGACGTTGCTGACCGCCTGGCGCTGCTGCTCGTCGCCCGCCAGCGCGGCCTGCATGGCGGCTTTTTCTTCGGCACTCAGCCACTTGGCCTGGGCGATGCCGTCGTTCAGGTAGAAATACACGCCGATGCCCAGCAGCACGGTCGGCAGGCCTTGCAGCAGGAACAGCCACTGCCAGCCGGCCATGCCGCCCTGGCCGGCCGAAAAGTGCGCCAGCATCCAGCCCGACAGCGGACCGCCGATCAGGCCGGAGATCGGGATCGCCGACATGAACAGCGCCATCACCTGGCCGCGCTTTTGCTGCGGGAACCAGTGGGTGAAATACAGCACCATGCCGGGGAAGAAGCCCGCTTCGGCCACGCCGGTGAAGAAGCGCAGCACGTAGAACGAGGTCGGCGTCGAGACGAACAGCATGCAGGCCGACAGCGCGCCCCAGGCCACCATCATCACCGCGATCCAGCGCCGCGCGCCGATCTTGTGCAGGATCAGGTTGCTAGGTACCCCGCTCAGCACATAGCCGATGAAGAAGATGCCGGCGCCCAGGCCGTAGACCGTGTTGCTCAGTTTGAGCGCGTCCAGCATCTCCAGCTTGGCGAAGCCGACGTTGACGCGGTCCAGGTAGTTAAAGAAGTAGCAAACGAAGATAAAGGGGATCAGGTGCCAGCTGGCCTTTTTGTAGGCGCCGTCCAGGACGGACGCCGGCGGCCACGCGGTGGCGGTGGTGGAAGTGCTCATGCTAGTCTCCAGGTTCTTGTAGTAGTACCGCGATTATCTGGAATCGATCACAAAAAAGCATTGGACTAACGCCAGAATATCAGGGCATGCCATCGCCAATTATTGGGCATTTGCACTAAAATGATCCCATGAACATACTCAGCACAGAGCTGGCGCAGGACATCGTCGCCCGCACCATGAAGATCATTCCCTACAACGTGAATGTGATGGACGCCCACGGCAGCATCCTCGCCAGCGGCAATCCTGCCCGTATCGGCGAGCTGCACGCGGGCGCCATGCTGGCCTTGGCCAAGAAGCTGACGGTGGAAATCGACGACGCCAGCGCCAAAAACATGCACGGCGCCCAGCCCGGCATCAACCTGCCGCTGACGGTCAACGGCCAGCTGTGCGGCGCGGTCGGCCTGAGCGGCGCGCCGGACGAGGTCCGCCAGTTCGGCGAGCTGGTGCGCCTGACCGCCGAGATGATCCTGGAACAAGCCCAGCTCACCGGCGAATTGCAGCGCGATTCCCGCTACCGCGAAGCGTTCGTGCTCAACCTGATCAATGCCGAACACGCCAACCAGGCCGACCTGGCGGCGTGGGCGCGCCGGCTGGGCGTGCAGTTCGAGCGCATGCACAGCGTGTTCCTGCTGGAGCTCGATCACGGCGCGGCCGACACCGAGACCGAGATCCAGCGCCTGCAGATGCGCCTGCGCGCGCGCCTGCCCGCCACGCTGACGGCGGCGGCCGGCTCCCACGAGCTGGTGATCCTGGACTTCTACGACGCCCCCGGCGCCGGCCACGAACGTCAGTTGCAGGCGCTGGCCGCCATCCTGCGCGAGGAATGCCAGCAGCCGCACACCCTGACGATGGGCATCGCCCTGTCCGGCATCGAGGGCGTGGCGATTTCCTACCAGAGCGCCAGGACGGCGGCCCGCATCGGCCGCGCGCGCCATCCGCGCCGCAGCCGCTACAGCTATTACGACCAGGCGCTGCCGGTGCTGCTGTCGGGCCTGGGGACGGGCTGGCAGGCCGCCCAGCTGCGCCTGCCCATCGCCAAACTGCAGGCCCAGGACAAGAACAAGGAATTGCTGCAGCGCACACTGGAAGCCTGGTTCGCCCATGACGGCCACCCGGCCGCGACCGCCGAGGCGCTGCACATCCACCGCAACACCCTGGACTACCGTTTGCGCCGCGTCGGCGACATCACCGGGCTCGATCTTGCCCGATTGGAAGATCGTTTTCTGCTCTATATTTCGACCTTGTTGTCCAGCGCGTGAAACTGGTCGATAACGATAAAACAACAGCCTCGGCAACGCCCTGAACATGCTGTATTATCTGCGCTTGCCCGAAATAATGGCTCACAAGGCCGCCTCGGGTAAAGAGACAAACACAATAAAATTGGAGCCATTTTGAGCATTTTTAGAACGAAGAATCTGGATGACATGATAGCCGGCGCCCGTAAGCCCGGCGGGCTGGCGAAGGTACTCGGTCCTTTCGACCTGATCTTGATGGGCATCGGCGCCATCGTCGGCACCGGTATTTTCGTGCTGACCGGCACCGGCGCGGTCACCGCCGGCCCGGCGCTGACGCTGTCCTTCATAGTCGCTGCGGTCGCCTGCGGTTTTGCCGCACTTTGCTACGCTGAATTTGCCTCCACCGTTCCGGTGGCCGGCTCCATTTATACCTACAGCTACGCCACCCTCGGCGAGCTGGCCGCCTGGATGATCGGCTGGGACCTGCTGCTGGAATACGGCCTGGCCACCTCGGCCGTGTCGGTCGGCTGGTCCGGCTACTTCCAGTCGCTGCTCTCCGGCTTCGACATCCATCTGCCGACGGTGCTGACGGCCGCGCCCGGCGCCATCCCCGGCGTGCACACGCTGATCAACCTGCCGGCGCTGTGCATCATGCTGCTGCTGACGGCGATGCTGAGCATCGGCGTGCGCGAATCGGCGCGCGTGAACAACATCATGGTGGTCATCAAGATCACCGTGGTGCTGCTGTTTATCGTGGTCGGCGCGCGTCACGTTACGCCGTCGAACTGGCAGCCCTTCATGCCATACGGGATCAACGGCATGCTGAGCGCGTCGGCGCTGGTGTTCTTCGCTTTCATCGGTTTCGACGCCGTGACCTCGGCGGCGGAAGAAGTCAAGCGCCCGGAACGTGATTTGCCGATCGGCATCATCGGTTCGCTGGCCGGCTGCACCGTGCTGTACGTGATCGTTTCGGCCATCATGACCGGCATCGTGCCGTTCAAGGAATTCCTCGGCATCGACCACCCGGTCACGCTGGCACTGCAACGCGCAGGTGAAAACTGGTTCGCCGGCTTCGTCGACCTGGGCGCGATCCTCGGCATGACCACCGTGATCCTGGTGATGGCCTACGGCCAGACCCGCATCATCTACGCCATGTCGCGCGACGGCCTGCTACCGAAACGCCTGTCGAAGGTACATCCGCGCTTCCAGACGCCATTCCTCGCCACCTGGATTGTCGGCATCGTGTTTGGCCTGCTGGCCGCCGTGGTGCCGCTGAACGTGTTGAGCGAGCTGGTCAACATCGGCACGCTGGCCGCATTCAGCCTGGTGTCGATCGCCGTCATTATCCTGCGCAAGACCCGTCCGGACCTGAAGCGCGCCTTCCGCTGCCCAGGCGTGCCGGTGGTGCCTGCGCTGGCCGTGATCTTCTGCGTCACGCTGATGTGCTACCTGAGCTGGATCACCTGGGTGGCCTTCGGCATCTGGCTGGTGATCGGCCTGGCCGTCTACTTCGGCTACGCCCGCAAGCGCTCGCTGCTGAACTAATCCGCCGTACCAACCGGCGGGCCCCGATTGCGGCCCGCCGGCTTCCCGCCTGTTCCTAATTCACCGTCAGTTTCCCCGTCCCCGCGTTGTTCAGCACCGACTGCTTGACCGCCGTCGTGCCCAGCAAGTTGACGCTGTATGGCACCGTCCAGCCGACGCTGCTACTGAAGCTGCAGGCGCCCGCCACGTTCAACGCGGCCCCATTCAACAACGAGCCCGCATCGGTGATCGCCCCGGTCTTGCTGGACGATCCCGGATTGGTCACGATGTTGGTGCAGGTGCTGGCGCCGGTGATGTCAAACGCGTTGTTCTGCGAAATGATCTTGGCCAGGTAGCCGACCCCGATGCTGTAGTGATGCGGATACACCGCGTGCGAGCGGTTGCCCTCGAAGTAATTGTTGAACAGATGGACCTTGCCGAAGCGCACACGCGGCGCGCGCTCGCCCACGTTCAGGAAGTGGTTGCCGTTGAAGGTGACCGTCAGGTGGCCGTCGTCCGTGGTTTTCGAGTCCGACGAGCCGATTAGGTTGTTCTTCTGGTGCAGCTCGAAGCGGTTGTTGGAGACGGTGACGTAGTCGGAACCGTTCTTGACGTCCAGCGCGCCGTCGTGGCATTGCTTGGTCTTGCCGTTTTCCACCGGCAGCTTATCGTCGGTCAGCGGCGCGTCGGTGAAGACGTTGTGGTCGACCCAGACATTGGTCGAGGCCAGGATGGTGACGCCGTCGTATTCCGAATTCCAGTTGCCGGTGCTGCCGTCGTCCGGATCCCAGACCGGCGCGATATCGCACGGCATGACGATGTTCAGGTTGCGTACGATGACGTTGTTCTTGCCGTTGATGACGATGTTGGCGTTGACCAGCTTGGTGTCGCCGCCCATGCCGATCAGCGTGGTATTGCTGCCCAGCTTAAGCTGCAGGCGCGCGGCCTGGTCGGTGGTGCTGGTGTACGGGCCGCCGTTGTCGGATGACGTGGGA
Source organism: Duganella sp. CT11-25 (assembly GCF_047302815.1). NCBI lineage: Bacteria > Pseudomonadati > Pseudomonadota > Betaproteobacteria > Burkholderiales > Oxalobacteraceae > Duganella > Duganella sp. CT11-25. Next base: position 978,472 of record NZ_JBKBFD010000001.1, read on the forward strand.
TCGATGGTGCCGTACAGTTTGATGATCTTGGGATTGTCGCCCTGCGCCTTGATGGCGGCGACCAGTTGCGATGCGGAGTTGACCTTGTAGATGGCCGTCGCCGCGGCTGCCGCGCCGCCGGTGGTGCCACCGTTCTGGCCTGCCCAGCCGGCTGCGGGCGCCGCCTCGTAGGTCGCGTCACCCGGTGTCGGTGTCGGCGTTGGTGTCGGCGTTGGAGTTGGCGTTGGAGTTGGCGTCGGTGTCGGAGTAGGTGTCGGCGTAGCCGACAGCGGGCCGACAGCGCACTTCTTGTTCACGCCGGGATTCGGATCGGAACCGAAGCTCGCCACCGTGCAAGCCACATCGCCCGACAGCACGCTGATCACCCACTTGTCCTTGATGCCGAACGACACCTGCCGGCTGCTGGTCCCCGCCTTGCAGGTGCCTCCCTCGTCGGCGCACTTGGAAAAGCCGCTGGGCCAGTCCACCGCTTGCGCCCCGGTGGAAAACAGCGCGGCGACGGCTGTAAAGATAACGGTATGCTTGATTGCCAAGATTGTCTCCCTATCGTTATTAGAATGGGCGCCAGGCGGCGCCAGCGTTACAACATTCTCAAAGATATCAGGAATACAATTTTGAAATAATCATTCCGTTGATTAAATCAGGTAACGATCAAGTCCAACTCCCGCAGGAAGCTTGCGGCCTGGGCATGCGAAATGATCGCGCCTTTGAATACCCCGGCCTCGGTCAGCTTGAGGCCCTCGATATCGGTCCCGCGCAGGTCCGCCCCCTGGAACTTGGCCAGTTTCAGCGTCGCGTTGCGCAGGCTGCCGCCCTCGAACACCGCCTCGCGGAAATCGCAGCCGGCCAGGTAGGCATCGGAAAAATCGAGCTCCTTCAGCGTCGCCTTCTTGAACGAGAAGCCGCGCAAGTCGGCGCCGACCAGCAGGCACTCCTCAAAACCGATCGCCAGATGCGCCACCTCTTCAAACGAAGCGCCGGTCAGCTTGCAGCCCTTGAACGTGGCGGCCGCCAGCTTACCCCGGCGCCACTTGGTGTTATTCAGATCGCAGCCATCGAAGCGCGCATCGACCGCATCGACCGACTCCATATCCGCGCCGCCGGCGCGGCAACGCAGCCAGATCGCGCCCGCCATCTTGCAGGCAAACAGGTTCGTGCCGAGGAAGGTGCAGCGCTCGAAGGTACAGCCCTGCAGGTCCAGGCGCGACAGGTTCTCGTCATCGAAGCTGCACGATTCGAATGTGCGAACGGCCTGGGAAAGGTGATCCTCAAGCTCGGCGCGAGTCAGCGCGATGCCGGAGACGACGGTCGTATTGTGATGGTCCATCAGCCAAAAAATCCTTGGATAAAGGCTGGAGGAGGAATGGCGAACCCAAACGCATCCCCCAACCGGTTAACAGTTAAGATCAGCGTCGCGGGTCCGCAAGGCGGAAGCATGCCAGAGCGGCATTTACCAGTGTACCAACCGGTTAGCTCATTTTCGACAGCTTCGAATTCTAACCTACTTGCTTACGCTGGACCAGACTTTCAAAACACGCATGCGATGTGTTGCCCCACATTGCAATTAGCTAACAATTTCCATACGGATATGAGTAAAATGACACTCAACTACAACGAGGTCAATCTGGAGCGTACTGATGTTTATTGTTTGGGGCAAAAAACTCGTGTATCGAAAGATCGGCTTTGTGGCGGACCTCTGCCCCATCTGCCGAACGGTTCAAGCGTTTGTCGTAAAGCGGGTTGGCTTGGCCGGGCATATATATTACATTTCGGCCGGTGAAGGCACTTTGGCTGGCTTCGAGCGCACCTGTCTATCATGTGCGACGACGTTTGTAACCGATCCGGGAAAGTATAAAGAGATCGTGAAAAAATCCGGATCCCTCGCCGAACTACAGGCACAGACCTTCCCCGACATCGACGTCGTCCTGCACGACCGTTTGCAATTGGAGGCTCGCGTCATCAACACGCCCTTGTTGCTTTCTTCCGAAGAGAGAACGGCCTTGATTCGCGACCCATTCCTGCTATTGGCCTCAAAGGTGGAAAAACGCTACGCTTCGACCCACCTCGACAAGGAAGCTGGACTGACAATTGTTGCCGCGCTCGCGTTGATGATCGTCGGGCCGGCCGTGTCGCACGCGCTGCTTCCAGACGCTGGTCCCGAGACTGTCATGGTGTTCATTGTGCTGGCGATTGCCCTGATAGGCTGGCAAATTGTGATGGCCAAAAGCCGCTTCATGAAGCGCCAGGTGATTCCGGTTTTGGTAAAAGCCCTGCTTCCGCTGAAACCGACCGAAAGCGAACTAAAGGCGACTATCGCGGAGTTAAGTAAACTGGGGCACAAGATAGCCACGAAACTGAAGCTACCGGACCTTCAATCGCAGCTGTCCCCCGCCGGCCCTGCGTAAATCACTTGGCCTCGCTGGACCAGACCTTCATGGTCTGCACCGACAGCAGCTTGCACGCGCCGCCGACGTTCACATAGGTACGCATGAACTGATAGCGGTTGCTGCGGAAGGTCTTGCCGTCCGCATTCCACTGCTCGACCGTGCTCAGGCCACGCAGTACCACGGTATCGCCCTGCACATGGGCGCGCACATCACTCGGCGTGCGCGCCTTGTAGATCACTGCCGGCTTGACGGAGCGCGCAAGAATATCGGCCCTGGTCTCGATCTGCGAGCCCAGTGAATGCACCCACACGTATTCATCGGCCAGCCACTCTTTAAGGAACGGCACATCGCCAACACGCAAGGCTTCTTCGTACTGGGCGTCGCGCTCGATCAGCGCGGCGGACGGCAGGCATGGCGCAGCCAGCGAGGTCAGGGGAATGGCAAGGCATAGGGAGAGTAAACGTTTTTTCATGCCCCGCAGTATAACCCGTCCACAGTGCCCTATCCCACAGACAAGTAACAAAATCCGCCTTACCCTGCGCTTGAAGGAGGCATCGTGAGTACAAATCAATGGTTCCTGCTGGTCGGCTGCCTGATGCTGGCGCGCGGCCTGGCGGCGACCACGATTTCGCGGTCGCCCTTTACCTCCGCCATCGTCTATCTTGGCGTCGGCCTGCTGTTCGGTCCCAGCGTCCTGGATATCTTCAACTTCGATCCCACTACGCAGTCCGCGCTTTTCCAGGTGCTGACCGAGATCGCGCTGTTGATATCGCTGTTCTCTGCCGGGATCAAGATGCCGGTGCCGTTCAAGTTCCGGCGCTGGGATGCGCCGCTGCGCTTGGCATGGCTGTCGATGTCGCTGACGGTGGGGCTGGTGGCGCTATTCGGCTACTACCTGCTGCAGCTGCCGGCCGGCGCGGCCGTCCTGTTGGGCGGCATACTCGCGCCCACCGATCCGGTGCTGGCCACCGACGTGCAGGTGCGCCACGCGGGCGACAAGGACCAATTGCGCTTCACGCTCACCTGCGAAGCCGGCATGAACGACGGCAGTGCCTTCCCCTTTGTGCTGCTCGGCCTCGGCATGCTGGGCATCGGCGACAACGGCGGTAACTATCCGCACTGGCTGCTGGTCGATGTCGTATGGTCCACGCTGGGCGCGGTGGCGATTGGAGTGCTGGCCGGCGCAGGTCTTGCGCGGCTGGGCTGGAAATTGCGCATCGTCGAGCCCCGCCACGAGATCATGGACGACCTGGTTGGACTGGGCATGATCGCCGTGGTCTACGGCACGGCGAGCCTGCTCAAGGCCTCCGGCTTCCTGGCCGTGTTCTTCGCCGCCGTCGCGCTGCGCCAGACGGAGCTTGTACTGGCGGGTGCGCCGAAAGACCGCCAGGGCTTGATGGAGCCGGACACCGCGAAATCGGAAGTGGCCAAGGCCAGCGAAACGCACGAAGCTCCGCTCACGGTCAGTGCCGAATCGCTGGTGTTCAAGGAGCACCTGGAACGCCTGTCGGAGCTGACGCTGGTGCTGCTGTTGGGCGGCATGATCTCGCTGCAAAGCCTGCAATGGGATGCGCTGGGATTGGCCGCCTTCCTGTTCCTGATCGCTCGGCCGTTGAGCGTCTACGCGGGGCTGATCGGCAGCGACACCAGCATGCGGCTGCGCGCCATGACGGCATGGTTCGGCGTACGCGGCATCGGCTCGATCTTCTACCTGGTATTCGCCATCGAGGCCGGACTGCCCGCCGACCTCGCGGCGCAGCTGACGCGCATTTCGCTGTTCGTCATCATGCTGTCGATCCTGGTCCACGGCTTCAGCGTCAAGCCGCTGATGGACACGGTCTGGCGCAAGCGCTACTAAGGCTTGAACGGATAGTAGACTCCAGAACGCTTGCGAGGGCACCAGCTGATGTTCACTCCCAACCCTCGTCAAAGGGAAATCGCTTGGCCCAGAGATCGCGGAGTCTAGCGTCTGCGTCAACCCGGCGGACGACGGGTGCCATCCTGGGTGCGACTTCATAGAACCGTGTACGCCATGGCCCAAAGCGCGAAACGACCGTCACATACAAGTCGAGGACTGTCATCCGATCTCCCAGGAGGTAGCGGCCAGGCGCCAGTTGCGCATCCATGTTGCTCCAGCAGAACGCGATTCGGTCATGTACAGCGTCGACCACGGCTTCTCGAAGCTCGACCGGCGCTCCGATGCGTTGCACATCCGGCTTGATCCAGTGCAGGGAGTAGATGGCCGACGAAACATAGACCATCCAACGCAAGAACTGACGCCGCGACTCTTCCGTGGCTGTTGGCGCCAGATGCCCTGTCGGATAAGCATCGGCGAGGTATAGCAGGATTGCAGCGCTCTCGGTCATGACTTCGCCGTCGGCAAGCACGAGCGTGGGCACCTGGCGCATCGGATTCTGGGGGGCTACTCGCTCGCGCGCCGACTCCGCGGCCCACGTGGCGCCTTCGACAAGTGAGTAGGGAATATCCAGCAGCGTAAGTGCCGCCTCAACAGCGACGGAACCGGATGCTTCAGCACCGTACAGTGTGATCGGTGTCAACACATTCTCCATTGGTCACTCGCGTACGATGCTATGCCACAATCGCCAAGACTGCGCAATCAGGAAAGTAGTTACATTAATGCATCATTGCAGTCTACTCACTAAGTACGCTTATGTCTACTGGACAAGATGGGATATCTTCCCGACGCGATGGTTTCGTCCTCGCCCCATTCCGCTGCAGCCGATTGTTAGCCGCGCAACCGCCTGTAGTGCATGGCGACCGCGCCGTTGCTGAACGGCTTCGCCGATACGAGCTCAAGCCGTCGCGTGTTGGGCAGCCCGCTCTGGTACAGGGTCGGGCCGTGGCCGGCGATCCTGGGGTGAACGAGGAACTTGTACTCGTCGATCAGTTCCAGCCGATCCAGCTCGGTCGCGAGCTTACCGCTACCGAGGAGCACGCCGGCCGGGGTCGCGTCCTTGAGCTTTTGCACACCCGAGCGCAAGTCGCCGGCGATGTGGTGGGTGTTGGTCCACGGGAAGTCCGTTCGCGTCGACGACACGACGTACTTCGGCTTGGTCTCCAACTTGAGCGCCCATTCGTGCACCGCCGGCGGCACCGCCACATCGCCGCGGGCGACCGCCGGCCAGTAGCTCTCCATCATCTCGTAGGTGGTGCGTCCCCAGAGCATCGCCCCACCCTCGTCCATGAGGCGGGTGAAGAAGGCGTGCGTCTCGTCGTCGGCGACTCCCTCCTGATGGTCGACGCAACCGTCGAGGGTGACGTTGAGGCTGAAGGTTAGAAGTCCCATGCGAGTCTCCTCCAAGTTGGGTGTTCCGATGGAATATCGCTTATCGACAAATACTTCGCGCGGCTAACGTAGATTAGTCAGGTCTGTACGGCGATGCCAGGAGGCCCTAAAGCCCCTCAAGGCTGAGGGCGCGCACCGCCGCCTTCAGCTGCGCGTGAAGCTGCGCGCGCTCCTGGTCGCTCATGTCGGGGAACATCTGCATCTCCACCTCGCGCACCTTGGCGTCGCACTGCCCCAGGATCGCATGTCCTTCTCCGGTCAGCTGGATCTGGATGATGCGGCCGTGCGCCGGATCGGGGGTACGCTCGATCCAGCCCTTCGCTTCCATTGCCTTCACCATTTCGTTGGCCGACTGCGGCGCCATCATCGTGCGCACCGCCAGCTGAGCGTTCGACAGCGCGCCGTGCGCGCGGAACACCGACAGCGCCGTGTACTGCGGCACCGTCAAGCCGGCCGGCGCGCAGCAGTCGCGCAGCCGCTTGTTCAACACATGATCCAGCCGCCCCACCAGATAAGCCAGTCCCATCGGCCTGGAATCGGAATTTGCCGAATTTGCTTTCGCCATAAAAATCAACTTGTAAAACGTTAGAGGTGGGTATAGTATAAGGCACATATCAGGCAGCCTGATAACAAACTTACACACAGGAGATATTGTATGTCCAAATACGAAGCGCGCTGGGAAACCGTCAAGGTCGATGTTGAAAACGGCATCGGCTGGATCACCCTGAACCGGCCGGAGAAACGCAACGCCATGAGCCCTACCCTCAACCGCGAGATGGGCGACGTGCTGGAGACGCTGGAACTGGACGAGGATGCCCAGGTCATCGTGCTGACCGGCGCCGGCGACAGCTGGACCGCCGGCATGGACCTGAAGGAATACTTCCGCGAGAACGACGGCAAGCCGGAGATCTTCCAGGAGAAGCTGCGCCGCGACTGCTCGCAATGGCAGTGGAAGCTGCTGCGCATGTACTCCAAGCCGACCATCGCCATGGTCAACGGTTGGTGCTTCGGCGGCGCCTTCTCGCCGCTGGTGGCCTGCGACCTCGCCATCGCCGCCGACGAAGCGGTGTTCGGCCTGTCGGAGATCAACTGGGGCATCCCGCCGGGCAACCTGGTCAGCAAGGCCGTGGCCGACACCATGGGCCATCGCCAGGCGTTGCACTACATCATGACCGGCGACACCTTCACCGGCCAGGAAGCGGCCGCGATGGGCCTGGTCAACAAGAGCGTGCCGCGCGCCGAATTGCGCGCCCATGTGGTCGAACTGGCGGAAAAGCTGCTGGCCAAGTCGCCGACGGTGCTGCGCATCGCCAAACACGGTTTCAAGCGCTGCCGCGAACTGACCTGGGAACAAGGCGAAGACTACCTGTACGCCAAAGTCGACCAGTCCAACTACCGCGATCCGGAAAAAGGCCGCGCCCAGGGCCTGAAGCAGTTCCTCGATGAGAAGACCATCAAGCCCGGCCTGCAGACCTACAAACGCGGTTAAACCTCTACAATAAAAAAATCAGGAGACCACCATGTTCAATACCGATCTGCTTATCGGCGGCCAGGCAGTGGCCGCACAGGACGCTGCTGTCTTCGAGCGGCGTAACCCGGCCAACGGCGAAGTCGCCACCCGCGCCGCCGCCGCCCAGTTGGCCGACGTCGACCGCGCCATCAAGGCCGCGCAGGACGCCTTCCCCGCCTGGTCGGCCATGCTGCCGGGCGCGCGACGGGCCCTGCTGCTCAAAGCCGCCGACGTGATGGAGTCGCGCCGCGCCGAATTCGTCGAGCGCGGCATCGCCGAAGCCGGCGGCGCGCCGGTCTGGTATCAGTTCAATGTCACGCTGGCGGCCAACATGCTGCGCGAAGCGGCGGCCATGACCACCCAGATCAGCGGCGAAGTGATCCCGTCCGACGTGCCGGGATCGCTGGCGATGGGCATGCGCCAGGCTTGCGGCGTGGTGGTCGGCATCGCGCCTTGGAACGCGCCGGTGATCCTCGGCACCCGCGCCGTCGCCATGCCGCTCGCCTGCGGCAATACCGTGATCCTGAAAGCGTCGGAACTGTGCCCGGCCCTGCACCGCCTGATCGGCAGCGTGTTCGATGAAGCGGGCTTCCCGCCAGGCGTGGTCAACGTCATCACCAACGCGCCGCAGGACGCGCCGAAGATCGTCGAACGGCTGATCGCCGCGCCGGCCGTCCGCCGTGTCAACTTCACCGGCTCCACGCACGTAGGCCGCATCATCGCCCAGCATTGCGCCACGCATCTGAAGCCGGTGCTGCTGGAACTGGGCGGCAAGAACCCGATCATCGTACTGGACGACGCCGACGTCGATGCCGCCGTGGAAGGCGCGGCCTTCAGCGCCTTCTTCAACCAGGGCCAGATCTGCATGTCGGCCGACCGCATCCTGGTCGACCGGAAGATCGCGGATCAATTCCTCGACAAGCTGGCAGCCAAGACCGCGACGCTGAAAGCGGCCCACACCGACGCGCCGCTGACCGGCATGATCGATGCCTCCGCCGCCAACCGCGTGGCCGGCATGCTGCGCGACGCCCAACAACGCGGCGCGCGCGTGCTGCAAAGCTCGGACGAGGTACAGGGCAACATCATGCAGCCGGCCATCGTCGACGGCGTCACGCCGGAGATGAAGGTCTACCAGGAGGAATCCTTCGGCCCCATCGTCTCGGTGCTGCGCTTCGACACCGACGAAGAAGCGATCCGTCTCGCCAACGACAGCGAGTATGGCTTGTCGTCGGCGGTGTTCAGCCGCGACGTCGGGCGCGCGATGGCGGTCGCCAAGCGCATCGAATCGGGTATCTGCCACATCAACGGCCCGACCGTGCACGATGAAGCGCAGATGCCGTTCGGCGGCGTCAAGAGCAGCGGCCAGGGGCGCTTCGGCGGCAAGGCGGCGATTGCTGAATTCACGGAGCTGCGCTGGATCACGATCCAGACCACGCCGCGCCACTATCCGATTTAAGGAGGCCGCATGAACCAACCGTTGACTGCGGCGCCGGAAGTCAGGCGCCGCCCGGTCAAGCTGGGCAACCCGCAGATCGCCGCCTACCAGGCCGACGGCCGGTGGCACGTGGATGCCGTCACGCCGCTCGACGATTTCCCGCCGCGCTTTACCGACCGCCTGGAATCGGGCGCCCTCGCCCACCCGGACCGTACGCTGGTCGCGCGGCGCGGCGTGGACGGCGAGTGGATACGGCTGTCGTACGCCCAGGTGCTGGATCGCGCGCGCAGCATCGGCCAGGCGCTGCTGGACCGTGGCCTGTCGGCGGAGCGTCCGCTGGTGATCTTGTCCGGCAACGACCTGGAACACTTCCAGCTCGCGCTGGGCGCCATGTATGCGGGCATACCGTATGCGCCGGTGTCGCCGTCTTACTCGTTGGTGGCCACCGACTACGGCAAGCTCGGTGAGCTGATCGCCCAGCTGACGCCGGGCGCCATCTATGCCTCGGACGGCACCGCGTTCAGCCGCGCCATCGCGGCGGTGATGCCCGCCGGCGCGGAACTGATACTCGCTGTGGGCGACGTCGCCGGCCACAAGTCCACCCGCTTCGGCGCCCTGCTCGACGTCTCGCCGTCCAGCGTTGAAGCGGCGCATGCCGGCGTCACCGCGCAGACCATCGCCAAGTTCCTGTTCACGTCCGGCTCGACCAAGAAACCCAAAGCGGTCATCACCACGCACGGCATGTTGTGCAGTAACCAGCAGATGCTGCTGCAAACCTTCCCCTTCATGGGCGAGGAGCCGCCGGTGCTGGTGGACTGGCTGCCATGGAACCATACCTTCGGTGGCAGCCATAACGTCGGCATCGTGCTGTACAACGGCGGCACACTGTATCTCGACGACGGCAAGCCGACGCCGCGCGACTTTGCCGTCACGCTGCGCAACCTGGCCGAGATCGCGCCGACCATGTACTTCAACATCCCCAAGGGATTTGAAATGCTGACCGACGCCATGGCGGCCGATGCGAAACTGAGCGCGACATTCTTTTCGCGCGTGAAGCTGTTCCTGTGCGCCGGCGCCGGCCTGTCGCAGGCTGCGTGGGACCGGCTCGATGCGGCCGCCATCGCCGAGTGCGGAGAGTCGATCCGCATCATGACAGGCCTGGGCATGACCGAGACCTCGCCCTCCTGCACCTTCGGCACCGGCGACATCATCAAGGCCGGCTACGTCGGCGTGCCGGCGCCGGGCTGCAAGGTCAAGCTGGTGCCGTCCGGCGACAAGCTGGAAGCCCGCTTCCAGGGCCCGCATGTCACGCCGGGCTACTGGCGGGCGCCGGACCTGACCGCGGCGGCCTTCGACGCCGATGGCTATTACTGCACCGGCGACGCGCTGCGCTTCGTCGATCCGGGCCACCGGGAACTGGGCTTCATGTTCGACGGCCGCATCGCCGAAGACTTCAAGCTCAATACCGGCACCTTCGTCAGCGTCGGCCCGCTGCGCGCGCGCGTCATCAGCGCTGCGGCGCCGTATGTGATGGACGCGGTGGTGACCGGCATCGACCGCAACGCCATCGGCCTGCTGGTGTTCCCTCGCATGGAGCATTGCCTGCCGCTGTCCGGACTGGGCGCGGGCGCCAGCGTCGAGCAGATTCTCGCCAGCGAGCCGGTACGCGCATATTTCCACACCCTGCTGAACCGTCTGAACACCGATGCCAGCGGCTCTTCGATGCGCATAGACCGGCTGCTGCTGCAGGCGGAACCGCCATCGATCGACCATCGCGAGCTGACCGACAAGGGTTCCATCAATCAGTCGGCGGTGCTCACGCGCCGCGCGGCCACCGTTGTATTGCTGTATGAAGGCACAGATCCACAAGTAATCATCGCTGCATAAATTAAAACGACAGGAGACGATATGAAATTAAAAAAACTGGCATGTATCGGTGTTGCGGTCAGCATGGCGCTGGTGGGCGGCGTGGCGCAAGCGCAGGACACCATCCGCATCGGCGTCATCGCCGCGCTGACCGGGCCGTTCGCCAATACCGGCAAGCCGTTCGAGGACGGCATCAAGACCTATATGCAGCAGTATGGCGACAAGGTGGCGGGCAAGAAGATCGAAGTCATCTACCGCGACGACGGCGGCACCAATGCCGATATGTCCAAGCGCGCGGCGCAGGAGCTGATCGCGCGCGACAAGGTCAGCTTCCTGGTCGGCTTCTCGCTGACGCCTAGCGCGCTGGCGGTGGCGCCGATCGCCACGCAGGCCAAGATCCCGATGATCGTCATGAACGCGGTCACCACGGGCATCACGTCCAAGTCGCCGTACATGCTGCGCACCGGAATGACGATGCAACAGATGACCGAGCCGTTCGGCACCTGGACCGCCGCCAACAAGGTCGGCAAGGTCTACACGCTGGTCAGCGACTACAGCACCGGTATCGATGCGGAAGCGCGCTTCACCAAGGGCTTCACTGCGGGCGGGGGCAAGATCATCGGCTCCTCGCGCGTGCCGCTGGCGAACCCGGACTACTCACCCTTCATCCAGCGCATTAAGGATGAGAAGCCGGACGCGCTGTTCTTCTTCGCGCCCGGCGCCGAAGATGGCACCGGTGTACTAAAGGCCTTCAGCGACAAGGGCCTGGACAAGGCGGGCGTCAAGTTCCTGGGCGTGGGCGACATGACCAGCGACTCGCCGACGCTGGACGCATTGGGCGACCGCGCGCTGGGCGCCGTCACGGTGCTGAACTACTCGACGGCGCTGGACAACCCGGCCAACAAGTCCTTCCTGGCCGCGTATGCCGTCGCACTGCCGAAATCGCTGCCGCCGACCTTCGTCACCGTCGCCGCCTACGACACCATGGGCATGATCTACGAAACCATCCGCAAGCTGAATGGCGCCGTCACCGGCGACAAGGCCCTGCAAGTGCTGTCCAACATGAAGTGGGACAGCCCGCGCGGCCCGATCAGCATCGACCCGGCTTCGCGCGACATCATCCAGAACATGTACATCCGCGAAGTCAAGAAGGTCAATGGCAAGCTGGTTAACCAGCCGATCGGCGTCCTCAAGGACGTGATGCCTAACTAGTCCCCGCAGCACCCGCAGCCGGTCCGGACGCAGCCCATAGAAGGCTGCGCGGATCGGCACGTCCATCGCTTTACGAATAGAGGAGACAACTCGTATGAAAAGCATCCATCTGACGGCGGCGGCATCGGCCGCCCTGCTGCTCACCGCCTGCGGCGGATCCAACACCACGCAGGCTTCCGGCCTGCCCCAGCTGTCCGTAGCCACCGGCGCCGCGCTGGCTTCCTGCACCGACCTTGCCACCAAAATCAACATCGCCAACACCACCATCACCGGCGCCAAGGCCATCGATGCCGGCGCGCTGACCATCGCCGGCAAGCCGGTACCCGCGCATTGCCAGGTCACGGGCCAGATGTACAAGCGCACCAGCCCTGTCGACGGCAAGAGCTACGCCATCGGCTTCGAAATGCGCCTGCCGAACAACTGGAACGGCCGCTTCTTCTACCAGGCCAACGGCGGCGCCGACGGCAACGTGGTGACCGCCACCGGAACGGTGGGCGGCGGCGGACCGCTGGACAATGCGCTCAACATGGGCTTCGCCGTCATCAGTTCGGATGCCGGTCACGGTTCGCCCGACACGCTGTTCGGCATCGATCCGCAAGCGCGGCTAGACTACGGCTACCAGGCGGTCGGCAAGCTGACGCCCATGGCCAAGAGCATCATCGAAACCGCCTACGGCAAAAAGCCGGACCGCTCCTACATCGGCGGCTGCTCCAACGGCGGGCGCCACACGATGGTCGCCGCGGCACGCTACGCCGACCAATACGACGGTTTCCTGGTCGGGAACCCCGGCTTCCGCTTGCCGCTGGCGGCGATCGCCAATATCGCCGGTGCCCAGACCTACAATACGCTGGCCGCCACGCCCGGCGACCTGTCGACCGGCTTCACGCAGGCGGAGCGCGCGCTGGTCTCCAACGCGGTACTGGCCAAATGCGACGCGCTCGACGGCGCCGCCGATGGACTGGTGCAGAACACGCAAGCCTGCCAGGCCGCGTTCGACCTGAATCGCGACGTACCGACCTGCAGTGGATCACGCGATGGCACCTGCCTGAGCGCGGCGCAGAAGACCGCGATCGGCGGCCTGTTCGCCGGCGCGACGACGGCGGCGGGCACCAGGATCTATTCCAGCTTCCCGTATGATGCCGGGCTGGCGACCGGCGGCTGGGCCATGTGGAAATTTGCCTTCCCACTCGCCCTGGACTCCGGCGCGGTTGGCCTGGTCTGGCAGACGCCTCCGGAAAACGCCGCCACGTTCAACGGTCCGATTTTCGCGCTGACCGGCGACCTGGCCAGCATGCTGGCCAAGGTCAACGCCACCAACGCGACCTACACCGAAAGCGCAATCTCGTTCATGCTGCCGCCGAATCCATCCAACCTCTCCACGCTGAAGAATCGCGGCGCCAAGATGATGGTCTACCACGGCACCAGCGATCCGATCTTCTCCAGCGACGACACCACCGCGTGGTACAACGCGCTGCGCACCGCCAATGGCGGCGATGCGTCGAACTTCTCGCGCTATTTCAGCGTGCCGGGCATGAACCATTGTTCCGGCGGCCCGACCGCCGATCAATTCGACATGCTGACGCCGTTGGTCGACTGGGTGGAACGCGGCAAGGCGCCGGACAGCGTGCAGGCCGGCGTGCGCGCCGGCGGCAACGCGGGCGGCGCCAACACCGACCTGCCGGCCAGCTGGTCCGCCACCCGCAGCCGTCCGCTGTGCCCTTATCCGAAAGCAGCGAAGTACAAGGGTAGCGGCAGCATCGAGGATGCCGCCAACTTCAGCTGCGAGTAAGCGCGCAGCCCGGGCGCTCAGTCCAGGCAGCGCCCGGCAGCGCTGGACCACAGTTGATCGCCGCCCTGCGACCAGGTCCGCAACTGCGACGCCGGCTTGTCCGCGTAAGGGGAGACCAGCACATAGGTGTAACACGCGGGCAAGTCTTCCGGATTCAGGACGGCCGACGCTCCCTTGGTTGCGGCGATCTGATTCACCTTGTCCAGTGTCGCCACCCGCTGGAAGGCGCCGGTGTTTATGAATTTTATCTGGTGGTAGCCGAAGCTGGTGTCGCCCAGCTTCAGCTTTTTCTCAGGAACGGCCTGATGTGTATGTCCGTAGATATACAGGTCCGCCAGCGCCGGCCGCGCGCCCGCCACCAGCGGTAGCACGTTAACCAGATATGCGCGCATGGCGGAATAGTCCGTATCGGCCATCCCCGCGATCGCACCCATGGTGGGGTCCTTCCACGGACAGGTGGCTATTTCCCCCTTGGTCGGCCCAGATTCATTCAACAGCTTTTTCTTACGACAAATCTGATCGATTTCTTCCCGCGTCCACGCGGCCCCATCGAATTGCGATGCCAAGGGCAACAACGACTCCGCAGCCGCCTTCATCGCCGGCTCATCGCCCAGTGTATCGATATAGAACGTGGCGGGCTTTTGCCGTATCGCCTCATAGTCCCATTTGGCGCTGCCGACGGACGGTTTGTCGTCACCAAGCAGGTCCAGCCGCTGGCGGAACGATTGCAGCACGATCAGGAACCTGAGCAGATTGGCGACGGCAACGGAGGACTCCAGTTTCGTCGCGCGCGCCAGTCCGTATTTGATACCCTCCAGGTCGCTGCCCAGGTTATCGATAGTCGGGAATATGTACTCATACTGTTCATAGAACTCCTTGACCATATTCTCGCCCCAGGGCTTGCTGATATAGCGGATGCCGTTCTTCACCTCAAAGGGCGCCGGCCAGTTGGAAAATTTGTTGAACGGATCGAACTGATGACCGTGGTCAGCATAGATCAGGCCATCCTCCGACAACCAGTATCCAGCCGTTTCCAATCTGATCGAAAGCGCCGGAAAATAGCTGCGTAACAGTTCAGCCACCTTGGGGAACAACAGCGCGGCGTCGTGGTTACCCGGCACGATATAAATCCGGTTCTGCCCTTTCGCCGCAAAGCTCTTCAGCAGCGCGACAAACTGCGGGTGGTGATCCAGCACATATTTTAGCCGTGCGACCGCATCGGCCTCCGAGCAGCTCAGGTCGCGCCCGGGCGAAACGCAGTCCTTGACCTCGCATCCCGGATGAGAAAGATCGCTGGAGCAGATCATCGTCGGCGACTGCCACAATTCAAACACATCGCCGGCAAGCACCAGATCGACCTTGTCGCCATGCGTGGCGGACAGATGGTTGAGGAAGCCGGAGAAATCCGCATCCCAGCGAAAGTCCTCGAACGGCTTCCATTTGCCGCTCGCGTCCATGCCGGCTCCCACGTGCAGGTCGCTGACCGCGATCACGGAACGCCCGGACGCGGCATCCGCAGGCAATGCCACGCCGGACAAGAGGCACGCCAGTACGACAGTTCCAAGCAAAGAACCCAGCTTCATGGCGCCTCCTTCGGTGAGCAAATTTTTTGATATGGATTTCCGACCAGGAAATAGTTCATCGCCCTGCCGCTAAAGTAGGCCTTGTCGCCGCCCCACTTCTCGCCGCTGGCCTTGGAGAACAGGCATTGCGTTGTGCGCAGCTGCAGTTCTCCCACGGTCAGCTCTTTTTTTATGGAAAGCACCGACGCCATGCAGCGCATATACGCGCCGGCCAGCTGGCCCGACACGGGTGAGATCGTCGCGATCATCGTGCCTACGCGCAGCTTCGACAGCGCTCCTATCACGGAACCTGGCTCGATCACGTCTGTCGCCACTTCGCAGGCGTTGATGATGGCCACCGACGAGGGAGTGAACTTCTGCCGGAAGGTCCAGGATGCGACGCTGCCCTCCTCGCGCTTAATGTAGAGCTCACCCTTGCCGCGGTTGTGACCGAGATAACTGATGACGACGGATTTTTTCGCGCTGTCATTTCCGGCGGGAACCAGAAAACCTTTGAGCTCCGCGAGCGACAACGATTGCTGTTTGATGTCCGGTTTCATGACCTCCCAGAACTTGCCGCTGTCGCGGGCAGCGACCGACACCGCGTCGCCCACGTCGATATCTTGCGGCGGCTTCGCCACGTACCAGCTATCGGGACAGGCGGCTTTGTCATCGATGACGTGTCCCGGTAGTAGCAGCGCCACAATCATCCGTTCACCCAGATAGATCGCGCTCTCGGCGCTGTCGCCCAAGGCGATTGAACCGACCGGCAATGTGGGAGAAAAGAAGTCATCCTGCAGACGGGGATCGGATGGCACCAAGCGGACCAGCAGCGTGGGGACGCGGGCTTCCGTATCCGAATCGCGGGCCGCCTTGAGCAGCGCGGCGCGGGCCTGGCCCGCCATCTCCTGGTTATCCGGCGACAGCGCCCCGGGCGGCGAACTGATGACGGGTTCGAACAGCGAGCGGCCGAACTGCCATGACAGCTCTCTTTGCTCCTCGGGTGACAGCGGGGTCTCCAGGCTGGACCGGAAAGCGCTGATGTTGCCCTGCAGCTCCGCCATGCCCTTGCCGGTATTCCATGAGAAGAATCGGTTGGCTCCGGTGGCGTGGTCATGCGCGATCAGCAAAGCGACCATTGATGTCCCGCTCTCTGACGGCAAATCATACAAGACTAGCGAGAAGTCGGCCGTCGCCGTATCGGCCACGGTCAGCCCGACATTCTTGCCGAGACTGGCGATCTGGTTATCGCCCGGGGACTCCGGGCTCACCTCGATGGACAGTGTCTGCATCGGTATTCCCGAGCGCTTCTCCACCAGCACGATCCCAAGCCGATGCTTGCCCGGTTTCAGTGCGGTAAATTCGACACTGAATTCGCCGATCGTCGACGCATCCAGGCTTTGCTCGGGTGGCATCGTCCCCAGGCTGGTTGGCGGCGAGGTCGCGAGCTTGTCCATGTCGATGCTGAATTCGCGCGCCTGCTGGCTCTTGGGTATCGCGATGGCGGTGGGATCGGCGGCGACAACGAGCGCGAAGAAATCGAGCTTGCCCTGCCTTTCATCGCTTTTTTGCTGATCGATATAACTGCCCAGCGTGCCCGATAGTCCAATCTTGCCCATGCCCTTATGGGCCAGCGAATGGTCGATGCTGGATACCCTGAACCACATGAATTGCGGTTTATTCAGCTTGATCGTTTTGGCGATATCAGGAAGCGACTTTGCCTTGGGTGAATCCGAAGCCCAAAAATTCCAGCTTAGAAAATTCGATGGCGGCGGCGGTACAACCGCCGGCACGACCGGCTCGGGGCCAGGCTCCACCGGCCTTAACACCGGCAGCATAGGCATCGGTTCCGACAGGATGGCAGCGGGCGACAGCAGCACATCCGTCAACCGCCATTGGTTTGTTGGACGCGCCGCATCCAGCGTCATGCACCCGGCAAGCAACAACGCAATGCACATGCCAAGCCACCGGCAAATCGTCCATCGGCCATGCTTCAGGTAGTCCATCTGGAGGCTCCCGTCATTAGTCTTTTGCCATGACGGTATCATAATTGCAATTTATTGCATATGGAAATGATGGGCTTTCGATATGCAATAGTTGCTGCCTCACGACATCAACCAACAATGCCGCTCGCCGGTTAATCCTTGCCCGCCCCTTCCACATACACTTCGTCGGCGCAGCCGACCTCGCGCGCGGCGGCCGGGGAGGCATTGCCCACCATCTGCGGCAGATCGCGGTCGGTGCTGAACTCCAGCGGCAGCGATACGCGGATCTCCTGCAGGTACTTGCGCCCGACGCACACCAGCGTGATGCTGTTGGCTACCTTGTCGCCGTGGCGCGCCTTGACGCGGTCGAAGAATTCGCTGACGCGGAACGTTTTGCCGACGTTGCCCAGCACGATCTTGCCGACTTCCGAATCGTTCACCACGCGCACCGCCGATACGGCCTTGATGAAGTAGGCGTCCGGCGACAGCGACTGGCACTTGCCATGCTTGTTCCACTCATACGCGCCGAAAGTACGTTCATAGAAGAAGTTGGGCATCCATGGGGCGACCTTCTCGATGGTGTCCTTGCTCAGCGCGAAAGTCTCGCCGCTGCAGCTGCCGTAGTTGGTGCCGCATTCCTTCTTGTTTGGCCACAGTCCGTGCAGGCTCAGGGTCTTGGCCTCCAGCGCGCCGCTGTTCATGGCGTCACATTCCGGCTTCTTGCCGTTGTATTTGACATGTTCGCAGAAGCCCGGTTGCCAGGTGATCGCCAGCACGTAGCTATCCTGCTTGTTGGCGACGCTGCATACCTCGCCGGCCGCGCCCTCTGGCGGGCGGCCGAGCCGTTTCTCTTCCAGCGCCGGCGTGCCGCATTCGCGCTGTACCCAGCGCAGCGACGGCTGGGCGCCGGGCACTTCCACCCGCACCCAGTCATAGTCGACCTTGTTGATCTCTCGCACCGTGTAGGCGGTGCCGGCGGCCACCTGCGCGCCGCCCGGATTGCTGCGCTTGGCAAACGAGGAAAACGCTTCGCAGCTCTTGGTGGCGGTGAAGGTGCCGCGCGCGGATTCGCTGGCGCTGCATTCAAAGATGGTGAAGGCCAGCAGTGCGGCTGCGACGGCAGTCAGGGCTCGGCGATGCATAAAGTCTCCTCGGTTTTGGCGAAATGCAAACATTCTACCGGACAATGTGTGACAGCCTAGTCCTACAAAGAGGCCGCAAGCACGCTGATACCACGCGGGCTCAGGATTGACTACGATACAGCTCGACCTTCCCTTCCCAGGAGCACACTATGAAACAACTACATCTCGCCGGCAAGATTGCATGCGCATTGCTACTGACGGCAGCCGCCGTCGCAGGATGCAAGGACAAGGATCCGATCCAGCCGCCTAGCCCTGTGGTGGAAACCCCGGCCGCCAACCCGCCGCCGGCCGCGGCACCCGCTCCGGCACCGGACACACCGGCGCCAGCCCCCGCTCCAACGACGGAACCGGCTCCTCCGGCCCGCTAAACAGCCTCATTGCAAATCGCCGCAAGTCGTCGGCCTGCGCCGGCGGCCTGCGGCTCCCGCATCACTCCATTTCCTTCGGCTGCACGGTAAGCGCCTGCGCGCCCATGCGGTCGGCCTCGCTTTCCAGTCCGACATCGTCATTCACCGCCACGCCGCCGACGTCCTGCGTCGGCTGTACCCGTCCCTGCGCCTGCTGCACCACATGCCAGGCCTCGTGCGGCAGATGCTGCTCCTGGCCTGCGGCCACGTGGATGTCGCTGCCCTGGGCGAAGGCGTGCGCATTCAGCTGGGCCGGCCGGTCAGAGTTGTGATGCACCCTGACATGGTCCAGGCTCATGCCGGACAGCGACTCGATGCCCGCCTTGAGCTGGTTGGGCAGGCCGGTGTTGTTGGGCTTTTCTTCCAGTTGCGCGGCAGCCCCTGCCGCTTCAAACTTTCCCTGCAGCAGTTCCTCCTCTGGCGCCAGCTGGGCGGTTTCGAACTTGCCTTGCAACAGTTCCTCCTCTTCCGCCAGTTGCGCGGTGTCGGCCGTGCGGCCGGCCATCATGGCCGCTTGCTCTTTGAGCTGGGCGGCCTGGCCGCGCGTATCAGGCATGGCGGCCGCCTGGGCGTTGCGCAATTGCGCCGGTGCGGCGGCGGCGCGGCTTTCCTCTGCCGATTCGTGACTGCTGATCCGTGATTTCATTTCTGCACTCCCTATAAAAGTCCTACGTTTCCGAAGCCAACATGATTTCCTTGCCGTTACTTACCCAATGCTCGTTGCTTGCCCCCGTATAGCTGATCAGCACTTGTAGCTTGTGTCGCTTCAGTTTCTGCTCGAACT
Source organism: Duganella sp. CT11-25 (assembly GCF_047302815.1). NCBI lineage: Bacteria > Pseudomonadati > Pseudomonadota > Betaproteobacteria > Burkholderiales > Oxalobacteraceae > Duganella > Duganella sp. CT11-25. The sequence continues at coordinate 997,858 of NZ_JBKBFD010000001.1, forward strand.
CCTCGACCGCCGGCGAATTGGGGATGGTCAGCGCCACCAGCGATTCGTCACGCTTCAATTTCTGGCCGATCAGCGGCACACTCTGCGCCGGCAAGCCGCTTTCCGATTCCCATATCTCGCTCAGCGCCGTCTTCAGATCCGCCACCCGGTGCTGGTCGATCAGGATCTCGACCTTGTTGATGATGGCGTAGCCGGTGCCGCCGTTGGTGATGATCCACTGGAAGCCGTCGATGCCGCGCTTGAGTTCCCAGCGCACGATGGGGAAGCCCATGCCGGCGCGTTGCGGCAAGCCGCGTTCGCGCAGCGGCACCTCGCGGCGCGAGCGCAAGTACCAGGCGCCGCCGGCCAGCACCAGCACCAGCAGGGTCGATGCGGCGATGAACGGCAACTGCCCGTGCGACAGCTTGGCGAAGTAAGGGTCATAGCCCATCAGCAACGTAAACGTCACCAGCGCCGGCAGCCCCACCAGGCCCAGCACCAGGAGGAAGTACTTGTTGATGAAGTTCTGGACCCTGCAGACGCGGAAGTACAGGATGCCCATGGCGATCATCACCAGCAGCAGCACGGTCAGCAGCAGCTGGAACCACCAGCGGTGCACGCAGACGAAGGCCTCCACCGGCCCCGGCAGGCTGGCGCTGACGGTTTCGTCGCGGTAGTTCTTCAGCAGGCAGATCGTCATCGACTTCGATTGCAGACAGGTCTCGCCGGTGTCCTTGACCTCCTTGGCCATGTTCTCGAAATCCGGCGCCCAGAAGCCGACGCCGCCGAAATTGTCGCGCGAGTAGACGATGTCGTCTTCCAGCTGCTGGAAGTTGCGGTCGTCGAAATGCCAGATCGGCAGCACGCTGCGCAGGAAGTCGGCGCGGTCGGCGCCGTACAGGCCCGAGTCGTTTTCGATGTCGGAGCGCAGTTTTTTCTTGGCGTCCGAGCTCGGTTCGTTCATCAGCACCAGCACGTATTCATCGTTCTCCGACGCGCCGTGGGCCTTCGTCGGCTCGGTCGCGCTGCGCTTCTTGCGCAGGCCGGCCATGTTCACCAGGCTGAAGGCGCCGCCGTTCTGCTTGTCCTCGGTCAGCGTGTCCTGCGAAACCAGCACGTTCAGCCACAAGCCGTGCTTGTCCATCTCCGTACGCAGCGCCAGGTAGAAGGTGTTGAACAGCGCCTTCGATTCAGGGTCGTCGGGGTACTCGGGGAAGTACAGCGTGATGCCGTCGCCGCGCCGGGGCGGGCCGGCCAGGCCAAAGCTGGTGTACGGGCGCAACCTGGAGGCGGTGTCGTTGCGCTGCGTGGTCAGCAGCGTCAACACATTGGCTTCGATCCGCTTGAAGAACGCCACCTTGCTGGAGGTCGGCGAGCTCAGCCAGTCCGACCACTCGTTCTTCTGGATCATCCAGTCGACCCGCGAATTGTGCTGATGGGCCACGCGCACGAAATCATTTTCCAGCTTGCCGCCGTTCTCGATATCGAAAGGCTGGGTGCCGCGCTTGAAGTCGCCGCTGCCGTCGATGGTCAGCCCGTAATACACGATACGGTTCAGCAAGCGGAAGTTGATCGCCTGCGGCTTGTCCTGCGGCTTCCAATACGGGTAGAAGCCATAGACCACGCCGGACAAGTCATCCAGCGCGCAGCCGCACTTGCTGCCGGTGATATTGATCTGGCCGACGTCGGTGATTTTTTTCTGGGCCACGCTTTCGATCAACGGCGCCAGATAGGTCAGGTAAATGCCCTTGGAATAATTCTCGCCGCGCAGCTTGTCCTTCGCTTCGCACAGCACTTTTTTATTGCGCAGCTCCTGGATGCCTGAAAACGCTTCATCCAGACCGGCGCCCAGCAGAGCGGGATCGACGCCCGGCTCCTTGGCCAGGGACTCCAGCGCCTTCTTCAAGGCCGTCACCTTGTCGTCGCCGATGCGCAGGCCGGCGACGTAGGCATTGTTGCGCGGAGAGTTCAGCGGACACGTGGCCAGGCCTATGGCGATCTTGGAGATCGCCGCGTTGCGGAACAGGCCGAGTTCAACGTAGTCGACCTCCTTGATTTCCTCCAGCAAGTCCTTGACCACCTCCGGCACGCCATCGTTTTGCACCAGGCCCTTGAGCTGGCTCTTGATGGTGTCCAGCGACAGACCGTCGATATGATAGTTGTCGAACACTTCGGTTTCCGCCGCCAGGATCTCCGTTTCCTGCGCGTTGATGGCCAGCACGCCGGCCGCCACTTTGGCCTTGATGAATTTGTCGTACTCGTCGCGCGATGTCAGGTAGACGTTGCCCAATTCCTCCAGGTCGGTCAGCATGTCGGCCCGCACCGTGCCGGCTTTCTTCAGCCGCTCCAGGGCGGCCTTGCCGATTGCGTAGCCGTAGAACTCATGCGTGTTGCTTTCGACCGCCGGCCAGACCTGATCCAGCAATCCCTTCCTGTCGTGCATCACCTGCAACAGGGCAATCTTCATCTCTTCCTTCGAGTTGAAATGCTTGTCCTTGATCTTGCCCAGCATGACCATCACTTGATCCTTGCCGGCCAGCAGATCGAGATCGGCCTGTTCCAGCACGTACGTGAAATAATGGTCCATGTCCAGCGCCGTCGCCGGCGTGTTGGGTGCGCCGCGGCGGCTGGCGCGGAAGCGGTTGACCAGGTCCAGCAGCGCCACGTCGTTCCCCTGACGCAGCACCACGGTGTCCTGGACCTTCTGCTCGGCGCCCAGGTCCTTGAACCAGGTGTCGAACTCATTGCTCAGCAGGATAGCCAGCTCGGCGGGATGCTTGGCGCCGAAGCCGGCGATACGGTCGACGTTCTTCGCCAGCCCCTCGGCATACTCGCCCTCGGTCTCGATCTTGAAGTTGAACGCGTAGCGCTGCAGCCAGCGCAGCGTGATCGGGCCGACGATGCCGTCGTTGAGCGGCTGCTCCTTGCGCGCGTAGTCGCGCTGCCAGTCCGGCAATTCCTGGTAGATCGCTTGCAGTTGCTGCTGCATGCGGCGCACGACGTCCTTGCTCAGGCCGGCGAAGTGCTCCTGCTTGATCGAGGTGTCGTAGGCCACCACGGTATGCGTCTGCGCGCTCGCCGTCGCCGCCGGCGGTGGCGGCGAGGTCTCTGCGGCGGTGGCCGGCTGCGCCATCACCATGCCGGCCACGGCCAGCAGCACCGCCAGCCAGCGGCGGTTTTTTGGATTGAAAAAGTGGTTCACAATGATTTCCCATCCTTCATGAGTTCTCTGCCTATGCCTGCAATCAAGTCGTCCTGCACGATATATTTCCTGTCACTCCTGACCGCCTTGATCGCCGCGTAGCGCGCCACGTTGAGCAAGGCGCCGCCGGCCAGTTCGTAGGTCTCGGCGATCTTCTGCAAATTGACGTCGCCACCCAGCCGCTCGGGATTGGAAAACAGTCCCTGCCACAGGCGCAGGCGCTGGTCGGCGTCCGGCATGGCGAAATACACCTCGCTCTGGAAGCGGCGCGAAAACGCCTGGTCGATATTCGCCTTGAGGTTGGTCGCCAGGATCACCACGCCCGGGAAGTCCTCGACCCGTTGCAGCAGGTAAGACACTTCCTGGTTGGCGTGGCGGTCGTTGGAGTTGCTGGTCTGGGTACGCTTGCCGAACAGCGAATCGGCCTCGTCGAAGAACAGGATCCAGTTCTTGTTCTCGGCCTGGTCGAACACGGTGGCCAGGTTTTTCTCGGTCTCGCCGATGTACTTGGAGACCACCATCGACAGGTCGATCCGGTACACGTCCTTGTCGGCCGCCTGGCCGATCAGCGACGCGGTCAAGGTCTTGCCGGTGCCCGGCGGACCGTAGAACAGCGTGCGGTAGCCCGACTTGACCGATTTCTCCAGCCCCCAGGTCTTGAGGATATGCTCCGGCTGCTTGAGCCAGGTGACGATGTGGTCGACCTCGTCCATGACCTCCGGGTTGAGCACCAGGTCCGACCAGCTCAGTTTGGTCTGCATCAGCTTGGCCGGGAAGTGGGCGCTGAAGTCGGGCTTGTGCACTTCGCCGTCGGACAGGCGTTGCAGGTACTCGTTGCTGAGCATCAGGGCCGAGCCGAACATCGGCTCGCCGCCGGCCTGGTGTTCCAGTTTGAGGATGCCGCTGCGGCGCAGGTAGTGCTCGTCCTTGAACAGTTCGGCCGCCTTGAAACGCAGCCCCAGGTCGGCGCCGGCCAGCAGGAAGGCGGCGGTTTCGCAGGTCGGCAGGAAGCCTGAATGCACCTTGCCGCGCCAGCCGCCGATCTCGCTGTAACCGCGCGCCAGGGCGGCGTTTTGCAGCAGGAACAGATCCAGCACCTGCGGCCGCAAGTGCGGCATGAAGGCCAGCATCAGCACCACGCGCTCGGCAAAGCCCATGTTGTACTCGCGTACCAGCTCGGCGTACGGGCTGACCGAGGACGACAGGTCGGGCGGCGGACATATCGTCGAGATATCGGCGCCCGGCTCGTCGGTCTTGAAATAGGCCTCGAAGCGGGCGTTACATACCCGGCTGAACCAGGCTACTTCGCGCTCCAGGGTGCTTGTGATGTCGCTCAAGTGGTCTCTCATCGCTTATCCTCGCCACGTCACGTTCAGGGGTTCCGCCATCCACGGCATCCGGGTCATGGCGAAGCTCCACGGCAGCCGGTCCAGCAGCATGTCGAACGACTTCTGCGGAATCTTCAGGTGCCAGGCCTCGTCCTCGTGATACAGATGTCCCTGGCGCTGCAGGAAGGTCTCGCGCAGTCCGGCGATGGAGGTTTTTCCGAGCGCGCTCCAGTGGGTAATCACGCCGTTCAACATTTGTTCGATGATGGTTTTCTCTTTGTCGGTGATGCTGATGCCCGGCACGATAGGCGTGCCGCCGTGGATGCCGCATAGCAGTTTGTTGAGCACGAGCTGGTATTCCGGCGTGGATTCCTCACCGGTGACCACGTATTGCAGCAGGTGCACGGCGCGTTCGGCGGCTTCGTCGCTGACGAACTTGCCGTCGACGGTCAGTTCCAGGATGCCGAACAGGCGCTGCACGTAGGGGATGACGATCACCAGGCCGGCGTTGTGGATATTCGCCTCGCCGGTGAACGGCAGTTCCTCTTCGCTCGCGCGCTTGGCCGGCGCTGGTTTCTTCGCCAACGGCACGGGCTTCGCCTCCGCCCAAGGCTGCAGCAATCCCACCAAGGCCTGCTCCGGCGTAACCGCCGCCGTGTCCATCGCCGCAACCGCTTGCCCAGCCAGCGCCGCCACACCCGGCGCAGTTGACCCGGCCGGCGCTGTTTGCTCAGCTGGCCCAACGGGCGCGGTTGGCTCGGCTTGCGTGGTTGATGCCATCGGTGCCGTTTGTTCGGCGGCTCCGCTCGCAGTCGCCTTGGCCACCTTGCCCAGCCACACCTCCGCATCCGCTTGCTGGTACTGGCCTGCCAGGTGGATCACCACGGCGCGCATCCAGGCTTCGGGGGCGGCGTCAACAGCGTCATCGGCAAACGCCGCCAAGTAGATCGCCTTCCAGATACGCCGGTCCAGCATCGCCGGCACGGCGGCGAACGATATCGGCAAACCCTTGTGCAGTTGACGCAGCAGCACCGGCAAGCGCCCCGCCACCGCCGGCCGCAGTGCCGCGAACAACCGCGCCATGCTCGCGCCAGGTAAGGCATCCGCCAGCCGCTCCAACGCGCGGCGGTTCGCCAGCGCAACGTCCAACTCCCCTTGCTGCGCAACGCCATTCTCGGCAAAGGCCCGCTGCATCAGCGAAGCCAAGCCGGCCTGCTCATCCGCATCCAACTCCGCATCGCGCACCAACAGCATGCTGACCGTCGCCTCCGCCCCGCCAATCACCTGCGCAGACGACAAGAACAACTCCTGCTCCAGAGCACCCAACAATGGCGAAGACTGCTTCCCGGTCCGCAGCACCTCATACCACGCATGGTGGAGCTGCAAGCGCTGGTCATCACTCGTCGCCGGCAAACTGCTGCTCAAGCCGCGCAGCCAGGCAAGTGCATCGACCTCCGGCTTCAGCGCCTGCTCGAAAGCAAAGCGCAACACATGCTGCTCAAACGCATCCGCCGACAACGGCGACGGCAGCATCGCGCCGCACTGCAAGCCATACTGCAATATCGGCCCCACCAGCCGCATCGCCGGCCTGGACAGCGCGCCCAGCAAGTCCTTCAGCATGGCGGCATCGGTATGCGCCACCAGCCGCTCCCGGACATCGCTGCGCGCCAGATAGTGCCGCGCCGCCTCCGCCAGTTCGGTCGCGTGGGACTGAACGAGATCCGGCCAGATGATGTCCAATGAAGCGAAATCGGCTTGCAGCATCGCCGTCGCCAAGCGCTTCGGCAACGCCTGCCTCAGCTGGGCAGGCAATGCCGACGGCACTTGCGGCGCAGGCTCGTCCTCGACCGGTTGCACGCTGTCGACCGGAGCCGGCATCGACGCCAGCCCGTCAGCCAGTATCTGTTCAAGATCGACCGGCTGATCGACGGTCAACTGCTTGAGCACCTCAAGCAGGAAAGCCTGTGGAGACGCCGCCCGCACCGCATGCGCCTCAATCGCCGTCATGAACAACGCCGTATCCCCGCCCTGGTGACGCAACCAGGCGCGAACCAGTTGATGCATCTGTGCAGAATCCAGGCCGCCCGGTTGCGCGCCCTGCCCGGCGATGAACTGCTGGATCGCGGCGCGGGACTGCAGCGCTTCGGCCAATGTCATTTCGATCGGCGCATCCGACTGTTGGGACAGCGCCTCCAGGTCAAGCGCCTCTCCGGCCTGCAAGCTGGCCAGCACACGTTTCATGAATCGCACGGGGTCCTCGATACGCTGCACCTGGGCGTCGATAGCCGACAGCATCAGGCTGCAATCCTGGTTGACAAGCTGCGGGTCGTGCAACAACCACCAGTTCAGCCATTGCCGCAGATCGGCCAGTGACAGCGATTGCGTCTGGATGTTCAGCTTGCCCTGCTGCCAGTCGTGGAAGGCGGCCAGCGCCGGCTCGACATCGCCAGTCTTGATGGTCGCAGGGGCCTCCTCTTTCAGCATGGAGACAATGACGAGCGCGACATCATCGTTGGCAAGCGCCAGTTGGGCTGCCGATTGCGCGAGTGCGATCTGGTCTTCGGCGGATATCGCCTGCGGCCATTGCTGTGTGAATTCCTGCAGCAGCTCGGCCGTGACCGGTTGCAATAGCGCCGCCAGATCGGTTCTCTGCCGAGCGCTGAGCGTCGTCAGTGCGCGGCCGGCGGCGCGGATGGCGACCTCTTCAAACAAGCGCTGCCAGAGTGTTCGGAATGCGGTGCGCTGCACGGCACCCAAGCTTCGCCATACGCGTGTCAGCAACATCAGGCCGGCCTGCTGGTTATGCGACGCTTCGTGATGCGCGGTGAAACGGTCCACTTCGACTTGCGGTTGCTGGTCTGCCGGCAATGGATTCGAGATGGGGTGGTCTTGCGACGCCGGTTTGATGCCGCTCTCGCCAACAGCATGCGATTTCGCCGATTTTGTAGGGCGTGGTGCAGGCGTATGACCAGCGGGCCCGGCCAGCATCGCGTTGAATGCTGCGGTGCCGGCATCACCTGCGAGCAACAATCGGACTGCCGCTTGCGCGATGGCCGTTGCGTCGCGCAGCGGGCCCGCCTCCGGCCATTGATGCGCGAGTTCATTGACTTGTGTGCCGGCGAACGGCAGGAGGCGGGCTGCAAGGTCGGCTTTCTGCTGCGCGGTGAGCGTGGCAAGCGCGCGTGCATCGGCATGGCGAGCGATCTCGCTGGACAGGCGCTGCCAGACACGCCGGAATGCCAGCCGCTGCACTGGATCGAGCGCCGACCAGACGCCTGCCAGCAGAGGGGTTTGCTGGTTGCTGGCGGCATCGCGGGCCGGTGCATCGGGCGCAGGGATTGGTGCTTCGTCCTGGACTGCATCGTTTGGCAATGTGCTCTTTTCGGTGCTGCTTCGATGCGCTGGCGACGGGGTGGCGAGCATGGCCTTCACGGCGGCGCTGGCATTGTCGCTTGCCAGCAGAAGATTGAGCACTACCTCGGTTTGCGACGTCCCCCAGCCCTCACCGAGAGCGGACAGCAGCGCAACGGCGATTGGGTGGACCAGCTGTCTGATGTCGGCGGCTTGCTGGGCGCCGAGTGCCGCCGGAACGCGGCCACCGGAGCGGCTGGCGATCTCGCCGGAGAGGCGCTGCCAGATCGCCGCGAATGCATCGCGCTGCGACGGAGCGAGGGTTTGCAAGACGCGTTTCAGCACGATCAAGCTCGTTTGCGCGCCAACTTCCGCTGCGGCCGCTGCGGCAGCGGCTTCGGTTTTAGTCTCGACAGCATCAGCATCGACAGCAGCTCCGATTCCCGCTGCAACGGCCCCAGCATCGACTTCGGCTCCAGCTGCAATGGCTTCTGCGTCTGCTTCTGTGTCCACTTCAGTTCCAGCTGCGACGGCTTCCGCTTCTGCGTCCACTGCGCCGGCGGCGGCTTCGGCGTCCGCTTCGGCGTGCAATGCTGCTTGTAGCGCGGCGATGTGCGGTGACGGCGCGAGATCCGGCCTCGCGTCCACCGGAAGCGCAGGCGCACGATCATCGGCCATGTCAACCGCCCCCCCCAAGCTGGCGAGCATGGCCGCCACTTCGGCGCGGGCGTCGTCGCTTGCCAGCAGGAGCTTGAGCAACGCATCGATATGTGAAGGCGCCCAGCTATCGGAAAACGGCGCCAGCAACTCGATTGCGAGCGGGCGTAGGAGCTGTGCGAGGTCGGACCTTTGCTGAGCGCCTAGCGTCGACACTGCGCGGCCACCGCTGCGACGGGCGACCTCGTCGGACAGGCGCTGCCAGCTGCTGGCGAACGCTTTGTATTGTGCTGATGTAAGGCCGGTCAAAGCGCGTTCAAGCAATGTCCGGCTCTCTTGCTGGATTACCAGATCTTGCGCACGGTCGCCGGCGGCGGCCTCCTCCGCGCGCAACGCGGCTTGCAGTGCGGCGATGTGCGGTGCCGGTGGCCGATCCTGCCGCGTTGCCGCCGAATTCGAAGGCGCACGATCATCGCCGCCGGCGGGCATAGCCTCCCTGCCGGCCAGCATAGCCGATACTTTGGCGCTGACGTTGTCGCTCGACAGCAGGAGCTTGAGCGTTGCATCGGTATGCGCAGCTGTCCATTTGTCGGCCAATGGTGCCAGCAGCTCGACTGCAAGCGAGCGCAGGAGCTGCACGAGATCGGCCTTTTGCTGAACGCCTGGCGCCGACAGTTCGCGGTCGACGGTGCGGCGGTCGATTTCGTCGGACAGCTGCCGCCAGATGGTGGCGAATGCTTTGTGCTGTGGCGGCGTGAAGCCAGCCAAAGCGCGTTCCAGCATGGCCAGGTTCTGATGGTGGCTTGCCTGTTCTTGTACAGTGTCACTGCCTGCGGCGGCATTTTCCTCCGCGCGCAATGCGGCTTGCAGCCCGGCGATGTGCGGTGACGGTGGACGATCCTGCCGCGTTGTCGTCGAATCCGGCGAAGTAAGATCTTTGCCGCTGATGGGATGGATCGGCACGCTGGCCAGCATGGACTCCACTTCGGCGTGGGCTTCGGCGCTTGTCAACAGGAGGTTGACCGTTGCTTCGGTCTGTACAGGTGTCCATTTGTCGGCCCATGGTGCGAGCAGCTCGATTGCGAGTGGACGCAGGAGCTGCGCGAGGTCGGCTTTTTGCTGGGTGCTTAGCGTTGATAGCAGTCGGCCGCCGGTGCGGCGGGCAATCTCGCCGGACAGGCGCTGCCAGATTGTGGCGAACGCTTTTTTTTGCGTTGGCGTGAGCGTCTTGAGGGCGTTTTCCAGCAAGGTCTGGCCTGGCGGCTGTGGTGCGGTGTCGCTGGTGGCAGCGGCTTCTTCCGCGCGCAAGGCGGCTTGCAGAGCCGCCATGTGCGGCGATGGCGCGCGGTCCGGTTCCGCTGTAGGGCTGGTGGCTGGTGGTTGGCCGCTTGCGCTGGCTGGTGGCTGCTCGCTTGCACTGGCCGGTGTGGACTGGTTTGAGGTTAATGCCGGGCTGCCTTGCAACAGCAGGTTTAGCAGGGCTTCGGTGTGCGATGGCTGCCATTTTTCGCCGAATTTGGCGAACAATTTGGTTGCGAGCGGCTGCAGGGTGAGCAGCAGGTTGGCCTTCTGCTGCGTGCTGAGCGTGGTCAGGGCTCGGCCACCGGTGTGGACGACGATCCCGGCTAGCAGTTGTTCGCGGTTGACGCGGAAGGCGGCACGCTCGCCTGCATCGAAACTTTGCCAGGCGCCGGCGAGCAGCGCTGGGCCAGCGGCGGTCTTCGCCAGGACGGTGGCGGTCGCAACTACAGTCGCGGCGGTGGCGACCACAGTTGCGGGGGCTGCTGCTGTTGCGGCGGTGACGTCAACGGTCGGCGCGATCGCAACGGTGAAGGCGACAGCAGGCGAAGTCGCGGTGGCGGTAGTCGCGGTGGCAGTGGCAGTCGCGGCGGTCGCGGTCGCGACGGCGGTTGCAGCTGTGGCGGTGGCAGCGGTGGCAACAGCATCAGGTATCGGCATGAGCATCGATTCGACTGTGCTGGCTGCGCCGTCGCCGGCGAGCAGTAGCCGGAGGACTGTGCTGATTTGCGCGGCATCGAGGCCGGCGAGCAATTCATTCGCATGCTGGCGCAAGATCAGCGTGAGGTCGGCTTTGCCTTGCGGATTGAGCTCGTCGATCTGGCGGGTGCCCAACCGCTGGCGGACCTCGGCGCTCAGCGTGGCCCAGGCAACTTGCAGCGCAATGCGTTGCGGCGTCGTGGCCCCCGATAGTATGCCTTGCAAGTGCTGCAGGTCCTCGCTGTCGTTCGGCAATGCCGGTGGCGCCAGGCTGGCCTGCAGCTGATGGCGCCAGTCGATTTCGATGCCTGCGTCATGCTTCAGCGGCATCTGCTGCGCACGGGCCCTCGCCTGCTCCGGCCAGGCGTCCGTCAGCAGCGCCGCTACGCTGCGCAAGGCGCCGTCGTCGAACTGTCGCACCAGGCGCGTCAGCATCCGGGCATCGTTGACGGCGGATCGCAGCACGTCCAGCGCTTGCGGCAGGTCCAGTACCTGAAGTAGCAATTGACGGTGCGCGTCGCCTGTCGCGTTCACCAGCCACGGGGCGAGGCGGCCGGTACGCAGGAAGCGGAGCAGCAGCTCGCCCGGCGGCGCTGCGCGCTCGTCGGTGACGTCGATAACCCCCGATCCAATGGACATGCCGACCTGGCCGGCCGCGCCAGCCATCATCTCGCCGTCCACCGGCCACTGCAATGCTTCCGACAGCCTGTCGAACAGCCGTCGCGCCAGCTCGCTGGCCAAGTCGTCCTGCGATACCGTGCCCAGATCGATTTCCAGCTGTTCGATGCGGCGCAGCCGGTCTGGCTGGTCGCACTGCGCCAGCACCTCGTCCATGACCGGCAGCAGCGACGCCTTGATCATGTCGGCCAACGCCTCGCCATCGTCGGCCGCACCGGCCAGCGAGATGTCGAACGTCAGTCCGTGGATGAGATTGGGCGCGCGCAGGTTCATAGCCATACCCTGTTGGTCTGGTGCCTGGATGCGCTGGCGAGGAAGGCCGTCAATTGCGCCGACGCCGTGTCGAGCCGGTCGGTCAGCTCGACGCTGCCGTTGGAGACCGAGGCCAGCATCTCCAGCCAATAGTGATAGCGCAACTCGAACTGCGTCATGAACACGAAGTCCAGCCAATAGAACGTCGGCAGGATATGCGCCGGCAAATTCTGCGCGATCATTTCCTCGACCCACGCCCGGCAACCGAGATCGGCAAAGCGCGCGGTGAAGCCCGGCAGGACGATGCTGACCCGGTGCGCGTGGAAGGCCGGATCCAGCTTGAAGCCAGCCTGCTCGCCGCGCGGCCGCAACAACAGGTGCTCCAGCAGGTGGAACCCCTCGCACCCCTTGCTCAGCGCGATCAAGCGGTCCATGAATTGCTGGCCGTACCGTGGCAACTCGTCCAGCGGCTTCAGCGCGATCGGCCAGCAGCGCTCGCCGTCCACGTTCAGGCACAGCCAGCCTTGCTGGTCGCCGGCTTCCAGCACGCTGTAGTTGCCGCGATGTACGCCCGCCTTCATCAGCGCCGGGCTGACTGCGGCGTGCGGCAAGTCGATCGTTTCGATATCGGCGGCGCCTTCGTACCTGGCCAATGGCGTGGTATCGCCGAGCTTGACTTCCGGCTGCGCCAGCGCTTCCAGATAGCGCTGGTCGCCGACGAACCGCACCTTGTCGTTGTCGATGCCGCCTATCAGCGAACGGCCGACGGCGTCCTCACTGCCACCGCACAGCAGCTGTATCCGGTGCTGAATCGACGCATAGTTCAGGCCATGCCAGTAATCCGCCTGCATGTGCATGGCGTTGCCGCGATTGCCGCTCAGCCGGCACAGATGGTTCAGCAGGCGGATTTTGCAATCGATCAGGTGCAGCTCGATGTCTTCGGCATGGTAGACGTCGTAGCGGCGCATGGCGTCGGCGGGGAACACTTCGCCGTAGACCGCCAGCAGGCTGTCCAGCACGCGGTTGCGGCGGTCGGTGTAGGCGTCCTGCTCGCGCAACACCGCCTGCACTTGCTGCGGAGTGCCCTGCTCGCCGTACAGCACCTTCAGGTTGGGTACCTGGGTATCGGTCAGGAATTGCGCGAAATACGTCTGTTGCAGCGAGGCGTCGATCGAATAGAGGTGCTTGATGCCTTGCAGCGAAGCCAGGTAGTTGGCCATCAGCTGCTCGAACGGATACAGATAGGCTTTCAACTGCCGCGCGCGCGCATGCACATCCGGCGGCTCGGAGCTCGGCACGCCGTAGTGATTGATGCCGTAGATGGCCGGCGTGTGCTCGCCGACCGAGCTGTATTCGGCCAGCTCGCGGTATTGTCCGCGCGGCATGCTGACCAGCCGGTGCAGATTGCCGACGTTGTTGCGGAAGGCGTCGTGCTCGAATTCCAGCTTGCGCAGGTACAGCTTGACCTGTTCGCGGAACTGCACCGCGCTCTGGCGCGGCGCGGCCAGCTGGCCGGCGCCTTTGCCGCGCACCAGCCGCAACGCTTCCAGCGATGCATCGGTCTTCGGAAACGCCAGCACCGGGCAGATCTCATCTGTGTGTTTCATATTGATCTGCGCGTGCCGCTGGTCCTCGCGGTCCAGCAGGCACAGGCTCTTGACATGCTTGACGCCGGAAATATTGCGCACCAGCGAAATCAGCTTGACGACATCGACATCGTAGTTCGAGCGCTCGAAGTGGCTATCCTGGATATAGCCGTGCCTGGTCAACGGACCGGTCAGCAACTCTTCCCAGCTCATACCCTGGTTCAGCGCCTCTTCAAAGCGCATGATCTGGCCGCCGGACGAGATCGCCTTGCCGCAACGGAAATAGATGTCGGCATAGATTTCAGCGGCAGGACGGCTGTCGTCGATTTCAATCTCGCCACCCAGCGTGTAGGGCTCGGACTGCACCATGTGGACCCGCTCGACGTCGCGGCACAGGTTGCGGTGCATGGACAGCAGCTCGACCACGTCCCGCCGCAATTGCTCCCAGTCGGACTCGCCTTCCCTGGTCATCGATTCATGTGGCTTGATATACACGCGGAACAAGCCGCTGGCCTCGCCGTCGTCGCGGGCGGTCCTGATCCACACATCGTCGACCTGCGGCAAATCGTCGTAGATCAACTTGCAGAAATCGATCTCGGTAACCGGCGCGTTGGGGAAGATATCCTGCGGCGCAAACAGCGCCTGCCGGTGATAGTCGATAGAGCCCGACTCGTCGGTGAGGAAATCGGCGACGTCGAAATCGGTGCGGTAGACCAGGTCGGTCAAGCCATAGCACAGCATCTCCAGCAGCGTGACGCCGGGATCGTGCAGGTTGTAGTCGGTCCAGGCGTCGCGCGACAGGCCCTGCAATAAAGCAATGCCTTTGCCCCGCAGGCCGCTGAAATCCAGGCCATCGGGGTCGGTCTGCACACGCTTGATGTGGTCGTCAGCCATCGCGCATCCGCATCTGCTGGTGCATGCTGCGCAGCAGTTGGTTGACCCGGTTGAACGGCATCTGCCCCAGCGACGACAGGATCAGCCGCATCTGCATCGGCCCGACCACGAAATGCACGCGCTCCGGCTCGCCGCCGGCGGCGGCAAACGCGGCCTGCGCCTGCTGGTTCAGATGGCCGATCAACTCGAACACCTGCTTGAACGGCAGTTCAGCCAACCCTTCCAGGATCAGGTTGGCCTGCTCCGCCGTCAGGTCCAGCTGGATGCCATTGCTGTTCGGTTCGCACATGGTGTCAGCTCCTCACCTTGCCTTTGACGTCATATTGCGGGCTGGGCTGGCGCTGCGGCTGCTTGTCGCTGTCCAGCATCAGCGTGTCCTGCCACAGCTGCGTCATGTGGTACTTGATCCAGACCTTGTCGCCGTACGAACAGCCGACCCGCATCTGCAGCTTGAACGAGAAACGGTCCTGCTCGTCGCGCAGCCAGCGCAGTTCGATGCGGCTGCATTTGTTGCCGAAGTGAGCCTGGTGATAGGTGATCTCGCCGCTGCCCGAGCCGAAGGCGTTCATGGCGAAGGCATGCATCACCGCGTAGCGTCCTTCGCTGTCCTTGGCGCCGGCGCCCGCCATCACTTCCCACGCCTGGCAGCCGGTCATGAAGTCGGTGATGTCGTACCAGTTGCTGTCGGCCGGCACCGCCAGCTCGCCGCTGCGGCCCACGCGCGCGTTCGAGGCCACCGTGCCGACCACGTCCAGCTCGTACTTGGGATTGTTCTGGCGGATGCCCACCAGCGTGCGCTGGATCTTGTCGCTGTCGGTGGTGCTCGACAGCGTCAGCAGCGGCTGCGCCTGGCCATTCTGGAAACTCAGGCTGTTGCTGGCCTTGTCCAGCTCCAGCGACCACAGCGCCTCGCCGATGTTGATATCCTTGTAAAAGCTCAGCAGCTTGCCGCCTTGCAGCTGCTCCACCTTGAGCCCGTCCTCGGGCGACTTGTCGAAGCCTTCGTCGAGCATGTTCAACATGGAATCGATCAAGTCGGCGAAATCCTCCTGGGTCGGCATTTTTCCCTGCTGGAAGTGTTCCTTCAGCTCGGCGCGCGGGATTTTTTTCATGGTTTGTTCCTCGAAGAGATGATGAAGGTGGAGCCCACCTTGAGTTCCTTGATGCCGATCGGCACGCCATCCCTGGTTTCCAGTCGATCCGCCGACAAGATCCAGTGCTGGTTCATCGGCACGGCGATGCTCCATGGATAGCTCGGATGGATGGTCTTGCTGCCGGCGTCCTTGCTGCGCGCGTTGTCCTGCAAGCTGTAGCGGCGATCCGTGCTGAGGCCGAGCGGCGCGATCTGCAGCAGCGAAACGCCGGTGACCTCTTCCACGCAATCGAGGTCCAGCAGGAACGCCACCACATCGTGCTGCCGCAGCGTCCAGCCGAAGTGCTGGTGTATGCCCTTGGCGTTCCACGGCGACAGGTAATCGCACAGCTCCTGGTTGATGCGTTCGATCAGGCGGCCGCTGTTCAGCTGGGACGTCAGCTTCACCGTGCAGCGCACCTGGATCTCCTCGTACACCGGATTCTCGACGCTGATGGTGGCGTCGCTCATCGCGTACTGGCGGATGAACTGCTGGATTTCGTGGATCAGGTGGCCGCTCAAGGTCGGCCGCTGGTTGACGTGGCCGTCGCGGTTCAGGTGCGGGATGGCGACGATCAGGATATGGCCCGGCCGTACGCGGCGCGCCTCGTCCTGCTCCGAACACAGGTTGGCGAAGCACTTGACCTTGTAGACCTGGGGGAAGCGCTCCAGTATCAGCAATTCGTAGTCGGCCGCCGTCAGCGCGCGGCTCTTGTGGCGCAGCCGTTCGCTGGCGCGGACGCGGAACTGCGACGCGCTCTCGGCCGCCTTGCCGTCGAACGAGCGGCGGACCTGGTAGATGCTGTCCACGCCCGGAATATTCTTGGCGCTTTTGGTGATGCGCATGGCCGGCATCACCGCCTGCGGCTTTTTGCCGCGGTCGGCCCGCCAGGTGACCTTGATCGCCTGCGCATAGATCGCGTACAGGCTGCAGAAGCGCTCGACGCCGTCCTTCGCCGTCGCGCGCAGCCAGAACACGCCCGGCGGCATCACCGTGTTGGTGGTGTCGATATCGTCCGGCAGTTGCAGCAGGACGATGCCGCTGGTCATGAAACCCTTGGTCGAATCCTCCAGGATGCTGTTGGCCGCCAGTTCGCGCCAGCGGTTGTCGGACAGGTACCACCACCGCAGGCCGGCATCCTTGATGTGCGTCATCGGCAGCGAGTCTTCGCGCAGGTAGAAATACAGCGACAGCGTGCCGCGCAGGTCCTTGCCCTCCACCCCGATCAGCAGATTGCCCGGATGCTCGTACACCGGGATCTGCGAGATCAAGCGGGTGTCGGCCGAAAACATCGCCTGCCAGCCCAGCGGATGCAGATGGAAGAAGCTCTCGGTCTCGGCCAGGCTGGCCGTGGCGGCCGGCTTTTCAAAGGCGATGCGCGCGCTGGCCCGGTAATTCAGCGCGATGCGGCTGATCTGCGGCGTGTAGGGCGGATTCGGCAAGGGCTTCATCAGCAGCGGCTTCTTCATCTGCGCGTTGTGCGTCAGCACCTGCGACAGCAGGCCCGGATACTGCTGGTGGCCCAGCGCGCCGTCCGGGCCCTCCAGCGTCAGCATGAACAAGCCGTTCATGCTCGACGAGGTATAGTTGAACGGCACGCCGTCCACCGGCGGCATGCGCAGCGGCTTGTAGTACTGCACCGTCGGCTGGAAGCTGATGGTGCTCTCCGGGCTGGTCAGGTTGGTGGGACTGCCGTCGGCATTGACCACGTAGCGGAACACCGGCGCCGTGTCGCCGGTCTTGATCCAGCGGCCATCGGCCAGCACCGACACGCTGGCCTGCACCTCGCCGCTCTTCAGCGGCACCGGATAGGCACGGTAGTACTCGGCAAAGCCGCCCAGGCCGGCGGGCAAGCCGGTCCATTCGACATCGATCGAGAGGTCGCGCAACTGCTTGTACAGGATTTCCTCGCAGCCGACGATCATATAGGCGCCGACCGCCGGCAGCGGACCGAACGGCATGAACGGCGCGAGCGCGCTCAACTGGCCGACCTGGTTGTGCAGCAGCAGCTTGCGCACGCCGCGCACGTCGACATCGATGCGGATGTCCTGCAGGATCCAGTTGGACAGGATGTCGTACGGATAGCGGTACTCGTTCTGCGTCATCTCGAAGCGCGCCACCGGCAGCGTGGTGTCGTAGCCGGCGCCGTGCAGCGCGGGGTTGTAGCACTCGGTGGCCGGGGCGCTGGCCGGCAGCACGAATTCCAGCACCAGGCAGCCCGGCGGCAGGCTGTCGTCCATATCGCGGTACTCGGGCCGGTATTCGGGCAGGTGATACCAGCCGTCCGCCGTCGTCACCGAAATGCGGAACATGGCGCGGAACAGCCGCACGAACACATCGCTGACACTGAGCTTGCGGACCACGTTCTGGCGGCGCTTGGGATTGCGCCGCACTTGCTCCATGATTTCCTTCAGCGTGGCGTCGACCGGATTGCGCTGCGGATCGACCGGGTCGCGGTACTGGAACAGCACGCGCACCTTGCGCTCGCCTTCGCGCAGCAGCAGCACCTTGCTGGCGACGGCAAAGCCGAAACCGGCGCTGACGCGGCCATGCAGCGGCTCGCCCGGCTTGGGCGCCCCCATCAGCGGCATCGGCGGCAGCTTCTCATGGTCGCGTTCATCGCTGTCGAGTTGCAGCATCTCGAACGCCCGATGGTAGCTGCCCACCGTATCGTCGCTGGCGTTGCGCTCGAAGTACAGCGAATGCACGGCCGCCACGCGGGCGTCGCTCAGCGTCGCGGCGCGCTCGGTGGCGTAGATGATGTCTTCCAGGTTGTCGTCGACGCCGCCGATGAACTCGGCGCCCGCCTCGATCTGGATCTGGCGCGCGGCCGCAGTCGGCCGTATCACCAGGAAGGCGCTGTCCGGCTTTTGCGGCTGCGGCTGCATGTCCAGCACGCGCTGGTAATAGAAGTCGATGCGCTTGTCGCCAAAGCGGTTCAGCCGTTGCAGCAGTTGCTGGAACAGCTGGATGAAGCCGATCAGCAGGCTGATGCCCGGATCGTGGTCGCCGCTGTCCAGCGATTTCGGCAGGCGCTGGCGGATGCCGTTCTGCAGCATGCGCACCGCCTGCGTCAGCGTATGGAAGCTGTGGCGGGCCTCGGTGATCTCGATCGGCCGCGGCGGGATCTCGCGCCAGCGGGTCAGGCCGATGAAGTGGCGCGAGAACAGCGGGCCGGCGTCCTCGGGCAGGCTGGGCGGCACCGACGCCGCCAGCGCCTCCATCTCCACCTCCAGGCCGCGCAGGATGCCTTCCAGCAGGCGCTTGACTTCCTGGCCGATCACGCCCTGCAGCCGCAGGATGGCCGACATCCAGCCGTCCAGCACGCGCGCCGCCAGCAGCGGCGAATCGATGACGTCGCGGTAGCCGCCGTCGAGCGGCTGGACCATGTCGCGTTCGAACCAGTCCGCATAGCGCGGCTGGCGCTGCAGGCGCTGCTCGAACAAGGCCAGCATGCGCTCGGTGTCGACCGCCAGGACGGCCGCCATCAGCACCGTTTCATCGGCGCTGAAATACTGGTTCCAGTCGCCGTCCGCGCTCAGGTCCAGCTGGAAGAAGCGCACCAGGCGCGCATACTCCGTCGCCAGCGCGAGCAGCTGCTCGAACGACATTTCGTTGAGCTGGAAATAGTCGCCGCACAAGGCCTGCGGACGGCGGTGGAACTGGTCGCGGCCGTCGCTGACGAACAGGTGCGCCGTCATCGCCGCCATCCATGGATGCTAGATCTGCACATCGCTGCCTTCCCGGATGTAGAACGGATAGACGATGTTGTGGCGGGTGTTGGTGCTGATGATGGTGTAGACGATCATGAAGTCCAGCCGCCCCTCCAGCGCGCCCGTGCTGTCCTCGACAATGGACTCCAGGGTCACGCGCGGCTCGAAGAACAGGATGGACTGGCTGATCAGGTCCTTCAGGATGGTGATGGTGCTTTCGTTGATGCTGTCGTAGATATGGCTCTTGATGCCGCAGCCAAAGCTCGGCTGCATCACCCGCTCGCCCGGCGTGGTCGCCAGCAAGAGGCGCAGGCTTTGGCGGATATCCTCTTCGGCGCTGACCATGCGCACGCCGCCGCGCCGGGAAAACTCCGGCGGGAAGCTCCAGCCCGTGCCCAGGAAGGCGTTGTCGCTGTCCACGATGCGCGCCACGTCAGCCACCGACCATCACGGTCGGCAGGCCGAACACGATATTGCCGCCGTGGGCGGTGGTGTCGCCCATGCGGGCGGCCGGCCGGCCGCCGATCAGCACCGTGGCGCTGCCCTTGACGATGCTGTCCGGCGGGCCGACGCAGACGCACAGGTCGCCCACCACGGCGGCCGGCAGGCTGCCGATCAGCACGTTCGGCACGCAGGGGCCGGTGATCGGCCCGCCGACGTGCGGTATCGGCGGCAGCCCCGGCGTCACCATCGGGCAGACGTGCATGTCGGTGATGCGGGAGGCTGGCGGCATGGCGGGTATCCTTGGTCCATCATTAGTTGATCATCACCAGCGCACCCTTGACGGTGGTCTGGCCGGCGGCCGACAGCTCGGCGGTGGCGGCGCCCTTGGCGGTGAAGCCGACGTTGGCGCTCTGGCTGATGTTCAGGCCGGCGACCGTGACGTCCATCTTGGCGGCGATGTCGACGTTCTGCACCGCCGAGATCGACACCTTGCCCTTGGCGCTGATGGTGATGTCCTTGGGGCTGTCGAGCAGGATGCCGGTGGGGCTGAGCTCGACCTTGTTGCTGTTCTGGTCCTGCAGCAGGATGGACTTGGCATCGTCGCTGATGACGATCTTGTTGTTGCCGGGCGTGATGAAGGTGATGACTTTCTTGTCGTCGTCGAACTCCATCTTCAGCTTGCTGCGCGTGACCAGCGCCTTGAAGAAATTGTCGGCCGTCGGCGTATAGGGCGGCACGTGCTTGCTGCTGTATAGGCTGCCCAGGATCACCGGGCACGACGGATCGTTGTTGAAGAAGCCCAGCACCACCTCGTCGCCGATCTCGGGCAGCACGAAGGCGCCGAAGCCGCTCGAACCGTAGAAGCTGGCGAAGCGCGCCCAGACGCCGTCGGTCTCGGCCTGCATCAGCGGCACCGACACCTGCAGCTTGTACTGGCCTTCCGGGTCGGCGTCGAGCTTCTTGATGATGCCGATGTGCAGGCCGGCGATGCCGGCGGTCAGCCCGGCCGCTTCCGGCGCGTGCAGCTGGTGCTGGTCGGTGAACCAGTAGGTCGGCATGCCGAATTCCACCTCGGTGGTCCAGTCGCCGTCCTTGAGGCGGTGCGTCACGCCGCAGGCAATGACGTCGCCGTTGAAATGGTCGCCGACCGCGGCCAGCGTCAGCACCGCGCCGACCTTG
Source organism: Duganella sp. CT11-25 (assembly GCF_047302815.1). Lineage (NCBI taxonomy): Bacteria > Pseudomonadati > Pseudomonadota > Betaproteobacteria > Burkholderiales > Oxalobacteraceae > Duganella > Duganella sp. CT11-25. The sequence continues at coordinate 1,018,252 of NZ_JBKBFD010000001.1, forward strand.
GCCAGCGCGCTGCCCTGGAACACCACGCGGCCGCGGATGCGCGCCAGCGCGGCCTTGGTTTGCTGGGCCTTGGTCCAGGCGGCCAGCGCCGCGCTGTCCAGCGGCGCCGCCGTTTGCAGGGCGTAGCTTTCCAGGCCCAGCACCTTGGCCAGCGCGGCCGACTGGATGTCGCCCTGGGCCTGCAGCGTCAGCGGTGCGGCGGTCTGCGCCACCACCTTCAGCGTGGCCAGGTCCCAGCTGGTGGCGGTCACCGACTTCAGTTGCGAGCGTGCGTCGAGCTCGGCCGAGAATTCCTGCATGTCGACGCCGTAGGTCAGCAGCAGCACCGCCGCCGTCGCCTGCGGCGCCTGCACCGTGACCTTGCCGGCATCGACCGTGACCAGCATGGCGTTGGCTTCGGCGCGCGCCATCATATAGTCCCAGTCGGTGGCGTAGTACTGCACCAGCTCCTTGTAGGTCACCGTGGTGGCGGTGACGTCGGCCGTCAGGCCGGCCTTGACGATCAGCGACGAGATGATGTCGCTGTCCTTCTTTTCCACATAATTGGCGTTCTTGCGGCCGACCGTCATGGCCAGCGCCTTGTCGCGGCATTCGATCACCAGGCGCGCGTAGTTGTCGCCGCTGATCTTGATGCTGTGCTTGATGACGATGCCGGTGAAGATGGGCTTGACGATGCTCTCGTAGCCGGCGCTGATGACGATCACCGCGCCCGGCTTGAAATTCTGGGCGTCCGAGATCGGGAACTTGGCGTCGGGCATGTCGCCGTCCAGCACGGTGATGATGGCCGACGGGATGCGGTTGGCGCTATGGTTGACTTCGATCGACACGATCTGGAACAGGTCGGGGATGGCCGCGCCATCGCTCGTGATGGTGAAGCTCATCAAACCATTGCTGCTCTTTAGCGGAGACACTGCCATTGGAACTCTCTCAAATAATGTCGTGCATCTAGCCCAGCGGCGGGAAGCGCAGGCTGGTGCCCGGCTCCAGCTTGCGGAACGCCGTCAGGCCGTTGATGCGCGCCACCTCCAGGTAATAGCCGGGGTCGCGGTATATCCTTTCGCACAGCAGCGGCAGGGTGTCGCCGGCGCGCACCTGCACCAGGTGCGTCATGTCGGGCGAGCTGCGGTTGGCCTCCAGCGCCAGCTGGCCGGCGCTGGCATACTCGACGAAGCTGATGTCGACCTTGGCGCGCAGCGGCTCGCCGGTCGGCTTGAACAGCGTATAGTTGAAATCCAGTTCCTTCACGCGGCCATAGAAAATCATGCTGCCCCACACCACCTGCACGATGGGCGCCTCGTGCTTGGTGCCGACATAGGCGTAGACGCATTTGCGCAGCAGGCTGACCTGCTCCTTGACCGGCATCTTCGAACCGGGCACGGCGCCGGTGCCGTCGAAGGTCAGCGACGGCAGCTTCAGTTTTTCCGCCTCCATGGTGTAGAACTTGGATTCATGGCCGGCCTGGCCCATGGCCTGTTCTTCGACATACAGGATGGCGGAATTGATCGAATAGCTCGGCGGATTGATCAGCACCTCGAACTTCGGCGCCGAACTGTCGACCGTCACCACGCCGGTGGTCGACACCGAACAACCGGAGATCTTCAGCAGTGTTTTTTGTCCCGACATCGCTAGCGCTCTCCCCGCTCGCGCAGCAGCTCGTCGACCATCCGGCGGCACTCGGCCAGGATTTGCGCGCGGGCGGCGCGCGTCAGCTCCGGCGCCCGCTCGGCGGCGGCCGGACGGTCGACGATGGTGGTCTTGATGACCAGCTCCTTGATTTCTATCGCCATGGCGACGCCCTCCCTTAGACGATGCGTTCGGAATAGGTGTAGGCAAACGATATCGATTCGACCGCCACCTCGTTCTTGGTGGAGTTGAACCCGTCGACGCTCCACTTGACCGGATACGCGTTGTTGAACTTCCAGCCGCGCAGCACCTGCCCCTTGTCGCCGGTCAGCTTGACGATGATGGTCTGGGTCTCGATGCGCGTGGCCAGCTCGCCTTCCAGCGTCTCCTTGCACCACGCCACCAGCGGCGAGGCCTTCTTGGCGATGCCCCGCTTCATCTCCAGGTTCCCATGCTTGATCTTGACGGGAAGCTGGTGGACGAAGCGGTTCTCGCCGCCCTCCGTCAGCGACTCCACCTCGAACTCGGTGGCGATGCCCGACACCTCGGTAAACGCGGTGTCGGCCACCTTCCTGCCGTTGCCGAAAGTAACGGTGAAGTAGAACGCCGGCGGCGGATAGCCGTCGTCGAAATAATCGGCGGCGCTCATCGGCTAGGACTACTTCGCCTCGATCGTCAAGCCCTCGTGGACGATCTCGATGGATTCGATCGCCACCTCGTTGCCTTCGGACTTCAGGTCGGTGCTGGAGATCTTGGTCGGCCAGGCATTGGTCAGGGTCCAGATCATCGTGTCGTTGCCGGCCTCGTCCAGCAGGCTGATGATCACCGGCACGCGCTTGATGGTGTTCAGCTTGATCTGGTTGAGCCAGTCCCAGAACTTGTTATCGCCCTTGAACACGCCCTTCTTCATGGTGATGTTGCCGTACTTTTTCATGCCCGGCATCTTGATCACGGAAAATACCGGGCTGTTGCCGTGGCGGTACTTGATCTCTTCGGACTGGATGTCCAGACCCGACACTTCCTGGAAGGCCAACTCGTTCGAATCCCATTTCACGCGGAAATAGAATTTCGGCATAGGCCATACACTGGTTGATTGACTTGCTCCATCGTCTGCCATAACACACCTCTTTATTTAGTTTGGATAGTGATTTAGATCGTTAACGCAACGGCTCAGGATTTTTGCATCTGCTGCTGGAAGGTGATCTCGATGAACTCTGCCGGACGGCTGATCGCGACCAGGATGGTCACGCGCAGTATGCCTTCGAGGATGTCTTCGGGCGTCATGGTCTCGCCGAGGCCGACGCTGACGCTGAACGCATCTTCCGGGCTGGCGCCGGCCAGGCCGCCGCGCTTCCACACGCTGGTCAGGAAGTTGCTGGCCATGCCCTTGATGGTGACCCAGGTGCCGCTGACGTTGGGCTCGAACACATAGGCCTTGGTCGCCAGGCGCAGCGATTCCTCGATCATGATCATGGTGCGGCGCACATTGATGTAGCGCCAGTCCAGGCTGTTGCCGTCCAGGGTGCGGGCGCCCCACACCAGCGTGCCCTCGCCGATGAAGGAGCGGATCGCGTTGATCGACTTGCCGGCGGTGGTGACGTTCAGGTTTTCCTGCTCGTCGTGGGTGATGTTGACCGCCGGCGACACCACCGAGGCCAGGCTGACGTTGGCGGGCGCCTTCCACACGCCGCGCGCGTTGTCGACCAGCGTGTAGACGCCGGCCATGGCGGCGCCCGGCGGCAGCAGGTTCAGCTTGCGCTTGATGGCCAGCAGGATGTTGGCGTAGGTCGGGCTGATCGCGAACAGGATCTTGTGCAGCTCGTCGTCCGACAGATAGGTCTTGGCTTTCGGATCGCGCTTGTCGTCGCCGACCTGGCCCAGGATGTCCTTCAGGTCCTGCGGCGCAGCCTCGCCGCCGGCTTCGCCCAGCAGCAGGTCCTTGACCTTGGTCAGGTCGACGAAGCTGGCGAAGCCGAGGTCGGTGGTCTGCACGATCGAGGTGTTCAGCCACGGATAGTAGGCGGCCGAATAGTTGAGGAAGTTGATCCCCAGGTCGCCGCGGAAGTTCGCCACGCAATTGCCGGCCTTGTCGGTCTGCTCGCGGTAGCCGTCGGTGATGTCGAGGATGGCGAAGCGGTTCTTGGTCTGGAAACCGCAATGCTTGAGCGCGGCCTGCTGCAGCGCGATGGCGTCGTCCTGCGGCAGCGCCATGGCGTCCGGGATCACCACGATGGTCGGTTCCTGCTCCTTGAGCAGCAGGTCGATGCCGTGCTCCAGCGCCGGCTTGTCCGGGCCGGTGTCGCCGTAGCCGCCGATCGAGACGATGTAGCACGGGCCGCCGCCGTTCTGGAAGAACAGCTCCATGCTGTAGTACAGGTAGTAGCGGAAGGTGTCCGGCTTGGCGTTCTTACGCTTGAGCACATAGCCTTCGCCGGCGCTCTTGAAGTCGTTCTCGACATTCACGTCGGCGTTCTTGTCGAACTCGAACTTGTCTTCCGGCGGACCGCCGAAATAGTTGACGAATTCCGACAAGGAGGTGATGCGCCAAGGTTTGTTTTTCAGCGGACTGCCCTTGTTGTCGGAGATCTTGGTGTGACCGATGAACGCGGGAACCGCGGTAGCGACTTCCACCACCGAGTTCGGAAACGCATTTTTTTCAACGATATAGACACCAGGGGTTTTATACGCGCTAGCCATACGTCTTCCTTTGAAAATTATTGATGAATGTAAATTTCCGCAACGATCAAAGACTGGCCGTTGGGACCTCGCTGCTTGCCCATTTTTTCAACGCTGGCATTGGGCAACCGCCTGATGAGCACTTTCCCCGCCGCTCCCACCTCCCGCAACTGCAGGCGTTGCTGCGGGATTTTTTGTATCGGCAGCGCCAGCGCCGACAGATACGCACTACCGCCCTCGATCGCAGCCGGCAGCGCCGGCGCGAAACTGATGCCCGGCGCGCTATCGGCGGCGTCGAGATCGACGATGTTCAATTGCCGGGACGCCAGCGCGCCCGAAAAATAGTATTTCCAGTGCAGCTTGCGCGACGCCAGCGCCACCTGCCACTGCGGCGGCGCCGCCTGCGGCGCCGGCCGGAACGCGATGTCGACGCGGAACAGCGGCTGCTTCAACTGGTTGACCATGCCGGCGTTGGGCACGCGGCGCGCCCAGCGCGCCGGCCGCAGGCGCGGCTCGGTGCCGTCCGCGCCCGGATAGCGGTTGCTGAAGCGCAGCGGCGCCGTCAGCGGCCATTCGGTGTAGAAGCGCAGCATCGGGTCGGCCGACATCACTTCGAAGCGCAGCAGGTGCAGCAGACCGGCCGGCGGTCCGGGCCGCTCCGGCCGCGGCGCCGCCTGCCACAGCTCCATGCCGGCGGCAGTGGTCCGCAGCAGCATCTCCTCGCGCTCCATCAGCGCGGCGGTCGGCGCCGACGGCACGAAGCGCAGGTCCGGCACCGGCTGGTCCGCGTGGTACTCGTGCGTGACGGTGACCGAAAACATGTGCTGGTAGCGCGCCATCGGCTAGCTCCTGGCCGCCGCCGGCTCGACGTCGGTGATCACCGGCAGCTGGCCGGCAATCGCGTTGGCGTCGACGGTGATCATGCGCACCTTGTAGAACAGCGACGGCAGGTAGCGGCCGCCCAGCAGGCTCCACAGATTGTTCAGGTCGGGAATCGGCAGGTTTTCGATGTCCAGCACCAGACGCTCGATGCGGCGGTCCAGGCCGGGGCTGTTGTGCTGGTCAAACACCGGACGCTGCTGGAAAAAGGCGATGGCCTGTGAAATGTACTTGAGCGCTTCGCTGTAGTTGCCGGCGCCGAAATTGGCCGACATCATCACGTACAGGTTCAGGTACAAGGGGGCGTTGTACTGCAGCAGGCGGTCGCTCATGCTGCGGCCGCCGCCGGACGGCTGGCGCGGCATCGTATCTTTTTCAACGTTCACGAGCGTCAGGACCACTTTGTTGTTGGCGTTGGGAGTCACGCTGCCATCCAGCTCCATCAGGCTGGACACCATCACCACATCCTCGATCAGTTGGAAATTGCTCTTGAATTGCTGATTCAACGAAGAGGCCAGATGACTGAGTGCTGCGTTGATCATGTGTCTCTCTCCGATTGAGTTGCTATTTCAGTTGCTCTACCTACCACGTCTCTAACCATAGCGTGCTGGACAGGCGGCCTGGAAGTGTCATTACCGTTACACGCAAGCGTGTTACATGGCCGTTACGTCGGCATATTCCGCTGCAGCGCTTGCACGCAGCGCTCCGCCATCTGCTCCTGGGCCGCGATCGAACCGTCGCCGGCGCTGTCGAACTGTTCGTACCAGAGCACGGTTTCCTCGGTCGCGTGGCGCAAGTGCAGCGACACCCTGACGCGGGCGGTATCCTGGCGCACCGTCCCTTCGAGGACATGGGTGCCGGCGGCGCCGATGGCGCCCGGCGCCGCGACCTCGGCGGCGGCCAGGCGGTAGGCCGACAGTTCGCGGTACAGCCGGAACCCCAGCTCGTCGTTCAGCCCCAGCGTGAAGGACTGGGCCGGCATGTCCGGACTCAGGCAGGTCAGCGGCCGGAACAACAGGACCGGACTGGCCGCCGCCGGCCGCAGCGGCGCGGCCGCCAGACGCTCGACGCGCGGTTGATAGCTTCCCAGCGGGATGGTGATGCGCAGCGGATCGGCGCTGCCTTCGTTGGCGTAATACGTGGCCAGCCGCTGGCGCAGGCGCCCGGCCTGGACGCGGACGATGGGATCGTCGCCGGTGTAGTAGGACATGCGGTCGCGGCCGAACACGGCGACACCGATTTCATGCTCGGGCGGCGGCGCCGATGGTTCCCGGCACAATACCCGGTCGACCAAATAGCTGAGCAGCGCGGTGCAGCGGTGGGCCTTGGAGAATTGTCTGCTCGACAGGATTTTTCGCAACGCGGCGCGGACCTCCAAGTCCGGCTGCGGCGCCGGCTCGCGCGGCGGTTTGGGTGTCGAGGCAATCAAAGACAGTGTCGGATGTTTGATGATGTTCCCCTAGTAGATTGTCATTCGCAAAACATGACTTATTGGGAAACACTCTATACGAGGCACTAAAATTCTTCCTGCTGGAAACCTTCTTTTTACACAAGTTGTTGTTTTTTAACAAAAAAGAATTTCGCAATTAAACTAGCTTACATATTGGATGTAACAAATTCCAGCCGGACAGCGGCCGCGAAAAATTACCTTTATGCAATTTAAGGTGACAAAATAGCCAGACGTTCCAGCACTAATTGCGCCGCGATCAAATCGCTCAAGGCCGTTCCAACCGATTTGAACACGGTGGTTTGACCGGGAGCGCGACCGGCCGCGCCGGCCCGGCAAATATCCTTCAGCTCGCCGGCGATGGCACTGGCGCTGAAGACGCCTTCCGCTATCGGGATCAGCAGCTCGCCCGCTTCGCGCAGTACATTGTCCATGCTATCGACATAGACCTTGCTGTTAACGATGAGGGCGCTGTCGCATTCGCGCCGGTCGGGGCTGTGATTGCCCAGCAGGTCGACATGGCAGCCAGGCGAAATCCAGGCGCCCTGGAGCAGCGGCGTGGCGGCGCCGGTCGCGCTGACGATGATGTCGGCCGTGGCGGCGCCGGATGCGACGTCCTGGACAAAAACAAACTCGACGCCGGGATGGGCGACCTGCAAGCGTGCCTGCAAGGCGGCCACCTTGGCGCCGTCGCGCCCCCACAGGCGGATGCGTTTCAGGTCGCGCACCGCGAGGTGGGCGGCGACCAGGAACGGCGCCAGCCGTCCGCTGCCCAGCAACAAGAGATCCGACGAGTCCGGGCGGGACAGGTGGCGCGCGGCCAGCGCCGAGACGGCCGCCGTGCGCCAATAGGTGACGGCCGTGCCATCGACCAGCGCCAGCGGCACGCCGTGGCGGCGGTCGAACAGCAGGATCTTGGAGTACAGCGACGCAAAGCCGGCCGCCTCATTATCCGGAAAATAGGTGAAGGCCTTCACGCCGATCAGCGTGTCGTTCCACGCCGGCAACAGCGCGAAACCGTCATGCGACGCCGATCCAGCGCCGGCCAGTTGAAACACCTGGCGCGGCGGCATGCCGTAGTCGCCGCGAAAGCCCTGCTCCAGCGCGTCGATCAGGCCGGGGAAATCCAGCGCCAGTTCAACCTGCCCTGCTTCGATTATTTTCACGGTTCCCTCTCGAAATCAACCATCTGCGAATGTTCGATGCATTATCCCGGATATTCGGCGACGGCGAAGCGTTAAGGGTCAAGGCCTATGGCGACGGCTGCAGGCGCCAGCGCTGGCAATCGCCGCCCAGCCACTGCCACTGCTGCACGTTGGCGCCGGCGGTGGTCGAACAGGCGTCGACGTCCAGCACCAGGCCGCTGTTTTTCGACACCAGCCGGAAGTAGCCCTCGCCCACAGGCTCCGCGCGCCAGGCCTGGCAGGCGGCGCCGTTCGGCGTCCATTGCTGCACGTTGCCGCCGTTGGCGGTCGAGCAGGCGTCGACATCGAGCGCCAGGCCGCTGCTCATCGCCGTCAGCACATAGTCGCCGTTGCCCTTGTTCTGCATATTCCAGCGCTGGCAGTTGGCGCCGTTCGGGGTCCACTGCTGCACGTTGGCGCCGGCCGTGTTGGAGCAGGCGCTGACGTCGAGCGCCAGGCCGCTGTTTTTCGAGATCAGCGTATAGACGCCGCTGGCGACGGGATTGTCCATCGGTCCCGTGGCGAACTTGATCGAGCAGCCGACATTGACCAGCTCATACAATTGCGTGCCGTCGGCGGACGGCAGCAGCTGCGTGCTGTAGCCGTTGCAGACATCGCTGCCGCCGGTGGTGACGGCCGCCAGCGGCGTCGCGCCCTCGGTCCACAAGCCGCTGCCGTTGTTGGTGTTGTACATGAAGGTCTGGCCGTTGCCGGCGGCGATGGCGTCGTCGCTATTGCGGCGCAATACTTCACCGGTCACCAGCAGGCGGCCGTTGGCGCTGCCATCGTTGTACCAGCGTATCGTCGGCGTATGGCGGAAGTGGTTGCCGGAGGTGGACTCGATGCGCGTGCCCATGTTGGATGCCGTGCCCCAGCCCACGCCGTTGGCCGAGGTGCGGATGAAGGCTTCGCAGTTGGACGCGCCGCACACCTCGTACGTCATCACGTAGCTGCCGTTGGGCAGGCGCGCCACCAGCGGCATGCCGGGACGCTGCACGTTGCCGTCGCTGACGCCGACGTCGATGGTATCGCCGCTCCAGGTTACGCCGCCGTCGGTGGAGATGCGATGCGCGATCAGCTGGTTATAGCCGCTGCCCTTGTACTCCTCGCTGGAGTAGTACAGCACCAGCCGCCCGCTGCTGTCGATGGCGAACTCGCCCTCCCACACGCCGGTGCCCCCGGTGACGGGGGTCGACAGCAGGCTCCAGGTGTGGCCCTGGTCGGTGCTGCGGTAGATCTTGATGGCGTGGGCGCTGCCGTTGGTGGTGGACGTGGTCCACAGCAGCGCGCCCTTCGGCGTGCCGCCCAAGGCTTGCGGCACTTCATACAGGCCGCTGCAGCAATGGCCGGGCTCCGGCAGGTTCATGGTGGCGATCTGGCTCCAGCTGGCGCCGTTGTTGTTGCTCTCCCAGATCGTGCTCTGGGTATTGCCGTAATCGAAGCTGGCGATCAGGCGGTTGTTGGCCGCACCGTTGGAGGCCAGCCGTATCATGCGCGGATAGTACGAGGCCTGGTTGCCCAGCGTGACGGCGGCGTTGGCGTCCAGCCAGCAGAACATCGCCAGCAGCATAGCGAAAATGCGGGTCTTCATATGCGTGTCTCCATTTTTTTGAATGCAAAAAAAGCAGGGAGCAAGCTCCCTGCGAAGGTACAACACTGGAAAGGGTGAAACGAGGGGTTTACAACCGGGTTACAACTTAAAGCGCAGGCCCAGCGAATACACCGCCGGGTCGTAGCGGATGTCGCGCGGGAACTGCTCGTAGCCGCTATAGCTTTCATAGGCCGAGTGCAGCAGGTTCCAGGCATTGAACTGCACCGAGACATGCTTGTTGATCTCGTAGCCGATCGACAGGTCGAGCTGCTCGCGCGGACGCACCACGTTGGTCGGCGGCAGCTGGATGCCGCCGTTGTTCAACGATTCGACATAGCTGTCGCGGCGGGTATAGGCCAGGCGGCCGTTGAAGCCGTACTTCTCGTAGATCAGCGCCAGGTTGGCGTTCTTCTTGGCGACGTTGACCAGCGGTGTCACCGTGAAGTCGCTGCCGTTGAGCGTGTTGGCGCTCTCGGTGGTGCCGGTGATCCAGGTGTAGTTGGCCTGCACGCCCAGTCCGGACAGCGCGCCCGGCAGGAAGTCCAGGAACTTCTGCGCCGACAGCTCGTAGCCGTGCAGCTTGCCCTTGCCGGCGTTCTGCGGACGGGTCACCGTGTACGGCAGGCCGTTGATGTTTTCCACCTGCGAGAACGGTTGCAGATAGCCGTCGATGCGGCGGTCGAAGAAGGCCACCGAAACATAACCGTCTTTCTCGAAGTAGCGCTCCAGCGTGATGTCGAAGGATTTCGATTCGACCGGCTTCAGCTCCGGATTGCCGGCAGTGCCATAGCCCGGACGGTTGATCGACGGCGGCGTCAGCGACAGCGCAGGATTCAGCGAAGCGAAGTCGGGACGCGTGACGGTCTTGCCCCAGCCGACGTGCGACATCCAGTTCTCGGCCCAATCCACCTTGGCGCTGACGCTAGGCAGCACATCGGTATGCGAGGTGCTGATATCGATGTTGCTGATGGTGTCGCCGATGCGGTTGTTGCCGCTCAAGTCGCGCTGCAGACGGCTCACGCGCACGCCCGCCAGGCCGGACACGCCGACGCTGCCGACATCGAAGCCGTAGTTGGCCATGCCGTAGGCGCTGATGTTCTTCTCGGTCTGCTTGAACAGGCGGTTGGGATCGTCCGGCAGGCGGCCTTCCGGCAGGCCGTAGTACTTGCGGACCTGGCTGCGGTTATCCAGCAGGAAGTCGGTCGACGGCGTGGCGAAGCTGCCACCCAGGCGTTCGACACCGGGCACCACATCGTTGAACGACGGGCCGAACACGCTGACCGGCACCGGCCGCGCGCCGCCCGGCGTATCGGCTCCACCTTCCGCGCCGTGGAATTCGGCGTCGCGCGACGACAGGCGCAGACCGCCGGACAGCTTGCTGATGAAGCCCTGCCCCAGCTTGTAGCTCAGGTCATTGCGCCATTGCACCTGGCGGCCGCTGCTCTCTCCCCACGACTGGAAGAAGCCGCGCAGCGCATAGGCGTTTGGATCGCTGAGCGCCTTGGCGTTGCCAGGCGTCGAACCGCTGAAGCCGCCGTGACCGTCGCCGTCGAGGCCGACCACGTGCAGCGTGGCGAACGGCACGCTCTGGTCGACGATGATGCGGTCGTCGGTGAACTTCGAATACGTGAACGCCAGGTCGGTGCTGGCCTGCCAGGCGCCGTCCTTGTATTTGGCGCCGAAGCTGCCGTAGCCGGTGTCGGTCTTCTGCTGATGCGCCTGGGTGCTGGTGGCCGTGTATGGCGCCACGCCGTCGGCGTCCGGCAGCACGTCGGCCGAGATGATCGGGCAGGCGCGGCCGCGGCTGGTGTTGCAGTAGGCGCCGTCCGGCGCGACCTTGACATTGACGGCCGTGTTGCCGTCGCGCGCCACGCCGAACAGGTAGTCTTCCGCGCTGCGGCTGCGGTAGCCCATGTAGATAAACTGGCTGTCGAGTTCCAGCTTGTCGTTCGGCTTCCATTGCAACGCGCCGTGCAGTTGCTGGCGTTCGCGCTCGCCGGAGTTATACACGCCGCCGGGGAACGGCATGATGGCCGCCGTGGTGGCGCCGCCCTTGGCCTGTTCGGCCGCCAGGTTCGGGTTGCCCGGATCGTTGCGGTAGGCCGTGCCGTCGGCGCGCACCGCCCACAGGCCGGGACCGCCCGGTTCGGCGAACCACTGCACCGGATTGACAAAACGGTCTTTCACATAAGTACCGTCCAGCAGCACGCCGACGTCGCCGTGCTCGGTCTTCCAGCGGTTGGAGATCAAGCCGCCCAGCGACGGATCGGTGTACGACTTGGCGCTGGTGCCGCGCGGGTGGATGTTGACGCCGTCGATGAAGCCCGATGCGCTCAGGCCCTTGAAGTCGAACGGCTTGCGCAGGCGGACGTCCATCAGGCCGGCGATGCCGCCCTCCTGCTGGTTCGGCGTCGACGATTTGAACACGTCCAGCCCGGCCACGCCTTCGATGCGCAAGTCCTGGTAGGACAGGCGGCGACCGTCGCCGGTGAAGATCTCGTTGCCGTTGATGGTGGTGGCCAGGTCGGGCAGGCCGCGGATCAGCACGCTGTTGACTTCACTGGCCGTGCGGCCGACCTGCACGCCGGGAATGCGTTGCAGCGCTTCGCCCACCGAACGATCCGGGAATTTGCCGATGTCTTCGGCGTTGATCGAATCGACCACCTGGTCGGCGCTGCGCTTGATGTCCTCGGCCTTGCGCACGCTTTGGCGGATGCCGGATACCACTACCGTGACGCCCTCCGCGGGCAACTCCTGCGCCAGCGCCGGCGCGCCGGCCAATACGCTCAACAACGCCGCCGCTATCGGTGTCCTTTTGAACTCTTGCATGTCTATGTCTCCACTATCGGATCGGATGACTGCGTCCCTGCTGATCCGGTATGCCCTGGTGAGCTACCGATACCGGATGCCGTACTGACTGGCATGGCGCGTCATCGCTTTATATTCGTTATGGGCGGGCACTACCCCAAAAATCTTTGCGACTAAGTGGTAATTTGCCCCAAGTAACGATGCAATAGTGAATGGATTTCAGTTTTATATCAACAATATTTGCGACAAATAGCGAAATATCATGGAATTCGCCCCACTTCGCCCTTAAGCAACAACTAAAGTTGTTGGATAAACGTCACGGTTCAGCCCAAAGTCCCGGCTGGAGGGATGGGCGCGCCGGCCGGAAACTCGAATCCGAGCCGCATCACGATGTCCTGCGGGTAGTTGCCGAACTTGCGCCCGAACAGGTTCAGGCCGCCCTTGTTGCGCGCATCTTCCTTGATGCCGATGCGCACGCGGATGTGGTTGGCCTGCGCCAGGTTGAGGTCGGCGATCGAGGTGGCGCCCAGCGAGACGCCGTCGATCATCGCGCCGCGCTCGCTGACGCTCCACTGTTTGAGCACACCGTAGGTGGTGCCTTCGATCTGCCACCACGACGGCGTCAGCAGCGCCGGCTTGCCGCCGAAATCGCCGGGCGAGGTCCAGGTGCCGATCTCCACATCGTTGATCCACAGCGTGATGTCGGACGGCCAGTCCGGGTTGTAGTTGGGCGCTTCCGAGCACAGCTCCATCGACAGCGACAGGTCGGTGGTCACCGCGCCGTACGGCACATTATTAGGGAAGGCATATTCCACATGGCCCGCGCCGAACCACAGCAACTGGGCGTTGACATGCTCCGGTTCGAAGAAGGAGCGCGGATCGTCCAGCATGCCGATGATCTTGGTCTCGCTGACCAGGCCGCAGGTGGGGCTGGCCTCGACGCTGCGGTAGCTGCCGATCGGCATGCTGATGGTGACGGTATTCTGTTCCGCCTCGACCGCCGCGCCGGGCAGGCGGATGCGCACTTCGTCGTAGCGCTTGGAGCACAGCTTCTGGATGCCGCGTGTGCCGGGTTCGGTCTCGACCACCACCAGGCCGACCGCCTCCAGCTGGTTGACGTTGAAGCTGACCGTCGAATGCGGCAGGTTCATGGTCGCGGCCAGCTCCGACAGGTTCAGCACTTTATGGGTCAGCAAGGCCAGCATCGCTTGCCGCGTTTCCGACGACAGCGCTTTCACCAGCGGCAAGACCGCATCCCCCTCGACCAGCAAGGCCCGATTTCCAGCATCCATGTAGCACCCATTCCTATGAATTAATTTGTTGGTTCGCTGTGGCACGCGACCGTTCCCGCATGATACCTCGTCGCGAAAATGCCAGTGAGGCAAAATATCTAACAAACTTTCTTGTCACTAATGAGAAATATTGCGATAATTAATCCAACAAGAATTTTCGTGACTATCAAATGACCGATTCCGTACAGACATCGCCGCGCTACCTGACGCTCGACAGCGGCGCCGGCCATCGCGTCACCGTGATGGATATCGGCGCCACGCTGCTGTCGTGCAAAGTCCCGATGCCGGACGGCAGCCGCCGCGAGACGCTGCTGGGCCATCCGGCCGCGCTGGACGCCGATCCGGCGCGCGGCTATGCGGGCGCCATCGTCGGCCGTTACGCCAACCGCATCGCCGGCGCTGCGTTCGAACTGGAGGGCCGGCGCCACCAACTGCTGGCCAACGAGAACGGCAATCAGCTGCATGGAGGGGCGGACGGCTTTCACCGCCGCCGCTGGGCCATCGAGCATGCCGGCCCCGCCACCGCGCGACTGAGCCTGCTGTCGCCGGACGGCGACCAGGGCTTCCCCGGCGAAGTGCTGGCCAGCGTGACCTACAGCCTGAGCGCGCAGGGCGTACTGCGGATGGACCTGCGCGCCAGTTGCAACGCGCCCTGCCCGGTCAGCCTGAGCAATCACGCCTATTTTAATCTGGACGCCCGCCATGGCGATGCCCGCGGCCACAGCCTGCGGATCCAGTCGCAATCCTACCTGCCGGTGGACAGCGCGCTGATCCCGCAGGCGGCGCTGGCGCCGGTGCGGCACGGCGGCTACGACTTCCAGATCGACCGCACGGTGCGGGCCGCGCTGGCGGCGGTGGTGGCCGGCGGCTATCCGCCCGGCTTCGACCATGCATGGCTGCTCTCGCCCGCCTGCGCCGGCGGCGCCACGCCCGCCGCCGTGCTGCAGTCCTCGGACCGCAAGCTGAGCATGGTCATCAGCACCAGCCTGCCCGCGTTGCAGTTTTACGACGGCCGCCATCTGCACACGCTGCATGACCGCGATGGCATGCCCTACCCCGCTTTTGCCGGTTTCGCGCTGGAACCGGAGTTTTTGCCGGACAGTCCCAACCGGCCCGACTGGCCGCAGCCCTCGTGCATACTGCGGCCAGGGAATCCCATGCACCACTTTATAGAACTGGCTTTCCAGGCCCACGCCTGAGAAAAGACCGGTCAAACAACAAGGAGACAAGCATGACCACCCACACCGGCGCCCTCGCCGCCACCGCCCTGCTATGCGCAGGCCTGGTCCTCAGCGCCTGCGGCGGCAGCAGCGCCATCGCCGCCGCCCCCGTCGCTACTACCCCGCCGCCTGCGGCAAGCGGTGCGCCGCGCGGCACGCTGCTGGCCGATATTTTCGGTACCTATCCGCGCGTGGTGCGCCAGAGCCACCACCAGAATCCAGCGCTCAACGGCCGGCTGGTGGCCAGCATCTCGTCCACCGAGAACGGCCAACCGGTGGGCGGCATCTACGCCAGCAGCGACGACGGCAAGAGCTTCAGCCGCATCGGCGCCATCGCCGATCCCGAGTTCAAGAAAGGCCAGTGCTGCGGCACGATATACGAACTGCCGGCGAAGATCGGCGCGCTGCCGGCCGGCACACTGCTGTATTCGACCTCGGTGGGCGCTGAGCGCAGCGGCACGGCCATGGAGAACCGCATCTACCAGAGCGCGGACGGCGGCGCCAGCTGGAGCTACCTGTCGCTGTGCGGCCAGGGCCGCATCCCCAAGACCATGCAGCGGCCTTCCGGCATCTGGGAACCCGAGTTCGCCATCGCCGCCAGCGGAGAGCTGGTGTGCTACTACTCCGACGAGACCCTGGACGGCCACTCGCAGGTCCTGGTGCTGGTCACCAGCCGCGACGGCGTGACGTGGAGCGCGCCCAAGACCATCGTCGCCGGCGACGATCCCAACGCCCGCCCGGGCATGCCGGTGGTACGCAAGCTGCCGTCGGGCGCCTACCTGATGACCTTCGAGAACTGCTACGGCGGCCCGCTCGATTGCGCGCTGCGCGCCAAGCGCTCGGCCGATGGCCTCAATTGGGGTGCGGCCAACGATCCCGGCTTCCGCCTGGAGACCGCCAGCGGCCAGTTCTTCCGCCATGCGCCGACCTTTGCCTGGGCGCCGGTGGCCGGCCAGCCCAACGGCATGCTGATCGCCGTCGGCCAGATCCTGGTCGACAAGAACGGCGTGCCCGACGCCAGCGGCAACGGCAAGGTCATGTTCACCAACACCACCGCCGACGGCAGCGGCCCGTGGAAAATCGCGCCCACGCCGCTGGCGCTGACGTCGCCGCCGCTCAAGACCAACTGGTGCCAGCACTATTCCAGCCCGCTGCTGCCCTCGACCGACGGCAAGACGCTGTTCATGCTGCAAAGCGACGGTGGCGAGGACCAGAGCTGCCGCACCCGTTTCGGCAGCGCCGCGCTGGCGCCTTGATAGAACTCCCTCACCCTGACTACGAAAGATTTACGATGACTACAGCAATCGCCACGCCCGCCGTTCCACAAGCACCAACGTGGAGCGCCCAGCGCGCGCATGCCTGGTATGCGGCGCAGCCGCGCATCCTCGGCGCCAACTTCATTCCGGCCAGCGCCATCAACCAGCTGGAGATGTGGCAGGCCGAGACCTTCGACGTCGAGCGCATCGACCTTGAGCTGGGCTGGGCAGCGGCGCTGGGCATGAACACCATGCGCGTGTTCCTGCACGACCTGCTGTGGACCCAGGACGCCAAAGGCTTCAAGCAGCGCATCGACACCTACCTGGAGATCGCGGGCCGTCATGGCATCCGCACCATGCTGGTATTATTCGATTCGTGCTGGGACCCGCGTCCTGCGCTCGGCACCCAGCGCGCGCCCATGCCCGGCATCCACAATTCGGGCTGGGTGCAAAGCCCGGGCGCGGCGCAACTGGCCGATCCGGCCAGCTACCCGGCGCTGCGTGCCTACGTCGAGGATATCGTCACCAGCTTCGGCAACGACGAGCGCGTGTGGTGCTGGGACTTGTGGAATGAACCGGACAACCAGGGCGGCGGCATGGGCTATTACCAGCAGTTCGAGGCAAAGGACAAGATCGCATTGGTCGCGCAACTGCTGCCGCAGGTGTTCGGCTGGGCCCAGGCTTGCGCACCGAGCCAGCCGCTGACCAGCGGCGTGTGGTTCGGCGAAGACTGGACACCCGGTTCCGCACTGCTGAACGCCGTGCAGCAGGTCCAGCTCGCGCTGTCGGACATCGTCACCTTCCACGACTATAGCTGGCCCGAGAAATTCCTGGCCCGCGTGCGCCAGCTGCAGCCCTACGGCCGTCCGCTGGTCTGCACCGAGTACATGGCCCGCGGCATGGGCTCGACCTTCGATGCCGACCTGGCCATCGCCCGCGCCGAGAACATCGGCATGATCAACTGGGGCTTCGTGCTTGGCAAGAGCCAGACCAATATGCCGTGGGACTCGTGGAAGAATCCCTACACCTTCGCGCCGCCGTCGGTCTGGTTCCACGACGTGCTGCATACCGACGGCACGCCGTACCGCGCGCACGAGGCCGAGCTGCTACGCCAGCACGTCAACGCGTCATGAAGATGGCGCACGAACTGGGCGGTATCGAATGGCGCGACGTCAGCAAGCGCTATGGCCAGAATACGGTGATCCCCAACTTCAACCTGTCGATCGCGGCCGGCGAATTCATCGCGCTGCTGGGGCCTTCCGGCTGCGGCAAGTCGACGCTGCTGCGCATGCTGGCGGGGCTGGAGCCGGTATCCAGCGGCCGCATCGCCATCGGCGGGCGCGACGTCACCGAACTGGCGCCCGGCCAGCGCGGCATCGCCATGGTGTTCCAGCAGTACGCGCTGTATCCGCACATGACGGTGCGCGACAACATGGCTTTCGGCCTGCGCAACATCCGCATGGATGAAGCGGAGATCGAACGCCGCGTGGCGGGGGCCGCGCAGATGCTGGAACTGCAGGCGCTGCTGGACCGCAAGCCGGTGCAGCTGTCCGGCGGCCAGCGCCAGCGCGTGGCGATCGGCCGCGCCGTGGTCAAGGAACCGCAGGCCTTCCTGTTCGACGAACCGCTGTCCAACCTGGACGCGGCGCTGCGCACCCGCACCCGGCTGGAACTGGCGCGGCTGCACAAGCGGCTCGGCGCCACCATGCTGTTCGTGACCCACGACCAGGTCGAGGCGATGACGCTGGCCAACCGCATCGCGGTGATGAACCAGGGCCGCATCGAGCAGTTTGCGGCACCGATGGAATTGTACGAACGGCCGGCCACGCGCTTCGTGGCGGGCTTTGTCGGCAGTCCGGCGATGAACTTCCTGCCGGTGCGGCGCGCGGCCGACGATAACGGCTGCTGCGCCGTGACGCT
This sequence comes from Duganella sp. CT11-25, assembly GCF_047302815.1. Taxonomy (NCBI): domain Bacteria; kingdom Pseudomonadati; phylum Pseudomonadota; class Betaproteobacteria; order Burkholderiales; family Oxalobacteraceae; genus Duganella; species Duganella sp. CT11-25. The sequence goes on from NZ_JBKBFD010000001.1 coordinate 1,036,148, forward strand.
GGCCAACGGCTTGACCGTGCGCACCGCCATCGCGCCGCCGCGAGGCCTGGCCGACGGCCAGCTGGAACTGGGCCTGCGTCCGGATGCGTTGACGCCTTCGGCCGACGGCCAGCTGCAAGGCACGGTCGAGGTCATCGAGCGCCTCGGCGACCGCACCTTGCTGCACGTGCAGTTGGCCGACGGCCTGCTGGTGGTGGCCGACGCGCCGCGCCACGGCGAACCGGCCATCGGCGCTACCATCGCGCTGCGCATGGACCTGCAGCGCGCCCACCTGTTCGACGCGGCCGGCGCCGCGCATCATCCAGCATGATGCGCGACCTGCCCAAATCCCTGCTGCGGACTCCGCGCGGGGCCTCCACCGGCTGGAGCGGACTGCTGTTCATCGCGCCCTTCCTGCTGTGCTACCTGACGTTGCTGGTCTGGCCGCTGCTGAACGGCGTCTGGCTCAGCTTCCACGCGATCGATCTGCTGTCGAATATCGGACGCTGGGTCGGCGCGGTCAACTTCGTCGACCTGCTGCAGGACGAGATGTTCGTGCGTTCGGCCTTCAACACCGTGCTGTTCGCCGCGTTGTGCACGCCTGCGATGGTGATCGTCGGCCTGGCGCTGGCCCTGGCCTTGAACCGTCCGGGACGCGCCACCGCCATCCTGCGCGGCATCTTCTTCGGCGCCGGCGTGCTGTCGGTCACCATCGTCACGCTGATCTGGCGGCTGGTGCTGATGCCGGACCGCGGCATGCTGGCCAATCTGATGCACGGCGCCGGCATAGCCTCGGTGGCGCCGCTGAACAACGAGTGGCTGGCGTTGCCGGCGGTCGCGCTGGCCACCGTCTGGTGGGGCATCGGCATGCCGATGATGCTGTTCCTGGCATCGCTGCAGCAGATTCCGCACGACGTCTACGAGGCGGCCGCGCTGGACAACACCAGCCGCTGGCGCAGCTTCCGCCACATCACGCTGCCGGCCATCCGCCACAGCGTGATCCTGGTGGCGGTGACGCAGATGATCGCGCAGCTGCAGGTGTTCGGCCAGGTACAGCTGCTGACTCAGGGCGGCCCCAACAACGGCACCCGCTCGCTGGTGATGTTTGTCTACGAAACCATGTTCGAACAATGGCAGCTCGGCTACGCAGCCGCCGGCGCGCAGGCCTTGTTCCTGCTGATGCTCGGCGGGATCTCGCTGCAAGGCTGGCTGGAACGACGCGCGGGAAAGGCGCAATCATGAATCCCAACCTGACTAATCGATGGGGCAACCGCGTGATCCTCGGCGCCACCGTGCTGGCGGCCATCGCCTGGGTGGCGCCGCTGCTATGGGTGCTGGCGCTGTCGTTCAAGCCCAACGAACTGCTGGCGCAGCGCACCGATATCCTGTTCGCACCGCCCTACACGCTGAAGAACTACAGCGACATCCTCGGCACCTCGCTGGTGTTCCGCTGGATCGTCAATTCCTGCGTAGTGGCGTTCGGCCAGACGGTGCTGGTGCTGCTGCTGTCGTCGCTGGCCGGCTACGGCTTCGCGCGCACCGAGTTCCCCGGCAAGACCTGGCTCTACCGGCTGGTGCTGGCCGGACTGGCCGTGCCGCAGACCGCCGTGGTGATACCGCTGCACCGCATGTTCGCCGACTGGGGCCTGCACAACAGCTATCCGGGCCTGATCCTGCCGGGACTGGCCGCGCCGTTCGGCGTCTACCTGATGACGCAGTACTTCAAGGCCATCCCGCGCGACCTGGAGGAGGCGGCGCTGCTCGACAACGCCTCACGCTGGACCGTGTTCACGCGCGTGATCCTGCCGCTGACGCTGCCGGTGCAGGCGACGCTGGGTATCGTCACCTTCCTCAGCGCCTGGAACGACTATCTGTGGCCGCTGATCTCGGCGACCCAGCAGGCGAACTACACACTGACGCTGGGCCTGGCCTCGACCCAGACCAACTTCGCGCAGTCTGAAGGCCTGGGCTTCCTGATGGCGCAGGCGGTGTTCGCGGCGGTGCCGGTGTTGGTGCTGTATGTCTTCTTCCAACAATATATCGTTGCCGCGGTTGCCGGCACCAAGGTACGCTAAGCATGAGACACATCACCCTGGGCGCCGCGCTGGCGCTGCTGCTGGCCGCCGCGCCGGCCGCAGTGCCGGCCGCGCCGACCGAAATATCCTTCGCGCGCTTCTTCGGCTCGTGCGAAGCCGATTACGGCACCGTCACCGATCCGTCCAACGCCACCGGCGAATGCGGCATCATCACGGCGCTGGTCAACAAGTTCAACGCCACCAACCGCGAACAGATCGTGGTGCGCACGCAGGTGGTGGAGCACGGCTCCTACTACAGCCAGCTCGGCGCCCGCATCGTCGGGCGCGACGTGCCGGCGGTCGCGATCCTGCACAGCTCCGCGCTGAACGACTTCGTCAAGCGCGGCCTGATCGCGCCGCTCGACGACGAGTTCCGCACGGCTGGCGTCGACACGAAGGATTTCACGCCCCAGGCGGAAACCGCGGTCACCGTGGACGGGCACCATTACGCCCTGCCTTTTGATACGCATTCCTGGCTGTGGCACGTGAACCTGAACCTGATGCGCCGCGCCGGGCTGGTGAAGGCCGACGGCAAGCCGCTGCTGCCGCAATCGCCGCAACAGCTGCTGGAGCAGGCGCGTCGCTTCAAGGCCGCCACCGGCAAGCCATACTTCATCTGGCTGACCAACAACGACCCGGCCTTCTTCACGCGCACGCTGCTGTCCATGCTGGGCCAGCAAGGCGCCTCGCTGTTCCCGCAGGACGACTTCCACATCGACTTGCACAGCCCTGCCGTGCGAGAGACGGTCAAGCTGCTCAAGACCTTGTACGAGGAAGGCCTGACCACGCGCGGCAACGACTATGGCGCCGCACTGCAGGGCTTCGCGGCCGGCGAAGGCGGCGTGATGGTCAACGGTACCTGGATCATCGGCGACCTGCTGCGCCAGGCCAGGCGTGCCGACAGCGCCACCGCCAAGGGCTACACCGCCGTGCCGTTCCCGCAGCTCTATGGTTCCAGCGCGATGTGGGCCGACAATCACGTGATGGTCCTGCTCAAGGGCGGTACCGCCGATGCACGCAGCCGCCACGCAGCCGTCTCCTTCCTCAAGTTCCTCTATGACGAGGGCGGCGTGTGGGCGCGCACCGGCCAGTTGCCGACGCGCCGCTCGGTGATCGAATCGCCGTCGTTCCGCCAACTGCCGCTTCGCAGCGAGATCGCCACCATCTCGCGCGACGGCGTGGCGCTGCCGATCGAAGTGGCGCGCCAGGCCATCGTCGGCAAGATGCTGGGCGATGCGCTGACCGCCGCCATCGTGTTCGGCGCGGAGGTGGACAAGACGCTGTCGCAGGCCGAGACCAGCATCAACCGCATGCTGAAGCGCGACGCCCAGTTCCAGGGCGGCGCGGCGGTGGCAGCCGCCCCGCCCGTGCCGCACGGCGCGTTGCTGGACGATGTCTACACCAGCTATCCGCGCCTGATACGGCAGACGCATCACAGCGACGCCGCGCTCAACGGCCGGCTGGTGGCCAGCATGACGGCGACCGAAGACGGCCAGCCGGCGGCCGCGATCTACGCCAGCGAGGACCAGGGCAAGAGCTTCAAGCGCATCGGCGCCATCGTCGATCCAGAGTTCGCCAAGGGCCCCAAGGGGCGCTGCTGCGGCGGGCTGTACGAGCTGCCGGTACGCATCGGCGCGCTGCCGGCCGGCACGCTGCTGTATTCCTTGTCGGTGGGAGAGTCGCGTCTGGGCGTGCCGATGGAGAACCGCATCTACCGCAGCGACGACGGCGGCAGGAACTGGAGCTACCTGTCCCTGTGCGGCACCGGCCGCATTCCAAAGAACCAGCAAACCTCGGGCATCTGGGAGCCGGAGTTCGCCATCGCCAAGAGCGGCGAACTGGTGTGCTATTACTCGGACGAGACGTTGGCCGGGCATTCGCAGGTGCTGGTGCGGGTGACCAGCCGCGACGGCGTCAAATGGAGCGCGCCGAAAGTCATCGTCGCCGGCGACGACCCCAAGGCCCGCCCCGGCATGCCGATCGTGCGCCAACTGCCGAACGGCAGCTACCTGATGAGCTATGAGAACTGCTATCTCGGCCCGCTGGACTGCGCGCTGCGCATCAAGCGCTCGCCGGATGGCCTGGATTGGGGCGCACCTAACGATCCGGGCATGCGGCCGGAGACCGCCAGCGGCCAATTCTTCCGGCACGCGCCGACGTTCACCTGGATGCCGGTGGCGGGCAAGCCGGACGGCATGGTGGTGGCGATCGGCCAGATCCTGGTCGACAGGAACGGCAGGCCAGAACCAAGGGGCAACGGTAAAACCATGTTCGTCAACGACAGCCCGGATGTCAGCGGGCCGTGGCGCGCGGTGCCGTCGCCGATTGCGCTGCAAAAGCCGGTAGTGCTCAGCAACGGCTGCCAGAACTATTCGACGCCGCTGCTGCCGTCCGCAGACGGCAAGAGCCTGGCCATGCTGCAAAGCGATGGTGCGGAAAATCCCACTTGCCGCACCCGCTTCGGCAGTGCGGCGATCGCAGCGCCGTAGTTACCAGCCCAGCTTCTGTTTGATGAAGGCCGTCAGCCGGGCGGCGTTGGCCTGGTGATGGCGCACGCGCGGATGGGCGGTGTAGCCGGTGAACTCAAACATCAGCGTATCGATGCGCTGATCCTTCTGCTCTTCTTGGATCTGCGCGACGGCGCTACGCACATAGCCCGGCCACTTGGAACCCGGCGCGATGGCGTCCATGCTGCCCAGCGCGCAGACGATATACGCCTTCGGATACAGCGCGCGTATCTTCTGCACGAACTGCTTGTAGGCCTGCACGCGCTGCGCATCGTCCGGCATCGGCACCAGGCGCTTGTGGTCGTCGATCAGCCAGTGGTCGTTCTGCGTCAGGTTGATGACCACCACGTCCGGCGTCCAGCTGCTGAAATCCCATTTGCTGTCGTTCTTGCCCACCGCGTTCAGCTGGCCGTAGAAGTCGGGCATGATGAAGGGGAACCAGCTGATCATCACGCCGATGCCGCTTTGCGAAATGATGTGGGCTTCGGCGTCGAGGTTGCGCGCGGTGATGGACGCGTACGACATGAAGTTGTTCTTTTCCTTCAGCAGGTGGTCGGGCTGGCCGTCCGCCGCCTCGTTGCCCATGCCGCTGGTGATGGAATCGCCGAAGAATTCAATGTGGCGCTGCTTGCGCGGCGGTGGCGCCAGCAGCTTGCCGCCGTCCGCCAGTTCCAGCCCCTGGAAGACGGTGGCGCCCTCCTCGCCTTCGGTGCGCTTGGTGATCAGGAAGCGATGCGCGCCGGGCGCCAGGCCAGCGGCCACCGGATAGGTCTTGCTGCCGGCGCCGGCTTCGACAATCACCGGGTGCGCCAGGTCTCCATCGATAAACACATTGAAGAAGTTCTTGCCCAACTGGTCGTCCAGCTTGACGGCCAGGCTGGTGCCGGTGAAGTTGCCCTCGATGCTGGAGCCGGGCCAGGACAGGACCGGGGCGACGGGATTGGCGAAATCCACGCGGCCGGTGTACTGGAGCTGCGTATCGTCAGGCTGGATGGTCGCACCGGCCAAGGCTTGGCCGGCACACAGGATGATGCTCAGTATGAGCAGTTTGAGCTTCAACGTTTGCATAGCGCTTTCGAAGGCTGGGCCTTAAAAAAGCTAGTACAGTACCACCGAACGGATCGACTCGCCACGCTTCATGAGGTCGAATCCCTCGTTGATGCGCTCCAGCGGCAAGGTATGGGTAATCAGCTCGTCGATGCGCAGCTTGCCGTCCATGTACCAGTCGACGATCTTCGGCACGTCGGTGCGGCCGCGCGCGCCGCCGAAGGCCGAGCCTTTCCATTCGCGGCCGGTGACCAGCTGGAATGGGCGCGTGCTGATTTCCTCGCCGGCCGCCGCCACGCCGATGATGAAGGACTGGCCCCAGCCCTTGTGGGTGCACTCCAGCGCCTGGCGCATGGTCGTGGTGTTGCCGATGCACTCGAACGAATAGTCGGCGCCGCCGTCGGTCAGCTGCACGATGTGGTCCACCACGTTCGCCACCTCCTTCGGGTTGATGAAGTCGGTCATGCCGAAACGGCGCGCCATCTCGACCCGCGCCGGATTGATGTCGACACCGATAATCTTGTCGGCGCCCACCATCTTGGCCGCCTGGATCACGTTCAGGCCGATGCCGCCCAGCCCGAACACCACCACGTTGGCGCCGGCCTCCACCTTGGCCGAGAACACCACCGCGCCAACGCCGGTGGTGACGCCGCAACCGATGTAGGCGGCGGTGGCGAACGGCGCATCCCTGCGGATCTTGGCCAGCGCGATCTCCGGCACCACGATGTAGTTCGAGAAGGTCGACGTGCCCATGTAGTGGAACAACGGCTTGCCGTCGATCGAGAAGCGCGAGGTGGCGTCCGGCATCAGGCCCTTGCCCTGGGTCGAGCGGATCGCCTGGCACAGGTTGGTCTTGCGCGACAGGCAGAACTTGCACTGGCGGCATTCGGGCGTGTACAGCGGGATCACGTGGTCGTCGACCTGGACCGAGGTCACTCCGGGGCCGGTCTCGAGCACCACGCCGGCGCCTTCATGGCCGAGGATGGCGGGAAAGATGCCTTCCGGGTCGGCGCCCGAGAGCGTGTACAGGTCGGTGTGGCAGATGCCGGTAGCCTTGACCTCGACCAGAACTTCGCCGGCCTTCGGGCCAGCCAGGTCGACTTCTTCGATTGTCAGAGGGGCGCCGGCGCGCCATGCAATTGCGGCTTTGGTTTTCATGATGGGATGATGGACTCAGTGGAAACGTCGGTTCAAACGTCGGTGTCAGTGCCGACATTCGGACACGAACTCAACTGCTAACGGTTGAGTTCGTGTCCGAATGTCGGCACTGACACCGGGGTGCTCTAGTATGAAAGCCCGGCGATTGCTCGTAAATGGAATAAAAGCGATTTAAGAATTCCCATTTATGGAATAATTGCATGATGCTGAACCAAACCGACCTGCTCCGTATTTTTTGCATCGCCGCCGAATCGCCGAGCTTCCGCGAGGCGGCGGCGCGGCTCGCCATCTCGCCGCAGAGCGTGACGCGCGCGATCCAGCAGCTGGAGGCGCATTTCGACGAGGTGCTGTTTCACCGCAGCACCCGGCAGATCCGCGTGACCGAGTTCGGCGCGCAACTGGCCGCCCGCGCGCGCGACTCGCTGCTGCAACTGGACACCCTGTTCGCTCCCGCCAGCGCCGCCGCCGAGCCGGCCTTGCCGACCCGCGTGCGCATCACGGCGCCGCGCAGCCTGGGCCGCATGCACTTGCTGCCGGCGCTGGCCAGGCTGGCGCTGGCGCATCCGTCCATCGTGGTGGACTTGCGCCTCAGCGACGAGATCACCGACGTGGTGGATGAACAGATCGATATCGGCGTGCGCATGGGCTTCATGCGCGACAACCGCTTCGTGGCGCGCGCGGTCGCCAAGATGGCGTTCGTGATCGTCGGCGCGCCCGCGCTGCTGAAACGCACCGGCGCGCCCGCTTCGCCGGATGCGCTGGCGGCGCTGCCGACCATCGGCTTCGTCGACGGCGGCACCGGCAGGGTCTGGCCGTGGTACCTGGCCGACGACCGGCAGTTCATGCAGGCCAGCCCGGCCTTCATGACCGACGACCCGGAAGCCGAACGCGATGCGGCGCTGGCCGGGATCGGCTACGCGCAGGTGGCGCACTATCTCGCCGCCCCCCATTTGGCCAGCGGCCGCCTGGTCACGGTGCTGGATGCATTCGCGCCGCCGGCGTGGGACCTGTTCGTCTACCGTCCGCAACGCGGCCCCGTACCGCCCCGCATCCGCCGCGTATTCGACGCCATCGTCGAGGCGTTTGCGGTACCCGATTCCGGCAGATCGCCCTCCTGAAAATGAAAAGGCCCCTGAAAAATCCAGGGGCCTTCCATGTGGGACGCGGATGCTTATTTCGCCAGCTTGTAGCGCTGCTCCCGATACAGGATCGACGGCAGCAGGACGTGGGACATCGCCTTGTCCACCTGCCGCGGGTCCGCGGCGGCGGCGCTCGGCGTCATGACGCCGGTGGCCTCGTTGTAGTCGCCCAGCAGCGGCGCCTGGTTGGGGCGCAGGATGGTGGCCGACGATCCCTCCAGCCAGGCGAAGTAATTATCGAACTGCATCAACGCCCGGCCCGGCGTTTCGCTATCCTTCGCAAAATCGCGGCCGATCATCGGGTGCTCGCTCGACACGCCGATCATCGACAGCAGCGTCGGGCCCAGATCGATCTGGCTGGCGATGGCCTTGATGCGTTTCGGCTGGATATCGGCGCCCAGGATCAGTCCCGGGATATGGAATTTCTTGATCGGCACCAGGCTGTCGCCGTACACGCGGTTGTCGTGGTCGGCCACGATCAGGAACACGGTGTCTTTCCAATACGCCTCTTTCTTCGCTTGCGCGATGAACCGGCCCAGCGCGTAGTCGGCATATTTGACCGCGTTGTTGACGGTCTGCTTCTCGGTATCGTGCAACTTGATGCGGCCGTCCGGGAACTGGAACGGTTCATGGTTGGACGACGAGAAAATCAGGCTGAAGAATGGTTTCTTGGCGTCGTGCAGAAGCTTGAGCCGCTCCAGCGATTTGTCGAACAAGTCCTCGTCCGACGCGCCCCAGCTGCCTTCGAAGACCGGGTTCATGTCGCGGCGGTCGACCACCTTCTGGAAGCCGTTGCCGGTGAAGAAGCCGCGCATATTGTCGAAGTGCGCTTCGCCGCCGTAGACGAATTCCGTGTGGTAGCCCTGCTGGCCGAGGCCCAGCGCGAGCGTGTAGAAATTCTGCTGGGCCAGCGACAGCTTGACCACGCTGCGCGCCGGCGTCGGCGGATAACCCGCCACCACGGCCTCGATGCCGCGCACCGAACGCGTACCGGTGGCGTAGAGCTGCTCGAACCACCAGCCTTCCGTCTTCAGCTTCTCCAGCTCCGGCGTGACGGGCAGGCCGCCGAGCGATTCGACGAAGGTCGCGCCCAGGCTTTCTTCGAGGACGATGACCAGGTTGAGCGGCCGCTCGCGCTGCATCGCCGCCACTTGCTTGTGCAGCGTCGGCAGATCGGCGGAGGTGAACTGCGCATCGCTCAGCCATGGCGCGCTTTTCACCGTCGGGTAGACTTTTTCGCGCGGATATTTGCCGTAGATCTCGGACGAGTTCGCTTCATTGCTCATGGAGTTGAGCGCGTCCAGCACCGACCACGGCGAATTGATGATCAGCGAATTCACCATCGAGTCGCCGGTCAGCGCGAACAGCGCCGGATTGGCCGGGCGGTGCGCGGTCGTCGAGCGGATCTGGAAAGCCACCAGCACCACCAGCAACGGCCATACCGCCAACAGCTTCAACGGGCGCCAGGTGGTCAGGTTCACCGAGGCCGCCTGGAGCAGCCTGTAGATGCTCAAACCTAAAAGTATCGTGAAGCCGATGCCCAGCACCAGCGCGATGCGGAAGCCGTTCCACAGCGTCGCGATGACCTCGCTTGGATAGGACAGGTATTCGATGAAGAGCCGGTTCGGGCGCACGTCGAACTGCATGACGAACTGCGGCGTCGACAATTCCATGAAGACGATGAAGATCAGCGCGAACGTTGCCCAGCCGACCGAGACCGCCCGCCACAGGCGCTGCGTGCGCTGGTAGGCCAGCAGCGGCGCCAGCACCAGCGGGATCGCGACAAAGTAACCGAGCAATATCAAGTCGGCGCGGACACCCTGGACAAACACTTGCCCGGGAATGCCGGTGGCGGCCACCCTGCTCCACTGCCATGCCACCAGGCCGGCGCGGGACAGCGAGAATATCACCAGGCCCAGCAGCAGCATTTGCACGATGCTTGCAAACGGCCCCGCCCAGAGCGTCAGCCGTTCCAGCCTGGCCGCGCTATTCATCAGGAATTTGTTAGAACGCAGCAGCATCACTCAGCACCAAAGCCCGGATGCGTCGCGATGTACTGGCCGGAACCGGCGCCGGCGCTGAGGATCCAGCCGGTCAGCAGCAGGAACACCAGCAACATGCAGAACAGCGTCGACACGCGGCGGCTGTCGGCTGGCTGCTGGAACACCGCAGGCTTGCCGTAACCGACACCGAGGAAGTAGGCGGCAAACACCGTCACCATGTAATGCACGGCGCCGAACACCTCGCCCAGCTCGCCCTTGCGCGGGTGATCGATCAGCAGGTGCGACAAGGCCACCAGCACGACGTAGATCACCGACGCCGACAGCGGCGGCAGGTACAGGCCCAGGTTTTCGACGAAGCGCTGGATCGCCGGACGCTTGCGCGCCAGCAGCGGCAGGATGATGTTGTGGGTGATGCCGACAATCGCGATGACCTTCAGCAGGATCGCCTTGTGCAGGCTGCCCTTGCCGAGCGCGAGGTTGTGCAGGTTGGTTTCCGCCTGGCGGTTATTCTGCAGGAAGAATTCGGGCGAGGCGATGTGCAGTATGCGCTGGAACCAGCTGATCTCTTCCAACGCCGCCAGCGCCACCAGCGCGGACAGGCCGATAAACGCCAGCAGCTGCAGGTTGATCTTCGGCTCGCGCTGCCATTGCTCGACCGCGAGGAAGGCCAGCAAACCGGAGGTCACGGCGAAGCACAGGAACTGCATCCATTCGACAATGCCGTCCTCCACCAGCAGGCGCCACAGCGCGTCGTGGTTGTGGGACCAGAAGATCGCCAGGCCCAGTATGAAGACATTGATGATGACGCCGACCGCGATCACCGGATGAACGTACCACTTGTTCGTTACCATGCACTACTCCCTTGCTGAATATTATTAAAGTTGTTGTTCGATATTGGCCGCGTGCGCCGGCACCAGTTCGGGATCCAGGTCGAGATCCAGATCGGACACGGGTTCGGCTTGCGGCTGCAACGGGCCGGCCTTGCGCGCGGCGGCCATGCGCGCGACGGCGACGGCCACCGATCCGAGCGCCCATGCCCAGACCAGCGGGTCGAGCAAGGCATCCCACAGGTTGCCTGTAGGCAGACGCAGCAGCGAAAACAGCAGCGTGCCGACCAGCAGCGCGGCGGCGGTGCCGGTGGCCCGGCCGAGGACGATGGCGGCCACGCAGACGGCAGCGGCTGAGCATGCGAGCAGCGGCGCGGCGACGGCGCCGAAGCCGGTGTAGTACCAACCCAGGGCCAGCACGCCGAACGCGTCCAGGTACAGCAGCAGCCCGCCGACGGCCAGCGGCAGCGCGATGCCTGCAGGCAGCGAGAAGCTGACGGCCCGGTCTTGCCAGCGCGCATACAGGGATACCAGGCTGCAGCCCAGCAGCAGCCCGCTCGGGTATTGGAACACCAGGATCAGCCAGTACGCCGGCGACGCCGCGCCGGGCAGCAGCATCAGCACCAGCGTCGCCGCCACCAGGGTCGCTTGCGAGCGCCGCGTCAGGTCCGGGGAAACGGCAGGCAGCAACCTTGGCAAGAGCGTCGGCAAGACCGCCAGCAACATCGCGGCGGCGACCAGCCCCCAGGCCAGGCGTCCATAAATGATCTGCAGGGCGAGATCGGGCAAACTCATATCAGGTCTTTTCCCAGGTTGATTTTCAAGCGGTGGTGCGCGATGGCCCGCCGCTGGTAGGTATAGGTGATGTGCAGTTCGTCGCCCACCTGGAACATCGCGGGATACGAAAATTCGTCGCCCGGCTGGCCGCTGACGATGTCGGTCAACGGCTGCCAGGTGTGGGCGTCGGTGGACAGCGACAGCGACAACGTGCTGCGGGCCGTGCCGCGCGTGGCCCCGTGGTTGCGCAGCATCAGCAGGTTGCCGCCCTTCAGGCGCAGCACCGCCAGCGAGGTGCCGAGATTCGTCATGGTGGTGGCATCCAGGTCTTCCCAGGTTTGGCCGCCGTCGCGGCTGACGGCCTGCTGCACGCGCTGCTCCTTGCCGGCGTCGCGCATCCACGCCCGCATTTCCGTCGGCGACACCGACACCAGGGTCGGCTGCAATGAACGCGTGCGGGTGCCGATGCGCGTCAGGCTCTGCGGCGTGCCCTGGGCGTCGAACGACATCAGCATCGGGTACTTGTGGCCGATCTCGAAATACACCGGCAGCCACCAGCCGCCATCGGCCAGCCCGACGGGCGCCGCGCGCACCAGCACGCTGGTATTGAATACGGGAGACATCGGCAGCACGCGGCGCACCTCGAACGAGGCGCCCTGGTTGTGGGATTCCATCTGCACCACGCGTGACGCCGCCCAGCCGCCCAGCCCCGTCGCCACCACGTACAGGTGGACCGTGCCGTCGGCGGCGGTCCACGCCACCGGGTTGCCGATGCGGCGCACGCCGTGGCCCAGCACCTTGCCCAACGACTCGCGGCTGGCCACGACCCAGTTGTCGCTCCATGCGCCGTTGGACCAGCGCGAGGCGTAGACCTTGACGTCCGGTCCGCTCTCGCGGCTGCCGGCCCACCAGAATGAAATGAGGTCGCCATGCGGCAGGCTGGCCAGCGCGCTGGCATGCGCGGACGGCACGCCTTTCGGCATCGGGATCAGGGCGTGGGACAGTTCGGTCAGGGTGATGGCCGGCGGTGCGGCGACATCGACGGACACAGGCTTGCCGGCAGGCTGCGCTGCGCGCGACCACCGCCAGGCTTCCGTCGCCATGGCGGCCGCCACGGCAAGGATGCATGCAAGCACGACCAGACTACCTGGCCGCTGTAATAGTGGGCGAGAAGCTCCCATTCCGTCTCCAAGACATCGGGACATGAAGGAGCTCGCCATGATCCCTTTGTCCAAGAATTAAGTACATCCCCACGCGCGGAGGAAGCCGGTATCCTACAGGAAAAAGAGGAAGAAATGTTAAAGCTAAGCATTTCTCCCAAATACCGCCGGCCTAGCGCACCAGCCACATCCAGGTGCTCAGGGTAAAGAAGGAGGCCACCATGCAGAGCAGCAAGGCGGTGGCGCTGCGATCGGCCTCGCCGTAGGCCTGCGCCAGGATGGGGTAAATGCTCAACATCGGCATGGCGGCCATCAGCAGCGCGGCTGCGCGCAGCTCCGTGCCCATCGGCGCGACACCCAGCAGCGGCAATATCGAAATGACAAGCAATACCGCCAGCGGATGGCCCACCAGCTTGCCGATGACGACAGGAATCACGCGCTGCCAGCCGTTGCTCAATGGCAAGCCGACCAGCGTGCCGCCGATCACGAACAGCGACAGGCCGCCGCTGGCCTGCGCGAACAGGGTGACGGTGCGCAGCATCGGCTGCGGCAGATCGATTTGCGCCAGGCTGACCACCAGGCCCGCCGTGACCGACAGCACCAGGGGGTTGCGCATCAAGCGCTTCAGCGTCTGCCTGACGACCTGATGCCAAGTGCCGCCGCCGCCCCGGGCGTTTTCCGCCATCGCCAGCAGCAGCGGGACCATCACCAGGTTTTCGACGATGACGTTGAGCGCCAGGGCCACGCCGGCGACCGGCGCCACCATCAGCATCAGGATCGGAAAGCCGATGAAACTGCTGTTCGAGCACGACATGCCCATGGCGAGGAAGGTGCTGCGGGTGCGGTTCAGGCCGCCCAGGTGGCGGCCCGCCAGGTATGCCGTCGTCAACACCAGCAGCGAGCCGCCGAGATAGGCCAGCAGGTAGGCCGGATGCAGCACTTCGCTGATATGGCGCCCTGCCAGCGCGTTGAAGATCAGCGCGGGCAGCGCCAGATTCAGCACGAACTTGCCGAAGACCCGCATGTCGGGCTTTTCAAACAAGTCAAAGCGGGTGCACAGGTAGCCTATTAAAACGATGATGTAAATCGGACTGGTGATGGCAAGGATATCAAGCATGCATTTCTAACAATGGTGGAGGTCGCTGGCGTTATCATGCCGCAACATCCACCGGCTTGGCTATGAATGTTTGCCGGTCTTGGCGATCTCCACCGCGTAGGTTTCGTGCCGTCCCTCGAAATCGCCGCCGAAGACGATCCACTTGCCGTCCGGCGTGAAGTGCACGTTCGGCTCCAGTCCGCGATAGTCATGCGCCTTCATATTCACCAGTTTTTCGGAACGGAAGCGCTTGCCGTCGGGGTAGTAGGCGTAGATCCACATGCCATCCCTGGCGTGCGCGACCTGGGTGGGGTCGCCGCCGTCGCCGGCGAACATCTTCTGGTCCGGCGAAATCGCGTAATGGATCGACCATTCGTCGGCCGTCAGCTGATAGGTGGCCAGTTCATGGCCGTCCCGCACGTCGGCGCCGGCAAAATAGAACGTCTCGCCGCGCGGCTTTTGCAGGTCGAACCAGATCGACTGACCGTCCGGCGCGAAACCTTCGTGGCCGGCGATCTCCATCGGCATGCTGCGCTTGTGCATCAGCGTCGTGGTCTGGTCCTTGATGTTGTAGCGCCAGATGCGGTCCACCTTGTGCCATGGGCCTTCGTGGCAGAACATCAGGATGTCGGGATCGGTGGGCGAGAACTGGATGTGCCCAAGCCAGTTGTTTTCCGTGTGGACGATCTTGAATTCGCCGGTCGCGATGTTGATCGTGAAGATGTTGTTCTGCAGATGGGCGTCGTAGATGCGGTCGAAGAAGTCGCTCTTCTTCGGGTACTGGCGCGAGATCTCGGCCTGTTCCGGCGCGGCGAAGCTGCCTGCGAACAGCGTGCCGTCGGCATTGATGGTGGCGATGCCGCCGCGTTTATCGGCGGGGAAAGTATAGAGCTTGCGCGTCTTCCTGGTGTCGACGCTGGTGGCGTAGATGGTGTCGCCGCTCTGGTACAGCACCTCGCGGGTGGCGCGGGCGATCATCGGCAGCATGCGCTTGGGCGCCGCGTCGGTGGTGATCTGCTCGGTGCTGCGGTCCTTGAGGTTGAGCGTGTAAATCTGGCGCACGCCGTTGGCCTCGGCGGAGAACACCATTTTGTCGCCCTCCCCGCCCTTCTGCCCGATGAAGGGATTGTTATGGAAGTACCAGTTCGAGATCGGCCCGGCGGGGCCGCTGAGTCTGACGACGCGGTGGCCGGTGTCCTTGTCGATCCATTCCGGCGGCATCGGCTTGCGCGATCCGGTCTCCACCACCTCCTGCGCCAGCGCGCCCTGCAGCAACAGCAGCGATGCCAGTATCGATGGCAATGCCAGAGCCCAAACGGGGCCGTTTTTCATGCGATTTTTGATTGTCATAGGTCTTTAGCTGGAGGTGAACTTTGTTTTGGCATCCCAACCCATGCTAGCCCAACTGGGCCGGAAATTTTCCGAAATTCCAATCAACTTGATGCCCATTTGCAGCCCTTACTCTCGCGCCGGCCTGCGTCCGGGCGGGTTAAGATGACACAACCTCACCACAAAGCAACCATGAACAACGACAATACCCGCCCTCCCGAATCGCCGGCGCCCGCCGCGCGCTCAGCCGATCCGCACCAGCGTTTTGGCAAGCCACACGACGGCTGGCGCGCGCGGCTCTACGCGATCATCTTCGAATCCGATACGCCGAAAGGGCGCGCCTTCGACCTCGTGCTGATCGCCGCCATCCTGCTCAGCGTGCTGGTGGTGGTGCTGGCCACCGTCAAGCCCATCGCGGACGCGTTCGGACCATGGCTGCTGGCGGCGGAATGGTGTTTCACGCTGCTGTTTACCATCGAGTATGTGGCGCGCTGCCTGTGCGTGCGGCGGCCCGACGTCTACGCGCGCAGCTTTTTCGGCGTCATCGACCTGATGTCGATCCTGCCCAGCTACCTGTCGCTGTTCATTCCCGGCGCCCACGTCGTACTCGGCGTGCGCATCCTGCGCCTGCTGCGCATCTTCCGCATCCTGAAACTGACGCTGTACATCCAGGAGTACGGCATGCTGGGCGAGGCGCTGATGGCCAGCCGCCGCAAGATCTTCGTGTTCCTGTCCGTGGTCATCCTGATCGTGTTCCTGCTAGGGTCGGTGATGTACGTGGTCGAAGGCCCCGGCAACGGCTACACCAGCATCCCCACCGCCGTGTACTGGGCCATCTCGACGATGACGACCGTGGGCTTTGGCGACCTGGTGCCGAAGACCGACATCGGCCGCGCCATCGCCTCGTTCATGATGCTGCTGGGCTGGGGCATCCTGGCGGTCCCCACCGGCATCATCAGTTCGGAAATCGCGCACCAGCGCGGCAGGCAGACACTGGCGTCGCGCGTCTGCACCCGCTGCATGGCGCAGGGGCATGAGGCGGAAGCCCGCTACTGCAAGCGTTGCGGAGAACAGCTGCCCGCTTGACATGGCGCTGCCCAGCATTACGGGCGGTAACGAACGACTGGGGCAACGCCAAATTCATACAATGGGCGTCATCCATACACGACGACGGATGACACCATGAAAAATCCCTTTATGAGCATGTTTCTCAGCGCCGCCAACCGGGTGGCGGGATCGGCCAGGGCGCAGGCCACGGCTGCGGTGAAACGCGAAGCGGCAAAAAACACCAGGCAGTTTACGAAAGCCTGGGTCGACGCCATGCTGCCGCCAACGGCCCCCTCCCGTAGAAGGAGGCGTGGCACCAAATAGCGCATGACGGCGGCATGCGCGCGCGTCACTAGCAAAAACTGCGGCGGCATTTGTGCAATCGCAAGTGCTATCAAAGTGTCATCGGAGAGAATCTCCATGTTGTCGGTCAGCATAGTGCGTGCACCGATACGGCACATCGGCATTTTTTGCTCGGCTAGGAGACGCAGGCATGAAGGTAAGTCTTTCGACTATTGGCAAGTTCCATACCTTCGACCTGGGTCGCCAGCTGCAGCATCGCCAAGCCCTGGCGGCGATCTACACCGGCTATCCCGCCTTCAAGCTCAAGCAGGAAGGTTTGCCGGCGGAGAAGATACATACCTTCCCCTGGTTGCAAGGACCGTATATGGCGTTGCCGCGCATACGGCAGGCGCTGGATGTCCGCTCGCGGCGTTTGTGGGAACACTGGGCCGCCATCAGCTTTGACCGCTACACCGCCCGCGCGCTGGGGGAATGCGATGTCTTCGTCGGCCTTTCCGGCTCGGCGCTGCGCACCGGCCGGGCCGCCAAGGCGCGCGGCATCCGCTACGTATGCGACCGTGGCTCCTCGCACATCCGCTTCCTGGAACAGATCATGGCCGAAGAGCACGAGCGATGGTCGCTGCCCTATCACGGCATCGATCCGCGCGTCATCGAGCGCGAGGAGGCAGAGTATGAACTGGCAGACCGCATCACCATCCCATCCGGCTTCGTCTACGATTCGTTTATCCAGCAAGGCGTGACGCCGTCCAAATTGCGCGTCGTCCCCTACGGTGTCGATCTTCAACGCTTCCAGAGCGTGGCGCGTCCCGAGCGGGACCGTTTCGATGTCCTGTTTGTTGGCAACGTTTCTGTGCGCAAGGGGATCGGTTACCTGCTGCAGGCATTCCATCGCCTGCAACATCCGAACAAGCGCCTCACTTTGGTCGGCGGCATCAGTCCGGATGGCGCCAGCCTGCTCAAGCGCCATGCCCCGGCGGAGGACGATATCGTCACGCTCGGCCACGTGTCGCAACCCAAGCTGAAGCACATCATGAGCCGCAGCCACGTGATGGTCCTGCCGAGCATCGAGGAGGGACTCGCGCTGGTCCAGGCGCAAGCGATGGCTTGCGGTTGCCCGCTTATTTCGTCGCGCCACAGCGGCGCGCTCGACCTGATCGAGGATGGGAAGGAGGGCTATATCGTTCCCATCCGCGACGCCGACGCGATCGCAGACCGGCTGCAGCGGCTGGCGGACGATCCCGGACTGCAGGAGCGGATGCGCGATGCCGCGCTGGCGCGGGTCGGCTCGCTGGGCGGCTGGCATCAATATGGCGAGCTGATGGACGCCATGCTGCGGGACGTCTGCGCTTCGCATCGTAATGCCGGCAAAGGGCTCCCCGCATGAAGATACTGCGGCCGGGATCCGACCTCCGCGGACCGAAGCAAGGGACCGATGCGCACATCAGGATACCGCTGGTGCTGTCGTTTTATATACTGATGTTTCTGGCGGTGCCAGGTTACGGACAGTATTGCCAGATGGCGTCGCTATTTTTGCTGATGCTGCAAAGCGTGTTTTTGCTGCTGGAAAAACTGCAGGCCCGCGGCGGCGCGCTGCCCCCCGCGCCCCTCGGCAGCAAGCTGTCGCCGTTCTCGCTGCTGATGATCTATATTATTCCGCTGCAATCGCTGCTGGCCAATATCAAAGGTCCGGACATTTTTTTCGCCCAATTTTCGCTGATGTTTTTCCTGGTCACCCTGGCCATCCTGTCGATCACCTATGATCTCGCATTCCGTACGGTGCTCAACAGCTTTGCCTGCGCCGCCGCCGCCATCCTGGTCACCTTGCTGGCCACCTCCGCCGGCGATTTGCGGCTGGCCCTTTCGATCCAGATCGACCTGGCCGCCGGACTGCTGCGCTACACGCCGCTGGGCTTGCATCCGAACTTGCTGGGCCATATGTGCGGCACCTTTGCGATTGTTTTCTTTTGCTACTTTCTGCACTTGAGGACCAACAAGCTGCTGCGCTACGCCGCGCTGCTGCTGATGGGAGTCGCACTCGTGGTCTGCGTCGGCACCTCTTCGCGCGGAGGCACGCTGTCCTCCCTGACCGCCATCGTGGTTTTGCAAATCCTGGCGATCTGGGACAACCGGCGCATGCGCAGAAATGTGTTCCTTTGCCTGAGCCTGGTGGTCATCGTCATGCTCGCCAGCGGCGGCCTGAAGGCGCTGCAAAGCTACCTGACCACGATGCTCGCCTTCGACAACGACTACCGCGGCGTCAACTCCGGGCTTTCCGGCCGCACCGACGGTTGGGAACGGCTGTTCGAAGCATGGTTGGCATCGCCGCAAAGCATCTTGATCGGCAATGGCTTACGCACCGGCAGCGAGGATTTATTGGGCTATAACATCGACAGCGGCTACCTGACGATGTTATATGAATTGGGCCTCTTCGCAACCACGATGTTCGTCGGCTTCCTCATCACTGGCCTGTTCAAGCTGACAGCCAGCATCCGGCATCAACCGGACTTGAGCAAATCGGTGGCGCTCGGCATCTTCATCTTCATCCTGATGGAATCAGTGGTCGCCCGCTACCTGCTATCGCTTGGCAATCCGGGGTCGCTGCTGGTGATCTACTGCATGCTCGGCTTAAAAACCATCCTGAACGCCGATGCGGCAAAGAACCGATACAACGGCCCCGCCGCTTCCGCCTGGAGTCCCATATGACGATCAGACTTGCCATTCTGTGGTCCCACCCCGCCAGCTATTTGTATGCCGCGATCAATTCCGCAACAGAGTCGGGGGCGCAGGTCTTGCTCTCCTGCTTTAAGTCGGGCGCCAAGGCACCGTACAAGCTGGACAATAATACCTTTCGCAACGGGAACTCGCGCATGGTGTGGGACAACGCGAACTCCATCGACCCCGTTGCCTTGGCGAACGCGCTGGAGGAGATGCAACCCGATATCCTGATCATCTCCGGCTGGAACCACCCCAACTACATGCGCATCGCCCGCCAGTATGCCGGCCGCGCGGTGCGCTTGCTGGCCATGGACAATCAGTGGGAAGCCACGCCGCGCCAGATGCTCGGCTCCCTGATGTCGCGCCGGCTGATACAACCGTATTTCGACTACGCCTTCGTCCCCGGCGAGCGCCAGTATCAATTTGCCAGGCGCCTGGGGTTTGCCGAGAACCGGATTGTCGACGGCCTGTTCACCTGCGATCCGGGCTTCTATCAGCCGCCGCCGCCGGATCCGCTGCCGCGCGGGTTCATCTATGTCGGCCGGCTGTCGCGGGAGAAAGGCATACACACGCTGATCAACGCCTACGCCAAATATCGCGACCACACGCCACGTCCTTGGGAACTGCACTTGTACGGCGCCGGCCAGGAGATTTCGCCCGAACAACTGCCGCCGGGCGCCCGCCTGCACGGCTTCATCCAGCCGGAACAGCTGCCCAGTCTGCTCCAGTCCCACCAGGCATTCATCATGCCCAGCCATTGGGAACCCTGGGGAGTCGCCATCCACGAGGCGGCCAGCGCGGGATTGCCCATGATTTGCAGTGCCTGCTGCGGCGCGGCGGTGCACCTGCTGAAGAATAATTTCAACGGCTACACCATCAAGCCGGACGACGTCGACGGACTCGCCGCGGCCATGGCCAAGATGAGCAGTCTCGACGCCGGGCAACTGCAAGCGATGGCGGAAAACGGCAAGAAGCTGGCCGCGCAATTCCACCCGGCCGCGTGGTTCCCCAATCTGCTGGTGCAACTGCCGGGCGTCGGCGATGCCGCCACGGTGCAGCAGTCATGAGGCTGCTGCAGCTGGTGCCCTCGCTCGATCCGCGCGGCGGCGGCCCGATGGAGGCTCTGCGTCAATTATCGCTGCAGCTGCACCGCCAGGGGCATGTCGTCGAGGTTGCCAGCCTGGATGTCGCCGACGCCGGCTTCCTGCGCGGCTATCCCTTGCCGGTCCACGCCTTGGGACCGGCCAGCTTTGGCTACCGCTATTGCAAGCGCCTGGTGCCCTGGCTGCGCGCCCATGCCGGCAACTACGATGCCGTGATCGTCAACGGCTTGTGGCAGCATTGCGGACTGGCCGCCTGGCGCGCACTGGCCGGGAGCGGCACGCCTTATTACGTGTACACCCACGGCATGCTGGACCCCTGGTTCAAGCGCCGTTATCCACTGAAGCACCTGAAGAAATGGCTGTATTGGCCCTGGGCCGAATATCGCGTGTTGCGCGACGCGCGCGCGGTGATTTTCACGTGCAGCGAAGAGCGCTTGCTGGCGCGCCAATCCTTTTGGCTGTACCGCTGCACCGAAGCCGTGGCCGCGCTGGGGACCGCGCCCGTATCGCCGCAGCAGGCATCCGCCGGCGCGCGCTTCCTGCACGCCTACCCCAGGCTGCAAGGAAAGCGCGTGTTGCTGTTCCTCGGCCGCATCCACGAGAAAAAAGGCTGCGACTTGCTGATCGAGGCATATGCCCGCGTCGCCGCGCACGATCCGCAACTATGCCTGGTGATGGGCGGCCCGGACCACGACGGCCTGTCGGACCGGCTGAGGCAACGCTGCGCCGAACTCGGCATCGCGGACCGCGTCGAATGGACCGGCATGCTGGAAGGCGATATGAAGTGGGGCGCGTTCATGGCCGCCGAACTGTTCGTGCTGCCGTCGCACCAGGAAAACTTCGGCATCGCGGTGATCGAGGCATTGGCCTGCAGCACGCCGGTGCTGATTTCAGACAAGGTCAATATCTGGCGCGAGATCGAGGCCGACCACGCCGGCATTGTCGGCACCGATACCGTCCAGGCCACCACCGACGGCCTGCAACAATGGCTGGCGCTGACGCCCGCGGCGCGTCTTGCCATGTCCGATGCCGCGCACCGATGTTTCGCCCGGCGCTTCTCGATCGACATCGCGGCGCGCGACCTGACCCATATCCTGCAGCCCGACGCGGCGCAGGTCTGAAGACGCCCTTACGCACATTCGACCACGGAGAGCAACCATGTTTCAAAACCTCACGCTATTCAGGGTGCCGGCCGGCTTTCGCGGCCGTTCGGCACTCCGTACCCAGCTCTGGTGGCTGGTCCAGGCCACGCTGTTTCACCCTTCGCCGCAAGTCGCCTATGCTTTTCGCCGCTGGTTGCTGCGCCGTTTCGGCGCGCAGGTCGGCAAGGGCGTCATCATCAGGCCCAGCGTCACCGTCACCTACCCCTGGAAGCTCAGCCTGGGCGATTACAGCTGGGTCGGCGATGACGTGGTGCTCTACTCGCTCGGAGAAATCGCGATCGGCGCCCACGCCGTGGTGTCCCAACGCAGCTATTTGTGCGCCGGCGATCATGACTATCAGCAAACCGATTTCAGCATCCGCGCGCGCCGTATCAGCATCGGCGACCAGGCTTGGGTCGCCGCCGACGTGTTCGTCGGACCGGGCGTGCACATCGGTGTCGGGGCGGTGATCGGGGCCCGCAGCGCCGTCTTCAAGAATATGCCGGGCGGGATGGTCTGCATGGGGACGCCGGCGGTGCCGGTCAAGCCGCGCCTGCCGGCGACCGTCGTGCCATCCACAGAAAAGGACCAAGCATGCTGATTATCAATAGCGACAACTACGGCGAGAACGCCGAAACCAACCAGGCGGTGGCGGCCGCATTTCAGCTGGGCCTGATTTCAAGCGCGACCCTGGCTGCCAACGCCCCCGCTTTCGACGCCGCCTGCGCCCTGGCGACACGGGACGGTTTTGCGGACCGGATCGGCATCCAGCTCAACCTGAGCAGCGGCATGCCGCTCACCACCGACATCCGGCGCCATCCGGTCTTCTGCGACCTGCTCGGCCGCTTCCGCTACCGGCGGCATCAGCGCATCCTGCTGACGCGCACCGATGTGCGGCTGCTGTACGAGGAATTCAGCGCGCAGATACAACGTTGCCGCCAACACGGGCTGCACCTGACGCATGCCGGATCGCGCGATCAAATTCACACCGAGTTGACGATAGGCATGGTGGCGCTGTGGGCGCTGCGCAGCCACCAGGTGCCGCACGTCAGAAGCGCGGACACGGTCCATCGCAGCGCGTGGCACAAGAAGCTCTACAAGCGCAGCATGAATGTGCTGTTCGGCGTGTCCGGACTGCGCGGCGCGCCCTATAGCTGCGACCTGTCGACGGTCCGGCATCTGGACCAGGCCTGCCTGGCGCCGCGCGGCATGGTTGAAATGACGGTCAGGCCCGTCTGGTCCAACACCGGCGGCCTGATCGATGGCATCTACAAGCAGGATCTGGCGGCGGCGGTACGCGCGCTGCCGTCCTCGTCCCAGCTGACCTCGTATCGCGACCTGCTGCGCAGGTAGCGGGCATCGCCGCCGCCCGCGCATGCGTCATGCCGTCAGCGACAAGGCCAGCGCTTTTTCATAGCTGGCCAGGATGGCTTCTTTTCCCAGCGAAGATTCGGCATACAGCCGCGACAAGCGCCCCAACTCGACGCGGCGGGCCTGGTCGCGCGCCAGCGCCTGTATGGCGGCCGCGAACGCCTGCGGCGATCCCGGCGGCACGACCACGCCGCAACAGGCCACCACCCGGCCCAGCTCGGTGTCGGCGTCGGCCAGCGCGACAATGGCCCGGCCGCTGGCCATCATGCCGGTCAGCTTGGACGGCATCACCAGGTCGGCGGCGTCGGCCCGCTGCGGCAGCAGATGGATGTCCGCCAGCCCCAGCAAATCGTTGAGCCGGTCCATCGGTTGCAGATCGATGAAGCGGACGTTCGCCAGGTCGGCCGCCTGCTGCTGCAATTCCAGTTTGCCGCCGCCGTCGCCGCAGAAGACAAAATGCAGGCCGGGCTCGTTCATCAGCAGCCGCGCGGCGTACGCCAATATCTCCAGTCCCTGCTTCCCGCCCATATTGCCGGCATACAGGGCGACCACGGCGGACTCCGGGATCGACAGCGACTCGCGGTAGCTGCTGCTGCGCAGCAGCGGCTGGATGGCGTCGAGGTCGGCCCAGTTGGGGAAAAACACCACGCGCTGCGGATCGACGCCCTTGCCCGCCACCCTGCGCACCATTTGCGCGGAGATCGTCGAGACCCGGGTAAAACGGCGCATCAGCCACGCTTCGCAATACGAGACGACGTGGCGCCGGCGCGTGCCGGCCAGCAAACCCAGCGCAAATGCCGCGTCCACCTCGAAATCCTGCACATGCAGCCAGGCCTTGCTTCGGCAAAGCCCGGCAACCAGCAGCGCGGCCGGGGCGCAAAACAGCGGCGGCTCGACCAGCCAGACGATCTGCGGCCGCCACAGCAATTGCCAGAGCATCAGCGGGAAGCTGCACAGCGCAAAGCTCGCCAGGTGCAGCAGCCGCTTGCCCCCCGATGGCCGCGACGGCACCCAGAGCGGCGAGCGCCAGACCTGCACGCCGTGCCAGACACGCCGCAGCTGGCGCCACCCCCGGTACGATGGATCGATCTTCCACGCCGGGTAGTACGGCGGCGCCGTGACCACCCTGACCTCATGGCCCCTGACGGCGAACCACGCCGCCATCTCGCCGGTGTATTTTCCGATACCCGTCAGTTCGGGAGCAAAATTAATGCCGTATATCAGAATTCTCATGCATTGGCTCCATATCAATACCGGGGACGGCATGGGCGCGACGGGTCCCGGTCAGGCACGGGCCCGCCCCGGATCCATGGCGAGTCAATGTGGTTCCTGGCGCAGCGCGATCACCGGCGACAGGTCGGCCCCCTCCTGGCTGGCGCCGGCGGCGGCGCGGAAGGAGGCGCGCACCGGCACGGTCTTGCTGGCGTTGGCGATCACGCCGGCGGGGCGGCGCCCGGTCAGGCGCAGTTGATGCAGCGCGGCCACCATGTTGCGCCGGGTCGTGACGCCCGCGCGCACCACCACATACGTCATGCCGGCGTGGGTGGCGAGCACGGCGGTATCGGACCACGGTTGCAGCGCGCAGGCATCGATCAGGATCAGGTCGTAGCGCGAGGACAGGGTCTTCAGCACCGTGCCCAGGCGCCGGTGCAGCAGCAACTCGGCCGGGGTCGAGGTCGGGCTGCCGGCGGAAATGACGTCCAGGTGGTCGAATACGTCGCGCCGGACGACCTGCTCCAGCGGCTGCGTCCCGGCGATCAGATCGGCCAGGCCGCTACCCCGTTCCTGGTCGAAATAGCGGTGCAGCTGGCCATGCCGCAGATCGGCGTCGATCAACAGCACGCGGATATCCGCCGCGGCAAGCACCACGGCCAGATTCGCGGCGATGAAGGAACTGCCGGCACCGCTGCCGGCGCCGGCGATCAACACCACATTGTTGCCCTGGCGCCGGGTATGCAGCAGCATGGCGCGCAAATGCCGCAGATGTTCGATGGCGGCGTCGCCCGGCGCGCTGCGCGCCAGCAGCGGCAGCGTACCGGAGCCGCGGTGCCGCTGCATCAGCTTCTGCTGCCAGCGGCTATACGCGACGGCGGCGCAAACCGGCAGGCCGAACCAGGCCTCGATGGTCAGCGGATCCTCGATCGTATCGTGGAGCGCGCCGCGCATCACGGCGATGGTCAAGCCCAGCATCAGGCCGAAGGCGATCGCGATCGTGATCACGCTGGCACGGTTGGGCGAGACCGGCCGCAGCCGCGTCATCGGCTCGTCCACCAGATGCACATTGCTCATCTGGCCGACGGTGATCAAGCGCAGCTGCTGCGCGGTATTGAGCAGGGCCGTGTATAAGTCAGCCTGCACCTTCGCATCCCGCGCCAGCCGCACCATCTGCTGTTCCTGCGCCGGCAGCGCCTTGATCTGCAGTTCGATCTGGCTGATTTCGCGGTTGACGTCTTTCAGCTGCGCATCAACGCCGATCATCGCCGGATGCGCGGACGACAGCTGGGCCCCCATGGCGACCCGCTTCTGCTCGATTTCCGCGCGCCGCACATTGGCCGCCGCCAATTGTTGCAAGCCGATCTTGCCGGCCTCACCCACATCGACCGTGCCATGCACATTGCGGAATTCGTTGTAGCGGGCCTCGGTGCGCTCCAGTTCGCGCTTCAGATCAGGCAATTGCTCCTTGAGCAAGGCCAGGGATTTTTCGGCATCCTCGGTCTTGCGCGTGTGATTCTGATGCAGGTATTCTTGCGCGATCTGCGCTAGGATCGCACTGCCTTGCCTGGCATCGTCGCCCTGCCAGCTGACTTTGATCACCCCGGACTGCTTGCCCAGTTCGGTCACCTGCAATACGGCCTGCACGCTTTCGATCACCGCCAGCCGGGGCCGCCGCTGCAGCATGAACTCGATCCCCGGCCGCGCCTGCAACTGCGTCACCAGCAATTCCAGTCCCGCCAGCTGCGCCGTTCCATGCAAGCGCTCGCCGATCCGGCCTTGCAGGACCAGGCCGCCGTCCTGGCGCCGCAACCGATATCGATCTCCAGCCTCGGCGGTCAACAGGAAGGGCACGTCCAGCAAGGCCTCCGGCACATTGAATTCCGCCAGTTCGATCCGCTCCGCCCCCCACGCATAGCCGCGCTGGCCGATCATCACCGGCGCGGACAACTGGTGATTGTAGCGCGCCAGCCCGCGGCCGACCACCGGCAGATACCGCGGCGAGACCTCGATACACAGCGCCAGCTGGTCCACCGCCTTGGCCACGACGCCGCGCGACCGCAGCAACTCCATCTCCGACGCGACCACCGTTTTGACATCAAACAGCGAATTCATTTCGCCGATAATATTTTTCGCCTCCTTGGTACTGCTTTCCGCGACTTGAAACAGCATATTGGCCTCATATTGCGGCGTCACCAGGTAGGCATAGGCGGCGCCGATGGAGCCTGCGGCCAGCATGGTCGCGAGGATCAGCCAGAGATTACGCCTCAGCAACTGCAGATAAGCCCGCAATTCGATTTCGCCGGCACCCGCGCTGGCGAGGGGCCGTACCGCATCACTGCCAGCTGCGGTAGCGCTGGAGACCGGGAAGTCAATAGAATTCATATGTGTATAGGTATCGTGACTTTGCATGGAGAATTGACCAGGGAACAGGAAGTTGCCCATACGCGCGGCGAGCAACCCCGGGCAAACTGGCAGCAAGACCATGCCGCCCGCTCAATCGTAAACATCCGAACGGTGCGCACCTTTGCGCTATAACAAAGTGATGGCGATGCCCCGTGTTGAGCCAGCGCAAGAGCGCCCCGGCGGGAGTCGCCGACAATAAAACGCCGGTGGCTTGCCATCGCGCCAAGCCGATTGACGCCGCCTTCCGATGTCCCCTAAAAAAACCCATATGGTGAATTCCAGAATATTGAAAGGCATGATGGCCAATGGTTTCAGCCAAGTGGTCAATGCCGCCATCCAACTGCTAGGCCTGCCGGTATTTCTCCGCATATGGGGTATCGAGCTCTACGGCGAATGGCTGATGCTCAGCGCCCTCGCCGCCTACTTCACCTTGGGCGACCTGGGATTCGTCAGCGTGGCGGCCAATGACATGACCATGCATATGGCAAAGGGCGACACCGACAAGGCCACCGCGGTTTTTCAAAGCGCGCTGGCGGTGGTCTGCCTGGCGTCCGGCCTGATTTTGCTTGCGGTATCCGCGCTCGCCGCGGTGCAAAGCCACTGGCCTATACTGCCGCTACACCATATTGACGCGACCGACACCTCGTTGATCCTGTTTACGCTCGGACTGATGGTGGCACTGGATTTTTTCGCGGGCCTGGCGATGGCCGGCCTGCGCGCGCGCGGCAGTTATGCGCTGGGAATTTTCGGCAACAACCTGGGACGCCTGGCGGAATTCCTGGCCACGTTAAGCGGTGTCGTGGCCGGCGCCACGCCGCTGCAGGCGATCATGATCATGCTGGCCATGCGCGTGCTGTCGACCGTCTGCATGGTGCTGTTGATGCGCAAGATCGTCCCCGGCCTCAGCATCGGATACGCGCACGCGAGCAAGGCGGAAATCCGGCTGTTGCTGGGGCCGTCCATCGCCTTTATGGGTTTCCCGCTCGGTAACGCGCTCGGTTTGCAAGGCATCACCTTACTGATCGGTATCGTGCTCAATCCCGCCGCCGTAGTCGTTTTCACCGCCTTGCGCACCCTCACCCGGCTGGTGACGCAAAGCCTGGCGATCGTCAACCACAGCATCTGGCCGGAGATTTCCATCGCATACGGCGAACAGAACGACGCCCTGGTCAGTTCACTCCACCAGCGTTCCGTCCAGTATTCGCTGTGGATCGCGCTTTGCGGCGCGGTGAGCCTGGCGTGGACCGGCGGCTGGATCGTGCAATATTGGACCCGGGGCGCGGTGAAGCCGGACCTCATTCTGCTGGGCCTGTTGTTGCTGGTCATGGTCGCCAACGCCCTGTGGTTCGGCAGTTTTATTTTGCAGGCGGCCACCAACCGGCATGCGTACATAGCCGGCAGTTATATCCTGAGCAGCGCAGCGGTCCTGGCGCTGGCCTCGCAACTGGCCAAGCCGCTGGGATTGCACGGGGTGGCCCTGGCCCTGCTCGCGGGAGAGTTGACGATGGCGTTCGTGGTGATACGGCGCTCGCTCACCCTGCTCGACCTGCGCGCGCGCGCGCTGACGCTCGCCGTCCTGCAGCCGCCACGCCTGAAACTGTAAGCCTGGCTAGCGCAATTTTGCGTCTACCGCTCCGCGAAATACGTCGCGCCGGTCGCCCATCAGGGCGCGCAACTCCTTGACGCTGACATTGCTGACCCTATGCATGCGCAACAGCATCGATGCACCGATGGACAATTTGCCGTTGCGTAGCTTGCTGATGGTGGGCGCCTCCACCTCCAGCAAGCGCGATAGTTCCGCGTCATTCTTCAATTCCAGGCGTTTGATCAGCGCATCGAGCAGATCGGCAGTGCCCGGCTGCCGCTCCTGATAAGCGCCGGCTCCGGTCGTGGCGGCGCCGTTTGGTTCTCGCTTCCGTTTCAATTCATTCCTCTGTCATCCGTGACTCCAGTCTTCTTGGACTTGACGACAGTAAATTGGTTCCAGAAAACTTCGGCGCGTATCGAAACAAGCGCATCCGGCATTCAAAAAAAATAATATGCGAGAAGCTGCGCGCTCAAAAATTAATGTTAATAAACATAATCTTTAAATTAATTCCATCTGGCATTTAAAACAAAAAAACAACGGTGCCTATCCCTTGATATTTTACAAAATGCTATGGAATATGCTGGGCTACCATAAATTATCAAATAGGAAATAACTTTTCTTGAACACACTGCGCTGTCCGCTTAAAAATAAGGAAAATAAAGATGTTTTTCGATACCAGGAATATTGTATCGGGCACCAATGTCGCCACCACGGTCTGCATCGTTGGCGCGGGTGCCGCAGGCATCACATTGGCCTTGGAACTGGAGCAGCAGGGTATTGACTGTTGCATCCTTGAAAGCGGCGGTTTCAGCCCGGACGACGGCAGCCGCGACCTGTACCGCGGCACCGCCGTGGGCTTGCCATACCGCTTCGCCGACGGTTGCCGCAGCCGCTACCTCGGCGGCAGCAGCAATTGCTGGGGGGGATGGTGCAGGCCGCTCGACCCATGGGATTTCGAGCAACGCGATTGGATCGCCCACAGCGGCTGGCCCCTCGACCTGGCCGAGCTGCTGCCGTTTTACCGCCGCGCCCAGAAGCTCCTGCAACTTGGGCCGGATAACTTTGAACCCGCGTTCTGGGAACAGGCCATCGGCCGCACCGATGTGCGCCGCATGCCGCTGCCCAGCGGCCGCGTGCGCGACACCATCTCGCAGTTCAGCCCACCGCTACGTTTCGGCAAGGTGTACCGCAAGGACCTGGCCAATTCGCGCCATATCAAGGTTTTTCTGAATGCCAACGTCACGCACATCGATACGGATAAAACAGCCTCCACGGTCAGCAAGGTGCAGGTCGCCACGCTGTGCGGGAAAAACATGACGGTCAGCGCCAGGTTGTTTGTCCTCGCCACCGGCGGCATTGAAAATGCGCGCCTGCTGCTGGCCTCAAACAAAGTCCAGGCCGCCGGGCTAGGCAACGGCCACGACCTGGTAGGCCGGTATTTCATGGACCATCCCCGGTTGCAGTCGGGCCAGCTGCATTTCCTCAGCGGCTGGCAACGGAACAAACTCTACGACATTAAATTCCACTACATGAATAGCGCGGTGGCCGCCCACGACACCCATATCGCCGCGCAACTGGCACTGACGCCGGCCACACTCCAGCAGGAGCGCCTGCTCAACGCCCGCGTCTGGTTTATGTCGACCTTCCCCGGCGAAGGCAGCGAGGCCGCACAAGCATTGCTGCGATGCAAGCAAGCGGCGCTGCAAAAAGAACAGGCCGGGTGGAGCCTGCGGCACGACATGGGAGTCATGCTGCGCCACCCGCTCGATACCCTGGGATATGGCTTCACGCGCGTGTTCCAGCCGCGCATGCTGATCCGCGACGTCAAGTTCCAGATCATCGTCGAACCCCTGCCGGACCCGGACAGCCGCGTGACGCTCTCGACGACCGAGCGGGACAGCCTGGGCATGCCGCGGGTCCGGGTCGAATGGCGCCTGGCGCCACAGGTCAAGCGCACGATCGACCGCACGCTCGCCATCATTGCCGAGGATTTGCGGATCGGCAAGGTGGCCGACGTCGAACTCGACCCGCCGCTGGAGGGCGGCGACTGGCCCCCCAGTTTCGAGTACGAGGGCACATGGCACCACATGGGCACGACGCGCATGCACGATGCGCCCGAGCAAGGCGTGGTCGACCGCAACGCCAGGGTGCACGGCATCAGCAACCTGTACGTCGCGGGCAGCTCGCTGTTCCCCACCGCGGGGGCGAACTTCCCCACGATAACGCTGACGGCCTTGGCCTTGCGGCTGGCCGATCACCTGGCGGACACGCTCAGCCGTCCCGACGCGGTGCTGCGGCAGGCCCCGGCCACGCTGCACGCGACATCCGGGCCCGACGCGATCGTCATATGACAGCGCAGCAGAGATGACACCCGTACCTATCGAGAACCAGCATGCGCCCCTTTTCCCTCATCGATCCGCGTTCCCTGCCGCACGTGATATCGCGGCTGCAAGACCTCTGGAACCGTCCCGGAGACTGGAATGTCATGGGACATCAATTGGCGCGCCCGCTATCGCCGGACAGTCCGCCGCTGATCAGGATATTCGCGGACTATTCCGTCCTGATACTGCTGCCCATCATCGTTTCAGCCATTTATTACTACGCCTGGCGCCTGCGCCGGAGAAAAAACGGGCCGGCAATGCACATGACTTGGGGCGTATTCCTGCCGATGTTCGGGGCGGTCGCCATCATCATCCCGGAAGTGGCCAGGATCATCTATGCCATGCTTGCCGGGAGCATCTTCGCGCTATCGCTGCTGCTCCTGATTTTCCGGGCCACGCTCGCCAGGCTGATGCCGCCGCCGTCCATCCTGGCCCCGAAAAAAGTGCTGATACTGGGCAGCGGCGAGCTGGCCTGGGAAATGTACCAGCGCACACTCGGTCAGAAAAACTATGCCGTGAGCGCGGTTTTCATCGGCAGCCGGCGCAACACCACCTTCGACTGGAGCCGCGTCCATCAAATCCATAGCGAGCATGAGATCGCCGACTATGTCACCACGCACGGCATCGCGGAAATATGGATCACGGTGCCCATGAATCAGTCGGGCGAGCTGCATAGTTTTCAATACCTTTTGCGAAACACGCTGGTGGACATTCGCTGGATACAAGATATTTTAAGCGTGCCGGTGCTGAATAAGAAGGCCACGACCGTGCTCAATATGCCGGCGCTTGATATTAACTCCCCGGATCGCCAGGGCCTGGGCCCGATCAAGAAACTGATGCTCGATAAAACTGTCGCCATATTAGCGATCACAGCATTACTACCGGTATTCCTGGTTATCGCGGCGATGATTAAATACTCCTCGCCCGGTCCGGTCATCTTTAAACAAAAACGGCTGGGACTCGACGGGAAAATATTTTCCATTTATAAGTTCCGCACCATGCATGTCGGCGCGGACAACGGCGCGTTTCAACAGACTACGAAGAATGATCCGCGCCTGTATGCGGTCGGCAGTTTTCTGCGACGCAACAGTCTCGATGAACTTCCCCAATTTATCAATGTCCTGCTTGGCCACATGTCCGTGGTGGGACCGCGGCCGCACGCCCTGCCCCACAACGAGATATTCAAGGACTTACTGGATGTCTACATGGTGCGGCACCGCGTCAAGCCGGGCATCACGGGCTGGGCCCAGATCAACGGGCATCGCGGCGAGGCCGACACCGTGGAGAAGATGCAAAAGCGCATACAGCTGGACCTGTACTACATCCAGAACTGGTCCATCTGGCTGGACATTCGCATCATAGCGCTCACCGCATGGCGGGGCTGGAAAGGCAAAAACGTCTACTAAACAAGCATCGCAACCACCACATCCTGAGGAAGCAATATGATCAAAGACACGACAGGCGTACCTTTCAAGCAAACCAGCGATAGCAATCGTCCCAAAACCGCGTTCATTACTGGCGTGACAGGCCAGGACGGGGCCTATCTGACCGAGCTCCTGCTGGACAAGGGATATCACGTACATGGCTTGAAACGGCGCAGTTCGTCCGTCAATACAACGCGCATCGACCATCTCTGTCCAGACGCGTCGGCCGACAGCCGCTTCTTCCTGCACCATGGGGATATGACGGACGGTAACTCCTTGCTTCGTATCATGGCGAAGGTGCAGCCGGATGAAATCTACAACCTGGCGGCGCAAAGCCATGTTGCCGCCTCCTTCGAGGAGCCCGAGTACACCGCCAACGCCGACGCGCTGGGCACCTTGCGCGTGCTGGAGGCCATCCGCACGCTCGGCCTGCAAGACAGCACGCGCTTCTACCAGGCCTCGACCTCCGAACTGTACGGCCGCGTGCAGGAAGTTCCGCAACGCGAAACCACGCCGTTTTATCCGC
This sequence comes from Duganella sp. CT11-25, assembly GCF_047302815.1. Lineage (NCBI taxonomy): Bacteria > Pseudomonadati > Pseudomonadota > Betaproteobacteria > Burkholderiales > Oxalobacteraceae > Duganella > Duganella sp. CT11-25. The sequence goes on from NZ_JBKBFD010000001.1 coordinate 1,068,463, forward strand.
AGAGTCCCTATGCGGTGGCCAAGCTGTACGCCTATTGGATCACCGTCAACTACCGCGAGGCTTACGGCATTTATGCCTGCAACGGCATCCTGTTCAACCATGAATCACCGCGGCGCGGCGAAACCTTCGTGACCAGAAAGATCACGCGCGCATTCGCCCGCATGGCTTTCGGGCTGCAGGATTGCCTGTACCTGGGCAACCTCAGCGCAAAGCGCGACTGGGGGCACGCCCGCGACTACGTCCACATGCAATGGCTGATGCTCCAGCAAGCCGTGCCGGAGGACTTCGTGATCGCGACCGGCCTGCAATATAGCGTGCGCGATTTTGTCGACGCCGCCGCCGCCGAACTTGGGCTGGTGCTGGAGTGGCAAGGCAGCGGGGCCGGGGAAACCGCCACCGTACGGCAGGCGCGGGGAGCGTCCGCCGGGGGATTCCAACCCGGCCAGGTGATCGTGCGGGTTGATCCAGCGTTCTTCCGTCCCACCGAGGTTGAGACACTGCTGGGCGACGCCAGCAAGGCGCACCGCCAGCTGGGCTGGCGCCCGCTCTGCACCTTCACCGAACTGGTGAGCGAGATGGTGCAAGCGGAGCTGACGTCGCTGCGCAAATACATACTGCTCAGTGAACAGGGCCATCGGCCTATTTTGCACACCCAATAACTGCGATAAGCAGCCCCTCTGGCAATACCTTGCTGACCGGCATGGCCAGAGTTTTCAATTTGGTGGTCAGCGCGCTCCCGACGGAGCAGCTATTTTCAGGAGTCCACTATCATGCAACAAAGTTCACAGCGCCGCATTTTTGTGGCCGGCCATCAAGGCCTGGTCGGATCAGCGATTGTCCGGGCACTGAAAAGGCACGGCTGCCGCAATATTCTGACACGCACCCGCGCGCAGCTCGACCTGACCAGTCAGGCAGAAGTACGCGCCTTCTTCAAATCGGAACACGTGGACGAAATCTACATGGCGGCAGCCATTGTGGGCGGCATACACGCCAACAATACCTATCCGGCCGACTTCATTTATAACAACATGATGATCGAGGCCAACGTCATCCATGAAGCCTGGAACAACGGCATCCAAAAACTGCTCTTCCTGGGTTCCTCCTGCATCTATCCCCGCATGGCGCAGCAACCAATCCGGGAGGAATACCTCATGACCGGCACGCTTGAGCCGACCAACGAACCATACGCGGTGGCCAAGATCGCCGGCATCAAGCTGTGCGAGAGCTACAACCGCCAGCACGGCACCTCCTACCACACGGTGATGCCCACCAATTTGTACGGCCCCGGCGACAACTACGACATGGAAAACGGCCATGTCATCCCGGCCTTGATGCGGCGCTTCCACGAGGCCAAAATGCGGCAGGATGAGGAGGTGGTGGTGTGGGGCAGCGGCTCCGCCCGGCGCGACTTTCTCTACGTGGACGACCTGGCCGATGCCTGCTGCCACGTCATGTCGATCGACGACGGCATCCTGAAAACCAAGATCAGCCCCATGTCGTCCCATATCAACATCGGCAGCGGGAAAGACATGACGATACGGACGCTGTCGAATCTCATCGCCCGCGTCACCGGCTACACTGGGAAAATCACCTTCGATGTCAGCAAGCCTGACGGCACCCCTCGCAAGTTGCTGGATATATCCCTGATGGAACAGTTGGGCTGGAGCCCCCAAGTCGAACTGGAGGCCGGGCTGCAGGAGGCTTACCACAGCTTTTGCCGCATCAACGCGAGCGACCGGAGCCAGATCCAGGCGCGGGCGCTGGACTTGCCATCGAGGCAGTGGAGGCAGAATTATGTCGTGAGCTCATACGCATAAGAGCGTGCTCCCGGTGGCCGTGCTGGGCTGGCGCTCAGGACGGCCACCGGGAGCACGGAAGCGAGCGCCCCGTCGGGTCCCTACAGCTGGTTGCCGGAAACCGACTGCCAGCGCCAGACGTCCGCGCACATCTGGTTGACATCGCGCTCCGCCTTCCAGCCCAACTCCCCTTCGGCCAGGCTCACATCGGCATAGCAGGCGGCGATATCACCGCTGCGACGCGGCACGATCTGAAAAGGAATGTGCCGGCCGCTGGCGTTCTCAAAGGCCCGCACCATTTCCAGCACGCTGCTGCCCTTGCCCGTGCCCAGGTTGTATGTCAGCAAACCCGTTGACTCCGCCAACTTTGCCACCGTCCGCAAATGGCCATGCGCCAGGTCTACCACATGGATATAGTCGCGAATCCCGGTACCATCCGGTGTCGGGTAATCGCCGCCATAGATGGACAGGAGGTCGCGCCGGCCCACGGCAACCTGGGCAATGTAGGGCAGCAGATTGTTGGGGATGCCCTCGGGCTCCTCGCCTATGAGGCCGCTGGCGTGGGCACCGATGGGATTGAAGTAGCGTAACAGTGCAATGCGCCAGCCAGGATCGGCGCGCTGAAGATCGCGCAGTATCTCCTCGATCATCAGCTTGCTGCGGCCGTAGGGATTGGCGGGCGACAACGGGAAATGCTCGAGTATCGGCACCGCGGCGGGATCGCCATATACCGTGGCCGACGAACTGAACACCAGTGACTTGACTCCAAACTTCGCCATTGTTTCAACCAGCACCAGGCTGCCGGCGACGTTGTTGTCGTAATACCGCAACGGCTGCGCGACCGATTCGCCGACCGCCTTCAGTCCAGCGAAATGGATCACGGCGTCGATCTGATGGCCGGCAAATGCCGCCTCGACTCCGGCGCGGTCGCGCAAATCGGTCTTCAAAAACGGAAACGATCTGCCGGTGATGCGATGAATGCGGTCATATACCGACGCTTGAGCATTGGAGAGATTATCGATGACGACGACATCATGATCTGCATTCAATAATTCAACGACCGTATGGGAACCGATATAACCCATACCGCCGGTAACGAGTATCTTCATAAAGCCGACTCCGCATAGCGTTGCACACATTCGCCGATGATTAAAAATCCGTGTTTTCCGAGCCAAGATGAATCCACGTATATCTTCACATCGCACAACAGAATTGCATTGACAACTATCAAGATAAATAAAAATCTTGTTTAGCCGAGTCTGAAATTCAAAGATAAAATAGATCAAACGCTAAAAAGTATGTACGCGAAGAAAAACACATTTCCGAGCACATTATTTAATATACTTGCCGAACAAAAAGGGAATCCCGACAATGCAACACATAACGCTTTGGACGAATCTTTCCGGAATACCATTAAGCACCTTCTACCTCAGGGAGCTTGCCAAACTGATCTTGCGTGCAGCCCGCTATCCACAGCAAACTCACCGCTGGTTGAAATTTCTTAATTCCAATTCCGCATTGAGACAATTGACTTGGGCATGTCCTAAATTGGTCAGCAAGATTTACCATCCGTATCTAAACGATAAAATGAACTGCCAGGAAATTGTTTCTGTGCTTTCCGCGCATTACCAATTCATGTTGCAGCTCGGCTTCGGCTCGCTGTTGGTTCGCGCGGCGCGGGGCCGCGTGCCGCTATGTGAGATCGAAGGCAAACATGGCAGCGCCTACCAGCTCCAACTCAGTGCGGTGGCGCCGATGGAACGCGAAGGCGATTTATTGCTGCAACTAACACATGGCGATAGGACCATCTATTCTGTCGCCTTCAGTTTTTTCAAAAAAGGCTATGGAATGGCGGTGGGAATTGGGTGCATCCAAGGGCCCAACGGAGAAAACCGCCTTGAATGTGTACGCATGACAACCAGGGATTTTTATGGATTGCGGCCAAAAAACATAATGATTTACCTGGTCACGCAATTGGCATATGAATTCGGCTGCAAGGATATATTTCTAGTTGGGAACACCAACCGCGCCGCCGACTACGCAATAAGGAAAGCGCAGGTTTACGCGGACTACGACACCCTCTGGGTGGAGATGGGCGCAGCCAGATTACCGAACGGCGACTTCCAATTGACCTGCGCTGACCTGGACCCGCTCAATATTCACAAGGTTCCATCGAAAAAAAGATCCGAGGCAAAGAAAAGACATGAGATGCTGGTCACGTTTTGTCACTCCCTGAGAAACAGTATTAATCTGGAACGAACAAGATAAGTCCCTGGAGCGCTTGGCACGGGCCATATGGCCTCTGCCCGCCGCTCCTCAACGAAGTCAATGAAAGCGCTCAATTGGTGAATTTCGCAATTGCGCACTCACGGTGTTCATTGCACAATGTTGATATGAGACACTCGACACCCCTCCGCCATGCAGTCTTGCTGGCCTGCGCGCTTGCCGCCGCAGGCCCTGCCGGCGCCGCCGAGGGGGCTCCGCCCCAGTCTTACAACCCGGACTACTTCACGCAGTTTCAGGCCGGGACCGCGATGGACATGGTGACCCGCCTGCCCGGCTTCGTCTTCGACGGCGGGAATGCGGCGCGTGGCGCGGCCGGCAACGTACTCATCAACGGCAAGCGCCCCACCTCCAAAACCGATCCGCTCGGCGACGTGCTGGGCCGCATCCCGGCGGCGGGCGTCCTGCGCATCGACGTGATCAATGGCGGCGCGGGCGGCATCGATATGCAGGGCTACGCCACCGTGGCCAACATCCTGCTCAAACAGATGGACCTGGTTTCCGCCACCACCAGCGCATCCAGCTCTGTCATGCCCGACGGCAGCCTGCAGCCCTCGCTGGATGGCAGCTACAGCCTGAAACGCGGCGACAAGAACATCAACGTCACGCTGGGCTGGACCCGGTCGCCGGATACATCGCAAGGACATGGGCACCGGACCACGCTGTATGCCAACCCGTCCCCCGCCGCCGAGGTGGCGATCGAGGGCGCCGGCATTACCGAAAACAAGACGGTGAAGCTGAACTATGGACAAGACTTGCTGGACGGCCAACTGACCTGGAATGGCGCGGTCAATCCCTGGACTTACCAGTCGCAGGCCCGCAACGATGCCGTCACGGCTACACTGAACAGCAACGACAATGCCGGACGCACGCTGGAACAGGGCCTGGCCTATACCCGGGATTTGGCGCATGGCGCGAGCATGGACCTCAAGGCGCTCTATCGGACCGCCGAGGCAGCCGCCGAATCGACGACTGCCTCGGGCGGCAACACCTCGTATTGGATCGCGAATACCACGGCCAGCGAGCACATCCTCGCGGGTCAACTGAGCTGGCAGGCGCTGGACGGCGTCACGATACGCGGCGGTTTTGAACGCGCCGTCAACACCAACGACAGCGGCAACACCTATCAGGCCAACGCCTATGCCCCGGCCTCGCCCGCCGGCGGCGCCTGGGTGCAGGAATCGCGCGTCGAGGGCCAGCTGTCTTCGGCATGGCAAGTCGACAGTTCGCTCAGCGCCGAAGCCGGCTTGAAGATCTCGCACGCCAGCTTGAGCATGAGCGCCGATCAGGCGGAGCCCAAGGCCTACGTCTATCCCAAGCCGCGCCTGCGCCTGTCGCTGTCGCCTTCGCCGTCCTTGCAGCTGCGCTTGCGCATGGAGCGCGAGATCAGCCAGCTGAACTTTGGCGATGCCGCCGCGTATTTCGGCATCGCCGACAAAACGCTCCGGGCCGGCTACCCCGACGTCGTGCCGGCCAAGACCTGGCTGTGCGAAGGCACGGTCGAATACCGTTTCTGGGAACGGGGTGCCGCCATGCTGACCTACACGCAATCGCACATCAGCGACGTCATCGACCGCATGCCGATCCGCACACCGTCGGCAACCTACGACACCGCCGGCAATATCGGCGACGCCAACGCCGACAGCGTCACCGGCTTGCTGAACCTGCCCACCGACAGCTGGTCCCTGCCGCAGGGACTGCTCAAGCTGTCGACCACGTGGCGCTCCTCGTCCGTCACCGACCCCACTACGCTGGAGACGCGCCGGCTTTCCGGCGAATCTCCGCTGGCATGGCGGATCGAGTTTTCGCAGGACTTGCCGCGCCAGAGAACGGCCTGGGGCTTTTCCGTCGACAACGGCTGGAGCAACGACAACTGGCAGGTCGCCGAACGTGACAGCAGCAGCGGCACGGGCTGGGCCCGCGCCTTCGTCAACTACCGTCCAGCGTCGAACATGATGGTGACGCTGGAACTCAACAACCTTGCCGGGCGCGTCATCACCTATGACCGGACCCACTATGCCGGCGACCGGCTGGCCGGCGGCGTCGACTTCGTCGAGCACAACATCACCCGTACCCAGCCATTCGCCATGCTGCGGGTCCGCAGGGACTGGTAAGCGATCCGTTCGGGCAGGCGCACAGCCTTGCTTGCTCTCCTGCAGCTTCACCTCGGATGCATTACAATCGTTTCATTTCCTGAGGTACATGTATGACCGTCACCGACCAGCCGCACTATTCCGCCGAAGAGAAACGCAAGCGTATCTTTGCCATCATCAGCGCGTCCTCCGGCAACCTGGTGGAGTGGTTCGACTTCTACGTCTACTCCTTCGCATCGATTTACTTTGCCAGCCAGTTCTTCCCGAGCGGTAACTCCACCGCGGAATTCCTGAAGTCGGCCGCAGTGTTCGCGGTGGGCTTCCTGATGCGTCCCATCGGCGGCTGGATGTTCGGCCGCATCGCGGACCGTGTCGGCCGCAAGAAGTCGATGGTGGTGTCGGTGCTGATGATGTGCGCAGGCTCGCTGGCGATCGCGGTGCTGCCGACCTACGCCAGCATCGGCGTCGCCGCACCGATACTGCTGCTGATCATCCGTATGTTCCAGGGCCTGTCGGTAGGCGGCGAATACGGCACCACCGCGACCTATATGAGTGAAGTCGCCCTGCGCGGCCAGCGCGGCTTTTTCTCCTCCTTCCAGTACGTGACGCTGATCGGCGGCCAGTTGCTCGCCGTGTTGACGGTGGTGATACTGGAACAGTTCCTGACCGAGGCCGAGCTCAAGGCCTGGGGCTGGCGCATCCCGTTCGTGGTCGGCGCCATTGCGGCGCTGGTGTCGCTGGTGCTGCGCCGGACCTTGCACGAAACCAGCAAGGCCGAAGACTTGAATAAAAAGGAAGCGGGCACGTTGGCCGGCATCTTCAAGCATCACCGTGCCGCCTTCCTCACCGTGCTCGGCTATACCGCCGGCGGCTCGTTGATCTTCTATACCTTCACCACCTATATGCAAAAGTATCTGGTCAACACCGCCGGCATGCCGGCCAAGACCGCCAGCGTGGTCATGACCGGCGCGCTCTTCCTGTATATGTGCATGCAACCGCTGTTCGGCATGCTGGCCGACCGTATCGGCCGCCGCCATTCGATGATGCTGTTCGGCGCACTGGGGGCATTGGCGACGTATCCCATCCTCGAAATCCTTCGCGGGAACAACAGCAGCTACCTCGCCTTCGCGCTGATCACCGTGGCGTTGGCCATCGTCAGCTTGTACACCTCGATCAGCGGCCTGGTGAAGGCCGAAATGTTCCCGCCGGAAGTGCGCGCGCTGGGTGTCGGACTGTCCTACGCCATCGCCAACGCCATCTTCGGCGGTTCGGCGGAATTCGTCGGTCTCTCGCTCAAGAACCTGGGGCACGAGAACTGGTTCTTCATCTATGTCACCATCATGATGGTGATCGCCTTCCTGGTCAGCTTGCGCCTGCCCAAGACACCGTCGTATCTGCATACGGATCACTGAAGCGCCGCGCTTACTCCCACGCCCGCGCCAGCGAGCGGTACGCCGTCCACGTAAAGCCGGCGCCTACCGACAGTCCGCTGTTCCGACGGAACAGCGGACTGTCGCGGTTGGCCGCGTGCGTGTAATTGTCGTAGCGGGTGAAACCGAACACGCGCCAATCCGGCGACAGCCGGCGCGACAGGCTGAGGCCCAGCCGCGTCATCATCAGACCGCCTGTCGCCTGGTATGCCGGGCGCGCGGCGTTCGCGTATTGCGGCGCGACTTCATAAAAATACTGGTTCAGGCGTGCATTGCCGAACACCGCGCCCAGGTTGGCCTCGCCCTGCCACGTGCCGGTCTTGTCGCCGGCCTCGAACACCACGCGCGGTTCAAACACCAGGCCCTGGCGTGGAAAACCGCTTGCAAGCTCGACCGGCACCCGCAGCGGCAACTCCAGCCGCAAGCGGCTGGTAGCTGTCGGCTCGGCCAGCAGCACTTTCAGGCGCGGGCCAAACTCCAGCAGCGAGTTCAAGTCCGGCATGCCGGCGCGGGCCGCCACGTCGTCCGAACGGGCCGGCAGCGACAGCGCAAACCCCAGGTCGAGCTCGACCCGCTCGGTATTGATCAGGCGCGCGCCGATACCTGAACGGTCGGCGCGCAGCACCTTGCCGCGATAGATCAGGAGCGGCAACACCAACGCGCGCGTGGAATGGTCTTCGGCGCCCGGATAGGCCGGCGTGGAAGCCGCGCCGCCGAAGAGACCGACCTCCCACAACGGCAAATCCGGCGCCGGCGTGGGCACCGGCTGCTGAGCCCTGACTGACGCCATCAGCGCCAGCATTGCCACGCCGGCCCACCTGCGTGGCGTCATACGTGTACTCCGAAATGATGTGGGTGCATGGGACCTTCCTTCGGACGCTGTGCCGCGATTTGGATATCGGCACGATACCATGCCATCGCGACACCCGCCTCGCGGCGTGCCGGACTGCGGCCAAGGCCGGCGGGCGGCGCGCTCCCCTTACCGGCAGTCAGCGCAGCTCCGGCGTCAGTCCGGGTGCATCTGCGGGGCCGGTTGCACGCTGCTCTGAAGCACCGCCAGTTCGCCGGCGAAGGCGGCCACCGCGGCGGCGTGCCGGCCGCTCAGCACGTCCCGCTGGCGCAGGCACATGCTCGCCACCGGCAGCTTGTTGCACATGTCCGCCATGTCGTTCAGCACATTCTGGCCGCCACTACCGCCCATCGTACAAAACAGCCCGATGCGGCGGAAGTGCTCGCGCTGCAGCAGCAGATAGCTACGCATCGGCGCACTCATGTGTCCGGCCCATACCGGCGTGCCGAGCACGATGAACGGGTAGTCGGCGGGATGATGCTGCGGCGGCGCGATCTCGGCCGGCAAGCGGCGCAGCGCCTGCCACGCCGAGCGCAGATAGCCGCCGGCGCCGGTGCGCGGACGGTCTTCCTGTATCCGTTCGAGGTCCGCGCCGCAAGCATGCGCCAGCGCCTCCGCGACCTTGGCGGTGACCCCGGTACGGGAGTAGTACACGATCAGGCATGGTTTCATGGCGCCTCCCGGTCCGGAGGCGCCACGGACCGGAACACCAGGACCGGCAAGTGACTGTGCGTCAGCACTTTCTGTGTCTCGCTGCCCAGCAGCAGAGCCTGCATGCCGCTGCGTCCATGCGAGGCCATCGCCACCAGATCGCATTGGTGCCGGCGCGCGGCGTCGATGATGGCTTCATATGGATGCTCGTGCTCCATTGCCAGCGTCTCGCACGCGACGCCCTGCGCGCGCGACGCCGCGGCCACCCGTTCCAGGCAGGCGCGGGCGTGCGCGCTGCTGTGGACCGCATACTCTTCGGGCGTGTCGGCCAGCATCTCCGGCCGCGTGCTCAGCACATGGAACGGCGCGGTCACATGCAGCACCGTCAGGCGGGCGCCGCTGTCCTTGGCGAACGCCAGGCACGGCGCCATGGCGGCGATGGACGGCGCCTCGCCGTCCGTGGGAAACAAGATATGCTTAAACATGGAAGCCTCCTGTGAATGACGGACCATGCTAGCGCCGACACCAAAAGGCTGCCTTTGATCTCGATCAAAATACCTGGAAAACCGGCCCCGCCGGATGCCGACGGTTCCCGTATTCAAAAACGCTGTCAGCGCCCGGCGCTATATCAAGTTCGCCTTTGACATAGCGCAAACAGCGCGCCGGCGGCAGCGACCTTTTCATGCGCCGATCCTATACTTTTGACTGGGTCTAGCCACATCACTACCGCCGGAGGCCGTCATGCAACAAATATCCATTGAAATGCCGCTCGTCGCCCAATGTTCGGTTGTCGAATGCGCCTACAACAGCAACCAGTGCTGCCATGCCCGGGCCATCACCGTGGGCAACGGCGTCCATCCCGGCTGCGACACCTACCTGGCGGCCGCGCCGCACTCCGGGGAGACCCGGCGCAACGCCGGCGTCGGCGCATGCAAAGTATCTTCCTGCAGACACAACGAAGACTATGAGTGCGTCACCGAACAGATCACCGTCGGTCACGCCAGCGCCTCGGTGCGATGTCTCACCTATCAGGCGCGCTGAACCTCGTGCCTTGTTGGCGCCGGTGCGCGGAGCAGCGCCTGGCCACTGCCGGCTTACTGTGCAAGCCTGATCCAGCACGAGCCCTGCCTGCTGCTTTCCATGGCGGCGTCCATGAACTTCAGGCCGGCGACGCCGTCGTCCACATCCGGCATGCCGCGCGTCAGCGCGGGCATCGCCTGCCCCGCATCGATGGCATGGATCTGCGCGGCGGCATCGCGGTACAACTGCGCGAACGCCTCCAGATACCCTTCCGGATGGCCGGACGGCACACGGGTCGCCGCCTCCGCCGCCGCGCCGCGTACCCGGCCGCGCGTCAGTCGCTGGGCACAGCCACCCTGCGGCGTCAGCCACAGTTCGTTTGGATGTTCCTGTTCGAAGCTGAGACTGGCCTTGGTGCCGTACACGCGCAGCCGCAAGCCGTTCTCGCAGCCGGTCGCCATCTGGCTGCTCCACAACATGCCGCGCGCGCCATTGGCGTAGCGCAGCATGACCTGCACATGGTCGTCCAGCCGGCGCCCGGGGGTGAACGCATGCAGCTCGGCCAGGATCTCGTTCGGCAGCATCCCGCTGACATAGCCCGCCAGATGATAGGCATGGCTGCCGATATCGCCCAGGCAGCCGTTCGGGCCGGCGCGCAGCGGATCGTTATGCCAGTTATTGCGCTGGAAATCCTCGCTTTGGTTGGCCGCCTCGGCCAGCCAGTCCTGCGGATATTCCACCTGCACCAGCCGTACCTCGCCGATCTCGCCCGCCGCGACCATGGCGCGGGCGTGCCGCACCATCGGATAGCCGGCGTACACATGGGTCAGCGCGAAGACTTTATTCTGCTTGCGCGCCAGCGCCGCCAGCGCCTCGCCTTCGGCCAGCGAGATCGCCAGCGGCTTGTCGCAGATGACGTGGATGCCGGCTTCCAGGAAGGCCGTCGCCATCGGCGCGTGCAGGTAGTTGGGCGTGACGATGGCGACCGCGTCGATGCCGTCCGCCCTGGCCGCTTCCGCGCGCGCCATCTCCTGGTAGCCGGCGTAGCTGCGCGCCGGATCCAGCCGCAGGCCGGCGGCGCTGGCCGCCGCCCTTTCCGGATTGCTGGACAGGTTGGCCGCCACCAGTTCATAACAGTCGTCGAGCCGCCCTGCGATGCGGTGCACCGACCCGATAAAGGCGCCGTCGCCGCCGCCCACCATGCCCAGCCGAAGTCGTCGCGCCACGCTCATATCAGTTCTCCAGGCCCATCAGCGCGCGGACCTGGTGCAGGTCTGCGCCGCTGCCGGCAAAATCGTCAAACGCCCGCTCGGCCACACGGATGATGTGGCTGCGGATGAAGTCCGCGCCTTCGCGCGCACCGTCCTCGGGATGCTTCAGCGCGCATTCCCATTCCAGCACCGCCCAGCCCGGGTAGTCGTACTGCGCCATCTTGGAGAAGATCGCCTTGAAGTCGATCTGCCCGTCGCCCAGCGAGCGGAAGCGGCCGGCCCGTTGCTGCCAGCCCTGGTAGCCGCCATACACGCCCTGCCGCCCGTCGGGCCGGAACTCGGCGTCCTTGACGTGGAAGGCCTTGATGCGCTCGTGATAGATGTCGATGAAGGCCAGGTAGTCCAGCTGCTGCAGCACGAAATGGCTGGGATCGTACAAGATGTTGGCGCGCTTGTGGCCGCCCACCGCATCGAGAAAGCGCTCGAAGGTCACGCCGTCGTGCAGGTCCTCGCCCGGATGCAGCTCGTAGCAGAGATCCACGCCGGCATCCTCGAACGCGTTCAGGATCGGCAGCCAGCGGCGTCCCAGTTCGGCAAACGCTTCCTCGACCAGTCCGGCCGGGCGCTGCGGCCACGGATAGATGTAAGGCCAGGCCAGCGCGCCGGAAAAACTGACATGGGCCGTCAGGCCCAGCCGCTTGGAAGCGCGCGCGGCGCGCAGCAGCTGGTCGGCGGCCCAGGCCTGGCGCGCCGCCGGATCGCCACGCACATGCTGCGCCGCAAAGCCGTCGAACAGCGCATCGTAGGCTGGGTGCACGGCCACCAACTGGCCCTGCAAGTGCGTCGACAGCTCGGAAATCTGCAGGCCATGCGAGGCCAGCATGCCGCTCACGTCGTCGCAATAGGCCTGGCTGTCGGCGGCCTGCTCCAGGTCGAACAGGCGCGGATCGCATGGCAGCTGGATGGCTTTATAGCCCAGGCCGGATGCCCAGCCGGCCAGGTTCTCAAGACTATCGAATGGGACGTCATCGCCCATGAACTGCGCCAGGAAAATGGCCGGTCCCTTGATGGTTTTCATACTGGCTCCTGCTTAGTACGGCGAATCGGCGAAGTAAAACTGCTTGGCGTTGTCACGCGTGATCAGTACCGACGGGATGATGGTCTTGGCCGGCAAGGCTTCGCCTTTCAGGCGGGCGGTGGCGGTCATCTTGATGGCGTCGTAGATGAACTTCGGCGAATATGAGACGTCGGCCTGGATCAGCTTGTCGCCATCGATGATCTTCTTCACCGCGCTCTTGGCGCCGGCGCCACCGAACACTTCCTTGATGTCGGTGCGCTTGGCCTGCTCGATGGCTTTGATGACGCCGATAGCCATGTCGTCGTCGGCCGCCCAGACCGCATCGATCTGCTTGAAACGGGTCAGGTAATCCTGCATGACCTTGAAGGCGTCGTCGCGGTTCCAGTTGCCATACTTGGTGTCCAGCACCTTGATGCCGGGATGCGCCCGCAGTTCGGCATGGAAGGCGTCCACCCGCTCATTGTCCAGCGTGCTGGGCATGCCGCGCAGCACCACGATATTGCCCTTGCCGCCCATTTTCTTGCCCAGGTATTCAGCCGGCAGCTTGCCGAAAGCCGTGTTGTCGCCCGCCACATAGGCGTTCTGCGCCGCCGGATTGGTCAGGCCGCGGTCCACCACGGTGATGTACACGCCCTTGTTTTTCAGCTGCGTCACCGGCTGCGTCAGCGAGGCCGATTCCAGCGGGAAGATCACCAGCGCATTGATCTTGTTCACCACCAGCATGTCCTGTAGCTGGTTGGCCTGCTCCGGCGTGCTGCCCGCCGTCTTGATGATGATCTTCAGCGTCGGATTGGCCGCCTCCAGTTCCTTCTTGGCCTGGTTGGCCCACCAGACGATGCCGCCGGTGAAGCCGTGGGTCGCGGTCGGGATCGCCACGCCCAGCGTGATTTTTTCCGCCGAGACGGCGGAGCCGGCAGCCACGGCCAGCAGGCAGGCGCCAACGATGCGTTTCATTGAGATCATTTGTTTTTCCTTTGATTGAAAGAATTAGCGGCGGCCGCGCTGCATGTAGGCGACGGCGATAATCACCACGCCCTGCACGGCTGCGTTCAGGTGCACGCTGATGATGCTGGTCAGGTTGACGATGTTGCCGATGACCGACAACAGGATGGCGCCGATGACGGTGCCCATGATGCGTCCCGATCCGCCCTTGAGCGAGGTGCCGCCGACCACCACGGCGGCAATCGCTTCCAGCTCCCACAGGATGCCGGTGGTCGGCGTGGCCGAACCCAGGCGCGGCACATACAGGATGGTGGCGATGGCCACGCAGACGCCCAGCAGCAGATAGGTCAGCACCTTGACCTTGTCGACGCGGATCGCGGCGTAGCGCGCCACCTGTTCGCTGGAGCCGATGGCCTGCACATGCTGGCCGAACGCGGTACGGTTGAGTATCACGGCGCCGCCGGCCGCCACCAGCAGGAAGATCCACACCGGCACCGGCACGCCCAGCAGGCTCTGGTAGTAGACCGGGCTGTAGACATCGGCCACGGTGCTTTCCAGCGTCAGCGCGCCGCCGTCGGACAGGTAGGTCAGCGTGGCACGGAAGATGCCCAGCGTGCCCAGCGTGGCGATGAAGGGTTCGATGCGGCCGCGCGTGATCAGCAAGCCGTGGACGCCGCCCAGCACGCCGCCCAGCAGCAGCGCCAACGCGATCCCCAGCAGCACCGTGGCCAGCGGGCCGATGGGCTGTGCGGCGCCGGCCGCCGCGTTCATCAGCACGATCATCGCACCGGCGATCAGCGCCGCCATCGAGCCGACCGACAGGTCGATGCCGCCGGAAACGATCACAAAGGTCATGCCGACCGCGATGATGCCGATGAAGGCTGTCCGGGTCAGCACGTTCATCAGGTTGTCGATGGTGGCGAAGTCCGGGTTCAGCAGGCCGCCCGCGATGCACAGCAGGATCAGCGCCGCAACGGGGCCGTAGCCCCTGAAGCGCTCCAGCACCGGCAAGGCGAAGGGGAATTTAGTGGTGGGTATCGGTTGCATGGGAGATCAATTCTTCTTCGGTGAGATGGTCGTGGTCCAGCATGGCTTGCAGCTTGCCGCCGTGCAGGATCGCGACGCGGTGGCACAGGCCGATCAGTTCGATCAGTTCGGACGAGATGACGATGACGGCCTTGCCCTCGGCCGCCAGGCGATGGATCAGCTGGTAGATATCGCGCTTGGCGCCGACGTCGACGCCGCGCGTCGGCTCGTCCAGCACCACCACGCGCGGATCGCTCTGCAGGTACTTCGCCAGCGCCAGCTTCTGCTGGTTGCCGCCGGATAGCGCGCCCGCCTTGCAGTTGATGTCGCGCAGGCGGATGCCGAAATCGGCGATGGCCTGGTCCAGCGCGGCCCTGCCGCGTTTCAGGTCCAGCCATGGCCTGGCGTCGCGCTCCAGCGTCATCATGGTGAGGTTTTCGCGCAGGCCCAGGTTGACGTGCAGGCCCTTGCCCTTACGGTCCTCGCTCAGGTAGGTCAGGCCGTGCAGCATGGCCTGGCGCGGGCTGCGGATATCGACCGGCTGGCCGCCGATTTCAATCCGCCCGGACGAACGCGCGCGCAGGCCGAGCACGGCCTCGAAGGCTTCGGTACGGCCCGCGCCGACCAGGCCGCCGAAGCCGAGGATTTCACCGGCGCGCACCTCGAAGCCCAGGTCGCGCACCCAGCCGGGCACGCTCAAGCCCTCGACCTTGAGCAGCACTTGCGCGTCCGGCGCCGGCAATTGCTTGGCGAGGAACATATCCGACACGTCGCGCCCCACCATCAGGTTCGCCATCTGGTGGCGGTCGATATCGGCGGTCAGCGCGCGGCTGACGAAACGGCCGTCGCGCATCACCACCACTTCATCGGTATTGGCTTCCATCTCGTCCAGCTTGTGCGAGATGTAAACGATGGTCACGCCTTCCGACTTCAGCCGGGCCATCAGCTCGAACAGCTTGCGCGTCTCGCCGGACGACAAGCTGGCCGTCGGCTCATCCATGATCAGCAGGCGGGCCTTGCGGCTGAGCGCCTTGGCGATTTCCACCAGCTGCTTCTCGGCGACGATCAGGTCGGCCACCTTGGTGTCGGGGCTGACGTCCAGCCCCACCTGTTCCAGGCAGGCGGCGGCGCCGGCGCGCATGGCTTTCAGGTTCAGCAGCCAGCCGGCGCTTTGCTCGTGGCCCAGGAAAATATTCTGCGCGACCGTCAAATGCTCGGCCAGGTTGAATTCCTGATGGATCAGCGCGATGCCCAGCGCTTCCGCCTGGCGCGCGTCGGCAAAGCGGCGCTCGGTCCCATCGATCAGCAACTGGCCGCTGGTCGCCAGCTCGTAGCCGGCCAGGATCTTCATCAAGGTCGACTTGCCGGCGCCGTTCTCGCCCAGCAGGCCGTAGACGCGGCCGGGCTCCAGCGCGAAGTCGACCCCGTGCAGCACGCGCACCGGGCCGAACTCCTTGACGATGTGTTGAAAACGTACAGACAAACTCATGGACGTCCTTACTGCGCCGGCATCTTGGCCAGCACGCCCTGCAGGCCGCGCATCGAGGCCGCGACAGCTTCCAGCTGCCCCATGCCGTTCGGATATTCTTCCTGCTCGATGATGATCCACTCGGTGCCGCCGACGCTGCGTACCGCCTTGGTCAGGCCGGTCCAGTCGGTGCGGTCCTGGCCGATGATGGGGGTGCCGCTGGCGCCCTTGGCGAACTTGGCCTTGTAATGCGTGGTCACGGTGCGGCCCGGATACTTGTTCACCAGGTCGACCGGATCCTTGCCCGCATACGTGGTCCAGCCCACGTCCTGTTGCAGGATAAAGTCCTTGGGCGTGTTTTTGGCCAGCACATCCCAGTTGGTCTGGCCCTTGTCACCCAACATTTCCTGCTCGTGATTGTGATAGCCCAGCTTCATGCCCTGCCCGCCCAGCTTGACCGACAAGGCGCTCAGTTCCTTGGCCAGCTCGGCCGAACCTTCCCTGCTCGCACCGCGCCCGTCCATGGAAATGATCAGGCGGTTGCAACCGAGGGTCTTGTAAAACGCGGTGGTGGCCTTGAAGTTGGCGGCGTCCAGCTTGTCCACGTGCATGTGGGCGCCGGCGCATTGCAGGCCGGCCTTCTTCATGAAGGCGCTCAACCCTGCCGGATCGGCCTGGTACTTGCCGAACTCGCCGGCAAACTCGACGCCCTGGAAGCCCAGCTTTGCCAGCTTGTCCAGCGTGCCCTCGAAGTCCTGCTTGATCTCGTCCTTGACCGACCACAGCTGCACGCCCAGTCGCGGACTGGTGGCGGCGTGGGCAGTCGCCGCGGCCAAGCCGAAGCACAGAGTCAGGCACAGCGTCAGGGCATTGCGTTTGTATGCATTCATCTTCATTCCTTAGAGTTTGCCAAGTTTGAGTTGTTCAGCCGCGTAGGCGCAGGCACGCGCGGTGATCGCCATGAAAGTCAGGGACGGGTTCTGCCATGCGCCGGAACACATGCTGGCGCCGTCGGTCACGAACAGGTTCGGTACATCGTGCGACTGGTTGTAGCCGTTCAGCATCGAGGTCTTTGCGTCGCGCCCCATGCGCGCCGTGCCCATCTCGTGGATGGACAGGCCGGGAGCCCACTGCTCCACGGTCTTGTTGGATTTCTGGACGTCCTTGACGCCCAGCGATTCCAGGATGTTGGCGGCGGTATCGGCCATGTCTTCGCGCATCTTGACCTCGTTGGCCGAATAGGTGCAGTCGATGTGCAGCTGCGGCATGCCCCATTTGTCCTTCTTGGTGGGATGCAGGCTGACCATGTTGTCAAAGCGCGGCAGCATCTCCCCCTGGCCGAACAGGCCGAAGTGCCAATCGCCCGGCTTGCGTATCATGGCCTTGTAGTCCTTGCCGAAGCCTGGCTTGGAACCCTGCTGATGCCAGCCTTCGCGCGAGGCGCCGCCCGACAGCGCATAGCCGCGCAGGAAGCCGGGATGCTGGTCCTGCACGTTGCGGAAGCGCGGAATATACGGCGCGGTCGGGCGCCGGCCCGAGTAATAATCGTTCTCGTAGCCTTCGACGCGGCCGGAGGCGCCGGCGCCGAACAGGTGGTCCATCAGGTAGTGGCCCAGCACGCCGGACGAGTTGCCCAAGCCGGTGGGGAATGCCTCGGAGGTCGAGTTCAGCAAGACCTGCGTGCTGCCCAGCGTGGACGCGCACAGCAACACCACCTTGGCGTGGAACTCGCGGGTTTCCATCGTCTCGGCGTCGATCACCCGCACGCCGGTGGCGCGGTTGGTCTTGGCGTCGTAGAGCACGCTGTGCACGATGGCGTTGGTGGCGATGCTCAGGCGGCCGGTCGCGGCGGCGGCCGGCAGGGTCGAACTCTGGGTCGAGAAGTAGGCGCCGAAGGAACAGCCGCGCGCGCACATGCTGCGCGCCTGGCAGCTGCCGCGCCCCATTTCCAGGTGTTTCTCGGTGGGTGCGGTCAGATGGGCGCAACGGCCCATGATCATGCGCGCCGGCGCGAAGCTGGCGTCGAACTTCTTCTTCAGCGCGGCCTCGACGGTGTTGAATTCAAAGGCAGGCAGGAATTCGCTGTCCGGCAAGACCGCCATGTCTTCACGCGCGCCGCTGATGCCGACGTGACGCTCGACATGGCTGTACCACGGCTCCAGGTCCGCATAGCGGATCGGCCAGTCGGTGCCGTGACCGTCCCTGGCGTTGGCGCCGAAGTCGAGGTCGCTCCAGCGGTAGGACTGGCGCGCCCACATCAAGGACTTGCCGCCCAGCTGATTGCCGCGTATCCAGCTGAACGGACGGCCCTCCGGCGTGCTGTAAGGCATGTCGCGGTCGTTGTTGAAGAAGTGCTTGGTGTGGTCGTCGAACGCATAGCATTTGCGCTGCTCGGCGAACTGGTCCTGCGCCAGCTTTTCCTCGACCAGGCCGCGGTTGGGCAGCTTCCACTCGTCGACGCCTTCGCCGATGTAGTCGCTGCGGTGCTCGACCGGACGGCCGCGCTCGACCATGAGCGTGCGCAGGCCGCGCTCGCACAGTTCCTTGGCGGCCCAGCCGCCGGTGATGCCCGAGCCGACCACGATGGCGTCGAATGTTTCGGCGCTTTGCTTGATGTAGAAAGATGAAGGTTGGTTCATGTCAGATCGCCCAGGTGCGGGTGTTTTTGCGAACAGGGAAGTTGCCCTTGAAGCCTCCGGGCACCGGCAGGTAGGCCAGTTCGCGCGTCGCGCCGGCCTCCGAGGTGTAGTAGGCAAACAGGGTGTAGGACTTCAACTGGCGGAAAAACCGTTGGTCCTGCGCGGTGAACGGCGCCTTGCCGCCATCCATGGCATGCAGCAGCGCGACCCGCTGCCTGGCGGGCAGCGCCCTGAATGGTTTTCCCGCTTCGGCCAGCACAAGCGCGTCGACGCGCGCCAGTCCGGCGACAAAGCCCTGCTGCTCGGGCTCGGTGGCGCAGGCCAGCAACATGCGGTCGATGGTGCGGTGCGCGCCGACGGCCAACGCGCCCGGTGTGTCGGTCGCGGGAATGATGTGCTCGGCCAGCACGCCGGTCAGCGCCAGCGCCTCGGCGGACAGCAAGCCGGGGACGGCCGGCGCCTTGCCGGCGGCCGCCAGCGCCGCCAAGGCGTCGCCGGACAATGCCAGGCCACACAGGCCGGCTAATTTGATGAGAGCGGATCTGCGTCCGTCGATCTCTCGTTCAGTTTGCAACATGTCTCCTCCAGGAATCCTCGTTTCAACTACTCCTTCGGACCGTCCCCGCCCGCCCGGAGGCAAGCAAGGACAGCTGATACTGTTTGGGCGTGATGCCGACCACGCTGCGGAAAATCTTGGTGAAATAGCTCTGCCCGCAAAAGCCGGTCTCCACCGCCACGCGCGCGATGCTGTGCGAGCCCGGCAGCAAGCGGCAGGCTTCGTGTATTTTCATGCGCAGGATGTATTGCTTGGGCGTCAGCGAAAAATGCTGCTTGAATTTGCGCTCGAAAGTGGACAGCGACATGCAGGACAGGCTGGCAAGATGGTCGATGCCGATATCTTCGGTCAGGTGCGCTTGCAGGTATTCGATGCAGCTTTTGAAAACGTGGAAGGGCGCGATGACTTCCTGCGAACGCTGCGCGTCGCGGCTGAAGCCCTCCACGCCGACAATCTCGCCGTGGCGGTCGCGCAGCGGCGCCTTGGTGGTGAACAGCCAGGTCAACGATCCGTTATTGCCATCGATGACTTCCAGCTTGTTTTTGACGGCGACGCCGTTTTCCATCACCTGCAAGTCGTCGACGCGGATGCGGTCGGCGATATCGTGACGGAAGAAATCATGGTCGGACTTGCCGATGATGTCTTTCACACCGGAAAGAGAATGTTGTTCTTGCAACAACCGGTTGCCCCAGACAAATTGGCCGGCCCGGTTCTTGGCGAAGTAGTAGGTGTCCTGCAAATCATCGAACAGGACGCTGGGCGTGGAGATGCCGTGGCGGGTGAAAAAATCGGCGCACTCGGAAGCGGGCGCGGCCGATGCCGCGCCGGTACGGACCCGGGATTTTTGGTGGTTTTCCGTTGCGGGATCGGCGGTCGCCACCACCATTCCCATCCTGATCATCCTCGTGCTCATCGCAATCCGCCATTCGCTAGTCTGGCGAGAATGGTAGCATCGACAACATCGGCGAAGTATTAAAAAATCGGAAAAATTTATAACAAAATCGGCAAGCGATGAATGTCAATCAGCCGGGCGCGCCGCGCATGTAATTCAATTGCCAGGTATGGCCGTCCAGGTCCTCGAACCCGTGCCCGTACATGAAACCGTGATCTTCGGCGGCGCCGGTCGCCTTGCCGCCGGCGGCCAGGGCCTTGGCCACCAGGCTGTCAACTTCCTCACGGCTCTCGCAGGTCAGGCAAACCCACATTTCAATCGTTTCACGCGGATTGGTGATTTTCTTGCTGGTGAAGGTATTGAAGAACGCTTCCGTCATCAGCATGGCGTAGATGCTGTCTTCGGCAATGACCATCAAGGCCGCGCTTTCATTCGAGAACATGGGATTGAAGGCATATCCCAGCGCACTGAAAAATGCCTTCGACTTGTCAAGGTCCTTGACCGACATATTCACAATCATTTGCTTGTTCATGGTGCGTCCTTTCGAATTAACGGTTTGATCCGGCGTGTATTGCAATGAATACCTGCTACGACGTTCAGCCTGCGCAGAATTCGACATGACGGCGACAATTTTTGCGTTGAGGTACTGTAAAATTGCCGTCCCAACACGTATACCTCAGCCTCCGAGTGAAATGAGATCGATCGTCCAGCAGCTTGCCATCCTGGCCTTCCTGGTACTTCAAACCGGCTGCGCGGGCGTCCCGAGCCGCGCGGATCTACCAGCGGAAAATACACCCTACACGATCCATCTGGTTCAATATGGCTGGCACACGGCGCTGCTGTTGGACGGCCCATCCACCCTCTCCCGCAGCACAAAACTGGGGACCGATTTTCACGACAATAAATATTTACTGATTGGCTGGGGAGACGGCGAGTATTTTGTGGCGGAGCACCCGCCCTGGTCCAAGGCGGTCAAGGCTTTGGTCGCCTCCGATTACCCGGCCTTGCAGGTGGCCGGCAGGGAAACCAATCCTCCTGTTGGCCTGGAAGCGAGCGAGAGCGTTCCGCTGGCGATCACGGAGCGCGGTTATCAAAAACTGGTCGAGTATATCGACCGCAGCATTGCCGCCGATCCTGACGGCAAGCCTATCTATCTGGGCAAGCAGGCAGCGAATCCCGACCGGTTTTATCAGGCGACCGGCAATTACAGCCTATTCAGCAACTGTAATTCGTGGCTGGCGGGCGCGCTGCGGGCCGCGGACATGCCGATTTCCGGTTTCGATTTGACCGCGCGCAGCGTGTTCGAACAGGCCGCGCGCATCTCAAAATTACAGCAAGAAACCGCAGTGAGCCTGCCGGTCAAAGCGCAGGCTATTTGAGGCGGCGGATCTTACTTGGCTTCAGCTGCAGCCTTAGGCTTGCGCGGCGCGCGCGGCTTCTTTGGCTTTTCCGCTGCGGCGGCCTGGCCCTTGCCCTTCACCGATTCCACCAGCGCGGCGACGTAGGCGTTGCGCGCGGTCTGGGCGATCGCGATTTGCTGCTGGAGACGCGCCAATTCGGCATCCACCAGCTGAACGTTCGTCGCTTGCATTTTTGCGGCTTCGCTCAGGTTGGCGGCGGTATAAGACGTTCCATTGATCGTAATGTATTGCGGCAGACTCATTGTTTTCCTTGTTCAAGTACGAGATTGACATCCCAACGGCCGCAATTGTATGCCCTGGCCTCCAACCTCGCAACGGCATGCGCCCCGAACTTCGGTTGCCTGCTTCATGTTGGAGCCTGTTGGGGCCGCGAAAACAGCCGCTCGATTTCTTCCAGCGACTTACCCTTGGTTTCAGGAAGAAAGAACGCGGAGGTCACAAAGTACAGCACCGTGCAGGCGGTCCAGAACAGGAACATCACATGGAAGCCATAATTCCCGACGATCGGCAGGAAAGCGCCGGCGATCAGCGTGCCGGTACCCTGGTTGATCAGCAGTGCCACGCCCATGCCCACCGAGCGTATCCGCGTCGGCATGAGCTCCGACAGCGCCAGCCAGACACACACCCCAGGCCCGATCGAGAAAAAGGCAATAAAGCCGGCAATGCACAGGGCCGCCAACAGGCCGGTCGTACGGCTTGGGGTCGGTCCGACAGCGGCGCGTAGAATCCGCAGCGGCGCTTGCCCGGCAGCCGCACTGGCCGCCTGCACTTGCACGTGCTGGGCCGCATACACTTGCCGCGCCGCATACAGCGCCTCACGCGAGGCCGGCGGCAGCGTTGCGATCAGCTGCTGCGCCGGTTCCGCCGCAGCGCCCGTGCCGCGTCCGCTCCATGCCAGTTGCGCCTGCTCCAGCAGCGCACGTTGGCCGGCCGGCAGGGCCCGCGTAACGTCGGCCGCGCGTTTTAACACGGCTTGCGATGCTGCGGTCGGCGTGTAGGCCTCGGCCACCTGCTGGTGATCGCCATACTGATACAGGATGCTGAGCTGTACCGCCCCTTGCCCGGCCCAGCGGGCATCGGCCAGATTGAAGTCGAGACGGTTGTCCCTGACCAGCGCCGCCACTTCCGCGCGCACATCCACGCGCTGCGACTCGAAGCGGTGGAACAGCAAAGCCAGCAGGCACAGTGACACGATGATGCCGCCGGTGCCCAGATTCAGCAGGAACACCCTGCCCTTGCGTTCGACCAGCACGATCGCCACCACCGTCATCACCGAATTGAGTATCTTGATGACCGTGCCGTAACCGGCTGCCGCCACCGGGTCCAGGCCGGCCTTCTGCAAAATGGTGGACATGAACTGCAACACCGAGTTGATGCCGGTCGCCTGATTGCAGCCCAGGATAATGCAGGCCAGGATGAACGGCAGCACATAACGGCGCTCGGTCAGCATCTCCACCGCTGCCGCCACGGGCGACGACTTCGGCCGCGCCCGTTCCGCCGCCAGCGCGCTGCCGATCTCGTTAAACTCCGCCTCAGCGAGCGCCGGCGGCAGCAGGCGCGCCAATGCGGTGCGGGCTTTCCCCGGCCGCTCATGGCGTATCAGCCAGCGCGGCGACTCCGACACCAGGCAGCAACCCAGCAAAAACAGCGCGCCCGGATACATCACGGTCAGGAACATGCTGCGCCAGGCATGGTCGGCCGCGGCCACGATACGTTGCTGATCCGAACCGGCAGCCTGTATCTCCAGCTCCGCGTTGCCCAGATAGTGGTTGCCAACAAAGGCCGCCAGCACAATACCGGCCGTCAGCATGAACTGGAACACCGCCACCCCGCGTCCCCGCTGGGCGGCGGGCAGACACTCGGCCAGGTACAGGGGCACCACCACCGCGATGACGCCGCCGCTCATGCCCTGCAGCAGACGGCCCAGCATCAGGGGCACGAAGGACTGCGACAGATAGATCACCGCCACGCTGCCGACAAACATCAGCGCACTCACCACCATCATCGGCTTGCGGCCCAGCCAGTCGGCCAGCGCGCCCGCCAACACCGATCCCAGGATGGAGCCGGCCAGCACCGCCGCCACCACCAGCGACAGCTGGCCTTCCGACAGGCTGGTGGAGCGGTTCAGGTAAGGCAGGGCCGGGTCGATGATGCCGATATCAATCCCGTACAGCAGCCCCGCAAGGCCGCTGACCACCGCCAAAAACATCGGATAGGTTTTTTGTGAAAACATGGCGTCTCCTTCAACGTGGCCAGCGTGGGCCGTCGGCAGTGCGGTAATTGACGTCTTGCACATCGAGGCGCTGCAACGACGACGGCAGGCGCTGTTGGAACTTGCCGTAGTCCTTCAGCGGCTTCGGCGTCCACAGCACTTCCGCCATCGCCAGCAGGCGCGGCCAGGCCATGTATTCCACCTCGCGCGGCCCCTGCATGTATTCGGTCCACAACTGCGCCTGGCTGCCCAGCACATGTTGCGCCAACTCCGGCGGCATCGCGGCGGGCAGCGGCTCGTAGGCATACACATGGTCCAGCGGATTGACCGCGCGCGCGCCCGGCGGCTCGCGGTAGCCTGGCGTGTTGGCCGGGATTTGAGCGTAGTCGAGATAGGTGTCGCGCTCCGGCGTCATCACCACATCGTGGCCAGCGCTGGCGGCCTTCAGGCCGCCCTCCTCGCCGCGCCAGCTCATCACGGTGGCTCCCGGCGCCAGGCCACCCTCCAGAATTTCATCCCAGCCGATCAGGCGACGGCCGTGCTGCGCCAGATAGACGTCCATCTGGCCAATGAACCAGCTTTGCAGCTGATGCAGGGCAGGATGCTCGGCCGGCTTGCCTTGTGCGTCCTTGTAGTTCTGGATGTCCTCCAGCGTCGTGGACGCCGGCACCAACCGCAGCGTCTTCATGCGCGCCAGCGCCGCCGGCGAATGCGCCCATTCGATCTTCGGGCACTCGTCGCCGCCAACGTGGATGTACTGGCTAGGGAACAGCGTCAGCACTTCATCCATCACCTGCCGCAGGAAGCGCACGGTGCTTTCCTCGGGGCTGAACACCTGCGTGATCACGCCCCATTCACGGCCGACCGGCAGCTTCACGCCGGGCTGATTGCCCAGTTCGGGATAGGCGGCAATCGCTGCCAGCGCATGGCCCGGCATCTCGATCTCCGGCACCACCGTGACGTGGCGCGCGGCGGCATAAGCCACCACTTCGCGGATGTCGTCCTGCGTGTAGTAGCCACCGTGCGGCTGGCCGTCGTAACGCAGGCCCGGCGGATCGCCGGGACGCGGCGTCAGTTGGGTCTCGCTGCGCCATGCGCCCACCTGTGTCAGCAAGGGGAAGCGCTTGATCTCGATGCGCCAGCCCTGGTCGTCGGTCAGGTGCCAGTGGAACACGTTCATCTTGTTCTGCGCCAGCAGCTCGATGTGCTTGAGCACAAAGCTCTTCGGCATGAAGTGGCGCGCCGTATCCAGATGGCTGCCGCGCCAGCCGAAGCGGGGCTGGTCTTCGATGGTGGCGGCAGGCAGTTGCCAGCGGCGGCGTACTTCGGCCTTGCGGTAGATATCGGCGGGCAGCATCTGGCGCAGCGTCTGCACGCCGTAGAACAGGCCCGCCGATTCGGCAGCGGTGATGGTCACGCCGCGCGCATCGCTGACCAGGCGATAGCCTTCCTTGCCCAGCGAACCCAGTTTCTTGTCCAGTTTGAGGCGGATGGCATTGACGCCGTCGCGTGCGGCCACCGGCAGTTCAAAACCGGTGGCCGGGCGCAGATAATCGCGCAGCATCTGTGCTTCAGCCAGCGCCGCGCCATCGGCAACGATGCGGGTGCCGGACGTCAGCGAAAACTCGCCCGCATTGCGCTGCAGATGCGCGGGCAGCGGCACGATCTCCTGGGCTCCTGCGGCCCCCATCAAACCTAACAAACATGACACAAGAACTTGTAAACGCATACTCTCACCTCAAACGTAAAATGAAAACAGAGCCGGTTATTCCTCGCGGGTCCAGACCAGTTCAATGGCGGCCGCGCTCCCGCGCGGCCGGTAAAGCAGTGAAACGGTATCCAGTTCGGCGCGGTCCAGCCTTATCTTGCTCTCGACTAGAAAATAGTCGCTGCGCAAGCCGACGCGCACGCCATCCAGCACCGTGCTGTCGGGCAGCGCTGCCCGCAGTTCCGCCATGCCGCGGAAGTAAGCCTGACGACGGCGGTCCGCCAGCTGGCGCGCCTGCGGCAGAGACAATCGCGTCACTGCCGCCAATAGCTCGGGAGCGGCGGTATCCAGATTGAGATCGGCCGGCGTCGGCAACAAGACGATAAAGGCAGCCAGTGCCGCCAGCACCGGCTGCGTGTAGCCCCGCACGCTGGACAGCTCATCGACCCGCCTCAGCGCCGCCTGACGCTGGACGCCGCCTTCGCCCTGCTGGCCGGCGGCGATTGCCTGCGCGGTGCGCAAGGCCAGTGCCGGATCAAGCCGCAGGCTGGCGAGCAAACGTTCGTAGAGACGGATTTCGGCCAGATTCAAGCTGCGTCCGCTGGCCAGGTTGGCGAGGTTGTAGCGCGACTGCGCATCAATGAGGCGGCTGGCGAGACTGGCGCGGGATCCTGCTTCCGCCGTTGGATCACGGTCAAAGTAGCGGTCCAGCTGGATCTCGGCTGGCTGCATATTCCATGCGCCGTCCAACGTGGTCAGTTCGGGAGAACGCTCGCTGTCATCGCGCAGTATCTGCCGGCTCCAATCCAGACCGGCGCGCTGCGCCCATTGCGTCTGCAGATGCAGGCGCTGATTTTCCATCGCGCGCACCTGTACCTGCTGGTGCCAGAACACGCCGGCGACAGCGCTGACCGCCAAGGTCGTGATCAACAGCGCGGTAACCAGTGCGATCCCGCGCTGCCGAGGGCATCCGCCGTCGCGCCGCATCAGCCGCCTCCCAGCATGAACATGCGCACCAATGGCGCAACGCCGCCGGCGGGACGCAATATCACTTGCAGTCCCAAAGCATCCGTCGCGACCGGCCGCACGACGCGTCGGGTATGCAGCCGGGGCCCGGCCGCCGCGGCGACCGGCTGCCACGCGCCGCCGCTCCAGGTTTGCAGCTCAAAGGCCGATACCTGCCGATCCAGCGCGACACCCGCCAGCGGCGCCACGCCCGATACCGCCGTCCTCCAGGCCGCCCGCAGTTGCGCGAGATCGCGCGTAACTGCAGAGGTGCTGCGTGTCAGCTGAGCGCCGTCGACCTGGTACACCACCACCTGCATCTGGTCGGCGCCGCCTTCGCCGGTGACGCCGCGCAGCAGCACCAGCCGTCCCTGGGCGGCCGATAAAGTAGACTGGCCGTCAAGCGCCGCGCTGCGCATCAACTGGGCGCAATCGGCTTCCAGCTGCGCGAAGGCCAGCTGATGTCCGCGCATGGATTCCAGTTGTGCCGTCAGCGCCACGCGCGCGGCCAGTATGCCATCCAGTGCGCGCCATCCCATCACCGTCATCAGCGACAACAGCAGCATCGTCACCAATAGCTCGACCAGCGACATGCCGCGCGGGCGCCGGGCATGGTGGACCGGCCTGGTCACCGGCGCCCCTGTATGCGCTGCCACTCCAGACCCGGGCGGTCGACGCGGAATTGCAGCAGTTGCTGATGCTCGACTTCAGTCACATACACGGTGCGGCCATCCGGCCCGCCAAAGCACAGATTGCTGGGGCGCGCGCCCGACAAGGGGATTTCCCGCAGCAGCTTGCCGTCAGGCGCCAGCTTGACCACCGTGCCCTTGCCAAAACGGCTCACGTACAGATTGCCGTCGACATCCACGCGCATGCCGTCCATGCCGAAATCTTCAAAGCGATGCAACAGCCGCCGGTCTGACAGTGTGCCGTCGGCGCCGATGGCGAAGGCCCAGATATTCCGCTGCACGCTTTCATTCACATACAAGATGCGGCCGTCCGGGCTCACCTCGATGCCATTGGCCGTGCCCAGTCCATCTGCCGCCAGACTAACCTTGCCGTCACGGTCGATACGCCACACGCGGCCGGTATTGTGTTCCCAGTCAGGATCGCTGGCATACAGCACCCCATCCGCCGTGATGGCCAGATCGTTCGGCTGGCGCATGCCGGCCTCGTGCGCGTACAACTGTGGCGTGTCGCCGCCTGGCGCGATGCGGAAAATATTGTGACCGACATAGTCGGCCACAAACAGCGCGCCATGCCGATCAAAGCGCAGGCCGTTGGGCACCGAGGCGCCTGGCAGCACGGCGAACTCGCGCGCCACGCCTCGCGGGCTGACGATGCCGATGGTCTGCTGGCGACTGAAATTGACCGCATAGATATTTCCTGCCGCGTCCACCGCCGGCCCTTCTATGCCGGCGGTGAAACTGCGTTCCGCTGTCAGCGGCGTGACCACAAACAAATCCTCCGCCATGGAAGGTGTAGTCCAGCCCAATCCCGCCGACAGCAGAAACGCAATCATCAAACGCATGCAATACTCCTTGACAAAAAATCAGTGGCCCAGCACCTGCAGTTCCTTGATCGAGCCGCTCCATGACGCGGCGCCGGTACGTCCCGCCACCCGCACGCCAGTCACGCCATTGATGCCGGTGCCGCTGAAGGTGTAGGTCACGCCGCCGGCCGCTGCGCTGTTCGGATAGGCCGGGCTGACCGTCCATCCAGAGTCTACCCAAGTCGTACCGTTGCTTGTGTACTGCAAGCTCAAACCGGATTCGAAATAACCGTTGCCGTAGGTGTCAATCGCACCGTTGATGAACTTGGCCGACGAAATGGTCTTAGCCGCCGCGAGGGTGACGCCGGCGGCCTGCCATTTCTGGGTTCCGCCTTCCCCCGCGCCGTTGAGGGTCAGGCTGGTACTGGTGTTGCCGTCATTGACAGCCGTCGCAGCTGCTTTATTGGTGTTTGCAGTCGAAGTGGTATTAGCGGTCCACACATAGCCGGTACCCGTGGTGGCGATGTTGCTGTCTGTTGTACCGCCGCCACCATTTCCCAGGCCGGCGCTCACCGCGCTCCAGAAAGTGCCGTCCTCATAGCCCATGGCCCAGACGCTGGTGCCGCCAAGCGCATAGGTGTTCACCAGTGCCGCCTTGGCGGTGATGCTTTGTGCATCGTCATACCAGAGTACCGGTTGCTTGTTGCTGGTGCTCCATGCCGTGCCATCGGGCTGTTGCACCACGGCGCCCCAGGTGGCATACGGCGTGGCCGATGCGGTGTCGCGCTTCTTGGTCGCGCCATGGGCGGCGATGATGTCGTTGTAGCCGGACACGCCGTTGGCGCTCTTCCAGTAAGCGATGCCGCCGGTGCTGTAGTCATAGCCGTAGGTCGGCAAGCCTTGCAGCACCTTCGCGGCCGGCACGCGCGATACCGCGTAGCTCAGCTTGGACTGCATCCAGTCCAGGCCCACTTCCGGCCCCGGCCAGGTGGCCGAACCGGACGAAGACCAGCCCGGACCAACCTCGTCATAAGTCATCAGCTGGAAGTAGTCCACCGCCGCGCCTATCGCCGCATAGTCGTAGCCGGCCAGATAGGCCGGCTGGCCATCGCCGCTCATAGGCGGAATACTGATGATGAGTTTTTTGTTCTGGTTGTGGAGTGCCGTTGCCAGCGCGCCGATAAAGGACGACATCTGCGTCTTCATCGCCGGCTGCACCGCTTCGAGGTCGATGTCGATGCCGGCAAAGCCGTTGTTCACGGCCAGGTTGACCAGGTTGGTAACGGCGGTCGCGCGGCTGGTGGCGCTCGCCAGGAAGCCATTGCTCACGGAAGGATCAAAGCCGCCGTAGGAATTGCTGTAGTCCGAGACGGTTGGATACAAGGGCAGGCTTTTGCTCTTGGCGAAAGTGATGATGCTGTTGGTGGTGGCCGTGACGCCGCTGCTGTCGATGGCGCCATTGGCCAGCATGGCGTAGGACGAACCCAGGCCCACGGCCGACAGGCTGGTGTAGTAAGCCTGCAGGTTGGTGTAGGACTGGGTCAGCTGGCCGTCGGTGTAGGCCAGTACGAAGGCTGCGGCGGAAGCATCCGCGCTCAAGGCGGCGGCGGTCAAGGCCACGGATGCGGCCAGGGCGCGCAGCCGGGTCGGAACAAGTTTGGTAGCAATCACGAAAGTCTCCAGGTGAAGTTGGGAACAGGAACGACTGGGCGAGTTCGCCCCCGGCGGTCCGCGCACGGACCGCCGCTTGCTGCATTACCACAGGGTGAATCAGACTGCCGGGGCGCCTACCACTCGGTGCCCAGGCGAATGCCGAACATGCGCGGATCGTTGTACGACGCCACGGTGAAGGTTTGCTGCGGGCCACCGATACCGGCCCAGCTCTTGGCACGTACGTCGCCCAGATTGCGGACGTACAGTTCGGCGTGCCATGGGTACTTGGAGCCGCCCGGCGCGCTCAGGCGCAGCGAGGCGTCCACCTGGCTGTAGGCTTTTTGCGCATCGGACAGGTGCGGCGTATCGAGATTACGCAGCGAGAAGTACATCTTGTCCTGCCAGCGCCACTGGATCCATGGCGACAGCGACCAGCCGTCGTTGAAATAGAAGTCCTGCGAGAAGCTCAGGTTCATGGTCTTCGGCGGCGAATACGGCAAATGGTTGCCGACCACGTTGTATGGGCGCAGCTGCGCCAGCGATGGATCGGTGCCGGTGTAGTAGTCCGGGCACGGCGTCACGCCTTGTGCGGCGCGGGCGGTACAGCCGATATCGTCGCTGTAGGTCGGATAGTCCGCAATCTTCGCGCTCAGCAGCGAGGCCGAATAGCTGATGTGGGCATCGCGCCATGGACGGTACTGCCCCTCCAGCTCCAGTCCCTTGATGTCGGCGCGGCCCACGTTCTGCGTCGACCACCAGCTGATCACCGCATCGCAAGCCGGATGGTCGGCGTCGCAGCTACGTTTGCTGCGGCCGACGGTATGCTGGCCGGTCACCTGCATGTCCTTGTAGCGGCTGTAGAACACCGTGGCCGACAAGGTCAGGCGGTCATCCAGCAGCTTGCCTTTGTAGCCGAATTCCAGGTTGGTGACGGTCTCCGGACGGTACGGCAGGAAGGAGTACTGCGGGCCGGCGGGACCGGTGGCGCAATCGTAAGGCTTGCCGTTGGCATCCAGCTCGCTGCCGCACAGATTGAAGCGGTCATTAAAACCGCCGGCCTTGTAGCCGGTCGACAGCGAGGTGTACAGCATGTTGCGCGAGTCCGCCTGCCAGGTCAGGCCAAGGCGGCCGGTGGTCTTGCTCCACGATTCCGCGTGATTGCTGATCGCCGACGCCGCCGGGAATACACCGCTGCCGTAGTAAGCCCCCATGCCCGGCTTGAGCAGGCTGGAATTGACGCCGGTATAACCGGGCGTGCCCGGACCACCCGGATCGAGGATGCCGTTGAAGTAGTCCTTGCCGTACGATTCCCAGAACTGGCCGTTGTTGTCCGCGCGCGAGTCCTTGCTCATGCGGACACCGGCGGTAAAGTTCCAGGTCGGGACAAACTGCCAGTCGGACTGCGCGAATACCGCTTTGGATTCGGAGCGGCGATCCGGCTGATGATAGAAGTTTGAGTACGGGAAGCCGCTCGGTCCCTGGTTCAGGAAGTCCTGGCCGAAGTCGATGTTGTTCTTCTCCTTCATGTAGAACAGGCCGGCCACGTAGCGCAATGTGCCGAAGTTCTGGCGCAGCTGCAGTTCGTGGACGTCGGAAGCGAATTTCGATCCCAGCGTGTAGGTGGCGTTGTCCACCACCGGCCAGTGATCGCCGCCGGTTGCGGCGGTGGCGTTGACGTCCGCCTCGATGTTCTGGTAGCCGGCGTCGCTGTCCTGCTGCTGGAAGCGGCGCTGCGTCGCATGCGCGTAGCTGTATTCGATATCGGTCTGCTGGTTCAGGTTCCACACGATGTTGGAACGCAGCGTGCGGATCGACATGTCGGTAATGCCCGGCACGTTGATGGCCACGTCGTACTTGCCGCCCTTGCAGGCGTATGGCGTACCGGCCGCCTGTGCGCAGTCCTTGATCGCCAGGTCGCCGGCATCGTTGTTCTGGTAGTTCTCGTATGAGACCAGCCACTGCAGATCCTTGTTCACCTTCCACAGTCCGGACAGGCGGGCGGCCCATTGATTGCGGTTGGTGTAGTAATCGCTCTTGTCGAGTTTGCGGTTGCGGCGCTGGTCGGTGTCCGGAATGCCGTCGGCCGGGAAGCCTTTGGATGGCATGTTGACGTCGTATTTGTCCTGCGTCTGATTGATCCAGCCGTCACGCTTGACGCCCATGGCGGTGAAGCGCAGTGCGAAGTCTTCGGTGACGGGAATGTTCTGCACCACGTTCAACTGGCGATGGTTGTAGTTGCCCAGATCCAGTTCGGCACTGCCCTCCTTGCTGCCGATGACGGGTTTGTTCGGGATGACGTTGATGCTGCCGCCGGTCGAATTACGGCCGAACAAAGTACCTTGCGGCCCGCGTAGAATCTCCAGCCGGTCCAGGTCAAACAGCAACGCCAGCGCGCCCTGTGGACGCGGCGAGTAAATACCGGCGACGTGCAGGCCGACCGCCGGATTGCCGATTTCGGTGAAGTCGGAATTCGACACGCCGCGAATCGCGATCTGCACACCGGAGCTGCCGTCAACGGCGCCGCCCAGTTGCAGGTTGGGCACTTCGCCGGACAGCGACCTCACGTTGACGGCGCCCTGGCGGGTCAGGTCTTCCTGGGTTACCGCGGTCACTGCTACCGGCGTTTTCAGCAGTGATGTGCTGTAGCGCGTGGCCGTCACCATCACCTCCTGAATGGTGTCGGACTTTGTCGTGGTGGTCTCGTCCTGCCCGTAGCCGGGTGCTGCCGCCAGCATTGCCAGCGCGCCGGCGACTGCAGAACTGATGAGGGTCTTCTTGCGGTTCAAATCAAACATGCTCTTTCCTCTTGTTGTCTTGTTGATTGAATTCCCAACTGCTTGTGTTTGCGTTTATCTGCAGCTGTGTTTCAACACTAACATCGCCTTCGCAGCCATCACAAACCGCCGCCCACTTCGCCAATAAACGCATAAGCTTCTGAATTTATTGGCTATTTTCCTGCACGCCAAAAACTGCATTTACACTTCCTTACGCAGCATTCCGTCCCGGCCCGGACGCCGCCGTGATCGCTCAAAAATTCACTCAAACTCTTACAATTCATTACAGAGATCCTGTACCGCGCTTGCAACAAAGAAGCCGATCAGGGCACATCCGTGCCGGTCATCGGCCGGCGGCGCCTTGCAGCACCATCGGTCCGATCTTGCGGGCGAACGGCCAGCCCTGGCGCTCGTCGGTCGCCAGTTCCCAATTGAAGGCGCCGCGCAGGTCCGGGTGATGGCGCCGCAGTTCGCGCCAGGTAGTGGCAACCTGCGCGTCGCTCATGAAGTTGGGCGCGTTGTTGATGCCGAAGCCGATCACCACGTGGGACGCCCCCAGCAGCCTCACCCACTGATCGACATTGGCGACGACGTAGGCCGGATCGGCCAGGTTGGGACCGTCGTAATACTGGGGCGCGCAGTAGTCGAGTGCGCCGGCGCTCAGCATGTCGCGACAAAAGCGCTGGTCGATCGCGCTCCACGGCGCCGGTGGCGCGCTGATGATAAAGCCCGGGTACATGCGCTTGAGTTCAAGGCTGATCCAGATCATTTCGGCGGTGTCGGGACGCTGGTTGGCCTGGAAGGTGTTCCAGTCCAGCCCATCGATGCCGCCGAACTGGCGATACAGGTCAGCGATACTGGCAACGAAGACGCGCGACTTGGCGCGGTCGGGAAAACTCATGCCGTTGCCGTCACCGCCGACGGACAAGATGATCTTGCGGCCCTGGACCCTGCGCGCAAGCTGCAGATCCTCCTTGAAGTGCGCGGCGGCGCCGCGGCCGTCGCCGGGCGCTTTCCAGTAGACGGCGCCGGTGGTGCCGGGCGGTCCGCCGACCGGCCGCGCTGCGAACAGATATACCAGCCCATAGTGGGGATCAATGTCGCGCAGGCGCACCGGCGCTTCGTACCAGCCCGGGTAGTAGCCGGCCAGCACGCGCGCGGGCAGGCCGCCGGGCGCCGGACCCGGCATACCGAGCGTGGCGCCGACCGTGGCGACAACAGCGGCAATGCACGTACCTGCGGCAAGGTGCCGTAAATTCACTGACGCACTTCCTGCATCGCGCGCGACAGCGAGAAGGCGGCATCGTCCTGATCCAGCGACCAGGACATCAGGCCACGCAAGCTTTGCGTGCGCACATAGCCGGCCTTTTCGCGGATCACGCGCGGGTCATCATACGTCCAGAACGTGCCCTTGTCGTAGGTCCACAGCTGCCTGGTGAGCGGATGGTAGAAGGTGGTCAGGCCGCGCGCCGCAATGGTCGAATACTGTTCCGCGCCCTCCTCGAATCCTTGCGCGGCGCCGGTCGCCGGCTGATACAGACCGTTGTTGGCAGGGCTGACGCCACGCCAGCCGCGCGCATAGAACGGCACGCCAACCACAATTTTGTCTGCCGGGACGCCGGCGTGCATGAAGCGCTTCACGCCTGCCTCCACGCTGCGCGGACTGGCGTCGCCGCTGGCCGGATCCGTGTACAGATTGGACTGGAAGCCGGTCGGCCCCTGCTTGCTCCAGGCGCCGTGGAAATCGTAGGTCATCAGGTTGATCCAGTCCAGCGAGCGGCTGTAGGCGGCGGGATCGGTGTGGCGCATCTTGTCGTCGGTACTGTTGACGGCCGCTGTCAGCAGATAGTGCTTGCCATTGGTCTTGCCCAGCGCATCCAGTTGGCGGCGGAACTCTTCCAGCAGCAGGGTGAAGTTGGCCTTGTCGTTGGGTCCCGGATGTTCCCAGTCCAGGTCTATGCCATCGAAAACGCCGGCGGCGGCACCGGCACCGCCGTGGCCATCCAGCCTGGGCAGATCGCCGCGCAGGTAAAGATCGATACACGACGACACCAGCGCACTGCGCCCGGCCGCTGTGGCGGCGCCGGCGGGGAACTGATGCGACCATTCACCGCCACCCAGCGCCACCAGCAGCCTCAATTTCGGATGGCGTTTTTTCAATTGCGCCAACTGGTTGAAATTTCCGGCCAGCGGCTGGTTCTCCCGGTCGGCGCTGCCGTCCACCGATTCATCGGCAGTGAAACGGCGCGCGTAATCCAGCGTTGCGTTCATGCCGTTGGCGGTATCTTCGCTGTCGCGTCCACTATCGCAGCGGACGCCGCCATCCGGCATCTTGTAGACATTTTCAAAGGCGTACACCAGATAAGTGAAGCCGGCGGCGGCGCCGGACTGGTCCAGCTGCTTGAGGCGGAAGCCCTTCCCCACACTCCAGACGGTGTAATAGGACCCCACTTCGGCCGCATGCGCGCCGCCCGCCAACAGGGCCGCAACAACAGCAACGGCCAGACAAGATAAACGTGTACGCATAGTCTCCTCAGAGTTTGATATAGATTTTTTGGCGGTCCATGACATACGCCACCAGCCAGCAGGCCAGCATGTACGTCACCGCAAACAGCAGCGAAGCGTTGTACGGTGACGTCCACGCCAGAAACAGTACTTGATACAGCCAGCGGTACAGCATCTCGCCGCCCACACGTACCCGGGCCAGCACAATGACCGCCACGTCGGCCAGCAGATAGATGAACAGCGTGTTCTTGCCGAACACCTCGAAGAAGTAGGTGCCGGTGCGCAGACCGGCCAGATCGATCGCGCCAACCAGGACGGCGAGGATGATCAGGTCCCAGCCTGCGGTACAGACGACGAAGGAACCAGTCCACAGCTTCTTGTTAATCGGCAGCAGCGCATCCCAGCCATACGCCAGCAACAGACAAGCCGCGCCGGCCACCGCCAGCGCAGCCACCGTACGCTGGCTGGGTCCTTTGTGCCGCAACCACACCGCCGCGCCGTAACCAGCCAGTACGTTGACGATGGATGGCAACGTGCTGAGTATGCCCTCCGGATCAAAGGCGATGCCTTCGCCTTGGTACATATGCGGCGCGCCCAGCACGGCCAGATCCAGCTTGAGGACGGCGTTGCCGCTCAACGTGTAGTCACCAAAGGAGGCCAATATCCACCAATAGCCCAGCAAGGCGATCGCGCTGAATATCGCCGCGCCGCGCAAGCCGCCGTAGCGCACAATCAGCGAGGCAAACAGATAGCACAGGCCGATGCGCTGCAGCACGCCCATGACCCGGGTGTTGGCGAACGGCGCCAGCGTGAAGTCCGGCGCAAAGAACGGAAACCAGTACAGCAGATAGCCGCACAGGAAAATCAGCAAGCCGCGCTTGACCACGCGCTTGAGGAAATATGCCTCATCATGGGCTGCGAACTTCTCCATGCTCAGGCTCATGGCGGCACCCACCACAAACAAAAACGATGGGAACACCAGATCGGTCAGCGTGAAGCCGTGCCAGGCCGCGTGTTCCAGTGGCGCATAGCTGATTTCGCCGCCGGGCGTATTCACAATAATCATCAACGCCAGCGTCAGGCCGCGAAAGACGTCCAGGGCCAGGTAGCGTTGGGAAGCAGAATTCGACATCTCAGAGTTTCAATTTAACGTTATAGGTAGTCAGGATGGCGACTAGCGCCACCACAACAGCGGAAAACAGCAGGGCGAAGGCGATGGCAACGCCGCCGTGCATCAGCACCGGCCACCAGTGCAGATGCAGATAGCGCATCAGCGTGGCCAGCACCACCGGCAGCAGATAGGTCACCAGAGGACTGGCCGCAGCCGGCTGTACCAGCGCGGTCCAGCGTGTGACCCGGCGCATTTCGATCAGCCAGTACAGCGGTACAAACAGCCCGCTGCACAGCGCCGCGCAATACAGTGCCCACGGCGGCGTCGCCCCGATTTTCGAGATTGGATAGAAGTGATGCAGCAGCCATGCCGACAGCGCCAGCACCAACGCCAGCACCGTGCCTGCCGCCAGCCGTGGTGCGCCGTCGGCGCCGCGCGCACCGTCGAAGAACAGCAGCACGCATAAGGCGCCGCACAACACGACGGAGGTATGCGTCGCGTGCATGGCGATCACTTCGTTGCCATCCAGCGCTTGGCTGGCCATGAACCACAGCACGCAGGCGGCTACCGCCGGCGCCAGCACCACCAGGCGTCCGCGCCCGGCCAGGTAAATCAGGCTGGAAGCGAGATAGGCCCAGCCTATGCAGCCCAGGATGCCCCACCAGGAAGTCTGCATCCAGCCCTGTCCGTCCGGGCCGCTGCGATAGACCAGCGCCAGCACCACGATGGCCGCCGCGCCGGCCCAGCGCAGCAAGCGGTTGCTGCGCGTTCCCCATACCAGCAAGGCTGCCGCGTAAAAGTACAAGGCCCACAGCTGGATCGAGATGCCCATCGCGGTTTCGTTGTAGCCCTCCTCCGTATTGACCATGAACAGGCCAATGACGATCAGGCCAAATGCACGCGTGACGACCTGCCACAAGGTCTGGCGCATGCCACCCGGCACCGCCAGCCGGTGATTCAGGCTGAATGGAATAGAGGTGCCGACCACGAACAGAAACGCCGGGAACACCACGTCGGCCAGACTCATGCCGTCGACGCTGGCGGCCATGTGCTGGATGCCCCCAGGGATGCCGTTGGCGCCGGACAGGCAATTCACGAACAGCATGACGAAGAACGTCAGGCCGCGCAGAGCGTCGATGGCGATGATGCGCTGGCGAGGTAAGACAGGAAGAGTTTTTATCAGCATGGACAGACACTAGCATGTGCCTGTCCGGCCTCGCAACGTCGCCGCATTAACACGCCAAGCCATTGATTACATTGAATAATCAACAAAATCGACGCTAGGCCGCTTACGCTTCTTTACACAAGTGGTCTGCATCGCCCAAGAACCGGTGCGCCCGGCCGGCGCAAGCTCACAAATCATTACGAATTTGTGGCGCCCGGCAGGATGATCGTGGCGACCAGGCCACCTTCGGGATGGTTTTGCAGTACCAGCTCGCCGCCACTCTCTTCGATGATGCCGCGTGCGATGCCCAGCCCCAGTCCAAGGCCGGCCGCGTTCTGGGCGCGGCCGTGATCGAGCCGGACGTGCGGTTCGAACAACTGCGCCAGCGTCTCGACCGGTACGCCAGGTCCACGATCGCGGATCTGGATATGCACCACACCTTCGTACTCCTCGGTGGCGACATCGGCGCTGCCGCCGTAGAACAGCGCGTTATCGAGCAGGTTGCCGATCGCGCGCTTGAGCGCCAGCGGCTTGGCCTGCACCACCAGCCCGGCCGGCGTGAAACCGATCTGGTGACCGGCCAGCTGGGCGCTGCGCAGCATGCGGCCGATCAGCGCATCCAGCCGCACAGGAGTCGTGTTTTCATAGATGTCGCTGTCCTTCACGGTTTGCAGCGCGCCTTTGACCATCATGTCCAGATCATCCAGATCGTCGTGGAATTCCCGGCGCACGGCTTCATTGTTGAGCAGCTCGGAGCGCAGTTTGAGGCGCGTGATCGGCGTGCGCAGATCATGCGAGATCGAGAGGAACAAGCGTTCACGGTCCGCCACGTAGCGCTGCAACTGGGTCTGCGCCTGTTCCAGTTCCTGGGTGCGGGTGCGTACTTGCACCTCCAGTTCGCGCCGCCGCCGCGCGTGCATACGTTCGCGGGTACGGTGACCGCCCCACACCAGCATCAGCGCCGACAGCAACACCGCCAGCCGGAACCACCAGCGCTGCCAGTATGGCGGTGCGATCTCGAAGGCCAGTGGCGGCGACGGCTGGCCCCAAACGCCGTCCTTGTTCGCAGCCTGCACCTGAAATTCGTAGGCGCCGGGATCGAGGTTGGTGTAGGTGGCGATGCGCTTGCTGGCATCGCTCTCGGTCCAGTCATGGTCATACCCCGCCAGCCGGTAGCGGAAACGGTTGCGTTGCGGATCGCTGTAATGCAGCGCCGCGAATTCAAAGGTCAGCGCGGCGGCGTCGTGCCCCAGCCGCATGCCGGCGCCATCGATGGGCAGCGGCTTGCCGCCGGCCTGCATGGAAGTGACGACGGCCGGCGGCGGATAAGGATTGTCGCGTATGGCCTCGGGATGAAACACGGTCAGGCCATTGACGCCGCCAAAATACATGGTGCCATCGCGCTCACGGTAGGCCGAGCCGGAAAAGTAATAACCCTCGATCATGCCGTCGCGTGCCGAGTAGTTTTTGAAGGTGCCGGCCTCCGGCTCCATGCGCGAAATGCCGTTGGCGGTACTGACCCAGAGCGCGCCGTCGTCGGCCTGCAGGATGGCGCCGATCGAATCGTCCGCCAGCCCTTCGCGCGTGGTGTAGCGGCGGAAGCGTATGGTACCGTCGGCATCGTGCGTCACGCGATTCAAACCGCCATTGGTTCCCACCCAGAGCGTGCCTTGGCGGTCGAGGAACAACGACTGCACACGATCGCTGCTGAGGCTCGTGAGATCCGTTCGGTCATGATGGAAATGACGGAAACCACGGCCGTCCGCCGCCAGCAGATTCAATCCATTGTCGGTGGCGACCCAGATGGCGCCGTGGGCGTCTTCCGCCGTCATGCGCACCCAGTCGTCACTGAGGCTGGCCTGATCGCTCCCGTCATGGCGATAGCTGCGGTCCGGCCCTCCCGCGTTGTCGATGCGGTGCAAGCCCCCGCGGCTGGCGACCCACAGATTGCCGGCGCGGTCTCCGGTGATGTGGGTGATCGAGTCGCTGTTGGGGTCCGGGTTGCTGAAACTGTGGGCCGCATAGGTGCTGCGGTCGGGATCGAAGCGTCCCAGCTCGGCGCTGCTGCCGATCCATGTGACGCCGCGCAGGTCGCGATACACGGCCAGCACGATCTCCTTGTTGTGCATATGACGCTCCAGCCGGGCGTCGCCGCGCAATCGGGTGACTTTGCCGGTGACCGGGTCGAGCCGGTCAATGCCGCCGATGCCGGCCAACAGCAGTCCGCCCTTGCCGTCGCCGCAGAGGCCATAGATGCGGTTGTCGTGCAAGGTGTGCGGATCGCCGGGAATGTGGAAATAGCGGCTGAAGCCACCGCCGGCCAGGTCGGCCCGGCGCACGCCGGCGGTCCAGGTACCGACCCACAACGTACCGCTATGATCCTGAAACAGGCTGGAGACCTCGTTGCCGGCACTCTGGTGCGGATCGGCTGGAATTGCGACGAAACGCCGCCGGCCCGCATCCCAGCGATGCAGGCCATTGGTATTGGTGCCCAGCCACAGCGTGTTGTCGCGGTCCTGCACCAGCGCCGTCACCAGTCCCGGCGCAAGCCCATCGGCCGGGCCAAACACGTGGCGCGGCATGCCGGGGACGCCCAGCTGCCAGCTGACCAGGCCATCCATGGTCACCAGCCACAAGACCTGGCGTTGATCGATGCGCAGTTGCTGCACTTCGTTGAGCGGAGCGTTGGGTTTGGCCGGCGTGTCGATGCGGAAGTGCTGGAAGCGGGTGGCGCCGGCGGCCAGACGGTCCAGCCCCTGCTTGAGGCCCACCCACAGCCCGCCCTCGGCATCCAGCGCCAGCGCATTGACCTGGTCATTGGCCAGGCTGGCCGGATCGGCCGGATCGTGACGCAGCACCTTGTAGCGTCCCGATTCGGGATTGAAGTGATGCACGCCGTCGCTGGTGCCCAGCCACAGCTGTCCATAGCC
Source organism: Duganella sp. CT11-25 (assembly GCF_047302815.1). Lineage (NCBI taxonomy): Bacteria > Pseudomonadati > Pseudomonadota > Betaproteobacteria > Burkholderiales > Oxalobacteraceae > Duganella > Duganella sp. CT11-25. The sequence continues at coordinate 1,108,374 of NZ_JBKBFD010000001.1, forward strand.
ATCGCTGATGATGGCCTGTACCTGCTGCCGCCCCACCCGCTCGGGACCGTCGCCAGGGGCGGGAAAGCGCGTGAAGTCGCCGGTCGCCGGATCAAAGCGTTGCAGGCCGCCGCGCGTGCCTACCCATAGGCGGTTCTTCTTGTCGACGTGGAGCACCTGCACCCAGTTGTCTGCCAGGCTGCGCGGATCGTTCGGAATGGTACGGTAGACAGTGACGCGATAACCATCGTAGCGGCTCAAACCATGCTGGCTGCCGAACCACATGTAGCCCTGCTGGTCCTGCACAATGGCGGTGACGGTTTCCTGCGCCAGGCCGTCCTTGACGCTCAGTTGCTCAAAGTTGAGGGTATGCGGCACGGCCGCCGCCGCAACGCAATGCAGCAGCCACAAACAGCATGCAAGTACGGCCTTACGCAGCATGCCGGCCGGCTCACGCCGGCGAAACGGCGACATCGGCCGAAAACACATAGCCTGCGCCGCGCACGGTCTTGATCAGCGACGGCTGCTTGCCATCGTCATTCAGGCGCAAACGCAGTTTGCTGATCTGGACGTCCAGCGAGCGGTCGAGCGGACCGGCGTCGCGGCCGCGCGTTTGTTCGCACAACACGCTGCGGTCAAGGATATCGCCCGGGTGTTCAACGAAGTACTTCAGCAACTGGTAATCAAGACCGGTGAGCGGAACCAGCGCGCCTGCGCTGTCTGTGACGGTACGCTCCAGCAGATCCAGCGTGAAGCCGACAAAACGGTAGTAGCGCGTCACATTCTGGTTGTCGATGCCGGCGCGGCGCAGGAGCGCCTTGATACGCGCCAGCAGTTCGCGCGGGTCATAGGGTTTGGCGATGTAATCGTCCGCCCCCAGTTCCAGGCCGACGATGCGGTCGGCGCCATCGGAGATGGCGGTCAGCATGATGATCGGCAGGTTGGAGCGGCGACGCACCTCTTTGCACAGCACAAAGCCGTCCGTATCAGGCAGCATCACATCGAGTATCACCAGCGACAACTGGTCGCCAAGGCGCGAGAATTCGGATTGGAAGCTAAGGCCGTCCGGTGCCAGGATGACCTCGTACTGGTGTTTTTCCAGATAGGTTTTCAGCAGAGCGCCGGCCTTCTGGTCATCCTCCGCAATCAATATCTTGCGCATACGCTTCCTGTCCGATGAATTCAGTTCAAATCGCGCCCTAGTATAACCACAAGGCGGCGGAAAGAAAAAGCCGGTGCCCGGCGGGGCACCGGCAAAGAAAGAACCACAATACCAAGGGGAGGAATATGTGATTCCGCTGTTGCGCGGGCTGCAGCACCGCGCAAACCGTCGGGTATGAACCCACCAGGCCATACCCACGAATTGATTCTAGCAGCAGCCTCCCGGCATGACGAACCGCTCGCAAGCAATTGATTTTCATGAAGAATATGATTTTAAGGCGTCAACGGGATTACATTTCCTTACCAGAGATACGGCCCCCTGTGACGACGTCCAGCACTGCTGCGGCACGGGTCACAGCCCCCGTTCGGGAAAGTCTTACAAAACTTAACAAAAAACAGCGTGGGGAGACCACGATGGCGTTTTTCCGTCCGGCGGCGAGGCGCCAGGTCAATCACCGGGATTTCAGCCATACTAGGCCCCCGCTCCCGCTCCTTTACGAGGTCCCCATGCATCAGCCGCTTCCCCTGCCGCCTCACACTGCATCGCGCGTTGTGGTGCGCTCCAGCGAAGGCCGGGTGTGGCACGGCTTCGGCGCGGAGTTGTTCAAGGTCTCCGCCGGGCAGCATGCGATAGCGGCACGCCCGCATCACCGCGTCGCCGTGCATGTCGGCGCGGCGGTCAAAGCGCACTGCGCGTGCGATGGACGCCCCAGCGTCCGCATCCAGGCGCACGGCGACGCCGACGTGGTGCCTGCCGGCGTCGATGGGCGTTGGAACGACGATGCGGGCTGCACTATTTTCGGCGTCTGGATGACCGAAGACTTCGCGCGCACCGCCACGGAACAGATGTCCGGTCCCGCAGGGCGGCGCCAGCTGCACCCACAGCTGCAGCTGCGCGACCCGCGTTTTCTGCACCTGGCATGGGCGCTGCGTGCCGAACTCGAGGCGGAAGCCGCTTCTGATCCGCTGTATGCGGAAAGCCTGTGCACGGCGATGGTTGTGCGCCTGGTCGGCGGCGAGGCGCCCGCCGACGTCAAGCAACAAAAGCTGGGAACGGTACTGGCTGCGCGCGTTCTCGACTATATCGAAAGCAATCTGGACAAGCGCCTCTCGCTGGCCGAGCTGGCCAGCGTGGCCGGCCTGAGCGTGCCCCACTTCAGCGCGCTGTTCCGCCAGACTGTGGGCGTGCCGGCACACCGGTACGTGGTCCAGCGGCGCGTCGAGCGCGCCCGCACCCTGCTTCTGCATAGCAAGCTCAGCATGAGCCAGGTGGCGCTCGACGTCGGCTTCGCCCATCAGAGCCACTTGGCCCACTGGATGAACCGCATCCTGGGCGTGACGCCCAGGGATGTTCAGAAGGCTGCCTGAGGTCCCGCCCGCGCGGCGACGACGTCGATGACGATCTTCGCGCCGGGGACGTGGAGCGCACTCACTTCGACCATCGATTCGGCCGGGTAAGGCGGCGCGAACCATTGGCGGCGCAGCGCCAGCATCTTCGGCGCGTCGTTCATCGAGGTCAGGAACAGCGTCACCTTGATGACACGATTCATCGTCGTCCCATTCGCCAGCAATACCCTTTCCACATTCGCGAACGCCTGCCCGGCCTGCACGTCGAAATCGTCGGCGCCGACCAGGCTGCCGTCAGCATCGACGGCGGCCTGGCCCGACACGTAGACGATGTCGCCGACACGCATCGCCGCGGACCGGCCGGTAAATTTTTCCAACTTCATATGGTGTGTCCCATGTTGCGTTAAACAGAACCCATCATAGGCCGCCACCGCCCGCGCGACGCGCGGGAAACGCGGGGATTGCGCGGATTTGAAGGATGCGCCCACATCGTGGCGGTCCGCCATCGAAACCTGCGCAATGCCCGCGTTTGATGCGTATCGGCCACGCCGGCGGCCGCTACCATGTGTCTTCACCCACAGCGAGCCCCCCATGAAACTTGAACAAATTCATACCATCCCCGATCCTTACGCGCCTTTCCTGCTGTCCCAGGCGATCAGGGTGGGCGACCTCCTCTACGTGTCCGGCCAGGCCGGCGCGGGCGACGACGGCGGCATCGTCGGCGATGGCGATTTCGACAGCCAGGCCGACCAGGCATTCCTGAACCTGGAACGGGCGCTGAAGGCCGGCGGCTCGGACCTGGAACATGTCATCAAGGTCACCATCTTCCTGACCTCGATGAACAATTTCACCAACGTCGTCAAGCTGCGCCGCAAATGGTTCTCGCCGCCCTACCCAGCCGATACGATCGTGGAAGTGTCGGCCCTGTACACGCCCGAAGCCCACATCGAAATCGAAGCCATCGCCGCTGTGCGCGAACCCGGGTAAGGAGGCCAGGCACGATGACGATTTCAGCCGCTGGCGGCGAACACACCCTCGGCTCTTTTTCGGCGCACGCCGTGGCACCGGCCACGAAGTCGTAACGGTCGGACTAGCGTTGTTGCTGGCCAACCGGCTGCTGATGCTTCGCGATTTCGTTGCCTACGTAGCCGCCACCAACGGCACCGGCGATTGCTGCCAAGGTACGGCCGTTACCACCACCAACACGGCTACCCACCAAGCCGCCTACCAGAGCACCAATGCCTATGCCGAGCGGACTGTTCTGGGCAACAGGAGCTGGCTGCTGATACGAGGGGGCTGGTCGGTAGTCACGGGTTTGCTCAGCTTGGGTCAACCGGGCGCGGTCACCATCGGAAGCGGTCTGGCTATGACGAGGATATTCATGGTGAACGACCGTTTTGTATCGAACAACCTCCCGCACTACGGGCACCGGTGCCGACTGTTGCGCCAATGGGGTGTTTCCGCTACTCGCTATTTCTGCGGCCGGATTCGCTACGGCAGCACCCTGGGACTTAGGCAGAAGCCCGGCAATCGCTGCGGCGCCGACCAGGCTGACCAAGGTCAGGGAAACCGCGGCAGCGGCCATCAGTGGGTGGATGCGATTCGAGCTCACGATAGTTTCCATTTTCATTCTCCGGTATGGCGCGGACATCGCGCTGATAAGCCTATAACGGTTGACTCACCGAACGGGATGTACGAAAGATGTTGCCGGGGTAAGCATACGTAACAAGAGCAGGCAGCTTGCTTCGTTTGCCCGCTCACCTTAAATCCGGGTCGAGTACAGCGCGTGATGCGTCAGGATGAACAGCGTGCGCCGGTCGGGGCCGCCGAAGATCAGCTGCAGCGGACGGGCGGGCACATCGATCCGGCCGCTCTGCCGGCCGTCGGCGCCATAGACGAAGACCTGGCCGTTGGCCACGTACACCTTGCCGTCCGGTCCCACCGCCGCGCTTTCGCCGCCACGGTCGGCCACTTGCTTCAGGTCGGTGATCGCGCCGCCATCGCCCACCAGGCCGCTGAACGTGAGGTTGCGGGAACTGTTGGCGAACACCACGCGCTGGCCGAGGCGCGCATAGACGAAACCATGGGTGTCGAGCGTGTCCGACCAACGGTAACCCAGGTGGTCGGGCGAGCCGTGGCGGGTGACCCGGAACGCCGGCAACACCAGGCTGCCATCGGGCGACACGTATTCGTGCGTCTTCGGCGTCGCCGCGTCGCGCGCGAACATTTCCGCCAGCGTGGTGAACTCGTAGGTATCGAGGTTCAGCTGGTCCTGGAATTCGCCGTTGGACCAGTAGTTCACCGGCAGCGCGATGCGGGCACTGGCGTGCGCCGCCAGCGGCGTCGGTTGGATGACCGAGATAGGCGCGCCCGGCACGCCCGGCTTGAGCGCGTACACGGTGCCCCGCTTGCCGCTGGAGGACAGCACCATCAGGTTGTCGCTGCCGTCCACCGCCAGGTTGACCGGATCCAGCGGGAAGTCGCTCACCGTCTTCAAGCCCTCGCCCAGCGCATAGCTGAAGATGCGCTGGAAGTGGCGGTCGATGAAGTACAGCCTGCCCTTCGAGTCCACGGCGGCGCCGGCGATCGAGTAGAAGCCGTCTTCCAGCTTGTCCACTTTCGCCGCCGCCGGCGCTGCGGGCACGCTGCCCTGCTTGCCGCTGTAGTCGAGCACCGAGAACATGCGCTCGCGCACTTCCAGCCGGTTGGTCACATCCGTGATGGCGTTCTCGTACGGGTACTTGGACGCGCGCACATCGGCGATGCAGCCCTGCTCGTCGCAGGTGGGGAAGCCGCTTTCGCCGTTGACGGCGACGTTGCGGAAACGGATGTCGCTCGAATTGGTGAGCTTGACGGCCGTGGGCGCCGGCTTCATCGAACGCGTCACGCGGTAGGCGTGATAGTTGGCCAGCAAGATGTTCTTCGAGTTGCGGATGTCGACCGACACCGAGTCGGCGCCGTCGCGCACCTCTTCCTCGGTCTGCGGCGCGTAGAACGCCCAGTTCTCGACGCCGTCCAGCACGATCTCGTTGCGGATGTGGTGTTCGGCCGACAGTTCGTACACGCGGCCCGGCGTCGTGGTGTTGGTCACGTGGAAGCCCGCCTGCGCGTGGCCGGCCGGCGACCAGACGCCGGTGAAGGTGCCGCCGCCGCCGTCCGTCACCCAGATGCTCGGGTACTGGCGATCCCACCAGGCCGAGGTGTCGAACCGCTCGTTCTTCTTGTACGGATCGGTAACCGAACCATAGCCCCACTGGATGCGGATGTCGTCCACCAGCGAGTGCTCGCCGGCGCGCCACAGCAGCGCCACCGCGCGCGGATTGACTTCGCCGGTGGCCAGGCCGAGCCCGGTCACGATGGCGTCGCCGCCGCGCGCGCTCTCAAGCAGGGCCTTGGGCGTGTCCGTCCCCTGGTACAGCGGCGAACCGTTCGGCAGCACCAGCCGGGTCAGGCCCGGATGCAGGGCGATCAGCACCGTATCCGGCTTCAGGCGGATGGTGTCGTTGACCGCATACAAGCCCAGCGGCAGGTAGACCACGCGGCGGCTGTCGATCGCCTTCTGGATCGCGGCCGTGTCGTCGGTGACGCCGTCGCCCTTGGCGCCGAAGCCGCGCACGCTGGCCCAGTCGGCGGTCGGCGGCAGCGCGCGCAGCACCCGGGCGGTACCGCTTTTGGCGGCGCTGGCGGCCGCCACCGCGTCGGCGCGGTAGTTGGTGTCGAAGTGGCCGGGTTCGCCCAGGCCCGGCAGCTTCAGGCCATGGTTGAATTCGGCGACCTGGTAGTCGCGCCCCTTCCCTTCGAGTTGCTTGCCGCTGTCGCGGAAGCGCGCGAACACCGGCACGTTGCGCGCACTGACGCGCTCGAAGCCGACCTGGGTGTAGGCATTGTTCTCGTTGCTGATGACGACGGCCGCCTTGGACACGTTCTCGAAGCGCACGTCATGGCCCCACAGCCAGTCGCCGTAGCCACGGTCGATCTCGATACCGACCGGCGTGTTGCGGATCTCGGTGTTGGCCAGCGTGAGGCCGGCTTCGTGTTCGCGGATGGCGGCGTCGCGCTGGCCGTCGAAAGTCGAGTCCAGCAAGGTGAACTGCCAGGCCGGCGAAGTCTTCTCGGCCAGGATGCCGTAGCGGCCGCCATAGAAGCGCAGGTTGTAGGCGATATTGCCGACCTGGTAGACGCCGGCCAGGCCCGAACCCATGTGGAAGTCGATGTGCGACAGGTTCGAGTGCTGGGCCGTATGCATGCGCACGCCGCTGGCCGCGGGATTGCCTTCGCCGACCTCGAAGTCGACGTTCGACAGCACCGAATAGAAGGTCGAGGAGTTGGCGTCCCGCACGGCTTTGCCCGGCTCCGTGCTGAACGGCACCGCGCTCGGCACCGGCATCGCCACCGCGCCGATATTGTAGGTGTCGGTGCCGGTGAAGATCACCATGTTGGCCACGCCCTTCTGGAAGCCGGGCGTGTTCGCGCCCAGCACCAGCACGGGCCGGCTCTTGCCGACGCCGTAGACGCGCACCGCGATCGGAATCAGCATGCTGCGGCTGATGCGGTAGCGGCCCGACGGCAGGAACACCACGCCGCCCGCGCCTTTGTTGGCGGCGGCGTCGATCGCCTGTTGCAGCGCGTCGCTGTCGTCGGCGACGCCGTCGCCCTTGGCGCGCACGATCACGGCGCGCGGGTCGTCCGGCATGCTCTGGTAGGCGGAGATGGATGGCGGCGCGGCGGCCTGGACCACAGCCGCGTGCGCGCCCAGCATGGCTAGCGCCAGCCAGGGTAATCTGGTAAATAGTTTATTCAATACAGTCTCCATAATTCTTTGTAATGGCCGCCTAGACGAACAGCGACAACAGCAGCACGAAAACGATGCCGAAGCTGCCGACCAGGGTTTCCATCATGGTCCATGAGCGGAAGGTGTCCTTCAGCGACAGGCCGAAATATTCCTTGAACATCCAGAAGGCGGAATCGTTCACGTGGCTGAACATCAGGCTGCCGGCGCCGACGGCCAGCACCATCAGGTTCGGATTCACGCCCGACGATTCCACCAGCGGCCCGACCACGCCGGCCGCTGTCACGCCGGCAACCGTGGCCGAGCCGAGGCAGACGCGGATCAGCGTCGCCACCGCCCAGCCCAGCAGCAGCGGCGGCACCGGCAGGCTGGCCAGTTGCGCGCCGAGCTGGGCGCTGACGCCGGACTCGGTCATCACTTGCTTCAGGCCGCCCGCGCCGGCGATGATCAGCAGGATCGGGGCGATCTCGCGCAGCGCCTCCTGGGCCGAAGCCATCACCTGCGGCAGCGTCTGGCCACGGTTGATGCCCAGCGTGTAGATCGCCACCGCATACGACGCCAGCATCACCACCATGGGATTGGAGAAGAACGCCAGCGGCTGCGCCAGTTCGGGGCGCAGCAAGGTGGTCAGGGTCAGCGCCCCCAGCAACGCCACCGGCAGCAGCGCCGTGAAGAAGCTGGCGAAGGTCCCCGGCAGCTCGTGGTCGGGCTTCGGTTCGCTGCGGAAGATGGCGGCCGGCTGGGCGCGGATGTTCTTCAGCGTCATGGCGAAGATCGGGCCGGCGATGATCAGCGTCGGGATCGCCACCAGCATGCCGTACAGCAGCGTCTTGCCCATGTCCGCATGCACCGCCGCCACCAGCGCGGTGGGCGACGGGTGCGGCGGCAGGAAGCCGTGCGCGATCGACAGGCCGGCCAGCAAAGGCATGCCGAGCGCCACCGCCGGCCGGCCCGACTGGTACACCAGCGAGAAGATCAGCGGGATCATCAGCACGAAGCCGACGTTGTAGTACAAGGGCAGGCCCACCACGAAGCCGGTGACGGTCATGGCCACCGGCATCCGGTTCGGGCCCATCGCATCGATCAGGCTGATGGCGATGCGCCGCGCGGCGCCGCTGTCGGCGATCAGCTTGCCGAACACGGCGCCGACGCAGATGACCACCACCAGCGAGCCGAGCAGATCACCGATGCCCTTCTCGACGGCGCCGGGGATTTTCGCCAGCGGCATGCCCAGCATCAGGGCGGCGACCATGGCTGCCACCACGAACGCCAGGAGCGGTTGAACCTTGCCCCAGGCGATCATGATGGTCAGCAGGCCGACCGCCAGCAGTACGGAAAATAGACTCCACACGGCTGGCGCTCCCTTAGAAGTTCATGCGCACGCCGACGCGGTAGGTACGGCCGACCGAGTCATAGACCGCAGGATTGAGGGCGAGGCTCAAGTTGGTTTGCGGCACCAGCACCGGGGCGCGGTCGGCCAGGTTGTCGACCTTGAAGTAAGCCGTCACCTGTTTCGAAACGCTGTAATTGCCGCCGAGGTCGAAATACACGGCGCCCGGCATGTGGTTGTCGAAAATGGTCGGATGCGCCGCGGTCGGCAGCGGGCAATTGGTCTGGCACTCGATGTATTCATTGTTGAACACGCCGGCGCCGATCCAGCGTTCGGTCAGGCTAAGACCGAGCTTGCCGCCCAGCAGCCCGTCCCACGACTGCGACACCAGGGCTTTCCACTTCGGGGTGGCGCCCGTCATCGCGCCCGCGCCTTCGATCGGCGTCGTGCCCGGCACGCCCGGATCGGAGATCGAGTGGATCATCCGCGACGCCAGGCCGCGCAGGGTCACGGTGCCCGGCAAGCCGTAGTCGCTCATGTTCTTGCGGTAGGCCATCTCGAAGTCGATGCCACGCGTATGCAGCGAGGCGAAGTTGAAGCTCTGCGCCAGCACATAGTTCGTGCCCGCCGGCCCGTTGATCGATACGGCGGAGCAGACTTGCTGGTTGCCGCCGTAGCACAGGTCGACTTCCTGCTGCGGATTCAGCGAGCTGATCACGTTCTGGACCTTGATGTCGTAGTAGTCGACCGAGAAGTTGAAGTTGCGCGCCCAGCTCGGCTGGCTCAGCACCAGGCCGAAGGAATTGTTGCGCGCCTCTTCCGGCTTCAGCGCCGGGTTGCCGACGTTGCGCTGCTGGATCTGGATCGACGAACCCTGGTTGTTGTTGACCGCCTGGTTGGTGACCGTCATCGCCGCGAACAACTCGGACAGGTTCGGCGCGCGCACGTCGGCCGAGCTCACCGCGCGCAGGCGCAGGCCGTCGATCGGGGTCTGCCAGGTGGCGCCGAGCTTCCACGCGCGGGCCTTGCCGGCCGTGCTGTATTTTTCCTCGCGGTCGGCGATGTTCAGGTTGGCTTCGCCGAAGGTGGCCGACTTCAGGAACGGAATGTTGAACTCGACATACGCTTCCTTCACGTTGAACGCGCCCTTGCCGTTGTGGTAATTGCCCGCGAACCAGTTGTCGCCGGTGACGGACAGGGTCGGATCGGCCGGATAGTTGGGGCTGTAAGGCGACTCGACCGCCACGCCGGCGCCATAAGGATCGCCGAACACCGAGTAATCCTCGCGGCGCCATTCGGCGCCGAACGCCACCGAGATCGGGCCGGCCCAACCTTGCGCCAGCTCACCATTTATGTTAGCGCTAACAACATTTTGCGTCGAATCGGTGTGTTGCATCGGCCCGTTCACCGGCGCGATGTAATTCCAGCCCGCTATGTTGATCGGGACCTGGCCGAAGATGTTGATCGGCTGGCAGCCGGCGGCGCGGGCGGCGGCGCTGCGGCAGACGATCTGGCCGGTGGCATCCTTGACCGCGTCGATGGCGAAGTTGTAGCGCGGATTGAGCGTGATGTCCTTCACCTGGATCACGGTGGTGTTCTCGCCGTGCTCGGCATACGCGTCGTACGACCATTCCTTGCCGAACAGCGTGAACTTGCCGTCGGCGCCGACCACCACGCGGCGCTGGGTGCGGGTCGGGTGCACATTGATGTTGGAAGGGAACTCGCCGTTCGCGGTGCCGACCGACATCACGCCGCTCGGGTAGCCGGAAACACAACCGGCGGCGACCGAGGCCGGCAGGTAGGCGTTGTCGCACTTGATGGACAGGTTGCCCTGCTTGGCCGCGCCCGGGTTCGGCGAGAACACGGAGGTGACCTGCGCCCAGTTGCCGGTGACATAGATTTCATTGTCGGCGTCGAGGTCCCAGGACACGCGGCTGTACGCCACCTGGCGCTTGAAGTTCATCGCCAGGTTGGTGCCGGCGCCCACGCTGCCGTCACGGTCGCCGCCGATGCAGAAGTTGCCGACGCAATCCGTGCCGTACTGGAAGGCGTAGGGCGTGCCGCCGGGGCCGAACGCCGTGCCTTTCAGCGGACCGTTGGTGATCAGGCCATATTTCGCGTACTGGATGTGCTGGGCGTTGACGATGCTCTTGTAGCGCGGCGCGCCTGCGGCCTGCATGTCCTTGGTCGATTCCTGCAGGGCGGGATTGTTATACCAGGTACGGCCGCCCGCGCCCACTTGGCCGAAGCCCGGCGAATCGATGCCGTTTTGCTTGGTGAATTCGCCGCTGACGGTCACGTGCAGGCGGTCGTCCGCAAAGCCCTGGCCCCACGCGGCCTGCAGCGTGCCGCTCTTGTCGTCGTGGTACTTGGTCATGCCGCCCGCGACGTTGGCCTTGAAGCCGGTGAACTTCTTGTCGGTGATGAAGTTGACCACGCCGCCGATCGCGTCCGAACCGTAGGACGCCGAGGCGCCGCCGGTCACCACGTCGACGCGCTTGACCAGCAACTGCGGGAACTGGCTGACGTCGGTCACGCCGGTGACGTTGGCGCCGACCACGCGCTGGCCGTCGAGCAGGGTCAGCGTGCGCAGCGTGCCCAGGCCGCGCAGCGACAGCGAAGACAAGCCCTGGATGCCGCTGGAGGTGCTGAAGGTGTTCGTGGTGCGGCCGGTGCTGCCCTGCAGCGCCGGCAGTTCGATCAGCGATTCGAAAATATTCGGTTTGGCCGCCTTGTCGAGGTCGGCGGAGGACAGGGTCGTGGTGGGTGTCGGCTGCGAGAAGCCGCGCGCGGCGATGCGCGAACCGGACACGACCACGGTTTTCACCTCTTCGGCTTCCGGCGCGGCCGGGGTGGCCTGGGCCGGTTTAACCGCGTCAGCGCCGGCGGCGGGCGCGTCAGCCTGCACTTGCTGGGCATAGCCGGGCATCGACAGGATGCCGCAGGCACTGGCCACGGCAAGGTTGATCATGGTGCGTTGAAATGGTGTCTGCATGGTTATCTCCTTTTATTTTAATGGGCGGCGTCATCCGGCTGTGAGCTGGCGCGCCTGTGCTGTGTGAACCGCTTCTTTCTATGTCGAATTCCTCCGTGACGATGTTAGCGTTAACAAATGATCTCACCGAATTGCGTTTTCAAGGTTGCCGTTTAGCCACAGATAGCCTTGCGCATCAAGAAACACGTCAACCCGGCGTCCGGCGTGCCGCAAACGCACGGCGGCGTGCGGCCGCCCGCGCAACACCACGCGGTGCGGCCGCCCCGCTTTCCAGTCGAGGTCGAGTTCGACCGCGCCGCGCAGGCGCAGGCCGCGGACGGCGCCCTCCCGCCAGGCGCGCGGCAGCGCCGGCAGCAGGTGCACCTCGCCGCCCCAGGACTGCGCCAGCATCTCGAGTATCCCGGCGGCGCCGCCGAAATTGCCGTCGATCTGGAACGGTGGATGGGCGTCGAACATATTGGGATAGGTACGTTCCGGCCCCAGCAAGCCGCGCAGGATGGCCAGCGCACGCTCGCCCTCGCCCATGCGCGCCCACAGCGCCAGGCGCCAGGCGGTGGCCCAGCCGGTCGAGCGGTCGCCACGGGCGCGCAGCGTCACCTTGGCGGCGGCGACCAGCGCCGGCGTGTCGCGTACATTGATCTGCTCGCTTGGATAGACCGCATACAGATGGGAGACGTGGCGGTGCTGCGGCTCCGGCGCGCCGGCATCCCAGTCCTCCAGCCATTCCTGCAATTGCCCCTGCGCGCCGATGCGATCGGGCGCCAGGCGGTCGCGTGTGCTGGCCAGCGTGCGCGCCAAGGCGTCGTCCGGGTCGTGTAGTTCGCGGTGGGCGGCCAATGTCCAAGCCAGCAGGTCGCGCACGATCTGGCGGTCCATGGCCGGGCCGGCGCACAGCGCGATACCCGGATGGTGTTCGTTCTCCGGCGAAATCGACGGCGACGTCAGCAGCCCGCGCCCTTGCGGGTCGTCGACCAGCGTATCGATGAAGAACAGCGACGCACCCTTGAGCAGCGGGTAGATGCGGCGCAGCCACGCCGGATCGCGCCCATAGTCCCAGTGATCCCACAACACCTGGCACAGCCAGGCGCCGCCGCACGGCCACATACCCCAGTTGGGGCCGTCGATCGGCGCGCTGGCACGCCATAGATCGGTGTTGTGATGGGCCACCCAGCCACGCGCGCCATACATCGCGCGCGCGGTGACGGCGCCGCTGCGCGCCAGCTCTTCCACCATGTTCAACACCGGCTCGACGCACACCGCCAGGTTGGCCGCTTGCGCCGGCCAGTAGTTCATTTCCGTGTTGATGTTGATGGTGTACTTCGAGCCCCAGGGCGGATTGTTCCCCTCGTTCCAGAGTCCCTGCAGATTGGCCGGCTGTCCGCCCGGGCGCGAGCATGACAACAGCAGGTAGCGCGCGTATTGCACGTACAGCGCGGCCATGGCGGCCACCTCGTCGGCTCCCGCCTGTTCGGCGTTGCCTATCCGGCTGTCGGTTGGCACGGCGGCGTAGTTAGCGCTACCAATACGGATCGACATGCGGCCAAACCATGCGCGATGCGCAGCCACGTGCGCGGCACGCAACACGGGATAGCGCTTCGCGGCCGCCGCGCCGCTGGCCGCACGCACCAGGGCCACCGGGTCGCCGCTGACGTCGGTGCTGCTCACATGGCTGGTCGCCGCGGCGATGACGAGGGTTACGGCGGAAGCGCCGCGCACGCGCAGGCAGTCGCCTTCGGTATCGATGCGCCCATCGCCGACGGCGCACACGCGCAGCGCGTAACGCAACGCCGCGGGAACGCCGGCCGAGGCGACATTGCGGCCCTCGATCAGCAGCGCGCCGGGACCATCGGCGCCCGACGTCAGCGTGGCCGGACGCCGCCCGCCGTCAAGCGCCTCCACCTCGTCCCAGGCAACGCCGGCGGCGCGGCGATCGCCATAGCTGACGTCGCGCGGATGCCGGTAGTTGAGGTCGAAGTCCAGCGGCCCGCCCTCCGCCACTATCCGCATTACCACGACCCCATCGGGCACGCTCGCAAACACTTCACGACGATGGCGTATGCCGTTGCTGGTGAAGCGGGTCGCGGCGATGGCACTGTCGAGGTGGAGCGAACGCTGGTAGTTAGCCGGCCTGGCCAATCCGTGAAAGTCCAGCAGCAGGTCGCCGGCAGCGCCATAGGGCATCTGCGACGACGGCCTGGCGATCACCGCGCTGGACACAAGATCGGTGGCTTCACGGTAGCGCCCCTCGGCAATCAAGGCGCGCACACGCGGCAACGCCGCTGCCGCCTCGGGATTGACCGGATCGTAAGGACCGCCTGCAAACAAGGTACTTTCGTTGAGCTGCAAGCGCTCCTGCCGAACGCGGCCAAACACCATGGCCCCTACCCGCCCGTTCCCGACCGGCAGCGCTTCGACCCATGCCGCAGCCGGATCTTCATACCACAGCGCCAGCGGGTCGCGGACCGCGCCATCCCTCCCGCTCAGCGCGGCGCCGGCCAGGCCGGGAAATACCGACGCCAGGCCGGCCGATACCAGTAAGCGGCGCCGCCCCGGCTGTACGCCGCCGGCCGGCGTCGCATGCTTGCCATAGCTGGATGAAGTCACGATATCACCCCCATTGTCAGCGTTTCGGCTGCAGATAGCCGTGCATGCCCAGCCAGCGCACATAACCGTCGAACCAGCCGGTGCTGCTGGTGGTCTTCGGATACATGCCGAAGCCGTGACCACCCTGCTCGAACAGATGGAACTCCACCGGCCGCCTGGCGCTGCGCCAGCTGTCGATCAGGCCATAGCCAGAGTGGGCGAAGAATGGATCATCCGCAGCCAGCGCGACAAACAAGGGCGGCGCATCGGCCGGCACGGCGACCGCCGTCAACGGGCCGTAGATATTGCCGATGAACGCAGGCTTGGCATCCTGGCCGTACAGCGTGGTCGACATGGTCAGCATGGCGCCGGCCGAAAAGCCCAGCATGCCGATGCGCCCGGGATCCACATGCCATTCGCCGGCGCGCGCGCGCACCAGGGCGAAGGCGGCGCGGGCGTCGGCGATCTGCGGCGCATAGGCGGTGGCAGGGTCTTGCGGCAGCGGCGGCCGCTTGGCGGTCGCCGAGAATATTTCCGCCATCGCGTGCTCGAAACCGGCCATGTCCGGCGGAGTCTGGTTCAGGCGATACTTCAGCACGAAGGCCGCCACGCCTTTATCGGCCAGCGCCCTGGCGACCTGCCATCCTTCGTTCTCCATCGACAGCGTGCGGAAGCCGCCGCCCGGCGCAACGATCACCGCCGCGCCGCTGGCCTTGCCGGCGGCCGGCAGGAATGGCGTCAGCGTGGCCACCGTGACATTGCGGGTGAACACGCTGTTGTATTGGCTGTGCCAGGCTTCAGGCGCGGTCGCGCCGGGAAGAGCGCCGGTATTCAGCGTGATCGCGCCTGGCTGCGCGGGCGTGGCGATCGGCGTCATCTTGTCATTCTGCGCCAGGGCGGTTCCGGCGTGCATGCACACCAGCGCCAGTGCAAGCGCGGCAAGGCCAGCTTTCTTCATCTTGTCTCCTTTTTTTAATTATTGTTCCAGCACCACGGCGCGGTTCAACACCAGTGCCGCCTGCTGCCCCGCCACACCGGTGCCCGGCTGCCCCGAGCCGACGCTCAGGCCGTACTGTCCAGGTGTCAGCTGCCGGACGCCGTCGCGGGTCACAAAGCTCAGGTCGCGCGGCGACAGATGGAAACTGATCCGGCGGCGCTCACCGGTTTTCAGCGCCACCCGCTGGAAACCGCGCAGTGCCAGCCGTGGCGCCCCTTCCAACGCCGGCGGCGTCAGATAGAGCTGGGCGACCTCTTCGCCGTCGCGCGCACCGGTGTTGGTGATTTCGGTGGTGACAACCACGCCGTTTTCAGCGGCGCCGTCCACCGGCGCGATCTGCAACGGCGTATAGCGGAAGCTGGTGTAGCTCAAGCCGGCACCGAACGGATATACCGGCGTGCCGGCGTAATAGCGGTAAGTGCGGCCCTGCATGCTGTAGTCATCGAAAGGCGGCAGGTCCGCCAGGCTGCGATAGAAAGTCAGCGGCAAACGGCCGCCCGGATCGGCGCGGCCGGTCAACACATCAGCAACCGCCTGGCCGCCCGCTTGGCCCGGATACCACGCTTCCAAGATGGCTGCCGCGTGATCTTTAGCCCAGGACAGATCCAGCGCGCTACCGTTCATCAGCACCACCACCAGCGGCTTGCCCAGCGCCTTGGCGCGTTCCAGCAACTGGCGCTGCTCGAGCGGCAGATCAAGCGAGGTCTTGTCGCCGCCAGCGAAGCCATCGACCTTCAGCGCCATCTCCTCGCCCTCCAGGTCCGACGTCAGACCGACCACGGCAACGATGACATCGGCATCCGCGGTCCCTTGCTTCAGCTCGGCGTCGGCATCGACGGCGATCCGCTTCCAGAACAGGCCGGGAACGCCGGTGTTGCCGCTTTCCGCCTCGAAATGCAGCGGGTAGCGCTGCCCCTTCTCCAGCCGTACCTCACGCAGTTGCAGCGGCTCGGCCCATTGCGAATAGGTCGTCGCCTCCACCACGCGCTGACCGCCGACGGTCAGCGCGCCTTTGACACCGCTGACCCCGAGGCGGTACAAGCCTGTCTCTGGCGCCAGCAGGTGGCCGCTCCAAACAACTTTATGCCGGTCAGCGACGGTCTTGAATTCCAGTCCGCGCGAGGCCAGCCCCGGCTCGACGCGCGTCACGACAGGCTTGCTGTCGTACTGGTCGCCGTTGCGGTTGTAGTAGTCGACACGCAGGCCGGGTTGGCCGTCCGGCGTGCGCAGCGCGGTCGCCGGCACCGGGTCGCCATCCGTGATGGAGGCGCCGGCGGGCACCAGCTTGATCTGCGCCTTCGGCAATACGCGGCGCAAGCCGTCCACCACCGACACCGGCGGCGCCGACAAGGTCGACGAATAATTGCCGCGCAGGACACGCGTGGCATCGGCCAGCGGACCGATGACGGCCAGCTTCAGGCCGGGCTTGAGGGGCAGCACACCGTCGTTCTTCAGCAGCACCATGCTCTGGGTCGCGGCTTGCAGCGCCAGCGCCTGATGCGCGGGCGTGCCGATGGCAGTGACCGGCACAGCCTTGGTGTCGCGCTGCGGCAAGCCGGCCATGTCGCCGGTACGGTAGCGCGCCGAGAACAAGCGGACCAGGGCCTGGTCGATATCGCCCATGTTGATCAGGCCGCGCTGCCAGGCCTCGCGATAGCGTGCGCCCAGTCCCGGCGTGTCGCCCAGCGTCTTGGTGTTGCACTCGTTGTCCGTGCCGGCCTTCAGCGCCACCGCCACGGCGGCGGCCGGGTCGGGGGCATATTTGTGCTGCTCCGAGATATCGGTCACCGCATCGCAATCGGACACCACATAACCTTGAAAGCCCCAGGCGCCGCGCAGATGCTGCTTCATCAGCACATCGCTACCGCAGGCCGGCTGGCCGTTGATGCGGTTGTAGGCACACATGATGGAGCCGGCTTTCGCATCGACGATGGCGGCACGGAACGCCGGCAGATAGGTGTCTTCCAGGTCATGCGCCGAGACGAAGACATCCGCCATATGCCGCGTCGATTCCGGGCCGCTGTGCACGGCGAAATGCTTGGGCGTGGCGACCACGTCCGGCAAATCGGGGCTCGGTCCCTGAATGCCGCGGATGAAAGCGACACCCAGGGCCGCCGTCAGATGCGGGTCTTCGCCATAGGTTTCCTGGCCGCGCCCCCAGCGTGGATCGCGAAAGATGTTGATGTTGGGCGACCAGGTATCCAGGCCGGTGCCGATGCGTCCCAAGTGACCGGTTTCGCGCCCCAGCGTATGCAGCGCGCGGACTTCGACACTGATCGCCGAGGCGACCTGTTGCAGCAACGGGGCATCGAAACTGGCGGCGAGGCCGATCGGTTCCGGGAAATTGGTGGTCGGCAGCGGCCCCAGCGCGCCGTGCAGCGACTCGGTCCACCAGTTGTAGGCGGGGATGCCCAGACGCGGCACGGCTGGCGCCACATTCAGCAGCTGATCGATCTTCTCGTCCAGCGTCATCTGCGTCACCAGACTGCGCGCGCGCGCCGTGGCCTCGGCCTGCGCATCCGCGCCCCGGGCGCCAAGCGGCATGGCAAGCATCAGGATGAGTGCGCGCGCGGCAGCCCGCATCACTCCGCTGTTTTTGTCTCCTGCATGGCCGGCTGTAGCGGCCTTATTATTGTCCATGTTAGTCCCAATGTTAGACAGGCTAAAAATGTTTGCGATAACATTTTTTCACCAACTTCTAAAAGGTAATCTTTAAGTTAGTAACTAGCCAATAACTTTTTTATCGGAACCGATACCAAAACCGATATCAACGCCAACGGGATTTGAAATGCAGGAGCCGTGACGCCAACAAGTGATCCTAGATGCTGGCCGGCGGCGGTAGCCCAGCCAGCATCACCGCTGCCAGCATGGCGCCGGCCAGCAGCAACGATTCGACCTGCAGCAAAAAGGTAACCCGGGGCAGCGCGCCGGCGCGGGCGGCGATGGCTGCCGGGAATCCGAAGAATTTATTGTGGCCGCCCAGCGCCACGGCCAGCAAGACCAATAGCAACTTGACCGCCAGGGTCGTCTCATAGGTGCCGGCTCCCACCTTGTCCCAGGCGCCGAACACGCGCCAGGCGTTATACAGGCCGCTGGCGCCGATCCCGACCAGCGCCAGCGTGGCCGCATCCGACAGCGATCCAAGGTAGCGCGCGGACGCGGCGCCGGCCTGCCTCGCGGCCAGCGGCAGTATCAGCCAGCCCGCCGCGAACACCGCCCCCACCCACACGCAAATCAGCAGCAGGTGCAGCCATTCGACCAGCACGCCGAGACTGAGCATGCCGTGCTCGGCGGCGTGGCTGTTGGCCGCGCGGCTGAACGCACACGCCGCCAGCAGCGCCAATGCGATCCAGTCGCGGCCCGGCAACCGGCGTCCAACACCGTGCAAGGCGACGGTCAACAACAGCGCCAGGCAACCCGCCGTGCCGATCCGGCCATAGCTGCTGCTCGACAGCAGCATCGATAACGCCTCGCCGGCCTCGTCCAGCGGCACGTCCGCCATCGCGGCGGCGGCGGCCCACAGGGAGCCGCCGTAGGCCAGCAGGCCAAGCAGCGCCGCAGCCGGCATCGATTTACGCAACTGCGCCTGCGCCGCCGCCGACCATGGCTGGCCGGTGTCGCGCAGCCAACGCACCGCCAGCCCGCCCGCCAGCAGCCATGCCAGCGCCAGATTGAGCAGCAGCGCGCTCGCCCCCTGCAGCAAGGCCGCCGAGATCAATCACTTCACCGCAAAATTGTACTGGCCGACGCGGCGGTGGCCGTCCGGGCCGATCGCCACCCAGCGCACGATATAACCGCCCGACTTCAGCACGGGCAGGTCCAGCTTCAGCAAACGCTTGTCGCTCGCATCGACGGCGGCCTTGCCGACGTTGGGCACCGCCTTGCCGGTCGCATCCTGCAGCACGATGGTGCTGAACGACGGTTCGAGAGCCTCGTTGAAAGTCAAGGCGATCGCGGCGGGCGCTTTCGCCAGCTCGGCATTGGCGGCCGGCTCGGACGCCTGGATCGTCGCATGCGCCATGGCCAGCGGCGCGGCCAGCGTGGCGATACTCAATACGGCGCTCATTGCCAAGGCGTGCAGTCGTTGCATGATGATTCCTTTTTTAATATGGATGAACAGCGGACGGCCACCACTCTACAGCCTTCCCCCGTTGGAAGGTCAAGCGCTTTCTTGCCAATCTGACGGCACGCCGCATCCGAAACTTGCGGCCTATTTAAGGGAGATGCCCCTTCGCCCTCGCCCGCAAGCCCTCCGCGTGGCAGCAGGCACGATGGCGCGTCGAAATGATAAGCGGTGGACAACTCGAAAACAGGCCCACGTGCACGGCATTACAAATCAGAGAGCGGTGTATTTTCGCCAGTCGTACCGGCTTGGAGCGCGGTAATCAATATGCCTAAATCGTGCTCCAGGCGCGCTAGCGTTTGCGAATCCAGTGTCGACAAGGCGTCCGGCAGCACTCCGGCAAATGGCATAGGCGCATGAGCGAGACGCACCTGTCCCGCGGGCAGCAATGTCATGCTGGCGGTCCTGCGATCTGGACCGCTCCTATCCATCGCGATGAGCCCATGCGCCGCCAAATTCTTGACTAGGTTACTCGCGGTAGTCTGATGCACATCGAGGGCGCGGGCCAGTTCGCCGACTCCGATGCCCGGCTGTTGCTGGACCACGCTGAGCGCCCACAGCTGCGCGCCCCCAATGCCGGCTGCCTTTTCGACGTTGCGGAAATGGGTTTTGACTGCGTTGAAGACGATCCTGAACTGTCTCAGGACTCTCGTTGTGGGCGGAAATTCCCCGGCGCCCGTCGCGCTGAGGGATTGTTGTCCGTTGGACTTGTGATTCGGTAGCATGGAGGAATGATAGCCGATAAATGCGGCGCGTGTGGCTCACTCATCGGCGCCACGCTGAGGCCAGTTCTTCTCCAGAATGGCCCACAGGATCAGGCCATAGGACAGCAATCGCACCAGGTAGTGGTAGGGAGAATCTTCGTTTACGGCGCCGTCCCATGCCGAATACGTCCTGTGCATCCCTTCCACCAGAAACGAGAGCGCGAAATACAGGAAGAACCGTTGCCCCGAGCTGCGCCAGAAACGCAGGAAGAACAGTGCAATCATATACGATGCCATGGCGATGGCGCCGGTCAGGAAGTTGATCATGGCCGCCTCACTTGTTCTCGTAAATTAAGCCAAACAGCAGCAGCAGCAGCGCCATCAAGGCGCTGACCAAACGCAAGACCAGCAGATCGACCTGCGGAAAGACCAGCTTGTCCAACACCAGCAGCACGTTGTTGACCGACATGCCGATGAAGCATAGACCGCTCCAGAACAACAAGCGCACACCGTTGCGCCGATAGCTGCCGAGCAGCATCCAGGCGCAGGCCAACGAGGTAAGCGTGCACAGTCCGTAAATGGTTTGCGCCATGTCAGTGTTCCTTTCGCCAGGTGAAGGCATCCGCAAATTGCTGGGCTTGCCTATCCAGTTTGGAGTGTATCAGTCCGGTGATGCCGACCAGATTCGCTGCATATGCCGCGGCCAGGAGATCGATCACCGCAGCCAACTCCGGATGACGCGGCCAGTATCGGAAGGTGACGGTTTTGTCGACCTTGGTGCTGGACAGCACACCAATGGCGCACAGCTCCTCAAGCAACTTGCGCGCGGCACGCTCGGTGACGTAGAGCCGATGCGCCACGGCGGCAATGTCCCACTGCTGCGTCGGCGCGCCGCGCAGCAAGAGCATCGCCTCGAGATGCGGCACTGACGCAATGCTGGTCAGAATGAAGCGCCGCAGATCATCAGGCACCGGCAACAGCGTCATCGCTTCGCTCCCGGCAAGCCTTGCAGATCGGTCGCCTTCTGGCTGAACACTTCGCTGGCGTGGCGAGCCAGGTCGTTCATGCCATAGCCGGAGGCCAGTTGCTTCGTCAGCCAGCGCGCCTGGCCGCCATCACGCAGCAGTTGTTCGATTTGCGCGCGCGCCTTGCCGAAACCGGGATCGTCGGATTTGGGCGCCAGCCGGGCCATGTCGGCGGTCACCACGTCGGCGATAGTACGGCGCTGGCCGCTCTCGGGATCGATCCAGATGCCGTCGATGCCGTCGCGGGCGGCGTTAAAACGATTCCACGTGTAGAGCTCGGGACCGTCGTCTGTCGGCCAACGACCTGGCTGGCGATAAGCCTCAATGCAGAGCGCGCGCGCATAGCTGGCCAGCGCCGCCGCGTAGGCCGGATGAAGCGGCGTATCCAGCACGCGCAGTTCGATGGTGCCGAACTCCGGCTTGGGCCGCACATCCCAATAGAAATCCTTGATACTACCGACAATCCCCAGGCCGGCCAGCCGGACGAAGTGTTGCTCGAACTGGCCCCAGCTGCGGATATCGGCCGGCATCGTGCCGCTCATCGGGAATGCCCCGACCACGTTGCTGCGCGCACTGCAAAAACCGGAGTTCTCACCTTGCCAGCACGGAGAGTTGGCCGACAGCGCGATGAACAGCGGCGCGCGCTGAGTGAGCCAGGCACACAACCGTATCGCTTCATCCCCGCTGGGCACGCCCACATGGACGTGCATGCCAAAGACAGTGAACAACTTGGCCAGATAGCCGAATTTCTTGGCCGAGGCGCGATACCGGTCCTTCGGATAGATCCGCTGGTCGCTCCAATGCTGAAATGGATGGGCGCCACCACCGGCGATCACGGCGCCGACCTCGAACGCCGCCCGCTCCACGCTGCTGCGGATTTCCTCAAGTTCCGCAGCGGCCTGATGGTAGTTCTCCAGCACCGAGGTGGCCACCTCCAGCATCGAGGTCGTAATTTCAGGTGTCGCGATCCAGCGCTTGTCCTGGACATCCAGCAAGCGCAGAATGTCCGGTGCCGCTGGCAGCAGGTCAAACGTCAGGCGGTCGAGCACCATCAGCTCCAATTCGATCCCCATTGTGCCCAACCGCGACTGGCTGAAGGGAGGCAGATATGCCGGTCCCTGCCCAGCCACGGCCAGCGCCTGCGCGTCGGTGGCCCCGCCCGCTATTTCCCGATCAGCCATGCGTCTCTTCCTCGTGGTTTTCGCCGGCAAGCCGCAGCCCGTACCAAGTCAGCCCCGGCGCCGCGAGCACGTTAAGCGCCAGCAGCGCCGCCATGATCTGGTTGGCGCCATCACTGAGGCCGGGATAGCCGATCATCGAATTATCTACCATCAGCGAGCCGAAGCTCACCAGTGAGCACATCGATACCGCCAGGGCGTTTTTCTTGGTGCGGCTCCAGGCCAGCGCTGGTGCGAGAGCGGCACGCGTCACCAGAATGCGCCCCCCGAACAACAGCAGCGCCACGCTCAGCGCTTGCCAGTTCAGCAATTGCTGCACGTGCACCAACGACGAGGACATCATGAACAGCAAGGCGTAGCCGATGTCCTGCCCGGTGCGCAACTCTGCCTGGAAGACATTGTCGCGCTTTTCGGCATTGCGCAGCAACACCCCCATCAGCAGCAGCGATAGCAGCGCGCTGGCCGCGCTGACCGAGCACAGGCCGAGATCCATCAGCAGCGCGGCGAGCAGCATGCCGGGCCGCATGCGGGCGCGCGCCTTGCTGAGCCGCGTCGCCAGCGCGTACATACCGTAGCACAGCAACGCGATCGCCACGCCCCAGAACAGCCGGGCCAGCTGTTTGCCGAATTCGGCGCTGAAGCTCGTCAGTATGGCGCCATCGCGCGACTTCAACCAGGCCAGCGCCGGGACCAGCACCAGCAGGGCAATGACATTGCCCAAGCCGACGAAATTGGCACCGGCAAACACCGTCACGCCGCTGGCGTCGGAATCGGACACCATCGACGCATAGATGATCGGACTGGAGGCGATCAGCATGGCGGCCATCAAGCCCGCTTCGCTCCAGCTGATGCCACACAACATCAGCAATGCGCCGACGACGACGCCGCGCAGCACGCAGGCCAGCAGCAGGCTGGCGCCTTGGCGCCGGCTGCGCCACAGCCACGCCAAGTCCATCTTGCGTCCGACCTCGAACAACACCAAGGCCGTCGCAGCGTTGAATAATTCCTGGAATTGCGTCGCCACGGCGGCGTCGACCAGGCCCAGGCCACTGACGCCCAGCATCAGACCGGCGATCACCGCGCCGTATAATTTGGGCAAGCCACGCGACTCAAGCGCTAAGCCGAGCATTTGGGCCAGCAGCAAACCGGCGCCCAGCAGAGCGAGGGGCGACGACAGCCACAACGGCCACGATATCAAATCAGCGTTCATGGTCGGCCATCCACAGCGCGGCCAGCGCCGCCATCTCACGGTCCACCAGCGATACGACGCGCGTTTCGGCTTCGGTTCCTGGCGCTACCAACACCGGCACTTCAAGCCGCGCGCGCAGCGGCGTCTGTTCCTTCAACCCGGGCAACCACAGGCGACCGACCAGCAGGTTCCCGCGGCGGCCAATGGCGGCATAGGCCGCACCACGCTGCTGCGGCAAGGACGGCGGCATTATGTGGAAAGGCGCGGGCCAGGTGGCACCCGGCGCCGAACGCGCCAGTTGCACTTGGATCGCGGCCCGCTGCTCCAGGCGGCTATCCTCGCGTGCATACGGCAACGGCATGTCAGGATCATCTTGCTTGAACGCAGCCGTCAGGCGCAAGCATTGATGGTCTGCCTGCCACACCAGGGCGGCGCCGTCCCTCTCGCCCGGCCGGCCGTGCAGATTGCGCCGCCATACATCCTGCAATGTGGACGGCGCCGCCGCGCCGGCGTCCTCGTCGCTCACTGCGAGCACCTCGCGCCGCAGTTGTTGCCAGCGCCGCTGTTCCCATGCGCGGGTTGCCGCGCGCGGCGGCGGGGTCCAGCGCCACTCGGTGGCAACCCAGCCGCCATCGCGGGCTTGGGTCAACAAGATGATGCGCCGGACACCGTTTTCCCCCTCCGCGTCTTGCGCCATTGCCTGCCGCCGCCATGCGGCGTTCCAGGGCGGCGCGTCGCCAGCGCCGGCCAGCGTGGCGCCGCGCCAGTGCCACCAGTTCGCCGGCCGGCTAATACACGACGGCGACCTGGAGACGTCGGCGACCCAGCGCTGCATCACCAGCCCGCCGCGCCAGGCGCATTGCGTCGGCATGGCGAGCCAATTGGCCGGCGTGGGGGCCGGCTGTTCGCAGAACACCGGTCGTCCACCCGCAAGCGTCGCAAAGGATCGCGCTATCGCGGGCAATTCAGCGGAAGCCAAAGCAGGGGCTGGCGCCGCACACGCAGTCGTGGCGCTCAAGCAAGCCAATATCGGCACGGCACTACGCCGCCACCGCGCGGCACGGATCAGGGAGGTTGAAGGGTCCATTTGACAAATTATATGACAGCAAAGTATATTTGTACAAATGTAGTTTACCCGCTTACTCTCACAGCAGAGCCTGATAAAGCCTTCGTCCTCGTCCCTGCGAGGATTTTTTTAGGTCGGCCACCACACCATGAAAAACAAGCACAACACCACTGCGGCGTTCAACCGGGAATTCCGCAATTGGCGCACCTGGGCGACCCGCGGGATCGTGGTGGCCGCCGCAGGTGTCGCCGGACTGAGCGTCGTCGCCTTTACGTGGCTGGGTGAACAAGCCCTCTCGCTGTTCATGGATGCTTTTCACTTTAACTCTTGGATCGCGCTGTTGTGGACGCCGTTGTGCACGGCGGCGATCGTCTGGCTTACCCGTCGCCATTTCAGCGCCGCGGCCGGTTCCGGGATACCACAGGTGATGGCTGCGCTCGATCCGTTGGCGCCGCCGCAGACCACGGGGACACTGGTATCGCTCAAGCTCAGCCTGGCAAAGGTCGGGTTAACCACATGGGGCTTGCTGGCCGGGCTGTCGCTTGGACGCGAAGGCCCCTCGGTACAGGTTGCCGCCGGCATCATGTTGACGGCGCGGCGCTGGCTGCCGGAGCGATCGTCGGTGAGTACCCATGGCCTGCTGGTGGCCGGCGGCGCTGCCGGCATTGCCGCCGCGTTCAATACGCCCCTTGCCGGCGTCATGTTCGCGATTGAGGAGTTGTCGCGCACGCCCGAACAGCGCAGCAGCGGTCTCCTGATGTCGGCCATCGTGCTGGCCGGCCTGATCGCGGTCTCAATCTATGGTAACGCCACTTACTTTGGGATCATCCACGCGAGCGGCATTGATTTGTCACTGCTCTTGCCCGGCATACTGGTGGCCTTGACCAGCGGCTTGGCAGGCGGGCTTTTCTCCCGCCTACTGCAAGTCTCCCTGGGCGGCCAGGCGGGCGACATGCTGTCGCGCCTGCGTCGCAGCCATCCGGTGGCATTTGCCGCACTGTGCGGCTTGCTGGTGGCGGTGATCGGCGTGGTCTCTGCAGGCGCAACATTTGGTAGCGGCTACAGCCACACACGAGACATGGTTGCGGGCAGGGAAGGCGTGCCTGCCCTGTTTCTGCTGCTGAAGTTTGTTGCGACCTGGCTGACCACCTGGTCCGGTGTTCCGGCAGGGATTTTTGCGCCTTCGCTGGCGATTGGCGCGGCGCTTGGCAACGATATTGCACAGTTGCTGCACTCTCCGCATGCGACGGCGTTAATCGCATTGGGCATGGTCGGTTTTCTCGCCGCCGCGACGCAGGCGCCGCTGACGTCCTTCATCATCGTCATGGAAATGGTGGACGGACACTCGATGGTACTGAGCTTGATGGCGTGTGCCATGGTGTCGCGCACCGTCTCCCATGTGATCAGCGCACCTCTTTACACGGTGCTGGCGCAACAACAATTGACCCATGCGAACGCCCGCCCCCTTTAAACAAATTCACAACATGTGCTAAAATTTAATAAGGGTGATCGTGCCGTTCAGGTACGACAGGATTTGCGATGGTCGGGCCGCCACGCGGTTTTTTCGCGCGTCATGCAAAACACTCTTATATCATCTTGCCTTTCCAGCCCCTCCCCCTCTCCTACCGAACGTTCGGTACCGGACGTTTTACTCGCTGGTTTTGCCCACTCCTTCACTGGACGGGAAAGCTGTCTTGACTTGAACTCCAAGCAGCGAGAGCAGCCCCATGCAAATTGAAATTCCCCTCTCACAAACATTTAAGGAATTCACCAATTCAGGGAAAGCCGGCGGCATCGTCCTCATTTTATGCACGCTATGTTCACTGGCGATCGCCAACTCGGCCGCAGGCAGCTCGTACCTGGCATTCTGGCACGGGCAGATTGCGGGACTGACCGTGGAATTGTGGGTGAACGATGCGCTGATGGCGATATTTTTCCTGCTTATCGGCCTGGAGTTGGAGCGTGAGCTGTACAACGGCGAGCTGTCAGACCTCAAAAAGGCACTGTTGCCGATGCTGGCTGCCGCAGGCGGCATCGCCGTCCCTGCCCTGATTCATTTCGGTCTGAACCGTGGGACGGCTACGCAGGCAGGCCTGGGCATCCCGATGGCGACGGATATTGCTTTCGCGTTGGGCGTGCTGACCCTCCTGGGCAGCAGAGTTCCCGCCTCGCTGAAAGTCTTTCTCACGGCATTGGCCGTCATGGACGATCTTGGCGCAATCGTCGTTATCGCTCTTTTTTATACCGCAAAGCTGTCGTTGGCTTATTTGCTGAGCGCACTGGCGGTCTTCATCGCGCTGTTGCTCATGAATCGCACGCTGCGCGTAATGTCGCTGACGCCGTATCTGATCGGAGGCGCGCTGATGTGGTTTCTGATGCTCAAATCAGGTGTGCACGCAACCATAGCGGGTGTGTTGCTGGCCTTCGCCATTCCCCATTCCGCGAGGCAGGACGACATTAGTTCGCCGTCTCATCGCCTTGAACATTTCCTGCACAAGCCTGTGGCATTTCTGATTCTTCCTGTTTTTGCCCTTGCCAACACCGGCATCGTGATTGGTGCTGGCTGGGTACAGGATTTATTGTCGTCGAACAGCCTGGGAATTATCGTTGGGCTTTCCGTTGGAAAGCCGGTCGGCATTATGCTCGCCTGTTTTGTCGCCGTCACGCTAGGTCTATGTCGCCTGCCCGCCGACCTGGCGTGGAGGCATGTACTGGGTGCCGGATTGCTTGGCGGGATAGGCTTTACCATGTCGATATTCATCACCGGCCTGGCTTTCGCGGAACAGCCGGCCATTGTGAATGCGGCGAAGATGGCGATCTTGACTGCGTCCTTGCTATCTGGCATAGCCGGATTCATTTGGCTGAAGGCTAGAGGCGCCCCCCAAGACACCGACGCCAATCCGGAGACGATGGACTATTGAACCAGCTCTGCTGGACAGTGCCCAGGACCGCCAGACCGAGTTCTTGCCTGCTTAAGGACGGATACAATTCATCCGCTGCGAACTGTTCTCGCTTCATGGTCAAACCCTCCCGCACAGGAATTATTGACCCAAAACTCGCGCCCCGAAGTGTCTAATTTCGCCAATGCAGATCAACACGCCTCGCCGGCGGCGCAATGCCTGCGCATGAATGCGCTAAAATGGCCGCTGCTTTTAACGATGTAAAACTGATGAACGACGAAAAAAACGGCGCTCGCCGCCCTACCTGCCTGGCGGCGGCAGCGCTCGTGCTGGCGCTGAATGCCGATATCTCCTTGGCGCAAACACTGGACTCGGCACAGGCGACGCCATTGGCCGCCGCCGCAGAGTTGCCGCAGTCGCCCACGGAGGCCATGGAGGTCAAGCTCGACACGGTAACGGTACAACGCGGCGACCTGCAGCAAACGGTCGACGCCATCGGAAAACTGCAGTTCCACCGGTTTGCGGATGTGAATGTTCAAGTCGCCGGCCAGATCAAGGATGTGCTTTTTACAGTCGGGGATGCAGTGCAGGAAGGCAAGCTGGTGATGGAGATTTCGCCTGCGGTCCGCGCTAACCAGATGGACAGTAACCGTGCTCAAATGGCGCGGCTGCGGGCCGAACTGGCGGACCAGCAAGCCCAGACGGACTTCGCCGAATTGCAGTTCAAGCGCCAGACACAGCTCAAGGCACAAAATGCCACCCGCGAAGAAAGCGTTGAGTCGAGTCGCATGAATTTGTCTTCGGCCCGCGCCCGGGTGGACTCCATCAACGCGCAGATCCAACAGCTGGAGGCGACGCTGAAATTCGATGAGGAAAGCAGCCGCCACAAGCAGGTTCTGGCTCCGCTATCGGGAACCGTGGTGGCGGTGAATGCGCGCCCTGGGCAAACGGTGAGCATCGGCCAGACGGGCTTGCCCTTGATGCGCATTGCAGACCTGTCGCAAATGACGGTTCAGGCGCGCGTGGCGGAAGTGGATGTGACGCGCCTGAAGCGCGGCATGACGGCCAACTTCCAGACGCCCGGTTATCCCGGCCGCATCTGGTCGGGAAAACTGCGCCAGGTGATTCCCGTACCTGCCGACGGAACGGGCGAGCAAGGCAAGCAGACTTTTTACAATGTGTTGTTCGAGGTCGATAATCCGGAACAGGAGCTCATGAGCGGCATGACCACCCAGGTGCAGTTCATCGTCGCCCAGGCCAAGGATGCGTTGCTGCTGCCCGCAAACTTGCTGGGCAAGCGCGATGCGGCGGGGATGTATCAGGTCCATGTGGTGAACCTCGAACGGCGCATCGTAGCGCGCAAAGTGAAAATCGGCTTGCGCACAGTACAGCAGGTACAAGTGCTGTCCGGCCTGGAAGCGGGCGAGCAAGTGCTGGCCGGTCCCGTGCCGGCGCTGGCGCCTCAGCCCAAGCCGGTTGCGCCGGTGGGTAGGCCATGAAGCAACGCGCCGCGGGCGGCGGGTCGACACTGGCTGGACCGCTGCGGACACCTATGCTGGCGGCGTGCCTGGCCGGCGTTGCGCTGGCCGGGTGCACGCACACGATGCCTGTGGCGGAACCGGTGACGGCAGTCGAATTACCAGCCGGCTGGTCGCAGGCGGGTAAGCCGGGCAGCCAGGAATGGCCGGACACCCACTGGTGGCAACGCTTCGGCAGCGACGAGCTGAGCCAACTGGTGCGCGAGGGACAGGAAAGCAACCTGGAACTGGCCGCCGCGCTGTCGCGAATGCGCCAGGCGGCGGCGCAGGCGCGGATTGCCGGGGTCGCGCTACTGCCCTCCGTCGATGCTTACGCCGGCGCCAGCCGGGATCTGCCGGTCGCAGGCCGTCACAACGCCAATGTTTCATCGAGCGGACAGTTGCAGGTGTCTTACGAACTCGATTTTTGGGGCAAGAACGCTGCCAGCGTTGCCGCAGCCGAGGCATCGCTCAGGGCCAATTTCTACGATCGTCAAACCGTGGCCCTCACCGTGACCAGCGGCATCGTGTCGACTTATCTGCAACTGCTGTCCCTGCACGACCGTCTCGACGTGGCGCGCGAGAACGCCAGAACCGCAGAGCATGTACTGTCGCTGGTCGAGGCACAGAGCAGCGTCGGCGCCGCCA
The DNA here is from genome assembly GCF_047302815.1 of Duganella sp. CT11-25. NCBI lineage: Bacteria > Pseudomonadati > Pseudomonadota > Betaproteobacteria > Burkholderiales > Oxalobacteraceae > Duganella > Duganella sp. CT11-25. Next base: position 1,137,905 of record NZ_JBKBFD010000001.1, read on the forward strand.
CGTCCGTCGACTTGGCACGTCAACGCTCCGCTGTCGCCAGCCAACATGCCACCATCCCTGCTTTACTGCAGCAGGAGCGCGAGGCGCAATCAGCGCTGGCCATCTTGCTCGGCCGGTCGCCGCAAACCTTCAAGATCAGTGATAGCGGACTCGACACCATCCGCTTGCCCGAAGTGACGGCGGGCATGCCGTCCGAACTGCTGTCGCGGCGCCCCGATATTCGCCGTTCGGAAGCGGTCCTGGCGGCCGCCAGCGCCAACGTCGACGTGGCGCGCGCGGCATTGTTTCCCAGCATACGCCTGACCGGATCGACGGGCACGCAAAGCAGTGCCTTGATGTCGCTGCTCAACGCCCAGAATGTGTTCGCGAATATCGGCGCCTCGCTGGTGGCGCCGATATTCGATGGCGGGCGTCTGCGGAACGAGCGCGATCTGGCCATCGAACAAAAGCAGGAACTGGTGCAGACCTATCGCTCGACCGTCCTGGCGGCCTTGACGGAAGTGGACACCGTGCTGGGCCAAATCAACAGTCTTGACGAGCAGCGCCGGTTGAAAGAGGTGGAACTGGAACAGTCGCGTCTTGCGTTCAATTTGTCGGAGATCCGCTACAAGGCGGGGGCGGAAGACTTGATGACCGTGCTCGACACCCAACGCAGCCTGTCGGACGTGCAAAATGAGCTGGGGATACTGAAACTCAAACGCCTGCAGGCCACGGTATCGCTCTACAAAGCCCTTGGTGGTGGCTGGCAGGCTGGCTGAGCGAAGGCGGCCGCAAATTACAAAAATGAAAAAAGGCCGTTGATGATGTCATCCACATCATCAACGGCCTTCTATTTTTCCTTAAAAATCAGCCTGTTATAGCGAGCTCTTCACTCCCACTCAATAACTACATTTCTGACAAACCCTTTAAAATCAACGCAATACAGGCAGTCAAAAATTACCGCGTAACTTTTGCGTGACTATTATTGAGATTTCCATGTGGAAATAAATTGTGCGCTTATCAATATAATCAATGAATTACGCAAATGAACTTACACGTTGTGCAACACCTTTCTCACGTATGTTGATTTGCACCGAAAATTGACCCACTTTCCCCAGTAATTTGCAACTGAATCTGACCCACGTGAAGAGCACAATTCGACCTGTCTCATCGGCAGGAGAACGGAGTGATCAACGTGGCGTTACTAGGCATAATTCGACGCTGGCACATTCGTGACCAGATTCCCCTACGGGAGATTGCCAGAAGGCTGGGCATCTCACGTAACACCGTCCGGCGCTACTTGCGTTCGGAGACCACCGAGCCTAGCTATGCGGAACGCCGTATAGCGAGCGGGCTGGATAAATATTCCGTGCAGTTATCAGGATGGCTCAAGGCCGAGACGGGCAAGCCGCGTAAGCAGCGCCGTAGTTTGAAACAGATCCACGCGGACCTGAAGGAGCTGGGATATGAAGGATCCTACGATCGCGTGGCAGCGTTTGCCAGGCAGTGGAAGGCGGGTCAAACTGAGTGGGTCAATTCATCGAGCAAACGAACAGAGGAAGGAGGTCCAGACTCAGATCAGAGTAATTTCATTAAAAAGGACGGGTCGGAATTCAATGCAAATTCCGGGTCAATGTTCAGCGCAATTTAACACCCCCGCTTATGGATGATGGCTTCGTCGTAAATTGGGATTTCGTCAGGCTTGAATGTCTTTTTTTTGAGCATAAAAAATGGGCTTGAAAACTACAGTTTTGAGTAGCCACAGTTTTGTGTAGCTATTCGTGTAACTGTAGTTTGAAAGCCCAATAAAATCAACTGCTTAAAAAATACGTGAAACTTTTGTGTAAGTTATTAATCGTTTAAAATCAATAGCTTACATCTTGGATTCTACTCCCACTCGATCGTCGCAGGCGGCTTGCCCGAGATATCGTAGACCACACGGTTGATGCCGCGCACTTCATTGATGATGCGGTTCGACACCTTGCCCAGCAGCGCGTGCGGCAGGTGCGCCCAGTGCGCCGTCATGAAGTCCTGCGTCTGCACCGCGCGCAAGGCCACCACGTACTCGTAGGTGCGGCCGTCGCCCATCACGCCCACCGATTTCACCGGCAGGAACACGGCGAACGCCTGGCTGGTCGCTTCGTACCAGTTGGTCGGCACGCTGTCCTGATCGAAGCCAGGAACCACCACCGGCTCGTATGGCGTGTTGCGCAGTTCTTCGATGAAAATGGCGTCGGCGCGGCGCAGCAGGTCGGCGTAGTCCTTCTTGACTTCGCCGAGGATGCGCACGCCCAGGCCCGGGCCCGGGAACGGGTGGCGGTAGACCATGTCATGCGGCAGGCCCAGCGCAACGCCCAGCTTGCGCACTTCGTCCTTGAACAGTTCGCGCAGCGGTTCCAGCAGCTTCAGCTTCATGGTCTCCGGCAGGCCGCCCACGTTGTGGTGGCTCTTGATGGTCTGGCCTTTCTTGCCCTTGCCGGCCGATTCGATCACGTCCGGATAGATGGTGCCTTGCGCCAGCCATTTGGCGTTGACCAGCTTGCCCGACTCGACCTGGAACACTTCGACGAATTCGCGGCCGATGATCTTGCGCTTCTGCTCGGGATCGGTGACGCCGGCCAGGTGGCCCATGAACTGGCCTTCGGCATCGACGCGGATCACTTTGACGCCCAGGTTCTTGGCGAACATGTCCATGACCATCTGGCCTTCGTTCAGGCGCAGCAGGCCGTGGTCGACGAACACGCAGGTCAGCTGGTCGCCGATGGCGCGGTGGATCAGCGCGGCGGCCACCGACGAATCGACGCCGCCGGACAGGCCCAGGATCACGTCGTCGGTGCCGACCTGGGCGCGGATCTTCTCGACCGCTTCCGAGATGTAGTCCGGCATGTTCCAGTCCGATTTGCAGCCGCAGATCTCGTGCACGAAGCGACCCAGCATGGCCTTGCCCTGCACCGTGTGGGTCACTTCCGGGTGCCATTGCACGCCGTAGAAACGCTTCTCTTCGTTGGCCATGGCGGCGATCGGGCAGCTCGGGGTGTTGCCCATCAGGACGAAGCCCGGCGGCATGTCCAGCACCTTGTCGCCGTGGCTCATCCAGACCTTCAGCATGCCGTGGCCTTCGTCGGTAACGAAGTCGTTGATGCCGTCGAGCAGCTTGGTGTGGTTGCGGGCGCGCACCTCGGCGTAGCCGAATTCACGCACCAGGCCGTTCTCGACCTTACCGCCCAGCTGCGCGGCCATGGTTTGCATGCCGTAGCAGATACCCAGCACCGGCACGCCCAGTTCGAACACGGCGTCCGGCGCGCGCGGGGCGTCGCCTTCCAGCGTCGAGCTGTGGCTGCCCGACAGGATCACGCCGGCGGCGCCGTAGTTGCGCACGAATTCGTCGCTGACATCGTACGGGTACACTTCCGAGAACACGCCGGAGTCGCGCACGCGGCGCGCGATCAGCTGGGTGACTTGGGAGCCGAAATCGAGAATGAGGATTTTTGAGTGCATGAGTATGTACTGAAGAGGATGAGAATAGAAAAACGCCGGCTCGTCGGAGCCGGCGTTGCAAGGACTTATCAGTCGCCGGAACGGTAGTTCGGCGCTTCCTTGGTGATTTGCACATCGTGCACGTGCGATTCGCGCATGCCGGCCGAGGTGATCTCGACGAATTCCGCCTTGTTGCGCAGCTCGTCGATGGTGGCGCAGCCGCAGTAACCCATCGATTGACGCACGCCGCCGACCAGCTGGAAGATGATCGCCAGCACGCTGCCCTTGTAGGCGACGCGGCCTTCGATACCTTCAGGCACGAACTTGTCGGCCTTCATGGTGGCGTCCTGGAAGTAGCGGTCGGCCGAGCCGTCCGACATCGCGCCCAGCGAGCCCATGCCCCGGTACGATTTGTACGAGCGGCCCTGGTACAGGATCACTTCGCCCGGCGCTTCCTCGGTGCCGGCGAACATGGAGCCCATCATCACGGTCGATGCGCCCGCCGCCAGTGCCTTCGAGATGTCGCCCGAGAAGCGGATGCCGCCGTCGGCGATACATGGCACGCCGGTGCCTTCCAGCGCTTCGGCGACGTTGGAGATCGCGGTGATCTGCGGCACGCCGACGCCGGCGACGATACGGGTGGTGCAGATCGAGCCCGGGCCGATGCCGACCTTGACCGCGTCCGCGCCGTATTCAACCAGCGCCTTCGCGGCGGCTGCGGTGGCGATGTTGCCGCCGATGACGTCCACGTGCGGGAACTTGGTCTTGATCCATTTCACGCGGTCCAGGATGCCTTGCGAGTGGCCGTGCGCGGTGTCAACCACCAGCACGTCGACGCCGGCAGCGACCAGCAGCTCGATGCGCTCTTCATCTTTCGCGCCAACGCCGACAGCGGCGCCGACCAGCAGCTTGCCCTGCGAGTCTTTCGACGCCAGCGGGTGCTCGGTGGATTTCTGGATGTCCTTTACGGTGATCAGGCCGCGCAGCTCGAAGGCGTCGTTGACGACCAGCACGCGCTCCAGGCGGTGCTTGTTCATCAGGCGCTTGGCTTCGTCGCGGTCGGCGCCTTCAGCGCCCTCTTTGACGAACACCAGCTTTTCGCGCGGGGTCATCTTGGCGCGCGCCTCGGCGTCCAGCTCCTGCTCGAAACGCAAATCGCGGTTGGTGATGATGCCGACGACTTCCTTGCCCTCGACCACAGGGAAGCCGGAAATACCATATTGCTCGGTCAACTTGATGACGTCGCGGATCTTCATGGTCGGCGGGATCGTGATCGGATCACGCAGCACGCCGGCCTCGAAGCGCTTGACGCGCGCCACTTCGCGAGCCTGGTCCTTCGGATTCAGGTTCTTGTGGATGATGCCAATGCCGCCCTCTTGCGCCATCGCGATGGCGAGACGGGCTTCGGTGACCGTATCCATCGCTGCGGACAGCAACGGGATGTTCAGGCTGATATTACGGGTCAGGCGAGTTTTGAGGGACGTATCGGCAGGCAGAACGTTCGAGTACGCTGGGACGAGCAGCACGTCATCGAATGTGAGTGCTTTTTGAAGTAGACGCATAGTATTTCCTATAGGCGCAAAGCGGCATTATACAGGAAACGGTTTTAATTGTCTGCAACTTCCAAAGACCGCAGCAGGAAGGCAATCGAAACGCCGTTTTTAATACTACTATAGGCGTACTTTCAAACTCACCACAGGCCCGTCAACATGTCCGAACCACATGACCCGTCCCGTCGCAGCCTCGTCAAACTCCTGTCGAGTACGCTGCTACTGCCGCTGGCTGGCGGCGGCACCGCATCCGCGGCGACCGCCCCGGCGCAGGGCTTCACCTACCCGGGGCTGGAACCGGATTTCGATACGGCGATTACCGGGCTCAATCTGGTCGAGGACATGAATTTCGGCAGCGGCGCCAAACCGAGCGGTTCGCCGGTCGGCATCGCGATCAAGACGCTTGCCGATGTCGCGAAGTTATTTAACCCGCTGGAGGGCGACTTTAGCGCCACCGGGGCACATCTCGGCGGCACTGGCCCGGTGACCATCAATAGCGAAGTCCAGCGTTACGCCACCGCCTTCAACGATCAGAATCACGTGGTGGACGCCGACGGATTGCGCCTGCAGGCCGTACTCGGCAGCGGCCATTTCGACTCTTACCTTCGCGGCAACGTCGTAGCGGCGCCGACCAGCAGCGGTTTCTATGCCGGCGCGGAAGGCGCTTCGTCACCGACACGGCTGGCCGACATCGGCTTGACCGCAGCGGATCTGGCCAAGATTGAAGTCGGCACCTGCATCACCGGGGGCAGCAGCACCGGCATCTCCGTGGTCGTCGCCAAGGACGCGGCCGCCGGCACCATCACGTTTGAAGCGGTCAGCTCGGGCATCAAGGAAGCCTACAAGGGGAACTGGCATGTCACGTTCACCAAATTCGCCTTCTCGCGGGTCGCCACCGACGTCATCAACGGAAAAACCACCGCGATCAAGTTCAAGAAGCCGGTGGCCTCCCCTGTCGTGCCGGGCATGTTTGCCATGGGCGTCAGGTGCGCGCCGGCTTATCAGAACAACCCGGCCTCAAGCGATCGCGCCAGGGTCCTTTCCATTTCGGAGGATCGCCTGACCGTGACGTTCGACAAGGCGGTGAGCCCTGGCGCCCTGACCCCGACGACGAGCGATGGCGTGCTGTTCGTTCCCGGGCTGACATCCGGGCAGATCTGGAGCAAGCGCGCCTACGGCCCGCAGCAGCCGGGTCGCAAGGTGCAGGCGCTTGAGGTGGAATTCACCATGCCGGCCATGCCGCAATTTTCCGGCCCGGCCTACACCAAGAAGGCGATCGAGGCCGCCATGGCCGGCGCGCCGGGCACGGCGTGGGGATACTGGCCGGCCGTGTGGTTCTATACCTTCAACCCCAAGGGCGTGGCGAGAAGTGCCGACGATCCGTGGGTGGAGCTGGATGTGCTGGAGGTATTCACGCATGTCCAAAAAGGCCAATCGACCTGGACTGGCGCCCTGCATACCCAGCCCCACACCCGGCAGCGCGCCTTGAAAGCAGGCAGCACCAACCGCGCGCGCAATGGCGGCACCTGGCTGCCCTCCCCGCCGAACCGTGAGATGCTGACGGCGGATGCCACCAACCTCTTGCTGCCAACGCCGATTACCTCTGGAACGAAGCGGACGGTCGGCGTGATCTGGACGCGGGACAAGGTCTTGCACTATCTGGATGGCATTCCGGTGGCCGAATCGAACTGGACAACCCCCGAGAAATATCCCCTGCAACTCGGCATCAACCTGGCCTGCGGTTCGCTGAGCGGCGGCAACGCTACGGCATTGTTCTTCCCGCAGCAGGACTCGCAAGCGACCAGCCAATTCCTGAAGATACACTCGGTGAAAACCTGGGAGTTATAAGCGGCCGCACCGCCAGTTGACAGTTGCCCTGAACCATGGCGAAATCTGTACATGCCTTAATGGAGCGCTTTATGAATCACCGCAATATACCGCTTGCCATCCTGCTGCTGGCCGCGTCGTCGCTGGCGATGGCCCAATATATGTGGGTCGACGACAAAGGCGTCAAGCAGTTGTCCGACCGGCCGCCGCCGGCCAACATCCCCGAGAAACGCATCCTGAAGGCGCCCGGCAAGCCGCTGTTCAATCCCAACGCGCCAGCCGAGCCGGAGACCCCGCCCGCCGATGCCGCCGCCGAGACGCCGGCCGTCAAGCGCGCGCCGACGATCGCCGAACGCAACGCCGACTTCAACAAACGCAAGACCGAGGCCGCCGCCGCCGAGCAAAAAGCCGCCGACGAAGCCCAGCGCAACGCCGATATCGCCTCCAATTGCGACGCCGCCCGCAAAAACCAGATGGCGCTGGACCAGGGCACGCGCATGAGCACCTACGACAAAAACGGCGAACGCGGCATCATGGGCGACCAGGAACGCGAAGAAATGCGTAAAAAGACGCAAAAAGTGTTGGCTGGATGCAAATAACCCCTCTCCCTTCAGTGTCAAGCTGCCGTATGATATCGCTATCAATATCAACGTGAAGTAGCACTCGATGACCAAGACACAAGCGGGCAAGAGCCGCGCCAGCGGCCGCATTACCCTGGCGATGGTGGCGGAGATGGCCGGCGTGGCGACGATGACCGCGTCGCGCGCCATCACCCAGCCGGATATGGTGTCCCAGGCGCTGCGCGACCGGGTGGATAAAGCCGTCGCCGAACTGGGCTACGTGCCCAACCGCGCCGCCCGCGCGCTGGCCTCGTCGCAATCCAAGGTGATCGCGGTGCTGGTGCCGTCGCTGTCGAACGCGGTGTTCACCGAGGTGCTGGCCGGCATCCAGGATGCGCTGGACGCCGACGATTACCAGATCCTGATCGGCAACACCCGCTATTCCGACAAGGAAGAGGAAAAGCTGATCGGCACCTATCTGCAGTCCAACCCGGACGGCATGCTGCTGTCCGGCCTGACGCACAGCCCGCGCGTGCAGCAGATACTGACCACCTCGCGCGTGCCGGTGGTGTCGATGATGGATATGTCCACCGATCCGGCCCAGCTGACGGTGGGCTTCTCGCAGTTCCAGGCCGGCTACGCGATGACACGCTACCTGATCGACAAGGGCCACAAGCGCATCGGCTTCATCGGCGCGCAGCTGGATGAACGTACCTTGCGCCGCGCCGAGGGCTACCGCAAGGCCATGCAGGAAGCCGCGCTGGCCGACATCAAGCTGGAGGTGATGGTGGCCGAGCCGTCCACCATCGCGCTGGGCGCGGAGCTGGTGGGCCGCATGCTGGCGCAGGCGCCCGACTGCGACGCCATCTTCTGCTGCAACGACGACTTGGCCCACGGCGCCATCTACCAGTGCCAGCGGCGCGGCATCCCGGTGCCGGCGCAGCTGGCCATCTGCGGCTTCAACGACCTGCCCGCCTCGGCCTGGATGAATCCGTCCCTGACCACCATCGGCACGCCCCGCTACCGCATCGGTTTCGAGGCCGCCACCCTGCTGCGCTCGGTCATCAAGGGCGAAGAGCCGCCGACCCGCCAGATCGACCTCGGCTTCACGCTGATGGCGCGCGAGAGCGCCTGATCCGGCGCGGCGCGCTGCTGCGCCGCAGCATAGATTCTTCTTTACAAATTCCACCAAGCGGTTACACTCCATTCAACTGTTAGCGCTATCATTTAAGAACATATGAGCAATCAATCGCGTCAAGTCCGCTGGGTCGTCATGGGTGTCAGCGGAACCGGCAAAAGTTCGGTCGGGCTGCAACTGGCCACGGCGCTGGAAGTGCCCTTCATCGAAGGCGACACCTTCCACTCCTACGCCAACGTGGCCAAGATGTCGGCCGGCGTGCCGCTGACCGACGTCGACCGCGCCGACTGGCTGCACGCGCTGCACGAACAGATCCGCAACGCGCGCGAACGCGGCGCCGGCCTGGTGCTATCCTGCTCTTCGCTCAAGCGGCGCTACCGGGACCTGCTGCGCAGCGCCGATCCGGAACTGCGTTTTGCCCACCTGGCCGGACCGCGCGAAGTGATCGCCGCCCGCATGGCGGGACGCGCCGGCCACTACATGCCGACCTCGCTGCTCGACAGCCAGCTGGCCGCGCTGGAACCGCTGCAAGCCGACGAAGCGGGCCTCGTGCTCGATATCGGCCAACCACCGGCGGAACTGGTGCGCGAGATTTTGAATGACCGGTCTCTCTCCGGGGTGGTGTCACCGCCGCGCTGATACAGACAGCGCTCCGCCCCGTTTCGGGCAGTGTGGCCCCCCTCGGCTGCACTGCCTGTTTTTACATGCGTTATGGAAGCAAACGTGAACAAACAACTGACCTGGCGCGAAAAAATCAGCTACGGCATCGCCGATATGGGCTTCAATTTTTATTGGACCAATATCGCGACCTTCCTGCTGATTTACTACACCGATGTCTTCGGCATCTCGGCCGCCGCCGCCGCGTCGATGATGTTTACGATTAAGATCATCAACGCCTTCACCGATCCGCTGATCGGCGCCGCCGCCGACCGCACCACGACCCGCTTCGGCAAGTTCCGCCCTTACCTGATCTGGGTGCCGCTGCCGCTGGCCTGCGCCGCCATCCTGACCTACACCACGCCGGACCTGTCGGCCGACGGCAAGATCGTCTGGGCCTACGGCACCTACCTGCTGATGATGGTCTGCTACACCTGCATCAACATCCCGTACAACGCGCTGTCCGGCGTGCTGTCGGCCGATCCGCAGGAGCGCTCCACCGTCAACGGCCTGCGCTTCATCTTCGCGTTTGCCGGCGGCACGCTGGTCACCGCCGCCACGCCGGCGCTGGTGTCATGGCTGGGCGGCGGCGACGATAAGCTGGGCTGGCAACTGACGATGCTGGTGTGGAGCGTGTTCGCGTCCATCCTGTTCGTGTTGACCTTCCTGAACACCCGCGAGCGCATCGTGCCGGCCGCAGGACAAAAATCCAACGTCATGCAGGACATCCGCGACCTGTCGCAGAACCGTCCGTGGGTGGCGCTGTTCTTCCTGGCGCTGATCATCATGATCACGATCACGCTGCGCACCACCAGCGCGGCCTACTACTTCAAGTACGTGGTCGGCCGGCCGGAACTGATGGCCGGCTTCGTGCCCGCCTACATGATCTCGGCCGCCGTCGGCGCCTCGCTGACGCCGTTCATGACGCGCTTCATCGACAAGCGCAAGCTGATGATGATCTTGATGTCGATCACCGCCGTGCTGTCGTCGGCCTTCTTCTTCGTTCCCAAGGACCAGGTCACGCTGATGTTCGTGCTGCAGGTCGGCATGGGCCTGGCGCTCGGACCGAAGTCGCCGCTGGCTTTCTCGATGTACGCCGACACCGCCGACTACAATGAATGGCGCACCGGCCGTCGCGCCACCGCGATGACCTTCGCCGCCGCCACCTTCTCGCAGAAGCTGGGCACCGCGATCGCGGTCGCGGTGATCGGCTGGCTGTTCACGCAGCTGGGCTATGTGGCCAATGTCACCCAGTCGGCCGGCTCGCAGGCCGGCATCCTCTGGCTGATGTCCTTTATCCCGGCCGCCTTCGCGGTGCTGGCGGTGATCATCATGTTCTTCTATAACCTCGACAACACCAAGCTGATTCAGATCCAGGCGGATCTGGAAGCGCGCAAAACCACTTAATCACGGAGATCGTTTCATGTTACGCCCAACCCACAATGGCGACCGCTACGAACTGACCAGCCCCACGGCGATGCCGCGCGCGGCGGGCTTCCTGTGGAACCAGAAGATGATGATCCAGGTGACCTGCCGCGGCTACGCCACCGCGCAGTTCATGCAACCGGAACCCGCCAAGTATGCCTATGCGCCGAACCTGGAGGCCAAGACCTTCATGCAGCCGGAGCAGAACTACTATGCGCATCATCCGGGCCGCTTCTTCTATATCAAGGACGAGGAAACCGGCGAGCTGTTCTCCGCGCCGTATGAGCCGGTGCGCGCGCCGGTCGACAACTTCACTTTCTCGGTCGGCAAAAGCGATATCGCCTGGACGGTCGAGCACCTGGGCGTGCGCGTCGAGCTGAGTCTGAGCGTGCCGACCAGCGACGTGGTGGAATTGTGGTCGCTGCGCGTGACCAACCTGTCGGGCCGCCCGCGCAAGCTGAGCGTCTATCCCTACTTCCCGATCGGCTATATGTCGTGGATGAACCAGTCCGGCGAATACCGCGCGGACCTGGGCGGCGTGGTGGCCAGCTGCGTCACGCCGTATCAAAAGGTGACCGACTACTTCAAGCAGAAGGACTTCAAGGACAAGACCTACTTCCTGTGCGAGGAAGCGCCGCAGGCCTGGGAAGTGCAGCAGATGGCCTTCGAGGGCGAAGGCGGATTGCACGCGCCGTCGTCCGTCATGGCTGAACAGCTGGGCAACAACGATGCGCGCTACGAGACGCCAACCGCCGTGGTGCAATACCGCTTGGCGCTGGCGGCCGACGAAAGCCACGACTACCGCTTCATCTTCGGCCCGGCGTTCGACGATGCCGAGATCAAGGCCGTGCGCGCGAAGTACCTGAGCGCCGCCGCCTTCGCCGCCGCCAAGGCCGACTACGCTAACTACATCGCCGGCGGGCGCGGATGCCTGCAGATCGCCACGCCCGACCAGGACCTGGACAATTTCGTCAACAACTGGCTGCCGCGCCAGGTGTTCTACCATGGCGACGTCAACCGCCTCAGCACCGATCCGCAGACCCGCAACTACCTGCAGGACAATATGGGCATGAGCTTCATCAAGCCCAGCGTGATGCGCGCGGCCTTCCTGCATGCGCTGTCGCAGCAGGAAGCCAGCGGCGCCATGCCGGACGGGATCCTGCTGGCCGAGGGCGCGGAGCTCAAATACATCAACCAGGTCCCGCACACCGACCACTGCGTGTGGCTGCCGGTCGCGCTCAAGGTCTACCTCGACGAAACCGGCGACTACGACATCCTCAACGAGGACGTGACCGGCCACGAGAGCGGCGCCGCCCTCACCGTCTCCGAGCGCGTGAGCAGCGCGATGGACTGGCTGCTGCAGGCGCGCGACAAGCGCGGCCTGAGCTACATCGCACAGGGCGACTGGTGCGATCCGATGAATATGGTCGGCTACAAGGGACGCGGCGTATCGGGCTGGCTGACCGTGGCCACCGCCTATGCGCTGAACCTGTGGGCCGAGATCTGCGAGCAGTCCGGCGCCAGTTCCTCGCTGGCGGAAAGCGCCAGGCATTTCCGCGCCGGCGCCAAGGCCGTCAATCGCGCCGCCAACGAACATCTGTGGGACGGCGACTGGTACGCGCGCGGCATCACCGACGACAACGTCACCTTCGGCATCAGCAAGGACAAGGAAGGCCGCATCTACCTGAACCCGCAGGCCTGGGCGATCCTGGGCGGCACGGCCAGCGAAGAGCAGCGCGCATCGATGCTGGCGCAGGTCGAAGACCAGCTGTCGACGCCATACGGCGTGCAGATGTTCGCGCCGCCGTACAGCGCCATGCGCGACGACGTCGGCCGCGTGACGCAGAAGCATCCGGGATCGGCGGAGAACGGCGCGGTCTACAACCACGCCGCCATCTTCTACATCTACAGCCTGTACACCATCGGCGAGAGCGAACGCGCCTACCAGCTGCTGCGCCAGATGCTCCCAGGGCCGAGCGAGGAGGACTACCTGCAGCGCGGCCAGCTGCCGGTGTTCATCCCGAACTATTATCGCGGCGCGTACAAGGAGTATCCGCGCACCGCCGGCCGTTCCAGCCAGCTGTTCAACACCGGCACCGTGTCGTGGGTCTACCGCTGCTTCATCGAGGGCCTGTGCGGCTTGAAGGGCGACAGCAACGGCCTGCTGGTCCAGCCGCAATTGCCCAAACACTGGGACGGCATCAAGGTCGTGCGCCAGTTCCGTCACGCGACCTTCAACGTGTCTATACAACGGGCCGACGTCGGTGAGATTCAGGTCTGGCAGGACGGTAAACGTTTGACTGATGCGCGCGTGGACGGTATTGTTGCGGGCGGAGCATATGCGCTGGAAGTGTTGATCCCGCGCTGACCATCAATCTCAAATAAATATAAGGACACGGTATCGTATGAAGAAGCGTCTCTGGCTGTCACTGGCACTGGTTTATCCACTCATGCTGTCTTCCTCACTCAGCGGCGTCGCCCACGCCGCGGACGAAAGCAAGCCTTGGCTGAACGCCGCGCAGTCGCCCGACGCGCGCGCCGACCAGCTGGTCAAGGCGATGACGCTGGACGAAAAAATCCAGACCGTGTTCGCTTACTTCTCGACCGAGTTCTCGCCGAAGAAATTCGAGCAACCGAAGGAAGGCCGTCCTGATTCGGCCGGCTACGTGCCGGGCATCGCCCGCCTCGGCCTGCCGCCGCAATGGCAATCGGACGCCGGCGTCGGCGTCGCCACCCAGGCGGTGTCGAAGAAGCCGTACGAGCGCACTTCCCTGCCGTCCGGCCTGGCCACCACCGCGACCTGGAATCCGCAACTGGCATTTGCCGGCGGCGCGATGATCGGCAGCGAGGCGCGCAGCACCGGCTTCAACATCCTGCTGGCCGGCGGCGTCAACCTGATGCGCGAACCGCGCAACGGCCGCAACTTCGAATACGGCGGCGAAGATCCGCTGCTGGCCGGCGTGATGGTCGGCGAGCAGATTCGCGGCATCCAGTCCAACCACATCATCTCCACCGTCAAGCACTACGCCTTCAACGACCAGGAGACCAACCGCAATCACGTCAACGTCAAGATCGACGATACGCCGGGCCGCATGTCGGACCTGCTGGCGCTGCAGTTTGCGATCGAGCGCGGCCATCCGGGTTCCGTCATGTGCGCGTACAACCGCGTCAACGGCGACTACGCCTGCGAGAACGACTACCTGCTCAACCAGGTGCTGAAACAGGACTGGGCCTTCCCTGGCTACGTCATGTCCGACTGGGGCGCGACCCACTCCACCATTCCTGCGGCGATCACTGGCCTCGACCAGCAGTCCGGCCATCCGTTCGACAAGGCGGCCTATTTCAATGAGTCGCTGAAGGAAGCGGTGGTCAACCGCCACGTGCCGGAATCGCGCCTGAACGACATGGTCAAGCGCATCACCCGCACCATGTTCGCGAACGGGCTGGTGGAGCATCCGGTGGCGACGCCGACTTCGGCCAGCGCCGGGATTGATTTCGCCGCGCATGGAAAGGTTACCCAGGCCGACGCCGAGGAATCCATCGTGCTGCTGAAGAACCATAACAGCCTGCTGCCGCTGGGCGCCGGCGTGCGCTCGATTGCCATCATCGGCGGCCATGCGGACGTGGGCGTGCTGTCGGGCGGCGGCTCGGCGCAGGTCTACCCGATCGGCGGCTCGGCCGTGCCGAACGAAGGCCCGACGCACTTCCCTGGTCCTATCGTCTATCACCGCTCGTCGCCGCTGCAGGAACTGGCATCGCGCACCAAGGCCAAGGTGGCCTATAACGACGGCAAGGACCTGGCGGCGGCAGCCAAGCTGGCCGCGTCCAGCGACGTCGTCATCGTATTCGGCAACCAGTGGCTGGCCGAGAGCTTCGATGCCGACAGCCTGAACCTGCCGGGCCAGCAGGATGCGCTGATCGCCGCGGTGGCCAAGGCCAATCCGAAAACCGTGGTGGTGCTGCAGACCGGCGGTCCGGTCGTGATGCCTTGGCTGAACAACGTCGGCGCGGTGCTGGAGGCCTGGTACTCGGGCACCAGCGGCGGCGCGGCGATCGCGCGCGTGATCAGCGGCGAGGTCAATCCGTCCGGCCGCCTGCCGGCCACCTTCCCTGCTTCGGTGGCGCAGCTGCCGCGTCCGGTGATCGACGGCGACGGCAAGACCAAGGATGAAAACATCCTGGAAAAAGTCACCACCGACTACAACATCGAAGGCGCGGCGGTCGGCTACAAATGGTTCGACCTGAAGGGCCACAAGCCGCTGTTCCCGTTCGGTTACGGTCTGTCGTACACCAGCTTCGCTTACTCGGACCTGAGCGCGAAAGCCGGCGCCGACGGCGTCGAAGTCAGCTTCAGCACCAAGAACACCGGCAAGGTTGACGGCAAGGCGGTCGGCCAGGTCTACGTGTCCAAGGTCGGCGGCGGCTGGGAAGCGCCGAAGCGCCTGGGCGGCTGGGACAAGGTGGCGTTGAAGGCCGGCGCCAGCGGCAAGTCGACCGTGCGCATCGATCCGCGCCTGCTGGGCATGTACGACAGCGCCAGCAAGACCTGGAAGATCGCCGCCGGCGACTACGTCGTCACGCTGGCCGAATCGGCGGGCGCGGCGCCGGCCGCCAGCGTCAAGCTGCACCTGGACGCCAAGACCGTCAACGTCAACGGGAAGTAAGCATCAGATAAGCCGCTTCAGTCGGGCGCGGACAAGGCCGTGAGCAACGGCCCCGTGCCCTGCTTGAAGATGCGCTTGACGGTGGCGTCGTCGAAGTATCTGGCGTACATGCCGAGCACCACCTGCTCGGCCACCATCGCTTTCAAGGCGGCCGTGTAGCGCTGGCGCACCACGGCCGGCATGGTTTTCTTCGACAGGTAGACGCCGCTGAAACGCGGCGTCGCTTCCGGCAGCGGTATCACCGAGATCCGTTCGCCGAGGTTGCCGCTCTTCAGGTACCTGGAGTAGATCGGCGCCGTGGCCAGCGTGCCGTCGGCGCGTCCCATCTCCATCTTGCCGAACACCGTTTCAAAATCGTTCACCACTTCCAGCCGACCCGCCGAGGCCAGCAGCGCCAGCTGCGTTTCGACGGCGGTGTCGTAGTTCATGCCGCGCGTAACGTTCAACCGTCCCGTGCCGCGCGTGACGAAATCGGTCAGGCTGGCGTAGTGCTCGCCCGGCGGCTCCGATACAATCAAGTCGTATTGCAGATAGGCATATGGCAGGTAACGGGCATAGACGTCGCGCTCCGGCGTGCGCAAGGCGCCCATCGTCATATCGATGCGGCCGGCTTCGAGTTCGACGAACAGGCGCTGGCGCGGATACCACAGGAACTCGAACTTGCAGCCGGTGCGGCGGGCCATTTCGTTGACCACCTCGACCGAAATGCCGCCAATCTTGCCGCCGTCGCGAAATGCCGAATACCCCAGGTCGCTCAGGCCGACGCGCGTCACCTGCGGACAGGCGGCGCGCACCGGCGCGGTCCACGTACCGAACCACAAACAGGCAATCACGAATATCCGGGTGCGCTCGCAGCGTCTCATCATGGCCTCTTGGTGGCGGTATGAATGAGTGTATCCCAGGTTGCGGGGCCTGGGCGAGGAAGTGGTAGTCCGGCAAGATCACTTTGCAACAACGCAAGGTGGCGCGGGGTCGCGGCGGCACAATGTACACTTGCCCAGCCAGCGTACAGGAGACGACCATGCGACTGACTCCCGAAAAGCAAGCCGAACTGCGGCGCGCGCTGGCCGACGCCGGCGACGAGGTCGTCGTGCAGCCGCAGGGCCTGGCGCAGGTATACATCGCGCCGGTCGCCGACGCCAGCCTGAAGATCGTCCAGCACAAGGATAGCGGCTGCATCCAGTTTGTCTTTCCCGCCACGCGGCAGCAGTTGCTGCCCGAAGCATGGCGCGGCGCCGAATGGCTACTGCAGGCGACGTTGCGCGCAGGGGAGCGCATTACGCAGGCAGCCATCGAAGAGATCGAGGAGCATAGCAAGCCCGAGGGGCTGGTCAGCCTGCGGCGTGGCTTCCGGCAGACGGCCTCCCCGGCCGAATTGGCGGCGGCGCGTGGACGCAGGGTGTTGCTGCTGGTGCATGGCGTATTCAGTTCGATCGAAGGCGCGTTTGCGGATCTGGCCGGCGAGGCGGGCGGCTCGTGCATGCGGCAGCTGCTGCAGCGCTACGATGGCCAGGTATTCGGCTATGACCACTGGACCATCGCCAAAACGCCACAGCAGAACGCGCTGGACCTGCTGACATGCATACCGGCCGACGCCGGCTGGAAGGTGGACATCGTCTGCCACAGCCGTGGTGGGCTGGTGGTGCGCTCGTTGCTGGCCGATACGACGGAGGATGCGGTGCTGGCGCAGGTAGCGCGGCAGCGTGCGGGCCGCATCGCCGGCGTCGGCCAGGTGATCTTCGTGGCGGCGGCCAACCAGGGCTCGCCGCTGGCGGCGCAAGATGAGTTGCAGCATTTCCTCAACGTGGCGGCGATGCTGGCCTCGTTCAGCGGCGGCATGGCGCTGGATGTGGTGATCGGGCTGGCGCGGGCGGTGGTGTCGCTGGGCTTCGAGCGGCCCAGCGTGCAGGCGCTGGCCAGCGGCTCGGCGCTGGTCGCCACGCTGAACCGTGGCGGCACGCTGCTCGACAGCGCCGGCACCTGGTACGCGCGGGCCAATTTCGACTACGGCGAGTCCATGCTTGAGCAGACCGGCGCGCTGATCAACCGCCTGCTGATGGCGGCCACGGACAACGACGTGGTGGTGCCCTACGACGGCGTGCTGCTGCCGGCCGCGCCCGCCGCAGAAGACCATGTGCTCAACTTCGGCACGCCACAGCGCAAGCAAAGCGAGGTCTGGCACACGGAGTTCTTCAGGCAGGCGGAGATGCGCAACTACCTGCTGGCGCACCTGGCTTAGGTTTTACGGCGGCGACGGGCGTGCTTGGGGTCGGCGATCAGGGGGCGGTAGATTTCCACGCGGTCATGCTCGCGCAGCACCGTGTCCAGGGTTTTCTTCTTGGCGTAGATGCCGACCTGCATCGTGGACAGGTCGACTTCGGGCGCTTCCTGCAGCACGCCGCTGATCGCGATCGCCTGCTCGATGGTGGTGCCGGCCGGCACCCGCAACGCGCGCAGGAATTGCACCGCGTCGCTGGCGTAGCACACTTCGATATTGAAGGTCTCAGCTGCCATACACGGTTTCCGCCCGCTTGCAGAAGGAATCGACCATGCTGTTGGCGATCATGCCGAACACGGGGCCGACCAGTTGTTCCAGCAGCATGTTGGAAAACTCGTAGTGCAGGTCCAATTCGATCTTGCAGGCGTCCTCGCGCAGCGGCTTGAAGGTCCACAGGCCGTCAAGGGCCTTGAAAGGACCGTCCACCAGCTTCATCTTGATGGCGGTCGACGGTGTGTTTTCGTTGGCCGTCGTGAAGCTCTGCTTGACGCCGTGGTAGTTGATGCCGACGCTCGCCACCACCGTATTTTCGCCCCGTTCACGGATCTCGACACCACCGCACCACGGCAGGAATTTGGGATATTCCTCGATGCCGGCGACCAGATCGAACATCTGCTGGGCGCTATATCCGAGGAAAACTGATTTGTGCACTACTGCCATTGTCTAACCATTTGCTATGATGTTGAATTATTCGCCTTTTGGGCGCGCAGCAATAGTTTAACCGATACCCTCTCATGACCATAGCCGATAACAAAAAAGCCTTTTTTGACTACTTCATCGAAGACCGCTACGAAGCCGGCATCGTGCTGGAGGGTTGGGAAGTCAAGGCCATCCGCGACGCCCGCGTGCAGATCAAGGAAGCCTACGTCACCATCAAGGGCGACGAGCTGTTCCTGTTCGGCGCCCACATCAGCGCCCTGCCCACCGCCTCCACCCATATCCACCCGGAAGCGGTGCGCACCCGCAAGCTGCTGCTGCACCGCGCGGAGATGGACAAGCTGATCGGCAAGGTGACCCGCTCCGGCTACACGCTGGTGCCGCTGAACCTGCATTACAAGGGCGGCCGCGTCAAATGCGAGATCGGCCTGGCCAAAGGTAAGAAAATGCATGACAAACGTGCCACAGAGAAAGATCGCGACGGCAAGCGCGAAGTCGCCCAGGCGATGAAGACCCATACCCGCTAAAAACTGTTGCGTCCCCTGTACAAAACCCGGTCCCGCACCGGGTTTTTTATCGTCCGGAGAATTTCTAATTAGAAACATCCATGCTAAACTGGGCGCTGGATGATTTTACATTCGTGGCCCGGCCGTGGCCGCGAATCGGACCTGGACTCTTGACGACGAGGCAATAATGGCGCTGAAAACTGCAACGGCCCTGGTGGCCGGAATACTGCTGGCAGGATGCGCGTCGCGCTACACGCCGACGCCGCTGGCGGCCAACTTCCCCACCACCAAGCAGGCCAAGCTGCAGGCCGCTTACCACTGGGGCGTCATTTCCGACAATATCGAGAAACACGTGGTGGCCGAGCTCAAGAAGAGCCCGCCGCGCCCGGTCTATATCAATGAACCCAAGGATCCGAGCCCGTTCCAGCGCGCGCTGACCACCCAGCTGACCACCTCGCTGGTCAACGACGGCCACACGGTGTCGCGCAGCCCGGCCGGCTCGCTCAAGGTCGACCTCGACGTGCAGGCGGTGACCTTCACCGCCAACCGTCCGCAATACCGCTATCACGGCGAGCGCGCGATCCTCGGCACCGGCGTCTGGCTGCTGAGCGAGATCGAAGCGCCCGGCCTGCTGAACCTGGCGGTCGGCGCCGGCGCCTGGGATTCCTACGACTGGTTCAACGCCCAGTTCGCGCCCGGCGATACGCCGAAGACCGAGATCATCGTCACCGTTTCGGTGTCCGACCAGTACCGCTACGTGGCGCGCAGCACTTCCGCCTACTATGTGGCCGACACCGACCGCGTACTGTATGGCATCATCGACCCCGTGCCGCAAGAACCTCAACTGACCCGGATCTTCAAAGTCCGCGGAGATATGTAAATGCTGATGAAATCCCTGGCCCGCGCGTCCCTGCTGGCATTGCCGCTGCTGCTGGCGGCCTGTTCCTCGACTCCGAAGAAGGAAGAAGGCAATTACGCCACCATTTCCTCCAACCAGTTTATCGAAGCCAACTACAAGGCGGCCGATTCGCTGATGCACCAGCTGAGCGGCAAGCTGCTGGCCGACAAGCCGATGATCATGGCCACCATCGTCAATATCGATGCGCTGGAGCAAACCACGACCCTCGGCCGGCTGATCTCCGAGCAGTTGTCGACGCGCCTGGCGCAAGGCGGCCTGAGCATGCTGGAGATGAAGCTGCGCAACAGCGTCTACCTGAAGCGCAACCAGGGCGAGCTGATGCTCACCCGCGAGATCGGTGAAGTGGCCACCACCCACAATGCGCAGGCGATCGTGGTCGGCTCCTATGCGGAGACCAGCGACATGGTGTTCATCAACATCAAGGTGATCCAGCCGAACACCAACTTCGTCATGGCCGGCCAGGATTACGTGCTGGCCAAGGAAGCCATCGTCCGCTCGATGTTGCAACGTAACTAGACGTCGCTAGATCAACAACGGCAGCACTTCCGCTGCCGACGCCTCCACTTTCAAGCCGATCAGGTCGTCCGCCCGGGTTTTACCCAGGTTGATGGCCGCGATCGGCTTGTTCGCTTGCGCGGCCAGCTTGCAAAAGCGGTAGCCGGAAAATACCATTAACGACGATCCGACCACCAGCAAGGCGTCGGCCTCTTCCTGCATGCGCAGGGCGTCGGCGGTGCGTTCGGGCGGGATGTTGTCACCGAAGAAAATGACGTCCGGCTGCAAGGTGCCGCCGCAAGCATCGCACGAGGGCATATGGAAATCCTGCAAGGCGTCCAGTTCGATTTCGGCGTCGCCGTCGGGGCGGGCCTCGGGCACGATCTCGCCTGCGGCATCGGTCGCCGCCAGCACCGGATTGGCGGCCGCCAGCCACGCCTGGATGGCGTCACGCCGGTAGCTGGCGCGGCAATCCAGGCAGATCACACCGTGGATGTTGCCGTGCAGTTCGATCAAATTGCTGCTGCCGGCGCGCTGGTGCAGGCCGTCGACGTTCTGGGTGATGATGGCGGCGATGCGGCCGGACTGCTCCAGTTCGGCCAAGGCGCGGTGACCGGCGTTCGGCGCGGCCTGGGCCAGGGTCGGCCAGCCGGCCATGCTGCGCGCCCAGTAACGGCGGCGCACCGCCTCGGATTTGCGGAAGTCCGGCCCCTGGATGGGCGTGCGGCCGCGGCGGACGCCGTCCTTGTCGCGGTAGTCGGGTATGCCGGAGGCGGTGCTCAGGCCGGCGCCGGTCAGCACCAGCACGCGGCGGTGGCGCTGCAGGAAGCCGTCCAGCTGTTCAAGTTGTTGGTTCAGGTTCATGATGTGCATGGTATCCGAAAGCCGGTGTTAGCATGCAAGCGTAAATAATTTCCCGATCCGTAGAACCGTTTTCGATAAGCAAGGTATTAACGGGGAATAATGGAGAACGTGCATGGCGTTGGTAGGTGCAGATATGGATGATGCTGGCCTGTTGGGCAAGATTGCTGCCGGGGACAAGCTCGCCTTCGAGGCGCTGTATCGGGCGTATTTTCCGCGCTTGTCGCGCTTTATCGGGCGCATGGCGCGCAGTGCGACGCTGATCGAGGAAGTGGTGAACGACACCATGCTGGTGGTGTGGCAAAAGGCGGCCAGCTTCGACGGCAGCTGCAAGCCGTCGACCTGGATTTTCGCGATTGCCTACCGCAAGACGCTCAAGGGCTTGAAAGCGAGCGACGAGCCGCTCGAGTCGGACGCCGCGCTGTACGAGGATGACAGCGGCAACCAGCCGGAACAGGCGATCAGCCGCCAGCAGCTGCAGCAGACCGTGGCCGATGCGCTGGACCAGTTGCCGGTCGCGCAACGGGCGGTGATGGTACTGACTTATTATCACGATATGGCCTACAGCGATATCGCCGACATCGTCGAGTGCCCGCTGAACACGGTCAAGACCCGCATGTTTCATGCGCGGCACAGATTGAAGGATTTGTTGTGGAACGAAAGAGAGAACAGCCGATGAACGGGCGCGTCTTCAGAATCGATATCCCGGCGCACCAGGCGGTGCAGGAGCTGCTGCCGTGGTATGCGGGCGGACAGCTGGCGCCGGACGAGGCGCGGCGCGTGCATGAGCATTTGCAGGGCTGCGCGCAGTGCCGCCAGGATCTGGAATGGGAGCACAGCCTGCGCGCCGAGGCGGCGGCGGCGACGGATGGCCTGCCGGAAGGCGTCGACATGGAAGGGGCGCTGGCGCGGCTGCTGCCGGCGCTGGGACCGCAGGAACGCACCGTGACCGCGCCGCGCACACTGCCGTGGTGGCGCACGGCGGCGGCCAACCAGCCTTCGTGGCTGCGCTGGGCGGTGGCGGCCCAGTGGGTGGTGATCGCCGGCCTGGCGGCGCTGCTGCTGCGTCCCGCCGCCGACCCGGCCGACTACCATGTGCTGGGATCGGGCGTGGCGGCCGGCGGCAACCTGGTGGTGGTGTTCCAGCCCAACACCAGCGAGCGCGATCTGCGCCGCATACTGCAGGCGCAAAACGCCCGCGTGGTCGATGGCCCGACCGTGACCGACGCCTACCTGATCAGCGTGCCGGCCGCCGGCCGTGCGCAAGCGCTGCAGGCGCTGCGCGCCGAGTCCGCCGTCAAACTGGTCGAGCCGCTGGATGGAGGTAGCGCGCCGTGAACACCTTCTGCGTCCGCCTGGCGGCGCTGCTGGCCTGCCTGGCTTGCCTGGCCGTCGGCCCGGCACGCGCGCAGGACACACCGCCGGCCGGCGCCGGCTACGTGGCGGACGAGCACCAGCTGCTGGTCATGCTGCGCCTGCCTGCGGCGCACTACCGGCCGGACGCCAGCTACGGCGGCCGCTACCTGGACGACAGCGGCCGCGCCGCACGCCACCGCCGCGCCGAGGACCTGGCGCGCCAGCACGGCCTGACGCTGGTGGACGACTGGCCGATGCCGGTGCTGGGGCTCGATTGCTACGTCATGCGCTATCCGGACCACGAAAGCGCCGAACATATCATCACCCTGCTGGAGCGCGATCCGCAGGTGGAATGGGCGCAGCCGGTGGCGCGCTTCAGCGGCATGGCGCAAGAGCCGGCCAAGGCGGCAACGGCAGCCGCCGGCAGCGGCGCCGCCGATCCGCTCTACCCGGTGCAGCCGGCCGCGCGCTACTGGCACGTGGCCGAGCTGCACCGCTACACCACCGGGCGCGACATCAAGGTGGCCGTCATCGACAGCGGCATCGACGCCACCCATCCCGACCTGCAGGGACAACTGGCGGTCAACAGCAATTTCGTCGACGCCGGGCCGACGCCGGCGGAAAACCATGGCACGGCGGTGGCCGGCATCATTGCCGCGCGGGAGGGCAACGGCGGCATTGTCGGCGTGGCGCCGCAGGCGCGGCTGATGGGCTTGCGGGCCTGCTGGCAATTGCCCGACCAGGCCACCCGATGTAACAGCTTCACGCTCGGCAAAGCCATCAACTACGCGATACTGAATGGCGCCAAAGTCATCAACCTCAGCCTGTCCGGCCCGCCCGACAGGCTGTTGGACCGTCTGCTCGACGTCGCGCTGGAGCGCGGCATCGGCGTGGTCGGCGCGATCGACGCGCAGGCCGGCGGCCCGGCCTTCCCGGCCAGCCATCGCGGCGTGCTGGCGGTGGCGTCGCAGGCGCGCGGCGGCAGCGGCGCGGCCGGCGCCATCCTGCCGGAACATCCGCTGCTGGCGCCCGGCAACGACATCCCCACCACCGCGCCCGGCGGCCGCTGGTCCTTCGTCAACGGCAGCTCGTATGCGGCGGCGCACGTCTCCGGCATGCTGGCCCTGCTCGGCCAATTGCAGCCCGGCGTCTCGCCCGCACAATTGCGCCGCCTGCTTCAGCCCGCGGAAGCGCTCAACGCTGGTAACATCGATGCATGCGCATCCATCTCCCGCCTCGTCCGCAACTGCAACTGCGCGCGCGCCTACTCGCAAAGCGGCGCCGCTCCGTGAGCCTGCCGTTGCGGGCGCTCGCCTGCCTGATGCTGCTGCCGCTGCGGGAGGCCGGCGCGCAAGTCGACCTGACCGGCAGCGTCTCGCTGCAGTCCGAATACCGCTATCGCGGCCAGACGCCCGGCGACACCGGCCCGGTGCCGCAGCTGACGCTCAACCTCGACACCGCCGGCGGCTGGTATCTGGGCGGCTTCGCCAGCGCCTTGACCATCGGCGAACTCGAGGGCTACAAGCTGCAGGCCTACGCCGGCTATGCGCAGCGGATGCGTTCGGGCTGGAGCTGGGAGCTCGGTTGCAGCCACATCGGCTATACGCAAGTGCATGTGAACGATTTCCAGGAATGCTACGGCGGCCTGTCGGGCGAGCGCTTCAGCACCCGGCTGTACTATGCGCCGCGCTACCTGGGTTATCCGGCGCGCACGCTGTACGGCGAGGTCAACCTGTTCTACCCGATCCACCCCAGTTTCAACCTGCTCGCCCACGCCGGCCTGCTGCACAGCCTGAGCAACGGCGTCTGGCCGGGCATTCCCGCCAACTCGCGTTACGACGCCAGGCTGGGCGTCAGCGTCCCGTTCGGCAACTGGACGCTGCAACTGGCGCGCGAGCTCGGCCAGGACGACGGCATCCGCTACACCAGCTATCCGATACATCCGGCCAAGAGCTGGAGCATGAGCGCCACCTATTCGTTCTAAACATGTAAACCTTGCGGCCGCGGACTGGAATTAACAGCGCATCAACCAGTCCATGCGAAAGGAACTACCATGCGCACAGCTCTCTCCCTCACCCTGACCGCAACCCTGGCCGCCTGCGGCGGCGGCGGATACGGCGGCGGCGACATGCCGGCGGCAGCGCCGCCCATGGTCAGCAACACGCTGTTCACGGTCAGCAGCCTGGTGGCCGACAGCGGCAGCGGCGCCGCCCATACCGACGCCAAGCTGATCAACCCCTGGGGCATCGCCTTCAACCCGACCGGCTTCGTATGGGTCGCCAACAATGGCAGCGACAGTTCGACGCTGTATGACGGCAACGGCGTGCCGCAGTCGCTGGTGGTGGCCGTGCCGGCCGCGCCGACCGGCATCGTCTTCAACGGCAGCAGCGACTTCAAGATCACCCAGAACGGCGTGACGGCGGCCAGCCCGTTCATCTTCGCCGGCGAGAACGGCAGCATCTCGGCCTGGTCGCCCACGGTCAACCGCAACAATGCGCTGACGATAGTCGACGGCGCCGGCGCGCAAGCGGTCTACAAGGGCCTGGCGATCGCCACCTACAACAGCGCCAACTACCTGTATGCGGCCGACTTCCATAACAACCGCATCGACGTGTACGACGCCGCCTTCAACAAGGCGACGCTGCCGGGCGGCTTCCAGGACACGGGGCTGCCGGCCGGCTATGCGCCGTTCGGCATCCAGGCGATCGGCGACCGCATCTACGTCAGCTATGCGCAGCGGGCCGCCGTCGGCGATGACGACGTTAAGGGCGCGGGCCTGGGCGCGATCGACGTCTTCGACACCGCCGGCAACCTGGTCAAGCAGCTGGTTCGGGGCGGCGCGCTGAACGCGCCGTGGGGCATGGCGCTGGCGCCGTCCAACTTCGGCACCTACAGCGGCAAGCTGCTGGTGGCCAATTTCGGCGACGGCAAGATCAACGCCTACGACACCGCCACCGGCGCGCTGACGGCCACGGTCAGCAAGGCCGACGGCAGCGCGGTCGTGATCGACGGCCTGTGGGGCATCGCCTTCGGCCCCGGCGTCAACAGCCAGCCGACCAACACCCTGTTCTTCACCGCCGGACCGGGCGACGAAGCGCACGGTCTGTACGGGCGGATCGATATGATGTAACAACAATCCGGGGTCAGGTCCAAAACCTGGACACGAACTCTACCGTAGCGACTGCTGCGGTAGAGCTCGTGTCCAGGTTTTGGACCTGACCCCGGAGTTTTAGAGGCGGGCGCGCAGGTCTTCGACCGCGGCGCGCCATTCTTCGTAGTGCTCGCTGTCTTCCCATAGCTCGCGCAGCTCGGATTGGTCCGACAGGATGCGGTCCAGCGCGCGCCGGGCTTTGTCGGCCAGGTCGGCGCGCGGCTTGGCCTTGGGCTTGCGTGCGGCCACCCATTCGTCCACCGCCGCGCTGTCGTCGCTGCGCGCGCCGCCCTTGCCTTGCAGTCGCGCCAGGACTTCGATCGCGACCAGCGCTTCGGCCGCGAACGGCGCGTCGAGCTCGCCGGCGGCCGTGTCCAGCGCGGTGTCGAGGGTGTCTTCCACCGCGTCCAGATTGCTCGTTTCGTGCAAGTCCTGCGCCCAGTCCTGCGCGTAGTCGTTGCCGAAGGCGTCTACCGCCCATGTGCCCATATCCGCTCCTTATGCCTTGGCCGGCTTGACCAGCGGCGCGTCTTTTTGCGTTTTCACCACTTGCATGGCGGTGGCGATCAGGCCGCTCATCTCGCCCAGATTGGCCGGGATGATGATCGAGTTGTTGGTCTTGGCCAGCTGGCCGAAGGCGCCGACGTATTGCTCGGCGACCTTGAGGTTGACGGCGTCCTCGCCGCCCGGTTCGCGGATCGCGGCGCCGACCTGGCGCAGCGCCGAGGCGTTGGCTTCGGCCAGCGCGACGATGGCGGCGGCCTGGCCCTGCGCGCGGTTGATCGCGGCCTGCTTGTCGCCTTCCGAGCGGGCGATCTGCGCCGAACGTTCGCCGTTGGCGATGTTGATCTGCTCTTGCTGGCGGCCTTCCGAGGCGGCGATCAGCGCGCGCTTTTCACGCTCGGCGGTGATCTGCGCCTGCATCGCGTGCAGGATTTCCTTCGGCGGCGTGAGGTCCTTGATTTCGTAGCGCAGCACCTTGACGCCCCAGTTGGCGGCCGATTCGTCGATGGCGTTGACGATGGCGGTGTTGATGTGGTCGCGCTCTTCAAAGGTCTTGTCCAGCTCCATGCGGCCGATCACCGAGCGCAGCGTGGTCTGCGCCAGCTGCGTGATGGCGGCGATGTAGTTCGACGAGCCGTACGAGGCGCGCATGGCGTCGGTGATCTGGAAGTACAGGATGCCGTCGACCTGCAGCTGGGTGTTGTCCTTGGTGATGCAGACCTGCGGCGGGACGTCGAGCGGTATCTCCTTCAGCACGTGCTTGTAGGCGATGCGGTCGACGAAGGGGATCACGATGTTGAGGCCAGGCCCCAGCGTGGCGTGGTATTTGCCGAGCCGTTCGACCACCCAGGCATGCTGCTGCGGTACGACGTTGATGGTCTTGAAGACAAACACCAGCGCGAGAATAAAGATGACAAAGGTGACGTTGCCGAAACTGATATCCATTGAGGCTCTCCGTGTGATTAATCTTAGGCAGCGACGATCAGGCGGCTGCCGCGTACTTCGCGTATCGTGTATTGCCCCGGCGCGGGCGTGGCGCCGGCCGCCAGCGCATGGTCGAATTCCACGTCCCACAGCGCGCCGCGGTACATGACGCGCGCCGCGCCATCCTGCCATGCGGGGACGTTGACGGTCTGGCCGATGTCGAGGTTGACGTTGGGGTCGCGCCCGGCGTCGGTGCGCTCGGCCACCAGTTTGCCGAAGCGGCTGCGGCGCAGCAGCATGGTGGCGGCGACGCCGACCGCTGCCGCCACCAGCGTCTGCAGCGCCATGCCCAGGCCGAGCAGCGCGGCCAGCGCGCCGGCGCCCAGGCCGACGGCGATCATCAGCAGGTAGAAGGTGCCGGTGAACAGTTCCAAGATCACCGTCACGCCAGCGGCGGCGAGCCAGTAGCTCCAGTCAGCCATGATGTACTCCTCTCAGGTGTAGGACATTCGAAAATGCAAAAACCCCCGCTTCCCGGTGCGGGCTGCGAGGGTTTTTACTGCGGGACAGATGGTATTGATAGAGTTATTTGCTACTAAATTCGATAACTCCAGTCTAAACCATTTTCAGTCCGCGTCAACACTTTATTATTTCTGCAAGGCAGCAAGCTTCTGCCAGGTGTCGATCACCGAGTCCGGGTTCAGCGACATCGATTCGATGCCCTGCTCCATCAGCCAGACCGCGAAGTCCGGATGGTCCGATGGCCCCTGGCCGCAGATGCCGATGTACTTGCCGCGCTCGCGGCAAGCCTTGATCGCCAACGACAGCAGCGCCTTGACGGCCGGATCGCGCTCGTCGAAGTCGGCCGCCAGCAGCGCCATGCCGGAATCGCGGTCCAGGCCCAGGGTCAACTGGGTCAGGTCGTTGGAGCCGATCGAGAAGCCGTCGAAGTAGTCGAGGAACTGGTCGGCCAGGATGGCGTTCGACGGCACTTCGCACATCATGATCAGGCGCAGGTCGTTTTCGCCGCGCACCAGGCCGTTCTTGGCCAGCAGGCCCACGACTTTTTCAGCCTGGCCCAGCGTGCGCACGAACGGCACCATGATCTCGACGTTGGTCAAGCCCATGTCGTTGCGCACGCGCTTCATGGCGGCGCATTCCATTTCAAACGCGCCGGCAAAGTCGGCAGCCAGGTAGCGCGCCGCGCCGCGGAAGCCCAGCATCGGGTTTTCCTCGTCCGGTTCGTAGCGCGAGCCGCCGATCAGCTTCTTGTACTCGTTGGACTTGAAGTCCGACAGGCGCACGATGACCGGCTTCGGCCAGAACGCGGCGGCGATGGTGGCGATGCCCTCGGCCAGCTTGTCGACGTAGAAGGCTTTCGGCGAGGCGTGGCCGCGCGCGACCGACTCCACCGCTTTCTTCAGGTCGGCGTCGATGTTCGGGTACTCGAGAATCGCCTTCGGGTGCACGCCGATGTTGTTGTTGATGATGAACTCGAGACGCGCCAGGCCGACGCCGGCGTTCGGCACCGACTGGAAGTCGAACGCCAGCTGCGGATTGCCGACGTTGAGCATGATCTTGGTCGCCAGCTTCGGCAGTTCGCCGCGCGAGACTTCCGAGATTTCGGTTTCCAGCAGGCCGTCGTAGATCTTGCCCTCGTCGCCTTCGGCGCAGGAGACGGTGACGAAGGTGCCGTCTTTCAGCACGTCGGTGGCGTCGCCGCAGCCCACAACCGCAGGCACGCCCAGTTCACGGGCGATGATCGCCGCGTGGCAGGTGCGGCCGCCGCGGTTGGTGACGATGGCCGAGGCGCGCTTCATGACCGGTTCCCAGTTCGGGTCGGTCATGTCGGCGACCAGCACGTCGCCCGGCTGCACGCGTTCCATGTCGGCCGGGTCGTGGATCACGCGCACAGGGCCGGCGCCGATCTTCTGGCCGATGGCGCGGCCGGAGGCCAGCACGGTGCCGCTGGATTTCAGCTTGAAGCGCTGCTGCACGTCGCTGGCCTTTTGCTGCGACTTGACGGTTTCAGGGCGCGCCTGCAGGATGTACAGCTTGCCGTCGCGGCCGTCCTTGCCCCACTCGATGTCCATCGGACGGCCGTAGTGGTTTTCGATGATGACGGCGTACTTGGCCAGCTCCACCACTTCCTCGTCGTTCAGCGAGTAGCGGTTGCGCAGTTCGACCGGGACGTCGACGGTCTTCACGGAACGGCCGGCCTTGGCTTCGTTGGTGAATTCCATCTTCAGCAGCTTGGAGCCGATGTTGCGGCGGATGACGGGCGATTTGCCTTTTTCCAGCATCGGTTTGTGGACGTAGAATTCGTCCGGATTGACCGCGCCCTGCACCACGGTCTCGCCCAGGCCATAGCTGGAGGTGACGAACACCACGTCCTTGAAGCCGGACTCGGTGTCGATGGTGAACATGACGCCGGCCGCGCCGAGGTCGGAGCGGACCATGCGCTGCACGCCGGCCGACAGTGCGACTTCGGCGTGGGTGAAGCCCTTGTGCACGCGGTAGGAGATCGCGCGGTCGTTGTAGAGGGAGGCGAAGACGTGCTTCATCGCGTCCAGCACGTTGTCGATGCCGACCACGTTGAGGAAGGTTTCCTGCTGGCCGGCGAAGGAGGCGTCCGGCAAGTCTTCGGCGGTGGCCGAGGAGCGCACGGCGAACGACATTTCAGTGCTCGAATCGGCCACCAGTTTCTCGTAGAAGGTCTGGATTTCTTCGGCCAGGCGCGGCTGGAACGGCGTTTCGACGATCCATTGACGGATCTCGGCGCCGGCCTGCGCCAGCGAGCGCACGTCGTCGATGTTGAGGTCAGCCAGGCGATCGGCGATGCGCTCGGCCAGCGGCTTGCCGCCGGCCACGCTGTACGACAGGAAGTCGCGGAAGGCTTGCGCGGTGGTGGCGAAGCCACCCGGGACGCGCACGCCCGCTTCAGCCAGTTGGCTGATCATCTCGCCGAGCGAGGCGTTCTTGCCGCCGACGGATTCGACATCCGTCATGCGCAAGTGTTCAAACGATGCTACATAAACCGCTTCGCTTGTATTTCCCTGCTGCTGCTCCTTCAATGCTGCGTTGGACATAATGACACCTTTTTGATGATAGAAATCTTCCAGCGAGGCGCAGACTTGTTTCTTGTTATTCTGGTCGTCGTGCAGCACAATCTTACCTATGGCGATCATTCTACAGCCTGTAGCGCAAATTGACGATTCACAAAACTGGACTGGCTCTTCTACATGACACAAGAACAACGACCTCCCCTGCCTGCCGCGGCCCGCACCGTCTTTTTTGTTTCGGACGGCACCGGCATCACGGCGGAAACCTTTGGTCACTCCGTGCTGACCCAGTTCGAGCTGCGCTTCCGCCAGGTGCGGCTGCCTTTCATCGATACCCTGGACAAGGCGCACGACGCGGTGCGCAAGATTAACGAGGCATTTGCAACCGACGGTCAACGTCCGATCATCTTCTCGACGCTGGTGAAAACCGAGTTGTCTGACGTCATCCGCAACTGCAAAGGGATGTACATGGACATGTTCCAGACTTTTGTTGCCCCACTGGAACAAGAGCTGGGCGTCAAGTCGACCCACACGATAGGGCGTTCGCACAACATCGTCGACAGCGAGGAGTACAAGAACCGCATCGAGGCGATCAACTTCTCGCTGGCGCACGATGACGGGCAGTCGCACAAGAACCTGTCGTCGGCGGATGTGATCCTGGTCGGCGTGTCGCGCTCGGGCAAGACGCCGACCAGCTTGTACCTGGCGATGCAGTACGGGATCAAGGCGGCCAACTATCCGCTGATCCCGGACGACTTCGAGCGCGGCAAGCTGCCGTCGTCGCTGTACGAGTTCAAGTCGAAGATCTTCGGGCTGACGATCACGCCGGAGCGGCTGTCGGAGATCCGCAACGAGCGGCGCGCGGGCAGCAAGTACGCGGCGCTGGAGAACTGCCGCTACGAGGTCAACGAAGCGGAGATGATGATGAAGCGCGAAGGCATACGCTGGCTGTCGTCGACCACCAAGTCGATCGAGGAAATCTCCACCACCATCCTGCAAGAGATCAAGCCCAACCGGCGCGAGTACTGAGGTGCGGCTCATCGCACTGTTGTTCGCCGTGATTGCTCCGGTCGCGGCGTGGGCGCAGTCCACCGCCTTTGTGCATGTCAACGTGGCGCCGATGGACAGCGAGCGCGTGCTGCGCGACCAGACGGTGCTGGTCAGCGCCGGCCGCATTGAGGCGATCGGCGCGGAGCTGGCGCCGCCGCCGGGCTACCAGGTCATCGACGGCCACGGCACGGCATGGCTGTCGCCGGGGCTGGCCGACATGCACACGCACTCCGAAACCCGCAACGACCTGGCCTTGTATCTGGTCAACGGCGTGACCACCATACTGAATATGGGCGGCGCGCGCGCCAACCTGGTCGACAGCATCGTGCCGGCCGTGCATCGCGGCGCGCTGCCCGGACCGCACGTCTACACCAGCCTGATGGTGGACGGCACGCCGGACTACAACGGTTTGATCATCAAGACGCCCGCGCAGGCGCGCGCGCTGGTCGACCTGGCCGCCGCCAACCGCTACGATTTCATCAAGGTGTATGTTGGCCTGGCGCCGGAGGTATTCAGCGCGTTGGCCGAAGCGGGCCGCGCGCAAGGCGTGCCGCTGGTGGGCCATGGCGTCACGGCGGTGCGCCTGGAGCGGCAACTGGCGCAGGGCCAGGCCATGATGGCGCACCTGGAAGAATTTTTCTATGTCTATTTCACCCCGGCCGGCGGGCAGGAAACCGATACCCCACCTGATGAAGCACGCATTCCGGCGGCAGTGGCGCTGATCAAGCGCTACGGCGCGGCGGTGACTGCCGATATTGGAACCTACAAAACCATCGCCAGCCAGATCGGCCATCCCGAAGTGCTGCGCGGCTTCCTTGCGGCTCCCGAGACGGAATATCTGTCGCCGGCCGACCTGCAGACATGGCGCCGCAGCAGCTACGCCAGCAAGTCGGCGCGGCTGGAGGCCAAGCTGGCGTTCCTGCGCAAGCTGGCGAAGGCGATGGCGGATGGCGGCGTCGAACTGCTGGCGGGGACCGACGCGCCCTCGATTCCTGGCCTGGCGCCGGGCTACTCGCTGCACGACGACCTGGCGGAATTGGAGCGCTCGCAGTTGAGCCGCTACCAGGCCCTGTCCACGGCAACCCGCGCTCCGGGAGCCTTCATTGCGCGCACCAAGGGTGGCGTACCGTTTGGCCAGGTCGTCGCCGGTTATCGCGCGGACCTTGTGCTGACCGGGCACAATCCGCTGGAGGGGCTGTCGACCTTGCGCGCGCCCTTGGGCGTCATGGCAGAGGGCCGCTGGCGCGACCGGCAGGCGCTGGACGAACTGCTGGCTGGCGTGCGCCGCAGCTACCGCCCGGACTAAATCAGAAGAAGTGCTGCCAATCCGCCAGCCATGCCGGGAACTCCTCGACCGGCATCGGCTTGGCGATGTAATAGCCCTGCGCGTAGGTACAGCCCAGCCCCTGGAGGAAATCCCAGTCCTGCTTGGTCTCGACGCCGACCGCGACCGAGCGCCGATCGAGGCTGCGCGCCAATCCGAGGCAGGAGCGCAGCACCGTGCCGATGGCCTGCTTCTTGGAGGCGCCATCGACAAAGCTGCGATCGATCTTCAGCTCCGAGAACGGAATGCGCGCCAGCAGCTGCAGGTTGCTGCGGCCGGTGCCGTAATCGTCGATCGCCAGACCAAAGCCCTTCATCCGCAAGCGCAGCAGGCGCTCAAGGAAATGCGGATCGGTGGTCAACACGGCCGACTCGGTCATCTCGAAGGTAATGTAGTCCGGCATGATGCGATGCCGTTCCAGGCAGGCCGAGATCTGGTCCATGAACTGCGGATGCGCCAGCGTGCCCTGGTCCACGTTGATGGAAAACGAAATCGGAATTCCCTGGTCGTGCAGCAGGCGGCAGGCGGCGACCGACTTCTCGATCATGCTCCAGTCGAGGAAATCGATGCGGCGGTTCTCTTCCAGCGCCTGCATGAACGACGCCGGTCCGAGCACGCCGTACAGCGGATGGCGCCAGCGCGCGAACATCTCCAGGCCCTTGACCTGGCCGGTCTCCAGCTCGATCTTGGGCTGGAAGAAGGGGTCGAACTCGCGCGCCTGCAAGCCCTGCCCGACTTCGGCGAAGGACAGCGACGGCGTCTGCTCGCGCACCGCCTGCGACTCGGACGGCTGGTAGTTGGCGACCAGCGACTCCAGGCGGCTGCCGATCACCGGCTTGCCGATCGCGCCCAGCACATTGATGCCATAGGCGTCCGCCATGGTCTCGACCGAGAACAGCACCGCGTTGGTCTGCGCGCCGACCACGATGATGCCGGCGCGGCAGTGCGCATCGGCCAGGCGGCGTATCAGCTCCAGCGCATCCATGCCCGGCAGGGCCAGGTCGATGATGGCGATATCCACGGGAGGCGTGATGCCGGCGCTGAAGTGGCGCAATGCGGTGTGGCCATCCGGTGCCTGCGTGATCCGGCCGACGCCGAGATGCACCAGGATATCCGCCAGTGCATGGCGTTGAACCTGATCTCCCTCTGCCACCAGAAAGTGCAACTGCGCGATATCCATGTACGGCTCCCGTGATTCGTTAAGCCTGATTCTAAGCTTGATTCTGCCTTACTTGTTCGAAAAAGCATACTGCGGCGCATGCGGCGACGTTCAGCGACTCGACCTGGCCCAGGTGGGGAATCACCACCTGGTGGGTCGCCATCGACAGCAGATCGTCCGCCACGCCCTGCCCTTCGTGGCCGAACAGCCAGGCCACAGGCTGGCGCAGGTCCACGTCGTACAGGCGCCGGGTAGCGTAGCCGCTGGTCGCCAGCGTCGCCACTTTGGCCCCCGACACCAGCGCCGCCAGGTCGACGTTCTCGAAAATATCCAGCACAAAGTGCGCGCCCATCGCCGCCCGCAGCACCTTGGGCGACCAGCAGAACGCCGTGCCGGCGCTGCAGTAGACCTGGGTGATGCCGGCCGCCGCCGCGCTGCGCAGGATGGAGCCGACGTTGCCGGGATCCTGCACGCCGTCCAGCAGCACCGCCGACACCGACAGCGGCGCCGTCACCGCGCGCTCCGGCGTGGCGACCAAAAACATCACGCCGACGCCATGTTCGACCTGGCTGACGGCGTTGTACAGCGCGTCCGGCAATCCCAGCACGTGCGCGTGTTTCGCCTCCAGCCGGCCGACGATCTCCATCACTTCAGGATTGAGCAGCGCCGATTCGCTGACCACGCACTGCTCCGGCACGCCGCGCAGCTGCAAATAGGACTGGCACAGGTGCACGCCGTCGAGCAGGGTGCGGCCGGCCTTGCGGCGCGCCGACGAACTGCCGGCCAGCTTGACCAGCTCCTTGTACTGCGCGTTGTCGCGCGAGGTAATGGTTTTCACAGGCGGGCCTCCAGCAAGGCGCGCACCGGCGCGAAGGAGCGGCGGTGCACCGGCGATGGTCCGTGCTCGCGCAGGCGTTCCAGGTGCAGCGCGGTGCCGTAGCCCTTGTGCTGGTCGAAGCAGTACTGCGGATATTGCGCGTGCAAGGTCACCAGCGCGGCGTCGCGCGCGGTCTTGGCCAGGATCGACGCGGCCGAAATCGCATCGATCTTGTCGTCGCCGCCGATGATGGCGATGCTCTGGATCTTCATCACGGGGCAGCGGTTGCCGTCGATCAGGGCCAGCGTCGGCACGGTCTTCAGCGCTTCCACCGCGCGCCGCATCGCCAGCATCGACGCCTGCAGGATGTTGTGCTTGTCGATCTCTTCTTCCGACGCCTCGGCGATGGCCCAAGCCAGCGCCTGCGCCTTGATCAGCGGCGCCAGCATGTCGCGCCTGGCCTCGGTCAGTTTCTTGGAATCGCGCAGTCCCTCGATGGGGCGCGAGGCGTCGAGGATGACGGCGGCCGCGAACACCGGGCCGGCCAGCGGCCCGCGTCCCGCCTCGTCGACGCCGCAGATGATCTCTTCGAGCGACGTCGGCAGGTCGTCAAACAGGCCGGATTGTTGGTTTTTCACGTTGATTACTCACTAAAATCGTCGTTCCCGCGAAAGCGGGAATCCATCGTACAGCGGCCATGATGCCCAGCATGGATTCCCGCGTCCGCGGGAATGACGCGGGCGGTCAAGCCTTGATAACTCTCAGCACCGCGGCGGCGCTCTCCACCGCGGTATTGCGCAGCAGGCTGTGATGCATGTCGGTGAAGCGCTGCGCCAGCTTCAGGCGGTGCGGCGCGTCGCTCAGCTGCTTCCACATGGCGTCGCACAGCGCCTGCGGGCTGGCGGCGTTCTGCAGCAGCTCCGGCACCAGGAACTCGCGCGCCAGGATGTTCGGCAGGCCGATCCACGGCTGGTAGCCGAAATGACGCAGGATCTGCCATTCCAGCTCCATCATCCGATAGGCTATCACCATCGGTTTCTTGAACAGCGCCACCTCCAGCGAAGCCGTGCCGGACGCCACCAGCACCGCATCGGCCGCCGCGATCGCCGTGTGCGACTGGCCGTCGAGCAGCTGGATCTCCACGTCCTGCAGCCCGGCCTGCGCCACCAGTTCCAGGAAGTAGGCGCGCTGGCGCTCGCCCGCCATCGGCGCGACGAACTTCAGCGAGCGGTCGCGCTGCTTCAGCAGCTTGGCCGCGCCGACGAAGGCCGCCGTGTTGTACTTGAGCTCGGACATGCGGCTGCCCGGCATGATGGCCACCACGCTGGCGTCCTGCGGCAGGCCCAGCGCCGTGCGCGCGCCCGCCTCGTCCGGCGTCATCGGCACCAGCTCGGCCAGCGGATGGCCGACATAGCTGACCGGCACGCCGGCCTGGCGGTAGATCTCTTCCTCGAACGGGAAGACCACCAGCATGTGCGACACCGCCTTGATGATTTTCTTGATGCGGCCGCCGCGCCAGGCCCAGATCTGCGGCCCGATGTAGTGGATGGTCGGGATCCCGGCCGCCTTGAGCTGCTCTTCCAGCCCGAGGTTGAAGCCAGGGTAGTCGGCGCCGATGAAGGCCGCCGGCCGCTCTGCCAGCAAGCGGTCGCGCAGTTGGTTCTGGATGCCCTTGATCTCGCGGTAGCGCGGAATCACGGCCAGCAGGCCGCGCACCGTCAGCTTGTCCATCGGATAGTGCGACTCGAAGCCCTGCGCGATCATGTGCTCGCCGCCGATGCCGTGGAAGCGCGCCTCCGGCAGGTGCGGCCTCAGGCCCGACAGCAGCCGCGCCGCCAGCACGTCGCCGGACGGCTCGCCGGCCACCAGGGCCAGCGAGAGGTCAGCGGACGATGCCACGGCTGGCGGTGCCGAGGAAGTCGCGCATGGCGCGGATGTGAAGCGCCACGTCGGCCGGGCTGCCCTCCTCTTCGGCCTGCAGCGCGGCCTTGGCCTCTTCCAGCGTCAGGCCGGAGCGGTAGATGATCTTGTACGCGGCGCGGATGCCGTTGATCTGCTCGCGCGTAAAGCCGCGCCGTTTCAGGCCCTCGATATTGACGCCGTGGGCCTGGGCCGGGTTACCGTTCAACAGCACGAACGGCGGCACGTCCTGGGTCAGCGAGGTGCTCATGCCGACAAACGCATGCGCGCCGATCTTGCAGAACTGGTGCACATTGGCGAAGCCGCTCATGATCACCCAATCGCCGATCTCGACGTGGCCGGCGATCTGCGCGTTGTTCGAGAAGATGGTGTTGCTGCCGACCTGGCAATCGTGCGCCAGGTGGACGTAGGCCGAAATCCAGTTGTCGTTGCCCAGCGAAGTCACGCCCTTGTCCTGCACCGTACCGGTGTTGAAGGTGCAGAATTCGCGGATGGTGTTGCGGTCGCCGATGGTCAGGCGGGTCGCTTCGCCGGCCCACTTCTTGTCCTGCGGCGCGGCGCCGATCGACGAGAACTGGAAGAACTTGTTGTCGCTGCCGATGGTCGTATGGCCTTCGATGACCACATGCGGGCCGACCACCGTGCCCGAGCCGATGGCGACGTGGGGACCGATGACCGAATACGGACCGACTTCCACACTCTCGTGCAGCTCGGCCTTGGGGTCGACGATGGCGGTGGCGTGGATCCGGGACATGGTTACTTCCCTGCCGGCTGGCTGGCGTCGGCGGCGTTGCGGATGGTGCACATCAGGTCCGCCTCGACCGCGACCTGGCCGTCGACCGTGCCGACCGCCTTGTACTTCCAGATGCCGCGCGACACGCGCACGATCTCGATATCCATCTTCAACTGGTCGCCGGGGCCGACCGGGCGCTTGAAGCGCGCATTGTCGATGCCGACGAAGTACACCACCGAATTCTCGTCCGGCTTGATGCCCATGGTCTTGAACGACAGCAGCGCCGCCGTCTGCGCCATAGCCTCGATCATCAGCACGCCCGGCATGACCGGCTTGTGCGGGAAGTGGCCGTTGAAGAACTCTTCATTGACGGTCACGTTCTTGATGGCGGTGATGGACTTGTTCTCTTCGTACGCGAGCACACGGTCCACCAGCAGCAGCGGATAGCGGTGCGGCAGGTAGGACTTGATCTCGCAGATGTCCATGGTCTTGTTTTCAGTAGTGGTCATGATTCGTCTTCAGTTCGTGTTTTAATGGTTTTTTCAAGCGTGCGGATTTTGTCGCGCATCGCCGGCAGGTTGCGGACGATGGCCGCCGATTTTTCCCACTCGGCGTTTTTCGCCAGCGGATAGAAGCCCGTGTACTGTCCCGGCTCAAGGATGGAGCGCGACACCATGCTGGCCGAGCCGACGTGCACCTTGTCGACGATGGTCAGATGGCCGAGCACCATGGCGGCGCCGCCGAAGGTGCAGTACTTGCCGATCTTTGCGCTGCCCGCCACGCCGACGCAGCCGGCCATCGCCGTGTGCGCGCCGATATGGCAGTTGTGGCCGATCTGGATCTGGTTGTCCAGCTTCACGCCGTCCTCGATGATGGTGTCGGCCAGCGCGCCGCGGTCGATCGTCGTGTTGGCGCCGATGTCGACGTCGTCGCCGATCATCACGCGCCCGGTCTGCGGGATCTTGATGTAGACGCCGCCCTCGTTGGCGAAGCCGAAACCGTCGGTGCCGATCACGGCGCCGGAATGGATGATGCCGCGCGCGCCGATCTGGCAGTAAGCGTGGAAGGTGACGTTGGCGAACAGCTTCGTGCCCTCGCCGATCACCGCCTCGCGGCCGACGTAGCAGCCGGCGCCGATCACCGCGCCCTCGCCGATCACGGCGCCGTCCTCGATCACCACCTGCGGGCCCACATGGGCGCTGGCCGCGACCTGCGCGCTGGCCGCGACGACGGCGCTGGCGTGCACGCCGGCGGCCGGCACGATGGCCGTCAGCGATTCGAAATACTGCGCCGCGCGGGCGAAATACACATAGGGGTTGTTGGCGACGATGCGCGCGCCGGCGTAGCCGGCGGCGATATAAGCGTCATCGGCGGCCGACACGATGAGTGCCGCCGCCTGGCTTTGCAGCGCCTGCGCGCGCAATTTGCTATTGCTGAGAAAGCTGATGTGCGAAACGCCGGCGTCCGTCAATGGCGCGATCCCGGTCACTTCCAGGTTCGCGTCCCCCATCAACTGCCCGCCCAAGCGTTCGACCAATGCTCCTAGTCGAGTGCCCATCGGGGGTCCAATCTAATTTATTTGTCTTTGTCCAGGGCCGCCAGGACCTTGTCGGTGATGTCGATGCGCGGGCTGGCCCATACCGCATCCTGCAGCACGATATCGAAGCCTTCCACGTTGGCCATCTGCTTGATGATCTTGGTGGCCTTTTCCGAAATCGCCTGGCGTTCCTCGTTGGTGCGCTGGTTCAGGTCTTCGCGGAACTCGCGCTGGCGGCGCTGGTATTCCTTGTCCAGCTCGAACACATCGCGCTGGCGCTTGATGCGGTCGGCCTCGGCCAGCGTCGGCGCATCCTTGTCCAGCTTTTCCGACGCCGTCTTCAGGCGCAAGGCCATATCCTGCATGGCTTTCTCGCGGCTCTTGAATTCCTCGGCCAGCTTCTCGCCGGCCAGCTTGGCCAGCTTCGATTCGTTGTAGATGCGCTCTGGGCTCAGCCACGCGATGCGCGAGGCCGAGGTCTGGGCCTGCACCGGCGCCAATGCACACCAGCCCAGTGCAAGCACGGCGAGATATTTGGTCACGTTAGCGGATGCAATCTTCAACTTGTTTCTCCGAGGTAAAAATTAATACTCAATGCCAACAAAACCCGCATCAGAAGCCGCTGCCCATCTGGAACTGGAAGCGTTCCAGGCGGTCGCCCGGCTTGGCGTTCAGGGGCTTAGCATAACTCAACTTGAGCGGACCCACCGGGGAAATCCAGCTGATGCCCAGGCCGGCCGCGTAGCGCAGCTCGGAATAGCGCATTTTCTGGCCTTCCTGGTAGACCTGGCCGCCGTCGACGAAGCCGAACCAGCGCAGGCTGCGGTCCTGGCCGGAGCCCGGGAACGGCATCTGCAGCTCGGCATTGCCGATCAGGCGCGAGGCGCCGCCCAGCGCGTCGCCGTATTGGGTGTCGACCGCGCCCAGCGAGGAGCTCAGGTAGCCGCGCACCGAACCGATGCCGCCGCCGTAGAAGTTCTTGAACACCGGATAGCTGCTGTCGCCCAGGCCATGGCCGTAGTCGATCTCGCCCTTCAGGGCCAGCGTGACCTTGGAGAACAGCGGCTTGTACCACTGCTGCTCGTAGACGGCGCGGTAGTACTTCTGCGCGCCGATCAGGTCCAGCTCGATGTTGGCGCGCTGGTAGCGGCCCACGGTCGGCGTCAGCGCCGAGTCGCGGCTGTCGCGCGCCCACGCCGCCGTCAGCGGCACGGCGTTGGTCGAGGCGGTGCCGACACCGGAGGTGGTGCCGTTGATGGTGTTCACGTATTCCTGGAAGCGGATCGGCGAAGTCGTGTCGGTGGTGATCTTCGAGCGTTCCAGGCCGATGCCGAAGAACACGGTGTCGACTTCCGAGAACGGCACGCCGTAGTTGATGCGGCCGCCCTGCTGCTTGATGGTGTAGGAACCGATGTTCAGCGCCGGCGGCTGCTGCGTGCGCAGATAGATCTCGTAGCCGCGCGAGACGCCGTCGTCGGTGTAGTAAGGGTCGGTCTGCGAGAACGAGATCGTGCGGCTGTACTTCGAGGTATTCAGCTCGATGCCGACGGTGGTGCCCGAACCGGCGAAGTTGGCCTGCTGGATCGCCGCCTGGAACGAGAACTTCTCCGACTGCGAGAACGCGCCGCCGATCTGGAAGTTACCGGTCGGCTTCTCGACCACGGTCAGGTTGACGTCGACCTGGTCGGACGTGCCCTGGGCTTCCGGCGTATCGACGGTGACGTCCTTGAAGTAGCCGAGGCGGTCGACGCGGTCGCGCGACAGCTTGATCTTGTTGGCGTCGTACCACGAGGACTCGAACTGGCGGAACTCGCGGCGTATCACTTCGTCGCGGGTGCTGGTGTTGCCGGCGATGTTCATGTGGCGCACGTAGGCGCGCTTGCCCGGATCGATGAAGAAGGTGAAGGCCACCTCGCGCTTGGCGCGGTCGATGTCCGGGTTGGCGTTGACGTTGGCGAAGGCGTAGCCGAAGGTGCCCAGGCGGTCCGAGATCAGCTTGTTGGTCGCGGTCAGGCGCTCGCCCGAATAGGTCTCGCCCTGGCGCAGCAACACCAGCGAGCGCAGTTCCTCTTCGCGGCCGAAGGTCTCGCCTTCGAACTTGATGCCGGAGACCTTGTACTTCTCGCCCTCGGTGATGTTGATGGTGATGTAGATGTCCTTCTTGTCGGGCGTGATCGACACCTGGGTCGACTCGATGTTCATCTCGATGTAGCCGCGGTTCAGGTAGAAGGACTTGAGCGACTCGATGTCGCCGGTCAGCTTGGTCTTGGAGTACTGGTCGGCCTTGGTGTACCAGCTGAACCAGCCGCCGGTGTTGAGCGCCAGGTTTTCCTTCAGCTCCTTGTCCGAGAACACCTTGTTGCCGACGATGTTGATCTGCTTGATCTTGGCGACGTCGCCCTCGTCCACCGCGAAGGTGATGTTGACGCGGTTACGCTCGATCGGCGTGACGGTGGTGACCACCTTGACGCCGTACAGGCCGTGCGACAGGTACTGGCGCTTGAGCTCCTGCTCGGCGCGGTCGACCGAAGCCTTGTCGAAGATCTTGGTCTCGCCGACGCCGATGTCCTTCAGCGCCTTGACCAGCGTGTCTTTTTCAAATTCCTTGGTGCCGGTGAACTCCACCTTGGCGATGGCCGGGCGTTCCTCGACCAGCACCACCAGCACGCCGCCATCGGCTTCCAGCTTGACGTCCTTGAAGAAACCGGTCGCATACAGCGCCTTGATGGCGGTGATGGACTTGTCGTCGTTGAAGGTCTCGCCGACGCGCACCGGCAGATAGCTGAACACCGTACCGGCTTCCGTACGCTGAATCCCTTCTACGCGGATGTCTTTGATGACGAAGGGCTCGACGGCCATTGCGCTGCCGGCGCAGAGCGCCAGGACAGCGGCGCCGATCAGGCTACGGCGAAAGGAAGGTGAAGTAATACGGTCAGAATATAATTTCATTGGGGTTATTCAATGGCTAAATCAACGAGAACTACACAGTACTGCTACAGCAGCCGGGCGACGTCATTAAACACCGCCAGCAGCATCAAGGTCAGTAATAAACCCATGCCCAGGCGCTGCGCAATTTCGCCTACGCGCTCCGGCACAGAACGCCCAGTTAAAACTTCCAGCGAATAATACAGCAAATGCCCCCCATCCAGAACCGGAATCGGTAGTAAATTCATCACCCCCAAACTGATGCTGATGAAGGCGATGAAGCTCAAATAGCTGGCCGCGCCCATCCTTGCGGTCTGGCCGGCATAGTCGGCAATCGTGATCGGGCCGGTGACGTTCTTCAGCGAGGCCTCGCCGGTGATCATCTTGCCGATCATCTTCAGCGTCATGCTGCAGGTATCCCATACCCGGACCAGCGCCTTGCCGACCGCCGCCACGGGGGACGATGGCACGCTGATCATATCCGGCTGCAGAGCGACATACGCGCCGATCTTACCGACTGTTACAGTTCCGGTGCGCGTTTTTACCTGTTCCGCCTGCGGCGCCACGTCCAGCGCCAGCTGCCGGCCGGCGCGCTGCAGCGCCACCTGCACGGTCTTGCCGGCCGAGGCGCGCATGATGTCGATGAAGGCGATGCCGTCGGCCACGGCCGAGCCGTCCACCGACAGCAGCAGGTCGCCCGGCTGCAGGCCGGCGCGCTCGGCCGGGCCGCCCGCCACCACCTGCTGCACCACCGGCGCCGGGCGCGCGACGCCGATGCCCAGCTCGGACGGCACGTCGCCCTCCAGGTTCAGCGCCGCCATCGCCGACGGCGGCAGCACGAAGGTAAAGCGCCCCTGCCCCGCGCGCTCGACGGCGATGCGGGCCTCGGTCTTGTCGATCGCGGCCTGGATCAGCTGCCAGCGCAGCTCGGACCAGACGGCCACCGGCTGGTCGTTGATGGCGGTGACCAGGTCGCCGCCGCGCAGGCCCGCCTGCCAGGCCGGCGTGGATTCCACCGCGACCGTCTCGCCCAGCGCGCCCACGCCGTGCATCCCGATCTTGCTGCTCGGCTCCTCGACGCCATGCATGTACAGGCCGGCGAACAGCACGATCGCGATCAGGAAGTTGGCCAGCGGGCCGGCGGCCACGATGGCGATGCGCTTCCAGACGTTCTGGCGCGTGAACTCGCGCGCCAGGTCTTCCGGCGGCAGGCCGGCCAGCTCGCCCTCGCGCGCGTCCAGCATCTTGACGTAGCCGCCCAGCGGCAGCGCCGACACGGCCCACTCGGTCTGGTCGGGGCCGAAACGGCGCGACCACACCACCTTGCCCATGCCGACCGAAAACCGCAGCACCTTGACGCCGCACCAGCGCGCCACCAGGTAGTGCCCCAGCTCGTGGAAAACGATCAGGGAACCGAGGCAGACGACGAACGCCAGTACGGTGTGCAGGAAGTTCATTTGACCAGTCCGGCGATATAGGTTTCAGCGGCGGCGCGCGCGGCGGCGTCCTGCGCCATCACGGCGGCGATGCTGTCGGCGGCGCCGTGCGGCAGCGCCTCCATCACGTGCGCAATGACGCGGTCGATCTGGCGGAAGCCGATCTTCAAGTCCAAAAAGGCTTGGACCGCGATTTCATTGGCCGCGTTCAGCAGGGCCGGCGCGGTGCCGCCGGCGCGCAGCGCCTCGAAGGCCAGCGCCAGGCATGGGAAACGGTTGAAGTCGGGGCGCTCGAACTGCAGCGTGGCGATCTGCGTCAGGTCCAGCTGGGCGACGCCGGAGGCGATGCGCTCCGGGTAGGCCAGCGCGTGGGCGATCGGCGTGCGCATGTCGGGGTTGCCCAGCTGCGCCAGCACCGAACCGTCGACATACGACACCATCGAATGGATCACCGACTGCGGATGGATCACCACTTCGATCTGCCCGGCCGGCGCGCCGAACAGCCAGTGCGCCTCGATCACTTCAAGTCCCTTGTTCATCATGGTGGCCGAGTCGACCGAGATCTTGCGGCCCATCGACCAGGTCGGATGCTTGCAGGCCTGGTCGGGCGTCACCGCGTCCAGCGTCTCGACCGCGCGCGCCAGGAACGGGCCGCCGGAAGCGGTCAGCAGGATCTTGGCGACGCCGCTGCCCTCAGGCGAACGGCCGTAGGACTGCGGCAGGCACTGGAAGATCGCATTGTGCTCGCTGTCGATCGGCAGCAGCACCGCGCCGGCCGCGTGGGCGGCGTCGATGAACAGCTGGCCCGACATCACCAGCGCTTCCTTGTTGGCCAGCAGGACCTTCTTGCCGGCGCGGGCCGCGGCCAGGGTCGGCGCCAGGCCGGCGGCGCCGACGATGGCGGCCATCACGCTGTCGACTTCGGCCGCGCTGGCGATGCCGCACAGCGCGGCCTCGCCGTATTCGACCTCGGTGTCGACGCCGGCCGAGCGCAGCAGCGCGGCCAGCTGGTCGGCGGCGGCGGCGCTGCCGACCACCGCGCGCGCGGGACGGAAGCGCACGCACTGCGCGGCCAGTTCTTCGACGCGGCTATGCGCGGACAGGGCGTAGACGGAATAGCGCTCGGGATGGCGGGCGAGCACGTCCAGCGTGGACACGCCGACCGAACCGGTGGCGCCAAGGATGGTGATACGTTGCATAG
The DNA here is from genome assembly GCF_047302815.1 of Duganella sp. CT11-25. Taxonomy (NCBI): domain Bacteria; kingdom Pseudomonadati; phylum Pseudomonadota; class Betaproteobacteria; order Burkholderiales; family Oxalobacteraceae; genus Duganella; species Duganella sp. CT11-25. The sequence continues at coordinate 1,181,997 of NZ_JBKBFD010000001.1, forward strand.
TTATTCTTTCAGAGCCGGGTATCAGAGCCAGGCGCCGATCAGGGCCGCCAGCGGCAGCACGGGGATCAAGGCGTCGATACGGTCAAGCACGCCGCCGTGGCCGGGCAGCAGGTTGCTGCTGTCCTTCATCGCGGCGCGGCGCTTGAGTTGGGATTCAAACAGGTCGCCGACCACCGAGGCGGCGACCACGGCCAGCAGCGCCAGCAAGGTCAGCGCCCAGCCGAAGCGGGCCTGCAGCTTGTAGGCGAAGGTATCCCGCAGCCAGGGCGCGGCGTCGCCCGCCAGCACGATCGACAGCGCGGCGATGGCCAGCACGGCGACGGCGCCGCCGATGGCGCCCTCCCACGACTTGCCCGGCGAGATGGACGGCGCCAGCTTGCGCTTGCCGAAGGCCTTGCCGGAGAAATAGGCGCCGATGTCGGCGATCCACACCAGCACCATCACCGACAGCAGGTACAGCGGCGAATGGCGGTACAGCTCGACGATCGCGAAGAAGCAGGCGAAGACGGCGAAGCTGAAGGTCACCGACAGCGCCCAGTTGGCCGCGCCCTTGAGCGGCGGCAGGCCGAGGCCCAGCGAAGGCGCGTAGCGGATCAGCCACAGCAGCGACGCCACGGCGAACAGCGACCGGGCGCCGCCCGGCTGGCCCTGGTAGTTCAGCAGCGCCACGAACAGCACCACGGCCGCCAGGCCGGCCACGCGGGCGGCGCTGGCGCCCAGGCCGAACAGGCGCGCGCCCTCCCAGATGGCGGCGCCGACAAACAGCGTGACCACGAAGCCAAACGCGGGGAAGTAGTTGAAGAACAGGACCGGCAGCAACACCGCCAGTAAGAGCACAGCGGTAATAATCCTCGTTTTCAGCATTAGCTTGTCTTCTCGGCCAGTTGCGCCCCGGTGCGGCCGAAGCGGCGCTCGCGGTGCTGGTAGGAGGCGATCGCCTCGTCAAGGCACTCGATGGAAAAATCGGGCCAGTAGGTGTCGGTGAAGAACAGTTCCGTGTAGGCCAGTTGCCACAGCAGGAAGTTGGAGATGCGCTGCTCGCCGCCGGTGCGGATGAACAGGTCGGGCTCGGGCGCGTAGGCCATCGCCAGGTGCGGCGCCAGCTGCTCCTCGGAGAAGTCGGTGGCGCCCGGGTGCGCCGCCACCATCTTCGCCACCGCCTGCATGATGTCCCAGCGGCCGCCGTAGTTGGCGCAGACGGTGACGGTCATGCGGGTGTTGCCGGCGGTCTTGCGCTCGGCGGCGGCGATCATGTTTTGCAGTTTGGCGTCGAAGCGGGACAGGTCGCCCACGACTTTCAAGCGGATATTGTTGGCGTGCAACTTGGCCACTTCGCGGTCCAGCGCCGTCACGAACAGGCGCATCAGCAGCGAGACTTCCTCTTCGGGGCGGCGCCAGTTTTCCGAGCTGAAGGCGAACACGGTCAGGTATTCGACGCCGCGGCGGGCGCAGGCCTCGACCACGGTGCGCACGGCTTCCACGCCCTTGACGTGTCCGGCCACGCGCGGCAGGAAGCGCTTGGTCGCCCAGCGGCCATTGCCGTCCATGATGATGGCGACATGGCGCGGTACGCTGGGCGCTTCGGGAACCTCGGTAGTCGAACTCGTATATTTCATGAAAACTTCGGTGCCAAAGTATAAAGTATTGCAGTTGTGACGCAAAAAGACAAGACGCACCCCGCAGAAACGTCATTCCCGCGCAAGCGGGAATCCATGCTGAGCGTATCGCCACGCGGCCCATGGATTCCCGCCGGCGCGGGAATGACGTGATGCAGCAGCTTGTTAAACCGTCAGGACTTCTTTTTCTTTCTCCACAACCATCTTATCGATGTCGGCGATGAACTTGTCGGTCAGCTTCTGCACGTCGTCCGACGCGCGGCGCTCGTCGTCCTCCGAGATCGACTTGTCCTTGACCAGCTTTTTCAGGGTTTCGTTGCCGTCGCGGCGGATGTTGCGCACGGCAATCTTCGCGTCCTCGGCTTCGCTCTTGACCAGCTTGACCATCTCCTTGCGGCGCTCTTCGGTCAGCGGCGGGGTCGGCACGCGGATCATGTCGCCCTGCGACGACGGGTTCAGGCCCAGGTCGGCGTCGCGGATGGCCTTTTCAATGGTCGCGGCCATTTTCTTCTCGAACGGCTGCACGCCGATGGTGCGGGCGTCCATCAGGGTCACGTTGGCCACCTGGGTCAGCGCGGTCGGCGAACCGTAGTACTCGACCATCACGTGGTCCAGGATGCCGGTGTGGGCGCGGCCGGTACGGACCTTGGCCAGATCGGCGCGCAAGGTTTCCAGCGATTTGGTCATGCGCTCTTGCGCATTCTTTTTAACGTCAGCTACGGACATTGCTGCTCTCCTGTATCGGAATATTGTTTAAACGTGAACCAGTGTACCCTCATCCTCGCCCATGATGACGCGCATCAGCGCGCCCGGCTTGGTGATGGAGAACACTTTGATCGGCAGTTTCTGGTCGCGGCACAGCGCGAAGGCGGTGGCGTCCATCACTTGCAAATGCTTGGCGATGGCTTCATCGAAGCTGATCGAGTGGTACAGCGTGGCGTTCGGGTCTTTCTTCGGATCGGCGGTGTAGACGCCGTCGACCTTGGTGGCCTTCAGCACGATCTCGGCGCTCATTTCCGAACCGCGCAGCGCGGCGGCGGTGTCGGTGGTGAAGAACGGGTTGCCGGTGCCGGCGGCGAAGACGACCACCTTGCCTTCTTCGAGGTACTGCAGCGCTTTCGGGCGCACATACGGCTCGACGACCTGCTCGATGCCGATCGCCGACATGACGCGGGCGGTGATGCCGACATGGCGCATGGCGTCGGCCAGGGCCAGCGCGTTCATCACGGTGGCCAGCATGCCCATGTAGTCGGCGGTGGCGCGGTCCATGCCTTGGGCGCCGGGCGCGACGCCGCGGAAGATATTGCCGCCGCCGATGACGATCGCCAGTTCCACGCCCAGTTTCGCGACCTCGGCCACATCGGCCACCATCCGCTCGATCGTGCCGCGGTTGATGCCGTAAGGATCATCTCCCATCAGCGCTTCGCCGGACAATTTGAGGAGGACGCGCTTGTAGGCTGGTTTGGACATGAGACGGGGCTCCTAACTAAGTGGGGTTTATTCGGGTAAGGCTGCCGGCGCCTATGATACCTCGCCCGGCGCCGGGCACTGCTGCGGGCTTAAAAAAACGGGCCTCTCGGCCCGTTTTCTTGATATTACGCTCCTTTGGAAGCGGCCACCTGGGCGGCCACTTCTGCGGCGAAGTCGTCCACCTTCTTCTCGATGCCCTCGCCCACCACGTACATGGCAAAGGCTTTCACGGCGGTCGATTTTTCTTTCAGCATCTGCTCGATCGATTGCTTGTCGTTTTTCACGAAAGCCTGGTTCAGCAGCGACACTTCCTTCAGGTACTTCTGTACCGAGCCTTCCAGGCGCTTGGCGACGATGTCGGCAGGCTGCACCGGCTTGCCGGCGGCAACCGCGGCGGCAGCGTCTTCGTCGGCCTTCAGCTTGGCGACCGAGCGCTCTTTTTCGATCAGTTCGGCAGGAACCTGGTCAGCCGACAGCGACACCGGCTTCATCGCGGCGATGTGCATGGCCACGTCTTTACCGACTTGCTCGTCGGCGCCGTCGAATTCAACCATCACGCCGATGCGGGTGCCGTGCAGGTACGACGCCAGCTTGCTGCTGGTTTCGAAACGCTGGAAGCGGCGGATCGACATGTTTTCGCCGATTTTGCCGATCAGTGCAGCGCGCACTTCGTCCAGGGTCTTGCCGTCGTCGCCTGCTGGCAGGGCCAGCAGGGCTGCGACGTCGGCCGGGTTCTTTTCAGCCACCAGACGGGCGGCGGTGTTGGCCAGGTTCAGGAAGTCGTCGTTTTTAGCGACGAAGTCGGTTTCCGAGTTCACTTCGATCAGTGCGCCTACGCCGTTGGCGATGTAGGTGGCGACCACGCCTTCGGCGGTGATGCGGCTTGCTGCCTTACCAGCCTTGCCGCCCAGCTTGACGCGCAGGATCTCTTCCGCGCGACCCATGTCGCCTTCGGCTTCGGTCAGTGCCTTTTTGCATTCCATCATAGGCGCGTCAGTCTTCGCGCGCAGTTCGCCTACCATTGCTGCAGTAATAGCTGCCATGTGTTTCTCCTGTATTCGGTGGGGGTGGTGAGCGGTGCTCTAACCATTTACGTTAAAAAAAAGGGGGAGCTGTTGGCCACCCCTTTTTCTTACAGCTTGCTACGAACGATTAAGCCTGTTCGTTAACTTCGACGAATTCGTCGCCAGCTGCGGCTTTGACCATTTCAACTACTTCGTTACCGGCAGCAGCACGGCCTTCCAGGATCGCATCTGCCACGCCGCGGGCGTACAGAGTGATGGCTTTCGACGAGTCGTCGTTGCCTGGAATAACGAACTGAACGCCTTCTGGCGAGTGGTTGGTATCGACCACGCCGATAACCGGGATACCCAGTTTAGCGGCTTCGGTGATGGCGCCCTTGTGGTAGCCAACGTCAACGACGAAGATGGCGTCAGGAACGCCGCCCATGTCCTTGATACCGCCGATCGATTTTTGCAGCTTGATCATTTCGCGTTGGAACATCAGCGCTTCTTTTTTCGACAGCTTCTCAACCGAACCGTCTTCGATCGTTGCTTCCATGTCTTTCAGGCGCTTGATCGAGGTCTTGATGGTCTTGAAGTTGGTCAGCATGCCGCCCAGCCAACGCTGGTCGACGAAAGGAACGCCTGCGCGTGCCGCTTCAGCTGCAATGATTTCGCGTGCTTGACGCTTGGTGCCGACCATCAGGATGGTGCCGCGGTTCGAAGCGACCTGTTTCACGTGCTTCATCGCATCTTGATACATGGCCATCGTCTTTTCCAAGTTGATGATATGGATCTTGTTGCGGTGACCGAAGATGAACGGTGCCATCTTTGGGTTCCAGAAACGGGTTTGGTGACCGAAGTGGACACCGGCTTCCAGCATTTCGCGCATAGTTACGGACATATTAAACTCCAGGGTTGGGTCTGGAATCCGATCAGTCACCATAGAGGCACCCTTGTCGACCGGATTCGCGTTTATTAAACAAAATTAACAGCCAAATTAACAACATTGCTCAAACCGAATTCAAGCAACCCGAGATTCTACCCTGAAAACAGCCACTTAGGCAAGCACTGTCGCCCTATCGCGCGCGCTCCGCGCTGGTGCATTGCTAGCAAAAACACAACACACCCGCACCAAGATGGCGCGCAGCATGAATAAATTCCCGCGGATATCCCCAAGATATCGAAATTGTAATATCATCTCGAAAACATTAGTTCCACCATATTAATAACTATTGATTTCAACCGTCCAGAACGAAAGACAGCCGTCATGCCCTTCCTGTTTGCCGTGACACTCGCCGCCGCCGTCCAGCCCGCCTGTTCCTGGGATCGACCTGGACACAACCCCTACACCGGCACCGCCGCCGCCGCCATCGACCACTACGCCGACATCCCGGCCGCCGTGCGCGGCACGCTCAAGCGCCGCATGGAGGAAGGCCAGTCGGACGACACGGTCAGCATCACCCGCGACGGCATCATCGGCAAGAACCAGTACAACCCGGACATCCGCGACATGCACTTCGGCAGCGCCTCGCTGTGCAACACGGTCACCCGCGGCAAGTGGGCGGCCGACCGCATCGAGCCGGGCGCGGTCTACTGCGTGGGCGAGCACTGCATCCTGGTGCCCAAGATCTGCGGCAACGTCAGCCGCATCGCGCGCACCGCCCCGGCCGTGGCCGCCGCGCCCCAGGAGCAAAGCCGCGAGCTGGAAGGCACGGTGGAATTCGCCGACATGGGCCTGGCCGACGCCGAGCCGCGCGACGACGAGACGAAACTGGACCAGTTCGACGACCTGGACCAGGAAGGCCGGCACCAGGCCCGCCGCCTGCCGGGCGGCCTGGCCTCGGCCGGCGCCACCGAGGGCGGCGTCGAGGAATTCGTCATGGAGCAGGAGCTGAACCTGGACGACCTGGCCAGCGAATACGCGCGCCGCATCGCCTTCGGCCTGGGCGCCAACGGCGAGGGCGACGGCGCGATCCACACCGCCGTGCCGGAAGCGGACACCTGGGCCATGCTGCTGGGCGGACTGGGGCTGGTGGGCTGGTTCGGCCGCCGCCGCGCCGCCGTCCGCGGCGCCTGACGGCGATCGTCGCACAGGCAACGCACGCGGAGCCCTCCGCGTCGTTTATAATTTCAACATATTGCACGCCGCGAGCAGGTCCTTCCGCTCGCCAGGCGTTTTTACCGTTTACCTTGCTGATTGCGATCCACTATGTCCATTTCCATCAAAACCGCCGAAGACATCGAAGGCATGCGCATTGCCGGCCGCCTGGGCTCCGAAGTGCTCGACTACATCACGCCCTTCGTCAAGGCCGGCGTCACCACCGGTGAACTGGATCGCCTCTGCCACGAATACATGAGCAACGTCCAGGGCACCATCCCGGCGCCGCTGAACTACTGCCCGCCGGGCTACACGCCCTACCCCAAGGCCATCTGCACCTCGGTCAACGACGTCATCTGCCACGGCATCCCGGGCGACAAGGTGCTGAAGAACGGCGACGTGGTCAACCTCGACATCACCGTCATCAAGGACGGCTACCACGGCGACAACAGCCGCATGTTCTTCATCGGCGAGCCGTCGATCCTGGCCAAGCGCCTGTCCGAGATCACCTACGAGTGCATGTGGCTGGGCATTTCCAAGGTCAAGCCGGGCGCCCACCTGGGCGACATCGGCCACGTGATCCAGCAGCACGCGGAAAAAGCCGGCTACAGCGTGGTGCGCGAATTCTGCGGCCACGGCATCGGCAAGGTGTTCCACGAAGAGCCGCAGGTGCTGCACTACGGCCGCCCCGGCACGCTGGAAGAGCTGAAGCCCGGCATGATCTTCACCATCGAGCCGATGATCAACGCCGGCAAGCGCGAGATCCGCGAAATGGGCGACGGCTGGACCATCAAAACCAAGGACCGCAGCCTGTCGGCGCAGTGGGAGCACATGATCCTGGTCACCGAGACCGGCTATGAGGTGCTAACGCTGTCGGCCGGCAGCCCGCCGCCGCCGGCGTTTATCACCGATACCGCCACCGCTGCGGCCTAAGCCACCGATGTCCGCGGCCGCGATGCAAAAGGAACTGCGCGAACAGCTCAAGCGCCAGCTGAAGGCCGACCGCCAGGTGGTGATCGCCGGCTTCCGCGAAGACGGCATGCCGGAAAAGCTGCTGCGCAGCCTGCGCCAGAGCGTCGACGCGGTGCTGACCACGGCCTGGCACGCGGCCCGGCTGCCGGCCAGCACGGCGCTGGTCGGCGTCGGCGGCTACGGCCGCGGCGAACTGTTCCCCTATTCCGACGTCGACCTCCTGATCCTGCTGGAACAGGCGCCCGACGCCGCCACCACGGCCAAGCTGGAGGAACTGGTGCAGCTGCTGTGGGACCTGGGCCTGGAGATCGGCCACAGCATCCGCACGGTGGACGAGTGCCTGAGCGAGTCGGCCGCCGACATCACGGTGCAAACCAGCCTGCTGGAAGCGCGCGTCATCTGCGGCGACGAGCAGCTGTTCGCCGAACTGCAGCGCCGCTACGACGCGGCGATGGATCCGCGCGCCTTCTACCACGCCAAGATGCTGGAGATGAAGCAGCGCCACGCCAAGTACGAGGACACCGCCTTCAGCCTGGAGCCGAACTGCAAGGAAAGCCCGGGCGGCCTGCGCGACCTGCAGGTGATCCTGTGGATGGTCAAGGCCGCCGGCCTGGCCAACTCGTGGCGCACCTTGGCCACCTCCGGCCTGATCACCCAGACCGAAGCCAAGCAGCTGATGGAGAAAGAGCGCGCCTTCAAGGACATCCGCGTGCGCCTGCACCTGCACGCCGGCCGCCGCGAAGACCGGCTGGTGTTCGACGTCCAGACCGCGATCGCCGAGTCGCTGGGCCTGAGCGCCACCGGCAGCGGCGTCCACATGCGCCGCGCCAGCGAATACCTGATGCAGCGCTACTACTGGGCCGCCAAGACCGTCACGCAGCTGAACACCATCCTGATCCAGAACATCGAGGAACGGCTGTTCCCGAAAGCCGACGTCGCGGTGCCCATCAACGCCCGCTTCAACGACTTGAACGGCCTGATCGACATCGCCGAGGACGACACCTTCCTCAAGACGCCGTCGGCGATGCTGGAAATCTTCGTGCTGATGACCGAACGGCCGTCGCTCAAGGGCATGACCTCGCGCACCATGCGCGCGCTGTGGCACGAGCGCTTCCTGATCGACGCCCAGTTCCGCGCCGATCCGGCCAACCGCGCGCTGTTCCTGCGCATCCTGCAGGCGCCGGTCGGCATCATCCACGCGCTGCGCCGCATGAACGACCTGTCGATCCTGGGCCGCTACCTGCCCAACTTCCGCAAGATCGTCGGCCAGATGCAGCACGACCTGTTCCACGTCTACACCGTAGACCAGCACATCCTGATGGTGGTGCGCAATATGCGCCGCTTCTCGATGGCCGAGCATGCGCACGAATACCCGTTCTGCAGCCAGCTGATGGCCAACTTCCCGCAGCCGTGGGTGCTGTACCTGGCCGCGCTGTTCCACGACATCGCCAAGGGCCGCGGCGGCGACCACTCCAAGCTGGGCATGGCCGACGCCGAGCAGTTCTGCCGCGAGCACGGCATGAGCGCCGAGGACACCGAACTGGTGGTGTTCCTGGTCGAGAACCACCTGACCATGTCGCAGGTCGCGCAGAAGCAGGACCTGTCGGACCCGGACGTGATCCAGGCCTTCGCCAAGCTGGTCGGCGACGAGCGCCACCTGACCGCGCTGTACCTGCTGACGGTGGCCGACATCCGCGGCACCAGCCCCAAGGTGTGGAACGCCTGGAAGGCCAAGCTGCTGGAAGACCTGTACCGCATCACGCTGCGCGTGCTGGGCGGCGAGCCGCACAGCGCCGACCATGAATTGAAGAACCGCCAGCAGGAGGCGCTGGCGACGCTGCGCCTGTACGGCCTGCCGCACGATGCGCATGAAGACCTGTGGAAGCAGCTCGACGTCGCCTACTTCCTGCGCCACGACGCCTCCGACATCGCCTGGCAGACCCGCGCGCTGTATGACCGCTTTAACAGCGACAAGCCGGTGGTCAAGTGCCGCCTGGCGCCGATCGGCGAAGGCTTGCAGATCGCCGTCTACATCAAGGACCAGCCGGACCTGTTCGCGCGCATCTGCGGCTATTTCGACCGCAAGAACTTCAGCATCCTCGACGCCAAGATCCACACCACGCGCCACGGCTACGCGCTCGACACCTTCCTGGTCACCGAGCAGAGCTTCGCCAACAGCTACCGCGACATCATCAGCCTGATCGAGCACGAGCTGTGCGCGCTGCTGACCACGCCCGAGGCGCTGCCGCCGCCCAGCCAGGGGCGCTTGTCGCGGCTGTCGCGCACCTTCCCGATCCAGCCGACGGTCGATCTGCGGCCGGACGAGCGCGGCCAGTACTACCTGCTGTCGGTGGCGGCCAACGACCGCACCGGCCTGCTCTACTCGATCGCCAATGTGCTAACCAAGTACAAGATCAACCTGCACACGGCCAAGGTCATGACCCTGGGCGAGCGCGTGGAAGACGTGTTCCTGATCGACGGCGCCGCGCTGAGCAACGCCCGCAGCCAGATCCAGCTCGAAACCGACCTGCTGGACGCCATCAAGGTATAAACTCCGTTTTTAAGCAGCATCCCTCCTTTACAAGAAAAGCACCATGTCCGAAGAATTATTACGCCTATCCAAACGCATGTCCGAACTGGGCCTGTGCTCGCGCCGCGAAGCCGACGAGTGGATAGCGCGCGGCTGGGTACGGGTCGATGGCCAGGTCATCTCCGAACTGGGCACCAAGATCTACCCGAGCCAGAAAGTCACCGTCGAGCGCCAGGCCGCCGCCGAGCAGTCCAAGCGCGTCACGGTGCTGATCAACAAGCCGATGGGCTATGTCAGCGGCCAGGCCGAGGACGGCTACCAGCCGGCCGTGGTGCTGGTCAAGCCGGAAAACCGCTGGCCGGACGATCCGTCGCCGGAAATCTTCCACCCCACCCAGTTGCGCTCGCTGGTGCCGGCCGGCCGCCTGGACATCGATTCGGTCGGCCTGCTGGTGCTGACCCAGGACGGCCGCGTGGCCAAGCACCTGATCGGCGAGACCACCGACGTCGACAAGGAATACCTGGTGCGCGTCGAGTACACCAAGCCGGGCAAGCTGCCCGACAGCGACCTGAAAAAACTCAACCACGGCCTGTGGATGGACGGCAAGCCGCTGCTGCCGGCCAAGGTGCGCTGGCAAAACGACGACCAGCTCAGCTTCACGCTGCGCGAAGGCAAGAAGCGCCAGATCCGCCGCATGTGCGACATGGTGGGCTTGAAAGTTGTCGGACTGAAACGAGTGCGCATCGGCAAGGTCAAGCTGGGCGACCTGCCGGTCGGTCAATGGCGCTATCTGCGGCCGGAAGAGCAGTTCTGAGACAGTTCGCGAAATATTCTTGCTATTTTGCAAGCCAAGAGCGCGAATAACTTGTAAACTGTGCAGATCGACCTCGCATTACAGAAGTCATTATCAAAGAGATATGCCGTCGTGAACGATCCTATACCAAATGAATTTCGCCGCGGTCCTCCCAGCCTAAAAGATGCTGTGGAACCAATTCCGGCGGGTTCGAAACCGCACGATATGGCCGATGAGCATGACATCGGCGATTCGCTGACCCTGCTCGCCGAAAACGGCGATCCGATCTCGATTTATCCCGCCAGCACCACCAACGTGGTGATGGCGCGCATCAAGTCGGTCGACCCTGAAAACCCGTATTTTGTGCTGGAATTGAACGAGGGCGAATTCATCCCGCCCGGCGAGGCCACCTTCGTGGCCTGGCTGCGTTCGGCCAAGATCCAGTTCAAGCTGGCGTCGCCGGACTGGGCCAGCCAGCCGGGCGAGCCGACCCTGATCCCGCTGGAGTTCCCGCTCAAGTGCCTGGTGCTGAACCGTCGCTCCTCGACCCGCCTGGAAACCCCGCTGGGCATCTACTACATGGCCTCGTTCGTGCTGAACGGCAAGCCGTATGAATTGCAGCTGTATGACTTCTCGTCGGGCGGCGTCGGCATGCGCGCGCCGCCGCGCGATTGCGTCGGCCTGCACGTGGGCCGCAAGCTGCAGCGCGTGCGGCTGGAGCTGGGCCCGGACTCGGTGATGATCGCCGACCTGGAAGTGCGCCTGCAGCGTACTTTCCGCTCCTTCCTGCTGGGCGAGCAGGTGCAGATCGGCTGCCAGTTCATCAACCTGTCGCCGGTGATGCAGGAAGAACTGGCGCGCCTGCTGGACAAGCTGAGCAACAACAAGATGCAGCGTTGAGCGTCACAGTCGGCATGTAAATTGCTTAAGAAAGCAGCTAGAGACACTAGCTGCTTTTTTTATTTACGGGCCCGGCATGACTACAACACAGCGCATCGTCAAGATACGGCGCGACTACAACACCTGGGTGGCCAACGAAACCATCGAGGACTACGCGCTGCGCTTCACGCCCCGTTCCTTCCGCAGGTGGTCGGTGTTCCGCGTCTCGAACACCGCCTTCGGCGCGATCTCCTTCCTGGTGCTGGAGGCGATCGGCGGCACCATCACCGTCAACTACGGCTTCATCAACGCGCTGTGGGCCATCATGGCGGTCGGCCTGATCATCTTCCTGACCGGCCTGCCGATCAGCTACTACGCCGCCCAGTACGGCGTCGACATGGACCTGCTGACGCGCGGCGCCGGCTTCGGCTACATCGGCTCGACGATCTCGTCCTTCGTCTACGCCTCGTTCACGTTCATCCTGTTCGCGCTGGAGGCGGCCATCATGGCCTACGCGCTGGAGCTGTACTTCCATCTGCCGCTCTATCTCGGCTACATGGTCAGCGCGCTGGTGGTGATCCCGCTGGTCACGCACGGCGTCACCCTGATCAGCCGCATCCAGATGCTGACGCAGCCGGTATGGCTGGTGCTGATGGCCCTGCCCTTCATCGCCATCCTGTACAAGCAGCCGGAGCTGCCGTCGCAGCTGATGGCCTACGCCGGCCGCTCCGGCCAGAACGGCCACTTCAACGTGCTGATGTTCGGCGCCGCCACGGCGGTCGGCGTGGCGCTGATCACGCAGATCGGCGAACAGGTCGACTTCCTGCGCTTCATGCCGCCCAAGACCGCGGCCAACCGCCTGCGCTGGCACTTCGGCGTGCTGGTCGCCGGGCCGGGCTGGATTTTCCTGGGCATCGCCAAGATGCTGGGCGGCGCGCTGCTGGCCTATCTCGCCATCAGCAGCGCGGTGCCGCTGGAGCAGGCCGTCAATCCGACGCAGATGTATCTGATCGGCTTCGGCCAGGTGTTCTCGTCGCCGCGGATCGCGCTGCTGGCCACCGCGCTGCTGGTGGTGATCTCGCAGGTCAAGATCAACATGACCAACGCCTATGCCGGTTCGCTGGCGTGGTCCAACTTCTTCGCGCGCCTGACGCACAGCCATCCGGGCCGCGTGGTGTGGGCCGTGTTCAACGCGCTGATCGCCGTGCTGCTGATGGAGCTGGACGTGTTCCAGGCGCTGGACCAGGTGCTGGGCCTGTACTCCAACATCGCCATCTCGTGGATCACGGCGGTGGTGGCCGACCTGGTGATCAACAAGCCGCTGGGCCTGAGCCCGAAAGGCATCGAGTTCCGCCGCGCCTACCTGTACGACATCAATCCGGTCGGCGTCGGCGCCATGCTGCTGGCGTCGGCCCTGTCGGTGGCGGCCTTCATGGGTGTGTTCGGCGCGCAGGCGCAGGCTTTCTCGGCCTTCATCGCGCTGCTGACGGCGCTGGTGACGTCGCCGCTGATCGCCATCGCCACCAAGGGCAGGTACTACATCGCGCGCAAGCCCGAACACGTGCACGGCAAGACTTGCGTGATCTGCGAAAAGGAATACGAAGCCGACGACATGGCGCACTGCCCGGCCTATCAAGGTTCGATCTGTTCGCTGTGCTGCTGCCTCGACGCCCGCTGCAACGACGTCTGCAAGCCGCACGCGCGGGTGTCGGTGCAGTGGCAGGACGCGATGCAGGCCATGCTGCCCAAGTCGCTGTGGCGCTACCTGAGCAGCGGCCTGGGACACTACCTGTTGCTGATGATCGTCACGGTGATGTTCCTCGGCGCGCTCCTCGGCCTGATCTACTATCACGAGCAATCGGTGCTGCCGGCCGGCGCCGGCGCGCTGCTGCCGCAGCTGCAGCTGGTGTTCTTCAAGATCTTCGCGGCGCTGCTGCTCACCAGCGGCATCGTCGCCTGGTGGCTGGTGCTGACCAGCGAAAGCCGCCGCGTGGCGCAGGAGGAATCGAACCGCCAGACCGGCCTGCTGACGCGCGAGATCGAGCTGCACTCGCAGACCGACGCCCAGCTGCAGCAAGCCAAGAAGACCGCCGACCTGGCCAACCAGGCCAAGAGCCGCTACATCGCCGGCATCAGCCACGAGATCCGCACGCCGCTCAACTCGATACTCGGCTATGCCCAGCTGCTGGACAACGATCCGTCGATACCCGAGCACCGCCAGCAGGCGATCCGCGTGATCCGCAGCAGCGGCGAACACCTGCTGTCGCTGATCGAAGGCACGCTGGACATCGCCCGCATCGAAGGCGGCAAGTTCAACTTCGACATGAAGGAGCTGAACTTCCCCGACTTCATCGGCCAGATCGTGCGCATGTTCGAGCTGCAGGCGGCCAACAAGGGCCTGAGCTTCCGCTACGAACTGACCGGCACCCTGCCGCGCATCGTCCGCGCCGACCGCAAGCGGCTGGGGCAGATCCTGATCAACATCCTCGGCAACGCGGTGAAATTCACCAGCCATGGCGGCATCGTGCTGCGCCTGCAGTACGCGCGCGAGATGGCCTCGTTCGAGATCGAGGACACCGGCCCCGGCATCCTGCAGGAGGAGATCGACCATATCTTCGAGCCCTTCTCGCGCGGCAGCGCCAGCGCGCACGCCAACGCCAGCGGCACCGGGCTTGGCCTGCCGATCTCCAAGATGCTGACGCAGCTGATGGGCGGCGAGCTGAAAATCCGCAGCCCGCTGGATCGGCAACCGCAGCAGGGCAGCCTGTTCCACATCCGCCTGTTCCTGCCCAGCGTGCACGTCTCGGGCAAGGAGCTGCGCGAGCTGGAATCACCCGAGCAGCAGCGCACCGGCTATCGCGGCCCGCGCCGCCGTGTGCTGGTGGTCGACAACGAGCGCGTCGACCGCGAGCTGCTGCTGAATATCCTGACCCCGCTCGGCTTCGAAGTGGCGCAGGCGGCATCGGGACTGGAGTGCCTGGACCTGTACGCCGCCTTCCAGCCGGACGTGATCTTGATGGACCTGGCCATGCCTGGCATGGACGGCTGGGAGGCCAGCTACATCCTGCGCCGCCGCCAGCTGTCGGCGGTGCCGATCGCCATCGTCTCGGCCAACGCCTTCGACAAGGGCATGGAGAATCCGGCCGGCATCCGCGCGGCGGACTTCATCATCAAGCCGGTCAACGTCGGCGAGCTGCTGGACTGGATCGGCCAGCGCCTGTCGCTGGAATGGATCACGCAGGCGCGCGCCGAAGGTGTCCGCAGCGAGATGCCGGCGCCGGCCACGCAGCTGGTCTATCCGCCGGAAGCGGCGATGGAAGCGCTGCGCGAGCTGATACGCATCGGCTATGTGCGCGGCATCCAGAACAAACTCGATGAAATCGGCGCGCTCGACCCGCGCTATCTGCACTTCACGCAAACCATGCGCAATTTCGCGGCGCGCTTCCAGCTGGACGCGATGGCCGACTTTGTCAGAAAGAACAAGAGCGATGAACTTCAACACTGAAGCCGGCCTGGTGCTGGTGGTGGACGACGTGCCCGAAAACCTGGCCGTGCTGCACGACGCGCTGGACGAATCGGGCTTCACCGTGCTGGTCGCGAACAACGGCGAAACCGCGCTGCAGCGCGCCGCCGAGGCGCAGCCGCACATCATACTGCTGGATGCGATCATGCCCGGCATGGACGGTTTCGAGACCTGCCGCCGCCTGAAGGCCAGCCTGGCCACGCGCCACATTCCGGTGGTCTTCATGACGGGACTGACGGAGGCCGAGCACGTGGTGGCCGCCTTCGACGCCGGCGGCAACGACTACGTCACCAAGCCGCTGCGCACCAGCGAGGTATTGGCGCGCATCGCCGCGCACATGCAGACCGCGCGGCTGGTGGACCAGGCCCGCAGCGCGCTCGACGCCTTCGGCAACGCGGTGATCGCGATGTCGCCGCGCGATGGCCGCATCGTCTGGCAAACGCCGCTCGCGCGCACGCTGATGCAGGGCTACCTGGTGGATTCCGAACTGACCACGTGGCTGCAGGCGACGCAGTCGGCCCACAGCCAGGGCCAGTCGCATCCGCCGCTGACGCTGGCGCGCGGCAGCCGGCGGCTGATCTTCTCGGCGGCGGAGTTCAGCGAGGACGAGCAATGGATGATCGTGCTGCGCGAAGAGTCGGACGCCGCGCAGATCGAGAAGCTGATGGCGTCCTTCAAACTGACGCAGCGCGAATCGGAGGTGCTGAACTGGGTCATCAAGGGCAAGACCAACCGCGACATCGGCGATATCCTCGGCACCAGTCCGCGCACGGTCAACAAGCACCTGGAACACGTGTTCGTCAAACTGGGCGTGGAAACCCGCACCTCCGCCGCCTCGGTCGCCCTCGGCAAACTGCGCCCCGGCGGCCGCAACGAGGAGCATGCGTAGGCGGTGTCAGCGCCTGGACTGTTGGTTGACATTGTCCGCCAGCGCCTTGCCTGCGGCCTGTGCCGCCGCGACCGCCTCCGGCGTCAGGCCGCCCTTGGCGCGATCCACGATCGGACCAAAGGGGTTCGGGATTGTCGCCGTGTTGGACTTGCGCTGCATATCCTCGAATATCTGGCCCATTGCATAGGCATAGCGCAGCGCCAGCACCGGATCGGCTACCAGTGATTTCCCATAGCCGCTGTACTCGCTCATCAGCACGACGATGCTGGACACATCGCCAGCCCGCGCGCCTGCCGCCAATTGCTCCGACGCCTGCTGGCGCCACGCCACCACCAGCGGATCATCCGGCCGCGTCTTCAAGGCGCTGGGATCGCCGAACGGCCCCGCGCGCAGGAACGCCCCATCGGCACTTCTGACGCCTGCCTTGGCAGCCATCGCCAGATGCTCGATGCGCGACATCTTGATCCGTTCGGTCATGCCGCTGCAAACGATCTTCTGCGCCTTGCGCTCCTCGTCGGTCAGGCCGCGCATGTGCGGCTCCGGCAGCATATCGAACTTGTCCACGTCGCCCTTGGCCGCAAAATCCACGCAGGATTGCACCAGCAGATATGCCTGGAAAGCACCGGCCGCCCCATCGGCCGCGATCAGGCGTTCGAGCTGCAGCGCCAGCGGCACGTCAGGATCGGCCTGCGGCGCCTGCGGCATCGCGCGCGGGCCCGCAAGCCACGCATCGGCGCCGGCGCGCGCCGGCTTTGGCTGCGGTGGCGGCGCCACGTTGGCGGCATCCGGCCGACTGGAATGCCAGTACAACAGCAGGATCAGTAGCGGCAAGCCAAGCAGCGCAGCTTTGAATTTCATGAAGTAAGCAAAGGATGAACGGACATGCAATGTAGCATGGAGAACAACGCAGGAAATGCGTGGATTGTCACCTGAGCGTGCCCGCCCCGCTTTTTGACATACACTGCCATCATCATCCACTCGATGACGGCGGGCAGGCATGAGCAAGGAAGAGGAACTGAAACGCGCCAAGCAACTGGCGCTGTCGCTGCTGGCCGTGGCGACACTCGTCTTCATCATCACCTCGTTGCTGCCGCGCGGCTTCTGGGTGGACGGCGTGCGGGCGATCTCGGAGGCCGCCATGGTCGGCGCGCTGGCCGACTGGTTTGCGGTGGTGGCGCTGTTCCGCAAGGTACCGATTCCATTCGTCTCCCGCCACACCGCCATCATCCCCAGCAACAAGAACAAGATCGCCGACAACCTGGCCGCCTTCGTCGACGACAAATTCCTCAAGCCCGAATCGCTGGCGACGGTGATCCTGAAGACCGATCCGGCCACCAATGTCGCCGAATGGCTCAAGGAACCCGCCAACCGCGGCTACCTGGCCGGCCACCTGCTCAAGCTGGTGCCCGAAATCCTGTCCACCGTCGACGATGCGCGCATCCAGCAACTGCTGCGCGACGCGCTCCACACCGCCATCGGCAAGCTGGAACTGTCGCCCGCGCTGGGCGCCCTGCTCGCCGGCCTGACCAAGGACGGCCGCCATCAAGAGCTGCTGGACGACGGCATGGTCGCCCTGATCGGCGTCATGAACCGTCCCACCACCCGCGAGATGATCGCCGGCCAGATCGCCGCCTGGCTCAAACGCGAACACGCCACCATGTCGCTGGTGCTGCCGACCGAATGGATCAGCGAAAGCGGCGCAGTCATGATCGCCAATACGATCAAGAACATCATGGAAAACATCGCCGCCGACAGGGACCACAAATTGCGGGGAAAATTCGACGAGATGGTGCGGAATTTCGTCGTGCGGCTGGAATCCGATCCGGCCTTCATCGCCAAGGGCGAAGACCTCAAGCGCTACCTGCGCGACGGCGACACCTTCAACACCTATATCGCCGACTTGTGGGGCAGCGTGCGCGACTGGATCAAGGCCGATATCGCCACCAGCGACTCGCGGCTCAACGAAGGCGTCATCAAGGCCGGCCAGTGGCTCAGCGAAGAGCTGCTCGCCCACCCAGAGATGCGGGCCTCGCTGAACCAGCACATGGCCGGCATGGCGCGCACGCTGGCGCCGGCCTTCTCCAGCTTCCTGACCCGCCATATCAGCGATACCGTCAAAGCCTGGGACGAAAAGGACATGTCGCGCCAGATAGAGCTCAACATCGGCAAGGACCTGCAGTTCATCCGCGTCAACGGCACGCTGGTCGGCGGCTTGATCGGCCTGCTGCTTTATGCCAGCGCCCAGGCGATGGAAGTGTTCGGAACTTATCTGTATCACTGACTATCGTGATAGCATGGAATTTCCGACTTCCGATCAACGACTCAGACATGCGGCGTGGCTAAATCCTGGCTTACCTTGTTGATTTCCGCACTGTGCGCCACCGTGCACGCGGCCGACATTCCGGTCACGATCTACGCCGACGCCGGCTACCCTCCCTACTCCTACGAAAAAGACGGCAAGCCCGCCGGCCTGTATTACGAGATCACGCGCGCCGCCTTCTCCCATATGCATGGCTACAAGATCGACGTGCAGGCCGTGCCCTGGAAGCGCGGCATGGCGCTGCTCAGGTCCGGTACCGGCTTCGCGCTGTATCCGCCCTATATGAACACCAGGGACGAGCCGTGGACCTGGCCATACTCATTGCCGCTGTATGAAGAGCGCGTGGTGGCGGTGTGCCGCAAGGATGTATTGGCGGCCAAGCCGCGCAAGCGCTGGCCGGAAGACTTCTTCGGCCTCACCATCGGCAACAACGCCGGCTTCATCGTCGGCGGCGACGCCTTCGACAAGGCCGTGCAAGCCGGCAGGCTGCGCATGGAAGAAGGCAAGGACAGCGAGACCAACATCCTCAAGCTGGGCATGAAGCGCATCGACTGCTACATCAACGACCGCATCTCGATCCAGTGGACCCGCAACCAGCTCAAGGCCGAAGGCAAGTACGACGAAGGCGGCGCCCATGCCGAACTGGCCGAAGCGGCGCAGATCGCGGTCAAGCAGGGCTACCTTGGCTACACCGACCGCGACAACGGCAAGTACGCCTACAAATCAGACTTCGCCAAACAGTTCGACAGCGCCATCCAGCAAATGAAACACAATGGCGAAATCGACGCCATCGCCCGCAATTTCTTCAAGCCGCACTAGACCGCCAGGTGGCGCTTGACGTCCGGGTCGTTCATTGCGGCCTGGGCGCCCGACGCCACCACCTCGCCGCGCGAGAGTACGATGAACTGGTCGGCCAGCTCGTGGGCGAAGTCGAAGTACTGTTCACACAGCAGGATCGCCATGTCGCCGCGCTGGCGCAGCAGCCGGATCACGTTGCCGATGTCCTTGATGATGGACGGCTGGATGCCCTCGGTCGGCTCGTCCAGGATGATCAGCTTGGGCTCGGCCAGCAAGGCGCGCGCGATCGCCAGCTGCTGCTGCTGGCCCCCCGACAGATCGCCGCCGCGCCGGTGCAGCATGTCCTTCAGCACCGGGAACAGCTCGTACACTTCGCCCTTGATGGTCGACGCCTTCTTGCCGCTGTGCGTGGCGAGCCCCATCAACAGGTTCTCCTCCACCGTCAAGCGCGCGAAGATCTCGCGCCCCTGCGGCACGTAGGCAATGCCGGCACGCGCCCGCTGGTGCGTCGCCATGCGCGTGATGTCGCGGCCTTCCAGCTTGACGCTGCCGGCCGATACCGGCAGCACGCCCGTCAAGCACTTCAGCAGCGTGGTCTTGCCCACGCCGTTGCGCCCCAACAGCGCCATGCACTTGCCCCGTTCCAGCTCCAGCGACACGCCGCGCAAGGTGTGCGAGGAACCGTAGTACTGGTTGATTTTTTCGACTTGCAGCATATTTGTCAGCGTCCCAGATAGACTTCAATCACCCGCTCGTCGGCCTGCACCTGCGCCATCGTGTCCTGCGCCAGTACCGAGCCTTCATGCAGCACCGTCACCACGCCCTGCTGCGCGATCTCCGTCACGAACGCCATGTCGTGCTCCACCACCATGATCGAGTGCTTGCCGCGCAATTCGTTCAACAGCTCCGCCGTGCGCGCCGTCTCGGCATCGGACATGCCGGCCACCGGTTCGTCCAGCAGGATCAGCTGCGGCTCCTGCATCAGCAGCATGCCGATCTCCAGCCACTGCTTCTGCCCGTGCGACAGCAAGCCGGCCAGGCGCCGCTCGCTGCCGTTCAGGCGTATCAGCTTGAGGATCTCGTCGATCTTGCCGCGCTGCTCGGACGACAACCGCGCAAACAGCGTAGGCCGCACGCGCTTGTCGGTCTTCATCGCTAGCTCCAGGTTCTCGAACACCGTGTGCTGCTCGAAAATGGTCGGGCGCTGGAACTTGCGGCCTATGCCCGCATGCGCGATCTGGTACTCGGTCATGCGGCTCAGGTCCATGGTCTGGCCGAAGAACGCCGTGCCCGAGGTCGGCCGCGTCTTGCCGGTGATGACGTCCATCATGGTCGTCTTGCCGGCGCCGTTGGGCCCGATGATGCAGCGCAGTTCACCCACCGAGATATCCAGGCTCAGTTTATTCAGCGCCCGGAAGCCGTCGAACGACACCGTGATCTCTTCCAGGTACAGGATCGCGCCGTGGGTCGTGTCCAGTCCCTCGCCGGCCACGCGGCCGTAGGACGGGCCCTGCGCGCCGATTGCGTCCGGGCCGGTTTCCTTGTCCAGGCGCTGTTCCAGATGTTCGTTGGCACTCATGCCTGCTCCTTGCGCATGCGCGCCGCCAGTCCCGCTATGCCCTGCGGCAGATAGCGCGTCACCAAGATGAAGATCAAGCCCAGCGCGAACAGCCACAGGTTAGGGAAAGCGCCGGTGAACCAGCTCTTCAAGCCGTTGACCGAGAACGCGCCGATGATGGGCCCCAGCAGCGTGCCGCGCCCGCCGACCGCCGCCCAGATCACCATCTCGATCGAATTGGCCGGCGACATTTCGGACGGGTTGATGATGCCGACCTGCGGCACATACAGCGCGCCGGCGATCCCGCACAGCACCGCCGACAGCGTCCACACGAACAGTTTGAACCACAGCGGGTTGTAGCCGATGAACATCAACCGCGACTCCGAATCGCGCACCGCCTGCAGCACGCGGCCCAGCTTGGACTTGACGATCCAGCGGCACAGCACCAGCGATCCCGCCAGCACCGCCAGCGTCACCAGGTACAGCGTGGCCTTGGTGCCGGGCGCGCTGATCGAATAGCCCAGTATCCGCTTGAAATCCGTGAAGCCGTTATTGCCGCCAAAGCCGGTGTTATTGCGGAAGAACAGCAGCATGAAGGCATAGGTCATGGCCTGGGTGATGATCGAGAAGTACACGCCCTTGATGCGCGAACGGAAGGCGAAGAAGCCGAACACGAAGGCCAGCACGCCCGGCACCAGCACCACCAGCGCCAGGCAGTACCAGAAGCTGTCGGTCGCGGTCCAGAACCACGGATAGGTTTTCCAGTCCAGGAACACCATGAAGTCCGGCAGGTCGCTTTGGTACACGCCCTCGCGGCCGATGGCGCGCATCAGGTACATGCCGTGCGCATAGGCGCCCAGCGCGAAGAACACGCCGTGGCCCAGCGACAGGATGCCGGCGTAGCCCCACACCATGTCGAGCGCCAGCGCGGCCAGCGCGTAACACATGAATTTTCCGATCAGGCTCACCATGTAGCTCGGCACATGCAGCGCATGGCCGTCGGCGAAGAACAGGTTCAGCAAGGGCAGCGCCGCCAGCAGCAGCACGCAGGCCACGATGCCGCTCCACGCGCGGCGGGAAAACAAGGAGGGATGGGTCATTCTGCGCTCCTGCCTTTCATCGCGAACAGGCCCTGCGGCCGCTTCTGGATGAAGATGATGATGAAGATCAGGATCGCGATCTTGGCCAGTACCGCGCCCGCCACCGGTTCCAGGAATTTGTTCGCCTCGCCCAGCCCCAGC
Organism: Duganella sp. CT11-25; assembly: GCF_047302815.1. Lineage (NCBI taxonomy): Bacteria > Pseudomonadati > Pseudomonadota > Betaproteobacteria > Burkholderiales > Oxalobacteraceae > Duganella > Duganella sp. CT11-25. Next base: position 1,203,688 of record NZ_JBKBFD010000001.1, read on the forward strand.
GCGGCGATGACCGTGCCGGCCAGCTGGCCGACGCCGCCCAGCACCACCACCATGAAGGAATCGACGATATAGCTCTGGCCCAGGTCCGGCCCCACATTCCCCAGCTGCGACAACGCCACGCCGCCAAGGCCGGCGATGCCGGAGCCGAGGCCAAAGGTCATCATGTCGATCTTCGCGGTGGAGACGCCGACGCAGCCGGCCATGCGGCGGTTCTGCATCACGGCGCGCACGAACAGGCCGAGGCGCGTCTTGTTCAGGATCAGCCACACGCCGGTGACCACCAGCAACGCGAAGATGATGATGGCGATGCGGTTGTACGCCAGCACCAGCGAGCCAAGCACCGTCACGCCGCCCGACATCCAGGCCGGATTCGCCACCTCGACGTTCTGTGCGCCGAAGATGGTGCGCACCGCCTGCATCAGGATCAGCGAGATGCCCCAGGTGGCCAGCAGCGTTTCCAGCGGACGGCCGTAGAGCCAGCGGATCACCGTGCGTTCCAGCGCGATGCCCACCGCCGCCGTCACGACGAAGGCGGCCGGCAGCGCGGCGACCAGGTACCAGTCCAGTGACTCCGGCAGGTAGCGGCGGAACGCCACCTGGCACAGATAAGTCGTATAAGCGCCTATCATCAGCAATTCGCCGTGCGCCATGTTGATGATGCCCATCAGGCCGAAGGTGATCGCCAGGCCCAGCGCCGTCAGCAGCAGCACGCTGCCCAGCGAGATGCCGTAGAAGACATTGCCGATGAATTCAGTGCGCGCCAGGCGGCTGTCCAGCGCCGCCAGCGTATGGGCGGCGGCCACGCGCACGCCCTCGTCCGGCTCCATGTGGCTGCCGTCCGGATTATCGGTCTGCATGGCTTGCAGCAGCGGACGCAGGTTGGCGTTGCTGCTGGCGGCCAGCGCCTCGACGGCGGCCTTGCGCTTGAAGGCGTCAGGCGACTGCAGGTTGGCGGTGGCGGCGACCAGCTGCAGCATGGGGCGGATCTCGGCGTCGGTTTCCGTGGCGAGGGCCTTCTCGATCAGCGGCGCCTGCGCCAGCGTCACGCTCTTTTGCAGCTCGGTGGCGGCGGCAAGGCGCGCCGCGCGGTCGGTGGAAAACAGTTTAAGCGCGGACAGCGCATCGTCCGCCGCGCCGCGCAGGCGGTTGTTGACCATCAGGCCGTCCAGGCCTTCCGGCAGCGGGCCGGTGGCGCCGGTGGATGGATCGTAGGCCTTGTCGTCGGTGACGATCAGTATGCGGCCATCGGGCGTCGCGTACAGCGCGTCGTTCTTCAGCGCCGTCAGCAGGCGCGTGGCGTCGTCGTTGGCCAGCGCGCCGATCTTGACGATGGCCTCGACACGGGCGTCGGGATCGTCGCCGGCGAGCTGCGCCAGCAAGGCTGGATCGATGGCCGCCCGCGCCGCCGAAGCGAAGCACAGGCATGCGATGAGCAGGAGTTTTTTCAAGATACGGTTCCTCATTTGAAGCTTGAGACTCGGCATGGATCCCCGCTTGCGCGGGGACGACGCACTCGGGATCGGCCGTCGTTCCCGCGCACGCGGGAACCCATGCTGACGAGGCGTACTTACAGCTTCTGCTTGCCCTCGTTACCCGGAATGAACGGGCTCCACGGATTGGCGCGCACCGGACCCGGCGTCTTCCACACCACGCTGAACTGTCCATCCGGACGGATCTCGCCGATAAACACCGGCTTGTGCAAGTGGTGATTGGTCGGATCCATGGTCAGCGTAAAGCCCGAAGGGGCCTTGAAGGTCTGGCCGCCCATCGCCGCGATCACCTTGTCGGTATCGGTCGACTTGGCCTTCTCCACCGCCTGCGCCCACATATGGATGCCGACGTAGGTCGCTTCCATCGGATCGTTGGTCACCACGGTATTCGCATTCGGCAGCTTCTTGGCGACGGCATACGCCTTCCACTTCTTGATGAACTCCGTATTCACCGGGTTCTTCACCGACTCGAAGTAGTTCCAGGCCGCCAGGTGGCCCAGCAGCGGCTTGGTGTCGACGCCGCGCAGTTCCTCTTCGCCCACCGAGAACGCCACCACCGGCACGTCGGTCGCCTTCAGGCCCGCGTTGCCCAGCTCCTTATAGAACGGCACGTTCGAGTCGCCGTTGATGGTCGAGATCACCGCCGTCTTGCCGCCGGCCGAGAACTTCTTGATGTTGGCGACGATGGTCTGGTAATCCGAATGGCCGAACGGGGTGTACACCTCGTCGATATCGCTGTCCTTCACGCCCTTGCTCTTCAGATAGGCGCGCAGGATCTTGTTGGTGGTGCGCGGATAAACGTAGTCGGTCCCCAGCAGCACGAAGCGCTTGGCGCCGCCGCCCTCCTTGCTCATCAGGTACTGCACCGCCGGAATCGCCTGCTGGTTGGGCGCCGCGCCGGTGTAGAACACGTTCTTCTCCAGCTCCTCGCCCTCGTACTGCACCGGGTAGAACAGCAGGCTATTGAGCTCCTTGAACACCGGCAGCACCGACTTGCGCGACACCGAGGTCCAGCAGCCGAACACCACCGATACCTTGTCCTGCGCGATCAGGCCGCGCGCCTTTTCCGCGAACAGCGGCCAGTTGGAAGCCGGGTCGACCACCACCGCCTCCAGCTTCTTGCCCAACACGCCGCCCTTGGCGTTGATCTCGTCGATGGTCATCAACGCCACGTCCTTCAGCGACGTTTCGGAAATCGCCATCGTGCCCGACAGCGAGTGCAGGATGCCGACCTTGATGGTGTCGGCGGCATGGGCCGAGGCGCCGGCCGCCAGCATGGCGGTAGCGGCGGCGATGCGGCTCAGGGTGCCAATGAATGTACGACGATCGTTGCGACGATTTTGCATGTGATAGCTCCGTGAGTGAAGGATTAGTATTGCAGTTGCAGCGCGACGGAGAACTTGTCGTTGTCGGCCGCGCTGGTGATCCTGGTCTTCGAGTACACCGCGCTGATCTGCGCGTTATAGCCGTCGATGATGTAGTTCACGCCAGCGTCGAACTGTTTGGTGTCGATGTTGGTGTCGGCGGCGAACTTCTGCCAGCGCACGAAGGGCTGGAACTTGCCCCAGCCGGCCTTCTGCTCGAAGATGTAGGAAGCGCCGGCCGAATACGCCTTGCCCTGCTCGGACTTGATGATGTCGTCGGTGTCGTAGTTGTACCAGGCCGCCTCGATCGCGAACGCGCCCGCGCCCTTGATGCGCTTCTCCAGCAGGAAGTCGACGTTGTAGGAGCTGTACTTGCCGACCGCGCCCACGGTCAGGATGCCGTCCTTCTGCTGGCGCCCGGCCACGCCGATGGCCAGGATGTCGGCGCCGCCCAGGTAGTTGCCGGTGCCGTAGTAGCCCGGCTCCGCATCCCAGAAGTCGTACTGCAAGCGGCCCGCGTACATCAGCGCGTCGTCGGCCTTGATCCCGGCCGCCTTGGCCTGCGACTGCGTCAGCGAGCCGATGCCGAAGGTATGGCCCTCGAACACGCCGAACGAGTAACCCAGCTTGCCGCCGTCGCCCACGTTGCCCCAGACGACCACGCCGTCGTCGCGGCCGCGGAAGATGCCGCCGTTGTAGCCGTAGCGCGAAGCCACGCCGGCCCAGTAGCCGCCGCCCAGCGAGTAGTACGGGCCCGCCATGTTGGCGCGGTCCGACGGCGACAGCAGGCGGCCGGCCCAGATGTTCAGCTCCGGCGAAATGGCGAACTGCCCGGCCGCGTCGAGGATGCGGATCTTGTCGCCGTCCCACTCGGTGTTGAGCATGCCCTTGATGTTCTTGTTGAGCGAGGCGCCGAAGAACAGGCGCGCGCTGTCGAGGTTGAAGTCGCTGGAACGGCCGCCATCCGGCGCGCCGCCTTCGGCGCTGGTATAGCTCTCGCGCAGGCCGAAGCCGACGCTGACCGACTTGTCCTCGCCTACATTGATCGTCGCCCCGGCCCAGGCATTGCTCATCGCCGCCGCCACCGCCGCCGCCATCAGCAGCTTGCTTCCCCGTGTAAGACTCATCACATCCCCCTTTGTTTTGGATGTTGCAAGATTATCCAGAGGGTAAGGAACGAGGAATACGTCGAATGACGTAGTGGCGCGGGAGGGACAAACGGGGGCAGACTGCGCGCCGCCTGCGCTAGCGCAAGCCGCCGGCCCTGCATAATTGATGGCACAATAACGCCTTCATTTTCAGGAAGACCATCATGACCATATTCGCCGCCTCCGTTTTCGACGCCACCGTGATCTATGAAGGCAATGAGCTGTTCAAGGGCCAGGGCGCCGCCAAGGGCTGGGCCGAAAAGCTGGCCAAGGAACTCGCATGCGAGATCGGCGTCGAGAAGCTGGGCACCGGCTGGGTCCTGACCGGCACCGTCGACGGCGAAGCCTGCAAATGGAGCATCGTCGGCCAGCGCCTCAAGCGCATGGACTGATCGTGCGCTAGCGCACATCGTCGTCCTCGGCGGCCGGGTACGATCCATCGTAGCCAGCTCAACGAGGACAACGATGAAGCGCGATTTACCATCAGCCGCCGCGGCGGACGCCACGCACGACGGCCCCGCCGCCGCCAAAACGGCCGGCCTGCGCTACGTGCACGACGACCAGCCCGGCATCGCCCGCCGCAAGCGCGGCCAGCACTTTCACTACCTCGATGCCGACGGCCGCGCCGTCACGGACATCGAGACGCTGGCGCGCATCAAGTCGCTGGTGATCCCGCCGGCATGGGTCGATGTCTGGATCTGCCGGCAACCGCTGGGCCACCTGCAAGCCACGGGCCGCGACGCGCGCGGCCGCAAGCAATACCGCTATCATCCGCGCTGGCGCGCGCTGCGCGACGAATCCAAGTATGAACGCATGCTCAGCTTCGGCAAGGCGCTGCCGTCGATACGGCGCGCGGTCGACGCCGCCCTCAGGCAGCCCGGCCTGCCGCGCGAGAAGGTGCTGGCCACCATCGTCTATCTGCTGGAAGCGACCATGATGCGGATCGGCAACCAGGAATACGCGCGCGACAACAAGTCGTTCGGCCTGACCACGCTGCGCGAGCGCCATGTGCGGCTGGACGGCAGCAAGGTACGGTTCCATTTCCGCGGCAAGAGCGGCGTCAATCATGAGGTAGAGGTGCAGGACCGGCGGCTGGCCAACATCATCCGCCGCACGCTGGACCTGCCGGGCCAGGACCTGTTCCAGTACATCGACGATGACGGCAACCCGCATACCGTAGGCTCGGCCGACGTCAACGAATATCTGCAGGCGATCGCCGGCGAGGACTACACGGCCAAGGACTTCCGCACCTGGTCCGGCACGGTGCTGGCGGCGGTCGCCCTGCTGGAATATGAGAAGTTCGATTCGGAGGCACAGGCCAAGAAGAACGTGGTGCAGGCGATCGAATCGGTAGCGAAAAAGCTGGGCAACACACCCACCATCTGCCGCAAATGCTATGTGCATCCGGCGGTGATCGAATCCTACCTCGACGGCACCATGCTCAAAGCCCTGCGCCGCCGCGCCCGGCAGCAGTTGCAGGAAGAAGTCCACTCCCTGCATCCCGAGGAAGCCGCCGTGCTGGCGCTGCTGCAACATCGTCTGCAATCAGCCTCGGCGAAGTAAATAGGAGTAGAATTTAGGTCCGCCATCGACCGCCAACAGCCGCGCCATGCCCCAAGCCCTGCCTTTTCCGATTCGTAAAGAGTGCCCGCCCGGCGCCTGCGAGTGCGGGCGCGAGGATTTGCTGGAGGCCTGGGACAGCGCGCCCGACGACACCGACATTCGCGTGCTGCGCCTGACGCGCGATCAGGAGAAGGTGCTGATCGAACGCATCGAAGCCATCGCCACCTACGAGGAACTGGGCCGCATCGAGCAGCGCATCCTTGAACAGTTGGGCATCAAGCTGACGATCACGCCCAGCGCGCACGGCGTCAGCACCGTCATGGGCTTGTCGATCAAGCTGGTCGAACAGCCCGGCCTGTGCCGCCGCACGCGCGAGAACCTGCCAGCCGCCGTGCGCCGCTGCTTCCGCAGGAATCCCGATATCGTCTACGCGCTGCTGAACGCCCGCGACCTGCTGGGCGCGGAAACCTAGGCAGGGTGCGCCAGCGCCGCGCCGGGCATGGCGCCGCCGGCGCTGCCATCCGGGTAGATGTCGTGGAATTTCCGGTAGTCGAGGATGCGCACATTCCCTTCCAGCTTGTCCGACATGATGTCGGCAAAGTGATGGTTAAAGAAGATATGTTCCGCCGCGTACGTCTGGCGCGCGTGCACGAAGTCGTTGAGCGTGTCGTCGGTACCGGACATGGCCACCGCCAAGGTCGTCCCCTCCCGCTGCAAATCCTCCTGCGTCTTGCCGAACAGCGGGCTGGATTCGTCGATCTTATGCATGATGGTCCAGGTCAGCGCGAACACGCCGGAGTTTTCGCGCTCCAGCTTCAGATCATAAAAGCGCGTGAATATCTGGCCTTCCAGCGTGGTCTCGCGCCGCACCAGCGAAGCCCGCACCGAGGCCTCCAGTATCAGGTTGGCGCGCTCGTTCCCGGTACGCAGCATCAGGGTCGGCACGCCGTTGAACGGCGTCACCACGGCGACATCGGAAAACACAATGCGCGACGTCGGCCGCGAGAAGCGCGCGAACAACAGGCCGGTCACCGCAGCCACCTCCACCATCCCGAGCAGGATTTCGGTGGACGCCACGATATGGCCGTAAGTGGTCGCCGGATTCATATAGCCGTAGCCGACGGTGGCCAGCGTCTCGATCGAGAAGAACACGCAGTCCGGGAAGTAGCCGGGACGCGCATTGGAGATCGATCCCGGCACCACGAAGAACGCCAGCGCGAACAGCAGGTTGGTGACGAAGTACAGCGCGCCGATCAGCAGCAGGAAGCGCGGCCAGCTGACGGTCAGCATCCAATGGTAGATGTCGCCCCAGTGCCAGCGGCTGATGCCGACCCGCTGGATCTGCGACGTACCCATCTGGAACACACCGCGCACATTACCCACCTTGGGCCGCTTGCTGGTCTGCGCGGGCTGGCGCACCGGGTGGTCGCTCATATGTTAATCGTCGTCGTTGGGATCGAGGTCGGGGAACATCACCTCGGTAAAGCCGAACCTGGAGAAGTCGGTGATGCGCATCGGATACAGCATGCCGAGCAGATGATCCACCTCGTGCTGCACCACGCGCGCATGGAAGCCGTCCACGTCGCGCGCGATCGGCTGGTTGAACTGGTCCACGCCTTCGTAGCGCAACCGGGTCCAGCGCGGCACGCTGCCGCGCAGCCCGGGCACCGACAAGCAGCCTTCGAAGCCCTCTTCCTTTTCGTCCGACAGCGGCGTCAGCACAGGATTGATCAATACCGTTTCCGGCACCTGGGGCGCATCCGGGTAGCGCGGGTTCTGCTTGAAACCGTAGATCACCAGTTGCAGGTTGACGCCGATCTGCGGCGCCGCCAGGCCCGCGCCATTGGCCGCGTGCATGGTGTCGAACATATCGGCGATCAGCTCGCGCATGGCCGGCGTATCGAACTCGGTCACCGGCTCCGCCACGCGCAGCAGGCGCGGATCGCCCATCTTCAGGATTTCACGTACAGCCATCATCAGCCTCCTTTATTCGTCTCGCATTGTATCTCGCGCAGGAACTGGCAATACTCCTCGCCGGTTTCCAGGTGCTTGAGGCCCATCGCCGTCGTCGCCTTCAGGTAGCCCAGCTTGGAGCCGCAATCGTAGCGCGTGCCATCGTAGCGGTAGGCCAGCACGCGCTCGTCGCGCATCAGCGCGGCGATGCCGTCGGTCAGCTGGATCTCGCCACCGGCGCCGCTGCCGAGGTTTTCCAGGTAATCGAAGATGCGGCCGGTCAGCACATAGCGCCCCACCACGGCCAGCGTGGACGGCGCCTGGTCCGGCGCAGGTTTCTCGACGATGCCATGCACCGTCTCCAGCTTGGGCAGATACGGCGAGGCGCTGACGATGCCGTACTGGCGCGTCGCTTCGCGGGCCACTTCCTGCACCGCCAGGATGCTGCTGCGCTCACGCTCATACAGCTCGGTCATCTGCGCCAGCACCGGCTTGACGCCGTCGTCGGTGTCCATGAAGTCGTCGGCCAGCAGCACGGCGAACGGCTCGTCGCCGATCACCGGGCGCGCGCACAGCACCGCATGGCCCAGGCCCAGCGGCTCGGACTGGCGGATGTAGATGCAGTTGATGTTTTTCGGGATGACGGTCCGCACCAGCTCCAGCAGATGCTGCTTGTTGGCCGCTTCCAGTTCCGACTCCAGCTCGTAGGCTTTGTCGAAATGGTCCTCGATGGCGCGCTTGTTGCGGCCGGTGATGAACACCATGTCGGTGATGCCGGCAGCCACCGCCTCCTCCACCGCATATTGGATCAGCGGCTTGTCGACGATGGGCAGCATCTCCTTCGGCTGCGCCTTGGTCGCGGGCAGGAAACGGCTGCCGAAACCGGCCACCGGGAATACGGCTTTTCTGATTTTTGACATGTTCTACTTTTCCAACAGCGCCAGCAGACCTGCTTCGTCAAGGATGGTGACTTCGAGTTCCTGCGCCTTGGCCAGCTTGCTGCCGGCGTCGGCGCCGGCGACCAGGTAATGGGTTTTCTTGGACACCGAGCCGGAGACCTTGCCGCCCTGCGCTTCGATCATGGCGGCTGCCTGGTCGCGGCTCAGGTTCGGCAGCGTACCGGTCAGCACAAAGGTCTTGCCGGTCTGCGGGCCTTCCGCCGCCTGTTCCGGCAACTGCGCCAGCAGGTCCTCGCGCAGCTTGTGCAGGGCGATCAGCTGTTGCTTGTGGCCGGGCTGCGCCATCCAGGCTTCCAGCGATTCCGCCACGGCGGCAGGCAGACCGAATACCGTGAACACCGGCAGGTGCGCCAGCACTTCCAGCGTCACGTCCTGCTCGAACAACTGCTTGCTGCGAGGCTCGGTCAGTTTCGGGATCGCCAGCGCGGCCATCAGCTTGACCATGTCCAGCTTCTCGCGCAGCTTGGCGCTCGGCGCGTGTTCGCCTTGCGGCGCCACGCCGGCAGCCAGCAGCGCGTCGATGGCTTCCTGGTTCTTCGGCTCGGCGAAGAAGTCGGCGATCGATTCCGCCACCGTGCCGCCGATATCGGGCAGCACGCGCAGCAGCGCCGCCGGCACGCGGCGTATCAGGTCGAAGCGGCCCAGCCATTCGGCCAGCGTCTTCGCGGTCGATTCGCCGACGTGGCGAATGCCGAGCGCGAACAGCATGCGCTCCAGCGGCGGATTCTTGCTGGCGGCGATGGCCTCCAGCAGGTTGTCCGCCCACTTGGTGGCGATCTTGCCCTGCGCGACAGTCTCCGGCGTCGTGCCGTCACGTTCATCGGCCAGGCGCTTCATTTCCAGCAGGTCGTCCAGCTTCAGCGCGTACAGATCGGCCACGCGCTGCACCTTGCCGTGTTCGACCAGGTTATCGATATAGCGGTCGCCCAGGCCTTCGATGTCCATCATGCGGCGGCCGGCGAAGTGGCGTATCGCCTCCTTGCGTTGCGCCGAGCAGAACAAGCCGCCGGAGCAGCGCGCGATCGCCTCGCCCTCTTCCCGCACCACGTGCGAGCCGCACACCGGGCAGGTCTTGGGCAGCACATAGGATTCCGGCTCCGGCGACGGCCGGCGCTCCAGCACCACGGCCAGCACTTCCGGGATCACGTCGCCGGCGCGGCGCACGATCACCGTGTCGCCGATGCGTACATCCTTGCGGCGCACCTCATCTTCGTTATGCAGCGTGGCGTTGGTGACGTTGACGCCGCCGACGAACACCGACGCCAGCCGCGCCACCGGCGTGATCGCGCCGGTACGGCCGACCTGCACCTCGATCGCCAGCACGGTGGTCAGCGCCTCTTCGGCCGGGAACTTGTGCGCCAGCGCGAAACGCGGCGCGCGCGACACGAAGCCCAGCGTGCGCTGGTCCTGCAGCGAATTGGCCTTGTAGACCACGCCGTCGATCTCGTACGGCATCGTCGGGCGGGCTTCGCCGATCGCCTTGTAGTACGCCATCAGGCCGTCGTAGCCGCGCACCACGCTGGCCTCTTTCGCCACCGGCAGGCCGAGCTCGCGATACCAGCCCAGCAGCGCGGAATGCGACAGCGGCATCTCCGCGCCTTCCAGCGCACCGACGCCATATGCGAAGAAGCTCAGCTTGCGCGAAGCGGTGATGCGCGAATCGAGCTGGCGCAGGCTGCCCGCCGCCGCGTTGCGCGGATTGACGAACTCCTTCTGGCCGGCTTCGCGCTGGCGCGCGTTCATTGCTTCGAAGTCGCTCTTGAACATCAGCACTTCGCCGCGCACATCGAGGATGGACGGCGGCGTGTCGGTCTTCAGGCGCAGCGGAAGCGAACGGATGGTGCGGATATTGGCGGTGACGTCCTCGCCGGTATAGCCGTCGCCGCGCGTGGCGGCCTGCACCAGCAAGCCGTTCACATAGCGCAGGTTGATCGCCAGGCCGTCGTATTTGACTTCGGCCGCGTATTCCACGGCGGCCGCCGCGTCGAGGCCTTCGCGCACGCGGCGGTCGAAGTTCTCGATATCCTCTTCGGTGAAGCCGTTGTTCAGCGACAGCATCGGCACCGTATGCGTGACCTGGTCGAACTGCGGCAGCGGCGCCGCGCCCACGCGCCTGGTCGGCGAGTCGTCGAGCGCCAGCTCCGGGTGTTCTTCCTCGAGCTTTTGCAGCTCGATAAACAGCTTGTCGTACTCCGCGTCCGGGATGGTGGGCGCGTCTTCAACGTGATAGGCGTGCAGGTGCTTGTTCAGCTCAGCGCTCAACGATACGATGCGCGCTTTGTAATCCACTTCTGTCATTGCTACTTCCTGGATCAGCTAAACAAACGCAATGCGCGGGTGGAACCGGCCGGGATATCGGCGTCGTTCATCTCGGCATAGAAATCCTGCACCTGGCCGGCGATCTCGCCCAGTGCGGCATCCGACAAGGGCTGGTTGTAATCGTCGACGATGGTCGCGTCGAGGCGGCCCACCAGCGATTTGGCGCAGGCCACCATCGCGCCGAAACCGTCGCGCGACGGCGCCACGCATGGCACGTCCAGCAGCAGCGTCAGGCGCGGCGTGGTTTCCTCGGCCAGCGTGACGTTGGTCGACAGCGAGAACAGGAAGCCGCCGTCGCCGTCCGGCATCACGTAGCGGCCGTCCGGACGCACGTCGAAGCCTTGTTTTTCCAGTGCGCCCAGCAGCGTCGTGATCGCCCACGGCGCGCCGTTGGTTTGCAGGTTGACGCCCAGCTGCGCGTCGTGGCCGGCGACGAAGCGGTGCAGGTTGCGCGCTTCGGCCATCACTTCGATCATGTCCGGGATTTCCGGCTCGGCGCCGATTTCGTCGGCCATCGCGCGCAGGCGGGTCACCAGTTCCGAGTATTCCAGTTCGTTCAGCGCGGTGCTGCGGCTGGCCAGCTGCACGCCGCCCTGCAGCCGTGTGTAGACGCCGCCGTGCGCGATCGGTTCCCAATCGCCGCTGACGGCCAGGCCGATGTAGTGCACCGGCTTGTTGCCGACCATGCGCAACGTCTGCAGCACCGGCAGCAGCTTGTCGCCGCGCGCCGCGCCTTCCAGCGCCAGCGGCAACAGGCAATCGATCAAGGGATCGACCAGCGCGGTGGCCTGTTCGGCCGCCGCCACGGAGGCGGCGTTGGCGCGCGCGGTCAGCGCTTCATCGGCGGCGTCGCCGGTACTGAATTCCGCCGCCACCGCGCCCAGCGCGGCAGCCGCGGCCGAGGCTTCGCCGCCGGCCAGGCCTGGCGTGGCGCTGTCGAGCGAGAAGCTCGGCTCGTGACGCGCCGGCTCGTGCCGGGCGGCCGGCGCATCGCCGGTGCGCATCAGCACATCGTCATGATCGGTCGAGAAGGCGCGTTCCACGCTTTTCTTGGCCTTGTATTCCTGAATCTTGTTGTACGTGAAAACGCCGGCGACGAATACGCCGGCGATTCCGATCAAACTCATTTGAAGGTCTGTCATGCTGCTTGTGCCTCGGAAGCGAAGTTTGCGGCGGATTCCATATCCACCGCCACGATGCGCGATACGCCCTGCTCTTGCATCGTCACACCGATCAGTTGGTTGGCCATCTCCATCGCAATCTTGTTGTGCGAGATGAAGAGGAATTGGGTATGGTCGGACATGCGCTTGACCATCCGGCAGAATCGTTCGGTATTGGCGTCGTCCAGCGGTGCGTCGACCTCGTCGAGCAGGCAGAACGGCGCCGGGTTCAGTCTGAACATGGAGAACACCAGCGCCGTTGCGGTCAGCGCTTTCTCACCGCCGGACAGCAGGTGAATGGTGGCGTTCTTCTTGCCCGGCGGCTGGGCCATGACCTGCACGCCGGAGTCGAGAATTTCATCGCCGGTCATGATCAGCTTCGCCTGGCCGCCGCCGAACAGGATCGGGAACAGCTCGGAGAAGTGACCGTTGACGCGGTCGAAAGTGTCTTGCAGCAGATCGCGCGTTTCCTTGTCGATCCTGGCGATGGCGTCTTCCAGCGTGTTGATCGCCTCGGTCAAATCCGCGTTCTGCGAATCGAGGAAGTTCTTGCGTTCGGAAGCGGTCGCCAGTTCGTCCAGGGCCGCCAGGTTGACCGCGCCCAGTGCCGAAATCGCATTGGTCAGGCGCGTCACCTCGCCCTGCAGGTAAGAGGCCTTCATATCGGGATGCAGCTTCTCGGACAGCGCCGCCTCGTCGGCCTGCACTTCGGCCAACTGGGCCGCGAACTGTTCCTGGTTCAGGCGCGCGGCCTGTTCCTTCAGCTGCATTTCCATGATCTTGTCGCGCTGCGGCTGCAGCGCGCGCTCGGTCGACATGCGGCCTTCCTCGAACATGCGCAGCTGCTGCGCGATCTGATCGAGTTCGTGGCGCGCGTCGGACAGCGCTTTCTCCTGTTCGGTGCGGCGGTCCAGCAACTCCTGCAGGCCCTCGTTGGCGGTGCCCTGTTCCAGGCCCTCCAGCTCCATGCGGCCCGCTTCCAGGCTGTCCGTCACCTGCACCACCTGCGCGGTCGCGGTGGCGATACTGCGGCGGAATTCCTCGATCTTGCTGCGCTGGGATTTCTCCGCGAACTGCACTTCCTGCGCCGTGCGTTCCAGGTCGCGCAAGGATTCGCGCGCATCGGCCAGGCGCTGTTCCTTTTGCATGAATTCGGTCTGGCCGTCTTCATGCTCGCCCTGCAGATTGCCGAGTTCCATATCGAGCTGCTCGAACTTCTCCTCGGACTCCATCTTGATCTGCGTTTGCTCCTCTTCCTGCGCGCCGATTTCGGCCAGGTCGGTCTCGATCTGGTTGCTGCGCTGGTTGAAGCGCGCCTCGATCTCGGACAGCTTGACCACATCCAGTTGCAGCGTATGCACCGACGACTGCAGGCTTTGCAGCTTGGCGCGGTATTCGGTCAGCCGGCGCGTCGATTCGGAGACGGCGGCATCGGCGCGCACCGAACGGGCGCGCGCTTCGTCGGCCAGCATCTGCTGCGCGCGCAGCTGCTTGGTGATGTTGTCAATTTCCTGCTGGCGGCCCAGCATGCCGTCCTGCTCGGAATCGGCGGCGTAGAAACGCACGCTGCCCTGCGTGACGGCATGGCCCTGGCGCGTGACGAAGCAAGCGCCGGGCGGCAGCTTGGCGCGTTCGGCGAAGGCTTCGGCCGTGTCTTCGGCGATGTAGACGTTGTGCAGCCAATCCTGCAGCAAACCGCGCAGGCCGGGATCGTTCAGCTTCAGCAGATTCAGGAACGGCTTCAAACCCGCCACTTCCACCGGCGCCGGCGGCACCGCGGTCGACGGCGCGAACAGCGCCAGCTTGGCCGGCGGCGCATCGTTGAAGAAGGCCTTGGCCCACTCGATGTTCGACATCTGCAGCGCCGAGGTGCGCTCGCGCAGCACGGATTCCAGCGCGGTCTCCCAGCCGGATTCGATATTCAGTTTTTGCCACAGGCGCGGCAGCGAGTCCAGCTCGTGCTTTTGCAGCCACGGCGTGACCTTGCCCTGCGTCTGCACGCGCTCCTGCATCTGGCGCAGCGCGTTCAGGCGCGCTTCCAGCTGGGCGTTGGCCGCCGTCTCGGCGTTGACCTGCTGCTGCGCGGCCTGGCGCTCATCTTCCAGCTTCGGCTGCTGCTCCTGCGCCTCTTCCAGCAGGAAGCCCTGCTCTTCCAGCGCCTGCTGCTTCTCTTCCAGCTGCATGCGCAGATTGCCCAGATGCGTACTGTCCGGCAGGCTCAAGCCGCTCTTCTCCTGCTGCAGGCGCTCGCGCCGCACGGCCAGGCCGTTGAGGATGTTGTTGGCGTTGCGCTGGTGTGCCGATTCCAGTTCCAGTTGCTGCTGCGCCTGCATGATGCGGGCGCGCGACTCGGTGCTCCTGGTCTGCGCCTCGCGCCACGACTGCTCCAGCATCGGCAGCGACTCGGCCTTTTGCTCGGCCATCATCTGCGACTGCTCGACCTTGGCCGACAGCTCTTCCAGCGTGAACTCGGCTTCCTCGATCTGGCCGCCGTATTCGGTGGCCTGCTGCTGCCACTGGTCGCGCTGCGCGCTCAGCGCGGCCAGCTGCTGCTGCAGGCGGCTGCGCGATTCGATGACGAACTTGATCTGCGCTTCCAGGCTGCCGATTTCGGCGTTGGTCTGGTACAGGCTGCCCTGCGCCGTGTGCAGGCGGTCGCCGGCGGCAAAATGCGCCTGGCGCATCTGTTCCAGCGACAGCTCGACGTTGCGCAGCTTGGCGGTTTGTTCTTCCAGGTCGTTCTGGGCCTGCTCGACTTCGCGGAAGTACTTCTTCTGCTCGGTCTCGGCCTCGACCTTGCGCAGCAGCCAGAGCAGCTTCTGCTTTTCTTCCTGGTCCGATTGCAGCTGGTGGAACTTGGTCGCCACGGCGGCCTGGCCTTCCAGCTTCTCCAGGTTGGAGTTCAGCTCGCGCAGGATGTCGTCCACGCGCAGCAGGTTCTCGCGGGTGTCGTGCAGGCGGTTTTCCGTCTCGCGGCGGCGCTCCTTGTACTTCGAGACGCCAGCGGCCTCTTCCAGGAACACGCGCAACTCTTCCGGCCGCGATTCGATGATACGGCTGATCATGCCCTGGCCGATAATCGCGTAGGCGCGCGGACCGAGGCCGGTGCCGAGGAAGATGTCCTGGATGTCGCGCCGGCGCACCGGCTGGCCGTTGATGTAGTAGGTCGACGTGCCGTCGCGCGTCAACGTGCGCTTGACCGCGATCTCGGCGTACTGGCCCCACTGGCCGGACGCCTTGCCGTCGTTGTTGTCGAACACCAGCTCCACGGACGCGCGCCCGGCCGGCTTGCGGTGGGTCGAGCCGTTGAAAATGACGTCCTGCATGGACTCGCCGCGCAGCTCGGAAGCCTTGGATTCGCCCAGCACCCAGCGCACGGCGTCGATGATGTTCGACTTGCCGCAACCATTGGGACCAACCACGCCAACCAACTGACCCGGCACCTGGAAATTGGTGGGATCGACGAAAGACTTAAATCCCGACAATTTGATGGAAGATAAACGCACGTTGTTATCTGGATAGTGGGCTGTAAAAGTTCACAATAATACCATTTTGCGCATGGAATCTGGCCAAAAACGCTAGTCTAACGGGCGTGGAGCGCGCCAGATGTAGGGAATATGCGGCTGCTCGTGTCCAGCCAGATACAGCGCGGCCTTGGTAATCCATAATTCCGTGGGAATCGGTTCGATGCGCGGGGCAATCAGCAGGGCCGGCAGGCACAGCAAGCCGAGCACCCGGCTCAACACCAGCTCGCGTCCGGAGCGGGCGTACCAGATGAAGGCCGCCGCCACCGTAAAGCCCAGCAGGCAGCCGGTCACCACTTCCGACACCGAATGGGCGTTGATCTTCACGCGGGAGATCGCGATCAGCACCGTCAGCCCGCCGCCGGCCGCCAGCGCCGCCAGCCGCACCGGCCTGCTTGCGCCGTAGACCAGCAGGTACAGCGCCACCGGAAACACCGCCGCGGCCCGCATCGCATGGCCGCTGATGCCGGCGAACGCCACCGACTCGACGCCCACGCCCCAACCGATGAAGGCGATCTTGGTCGCCACCACCAGCGCCATGCCGACGCCGAACAGCAGGCTCCAGGTCAGCGTCAGCCGCCAGGACTTGCCGGCCAATAGCCAGATCGCAATCGCCAGCCCGATCGGACCGGTGACCGCCAAACTGCCCAACACGCCCAAACCGTGCCACCACATCATTGTTTCGCCGCCTCTAAGTCTGTGTACCCGCATTCTAGCGAGTATTGCCGAACAACAACAGTTAGAACTGAATTAAGGGGCCTCCAGCGGCGGTTTTTCCGCCGTGGCATACTCTTGGCCATGCTCACCGTACTTGGAAAATCGTCCTCGATCAACGTCCGCAAGGTATTGTGGACGTGCGCCGAAATCGGCGCGCCCTACGCCCTGGAACAGTATGGCACCGGATTCCTGCCGACGGCCACACCGGAGTTCCTGCGCATGAATCCCAACGCCATGGTGCCGGTCATCGTTGACGACGGCCGCAGCCTGTGGGAATCGAACACCATCTGCCGCTACCTGGCGGGCAAGTATGGCCGCGCGGACTTGCTGCCGGCCGAGCCGATGGCGCGGGCGCAAGTGGAAAAGTGGATGGATTGGCAAGCCACGGAGCTGAACAATTCCTGGCGCTACGCCTTCATGGCACTGGTGCGGTGCAGCCCGGCGCATGCCGATCCGGCCGCCATCGCTTCCAGCACGGCGGAATGGAACCGGCTGATGGCCATGCTCGATGCGCAACTGGCCGCCACCGGCGCCTATGTTTGCGGCCAGACCTTGACCCTGGCCGATATCGTGCTCGGCCTGTCGGTCAACCGCTGGCTGTCGGTGCCGATGGAGCGCCCCGCGCTGCCTGCCGTGTCCGCCTATTTTGAACGTTTGAGCGAGCGCCCCGGCTTTCTCGCCCATGGCCGCAACGGCCTGCCCTGACCTTAACCTGGAGATGTTGCAATGACTGTATCGACCTGGCTGTTGTTCTTATCGGTTTCACTGGCGGCGGCGTTCAGTCCGGGGCCGGGCGTGCTCATGGCGATCTCCACCGCCACGACACAGGGAGCGCGGCGGGCGTTTTACAGTTCGGCCGGCAATGCGCTGGGCGTGTTTATCGTCGCCACGACGGCGGTGGCCGGGCTCGGCCTGGTGCTGAAGACATCGGCCATCGCCTTCGGCGCGCTGAAGCTGGCCGGCGCCGCCTACCTGGTCTACCTCGGCATCAAGACTTGGCGCCAAGCCTCGGTCGCCGTCGCGCCAGCCGATGCTGCGGCCGCTGCCACTGCCGATGTCCCGGCCGCGAAGCCGGTGGAAGCCAGCCGTTTCAGCACTTTCCGCAGCGGCCTGCTGGTCGCGGTCAGCAATCCGAAGGCGATTTTGTTCTTCACGGCGGTGTTCCCGCAGTTCATGCCGCCGGACCATATCGATCCGGTGCGGTTCCTGCTGCTGACCTCGACCTTCACCGCCTGCACGCTGATTTCGCACTTCTTCTACGTCGCCTGCGCCGCATGGCTCAAGCGCAGCGTCAAGCACAGCGCGGCCCGCTCGCGCCTGGCCAAGCGCGGCACCGCCGTCATCTTCGTCGGCATGGGCGGCGCCCTGCTCAGCTTGACGCATTCCAAATAGATTTAGCCGAAGGCGGAGGCCGGAGGGTCGATGGAGGCGTCGTTGTCGGCGGCGCGGGCCAGGGCCTGGGACAGGGCGACGGCGACCACGCCTTCGTTGCGCACCACTTGCGCGGTGTGCTCGCGGAAGCGCTGGGCCAGCTGCTCGCCGGACATCGAGAACGCTTCCTGCCGCGCTGCGGTCGAGAAGATGTACAGCGTGCGCAACGGACTGATCCACGCCAACTTGACCTTGCGGCTGCTGCCGTCCTCCTGCTCGAACTCCAGCCACATGCCGCGCGCCAGGCCGTCGACTTCGATGATGGCGTCTTCCTCATCGGGATCCGGCGCGGATTGCTGCTGGGCGCGCGCTTCGGCGGCGGCCTTTTCCTCGGCCTCGGCCTTGGCCTGCAATTCCAGGCGGCGTTCGGCGGCCTGCTGCGCTACCTGCATCGAGATCTCCAGCTGGCGTTCCGGCGACATCTCGATCGGCGCGCGCACGATCGAGGCGTGGCATTCGGCCAGCTCGGCAAAGAATTGCAAACGGTCGGCGTCCTGCCACTTGATGACGTCCAGCCATTTGTTCAGCTGGGATAGCAGCCCCGGCAGCTTGGCGATCAGCTGCTTGCGGTCGTCGGCGTTCAGCTTCGGTCGCACGCTCCAGATCAGTTCGTCCATGGTCTTGGTGGCGTTGTTGACGGCGCCCGGCTTGTCGTCCTCGATGCTGTAGGCCACGGTCAGCACCGATACCCAGCGCTGCTCCAGGAAAGCCTCGACCACGGCGATCACCTCGCCGGTGCCGATGCGCAAGGCTACGGCGTTCTTGGCCAGCTTGGTCGACTCCGCCATCTTTTCCTGCTTCAGCGCGGCGGCGATCGGCGCGGAGATGGCGGTCGCGGCGGCGCGCTCCTCGGCCTGGATCGACGCTTCCAGTTCGCTGACGGCTTCGGTGAACACCGACAGTTCATGATCGTAGTCGCGGCCGACACGGTCGACGCTGCGCTGCATGGCCTGGAACAGCGGATCGTCCGGCCCCTTGCGCTGCTCCCAGCCCATGCGCGACAGCAGGTCGATCAGGCGGCGCGCAGGATGGGCATCTTGGAAGAAGAAATCCTTGTCGACCAGCGCGGCCTTCAGCACCGGGATTTGCAGGAAGCGGATCAGGTCGCGGATTTCCTGCGAGATGTTCTGGTCGCGGAACACCGTGTCGAACACCGCCGACAGCAGGTCGATGGTGCTTTCGTCGTTACGCGACAAGCTGCCTTGCGGCATGCTCTGCTTGATGTTCGGCAGGTAGAAGACCTTGGCCGATTCTGCCGTCTCGCCGGCCGGTGCGGCGGCGCCGACGACTCCGGCGGTGCCAGCCATTGCGCCCAGGCTGCCGATCGATTCATACGGCACGGCCTTTTGCAGCTGCGCCAGATATGCCAGCAGCGGTTGCTTGCCGCCGATCTGCGACAGGCGTTGCGCGTCTTCATTGCTCATGACGCCGCCCTGGAAGCCTTGTGCCGGACCTTGCACCCATACGCCGCCTTCGCCTTGCACCGCGCCGGCAGGCATCAGCACGCCAGCCGCCGGCACGAATCCGCCCGCCACGCCGACCGCGCCCGGCGCTCCTGCCACCATGACCATGCCGGCCGGCACGGCGCCAGCCACCTGCTGCGCTGCCGCCACCGACTGAGCGCCTGCCACATGAGCGCCCGCCGCCGGGGCGCCCGCCTGCGCGCCGTTCGGCACCCAGGTGCTGCCCGCCGTCAGCGCCGACATCGGCAAATCCGGAATACTCAGGTCGATATTGCCGCCTGCGCTCTGGATGATGCCGCCGGCGATGCCGTCGACGATCTCGCCGGCGGCCGACCCGGCCACGTCGCTGGAGGCGAAGAATTGCCGCAACTGCTGCGCCAGCGCCGCCTGGTTGCTGCGCGCGCGCGACGGCGCGGCCTTGGAGGCATCCGCCTTGCGGCCCTTGTAGCCATCGACCGAGCCCGGCAGCACGCCCTTGCTCTGCAAAGCCAGGTTCAAGGCATCCAGCATCGGGCCCAGTTCAATGAACATGCCCGGCTTGATCATCGGCTGCAGCAGCGGCGCGGATTCCGGCTCGGTATCGAACTCGGCCCAGGCCTGCTGCAGGGCGACCAGGAACACCTCTGGCCGGAACGGGTTCTGGCTGCCGCGCAAGATGTCGCGGTCCAGCAGGAAAGCCAGCCGCACATTCAGCGTCTGCAATTGATCGGCATACAACGTTTCGAACGGCTTGCTGACGCCGCCCAGCGCCACCTTGGTATCCATTTCCTCGAACGGCACCAGCGACAACGGCCCGCTCTCGCCCCCCGTGCCTTTGCCCTTGGCGGCCGGCGCCAGCTCGGCGATCTCGCGCCGCAGCGCCTTTTCCAGCGTGCTGGTGGCCAAATGCAGGAAGGCAAAATTCCGGTTGCGCAACTGGTTGCCGGCGCGCAGCCGGGCCTGGATGGCGCGCGTGTCGCCGTCGGTGGCATCGATCAGCGCCCCGGCCAGCTTGGTGGCCAGGTCCAGATACTGGTCGCCCGCATGCTTGAGCGCGATGCCGATCAAATCCTCCAGCAAGGCATGCCGCGGCGTAACCGTCTTTTTCGGCGATGCGGGCGTTGTAGGAGTGGCAACCATGTCTGACCTGAAGAGATAAAGTGTTCCGTATACCGCATTCTTACACAGTCTTTCCATAAGGCAATACAAGGAAACTAAGAATGTGCAATTTTTCGCGTATTTTACTGATTTCCAGCAACTGCTTTTGGCGCAAGCCCGGTGTTGATGGGGCTCAATGGGCAAGGTTGAAGTTTCCTTAACATAACAAACTCAGCCTGCCCGACCGCCCTAGCCACCAAGGATGCCCCATGAAATTCCTGCATCAGCTCGAAACGTCCAGCAAACTGCTGGCCGCCTTCGCCATCGTGCTCAGCCTGACGGCGCTGCTGGGCCTGAGCGCGCTGTCGCGCATGAGCGCCATCAACCATGCGTCATCCGAATTGTCCGGCAAATGGCTGCCGCAGACCATCGCCGTGCTGTCGCTGCGCAACGATTTGCTGGAACTGCGCAAGCTGGACCACGTTATCGCCGGTGACAAGGATAGTATCGACGACGCCGCGCAAAAACTGAACAATGCCGCCTCGGCTTTTCGCGGCAACAGCGAACAACTGGCCCGCGTGCTGGGCGAAGGGCCGGCGCAGCCCCAGGCGGAGGAACTGCAGCGGCTGGCGACCGCCTATCTGGCGGAGCACGACAAGCTGGCCGCATTCGCCCGCGACGGCAAGCAGGACGAAGCCAGGGCCGTCCTCAAGGGCAGTTCGCAGCAATTGCTGGACAGCCTGAACGGCCAACTCGGCAAGCTGCTGGCCGGCGGCATGCAAGCCAGCCAGGAGGCGGCGCGCGTGGCGGATACGCTCTACGCCGGCGCCAGCGTCATCACCTTCAGCCTGCTCGCCATGGCCATCGCCGGCGGCGCGCTGCTGGCCTTGTGGCTGGCGCGCTCGATCTCCGCGCCTCTGCAGCAGGCCATGCTGGTGGCCCAGCGCATTGCCGGCGGCGACCTCAGCACACGCATCGAGGTGCATTCCAGCAACCAGACCGGCAAGTTGCTGCAGGCGATGCAGCAAATGAACGACAACCTGCTGGCCATCATCGGCCAGGTGCAGGACGGCGCCCGCGCCCTCGGCGGCGCGGCGTCGGAAATCGCCGACGGCAACCTCGATCTGTCGGCCCGCACCGAACAGCAGGCCGGCGCGCTGGAGGAAACCGCATCGTCGATGGAACAGCTGACCGCGACCGTCAAGCAGAACGCCGAGCACGCGGTGCAGGCCAACCAGCTGGCGCTGTCGGCGTCGGCCGTGGCGGTGCGCGGCGGCGGCGACGTGGCGCAGGTGGTGGGCACGATGGCCTCGATTAACGAGAGCTCGAAGAAGATCGCCGAAATCATCGGCGTCATCGACGGCATCGCCTTCCAGACCAATATCCTGGCGCTGAACGCTGCGGTGGAAGCGGCCCGCGCCGGCGAACAGGGACGCGGCTTCGCGGTGGTGGCGTCCGAGGTGCGCAACCTGGCCCAGCGCAGTGCGGCGGCGGCCAAGGAGATCAAGGAGCTGATCGACGATTCGGTCGACAAGGTGGTGCTCGGCACGCAGCTGGCCGACCAGGCCCGCAACACGATGGAGGAAGTGGTCGGCAGCGTCAAGCGCGTGACCGGCCTGATCGGCGAGATCGCCGACGCCAGCGCCGAGCAGACCGCCGGGCTGGAGCAAGTCAATCAGGCGATCTCGGCGATGGATCAGGCCACCCAGCAAAACGCCGCGCTGGTGGAGCAGGCTGCTGCGGCGGCAGCCTCGATGCGCAGCGAGACCGGCAAGCTCAGCCAGGCCATCGGCGCCTTCGTGGCGCCGGGAACGGCGCCGGCAGCGGCGCCGCTGGCGGACAACATTGCCGAACCACGCTCGGCGCGTGCCGCCAAAACGCCGCGCAACGCGCCGGCGTTGTCGCCGGCAAGCGCCCGCAAGAGCAAGGAAGTCGAATGGGAAGAGTTTTAGGAGACCAGCAAGGCATGCTCCTACAAGCCACCAAGGAGAATTCCGATACCGATAGCGAGAACGAAATCGCATCATTGCCACTGCTGAAACGCGTCGGGTATCCAATACCGGTGCGCTCCTGGCGAGTACGTTCTTTCACTTTCGTAAAGGAATCAAAATGAACGCGAATCAAAAAGGTGGCAGTAGCAAGCAGGGCTCTAACCAAGGCAGCAGCAAGCAATCGGGCAGCCAGGGCTCGTCCAGCGGCACGTCGCGCAGCGGCAGCGGTACGCAAGGCGGCACCCATGAGCAGCACGTGGAAGCCGGCCGTCAAAGCCACAAAAACGACGGCAACAAGCAATCGGGCGACAAAAACCGCTAGGTAGACAAGCAGCGGTCATGCGGCGTCCTGCCGGCGCCGCATCGCCTTCCTAGATGTTGGTGACCCGCTCGCCGCTCGGCGGCACGAAGTCCCTCACCTGCGTGATCATTCCCACTTTCAAGCCCTCGCTCGCCGTCAGGTGCAGGTCCGAATACTCGTGCGTGCGCCAGTGGTCTTCGCTCAGCCGCACATGCTGGCGCAGGATCTGCTCGGTGCGGGCGTCGTCCGCCTGCAAGCCCTCGACGATGATGCGCAAGGCGTCCGGACGGGCGCCGTGCGGCGCGCTGGCATGCGACTTGTGCACCATGAAGCGCGCCGTGTCGCTGGCGTAGCGCTCGGCGCCGGCCAGGAACAGCACCACCGCGATCGACGCCACCGCGCCGGCGTTGTAGGTGATGATCTTGATCGGCAATTTGCTCAGGTAGTTGTACAGGCAGATGCCATCGCTGACGTAGCCGCCGTTGGACTGGATCAGGATGTGGGCCGTGGTGATGCGGTCCTCGGTCATGTCCGCGACGGCGTCGAAGACGCGGCGGACCATATCGCTGTTTACGTCGCCGGACAGGGTGAACCACGCGTGGCCCTCGGAATTGGTTTGGTCTTGGCTCATGGCTGGGCTCTCGAATAAGTGTGATTTATTCTAGCAAATAGTTGATTTTCGGGCCTTTTTGTTGCAATCCATTCGTGCGCGCCCCTTGCCGCCAAGATTGACAATAAGGCTCTTCTGACATATATTCCCGAGTCTTGATCGGGAGAGGGTTGCCGGGCGAATTCGCCAGCGCAGCCGCCGAAGGGGCACTACCCAAAAACTCTCAGGCAAAAGGACCGATCAAGGGGCCAATTGGCTCAACTCTGGAGAGCGGCCGCGGCATACGCCGGCGGCCCACCGAAGGGGCGCGCGGAGAAAATCGAGTGCAAACTCGCTCCGTAATCTCTCAGGTACCAAGGACAGAGGGGTCTGCGATCATTGTGGAATCTGCTTTTTAGCCGTTCCTTGTATGTTCTGTTAACCCCTATTCGATTTGGACCGAGGAATCATGACGCTCAAAGCCACCCCACTCAACAATGCCCACCGCGCCGCCGGCGCCAAGATGGTCGATTTCGGCGGCTGGGACATGCCGGTCAACTACGGTTCGCAGATCGAAGAACACAACGCCGTGCGCACCGACGTCGGCATGTTCGACGTCGCCCACATGTGCGTGGTCGACATCAAGGGCGACAACGCGCGCGCCTTCCTGCGCGGCCTGCTGGCCAACAACGTCGACAAGCTGCAGGTATCGGGCAAGGCGCTCTACTCCTGCATGCTCAATCCGCAAGGCTTCGTCATCGACGACCTGATCGTCTACTTCATCAGCGAGAGCTGGTTCCGCCTGGTGGTCAACGCCGGCACCGCCGAAAAAGACGTGGCCTGGATGCAGCAGCAAAACGCCGCCACCAACAGCGGCCTGACCATCACCCAGCGCCGCGACGGCGCCAATGCGATGGCGCTGATCGCCGTCCAGGGCCCGAACGCCCGCGCCAAGGTGTGGGACGTGATTCCTGAATCGAAAGCCGGCACCGCCGACATGAAGCCGTTCAACGTCGCCTTCGCGCAAAGCCCGGTCTTCGGCGAGGCGATGATCGCCCGCACCGGCTACACCGGCGAAGACGGCTTCGAGATCGGCGTCGCCGCCGGGCAGGCCGAGAACCTGTGGAACGCGCTGGTCGCGGCGGGCGTCAAGCCGGCCGGCCTGGGCGCGCGCGACACGCTGCGCCTGGAGGCCGGAATGAACCTGTACGGCCAGGACATGGACGAAACCGTCAACCCGCTGGACGCCGGCCTGGCATGGACCATCGACCTGGTCTCCGAGCGCGATTTTATCGGCAAGGCCGCGCTGCAGGCGATGGGCCAGAACGCCCAGTTCGTGGGCCTGATCCTGCGCGAAAAAGGCGGCGTGCTGCGCGCGCACCAGAAGGTGATCGTGGCCGGTACCGATGCCGCCGGCGAGATCACCAGCGGCACCTTCAGCCCGAGCATGCAGCAGGCGATCGCGCTGGCGCGCGTGCCGAACGGCGTGAACGTCGGCGATACCGTGCACGTGGAAATCCGCGACAAGAAGCTGGCGGCGTCCGTCGTCAAGCTGCCGTTCGTGCGCAACGGTAAAATCCTGGCTGTTTAATTCGATTTAGTTTAATACCCTGACACCTACCATCTGGAGCCTCACATGAATATCCCTGCAGACCTGAAGTACACCGAATCCCACGAGTGGGTACGCGCCGAGGCTGACGGCACCGTCACCGTCGGCATCACCGAGTACGCACAGGATGCGCTGGGCGATATCGTCTTCGTCGAGCTGCCGAAAGTCGGCAAGAGCTACACCGCCGGCGACGACGCCGCCGTGGTGGAATCGGTCAAGGCAGCCAGCGACATCTACGCTCCGGTGTCGGGCGAAGTCATCGCCGTCAACGAAGACGTGGCCGGCGCGCCGGAATCGATCAACGCCGACGCCTATGCGGCGTGGCTGTTCAAGATCAAGCCGGCCGATGCGGCCGCGATCGACGGCCTGCTGGACGCAGCCGCCTACGGCAAGACCACCGCAGCGTAATCACCGTCATTCCCGCGCAAGCGGGAATCCATGCCGAGCGCGCGCAATCGCCTCGGCATGGGTCCCTGCCTGCGCGGGGACGACGTATCGCCTCATTCCTCATACTGCCCTCGCCCATATCATGACCCGCACCAGCCTGACCCAACTCGAAGCGCGCGACGCCTTCATCGCCCGCCACATCGGCCCTGACGCCGCAGAACAGGACGCCATGCTGTCCGTCCTCGGCTACGCCTCGCGCGCCGCCCTGATCGACGCCCTGGTTCCCGCCAACATCCGCAACCAGGGCGCGCTGGCCCTCGGCCAGTACTCGCAGCCGATGCCGGAACAGGAAGCGCTGACCAAGCTGAAAAAGATCGCTTCGAAAAACAAGGTGCTCAAGTCGCTGATCGGCCAGGGCTACTACAACACGCTGACGCCTGGCGTCATCCTGCGCAACATCTTCGAAAACCCGGCCTGGTACACCGCCTACACGCCGTATCAGCCGGAGATCTCGCAAGGCCGCCTGGAAGCGATCCTGAACTTCCAGCAAACCATCACCGACCTGACCGGCATGGGCATCGCCAACGCCTCGATGCTGGACGAAGGCACCGCCGCCGCCGAAGCGATGACGCTGATCCAGCGCGTCGGCAAATCGAACTCGCAAGTGTTCTACGTCGCCGACGACGTGCTGCCGCAAACCCGCGAAGTGGTCGAGACCCGCGCCAAGCCGCTGAACATCGAAGTCAAGACCTTCAACCCGGCCGAACTGTCCAGCATCGGCGACGCCTTCGGCGTGCTGCTGCAATACCCGGGCGTGAACGGCGTGGTGCGCGACTACAAGGCAGGCGTTGACGCCGTCAAGGCCAAGGGCGCGATGGTCGTCGTCGCCGCCGACCTGCTGGCGCTGACCATGCTCACGCCGCCAGGCGAATGGGGCGCCGACGTCGTTGTCGGCAACAGCCAGCGCTTCGGCGTACCGCTGGGCTTCGGCGGCCCGCACGCAGGCTACCTGTCGACGCGCGACGAATTCAAGCGCAGCATGTCCGGCCGCCTGGTCGGCGTCACCATCGACGCCCAGGGCAACAAGGCCTACCGCCTGGCGCTGCAAACCCGCGAGCAGCACATCCGCCGCGAAAAAGCCACCTCCAACATCTGCACCGCGCAGGTGCTGCTGGCCGTGATGGCCTCGATGTACGCCGTCTACCATGGTCCCAAGGGCCTGCTGCAGATCGCCAAGCGCGTGCACCGCTTCACCGGCGTGCTGGCGTCGAACCTGAAGACGCTGGGCTACACCGTCACCAACGACAGCTACTTCGACACGCTGACCATCGCCGTGAAGAACGCCGAACAGCTGCACGCATCGGCCCATTCGCACGGTGTCAACCTGCGCGTGATCGACGCTTCGCACGTTGGCGTCTCGCTGGACGAGACCACCACCCGCGAAGATATCGCGCTGCTGTGGACCGTGTTCTCGCACCCGGTCGGCGGCCCTGCCCACGGCCCAGACTTCGACACCGTCGAAGCAACCGTCGCGCGCTCGTTCCCGGAATCGCTGGCCCGCACCAGCGAGTACCTGTCGCACCCGGTCTTCAACCGCTACCACTCCGAAACCGAGATGCTGCGCTATCTGCGCGGCCTGGCGGACAAGGACCTGGCGCTGGACCGCACCATGATCCCGTTGGGTTCGTGCACCATGAAGCTGAACGCGACCTCGGAAATGATCCCGGTCACCTGGCCTGAGTTCTCGAACATCCACCCGTTCGCGCCGGACAGCCAGACCGTCGGCTACCGCGAAATGATCGCGCAGTTGGAAGAGATGCTGTGCGCGCTGACCGGCTACGCCGCCGTCTCGCTGCAGCCCAACGCCGGCTCGCAGGGCGAGTACGCCGGCCTGCTGGTGATCCAGGCCTACCACCAGTCGCGTGGCGAAGGCCACCGCAACATCTGCCTGATTCCATCGTCGGCGCACGGCACCAACCCGGCGTCGGCCAACATGGTCGGCATGCAGGTGGTCGTCACCGCCTGCGACGCCAGCGGCAACGTCGACCTGGCCGACCTGAAAGCCAAGGCCGAACTGCACTCGAAGAACCTGGCTTGCGTGATGGTGACCTACCCATCGACCCACGGCGTGTTCGAGGAAGGCATCCAGGAACTGTGCGAAATCATCCACGGCCACGGCGGCCAGGTCTACATCGACGGCGCCAACATGAACGCGCTGGTCGGCGTGGCGGCCCCTGGCTCGTTCGGCGGCGACGTCTCGCACCTGAACCTGCACAAGACCTTCTGCATTCCTCACGGCGGTGGCGGTCCTGGCGTCGGTCCTATCGGCGTCGGCGCGCACCTGGCCAAGTTCCTGCCTAACCAGCGCTCGAACGGCTATATCCGCGACAACGCCGGCATCGGCTCGGTCAGCGCCGCGCCGTTCGGCTCGGCCAGCATCCTGCCTATCTCGTGGATGTACATCGCGATGATGGGCGCGGAAGGCCTGACCGCCGCCACCGAAACCGCGATCCTGAACGCCAACTACATGGCGCGCAAGCTGTCGCCGCACTACCCTGTGCTGTATTCGGGCCACGACGGCCTGGTCGCGCACGAGTGCATCATCGACCTGCGTCCGCTGCAGGACGCCACCGGCATCAGCAACGAAGACGTCGCCAAGCGCCTGATGGACTTCGGCTTCCACGCGCCGACCATGAGCTTCCCGGTACCGGGCACGCTGATGATCGAGCCGACCGAAAGCGAATCGAAAGCCGAGATGGACCGCTTCATCGACGCCATGGTCACCATCCGCGGCGAGATCGCCAAGGTGGAAAGCGGCGAATTCGACAAGCTGGACAACCCGCTGAAATTCGCGCCGCACACCGCCGAGGTGCTGACCGCCGACGTCTGGGAGCGCAAGTACAGCCGCGAAGTGGCGGCCTATCCGGTACCGTCGCTGCGCAAGCAGAAGTACTGGCCGCCGGTCGGCCGCGCCGACAACGTCTACGGCGACCGTAACCTGTTCTGCGGCTGCGCGCCGATGAGCGATTACGAGTAACCCAGACAGTCCACAGGAAGCCCGGCACGCGCCGGGCTTTTTTTTCGCCTAAAGTGTTTGACATGCTTACACCTGTCAGATATTCTTTACATATGAAATCGAAAACGCCATCCCCAACCGGAGACCAGTTGCTGGCCATGCTGGCGGCGCTGTCGAATCCGCACCGGTTGCGCATCGTGGCGGCGCTGGAGTCCGGCGGCCGCAACTACGTCAGCCAGCTGGCGCGGGAAATGGGCATCAGCCGCCCCCTGCTGCATCTCCATCTGCAGAAGCTGGAGGATGCGGGCCTGGTCGCCAGCAAGCTGGAACTGTCCGCCGACGGCAAGGCGCTGAACTACTTTGAAGTACCCGACTTTAGCGTGGAGCTGACCCCAGCGATGATCGCCGAAGCGGTGCAGTCCCTGTCTACCAATCCTGAACCATAGAGGCCGTTATGTCTGAACCCATTTACCTGCTAACGATCTTCCTGCTGCCAGTGACGGTGCTGCTGATCTTCGGCATGCGCTTCGTGGCGCAGCTGCAGCAGACAAAACTGCGCCACCAGAACGACGAGGCATATCGTCAGCTGGCGGAACGCAGCATCGCCGCGCAAGCTGAAACGGCGGCCGCGCTGGCGGACCTGAAGACGCGCATCGTCGCGATTGAAAAAATACTGAAAGAAGTCGAGTAATCCACTTATAGGAGCTTCATCATGCAACCAGTATCGCTGACCCGCTTATACATGCTGCGCACCGTGTACCTGATCATCGCCGTCGGCCTTGGCCTGGTGATCTGGCCCGGCGTGATCCATCACGACAAGCCGTGGGGCCTGATGCAGGGCTTCGTCAACTGCATGCTGGCCGCCTTCGGCCTGCTGTGCGCGCTCGGCGTCCGCTACCCGCTGCAGATGCTGCCGGTGCTGCTGTGGGAAGTGCTCTGGAAGACGATCTGGCTGATCGTCGTCGCGCTGCCGGCCTGGCTGGCCGGCCCGCTGGACCAAGCGATGATGGAGGAACTGTTTGCGATCAGCCTGGTGGTCATCATCCCGATCGCCATGCCATGGGGCTACGTCTACAACAAATACCTGAAACAGCCCAGCGATCGCTGGAGCGGCCTAGCTTCGCACTGAGGCCAGCCGCAGCCGCACCACGCGCGCCGATTCGCCGGGGCGGCGCGGCGCTGGTGGTTCGATGCCTTCGTCCAGCTTGAATATCGCGACCGCCTGGGATAGATACAGCGCTTGCCGCTGCAGGCTGCTGGCGGCGGCCGCCGCCTGCGCCACCAGGGCCAGGTTCTGCCGCGTCACATGATCCATGCCGACGATGGCCTGGCGCACGCCGTGCAGTCCCTGGACCTGCTCCGCGCCGGCGTCGCCGATCTGGCCGAGGACATCGCCCATCCGCCGCACCGAGGCGACGATTTCCGCCATGCTGGCGCCGGCCTCCTCGACCGAAAGGCTGCCGCCTTCGATCTCCGCCGCCGACTCGGCGATCAGCGTCTTGATTTCCTGCGCCGCGCTGGCCGAACGCTGCGCCAGCGTGCGCACCTCGCCCGCCACCACCGCGAAGCCGATGCCATGCTCGCCCGCGCGCGCCGCCTCCACCGCGGCGCTCAGCGCCAGCACATTGGTCTGGATGGCCAGTCCGTCGATCACGCCGACGATCTCCACCACCCTGCGCGAGCTGCCGCGTATCGACGCCATCGTCACCACCAGCCGCTGCACCACGCTGCCGCCACGCACCGCGAAGCTGTTGGCGCACAGCGCCAGCTGGCTGGCCAGCTGCGCGTGGTTCACGGTTTGCTCGACGGTGGCGCTCAATTCCCGCATCGAGCTGCCGGCTTCCTCCAGCGTGCCCGCTTGCGCCCTGGCGTGCCGCGCCAGTCCCGCGCTACCCTGTGCGATCTCGCGCGAGGCATGGTCTATCGATTGCGCCGAAGCCAGGATGGTTTTCAGCGTGGTATTCAAATTGCGGATGCTGGTGTCGAGCGCGCGCGCCGTCTCGCCGATTTCATCCTTGCCATAGACGCGCGGGCGTACCGTCAGATTACCCTCGGCCAGATCGACGGCGGCGGCGCCGATCTCGCGCACTTCATTCAGCATGGCGTTACGCACCGCCATCGTCACCAGCAACGACAAGGCGATCGACAACGCCACCACGATCGGCATCCAGGTCGACAGCACGCCGAAGTCGGTCTCGGCATCCGCGTAGGCGAGTTCGCTCAGGCTTTGCTCCAGCCGCGATAGTTCCTCCAGCCGCTGCGCCGCCACGTCGAACGCCCGCTCGGCCTTGGACATGGCGTTGGCCGCCATCGACTGGTCGGCCATCGCCAGCTCGATCACGTCGGCGATGGCCTTGACGTACACCGCGTGCGCGGCCTGCGACTGCGCCACGAAGCGCCGCTCGGCCGGATCGGACTGCACCGCCATTTCCAGTTGCGCGAACTGGCGGTCCAGCGCCGCGTGGCGCATGTGGATGTCGCGCACCAGCGCATCGACGCGCGGCGGCGAGAAGCTGGCGTTGATCCAGGTGAGCAGCTGGTAGATTTCGGCATGCGCGCGGTTGGCGCCGATCACCAGGTCGGCTGCGGCCTTCAGGCGCGTGGCGCGCTGCTGCACCATGTTGTCGAGCGACTGGTTCTGCCGCAGCAGCCCGAGATAGGCCCCGGCCGACAGCACGATCAGCAGGATCAGCACCATGCCCGGCGCCAGCAGCAGCTTGGGGCCGATCCGCAGTTTACTGAGCATGTCGCGCACGGCGTTCAAGGCTCAAGGCTTGTAAATGCCGGCTTCCAGCGCAACGTCGCCGACCCGGAGCACATAGGTGCGCTTGGCCTCGACCTTGCCCGATGCGGGGTTGCGGAATTTGTAGTCGACCCAGCCCTTGCCGGAACCCTTGGCCACGGCCAGCATCTCCTGGCGGAACGGCTTGCCGTCGGCATCCGGCACGTCGAGCAGGTTCTTGCCGATCAGCGCGGTGGTCGGATGGGCCACGGTGATGCCCTGCAGGTCGCGCATCGCCAGATACAGCGAGCCCTGGTTGAATTCCGGGTCCTTGTTGTTGATGCGCGCGATCATCTCGGCCTTGCCGTGCGTGCGCACGAACTGCGCGCCCTTCTCCGCCAGCGCGATCGCGTCTTTTTCGGCGGGCGCGGCATGGGCGGACCAGCAGCACAGCAGCAAGGCGATTCCAATCAAGGCGCGCATGATTCCCCCCGGCAGGTAAGATGTTGTAATCTACGCTGGCTGCCCCAGTGCAATATTGCGCTGGCTCAAGCCACGCCGCCCGTCATCAAGAAACAACAGGAGCAACATGAAAGCATCGACCAAGGCAGCACTGATCTCGGCACTGGTTTTCCCCGGACTGGGCCACCTGGTGTTACGCAAAGGAGTACGCGGTTTGCTGTTCCTGGTGCCGGCGGCGGTCGCCGTGATTTACCTGCTGCGCTCCGTGCTGCAGTTGATGGACCAGCTTGTGGCCGAGATCAACAGCGGTGCGCTGGCGCTCGATCCGGTCATGATACTGGAACGGGTGCACGCCTCCGGCATCGACAGTCCCATGACCAACCTGGCGTCGCTGGTCTGCCTCCTGTGCTGGGTCGGCAGCATCGCCGACGCTTTGTGGCTGGGACGGCAGAAAGCGGGATAGAATCGGCGTTCGATAACCAGAAAGGATGCACCATGAGACAGCCTCGGTTTTTCTTCCTCGTTTTGATACTCGCCGCCGGCACCGCGCTGGCGCAAACTGGTACAATCCGGCGCACCGTGATCCAGAAAGCCGACGTGTCCGTCCCGGGCCGTGAGGCTGTCGTCGCCAAAGTCGAACTGGACGCGGGCGTGGCCGCAGGCCGACATTCCCATCCCGGCGATGAAATCAGCTATATATTGGAAGGCGAAGGCGAGCTGCGCATCGAGGGCGAAGACCCGCGCCGCGTCAAGGCCGGCGAATCCTTCGTCATCCCGGCCGGCACCGTCCACGACGCCGTCAACGTAGGTAGCGGCACGCTCAAGCTGGTCGGCGTCTACGTGGTTGAAAAAGGCAAGCCGCTGGCCACACCCGCCAAATAACCGTGTCATCACAGTTTCATCTGATGGCGCTACATTGGCGGCGCCAAATGAAAATGTGATACACGATGATCCTGATGAATATCCTGGTCCGGTCGCGCGCAGCGACCGGCGCCGCTTGCGCATTGGCGCTTGCACTCACCTCCCTCAACGCTCGCGCGGGCCGTCCGATGACGGTGGACGACGCCGCCATCGTCGCGCCCGGCCAATGCCAGCTGGAGACCTACGCCCTGCGCGCGGACCGGCGCACCGAATACTGGGCCACGCCCGCCTGCAATGCCGGCGGCGCGTGGGAGCTGGCGGCCGGCGCTTCGTGGGGCGGCGCCACGCACTACGGCCGCCTGCAGGCCAAGACCGTGTTCAGGCCGCTGGAGGCGGACGGCTGGGGCATCGGCCTGGTACTGGCCGACCAGTTCCGCAGCGGGCGCGGACTTGACGGCGACCTGTCGGCCAATGTGCCGCTGAGCGTATCGCTGGCCGGCGACACGGTGCTGGCACACTTCAACGCCGGCATGATGCGCACGCAGGCAACCCGTAACACCGACGCCACCTGGGGCATGGGCGCCGAATTCAAACTGGACCAGCGCAACTCGCTGACGGCGGAAGTCTACGGCCAGCAACGCGCCGGCTCGCGCTATCAATTCGGCTATGCCCACGCGCTGATTCCGGACCGCCTGCAGATCGACACCTCGTGGAGCCGGCGCCTGGCGCGCAACACCAGCGAGACCATCGTCACGCTGGGACTGGTGCTGCAAACGAACTAGGCGGCCAACCGGCCGGCCGGTATGACGGGCGGCAGCGCCATCATGCGCTTCCAGCGCCAGCACAAGCCGATCGCCGTCGCCAGCGCGATGCCGCTGCCGATCCAGTACCACGGGAATGCCGGCTCGACGTGGGACAGTATCAAAGCCATCATGCATGCCGTGACGATCAGCACAGTGATGATGACGGGACCTAGCTCGTTTTGCGTTGCCGGCATGGCGGCGTAGTTACGCAGCATCGCGACGGACAACGGCGCCATGAGCATCACCAAGCCATAGGTGACGCCGCGCACTTCCCACTGGCCCAGGATCGCGAAGTCGATGCACGCCACGCACGCCAGCGACACCAGCCACACGCGCAGGAAGCGGCGCAGCAGCGTCGTGGCCAGCACGCGGTTGACCTGGTCGGCAGTCGGTGCGCCGGGCGTCAGGCAATAGAGGCGCTGTTCGACGCTGTAGCGCGCGACGTTGCCCGCCACGCCCACGACATACATCAGGCACGCCAGCATCACGCACCACTGCATCAGCGAACCGCTCAGCAGCCCGACCACCAGGTCGCCCCTGCCACCGAAGTAGCGCATGGCCAAGATCGTCAGCACCGTGGTGATCAACGCAAAGCCGATGTAGCCGGCTTCGTGCGCCCCGGGGCCCAGCACATGCATCATCAGGCGGCCCTGCGCGGCGCCACCCCGGCTGTCGCGCCGAAGTGCGGCCGTATAACCGGCCCGCCACATCGATTGCCAGCGCTGTTCGATGGACGACACGCCGGCGTCCTCCGGCTGCTTGCCGCGCAACGCCAACTGGCGTTGATTGTACCGATGGCGCCACGCCCAGTGGCGGTCTCCGCCCTGCGGGAAGGCGGCCCGCAATCCTTGCCCACAAAGCAAGATAATAACGATCAAGCCCACGCCGGTCACGACCGGTTCGCCGATACCTTCCATCGTGGCCATCAGCGCCTTGAGCGGCGCGTTATTCATCGACACCGACGCCAGGATGACCGCCGAGGGCAAGAAAGCCAGCAGCGTGTAGCGCTGGGCAAACAGCACATACGCGCTGAACATTCCACCGGCCACCAGCGCATAGCCGGGATGGCCGACCACGACCGCCACCATGACGGCCGCCGCCGCCGTGCATGCACCGTAGAGCACAGCCGTCAGCGTCACCAGCCGGCCTCGCAATTGCGGAACCAGGCAGGCATAGGCAGGTTGATTTTGCTGCACCGCGCTTTTCAGGACGGCGCCGCACCACAGGTAGGCCGATCCAATGGCCAGCCCGATAAACAGCATATGGCCAAGCGCCGGCTTGCCGACATACCAGCCGAACACCAGCGCCCCAAGCCCGCAAACGCCGAGGAACCAGGTCAGCCGGACAATCAGGCCGCTGGCGGCGCGGTCGCGCATGACCTGCGTCAGCAACTGAAGATAGGCACGCCAAGGCCAGGCGGCGCTCATTTGGTCACCTCGACGAACAAGTCTTCCAGGCTCAGCGTTTCCACGCGCAGATCGGGACCGGCGCGCAACGCCGCCGCCTCCGCACCGCTCAAGCGCGCCAGGATGCTGACGCCGCCCGCCGTATCCTGCTGGCGGCGGATCTCGTCGCTGAAGGTCAGCCGGGCCAGCGCCGCGCCGGTGCCGGTGATGCGGTGCGCGCTTTCCAGCAGCTCATCCAATGGCGCCTGCAGCGTGATCTTGCCTCCTTGCAAGAACGCCACGTCCAGCGCCACCCGCTCCAGGTCGGACAGGATGTGGGTGGAAAAGATCACCGTCGTGTCGCGCTCGATGACGCTGTCGATCAGTTCATGCAGGAATTCGCGGCGGCCGACCGGGTCCAGGCTGGCGACCGGTTCGTCGAGCACCAGCAGTTTGGGATCGTGCGCCAGCGCGCGGATGATGGAAAGGCGCTGCTTCTCGCCGCCGGAAAGCTTGCCGATTTGCTTATTCGCCATGTCGCCGCTGAAACCCCAGCGCTGCATCAGGCCATCCACCTTGGCGGTATTCCAGCGCGGATACAGCGCCTTGAAATAATCCAGGAGTTGCAATGGAGTCAACCATTCAAACAATTCGGCTTTTTGTGGCACGTAACCGATGTTGGCGCGAACCTGATCGTTCAGCGCGGTCACCGGCTCGCCGAACAGCATGCTCGCGCCGGTATCCGCTTCGCGCAGTCCGAGCAGGCATTCCAGCAAGGTTGATTTTCCGGCACCATTGCGTCCAAGCAAGCCTATCACCTTGCCCGGTTCGATGCTCCAGTTAACTCCCTGCAACACCTGCTGTTTGCCAAATGCTTTGTGCAAACCACTTACCTCGACGATGGATGGCTTCATTTATTTTCCTCAAGAATCTTTGCAAAAAGAGTAATTACGGCTTCGGGATCGAGTTCCAACTGGCGGGCTTCGGCAGCGGCGCGTTCCAGGACAGGACGCAGCAGATGCTCGCGGTCCTGTTTAATTGGCGAGCGGCGTTCGGCCACCAGCATTCCTATTCCGCGCGCCCGGCTTAACAAGCCTTCGGTTTCCAGCATGTTATAAGCCTTGGAAACCGTCATCGGATTGACGGCCAGCGCCAATGCCACGTCTCGCACAGACGGCAATATATCGCCGGGTTTTAAAACGGCGGCCGCGATTAATCGGCGAACCTGCTCGATTAATTGACGGTAGATAGGATCGGACGAGCCGGTCGCTATCGAGAATAATGTAGCAGTGTGGGTTGCCATGAAATTTTTATTTGTGTATTAGTTGAGTAATACAGTATTCAAAAATACGTGAGCTGTCAAGCGACGAATGTCGAGCGGACAGCACTGGCCAGGCATCCCTGCCAGAAGCTGGCGGGAACGTGCCAAACATTGGCATGGCCGCAGAGCGATCGCCTGCGCAGATGCCGGCGATTGCGCGGCCAGGGTGCGTCACCGCACGTCCGCCGGATGGCGCTTGCCTATAATGGGGTCATCGCCTGAAGGAGCACCATGCGCATCGCCACATTCAATGTCAATGGTATTGGCAGCCGCCTGCCTGCTTTATTGCAATGGCTGGATGAAACCCGGCCGGATGCGGTTTGTCTGCAAGAATTAAAAGCACCGCAAGAAAAGTTTCCCGAGGCCGCCATGCGTGATGTGGGTTATCAGGCGATATGGCATGGTCAGAAGAGCTGGAATGGTGTCGCTATTCTTGCCCGCGGAACGATGCCTATCGAAACCGGGCGCGGACTACCGGGGGATCCGGAGGATGTGCAAAGCCGCTATATCGAGGCGGTGGTTAATGGCGTATTAATCGCCGGCTTATATCTGCCGAATGGCAATCCCGCGCCCGGTCCCAAATTCGACTATAAGCTGCAGTGGTTTGAACGGCTGATCCGGCATGCGGCCGGCTTGCTGGACAGCGGCGCCCCGGTGGTCCTGGCCGGCGACTTCAATGTCATGCCGACCGAGCTCGACGTCTACAAGCCGGAGCGATGGGTCGATGACGCCCTGTTCCGGCCCGAAGTGCGGGCCGCGTTCCACCGGTTGCTGGCGCAGGGCTGGACCGACGCGCTGCGCGCCATGCATCCGGGCGAAACGATTTACACCTTCTGGGACTATTTCAGGAACGCCTACGGCCGCGACGCCGGGCTGCGCATCGACCATCTGCTGCTCAGTCCCGCCCTTGCCCCGGCGCTGAAAGCCGCCGAGGTCGACCGCGACGTGCGCGGCAGGGAAAAACCGAGCGACCACGCGCCGGTCTGGGTGGAATTGGACCTTACCCCGGAGTTTTAGACGAGCTTGGCCGAGTGCTCGCGCGTGGCGTGGAATTGCAGCTTCGGCCAGCGCTCCTGC
Organism: Duganella sp. CT11-25; assembly: GCF_047302815.1. Lineage (NCBI taxonomy): Bacteria > Pseudomonadati > Pseudomonadota > Betaproteobacteria > Burkholderiales > Oxalobacteraceae > Duganella > Duganella sp. CT11-25. The sequence goes on from NZ_JBKBFD010000001.1 coordinate 1,240,380, forward strand.
GTCAGGCGCAGGTTGACGCCCGAGGTCGCCAGATAGGCGAGGTTGCCGGCGGCGTCGTAGGCGACGTTGTGGCCCAGCGCGTCTTCGAAGTCCGACAGGGCTTTCTTGTCGTCGCTGGACACCCAGCGCGCGCTGCTGATGCTGGTGCCTTCGAAGACGGCGTCGACGCCGTATTCGTTCATCAGGCGGCTGGCGACCACTTCAAACTGCAGCACGCCGACCGCGCCCAACACCAGCTCGCCGCCCTGCACCGGCTTGAAGACCTGTACCGCGCCCTCTTCGCCCAGCTGCTGCAAACCCTTGTGGAGTTGCTTGATTTTCAACGGATTGCGGATGCGCACCGAGCGGAAGAAGTCCGGCGCGAAGTATGGAATGCCGGTGAAGGTCAGCATTTCGCCTTCGGAGAAGGAATCGCCGATCTGCATGTTGCCGTGGTTCGGCAGGCCGATGATGTCGCCGGCGTACGCTTCTTCCACCTGTTCGCGCGACGATGCCATGAAGGTCACCACCGACGACACCTTGATTTCACGCCCCAGGCGCAGGTGCTTGACCTTCATGCCGCGCTCGAAACGGCCCGAGCACACGCGCAGGAAGGCGATGCGGTCGCGGTGCGCCGGATCCATATTGGCCTGGATCTTGAACACGAAGCCGGTGAACGGCTCTTCCTTCGGATCGACCGCGCGCACCGTGGCGTCGCGCTCGCGCGGCGCCGGCGCCCAGTCGACCAGCGCCGACAGGATCTCGCGCACGCCGAAGTTGTTGATCGCCGAGCCGAAGAACACCGGCGTCTGCACGCCGGCCAGGAACTGCTCCAGGTCGAACGGGTGGGAAGCACCGTTGACCAGCTCCACTTCCATGCGCAACTGGTCCATCTCCAGCGGGAACATTTCCTGCAGGCGCGGGTTGGCTATGCCCTTGATGATCTCGAAGGCGCCGTCGGCCTTCTCTTCGCCGGCCTTGAACAGCATGATCTCGTCATTCAGCAGGTGGTACACGCCGCGAAAGTTCTTGCCCATGCCGATAGGCCAGGTCACCGGCGCGCACTGGATCTTCAGCACCGATTCCAGCTCGTCGAGCAGTTCCAGCGGATCGCGGGTTTCGCGGTCCATCTTGTTCATGAACGTCACGATCGGCGTGTTGCGCATGCGGCAAACGTCGAGCAGCTTGATGGTCTGCGCTTCCACGCCCTTGGCGGCGTCGATCACCATCAGCGCCGAGTCGACCGCCGTCAGCACGCGGTAGGTGTCTTCCGAGAAGTCCTGGTGGCCCGGGGTATCGAGCAGGTTGACCACGTGGTCGCGGAATTCGAACTGCATCACCGAGGAGGCGACCGAAATGCCGCGCTGCTTCTCGATTTCCATCCAGTCCGAGGTCGCGTGGCGGCCCGATTTGCGGGCCTTGACGGTGCCGGCCATCTGGATCGCGCCCGAGAACAGCAGCAGTTTTTCGGTCAGCGTGGTTTTACCCGCATCCGGGTGGGAAATGATGCCGAAGGTGCGGCGGCGCTGCACTTCGCGCGCGATCAGCGCCGGCGTCTTGCCGCTGGACGCGGTGGCCGCGTCATCGTTATTGTCGGGGATTGTGTTTTCGGTATCGTTGACCATTTGTTCGCGATCTGAGGCGTTTCTGCAAACCCTCGATTATACCGGCAGTTGGCCCTGCCGTTGGAACTGTTTAGCGGCGGCGCGGGGGGCGCCGCCGCCCGTCTTCATTCGCCCTTGACGCGGCGCCAGCCGACCCGGTGCGCATCCGCCGTCAACTGCTCCTTGGTCTTGACGGTCGAGTTGCTGCCATCGGCGAAGGTGGTGATCAGTTTCAGCTGGCCGCTCGGCAGGCGCACGATGATGAAGCCGACCGCCGCCGAGGTGTTCGACAGCGTGCTGCCGGCCGGGTCGCCGTTCACGCCCTGGCCGTTGCACACGTCGATCTGGTACAGATTACTGGTGCCGCCCACCGAACACGCCGACGACGACGACGGCACGTTGGTGATCACATTGGCCACGCCGCTGACGATTTGCGGGTCCAGGTTCATGCGCTCGCCGGGATTGAGCTTCCAGTCGAAATACCAGCCCTGCTTCTGCGTCAGGTCGACCTGGTTGTTGCTGACCGCATAGGTGACGACGTTGCTGGCCGAACCCTGGATGCTCAAGGTCTGCTCCACCATGGTGCTGGCGGGAACCGTGCCGATCGCCCTGCCGTCGTCCTTGAGCACATACAGGCTCTGGACGTCGGTGTTGCTGGTGTCGGTCACGTCCAGCAGGCGGCCGGTGCCGAACAGCACCACGCGCGAGGCCGTGACCTTGGTGGTGGCGGTGCCGCTGGCGTCCGTGGTGGTGACGGGCACGCCGCACTGCGTCACGTCCGGGCGCGTGGTGATCGGCTTTTTCAGGCCGGCGTCGCCCATCTGCAGGCGGGTGATGACGCCGCTGTCGCTGGTCAGGTCGAAACGCCACATCTTGCCCATGTTGTCGCCGCCGTACACATAGGTCACCCTGGCGTCGGCCAGCGGATCGTCGCTGATGGCGGTGATCTTGGCCAGGCCCGACGGCGTGGTGGTGTCGCCCGAATCGGTGGATTTCGAGGCCAGCACAATGCCGGTTTCCACCTCGACGATGTAGAGCATGCCCTTGCCCGAGCCTTTGCCGAAGCCGTCCGTGCCGGGAATATTGTTGTAGCCGGAGGTCAGGAACACCACCCACTTCTCCACGCCGGAGGAATTCTTCCAGGTGCCGAACTGGGGATTGCCGAAACTCAGGCCCAGGTCCTCGTCATTGTGCGCCGGGCACACCGCCGGGTCGGCGCAGAATTCCCACAGCACCTTGGGCGCTTTCTCCTCGGTCACGTCGAGCGCATAGAAGCCGCGCCCGCCGGCGTTCAGGCCGCCCACCAGCACGGTGCGCCAACCGCTCGAGAACTTGACGTCGGCCACCTCGGGCGAACCGTCCGCCGTGAACTGGTGGTTGGTGCCGTAGGTGGTGCTGGCCAGCGCCGGCAACTTGCTCATGGTGATGCGCGGCACATAGGCCCAGCGTTCGACGCCGGTGCCGGCGTGGAAGGCGTGCAGCATGCCGTCGTTGGCCGCCACGTAGACGGTGCCCTCGCGTTCGGTGCTCTTGTCCTTGAAGATCGCGTAATCGGTATCCGCATAGTTGTTGGTGGAGGCGCGCACGAACGCCGGCTTGGACGAAGCGATGTCGCCGATCAGGATCGGCACGTTGTTGCCGGCCGAGTCGGTCGTGGTGCTGTAGGCGCGGAACAGGGTGTCGTCGGCGTAGGTCTGGACGCCGCGCAGCCAGTTGACCATGTTGACGCCGCTGTTGACGGTGGCCTTGTCGGCCGCCGACAGCAGCGTGCATTGCGACAGCACGCTGCATTTGTTTTCGAACCAGCCCTTGGCGACGGTGTCGCCGCTGAGGTTGGCGAAGGTGAAGTCCACCGGATCGGAGCTCGCCCCCGCGCCCGGCTGCATCATCAGGATCGTGCGCGCGGTCTGCTTGCCGACGGTGTTGCTGGTGTTCCAGGTCGTCGTGGCGGAGACGTTGCCGGTGCTCGGGTCGATCTTCTTGTCGGTCAGCTCGCCGTACCAGCGCACCGTGGTGAAGGTGGCCGAGAAGATGTCGTTGTCGGTCAGCGTGATGTTCGGCGTCGAGGTCGCGGCGGCGGCGGCCGAGCCGATCCGCACCTGCATGTTCGACAGCGCTTCGCGCAGGCCACTCACCACATCGTTCGGATCCTGGGCGCTGAAATACTTGCCGTGGCCGTTGATGGCGGCGTGCCACAGGTCGTCCACCCGCTCCTGCACCGTGTTGGCGGCGTTGGTGGTGTCCGGATTCGGCCAGACGTAGGCGTTGTTGTTGTTCCACGGGCAGCCGCTCGGCGCCTGCGTGATCAGGTTGTAGAAGTCGCCGCCGCTCTTGGGCGCGGTGTCGTAGTTGGCCTCGTAGGTCATGACGCCGTCCACGCCCAAGCCCAGCGTGTAGGTGTTCATGTGCAGGTGGGTGTTCTCGCCGTTGCCGGCCGGTACCGAGCCGGGCTTGGTCATGTCCGGCTCCAGCGACGGCCGCAGCGACACGGTGCCGGTGCTGGAACCGCCGTTGTACCAGTGCAGCGCCACGTCCGAGATCGACGGCTGGGTCTGGGCGCGGGCGTCGACGCAACCGGACGACACGGTGCAGAAACGCGAGGCGTTTTCCACGTTGTCGTTGTTGACGACGTTGCTGGTGCTGCTGCCGTTCCAGTAGCCGTCGGTGGTCAATATCATGAAGTTAGGCTGGCACGGGTACTGCACCACTTCCTGCCCGGCCGCATAGTTATACGGCGTCAGGTTGGCGAACATGCGGCCGACGTTGTCCATCGCCGTGCGGATCGGCGTCGAGCCCGAGGTGGTGGTGTTGTACAAGGTGGTATACCAGGTGGCGCGCGAACTGCCGGTGAAGTCGGCCGGTTTCATGTCGATGGCGCCGCCGGCGCCGGCGGCGGACAGCTTGACATAGCCGACCTTGTAGTTGGCGGTGATCGGCGAAAACGCGATGCCGACCGAGGTCTTCATCATTTGCAGGCGGCTCTTGTAGTACACATACCAGTTGGCGAAGTTGGTCATCTCTTCGCTGTAGGTGCAGGTGGCGCCGGCGCAATCGGTGCGCTCGGTGGACTTCGGATAGGTCTGGCCAGTGACGATGTTGACCCGCACGAAGGGATTCGGCCCGCTGGAACCGGCCGACAGCGCCGCCGTGGTGATCGGGATGCTGTCCATCTGCGCCGGGGTGTAGGTCCAGGCCAGCGTGCCGCCGTTGTTGCCGGCGGCCAGCGTGATGGCGCCCGAGTTGGCCACCGAGCCGCTATCGACCACGCATACGGCGGCGGTGCCCAGGCCGCTGCGCACGCAGGCCGCATTGTCGCCGACATAGGCCTTGTAGGTGCCGCCGGTGCCGATCTTGCCGACCACGGTGCTGGCGACCTGGATCGCGGTCTGCGACTTGCCGACGTTCAGGCTGCTGAACAGGTCGGTATTCGAGCCGTTGTTGTACTTGAAGGTGCCGACCGATGGCGTGCCGCTGCCGGAGGTGGTGCCGGTAAACGAGATGTAGGCGGGCGCGATGCGCGCCGCCGGCGCGGTGACGGTAAAGCCCCAGCCCGCGCGCGAGTTGTCGTTGACGGTGACGCAATTGGTCAGGTTCTTGGTGCCGCTGCAGGTCACCGGCACCACGGCGACAACGTTGTCGGCGCTCAGGGTGATGCCGAACACGCTGCAGGCCGGCACGCTGGCCTGGCCGGTCGGGGTTTTCACGCAGGCATAGTACTGGTTGGTGGTGCTGCGGGCGATGATGTTGGCGGCCACCGTGCTGGCCAGGGCCTGCTGCTTGATCGCGGTGTTGGTGCCGGTGCTGGCGGTCATGGTGCCGCTGGTGATGTTGACGCTGCCGCCGGACTCGGCGATGGCGATGCCGGTGATGGTCAGCGGGCTGGTGCCCACCGACGCGCCGATGGCGATGGTGCCGAAGGAGGCGATGGCGCCGGTCGGCGCCGAATAGCTGGGGTAGATGAAGGTACCGACGCGCTTGCCCTGGCAGGTGGTCAACAGCTTGTCGCTGCACCAGCGCACCTTGACCGGCACCGGATAACCGGTCGGCGCCGACGCCCCTATCGTGGTCGACTTGCAGTTCTTCATGGTGTCGTCGGCGCAGTACTGGCCGACGCCGATGGTGTAGTAGTACGGGCCGGTGACGATGTCCACCGCGGTGCGGTAGCTGGCGTCCGGGTAGCTATAGGTCGAGCTGTTGAACTTGCAGTCGCCGCTGCTGCTGGAGGTGCACCACTTGAGGTCGGGGAAGCCGGTCACCAGGTTGATATTGCTGGTGACGCTGGCGCCGGACAGGTCGGTCTTGTGCGCGCCGAAGCCGTCGCCGCTGACCGAGGTCCAGGCACTGGTGTTGGCCGAGTTCTGCTCCGGATAGAAGCTGCCGTCCGACTTGATCGGCACCATGTAGTGGATCTTGGGATTGTAGTATTGCTTGTTGAAGTCCGGGCTCATGAACGGCGGGTGGCCGACCACGCAGGCCGTGATGCCGGCCGCCAGCGTGACGTTGCTGCGGCACAGGTTGTCGTTCACGTAGTCCGGCGTGTAGGTCTGGTCCATCGAGCCGGAGTTATCGAACAGCAGCATCAGGTTGGGCTTGACGGTGCCGGTGCCGGTGATGTTCAGCAGCGGCACCTGGGCGATCTGGGTCGGCGCGGCCTGGGCCGGCAGCGAAGGCAGCAGCGCCAGCAAGGCCAGCGTGGAAAGTAGCTTGTTCATGATGGTTCCATTCAAAGAGACTGCGGCCTCACGGCCCTTTCATGACGACGCCCTGCGTCACCACATTGCCGCCGCGCAAACCGAACACGCGCGCCGTCACCACATAATGAATCTGCGCCGCGCTGGCCAGGTTGTTGGCGTCGCGCTTCAGGGTTTCGCCCAGCTGGCGCGGGGCGGCCAGGTCCGGGCGCGGCGCCGTGGTCTGGCATTTATTGGGCGGCACGTCGTAGGAGCCGGTCAGGTTGCACATGCGGTGGATCACGTACTGGATGCGGTTGCCGTCGGCGTCGGGCGCCATCGTCACCGCGCCGAGCCAGAAGTTCGGGTTGCTCGCGGTCCAGTTCTGCGGCAGCGTCGCCACATAGCCGAACGCCGACTGGTTGACCAGCAGGTCGTTCTTGTTGACCACCGTGCGCAGATAGGTGAAGGCGGTATGCAGGCCGGCGTCGGCCGCCTTGCTCAGCGCCGCGTCGTACGCCAGGTTGGAGGTGGTCATCGTGGTCGACGTGCTGGAGCGCAGCAGGTAGATGCTGCTGACCATCATCACCGTCAGCATGATCAGCATGATGGGCAGGGCGATGCCGCGCTGGCGGCGGGGGAAAAGGGAGCGCATCGTCATGGCCTGTATTGCGAGTTAAGGATGGGCACGATGGTCTCGAACACCCGGTAGCGGTAGCACTTCCAGCTCAGGGTGTCGCCAGCCACCGCGACGTTGACCTGCACCGGCACGGCCGCCACGCCGGCCGGCGCGGCGGTGGCGAACACGGTCGGCTGCTCGGTGGTGGCGTTGCAGGCGCCGGTGCGGTCCGGCTTTTCCGCCGTCTTGCTGCGCGCCACCACGGCGATGCGCACGGCGGCGATGCGCTGATAGTCGCCCAGGCCGCCGGTGTCGGCGTCGCCGTCGGCGTTGATCATGTCGCCGCTCCACTGCCCGACCTGCATGCCGCCGATCGGATTGGGCTTGGAGCGGTCCTTGCTGTTGCCGGCGGGATTGGGGTCCCAGTCGGACACCAGGCGCGTATCGAAGCCGTACTGGGCCTTGATCGACACCACGTTGTCCACCACCGACACGCCGGCCGGCTCGGCGCCGGCCAGGTCGGTGGCACGCAGCAGCAGGATGCCGTTGCTGACCGACCAGGTGTGGAAGTGCAGCCGGTCCGGCTGGCCCAGGTTGTACATATAGGTGACGCTTTTCTTATAAGCCTGGACCATGCTGGCGTTGGCGTTGTAGCGGTAGACGCCGCCGGTGCTGAGCGTCATCTGGGCGTCGAGGGGCGGCGGGCTGAAGCCGGAGATCTGCATCAGCGTGCACGGCCGGTCCGGCGCCTGCGGCGCCACCACCAGCACGTCGCCGGGCGAGTAGCCGTAGGGCGAACGCTCGCCGCCGACCACGTAGCCCTCGCCGCCGTAGTCGGCCGTCATCAGGGTCGAGCCGATGCCGGCGTTGGAGGTGCCGCTGTTGAACGAAATCACATCCGGGTTGGCGCCGTTGGACTGGATCACCACCGCCGCCAGCGGCGTGATGTCGGCGCCGTTGCGCTTGGCCGCCAGCAGCTCGTAGCCGCGCTTGTCGGTGAACGTGGTGTCGCAGCCGGACACGGTGCGGTCGTTCAGGCCCCAGCCGGCGATGCTGGCGTCGCCGCTGAGCGAAAACAGCGCCAGCATGCCGTTCTGCATCGAGTCGGAACCGCCCAGCGCGGCGTCCTTGTTGGCCTCGCCGCTGATGACCAGGCGGGTGGCGAACAACAGCGCCAGCAGGCCGATCACCACGCTGACCATCAGTTCCACCAGCGAGAAGCCGCCGCTGCGGCGCCGGGCCGGTTTCGTCATGTCTGTCTTCATGTCACATCGCCACATATGCGGTTACCCGATGGGTGTTGGGATCGGCGCCGGCCTTGCGCTGCCACTGGATCACGATGTTGACCTGCGCGCGGTTCGCGGCCGGCTGCGACACCACGTTCACCGACAGCGCGGCGCCGGGGATATTGGTCTGGGTTTCGGTCACCCAGGGTTCGAGCAGATCGCTCGGCTTGCTGCCCGCCGGCAGGTTGTAGGCCAGCACATTCGGAATGTCGGCGCTGATGGTGCCGATCAGTTTTTCGGCGGCCAGCGTGGCCTCGGCGCGCATGCCGGCGTCCGACAGCGCCGAATAGGCGCGCGCCTGCAAGCCGATGGTGCCCAGCAGGCCGATGCCGAGGATGACGATGGCGATCATCACCTCCAGCAGCGCGACGCCGCCCTGGCGGCGGACAGCGGACAAGGGTTTCAGCGCGGGTTTCATGGCGGACAGGCCCGGTTGTCGCTGGCCGGCAGGGTCGGATCGCATTTGCTGGGCATGCCGGCCAGCGTGATGGTGAGCGCCACCACCGGCACTTCGCCGGCGTAGCGGGCGGCCGGATCCAGGCGCAGCTGCGTCAGGTTGGCGGCGAAATTGGTGTTGACCCAGCCGAGCGAGGTGTAATACACCTGCGAGCTGTTCAACGGTAACGTACTCGGCTGCAACACCTCGACCGGCGGCAGCGGATCGGCGGCGCGGAACACCGACAGGTAGCCGGCCGCGCCCTGCGGGTCGTTGGCGGCCGGCGTGGTGGTGGTGGACCAGCCCTCCTCGTCCGGACCGCACGCCGTGGCCAGCGAAACGAAGCAGATGTCGACCTGCCAGTCCAGCTGGCCGTTGTTGACGTTGGGCGTCAGCGAGATGCGGCTGAGGGTGTTAAACGACACGGCCTCGCGCCGCGCCAGCGCAAAGCCTTCGGCGTAGAACTCGCTGGCGCTGCGGGCGCGGTTGGCCAGCAGCCAGTTGCTGGCGTTCGGGATGCCGATCGCCAGCATGATGGCGAAAATGGCGATCGTCACCAGCAGTTCGATCAGCGTGAAGCCCGCCGCCGGCGCGGGCGCGCGGCGACCGGGGGACGGGATCAGTTGGAACATGTGCCACCCTTGTGATCGACCCAGCAGCTGGTGCTGGTGCCCCAGTCGGTCGGGCTGCCGGTGGTGGTGCGGGTGCCGCTCTGGTCGATCGTGTAGACAAAGCCGGTCATCTTGCCGGTGCCGGTGGCGGTGATGGTATAGCTGGACGTGGTGGCGTTGCTCAGCGCATAGCTGAAGTTGATGGTGGCGGCGGGAAAGCCGTTGGTGCTGTCGAAACCGGCGTAGGTGCGGCGGTTGGACCAGAACTGTTCGGCGGCCGGCTGGGCGCCGCCCAGCGCGGTGAACGCTTCGCTGAGGCGGCTGCGCACCACATAATCCGAGTAGGCCGGCACCGCCACGGCCGTCAGCAGGCCGACGATCGCCACGGTGATCATGACCTCGATCAGGGTAAAGCCTCGTTGCGTGCGTTTCATCGTCCCACTCCCCATATATTATCTGTTGGGTGGAGTGTAGCCGGGCAAGCTTGCATTTCCCTGAGGAAACCCTGACAAATTCCTGACAAACAGGAAAAACCGCAAATAACTAGGAAAACCGCACAGAAAACAGGGCGCCGCGGCCGCCGGCGCCGTCGGCGATCGACAATCGCGCGCCGTGCACGGCGGCGATATCGCGCACGATGGCCAGGCCCAGGCCGCTGCCGTGGGTCTTGTCGTCCAGCCGCACGTAGCGGTTGAATACTTGCTCGCGTTTGGCCGGCGGGATGCCGGGGCCGTTGTCCTCGACGGCCAGCAGGCCGCCGTCCATGCCTTCCGGGCGGCAGCTGACGGTGACCGCGCCGTGCGGCGGCGTGTAGCGGATGGCGTTGTCGATCAGGTTGTCGATCAGGTCGCGCAGCAGGAAGCGGTCGCCGCTGATGCTCACCGGCTGCAGGTCGAAGCCGATGTCGATCGACTTCAGCGATGCCTGGTCGACGAAGGACTGGATCGCGTCCTCCACCAGTGCGTTCAGCGCCAGCGGCTCCAGCCGGGTCTTCTCGAAGTGGTTGGGCTCGGCGCGCGCCAGGGCCAGCAGCTGGTTGGTCTGCCGTATCATGCGCTCGGTGGCCGACAGCATCAGCCTGAGCGAATGCGCGGTCTCCGGCTCGGCGTGGCGCGCGCCCAGCCATTCGAGCTGGGTCTTGAGGCCGGCCAGCGGCGTGCGCAGCTGGTGCGCCACGTTGGCTAGGAAATCCTGGCGCGCCTTGGCGCCCTCGCCCACCTTGTCCAGCAAGCCGTTGAAGGCCGACACCACCGGCTCCAGTTCATACGGCACATCGGCGGCGGCGATCGGCGCCAGGTCGTCGCCGTCGCGCGCGTTCAGGCCGGAGCGCAGCCGGTTCAGCGGCCGCAGCGCGCTGCTGACGCAAAACCAGACCAGGCCCACCGAGGCCACCGTCAACGCCACTTCCAGCAGCACCAGCGCGCGCAGCGTGGCCTGCCGCATCTGGTCGCGCTGCTGGACGCTGGCGCCGGCCGCGCCGGCCGGCGCCCAGGCCAGCATATAGGTCAGCGCGCCGCCGGCCAGGTTGATCAGCAAGACCGGCACGATCAGCCATTTGAGCAGGCGCAGCCGGATGCTAGTCATGGGTGGCCGGGGTCTGTTCCAGCATGTAGCCGAAGCCGCGGATGGTGCGGATCGAGACGCCGGCGTCGGCGATCTTCAGCCGCAGCCGCGAGATATACACTTCCACCGCGTTCAAGGTCAGGTCGTCGCCCCACGGCAGGATGGCGTCGATGATCTGCTGCTTGGACACCACGCGCGCGCCGTGCTGCAGCAGGTACTCCAGCACCGCCCACTCGCGCACCGACAGTTCGATGGTCTTGTCGCCGACCCGCGCCCGCTTGGCGGCCACGTCCAGCGACAGGTCGCCCAGCGCCAGCAGCGCCGGCTTGGGCGTGTTGCGCCGGACCAGCGCCTTCAGCCGCGCCACCAGCTCGGCGGTGGCGAACGGCTTGACCAGGTAATCGTCGGCGCCCAGCTCCAGTCCGCGCACCCGGTCCTCGATGGCGTCGCGCGCCGTCAACAGCAGCACCGGCACCTGGCTGCCGCGCGCGCGCAGGCGCCGCACGACCTCGAAGCCGTCCATGCCGGGCAGGCCGATGTCGAGCACCACCACCTCGGTCTGCTCGGCGCGCTGCAGCAGCGCATCGGCCTGGGTGCCGTTGCCGACCACCTCGACCGCCATGCCGTGCCCGCTCAACACGCGGCTCAAGCCGTCGGCCAGGACGGCGTCGTCTTCCACTACCAGTACATGCATGTTCGTGCGCCACGTCGTCAGGATTTGTGCATTATGCACGCCCATTTCAGAGAAGAACAGTGGCCGCGTAGGACCAGGACTACAAGGCCCCATGTTGCAAGCCTACATTTGTGCGTCTGCTCCTCTTATGTTCGCGAACTAACAATGCCCATAAAGTTATACCAACGCGCAACAGCCACTTCGGCCTGTTGCGCGACCGTGTATAGCCAGAGATTGTGAGGAAACAAATGAACAACACCCAACGTACCGCAACCGACAAAACCACCGTATCGCGCAGCATGCCGGTGGGTTCCAAGGAATTCAAAGTTGCGTCCCGGCCTGTTGTGACCTTCAGCGGCACCCAGCAGAACGAATTGCTGGCGGCCCTGCCGCGCGAAGTACTGGCATCCCTGTTCGATCACCTGGAGCTGGTGACCCTGCCCTTCGGCAAAGAATTGTTCGAGTTCGGCGGCGCGATGGACTACGTGTATTTCCCGACCACGGCCATCGTCTCGCTGCTGTATGTGATGGAAGACGGCGCCACCACCGAGATCGCCGTGGTGGGCCACGAAGGCGTGGTCGGCGTCTCGCTGTTCGACGGCGAACGCGCCATGTGCAGCGCCGTCACGCAGGCGGCCGGCTACGGCTACCGCATGAAGGCCCAGCACCTGCGCGACGCCTTCAACCAGGGCGGCGCCCTGCCCGCGCTGCTGATGCGCTACAACACCGCGCTGTTCGCGCAGATGGCGCAGAACGCCGTCGGCGGCCGCCACAGCTCGATCGAACAAAAGCTGTGCCGCTGGCTGCTGGACCGCCTGGACCGCTCGCCATCGAACGAACTGAAGGTGACCCAGGAAATGATTTCCATCATGCTCGGCGTGCGCCGCGAAAGCATCACCGCCGCCGCCGGCAAGCTGCAGGAGGAAGGCTTGATCACCTACCGCCGCGGCAACATCACTGTGCTTGATCGGTCAGGCTTGGAGGCGTATGCGGGTGAGTGCTATAAGGTTGCGAAGACGGAGTATGACCGTCTGCTGCTGGACGTAGCACGCTGCTAAGCACGTCGCTGATGGCGGGCGGCAAGGTCGGCGTCGGCGATGGCGCCGAACCTTCCACCACCGGCATCGCGACCGGGGCGCGGCGTTCTTCGGGCGGCGCCTGGTTGTCCCGCAGGCGCAGCGGGATCGCCACTTCGATGCAGGTGCCCGCATCGTTGCGGCCGCGGCGGATGGTCAACGAACCGCCCAGCAGCAACGCCCGTTCGCGCATGCCCAGCAGGCCGTGCGACATGGGCTTGACGATGGTGTCGGAGGCGATGCCGATGCCATCATCGATAATGCGCAGCATCAGGCCGTCGCCGCCGCGGCTCAGGGTGACGGTGACGCGGCTCGCCTTGGCGTACTTGCGGATATTGGTCAGCGATTCCTGCACGATGCGGAACAAGGCGATCGACAGGTCGCCGGCCTGGGCCGACTGGCGCGCGGCGTGCTCGATATCGGCGCCGACATTGCAGTCGCAGCGCACCTGCGCCAAGCGGCTGAACTCGTCGCAATAACTCTCGATGGCGGCGCACAGGCCCAAATTGTCGAGCAGGCTGGGCCGCAGGTTTTCAACGATGCGGCGCTTCATCTCGACCGTCTCGACCAGGGTGCCGCGCGCGCGCTTGAGCTGCTCGGCCAGTTCCGGGTGGGTCTTGCGCAACTGCTGGGTGACGGCGGCGATATCCATGCTGATCGAGGTCAGGTTGGCGCCCAGTTCGTCGTGCAATTCGCGCGACAACCTGACCTTCTCCTCTTCGCTGATGGAAATCAAATGGCGCGACAAGACCGACAGTTGCTCGGTACGCTGCTGCACCGTCGATTCGAGGTTTTCGTTGGCGCTTTGCAGCGCATGCTCGACCTGCGCGCGGTTGGCGAAGCTGCGCCGCACCAGCTGGTAGAACATGATCAGCACCACGATGGCGACGGCGTTGATGCTCATGCCGAGCAGCACGGCCTTCTGATACTCCTGGTAGAACATGGCGCTGCGCGCGGCCAGCGTTTCGTTCTGCTCCTGCTCCATGATGACCACCAGCAAGCGGATCTCGTCCATGCTGGCGCGATCGTCGCTGAGCTTGGCGATCTTGACGATCTCCTCCAGCCCGCCCTCGCGGTAGACATCGATGGCCTGGCTCATGATGCTGAGGCGGCGGCGCACCAGCGTCTGCAGCTGGGACAGGTTTTTCAGTTGCGTGGGATTATCGGCCAGCAGCTTTTCCAGCTCCTTGAATTCCATCTCGGAGTCGGCCAGCACGGTCTTGGTGGGGCCAAGATAGGAATCGCGGCCGGACAGGAAATAGCTGCGCATGCTGCTCTCGGCATCGAGTACCAGCACGTTCAGGTATTGCAGGCGGTCGGCGACGCGCGCAGTCTGGCCCAGCAGGACCTGCGCGCCGCGCAACGCTTGCAAATTGTGAAACAGGCTGAATCCGTTGACGATCAGCAGCAACGCACAGGTCACGCACAAGACGGTCTTGTACAGCGGCAGGCGATGATGCGGCGCTGTTTCGACGGTGAAATACATCCTGATGAGCTTCCTTCATTGGTTAAGCCGGGCGCGGATGGGCCATGCTAGCCAAATTATAGACCGGAAGGAAAAGAGACGCCTCAGCCGCGCACCTCAAGAGTGCGCGCCTTTGCATTAATCCAATAGATTATTTTTCATGGCGTAATAGGTCAGGTCGGAATTCGACTGCATGCCCATTTTTTCCATGATGCGGGTGCGGTAGGTGCTGACGGTTTTGATGCTCAGCGACAACGCCACGCCGATGTCGGACACCGTGGCGCCGCGCGCCAGCCGCAAAAACACCTGGAATTCGCGGTCCGACAGCTCGGTATGCAGCGCCGTGTTCGGGTCGCGGTCGAAACTTTGCGCCAGCAGCTCGCCGACGGTCGAGCTGACGTAGCGCCGGCCCTGGTACACGGTGCGCACAGCGGTGATCAGCTCGTCCGCCTCGCACTCCTTGTTCAGGTAACCGTTGGCGCCCATCTTGAACAGGTTCAGCGCATATTGCTGCGCCGGATAGCCGGACAGGATCAGCACCGGCAAATCCGGCTGCCCCTGGCGGATGGTGCGCAAGGTATCGATGCCGCTTTGATCGGGCATGGCGATATCCAGCAGCAGTACGTCGCAAATTTCGCGGCGGGCGATGTCCAGCGCTTCGCGCCCGGTACCGGCTTCCGCCACCACGTCGAAATCGTCCGACGATGAAAAAATCTGTTTAAAGCCTGCTCTTACTATTTGATGGTCGTCACAAATGGCAACGCGTATCATTGTTTCCTCTCGTCGTGCCCGGCCTACGCCCGGACTTACGCCACCGCGCATCAGCGTCGCTGATAATAAAATAATATTGAAAGTATAGCAGCAATCATTCAGCCAGCCGCGCTTTGCGCAGCAGTGCGCGCTCCTACTCCGGCTGCAGCAGGCGCAGGATGGACAGTAGCTCGCCGCGTATCATTTCGCGATCCAACGGAGCAGCAACGGCCGACGCCCGCGCGCCGTTGACAGCCGATCCGCCATCATACTCCGCGGCGGCGCCATCGTAGGCACGGCTGTCCAGTTTATTGCGGGCGCCGCTGATGGTGAAGCCCTGCTCGTACAGCAGTTCGCGGATGCGGCGTATCAGCAGCACTTCGTGGTGCTGGTAGTAGCGGCGGTTGCCGCGCCGTTTGACCGGCTTGAGCTGCGTGAACTCCTGCTCCCAATAGCGCAGCACATGGGGCTTCACGCCGCACAGCTCGCTGACCTCGCCGATGGTGAAGTAGCGTTTGGCCGGTATCGGCGGCAGGACGACCAGTTCGGACTTGGCGAGACGATCGTTCATCACAGCTCAGCTCCCACTCAGGCGGCGCGCGCCATCGGATTGCTCTCTTCGACCATGCCCTTGAGTTTTTGGCTGGCATGGAAAGTCACGACGCGCCGCGCCGTGATCGGGATTTCTTCGCCGGTCTTCGGGTTGCGGCCCGGGCGCTGCGGCTTGTCGCGCAGCTGGAAGTTGCCGAAACCGGACAGCTTGACGGCCTCGCCGCGCTCCAGCGCATTGCGGATCTCGTCGAAGAAGGTCTCCACCATGTCCTTGGCCTCGCGCTTGTTCAGGCCGACCTGCTCGAACAACAGTTCGGCCAGCTCCGCCTTGGTCAGCGTAGGCAAATCTTTTTCTGCATCCTGGCGTACTTTGGCAACCTGCATGGCCCGGTGCAAATCGGCAGCCAATGCGGATTGGAGTACGGCGGAATCAACGTCGTTGTTATTAATTTTCCTGCCCTGCCTTATCTAAGAACGAATGAGTCCGGCTTTTGCCGGACTCCCGAGTGATCAAAAAAGAAACGGATTGAGTGCAATTACGTGCGCAGGCGAGCGCCGTGTTTTTGCTTCGCCGCATCGCCGACGGCGGCCATCACGGCTTCCACCACATCGTCTTGCAGCGTGTTTTGAGTATCTTGCAAGCTAAAGCGGAAAGCAAGCGATTTTTCGTCTACTTCCAAACCTTTACCCCGATATTCATCAAACAAAACAATGGCTTGCACGATATTGCCCTGCGGACTTGCTTGCACAGCAGCATTAAATGCATCCAGCAAATGCTGTACCGGAACGTCCTGCTTGACGACAACGGCCAGGTCGCGGGTCGCGCCCGGGAACTTGGAAATCTCCGCGTATTTTGGCACAGGGCGTTGCTGCAAAGCAACCGCGTCGACCTCGAATACCACAGGCGCATGCGGCAGCTCGTATTTCTGCAGCCAGCGCGGGTGCAATTCACCGATGAAACCGATGACCTCGCCGTCCAGCAGCACATGGGCCGAACGGCCTGGATGCAGCGCCGGATGCCCGGCCTTGACGAACCGCAGCGCCAGTGGCGCGAACAAATGCTCCAGGTCGGCCTTGAGGTCGAAGAAATCGACCGCGCGGCTGTCCTGGCCCCACTGCTCGTCCGCCGCGCCGCCATAGGCCATCGCCGCCACGCGCTTCGGCTGGCGGTAGCCGCCCACGGTCAGTGGGCCGTCGGCCACGCTGTCGTCGCGCAGGTAGATGGCGCCGGTTTCGAACACGCGTACGCGGTTGGTCTTGCGGTTCAGGTTGTAGCGCACATTGGCCACCAGGCTGCCGATCAGCGTCGAGCGCATCACGCTCATCTGGCTGGCGATCGGGTTCTGCAGCTTGATCGGGTTGGCGTTGTCGGCGAAGTCCTGTTCCCAGGCCGCTTCCACGAAACTCATGTTGACCACTTCCTGGAAGCCCAGGTCGGCCAGCTGGTGGCGCACCGCGAACAGCGAACGGGTGTTTTCCGGCGCGATGATCATCGTGTTGGCGGCCACCGGCGCCACGGTCGGGATGTTCTCGAAACCGTAGACGCGCGCGACTTCCTCGATCAAGTCTTCCTCGATCTCGATGTCGAAACGGTACGACGGCGCCGTGACCGCGAACACGCCGTCAGCCAGGCTGAACGGCAGCGCCAGGCGGGTGAAGATGTCGGCGATGACCTGGTCGTCCAGCGCCACTCCGATGACCTTCTGCGCGCGCGCGGTGCGCAGCTTGACCGGCTCGCGCTTCGGCACGTTGACGATCTGGTCGTCGACCGGGCCCACCTGGGTGGTGGCGGTGCCGCAGATTTCGATCAGCAGCGAGGTGATGCGCTCGATGTGCTCGACCGTGGTCGCGTAGTCGACGCCGCGTTCGAAGCGGTGCGCCGCGTCGGTCGAGAAGTTGTACTTGCGGGCGCGGCCCTGGATGGCGTTCGGCCACCAGAATGCGGCTTCCAGGTAGATCGCCTCGGTCTCCAGCGAGACGGCGGTGGCGTCGCCGCCCATGATGCCGGCCAGCGATTCGATTTCCTTGTCGTCCGAGATCACGCCGACCCATTCGTCGACATCAACGGTGTTGCCGTTCAAGAGCTTGAGCGATTCGCCCTGCTTGCCCCAGCGGACATTCAGGCCGCCATGGATCTTGGCCAGGTCGAACACGTGGGTAGGACGGCCCAGCTCCAGCATCACATAGTTGGAGATGTCCACCAGCGCCGACACCGAGCGCTGGCCGCTGCGCTCGAGGCGCTGCTTCATCCAGTCCGGCGTGGCGGCCTTGGCGTTCAGGTTGCGGATCACGCGGCCGGAGAAACGGCCGCACAGGTCCGGCGCCGAGATCTTCACCGGCAGCACTTCGGCGCTGTTGACGGCGACCGCACGGAACGACGGCACGGTCAGCGCCACGCCAGTCAGCGCCGATACTTCGCGCGCCACGCCCAGCACCGACAGGCAGTCCGCCTTGTTCGGGGTCAGCTTGATGGTGAACTTGAGGTCGTTGAGCGCATAGTAGTCGCGGAAATTCTTGCCGACCGGCGCATCGTCCGGCAGCTCCATCAGGCCGCTGCCCTCTTCCGACAGCTTCAGTTCCTTGGCCGAGCACAGCATGCCCTGCGACTCGACGCCGCGCAGCTGGCCAACCTTGATTTCAAACGGCTTGCCATCGGCGCCAGGCGGCAGCACGGCGCCGGCCATCGCGCACACGACTTTCAGGCCCGGGCGCACGTTGGGCGCGCCGCAGACGATGTTGAGCAAGGTGCCGGTGCCGACGTCGACCTGGCAAACGTTCAAGCGGTCGGCGTTCGGATGCTTGGCGATTTCGCGCACATGGCCGACGACCACGTTGGAGAATGGCGGCGCCACGGCTTCGACTTCTTCCACTTCCAGGCCGGACATCGTCAGCAGGTGGGCCAGTTCGTCCGAAGTCATCTTCGGATCGACCATGGTACGGAGCCAGTTTTCGGAGAATTGCATAATCAAGCTTTCTAGTTATCGCTAGCCCGTCGTTCCCGCGAAAGCGAGCATCCATGCGGAAGCGGCGGAGCCTGCGTTCTATGGATTCCCGCCTGCGCGGGAATGACGGTGCCGGGGTCTCGTATTAGTTGAACTGCTTCAGGAAACGCAGGTCGCCTTCGTAGAACAGGCGCAGGTCGTTGATCCCGTAGCGCAGCATGGTCAGGCGCTCGAGGCCGGAACCGAAGGCGAAGCCGATGTACTTTTCCGGATCCAGGCCGAAGTTGCGCACCACCGACGGGTGCACCTGGCCCGAGCCGGACACTTCCAGCCAGCGGCCCTTCAGCGGACCGGAACCGAAGGCGATGTCGATCTCGGCCGACGGTTCGGTGAACGGGAAGTACGACGGACGGAAGCGCACCTGCAGGTCGTCGGTCTCGAAGAAGGCCTTGACGAAGTTCAGGTACACGCCCTTGAGGTCGGCAAAGCTGATGTTCTCGGCGATCCACAGGCCTTCGACCTGGTGGAACATCGGCGAGTGGGTGGCGTCGCTGTCGACGCGGTAGGTGCGGCCCGGCGCGATCACCTTGATCGGCGGCGTGTGGCTACGGGCATAGCGCACCTGCATCGGCGAGGTATGCGTGCGCAGCAGCAGCGGCTTGCCTTCGCTGTCGTTGCCTTCGATGTAGAAGGTGTCCTGCATCGAACGCGCCGGATGGTTTTCCGGGCTGTTCAGTGCGGTGAAGTTGGTCCAGTCATTTTCGATTTCCGGGCCGTCGGCCACGTCGAAACCGATGGAGCGGAAGATCTCTTCCACGCGTTCCCAGGTGCGCATCACCGGGTGGATGCCGCCGCCGGCGCGTCCGCGGCCAGGCAGCGAGACATCGATGGCCTCGGCGTTCAAACGTGTCTGCAGCTGGGCTTCGGCCAGCGCGTCGCGCCGGGCCGTCAGCGCGGCTTCGATCCGGCCCTTGGCGGCGTTGATCAGCGCGCCCTGCGCCTTGCGCGCTTCAGGGTCGAGCTTGCCCAGGCCCTTCATCAATTCGGTGATCTGGCCGGTCTTGCCCAGATATTTTGCTTTGGCATTTTCCAGTGCGGCGGCGTCATCTTGCGCGGCCATGAAATCCTGCACTGCTGAGGCGACGAGTTGTTCCAGGGAGTCCATGCGTTTTTCTTATCCTCAATCAAAAACGGGGCACAGGTATCAACCTTTGCCCCGTTCTTTGCCGCCGGCGCGCTAGCAGCAGCGCGCGGACGTATCGTAAATCAATGCATTAAGCAGCGATTTTTGCTTTCACGACGTTGACAATCGCAGCGAACGCTGGCTTGTCCATCACAGCCATATCGGCCAGGACTTTACGGTCCAGTTCGATAGCAGCTTTCTTCAGACCATTCATGAAGACGCTGTAGGTAACGCCATGCTCACGGGAAGCAGCGTTGATACGAGCGATCCACAGGCGGCGGAAGACGCGCTTCTTGTTACGACGGTCGCGGTAAGCGTACTGGCCAGCGCGCATCACTGCTTGCTTGGCAATACGGTATACCTTGCTACGACGACCGCGGTAGCCTTTGGCCAGGTTTAATACTTTTTTATGACGGGCACGAGCTGTAACCCCACGTTTTACTCTAGGCATAGTAACTCCTTAAATTGAGTGTGAGATTAAGCGGTTGGCATCATGCGCAGGACGGATTTCACGTCAGACGCATCAACGTTCGTGATACCGCGCAGTTGGCGCTTCGATTTGGTGGTCTTCTTGGTCAGAATGTGACGCTTGAAAGCGTGACCACTCTTAACGGTACCACCTGGACGCACGCGAAAACGTTTCTTCGCGGAGCTTTTGGTTTTCATTTTTGGCATAGCAATCTACCCTTTTGGGTAGCTCCATATCAAACAGGATTACAGGTGGCAACACTACGCTGCGCTTAGATGCCTGCTCTCACTTGTTTTTGCAGCAGATGCGAGTCCACTACATTTACTACAGCCGGCGATTATAGCCGACTTACAGCAAATCTGCACGAAAAATAAAGCGGGCGCCCGGAGGCGCCCGCTTTAGCTTGCAAGTTAAGCAACTTACTTTTTCTTCTTAGGAGACAGCACCATAATCATCTGGCGGCCTTCCATCTTCGGGAACTGCTCAACCTGGCCATACGGCTCCAGGTCGGCCTTCAGGCGTTCCAGCATGCGGAAGCCAATATCCTGGTGCGCCATCTCACGGCCGCGGAAACGCAGCGTGATCTTGGTTTTATCGCCTTCATCGAGGAACTTGATGAGGTTGCGCAGCTTGATATTGTAGTCGCCGTCATCGGTACCCGGACGGAACTTGACTTCCTTCACGGCGATGATTTTCTGCTTCAATTTCGCTTCGTGAGCCTTCTTCTGCTCCGAATACTTGAACTTGCCGTAGTCCATCAAACGGCAGACCGGCGGGACCGCGGTAGGCGCGATCTCGACCAGGTCGACGTTTGCTTCTTCCGCCAGGCGGAAGGCTTCGGCCAAACTCACGATACCGAGCGGCTCGTTATCGACCCCGGATAAACGCATTTCAGGGGCAGTGATTTCGCCATTGATGCGATGCGACTTGTCAGTAGCTATGGTGATTCCTTTTAAAATCTAATGAAAGGCCAGTGCGATCAGGCTTTATTGGCGACGTCTTGCTGGAGTCGCTCTATCAGGGCATCGACGGACATGACGCCCAAATCGACATTACCCCGTGCCCGCACGGCGACGGTGTTGGCATCCCGCTCTTTATCGCCAACCACAAGGATGTAGGGCAGTTTTTGGACGGAATGTTCGCGTATTTTATAGGTTATTTTCTCGTTGCGCAAATCGGTCTGCACGCGGAACCCGCTCCGGCGCAGCTTTTCAGCCACTTGCGCCACATATTCGGCCTGCGCATCGGAGATGTTCAGCACCGAAACTTGCACCGGCGCCAGCCATGCCGGCAGCGCGCCCGCATAGTTTTCGATCAGGATGCCGATGAAGCGCTCCATCGAGCCGACGATCGCACGGTGCAGCATGACCGGCACCTGGCGGCTGTTGTCGGCCGCGACATATTCCGCGCCGAGGCGCTCCGGCATGAAGAAGTCGACCTGCATGGTGCCGACCTGCCATGGGCGGCCCAGCGAATCCTTCAGGTGGTATTCGATCTTCGGACCGTAGAACGCGCCCTCGCCCGGCAATTCGGTCCAGGTCACGCCGCAGGCGCGCAGGCCGGAACGCAGCGCGTCCTCGGCCTCGTCCCAGACTTCGTCGGTGCCGATGCGGTTGTCCGGGCGCAGCGCCAGCTTGACGTCGATGTTGTGGAAGTCGAAGTCCTTGTAGACTTCCATCGCTTGCGTATGGAAAGACACGACTTCCGGCTCGATCTGCTCTTCGGTGCAGAAGATGTGGCCGTCATCCTGGGTAAAGCCGCGCACGCGCATGATGCCGTGCAGCGCGCCCGAAGGCTCGTTGCGGTGGCACTGGCCGAACTCGCCGTAGCGCAGCGGCAGGTCGCGGTAGCTGCGCATATTGCTGTTGAAGATCTGCACGTGGCCCGGGCAGTTCATCGGCTTCAGCGCGTAGGAGCGGTTTTCCGACTCGGTCACGAACATGTTTTCGCGGTAGTTGTCCCAGTGGCCGGTCTTGCCCCACAGGCTGGAGTCCAGGATCTGCGGCGCCTTGACTTCCTGATAGCCATTCACCTGGTACTTGTTGCGCATGTACTGCTCGACCTGCTGCCAGATGGTCCAGCCCTTCGGATGCCAGAACACCAGACCCGGCGCCTCGTCCTGGAAGTGGAAGAAGTCCAGCTGCTTGCCCAGCTTGCGGTGGTCGCGCTTTTCCGCCTCTTCCAGTTGGAACAGGTACTGCTCCTGGTCTTCCTTCTTGGTCCAGGCGGTGCCGTAGACACGCTGCAGCATTTCGTTCTTGCTGTCGCCGCGCCAGTAGGCGCCGGCCAGCTTCATCAGCTTGAATACTTTCAGCTTGCCGGTCGATGGCACGTGCGGGCCGCGGCACAAGTCGGTGAAATTGCCTTCCGAGTACAGCGACACATCCTGGTCGGCAGGAATCGACGCGATGATCTCGGCCTTGTAGGCTTCGCCGATCGACTTGAAGTAGGCCACGGCCTCGTCGCGCGGCAACACCTTGCGGGTGACCGGCTCGTCCTTCTTGGCCAGCTCGGCCATTTTCTTTTCGATCGCGACCAGGTCGTCAGGCGTGAACGGGCGCTTGTACGAGAAGTCGTAGTAGAAACCGTTTTCGATGACCGGGCCGATGGTCACTTGCGCGTCGGGGAACAGCTCCTTGACGGCGTAGGCCAGCAAGTGGGCGGTCGAATGGCGGATCACGTCCAGGCCCTCCGGGTCCTTGTCGGTGATGATGGCCAGGTCGGAATCTTTCTCGATCAGGAAAGAGGTATCCACCACTTTGCCATCAACCTTGCCGGCCAGTGCGGCTTTGCCCAGGCTGGTAGCGATGCTGGTCGCCACTTGAGCAACGGTGACTGGGCCGTCGAATTCACGGGCAGAACCATCAGGAAGGCGAACTGAAAGCATAGCGATCTCCATATCGGCACAGGGGCCAGGTGTAGTACAACAATAGTTTAGATGAAACAAAAACGCGGACGAAAAAAAACGCGGGCTAGCCGCGTTTTCTCTTTTTTTGAGCAAAAAGAATCCCGATCGACTAGCGTCACTCCCAAAGCTTGGTAGTAGTTCGCGGTGTCATAACCGGATTGCCTTTCTCGCTCTTACATATGTTCTGGTGGGCGGTGAGGAATTCGAATCCCCGACCCCTTGGATGTCGACCAAGTATTCTAACCAGCTGAACTAACCGCCCGTGGTACTGCTCAATTTTACTGCCTTTACCGCTTTACTACGTAATCTGGTGGGCGGTGAGGAATTCGAATCCCCGACCCCTTGGATGTCGACCAAGTATTCTAACCAGCTGAACTAACCGCCCGAAGACCAGCATTATAGAGAGCGATTTGGAGAAAAACAAGGGCATTCATAGGAAACATTTACAAAATGCACTATGACGATGCAAAGCGGCCTTGCCCGGCATACATTAAACTACAGGCATCGCCACCCAATAAGAAGCCCATGCAAGCCGAAACCCCAGTCCAGCCCTCGCCCTCCGCCCATTTGCACGAACATCGCGACGGCGACGCCAAGCACGCGCACTACACGGTCCAGCGCAGCCAATCGGTGCTGGCGTGGTCGCTGGCGCTGACCCTGGGCTTCGCGGTGGTCGAAGTCGTCACCGGTTTCATGTCCAATTCGCTGGCGCTGATCTCGGACGCCGGCCACATGGTCACCGACGCCGCCGCGCTGGGCCTGGCCTTGCTGGCGCAGCTGATCGCCAAGCGCCCGCCGTCGGCGCGCCACTCGTTCGGCTTCGGGCGCGCCGAAGCGCTGGCCGCCTTCGTCAACAGCCTGGTGCTGTTGCTGCTGGTCGGCTGGATCGGCTTTGAAGCGGTGCAGCGCTTCTCGCAGCCCGAGGAAGTACAAGGCGCGACCGTGTTCGTGGTGGCCGGCATCGGCCTGCTCATCAACCTGGTGCTGGCTTATATATTGTCGCGCGGCGACAGCAACATGAACACGCGCGCCGCGCTGGTCAATGTGATCGGCGACTTGCTCGGCTCGGTCGCTGCGCTGGTGGCCGGCGCCGTCATCTACTTCACCGGCTGGATGCAGATCGACCCGCTGCTGTCGCTGTTTGTCGCGTTGCTGATTTTAAAATCCACCATCAGCGTGCTGCGCGAGTCCTATCACTTCCTGATGGAAGGCGTGCCGGACCAGATTGATTACCTGAAGGTCGGCGAGGATCTGGAAAGGATAGACGGCGTCTGCTCGGTGCACGACCTGCACGTCTGGGATATGTCGCCCGGCCAGCCGGCGCTGATCGGCCACGTGGAGATCATCGATCTCGGCCGCTGGCCCGACATCCTGCACGCGATCAAAGCCATGCTGCTGGAAAAGCACGGCATCGACCACATCACACTGCAGGCGGAAGTGGCGGCGCAGGCGCAGGCATGACACTTAATTCACCTAACCAGGCTTCACATGCATAATTTTGAAAAACGCCGCGACCGATACAATGCTTTTGCGTCGTTTGAAAACCCACTGGTCAATCTGAGCTTTGAATTGACCGTGCCGGATTTCCGCCCCTACTGCAAGCAACACCAGCTGCCGCCGTTCCATTTCTTCCTGTATCACGTGCTGCATGCGATCAAGGGCATCGATAATTATATGTACCGCGTCCACCGGGGCGAGGTCATCAAGATCGAGGACTTCATGGCGTCATATACCGTCATCAATCAGGACCAGAACCTGAACTTTGCGCGCTTTGAGATGTCGTCGGATCTAAACGAGTTCATTGCGCGCAGCGTGGCGTCCAAGCAGATCGCTGAAGCCAGCACGAAGATCATCAACACCAGCGAAGCCCTCAGCGAATACGACCAGCGGCGCAACATCCACATCACCTGCATGCCGTGGCTGAAACTGGCCTCGATCGAGCATCCGATCTACGAACACAAGAGCTACGACATCCCCTCGCTGGCCTGGGGCCGCTTCAGCGAGCCGCGCGCCGATGGCAAGCTGGCGATGACCATGTCGGTGCAGGCCCACCACGGCTTCGTCGACGGCTACCACGTGCACCTGCTGGCCGAAGCGATCGGCGCACGCATCGCGCAAACGATGGCGTCATAACTCCCGCAGGAAAGCCTGTACCGCAGCGGAGTCGCGCCCGGCCCGCGAGCACACCAGTCCAAACTCCCGGTACGCGCGCGGCTGCAGCTGCATCACACGCAGCCCGCGCTGGTCGTCGGGCAGCGCCGACTCCGGAATGACGGCGACGCCCAGCCCTTCCCTCACCAGCACCGCGGCACTCGCCAGATCGCGCACCGTGACGCGGATATCGCTCAATTGCAGGCCGACCTGCCCGGCCAGGCTCTGCGCGTGAATCGAGCAGCCGCCGGTCGCCAGCACGAATGGTTCGTCAACCAGTTCACTCAACGCCACGCCTTGTTCGCTGGATCGGCGGCCCAGCGGATGATTGACCGGCACGACGGCCACCCATGCATCGCGGCCGATGACGATGGCTTGCCGCTCCGGCGCCGGATTCAGCACCACGCCCAGCTCTATCGTGTCTTCCGCCAGCCACTCCTCCACTTCCTCATCCGTCCCCTCCAGCGCAACCACGTCGACGCCGGGATGGCGGCGCTTGAAGGCGGACAGCAAAGACGGCAGCACCCTCGCCAGCACCGATGGGAAGCACGCCAGACGGATCCGGCCGGCATGCAAGCCCTGTGCCGAATCGGCCAGCACACGGATCGCATCGAACTGCGCCAGCATCGCACGCGCATGCAGCAGCACTTGCTCGCCAAACGCGGTGATGCCGATATCGCGTCGTTCGCGGATGAACAGTTGCGCCCCGAGTGAGGCCTCAATTTGCGCGACCGCCTGGCTGGCGCCGGACTGCGTGATGCCGACCTGCTCCGCCGCCCGCGAAATGTTGCGTGCATCCGCCACCGCTACCAGCAAACGCCAATGGGTCAAATTCATCATTAGAAAATCTACTACCTGGATCATGGAGCATTAATTTTACAGCCGATAACCGGATGCCTACAGTAAGGGCTCATCTTTTACGGGAATCTGTCATGAAGCTATATTTCGCACCGCACACCTGCTCGCTCTCCCCGCATATCGTGCTGCAAGAGTTGGGGCTGGCGCATGAATTGGTAAGGGTCGATAATCAAACCAAGCTGACCGCCGACGGCCGCGACTTCCGCAACATCAACCCGAAAGGCTATGTCGCGGCGCTGGAACTGGATAATGGAGAAGTGCTGACCGAAGGACCGGCCATCGTGCAATACCTGGCGGATTTGAAACCGGAAGCGCAGTTGGCGCCGCCGCCAGGCAGCTGGCAGCGCGTGCGGCTGCAGGAGTGGCTGAACTTCATTACCAGCGAAATCCACGCCGGCGCCGCACCGCTGTTCAACAAGGCCTTGCCGGAAGCGGCGCACACCATCTTCCGCGACAAGCTCCAGCGCCGCATGGCGCTGCTGGAAAGCACGCTGCAACAACAAGACCATCTGCTGGGCGCCTGCTTCAGCGTCGCCGACGCCTACCTGTACACAGTCCTTGGCTGGTTTACATTCCTTGCGATAGACCTGAACAACTGGCCGGCCGTGGCGGCCTATGAGAAACGCATCGCAGCCCGCCCCTCGGTGCGGGCCGCGATGCTGGCGGAAGCTTAAGCGCGGCGCGCTTCCTGGACGCCGCTCACCTCGGTGATGGCGTTCAGGGCTTTTTGCAGTTGCGCCGTGGCGCCGATTTCTGCCGTAAAGGTCATGCGCGCGAAGCCCTTGGCGCTTTGCGTGTTGACGCCGATGACGTTGATCTTCTCGCGCGAGAAGATCTCGGAAATATCGCGCAGCAGGCCCTGGCGGTCGCCCGCCAGAATGAAGATGTCGACCGGGTACACCGTATCCGACCCGGCACGCCCCCATTCCGTGACGATCACCCGCTCCGGCGCCTTGGCGCGCATCTCGGCGAAGTTCTTGCACGTGGTGCGGTGGATCGACACGCCCTTGCCGCGCGTGACGAAGCCGACGATGCCGTCCGGCGGCGCCGGCTTGCAGCACTTGGCCAGCTGCGTCATCAGCCCGTCGGTGCCGACCACCAGCACGCCGGACTTGGCGCCCTGCTCCACGCTCGATGCACGGCTCTTGCCCAGCACCACCGCGTCCTCCGGCTCGACCGGCTCGCCCGTGTCGTGCAAAGCATGCTCGACCTGGCGCAGGCTGAATTCATCCTTGCCCACCGACAGGAACAGATCGTCGACCTTGGCGAAGCCCAACTTGTTGGCCAGCGCTTCCAGGTTGACCGCCGTCTTGCCTTCGCGCTGCAGCGATTTCTCCACCATCGCCCGGCCATGCGACAGCGTTTCCTGCATGTCGATCGCGTGGAACCAGGCGCGGATCTTGGAGCGCGTGCGGGTCGCGACCGTGTACTCGTCGCTGAGCCAGTCGCGCGACGGCCCCGCCGTGCCCGGCGCACCCTTGGCCGTGATGATTTCGCAGGTCTGGCCGTTTTTCAGCGGCGTATTCAGCGGCACCATGACGCCGTCCACGCGGGCGCCGCGGCAGCGGTGGCCGACGTCGCTGTGCAGGTGGTAGGCGAAGTCCACCGGCGTCGCGCCGACCGGCAACTCCAGCACGCGCGCCTGCGGCGTCAGCACGAAGATGCGGTCGTCCAGCGCGGCGGCCTTGAGCTTCTCGACCCACTCGCGCTGCTGGTCTTCCTGCCCGACCACCGCATCGGCGACATCGGTCTTCCACGCCAGCAGCTGGCGCAGCCAGGCGATTTTCTCGTCGTACTTCTGGCCCGCGAAGTTGGAGCCGCCCTCTTCCTTGTAGCGCCAGTGCGCGGCCACGCCGTATTCGGCAAAGCTGTGCATTTCCTGCGTGCGGATCTGCACTTCCAGCGGCCGGCCGTCTTCCGCCGTCACCACCGTGTGTAGCGACTGGTAGCCGTTCGGCTTCGGGCGCGAGATGTAGTCGTCGAATTCCTTCGGAATCGGGGTCCAGATGTTGTGCACCACGCCCAGCACCGTGTAGCAGGTCTTGACGTCGGCCACGATCACGCGGAAGGCGCGCACATCGTACAGGTCGGTGAAGTCCAGCTCCTTGCCCTTCATCTTGCTCCAGATCGAGTAGATGTGCTTGGGCCGGCCGAACACTTCGGCCTGGATGCCGGCCGAGGCCATCTCCGATTGCAGCCGCGCGATGGCGTTGGTGACGAAGCCTTCGCGCATCATGCGCTTTTCTTCCAGCATCTTGGCGATGCGCTTGTAGGTATCCGGCTCGATGAAGCGGAACGACAAGTCCTCCAGCTCCCACTTCAGCTGCCAGATCCCCAGCCGGTTGGCCAGCGGCGCGTACAGGTCCAGCGTCTCGCGGCCGTAGGCGCAGGTCATGTCGTTGAACAGCTTGATGTCGGCGAAGTAGCGCAAGGTGGTCACGCACGACGCCAGGCGCACCAGCACCACGCGCATGTCGGAGGCCATCGCCAGCAGCATCTTGCGCAGCGTTTCGACTTGCGCCACCGCCAGTTGCGCGGCGTTGCGGCCGCGCCCCGCGCTCGGGCTGCCTTGCGTCTGGGTCAGCTCGCGCAGGCGGATCAGCTGGCGCACGCCGGCCACCAGGTCGCTCACCTCCTGGCCGAAGCGCGGTTCGATGACGGCCGCCTGCGTGGTGTCCAGCAGGGTCAATTCGAACATCAGGCCGGCGATGCGGGTCTCGACGTCGGTGCGCAGGAAGGCCAGCGTGCCGGCCACGCCCACCGAGAATTCCAGCGCCGGCTGGCCGCTGGTGCCGACCTTGTCGCCATAGGCGGTGCTGGCGAAGTCCAGCGCGGACAGCATGCGCGCGCCGTCGTCGGGCGTCAGGCCCTGGACCAGCTGCTCGGACGTTGCGCTGTTAAGCGCGGTGATGGAAACCATGATGCCCCTAACGCTGCGCTGCGACGATAACGATCTCGACCAATACTTCCGGGTTGGCCAGCCGGGCTTCGACCGTGGCGCGCGGCGGCGTGTGGCCGCCCGGCACCCAGGCGTCCCACTCCTCGTTCATGCCGTCGAAGTCCTTCAGGTCCTTGATGTAGATCTGGCAGCTCAGGATGCAGGTCTTGTCGCTGCCCGATTCGGCCAGCAGGCGGTCGACGTGGCCCAGCACCTCGCGGGTCTGGCCGTTGATGTCGGCCGAGGTGTCCTCGGCGATCTGGCCCGCCAGGTACACGGTGCCATTGTGAATTGCCACTTCGGACAGGCGCTTGCCTACATGCAGTCGTTTGATTTCCATACTTTTCTTCTTTAACTCTTACTCAATTAAGCCAACAGGAATTTCTTTACTATCGCGATCTGGTCGTCATGGATGAAGGTCGGCGCATGGCCGACATCCGGGATTTCCACCAGCGTCGCCTTCGGGCCGCGCTGCGTCATCACCGCCGCCGTCTCCGGCGACAGCAGATCGGACTCGGCGCCGCGGATCAGCAGGGTCGGGCATTTGACGGCGTCGTACGCCGCCCACAGCATCGCTTCGTCGGCCTCCGCCGATTCCGGCGTGGCGGAACGGAACGGCAAGGCCAATCCCATATCGTAGTGGCGCACCCATTTGCCGTCCTTGTCCTGGCGCAGGACATCGGTTGCAAGTTTACGCCATTCCTCCTCGGTATGCTGGCCGAAGGTCAGCGACACGTCGCGGATGAACTGGGCGCCGGCTTCAAAGCTGTCGAAGCGCAGGTCCTGGCCGATGTAGTCGCCGATGCGCTGCAGCGCCATCGGCGCCAGCACCGGGCCGATATCGTTGAGGATCAGCTTGCGGATCGGATTGTCCGGCAGCGAAGCCAGGCCCAGGCCGATCAGGCCGCCCATCGAGGTGCCGAACCAGTCCACGCTCTGTCTTTCGCCGTCTGGCAATACGCGCGCCAGCAAGGTGACGATATCGCTGACATACTGCGGAATGCGGTACAGCTGCGGGTTCTTGAGCCAACCGGAGCGGCCGCGGCCGACGATGTCCGGCGCGATCACGCGGTAGTCGCCGGCCAGCGCCTGCGCCATGCTGTCGAAATCGTCGGCCACGCGGGTCACGCCATGCACGCACACCAGCACGTTGGGATTGTTTTCATCGCCCCATTCCTTGTAGGACATGCGATGCAAGCCCGCCAGCGACAGGCATTGAACAGACTTTATTTTTGCTTCGAACATGCGGCTTCCTCGATGGTTTTTATGTAATTATGTTTAGAAATACCATTTTACCGGGCGTTATGATTAAAATCCTACCGAAGTGTAGCGCAGCACGCCCCTTATCACCAACCCATCTCCAACCTTACAGAGGACACTATGGCAAACAAGACTTTGAGCGGTAAAACCGCGTTGGTTACCGGCTCCACGTCCGGCATTGGCCTCGGCATCGCGCGCACGCTGGCCGGCGAAGGCGCCAACGTGCTGTTGAACGGCTTCGGCGACGCCGCCGAGATCGAACAACTGCAAGCCGAGCTGGCCAGGGAATTCGGCGTCAAGGTGGCGTACCACAACGCCGACATGACCAAGCCGGCCGAGATCGAGGCCATGATCGCCTTCGCCGGCGAGAAGTTCGGCGGCGTCGACGTGCTGGTCAACAACGCCGGCATCCAGTACGTGGCGAACGTGGAAGACTTCCCGGTGGAGAAATGGGACGCCATCATCGCCATCAACCTGACCTCGGCCTTCCACACCTCGCGCCTGGTGCTGCCGCGCATGCGCGCCAATAACTGGGGCCGCATCATCAACCTGGCGTCGACCCACGGCCTGGTGGCCTCGGCCGGCAAATCGGCCTATGTCGCGGCCAAGCACGGCCTGCTGGGCCTGACCAAGGCCAACGCGCTGGAAACCGCCACCACCGGCGTCACCGTCAACGCCATCTGCCCCGGCTTCGTGCTGACGCCGCTGGTGCAAAAGCAGGTCGACGCCCGCGCGGCCAAGGACGGCATCAGCAACGACGAAGCCAAGAAGGCGCTGCTGGCCGACAAGCAGCCGTCCGGCGAGTTCGTCACGCCGGAAGAACTGGGCGCGCTGGCGGTATTCCTGTGCTCGGACGCCGCCAAGCAGGTGCGCGGCGTGGCCTGGAACATGGACGGTGGCTGGGTCGCGCAATAAGCGGCTACGTATAATCCCTCATGCCCGGCAGTTATCACCACGGGTGATTTGCGGTTTTCCACAATAGTGATAACTGCCCGGTTGCGCGATGATGCACTCCTCACACCCGAACACGAGGAGACCCCGTGAAAAAACCATTCTATAAAGTACTGTACGTACAGGTACTGTTCGCCATCGCCTGCGGCATCCTGCTGGGCATCTTCCTGCCGACCGACGCGGTCGCCATGAAACCGCTGGGCGACGGCTTCATCAAGCTGATCAAGATGATCATCGCCCCGGTGATCTTCTGTACTGTGGTCTCCGGCATCGCCGGCATGCAGGACGTCAAGAAAATCGGCCGCGTCGGCGGCAAGGCCCTGCTCTACTTCGAGATCGTCTCGACCTTCGCGCTGGCCATCGGCCTGATCGTCGCCAACGTCCTGAAACCGGGCGCCGGCTTCAACGCCGATCCGGCCCACCTGGACGCCAAGTCGATCGCGCAGTACACGCATGCAGAAGGCTTGACCACGGTCGACTTCATCATGAACATCATCCCGAAGACCTTCGTCGACGCCTTCGCCAAGGGCGACATCCTGCAGGTGCTGCTGATCGCCATCCTGTTCGGCTTCTCGCTGTCGCTGCTGGGTGAGCGCGGCCGCCCGATCACCAAGCTGATCGACGAACTGTCGCACGTCATCTTCGGCATCGTGAACATCATCATGAAAGCCGCTCCGATCGGCGCGTTCGGCGCGATGGCCTTCACCATCGGCAAATACGGCCTGGCCTCGCTGATCCCGCTGGCCAAGCTGATGGGTTCGTTCTACCTGACTTGCGGCCTGTTCGTGTTCGTCGTGCTGGGCGCGATCGCCCGCTACACCGGCTTCTCGATCTTCAAGTTCATCAAGTACATCAAGGAAGAACTGCTGATCGTGCTGGGCACCAGCTCGTCGGAAAGCGCGCTGCCTTCGCTGATGACCAAGCTGGAACGCCTCGGTTGCGCCAAACCGGTGGTGGGCCTGGTGGTCCCGACCGGCTACTCGTTCAACCTGGACGGCACCAACATCTACATGACGATGGCCGCGCTGTTCGTTGCCCAGGCAACCAACACCGAGCTGACGCTGCTGCAGGAACTGACCATCCTGGGCGTGGCGATGCTGACCTCCAAGGGCGCGTCGGGCATCACCGGCGCCGGCTTCATCACCCTGGCCGCGACCTTGGCCGTGGTACCGACGATTCCAGTGGCCGGCATGGCGCTGATCCTGGGCATCGACCGCTTCATGAGCGAATGCCGCGCGCTGACCAACTTCGTCGGCAACGGCGTGGCGACGGTGGTGGTCTCCCACTGGGAGAAGGAACTGGATCACGAAAAGATGCGCGCCGAGCTGGACAATCCAGGCTCGACCGTTGTGGAGACCGAGCTGTCGCTGGCGAAAGCCCCGGCACCGGCACACTAAACCAACCCCAGCAGTTCAAAGCCCCGCGCAGCGATGCCCGGGGCTTTTTTTGGCTCATCGCGAATTGCGCGCCTCGACAAACTTCAGCCCACGCGGCGAAAATTGCGGGTAGTTTTTGGAGTAGATGAGTTCCACGGTGTCATCCGGATAGATATGCACCGCCAAGTATTTTTCACCGTGCAAAGGCGGCGCAAGATCAGGGTGGTTTTTAGCTCGGACGACGTCGCCGTTACGGGGCGTGCCCGGCGGCCCGCCCAGCGTCCATTGCACCGATTGCGCGCCGCTGGAGAAGCGTGCGCCGGACATGGTCCCGCCACCGGTATCCGGGTATGCACCCGAAACACCGAGCTCGGTGGTACCCGCCGCCACGTCAAAAATAGGCCTGTCCAGATAGCTGAACAGCACTGCCTCGGCAAGGATGGCCATTGATTTCGCTTTGCAAGCGGGCAAAAGAAAAAGTAAGCCAGCAGCGCATACCAAACGGCGGCGATTTGGAAGATCGATGACTGGGATATTCATGTGCTGTTTTTTTTCTGCCGCCCACCACGTCATTTCACCGGCATTATGCGGAGACATCAAGTCCGTTCACTCAGAAAAAGATAGTTTCTTTTTAACGCGCTTGGCAGCGTCCGATATCTCGCTACCTGCATCTTTAGCGACGTGCTTGATCCAGTTGATTCCGTGATCGTAAATACGCTCGGCGCCCTCTTCAACTTCATCGACTTTCCTGGCGCCCGCAGCGGCGGCCTTGCTCACGCCCTTCTTGGTCGCATCGTACGCGCGTCCGGCCGCCGCTTCCGCTTCCTGAGCCTTGCGCCTTGCGAACTCGGCGGCTTGCTGGGCCTTGTGTTGCGCGGCGGTCGCGATCTCCTCCGCCTTACGCTTGGCTTCATCAGCGGCTTCGCGCGCCGCCTTCGCCGTCGCGTCATACGCCCGGTTGGCCGCGTCGGCAGCCTGCGCGGCTTTTTCCTGGGCGTAGTCGGCTGCCTGCCTGGCCTTGCGCTGGGCCGCATCGGCCGCTTCCTGGGCGGCCTTGGTGGTCGCATCGACCGCCGCCTCAGCCTTGCTCTTGCCGGCCTCATAGGCGGCCTTGCTGGCCTCACTGACAACCTCGGCCTTGTCGTAGATCCAGTTGCCGCCCTCCTGCCAGATACTGATGCTCGACTCCTGCACACCGCGTGCCTTGAAATAGCTGAACGGTTCGACGTTCATGATGAAGTCCACCTTGGAATCGTGGACATAGTGCGAGACGAATTGAACCACAGCGGCGGACGCGGTGCGGTCCCATGCCTCCAGCTGCCAGTCCTGCGGTTTGATGTATTGCGCATAGGCATTCACGACACCGCCGCCTATGCGCGTCCATTTACCCAAGTTTTGCGCGTTGCGGTAGGTGTTGACCTCCCAAGCCATGCCCTTTGGGCCCAGCGATTTGATCGTCGAGTCGCCGCGGCTGCGATCGCCCGGACTCTGGATACCTGAACGGCTCATGGTACCGTTAGCACTGAAGAAAACTTTCATGTGGCGCTGCATCTGGCTTTCTATCGTACCACCGAGGGTCCCCACCGCCGCCATGTAGTCGCTATATGCCTGCAATGTTGCGGGCGTGCATTCATGTCGCGCCTTGAACAAAGCCGCGCGAAAATGCTTCAGATCCTCGTAGCTGATCAAGCGAACACCGCTGATCAGTGACTCGCGCATCATATCTTTCATCGGGATGCGCGCGTAGTTGTTGTCGATCTCCTGGGCCAATGGTTCGTAGCCGCCGCCTACGTCCGAGTGCACACCCGGGTAGGTGATCTCGATCCAATCGCCGGCAAGCTTGCCATCCTTCCTGATCAAATCGACAGGAAAAGAGAAGCGCACCTCGTGGGCCGCGACAAAATGCACACAGCGCTTGACCAGGGGCGAGACGATTAAATCCCGCTCCTGGAATGGCAACCGGACGTTTTGCGAGGGCACGCCAAACGAGGCCACCGTATCGAACAATCCGAGGAAGTTGATCTCCAAGGGATAACCCGCGTATTCCAGATCGTTTTCCTTCTTTACGCATTGGGAGATGACCCGGTTTGAGAAAGCGCGCGCCAGTGCCGCTCCGCGCGAGAAACCAAAAATCGACAGGTTGATCTTCTTGATCAGCCTGTGCGCGCTCAACTTCGCATTAACCTCGCTGAAGCTTTTGTCCTCCGCCGTCGCCGCGTACTTGGCGACGGCGCCTCCCAATGCCTTGGCATTGTTGATCAACACATCGCGCAGGCGCGCACTGACCCGGTCGTCGCCCTGGTCCAGACGGCGGTCACCGCCGGCGCCCGCAGCCATGCCCCCCACATTATCCTCAAGCCAGACCCCGGTCGAGCTCATCCAGCCGGCGGCATCGCCGTTATAAGGGGTACCGACGCCGCTGACATAAATCGTATAAACAGCTTTGGCCGGCGAAGCCAGTGTCTGAGCGGAAAAGTATATGCGCGCTACGTTGCTCCACCGCGTGGTGGCATTGTCATCATCCTTATTGTTTCCCGTGCCGTCGAAAAAAATGGAGATATGCACCACATCACGACAGTCCTGGAACGGTCCCGGCTTCTCCGCTGGGACATCCTGATTTGCCGCTGCCGCCGCCTGAAGAGCTTCGCTTGCCATATTTCACATCTCCTCGCATTTACACTGGGCGGCGCGATTCCACAAATTTCAATCCTCGCGGTGAAAATTGCGGATAGTTTTTCGAATAGATGAGTTCCACGGTGTCATCCGGATAGATATGCACCGAGAGGTATTGCTCACCATGCAAAGCCGGCGCAAGTTCCGGGCGGTTTTTCGCCTGCACCACCTCCCCGTTGCGGAGAGCGCCTGATGGGCCGTCCAGCGTCCAGCGCACCGATTGCGCGCCACTGGAAAAGCGGGCGCCGGACATGGTCCCGCCCCCGGTATTCGGATATACCCCCGACACACCTAGGTCGGTGGCGCCGACGATAACGTCAAAAATAGGTCGGTCCAGATAGCTGAACAGGACTGCCTCGGCAAGGATGGTCATGGATTTCGCCTTACAAGCGGGTAAAAGAAAAAACATCAAGCCAGCGGCGCATACGACGCGGCGGCGGCTAGAAAGAGCGATGGGTTTGGTATTCATATGCTTTCGTATTGACTATCCAGGCATTTCATTCAGCGCCGCAGTGAAGCTCAAACTACCGTGCTTCACGGCTTCCAGCAATTTTCTGATTTGCGCGTCCTGCCGCATCCGGTCCTTGTAAACCAGCGCGGCGCAGACGTAGTTGACCAGGTCTTTCATCCCTTCGAGTCCGATATCACGTGCTTCCTGTATGGCGGAACGGACGACGGCATAACGTTGCGGCGGGGGCACCTCGGCCAGCAGCAGCGGCTGGTTCAAATCCAGATAGTACAAGACATGGTCCGGCACGCTCGCTTCGACCAGGTCATCCACCTGCGTTTGCGCCAATTGCAAGGGCAACACGATATCGGCAGCCAGAGGGGGCGGCGCAGCACAGCTGCGGCGCCCGCCTTCGCGATCCCAATACCACCAGCCTTCGACGTGCTCGAACATTGCGCTTCCCTGCTCCCGGGTAAAGATCG
Organism: Duganella sp. CT11-25; assembly: GCF_047302815.1. Classification (NCBI taxonomy): domain Bacteria; kingdom Pseudomonadati; phylum Pseudomonadota; class Betaproteobacteria; order Burkholderiales; family Oxalobacteraceae; genus Duganella; species Duganella sp. CT11-25. The sequence continues at coordinate 1,276,303 of NZ_JBKBFD010000001.1, forward strand.
GGCCTCGCACGTGCAAGGTCGGGTCATCGGCCTGCCCGATCAGCGCCCCCAGGATCGCCGGATCCCAAAACGCAAAAAACATCGTATCGCCATCAGGCAGGCGCACCTCCGCAAACTTCTGCAAGTGCAGGAAGAGCGCATCAAACCCCGCCAGCGAGGCGATCACCGTCACGCTCGGGCCACGCCGGGCATACAGGTCGATCCATTGCCACGCAGCGTTTGACGCATCCGGCGCGCACAGCGGCACCAGATGCGGCGATTCAGCAGCCAGCGGCGTTCCCTGGCTCGCGCCGAGCAAACAGCGCGCCTGGCCGCCGGCGTCAAGCAATGCCGCAGGCAACTGCCGCGACTGCGCGCTGTCAGCTATCGCATACCACTGCCATTGCGGGTGCCCGGCGGCGTTCTCGATAAAAAAGCGGACTTCGGAACCGATAGGCATGATCAGGTTCCCTTGTTAACAAATGCGGAGCGCTGGGCGGCACGTTTTGTCAGGCACTCAATACATACCGATTGGGGCAGGAACGGCAGCTTGTAATTTTTCTGCTGCTGGCCGCCAAAGCTCTTCTTACCGGCATGAATGGTGATCTTGCCCGGGCACTGTACCGTGATGTTGCCGCCGTCGATAGTGATGCTGGCGCCCCCCGCCGTCGACAGCGTGATGCTCTTGGCCGCAGCCCAATCCACCTCCGCATTGGCGCTGATGACGTTGACCTCATCGCGCGCCTGCACCTTCAGCACATCGGCCTGCGCCTGGATGTCGATGGCGTCCTTGGCCGCGATCAGCTGCACGCCGACGCCGCCCTCGCCCGGCTTGACCGCGCCCCCCAGCACACCGATGGCCTGGCCGCTATGCGCGCGCAACTGGCCGGCGGTGACGAACTGGGTGTCGCTGCCGCTCATCAGCGAGATCGTCTCGCCGTTGGCCAGCTGCATCGCCTGTCCCGCCGTCACGCCGATGCCGGACCTGCCGCTGACGGCGATGACCGGCGAACTGGCATGCGGCAATTGATCATCGCCAGGCGCGGTTTTCTTCTCACCGGCATCGGACTTGGCCGCATCGAGGCTGGCGTTGCCGACCATGCCGGAGACGGCGGTAAGCAAGGCCTTCAGCGGCGCCGAGGTGTCATCCAGCGTGCTGGCATTGGCCTTGGCCGCGCCGACATGTCCGGCCAGCGCGACCGTCTCATGCGTCTTGGCCGCGTCGCTGAATGTCTCACCCAGCTTGGCCGCCTGCTTGAGCAGTGCGATGCCGGCGGCGTTGTCGCCGGCCGGATCGCGCGCGTCGGCGCCGTGGTTGATCTTGTAGCTGCTGATCAGCAGGCCCGCGCCGCCGCGCACGGCGCCGTAGGCATCGGTGCGCAATTCGGCGCCCTGCCCACGCAGGCTGCCGCGATAATTGTCCGCGCTGTGGATCAGGTGACCAAGGCTCAACTCGCTGGCCGCATGCGTAGAACGCAGCTGCACGCGGCCCTGCGCATCGGTATCGTCGAACAGCAGCTGGTTGTAGCCGGTGCCGCCGAACTCCTTGCTGCGCACGCCCCACTGCGCGGCGGCGTTGCGGTGCCCGGCGCTGTCGGCCGCCGCGCCATGCCACAGCGGACTGTTGCCGCCGGCCAGGTTGCCCTGCGCCGACGGCGCATGATCGGCGGCCTGATCGAATGGCTTGTCCTCGCTGGCGGCGTCGGTCTGGCCGGCCGGGGTCGGCGCCACGCCGCCCTCGCCCTGGCCGTTGTACAGCGCGCCGATGATGATCGGCCGGTCGATATCGTTCTCGATGAATTGCACCAGCACTTCCTGGCCGATGCGCGGCAGGAACTGGCTGCCCATGCCGCCGCCGGCCGAGCGCTGCGCCACCCGCACCCAGCAGGTGGCGTCGCCGTTGTCCTGCCAGTGGTAGCGGATGCGCACGCGGCCCAGCCGGTCGCAATACAGCTCGTCGGCGCCAGCCGGCTGGTCGATGCCGTCGGCGCCGATGACGATGGCGCTCTGGGCGCCGCGTGCGGTCGGCTTCGGATGGCTGCGGCCGTCGCTGCCCGCCAGTTGCGGACGCCAGACGACATCGGCCGCCACCGCCTCGAAACTATTGGCGTAACCGGTCTGGCGTGCCTGCGCAACGGTCTGCGCAAAGTCGTCCGGCACGTCGGCGACGATTTCCTGCAGCAGCTCCGGTATCGGTCCGAACAATTCCGCCAGCGCCTGCTGGGCGGGCGACGGCAAATTGTTGACGCCGACGCTGCGCACCCGCAGCAGCACATACGCCGGCGGCACCTCGGACGCCGATTGCAGCGGCCCCTGCGTGACATTGACGCGCGTGCCGGCCGCCAGCGTGCGCACCGTCGAGCGGCCACGCCAGCCCTGTGCTGCCGCCTCGCGGCCCTGCATCTGGATATCCGCGTAGCGCTGCGCCTGCGCGCCGTTGGCGTAGGCATATTGGCCGGGCACGTCGTAGCTTTCCAGCGCCGGCAGCTTGCCCGAGCCGAGGCTGGACGGCGTGCTGGCGTTGACCGCCTGCTTGGCCTTGTAATCGTAGCTGAGCAAGGTGGTCAGCGAGGCCGCCACGCTGCGGCGCGCCTGCAGCGCCTGGATGGTGTCCGACGCTTCGCCCGCGCGCACGCCGTGGAAGCGGATGCCGCCCCCGGCCTCGCTGCTGGCATCCTCCGGCGTCGCGCCGAGCTGGCTGCTGTCGGCGAACAGCACCACGCCGACGCCCTCCTCCAGCTGCTCGTAGCGCCACGCCAGGCCTTCCTCGGTCAGCAGCCGCTGCACGAAATCCAAGTCGGATTCGCGGTACTGGCAACAGTAGCTGCGCGCCACCGCATCGGCCATGAACGGCTCGGCCTCTTCGCTCCAGCGCCATTGCGCCAGCGGCGCGTAACCGTCGAACACCTCGTCGACGATCTCGATCACGGTCTTGTCCTGCCATACGCGGCTGTTGCGCACCTGGCCCAGGCGCCACAGCCATGGCGTCAGGCGCAGGCGGAAGCGCGCCAGGCCGCCTTCGCTGCCCAGCATGGCCGCCTGCGTGATATCGCCATAAAACGCGGTGCGGCTGCCGTCCGCCAGGCTGACGGCGAGGCTGGCCTGCTGGCCCAGCAACGGCGCCAGTTCGATATGTGCATTGGTCGATAGCACGATGATGTCGCGCGCGCCGACACCCTGCACGCTGTCGTCGGCGGCAAACGCTTCGACCAGCAGGCCGCCCGAGCCCAGCTCGTCCCCCTCCTCGTCCAACGTCAGCTCGTACAGGCGCGTCGCGCTGGAAAACTGGGCCAACGCGGTGGTGATCTGCTCTATCAGCGCGACGCTCATGACTCGGACGCGGTCTTCACCGGCGCCGGGTTCTTACATTCCGGCTCCTTGCGGGCGGCGTTCGCGCACAAATGTGCGCGGCATTGTGCGGCGCCGGCCTCGTTCTGCAGGCCGCACTGCTTGAGCAGATAGGCCGGCGTCGACGGCGTTTTCGACGGCTGGCCCGCCTGCACATGCGCCATCAATGCGGCCAGCAAGGCGACATCGCTGTCCGGTACGGCGGCCTTGGCTTTGGCCTTGACCGGCTGCTCGGTCTTCTGCGCCACCCGGGTGGCCTTGGCCTGCGGCTTCTCGGTTTTATGCTCGGCGGCCTGGGCCAGCTTCGGCTTCGGTTTGGCCGCCGTGTGCGGCCGCTCGAGCGCCGCGGTCAGTTCGTCGCGCGGCGGCTTGGCCGCTGCCGGGGTGTCGTTCAGCATCTCCTTCAGCGAGCGCGTGTTGTCGGCCGCCGGGCTGACTGCGGCGGTTTCTTCGACGATGGTCGCGGTGGCCGGCTCAATAATGGGCTCCGTCGCCGGCGCAGGCGTCACCGGCGGCGGCGCGATGACCTGGGCAAGCGCCGACTCCTTGTCGGGCTCGCTGCTCATCCAAACCGCCGCAACGACGAGGGCCAGCACGCCCATGCCGGCGACCGCGCCCACGACAAGCTTGCCGCGCCCCTTCGCGGCCGGCGCCGGCGCGACGATGCGTGCGGGCCTGGCGGGCTTGCTCTCCAGTCCGGTCAGGATATTGGTACGGTCGACGTCCGCCGGCTGCTCTTTAGACAGCAGGCTGGGACGGCCGGTCGACGGCGGGCGTTCATCGTCACGTTGCAAAATAGACTCCCTTATTAATTTCGCATTACTTTACGACATTCAAGAAAAACGTGCCGCAAAGTAGCATTCAACCGTGCAGCCCCCTGTGCCGGCGGTGTTTCAGGCGGGCTGTTCAATCGTGCGCGGGCTTGCCATAACTCTAATATATACTCAGAGCAATGCTTTTTAGACATCACCATTCATCCCCAAACGGTGCACTGAGGTAATCGTGTTTTTATTGGCGGTAACTATTTATTTTTTGTTGGCATGCCTGATCAGCTGGATGGTGCTGTTCCCGTCCGGCCGCGAGTTCGTGCTGGCCGCGCTGGCCGGCGCCGGCCAGCGGCTGCAGCATCGGCTCGACCGCGCGGCGCAACGACGCCGCCAGAACCTTGGCGCGCTGACCCAATCGGGACGGGCGTCGGTGAGCGGCCTGGGCGCCTTCCTGCGCGAGCACTACCTGCTGTGCCTGGGCGGCCTGGCGCTGCTGTGCGTGCCGCCATCGCTGGCGCTGCTGTTGGCCGGCAAGCCGGCGCTGAGCGGCTTCGATGCGCCTACGCGGGAGATCAATACCCAGGTGGCCGGCCTGCTGGAAGGCGAGCAGCTGGTGCCGCCGCCGGCGCTGCCGCCACTGGTATTCAGTACGGCGGAAGTGCAGCTGGAGCGGCCGATGCTGGTCTCGGCCAGCCGCGACTGGGCGCTGCTCGACAGCGTCTATGCGCAGCGGCTGCTGATGGCGTTCAAGATCATGAAGGAGAAATACGGCTATGACATGGCGCTGCTGGAAGGCTACCGCAGCCCCGAGCGCCAGAACACGCTGGCGGCGATGGGTTCCGGCGTCACCAACGCGGCGGCCTTCCAGAGCTGGCACCAATACGGCCTGGCCGCTGACTGCGCGTTTGTGCGCGACGGCAGGCTGGTGATCTCGGAACGCGATCCGTGGGCCATGCGCGGCTACCAGTTGTACGGCGAAGTGGCCGAATCGCTGGGCCTGACCTGGGGCGGCCGCTGGAAGATGATGGATTTCGGGCACACAGAACTGCGCCAGCCCGGCGTGATGAAACGATAGGAGTACCCTGAACGATGATCTGGTTGAGAAATGCCGCGCTCACAACGGCCGCCTTTGGCGGCAGCTGGGGCGGCGCGATCTGGTTTTGGCGCGAGACCAACCGCATGCCGGGCACCGGGGACCTGGTGCTGTACATGCTGGTGCTGCCGGTCCTGCTGCTGACCGCGTGGTGGCTGGGCCGCAAGGCGTGGACGCGCATCACGATGCCTGCCGCCGCCGGTGCCACCGCCGGCGCGGGCGCCGCCGAAACGCAGGCGCCGGCCGCGCCGCCACGCTTGCCGGGCCTGTCGATTGCGGCAGCTGCGGTGCGCGCACCGCATGGCGAATCGGTGGCGGAACTGCGCGCCGCATTGGCCGGCAATGGCGCCCGCCCCGCCCTGGACAGCGAGCTGTATGACGACGGCGGCTATCCGATCATGAGCGCGCGTTTGGCCGATGCCGGCGCCGACATGCTGAAAGAGGAATTCAATCAATGGCTGGGCGCCAGCATGCAGGCCGATCCGCATTTTGAAGATGACCAATGGCGCGCGCTGGCCGCGGGCAGCGCCGTCGTCAGCGAACTGGCCGCGCAGGCCGGCCTGCACGAACATCTGCGGCCATGGCTGGAACAGCAGCAGGATCGCCTGCAAGGCCGCCTGCCGCCCAACACGCCCGCCGCCGCCGAGCCGCCCGCCCTGCAACTGCTGGCGGTTTGGCCGGCCGAGTGGCGTCCGGAACAGCGCGAGGTCGCGCAACAGTGGCTACGCCATCTGATCATCCAATCTGGCTGGCCAAGGGAGCGCCTGGCGCCGACCGCCGCGCCATCGCTGGACCACGGCGCGGACGACGCGGGCCAGGTGCTGGCCGCACTACTGAAACGCGGCGCCGATGCGCAGCGCCCCTGCCTCGCCATCGTGATCGCCGCCGGGTCTCATCTCAGCGAGGCGGGTGTCAGCCGCCTGTCCGGCCATGCCGCGTTGTTCACGGCGTCCAACGCGCAAGGCCTGATTCCTGGCGAAGGCGCCGCCGGCCTGGTGCTGGCCGACGCCGCGCAGGCCAGGCTGCTGGATGCCGCCGCCCGCAACGTGCTGCAGGCGATCGGCGCCGGCCGCCGCGCCGCATCCGCCGACGGCGTCAAGCGCGACACCGACACCAGCCTTGCCGACCTGACGGCCCAGGTACTGCGCGACAGCCATGCCGAAGCCGCCCAGGTGGCGCTGGTCACCGCCGATACCGGCCACCGCACCAGCCGCGTGATGGAACTAATGAGCATCGTGACGGCGTCCACGCCACAGCTGGATCCCGGCGCGGACGTGATCGGCGTCGCCGCCAGTTGCGGCAGCTGTGGCGCGGTCACCTTCATGACGGCGCTGGCACTGGCCGACGCGGAAGCACAGGACCGCGCCGGACCGGTGCTCTGCATCAGCAACGAAGACCCTTACCGCCGCTGCGCCGCGTTGATCACGCCGGCGGCAGCGGCATGAATACTTTCCACGATTATCTGAGCAATCGAGTCCAATGATGATGCAAAAATTCTGGCTGTTCCTGATTCAACGCCGCACGCTGATCATTATCGGCTGGCTGGCCTTTGCCGCGCTGCTGTTCCTGCTCACAGCGCTGCTGCAGCTGCCGTCCGCGTTCCCATGGATCGTGCTGGCCGTGGCGCTGGCCTTCGGCGCCGCCGTCTGGTACTGGCGCCGCCGCAAGCACCAGCGCGCCGTCGGCAATCTGGGCGACATGCTGGAGCAGCAAGCCGCCAAGCCGGTCAAGGCCGACCCGGCCCAACGCCAGGAGACAGAGGCGATCCGCACCCGTATGCTGGAAGCGATCGGCACCATCAAGGGCTCCAAGCTGGGCCAGACCTCCGGCAACGCCGCGCTGTACGAACTGCCGTGGTATATGGTGATCGGTAATCCGGCGGCCGGCAAGAGCACGGCCATCGCCAGCTCCGGGTTGCAGTTCCCTTTCGCCGACAGCAAGATCGTCCAGGGCGTGGGCGGCACCCGCAACTGCGACTGGTTCTTCACCACCGACGGCATCCTGCTCGATACGGCCGGCCGTTACTCGGTGGTCGATGAAGATCGCGGCGAGTGGTTCGGCTTCCTCGATCTGCTGAAAAAATACCGCAAGAAGGCGCCGATCAACGGCATCATCATCGCCGTCAGCGTGGCGGAACTGACCGTCAACCGGCCGGAGTTCGCCATCAACCTGGCCAAGAACCTGCGCCAGCGCGTACAGGAACTGACCGAACGCCTGGCCGTGCACGCGCCGGTGTACGTGCTGTTCACCAAGGCCGACCTGATCACCGGCTTCAACGAATTCTTCCAGGACAGCGAGCGCGGAGAACGCGACAAAGTCTGGGGCGCCACCCTGCCCTACAGCCGCAGCACCAGCAGCGAACAGGTACTGGACCAGTTCGATGCCCGCTTCGATGAGCTGTACGAAGGCCTGAAGGACCTGAGCGCCGCCAATATGGCGCTGCAGTGGCGCGAGCGCATGCCACCTGGCGTCTTCACCTTCCCTCTGGAATTCAGTTCGATCAAGGCGCCGCTGCGCACCTTCATCGCCACACTGTTCGAGGAAAACCCGTTCCAGTTCAAGCCAGTATTCCGCGGCTTCTACTTCACCAGCGCGCTGCAGGAAGGCGAATCGGTATCCGCCTCGTCGCAGCGCGTGGCGCGCCGCTTCGACCTGAACCTGAAACCGGCCGATCACGAGGAATCGCACCAGCAGCAAGGCTACTTCCTGCTTAACCTGTTCCGCAAGGTGATCTTCGCCGACAAGGACCTGGTGGCGCAATACGCCAGCCCGGCCAAGACGCGCGTGCGCTACGCCGCCTTCTTCGGCGCCACGGCGCTGGTCGGCCTGGCGCTGGCCGGCTGGAGCTGGTCCTACATGAACAACCGCCAGCTGGCGGCCAACGTCGAGGCGGACCTGCAGCAAGCCATCAAGGTGCAGGAAAAGAGCATGGACCTGCAGTCGCGCTTCAAAGCGCTGGAGATCCTGCAGGACCGCATCGAGCAGCTGGACAAATATGAAGACAGCCGCCCGCTGTCGCTCAGCATGGGCCTGTACCAGGGCACCCTGCTGGACCGCAAGCTGCGCGAGGAATACTTCAACGGCGTGCGCGAAGTGATGCTCAAGCCGGTCGGACAGTCGCTGGAAGCCTTCCTGGCGGAGGTCAACAACGGCGCCGCCCAGCTGCAGCCGATGGCCAAGCCGCTGACCGCCACCGGCGGCAGCAATTCCGCGCCGCCGAACGCCACGCAGGCCGAAGCCGCAGCCGCCATCAACAACGGCGCCCAGCAGTTCAAGGATGCTTCGCCCGCCAATGCGGAAGACGCCTACAACGCGTTGAAGACCTACCTGATGCTGGGCGATAAATCGCGCGCCGAAGCCGGCCACCTGAACGACCAGCTGACCCGCTTCTGGCGCGTCTGGCTGGACAGCAATCGCGGCACCATGTCGCGCGAGCAGATGATACGCAGCGCCGAACGCATGATCTCGTTCTACCTGGCGCAGGTCAACGACACCTCGTGGCCGCAGATCGACACCCGCCTGGCGCTGGTCGACCAGACCCGCGACAACCTGCGGCGCGTGGTGCGCGGCATGCCGGCGCGCGAGCGCGTCTACGCCGACGTCAAGGCCCGCGCGGCGACCCGCTTCCCGGCGATGACGGTGGCCTCCATCGTCGGCGACCAGGACAAGGAACTGGTGCTGGGCAGCTATGCGGTGCCGGGCAGCTTCACGCGCCAGGCGTGGCAGGGCTTTGTGCAGGATGCCTTCCGCGATGCCGCCAACCGCGAACTGCAGAGCGCGGACTGGGTGCTGAAGACCTCCTCCAAGGATGACCTGACCCTGGAAGGCAGCCCGGAACAAATCCAGAAATCGCTGGTGGAGCTGTACAAGAACGACTATGCGAGGGAATGGCAGAAGTTCGTGCAGGGCGTGACCATCCGCGAGCTGGGTAATTTCGACACCGCCGCCGGCGCGATGAATCGCCTGGGCGATCCGCAAACCTCGCCGCTGAACAAGTTGATCAACACCGTTTACGAACAAACCTCGTGGGACAACCCATCGCTGCTGGACGCCGGCCTGCAGCGCGCCCAACGCGGCGTCGGTGGCTGGTTCAGGGAAACCATCCTGCGCCAGAAACCGTCGCAGCTGAACGTCAACCTCCCCTCCGGCGGCAACGCGCAGAACGCGGCGCTGCCGCTGGGCCCCGTCGGCCGAGAGTTCGCCGGCGTGGCGCGGCTGGTGGTGGCCAAGGACAAGGACGCGTCGCTGATGCGCGGCTATATGGACCAGTTGTCCAAGCTGCGCAGCCGCTTCAACCAGATCAAGAACCAGGGCGACCCCGGCCCCGGCGCCAAGCAGCTGATGCAGCAGACGCTGGACGGCAGCGGTTCCGAGCTGGCCGATGCGCTGAAATATGTCGATGAGCAGATGCTGATCGGCATGACCGATCCGCAGAAGCAGGCCATCCGTCCGCTGCTGGTGCGGCCGCTGATGCAGACTTTTGCCGTCATCGTGCAGCCGACCGAGGCCGAGATCAACAAGGTCTGGGCGGCGCAGGTGGTGCAGCCGTTCCGCCAGTCGCTGGCGCTGAAGTACCCGTTCGCCACCGAATCGCGCGCCGAGGCGACCAACGCCGAAATCGGCGTCGTGTTCGGGCCGGACGGCGCCATCGCCCAGTTCTTCAACACCACCATCGGACCGCTGGTGGTGCGTCGCGGCGACACGCTGAGCGCCAAGACCTGGGCCAATATGGGCATCAACCTGGCGCAGCCCGTGGTAGCCAGTTTCCCCGGCTGGGTGGCACCGTTGAACGCGGGCGGCGTCGCCAATGCAGCCGCCTCCAGCGGCGGCGAGGCGCAGACCAACTTCGACCTGCAGGCACTGGGCGCGATCAGCGCCACCGAGTTCACCATCGAGATCGACGGCCAGGCGCTGCGCTGGCGCGGCCAGCCGCAGCCATGGGTGCACATGGTGTGGCCTAACCCGCAAGGCGTGCCGGGCGCGCGCATCACCGCCATCACGCCGGAAGGCCGCAGCGTGGTGCTGCTCAACGAGACCGGCCACTTCGGCCTGAAGAAAATGGTCGATGCCGCCCAGCGCAAACGCAAGGACAACGGCGTGTTTGAACTGAGCTGGAACAATGCCGGCGTGACCGTCACCGCCAATCTGAAAATCGTCGGCACGACGGCGCCACCGCCACCCGCGCCGGTGGCGGCGCAATCGGGGGCAGGCTTCAAGCGCCTGCGCCTGCCGGACGCGATCACCAGCGCTGCGCCGGCCGCACCGGTCGCGCCTGCGGCACCTATCGCGCCATCGGCTCCCGCAGCACCGGCGGCGCCGGCGCCCGCCACCATGCCGGCGCCTGCGGCGCCAGGCGTGATCCGCACCGCGGGAGCGCAGCCATGAGCCGCGGCGCCACCACCGCCACCATCGGCTATTTCGGCAAGGTGCCTGGCCGGGGCGACTTCGTCAAGGCCAGCGACAGTCCGGCGCTGATCAAGGTGCTGGACGACTGGCTGGCCCAGGCCATGGACCTGATGAGCGCCGACGCCCGCTGGAAGCTGAACTACGACGCCCTCGCGCCGCTGCACTTCGCCTTCGTCGGTCCGCGCCGCCGCCATGCGATCGCCGGCCACATCGTCGCCAGCAGCGACCAGTCGTCGCGTCGCTTCCCGTTCCTGATGATCAGCAGCGTCGAAGTGCAGGAGCCGGCCAGCTTCGTGCCGACCGCACCGCTGGTGTTCAACCGTTTGTGGACACGCCTGGCCACCTTGAGCGGCAGCGTGGTCGGCGCCGGCGATCCGACCGCCGCGCTGCAAGTGGCCGCCAGCGAAGCGATCGAGCTGGATCTGCGCAGCGCCGCGTACCAGGCCACCTTCGACGACTTCCTCGAGCTGCAGACCGTCGGCGGGCTCGATGACATGCTGGCGCATGCCGGCTTCAAAGGCTCGGTGCGGCAAGTGCTGATGGCGCTGGGCATGCTGTTGCAGCCGGTACTGGCCAGCAGCTCCAGCCGCCTGGACAAGACCCTGCTGCTGCCGCTGCCGCAAGACCCGATGTACCGCAACCTGGTGGCGGCGTTCTGGATGCACCTGATCACGCCATTCCTGGCGCGCGCCGATTTCGAGTTGGCCCTGTTCGTCACCCGCCTGCACGGCAAGCCGGTGCTGCTGGTCGGTTTCAGCGGCGCCTCGCCGAAGACCCTGCACGCGATCATGGATCCGCAGGCGGCGCTGGAAACGCATATCGCTTTCGACGAGCTGGAATGGGTGGAAGAACAGGCGGTCGCCGACTACGGCACCAAGAAACTGTCCACCTACCTGGCCCAGCCCTCATTGTCATTGAAGTCCGCGCTCGATTCCGTCAGCGCGGCATTTATCGGAACCTGAACCATGCGCACCCTCCTCTTTACCACGCTGCTGCTGGCCGCAGGCGCCGCCGGCGCCCAGGCCAACGCGCCGCAGCCAGGCCAGGTGCTGGCCAGCGGCACCCTGCCCGACGAAGCCAGCAAGGCCGCCGTCCTCGGCAAGCTGCGCGACGTGTACGGCGCCGACAAGGTGGTCGACCAGATCTCGATCGACAAGGTGTCGACGCCGGCCAACTGGAACAACTACGTGCAAAAGCTGATCACGCCGGACCTGAAGCAGATCAGCCGCGGCCAGCTCAAGATCGACGGTAGCACGGTCAGCCTGCGCGGCGAAGTCAATAACGAAGCCACGCGCCAGAAGCTGGCCAGCAATATCGCCACCACGCTGAACCCGACCTACACCGTCAACAACGGCCTGCGCGTATCGGCTGCCGACCAGGCTATCCTGGACACCACGCTGGCCAACCGCATCGTCGAATTCGAAAGCGGCAAGGCCGAGCTGACGCCGGCCGGCCGCAAGATCCTCGATGAAATGACGGCCGCGCTGCAGAAGCTCAAGGACCGCAAGGTCGAGATCATCGGCCACACCGACAGCGCCGGCCTGCGCGCCACCAACCAGGGCCTGAGCCAGGCGCGCGCCGAAGCCGTCAAGGGCTATCTGGCGAGCCACGGCATCAACGGCGACCTGCTGACCGCCAGCGGCCAGGGACCGGACCGTCCGGTGGCCAGCAACGACACCGCCGACGGCCGCGCGCGCAACCGCCGCATCGAGTTCCGCATGGCACAGTAAGAGGACATCATGTATTCAGCACAAGAACTGCTACAACCGATCAGCGACGCCCAGCCTGCGGGCGCCGACCTGTCGTTTTCACCCGATCTCGACGCCATCGCCCAGGCCCGAAAATTCGACGATCCGTCGTTGGACCAGGGCGAATGGGTCACCGACCTGAAGGAAGCCGACTGGCCGTTCGTGGTCGCGCGCTGCGGCGCGCTGTTGACGGACAAGAGCAAGGATCTGCGGCTGGCGGTCTGGCTGACCGAGGCCGGCGCCCGCTGCCACGACCTGCGCGGCCTGGGTGAAGGCTACCTGCTGCTGGCGGGATTGTGCGATCAATACTGGGAGCGCGGCCTGTATCCGCTGGCCGAGGACGGCGACAACGACCAGCGTATCGGCAATTTGAGTTGGATACTGGCGCGTACACCCGGGTTGGTGCGCGAGATCGGGCTGACCGAGAACGGCGATTATTCGACCATCGATTTCGAGGCGGCGCGCAAGCGTGCGTCCAGCGGCAACGAGGAACTGCAAAACCGCGCGCCCAAACTGGCGGACATGGAAGCCGCCAAGCGCAACAACTCGGCGCAGTTCAAGGCCGCCATGCGCGCCGACGCCCAGTTCTGTATCGATGCGCTGCAGCAGCTGGAGCGCGTGGCCGATACGCGGCTGGGCGACGACAGTCCCGGCTTCGCCACGGCGCGCGATGCGTTGCAGACCTTGCTGCATACGCTGCCGGCGGCCGGCATCGACAGCGGCGGGGCTTATGGCACGCTGGGGGGCGTTGCGCCTGACACCAGCGCGACGCCGGCCCAGGAGCACGCGGCAACTGGCACGCCGGCAGCGCCATCGCGCCCCGGCGTGGTGCAGAACCGCGCGCAGGCGGTGGCGCAGCTGCGCGCCGTGGCTGAGTTCTTCCGCCGCACGGAGCCGCACAGCCCTGCTTCCTACTTTGCCGACAAGGCCGCGGCGGCAGGCGAGCAGGATCTGCACACCTGGCTGCGTTCCGTCGTCAAGGACCAGGCATCGCTGGCACACATCGAAGAGCTGCTGGGAGTCCAGCAGCAATCCTGACTACTTGACGGTGTACTTGAACTGACCCTGCTTGCTGGCGCTGACCTTGATCTTCGCGATCGCAGCGCCTTCCGCCATGCGGGTCAGCACCGATTCGGCGATCTCCGGCAGCAGCGTGCCATTGAGGATATTGTCCACATTACGCGCGCCGGAGTCGACTTCCGTGCAGCGCGCCAGCACCGCTTCCACCAGCGCCTCGTCGTAGCTGAACTCCGCCTTGTGGTTGACCGCGATGCGCTGTTGGATCTTGCCCAGTTTGAGCTTGATGATCTGCACCAGCACGTCGTCCGGAATCGGATAATACGGAATCACCTTCAGGCGGCCCAGGAAGGCCGGCTTGAACTGCTTCATCAACTGGCCGCGGATCAACTGCTCCAGCGCCTCCGGCGACGGCATCTCTTCCGGCGGCTTGTTCAGGCAAGCCTGCATCATCGCGGCCGAGGCCACGTTGGAAGTCAGGATGATGATGGTGTTCTTGAAGTCGATCTCGCGCCCTTCCGCATCGTCCATCACGCCCTTGTCGAACACCTGGAAGAACAGCTCCATCACATCCGGGTGGGCCTTCTCCACCTCGTCCAGCAGCACCACGCTGTACGGATTGCGGCGCACCGCCTCGGTCAGCACGCCGCCCTCGCCATAGCCCACATAGCCGGGCGGCGAACCTTTCAGGCCCGAGACGCTGTGCGCCTCCTGGTACTCGCTCATGTTGATGGTGATGAGTTTGCGCTCGCCGCCATACAGCGTATCGGCCAGCGCCAACGCGGTCTCGGTCTTGCCGATGCCGGACGGGCCGACGAACAGGAACACGCCCTTCGGCTTGTTCGGATCGTCCAGGTTGGCGCGCGAAGTGCGCACGCGCTGCGCCACCGCCTCGATCGCATTCGGCTGGCCCAGCACGCGCTGCTCCAGCATCTCCTTCAGGCGCAGCACGGTCTTGATTTCATCCTTGACCATTTTCCCGAGAGGGATTCCGGTCCAGCCGGCGACGATTTCAGCCACCACGTGGCCATCCACCTGCACCGGCACCATCGGCGTCTCGCCCTGCAGTTCGCGCAGCTCGGCCACCATGGCCTGGATGTCGCGGCCCTGGCCGCCCTGCCCAGCCTCCCGGCCGCCGCCGGCCTCCCCGCCCGCGTCGCCGGTAGCGCCGGACGCCGCCGCGCGCGCGGCGATAATATGCGCCGTCAGCGCTTTTTCCTTTTCCCAGCGCGCGGCCAGCGCCAGGTGCTGCTCTTCAGCGGCGGCGCGGCTTTCGCGCAATTCCTGCAAGCGCGCCTTTTGCGACGCACCGCCCTCGGCCTGTTCGCGTTCGAGCGAGGAAGACTCGGCATCGATGCGCTCGATCCGGCGCGCCAGGTTTTCAATCAGCGACGGCGTCGCATTCTGACCCAGCGCCACCTTGGCGCAGGCCGTATCGAGCACGCTGATCGCCTTGTCCGGCAGCTGGCGGCCCATGATATAGCGGTGCGACAGGCGTACCGCCTCGGTGATCGCCTCGTCGTACACACGCACGCCGAAGTGTTTCTCCATCAGCGGCGCCATGCCGCGCAACATGGCGCAGGCCAGTTCTTCGCTTGGTTCCTCGACCTTGACCACCTGGAAGCGGCGCGCCAGCGCGGCGTCCTTCTCAAAGTATTTCTTGTACTCGCCCCAGGTGGTGGCGGCGATGGTGCGCAACTCGCCGCGCGCCAGCGCGGGCTTGAGCAGGTTGGCCGCGTCGTTCTGGCCGGCCTGGCCGCCGGCACCGATCATCGTGTGCGCCTCGTCGATGAACAGGATGATGGCGTGCGGGCTTTTTTTCACCTCGTCGATGACGTTCTTCAGGCGGTTCTCGAACTCGCCCTTGACGCTGGCACCGGCCTGCAACAGGCCCATGTCCAGCGTGTGGATCTCCACGCCCTTGAGCACATCCGGCACGTCGTCCTGCGCGATGCGCAGCGCCAGCCCTTCCACCACGGCGGTCTTGCCGACGCCGGCCTCGCCGGTCAGGATCGGATTGTTCTGGCGGCGGCGCATCAGGATGTCGATCGCCTGGCGGATTTCCTGATCCCGGCCGATCACCGGATCGACCTTACCGTCGCGCGCGCGCTGCGTCAGGTTGGTGGTGAACTGGTCCAGCGCCGGCGTCTTGGTGGCGGCGCGCGCGGCCAGCTCGCCGACCGGATCGCTGCCCTCGCCCGCAGCGGAAGCCGAGCCGCCGGCCACCGGCGTTTCATCCGAACCGGCGGTGATCTTGTCCAGCTTGTGCTTGATCTGTTCCAGGTCGAAGCGCGCGAACAGCTTGGAACCGCGCGCGGCCAGTTGCGACAATTCGGGTTCCGTCAGCAGCGCCTGCAGCAAGTGGCCGCTGCGGATCTGCGCCTGCGCATCGTCCTGCAGATCCAGCGAGGCGATCAGCCAGGCGTTCTCGAACAGCTTGGGCAGGCGCGGCGAGAACACCGGCGTGCGCGCGTTACCGTTCTTGAAGCGCGCCACCTCGGCGCGCAGGTCGGCCTCCAGCTGGCCGACGCTGATGTCGTTCTGGCGCGCGATCAGCGCCACGTCGCTCTTGGGCTGCTCCAGCAGCGCCAGGAACAGGTGTTCGATATCGACTTCATACTGGCCCAGCGACACGCACAGGCTGGCGGCGCGGGTGGCGGCGGCGCGGCTGGTGTCGTTCAATTTTCCGATCAGCGTCTTCAGGTTGATGCTCATGATTTGTCCTCTTTTTTATACTGAACTATGATGTCAATGCGTGTATCTCGTAGCAGACGTCGCTGCGGTCCTGCTGCTGCGCCTCGGTGACAAGGAAACTGTCCCAGCCCAGCCGCCCTCCGCCTCGGTCGTCGTCCAGCCGCGCGCCCTGCACGTCTTCTGCGCGCAGCACCAGCTGCACTTCATACTCCAGCGTCAGCCCGGTGAACATGGTCAGCATGCTCTCCAGCGCGCGCGCCGCCTTGCCGCCGGGCAGGAAGGATTCGTAGCCTTCCAGGTCCAGCGGGCCGATCACCAGCCGCATACGCAGGTCGCGCTGCCACACGCGTGCGCCCGCCATCGCACCGCTCCCCAGCGCCGCGTTGGCCATGCCCAGCATGGTCTGCTGGCCTTCCGGCACGTCGTACCAGCAGCCGATGAACTGCTCGGCGCGCACCGGCTTGCAAAAATACTCCGACAGCACGCGCGCGATCTGCACCGCCGACGCCGGCCGTTGCGACATGGCGGTCGCGAAGTAGCCTATCGATTCATCGAGCACGCCGTCGCCGCCGTCCGACAGGCGGCGCCGCAGCGACGGGTTGTGCATGCCGGCCAGCGACAGCAGCAAGGGCAGGAATTCATCCTTGCCGTCGATCTGGTACTTCAGCTCCAGCCGGTACTTGCGCCAGGCTTCATAGAACAGCGCCAGCGCGCGGTTGGAAAAGGCGTCGAGGAAGGCGCGCGGGCCCTCATCCTTCTGGTACAGCGTATGGGCGGCGATCCGCTCCGTGTAATGCGCCGGCAAGGTGCCGCTGCTGCCGAGGAAACCCATGAAGGCCGGCGTGATGCGGATGTAGCGCAGCTGCGCCGACTTCAGCGCCTCGCCCAAGCCGCGCGCGTCGGTCGCCGTGTCGCGCGGCTCCGGATGCAGCGCCTCCAGCTGGCTGGCCGGGAAGCTGAGCGAGGTCGAATTCTGGAAGCGCAGGAAGTTCGCCACCGCGCCGTCCTGCGCCGAGCCATGGCGCTTGAGCCAGAGCTCCAACATGCGCACCGCCTGGAAGTATTCAAAACGATACGGCTGCGCGAACAGCCGCTCGATTACAGCAGGCTCAAATCGCCGCTTCGTGGGGTGCATCGCAGCAGTTCCTCTCCGTTTTTATTCGATTTGATGACCAGCTGCGTGAAGCTGTTGGCGTGCACGTACAGGCCGAGGAAACGTTCAACGATCTGCGCGAAGGCGTGGATGCCGCTGCCGACGAAGGCCTCTTCATCGACCGTCAGCGCCACCTCGATGCCGCGCACCAGGCAGGCGAAGGGATTCCCCGGCAGCCAGGTGTTGGCCGCCTTGTGGGCGACGGCGACGATGCCGCCGATCTGCCGCTGCGACGAGGCCGAACGCGGCAGGTCGTACAACGTCAGCATCTCGCGGAAGGCGTCCAGCCCACCGCCGGTCAGCGACAGGTGGTTCAGCGACAGGTGCGAGATCAGGCGCCAGTGCGCGCCACGGCCGCGTTCGAAGCGGTGCGACTGCGTCGGCTTGCGCAGGAAGCTGATCGCGCGCACGCTCGATCCGCCTTCCAGGAACAAATCGCCGCCGCGCATGCCGTAGCTCAGCGAGGCAGGTAGATCGCGGTTGGTGCAGCTCAGCTCCAGGCTCAGGGTATCGGTTTCCACCTCGGCCGGATCGAAGTCGATATCGACGATGGAGATCTGGGTTTCGTAGCCTGGGCTTTTCGTGGCGATGGTCTCGTCGCGGCGCATCACCCAGTAGTGGCCGTTTTTCTCCGGCGTCTGGCCATGGCGCAGCGAATAGAACGGCCGGAATTCCTGGATCGACTCGCCCTGCGGCGTCTGGCGCACCAGCTTGACCGACTCGATGCCCTGCACCTCATAGGCAAACGCGCGCCGGGCGTCGGCCAGCACCGGATAGCTGGCCGAGGTGTGGGTCAGGCGTATCGGCTCGCCGCGCTGGCGGAACAGGTTGACCACCGGCGTGCAGCCCAGCAGCACGTTATTGGTCGACAGCGTCGCCAGCATGCGCGCCAGGTTGGAATCGGTGCGCAGGCCGGACAGCGCCAGGTGCAGCGTGACTTCCTTGCAGCCGGCCGGCAGCACGCCGGCGATGGCGTGCAGGTCGATGTCGAAGAAGTTGAATTTTTCAGGGAAGCAGAAGTATTCGGTCAGCAGCCGGTAGGCGGTGTGCGAGCGCGCGGAAAAGTCGATCAGCGCCTCATCGTCCTCGAAGCCGACCGCCGCCACCGGCACTTTTTGCAGCTGCAGCCAGCGTCCGTTGCCCTCGGCTTCGACGTAGGCGGAGACGCAGCGGGTGAACAGCGCATCGCGCAGCGCGGCGCAGAACGATGGCTCGCCGTCGATGAACACGCGCAGCCTGCCCAGTCCCAGCTGGCCCACGGCGACCTGCTCCGAGGTGCTGGACAAGGTGATGCTGATGCCGGACGTGGCCTGCGGCGGCAGCCGCACCGCTTCCGGGGCGGCGATGATGGGCGAGAACGCGGCCGCGCTCAGCGCCAGCGGCGCCACCGTGACCGGATAAGCGGTGCGGAAGGTGCAGGTGGCGCCGCGCACCGGGCGCGTGGTCAGCTGCGTGCCGCGCGCGATCTCGCTGGCGGTGGTCAGCTGCGCGGCGGCGCCGCTGAAGTCCATGCGCGCGATCGAGCACGAGGGAAACGGCCGCAGGTAATGCGGATACAGCACTTCGAACAGCGCTTCGGTAAATTCGGGGTAATCGTCGTCAAGACGCTTGGCGATGCGCGAATTGAGCAGCGCGAAGGACTCGATCATGCGCTCGATGTGCGGATCCTCGCACACCTCGCCGCCGATCAGCAGGCGGCCGGCGATCTTCGGGTAGCGTTCGGAGAACTCGCGCGAGTAGCGGCGCAGGAATCCCAGCTCCCTTTCGTAGTACGGCAGTAATTGTTCCAATCTCAGGCTCCCAGCGGTGTAGCGCGACGCGCTTTGCTGATTGTGTAATGCAGGCTTGAGGGCTGCAGAACCGCGTCGAAATTGACAGGTTCGTGGGCGCTGCTGACGACCAGCAACGCGGTAATGGCGAAATTCAAACGGTTGATGGAGTCGGCCCGCAACTCCAGCGACGCCTGCACATTGCGCAGGCGCGGCTCGTGCCTGGCGATGGCTTTCTCCAGGCAGCGGCAAATATAGGCGCGATCGTCGGTGCTCGACAGCGACAAGCCGGCAAAATCGTTCAGGCCGTATGTCGCGATCGAGCGGCCGCATTCGGGAAAGCGCTTCAGGAGATCCTCCGGGATGACGGCGCGCGTGTTGAGCAGCGCTTCAAGATCGCGCGCCACCGAGTCCTTCAAGTCCTCGATCGACAAGCGCGACACCGTGCCGCTGGAGGCGCCGTTGACCGGCACATCCATCAGACGGTCGAACAAGCCCGGAGTAAATCCTTTCATTGCCGCCTTACGCTATCAAGCCGTCTTGTTGGCCGACAGATCCCAGCCGCCCGAGGTGTTGCCACCGGAGCCGCCGCCCACTTTTTGCTGGGTGTACTTCCACTTGACCTTCGAATATTTCAGCGACAGGTCTTCGGTCAGGATGTTGCCCTGCTCAACCGAAGGCGCCACGCTGGAGATCAGCACGTTTTCCAGTTCGATCTCGAAGTACTTGACGCGGTCGCCCTGGCCGTCGGCGCGCAGGAACTCCAGCTTTGCCTTCGGCAGGGTTTTACCCGACGAGCAATTTTGCAGCAGCAGCGGCGTGGCCAGGTCGGCCAGCTTGCTGACAACAATGTCTTTGTGCTCGGTGCGTTCGGCGGTGTGGCCACCGCCGGTCGACGCGGTCGCCGATTTCGGCTGCAGCACTTCCCACTGTACCGATTTGACTTCGATCCAGTCTTTATGGGTGGTGTCCGCCGATTCGCCTTTGATACCGTCGATTTGCAGATAGACGTCGATTGCCATGTTAATCCTTTCAGTTGGTTAAAGTTATTGCTGTTTTATTGCTGCTTTATTGCTGTTAGTTCTTGGTCGATGCTGGGAGCTCCGCGACCAAACGGAGAGAAACGGACAGCTCGTCGAGCTGGAAATGCGGACGCAGGAACGACACCGCGCGGTACACGCCGGGACGGCCCGGCACTTCGGACACCTGCACCGACGCTTCGCGCAGCGGGAACTGCGCCTTCTGCTCCTGGCTGGCGTTATCGTCCAGCAGCACGTACTGGGTCAGCCAGCGATTGAGGAAGTCCTCGACGTTGGAAGCGGCGGCGAAGCTGCCGATCTTGTCGCGCATCATGGCCTTCATGTAGTGGGCGATGCGCGACACGGCGAAGATGTACTGCAGCTGCGCCGACAGCACGGCGTTGGCGTTGGCGGCGTCGGTGTTGTACTTCTTGGCCTTCTGCGCCGACTGCGCGCCGAAGAAGGCGGCGTAGTCGGTGTTCTTGCAATGGACCAGCGAGATGAAACCGAGGTCGCTCAACTCCTTCTCGCGGCGGTCGGTGATGGCGATCTCGGTCGGGCACTTGAGCGCCACTTCGCCTTCGTCGGTCTTGAAGGTGTGGGTCGGCAGGTCTTCCACCAGGCCGCCGCCCTCCACGCCGCGGATCGCCGCGCACCAGCCGAAGTCCTCGAAGGCCGCGGTCAGCTTGGTGCCGAACGCATAGGCGGCGTTACACCACAGGTATTTCTGGTGATCGGTGCCGTCGACATCCTCGACGAAATTGAAGCCTTCGACCGTGGCGCCATCGGCCGGATTGAACGGCAGGCGGCCCAGGAAGCGCGGCAAGGTCAGGCCGACGTAGCGCGAATCCTCTGATTCGCGGAACGACTTCCACTTGGCGTATTCGACGGTGTCGAAGACTTTCGACAGGTCGCGCGGCTTTCCGAGGTCGCTGTAGGTCTCCAGGCCGAACAGCTCCGGCGAGGCGGCCGAGATGAACGGCGCGTGCGCGGCGGCGGCGATGTGCGACATCTGCTCGACGAAGTACATATCCTCCGGCTGGCGGGTGATCTCGAAATCGCCCAGCAAGGCGCCGAACGGCGCGCCGCCGAAGGTGCCGAATTCCTCTTCGTAGACCTTCTTGAACATGGTGCTCTGGTCGAATTCCAGCGCGCTCTGGAAATCCTTGACCAATTCCTTCTTGGTCGCATTGAGCATCTTGATCTTCAGGTTCTGGCCGGTGGCGCTGTTCTTGACCAGGTAATTCAGGCCGGTCCAGCTGCTTTCCAGCTTCTGGAATTCCGGCGAGTGCATCACGGCCGACAGCTGGGCCGAAATCAGGCGGTCCAGTTCCGCCACGCGGGCGTCGATGGTGGCGGCCAGGTTATCGGACACCACCACGGTGCCTTCCATGACCTGGCTCACCAGTTCGGAGATCAGGTCCTTGGCGCGCGCGTGCTCGACGCTCGATTTGGCGACCTTGCTTTGCTCGACGATCTGGTCCAGCAGGCTCAGTTCCGAAGCGGCGGCTGGCGCGCCGCCGGGGGTCAGTTGTGCGGACATATCAGTCTTCCTTCTTGTTTTGCTGGCCCAGCTCGGCCAGTTTCTCGGTGCTGTGCAGGACATCGTTCAGGATGTCTTCCAGCTTGTCGTTGCCCGCCAGCTTGTTGCGCAGGTCGGCCAGCTTGGTGCGCGCCTCGAGCAGCTTGCGCAGCGGGTCGACCTGCTGCACCACCGCCTCCGGACGGAAGTCTTCCATCGACTTGAACTTCAGGTCGACGGCGAATTCGCCGCCGCCCTCGCTCAATTCGTTCTTGACGCGGTAGGCCGCGCGCGGCTCGACGCCCTTCATCACCTCGTCGAAGTTGTCGCGGTCGACGTTGACGAACTTGCGCTCCTTGAGGCGCTTCTGCTCGACTTCCGAGTTGCCGCCGAAATCGCCGACGACGCCCATCACGAACGGCAGTTCCTTGTTCTCGATGGCGTCGCCGATTTCGACGTCATAGGTCATCTGCACGCGCGGCGGACGGATTTTTTGCAGCTTCTTCTGCACACTTACACTTTTGGACATGGCATTCCCCTGGTTTGGCTTGCGCGGGCAAGCAGTTATTTCAAAGCGTCGAATGGATTGGCGCTGGAATCGTCGGCTTGCTTGGCCTTGCTTTTCTTGGCGGCCACCTTGCCGCGGGCCGGCGCGACGGGTTGCACCGGCGGCGGCGCCGGCGGCACCAGCACGGTCTCGCCCAGGCTCTCGCGCAGCAGCTTGGCCAGGTCCTGCGATTCGGTACGGATCGAGCCGGACAGGTTGTTCTGCCGGCTCAGGTCCGACAGCGAGCGGGTCGACAGGCGCAGGCCGCTGATGGCGATAATGCTGTTGGCCAGCGTGTCGTTCGGATCGCGCACCAGCACCTCTTGGGCGTTGACGATGGCGTCGCCGTACTGCCCGGCTTCGTAGCGGGTCTGGGCAATGCTCAGCCACGGCGACTTATCGGACGGATAAGCGACGGCGGCCTGCTTCCACAGGGTGACGGCTTGTTCCTTCTGGCCGGAGCCGGAAGCGGTGCCGGCCTGGGCCAGCATGGATTGGAGACTAGGTTTGGCCAACGCCTGTGTCGTCTGCGGTGCAGTGGCACAGGCGCTCAGCGTCGCCACGCAGACGATGGCGCCTAACAGCTGGCTGGTGCGGCTGAGGGTATTTTTGGTTGTCATGCTTTCCTCAAATTCGATATCAAAAAACAATATTTAAATAACAATTTCTGCAACTGGCGCCACGTTATCAGAAATTTATTATTGACGGCGTTCAATTGAATTCAATGGTGCATCACCTGACAAAATGCACCTTTCCGGAGCGCGCGCACGATAGAAATCACCGGCGCGACAATTTTTGAAAAGAAATGTTATTGTTCTGCTACTTTACGGAATGGCATCTATGCACCAAACCAGCGATAAGGGATAGCCCACAGCATGAGCAGCAAAATTTTATGGGGAGAAGGCCTGTTTCTTCGGCCACAACACTTCCAGCAGCAGGACCGCTACCATGAGCAGCGGCTGCACCAGAGCGTGCAGGCGCTGCACCCGTACGCCTGGGGCGTCAACCAGATCCAGGTCGACCGCGACGCGCTGGCCAACAACAGCCTGCGGGTGATGGAGCTGTCGCTGCGCTTCCAGGATGGCGAGTTCTACGATGCGCCCGGCGCCGACGACTTGCCGGACGCGGTCGAGCTGAGCCAGCTGCCGCAATCGCAGCAGGCCATTACTTACTATGCGGCGCTGCCGGCCTTCAAGCCGTTCGGCGGCAATTTCGGCGACGGCAGCCAGCCGGCGGCCGGCGCCAGCGCGGTGCGCTACCTGCAAAACAACCAGGACACGCCGGACCTGTACACGCATGCCGCGCCGGCCCAGCTGAGCTACCTGAAAAAGACGCTGCGCCTGGTCTCCGAGTTCGAGCCGCGCGATTCCTACACCCACTTCCCGTTGCTGCGCCTGCGCCGCGCGGCGACCGGCGGCTTCGAGCTGGACGCCGCCTTCGTGCCCCCTAGCCTGGCGATCCGCAGCGCGCCGTTGCTGTTCCTGCAGCTGCGCCGCCTGATCGACGCGCTGCAGGCCAAGGTCAGCGCGCTGTACGGCCACCACCGCGAGCCGAGCAAGCATGTGATCGAATTCCGCTCCGGCGATATGTCCTCGTTCTGGCTGCTGCACACGGCCAGCTCCGCCTTCGCCTCGCTGACGCACTATTTCCAGCACCCGTCGCTGCATCCGGAACGGCTGTACGAAGCGCTGCTCGGCCTGGCCGGCGCGTTGATGACCTTCTCCAAGAGCTGGACCCTGGCCGACCTGCCGCCGTACCAGCACAACGATCCCGGCCCCGCCTTCGCCACGCTGCACCAGATCATCCGCGAGCTGCTCGACACCGTGATCTCGTCGCGCTACTTCGCCATCGCGCTGCGCGAAGTCAAGCCGTCGTATCACCACGGCATGCTGGACTCCGGCAAGATCGACGACAAGACCACCTTCTACATCGCGGTATCGGCAGCGATGCCGGCCAGCGAACTGGTGGACGTGGTGCCGCTGCGCTTCAAGGTCGGCGCGCCGGACGACGTTGAGAAATTCGTGCTGTCGGCGATGCCGGGCGTGCGCCTGCAGCACGCGCCGCAGGTGCCGGCCGCCGTGCCGGTGCGTCCGGACGCCTGTTACTTCGCCATCGAGGCCAAGGGCCAGATGTACGAGCGCATGCTGCAGGCGCAATCGATCTCCATCTATGTCCCTGGCGGCATGCACGACCTGAAGCTGGAACTGGTCGCCGTCACATCCTGAACCGAGGCTCAACGACATGAATACCGTAACCGCACCTTCCCTGATGGGCGCCGCGCCGGCATCGGCCGCCAGCAACGCACCGCAAACCCTGCTCGACCTGATGTACGACGGCTTCTACGCGCTGTTCATGCTGAAGAACGGCAGCGGCCCGCAGGAGAACGCCGAATTCGCGCACAAGATGACGCAGTTCCTCGACGACTTCGGACGCGGCGCCAGGAAGCACGGCGCTTCGCCCGATGATATCGACGCCGCCAAATATGCGTTCTGCGCGGCGGTCGACGAAATCATCCTGCGCTCCACCTTCCCGATCCGCGACGCCTGGGAGCGGCGCCCGCTGCAACTGGTGCTGTTCGGCGAACAGCTGGCTGGCGAGAACTTCTTCCACCGGCTGGAAGCGCTGCGCGCGCGCGGCAGCGCCCACCTGCAGGCGCTGGAGGTGTTCCATATGTGCCTGCTGCTGGGCTTCCAGGGGCGCTACATCCTCGAAGGCTCGGAAAAGCTCAACTACCTGACCGCGCGCCTCGGTGATGAAATCGCCAACATGAAGGGCAAGCGCGGCGGCTTCGCGCCGCACGCGGAACGGCCCGACCAGATCGTCCACAAGCTGCGCAGCGACTTGCCGGTGTGGGTGCTGTGCTCCGTATTCGGCCTGATCTGCGTGCTGGGCTACATCGGCCTGCGCACCTCGCTGGGCCGCGGCACCGAGGAACGCATCGCCGCCTATAACGATGTGGTCAAACTGGCGCCGCGCCAGGCCAACCTGACGATCACGCTGCCCTGATGGATACCGCCTCGCTGATCCCCTCGGCGCTCGGGCTGTTCGGCACCGGCTTGAGCCAGCACGCGCGCCTGGTCACGCTGGCCAGCGCGCAGGACGCGTCGCTGCCGGAAGCGCTGATGGCCGAACGCTTCATCGGACGCGAAGCCGTCAACGAACTGTACGCGTTCGAAGTCGACGCACTCAGCACCTCGACCGACCTGGACCTGAACCAGTTCATCGGCGAAGAGCTGACCATCACGCTGCTGCAGGCGGACGGCGGCAAGCGCGCCTGGCACGGCATCTGCACCGAGGCCGCATGGCTGGGCGCCGACGGCGGCACCGCGCGCTACCGGCTGCTGCTGGAACCGGCGCTGGCGCTGCTGCGGCTACGCCGCGACAGCTACATCTTCCAGGACAAGAACGCGCAGGACATCGTCACCGAACTGCTGGCCGACTATCCTCAGCTGCGCTTTGAATTCGACGTCACGCAAACGCTGGCGCCGCGCGCCATTTGCACCCAATACCGCGAAAGCGACCTGGAATTCTTCCAGCGGCTGCTGGCCTCCGAGGGCCTGAGCTGGCGTTTCGAGCATGACCAGGCAGACGACCAGCAGGACGGCGGCGACGGCCAGGCCAGGCACAAGCTGGTGATCTTCGACAGCAAGGCCAAGGCGCCCGATATGCCGGGCGCCGCCGAGATCCGCTTCCACGGCGTGCGCGCCACCGACAGCGAGGACGCCATCGACCGCTTCACGGCGCGGCGCCAGGTGCAGGCCAACGCGGTCGGCATCAGCAGCTGGGATCCGGCGCAGTTGCTGGCGCCCGGCGCCGAGCAGCAATCGTCGCTGGACGCCGGCGAACTGCCGACGCTGGCTGTCTACGACGGCGGCGGCGAACGGATCGCCAGCGCCAGCGGCGAGCCTGACCAGTACAGCCAGTTGATGCTGCAGGCGCTGGAACTGGACAACAAGATCTTCGAAGGTGAAGGCGCGGTGCGCCAGCTGGCCGCCGGCCACGCCTTCGCGCTGACGCAACACGAGCGCTATGCGGACGACAACCGCTTCACCGTGCTGTGGGTGCGGCACGAGGCGCGCAACAACGTGCTGACCGGCGTGAGCAACCCGTTCACCGCGCTGGAGCCGGGCACCTACCGCAACCAGTTCGGCTGCGCGCGCGCAGCGGTCGCCATCGTGCCACGCGCCACCGCCGCGCCGCAGGCCGCCACCGCGCTGGGGCCGCAGACCGCCATCATCGTCGGCGCCGGCGACGCGGTCGCCACCACCACCCGCGACCACCAGGTACGGATCCAGTTCGCCTGGCAGCGCGGCCAGGGCGCCAACGCCGGCGGCATCTCGCACGACACCGACGCCAAGGGCAGCGCGCCCGGCGACGACAGCAGCGGCACCTGGGTGCGCGTGGCCGAAGCGCTGGCGGGCCCCAACTGGGGCTCGCAATTCACGCCGCGCATCGGCACCGAGGTATTGGTCGACTTCATCGACAACGACATGGACCGGCCGCTGGTCGTGGCCCAGTTGTACACCGGCTCGGACCAGCCGCCGTACGCGGCCGGCGAGGATTCCGGCGCCAACCACGCCGGCACGCTGTCCGGCATCCACAGCCACAACTTCGACGGCGGCGGCTACAACCAGTGGCAGCTGGACGACACGCCGGGCCAGGTGCGCACGCGGCTGGCCACCAGCAGCGCCGCCACCCAGCTCAACCTGGGATACTTGATCCAGCAGGCGCCCTCCTCCTCGCAACGCGGTGCCTATCGCGGCAGCGGCTTCGAACTGCGCACCGACGCCTGGAGCGTGGTGCGCGGCGGCGAAGGCGTGCTGCTGACCACCAGCGCCCGTGGCGCCGAAGGCAGCGGCGTCACCTCGACGCAGATGGATGCGGCGGAAGCGGTCGGATCGCTGAAGGCGGCGCAGGAACTGACCAAGACGCTGGGCAATGCCGCCGCCGAGCAGAAAGCGCTCAACAGCACGGACGCGGCCAAGGCGCAGCAAGACCTGACCGCCCGCCTCGATCCCAAGGAAAAAGGCAAGCATGACGGCGCCGTCAACGGCCAGGAAGCCAGCAAGGCGCAAAGCGGCGCGCGCGACCTCGACGCCGGACAGCCGGTGGAAAAATTCGCCGACGCGCTGGTGCTGATGGACGCGCCGGCCGGCATCAACTGGGCCACGCCGGCATCGACCGTGCTGTTCGCCGGCGAGCACCTGCACTGGACCACGCAGGGCGATATGCACATGGCGGCGGCCTACACCTTGTCGTCGGTGGCGGCCAACGCCGCCGGCTACTTCAGCCACGCCGGCGGCGTCCAGGCGATCGCCGCCAACGGCCCGGTATCGCTGCAGGCGCACACCGACCAGCTGGAAATCCTGGCCGACAAATCGATCAAGGTCATCTCGGTCAACGACAGCATCGAGATCAAGGCCAACCAGAAGATCGTGCTGCAGGCCGGCCAGTCGTCGATCACGCTCGAAGGCGGCGACATCACCTTCGCCTGCCCCGGCAACTTCACGGTCAAGGGTGGGCAGCATGTGTTTGAGGGCGGCGCGTCGCAGTCGGCGAATTTCGTCAACCTGCCCGACAGCCGCCTGAAGATCTACCAGGAACGGCTGCGCGCGGTGGACTCGGTCAGCGGCAAGCCGGTGACTGGCCTGCCCTATACCCTGCAGTTGGCCGACGGCAGCGAGATCAAAGGCGTCACCGACGACCTGGGACAAACCGAACAGATAAAAACAGCCGATATGCAAACCGTCAAAGTATTCTGGAATACCCCGCATGATGCGGCAGCCGACGAAGATATCGGCGTATCGGAGGGCTGCTGACATGGCAGGTCAACAACCCTCGCTGGTCACGCAAACCAAGCTCGATAACACGGCGGTGAAGGACGTCAAGGTCGAGACCACCCGTACCGTCAAATACATCCTGCATATCGTCACCTCGGACAATCTCAACCTACCCTATGCCGTCGCGATAGACGGCGTGGCCCAGGACGCCTATAAAACAAAACCCAAGCGTGTCAGCGGAAAAATGGGCACGATCACCGTTGGCAACGTCAAGCCGGGCTCCAGCGTGACGCTGTTTCTCAACAGTGATGCCCATCCGTCCTACCGCAAGAATCCGGTCTACAAGGTCACGCCCAACGACAGGGACGTGACCGTGACCATTACCGAGAAAGAAGGCAAGTCCAGCGATACCGATACGCCGGTGCAGAGCGTCGACAAGGACGCGGCCAAGGAAACCGCGAAGAAAGCCGACACCTATACGGCGCCGCTGACCGGCGACATCTGGATGAAGGTATCGCACAAGTATGCGGCATCCGAGGTGGCGGCACTGCTGCCCGCCGATACCAGTACCGAGGTGCAAACCGCCATCGAAAGCATTTACAACGTCCTCAAAAGCGCGAGCGTGAGTTTCACCGTGGCGGACAAGACGGTGACCGTCTCCTTTGCCGATTCGGAAAACCCGAACGAGAATATTAATACCGGCTACACGCTGCTGGGTGAAGGTTTGACGCGCGTGCATCCGGCCGGCTATGCTGCGCTGTTCAATGCCGCTATCGCCGCCGGCGTCAGCAAGATCACGATGAGCTCGGCATGGCGCCCGTCGCTGGGTTCGATCGCGCATCGCTCCGGCCTCGGACTGGACGTCAACTACGTCGGCGGCACGCGCATCAACCGGCAAGAGTTGCGCAAGAAAACCGCACCGGATACCACCAATGTCAGCGAAGACGAGAAAACGCTGCTGACCAAATTCGAGCAGTCCAAGAAAGACCAGACGGCGGCGGCCCAGAAGCTGGCAGCGGCCTCCGCGCTGGTGAAAAAAACCAAGGGCGATCCGGCCAAGGCGCCGGAGGCGATCGAAGCGGAGAAAGCGGCCAAGGACGCCGCCACCAAGGCCGGCGAGGACCGCAAGAGCGCGGAGACGGCCTGGAACGCGGAACGCGACAAGAACGAGCCGGACGGCGTGCGGCTGTTCCGCGGCTCGCTCATGAAATGCACCTGCGTGTCGCAGCTGTTCGATCCATGGTTCATGGATCAGGACAACCGGGACGACGATGGGCACGTCCCGAACATGCAGGTGTCGGCGAATGAGAAGCTGCACGCGCACCACCTGCACATCACGGTCTATGATCCTAAAATACTATGAAAAAATTCTATCTTTCCTCCCTGGCGCTGTGCGCCCTGGCGTTTTCCGGCATCGCCTGCGCCCAGAAAGCGGCGCCGGCCCTGCGCACCCTGAAGGTCCAGGGCGATGAATACGCCAGCGCCTGCACCCCGCAAAACAAAACCGCGCTGCAGGCGCAGCTGACGGCGGACGCCTGGCCCCTGGTTGAAACGCTGCTGTGCGAAAAAAAGTCGGCCGGCAGCAAAGCCTATATCGCCGCCCACATCGGCAAGACCGTCAAGCACGCGCTCGCCGAGACCGGAAGTGCCGACCAAACGAAAAAGACGGCGGTCAACGCCGAGTTGATCGATTCGCTGCTGAGCGAAGGCGCGGCCTGGGATGCGGACCTGACCGTCGGCAAGACCGAGATTGTCGTCAAGTTCATGCCCAACGAAGCGTGCGTTCGCAGCCGCACCCTTCAATTGAGCAACAACACCTGGAAAATCACCGAGCTCGGCGAAGCCTGCGATTGATGAAGTCCATGTAGCACAAAAAGGCTACATCCATTGTCAATAATTCATGAGACAATGATATTTTGTCTACATGGGATGACTCAATGAACAAACTTCTCCGCATCCTGGCCTGCGCCGGCATGCTTACCGCCGGCGCCGCCCAGGCGACCACCTACGAATTTTCCTACACGCAATTGGACAACACCGTCATCAGCGGCACCTTTGACGGCAACGGCTTCGGCAACCTGATCCTGGGACTGAGCAAATTCTCAGTGTTCATCGATGGCGCGGCGTTCGCCAACAATGGCAATTTGTATACCTATGGCGGCCCATCGACCGGGTTTGCCGCCGGCGCGGGCGTCATATCGTTCAACGGTCTGGCCACCAATATCGCCATCGCGGACGCCGATCTGTTTGGCGGCGGCGCCCAGGCCTTGCTGCTGATCGGCGCCTTTAACGGCGGCGCCACCGACGCCGTCAACTACAACACGCCGGCCGGCAATGGCGGCGAAGGCAATGGCGATTATTCGGCGTCGCGCTGGCATGTGGCCGTTGCGGTACCGGAACCGGAAACCTATGCCATGCTGCTGGGCGGCCTGGCGCTGATGGGCGCGGTGGCCCGCCGCCGCAAGCGCGTCAGCCCCTGAGCAGCTTGGCCAGCACGGTGCCGATCGCGAACCAGCCGATCAGCGGCGGCACCTTGCGCAGGAAGGAGCGCAGCACCACCGGCGCGGTCTCGCTGCGCGCGCGGTAGCAGCGCACCGCCCATTTGTAGGCGATATGGCTGGCCGGCACCTGCGGCACCGTATGCCACAGGTACTGCGTCATGATCGCCAGCACCACCAGCGCCGCCGGCAAGGCCGTCGGCAGCTGCACGCCCGGCAGGAAGCACAGCGCGATGGTACCGCTGACGATCACCGCCGCCAGCAGCAGGCGCTTGTTGACTTCGCCATGCGAGGACGGCGAGCGCTGCATGCGCACGGCCAGCCACGACCAAGCCGCCATCAGCGCCATCATCACCACCAGCGGCAGGAAGCTGTTCAGCCAGCGCGCCAGCCGCGAGGATGGCTCGGCGTCGGCCGGCGCCGCTTCCTCCGGCACAGCCCCGGCCCCGGTGTACAGGGTGTAGCCGATCGCCTCCCTGGCCTCCTTCAGCCGCGCCGCGTAGCGGCCCATGTCGCCGGGTTCGACGGAATCGCGCAGCGCCTTGTAGTGCGCCGTGATGATGACGCTCTTCGCATCCGGGCCCTTGTCGACCTTGTAGGAAAAATCGAAAGCCGGGTCATGCACCTCGGTACTGCTGGTCTTGATGTTCCAGCGCTCGGGCAGGCGCACCTCGGTCACCTCGGTCACCTCGTACGGATAGTCCAGCCGCAGCGGCGCGTTGCGGCCGATATCGTCGGGCGTCTTCAACGGCGCATCGATTTCCGACGCTTCCACGCTGGCCTCGCGCCGGTCGCCCTTCTTGCTGCGCGCCCAGAAGTTGGGAATCACATAGGATTCCACCACCGTCAGCGCATTGCGCGCCCCATCGTCCTTGACGTCCAGCTCGCCGTTCTGGCGGATCTCCGCATAGCGCCGCGCGTAGAAACTCTGGTACTGCGTGGCCATGTCGGCCTTGTTGTTGGTCAGTTGCGTGCGCAGGTTGTCGGCGTTCTGGCCGTGCACGGTGGTGGTCACCGTGTAGTCGACCGGCTTGTCGACGCCGGCCGTCGAATCGAACACCGCGCTCACCATCTTGTGCGGGCCGGACTTGGACGTCATCGCCGCCAGTGCCTTGCTGTCCGGCGCCAGCACCAGCGCGTAACCGTAGTCCGGCTGGTACAGATGATCGAGCTCGCCGTGCTGCAGGGCGCGGGTCGGGTCCAGCCAGTACGGCTTGCCGTCCAGCAGCACGCGCACCAGCACGTGATTGAAGGCGGTCGGCGCCGCCGCCCAGCTGGCCACCTGCCTGGTCACGCTGGTGTTGACCAGCGCCGGCGCGGCGTCGATGCCGAGCGCCCGCAGCATGGTGATGGTCAGCAGCGTCTTGTCCTTGCAATCGCCGAAGCGGCGCTGGTAGACCTGGGCAGGCGGCGTCGGCGCATGCGAGCCGGGGCCGACTTCGATGCCGAGATAGCGTATGTCACGCTGCACCATCTTCAGCACGGCGGCGACGCGGCCGGCTGCATCGGCATGCTCGCGGCCGATGCGGGCGATTTCCCGCTGCAGCGCCGGGCCCGGATCGCGCGGCGGCTGGTACAGCGGCAAGGCCCATTGCACCACGGATGCCCAGTCGGGGAACTCGCTCCACTGCACCGATCCGTAGGGATCAAACCATTCGGGCGCGCCGCGGTCGACCTTCAGCGCCGGGATATTGCGCTGTTCCCAGCGATATTCGCGGTAGCCGGGGACCTCGCGTATTTCCGGCTCCTGCCTGGTGTTGCGCGCGGCGATGCGCAGCGGCCGCTGGGCCGGCATCAACAGGCGCACCAGCGAATGCTCGACCGGCACCGCCCACTCCAGTTCGGCGCGGCCGGTGATCTTGCCCTGGAAGACAGGGTTGTTGCCGTCCACGCTGAACGCATATTCGACGATGTCGCCGATGCGGATATCGTCCAGCAGCACGCTGGCGGTCATGCTGCCGTCGTAGATCAGGTAGTCAAGCTCGGTCTCGCGCTGCAGCACATGGATGCGCGCGCCCTGCAGCCTCGGGGTCGAGACGCCATCGCGCACCACATTGATCGCGTGCAGCGTCAAGGCCTGGTAGGACGGATCGAAGTTGATGCTGATGTTGGCGACCTTCTCCACGCCGCCGCCGTCGAGCGCCTTGCTGGCCGTGTGAAAGTACGCGACCTTGCCGCGCGGGTCGACCCGGGTTTGCATATCGCGCAGCAGGTAGGCCACGCTGCCGCGCGTCGGCAGCGGCGTGGCGGGCGCCGGATGAATCGGCGAAACCGGCTGCACCCAGGCCGGCGCCGGGCCGGTTTTATAAGCGCCCTGCCCGGCCTGCGCGGCGGCGCAGCAGAACAGCAGACCCAGCAAAGCAACAAGCACAGCACGCATGAGGGCAATCCATTAAGAAAGTAGCAAATATCTCAACAGTGTAGAGCGGTAATTTCCTCAGTGCAAGCAACAAGATCAAGCGCGGCTGAAAGAATGGCGGCGGCCCGAATGTCCGGAAACGAACAGCGCCCGCGTTCATTTCCGCACACTTCCCCCGGCCGGCGGGCTGAAATCGGTTAGGCACGGGATTTGCAGATCTCCATGCATCATTAAAAGGAGACGCCATGCCGGGACTGACTACTTTGACACTGGGCGCGCGGGGCGACGAGGCCAGCATCGCCGTCGATATCAACGCCAACGGCCAGATGGCCGGCATCATCGAGGAAGACAGCGGCCGCCAGCGCGCCGTCCTGTACGACAAGCGCCCGATCGAACTGGGCACGCTGGGCGGCAGCGACAGCTACACCAAGGATATCAACGAGGCCGGCGATGTGGTCGGCACAGCCCAGGACGCCAGCGGCCACTGGCGCGCTTTCGTGGTCCGCGCCGGCGACAAGATGCGCGACCTCGGCACGCTGGGCGGCAACAGCAGCTACGGCGCCGCCATCAACGACGCCGGCCAGGTGGTCGGCTTTGCCGATACCAGCGATGGCTACTTCCACGCCTTCAGCAGCGACAGCAACCGTGCAGCGATCGATCTGGGCACGCTCGGCGGCAAGATCAGCTATGCGGCCGGCGTCAACAACCACGGCGCCGTCGTCGGTACCGCCGCGCTGGCGGACGGCTATCGCCGCGCGTTCCTGTATCAACCGGATGGCGGCATGCGCGACCTCGGGACGCTGGGCGGGCGCTCCAGCGCGGCCAGCGCCATCAACGACAGTGGCATGGTGGTGGGCGCATCGGAAACGGCAGGCCGCCGCTGGCATGCCTTCGCCTGGGACCAGGGCAAGATGACCGACCTGGGCGCGCTGATCGGCTACGGCGACAGCTTCGCCACCGCCGTCAACAACGCCGGCCATGTGGTCGGCAGCATCCGCATCGGCGACGAGCGCCGCTCCTTCGTTTACCGCGACGGCAAGATGACCGTGCATCCGGGCGGCTACGGCCTGTATCTGGTGAACGCCATCAATGCGGACGAGCTGGTCATCGGCGCCCAGTACGTCGGCAAGAAGTTCGCCGCCTCGACCATGAAGTCCAGCCAGCCGGCGGCCGTCACGCACGGCGGCCAGGATTTGCTGGGCTTGATCGCCGTCGTCGTGACGGCGGCCGTGGGCCTGATGCTGTACCGCCGCCGCTACCGCGGCATCCGGCTATCGTCGGCGTAAATAAAAACGGCACGCCGCAGCGTGCCGTCGCTTGTCGCCGGGTCGAACTTACACGGCCGACAGGTCCAGCTCGACGCCGGTGGCGGCCTCGATCTGGTCCTTGCTGACGCCGGGCGCCAGCTCGGTGACCTTCAAGCCCTTGTCGGTCACTTCCATGACGCCGAGGTCGGTGATGACCAGGTCGACCACGCCGACGCCGGTCAGCGGCAGGTCGCATTTCTTCAGCAGCTTGTGCGAGGTCGAGCCATCCTTGGCGGTGGCCACGTGCTCCATCAGCACCACCACTTTCTTGACGCCGGCCACCAGGTCCATCGCGCCGCCCATGCCCTTGACCATTTTGCCCGGGATCATCCAGTTGGCCAGGTCGCCCTGCTCCGACACCTGCATCGCGCCCAGGATCGCCAGGTTGATCTTGCCGCCGCGGATCATGCCGAACGAGTCGGCCGAGCTGAAGTAGGCCGCGCCCGGCAGCGCCGTCACGGTCTGCTTGCCGGCGTTGATCAGGTCCGCGTCGATTTCATCTTCGGTCGGGAACGGGCCGATGCCCAGCAAACCGTTTTCCGATTGCAGGAAGACTTCCATGCCGGCCGGTACGTAGTTCGCCACCAGGGTCGGCAAGCCGATGCCCAGGTTGACGTAGTAACCGTCCTGCAATTCCTTTGCCGCGCGCGCGGCCATTTCATCACGAGTCCATGCCATAGTAATCTCCGATATTTCTTAGTTGGCGCGCAGGGTGCGCTGCTCGATGCGTTTTTCCGGCGTGGCGTTGACCACGATGCGGTGCACGAAAATGCTCGGCAGGTGCACGGCGTCCGGGTCGATCTCGCCGGTTTCCACCAGCTGTTCGACTTCGACGATGGTGATCTTGCCGGCCATCGCGGCATTCGGATTGAAGTTGCGCGCGGTCTTGCGGAACACCAGGTTGCCGGCCTTGTCGGCCTTCCAGGCCTTGACCAGCGCCACGTCGGCCACCAGGCTGCGTTCCATCACATACTGTTCGCCGTCGAATTCGCGGATTTCCTTGCCGTCGGCGACGATGGTGCCGACGCCGGTCTTGGTGAAGAAGGCCGGGATGCCGGCGCCGCCGGCGCGCAGCTTCTCGGCCAGCGTGCCCTGCGGCGTGAATTCCAGTTCCAGCTCGCCGGCCAGGTACTGGCGCGCGAACTCCTTGTTCTCGCCCACGTAGGAAGCGATCATTTTCTTGATCTGGCGGGTTTCCAGCAGCTGGCCGAGGCCGAAGCCGTCGACGCCGGCGTTGTTGGAGATGGCGGTCAGGCCGGTCACGCCGGAATCGCGCAGCGCGCCGATCAGCGCTTCCGGGATGCCGCACAGCCCGAAGCCGCCGACGGCGATGGTTTGCCCGTTTTGCACGACGCCAGCCAGCGCAGCGGCGGCGTCCGGATAAATTTTGTTCATGGGTGTCCCTTATGTTATGTTGCGTAATGCATTGCTAACGTTGTATGTGCATTAGCGATGCGGCGAGTCAGCATAGAATACGCAAATCAAAAGCACAATACCGTAGAAATACCTGCTTACCGGACCACATGAGCGCTCAGCCAGTCATCGATTACGAATCCATTTTCCTGCACGCACCCGTCGGCATGTGCATCTCGGAAAACCGCGTCATTCAGTCCTGCAACGAGGCGCTGGCCTCGATGTTCGGCTACACGCGGGCGCAGCTCGAAGGCCTGTCCTTCGTGGTGCTGTATCCGACGATGGACGAGTTCCTGCGCACCGGCGACCGCATCATCCCCATCATGAACGCCAAGGGCCGCTATTCGGACGAGCGCATCATGCGCCGCGCGAACGGCGAACTGTTCTGGTGCCACGTCACCGGCCACGCGATGAAGGCGCTGGAACCGCTGGGGCCCGGCATCTGGACCTTCGAGGATGTCAGCGAAAAACGTCCCGTCACCGCCGAGCTGACGCCGCGCGAGCGGGAAATCGCCGCCCTGCTGGTCGAAGGCAAGACCAGCAAGGCTATCGCGCGCCAGGTCGACCTCAGCCCGCGCACGGTGGAAATGCACCGCGCCAAGCTGATGCGTAAATTCTCGGCCGCCACCTCGTCGGAACTGGTCCACAAGCTGGTCGGCCTGCAATTATAAGCAGTGCTTCAACGCGGCCATGGCTAGGCGCGGCGCCGAAGACAGTGCGTTAGCACGGCAAGGCGCTGCAACGACGCCATGGCCGCATTGAAGTGCTGCTACATGGCGGTCATGCCGTCGTCGGCCGAGATGATGGCGCCGTTGATGAAGTTGGAATCCTCGCCCGCCAGCAGCAGCAACAGGCCGTCCAGGTCTTCCGGCTTGCCCGGACGCTTGCGCGGCAGCATCTCGATCAGCTTCTGGCCCTGCTCGCTGGCGAAATAATCCTCGTTGATCTCGGTCGAGATATAGCCGGGGCAGATGGCGTTGGTGTTGATGCCATACTTGCCCCATTCCACCGCCATCGCCTTGGTCATCTGCACCACGCCGGCCTTGCTCATGCAATACACGCCGATCTGCGGCAGCACCCGCAAGCCCGCCACCGAGGCGATATTGATGATGCGGTGCTTCTTGCTCGGGTCGCCCTTGGCGCGCGCGATCATGCGCTTGGCGGTCTGCTGCGCCACAAAGAAGGCGCCGCGCAGGTTGGTATCCATGACAAAGGCATAATCCTCCGGCGACACGTCGACCAGGCGTTGCGTGGTGGAGACGCCGGAATTATTGACCAGGATGTCGATCGGCCCCGCCTCCGTCTCCGCGTGGGCGATGGCCGACTTGATGCTGGCGTAATCGGTCACGTCCAGGCTGACCACGTGGGCCGCGCCGCCGTCCGCCTCGATCTCGGCGCGCAACTCCTTCAGGCGCTCGGTGCGGCGCGAGGCCAGCACCACCTGGGCGCCGGCCTGGGCCAGCACTTTGGCAAACCGGGCTCCGAGACCGCTGGAGGCGCCGGTGATCAGCGCAATTTTTCCCTCAAAGTTGACTTCTATGCCCACGGGCTGCTCCTAGTATTGGTATTGGGTGATGATTATCCGACAGCCTGGCTGCCTAATCGTTATGATTACACAAATCGCCAGTATTAGATTGCAGTGTCTAATAATGTCCCTCAAAATGGCGCCCACATTGCATTCCGGACGAAAAAGAAGCACACTCGTGCTTAAATTTTCTTCGTCCTCCTTTATCACTATAAGAACAGACCATGACACAGCCACAAAATCTAGTAGAACAGTACGGCCCACGCGACGCGATGGAGTATGACGTCGTGATCGTCGGCGGCGGCCCTGCGGGCTTGTCGGCAGCGATCAAGATCAAGCAGCTGGCGGCCGAAAAGGGCCAGGAAGTGTCCGTCGTCGTGCTGGAAAAAGGCGGCGAGCTGGGCGCGCACATCCTGTCCGGCGCCGTGATGGATCCGAAGGCGCTGACCGAGCTGATTCCCGACTGGAAGGAAAAAGGCGCACCGCTGAACACCGAGGTCAGCGAGGACCGCGTGCTGTTCCTGACCGAAACCAAGGCCATCAAGACCCCGAACTTCCTGCTGCCGGCCTGCTTCGAGAACCACGGCAACTACGTGATCTCGCTGGGCAACGTGGTGCGCTGGCTGGGCCAGCAGGCCGAGGCGCTCGGCGTGGAAATCTTCCCCGGCTTCGCCGCCGCCGAGGTCCTGTACAACGACGACGGCTCGGTCAAGGGCGTGGCCACCGGCAATATGGGCGTCAAGCGCGACGGCGAAGCCGGCTCCGACTTCCAGCTGGGCATGGAACTGCACGGCAAGTACACGCTGTTCGCCGAAGGCGCGCGCGGCCACCTCGGCAAGCAGCTGATGGCCAAATATGACCTGAACAAGGGCAAGGACCCGCAATCCTACGGCATCGGCATCAAGGAACTGTGGGAGATCGACCCGGCCAAGCACCAGCCCGGCCTGGTGATCCACACCACCGGCTGGCCGCTGGACAGCAAGACCTACGGCGGCTCCTTCCTGTATCACCTGGAAAACAACCAGGTCATGGTCGGCTACGTGGTCGGCCTGAACTATGAAAATCCTTATTTGTCGCCGTACGAGGAATTCCAGCGCTACAAGACCCACCCGGCCATCAAGGGCTTCTTCGACGGCGCCAAGCGGATTTCCTACGGCGCCCGCGCGATCACCGCCGGCGGCCTGCAGTCGCTGCCGAAGCTGGTGTTCCCGGGCGGCGCGCTGATCGGCTGCGACGCCGGTTTCCTGAATATGAGCCGCATCAAGGGCAGCCACGCCGCCATCAAGTCCGGCATGCTGGCCGCCGAATCGGCGTTTGAAGCGCTGGGCGCCGGCCGCCAGCACGACGAACTGGCGAGCTACCCTGCCGCCTTCGAGAAATCCTGGCTGCACGAGGAACTGCACGTGGCGCGCAACGTCAAGCCATGGCTGAACAAGGGCCTGTACCTGGGCTCGCTGATGACCGGCATCGACCAACTGGTGTTCCGCGGCAAGGCGCCTTGGACCCTGCACCACGCGCACGCCGACCACGAATGCCTGAAGCCGGCCTCGCAGTTCGCGCCGATCAGCTATCCCAAGCCGGACGGCAAGCTGACCTTCGACCGCCTGTCGTCGGTGTTCATCTCCAACACCAACCACGCGGAAGACCAGCCGATCCACCTGACGCTGAAGAACCCGAGCGTGCCGGTCGACGTCAACCTGGCCCAGTACGCCGGCCCGGAGGCGCGCTACTGTCCGGCCGGGGTCTACGAATTCGTCAAGACCGACGACGGCGCCGACCGCCTGCAGATCAACGCGCAAAACTGCGTGCACTGCAAAACCTGCGATATCAAGGACCCGACCCAGAACATCGTCTGGATCACGCCGGAAGGCGGCGGCGGCCCGAACTATCCGAATATGTAAAAAAGCAACAATTTAAAAACAGCGCGGCCTGACAACCGCGCTGTTTTTTTATCCAAGGCATGATTTCTTGCTATGCAAGGGCAAACAGGCTCATAATCGACGGGTGGAAAGCGGCATCAACAGCGGTATCCGGCGCTCTGTTACAAATATTTTTATAAATTTCCACAAAGCATTTAATGTCCTTCCAGATACGGTCGTCTTGTACTTGGGAGAGCACAAAGGATCCGTTGCTCCGAACTGAATCCACCTACCAGGAGTTATTTCATGCTGAGCCTTCACACTAATTCTGCGGCCCTTTCCGCACAGAACTCGATCTCCCGCACCCAGTCGGCCCTGTCGACCTCGCAGACCCGTCTGAGCACCGGCTTCCGTGTCAATTCGGCCATGGACGATGCTGCAGGCCTGCAAATTGCAACCCGCCTGAAAGCACAAACCAGCGGCATGGCCATGGCTATGCGCAACACCCAGAACTCGATCTCGATGCTGCAGACCGCCGAAGGCGCGCTGGACGAAACCACCAACATCCTGGTCCGCATGAAAGATCTGGCCACCCAGGCAGCTGACGGTTCGTCGACCAAAGATGACCAAACCGCAATTCAAGCTGAATTCGATTCGCTGGCTAGCGAACTGAGCAACATCGTCTCGAACACCAAGTTCGGCGGCACCGCGCTGCTGAATTCCGACGCGACCAAAGGCAAACTGGCTGCAGCAGTGACCTTCCAGATCGGCGCCGACAAGAGCGAAACCATGAAAGGCGACGTAACCGCCGAGCTGACCAAGATGAATGGCGACATTCTGCTGGCCGCGCTGACCTTCGACAGCACCACCGGTGTTCCTTCGACCGCAGGTACCGAAGTCAGCGGCGCTGACGCTGCTGCCGGCGCTACCGCCGCCAACGGCACCATCGGCACCCTGACCACCGCGATCGACTCCGTCGGCGCCCTGCGCTCGAAACTGGGTGCGATCTCGAACCGTCTGGACCACGTCTACAACAACTTGTCGAACATTTCGACCAACACGAAAGCTGCAACTGGCCGTATCATGGATACCGACTTCGCTGCTGAATCGTCGAGCATGACCTCGAACCAGATGCTGCTGCAAGCTGGTACCGCGATGCTGAAGCAGTCGAACAGCACCTCGTCCCTGGTTATGTCCTTGCTGCAATAATCGTAGCAATGTCCGGATTCGCTTGCGGATCCGGAACACAAGGAGCCAACCGGAGTTTTCGGTTGGCTTTTTTTTCATCGGCTTTTTTTGAGAGCGAGCCTGATGGCTTTAGAACGCATCGGACCTACATCGCGCCCCGTGGGCATCCCGGACCGGCAGCCCGCGCAGCCAGGACCGGCCGCGCGCGTGCCGGGCCAGGCGCCGCTCGATGCCGACTATCCGGTCGGCCCGCTCGCCCCCGCCGGCCCCAACAGCACCAACGGCCCCGGCGCGGTCGGCGTCATCTACGATGGCCCGGACGGCCTGCCGCTGCCGCAATCGGGCGTCGAAGCGCTGGCGGCCGCGCTGGCCGAAGTGCCCAACGGCGCCGATCCGGCCGCGATGCGCCCCAATCAAGTGTTTTTATCGCGCCAGCTGGTCTGGCAACCGCCCGACACGGCCATGATGGCCGCCTCCTGGCAAGTGATGGTGCGCACCTACGGCGAGCAGCGCGCCGCCTGGCTGGAACAGGCCAGCGGCCAGCACATGCCGTCCAGCCTGTTCATGGCCGACCACACCCCGGCCGCCATGCGCGACGGCCGCCCCGGCCTGCCGCTGGTGACGGAAATGGAACCGTGGCGCTTTGCCGTCTACGCCTGGGGCGCCGAGCGCCTGGTGCTCAAGGTCATCGTCAAGGACGACGACGAATACGAACGCGACCGCCGACGACGCACGCGCGTGGCGTTGCGGCTCGAATTGATGCTGCCCGGCGTAGGCCGGGTGGTGATCCAGATGGAACCGGCCGGCGGCAACGGCGTCGTGATGGAAGTGGGCGCGGCCCAGACCTCGGCCATGCAACACATGCGCGAAATGCTGCCGCAACTGGCGGCCACGGTCAGCCGCTGCGGCCTGACCATCCTGCGCTGCCGCCTGCGGCGCGAACTGCCGCCGTCCAGCGGCGAGCACGCCTACCCCACCCGCATGCACACGGCGGCGCTGACGCAGGCGATCTTCAAGGCGATGGCCGAACTGGCCGTCCTGCTGTCGCAGCCGATGCCGCCGGACGACCTGTTCTCCGAAAGCGCATGAGGCCGCCGGCTGGCTTCGGCGCGCCCTCGGCCGGCGGCGTGAACGCCCTTACTTGAAATGCGCGCCATGAAATCAAAGCTGATCCCCCTGCTATTGCTGGCCGGCTGCGCCACCCGGGCGCCGGCGCCGCGCATCGTCCAGTCATGGGAGAGCCCGGCCGCGGAGTTCCCCGCCATCTGCATGCTGCTGCAGGACGACGGCACGCTGACCTTCAAGGGCGGCTTCCAATTCTACAATCCGGGCAAGTGGCGGCAGGATGCCGTCCGGCTGACGATTACGCTGGGCGGCGACCAGCCCTTCCCTGCCGATGCCGCCAAAGAACAGTTGCACGCCAAGGTCGGCGCGCTGGCCGCCTACAACGAACAGCGCCGCGAGTTGGCCTATACAGTGACGCCATCGACACCGTTCGTCGGCGTCGGCAATTTCTACTTCTACCGCACGCAGGCATGCCA
Source organism: Duganella sp. CT11-25 (assembly GCF_047302815.1). Lineage (NCBI taxonomy): Bacteria > Pseudomonadati > Pseudomonadota > Betaproteobacteria > Burkholderiales > Oxalobacteraceae > Duganella > Duganella sp. CT11-25. Next base: position 1,317,835 of record NZ_JBKBFD010000001.1, read on the forward strand.
GGCCGTCAACGCCGGCCGATGAAGCGGCTGGCCATGCTGGCCGCCATGAGCGCGTCGTGTGCGGCAGCCATGGCCCAGCCGGGCCAGAGCATCGCGCAACTGGCCAGCGACAAGGCCGCCTTACGCAAGGCGCCTGCTGGCGCCACTGCGGGCCGCAGCGGCCCAAGGAAATGGAGAGCTTGTCGGCACCATCTTCAGGGATGGCGAGATTCCCGCGATCGAACAACTGCTCAGCAGCGCCACCCGGACTACGATGCCGCCGTGCTCCGGGCCATCAACCAGGCATCGCCGCTCCCAATTCAGGTCGAAGGCGCCTCCACGCGACAGATCACGCTCAGCGTCCTCATGCGATAACACACCGGTGTCAGTGCCGACACCGGGGGTTAGCCGACGGTGCCGATGATGCTGACTTCGCGGTTCTCGGGGATTTCGTTGTAGGAGAGGACGTGCAGGCCGGGCGCGAACAGGCGGGCGTAGCGCGCCAGCAGCGGCCGGATCTGCGGCAGCACCAGCAACAGCGGCGGCGTGGCCTGCTGCTTCATCTGCTCGCGCGCGACCGGCATGTTGACTTGCAGCTGCGCCAGCAAATGCGGGTCGATCGGATAGTTGTCCAGTACCACTTTGCCGCTCTGGCGCGCCTGGTTCAAGGACCCCAGCAACATGTTCTCCAGGTCGCCGCCCAGGTTGAAGGCCTGCATCTCGGTCTTTTGCCCGAACAGGCCGGTGACGATCTGGCGCCGCAGCGCACAGCGCACTTCGGCCGCCAGCAGGATCGGGTCCTTGGTGGTTTCCGAACTGTCGACCAGCGTGGTGGCGATCGGTACGATATCTTTCAGCGAGACGTTTTCCGCCAGCAGCACGCGGAACACCCGCAGCATCTGCGTGTGCGTCAGCGCCTTGTCCAGCGAGCCCGCCAGCTTGGGCGACAGCGCCGACAAACGGTCCATCAGCGCCGGCACGTCTTCGTGGCGGAACAGTTCCGGCAGGTATTCGCGGATCAGCTTGGACAAGTGGGTGGCGATCGCGCTCGGCGCTTCCACCACCTGGTAGCCCAGCCCCAGCGCGTTGGCCTTCTCGCTGGTTTCGATCCAGGTCACCGGCATGCCGTACGCCGGCTCGATGCCCGGGATGCCGTCGATCTGGCCGTAGACGTTGGGCGACGGGATCGCCATCAGGCGGTCGGCAAACACCTCGGCCTGCGCCACCACGCTGCCCGACAGCATGACCGAATACTGCGACGGCTTGAGCCCCAGGTCGTCGCGCACGACGATCGGCGGCAGCAGCAATCCCATCGCTTCCGACAGGCTCTGCCGCACACCCTTGACGCGCTTGGTCAGCGGTTCGCCATGCGCCTTGTCGATCAGGCCGACCAGCTTGTAGCCCAGCGCCACCTGCAACTGCTGCACCGCCGGCAGGCTGTGCCAGTCCAGGTCCGGCGCGCGGTCGTCGCGCAGCGCCGCTTCGATGGCGTCCAGGTTGGCCGTGTCGGGTTTGCTCACCCTGCCCAGCAGCTTCCATCCCACATACGCCAGCACCAGCGCGAACGGACCGAACATCTGCCATGGCATGCCCGGCACCAGCGCCAGGATCATCATCATGCCGGCGGCGCTCAGCATCACCTGCGGCGAGGTCAGGACCTGGCTGCCGACTTGCTGTTCGAAGTCGCCCGAATCCGAGATACGGGTGACCAGGATCGCGGCCGCGGCCGACAACAGCAACGCCGGGATCTGCGCCACCAGGCCGTCACCGATGGTCAGCAGCGCGTATTGCTTGAAGGCGTCGCCGAACGACATGTCCTGCATCAGCGCGCCGATGGCGACGCCGCCGACCATGTTGATGATCAGGATCAGGATACTGGCGACCGCATCGCCGCGCACGAACTTGGAGGCGCCGTCCATGGCGCCGTAGAAGTCGGCCTCGGCGGCCACGTCCAGGCGCCGGGCCTGGGCTTTTTCCTGGTTGATCAGGCCGGCGTTGAGGTCGGCGTCGATCGCCATCTGCTTGCCCGGCAAGGCGTCCAGCGTGAAGCGCGCCGACACCTCGGAGATGCGCTCCGCGCCCTTGGTCACCACCATGAAGTTGATGATCATCAGGATCACGAACACCACGATACCGACCACGTAGTTGCCGCCGATGACGACCTTACCGAAGGCCTCGATCACCTGGCCGGCCGCGGCCGTGCCCTCGTGGCCGTGCAGTAGCACCACCCGGGTCGACGCCACGTTCAGCGTCAGCCGCATCATGGTGGTGGCCAGGATCACGGTCGGGAACACCGAGAAGTCCAGCGGCCGCTTGGCCGAGACCGAGACCATGATCACGATCAGCGCCAGCACGATGTTGAACGTGAACATCACGTCCAGCAATACCGGTGGCAATGGCAGGATGATCATCGCCAAGATCACCAGCAGGAATGCCGGCGTGGCGAACTTGTGGCGACGCGCTTCTGCGACCAGCCTGTTCAAAAAATTCATCTGTTTTTACTCCGCGAAACCTTGTCCATCAGGACGAAAAGTGAAAGACGCCGCCCACCATGGAGTCGACGTATCTTCCGATTAAAAGAGGAACTGATTCCAGCTCTACTGGTCAAACAAGCATGAGACTGACCTACCGATACCGCGTGAAGTCTTTGACCGGCCTGCTGAACCAGCAAGCGCTGACGGTTAACTTCGTGTGGAACTACTGTAACGACAGGCAGCGAGATGCGTTGCGACTCAACCGCCGCTGGCATTCCGGTTTCGACCTGATCAAACTCACCACTGGGTGTAGTAAGGAGTTGGGGCTGCACTCCGGAACGGTTAACGACGTCTGCCAGCAGTATGCCAAATCGCGCTACCAAACGCATCGTCCATATTTGCGATACCGCGGCCGCAAATCCTTGGGCTGGATACCGATCAAGGGACGCGCACTGAAACGGGAGGGCGAGGCCTTCCGTTTCGCTGGCAACACATTCAGAGTGTTCTACTCTCGCCCACTGCCAGAAGGAAAAATCACCGACGGAACGAATTTTTCCCGGGATCGGCGCGGCAACTGGTTCCTGAACATTGTTCTTGAAATAGTGGCGCCCGTGGCGAGAACACCACTCAGTGGCATCGGCATTGATCTGGGCCTGAAAGATCTTGCCACGCTGTCGAATGGCGGCAAGATCGCCGCGCCGCATATTTATCGCGAAGCCGAAGCGGCGCTGGCGATGGCGCAACGCGCTGCCAAAAAGCGACGAATCAAGGCGATTCATATAGCGATAGCCAATCGAAGACGGGATTTTTTGCACAAATCCACAACAGCCATCGTGCATAATTTTGATTATATTGTTGCGGGCAATATCAACTCCGCCGCAATGGCCAAAACCAGCATGGCCAAGTCGGTACTCGATGTCGGCTGGTCGTCCTTCCGATCGCAACTGGCGTACAAGGCTATTAAGCATGGCGCATGGTTCGAGGAAGTCGACGAACGTTTCACCACCCAAGTCTGCTCGAATTGCGGCACCTTGCCCGATTCGCGGCCGAGAGGTATCGCAGACCTTGGAGTAAGGGAATGGCGATGCGGTGAGTGCGGTGCGGTACATGATCGTGATCTCAATGCTGCGTTAAACATTCTCCGTCGCGGACGTGCGACGCTGGCTGTAGGAATCTCCACCCTTGCCGGCGGAGAGGACGTCAAGACTGCTTAACCTCGCTCATGGATGTGGGCACAACGACTTCTTTCGGATAATCCGGCTGGGCGGCGCGCCGCCCGGTACGGAATGCTTGCAACTGCAGCACATAGTTCAGCACCTGCGAGACGGCCTGGTACAGCTGCACCGGGATCTGCTGGTTGACCTGGCTGGTGTTATAGATGGCGCGCGCCAGCGGCGCCAGCTCCATCACTTCGATCTTGAATTCGACCGCGATCTGGCGGATGTACAGCGCCATCTCGTCGACGCCCTTGGCGATCACGTACGGCGCTTCGGCACGGCTCAGGTCATACTTGAGCGCCACCGCGTAGTGCTCCGGGTTGACGATCACCACGTCGGCGGTCGGCACCGTCTTGCGCGCGCTGCGCCGCGCCATCGCCCGCTGCAGCTGGCGGATGCGGTTCTTCACTTCCGGCCGGCCTTCCGAGGACTTGTGCTCTTCCTTCTGGTCCTGCTTGGACATGCGCTGGTTCTTGGCGAAGAAATACGCCTGCGCCGGCACGTCGATCAGGGCGAAGATGATGAACACCGCCACCAGCGACATCAAGCCGTCCAGCATCAGGTGCGAGCCGGACAGGATGGCCTGTCCCATCGGCATGTTCTGCAGCTGGGTGTAATCCTTGACGGTCGAGCGCGCCACATGGATCAGCACCGCGATCAGCACGCCGGCCTTGCCGATCGACACCAGCAACTCGAACGCGTGCTTGCTGGTGAACAGCCGGCCGAGGTTGGCCGCCGGGCTCAGGCGCGACAGCTTGGGTTCCATGTTCTTGGTGCTGGCGACCCAGCCGCCCGGCACCATCGCGCCCAGCACGATGAACAGCGGCACCACGAACAGCGGCAGCACCATCTTGATCAGCAGCCACATCGAGCTGCTGAACACGGTGGACATGGCGTTGTCGATCGCGCCGTCGCTGTCGAACGGCGCGAAGCTCTGGTGGAACAGCTCGTTGAACTCGGCCAGGTAGCTCGGCAGCAGGTAGACGAACAGCTTCAGGCTGACCAGGATGCCGATCGCGGTCGACAGGTCGCGCGAACGCACCACCTGCCCTTCCTGGCGCGACTTCTTGAGCTTCTGTTGTGAAGCCTTTTCTGTTTTGTCGCCCGAATCCTGGTCAGCCATGGGCGGCCACCTGCATCTGCTGGCGTATCAGCTCCAGCACCATATTGGTCATGCGCACATAGTGCTCGGGAATGAAGCGCACCACCTGGGCCAGCATCATCAGGCCGAAGATGGTGATCACGGAAAAGCCCAGCGCGAACAGGTTCAGGCTGGGCGCGACGCGGTTCAGGAAGCCGAAGCCGAGCTGCACCACCAGCGTGGAGAACACCACCGGGATCGCCAGCAGCATGGCGGCCGAGAAGATCCAGGCGATGTTGTAGGCCACCGCCTCCAGCAGCATGCGGCTGTAGCCGTGGCCCAGCGGCCAGGCCTTGAAGCTCTGGCCGATGACGTTGGCGATCACCAGGTGGCCGTCGATGGCGAAGAAGACGATGATGGCCAGCGTCGACAGCAGCGCCGACACCACGTCCGACGACTGGCCGTTCATCGGGTCGTTCATCACCGCCATCGAAAAGCCCATCTGCGACGACACCATGAAGCCCAGCACGCCGATCACCGACATGGCGAAATGGAAGGCCAGGCCCAGCACGAAGCCGATGATGGCCTGCTCCATGGTCGCCACCACGCCGGCCATCGAGAACGGGTTGATCGCGGCCGGCCCCCAGTCGGCGCCGCTGGTCAGCGGCAGCATCAGGATCGCCAGCACCAGCGCGATCAGGATGCGCACCGTCACCGGCGTGACGGCCTCGCCCAGCACCGGGGCGCCGATGAACATCGCCAGGATGCGGCAGAACGGCCACCAGATCGCGGTGAGCATCGGCAGCAGCTGGGCGAGGACGGATTCCATGGCGGGACGGCTAGCCGACCAGGGTGGCGGCGCGGGTGAAGATGGAGACGCAGAAGTCCATCAGGTAGGTGGCCATCCAGCGCCCCATCAGGATGATGGCCAGCAAGGTGACCAGCAGCCTGGGCAGGAAACTCAGCGTCTGCTCGTTGATCTGCGTGGCGGCCTGCACCAGCGCCACCACCAGGCCCATGATCAGGCCCGGCACGACCAGGATCACCACCAGCAGCATGACGATGTGCAGCGATTCGACCACCAGGTCGACGGCTATTTCAGGAGTCAGCATACGGCTCGCCTATCAGTTCTTCAGTACGCCTGCACGCTCGTGACGAGCGTATTGACGGTCAGGGTCCAGCCATCCACCAGCACGAACAGCAGCAGCTTGAACGGCAGCGAGATCACCAGCGGCGACAGCATCATCATGCCCATCGCCATCAGCACCGACGACACCACCAGGTCGATCACCAGGAAGGGGATGAACAGCATGCAGCCGATCTGGAAAGCGGTCTTCAGCTCCGACAGCACGAACGCCGCCAGCTTGACGGTGAAGGCGTGCTCGGACGGCGTGGTGATCTTGTCTTCGCCGGCCAGGTGGGCGATCTGCTGCAGCGCGGCCTTGCTGGTCTGGGCCAGCATGAAGCGCGACACCGGCTTCTCGGCGATCTGCAGCGCGGTTTCCAGGCCGATCTTGTCCTGGTCGTAGGGCACGAAGGCCTCGGTCCAGATCTGGTCGCCGATCGGGCGCATCACCAGCAGGGTCAGGATCAGGGCGACGCCGGTGATCACCCGGTTGGGCAGGCCCTGCTGCAGGCCCAGGGCCTGGCGCAGCAGCGACAGCACGATGACGAAGCGGGTGAAGCTGGTCATCATCATGACCATCACCGGGAGCAGTCCCAGCAAGGTCATGATGATCAGGATTTGCATCTTGACCGTCAATTCCGTCTTCGCCCCCGGCACCACGTTGGCCAGCAGGTCGACCGCCTGGGCCGGCGCCATGGCCAGTCCCAGCAACATCGCGGCGGCCGGCGCGCCCACCAGCAGGCGCTTGCGCCACCGCAGGTTCACGCTCCAGGTCATGGAGTCATCATGTCGAGATTCAGGCCGTCCAGGTCGATTACTTTCAGGCCGTAGTTTTCCCCCGCCACCACCACTTCGGCGCGGCCGATGGCGGTGCCGTTGACCTTGATGACCAGCGGTTCGCCGGCCAGCACGTCGAGCTCGACCACGCTGTCGGGGCCGATCGCCATCAAGTCCTGCAGCGAGATGCGGGCCGAGCCGACCTCCAGGGTCAGCGTCACCGGAATCTTGCGCATCATGGCCGGCAGGTCGCGGCGCGGCGCGGCGGCCGGCACGTCGGTCAGCTCGGTGCTGACCTGGTCGATGATCATCTCTTCGGACAGGTCTTCCAGCAGGGCGTCGCTAGGGTTGGCTACGTTCATGTTCATCATTATTCAGCGTCTTCAAAAGAGGTTAAACAGAGTTTGCCTTTGTGCTCGGTCACCGCGGCCGTAAACAGGCGGGAATCCTCGAGCAAGACGTCTGCCCTGGCAAGGCTGATCGGGATCACGTCGCCAACCTGCAAATCGTACAAGCTGCCCAGCTGCACTTCCTTGCTGGCCAGGCGGCCGATCAGGCCGACCTGCAGGCGCTGCGCCAGCGGCGCGGCGGGCTTGGCCTTCTTGCCGGCGTCGCGGTCGCGCAGCAGGCCGCGCAGCACGCTGGCCATCAGTTGCTTGTCGAGCGCGAACCAGAACTGGCCGGTGACGCCGCTGGCGATGTCGGCCAGCGTGACGGCGATGGTCCAGGTGCCCTTGGGCGGCGGCGAGCCGGGGGCTGGCTTGAATTCGGTGTCGGCCGCTTCCTGCTCGCCTTCGGCGGGCGCGACCTTGTCGATGACGGGAAGGTTAAGTTCGATGCGGCCGGCCAGGGTGCCGGCCAACTGTTGCCCCAGCACCACAGCCAGGCGCTCTTCGGTGGCGGTCACGCGCACCGTATTCTCGTCCACGGCGTCGGCGCTGTCGCCGGCCTTGGTGCGGCCGTAGCGGAAATTGAGTACGCTGAGCAGCACCTTGCGTTCCAGCGAGAAGGCGATCTGGCCGGCCGGCGCCGCAAAGCTGAGCCAGCGGCTGCGGGTTTCGCCGCCGTCGAGCCGGCTGAATACAACATCATCGACCCGGAACCCGCCCCAGTAGCGGCGGTTCATATTCAGTCGCATGGCCTGCGCCAGGTCGTCGCGCAGCTGCGCCGCAAAGATATGCAGCAGGTGCACCGGTCGCCCCAGCAGGCATGGATCCAGAACTTGATGTTGCGTCTGTTTTGTCGTTGTCATGTATGGGCCATGTCGGATAATTCTTCGCTACTCCTCCATCATCGCACTATCCAGCTAAAAACTGGTTACTTCCAGCGCAATTTTTTGGCTCTGTACCCTATCGTAACGTAAAGAAGGACGATATCGGTAGCACAGGATACATCAAAATTCACATTATTGCTATTCAACAATATTTTGGATTGTAAATTTACTGGCGGCAAATTCCACTTTACAAGAATGTTGCTAGCCGGTAAGCTTCACCCAGCCTGTCACCGGGCTACGCTGCTCCGCAACAAACATGAACAAATGGCGCTTAGTGAATGATTCGTAACGAGATTTGCTTAAATAAAACAGTTCCTGCGGCTTCGTTGCCGCACAGCGCAATAAATTTACTTCCAGCAAAGAAAAAACCCGCTCGCCGAGCATGTGCTCACCTTTCGGCGTCAGCGTTTGACCGACATTCCTACACTATCTTTCTTACAAGACTGTGACATGGATGACGGGGGTGTAGCACGATAGCAATAAGCCGCCAGCAGATATACAACGGAGGGCTTGCTGCTTTCCGGCAATCTGGATATGGTAGATGGGACTAACGTCGCAATAACGGGGGTAGCAATGAGTAACGGATTCTCCAGCCTGATACAGGCCGACCTGGCGTCGCTGACCAATGCGGCGCAAACGCTGGCCAACAGCAGCGGCACCATCGCCGCCGCCAACCAGTTCGGCACCCAGGACGCGCAGCCGGCGTTCTCCTTCGCGCAGTCGATGAAGGACGCGGTCGGCAAGGTCAACGGCCAGGACGTCGAGGCCGGCCAATTGATGGCCGATGTCGATTCCGGCAAGAGCGACGACCTGGTCGGCGCCATGCTGTCCAGCCAGGAAGCCGGCCTGTCTTTCTCGATGTTGATGCAAGTGCGCAACAAAGTGATGGGCGGCCTGGACGAACTCATCAAATTACCGCTGTAAGCCACCGCGAAAGCCAACAAAGTGATCAACACCATCAAGTCCGCCTTCGAGCGTTGGCGCGCGAGTCCGGCCGCCCTGTCGCTGCCTCCCAATCTGCTGAAGAACCTGTACCCGCTGCTGTTGCTGGCGATCGGCGTGACGGCGATGGTGCTGATGTATCTGTGGAGCGACCAGTCCGGCTACAAGCCGGTGTTTGGCGCGCGCGAAAAAGTCTCGGCGCCGGACATGATGGCCGTGCTGGACACCGACCACATCCCTTACCGCCTGCACCCGGAAAGCGGCCAGGTGCTGGTGCCGCAATCGATGCTCGGTAAGGTACGCATGCTGCTTGCCGCCAAAGGCGTGACTGCGCAGTTGCCGGCGGGTCTGGAATTGATGGACAAGAACGACCCGCTGGGCGTGTCGCAGTTCGTCCAGGACGTGCGTTTCCGCCGCGGCCTGGAGGGCGAGCTGGCGCAATCGATCATGACTCTGGATGCAATCTCGCATGCGCGCGTGCACCTGTCGATCGCCAAGTCGACCTCGTTCGTCTCCTCCGACGGCGAAAAATCGTCGGCCTCGGTGGTGGTCGCGCTGAAACCGGGCCACACGATGTCGCCGGAAGCCATCGCCGCCGTGATCAACATGGTGTCGGGCAGCGTCGCCAGCCTGAGCCCGCAGCGCGTCAGCCTGGTCGACCAGGCCGGCAACCTGCTGTCGGCCCACATCGACCTGGCCGACGGCTTCGACGCCGGCACCAACGGCAACGATGCCAGCAAGCGCTTCCAGGAAGAGGTCAAGGCCAACGTCAAGAATCTGCTCGGTCCGGTGATCGGCGAGGACAACTTCCGCATGTCGGTCGCGGCCGCGGTCGACAACGACAAGGTCGAGGAAACGGTCGAGAAATACGGCGCCGATCCCAAGGTCACCAGTGAGGCGATGCGCGAGGAGCAGGACCGCAACCGCATGGTGATGGGCGTGCCGGGCACGCTGTCGAACCGGCCGCCGCCGGCCGCCGCCAACCCGGCCGCCGCCGCCACGCCGACCGCCGGCGGCGCCACCGATCCAAACGCGCTGCCGGACGGCACCGCGCGCAAGAACGCCACCACCCGCCAGTACGCCTACGACCGCAGCATCACCCAGACCAAGCGCAGCCGTGGCCGCCTTGAAAAGCTGAGCGTGGCCGTGGTGCTGGCGCACGCCGCCGCGCCGACGCCCAAGACCGGCTGGAGCGCCAACGAAATCGCCAACATCGACAAGATCCTGCGCAACGGCCTGGGCATCAACGCCGAGCGCGGCGACCAGCTGGTGGTGTCGGCCATGAACTTCCCGCCGAAGGCCGCCGTGCCGCAGTGGTGGGAAGAGCGCGACAACATCGTCGACATGAGCACCTACGCGATCTACGCGGTGGCCGCCCTGCTCGGCTACCTGTTGCTGCTGCGTCCGCTGATGCGCCTGGTCACCGTGCGCTTCACCCCGGATCCGAAGGAAGTGGCGCGCGTCGCCGCCGAGCGCCGCGCCGCCGAGGCGGCCGCCGTGGCCGCCGCCAAGGAAGCCAAGGAGGCCGCCGCCAAGGAAAACCCGGCGCTGGCCGGTACGCCGGGCGCGGCCGGCGCCCCTGCCCTGCCGGGCGCGGCCCAGCCGGGCATGCCGGTGGTGCCGCTGCTGGAAAACTACGATCTGCCGCCACCAGGCTCGGCCGTCGACGTCATGGTCGACCATCTGAAAGTCCTGGCCGCGAAAGAACCGGAACGTGTCGCCGAAGTCGTCAAACAATGGATGCAGAAAAATGGCCGAACCCAATAACATGGACGACGAGTCGTCCGAATACAACCACGCGCCGGCAAAGCTGACGCCGGTCGAGCAGGCAGCCATCGTCCTGCTGAGCATAGGCGAGGAACCGGCCGCGGCCGTGCTGCGTTGCCTGTCGCGCGAGGAATTGCTGGAGGTGACGCAGGTGATGTCGCGCATGAGCGGCATCAAGGTCGAGTCCGTCAAATCGGCGATGCAGACCTTCTTCGACGACTACCGCCAGCAGTCCGGCGTGCATGGCGCCTCGCGCAGCTACCTGAAGCGCTCGCTGGACCTGGCGCTGGGCGGCGATCTCGCGAACACCGTGCTCAACAACATCTACGGCGACGAGCTGCGGCCGAAAATGGCGCGCCTGCAGTGGGCTTCGCCGAAGTGGCTGGCCGAATACATTTCCAACGAACACGTGCAGATGCAGGCGGTGTTCCTGGCCTTCCTGCCGGCCGCGCTGGCCGGCCAGATCATCGACGCCCTGCCGCAGGAGGGCCGCGACCTGGTGCTGTTGAACCTGGCGCGCCTGGACGAGATCGACCGCGACCTGCTGCAGGAGCTCGACGAGCTGGTGGTGCGCTGCCTGAGTTCCTTCGATTCGCAAAGCACCAGCGTCGAAGGCATCCGCCAGGCCGCCGAGATCCTCAACCGCCTGCCGAGCAACCGCGCGCAGATGGTCGAGCTGCTGCGCGCCCATGACCCGGAAGTGGTGGCGCAGATCGAGCTGTCGATGTACGACTTCTTCATCCTCGGCAACCAGTCCGAAGTGGCGATCACCCGCATCATCGAGGAAGTGCCGCTGGAGCAATGGGCGATCGCGCTCAAGGGCGCCGAAGTGTCGATCCGCGACGCCATCCTCAAGACCATGCCGAAACGCCAGGCCCAGGCCTTCGAGGACATGATGCGGCGCGCCGGCCCGATCCCGATGTCGCGCATCGAGCAAACCCGCCAGGAAATCATGGCCACCGTCAAGGCGCTGGCCGACGTCGGCGAAATCGAGATCCAGCTGTTCGCCGAACAGGTGGTCGAATGAAGCAGTTCCGCCCCTACCGCTTCCCGCCGCTGGCGCAGTTCACCAACCTGGCGCACCAGCGCGCCGCGGCGCACAGCCACGGCAACGGCGGCGACGGCGGCGCCCAGTGGGCCGCCTCGGTCAGCGAGGGGTTCGAACAGGGCCAGCGCGACGGCTACGAGATCGGCCTCGCGCGCGGCCAGGAAGACGGCTTCGAAGCGGGCCGGGCGTCCGGCCAGGAACAGGGCCGCGAAGAAGGCCGCCATGAAACCCTGGTGGCCTACGACCAGATGGCGCGCCCGGTCGACGCCATGCTGAAAAGCCTGAAGAAGCTGCGCTCGGACTACCGCGCCGCGCAGCGCAAGGAAGTGGTCGACCTGGTGGCCAAGGTGGCGCGCCAGGTGATCCGCGCCGAACTGGCCTTGCAGCCGGTGCAGCTGATGGCCCTGGTCGAGGAAACGCTGGCGTCGATGCCGCCGACGCGCGAGGAAATCGACGTCTTCCTGAACCCGGAAGAACTGAAACGCATCGCCGAGCTGGATCCGAAACGCTCCAAGCGCTGGAACCTGATCCCGGACGCCCGCCTCGACGCCGGCGAATGCCGCATCAAGGCCGGCGACAATGAAGTTGATGCCGGATGTCATCAACGTCTTGCGGCTGTCATGGAACAGGTCGATAATCAATTGCAGGCTGCCGATGGCGGCGACGAACCGGAGATCGAAGAGTGATCGCAGATGCCTTACGCAATCTCGAACTGGGTTCCGTACCCATGGCGACCCCGACGGGCCGCCTGGTGGGTGCGTCCGGTTTGTTGCTTGAGGCCGTAGGTTGCCCTTTGCACACGGGCCAGCGTTGCCAGATAGAGACAGTCGGCGGCGAATGGCTGGACGCCCAGGTGGTTGGCTTCCGTGACAAGCTTTCCTTTCTGATGCCGTTCAAAAAGGCCATCGGCCTGACCACCGGCGCCCGCGTGCTGCCCACACCGGAAAAAGTCAGCCTGCAGATCGGCTCGGGCTGGCTGGGCCGCATGGTCAACGGCCTCGGCGAGCCGATCGACGGCCTCGGCAAGCTGGGCGGCGACTTCCCGCTGGAACCGCAGCCGCCGCGCATCCATCCGCTGAAGAAAAAACCGGTCACCGAGGCGCTCGACGTCGGCGTGCGCGCCATCAATTCCATGCTGACCCTGGGCAAGGGCCAGCGCGTCGGCCTGATGGCCGGCTCCGGCGTCGGCAAATCCGTTTTGCTGGGCATCATGACGCGCCAGACCGTGGCCGACGTGGTGGTGGTCGGCCTGATCGGCGAACGCTCGCGCGAGGTGCGCGAATTCGTCGACATGTCGCTGGGCAAGGAAGGCTTGTCGAAGGCCGTGCTGGTGATCGCGCCGGCCGACGAGAGCCCGCTGATGCGCATCATGGCCACCGAGCTGTGCCACTCGATCGCGGCGCACTACCGCGACCAGGGCAAGAACGTGCTGCTGCTGGTCGATTCGCTGACCCGCTATGCGATGGCGCTGCGCGAAGTGGCGCTGGCGCTGGGCGAGCCGCCGGCCACCAAGGGCTATCCGCCGTCGGTGTTCTCGGCGCTGCCGCAGCTGGTCGAATCGGCCGGCAACGGCGAGAACCAGTCCGGCAGCATGAGCGCCATCTACACCGTGCTGGCCGAGGGCGACGACCAGCAGGATCCGGTGGTCGACACCGCCCGCGCCATCCTCGACGGCCACATCGTGCTGACGCGCGAGCTGGCCGAGCGCGGCCATTATCCGGCGATCGACGTCGCCGCCTCGATCAGCCGCTGCATGAGCCAGGTCATCACGCACGAGCACATGCTGGCGGCGCGCGCGCTCAAGGCCAGCATGGCGCGCCACGACCGCGTGCGCGACCTGATCCCGCTCGGCGCCTACGTGCCGGGCGCCGATCCGGTCACCGACAAGGCGGTGCAACTGCATCCCCGCGTCGAAGATTTCCTCTGCCAGGGCACCAAGGAAGAGGCGCCCTACGCCCCCTGCGTCGCGCAACTTGAAAAGCTGATGACATGAGCCAAAACAATATCCGCAACCTGACCACCCTGGTATCCCTGCGCAACACGGAAGTCGAGCGCCTGCAGACCGAGATGGCGGAAAAGGCCAATGTGCGCGAGCGCTACCAGAAGAACCTGGAGCGCCTGACCGGGCTGTACACCAACAGCGGCGCCAGCGGCAACCTGCACCCCGCCCTGGCCGGCAATTGCGGCGACTACAAGCAGGCCGTGATGCAGATGGCGGACAACCACCGGCTCGACCTGCACATGCACGAGGCCGACATGGCGGTGTCGCAGCAGGCGCTCAACGCGGCCTGGGCCAAGCGCGAAGTGCTGGGCAAGGTGTTGGATAAGCAACAAAAAATCGTGGTAAAAGAACAAAACGCCAAGGAACGCAAGCAGCACGACGACCTGGCGACGCAATTGTGGTTGCGCGGCCAGAAATAAGCGCGGTTACAAAAAATAGTTAGAAATATTTTCATACGGAAACGATTAAGGTCGCCCTATAACAGGGTACACTTCATTCATCCTTTCCAGGAGCACGATCATGGCAGTCATCAGCAGTCCGGTCTACGACCCGAAAACCACCGCGGAAAACCTGGCCAACGCCTATGTCGCGGGGACCAAGGCCATCATCGACGCGCGCGACGCCAAGGCGACCGCGGTCGCCACCGGCCTGACCACGCTGGGTTCGGCGCTGGGCGCCTTCCAGACCGCACTGTCGTCGCTGGCGACCGGCACCAAGTCGGTCACCGCCAACACCGCCACCTTCAGCAACACCGCGGTCGCCACCGCCACCGCCAGCTCCAAGGCCGTGGCCGGCACCTATTCGTTCTATGTCCAGCAGCTGGCCACCGCCGGCCAGGTTTCGTACAACGTCGCCGACAGCTCGGCCACCGGCGCCGGCGCCATGAACATCGTGCTGGCTGACGGCACCTCGTTCCAGGTCGACCTGGCCAACGCCGACAGCAACGGCGACGGCACCCTGACCGCCAAGGAAATCGCCGCCGCCATCAACGTCGCCGCCGCCAACAATTCGCAGATCACCGCCTCGACCATGACCGTCAACGGCGTCTCCAAGCTGGTGCTGACCTCGGCCGACACCGGCGCCGACAACGCGGTCGCCTCGATCGGCGTCGCCGGCCTGGGCAGCGCCTCGCTGGCCTCGGACCTGTCGAGCCAGACCGTGGTGACGGCCGCCAAGGACGCCATCATCAACCTCGGCGCAGAGGGCGGCGAAGAGGTCAAGCAAGCCTCCAACACCTTCTCGGTGGTCGACGACGTCAAGTTCACCATCACCCAGGCGCAGGCCAGCGGCGCCACGCCGGTGACGATGACGGTGGCCGCCGACAACACCGGCACCGCGGCCAATGTGCAATCCTTCATCACCGCCTACAACACCCTGCTGACCGCGCTCAACACGCTGACCGCGCCCGGCGACCATACGGTGGTCGAGCCGACCGACGCCGACGGCAATGTGAAGCCGACCTCCAGCGACGCCGCCTTCTACAACGACGCCGGCGTCACCGGCCTGCGCGACCGCCTGGCCGCCACGCTGCGCTCGGTGACCGGCGGCGTCTCGCTGATCAGCTTTGGCATCACGGCCGCCAAGGATGGCACGCTGACGCTGGACAGCGCGCGCCTGAACAAGACCATCGCCAGCAACCCGGGCAAGATCGACACCCTGTTCGGCCGCGCCGGCATCGGCGTCGACTCCGGCGCGCTGGGCGCGATGAACAAGCTGGTCAGCTCCTGGACCTCGGGCGCCAACGGCTACATCAGCACCCGCAAGGAACAGAACAGCCGCCTGCAAAGCGACCTGGCCGACCGCCAGGTCGCGGTCAAGAACCAGTTCGACAACGCCTACAAGCGTTATCTGACGCAATTTACCCTGCTGCAGTCGCTGCAGGCGTCGATGACCAGCACCTCGAATATGTTCACGGCGATGTTCTCGTCCAGCAGCGACAGTTAAACCCGCAGTCCCCAGCAATCGCTCCACGTTTTATTACCAGTACGGTGAACACCATGTTGAACCAGGAAGCCTACAGCAGTTACCACTCCACCAATCTGGACGCCCAGGTGGCACGGGCGTCGCCGATCGAACTGGTGCTGGTGCTCACCGACGGCCTGCTCGAAGAGCTGGCGCGCGCCCGCGGCCACATCGTCGGCAAGCGCTACGAGCTCAAGGCCATCAGCCTGAACAAGTGCACCGACATCATCAACGGCCTGTCGAGCTCGCTTGATTTCGACAACGGCGGCGAAGTGGTGGAAAACCTCGGCCGGCTGTACGAATACTGCGCCGGCCGCCTGTACACGGCCGGCGTCAGCCTCGACCCCGCCATCATCGATGAAGTGACGACCCTGCTCACCACGATCAAGAAAGGCTGGCTGGGCGTACAGGCCAAAAATGGATAGGCAACGCACCTTGCTGCAGATGGCGCAAAAAATGAGCGCCGCCATCGCTTCCGAGGACTGGAAGATGCTGGCGGCGATTAACACGTTAATGGCCACCGCGCTGCCGCAGATGGCGGCGCAAGGCGCATGGAGCAGCGCCGAGCGCGCCGCGCTGTCGGCCCTGCACCAGATGCACAACGAAGCAGTCAAGCGCTGCGACCTCGCGACCCGGGACCTGGGGCGCCGGTTGCACGAAATGCAGGCAAACAAAGAGGGTTGGCTGGCTTACGCCCTCGAGAGCGAACACGCAGAAACCGGAATCCAAGCATGAGCATGACACTCTCCAGCGCCGCGGCTGCGGCCAAAGCGGCAAAAGCCGACCTGACCGCTCCGGTGGCCGGCAACAATGGCCAGGCCGAGAGCGCCGCCGACAGCCGCGCCGCCCAGCAAGCCAAACAGCCGGTCCGCAACAGCCAGCCGCAGGCCGAGGCGCCGAAGCGCAGCGCGCCCGCCCCGGCCCCGGCACGCAGCGCCCCGGCCAGCCAGGCCGCCCAGACCGGCAAAGCCGGCAAGGCCGCCGCCGGCGAGCAGGCCGGCCACAGCACCGAGGACGCCGCCGAGGACGCCGTGACGGCCGCCCCGCTGTTCGCCCAATTGCTGACGCTGGCCGACCTGGCCGCAGCCGGCCAGAACGGCGCCGACAGCGCCGCCGACGGCCAGGCCGAGAGCGACGCCAGCGATGCCGGCAACGGCACCGCCGCGGTCAGCGCCGCCGACGCGCTGCCGGCCATGACGCAAGGCATGCTCAACGCGCCGCTGACCTCCTTCAACGCCCCCGGCTACGAGAGCGGCGCGCGCAGCGACGCCGTCAGCGCCGTGTCGACGCTGAACGCCTCGGCCACCCGCCTGAACCTGGCGGCCGTCGGTGTCGCCGTGACGCCGGCCGCGCAGCCAGGCGCCGCCGAAACCGCCGAGTCCGCCGCGGCCGCGACCCAGGCCGCCGCCGCGCTGGCCACCACCAGTGCCCAAGCGGCCGCGCCGCAAGGCGTGTACAACCAGGCCGCCAATGCGGCGCTGGCCGCGCTGGCCAAGAACCAGCCGGCCGAGGCCCCGGCGGCCGAGGCCGATGCCACCGTCCAGCCGGCTGCCGCCGCGCCAGTGGCGGAGGCGGCACCGGCGCTGCCGGCCGCCGCCGTCGCGGCCGCGCCGCGGGTCCAGGTGCGCGCGGCCGACAGCGCCGCCGGCAATGCGCCCGACTACACCGCCGCCACGCCGGCCACCATCGCCACGGCCAAGGACGACAGCCGCGCCACCGCCACCGCCGGCGGCACCGGCAACACGGTCGGCTTCGCGCCGGCGGCCCCGGCCGCCACGCCGGCCGCCGCCACCGTCAAGCTGGCCGGCGCGCCGGAGCAATGGCAGCAGCCGCTGCGCGAAGCGCTGGGCGACCGCCTGCAAGTCCAGCTGCAGCGCAATAACGACCATGCCGTGATCCGCCTGGAACCGCCCAATATGGGCAGCATCGAGATCTCGATCCGCCACAGCGCCGGCGCGCTGCAGGTGAACCTGACGGCCAGCAACAGCGAAGTGGTACGCCAGCTCAACACCATCGGCGACAGCGTGCGCCAGGACTTGTCGACCCGCCAGTTCGCCGATGTCGCGGTGACCGTCTCGTCGTCGCGCGCCCAGGCCCAGGCCCAATCGGACGGCGGTGCCGCCGGCCGCGGCGGCCAGCAGCGCAACCAGGATGAGGGCCGCACGCCGGGCCGCGCCCTGACCGAAGATGAGACCACGTCCACCTTTGCCATGAACGAGCGGGAGTAATCTGTTAAATGAAGAACATGAAAATCATCATCGCGTTTGCACTGGTCGCCGTGGTCGGCGCCGCGGTTGCGGGCGGTGCAGTCTGGTATATGTCCAAGGGCGACGAGCCGGCGGCCGAAGCCAAGGACGGCAAGGCGGCCAAGAAGGTCGCCAAGAAGGAAAAGAAAGACGACGGCCTGCCGCCCAAGTACCTGACGGTGGACAAGGTGGTCATCATGCTCAAGCGCCAGCCCGGCGATACCTTGACCCATTACCTGTCGGCCGACCTGGTGATCACCACCGACGCCAAGCTGGAAAAGGAAGCCAAGGAAAACCTGCCGCTGCTGCGCAGCGTGGCGGTGCGCACGCTGTCCAACCTGCCGATGGCGACCGCGCAGGTGATGACCATCGACCAGTTCGCGGCCGAGCTGAACAAGGCATACGACGTCACGTTTGAGCACGAGGGCCGGGAAAAGCCATTTACCGAGGTCATGATTGGCAAACTCATCATCGAGTAGGCGCCATTGAGCAAGCAAGCATGAATACCAGTGGAGCGGGCATGGGATACGTAGAGGAATTCGCAGACGCTTATGCCGAAAGCTACGGCGCGAACGGCCTGGCGCCGGCCGCGCACAGCGTAGCCGACGAACAAAAGCATCTGATGGCCTATGCGCCGTTGGTCAAGCGCATCGTGCGCCAGCTCAATTCGCAGATCGCCGGCGCCATCGACCGCGACGACATGGAACAGATCGGCCTGATGGGCCTGCTCGAAGCGCTGCGCCGCTACGGCGAGCCCGACGGCGCCTTCGGCAGCTACGCCAGCCTGCGCATCCGCGGCGCCATCCTCGACGAACTGCGGCGCCAGGACTGGCGTCCGCGCGCGGTGCGCCAGCAGAGCCACAAGCTGCGCGACGCCGTGCGCGCGCTGACCCGCAAGCTGGGCCACGAGCCGAGCGAGGCGGAGATCATGGCCGGCCTGGCGCTGACGCCGGAAGCCTACCAGGCTTACCAGATGGACGAGAACGCCGAACTGATCGCCAGCTTCGACGAAGTGCTGCAGGAGAGCGTCAGCAACGACAGCGCGCCCAGCCCCGAAGACCAGCTGATGGTCAGGCGCAGCCTGGAGCAGGCGCTGCGCGGCCTCGACGAGCGCGAACAGCGGGTGGTGCAAATGTATTACGAATTCGAGCTGAGCTACAAGGAAATCGCCGCCGTGCTGGACCTGACCGACGCCCGCGTCTGCCAGCTCAACAAGGCGGCGCTGGGCAAGATGAAGGCAGTACTGCAAAGCGCCTGATCCAGAACGGGCGCTGGGCGGCAGGGATTGAAAAATGACGCGTAAAAGGGAATCATCATGCAGCAAATAGTCGGCATCATTATCGTTTTGGGCAGCGTCTTCGGCGGCTTCTTCATGATGGGCGGGGCCTTCCATCAGATCTGGCAGCCGATCGAGCTGATCGTGATCGCCGGCGCCGGCCTCGGCGCGCTGGTGATCGGCAACCCGCCCCACGTGCTGAAGGAAACCATCACGCAGATCAAGAAGATCGTGTTCCGCAAGAAATACGATTCCGAATTCCAGCGCCAGTTGCTGCTGCTGATGTACGAACTGCTGCAACTGGCCGCCGGCGGCCTGAAGGCGCTCGACGCCCACGTCGAGGCGCCCAAGGACAGCCCGCTGTTCCAGCGCTACCCGCGCGTGCTGGAAGAGCCGAAACTGCTGGCCTTCATCGTCGACAACTTCCGCCTGATGGCGATGGGCAAGATCAACGCCCACGAGCTCGAAGGCGTGCTGGAGCAGGAACTGGAAGCCATCCATGAAGAGCTGAACCAGCCGGCCAAGTCGCTGGCCAAGATCGGCGAGGCGATGCCGGGCTTCGGCATCCTGGCCGCCGTGCTGGGCATCGTGATCACCATGAACACCGTCAGCGAAGGCGCGACCTCGGGCGAGATCGCCGAGCACGTCGGCGCGGCGATGGTCGGTACCTTCATCGGTATTTTCTTCTGCTACGGCATCCTGGACCCGATTTCCAACATGATGAAGCAACTGGTCAACCAAGAAGCGTCCAACAAGGAATGCGTCAAGGTGGTGCTGGTCACCCACGTGGCCGGCAAGCCGCCGCTGCTGGCGATCGACGCCGGCCGCCGCCTGGTGCCGCTGAACATCAAGCCAAGCTTCGCCCAGCTGGAACGCTGGATCAACGACCTGGAAGGCCGCGACAGCGCGCCGGCCGAGGACAGCTCACGCAGAGGAGGCCGCGGTGCTAAAGTCGCATGACAAGGCCCATGACCAGACCATCGTCAAGCGCGGTGGCGGCAAGCACAAGCACGACGACCACGGCGGCGCCTGGAAGGTAGCCTTCGCCGACTTCTGCCTGGCGCTGATGTGCCTATTCCTGGTGCTGTGGCTGATGGCGGCGCGCAATACCGAGTCGCTGCAGCAGATCCTGACCGAGGCCGACGGCGCCAAGACCGACCAGGGCAAGGGCGTCATGCCCGAGCAGGTCGGCGGTCCGCGCGGCAGCCTGATCGACCGCTTCCCGATGCCGCACACCGGCAGCACCGAGGAGCCGGGCGACAAGAAGGCGCGCGGCGAGGCCAACACCCGCACCACCGGCGACAAGGAAGAGGTGGCGCAGGACGCCAAGGTCAAGTACGACACGCCGTCCGACCTGGAAGCGCTGTCCAAGGCGCTGACCAAGATGAGCTCGGACTTCGGCCTGACCAGCAACCTGGAGGCCATCATCACGCCCTACGGCTTGCGCGTGATGTTGCACGACACCGACCGCCAGGGCATGTTCGTGCGCGGCAGCGCCGTGCCGACCGACAAGTTCCGCGCCCTGCTGCGCAAGATGGGTCCGCTGTTCCGGCAAATGGAAAACCAGATGCTGATCGTCGGCCACACCGATTCGCTGCAGTACGCCGACACCAGCTACGCCGCCTTCTCCAACTGGACGCTGTCGGCCAACCGCGCCATGTCGGCCCGCGCCCAGCTGCTGGCCGGCACCATGAATGCGGAATCGGTGCTGCAGGTGGTCGGCATGGCCGACCGCGCGCCGCTCGACACCAAGCGCGCCGACGCCGGCATCAACCGCCGCATCGAACTGCTGATCTTGACCACGGCCCAGGCCAAGACCGTCGCCGCCATGTTCGGCATGCCGGAAAACAGCAATATGCTGATCCAGGATGTCGATACCGCGCTGCCGGACGCCGGCCTGCTGCAGAAACTGCGCAACCAGCTCAACGGCGGCGGCGACAGCCCGCTGCGCGACCCGCGCCGCAACAAATAAGATATTCGTATGGAAACCAAGCCAACCAGAGGCACACGTATGAGAATCCCGACATCGAACCCGGGCGGCATGGCCGTCCAGCAGGTGGCCGACAGCGGCGCGGCGGATGGCGCCGAAGCCGCCGCCGCGCCCGCCCCGGCCTCGGCCCCGGCCCCGCTGCAGTCGGCCGTGATGCAACCCGCGCTGCAGGCGATGCGCGAGATGCCGGAAATCGACCAGGAAAAAGTCGACATGCTGCGCGACGCGCTGGCCAAGGGCGAATTGCCGTTCGATCCGGCCAAGCTTGCCGGCCTGATCCAGCGTTTCCACGGGAGCGAGCAGTGAGCGAAGCGGCAGGCACGGCGGGCATGACCCGCCAGGACGCCATGCGTCAGCTGCTGGGCGGCATCGCGGAAGACCTGCTCGCCTATCGCAGCTTGCAAGGCATGCTGCAGCAGCAATTCGAGGCCGCCCTGCGCCACCGCGCGGCCGAGCTGGGCGCCGTCGCCGAATCGATTTCCGCGCTGGTGGACGTGCTGCAGCTGCGGCGCCAGCAGCGCGTGGCGCTGGTACAACGTTTATTGGGGCCAACGGCCACCATGATGCAGGCTTTTGCCTTGCTGAAAAATACGGCGCGGGAGAGAATGGAGGCGGACTGGAAAACGCTGGAACAGTCGGTAATTGAATGCAAGCGTTTGAGCAAGCGCAACGGCGACTTGCTGGTGGAGCAATACAGCATCATGCAGCGCGTGCTGCATGGCGAGGAGCAGATTTATGCGCCAGCTTAACGGGATGCAGCCGACCGCACCCACTGCCGCAACCGTATCGAATATGAGCGCCAGCCGCCCCGCCGCGGCGACCGGCGCCATGGCGTCGTCCGGCAACTTCAGCGCGACCTTCCAGCAAGTGCAGAACGACGTCGCCGCCTACATCGCCAAGGGCGACGGCGGCCTGCGCGGCGAAGCCCCCTCTTCCCAGGCCATGAGCCTGCAGGCCATGGCCTTGCGCAACCGCGCCGGCGGCGCCGTCAACGGCGACGGCGAAGGCGCCGACAGCGAGCTCCAGCAGCAGTTCCTGGCGTCGATCAAGCCGTGGGCGGAGGAAACCGGCGCCCGGCTGGGCGTCTCGGCCGATGTGGTGGCCGCCCATGCGGCGCTGGAATCGGCCTGGGGCCGGCAACCGGTGCGCAGCGGCGCCGCCAGCACCAACAACCTGTTCGGCATCAAGGCCGGCAGCGGCTGGCAAGGCGCGGTGGCCGCCGCCAGCACCACCGAATACGAGCACGGCGCGATGCTGAGGAAGACCGAGCGCTTCCGCAGCTATCCGGACACCGCCAGCGCCTTCCGCGACTACGCCAACCTGTTGACCAGCAACCCGCGCTACCAGGCGGCGCTGAACACCGGCAGCGACGCGCGCGCCTTCGCCAGCGGCCTGGCGCAAGGCGGCTACGCCACCGATCCCAACTACGCCGACAAGCTCAGCAAGCTGGCCGCGCAGTTGCAACGCGGCGGCGGCCTGGCCGGCGTCACTCCGTCGGCGGACTAGTGGAAACGGGCATGTCGACAGGTTCCACCGTTGCCGCGCCCGTCACGCGGGCGCGGATCACGGTGCCGTTGGCGTTGCGCACCCTGACCCCGGCGCCGCGGGCGCCGCTGTCGAGCGCCTCGCCCGCCATGCTGACCTCGATCTGGTCGCGGCGCGCGACGATGCGCACCGGTTCGCCGCGCTTGACCATGGTCGGCGACGTCAGCAGCGTGGCGCGCAGCACCTCGCCGCTACGCAAGACGCGCTTGCCGCTCATGCCCACCGCGTCTTGCGGATCGGCAATGCTGTCGGCGATGCCAGAGATGTCGTGGCGCTCCAGCAACACATCTTCATCTGCCAGTATTTTTCCTGCGGGCACATCCGATGCCATGACGGCAATCCGCGCCGACACTTGCGCGCGCACGATGAATTCATACCGCCAGCCGTCGGCGCCGGCGCAGACGGCGACAAAGCGCATGCGGGCCGGCTGCCGCGTATCGGCCGCCTCGACCGTGACGGCGCGCCCGCACGGGGCTAGCGGCCTGCTGCCGCGCACCACGCTGACGCTAAAGGTCGGCTCGACCAGGCCGCTGCTGTCGGCCCAGCGCTGCACGTGCTGGCGCGCGGCCGCTTCGACGATGCCCGGCACCTGCTCCGCCGCTATGGCAACCGGGGCGGAAAAGACGGGAGAAAATGAAGTGCAAAACAGCAACATTCCACCCAAACCAGTTACAATACATTTGTTGAACATGAGCAATACCTCTACTATGATGCCGAGAGCGGCGGCGCGTAATGCACTCGGCCGCCATTCTACATTGGGCGTAGCGGTTTGCACTCATGCAATAACGGAATACCGGTTTTACCGCAATGTCACCACAGGGGAAGATTATGGGCATTAACTTCAAAGACGCGGCGGGCGTACACGCCGATGCGCTGCATTTGCGGTCCGATCGCACGCGCATCCTGGCGGCCAATATCGCCAATGAAAACACGCCCGGCTTCCAGGCCCAGGACATGGATTTCGCCGCCACGCTGGCCAACACCCAGGCCGAGGGCATGGGCGACATCGGCGACGGCGGCGACAGCGCGCTGATGTACCGCGTGCCCTACCATCCCACCCGCGACGGCAACACGGTCGAGATCGGCGTCGAACAGGCCGCCTTCTCGCAGAACGCCACCGACTTCCAGACCAGCCTGACCTTCGTCAACCTGAAACTCAAGGGCCTGGCGAAAGCCATCAACGGTCAGTAAGGAGAGCCCGCATGTCGTTCAAGAATATTTCAGAAATCGCCGGCTCGGCGATGGCGGCGCAGTCGGTCCGCCTCAACACCATCGCCAGCAACCTGGCCAACGCCGATTCCGTGGCCGGCACCGAGGCCGAGACCTACCGCGCGCGCAAGCCGGTGTTCGCCGCCGTCATGAGCGACAGCCCGGACGGCATGAATTCGGCCGGCGGCAAGGTGCAGGTGCTGGACGTGGTCGAATCGGCCGAGCCGCTGCGCAAGGTCTACGAGCCCGGCCATCCGATGGCCGACGCCGACGGCATGGTGTACTACCCCAACGTCAACCAGGTGGCCGAGATGACCGACATGATGTCGGCCTCGCGCGCCTTCGAGACCAATGTCGAAGTCCTCGGCCGCATCCGCACGATGCAGCAGTCCCTCCTTAAACTCGGTGAAGGTTAAGCCATGACAGTCAGTCTCCTCGATAACAACAGCAGCAGCACCAACAACAGCTCCACGTCCAGCATCGTCGGCAACACCGCGAGCGAGACGTCGCAAATGTTCACCAAGCTGCTGGTGGCCCAGATCCAGAACCAGGATCCGCTGTCGCCGACCGATCCGGCCGCCTTCGTGCAGCAGCTGACCCAGCTGTCGCAAACCGAATCGCTGCAAAACCTGGCCAACCTGACCAGCAACAACGCCAGCGTGCTGCAGAGCATGCAGGTGCTGGCGCTGGGCGCGCAGGTCGGTTCCGACGTCATGGCCGAGACCAAGAGCGTCACGCTGGACGGCAGCACCAAGGTCAGCGGCCAGGTCACGCTGGAAGCGTCCAGCACCAGCACCAAGCTGATCCTGACCGGCGCCGACGGCGAGAAGCACGAAATCGGCCTCGGCACGCAGGCGCCGGGCGAGGTCGCGTTCTCGATCGACCCGGCCAAGCTGAAGCTGCCGGCCGGCACCTACACGATGTCGGTCGAGACCAGCACCAAGGAAACCCCGGCGATCGACATCCAGGGCCGCCTGAACAGCGTGCGCCTGTCGCCCGGCGGCAGCGTGGTGCTGAACATCGCCAACATCGGCGAAGCCGCCACCACCGCCATCACCGCTTTCAACGGTAAGTCCACCGCCACTCTCTAAGGAAGGTATCCATCATGAGTTTCGATATCGCATTGTCTGGCATTCAGGCCATTAACGATTCGCTGGACGTCACCAGCCACAACATCGCCAACGCCGGCACTTACGGTTACAAGTCCAGCCGCGCCAACTTCTCGACCCTGGTGGCGGGCAGCCAGCTGACCGGCGTGATGGTCGGTTCGACCACGCAGAACGTCGGCCTGTCCGGCGGCATCCTGAACACCGGCCGCTCGCTGGACGCCTCGATCAACGGCCGCGGCTTCTTCATCGCCAAGGATGCGCAGTCGGGCCAGACCGAATACACCCGCGTCGGCATCTTCGACTCGTCCAAGGACGGCTTCCTGATCGACGCCTCCGGCCGCAAGGTGCAGGGCTATGCGGTCAGCCCGGGCACCACCACGCTGGGCGCGCTGGGCGACCTGGCGATCCCGACCGGCGCGATCCCGGCCGTCGCCTCGAAGGACATGACCTACGTCGGCAACCTGTCGGCCGACTGGGAAGCGCCGACCGGCACCTGGGGCACGCCGCCGATCGACGCCGCCAACCCGCCAGACCCGCAGACCTTCAGCATGTCCAAGGCCACCATCCTGTACGACACGCTGGGCGGCAAGCACACGCTGACGCAGTACTTCTCGCGCACCCCGGACGGCAGCGTCCCGGGCGTGGCCGGCAGCGTCGACGTCCATTACCTGCTGGACGGCGCCGACCTCGGCACGCCGCTGACGATGACCTTCGACACCGCCGTCGACGGCCACATGCTGACCCCGGACGCGACCACCGCCGGCACCAACACGCTGGCCCTGTCGGGCCTGGCGGCCGGCGCCAACGGCGCCGTGCTCAAGGACGTGGTGATCGACTACACCGGCACCACCGGTTTCGCCGGCGAGGCGACCACCTCGGCCAACAACGCCGACGGCTACAGCTCGGGCACCTATTCCGGCGTCGCCATCGGTTCCGACGGTTCCGTCATCGCCAGCTACAGCAACGGCCAGAAGCAGACCGTCGGCCGCCTGGCGATCGCCACCTTCCCGAACGAAGGCGCGCTGACCTCGATCAGCGACACCAGCTGGACTTCCTCGATCGACTCGGGCGAGCCGCTGGTCAACGCGCCGGGCGTGGGCATGGGCGGCACCATCAACGTCAGCTCGCTGGAACAGTCGAACGTCGACATCACCTCCGAGCTGGTCGGCCTGATGACGTCGCAGCGCAACTACCAGGCCAACTCCAAGGTCATCCAGACCGAAAGCACCATGCTGCAATCGCTGATGCAAGCGATCTAAGGCCAGACCGAGGGATAAGACCAAGCTATGGACGCGCTGATCTACACTGCCATGAGCGGGGCCGAACGGGCCCTGCGCGGCCAACAGGTGCACGCCAACAACCTGGCCAACATCGACACCGGCGGCTTCCGCGCCAATATGGAACTGTCGACCGCCCAGACCGTCAACGGTTACGGCTACGACGACCGCCATATGTCGCAATTGCAGGCCAATTCGGTGTCGACCCGCCAGGGCACGCTGAAATCCACCGGGCGCGACCTCGACGTCGCGGTGTCCGGCGCCGGCTTCCTGACCGTGCAGGGACCGGCCGGCGAGGCCTACACCCGCGCCGGCGCCATGGCGCTCGATGAAACCGGCACGCTGCGCATCAACGGCAATGTGGTGATGGGCGAAGGCGGGCCGATCGTGATCCCCGAGTACAGCAAGATCGACATCGGCAACGACGGCACCATCTCGATCCAGGCGCCCGGCACCACCACCATGCAAACCATCGACAAGCTGCGCCTGGTCAAGGCCGAAGCCTCGGAGCTGACCAAGAACGAAGCGGGCCTGCTGGTGGCGCGCAACGGCCAGCCGCTGGCGACCGACGCCACGGTGACGGTGCGCCCCGGCCACCTCGAGGGCAGCAATGTCTCGGCGGTGGAGGAAATGGTCGCCACCATGAGCTTGAACCGCACGTTTGAAATCCAGATGAAGTTGTTCAAGGCCACCGATTCGATGGCCGAATCCGGTAACCGCCTGGTCGGCGGCTAAGCCGGTCCACGTTACACCAACAGGGAGAAATTCATGAATCCAGCAATGTGGATCAGCAAAACCGGCGTCCAGGCACAGGACGAGAAACTGCAGGCGATCGCCAACAACCTGGCCAACGCCAACACCGTCGGCTTCAAGCGCGACCGCGTGGTGTTCGAAGACCTGTTCTACTCGGTGGAACAGCAGCCGGGCGCGCAGCGCGCCGACAACAACACGCTGGCGCCGTCCGGCGTGCAGCTGGGTAACGGCGTGCACATGGTCGGCACCCAGAAGGTGTTCACCCAGGGCACGCTGCAGACCACCGGCAACCAGATGGACGTGTCGGTCATGGGCAACGGCTTCCTGTCGGTGCGCCAGCCCGACGGCACCACCGCCTACACCCGCGCCGGCCAGTTGCAGGTCGACGCCAACGGCATCCTGGTCAACGCCCACGGCCTGCCGCTGATCCCGCAGATCACCGTGCCGGCCAACGCCACCGCGCTGACCATCGGCGAGGACGGCACCGTCTCGGCCAAGATCGCCGACAACACCACGCCGCAGCAGCTGGGCCAGCTGACCCTGACCAGCTTCATCAACCCGACCGGCCTGCTGGCCCTGGGCGAGAACCTGTTCGCCGAGACGCCGTCGAGCGGCACGCCGACCGAAGGCACGCCGGGCACCGCCCAGTGGGGCAAGCTCAAGCAAGGCACGCTGGAGGGCTCCAACGTCCAGGTGGTCGAGGAAATGGTCGACATGATCGCCGCCCAGCGCACCTATGAAATGAACACCAAGGTGCTGTCGGCCGCCGACAATATGCTGCAATACCTGTCGCAGGCAGCACGCTGATGAAAACCGCACTGCCCGCCCTGGTCCTGGCGACCTTGTCGTTGGCCGGCTGTGCCGCGTTGCAGCCGCCCGCCGTGCGCCCCGGCCCGTCCGACGAGCCGCCCACGGTGTCGCGCGTCATCGGCCCGAAAGGCAGTTCCGGCGGCGTCTTCAGCTCCGACCTCGGCCTGTCGCTGACGTCGGACAGCCGCGCCTTCCGGGTCGGCGACATCGTCACCGTCAACCTGCAGGAAACCACCCAGGCCAGCAAGAAGGCCGGCACCAGCTATTCCAAGGATTCCAGCGACACCATCAACGCCCCCAACCTGCTGGGCAAGACCTTCGGCAAGGCCGCCGTCGGCTTGGGCGCCTCCAACACCTTCACCGGCGACGCCACCAGCACCCAGCAGAACGCGCTGACCGGCGCCATCACCGTGATCGTGCAGGAAGTGCTGCCGAACGGCCTGCTGCGGGTGTCCGGCGAGAAAACCCTGACCCTGAACCAGGGCGAGGAATTCGTGCGCCTGCGCGGCTACCTGCGCGCGGCCGACATCGACGCCGACAACCAGGTGTCGTCGCTGCGCATCGCCAACGCCCGCATCGCCTATTCGGCCCAGGGCACGCTGGCCGATACGCAATCGGCCGGCTGGCTGTCGCGCTTCTTCAACGGCCCGTTCATGCCGTTTTAAGCAGTCCTGTTGTCCTTCTTTTTCGGGTGAATCTCATGAATTTCCGCAAGCTGTCCCGTCTCCTGGCCTTGCCCTTCGCCCTGTGCTTCACGCTGACGGCCGCCGTGCCGGCGCAGGCGGCGCAAGTGCTGCGCAACCTGGTCGCCGTCGAGGGCATGCGCGACAATCCGCTGGTCGGCTACGGCCTGGTGGTCGGCCTCAACGGCAGCGGCGACTCGACCCAGGTCAAGTTCTCCAGCCAGTCGGTGATCAATATGCTCAAGCAGTTCGGCGTCAAGGTGCCCGACGGCACCGACGCCAAATCGAAAAACGTCGCCACCGTGATGGTGTCGGCGGTGTTCCCGCCCGGCTACCGCAAGGGCCAGAGCATCGATGTCGTGGTCTCGTCGATGGGCGACGCCAAGAGCCTGCGCGGCGGCGCCCTGCTGCTGACCCCGCTGCGCGCGGCCGACAATGAAGTCTACGCGCTGGCCCAGGGCAACGTGGTGGTCGGCGGCTTCAGCGCCCAAGGCAAGAGCGGCTCCTCGATCACCGTCAACACCCCCACTTCCGGCCGCATCCCGAGCGGCGCCGCGATCGAGCGCGAGATCGCCACCGACTTCGCCAGCAAGCCCACCGTGCGCCTGTCGCTGCGCCATCCGCATTTCCAGACCGCGATCAACATCGTCGACTCGATCAACAAGCGCTTCGGCGACATCGCCACCGCCAGCGACGCCACCAGCGTCGACGTGGTGGCGCCGGCCAATCCGACCCAGCGCGTGGCCTTCATGGCCAAGCTCGAATCGCTGAACATCGACGTCGGCGACGACGCCCCGAAAGTGGTGTTCAATTCCCGCACCGGCACCGTGGTGATCGCCGAAGGCTTGCGGGTGCGCGCCGCCGCCGTCACCCACGGCTCGCTCAAGGTGGTGATTTCCGAAAGCACCAAGGTCAGCCAGCCGAACGCGCTGGCCGGCGGCACCACCGTGGCCACGCCGCAATCCCAGGTCAGCGCCGACCAGGGCGCGGCGCAGATGTTCAAGTGGCCGGCCGGCGCCAAGCTGCAATCCATCATCGACGTGGTCAACAGCCTGGGCGCCTCGCCCGACGATATCATGGCCATCCTGCAGGCGCTGGACCAGGCCGGCGCCATCGAAGGCGAACTGCTTGTCATCTAAGGAATCCCCATGAGCCTCCTTCCCACCGAATTCGATCCGAGCAAGCTGCGCCTGGGCGTGGCCGACAAGCTCAGCGACAGCTACGCCGTGCCGGCCCCGGCCGCCCCCGGCGACACGGTCGATCCGGCCTACCGCGCCAAGGCCACCGAGGCGGCGGTCAAGTTCGAGAGTTTCTTCATCGGCCACATGCTGCACCAGATGCGCGACGGCGCCCGCGCGCTGGCCGCCGACGACAGCCCGAGCAAGGACCGCATCAACCAGGACATGCTGGACATGGCCGACAACCTGGTGGCCGACCAGCTGGCCGGCAAGCGCGCCTTCGGCGTGGCCGACGCCATCCTGCGCCAGCTGTTGCCGCCGGCCAGCGCGCCCGCCGGCGCCGCAGTTGCCTCAACGCAAAATTTATCCGGAACGCTTAATCGCTCCAAGTAAGCGGTCGCCTTCTACAGATAACGGACCGGTGGCGGTAGCCTAGACGCTGCGAGCAACTGGTCCTCCGGCCTTCACCAGGAAAGACCCGCTACATGACCATCACTTACAACGCACTGTCGGGCGCCCTGGCCGCCCAGGCCGCACTGAACACCGTCAGCCAGAATATCGCCAACTCGCAAACCAAGGGCTATACCCGCCAAGGCGCGCTGCTGGTGGCGATGGCGTCCGATCCCGGCACCAAATCGCCCGGCAACGGCGTGCAGGTCGGCTCGCTGCTGCGTTTCAGCGATTCCTACAAGTCGCAGCAGATGTGGCGCGCGGCGTCCGACCTGGGTTCGCACTCGCAGACCCAGCCGTATCTGACGCAGCTGGAAAAGGTCATGAGCGACGACAAGTCGAGCCTGAGCTACGGCATCGACAATTTCTTCAAGGCGCTCAACGCGGCCGGCGTCGATCCGACCTCGAGCCCGCTGCGCCAGCAGGTGATCACCGCCGCCGACTCGATGTCGCAGCAGTTCAACAGCATCTACAACGTCACCGCCAACCAGCTGATTTCGGTCCAGCAGCAGCAATCGGCGATCCTGCCCTCGCTCAACCAGTCGCTGGCCGACATCGCCGCGCTGAACCAGAAGATCATCGAAGTCGGCTCGGCCGGCACCAACACCTCGGCCCTGATCGACAAGCGCGAACAGCTGATCGACGGCGTCGCCTCGCAGGTGGCGATCGAAGTCATCAACAATCCCGACGGCACCTCGACGGTCTCGATGAAGAGCGGCCAGCCGCTGGTGGTGGGCAACCTGTCGGCCAAGCTGAGCTACGACACCTCGAGCGGCACCCCGATCCTGACCGCCGCCTTCGCCGGCTCCAAGTTCAAGCTGGACGACACCAAGATCGGCGGCCAGCTCGGCGGCCTGGGCGACTACAAGAAAAACACCCTGCTGCCGCTGCAAAAGTCGATCGCCGAGATCGCCGAGCAGATGGCGGACAAGGTCAACGCCCAACTGGCGCTCGGCTTCAAGGATGGCACCACGGCCGGCACCGACTTGCTGAAATTCAATCCGGCCAGCGCCACCGGCCTGCTGCAGATCACCGACGGCTTCCAGACCACCGACCTGGCGTTCTCCAGCGACGGCACGCCCGGCGACAGCGGCAACCTGCAGAAACTGATCGATATCAAGGGCCAGCCGATCGCGCTGACCACGCTGGGCAATGTGCTGCTGGGCGACGCCGACACCCAGCTGGTGGGCAAGCTGGGCATCGACAGCCAGCAGAACCAGTCGCAGCTGAACACCGCCACCACCATCCGCCAGCAATCGGAAGACGACTGGAAATCGACCAGCGCCGTCAACACCGACGAGGAAGCGATCAACCTGGTGGAGTTCCAGAATATGTACCAGGCGAACATGAAGGTGATCGCGGTCGCCAACACCCTGTTCGACTCGACACTGCAAATGTTCGGTTAAGGAGAGCCTGAATGCGCATCGCTACCAGCCAGTTCCAGGCCACCATGAACCGCGGCCTGCAAGACAACCAAAGCCACCTGGCGGCCATCACCGCCGCCATGGCCAACGGCAAGAAGATCCAGGTGCCGTCGGACGATCCGGTCACCAATGTGCGCCTGTCGCGCCTGACCCGCGAGGAAGCCATCATCGGCCAGTACCGCAGCAACATCTCCGCCATCAAGATCCGCCTGTCGACCAACGAGACCTACCTGAGCAGCATGGTGGCCGACATCACCCAGAGCAAGGACCTGCTGGTCTGGGCGGCCGACGGCAGCAACACGCCGGACGACCTGAAGTCCATGGTCCAGACCATGAGCTCGCTGCGCGACAGTCTCTACTACAGCAGCAACGAGAAGGACCAGGAAGGCCGCTACATCTTCTCGGGCACGCTGACCAGCACGCCGTCGATCACCTACGACGCCACCGCCGCCATGGGTTCGCGCTACACCTTCACCGGCAACACCAACGAGCAAAAATCGGTGGTCGGCAACGGCATCACGCAGACCGTCAACGTCGACGTGTCCGGCATGGAAAAACTGCTCAACCAGATGGACACCACCATCTTCGAGCTGTCGCAGCCGGGCGTGACGTCGAGCACGCAGAGCCTGCGCGACGCGCTGGGCGCCAACATGGATGGCGCCACCGCGACGCTGGACCTGGTCGCCAGCAAGATCGCCAACTTCGGCGGCGCGCAAAACGTCATGGAAACGCTGGACAACAACCACGCCAACGTCAGCCTGTCGAACTCGACCGCGCTGATCGACCTCGGTTCGCTGGACATGGGCGAGGCCGCGACCGAACTGAACGGCTACAACCTGGCGCTGCAGGCGTCGTACAAGGCGTACTCGAAGATCAGCAACCTGTCGCTGTTTAACATGCTGTAATCCCCTGACCAGTCCATAGCATGCAGATCTCTTCCACTTCCACGCCACCCGTCATTGTTCCCGGCGCCAACGCCGGCAATGCCAGCGCGGTGGACGGCACCTCTCTGGGGTTGAATGGAGAGAATGCGGCCACGGCCACGCCGGTCAATCCGACGCCGAACTCGGCGGCGCCGCTGCGCCGCGGCCTGGGCAACTGGGACCAGCCGCTGCAGGGCGACATCTCCGGCGCCCAGCAGGCGCTCGATTTCCTGGAGCAAAGCGCGGCCCAGCTGCGCAACCTGAAGGCCGACCTGAGCGCGCGCCTGGCCGCGCGCCAGCGCGCCGACGGCACGCTGGACGCCCGCGTGCGCCAGTTCAGCAACAGCTGGCGCAACCGCAGCAACGCCTCCGGCGGCACGCTCGACGCCCGCCTCAAGTTCAGCAACAAGGGCACCAGCACCAACTTCACGGTGCGCGGCATGAACTTGCCCAACCTGCGCACCGGCGGCCGCGAAGTGCTGGCCATCTCCATCGGCGGCGGCCAGAACCTGCGCTCGGTGGTGCTGGAGCCGGGCCTGAGCGACGACCAGATCGCCCAGCGCTTCGACGACGCGCTGGCGCCGGCCGGCGTGCGCGCCAAGCTGAACGACGACGGCCAGCTGGAATTCTCCACCCCGGAAGCGCAATGGTCGAACGTGCGCGACACCATCGCCGTGCAGGGCAGCGGCATCCGCTTCCCGACCGGCCAGCTGAACCGCGTGAAGGCCGAGGCCGAGACGCCGGCGATCGATCCGGACAACTGGCAAACCACCGACATGGAAGCGATCCGCGCCACGCTGCAGCAAGTGGTGCAGGCGCTGGCGCAGGTCGAGCAGTCGATCGCCGCCGTGCACCTGGCGCTGAACCAGGTCAGCGCGCGCGTGCAAAGCGCGGCGCCCAGCGCCAGCAAGGCCGGCATGGACCAGGTCGCGCAGAATTTCGTCTCCACCACCAGGCAGCCCGGCTACCAGTCGCTGCTGTCGATCACCTCGGCGCTGGCCGGCATCAGCCGCGAGCGCGTGATCTCCCTGCTGAGCTTGCGCTGAACGCCAACCCGGCCTAGTTCGGCAGCATCAGGCCGCGCCTGGCCAGCGCGCTGAATTCGGCGGCCGGCATCGGCTGCGCAAACACATATCCCTGGGCAAAATCGCAGCCGGCCATCGCCAGCAAGCCGCTTTGCGCCGGCGTTTCCACGCCCTCCGCCACCACCCGCAGTCCCAGCTTGTGGGCCATGACGATCAGCGCCTCGCACATGGCCAGGTCGCCGCTGTCGCTGGCCAGGTGCTGGATGAAGCTGTGGTCCAGCTTGAGCAGGTCGATGCCGAAGTGTTTGAGGTGGGCCAGCGACGAATAACCGGTGCCGAAGTTGTCCAGCGCCACCTGCACCCCCATCTCGCGCAGGTCGCGCAACCGGTCCGCCACCTGGGCCGTGCCGTCCATCAGCACGCCCTCGGTGATTTCGATGACGATGCTGCGCGGCGGCAGCCCCAGCTGGGTGGCGTAGTTCAGCCAGCCGACGTACAGCGCGGTGTCGCCGCGGAACTGCGCCGGCGACTGGTTGATGCCGACCTGGAAGCCCGGCCCCAACTCGTCCTGCCACAGGCGCGCCTGCCGCGCCGCCTGGCGGAACACCCAGTCGCCGATCTCCATCATCAGCCCGCCGGACTCGGCGAACGGCAGGAAATCGGCCGGCCCCAGCAGGCCGCGCTGCGGATGGCGCCAGCGCAGCAGCGCCTCGGCCCGCTCGATCTGGCCGGTCTGCAGATTGACGATGGGCTGGTAGTACAGCTCGAACTGCTGGCCGGACAGCGCCGAGCGCAGGTCCAGCGTGACTTGCTGGCGCGCCTGCGCCGCCAGCTGCAGGTCGGGCGTGAAATAGCTGTAGCGGTTGCGTCCGCCCTGCTTGGCCGCGTACATGGCCTGGTCGGCGTGGCGCAGCAGCTCTTCCGGCGTCACCGCGTCCGACGGGAACAGCGCGATGCCGACGCTGGCCGAGATCGACGGCGTGGCCGCGCCCAGCGCGAACGGCCGGTTCAGCAGCGCCAGCATGGTTTGCGTGATGCGGTCGATGCCGGTCATCTGGTCCAGCCCGGACAAGATCACCGTGAACTCGTCGCCGCCCAGCCGCGCCACCGTGTCCGAGGCGCGCACGCAGGCGCCGATGCGGCGCGCCGCCTCCACCAGCAGGGCGTCGCCCTGCTCGTGGCCC
The DNA here is from genome assembly GCF_047302815.1 of Duganella sp. CT11-25. Taxonomy (NCBI): domain Bacteria; kingdom Pseudomonadati; phylum Pseudomonadota; class Betaproteobacteria; order Burkholderiales; family Oxalobacteraceae; genus Duganella; species Duganella sp. CT11-25. Next base: position 1,352,565 of record NZ_JBKBFD010000001.1, read on the forward strand.
AGCGTGTCGTTGACCTGCTTGAAGCCGTCCAGGTCGATGAACAGCAGCGCCAGCAGCAGGCCCTCGCGGCGCGCCTTCTTGACCTCCTGCCCCAGCCGGTCCTGGAACATATGGCGGTTGGGCAGCGCCGTCAGCGTGTCGAAATTGGCTTGCTGCCAGATCAGGTCGGCCGAGGCGCGGGTGGCCGTGATGTCGGTCACCAGCGCCAGCGCCCCCAGGTAGCCGCCGTCGGCGTCGAAGATGGGATTGGTGACCAGCGTGGCCCACAGCTCGCCGCCGTCCTTGCGCAGGAACTTGAATTCGTGGCGCTCGGCCGCGCCCTGCTGGCGGCGCGCGATATTGCGTTCGAGGATGGCGCGGCCCTCGTCGTCCATGAAGGCCACCAGCGGCTGGTCCAGCATCTCCTCGATGCCGTAGCCCAGCATGTGGGCCATTTTCGGATTGACAAAGCTGGTGCGCGCGGCGCCATCGATTTCCCAGATGCCTTCCTCGGCGCTGTGGACGATGCGGCGGAAACGCTCCTCGCTGCGCTCCAGCGCCGCCAGCTTGCCCTCGGCCAGCTCCAGCACCACCCGGATCGCCTGGCCGCTGCTGTCGGCGCTGGCGCGCAGCGTCACCGGGAAGCCCTGCTGGTTGCGGGCGCGCACCATCTGCAGGTCGCAATGCTCGGGCTGGCTGCTGTTGACGGCGCGCCGCAGGAAACGGTCGAAGTCCTCGAAGAAGCGCGGCGCGATGAACTGGCGGAACGGCACATGCTCGGGGTTGTTGCGTGGCAGGCCCAGCAAGTCGGCGCCGACCACGTTCATCTGCAGGATGGCGGTGTCGAAGCCGAGCACGAAATAGCCGACCGGCGCCAGCAGGTAGATATCGTTGAAATAGTCCTGGTCGGCCATCACGGCCTCGTGGTCCGGGGCGCCGCTGTCGCCCATGGTGGCCATCATGGCTTCGTAAGGCGCCATCGCGGCCGCCTCGGCCACCAGCGCGATGCCGGCAAGCCCGTCCAGGCGCGCCTCGGAGATCGGCTGCCTGCGGGATTGCAATTCGGTCCTGGATGATTGCGCTGGCTTCTCCATACCACCCCTTTGCTGATGTCTTCAGACTAACATTTAAGCCTGGCGATGTCGAGCAATGGGCGGCGCTTCAGCGGTGCGCGCGGTTCAAGCGTTGTTCGGCGCGCCGTTGCAGCGCCTCGAACAGCAAACTCAGCACCCAATAGATGGCGGCGGCGGCCAGGTACAGCGGCAGCGGCTGGAAGGTGGTGGCGATCACTTCCTTGGTCGACAGCATCAGCTCGGTCAGCGTGATGACCGAGACCAGCGAGGTATCCTTGATCAGGCTGATCAGGGTGTTGCTCATGGCTGGCACGGCGATGCGCAAGGCCTGCGGCATCACCACATGGCGCAGCGTGGCCCAATAACCGAGCCCGAGGCTGTAGCTGGCCGCCCACTGGCCCTTGCTGACCGCGCCGATGGCGCCGCGCAGGCTTTCCGACAGGAAGGCGCCCGAGTTCAGGCTCAGCGCCAGGATGCCGGCCGTCACCGGCGTGAATTCGACGCCGACGCTGGGCAGGCCGTAGTAGATGACGAACATCTGCACCAGCAGCGGCGTGCCGCGCATCAGGCTGACATACACGCCGGCCGGCCAGCGCAGCAATCGGTACGGCAGGATGCGCATCACCGCCACCGGGAAGCCGATCAGCAGCCCGCCCAGCATGGCGGCCAGCGCGAACAGCACGGTATAGCCGGCGCCGCGCAGCATCACCGGCGCGGCCTCGCGCAACAGCTCCAGCAACTCCATGCTTACGGCGCCTTGCTGACGTCGGTGCCGAACCATTTCAGCGAAATGGCTTTCAGGCTGCCATCGGCGGCGGCGGCGGCCAGCGCCTTGTTGAGCGCGTCCTTGAATTGCGGATTGCCCTTCTGGAAAGGAATGCCCATGCGCTCGACCGCGCCCACCTGGGCGCCGGCCTTGATCGGCAATTTCGAGATCTTCAGCAGGTAGGCCGACATCAGGCTGTCGTTCAGCGCCGCATCGAGGCGGCCGCTGGCCAGGTCCGACATGGTGTCGGGCGCCGCCGCATAGCTGCGCACCTCGATGCCCGGCACCGCCTTGGCCTGCTGCTCGTAGACGCTGCCCTGTCCCACGCCCAGCTTCTTGCCCTTGAGGTCGGCCAGCGTTTTATACGCGGCCTTGTCGTCCTTGCGCACGATCAGCTGCGGCATCGAGTAAATGTACGGCACGGAAAAATCGAAGGCTTGCTCGCGCTTGGGATTGATGCCGACCTGGGAAATGATCACGTCGTACTTGTTGGCCGACAGCCCGGCCAGGATGCTGGCCCACTCGCTGCTGACGAATTCCACTTTCACGCCCAGCTTGCCCGCGATCAGGCGCGCCACGTCGACATCGTAGCCGGCCAGCTCGCCGCTCTTCTGGTCTTTGTAGTTGAACGGCGGATACGTGCCTTCCAGCGCCACCTTGAGCGTGCCGCGCGCCTTGACGCTGGCCAGCAGGTCGGCGGCGGCGGCCGGCAACGCCGCCAAAGCGATGGCCAGCAGGGCCACCTTGAACGTGAAATCGCGTTTGTGCATGAAATTCCTTGTATTGGTTGGTCCTACCAGGCGCCCATCCGCCGGCGCAGGCCGAAATGGTGGCCCACGACCAGCATCGAACTGGCGATCAGGCTGCTCAGTCCTATCATCAACTGTATCAGTTTATCGTCCGGCAACACCCACAGCGAACCCTGCGGCGCTTCGTCGATGCGGGCCGCCGCCATGATCAGCGGCGCCACCCATGCCGCTTCCGGCGTAACATCGAGGATCAAGGCGCCGTCCTGCGTGGTCTGCATATAGATCTCGCCGCCCTCGGCCAGCGTGAAACAGACGCCATAACCGGTTTCATGCTTGCCGATGTTTTCCTGCAGGCTGAGATTATGTTCCGCGATCCACAGTTCCACATCGGCGGGCGTTTCCAGCCCGCTCCACGGCACCGGACGGAAGCGCGGCGGCTCGTTATTGTCTTGCATACAAATCCTGTTTCCTGATCTTGCCTGGCCAAGCCGCCAGTGTAATCGATGGGAGGTCTTACCATGAAATATCTCTATGGCCCCGGGCCGGGGCGCAAGGAATACGTCTCGGAATTCACGCGATTCATGGACGGCTACCTGCGCGAGCATCCCGACGTGCGGCGCGACCAGATGCTGGGATGGCGCATCTGGTGGGAACGCTACGTCAACGCGCAGGAGATAGACCGGCAGATCGAGGCCAACCTGACCCGCCTGCCCTACCACTCCTACTATTACGAGTAGGCCGGAGCGGCGCTCAGCCCTTCCAGGTGCGTTTGAGGCCGGTGTCCGCGTGGATCCAGCCGCCGCGCGCGCCGGCACGGTAATAGAAGCCGACGCCGCCCTGGCGGAAGCTCTTGACCAAGCCGCCCAGCACTTCGGAATTCAGGTTGGCGATGCGGATGTCGGCGGCGCGGCCCTCGATGTGCAGCGACTGGCGCGCGGCCGGCACGCCGGCTTCGCGCAGCTTGTTGTTGGAGGCGGAGGTACGGTAGCCGGACAGGATTTCCAGCGGCGTATCGATGCCGTAGCGCTGCACGAAGGCTTGCGTGCCCCACAGCGTTTCAAACAGCTTGGGATCGATGCGCGCGGTTTCCTTGCCGTTGACGTCGCGCAGCAAATGGCACAAGTCCTGGTAGGCCGATTCGATGATCTCGCCGTCGCGCCAGTACAGCAGCTTGGCGCGCTCGTTGCTGGCCGGGCGGAACACCTCGATGGTGCGCGGCTTGAGCCAGAATTCCAGGTCCAGCGCCTGGGCGTCGAAGATATCGGGCGGCGGCTCCGGTTCGCCCCTGGCGATGGACGGCGCCGGCTGTTCCGATGCGCGCGGCATGCTGGCGGCGGGCCTGGCTTGCGCCAGCACCGGCGCCGGATGCGGAGCCGGCTTGGCCGCCGTGCCGGCCTGCCGCACCGGACTGCCGGACGAGCAGCCGATCAGCGGCACCGACAAAAAGCTTGCGGCCGTCAGGCCTAAACCCTGCTGTATAAAATCTCTGCGCGATGCCATAGCCCATCCGTCTAAAACAATATGGATACTATAGCCTATGCGGAGGGAAATGAAAAACTAGTGCATTGCAAAATACACGATCTTTTCCGGCACAATCTCGCCGCTGGAAAGCTGCTGCGCCGGCACCACCATGGTGACCCAGCCGTTCGCCTGCTCCTCGCCCAGCAGGTTGATTTCCATTTTTAATTTCCGGTCCAGCGCGACAAAAGTATTCGGCGCGACGGCGGCGATCTTATGCCATTTGTCATTGCCGACATAAGCGTACATATTGGTTCCGCGGCTGATGATGGACAGTGTTTGTCCATTCGACAGGCTATAGTCGCGTTTATAGTCGTCATAATCGGCCGGCCACATCTTTTTATGATTGTCCGGTAAGTCGATGCGCACCTCGTTTGCCCTGACCGGTACAGAAACCGTGTCCTCCTGCGCCTGTATAGCGGGCACAACCGTAAGCATGCCCGCCACCGCTGCCAAATGGATTATCTTCATGATGATCTCCTTAAACCTGAGGTTTATATTTAAGCAGCCGCACCAGAAAATACAAATTCAATATCGTTATCGCAGCGCGGCAGGCCTCTGCGTTTGAAAAATGATGCGGATGCACATGCGAGTCAAAATATCTGTATCGCAAAAAGTTAGCGGTAACATGATGGTGCCTATGGGCAACTAGTTTTGTCTATGAAAACGGATAAGTTATGCGACTGGCGCATGGCTGCTATTCCAACAATAAATTTTCAATATATGATGCGGCGCAGTATATTGGCTTCGTACCAGCTGTCTTTTGACACTTAACCGAACCTACCTGGAGCCCACCATGAACACTCGTACCCTCGCCGCCGCTACCGTCCTGCTGCTGTCCGCCTTCGCCGGCCCAGCCTTCGCCGCCGGCGCCGTCAGCGCCCCAACCCGCCTGGCAGCCGCCGATTGCGACGTCCCTAACTACCGCAATTCCTGGCTGGAAGATGACATCCAGGGCGCGGTCAAGCTGGCCGTGCTGGTCGATGCCAGCGGCAATGTGCAAGAAACCAAAGTGATCTCGTCGAGCGGCCACCTGGCGCTGGACAAGGCTTCCCTGCGCGCCGGCGCCACCTGCAAGTTCAAGCCGGTCGGCAAAGAGAGCGGCAACGCGCCAGTCTGGGCACAAGTGCAGTACAACTGGGTTCTGAACTGATCCCCGCCATCCCGCTCATGCGGCGCGGCGTGCCGGCTCCAGCAGCGCGGCACGCGGCTCATCGAGCAGATAGCCCTGCACCAGCAGCGGCACGCCCGCCGTGTCGCCCAGCTGGCGCAGCGCCGTCAACTGCTGCTGGGTCTCCAGCCGCTTGAACACCACCGCCACCTTGTCGGCAGCGCAACGCTGCAGCAATTCCAGCAAGGCCGGTTCCTCATGCAAGTCGCGCGCGTCCAGCTTGAACACGTCCGGCCGCAAGCGCCCCAGCACGTGCAGCGCGTCGCGCGGGCCCGCCACATTGACCGCGAAGCGGAAACCGTTGCGCCGGTAGTTGTCCGACACATAGTTCAATAGCCAGCCCTGCTGCGGCGTCGCCGCCGGCAATTGCAGCACCACGCGCTCCAGCGGCAATTCCAGCGCATCGAGGATGCGGCGGAAGGCATGGCCATGGTTGCTGCTGACCGCGCTCAGCAGGCGGTCGTGCACGTTCAGGTAGAGGTCGGCATGCGCGTTCGGCGCGGCCTCGGCCTGGCGGAAGAAATTAATCGAGTGCAGCATGCGGCACAGCCGGTCCAGCTCGATGGACTCGTCGTCGCTGGCCGCATGGTCGAGCAGCTTCCACAGCGACAGGCCCAGGTCCTGGGCCGAGACGCTGCGCGCCAGCCCTTCGTAGGCCTGCACCGCGGAGCTGTCCAGTTGCCGGATGGGCTGGAACGCGCTGCTCATGGTGCAATTGAAAAACCGCCCCTGCGCCTTGCCCTCGTGATCGAGCCAGATGCTGGAAGCGGCGCCGGTCGCGTCGGATAAGCGCGCCAGGTACTTTTGCAGGATGGGGAATGACATATACTCCTCGATGGGTACTGAGAATGTCGACAGCGTATGCCCGTGGACGCCAAAGCAGAAGGAATGCTTTCGCCTATGGTTATGCCAAAACATTCGTTCCGCCATGGCAGTGCGGCCGTTATCGTGGGACATCGTTTAACTATGTCGCCTACGCCATGTGCCAATTACTTGCTATGAGCAGCAGCAAACCCGCCGCCGTCGATTTTTCCTTCGCCGGCTTTTCCGAACGCGGCGGCCGCACCGGCGAACACCGGGACGGCTGGGGCATCGCCCTGCACACCGCCAGCGGCTGCCGCTTGTACACCGACTACCTGCCCTCGGCCGATTCGCCGCTGGCGGCGCAGCTCAAGCAAAACCCGATCAAGGCCAGGAACGTCGTGGCCCACATCCGCAAGGCGACGCAGGGCCGCATCTCGCTGGAAAACAGCCATCCGTTCACGCGCGAGCTGTGGGGCCAGACCTGGTCCTTCGCCCACAACGGCGACCTGAAACTGTTCGATCCGAATCCCAGCCTGTACTCGCCGTGGGGCGACACCGACAGCGAGCGCGCCTTCTGCCATCTGCTGTCCGGCCTGGCGCTGCGCTTCGACGCCCAGCCGGAGCGGCACCTCCTGTATGCGGCGCTGGAAACGCTGGCCGGCGAGATCGCCGGCCACGGCACCTTCAATTTCATCCTCTCCAACGGCGAGCTGCTGTTCGCCCATTGCAGTACCGACTTGCATGTGGTGGTGAGGGAGTATCCGTTTTCGGTGGCCAAGCTGATCGATTGCGACCTGAGCATCGATTTCAGCAAGCACAACCATCTGGACGACCGCATCGCGGTGATCGCGACCGAGCCGCTGACCTCGAACGAGGCCTGGACCAGGTTTGCGCCGGGCGAACTGAAACTGTTCGCCGGCGGGAAGGAAGTGGGATCGGCGCCCGTGGCGCGCCAGCAATGGCAGCTGGAAGTGTGCTGCTAGATTGAATTGCAGTTGCAGAAGCGCTTGCGCTTGGCGCCGTCCGGCGCCTCGGCGTCGGCATCCAGCTGTTTCCAGAAGAACACCGTCTCCACGCCGTAGGGCGAGCGCACCTTGCCGGCGTCGATATAGCCGCGCTGCGCGAAGAAATCCTTGCCGGTGGCCGTGCTGTGCAGCTGCAACGCCTTGACGCCCCAGCCGCAAGCCTGTTCCTCCATCCGCGTCAGCAAGGCCTTGCCGACACCCTGGCCGCGCGCTTCCGGCAGCAAATAGCACAGCGCCAGCTTGCCGGCGCCGGTCAGCAGCGCCACGCCGACGACTTCGCCTTCGCTGACGGCGATCAGCGAAAAATTGGTCGGCGAACTAAACCAGTTAGCCACCATCTGCGGTGTTTTGTTGCCCAGCCAGGCGTCCAGAATGGCGGGATCGTTCTTATGATCCAGTTCGCAGCATTCCGTAATCGAGCGGCGCAACACCTTGCACGCCGCCTCCGCATCTGTCGAAGCAGCAATACGAATTTCAAGACTCATGTACGCTCACAAATATTCCCGATAGCAAAAGGAAGTCGCCTCCTCAGTGCCTCAAACCGACTATACACTAAGCCGCCGAAACCGGTACGGGCACACCCTTGGTGACCGTATCGCGCTATGACAGGCTAGGGTCTGGCACCACTTTTGCCCACGAATGTTTTCAAAAATCGATATGCGGTTTTTACTGAAAACCTCGTGTCAAACATAGCTTCTAAGCATATTACGAAAAATTCGTATCTTTTCCGGGCGAAATTTTACACCATGGACGTCTGTTATTACGAAAGCTCATTATGACCAACAAAAAACAACGCCGCGCACTGACTACCTCCCTGCTTCTCTCCTGGTTCTTGGCCGCATCGGCCGCCATGCTGGGCCTGCCGCTGCAAGCCAGCGCCGCCGACACCGTGCTGCTGAACGCTTCGTATGACGTCACGCGCGAACTGTTCAAGGACATCAACCCGGCCTTCGTCGCCCAATACAAGAAAGCCACCGGCGAGACCGTCGATGTCAACCAATCGCACGGCGGTTCGTCCAAGCAGGCCCGTTCGGTGGCGGACGGCATGGAAGCGGCCGTGGTGACCATGAACCAGGCCAACGACATCGACATCCTGGTCGATCGCGGCGTGGTGACGGCCGATTGGGCCAAGAAATTCCCGAACGGCGCCGCGCCGTTCTATTCCACCGTTGTGTACCTGGTGCGCAAGGGCAATCCGAAGCAGATCAAAAGCTGGGACGACCTGGCCAGGCCTGGCGTGCAGGTCATCATTCCCAATCCTAAAACCTCGGGCAACGGCCGCTACACCTATCTGGCGGCCTGGGGCTCGGTGCTGAAAAAAGGCGGCAACGAGGCGCAGGCGCGCGAGTTGGTCGGCAAGATATTCAAGAACGTGCCGGTGCTGGACGCCGGCGGCCGCGGCGCCACCACCACCTTCACCCAGCGTGAAATCGGCGACGTGCTGGTGACTTTCGAGAACGAAGTCAACCTGGTGCGCACGGAATTCGGCGACAAGTTCGACGTGGTCTACCCCGCCGTCTCCATCCTGGCCGAATCGCCGGTCGCCGTGGTCGACAAGGTGGTCGACCGCCGCGGCCTGCGCAAGCAAGCCACCGCCTACCTGAACTTCCTGTACAGCGAAGAAGGCCAGGAAATCATCGCCAAGCATTCGCTGCGCCCGCGCTCGGAAAAGGCCTTCAAGAAGTACAACGCCAATTTCCGCCAGATCAGCCTGTTCTCGGTGGACGACGTCTTCGGCGGCTGGAAAGCGGCCCAGAAGAAGCACTTTGACGACGGCGGCGAGTTCGACAAGATCTACCAGAAATAACCCGGGAAACAGGCGGCAAATAAGCAGCAAATAAGGATATACGTATCGATTCGTTTGCAAATGGCCGCCGTGCCCGTAATCTGGAAATGTAGCAACTCAACCAGATAAAGGAAGCACGATGGCCATTTCTGAAATTAACGTACGTAACCAGTTCCGCGGCAAAATCAAGGAAATCATCTTTGGGCCAGTCGTCTCGGAAGTCGATGTGGAAACCCAGCACGGCATCGTCACCTCGGTGATCACCTCGCGCTCGATCCACGACCTGGACCTGAAGGTGGGCAGCGAAGTGATCGCCCTGGTCAAATCCACCGAGGTCTCGATCGCCAAGATCAGCAGCTAAACAACACGCCCGCCCCCTCCCGAAGCCCTGAGAACCGCCGTCTCAGGGCTTTTTTGCGTGCGACGTAGTTCAGAAACAAAATAATGGAATCGCGGAGTTACATTCAATAGACGAGAAACCACTTTAATGTTATTGTCTATCCTTAGGAAATATTGCCGCATAGCTAGATTACTTTGCGCCGCGTCGCCCAAGACGCCCGATAGACTCCAGACCCCAACTGAATACCTGCCATGCTCAAGAAAATTGTTGCTGTATTGCTGAGTACGTTTACTGCGGCCGCGTTCGCAGTACCGCTCGGCTCGCAGTCCGTGCTGGTCGTCGAAGACGACACCGGCAAGGTGCTGCTGGAAAAGAATGCCAATGTCCAAGTCCCGATCGCCTCGCTGACCAAGCTGATGACCGCGATGGTGGTGCTGGACTCCAAACAGAACATGGACGAGCCGATCAGCATCGACCAGTCCGACGTCGACATGCTCAAGCACAGCACCTCGCGGGTGCCGGTCGGCGCCGAGATTGCCCGCCGCGATGTGCTGCAACTGGCCCTGATGTCATCAGACAACCGTGCCGCCGCATCGCTGGCGCGCACCTATCCGGGCGGCCAGGCCAGCTTCAAGGCCGCCGTCAACGCCAAGATCCGCGCGCTGGGTTTGACCCAGACCGTGATCGAAGAACCGACCGGCCTGTCGCCGCATAACAAGTCCACCGCGACCGACCTGATCAAAATGGCAAGCGCCGCAGCCGCCTATCCGGACATTCGCCGCATCACCACCGACACCAAGGATGTGATCAACATCAAGGGCCGCAAAGTCGAGTACCACAACACCAACCGCCTGGTCGGCGCCAAGGGTTGGGACGTCGGCCTGTCCAAGACCGGCTACACCGAAGAAGCCGGCCGCTGCCTGATCATGCGCTTCAAATCCGCCGGCAAAAATGCCACGTTGGTGCTGCTGAACGCCAAGGCCAACTCGGCCCGCTTGATGGATGCGTTCAACATCCGCCGCTTCGTCGCCGGCCCGGACGAGAAACCGAAAGTCATGAAAGCTTCGGTCAGCAGCAAGAAAAAAGCCGTCAAGCAAAGCAAACGCAATCGCCGCGCGATGTAATAGACGCTGCTGTCGGCACCAAAAACCGGACCTGAGGGTCCGGTTTTTTTTTCGTCCAGCGGTTTGAGCCGCCGCCCCGCCAGCCCGCATTCCACCGTGCCTGCAAGCCAAGAATTAGTAGCAACATGCCAATTTCCGGCATGATTAAGGCGCGCAAGAACCCGGAAAGGCGGGGCCAGGCCCGGTACGGGATCTGACCCCGGATTGGCGGTGCGGGTCTAGTTGCCGAGCAGGCTGCGCAACCCGCTGGCGCGCTGGGTGCGCAGGGCGATGGCGTCGAGCAGCACCTGGCCGTTCGGAGTGAGTAACGTAAAGTAGTCGCGGGCGCGGGTGATGCCGGTATAAATCAGTTCCCTGGCCAGCATGCCGCCCTTCTCTTTAGGCAGCACCAGCACCGTGTGCAGGAACTCGGAACCTTGTGATTTATGCACCGTCATGGCGAAGGCGGTTTCGACGTTTCTTAATCTTGTGGCAAGCACGCTGCGGACCTTTTCCCCCTCCGAGAAGTAGACGCGCAACGCTCCCGGACGCGCCGGATCGGGCAGGGTCAGGCCGATATCGCCGTTGAAAACACCGGTGCCGTAATCGTTGCGGGTGACCATGACCGGCCGCCCGGCATACCATTCGCCGCTGCGCTTGAGCAAACCCGCCGATTGCAATCTTTTCTCAATAGCATCATTCAATCCGCCGACGCCCCACTCGCCTTCGCGCACCGCGCACAAGATGCGGAAGCTTTCGAAGCTTTCCAGCACGGATTTCACCCAAGCAAGATGTACGATCTCCTCGCCTTCCGGCGGTCCGGCCTTGATCATTTTGAGGTAAGCCTGGTAGCCGCCGGCGGCGCCGGCGCGGCCGGCCAAAGCCAGTTGCAACAGGTCCCAGGACTGCGCCGGATCGATCCAGGCGACCTTGCCGTCTTGTCCTGCACGCAACACTTCAACCGAGCTTGCCGCATCGCCGGCGTTGACCGCCAGCGCCAGGGCGCCGATCGGCCCGCCAAAACGGCGGCTTTCGCGCAGCATCACCGTCTGCTGCGAGATCGGGCCGCCATCGCCGGCGTAGCCGTCCGGGATATCCTGGCCGGTGCTGGCTTGCACATACGACAAGGTTTCCGGCAGATAGGCGCCAGCCTCGGCGTTGTGGCACAGGTCGCCCAGCACCGCGCCCGCCTCCACCGACGCCAGCTGGTCTTTGTCACCGAGCAGGATCAGCGTGGCGCTGGCCGGCAAGGCCGCCAGCAGCGCCGACATCATTTCCAGGTGAATCATTGACGCTTCATCAACAATCAACACATCGACATCCAGGGGATTGCCGGCGTGATGCTGGAAGGCCCGGGTAGTCGGCCGCGCGCCAAGCAAACTGTGCAACGTGCGGGCCGCGCCCATGCGGCTGGCCAGCTCGCGCAGCGGCAAGGCCGAGCCGACTTTTTCCGCCAGGTCGTCCAGCGCCACGTCGATCGATTGCTTGAGGCGGGCCGCCGCCTTGCCGGTCGGCGCGGCCAGCGCCACCCGCAAGCCGGACTGGCGCTCGCCGGCGGTGGCGAACAACAGGGCCAGCAAACGGGCGACCGTGTAGGTCTTGCCGGTGCCGGGACCGCCGGTGATGATGCCCAGCTTGCCGCGCATGGCGACCGCGCAAGCGACTTTTTGCCAGTCGGTGGCGCCGCCCCGCGCCGGGTGCGGGAACAGAATATCCAGCCAGCGGCGCACTTCGGCGGTGTCATCGTCCGCATCGACGGGCAGCACGCCGCCCAGCGCCCGGCTGCGGACGGCGATGGCGACCTGCGTTTCGTCGCGCCAGTAGCGGCGCAGGTAGAGGCGTTCGCCGTCCAGCACCAGCGGCTGCTGGAAATCCAGGTCGCCGACCGGCCAGACCTGGTCGCAAGCCGCCAGCAAGGTGCGCCAGGCGGCGGCGTTCTTCGGCCAGGCGCCGACCGTGTCGCGCAGATCGCGCCATTCGTCGGCGCTCCAGCCCAGCAGGGCGGCGGGATCGCCAGACAACTCGTCGAGCATCAGGCAGCTGTGCCCACGCCCTTCCAGCTCCGATAGCAATACGCAAGCCACCATCAACTGCGGCGAACTGCCGCCAACGGTCGCGATAAAACGCGCAAAAGCACCACTCAGGCGGCGCAGCTGGCCGTTTTCAGTCAAGGCGTCGACCTGCGCCAGCAATGCATTACTCATGGTGTGCCTCGGTGTCCAGCAAGCGGTCCAGCCCGTCCAGCAGCTCTGGATCCGGTTCCATCCAGTAACAGCCGCGCGTCTGCGTGTTGGCGATGCCGCGCAGGAACAGGAAGATCGCGCCGCCCAGATGCGCGGACGGATCGTAGCGCTCGCCCAGGCGGCTCTGCAACAGCCGGTGCAGCGCCAACATATAAATAGCGCCCTGGATATCGTAGCGATGCTCGGCCATCGCCGCGACCAGCGCCGGCTGGTGGTAAGCGGCGTCGCCCGCGCCCAGCGCGTTCGATTTGTAATCCAGCACCCAGTAACGCCCCTCGTGCTCGAACACCAGGTCGGCGAAACCTTTCAGCATGCCGTGCAGTTGCCGTTCCGGCAAAGCGGGCCGCGCGACGCCGCCCAGCAAGTGCGAGGCGCACAGGCTGTCCAGCGCGCCGGTGCTCAGACGCTCGCTCGGGAACCAGAATTCCATTTCCGGCAGCGGAGATGCGATCCGGCTCAGCGGCGCGTTCAGCTGCGGCAGCGGCGTGGTGGCGATCTCGCGCAGCCAGGCCAGCGTATCGTCCAGGCGGTTGCCCCAGCCGGCGCGCTCGACGCGGCGCGTCAGCCGCGATTCGAAATTCTCCTGCTCGACGATGGCAAAGCCCTCCTGCCCCATCCACTCTAGCTGCTCGTGCAGGAAGTTACCCGGCACCGAGCCGCGCGGGAAACGATGCCATGGCGCGTCCTCGACGCGGCCAGGCAGCGCGCTCGCTGGCAGGCCGGCGCCCTCCAGCAGCTTTTCCTGCGCGGCGTCGCGCGGCACCGGCGCCGGGCCGGCCGCGCCTATCGTGCCGGTCGGCCCGGTGCGCCGCGCCAGCGAACTGAAACTGCCCACCGACCAATCGCGCTCGAAGCGGCCGTTGTATTGAGGGGTGTCCAGCAACGGCGGACGCTGTTCGACACGGCTCAACCGGGTGAACTGCTGCATGCCCATATCCAGCGTGGCGATGCTGATCGCGTCGCAGCCCTGGCAGGCGTGCTCCCAGCGCTCCATCATCAACTCCGACGGCAGCGGCGCGCCGCCGGTCAGCAGATAGCCCAGCGCGGATTCGTGCAGCGTATTGTCGCCCGCCTTGCGACTGGACAGCGCGGTCACGCCCAGCCACAGGAAATGGCGCGCGCGCGTCAGCGCCACATACATCAGGCGCAGGTCCTCCTGCAGGCGCGCGCGTTCGACCAGTTCCATCGCGGTGTCGGTCAGCGCCATATCGATCCGGCGCACGCCGTCGTCATCGCTGAACTCAAAGAAGCTGCGGTTCCGGCGCTCCACCTTGCGCGCGGTGACCGCGAACGGCAGGTACACCAGCGGATACTCCAGGCCTTTCGATTTGTGGACGGTGACGACCTTCACCAGCTCCGCATCGCTTTCCAGGCGCAGCACGCGCTCGTCGCCGGCGCCCTCGCCGCCTTCGATCTGCTCCGCGAGCCAGCGTATAAGCGCCTGCTCGCCATCGAGCTGGCGGCTGGCCGATTGCAGCAGTTCCGCCAGGTGCAGCAGATTGGTCAGGCGGCGCTCGCCGCCGGCTTGCTGCAGCAAGGCCGCGGGCAGTTGCAGTTCGTGGATGAAGCGGCGCAGCATGGCCAGTACGCCCTGCCGCTGCCAGACGATGTGCAGCGCCTTCAGTTGTTCGACGCGCTCTTCCCACGCCAGTTCGTCCGACGACAGGCGCGCCAGCTCGGCCAGCGGCAAGCCGCTGGTACGTGTCGCGTAGGCCGCGCGCGCCAGGCCGCCGTCCAGCGGATTGGCGACGGCCGACAGCCAGCGCAGCACGTCGGCCGCTTCCTCGCTGTCGGTGACGGAGTCCTTGTCCGACAAATACACGCTGGGGATGCCGCGCCGCTGCAGCGCGCGGCGTATGGCCGCAGCCTCCTTGCGGTCGCGCACCAGCACGGCCACATCGGCGGGCTTCAGGCGCACAAAGCCATCCGGGCCACCGGCAAAGCCGGCGCGCTCGTCGTTCAGCCTGGCGACGATGTCCTCGGCGCAGTGATGCGCGAAGAATTCGCGGTAGCCGTCGGCTTTCAGTTCCTGCGCCGCGCTGCAGGCGAGCACCAGCGCGGGCGCATCGCCGTCGGCATCGACCATGTGCTCCTTGCGGCCCTTGGCGCCGACCGCCTCGAACGGCAACGGATTCTCGCGCGTCATCACATCGCGGAAGCGGAACGCGCCGCGCGGGAAACCGCCTTGCGCCGGCTCGCCTTCCGCGTGCAGGAACAAGCGGTTGACCGCTTCCACCACCGGTTTGGTCGAGCGGTAGTTGGTGCCCAGCTGGTAGTGGCGGCCGGCGGTGGCCTTGCGCGCCGACAGGTAGCTGTGGATGTCGGCGCCACGGAAGCCGTAGATCGACTGCTTGGGATCGCCGATCAGGAACAGGCCTGTCTCGGGATCGTTGTCCGCCACGCGGTACAGCAGGTTGAAGATCTGGTACTGGTTGGGTGCCGTATCCTGGAACTCATCGACCATCGCCACCGGGTACTGGTCGGTGATGCGCTTGCGCAGCGCGGCGGCGTTCTCGCCTTGCAGCGCTGCGTTCAAGCGGTCCAGCATGTCGGCGAAGCCGAACTGGCGGCTGCGCTTTTTCAACTCGGCCATGCGCAGCGCGACGGCGGCGGCGGCATGGCGGTACAGCGCGTGCGACAGCGGCTCGATGTCGTCGAGCGCTTTTTTCAGCGGCTCGATGGCGTCGAAGTCATCCGGCACGGTGGCGGTATAGCCTTTGGAGAAAGCGTCTTCAAGGCCGTGAGGCGTCAGGCGCTTCCAGGCGGTGTCAGAGATGTCGGGCATGACGGCGGCCGGATTTTGCGCCCAATCGCGCAGGCCGTTGAACCAGCTGGCCAGCGAGTCGGGACGCATTTTGTTCCCATTGAAGCATTTGGGCGAGAGCACCCGCTCCTTGGCGATCCATTGCTCCATGCGGTCGGCGCGCTGTACCCAGCCTTCCTTCAATGCGGCGAGCTGCGCCTGCTGCGCACGCTGGACGGCGGCGATCAGCGCCGCCAGCGATTGCGACGGATCGATGTCGCCGATGATGTCGGCGCGCTTGACCAGTTCGCGTATGGATTTCTTCAGCGCGCCGACGTCGCCCCAGCATGACAGCAGCGCATCCAGCGACACGGCGTTCAGCGGGTAGACCTGCTGGCGCCAGTAATCGTGGGCCGCGTCCTCGAACAAGGCCTGTTCGTCGCTGACCAGTTCTTCGTCGAACAGGCTGCCGCTGTCGAACGCGTGCTCGCGCAACATGCGCTGGCACCAGGCGTCGATGGTGAAGATGGCCGCTTCGTCCATCGTCTCGGCCGCCAACTGCAGACGGTGCGCGGCTTGCTGCTGCGCGCTGTGGTCCGGGTAGGATTCGAGGATCTCGTCCAGGTACTCGTCGCGCTGCTCGCGCTCTTCGTGGCCGCGGAAGTAAGCCGCCGCCTCCACCAGCCGCTCGCGCACGCGGTTGGACAGTTCGCGCGTGGCGGCGCGGGTGAAGGTCATCACCAGGATATCGGCGGGCAGCAGCGGCCGGCGGTAGCCGTTCTCGCCGCCGTGGCCCAGCACCAGCCGCACATACAGTGCGGCGATGGTCCAGGTCTTGCCCGTGCCGGCGCTGGCCTCGATCAGGCGCGAGCCGTGCAGCGGGAAAGTCAGCGGGGCCAGCTGGTTTGCGGTGGTGCTCATGCTGCGTCCTCGCCGCTGATCGCGGCTATCGTGATGTCTTGTTCCAGCCAGTCCGCCAGCGGGCCATACAGCGCGCCCGAGACGTCGGCGAAGTCCGGCTGCGCGCTGAGTGCCGCGAAGTCAGGCCACAGGCGCGCCAGGCACAAGTCCTCGTTCTCGCCTGAGATCTCGAAGCCGCCATCGTAGACCGCGCGCGCATCGCCGCCCTGCGCCAGCGCCAACGCGGTCTTGCAGGCGGTCGGCAGCGGGCGGTTCATGCCGTCGCGCCACAGGCAGACCAGCTCGCGCAAGGCTTCTTGCGCCTGCGTCTGGTCCAGCGGCTTCATGGTGACGATGGCGTCGCGCGCGACCAGGTAGCCGGTGACCGGCATGCCCGCCGCCGCCACCGCCAACTGGCGCAGCCACATGGCGATCAGCTTGTCGCCGCGCGGCTTGCCCTGCTTGTCCGTGACCTTGGACGACATCTGCATCAGCCATACGGTCTCGCCGCCGTTGCTGCGCAGCTGATCGATCCAGTCGTCCAGCGGCACGCCGGCCAGCACCAGGTTCAGCGCCACCTTGGGGGCGGCCAGCGGATAGTGCGCGCGCAAGGTCAGCCAGGCGCTGCGCACCGGCGCCAGCGCTTCCACCAGTTGATGCCGATACTGCTGGCCGATCAGGCCGATCGGCAACACGCCCTTGCGTACCAGTTCCTCCGCGCGTTCGTCCAATTTGTCGTAGACCTGTTCGAGCTCCTCTTCCTGCGCATCGCCGCCGAGCATCTCGTCTTCCAGCTGATAGCGTTCCAGCCCGTTGAGCGAAAAAGGTTCTTCATCCTCGCCGACCAGCGCCGATTCGCCGAACATCACGCCCAGGCGCTGGCGGAAGAAGAAACGCGCAGGCTGACGCATGAAGTTGGTCAGGCCGGCCAGCTTGAGGCGGAATTTATCGTCGATTTCGTACGACGGCAGCTCGGCGTCTTCCCCCGTTGCGGCTTCCTCGCCGTGCGCCTCGCGCCATTCGCGCGCATAGGTCAGCAGGCCGCCCTCCTCGAAATAGCGCCGGCTGAACGGCTGCAGCGCGTGTTCGGTGGTGCGCGCATGCAGGTCCAGCTTCCAGCCGTTGACCAGGTAATCGCGCAGCTGCGACACCAGCACCGACGCCGGCTGCTCGCTGTTGTCGCGCACATTGCGGCCGACCCAGCTGATATACAGCTTGTCGCGCGCGGCCAGCAATGCCTCCAGCATCAGATAGCGGTCGTCGTCGCGGCGCGAGCGGTCGCCGGGACGTGCCTGTCCCGGTTGCGCCAGCAGGTCGAAGTCGGCCTTGGGCGCGCGGCGCGGGAAGTCGCCGTCGTTCATGCCCAGCAGGCAGACCACGCGGAACGGCACGGCGCGCATCGGCATCAGCGTGCAGAAGGTCACGCCGCCGGAGACGAATTGGTGGTTCAGCGTCGGCTCGTCCAGCAGGCCAAGCCAGGCTTCGCGCAGCACCGCCAGCGGCACCGCCTCCTCGAAGGCCGCGCCTTCGCAGGTTTCCAGCCAGTTGTTGAGCGCATCGTCGAGCTGCGCCAAGGTCAGGCGGTCGCCCTCCTCGTTGGCTTTGAAGAAGGCCGCCAGCAGCGCGCGCGCCTGCACGCCCCACTCGGCCGGCGTGCGCGATTTTGCCAGCACGCCGCGCCAATGCAGCAGCGCTTCGACCAGTTGCGCCAGCGAGCCGGCCAGCGCGGCATCCAGCCCGCCGACCTCGGAGAACGGCTCGATGCCGGCAAAGCTTTCACCGTCGCCGCTGGCATAACCGAGCAGCATGCGGCGCACGCCGAAGATCCAGGCATTCTGTTCGCCAGCCGGGCCGAGGCCCAGGCCGCTGCGGTGCTCCTGGTCCAGGCCCCAGCGCACGCCCGCGCCCTCGATCCACAGGCCCAGCGTCGGCAGGTCTTCCGGATACAGGCCGAAACGCGCGGCCAGCGCCGGCACGTCCAGCAGGTCGCGTACTTCGCTCTGGCGGCAGCGCTGCTGCGGCAATCGCAACAGCCATTCCAGCGCCACCAGCAAGGGATTGACGCTGCGGTCGTTGACGTCGCCGATCTCGAACGGGATGTAGCGCGGATCGCTGCGGCGGTGCTGCGCGAACACCGCGTGGATGGCGGCCGAGAAGGTGTCGATATCCGGCACCATCACCACCACGTCGCGCGGACGCAGCTTGCCGTCGTCGGCGAACATCTTCAGCAGCTGGTCGTGCAGCACCTCGACCTCGCGCTGCACGCTGTGGGTGACGTGGAATTCGATCGAGCGGTCGTCGTCCGGCGGCGCGGCCTGCGGATGCTCGGACAGCGGCAGCAGGTCGCGCACGGCGGCCTGCACCTGCGACAGCAGCGTATCGCCCTCGCCTTCGCTGAACAGGTCGATCCGCAGCGGCGCGACGCTGTCGTCTTCGCTGGCGGCGGCTGCGGCCGAGGCCTCGTCGAATTCGTCCAGCATGCGGATGAAGTCGCGCCCCTGGCGTCCCCAGCTGGCCAGCAGCGGATGGCTGTGCGCGTGCAGCTCTTCCAGCGGGATGGCGCCGAGGTCCTGGCCGTTGCGCAGCTGCTGGCGGCGATGCGCGGAACGCAGCAGGTCGCGTCCTTCGATGATGTCGCCCCAGTAGAACTGGCACGGATTCGGCACCGCCAGCACCACCTGCGTGTAGCGCGCCAGCGAAGCCAGCGCCTGCAAACTCTGGTACGGCAGCGCGGACACGCCAAAGATCACGATGCGGCGCGGCAGGCGGCCCAGCGGTTCCTCGCCGGCGGCGCTGGCGCGCACGAATTCGGTGTGCACGGTGGCGCGGCCCAGGCCACGCTCGTGCGGTTCGACGTCGGCGTGCACGGCGCGCCATAGCTGGCCTTGCCAGCGCTGGTCTTCCGGCAACGGCACCGCTTCGCCGCGCGCGTTGCGCATCTGGTCGCGGCCGTGCTCCCAGTCGTCCAGCCAGTCGGCCCGGTACACCTGGTACTGGTCGAACAAGTCGGCCAGCCGTTCGGCCAATTGCAGGCGGCGCTCGGCTTCGCCGTCGGCCAGGAAGTGGCGCAGCGGCGTGAACACGGGATCGGCCAGCAAGGTGGGCAGCAAGCGCATCAAACGCCAGGTCAGCGGCCCCTTGTCGAAGGCCGAGCGCACCGGCACGCGGTCGCGGCCCAGCATGCCGCGATAGGTTTCCCACAGAAAGCGCGCCGGCAGCGCCACGCGGGCGGCGGCGCAGATGCGCATTTCCTCGGCCAGCGCGATCTTCAGCCACTCGGCCACGCCGTTCGACTGCACCAGGAAGATGTCCGATTCCAGCGCCCCGAGCGGGTGGTTGCGCAGCCACTGGAACACGGCGGCGCGCAACTGCTCCATTTGATTACCGTGCAAAATCAGCAGGCCGGGGGTGATGCTCGGGTGCATAGGGCTCTTCGTTAAGATCGAAGCCGTATTATCGCTCTAGCCCGGGTCGTAAGCCAGCAGTTCCTGTTCGATGTGCTCATCCAGTACGGCCAGCATGGCGTGCATCTGCTGCACCAGCTGGCGCGCCTTGCCGATGTCCGGATCCTTGCGCAGGTGCTCCAGCCCCAGGCACAGGTTCCCGAACTGCATCGCGCCCACCGCGCGCGCCGAGGATTTGATGCGATGCCCCAGCTCGGACAGCTGCGCCAGGTCATCCCGCGCCAGCGCGGCGTCGACTTCCTTCATGCCGTCGCGGGCCGACTGCAGGAACAGCAGCGCGTACTTGCGCATCTTGTCAGGTTTGCCGCTGAAGGTCAGCGCCAGCGCCGCCACGTCGAACAGCTCGACCGGCGCGGGCGCCGGCGCCGCTTCCGGTGCGGCGGTGGACCGGGAAACGATAGCGGGCGGCGCCACCACAGGCCCTGGCGGCACCGCCACCCGTGCCGCGTACATCTTCAGCGCCGCCGGCGGCGTGCCGCCATCGGCCATCGTGAAATACGAGGGCGGCGGAGGCGCCACCTTGCGCTCCATGCTGGCCGCCCTGGCCCGCTGGCTCATCCACTTGGCCAGCATGTTGAACAGCAGCTTGGGCGCGATCGGCTTGGTGACAAATTCGTCCATGCCGGCGTCCAGGCAGCGTTCCTGGTCGTCGCGGCCCGCGTTCGCGGTCATCGCGATAATCAGCGTCGCCGACAGTTTGGGATGCGCGCGGATCAGGCGCGTGGTCTCGTAACCGTCCATCACCGGCATCTGCACGTCCATCAGCACGCAATCGAAACGCTCCTTGAGCAGCAGGTCGATCGCCTCCTTGCCGTTGTTGGCCACGCACACCGTCGCCCCGGCATCCTCCAGCAACTCCTGCCCCACCTGCTGGCTGAAGATATTGTCTTCGACCAGCAGGATGGACGCGCCGCGTATGCTGTCCAGCACATCCGGCTGCACCGACTCGTCGCGCGCCTGCAGGAACTGCACGCCCTTGGCCAGCCGCGCGGTGAACCAGAAGGTGCTGCCCGCGCCAGGCTTGCTGTCGACGCCGACGCCGCCGCCCATCAGCTCGGCCAGCTGCTTGCTGATCACCAGTCCCAGGCCGGTGCCGCCGTAGCGGCGCGTGGTCGAGGTGTCGGCCTGGTGGAAGGATTGGAACAGCTGCGCCACCTGGTCCACCGTCATGCCGATGCCGTGGTCGACCACCTCGAAGCGCACCATGATGTAGTTGTCGCGGTCTTCCAGCGGCCGCGCGCGTATCGTCACCTTGCCGTTTTCGGAGAATTTGATCGCATTGCTGGCGAAGTTCAGCAGCACCTGCTCCAGCCGCAGCGGATCGCCGCGCAGCTGGTGCGACAGGCCGGGCCAGATTTCGTACACCAGCTCCAGCCCCTTGGCCTGCGCGCTCTCGCCCAGCTGGCTGGAGATATTGGCCAGCAGCGCGTCGAGCGTAAAGTCCAGCACCTCCAGGTCCATCTTGCCCGCTTCGATCTTGGAGAAGTCCAGGATGTCGTTGATGATGCCCAGCAGATGCTGGCCGGAGTGATAAATCTTCTGCAGGTAGTCGCGCTGCTTCGGATGCGTGACCGATTTCAGCGCCAGGTGCGCCATGCCGATGATGCTGTTCATCGGCGTGCGGATCTCGTGGCTCATATTGGACAGGAAGTCGCTCTTGGCCTGGTTGGCCGCATCCGCCTCGTCCTTCAACTGGTGCAGCTCGGTGACGTCGGTCGACAACCCGATCACGGCGGTGACGGCGCGGTCGATCTCCACCGGCACCTTGACGGTCCACAAATGCCGCACCACGCCGTCGCTGCCGACGGACTGCGTCTCGCCAGAGCGATTGACCTTATCGGCAAACACCGGCCGCTCCAGCGCCCACGCGGCATCGGCGGCGGGCGCCGGCATCAGTTCGCGATCCAGCTTGCCGACGATCTCGTGCACCGGCAATCCCATCGACTGGGCCATCTTGGCGTTGACGTAGATGTAGCGCCTGTGCTGGTCCTTCATGTAGACGTGGGCATCGACGTTGTTGAGCACCGTATCGAGCAGCACCCCCTGCTTGATGGCGCGCCGGCGCGACGCATACAGCACGAACACATAGCTGTACAACAGCAGCGTGCCGGCAAACCCGGTCAGCGCGGCGATCCACGGGAAGTACAGGTCGAAGCCGGTCAGCAGATCCGCCTTCCGCACCTGGAACTGCGCCTTCCACAGGCTGCCGTTGAAATCGATCGGCAGCACCGTCTCGAAATAGTCGGCGCGCCGCGCCGCCGGCAGCGGCGTGGCCGTCATCGAGCCGTTGTCGTTGAACAGCAGCCGGTCGGTCTTCTCGATCACCAGGCGGCGCTGTTCGACATCGGCGCTGCCGTCCGCGTACAGCATCAGGTGCACCTGGCGCACCGTCATCTCGTCGATCGCGCCCTGCACCAGCTTGGGAATGCTGAAGCCCGCCCCCACCGTGCCGAGATAGGCGGCGCGGCGCTGGGCCACATCGTCGACCGGCGCGTTGCGGCGGTACACCGGCAGGCGCACGCCCAGGCCGAAGTGCGGCGTCGGCAGCTTGACCACGATGGGCAGGCTGGAAGCGCTGACCTGGCCGTTGTCGCGCGAGGCCGCCATCAGCTTGTCCACCAGCGGATTGACGGCGATGTCCACGCCCAGCCGCTCCTGCAGCATCGGCGCCGGCTCCAGGTAGGTCAGCACCGCGTAATGATCGCGGCGGCCCGGCGGCGTGATGTCGAATTGCGGATAACCGCCCGCCTCCAGGCCGCGGTCGGCGCGCACGGCGGCCACAAAGGCGTCGCGCTGGGCGTCCGTCACGTGCGGCGCCCAGGTCAGCGCCTCGATGGCCGGGAAGTAGCGCGGAATATCCAGGCTGGCGACGTACTGGTGAAACTGCAGCCGGGTCACCACGTCGCTGGCCTGGAACAGCGCGACCAGGCCGCGCGTCAGATCGGAATAGGACTTGATGCGGGCCGAGATGCCGTATTGCGTGCTGCGCGCCAGGTTCTCGAAGCGCTGGCCGGCGTCGTCGTCGACGGTCTTGGCGGCGGCGCCGTACAGCAGCGCCCCCACGCCCAGGGCCACGGCGCAGCCCGCACTCCAGAACAGCAAGCGCGATCTTCTGACTGCCTTTTTCGTGTTACCCGGTTTGAGCATGCGCCATCACTTTTTGGACTTTAAAAAACGGAAATTCTTGCATCACAGCAGCATACTATTAATGCCGCGCGGGAACCAGAGAAAGAATTGGAGAGAATTCGGGTCAACGGCTTGCGGATGAGAAGGGAACCTTATACAGCAAGGCACGCTCTAAATGATGAGTTTGTATTTTGGAGCCATCATGCGTGCACATTCTTTGATCAAGGCGGCCCTGGCCGCAGTCTGCGCCATGGCGCCGGCCAGTGGTGCGACAACTGTTGACCATCAGGAATTCGATGCCGTCCTGCAAGCACCTTTCCATGCCGACAGCAGCGGCGCGCGTCTCGTGGCCTTGTATTTCTCGCAGCAAGAGGGCCGCATACGCTGGCAGCTGGACCTGCTGGCCGCGGGCAGCGATACCGTCATCCGGCGCTGGCGTGGCGAGCGCGCGCTTGGCGGCACGGTTACATTGCGCTGGCAGGCGGGCGCGGCGACGCCCAGCGGCATGTACCGGCTGCGCCTGCGCGCCAGCCTGGATGACGATCAGCACACGGAACAAGCCTGGCCGGTGGCGGTGGGCACGGCGGCGACCGTCGCGCCATCGGTCGCGCCGTTACAACCCGCCGCGCCCCTGGCCGAGGCCGCGCCCTACGACATCTACCTCGGCAACCTGCACAGCCAGACCGGCCACAGCGACGGCGGCGGCGCGCTGGGCCAGTGCAGCGGCGCGCAGGCGCCGCAAAGCACACCGCTGGGGCCGACGGACGCCTATGCCTACGCGCAACAGCGGCGCCTCGATTTCCTGATGACGTCCGAGCACAACCATCTGTACGACGGCTCGGACGGCACCAACGCCGACGCCGATCCGGCCGCCGTGCGCGCCCTGTTCCAGAACGGCCTGCACCAGGCCGACACCTGGAACCTGGCGCACGCCGGCTTTCTCGCGCTGTACGGCCAGGAATGGGGCGTCATCAGCAACGGCGGCCACCTCAACATCCTCAACAGCGGCGAACTGCTGGGCTGGGAGCGCAACGCGCAACACGCCTTGCTGGCCGACACCGAGACGCCGAAAAACGACTACGCCGGCCTGTACGCGCTGATGCGCCAGCGCGGCTGGCTGGGCCAGTTCAACCATCCGCAGAAAGGCCAGTTCGCCATCGCCGGCCAGCCGCTGGCGTGGAGCGCCGACGGCGACGAGGCCATGCTGCTGTGCGAGGTGGTCAACAGCAACGCCTTTTCCAGCAGCACCGATGAAAGCGAACCGCGCCGCAGCAACTTCGAGGCCGCATGCAATGCCTTGCTGGAGGCGGGCTACCACCTCGCCTTCAGCAGCAACCAGGACAACCACTGCGCCAACTGGGGCGCGTCCTACACCAATCGCACGGCCGTGCTGTTGCCCAAGGGCGTGCCGCTGACCTCCGAGCATTTCCTCGCCGCGCTCCGGGCCCGTCGCGTCTACGCCACGATGGACAAGCAGGCGCAACTGATCCTGACCGCCAACGGCCGCGTCATGGGCGAGCGTTTCAGCAACCAGGGCAAGCTGACGCTCAAGGCCGCCTACGCCAGCGCCAACGGCCGCAGCGCGGCGGCGGTGACCATCTTCCAGGGCGTGCCGGGCCGCAACGGCCAGGTGTCCATCCTCAGCAACAAGGCCAGCAGCGCCATCACCCCCAAGCCGGGCGAGCACTTTTACTATGCGCGCGTGACCCAGGACGACGGCAAAATGCTGTGGAGCGCGCCGGTTTGGGTGAGCCAATTACCGCGCTGAACAGGGAGTCAATCGTGCGCTGTGGAAAATTTAGTTCCGATAATATTTTTTAGGATAGAAAAACTAGAAATGCAGTTATTAAATAGTTAAAATGATACTCGCCGTCAACTTGTGGCAATGCACAATATTGCTTGACTCCAGCAGGCACAGGAGTATCTTTTACCTTCCTAGAGACCGCTATCTTCAACCCATCAGCCGCCGTGCAGATCCCCAAAGTTCTCCTCGTCAACGACGATCCGGCCAGCTTGTATGCGCTGGAGAGCCTGCTGCTGGACGCGGCCGATCAGCACTTGTATGAGCTGATCGTCGCCGCTTCGGGCAAGGAGGCGCTGCGCCAGGTGCTGCTGCATGACTTCGCCGTGATCTTGCTGGATGTCAGCATGCCCGGCATGGACGGGTTCGAGACGGCCGAGGCGATCCATTCCCATCCCCGCTCGGCCGGCGTGCCCATCATCTTCATCACCGCCCATTACGCCGATGAAATCAACCGGCTCAAGGGCTATCAGAAAGGCGCGGCCGACTACCTGTTCACGCCGGTGATCCCGCAGATCCTGCAAGCCAAGGTGGCGGTGTTCGTCGAAATGACGAAGCGGAATATCGAGCTGCGCCAAAAGAGCGAACAACTGGCCCGCCTGAACCAGGACCTGCGTGTGCAGCGCCTGCAGGACCTGGAACGCATCAACGCCGAGATGGCGCAGGAAATCAAGGACCGCAAGCTGGCCGAGCAGCGCGCCCACGAACTGTCCACGCGCGACGCGCTGACCAACCTGCTCAACCGGCGCGCGCTGATCCAGGCGCTGGAGCACGCGGTCGCCACGTCCGACCGCAGCGGCGTCGGCTTCGGGCTGCTGTTCCTCGACCTCGACAAGTTCAAGCAGATCAACGACAACTACGGCCACGAGGCCGGCGACGAGCTGCTGCGCCAGGTGGCGGCGCGCCTGACGGCGGCGGTACGGGTGGCCGACATCGTCGCCCGGCTGGGCGGCGACGAATTCGTGGTGCTGATCGAAGGCCGTGCCGCCGCCGCCAACGCCGCGCGCGTGGGCCGCAAGATCGAACTGGCCTGCGCCCTGCCCTTCGACATCGGCAGCCACCGCATCAAGACGGCGGCCAGCATCGGCATCGCCATCTATCCGCAGGACGGCGTCAACGCCCAGGCGCTGATGCGCAATGCCGATACCGCGATGTACCACGCCAAGCAGAATGCGGCGGCGCCGGTGCAGTTCTTCCATGAGGCGCTGAATGTGCGCGAGCGCGAACGCGAGCAATGGACGCTGGAACTGCGCAAGGCGCTGGCGGCCGATCAGCTGGAATTGCGCTACCAGCCGCAGACCGACATCAAGACCAACGCCATCGTCGCCGCCGAAGCGCTGCTGTATTGGCACCATCCCATCCACGGCCTGCTGGACGCGGCACGCTTCCTCCCGCACGTGCAGGAGCGCGCGCTGCTGGACCGCGTCGACGCCTGGGTGATCGCGCAAAGCTGTGCGCAGGCCGCGTTGTGGCAGGGCGTCGCCGGTCACGCCGGCGATCCGGCCGGCGACCCGCTGTGCATCTGGATCAACCTGGCGGCGCCGCAGTTGCACGCCGACCTGCTGCAGATGCTGCTGCCGGCCATGCGCAAGCACAAGCTGGCGCCGGGCAGCATCGGCATCGAACTGAATGAAAAGCTGCTGCTGGGCGCCGCCGAACCGCTGGCGCAACTGCTGGCGCAGCTGCAGGCATCCGGCGTGCGCGCCGCGCTGGACGATTTCGGCAGCGCGCGCTCGTCGCTGGCCGCCTGCAAACGCTGGCAGCTCGACGTCCTGAAGATAGACCGCGCCTTTGTCCACGCCATCGGCAACGACGACGGCGGCACCGACATCGTCGCCGCCGTCATCCACTTTGCGCGCGCGCTGTCCATGCGCGTGGTCGCGCTGGGCGTCGACGAGCGCCTGCAGCTGGAAGTGCTGCAGGAACTGGGCTGCGACGCCTGCCAGGGCGAACTGTTTTATCCGCCGCTGCAAGCCGCCGGCCTGATCGAAAATACCGCCTTAACCGAACCCGAAGCCCCAACCCTCCTAAGCAATGAGGAAAATATAAGCCATGAATAATATGACCGACATGGGCGAACAGATCGACGCCAAACTATTGCTTGCTACGCTGATGGCGCTGAAAAAAGGCGACTTCTCCGTGCGCATGCCGTCCGACTGGACCGGCATGGCCGGCAAGATCGCCGATACCCTGAACGAGATTATCGAGACCAAGGAAAAAATGGTCCATGTGGTCACCGACGTCAGCCGCGTCGTGGGCCGCGAAGGCCGGCTGACGCAGCGCGCGCAAGTGCCCAACATGGCAGGCGGCTGGGCCACCATCATCAGCGCGGTCAATGCGCTGATCGACGACCTGGTGCGGCCGACCACCGAAATGGCGCGCGTCATCGGCGCCGTGGCGAAAGGCGACCTGTCGCAGACCATGGCGCTGGAGGTGGACGGTCACCCGCTGAAGGGCCAGTACCTGCGCGCGGCGACCACCGCCAACACCATGGTGGAACAGCTGTCCTCCTTCTCCTCCGAAGTCACGCGCGTGGCGCGCGAGGTAGGTACCGAGGGCAAGCTGGGCGGCCAGGCGCAGGTGAAAGGCGTGGCCGGCACCTGGAAGGACTTGACCGACTCGGTGAACTCGATGGCGGGTAACCTGACCTCACAGGTGCGTAACATCGCCGAGGTGACCACCGCCGTGGCCAACGGCGACTTGTCGAAAAAGATCACGGTCGACGTGCGCGGCGAGATTCTTCAATTGAAGGACACCATCAACGTCATGGTGGACCAGCTGCGCTCCTTCGCCTCCGAGGTGACGCGCGTGGCGCGCGAGGTGGGTACCGAGGGCAAGCTGGGCGGCCAGGCCTATGTGCCGGGCGTGGGCGGCACCTGGAAGGACTTGACCGACAACGTGAACTTCATGGCGTCCAACTTGACGGGCCAGGTGCGCAACATCGCGGCGGTGACCACCGCGGTGGCGAACGGCGACTTGTCCAAGAAAATCACGGTGGACGTCAAGGGCGAGATCCTGGAACTGAAAAACACCATCAACGTGATGGTGGACCAATTGTCCTCCTTCGCCTCCGAGGTGACGCGCGTGGCGCGGGAGGTCGGCACCGAGGGCAAGCTGGGTGGCCAGGCGCAGGTGAAAGGCGTGGCCGGTACATGGAAGGACTTGACCGATTCGGTGAACTCGATGGCGGGTAACTTGACCGGCCAGGTGCGCAACATCGCCGACGTGACCACCGCCGTGGCCAACGGCGACTTGTCGAAAAAGATCACGGTCGACGTCAAGGGCGAGATCCTGGAACTGAAAAACACCATCAACGTGATGGTGGACCAATTGAACTCCTTCGCCTCCGAGGTGACGCGCGTGGCGCGCGAGGTGGGTACCGAGGGCAAGCTGGGCGGCCAGGCCAACGTGCCGGGCGTCGCCGGCACATGGAAGGATTTGACCGACGGCGTGAACTCGATGGCGGGCAACCTGACCGGCCAGGTGCGCAACATCGCCGACGTGACCACCGCCGTGGCCAACGGCGACCTGTCGAAGAAAATCACGGTGGACGTCAAGGGCGAGATCCTGGAACTGAAAAACACCATCAACGTGATGGTGGACCAATTGTCCTCCTTCGCATCCGAGGTGACGCGCGTGGCGCGCGAAGTCGGTACCGAGGGTAAGCTGGGCGGCCAGGCCTATGTGCCGGGCGTCGGCGGCACCTGGAAGGACTTGACCGACAACGTGAACTTCATGGCGTCCAACTTGACGGGCCAGGTGCGTAACATCGCGGCGGTGACCACCGCCGTGGCGCGCGGCGACTTGTCGAAGAAAATCACGGTGGACGTGAAGGGCGAGATCCTGGAGCTGAAAGACACCATCAACGTGATGGTGGACCAATTGTCCTCCTTCGCCTCCGAGGTGACGCGCGTGGCCCGCGAGGTGGGTACCGAGGGCAAGCTGGGCGGCCAGGCCAACGTGTCCGGCGTGGCCGGCACATGGAAGGATTTGACCGAGAACGTCAACCAGCTGGCGGCAAACCTGACCAACCAGGTGCGCGCGATCGCGGAGGTGGCGACCGCCGTGACGCGCGGCGACTTGTCCCGCTCCATCCAAGTGGAAGCGCGCGGCGAGGTGTCCTACCTGAAGGACAACATCAACGAGATGATCCGCAACCTGAAGGACACCACGCTGAAGAACGCGCAGCAGGATTGGCTGAAGACCAATTTGGCGCGCTTCACCCGGCTGCTGCAGGGCCAGCGCGACTTGCAGGCCGTGACCAAGCTGATTCTGTCGGAGCTGGCGCCGCTGGTGTCGGCGCACCACGGCGTGTTCTACATGATGGATTCGCAGGAATCGGACGCCCGCCTGCGCATGATCGCCAGCTACGGCTACCGTTCCAGCCGCAAGCTGCCGACTTCCTTCCTGCCGGGCGAAGGTCTGGTGGGCCAGTGCGCGCTGGAGAAAAACCGCATCTGGCTGACCGACGTGCCGCGCGATTACATCGTCGTCTCGTCCGGCCTGGGCGCGGCGCCGCCGACCAACATCGTCGTGCTGCCGATCCTGTTCGAGCAGCAGGTCAAGGCGGTGATCGAGATCGCTTCGCTGGACCGCTTCACCGAAACCCACCTGTCCTTCCTCGACCAGCTGATGGAATCGATCGGCGTGGTGCTGAACACCATCGAGGCGAACAGCCGTACCGAATCGCTGCTGACGCAGTCGCAGTCGCTGGCGCAGGAACTGCAACAGACCAACCAGGAGCTGGCCGAAAAAGCCCGCCTGCTGTCCGAGCAAAACATCGAGGTGGAGCGCAAGAACCGCGAGGTGGAGCAGGCGAAACTGGCGCTGGAAGAGAAAGCCACCCAGCTGGCGCTGTCGTCCAAGTACAAGTCCGAGTTCCTGGCGAATATGTCGCACGAGCTGCGCACGCCTCTGAATTCGCTGCTGATCCTGGCGCAGCAGTTGGGCGACAACCCGGACGGCAACCTGTCCGGCAAGCAGGTGGAATTCGCGAAAACCATCCACGGCTCCGGCTCCGACTTGCTGACGCTGATTAACGACATTCTGGATCTGTCGAAGATCGAATCCGGTACGGTGACGCTGGACGTCTCCGAGTACCGCTTCCAGAACCTGCGCAACTATGTGGACCGCACCTTCCGCCACATGGCCGAAGCCAAGCACCTGGGCTTCTCGGTGGAGCTGAAGGAAAACCTGCCGGTGGCGATGATGACCGACACCACGCGCCTGCAACAGGTGCTGAAGAACCTGCTGTCGAACGCGTTCAAGTTCACCACGCACGGCCAGGTCGCGCTGGATATCAGCCTGGTCACCACCGGCTTCTCAAGCGACCACCCCAACCTGCTGCACGCGGACGCGGTGCTGTCGTTTGCCGTCACCGACACCGGCGTCGGCATCGCCGCCGACAAGCTGCAGCTGATCTTCGAAGCGTTCCAGCAGGCCGATGGCTCCACCGCCCGCAAGTACGGCGGCACCGGCCTGGGGCTGTCGATCTCGCGCGAACTGGCGCGCCTGCTGGGCGGCGAGATCCGCGTGGAATCGATCGTCGGCAACGGCTCGACCTTCACGCTGTTCCTGCCGTATAACCGCACCGGCTTCGTCAACTACGACATGGGCCGCCAGCCGCAGGTGCGCCTGCCCGCGCCGTCGCCGCAGGTGGTCTACTCGCCGCCGGCGCTGGATCACGACACCGTCAGCAGCACGCTGAGCGAACTGGATGCGGAAATCGATGAACACAGCAAGAGCGACGACCGTGGCCTGGTGGCGCCGGGCGATCCGTCGGTGCTGATCATCGAAGACGACGAACGTTTCTCGAAGATCGTGCTGGGCTTCGCGCGCGAGAAAAACTTCAAGGGCATCGTCACCATGCAGGGCGATTCGGCCCTGAGCCTGGCGCGCGACTACCTGCCTTCGGCGATCCTGCTCGATCTCGACCTGCCGGACATCGACGGTTTCACTGTGCTGGACCGCCTGAAGCGCGATCCGAGCACGCGCCACATTCCAGTGCACGTGATGTCCAGCCTGCGCGAGCGCGAACGCGCGCTGCGCCTGGGCGCGATCTCCTACCTCAACAAACCGGTCAGCAAGGACGCGCTGCAGGAAGAATTCACCCGCATCCAGAAGTTCCTGCTGGGCGGCAAACGCAGCCTGCTGGTGGTGGATGACGAGCCGGCACAGCGCGACTCCATCGTCGCGCTGATCGGCGACGCCGACCTGCACATCGTCGCCGTCGATACCGGCCAGGCCGCGCTGGACGCCTTGCGCGAGCAGCGTTTCGACTGCATGGTGCTGGACCTGACGCTGCCCGACATCAGCGGCTTCGACCTGCTCGACATCATCGGCAAGGACGAGTCGCTGCGCGACCTGCCGATCGTGATCAACACCGCCAAGGACCTGAACCGCAAGGAAGTGGCCAAGCTGAAGCGCTACGCCAAGACCATCGTCATCAAGGATGCGCGCTCGCAGGAACGGCTGCTGGACGAGACGGCGCTGTTCCTGCACCGCTCGCAGGCCAGCCTGCCTGCGGCCCAGCGCCGCATGCTGGAGGAGATCCACGCGGCCGACGGCGGCCTGGCGGGCCGCAAGGTATTGATCGTCGATGATGATTTGCGCAACATCTTCGCGCTGTCGTCGCTGCTGGAGCGCCAGCAGATGCAGGTCTCGTTCGCCGAGAACGGCCGCGACGGCATCGAGGTGCTGGAGCGCGATCCGACCATCGAGATCGTCCTGATGGACATCATGATGCCGGAGATGGACGGCTACGACACCATGCGCGCGATCCGCCGCATTCCTAAATTCAAATCGCTGCCCATCATCACGCTGACGGCGAAGGCGATGAAGGGCGACCGCGATAAATGTATCGCGGCCGGCGCATCGGACTACATCACCAAGCCGGTGGACGTGGCACAGCTGCTGTCGCTGATGCGGGTCTGGCTGCATTGATGGCCGTATCGATGACGTCCTTGTTCGCATCCATCAAGGCGGCGCTGCGCGGACCGGAGGCGCAGGCGCAGGCGGCGGCGATAGTGCCCGAGCCGGAGGCACCGCCCGGCGGCGCCTCCGGCCCGCCGGTACTGGTGACGTCCGGCGGCTCCGGCCGACGCCACTCGCCGTCGTCGGTCGAGGAGCTGGAACTGGAGCTGCTGCTGGAAGCCCTGTTCCAGTGCCACGGCTACGATTTTCGCGGCTATGAGCGCGAAGTCGTCAAGCGCAAGGTGAACGCCGTGCGCGTGCAGCTCGACCTGGCCACCATCTCCGCACTGCAGTCGCGCATACTGCACGACGCCGACGTCTACAACACCCTGCTGCGCGCCCTGTACGTGGAGCCTGCGCTGATGTTCGACAACGCCTCGGAAGTGTCGATGCTGCGCATGTCGCTGGGCGTGTGCCTGCACGGCGCCGCGCTGCCGCGCGTGTGGCTGGCCGACTGCGCCGGCGCACAGCAGGCGTGGACGCTGGCCATCCTGCTGGAACAGGAGCAGCTGGGCACGCGCACCGAAATTTACGCCACCGTGGCCAGCGACGCCATGCTGGCCGAAGCGCAGGAAGCCAGCCTGCCGATGGTGCGGCTGACGGAGCTACAGGGGAATTATGTGCGCAGCGGCGGCGTCGGCAAGCTGCTGGATTATTTCGAGGTCAACGCCGAAGGGACCCGCGCGGTGCTGCTGCCGCAGCTGCGCAGCCGCATCACCTGGGCGCAATACAACCTGGTGACGGACGCCTCGTTCAACGAGTTTCAGATGATACTGGGCCATCGCGCCCTGCCCGACTTCGGCCCGGCGCTGCGCCGCCGCGTGATCCAGCTGTTCGACGACAGCCTGGCGCCGTTCGGCATGCTTGCGCTGGACCGCGAATTCGACCAGCACGATGCGATGGCGCGGCACTACCGGCCGGTGCTGGCGCACCAGCCGTGGTACAAGCGCGTGGCATAACGTCGTTCCCGTCTGCGCGGGAATGACGGCGCTATCAGTAAGCCACGGACGCGCTGGGCCGCTCGGCGATGCGGTCGCGCCAGGCCTGCAGATGCGCCATGCCCTCAAGACCGGGCCGGAACTTCATCAGCCCACGCCCGAACTCCAGCGCGCAGAACGCCGTGATATCGGCGATGGTGAAGCGCTGGCCCGCCACGAAAGGCTGCGTGGCCAGCGTGCTGTCCAGCCAGCGCGCCGTCTCGCGCATCTTCTCGCCCTGCGCCGCGCCGTACTCCGCAAACTGCGGCTGTTCCAGCGCCGCCAGGCCGGGATGCGTGTGGCGGATGCAGTTGGCGATGCCGAGGAACAGATGCAGCTCCATGCGGCGGTCCGCCATCTCGATGAAAGCGCGCTCCTCGTAACCCTCGCCCATCAGGTTCGGCTCCGGCGCATAGCCTTCCAGCCAGCTGCAGATGGCGCGCGTCTCGCACAGGATGCGGCCGTCGTCCAGTTCCAGCGCCGGCACGCGGCCAAAGGGATTCTTCTGCAGGTATTCCGCGCTGCGATTCTGCAGCGCCCCAAGGTCGACCTGCACCTGTTCGATATCGGTCAAGCCTTTCTCGGCAATGAACATGGCAACCCGGCGCGGATTGGGGGCGCGGGTGGATGTGTAGAACTTCATGCTGCGTCTCCTTTATTGGTATGGCAGGATGATACCTCCTAATCCGGATTTGACATCGCCAACGGTTCCCCGTAGATTGCTCGCTGGCCCACGAAGCCGACCACATACAAAGGATAAAGCATGCAACGCAGCCTGATTTCGCTCGCCGTCATGGCGCTGCTGGGTTTTTCTTCCGGCGCTCCAACCCTGGCCCTGGCCGCCGCCGCGCCCGCCCATAAAGCCGCGCAAGTCACCACCCAGCTTCCCCGCAACGCCGTGCCCACGCACTACGCCGTGTCGCTGACGCCGGACGCCGCCAACAGCAGTTTCAGCGCCAGCGTGACCATCGCGCTCGACGTCAAGTTGAGCACCAACAGCCTGACGCTGCATGCGGCCGACCTGAAATTCAGCACCGCCGCCATCAGCGCCGGTCCGGGCAAGCCGGCGCTGGCCGCCAGCAAAATCCAGGTGGACGAGGACCAGCAGACCGCGACCTTCACCTTCACCGAGCGGCTGAAGCCGGGCAGCTACCAGCTCAAGCTCGACTACACCGGCGTGATCGGTACCCAGGCCACCGGCCTGTTCTCGCTCGACTATGAAAACGGCGGCGCCAAGAAGCGCGCGCTGTATACGCAGTTTGAAAACTCCGACGCCCGCCGTGTGATCCCGTCGTGGGACGAGCCGTTCTACAAGGCCACCTTCGCGCTGGAAGCGACCGTGCCGGCCGGCCAGATGGCGGTGTCGAACATGCCGGTGGTCTCGACCAGCAAGCTGGCCGATGGCCGCGAACTGGTGCGCTTCGCCACCTCGCCGAAGATGTCGACCTATCTGCTGTTCTTCGGCCTGGGCGAATTCGACCGCGCCACCGCCGTGGTGGACGGCGTCGAGCTGGGCGTCGTCACGCAGAAAGGCGCCTTGAACCAGGCCCAGTTCGCGCTGGACTCCTCGCGCGACGTACTGAGGGAATACAACGACTACTTCGGCGTCAAGTATCCGCTGCCGAAGCTGGACAACATCGCCGCGCCGGGCCGCAGCCAGTTCTTCGGCGCGATGGAAAACTGGGGCGCGATCTTCACCTTCGAATACGCGATGCTGCTCGATCCGCGCGTCGCCACGCAATCCGACAAGGAGACCTCCTTCCTGGTGGCCGCGCACGAGATGGCGCACCAGTGGTTCGGCGACCTGGTGACGATGGCCTGGTGGGACGACCTGTGGCTCAACGAAGGCTTCGCCTCGTGGATGGAATCGCGCACCACCACCCGCCTGCACCCTGAGTGGAACTGGGAGCTGCGCGCGGTCGGCACGCGCGAGCAGGCGATGGAACGCGACGCGCTCGCCACCACCCACCCTGTCGTGCAGCGCATCGCCACTGTCGAACAGGCCAGCCAGGCCTTCGACAGCATCACCTATCAAAAAGGCGAATCGGTCATCCGCATGCTGGAGAACTACGTGGGCGACGAAGCATGGCGCGCCGGCGTACGCAGCTACATCGCCAGGCATGCCTACGGCAATACGGTGTCCGACGACCTGTGGCGCGAGGTGGAACAGGCCGCGCACAAGCCGGTCACCGCGATCGCCCACGACTTCACGCTGAAGCCGGGCGTGCCGCTGATACGCGTATCCGACGCCGTCTGCAAAAACGGCAAGACCACCATCCAGCTGACGCAGGGTGAGTTCAGCAAGGACCAGGAAAACAAGAAGCCCTTGAGCTGGCGCGTGCCGGTGATCGCGCAGACCGTCGGCGGCACGACCGTGCGCACCGTGGTCAACGGCGGCAAGGCCAGCATGACGCTGCCGGGCTGCGGCGCGGTGCTGGTCAATGCGGGCCAGAGCGGCTACTACCGCACGCTGTACGCGCCGAAAGCCTTTGCCGCGCTGGCCGGGCGCTTTGCCTCCATGCCGGCCCTCGACCAACTGGGCCTGCTGTCGGACAGCTGGGCGCTGGGTTTGGGCGGCCGGATGCCGGCCTCCAGCTTCCTCGACCTGGTCGACCAAGCGCCGCTGGGCGCCGCGCCGCAGGTATGGGGCAAGATCGCCGACGTGCTGGCCGGGCTGCACGACATGAACGAAGCCAAGCCGCAGCAGCAGGCGGCGCTGGACCGCTATGCGCGCTCGCGCCTGGCGCCGGTGCTGGCGCGCATCGGCTGGACCGCCGCCAAGGACGAGGCGGCGCCGGTCGCCAACCTGCGCGAGACGCTGATCAGCACCCTGGGCGACGTCGGCGACGAAGGCGTGATCGCCGAAGCGCGCCGCCGCTACGCCGCCTCGGCCACCGATCCGAACGCGATGCCGGCCGCGCTGCGCCGCCCCATCCTGGCGGTGATCGCCTCGAATGCCGATGCCGCCGCATGGGATCAGCTGCGCGCCACGGCCAAGGCCGAGCAATCCAGCATGATCAAGAGCGAACTGTATGACCTGCTGGGCGCGGCCAAGGACAAGGCGCTGGCGCAGCGCACGCTGGACCTGGCGCTGACCGATGAACCGGGCGCCACGTCCGGCGCTTCGATGATCAGCCACGTCGCCAGCCAACATCCGGACCTGGCGTTCGACTTCGCCGTCGCGCATCAGGAGCAGTTGGACAAGAAGATCGACGCCACCTCGCGCAGCCGCTATTTCCCTGGCCTGGGCGGACGTTCGGCCGACCCGGCGATGGTCGGCAAGCTGCGCGCCTACGCCCAGCGGCATCTGGCGGCCGAGGCGCAAGGCGACACCAGGACCGCGATTGCCGCGATCGAGTACCGCATCAAGGTGCGCAGCAAGCGCCTGCCGCAGATCGACGCGTGGCTGGCCAAGCGCGGCTAAAACGCAGGCAAAAAAAACCAGCGTCATCGTGAGATGATGCTGGTTGCAAAACGCTCGAAAGCGTGGGGATGTTCGGGTCCGGCGGCGATGGTGCCGCCTGGACGAATTCTGTGCCGGGCTTGACAGAGTCCGGCAACCGGGCGCCCGGCTGAACCGCGCGCTACAGGTGTTACTTTGCCAGACATCGCTTGGCACAGGCTTAGGACTTCATTAAGGTGGGGTATAAGGAGGATGGTGCCGGTGTTTCAGGCCACCGGCGAGCCTGCTGAGTCATGCTTTGTGAAATCACGCACCGGCTTGGACGCGGGACCAACTAGAGCACGCTGTGACCAGCGAACTGCATAATAATCGGACAATATGACGGCCAAATGACGCACGCACATTTAACATTTCAACGCCTGCTCGGCGCCGTGGCGCTGTGCGCCATGGCCGCCTGCACGCAGTTGCCCACGCCGGCCACGCAGCCCGCGCCGGTGGCCGCCGCGCCCGCCGTCGTGCCGCCCGCCATCGGCCCGCAACTGCACATCGACACCGCAAGATCGCTGATCGCCGTCACCGTGCGGCGCGGCGGCGTGCTGGCGCGGCTGGGCCACGATCACGTGGTCGCCAGCCACACGATCAGCGGCACGGTCTCTCCCACGCAAAACCGCGCCGACTTCCAGTTTCGCCTGGATGAGATGAAGGTGGACGAAGCCGACCTGCGCCTGATCGCCGGCCTGGAAAAACAACCGTCCGCCGACGCCATCGACGGCACGCGCCACAACATGCTGACCAAGGTGCTGGACGCCGAGCGCTATCCGGTGGTCAGCATCCACGCCGAGCGCGGCGCGCAGGGCCAGCCGTTGCAGGTGTCGATCACGCTGCACGGCGTCACGCGCACGATGGCGATCCCGGTCGAACTGCGCGAAGAAAACGGCGTCGTCACAGTGAAGGGCAGCGTCAACCTCAAGCAAACCGACTTCGGCCTGACGCCGTTCTCGGTGATGGGCGGCGCCATGGCCGTGGAAGACCAGATGGAACTGCGCTTCGACCTGACGGCCAAATAAAAAAAAGGCCCGCGACACAAAGAGGCGCGGGCCGAAGGTTTCAAATCGGGAGAGACTTGAAAGAGCAAAGCCAGTATCTCAGCCGTGCATGACGCGCTGATGACATCCGCTCTCCACGAACAAACTTTTTTTAACGCGAGATAATCAGCTTCAGACCCAGGCCGACGAAAATCGCGCCCGCGATGCGGTCCATCCACATGCCCGCGCCCGGATGGCGGTTGATCCAGCCGCCCACCGCGCCGGAGAAATAGCCCAGCAAGCCAAAGATCACCACACCCTGCGCGGTGAACAGCAAGCCCAGTTGCGCGGTCTGCCAGCTGACATCGCCCCGCTCCGCCACCACGAATTGCGGCAGGAACGACAGGAAGAACAGCACCACCTTCGGATTGACCGCGTTCGCGAACAGCCCCTTGGCGAACAACTTGCGCAGGCTCTCATCCGGCAAGCCCGCGCCTTCGACCCGCGCCCCGCCCCGGCTGCGCAGCGCGCCGATGCCCAGCCAGATCAGATAAGCCCCGCCCAGCAGCTTCAAGCCGCCAAACGCCAGCGGCGAAGCGGCGATCAACGCGCTCACGCCCAGCGTGGCCAGCAGCGTGTGGCTCAAACAGCCCAGCGCGCAGCCCAGGCCGAAAGCCATGCCCTGGCGCCGCCCGCGCGACATGCCGACACTCAGCACCATCAGGTTGTCCGGACCGGGGGAAATCGTGATCAGCAGCGCGGCGCTGATAAAGCCGATGAATTGCTCTGGAGAAATTAGCAAGATTGTTTCCTGTCGCGCAAAACCGCCATGATAACCGCCCCGCCCATATTTTGGATAAAACGATAAGTTCTCGTTTACAATGAGGAAAACAACGCCGCCATACCCCGATGCCATTCCCGCTGCTCTACCGACTGCTGCCTTTGCTGACGCTTGTTTGGGCGCTGTTCGGCCTGTCAGCCCATGCCGCACCGATCGGACTGACCACCGCCAGCATCGACCTCGCCACCGCCGGCAAACTGTACAAGGACGAAGGCCAGCCCTATCCCGTCAACGCCGCCGGCCTGCCCGCGCTGGTGGCCAGCCTCAAGCCGGCCGACAAGGTCGACCTGCTGGGCGGCGGCTACTGGCTGTACGCCGAGCTGCGCAACGAAAGCCGCCAGCCGGCCTGGGTCATCGATCCGAACGACACCTTGATCGACACGATCGACATCCAGGTCTACGGCGAGGACGGCAGCATCCGCCAGATGCTGACCGGCTACCGCCAGCCGCATTCCTACCTGCTGCACTACGGTAAAGACGTCGACCTGCAGCCGGGCCAGCGCTACCAGGTGCTGATCCGCTTCTCCAGCCCCTACTACGCGCGCACGCCGGTGTTCTCGGTGCTGCCGCGCACCGCCTACCAGCAGCTGGTGGCGCGCGAGAACGTGCTGATCATCGGCTCCATCGGCGCGCTGCTGGCGCTCACGGTGTTCAACTTCTTCATCTACTCGATCACGCGCGACCGCTCGTCGCTGTACTACTCGCTGTACGTGCTGTGCTACGCGGTGGCCTGGGGCATGACCTTCCACATGACGGCCGACTTGTTCGGCTGGCACAACCTGCACTGGCACTACGTGCCCTTCTTCCTGCTGCCCGTCCTCAGCACGCTGTTCTACACCACCTTCCTGCGCTTGAAGGAAAACGCGCCGCTGCTGTATAAGCTCAGCCGCATCAACCTCGTGCTGCCGCTGCTGACGGTGCCGAGCTGCCTGTTCTTCCTCAGCTACGCGCACACCATCGCCACCATCGTCATCACCATCTGGATGACGATGGCGCTCACCAGCGGCATCGTGGTCTGGCGACGCGGCTACTATCCGGCGCGCTTCTTCGTGCTGGGCTTTGTCGCGCTGATGGTGCCCGGCCTGTTCATCCTGCCGGCCAACGTCGGCCTGATACCGGCCGTGGTTACCAACGCCCAGCTGTTCACGCTCCTGGGCGGCACGCTGGACGGCGTGCTGCTGGCGTTCGCGCTGGCCGACCAGATCCGCCTGCTGCGCAACACGCTGGAACAGCGCGTGCAGGAACGCACCGCCCAGCTGAGCGAGGCCAAGGAACACGCGGAGATCGTCAGCCGCCACCGCATCGACTTCCTGTCGGCGATGAGCCACGACATCCGCACGCCGCTGGCCGGCGTGATCGGCATGATCAAGTTCGCCATGCGCGACCAGTCCGTGCGCGGCCGCACCGAAGAGTATTTGCGCATCGGCCTGCAGAACAGCGAATCGCTGCTGGCCATCCTCAACGACATCCTCGACTTTTCCAAGATCGACGCCGGCCGCCTGTCGATAGAGAACGTCGACTTCGACCTGATCGCGCTGGTGGACGACGCCATCGGCATCCTGCAGGGCCAGGCCGACGCCAAGAGCCTGCTGCTGCGCTGCGACCTGGCGCTGGACCTGCCGCGCTACGTGCGCGGCGATCCGACCCGGCTGCGCCAGATCCTGCTCAATTTGCTGGGCAACGCGATCAAGTTCACCGACCGCGGCGAAGTGCGGCTGGACGCCTCGGCGCTGCTGAGCGCCGAAGGCGGCCGCACCAGCGTCAGTTTCGACATCAGCGACACCGGCCCCGGCATCCCGGCCGACACGCTGCCGCGCCTGTTCCAGAAGTTCGAGCAGGCCGACCACTCGACCACGCGCCGCTACGGCGGCACCGGCCTCGGCCTGGCCATCTGCAAGGAGCTGGTGGAACTGATGGGCGGATCGATCTCGGCCGACAGCCGGGTCGGTGCCGGCTCCACCTTCAGCTTCACGCTGCCGCTGGCGCTGGGCGCGGCGCCGGCCATCGATCCACTGAGCCTGCCGCGCAAGGACCACCACGCCTATCGCCTGCGCGTGCTGTGCGCCGAGGACGTGCGCACCAACCAGATCATCGTCAGCACGCTGCTGGAGAACATGGGCCACGACATCCGCATCGTCGAAAACGGCCTGCAGGCGCTGCATGCGCTGAGCACCGCCGCCTACGACCTGGTGCTGATGGACGGCCGCATGCCGATGATGGACGGCGAACAGGCGGCACGCCTGATCCGCGCCGGCGGCAGCGAGGATTACCGCGTGCTCGATCCGGGCATCCCGATCATCGCGCTGACCGCCAACGCCAGCGACCATGACCGCGCGCGCTACCTGGCGGTGGGCATGGACGGCTTCCTCAGCAAGCCGGTGGACGAGCGCCTGCTGTACGACCAGATCGAGAAGACCATCGCCCAGCACCTGAGCCGTGGCCGGCCGCTGCGCGCCACCGATGCGGCGCGCCTGGCGGCCGAGCGCCGCGAATCGCTGGACCAGCAGTTCGACGTGGCGCCGGCCGCCGGCGACGGCGCCGCGCCCGATCCGTCCACGGTGCAGATCATGCCGCTGGCCGGCCTGTCGCACAAGCACATGCAGCGCATCACCCAGGCCTTCCTGGACGAGGCGCCGCGCCGGCTGGAGACGGCGCGCGCCGCTGTCGCCGCCGGCAATTCCAGCGCGGCGGCGGCGGCGATCCACGCGCTCAAGGGCAGCGCCGGCTACCTCAGCTCCACCCACCTGCACACGCTGTGCCACGAGATGGAGGCGGCCGCCGCCGCCGGCGACCTGGTCGAAGTGATCGACATGCTGCCGGACGTCGAGGCGGCGCTGGACAAGGCCTGCGCCGACCTGCGCAGCGCCGCCGACGCCACCAGCCCCAGCAACGCCACGGCCTAGTCCTTCAACTCCGCCGGCACCTTGCCGCCGTTTTCCGCCAGCTTGACCATCACCTGCCGGTGCAGCCAGACGTTCATGGTGGCCGAGTCGTTGCGGTCGCCGCCGTAGTGCAGCTCCACGGCCAGCGCCTGGCGCGCCGCCAGGCTGCTGTCGAGATTGAGCAGCTTGAGCAAATCGACGATCGAGGTGCGCCAGTTCAGCGGTTGTCCCGCCTGCGCCGCCATGCCGCTCAGGATGGCTTCGACGTCGACCGGCGGCATCGCCGTGGCGGCCGGGGTCGGGGCCGGCGCCGCCGCCGGAGCTGGCGCCGGCTGCGCGGCAGGCGGCGTTACCGCCGGATGCGAGCCGGGAAAAATCTTGTGAAAGATATTGCTGAGTATGCCCATGACTATTCCTTTCGTTGATGGTCAAGGTAGGACCGCCAATGATCGTGGTAAGTTCAACAATTTCCGCGCGGCCGCCAGCAGACTCCGCCAATTTCCGCCACAATGATGGGCTCAGCACATCAGCATCGGATATCCCATGTCATCATCCCTCAGCGCCGACGCCGCCCTGGCCGAGCGCGACGGCCTGCCGCCCGATGCGCGGCGCTGGGCCATGCTGTCGGTCGCCATCGGCGTCGGCATGGCCTCGCTCGACACCGCCATCGCCAACACCGCCCTGCCGGCGATCGCCGATCAGCTCAACACCACGCCCGCCGCCTCGGTCTGGATCGTCAACGTCTACCAGCTGGCGATGGTCGCCACGCTGCTGCCGTTCGCCGCGCTGGGCGAGGTGGTCGGCTACCGGCGTGTCTGCATCTTCGGCCTGTGCGTGTTCACGGCCGCCTCGCTGGCCTGCGCGCTGGCGTGGTCGCTGCCGTCGCTGGTGGTGGCGCGCCTGTTCCAGGGCGTCGGCGGCGCCGCCATGATGGGCGTGAACACCGCGATGGTGCGGGCGATTTTCCCGTCGCGGCTGCAGGGACGCGGCTTCGGCCTCAATTCGCTGGTGGTGGCCGTCGGCTTCGCGGTCGGTCCGACGGCGGCCTCGCTGATCCTGGCGGTGGCCTCCTGGCCCTGGCTGTTCGCCCTCAACGTGCCGCTGGGCGTGGCGGCCGTGCTGCTGGCGCGCCGCGCGCTGCCGGTCACGCCGCGCGCCGCCCACAAGATCGACGCCATGACGGCCATCCTCAACGTGTTCGCCTTCGGCCTGCTGATCCTCACCTTCGGCGACGCCGCGCACCAGGAAGGCTGGCGCAAGCTGCTGCCGGAGCTGATCGCCACGCTGATCTTCTTCGCGCTGCTGCTGCGCCGCCAGGCCGGCCATGCGGCGCCGATGCTGCCGGTCGACCTGTTCAAGCGGCCGCTGTTCACGCTGTCGGCGCTGACGGC
This sequence comes from Duganella sp. CT11-25, assembly GCF_047302815.1. Lineage (NCBI taxonomy): Bacteria > Pseudomonadati > Pseudomonadota > Betaproteobacteria > Burkholderiales > Oxalobacteraceae > Duganella > Duganella sp. CT11-25. Next base: position 1,394,647 of record NZ_JBKBFD010000001.1, read on the forward strand.
GGTGTGCACCTTCGCCGCGCAGGGCCTGGCCTTCGTCTCGCTGCCGTTTTATTTTGAAATCACGCTGGGGCGCTCGCCGATTGAAACAGGATTCCTGATGACGCCGTGGGCGGTGCTGGTGGCGATCATGGCGCCGATCGCCGGCCGCCTCAGCGACCGCTATTCGCCCGGCGCGCTGGGCGGCATCGGCCTGGCCCTGCTGTCGTCCGGGCTGATGGCGATGCTGATGCTGCCGGCGAATCCGTCGGTGTTCGACATCGGCTGGCGCATGGCGTGGTGCGGCATCGGCTTCGGCTTCTTCCAGGCGCCCAACCTGAAGGCCATCATGGGCAGCGCGCCCAAGGAGCGCGCGGGCGGCGCCAGCGGCATCGTCGCCACCGCGCGGCTGATCGGCCAGGCCACCGGCGCGGCGCTGGTGGCATACTGCTTCACGCTGTCGGCCACGCGCGGCACGGCATATGCGCTGATGCTGGCGGCCGCGTTTGCGGGCGTGGCCAGCGTCGCCAGCTTCTCCCGTGTGGTGGTCGGCGCGCGGCAGGCCTGAGTACAATTACTTCGGCCGCGCCGGCGGCACCGCCGCATCGGGCTTGGACAGCCAGCCGGTGCGCAACTGCCCCACCGCCGCCGCCACCGACGCGGCCACGTTGCGCACCTCCTGCTGGAACTTCTCGTCGCGGTCCAGCACCTGGTGGCTTTCCGCATACGATTCGTAGTAGCCGACGTAGCGGTCCAGCGCCGACTGCCGGCCTGCGTCGATCAATCCCATCCAGTCCAGCCAGTCGGCCAGGTTGCGCCGCAGGCTCTCGACACCTGCCACGTCGCCATGCACCACCAACCCGTAGGCTCGGCCAGAGAGATGCTTGGGATAATCCCAGCCCGCCAGCTCCAAGGCCTTGGCCTCGGCCGCCTTCTTGCCGTGCGTGGCGGTCGGGTCGGGATTGCCGCCGTCGGCGCAAACCAGCCGGTCTATCATCAGCTTCAGCACCGACGGCGCCTGGTACCAGTAGGTCGGCGTCAGGATGATGATCCCGTGCGCGGCCACCCATTTCTCGTATATCTCCGCCATCCAGTCGTTGGTCTGGCGCTCGCCGTGGTTCGGGTAGCAGCTGCACGGCCAGTGGCACAAGGGCATGGCGGTCGAGACGCAGCCCTTGCAGGGATGGATGTGCAGATCGTAGCTGGAGGTCAGCAAACTCAGATCCAGCACCTCGGTCTCGATATCTTCATCGGCCAGCGTCTGCTGCGCCCATTGCGTCATGCGGAAGGTCTTGGAAATCTCGCCGGGACAGGTGCCGTCGTTACGCGCGGCGCCGATGATCAGCAGCACGCGCGAGCGGGTTTGCGGATCCTTCTGCTTTTTCTCGGCGGCCAGCAGACGGTCGCGCGTGGCCTTCCATTCCACCGACAGGTCGTAATCCGGGTCGGCGAACTCCGCGCCCGCCTTTTGCGTGGCCGGCGCCTTGCGGCCGGCATGATAATTTTTCCAGGCCACCTCCTCCACCTGCGCCAGCGCGCTCTGCACCGGGCCGAAATCCGGATCCTGGAAAGAACGCATGAACTGCAATCGGAATTCGTCGCGGCCCAGCGGCGCCGGCGCCTGGCCCTTGCGTATGTCGTCGGTCATAAAGCCTCCTGAGACAGCCAGATTGCCACGCCTGATTGTCCGCTTCCGTACGCTGTCCAACGGTAGCGGCGGCCGCAGCGGCCTAGCATGGAGGAATCCGTCCACGGTCCGTGCGCGGAATTTCTCAAAGGAGATACATCATGACTGCATCCAACAAAGACAAAGGGTTGAAACCCGGCGCCAATATGCCGGACGGCGGCTACGATCCCGAACGCGAAGGCATGAGCGAGAGCGGCAACCACGCCACCGGGCATCCTGCCAACGACGTCGTCACCGGCAACCAGCAGAGCGGCCGCCAGCCGGCCCGCTCCGAATCGACGCTGCGCCAGGACAACCAGAGCCGCACCGACCTGCACAACAAGCAGAGCGCATCGACCGCGTCGGCCGAAACCACGCATCGCGACCGTGCCGCCGGCGCGCGCGGCGACGACACCAGCCACACCAGCAATAAAAGCAAGGACTGACGCCCTTCAGTAAATTCCAGTTTACCGGATTAATATTTCCGGTAAAATGGAATTCATGGACATTACTCTCTTGATCGCACGCCGCGTGCGTGAACTGCGCGATGCGCAAAGCCTGTCGCTCGACGCGCTGGCCGCGCGCAGCGGCGTAGGCCGCTCCACCATCTCGCTGATCGAACGCGGCGAGAGCAGCCCCACGGCCGCCGTGCTGGACAAGCTGGCCAGCGCGCTCGGCGTGGCGCTGGCCTCGCTGTTTGAAGACAAGGCCCCGGCGGAGCAGGCACCGTCGCCGGTGGCCCGCGTGGCCGAGCAGCCGGTATGGACCGATCCGGGCTCCGGCTACAGGCGTTGCAGCCTGTCGCCCGCCGCGCCGTCGCCGCTGCAACTGGTGGACGTGGTCTTCCCGGCCGGCCAGCGCGTGGCCTACGACAGCACGCCGCACAACGCCGACATCCACCAGCAAATCTGGATCATCGAAGGCACGATGGACATCAGCGTCGGCGACCAGCAATGGCGCCTCGACGCCGGCGACACGCTGGCCATGCGCCTCGACCGCCACATCGTCTACCACAATCCCACCCGCAAGCAGGCGCGCTACCTGGTCGCGCTGACGACTCAACCCAACAGCAGGAGAACCTGATGACCGATAACGTGAGCGTGCGGCGCGTCGCCGCCGCCGAAGCCCGTGAGCACGCCGACGAACTGGCGTCCGCATTGGCCGATGTGCTGATCGACTGCGTGGAAGGCGGTGCCTCGGTCAGCTTCATGCTGCCGCTGCCGCGCGAGAAGGCGCTGACGTTCTGGCGCGGCGTGCTCGATGGCGCCGCGCGCGGCGAGCGCGTGCTGCTGGTGGCGGAAACGACGGAAGGCCGCATCATCGGCACCGTGCAGCTGATCACCGCGCTGCCGGACAACCAGCCGCACCGCGCCGACATCGCCAAGATGCTGGTACACCGCGACGCCCGCCGGCGCGGCGTGGCCGGACTGCTGATGGCGGCCGTCGACCAGGCCGCGCGCGAGGAGCGCAAGACCGTGCTGGTGCTCGACACCGTCACCGGCGGCGACGCCGAGCGCCTGTACCAGCGCGCCGGCTGGCACAGCGCCGGCAGCGTGCCGAACTACGCGCTGATGCCGGACGGCGCCTACTGCGCCACCACTTTCTTCTACAAGCAGCTTTAGACGCAAACTCAGAAGTCGGTCTCGCCCTCGATGACGGCCGGGTGGCCGCTCATCGCGCGCGAAGTCTGCATGCCGGCCATGACGGCGGCCTCCACACAGCCCGCGTTCAAGCCGGTCTTGATCCAGTCGCCGGTCAGGAACAGGTTCGAGAAACCCGATTGGTCGGTCTGCAAGCGGTACTTGGTGCTGTTCACCACCGACATCACGTAGCGCTCGGACGGATCGACGTTGGCGCGCCAGTACTGGCTGTCGAAGCGCTGCACGCCGATGGCTTCGCTGCCGTCCACCAGCCATTGCCAAGGGAAGGCGCCGGCCGGACCCGCCGCCGACCACAGCGACGCGATCTCTTGACCGAGCTGCTTGATCGCGCCGGCCTTGGCGATATCGGCCATCTGTTTCGGGAAGCCGGTATCGCTGGCCGGCGGATAACTGGACACCGTCAGCGCGCTGCAGAAATAGGACACGTTGCGCGGCTCCAGCCTGGCCGGCCAGTCCTCGCGCACCAGCAACTGGTCCATCGGCGCCCAGGTATCGTAAGGCTCGGTGAAGCCGCTCAGCACCGGCTGCTGGCCGTCGGGCTGATAGCTCCAGCCCATCTGCGTCAGGTCCTTGTCCAGCCAGACCTGATAGGCTTGCGTGGCCACCGTCTGCACCTGCTCCGACGTGGTGCGCAACGCCGGGCTTTGCGCCAGCAGTTGCGGGCACAGCACCGGCAGCGAACCGATCGAAATCCCGAACACCACCTGGTCGAAATCGACGCCGCGCTTCAGCGTCTTCACCGGCAGCTCCTTGTCGAAGGTTTCGCGGTACACGCGCGGCCAGTCGCTCCAGTGCGACTCCAGGTTGATCTGGTTCGCCTGCAGCAGCTCGGCCTGCGCCTTGTCGATCTGGCCGTAATTCGGCTCGCTCGGCCAGCAGTCCAGGCCCTTCACCGGCACCAGCGGATCGTAGTCGGCGGCGGCCAGCTTGACCTGCTCGGTCATGCGGATGCTGCCGATCTGGCGGCCGTCCGGCACCAGCTCCTCGACCTTGTGGAAGAACTTGAACTTGACGCCGCGCGCCAGCAAGGCCTGGTACAGCGGCGTGAAGACGGTATCGCCCATCCCCGCCTGCATCTTGAACATGATGCCGCCCTTGTAGCACAGGCCGATGCGCGCCATCGAGCGCAGCAAGGTCCCCGCCTCGATATTCGGCTTCTTGAAATCGCCGCCCTCGTAGGCGAACACCAGGTCGTAAAAACCGCGCACCGGCGCCGACTGCACGCACAGTTGCTCATCGCCGCCATGCTTGCGCAGCCAGTCGCGGAAATCGATATCGTTGATGACGTCGAAGCCGTTCTTGATCACGCCGTCGGCAAACACGCCCTTCATCACCGTGATGCCCAGGTCGAGGCAAATGAACAAGCGGCGGATATCGTCGGACGCATCGCCCTCGGCGCGCGCGATCAGCCTGTCGTAGCGCGAATGCAGCCGGGCGCGCACGCCTTCCATCGCGCCGGCCAGCGCCAGATGCTGGCCCTCGGTCTGCTGCTCGACATCGGCCGACAGGTTGAACACCATGCCGGACAAGGCGCCGGCCAACAGCTGCACGTCGTCGATCAGCTCATTCACCGACGACGTCACGCCCTCGGCCATGTGGTATAGCCAGTCCGGGATGATGCCGGTGTGGTGCGGATGCGGCGGCAGCTCCATTTCCTTGGTCAGGTTGTCCAGGCTCTTGATCCACTGCTCGATCCAGCCGACCATCGCCACCGCCAGCTGCCACAGCGTGATCTTCTCGTCGCCCTCGCCCGGTTCGCCCGGCAGCGTCGGGAACACGATCGACCAGTTGCGCCACTGGTCGCCGACCTGCTCGGACAGCGCCACGTAGTCGTGCTGCTTGAACGCGTCCCGCCACGTCGCCAGCGGCGCGCCGGGCGGCCGATCCAGGCTGGTATAGGCTTGCTTGATCATCTTGAAGGCGTTGGCATAGAAGCCGAACCAGATATGCAGGCCGTGCTCCTCGATGCGCTGGCCGAGCTTCGCATTGCGTCCGCTGGCGCCCTTGCCGCCCAGGCGCCAGCCCTGCTGGTACACCGTGATGTCGTAGTTGTTCTGCCAGCCCGGCTGGTCGCTCAGATAGTAGGCCGCCGTCATCGAGCCGACGCCGCCGCCCAGGATGGCGATCTTCTGCGGCGACACCGACGAATTATCGATCAGTTCCTCGCCCGGTTGCGCGGTGAAATCGAAGTTCAGGTTGTACGGCAGGATCGCCTCCTGCGGGCCCAGTTTCAGGCCCAGCGTCTCGGCCAGCGGGAAGCTGTCGAAGGCATGCAGCACGCACTCGTATTCATAGCCGAGCAGCTTACCGCTGTGGATCTTCTCGATGGTGGCCGGCGCCGCCAGGATGGCCTGGTACACCGCCTTCAAGCCCGCGCTGTCCGGGAACTGCTTGAGGAAGATCTGATCGATGCGCGGATTGCGCAGCAGCGAGATGATCTCCTCCCAGCCCGCGACATCCATGTTGAAGAAATCGGGGATCGACAGGAACAGCTCGATCGCCTCCTCGATCAGATCCAGCACGCTGTGGATGGGCTTCTCGATGCCGGTCTTCTGCGTCGCGTTCACCTCCAGCAGCGGGTGCATGGCGATCCTGGTCTCCGGCGAGAACGGCTGGAAGCCCTTGGCCGCGACCGAGCAGCGCAGCGGCTCCGTGCCCGCCTGCGGAATCTCGTACTCGCACAGGTATTTCGGGTAGCCGAACAGCTCGCGGCCGTTAATCAGCGCCATCGCATCGTCGACGAAGATGTGCGCGGGGTAGTAGTAGATGTGGGCCAGCTCGCCCTCGTCGTCCATCGCCCCGACCATGATCCAGGTGACGATATCGATCTCGGTGATCCAGCCCTTGGCATGATCGACCGGCGCTGCGGAATCGGCGTGGTTCACGCGCGTGAACGTCAGCAGCACATACGGCGAAATCGCCTTGAACGTCATGCGCGCGCCGGCCACCTGGTTCAGCGTGCCGTCCAGCGTGGCCTGCAGCTTGGCCAGATCGCCCTTGACGAAAAAGCCGTACATCTCGGAGTTTTTCAATTGCAGCGGCGAATGCATCATCACCGAGCCGCCCTGGTAAATATATGAAGGTCTGGTTGCCATGAGCTCATCAATATTGAGAGTTAAACAATGCTCATAGTGTATTTCAAAACCAGCACAAGTTGCCGAAAAATAATTCCGACGCTTCAGTGTACGATGTAGCCTTAGCCACAGAGGAGAAAACGCCGCATGGGTCGCGATCATCATGAAATCCGCGCCTGGGTCCGCATGCCGTCGGAGCGCCGGCTGGACCTGCTCGACCCCACGCCGTTCGACTGGGAGGACAGCGACCTAGCGCTGGGACTGGCGCGCACCTATCGCTGGGGCGGGCACACGGCGTGGCCGCTGCCGCTGTCGGTGGCGCAGCATTCGCTGACGGTGATGCATCTGCGCGCGGCGGCCTGCAAGGCGGCCGGCATCGAACTGGCGCCGCTGGCCGCGCTGCGCGAGCTGCTGCACGATGCGGAGGAAGGCTTATTGGGATTCGACTGCCTGTCGCCGCTGAAACCGTTTCTGGGCGAAGCCTTCAAGGCGCTGACGGTGAAGCTGGAAGCGGCCGTCTTCATCCGCTACGGCCTGCAGCAATGGACGCCGAAGGAATACGCCGCCCACAAACTCGCCGACCGCCTGGCCGCCGCCAGCGAAGCGGTGCATGTGGCCGGCTGGTCGGCCAGGGAAGTGCTGCACACGCTGAAGATCACGGTGCCGCCGCTAAACGACGATCCGCTGCAAGCGATCTACGGCGGCACCGCGTGGGAACCGTGGCCGCCCGCTCTGGCCGAAGAGAGATTCCTCGCGGAGCTGGACCGGCTCAAAATGCTTAGTGCCTGAGCCTGGGCTTTTATTCATAAATTCTGAATGCTCCAACAACAATCCGGGCTTTGATTCCGTTCATCGCAAATCATATAGTGATGTCACACCAACACCCCACCTTTCACTTGGAGCATAATCATGAAACGTTTCGAAAACAAAACAGTCCTCGTCACCGGCGGCAATAGCGGCATCGGCCTGGCCGCCGCCCTGCAATTCGCCAAGGAAGGCGCCCGCGTCGTCATCACGGGCCGCGATCCGGTCACCCTTGAGGAGGCGCGCGCGCAGTTGGGCGGCGACGCCATCGCGTTGCAGAACGACCAGGGCAACATCAAGGACGCCCGCCTGCTGGCCGCCACCCTCAAGGAACAGCACATCACGCTCGACGCGCTGTTCATCAATGCCGGCGTGGCGAAGTTCGCGCCCTTCGACGACATCGACGAAGCGCTGTGGGACCAGACCTTCGACGTCAATGTCAAAGGCGCTTACTTCACGATCCAGGCCCTGACCCCGCTGTTCAACCGCGGCGCGGCGGTGATCCTGAACGGTTCGATCAACGCGCACATCGGCATGCAGACTTCGTCGGTGTATGCGGCCAGCAAGGCGGCGCTGATCTCGTTCGCCAAAACGCTGTCGTCCGAGCTGCTGGAGCGCGGCGTGCGTGTCAACGTGGTCAGCCCCGGCCCGGTGGCAACCCCGCTGTATGGCCGCCTGGGCATGCCGGCGGAGCAATTGAGCGAGATGGCGGCGGGAATTCAGCAGCAGATTCCGCTGAAACGCTTCGGCACGCCGGACGAAGTCGCCAGCGCGGTGCTGTACCTGTCGTCGGCGGAAGCGGCCTTCATCGTCGGCACGGAGCTGATCGTCGACGGCGGCATGAGCCAGCTGTAAGTTTGTCGCGGTGCGGTCAGCCCCCTCCGGATGCTGACCGCAATTGCCCGAGTATCCTCATCGCGGATTTCTCGGCCTCCGCCTCAGCAGCCGATTCGCTCGCCAGCAGCACATCCACGGCGACGCGCTGCTTGGGGTAGATGTTATTCATGTGCATGGGATTGGCAGACGGCATGAAAATCGCGACGTAGGCGCCCCACAGGCTGGTGCCCTCCAGCCGCTCCGCCGTGAACTCGACTTCATAATCATCGATGCATTTCGCAGGCATGATGCAACCCTCCACAACTCAGATCGGATCAAACATCCGGCGATCGACATAGCACCAGCCCCATGTCTCGCCCGGCTCCTTGGAGCGGATGATGGGATGGCCGGTTTCCATGAAGTGGCGCGTGGCGTGCTTGTTCTTTGAATTGTCGCAGCAACCGGTCTTGCCGCAAACCATGCACACCCGCAGGTGCACCCAGCTGTCGCCGGTTTTCAGGCATTCCTCGCAACCCTCGGTATGCGCGGCGCGGGTCTGGATCTCACTCAAGTGTGCACAACTGTCGCTCATGGCAGGATTCCTTCAGGTCAGGCCTCCATGATAGCCGCTTCCGCCGCTCCGGCATCCTGATCTTTTGACGTGCGACGCCCATCGGCCCGCAGTGCGACAATCAAGCTTCACACTACCGGAGTTCCCATGATAGACCGTCACGCAGCAAGCTACGTCCCGCTCAGCACCGAACGCACCAAAACCGTGGTCAAGAATCTTCGGCCTGGAACCCGGCAGAAGATCGACGTGGTCAGCATCAGCGACCAGCATCACCGCGCCGAGGTCGATGCCTGGCTGGTCGCCGATGAAGACGGGCCAATTCATTTCATGTACCAGGATGGGCCGGGCGGCCACGAGGTGCAGTTCGGCTTCGCCGACGAAGTGCGCGAAACCATTGCCGAGGCGGAAACCGACCTCTGATCACAACATCACGAGAGAACCATCATGAGCAAGCACACGCCAGCGCCTTCACCGGGTCCCACCAAGCCGCCGCCGGCACCGGCCGCAAGCAAGGCGGCTCATCAGGAAGACGTGCTGGACGAGGCGCTGGACGAGACCTTCCCGTCCAGCGATCCGATCGCCGTCGCCATCACCAAAGAGAAAAGTCCTCTCAAGCGTTGACGCCCAGCCGGGAGGCGAAGTTGCAGGGTTTGTGGCGGCTGTCGAGCTGCTCGGCGAGGATGCCGTCCCAGGCCAGCGCGCAGGCGCCGGTCGATCCCGGCAGGCAGAAGATCAGCTTGCCATTGGCGAAGCCGGCCAGCGCGCGCGCCTGCAGCGCGGACGTGCCGATATCGGCATACGACAGCTGGCGCATCAACTCGCCGAAGCCGGGCACCTCGCGGTCCAGCAGCGGCAGCACGGCTTCCGGCACCACATTGTTCGCCGCGTAGCCGGTGCCGCCGTTCATCAGCACGACCTGGACTTCCCGTCCGGCGATGCAATCGCTCAATACGCGCCGGATCTCGTAGAGATTGTCCGTGACGATGGCGCGCCGCACCAGCTGGTGGCCGGCGGCCTGCAGGCGTTGCGCCAGCAAGTCGCCCGAGCTGTCGTCGGCCGCCGTGCGGCTGGCGCTGATCGTGAGGACGACGCAGCGCAGGGAAACGGGATCAGCCATGCCTCACCTAGATCGAGGTGCCGACCGAAACCGCCGCCGCTTCCAGCTGCGCCAGGCGGGTACGCATCTGGCGCTCCTCGCCCCAGCGCACCGTCTCGTCGCGCACCACGGCCACGATGGCCGTCACCTTGCGCTCGGCGTCGTACAGCATCGCCACCGTGAACGCGATCGACAGCGTGCGGCCTTCCTTGTGCAAGGCCGGCACCCGCAGCACATCGCTGCCGTAGCGGGTCTCGCCGGTCGCCATGGACTTGTTGTAGCCGTCCCAGTGGCGCTGCCGCTGGCGCTCCGGAATGATCAGGTCGAGCGACTTGCCCAGCGCATCCTCGCGCGTGAAGCCGAACATGCGCACCGCCGCGTCGTTCCAGACGACGATGGCCCCTTCGGCGTCGCACACCACCACCGCGTCGCCGATGGCGCCCACCAGCTGCTGGTAATCTATTGTTTGCATGCTTGTCTCCAAAATAAACGAGGGCGGATCCAGTCCGCCCTTCGTCGTCCTTCTAGATGAACATCATACCGCCGACGCGGCGTGCAGCGCGGCGATTTCCTTGGAGCTGTAGCCCAGCGTTTCCAGCACTTCGTTGGTGTGCTCGCCCAGCAGCGGCGAACCGGTGATTTCCACCTTCAGGTCGGAGAACTTGATCGGGCTGCCCACGGTCAGGTACTTGCCGCGTTCCTTGTGGTCCACCTCGGCGATGGTGCCGCTCTCGCGCAGCGACGGATCGTTGGCCAGTTCCTTCATCGTCATCACCGGCGCGCACGGGATGTCGAACTTGCGCAGGATGTTGACCGCTTCGAACTTGGTCTTGTCCGCCAGCCAGGCTTCGATGGTGCCGAAGATGTCGAAGATCTTGTCCTGGCGCGCTTGCGCGGTCATGTAGGCGGGATCATCGATCCACTCCGGCTTGCCGATGGCCTTGCAGATCGGCGCCCAGGCGTGGCCCTGGATGGTGAAGTAGATATAGGCGTTCTTGTCGGTTTCCCAACCCTTGCACTTGAGCACCCAGCCCGGCTGGCCGCCGCCGCCGGCATTGCCGCCGCGCGGCACCACGTCGGTGAAGCTGCCGTGCGGGTACTGCGGATACTCTTCCAGGTAGCCGATGCGGTCCAGGCGCTGCTGGTCGCGCAGCTTGACGCGGCACAGGTTCAGCACGCTGTCCTGCATCGACACGGCGACCTTCTGGCCCTTGCCGCCGTTGCGGTTGCGGGCGTGCAGCGCGGTCAGGATGCCGATCGCCAGGTGCATGCCGGTGTTGCTGTCGCCCAGGGCGGCGGCGCTGACGGTCGGAGGGCCGTCGTCGAAGCCGGTGGTCGAGGCGGCGCCGCCGGCGCACTGCGCGACGTTTTCATAGACCTTCAAGTCTTCGTAGTGGTGGCCGTCGCTGAAGCCCTTGACCGATGCGACGATCATGCCGGGGTTCAGTTCGCGGATGTGCTCCCAGGTGAAGCCCATGCGGTCCAGCGCGCCGGGGCCGAAGTTTTCCACCAGCACATCGGACTGCTTGATCAGGCGCGTCAGGACTTCTTTTCCTTCGGCGGTCTTGGTGTCCAGGGTCAGCGATTTCTTATTGCTGTTCAACATGGTGAAGTACAGCGCATCGACGCCCGGGATGTCGCGCAGTTGCGAGCGGGTCACGTCGCCGGCGCCTGGGCGCTCGACCTTGATCACATCGGCGCCATACCAGGCCAGCAGCTGGGTGCAGGCCGGACCGGCTTGCACGTGGGTGAAGTCGATGATCTTGATGCCTTCTAACGGTTTAGTCATGGTAAGTCTCCTGGTGTAGTTTTATGACGCTTACTTCTTGCCTGCGGTGCTGGGGTTCAGGTTGGTCAGGCGGCCGCTCTCGGTGCCTGCGGTTTCGTCGATGACGGCGTTGATCAGCGTCGGTTTGCCCGATGCGATCGCTTCCGTCAGCGCCTTGGTCATTTCTTCCGGGGTGGTGACGTGGTAGCCGACACCGCCGAAGGCTTCGATCATCTTGTCGTAGCGGGCGTTCTTGACGAACACGGTGGGCGCCACATCCTTGCCGCCGGTCGGGTTGACGTCGGTGCCGCGGTACACGCCGTTGTTGTTGAAGACGATGGTCACGATCGGCAGCTCGTAGCGGCAGATGGTTTCCAGCTCCATGCCGCTGAAGCCGAACGCGCTGTCGCCCTCGATCGCCACCACCGGCTTGCCGCTGGTGACGGCGGCGCCAATCGCGTAGCCCATGCCGATGCCCATGATGCCCCAGGTGCCGGAGTCGAAACGCTTGCGCGGCTCGTACATGTCGATGATGCTGCGGGCGAAGTCCAGCGTGTTGGCGCCTTCGTTGACGACGTTGATGTCGGGCCGGGTCTTGAGCACGTCGCGGATCGAACGCAGCGCGCTGTGGAAATTCATCGGCGATGGATTTTGGTTCAGCATGCCGGCCATCTTGGTCAGGTTCTTGTCCTTGCGCTCGGCGATCGCGCCGGTCCAGGCCGCGTCAGGCTTGCCGTGGCCGCCGCTGCGGATGCCGGTCAGCAGCGCCGACACGCAGGAACCGATGTCGCCGATCAGCGGCGCGGCGATCGCCACGTTGCTGTCGATCTCGGTCGGCGAGATGTCGATCTGGATGAACTGCTTCGGCACGCCCCAGGTCTTGCCCTTGCCGTGCGCCAGCAGCCAGTTCAGGCGGGCGCCGACCAGCACCACCACGTCGGCTTCGGCCAGCACGTAGGAACGGGCGGCCGAGGCCGACTGCTCGTGGGTGTCCGGCAGCAAGCCCTTGGCCATCGACATCGGCAGGTAGGGAATGCCGGACTCTTCGACCAGCGCGCGGATGTCGGCGTCGGCCTGGGCGTAGGCGGCGCCTTTGCCCAGCAGGATCAGCGGCTTCTTCGCGCCCTTCAGCAGGTCCAGCGCGCGCTGCACGGCGTCCGGCGCCGGGATCTGGCGCGGCACCGGATCGACCACCTTGACCAGCGACTTGCGGCCGTGTTCGGCGTCGATCACCTGCGCCAGCAATTGCGCCGGCAGGTCGAGGTAGACGCCGCCCGGACGACCCGAGACGGCGGCGCGGATCGCGCGCGCCACGCCGATGCCGATGTCCTCGGCCTTGTTGATGCGGTACGACGCCTTGGCGTACGGCTTGGCCGCGTTCAGCTGGTCCATCTCTTCGTAGTCGCCCTGCTGCAGGTCGACGATTTCGCGTTCGCTCGAACCGCTGATCAGGATCATCGGGAAGCAGTTGGTGGTGGCGTTGGCCAGCGCGGTCAGGCCGTTCAGGAAGCCCGGCGCCGAGACGGTCAGGCAGATGCCTGGCTTTTGCGTCATGTAGCCGGCAATGGCGGCGGCGTTGCCCGCGTGCTGCTCATGACGGAAACCGATGAAGCGCATGCCTTCAGCCTGCGCCAGGCGCGCCAGGTCGGTGATCGGAATGCCCACCAGGCCGAAGATGGTCTCGATGTCGTTGTGCTTGAGCGCATCGATTACCAGGTGGAAACCATCGGTCTGTTCGGATGACTGTGTGTTATTTGTCATGATGAGTGTCTCTTATATTGGTTTAATAAAGGTCTTGCCCCGCGCATCCCCCGGGTGCCCTGCGTCCGGAAAGTTGTTGAGGCCATCATAGCGAGCCCCTTTGTTTTCTCTCATTGACCGCGGTCAATTTTCAAAGGAAGATGTCCAACATTTCAAAATAAGTATCGAGCCTGAGTCATGACGCTGTTAGCCAACCATCCCGAACGCAACATCCTGCGCGTGCAATTGCGGCAGAACATCGTGTTGAAAGAACTGCGCGAAAGTGAAATGGCGGCCCTGGAGCCTTACCTGAGCGTGGTCGATTACCAGAAGGGCGACATGCTGCTGAACCAGGGCGTGCACGAGATGGAGCAATACTTCATCCTCGACGGCATCCTCAAGCGCGTCGTGACCAACCAGGAGGCCAAGGAAATGATCCTGCGCTTCGCCTGCGAGCGCGACATCGAGACCAGCTACGCGGCCTGGCGCCTGAAGACGCCGACGCCGTACAGCATCGTCTGCGTGACCAAGGCGCGCGTGGCCAAGCTGGCCATGCCGCAATGGGTGGCTTTTATGGAAAGCCATTCCCAGCTCAAGCACAGCTTCGAATACGAAGTGATGCACCTGATGAGCGAAATCATGGGCCACACCATCACCCTGCATCTGCTCGATGCGCCGGGCCGCGTGCACCGCTTTGTGCGCAAGCACAGCGAGATGTTCGAGCGCTTGCCGAAGAAGCAACTCGCTTCCTACCTGAACCTGTCGCCCGAGACGCTCAGCCGGCTGAAAAACCAAGGAAAGATCTAGCCGAATCTTGACCGCGGTCAAGAATCCTGAAATGAGAAATATCAGGAAAAGGCGGGTTCTCCATAGACAATATTCACATCAGTTATACCTGATATGCGAGCGCACAATTGGCGGGCGGGAGTCCGGCTGCCTATACTGAATTCATACCCCACCCAAGCCATGTGGAAACCGGATTTTTTAACTTCAAAGGAATCATCATGACCACCATCACCAACAAGCAAAACCTGTCGAACCCCGCGCCGGCACAGCCGTTCAGCCTGATGTTCATCATCGAAACCCTGTTCGCCGTCAACCTGCGCGAACAACTGGACGCCGACACCGCCGGCGACAAGAGCGACGCCGCCTACACCTGGGGCATGTAATATTGCAACGCAAAAAAAAACAACCGGGCATCCTTATGGGATGCCCGGTTTTTTTTAAGCCGCCATTTTCTGCAACCTGACCTGCCCTCTTTCATCGGACATCGTCCGTTCCAGTAGCTTGACCAGTGCATACACCGCGTCGATATGGGGCGTAGCGGTGTCGGTAAACCGCCCCAGTTCCACTACCGAGCCGACCAGCGCGTCGATTTCCGGCCCGCGTCCCGCCTCGATATCCATCAGCATCGACGTCTTGTGACGGCCCACCTTCTCGGCGCCGGCGATCCGCTTGTCCAGCGTCACGCGGAACGTCACGCCCAGCTTGTTGGCCACCGTTTCGGCCTCGCGCATCATGTCGGCCGCCAGCTCGCGCGACAGCGGATACTGGCAGATGCCCTCCAGCGTCGCATGGCACAGCGCGCTGATCGGGTTGAAGGTCAGGTTGCCCCACAGCTTGAGCCAGATCTCGGACCGGATATTGTCCAGCACCGGGGCCTTGAAGCCGGCCCGGGTGAAGCAGGCCGAAATGGCCTGCACCCGCGGACTGTCCGAGCCGTCCAGCTCGCCCAGCGGAAAACGCTCGCCCTCCACATGCCGCACCACCCCCGGCGCCACCAGCTCCGAGGCCGGATAGACCACGCAGCCGATCACCCGCGACGGCGGTATGCGCGCCGCCAGCTGGCCGTCCGGATCGACGCTGAGCACCGCCCGTCCCTCCAGCTGGCCGCCGTGCTGGTGGAAATACCAGTACGGTATGCCGTTCTGCATGGTGACCACGCAGGTCTCCGGTCCGAACAGCAGCGGCAGCTGATCGGCCACCGCCGCCACCTGGTGCGCCTTCAGCGCCAGGATCACCAGGTCCTGCGGTCCCGCCTCGGCATAGTCGTCGGTCGCGGCCACATTGGCGGCCACCTGCTCGGTGCCGTCGTGCTCGATCAACTTGATGCCCTTGTTGCGGATGGCCAGCAGGTTGGCCCCCCGCACCAGAAACGTGACCTGCTCACCTGCCAGGGCCAACCTGGCCCCCACTAATCCTCCTATTGCTCCCGCCCCTACAATGGCGATTTTCATTTGCGGCTCCTTGGTTTTTACTCGAAACTGTTGCTGAGCTTCCCAATGCCATCGATCTCCACCTCGACAATGCTGCCCGGACGCATCGAACCGACGCCGACCGAGGTGCCGCACAGCAGCATGTCGCCCGGATCGAGCGTCATGTCCCTGGAAATCCGGCTCACCAGCTGGGCGGCCGAAAACACCATGTCGTTGATCGGGTAGTCCTGGCGGACTTCACGGTTGAGGATGGTCCGCACCACCAGCATGGCCGGGTCCAGGCCGGTGGCGATCACCGGCCCGAAGGGGCAGAAGGTATCGAAACCCTTGGCCCGCACCCACTGCGGAAAGGTCGGATCGCGCTTGATGATGTCGTTGACGGTGACATCATTGGCACAGGTGTAGCCGAAGATATGGTCCGGGGCGTCGGCCTCGGACACATTGAAACAGGTCTTGCCGATCACGATCGCCAGTTCGCCCTCGAAGGCGACCTTGCCTTCGCACAGCGGCTGGCGGATGGCGCCACCGGGTGCGAGGTAGGAGTTCGGCGTTTTCAGCAGGTACAGCGGTTCGGGCGGTGGTTCCAGGCCGAGCTTTTGGCCCAGCGCATGAAAGTTGTTCCACATCGCCAGCACCTTGCCGGGCACCACCGGCGTCAACAGCTTGACGTCGGCCAGTTGCAGCGTGAAGTCGGTGCGCGAAGGGGCGTCGAACATATCGCCCTGGTAGATGCGGATTTTTTCGCCTTCCACCGTGCCGAAACGCACGGTGTCGAAATGTTGGAAGCGCAGCCAGCGTTGGATCATGTCGTTCTCGTCTCATGAAGACGCCGGCTGGCCACCGCCACTGCCGCTAGATCAGCAGCATGGGCAGCAACAGCAGTGGCAGCAGCCGGCGCATATAGGTCAGGTGGGGCGACTAGTTGGCGAGCCGCGCGGCGGTCGTCAATTCGTTGCTGTCGGCAGCCGCGACCGGGGTCACGGCGGTATCCATGAAGCGCTTGCGCATCGGCCGCAGCACCCACCAGGCCATGAAGGCGGCCACCGCGTTCAGGCCGCAGCCGACGAAGAACACCGCTTCCCAGCTGCCGGTGGCGGCCGTGATGACGCTCGACAGCGGCACGAAGATCGAGGCCGTGCCCTTGGCCGTGTACAGCAGGCCGGCATTGCCCGCCGCGTTCTTGGTGCCGAAGGTGTCGGCGCAAGTGGCGGGGAACAGGCTGTAGATCTCGCCCCAGGCAAAGAACACCAGGCCGGTCAGGATGACGAACATGATCGGGTCGCGGCCCCAGTGGTACAAGGCGAGGATGCCGACCGATTCCAGCGCAAAGGCGATGAACATGGTCTTTTCACGGCCGATCTGGTCCGAGACCCAGCCGAAGAAGGGCCGCGTCAAACCGTTCAGCACACGGTCGATGGCCAGCGCGAAGGTCAGTGCCGGCAGCACCATGCCCATGACGTTGAAGTTGACGCCGTCGATCTTGAAGTCCTTGGCGATCGGGCCCATTTGCGCGGTCGCCATCAGGCCGCCGGCGGCCACCAGGACGAACATCACATACATGACCCAGAACACCGGCTTGCGGATGATCTGCGACGGACCGAAGTCGGCGCGGGCCTGCTGCACCTTGGTCTGCTTGAGGACCTTGCTCGGAACGTGGGCCGGTGGACGCACCATCATCAGCGCCAGCAGCATCACGATCACGCCCTGGCCGATGCCGAAGGTCAGGAAGGTCGATTCATAGCCGCTCTTGGCGATCATCATCGAGATCGGGATGATGGTGGCCGCCGATCCGGCCCCGAAGCCGGCCGCCGTCAAGCCCGCCGCCAGCCCCCTGCGATCCGGGAACCATTTCAGCGCGGAGCCGACGCAGGTGCCGTACACGGCGCCGGCGCCGATACCGCTGATGGCGGCAGCGATGTAGAGCAAGGTCAGCGAGTCGGCAAAGGAATTCATGACCCAGCCCACCGCGCACAGCAAGCCGCCGAACAGCACGACCGGACGCGGACCGAATTTGTCGACCGCCCAACCTTCGACCGGCACCAGCCAGGTCTCGGTCAGGATGAAGATGGTGAAGGCGACCTGGATGGCCGCTTTGCTCCAGCCGTACTTGTCGGCGATAGGATTGACGAACAGGGTCCAGCCATACTGCAGGTTGGCAATCATGGCCATACAGACTATGCCCATGAGTAGTTGTAGCCAGCGGTATGAAGGAGGCCTGACCACCGGCGCGATATCATCGTCATGCTTCATTTCGTTATCTCCATATATTTTTTAGTGTTGGACCGTGTCTGGTTGACCGCGCAAACACCTGCTGCTGCCGGTATCACCGCGGACGTTTAAAAATCCGATCGACGCGATGATTGTGGAAGAAGCAAAAACCGATATCCTTGACCGCGGTTAAGATTCGACATTCTTTCATTTATTTCAAGCGAAAAATAGCGGCGTCGCGCGATTGCTCAAAAACCCGTGTCGCCGTGCCGCAAAACCGCCCATTTCGGTGCGGCCAAGGTGGCGTCGCCGATGCGGCCGGTCTCCAGGCAGCGCGTCATCGTGGTCTGGATCGCGGTCACCAGGAACTCGGCGTCGTACACCTTCAGCATGTGCGGATGGTGGCTCTCGACGTAGCGGCGCAGATGCGCGCGCTGGCTCTCGACGCACATCTGGCAATCGTAATCGCTGCTGTCCCAATGCCAGCGCAGGCCCAGCTCGTAAAAGGCGGCGTTATAGGCCTGGCGCTGCGCTTCGCCGAGGCCGGTGGTATCGGTTTCCAGATAACTGATCGCGTTCATGGTTTGCTCCTCTTGTTGGAAAATTGTCAGTTGACCAATCCATCGTAGGGCGTAACAATGATTAGGTATAGTTAAAGCTTTTTGGCATATCCATTCATGATCCTGTATACATAGGCAAAGCAATGAAACACGCGACCCTGCGCCAGCTGAAAGTGTTCGAGGCGGTGGCGCGCCACCTGAGTTTTTCGCGCGCCGCCGCCGAGCTGCACCTGACGCAGCCGGCGGTGTCGACCCAGATCAAGACGCTGGAAGGCCATGCCGGCCTGGTGCTGTTCGAGCAGCTGGGCAAGAAGGTCTACCTGACGCCGGGCGGCGCCGAGCTGTTGTACCACAGCCGCGCCATCATCCAGCAGTTCCAGGAGGCCGACGACGCGCTGACGCAATTCCGCGGCATCGCCGGCGGCAAGCTGAACGTGGCCGTCATCAGCGCCGGCGATTATTTCTTCCCGCGCCTGATGGTGGAATTCGCGCGGCGCCATCCGGGCGTCAAGCTCAACCTGACGGTGCACAACCGTGCCGAGCTGCTCGAGCAGCTGGTCAGCAACCGCACCGACCTGGCGGTGATGGTGCGGCCGCCGCAGCAGGCCGACGCCGCGCACACGCCGTTTGCGCCCCATCCCTACGTGATCGTGGCGCCGCCCCAGCATCCGCTGGCGGGCCGGCGCAGGATCGCCATCGAACGCATCGTGACCGAGCCGTTCGTGGTGCGCGAGCGCGGCTCGGACACCTGGAATTCGATGGAGGATGGCTTCGGCGCGCATCTGGAGCGGCTGAATGTGGCGATGGAGATCCGCAGCACCGAGACCATCAAGCAGGCCGTCATCGCCGGCATGGGCGTGGCCTTCCTGTCGGCGCACACCATCAGCCAGGAGCTGAAGGCCGGCAGCCTGGTGGTGCTGGACGTCGAGGGTTTTCCGGTGATGTTGAACTGGTACGTGGTGCACCGCAAGAACAAGCGCCTGCCGCCGGTCGCGCTGGCGTTCAAGCAATTCCTGCTCAGCGACGGCGCCGCGCTGATCGAGCAGTACCTGGCGCCGGCCTAGGCCATCAGCGCGCGCACATGGGCGGCGGCGCCGCCGGCCAGCCCGCCGACGCTGTAGCCGCCCTCCAGGATCGAGACGATGCGTCCCTGCGCGCTCTCGGCGGCCACCGCCATCAGCTCGCGGGTGATCCAGTGGAAGTCGTCGTCGCCCAGCTGCAGGCCGGCCAGCGGATCGTCGCGGTGGGCGTCGAAGCCGGCCGAGATCACCAGCAGCTGCGGCGCCCACGCCCGCAGCGCCGGCAGCAGCTCGAAGCGCACGCGGTCGCGGAACATGGCCGAATCGCAGCCCGGCGGCAACGGCACGTTGAGGATGTTGTTGCGGCTGCCGGTCTCGCTGCGCAAGCCGGTGCCCGGGTACAGCGGCGACTGGTGGCAGGATGCGTAGAACAGCCCCGTCAGCGGCGCGAACGCCGCCTGCGTGCCGTTGCCGTGGTGGACGTCGAAGTCGACCACCGCCACCCGCTCCAGCTGGTAGGCGCGGCTGGCGTGGGCGGCGGCGATGGCCGCCTGGTTGAAGATGCAAAAACCCATCGCCCGGTCCGGCTCGGCGTGGTGGCCGCACGGCCGCGTCGCGCAGAACACGTTGACGGCCTCGCCCAGCATGACGTCGTCGACGCCGGCGCAGGCCGCGCCGATGCAGCGCATGACGGCCCGCCAGGAACCGGGCGACAGCAGCGTGTCGCCGCCGTCCAGCGGCACCGTGCCCCGCAGCGGCATCGCCTCGGCGACCTCGTCGTAGTAGTCGGCGTCGTGTATCAGTTCGGCCTGGGCGCGGGTGCCCAGCGGCGCCTCCTGCCAATCCAGCGCGGCGAACTCGGGCGCCTTCAGCGCCTCCAGCACCACCGCCAGCCGCTGCGGCGACTCCGGGTGGCCGTCGCCCGGCTGGTGGTCATAGCAATCGACATGGGTGTACACGCGGGTGTGCCGGGTTGGCTGTTTCATGAGCATTCTTCCTGTAGGAACAGATTGTCCGAGCCGGTATCGCGGATGATGGCCAGCGCCTGGCCGTGGCTGGTGAGGAAGTGGCCGGCGCCGCCGGCGCCCTCGTGCGGCGCGATCATCAGGGCGATGCCGTGCTGCTTGAGCAGCGCGGCGGCGTAGCGCAGGTTGTCCACCAGCGTCAGGCGCGCCAGTTCCGGCGTCGCGTCGGCCGGCGTCAGGCCGGCCAGGCAGCGCAGCCGCCGCACGTCCAGCGGCCGGGCGTAGCGGATCGCCTCCTCCACGCCGTAGCGGAATTCGCGCACGCGCGCCGGATGGCAGGCGATGCCGCGCTCGCCGCCCGGCCAGTCGCCGGCCGGCAGGCAGTATTGCACCAGCCGCAGCCCGTGGCTGCACAGCCGGTGCGCGATCTGCTCGACCGGGTACGAGTACGGGAACAGGAATTCCACGCCGTCGAAGCCGGCTTGCGCCGCCGCTTCGAAACGGTCGAGGAAACCCAGCTCGCCGAACTGCCGGTTCAGGTTGGCCGCATGTAAGGGCATGGCGCGTGCTCGGGCTGGCGCCTCAGATCACGCGCTCGTCGCGCAGCGCGGCGATCTGCTCGGCGTTGTAGCCCAGCTCGCGCAACACCTCGTCGGTGTGCTCGCCCAGCAGCGGCGAGCGGGTGACGTCGGTCGGGCTGTCCGACAGCTTGATCGGATTGCCCACCGTCAGGTACTTGCCGCGCTCCGGATGGTCGACCTCGACGATGGTGCCGCTGGCGCGCAGCGACGGTTCCTCGGCGATTTCCTTCATCGACAGGATGGGCCCGCACGGGATGTCGAACTTGTTGAGGATGTCCATCACCTCGAACTTGGTGTGCTCGCGGGTCCACTCCTCGACCGTGGCGAAGATGGCCATCAGGCGCGGCAGGCGCGCGCGCGCGGTGGCGTAGTCGGGATCGGTGATCCAGCCTTCGCGCCCGATCACCTGGCAGATCGCCGGCCACACCGGCGCCTGGGCGATGAAGTAGATGTAGGCGTTCGGATCGGTCTCCCAGCCCTTGCACTTGAGGATCCAGCCCGGCTGGCCGCCGCCGGAGGCGTTGCCGGCGCGCGGCACCGAATCGCCGAAGGTGCCGTTGGCGAACTGCGGATATTCCTCCATCGTGCCGGTGCGCTCCAGGCGCTGCTGGTCGCGCAGCTTGACGCGGCACAGGTTCAGCACGGCGTCCTGCATGGCGGTGTCGACCTTCTGCCCGCGCCCGCTGGCGTTGCGCTGGTACAGCGCGGTGACGATGCCCAGCGCCAGGTGCAGGCCGCTGCCGCTGTCGCCGATCTGGG
Source organism: Duganella sp. CT11-25 (assembly GCF_047302815.1). Taxonomy (NCBI): domain Bacteria; kingdom Pseudomonadati; phylum Pseudomonadota; class Betaproteobacteria; order Burkholderiales; family Oxalobacteraceae; genus Duganella; species Duganella sp. CT11-25. Next base: position 1,416,127 of record NZ_JBKBFD010000001.1, read on the forward strand.
CGCCGGTGACCACCGGCGGGCCGTCGTCGAAACCGGTGGTGGCGGCCGAACCGCCGGCGCACTGCGCGACGTTCTCATAGACCTTGCAATGCTGGTAAGGGCCGGGACCGAAGCCCTTGACCGAGGCCACGATCATGCGCGGGTTCAGTTCCTGGATGCGTTCCCAGCTGAAGCCCATGCGGTCCAGCGCGCCGGGGGCGAAATTCTCGACCAGCACGTCGCAATCCTTGATCAGCGTCTCCAGCACCTGCTTGCCCATCTGTTTCTTGGTGTCGAGCGTGATCGAACGCTTGTTGTGGTTCAGCATGGTGAAATACAGGCTGTCGACGCCCGGAATATCACGCAGCTGGCCGCGCGTGGCGTCGCCCTCCCCGGCCCGCTCAACCTTGATCACGTCGGCGCCGAACCACGCCAACAGCTGCGTGCAGGTCGGTCCCGACTGCACGTGGGTGAAATCGAGTACGCGCACTCCATCTAATGCTTTGCTCATTACTGTCTCCAAACAATTTATAATTTTTTTGATAGTATGCACCGCTGCGGCACATAGCTGTTTCATTAGTTTTGCTGCGGCGCAAAATGCGGTCTGGCGCCAAGGATGACACCATCATAGGCAGCGGGGGTGAAAACTCTCATTGACCTCGGTCAAGATTAGCAAGATGGCCGCGGCGCCCTGCCGCCACCCTGTCTTGCGGAAAATTGACTGCGGTCATGGTGATTTTTCCGGGCCCGCGCCTACCATCGGCTTCCCCCATCACAGAAGAGGAAGCCATGATCATGCGAGCCATCGAAATCACCCAGCCCGGCGGGCCCGAGGTCCTGCAGCTGTGCGAGCGCCAGCGTCCGTCGCTGCTGCCCGGCCAGGTGCTGATCAAAGTCCACGCGGCCGGCATCAACCGGCCCGACCTGCTGCAGCGCGCCGGCAAATACCCGGTGCCGCCCGGCGCCTCCGATCTGCCCGGGCTGGAGGTGGCGGGCGAAATCGTCGCCGGTCATGTCGGCGACAGCGGTTTCCACATCGGCGACATGGTGTGCGCGCTGGTCCAGGGCGGCGGCTACGCGCAGTACTGCCCGGCGCAGATCGAGCTGTGCCTGCCGATCCCGCGGGGCTTGTCGCCGCTGGAGGCGGCATCGCTGCCGGAGACCTTGTTCACCGTGTGGAGCAATGTGTTCGACCGCGCCGCGCTGGCGCCGGCCGAAACCCTGCTGGTGCAGGGCGGCACCTCCGGCATCGGCGTGACGGCGATCCAGCTGGCCAAGGCCCTGGGCCACCGCGTGTTCGCCACCGCCGGCTCCGACGACAAATGCCGCGCCTGCGTCGAACTGGGCGCCGACCAGGCGATCAACTACCGCACCGGGGATTTCGTGGAAGTGGTCAAGGCGGCCACCGGCGGCAAGGGCGTCGATGTGATCCTGGACATGGTGGGCGGCGCCTACGTGCCGCGCGAGATCAACTGCCTGGCCGACGATGGACGCTTGGTGTTCATCGCGCTGCTGGGCGGCTCGAGGGCCGAGGTGCCGCTCGGGCAGATCCTGCTGCGGCGCCTGACCGTGACCGGTTCCACGCTGCGTCCGCGTCCGGTGGCGTTCAAGGCCGCGATCGCCCGCCAGCTGCGCGCGCGGGTCTGGCCGCTGATCGAGGACCGCTTGATCAAGCCGGTCATCTACCGCACCTACCCGCTGGAGCAGGCCGCCGAAGCGCACGCGCTGATGGAAACCAGCGCGCACATCGGCAAGGTGATGCTGCAGGTGGCCTAGCCTTCGGCGTGCGCCGTCAGCCGCAGCGGCGGCGGCGTCAAACGCTTGATGTTGGCACGGATGGCCGCCAGCACGGCCGGATCCAGCCCTTCGCCCTGCCGCTCGGCGACGTGCGCCAGCAGCTTGTGGCGCATCAGCGGCGCCCAGAAGCGCTGCAGATGGTTGGCGATCTCCGTGCTGGCCTCCTCCTGGTCCGGATAGGACGCGAAGAAGGAGCCGATCTGGTTGGCCATGGTGACCAGGTGATGTACGTTCATTGTATCGGTTCTCCTTATGCCGGCTGGACCGCCGCGGCGTCCTTGTGGGCCATCTGCTCTTCGTGGAAGCGCGCGAACTCCAGCTGCCAGTCGGACTGCTGCTGCACCGGCATCACCTGCACCGCCGTGACCTTGTATTCCGGGCAGTTGGTGGCCCAGTCCGAGTTCTCGGTGGTGATCACATTGGCGCCCGATTCAGGGAAGTGGAAGGTGGTGTAGACCACGCCCGGCTGCATGCGCTCGGTCACCAGCGCGCGCAGCACGGTCTCGCCGGCGCGGCTCTGGATGCCGACCCACTGGTCGTCCTTGATGCCTCGCTCCTCGGCGTCGTGCGGGTGGATCTCCAGCCGGTCCTCGGCATGCCACTGGACGTTCTCGGTGCGCCGCGTCTGCGCGCCGACGTTGTACTGCGACAGGATGCGGCCGGTGGTCAGGATCAGCGGATACATGCGGGTGACCTTCTCGTCGGTCGGCACGTATTGCGTGATGATGAAACGCCCCTTGCCGCGCACGAAGCTGTCGATGTGCATGGTCGGCGTGCCTTCCGGCGCGGCGTCGTTGCACGGCCACTGGATGCTGCCCAGCTTTTCCAGCTTGGCGTAGCTGACGCCGCTGAAGGTCGGCGTCAGACGCGCGATTTCATCCATGATTTCCGACGGATGCTTGTAGTTCATCGGATAGCCCAGGCGGTTCGACAGCTGCACCGTCACTTCCCAGTCGGCGTAGCCGGCCTTCGGCGCCATCACCTTGCGCACGCGCGAGATGCGGCGCTCGGCGTTGGTGAAGGTGCCGTCCTTTTCCAGGAACGAGGAACCCGGCAGCAGCACGTGGGCGTACTTGGCGGTTTCGTTGAGGAAGATGTCCTGCACCACGATGCACTCCATTGCTTCCATCGCCGAGATCACATGCTGGGTGTTCGGGTCGGATTGGACGATGTCCTCGCCCTGGCAATACAGGCCCTTGAAGCTGCCGTCCAGCGCCGCCTCGAACATGTTCGGGATGCGCAGGCCTGGTTCGGCCTGCAGCTCGACGCCCCATGCGGCCTCGAACTGCATGCGCACGGTGGTGTCGGAAACGTGGCGGTAGCCCGGCAGTTCGTGCGGGAAGGAGCCGATGTCGCACGAACCCTGCACATTGTTCTGGCCGCGCAGCGGATTGACGCCAACGCCTTCGCGGCCGACGTTGCCGGTGGCCATGGCCAGGTTGGCGATGCCCATCACGGTGGTCGAACCCTGCGCATGCTCGGTCACGCCCAGGCCGTAGAAGATGGCGCCGTTGCCGCCGGTGGCGAACAAACGGGCCGCGCCGCGTACCTGCTCGGCCGGCACGCCGGTCACCGATTCCATCGCCTCCGGCGAATTCGACGCCTGCGCCACGAAGTCGCGCCACTGGTTGAACGCGCGGTCGTCGCAACGTTCGGCGATGAACTGCTCGGCCAGCAGGCCTTCGGTGACGATCACGTGGGCCAGCGAGCTGACCATGGCGACGTTGGTGCCGGGACGCAGCTGCAAATGGAATTGCGAGCGGATGTGCGGCGACTTGACCAGGTCGATGCGGCGCGGATCGATGACGATCAGCTTCGCGCCCTGGCGCAGGCGGCGCTTCATGCGCGAGGCGAACACCGGATGGCCGTCGGTCGGATTGGCGCCGATCACCATGATGACGTCGGACTTGGCCACCGAGGCGAAGGTCTGGGTGCCGGCCGATTCGCCCAGCGTCTGTTTCAGGCCATAGCCGGTCGGCGAATGGCAAACGCGGGCGCAAGTGTCGACGTTGTTGTTGCCGAACGCCGCGCGCACCAGCTTCTGCACCAGGTAGCCCTCTTCGTTGGTGCAACGCGAGGAGACGATACCGCCGATCGAATCCTGGCCATGCTTGGCCTGGATGCGCTTGAATTCGGACGCCGCGTAGTCGAGCGCCTCGTCCCAGGACACTTCCTTCCACGGATCGGTGATCTTCGAGCGTATCATCGGCTTCAGGATGCGGTCCTTGTGGGTCGCATAGCCCCACGCGAAGCGGCCCTTGACGCAAGCGTGGCCTTCGTTGGCCTTGCCGTCCTTCGACGGCACCATGCGCACCACTTCGCTGCCCTTCATCTCCGCATCGAGCGAGCAACCGACGCCGCAATAGGCGCAAGTGGTGGTGACCTTGTGTTCGGCCTGGCCCAGCCAGATCACCGATTTTTCCTGCAGCGTGGCGGTCGGGCAGGCCTCGACGCAGGCGCCGCAGGACACGCATTCCGATTCCATGAACGACTCGCCGGCGCCGGCCGAGACGCGCGACTCGAAGCCGCGCCCGGAGATGGTCAGCGCGAAGGTGCCCTGGGTTTCCTCGCAGGCCCGCACGCAGCGGTTGCAGACGATGCACTTGGACGAGTCGAAGGTGAAGTAGGGATTCGATTCGTCCTTCTTCAGCTTCAGGTGGTTCTCGCCCTCATAGCCGTAGCGCACTTCGCGCAGGCCGGTCACGCCGGCCATGTCCTGCAGCTCGCAATTGCCGTTGGCCGGGCAGGTCAGGCAGTCCAGCGGGTGGTCGGAGATGTACAGCTCCATCACGCCCTTGCGCAGTTCCTGCAGCTTGGAGGTCTGGGTGCGCACCACCATGCCCTCTTCCACCGGCGTGGTGCAGGAGGCCGGGTAGCCGCGCCGGCCCTCGATCTCGACCAGGCACAGACGGCAGGAGCCGAACGGCTCCAGGCTGTCGGTGGCGCACAGTTTGGGAATATTGGTGCCGCTTTCGGCGGCGGCGCGCATCACCGAGGTGCCGGCGGCGACCGTCACGCGCTCGCCGTCGATGGTCAGGGTGACGAACTCCATGTTCGGGTTCAGCGGCGGCGGGGTGCCCAGGTCGCGGGCGATGATGGTTTCGATCATATTGTTCTCCTAGGCGGCGCGCTGGTCTTCAGGGACCTGGCCGAAATCTTGCGGGAAGTGGTTCAGGGCCGACAGCACGGGGTACGGCGTCATGCCGCCCATCGCGCACAGCGAGCCATGCAGCATGGTGTCGCACAGTTCGCGCAGCAGGATGACCTGGCGCGGACGTTCGCCGTCGGCGTTGGCGGTGATCTTGTCGATCACCTCGACGCCACGGGTGGAGCCGATGCGGCACGGCGTGCATTTGCCGCACGATTCGACCGCGCAGAATTCCATGGCGTAGCGCGCCAGCTTGCTCATGTCGGCGCTCTCGTCATGCACCACGATGCCGCCGTGGCCCAGCACCGCCCACAGCGCGGCGAATGCCTCGTAGTCGAGCGGCGTGTCCCACTGCGATTCGGGTAAATACGCGCCCAGCGGACCACCGACCTGCACCGCCTTGATCGGCCGGCCGGAGGCGCTGCCGCCGCCGTATTCGTACAGGATGTCGCGCAAGGTGACGCCGAACGCCAGTTCGATCAGGCCGCCCTGCTTGATATTGCCGGCCAGTTGCACCGGCAGGGTGCCGCGCGAACGGCCCATGCCGTAGTTCTGGTAGTAGGCCGCGCCCTTCTCGAGGATCAGCGGCACGGCGGCCAGCGACAGCACGTTGTTGATCACGGTCGGCAGGCCGAACAGGCCGGACAACGCGGGCAGCGGCGGCTTGGCGCGCACCACGCCGCGCTTGCCCTCGATCGATTCAAGCAGCGCGGTTTCCTCGCCGCAGATGTAGGCGCCGGCGCCCTTGCGCACTTCGAGGTCGAAGCCGCGTCCCGAGCCCAGGATGTTGGCGCCCAGGAAGCCGGCCTTGACGGCGCTGGCGATGGCGTGGTTCAGGTTGGCGATCGCGTGCGGATATTCGCTGCGCACGTAGATGTAGCCTTTGTTGGCGCCCACGGCCAGGCCGGCGATGGTCATGCCTTCGATCAGCATGAAGGGATCGCCTTCCATCACGATGCGGTCGGCGAAGGTGCCGGAATCGCCCTCGTCGGCGTTGCAGACGATGTATTTCTGGGAACCGCCCGCCTTCAGCACGGTGTTCCACTTGATCCCGGTCGGGAACGCGGCGCCGCCGCGGCCGCGCAGGCCGGACGCGGTCACGGCGGCGACGATGGCGGCCGGTTCCATCGCCAGCGCGTTGCGCAGGCCCTTGTAGCCGTCATGCGCTTCGTAGTCGGCCAGCGAGAGCGGATCGGTGACGCCGGCGCGGACGAAGGTCAAGCGGCTTTGCTTGGCCAGATATGGGATCTGCTCGACCAGGCCCAGCGCCAGCGGATGGCCGCCCTGCCCCAGATGGAAGCCGGCGTCGAACAACGCGGCGACATCGGTGGCGTCGACCGGGCCGAAGCCGATGCGGCCGTCCGCCGTGGCGACTTCCACCAGCGGTTCCAGCCACAGCAGGCCGCGCGTGCCGTTGCGCACGATGTCGACGTCGACACCCCGGCGCGCCGCTTCGGCGGCGATGGCCGTCGCCACGTCGTCGGCGCCCAGCGCCAATGCGGTCGAATCGCCGGGAATATAGATACGGATGCTCATGCTGCCTCCTTGGCCTTGGCCAGCAGCGCGTCGAAGCGGGCCGGCGTGACGCGCGCGTGCAACGCCTCGTTGATCATCAGCGACGGCGCGGTGGCGCACTGTCCCAGGCAGTAGACCGGCTCCAGCGCGAAGGCGCCGTCGCCGCTGTGGGCGTGCAGCTTGCAGCCCAACGCCCGCTCGGCATGCGCCAGCAGCGCGTCGCCGCCCATGCTCTGGCAAGCCTCGGCGCGGCAAATCTGCACCACCTGCCGCGCAGGCGGTTCGGTACGGAAGTAGTGGTAGAACGTGATCACGCCATGCACTTCGGCGCGCGACAGGTTGAAGGTGCTGGCGATCTGCACCACCTGGTCGGGTGGAATGTAGCCGACCGCGTCCTGGATCGCGTGCAGGACCGGCAACAGCTGGTCCTGGGTGCCGCTGCTGGCGGCAAGAATGGCGTTGGCCTGGGCGGCTATATCGGTCTGGGCCTGGGGTGTACGCTGCGACATGATGTCTCCGTGTTTTTTATCGTGTGCTACGGGCGCGCATATGTTCTACTTAGCATATATCACGCGTATTATTAACGCATGCCCCTAGGCTAGCACTGTAAAAACAACGAAGCAATATGAAGGATTTTGCATATGATCAAAGTTGAGATCCAACCCGACTGGGTATTGCGCCAACCTAGCGGGCGGGCGGTGTCATTGCCGGTGCTGCTGGGTTTACTGGAGGCGGTGCGCAGTTCGGGCAGTATCAGCCAGGCGGCGACGGCCCGCGGCATCTCCTACCGCCACGCCTGGGGACTGCTGCGGGAGTTCAACGAGCAGTTCGGCGCCGAGCTGGTACACAAGTCGCGTGGGCAGGGAACGGTGCTGTCGCCGCTGGCCGACAAGCTGCTCTGGGCCGACAAGCGCATCAGCGCCCGGCTCAGCCCCATGCTCGACAGCCTGGCCTCGGAATTGCAGCAGGAACTGGCCAGCCTGCTCGACGAGCGCCCGCCGGCGTTGCGCCTGACCGCCTCGCACGGTTTCGCGGTGGCGGCGCTGGTCAACCGGCTGGAGCAGCAGGACGTGCTGGTCGACCTGCAATACCGCAGCAGCACCGAGGCCGTGACCGCCCTGGCGCGCGGCGAGTGCGACCTGGCCGGCTTCCACCTGCCGGTCGGCGACTACGAGGGGGCGGCGGCGGCCAAGTATCTGCCATGGCTGGATCCGGCGCGCCATATGCTGATCCACCTGGCTTTCCGCATGCAAGGGATATTTGTCGCCAAGGGCAACCCGAAGGATATCCGCTCGCTGGCCGACCTGGCCCGGCCCGATATCCGTTTCGTCAACCGCCAGCGCGGCTCCGGCACGCGGCTGCTGCTGGAATTGTTGCTGGACGGCCATAACATCGCGCCGGACGCCATCAACGGCTTCGACAGCGCCGAATTCACCCACGCGGCGGTGGCGGCCTATGTCGCCAGCGACATGGCCGACGCCGGCTTTGGCGTGGAAACCGCCGCGCGCCGCTTCGACCTCGATTTCGTGCCGGTGATACGCGAACGCTACTTCTTCGCCTGCGCCCGGGAAGCGCCCGCCGCGCCGCTGGTGGCCGCGGCGCTGACGGTGATGGAGAGCGACGGCTTCAAGGGCACCCTGGCCGCCCTGCCCGGCTACGACGGCGCGCTAAGCGGCCAGCGCCTGGCGCTGCAGGCGCTGTTCCCTGAAGTCAAAGTCTAGTGATCACCTAGAAGTGATACTCGGCCCGTATCATCGGCGTCCTGGCGACATAGCCCTGGCCGCCGGTGGTGGCGGAGGTGTTGCCGAACTTGTTGCGCCAGTACTGGTACTCGACGCCGACCCGGAACACATTCTTCGCGCGTCCCATTGCCGCGCCCACGTCCAGCATCAGCTGCATGTCGATATTGGTCTCGGCGCCGGTGTCGTTGCCCACTTCGTCCTTGCCCTTCTGGGCCAGGAAGTTCGCATAGCCTTCGAACGACCACAGCGAACCGACCGGAATCCCCCACTCGGACGACAGCATCGCATGCGTCTTGTAGGTATAGCGTCCACCGACGTTGGAGATCGGCGGGAAGGCGCCGCTTGGCGCGTTGCTCTCGTTGACCAGGAACAGGCTGGTGTTGAAGTGCCCGGCCGGCACGTCCCACATCAGCGTCGGCCCCAGCACCAGCATGCGCTTGCGCGAGTTGTAGCCGACGTCGTTCTTGGTGTTGACGTCGAAGCCGCCCGTGATGCCCAACCCGCGCACCGGGCCGAACTTGTATTCGCCGCCGGTGACCTTGCTCAGGTCGACCGTGTTGCGGTACAGGATATACGCTTCGTTGGCGCCGGATTTCTGCGTCAGCGACGCCGGGTCGTTTTTGTCGGACATCAGGAAGTCGGCGTTGAAGTAGTTGGTGCCGTACTTGTAGCCGCTGACATGCGTGAGCGCCACGATGTGCTTGGAGATGTCGCTGGAATTGAACGGCTCGCGGAAGTCCTGGCCGTAGCGCCAGCTGATCGACGTATCGCTCCAGTCGGCGGCGTGCACGCCGCCCGAGATGAAGACACAAGCGATGCAGAACAGCTGAGGAATTTGTCTCGTTTTCATTTTTATGGTTTTCCTTGGTTTTTTGTCTCAGCCAGCGCCGAGGTAGACGAACTTGAAGGTGAATACACAGGCGATGGCCCAGATCACGGGACGCACTTCGCGCACGCGGCCGGTCATCAGCTTCAGCACCGCATACGAAATAAAGCCGAACGCCACGCCCAGCGCGATCGAATACGTGAACGGCATGGTCAGCGCCGCAATCGCGGCAGGCACGCTTTCGGTGGTGTCGCTCCAGTCGATTTCAACCAGCTCGCGCAGCATCAGGCACGAGACATACAACAGCGCGGGCGCGGTCGCATAGCTCGGCACCACGCCGGCCAGCGGCGAAATGAACAGGCAGGCCAGGAACAGCACGCCGACGGCCACCGCGGTCAGGCCGGTGCGGCCGCCCGCCTGCACGCCGGCCGCGCTTTCGATGTAGGCGGTGGTGCTGGAGGTGCCCAGCATCGAGCCGGCCAGGATCGCCGTGCTGTCGGCCAGCAGCGCCTTGTTCAGGCGTTCCATCTTGCCGTTGACCAGCAGGCCGGCGCGATTGGCCACGCCCATCAGCGTGCCGGTGGCGTCGAACAGTTCAACCAGGAAGAACACCAGCACCACGTTCAGCAGGCCGACCGACAAGGCGCCCATGAAGTCAAGCTTGAACAGCGTCGGCGCCAGCGAAGGCGGCATGTCGACCACGCCGTTGAACTGGTTGCCGGCAACGAAGAAGCTCAGCACCGTCACCACCATGATGCCGATCAGGATCGCGCCTTTGACCTTCAGGCGGTCCAGCGCGACGATCACGAAGAAGCCGAAGATGGCCAGCAGCGTCGTCGGCGCATGCAGGTTGCCGACCTTGACCAGCGTGTCGGGACTGCTGATGACGATGCCCGCGCTCTTCAGCGAGATCAGTCCCAGGAACAGGCCGATGCCCACCGTGATCGCGGTGCGGATCGAATGCGGGATGCCGTTGACGATCATCTCCCGCAATTTGAATATGCTGACAAACAGGAACAGGCAGCCGGAAATGAATACCGCGCCCAGCGCCATTTCCCATGGCATGCCCATGCCCTTGACCACCACGTAGGCAAAATAAGCGTTCAACCCCATGCCCGGCGCCATCGCAATCGGATAGTTTGCGTACAGGCCCATAATCAGACAGCCCAATGCGGCCGCGATACAGGTGGCGACGAAGACAGCGCCCTTGGGCATGCCGGCGTCACCGAGGATGGAGGGATTGACGAAAATGATGTACGCCATCGTCAGGAAGGTCGTCAGGCCTGCGACCAATTCGGTGCGCACGTCTGTACCGTTCTCTTTTAGCTTGAATAACTTCTCTAGAATTAACATGTCGTCTCCGTGTTCTAATTAACTTCTTATCTTTGTCATCCGCCGATTAAACATGGGAACAATCAGCGTTGACCTTATCTCAGGGGCCACTTGATGAAATTGGTTTGGTGGCATACCTGCTATCTGTTATGGCCTATAACAGTCGGGACGCGCCGTATCGCCTACGGCGTAGTCCCTTGCTGTCCCTCCTATCGCTTCGCGTAATGTCGGTTAAACGAAATCGCCGATCTTCGCCTCCACCGCCTTGCGCACCGAGCCGCTGACGATGAAGGAACGCGCCATTTCAAGGTCGTCGTGCAACCAGCGGTCACCTTCCAGGCTGGCCGGGATCTGGCTGCGCACCGCGTCGTAGGCCGCCTGCGTGCCCGCGCCGAGCACAAAACCGGGCAGCAGGTTTTCCGTCATGGTCAACGCTTGCGACGCCAATAACATTTCTACGCCGACAATGTATTGTGTGTTCGATACCACAGTGGCCGCCTTGCGGGCACACCAGGTCGAGTTGGACACGTGGTCTTCGCTGTTGCCCTTGGCCGGAATCGAGTCGACGCTGCCCGGCATGCACAGCGTGCGGTTCTCCATCACCAGGGAACTGAGCGAGCATTGCATCACCGGGTAGCCGGTGTTCACGCCGCGCACGCCGGACATCAGGTTGCGCGGCAGGCCCCACGACAGCGTCGGGTCGATCAGGCGCGCGACGCGGCGCTCGACGATGCTGCCCAGGTCCGCCACCGCCATCGCCAGCAGGTCCATGGCCTGCGCCAGGTACTGGCCGTGGAAGTTACCGCCCGAGATGATCTCGAAGCCGCCGCCGTCCTTGCCGAAGATGAGCGGATTGTCGGTGGCGGAGTTCACCTCCTTGTCGAGGATGGTGTCGATGTAATCCAGCGCATCGAACACCGGACCGTAGACCTGCGGCGCGCAGCGCAGCGAGTACACGTCCTGGATGCGGGCGGTGTAGGGGATATCGGTGCGGCGCGACTCTTCCGGGAACTGCACCGCGCGCGCCTCGTGCGTGGTGCGGGTCGAGCCTTGCAGCAGGTGGCGCACGATGGCGGCGGTCTTGATCTGGCCCGCGTGCGGACGCGCTTCATGGATGCGCGGATCGAAGGCCGCCATTTCGGCGCGCATCGCTTCCAGCGTCAGGCCCAGCGACAGGCAGGCGTCCGACAGCATGTTGCGCGCATCGGAAGCGGCCAGCAGCGCCACCGCCAGCGACACCGTGCAGCCGTTGATCAGCGCCGACGCATCCTTGGCCTTCAGGCCGAACTTGATCGGGCCGACATTGGCGGCGACGATCGCTTCCGGCGCCGGCATGCGGCGACCCTGGTACATCACTTCCGCCTCGTCGAAGCCGGCGATGGCGGCGGCCAGGTAGGCCAGCGGCGCCAGGTCGCCGGAGGCGCCGACGGAGCCCTTCTGCGGCATGATCGGGTGGATGCCGGCGTTGACGAAGGCCAGCAGGCGGTCCACCACTTCGACGCGCGGCGCCGAGTAGTTACTGGCGAAGGCGTTGGCGCGCAACAGCATGGTGGCGCGGCTGACCTCCTCGGAGAACGGCTCGCCCATGCCGCAGGCGTGCGCCTTGATCAGCTGAGTCTGGAACAGTTCGATGTCCCGCACCTTGACGCGGGTGTCCTTCAGCAGGCCGACGCCGGTGTTAAAGCTGTACATCATCGGCGCCTCGTCGTGCATCCAGGTCGACTCGATATAGTCGCGGCTTTCCTTCAGCGCGGCGCGCGACGATGCGGCCAGGTTCACTTCGATCGCGTGGTTGCGGGCGACGGCGACGACTTGCGCGGCCGTCAGGTTGAAGCCATTGATGGTGGTGGTAGTCATATCAGTCTCTCTCTCAGTTCGCACCGGCCGCGAACCAGGCGCCGATTTCGGCGCGCTCTTCCGGCGTCATGTTGGTCATATTCCCGATCGGCATAGCCTTCAGCACCACGGCCTGCTGGTTCAGCTTTGCCGCGTTCTGGTGGATCAGTTCCGGCGTGTGCAGCATGATGCCGGCCGGCGCGGTGGCAAAGCCGGGCTGCGTGGGCTGAGCCGAATGGCAGCTGGCGCAGCGCTGGTTGACGATGGCCTGGACGCGGGCCATGTCTGGAGCGGTCGGCGCGGCCGTCGCAAGTGCTGCGCCGTGCGCGTCGCCGGCGGCGCCGGGCGCGGCGGCAAGCGCCGAAGCGGACGCCGGCACGGGTGCCGTTGCGGGACGCGGCGCGATTACCACGGCGACGGCGGCCAGGATCGCCACGCCGGCGGCCGGGAAGCCCCAGGCGTTGTGGCCGTGGTGGCGCAGGTTGAAGAAGTGGCGGATCAGGACGCCGGCCGCGATGATCGCGCCCAGCAGCGCCCAGCTATAGGCGTGGCTGTAGGTCATCGCATAGTGGTTGCTGATCATGATGAGCAGCACCGGCAGCGTGAAGTAGTTGTTGTGTACCGAGCGCTGCTTGGCCTTCTTGCCGTGGATAGGATCGGGCGACTTGCCCTGCTCCATCGCCTGCACCAGCTTGCGCTGGCCCGGAATGATCAGCATCAGCACATTCCCGACCATCATGGTGCCGATCATGGCGCCGACGTGGATGTAGGCGGCGCGGCCACTCAGGAACTTGGTCAGTACATAGGCCATGGCGACGATGAAGACAAACATCACGATCCCCATCAAGCCCTCCTTCTGTCCCAGCGGCGAGCGGCACAGCGCGTCGTAGACCACCCAGCCGAACAGCAGCGAACCGAGGCCGACGCCGATCGCTTGCCACTGCGTCAGGTCCGCGACCGACTTGTCGATCATCATCGCCGAGGCGTTGAAGTAGTAGACGATGAACAGCAGCGAGAAGCCGGAGATCCAGGTGGCGTATGCCTCCCACTTGAACCAGTGCAGGTCCGACGGCAGCTCGGCCGGCGACACCAGGTATTTCTGCGGGTTGTAGAAGCCGCCGCCGTGAACGGCCCACAGCTCGCCCGACACACCCTTTTTCGCCAGGTCGGAACCCGGCTTGGGCGGACGGATGCTGTTGTCGAGCCAAACGAAATAGAAGGATGCGCCTATCCACGCAATCCCGGTGATCAGGTGCAGCCAGCGCACCAATAGATTGAGCCAATCCACGCCGTAAGCGAGCAATTCCATGTCTTCCTCTTCATTGGATTTAAGCTCGTCTGCCACCGCGGGCGCTCCAGACGACGGGGAAGATGTCCCCTTTTGGCCGCGAACCGTTGAGAGCTCCGCTGCGACCGATTGAACCCACACGCGAACGCGCATGGTGTAGGACGAACGATAAACTAATTCTGGCTTTTCTTATCGCAGTGGCCGTATATTAAAAATAGGCTCACAGTTATAGACATACCACCATGGCACAACTTCCCGACCATTTAGACCTGCACCTGATACGCATTCTGTACATGCTGCTATGCGAGAAAAACGTCACCCGCGTAGCGATGAAACTCGATCAAACCCAGCCCTCTGTCTCGGCCGCGCTACAAAAACTGCGCGAGCTGACCGGCGATCCCCTGCTGGTGCGGGGCGGGCGCGGCATGGTGCCGACCCAGCACGGCGAGAGCTTGAAGAAGCCCGCCAAGCGTATCCTCGACGAGGTCGGACAACTGTTCCTGCACAAGACGCCGTTCGCCTCGCAGGAGGAAAGCCGCACCTTCCGCATCGGCGCGCCGGACTACCTGGACGTGCAATTTCTACCCAACGTTGTGGCGCGCTTGCGACGCGAGTCGCCGAAAAGCCGCGTCATCATCCACAGCCTGGGCGCGGAAGTCGACTCGGTGCGCATGCTGTCGGACGGCGAACTCGATCTGTTGATCGGCAACTGGGCGGAACCGCCGGAGCACCTGCACCTGTCACGGCTGTTTGACGATCCCATCGTCTGCGCCATGCGCGCCGACGCCCCTTACGCCAAGCGCACCGGCGCCAACGACATGACGCTGGACGACTATCTGAGCCTGCCGCACGTGGCGCCCTCGCCCACGCTGCCCGGCTTCCACGGCGTGATCGACAGCTTCCTGGCGCAGCAGGGCCACCAGCGCAACGTGGTGGTGGAATCGGCGTATTTCAGCCTGATTCCCTACATGCTGACGCAGACCGACATGGTGCTGACCACGGGCCGCCAGTACCTGCGCTTCTACGAGCGCAACCTGCCGATCAAGACCTACACCGTGCCGCTGCGCTTCCCGCCCATGCGCTTCTACCAGTTGTGGCACGAGCGGGTGCATCACGCGCCGGAGCACAAGTGGCTGCGCGACCTCGTCACGCAGGCCGCGCACGCGCTCACCGCCTAGCTCACCGCCTAGCTCATCGCCTGGAAATCGGCCGTCGGCGTCGCACGCCGACAACACTTCCCATAAGCCCGGGCTGAGTGCGATTATGGCTCCGGGCGTATATAACAATCGCCCCCGCACTATATTATTCCTCTTATATCAAGCGCCGTTCCCCCAGCGGCCCAACAAGAGGAGACAGGCGCCGCCTGCACAACAATGACCATCACTCTGCACCACCTGAACAACTGCAGCGCCGACGAATTCACCTCGCTGCTGCATGGCTTGTACGAACACTCGCCATGGATACCGCAACGCGCCGCCGCACAACGCCCCTTCATCACGACAGCGGCACTGAAGCAGGCCATGCAAGCCGTGGTCCGCAACGCCAGCGAAGAAGAACAACTCGGCCTGGTCCGCGCCCATCCCGAGCTGGCAGGCAAAGCCGCGTTGGCCGGCGAACTGACGGCGGAATCCACCGGCGAACAGGCGCAGGCCGGCCTGACGCATTGCAGCGCCGACGAACTGGCCACGCTGCACAAGCTGAACGCCGACTACAACAGCAAGTTCGGCTTCCCCTTCATCCTCGCGGTCAAGGGCCCGACCGGTGGCGGACTGACGCGGCATGAGATCATCGCCGCCTTCAGCCGCCGCCTGCGCTCGCAGCGCGACGACGAACTGGCCGAGTGCCTGCGCCAGATCGGCCGCATCGCCGAAATGCGCCTCAATGCGCTGATGGAGCTGAACCTGCAATTCGGCCCGCAGATCATGGAATGGTCGGAAGTGATCGGCGCCTGGAGCGACGACGTCGGCAACCTGACCTGCGCCTACATGACCGACGCGCACCGCAAGACCGCCGCGCAGCTGGCGACATGGATGCGCGAAGCCGGCATGGAAGTGGAGATCGACCCGGTCGGCAACGTCGTCGGCCGCTACAAGTCGGACCAGCCGGGCGCCAAGACGCTGCTGACAGGATCGCATTACGACACCGTGCGCAACGGCGGCAAGTATGACGGCCGCGAAGGCATCCTGCTGCCGATCGCCGTCGTCAAGCATCTGCACGAACGCGGCGAACGCCTGCCGTTCAACCTGGAGATCATCGGTTTCTCCGAAGAAGAAGGCGTGCGCTATCAAAGCACCTTCCTGGGCAGCACCGCCGTCATCGGCCAGTTCGACCTGGCCCTGCTGGACAAGGCCGACGCGCAAGGCATCACCATGCGCAGCGCGTTGACCGAGGCGGGACACGACGTCGGCAGGATCGCGTCGGTCGCGCGCAAGCCGGAGGACGTGCTGGCCTTCGTCGAAGTCCACATCGAACAAGGCCCGGTATTGCTGGGCAAGGGCCTGCCGACCGGCGTGGTCACCTCGATCGCCGGCAGCTGCCGCTACCAGGTCGAACTGACCGGCCTCGCCAGCCACGCCGGCACCACGCCGATGATCATGCGCAAGGACGCCGCCGCTGCCGCCGCCGAGATTGTGCTGTACGTGGAAGACCGCTGCGGCCGCGAACGTTCGCTGGTCGGTACCGTCGGTCAGCTGCACGTGCCGGACGGCTCGGTCAACGTGATCCCCGGCGCCTGCAAGCTGTCGCTCGACATCCGCGCAGCCGACGACGCCACCCGCGACGCCGCCGTCACCGATATCCTGAACCAGGCCGAAGCCGTGTGCGCGCGGCGCCAGATCGGCCTCAAGATCACCAAGATCATGCAGGCCCCGGCCGCGCCGTGCGCGCCGTGGCTGGTCAGGCAGATCGCCGCCGCCACCGAGCGCGCCGGCATCGAAGTCTTCGAGCTGCCGTCCGGCGCCGGCCACGACGCCATGGCGCTGGCCCGCATGACCGATGTCGCCATGCTGTTCACGCGCTGCGGCAATGGCGGCATCAGCCACAACCCGCTGGAAACCATGACGGCGGACGACGCCGAGGTATCGGCACAGATCTTCCTGGACTTCCTGCGCCAGTTCCAAACCCCGTCATTGCGGAGCAATCATGTCTGAACCTATTCGATTCTTCTACCGCGGCGAAGTCCGTGCCGTCGAAGGCGGCGCGCCAACCCGCACCCTGCTCCAGCATCTGCGCGAAGACCTGCACTGCACCGGCACCAAGGAAGGCTGCGCCGAAGGCGACTGCGGCGCCTGCACCGTGGTCGTGGCGGAGCTGCAGCCGGACGGTGAAGTGGCCATGAAGTCGGTCAACTCCTGCATCCAGTTCGTGCCCACGCTGGATGGCAAGGCCGTCTTCACCATCGAAGACCTGAAGCAGCCCAACGGCGGCATGCACCCGGTGCAGGAAGCCCTGGTGGAATGCCACGGCTCCCAATGCGGTTTCTGCACGCCGGGCTTCGCCATGTCCTTATGGAGCCTGTACCTCAAACAGGAGGGCCGGACCGCGCCGCCCTGCCGCAAGACCGTCGACGAAACCCTGTCGGGCAACCTGTGCCGCTGCACCGGCTACCGCCCCATCATTGAAGCCGCGCGCCGCATGAGCGAGCTGCCGCCCGTCAGTTTCGACCGCGAGGCGCTGAAAGCCTCGCTGCAAACCATCCAGCGCACCGAGATGTACAGCTATAGCCACGATGGCCAAACCTTCTACGCACCGCGCACGCTGGCCGAACTGGCCGCGCTGCGCGCCGACAAGCCCACCGCCACCATCGTCGCCGGTTCGACCGACGTCGGCCTGTGGGTCACCAAGCAGATGCGCAACCTGGGCGACATCATCTATGTGCGCCAGGTGCGCGAACTGCATCACATGGAAGAGCGCAACGGCATGCTGACCATCGGCGCGGCCGTCTCGCTCAACGACGCATACGAAGCCGTCTGCAAGCACTACAAGGAAGAGCTGCACGAAATGTGGCAGCGCTTCGCCTCTCAGCCGATCCGCAACACCGGCACACTGGGCGGCAGCGTCGCCAACGGCTCGCCAATCGGCGATTCGGCGCCGTGGATGATCGCGCTGGGTGCGGAAATCGTCATCCGCAGCGATCGGGGCCAGCGTTCCATGCTGCTGGAGAAGTTCTACCTCGATTACATGAAGAAGGACTGGCAGCCGGGCGAATTCGTCGAAGCCGTCCGCATCCCGCTGCCGCGCACGGACATCCACTTCCGCACCTACAAGCTGGCCAAGCGCTACGACCAGGACATCTCGGCCGTCTGCGCCGCCTTCGCCTTCACGCTGAAGGACGGCGTGGTCAGCGATGCCCACATCGCCTACGGCGGCATGGCCGCGACCTCGCGCCGCGCGCCGCTGGCCGAAGCGACCGTCAACGGCAAGCGCTGGGACGAGGCGACCATGAGGCTGGCCATGCGGGCGCTGGCGCAGGACTACACGCCGCTGAGCGACATGCGCGCCACCGCCGCCTACCGCATGAAGACCGCGCAAAACCTGCTGCAGCGCTACTGGCTGGAGACCAATCCCGACTCGGCGCAGCCGCTGCAATCGATCAACGCCTACCACTACGCCGAAGGAGCGCTGACAGCATGAACAGCAAATCGGAAGCATTCCTGACGCAGCCCGTCCCCATGGCATGGGCCGAAGTCGGCCAGTCGCATCCGCACGAATCGGCGGTGCTGCATGTGCTGGGCGAAGCCACCTACACCGACGACATCCCCGAAGCGCAAGGCACGCTGCACGCCGCGCTGGGCATCTCGTCCAAGGCGCACGCCAATATCCTGTCGATGAACTTCGACGCCGTCAAGGCCATGCCCGGCGTGGTGGCGGTCTATACGCACAAGGATATCCCGGGCGTCAACGATTGCGGCCCTATCATTCACGATGACCCCATCCTGTCCGAAGGCCTGGTCCAATATATCGGCCAGCCCATCTTCATCGTGGTGGCGGATTCGCACGACAACGCCCGCCGCGCCGTCAAGAAGGCCGTCATCGAATATGAAGAGCTGCCGGCCATCCTGACGCCGCAAGCCGCCCGCGACGCACAGTCCTTCGTCGTCCCGCCGATGCACCTGGCGCGCGGCGACGCGCAAGCTGCGTTCGAGCGCTCCGCGCACAAGCTGAAAGGCGAACTGCACGTCGGCGGCCAGGAGCAGTTCTACCTGGAAGGCCAGATCTCGTATGCCATTCCGAAGGAAGGCAGCGGCATGCTGATCTACTGCTCGACCCAGCACCCGACCGAAATGCAGCACGTCGTCGCACACGCCCTGCACCGCCATTCGCACGACATCGTCGTCGAGTGCCGCCGCATGGGTGGCGGCTTCGGCGGCAAGGAATCGCAGTCGGCGCTGTGGGCCGCATGCGCCGCCATCTCGGCCGCGCACCTGCGCCGGCCCGTCAAGCTGCGCGCGGACCGCGACGACGACATGATGGTCACCGGCAAACGCCACTGCTTCTACTACGAGTACGAGATGGGCTACGGCGACGACGGCCGCATCGTCGCCGCCAAGGTCGAGATGGTGTCGCGCGCCGGCTACTCGGCCGACCTGTCGGCGCCGGTCGCCACGCGCGCCGTCTGCCACTTCGACAACGCCTACTATCTGGCCGACGTCGACATCCGCGCCATGGCCGGCAAGACCAACACGCAGTCGAACACCGCCTTCCGCGGCTTCGGCGGCCCGCAAGGCGCCATCGCGATCGAATACATCCTGGACGAAATCGCGCGCAACCTGGGCATGGATGCGCTGGACGTCCGCAAGATCAATTTCTACGGCCGTAACGACGAAGAAGGCCGCAACGTCACGCAGTACCAGCAGAAAGTGGTCGACAACGTCATCCACGAACTTGTCGCGCAGCTGGAAGAAGAAAGCGGCTATCGCAAGCGCCGCGACGAGATCAACGCCTTCAACGCGACCAGCAAAGTGCTGAAGCGCGGACTGGCGCTGACGCCGGTGAAGTTCGGCATCGCCTTCAACGTCACCCACTTCAACCAGGCCGGCGCGCTGGTACACGTCTACACGGACGGCTCGGTGCTGGTCAACCACGGCGGCACCGAAATGGGCCAGGGTATCAACACCAAGGTATGCCAGGTGGTGGCGCATGAACTGGGCATCGACCTGGCGCTGGTGCGCGCCAGCGCCACCGATACCAGCAAGGTCGCCAACACCTCGGCCACCGCGGCCTCCACCGGCGCCGACTTGAACGGCAAGGCGGCGCAGGACGCGGCCAACACCATCCGCAAGCGGCTGGCCGAATTCGCCGCCAAGCGGCACGACGGCGATGCCGACAGCGTGCGCTTCGAGGCCAACTTCGTCCATGTCGGTGATCATGTGATCCCGTTCCCGGAGCTGGTGCAGAAGGCCTACATGGCCCGTATCCAGCTGTGGTCGGACGGTTTCTACGCCACGCCCGGCCTGCACTGGGATCCGAAGACCATGAGCGGCAATCCGTTCTCGTACTATGCCTACGGCGCCTCGGTGTCGGAAGTGGTGGTCGATACATTGACCGGCGAGTGGAAGCTGCTCAAGGCCGAAGCGCTGTACGACGCCGGCAACTCGCTGAATCCGGCCATCGACGTCGGCCAGGTCGAAGGCGCCTTCATACAGGGCATGGGCTGGCTGACCACCGAGGAACTGTGGTGGAACCCTGCCGGCAAGCTGATGACGCACGCGCCGTCGACCTACAAGATTCCCGGCATATCGGACTGTCCCGAGAATTTCGATGTCCGCCTGTTCAAGAACCGCAACGTCGCCGACAGCATCCACCGCTCCAAGGCGGTCGGCGAACCGCCGCTGCTGCTGCCGTTCTCGGTGTTCCTGGCGATCCGCGACGCCTGCTCCAGCGTGGCCGATCACAAGTATAATCCACCGCTGCGCGCGCCTGCCACCAGCGAATCCATCTTGAACGCCATCAGCGCGGTCCAGGAGCGGTGCTGATATGTCGAATAGCATGCCCTTCCCCCTCAACGCGCTGACGGCGGCGGCCAGCAAGGCCGTGCCGCGCGTGCTGGTCACCGTGGCGCAGGTCGCCGGCTCGGCGCCGCGCGAACCTGGCGCCAAGATGCTGATCACCCAGTATCACGCCTTCGACACCATCGGCGGCGGCCATCTCGAACAGGTGGCCACCGGCATCGCCCGCGAGATGCTGGCCATGCCGGCCGGCGATCTCCATGCCGAACGCCGGCTTGAACGCTTCCCGCTCGGCCCCAGTCTGGGCCAATGCTGCGGCGGCGTGGTGCACCTGGCGTTTGAACGCATCATGCCGGAAGCCGGCGAGCATTTCGGCGCGCTGATGCGCCGCTGGCGCGACGGCGTCGACAGCTGGCGCCTGGTGCCGCTGGACTGCGCGGAACCCGCCAGCATCTATGACGCGGCCGGCGCGCACGTATCGGGCCCCGGCCCGGCGCGGCTGGCCGCTCCCGGCCCAGGCATCGACTGCAAGGTACGCATCGACGATTTCGGCCATCGCTGGCTGATCGACGCCTGCCTGCCGTATCGTCCGCGCCTGTACCTGTTCGGCGCCGGCCACGTCGGCGCGGCCATCGTGCGCACGCTGGCCGAACTGCCTTGCCAGGTGGTGTGGGTCGACGAACGCGACGACATGTTCCCGACCATCGTGCCGGCCAACGTGCGCGTCGAGGCGACCGATACGCCGGAAGCGGTGGTGGAGGAAGCACCGCCAGGCGCCACCTTCCTGGTGCTGACCCATAGTCACACGCTGGACCAGACGCTGTCAGAGCATATCCTGCGCCGCACCGACTTCACCTGGTTCGGCCTGATCGGCTCCAAGACCAAGCGCGTGTCGTTCGAGCGCCGCCTGCAGGAGCGCGGCATCCCGGCTGCCCGCATGGCCGACATGACCTGCCCCATCGGCCTGCCCGGCATACACGACAAGGCGCCGGCCGTCATCGCCCTGTCCGTCGCCGCACAACTAGTGCAGGTATGGGAGGCTGCGGCGGCCGCGCCCTCCATCGCCCGCAGCACCACAATATCAGGAATCAAGGAAACAGCATGACCAGCATCATCATCAACAGCGGCGCCTTCCAGGCCTACCGCGCCAGCCTGCTGCACTTCAGCGACGACCCGGCCTATCACAACAACGCCTGCATGTGGCACGAGGACGGCCTGTTGATCGTCAACGACGGCAAGGTGCACATGGCCGGCGACTTCAAGCAGCTGATCGGCTTCCTGCCCGAGGGTACGCCGCTGCATGACCATCGCGGCAAGATCATCATGCCGGGTTTTATCGACACCCACGTCCACTATCCGCAAACCGACATGATCGCCTCGCCGGCGCCGGGCCTGCTGCCATGGCTGGAAAAATACACCTTCCCGACCGAGCGCCGCTTCTCGGACCCGGAACACGCCGCCAGCGTGGCCAGCTTCTTCCTCGATGAACTGACCCGCTGCGGCACCACCACCGCCATGGTCTACTGCACCGTGCACCCGCAATCGGTGGACGCCTTCTTCGCCGAAAGCGAGAGGCGCAACCTGCGCATGGTCGCCGGCAAGGTGCTGATGGACCGCAACTGCCCCGACTTCCTGCAGGACACCGCCGAATCCGGCGCCCGCGAAACGGAAGAGCTGATCAAGCGATGGCACAAGCGCGGCCGCCAGCTGTACGCGATCACGCCGCGCTTCGCCCCGACCTCCACCGAAGGCCAGCTGGAACTGGCCGGCGAGCTGGCGCGCGCCTATCCGGACACCTTCCTGCAAACCCACGTGGCGGAAAACACCGACGAAGTGGCGTGGGTCAGGTCGCTGTTCCCCAACGCCCGCAGCTACATGGACGTCTACGACCATTTCGGCATGATGCGTCCGCGCTCGATGTACGCCCACTGCATCTGGCTGGACGACGCCGACCGCGCCCGCATGGGCGAGACGCAATCGGCGATCTCGGTCTGCCCGACTTCCAACCTGTTCCTGGGCAGCGGCCTGTTCGACTTCGAGCGCGCCGATGCGCAGAAGGTGCCGCTGTCGCTGGCGACCGACGTCGGCGGCGGCACCTCGTTCTCCATGCTGCAAACGATGAACGAGGCGTATAAGGTGGCGCGCATGGCCGGCACCTACCTGCAGGCGATGCGCATGTTCTACCTTGCCACGCTGGGCGGCGCCCGCGCCATGCAGCTGGAAGGCACGATCGGCAATTTCGTCGCCGGCGCCGAAGCGGACTTCATCATCCTCGATCCGAAAGCCACGCCGCTGCTGGCGCGCCGCACCGAGCGCACCGATTCGATCGAAGAACTGCTGTTCGCCATCGCCATGCTGGGCGACGACCGCGCCATCTGCGCCACCTACGCGGCAGGTCAGGCCGTGCATCTGCGCCGGGACTGAAGAGAATCGGTTACGATATGCGCATGAAGCGGCGCATATTACTCAACCTCGCCTTGATGCTCGGCTGCGCTCCCGGTTCGCTCCTCGCGGCGGGAGCCGGGCAGTTGCGGGCGTCACCACCAACCTGCCGCCGCTCGTCATCGAGGGCGGCGGCAAGAATCCAGGCGCCCTGAACGAGCTGCTGGAGGAACTCTGCAAGCGCATGCGGTTATCCCCGAAGGTGGAGTTTGTGCCCTGGAAGCGCGCGCTGTTCCTGGCGACGACGATGCCCGTCACCGCGATCTTCCCGCTCACCCGCCTGCCGGAGCGCGAAGCCAAATTCCGCTGGCTGGCGCCGATGTACGAGGAGCGCTACCTGTTCCTCGCGCGGCGCGGCAGCAAATTCGATATCCGGCATCCGGAATCGATGAAGGCCAGCCGCATTGCCACGCTGCGCGGCGCCGCGCAAGCCATCATGCTGCAGGAGCTCGGCTACCACAACCTGATCGAAGCCAGCTCGGTCGATGAAATTCATCGCTTTCTGCTGGAAGGCATGACCGATGCCGCGTTCGGCGAAAAATTCATCATCCAGAGCTCGCTCAAGGCCCGCGATGGCGAGAAAGACTTCCACGTCAGCCAGCCGGTCCGCAGCACCACCGCATGGCTGGCCGGCTCGCTGGATGTCGACGACGACACCGTCCAGCGATTCCAGCGCGCCAAAGCGGCGATGGACGACGACGGCACCTCGCAGCGCATCCTGGCAAAATATGGCCTTAATTAAGTTTCGCTGGCTTCCCATCCTTTAGCTTTTCGCATACCGCCGCTGCGCCTGCAGCGGCGGACATGACGACATCTCCACCTTTGGCGCCAACCAGCCGTAGTTCAACGCGGCGGTTTCGCGCTTCGCAGGCTCGTTCGCGATTGGGATCATTTTTGACATCGCACGCTTCCATACCGTGCATATCGCCGCGGATATCGATTTGTACCGGCGTATCTGGAATGAGCTTGGCCTCATCGAGCTTGCGATAGACCACGCAGGCGCGGTCACGTGCCAATGAAATATTGTCGTCCCGGTTGCGCGGCATCGGATCCGCGTAGCCGATAATGAACAAGTTGTCGTCCTTGGCCTTGGCGCTCAGGAACTTGGAGATGACTGGTTGCGCAACGTCCCACTGAGACTGCTTCAGGTCCGACATATTCGAATCAAAATAGATACCGCGGCGAAGTTCAATGCAGGAAGTCTGCTCCTTGCTTTCCGACTTGCGCACGCCCGCGCTATCGAGCTCGATCCGGGTCGCCTCGTCCTGTTGTCCGAGTCCCACGTAGCTGCGGTCGCCGACGCCGTGCCACCAGACCCGAACTTTGCTGACCGCGATGTTCTCGTCATCCATCCTGCAGCTGTACAGCAAGATGCCCTTGGAGTCCGCAGCGGCCTGCAGCTTCCCGAAAGCGGCTTTATTGACAATGATCGTCGCCTCTTTCGTATAAACCCCCATGCCCGTCATCACATAGCGCAGCATTTGTTCTTCACGGCCGCAGGCAATATACGGCAACAGGCAACCCACCAGGATGAGTATCGCCGAACCACGCAGCTTGCGTTTATTTTTTTCCATCGCCTCCACCGTCGTCGCGGTCGGGACATCGAGCAGATCGATCCCCATCGTAACGCACATGCCACTCAGCAGGACGCCGGCGATCAGTTTGAACGCCTCAAAGCCATCGACTAAATGAAGGGAGATATACCCGATCGCCGCAGCAAATATCAGTCCAAGCGGGGAAAAACTCAAGAAGTCGGAAAAATCCTTGTGAAGCTCCCAGGCGCTGCCGATATTGACCGCCAGTGCGACGACGGCGATCGCGGAAGCAGCAATAAATGCCAAGCTGCCAGCAGCGCCAGAGTTGGCGAGCATACCCCGTACCGCTAGCGCGCAAACCAGCGCGGACAAGGCCAGTCCAAATATCCAGCCGGTATGCGCGCCGGCACGCCTGGTAATCCAGGGAGCAAAGACCAGCATGCCGAATCCAGCAATGATCAATCCCGTGAGCGCCAGGCCCAGCATCGCGAACACGAAGAACACCGTGTCGCCCGCCTTCAAACCCGAGGGAAAGAAGCGCGCCACGAAGAAGCAGTAGATAAAGACCGTGACCAATCCGACCGTGCTGGCGACGCCGACCGACAATCCAGCCAGCGTTTTCAGTTTTTCGGTGTTCAGTTTGGCAATTTCAGCGATCTTTTTCTGATCGTCGAGGGTGATGGGCACCGGCGATGGCGCCGGTGCTGGAGGAGGAGGAGGTGGTGGTGGAGGTGGAGCAAGCATGCGTTTCCAGTAGGGTAAAAATTATGGAACGCATCATACTTATTTCCCAATGGAAAAGTCTATCGAATAGTCACCCGTACCATAAATACCGACCATGTCGCCAGGATGAACGGCAGCGTAAGGCATGGCATACCCAATTGCCCCATGATCCACGCCAGCAAACCGCCCAGCACAATTCCGGCAACGCGCAAGCCATGCGGAAAGCGATAAACGCTGAGCCCCAGCGCCGTCAGCATGCAGTTCATTGCAATATCGGCCACTTGACCGCGTATGCCGATGCCGGTCGAGGCCACCGCCCACACGGCGATTCCCGCACCAAGAACCCACAACGAGGCGCGCCGGCTCAACCAGGCTGTACTCGCCAACAGCAGGCATCCCAACCAGGCGGAAGGAACAAAACTGGCTTGCGCCCACGCGCAGAACAGCAGGGTTTCGTCCGCAAGGCGACAACCCGCATAGGAGCGCGGCGTCAACCCAGGCACCGGCGCCATGACGATCGCCAGCCACATGACGAGCACAAAACCGGAGGTCAATACAGGCAGTTTGCAAAGCTGCGCGCAACGGGAAAAAATCGCGGTCAGCGCACCGGCCAGCACGATCGCGACGCACAGCGGCCATCCAGCCTCATAGCAGGCGCATAGTCCAATCCCGCTCAGCGCACCGTTGAAACTGAACAGGCCCTTGTCACGGTCCGCTTTCGCATATTCAAGCGCCCAAGCCACCAGCGACGCGACAGAAACACCCAGCACCGCCCCCGCAGCCAGTATCGGCCCGCTCAGGTACAGGCAAAACAGCAGCACCGCGCCGAATACGGGTGTGGCTTGAAAGTAGATCTGCCCTATTCCAACCAACTGGCGCTGCAGTACCAGGGGAACCGCAGCGCCGCGCGACGACGATAGGATCACGCCGCGACAGGTTCGTCGTCCGGCCAGATTTGCGCGATGCGCAGCAGGTTGGTGCTGCCCGGCTGGCCGAACGGCACGCCGGCCGTGATGGCGATCTGGTCGCCCGGCTGGCCGAAGCCTTCACGCAGCGCGGCCTGGCACGCCGAGCTGACCATGCGGTCGATATTGCGCACATCCTGGCTCACGGTCGAATGCACGCCCCACACCACGGCCAGGCGCCGCGCGGTGGACAGGTTCGGCGTGATGCTGAGGATGGGCGCCATCGGCCGTTCGCGCGCGGCGCGCAGGCTGGTGTGGCCGGAACTGGTGTAGGTCACCGTCGCCACCGCGCCGACGATGCTGGAGACATCGCGCAAGGCCGAGCAGATGGCGTCGCCGCTGGTGGGCAGCGGCGCCTGGTTCTGCGCGTCGATGATCTGGCGGTACAGCGGATCCTTCTCCACCTCGACGATGATGCGGCTCATGATGGCGACCGCTTCGACCGGATAGGCACCGCTGGCCGATTCGGCCGACAGCATCACCGCATCGGCGCCGTCATAGATCGCGCTGGCGACGTCCGACGCCTCGGCGCGGGTCGGCACCGGCGAGGTGATCATCGATTCCAGCATCTGGGTCGCGATCACCACCGGCTTGCCCTGCTGGCGGCAGGCGCGCACGATACGCTTCTGCGCGCCCGGCACCTGCTCCGGCGGCAGTTCCACGCCCAGGTCGCCGCGCGCCACCATCACCGCATCCGAGACCTCGACGATGGCGTCCAGCGTATCCATCGCCGCCGGTTTCTCCAGCTTGGACATCAGCGCCGCGCGGGTGCCGACGATGGCGCGCGCCTGCAGCACATCCTCCGGCCGCTGCACGAAGGACAAGGCAACCCAGTCCGCGCCCATCTCCAGCGCGAAATCCAGGTCACGCAGGTCCTTCTCGGTCAGCGATGGAATCGGCAGCACCACATCGGGCACGTTGACACCCTTGCGGTCCGACAGCGTGCCGTTGTTCAGCACCCGTGTACGGATGCTGCGGCCGTCGTTGGCCAACACCGCCAGCTTTACCTTGCCGTCGTCGAGCAGCAGCGACTGCCCCGCCGCGATCACTTCGAACAGCTCGGGATGCGGCAGGCAAACGCGGTCCTGGGTGCCGGCCATGGTATCGCGGTCCAGCGTGAACTCCTGGCCGGCGGACAGCGTGATCTTGCCGACCGCGAAAGTACCGATGCGCAGCTTCGGTCCCTGCAGGTCCGCCATGATGGCGATGGGACGGCCGACCTTGCGCTCGATCTCGCGCACGATATTGCAGCGCGCCTGGTGATCCTGGTGGGTGCCGTGGCTGAAATTGAAGCGGAATACATCGACTCCGGCCTCGAACAAGGCCTGTATGGCCTCCTTGCTGCTGCTGGATGGTCCCAGCGTGGCCACTATTTTGGCCTGGCGTTGACGTCGCATTATGTGTTCCTCATTTACAGAATTAAAACGGCGCGGAAATCGTTGACGTTGGTGCGCGTCGGGCCGCTGACCACCAGGTCGTTCAACGCGCTGAAGTAGCCGTAGCCGTCATTGTTTTCCAGCAGTGTCTTGGCGCGCAGCTTCTGCGACAGGCCGCGTTCCAGCGAATCCGGTCCGTACAGGGCGCCGGCGTTGTCCTCCGAGCCGTCGATGCCATCGGTGTCGCAGGCCACGGCGTGGATGCCGGGATGGCCGTCCAGCGCCACCGCGAGGCTGAGCAGGAATTCGGCGTTGCGTCCGCCGCGTCCCGATCCGCGCACCGTCACCGTGGTTTCGCCGCCGGAGATGATGACGCAAGGCTTCTGGAACGGCTGGCCGCGCGCCGCCACCTGCCTGGCCATGGCCGCATGCACGATGGCGACGTCGCGCGACTCGCCCTCGATGCCGTCGGACAGGATGTAGGGCGTGATGCCGGCCGCGCTGGCATGCGCCGCGGCCGCTTCCAGCGCATCCTGCGCAATCGCGATCACGTGGTGGCTGTTGCGGGCAAAGCGCGGGTCGCCCGGCTTGGGCGTTTCGCCGGCGCCGGACTCCAGGTGCTCGCGCACGCTGTCGGGAATCGCGATCTCGTACTTGCGCAGCACCGCCAGCGCATCGGCGCAGGTGGTCGGATCGGGCAAGGTCGGGCCGCTGGCGATGACGCCTGGGTCGTCGCCCGGCACGTCGGAAATCAGCAGCGTGACCACGCGCGCCGGCGCGCAGGCCAGCGCCAGGCGGCCGCCCTTGATCGCCGACAGGTGCTTGCGCACGCAGTTCATCTCGGAGATGGCGGCGCCGCTCTTGAGCAGCGCGCGGTTCAGCGTCTGCTTCTGCTTCAGCGTGATGCCGGGCGCCGGCAGCGCCAGCAGCGACGATCCGCCGCCGGAGATCAGGCACAGCACCAGGTCGTTCTCGCTCAGTCCCCGCACCATCTCCATCATGCGGCCGGCGGCGGCAAGCCCCGCCTCGTCCGGCACCGGGTGCGCCGCCTCGATCACCTCGATGCGCTCGCAGTCCACGCCATGCTCATAGCGCGTGACCACCAGGCCGGAGATGTCGCCCTTCCAGTGCCGCTCGACCGCGCGCGCCATGGCGGCCGCGCCCTTGCCCGCGCCGATCACCAGCGTGCGGCCGTTTTTCGGCGGCTCCGGCAGGAACGACGGCAGGCACTTCTCCGCACTGACGGCGTCCACCGCGCTGCCGTACAGATCGAGCAGGAATTGACGTGGATTGAAGGTGGCCATTACGCTTCCGCGATCTGGTGGTTCGACATGATCTCGATCGCGCGGCACAGCGCCGAGTGATCCATACCGCTCAAGCCGTTGGCGGCGCAGGCGTTCATCAGTTCCTGCGCCATCGCGGTGTTCGGCAGCGAGATGCCCATGGCCTTGGCGCCTTGCAGCGCCAGGTTCAGGTCCTTCTGGTGCAGCGCGATGCGGAAGCCCGGCGTAAAGGTGCGCTTGACCATGCGCTCGCCGTGCACCTCCAGGATGCGCGAGTTGGCGAAGCCGCCCATCAGCGCGGTACGCACCTTGGCGGGATCGGCACCGGCCTTGGAGGCGAACAGCAGCGCTTCGGCCACGGCCTGGATGTTCAGCGCGACGATGATCTGGTTCGCGACTTTGGTGGTCTGGCCGTCGCCGTTTCCGCCGACCAGCGTGATGTTCTTGCCCATCAGTTCAAACAGCGGCTTGACGATCTCGAACGCCGCTTCCGGGCCGCCGACCATGATGGTCAGCGAGGCCGCCTTGGCGCCCACTTCGCCGCCGGACACCGGCGCATCGAGGTACTGGGCGCCCAGCGCGTTGATCTTCGCGGCGAACTTCTTGGTTTCGATCGGCGAGATCGAGCTCATATCGACCACGATGGTGTTCGGACGCAGGCCCTTGGCCACACCTTCGGCGCCGAACAGCGCGTCTTCCACGTGCGGGGTGTCCGGCACCATGACGATGATGACATCGGCGCGCGCCGCCACTTCGGCGGCCGAGGTGCAAACCGTGGCACCGCCTTCGACCAGCGCGAACGGCGGGTTCTTGATGTCGTGCAGGTACAGCTTGTGGCCGCCGTTTTGCAGATGCTGCGCCATCGGCGCGCCCATGATGCCAAGACCGATAAATCCAATGCGGGACATGATATTTTTCCTTTGATAGATAAGTTAGCTCGTCGCTCCCGCGCGGGCGGGAACGACACTGCGGTGGTAGTTACACGCCGTGGGCGGCGCGCCAGCCCAGGCCTGCCTCGGTCGTGGTGCGCGGCTTGTATTCACAGCCTATCCAGCCGTCGTAGCCCAGCGCTACCAGCTGGCCGAACAGGTAGCGGTAGTTGATCTCGCCGGTGCCGGGTTCATTGCGGCCCGGGTTGTCCGCCAGTTGCACGTGGCGGATCAGCGGCAGGTACGCCTTGATGGTGTTCGCCAGTTCGCCCTCCATGCGCTGCATGTGGTAAATGTCGTACTGGATGAACAGGTTGTCCGAACCGGTGGCCTCGATCAGCGCCGCCGCCTGCCTGGTATTGGTCAGGAAGAAGCCGGGAATATCGTAGGTGTTGATCGGTTCGATCAACAGGCGTATGCCCTCGTCCTTCAGCGCATCGGCCGCAAAGCGCAGGTTGTCCACCAGCGTGACCTGCGCGTCCTGCCGGGTCACGCCCTGCGGCACGATGCCGACCAGGCAGTTCAGCTGCTTGACGCCGAGCTCCTTGGCGTAGGCGATCGCGGTCCACACACCGTCGCGGAACTCGGTGACCCGGTCCGGGTGGCAGGCGATGCCGCGCTCGCCGGCTTCCCATTGGCCGGCCGGCAGGTTGTGCAGCACCAGTTCCAGCTTATTGGCCTTGAGGCGCTCGGACAGGTCGCGCGCGCTGTACGCATAAGGGAACAGGAACTCCACCGCCTGGAAGCCGGCGCGGGCGGCCGCTTCGAAGCGCTCGACGAACGGCACCTCGGTGAACAGCATGGTCAGGTTGGCTGCAAGTTTGGTCATGTCGTTTCCTCTCAGTCCATCAAGACGATCGAGGTCGGCGCGTCGGATCCACGCAGCGCCAGCTCTTCGAACTCATTGATCTTGTCGATGTCGGTACCCATGGCGATGTTGGTCACGCGCTCCAGGATCACTTCCACCACCACCGGCACGCGGTACTCCTCCATCCACTTCGCGGCCTGCTCGAAGGCGGCCGGCAGGTCGTCCGCATTGAGAACGCGGATGGCCTTGCAGCCCAGGCCTTCCACCACGGCCACGTGATCGACGCCATAGCCGTTCAGCTCAGGCGCATTGATGTTCTCGAACGACAGCTGCACGCAGAAGTCCATGTCGAAGCCGCGCTGCGCCTGGCGAATCAGGCCGAGGTAGGAGTTGTTGACCACCACATGCAGGTAAGGCACCTTGAATTGCGCGCCGACGGCCAGCTCCTCGATCATGAACTGGAAGTCGTAGTCGCCCGAAATCGCCACCACCTTGCGCTTCGGATCGGCGGTGGCCACGCCCAGCGCGGCGGAGATGGTCCAGCCCAGCGGACCGGCCTGGCCGCAGTTGATCCAGTTGCGCTCCTTGTACACGTGCAGGAACTGCGCGGCGGCGATCTGCGACAGGCCGATGGTGCTGACGTAGCAGGTGTCGCGGCCGAACGCCTTGTTCATCTCTTCGTACACGCGCTGCGGCTTGACCGGCACCTGCTCGAAGTGGGTCTTGCGCTGCATGGTGCGCTTGCGCTCCTGGCACTGCGCCACCCAGGCCGAACGGTCTTTCAGCTTGCCGGCGGCCTTCCATTCGGTGGCCACTTCGATCATCAGCTTCAGCGCGGCGCCGGCGTCGGAAACGATGCCGAAGTCAGGGCCGAACACGCGGCCGA
This sequence comes from Duganella sp. CT11-25, assembly GCF_047302815.1. Taxonomy (NCBI): domain Bacteria; kingdom Pseudomonadati; phylum Pseudomonadota; class Betaproteobacteria; order Burkholderiales; family Oxalobacteraceae; genus Duganella; species Duganella sp. CT11-25. The sequence goes on from NZ_JBKBFD010000001.1 coordinate 1,447,484, forward strand.
TCTGGGTCGGCTCGATATCGATGTGGACGAATTTGCGGTCCTTGGTGTACACCTCGATGGTGCCGGTATGGCGGTTGGCCCACCGGTTGCCGATGCCGAACACGAAGTCCGACGCCAGCAGCGTGGCGTTGCCGTAGCGGTGGCTGGTCTGCAGGCCGACCATGCCGACCATCAGCTTGTGGTCGTCCGGGATCGCGCCCCACGCCATCAGCGTCGGCACCACCGGCACGCCGGTCAGCTCGGCGAACTGCACCAGCAGGTCGGACGCATCGGCGTTGATCACGCCGCCGCCCGCCGTGATCAGCGGGTGCTCGGCGTCGTTCAGCATCTGCAGCGCTTTCTCGATCTGCGCGCGGGTGGCCTTCGGCTTGTAGGGTTCCAGCGGCTGGTAGGTGTCCGGATCGAATTCGATTTCAGCCATCTGCACGTCGAACGGCAGGTCGACCAGCACCGGACCGGGACGGCCGGAACGCATGATGTGGAAAGCCTGCTGGAACACCATCGGCACCAGCGCCGGCTCGCGCACCGTCACCGCCCACTTGGTGACCGGCTTGGCGATCGATTCGATGTCGACTGCCTGGAAGTCTTCCTTGTACAGGCGGGCGCGCGGCGCCTGGCCGGTAATGCAGAGGATAGGTATGGAGTCGGCCTGCGCCGAATACAAGCCCGTAATCATGTCGGTGCCGGCGGGGCCGGAAGTGCCGATGCAGACGCCGATGTTGCCGGCCTTGGCGCGGGTATAGCCCTCGGCCATGTGCGAGGCGCCTTCGACGTGGCGCGCCAGGGTATGCTTGGCGCTGCCCTGCTTCTTCAATGCCGCATAGAATGGGTTGATCGCGGCGCCCGGAACGCCGAACACCTGGTTCACGCCCTCTTTTTCCAAAACGATTGCCGCCGCCTGTGCTGCTGTCATCCGTGCCATGCTGATTCCCCTGTTGATGAATATTGAATGTGATGGAGTTATCGTAACGGCAAAGCAGGGCCGTGATAAGAAGACAAAATCTCGTATTATTCGATACCCAAAGTATTGAATAAGTGTGGAATAATCTGATCATGGACAAACTCACGCAAATCGAGGCCTTCGTTGACGTGGCCGAACAAGGCAGCCTGACGCGGGCGGCGCTGGGCCAGAACATCACGCCCGTGATGCTGGGACGGCGCATCGACGCCCTGGAGAAGCGCCTGGGCGTGAAGCTGATGCACCGCACCACCCGCCACCTGACGCTGACCGAACAGGGCACGCTGTACCTGGACCACTGCCGCAAGCTGCTGGCGGACATGGGGCATGCGGACCGCATGGTGTCCGAGGGACGCCACCGCGCCACCGGCCACCTGACCGTGTCGGCGCCGGCGGCGTTCGGACGCAAGCACGTCGCGCCCCATGCGTCGGGCTTTGTGCGCACCCATCCCGACGTGCAGATTTCGTTCAACCTGACCGACCGCGTGGTCGACCTGGTCCGGGACGGCTACGACGTCGGCATCCGCATCGGCGGCGTGATCGATCCAAGCTTTGTGGCGGTCAAGCTGGCGAGCAACCGGCGCGTGGTGTGCGGCACGCCGGATTATTTCGACCGCAACGGCATCCCGCGCACGCTGGACGACCTGGCCAGGCACAACTGCCTGGCCTTCAACCTGCAGGGCGGCCAGCAGCGCGGCTGGTATTTCCAGGACCAGGGAAGGCAGGTGACGGTGCGCGCCAACGGCAATTTGAACTGCAACGACGGCGAACTGCTGCACCGCTGGGCCACCGAGGGACTCGGGCTGGCGTGGCGTTCTTCATGGGAGATCCAGTCGCAGCTGGCGTCGGGGGAACTGATCACGGTGCTGGACGACTACGCGCTGCCGCAGTACGACATCCTGGCCGTCTATCCGCAGCAGCGGCATTTGCCGGCCAAGGTGCGCTTCTTCATCGACATGCTGAAGGAGATCTACGCGCGGCCGGACTACTGGCTCACCAGCTGAACGCATACCATACCTTCGTATAGCTATACGGGACAGGCAAGGTTGACGAGAATGACTCATCAACTCAACCGGGAGCCCGACCATGAATACCGCCTCTGTCGTCATCGCCGACGTCCATCCGCTGATCCGGGCCGGCATGGCCTCCATGATCGAAGCCGACGACAAGTTCACCTTGCTCGGCCAGGCCAGCAGCGGCGAGCAGGCGCTGGAGATGTGCGGCCGCCTGCGCCCCGACCTGGTGCTGATGGACCTGAACCTGCCCGGCTGCGACGGCATCGAAGCGATCAACCGCATCCGCGCGCAGCAGCCCTCGGCCAAGGTCGTCGTCCTCAGCGGCCACGATGGCGAGGACGACCTCGACCGCAGCATGCGCGCCGGCGCCCACGCCTACATGCTGAAAAGCGCATCGCTCGATATCCTGATGACCGGCCTGCGCACCGTCATGTCGGGCCGCAAGTTCATGATGCCGGAACTGGCCGTCAAGCTGGCCAGCCGCATCCAGGGCAACCAGTTGACGCCGCGCGAGCGCGACATCCTCGGCCACCTGGCCACCGGCATGAGCAACAAGGTGATCGCGCGCGCCGCCGGCATCGGCGTCGGCACCGTCAAGTTCCACGTCAAGAGCATCATGGCCAAGCTCAACGTCTGCACCCGCACCGAGGCGGCGATGGTGGCCGCCAGGCGGGGACTGGTCAACCTGAACTGATCAGCCCTGCATTCAGGACAGGTGCGCCGCGCCCCGCCTTCCATTAGCATCGACCCCTCATCGTTGCCATAGAAGGATACCTCCATGACTCAGCACAAAAAACTCATCGCGCCATTGCTGGCCAGCCTGCTGCTGGCCGGCGCGGTGCTGGCGCCGCTTGCCTGCCACGCTGCCGCGCCGCTGGTCAGGACCCAGGCGCCCGGCTACTACCGCATGATGCTGGGCGATGTTGAAATCACCGCCCTGTCCGACGGCACCCACGCCTTCCCCATCGACACCGTGATGACCAACATCACCCCGGCCCAGATCGGCAAGGACCTGGCGGACGCCGACCTGCAGCCGCCCGTGCAAGGCTCGATCAACGCCTTCCTGATCAACACCGGCAACAAGCTGATCCTGGTCGACACCGGCGCCGGCGCGCTGTACGGCGACTGCTGCGGCAAGCTGGCGGCCAACCTGCGCGCCGCCGGCTACCAGCCGGAACAGGTCGATGAAATCCTCATCACCCATCTGCACAAGGACCACGCCGGCGGCGTCGGCGCCTTCCCCAACGCCGTGCTGCGGCTGTCGCAGGCCGAGGCCGACTACTGGCTCACACCCGCCAACAAGGCCAGGGCGCCGGCATTCCTGTCGAGCTTTTTCGACGCCGCCCAGGCCGCCGTCGCGCCCTACCAGGCCGGCGGCCGCTTCCAGCCCTATGCAAGCTTCGGCCCGCTGGAACCGGGCATCGAGGCGCTGCCCGCGCCCGGCCACACGCCCGGCCACGCCAGCTACCTGGTGACCAGCCGTGGACAGCAGTTGCTGATCTGGGGCGACATCGTGCACGTCTCGGCGATCCAGCTGCCGCACCCGGCCGCCACCGTCAAGTACGACAGCAGCGCAGCCGAGGCGCAGGCCACGCGCGCCAGCCTGCTGCGGATGGCCGCCAGCCGGCACCTGGTCGTCGGCGCCGCGCACATCGCCTTCCCCGGCCTCGGCCACATCCGCCGCCGCAACGGCGAATACGAATGGCTGCCGCTTAACTATGACGGGGCACCGCTCCCTCAGCCCTAAGTCGGAACTAGCCTTTTGGCAGGAGTGTTCCTATCGTGCGCTGCTTACACTGCACAAGCAGTATCAATGGCAGTATTCACCCACACCTCAAGGAGCACCCTATGTCAAACAGCAAACTGACGGTCGACAGCGTCACCACCGAAGACGGCACCCGCATTCATTTCAAGGATTGGGGCAGCGGCCCGGCCGTGGTCTTCAGCCACGGCTGGCCTTTGCAGGGCGATGCCTGGGAAGACCAGATGATGTTCCTGGCCAGTAACGGCTACCGCGTCATCGCCCACGATCGCCGCGGCCACGGCCTGTCCAGCCAGCCATGGAACGGCAACGACATGGACACCTACGCCGACGACCTGGCCACGCTGCTCAACGCGCTCGACATCAAGGACGCGATGCTGGTCGGCCATTCCACCGGCGGCGGCGAAGTGGCGCGCTACATCGGCCGCCACGGCACGCTGCGCGTGTCCAGGGCCGTGCTGGTCGGCGCGGTGCCACCGCAGATGGTGGTCTCGGCGACCAACCCGAACGGCCTGCCGATGTCGGTGTTCGACGGCATCCGCAGCGCGGTGCTGGCCGACCGCTCGCAATTCTTCAAGGACTTGACCACGCCGTTCTACGGCTACAACCGCGACGGCGCCGAGCCTTCGCAGGGCGTGCGCGATACCTTCTGGGCACAAGGCATGCAGTGCGGCATCAAAAACGCTTATGACTGCATCAAGCAGTTCTCGGAAACCGACTTCACCGAAGACCTGAAGAAAATCGACGTGCCGACCCTGTTCGTGCACGGCGACGACGACCAGATCGTGCCGATCGACGCCTCCGCCAAGGCCGCCGTCAAGCTGGTCAAGAACGCCACGCTGAAGATCTACGAAGGCGCGCCGCACGGCTTGCCGACCACCCACAAGGACAAGCTGAACGCCGACCTGCTGGCCTTCCTGAAGTCCTGATCCAGCCCCCTTGCGCGACTAACCCTATTTGGTTAGTCGCCACCCCCACTTCCCTGTCTACCGCCAAAGCGCGATAGCGCGCACCATACGGGCATGCTGAGCATAACCCCGTTAGGACACAACGCCATGGAAGCCATCTCCATCCTGATCGCCGACGATCACCCGCTGATCGTGGCGGGCCTCGACTCCCTCATCCGTTCCACGCCGGACTTCCAGTGCGTGGCCCACGCGGCCACCGGGCTGGAGGCGGCCGGGCTGTATCAACGCTGGCGTCCCGATGTCGTCATCATGGACCTGTGCGTCGACACCATCGAACGCCTGCGGCAAGTCGACGCCAACGCCAACATCGTCATCCTGACCGCCTGCAAGGGCGAGGAAGACGTCTACCGCGGCCTGCACGCGGGCGCCAAGGCCTACCTCTTAAAGGACTGCCAGTTCGACCAGCTGACCGCCTGCATCCGCGCGGTGGCCGCCGGGCAAAAATTCCTGCCGCCGGAAGTGGCGCGCAAGCTGGCCGAACGCCAGATGGCCGCCCGCCTGTCCAAGCGCGAACTGGAAATCCTCGCCCACCTTGCCACCGGCAAGAGCAACAAGCTGATCGCCCGCAGCGCCGAGATCGAAGTCGGCACCGTCAAATTTCACGTCAACAATATTTTGGCCAAGCTCAACGTGGCAAGCCGCACCGAAGCCGCCACAGTGGCGGCCCGGCGCGGCTTGCTCAGCGCGTTTTAAGCGATTACTTCGCCGGCACCGGCGCCAGCGTTTCATGGCTGGTGGTGGTGCGTTGCGGCGCCTTGTGCACCATGGTGTAGGCGTAGTCCACGCCCATGCCGTAGGCGCCCGAGTGCTCGCGCACCACGGCCATGACGGCGTCGTAGGTTTCGCGGTGCGCCCAGTCGCGCTGCCATTCCAGCAGGACTTGCTGCCAGGTCACCGGCACCACGCCGGCCTGGATCATGCGCTGCATGGCGAAGTCGTGGGCTTCCTTCGAGGTGCCGCCCGAGGCATCGGCCACCATGTAGATTTCGTAGTCGCCTTCCAGCATCGCGCACAGCGCGAAGGTGGTGTTGCAGACTTCGGTCCACAGGCCGGAGACGATGACTTTCTTCTTGCCGTTCTTGGCCAGCGCGTCGCGCACTTTCTGGTCGTCCCACGAATTCATCGACGAACGTTCCAGGATTTCCTTGCCCGGAAACACGTCCAGCAGTTCAGGATAGGTGTGGCCCGAGAAAGCTTCGGTCTCGACGGTGGTGATGGTGGTCGGGATGTTGAATACCTTGGCGGCCTTGGCCAGCCCGACGGTATTGTTTTTCAGCGCCTGGCGGTCCATCGATTGCACGCCGAAAGCCATTTGCGGTTGCTGGTCGATGAAGATCAGCTGGCAGTTGTGAGGGGTCAGGACTTCTAATTTCGGATTGGTCATGATGGTGTTCCAATATGTGTAAGGGAACTCTCATCTTAGGTGCCCGCACGGGCGAATACCACTATCTAAATGCATGCTCCGGCCTAACCCCAACTCTGCTAAGCTGCGCTATCCACGACACCAGAATGGAAGCAGCAATGACAACTCCGGACGACGCCGCGCAACGCGCCCAACTGACCGCGCTGTCGCGCGCCCTGCGCGACCTGCACAAGCAATTGATACACATCGAGACCCAATATTTCGGCGCCGTCGGCAGCCCGTTGGAGCTTTTGCAGCTGGTCACCAACCATCCGCACTTCGCCTGGCTGCAAAAGCTGTCCGGCCTGATGGCGCAGATGGACGAGCGCATCGACGAACCCGAAGCCATACCGGCCGCCGAAGCGCTGGCCTTCCGCCGCGCCATCGAAATGCTGATCGGCCCGTCCGAGGAGGCCGACCAGGAATTCCGCGCCAAATACAATGCGCTGCTGCACGATGCGCCGGAAATCGTCATGGCCCACGGCGCGGTGCGCAAGCAACTGGCCGCGATCGGCTGACAACCGCTAGCGCAGCCACCCCGGCAGATAGCGCTTCCAGCGCGCCTGTCCGGCGTAGGCGCAGACCGCGGGCAGGGTCAGCAGCACGCGCGTGCCGCCCTGCTCGCGGTTGGCGATGACCAGTTGCCCGCCGATGCGCCCGGCGCGCTCGAACAAGCCGGTCAGCCCCCAGTGCCCGCGGCGGCCCTGTTCGAGGATCTCCGGCGGAATGCCCTTGCCGTCATCGGTCACCTGCAGCGAAAACTGCTCCGGCGCATAGTTCAGCTCGACCTGTATCGATGCCGCGTCCGCGTGGCGGAAGGCATTCATCAGCGCCTCGCGGCCGATGCTGTAGATCTCGCAGCCGGCCTGCTCGTCCAGGTCGCGCGGCTGGCCCACCGTGCGCAGGCTGTACACGCTGCGCAGGCTCTCCTGCAAGACCTCGCCGACCAGGGTCAGCGCATGCCCCAGGTCGCCGTCGCGCATGGTGCCTGAGCGTAAGTCCTGCACCTCGTTGCGGCCTTCCTCCATCACCTTGTCCGCCATCAGCAGCACGCGCTCGATTTTCTGGCGGCCGGCCGAATCCTTGGGCAGCGCCCCCATCGCCGACTGGAAGCTCAGTATCAGCCCGTGCACGCTCTGCAGGAAGCTGTCGTGCAGCGCGCGGGCGATGCGCTCGCGTTCGGCCATGCGGGTGGCGATGCGCGAGGTTGTCTGCTTCAGCCACAGCAAGTACAACAGGTACAGCAGCCCCGCCACCGCGAGCGCGCACAGCGCATAGAACAGCGGCGTCTGCGTGAAGGTCGGCAGTATGCGCAAGGCGATCGCCGCCTCCCGCTCGCTCCACTGGCCCAGCTGGTTGACGGCGGCGACCCGGAAGCGGTACTCGCCCGGCCCCAGCTTGGTGTACGACACCGCGCGGCGCTGGCCGGCCTCCTGCCAGCCGTCGTCGACGCCGTCCAGCTGGTAGCGGAAATGCAGCGCCTCGGGCATGGTGTAGCTCAGCGCCGTGTACTCGATGCGGAACGAAGTCGTGCCCGCCGCCAGTTCCACCGGCGCGCCGAAGTCGAGATAGCGCTTGCCCTGCGCCACCAGCGTCTCGACCTGGGCTTGCGGCGGCAGCAGCGCCGGCGCCGCCTTGTTGCTGTCGAACTGGGCAATGCCGCCGACGCCGGCAAACCAGATGTGGCCATCGACGTCGGCCAGCGCACTCGGCAGGCGAATCGCGGTGGCGGCAAAGCCGGGATAGCCGTCCAGCACGCCATACAGCACATACTTCAGCGGCGGATGCGGCGCCGCCAGCGCGGCCATCCAGTCGGCCGCCTTGACGTGGACCACGCCCTTGCCGCCGTTGAACCAGCGGTCGCCATTGGCCGCCATCACCATGCCGGACACCGACGACAGCACGTCCGGGTCGGCCGCGTGCAGGCGGTGGAAGCGTCCATTCCGCAGCACCGCCAGGCCCGCGCTGCCGCCGGCCACCACGTCGGCGCCGCCTTGCAGGAAGGTGATGGCGCCCAGATCGTCGTCGCCCCCGGGCGGGTAGCTGGTGATTCGGCCGTTATCGAAATGCAGCACCGCGCCATCGGTATAGCCGAACCACATCGCGCCCTTGGCCCCGGCGCCGACAAAGGTCACGCCGGACGGAATGCCAAGCTCGGCCTGCGGCGTCCATTTCCCCTCGTGCCAGCGGAAGCTGCCGCGCCGCGCGATGCTGATCCACAGCGCGCCGCCGTCATGCAAGATGCGCGTCACCCTGGTTTCGCCGCCCTCGGGATTGTCCGGATAAGGGATCCGCTCGACCCTGCCCTGCCAGCGGCGTTCGATGCGCCCGGTGGTGGCGATCAGCAGCGCGCCGTCGGCGGCATTGGCGATCATGCCGAACGGGCTGGGCGCGAAGCGCTCCTGCACCGCCACCGCGCCATCGCGCAGCCGCCACAGCTCGCCGGTCGGCCGCGCCATCGCCAGCACGTGGCCGGATTCATCCCTGGCAAAGCTGAACATGCGCTCGCCGCCGCTCAGCTTGATGGCGGCCAGCCGGTTGTTGCGGAAGCGCTCGACACCGGCTTGCGTACCGACCCATATATTGCCGTCGCGGTCTTCAAACAGGACATTGCCGGTCAGGTTGCTGACCTGCCACGCCTGGTCCAGCTTGCTGCTCGGCGCGGCCGCCGGCGTCATCGTCTCGCTCAGCCGCGAGCCGACGCCATCGGTGCGGCATACGCCCACCGGACACGCCAGCGCCCAGTAATTGCCGTCGCGGTCGAACAGGCCGTTCTCCTGCCCGCGCGCCTGCGCCAGCCAGGACGGGCGCGGCCTGGCCGTCCCCCGGTGCTGCGGCGGCACGGGAATCAGCTGCGCGTGCGTATCCAGCCACAGGCGGCCGTCCGGCGATGCGCTGAGATTAACGGCATGTACGCCGCCGAGCACGGAACGGAAGCGCTTGGCGCCGCGTTCCAGCAGCACCAGCTGGTCGCCGGCGGCCAGCCACATCTGTGCATACTGGTCGATGATCAGATTGGAGACGCCGCCGGGCGGCAAACCCATCTCGGCGCCGATCCTGTGCCACGCGCCGTCGCGCAGCTGCAGCAGGCCGCTGGTGGTCGCGGCCCACAGCACGCCGTCGTCATCGGTCAACGCGCTCAACACGGGTCCCACCGGCCCCTTGCCGATGGTCGAAGGCAGGTGGCTGATATGGCCATTGCGCAGCAAGCTCAGCCCACCGTAGATATAGCCGATCAGCAGGTCGCCGTTGCGCAGCGCGGTCAGCGAGGTGATCGGCCGCTTGAGCGCGACCTCGCCGGCCAGCGCCTCGAAGCGGCGGAAGCGCACGCCATCGAAGCGGTACAGCCCGTTGCTGCCGGCTATCCACAGCCAGCCGTCGGCAGTCTGCGCCATGGCCGCCACCTCGCCCGGCGCGCCATCCTTGCCGGTCCAGATGTCGTGGTGGTACTCGCCCAGCGGTATTTTGCTATCGAGCGCCAGCGCGGCTGGTGCGCTGAAGGCCAGCACCAACAGGAGCAAAATAAAGTTCATAGGCGCTTCGCATCTGTTTTTCCAACTTGCAATCATAGACTAAAACACAAATATTGAAAAACCTATCAACAAGATAGAAACAATAAAATTTACCAATGATCGACCCTCCTTTATGCTGGCAACCAGTCCTGCAGCTTTAGAGAGAGAACACCATGAACATCCAAGCCCGCCTCCGCGCCCTGCCACTGCCGCTCAGCGCCATCGCGCTGCTCGCCGCCCTCGCCCTGGGCGCACTCGATTACAATGGCGCCGGATGGCTGATGTTCGGCCTCGGCGTGCTGGCCTGGGCCAAGCTCGACGCCAGGCACCTGGTCAGCTCGGACCGCTACGGCCTGCCGCCCGCGCTGGCCTTGCTGGCCTACGCCGTGCTGGCCGGCGCGCAGGCCAACACCGCCGTCACCTTCGGCCTGGCGCTGCATGCGTTGCTGGTGTTCCTGATTTTGATGAGCAAACACCTTGCATATGATATAGCGCAACCCTTTTCTCACAAAACCGGGGTAAGCCGCAGTATTTAAAGCAGTTTTTCCACATATCCACATCAACTGTGGATAAGGTTGTTAATAACTGCCTCTTGACAGCCGAGAACGCCTTTACTGGCGCGGGTTTCAACAAAATGCCTAATCCACAGGCAGAATTTATCACCAATAAAATCAATGACTTAGCGAAGCAGAAAAATCGCCGCCCCGGATTTTTCGCGCCGCTTGAAAAATATATTTTTGTGCATAACTAGGGTAGGAGACACCGTCGCCGCGCCACGCAGGGAATCCTTTGACAAAAGTGCTGGCGAGGAATAGTGTCACTCTGAAGATCCGCAATTCCCTTTTTGACTCACCGTGGGATTGATGCATGAATCAGAACGACGACGATACTGATTGGATGATAGAAGATGAGGCGCCGCCGGCCAGCCAGCCGCAGTCCGGCAGCGCCAGCGCGACACCGGCGCCGCCGCCTTGGCGCGTGCTGATCGTCGACGACGATGTCGATGTCCACGTGGTCACCAAATTCTCGCTCAGCAACGCCTGCTTCCAGGGCCGGCGGCTCAGCTTCCTGCACGCCTACAGTGGCGAGGAAGCGCTCAACACGCTGCGCAACACGCCCGACATCGCCCTGGTGCTGCTGGACGTCATCATGGAAACCAGCGATGCCGGCCTGCACGTGGCGCGCCAGATCCGCGACAGCCTGCACAACAAGCTGGTGCGCATTGTGCTGCGCACCGGCCAGCCGGGCCAGGCGCTGGAGCACAGCATCATTCTCGACTACGACATCAACGATTTCTGGTGCAAGACCGACCTCACCACGCGCAAGCTGTTCACCACGGTGATCTCGTCGCTGCGCGCCTATGCAGGGCTGGAGGAAGCGCACCGCCACACGGCCGCGCTGCAGTCCGAGCTGGACCATGCGCGCCGGCTGCTGGCGGCGGTCGACCAGCACGCGGTCGTGCTGACGCTGGACGACCGCGCCCGCATCATCTCGGTCAACGACAAGTTCTGCACCGTGTTCCAGTACAGCCGGGAGGAATTGCTGGGGGCCGATCCGCGCCTGCTGCATGCCCCGCCCTATCCGCAAGACCAGCTGGCCGACGCGCTGCAAGCGCTCAAGGATGGCGAAGCCTGGACCGATGTCGTCAGCGCATGGCGCCGTGATGGCCAGGAGGTGCGGCTGCGCGTCACCGTCACCGTCGACAACTCACAGCCTCATCCGCACTACATCGTCGTCGGCAGCGTCCTGCAGGCACTCAAAAAGCCACTGTAAGTTACGGATTGATAAGCGCTTTTACGGATATCCACAGCTATTGTGGATATCTGTGTGGATAAGCGCCCATTGACAAGGCAGAGAGCCTGTAACGGCGCGGCTTACTACAAAATGCCCGTCCAACAGGCAAAAGCAAAACCATTGCAAATCAATGACTTACATAGCCGCCTGCTGTAACAAGAATTTTTTTCAAAAAAATTCTTGTCAACATGATTTGTGCATAACTAAACGCGTTAACCTCAGATCAGTGCTGGGTTTTGCGGCGCTGGTCGGGGTGCAGCAGAACCCGCTCGATCACCTGCGGATCGACGTTATGCGACTTCAGGTATTCGATCGCGCACACGGTATTAAAACTGGTCTGCACCAGGATACCGCGGTCGACCACCCCACTGCATTCCTCGTCATGGCGTTGCTGCAAAAGCGAAACGTTCATCATGATCCTTGGCAAAAGGTTAAGGGCCGGCGCCCTATCTACGACGTGCAGAAGGAGTATGGTCGACCTTAGAGCAAAGTCAATGTCAGCTTCCTATTAGTGTGCAATTAAAATATTGCCCCGGCGAACTCTCCGGGAGGATAATAGTGGTATGACGACCGAAACGCCCCGCCCCCGCCCCTCCTCGCTGCTTGATTTGTTCCTCTCGTTCACCATTCTGGCCTTGCAAGGCTTTGGCGGCGTACTGGCCGTGATCCAGCGCGAACTGGTCGAACGCAAGCGCTGGCTGACGCAGGAGGAATTCGTCGAAGACTTCGCCGTCGCCCAAATCATGCCCGGCCCCAACGTGGTCAACCTGTCGCTGATGATAGGCGACCGCTACTTCGGCTTGCGCGGCGCGATGGCGGCGCTGGCCGGCATGCTGTGCGTCCCCCTGCTGCTGGTGCTGGTGCTGGCCGTGCTGCACTCCCATTATTCGCATCATCCCGGCGTCGCCGGCGCCTTGCGCGGCATGGCCGCGGTATCGGCCGGCATGCTGGCCGCGACCGGCATCAAGATGGCGGGCGCGCTGGTCAGGCATCCGCTGCCGCTGTGGGTATCGGCGCTGGCGATCCTGCTGTGCGTGGCCTTTGTCGTGGTGCTCAAGCTGCCGCTGGCGTACACGCTGCTGATCCTGGGCGGCGTCACGGTGACGCTCACCTACCGCAAGCTGAAAGGAAAGCAGCCATGACCGACGCTCCGCTGCATATTGTACTCAGCCTTGCCGACTGGCTGAACCTGTTCGGCCACTACATGCTGCTGTCGCTGTTGTCGGTCGGCGGCGCGATTTCGACCTCGTCGGAGATGCACCGCTTCCTGGTGGTGGAGCAGCACTGGCTGACGCAATCGCAGTTCAACGACGCCATCGCCATCGCCCAGGCGGCGCCGGGACCGAACGTGCTGTTCGTCGCGCTGATGGGCTGGAATGTCGGCCTCAACGCCGGCAGCTACACGGCCGCGTTCGCCGGCGTGGCGGTGACCATGCTGGGGATCATGATCCCCAGCACCACGCTGACCTACCTGGCGGCGCGCTGGGGCTACAAGAACCGCGAACTGCTGGGCGTGCGCGCCTTCAAGCAAGGCATGGCGCCGGTGGTGGTCGGGCTGCTGGTGTCGGTCGGCATCATCCTCGGCAGCGCCAACCACACCTGGGCCACCGACTGGCCCTTGTGGACCCTGTCGGTAGCGGCGGGCATCGTCATCTGGCGCACCAGGTTGCACCTGCTGTGGCTGCTGGCGGCAGGCGCGGCCCTGGGCTGGTTCGGCCTGGTGTGACTACCTGTTCTGGTAGCCGCCGTAGTATTTGACGGGGCTCCAGTCCGGCTGCACCTCCGGCAAGGCCGGCGCCAACTGCTTGAACTCCGGCGCGGCATAGACCACCTTGCCGTTGACGATGGTCAGGCTGGACTCCAGGTTCTTGATCTTCTCCACGTCCATCGCGAAGTAATCCTGCGGCAGCACCACCACATCCGCATACTGGCCCACAGCCAGCGTGCCCTTGAGCTTTTCCTCGCCGCTCATCCACGCGCTGCCCTGCGTCATCAGCTTCAAGGCCTGGTAGCGGCTCAGCACATCCTGGCGCTGCCACACGCTCAGCCCGCCCGCCGTCTTGCCCGTCACCGCCCAATAAATCGAGGCCCACGGCCCATAGCTGCTGACGCGCGTGCCGTCCGTGCCCAGGCCCACCGGGATCTTCATCTCCAGCATCTTCCTGATCGGCGGCATCTGGCGGGTTTGCGCGCCATAGCGCTTCCAGTACAACTCGCCCTGGAAATACATGCGGTTCTGCACGGCGATGCCGCCGCCCAGCGCCTTCACGCGCGCCAGCTGCCTGTCGCTGATGGTCTCGGCATGGTCGAAGAACCAGCGCAGGCCGTTCAGCGGCGTATCCTGGTTGACCTTCTCGATCACCGCCAGGTCGCGGTCGATGCTCTCGTCGTAGGTCGCATGGATGCGGAACGGCCAGCGGTTCTTGATCAGCAGACGCAGCACCGGTTCCAGCTCGCTCTCCATCTGCGGCGGCATGTCCGGGCGCGGCTCCAGGAAGTTCTCGAAATCGGCCGCGCTCCACACCAGGTTCTCGCCACCGCCCTCGGTGTTGTAGCCGTTGGCGTAGAACAGGTGGTCGTTCTTGTCCGGCTTGGTGATGGTCAGCCAGCGCTGGTAATCCTCCAGCTCCTTGCCCGGCTTCTGCGCGAACAGGTAGTAGGAAGTGCGCACCGTCAGCTTGCCGCTCCTGGCCAGCTCCAGGCTGACCGCGTAATCGTCCGGATACGCCTGGCCGCCGCCGCCCGCGTCGATCGCGCTGGTCAGGCCGAGGCGGTTCAACTCGGTGTAATACTGCTGCGTCGAATTGAGCTGCTGTTCGCGCGGCAGCACATTGGTCTTGCCCAGCGTGGTGTACAGGATCATCGCGTTCGGCTTGGCGATCAGCAGGCCGGTCGGCTTGTTGTCCGGCCCCAGCTCGACCACGCCGTCCTTGAACTTGGTGTCGGCGTTATAGCCCAGGGTATCGATGCCCTTCTGGTTGAGGAAGCCCAGGCCGTACAGGTATAGCAGGAACACCGGCTTGTCCGGCACCGCCTCGTTGATTTCCGCCAGCGTCGGCAAGCGTTTTTCTTCAAACTGGTATTCGTTCCAGCCGCCGACCACCTTGACCCAGGCGCCGTCCGGCGTGCGCGCGGCCTGCTCCTTGAGCATCTGCAGCGCCTTCTTCAGCGAGGTCACGCCATCCCAGCGCAGCTCGGCGTTGTAGTTCAAGCCTTCACGGATGATGTGCAGGTGGGAGTCGTTGAGGCCGGGGATGACGGTCTTGCCGCCGGCGTCGATCAGCTGGGTAGCGGCGGATTTGCGCTTGAGGATCTGGGCATTGCTGCCGATCGCCTCGATCTTGCCATCCTTGATGGCCAGCGCCTGGACGAAGGCGCCCTCCCTGGTCATCGTGGCGATCTTGCCGTTGGTGATGATCAGGTCGGTGGCCAGGGCCTGGCCTTGGGCGGCGCAAGCCAGTGCCACCACTGCGGCGAGCTGCTTCAATTTCATTTCACTACTCCTAAAAAATGAGGGCCGGCGCGGCAGGGGTGCCGCGCCGGCCCGTATCAAAGGCAAACGAATTGAGGCAGGCTCGGTCCGATTACTCTTTGATGGCTTCGATTGCGAAAGTCAGGGTCACGTCGTCGCCGACGTTCGGTGCGTATTTGCCGGCGTTGAATTCAGTACGCTTGATCTTGGCGGTGGCGTTGGCGCCGCAAGCCAGTTTCTTCATCATCGGGTGATCCTGGCACTGGAAGTGGGTCACGGTCAGGGTCACCGGCTTGGTCACGCCCTTGACGGTCAGGTTGCCGTCGATGGTCGCGGGCACATCGCCCTTGAAGTTGATCTTGGTCGACTTGTAGGTGATGGTCGGGAACTTGGCGGTGTCCAGGAAATCCTCGCCCTGGATGTGCTGGTCGAACAGCTTCGAACCGGTATCGACCGACTTGGTGTCGATGGTGGCTTCCACCGAACCGGTCTTGGCGGCGCGGTCCAGCGTCACCTTGGCGGTGGTGTTGTTGAAGCGGCTGGTCTGGTTCGAGAAGCCAAAATGGCTATAGCTGAAGCTGGAGAACGTGTGATTGGCGTCGGACGCGAAATTGTCAGGTGCGGCGAACGCGGACATCGAGATACCAGCGGCGACCAGCAGGGCAAAGATTTTTTTCATATTGGAACTCCTAATGTTGGGAACAATGTGTTCGAAGTGGGACCGATTATGCTCGCGACATCTAAAGTTGTAAAACGAAAAATTTACCGCCTTACTATCGATAAAATCGATCATAACGGCGGCGGCGAGAAAAGGGAATCTGTCTAAAGGCGGGTGACGGGACTACCCCGCAGGGTAATCCGGCTTGCAAAATGGAAGGATCAGGCAGCGGCGGCGATGGCCGGCGCGGGAGCGTCCAGCGGCGTGTGGTTGAGGATACGGCCCAGCAAACGCTGCTCCAGCGCGGCAAACGCCACGCTGCCGCGCGCGCGCGGACGCGGCAGGTCGACCTTCAGGTCCAGCGTGATGCGGCCGTCCTCGATCAGCACCACCCGGTCGGCCAGCGCGATGGCTTCCTGCACGTCGTGCGTCACCAGCACGGCGGTGAAACCGCGCGCCAGCCACAGCGACTCGATCAGCTGCTGCATCTCGATACGGGTCAGCGCATCGAGCGCGCCGAGCGGCTCGTCCAGCAGCAGCAACTGCGGCTCGTGCAGCAGCGCGCGCGCCAGCGCCACGCGCTGCCGCTGGCCGCCGGACAGTTCGGCCGGCCAATCGTCGGCGCGTTCGGCCAGGCCCACCGTGGACAGCGTGGCCGCCGCCGCGTTCAGGGAGCGCGGCATGCCGATCGCCACGTTCTCCAGCACCGACTTCCACGGCAGCAGGCGCGCCTCCTGGAACATGATGCGGATGCTGGCGGCGATGGCGTTCTTGCCCAGGCCCGCGCCGATGGCGATGCTGCCCTGCTCCGCCGTCTCCAGGCCCGCGATCGCGCGCAGCAGCGTGCTCTTGCCGCAGCCGCTGCGGCCGACCACGGCGACAAACTCGCCGGGGCTCAGTTCCAGCTTGACGTCGTGCAGCACGGTGCGGGCGCCGAAGGATTTGCTCAACCCCTCCAGCACGACGGACACGCCCTGGCGCTTGGCCGGCTTGGGCGCCGGCGCCGTGGTCCAGGTGCCGCCTTCGCGCGGCAAGGCGCCGGTATCAAATAAAGTCGTCGATATGTGCATGAGTGCTCCTTAACGGTAAGCGGGATTCCAGCGCAGGAAGTGCTTCTCCATTCCGCGCGACAGCAGGTCGGCCAGTTTGCCCAGCAAGGCGTACAGCAGGATTCCGACCAGCACCACGTCGGTCTGCAGGAACTCGCGGGCGTTCATCGTCATGTAGCCGATGCCCGCCTGCGCCGAAATGGTTTCGGCCACGATCAGCAGCACCCATACGAGGCCCAGCGAGAAACGCACGCCGACCAGGATCGACGGCAGCGCCGCCGGCAGGATCACGTCGCGGTACAGCGGCCAGCCGGACAGGCCATAGCTGCGCGCCATCTCGATCAGGCCCTGGTCCGCCGAGCGGATGCCGTGGAAGGTATTCAGGTACACCGGGAAGAACACGCCCACCGCCAGCAGGAACAACTTGGCCGTTTCATCGATGCCGAACCACAGGATCACCAGCGGAATCAGCGCCAGCGCCGGGATATTGCGGATCATCTGCAGCGTGGTGTCGAGCAGCGTCTCGGCGCGGCGGAAGCTGCCGGTCAAGAGACCGAGCAGCAGGCCCAGGCCGGCGCCGATGGCGAAGCCGCTGATCGCGCGCCACAGGCTGGTGCGCAGGTGCACCCACAGCTCGCCCGATGCGGCCAGCGTCCAGAAGGCCTTGGCCACGGCCCAGGGCTCGGGCAGGATGCGGCTGGACAGCAGGCCAAGCTGCGACGCCGCCTGCCAGCCAGCGATCAGCAGCACCGGCAGTATCCATGGCGTCCATGCGCTCGGGCGCACATTGGATTTACGCATCTTAAGCCGCCTTCTTCGGAACGATGTCGCTGGCCATGATCTCACCGAAAGGCCCGCTCAGCGACTGCTCGCCGGCCGCCTTGCCCTTGCCCAGCAGCGGGAACACCAGCTCGGCGAAGCGGTACGACTCCTCCAGGTGCGGGTAGCCGGAGAAGATGAAGGTCTCGATGCCCAGGTCCGCGTATTCCTTGATGCGCGCCACCACGGTCTCCGGGTCGCCGACCAGCGCCGTGCCCGCGCCGCCGCGCACCAGGCCCACGCCGGCCCACAGGTTGGGCGAGACTTCCAGCTTGTCGCGGTTCCCGCCGTGCAGCGCGGCCATGCGCTGCTGGCCCACCGAATCCATCTTGGCGAAGGCCTTCTGCGCCTTGGCGATGACGTCATCATCCAGGTGCGAGATCAGTTCATCGGCGGCGCGCCAAGCGGCTTCATTGGTCTCGCGGACGATCACGTGCAGGCGGATGCCGAACTTCACGGTGCGGCCATGCCTGGCGGCGCGCGCGCGGATATCGGCCAGCTTCTCGGCCACGGCGGCCGGCGGCTCGCCCCAGGTCAGGTAGACGTCCATCTGCTCGGCCGCCAGTTCGTGCGCCGGCTCGGACGAGCCGCCGAAGTACAGCGGCGGATACGGCTTCTGCACCGGCGGGTACAGCGTCTTGGAACCCTTGACCTGGATATGCTTGCCCTCGAAATCGAAACCGGCATCGCCGCCCTCGCCCGCCAGCGATGCGCGCCAGACACGGATGAATTCATCCGAGATCTCGTAGCGCTTGGCGTGGTCGGCGAACAGGCCGTCCGCTTCCAGCTCGCCCTGGTCGCCGCCGGTGACGACGTTGATCAGCAAACGGCCGTTGGACAAACGGTCGAAGGTGGAAGCCATGCGCACCGCCAGTCCAGGCGTGGTCAGGCCCGGGCGGATCGCCACCAGGAACTTGAGCTTCTGCGTGACGCTGATCAGCGACGACGCCACCACCCACGCATCCTCGCAGGAACGGCCGGTCGGCAGCAGCACGCCGTCGTAGCCCAGGGTGTCGGCGGCCACGGCCACCTGCTTCAGGTAGTCGGCATCGACCGGGCGCGCGCCCTTGGAGGTGCCGAGATAGCGGCTGTCGCCGTGGGTAGGGATAAACCAGAAAATATTCAGGGACATGATGACTTCCTTTATTGCGCTGACTTGACCACGATATTTTTCGGGATCAGTTTCAAACTGGAGAAGGTATCGGCCAGCTTCTGCTGCTGGTCCAGTACCTGTGCGGTGATCGGCTTGACGCCGTAGGAGTAGCGCGAAGCGGCCAGCGCCACCACGTCCACTTCCAGCCCGGTCTGCGCCGACAGGATGGTGGCGACTTCCTTCGGATTCTTCTCGCCCCATGCGTCGACCTTGGCGATTTCCTCCAGCAGGATGTTGACGATCTCGCGGTTCTTTTCCGCGTATGGGCGGGCGGCCAGGTAGAACTGGTGGTTCGCCACCAGGCCCTTGCCGTCGGCCAGCACGCGCGCGCCCAGTTGCTTCTCGGCGGCGGCCAGGAACGGATCCCAGATCGCCCACGCATCGATGCTGCCGCGCTCGAACGCCGCGCGCGCATCGGCCGGCGGCAGGAAGATGGGCTGGATGTCGGCGTAGCTCAGGCCAGCCTTCTCCAGCGCCTTGACCAGCAGGTAGTGGACGTTGGAGCCCTTGTTCAGCGCCACGCGCTTGCCCTTCAGCTCCGCCAGGCTGCGGATGGCGGACGTCTTCGGCACCACGATCGCCTCGCTGCCCGGCGACGGCGGCTCGTTGCCGACATAAACCAGGTTGGCGCCGGCGGCCTGCGCAAAGATCGGCGGCGCTTCGCCGACGGTGCCGAAGTCGATACTGCCGACATTCAGGCCTTCCAGCAGTTGCGGGCCGGCCGGGAACTCGGTCCACTTGACGACGATGTTCTTGGCTGCCAGGCGCTGCTCCAGCGTGCCGCGGCCTTTCAGCAAAGTCAGCGTGCCGTACTTCTGGTAGCCGATGCGGACTTCCTGCCTGGCCTGCGCCTGCGCGGGGCTGGACGCGGTGGCCGCCATCACGCCGGCGGCGAACAGCAATCCCAGGGTGTGGCGGCGCGAAGCGCGTTTCTGATCAATGCTCATCTGTTCTCCTTATTTTATCGAGCCAGGCGGACCGGCTGCGCCGGCGCCACATACGACGCATCATCGATGCGGTTGTTCAAGGCGTTCAGGCCGGCCGACAAATCGTCCACGCCAGCCTGCACGCGCCAGACGATGGCCGGATCCAGCGTCAGGCCGGTGGCATCGTTCCAGAGCAGCTGCTGGGAAGTGGCGTAGATGCTGGTCAGCACCTGGCGCGCATCCAGCGCGTGCAGCACCGGGCGCAGCGCATAGTCCAGCGCCAGCATGTGCGACTGGCTGCCGCCGGTGGCCAGCGGCAGCACCAGCTTGCCCGCCAGGCCGTCCTGCGGCAGCAGGTCGAGGAAGGCTTTCAGGATGCCGGTGTAGGCAGCCTTATATATAGGGGTGGCGATAACGATGGCGTCGGCGTCGGCCACGGCGGCCAGCGCGCGCTTGATGGACAGGTCGGTGAAATCCGCATGCAGCAGGGCCTTGGCCGGCAGGTCGCGCACTTGCAGCTTGCTGTGGCGATGGCCCAGCAAGGCCAGCTTGTCGCCGACGTGATCCAGCAAACGGCCGGTACTTGAAGGTGTTGCGGGGCTGCCGCCTAGCAGAAGAATGGTCATGGTCTGTCCCCTGTTTTCATGGTGGCAGCCAGAATAAATCCGCACCATTGAAAACAAAACGAATAGTTTTACGCATTGATATGCGAATTCCATTCCATGATTTTTCCGCATATGGAAACGCGGATTTCTTCGTGTACGGTATTTGGGGCTGGGTGCAATACTGCAAGCACCGAACCCTTACAACGGACATACCATGTCTACAGCACTACTCAAAACGGCGCACAACAGCGCGCCCGATCCTCTCATCGTCGCCGCGGAACTGGCGCAGCGGCTCGCGGCCACCGCCAATGCGCGCGACCAGGCCGGCGGCCATGCGGCGCAGGAACGCGAATGGATACGCGAATCCGGCCTGCTTTCCCTGTCGATTCCGGAAGCCTATGGCGGCCAGGGCGCCGACTGGCCGACCGTCTATCAAGTCATCCGCATACTGGCCCGCGCCGACAGCGCGCTGGCGCATGTCTTCGGCTTCCATCACCTGCAACTGGCGGGCATACAGCTGTACGGCACCACGCAGCAGCAGCGCCGCTTCCTGACGCAGACCGTCGAGCAGAATCTGTTCTGGGGCAATGCGCTCAATCCGCTGGACAAGCGCACCACGGCAGCCGATGCCGACTACGGCTTCCTGCTGGATGGTGTGAAGAGTTTTTCCTCCGGCTCCGTTGGCTCCGACTGGCTGACCATCTCGGCCTGGCACGCGGAGACGCAGAGCGCCCTGATCGGCGTGGTGCCGACGCGCCAGCACGGCGTGGCGGTGCAGGCCGACTGGGACGCCTTCGGCCAGCGCCAGACCGACAGCGGCAATGTGCACTTCACCCAGGTGTCGCTGCCGTCGACGCAGGTGCTGCAGGCGCCGGGGCACCAGCCCACGGCGCAGGCCACGCTGCGCTCGCAGGTCGCGCAGCTGATCATGGCCAATCTGTATCTCGGCATCGGCGAAGGCGCCTTCGAGGCGGCACGCGAGTATGTCGCCAAAGAGGCGCGGCCGTGGTTCGCCTCAGGCGCCGCGTCGGCCGGCGCCGATCCGCTGGTGCAGCACCGCTTCGGCAAGCTCTGGCTCAAGCTGCGGCCCGCCGTGGTGCTGGCCGACCACGCGGCCGGGGAACTGGAGCGCTTGTTCCGCCTGGGCGCCGCCGTCACCGCGCAGCAGCGCGGCGAACTGGCCGTCGCCGTGGCCGAGGCCAAGGTGTTGGCGCATACGGCCGGTGTCGACATCAGCAACGAGATGTTCGAACTGACCGGCGCCCGCTCGACCTCCGCCAAATTCGGCTATGACCGCTTCTGGCGCAATGTGCGCGTGCATACGCTGCACGATCCGGTGGACTACAAGATCCGCGACCTGGGCCGCTACGCGCTCGACGGCACCTTGCCGGAACCGACCGCTTACTCCTGATATTCCTGATGACGAATCCCCTGATTAAAATCGACAACGCCAGCAAGTCCTTCGGCGATTTTCACGCGGTGCGTGCAGTGTCGCTGCAAGTGAACCAAGGCGACATCTTCGGCCTGATCGGCAAGAGCGGCGCCGGAAAATCCACGCTGCTGCGATTGATTAACCTGCTGGAGCGGCCGGACAGCGGCGCCGTCACCGTCGACGGCCGCGAACTGACGTCGCTGTCCAAACGCGACCTGCGCGATGCGCGCAGCAATATCGGCATGATCTTCCAGCAGTTCAATCTGCTGCAGAACGCCAGCGTGTTCGACAACGTCGCCTTCCCGCTGCGCATACACGGCGGCTTGAGCAAGGAGCAGATCGCCGCGCGCGTCAACCAATGCCTGGAGCTGGTGGAGTTGGGCGGCAGGAGCGCCAGCTACCCGGCGCAGCTGTCCGGCGGCCAGAAACAGCGCGTCGCCATCGCCCGCGCGCTGGCCAGCCGCCCGGCCGTGCTGCTGTGCGACGAGCCGACATCGGCGCTCGACGCGGAAACCACCCGCGCCCTGCTCGCCACGCTGCGCGACATCAACCGCCGGCTGGGCGTCACCATCGTCATCGTCAGCCATGAGCTCTCGGTGATCGGCGAGATCTGCGACCATGTCGCCGTCATCGAAAACGGCACCATCGCCGAACAATTCGCGCTCGACGACAGCGCCAGCCTGGCCGCGCCGCGCAAGACCGCGCTGGGCCGCGAACTGGCGCAGCACGGCGCGGCGGCGCTTGGCATGGCTGCCGCCATTCCACCGTCCGTTCCGCCGGCCGCCGCTGCCGGCGCCGGCGCCGCTTCGGCGACTTCCGCCACCGCCGCCCCGGAGGCCAGCCATGTCTGAACTCATCTCCTCGCTGGCTGTTTCGGCCACCAACATCGGTGCCATGCTGCCGGAAATGTGGATCGCGCTGGGCCAGACGCTGACCATGCTCGGCATCGGCCTGACCGCGGCGGTAGTGATCGGCGGCCCGCTCGGCATCCTGCTGTTCCTGGTCGCAGACGGACAATCGCTGCAAAACCGTCCCGCCTCGCTGGTGCTGGGCTGGTTCGTCAACACCGTACGCTCCTTCCCCTTCATCATTTTGCTGGTGGCGCTGGTGCCGTTCACCCGCATCATCGCCGGCACTTCGATCGGGCCGCTGGCCGCCGCCGTGCCGTTATCGTTCGCCGCCATCCCCTACTTCGCCCGCATGGTCGAACAGAACCTGCGTGAAGTACCGCGCGGCGTCATCGAAGCGGCGCACGCGATGGGCGCATCGGAACTGCAGATCGTGCTGCGCGTGCTGCTGGTGGAAGCGCGCTCCGGCCTCGTGCTCGCGCTGACGGTGCTGTCGATCAGCTTCCTGTCCTACTCGGCCGTCGCCGGCGTGGTGGGCGGCGGCGGTATCGGCGACCTCGCCATCCGCTACGGCTACTACCGCTTCGAAACCGACATCATGGTCGCCACGGTCGCCGTCCTGATCGTCATGGTGCAGCTGATCCAGTTCACCGGCAACCGCATCGCCAAACGCATAGACAAACGCTAACAAGGAAAAATCATGAACGTACGCCGCAACCTGCTGCTCGCAGCTTTAACCCTCGCCCTGGGCGTCGCCCACGCCAAGGATCCAAAGGAACTGGTGATCGGCACCAGCGCCGGCCCGTACGCCGACCAGATCAAACTGGGCATCAAGCCTATCCTGGAAAAACAGGGCTACAAGGTCAAGCTGGTCGAATTCAACGACTACATCCAGCCCAACTTCGCGCTGGCCGAAGGTTCGCTGGACGCCAACGTCTTCCAGCACATCATCTACCTGAAAAAATTCTCGGCCGACCACAAGCTCGCGCTGACCGACCTGGTGAAAATCCCAACCGCGCCGATCGCCATCTACAGCCAGAAGCACAAGACGCTCAACGACGTCAAGGAAGGCACCACCGTCGCGCTGCCGAACGACCCGACCAACCAGGCGCGCGCGCTGGTGCTGCTCGATCAACTGGGCTGGATCAAGCTGAAGGACAAAGTCGACCCGCTGCGCGCGTCGGAAAAAGATGTCGCCGCCAACGTCAAGAAAATCAAGCTGATCCCGCTGGAAGCCGCGCAGTTGCCGCGCTCCCTGCAGGACACCGACTACTCCTTCGTCAACGGTAACTATGCGCTGGCCTCGGGCCTGAAACTCAAGGATGCGCTGATCCGCGAGAAAATCTCGCCCAACTACGTCAACCTGGTAGCGGTACGCACGGCCGACAAGGACAAGCCATTCGCCAAGGACATCGCCGCCGCCTACCGCTCGCGCGAATTCCTGGACGTGACCAACAAGCACTTCGCCGACTACGCCAAGACCGACGAACAGCTCGCGCTGGAAGCCGGCGGCAAAGTGGCAGCCGCCAAATAATGAGCAAGATCATCCGCTTCAACGCCTTCCAGATGAACACGGTGAGCCACCAGTCGCCGGGATTGTGGACGCACCCGCGCGACAACGGCCACCGCTACACCGATCCTGATCACTGGACCGAGCTGGCGCAACTGCTGGAGGCGGGCCGCTTCGACGCCATCTTCCTGGCCGACGTGCTGGGCGCCTACGACGTCTACGAAGGCAGCGCCGACGCGGCCCTGCGCCACGCCGTGCAAGCGCCGCTGAACGACCCGCTGGCGCTGGTGCCGTTGATGGCGCAGGTCACCAGGCACCTGGGCTTCGGCGTCACGTGCGCGCTGACGTACGAGCATCCGTACACCTTCGCGCGCCGCATCTCGACGCTGGACCATCTGACGCGCGGGCGCATCGGCTGGAACATCGTCACCGGATACCTGGACAGCGCCGCGCGCAACCTCGGCCTGGACCGGCAGTTGAGCCACGATGAACGCTACGACCTCGCCGACGAATACATGGAAGTAGTCTACAAGCTGTGGGAGAAAAGCTGGGAAGACGACGCGGTGGTCAACGACAAGGAGCGTGGCGTCTACGCCGATCCGGCCAAGGTACATCCGATCAATCACGAAGGCCGCTACTACAAGGTACCTGGTTTCCACCTGTGCGAACCGTCGCCGCAGCGCACGCCGGTGCTGTACCAGGCCGGCACCTCGCCGCGCGGCACGGCGTTCGCGGCCAAGCACGCGGAATGCACCTTCGTCAGCGGCCCAAGCAAAAAGGTCGTCAAGAAGTACGTCGACGACCTGCGCGCGGCCGGCAGCGGGCAGCTGAAAATCTACGCCCAGGCGCTGATCATCACTGCGCCGACGGAAGCCGAAGCGCGCGCCAAGCACGAAGAATACCGCCGCCACATCGACATCGAAGCGGCGCTGGCCTTGCTCTCCGGCTGGACCGGCGTCGATTTCAGCAAATTCGCGCTGGACGCCACGATCGAATATATCGACTCCGACGCCGGCCGTTCCGCGCTGGCCTCCTTCAGCCAGGCCGACCCGAACCGCAAATGGACGGTACGCGAAGCCGCCGAATTCATCGGCCTTGGAGGGCGCGGCCCGGTATTGGTGGGCGATCCGTCCCAGGTAGCGGACCAACTGGAAGCCTGGCAAGATGAAACCGGCATCGACGGCTTCAACTTAGCGTTCGCGGTCGCTCACGAAAGCATGCGCGACGTGGTACAACTGATCGTCCCCGAGCTGCAGCGGCGCGGCCGCTACCGCAAGGAATACAGCGCCGGCACGCTGCGAGAACAACTCTTCGGCCACAAACTCCGGGGTCAAAACTCCGGGGTCAGGTCCGAAAACCGGACACGGGCGCTACCGTAGCGGCCGCTACGGTAGCGCCCGTGTCCGGTTTTCGGACCTGACCCCGGATTTAGTCGGCGGCGACGGGAAGCGATTCGAGCTTCCAGCGCAGCATGCCGCCGGCCAGGTTGGCGACGCGGGGGAAGCCGGCCTTTGTCAGCAGCACGCTGGCCTGGGCGGAGCGCACGCCGGAGCGGCATACGGCCACGACCGGCCGCTCGCGATCCAGTTCGCCGATGCGCTCCATCAGCTGCGACAACGGCACCAGCCTGGCGCCCGGCAAATGGCCCAGGCGGTCGATGAATTCGGGCGCTTCGCGCACATCGACGATCTGTACCTTGGCGGCGTGTTCCAGCAACGCCATCGGTTCGATTTCCCATACGCCGCTGAAACGCAACGTCAGCGGCGCCCAGGATGGGACTTCGGGCGGCGGCGCATCGCCTTCCGGCTTGCCGCAGCGCAGGTTGGCCGGCACCGCGACCGCCATCAGCTTCGGATGCGGCAGATGGAGATTGTTCATGTGCCCGGTGAAGTCGCCCTCGTCGACGTCGCCGCCAAGGCGCGGATTGAAGCGGCGCTCCTCGGCCACGCTGGTTACCGTGATGCCGCGATAGTCGTGCGCCGGGTACAGCAGGCAGCTGTCGGGCAACGTCAGGATCTGCTCGCGCACCGAGGCGAACAGCTGCTGCGGACTGCCACCCTGGAAGTCGGTGCGGCCGCAGCCGCGTATCAGCAGGCTGTCGCCGGTGAACGCCATGCTCTGGTCGTCCAGCACGTAGGTCAGGCAGCCGTTGGTGTGGCCGGGCGTCGCCCGCACGGTCAGATGGCGGCCGCCGAAGTCGATGCGGTCGCCGTGCTGCAAGGGACGGTCCGCCAGCCCGGCGCCCACCACCCGGGCCAGCGCGATGCGGCTGCCGCACCCCTGCTGCAGCCGCCAGGCGCCGGTCACGTGGTCGGCGTGCACATGGGTGTCCAGCGTGGCGCTCAGGCGCAGGCCCAGCTCCTGCAGCAAGGCCATGTCGCGCGGCACCTGTTCATAGACAGGGTCGATCAACAGGGCTTCGCCGCCGTCCCCCAACAAATAGGTGTAGGTGGATGAGGTGGGGTCGAAAAGCTGGCGAAAAATCATGATTATGCTGGCTGCTTGGTTGTACGCAAATAGGGTTTGATGATCTTGAAGCCCGGGAAGGATACCTCAGCCTCCTCATTGCTGACAGCCGGCGTGATGATCACGTCGTCGCCCGGCTTCCAGTTCACCGGCGTGGCGACCTTGTGCTTGGCGGTCAGCTGCATCGAGTCCAGCACGCGCAGGATCTCGTCGAAGTTGCGGCCGGTCGTCATCGGATAGGTCAGCATCAGCTTGATGCGCTTGTCCGGGCCGATGATGAACACCGAGCGCACCGTGGCGTTGGTCGCGGCCGTGCGGCCTTCGGACGTGCCGGCTTCGTCGGCCGGCAGCATATTGTACAGCTTGGCCACCGCCAGGTCGGTATCGCCGATCATCGGGTACTTGACTGCGGCGCCTTGGGTCTCTTCGATGTCGGCCGCCCATTTTTCATGGTTTTCGACGGGGTCGACCGACAGGCCGATCAGCTTGGCGTTGCGGCGGGTGAACTCCGGCTCGATCTTGGCCATGTAGCCAAGTTCGGTGGTGCAGACCGGGGTGAAGTCTTTCGGGTGCGAGAACAAAATCGCCCACTGGTCGCCGATCCAGCTATGGAAATCGATGCTGCCCTGGGTGGTCTGGGCGGTGAAGTTGGGGGCGAGGTCGTTAATGCGGAGTGACATGGCATGCTCCTTTGAAAGTGGGGGGTTGGTCAAAGCCTTGCGAACACCCCATCATATCAAATAGATATGCTTATGCCAAAATCCAGGGTCAGGTCCGGAATCCGACATGAGCTCGTGTCGGATTCCGGACCCCGGATTTCAGTCGTTGCGCATCTGCGCCTGCGAGACGTTGCTGCCGGGCGGGACGCTTTGCGTGAGCCAGACGTTGCCGCCGATGGTGGAGCCGGCGCCGATGGTGATGCGGCCCAGGATCGTCGCGCCGGCGTAGATGACGACGTCGTCCTCCACCACCGGATGGCGCGGCACGCCCTTGATCAGCGTCCCCTTTTCGTCCGCCGGGAAGCGCTTGGCGCCCAGCGTGACGTGCTGGTACAGCCGCACGCCCTGGCCGATGATGGCGGTCTCGCCGATCACCACGCCGGTGCCGTGGTCGATGAAGAAGCTGCCGCCGATCTGCGCGCCCGGGTGGATGTCGATCCCCGTCAGCGAGTGGCCGATGTCCGAGATCAGCCGCGCCAGGAACGGCGATCCAAGCCGGTGCAGCCGGTGCGCCAGCCGGTAGTACAGGATCGCGATGGTGCCCGGATAGCACAGCATGATCTCGGCCACCGAGGTCGCCGCCGGGTCGCCCGAGAACGCGGCCTGCACGTCCGAGACCAGCAAGGCCCGTATCGACGGCAGGCCCGCCGCGAATTCGCGCGTGATCGCGTGCGCCTGCTGCGTCAGCGCCTCTTCGTCGACGATGGCGTCCTTGGCCGAGAACTGCAGGCCGCGCCGCACCTGCTCCGTGAGCCGGTTCAGGGTGGTGTTCAAGGTGTCGCCGACAAAGTAGTCGATGCTCTCGTCGGTCAGGTTGGGCCGGCCGTAATGGGTCGGGAACAGCGCCGCCGACAGGCCGTTGACGATGATCGTCAACGCCTCGCGCGACGGCAGCTCGCGCACCTTGCCGTGATGGCGGATGTTGTGCGTCGCTTCGCGCGATACCCGCAGCTGCTCGATCACGCTGGCCAGGTTCCAGTGGGACGGCTTGACGCCGGTTCCATCAAATGTGTCTATCGTCATAGTGTCTCGAATAAAAACGCGGGCGTTATCGCCCATCCTGAAGCTTAATCACCGGCTCCGTCAAAACGAAAGAATGATTTCGGCCTTCGATATGCGCAATCCGCATATCGCGTAAAATGCCGGGTCTAACGAACAATACCCCTTTCATGAATATTTTGCTGACACTGCTCCTGGCCGGCCTGTCGATGGTCGGTCCGCTGGCCATCGATACCTATCTGCCGTCCTTTCCGGCCATCGCCAAGACCTTCGACGCCAGCCCGCTGCTGATCCAGCAGACCCTGAGCATGTTCCTGTTCTGCTTTGCCTTCATGATGCTGTTCTACGGGACGCTGTCCGACTCCTTCGGCCGCCGCCCCGTGATCCTGGTGTCGCTGGTGCTGTACATCGCCGCCTCCGTCGTCGCCGCGATGGCGCCGTCGATTGGCGTGCTGCTGGCCTGCCGCATCGTGCAGGGCCTGGCCGCCGGCGCCGGGTCGGTGGTGGGACGCGCGATCGTGCAGGACCGCTTCTCCGGCGCCGCCGCGCAGAAGATCCTGTCGCATATCATGATGGTGTTCGGCCTGGCGCCGGCGATCGCACCGGTGCTGGGCGGCTGGCTGCAGGTGAGCTTCGGCTGGCGCTCGATCTTCTGGTTCCTCAGCGCCTTCGGCGTCCTGATGTTCGTCGCCGTGCAGCGCGCGCTGCCGGAAAGCCTGGCCGTCAAGGACCGCCATCCGTTCCACCTCGGCGTCATCGCGAAGAACTACTGGAAGGTGCTCGGCCACCACCAGTTCCTGCTGCTGTCGATCGCGGTCGGCATGTGTTTCGCGGGCGTGGCGCTGTATATCGGCTCGGCCGCCTACTTCGTGATGAACATCCTGCACCTGCCGGAAACCGCGTTCGCGTGGATGTTCGTGCCGCTGATCAGCGGCATGGTGATCGGCTCGGCGTTGTCGGGCAAGTTCGCGCACAAGTTCTCGCGCCCGGCGCAGGTGTGGATGGGCTTTGCGATCATGATCGCGGCCGGTGCCATCAACGTCGCCTATAACTACGCCTTCGCGGCCGCCGTGCCTTGGGCCGTGATGCCGCTGTTTATCTACTCGTTCGGCCTGGCGCTGGCCATGACGCCGCTGTCGCTGATCGCGCTGGAATACTTCCCGAACAACAGCGGACTGGCGGCGTCGATGCAGTCGTTTATCCAGATGCTGCTGTTCGCGCTGGTGTCCGGCCTGGTGGCGCCGCTGCTGTTCGACAGCGCCCTGAACCTGGCCTGGGGCGTGCTGGCCAGCCTGGTGCTGAGCGTGATCGCCTGGCTGCTGGCTCAGACCGGCAAGCCGGTCACACACTAATCTCCGGGTAATCAGGGCCAGGGTGTCGGGTTCAGGTTTTCATACTGCGGCCCGCCCTGCTCCGGCTCCGGCTGGCCGTCCGCGGCCGGCTTGCCCGGCGATTGCGCCGGATTGCGCAAGCCCAGTATCTCCTTGCGCGATTCGACAAAATCGGCGCTCGACAGCGGGTGCTCCCGGTCCGGCCAGTTCTCCACCGCCCAGGCCTGCAGCTGCTCGAAGCGCTGCCATAGTTCGCTGATGAATTGGCGGCGCGTGTCTTCGTTGTCCATGTTTCCTCCTCAATATGACGCCACTCTGCGGCAAAACGGTGGCATCGTCGGTACGCAACATAACATGTAGAATGACGAATTAAACCGCTCTAAAGATCCGCTCCAATGCGCCTCACCTCATTTACCGACTACTCGTTGCGCACGCTGCTCTACCTGGCGGCCAATCGGGATCGACTGGTTACCATCCAGGACATCGCCGATCTGCATGTGATTTCCAAGAACCACCTGATGAAGGTGGTGTACCAGCTCGGACTGTCCGGCATGGTGGAGACGGTCCGCGGCCGCAATGGCGGCCTGCGCCTGGCCAAGGAGCCCAAGGACATCAATATCGGTGCGCTGGTGCGCCTGACCGAGACGGATTTCTTCATGGCCGAGTGCTTCGACCGCAGCAGCGATACCTGTCCGCTGACGCCCAACTGCAAACTCAAACACACGCTGAACGATGCCACCCGCGCCTTCCTGGCCGTGCTGGATCAGCAGACGCTGGAAGACATGCTGCCGGCCGGCGCCGCATCCGACAGCAAGCCGGTGCGCATCATGCGCAACGCCGCCAAGAGCGCGGCGCAGAACTAGAACCTAGGCCGCGTCCTGCGTCAGCTGCGGCAGGGACGCCATCAGATCCGAGAAGCGCTGCCCCTGTATCATCACGTGCTCGCGCAGCAGGCGCGCCGCCAGTTCGCCATCGCCGGCGACGATCGCCTGCACCACCCCGTCATGCTCGTTGTACGAATTGGCCAGCCGGTTGCGCACGCGTAGCTGCAGACGGCGGTAAGGCCGCAGGCGCCGGTACAGGTTGCGGGTCTGCTCGATCAGGAACTGATTGTGGCTGCCGGCGTAGATCGCCTCATGGAACACTTCGTTCTTGTAGTAGTAGGCGTCCGGCTCCTGCGCATCCAGCGCTTCCTGGCAGGCCTGGTGCGCCGCCAGCAAGGACTGCTGCTCTTCCGTCGTCATGCGCCGCGCCGCCAGCCGGCCGCAGGTCGCCTCCAGTTCCGACATCACCTCGAACATCTCCACCAGCTGCTGCGGCCCCAGCTCGGCGACGATGGCGCCGCGCCGCGGCCGTATCACCACCAGCCCCATGGACGCCAGCTGTATCAGCGTTTCGCGGACCGGCGTGCGCGAGACGCCGAAGCGCGCCGCCAGCTCGGTCTCGTCCAGATGCTGGCCAGGCTTGAGTTTGCCGACGGCAATCATTTCTTCTATTTCTTCGCGCAGGGTGGCGGAATGGGTCGTCATAGCGGTTTTGTGCTTTCTGTCTGTCTGGCTTCATTATATTTCACTTGACAATGTATTCAAGCGGGATATTCTTGTATACACAAAAAAGAATATTGCATATCGAGTGCAACAAAGATAATATTTCTGTACATCAACCCTTGGAGGACGTATGACCGCTATCACCCGCAGGTCCGTAGTTACCACCTTGGCCGCGCTGGCCGCCAGTCCGCTGCTGTCGCTGCCAGCCTGGGCGCAAAATACGACGCTCAAGATCTCCCACCAGTTCCCCGGCGGCACCGTCAAGGATGGCGACTTCCGCGACCGCCTGACCCGCATGTTCGCCGCCGAGGTGGAAAAACGCTCCAAGGGATCGCTCAAGTTCGAGATCTATCCCGGCTCTTCGCTGATGAAGACCAATGCCCAGTTCTCCTCCATGCGCAAGGGCGCGCTGGATATGTCGCTGGTGCCGCTGTCGTACGCCGGCGGCGAGGTGCCGGAGGTGAACATCGGCCTGATGCCCGGCCTGGTGACCTCCTACGAACAAGCCTACGGCTGGAAGAACGCGGAAGTGGGCAAGGAACTCAATCGCATCCTGCTTGAAAAAGGCATCGTGCTGGTGAGCTGGATCTGGCAGGCCGGCGGCGTGGCATCGCGCACCAAGCCGGTCATCGATCCGGAAGACGCCAAGGGCATGAAGATCCGCGGCGGCTCGCGCGAGATGGACCTGATCCTCAAGGCCGCCGGCGCCGCCGTGGTGTCGCTGCCGTCCAACGAGATCTACGCCGCCATGCAGACCGGCGCGATGGAAGCGGCGCTGACCTCCTCCACCTCGCTGATCTCGTTCCGCCTTGAGGAAGTGTCGAAAGCGCTGACCACCGGCCGCGCCGGCGCCTACTGGTTCATGTTCGAGCCGCTGATGATGTCCAAGGCCGCCTTCGACCGCCTGAACAAGGAACAGCAAGCCACCATCATGGCCGTCGGCGCCGAGATGGAAGCGTTCGCGATCAAATCCGCCAAGGAAGACGACCAGGCCGTGGCCGCCGTCTACCAGAAGGTCGGCGCCAAGGTGGCCGACCTGAATCCGGCCGCGCTGAAAAAATGGCAGGCCATCGCCCGCACCACGGCCTGGAAAGACTATGGCGAGAAGAACGCCAACTGCGCCAAGCTGTTGGCGCTGGCGGAGAAAACGCTATGAGCCACGGCGTAGAGCTGGCGCCGCCGCGCGGCCCCGCGCCGCCGGACAACGCCATTATCGCCGCCGCGACCGCGCTGCTGGACCGGATCAATCGCGGACTGCTGTTCCTGTCCATGATCGCGCTGGTGCTGACCGCCTTCGTGCTGACCTACTCGGTGGTGTCGCGCTACTTCTTCCATGCACCCACCGACTGGCAGGATGAAGCGTCGGTGTTCATGCTGGTCGGCGTGACCTTCTTCAGCACCGCCTACGTCCAGTACTATCGCGGCCATATCGGCATCGAAGCGGTGGCGGGCCTGCTGCCGCGCCGCGTCAACGCTGTGCGGCTGTTCGTGGTCGACCTGGTCTCGGCCCTGTTCTGCGCCTTCTTCACATGGAAGTCCTGGCTGCTGTTCCACGAAGCCTGGGTCGATGGCCAGACCACCTCGTCGACCTTCGCGCCGCCGCTGTGGATTCCGTATTCCATGATGGCCGCCGGGATGACGCTGCTGACGCTGCAGATCGTGCTGCAAACGCTGGCGCGCATGACCAACAAACCTGAATCGGAGCGCGCGGCATGAGCGACCTCACTCTTGGCGCCCTGTACGGCGCCGTCACCCTGGTGGTGATGTTTTCCGGGATGCCGATCGCCTTCGCGCTCGGCGTCGTCGCCACCGGCTTCATGTACTTCTGCATGCCGCCCTCCTCGCTCGACACGATCACCCAGAACGTGTACGAGGAAATGGCGTCGATCACGCTGCTGTCGATACCGCTGTTCATCCTGAAGGGCGCGGCCATCGGCAAGTCGCCCGCCGGCAAGGACCTGTATTCGGCCATCCACACCTGGCTGCACAAGGTGCCGGGCGGCCTGGGTATCGCCAACGTGTTCGCCTGCGCGCTGTTCGCGGCCATGGCCGGCTCCTCGCCGGCCACCTGCTCGGCCATCGGTTCGGCCGGTATTCCGGAAATGCGCAAGCGCGGCTACTCGCCGGGCTTCGCGGCCGGCATCATCGCCGCCGGCGGCACGCTGGGCATCCTGCTGCCGCCGTCGATCACCATGATCCTGTACGCGGTCGCCGCCGAGCAGTCGCTGGGCCGCCTGTTCCTGGCCGGGATCGGACCCGGCGTCCTGCTGGTGGTGCTGTTCGCCGGCTATGCCGTCTACCGCGCGCACAAGGAATACAAGGCCGCGCTGGTCATCTATGAAAAAGGCGGCGAGAAGTCGGCCTACCTGGAAGACGAACATTTCACGCTGAAGCAAAAAGTGGAAATGCTGCCGCGCGTGCTGCCCTTCATCGTGCTGCTGATCGGCGTGATGGTGGCGCTGTATGGCGGTTTCGCCACGCCGTCGGAAACGGCCGGACTGGGCGCGCTGCTGGCGCTGGTGCTGCTGGCGTCGATCTACGGCGTCTGGAAGCCGAAGGACCTGTCGCCCATCCTCAGCTCCTCGATCAAGGAATCGACCATGCTGCTGCTGATCATCGGCATGTCGCTGCTGTATTCCTACGTGATGAGCTACCTGCACATCAGCCAGTCCGCCGCCGCCTGGGTGGTCAGCCTGCACCTGTCGAAATGGCTGCTGCTGACGGTGATTTTGCTGATGGTGGTGGTTTTCGGCTTCTTCCTGCCGCCGGTTTCGATTATCCTGATGACGGCGCCGATCATCCTGCCGCCGCTGAAGGACGCGGGTTTCGACCTGATCTGGTTCGGCATCGTGATGACCGTGGTGATGGAAATGGGCCTGATCCATCCGCCGGTGGGACTGAACATATTCGTGATAAAGAACATCGCCCCGGACATTCCGCTCAAGGATGTGATCTGGGGGGTGTTCCCGTTCCTGGTGCTGATGTTCGTGGCGGTCGTGCTGCTGTGCTTCATCCCGTCCATCGCCACCGGCCTGCCTGACATGATCATGGGAGCAAAATAATGTCCTGGAATACCTTGCAGCAAAATCGCGCTGCGCGATTGCAGCGCGCCCAGGCGGCGCTGGGCAATCAGCTGGACGGCAAGAGCCTGCCGGCGGCGCGCATCGCCGATCTGCTGCACGCGGTCATCGAATGCGGCGACCGCGTTTGCCTCGAAGGCAACAACCAGAAGCAGGCCGACTTCCTCGGCCACGCGCTGGCCAACCTGGATCCGGCGCACGTCAACCAGCTGCACATGCTGCAGTCGGTGCTGGCGCTGCCGGAGCATCTGGATGTCTTCGAGCGCGGCGTCGCCTCGCGGCTGGACTTTTCGTTCTCCGGCCCGCAGGCGGCGCGGGTGGCGCGGCTGGCGTCGGCCGGCAAGCTGAATATCGGCGCCATCCACACCTACCTGGAGCTGTTCAGCCGCTACTTCATCGACCTGCCGCCGCGCGTCTGCCTGGTCGCGGCGGAAGCGGCCGACCGCCACGGCAACCTGTACACCGGCCCGAATACGGAAGACACGCCGGCCATCGTCGAAGCCACCGCCTTCAAGCAGGGCATCGTCATCGTGCAGGTCAACCAGATCGTCGACAAGGTGCCGCGCGTCGACATACCGGGCGACTGGGTGGATTTCGTCGTGCAGTCGCCGCGCCCGTACTACATCGAACCGCTGTTCACGCGCGATCCGGCGCAGATTTCGGAAATCCAGGTTTTGATGGCCATGATGGCCATCAAGGGCATCTACGCGGAATACGGCGTGCAACGCCTGAACCACGGCATCGGCTTCGACACCGCCGCCATCGAACTGCTGCTGCCGACCTATGCGGAATCGCTCGGCCTGCGCGGCAAGATCGGCAAGCACTGGGCGCTCAACCCGCACCCGGCGCTGATCCCGGCGATCGAGGCGGGCTTCGTGCAGTCGGTGCACTCCTTCGGCTCGGAGCTGGGCATGGAGGAGTATATCCACGCGCGGCCCGACGTCTTCGCCATCGGCCCGGACGGCACCATGCGCAGCAACCGCGCCCTGTGCCAGGCCGCCGGCCACTATGCCTGCGACATGTTCATCGGCTCGACCCTGCAGATCGACTTGCAGGGCAATTCGTCAACCGCGACGGCGGGCCGCATCGCCGGCTTCGGCGGCGCCTCCAACATGGGCGCCGATGCGCGCGGCCGCCGCCACGCCAGCCCGGCGTGGCTGAAAGCCGGCCAGCAGGCCCGCGAAGGCCGCAACACCATCCCGCGCGGCCAGAAGCTGGTGGTGCAGATCGTCGAGACCTTCCGCGAGCACATGCAGCCCGCCTTCGTCGAGAAGCTCGACGCCTGGGAGCTGATGGAACAAGCCAAGATGGCGATTCCGCCGGTGATGATCTACGGCGACGACGTCACCCATATCCTGACCGAGGAAGGCATCGCCAACCTGCTGCTGTGCCGCAGCGACGAGGAGCGCGAGCAGGCCATACGCGGCGTGGCGGGTTATACGCCGGTCGGCCTGGGACGCGACGCGCGCATGGTGGAAAACCTGCGCGACCGCGGCATCATCCAGCGCGCCGAGGACCTGGGCATCGACAAGCGCCTGGCCACGCGCGACCTGCTGGCCGCGCGCAACATGAAAGACCTGGTGCGCGCATCGGGCGGCCTGTATCAGCCGCCCAAGCGTTTCCGCAACTGGTAACCCCGCGCCGTCATCCTCGCGCAAGCGGGGATCCATGCTGAGTATGGATTCCCGCCTGCGCGGGAATGACAGGCCAAAGTAAAGGAATCTGAGCATGGAAACCCTGAAATACAGATTTGAACAAGGCACGCGCCGCCTGACGGCGCCACCGGAAGTGGTGGGCGTGGTCGGCTCCGGCAACCTGGAAGTGCTGATCGAACCGGCGGCGCTGGATGGCGCCTGCACCATCGAGATCACCACCGCCGCCGTCGGCTTCGGCCCGATCTGGGCTGCGGTGATGCGCGACTTCCACCAGCGCTGGCTGCTGGCCGACACCCGCATCTCGATCAACGACATGGGCGCCACGCCCGCCGTGGTCAGCCTGCGCCTCGACCAGGCCGTGCAGACCATGCTGGGAGACGCATGATGAAACACGTCGTCAGTTACCAGGAAGCGAACGCGCGCGAGCGTTTGCAGCAGCTGTTCGATCCGGGCAGTTTTGAAGAAATCCTCCCGCCGTCGGCGCGCGTCATCAGCCCGCACCTGGCGCAGCTGAACGCGCCGGTGGCGTTCGACGACGGCGTCGCCATCGGCCGCGCCATGCTGGGCGGCGTCGCCGTCTATTCGGCCGCGCAGGAAGGCGGCTTCATGGGTGGCGCGGTGGGCGAGGTCCACGGCGCCAAGCTGGTCGGCCTGCTGCGCCGCGCCGTCGTCGACAAGATCGCGGCGGTGGTGCTGCTGGTGGAATCGGGCGGCGTACGCCTGCATGAAGCCAATGCCGGCCTGATCGCGGTGTCCGAGGTGATGCGCGCCCTGCTTGACGCGCGCGCCGCCGGCATCCCGGTGATCGCGCTGGTGGGCGGCTCCAACGGCGCGTTCGGCGGCATGGGCATCGTCACGCGCTGCGCCAACGTGGTCGTGATGTCGGAGGAAGGCCGGCTGGCGATGTCCGGACCGGAAGTGATCGAGACCGCCAACGGCGTCGAGGAATTCGATTCGCGCGACCGAGCGCTGGTCTGGCGCAGCACCGGCGGCAAGCACCGCTACCTGATGGGCGACTGCCAGCGCATCGTCGCCGACGACATGCAGGCCTTCCGCGCCGCCGCGCAGGAAGCCGTGGCTGAATACGCGCGCCGGCCGGCCGCATTGACGCTGGAGGCGCTGGAAGCCGAGCAGCGGATGCTGGACGAGCGCCTGACGCGCTTCGGCGCCCTGTCCGATCCGATCGATATCTGGAGCGCGATGCGGATGCCGGAGGCGGCCAACATTCCGATGCTGGACGTGGACAGTTTTATCGCGGCGGCCGCAACGCACCGCCAGGGAGTCTGAGATGGATAGCAAAAAACTGGCTGACATGCTGTTCCCCGAGGGGCATGCGATCGTCGAGCAGGATGATTTTTTATGCGGCAGCGCGCAGGTCGGCGGCCAGGCCGTCGCGGTGATCGGCACCACCGGCCATACGCCGATCGGCGTGGAGATCGCGCTGGCGCAGGCCAAGGCGATCTTGCGCACGGTGCGCGATTATCCCGGCATGCCGATCCTGATGCTGATCGATACGCAAGGCCAGCGCCTGCGCCATCGCGACGAAATGTTGGGCATCAACAGCTACATGGCCCACTTGGGCAAGTGCGTGGACCTGGCGCGCCGCAATGGCCACAAGATCATCGGCCTGGTGTACGACCAGGCGCTGTCGGGAGGCTTCATCACCAGCGGCCTGATGGCGGATGCCTGCTACGCCCTGCCCGATGCGACCATCCGTGTCATGGGCTTGCCGGCGATGGCGCGCATCACCAAGGTGCCGGAAGAACTGCTGACCGAACTGGCCAAGGCCAACCCGGTGTTTGCGCCTGGGCCTGAGAACTACCTGCGCATGGGTGGGCTGGAGTCGATCTGGGAAGGCGACCTGGCCGCGCATCTGCAAGCGGCGCTGGCGCGGCAAAGCGACGGCGACCAGCGCAGCGCACTCGGACTGCAGCGCGGCGGACGGCGCCTGGCGCAACCGGTGATCGACGCGGTCATGACGGACGGCCATGTACATACCGCATAAATCCGAATCCGCGTCGCGCGCGCCTGGCTTTGAGCGGCACATGCTGGTCTGGCTGGAAGAAGACGGCTGGCGCGCGGTGCAGCACGCGGCCCGGAAGGAGCACAGGCCGGCGTTGAAGCTGTGGGAAGGCCAGGATTGGCCGGCCGTGGTGCGGCGCATGGATATCGGCACCCAGGACGACGAAATCTGTCTCGGCCTGCCGCTGCCGCCGGACGAGGATAGCGGCGAAAAGGTGCGCATCTCGCTGCGCGCGCATGTGGGGCATATCAGCAAGGCCGCTCCGGCGGTCGACCTGCGTGCGGCGCTGCGGTCTTCGGGGCCGTGGCGCGAGCGTTTGACGGCGCTGGAGCAGGACGCGGCCGGCATGGGTCTGCGCGTGTATGGTTCGCTGGCGATGCAGGCGCTGACCGGCTTGCTGTACGTGTCGCCGTCGTCGGACGTGGATGTGCTGTTCCATCCGACCAGCCGCAAGCAGCTCGATGACGGCGTCGCCCTGCTGTCGCGGCATGCCGCGCAACTGCCGCTCGACGGCGAGATCGTCTTCCCTGGCGGGCAGGCGGTATCGTGGAAGGAGTGGCGCATGGCGATGGCGCATCCGGCCAAGGTGATCGTCAAGGAGCTGTTGTCGGTGCGGCTGGCCGATATCGCGTCGCTGCTGGCGACGCTGGAGGACGTGTGATGCGCGCCTCTCAGGCTGCCGCGCTTGCGGCCGCGCGCACCTCGCCGCGGCCGGCTCAGCACACCACCGCGCCGGTGCGGGCCACCCGCGCCGCGCGGCTCGCGTTCGCCCGCGACATGGCGCGGCTGGCCGTGCGCAGCCTGCACGAGGAGCTGTGCCTGTATCCCAAGCCCGGTCTGGTGTCGCCGGTCGATAACGGCAGCCATGACGACATGGACGCCGCCACCTTCATGCGCAGCCTGTTCTCGCTGCGGCACTATTTCAAGAAAATCTGTTTGGCGGGATGGGACGATGCGCCGTTCGCGCAACTGAAGCTGTTGGGCATCGCGGCGGAGGCGGCGATGCTGAAGGCGACGCGCGGCATCAACACGCATCGCGGCGCGATCTTCAGCCTCGGCATGCTGTGCGCCACCGCCGGCCGCGCCCGCGCGCAAGGCACGCCGATGACGCCGGCCGCCCTGCGTGCCGCGATGTTGATACGCTGGGGCGAGGAACTCGCCATGCATGCCGTCCCCACCACCGCCCCACCGACCGCCGCAACGGCCATGCCGGACGCGCCACCGCTCAGCAACGGGCTACGCGTCGCGGCGCAATACGCGGCGAGCGGCGCGCGTGAGGAAGGCGCGCTTGGCCTGCCCTCCGTGTTTGAAATCGGCGTCCCCGCCCTGCTAGCCTCGCGCACGCGCGGCGCCAGCATGACGCATGCCCGCATCGACACGCTGTTCGCCCTGATGGCCCATATCAGCGACAGCAACGTCTACCACCGCGCCGGCCCGCAAGGCGCGCAGACCGTGCGCTCGCACGCCCAGCGCTTCATCGACCTTGGCGGCACCGCCAACGCCGGCTGGCGCGCCGAAGCGCTGGAAAGCCATCGCGTCTTCGTTGATCAACGCCTGTCGCCGGGCGGCGCCGCCGACCTGCTGGCCGCCAGTTGCCTGGTGCACGCCATCGCCGCACTGAAATGAGCCGCGCCCGACTGCTCCTGCTGTGCCCCGGCCAGGGTGGCCAGCATCCCGGCATGTTCGACCTGGCCCGCACCAGCCCCGCCGCCGCCGCCCTGCTCGACCGCCTGGCGCCGTCCACCGCCCCGGGCGCGGATACGGGCGACATCTTCGCCAACCACCGCGCGCAGTCGCTGATCGTCGCCGCCACGCTCGGCATGTGGGAAGCCATCCGCGAATTCACGCCACAGCCCGCGCTGGTGGCCGGCTACAGCATCGGCGAGCTGGCGGGCTACGGCGTCGCCGGCGCGCTAAGGGCCGAAGCCGCCCTAGCCCTCGCCGCCCGCCGCGCGCAACTGATGGACGACAGCCTGGCCCGCCATCCCGGCCAGGCACTGGTGACCATCACCGGCCTGACGCTGCAAGCCGCCGCAACGCTCGCCGCCAGCCACGGCTACCGGATCAGCATAGAAACCGGCGACGACAGCTGCGTCGCCGGCGGCCCCGCCGCCGCCGCGCCAGCGCTGGAACAAGCGGTGGTGGCGGCCGGAGGCCGCAGCCGCCGCCTGCCGGTGGAAGTCGCATCGCATACACACTATATGGAAAGCGCGGTCGCGCCGTTTGCCGAAGCGCTGCGCCAGGCGGATTTCAGCGCCATGAACGCGCCGGTCCTGGCCGGCATCAGCGCGGCCGCCGTCAGCGACAAGGCGCAGGCGGTCGAACTGCTATCGCGCCAGCTGGCCGAAAAAATCCGCTGGCTGGCCTGCATGGACGCCGCCGCCGAGGCGGGCATCACCTACGCGCTGGAACTCGGTCCCGGCAACGCGCTCTCGCGCATGCTGCAAAGCCGCCATCCGCACATCAACACCCGCTCGGTGGCCGACTTCCGCACGCTGGACGGCATCCGCAAATGGCTGGCGCGCGCCGCCGAAGACTGATCAGCGATTGTTCTGCGTCGCCCACGCGACGATATTGGACGCATCCATCGCCCCCGGCTGGCGCGCCACTTCACGCCCTCCCTTGAACAGGGCCAGCGTCGGAATGCTGCGGATCGCAAAGCGCGCGCCCAGATCCTGCGATTCCTCGGTATTGACCTTCACCACGCGGAACCGCGGCTCCAGCCGCTGCGTGGCCTGCGCGTAAAACGGTGCCATGGTCCTGCAGGGACCGCACCACGGCGCCCAGAAATCGACCAGCACCGGAATATCGCTGCGTTCGATATGCTTGAGGAAGCGCGCGCTCGACAAGTCCAGCGGCTGGCCGGTGAAC
The DNA here is from genome assembly GCF_047302815.1 of Duganella sp. CT11-25. NCBI lineage: Bacteria > Pseudomonadati > Pseudomonadota > Betaproteobacteria > Burkholderiales > Oxalobacteraceae > Duganella > Duganella sp. CT11-25. Next base: position 1,488,059 of record NZ_JBKBFD010000001.1, read on the forward strand.
AGCGCCTTCTGGCACTTGCCGCACACCGGTTGCTCCGCCAGTTTGGCGGCAGGCACGCGATTGACCGCATCGCAATGCGGACAGACTATATGCAGCGACTCGGGCTGCGCGGCGGCGGAATTCGTCATCTTTATCTCCAGACAGCAACAAGCCGACCATGATAAAGCAAGGACGCAAAAAATGCCGCGCCACGCGAAGGGAGATCGCGTGTGCGGCCAAATCAAGGCTGACTACTCTGGTTGAAATCAGGTCTCTTTACGAGCGCCAGTCTGTTTGCCGCTGCTTTGTTGTGCGGCTTGAGCGGCGGTTTGGGCCTGGGAGGCTTGCCCGCCTTGCAGGTTGCCGCTTTCACGGCCTTCAGCGCCATTCTGGCCGCTTTGCAGCGACTGGCTGCCGCTGCGGAATTCGCCGCGCGACTGGCGCGCGCCGTCCTGGGAGAAGAATGGGTCGGTAAACTTCTCCACAGCGTCCTGATGGCTGCGCAGGGTTTTTTCCGTTTCTTCGGAGGTCACGCGCGCCACCTCTTCGGCCAGCGCCTTGGCGGTGCGGCTGGTTTCCTGTACGTGCTCTTCGGCAACTTTGGACAGGTCAACCTGGGTGTCGGCGGCGATGCGCGACAGGTGCTGCTGGTAAGCGCGCAGTTTCTCCGCGGTCGGCTGGGCATGCGACGCGGCGGCGGCGATCGCTTCGGTAGGCCGATGCGCCGTGATGACGTGCTGCCCCGCCGACGTGGATTCTTCCAGCAGGGTTTGCGCCAGTTGGATGTTCAGATCGCTGTACTGCTGCACGGTACGGAACAGGGATTTCGACACGTCGTTATAGAACGACAATTGCGCTTCCAGATGGGTTTTGGCGGCTGGGGTAACGATTTGGGAAAAAGGGTACATAAAATTCCTCGAATAAAGAATGAAAGATGGCCTGGGGGGGGTGGTGTCGAACCGGTTTCGACGACGCGTCTGCAGCGCGAGTGACAAGGCTACGTTAGCCCGACTGGGCACGTCTGATCTGTATCAAACGTGTGCACTCCGAATAAACGGAACTTTTCAAACCGGATTATTCCTAGACCTTTTCTTCCTCAGTTCCCTGTACCCCGACATTTCTCGTGCCATGCTCCTATCGCCAACAGGATTGCTCCGACCAGCGACTGCATCGCCACCGATTGCGCGTCGGCCACGCCGTTGAAGCCGACCACATCCAACGATGGCGCCTTGACCACCTGCGTCGCCACATACAGTCCGAACAGGAACAGCGCCAGGAAGACGCGCGAGGTCCGGCTCAGCCTGCCCAGCAGGCTGGCGGCTGCCGACAGCGCCAGCACGCCGCTCAGCAGCGCCGCGCCCCGGACCGGCTCGACCAGCAGCCAGCGCAGCAGCACCGGCGCGGTGAACAGCAACGCCAGCAGGCAGGAGGCCAGCAGCTGCGCCGCATAGCGCCGTTCGCCGCCGCCGGGCGCGGCCGCGCTCATGGCGTCCACGTCGTGCTGGCGGTCGCGCACGCTGATGTCGCTGGCCAGGATGCCCCAGATGGCGATGGCGCCCGTCGCCAGCCCGCCCAGCGCGGCGGCCGGCACCAGGCAACCGGCCAACAGCAGGCCCAGCGCCACCACGATGGCGGCCGGATTCGAGGCGAGCGTCAGCGCCAGCACGGCCAGCGCGTAGCCGGCGACACCCGGCGTACGCGCGGCGAGCGGAAACAGCGGCCGCACCAGGCCTGCCAGCGGCCGGAACAGACGATGCATCGGCATCAGCCGCGACCAGCGCCCCGCTCCGCCGCTGCGCGCCTTGACGCGCTCCGGGTCGAAGCGATGGAACAGCAGCAGCGCGGGCAGCAGCGGCAGCATGGCGAAGACCGCGCATCCCAGCCGCGTGACGCCCAGCCGCACGCTCCACAGCCACTGCGGCAGCATCAGCGCGGGCAGCGCCGGATCGAAGTCGCCGCCGCCCAGCACCAGGCCATCGCTATGAATCACCGAGCGCACCGACATCATTGTCGCGCCCAGGCCTGAAAAGTCGATCAATAACAACGGCGACCAACCGGCGCCCTCCGCCGTCGCCACGATGGGCACCGCCATCTGCGCCACATAGAAGACGAAGTACAGCACGTCGCCGCGCTTGCCCATCAACGGCGCCCAGGCGTCGCACAGCACCGCCATGGCGGCCGTAAAGAACACCAGCGGCAGCAATGTCAGCGCGAAGGCTTGCAGATAGACGAGCAGCTGTATCGGCCCCTCGCCGCGCACCGCGTGCAGCACCAGCATGGTCGCCAGGAAAATGACGAGCAGCCCGCACAGGTAGGCGGCCGCGCCCAGCCAGCGCCCGAACAGGAAGGCCGCGTTGCTCACCTGCGTGGCGGCCAGCACCGAGCCGGCGCCGCTGCGCGCATCCTCGCTCATGCGGCCGCGCACCAGGTAGAAACCGGCCAGGCCGAGAAACAGGCCGCCCAATCCCGCGCTGCCCAGGGCCAGGCAGCTGCTGGTATAGGCCACGCGCATCTTGCCGGCCACCAGCAGCGCCTGGCCCTTGGCGGGATCGCCGACCATCAGCCAGGTCAGGACGATCAGCACCAGCACCGCCACCAGCGTGCCGGTGCGCCGCATGCGCAGGCGCACCTCGGTCAGCAGCACCATCTTCAGCGCCGGCGCGTTCATGCCGCCTGTTCCTGGATGGCGTAGCGCTGCGTCATCAGCGCCTCTTCCAGCGTCGGCTCGGCCGGCAGCGCACCGGCGCAGGGCGACGACGGATGCGCGATGCGCAGATGGATGCCGTGTTCGTTGCGCTGCGCCTGCAGCACGCGCACCTGCGCGCGCAGGGTCTCGTAGTGCTGCGGCTCCACCGTCGCCGACCACACCTGGCTGCGCGCTTCGCGCACAAAACTGTCCGGCGTGTCGTAGCCGACCAGCTTGCCCTTGTTCATGATGGCCAGATGGCTGGCCATGTTCTCGATGTCCGACACGATATGCGTCGACACGATCACCAGCTTGCGGAAGCCGATCTCCGACAGCAGATGGCGGAAGCGCAGCCGCTCCTCCGGATCGAGTCCGGCGGTCGGCTCGTCGACGATCAGCACATCGGGGTCGTTGAGCAGCGCCTGCGCGATGCCGAGCCGGCGCCGCATGCCGCCCGAGAAGCCGGCCGCCTGCCGGTCCGCATGCTCGTGCAGGTTGACCATCTCCAGCAGCAGCCGCAGGCGCGCCGGATCGCGTACACCCTTCAGCGCCGCGAAGTACTGCAGGAACTCCAGCGCCGTCAGGTTCGGATATACGCCGAAGTCCTGCGGCAGGAAGCCCAGCCGTCCGCGCATCGCCTCCGGCTTGCGGGCGATGTCGACGCCGTCGAACAGGATTTGCCCGCTGGTCGGCCTGGTCAGCGTGGCGATCATCTGCATCAGCGAGGTCTTGCCGGCGCCGTTATGGCCGATCAAGCCGACCACGCCGGCCGGCAGGTTCAAACTGACGTCGTCCACCGCCTTGACGTTCTTCGCGTAGGTTTTGACGACGTTGCGTATCTCAAGCATGGACAAGCGGCTCCTGGAAATGGAAACGGGGCCGGCCCAGCAAACGCTGGAGCCGGCCCCGCAGGCTGGATATTTATTCTACCTTGTTATTTAAATAGCACGGCCGCTTTTTCCACGGTGATGGCGATGCCGATCGCCAGCGGAATGCCAACCGCCAGCCAGCCGAAAGCCACCGTCACAGGGCTGGTCTTGCCGTTCGCGGTCACCGCGGCGCCGGTCGACGCGGCCGCGTCGCGCTCATGCGCCAGCTTCTTCTCGTCCGCCAGTTCGGCGTCGGTCATGAAGTGCTTGTTGGCGATAGGACGCACCAGCAGGTTGCAGACCAGGCCCACCACCAGCAGCGACGCCAGCACATACATGGTGATGTCGTAGGCTTGCGCCTTCGGCACGCCGTTTCCGATCTGGTACTCGCGCACGTAGTTGACCAGGATGGGACCGAACACGCCGGCCGCCGCCCAGGCGGTCAGCAGGCGGCCGTGGATCGCGCCCACCATCTGGGTGCCGAACAGGTCGGCCAGGTAGGCCGGCACGGTGGCGAAGCCGCCGCCGTACATCGACAGGATCACGCAGAAGAAGCCGACGAACAAACCCAGGTGGGCGCCGTGGGCCATCGACGGGATCGACGCATACAGCGCGAGACCCAGCACGAAGAAGATGCCGTAGGTGACCTTGCGGCCCACGAAGTCCGAGCACGAGGCCCACACGAAGCGGCCGCCGATATTAAACAGCGACAGCAAGCCGGTGAAGCCGGCCGCGATGGCCGCGATCTGGCCTTTCTGCGCCAGCGTCAGCTCGTTGAACGACGCCGTCACGCCCAGCAGCTGGCCGGCGAAGATTTCCTGCAGCAGCGGCGAGGCCATGCCCAGGATGCCGATACCGGCCGTTACGTTCAGGCACAGCACCAGCCACACCAGCCAGAATTGCGGAATGCCCCACACCTTGCTGGCGTGGACGTGGCGCGTGGTGATCATGCTGCTGCCGTTGGTGGCGGGCGCGGTCCAGCCGGCCGGCTTCCAGCCGCTGGGCGGCACGCGGTACGACAGCGCGCCGGCCATCATGAAGACAAAATAGATCGCCGCCATCACCAGGAAGGTCTGCCACACGCCGACCGAGTCGGGCGTGGCGAAATGCTTCATCAGGGTGGTGGCCAGCGGTGCGCCGATCATCGCGCCGCCGCCGAAGCCCATGATGGCCATGCCGGTCGCCATGCCGCGGCGGTCCGGGAACCATTTGATCAGCGTCGACACCGGCGAGATATAGCCGAGGCCCAGGCCGATACCGCCGATCACGCCGGAGCCTATCCACATCAGCCAGATCTGGTGCTGGTACACGCCCAGCGCCGAGATCACCAGGCCGCCGCACCAGCACAGGGCCGACACCACGCCCGCCTTGCGCGGACCGGCGTGCTCCAGCCAGCCGCCGAACAGCCAGGCGGACAAGCCGAGGAAGACGAAGAACATGGTGTACATCCAGCCCAGCATGGAGATCTGCCAGTCGCAGGTGGACGACAGGATCTTGGCCATCAGCGCCATGTCGGCGGGGCAAGCCAGCGATTCCTTGATGCCGATCGCGCGCGACAGCGGCAGCCAGAATACCGAGAAACCATACGCCATGCCGATGCACAGGTGGATCGCCAGCGCCGCCGGCGGCACCAGCCAGCGGTTGAAGCCCGCGCCGGCGATGGTGCGGTCTTTTTCCAGAAAATCAAACACTGCCATTTATGTCTCCTTAATTGTTATTTCTTTAAAACAACTAAAGGCGGAGCGTAGCACAAATGATGGAAAAGTAGAATGTTCAGCAATGGCGCACCGCAGCAGGAACTGCTGAAATTTTAGTCAACGGCGTGCATTCCTCCCGACATGGGTGTACACTACCAATCATTGCCGAAGGGAAATTAAATGGCCATCGCCGCACTTAGCTCAGGAGTTACCGGGCTCAACGCCGCAGAACGCGCGTTGGGCAATAGCGCGCACGCGATCGCCAACATCGGCACCCAGGGCTTCCAGCCGGCGCAGGCGGTATTCAAGGAAAGCAGTCCGGCCGGCAGCGGCGTCTCGCTCTCCCTGCAGGGCCAGCAACTGGCGCAGGTGGACGCGCCCAGCGCCACCAACCTCGCCACCGAAACCACCAACTCGCTGGTCTACAAGGCGCAGTTCGACCTGTCGGCCAAGGTGATACAAGCGGCCGACCAGAATCTCGGCACGCTCATCGACATCAAAGCTTGACAGGGTGTGGCCGTATCGGCCACATTGAGGTCTGCCGGAGAGGGAGACCATGATAAGAGACCAGGAAACGCTGAACATCCTGCTGGACAGCGTGCGCCGCTTCGTCCGCGAACAACTGGTGCCGCGCGAGCAGGAAGTGGCCGACACCGACCAAATCCCTGCCGCCATCGTGGCGCAGATGCGCGAACTGGGCCTGTTCGGCCTGTGCATCCCCGAACAATACGGCGGCCTCGCGCTGACCATGGAAGAAGAAGTGATGGTGGCGTTTGAAATCGCCCGCACCTCCCCCGCCTTCCGCTCGCTGATCGGCACCAACAACGGCATCGGCTCGCAAGGCATCCTGATCGACGGCACCGAGGAACAAAAGATCGCCTGGCTGCCGCGCATGGCCGCCGGCGAGGTGATCGGCGCCTTCGCGCTGACCGAACCGGGTTCCGGGTCGGACGCCGGCTCGCTGACCACCGCCGCCGCGCGCGACGGCGACCACTACATCATCAACGGCGCCAAGCGCTTCATCACCAACGCGCCGGAAGCCGGCGTGTTCACCGTCATGGCGCGCACCGACGCCGGCAGCAAGGGCGCCGGCGGCGTCTCGGCCTTCATCGTCGAACGCGACACGCCCGGCCTCTCGCTCGGCAAGATCGACAAGAAGATGGGCCAGCGCGGCGCCCACACCTGCGACGTCATCTTCGAGAACTGCCGCGTGCCGGCCGGCGCCATCATCGGCGGCAAGGAAGGCATGGGCTTCAAGACCGCGATGAAGGTGCTCGACAAGGGACGGCTGCATATCTCCGCCGTCTGCGTCGGCGCCGCCGAACGCATGCTGGACGACGCGCTGCGCTACGCGATGGAACGCGAGCAGTTCGGCCAGGCCATCGCCGGATTCCAGCTGATCCAGGCCATGCTGGCCGACAGCAAGGCCGAGATCTACGCCGCGCGCAGCATGGTGCTCGACGCCGCCCGCCGCCGCGACAACGGCGAGGACATCTCCACCGAAGCCTCGTGCTGCAAGCTGTTCGCCTCCGAAATGTGCGGCCGCGTGGCCGACCGCTCGGTGCAGATCCACGGCGGCGCCGGCTATGTGTCCGACTACGCGGCAGAGCGCTTCTACCGCGACGTGCGCCTGTTCCGCATCTACGAAGGCACCTCGCAGATCCAGCAGCTGGTCATCGCCCGCAACATGGTCAAAGCGGCGCAAAGCGGATGAACGATATCGATACCGACCAGCTGTTGGCGGCGCTGCCGGCCCGCATCAGCGCCATCCCGCGCCGCTGGGCCGAAAGCGCGCCGCATGCGCCCGCGCTGTACGACGGCCGGCGCCACTGGAGCTACGGCGAGCTGGCGGCCGCCGTCGACGACACCGCCGTACTGCTGCGCGCATTGAAGATCCGCCCCGGCGACCGCCTGATGGTGGTGGGCGAAAACTGCGTCGCGCAGGTGGTGCTCACGTTGGCCGCCGCAGCGATCGACGCGTGGATCGTCCACGTCAACGGCCGCCTGTCCGCGCGCGAGGTCGACCAGATCCTGGAACACAGCGGCGCGCGGCGCGTGTTCTACACCTCGTCCGCCTCGCCGGAGGCGGCCGCGCACGGCCAGCGCCACGGCGCGGCGACGGCGGACTCGCCCTACGGCGAGTGGATGGTGGGCGCGCTGAACCTGGACGGCAGGCGCGAAGAGGCGCATGCCTCGCCGGTGGAGCAAGTGGCGGCACTGATCTACACCACCGGTACCACCGGCAATCCCAAGGGCGTGATGCTCACGCACCGCAACCTGCTGTTCATCGCCGCCGTATCGAGCACGCTGCGCGGCCTGACGCCGGACGACCGCGCCTACGGCGTGCTGCCGATCACGCACGTCTACGGGCTGGCCTCGGTCATGCTCGGCACCTTGTACGCGGGCGCCTGCCTCTACCTGTGCCCGCGCTTCACGCCGGACGCGCTGCTCAAGGCCATCCGCGACGACCGCCTCACCATCCTGCAGGGCGTGCCCGCCATGTACGCGCGGCTGCTGGAAACGCTGGGCGGCGCCGGGACACGGCTGGAATCGCAGCTTCGCTTCATCTACGCGGGCGGCTCTCCGCTGTCGCCCAGTCTCAAGGCCGACGTTGAAAAACTGTTTGGCCTGCCGCTGCACAACGGCTACGGCCTGACCGAAACCTCACCCACCGTCAGCCAGACGCGCCTGGACCAACCGCGCGGCGACACCTCGGTCGGCCTGGCGATCCCCGGTGTCGAAGCGCGCATCGTGCAGGAAGATGGCGGCGACGCCGCGCCCGGCGCCAACGGCGAGCTATGGGTGCGCGGCCCGAACATCATGCGCGGTTATTATCAGGAAGCGGAACTGACGGCGGCCGCGATGCGCCCCGGCGGCTGGCTCAACACCGGCGACGTCGCGCGCCGCGATGCGGACGGCGCGCTGTTCATCGTCGGCCGCACCAGGGAGCTGATCATCCGTTCCGGCTTCAACGTCTATCCGTTGGAAGTGGAGACGGTACTGAACGCGCATCCGGCGGTCACGCAATCGGCGGTGGTCGGGCGCGCCGCCGCCGACGGCAACGAGGAAGTGGTGGCGTTTGTGGAAATCGATCCGCGCCACCAGGTGTCCGAACAAGAGTTACAGCAGTATCTGGCGGGCCAGCTGTCGCCGTACAAATGCCCGTCCGAAGTCATTGTGATGCAAACCCTGCCCGCAGCGGCCACCGGAAAGATATTGAAAGGACAGCTGCGGCAACTGGCACAAAAATAAGGAGACAATCATGAAGCGCACAATAATTGCAGCATTGATGGCAACAGCGATGACATGCGGCGCGCAAGCGGAGGAGTTCATCGTCGGCGCGGAACTGCCGCTGACCGGCACGCTGGCGCGCGTTGGCTCCGGCATGCAGGAAGGCGTGATGGTCGCGGCGGAGGTCTTCAACAAAGCCAACGGCAGGCACAAGATCAAGATCATCACGGTCGACGACGAGTCCGCGCCGGCCAAGGCGGTAGCGGCGGTGGAAAAGCTGGCCAGCCAGGGCGCCATCGCCATCACCGGCGGCTACGGCTCCAACAACATCTCGCCCGCCTCCGACACCGCCAACAAACTGGGACTGGTGTACATGACCTCCGGCGGCGTCGACGACAGCCTGGTGAGCAGCGGCCGCAAGAACTTCTTCCGCATCAATAACACCGCAGGCTACGAAAAAGCGGTGCAAGGCCTGATTGCCGACATGGGCGCGAAATCGGTCTCCATCGTCTTCTCCACCAAGGAAGCCACCAGCGACCTGGCCAACTCCGTGCAAAAGGCGCTGGCGGCCAAAGGCGTCAAGGCCGTCACGCACTCGTTCGACCCGGCCATCACCGACTTCAAGCCCATCATCAACAAGATCAAGCTGCAGGACAAATCGGAGATCATCCTGATGGTCGGCTACGAGAACGACTATGTCGGCATCCTGCGCGCCGCGCGGGTGCTGAAGCCGCCCGTCAAAGCCATGATCGGCGTATGGTCGCTGGCCACGCCCAAGATGGCGTCCGAATTCCCGGACCTGATGCCCAACGTGTACGGCACCGCGCTGCTGCCCTTTCCCGCCACCTTCGACACGGCCGACGGCAAGGCTTTCGCCGACACCTACAAGGCGCTGTACAAAAAGGAGCCGGACTACCTGGGCCAGTTCGGCTACGTGCAATCGATGCTGCTGTTTGAAGCCATCGCCCGTGCCGCCGACAAAGGCACTGTGAAGCAAGGCGGCGTCGCCGACGAACTGCGCAAGACCGACCGCCAAACGCTGATCGGCCGCGTGCAGTTCGGCGCCAACGGCGACAATCTGAATTTCGTGCACCGCATGGGCCAGCACCAGGGCAAGAACATCGCCATCGTCTGGCCGAAGGAAAACGCCACCGGCAAGATGGTCTATCCCGGCCTGCCCTGGTAAGCGGCGATGACGGAACTGATACTCCAGGCGCTGTATTCCGGCCTGCTGCAAGGCGGTTCGTATGCGCTGATCGCGCTCGGACTGGCGCTGGTGTTCGGCACCATGCGGGTCATCAATCTCGCGCATGGAGAACTGGTGCTGCTGGCGGCGTATATCGCCTACACGATGGAGTCGGGGCTGGGGCTCAATCCGGCGTGGGCGATACCGGTGGCGCTGATCGTGGTCAGCGCGACGTCGGCCGGGGTGTACGGGATCGTCAGCCGCATCAGGAAGGACAGGGAGATCAATTCGCTGATACTCACCTTCGGCATCGGCGTGATCCTGACCAATCTGATCCTGCTGATCTGGAAGGCGGATGTGCGCTCGACCAGCTCCAGCTGGCTGCAGGAAGCGTTTGTGGCCGGGCCGTTGTACAGCATGCGCAGCGAGTTGATCTTCTTCGTCGTCAGCCTGGTGCTGATGGTCGGCTTGTGGTGGTGGCTGTCGCGCAGCTGGTACGGGCGCGCGCTGCGCGCCGTGTCGAGCAACCGCGATGCGGCCAAGCTGATGGGCATCGCGCCCGGCCGCACTGAGCTGGTGTCGTTCATCGTCGCCGGCATGCTGGCCAGTTTCGCGGGCGTGGCGTTGTACAGCTACGGCGTGATCCAGCCGGCGTACGGCGGCGCGCTGACGATCAAAGCGTTCATCATCACGGTGTTGGCCGGCATAGGCTCCATTCCCGGCGTGCTGCTGGGCGCCGTATTGCTGGGTGTGGCCGAAGCGCTGACCGTCACCCTCGCCAGCTCCGCCCTGCAGGAACTGGCGGGAATGACCCTGTTCCTGCTGGTCCTCTTCGTCATGCCGAATGGCCTGATGGGCGCCGCCCGGAGGCGCGGATGAACCCGACCCCGTCGTCCCCGCGCAAGCGGGGACCCATGGAACGCTGGCTGCCGCTACCGGCAGTCGCACTAGCCTACCTCGCCGTCCCGCTGGCGCTGGGCTCCAACACCTACATCATGAGCCTCATCGTCGCCGCCCTGGTGATCGGCTGCGTCGCCCTCAGCTGGGCGCTGCTGGGCAACATGGGCGGCATGGTCAGCTTCGGCCACAGCGCCTTCTTCGGCGTCGGCGCCTACGTCAGCGCCCTGGTCACGCTCAAGCTGGGCGTGCCCGTCCTGCCCGGCCTCCTGCTCGGCGGCATCGGCGCCCTGCTCGCCTCCATCGTCATGCTGCCCGTGCTGCGCCTGCGCGGCCCCTACTTCGCGCTGGCCATCCTGGCCTACGCCCACATCTTCCGCATCATCGCCACCGAATGGACTTCGCTCACCGGCGGCTCCGGCGGCATCGCCAACATCCCTGTCCTGCCGACCATCCTCGGCCAGGACCTCGGCACCAAAACCGGCGCCTACCTGGTCATCCTCACCATCGTCCTGGTGTTCGCCCTGGCCTATCGCGCCATCCGCGCCAGCCACTACGGCCTCGCCCTGCGCGCCATGCACGACAGCGAAGACGCCACCCGCGTGGTCGGCGTCAACAACACCCTGCTCAAGGGCCTGATGCTGATGGTCTCCGCCTTCATGTGCGGCGTCGCCGGCGCCTTCAACGCCCACTACATCAACTTCCTCGAACCGGACTATGCCTTCAACGGCACGTGGGTGACCATCCCCATCGTCGCCGCCATCTTCGGCGGCTACCGCACCATCGCCGGCCCGGTCGCAGGCGCGCTGGTGGTGTACCTGCTCGACCAACTCGTCTTCAAATCGCTGATCCCCACCGGACACCAGCTGGTACTGGGCGGCCTGCTGGTGGCGATGATCATCTTCAGCCCCGGCGGGCTGCTGCCGTTGCTGCGCAAGCCAGGGAGGAAAGACCATGCTTGAGCTGAACCATCTCTCGGTCCGCTTCGGCGGCCTCACGGCGGTCAACGCCGTCACCCTGAACATCGGCAGCCACGACGTGGTCGGGCTGGTCGGCCCCAACGGCGCCGGCAAGACCACGCTGTTCAACGCCATCTCCGGACTGGTACGGCCGACCGGCGGCACCATCCGCTTCGACCGCCACGACCTGATACGCACGCCCATGTACCGGCGCGCGCGGCTCGGCATCGGCCGCACCTACCAGATCCCGCAACCGATGCACGAGCTGACGGTACGCGAAAACCTCATCATCGCCCAGCGCTTCGGCGCCGGTAAAGTCGACCAGGACAAGATCGACGAGATCCTGGAGTTCACCAGCCTCGCCGACAAGGCCGGCCGCGACGCCGCCACGGAACTGGCGCTGACCGAACTGAAAGCGCTGGAAGTGGCCAAGGCGCTGGCCACCTCGCCCAAGCTGCTGCTGCTGGACGAAGTGCTGGCCGGGCTGGAGACCAACGGCAAGCGCCGCTTCATGGGTATGCTCAAGGAGATGCACGCGCGCTTCGGCGTCGGCATCGTCATCATCGAGCACGACATCGAGACCATCAACATGCTGTGCCAGCGCGTGGTGGTGCTCAACTTCGGCCAGCTGATCGCGGACGGCACGCCGCAAGCGGTGTTCAACGATCCAGAAGTGATCCGCAGCTACACGGGGGCCGCGCATGCTTGAAGTGGACGGCGTGCGCGCGGGCTATGGCGCCATCAATGTATTGTGGGACGTATCGCTGACCGCCGAAGCGGGCAAGCTCACGACCATCATCGGGCCCAACGGCGCGGGCAAGACCACGCTGCTGCGCGCGATCATGGGCCTGGCGCCGGTCACCGCCGGCGAGATCCGCTGGAACGGCCGGCGCCTGAACGGTACGCCGACGTGGGAAATGGCCGATCACGGCATCGCCATGATCCCCGAAGGCCGCATGGTGTTCCGCGACATGGACGTTGAAGAAAACCTGGTCATGGGCGCCTTCCACAAATCGCACCGCGCGCATGTGAAGCAGCGGCTGGAAGAAGCCTACGCCATGTTCCCGCGCCTGCTCGAACGCCGGCGCCAGCTGGCCGGGTCGCTGTCCGGCGGCGAAGCGCAGATGCTGGCGATGGCGCGCGGCCTGATGTCGGACCCGCGCCTGCTGATCATCGACGAACCGTCGCTGGGCCTGGCCCCGCTGGTGCTCAATGAACTGTTCGAGATCCTGGCGCGGCTGAAGGCCGGCGGCCGCACCATCATCCTGGTCGAGCAAAACACCGACCGCGCGGTCGGCGTCGCCGATCACGTCTGCCTGCTACAAAGTGGAAAAGTATCGCTGTCGCGGCGGAGCGCGGAGGTCGACCTGCAAGACCTCCACGACCGCTACTTCCTCAGACCACCGACGGTTTCTTGATCGGCTTGGAGGAGCTGACATAGCGCGAGGTGGTCACGCCCATCAAGGCCGAGAGGCGGCCGGAGAAGTGCGCAACCTGCAGCACGTAGCGCGCGCAGTCGTCGCGGCGGAAGGTCACCGCCGCCATCGCGGTGCGCAGGCAGGCGCCGACAAAGCCCTTGCAGGCAGTGACGACGACCGGACGCATGCCGTCATAGGTGCGGTCGATCTTCGCCATGTAAACGCCGGTCGACGAATAGCGATGCAGCACGCTCGATGGCGTCAGGCGCGCCTCGGGCGTCGGCTCGACGACGATCGCCTCATCGCACCACACCATGCGCGCCTTGACCTGCGCGGCGCGGCGGAACAGATCGTAGTCCTCGCCGCCGGATGCGCCGTATTCGTTGCGGAACACAGGCTGCGGCACCAGCTTCAGCGCCTTGCGGGCGATCGCCAGGTTTTGCGCGCCCTTCAGCGTTTTCGCCAGGCCGGTAGGCTGGCCGCCGCGCGATGCATACAGGCTGTTGCGGGCCAGCCAGTTGGCGCCCTGCGGCAGCTGGCCATCCACCTGCCCGGCGACGAAGTCGGCGTCGAACTTCACGCCGGCGCCCAGCAGCTTTTCCAGCCAGCCCGGGGTCACCCAGCCGTCGTCGTCCAGCATGATCAGCCAGTTCCAGTCCGGATCGGCGCGGCCGGCTTCCGCCACCAGCGCATTGCGCACCTGGGCGATGCCGCGTTCGCGCACGGGAATGCAGCGGGTTTCCGGCCAGCGGGCGCGGAAGGCTTCGATCACCGCCGGCGCATCCGTGCCGCAGTCGTTGTCGGCGACCACGATGTGGACGCGTCGTCCGTCAATCTCGGGCAGCAGCGTCTCCAGCAATTTCAGCAACTGCTCCGGACGCCGGAATGTGGGAATGCCGATGACCAGTCCACCGAAATTATGTACTCCCGCGACATGATTCGTCATCGCGCATCCTTATCAAAATTACAGCAATCAAACGAGCAACACCTATTGCAATTACTACACTATATCATTGAATAAAGTGTGATCGTGTGATTATAGTAAATTTTGAGCCAAAATAGACGATGCGCGCACCCCATTGGTGCCAATCAATATTTTTCGCACTGAAAGAGGGAAAATCGATGCACGGCCGCGTGGCCGAAGAGGAATGGGTCGCGCGCCGCCGCCCCATGAACACAATAAATTCAGATTAATCAGTTACTTAGCACCAACTTCCGGCGGTTGACGATGCTATCGTACACCCCGCTCTTGCGCATCCCCTCCAGTGCCCGGTTGAAGCGCGCCAGCAGCGCGGCGTTGGCGGGAAGACGGTTCATCATCAGCATGTTGTCGGACAGGTAAAACGGGCTCTCCAGCACGTGGAAGCGCTCGGCCTGCTGCGGGAACTGGGTGTGGATGATGTAGTTGCCGACGTTTTCGTCGGCAATGGCCAGGTCGAAACGGGCGACTTGCAGCTTGCTGAAATTGCGCTCGTCGGTGATCGCGGGGTCGATGATGATGCCGGCCTCGACGAACATGGCTTCATACCAGTACCCCGCCACGCCGCCGATCTTGAATTGCTTGAGTTCGCCGATATCCCTGTACCCTGCCGGCCATTGCCGCGCGCTGCTGTCGTGGTAAAAGAATTTGGCCTTGCGCGAGTAGAGCTTGTCGGACAACAGATAGCGTCCCTCCCGCTCCGGCGTGCGCACGAACGGCACCACCGCCCACACCTCCTGCGCATCCAGCGCGGCCACGCAACGCTTCCAAGGCATGTAGCGGAAGGTGAACGTGACGCCCATGTCCTTGCCGATATGCTCGAACAGTTCACCGATGAAGCTGAGCTTGGGGTCGGCGCTGATGTAGGGCGGGTATTCGTTGGTGGCGACCACCAGCTCCAGCGCGTGCGCCGCATGGCACCATAAGGCTAGTATTGCTGCGATCAGGTACCGCATCCAGTCTCCACTCGGCATGGATTCCCGCGTGCGCGGGAATGACGTGCTAGTTATACCTGAGTTCGACGCGGATGTCAGTGCCGGATGCGCTCGGAGAAGTCGTCGGCCTGCCCGGCAGCCCGGGCCCTGGCGGTGATATCGGCTTTTTGCCGCAGCGCGTCAAAATCGCCCCGGCCGGCCAGCGCGCCGATGTCGTACAGGTAGCGGTCCAGATAGCCCGACGCCAGCAGCCGCCAGTCCAGCGGCAGGCCGGGCGTGATGCGGCGCGCCATCTCGAACACGATGGTGGTGCAGTTGCCGACCAGGGTGTTGTAAAAGCGCGGCGTGCGCTTCAACTCCTCGCCCTCCGCCAGGTACGCCATGAACAGCGAGCGCATCGTCGCCGGCGGCATCTTCAGCCGGTACAGCCACATGTCCTCGCCGCGCGCGTTGGTGCGCACGCGCAGGATGTCGCGCTCGTCGGCGGCGATCAGCACGGTTTCGTACTTCTTGAAGAAGCCCGCCAGGCCGTCGAAGCTTTCGCCGCGCTCCTTGCGGATCTCGATCGAGAACGTCAGGTAGCGCCCGTCCGCAAAGCCGAACGAGACCAGCGTGTGCGCGATGGCCGGCCCCATCCAGTAGGACATCGCCACATCGACCGAGCGCAGCTTGTCCAGGTCGTAGCTGCGCGCTTCCCAGCGCACGGTGTAGTCCTGGTCGCTGCGCCAGTCGAAGTTGCGCACCTGGTCCAGCGTGACGATGCCGCCCTCCACCTTGCCCGTGACCATGCGCGCGACGTCGTCGGCCCAGATGCGCTCGTGCGTCGGTTGGATCGTGCGCCACCACGCCATCATGACGACCAGCGCCAGCAGCCACGGCGCCAGCACCACCAGGTTGCGCTGCCACCACCACAGCGCCAGCGTGGCGGCGCAGAACACGATCCAGCCGCCGATCGCGAGCTTGCGCGCCAACAGCGTGGCCGGCAGCTGGAACCACAGCGCGCAAGCGCCCCATGCCGCGAGCAGCGCGAAGACGAGGGAGCCGAGCAGCATGCCGGCGACGAGCAGATAGCGTTTGGTCATGCCCCGATTATGGGGGCTAATCGTGCTTGTCGTCGACCCCGCTTGCGCAGCCGATCTGGACGCAGATCACTTTTGCTGCAATACTCAGCAGCACGCCGATGATACCGATCAGTGCCAACATAGCTGATTCCGTAAATGAAGAAGAGACGCTTCACTTTAACCGCGCCGCCCCCGACGATCCAATATCAAATATGGCGGCCAACTATCTCGAAACGGCATAACGGTGATTTCACTTAAACAGTTCAAATATTTTGTAGAGATCGTGGAGGCCGGCAGCTATTCGCGCGCCGCTGAAAAATTGTACATCGCGCAGTCGGCGCTGAGCCGGCAGATCAAGGAACTGGAAGACGAGCTGCAGACCCAGTTGCTGACCCGCGACGCGCGCCAGTTCGAGCTGACGCCGGCCGGCCAGCTGTTCTTCGAGCGCGCCAAGCGCATCCTCGAAGACATCGACGACACGGTGGTGCAGGCGCGCCACGTCGGCCAGGGCGCGCAAGGCGTGATCCGCCTGCAGCATTCGAGCTCGGTGATCCTGACGCCGCAGCTCACCGCCGCGCTGAGCCAGCTGCTCGAAGAGTTCCCCGGCGTGACGCTGGATGTCTCCATGCTGCCGTCGGAAAACCAGACGCTGGAAATCGAGGAAGGCCGCGCCGATATCGGCCTGCTGCGCCTGCCCACCTTGCGCCGCCATCCCCACATCCATGTGCGCGAGATATCGAGCGAGCGGCTGATGGTGGCGGTGTCGCAGCACTCGCCGCTGGCCGCGCTGGACAACATCGAGCTGGCCAGCCTGAGCGACGAAGCCTTCATCTCGATCCCGCACAAGGACCGCGGCGGCTTGAGCTACCTGGTGGCCAACCTGTGCCTGGAACAGGGCTTCTTCCCCAGGCCGGCGCGCGCGCTGTCGCGCAAGTCGTCGCAGCTGAACCTGATCGAAGCCAATCTCGGCATCGCCATCGTCCCCGAGTGCATGCGGCTGACGGCGCCGGCGGGCGTGCGCTTCATCACGCTGTCGCAGGGCGAACTGACGACCAGCGTCGGCCTGGCCTGCCGCCGCGAGGCCGATCCGCTGGTGGCCGCGTTTGCCGATGCCCTGGTCGGCAAGCTGGCCGGCACGCACTAGCGATGCGTCAAATGACAACATCGTGTCCGCTGTGTACGCCAGCGAACAAACCCGCCTCGCCATTGCGGCTATGCTGGCCTTACCGACATAGGGAGGCGTTATGGCAGACTGGATTATCGATCGCAACGGCACGCCGGTGCTGATACTGGACGAGTATTGCTTCCGCTCGCCGCGCGGCGACGTCACGTCCTGGCTGTTCGGCAATGGGGTGTACGCGCTCAACGGCGACCACATCGGCTGGTTCGACATCAGCACCTTGTACGATGTGCACAACCACATCGTCGGCATGCTGCAGCACGCCTGCACGCCGCAGCTGGCCGCGCGCGTGCCGGCGCAGATGCCGCCCTTCCCGCGCCGTCCGCAGGTTCCGCTGCTCAAGGTGCGCCATGTGCGCGCGCCGGCCGCCGCACAGCCGTCGCCGCCACCGCCGGCGATGATGTATGCCGGCGGCGACTCGCTGCAACTGAGCTGACCGGGACGCCATCCGCCGCCAGTTGTAACAGGTGTAAGCGGCGACTGATGACCTCGACGTGTGGCACACTATGGCCATGGCAGACAGACAGGAGCGCGCATGAGCGCAGGACCAGAAAACCCGGATAAACCGCAGGACAATCCACACCGCCGCAGCAGCGACCATGAGCGGCGCGGCGCGCGCCCGGAAGTCGGCACGCCACGCTATCTCGACCCCGGCGACACCGTGTTCAGCCTGTGGGGCCGGGTTATCATGGCGCGCTACCGGCGCATCGCGGCGGCCGCCACCCGCCACATCATCCAGCGGCCGCTGCACATCGGCGTGTCGGCGCGGATCTTCCACCCGGAGCCGGGCGCCACCGGCCTGCGCAGCAAAAACCTGCAATACCTCGAAGAATCCATCGCCCAGTGGGTGATGTCGCGCGACGTGCTGGTGTTCATGATCCCGACCGTCAATACCGACGGCCTGCTGCATCCGTCCAACATCCGCCTGCGCGACTACGCCAAGCACCTGGACGGCCTGGTGCTGCAGGGCGGCGCCGACGTCTCGCCGCAAAGCTATTCGGAAACGCCGACCCGCCCGGAATGGGGCGGCGACCGCGCGCGCGACATGTACGAGCTGGAGCTGCTGCATGAATTCATCGAAGCCGGCAAGCCGGTGCTGGGCATCTGCCGCGGCTGCCAGCTGATCAACGTCGCCTTCGGCGGCACGCTGTACCAGGACATCGCGTCCGACGTGCCGGAATCGCTGGCCCACGTCAACGAGGAATACGACCGCAACCGCCATGAAATCAGCTTCCCGGCCGGCTCCTCGCTGGCGCGCATGTTCAAGGGCAAGGGAACCGGGCTGGTCAACTCCATCCACCACCAGGCGGTCAAGACGCTGGGGCGGGAGATGACGGTGGAGGCGCTGTCGGTGCCGGACAATATGGTCGAGGCGATCCGCTACCGCAAGGCGCCCTTCGTCATGGGCCTGCAATGGCACCCGGAATTCCACCGCGCCGGCGGCGTCGAACTGCTCGACTGCACCGGCATCCTGGACAATTTCCTGCGCGTGGCGCGCGAGACGCGTTTTTAAAACCGGCCGCCAAAACCCTTAGACGAAGCCGGCTTGCCCGGTATACACTACGGCATCTTCAGCCGAGATCGTCCCATGATGCCGTTTTGCCGCGCCGCCGCAATTACCGCAGCTTGCCTGCTCGTCCCTCCGGCCGGCGCGAGCGAAGACGCCATCACCGTCACCTACAGTGAACGTCCGCCCTACATGATGGCCCAGCCAAGCGGCGTGCCCAGCGGCCTGACCGCCACGCAGGCGGCGCAGGCCTTCAAGGCGGCCGGCATCCCCGCCGTCTGGCAAAACCTGCCGACCAACCGCCAATTGATGATGATCAAGGACCCGGGCCTGCGCGTCTGCGCGATCGGCTGGTTCTGGGTGCCGGAACGCGAGCAGTTCGCCAAGTTCACCAAGCCCATCTATCGCGACAAGGAATGGGTGGTGCTGGCCAACGCCAACCTGGCGGCGCGCGCCGACCCGACGCTGGAAGCGCTGCTGCGGCACAGGGAAACCCGGATCCTGGTCAAGGATAACTTTTCCTACGGCGGCGAGCTGGATGCGCTGATGCGCAAATGGGGCACCACCCGCGCCGTCTCCACCGCGCTCACCAGCAAGATGGTGCAGTCGATCAGCAAGGGCGTGGTCGACATGATGTTCGTCTCCGAAGAGGAAGGCACTTACATCCTGGCGCACCACCCCGCGGACCAGACCAGAAACCTGCGCCTGCTGCGCTTCAAGGACATGCCGCGCGGGCCGGACCGCCACATCATGTGCAGCAAGAGCGTGTCCGACGACGTGATCGCCCGCCTGAACAAGGCGATCAGCTTCAAATAATCAGCACTGGCGGAAGCGCTGGATCGCCGCGTCCACCATGCCTTCGGCGCTGCCGCTGCGGTCGAACTGCTGGCGCAGGTAGTGGGCGTCGCTGCCCTCGTGCGTGACCTGCACCAGGTGCTGCAGGCCGGCCGTGGCGCCCAGCGCGGCGCCGTGCGGCTCCATCTTGCGCAGCGTGGTGAGGATGTCCTCGCGCAGCGACAGGCTCTCGTAGGTCTTCGGATGCACCACCGTGCCGTCCAGGCCGAAGCGGCACGCCTGGAAGCGGTTGTAGTTATAAACCAGGTAGTCGTCCTCCTCCGGCGGTTCTTCCTTGCGCTCCAGCAGATAGCGGCACAGCGCCTGCAGGTAGACCGCCAGCGCCGCCGCCCGGTCCACCGTCAGCGGCGTGTCGCACACGCGCAATTCGATGGTGCCGAATTCCGGCTTCGGGCGGATGTCCCAGTAGAAGTCCTTCATGCTCTTGATGACGCCGGTGTGCTCCATCTTGGCGAAGTACTCGTGCTCGAAGGTCGACCACGATTGCGTGAACGGTGCGCGGCCGCTCATCGGGAAGGCGAACACCGAGTTCAGCCGCGCGGAATTGAACAGCGTGTCGTTGCCCTGCACATATGGCGACGACGACGACAGCGCGATGAAGTGCGGTACGTAGCGGCTCAGCGAGTGCAGCAGGAACAGCGCGTCGTCGCCCGATTCGCAGCCGATGTGCACGTGCTGGCCGAAGATGGTGAACTGCTTGGCCAGGTAGCCGTACAGCTCCGACACTTCCTTGAAGCGCGGCTTGGAAAAGATGCGCCGCTCCGACCATTTCTGGAACGGGTGCGTGCCGCCGCCGCAGATGCCGATGTTGAGCTGCTCGCCGGCCTGCACCAGCACGTCGCGCGTCAGCTGCAGCTGCGCCAGCAGTTCGGCGTGGTTGGTGTGCACGTCGCTGTTAATCTCGATCATGCTCTCGGTGATTTCCGGCGTCACGTTGCCCGGAAACGGCTTGCGGTTCAGCAGGTGCAGCAAGTCCGGGCTGGACGCGGTCAGGTCGTAGTCCGACAGGCTGACCAGTTGCAGCTCCAGCTCCACGCCCATGGTGAGCGGCTTCGATGATTTGAATTCTTCCAACGCCATTAGCGTTCCTCCTTGTTCGGGGTTTCGTTTGCCCACATCAGCGCGCGTTGCGTGATGATCGGGCCGGCCACTTCCAGCACCAGCGTCATGGCCGCCAGCGCGGCCAGTTCGTCGACCAGCACGATACCCATGTATTTGGTTTGTTCCAGCAGCAGCGTGACGAACACCGACATCGGCGCCAGCGCCACGCCGGTCAGCAAGCCCTTGCGCCACGAGACGCCGCCGACGTGCGCGAAGGCGCCCACGGCGACCGCCTTGACCACAAAGCGCGCCAGCAGCAACAGCAGGCCGAGGCCCAGGCCGTCGACCACGCGCTCCCATTCCAGCGTCGAGACGGCGAACACGAACAGCAGCACGGTCATCAGCTCGCCGATGCCGCCGAAGTTGCGCTCGGTGCGGCTGAACGCCACCCGGCTGTGGCGCGCGGCCAGGCCGAAGGTCAGCGTGGCCAGCACCGGCGAGACTTCGAACGCGCGCGACGCCGCCACCAGCAGGATCACGCCCAGCGCAAAGGCGATGGTGCCGTCCTGCGCCAGCTTGCCCATGCGGCGCAGCACCGCCGGCACCAGCATGCCCAGCACGGCGCCCATCGCCGCCGATACGCCCAGCTCGATCAGGCTGTGCGAGACGGCTTGCGTCAGGCTGCCGGAAGTCTGGAACACCCAGAAGCCGACCACCACCTTGAACACAAACACCGCCAGCACGCAGTTGATCGCCACCAGGTGCAGCACCCGTTCGGTGACCTGGCCGGAACTGTCTTCTTCGTTAATCACGCGCAGCACGCCGGCCGGCGAGGTGGACATGGCCAGCGAGGCCAGCAGCAACGAGGTCAGCGGCGGCATGCCGGTCAGGTGCGAGATCAGGTAGACCACGCCGAAGGTGGCGGCCGATTCGGCCAGCCCGCTGACGAGTATCCATGGATTGATACGCAACCAGCGCAGATTGATGCGGTAGCCAAATTCAAACAGGATCAGTCCGAAGGCCAGGTTGGCCAGCACGGTGACCGTGCTTGAGGGACCGCTGCTGAGCGCGTCGGGAAACGCCTGCGCCAGCAGGAAGCCGACAAAACCGTAGACGCTGATACGCGGCAAACGGGTCCAGCGATGAATGAATTCTCCCGACAACCAAGCCAATGCAACTGCAAGAGGCCAGCCTAGTTCGGTCATGATGACCTGAATATCCGGCATGTACTTCTCCTTTTTTAAGATACTTGTACAATTCTGTACAATTACAGCCGCTCTCACTGTGCGCTAAGGAACATAAGGAATAATTATGCTTGAATTAATCAGTGAACACGCCTGCTTCGGCGGCGTGCAGCGCTTCTATCGTCACGCATCGCGCGAGATCGGCCTGCCGATGCGCTTCTCCGTTTTCATTCCGCCGAGCGCGGACCGGGACCGCGTGCCGGCCCTGTTTTATCTCGCGGGCCTGACCTGCAACGAAGAGACTTTCATGATCAAGGCCGGCGCGCAGCGCGCAGCCGCCGAAGCGGGCATGATGCTGATCGCGCCGGACACCAGCCCGCGCGGCGCCGGGGTCGACGGCGAAACGGACAGCTGGGATTTCGGCGCCGGCGCCGGCTTCTATCTGGATGCGACGCAGGACAAGTGGGCCAAACACTATCGCATGTACAGCTACATCCATGAGCTGCGCGAGCTGGTGGTCCGGGAACTGCCGGCCGACGCCGGACGCATCGGCATCTTCGGCCACTCGATGGGCGGCCACGGCGCGCTGACGATGGCGCTGAAGCGGCCGGACGTGTTCAAGTCGGTGTCGGCATTTGCGCCGATCGCCGCGCCGTCCCTGTGCCCATGGGGGAAGAAGGCTTTCAACGGCTACCTCGGCGAGGACAGCAGCGCGTGGGAAGAGTACGACGCCAGCCTGCTGATGGCGCGCCTGAAGACGCCCTTCCCGGCCGGCATCCTGATCGACCAGGGCCTGGGCGACAAGTTCCTGGCCGAGCAGCTGTATCCGGAAGTGTTCGAAGCCGCATGCAAAACCGCCGCGCAGCCGCTGGAACTGCGGCGGCATGCGCGCTACGACCATGGCTACTACTTCATCTCCACCTTCATGGAAGACCACATCCGCTTCCATGCGAAGCGCCTGGCTACAGTTTGATCTCCGTGCCGAGGCGCTGCAGGAACTGGCCCAGCCACGCCGGATGCGCGGGCCAGGCCGGCGCGGTGACGAAGTTGCCGTCCGTGACAGCCTGGTCGACCGCGATGTCGGCGTAGTTGCCGCCGGCCAGCTTGACCTCCGGCGAGCATGCCGGATACGCGGAGATGGTCTTGCCGCGGATGACATCGGCCGCCGCCAGCAACTGCGCGCCGTGGCAAACCGCGGCGATCGGCTTGTTGGCCGACGCGAACTGCTGCACGATTTCAATCACGCGCGGATTCAAGCGCAGGTATTCCGGCGCGCGGCCGCCGGCGATCATCAGCGCATCGTATTGCGCCACGTCGACGTCGGCGAAGCTGGCGTTCAGCGCGAACAGGTGGCCCGGCTTTTCAGTGTAGGTCTGGTCGCCTTCAAAATCATGGATGGCGGTCTTGATGGTGTCGCCGGCCTGCTTGTTCGGGCAGACCGCATGCACCGTATGTCCGACCATCTGCAGCGCCTGGAACGGCACCATGGTCTCGTAATCTTCCGCAAAGTCGCCCGTCAAAAACAGTATTTTCTTAGCTGCCACGGTATATCCTTTCGAAAAAGTAAAAGGGGCCGTGACGTCGCCGCCACGGCCCTTCGATACTACCGCGATTCCAGCCTGCGCGCTTTACGCCGCCGCTTTGCCCAGCACCGTACGGATGGTGCCGGCCAGATCCTCCGCCGAGAACTTGGCCACATACGCGTCCGCGCCCACGCCCTTGACGTGGTCTTCGTTGGTCTTGCCCGACAGCGAGGAGTGAATCACCACCGGGATCTTGCTGAAACGCGCATCCTGCTTGATCAGGCGGGTCAGCGTGAAGCCATCCATCTCCGGCATCTCCAGGTCGGTCAGCACCATGGCGACGCGGTCGCTGATCGGCACGCCTTCGGCCTTGGCGCCGTCGGAAATGTGCTGCAGGCGCTCCCACGCCTCCTTGCCCGACTTGGTCATGATGAAGTGCACGCCCATCGCTTCCAGGCCTTTTTCGATCAGGTTGCGCGCGACCACGGAATCGTCGGCGGCCAGGATCACCGCACCGGCTTTCAGCAGCACTTTCGGGCCGATGGTTTCCGGGTCGATGTCATCGCGTTCCGGCGGGACCAGTTCGCGCAAGATGGTTTCCACGTCCAGCACCTGCGCCAGGCGGGTGTTTTGCACGTCGCCGTCGACGCGCGCGATGCTGGTGACCTTGCCGCCGGCCGTGCCTTCGGCGGTCAGCACCTGGCTCCAGTCCAGGCGCACGATTTCATCCACCGATTCGACCGCGAACGCTTGCGTGGTGCGCGCGAATTCAGTGACCAACATGATATTCAGACCGGTTTTTGGGGTCACACCGACGATGCCTGGCAAATCCAGCACCGTGATGATTTGTCCGCGCAGGTTGACGACACCCAACATGTGTGGCGGGGATCCGGCCACAGCAGTTACTTCGGGCATCGCCACGATCTCGCGGATTTTGAAGACGTTAATACCGAACAACTCAGAATGTTCGCCGTTGGCGTCGCCGCCCAGGCGGAACAGCAGCAGTTCGAATTTATTGGAGTTGGTTAAATTACTGCGCTCATCAACTTCCTGCTGAACTGATTTCATAGATTTCGTCTCCGTCGGTGGTCCTCATTCCAGTATAACGTTTGCAACAGTCCGCGTCACATTTTGGCTGGAACGATGTTGTTTTGGAGAACGATAAACAACAAAAAAGGAAGCCCGTGGGCTTCCTTTTTATTTGCTACTACATTGCTACCGAATTCTGGAGCGGGAGAAGAGTCTCGAACTCTCGACCTCAACCTTGGCAAGGTTGCGCTCTACCAACTGAGCTACTCCCGCAGAAGACGAAATTATGACAGAAGGTTGAGGATTTTGCCAGTGCCTATGAGGAACTTTTTACAAAATGGACGATAGTGTAAGCTTAGGCTCGTTTTAGCCAGGAGAAAAACACGGATGGATTCGATCGAAGTCGTGCTGATCATGCTGTTGGCCGTGGTGGCCAGCGCCTACATCATGCGTTTGCTGCCGCGCGCGATTCCGCTGCCGCTGGTGCAGATCGCGCTGGGCGCGCTGATCGCCGCCAAATCCTCGCACGGCGTGGACCTGGAGCCGGACCTGTTCTTCCTGGTGTTTTTGCCGCCGCTGCTGTTCCTCGACGGCTGGCGCATCCCCAAGAGCGGCCTGCTGCGCGACAAGGGCACGATCCTGGAGCTGGCGCTGGGCCTGGTGATCTTCACCGTGGTCGGCGCCGGCTTCATGATCCACTGGCTGATCCCGGCCATGCCGCTGCCGGTGGCGTTTGCGCTGGCGGCCATCGTCTCGCCGACCGATCCGATCGCGGTCAGCTCGATCGCCGCCAACGCCCCGATTCCCAAGCGGCTGATGCACATCCTGGAAGGCGAATCGCTGCTGAACGACGCCAGCGGCCTGGTATGCTTCCGCTTCGCCGTGGCCGCCGCCTTGACCGGCACCTTCTCGGCCAGCAACGCCGCCCTGACCTTCGTCTGGCTGGTGGTGGCCGGCATCGCCGCCGGCGTCGGCGTGACGATGCTGGTGACCTGGGCCCAGCGCTGGCTGACGCGCCACTTCGGCGAGCCGGTCGGCTCGCCCATCCTGGTCAACCTGCTGCTGCCGTTCGGCGCCTACCTGGTGGCCGAGCGCCTGCACGCATCCGGCATCCTGGCGGCGGTGGCGGCCGGCGTGACGATGAGCTACGTGGAACTGAGCGGCCATGCGCACGCCAACACCCGCATCCAGCGTTCGGCGGTATGGGACACGGTGCAGTTCTCGCTCAACGGCGTGATGTTCGTGCTGCTCGGCGAGCAGTTGCCGGACATCTTCCGCGGCGCCAGCATCTCGCTGGAGGAAAGCGGCCACCTGAATCCGTGGTGGCTGGCCGTGTATGCGTTCGCGATCACCGCCGGCCTGCTGACGCTGCGCATGTTCTGGGTCTGGGCCTCGCTGCGGCTGACCATTTTCAAGCAGAAGATGCGCCATCTGCCGCGCAAGAAGATCAATCCGCGCCTGCTGCTGGCGACCACGCTGGCCGGCGCGCGCGGCACCATCACGCTGGCCGGCGTGCTGACGCTGCCGCTGGTGCTGCCGGACGGCTCGCCGTTCCCGGCGCGCGCGCTGACCATCTTCCTGGCGTGTTCGGTGATCCTGATTTCGCTGCTGACCGCCAGCATCGCCCTGCCCCGCCTGCTGGCCGGCATGACCTTCCCGGCCGAGCCGGAAGAGCAGCAGGAGGAAGACCTGGCGCGGCGCGAAGCGGCCAACGCCGCCATCACCGCCATCGAGAAAACCCAGATCACGCTGATGGAGTCGGAAGCCTGCATCGATCCCGACGTCTATCCACAGGCGGCGGCGCGGGTGATCGCCTTCTACGAGCACAAGCTCAAGGAGATCGACCCGGCCAGCGAATCGGCATGGCGCAAGACCGACTACGCCGAAAAGGAACTGCGGCTGGCGGCGCTGGACGCCGAGCGCCGCACGGTGTTCGACCTGGCGCGGCACGACCGCATCTCCGACGAGATCTCGCGCAAGCTGGTGCGCGAAATCGATTTGATGGAAGCACGCTACCGCTGACGCCATGCTACCAAAACGAGCTCAAATCACGATCGTCGTCGCCTGGCTTTTATTCTGGCTTCTGATGAACATCACCGCCGTGCAGGACTACCTGCGCGACGATCATCACGACGTGTGGAAGCCGATCCTGTGGGAGAGCTCTTCGGCCGTGGTTGCGACCCTGCTGATGCTGGCGCAGCGGCGCGCCACGCGCAAGTATGACCCCTTGCTGCCGTCGCCGGTGCGATGGTTCGCGCGACAGCTGGCGTGGCTGCCGGTGTACTGGGTAACGTTCGTTCCCGCGGCATTCGGCATCCGGCATGCGGTCTATGCGGCGGCCGGCGAGGCCTACACGCACCAGGCCTGGCTGCCGGTGTTCCTGTATGAAGACATCAAGATAACGGTGTTCTTCACCACCTTCACGACGATTACCTTCGGTGTGCTGTCCTACCATGCGATGCAGAAGGAAAAGCTGCGCGTCGAACGCGCCAGCGCGGCGATGCGCGAAGCCCAGCTGCTCACGCTCACCCAGCAGATGCAGCCGCACTTCCTGTTCAACGCCCTCAATACGATCTCGTCGCTGATGCATAGCGACGTGGCGCGCGCCGACGCCATGCTGATCCAGCTGGCCGATGTGCTGCGCGCCACGCTCGATGTCAGCGGCCAGCACAGCGTGTCGCTGGAAGTGGAACTGCGCCTGCTGCGCGGCTACGCCGCGCTGATGAGCGAGCGGTTTTCGGACCGCGTGCGGATCGCCTGGCAGGTCGACGATGCGCTGCTCGGCGTGCAGGTGCCGGTGATGAGCATGCAGCCGCTGCTGGAGAATATTTTCAAGCATACCGTCGAGAAGCGCCGCCAGTCGACGGCGATCGCGATCAACGTGCTGCGCGAGGGCGATGAAGTGGTGCTGCGGCTGGAGGATGACGGCGGCATGCTGCCCGCCGCGCCGGAAGCGCCGCCGGCGAGCGGCATCGGCGTGCGCAATCTGTGCGAGCGGCTGGCGGCGCTGTACGGCGAACGCGCCGCGTTCACCCTGACCCAGCTGTCACCCGCCGGCGTGCGGGCGGAAATGAGGCTGCCATGCGCGTCCTGATCGTCGACGACGAACGCCCCGCGCGCGACAAGCTGCGCCGCCTGCTGGAGCAGGAGCCGGACATCGCCGCCATCGAGGAAGCGCGCGACGGCGTGGAAGCGCTGGAGCGCCTGCCCGCCTTCGCGCCCGACCTGCTGCTGCTCGATATCCAGATGCCCGAGATCACCGGGCTGGATGTCGCGGCATCGCTGCCGTCGCCGGCGCCGCTGGTGGTGTTCGTCACCGCCTACGACGAATACGCGATCCGCGCCTTCGACGCCAATGCCGTCGACTATCTGCTCAAACCCTACGACCAGCAGCGCCTGCAACGCGCCTTGCAGCGCGTGCGCGAACGCATGGCGGCCCGCACCGCCACCGGCGCGCCGCCGGCCGCCGTGCCGATGCCGGCCGTCGCCCAGTTGCTGGTTCCCGAGCGCGGCGGCACGCGCATCGTCAAGGTCGAGCAAATCCAATGGATAGAAACCGCCGACAACTACGTCGTCCTGCACACCGCCGAAGGCCAGCCGTTGATGCGCCAGACGATGGCCGGCCTGCTCGACAAGCTCGGCCCGCGCTTCCAGCGCTGCCACCGCCGCGCCGCAGTCCAGCTGGACTGGATCGCCAGCGTGCAGACGCTGGACAAGGGCGACGGCGAACTGATACTGCGCGGCGGCGCGCGCGTGCCGTGCTCGCGCCAGTACCGCTCCGAACTGATGGATAGCCTGCAAGCGTCGCCGCCAAGCCGTGCGCCTGAAGCATAGCCATCCTGCTAGCCTCTTGAAGCAAAGGGCCAGCCTGCGCCCGCACAGCAGGCGCCGTCATCGACAGGGAGTCCAACCATGCACAGCCTACAAAAAATCACACCCTTCCTCTGGTTCTCGCATCAAGCCGAAGAGGCGGCGGAATTCTACGTCAGCATCTTCCGCAATTCGAAGATCTGCGGCGTGGCGCGCTACACGGAGGCCGGGCAGGAACAGCACGGCCAGCCGCCCGGCAGCGCCATGACGGTCTCCATCCAGCTGGACGGGCAGGACTTCACGCTGCTCAATGGCGGCCCGGTATTCCAGTTCAACCCTGCGGTGTCCTTCGCCATCAACTGCGAAAGCCAGGAAGAGATCGACCACTTCTGGGAGCGCCTGTCCGAAGGCGGCGCGCCCGAAGCCCAGCAATGCGGCTGGCTGGCCGACAGATTCGGCCTGTCATGGCAGGTCGTGCCGACCGTCCTGAAAACGATGGTGCTGGATCCGGATCCGGCCAAATCGGGCCGCGTCATGAGCGCGCTGATGCAAATGAAGAAGCTCGATCTGGCGGTCCTGAAAAAGGCTTACGCCGAAGCCTGACCTTGTTTGCGGCGGCGGGCCACGCCAACCAGCGCCAGGCCTGCCAGCAGCATCGCGTAGGTTTCCGGCTCAGGCACCGCGGCGGCCACGGTCAGCGTGTCGATCTCGGCTTTGTAGCTGAATTCCTTGCCCGCGCCGTCAGTCCAGTAAATATCCACTACGCCGTTGAAATCGTTCAAGGACAGCGCGTGCGGCAAGGCGCTGGTGGTCAATACCTGCGTGCCCTTGCCGGTCAAGGTCAGCGTGACATCGTTGCTCGCGCCATGGCTGTCGATCTCGGTGCCGGCCACGCGCAGCAAGTCTTCCGGATTCGAATCGTCAACGTGCGCCGAAGGCTGGCCGAACTCGGTCGTGACGTTGTTGGCGAAGTGGTAGCCGGCGCTGCTGGTCAGCGTGATGCCGATCCCGGTCGAGCTGTAAAAGTCGTTGTAATTGGGGCCGGTGAAGACGGCGTTGAGCGTGGTGTCATAGAAGAAGGAGCCGGAAAGCGTCGAGCCTACCGGCAGGTACGCGCTGGCCGCGCTTCCCGGAAAGTCGGCCGGCGCGCCGCCGCCATAGTTGACCGAGGTTCCGTGTGCCGTGAAGTCGTATTTCACGACCTCCGCATGAGTGGCCGATGCCACCAGCATCAGCGTCAATACAGCCAGCTTGCCAAATACATTGAGACGTTTCATACAACCCCCAGAGTTTTATAAAAAGAACACTTATTGTAGCAAATAAGTAATGTTTAATGTAAATTTGTGTATTGTTTAATGCAAGCCGCTATTTCACCCCGATTCACCCCGCCAAGCGCCCATTTCGCCCCATAACGCTGGACGCTGGCGGGCCGCCTCCTTAATCTGGTTGCATCAACAAGGAGCCCGCAATGAACAACAACCGCCTCTACTTCCTCGACTGGATCCGCATCTTCGCGTTCTTCGTGCTGATCTTCTATCACACCGGCATGTACTACGTGACTTGGGACTGGCATGTCAAAAGCCCCTACGCCAGCGACGCCATCGAGCCGCTGATGATCCTGTCGTCGCCGTGGCGCCTCGGCTTGCTGTTCATGATTTCCGGCGTCGCCACCGCCTTCATGCTGAAGAAAATCCGCGTCGGCGCGCTGCTGCGGCAGCGCAGCTGGCGCCTGCTGGTGCCGCTGGTGTTCGGCATGCTGGTGATCGTGCCGCCGCAAGCGTATTTTGAAGTGGTGGAAAAAGTCGCCTACAAAGGCGGCTACGGCGAATTCATGCGGCTCTATGTCACCGGCTACCACGGCTTCTGCCGCGGCGGCGACTGCCTCTCCATGCCGACCTGGAACCACCTGTGGTTCGTGGCCTACCTGTGGGTGTACACGATGATCATCGGCGGCATCGCCTGGGGATTGGGCGGCGCGCGCTTCCAGGCTGGCTCCGATGCGCTGGGCCGTTTGCTGACGGGCTGGAAAATCATCGTGCTGCCGGTGGCCGTGCTGGCCCTGGCCCGCTTCGCGCTGGCCGACCGCTATCCCGCCACGCACGCCCTGGTCGGCGACTGGTACAACCACGCGCAGTACTTCTTCCTGTTTGTGCTGGGCGCGATGCTGGCGATGCAGAACGGCTTCTGGGCCAAGGTGGACGGCCTGCGCTGGGCCAGCCTGGGAATGTGGCTGGCCAGTTGGGCGCTGATCGTGATCTACTGGTCGATCCCGGAAGCGATGCACGCCGCGCCGGAAGTGGCGCAATGGAAGCCGGTGCTACGCACCATCTACTGCCTGGGCCAATGGACGCCGATGCTGGCCATCTGCGGCTTCGGCCACCGCCACCTCGCATTCGACAGCGCCAAGCGCCGCTACCTGACCGAAGCCGTGTTCCCGGTCTACATCCTGCACCAGACGCTGATCGTGACGATGGCGCACTGGCTCAAGCCGGTCAAGCTGGCGCCCGGCATCGAAGGCGTGTTCCTGATCGTGCTAACCTTCGCCATCAGCTTCGGCGTGTTTGAAGCGGTGCGCCGCATCGCCGTGCTGCGCCCGCTGTTCGGATTGGGCCGGATTACTTCACAAACGTCAACGTATGCTGCGCAGGTCCCGGCAGCAGCGGCGACTCCCGTCCGCTAAGCCAGTCGGCGCGGCCGTCCAGGAACCAGGGCGACAAGGGATGGCCGCTCTGCCCTCCCGGCATGTTGAAGATGCCCTGCTCTTCCTTGCCCGGCGAGACGGTCAGGCGCTCGGACTGGCCGAAGGTCGGACCGGCCACGCGCGGCATGTGCTGGTCGCCGGCCAGCATGTCCGGCTCCACCCGCAGGTATTTGCCCAGCAGCGGCACGGCCGAGGCCATCGGATGCGCGCTGGCCGCCATGTTGCGCTGCCCCCAGGTGGCGGCCACCAGCGGCTTGCCGTCCTTGGTCAAGTCGTCGATCACGCGGTCCAGCGCGGCCAGCTGCAAGGCTTGCCAGCTGGCGTACTGCGGCGGCAGCCACGCCGCCGGCTGCTGGTCCAGCAGGCGCGCGATCACCACCGGCCAGCGCGACGACACCGCCGCCATGGTCGCTTTCGGATCGAGCTTGACCAGTTCATCGTTGGCGCCGTCATACAGCATGTCGTACAGCGCGTACATATAGGCGCGCGTGATGCGGTAGCCGACCGAATCCACGCTGGCGCGGCCGCTCCAGCTCTCCTTCAGCATCTTCAGCGCCTCGGCGCGCTTGGACTGGTCCTTGACCGCGGCCGGGTCCAGCGCGGCGATGGCGCGCTCGCGCCATGCGCCCAGGAAGACCGCGCGGTCGTCCAGGCCGATGGCATAGACTTTTTTCACGTCGGTCTTGTCGCCCAGCGCGGCCAGGTCGTCGCGCACCTGGTGCGTGCGGGCGCCGAGGTCGTAGCCGCCGTCGCCGATCAGTTCCGCGCCGTTGCCGGCCAACTGGCGGCTGTTGGCGGTGGCCAGGTGGCCGCTGGCCGGGTTGACCACTTTCGGATATTCCTCCGGCTTGAGCCAGCCGTTCCAGACGCCGGCCTGGTCGTCGGCGCCCAGCGGGTAGGTGGTGGCTGAGCCCAAAGGCGCGCGGCGCGGCAGCGGGCCGGCGATGGTCCAGCCGATATTGCCCTTGTCGTCGCCGCCGACGAAGTTCTGCGCCGGGATGCCCATGGTCGGCGCAATGGCCAGGGCCTGGTCCAGCGTATCGGCGAACTCCAGCTTCCGCGCGTTGACGTTGACGGCGGCCGGCGTGTGCGCGGTCCAGTGGATGGCGTAGCTGCGGCCGGCCGACTCGCGGATCGGGCCGAGCGAGGTTTCGCGCACGGCCAGCTTTTCCGCCGCCGCGCCTTTGACCAGGATGGTTTCTTCGTACACCACCGGCGTCTCCCAGCCCGCCTGCGTGCGCACCTGGCCCGGCTTGGCCGCATCGGTGTCGAGCGCGATCAGGTCGAGGTAGTCGCCGTAGCTGTTGGTGAAGCCCCAGGCCACATGGCCGTTGCTGCCGACCACCACCACCGGCGCGCCGGGCAGCGTGACGCCGACCACACGGCGCTGGCCGCCCTTCCCGTCCGGGAACTGCAGGGCCGCGCGGTACCAGGTGGTCGGCAGGTTGATCCCGAGGTGCATGTCGTCGGCGACGATGGCGGCGCCGGTGTCGCTGCGGCTGCCGGCCACCGCCCAGTTGTTGCTGCCGACGGTGTTGAGGAATTCGGCGGCTGCCACGCGCGGCGCGAGGCCGCCTTGCGCGGAGCGCGGCTTGCCCCACCATGCGGGCGGCGCGGCCGGAATGGTCATGTCGCCGGCGGCAATGCTCTGCGCATCCAGCGGCGCATCCCATGGCGTCGATTCCGGCGACAGGAAGGCGCGCTGTTCTTCGCTCGCGTGATCCTTGAACCAGCCGCGCGCCAGTTCGCGCGACTCCTGGTTGCCCTGCAGGTCGAAGTACATGGCCCAGATCACCAGCAGCGAATCGGCGGCGGACCATGCGCGCGGCGCCATGCCGACCAGCGCGTATTCGAACGGCTTGGTGCCGAGGGTGTCCAGGCCGGCGTTGACGCCGGCCGCATAGCGGTCAAGCAGCGCGCGGTCCGCGGCGGGCATGGTCTTCAGCGCCAGCTCGGCGCGGGCGCGGAAGCGGTGCAGGCGGTGCGATTTGTCCACCTGCAGCGCGCGGGCGCCGAACAGTTCGGCCAGCTCGCCGGCCGAAACGCGGCGCAAAAGGTCCATCTGGAAGTAGCGCTCCTGCGCATGCACGAAGCCGGTGGCGTAAGCCACGTCGAGCCGGCTGCCGCCGCTGATCAGCGGCACGCCGTGCGCGTCGCGCGCCACGCTGGCCGTGGTCTCCAGGCCCGGCGCCTGCTGCGTGCCGTCCAGCTTGGCCAGGCTGCCGCGCAAATACAGCCACGCCGCCGCCATCACCAGCACCAGCAACGCCAGCGCCGTCAATAAAATCCGCTTCGACCACACCGCCAGCCCGCTCTTTTGCATACGTTCCCCAAGATTGTTATCAGGATCAAGTTGGGAATAGTGCCAGAGAACCGGGCGCGGTGGCAATCAGCTACATTACGTCAGAGATCCAGCTCCCAGGTTTCGTTGACCATGTCCTGGCCGAAGGCGTGCACCGCCTCTTCGGCCACCAGCACATAGCCCTTGCTGCGGTAGATGTGACGCGCTTCCTTTTGCTGGTCGGTGGTCCACAGCCGCATCTTGCGGCAGCCGGCGGCGCGGGCGAAGGCGTGGCATTCGTCCACCAGCCGCGAACCGAGGCCGTAGCCGCGCGCCTGCTCTTCCACCAGCAGCAGCCGCAGCTTGCCGACGCCCTCCTCGCCGCTGCGCGCCAGCGCGATCGAGCCGACCGGCTGGCCGCCCATCTCGGCGATCCAGCAATGCTCCAGCGCCGGATCGAAGTTGCGCTCGAAGTCGGCGCAGATCTCGCCGACCAGCGTGCCGAAGCTGCTGTCCCAGCCCTGCTCCCCCGTGTACAACTCGCCGTGGCGGCGCGTGATCCAGTCCATGTCGCCGGCGCGGTGCGCGCGCAGCACAAAGGGCTGGGCGTATTTCATGCCGCTGCCGGCGTCGAGCAGCTCGCGGATGGTGCGCATCGCGTCCAGCATGCGCAGCTGGTCCGGCTCGCCGAAGCGCGCCAGCAGGTCGCCGACCTCCTCGCGCGAGCGGCGGTCCAGCGGTTCGTACACGGCGCGGCCATGCTCGGTCATGTGCAGCAGCTTGGAACGGCCGTCGGTGGCCGACGGCACCTTGGCCACCAGTCCCGCGCTTTCGAACTTGGCCAGGATGCGGCTCAGGTAGCCCCGGTCCAGGCCAAGGTCGCGGCCCAGCGCGGCGGCCGGCTGGTCGCCGTGATTGGCCAGCTCGTACAGCACGCGCATCTCGGTCAGCGTGTAATCGCTGTGCAGCAGGCCTTCGCGCAGCACGCCGATCTGGCGGGTGAAGAATCGGTTGAACGAACGGACCGCCGCGACGCGGTCGTCAAAAGCAGGGGCAGGCATGCAAAACTCCGATAATATGATTGACTCAGTCAACATTATATCCAATTCTTGTCTGCGCGGGATAGCGATGCTACAGTTGCAATAACAACACTATGCGGCCACTCTCCCATGCTAGCTGCCCCGATTCCCGCCAATGACAAAGAACGGCTGGCCGCGCTGCGCGAGCTGCTGATACTCGACACGCCGCCGGAAGAGCGCTTCGACAAGGTGGTGCGGTTCGCGGCCGAGGAATTCGACATGCCGATAGCGCTGCTGTCGCTGATCGACGAAAACCGCCAGTGGTTTAAGGCCAACGTCGGCCTGGACGCCTGTGAGACGGGGCGCGACATCTCTTTCTGCGGCCACGCGATCCTGCAGCCGGATATTTTCGTGATACCCGATTCGCGTGCCGACGAGCGCTTCGCCGACAACCCCATCGTCACCGGTGAACCGTACGTGATCTTTTACGCCGGCGCGCCATTGAAACTGGCATCCGGCTTCGCGGTCGGTACGCTATGCCTGGTCGACCATAAGCCGCGTACACTGGACGTCACCGAGCTGGCGATCCTGTCGACGCTGCGCGACCTGCTGCTGGAAGAGCTGGAGACCCGACATGCCTGAAAACGCGAACAAAAACCTCGACATGCTGCTGGTGGAAGAGCAATCGCTGCTGCGCAAGACGGTGTCGCTGACGGCGCGTTCGCTGGGACTGGGGACGGTGCATGAAGCGGCCACGGTGGAAGCGGCCGAATGCATGCTGCGTGAGCGCTCCTTTCACGGCGCGGTGATCTCGCTCGATTGCGGATTGGCGAGCGGCTGCGAATACAACCTGTCGCTGCTGGACAAAGTCCGCAACGGCGGCTCGGCCAGCGTGCCGACGATACCGATCGCCGTCATGGTGGACCGCGCCACTACCGACCTGCTGAGGGAATTGCGGGAGCGCCGGGTCAGCCGGGTGATCCTCAGACCCTTCCGCGCCAAGGTGCTGCTGGATGCCTTCGCCACCTTCGCCCCGGACGCCCGCCAGTACTAGTAAAGCTCCTTGGCCACTTCGCGCACCGCCTTCAGCAGCAGCTCGGCGCCGGGGGAGAGGATGTGGCCGTCCACGGTGATGATGCCGTAGGCGTCCATGCGGCACGGCAGTTCGATCGGCAGGATATTCAGCACGCCCTGCGATTCGTAGTAGCGCGCCACCGCGATCGGCATCACGTTCAGCGCGTCGGTCTGCTGCAGCAGAGGCTTAATCAGCAGCACCGCCGTGGTGTCGACCACGTTGACCGGCACCTCCAGGCCCGCGCGGCGGAACATCAGTTCGCAGCGCGCGCGCAGGATGCTGCCCTGCGGCGGCAAAATCCACGGCTGGTTGTAGATATCGCGCAGCTGCAGGCTCTTGGACTTGAGCAGCGGATGGCCGGGACGCACCACCGCGCACGCCGGCTCATCGCCCAGTTCCTCGTAGCTCAGGCCCTCGGCGCTCTGGCGCTCGGGAATACGGCCGATCATGAAGTCCAGCCGTCCGCGCTGCAATTGCTCCAGCAGGATGTTGGACTGCTCCATCTCGACGCCGATGCGCAACTTGGGCGCCAGCAGCTTGGTGCGCGTGATCGCCTGCGGCAGCAGCGCGATCCCCGGCGTCATGATGGTGCCGATGTCCACCTGCCCGCTCAAGCCGGCCTTGATGGCGACGATGTCCTCGTGCGCCAGCGAGAGGCTGGTCAGCGCCATGCGGGCGTGACGTATCATCGTTTCGCCGTAGATGGTCGGCTCCATACCGCGCGGCAGGCGGTCGAACAGCTGCACGCCCAGCATCTCCTCAAGATCCTTGAGCTGCTTGGACGCCGCCGGCTGCGTCATGTGCAGTTCTTCGGAAGCGCGGTGGATATTGCGTTGTTCGTCGAGCGCGATCAGCAGCAGCAGCTGGCGCGTCTTGAGGCGCGCGCGCAAGAACCAGTTTGGGTTAGTTTCCATGGGAAAATGATATCACAATCGATATTAATGATTACGCAATACCGACTGTTCGGATATCACTTGCACGCCGCACCAGGATTGGCCGCCGGGCCTTCCTTGGTCTGCTTGATGAACGGGATGGTGCCGTCGGCGTTGTACGCAAACTCCTCCACCGCGACCGAACGGCGGTACTCGCCGCCGCCCGGCAGTTTGGCGTTGTGGTAGAAGATGTAGGACTTGCCGTTGAAGTCGACGATGGCCTGGTGGATGGTCTTGACCTTGGCGTTCTTCGACATGATCACGCCCTGGTACTTCCACGGGCCGGCCGGACTCGGGCCGGTCATGTACGCCGTCTCTTCAGGAAAATCGCGCGAGTACGAGAGGTAGTAAGTGCCCTTGTGCTTGTGCAGGTAAGGCGCCTCGGTGAAGCGGTCCATGCCGACGGTGTGGATCGGACCATCGAATTCGGTCATATTGGCTTTGAGCTTGGCGTACTTGAGGACCGTGTTGCCCCAGTAGAGATAGGCCTGGCCGTCATCGTCCTGGAAAATGCCAGGGTCGATGTCGTCCCACGCGATCGGCGTTTCCAGCGTCATGTCGTTGGTGACCAGCGCGGAACCGCGCGCGTCGACAAACGGACCTTCCGGCTTGTCGGACACGGCGACGCCGATAGCGCGGCCTGGAATGGTCGCGTGATCGACCGTCGCGTAGAAATAGTACTTGCCATCGCGCTTGGTGATGTCGGCCGCCCAGGCGTCGACCTTGCCGATCGCCCATTTGAACGCGGACGGCTTGATCGGCGAGCCGCGGTCGGTCCAGTTCTTCATGTCGCAGCTGCTGTACAGGCGCCATTCCTTCATCACATAGTCCTTGTCCGTCGCCGCCGCCTGGTCATTGCCGACATACAGGTAGACCACGCCGTCTTCGACGAAGGCCGACGGATCGGCGGTGAACAGCTTGGGGAACAATGGGTTGGCCGCCTGCGCGGCTCCCATGTTCACCATCAGGCCTGCCGCTGCGATGGCGGCAAATTTCAACAGACTCTTTTTCAAAGCGCTCTCCAGGTTTAATGCATTATTATTTTTTGGCGGCGCCGATCGCCATCAGGCGCTGCACGACGCAGAAAATGAACAGCAGGCCGCCGATCACGATCTTGGTCCACCACGAGCTGAGCGTGCCGTCGAAGGCGATCAGCGTCTGGATCGCGCCCAGCACCAGCACACCGGACAGCGCACCCGCCACATAGCCGTAGCCGCCGCTGAGCAGCGTGCCGCCGATGACGACGGCCGCGATCGCGTCCAGTTCCGTGCCCTGCGCATGCAAGCCATAGCCGGACAGCATGTAGAACGAGAACAGCACACCTGCCAGCGCGGCGCAAAAACCGCTGAAGGCGTAGATCAGCACCTTGGTGCGCCCTACCCTCAAACCCATCATCAACGCCGACTGCTCGTTGCCGCCGACCGCGTAGATGGCGCGGCCGAACGGCGTGCAGTGGGCGACGTAGATGGCGACGGCCAGCGTGATCAGGGCGATCAGCGCGCCCGGCGAGATGAAGCCGCCCAGCACCGGCAGCTGCGCCTGCGAGACGGCGACGAACATCGGGTCGTCGATGGTGATCGAGTTAATGCTGATCAGGTAACACAGGCCGCGCGCCAGGAACATGCCGGCCAGCGTGACGATGAAGGGCTGCAGCTTGAAGTAGTGGATCAGCGCGCCCATCGCGGCGCCGAAGCCGGCGCCGATCGCCAGCGCGACGGCGATCACCACCAGCGGCGGCCAGTGCCAGGTCTGCAGCAGCCAGGCCGAGATCATGGTGGTCAGCGCCAGCACCGAGCCGACCGACAAGTCGATGCCGCCGGAGATGATGACGAAGCTCATGCCGACCGCGATCACCAGCAGGAAGGCGTTGTCGATCAGGAGGTTGAACAGCACCTGCTCCGACAGGAAGCCGGGATACGCCCAGCCGCCGGCGCCCAGCAGCACAACCAGCAGCAGCACCGTGACCAGCGAGGTGAAATACGGCGACGACGTCAGCGAACGTCCGGAAAGCGTCATGGTACTCATCATGCGTTACCTTTTGCGCGGGCCGGGAACACACGGCGCCACATGGTTTTGAATTCGGCCGACTGCGACAGGCAGACCAGGAACACCACCACCGACTTGACCACCATATTCACTTCCGGCGGCAGGCCGAGCGAATAGATGGTGTAGGTCAGCGTCTGGATGATCAGCGCGCCGATGACGCTGCCGGCCAGGCTGAACTTCCCGCCGGCCAGCGAGGTACCGCCCAGCGTGACGGCCAGGATGGCGTCCAGCTCCAGCAGCAGGCCGGCGTTGTTGGCGTCCGCGCTCTTGATGTTCGAGGTGATCATCAGGCCCGCCAGCCCGGCGCAGGCACCGCAGAACACATAAACGAAGAAGATCAGCACGGCCGTTTTCAAGCCGGCCAGCCGCGCGGCGACCGGGTTGATGCCGACCGACTGGATGAACAGGCCCAGCGCCGTCTTGCGCATCAACAGCGCGGTCACCAGGAACACGGCGGCCACGATGTAGATCGAGAACGGCAGGCCAAACAGATAGCCGCTGCCGAGGAAGAAGAACGGCTTGTAATAGACGGTGACGATCTGGCCGTCGGTCAGCAGCTGCGCCAGGCCGCGCCCCGCCACCATCAGGATCAGCGTGGCGACGATGGGCTGCAGGCCCAGGCCCGCGACCAGCACGCCGTTCCAGGCGCCGCACAGCAGGGCCGCGCCCATGGCGGCGCATAGCGCCCAAACCATCGGCGTGTTGGCGACGTATTCGGGCACGCCGTTTTCCATCACCATCGTACCGCCGATCAGCATCGCCGCGACCGTGCCGCTGATGGCGACTGTGGCGCCGACCGAGATGTCGATGCCGCGCGTGGCGATCACCAGCGTCATGCCGAGCGCGGCCAGCACCAAAGGCGCGGCGCGGTTGGCGATGTCGATCAGGCTGCCGTACAGGTGGCCGTCCTTGATCTCCAGGTGGAAGAAGCCGGGGATCATGATCAGGTCGATCAGCAGCAGGATCGCCAGCGCGGCCAGCGGCCGGAAAAGTGGGTGACGCACAAACATGGGTACTTTGGATGTGTTAATGGAAGCGCCGGCCGGACCGACCGGCGGCGCAGGGCGCGCGGCGGTTGCACCGGATGGCGCGGACAGCTCGCTGCGTGGGCTATTCATGCGCATCTCCCGCAGCGATCACTTGCAGCACGGAGGTTTCGTCCAGCGCGCCGCGCGGATACTCGCCGCCCGCCTTGCGGTCGCGCATGACGACGATGCGGTCGCTGACGCGCAGCACCTCCGGCAGCTCGGACGAAATGAACAGGATGGACATGCCCTTGCGGCACAGCGCCGACACGTAGTCCATGATTTCCTGCTTGGCGCGCACGTCGATGCCGCGCGTCGGCTCGTCGAGGATCAACAGCTTCGGCTCGGTCACCAGCCAGCGCGCCAGCAAGACCTTCTGCTGGTTGCCGCCGGACAGGGAACCGATAGGTGTCTCGATGCTGGCGGTCTTGATGCCCAGCGCCTTGACGTATTCTTCCGCCAGCTGCTGCTGACGCTTCAACGGGATGGCGCGCATGATGCCGGTACGGGCCTGCAAAGCCAGGATCAGGTTCTCGCGCACGGACAGTTCAAGAATCGCGCCTTCGTGCTTGCGGTCTTCCGAGCAGAAGCCGATGCCGGCGGCAATCGCATCACGCGGCGACGTGAAGCTTTGTTCCTTGCCGTCGATGGTGATGCTGCCGCTGTCCGCCTTGTCGGCGCCGAACAGCAAACGCGCCGCCTCGGTGCGGCCGGAGCCCAACAAGCCGGCAAGGCCCAGCAGTTCCCCCTGGCGCAGCTCAATATCCATCGGCGTCAACGCGCCCTTGCGGCCCAGTCCAAGGGCGCGCAGGAAGGTCGCGAACCTGGACGGGGCCGAAGCCGCATCGCCCGCCGACGACGCGGCGGCCGCGCCGGGAGCATCGCTGCCGGCAGGCGCGCCGACCATCTTGTTGACCAGCTCAAGCCGCGACAACTCGCTGCACAGGTACTCGCCTTCGCGCTCGCCGTTGCGCATCACGGTGATGCGATCCGAAATCGCGTATGTCTGGTCCAGGAAGTGCGTGACAAACAGTATCGCCATGCCCTGCTCGCGCAGGCCGCGCAGGACGCTGAACAGCAGGTCGACTTCCTTCTCGTCGAGACTGGAAGTCGGCTCATCGAGGATCAGCACCTTGGCCGACACCAGCAGCGCGCGCGAGATCGCCACCATCTGCTGGATCGCCAGAGGATAGTGCGCCAGCGGCATCGTCACATCGATGCGGACCTGCATGCGCTCCAGCAGCTCGGTGGCCTGCTGCTGCATGCCGCGCCAGTCGATGCGCCCCAGCTTGCGCGGATAGCGGCCGATAAAGATATTCTCCGCCACCGACAGGTTCGGGCAGAGATTCACTTCCTGGTACACCGTGCTGATGCCCAGGTTCTGCGCATCAAGCGTGGAGGCCGGATGGATCGCCTGGCCT
The DNA here is from genome assembly GCF_047302815.1 of Duganella sp. CT11-25. Taxonomy (NCBI): domain Bacteria; kingdom Pseudomonadati; phylum Pseudomonadota; class Betaproteobacteria; order Burkholderiales; family Oxalobacteraceae; genus Duganella; species Duganella sp. CT11-25. Next base: position 1,528,585 of record NZ_JBKBFD010000001.1, read on the forward strand.
TCCAGCAGGATCTGGCCCTGGTCCGGCGCATACACGCCGGTCAGTACTTTAATCAGGGTGGACTTGCCGGCGCCGTTCTGGCCCATCAGCGTATGGACCTCGCCCGGATACAGGTTGAGCGATACGCCGCTCAGCGCCTGCACGCCGGTGAAAGCCTTGCTGATGCCGCGCAGCTCCAGCACCGGCGCAGGCGCGGAAGTGAGAGTACTCATCGTTTAGTATTTACGGTTCGGGAATTCCTTGGCCGCGACTTCAGCCGGGAACACGCCTTCTTGGGTCGTAATGCGCTTAGGTACAGGCTTGTTGGCCACCACGTCGCGCGCGATCTGCATCAGCTGGGGGCCGAGCAGCGGGCTGCATTCCACCGTCACGTTCAGCTTCCCGGCGATCATCGCCTCGAACGCGCCTTTGACGCCGTCGATCGAGATGACGATGATGTCCTTGCCCGGCTTCATGCCGGCTTCCTCGATCGCCTGGATCGCGCCGATGGCCATGTCGTCGTTGTGCGCGTACAGCACATTGATCTTCTTGCCCTCGGCCTTGAGGAAGGCTTCCATCACTTCCTTGCCTTTGGCGCGGGTGAAGTCGCCGGTCTGCGAGCGGATCACCTTCAGCTTCGGATTGCCGGCAATGATCTCTTCAAAGCCCTTCTTGCGGTCCAGCGCGGGCGCGGAGCCGACGGTGCCTTGCAGCTCAACGATATTCAAAACGGTATCGGGCGTTTTCTTCGCGCGCTCCACCAGCCAGCGGGCGGCGCGGCGGCCTTCTTCAACGAAGTCGGAACCGATGAAGGTCACGTACAGCGAAGGATCGCTGACGTTGACCGCGCGGTCAGTCAGGATGACGGGAATCTTGGCGGCCTTGGCTTCGCGCAGGACCGTGTCCCAGCCCGATTCCACCACCGGCGAAAACGCGATCACATCGACGCGCTGGGCGATGAAGGAGCGGATCGCCTTGACCTGGTTCTCCTGCTTTTGCTGGGCGTCGGCGAACTTGAGGGTGATGCCCTCCTTCTTCGCGGCGTCCTTGATCGATACGGTATTGGCGGTGCGCCATTCGCTCTCCGCGCCGACTTGCGAGAAGCCGATCACCAGCGGCTTGGCCGCGAAAGCCGGGGTGTTCAGGGTGAAGGCGGCGACGAACGCGGCGGCCAATACGGTTCTGCGATTGCATGTCATAGCAAGGTCTCCTGATGGATTTTTATGTATGTTCTTGGATACATACTATGAGAAACACAAATATCTATCCAATGATATTTTTGCACTCTTCGATATCGATTTTGGTATATCAGCGCAGCAATCGGAGGCCGTACAGACCGCCCGCGATCGAGCCGCTCCGGGCGACGAACTTGACCACCAGCTTGCCATCGACCGCGCTTCCCACAGGGATCGCGTAGTCGCGGCTGTAGAGTTCCTGCGGTGCCTTCGCGTCCAGCGTGACCTCGGCCAGTAGTTTCCCGTTGACAAGAATGTCGAAGCGGCGGCCGGCATCCAGCGTCGAATACGTCAGCCGCAGGGTCCGCGCTTCGCCCTTCCGGTCGGTCAGGTCGTAGCTGAACCAATTTCTGGCATGGCGCCAATGCTTGCCCTTGTTGATGCCCGCGTCGGCGCCGTCGGCCTTGAAGAAATGATCCGACTCCGGCTGTTGCTCACCAGGCGCCACCTGGTCGATGGTTTTCGCGTCCAGCGCCAGGCGCTCGGCCTCGTCCTCGGCCGCCTTGGCGCGTCGGGATTCCAGGTCGCCGGGCGTGGAGTATGGCCAGTAAATCACGTAGCGCGCATCGTGCACGCGGAAGAACGGCACGAAGGTGGTGGTACCGGCCTGCTTGCCCTGCACCAGTCCCGGCGCGGTGAAGGTCAGCGGCCGGCCGGCCACAGGGCGGAAGCGGTCGCTGAAGGCAGCGCTGTCGCTGACCAGCACCGGCGCCGACTCCAGCGGGCATACCGGCCCGGAGGCGATATGGCCCATGCGCGAATCGTCGGCCAGGTAGTTCAGCTTCTCGTTCGGGAATGGATCGGTCTTCGCCGCCAGCACGACGGGGCCGTGCAGCACCGCGTAGTAGCTGGACTTGTCCGGCATCTGCTCCAGATGGGTTTTCATCGGCAGGCGGATCTCGACCTTGTCGCCGTCGCGCCACAGCCGGCGCACGCTGACGTAGCGGTCCGCGCCGATGCTGGCCGCGATCTGCTTGCCGTTGACGGCGATGCGCAACGCGCCCTGCTCCACCCATTCGGGATAGCGGATCTTCAGCGTGAAGGTCTTGTTGCCCTTGACTGTGATGGTGCTGGTGTCTTCATCGGGGAAGCGGTTGGCCTGGCGCAGCGATACGCCCTGCTCGCGCCAGTCCAGCGTCGACGGGATGAACAGGTTGACGTATAGCTGGTCGCCGCGATGCGCGTAGATGAATTCACCGTACTTGGCGTGGCTTTCGATGCCGGAGCCGACGCAGCACCACATGGCTTGCTGCGGCTGCGAGTAGACGCGGTAGTGGTTCGGCCGCATCGGCGTAAAGTAGACGAAGCCGCCGCTGCGCGGACGCTGCGACGACAGAATATGGTTGTATAGCGCTCGCTCGTAGTAATCGGCGTAGCTGCCTTTGGCGTCACCGGAGAACAGCAGCTCGGTAAGCTTGAGCATGTTGTAGGTGTTGCAGGTTTCGGGGCCTTCCACTTCTTCGATCATGGACGAGAAGTCCTTATCGCTGTGGAAGTGCTCCTTGACGCTGTTGCCGCCGATGGCGACCGTGCGGTGATCATGCACCGTCTGCCAGAAGAACTGCGCGGCTTTTTGCCAGTCCCGCCGGCCGGTGATATCGCCGATGCGCTTGAAGCCTATCACCTTGGGAATCTGCGTGTTGGCGTGCAGGCCGGTGAGCTGGTCCTTGCCCTCCTCCAGCGGACGCAATATCGCTTGGTGCGAGAAGCGAATCGCCAGATCCATGTATTTCTGCTGGCCCGTCATCTGCGAGACGTCGGCCAGCACCTCGTTCATGCCGCCATGTTCGCTGCGCAGCATGGACTGCATCTGCTCTTCGTTCAGGTGCGAGGTCAGCTCCAGCGTCCAGTCGCACAGCGCGACCAGCATCGCGCGCGCATCCTTGTTGCCGCCGTAGTTGTAGGCGTCGCGCAGGCCGGCATAGACCTTGTGCAGGTTGTACCACGGGACCCATTTGCCGTTGACGGAGAAGTTATCGGCTTGCAGTTTACCTTGTGCGATATCCCGCCACGCGCTTGCGCCGCCGGGTATGCCGCCGATGTAACCGTCGCCGTTGGCGCCCTGGCAGCGCTTGAGTTCCGCCACACTGTAGTTCAGGCGCTTGAGCACCTCGGCGTCGCCGCTGGCGGCGTACATCAACGCCAATGCAGACAGGTAGTGGCCGCCCATGTGGCCATCCAGGCCACTGGATTCCCAGTTGCCGTAGGTCGGCTGCTTGAGCGGCAAGCCGGCTTCACGCAGGAACGGCGCCAGCAGGCGATCCGGATCCAGCGCCATGATGTAGCGCAGGTCGGTCTGCTGGGCTTCCAGGAAGGGGCTTGCGCCCAGCCGCACGGCGGACAGGGGGAACAGCGCGACCGGGCCGGCCAGGCGCGCGTCGGCGCGGCCTGGTGCGGGTTGACCGGCGCGGGTGGCCGCGCCGTCACCACCATTGCCTGCGCCGTTGCCGGCCGCTGTCGCGGTGGCGCGCGATAGCGGCGACGCCACAGCCGCCATTGCGGCGGCGGCCAGTTGCAAGGTGCGCCGGCGTGCCGGTTTATGGAGCGCCGGCGCCATTATCTCGCGGGCAGCTGGGTGCTGCGGTACTTGTTCAGGTCCGCCTGGTCGACCTGCGGCCAGCCGTTGGCGTCCCATTTCATTTCCATGATCTTGAGCTTCTGCAGATAATTATCGGCGGTCTCGTAAGCGTGCAGCACCAGATAGTCCTTGCCGTCCATGGTGTAGGCGCTGTTGTGACCCAGGCCCTTCCAGTCCTTGTCGCCGGCGATCAGCAGCGAGCCGCCGCCTTTCAACATATCGACGCCAGCCTTGTCGATGTAGGGGCCGGTGACGTCCTTGGCCCGGCCAACCACCACATTATAGGTGCTGTCGCCCTTGCGGCAGCAAAGCCCGAACGATGCGAACAGGTAGTAGTAATCGCCCTTCTTGAAGATGAACGGCGCCTCGATCTCGTCCGGTCCGGCTTCGGCGGTCGCGACCGACTTGCCGCGCGAGCGGCTGGCGATAGCGTGCCATTCCTGCGGCTCCGCCAGCCCGGTCAGCTCGGCGTTGAGCTTGACCAGTTTCAGGCCGCTCCAGAAGGAGCCGAACGACATCCAGGTATTACCCTTGCCGTCTTCAACGATATTGGGATCGATCGCATTCCAGTCGTCGCGCAAAGGCACGGACTGCAATACCATGCCCTTGTCTTCCCAGCGGTAGTCGGGAGAACGCGGGTTCAGCGTTTTATTGACGGTGACGCCGATGCCGGAGGTGTTCTTGCCGAATCCGGAAACGGAATAGTACAAATAGTATTGTCCGTTTTTGAAATGCACATCCGGCGCCCAGATATGGCCGTCGAAACTCGGCGCAGCCTTCTTGGCCCATACCGGCTGGTCCTTGAAGACGCGGCCTTCCGGTGTCCAATCCTTCATATTGGTCGAGCTGTAGAAGGTGATGCCTGGTCCCGTACTGAAGACGTAATAGGTATCGCCCTCCTTCGCCATCACCGGATCGTGCACGCTGACTTCCTTGGCGGCGCAGGCCGTAAGCGCCGCGATGCCCAGTGCGAACGCCACCGTCGATAAAACAGACTTCATTGCTAACCTCTTCTTAGTTGCCGGTACGGGCGCCCCAGATGGACACGCCGTCCACCGATTGCGCCGTCCACGTCACCACAAACGCGCTGGCGTTGGTATTCCACTGGCGCGACAGCACGCCAACGAAAGTCCCGGTCGCGCCAAGCGAAATGGTGATCTTGTTGCTGCCGTCATGCTTCCACGTGCCGGTTGCGGTACCTGAAACCGTGCCATCCGCCGCCAGCTTGACCACCTGCGACGCCTTGATGGCCGTCGAAATGTCCTTGCCGTGGTTGATCATCTTGTAGCTGCCCACAACATCGGCGGCAGTCACCTCGGCCGACAGCACGGCCGCGCTCTTGCTCAGCGGCGCGTAACGGAACGGCGCCACCACAGGCCAACCATCGGCGTTAATGAACATCTCGTGCACGCGGATCTGGTGCAGCTCGCCCGTGTTCGGGAAGCGCGTGTGGAAGATCAGGAAGTACTGACCGGTCGAGGCTTCATAGTATGCCGAGTTGTGGCCCGGCGATACATAGCCCAGCGGCGTGCCAGTCTCGCCTTCCGCCAGCGCGAACTGGTGGTTGCCCATGATCTTCTGGCCGAACGGCGCGATGCTGGCGTCGTCGAACAGCGGCAATGCCGGGTTGGACTTGACCGTGGCCATGTCGGTGCCCTTCGCGTCCACATACGGCCCGTTCGGACTGAGCGACCGCGCGACACGCATGTTATACGCGCCGTTGGCATCCAGCCCGCCGAAGGACGTAAACATATAGTAGAACCTGGACTGCGGGCTGTACATCACATACGCGCCTTCGATGCGACTATGGTTACCGCCCAGCAGATGCTTGCCATAGCCCTGCCCCGGTTTCTGCAAGCCGGTCGCGGCGTCCATCTCCAGGATGAAGATGCCGCCCGAGTACGAGCCGTAGATCATCCACAGCTTGCCGTCCTTGTCGAAGAAGGTGTTCGGATCGACCACGTTCGGCATTGTCAGCGCATCGTAGATCGTGACGCCGTCTTCGCCCGGCAGTCCCCACATCCCGGACTTGAGCAGGATCTGCTTGTTGACGTAAGGGCCTTCGACCTTGTCCGCCACCGCGAGACCCAGCGCCGAGCGAGGGGAATCGCCTTTGCATGCGCAGTAGTACTGATAGAACTTGCCGTCGGCCAGCTTGACCACATCCGGCGCCCACAGGTCGGTCACCTGCGCCCAGGCGAAGGTGTCCGCCAGCGAGGTGACGACGTTGTTGAACAGCGGGTTGGTCGCGGTGACGCCGTCGGCGATCTTGGTCCAGTTCATCAGGTCCGCCGACTTGGCCGCAGCCAGGTGCGAGCCAAACACGTAGAACGTGCCATCCACCTTGATCACGGATGGATCGTGCACCGACGCTTCCGCGAAGGTGACGATGCTCGGCGTCGGCGTCGGCGTCGGCGTCGGCGCTGGCGTCGGTGTTGGCGTCGGTGTCGGAGTTGGCGTGCTGCCACCTCCCCCGCCGCCGCAGCCTGCCAGCAGCAGCGCGACGCCGCCGGCGATGGCCTTGCGGCGCGAGATCAGGACTTCATCCATGCGCTTACTCCACCGCCACCACGACAACAGCCTTGGCTGGAATCTTGACGGTCAGCTTGCCATCCGCACCGGCAGCGGCACTGAACGGCATAGGCTTGATCGCTTGCGGCGACTTGAAGGTGTTGTGCGTATCCATCGCATCGGAGGTCAACACGCGGCCATTGACGGCCTTGATCGCCTGACCCGGAATGTTCAGCGCTACATCGGCGGCGCGGCCAGGATTGGTGTTAACCAGGGCCACATACAGCTTGCCGTCCGCGCCGCGCGCGGCCGATGCGCTGATCTCGGGAATGCTCTTGCCATCCAACGCGTACTGCGGATTGTTATCAAGCTTCAGCGGCAGCGAGGTCGCCCCCTGGAACGGCGCATACATCTGGTATGCGTAGTAGGTCGGCGTCAGCACCATCTTGTCCTTGTCGGTGATGATCATCGACTGCAGCACGTTGACCATCTGCGCGATATTGGTCATGCGCACGCGGTCCGCATGGGTGTGGAAGATGTTGAAGTTAAGCGCAGCGACAACCGCATCGCGCAGGGTATTCTGCTGGAACAGGAAGCCCGCGTTGGTACCCTTTTCGACGTCGTACCAGGTGCCCCATTCATCGACCATGAAGCCGATCTTCTTCTCAGGATCGTTCTTGTCCAGCACCGCCACGTTGCGGACGATGAAATCGTCCATGCGCAGGGTGTTCGACAGCGTGGCGAACCATTCGTTTTCCTTGAAGCCGGTGGCGGCACCCTTCACATCCCACTTACCGGTAGGGATGGTGTAGTAGTGGAAGCTGATGCCGGTGGTCTGGCCTTTCAGGCGGCGGCTCAGCGTTTCCGTCCAGGCGGTATCGTTGTCATTGCCGCCGCTGGCCAGCATCTGCGGGCGGTAGTCCTTGGGCGCGCGCAGGAAGGTCTCGGTTTGCTTGTACAAGTCTGCATAGTAGTCAGGCGACATATTGCCGCCGCAGCCCCAGGCCTCGTTACCGACCGCAAAGTACTTGACCTTGAACGGCTTGTCGCGGCCGTTCTTGCGGCGCAGGTTGGCCAGCGTGGACTTGCTGTCGGAGGTCATGTACTCGACCCACTCCGACATCTCCTGGCTGCTGCCGGTACCCAGGTTGCCGTTGACGTAGGCGTCCGCGCCCAACAGCTCGACCAGGTCGAAGAACTCGTGCGTGCCGACGGCGTTGGATTCTTCCACGCCGCCCCAGTTGGTGTTGACCTTGACGGGACGCTTCTCGCGCGCGCCGATGCCGTCCTTCCAGTGGTACTCGTCGGCGAAGCAGCCGCCCGGCCAGCGCACCAGCGGCACGTGCATGGCTTTCAGCGCGCCGAGCACGTCGTTGCGCCAGCCCTTGGTGTTGGGGATCTTGGACTTCGGACCAACCCACATGCCTTCATAGATGCCGGTACCCAGGTGCTCGGCGAACTGGCCGTAGACATCCTTGTTGATGACGGCGCCCGGCTTGGCGGTGTCGATAGTGAGGCTCACCGCGTCGGCGGCAAACACGCCGCCGGAGGCCAGCAGGCACAAGGCAAGTACGCCACGTTTGATGTGATTCATTTCAAATCTCCTTTATAGTTGCTTATTGTTTGATGACGAAGCCGCCATGCGGTTTGATCGTTACTGCCAGTTTTTTGCCAGCGGCGATGCTGCGCCGGCTGAAGCTGCGCTCTGTGGCGCCGTCTTCGATAATGAAACCTTGCTTGCTGCCGACGAAGGACAAGTCCAGCGTCAGCTTTTTGTCGGCATCTGTGGCGTTGATGCCGGCGACATACCAGGTGTCGCCGGAGCGGCGTGCAATCACCGCATACTTGCCGGGATAGCCGTCAACCAGGCGGCTGTCGTCCCAGCTGCGCGGCAGCTCGCGCAAGAACTGCTTGACGTAGTCCGGCACGGTGGCCATGCCGGCCGGCGTTTCAGCGAAGTGCTGGATACCGGACAGGTACAGCACCGACGTCGCCAGCTCAAAGCCGTTGCGGCTGGCGCGCTTGATCTTGGGGATGTCGCCAAACACCATCGGCGTGAAGTCCATCGGATCGAACAGGTTGCGCGCGAACGGCAGCATGGCGGCATGGGCCGGCATCTTGTCCTGGTCGACCTGCTCGAAGGTCGTGAATTCAAAGCCCCTCACCGCCTCCATCGTCATCAGGTTGGGCCAGGTGCGGCTCCAGCCGCGCGGCAGCGTTGCGCCGTGGAAGTTGACCAGCAGGCCCGCATCCGCAGCATCGCGCAGGATGTCGACGTAATAGGCGATCATCGACTGGCCATCGCCGCCGAAGAAGTCGATCTTGACGCCTTTGACGCCCATTTCGCGCAAGCGCTTGAATTCCTTCACGCGCTGCTCGTGCGTCAGCAGCGCGCTTTTCGGCGAGTACTCCGTCTTGTTCCACGGGCCGGACGAGTTGTACCAGACCAGAATGCCGACACCCTTGGTCGCGGCGTAGTCGGCCAGCTCCTTGACCTTGTCATAGCCGATCTTGCGATCCCAGTCGGCGTCGATCAGCGTGTAGTCCCACTGCATGTCGGCGGCGTAGTCGATGAACTGCTTCTGCACGTCATAGACGGTGCCGTCATCCTTCAGGATCGCCCAGCTCCACGAAGCATGGCCCGGCTTGACCAACTGCTTGTCGAAGGCGATCGCCGGCGCGGCCAGGTCGGTACCCAGCGTCGAGTTGGTGACGGTGGCCAGCGAGCCAAGCGCGATCAGGCGCCAAGGCGACGTCAGCGTGCCCTCCACTTCGGCCAGCAGGCCGCCGTTGGTGAACACTTCCGCCGCCATCGGGATGCCGATGCTGTATTTTCCGCCGCTGGAATCAGGCGCCAGGCGCGATGCCTGGAAGCTGCCGTCCATATTGGCTTCCGAGATCGCCAGCCAGGTTGTACCTGCGCCGGTGCGGAACAAGGCCGGGAACACCCAGCCGGCTTCCGTCGGCGCTTTCGTGCCGGCCGGGATCTCCATCTGGTAGTGCTCTTCATACGAAGGATTGGTGTTGCTCCAGCCGGTCTGCGCGACCGACATCGGCTGCAGCCAGGCTTTGGAGGCGGCCGGCAGAGCGAAGCTGGTGCGTTCGCTCACCAGCTTTTTCAGCGGCAGCGATGGCTCGGCGACGATGTAACGGAAGGCCACGCCGTCGTTCGACACGCGGAAAACGATGTCCATCTTCTGCTGCCGGGCGTTCTGCACCGAATAGGTTTGTTCGTTGGCGCGGTAGGTGATGTCGCGCTTTTTACCGACCGCCATCTGATACTGGTCGGTGATCAGCTGCGGCTTGGAGGTGCTCACCACCGACAGCTCGGAGCCCAGGTCCGCGCCCGCCAGTTGCAGGCCGAGGTCGGAGGCCAGCAGCACCGGCTTGCCGTCGCGCGCGATCGAGTAAGTCAGCGCGCCGTCGACGGCGTTCAGCTTGACGCTGATGTGATGGTCCGGGCTGGTCAGCGCCGGCAGGGATTGCGCGGCGGCGGCGGATGCGATGCATGCGGCGGTGCCAGCCACCGCGAGGGATAATAAAGTTTTCACCATTGTTCTACCATTTTTTAGGGTGATTGACCCCGCCGCCTCATGCTGGACGGTTGTCTCCGGGGTGCGAACGGTGCTGCTGCCGGTGGTTTATACCCAGCCGGCGTCTACTATAAATTCCTGCGCGGTGCACATGGCGCCGTCGTCGGCGGCCAGGAACAGCACCATCGATGCCACGTGCTGCGGCATCAGTTTGGTCGGCATGCACTGGTTGCGTTTGATGTCCTGCTCGCCCGCGTCATCCAGCCACAGGTCGATCTGGCGCTGGGTCATGACCCAGCCCGGCGTGACGGTGTTGACGCGGATGCCGTGGGCGCCGAACTCGCGCGCCAGGCCGCGCGTCAGGCCATGCACGGCGGCCTTGGACGTGGCGTACACCGGATAGCCTGCGTTCTTGACGTGCCAGGAGATCGATCCGACATTGATGATCGAGCCCGAACCTTTTTTCTTCATGCCGTCCAGGACGGACTGGCAGGTGAAGAACATCGGGCGCTGGTTGATGGCGATGCGTTCGTTCCAGTAGTCGACGGTGACTTCCGAAGTTTCGTGGCGCTGGTCGTTGGCGGCATTGTTGACGAGGATGTCGAAGTCGCCGACCGCAGCGGCCAGGTCGGCCATCGTCGCTTGCAGTGCAGGGATATCGGTGATGTCGCATTGGCGGAACAGCGGCTCGGGGTAGCCTGCTTCCTTGACGCGGCGGATCAGCGCCATGCTGGCGTCGCGGGCGATGTCGACGAAGGCGACTTGCGCGCCCTGCTCGGCGAAGGAAATCACCATCGCTTCGCCGATGCCGGTGCCGCCGCCGGTGATGAATACGCGCTTGCCGCGCAAACTGCCAAACTTGGCCAGTTGAGTCATGAAGTCTCCGTTTATTTTTATAGGTACATGCTGAGTTTGATCAGCTGCGGGTCAATTCACCCTCGCGGCGCAGCCAGGTGGCCGTGCCGTTGTCGCGCAGGACCTGGGGCAGCAAAGCCTGCGGCAGGTTCTGGTACGACACCGGACGCAGGAAGCGCGTGATCGCACCCGTGCCCACCGACGTGCTGCGGCCATCCGACGTCGACGGGAACGGACCGCCGTGCACCATCGCGCTGGCCACTTCGACGCCGGTCGGGAAACCGTTGGCGAGAATGCGGCCCACCTTGCGCTCCAGCACAGGCAGCAGCTCGCGCGCCACATCCAGGTCGCCATCGTCCATCTGCAGCGTGGCGGTCAGCTGGCCTTCCAGCTTTTCCGCGACCTGGCGCAATTCCGCCACGTCCTTGCACGCAACCACCAGCGAAGCTGGTCCAAAGATCTCCTCTTGCAGCGCATGCTGCGACAGGAAGGCCGCCGCGCTGGCGACGAACAGCGCCGGAGCGCCCTTGCCTTCCGCCTGCGGCGCCAAGGCCAGCGTCTTCACGTCGCCATGTTCGGCCAGTTGCGTAATGCCGCGCTTGAAGCTGCCGGCAATCCCAGGAGACAGCATGGAACAAGCCGCGCCGCCGGCCAGCGCCTGCGAGGCCGCCGTGGTGAAGCGGTCCAGGCCTGGACCGGCAATCGCCAGCACCAGGCCGGGGTTGGTGCACATCTGGCCCACGCCCAGCACCAGCGAACCGGCGAAGCCTGCGGCGATTTCCTCGGCGCGCGCAGCCAGCGCTTGCGGCAGCAGGAACACCGGATTGATCGAGCTCATTTCCGCATACACCGGAATCGGCACCGGACGGGCGGCCGCGGCGGCCATCAGCGCCAGGCCGCCACCGCGCGAGCCGGTAAAGCCCACCGCCTTGATGGCGGGATGGCGCACCAGCTCAATACCGAGTTCATTACCGGTGCCGGTCAGCAGCGAGAACACGCCGGCCGGCAGCCCGCAGATCTCCACCGCCTTGACCACGGCACGGCCCACCAGCTCCGACGTGCCAGGGTGCGCAAAGTGCGCCTTCAGCACCACCGGGCAGCCGGCGGCCAGCGCCGACGCGGTATCGCCGCCCGCTACAGAAAACGCCAACGGGAAGTTACTGGCCGCGAAGACAGCCACAGGACCCAGGCCGATCATGCGCATGCGCAGGTCCGGACGCGGCGGCGTCCGTTCCGGCAGTGCCTTATCAAGGCGCACGTCGTTCCAGGAGCCTTCGCGCAGCAGGTTGGCAAACAGTTTCAACTGGCCGACGGTGCGGCCGCGCTCACCCTCGATGCGCGGACGCGGCAGGCCGGTCTCCGCCATCACGCGCTCAACCAGCACATCGCCTAGTTCCATGATCTGGTCGGCGATGGTTTCGAGGAACACCGCGCGCTTCTCGTCGCTCAGCGCGCGGAAGGTATCGAATGCGTCTTCGGCCAGGCGGCAAGCCTGGTCGATCTGCGCCGCGTCCACGGTGCGGAACTCGGGATCCATCACCTGCTGCAGCGCCGGATTGTAGGCGCGAACGCCCGCGCCCGTTCCTTTGACGGCTTGGCCGCCGATCAGTGCATCGCCGGTGATGATCATAAGGTTTTCACTTTCGCGATGTCGGTTTTGAACACGGACAGCTTGTTGCGCAGGGCCGGGCCGAATTGCGGCGATTCGATTTCAAAGGTCTCGCCAGGCTGCACCGAGATGTTGTCGGCCACGCTCAGGGTGGCGGTACCGAAGAAGTGGATGTGCACATCGCCGGGACGCTTAAACAGCGGGTACTTGAAGTGGTGGTGCTCCAGGTTGCCGATGGTGTGCGACATATTCTGCTCGCCGCTGAAGAAAGCCTTTTCCCAGCGTACCTTGCCGTCCACGCCGTAGATGCGCGAAGTGCCTTCGATGTTCGCCGGCGCTTCGCCGACCAGCAGCGCCGGGCCCAGGCCGCATGCGCGCAGCTTGGAGTGCGCCAGGTACAAGTAGTTCTGGCGCTCGGTCACGTGGTCGGAGAACTCGTTGCCGATGGCGTAGCCGACGCGATACGGCTGGCCGTCGTCGCCGATCACGTACAGGCCGGCCACTTCAGGCTCTTCGCCGCCGTCCAGCGCGAAGTCGGGCATGCTCAGGTCCTGGCCGCTGGCGGCCACGATCGAGCCATCGCCCTTGTAGAACCACTCCGGCTGCACGCCGGCCGCGCCGGGCGCGGGCTTGCCGCCTTCGACGCCCATGCGGAACATCTTCATGGAATCGCTCAGTGCCTCGACGTCGCCGCCGATTTTCTTGTGCATCGAGTCGCGGGTGTCGGCGCTGCCCAGGTGGGTCAGGCCGGTGCCGGTGACGTAGCAGTGCGCGTCGTCGCTGTGGTCGATCGGCGCCAGCAGGCGGCCGGCGGCGGCAACGGCGTCGAACGATGCGGTGGCGCTGCCGACGGACTTCTCGGCCAGCGCGGCCAGGCCGACCGATGTGCGGATCGCTTGCTGTGCCAGCGCGTAGGTCGTGGCGTAGCCGTCGATGACGCGGATGGTGTTCTGTTCCAGCACGCCGATCTGGCGCGCGCCTTGTTCATTCTTGAATTGTACGAGCAGCATAATGTCTCCGTAGCTTCGTTATTAGTGCGAGTGGCGCGGCACGGCGGAACCGCGATTCCCGACCAGGAAATCGAAGTCGCAGCCTTCGTCGGCTTGCAGTACGTGTTCGATGTAGAGTTGCTGGTAGCCGGTCTTCGGACCCGGCGCGCTGCCTGGCACGCGGGCCGCCTGGCGTTCCGCCATCTCGGCTTCCGAGATTTCCAGGTTCAGCAAACCACCCGCGCAATCCAGCGTGATCCAGTCGCCGTCCTTGACGATGCCCAGCGGCCCGCCGGCCATCGCTTCCGGCGCCACGTGCAGCACGACGGTGCCGTAGGCGGTGCCGCTCATGCGCGCGTCCGAGATGCGGACCATGTCCTTGACGCCGGCCGCCAGCAGCTTGGGCGGCAAGCCCATGTTGCCCACTTCGGCCATGCCTGGATAACCTTTCGGGCCGCAGTTCTTCATGACCAGCACCGAGTTGGCATCGACGTCCAGATCCGGATCGACGATGCGCGACTTGTAATGCTCGAAGTCCTCGAACACCACGGCGCGGCCGCGATGCTGCATCAGTTCAGGGGTCGCGGCCGACGGCTTCAGCACGGCGCCGCGCGGCGCCAGGTTGCCGCGCAGGATGCAGATGCCGCCATCCTTCAGCAGCGGGTTCTCCAGCGGACGAATCACTTCGTCGTCGTAGATAGGCGCGTCCTTGCAGTTTTCCCACAGGGTCTTGCCGTTGACGGTCAGCGCGTCCGGGTTCGGCACCAGGTTGCCCTCGCCCATGCGGCGGATGGCGCCCGGCAGGCCGCCGGCGTAGTAGAACTCTTCCATCAGGAAGCGGCCCGACGGCAGCAGGTCGACGATGGTCGGCGTGCCGCGGCCGACGCGGGTCCAGTCTTCCAGCTCCAGGTCCACACCGATACGGCCGGCGATGGCTTTCAGGTGGATCACGGCGTTGGTCGAACCGCCGATGGCGGCGTTGACGCGGATCGCGTTTTCAAAGTTTTCGCGCTTCAGGATTTTCGACAGGTTCAGGCCTTCCTTCACCATCTCGACCGCGCGGATGCCCGACATATGGGCCAGGATGTAGCGGCGCGAATCGACCGCGGGAATCGCGGCGTTGTGCGGCAGCGTGGTGCCCAGCGCTTCGGCCATGCAGGCCATCGTCGACGCGGTGCCCATGGTGTTGCAGGTGCCGGCGGAGCGGGAGTGGCCCGATTCCGCCGACATGAATTCGTGCATCGTGATTTCGCCGGCCTTGACCTGCTCGTGCAGCTGCCATACGGCGGTGCCGGAGCCGATGTTCTTGCCGTTCAGTTTACCGTTCAGCATAGGGCCGCCGCTGACAACGATAGTGGGAATGTCGACCGACGCGGCGCCCATCAGCAGCGCGGGCGTGGTCTTATCGCAGCCGACCAGCAGCACGACGCCGTCCATTGGATTGCCGCGGATGGATTCTTCGACGTCCATGCTGGCCAGGTTGCGGGTCAGCATGGCGGTTGGACGCAGGTTCGATTCGCCGTTGGAGAAGACCGGGAATTCGACCGGGAAGCCGCCGGCTTCGAGGATGCCGCGCTTGACGTGTTCCGCCAGTTTGCGGAAATGGGCGTTGCAGGGGGTCAGTTCGGACCAGGTGTTGCAGATGCCGATGATAGGCTTGCCCTGGAATTCGTGATCAGGAATGCCCTGATTTTTCATCCAGCTGCGATACATAAAGCCGTTTTTATCTTGCGTACCAAACCATTCGGCTGAGCGCAGTTTCACCTTCTTGTCATTCTCAGACATGCATTTCTCCTCAGTATTTTCCTGTGCAGGGACGTGAATGTCATGCCCCCGCATCGATAAAGCCATACTAAGATGTACTGAGATATCTTTCCAATAAATTATTATTCGATATTGATACCGAAATCAATATCACTGATCGATACTGAAGCGGTAAGCCATCACCGAGGTATATTCCGCGCCCGGCCGCAGGATCGTCGACGGGAAATCCGGGCGATTCGGCGAATCGGGATAATGCTGCGGTTCGAGGCAGAAGCCGCTGCGATAACCGTAGATCTGCCCTTTTCCGGTGATCTGGTCATTCAGGAAATTACCGCTGTAGAACTGGATGCCCGGCTCCTGGGACAGCACTTCCAGCACGCGGCCGGAGGCCGGGTCGACCACGCGTGCCGCCACTTCCAGCGCTTCGGGCTGCGATTTTTTCAGCACGAAGTTATGGTCGTAGCCGGAACCGTAACGCAATTGCTCGTCATCCTGACCGATACGGGCGCCGATCGCGTGCGGCGCGCGGAAGTCGAACGGCGTGCCGGCCACCGGCAGCGGCGCGCCGGCCGGTATCAATCCGGCGCCGACCGGCGAGTACGCATCGGCGTTGATGGTCAGCTCGTGGCCGAGGATGTCGCCCTTGCCGGCCAGGTTGAAATACGCATGGTTGGTCAGGTTGACCGGCGTGGCCTTGTCGGTGATGGCGTGGAACGCGATACGCAACTCATTATTGTTGCGCAGTTCGTAGATCACGGTGGTTTCCAGGTTGCCCGGGTAGCCTTGCTCGCCGTCCGCGCTCAGGTAGCTGAGGATCAGGCCCGCCGATTTCGGCGTGACGAAGGTTTCGGCTTCCCACAGGCGGCGGTGGAAACCCTCGGTGCCGCCGTGCAGGTGGTTGGCGCCGTCGTTGAGGTCCAGGTTACAGATCTCGCCGTCCAGCGTGAAGCTGCCGTTGGCGATGCGGTTGCCATAGCGGCCGATCAGCGCGCCGAAGTAATGCGACTCGCCCATGTACGGCGCGACGTCGTCGAAACCGAAGCAGACATCGGCCATCACGCCGTCGCGGTCCGGCACGTGGATTTGCGTGATCACGCCGCCAAGGTCGCTGATCCTGGCGATCATGCCGTTGGCGTTGGTCAGCGTGTAGAGGGTGGCGGCGCGGCCATCCGGCAGTTGGCCAAATGGGGATTCGGTGATACTAGGTTGCGACATTGTTGACTCTCAAATGGCGCAGCGGCCGGCAGGATGTAATCCACGCCGGCCGCCGCATGTGTTCTATAGGCTCCCGCTGCGCGGGAGCGACGGCTTCAGGCCATCGACGGCTTTCCGAAGACAGGCATGCCTTGCTCGTCCCACTTCAGCGGCTTGACGTAGGTGTGACGGTCCGGATTCCACAGCGGGTCGCCGATAATCTCGGTGTAGGTACGTGCATGATAAACCAACATGACAGTTTCACCATCATCGCCGACGGTAAAACTGTTATGCCCCGGTCCGTAGACCTTGTGCTCGAAGCAGGTCTGCAGCACGGGATCGGCCAGCTTGGTCCACGATGCCGGATCCAGCACGTCGGCATTTTCGTCCGCCCACAGCAGGCCCATGGCGTAGTTCTCGTCGGTGGCGCTGGCCGAGTAGCTGATGAAGATCTTGCCGTTGCGCTTGAGGATGGACGGACCTTCGTTGACCCAGAAGCCACGGATCTCCCAGTCGAATTCCGGCTTGCTCAGCATGACCGGCGCGCCGCCCAGCTGCCAAGGCGTTTTCATCGGTGCGATATAGATGTTGGAATTGCCTTCGATGGCCACGTCCTTCTGCGCCCAGACGTAGTACAGCTGGCCCTTGTGCGTGAAGGTGGTGGCGTCCAGGCAGAAGGTGTCGATGCCGGTATCGATCTGGCCCATGAACTCCCACTCGCCTTCCAGCGGATTGGCGCTGGTGTTGCGGATGCAGTACATACGGTGCTGGAACAGCTTGTGCTTGATCTCGCGGCTGGGCGCGGCGGCGAAGTAGACATACCAGGCGCCGTCGTTGAAGTGCAGCTCCGGCGCCCAAACCAGTTCGCTGTAGGCACCGGTGTCGGGCTTGTGCCAGACGTCGACCTTCGCGGCCTCCACCAGGCCGGCGATGGTGCTGGCGCGCCGCAGTTCGATGCGGTCGTACTGCGGCACCGACGCGGTGAAATAGTAATAGCCGTCGGTGTGACGATAGATGTGCGGATCGGCGCGCTGCTCGATCAGCGGAGTGAGGACCTTATTTTCTACGTTATCCATTGCTTCGATTTCCAAAAAATTAGACTGCCACATAGCCCTTGACTCCCATCTGCGCCTTGACCTCGGCGTAGTACTCGTCATCGATACGGTACTTGAACATCAACAGTCCCATCACAGTGTGGAAGAAGCCGGGAATCAGGGTCAGCATCAGCACGATGCCGTGCAGGGCGAAGGCGCTCTGCTCGTGATTCGGCTGGTATTCAAAGTAAGTCAGCAGCACGCCCACCAGCGCGCCGGCGATGCCCATGCCGGCCTTCTGGCACACGGAGATGCCGCCGAAGGCGAAACCCGACACGCGCTTGCCGGTCTTGACGGTACCATAGTCGATGGCTTCCGCGATGGCCGACCAGAACACCGGCGCGTGCAGGTCCACCACGAAGGACAGCAGGAAGTACAGCACAAAGGCCAGCATGGTGTCGCCCGGCTTGACCAGGAAGTACATCGCGGCGCTGATCAGTCCCACGCCGATCTGGGTCCAGCGGAACAGCTTGACCTTGCTATAGAACTTGGTGATCCAGGTCGAGGCGATCATGGACAGGATGGCCGCCGCCACGCCGGTCGACAGGAAGGCCGATACGGTGGCCGCGTCGGCGCCCAGGTAGTATTTGGCATAGTAGATGGCGACCGAGCCGCGCACCACGTAGCCGATCGTGCCGGTGACGCACACGGCGCACAGGATCAGCCACTGGTCGTTCAGCATCAGCACCTTGATCTGCTCCGACAGCGACTGGCGCTGCACCTTGTGCACCACGCGCTCCTTGGTGGTGAAGAAGCAGAACAGGAACAGGAACACGCCCATGACGGCCATCACCGCCATCGCCGCCTGGTAGCCGGTGGCCGCGTTGCCATCGCCCCAGCGCTCCGACAGCAGCGGCACGATCACCGTCACCATGAAGGCGCCGATCTTGGCGAAGAACAGGCGGTAGCCGTTGGCCGACAGCGTCTGCTGCGGATCGTTGGACAGTGCGCTGGGCAGGGAAATATAGGATACGCCCACGCCGGAGGTCATCACCGTCATGATGATGTAGGTCGAATAGGCCCATACCAGCTTGGCGCTGTAGCCCCAGTCCGGCGTGGAGAAGACGAAGAACACGCTGAGGCCATACGGCAGCGCGAGGAATAGCAGCCACGGACGATAACGTCCCCAGCGCGTCAGCACGCGGTCGGTGATCTGGCCCATCACCAGGTCGCTCATGGCGCCGACGATCTTCACCAGCACGAACAGCAGCGCCAGGTCGGTGGTCTTCAGGCCGTAGATATCGGTGTAGAAGAAGGTAATGATCAGCATCATCGACGAGATCACCACGTTCAGCGCCATATCGCCGGCGCCGAAACCGATTTTTTCCACCACCGACATTTTTTGATTCGACATCTTAGTTACCTCAAAGTGCGAGGCCGCGTCCTCGCTCAGGCGGGGACGCGGCCAGGTTGCAGCAGCAGTCTTAGATCTTCCAGTTCAGGAACAGGCCGACCGAACGATCGTAGCGGCGGGTATCGCGTGGATACAGTGCCTTGTCCTTCCAGTAGTCGGAATACTTGAAGTTCAACAGGTTGGAGCCGGTCAGCGTGATCGACGTATTCTCGTTGATCTTGTAGCCCAGCGAGCCGTCCAGCGACGACATCGGCGCGGCGATCAGGTCCAGGCCAGGGCCGCCGTCATTGTAGAGCTGAACGAACTTCGAGCGCCAGTTGTAGGCCAGGCGGCCCGAGATGCCATACTTCTCATACAGCGCGACGACGTTGTACGACCATTTCGACATGCCGGCAAACGGCTTGCCGCTCAGGGTGTTGTCGCCCGAAGTCGTGGTCTGGCCTTCGGTGTAGGTCGCGTTCGCTTCCAGGCCGAAGCCGCCCAGCCAGCCTGGCAGTTGGTCGTAGAACTGGCGGTACGCCACTTCCGCGCCCTGCAGGTAGCCGTCATCGGTGTTGAATGGACGGGTGACGTCGAAGACCTGGCCGTTGTATGTTTCCTTGGCCACCTTGCTCATGATGTAGCCTTTGAAATCATGGCGGAACAAGGCTGCGCTGACCATGCCGGTCGGCGCGAAGTACCACTCCAGCGACGCATCGAAGTTACGCGCGGTGAAAGGCTTCAGGTCCGGATTGCCGCCCGATGCGGTGGCCTGCACGGTGGCGCCCGGGAAGACATAGGCGGTGCCTGGATTCAGCTGGGCGAAGTCGGGACGGGTCAGCGTCTTGGTCAGCGATACGCGGCCGACGACGTCGTCGCGCAGTTGCAGCTTGAAGTTCGCGCTAGGCAGGTAGTCGGTATTGCTGCTGCTCTTGCCGGTATCGATATACGTCGTGGTGCCGTCGGCATTGCCGACGCCCAGCTTGCCCAGCAAGTCCGCGTCGGTCTTGGTCACGCGCAGACCCAGCACGCCGTCGATCGGGATACCGGCGGTTTCCCAGCCGATGTGCGCCTTACCGTAGAAGGCGTAGTTCTTTTCCTGGTCGGCGAAGTACGATCCAGGATCCAGCGCCTTGGCGGCCGAGCTGCCGGTGACGGCCTGGCGGACGTCGGCCGTGTTGGAGATCAGGTAGCTGGCGCAAGGCGTGTACCACGACGTCGCGCCCCAGTTGTTATTCATCTCGGAGGTGCAGTTCAGGCCTGGCAGGCTGGCTGCGGAAACGGTGCCGGTCGCAGGCACCGAGCCCTCGAACGACTTGATCGATGCGGCGGTACGCTTGGCGGCGCGCACGCCGAAGCCGAAGTCCTTGAAGAAGCCGTCGTCCGCCAGCGTGTAGGTGCCGTCGGCGCGCCAGTCGGTCGAAGCGCCGTGGTCATGGCCATAGCGGTCGAACAGCTGGTCCAGGCGGTAGTTCTTGGAATCGCTGATATCCTGGCCGCTGTACGAGACGTTGGCGCTGCCGCCGACATTGGTGTTGACCACCGAAGTAGGCATGGTGGTGATGGTGTCCAGGATCGGGTTCTGCCAATCGTAGTCCGACAGCGTGCGGGCCAGCTCGGAGGTCAGTTTCAGGCCCGGCGCGGCGTTCCAGCGGCCGCCGATGGCGTGCTGCTGGGTCACGTTGTTGGCGCGGTTGGCCTGGGTCGACATAATGGTATTGACGTTGTGCGAAGTCAGCGACTGCAGCTGGTTGGTGCCCGGGATCTTGGTGCCGGACATGGTATCGCCAGGGCCCCACCATGGCAGCGCGACCAGGAAGTCGGTCTCGAAGTTGTTCAGGTAATGGGTCGCCAGGCCTTCGGCGTACAGTTCCACATCCTTGTTCGGCTTCCACTGCAGCGCATAGTTGGCTGCGGCGCGGCGGCGGTCGCCCTTGACGTTCTGCAGGCCCATCAGGTCGGGACCGGTCAGCGCAGGCAGCAGCCAGCTCTTGTCGATCGGCTTGGTGTTGAACGCGCGCTCTTCCGAATAGTGGTTGCGCACATACGAAACGCCGAACAAGGCGCCGACTTCGCCGACCGGCGTTTTCCAGCGGTTCGAGATCATGCCGCTGAGGTTAGGGTCGGTGCGGTCGGCCTGCGAATTATTGGTGCCGCCACCGTTGATGGCCGCAGTGAAGCCCTTGAAATCGAACGGACGGTTGGTGCGCACATCGATCACGCCGGCGATACCGCCGTCGAGCAGGTCGGCGCTCTGGGATTTGTACACGTCCACGCGCTGCAGCATGGTCGATGGAATGTCGGCCAGCTGGATGTAGCGGCCGGTGGTGGTGAACAGCTCGCGGCCGTTCAACACAGTGGCGATGCCCGGCAAGCCGCGGATCAGGACCGTGTTGGCTTCACCGCCGTCGCGGCGCACCTGCACGCCGGTGACGCGGGCCAGGGTTTGGGCGACGTTCGTATCCGGGAACTTACCGATATCGTCGGCGACGATGGAATCGATAACGTTTTCGGCATCCTGCTTGATCTTCTGCGCGCTCTGCGCGGCCTTGCGCACGCCGGTCACGGTGACGACGCTCGACGGCGCCGCATCGGCGGCCGGGGCTTCTTGCGCCATGACTGGGAAAGCGCTCATCAGGCCCGCCGCCGCGAGGACGGCGACGCTGGTTTTCAGGACGAGGCGATGCTTCGCCTGGGACTCGCAAGCCCCGGATGCTATGTGTTTCATAAGTCTCCAGTGTTATCTGTTTTATAGAGAGCTGACCAATATTCAGCTGTCTGAATTAAATCTTAGGGGCTGGAAGAAAAACAAACCAATCAATTTTTTGGGGTTTTTGATATCGAAAAGGGTATCAGGAGAGTGGAAACGTTTGCCGCA
The DNA here is from genome assembly GCF_047302815.1 of Duganella sp. CT11-25. Classification (NCBI taxonomy): domain Bacteria; kingdom Pseudomonadati; phylum Pseudomonadota; class Betaproteobacteria; order Burkholderiales; family Oxalobacteraceae; genus Duganella; species Duganella sp. CT11-25. The sequence continues at coordinate 1,550,137 of NZ_JBKBFD010000001.1, forward strand.
AAAATGAAAAAAGCCCGCATTGCGCGGGCTTGCGGGCAGGCGATGAAACTACTGGAAGGCCACTTCCGTGAAGCTGCGTAACTTGCGAGAGTGTAGTTTGTCCACACCAAGCGCCCGCAGCAGCTCCATCGCGCGGATGCCGATGCGTAAATGCTGGTCGACACGGTCGCGGTAAAACTGGTTAGCCATGCCCGGCAACTTGATTTCCCCATGCATAGGCTTGTCGCTCACGCACAACAAAGTGCCGTAGGGAACGCGGAAACGGAAGCCGTTGGCGGCGATCGTCGCGCTCTCCATGTCCAGCGCGATCGCCCTGCTCTGGCTGAAGCGGCGCTCGGGCGTGCGCTGTGGCAACAATTCCCAGTTGCGGTTGTCGGTGCTGGCGACGGTGCCGGTGCGCATCACGCGCTTCAGGTCGTGGCCGGTCAGCTGCGTGACCTCGGCCACGGCGGCCTCGATCGCCACCTGCACCTCGGCCAGCGGCGGGATCGGCACCCACAAAGGCAAATCCTCATCCAGCACGTGATCCTCGCGCACATAGCCGTGGGCCAGCACGTAATCACCCAACTCTTGGGTATTGCGCAGGCCGGCGCAATGGCCCAGCATCAGCCAGGCGTGCGGGCGCAGCACGGCGATGTGGTCGGTGATGGTCTTGGCGTTGGCCGGGCCGACGCCGATATTGACCATCGAAATCCCGGTGCCGTCGGCGCGGATCAGGTGATAGCCCGGCATTTGCGGCATGCGCGGCGGCGCGGCGCCCAGCGCATCGCCCGGCTCGACGGCCTGGCCGACGCGGCGCGTGACCAGGTTGCCCGGCTCGACAAAGGCGACGTAATCGTTATCCGGCGCGTTGGGGGCCGCGTTCATCAGCTCGTGGCCGAGCTTGATGAACTCGTCGATGTAGAACTGGTAATTGGTGAACAGCACAAATTTCTGGAAGTGCTCACAGGAAGTGCCGGTGTAATGGCGCAGGCGCTGCAGCGAATAGTCCACGCGCGGCGCGGTGAACAGTGCCAGCGGCTGCGCCTCGCCCGGCGGCGGCTCGTGCGTGCCGTTGGCGATGCCGTCGTCCATCGCGGCCAGGTTCGGCAAATCGAAGACATCGCGCATCAACAGGCGGCGTCCGGCGCTCATCGTGCCTTCAATGTGCTCGTGCTCGGCAAACGAGAAATGGATCGGGATCGGCATCGCGCTGGTCCCCACTTCGATCCTTACCTGCTGGCGGCTGCCGTGGTTTTGCAGCAGCAACTTGAATTGGGTCTGGTAGTAGCGCACGAACAGGTCGGGCCGGGTCAAGGTGGTTTCGTAGGTGCCGGGGCCGGCGACGAAACCGAAGGCCAGGCGCGAATCGGCGCGGGCCACGGTGTCGGTATGCACGCGGACAAAGGGATAGCAGCCGCGCACGTGCTCGCCGACATCCTCGCCGGCGACAAAGCGTTTCATGGCATCGCGCAGATGGGCGATGTTGGCGTCGTAAATGGCCTGGACCTGGTCGAAGGCGGCAATCGGGTCGTCAAATTGCAGTGGTGCGATAAAAGGACGGTGCGTGGACATGCGACTCCTTCTCAGTATGCTCTTATTTCCTATTGTAAAGGCTGTAAGCAGAACTTGCATTGCTCCTCTAGAGGAACAGACAGGCGTACCGTACAATGACACGCCACGATCAAATAAAGTTTCAACATGAACGACCCAGTAACACAGCATATTCCGCAATCGCATCCGGACATCCTGTATGGAGCGCAGCAGCAAGACTTGCTGCGCGAGGAAATCCTGGCCGATCTGCTGGAAGCGACCGCCGCGCGCAGCCCCGACCAGGCCGCGCTGATCTTCGGCGAGCGCACGCTGAGTTACCGCGAGCTGAACGCGCAGGCCGACCTGGCCGCTGCGCGCCTGATCGACGCCGGCGTGCGGCCGGGCCAGATCGTCGGCCTGTGGCTGCCGCGCGGGATCGAGCTGCTGGTGCTGCAGGCGGCCATCGCCAAGGCCGGCGCGGCCTGGCTGCCGGTGGACGAGGACACGCCGGTCGAGCGCCTGCAGGTCTGCCTGGACGACGCCGACGGCGCCGGCGTGCTGACTTCGGCCTCCTTCGCGCCACGCCTGGCCGCCATCGGCCGGCCGGTCTGGACCGCCGAGGCGCTGCTGGCCGTGCCCGCCCCCGGCGCCGTCCTGCCGCGCCGAGGCGCGGTCTCGCCCGACGTCCCGGCCTATGTCATCTACACCTCCGGCTCGACCGGCAAGCCGAAAGGCATCCTGATCACCCAGCGCAGCATCTGCCACTTCCTGCGCAGCGAGAACGCGGTGCTGGGCGTGACCGCCGCCGACAAGGTCTATCAAGGCTTTTCGGTCGCCTTCGATATGTCGTTCGAGGAAATCTGGATCGCCTACCTGTGCGGCGCCACCTTGTGGATAGGTCCGAAGGAAATCAGCGGCGACCCCGAAACGCTGCCGCGCATGCTGGAGCAGAACCGCGTGACGGTGCTGCACGCCGTCCCCACCCTGCTCGCGCTGTTCAACCAGGAAGTGGCCAGCCTGCGCCTGATTAACCTCGGCGGCGAGATGTGCCCGGAATCGCTGGTCGAACGCTGGTCGCGCGCAGGCCGCCAGATGTTCAACACCTACGGTCCGACCGAGGCGACGGTCTCCGCCAGCCTCGCGCGCCTGCATCCCGGCCAGCCGGTCACCATCGGCACGCCGCTGCCCAACTACGGCCTGCTGGTGATCGACGCCAATCCCGATGCCGCGCCCGGCGCGCCGCTTCGCCTGCTGCCGCGCGGCGAGATCGGCGAATTGTGCATCACCGGCCCCGGCCTGGCGGCCGGCTACCTCGGCCGACCGGACCTGACGGCGGAAAAATTCCTGGCCAATCCCTGGTCCAGCGGCGAACATGACGCGCGCCTGTACCGCACCGGCGACCTCGCGCGCATCGCCGCCGACGGCGAAGTGGTGTGCCTGGGCCGCGCCGACGACCAGGTCAAGATACGCGGCTTCCGCGTCGAACTGGGCGAGATCGAAGCCCTGCTGGCGCAGCAGGCGGGCGTCGGCACGGTCGCGGTCCTGCTGCGCAAGGACGACGGCATCGACCAGCTGGTCGCCTACCTGGTCGCCGAAGCCGGCGCCACGCTGGATCCGCGTGCGCTGAGGGCCAGCCTCGCCGCGAAGCTGCCGCCGTACATGGTCCCCGGCCGCTACGAAATGCTGGACGCCATGCCCCGCCTGACCTCCGGCAAAATCGACCGCAAGACGCTGAAAGCCACGCCGCTCAGCGCACCGCCGGCCGGCAGCGCCGAAGATTCCGACCTGCCCGAGACGCCGGCCGAGGAAGCGCTGTTCGCCGCGCTGGCCGCGCTGTTCCCCGGCCAGCCCATCCTGCGCAACGCCGACTTCTTCACCGACCTTGGCGGCCACTCCTTCTTCGCAGCGCGCCTGGCCTCGGCCCTGCGCGCCGATCCGCGCTTTGCCCACGTCACCGTGCGCGACATCTACCAGCAGCGCCAGATCGGCAAGATCGCGCTGGTGCTGGCCGATGCGCCGAACGCCGGCGCCGAAGAACAGCCATGGACGCCGCCCTCCACGCTCAAGCGCTGGACATGCGGCATGGCGCAAGCCGCCGCCATGCCGGCGCTGGTCGCGCTGCGCATGGCGCAGTGGCTGGCGCCGTTCTTTACCTACCACTTCTTCACCGGCGATCCCGGCGACTCGGTGCCGCGCGCGATCGCCGCCTCGGTCTGCGTGTTCCTGCTGGCCACCGTGATGGAATTCGCCATCGCCATCGCCGGAAAATGGCTGATCGCCGGCCGCCTGCAAGCGGGCGTGTATCCTCTGTGGGGCGTGACCTACTACCGCTGGTGGCTGGCCGACCGGCTGGTCGAATCCGCGCCGGCCTATTTGCTGAGCGGCTCCTCGCTCAACGCCTGGTGGCTGCGCTCACTGGGCGCCAGGGTCGGCAAGGACGTCATCATCGGCTCGATGACGCTGCGCGCGCCGGACCTGCTGCGGATCGGCGACAACGTCAGCATCGGCAACGCCGTCAACTTCGAGAACGCCCGCGTCGAACGCGGCTTCCTGCATCTGGGCCGCATCACGTTGGGCGACGACGCCTGCGTCAGCTCCTTCGCCATCATGGAAGGCAATACGCGCGTCGAAGCGCTGGGCCACCTCGAAGGCCAATCGGCATTGAGCGACGGCGGCGTCGTACCCGCAGGCCGCATCTGGGCCGGCTCACCGGCGCGCGACATGGGCGCCTTCGACACCAACCGGCTGCCGCCCCGGCCGCAGGCCAGCGGCGCGCGCCGCTTCGGCGAAGGCGTGTTCTTCATCTTCGGCATCCTGCTGATCGTCACGCTGTTCTTCATGCCGGTGTTCCCGAGCTTCATCCTGATCGACCTGTTCGACGAAGGCGGATGGCTGCCATGGGTGCAGGGCGACGACATGACCATCCGCCTGCTGCGCTACTTCCTGCTGGCCTTCCCGGCCAGCACGGTGCTGATCGTGCTGACCGCGCTGCTGTCGGCCGGCATCCGCTGGAGCGTGCTGCCGCGCCTGAAGCCGGGCCGCTTCGCGGTGCACAGCAACACCTATGTCGCCAAGTGGCTGGTCAGCCAGATCCAGGAATCGAGCCTCAACGTTTTGCACGGCATTTACGCCACCGTGTTCGCCCCCTACTGGTATCGCCTGCTGGGCGCCAAGGTCGGCAAGGATGCGGAAATCTCCACCGCGCTCGGCGTGGTGCCGGACATGCTGACCCTCGGCGACGAAACCTTCATCGCCGACGCCGTCATGCTGGGCGACGAGGAAATCGACGGCGGCTGGATGACCATGCAGCCGACCGTCATCTCCAACCGCAGCTTCGTCGGCAACGGCGCCTACATCCCGGACGGCACGGTACTACCGGAGCAGGTGCTGATCGGCGTGCACTCGCGCGCGCCCGGCAACGCGCAGATGAACAGCGGCGACACCTGGCTCGGCTCCCCGCCGATCAACCTGCCCGCGCGCGAGCAGACCAGCGGCTATCCCGAGTGGCTGACCTTCCACCCGTCGCCGATGCGCCGCCTGGGCCGCGGCCTGATCGAGGCATTCCGCATCGTCGCGCCGCATGCGCTGGTGATCGCGGTCGGCTACACGCTGGTGCTGCAAGTGATGCCGGCCGCCGGCGCCGGCCGCTGGGCGGAAGTGATCTGGGACCTGACCCTGGCGGGGCTGGCCTACGGCGTCGGCAACTACGTCTTCGTGGTACTGCTCAAGTGGCTGCTGATCGGCCGCTACCGCAAGCAATCGGAACCGATGTGGACACCGTTCGTCTGGCTGTCGGAAGGCGTGACCAATCTGTACGAAGGCATCGCCGTGCCGAACTTCATGCGCTATCTGCGCGGCACGCCGTGGCTGCCGCTGGCCTTCAACCTGCTGGGCTCCCGCATCGGCAAGGGCGTCTACATGGACACCACCGACATCACGGAATTCGACTGCGTGCGGATCGGCGACAACAGCGAATTGAATGCGTTGACCTGTCCGCAGACCCACCTGTTCGAAGACCGCGTGATGAAGATCGACCAGGTCACCATCGGCGAGCGTGTCTACATGGGGCCGCGCGCTTCGGTGCTGTACAGCGCCGTGGTCGGCGACAACGCCCGCCTCGGCGCGCTAACGCTGGTGATGAAGGGCGAGCATATCCCGGCCAACGGCAACTGGGCCGGCTGCCCCGCAGCGCCGGCACGCGCATGACGACGCTGGCCGTCCATCCATGGCCCGGCCCCGTGCCGGCGTTGCGAGACGGCGTATTCATCATCGGCGTGGAAACCAGCCCGCAGCGCGCACGCGCACGGGCGCAGATCCGCGAAGCGCTACGGCAGGCGCTGGCCGGCGTGCTTGGCCTGCAGCCCGAGTCCATCGGCATCGCATCGACGCCGGGCAAGCCTCCGCGCGTCGTGCTGGCGGGCGGCGCGCACAACATCGGCTGCTCGTTCGCGCACGAGAACAGCTACGCGCTGGCGGCCGTCAACCTGCACGGCGCCATCGGCGTAGACCTGATGCGCGTGCTGGACATCCCCGACTGGCAGGCCGTGGCGCGCGACTATCTCGGCCCGGCCGCCAGCGCCTCCCTGCTCGACACGTCCGTCACCGACCGCCCTGGCGCCCTTGCGCAAATGTGGACCCGGCGCGAAGCCGCGTTAAAATGCAGCGGCCAACAACTCAGCGAATGGCAAGCCGACATCAACGGCCTAACGACAACGCTGGCCATCCCGGTACCCGACCTGGTAGGCCACATCCACACCGGAGACAAACAACAATGAAATCGACAGTGGCACACGCACTGATATTGGCGGCACTGACTGGATCGGCCGTCGCAGCGGAATGCGGCCCGGATACGCTGGGCACCGAGCGCACCATCACGCTCAAGCGCGAAGGCGCCTTGTACGGCGCGCACCAGCACAACGCGCTGCCGCTGCAAAAGGGCGAAGTGGTGCTGACTTTCGACGACGGTCCGGTGCCTGAATACACGCCGATGGTGCTCAAGGCGCTGGCCGATCAATGCGCCAAAGCCACCTTCTTCATGATCGGCGAGCGGCTGACGCAGTATCCGCAACTGGCCAGGCGCGTCGTCGGCGAAGGCCACTCGACGGGCATCCACAGCTACAAGCACGAGCACATGGCCGCGCTCAGCGCGGACGAGCAATTGGCGGACCTGAAGAAAACGCAGGATATCTACCGTGCCACGTTCGGCACCGCCACCCCGGCCTACCGCTTCCCGTTCCTGGAAGAGACGCCGACGCTGCTGGCCGCACTCAAGCAAGCCGACCTGACGGTCGCATCGATCGACTTCGGCATCAATGACTGGCTGCCGGACGACACCACCGAGATCCTCGTCAAGCGCCTGACCGAGAGCCTGGACAAATCAGGCAAGGGCATCATCCTCATGCACGACGCGAACATCCCAACCGCGAAAGCCCTGCCCGCCCTGCTGAAGGTCTTGAAGGACAAAGGCTACAAGGTCGTGCATCTGGAATGGGAAAAGTGAGACGGCGCTCGCTCAGTTGCGGAACAGATGCGCGAAGGTTCGGCTGACCGGCAGCTTCTCGGCGCAGCCGCGCACCTGCACTTCCAGCCGCTCGGCATCGATCCGTTCCACCGCCGTCACGGCCTTGACGTTGACCACCGTGCCCCGGTGTATCTGCCAGAAATGCTCCGGATCCAGCCCGCCCAACAGATCCTTCAGCGCGATCCGGACCAATGCTTCGGACTCGGCCAGCACCACGCGGGTGTACTTGGTGTCGGACTGGAAGAACAGCACGTCCCGCACGTCGATCAAGCGAATCTGCTTGCCGACCGTGGCCTTGATCCATTTCAGGCGCTCGCTCGCCTGGGCCGGCAGTGCGGCCTTCAGCTGGCGCAGCAGCTCGCCCATATCGGCGGGCGGGCCATTCAGCTTGTCGCGCAAACGCGTTAGCGCCCGCGCCAGGCGGTCGGCCTGCACCGGCTTGAGCAGGTAGTCGACCGCGCCGGCGTCGAAGGCATCGACCGCATATTGGTCGTAGGCGGTGACGAAAACGATATGTGCGGCGTCGCCGATGCGCTCGGCCACCTCCAGCCCGGACAGGCCCGGCATGCGGATATCGAGGAAGACCACGTCCGGCTCGTGCTCCAGGAAACCGTCCCAGGCATCGTTGCCGTTTTCGGCAACCAGCACCACCTCGGCTTGCGGCCAGGCTTCTTGCAGCATGCCGAGCAGACGCTCGCGCATCAGCGGCTCATCCTCCGCGATCAGGATGCGCGCGCTCATGCCTCCGCCCCCGCCCCCGCCGGCAGCAGGATATCGGCGATCACCCCGCCATCGTCCGCGTCGCTCAAGTCCAAGCCTGCCGCGCCGGCATATGCCAGTTGCAGGCGCTTGCGCACATTGTCGATGCCCTCGCCGGCGCCCGGCGTGGCGCTCATGCCGACGCCGCTGTCCTGCACTCGTATCCGCACCATGCCGTCCTGCCGCTGCACGCTCACGCCGATCTCGCCGCCGCGCAGCGATGGCTCGATGCCATGCTTGATCGCGTTCTCCACCAGTGTCAACAGCATCATGCCGGGCACGCTGGTGCCGGCCAGCGCCTCGGGCAGGTCGAGGCGGTAGCGCAGGCGTTCGCCCATACGCGTCCGCATCACGTTCAGATAGGCGTCGATCAGGGCGAAATCGGCACGCAAGGTGACCCGTTCGCTGCGCATGCCGGCCAGGCTGGCGCGCAGGAAATCGATCAGGCTGGCGGTCAGCGCGGCCGCCAGCGGCGCGCCCTTTTCCGCCAACTGCTGCACCGCGCCCAGCGTATTGAACAGGAAGTGCGGCTCGATCTGGGCGCGCAGCAACCGCAGTTGCGACTCGCTCAGCTCGCGCGCCGCCCGTTCGCGCTCGGCATCGAACGCCAGCTTCGCGGTCAGCACCTCGAACTGCTGATTGCGCATCAAACCCACCAGCGCAATCGGCAGCGCGAACAAGGCGCATCCCGCCAGGCAGATGGCAATCACCGTCGGCCCTCTCGCCGCGAGTTCCCCCTGCAAGGAGCCGCCATGCCGCACCGCGTGGGCAACGATGCCGGCCAGCCCGGAAAACACCGCCCAGCCGACCATGCTCACGCCGACCCACAGGCCTCTGCCGATCATCTTGCGGTAATTGAACCATGCACCGATGAACGCTATCGCCATGGCGATGCCGATGGCGTTGGCCAGGATAATGGGCGGCAGCATCCCCTTGTCGGGAAAGACCAAGCCCCCGACCAACCCCGCCAGCGTGCACAGCGACAGCAGGCCGGCGATGGCCGCATAGGTGCGCCAGCCCCGGTACTTCAGCGAAAAATCGCGCAGTTGCTGGCGTTCGATGAAAGACAGCTCGGCCATCTTCAGCGCGAAATAGCGCCGGTAACCGGGCGCCACGGTTGCCGCCAGTTCAGGATGCTCCAGCACACGCAACTGCTCCGCATCCCACTCACGATACCAGTTCCTCAGCCTGCTCCACATATCGCCCCCTTGCTTGAACATGACCGCAGTGTAATTCAAGCAAGGCGGCGAAAGGAGAGGCTAGGCGACGAACGACGAGAAACGGGACATGAACGACGATTATCCATAAAATCATTGGTGTCAGTGCCGACATTCGGACATTTACGGAACTTTCGGCATCTAAAAAGTTCCCTGATGTCCGAATGTCGGCACTGACACTCGTCGTTCGAACTAAGGGCGCTGCAGCGACGGGTCGCCGTTCAATGCGAACGGCATCGCCCTCGCCCAGCGGTTCGAAGAGAGAGAAAACGTCAGCGCGCGGACCTGGTGGTACCAGCCGGCGGGCACATACAGCATCTCGCCCGGCTTGACGATGCATTCGATCATGCAGGCTTGGCGGGCGAGCGGGAATTTGTCGAAGTCCGGCGCTTCGGGATCCACCGGGGAACCGAACAGGATGGCGTTCGCTTCGCTGGTGTACAGGAATTCGTCATGATGCGGCGGCGACAGGAAGATGCGCTTGGTGCCCCAGATCTGCGCGAAGATGTTGTCGTCGTAGTCGCAATGCAGCGGCGTCACCGTCCCCGCAGGACCGATCCAGAAGCGCGGCGGTCCCATTTTGTCGAAGTACGTGGGCCAGTGGCACATGCTGTTCAACTCGCGCAATTCCAGATTGCCCAGATACGGCGGCAGACCATGCGTGCCATCGGCCAGCTCCAGATACTCCAGCATGGTCATGTCCTGCATGGCCCGATCCGGCGCGAATGCAGTGTTGATATAGTCGCCCACCCGCGCGCGCACCGGCAGGTGGCTGAAGCGCTCGCGCAGCGTTTCCGGCGTCAGCGCCGACAAGGGCCAGCGGCCTACCAGCCCGGTGATCATGAACGGCAGTCCCTGCGCGGCACGCGCCCGGAACGCGGCCGCATCGAGCACGCCGAAACGCGGCACTTCCGAAATCACCGGCAGCGCGCGCGCGGCGCGCTTGATGGCGTCGCGCATTTCCTGTATCGAGGTGACGCCGCGCACCTCGGCGTCCTTCCGTTCTCGCATCTGCTTCCTGGCGATCACCTCCTCGGGCGAGAGCCGAGGCGGCAGCGACCGTTTTTCTCTTGCCATGGATCTTAAGGCGCGTCGAGGAAGAAGATCGCGTAGGCCTGCGCCGGCGTCTTTTCGGTTGGTTTTTCGATCTGGATCTGGGCGCAGTCGCGCGCGACCTGGCTGCGCCAGTTGCCGACGCCGGCGTTGGCGAACAACGCATGCGCCTTGGAGCCGAGGCTCATGTCCAGCGCCAGGCGCGCGTTGCGCTCGCCGGTCTTGGCGTAGTTCACGCCGCGCAGCTCGATGCCGAAGGCCGTCAGCCACGGTTCCCACAAGCCGCTTTCGACACCCTGCACGATGCGGTCCAGCATATCCGACAGCGGCAAGCCTTTCTTGACCACGCCGCGCAGCAGTTCCAGCGACGGCGCGGTGCGCGCATCGGTGTCCTGCTTGCCGGCGCCGGTCTCGCCGATCGCCTTCAATTCCTTGGAAAAGGTCGCATCGCGCTCGGTGTAGTCGCGCACGCGGTTATAGAAATCGGCGTCCAGATAGGGGTTGACGCCCATGGCGGCGGGCGCCTCCGGGGTCTTTGGAGGCTGTTTTTTGGTATTCATGGGCTATGCCTCTTTTGAGTAAGGGGCGTAGTTTATCCCACCTTGAAGGCATCGATGACAATCTTCGCCACCTCGCCATGGAATTCCGGGCGGATCTTGTCGTCCTTGCCGGGCTGCGTGAGGTAGACCGCCAGCACAATCGGCGCCTTCCCGGGCGGCCAGATCACGGCGATGTCGTTGACCGTGCCGTATTCGCCGGCGCCGGTCTTGTCGGCCACCGGCCAGCCGGCCGGCACGCCGGCGCGGATGCGCGTCGCGCCGGTGGTATTCCCCAGCATCCAGTCCTTGAGCTGCTTGCGCTGCGCCGCCGGCAGGGCGTCGCCCAGCACCAGCTTTTGCAGCGAGCGCGCCATCGCCAGCGGCGTGGTGGTGTCGCGCGCGTCGCCCGGAATCGCGGAGTTCAGCTCCGTCTCCCAGCGCTCCTGGTGGAATTCGGTGTCGCCGATCGAGCGCGCGTAGGCCGTCACCGCGGCCGGTCCGCCGATCTGCTTCATCAGCAGGTTGGCGGCCGGGTTGTCGCTGTATTGCAGCGTCGCCTCGCACAGCTCCGCCACCGTCATGCCGTCCGCCAGATGCTTGCCGGTGACCGGCGCATGCGGCACCAGGTCGTCCTTCGTATATTGAATGCGCTTTTTCAGCAGCGCCGGCTCCTTGGCCAGCACCGCCGCCGACAACATCATCTTGAAGGTGCTGCAGAACGGGAAGCGCTCGCCGCCGCGATGCATCAACTCGCGGCCGTCGGCGGTGTTGAACGCCGCCACGCCCAGCCGCCCGCCCGACGTCGCCTCCAGCTGCGCCAGTTGCGCGGCGGGCGACAACGGCGTGGCGGACGGCGCGCTGTCCAGCAGGTCCGCGGCGCGGGCCAAGGGAGCGGCGGCCAGCGCCAGCAGCACGGTACGGCGGAGAGAGGAATGTGTCATCGCGTCAAAAATAAGTTAAATAAGATGCATGAATGATACCAGCAGCGTCAAAAACCGTCGCCGCCAATTGCGCGCACCCCATTCCTGCACGGATGTAGACTGGTTTCATGGCTACTCAAGTGCTCATCGTCGGCGCCGGACCCACCGGACTGGTGCTCGCCATCTCCCTGGCGCGGCATGGCGTGGCCGTGCGCATCATCGACAGCAACAGCGGCCCGGGCCAGGCCTCGCGCGCGATGGCCGTGCATGCGCGCACGCTGGAGTTCTACCGCCAGCTGGGCTTTGCCGACGTGGTGGTCAACCTCGGCATCAAGATCGAGACCATCCACCTGCGCGAGGCCGGCGAGGATATCGCCGAGCTGCCGCTCAAGGATATCGGCGCCGGCCTCAGTCCCTATCCCTTCGTGCTGGCCTTCGCGCAGGACGACCATGAGCGCTTCCTGGTCGAGCAGCTGCGCGCCGGCGGCGTCGAGGTCGAATGGAACACCGAACTGGAATCCTTCACCCAGGACGAATGGGGCGTGCGCGCGGTGCTGGAGCGCGACGGCGAGCGCATCCCCTGCAGCGCCGCGTGGCTGTGCGGCTGCGACGGCGCCCGCAGCCGGGTGCGCGAGTCGCTCAAGCTGGACTTCAGCGGCGGCACCTACGACCACCTGTACTACGTGGCCGACGTGCAGACCTCCGGTCCGCCCAACCGCGACCTGATCGGCCACCTGGGCGCCAACACCTTCGCGCTGATGCTGCCGGTGCGCTCGCGCGGCATGCAGCGCCTGATCGGCATCATGCCGGAGGACGCGCCGCAGGACGCCGGCTTCGACGCGGTGCGACCGGTGCTGGAGCCGCTGCTGGGCATCCAGGTGGAGCAGCTGAACTGGTTCTCGACCTACCGCGTGCACCACCGCGTGGCCGCGCACTTCCGCGCCGGCCGCTGCTTCATCGGCGGCGATGCGGCCCACATCCACAGCCCCGCCGGCGGCCAGGGCATGAACACCGGCATCGGCGACGCCGTCAACCTGGCATGGAAGCTGGCCCACGTGCTGCAGGGCCGCGCCGATCCCACCCTGCTCGACACCTACGAGGCCGAGCGCATCGTCTTCGCGCGCAAGCTGGTGGCCACCACCGACCGCGCCTTCCAGCTGATCGTCTCGCAGGGCGCGGGCGGGCAACTGCTGCGCAGCTGGCTGCTGCCGCATGTGTTCCCGGTGCTGACCGGCTTTGCCGCCGCCCGCCGCACGCTGTTCAGGACACTGTCGCAGGTGCAGATCCATTATCCCGACAGTGCGCTGAGCGGCGGCCGCGCCGGCGAGATCATCGGCGGCGACCGCCTGCCCTGGCTGCCGCTGGCGGACGGCCATGACAATTTCGGCGCGCTGCAGACGCTGGACTGGCAGTTGCACGTGTATGGCCAGCCGGAACCGCAGCTGGCCGCCGCCGCGCAGGCGCTGCGCCTGCCGCTGCATGCCTACGCATGGAGCGAGGCCGCCGGACAGGCCGGTTTGCTGAAGGACGCCGCCTACCTGGTGCGTCCCGACATGTACGTGGCGCTGGCCCTGCCGCGCCAGGAAGCCGACGCGCTGCGCGGCCTGGCCGAACGCCTCAAATTGCGTTTTTCTCACGAATTACCGTAATACAACCTTTCCGATGACATTTTAGGCTAACCTAGGAAAAATTCGGGAGGAGACCACCATGAGCAGAACCGCCAAAAAAACTGCGGTCGCCATACGTCACGTCATGTTTGAAGACGTGGGCAGCTTTGCCGCGCCGCTGGCCGCCGCCGGCTATCATCTGCACTACCTGGAGGCCGGCTGCGACGACCTCGCCCCCGCCGCGGACGCCGACCTGGTGATCGTGCTGGGCGGCCCGATCAGCGTCAACGACACCCGCCACTACGCCTTCATCAACGACGAGATCACCCTGCTGCGCAAGCGCCTGATCGCCCAGCAGCCGACGCTGGGCCTGTGCCTGGGCGCGCAGCTGATGGCCAGGGCATTGGACGCCTTGGTCCATTCCGGCATCCGCGAAATCGGCTGGGCGCCGCTGCGCCTGACCGAAGCCGGCGCCGCCTCGCCGATGCGCCACCTGGCGCCGGAACTGACCTCGATGCTGCACTGGCACGGCGATACCTTCGACCTGCCCTACGGCGCGGAACTGCTGGCCTCGACGCCGGCCTGCCGCCACCAGGCGTTCGCGGTCGGCAAGCACGCATTGGCGTTCCAGTGCCATCCCGAATTCGACCCGGCCAGGCTGGAGCTGTGGCTGGTCGGCCATGCGGTGGAACTGGTGCACGCCGGCTCCCACCTGGAGGACTTGCGCGCCGGCACCCGCAAGCACGGCGCGCAGCTGGTTCAGCAGAGCACGCTGATGATCAAGGAGTGGCTGCGCGGCCTGACTTAATTGAAAGCCATTGACATCCCCGGGGGCGCCACGCTAAGGTCGGCGTCGCGCTGATTCTTTCCCTTACCCAATACAAAGGATGCCATGAGTAACTTCTCCCGCCGCGACTTGCTGCTGACCGCCTTATCCGCCACCGCGGTCGGCGCCCTGCCTGGCCTCGCAATGGCCGACACCGCCAACCCCGCCGACGCCAAATTCACCAAGCTGCTGGACGACATCGCCGAAGAAATCCTGCGCCTGTCGCCGACCGGCGCCACCGGCCTGGGCCTGGACAACGGCGCCCGCGCCGCGCTCAAGTCGCAGCTGGAAGATATCGGCCCCAACGGCGACGCCGCCTGGGCTTCCCAAGTCAAATCGATCCAGACCCGCCTGGGCGGCGTCGACCGCGCCGCGCTGAGCGCCGATGCGCAGACCCGCTACGACACCATCAGCTACGCGGCCACCGAAGGCATCGCCGGCCTGCGCTTCCCGTTCGGCGGCGCCGCCAGCGGTTTTAACGGCGGCACCGCGCCCTTCCCCGTCACGCAACAGGACGGCGCGCTGACCCGCATCCCGGAATTCCTCGACTCGCAGCACCAGATCGCCAACGCCGCCGATGCGGAAGCCTATCTCGAGCGCGTGGCCGCGATGGCCCGCATGCTGGACCAGGAAACCGCCCGCATCGCCGAGCAGGCCGGCAAAGGCATCATGCCGCCGAACTTCATCTGCCGCACGGCGCTGGGCCAGTTGCAGGAATTCCGCAAGACCGCCGTGGCGTCGCAAAAGCTGGTGACCTCGATCACCGAGCGCACCCACAAGCTGGGCATCGCCGGCGACTGGAACGCGCGCGCCACCAAGCTGGTGGAAGGCTCGGTGTACCCGGCGCTGGAACGCCAGATCGCCACCTTCGGCAAGGCCTCGGCCAAGGCCACCGACATCGCCGGCGTGCACCGCCTGCCGGACGGCGCGGCCTACTACGAGTGGGCGCTGCGCCTGGGCACCTCGACCACGCACAGCGCCAGGGAGATCCACGCGATCGGCCTGGAACAGAACAAGATGCTGCAGTCGCGCATCGACGCCATCCTCAAGTCGCAGGGCATCACCAAGGGCACGGTGGGCGCGCGTTTGCTGGCGCTGTCCAAGGATCCGCAGCGCTTCTACGCCGACAACGACAAGGGCCGCGCGGAGCTGATCGCCTACTGCAACGACCGCGTCGACGCGGTGCGCAAGCTGATGCCGCGGATCTCGCACCTGGACCTGAAGGTGCCGCTGCAGATCAAGCGCGTGCCGATCGATATCGAAGCCGGCGCGCCGCTGGGCTATATGAACTTCGCCGCGCTGGACGGCTCGCGCCCGGCGATCTACTACATCAACCTGAAGTCGACCACACTGTGGCCGAAGTCCGAGATCGCCACGCTGACCGCGCACGAAGGCATCCCGGGCCACGCCTGGCAAGGCGCCTACCTGGCCGAGCACCACAACGAGCTGCCGCTGATCTCCTCGCTGATCGGCTTCAACGCCTTCATCGAAGGCTGGGCGCTGTATGCGGAACAGCTGGTCGACGAGTTCGGCCTGTACGCCAACGATCCGTTCAGCCAGATCGGCTACCTGCAGGCGCAGCAGTTCCGCGCCTGCCGCCTGGTGGTCGACACCGGCATGCACGCGATGAAGTGGACGCGCCAGCAGGCGATCCGCTTCCTGGTCGAGAACACCGGCCGCGGCGTGCAGGCCATGACCAGCGAGATCGACCGCTACACGGTGTCGCCGGGCCAGGCGTGCGGCTACAAGATGGGCCACAACGAAATCCTGCGCCAGCGCGAGCGCGCCAAGGCCGCGCTGGGCGGCAAGTTCGACCTGGCCGGCTTCAACGACGCGCTGGTGCAAAGCTGCGGCGTGCCGCTGACGGTGCTGCCGACGGTGATCGACCGCTACATTGTGAAACAACAGCGGGCATAGAAAGTCGTTTCGCCAATGATGCTTTTGTTGTAAGCTGCGGTGGTAGCAACACGGCCAAAAGCCACCGCGGTATCGGGAAAGCCTCTACAAGGAACCCAGCTCGTCCTTGCGCATGTGCGCAGCGACCATGCCCTTTGACGTGCTGGAGTTTTACTCATGAAGACCATAGCTATCATCGGCGGCGGCATCACCGGCGTCACCACGGCCTACGCGCTCGCCAAACGCGGCTTCGCCGTCACCCTGTTCGAACGCCATCGCTACGCGGCGATGGAAACCTCGTATGCCAACGGCGGCCAGCTGTCGGCCTGCCATGCCGAGGTCTGGAACCGCAGCTCCACCCTGGTCAATGGCCTGAAGTGGATGCTGAAGAACGACGCGCCGCTGCTGGTCAATCCCAAGCCGAGCTGGCACAAGCTGTCCTGGTTCGCCGAATTCATCGCCGCCATTCCCCAGTACCGCGACAACACCATCGCCATCACGAAAATGGCGGTGGCCGCGCGCGCGCATCTGTTCAGCTGGGCCGAGGAAGAGAACATCGACTTCAACTTGAAGCGCGAAGGCATCCTGCACATCTACCGCGACCGCGCCGGCTTCGAGCGCGCGTCCGAAGTATCGAAGCTGCTGGCGCGCGGCGGCCTGGCGCGCCGCCCCGTCACGCCGGAAGAGATGCGCGCCATCGAGCCGCAGCTGGCCGGCGACTACTACGGCGGCCACTACACCGAGAGCGACAGCAGCGGCGACATCCACAAGTTCACCGTCGGCCTGGCGCAGGCCGCGCAGCGGCTGGGCGTGCAGCTGCGCTTCAACCAGCAGGTGGTCAATGTCAGCGCCGGCGCCGACGGCGCCAGCGTCACCGTGCTGCAGGACGAGGCGGCCGACACCAGCCACTACGACGCGGTAGTGATCTGCGCCGGCACCGCCAGCCGCGCACTGGCCGCGCAGCTGGGCGACCATGTCAACGTCTATCCGGTCAAGGGCTATTCGATCACCGTGCACTTGAACGACGCCGCCAGCCAGGCCGCCGCACCCAACGTCAGCCTGCTGGACGACGCCACCAAGCTGGTCTCCAGCCGATTGGGAGAGGACCGCCTGCGCGTGGCCGGCACGGCGGAGTTCAACGGCTTCAACCGCGACATCCGCGCCGACCGCATCGCGCCGCTGATCAACTGGGTGCAGCGCTGCTTCCCCGGCGTCAGCACGCGCAGCATCACCCCCTGGGCCGGCCTGCGGCCGATGACGCCGGACCTGATGCCACGCGTCGGGCCGGGCAAGTCGCCGGCGGTGTTCTACAACACCGGCCACGGCCACCTGGGCTGGACGCTGTCGGCCGCCACGGCGGACATGGTGGCCGAAACCATCGCCGCCTCCCTGGGCTCTGTGATCCACCGTACGGCGGCCCCCTTGAAATTGGCGTAAACTGCCATCATCTGTTGCCTGTCTCAACTAGGAGGTTAGACCATGAAGGCTAAATCATTCGCAAGCATGACCGTGCTGGCCGCCGCGATGGCGCTGTCGGCGCCGGTGTTTGCTGCCGAACCGACGGTGAAGGACGTCTATGCGGCCGCACAGGCCGGCAATTACGTCGAGGCGCAAACCATGATGGACCAGGTGCTCAAGGCCCATCCAAACAGCGCCAGCGCTCACTTCGTCGAAGCGGAGCTATTGGCCAAGCAAGGCAAGTTCGCTGCGGCAGAGGCCTCGCTGGCCAAGGCCGAGCAACTCTCGCCCGGCCTGCCCAAGGTGAACCCGACCGCGGTCAGCAAGCTGCGCACGCTGCTGGCGGAAGGCCAGAAGCCGCGCGCCGACTACGGTCAGAAGCCGGCGCGCAGCAGCAATGCCGGCTACGCCAATAATGCGGGCAGCGGCGCGTCCGGCGGCGGCATCCCCTGGGGCACGATCCTGATCCTTGGCGGCGGCCTGCTGGGTTTCATCTGGCTGGCCTCGCGCTTTATGCAGCGCCGCGCGCAGCAGAATGCGGGCGGTTTCGATCCGGCCGGCTACAACCCGGGGGCGCAGCAGCCTGGCTATGCGCCGGGCGGCTATCCGCAACCCGGCTACCCGCAGCAGGGCTATCCTCAGCCCGGTTACGGCCAGCCGCAAGGTAGCGGCATGGGTTCGCGCATCATGGGCGGCCTCGCCACCGGTGCGGCGGTCGGCGCCGGCATCGTGGCGGGCGAAGCGATTGCGCGCCAGTTCACCGGCGGCAATCACGACAGCGGATCGGGCAGCCATGACCAGCCGCGCAACGACATCGTCTACGATAATCCAGACGACCTGCTGCGCCGCGACGACATGGGCGGCAACGACTTCGGCGTCAGCGGCGGCTGGGATGATTCCGGCGGTGGCGGCGGCGATAGCGGTGGTGGCGGCGGCGACTGGGACTAATTCCGAAGCAATTAGATACACTTCAGTTCTTCATCGGGGCGCGGCGCTCGCCCGCCCCGGCAGCTTCCATCGCCAGATCCCAATACGGCGGATCGCCGAAATACTCCCTCAAATGACGTATCAATAGTTGTGCCTTGGCCTGGTTGGAACGGCCCGGCATGAACACCGCGTGGATCGCCGCATCAGCGGGATCGCGCCGTGGCGGCGTGGCCGGCCGCTGCACCGGATCCATCGGAAACACCGGCAGCAGCTGGCCGGCGACGACGGCATCGCTGACCAGCCAGTTGGGCAAATGCGCCACGCCGGCGCCGCCGATGGCGGCCTGCAGCAGAGAGCCGGTGTCGTCGCAGCGCAGCTTGCCCTTGACCGCCAGCGGCTGGTTGCCGTTCACGCCGCCGAACAGCCACCAGCCACGCGGCATCGGGCTCTCGGTCAAGGTCAGGCATTGGTGGTTGAGCAAATCCTCCGGCGATGCCGGCCAGCCGTGACGCTCCAGATAGGCGGGACTGGCGGCGACCACGCGGTTCATGCCCGCCAGCCGGGTCGCCACCAGGTCGCTGGGCGGCAGCACGCCGGCACGCACCGCCACATCGACCCGCTGCGCCGACAGGTCGACGATGTCGTCGCTGACGTGCAGCTCCACTTCCAGCATGGGATGAAGCTGCAGGAACACGGCGATCGCCGGCGCCACATGCAGGCGGCCGAACGCCGCCGGCGCGGTCACCGTCAGCAGACCGCGCGGCTCGCTGTCCAGCTCCTGCACGGCGGCCTTGCCATCGGCCAGCTCGGCCAGTATATTGCGCGCCCGGGGCAGGAAGCGCTCGCCGGCGTCGGTCAACAGCACCTGCCGCGAACTGCGCAGCAGCAGCTTCGAACCCAGTTCCGCTTCCAATGCATCAAGCTTGCGCGAGACCGAGGAAATCGCGATTTTCAGCTGCGCCGCCGCGCGCGACAGGCTGCCGGTTTCCACGACGGCAACGAAGCATTGCAAAGCGTCAATCATTGGTATCTCCATAGGCAAAGCAGTTTGCAGATATTGCAAATATACTTTGTCTTTTTGGATATTGTGCCATTTTATGCAAAGATGCATACTATGTTTCATCAATAAACAATCAAGGACACACGGATGAAACTCGCACCTATCGTTGCCGCCCTCGCCTTCGCCGCGTCGGCCCCCGCATTCGCCGCCGCGCCGCTGGCAGGCACCAATGCTCCCGGCTTCTTCCGCATCATGCTGGGCGACTTTGAAATCACCGCCATCAGCGACGGCACCGTCGACCTGCCGGTCGACAAGCTGCTGCACCAGGCGCCGGCCGCCACCGGCAAGGAACTGGCCCGCTCGTACCTGAGGGCGCCGCTGGAAACCTCGGTCACCGGCTACCTGGTCAACACCGGCGGCAAGCTGGTGCTGATCGACACCGGCGCCGGCAACCTGTTCGGACCGACCTTGGGCAAGCTGCTGGCCAACCTCAAGGCCTCGGGTTACCAGCCGGAACAGGTCGATGAAATCTACCTGACCCATTTGCACCCGGACCACGTCGGCGGCCTCGCGGCCAACGGCCAGGCGGCCTTCCCCAACGCCATCGTGCGCGCCGATCAGCACGACACCGACTTCTGGCTCAGCCAGGCCAACCTGGACCAGGCGCCGGCCGACAGCAAGGGCTTCTTCCAGGGCGCGATCGCCTCGCTGTCGCCGTACTCGGCGGCCAGGCATCTGCAGCCGTTCAACGGCGGCACCGAACTGGCGCCGGGCATCCGCGCCAACGCCAGCTACGGCCACACGCCGGGCCACACCACCTACACCATCGAGAGCAAAGGCAAGAAGCTGCTGCTGATCGGCGACCTGATCCACGTGGCAGCAGTCCAGTTCGACCATCCGGAGGTGACCATCGGCTTCGACAGCGACAGCAAGACCGCCGCCGTGGCGCGCCTGAAGGCCTTCCAGGCCGTGGCCAAGGACGGCACGCTGGTCGGCGCCAGCCACCTGCCCTTCCCCGGCCTGGGCCATTTGCGCAGCAGCGGCAAGGCCTTCGACTGGGTGCCGGTCAACTACACGCAATTGCGCTAGTCAGTGTGTTGTCAGCATCAACGGTTTACAATAGGCAGATGAATATGAGTACCACACCGCGCCCCATCAGTGTGCTCGTCGTCGACGATCACCCCTTGCTGCGCGCCGGCCTGGTGGAGGCGATCTCCAGCCAGGCCGATATGCGCGTGGTCGGCGAAGCGGACGACGGCCGCGAGGCTGTCGAGCGCTGGGAGGCATTGCGTCCCGACGTCACCATCATGGATATCGCGATGCCGAATATGTGCGGCGTCACGGCCCTGCAGCAGATCCGCCGCGAGCATAACAACGCCCGCATCGTCATGCTGACCACCTACAAGGGCGACGCGCAGATCCTGCGCGCCGTCCAGGCCGGGGCCGCAGGCTTCATGCTGAAGAGTACCTTGCGCAAGGAGCTGCTGGACACGGTGCGCGGCGTGCACATGGGGCAGCGCCGCATCCCGCCGGAGATCGCGATGGAACTGGCCCAGCACATGGGCCAGGGTCCGTTGAGCGCAAGGGAAATGGAAGTGCTGCATCATGCGGCGAGCGGCAACTCCAACCGCCGCATCGCCGAGCGCCTGACGATTTCGGAGGAAACCGTCAAGGCGCACATGAAGAATGTGCTGGCCAAGCTGGCCGCGAACGATCGCACCCATGCGGTGACGATCGCTCTTAAGCGCGGCATTATTACGATCTAGTCCGGCGTCGCCGCAGCCAGCCAGACCAGCATCGCGCACGGCAGCAGCAAGCCGTGGAAGCCCACCGCCACGAAGGCCAGCGCGCCGGCCATGCAGCCGGCGCCGAACGCCAGCACCGGCCACGCCAGCTTTTTGCAGCGCCCCATCGCCTCGGGGTCGCCGCGCAGCGAATCCACCATCTCGATCACCAGCGTCGTGACGTTACCCGTCATGACGGTGGTGGCCGCCGTCTTGCCCAGCAATAGCTTGCCGTAGGCGTTCTGCACCGCCATCGCGCCGGCGCACAGCATGCCGGTCAACAGCGTCAGCGGCGCCGACGCCTCCACTACCGGCGCCGCCTGCCACGCGCACAGCACCGTGGCCGCCATCATCAGCAGCTGGAACAGGAAGCTGTTGCGCAGCTGTTTGGCGCCGGAGCGCGACCAGTGCAGTATCAACAGCCGCGCCAGCGCGACAAACACGATAAACACCGGGAACACCATCAGCTTGATCAGGATGGACTGCGACGGCTCGATCAGCGCGCGGCCGATCAACACGAAGTTGCCCGTCACGTGGGCCGTGAACAGCCCGAACAACCCCACAAAGCCCAGCGTGTCCACGTAGCCGGCCAGGAAGCCCAGCGCCACGGCTTGTTTGGTATCACCGCGTTCCATCATTGCCTTTCTGGAGATCGAGCCAGGCCACCAGCAGGAAGGCGCCGGTCAGGCCCAGATGCTCGAAGAAGCTGTTGGCGGCCATGAAGCGTTCCATGCCCGCCATCTCCCAAAAGCGGTTGGCGACGAAGGTCGCCATCAGCGTGAAGACGCCGAGGAAACCTGCGCCCAGCCAGCGGTAAAAGCCGGTCAGGATCAGCAGCGAGGCGCCCAGTTCCAGCGCGATCACCAGCGCGGCCAGCGGCCCCGCCGGCGACAGGCCGAAGTGCTGCATCTCGCCGATGGCGGAACCAAAGTCGGTCAGCTTGTTGATGCCGCCCTGCAGATACGCGGAGCAGAGAAGTAATAGACACAGCCAGCGTATCCAGCAGCCGGGAATTATTTGACGCATGAGCTTGAGCTCCAGGTTGCTCCGTCACTCCCGCACAGGCGGGAACGACGGTGGTGGTGGTTAAACAGCCCAGCAGGCGCAGCCCAGTGCGCCCCAGAAGCTTTTCAGATCGGCGATCGGCAACTTGCTGGTCCACGCGGTGGCGTGCTGGTGACCGTGCACGCTGCACGAGTTGGCGCAGCCGCACGCGGCCTGCTGCTGGCGCAACTGCGCTTGCTGCCGCTTGCGCTGCTCCAGTTCCTTGAGCGCCGCGCGGTTGTTACCGATCTGCTCTCCCCATCCGGCATAGCCGCCGAAGCGCCGCACCGGCGACCAGTCCGGCATCGCCGGCGGCGGCGCCTTGTCATGGCTGGCGAACTGCCCCGCCGCGTAGACGATCTTGCCGCCGACGATGGTCAGGTGCGAGCTCATATCGGAGATCTCGCTCTCCGCGCAAGCGTAGAAGTCCTTGTCCGGCACGATCAGGTCGGCCAGCTGGCCCACTTCGATGCGGCCCTTTTTGCCGACTTCATTCGAGAACCAGGTCGTATTCTCGGTCCACATGCGCAGCGCGGTTTCGCGGTCCAGGCAATTGGCGCGCGGGTACAGCTGCATGCCGCCCACGGTTTTACCGGTGATCATCCACGCCAGCGACACCCACGGATTGTACGAAGCCACGCGCGTCGCATCGGTACCGGCCGATACTTTGACGCCCGCTTCCAGGATCTTCTTGATCGGCGGCGTCGCCTCGGCCGCGCCGTGGCCATAGCGCTCGACGAAGTACTCGCCCTGATAGGCCATGCGGTGCTGCACGGCGACGCCGCCGCCCAGCGCCGCGATGCGGTCGATCGATGCCGGCGAGATGGTCTCCGCGTGGTCGAAGAACCAGTTCAGGCCCTCCAGCGGAATCTCCTGGTTGACGCGCTCGAACACATCCAGCGCGCGGCTGATGGTTTCGTCGTAGGTCGCGTGCATGCGCCAAGGCCAGCGGTTCTGCGCCAGCACGCGGATCACGCCTTCCAGGTCGTCTTCCATCGTCTCCGGCATGTCCGGACGCGGCTGGCGGAAGTCCTCGAAGTCGGCCGCCGAGAAGGTCAGCATCTCGCCCGCGCCGTTGTGGCGGAAGTAGTCGTCGCCCTGCTGGTACTTGACGCTCTGCGTCCAGTTCAGGAAGTCTTCCTTCTCCTGCTGCGGCTTTTGCGTGAACAGGTTGTAGGCCAGGCGTATCGTCAGCTCATTGGCGTCGGACAGCTGCTGGATCACCTGGTAATCCTCGGGATAGTTCTGGAAGCCGCCGCCGGCGTCGATGGCGCCGGTCACGCCCAGGCGATTCAGCTCGCGCATGAAATGGCGGGTCGAATTGACCTGGTATTCCAGCGGCAGCTTGGGTCCCTTGGCCAGCGTCTGGTACAGGATCGCCGCATTCGGCTTGGCCAGCAGCAGGCCGGTCGGATTGCCGGCGCCGTCGCGCAGGATCTGGCCGCCGTGCGGTTCCGGCGTCTCCCTGGTGTAGCCGACGGCGCGCAACGCGGCCCCGTTCAACAAGGCGCGGTCGTACAGGTGCAGGATGAACACCGGCGTATCCGGCGCCACCGCGTTCAGCTCATCGATGGTCGGCAGGCGCTTCTCGGCGAACTGGTGCTCGGTGAAGCCGCCCACCACGCGCACCCACTGCGGCGCCGGCGTGATCGCCACTTGCGCCTTCAGCATGGCCATCGCGTCGGCCAGGCTGCGCACGCCGTCCCAGCGCAGCTCAAGATTAAAATTCAGGCCGCCGCGAATGATGTGGCAGTGGTTGTCGATCAGGCCGGGCAGCACGCGCTTGCCCTGCAGGTCGATCACCTTGGTGGCCGGACCGGCCAGCGCCATGATCTCGTTGGCGCGGCCGACGTGGGTAAAGCGGCCATCCTTGATCGCCACCGCTTCCGCGTGCGGATTGCCGCGGTCCAGCGTGGTGAACAAGCCTCGATGCAAAATCAGGTCGGGACTTTGGGACATTACGAACTCCTGGTTTCATCGGACTTCTGCGCCGACGGCAGTTGACCGAAGCAATGCGGCTTGACGTGGTCTTCGATCCACGACACTTGTTTGGCTTCCGGCTGCCAGAGCTGGCGCAGCAGCGGCGGCAATTGCTCGCCCAGCAGCATGCCCAGCAGGCCGACCAGCGCGATCACCGGCGGCGCCGGCGAGCGCACGTTCAGGAAGCCATAGATCAGGCCGACCAACAGGCCGACCGCTATCGACACAATATACATCTTCATGGAATTCCCCTCGATGGTGATCCCGCCAGTGTAAAGACACAAGGCCGGCCTGCCATCACTGGGAAGGTCAGCCCCGATATCCCTCTTTCGGGTGATGCGGACGCAAAGCAGCGTTACCGCTACCAAAATGACAAGTATTGGGTGTTAAAATGTATGCAACCCGTCCGCAGGCTAGACCATGAAGACTATCCGCGCCCCGCTGCCATTGCAAGCCGCCGTCCTCTGCGGCTGGCTATTGTGCACACCGGCGCCGGCGCAGCAGTCTCCCTCGGCCCCGCCGCGCCTGCTCGAACAATTCACCCATACCGGCTGGAGCGCACTGGACAACGGCCCCACCGACGTCCTCAGCATCGCCCAGACCAGCGATGGCTGGCTGTGGCTGGCCGCCGCCACCGGCCTGTACCGCTTCGACGGCCAGCGCTACGAGCGCCTCGACGCCATCGACGGTCATGCGCTGCTGTCGTCCAACGTCCGCACGCTGTACGCGCCGCCCGAAGGCGGACTGTGGGTCGGCTACCGCATGGGTGGCGGCATCAGCCACTTCCACAGCGGCCAGGCACGGCACTACGCCGCCGACCAGGGTTTGCCGGGCGGCGCCATCACCAGCATCACGCGCGCACCGGACGGCGCGCTCTGGATCGCCGCCCGCGACGGCCTGGCGCGGCTCGACGGTGGGCGCTTCGAGACCATCGGCTCCGCGCAGGGCTTGCCGCAACGGCGCGCGCGCCAGGTGCTGTTCGACCGCGAAGGCCGCCAATGGATCGCCTTGCAGGGCGGCGTATACAGCCGGCCGGACACGCGCTCCGCCTTCCAGCCGGCCTGGCCGCGCGGCGACCTGAGCGGCATGACGCTGGCGCCCGACGGCGCCGTCTGGGCCACCATCGCGGATAATTACTACCGCATGGCGCCGGCCGCGCCGAACGGCCGCGAACCATCCCGGCCTGCGCTGCGCGGCAACAGCATGCAGTTCGACCGCGACGGCAATATGTGGCTGTTCCATGCCGGCGGCGTCGAGCGCCGGACGGCCGGAGGCGATGCCCCGCCGCAGCAGCTGGAACTCAGCGGCGGCCTCGCGCAAAGCTTCTTGCAGGACCGCGAAGGCAATGTATGGATAGGCACCTCGGCCGGGCTGGACCGCTTCCGCCGCAATCGCCTGCTGACGCTGCCCTTGCGTGCGCAGTTCAACCATCCGGCCATCGCGCCCGCAACCGGCGGCGGCGTCTGGGCCGGCGACCGCATCGGCGCATTGCGCGCGCTCGGACCGGAGGGCGAACGCAGCAGCGTGCCGGCGGATCCCGTCTCGGCGCTGTACCGCGATCCGGACGGCGTGCTGTGGGCAGGCAACGCCAGCGCGGTCTGGCGCGTGGGACGCGGCAAGGCAGCGGAAGCCACGCGCTTCGCGCTGCCGGCCGAAGCGCAAAGCTATGAAGTACAGGCCATGAGCCGCGCGGCGGACGGCGGCCTGTGGGTATCGGTGGTGCGCGCCGGCCTGTACCTGCTCAAGGACGGGCAATGGCTGCATCACGGCGGCCTGCCGGCCCTGCCCGGCGAACCCGACCAATTTCCGACCAGCCTGGCCAGCGAGGCCGACGGCACGCTGTGGGCCGGCTACATCCGCAACCGCATCGTCCGCATCGACGGCAAGCAGGTCACCTCGTTCGGCGCCGAGCAGGGACTGGAAGTCGGCACCGTACTGACCTTGTACCAGCACGGCGAACAGCTGTGGGTGGGCGGCGAGCGCGGCGTCGCCTGGTTCGACGGCACCCGTTTCAATCCGCTGCATGGCCGCCAGGGCGAAGCGTTTCGCGGCGTCTCCGGCATAGCGCGCACCGCGCGCGGCGACCTGTGGCTGTTCGGCGGTGAAGGCCTGAGCCGCATCGGCGCCGACCAACTGGCGCTGGCGTTGCGGCAGCCGGGCGTTGAAGTCGAATACGAACGCTTCGACGCGCAGGATGGCCTACTCGGCGCGGCCTCGCAACTGCGGCCCATGCCGTCGCTGGTGATGGCGGACGATGGGCTGCTGTGGATGTCCACCTCCAACCGCATCCACTGGATCGACCCGTCGCACATCACGCGCAACCCGGTGCCGCCGCAAGTGCTGATGCAGGGAGTGACGGTCGGCGAGCGGCGCTACAACGCCCTGCCCGGCCTGGAGCTGCCGCAATCCACCGGCAGCCTGCGCATCGACTTCACCGCCTTGAGCCTGAGCATACCGGAACGTGTGCGCTTCCGTTACCGCCTCGACGGCGTCGACGTGTTCTGGCAGGATCCGGGCGCGCGGCGGCAGGCGTTCTACACCAACCTCTCGCCGGGCGGCTACCGCTTCCGCGTAAAGGCCGCCAACGAGGACGGCGTATGGAATCCGCAGGAAGCGGAACTGGCCTTCGTCATCCCGCCGACCTTCGCGCAGACCGTGTGGTTCAAGCTGTTGTGCGTGATTGGTGCGGGGGCGGCATTGGCACTGTTGTACCGATGGCGCGTGCGCCAGGTCACGCAGCAACTGCGGGAGCGCATCGAGGAAAGGGCCGACGAGCGCCAGCGCATCGCCCGCGCGCTGCACGACACCTTCCTGCAAAGCGTGCAGGGACTGATGCTGCGCGTGCATACGCTGCTGGTGCGGTTGCCGCAGGACGGCGAAGCGCGCTCGCTGGTGGAAAAAATCCTCGACCAGTCGGACCAGGTCCTGGCCGAAGGACGCAACCAGGTCAGCGGCTTGCGCAGCGTGAGCCAGTATCAAAACGATTTGCAGCGGCTGTTCGGCGAACTGGGGCAGCAACTACGCGAACAACATGCGGCCAGCTTCGTACTGATCGTCACCGGCCAGCCGGCCGCGCTGCAAGGGGAAGCCGGCGAGCACCTGTACCACATCGGCCGCGAAGCGCTGCTCAACGCCTTCCGCCACGCCAGCGCCGGCTGCATCGAACTGGAACTGGGCTACGGCGCCGACCACCTCACGCTGCAGGTGCGCGACAACGGCGACGGCATCGCCGAGACGATCATGACGGCCGGCGCGCGCCCCGGCCACTGGGGCCTGACCGGCATGCGCGAACGCGCCGTCAAACTGCACACGGTGCTGGAACTGTGGAGCCGGCCCGGCATGGGCACGGCGGTGCGAGTGACGGCACCCGCCACGATCGTGTATGCCAGCAAACGCAAGCACGGCCCGCTGCGCCGCTGGCTGCTGCGCGAAGCGGCCTGACAGCGAGTGAACGCCTATGCAAGAATCGAAACAAACACGTGGTGACCGTCCCGCGCAGCGCGAAGCTGTCGGTACCGAGGCTGGCCTGCCCCGGCAGGAGGGTGTTTGGGCAGATCAAAGCTCGTCGGCTGATCAGTTGCGACAACTCAGGTCCATGATGGACAAGGGACCACGCATGATCGCGCAGCGTCAGGTCGCAAAAGCCATGGACCAAAGCCCAAGCGGGAAAGCCTTGCGTTCGCGCGCGCTGCAAATGAACGCCGTGCAGGCGCATGACGACACCCTGGAGTCAGAAGACAGCGAAGACGTCCTTCATTCGGATGAAGCAGATGCCGGGCAAGCGGAGGCAGGAGATCAACCCGAAAGCGAAGAGGATATTTTCGAGGCGCAGCGGGAGGCCATACCACTGCTGGGCGAAACACATCATCTTGAATACCGCAAGGTGGGATCGGAATTTGTATTGGGCGTCGCTTCTACTTGGGCAGAGGCGGCGGCGATTCATACGGCGTTGCGTCTGAGAGGCGTCTCGGCAGCCTGGCGCGCCAGCTATCTGGTTGTAAGAGGCGCACACGACGCCAGGACAACCGCACTCAGGGACTTGCAAACGGCAGAGCGGCAGCTGGATGCATTACCACGTGAGCGGAGAAGCAGGTCAAGAAGCCCTGCCCCAAGAGGTGGCAGGGGCGGTGGCCGTGCAGGATCCGGCGCGCGCTCCAGAAGCCGGTCCAGAAGCCGGGAGAGAAACCAACCTAGCGAAGCGGACCGCTTGAGGCAAGCGGTATTGGATTTGCGGATCGATTTGATCAACGCTATCGGACAGGAGCGGCGAGCCGTCAATGCGTTTGTCGCCATTTCGGCCAACGAATTCAGTACCGAGGTAGCGGAAATCCTCGGGGCCAACATGCCGGCGATCAAATTAGATACGGATGTCGTTGTGGCCGATGCCAATACGGTTCGCTACCACACCGGCGACCAGGCGGACCCCATCCCCATCACGTGGTATAAGCCGACTGCAAGCTATGCCACTGTGACGGTGCTGGACGGCTTAACGAACGCCAATGTAGTGTTGAGTCCTTTTGCGGCCAATCCTCAAGTAGCGGCGCCTGACGGTACAACGTATCAGCTCGGTGTCACCGCCGCTAATCATCCGGTGATAGGCGACGTCCTGCTCAACAACCCCAAACATGGAAAAACAAGGACGCGGCAGCAGTTGCTAAATACGGCCCTGACTTCCATGGGGTACAACATGGCCGGGCAAGATGGCGACCACGTGAAGGATCTCGGCTTTGGAGGGAGCGACATAGATGCGAACTTCTGGCCCCTCACCAGCGCGACCAATCGGTATGCTTTCACAGGCTGGCGTAGCAGCTACTACCTGAATTACAAGACGGGCACGCAGGGCGCTGGGGGCGCGCAGATAGTCAAGAAAGCACCGTTAAATGCCGGGAACATGGTGGGGAAATACGTGCAGATCGTTGCGGAACAGGCGACGGCCAGTCCCAACGGCAATAATAGCGCGGCTAGCGGCAGCTCTACAGCATGGGGACAGCAGGAAAACATCATCGCCCGCAACGGGGCAGCCATCGCCGAAGCCTGAATCTGTTACACATCCAGAAATGATTGCGCAACCAATTACGTGTATCCTCGTGGTAATAACAGATACACATAATGGAGAAGGCATGGTTCGTTATTCATCAGGCATCTTGAGGTACGCGCGAAGAAAGTGGCTGTTGCTGTTTGCGTGCTTAACGCTGGCGATTGGTGTTTCTCCGGCCCGTGCCAGCGCCGGGGGACCGGCTCAGCTTGCGCTCTACGACGGACGCGCCGTTGCCAGCGTTGCCTACGACCCTGCAGGCGGCGCACCCATCCGAAAAGCGGCGGAACTGCTGTCGCGCGACCTTCTGCAACTTAGCGGCCGAACGCCCGACATCAGCGCGGGAATCACATCCAGCCACGGCACCGGCGTCATCGTCGGCGTGGCCTCGTCGCCGCTGATCGCAGGCCTGCTGCGCAAAAACGGGCTGTCGGCCGCCGCCATCGACGGCAAGTGGGAAACCTATGGCCGTGCCGTCATTCCCGCGCCCTGGGATCCCGCGCGCTCCTTATCTTCGGCGCCGATACGCGCGGGGCGGTCTGGGGCGTCGTCGACCTGACGCGGGAAATGGGCGTGTCCCCCTGGGAATGGTGGGCCGACGTCAAGACGCGCGCGCGCGACCGCATCGACGTCTCGGCCGCCGCCAGCTTCTCCAGGCCGCCGACGGTCAAGTACCGGGGCTTCTTCATCAACGCGTCCTTCTTCAGGGACTGGGCGGGCAAGACTTACGACCCGGCGGCCGGCGGCGTCGGGCCCAAGACCTATGAGCGCGTATTCGAGCTGATGTGGCGCCTGAAGGCGAACCTGATCTGGCCGGCGATGAACAGCACCGACCCGGCCTTCAACCTCCGACCCGGGAACTACGACGTCGCCGCCGATTACGCGGTGATCCGTGGCTCCTCCCACGTCGAAATGCTCCTGCGAAATAACGCCGTCGAGTGGGACGAGAAGGAGATGGGGCCCTACAACTGGCTCACCAACAAGGACCGGCTGACCGCGTATTGGCGCGGCGCGATCGACCAGTGGGGCAAGTACGACAACCTCTATACCATCGGCATGCGCGGCGTCGACGACTTCCCGATGGAGGGCGCGGACTCCGCCGCGAAGATGGGCGATATCCTGCACGACGTGATCCAGGCGCAGCGCAAGATCCTCAGCACGTCGCTCGGCAAGCCGGCTGAGCAAATCCCCCAGGCGTTCACGCCGTACAAGGAGGTGACCGCCGCCTACAACACCGGCCGCATCCAGTTGCCCGACGACGTGACGATCGTCTGGCCCGATGACAATTACGGCTACATGGTGCGCCTGAACGACGCGCGCGAGCGCGAACGCCCGGGTGGCTCCGGCGTCTACTATCACGCCACCTTCTGGGGCGCGCCGGGCAACTACCTGCTCCTGCCGTCGACCGATCCCAGCCTGATGTGGGAAGAGATGACACGCGCCTACCATGCCAACGCGCGCGACATATGGATGCTAAACGTCGGCAACATCAAGCCGGTCGAATACCTGCTCGAATTTTATCTGGCGATGGCGTTCGACATGGACCGGTTCGCCACGCCCGGTTCCGCCCATGCGTACATGGACGACTGGGCCGTGCGGAACTTCGGCCCGGAGCAAGGCGGCAGGGTCGCCGACGTGATGTGGCGCTACTACAAGCTCGCCTTCGGCCGCAATCCGGAGTTCATGGCGTTCAACACCACCTTCCCGATGACGCCGGTACAGCAGACGCGCTTCTCCATCACCGACTTCGGCGACGAGAACGCGCGCCGCGCCGACGCCTACAAGGCGATCATGGCGGCGTCGAAGGAACTGGAAACGGTGCTGCCCGCCGACCGCAAGTCCGCCTTCTACGAGCTGGTCGGCTATCCGGTCACGGTCGCCGGCAATATGAACCTGCGCCAGCTCGCCATGGACAAGTCGATCGCCTATGGCCTGCAACGGCGGGCCAGCGCCAACGCCTACGCGGCGGAAGCGCAACGCGCGCACGATGCCATCCTGGCGAACGTGCGCCGCTATGGCGAGCAGATCGAAGGGGGCAAATGGCGGCACATCTCCAACAGCTATCCACAGTCGCTGACCAACTATCTGCCGCCGGCCATCCCCACCTGGTCGATACCGGCGGATGCCCAGCGCTGTCCCGTGCAAGTGGAAGGCGGCGGCTTCTTCGACGACAAGGACTGGTTCTTCCCTACCCTGCCGACCTTCAATCCCGAACTGGCGGAGCGCAGCTATTACCTCGACATTTTCACCAGCCAAGCGCTCGACGCGACCTGGAGCGCGACGCCGAGCGTGCCCTGGATCAGGCTCGACAAGACCTCGGGCCGCTTCTCGCAAGCGGGCGGCTATGAGCAGCGATTGAAGGTGTCGATCGACTGGTCGAAGGCGCCGAAGCAGGCGAAGGACGGGCTGGTGCGCGTCAGCTGCAGCGTCGGTCAGCAGCCGATCGACGTCCATGTCCGCGTCGCGCCGCCGATCGCGGACGACACGGCGTCCTTTGTCGACGCCCAAGGCGTGGTATCGATGTACGCCGCGCACGCGGACCGCATGACGGGCGCATGGCGGGTGCTTGACGGCGTCGGACACACGGGCGCGGACGTGCAGGCGTCGCTGGACCTGCAACCGGTCGACCCGGCCGACCCGGCGGCGCTGGCCAAGGCGCCGCGCCTGCTCTACCGCTTCCACACGCTGAAGCCGGAGCGCGACTACAGCTTCCCCAACTATGTGTTCGACGAGGTGGTGTCGCTGCGCGCGGTGGCCTTGCCGCTGTTCCCCGCCACCAAGGATGGCAAGATGCGGATCGCGGTGTCGATCGACGGCGAGCCGCCTCGCGTGCTCGACTTCGGGCGCGAGTATTACGCGGCGACGTGGCGCGAGAGCGTGCTCGACAACGCCGTGGTCGCGGAGGTCGCCAACCTGCCGCTGAAGCCCGGCAGTCACACGCTGGAGGTCTACGCGCTCGATCCGGCGGTGACGCTGGACCGGTTCGAGATCCGTTTCGTCGGCGCCAGCAAGGGCTATGGCCCGGTGCCCGAGACGCGGATCATCCGCTAGCCGGGCGGGCAGCGAGCGCTGCTCAAGTTACAATCAGGCTGTCTGCACTTGCAGACATGTCAATAACTTCCAAGACCTGGAGCACCATCCATGCACGTGGACTTACCCGCACTGATCATTATCGACATGCAGAAAGGCATGGCGAAGCCCGAAGCAGGCACCCGCAACAATCCCAGCGCGGAACAGCATATCGCTGCCCTGCTTCATGCATGGCGGCAAGCCGGCGCCACCGTTGTCCATGTCCGCCACATCTCCAGGACGCCTGGCTCGCCCTTCTGGCCGGGCCAGCCGGGGGTGGAATTCCAAGCGCAACTGGCACCATTGCCGGAAGCGCATGTGCTGGAAAAGAATGTGCCTGATGCCTTCATCAACACCGGGCTGGAACGCTGGCTGCGGGTGCGCGAGATCGGCAAACTCGTCATCGTCGGTGTCAGCACCAACAACTCGGTAGAGGCAAGTGCCCGGACCGCAGGTAACCTGGGCTTCGACACACAGGTGGTCGCCGATGCCTGTTTCGCCTTCGCCAAGACCGACTACGCAGGCGTCCCCAGAACTGCGGACGAGGTGCATGCCATGGCCCTGTCCAATCTGAACGGCGAGTACGCGACCATCGTCCATACCAAGGATGTGCTGGCAGCCTTGGCCGGGGCGGCATGATCCTCTGTCCCTCTGGACACGAACCGGGTTGTAACCTCGACCACCTGGACGGGAACCGCGGCGTAGCAACGCGGTCCAATTAGCAACGGGCTTGCCGGCCCGCTACGTCGACCGTCCGGGAGCGCTATGAAACTTTGCCTTATCGTGTATTACTCGCGCACAGGAGCCACCGAGAAGGTGGCCAGCGCCCTGGCGCAGGCCTGCGGCGCGGATCTGGAGCAGATCCGGGAGATCCGCCCGCGCAGGGGCATCACAGGCTATCTGCACTCCGCGTGGCAGGCCCTGCGCGGCGCCCCCGCCGAGATCGCGCTCCCCCGCCATCATCCCGCCGACTATCCCGTCATCGTGCTCGGCACGCCGGTATGGGGCGGACACCTCAGCGCCCCCATGCGCAGCTATATCCTGCAACAGCGTGAGCACTTCCGCCGCATCGGCCTGTTCTGCACGGTAGGCGATAGCGGCGGCGAGGAAGTGCTCAGCGCGATGGCGGCCATGTGCAACAAGCTACCGGTGGCCAGCCTCAGCCTGCATCAAAGCGATGTGCTCTCCGGGCGCCACGCCACCGCGCTGGCCGACTTCGCCAACCAGCTGGTGACGGTCCAGCACGACGAGCAGGAGGCGGCGCCGGCCGGCCCGACATGAGCTACAAGACCATCCTGGTGAACGCGGAATCATCGCCGCGCGCGCAGCACATCGCCGGCTGCGCCGCCCGCATCGCGGCCGCCGAACAGGCCCATGTGGTGGGCCTGGCCAGCACCGGCATCAACCAGCTGATCTACCAGTGCAACGCGGTCGCTCCCGGCGTGCCGCTGCTGCCGCCGGACCTGACCGTGCTGACCGATGCGGCGCGGCAGGCGCTGGCCCGGTTCACGACCACCGTCACGCAGCTGGGCGCCCCGTCCTGCGAAGAGCGCCTGACCAATGACAGCCTGCCCGACAGCCTGGCGCTGCAGTCGCGCTACTGCGACCTGGCCGTCATCGGCCAGGCCGATCTCTTGCCGCAGCAGCTGATCCTGCATTGTCCGCGTCCGGTGCTGGTGGTCCCGCGCGAGGGCCGGTTCGACCGGATCGGCGCGCGGCCGCTGCTGGCCTGGGACGGCGGCATGGCCGCCAGCCGCGCCATCCAGGCGGCGCTGCCGCTGCTGCGGCGCGCGACGCTGGCGACGCTGGCGGTGTTCAACCCGACGCTGGTGTACGCCGCGCACGGCGAACAGCCCGGCGCCGACCTGGCGCGCTACCTGGCGCGCCACGGCGTCCAGCTCGATGTGGTGGTGCGCGAGACGGCGGACGATATCGGCGACGCCCTGTTGTCGCTGGCGGCCGAAACCGGCGCCGACCTGCTGGTCATGGGTTGCTATGGCCACACGCGCTTTCACGAACTGCTGCTGGGCGGCGCCACCCGCAGCATCCTCAAACACATGACGCTGCCGGTGCTGATGACGCGCTGACGCCGGCCACAAGGAGCCACCATGCAAGCACTGGACCGCACCCACCGCCAATTCATCCTCAACCTGCTTGGCGCCACGCACGACCTGACGCTGGCCACGCTGCGCCCGGACGGCTATCCGCAGGCCACCGTGGTCAGCTTCGTCAACGATGGCCTGACGCTGTACGCCGGCATCGGCCTCGACAGCCAGAAGGCGCACAACATCCGCCAGAACGACAAGGTCTCGGCCACCGTCACGCCGCCGTATGCGGACTGGCAGCACATCCGGGGACTGTCGCTGGCCGGCCGCGCCGCGATCGTCGGCGATCCGGAAGAGACGGCGCACGCGGCCGACCTGATGCTGTTTCGGTTTCCGCAACTGCGCCAGTTGATGCAGGCCGGCGGCAGCGCCAACTGGCCGGGCGCGGTCTTCGTGCGCATCACGCCGACGATCATTTCAGTGCTGGATTACGAACAAGGTTTCGGCCACACCGAGCTTTATCAGGTAGTACCGGGAATTTGATCCAGATCATATATTTTTGGAATCGCGCTTGTTAGGCTGGTCTTTTAACTGCCATCGGAGTTCGCCATGTCCTACAAGACCATACTCGTCCACGTCGACGGCGCGCCACACGCCGCCGAACGCATCGCTGCCGCGACCCAACTGGCGCTGCAGCAGGATGCCCACTTGATCGGCGCCGCGATGACCGGCATCGCCATGGATTTTTACCGCAGCAGCAGCGTGATGTTCGACAACGTCTTGCCGCAGGAAGAGCTGGAACAACTGAAGCGCGACGCCCAGCAAGCGCTGGAACGCTTTGAGCGCCAGGCCCGCGCGGCGGAACTGCGCTATGAAAGCCGGCAGACCGATGACGATGCCCCGACCGGGCTGGTGCTGCAAGCCCGTTACGCGGACCTGGTGGTGCTCAGCCAGACCGACCCCGGGCTGGACGGCCTGCTCATGGGGCCAGGGCTGCCCGCCTACCTGGCGCTGAACGGCGGCAGGCCGGTGCTGGTGGTGCCGCATGCCGGCAGCTACCCGCACCTGGACCGCCACGCGCTGGTGGCCTGGGACGGCAGCCGCTCCGCCACCCGCGCGGTGACCGACGCGCTGCCGCTGCTGCGCCGCAGCGCCCACGTGACCGTGGCGGTGTTCAATCCCGAACGCCAGTACGCCGTGCACGGCGCCCTGCCCGGCGCCGACATCGCCCTGTTCCTGGCGCGCCACGGCGTCAAGGTCGACGTGCTGAAGCAAACCACGCCGCCGGAGCTGGGCGTGGGCGACGCGCTGCTGTCGCTGGCCGCCGACCTGAGCGCCGACCTGCTGGTGATGGGCGCCTACGGCCATCTGCGCTGGCGCGAAATGGTGCTGGGCGGCGTCACCCGCACCATACTCGGTACGATGACGCTGCCGGTGCTGCTCTCGCACTAGGCATGTCGCGCTAGGTCTGCAGCACGAAATGCCCGGGCGCCGGCCCCAGCACGCGCCCCAGGCCCATGGCCGGCGGCGCGACGCGCTGCCGGATCGAGTGGCGCACCAGCCATTGCTGCCAGTGCGGCCACCATGAACCCTCGGTGCGTTCGGCGCAGTTGAGCCATGCGTCCGGGCTGCTGTAGCCGATCGGCGACAGGTTGGCGGGACGGCTGCGGTAGCTGCGGTTGGCGTGACCCGGCTCGGAAACGATGCCGGCGTTGTGGCCGCCCGAGGCCAGCACGAAGTCGATCGGCGCCCCGCTCAGCAGGTTGATCTTGTACACCGACCGCCATGGCGACACATGATCGCGCTCGGTGGCCAGCACGAACATCGGGGTCCGCACGTCGGCCAGCGCCACCGGCTTGCCGCCGACCAGGTAGCGCCCTTCGGCCAGGTCGTTGCGCAGGAACAGCCCGTGCAGGTATTCGCTGTGCATGCGGAACGGCAGCCGCGTGCTGTCGGCGTTCCAGGTCATCAGATCGTTGGGCGCGGTGCGCCGGCCCAGCAGGTATTCGTGCATCATGCGCGACCACACCAGGTCGCGCGCATGCAGCAACTGGAACGAGGCCGCCATCTGGTCGCCGTCCAGGTAGCCCTGGTCCCACATCAGCGCATCGAGGAAGGCCAGTTCGCTGTCATCGATAAACAGGCCCAGCTCGCCCGGTTCGCTGAAGTCGGTCTGCGCCGCCAGCAGCGTCATTGACGCCAGCTTGCCATCGGCGACGTACGCGCCCGAATCGAGCGCGGCGGCCGCGATCGCCAGCAGCGTGCCGCCCAGGCAGTAGCCCACCGCGTGCACCGGCGCGCCGTCGCACAACAGGCCGGCCTGGTCGAGCGCGGCAAACACGCCGCGCCGCAGATAGTCGTCCATGCCCAGGTCGCGGTCTTGCCGGTCCGGATTGCGCCAGGACAGCATCAGCACCGTGTGCCCCTGCCGCACCAGATAGCGCACCAGCGAGTTGTGCGGCGACAGGTCGAGGATGTAGTACTTCATGATCCACGACGGCACGATCAGCACCGGCTCGCGGTACACCTGGTCGGTCTGCGGCGTGTATTGGATCAGTTCGATCAGCTCGTTGCTGTAGACCACCGCGCCCGGCGTGACGGCCACATCCTGGCCCGGGACATACCTGGCGCCGACCGGTTCCGGCACCGCCATGTCCGGCGGCGCCAAGTGGCGGGCCAGGTCCTGGCGCCAGTTGAGCGCGCCGTTGACCAGGCTGCGCCCGCCGCTGGCGACCGCCGCCTGCAGCACTTCCGGGTTCGTCCACAGGAAATTCGACGGTGCGCACATATCGAGCAACTGGCGTACCGAGAAGGCGACCACGTCGGCGTGATGCGGCGACACCCCGCAGATGCCGCTGGTGGCCTGGCGCCAGAACTGCTCGATCCGCATGAAGCCCTGCGCATACTGCGCGAACGGCCACTGGCGCCAGACGTCCTTGGCAAAGCGGCTGTCCTGGCTGGGATCGGGCTGCCGTCCGGCGCCGGAATGCGTGCCGGCCGCATACGCGGCCAGTTCGCCGCATTTTCCTGGCGATACGGCCAGATGCTGCAGCCAGTCCTGGAAGGCCAGCGACATCGCGATCGGCGACACCCCGCCGGTCAGCCGCGCCACCTGGCTTTGCAGGTACAGGTCCAGCGCATTGCGGCAATTCGGCGCGGGCGGCGGGGCCGCCGCGATGTCCGGCACTACTTTCAGCGGTGATGTTTCCACATTTCCTCCGTGATATCAGCGATGCAGTACTTATGGTTGGCGCTCGCGTGCCTGAGGCATTTGATCTGCATCAAACGCTTCAGGGACCGCGCTCACTAGACTGCGTTCATGATCGGGTCCAGCGACATCATTGAAAACGTCACCTACGACGAATTGCGGGTCGGCCAGAGCGCGCGCCTGAGCCGCACGCTGTGCCAGGACGACATCGCGGCCTTCGCCGCGGTGTCCGGCGACGTCAACCCGGCCCATGTCGACCCGGAGTACGCCGAGCAGACGCTGTTTCATGGCGTGATCGCGCACGGCATGTGGAGCGCGGCGCTGATCTCGCGCCTGCTGGGCACCTGCCTGCCCGGTCCCGGCACCATCTACCTGGCGCAGACGCTGCAGTTTCAGCGGCCGGTGCGCATCGGCGACGAGCTGCGCATCACCGCCACGGTGACCGCCAAGGACCCGGCCAACCGGCACGTGCTGCTCGATTGCGAGGTCAAGAACCAGACCGGCGCCGTGGTGCTGAGCGGCGTCGCCACCGTGATCGCCCCGGCCGGCAAGGTACGCCGCCCGCGCACCCCGCTGCCGCAACTGAGCCTGTCGCAGGGGCCGCGCCACTACGCCGGCTTGATGGCGGTCGCGGCCCGGTACGAGGCGGTGCGCTGCGCCGTGGTCCATCCCTGCGACGCAGCATCGCTGCGGGGCGCGCTCGACGCCGCGCGCCAGGGCCTGATCGTGCCGCTGCTGCTGGGCCCGGAGGCGCGGCTGCGGGCGCTGGCCGACGCCGCCGGCCTGGCGCTGGACGGCGCGGTCCTGATCGACGTTCCCCACAGCCACGCGGCCGCCGATCGCGCGGCCGCCATGGCCGCCGCCGGCGAGGTCGAGATGCTGCTCAAGGGCAGCCTGGAGGTGGGCGAACTGATGGCCGCCGTGCTGGCGCTGCCGGCCCTGCGCACCAAGCGCCGCCTGTCGCACGTGTTCCACGTCGAAGTACCGCTGTACGACAAGGCGCTGCTGATCTCGGACGGCGTGCTGAACATCAAGCCATCGCTGTCCGACAAGGCCGACATCGTCCGCAACGCCATCGACCTGGCGCAGGCGCTGGGCAACGCCGGGCCCAAGGTGGCCATCCTGTCGGCGCTGGAGACGGTGACGCCGGCCATCCCCTCCACCCTCGATGCGGCGGCCCTGTGCAAGATGGCCGAACGCGGCCAGATCGGCGGCGCGGCGCTGGACGGCCCGCTGGCTTTCGACAACGCCATCTCGCCCGCCGCCGCGCGCGCCAAAGGCCTCGCATCGGCGGTGGCCGGCCATGCCGACATCCTGATCGCGCCCGACCTGGAAGCGGGCAACCTGCTGGCCAGGCAACTGCAATGCCTGGCCGGCGCCGCCGTCTGCGGCGTGGTGCTGGGAGCGGCCGTGCCGATCGCCGCGAGCGGCTGCGCGGACGGCGCCGCCGCACACACCGCCTCGGCCGCGCTGGCGCTGCTGATGGCGCATCGCTACCGGCTGCAGCGGCCTTGAATGCACAGGCGGGACATAGCGAACTTCACGGTTTCAAACCACGCGATGCCCAGCAGCGCGACCAGCACGCAGCCGAGCACCGTGCCGATGCCGGGAACCACGAAGGCAAACAGTGTCCGCAACGGCGCCACGCTGAGCACCAGCAGCAAGAACAGCAAGGTGCCCAGGCTGCCCCAGATGAAATAAGGATTCGCGGCCGCCGTCCGTTTCCATGTGGCCTGCCGCCAGCTGCAATTGGCATGGATCAGGCCCAGATTCGAGCACACCAGGGCGACAAAAGCCGCCGTGCGCGCCATCTCGTCCGAGCCGCTGGCCCAGCGCACCTGAAGATACAGGCCGGCCAGCAGCGCCAGCAGGCCGCCGCCCTGCAACAAGCCACGGATCAGGATTTCCCGGTCGAACAGGTGGCTGTCTCGGTTTCTGGGCTTGCTGGTCATGGCGTCCGCCTCGATCGGCTCGGCCTCAAAAACGATGGAGCAAGCCGGATCGATGATCAACTGGAGAAACAGGATGTGAACCGGCATCAGCAGCATGGGCCACCCCGCCGCCACCGGCAGGATCGACAAGCCGACGATCGGCACATGCACGGCAACGATGAAGGCCAGCGCCTTGCGCAGATTGGCAAACAGGCGGCGGCCGTGTCTTACCGCCGTCAGCAGCGAAGAAAAGTCATCCCCGAGCAGCACCAGCGCCGCCGCCTCCCGCGCCACATCGGTGCCGCGCGCGCCCATCGCCACACCGATGTCGGCCGCCTTCAGCGCAGGCGCGTCGTTGACGCCGTCGCCCGTCATGGCGACGATCTCGCCACAGCTGCGGAACGCCTGCACCAGGCGCAGCTTTTGTTCCGGCGCGATGCGGCAAAAGACCGTGGTATGCGCCAGGCGCTGCCGCAGCCCGTCGTCGTCCATGCCGCGCAGCTCGTCGCCGGACAGCCAGCCGCCATCCGCGCCGGCGATGCCGGCCTGGCGCGCGATCGCCATCGCCGTCGCCGGATGGTCGCCGGTGATCATCACCACGCGCATGCCCGCAGCATGCGCCTGGGCGACCACGGCCGGTACCTCCGGACGCACCGGGTCCGCCAGGGCGAGCAGGCCCAGAAAGACGAAATCGAATGCGTGCTGGTCGTCCGGCAAAGCCCCGTTGCGGAAAGCCGCGCTCGCCACGCCGATCACCCGCAGGCCGTTCCGCGCCATGGCCGCCACCTGCGCCGCGATGCCGGCGGCGCGCGCGGCATCCAGGTGGCACAGGTCGATAATGGCCTCGGGCGCGCCCTTGGCCGCGATCAGATAATCCGGGCCCGCAGGCGCCTGCCAGACGCGCGACATCGCCAGCAGCCGCCGCGACAAGGGATAGTCGTCGATCAGGGTCCAATCGCCATGCAGGCGCCCGCTATCGGCCAGCAAGCGGGCGCCGGCCTGCCCGATCGCCGACTCCATCGGATCGAACGCGGTCCGGTGGCTGGCCAGCACGGCGTACTCAAGCAACTTGTGCAATGCCTGCGGCAACGGCAGGCCGGCCTGGCCGGCGCGATCGTAGTGCGCCTGCTCCGACCACAGCCGGGCGACTTCCATCCGGTTTGCCGTCAAGGTGCCGGTCTTGTCCACGCACAGGACGGTGGTCGCCCCCAGCAACTCGATCGCCGGAATGCTGCGCGCCAACACCTTCTGGCGCGCCAGCCGCCAGGCGCCCAAGCCAAGGAACAGTGTCAGGATGACCGGCAACTCCTCGGGCAAGACCGCCATCGCCAGCGTCAGCCCCGCCAGCAAGCCATGCAGCCAGTCGCCGCGCAGCCACCAGTAGGCGATTCCCAAGGCCATGGCCAGGCCCAGGCCGCCGATGGCGACTTGCCTGACGACCTTGCGCGTTTCCAGTTGAATCGGCGTCAGCTCGCCGCCCAGGTTCGCCAGCGAGGCGCCGATCCGCCCCAGCGCGCTATCGGGCCCGGTCGCCGCCACACGGCCGGACGCCGTGCCGTTGGTGATCAGGGTTCCGGAGTAAACCTTGCCCTGTTTGTCCTTGCCGTCCTGGCGCATGGCTTGCTTCTCGACAGGGACGGACTCTCCCGTCAGCATCGATTCATCGACCATCAGATTGGAAGCGGCGAGCAGGTCGATATCGGCCGGCACGCGGTCTCCTTCGGCCAGCAAGACGATATCGCCGCTCACCAGCTCCCGGCCGGCGATGCGCTGCTGCCTGCCGTCGCGGACCACCAGGGCGCGCGGCGAGGACAGATCCCGCAAGGCGTTGAGCGACTGCTCGGTGCGCCGCTTTTGCAAAAACGTCATGCCGATCACGACGACCACAAAACCCAGCAGCATCAGCGCCTCGCCGCGGTCGCCGAGCAGCATGTAAATGCAGCCGCAAGCGACGAGCAACAGGAACATCGGCTCGGAAACCACATCGACCAGCAAACGCCAGGCACCGAGCGGCCGGGACGCCGGCAGCTCGTTGGGCCCGTTTTGCGCCAGCCGCGCCGCAGCCTCGGCAGCACTCAACCCTTCATTTTCCCGTGTTGGTTCCAGCATCGCAAACATCCCGTCTGACCAGTACCCCGCCGGGGGGCGGCCATCCATTCTGCTGCGCGCGACTTCAAAAAAGATTGATTTGGATCAAGACATCGCAGCATGGCGCACCTCCCCGCACAGCCGCTACCCGTGACTAGCGGCTCAGCGCTTCGGCATACCAGGACGCGGTTTCAGGCGACAATTTCTGAGTCAGCGCCAGCTCCGCCACCTTGCCCCGAAGCTCAACGCAGTCATCGGCCAACGCTGGAAAGCGTCGCTCAAACTCGGCCTTGGGCGGGCCGTGCCGTAATACGACGATATCAAAATCGGCGGCGCCTGCGATATCGCCATTAAAAACCACCTGCTTGCGCGCAGGGTTCGATTGAGAAGGCGTTACTGCGGAAATGGTCCCGAATTTCCCTTGTACTACTTCTGCTTTCATCAGCAATAGCACCAGCAAGCGATTCAGCAGCGCCGAACCGAGACCAAAGATCGACTCATCCATATAGTTAAAGGTGACGTCGGTATCACTACGCTTCAACTTCCGCATACGCTCAAGCAGACTTCCCTCGATGAAAAGCTCGCTATAGCCCTGATAGAGGTTTTCGGGCTGGCCGCCCAGCACCCGGGCTTGCCTTGCGCGCGCGTCCACCTCCGCCATCGCATTGGCCAAAACGCGGAACGCCGGATCCGTGGTCAATTCCTGCACCGCCTGATCATGGCGAAAATGATTGTCCCCCAGACTAGACCGAATCGATGCCCGGGCAACATCCACCAATCCGCCATCGCCGGCCCCCGACACCAGAATGCGGCGAGGCGACGGGAAAGGACCGCTGATGCCATCCCCTCCCCAATAAGAAGACATCTCGACATGCGGCATTGGCGATCGCTCGACACCGAAGCCGCTGGCCAGCAGAACCAAATCGAACGATTGATTAATGGTCGCTTCATTGCCAAGCAACTGAATCCGTTTCGCCCCGCTGCCTTTCTTTATATGGGTAATCACGCTACAAGGCCGGAAAGTCAGCGAATGACCCATCCCATCCTGGTGCCGGTCAAATTCGGCACGCAAATGAGTGACGACGTCATCCGCATAGCCCGCATCCCAATTCATCAACGGCAGCCCCGCATTGCTTCGATCCGAACCTCGCGCCGGCCAATCGTAAATGTGCGGATGCAAGTAACGATGCTGTGCGGACGCCTGCATGGCGAAAGGCGCGTCGTGTTCGTCGTACAGGCTCACGGCGCATCCCAGGCGAGCGGCCGCAACGGCGGCCGTCACGCCGGCCGCGCCAGCGCCGACTATCCCCACTGTTTGACCCGCTTTCAGGTCTCCCACCTCAAACAGCGCGCGAACCAGGCTTAACGCCCGGGCCTGCTGAGCGAAGACCGTGATACGGTGATCGAAACAACCAAGCACATACAAGCCATTCCAATTTTTGGGGCGCAGGCTGATGATGACGTTCTCGGCGTTCCAGTCGGACGGCGGCGACGGCGGCGCTGGCATTGCCGCGGAATTTACTTCCGTCAACACCGGCGATTGCCAGCGGGTGCGGTGGACGGTCTGCGCAAGGCCGCTCATCGCGGGTGGAAGCACAGGGAAGTCCGCAGCGGGTCCCCGGCCGGACTTGCTCGACGGCTGGTCCCAGATTGCGAGCAAGCGGGCGCGGTCGGCGGATTCGTTTTCCATCAACGGCCGGCCAAGATGTAGCGACAGCAGCTCATCGGCTCGCGCTTGATTATGGAGCTCCAACTGAATAAAGCAAGTCAGCCAGCTCGCGCTAGCAGCGTGCAATGGCGCGGTGTCGGCGAAAAATTGATCAAGGATGGCTTGCGCTTTTGAGGCTGCGCCGACACTCAGGCAGCAGTACGCGACTTGGTAAGCGGGTATCTTTTTTGATCGAGAAATTCGCGCTTGCAGGGCAACAACCGCATCGACGGTCCGGGTGGTTTCCTGCTTCAGCAGCAGCAAGCGATACACCTCCGCCAGCGCCGCGTGAAATTCAAAATCATGGAGCTTCTCAGTAATTAACTGTATTTCATGCAGCGCGGACAAATCCAACATGCCAAGTGCAAGACGCAAGGCTTTCTCGACAACGGAATAGTTGCTCGGATGAGAACCGATCAGCGCCATGCCCTTGATTAAGAGGGTGATCGCTTCACTCGTCTTGCCGCAATGATCAAGCAAATCGGCCGCGTCCAAATAGAGTATATGAATATTCGAGTGTGGGCCGATCCGTCCGATCCCATCCTCGAGCAGCAGCAGCGCCTCGTCCGCCTTCCCCTCCGCCACGAGTAGTTCAGCAGCCCTGATGTATAACACGTACAGACTGTACTCCTGGCCTATACGAGCGATCCCTTCACGCAATAACGCAATCGCCTTATCGTTTTTCCCGAGTTCCCTCGACAGTTCCGAACCGCGCTGGTACAACGCAAATAGATTCCGCTCCGGCGGCAAGATCTTCAGCCCATGAGCGGCCATGTCGTTCAATGCTCCCAACTTCCCATTGCATTGTTCGATCAGCTGCGCGCGCAGCAGCCAGGCTTCATGCGGAGACTGGGGGCCGGTTCCCGCTTTTGCATGATCCAAAGCACGTTTGATATCCCCAGGTTGATTCCGTCGCTGCAACAGGCGCGCCAGATAATAGTGCATGCTCATCGCGCCTCCGCTGACCAGCAAGGCCGACAACAGCGCGATCCCCTCGTTGCATTCCTCGGCGAGCGC
Source organism: Duganella sp. CT11-25 (assembly GCF_047302815.1). Classification (NCBI taxonomy): domain Bacteria; kingdom Pseudomonadati; phylum Pseudomonadota; class Betaproteobacteria; order Burkholderiales; family Oxalobacteraceae; genus Duganella; species Duganella sp. CT11-25. The sequence goes on from NZ_JBKBFD010000001.1 coordinate 1,594,281, forward strand.
CGGTACCGGCGTGGTCCATCCCATTCGATCTCTGACATAGCCCTCGAATGCGTGCGCGATTTTCCCCAGTTCGTCCTTGTTGCCCGATTGCGTGTAATGATAGCGGGCCTCGATAAACGCCGCGCCAAGCTTGACCGGCACGCCCTCTATCTTCTTGCCCAAAAAATGGCGTCCATAATGCTTGCCAGCAAGTGCATGATGGCGCTGGCGTAACTCCTTGCTGAGCGGCATAAGTACGGTTTCACGCAATGCCGGATGCAAGGAATAATGGTGCTGCCTGAGTTCCAGCAAAAACCGCAATTGCAACTCTGCCTGCCAATCCGGATACGCCAGCATGCCCTCGCTGACAGCAGCAATCGCGGCGCTGTCGACCGGTCGTCGAAAAACCGCCAATCGCTCAAAGAAACGATCAATTTCAGGAGGCAGCCCCTTCCGGGCGCGCGCGACCATCTCGGTTTCTATACTCCGCAGCAAGCGCGCCGATACCGTCTGCTCCCGCGCCTCCCAAGCTTCGGGGAGGGCGCCAATTAACTCGTTTAGCGGATTATGATGCAAGGCGCCAACAAGGAGCCGAATCGCCCGTGGAAAACCACCCAACCACTTGACTACGTCGAGGCGTCGCTCCTGCGGCAGATCGCTTTCCGCCATGCCACTACTATCCAATTGCGCCGCGAGGAAAGTCAACCCATCCTCTGGAGAAAGGCCGGCGAGCGAATGCTTGTCGCAGCGCTCATTCCAGCGCTGGTTATTCAGCTGACGGCTCGTCAAGAAAAGTATGCGCGCCCGCAACTCTTTTCTGCCGCTGATCTCAGCGATCCATTTCGTTAAAGCCGCAGGCGGCTGGGTCAATTGCTCGTCGAAACTTGCTTGAAATTCGTCGATAACGATCAGCAGCGGCTCACCCAGAAGTGCAAGCAGCGTCGACTCCGTCGGATGACGGGCCAGACGGTCGTCTCCTTTGCGCGCGAGCTCGGCCGCGATCAAAAGGATCAAGTCGTCAATGACGGTCCCGCTCGACTGAGGAAAATCGCAGCGGAGCACTTTCACTCCCGCCATCGCGCTGCGGCAGCGTTGTTCAACGACGTCCGCGATCTCGGTTTTACCGCTTCCCGGGAAACCTTGAAGCATCGCTACCGGAGCCTCGCCCTGCGCCCACCAACCACCGCTAAACCATTCGACCAAATCGTGATGCTGTTTTCCGACTAACCCCAACGTCTCACCTCAATCAAAGAATATTTCGTAGCAGAAACAAAACACTGATTATAGCTACATAACAATATTTGGTGTGAGCACATTAATTGTCAAATGACAACACCACTGATTGCGGTGCTTAGAGCCCTTGCCCGCAGGCATGCAGGTCGAGGATGCCGCGCTCGATGGCCAGCGTCACCGCATGCGTGCGGTCGCTGGCGTTGAGCTTGGCCAGGATGCTCTTCATGTGCACCTTGACCGTTTCCTCCGAAATCGCCAGGTGCATGCCGATGCGCTTGTTGCTCTGGCCGCCCGCGACCAATTGCAGGACCTCGGTCTCGCGCTTGCTCAGCGCGCCTTCATGCCAGTGCTCGGCGATGCCGCTGGCCACCACCGCGGGGATGCTGCGGCGGCCCTCGTGCACGCAGCGCACCGTCGCCAGCAATTCCTTGCGCAACATGCTTTTCAACAGATAGCCGGCGGCGCCGGCGGCGATCGCGCGCTGCGCCAGCACGTCGCCCTCGTAGGTGGTCAGCACCACGATGCGGGCGTTGGGGAATTCCTTGCGGATGGCGATGGTCGCGTCGATGCCGTTCATGTCGGGCATCTGGATATCCATCAGGGTCACGTCCGGCAACACGCGGCGGTAGGCTTCGACGGCCTGCACGCCGTTGGTGGCTTCGGCCACCAGCTGCATGTCGTCTTCGTCGGCGATCACGCTGGCGATGCCTTCGCGGAACATGGGATGGTCATCCACGCTCAGTACGGTAATCGGCGGGTTCTGGGCCGGGTTCATGGATTTCTCAATTAAAGTCGGGCGGACGGCGCCAGCATGACACATACACAATTTTTCCGCCATACCCCCATCTGGGTAGGGGGTACCCCCCGGATCGGGGCGTGGCAACCGGCGGCGAAAAGCTTAATCTTCTGTACAGAATAGCGCAACAACGTAAAGGCCGGACGATCATGCGGGGATTCAGCTCCAGTTTTCCGCGCGGTAGCGCGGGTGTCGGCCTCCTGATGTTGCGGATGGCCGTCGGCCTGCAATTGCTTTCCGAAAGCAATTGCACCGGCGCCCTGCCCTGGTGGCAGGCGGCGCTGGTGACGATCGTCGGCCTGGCGCTGGTGCTGGGCGTGCTGACGCCGGTGGCCGGCGCGCTGGCCGCCGCGTACCAGCTGCTGTGCCTGGCCCATGCCGGCTGGCCGCACGCCGCGCCGCTGTTGATCGCCGCCATCACGGCGATCGCGCTGGTGCTGATGGGCCCGGGAGCCTACTCGGCGGACGCCCGCCTGTTCGGCCGCCGCCGGCTGGTGCTGCCGGCTTCCGCAGGCGATAGCGATCCATTTTAGTTTTAACTTGAGGAGAATGACATGCGACTGGATACCAGGACCTGGACCCAAACCGTCTCCGGCGGTAGCGCCGGCGCCATCGTCCAGCAAGGCGACAGAATCAACGTGGCGATCGCGCACGGCGACGCCATCGTCAGCGCCGGCCTGGCCGCGCTGCTGGGCGCCGGCGCCGACATGCAGGTCGCGGTCGGCGGCGACGCCACCAGCCACGCCGGCGCCGACGTCATCATCGTCGATCATCGCGGCGGCCTGGAATACATGCGCCGCTGCGCCGCCGCCCACCACGGCGAGACGCCGGCGCGGGTGCTGATCGTGACCCAGCTGGAACGCGAGTGGGAAGTGCGCACGGCGATGATGGCCGGCGTGCACGGCTACCTGCTGCAGAACGCCGATCAGGAGCAGTTGCTGACGGCCGTGCGCACCCTCAGCCGCGGCTTGCGCTACCTGAGCGCGGACCTGAGCCGCTGCGTGGCCGACAGCTTTACCCGCATCGGCCTGACCAGCCGCGAGACCGATGTGCTGCAGTTGCTGGCGCAGGGCCAATGCAACAAGTCGATCGCGCGCGAGCTGGGCATCGGCGTCGGCACGGTCAAGACCCACGTCAAAGGTCTCTTTGACAAGCTTGGCGCAACGGCACGCACCCATGCCGTGGTACTGGCGACAAGGCGGGGCCTGGTCGGCGATGGCGCGGCCAGCCAGCACTGACAGGCGAATTTCATTGTCGGTTTGGGCATAAGCCCTGTAAAATCACGGTATGTACGAACCGACACTCATCTTAGGCACGCAACATCGCAAGACGCACTACCAGCGTGTCATGATGTTCTTCGTGCTGATGTTCCTGGCGCTGCAGCTGATCGGCGCAAGTTCGCACAACCACACCTACACCGATCACCAGACGGATTGCGCGGCCTGCATGGTCGCCGATATGCCGGCTGGCGTTCCGCCGCCGGCCGCGGTGGTGGCGCCGGTGGCGATGCTGGCCGGTCTGCCGGCCGCGGTACCGCACTCCGCCAGCTGGATCGCCGTCGTTGGCAACTACCTCACGCCCCCTTCGCACGCGCCGCCCGGCGCCGCTGTTTCCTCCTTCTGATTTCTCTTCAAGTACGCCCGCGCGCCCCGCCGACACGATTGCCGGGGCCGGAGGCCAGTCACGTCTGAACATTCAAGGATTTAACATGCAGCACACGCCACAACTCCGCACCCTGCCGCTGCTGATCGCAGCCGCCTTCTACGCCCACCACGCCAGCGCCGCCGATACGGCCGCCGATGCCGCGGCGCCCGACGCCGCACCGATGCAGCAGGTGGAAGTCACCGCCGCCCATCTGAAAAACGCCCGCATCGACTTGTCGCCCAACGTCGGCACCACCATCTATTCGATCGACAAGCACATGGTCGACCAGCTGGGCCAGGGCGACAACACGCCTTTCAATGAAGTGCTGCTGCGCCTTCCGGGCGTGAGCCAGGACTCCAAGGCCTCCGGCTCGATCCACGTGCGCGACGACCACGCCAACGTGCAATACCGCGTCAACGGCGTGCAGCTGCCGGAGAGCATCACCGGCTTCGGCCAGTCGATCGATACCCGCTTCGTGGAATCGACCGATTTCATCACCGGCGCGCTGCCGGCCCAATTCGGCCTGCGCACCTCAGGCATCGTCGACATCCAGACCAAGGAAGGCCAGCCCAAGTCGGGCGGCCGCGTCGGCGTGCTGGTGGGTAGCCACGACCACGTGGAACCGAGCGCGGAGTTCTTCGGCACCCAGGGCGCCTTCAACTACTACCTGTCCGGCAGCTACCTGTCGAATAATCTCGGCATCGAAAATCCGCTGCCGACCAGCAGCGCGCTGCACGACCGCACCAGGCAGGCCAAGTCCTTCGGCACGCTGTCGTACTTCCTCGACGACCAGACGCGCCTGGGCCTGATGTTCGGCACCTATAACGGCCGCTTCCAGATTCCGAACAACCCGGACCAGGCGCCAGCTTATTCGCTGACCGGCCATAGCGACGCCGGCGCGGGCACCAGCACGCTGGCCTCCTCGCAGCTGGACGAGAACCAGCGTGAAGTCAACCGCTTCCTGGTGCTGTCGCTGCAAAAGAGCGTCGGCGATCTGAACTACCAGGTGTCGGCCTTCCACCAGTATTCGGAACTGCACTACACGCCGGATCCGCTGGGCGACCTGATCTACAACGGCGTGGCGTCCAACACGCTGCGCTCCAATTCCTCCAGCGGCCTGCAGTTCGACTCCAGCTACAAGCTGAACGATGCCCACACCGTGCGCGCCGGCCTGGCCTACACGCGCCAGACCACGCATAGCGACAACAGCGTCGGCGTGTTCGACCTGGCCGACGACGGCTCGCAGCTGAGCACCGATCCGCGCACCATCATCGACAACGGCAGCAAGACCGGCAAGACGTCCAGCATCTACCTGCAGGATGAATGGCATATCGGCGTGCCGCTGACGCTGAACTACGGCGTGCGCTTCGATAAAGTCGCGGCCTATGTCGACGAGCAGCAATGGAGCCCGCGCGTGAACCTGGCCTACCAGGTCGCCAAGGGCACGGCGCTGCACGCCGGCTATTCGCGCTACTTCACCCCGCCGCCGCAGGAACTGGCGGCGCAATCGAGCATCGACAAGTACGCCGGCACCTCCAACGCGCCGGAAGTGCCGGTGTCCGACAACGTCAAGTCCGAGCGCACCAACTACTACGACGTCGGCGTGAGCCACCAGTTCAACGATCAGTTGACCGTGACGGCCGACGCCTACTACAAGAAGATCCGCAACATGCTGGATGAAGGCCAGTTCGGCCAGGCGCTGATCCTGTCGCCGTTCAACTACGACCGCGGCTACGCCAAGGGCGTGGAACTGTCGGCCGTCTACAGCGAGAAGAACTGGGGCGGCTTCCTCAACCTGACCACGCAGCAGGCCAAGGGCCAGAACATCGTCTCGGGCCAGGCGCTGTTCGCGCCGGATGAACTGGCGTACATCGCCAACCACTACATCTACGTGGACCACGACCAGACCTACACGGTATCGGGCGGCGCGCACTACCACTGGGGCGACATGCAGCTCAGCGGCGACTTCCTGTACGGCAGCGGCCTGCGCATGACGCCGGACGACGCCGCCCCCAACTCCGGCCACCTGCCGCACTACACCACCGTCAACCTGGCGCTGACGCATACCTGGAAAAACACCGGCGTCGGCACGGTGGAAGGCCGCCTGGCGCTGATCAACGCCTTCGACAAGTCCTACCTGCTGCGCGACGGCTCGGGTGTGGGCGTCGGCGCGCCGCAGTACGGCGAACGCCGTTCCTTCTACGCGGGGCTGTCGACCAGTTTTTGAGATTAGCCAGGAGTCCGTGGTATCCAGGTGATGCCGGGGCGGCGGAGTACCAATTAATTATTTGGTAACGTATAATCCGCCGCACCGACATCCTTCCCCAAGACTCCATGCGACTTCTTCAAGCCCTGATACTCGTACTCGCCGCAGCGGCATTGGCCGGCTGCGCGTCGTGGCACAACTATAACGGCGCCCGGCAAAACGGCAGCATCGTCGACTATCTGTATCCGGACGCGAAGAACGCGCCGGCCATGACGCCCACCGTGACCAGGCTGCGGCCGCCGGTACGCGTCGGCATCGCCTTCGTCCCCGGCGCGGGCTGGGGCAGCGGCGTGCCGGAGGCGCAGAAGATCAAACTGCTGGAGCGCGTCAAGGAGTCGTTCTCCAAGCATCCCTATATCGGCAAGATCGAGATCATCCCGACCCAGTACATGCGCGCCAAGGGCGGCTTCACCAACCTTGACCAGGTCGCGCGCATGTTCGATGTCGAGGTGGTGGCGCTGCTGTCCTACGACCAGGTCCAGTTCACCGACAACAATGCGCTGTCGGTGCTGTACTGGACCATCATCGGCGCCTACGTCATCCACGGCGACCAGTACGACGTGCAGACCATGCTGGACGCCTCGGTGTTCGACGTCCAGAGCCGCAAGCTGCTGTTCCGCGCCCCCGGCACCAGCCAGATCAAGGGCAGCGCCAGCATGGTGGGCATCGGCGAAAAATCGCGCGCCGCGCAGACCGAAGGCTATAACGCCGCCGTCGAGCAGTTGATTCCTCAACTGCAAACGGAATTGGACAACTTCCGCGAGCGCATCAAGAACGACGCCAGTTTCAAGGTGGAGAACAAGGCCGGCTACAAGGGCGGCGGCGGCATGGGCTGGATCAGCCTCGCCTTCGCCGTGCTGCTGGGCGGCGTCGCATATGCCGTTCGCCGACGCCGCGCCTGAACTGCTGGAGTTCGACCGCCACGCGCTGCTGGCGGGCGACATCTGGCGCCTGTGGACCTGCCACCTTGTCCACTACTCGTGGCAGCAGGCGCTGGTCGACGGCGCCGTGGTGCTGGTCGCGGGGCTGATCGCGGCCCGCGCCTACGGCGTGCGTCCCATGCTGGCCGCGCTGGCGCTGGGCGCGCCATTCATCTCCATCGGCCTGCTGCTCGTGGCGCAGGGCTGCCTTTACTATCGCGGCGCTTCCGGCCTGGCCGTGATGCTGACCGTGATGGCCGGCGCCGCGCTGTGGCCGCAGGCCGGCAACCTGGCGCGCATGGCGCTGGCGGTGATGGCGATGTCGCTGGCCGCCAAGATCGCCGCGGAGGCGCTGCTCCTCACGCATGGCTGGTCCGACCTGCCGCCCGACGTCCTCGTTTCCTGGCAGGCGCACCTGCTCGGCGCGGCCGCAGGCGCCGCCGCGGCATGGCGCATCAAGCGCCGACCGCGTTGACTATTTGGTAACGTATAATCGGCGCATTTCCATTCACCTCCACTCTCAAGGATGCGGCTCATGGCTGAAATCGCGCTGGCGTTCTATCTGGTCTTCATCCTCCCCGGCATGCAGCTGCGGCGCAGCCTGCGCCCCGTGGAAGGCCCCAAGCGCTCGCGCACCCAGCGCTATCTGTCGACGATACGCCAGATAGCGCTGCTCCTGCTGGCGCTTGCGGCGGTCTGCTGGTGGAACGGCTACACCCCTGCGGCGCTGGGACTATCCGCGCCAACCGCCGGTCCCGCCCTCTGGTCGCTGGCCGGCGTCGCCATCGCGCTGCCGGTGCTGCACTTCGTCGGCAAGATGTTCGAGAATAAAATGGATCCCGCCAAGCGCGCCGCCGCGCAGGAAAAAATCCTCGCCAACCAGGGCTTCCCGCGCACGCCGGCCGAACTGCGGCTCTTCATATTGCTGATGCTGTTCGTGGCCGTCGGCTGGGAGCTGCTGTACCGAGGCTTCCTGATGCTGGCGCTGACGCCGCTGATCGGCACCTGGGGCGCCGTCGCCGTCGCCGCCGTGGCCTACGGCGCGGGACACGGCTACCAGGGGGCCAAGCCGTTCGCCGGCGCCATCGTCTCGGCGCTGCTGTTCACGGTCGGCTACGTGCTGACGGACAGCCTGTGGTGGTTGATGCTGGTGCACTTTGCCATGCCGATGGCGATCCCCATCGGCTACTACAAACTCATGCGCGAGCCGGCGCCGCCGCCGGAAATACAACTGGATTAACTATTCATATGAATCCGACCCGTTTGTGTTCGATACACGTCACCCGGGCCGGTAATTCTTGTGTATCTATCATGGTTGTAGGCATAATCGAAGCGCCTTAAACAACCCTGGCCCCACGTGAATCCTATCGTCTTTGCGATCCCTGTTTTCATGCTGACCATCCTGCTGGAAGCATGGGTAGCGCACCGCCGAGGCACCGCCGCCTACGACACGGCGGACGCCCTGACCAGCCTCCACCTGGGCATGATCAGCCAGGTCACCGGCCTGTTCGTCAAGCTGGCCGTGCTGGGCATCTACACCGCCGTCTATGAGCACTGGCGTCTCGCCTCGCTGCCGGCGAACAGCGTCTGGGTCTGGGTAGCCGCCCTGCTGGCCTACGATTTCTTCTACTACTGGGCGCACCGCATGGGCCATGAAGTCGGCGTGCTGTGGGCTGCGCATGTGGTGCATCATTCGTCCGAGTTCTACAACCTGTCCACCGCGCTGCGCCAGACCTCCAGCGGCTGGATGTTCGGCTGGCTGTTCTACCTGCCGATGGCGCTGGCCGGCGTGCCGCCGCTGGTGCTGGCCGGCGTCGGCCTGATCGACCTGCTGTACCAGTATTGGGTGCATACCGAGATGGTCGGCCGCCTCGGCTGGCTGGACCGGGTGCTGGTCACGCCGTCCAACCACCGCGTGCACCACGGCCAGAACGACTACTGCATCGACAAGAACTACGGCGGCATCCTGATCCTGTGGGATCGCCTGTTCGGCACCTTCGCGGAAGAACGCGAGGACGAGAAAATCATCTACGGCGTGCGCACGCCGCTGCGCAGCCTCAATCCGCTGTGGGCCAACTTCCATTACTACGCCGATCTGTGGCGGGCCACGCGCCAGGTCAAGGGCCTGCGCACAAAACTGTACGTCTGGTTCGGGCCTCCCGGCGGCTGGACCGGCGAGCCGCTGGGTCATTTCGACGGCGCCCGGTTTGAACACTACCGCAGCAACACGCCGGCGCCGGTCGCCATCTACGCTATGCTGCAATTCGCCTTGCTGGTACCATGCGTGTCGCATTTGATCGCGGTGGCGCCGATGCTGGACGCGGGCGCGCTGGGGCTGTACGCGGCGCTGGTCGTCGGCAGCACGCTGACGCTGGGCGCCCTGCTGGAAGGCCGCCGCGCCGCCATCCGCATCGAGCAGGCGCGCGCCGCGGCGCTGGGCCTGGCGTTTGCGCTGCTGCCGGCGTGGTTCGGATTCGATGCACCGCTGATGTTGCGCGCGGCGGCGCTGGTGATGTTGCTGGGCGCAGCTGCATGGTTGGAAAAAAACATAAAAACTACACCTTGGAGGACGACTTGAAAACTACCCGCACCATTATCGCCGCCAGCCTGGGCGCCGCTTTCCTTGCGCCGCCGGCATGGGCCGCCGACGAGATCCAATCGGTGGTCGTGACCGCGCAATCGCGCAAGCAGCTGGTGCAGGATGTGCCGATGACCATGCAGGTGTTGACCGCCAAGGACATCGCCAGCGTCGGCGCCAAGGACCTGGCGGACCTGAACGGCTACATCCCCGGCCTGACGGTGGACGCGATCGAACCGACCCAGCCGAGCTTCGGCATCCGCGGCGTGCAGGCGGGCGACTTCGGCATCGCCACCGATTCGCCGGTCGGCATCTATGTCGACGGCGTCTACACCGGCAAGACCGGCGGCGCGCTGATGAACTTCATCGACGTCCAGCGCATCGAGGTGGTCAAGGGCCCGCAAGGCACGCTGTTCGGCCGCAACAGCGCGGCCGGCGCGATCTCCATCACGCCGAACGAACCGGGCAAGGAAGTCGACGCCGCCGGCCATCTCAAGCTGGGCAAGTTCGGCCGCACCAATGCCGACGCGATGATGAACCTGCCGATCAGCGACACCCTGGCCGCGCGCGTGGTGGTGGTGCGGTCGAAGAGCGACGGCTGGGTCGACAACACCGCCACCGGCCAAAAGTCCGGCGGCGACAATGACTGGGCCGCCCGCGTCTCGCTGCGCAAGGACTTCGACGCCGCCAAGCTGGTGCTCTCGCTGGAACACGAGGACATGGACCAGGACGGCCGTCCGGCCTTCGGCGTGATCAAGAATCCCGCGCTGCCGCTGGGCGGCTACCGCGGCGTGTACGACGCCGCCTATACCGCCAACTTCGTCAACCCGCTCGACGCGCCGCTGGCCAACGACCAGCAAGGCAGCGAAGGCCGCAAGTTCGACGGCGCCACGCTGCGCTTCGAAGCGCCGGTGGCCGGCCTGACCTTCAACTCGACCACCGCCTACCGCCGCTTCGAGACCTACAACCTGACCGACAACGACGGCGGCGCGCGTGCCGACCTGCACCTGACCACGCAGGACGCCAAGAAAGCCCACAGCTTCCAGCAGGAGTTCAAGCTGTCCGGCAAGACCGACCGGCTGGACTGGATCGCGGGCCTGAGCTTCTACCACAACAACGAGCACCAGGACGCCGGCGCCTACGTCACCACCGGCACGCTGGATACCCTGAGCCAGTTCGCCGGCGGCGCGCCCAATTTCGCCATGCTGTTCGGCGGCCTGGGCGCGGCAGGCGTCGGCGGCATCAACGCCAACAGCGTGTTCACCTGGGACGAGACGCACTACAGCGATGTCCAGACCAAGTCGGCCTCGGTCTACGGCGACACCATCTGGCACCTGACGCCCACCACCAACGCCACCGTCGGCCTGCGCTACACCAGGGACAAGAAGCGCATGACCTGGTATGTGCCGGGCCGGGTGTCGCCGCAGCTGGACGACTTCCTCAATATGTTCGGCCCGTTGGCCGGCCTGAACGCGGCCTCGTTCCCGTCCAATGTCATCTTCGACACCGCCGCGCGCCTGGCGTCGTCGCCGGTCAGCCGCGAGAAGGACTGGACCGACTTCAGCCCGCGCCTGGTGCTGGACCATAAGCTGAACAAGGACACGATGCTGTTCACGTCCCTGTCGCGCGGCTACCAGGCCGGCGGCTTCAACATCTTCACGCCGCCGAATCCGGCCTCCGCCACCAACACCGGCAAGGACCCGAGCTTCGAACCGGAAAAGATGACCAACTTCGAAGCCGGCTTGAAGATGGTGCTGCCGCAGTACAACGCCACCGTCAACGCTTCGCTGTTCGCCTACAAGTTCAAGAACCTGCAGGACATCCAGCTGTACAGCGTCGGCACGCTGCCGACCTATAACGTGGTCTCCAGCGACCAGAAGGCGCACGGCCTGGATCTCGACGGCCGCATCCGCATCACGCCGCGCGTGACGGTGTTCGGCGGCATGGAATACATCGACCAGACCTACACCCGCTACCAGCGCCTGGACGCCGACGGCCACGTCACGCTGGACCTGGGCGGCCAGCCGGTCGGCACCCCGCGCCTGACCGCGATGGCCGGCGTGAACCTCAACTGGGAAATGGCCGAGGGCCGCGCCAGCGTCAACTTCCAGGGCACCCACGCCACCGCGACGCGCTGCAACAGCGACACGGCTGACCTGAGTTGCCTGCGCACTGCCAAGCTGAAGACCGGCACCGCCACCAGCAAGTTCGACCTGCGCCTCGGCTGGGACAGCCCAAGCTCGCGCTATGGCGTGGCCGTCATCGTCAACAACGTGTTCGACCAGCGCTACGTGCAAACCCTGGCGGGCCAGACCGAGCAATACGGCGCGCCGTATGCCAACATCACGCCGCCGCGCGCGATCGCGGTCGAGTTCAGGGCCAGCATGTAATGGCGTCCAAGCTCACCCTGGCTGCGGCGGCAGTTGCGTTGGTCGTGGCCGGCGGTGCGCTGGTGCTCGCGGTACGCCCACCCGAGTTGTTGCGGGTCGGCGCCAACTACGGCGCCAAGATCGTTTGTTCGAATGTATTCCTGGCCGGGCGCGATGCCCGGACCGTGCTGGCCGACGACGTGCAGGCGCCCGGCCATCCCGTACTCAAATACCTGGACGTGCGCGTCGACCAGGCCCGCAAGCTGGTACGCACCCAGTTCCTCGGCTTCATCGGCGACGGCCTGGCGCTGTACCGCCCCGGCACCGGCTGCGCAGTGGCGCCGGACGGCGACACCGCGCAAGCGGGCCAATACCAGTATGCCCCGCTGAAGATCTGGGCGCCCTCGCCCAACGTCGCCTGGCCGACCGGATCGCTGCCTGAAGTCTCGCCCGTGGTGCAGGAACTGCTGGAGCAGGACAGGCTGGCCGGCCCAGGCATGCGCGGCATCGCCGTCATCTATCGCGGACGTCTGATCGCGCAGCGCTACGGCGCCGGCTTCAACGCCGCCACGCCGCTGCTGGGCTGGTCGATGACCAAGACCGTCAGCGCGGCGCTGATCGGCATCCAGGTCGGCGACGGCAAGCTGTCCATGCAGCAGAAGGGTTTCTGGCCGGACCAGGGCGACGCCCGTTCCGGCATCACGCTGGCGCAGCTGATGGCGATGAGCAGCGGCCTGCGTTTCAACGAAGGCTATGGCGACGTCTCCGACGTCACCCGCATGCTGTACCTGGAGCCGGACATGGCGGCCTACACGGCCGGCCAGCCGCTGGCGCAGGCGCCGGGCAGCACCTGGAATTATTCAAGCGGCACCACGGTGCTGCTGTCGCGCATCTGGCAGCGCGCTGCCGCCGGCAACGCGCGCGACGCCGCCTCGGCCGCCGTGCTGTCGCTGCCGCACGACCGCCTGTTTGCGCCGCTGGGGATGAGCAGCGCGGTGATCGAGGCCGATGCGCGCGGCAACCTGGTCGGCTCCAGCTATATGTACGCGAACACGCAGGACTGGGCGCGCTTCGGCCAGTTCCTGCTGCAGGACGGCGTCTGGCAAGGCAAGCGCATCCTGCCGGCCGGCTTCGTCGAAACCATGCGGCAGCCGGCGCCGGCGTCGGGCGGCCAGTACGGCCAGGGCCAGCTGTGGCGCTGGGGCCCGTCCGGCGATACGCCCGAAGGGCAGGATCCCGACCAGCGCTTCCAGCTGCCGGCCGACACCTACTGGATGGAAGGCCACGACGGCCAGAGCATCGCCGTGGTGCCGTCCAAACAGCTGGTGGTGGTGCGGCTTGGACTGACGCCGCACCGGCTGCTGTACCAGCCGCAGGCCTTGCTGGCCGCCGTGGCCAAGGCGGTCGAATGACGGCGTCCCAGGTGCGGTACGGCCTGCTGCGCCATCAGGGCGCGATGCTCCGCATGAGCGGACAGATACTGATGCACGCGGCGCGGCGCGCGCTGCGGCCGGCATCTTCGCCGGCGCCCATCGCGCCGATAACGCGCACCATCGACGCGCCGCCGGAAGAGCTGGTCGAACACTACATCGCCTGGGCCTGCGCCTGGGCCGGCGACACCGGCCGCTACGACCAGGAGCTGCCGCCGCACATGGTGTCGCAATGGAGCCTGCCGCTGGTGGGCGAACTGCTGCTGCGGATGCCCTACCGGCTGGCCAGCGTGATCAACCAGGGCGCCTCGCTGCGGGCGCACGGCCCGCTGCCGCGCAACACGCCGCTGATCGTCAGCGCCGCTGTCGACAGCATCGAACACACCGCCGGCCGCATCAAGGTGGTGGTGGCCATCGTCACCGGCACCGCGCGCCAGGCCAACCTGCTGGAGGCCAGGCTGCATATGAGCTTCCTGCCGCCGGGCCCGCGCGCGCCCAGGGCGGCGCAGCAACGGCCGCCGGAGCCGCAATGGCGCACCGCCGGCCTGTGGCACGCCGATGCCGACGACGGCCTGCGCTTCGCACTGTTGACCGGCGACTTCAACCCGATACACTGGTGCGGCCCGCTGGCGCGGCGCTCGGTCTTCGGCGGCATGGTGCTGCATGGTTTCGGCAGCCTGGTGCGCAGCTACGAGGCGCTGGAGCCCGGCAGTTTCACTGAAATCGACGTGCGCTTCGTGCGCCCGGTGCCGCTGCCCTGCGCCGCGCTGTCGGTGCAGGTGGCGCCGGCCGGCAGCGCCGACGCCGACGGCTGGCGCGCCTTGCGGCTGGCCGGCGGCGGCGATGCGGTACACTTGGCCGGCCGCCTGCGCTGACGCCACCCACCTGACGAGGACAACCGCAATGACGATACTGATACTGGGCCTGATCATTTTCCTGGGACTGCACTCGGTCCGCATCTTCGCCGACGACTGGCGCACGCGGATGCGCGCGCGGCTGGGCGACAAGGCCTGGAAAGGCCTCTACTCGGTGGTCTCGCTGGCCGGCTTCGCGCTGATCATCTGGGGCTACGGCCTGGCGCGGCAAGCGCCGGTGGCGGTATGGACGCCGCCGCCGTTCACGCGCCACCTGGCCGCGCTGCTGGTGTGCGTCTCCTTCGTGTTCATCACGGCGGCCTACGTGCCGCGCAACGGCATCAAGGCGCGCCTGCACCATCCGATGACGCTGGGCGTCAAGGTCTGGGCGCTGGCGCACCTGCTGGCCAACGGCACGCTGCACGACATCATCCTGTTCGGCGGCTTCCTGCTGTGGTCCGTGCTGCTGTTCCGCTCGGCCCGCAAGCGCGACGCGGCGGCCGGCACGGTCTACCCGGCGGGCACCGGCGGCGCCACCGCGCTCACCATCGCCGCCGGCCTGGCCGGCGCCGTCATCTTCGCGCTGTGGCTGCACGGCCCGCTGATCGGCGTGCGGCCGTTCTGACCGCATCGCCACACGCCGCGGCACAACATTTCATTCTTGATATCCTTCGGGCCAAAAGTGATCTACAATCTTCCGATACTTCACTCGGGCAGCTAAGGAGACAGCATGACAGATTGGACCAGCGGCTACGTCGCGGATATCGGTTATACCTATGGCTACTACGCTGAGCTCAATCCGCTGCACGCCAGGCTCGCGCTGTTGAACGCCAGGCTGGCGCTGCCCGAAAACGGCACCGCCTGCGAACTCGGTTTCGGCCAGGGGGTCAGCACCAACATCCACGCCGCGGGTTCCGCCACACGCTGGTACGGCAACGACTTCAACCCTTCCCAGGCCAATTTCGCCCAGCGCCTGGCGCAGACTTTCGCCAACGGCCCGCAATTGTTCGACCAGTCCTTCGACGAGTTCTGCTCCCGCAGCGACTTGCCGGACTTCGACTATATCGGCCTGCACGGCATCTGGAGCTGGGTATCCGACGAGAACCGCGCCATCATCGTCGATTTCGTGCGGCGCAAGCTCAAGGTCGGCGGCATCCTCTACGTCAGCTATAACACCCAGCCAGGATGGGCGGCCATGGTGCCGGTGCGCGACCTGCTGGCGCAGCACGCCGACATGATGGCCGCGCCGGGCGCCGGCGTGGTCGCCCGCGTCGATGGCGCGCTGGACTTCGCCACCAGGCTATGGGCCCTCAATCCCACTTTCGCCAAGGCCAATCCGCAGATCGGGGAACGGATCAAGAAAATCGCCGGCCAGGACCGCCACTATGTCGCGCACGAGTACTTCAACCGCGACTGGCTGCCGATGTCGTTTGCCGAAATGGCCGGCTGGCTGGAACCGGCCAAGATCGAATTCGCCTGCTCGGCCACCTATCTCGACCACGTGCCGGCCGTGCACCTGACGCAGGAACAGCGCAGCTTCATCGACGACCTGCCCGATCCGGTGTTCCGCCAGAGCGTACGCGACTTCATGCTGAACCAGCAGTTCCGGCGCGACTACTGGATCAAGGGGCCGTGCAGCCTGAACACGCTGGAGTACCAGGAGCAGTTGCGCGCCACGCGCATGGTCATGACGGCGCCGCGCGCCAGCGTCACGCTGACCATCAACGGCGTGCTGGGATCGGCCACGCTGTCCGATGCGGTGTACCAGCCCATCCTGGAACTGATGAGCGACTACAAGGTGCGCAGCATCGGCGAGATCGGGCAGGCGCTGGAAGGGCGTAACATTTCGATGGCCCACCTGCACCAGGCGTTGATGGTGCTGACGGAAAAATCCGCGATGGCGCCGGCCAACGACGAGCAGATGATCGCGCACTGCCGGCCGCAGGTCGAGCAGCTCAACCGCGAACTGCTCGACCGCGCGCGCGGCAGCGCCGACATCAACTACCTGGTCAGCCCGGTGCTGGGCAGCGGCGTTGTGGTGCCGCGCTTCTCGCAATTGTTCATCCTGGCCATCGGCGCCGGCAAGACCGAAGTGGGACACTGGGCCCGCTATGCGTGGGAGATCCTGAAATCGCAGCAGCAGTCCATCCTCAAGGAGGGCAAGCTGCTGGAAGGCGACGACGCCAACCTGGCGGAACTGGTCGGACAGGCGACCGTCTTCCGCGACGAGCGGCTGGCGATACTACGCGCCCTCGGCGTGCTCTGACGGCCCGGCCACGCAGACGGCGTTGCGGCCGCCCTGCTTGGCCGCATACAGCATCTTGTCGGCCTGCAGCAGCCAGTCGGCCGGCGCCGCGTCCTTGTCCATGAAGGCCACGCCGATCGATACCGTGATCGGATGGCCGTCCATCAGCGCCGCTCCGGCGACGGCGGCGCGCAAGCCTTCGGCCAGGCGGCTGGCCGCGCTCAGGCCGGCGCCGCTGGCGATCACCGCGAACTCCTCGCCGCCGTAGCGGAACAGGCGGTCCGACGAACGGGTGTGCCGCCGCATCAACTCGCACAGCCGTATCAGGACCTGGTCGCCGGCCGGATGGCCGTAGCGGTCGTTGATCTGCTTGAAGTGGTCCAGGTCCAGCAACAGCAGGCTCGCCTCCAGCTGCGGCCTGCGCTCCTGCGCGTGGTCGGCCAGCTTGCGCTCCAGCGCGCGGCGGTTGCCGACGCCGGTCAGGAAGTCCAGCTCCACCGCCGTGTGCAGTTCCTTGTTCTGCAAGCCGGTGCGATAGGCGAAGATGTACGAGAACAGGTTGACCAGCCCCGTGGTCACCACGATGGTCAGCAGGTTGACCAGTTCCAGCTGCGCCAGCAGCATCCCGGCCAGCACCGCCAGCGCGACGCTGTTGATCGCCAGCGCGACGCTGGGGCGCAGCACGAAGAAAGCGGCGATCGCGGTCGGATAGACCCAGTAGACCAGCGACACGCCGCGCAGGTAGACCACGGCCAGCATGCCGGCCGAGTAGAACAGCGTCACGCCCAGGCTGGCCATCTTGTAGCGGCCGGTGCGCCGGACGTGGACGATCACCGCCAGCATGGCCAGCACCAGCGCCATGTCCACCGCGGCCGACAGCCAGCTGCCCTGCGTCAGGCGGTAGATACCGAAAGGCAGGATGCTGACGATGGTCAGCGCGCACAGCAGCATGAGGATGATCTCCTCCTTGCCGCGCTTGCGGTCGCCGGCCAGCCAGCGCCAGCGGCCGCCCCCTGCCCCGACCTCCGCCCGGGGCTGATCCGTGTCCGGCACGGCGGCGCTCAGTGGGCGCCCTGGCCGGACGGCTGCGGCGATACCGGGGCCGGCTCCGTGCCGGCCGGCGTGGCTTCCGCCTTGTGCTCGCCGGCCAGGAACATATACATGGCCGGCACCACGAACAGCGTGAACAGGGTGCCGATCGACAGGCCGGTGAAGATCACCAGGCCCATCGCATGGCGCCCCGCCGCGCCGGCGCCGGAAGCGATCACCAGCGGCACCACGCCGAACACCATGGCCGCCGTGGTCATCAGGATGGGACGCAGGCGGGTGGCGGCGGCCTCCTCGATCGCCTCGCGCTTGCTCTTGCCGGCCGCCCGCAGGTGGTTAGCCACTTCCACGATCAGGATGCCGTGCTTGGAGATGAGGCCCATCAGCGTCACCAGCCCGACCTGGGTGTAGATGTTGATCGAGGCGAAGCCGAGGAAGATGAAGGTCATCGCGCCGAACAGCGCCATCGGCACCGAGAACAAGATCACCACCGGATCGCGGAAGCTTTCGAACTGCGCCGCCAGCGCCAGGAACACGATGATCACCGCGAACAGCATGGTCACCAGGAAGCCGCCGGATTCGGCCGCATACTGGCGCGATTCGCCCGAGAAGTCCGCCGTGTAGCCGGACGGCGCCACTTCCCTGAGCGTGTCGCGCAGGTACTGCTGGATGTCGCCCTGCGACGAACCGGTCACGCCGGCGATGGTCGCCGAATTAAGCTGCTGGAAGCGGGTGATCGATTCCGGCTGCACGCTGTACTTGATGCTGGCCACGGTGCTGGCCGGGATCATGTCGCCGCCCGGCGTCTTGATGTGGAAGTCCAGCACATTGTCCGGGTTGAGGCGGTCGACCTGCTGCACCTGCGGGATCACCTTGTACGAACGGCCGGAGATCGAGAAGTAGTTGACGTAGCCGCCGCCCAGCGCCGCCGCCATGGCGTTGCCGAAGTCCTGCTGCGTCAGGCCCAGGGTGCTGAGCTTGTCGCGGTCCACCTCCACCCGCGCCTGCGGCGAATCGATCTTCAGGTCGACGTCGGCGAAGTAGAACTTGTTGTCCTTGCGCGCCTTGTCCAGCACCGCCTGCGCCACCGTGTTCAGGTTCTCGAACGGTTCGGTGGTGGTGATCACGAACTGCACCGGCAGGCCCGAGCTGCCCGGCAGCGCCGGGAACTGGAACGCCGCCACGCGGCCGCCGGCGATGTTGTTCCACTTGGCCTGCAGCTCCTGCTGGATCTCGTGCGCCGAACGGCCGCGCTGGTCCCAGGGCTTGAACAGCACGCCGCCGATGCCGGAGTTCACGGTCGGCACGCCGGTGATCTGGAACATCTGCGCATATTCCGGCAGCTCCTTGGCGACGTCGAAGATCTGCTTGGCGTAGATCTGCATCTGTTCCGAGGTGGCGGTGGGCGCGCCCACCACCTGCGACAGCACGATGCCCTGGTCCTCTTCCGGCGCCAGCTCGGACTGCGACATCTTGAACATCAGCGCCAGCAACGCGAACACGATCACGCCGAACACGATCAGCACCGCCCAGGTGTTGAGCAAACTATGCAGCACCCGCAGGTAGCCGTTGTGGACCTTGTCGAACACGCGGTCGATGGCCTTGACGAACTTGCCCTCGTCCTGCTTGACGTCGAAGAACCAGGCGCACATCATCGGCGACAGCGTCAGCGCGACGATGCCCGACACCGCCACCGCGCCCGCCAGCGTGAACGCGAACTCGGTGAACAGCGCACCGGTCAGGCCGCCCTGGAAGCCGATCGGCACGTACACCGCGATCAGCACCACCGTCATCGCCAGGATCGGGCTGCCCAGCTCGCGCGCGGCGACGATGGCCGAGTCGTAGGGACTCATGCCGGCCTTCATGTGGCGGTCGACGTTTTCCACCACGATGATGGCGTCGTCCACCACCAGCCCGATGGCCAGCACGATCGCCAGCAGCGTCAGCAGGTTGATCGAATAGCCGAACATCAGCATCACGAAGAAGGTGCCGATCAGCGACAGCGGCATCGCCACCACCGGCACGATCACCGCCCGCAGACTGCCGAGGAACAGGTAGATCACCACCGTCACGATGATCAGCGCCTCCACCAGCGTCTTGACCACTTCGCTGATCGAGGTGTTGATGAATTCCGTCGAGTCGTAGACGATCTCGCCGGTCAGGCCGGCCGGCAACTGGTCGCGGATCGCCGGGAAGGCCTCGCGCACGCGCTTGGCGACGTCCAGGATGTTGGCGTCCGGCGCCACCTTGATACCGATGAACACCGAGCGCACGCCGCTGAAGGCGACGTTGAAGTCGTAGTTTTCCGATCCCAGCGTGACGGTGGCGATATCCTCCAGGTGGACGATGGCGCCGCCCTCCTGCTTGACGGCCAGCGCCTTGAATTCCTCCACCGTGTGCAGGTCGGTGCCGGCGGTCAGCGGCACGGTCACCATCTGGCCCTTGGTCGAACCCAGTCCGGCCAGGTAGTTGTTGGCCGCCAGCGCGGCGCTGACCTCGGTCGCGGTGACGCCGTGCGCCGCCATCTTGCCGGCGTCCAGCCAGGCGCGCAATGCGAACTGGCGCGCGCCCAGCAGCTCGGCGGTCTGCACGCCCTGGATCGAGTCCAGCTTGGGCTTGACCACGCGCGCCAGGAAGTCGGTGACGTTATTGGTCGGCAGCGTATCGCTGTAGAAGCCCATGTACATGGCGTCGGTGGTCTGGCCGGTCTGCACCGTCAGCACCGGTTGCTGCGCCTGTTGCGGCAGCTGGTTGCGGACCGAGTTGACCTGGGTGGTGATCTCGGTCAGCGCGCGGTTGGAATCATAGTTCAGCCGCAGCGTGGCGGTGATGGTCGACACGCCGCTGTTGGACGACGAGGACAGGTAGTCGATGCCCTGCGCCTGCGCGATGGCCGATTCCAGCGGCTGCGTGATGAAGCCGGCCACGGTGGCCGCATCGGCGCCGTAGTAGGTGGTGGAGATGGTCACCACCGCGTTCTGCGTGCGCGGATACTGGTTGATCGGAAGGCTGAACAGCGAACGCAGGCCCAGCACCACGATCAGCAGGCTGATCACGCTGGCCAGCACCGGGCGCTTGATGAAGATATCGGTGAAGTTCATGGCGCGTTATCCTCAGTGTTCCTGCGGCGTCGGATTCGGGCTGTTGGCCGGCTGGATCTTGTTGTCGATCACGGCCGGCGTGCCGTTCTTCAGCTTCAGCTGGCCGCTGGTGACCACGGTCTGGCCTTCCTTGACGCCGGTGAGCACGGCCACCTGGTCGCCGCGCGTCGGGCCGGTGGTGACGAACACCTGCTGCGCCACCAGGTGGGCATTGCCCTTGTCATCCTTGAGCGCATCCTTGGCGCCGGCCGCCGGCGCCGCCAGCACGAACACGGTCGAGCCATACGGGTTGTAGGTGATGGCGGTCTGCGGCAAGGTCAGGTATTTTTTCTTGTCTCCCTGTTCCAGGCTGACGTTGGCGAACATGCCGGGCAACAGCTGGCGCCTGGCGTTGGGCACCGTGGCCTGGACCTGCACGTTGCGCGTGGCGGCGTCGATCTTCGGGCTGATCGAGGTGACCTTGGCGGGGAAAGCCACGCCCGCATAGGCGTCGTTGCTCAGGTTGAGCTTCTGGCCGATGGACAGGCCGGCCAGCTGCTTTTGCGGCACGAAGAAATCGACATACACGGTATCGATGGTCTGCAGGGTCACCAGCTTGTCGCCCGGGTTCAGGTACTGGCCCGGATTGACGGCGGTGATGCCCAGCTTGCCGGCGAACGGCGCGCGGATGGTCTTCTTGTCGACCAGCGCCTTCTGCTGCGCGACCAGGGCCTGGCGGTTTTTCAGGTCGGCGTCATCGCTGTCGACCTGCGCCTGGCTGATGGCCTGCGCCGCCAGTTGCAGCTTGTCGCGCTTGAGGGTGGTGGCCGCCAGGTCGGCCGAGGCTTGCAGCGCGCGCAGCTGGGCGACGTCGGAATCGGCGTTCATCTCGAACAGCACCTGGCCAGCCTTGACCTCGTCGCCCGACTTGAAGCGCACCGCGCGCACCAGGCCGGCGATCTCGGTGGTGACGTCGACGCCGCGCACCGGCGCCAGTGTGCCGACGGAGGTCAGTTGCGGCTGCCATTCGGAGACCTGGGCCTTGATCGCGGTGACCACTTGCGCGCCCGGCTTGGGCGAGCTGGCGATCAGCTTCTGGATTTGCATGTACTTCCCGAATGCGAGTACGGCGACCAGTAAAAGGACGCACCCTACCATGATGAGCATACGTTTGGTCATGAAGCTATCTCCTGCTGTTTTGATGTTATTGGGTCTTGCCGTATTGAGGTACTGCGGATACCGCGGTCGCCGCCGGCGCGCCGTTGGCACGGTTCCACCAGCCGCCGCCCAGCGCCTGGAACAGCGCCGCCGTATCGGCATAGCGCGCCGCCTGCGCCTGCACCAGGCTGATGTGGGTCTGCTGGTAGCTGCGCTGCGCGTCGAGCAGCACCAGGTAGCTGATGCCGCCCAGCTTGTACTGCTGCTCGGCCAGCGCCAGCGATTCGGCCGCCAGCGCTTCCGCTTCCGCCTGCGCCTTCAGCGCGGAGGCGTCGGCGTCCAGCGCGCGCAGGCTGTCGGCCACGTTCTGGAAAGCCGTCAGCAGCGTGGCGCGGTACTGCGCCGCCGCCGCGTCATACGCCGCCTCCGCCGCGCGCCGCTTGGCGCTCAGCGAACCGCCGTTGAAGATCGGCGCCGTCAATCCCGCCGCCAGGCTCCAGGCGGTGTTCTCGGAATCGAACAGCTTGCCGAAGGTCTGGCTGGACGAGCCGTAACTGCCGCTCAGCGTGAATTGCGGATACTGCGCCGCCGTCGCCACGCCGACCAGCGCGCTGGCCTGGTGCAGCAGCTCCTCGCTGGCGCGGATGTCGGGCCGCTGGCGCACCAGCGCCGACGGCAGCGACACCGGCAATTGCTCCGGCAGGGTCAGCGACTCCAGCGCGAATGCCGGCATGCCGCCCTCGCCCGGCAGCTTGCCGGCCAGGACCGACAGTTGATGGGTGCTTTGCGCCAGCGCCTTTTCCAGCGGCGCGATGGTGGCGGCGATCTGCGCCACCTGGTTGCGCTGGCTGAGCACCGTGGTGCGCGGAATGGCGCCGTACTCGAACTGCTTCTCGATCACGCCCAGCTGCTTGCTCAGCGCGTCCAGCACTTCCTGCGTGGCCCTGAGCTGCGCGCGCAGCGAGGCTTGCTGGATCGCCGTCGTCACCACGTTGGCGCTCAGCGCCAGGTAGGTCGCCTCGACCTGGAAGCGCTGGTAGTCCACCACGGCCTGCGCGCTTTCCAGCGTGCGGCGGGTGGCGCCGAAGACGTCCGGCGTGTAGGAGACGTTGACCGAGGCGTTATACAGGTTGAACACGCCGGCCGCCGCGCCGCTGGTGGCGGTGGACGTCTTCTGCCGCGCCGCGCCCAGCTGTCCGGTCACGGCCGGATAGACCAGGCTGCCCGCCTGCGCGTTATAGTTTTCCTGCGCCTGGCGCAGCGAGGCTTCGGCCGCCGCCATATTGGGATTCTGTTCCAGCGCGCCGCGTATCAGCTGGTCCAGCGCCGGCGAGCGGAACACCGTCCACCATTGGGCCGGGATATCCTGCCCGAACGCGAACTGCTGGGCAGCGCCGCCGGCGCCGGGCGCCGATGCGGTTTGCGCGGGCAGCGGCGTGGGCGTGTAGCGGTCGCCTGCGATGGCCGGAGCCGGTGGTGTTTTGAAGTTGGGGCCGAGTGCGCATCCGCCCAGGCCGGCGGCGATGATCGCCGCGACGCCGGCCCGCAAGGCCAGCGCATGGAAGTGCTTGAAGTTCTGGTTTTTCACTGACAGACTCCCGCTGTACTTTCACAAAAAAATCACCGAAAGTTAAATTAAATATACATTAGCTAACATATTCGCATTTTTTATGGATCAGGTGTGTTTTTTATGGCTGTGTGCGGACGAAAAAAAACGGGCTTTGCCTGAAGGCAAAGCCCGTTTCAATCGGATCGCTGCGCGCAGCGCAAACACTCAAACCAGTTCAGCAGTGGCGACCACGCCGTAGGCGCGGTTGGCTTCGGTCAGCGAAAAGGCGGAAGGCCCATCGACCAGTGCGTCGGCCGCATGTTCGGTGACCCGATAGGTGATCGGCAGTTGATAGCGGCGGCGTTCGTCTTCGCTGATCTTGCCGTCCTTGTTGGTGTCGGCGGCAAACTCTTCCTTGCTGACGGCGCCCAGCAAGCCATCTTCGCCCACGCCCGGCAAGCGCAGCGGCGCCGGCGCATCCGCGTCGTCAGCGCTGCTGGCGCCGATGCGCGCCTGGAAGATCTGGGTTTCAGGACGTTCGGCCAGTTTCTTCAGGCCATCATCGAATTGTTTGAGCGCCAGCTTGAGGCCGTCGTCGTCCGATTCCGCGACCGCCTTGACGACGGCGCTGGCACGGTCGGCCGCGCTGACCGCGTTGCCGGTGTCTGTCTGCAGGGGGCTTGGACCATTGAAGCCCGGCAGCGACAAATACGCGGCGACAGAAGCGCTCATGTCCGCATTTGTGCTCTCGTTGGGCGTGGCGATTTTTTTCGGTTCAAGCGACTTCTCCGCAACCACGGCTGCGGAAAGGGTGGCACCACCAATGTTGTTCACCATAATCATAATCAACTCCTGCAGGAAGATTCCTCACCCCTGAATTCTATCAGTGTTTTGGCAACAGTCACTATTTTATGCGGGTCTCCAGATCAAAAAGTGTCTTTTTCCCACGAAAAACTTTCTCTCAGGAACATTTTTAATTGCCAATATTAATCAAGCAGAGCTTCCAATAGTTTTTTGCCATCAACACCCTGCCGACAACGGCATTTCCTTCCGAACTGGCTTCAGAGTCGACGATTATCTCCGTTACAACACGCATTGCATAATTGGTCAGACCACCGTAGAATTGGTCAAACCAAAAGCAAACAGCTTTATCTTCCCGCATCACAGATTTTTGACCAACTGCGAGCTCGGCCCTCCCCGGCGCCTTCCTCCCAGTGGCACGGCATACGCGAGGTGTGCCGACCGGCGACCGGCGCAGACCGGCGTTGTCACTCAAACTATCTGGAGACAAAATGATTACCTGTATACGCAAAGCCGCCGCCGTGGCGTGCCTGGTGGCGGCCGCCGGCACCGCACACGCGGCTATCGAACCGCTGCGATCCGCCCTGATCACCGCCAGCTACAGCGGCGGCGGCATGCTGGGCAGCGACCACGGCTACGCCGATGAAGCCGGCAGCAATGTCAGCGCGCTCGATCCCTTCGACACCAGCGCGGAATTCCTGACCGGCGACTACCTGTTCGCCTTCGACTTTTCGCCCAGCGGCACGCTGACCATCTACAACAACGGCGCCATACCCGCCGGCGCCTATAGCGCCAGCTTCGACTTCGGCGCCACGCTGGGTGCGGCCATCACCGGTTTCAGCGTGACCGCTTCCGGCCTCACCTCCGGCACCCCGGTGCTCACCGTCGTCAACGCCCACACCATCGCCATCGACCTGGGCGCGGTGGAATGGAACGGCGACTTCAATCCGCTGCAGGCTGCGATCTCGCTGCAAGGTCCGGTGGCGCCGGTGCCGGAACCGGCCGCCGCCTGGCTGCTGCTGGCAGGTTTGGCAGCCATGCGATTGCTGCCCCGCCGCCGCTAAACCGCCGCCCACACAACTCAAGGAGCACCAGATGAAACAGAACCGTTTCAGGGCGGCGCTACGCCTGTCCCTATTGTTGTCCATACCGGCCGCCGCGCTGGCCGCCGTCGATCCAGCACTGCAAACCGCACCCGCCGACGGCTTTGCCGGCCAGGCCGGCGGCACCAACGGCGGCGCGGCGGCGCTGTCGTCGCAGATCTACAGCGTCGCCACGCGCCCGCAGCTGCTGGCGGCGATCCAGCGCGGCGGCGCCAACGCCAAGATCATCAAGTTGAGCGGCACTATCGACATGACAGAAGGCGTGCCGTATGCGAATACCGGCGACCAGGCCATACGCGGCCTGATACGCCTGCCCAGCAACACCACGCTGATCGGCGCCGGGCCGGGCGCGGGCATCGTCAACGGCCATATCGTCGTCTCCAACGTCTCGCAGATCATCATCCGCAACCTGAAGATCGTCAATCCGTGCGACGTCGGCCCGATCTGGGACCCGACCGACGGTGCGCTGGGCAACTGGAACTCGGCCTTCGACGGCATCGGCGTATCGGGCTCGGACCACGTCTGGGTCGACCACAACACCTTTACCGACGGCGCCATGACCGACGACCTGCTGCCGATCGAGAACGGCCAGGTCAAGCAATGCCATGACGGCGCGCTGGATGTCACCAACGCCTCGGACTACGTGACGGTGTCGTACAACGCTTTCGGCCAGCATCGCAAGAACAACCTGATCGGCTCCAGCGATACCGCCACCGCCGACACGGGCAAGCTGCGCGTCAGCTTCAGCAACAACGTGTTCCGCGACATCGTCAGCCGCGCGCCGCGCGTGCGCTACGGCCAGGTCCATCTGGTCAACAACTACTTCGTCGGCAGCAAATCGCAGCCGGCCTATCCTTTCGAATACGCCGTCGGCGTCGGTCACGCATCGCAGATCCTGTCCAGCAACAACGTGTTCGAGATCGCCGGCGTCACCCGCTGCGACGAGGTGGTACAGCCTATCGGCGGCACCGTGCCGGGCGCGTTCAAGGACACGGGATCGACGCTGAACGGCGCTGCGCTGACCGGCTGCCCGGCGCCGGGCAGCGTCGCCTTCACGCCGCCATATGCGTACACCGCGCGGCCATTGGCGCTGGTGAAGGCCAATGCGCTGGCGCAGGCCGGCGGCGGCAAGCTGACTTCCGCCATCAGCGGCAGTGGCAATGTCACGCCCGACACCTCCATCACGCTGACCTGTCCACCATCCGGCCTGTACTTCTGCGACGACTTCCAGAACAGCAGCATGGCCAACTGGAACCTGCTGCCTGTCGCTGGCCCGAACGGCAGCTTCAGCGTCAAGGCCGAGAGCATCGGCGCCGCCAACGTGGTGATGCAGTACACGGCCGGCACCACCGGTGGCGTGCTGGCGCTGCTCAAGCCGGCGGCGCTGGCCGCCATACCGTCCGGCGACTACTACGTCGAAGCGCGCATCAAGCCGATGACCAACAGCACCACCGGCAACAAGCAGCTGTACCTGCTGACGCGCTACAAGGACGCCGGCAACTGGTATGCCGGCGCCCTCAATGTGCAGGGCAGCACCGCCAGCACGCAGGTGGAGATCGCCAGGATGTTGAACGGCACGTTGACGCGCCCCAAGCAGGTCAAGAAGGCGATCCAGATGGACGCGCAGTTCTACACCGTGCGCTTTGAAATGATCGGTTCCTCGCTGACCATCTACCTCGACGGCGAAGCGCTGGGCACCATCACCGATGCCTCGTTCGCGGAGCGTGGCCTGGTGGGACTGTACACCGCCAACAAGTCGTTCCAGATCGACGACGTGCGCATCGGCGATCCATCGCTGAAGCCTTCACAACTGTCGCTCACCCCTTCTTCGCTCAGCTACACCGCCGAAGTGGGCGATACGCCGCTGGCGATCGGCGTCACCGCCGTCAAGCCGAATGGTACGCTGGACGGCTTCAGCGGCACGTCCAGCAATCCGGCCGTGGCCGCGGTATCCATCAACGGCACCGTGCTGACGGTGACGCCGGTCGGCAGCGGCAACGCCACCATCACGGTCACCAGTGAATCCGATCCGACCTTGCAGCGCACGCTGGCCGCCACCATCAGCCCGCAGTTCATCCAGCCCACGCAAGGCTACACGCTGGCCGGCGCCGCCCTGCCCGCCGCCCACGCCGCTGCGGCCAACATCGACGCCTCGCTGAAACTGACCTTCGACAATGCGCCGACGCTGGGTTCCGGCGGCAGCATCCGCATCTTCCGCAAGGCCGACGATGCGCTGATCGACGTGATCCGCTTGTCCGGCGAGAGCGATGTACTGGGCTATGCGGGCCAGGCCACCATCCGCAAGGTCAACACCACGCCCATCTCCATCAGCGGCAATACGGTGACGATCAAACCGCACAGCAACAAGCTGGCGTATGGCACCGAATACTATGTCGCCATCTCGAACGGCGTGTTCAACGGCGTCACGCTCGGCAGCGTGCCGTTCGTCGGCATCGGCAAGCTGGGCGACTGGTCGTTCACCACCCGTGCCAGCGGTCCGGCATCGGGCGCCGGCAGCCTGGTGGTCGGTCCTGGCGACGACGTGGACTTCAACACCGTACAAGGCGCGCTCAATTACGCGATGAAGGAATTGGGCCAAGCCGCCCCGCTGACCATCACCCTGCGCAACGGCGTCTACAACGAGCTGCTCTACCTGCGCGGCAAGGACAACGTCACGCTGGTTGGCGAAAGCCGCGACGGTGTGGTGATCCAGTACGCCAACTACGATTCCGTCAACACCGGCACCGGCGCCAGCCAGCCCAATGGCGACAGCGCCGCGCCGGCCGGCGGCCGCTCGGTCATGCTGGTCGAGGGATCGGACATGCTGGCCATCGATACGCTGACCTTGAAGAACACCACGCTGCGCTCCAGCGGCATTTCGTCGCAGGCGGAGACGCTGTACTTCAACAACGACAGCGGCCGCCTGGTGGCCAGGAACGCCAATTTCTACAGCGAGCAGGATACGTTGAACCTGAAGGGCTATGCGTGGTTCTACCGCACGCTGGTGGCGGGGAACGTGGACTTCATCTGGGGTAGCAGCCGCGCCGCGCTGTTCGAGGAAAGCGAAATCCGCTCGGTCGGCGATACCAGCAGTTCCAGCAGCGGCGGCTACATCCTGCAGGCGCGCGCGGCCAACGCAACGGACAAGGGCTATGTCTTCCTGAACAGCAGCCTGACGCACGGCGCCGGTCCCGGTCCGCTGCATGGCGACGTTCCGGCCGGCGCGACCTACCTGGCGCGCAGCGCCGGCAATGCCACCGCATGGGACAACATCGCCTTCATCAATACGAAGATGGATGCGCACATCGCCACCGTCGGCTGGGCCGGCGCGGGTGTCAACAGCCAGCCGGCGCCAAATCCGGCGGTGGCGACCGCCGCCAGTGGCTGGCGCGAATACGGCAGCACCACGCTGGCCGGCGATGCGATCAACCTGGCCGTGCGCGTCGGCGGTTTCCAGCTGAGCGCAGCCGATGTCGCGGCCGGATTTGCCGACCGCGCCAAGGTGTTTGCCGCCTATGGCGGCGGCGCGGGCTGGAATCCGCAACCGTAGATCAGGCGAGGAAGGCCGCCAGCGCCTGATTGAAGGCCGCTGGCGCTTCCACTGCGGAGATGTGCGATGCCGCCAGCGTCACCAGCGCGGCATCCTTGATCCTCTGCTGCATGAAGACGGCATCCGCCACGGTCGTCACCGGGTCATGCTGCCCGGCGATGACCAGCGTGGCATTCGGTATCGTGTGGATCTGCTCCCGCAGATCGGCTTCGGCCAAGGCCTCGCAGCAGCCCGCGTAGCCTTCCGCATTCCCCCTGCGCATGGCCTCCACCTGCGCTTCCACCGTCTGCGGTTCGCGCGCGATGAACCCCGGCGTGAACCAGCGCCCCGGCGCACCGTCGGCGATGGCGTTCAAGCCGCCGCTGCGAACGTCGTGCGCGCGCTGCGTCCAGCCGTCCGCCGTGCCGACGCGGGCCGCCGAATTGGCGATCACCAGCTTGTCGATACGATCGTAGGCATGGATGCCCAGCCATTGCGCGGTGATGCCACCCATCGACAGGCCGCAGAAATGCGCGTGGTCGATACGCAGGAAGTCCAGCAGCGCCAGCACATGCCCGCCCAGCTGCGCCAGCGTATACGGCCCGGCGGGGCTGAATGAGCGTCCATGGCCGCGCGTGTCGTAGCGGATCACATGGAAATCCCTGCTGAACGCGACGGCCTGTGCGTCCCACATCTCCAGGCTGGTGCCCAGCGAATTGGAAAACACCAGCGCCGGCGCGTCCGGCGACCCGGAGGTCTCGTAATAGATTCCGTTAGCGAGCGGCATAGTCTATCCCTGGTCTCCGCCGCCGACCGGCAGCACCGTACCCGTAATATACGACGCTTCGCTGGATGCCAGGAACAAAATCGCGTTGACCTGCTCCGCGATCGAGCCATAGCGGTGCATCCAGCTGCTGGCGATGGTCTGGTCGACGATGCCCTTGTACCAGCTCTGTTCCTGCTCGCTGAGCGGCTGCGGATTGCGCGGCACCTTGCGCGGCGGCGCTTCCGTGCCGCCGGTGGCCACGGCGTTGACGCGGATGCCGTCCTGCGCATGTTCCATCGCCAGGCTGGCCGTCATCGCGTTGACGCCGCCCTTGGAAGCCGAATACGGCACGCGGTAAATGCCGCTGGTGGCGATCGACGAGACGTTGACGATCGCACCCTGCCTGCGCTCGATCATATGCGGCAGCACGGCGCGGCAGCACCACATGGTCGGGAACAGCGAGCGACGTATCTCGGCCTCGATCTGCTCCGGGTTGTATTCCTGAAAGGGCTTGGCCCAGATGGTGCCGCCGACGTTATTGACCAGCACATCGACACGGCCGAATGACGCCAGCGCGGTGCTCACCGCCTGCTCGGCGCCGGCCCAGGTCTCCAGGTCGGCGCTGACGGCGATCGCCTTCGCACCGGCCTTGCGCACCTCGGCGAGTACTTCCTCGATCAGGTGCGAGCGATCGACCAACACCAGCTGGCCACCCTCTTCCGCCACCGCCAGCGCGACGCCGCGGCCGATGCCCTGCGCCGCGCCGGTGACGATGACGACCTGCCCTGCAAAACGCTGCGCGCGGGTCTGATTCCGATTCATGCCGCCACCTCGCTGCTGGCCGAGAATTTTTCAAAATAGAAGTTCGCCGGTGTCACGCCGCATTCCGCCAGCCAGCGCTTGACCGCGTCCACCATCGGTACCGGGCCGCACAGGTAGACATCGACATCGCCGCCGTTGAGCCATTCGCCGTCCACATGCTGGGTAACGTAGCCCTTGCGCGGATGGGCGCTGCCGTCGGACGCCACGCAGGTACGGTAGCTGAACTGCGGGTGCGCGGCGGCGATGCGCTCCAGCGCTTCCAGCTCGACCAGATCGACATCGTTGGTCACGCCGAACACCATGCGCACCGGTTGGCTGAAACCCTGCGCGGCCAGCACCGCCAGCATCGACAGGAACGGCGCGATGCCGGTACCGCCCGCCAGCAGCAGCAAGGGCCGCTGTACGTCGCGCAGGTAGAAGCTGCCGTAAGGCCCCGAGAAGCTGATCGCCTGCCCGGCCTGCGCCTGCTGCGACAGGAAGCTGCTCATCAAGCCGTTCGGCACGTTGCGCACGACGAAATCGACCTGCTTGCCACCCGGCGGGGAACTGAACGAATAGGAGCGCGTCAGCGAGGTGCCCGGCACGTCGACATTGACGTACTGGCCGGACAGGAACTCCAGCTGCGCGGCCGCATCCAGCTCGATCGAGAAGCCGATGGTGGTGCTGGAGAGCTGGCGCACCCGGCCCAGGTTGCCGGTATAGCGCGACACGCCGGTCTTGCATGCCTTGGAGGTGGCGGGTATCTTGACCACGCAATCGGAGGTCGGTTTCATCTGGCAGGCCAGCACATGGCCCTTGGCCGCATCGGCCGGGTCCAATGCGTCCTCGATGTAGCTCGATTCCGGCATGTCGTAGCGGCCCGACTCGCAGAAGCCGCGGCAAGTGCCGCAGGCGCCGTCGCGGCAGTCCAGCGGGATATTGACCTTCTGGCGGTAGGCCGCGTCGGCCAGCTTTTCATTCTCATTGCATGAGATGAAGCGGGTCACCCC
Organism: Duganella sp. CT11-25; assembly: GCF_047302815.1. Classification (NCBI taxonomy): domain Bacteria; kingdom Pseudomonadati; phylum Pseudomonadota; class Betaproteobacteria; order Burkholderiales; family Oxalobacteraceae; genus Duganella; species Duganella sp. CT11-25. The sequence continues at coordinate 1,625,439 of NZ_JBKBFD010000001.1, forward strand.
GTCTTCGAATTGAAGGGCGATGTTGTAGCTCATCGTCGTGTCTCCTGCTTGTGGTGGATTACAGGTGATAGATGTCGATTACCTGGTTGATGTAATCGTTCTTGAGCACCACGTACTTGTTAAGGATCAGCGGGCGCTCGCCGGAAAAATCGATGACGTAGCGCGACATGCCGAAGTAGCTGAAATTCGCCTTGTAGCGGTGGCTCAGCGTGTGCCAGTTGAAGCGCACCGTGTAGCGCTGCCCTTCGACGCTTTCGATTTCCACGTTGGCGATGTTGTGGCTGGTACGGGTGTCCGGCATCGTCGCGCTGGAACGCTCGGTCTTGATGCGGAACACGCGGTCTTCCAGTCCCTGGCGGGTCGGGTAGTAGATCAGCGAGATCTCGCGCTGCGGATCGGTGATCAGCTGATCGTCGTCGTCCCATGACGGCATCCAGAACTGGGCGTCCGGGTGGTAGCACTCCAGCCACTCGTCCCACTGTTCGTCGTCCAGCAGCCGGCTTTCGCGATAGAGGAAGGCGCAGATATCGTTTATGCCTGGATTGCTCATGCCGCCGCTCCTTCGGTCTTGATGGCCTGCTTCATCACGTCCAGCCAATAACGGTGCTGGATGGTGTAGAGGCCTTCGTCCTCGGTCTTGACGCCGCTCATCACCGGATTGAGGCCGATCTCGCGCGCGGCGGCGTCGGCGCCCTGTACCCAGTGGGTCGAGCCGCGGCACATGTCGTTCCACTCCAGCGCGATGCCGTTATAGCCCTGCTGGCAGGCACGGAACTCTTCCAGGTCGTCCGGCGTCGCCATACCGCTGACGTTGAAGAAGTCTTCATACTGGCGGATGCGGCGGGCGCGCGCCTCGTCGGATTCGCCTTTCGGTGCGATGCAGTAGATCGTCACTTCGGTCTTGTCGACCGAGATCGGGCGCAACAAGCGGATCTGCGAGCCGAATTGGTCCATCAGGTAGACGTTCGGATACAGGCACAGGTTGCGCGACCGGCCGATCATCCAGTCCGCAGTGGCGCCGCCGAACTGCGACGCATACTCGTCGCGGCGCGGATAGTTGGGCCGGTCCTGCGGATTGGCCCACTGGGTCCACAGCAGCAGGTGGCCATGCTCGAAGGCGTAGAAACCGCCGCCCTGCTTGCCCCACTTGCCTGCATCCATGGCGCGAATATTGTCCGGCCGCGCAGCTGCTTCCTGTTCCTTGCGGTGGTTGGTGGTGGCCGCGTAGTTCCAGTGCACCGCCGAGACGTGGTAGCCGTCGGCGCCGTTCTCCGCCTGCAGCTTCCAGTTGCCTTCGAAAGTGTAGGTGGACGAGCCTCGCAGCACTTCCAGGCCGTCGGCCGACTGATTGACGATCATGTCGATGATCTTGCCGGCCTCGCCGAGGAATTCCGGCAGTGGCAGCACGTCCTCGTTCAGGCTGCCGAACAGGAAGCCCTTGTAGTTCTCGAAACGCACCACCTTCTTCAAGTCGTGCGAGCCTTCCTTGTTGAAGCACTCCGGATAGCCCGCGTCCTCGGGGTCCTTCACCTTCAGCAGCTTGCCGCTGTTGTTGAAGGTCCAGCCGTGGAACGGGCAGGTGTAGGTCGCCTTGTTGCCGCGCTTGTGGCGGCACAGCTGCGCGCCGCGATGGGTGCAGGCGTTGATGAAGGCGTTCAGTTCCCCCTGGCGGTTACGGGCGATGAAGATCGGCTGGCGGCCGATATGCGTCGTGTAGTAATCGTTGTTGTTCGGGATCTGGCTTTCGTGGGCCAGGTAGATCCAGTTGCCCTCGAAGATATGCTTCATCTCCAGCTCGAACAGTGCGGGGTCGGTGAAGGCGCTGCGATGCAGGCGGTAGTCGCCCTTCTCGTGGTCTTCAACCAGGTAGTGGTCCAGGTTTTTCAATCCGGACGATTTGACGGCGTGAATCGGGATCATGGCGCACCTCTTCTTTATGCTGCGGCGCGCACGCGCTCTACTTCGGCCGCCGGTGCCGCCTGGCGTTCCGCATACAGGCGGAAGTCGAAGTCGATCTCGGAGTAAGGCTTATCCAGGCCCTTGGCCTTGATCGCGGCCGTATCGGTGATCTTGTTCACCGCCGGCACCAGGCCTTCGCGGCTGGCGAAGGCAAAGTCGTCCCACAGGAACTCGTCGCCGTCGATATTGATCTGCGTGGTCAACTTGCGCTGGCCTTCGGCGCTGATGAAGAAGTGGATGTGCGCCGGGCGATGGCCATGGCGGCCCAGCTGGTCCAGCAGGCGCTGGGTGGTGCCGTCCGGCGGGCAGCTGTAGCCGACCGGCAGGATGCTGCGGAACTGGTAGCGGCCTTCGCCGTCGGCGATGATGGTGCGGCGCAGGTTGAATGGCGTCTGCGTCTGGTCGAAGAAGGAATAGCCGCCCATCAGGTTGCAGTGCCAGACCTCGACCTTGGCGCCGGCAACCGGGTTGCCCTGCTCGTCGCGCACCGTGCCCTGCATGAACAGGACTTCGGCCTTGTCGCTTTCGCTGCCGTCGTCGAGGCGGGCGAAGCCCTTGCTTTCCGGCGCGCCGGCCACGTACAGCGGGCCCTCGATGGTGCGCGGCGTACCGCCCACCAGGCCGGCCTTGGCTTCCGCTTCGTCGGCGCGGATGTCGAGGAAGCGCTCCAGGCCCAGGCCCGGCGCCAGCAGGCCGAGCTCATTGCGCACGCCGGCTTCGCGCAGGTATTCCAGGCCGCTCCAGAATTCGGTCGCCTGGATGTCCAGGTCCTCGATGGTTTTGCACAGCGCGCTCACCAGGCCGAACACCACTTCCTGCACGCGCGGGTTGACCGGGCCGGTGGCGGTGTCGATGATCCAGCTCTTTACCAGGGTGTCGATTTCGTTATGGGTCATGCTAGTCTCCTTTTGGGGGTAATGATTAAGCGTCGTTTTCGTGGATAGACGACGGGTGCCGGCACATCGGCATTACTTCGATCTTCATGTATGGGAACAGCGGCAGCGACATCAGCAGCGCATGCAGCTCCTCGACGCTTTCGACGTCGAACATGCTGACGTTGGCGTACTGGCCGGCGATGCGCCACAGGTGGCGCCACTTGCCGCTGCGCTGCAGGCTTTGCGCCAGCTCGCGTTCATTCTTCTTGAGTTCGTCGGCTTGCTCTGCCGGCATGGCCGGCGGCAGCTGAACATCCATCCTGACGTGGAACAGCATGTGAAGTCTCCTCTTATTTGCGGCGCAGGTGATTGAGTTTGTCCATGTCGACTTCGACGCCGAGGCCAGGGCCGGTCGGCACCTGCAGCATGAAGTCCTTGTAGACCAGCGGCGTGCGCAGCACTTCCTGCGTCAGCAGCAGCGGGCCAAACAGCTCGGTGCCGGCCGACAGGTCGCCGAAGGTCGAGAACAGATGTGCCGATGCCGCCGTGCCGACGCCGCCCTCCAGCATGGTGCCGCCGTACAGGCTGACGCCGGACAGCTGGGCCACCGTGGCCACCTGCGCCGCCGGGATCAAGCCGCCGGACTGCGTGATCTTGACCGCGAACACATCGGCCGCCGACGCATTGGCGATCGCCAGCGCATCCTGCGGGCCGTGCAGCGCCTCGTCGGCCATGATCGAGACGGCGTAGCGCTGCGCCAGCCGCGCCATCGCCGCCGTGTTCCCGGCGCTGACCGGCTGCTCGATCAGATCGACGCCGCCCGCCTCCAGCGCGGCGATGCCCTGCACCGCTTCCAGCTCGCTCCAGGCCTGGTTGACGTCGACCCGCACGCTGACTGCGTCGCCCAGCGCTTTTTTAATCGCCAGCACGTGGGCCACATCCTCGGCCACGGCGCGCGCGCCGATCTTCAACTTGAAGATACGGTGGCGACGCAGCTCCAGCATCATCTGCGCCTCGGCGATGTCCTTGGCGGTGTCGCCGCTGGCCAGCGTCCAGGCCACCGGCAGCGCGTCGCGCACGCGGCCGCCCAGCAGCTCGCTCAGCGGGACGCCGAGGCGGCGCGCCTGCGCATCCAGCAGCGCGGTCTCGATCGCGCACTTGGCGAAGCGGTTGCCCTGGATGATCTTGCGGATCTTCGCCATCGCCTTCGCCACCTGGCTCGCTTCCATGCCGATCAACAGCGGCGCGATGTGGGTGTCGATATTGACCTTGATGCTGTCCGGGCTCTCTTCGCCGTAATTCAGGCCGCCGATGGTGGTGGCCTCGCCCCAGCCCTCGATGCCGTCTGCGCACTGCACACGGACCAGCACCAGCGTTTGCGTGTTCATCGTCGCTACCGACAGCTTGTGCGGACGGATGGTCGGCACGTCGGCGAGGATGACTTCTATGTTCGTGATCATATTTAATTTGTATAATGGGTCGGGATGAATACACAATATGCCGTTCAAACAGGGTCGTCCAACACTGAGTTGGTATGGCCTCGATACTTAATAGGTATGATATGGAACTGCGCCACCTGCGTTACTTCGTAGCTGTTGCCGAAGAGAAAAACTTTACCCGGGCCGCCAAACGCCTGTTCATCGCCCAGCCGCCGCTGAGCCGCCAGATCCAGCAACTGGAGGAGGAACTGGGCGTCGAACTGATCGAAAAGGGATCGCGGCCGCTGCGGCTGACCGAGGCCGGGCGCTTTTTTCACGCGCACGCGCAGGAGTTGCTGGCCAAGGCGGCGGAGCTGAAGAGCATGACGCAGCGGGTCGGCAAGATAGACCGCACGCTGTCGATCGGCTTTGTCGCGTCGACGCTGTATGGCCTGCTGCCGGACATCGTGCGCCACTTTCGCGAGCAGTACCCGATGGTGGAAGTGACCTTCCACGAGATGACCACCATGCAGCAGTTGAAGGCCTTGAAGGAAGGCGTGATCGACGTCGGCTTCGGCCGCGTCAAGAGCGAGGATCCGAACATCCGCCGCATCGTGCTGCGCGAGGAGCGGCTGATCGTGGCGCTGCCGGTCGGCCATCCGCTGGCGGCGTCGGGCAACGCGCTCGGCCTGGTCGACCTGCTGATGGAAACGCTGATCGTCTATCCAAAGGCGCCGCGCCCCAGCTTTGCCGACCAGGTGCTGGCGGTGTTCAGCGACCGCGCCATCATGCCGCACAAGATCATGGAGGTGCGCGAGCTGCAGATCGCCATCGGCCTGGTGGCGGCCGGCGAAGGCGTGGCCGTGGTGCCGGACAGCGTGCAGGGCATGAAGCGCAACAACGTCGCCTACCGCGCCCTCACCGACCGCAATGCGGTATCGCCGGTGATGTTCAGCGTCCGCAAGATGGATACGTCGGAAGAACTGAAGAACATGCTGGCGACGATCTACGACATCTACGACAGCAACGGCATCTCCTACGTGCGCGAGACGCTGTAGGCCGGTCTATCCGCCGGCCGGTGCGAAGGAGGTCTTGATCGAGAACTCGTATCGCTCGGGACGGATGTAGAACTGCGACCTGTCGCAGCATGCGCCGTCCGCAAAATAGGAGCTGCGCGCCATTACCAGCAATGGCGCGCCCAGCTCCACCTTCAACGCCATCGCCAGCGCGGCATCGGCCAGCCCGACCTTGATCGCCAGGTCGGCGCGCGCCACATCCTGGCCGGTCAGCTCGCGCAGGATCGCGTAGGCAGGCTGGCGCTCCATGCGCCCCCAGTCGGCTTCCCCCATCAATAACGGCAGATAGTTGCGGCCCACCGCCAGCGGCTCGCCGTCCACCAGGTGCAGGCGCTCCAGCCGCAGGCAACTTCCCTGCTCGTCGCCCATGAGACTCGGCGCGCCGCCTGGCGCGTCGACGATCTCGCGCGACAGCAGCCGCATCTCGGCCTTCAAGCCTTGCAGCAGCAGCGATTCGTGGAAGCTGCGCAGGTGATCCAGTCCGTGACGCAGCTGCTTGCCGGTCGCATAAGTTCCCTTGCCCTGCTTGCGCTCGACCGCGCCGTCTGCCTCCAGCCGGTCCAACGCCAACCGCACCGTCACGCGGCTGACCCCGAAGCGCTCGCATAGCGCCGCTTCGGACGGCAGCTTGCCGCTTGGCTCAAAGCTGCCTTGTTTGATTTCCTCGCCGAGCAGCGAGGCGATTTGTGCGTACAGCGAAGCGATGTTTTCTCGTATCAGGTGCATGGTGGCCGAATCACAGAACAGATAAGCAAATGCGGAAATGTCAGTTCTTACAACTTGTATTAAAACGTATTATCACCTCTATGCTGAAAAAAAACAGGGATTTCCGACCATGACGAACAATAAAATTCCACCCCTCCCCGCGCTGCCGCAGCCGCCTGCCGCGCACGCGGCCGCACTGTCGCTGGACGGCGTGTCGTTCGCGTGGCCGGGCGGCCAGCAAGTGTTCAGCGACCTGTCGCTGCAAGTGCGCGCCGGCGAATTCGTCGCCATCCTCGGCCCTTCCGGCTGCGGCAAATCCACGCTGCTTAACCTGCTGTCCGGATTCCAGCAGCCGGCCGCCGGCGGCATTCGCATCAACGGCAACGCGGTGCGGCCCGAGATGCCGGAACTGGGCTACGTCTTCCAGTCGCCCAACCTGTTCCCCTGGCTTAGCGCGCTCGATAACGTGCGCTTCGGCCTGCGCATGGAACAGCGGCTGACGCCGGCCGAACAGATCGAGCGGGCGCAATCCTACCTGGCGCTGGTCGGCCTGGCGGACGCCGGGAACAAGCTGCCGCACCAGCTGTCCGGCGGTATGCAGCAGCGCGTATCGCTGGCGCGCACGCTGGTGCTGGAGCCCAGCGTGCTGCTGATGGACGAACCGTTCGCCGCGCTCGACGCCATCAGCCGCAACACCATGAACGAAGAGACACTGCGGCTGTGGTCCAAGCTGGGGCAGACCACCATCTTCATCACGCACGACATCGACGAGGCGGTGTTCCTGGCCGACCGCGTCGTGGTGCTCGACCCGGCGCCGGGCGGCATCCGCGGCATCGTCGATATCGATCTTCCCCGTCCGCGCAGCCTGGCCGCCACCCGCCGCCTGCCGCGCTTCGCCGACTACCGCAACGACCTAATGGACCAGATCACGCTGGCCACGCAGTCCGCCTGAACCACTTGAATACGGAGCTTACATGCGCAACAAACTAGCATCCGCCCTGCTGCTGGGCACCCTGTCTTTTTCCGCACTGCTGGCGCGGGCCGCCGAACCGCTGCGGGTGGGCTGGGTGTACGCGATGGCCAATGCGCCGGCCATCGTCGCCGAGCAGCAAGGCCTGTTCGCGGCGGAAGGCCTGAAGGTCGAACTCAAGTCCTTCGGCGACGGCCCGCTGCTGCAACAGGCCGTGGCGGCCGGCGAGATCGACGTCGCCTACGTCGGCGCGCCGCCGGTGTACCAGTGGTTCTCGCGCGGGCTGGAAGGCAAGATACTGGCCAAGGTCAATTACGGCCAGGCCGCCGTCATCGCATCGAACGACGTACCGGGACAAACCGTGACCGACCTGCGCGGCAAGAAGCTGGCCGGCGTCGCCAAAGGCAGCGGCATGGACGTCCTGCTGCGCGGCTACGTGCTGAAAGAGCACGCCAAGCTCGATCCGGAGCGCGACATCTCCATCGTCGCCATGCCGCCGGCGAACATGAACGCGGCGCTGGACCGCCATGTGGTCGACGCTGCGTTTTCGTGGGAACCGTTCGTCAGCGAGGCGCTGCTGCGCGGCGGCTCGCACCTGGTGCTGGACGTGAACAAGGTGCTGCCCAACTATCCATGGTACGTCGTCATGGCTGTGCCGAAGACGCTGCGCGAGCGGCCGGACGATGTCGTCAAGCTGCTGCGCGCGCACAGCAAGGCGGTCATCTTCCTGAATGAGCATCCGGATGCGGCCAACCGCATCATCGTCGACGCCTTCAAGATCGCCCCCGTCCAGACGGTGGACGGCAAGACCGTGGCGCCGGACGCCGTGGTCAAGGAAGCCCGCAAGCGCCTGGGCTGGTCGGCGAAACTGGAAACGGCCGACCAGCAATTCATCCAGCGGCTGATGGACTACTCGCTGTCGCTGGGCTTCATCAACAAGCCGCTCAAGGTCGAACAACTGGTCGACCTGAGCTGGCAGCGCCGCGCGGTGCCGTGATGCGCCTGCCGTCGCCATCGTGGAGCTGGGCCTCGCTGCCCTTCCTGCTGCTGGCGTGGAGCCTGGTCGCCAGCCGCTTCCCCAGCTACATCCTGCCGCAGCCGTGGGACGTGATGGCCGAGGCGCTGCGCTGGATACGCGACGGCAGCCTGGGACCGCACCTGCTTTCCAGCCTGCTGGAGGAACTGGGCGGCTTCGGCGCCGCCATCGTGGCCGCCTTGCTGCTCGGCGTGAGCGCCGGCGTCTCGCCGCGCTTCCGCGCCTTCGTCGCCCCGCTCAACAGCCTGTTCATGGCGATTCCGCCGGTGGCGTGGGCGCCGCTGACGATGATCATCTTCGGCCTGGGCTACGTCTCCATCATGGTCGTCATCATGGTGGCTGCGGCCTTCCCGATGGCCGTGACCATACAGGAAGGCGTGCTGGCGATACGCGGCGGTGAAGTGCGCGCCGCCCGCGTGCTGGGCGCCTCGCCGCTGCAGCTGCTGCGGCATGTGTACCTGCCGGCCGCATTGCCGGTGCTGACGTCGGCGCTGCGCATCGGCTTCAGCCAGGCCTGGCGCGCGCTGGTCGCCGCCGAAATGGTCGGCGCCAGCAAGGGCATAGGCTGGATGGTGTCGATGGGCGGCCAGATCGGCAACAGCAGCCAGGTCCTGCTGGGCATCGCCATCATCGGCCTGATCGCCTGGCTGATGGAGACGCTGGTGTTCCGCCGCATAGAGCGCCACTACGAAAACTGGCGCACCGCATAAATAAAGAAGACCCCAAGGAGAATAGCTTTGCCACATTTTGATCCGAAGACCGAGGCCGGCGACTACACCGCTCCCATCGGCCTGTATGAACGCAACAAGAACCTGCCCTTCCTCGGCAGCCTGTCCTGCGCCCGCACCGAACTGGTGGCCGGGGAATGGACCGAGCTGCAACTGGTCTACACCGTCGGCGGCTCCGGCCTGGCCGACGGCGCCTGGCTCAAGCTGGCCTTCAAATTCTATTCCGACTGGGCGTTGTTCCAGACCAGCGATCCCTCCGCCGCCAATTTCGTCTCGGCCGAATACCACGCCGGCGAACTGGTACCGGGCCAGAGCGCGGCCACGGTGCAGCAGCTCAAGGTACGCTTCGACCAGAAGGGCCACGAGCGCCCATTCCAGAAGGCGGTCATCATCGACATCGTCGACGGCTACCTGAATCCGGGCGACCGCATCGTCATCCGCCTGGGCGACCGGCGCCAGGGCGGCGGCGGCACGCGGGTGCAGAGCTTCGTCGAGAAGGACTTCCGCTTCCGCATGTTCATCGACCCGCTTGGCAGCTCCAAATTCGCCGAGGTCCCGGGCGACAGCCTGATCGACATCGTGCCCGGCGCGCCGGCCGGCCTGCAGATCGTGGCGCCGCGCCTGGTCGGCAACGAGGAGGCGTTCGACATCATCGTGCGCGCCGACGACGCCTGGGGCAACACCTGCCGCAACCTGCCGCTGGCCGGCACGCTGCGCCTGCACGGCCCCGAGGGCGAAGTGCGCGAGCAAACCTACACGCTGGCGGAAAGCGGGTGGGCGGTGGTGCGCGCCGCCGGCCTGCGCCTGGCGCGCAACGGCGAGTGGCGCATCGAAGCCTCGCTCGGCAACCAGCTGCTGGCGCCGGCGCGCGCCTGGATCAACGTGGAGGACAGCAACGGCGCCCTGCGCGCGCTGTACGCCGACCTGCACGTCCACTCGGACGACACCGTCGGCACCAACGACACCAGCTATAACCTGAGCTATGGCCGCGACGTCGCCGGCCTCGATGTGCTGGGCTACACCGCCAACGATTTCAATATCACGGAAGGCCGCTGGAACAAGGCGGTGGAGCTGATCCATGAGCTCAACGAGCCGGGACGCTTCGTCTGCTACCCGGGTACCGAATGGTGCGGCAACTCCAGCGCCGGCGGCGACCGCAACATCGTCTTCCTGCGCGACGGCAAACCGCGCTTCCCCTTCGACGACAAGGGCCGCCTGGTCCGCTCCTTCGAATGGAACGAGTTCACCGCCGGCACCTTGAAGCCGGGCGCATGGCCGGTCGACGAACTGTACGCCGCCTACGCCGACGATCCGGAAGGCCATTTGATGATGCCGCACATCGGCGGCCGCCGCTGCAACCTGGACTGGCACCATCCGCAGCTGGAGCGATTGATCGAAGTGGCGTCTGCCTGGGGCCAGTTCCACTGGGTGTACGCCAGCGCGCTGCAAAAGGGCTACCGCATGGGCGCCGCCGCCAATAGCGACGAGCACCAGGGCCGTTGCGGCGGCGGCGTGCCGGCCACCGCAGTCTTCGGATCGCGCGGCGGCCTGACCGGCGTGATCGCCGAACGCTTCGACCGCGAAAGCGTCGGGGTCGCATTGCGCGCACGCCGCACCTTCGCCACCACCGGGGAACGCAGCTACGCCAGCCTGCGCCTCGGCTCCCACTGGATGGGTGAAGTGCTGACCGCCGGCGCCGACGCTCAGCTGGACTACCGCCTGCTGGGAGACCAGGGCTGGGAATCGGTCACGCTGTACGACGGCGCGCGGGAAGTCTGGAGCCGCAACCTGCACCAGGAAGCCGGACTGGCGGCGGGCCGCATCCGCCTGCGCCTGGGCGGCGCGCGCGTCCACGAGCGCTATCGCGGCGCCTACTGGAGCGGCACCATCCGCGTGACCGGCGCGGTGGTGCGCGATTTCAGCGCCCATGGCCTGGATCACCCCGAGCAGACCGTATGGCGCCAGGACGCCACCACCATCGCCTTCCGCACCAGCACCAGCGGCGACACCGACAGCATCGAACTCGATCTGTCGACGCTGGCCGGGGCGCGCATCGAGGTCCATTCGCGTATCGACAGCTACATCAAGGTCGGCGACCCGCTGGAGCCGCAGGCCTACGTCCACGCGCCGGAGATCGCGCTGTCGATCGCCAGCGACGAGCTGCTGGGCGCCACTGCCGTGGAACGCAAGCTGCCGGGCGCGGAACTGAGCGTGGCGGTCGAACGCATCAGCGCCGGCCCCCTGCCGCGCGAGGTGGCCGGCGCCATCCCGCTGGCGGAGTTGAAGCTGGAGCCGGGACGCGAACATCCGCTGTTCATCACGGCGCGGCAGCGCGACCAGTCGCGGGTCTGGACCTCGGCCTTGTTCCTGACGCCGCGCTAGCCTGGCATCGGATTTTTTGTCATCGCATCGTCACACAGCTCGGGTATCATGGTCGCCACCCGCGCCATGCGGGGGCTTCCTCCACCAACCTGACACGAGCAACTATGACAAAGAACGTATCGGCAAGCCTGCCCGCGCTGCGGCTCCTGGCCACCTGTTTAGCCCTCTGCCTGGCCGCCGACTGGGCGCACGCCGCGACGCCGGCCGCCGCCGCGAGCGCCGCCGCGCAGCCCAAACTGGTGGTGGTACTGGTGGTGGACGGCCTGCCGAACGAGCAGGTGCAGCGCTATCGCGACCAGTTCGGCCAGGGCGGCCTGCGCCGCATGCTGGACCAGGGCGCGACGTTCGGCAACGCGCACCAGGCCCACGGCGTGACCGTCACCGCCATCGGCCACAGCGCCATCCTGACCGGCGCCTACCCTTATGTGCACGGCATCATCGGCAATAACTGGATCGACCCGGTCACCAAGAAATCGGTCTACTGCACCGAAGACACCAATTACACCTACATCGGCGAAGAGACCCAGCCGAGCGACGGCACCTCGCCCATGCGCCTGAAGGTCAACACGCTGGGCGATGAACTGCGCTACGCCACCGGCAGCCGCAGCAAGGTGGTCGCCATCTCCGGCAAGGACCGCGGCGCGATCCTGCTGGCGGGCAAAACCGGCGCCGCCTATATGTACATGGACAAGACCGGCAACTTCGCCAGCAGCACCTACTACATGAAGAACCATCCGGAATGGGTGCGGAAGTACCAGGCAACCAAGCCGCAGGACCGCTACTACGGCAAGAGCTGGGCGCCGCTGCTGCCGGAAGCCGCCTACGCCGCCGACGCCAGCGAAGACCTGAACGCGCCGAAGCCAGGCTCGCACAACCGTCTGCCGTTCACCTATTACAGCGAGAGCGGCGAGATCGACGCCGGCTACTACAACCTGCTGAAGACCGGTCCGTACCTGGACCAGCTGACGCTGGACTTCGCGCGCGCCGCCGTCGAAGGCGAAAACCTCGGCCGCAATCCGGCCGGCGTGCCGGACCTGCTGGGTGTCAGCCTGTCGGCGCACGACTACGTCAACCACGCCTTCGGCCCGGAGAGCAAGCTGTCGCACGACCATCTGCAGCGCCTGGACCGCATGGTGGCCGACTTCTTCAACTACCTGGACAAGCGCATCGGCATGGACAACGTGCTGGTGGTGCTGACCGCCGATCACGGTTTCCCGAATACGCCGGAGTTCGCGCAGACGCAGCACCTCGACGCCCAGCGCCTGGACGGCGCCAAGCTGATGGCCGCGCTGGACAAGCAGCTGACCGATAAATTCGGCGGCGCCAAACTGGTACAGGCCTACTCGCTGCCGAACATCCACCTGGACTACGCGCAGATCGATAAACTGGGCGTGAAACGCACCGACGTGGAAAACGCCGCCGCCAGCTTCCTGCTGGCGCAGAACGGCATCGCCGACGCCTTCACCCGCACCCAGTTCGAAAGCGGCGCGGTGCAAGGCACGCATATCGCCACGCTGATGCGCCGCGCCTGGAACCGCGAAGCCTCGGGCGACCTGATGGTGATCACCAAGCCGTTCTGGTACTTCGGCACCGGCAACAGCGGCACCTCGCACGGCTCGCCGTACGCCTACGACACCAACGTACCGCTGATGATCATGGGCAAACGCTGGATCAAGCCAGGCTACTACGGTCAGTACGCCGAAGTGGTCGACATCGCGCCGACGCTGGCCAACCTGCTGCGCGTGCGTCCGCCGGCTGGCTCCGAAGGCCGCGTGCTGGTCGAATCGCTGGTGCAGACGCCGCGCTGATCCCCCAAAGGGCTAAAGCGGGAAATCCTGAAATCTAATATAGTTAGCCTCTTTGGCTAACTGAAAGTACGACGTGAAGGATACGACGATGAAGCCCACCTGGGCACTGCTGGCCCTTGCCGTTGGCGCATTCGGCATCGGCACCACGGAGTTCGCTCCCATGGGCCTGCTGCCGGTGATCGCCACCGGCATCAACGTCTCCATCCCCAGCGCGGGGCTGCTGATCAGCGCCTACGCGCTCGGCGTCATGATCGGGGCTCCTATCATGACGCTGCTGCTGGCTCGCCTGCGCGCCAAGCATGCGCTGATCGCCCTGCTCTCCATTTTCGTCGTCGGCAACCTGCTGTCGGCGATGGCGCCCGGCTACTGGACGCTGCTCGCCTCGCGACTCGTCACCAGCCTGAATCACGGTGCCTTCTTCGGCATCGGCTCGGTGGTCGCGGCCAACCTGGTCACGCCGGACAAGCGTGCCAGCGCGGTCGCCACCATGTTCATGGGCCTGACCATCGCCAATATCGGCGGTGTGCCCGCCGCCACCTGGATCGGCCAGCAGATCGGCTGGCGCATGGCCTTCGGCGGCACCGCCGTTCTCGGCCTGCTGGCGATGGCGGCGCTGGTGCTCGCGCTGCCGCGCGGCGAAGCCGGCGCCATGCCGGACATCCGCAAGGAACTGCGCGTGCTGACCCGCCCCACCGTGCTGATGGCGATGGCCACCACGGTCATGGGCTCCGCTTCGATGTTCACCTTGTACACCTTCATCGCACCGGTGCTGACCACGCTGACCGGCGCCTCGGCGCTGTTCATCACGCTGGCCCTGATGCTGATCGGCGTCGGTTTCACCATCGGCAACGGCATCGGCGGCAAGCTGGCCGACTGGTCGCTGGACGGCGCCACCAAGATATTCCTCGGCGCGCTGGCCGTCATCATGCTGGCCTTGCCCCTGCTGTTCGCCAGCCACTGGGGCGCGCTGGTTGGCGTGGTCCTGTGGGGCGCGGCCGCATTCGCCATCGTGCCGCCGGTGCAGATCCGCGTCATGCATGCGGCGGCGGAAGCGCCGGGACTGGCCTCGTCGGTCAATGTCGGCGCCTTCAATCTGGGCAATGCGCTGGGTGCGGCGGTCGGCAGCGGCGTGATCTCGGCCGGCCTTGGCTACGCGGCGATTCCGGTCGCCGGCGCCGCGCTGGCCGCCGCCGGCCTGCTGCTGGTGTTTGCCGGCGGCGCCAGACAAGCCAGTGGCGCGCTGGCCGCAACCGAATAGGGATTAACTCAAGCTATTCAGGTACTGGTTCAGATGCTCGAAGTTCAGCGGCTTGGAGAAATGCTGTGTGAAGCCGGCGGCGACCGCCTTGCGTGCCGAGTCGCTGTCGGCGGAACCGGTCAGCGCGATGATGGGCAGGGACTGCGCGCCCGGCATGCGGCGGATCGCGCGCACCGCGCCAAAACCGTCCATCCAGGGCATGCCCAGGTCCATGATGATCGCCTTCGGCATCGCGTCACGCACCCAGTCGCAAGCCTCGTAGCCGTTGTGCGCGGCGGCCGTTTCATAGCCGTGGCACTGCAATAAGGCGGAAAGAGATTCAATCACGTCGACATTATCGTCGACCACCAGTACTTGTTGAGCGCTTGCCATGGATGCCTCACCTTTATTTAATCGGTAAGGCATCCTAGCAAGGCGGGTGCGCAGCGTATGTTCGCTAGCGCACCCTGTAGAAATCAGCTGACCATCAGCTTGGCCGACTTCAGGTTCACGCTATCCGGTCCGGCATGGATCGTGAAGCTGCCCGGCTCCACCACGCGCACCATCTCCGTGTTGTAGAACCACAGGTCGGACGGCTTGATGTCGAACGACAGCGTGCGCTTCTCGCCCGGCTGCAGCGTGACGCGCTTGAACGCCTTCAGCTCCAGCACCGGACGGGTGACGGAGCTGACGTCGTCGCGGATGTAGATCTGCACCACTTCGTCGCCCGCCACCTTGCCGGTATTGGTGACATCGACTTCCACCTTGGTCGATTCGCCGGCCGCGATGGTGGCCTTGGCCAGGCGCGGTTCGGAAATCGCGAAGGTGGTGTAGCTCAAGCCGAAGCCGAACGGATACAGCGGCTTGGTCGAACCGTCGATGTAGCCGCGGCGTGCCGACGGCTTGTGATTGTAGAACACCGGCAGCTGGCCGACGCTGCGGGCGATCGACACCGGCAGCTTGCCGCCCGGGTTGGCGCGGCCGAACAACAGGTCGGCGGCCGCGAAGCCGGTTTCCTGGCCCATGTACCAGCCTTCGATCAGCGCGTCGGCCTTCTCCGCCAACAGGTTGACCGACAGCGGACGGCCGTTCAGCAGGAACACCACGGTCGGCTTGCCGAGCGCGAAAATCGCCTTGGCCAGGTCGTTCTGCTGCCCCATCAGGTCCAGGCTTTCACGGTCGCCCAGGTGGTTGTCGGCCCAGGCTTCGCGGCTGGTCTGCTCGTTGTCGCCCAGGACCATGATGATGGTGTCGGCCGACTTGGCCGCTTCCACGGCGGCGGCGATCAGCTTGGCGTTGACTTCCGGCGGCGTGAACTTGATCTCGTCCGCGCCCCAGACGCGGGCCTCGGTGATGCGCACGCCTTCCGAATAGGACAGCGCAAAGCCCTGCGCCTTGGCTTCGGCCTGCAGGCCTTCGTAGATCGACACCACGTGGCGCGGGATGTCCGAATAGCCGCCGATCGGGCAGTCCTTGGCGTGGGTGCCGAGCAGCAGCACCTTGCCGACCTTCTTGGCGTTCAGCGGCAGCAGGCCCTTGTCGTTCTTCAGCAGCACCGGCGTGCGGGTTGCGGCCAGGCGCGCCAGCGCGACGGCGTCCGGCGTGGCGGTCAGGCGGTCGGCGATCTTGGCGTCGACGTATGGCTGCTCGAACAGGCCGGCCTGGAACTTCATCTCCAGGATGCGGCGCACCACGACATCGATCTCGCTTTCGGCGATGCGCTTTTCCTTCACCAGTTCGCCCAGCGTCTTGTAGGCCAGGCCGTCCGGGGTCTCGACATCGACGCCGGCCTTGAAGGCGCGGTAAGCGGCCTCCTTCGGCGTGGCGGCCAGCTTGTGGCGCGTGATCAGCTCATTGATGCCGAAGTAGTCGGACACCGTCAAGCCTTTGAAGCCCCACTCCTCGCGCAGTACCTTGTGCAGCAGCCAGTGGTTGGCGTGCGACGGGATGCCGCCGATCTCGTTATACGACGGCATGACGCAGCCGACGTTGGTTTCCTTGATCAGCTTTTCGAACGGCGGGAAGAACTCCTCGCGCAGCGTGCGTTCGCTGACTTCCGCAGGGCCGATGTTGGTGCCGCTCTCAGGCTGGCCGTGGCCGGTCATGTGCTTGAGCGTGACGAAGACCTTGTCCTTGGCCAGCTTCTTGTCCGTGCCGGCGAAGCCGATCACGGCCGCGCGGCCCATTTCGCCGCACAGGTACGGGTCTTCGCCGTAGGTTTCCTCAATGCGGCCCCAGCGCGGCTCACGCGCCACGTCCACCACCGGCGCCAGCGCCAGGTTGGCGCCGCGTGCGCGCATCTCGCGAGCGGCAACGCTGAAGATTTTTTGCGTCATGTCGGGGTCGAACGACGAGGCCAGGCCGATCGACTGCGGGAAGCTGGTGGCATCCGGCGCAACGTAGCCGTGCAGCGCTTCCTCATGCATGAACAGCGGGATGCCGAGGCGGGTCTGCTCGACCGCCCACTTCTGGATCGCGTTCACGTAGTTCGCGGTGTCGATCGCATTGCGATTCTTGTTGGCGCCGGTGTCGCCGGCGCCGGCGGCCTGGCCCAGCTGACGGTCCGACGGACGGCCGATCATGCCCAGGCCGTTCGGGTAGGCCTTCTGCGCCTTGGCCGCCGAGAACTCGCCCTTGGCGTCCTGCATCTCGGTCTTGGCCTGCCAGGTGCACTGCATCTGCATGACCTTCTCTTCCAGCGTCATGCGGCCCAGCAGGTCGTCGATGCGCTTGTCCACCGGCAGCGCGGCGTCCTTGTATGGCGCCTGCGCGGTGGCGGCCAGCGCCATCGACGCCGGCAGCACGGAAAGTCCGGCCAGGCCGGTCATGGAAGTAAGGAACTGCCTACGGTTGTTGGTCATGCAAAGTCTCCTTGAATTTTTTATATTTTTACCGCTTGCCTGCGCGGGTGCTGACGTCCACCCATACCGCGAGAGTCAGAATGCAGCCCTTGACGATCATCTGCCAATAGGTGTCCACGTCCAGCATCGACATGCCGTTATCCAGGCTGGCCATGACCAGCGCGCCGATCAGCGCGCCGTGCACGGTGCCCGAACCGCCGCGCATCGAGGTGCCGCCGATGAAGCAGGCCGCGATCGCATCCAGCTCGCCGGAGGTACCGGCCGACGGCGAACCGGCCGCCAGGCGAGCCGTGTTGACGATGCCCGCCAGTGCGCACATCAGGCCCATGATGCCGAAGATCCAGAGCTTGATCGACTTGACGTTGATGCCGGACAGGCGCGTCGCTTCCATATTGCTGCCGACCGAGTACACGCGGCGGCCGAACACGGTCTGCGTGGTCACGTAGCTGAAGATGCCCAGCAGCGCCAGGAGCAGCAGCACCGGCAGCGGAATGCCTTCGTAGGAATTGAAGGTGGTGACGAAAGCCGCCAGCACCGCGCCCAGCGCGACGATCTTGGCGCCGTCGCGCCAGACCGGCGCGACTTCCAGGCCGTAGGCAGCGCGGCTGCGGCGCTGCTGCCAGACCAGGTACGCGGCCACGGCGAACAGCACCACGCCCAGCGCCACGCCCAGCTGCGGCGACAGGTAGGCCTGGCCGATGTACACCAGGTCATCCGACACCGGAGCGACGGTGGTGCCGCCGGTCACGCCCAGCACGATGCCGCGATAGGCCAGCATGCCGCCCAGGCCGACGATGAAGGACGGGATGCTCAGGTAAGCCGTCAGGTAGCCGTTGAACAGGCCGATGACCAGGCCCACCGCCAGCACCACGATCAGCGTCAGCGGCAGCGGCAGGTGGTGCGTCACATCCAGCACCGCCGCGATCCCGCCCAGCAGGCCAAGCAGCGAACCGACCGAGAGGTCGATCTCGCCGGCGATGATCACCAGCGACATGCCGCAGGCGACGATGCCGGTGATGGCCATCTGGCGCATCAGGTTGGACAGGTTACGCGGCGTCATGAAGCCGCCGTCGGTGTGATAGCTGAAGAAGCCCCAGATCAAGGCCACCGCGATCAGCAGGGCCAGCATTTTGTACTGGGTGAACAGTTGTTTGATATTGTTACTTTTCATAGATGATCCAGATTAGATTCAATGCGCATCCAGCGCGGCAGCCAGCACGGTTTCCTGGCTCAGGTTGTCGTTGACGAAATCGCCGCGCAGCTTGCCCTCGCCGATCACCAGCACGCGGTCCGAGATGCCCAGCACTTCCGCCAGTTCCGACGACACCATGATGATGGACATGCCTTCCTTGGCCAGGTCGAACATCAGCTGGTAGATCTCGAACTTGGCGCCGACATCGACGCCGCGCGTCGGCTCGTCCAGGATCAGGATCTTCGGCTTGGTCATCAGCATCTTCGACAGCACCGCCTTCTGCTGGTTGCCGCCGGAGAGGCCGGTGATCGGCAGGAACGGGCTGGAGGTCTTCAGCTTGACGCTCTTGATCTCCTGGCGGATCGCCGCCAATTCCGCCTGCTGGTCGATGCGGGTGGCGCGCGCGAAGTCGTTCAGCACCGTCAGCGTCATGTTGTGGCCGACGCCCAGGTCAGGCACGATGCCATGGTGCTTGCGGTCTTCCGGCACCATCGCCAGGCCGGCGCGGATTGCCTTGAGCGGCGTGCTGGTGTCCAGCTTCTGGCCGTTGAGCCAGACGTCCGCCTCGCACGGGCCGGGATAGGCGCCGAAGATGGCCGACACCAGTTCCGTGCGCCCCGCTCCGACCAGGCCCGCGATGCCGAGGATCTCGCCCTTGCGCAGCTTGAAGGAGATGTCGTCCACGCGCTTGCGCTCGGGATTGTCGGCGTCGTAGCAGCTGATGTTGCGCGCCTCGAAAATCACCTCTCCCGGCGTATGCGTGCGCTGCGGGTACAGCTGGTTCATCTCGCGGCCGACCATCTGCGCGATGATGCGGTCGATATTCATCTCCGTCATCGGCGTGGTGGCGATGTGCTGGCCGTCGCGGATGACCACGATGGTGTCGCAGATGTCCGCCACTTCATCCAGCTTGTGCGAGATGTAGACGCAGGTGACGCCCTTGGCTTTCAGCGAATGGATGATATTCAGCAGTACCTTGATCTCGGAAGCCGTCAGCGACGACGAAGGCTCGTCCAGGATCAGCAGGCGCGCGTTCTTGTTCAGCGCCTTGGCGATCTCGATCAGCTGCTGGTGGCCGCCACCGTACTGCTTCACCGGCAGCACCACGTTGACGTCGTTGATGTTCAACTCTTTCAGCAGTTCTTCGGCGCGGCGGTTCATGGCCGCATAGTCCATGCGGCCGCCCGGCAGCGTGATCTCGTTGCCGAGGAAGATATTCTCCGCCACCGACAGCTCCGGCACCAGCATCAGTTCCTGGTGGATGATGACGATGCCTGCGGCTTCGGTTTCGCGGATCGACTGCGCCTGCAGCGGCTTGCCGTCCCACAGGATCTCGCCATCCCAGGTGCCGTGCGGGTAGACCGCCGACAGCACTTTCATCAAGGTCGACTTGCCGGCGCCGTTCTCGCCGCACAAGCCTGCGCACTCGCCGGCCTTGAGCTTGATGTCAATGCCGTTGAGCGCGCGAACACCGCTAAATTCCTTAACGATGTTCTTCATTTCAAGCAGATATTCGGCCATGCTGTTTCCTTAGTTCGACAGCTGGGCCTTGGTGTAGAAACCGTCGTCGGTCAATACATTGACGTTGGCCTTGGTCAGCGCCACAGGCGCCAGCAGCAGCGTGCTGACGTTCTTCATGCCGTTCGGGTAGCTGGCGTTGAAGCCCGGCGCCTGGTTGCGCACCAGTTGCACCGACAGGCGCGCCGCTTCGGTGGCGATCACTTTCAGCGGCTTGTAGACGGTCATGGCCTGGGTACCGGCGATCACGCGCTTGACCGCCGCCAGGTCGGCGTCCTGGCCGGACACCGGCACTTTGCCGCTCAGCTTTTGCGCGGCCAGCGCCTGGATGGCGCCGCCGGCGGTGGCGTCGTTCGATGCGACCACGGCGTCGATCTTGTTGCCGTTGGCGGTCAGCGCATTTTCCACGATGGACAACGCTTCGGAGGCGCTCCAGTCCTTGGTCCACTGCTTGCCGACGATCTTGATATCGCCCTTGTCGATCAGCGGTTGCAGCACCTTCAGCTGGCCTTCGCGCAGCACCTTGGCGTTGTTGTCGGTCGGCGCGCCGCCCAGCAGGTAGTAATTACCCTTCGGCTTGATGGCGACCAGGCTGGAAGCCTGCAGCTCGCCGACCTTGGCGTTGTCGAAGGAGATGTAGGCATCGATGTCGGCGTTGAGGATCAGGCGGTCGTAGGACACGACCTTGATCTTGGCCTTCTTCGCTTCGCGCACGGCGTTGTTCAGCACCGTGGCGTTGTAGGGAACGATCACCAGCACGTCGACGCCGCGCGAGATCAGGTTCTCGATCTGCGAGATCTGGCGCTGTTCGCTGGCGTCGGCCGACTGCACGTAGACCTTGGCGCCCAGCTTCTCCGCTTCCGCGGTGAAGTAATCGCGGTCGCGTACCCAGCGCTCAAGGCGCAGGTCGTCGATGGAAAAACCGATCTTCGGGTTCTTGGCGTCGGCCTGGGCGGCGCCGCCGCTCAGTGCCAGCATGGCGCCCAGGACTGCGGCGGCTAAGGTCTTCTTCATGATATTTGTCTCCGTTAAGAATTGATTGATTTTTTTATTCTTGGACCAGGGTCAGTGATTGTGCCGCGCCAGCGTATGCCCCACTCCGCGATACTCAACGGCCAGCTCCATGCAGGCCCCCGTTTCCATCTGGCCGACGGTGGAGCGGTACAGCTCCTGCCATGGCGTCTGGCTCGGCGGGAAGGCCGGAATACCCTGCGCCTTGCGGGCGGCCAGCTCGTCGTCGGCGACCAGCATGTCGCAGGTGCCGGCGTTGAGGTCGACGCGTACGATGTCGCCGGTGCGGATGTAGGCCAGGCCGCCGCCCACCGCGCTCTCGGGCGAGGCGTTCAGGATCGACGGGCTGTCCGAGGTGCCGGATTGGCGGCCGTCGCCCAGCGTCGGCAGGTTCGTGATGCCGCGCTTGATCAGCGCATCGGGCGGTTGCATGTTGACCACCTCGGCCGAGCCGGGCCAGCCCACCGGGCCGGCGCCGCGGATCACCAGGATGCTGTCCTCGTCGATATTCAGCGATGGGTCGTTGATGCGGTCGTGGTAGTCGCCGGAACCCTCGAACACCACGGCGCGGCATTCGAAGATATTCTCGGCGCCAGGCTTGCTCAGGTAGCGCGCGCGGAAGGCCGGCGAGATCACGCTGGTCTTCATGATGGCGAAGTCGAACAGGTTGCCCTTGAGGACGAAGAAGCCGGCATCTTCCTTCAGCGGCGCGTTGAACGGATAGATCACTTCGCGGTCGTTGGTCTCGCGGTCCTTCAGGTTCTCGCTCATGGTGGCGCCGGTGACGGTCATCCGGTTCGAGCGCAAGCGGCCCTGCTGTTCCAGCTCCCACATCACGGCGGGCACGCCGCCGGCGCGGTGGAAACGCTCGCCGAGGAATTTGCCGGATGGCTGCATGTTCAGCAGCAGCGGCACCTTGTGGCCGTATTCCATCCAGTCGCTGGACTTCAGTTCGACGCCGGCATGGCGCGCCATCGCCACGATATGCTGCTGGGCGTTGGTGGAACCGCCGATGGCGGCGTTGACCACGATCGCATCGAGGAAGGCGTCGCGCGTCAGCACGGCCGACGGACGCAGGTCCTGGTGCGCCATCTCGACGATGCGCTTGCCGGTTTCATAGGCCATCTGGCCGCGCTCGCGGTACGGCGCCGGGATCGCCGAGCAGCCGGTCAGCGACATGCCCAGCGCTTCGGCGATGGCGTTCATGGTCGATGCGGTACCCATCGTGTTGCAGTGCCCCGCCGACGGCGCCGAGGCGGCGGCGATCTGCAGGAACTTCTCTTCGTTGATGGCGCCGGCGGCCAGCTGCCTGCGGCCCTTCCAGATGGCGGCGCCCGAGCCTACCAGCTCGCCGTCCAGCCAGCCATCCAGCATCGGTCCGCCGGACAGCACGATGGCCGGGATGTCGATGGTGGCGGCGGCCATCAGCTGCGATGGCGTGGTCTTGTCGCAACCGGTGGTCAGCACCACGGCGTCGATCGGATAGCCGTGCAGGATCTCGACCAGGCCCATATAGGCCAGGTTGCGGTCGATGGCGGCGGTCGGACGGCGGCAGTTCTCGAAGATCGGGTGCAGCGGGAATTCCATGGCGATGCCGCCGGCGTCGCGGATACCGTCGCGTACGCGCTTGGCCAGTTCCAGGTGGATGCGGTTGCACGGGCTGATGTCGCTGCCCGATTGCGCGATGCCGATGATGGGACGGCCGGAACGCAGTTCCTCCGGCGTGATCCCGTAGTTCATGAAGCGCTCCAGATACAGCGCGGTCATGTCAATGTGGTCTGGGTTATCGAACCAGTCCTGCGAGCGGAAGCGGCGCGGTTGAGTGGTCATAATGCCTGTCCTGGTGAATAGTGATGTTGCAGTTGTCCCGGCGACGCCACGCGGAAGCTGAACAAGCCTCCCGCCAGCGGTTGCCGGCTGAGTTCTTCGTCGGTCAGGCCCTTGCGGGCCGTGGTCACGAACACGGTGCGCAGGTCGGCGCCGCCGAATGCGACCTTGGTGATATTCGAACACGGCATCGGGATGGAGTCCAGCAGTTCTCCGGACGCCGCATAGCGGTCGATGCGGGCGCCGCCGAACATGGCGACCCACAGCGCGCCGTCGGCGTCCACCGCCGTGCCGTCCGGGTAGCCGTCGCCCTCGGTGCGGAGGAAGACGCGCTTGTTGGACAGGTTGCCCTTTTCATCAAGATCGTAGGTGTACAGCGTCTTTTCCAGCGTGTCCGTGTGGTAGAAGGTACGGCCGTCGGGGCTGGTGCACGGACCGTTGGTGATCACGTAGCCGCTGTCCTTGCGCAGCAGGCGGGAATCGCCGCACAGGCGGTACAGCGAACCGCTGTGCGCCACCTCGGCATTGTCCATCGATCCGAACCACAGGCAGCCGTGGCGGTCGACGTGGCCGTCGTTCATGCGGTTGCCCGGCAGGTCCGACTCCAGCTCCTGCATGGTGGTCAGCGCGCCGGTCTCGAACGAGAAGCGCGACAGGCGCCCCGGCAGGCCGCAGATAAAGTCGCCGCCGGCCACCGGCAGCGCGAATCCCACTTCGTCCGGCAGCGTCCAGCTTTGGCGGCGGCTGCCGTCCTCCGCACAGCGGTGGATGTTACGCAGCTTGATGTCGACGAAGTACAGAGCCTTGTCTTCGGCATGCCAGACAGGCCCCTCGCCCAGGGTCGCGCCCAGCGACCATATGCATTCAGGCTGATACAGGTTCATGCACCATACCATCCGGCGTCTACGAAGTAATCGCGGCCCGAGCAGCGGCCCGCATTGTCAGAGGACAGGAACAGCGCCATCGCGGCGATGTCTTCCGGTTCGACGCGCTCGTGCAGGCACTGCGCGTTCAGGATCTCCTGCTCGCCTTCCGGCGTATGCCACAACGCCATCTGGCGCGGTGTGCGTACCGAACCCGGGATCACGCAGTTGACGCGGATGCCGTCGACGCCCAGGTCGCGCGCCAGGCCGCGCGTCATGCCTTCGATGGCCGCCTTGGCGGTCACGTACAGCGTCAGGTTGCCCAGCGCGAGGTGCCACGAGATCGAACCGAAATTCAGGATCACGCCGCCGCCGGCCTTCTTCATGCCCGGCGCAACGGCCTGGGCACAGAAGAACTGGTGGCGCAGGTTGACGGCCAGGCTGTCGTCCCAGTACTTCGGCGTGACATCCTGGACGTTGTGGCGATGGTCGTTGGCCGCGTTGTTGATCAGGATCTCCACCGCGCCGTGATCGCTTTCGATCTGCGCGAACACCTTCGCCAGCGCATCGAGGTCGGTCAGGTCGCAATGGAAGTACTTCGGCGGATACTTGGCGCCGCTCAGGCTCTCGGCCAGCTCGCGCGAGGCCTCCGCGACGATGTCGATGAAGAATACCTGCGCACCCTGTTTGACGAAAGCGTCCACGATGGCGGCGCCGATGCCGGTACCGCCGCCCGTGATCAGCACGCGCTTTTCAGCCAGGCTTGGATAGGTGGCGTAAACCATGGGTTTCTTCTCGCCGGCCGTTGCTTGCACCATCTTGTTGTCCTTTAGTTGGTTCGTTGTCATATATGTGATATCAGCCCAGCAAACCGCGCTGCGCCAGGTTGCGATACAGTGCACGCACGCCGAAAGTCCACGGCGTGATGGCATCGCTCAGTTGTACGTGATTGACCAGCGCGCCCAGCGACGGGCTGCTGATGGTGACGCGGTCGCCCAGCTTGTGGGTGAAGCCGGCGCCCGGCGCGCCCCGGTCCTTGATCGGCGAGAACATGGTGCCGAGGAAAAGCATGAAGCCGTCCGGGTATTGGTGATGCGGGCCGCAGGTCTGCGACACCAGGTCCAGCGGGTCGCGGCTGATTTCACGCATGAAGCTTGCGCCTTCGAGGCGGAAGTCGTCGTCCGCGCCTTCGATCAGCATGCGCAGCTCGGCGCTGCGCACGGTGTCGATGGTGAAGCGGCCGTCGAACACGCGGATGAACGGACCGATGCCGCAGGAAGCGTTGTTGTCCTTGGCCTTGCCCAGCAGGAGCGCGCTGCGGCCTTCGATGTCGCGCAGGTTGACGTCGTTGCCCAGCGTGGCGCCGACCGTTTCAGCGCGGCTGTTCACAGCCAGGACGATCTCCGGCTCAGGGTTGTTCCACTTCGATTCAGGATGCAGGCCGACGTCCGCGCCGAAACCGACCGCCGACATCGGCTGCGATTTGGAGAACACTTCGGCGTACGGGCCGATACCCACTTCCATATACTGCGACCAGGCCCCGCGTTCGATGAACTGCTGCTTGAGTTTTTCCGCTTCCGGGGAGCCCGGCTTGATGGACGACAGGTCGGCGCCGATATCCTTCAGCAGCGCGGCGCGCAGTTCGTCGGCGCGGCTGGCGTCGCCGCCGGCCTGCTCTTCGATCACGCGCTCCAGCAGGCTGACCGCGAAGGTCACGCCGCAAGCCTTGATGGCTTGCACATCGCAAGGCGCCAGCAGGTGCGGTGCCTGTGCGTCCGCGTTGCCGTTCAATGCGTTCTCAATCAGCGCTTCGACGCGGCCCAGCGATTCGCCCGGCGCCGAACGCGCAAAGGCTGCGACGTCATTCTGGTCCAGCAGGTCGGCCATGGTGCCTGCCTGGGCGGTGATGTCGAATACTTCGCCGTTGCGCACAACGACCACGCAAGGACCGTTGATGTCGCCGGCACGCCATACGCGGCCTACCAGCAGGGAGTCATTCAAGTCGGACGGCAGATGCGCCGCAGTTGGCGCGTGCTTCAGATTATTGCTCACGGTTTTTCCTTTGTCTCATGAGGCCAGGGGTACGGGTCAGCGTCCCAGGCTCGGTTTTTTCGGGGAATACGTCCAACCAGGTACTAAGTAGCGCATCGCCATCGCGTCGTCGCGCGCCGTGGTGGCGACTTTCTTATACAGTTCGTGTGCAGCTGCGATGCGGTCCATGTCCGGCTCGATGCCCAGGCCCGGTTTCTTCGGCACCCGCACTTCGCCGCCGACGATCTGCAGCGGCTCGCGCGTCAGGCGCTCCTGGCCTTCCTGCCAGATCCAGTGGGTGTCGATGGCGGTGATCTTGCCCGGCGCGGCGGCGGCGGCGTGGGTGAACATGGCCAGCGAGACGTCGAAGTGGTTGTTCGAGTGCGAACCCCAGGTCAGGCCCCAATCATCGCACAACTGCGCCAGCCGCACGGAACCCTGCATGGTCCAGAAATGCGGGTCGGCCAGCGGGATGTCGACCGCGCCCAGCAGGTGCGAATGGGCCATCTGGCGCCAGTCGGTGGCGATCATGTTGGTGGCGGTCTGGATGCCGGTGGCGCGGCGGAACTCGGCCATGATCTCGCGGCCGGAATAGCCGTTTTCAGGACCGCAAGGGTCTTCGGCATACGCCAATATGTGACCCTGGCCTCGGCAAAGGTCGATCGCCTCGCGCAGCGACCATGCGCCGTTCGGATCCAGCGTCACGCGCGAGTCGGGGAAGCGGGCCTTGATGCCGGCGATGGCTTCCATTTCTTCGGCGCCGTGCATCACGCCGCCCTTCAGCTTGAAATCGCGGAAACCGTATTTGGCGACGGTGGCTTCGGCCTGCGCCACGATGGCGGCCGGCGTCATCGCCTCCTGGTTGCGCTGGTGGTACCAGTCGGATGCGCCCTCGCCCGTCAGGTATGGCAGGTCGGTGCGGGTGCGGTCGCCGATGTAGAACAGATAGGCCAGCATCGGCACGCTGTCGCGCTGCTGTCCGGCGCCGAGCAGTTCGCACACCGGCACGTCCAGGTGCTGGCCCAGCAGGTCGAGCAGCGCCGCTTCCACGGCGGTGACCACATTCTCCAGGCGCAGGTTGATTTCGTGCGGCTGCTTCAGCACTTCCGCCTCGGCGGCGGAGGTGACCTGATACTGCTGGCCGCTGACGTCTTTGTTGGCGATCGCCGCGCGGATACCGTTCAAGGTGCGGTTATAGCGGCCGATCGGCGTGCCCACCACCAGCGGCACGGCGTTCTCCAGCGCGCGCAGGATGCCTGCGCCGCCGGGTACCTCGCCCATGCCGGTATGGCCCGCGCTATCCTTCAGCAGCACCAGATTGCGCGTGAAGTAAGGCGCATGCGCGCCGCACAGGTTGAGCAGCATGCTATCGTGGCCCGCCACCGGAATGACGCGCATCTCAGTAACGACCGGCCCTGCGGATTCCGGCATTTTTGTTGCATGTACCATCTCTTTACCCTAAAATGAATAGCGCTAACATTTCATGAGTGTGAAGGATTTATGCGATCAAGTCAACACGCGTTGTGCACCTGTTTTAAGGTTCTGCTGGCAGCCTGCATATTCAATGCCGCCGCTGCGGAAACGACCAACAGTTTGCAATCGAACCACCACTGGGTGGCCTCTTGGGGTGCGGCGCAACAATTACCCGAGCCTGCGAACGAACTGGCGGCCGAATATTGGCGCGATGCGAGCCTGCGCCAGGTCGTCCATCTCACTCTGGGCGGCAAGCGATTCAGGGTCCGCATCAGCAATGCATATGGCACTGCACCATTATTGCTCGAAGGAGCCAGCGTCGCGCTGGCCCAGGCGCCCGGCAAGGCCGACGTCGACGCCCCTACCCTGCGCCCGCTGACCTTCGACGGCCGCACCACAGTCATGATCCCGGCGGGTGCCGAATACTATAGCGATACCGTGTCGATGGAGCTGAAACCGGCCGCCGACCTGGCCGTGTCGCTCTATTTCAAGGGCGAGCCGGCGCGCCAGACCGGCCATCCCGGCGCGCGCACCAACAGCTTCCTCGCCCAAGGCAACCGCGTCATGGATGCGGTATGGACCGAACCGGGCAAGGTCACGCGCTGGTATGCGCTGAGCGACGTCGAGGTGCAGGCGCCGCGCGGCGCCGGCGCGATGGTGGCCGTGGGCGATTCGATCACCGACGGCTACGGTGTGACCACCGACGGCAACAACCGCTGGACCGACGTACTGGCGGCACGCCTGCGGCAGAATGGACAGGCGCTAGGCGTCGTCAACGCCGGCATCGGCGGCGGACGCATGCTGCGCGATGGCCTGGGCACCAACCTGGCTGCACGTTTCGACCGCGACGTGCTGTCGCGCGCCGGCATCACCCATGCGCTGGTGCTGATCGGCGTGAACGACTTTGGCAGCCAGCACCGCAACACGCCGGACCTGCCGGCCGACCGCCAGCAACTGCTGGCGGACCTGAAAATGGCGCACCGCCAGCTGGCCGAACGCGCGCACGCTCACGGCATCTGCATGATCGGCGCGACCGTCACGCCGTACGCGGGCAGCGAGTACTATCATCCCGAACCGGAAAACGAGGCGGACCGCCAGGAGCTCAACGAATGGATACGCCATTCCGGCGTGTTCGACGCGGTGGCCGACTTCGACGCCGCGCTGCGCGACCCGGCCCAGCCTCAGCGCCTGAGCAAGGCCTACGACTCGGGCGACGGCCTGCATCCATCGCTGGCCGGCTATCGCGCCATCGCCGAGGCGGTGCCGCTGGCCGCCTTGCGCCGCCAGTGCGGGAGCGCCAAATGACGGCCGCCCGCGCATTGGCGGTCCGTACCGGCATGGCCGCGCTGATGGCCGCCGTGTCGCTGGCGCCCGTCGCGCATGCCGCGCCGCCGGCCACCTACAGCAATCCGATACTAAGCGGTTTCCACGCCGACCCGAGCGTTTGCCGCGTCGGCGGCGACTACTACCTGGCGACCAGCAGCTTCGAGTACTTCCCCGGCGTGCCTATCTATCATAGCAAGGACCTGGTCCACTGGCGCCAGATCGGCCACGCGCTGACGCGCGCCAGCCAATTGCCGATGGCGCACACCCGCAGCTCGCAAGGCATCTACGCCCCTACCCTGCGCTGCCACGACGGCGTGTTCTACATGGTCACGACCAATATGGAGGGCGGCGGCGCCTTCTACGTGCATACAAAAGATCCCGCGGGCCAGTGGTCCGAACCGGTATGGCTGAACGACCAGACCTGGGGCATGGATCCATCGCTGTTCTTCGACGATGACGGCAAGGTGTATTACACGCGCCACGGCGGCGGCGAGCACGGTGGCGTATATCAGGCGCAAATCGACCTCAAGGCCGGCAAGCTGCTCGAGCAGCCGCGCCTGATCTGGTCCGGCACCGGCGGCGTCTGGCCGGAAGGCCCGCACCTGTACAAGGAGAACGGCTGGTACTACCTGATGATCTCCGAAGGCGGCACGTCCTACAACCACAGCCTGACGATGGCCCGTTCGGCCTCGCCATCGGGTCCCTTCATCGCCAACCCCGCCAATCCGATATTGACGCATCGCGGCCATCCCGACCTGCCGCTGCAGGCGACCGGCCACGGCGACCTGGTGCAAACGCCGGACGGAAAATGGTGGATGACGCTGCTCGGCATCCGTCCGCAGGCGAACCGCCACCACCTGGGCCGCGAAACGCTGCTCACGCCGGTCGCATGGAACGACCAGGGCTGGCTGACCGTGAACAACGGCAAGCCGCTGGCGTTGGAGATGCCGACCGAAGGCTTGCCGCCCGCCGCGCCATGGCCCACCGAACCGGTACGCGACGAATTCAGCGCGCCGGCACTCGGCCTGCAGTGGTCGCAGCTGCGCGGTCCCGGCGACGGCCTGTGGTCGCTGAGCGAGCGGCCTGGCTTCCTGCGCCTCAAAGGCAGCAGCGTCACCATGAACGACGTCGCACAACCGGCTTTCATCGCGCGCCGCCAGGAGCATATGCGCATGCGCGCGGCCACACAGGTCGAGTTCCAGCCGACGGCGGCCGCGCAAGCCGCCGGCCTGGTGCTGCGCCAGAATGAAAACAACTACTACGAACTGCGCATCACCGGCTCCCGGCGGCAACGGCGGCTGGAGCTGGTGGCGCGCGCCGGCGGCGTGACATCGCTGCAGGCCAGCGCCGTGCTGGCGGCCGGCCCCGTCACGCTGCAAGTCGAGTCCCATGCCAACCGCTATGAATTCAGCTACAGCAGCGGCGGCGCACCGGCCAAGCTGCTCGGCACCGTACCCACAGCACCGCTGACATCAGAATCGGCGGGCGGATTTACCGGCGTCTTCATCGGCATGTATGCCGAAGGCGCCAACCACAAAGCCATGCCGGTCGCCGACTTTGCATGGTTCGACTACCAGCCACTGGAAAAATAAAACACATGAGACATCGCTATCTTGCAGCGGGAGCCATGCTACTGGCCCTGCTATCGCAGGCCATGCCCGCACAGGCACTGGGCCAGAAAAAACTCGCTTACTTCGATCATCCGCCCGCCGGCGCGGTGGCGCTGGCCCAGAACGGCCGCGCCGCCAGGCTGTACGTCGATCCGTCCGACTATCCGGGCGTGATCCGCGCGGCCGGCGACCTGCAGGCCGATATCGCCCGCGTCAGCGCGGCGCAGCCGGTGCTGGCCAAGGGCGGCAAGCCGGCCGGCGCCGACATCGTCATCATCGGCACCATCGGCAAGAGCGCCCTGATCGACCAGCTTATCAAGTCGGGCGCGCTGGACGTCTCGTCCATCAAGGGCAAATGGGAAGGCTGGCATGTGCAGACGCTGGCCAAGCCGCTGCCCGGCGTCGAGCGCGCACTGGTGATCGCCGGCAGCGACAAGCGCGGCACTATCTTCGGTATCTACGAGATGTCCGAGCAGATCGGCGTCTCGCCGTGGAACTGGTGGGCCGATGTACCGGCGGAGAAGCACGCCAGCGTCTACGCATCCGCCGCAGCCGCCGTCAGCGACGCGCCCAAGGTGCAGTACCGCGGCATCTTCCTCAATGACGAAGCGCCCGCGCTGACCAACTGGGTCAAGCAGCGCTACGGCGATTTCAATCACAAGTTCTACGAAAAAGTATTTGAGCTGATACTGCGCATGCGCGGCAACTACCTGTGGCCGGCCATGTGGGGCGAAGCCTTCTACGACGACGATAAGCTGAACGGCAAGACCGCCGATGAATACGGCGTCGTCATCGGCACCTCGCACCACGAGCCGATGATGCGCGCGCACGACGAATGGCGCCGCTATGGCGACGGCAAGCCTTGGGACTACAACCGCAGCGCCGAAGCGCTGCGCGACTTCTGGACGCAAGGCCTGCGCACTTCGCAGGGCTACGAGAAGATGATCACGCTGGGCATGCGCGGCGATGGCGACGAGCCGATGTCGCGCGATTCCAACGTCTCGCTGCTGGAGCGCATCGTCGCCGACCAGCGCGGCATCATCGCCAAGGAAATCAATCCTGATGTCACCAAGGTGCCGCAGGCCTGGGCGCTGTACAAGGAAGTCCAGGACTACTACGAAAAAGGCATGCGCGTACCGGACGACGTGATGCTGCTGTGGTGCGACGACAACTGGGGCAATATCCGCCGCCTGCCGACGCCCGAGGAACGCAAGCGCGC
Organism: Duganella sp. CT11-25; assembly: GCF_047302815.1. Lineage (NCBI taxonomy): Bacteria > Pseudomonadati > Pseudomonadota > Betaproteobacteria > Burkholderiales > Oxalobacteraceae > Duganella > Duganella sp. CT11-25. Next base: position 1,656,564 of record NZ_JBKBFD010000001.1, read on the forward strand.
CGGCGGCGCCGGCGTGTACTACCACTTCGACTATGTCGGCGGTCCGCGCTCGTACAAGTGGCTCAACGTCACGCCGCTGCCGAAAGTCTGGGAGCAGATGAACCTGGCCAAGGAGTACAAGGCCGACCGTATGTGGATCGTCAACGTCGGCGACCTGAAGCCGATGGAAGTGCCGATCGAGTTCTTCCTGACCTACGCCTGGAACCCGGACGCATGGCCGGCACAACGCCTGCCGGACTACCTGAAGCTGTGGGCGGCGCGCGAGTTCGGCCCCGAGCATGCCGACGATATCGCCGACATCGTCGGCAAGTACGCCAAGTACAACGGCCGCCGCAAGCCGGAGCAGCTGGAACCCGACACCTACAGCCTGGTGAACTACAACGAGGCCGCACGCATCGTCGACGAGTACAAGGCCATCACGGCGCGCGCGGAGAAAATATCCGCCGCGCTGCCGGCCGCCAAGCGCGACGCCTTTTTCCAGCTGGTGCTGTACCCGGTCAAGGCCAGCGCGGTGGTCAACGAGTTGTATGTCACCGCCGGCATGAACCGCCTGTATGGCTACCAGGGCCGCGCATCCACCAACGACCTGGCGGCGCGCACCCGCGCCCTGTTCGCGCAGGATGCGGAGCTGGTACGCCGCTACCACGAGGACACCAGCGGCGGCAAATGGAATCACATGATGTCACAGACGCACCTCGGCTACACCTATTGGAACCAGCCGCCGCGCAACGTCATGCCGCCGGTGACCGAGATGCAGGTTCCGAAAGCCGCCGATATGGGCGTCGCGGTCGAAGGCAGCGATCAGGTATGGCCGGGTCCCAACGGCAATACACTGGCCTTACCGGTGCTGGACGTGTTTGAGAAACGCGCCCGCTTCATCGATATCTTCAACCGCGGCCAGCAGCCGTTCGACTACACGGTAACCGCCAGCGAGCCGTGGATCACGCTGGACAAGCCCAAGGGCAAGGTGCAACGCGAGCAGCGCGTGATCGTCAATGCCCGCTGGGCCGACGTTCCGGACGGCGCCGACCATGCGACGCTGACCGTCTCCGGCCCGAACAACAGCAAGACCACGCTCAAGGTCCCGTTGCGCAAGCCTGCCGGCAATGCGGCGCTGACCGGATTCATCGAGACCGAGGGCATGGTCGCGATGGAAGCGGAACACTATACGCGCGCCGTGGCTGCCGATGGCCGCACATGGCTGAACATTCCCGACCACGGCCGCACGCTGTCCGGCATGACGTCATTGCCGGTCGATGCGCCGGCCGACGAGAAGCCGCGCATGCGCCTGGAATACGAGATGAACCTGTTCAGCGCAGGCAAGGTTGAAGTGCAGGCCACGCTGGCGCCGACACAGAAGTTCAAGCCGGGCGAAGGCCTGCGCTATGCCGTATCGTTCGACGACGAAACGCCGCAGATCGTCAACATCCACGCCGACGCCACCGAGAAGGCTTGGGAGCGCACCGTATCCGACGGCGCCACGGTGCTGACCTCGAAGCACAGCATCGCTGCGGCGGGCAAGCACACGCTCAAGTTCTGGGTGGTGGATTCGGGACTGGTGCTGCAAAAGCTGGTGGTGAATGCCGGCGGCCAGCGCAGCAGCTATCTGGGGCCGCCGGAGAGCCCGCGCCAATAAGGCGCGGGCAAGCCGCCGCGGGTCAGGCCCGTGGCGGCATCGCCTTGATGGCGTCGGCGATGGCGGTACGCAGCGGCTTGGCGTGCAACTCGTTGTCGAACGGCGTCGGCCGCATCTTCAGGCCGTCCAGGCGCGGCGCCTCGTCCCAGCCTATCAGCCAGCTGGCATTGTCGGCCATGCCCCACATCAGGAAGTCGCGGCAGCCCGGGTAGCTGAAAGTCACGTCCAGGTAGTCCTTGGCCAGCTCCGCCACGCCGGCGTCGCGCACGGCGATATCGCCCGGCAGCTTGCGGTCGTTGACGTCGAACTCCGTGATCAGCAGGTCCAGGCCCATTGCAGTGACTTCGTCGAGGAACTTGCGCCACTCCTGCTGGTGTTTCGCGCCCTGCGTGCTGCTGACTTCATCCCATGAGCCGATATGGCTTTGCAGTCCCAGCGCATGCACCGGCGCGCCGCGCGATTTCAGGTCGTGCAGCAGTTTCAGCACGCCGGCGCGATGCTTGGCGCTGCCCTCGTCGGCGCGCATGTAGTCGTTGTAGACCAGTTGCGCATGCGGCGCATACTCCTTCGCCAGCCGGAACGACAGGTCGATCTGCTCCAGCGCGCCCAGGCGCTCTGTGAAGACATTCGCGCGCAGGCCGCCGGTGGCCGGATCGACCGCCTCGTTGACCACGTCGTAACTGTGGATATCCTTGCCGAAGTGGCCACACACGGCCGCCGTATGCTTGCGCAGCAGCTGCTCCGCCGCCCGCGCCGGCTGCGCGCCAAAATCATACTCATTGACCCACTTCGGCAGCCACTTGGCGGTCTGCCAGATCAGGTTATGGCCGCGTATCAGCATGCCCTGCTGTTTCGCCCACGCGTACATCTCGTCGGCGGGTGCGAAGTTGTACTGTCCCTGGCGCGGCTCCAGCGCCTGCCACTTGCCCTCGTTCTCCGCCACCAGCATATTGCACTCGCGCGCCATCAGCGCGCGGTAGGCCGGATCGCGGAATTTGCCGCCGCCGATGGCGTTGCCAACGTTCAGGCCTTTGCGCTTGCCCAGCGCTTTCAGGGACTCCGGCGTATCCGCCGCGGCAAAACCATTCAAGGGCAGCAGGCCGGCGGCCAGCATCGATAAAGCGCTACGGCGGGAAATCGTCATTGTTACACTCCAAGTGGAAAATGTTCGCTAACATCGTGTCATAATAAAAAAGGTAACGCAACCATAAATTATCAAAGTAATGGAGACAGAATGCGCATTTTCCTCACCACCGCACTGGCGACCGTGCTGCTGTCGCTCGTCATGCCGATGCAGGCATCGGCCGCCGACGAAGACGGCTACGACCTGTGGCTGCGCTACCGGCCGTTGGAACACGCCGCGCAAGCGCGCCTGCAGGCGCAAGCCCGCAGCATCGTCCTGACCGGAGCGCCCTCGCCCACCACGCAGGCGGCCGTCGGCGAACTGCAAAGAGGCCTGGCCGGCATGCTGGGCCGCGCGCCCGCGCAATCGGCCAGGCTGGCGGACAACGCCCTGGTGCTGGCGACGCCGGCCTCGCTGCCGGAGCTGGCCGCCGCTTCGTCGCCGCTGCGCGCGGAACTGGCCGCGCTGGGCGGCGAAGGCTACCTGCTGCGCCGCACGCGCCTGCAAGGCCACAACGTCACGCTGATCGCCGCCAACAGCGACGTCGGCCTGCTGTATGGCGCCTATGCCTGGCTGCGCGCAGCAACCACCGGCGCCGCGCCGGAAGCCTCGTCCGCGCCCAAGCTGCAACTGCGCGTGCTCAATCACTGGGATAACCTGGACCGTACCGTGGAACGCGGCTACTCGGGCCAGTCGATCTGGGACTGGTGGGCGCTGCCCGACATCAAGGACCGCCGCTATACCGATTACGCGCGCGCCAACGCCTCGCTGGGCATCAACGGCACGGTCCTCAACAACGTCAATTCCAAGCCGGAAGTGCTGACCGCACCCTTCATCGCCAAGGCCGCCGCCGTGGCCGACGTGCTGCGCCCTTATGGCATCAAGGTCTACCTGTCGGCGCGCTTCTCGACGCCGCTGGAACTGCGTGAAACATCCACCGCCGATCCGCTCGATCCCGCCGTGCGCGCCTGGTGGCAGCGCAAGGCCGACGAGGTCTACAAGGCTATTCCGGATTTCGGCGGCTTCCTGGTCAAGGCCAATTCGGAGGGCCAGCCCGGCCCGCAGGACTATCACCGCACCCACGCCGACGGCGCCAACATGCTGGCCGCCGCCGTCGCGCCGCACAAGGGCATCGTGATGTGGCGCGCCTTCGTCTACGCCCATGGCGCCGATCCGGCCACCGACCGCGCCAAGCAGGCCTGGGACGAGTTCAAGCCGCTGGACGGAACCTTCGCCGCCAACGTGCTGGTGCAGGTCAAGAACGGCGCCATCGACTTCCAGCCGCGCGAGCCGTTCCATCCGCTGTTCGGCGCCATGCCGAAGACGCCGTTGATGATGGAATTCCAGATCACCAAGGAGTACCTCGGCTTCTCGACCGACATGGCCTACCTGGGCACGATGTTTGAAGAGACGCTGCAAAGCGACACCAAGACCGCGCCGCAAGGCGCGACGGTTGCGAAAACGCTGAGCGGCATGGCGGGCGTGGCCAACATCGGCAGCGACCGTAACTGGACCGGCTCGCACTTCGACCAGGCCAACTGGTACGCCTACGGCCGCATGGCCTGGAACCCGCAGGCATCGGCGCGCGCCGTGGCCACCGAATGGGCCGCGCAGACATTCAGCCCGGACCCGCGCGTGGTCGCGCCGGTGGTCGACATGATGATGATGTCGCGTGAAACGGTGGTCGACTACATGACGCCGCTGGGCCTGCACCACATGATGGGCACCAGCCACCATCACGGCCCGGCGCCGTGGGTCGACAACCTGGAGCGGCCGGACTGGAACCCGGTCTACTACCATCGCGCCGACCGCAACGGCATCGGTTTCGACCGCACCGCCGGCGGCACCAACGCGCTGGCGCAGTACGCGCCGGAGATCGCGCGCCAGTACGCCGACCCGCACACCACGCCGCAGCAGTACCTGCTGTGGTTCCATCACCTGCCATGGGATTACCAGATGCCGTCCGGCCGCACCTTGTGGGCCGAACTGTTGGGCCGATACGACAAAGGCGTCGCCGATGCAAAAGATTTGCATGCGCGCTGGGCGGCCTTGAAGCCGATGATCGATGCGCAGCGCTACGCAGAAACCGAAGCGCGGCTGACACGCCAGATCGCCAACGCCGTGCTATGGCGCGATGCCTGCATCGCGTATTTCCAGTCCGTTTCGGGCTTGCCGCTGCCACCCGGCGTCAAGCCGCCGGCATTGCCGCTGGAGAAATACAAAGCGCTGCACTACCCGTACGCACCCGGACGAGGATGAAAAAACCCGTTTGACTTGCCTTATCGCTAGTTCTACACTCAAATGGTTGCGTTAACATTGAATGTTACTCATTGTTAAACGCAACCTAAAAATATTAAAAACTAGAGGAGATACTACGATGAAGCATACTCAGCACGCGAGGGCTGGACGGTTCCTGTTCGGCCTGACGGCGATGGCCAGCCTGGTTTCGCAGGCATACGCGCAGCAGGCGCCGGCCGAACCGATCACGCAGATCCAGGTCACCGGCTTCCGCGCCAGTCTTGAAACCTCGGCCCGCGACAAGCGCGAAGCCGTCGGTTTCCAGGATTCGGTCTTCGCCGAAGACCTGGGCAAGTTCCCGGACACGAATATCGCCGAATCCCTGAACCGCATTCCCGGCATCCAGATCTCGCGCGAGATCGACGGCGAAGGCCTGAACATCCAGATCCGCGGCCTGGGCACCAGCTTCACCAAGATACTCCTCAACGGCGCGCCGGTCGCCGTGGCCTCCACCGGCCGCACCGACAACCAGAACACCAACCGCGAGGTCGACCTGGACATGCTGCCGACCGACTTGTTCCGCAAGCTCACCGTCAGCAAGAGCCCTACCGCCTCGATGATCGAAGGCGGCGCGGCCGGCGTGGTCGACATGCGCACCGCGCGCGCTTTCGACAACGAAGGCCGCCACGTCTCGCTGAACCTGACCGGCATGAAGAACACCGTGGCCGACAAATGGGGCAATCGCGGCTCCCTCCTGGCCAGCCAGACCTTCGGCAAGGAGTTCGGCGTACTGGCCGGCTTCGCGTGGGCGCGGACCGAAGCCCGCACCACCGGCTTCGAAACCATCGGCTGGACCAACGCCAACCTGTCGGCGGCGCAGAGCAACTCCACCACCCGCAACAACACCGGCGGCGGCAACTGGACCATTCCCACCGTCGTCCCCGCCAACGCCGGCAACGGCCTGGTGCCGGGCACCGTGGTCGACCAGGCCTTCCTGCTGGCGCACAACCCGGGCCTGACCATCACCCAGATCGACAACGCGATCATCCCGCGCCTGGGCCGCCGGATGGACGAATCGGGCACCAAGGACAAGTACACCGGCGTGTTCAGCTTCGAGTACCGTCCGGCGCAGTCGCTGCGCTTCTACACCGACACCATGTACAGCAAGAAGAACAACGACCTGCGCCGCATCGACATGAACTGGGTCGGTCGCAACGGCGCCATGATCCCGCTGAACATGACGGTCGACGGCAGCTGCGAAAACGGCTGCACCGCCACCGGCGGCACCTTCGCCAACGCCCAGCACTTCCTGGAATACCGCCCGTACATCGAGGACGTCAAGCTGTGGGGCGTCAACCCCGGCGTCGAATGGGACATCGGCGACAAGTGGAAAATGGATGCGCAGGCCAACCTGACGCGCTCCACCTTCCACCGCCAGTCGCCGACCGTGCTGGTGATCACGCCGGCCAGCTCGGGCGACACCGTCACCTACGACAATACCGGCAACGGCACGCCGAACATCAGCTCCAGCGTGGACCTGAACAATCCGGCCAACTTCGGCTGGCCGGGCGGCCGCGTCAACCAGCAGGAAGAGTTCCGCAATACCGAGACCAAGGGCTTCAAGAGCAACCTGACCTGGGGCGACAAGTCCTTCAACATCAAGACCGGTATCGCCTACGACGACATCTCGCGCAATATCCGCGCACGCGACAACTCGGGCGCATGGCAGGCCGCCGTCTGCGGCAATAATCCCAACGTCTGGGTGGCGGGCCCCAACAGCGGCGGCGTCCCTGGCTGCAACGGCGCCAACGCACCGGGCAGCGCGGCGGCGGTCTACCCTGGCTTCGGCACCGGCTACACCGCCGGCCGCACCGATACGCTGACCTTCCTCGGTTCGCTGATCCCGTCCAGCAAGCTGGCCAACTACCTGAGCCCAGGCCCGTCGGGCTTCATCACCGTCGACTGGGACAAATTCGCCAAGGACTCCAACTACGGCGTCTACCAGTCGACCGCGCCGGACGTCAGCGCCTCCAACACCTCGGCCGCCGCCGGCTTCATCGGCGAGAAGACCAAGGGCTTCTACGTCGAGACCAACGGCGAAGCTGAACCGATGGGCATGAAGCTGCGCTACAACGCCGGCGTGCGCTATGTGCGCACCGACCAGACCGTGGGCGGCTTCGTCTCGGTGGCCGATCCGCGCAATGCGACGCTGACGCTCAACGGCAGCAAGTATCCGAACATCGACAACATCTTCTACTTGAACACCCAGTACAGCAACACGCTGCCTTCGGCCAGCGCCTCGCTGAACCTGACCAAGGACCTGGTGGCGCGCGCCTCGGTATCGCGCACCATGACGCGCGCCAATCCGGACGGCATGCGTCCAGGCACCTCGTTCACGTCGCCGTCGGCGGACGTCGGCACCATCGGCAATCCATCGCTGACGCCGTACATCTCGGACAACGTCGACCTGGGACTGGAGTGGTACACCGGCCGCGAAGGCTATGTCAGCGCAACCATTTTCCAGAAATCGATCAACGGCTTCACCACGCAGGAAAATGTGACGATGCCGTTCAGCGACCTGGCCGCGCAGGGCATCAGCTACGCCAACCTGACCGCCACCCAGCAGCAGGCGATCAATTCGCGCGGCGGTCCCGACGCCGCCACCGTGGTGATGCAGCGCTCCCGCAACGCTTCGGGCAAGCTGAATATCAAGGGACTGGAGCTGGGCTGGGTGCAGCCGCTGGACAAGTGGCTGCCGTCGATGCTGCGCGGTTTCGGCTTCAGCGAAAGCGCCACCTTCACCAACCAGCGCGCATCGGGCGAAGGCTCGAAGGGCTTTATCGCGCTGGGCGTGCCGAAGAAAACCAACAGCTTCACGGCCTACTACCAGCAGCACGGCTACAGCCTGCGCCTGTCGCACAGCTATTCGGACGGCAGCCAGGTCGCCACCGCCAACCAGAACGGCATCACCGCCGCCGCGCTGTTCGTCGATCCGTACAAGCAGCTGGACCTGTCGTCCAGCGTCGACCTGGACACGGTATTCGACCGCGACGGCTGGCCGACGCTGACCTTCGACATCGTCAACCTGAACCGCAACTCGCAACGTACGTACTTCCAGTTCTCGAACGCCACGTTCACGGAGTACACGCCTGGTCGTACCTTCAGCCTGGGCCTGCGCGCCAAGTTCTAAGTTTCAGGCTCTAAAAGTCCCGCCGGCCCTGGCTTTACCGCCCCGGCCGGCGGGCGCTTGTGGTAAAGTCTGACGCTGAACATAGCTTCATTTTTTTATTCGAGGTTACCAAGGCAGATGACAAGAAATAAGGTGAAACCGGAGCCCGTGCCGGCGGTTGAAGTCCGCTCGCAGGCGCCTACCATGTCCGACGTGGCAAAACTGGCCGGCGTCTCGCCGATGACGGTGTCGCGCGTGATGAACGGCGACACCAACGTCCGCGAAAAGACCCGCAACCGCGTCGACGCGGCAGTCGCCGCCCTCAACTACGTACCCAACCAGGCCGCCCGGCGCCTTGCCGGCTCGCGGCCTATTCGCGTCGGTTTTTTGTATAGCAATCCGAGCGCGGGCTACCTGAGCGAATTCCTGGTCGGCCTGCTGAACCAGGCCAGCCCGAACAACGTCCAGCTGGTGGTCGAGAAGTGCGAGGCCGACGAGCATGGCGTCGAGCAGGCGCGGCGCCTGATCGCCAACGGCGTGGACGGCATCATCCTGCCCCCGCCGCTGTGCGACACGCGCGCCCTGATCGACCTGATCGCCGCCTCCGGCACGCCGGCCGTGACCGTCGCCTGCGGCCAGCCCGACGCCCGCGTCAGCGGCGTCAGCATCGACGACTATCTGGCCGCGCACGCGATGACCTGCCACTTGATCTCGCTGGGCCACCAGCGCATCGGCTTCGTCATCGGCCATCCGAACCAGAGCGCCAGCGCGCGCCGCCTGGCCGGCTTCCAGGCCGCCATCGCCGAGAAGAACGTGCAGAAGTCGCCGGAGCTGATCGTGCAAGGCATGTTCACCTACCGTTCCGGCCTGGATGCGGCGGAGACCCTGCTGGGACTGGAGCAGCGCCCCACCGCCATCTTCGCCAGCAACGACGACATGGCGGCCGCCGTGGTGGCGATCGCCCACCGCCTGGGCCTGGACGTGCCGGGCGACCTGACCGTGGCCGGCTTCGATGACACCGCGCTGGCGACCACCATCTGGCCCGAGCTGACCACTGTGCGCCAGCCGATCACCGAGATGGCGGAGGCCGCGGTACAGTTCCTGGTGCACCAGATCCGCGCCCGCCGCAACGGCGCGCCCGAGTCGCCCGAGCACCAGGTGATGAAGCACGCCCTGATACGCCGCCAGTCCGACGCCGCCCCGCGCCTGCGGCCCTCGGCCAAGATCTCCGGCAAGCAGCGCCCTTAAGTCTTTCAACCTCCCCCACCGACCTGGCAGACGATATGAAAAAATTCCATGTGCTGTTGATTGCTGCAAACGTTTTCACCTTTAACGCCTTTGCAGCAGCCAGCGCGCCGCGCGCCACCACCGCCACCGGCGTGGTGGAAGGCACATTGGAAGCATCGGGCGTCAAGTCGTACAAGGGCATACCGTTCGCCGCGCCGCCGGTCGGCGATCTGCGCTGGAAGGCGCCGCAGCCGGCCCGGAAATGGAAAGGCGTGCGCAAGGCCGACCACTTCGGGCCGCGCGCGATGCAGCTGCCGCTGTTCAGCGACATGGTGTTCCGCTCCGACGGCGTCAGCGAGGATTGCCTGTACCTGAACGTCTGGACGCCCGCCAAATCGGCCAGGGACAAGCTGCCGGTGCTGGTCTACTTCTACGGCGGCGGTTTCGCCGCCGGCGACGGCTCCGAGCCGCGCTACGACGGCGAGAGCATGGCCGCCAAGGGCGTCGTCACGCTGACCGTCAACTACCGCCTCAACGTGTTCGGTTTCATGGCCCACCCGGAACTGACCAAGGAGTCCCCGCACCACGCCTCCGGCAACTACGGCCTGATGGACCAGGCGGCGGCGCTGCAATGGGTGAGGAAGAATATCGCGGCCTTCGGCGGCGATCCGTCGCGCGTGACCATCGCCGGCGAATCGGCCGGTTCGTTCTCGGTCAGCGCGCAAATGATCAATCCGATGGCCAAGGGCCTGATCGCCGGCGCCATCGGCGAGAGCGGCTCGCTGCTCGGCCTGATGTCGCCGCCGCCGTTGGAGATGGCCGAGAAGATCGGCGCCAAGTTCGCGGAATCGGCCGGCGCGCCGACGCTGGCGGCGCTGCGCGCCCTGCCCGCCCAGCAGCTGCTGGATGAGACCAAAAAACCCGGCGCATGGTTCTTTGCGATACAGGACGGCTACGTGCTGCCGCGTTCACCGGTGGCGATGTACGCCGCCGGCGAGCAGGCGCGCGTGCCGCTGCTGGCGGGCTGGAATTCGCAGGAAGGCCACTACAAGCAGATCCTCGGCGAGAGCGAGCCGACCGCCGGGAACTTCACCGCCGCACTGCAAAAACTCTACGGCGACCAGGCCGCCGCCGCGCAGCAAGCCTACAGCGGCGACGTGGCGCTGGCCGCGACCGAGCTGGCCAGCGACCGCTTTATCGGCTACGGCACCTGGAAATGGCTGGACAGCCATGCGCGCACCAGCGGCAAGCCGGTGTATCGCTATTACTACACCCGTCCACGTCCGGACCAGACCGGCGCCGGCCACTCGGTCGAGATCGAGTACGCGCTGGGCAACCTGCCGGGTAATAAAGTGTATTCATGGACCGCCGACGACCACGCGCTGTCGGCCCAGATGCAGAGCTACTTCGTCAACTTCATCAAGACCGGAAACCCCAACGGCGCGGGCCTGCCGGAGTGGCCGCAAGCCAGCGCCGGCGCGGGATCCCGCCTGATACACCTGGATGTCCCGTCGGCCGCGATGACCGCTACCGACGACGCCCACCAGCAGTTCCAGGAGACCCAGGCCAAGCCCTGATCCAGCCTTGCGCGCTGGTTTGTATTTTATTGTATCCGCAGGTAATCCTTTGAAAACCTGCTATACAATTTAGCCTCTTTCATCAGGATACAAACTCTATGCGCAAGTCTATCGGCTTCCTGGCCCTTTGCTTCACTGTGTCCGCCTACGCGGCGGAACCCTTTGATGACAAGTTCCGCCAACTGGATGAGATTCTCCCCACCGCCAACACCTACCGCACCGCCTCCGGCGCCCCCGGCGCCGCTTACTGGCAGCAGCGCGCGGACTACCAGATCCGCGCCACGCTGGACGAAGCCAGGCGCGCCATCACCGGCAGCGAGCAAATCACCTATCACAACAACTCGCCGGACACGCTGAACTACCTGTGGGTTCAGCTGGACCAGAACATCTACAAGAAAGACTCGGATGCGCGCATGATGTTGACCCAGCCTTCGCGCGAAGCCTGGGCCAAGCCGCCTACGCCGGAAGACGGCTACAAATTCGAAGGCATGCGCGGCATCCTCGCCGGCCGAGAATTCGACGGCGGCTTCAAGATCGCCACCGTGGCCGCCGGCGGCCAGCCGCTGAAGCATGTCGTCAACCGCACCATGATGCGCATCGACCTGCCGGCGCCCCTCAAGCCGGGCCAGACCTTCGCCTTCAATATCGACTGGTCCTACAACATCAACGAGCAAAAGGTGCTGGGTGGCCGTTCCGGCTACGAGCATTTTGACGACGACAAGAACGACCTGTTCGAGATCGCCCAATGGTTCCCGCGCATGGCGGCCTACTACGACGTGACCGGCTGGCAGCACAAGCAGTTCCTGGGTTCGGGCGAATTCACGCTGGAATTCGGCGACTACGATGTGCAGCTGACCGTCCCGGCCGACCACGTGGTGGCGTCCACCGGCGAACTGCAAAACGCGAACGAGGTACTGAGCGCCGCCCAGCGCGACCGCCTGGCCAAGGCGAAGACCGCCACCGCGCCGGTCGTCATCGTGACGCAGGCGGAAGCCGAAGCGGCCGAGAAGTCGGTCAGCAAGGCGTCGAAGACCTGGCACTTCAAGGCCGCCAACGTGCGCGATTTCGCCTGGGCGTCCAGCCGCAAGTTCATCTGGGACGCGCAAGGCTTCAAGAAGGATTCCACCGACGTGATGGCGATGTCCTACTATCCGAAGGAAGGCAATCCGCTGTGGGGAAAGTACAGCACACAGGCCATCATCCACACCATCGACCAGTACAACAAGTACAGCTTCGACTATCCGTATCCGACCGCGATCTCGGTCAACGGCCCGGTCGGCGGCATGGAGTATCCGATGATCTCGTTCAACGGCCCGCGTCCGTCCAAGGACAAGAAGACCGGCGCGCTAACCTGGTCGCAGCAGACCAAGTATGGCCTGATCGGCGTCATCATCCACGAGGTGGGCCACAACTACTATCCGATGATCATCAACTCGGACGAGCGCCAGTGGACCTGGATGGACGAGGGCCTGAACACCTTCGTGCAGTACCTGGCCGAGCAGGCATGGGAACAAGACTACCCGTCGCGCCGCGGCGAACCGCGCAACATCGTCGACTACATGCGCAGCCAGAACCAGGTGCCGATCATGACCAACTCGGAGTCGGTGATCCAGTTCGGGAACAACGCCTACGCCAAGCCGGCCACCGCGCTCAACATCCTGCGCGAGACCATCCTGGGCCGCGAGCTGTTCGACTACGCCTTCCGCGAATACGGCCAGCGCTGGAAGTTCAAGCGCCCTACCCCGGCCGACTTCTTCCGCACCATGGAAGACGCTTCGGGTACCGACCTTGACTGGTTCTGGCGCGGCTGGTTCTACACCACCGACCCGGTCGACATCAGCATCGACGGCATCAGCGAATACGGCGTGAGCACCAAGGATCCCGAAAAGGAAAAGGCCTGGAAAAAAGCGCAGAAGGATGCGCAGCCGATTTCGGTTTCCGAGCAGCGCAACAAGGACCTGCCCAAGCGCCTGGATGCGCATCCGGAGCTGAAGGACTTCTACAACGACCACGACGAGTTCACCGTCACCAACAAGGACCGCAACAGCTACAACGAAGCGATCGACAAGCTGGAGCCGTGGGAGAAAAAGCTGCTGGACCAGGGCAAGCACCTGTACCTGGTGGACTTCTCCAACGTCGGCGGGCTGGTGATGCCGCTGATCCTGGAGATTGAGCTCAAGAGCGGCAAGAAGTACATCGAGCGCATTCCGGCCGAAGTATGGCGCTACTCGTCGAAGAAGATCACCAAGTTGATCGTCACCGACGAGCCTATGGTGGGCCTGGTCCAGGACCCGTACTGGGAAACCGCCGACATCGACACCAGCAACAACGCCTGGCCGCGCAAGGTCACGAAATCCCGCGTGGAGCTGTTCAAGACCGAGCGCGATAAAAACAACCTGATGCGCGACTTCCAGACGCCGCTGAAGGCCAAGGGCAGCAAGGACGCGTCGTCGGAATGATGCTGAACCGCCTGCGCCTGGTCGTGGTAACCGTGCTGGCCCTGGCCGGCACGGCGGCGCATGCCCACAATTTTCACATGGGCATAGCCGACATCAGCTACAACGAGCGCACCGGCAGCACCGAGATCGTGCACACCTACACGGCGCACGATCTCGCCACGCTGCTGACCAATCTCTACGGCCGCCAGTTCGATCTCGGCCAGCCGGAAAGCGAAGCGCCGCTGCGCCGCTACGTGGAAAAGCAGTTCTACCTGGATGGCCCGGACAGGCAGCGCCTGCGCCTCAACTGGGTCGGCGTCAAGGCCGATGCCGACAGCGTCGTCATCCTGCAGGAAATCGAGCATGTAAAACTGGCGAAAGGCACCCGTATCCACAACGCTTTGCTGATAGACTTCCTGCCATCTCAAAAGAACACCGTGAACCTGCAATCCGATGGCCCTGTCCAGACTCTCCTCTTCGATCAAAGCAGCATCGATCAAACCACCCGTTAAATACTTCCTGCTGCTGGCGATGGGCAGCGCCCACGCCGACGACCAGATCCTGCAAAGGATCCTGGTGGATGGCTCGCGCTCCAACCAGCTGGGCGTGGCCGATGCCGCCAGCGCCGGCAGCGTGACGCAGGAGCAGCTGGCCGCGCGCAACGTCTACCGTCCCGCCGAGATACTGGAAGCGGCGCCCGGCCTGATCGTCAGCCAGCATAGCGGCGAAGGCAAGGCCAACCAGTTCTACCTGCGCGGCTTCAACCTCGATCACGGCACCGACCTGCGCACCAGCGTCGACGACATGCCGGTCAACCAGCGCAGCCACGCGCACGGCCAGGGCTGGACCGACCTGAATTTCATGATCCCCGAACTGGCGGTGCGGCTGGATTATAAAAAAGGCCCCTACTCCGCCGAGGAAGGCGACTTCGCCTCGGCCGGCACGGCGTCGGTGGTGTACGCCAACCGCCTGCTGCAAGGCGTCGCCAGCGTCTCGGCGGGACAGAACGGCTACGGCCGCGCGCTGCTGGCCGACTCGGTCGATGCCGGCATCGGCAACCGGAGCGGCAGCCTGCTGTACGCGCTGGAAGTGCTGCACAACGACGGCCCGTTCACCCATCCCGACGACTACCAGAAGCTGAACGCGGTGCTGCGCTACAGCGAAGGCTATGCCAACAACGGCTTCAACCTCAGCCTGATGGTCTATCGCGCCGACTGGAACTCGACCGACCAGATCCCGCTGCGCGCCGTGCAGGACGGCCAGATCGGCCGCAACGACGCCATCGACCCGACCGACGGCGGCAAGTCGCACCGCTACAGCCTGTCCGGCGCTTGGCGCCGCACCGACGACGACAGCGCTTCCAGGATCAACGCCTACATCATCGCCAACCAGCTGGACCTGTACTCCAACTTCACGTATTTCATGGACGATCCGGTGCATGGCGACCAATTCGCGCAGCCGGACAAGCGCGTCACCAGCGGCCTGAATGCAAGCCACAGCTGGCACCATCACACGGACACCGGCAACAGCGAAACCACGATCGGCCTGCAACTGCAGAACGACAATATCTTCAACGGCCTGTATAACACGCAGGCACGCAAGCGCCTGTCGGCCACGCGCGAGGACCACATCGTCGAATCCAGCGCGGGCCTGTATGTCGAGAACAGCACGCGCTGGAACGCCGCCTTCCGCACCGTGGCCGGCGCCCGCATCGACAGCTACCATTTCGACGTGCAAAGCGGCCTCGCCGCCAACAGCGGCGGCGCCAGCGACCACCTGGCCAGCCCCAGCCTGAGCCTGATCTACGGCCCGTGGCAAACGGCCGAACTGTACGCCAACATCGGCAACGGCTTCCACAGCAACGATGCGCGCGGCGCCACCATCAGTATCGATCCGAAGACCGGCGACGCGGCCAACAAGGTGTCGCCGCTGGTGCGTTCGCGCGGCATGGAGCTGGGCGCGCGCACGGCATGGCTGCCGGGACTGCAAACCTCGCTGTCGCTGTACCGGCTGGATTTCGATTCGGAGCTGACCTACGCCGGCGACGCCGGCACCACCGAAGCCGGTCCGCCGAGCCGCCGCTACGGCGTGGAGCTTTCCAATTACTACAAGCCTTTGAAATGGCTGTCGATCGACCTGGACCTGGCCTATGCCCGCGCGCGTTCGCGCGGCGATGTCGAGCAAGGCAGCTACATCCCCGGCGCCATCGAAGGCACCGGCCAGCTGGCGCTGACGGTGGATAACGGCGGTCCGTATTCCGCCTCGCTCAAGCTGCGCTACTTCGGACCGCGCCCGCTGATCGAGGACAACAGCGTGCGCTCCAAGTCCAGCATGACGCTGAACGGCCGCCTGGGGTGGAAGATCAAAAAAGGCCTCACGCTGGAGCTGGAGGCCTTCAACATCGCCAACCGCCGCGATTCGGCGATCGACTACTATTACGCCTCGCAGCTGAAGGGAGAAACGAACGCCGTCGCCGACGTCCACTTCCACCCCATCGAATCGCGCTCGCTGCGGGCAACGCTGATCAAGAACTTTTAAGCGCGCTCGTTCAGCATCGGGAAGCCGCGCTGGTGCCATACCGGATAAGCCGGCGACACGTCGCTGGCCGCTTCCAGCAGCGCATTCTGCTCAGCCGTCAGCGACCAGCCGGTCGCGCCGATATTCTCGATCAGCTGCGCCTCGTCGCGCGCGCCGATGATGACGCTGGAGATGGTCTTCTTCCCCAGCAGCCAGTTGAGCGCCACCTGCGGAATCGATTTCCCGGTCTGCTGCGCCACCACGTCCAGCGCCTCGACAATCCGGAACAGGCGCTCCTCCTCGAAATGCGGGCCGGTGCCGGCGATGTCGTGGGCGCGCGTGCCCGGCTTGGCTGGTTGGCCACGGCGGATCTTGCCGGTCAGCTTGCCCCAGCCCAGCGGACTCCAGACCATCGCCCCCACGCCCTGGTCCTCCCCCAGCGGCATCAGCTCCCATTCATAATCGCGGTTCAGCAGCGAGTAGTAGATCTGGTGCGCGACATGGCGCGGATAGCCGTAGCGGTCCGAGACCGCCAATGACTTCATCAAATGCCAGCCGGAGAAGTTGGAGCCGCCGATGTAGCGCACCTTGCCGGAACGGACCAGTTGATCCAGCGTGGCCAGCGTCTCTTCGACCGGCGTATTGTGGTCCTGGCCGTGCAGCTGCAGCAGGTCGATATGCTCGACCTCCAGCCGTTGCAGGCACTGGTCGACAGCGTCGATCAAATGCTGGCGCGAGGAGCCGAAATCGTTGGCGCCCTGGCCGGTGGGGAAAGTGACTTTGGTGGAGATCAGCAAGCGGTTGCGCTTGCCCTTGATGGCCTGGCCGAGGATTTTCTCCGCCAGGCCGTCCGAATAGACATCGGCGGTGTCGAACATCGACACGCCATGTTCGAGGCAGACGTCGATCAGCCGCGAGGCGCCGCCTGCATCGGTGCTGCCCCAGGCTTTGAAGAAGTCGTTGCCGCCCCCAAAAGTACCGGTGCCGAAACTGAGTTCCGGCACGCGCAGGCCGGACTTGCCAAGACGATTGTGATTCATTGCTACCCTCCAGAACGTGAAGCGTGCCACAGCGGCGTCGCACGCTGGTTCTGGATTGTAGCCCGGACTAGCAATCCGCGCAGGACGTCAGAACTCTTCCCATTCGTTGCTGGAGGTCGCGGCCGCGCTGGCCTTGACCTTCTGCGGCGCCGGCTTGGCGGCCGGCTTGGCGCGCGGCGCCTTCGGCAGCACGGCGACCGATGCGCTGCGGGCGACAGGACGCGGCGGCGGCGCATACACCGCCTGCGAGGCATTGATCTTGAAGGCGCTGACCGCGCGTTCCAGCGTATCGGCCTGCTCGCGCATGGTCTGCGCGGCGGCGGCGGTCTCCTCCACCAACGCGGAATTCTGCTGCGTGGTCTCATCCATCTGCGTCACCGCGCGATGGACTTGGGCGATGCCGTCGTTCTGCTCCTGCGTCGCGGCGCTGATCTCGCCGACGATGTCGGTCACTTGCTTGATGCTTGAAACCACCTCGTGCATGGTCGAACCGGCCTGCTCCACCAGCTTGGTGCCCGAGCCGACTTTCTCGACCGAGTCGTCGATCAGCGCCTTGATCTCCTTGGCCGCAGCGGCCGAACGTTGCGCCAGGTTGCGTACCTCGGTCGCCACGACCGCGAAACCGCGTCCCTGCTCGCCCGCGCGCGCCGCTTCAACCGCCGCGTTCAGCGCCAGGATATTGGTCTGGAAGGCGATGCCGTCGATGACCGAAATGATGTCGACGATCTTGCGCGACGATTCGTTGATCGACCCCATCGTCACCACCACCTGCTCCACCACCGTGCCGCCCTGCGCCGCCACGTCCGATGCCGAGCGGGCCAGCTGGTTGGCCTGGCGCGCGTTGTCGGCGTTCTGGCCGACGGTCGACGTCAGTTGCTCCATGCTGGCGGCGGTTTGCTCCAGCGCCGCCGCTTGCGACGAGGTGCGCTGCGACAGGTCGCCGGTACCGGCGGCGATCTGCTGCGAGGCCGCGCCGACGGCGCTGGTGGACGCGCGCACGGTCTCGATCACGCCGGCGATCTGCTCCAGCAGCTTGTTGAAGGCGACCGCGGTATGGCCGATTTCGTCCATGCGCTCGATCTTGATCTGATGCGTCAGGTCCAGCGACTGGCTCACATCTTCCAGCGTGCTGCGGATCGACGCCAGGCTGCCCTTGATGACGACGTACAGCTGCCACGCCAGCGCGCCGGTGACCAGCACGCCCAGGATCACCACGCTCACCAGCAGGCGGAAGGCGAAGCTGTAGGCTGCCATGCTTTCGTCGCGGACATCGTTGATCAGCTTATTGTTATAGGCGATATGGTCGTCGAAGCTCTTCTTGACGGCCGCCGCCGACAGCGCCAGCGGCGTACCGGCCAGCAGCGTCGCGCGCACCGCATCCATGTCGCCGGCATGGGCGCCGGCCAGGAAAGGAATCAGCGCCTGGCGGTAAGCCGCCATGCCCGCCTTGTCCGCCTCCAGCATCTTGCGGTCGGTGTCGTCGAAGATGCGCTCTTTTTCGTAGGTCGCGATGACCTCGTCGAATTTGGCGTGGGCGTCGTTATAGGCCTTGTCCAGCGCCGTCTTGTCGGTCAGGTTGGAGAACACCGACAGGCGGTAGCCGGCCAGGCGGCTGGCGTCCATGTAGTTCTTGGCCAGGTTCAGGCCCGCGATGCTCGGGATCAAACGGGTCTGCACCATGTCCAGGCGCTGCTGCGCGCGGGACAACTGGGTCAAACCGGTAATGCCTACAAATATCAGCGCCAGCAACGCTAACGACAGGGTCAAGATCAAGCGCTTGGTAATCGTCATGGTGACTTTTCTCATGGAAGTGATGGAGGAATCTGCTGTCTGCGCAGCGTCGATCCAGTATAGCGGATCAGTATTACCGCAAAATAACTATGAGGAAATTTATGCTGCGTCGCAACCAAAATGCAACGCATGCATGTCGCAACCATTCAAATCACCCGGAAACCGTGCGTGCCGTCGCGTCCCAGCTGCGCCACCAGCCCGAATTCCCAGTCCAGGTAGGCCTGCATCGCCTCGGCCCGATTGTCGGTGCCCTCGTATGGCCGGCGATAGCGATCTATCAACGGCGAGGCCAGTCGCGTCGCGCCGGATTCCACCGGCAGCCCGGCCGCCGCCCATGCCGACGTGCCGCCGTCGAGCACCACCACCGGCAGCTGGGTCAGCGCGCGCAGATCGGCGGCCGCATAGCGCGCCAATAGGCCGCCGCCGCAGGTGAGCACATAGCGCTGCACGCCTTTCGGCAGTTGCGTCAGCGCCTGCTTCAAGTCGGAACGCAGCATAAACCACGCTTCGGGAATGTGACGTTTCTGATAATTGACGCCGGAGCTGAAGTCCAGCACCGCTGTGCTCTCGGTACTATCACGTAGCCATTGCGACAAAGTCGCGGCATCGATCTCGTCGACCGGCGCGTGCGGCGGCAGCTCCGCAGCCCAGGCGCCGGTGACGTGGAAGTCGGACGGCTGCAGGCCATCGACCACGGACACTTCGTGATTCATCTGCCGCAGCCAGTGCGCCGTCAGGTTGGCGCGCACGCCGTCGTCGTCGGCCAGCACGATGCGGGCGCCGCGCACCGGCGCGAACTGTTCGGTTTCCTGCACCAGTTGGCCGCCGGGCGCGGAGCGGAAGTTCGGCAGCCGGCCATCCCTGAACTCGGCGGGGCTGCGCACATCGAAGAAGTAAGTGCTGCGGGTGGCATCGGCGTGCAGCGCGTCCAGCGCCGCGTGATCGATGCGCAGAACGCCGGCATGGTCGGCCAACGCCCTGGCATCCTGCGCCGCTTGCAGGCGGTTGGCCTCCGACGCCGGCGGGTAGCTGCGCGACTGGCCGTGTTCCAGCTTTTGCTGTGCCAGGGTCCAGCCGATGGTGCCGTTGCGCAGCGCGGCAACCTGGTTCGGCACGCCGGCGTTGATCAGCGACTGCGTGCCGATGATGCTGCGCGTACGGCCGGCGCAGTTGACGATGATGCGCGTGGCCGGATCGGGCGCCAGTTCGCGCGCGCGCAACGCCAGTTCGGCGCCGGGCACGCTGACGCTGCCGGGGATACTCATGGTGTGGTACTCATCGTAGCGGCGCGCGTCGAGGATGACGATGTCGTCGCCGCCGTCGATCAGCGCCTGCACCTCCGGCGCCGACAGCGACGGCGTGTGGCACTCGGCCTCCACCAGTTCGCCGAAGGCCTTGCTGGGCACATTCACATCGCGGAACAGTTCACCGCCGGCGGCACGCCAGCCTTCGATGCCGTCCTCCAGCAGCGAGATATCGGCATAGCCCAGCTGGTGCAGGCGTTCGGCGGCGGCCTGCGCCAGGCCCTCGCCGCCGTCGAGCACCACGATGGGCACGTCGCGGCGCGGCAGCTTGGTGTACGCATCAAGCTCGATGCGGCCGAACGGGAAGTTGGCGGCGAACAGCGGGTGCTCCTGCGCGTGCGGATCTTCTTCACGCACGTCGAGCAAGGCGATCTCGCGGCGGGCCAGCAGCGCATCGCGCACCTGCTGGAAGCTTCGGGTAGGGAAAATAGTCATGTCGGTGCGGCATAGCCGGAACGGAAGGGTTTGACAGCGCCGTCCACGGTGTAGACGCTGCGGTCCACCGCGCCGATGTCGGCGCCGTAGACGTGGATGCCGATCGAGACGCGATCGTCATATGCATTGAAAACCTGGTGGATATCGCCCAGCGATGGCGACACAGCCGTCACCGCGCCGGTGTCCAGCCGCTGCGGCTCGCCCTCTTTCTCCAGCGAGCCGTCGGCGTGGCGGCGGTAGCCCTGCGATATCTCGGCGCCGCGCAGCAGGCCGATCAAGCCCCATACGGTGTGGTCGTGGATCGGCGTGGACTGGCCGGGGCCCCAGACGAAACTCACCACCGAGAAGCGCGCGGCGGGGTCGCGGTACAGCAGGTACTGGCGGTAGTACTGCGGGTCCGGCTGCGCGGCTTGCGGCGGCAGCCAGTCGTCGTGCGCGACCAGCTCGCGCAGCAGCGCCGATCCCCGGGAGACGATCTGCTGTTCGTCCTGGCCCAGCAACTGCTCCACGGCGTCGACAAAGCCACGTAATCTGGGTGGCAGGCTGCTCTTTTGTAGTTGGCTCATTTGTCCTCCTGGGCGCCTAGATTACCACGCAGCGCACCGGGTTTGCATATCCGATTCCGCTATATTCAAACGCGAAAGGATTCGTTCCAATGGCCGGGAAAAGCGCCATACAATCGGACGATTTTACCCATTCGGAGCTGCCATGCCCAACCTGCGTCGCCTTATCCTGCTGTCCCTGCTGTCCGCCTTGCCGCTGGCGGCGATCGCGCAAAAACCGGCCTCCACGCTGCGCATCGGCTATCAGAAATCATCCACGCTGCTGACCGTTCTCAAGCTGCGCGGCCAGCTGGAGCAGGACCTGGCGCCGCTGGGCGTCAAGATCAGCTGGCACGAATTCTCCAGCGGCCTGCCGCTGCTGGAGGCGCTCAATGTCGGCGGCGTCGATCTCAGCGCGGACGTGGCGGACACCGTGCCCGTGTTTGCGCAGGCGGCCGGCGCGCAACTGACCTACTTCGCACAGGAGGCGCCGTCGCCGTCGGCGCAAGCCATCGTGGTGCGCGCCGATGCGCCCTATAAAACAGTGGCGGATCTGAAGGGGAAGAAGATCGCCGTCACCAAGGCCGCCGGCAGCCACTACCTGCTGATCGCCGCGCTGGACAAGGCGGGCCTGCGCTTCAAGGATATCGAAGCGGCCTACCTGACGCCGGCCGACGGCCGCGCCGCCTTCGAGCGCGGCAGCGTCGCCGCCTGGGTGACCTGGGATCCGTTCCTGGCCGGCGTGCAGCGCCAGTCCGACATCCGCATCCTGGCCGACGGCCGCAACATCGCCGACTACCAGCGCTACTACCTGGCCTCCAGCGCCTACGCGGCCGCGCGGCCGGACGTGCTGGCCGTGGTCTTCGAGGCGCTCAGCAAAACCGGCAAATGGGTCAAGCAATCGCCGAAGGAAGCGGCTGAGCTGCTGGCGCCGGCCTGGGGCCTGGATGCGAAGACGGTGGAACTGGCCAACAGCCGACGCAGCTACGATGTGCGGCCGGTGCTGAAGGACGCGCTGGGCGAGCAGCAGAAGATCGCCGATGCCTTCTTCGGCGAAGGCCTGCTGCCGCGCAAGCTGGACGCGACCGCCGTGCCGCTGTGGCGCAAGAACTAGACGTTCAAGCCAGCACGGGATAGCCGGCCGCGCGCGCCTCGGTCTCCAGCAGCATGATGCGGCTGTAGTCGGCGTCGCTGGTCTGCCTGAAGGCGCTGATGCGCAAGGCCCGCATGCGCTCGGCGAGCTGCGGCGCGGGACTCATCAATGCCCGGCGCAGGCGCGCCAGCAATTCCGGCGGTGCCTCGCGGCCCGCGACCAGCGGCAATCCCGGCGAAGGCGCCGAATGCTGCAACACCGCCAGTCCGTCCAGGCTGGCGGGATCCTCTTCCTTGATATAGCCGTAGGTGACGCAGTCGATGGCAGCCATATCGGCCTCGCCGTCGCGCACCAGGCCCAGGCTGGCCGCATGGCTGCCGGACCAGACAATCTTCTCGAAGAACTTGCCATCGCGCGCCAGCGGCGCAACCGCGTGGCGCAGCGCATTCATGCCGCTGTTGGAATGCGCGTCATTGACCGCTGCGATGCTCCCGCGCGCATCGGCCAGGCTGGCGATACCGCCGCCGGAACGCGCCACGATGACGCTCGAATAATCGCTGCCCGCGCAGCCGGGAAAATCAAAGCATGGCGTGGCGACCAGCGTCACGCGGTCGCGCAGCAGCGTCATGTAGGGATAGCCGCAGGTCTGGGCCAGCAGCATGTCGGGTCGCTGCCAAAACGCCGGCAATGGCGGCGAGCGCACCAGTTCAGCCTCCACATGCAGATCCAGTTCATCCAGCAGCGCGCCAAGCAGCTCCTCCCAAGCCTGCCGCAGGCGCGGTGAGAGGTTATACATCGGCAGCGCGATTTTCCAGGTCATGGTCTATTCAGGCATATGCGGGTGCACCGGCGCGTCTATCGGACGGAAACCGAAGCGGCGCATCAGCTCCCCGTAGCCTCCGACATGAAAGCCTCCGCTGCGCGAATTGTACGACTGCCTGCGCGCCTGGTAGACACGCGGCAGCAGATACCACGGCAAGGATGGCAGGTCGTGATGCACCAGATGCAGGTTATTGTTCAGGAACAGCAGGCGGAATACAAACCCCGCCTCATTCAGCACTATACGCTGTTTGTGGTCCGGCGCCGGACGATGTTCGTAATAGGAACGCACCATCGCCAGCGACTGTGCCGGATACGAGATCGCCAGCAAATAGTAGGCGGGCGACATGCCGAATGCCGAGCGTACCCACCACAGCAGCGCCGCCAGCAGGGCGAAATGGCCGAGCCACATGGGTACATGCCGCCATTCTCCCCGCAACGGCTGACGCAGCGCCTCGCCCCACGCGCCGGCGACCGAGATCGCGGGACCGACCAGCAGCCGTCCCCAGAAGGTCTTGTTGAACCAGTAGAGCGCCCGCAGCGGCTTGCCCATGCCGGCCCAGGTGGCGGGCGAGACATAGTAGCTCTCGGTATCGAGCGCCGGCATCGTCAGGTGGAAATCGTTGTGATGCCGCAGATGGCTGTCGCGGTACAGCCCGTACGGGTACCAGATCGCCAGCGGCGCATAGCCGAACAGGCGATTCACCCATGCCCACCGCGTCGGATGGCCGTGTATCAGTTCGTGTTGCAGCGACATATACCACGCACACCACCAGATCATCAGCAGCGTAGCGCCGACAACGCCGATCTGGCGCCAGCACGCCAGCGTCAGTAACCAGCCGCCGTAGATCACGGCGATCAGCAGCCAGGTCGGCCATTCGCCAAGCCACCGCAGCCGCCCGCGCTCGACGGCGATTTCCTCCCGCTGCCGCGGATCGACGTACTCCGAGCTCATGGCGGCGCGCTCAGAAGCGCGCCTTGACGCGCAAGCCCACCGTGCGCGGACGCACCATGTAGCGGATATCTCCCGGCTGGATGGCGATGGTATTCGGCGTGACGTCG
This sequence comes from Duganella sp. CT11-25, assembly GCF_047302815.1. Classification (NCBI taxonomy): domain Bacteria; kingdom Pseudomonadati; phylum Pseudomonadota; class Betaproteobacteria; order Burkholderiales; family Oxalobacteraceae; genus Duganella; species Duganella sp. CT11-25. The sequence goes on from NZ_JBKBFD010000001.1 coordinate 1,680,575, forward strand.
CTGACCTTGGCGCCGTCGGTCAGGTTGGTGCCGAACAGGCCGAATTCATACGCGCCGGTCTTGTAGACTGCCGTGGCGTTGACCGTGTTCGACGACGGAATCTCGGCATAGCCGCCCTGCGCCGGCGCGAAATTGGTGTAGGCGTTGCTGCGGTAGGCGTAGCTGGCGAACAGCCCTATTTCGTCCGTTCCCCGTACCGGAATGCTGTAGCTGGCCGTCGCCGTGGCGGCGATGCGCGGCGCGTATGGCACGCGGCTGCCCTCCGGGATGTTCTGCGCGGCGATGCCGGTCACCACGGTGCGCGCGGCATAGGCATGGTTGTAGGCGCCGCTCAACCCTATCGACGCGCGGCGCGTCAGCTTGACGGCGGTTTCCACCTCGATGCCCTCGCTGCGGATCTTGCCGGCGTTCTGCGTGAAGTAATAGGTGCATGGCAGGCGGTTGAATACCTGGACGTTCTTCCAATCGATCAGGTAGACGTTGGCGTTCAAAGTCACGCGGCGGTCGAACAGCGTGTTCTTGGAGCCGACCTCGTAGTTCCACAAGCTGTCGGGCGCGAAGGTGGACGGCGCGTTGATGCCGCAGAAGTTGAACGGCACCGGCTGGTTGTTGCCGCCATAGCGGAAGCCCTTGCCTACCGACGCATACAGCGTGCGGTCCGGATCGACGCGGTACGCCGCCGCAAAGCGCGGATTGGCGCCGCGCGAGGTGGCGCTGCTGTTGCTGACCTCCGGCTGGCCGACCGGCGCCGTCGGCGTGGCGCCGACCAGGTTGCCGAACAAGCCCGTAAAGCGCAGGTCGAAATCCTGCGTGCCCCGGAACAGCCGCACGCCGGCGGTCAGGTCCAGCTTGTCCCATACGGTGTACGTACCCTCGGCGAACAGCGCGGCCTGGCGCGACTTGGTGTTCTGCTGGCCGGAGAAAAAATCATCGGGATTGAACGCCAGCTCATTGGTCTGCGAGTTATAGCCGGGGAAGTTGCGCGTCTCCGCATAGCGCGCGTCAAAGCCCTCGGTCGGCTCGTCCTGTCTGGTATCGCGCTTGCCGCTTTCAAAGAAAGCGCCGGCAGTCCACTTGAACGGCCCCTCGCCCCTGGAGTTGACGCGAAACTCCTGCGCGAAGTCCTGCACCGCATTGCCGATCGTGTAGGCGGCCTTCATCAGCGGATCCTTGCCGCCGAAGATGAAGGCGGTGGCCGGATACTGGGCCGAGGTCACGTACAGCGTGTCACGGTGCAGATAGGAGGTCGACGACACCAGCTGCGCGCCGCCGAGATCATAGGCGACGCCCAGGTTATACAGCTGCAGCTTGTCGTTGCTGGTTTGCGGTATCAGCGCGAAGGTGGTAAACGGCGCCAGCCCCGCATACGCATCGTTGATGCCGCCCTTGATGTTGGAAGCGGTGACGCTGGCGTCCACCACCAGATCGCGCGAGGCGCGCAAACGCACGGCGGCCCGCGCCTGGTTGGTCGATACCGCGTTGGTCGTGGCGCCGTTCACCTGGTTGCGGATGTAGCCCGAATCGTTGCCGGTATAGGCGGTCAGCCGCAGGCCCAACAAATCGGCCTTCAGCGGCAGGTTGACCATGCCGCGCAGATTATGATTGGCGCCGCCGAAGCCGGACGTGTTGGAGCCCACTGCCTCCACCGTGCCGAACAAATCGGCCAGCTCCGGCTTTTGCGTGATCTGGCGCACCGCGCCGGACATGGCGCCGGCGCCGAACAGCGTGCCCTGCGGACCTTGCAGCACTTCGACACGCTCCAGGTCCAGCACCTTGAGATCGGGATTGGATGATTTCAGCGTGACCGGCATGTCGTCGATATACACCGCCACCAGCGACGAGTCCTGCACCTCGGACGGCACGATGCCGCGCACGACCAGGCCACGCATGGTGATGTTGTTGACGCCCGGCCCCTGCTCCTGCACCGACATGGCCGGCACCAGGTTGGCGATATCGCTGAGATTACCTTGTCCGTAGCGGGTCAGGCTGTCCGGCTTCAGCACGGTAATGGCGGCGGGAACCTGCTGCACATCGACCGCGCTGGCGGAACGGGTGGCGGTCACTTCGACCCGCTCGATCTGACTGGACTCCGGCTGCTGCGCGTGCGCCGCCGCGATCGCGCCGGCCGACAGCGCCGCCAGCGCTTGCAATACATGCTTCCCCATCTGCTATCCCTGGACTAGTGGCTGCTTTGTAAAAAAGTATAAGGATGGGGACGGATAGGGAAAACGAATATAAACACGCTTGTTTATGAGAATTTCGCTTACCCCTTAGGTGAGGCAGCGTACAGCCGTGGCCAGTGCGGGGGCGCAGAATGCAGTCATGGATACTTCATACGCCACACAAAAGAAACCGCACCCCGCCGCCTATGCGCTGCATCGGCAGATGATCGCCGTGCAGCGGACCATGTCGGCCGCCACTGTGGCCGAGTCGGAGCGGGCGTCGAGGTGGGCGCATGCCTGGTACATGCTGGTGCAGCGCAAGCTGGACGACATCCAGCAAGCGCCCAGGTACTTGCATTAGGAATGGGAGTAGCAGCTGCCGGCGCGGCGTTCCATGCCGCCGCGGTCGATCACGGTGACAATGCCGCGACGGTATTCGATCAAGCCTTCCTCCTGCAGCTTACCGGCGCAGCAGGTGATGCTCTCGCGGCGCACGCCCAGCATGTTGGCGATCATCTCCTGCGTGACCTTCAATTCGTTGGACAGCGAACGGTCCAGGCGTTCCAGCAGCCAGCGGCACAGGCGCTGCTCGATGCTGCCGTGACGGACGCCGGCCACCGTCTGCGCCAGCTGTGCAAACAGCGCGCTGGTGTGGCGCATCAGTTGCTGGGCCAGTGCGCCGCCGCCGAAGAAGGCTTCGCGCAGCACCGAGGCCTTGATGCGGTAGCCGTAGCCGGCGGTCTGCACCACTGCCGAGCAGTTGGCGCGCTCGGTCTCGTACATCGAGACGCCGACCACACCTTCGCGGCCGACCACCGCGATCTCCGCGGCGCCGCCGTCCTCGGTGACGTATTGCAGAGAGACGATGGCGTTGGTCGGGAAGTAGGCGTATTCCATTTTGTCGCCGAAGTCGAACAAGTGCTTGCCCGCTTCCAGCGGCACCAGGTCCAGGTGCACGAACAGGCTGACCAGCTCCTCACGCGACAATGCGCGCAGCAGCTCGTTTTGCTGGGCGCCGGTCAGGCTGATGACGGGCGCGGCGACCGGTGGCATCGAACGCAGGACGTTGGCGGATACGGTGGTCTGGTTAGCTGGGTACATGGCGGGCCTCTGTTCTTCTAAGTGTTGATGGTCAACGACGACCTGATGAACAACACTATAGCCCCGCTATGTGCGCTAGCTTATAGGAGCACCTACAAGCCTTATGTAGGCTGCGAACATAGGCCCATGTGGGCCCAGTCCTACGCCGTCAGAACGCGCCGACGTAGTTTTCCGCCAATGCCGTGGCCATCGCCCGCGAACCGACGATGTTTTCCAGCTCGGCGCGCTGCATTTCACGCTCGAACGGCGAGGCGTCGGCGAAGGTATGCAGCAGGCGCGTCATGGTCCACGAGAAGTACTCGGCGCGCCAGACGCGCTTGAGCGCATCCTCGCTGTAGCTGCTCAGTTGCGCATCGCTGCCGTGATGGTAGAACTGCTCCAGCCCGCGCGCCAGCAGCGCCACGTCCGATACCGCCAGATTCATGCCCTTGGCGCCGGTCGGCGGCACGATGTGCGCCGCGTCGCCCGCCAGGAACAGGCGGCCCGATTGCATCGGCGTCGACACGAAGCTGCGCATGCCGATGATATTTTTCTGGAAGATCTTGCCTTCCTTGAGCTTCCAGCCATCGTGGTTCTCCAGGCGGCCATGCAGCTCAGCCCAGATGCGGTCGTCGGACCAGTTGTCCACGTGGTCGGTCGGATCGCACTGGAAGTACAGCCGCTGCACCGTCGGCGAGCGTGTGCTGACCAGCGCGAAGCCGCGCTCGTGCTGCGCGTAGATCAGCTCATCGGACGAAGGCGCCGATTCCACCAGGATGCCGAACCAGCCGAACGGATAGATGCGCTGGAAGTTCTTGCGCAGTTCCTGCTCCGGCATGGCCGGACGCGACACGCCGTGATAGCCGTCCGCGCCGACCACGAAGTCCGCCTCGATGGCGCGGGCCTCTCCGCCATGGATGAATGTCACCGACGGCTTCTGCGTCTCGACGCCATGCAGCGCGACGTTCGACACTTCAAACAGAATCTGTCCCTGCGCCGCCAACCGCGCCGCCACCAGGTCCTTGATCACCTCATGCTGCGGATAGACGGTGATGGCCTTGCCGGTCAGTTCGGACAGGTCGATGCGGTGGCGCTTGCCGCCGAAGGCCAGTTCTATGCCGTGGTGCAGCGCGCCCTGGGCACGCATGCGGTCGCCGACGCCGGCGTTGGTCAGGATGTCCATCGTGCCCTGCTCCAGCACACCGGCGCGGATGGTGGCCTCGATCTCGTCGCGGGAGCGCGACTCGAGGACGATCGATTCGATGCCCTGCAGGTGCAGCAGGTGGGATAACAGCAAACCGGCCGGGCCGGCGCCGATGATGGCTACTTGGGTACGCATGGCGTGTCTCCGATATGGTTTAGGTATGACCGCATCGTAGCGCCGCCGCGCCATAAAAAAAATGGATGAAACTTCCTAAAACTTGTACTATTTCGACACACCACAAGAATCCCAGCCATGTCCTCCCTGCCAAAACCGCTGTCCAAAGAGATCCCCAAGTTCGCCCTGTACGGCGAGCAGACAAGGGCTGACAATGCCGAATTCGTCCATATTGAATTGATAGAAACCCGCAGCCGCCTGCATGATTGGCATATCGACAGGCATACGCACCCCGGCCTGTTTCAGGTACTTTTTCTCTTCGGCGGAGAGGTGCGGGCCGGCGTCAACGAGGCGCTGTGGGAGTGCAAGGGGCCGGTGGTCATCACCATCAATCCGTCGGTGGCGCACGGCTTCGACTTCTCGCCGGAGGCGCAGGGCTACGTGCTGACGGTGGACCAGAACGTGGTGTTTTCAGCGGCGGAGAACCAGGGCGACCTGTATTCATCGCTGTTCATGGAGCCGCTGGCGATCGACCTGGCCGCCGAGCCGGAGATGCGCGAGCGGCTGGAATCGCTGCTCAAGCAGTTGCTGACGGAAGCGGCCTGGCCGCAGTACGGCCATACGCTGATGCTGGAATGGCTGGCGCGCAGCGCCCTGCTGCTGCTGGTGCGCCTGCACGCCGAGCGGCGTTTCGCCGACCAGTCGGGCCGCAGCGACTTTGAGCTGTTCAGCCGCTTCCGCGCCGAGGTGGAGCAGCGCTACAAGGAACAGTGGCAGGTCAGCCAGTATGCCGAGGCGCTGCGCGTGACGCCGACGCGCCTGAATCGCCTGTGCCTCAAGCTGTCCGGCAAATCCGCCTTCGACACCACGCAGGACCGGCTGATGCTGGAAGCCTGCCGCAAGCTGACCTACGTCCCGGCCAGCATCGCCAGCATCGCCTATGAGCTGGGCTTCCAGGACCCTGCCTACTTCAGCCGCCTGTTCAAGAAACGCATCGGCGTCACGCCGAAGGAATTCCGCCGGACCTAGAGCAGCGCGGCCAGCTCGACCTGGATCTTGATCAGCGCGGGCAGGCAGCGTTCCACCATCTGGTCGAGCGGCATGCGCGCCGCGTGCACGCTGATGTTCATCGCCGCCACCACGTCGCCGCGGAAGTTCTTCAGCGGGACCGCCATTGTGCGCAGTCCCAGCTCCAGCTCCTGGTCCACCAGCGCATAGCCCTGCGCGCGGGCGCGCGCGATCTCCACCGCCAGCCGCTCCTTGTTGACGATGGTGTGCTCGGTGATCTGCTCCGTCTGCGCGCGCGCGAGGAAGGCGTCCAGCTGATCCTGCGGCAAGCCGGCCAGCAGCATGCGGCCGTTGGCGGTACACCACGCCGGCACGCGCGTGCCAGGCTGCAGGGTCGCGGACACCAGCTGTCCGGCGCTGACCGCCGCCACGCACACCAGCTGGTCGTGATCGAGCACGCCGGCCGACGCGGCCTCCCCCACCGAATACGCAAGGCGGTACAACAGCGGCTGCACCACGCGCGGCAGCCGTGCCGAATGCAGATAGGACTGGCCCAGCCGCAGCACCATCGGCGTCAGCGAGAACAGCTTGTTCTCATGCCGCATATAGCCCAGGTGCGTGAGCGTGATCAGGTAGCGCCGCGCCGCCGCCCGCGTCAGGCCGGTGTGCTCGGCCACCTCGGCGATGGTCAAACGGCTGCGTTCCTGGTCGAAGGCTTCGATCACTTGCAGGCCCTTTTCCAGCCCAGCGACCAGGTCGCGCTTGGCAAATATCTCGTTCTCGCTCATAAAAATCCAGTTTTGTGCGCTATTCGCACAATTTGTGCGCATAGCGAATATAGCATGCACTTCCCGTCTTGTGGCCCGCAGGCCGAATTCGTACCATCATCGACACGTACACATAAGGAGACTTGCTGTGAAATTCGATGCCATCGCACCCGGCGTATATCCGGAACTGGTTTATCCTCCCTACAAATCCACCGCCAAACGCGGCCCGACCCAGCCGCTGCTGCGCATCGACGCGCGCGCGCCGGCCGAGCAGAATGTCGCGCCCTCGCCGCGCATCCTGCTGCCGAACGATACCGACCTGACCGTACACGGCGAATCCGAACCGCTGGGCGAGAAAATCGTCGTCACCGGCCGCGTGGTGGACGAAGACGGCAAGCCTGTCCGCAATTCGCTGCTGGAGATCTGGCAGTGCAACGCCGCCGGCCGCTATCGCCACAAGAAGGACCAGCACAACGCGCCGCTGGACCCGAACTTCAACGGCTGGGGCAAGATGATGACCGACGACGACGGCCGCTACCGTTTCGTCACCATCAAGCCGGGCCCTTACCCCTGGGGCAATCACGACAAGGCATGGCGCCCGGCGCACATCCACTTCTCCCTGTTCGGCAACGTGTACGCGCAACGCCTGGTCACGCAGATGTACTTCCCGGGCGATCCGCTGTTCGACTTCGACCCGATCTTCCAATCGATTCCCGACCTGGACGCGCGCCAGCGCCTGATCTCGCGCTTCAGCCTGGAGCAGACGGTCAGCGACCAGATGCTGGGCTATGAATTCGACATCGTACTGCGCGGCCGCGACGCCACGCCTTTCGGCATCTAAGGAGAACGGCATGACCGACATCACGCATGAAATCACCACTTCGCAAACCATCGGCCCGTTCTCGCACGAAGCGTGGAAATGGGCGACGGAACTGAACACCGCCGCCACCGGCAACGCCGCCGCCGTCACCATCGGCGGCATCATCTACGACGGCGCCGGCATCCCGATCAACGACGCCCAGATCGAATCCTGGCAGCCAGCCGCCGCGGACGCCGAATCGGCGCAGGCCATGCCCGGCTTCCGCCGAGTGCCCAGTGGCGAGAACGGTGAATTCAGCCTGCGCCTGACGGCCAGCCCGCAGCAGGCCGGCCAGCCGTTCGCCTACATCACGGTATTCGCGCGCGGCCTGGTCAAGCACCAGTTCACCGCCGTCTTCCTTGAAGACGACGCGGCCTTGGAAAAATCGGCGATACTGGAGCAAGTGCCGGCCGCCCGCCGCGCCACGCTGATCGCCAAAAAGACCGCCGCCGGCCAGTACAACTGGGACATCTGGATGCAGGGCGAGAAGGAAACCGCATTCTTCGACTACGTTTAAACTGGAGCTTTAGTGAGCGTCTCTATCTTCGATAGCTTCCTGACCACCACCGACATGATCGCCGTGTTCGACGACGCGGCCATCGTGCAGGGCATGTTCCGCTTCGAGGAAGCGCTGTCGCAGGCGCAGGCCGACGAAGGCATGCTGGAACCCTCGTCCGCGCGCGCCATCGCCGGCGTGTGCAATGCGCAGCTGTACGACATCCCCGCCATCATCAGCGCCGGGCGCCGCGCCGGCAGCCTGGCGATCCCGCTGGTGAAGGAATTGACCAAGACCGTGGCCTTGTACGACGTGGAAGCGGCCGGCAAGGTCCACTGGGGCAGCACCAGCCAGGACGTGATCGACACCGCGATGGTGCTGGCCACGCGCGACGCCTTGCAACTGCTGGACGACGGCCTGCACGACCTGACCGGCCGCCTGCAGCACCTGGCCGAACAGCACCTGGCCACGCCGGTGCTGGCGCGCACGCTGATGCAGCCGGCGCAGGTGACCAGCTTCGGCTTCAAGCTGACCGGCTGGCTGGCGCCGCTGGTGCGCTCGCGCGCACGCCTGCGTGAATGCGCGGCCCGCGCGCTGCAACTGCAACTGGGCGGCGCCGTCGGCACGCTGGCGGTGATGGGAGAAAAAGGCCCGGCCGTCGCCGAGCGCGTCGCCAACGCCCTGAACCTGAAACTGGCCGATGCGGCCTGGCATACCCAGCGCGACGAGTGGGTGCGTCTCGGCCTGGAAGTGGCGGTGTTGTCCGGCAACCTGGGCAAGCTGGCCACCGATCTAAGCCTGATGGCGCAAGGCGAAATCGCCGAACTGGCCGAACCATCCGGCAATGGCCGCGGCGGCTCATCGGCGATGCCGCACAAGCGCAATCCGGTGTCCGCGATGATCGCGCTGGCCGCGGCAGGCCGCACGCCGCAGCATGCGGCGGCACTGCTGGCCAATATGAACCAGCAGCACGAGCGCGGCCTGGGCAACTGGCAGGCCGAACTCGCCGAGTGGCCCAACCTGTTCCTCAGCGCGCACGGCGCCTTGCAGGCCTTGAACGACGCCTTCGCCGGCCTGAGTATCGACAGCGCGCGCATGCTGCGCAATATCGATGCGCTGCAAGGGCTGGTGTTCGCGGAAGCGGCATCGGCCTACCTGGCCGAAACCATCGGAAAATCCGCCGCGCACGCGCTGCTGGAAAAAATGACAGGAGAGGCCCTCGCCTCGCAGCGCCACCTGGCCGACGTACTGGCCGATGCCGTGCAGGCCGACGACAAGCTGCGCACCAAGGTCGATGCGGCACACCTGAAATCCCTGTTCGATTCCGTCGCCGCCACCGCACCGGCCCAGCGCCTGGCGCAGCGTCAATTGCAAAGCCTGCGCGGCGATATCGCCTCGCTCAACCATAAGTGACAATACCATGAGTTTCGATCCTATCGACCACGACTTCGAGCGTGGCCTGAACAACCGCCGCAGCGTCCTTGGCGATGCCTGGGTCGAGCGTTCGCTGAACAATGCCAACAACTTCAACGCCGACTTCCAGAACCTGATCACGCGCTTTGCGTGGAACGAGATCTGGGGCCGCCCCGGCCTGGAATGGCAGACGCGCCGCGCCATCGTCCTCTCCATCACCATCGCGCTGGGCCGCTGGGAAGAATTCGACCTGCACGTGCGCGCCGCGCTGCTGGGCGACGAAGCCAACCGCCTGACGCCGGACGAACTGAAGGAAGTGCTGATCCAGTCCGCCATCTACGCCGGCGTACCGGCCGCGAATACGGCGTTCACGCACGCCCAGGCGATCCTGCGCGAGGTAGGTCCGCAGATCGGCTACGAACTGGAATCGATGGCGCCGGCCGCCACCAGCCATCCCGGCATCGGCCGCGAAGGCCGCGGCAACGGCCGACCCGCCCTGCACTACTCGGTGCGCGAGCCGCGCAGCGGCAAGGCGCCGCGCCATACGGTGGTGCTGAGCCACGCCATCGGCTGCGACCTGACGATGTGGGACAGCCTGGCCAACCAGCTGTCGGCCGAGTGCCGCGTGATCGCCTACGACCATCGCGGCCACGGCAGCTCGGAAGCGCCGGCCGGCGCTTACAGCATGGCCGACCTGGCCGACGACGCGGCGGCGCTGCTGCGCGAACTCGATACCGGCCCGGTGGTATGGGTCGGCTTGTCGATGGGCGGCATGGTGGGCCAGGAATTGGCCTTGCGCCATCCATCGCTGGTGCGCGCACTGGTGCTGGCCAATACCACCTCCGGCTATCCCGAAGCGGCGCGCGAAGCCTGGCGGCAGCGCATCGCCACCGTACAGGCGCAGGGTATCGAAGCCATCGCGGACGCGGTGATGGGCCGCTACTTCCACGATGAATTCCGCAGCACGCAGGCGGCCCGCGTGGCGCGCTTCCGCCGCCGTGTAGTCAGTACCGATGCGGTGGGCTACGCCGGCTGCTGCAACGCCGTCGGCACCGTCGATACCACGGCGCGCCTGGGCGGGATCAAGGCGCCGACCCTGGTCATCGCTGGGGAATTAGACCAGGGCACGCCGCTGGCGATGTCGCAAGCACTGCAACAGGGCATCCCGGACGCTTCGCTGACCGTGCTGTCCGATGCCTCGCACCTGAGCGCGATCGAGCAGCCGGCGGCCTTTGCCGCCGCTGTCGAAGGATTCATCGCCAACCTGTAATCTAAAAAGCGCGTCCCGCACGCGCTTTTTTGTGGAGTTAACCAACTAGTTAGTGTATTCTCTTCTCAAGCTCCAGCATAGGAGCCCATCCCACCGAGGAGACATGCATGAACAAGTATCTGGCAATCATCGGCCTGGCTGCGGCAACCGCCGCCCAGGCGCAGACCCCGATCACGCTCGACAGCGGCAAGATCGACGGCAAAGTACTGCCTTCCGGCGTGCGCGCCTGGTTCGGCGTGCCCTTCGCCGCCCCGCCGGTGCGCGAACTGCGCTGGCGCGCACCGCAGCCGGCGGTTCCGTGGAGCGGCGTGTACCACGCCGACCGCAAGGCCCCGGAATGCATCCAGCTGTTGCGCCGCAAGGACATCAACCACTACTTCGGCGAGGAAGCCACCAGCGAGGATTGCCTGTACCTGAACGTCTGGGCGCCGTCCAAGGTTACGCCGTCGGCCAAACTGCCGGTGATCGTCTTCATCTACGGAGGCGGCTTTACGGTCGGCTCCAGCGGCATGGCGCTGTACGGCGGCGAGAACGTCGCCGCGCGCGGCGGCGCCATCTTCGTCAACATGAACTACCGGCTCGGCATCCTCGGCTACATGGCGCACCCGGAACTGACGGCCGAATCGCCGCAGCACGCATCCGGCAACTACGGCTTCATGGACCAGATCGCGGCGCTGCAATGGGTGCAAAGGAATATCGCCCGCTTCGGCGGCGATCCGTCGCGTGTCACGATCTCCGGCCAGTCCGCCGGCGCCGCCTCGGTCGGCACCCTGCTCGCCAGCCCGCTGGCCAAGGGACTGTTCCAGCGCGCGGTGCTGATGAGTGGCGCTGGCGTCAGCAATAACGCGCCATCGCTGGCGGAATCGGAAAAAACCGGCCTGGAAGTGCAAAAAGCCTTGGCCGTCGCCTCGCTCGACGAGATGCGCCAGCTGCCGGCCGACAAAGTTTTCGCCGTGCAGCGCGATTTCCAGTTCGGCGAATCCGGTTCGGTCTCGGTCAAGCCGAATATCGACGGCCACGTGCTGCCGGATACGATCCCGAACATCTACGCCGCCGGTAGGCAGAACGACGTGCCGACCATGGCCGGCTTCACCGCCGACGACATCAGTTTCAGCCCGCTGCGCGGCGTCGCCACGCTGGACAAGTTCCACGCCACCGCCGCCAATATGTACGGAGACCGCGTGCAGCAGTTCCACGATCTGTACCCGGCCGCCACCGACGCCGACGCTGCCCGCATGAGCCGCCTGTATAGCCGCCAGACGATGATCGAGAAAGGCACGCGGACACTGGCTATCGCGCATCAGGCCAGCGGCAAGACGCCGTTCTATATGTATCTGTTCTCGCACGTGCAGCCGTTCAATCCGGCCGTGACGCTGAAGGACAATCCGCAGGGCGCCTACCACACCTCCGACGTGCCTTACTGGTTCCAGACCCAGGACGCGCTCAATATGTTCCGCCCTACCCGCAGCTGGCAGCCGGCCGACCGCGCCCTGTCGGCGCGCATGATGGACAGCCTGCTGGCCTTCGCCCGCAGCGGCAATCCCGCCACACCCGCAACGCCATGGCCGCGGTGGCGTGCGGACAGTGCACAATACCTGGAATTCGGCGACACCGTGACCGTGCAATCAGAAGATGCGGCACAGATGAACTTCCAGAACCAGCCCGTCAACATCGCGCCTGGCGGCTCGCCGCTGCCGCGCATGACGCGCGACTAAACTTAGAAAAACCGGAGACCGCAGCATGAACCAGACGACAGCGACCTACGCGGGCAACACCGCGGTTCGCGCCCGCACACGCACCCGCTTCACGATGCTCGCCCTGCTCGCTGTAGGCACCATCATCAATTACATGGACCGCACGGTGCTTGGCATCGCCGCGCCGCTGATGACGCAAGACCTGCAGATCAACGCCGCCCTCATGGGACTGGTGTTCTCGGCGTTCTCGTGGACCTACGCGCTGGCGCAGATACCGGGCGGGATCTTCCTCGACCGTTTCGGCAGCAAGCTGACTTACTTTCTGGCGTTGACCTTCTGGTCGATCTTCACCGGCTTGCAGGGCGCCGCCGTCGGACTGAAATCGCTGCTGCTGGTGCGCTTTGGCCTCGGCATCAGCGAGGCGCCCTGCTTCCCCGTCAACAGCCGTGTGGTGGCCACCTGGTTCCCGCAGCATGAGCGCGCGCGCGCCACCGGCATCTACACCGTCGGCGAATATCTGGGACTGGCGTGCTTCGCCCCCAGCCTGTTCTGGCTGATGCATAACTTCGGCTGGCGCGCGCTGTTCGTCGTGGTGGGCATGGTCGGCGTCGTGTTCGCATTGGTGTGGTGGCGGGTCTACCGCGAACCGCGCGACTCCAGGACCGTCAATCAAGCGGAACTCGACTACATCGCCGCCGGCGGCGGACTGGAAGACGCGAAGAGCGACAAGACCAAGTTCGCCTGGGGCGATGTGGTCAAGCTGCTGCGCATCCGCCAGGTGTGGGGCGCCAGCCTGGGCCAGTTCGCAGGCAATACTACGCTGGTGTTCTTCCTGACGTGGTTCCCGACCTATCTCGCCACCGAGCGGCAAATGGGCTGGCTCAAGGTCGGCTTCTTCTCGGTGCTGCCCTTCCTTGCCGCCGCCGTCGGCGTGATGTTCGGCGGCTGGGTATCGGACTGGCTGCTCAAGCGCACCGGCTCGGCCAACGTCGCCCGCAAGCTGCCCATCATCTGCGGCCTGGTCGGCGCCGCCAGCATCATCGGCGCCAACTACGTCGACAGCGACGCCGCCGTCATTGCGATCCTGTCGTTTGCCTTCTTCGGCCAGGGCATGGTCGGCCTGGGCTGGACGCTGATCTCCGACGTCGCGCCCAAGCATCTGATGGGCCTCACCGGAGGCATCTTCAACACCTGCTCCAACCTGGCCGGCATCGTCACGCCGCTGGTCATCGGCTTCATCATCAGCGCCACCGGCTCGTTCTTCTACGCGCTGGTGTACGTGTGCGCGGCCGCCGTCGCCGGCTTGCTGGCCTATGTGTTCGTCGTCGGCGATGTGCGCCGCGTCGAGATCGACCAGGACCGTCAATGAAAATTCTGATGCTAAACGGGATCAACCTCAATATGTTCGGCAAGCGCGATCCCGCGCAGTACGGCACCACCACGCTGGCGGAAATCGATCAGCGCCTGCAGGCGCTGGGTAAAGAGCTCGGTGCGGAGGTGACCTGCTTCCAGACCAACCACGAAGGCGAGATGTGCGAACGCATCCACCAGGCCCACGGCGAGGACTTCGACGCGGTCATGATCAACGCCGGCGCCTGGACGCATTACAGCTACGGCATCCGCGACGCGCTGGCGATCCTGAAGGCGCCGATCATCGAGCTGCACATGTCGAACGTGCACGCGCGCGAGCCGTTCCGTCACGTCTCGGTATTCGCGGACGTGGTCAAGGGGCAGATTTGCGGATTCGGTGTCGACAGCTACCTGCTGGCGTTGCGCGCGGCGGTATCCACGACCAGCCGATAACGCCGCGTGGCGCCCAACTCGGGCGTGAGAATTCGCGTACTTTCCACATGAGCAAGATGTTATCCTAGCCAACATCAGCAGTTCAGTGCCGTTGTGGGTCACACGCCGATAGCCCGGTGACACCTTGGGGCATCCATGGCAGTTCGGTGTGTTGGTTTGCGTTTGATTCTGACCCATGATTTGCATCGAATTCTGACCCGCTCTTCAAATGATATCTTGGGGGCTATAAGGGGATTAAGTTATGCCTGACCTCCTTTCCTGTCTGCTGGGTTGAACTATTTTTGAATCGATAGCTGTCGTTGCCCGTCTCGATGATGTGGCAATGATGGGTGAGGCGGTCAAGCAGCGCCGTCGTCATTTTGGCGTCGCCAAACACAGACCCCCATTCCGAAAATCCCAAGTTGGTCGTGATGACTAAGCTCGTTTTTTCGTAGAGCTTACTTATCAGGTGGAAAAGCAGAGCGCCGCCATTCTGGCTGAACGGAAGGTAGCCGAGCTCGTCCAGGATCACCAGGTCTGTATAAAGCAACCTCATTGTTCGTTTGCTGGCAGGATTGACCCGGTCAGATTGACCCGCCCTCCATACCCTCGCGAACGCCGCGACCCTATCGTAAGACCCCTCGAACCCCAGTTCCTTTAGGTCCTCATGAATCTGTTTTAGCGTGCGCCGTTGCTTGCGTGTCCGCGCTGCTTCAGTCTTGAGTAGCGCGGAAAGCTGAAACGCGTATTTGTCGATGGCGCGGGTGGAACGCCGTTCGGCGTAGGCCGGCTCTATGGTTTCTGAGCGCAGATAGCGTCGGACGGTGTTTCTGGAGATGCCCAAACGCCTGGCGATCTCTCTCAATGGGACCTGGTCACGAATGTGCCAGCGTCGAATAATGCCTAGTAGTGCCACGTCGATCACTCCAATTCCCCACTCAATGTCGTGAGTAGGATTGTGTCTTATACGTGGGTCAGTTCGGTTTGCAAATTATGCGGTGAAATGGGTCAGATTTCGCTGCAAATCAACAATAGTACGATATATCGGTCTCCACGTTACCCTTCTGATTTGATTGACTAGTCAGGAGCACATCAATCCAAGGCTGTAAGTATGACCGCGAAGGTCCGAGAAGGGACAAGCAGACTTTGCTTATATGCGCGCTGATCAGAGCGCGGCGCCGGCGCGGCCTTCGCGGATTTGCAGGCTGCGGCGCAGCACCTGGTCGGTCACCCACTTGGCCGAGCGGCGCGCGCGCTGGGCCACCAGTTCCGGTGCCATTTGCAGATAGTCGTCGTTGAAGACTTCGAAGCTGTAGTCGCCGCGATAGCCGGCGCGGTCCAGCCGGCGTACCAGATCGGACAATTCCGCAGAATGCTCTCCCTCTCCCGGAAACACGCGCAAGTGGCGCGCGGTCTCCAGGCGCTCTTCCGACGAGCGGATCTCGCGCCACATGAAGTCCGACAATTGCACCATCGCGATTTTGCTCCATGGGATAAGGTCCACCGTATCGTATGCGGCGCCGTTGGCCAGCATGTGGAAGGAGTCGATCACCACGCCCAGGTTTGCGTGATCGGCGCGTTCCACCGCATCCCACGCCACCTCGTACTCGCTGACGTTACGCCCCCAGGACAGCGCCTCGAAGCCCACCCGCACCCCCAGCGGCACGGCCAGCGTGGCCAGCTTGGCGAGGTCGCGCGCGATCTTGTCCAGGTCCCCGCTGGCGTGCTTGGAGGTCGACGAGCACACCATCAACAGCGGCGAGCCGACCGCCTGGCAGATCTGCAGCATGCTCTTGGCGATGTCGATCTTGTAGTCGTGCAGCGTGCCGCTCAGGCCCTCGAAGTCACGCATCACCTGGATGCCGGTGACCCGGATGCCACTCTCGCGCACCAGCTTGACCGCCGCATCCAAACCGCCCGGATAATTGACCAGATCCTTGGCCCACAACATCAGCTGCGAAAAGCCGGCGCTGCGCGACGCTTCCAGCTTCATCTCCAGCGTGCCGGCCAGCGTGATCGTGTCCATGCCGAAGTTACTCAGGTTCATACGGCCTCCCTGTGCACCAGCTCAAAGCTGACACTGCCCTTGAACAGCTGGGTCAACGCGCCCTTCTCGCACGGCTGCACCGGCGCGCTGTCGACAAAGGTGACGCCGCGCGCCTGCAGGGAGCGCACCGCGCCCAGCACATCGCGCGTGCCGAAGCCGACGCGGATCAGTTCCTCGTCCCAGTGTGCATCGTCGCTGCCCGTCGGCGGCTCGATCAGTTGCAGGTAGAACTGCTTGCACGGACTTTCCAGCAGCGTGCCGGTCGGCAGGACGCCCTGCACCACGCCTTGCGGCACCACGCGGAAGTTCATCAGGTGCTGGTAAAAGTCGATCCATTCGGCGGTACGGTCGCGGCGTATCGCCTGCACCACGCCGAAGAAGCCCAGGTCTTCAACCACCGGCTTGGGTAGCGGCTGGTCGCTGATCTTGAAGTCCACATCGTAGATCGAGAAGTCCTGGTAGCGGTCGACGAAGTACAGTACCGAATCGCCGGCGCCGTGCACGCCGGGGATGTTCAGCTCCATCGCGCCGGCGCGGGTCGGGATCGCCCAGGCGCCGCGCTCCAGCGCGTGCTTGTAGGCGGCACCGGCGTCACGCACGCGGAAGGCGATCGCGGACAAGGTGGTCGAGCCGCGTTCGGCATCGGCCACGGCCCATGCCACCGGATCGGCGTTGACCACCACGTTCATGCCGCCCTGGCGGTACAGCACTACCTCGCGCGAACGATGGCGGCCGACCTGCACAAAGCCCATGGTCTCCAGCACAGCGCCCAATGCCAGCGGCTCCGCCGTCGCGTATTCGACAAACTCGATTCCGTCCAGGCCCAGCGGATTGCTCGGCAGTGGATTGTTTTCCTGGGTTTTCATATCGCTCCTAACTGGTCATCCGGCTGCCGGCCTGCAGCTCCTGGAAGTGCATCTGCATGCGCTCGGCGCTTGGCTTCACGCCCGTAAACAATTCAAACGCCTTCACCGCCTGGAACACGGCCATGCCGCCGCCGGTCATGGTGCGGCAGCCCTTGGCCTGCGCGGCTTGCAGCAGCGCGGTTTGCAGCGGGAAGTAGACGATCTCGGAGACCCACTGGCCAGGACGCAGCAGTTCGGCCGGCAGCGGCAGACCGGGATGCTTGGCCATGCCGGTCGGCGTGGCGTGAATCAGGCCATCGGCCACGCGCATCGCTGCATCCAGTTCGCGGCAGGCGACGGCGCGGCCTTCGCCGAAGCGGGCGCTCAGGGCGCTGGCCAGGATCTCGGCGCGCTCCCTGTCGGCGTCGACGATGCGCAGGGTCCTGGTGCCCATCATCAGCGCCGCATGTGCTGTGGCGGCGCCGGCGCCGCCGGCACCCAGCTGCACCACTTCGCCCATGGTCACATCCGGCAGGCTGGCCTTGAAGCTTTCGGCGAAGCCCCACCAGTCGGTGTTATGGCCGATGCGCTTGCCGTTCTTGAAGACGACAGTGTTCACGGCGCCGATGGCGCGGGCGTCGTCGCACAGGCTGTCGAGCAACGGGATGATGTGCTGCTTGGCGGGATAGGTCACATTCAGGCCGGAGAAGCCCATGCGTTCGGCCGCGTCCAGCAATTCCGGCAACTGCTCGACCGTCATGCCCAGACGGTCCAGGTCCAGCAGCTGATACAGGCAGTTCATGCCATTGGCGGCGGCTTCCCGTTCGTGCATGGCCGGGGTCAGCGAGCGGCCGATGCCGGCGCCGATCAGGCCCAGCAAAATACGGCGTGGTGCGGTAAGGGACATAGTGTGATTCCGATCAGGTCTTGGTGCAT
The DNA here is from genome assembly GCF_047302815.1 of Duganella sp. CT11-25. Taxonomy (NCBI): domain Bacteria; kingdom Pseudomonadati; phylum Pseudomonadota; class Betaproteobacteria; order Burkholderiales; family Oxalobacteraceae; genus Duganella; species Duganella sp. CT11-25. Next base: position 1,698,252 of record NZ_JBKBFD010000001.1, read on the forward strand.
TGAAATCGATACTACACTAACCAGTTAGTTAATGGCAAGCGAAAAACAGCCGTTTTCCGGGCTGTTGCGATCCTGCCGCTCAGGGCGCGCGCACGTAGCGCAGGATCATGTCCACCACCGCCTCGCGGCGCCTGGCGTGGACGTCGGCAGCCTTGAGGTCGCGGCCGAAAATGAAACTGAAGGTATGCTGGTTCGAGACGTTATAGAACGACAGCGCGCTGATCGACATATGCAGGTCGACCGGGTCCAGGTCGGAACGGAACACTCCCTCCGCCACGCCGCGCGCGCACAAGCTCTCCAGCAGGCCGATGGCCGGCTTGTTGATGGCCCGCAGCGCCGGGATCTTGCGTATATGCTCGCCGTTGTGGATATTCTCGGTCATCACCATGCGGATGAACTCCGGGTGCTGGGCGTGGTAGTCGAAGGTCGAACCGACCAGCGCGCGCAGCGCCGGCACCGGCGGCAGCTCATCCAGGTGGAAGCCGTGCTCGATCTGGCGGAAGCGCGTATAGCTCTCCTCCAGCGCGGCCACGTACAGTCCTTCCTTGTTGCCGAAATAGTAGTAGATCATGCCCTTGTTGGCGCCCGTCTCCGCCGCTATCTCGTCGATGCGCGCGCCGCTCAGGCCCAGGCGCGAAAACTCCTGGATCGCGACGTTAAGGATACGGGTGCGCGTGCCGTCTTCGTCGGCCGGCGCCGGAGCCGCCTTCTTGCGCGGCTTGGCCGGCGCCTTGACTGCTGGTGTGGTTTTCGTTTTTGCTTTCATGGCATTATTCTAACCGAACCCCACCAGCGCGCCACTGCTCATCGACCGAGATGCCTGTCATAGAACCTTGCGGTGATTTCGTACAGGTCGCGCGCCTCCGGATAATCCGGATTGGTCATGAAGCCGTGACCCAGGCCATCGTAGATCAGCAGCTCCGAGGCCACGCCCGCCTTGAGCAGGCGGCGGTGCCCGTAGGCGGCCGAGCTCATGGCAAAATCGCGCGTGCCGGAGGCGAAGATCGTCGGCGGGAATTTCGCCAGTACCGCCAGGTCGTTGGCCGGGGTAACGGCCGGATCGTCGACGCTGACGTTGTCCAGGTAGGAAGGCCCCGGCGGCATCGCGATCGTGGCGCCGGTCGCCAGGCCGGCGAATACCGCCGAATCGCCCTCCATGAAGCGCGCCCCCAGGCCGGCACAGTAGACGCCGATCACGCCCGGCGCCGGCAAGCCGGCCTTCTGGAACGAGGCCACGCTTTGCGCCACCAGCGCGCCGCCGGCCGAGCATCCGACCAGGCCGATATTGGCCGGCTTGTAGTCCTTCAGCACCGCCTGATAGACCTTGGTGAAGTCCTCGGTCGCCGCCGGGAAGCGGTACTCCGGTCCCTGGCGATACAGCAGGCTGATGACCTTGAAGCGTCCCACCGCCGCCACCGGTATGCTGATCAGCAGGCCGTTGGCGCGGATGCCGGTGCGGAAGCCGCCACCGGGCGCATTGATCATGATGCGGTTGCGGTTCGCCTCCGGCACACCGCCCTTGGGCGTGACGATGGCCACTGAAATACCATCGATGGTCTTCTCCTCCACATCGACCGGGTACAGGTCGCGCATGTGCTGGACGTTGGGCGCCAGCGTCGCGTTCATGGCGCGGCGCAGCTCCGCCATGTCGGTGGTCTCGGGCGGCTTGGCGGCGCCCGGGCCTTCGGTCGGCCGGCTGCGGCGGATGATTTCCTGCGAGGCCGGGCTCAGGACGTTGGACAGCTCGATGGTCGCCTCGCGGACGTGCGCCGCACCGCTGGCGTCCACCGTGATCGACTTCGACGGCGCGGTCTGCGCCATCGCCGGCAACATCGTGCACACTGCCAGCAGCGCCACTAGCGTTGGTGAGTTCATAGTCTCTCCCATGATCAGAACTTGGTGCGCATGCCGAGATAGTAGGCGCGGCCGATGATGTCGTAGGTCGACGCCAACGTCAGGTTCTGGTTGCCCGGCACGTAGGCCGGATCGCGGTTGAACAGATTATTGATACCGGCCCGCAGCGTGACGCTCTTGGTCAACGCATAGCGCACGCCGAGGTCGAAGATGTCGTACTTGGCCACGCCGGCGGTCGGGCTGGCGGGACGGGTCACGGTGGTGACATCGTCCATCGCCGGGATATGGCGCCAGCGCAGGTTGGTGGAGAAATCTCCCAGGTCATAGCGGAAGGTGACGGTCGACTGCCATGCCGGACGAATCACCGTATCGACCGTGCCCTTGAATTCCTTGATGGCGTCGCCCGGCAGTGCCTGCGACTGGTAGCTGTTGGTGATGCTGACAGCGGTGTTGACGTTGAAGGTGCCGGCATCCTTCGACAAGCCCACCGCGGACAGCGGGAAGCGCCAGTCGAGCTGGATGTCCACGCCGGAAGTCTTCAGCAGGCCGAGGTTCAGGTACGGAGCGGAGACCTGCGTCAGCAAGCCGTTGGCGTCGCGCGAAATCAGCTGGCAGAACGGATTCGCGGCCGAGTAGCTCGGGTTGGAACCATCCAGGTTGTAGCACTTGTTGAGCGCCGACGCCGCCGGCACCGCCGAGATGGTGTCCTTGATCTTGATGATGTAGTAGTCGATCGAGCCGTTCAGATTCGCGAACAGCGGCCAAGGCAGCTGCGGCGTGAACACCAGGCCCAGCGTGCGGGTGTCGGCCACCTCCGGCTTCAGGTTCGGATTGCCGGAAGAGACGGTCGATGTAGCCACGGTCGGGAAGGTATAGGTATCGACCACGTTGGAAGGCACGCCGGTCGCCACGCACAGGGCGCGCAACTGGGCGGCGTTGGCGCCGGTACGGGCGGAGGTGCGCACGTCGCAAGGCTCGCCGCCGTTGGGCGGGCTGCCGAACTGCACCTGGTTGCCGCTGGCGGCGCTATACAGTTCGCCGATGTTGGGCGCGCGGATCGCGTGCTGCACGCCGCCGCGCACCAGCCAGTTCTTCACCGGCGTCCATTCCACTTCAACCTTGTAGGTTCCGGCGTTGACACCGGTATCGTAGTTGGAGCGGCGATATCCCGGCGTCACGCCCAGCGACTTGGCGAACGGCGCGTCGGCCAGCAATGGAATGCGCAGTTCCAGCGCCACTTCCTTCACCGAGGTCCTGCCCGACGAGCGCTGCGAGGCGATCACCGCCTCGATGTTTTGTGCGGCCAACTGCGAATCGGGCACGTAATCGTAGGTGTTCTTGCGATAGTTGGCCGAGGCGGAGAACTGCATGTCGCCCGCCGGCAGCGTGGCCAGCGTGCCTTGCAGGCTGGCCTCGGCGATGCGCTGGCTCAGGTTTTCGCGGCTCAGCGCATTGGTCGAAATGTAGTTGCGGCAGGATGCCGACAGCGACAGCGAGTTGGCATTGCCGAACGGGTTGAAGCCGCCCTCGCAAATCGAGGTGCCGCCGTTCGGCGAGTTCAGAAGCTCCTGCACGCGCGAGGTCAGCACCGCGTTGTACTGGGTCTGGTCGTGCACCGTACGGTCGGCCGAGACGTAGGCGTCCCAGCTCCAGTCGCGGAACGGCAGTTCGCCGCGCGCGCCGACGATCATCTGGTCGACCGTGTAGGCCTCGTCCCATTGCTTGTTCGGCACGCCGACAAAGCGGGTGTTCCACAGGAACGGCGCCGCCGCGTCGGGACGCGAGGCCAGGATGGTCTTCAAGTCGGCCGGGATGAATGGATTCGTCAACGGCACCAGCGTGTTGGCGCCCTGGCCGAACTGGGTCAGCGTGCCGCCGGAGTTGGTGTGCGCGACGGAGCGCGTATGCAGGAATTGCGCGTAACCGGTCAGCTCCGGCGAGAAGCGGTAGTCCAGTTTCTCAAACAGGCTTTCGCGGCGCAGGCCGTTCAGCAGATCGTTCTGGATCAGCACCGGCATGCGCACGTTGCCGCCGACGATGGCGTAGGCGCCACTGGTCGCGCCCAGGTAGTTGACCGCGCCGGTCTGGCTGAACAGCGTGCCGTTGTCGTTGAAACCGAGGTTATTGGTGCGCGGGACGGTGGCGGTCACGCCGTATTTGGAGAACACGCCATTGACGGCGGCCTGCGTCGGCAGGTTGTTGGCGGCCGGCAGATAGGTACTGGTGCCGATGTAGCTCGATGGCACGCCCAGCGCGAAGAAAGGCCGCGCGCGTCCCGGCAGGCTTTCGCGCTCGTCCATGCTGACCGAGAACAGCGAGAAGCCCTTGCCGTCGCCGAATTCGGTGCCGGCGGTCAGCGACGGGCTGACCTTGCGGGCGTCGTTCTTTTGCGAATTACCGTATTGGACATCGAACACCACACCCTTCATCTTGCGCAGCGATTTAAAGTTGATCACACCCGACATCGCGTCCGAGCCGTAGACGGCGGAAGCACCGCCGCTGATGGTCTCGATGCCGTCGATGACCGCCTGCGGCACCGTGTTGATATCGACCTGGCCGAAGGCGCTGGCCAGCGGCAGGCGGCGGCCGTCCAGCAGCACCAGGTTGCGGTTGTCGCCCAGGCCGCGCAAGTCCAGCGTGGCGCGCGCGCCGGTGCCCTGCCCGCCGGTGGCGGCGGTGCCGGACGGCGTAAATTGCGGCATCTGGTTCAGCGTCGCTTCCAGCGTGACGTTGCCGCTTTCCTGCAACACGTCCTTGGAGGTGGCCACGATCGGGCTGGGCGAGGTGTAGTTGCGGGTGGCGATACGGGAACCGGTGATGACGACCGATTCAATCTTCGGCATCGCCTGGATTTCTTCAGGTGTCGCTGGCGCGGCCGGCGCCTCCGCTACCGTTTGCGCCTGTGCGCTCAGTACCGCGGTAAAGCCAAGGACACTGCTCTTCAGGGCGAAGCCGGGCCACGCGCCTTTGCGTTTCTGTTCCATCTATTGTCTCCGTCAGTTGTAATGTTATTTTTTTGAGCCTGAACAGACATTACACTAACTAGATAGTTAACATCAAATAGATTCTTTGCCGAGTCCATAAAAAAACCGCGCTGCACAGGTGCGGCGCGATTTCATACGTCTCTATTCCGCCACAGCGGAGAGCAGGTTTACACGCCGGGATCGCGCACCTTGTCGACCTGGTCGAACTCGACATTGAAGTACGAGCCGCCGCTGGCTTCCGCCTTGCGGATGTAGACGGTCTGCACGATGTCACGGGTGTTCGCATCGATGCTGACCGGGCCGCGCACGCTGGTCCAGGCCATGCCCTTCATCGCCGCCAACAGCTTGTCGCCGTTGCTGTCGCCACCAGTCTGCTTCAGCGCCTGGTACAGCAGGTGCATGCCGTCATAGGCACCGACCGAATGGAAGTTGGGACGCATGCCCTTGTTGGCCTTGCCGAAGGCTTCCACATAGGCGCGGTTCTCCGCCGACGGATGCGCGGCCGAATAGTGGTGGCTGCTGACGACACCGGCGGCGGCCGGGCCGATACTGGCCATCAGGTCGTCGTCCAGCACGTCGCCGGTACAGATCAGGCGAATGCCGGATGCGGCCAGTCCGCGTTCTGTGAACTGCTTGAGCACCGCGGCGCCCTCGCCCGACGGCACGAACACGAACAGCGCGTCCGGCTTCAAGTCCTTCACCCGCGCCAGGAACGGCGCGTAGTCGGGATTGCGCAACGGCGCGCGCAGGCTGTCGACCACCTTGCCGCCGCCTTCGGTAAAGCCCTTGACGAAGACCTTCTCGGCATCCAGTCCCGGACCATAATCGCTGACGAAGGTGACCACGCTCTTGATCTTGTTCTTGCCGGCCCATTGCGCCATCGGCGCCGTCACCTGCGCCAGCGTGAAGCCGGTGCGCACGATGTAGGGCGAGCGCTGCGGAATCACCGAGGTGGCGGCCGCCATCACGATCATCGGCACCTTGGCCTGCGTGGCCACCGGCGCGGCGGCGAAGGCCAGCGGCGTCAGGCCGAAGCCGGCCAGCACCTGCACCTTGTCGCGCGAGACCAGTTCCTGCGCCAGCCGCTTGGTGACGTCCGGCGATACGCCGCCGTCGTCCTTGAGAATGATTTCGACCGGCCGGCCGCCGGCGACGGCACCGTTCTGCTGGATATACAGCTTGACGGCGGCCTCGATCTGGCGGCCGGTGGAGGCGAACGGGCCGGACATCGGCAGGATCAGGCCGACCTTCAGCGGTTCCGCCGCGTGGCCGACGGGGGGCAGTACGCCGGCCGACAGGGCGGCGGCGCCCAGCAGTATCTGGCGGCGCTGGTTGTTGATATTTTCTGTCATGGTGTCTCCTTCTCTCTTTTTATAAATCCAGCAGCAGCGTGGCGCTTCTGGAACGCGAACAGCAAGGTGTAAACAGGTCGTTGGCCGCCTGCTCGGATTCGGTGAGATACAGGTCGCGGTGATCGGGCACGCCCTCCAGCACCCGCGTCAGGCAGGTGCCGCACACACCCTGCTCGCAGGATGCCGGAATGAAGACGCCGGCGGCGGTAAGCACGTTCAGCACCGTGCTGCCGGCGGGGATGGTATAGCACGCGCCGCTGGAAGCCAGCTTGACCTCGAAGGGTTGATCGCCTTCGGTCGCGGTCGCGGCCGCGCCGAAGTACTCCAGGTGCAGCTGGCTCTCAGGCCAGTCCAGCGCTGCGGCCGTGGTCTGCACATAGTTAATGAAGCCCGCCGGACCGCAGAAGTAGATATGCGTGTCGCGCTCCAATTCCGCCAGCAGCGCCGGCAGGTCCAGCTTCTGCGCGCTGTCGTGATGGAAGCGCACCTGCGCCGCAAACGGCGAGTTCAGGATGCGGTCGCGGAAAGCAGTGCGCTCAGGCGCGCGGGTGCAGTAGTGCATCTCGAACCACGCGCCTTGCGCGGCCAGCGTCTCCGCCATCGCCAGGATAGGCGTCACGCCGATGCCCCCCGCCAGCAACAGGCTGCGCGGCGCATCGACCAGCGGGAAGTGATTCTTCGGCACGCTGATGGTCAACTTTGTCCCGGACTGGACCAGCTCATGCATGGCTTGCGAGCCGCCGCGCGAGGCGGGATCGCGCAGCACGCCGATCACGTAGCGGTGCCGTTCATGCGGCGGATTGCACAGCGAGTACTGGCGCACCAGCCCCGGCGCCACATGCACGTCGATGTGCGCGCCGGCGGTAAAGGCCGGCAGCGGCGCGCCGTCGACACTCACCAGTTCATAGCTGCAGATATCCTCCGCTTCGCTATCGCGCCGCTCCACACGGACTTCCAGCAGGCCGGTGCTCATGCCGTCTTCTCCTTCTCCAGCCACTGGTCCAGCAGGCGGCGCGACTGCACGCCGCCGGCGTCGATATTCAGCATCAGCAGCTTGCGCTCGGGATGGCGCAGGATGTTCGCCTGCTGCAGCTCCAGCATCTCGCGGTCCTCGCTGAAGATCTTGCCCTGCCCTTCGCGGATGGTCGCGGTGAGTTCCTTGTCCTCCGGCTTGAAGTTGCGCGCCATGCCCCAGAAGTACCAATGCGATGTCTCGCTCTCCGGCGTGATGAAATCAACCACGATGCTGGCGGCCTTGTACTGCGGCTCGGCGTCGTAGCCGCCCTTGCCCGCATGCGCCACGCCCACCTCGATCATCACATGGCTGGGCGGCGAGAAGCGGCAGATCTGCCAGCGGTCGACCGGCACGTCGTCGGCCAGGCCGTTGCCGCGCAGGGCCGCGCGCCAGAACGGCGGCGCCATGATGTTCTCCATATAGCGGCTGGTGATCACCTCCTCGCCTTCGACGCGCGTGTTGACCGGCGCCTCGTCGATTTCCTTCTGGCCGATGCTGGACGCGTGCACATAGGTCTCGTGCGTCAGGTCCATCAGGTTATCGATCATCAGGCGATACTCGCAGTTGATGTGATACAGGCCGCCGCCGTAGGCCCATTCCGGATTATCGGCCCATTCCAGGTGATGGATCAGCGCCGGATCGGCCTTCTCCTTGTCGCCGGTCCAGACCCAGATAAAGCCGTAGCGCTCTTCCACCGGATAGCTGCGGATGCACGGGAAGCCGCGCACACGCTGGCCAGGCATGCTGACGACCTTGCCGTCGCAGCCCATCTCCAGGCCGTGATAGCCGCACACCAGCTGTCCTTCGCGCACAAAGCCCAGCGACAGCGGCGCGCCGCGATGCGGACAGAAATCCTCGACCGCCGCGACCTTGCCGCCGGCGCCGCGATAGAACACGATCTTCTCGCCGCAGATCTGGCGGCCCAGCGGCTTGCTGTCGATTTCGTCGGGGGTACAGGCCACATACCAGGTATTTTTTGGGTACATCTTTGTCTCCTTGCGCTGTTTTTAGTCTAACATTCAGTACACTGAATATGAGAATATGCCACTTGTGCCGCGATGTAAACCACTTTAGATGCGGCACCGCACAACCAGGGAAGCTCATGCCGGAAACCGAAAGCAAACTGATCAATCTTTACGAACACCCGGGGCACTTGCTGCGCCGCGCCCAGCAAATCTCGGTCTCGATTTTTTACGACGAAATGGGCAACGAGCTGACGCCGGTGCAGTACGCGATGCTGCGCAACCTGGCGGCGCAACCCGGCATCGACCAGGTGTCGCTGTCGGCGATCAGCGGCATCGACACCTCGACCGGTGCGACAGTGTGCGCGCGCCTGGAGGAAAAGGGTCTGTTGGAACGCAAGGTCATTCCAACCAATCGCCGCCAGCGCGCGCTGACCATCACGGCGGCCGGCGAGAAGCTGCTGGAGGACCTGATCCCCGGTTCGCAGCGTTTGCGCAGCCGCCTGCTCGCCCCCCTCACCGGCCCGGAACAGCTGCAGTTCATGGAACTGCTGACCAAGCTGGTGCAGGAAAACAACGAGCAAAGCCGCGCACCGCTGGCGCCGCGCGATACGGTGCGATGACCGCACACTGGGCTATTAATCGCACACCTGTTGCGCTAGCATGATCCTTACCGGACGACCGGTAAGACAGTCATATTACGAGACAGGAGACACAATGAAATTTACTCATCTGACGGCCGCCGTCATGCTGGCGGCGGCGCTGCCGGCGTTTGCGCAGAACGGCAAGACCGAAGCCATCGCGCTGGTCGACAAGGCCGTGGCAAACATTCAGAAAAAAGGCATCGAGGAAGCCTGCAAGGAGTTCGCCGATCCGAAAGGCGGCTATATCCAGGGTGAGCTGTATGTGTTCGTGCACGATGCGAGCACGATGATGGTCTGCCACGGCACCAATGCAAAGCTGAACAACAAGGACATGTCGCAGCTGCGCGACGCCAACGGCAAATACTTCTCGAAAGAGATGCGCGACCTGGCGATGGGAGGCAAGACCGGCTGGGTGGACTATGTATGGGTCAATCCGGTGACCAAGGCGCTGGAACCGAAATCCTCGTATGTGCGCAAGGCGGACGACAAATACTTTGTCGGCGTCGGCATCTACACCCGCAAATAAACCGCCGGGGTCAGTTCCGGAACTGACCCCGGAGTTTCTTTATGCCACGGCGACCAGCTTATCGAGCTTGTCGCCGTCGGCCAGCAGGCTCGCGCTGTCGGAGTCGTGCACGATGCGGCCGCGATCCAGCACGATGGCGCGCTGCGTCAGCGACAGCGCCAGGCGCGCATGCTGCTCCACCACGATCACCGACATGCCCTCCTCCTGCACCAGCTTGCGGATCACCCGCACCAGCTCCTGCACGATGATCGGCGCCAGGCCTTCCATTGGCTCGTCCAGCAACAAGATGCGCGGATTGGTCATCAGCGCGCGCGCGATCGCCACCATCTGCTGCTCGCCGCCCGACAACTGGTTGCCCATGTTGTTGCGGCGCTCGAACAGGCGCGGGAAGACCTGGTAGATCTTCTGCAGGTTCCACGGGCCGGGACGCGCCACCACCGTCAAATGCTCCTCCACCGTCAGCGACGGGAACATATGGCGCTCCTGCGGCACCCAGCCCAGGCCAGCGCGCGAACGCTTGTGGGTCGACATGCGCGTGATGTCGCCGCCGGCCCAGCGGATACCGCCGCCGTGCAAGCGGGTCAGCCCCATCAGCGTCACCAGCAGGCTGGTTTTGCCGACGCCGTTACGGCCCAGCAGCGCCAGGCTGTCGCCCTCCTTCAGCGTGAACGATACATCTTCCAGCACGATAGACTCGCCGTATCCGGCGGTGACCTTGTCCAACACCAGCAGCTCAGTCATGTTCCGACTCCCCCAGGTAAACTTCCTTGACGCGCGGGTCCGCCGCGATTTCCGCCGGCGTGCCTTCGGTCAGCACCTTGCCCCCCACCAGCACCGTGATGCGGTCGGCGAAGCGGAACACCAGGCTCATATCGTGTTCGATGAACAGCACCGTGACGTCGCGCGGCAGTTGCGCCAGCACCTCGAACAGCTCCTTGCTCTCGGCCTGCGGAATGCCCGCCGCCGGTTCGTCCAGCAGCAGGATGCGCGGCTTGGTCGCCAGCGCCAACGCGATCTCCACCAGGCGCTGCTTACCGTAGGCCATGCTGCGCGTGATGCTGTTGGCCTGGTCGCCCAGCTTCAGCGTAGCCAGCAGCGCCATCGCCTCCTCGATCACCTCGGGATGATTTTCCACGGTCTTCCACCAGACCTTCTGCAGGCCGCGCCGCTCGCTGATCGCCAGCGCCACCGATTCCAGCACGGTCATGCCGGCGAACAGGGTGTTGAGCTGGAAGGTGCGCGTCATGCCGCTGTGGACGCGCTCATGCTGCGGCAGGTGCGTGATGTCCTCGCCGCCCAGGTAGACCTTGCCGCTGCTCGGCATGAAGGCGCCGGTCAGCAGGTTGATGAAGGTGGTCTTGCCGGCGCCATTAGGACCGATCAGCGCGTGGCGCGCGCCCGGTGCAAACGTCAGCGAGACGTCGCTGTTGGCGGCGAAGGCGCCCCAGCTCTTGCTCAGGCCTTCGGTGCGCAGAGTGATATCGCGGCTCATGGCTGCTCCTTGCGATTCGATGGTTTGACAAGCCGGATCAGGCGTTCCAGCCCACCCAGGACGCCGCCGCGCGCGAACAGCACGATCAGTATCAGCAGCAGGCCGATATAGAACTGCCAGTAAGCCGGGTTCAAGCCGGAGATGTAATCCTGCGCCAGCATGAACACCGCGGCGCCGACCAGGCCGCCGTACAAGCGCCCGGTCCCGCCCAGCACCAGCATGATCATCAACTCGGCGGAGCGCGGGAAGCCCAGCACATCGAGACCGACGAACTGCGTGGTCTGCGCCAGCAGCGCACCGGCCACGCCGGCCACCGCCGCACCCAGCGTGAAGATCGCGACCAGGCGGCGATTGACGTTGACGCCCAGCGAAGGCATGCGGCGCACACCTTCGCGGATGCCGATCAGGCTCAAGCCGAACGGCGACTTGACCACGCGGCGCAGCACCACGAACAGCACGAACAGCACGGCAAAGCTGTACCAGAAGGCGACGGTGCCGTTCAGGTCGAACTCGAACACGCCGAACAGCTTACCGACCATCATGCCGGACAAGCCATCGACGCCGCCGGTGATGAAGGACGCCTTGTTGGCGGCTTCAAACAGCATCAGGCCGATGCCCAGCGTGACCATCAATCGCGTCAGGTCCTGGCCGCGCACGACCAGGAAGGAGACCAGCAGGCCGAACACGCCGGCCACAACGCCGGCCGCCAGCAGGCCGCTGAACGGCTCGCCCCAGCCATGCACCGACAGCAGGCCGGCGGTATAGGCGCCCAGTCCGAAGAAGGCGGCGTGGCCCAGCGAGACGATGCCCGCATAGCCGAGGATCAGGTCCAGCGAGACGGCGAACAGGCCGATGATCATGATCTGGCTGATCAGCACCAGATAGCCTGGGAAGGCAAAGTAAGCGGCCACCGGCAGCAGCCAGAAGGCGATTTCCATCGCCTTCCAGCGGTCGTTCGGCAAATTCAATTTCACAGGCGTCATGGCGAGCTTCGCGACAGGTTTGACTTCGGTTTCGGTGAAGGCGTTCATGCTTTCCTCCGCATCAGGCCAGCAGGGAACAGGATCAGCAGCACCACCATCAGCGCATAGATCACGAAGGCGCCGATTTCGGGCACATAGTATTTGCCGGCGACGTCGAACACGCCAAGAATGATCGCCGCCAGCAGCGGGCCCTTGATGGTGCCCGCGCCGCCCACCGCCACCACCAGCAGGAAGTAGACCATGTATTTGACCGGGAAGGTCGGATCGAGACCCAGCACGTCGATCCCGAGGCCGCCGCCCAGGCCCGCCAGGCCCGAGCCCAGCGCGAAGGTCAGGCTGAACACCAGGCTGACGTTGATGCCCAGGCCCGCCGCGGCGGTCTGGTTGTCGACCGAGGCGCGGATCTGCGCACCGAAGCGGGTGCGCTCGATCAGCAGGCCCAACGCGATGGTCACCAGGACCACCACGCCGATCAGGAACAAACGATAGGCGCCGACATCGAGGCCGAGCAGCGACACCTGGCCGCGCAGCCAGTCCGGCAGCACGACCGGCTGTTGCGTCGGGCCGTAGATGTAGGTGGCGCCGGCCACCGCCATGAAGGTCAGGCCGATCGAGAACAGCACCTGGTCCAGGTGGCTGGCCTTGTACAGGCGGCGGTACAGCAGCCGCTCCAGCACCAGCCCGACCAGCGCCGAAGCGATGAAGGCCAGCGGCAGCGATGCCAGGAACGGCACGCCGAAGCGCGACAGCACCGTCACGCTGACATACCCGCCCAGCATCGCGAACGCGCCGTGGGCCAGGTTAATAAAGTTCATCATGCCCATCGTGACCGACAGGCCGACACTGATAAGGAATAGCAGACTGCCGTAGGCGATGCCGTCGAACAGCACGCCGGCGAAATTGGCTAGCATGTCTGCCTCCTTGTTTGATTTTGTATTTTCATTTTGTCTCCACTACTTTTCTACAAACTACACTCTTTCAATGATCATCGCAATTCCCTGCCCCACGCCGATGCACATGGTACACAGCGCGTAGCGGCCGCCGGTGCGCTGCAACTGGTAGGTCGCCGTCGTCACCAGGCGCGCGCCGCTCATGCCCAGCGGATGGCCCAGCGCGATCGCGCCGCCGTTCGGATTCACGCGCGGATCGGTATCGTTCAGGCCGAGCTGGCGCAACACCGCCAGGCCCTGCGCGGCAAAGGCCTCGTTCAATTCGATCACGTCCATCTGTTCCAGCGTCAGGCCGGTCTGGCGCAGCAGCTTCTGCACCGCCGGCACCGGGCCGATGCCCATCACGCGCGGCGCGACGCCGGCGGTGGCCATGCCGACGATGCGCGCCAGCGGCTTGAGGCCGTGCTGCTGCACCGCCTCGCCGCTGGCGATCAGCAAGGCGCAGGCGCCGTCGTTGATGCCGGAGGCGTTGCCGGCGGTGACGCTGCCGTCCGCGCGCACCACGCCCTTGAGCTTGGCCAGCGCATCGATGGTGGTCGCGCGCGGATGCTCGTCCTGCGCGAAAACGATGGCATCGCCTTTCTTTTGCGCGATCGACACCGGCACAATCTCGCGCGCGAACACGCCTTCGGCGATGGCGACAGCGGTCTTGTTCTGGCTGGCCAACGCGAACGCATCCTGGTCGGCGCGGCTGACGCCGTAGTCAACGGCGACGTTTTCCGCCGTCTCCGGCATGGTCTCTGTGCCGTAGACTTCCTTCAGCGCCTTGTTGATGAAGCGCCAGCCCATCGTCGTATCCTGCAGCGAGGCGTTGCGCGAGAAAGCCGAATCGGCCTTGCCCATGACGAAAGGCGCGCGCGTCATCGACTCGACGCCGCCGGCGATAATCAGGCTGGCGTCGCCGGCCTGGATCGCGCGCGCGGCCGTGCCGACGGCGTCCATGCCGGAACCGCACAGGCGGTTGATGGTGGTGCCGGGTACTTCCTGCGGCAGCCCGGCCAGCAGCGCCGACATGCGCGCCACGTTGCGGTTGTCCTCGCCGGCCTGGTTGGCGCAGCCGTAGATCACGTCGTCGACCTGGTCCCACTGCACGCCGGGATTGCGCTTCACCAGTTCGCGCAGCGGCACCGCGCCCAGGTCGTCGGCACGGACGTCTTTCAGTGCGCCGCCGTAGCGGCCGATCGGCGTGCGGACCGCATCGCAGATAAATGCTTCGTTCATGTTCTTATCCTTTCAGCAGTTGCGCGCCGGTGGCGGCCTGCAGTTCGTCAAAGGTCAGGCCCGGCGCCATCTCGCGCACCAGCAGCCCTGCCGGCGTCACGTCCAGCACGGCCATGTCGGTGTAGATGCGGTTGACGCACGCCACGCCGGTCAAGGGGTAGCTGCACTGGTCGACGATCTTGCTCTCGCCGGTCTTGGTCTGGTGGTCCATCATCACGAACACCTGCTTGGCGCCCAGCGCCAGGTCCATCGCGCCGCCCACCGCCGGAATCGCATCCGGCGCGCCGGTGTGCCAGTTGGCCAGGTCGCCCTTGGCCGACACCTGGAAGGCGCCCAGCACGCAGACGTCCAGATGGCCGCCGCGCATCATCGCGAACGAATCGCCGTGATGGAAGTAGGCGCCGCCGGTCAGCAGCGTCACCGGCTGCTTGCCGGCGTTGATCAGGTCATCGTCTTCCTCGCCCGGCGCGGGCGCCGGGCCCATGCCCAGCAGGCCGTTCTCGGAATGCAGGAAGACTTCGCGGTCGGTCGGCAGGTAGTTGGCCACCTTGGTCGGCAGGCCGATGCCGAGGTTGACGTAGGCGCCTTCAGGGATATCCTGGGCGACGCGGGCCGCGATCTGGTCGCGTGTATATCTGTTTGTCATGCTGCCTCCTGCACCACGCGTTGTACGAAGATGCCGGGCGTGACGATCACTTCCGGATCGAGCTCGCCCAGCGCCACCACCTGCTGCACCTGCGCGATGGTGACCTTGGCCGCCATCGCCATGATAGGGCCGAAGTTGCGCGCGGTCTTGCGGTAGACCAGGTTGCCCCAGCGGTCGCCCTGCAGCGCCTTGATCAGCGCGAAGTCGGCATGGATCGGCGCCTCCAGCACGTAGTGGCGGCCGTTGATCAGGCGCGTCTCCTTGCCCTCGGCCAGCAGCGTGCCGTAGCCGGTCGGCGTGAAGAAACCGCCGATGCCTGCGCCGGCGGCGCGGATGCGCTCGGCCAGGTTGCCTTGCGGGGTCAGTTCCAGCTCGATCTCGCCGGCGCGGTACAAGGCGTCGAAGTGATGCGAGTCGGCCTGGCGCGGGAACGAGCAGATGATCTTGCGCACCCGCTTGGCCTTGAGCAGCGCGGCCAGCCCGGTTTCGCCGTTGCCGGCGTTGTTGTTGACGATGGTGAGCTCTTTCGCGCCCTGCGCGATCAGGGCGTCGATCAGCGCCGACGGCATGCCGGCGTTGCCGAAGCCGCCGATCATGACGGTGGCGCCGTCATGGATGTCGGCGACGGCGCGCTCCAGCGATTCAAATGTTTTATCAATCATATTTTTACCTTCACAATTCATGTTGTGCGATAATCGAACTAATGATTGATTACCGCACACCCAGTGTAGAACTTGCGATCGTCCGGGTCAAGAAAAAAACGCCTATTAAATCCACCGTCTGAATTAAAATCACGCCATGTCTAAAGTCACCACTCCCAAAGCCGCTCCCGAAGCGGAAGAAGACCGCGAACCGACCATCGCCGAACAGATCGACGCGATGACCGATCCCAGTTTCATGACCTCGCTGGCGCGCGGCCTGGCCGTGGTGCGCGCCTTCAGCGATTCGCGCAAGCCGCAGACCATCGCCAACATCAGCCAGAAGACCGGCATCCCGCGCGCCGCTGTGCGCCGCTGCCTGCACACGCTGCGGGAATTGGGCTACGTGGACGCGGAACTGAACAACTTCTCGCTGCGCCCGAAGGTGCTGACGCTGGGGTATTCCTACCTGTCGTCGACGCCGCTGACGGTATCGGCCCAACCCTACCTGAACAACATCAGCCGCGCGCTCAACGAATCGAGCTCGCTGGCGGTGCTGGACGATGGCGAAGTGCTGTACGTGGCGCGCGCCGCGACCTCGCGCGTGATGTCGGTGGCGCTCAATACCGGCAGCCGCCTGCCCGCCTATTGCACCTCGCTGGGCCGCGTGATGCTGGCGCACCTGCCGGCGGACGAGCTGGACGCCTACCTGGCCCGCACCAAGCTGCGCGCGATGACGGAAAACACGGTGGTCAATCAAAAGCGCCTGCGCGAGATCCTGGCCGGCGTGCGCCAGGATGGCTACGCCATCAACGATGAGGAACTGGAGCTGGGACTGCGCTCCATCGCCGTGCCGGTGCGCGGCGCGTCCGGCACGGTGCTGGCGGCGCTGAACGTGGGCGCGCAGGCGGCCCGCGTCAGCGTCAGGCAGTTGCAGCAAGAGTTCCTGCCCGTCTTGCAACGGGGAGCGCAGGAACTCTCGATACTGCTACCTTAGAAAGAATGGCGCAGGCCGGCCATCACGCCGTTCTGCGTCTTGCCCGCACCCACGGTGCCGCCGGCATCCAGCGCGACCGCCGACAGGCCCGAGTTCTTCATGCGGCCCAGGCCACCATACACGGCGGTACGCTTGGAGAAGTAGTAGGTCAACCGGGCCACCAGCATGGTGGCGTCCGCATCGCTGTTCTTCACATCCTTCTTGGCCACCTGCGCATCGAGCGTGGTCAGCGGCGTGACCGGATAGCTCACGCCGAGGAAGTACAGATCCGAATCCGTCACGCCGGTGACCGCGCGCGTGGTGCGGTCGACCACGCCGCCGGCGATCTTGCCCTCGCCTACTTTGACGTAGGCGTTGGCAGTGATGCGCTTGTCGCTGTTGTCGCTGCTGGTCAGGCCGCCGGCCGCGCCGGTATTGCCGTACAGGATGTCATAGGAAGTATTGATGCCGAAGGCCGCGGTCTCGTAGCCGAACAGGCCGGTGACCTGGCGGCAAGCCTTGGCATTGCCCGGCACTTCGCCCGCGCAACCGGTCGCTGCGGGACCGCCGGCGGCCGACGAGTCGCGCCCGGTGCTGTAGGTGGCGCCGATCACGAAGTTGTTGAAGTTGCCCAGGTAGCCGATGGCGTTGTCGCTGCGCGCGTTCGGCAGGTAAGGATCGATGCTGCCGATGGCGAACAGGTTGGGACCCATCACGTCCGACTTCAGCGAAGCGATGTAGGTCATGTTGATCTGGCGGCCCAGGGTCACGGTACCGAAAGCGCCCTTCAGGCCCACCGACGCCTGGCGGCCGAACAGGCGGTTGCCCTGCCCCATCGTGCCGGTATCCAGCGCCAGGCCAGCTTCCAGCGTGAAGATGGCCGACAAGCCGCCGCCCAGGTCCTCGGTGCCGCGGAAGCCGATGCGCGAAGGGAAGGAACCGGTCAGCGACGGCATCTTAGTCACGGAATCGCCGGCGGCGTTGACGTTGGTCACGCGCACCAGGCCGGTGTCGAGCAAGCCATACACGGTCACGTTGCTTTGAGCCATCGCGGCGGATGCGCCCATGCCTGCCAGAAGCGCCACGGCGCAACGGATACTGTTTTTCATTTTGCTGTCTCCTGTTGTTGTATTGGATGTGCGATTATCGAACAATGGGTTGTTAATCGCACATAGATTGGATACTATGGCTGTCACGGGAGGTTGTCAAGAAACGCTGCGCACGCTTTTTTGCGACAATGCGACAGCAAAGCGGCGTCCCACCATAGAGAAAACAGAACCAGACAGGAGACCGGCATGACCATGAAAAAATTTGTAAAAATAGCGACACTCGCGGCCTTTACGGTGGCCGCCGTGCCGATGGCATACGCCCAGGACACGATCAAGATCGGCGTCATCGCCGCGTTCTCGGGCCCCTTCGCCGACTACGGCAAGCAGATGGAAGGCGGCATCAAGGCCTACATGGCGCAGAACGGCGACAGCGTGGCCGGCAAGAAAATCCAGATCATCATCAAGGACACCACCGGGCCGTCGCCGGAGATCGCCAAGCGACTGGCGCAGGAACTGGTGGTGCGCGACAAGGTCGACTTCCTGGCCGGCTTCGGCCTGACGCCGGAAGCGCTGGCCGTCGCGCCGATCGCCGAGCAGGCCAAGAAGCCGATGATCATCATGAACGCGGCGACGTCGGTCATCACCACCAAGTCCAACTACATCGCGCGCTTCTCGATGACCTTGCCGCAAATCTCGGCGCCGATGGCGACCTGGGCGGTCAAGAACAAGATCAAGAAAGTGGTGACGCTGGTGGCCGACTACGGTCCGGGCATCGATGCCGAGACGGCGTTCAAGAACGAGCTGGTCAAGGGCGGCGGCGCGGTCACGGAATCGATCCGCGTACCGCTGCGCAATCCGGAGTTTGCGCCGTACATCCAACGCATCAAGGACGCCAAGCCGGACGCGGTGTTCATCTTCGTGCCGGCCGGCGAGCAAAGCATCGCCTTCATGAAAGGCTACCGTGAGCGCGGCCTGGCCGAAGCGGGCATCAAGGTCATCGCCACCGGCGACCTGACCGACGACCACGTGCTGCCGGCGATGGGCGACGCCACCCTGGGCGTGATCACCACCTTCCACTACTCGGCGGCGCACAAGTCGCCGGAAAACGCCGCCTTCCTGAAGAGCTTTGCGGCCACCAACCCGGACGGCGGCCGTCCGAACTTCATGGCGGTGGCGGCCTACGACGGCATGGCGGCGATCTATGAGGTATCGCGCAAGCTGAACGGCAAGATCGACGGCGACAAGGCGATGGAGATCCTGAAGAACATCAAGCTCAACAGCCCACGCGGCCCGATCGCGATCGATCCCGCCACGCGCGACGTGGTGCAGACGGTCTACGTCCGCAAAGTAGAAAAAGTCGGCAGCGAAGTCTACAACGTCGAGTTCGACCAGTTCGCCAACCAGAAAGACCCAGGCAAGTAAAAGCAACTCCGCATTCTGGACCTGACCCCGGAGTTTTAAGTGTATTTGTTGGCGCGGGAGCCTTCTTCGATCAGGCGTTCGTCGCGGCTGCGCAGGCGGCCGGGGTTGCGCCGATGTTCCGGTTCGGACACTACACGCTGGATGACGCCTTCAGGCACGCCGCGCTGGCTGAGATAGGTCGCGGCGCTGGCCGCGCCCAGGCGGTCGGCCCGGGCTATGCCTTCTTCTACGACTTCGGAAGAGATATAGTCCGGGCGGAAAGTATGAGTGGTAGACATTTCTGCCTCCTGTTAGGAATATTCCCAATTGTGGGATTCTATAACAGGACGCGCGGTGCGCTGCCACACGCAATACGGTTCAGTGGCGGTATTGCAACTACGGCGCCGGCACGCCCAGCGGCGCCTTGCCGTCGTGCGGGATCAGCCAGCCGCTGTCGCTGAGCCAGTCCGCCAGCCGGTCCGGCCAGTGCACGTCGGAAAGACGCTCCGAGCGCTGCCCCATGTTGAACGCATGGTCGGTATCGGCATACAAGTGAAGCTCGGCCGATACGCCCGCCCCCACCAGTTGCTGGTACAGGCCCAGCGCAGGCGGCGCGCAGCATTTGTCCACCGATCCGGCCACGATGAAGGCCGGCGGCGCGTTCTGCACCGCCTTCGCCGGCACGCCCAGCGGTCCCGGATAGACCAGCACCTGGAAGTCCGGCCGCGCGCTCAGCTTGTCCACCGCATCCTGCTTGCCCGCCAGCGCCGGCTCGGGATTGTCGGCCACCAGCGAGACCAGCTCGCCGCCGGCCGAGAATCCCATCACGCCCAACCGGTGCGGATCGACGCCATATTCCGACGCATGCGCGCGCACCCAGCGCACCGCGCGCCGCAGGTCGGCGGCGGCGTCGTTCTCGATGCTGTAGCTGGAGCCCTGGTCGCGCGCCAGCCGGTATTTCAGCACGAAGGCCGTGACGCCGACGCGGTTGAGCGACTTGGCCGCCACCATGCCTTCGTTCATCCACACCAGCATGCGATGACCGCCGCCCGGCACGATGATGACCGCCGCGCCGTTGGCGTGGCGCGGATTGGCCTTCACCACCGTCAGCGACGGATTGTGGATGTTGCTGACATAGGTGTTCTCCACCTTTTCCGCCTCCGCCCGGCGCGACTCGGCGCCGGGAGCACCCTCCGGCCAGAGCGGATACACGGCGGGCGCCTGCTGCTGCGCGCCCGCCTGGGCGCATAGCAGCAGCAAGGCGCATGCGATCGACTTAACGTGCATTCAAGCCTCCGGTCGCGTACAGCGAGTGATGGGTCAAGATGAACAGCGTCTTGCCGTCGGCGCCGCCGAACACCAGCTGCAGCGGACGTTCCGGCACATCGATGCGGCCGATCTCCTTGCCGTCCGGCGCGTAGACGAACACCTGGCCGTTGGCCACATACACATTGCCTGCGGCATCCACCGCCGCGCTCTCGCCACCGCGGTTGGCCGCCAGTTTCAGGTCGGTGATGGCGCCGCCCTGCCCGATCACGCCGCTGAAGGTGCGGTTCTCGGAGCCGTTGGTGAACACCACGCGGCCGTTGGCGCCGGCCGATACCAGCCCGTGCGTGTCGAGCGTGTCGGAGAAGCGGTAACCCAGGTGATCGTTCGGTCCCTGCTTGAACACGCGATAGGCCGGCAATACCAGGCTGCCGTCCGGCGAGACGTACTCTCGCTTCTTCGGCAGCGCCACGTCACGGGCGAACATCTCGGCCAGCGTGGTGAATTCGTAGGTAACAGGATTGATCTGGTCGCGGAACTCGCCGTTCTGCCAGAAATTGACCGGCACCACCGTGCGCGCGCCGCCATTGACCTTGACCGGCGTCGGCTTGATCAGCGTGACCGGACCCGCCGGCTGGTCGGGATGGAAGGAATACACCGTGCCTTCGAAGCCATGCGAGGACAGCACCATCAGCGCGCCGCTCTTGTCGATGGCCAGGTTGACCGGATCCAGCGGCGCGTCGCGCACCACCACCAGGCCCTGCTCCCTGGACCAGCTGTAGATGCGGTTGAAGCGGCGATCCACGAAATACAGCTTGCCCTTGGCGTCGACGGCGCCGCCGGCGATGGAGTAGAAGCCGTCTTCCAGTTTATCGACGCGATGCGCAGGAGCCGGGATGGCGGCGGGCGCGGCGGAACCGATATCCAGCACCGCAAATTCGTGCTCGCGCACTTCCAGCTTGTGGGTCACATCCTGCAGCGTGTTCTCGAACGGGTATTTGCTGGCGCGCAGATAGGTATCGCAGCCGTTGTCGTCGCAGGTGGCGTAGCCGCTCTCCGCGTTGACGTGCACATTGCGGAAGCGGATGTCGCTGGAGTTGGTGATCTTCACCGCCGATACCGCCGGCTTGATCGACCGCGTCACGCGATACGTATGGTAGTTGGCGAACAGCAGATTGCGCGAGTTGCGGATTTCCAGCGATACCGCGTCCATGCCGTCGCGTACTTCCTGCTCCGTTTGCGGCGCCAGGAATTCCCAGTTCTCGACGTTATCCAGCACGATCTCGGCGCGGATATGGTGTTCGGCCGACAGCTCGTAGACCTTGCCCGGCGTCTTGGTGTTGGAGACGTAGAAACCCGCCTGCGCAAAGGTACTCGGCGTCCACACGGCGACGAAGGTACCGCCACCGCCATCGGTCACCCAGATGCTTGGATACTGGCGGTCCCAGTGTGCCGTGGGATCGAAGTTGGCGGTCTTCTGATAAGGATCGCGGCGCTTGCCGTCATACAGGCGCGTGCCGTGCCCGCCCTGGATGCGGATGTCGTCCACCAGCGAATCGGCGCCCGCTTTCCACAGCAAGGCCACCGCGCGCGGATTGACTTCGCCGGTCGCCAGGCCGAAGCCGGTGACGATGGCGTCGCCGCCCTTGGCGCTTTCCAGCAGCGCCTTCGGACCGTCGGCGCCGGCATAGGCCGGCGAGCCGTTCGGCAGTACCAGCTGCGTCACGCCCGGGTGCAGGCCGATCAGCACCGTATCGGGCTTCAGGCGTATCGTATCGTTGACCAGGTAGAAGCCCTGCGGCAGGTAGACCACGCGATTCGCATCGATGGCTTTCTGCACCGCCGCCGTATCGTCGGCCAGGCCGTCGCCCAGCGCGCCATACGAGCGCACGTTGGCCCATTGTTTAGTCGATGGCAGCGTGCGCATTACCGGCGCGCGCGCCGCAGGCATCGCCTTCAGCGCGGCCGCCTTGATGTTGGTGGCGAACTTGCCGACCTGGCCCAGGCCAGGCAGCATCAGGCCGTAGTTGAATTCACTGACCTGGTACACCGGACCGCTGCCGGCGATGGTCTTGCCGGTATCGCGGAAGCGCGCGAAGGTCGGCACGTTGCGCAGCAGCGCGTTGTCGAAGCCGACCTGCGTGTAGACGTTGTCCTCGTTGCTGATGACCACCGCCGCCTTCGATACATTCTCGAAGCGCACGTCCTTGCCCCACAGCCAGTCGCCGTAACCGCGATCGATCTCGATGCCGACCGGCGTGTTGCGGATAGAGACATTCACCAGCGTCAGCCCCGCCTCATGCTCGCGGATCGCTGCGTCGCGCTGGCCTTCGAAGCTCGAATCCATCAGCGTGTACTGCCACGCCGGCGACGTCTTCTCCGACAGGATGCCATAGCGGCCGCCGTAGAACTTCAGGTCGAAGCTCTCGTTGCCGACCATGTAGACGCCCGCCAGCCCGGAACCGATATGGAAGTCCATATGGCTCAGGTAGGAGTGCTGCGCCGTGCGCAGGCGCACCGCCGCCGCCGCCGGATTGCCGTCGCCGATTTCAAAGTCGATATTGCTCATCGCCGAATAGAAGGTCGACGAGTTCGCGTCGCGCACGTTCTCGCTGAACGGCACCGCGCTGGCCACCGGCACCGGCACCTTGCCGACCGTGTACTGGTCGCCGCCGGTGAACACCACCATGTTGGCGACCCCCTTCTGGAATCCGGGCGTATTCGCGGCCAGCACGAACACCGGCCGCGTCGGACCGACGCCGTACACACGCACTGCTAGCGGTACCAAAATCGTCCGGGTGATGCGGTAACGGCCGGATGGCAGGAACACCACGCCGCCCTCGCCCTTGTTGGAGGCATTGCTGATCGCTTCCTGGATGGCGGCGCTGTCGTCGGCGCGGCCGTCGCCGACGGCTTTCACTTTCACCGCGCGGGGATCGTCCGGCATGGTCTGGTAGGCCGATATGGATGCAGCCTGCGCGGCCATAGGCGCGCACAGCACCGCCACCGCGAGTACGGCAGTAGTCAAAAATTGTTTCATCTGTGTTTTCCCTGAGTTAAATCAAGACAGAAAGGAGCAATACGAAAATCAGCCCGAACACGCCGACCAGCGTTTCCATCAGCGTCCAGGAGCGGAAGGTATCCTTCAGCGACAGCCCGAAATATTCCTTGAACATCCAGAAGCCGGAATCGTTCACATGGCTGCACATCAAACTGCCGGCGCCAATCGCCAGCACCATCAGGCTGGGATCGGTGCCGGAGGCTTGCACCACCGGCGCGACGATGCCAGCCGCAGTCAACCCGGCCACCGTGGCCGAGCCCAGACAAATACGTATCAGCGTCGCCACCAGCCAGCCCAGGACCAGCGGCGGCACCGGCAAGGCGCTCAGGTGCGTGCCCAGTTGCGCGCTGACGCCGGAATCGACCAGCACCTGCTTCAGCGCGCCCGCCCCCGCGATCACCAGCAGGATGGGCGCGATGTCGCGCATGGCGTCCTGCGCGCCGGACATCAAGTCCTGCACGCGCCGGCCGCGCGCCAGGCCCAGCGTCACCACGGCGACGGCCAGCGCGATCAGCATGACGATCATCGGATTGGCCAGGAACAGCACCAGCGATTTCAAGGCCGGATCGCCGGTCGGCAGCATCGTCAAGCCGGTGGCGGCGGCCAGCAGCCAGACCGGCAGCAGCGCCGTGGCAAAGCTGTTGAACACGCCCGGCAGCTCGGCCTCGTCGCGCAGGCCGGTGCGGAACATCGGCGCCGGTTCGCTCTTGATGCGCTTGAGCGTCATCGCAAACACCGGTCCGGCCAGGATCAGCGTGGGCACGGCGACGATCAAGCCATAGAACAGCGTGCGGCCCATATCGGCGTGGAACTGCGCCACCAGCGCGGTCGGCGACGGATGCGGCGGCAGGAAGCCGTGCGCGATCGACAGCCCGGCCAGCAGCGGAATCGCCAGCGCCACCGCCGGCCGCCCGCTCTGGTACACCAGCGAGAACACCAGCGGCACCAGCAGCACGAAGCCGACGTTGTAGTAAAGGGGAATCCCGGCCACGAAGCCGGTCAGGGTCAGCGCCACCGGCATGCGCGCCGAGCCGAATACGCCGATCAGGTAGCTGGCGATGCGCTGGGCGGCGCCGCTGTCGGCGATCAGCTTGCCGAACACGGCGCCCAGGCAGACGATCACGATCAGCGAGCCAAGCAGATCGCCTATGCCCTTGTCGATGGACTTGGGGATGCTCTCCAGCGGCATGCCGAGCAGCAGCGCCGCCGCCAGCGACGCCACCACGAAAGCCAGCAGCGGCTGCACCTTGCCCCAGGCGATCAGCAAGGTCAGCAAGCCGACCGACAGGGCGACGGCGATCAGCGCCCACGCAGCCGGCGTCACTCCGAGGAGCGAGGCCAACGGACTGGTGATACTCATCGGAGCGGGCGCTTAGAAGTTGTAGCGCACACCAGCGCGATAGACACGGCCCAGCACATCGTACAGGGTCGGGTTGATCGCGAAGCTCAGGTTGGTCTGCGGCGCGGCGACGGGATCGCGGTTGCCGATATTGTCGATCTTGAAGTAGGCCGTGGTCTTGTCGGCGATCTTCATGCTGCCGCCGAGGTCGACGTAGAACGCGCCGCTCATCTTGTTGTTGAAGATGGTCGCGTGCGTGATGGTCGAGACCGGGCAATTGGTCTGGCACTCGATGAACTCGTTGCTGTAGACGCCTTTGCTGATCCAGCGCTCGCTCAGGGTCAGGCTGTATTTATCGGTGTCCCACGATTGCGTGGCCAGGCCCTTCCACTTCGGCGTGCCGCCCAGGTTGTTGCCGGCCGCTTCAGACGGAATGGTGCCGACGACGCCGGGATCGGTCAGGAAGCTGATGGTGCGGGTCGCCAGCGCGCGGAAGGTCAGGCGGCCGGGCAGGCCGTAGTCCTTCAGGTTCATGCGGTAGGACGCCTCCAGGTCGTA
Organism: Duganella sp. CT11-25; assembly: GCF_047302815.1. NCBI lineage: Bacteria > Pseudomonadati > Pseudomonadota > Betaproteobacteria > Burkholderiales > Oxalobacteraceae > Duganella > Duganella sp. CT11-25. Next base: position 1,723,169 of record NZ_JBKBFD010000001.1, read on the forward strand.
GCCCTTGTTGCGCAGCGACGCCAGGTTGAACGCCTGCACCGTCACGTAGTTGTTGGCGGTGTTCGCGTTGTTCAGCGACATCGCGCCGCAGACTTCCTGGTTGCCGGCGGAGCACAGGTCGATTTCCTGCTGCGCCGACAGGGCCGAGATCACGCCGTTGACCTTGATGTCGAAGTAGTCGACCGAGGCGCTGAAGCCAGGCGCCCAGCTCGGCTGCGTCATGACGATGCCCAGCACGGTGTTGCGCGCTTCCTCGGGGCGCAGCTTGGTGTTGCCGACGGTGCGCTGCTGGAACGAGACGGCGGCGCCGTTGTAGTTCGCCACGTTGTTGACCACCACCGGCGCGGCGTACAGCTCGCTCAGGTTGGGCGCGCGCACGTCGTGCGAGGTCACCGCGCGCAGGCGCAGGCCGTCGACGCCGGTCTTCCAGGTGCCGCCGAGCTTCCAGGTCTTGGCGTTGCCGGACGTGCTGTAGACGGTCTCGCGGCCGGCCACGTTCAGGTTGGCCTCGCCCCAGGTCGCCGATTTCAGCACCGGCACGTTCAATTCCAGGTACGCTTCCTTGACGTCGTAGGTGCCCGAGCCGTTGTGATAGTTACCCGCGTACCAGTTGTTGCCCACCGGCGCGTTCAGCAGCGGATCGGCCGGATAGGCGGCCGAATTGGGGCTGATGTCGGACACGCCGGCGCCGTAAGGGTCGCCGGTCACGCTGTAGTGTTCGCGGCGGTATTCGGCGCCGGTGGCGACGGCGACCGGGCCGGCCCACGATTCGAACGCTTCGCCGTTGATGTTGAAGCTGACAACCTGCTGGGTTTGCTTGGTGTGCTGCTGCGGGCCGTTGACCGGCTCGATGTAGGCCATCGCGGCCGGATCGGCCGGCACGTCGCCGATGATGTTGAGCGGCACGCAGCCGGAGGCCGCCGCGACCGGATTGCGGCAGACGATGTTGCCGTTCGGGCCGCGCACGGCGTCGATGGCGGCGTTGTAGCGGCTGTTCAGCGTGATGTCGCGGACAATGATGTCGGTCTTGTTCTGGCCGTATTCGGCGTAGGTGTCGTACGACCATTCCTTGCCGCCCAGCTGGAACTTGCCGTCGCCGCCCAGCACCAGGCGCTGCATCTCGCGGGTCGGGTGGACGTTGATATTGCGCGGGAACTCGGCGTTGGCCGTGCCGTACTGGAAGCTGGTGATCTTGTTGGCGGCGCACGCGGCGACGATGGACGCCGGCAGGAACGGGTTGTCGCACTGGATGGTCAGGTTGGCGTTCTTGGCCGCGCCCGGATTCGGCGTGAACACCGACTTGACCTTGCCGTAGTTGGCGGTCATGTAGATTTCATGGTCCGGATTGATGTCGAAGCCGACGCGGGTATAGCCGACCTGGCGCGTCAGGTCCATCGCCAGGTTGGTGCCGGCGCCGACGCTGCCGCTCAAGTCGCCGCCGACGCAGAACGGGTTGACGCAGCCAGTGACCGCGCCGGTGCCGGTCGGCACGCCGTTGGAACCATAGTTGAACTGGTAGGGCACGCCGTTCGGGCCGAAGGCCGTGCCTTGCAGCGGGCCGTTGGTGATCAGGCCATATTTGGCGTACTGGAACTGTTGCGCGTGGTCGATGACCGTGTATTGCGGTTTGCCGTCGTTGGTCTGGGCGATCGGGCGCACCTGGTAGGCGGTGTTCTTGTACCAGGTGCGGCCGTTCGGGCCGACTTCGCCGAAGCCCGGCGCGTCGATGCCCTTCTCGCGGCCGTACTCTCCGCTGGCCGTCACGTGCAGGCGGTCGTCCATGAAGGACTTGCCCCAGGCCGCTTGCAGGGTGCCGTTCCTGTCGTCGTGATAGCTGGTCTGGCCGCCCTCGACGTTGGCCTTGAAGCCTTCGAATTTCTTGTCGGTGATGAAGTTGACCACGCCGCCGATCGCGTCCGAGCCGTACGAGGCCGAGGCGCCGCCGGTGACCACGTCGACGCGCTTGACCAGCAGCTGCGGGAACTGGCTGACGTCGGTCACGCCGGTGACGTTGGCGCCGACCACGCGCTGGCCGTCGAGCAGGGTCAGGGTGCGGATCGGGCCGAGGCCGCGCAGGCTCAGCGAGCTCAGGCCCTGGATGCCGCTGGAGGTGCTGTTGGTGCTGGTGGTGCGGCCGGTGCTTCCCTGCAGCGCCGGCAGTTCGGCGATGGTGTTGAACAGGTTGGGCTGGGCGCTCTTGGCCAGGTCTTCGGAACCCAGGCTGGTGGTCGGCGTCGGCGCGCTGAAGCCGCGCGAGGCGATGCGCGAGCCGGAGACGGTCACCACGTTGGTGGTCGGGGCGGCTTCCGGCGCGTCGGCGGCCGGGGCCGCGGCATCCTGGGCGGCCGCGGGCGGCGCCGGCTCGGCGGCTTGCTGGGCCTGGGCGCCGATGGCGATCCAGCTGCAGGCGCTGGCCACGGCCAGGCGCATGATGGTGTTGCGGGTAGTCAGTGTAGTAGTCATTTGAGTCTCCAGATTATTATTTGATTGCGCGCGGTACTGCTGACGGCCCGCTGCGGTACTTCTTTTGCTTCCATGCCCAGCCCGTCAAGCCTGGCGTTGTTCCTCCCGGAGTATCTGCGCCACCAACAGGGTCGGGGCCTCGCCGATATCGAGCGTGATGCCCGCCTCGTCCGCCTGCAGCGGTTCCAGGTCGCGGAACTGGCTGTCCAGCAGCGAAGGCGGCATGTAATGGTTGGCGCGCGCCTGCATGCGCGCCGAAATCAATTCCTTCGGGCCGTTCAGGTGGGCGAAGCGCAGCGCCGGGTCGCCCTGGCGCAGCAGGTCGCGGTAGCGCCGTTTCAACGCCGAGCATGACATCACCAGGCCGGCGTTGCGCTGCTGCGCGTCGCGCACCTGCGCCTGCAGCGCCAGCAGCCAGCCGGCGCGGTCGTCGTCGTTGAGCGGGATGCCGGCCGACATCTTGGCCACATTGGCGTCAGGATGAAACTGGTCGCCCTCGATGTAAGGCACGCCCTGCGCGGTCGCCAACGCCTGCCCCACGGTGCTCTTGCCGCAACCACTGACACCCATCACCACCCAACGAATACTCTCCATCCACTGCTCCAGATCAAGTTAGCGCTAACATTTCATTTCTGTTAAGTAGCCCCACATAACGGCGGCAACTTCAACTTTGAAATGGGGATTTAGCTGGCAACGCGAAGATAGCGTTATCATTTGTACTGACTTTAGCTTACCGTAGGAATTTGTAAAGCTAAATTCATATTGCGACGCAGCATAAAATAGGCCGTTTCTGCCCCTCTACGCCCGTGAACGGCTGGGTTTTACGGCGGCGCAGTACGAGCGTCGCAATGCCGCAACAATGTTCTATATCCAACTGACATAGCAAATGCAATTTTGTGCATTGGTAATCGGCGGACCGATCCATTAGCATAGCCGGCAAACAATGAGTCTCAGGAGATTTTTGCATGCCAGGTCCAATTTCAACATCCGCCGCCATCCCGGAGTCGCACGCTCCCTCACCCGCGAGCGCACGCGCCGTGATGTCGCTGCTGGCCAGCCTGTTCTTCACCTGGGGCTTCATCACCGTCATCAACAACACGCTGCTGCCGCACCTGCGCAGCGTGTTCGAGCTCAGCTACACGCAGACCACGCTCATCGAGTCGGTATGGTTCATCGCCTATTTCGTGGCCGCGATTCCTTCGGCGCGCCTGATCAAGCGCGTCGGCTACAAAAAATCGCTGGTCACCGGCCTGTGCATCATGGCGGTCGGCTCGATCCTGATGGTGCCGGCGGCGCGCCTGCCGTCGTATCCGGTCACGCTGGCGGCGCTGTTCGTCATCGCCTGCGGCATCACGCTGCTGCAGGTGTCGGCCAATCCGTATGTCGCCGTGGTCGGTTCGCCGAAGGATGCGTCCGCGCGCCTGAACCTGGTGCAGGCGTTCAATTCGCTGGGCACCACGCTGGCGCCGCTGTTCGGCGCCTACCTGATCCTGGGCCGCTCCAGCTCGGGCACGGCCGAAGCCGGCCACGTGCTGACCCAGGCCGAACGCCTGGCCGATGCGCAGGCGGTGCAACTGCCTTATCTGATCGTCGCGGCGGTGCTGGTCGTCCTGGCGCTGGTCATTGCCCGCTTTCCGCTGCCGGCGCTGCAGGGCGGCGCCCACAGCGCGTCCAGGGAACAGCGCGGCGGCCTGTCGCTGTGGCGCCATCGCAACCTGGTATTCGGCATCCCGGCCATCTTCATTTACCTGATCGCGGAAATCGGCGTCGCCAACCTGTTCATCAACTTCGTCGAGCAGCCGCATATCGGCGGCCTCACCCATGAGCAAGGCGCGCACTACCTGTTCATCCTGTGGGGCGGCATGATGGTGGGTCGTTTCGCCGGCAGCGCGCTGATGCGCAAGATCTCGGCGGAATCGGTGTTGGCGTTGGCCAGCATCGGCGCGTTCATCGTCATGATGGTGGCGGCGCTGGGCAGCGGCAATGTGGCGATGTGGGCGCTGATCTCGGTCGGCCTGTTCCACTCGGTGATGTTCCCGACCATCTTCACGCTCGGCATCAAGGATCTGGGCCCGCTGACCGAAGAAGGCGCCGGCCTGCTGATCATGGCCATCGCCGGCGGCGCGCTGGTCGTGATCCAGGGCTGGCTGGCCGACACCTACGGCCTGCAGCAATCGTTCCTGCTGACGGCGGCCTGCGAACTGTACGTGCTGTTCTATGCCGTCTGGGGCGCCCGCACGCCGAAAGGCGCCACGGGCTCATAACGCGGCTTATTTATAGAAGCCGGAACCGACAATGAAATCCTCCTGTCGTTCGACATAGGATTTCTTGTCCTGGATGTTCTTGGTCTTGGGGTTGACCCACTTGTATTCCAGCCAGCCGCTGCCCTTGGTCTTGGCGATCTCCAGCATCTCCTTGTTGAAGTACTTGCCGTCCATGTCCTTCATCTCGATCATGTCCTTGCCGACGGTGCGCGGGCTGCCGGCGTTGCACAGCATCCTGGCGCGCATGTCGTGGACATAGACATAGGATTCGCCGGCCATATAGCCCTTGGCGGGATCCGCAAAGTCGGCGCAGGCTTTTTCGATGCCCTGCGCCTTGATGGCGACGATGGCTTTCTTGACCAGCGCCCTGGCGTCATCTTCCTGCGAAGCCTGCGCGGCGATGGCTGTGCAGGCGAACAATCCCAGTACTGCTATTTTTTTGAAATCCATTTGGTCTCCGTGGTGGTTTTCTATTTTTCCTTGATGGCCGCAAGGATACGGTCTGCTTCCGTGCGCCAGTCGGCGCTGCGGGCAAAGGCGGTACCGCCTTTGATTCCGAATATTCCGGCGTCGGCCATGTCGCCGATCCAGGCCTGGCGCTGCGCCGTGCCGTAGGCGGAGAACGGCGTCAGGCCGGCATCGGCCACGGTGCGGGCGGATTCCTGCATCTCTTCGGCACGGCGGCGGCCATGCTCGATCACGCGCTGGAAGAAATAAGCGCCCTGCTTTTCCCAGTCGATGCCGGGGAAAGTCTCCAGCAGCGAGGCCAATAGCGCGTCTTCCACACCGTAGGCGCGGGCCGCCGTGAAGCTTTCGATGACCATCGCCTCCAGCCCCTTGATCATCACGCTGCGGCACATCTTGACGGCGGAGGCGACGCCGATCTGGTCGGACGCCATCTTGCTGGCGAAGCCGATGTCGTTGAGCAGCGGCGCCAGCACGGCGGCGTGCGTGCCGCCCAGCAGCAGCGGCACGCGCTGGCGGTACGGCGGCATCGAGGTCATGACGGCGCCCTCGACATAGCGCGCACCGGCGCTGGTGATCGCGTCGCAGGCCGTGCGCTTGGCGTTCGGCGAGGCGGAATTGAAGTCGAGGAAGAAGGCGTCGCGGCGCATGCCCGGCGCGCAGGCCGCAGCCACGGCGACGGTCTGGCTGGCGGTGACGGCGGAGATCACCAGGTCCGCCGACGAGGCCAGCGCCGCGTGCGAGGGCTTGAGTCCGACGCCGCGCTGCTCCGCGTGCGCTTGCATGGCGGCGCCGTCGGGCGTGCCCAACTTGACATCGTAGGCATTGACGGCCATGCGCAAGCGGCGCAGGTCCTCCGCCAGGATGCGCCCTACCTCACCGTAGCCGACCAGGCCTACGGTCCATTCCTTCGGCCGGCTCCGCATCTCAGTCGATGTATTTGAGGCCGGCCTGCTCCAGCGGTCCGCGCATGTTGTACATGTCCAGCCCCAGCACGCCGGCTGCCAGTCTGGCGCGCTTCTCGCCTTCCAGGTCCTCGCGCTTTTGCGCGACGGCGGCCACGCGCGCCACGTCGGCGGCCGGCACCACGACCACGCCGTCATCGTCGGCGATGATGGCGTCTCCCGGATTGACCAGCGCACCGGCGCACAGCACCGGAATGTTCACCGAACCCACCGTCGCCTTGATCGTGCCCTTGGCGCTGACGCACTTGCTCCACACCGGGAAACCCATCTCCTTGAGGATGCGCACGTCGCGCACGCCGGCGTCGATGATCAGTGCCTTGGCGCCGCGCGCCATGAAGCTGGTCGCCAGCAGGTCGCCGAAATAGCCGTCGGTGCAGTCGGCGGTGATGGCGGCCACCACGATGTCGCCCGGCTGGATCTGTTCCGCCGCCACGTGCATCATCCAGTTGTCGCCGGGGTGCAGCAGCACGGTGACGGCGGTGCCGGCCACCAGCGCGCCCGGGTAGATCGGACGCATGTAAGGCTTCAGCAGGCCGACACGGCCCATCGCCTCATGCACGGTGGCGCTGCCGAACTGGCCCAGGTGGTCGACGTGCTGGCGCTCCGCGCGCACGATGTTGCGCTTGACGATGCCCAGTTGATTGATCAGCGGCGTAGTGGTCATAATCCTTTCTCCTTCAAAGCGGCGTCCAGGCGCGGAAAGACCTTGCGCGCGTTGCCTTCGAAAATATTAAAGCGGTCGTCGTCGGTCAGGTTGGCCGCTTCGATGTAGCGCTTGGTGTCGTCGTAGTAGTTGCCGGTTTCCGGGTCGATGCCGCGCACGGCGCCGATCATCTCGGAGGCGAACAGCACGTTCTTGACTGGCATGACCTTGGTCAGCAGGTCGATGCCCGGCTGGTGGTAGACGCAGGTGTCGAAGAAGATGTTGTTCAGCAGGTGCTCGGTCAGCAGCGGCTTTTTCATTTCCTGCGCCAGGCCGCGGAATCGGCCCCAGTGGTAAGGCACGGCGCCGCCGCCGTGCGGGATCAGGAACTTCAGGTCCGGGAAGTCCTTGAACAAATCGCTGGTCAGGCACTGCATGAAGGCGGTGGTATCGGCGTTCAGGTAGTGCGCGCCGGTGGTGTGGAAGCAGGCGTTGCAGCTGGTGCTGACGTGGATCATCGCCGGAATGCCGTACTCCACCATCTTTTCGTAGATCGGATACCACGAGCGGTCCGACAGCGGCGGCGAGGTCCAATGGCCGCCCGATGGATCCGGGTTCAGGTTGATGCCGACCATGCCGTATTGCTTGATGCACTTCTCCAGTTCGGGAATGCAGCTGGCGGGATCGACGCCCGGCGATTGCGGCAGCATGGCGGCGCCGATGAAGTGATCCGGGAACAGCCCGGCCACGCGGGCGCACAGCTCATTGCAGATCGCGGCCCAGGTGGCGCTGGTGTTGAAGTCGCCGATGTGGTGCGCCATGAAGCTGGCGCGCGGCGAGAAGATGGTCAGGTCCGAGCCGCGTTCCTTCATCAGGCGCAGCTGGTTCGATTCGATGGATTCGCGCAGCTCGTCGTCGCTGATCTTCAGCTCCGAAACCTTCGGTCCCAGCGCCGGCGTGTTCAGGTTGGCGACCTGCTTGTTGCGCCACTCTTCCAGCGCTTTCGGCGCGGTGGTGTAGTGGCCGTGGCAATCGATAATCAGGGGTTTGCGCATCAGGTGTGATCCTCTTCAGATGGACGCGGGGACCAGCACTTCGCCCCGCATGATAGGACGAGCAGTGCGCAGCAAGGCGGCGCGTGTTACCTGCTCGGGATTGTTCGGGTCCAGCGCCAGCTCGACGCTGAATTCGCCGGTCGGGTGTTCGATGGACAGGGTCTTGCGCGCCCCGCCAGGCACGCTGGCGATGCCGTCGGCCACCGAGCCTTTCAGCACGCAGGCGGTAGCCACGGTGACGGCGGCCAGTACGCCGATGGACTCGTGGCAGACATGCGGAATGAAGCAGCGCGTGGCGAGGCTGCCGCCATCTCGTGGCGCTGCGATCAGGCACATCTTCGGATAATTCCTGGTCTTGACGTCACCCAGTCCCATCAAAGGACCGGCGGCGAGGCGCAGCGCTTCAATCCGGGCCCGCAAGGCGGTGTTGGCGTTCATCTCCGCCACGGTTTCGTAGCCGGTGATGCCGAAATCGCCCGCGCGCACCAGCACCATCGGCATGCCGTTGTCGATCAGCGTCGCGTCGACTTCGTATGGCGCGTCGCCGCCGACGGCGACGCGGTCCAGCACCCGGCCGGAAGGCAGCAGCGACGGACACACCGACCCCGCCGTGTCGAGGAAGTTGATGGTGATCGGCGCAGCCGTGCCGGGCACGCCGTCGATGCGGGCGTCGCCGCCGTATTGCAGCTTGCCGCCCGGCGTTTGCACGGTGACGTCGCACTGCATGCCGGTATTCAGCGTCAGGATGCGGGCCGTGGTTTCGCCATCGGCAACCTGCAGCAGGCCGCGCTCCAGCGCGAACGGCAGCGCCGCCGCCAGCATGTTGCCGCAATTGGGCGTGACATCGACGGTGTCGTTATTCGGCTGCAGCTGTGCGAACAGGAAATCGAGATCGACGCCCGGCGTGGTACTGCGGCGCACGATGCCGACCTTGCTGGTCAGCGGATGGGCGCCGCCCAAGCCGTCGATCTGGCGCGGATCGGGCGACCCCATCGCCGCCAGCAGCACGCGGTCGCGCGCGGCGGTATCGGCCGGCAGGTCGGACTCCAGGAAAAACGGCCCGCGCGAGGTACCACCGCGCATCAGCATGCAAGGGATGGCGCGCAAATCGGAATTAGTCATAAGGCCAGGGCTCGGGGCTGTGTAGATAAGGCCAGTATCCGTGGCCTGGCGAATCGCGTGGTTGCGTTGTGCGCGCGGATTTGTTCTAATCTGCTTATCGAGCCCAATTTTTAATCACATGATCCTGGTCAGCCTGCGCCACCTCCACGCTTTCAATGCCGTCGCCGCCAGCGGCGGCATACGGCGCTCGTCCGAGAGCCTGTTCCGGGCTTCCTCGGCGGTCGCCCGCTCGGTGGCGGCGCTGGAGGAAAGCCTGGAAGTGCAGCTGTTCGAGCGCAAGGGGCGCGGCATGCTGCTGACCGCCGCCGGCGAAGTGGTGCGGCTGCGCGCCGACCGCATCGAGGCCGAACTGTACGAGGTGCGCGAGGAAGCCATGCGCCTGCGCGACCGCAACGGCAGCAAGGTCGGCGGCATCGAGGCGCTGCTCAACGAGCGCCGCCTGCAAGCGGCGGCGCTGCTGGCGGAAGTGCACCACATGCCCAGCGTGGCACATGCGATGGGCGTGTCGCAATCGGCGGTCAGCCAGGCCATCGCCCGGCTGGAGGACATGCTGGGCCAGCCGCTGTTCCTGCGTACCGCGCACGGCATGGTCCCGACCGATGCCGGACGGCGCTGGAGCGAGGCGTTCGAGCGGGTGCTGGCCGAACTGCGCCACATCCCCGAGGACATCGCCGCGCTGGCCGGCGTGGTGCTGGGCGTGGTGACCATGGGCGCCCTGCCGCTGGCGCGTTCGCAGCTGCTGCCGACGGCGATCGCCTCGGTGCTCAAGCGCCATCCACAGCTGCAGATCCGTTCGCTGGAAAGCCCCTACGAGGAGCTGACCGCCAACCTGCTGAGCGGGCGTATCGACTTTATCGTCGGCGCCCAGCGCGCCGGCGCCGGCGACGCCTTCGAATCGCGCTCCCTGTTCGAGGACAAGGCGGCGCTGGTGGCGCGCAAGGGCCATCCGCTGGCCGCGCGCAAGACCCTGAAGCTGGCCGACCTGACCGGCTATCCCTGGGTGCTGTCGCGCAGCGGCACGCCCCTGCGCGAATCGCTGATGCAGTTCTTTCAGCGCGGCGGCGAGGCGCCGCCCTCGCCCGCCGTCGAAACCGGCGACCTGGCGCTGCTGCGCGGACTGTTGGTTTCCAGCGACATGCTGACCGTGCTGTCGGCGCATCAACTGCACCACGAAGTGCGGACCGGGCAACTGGTGGTGCTGCCGTTTGAGATGCCGGGCATGGAACGCAGCATCGGCGTCACCACGCGCAAGGGCGCCCATCTCTCCCCCGGCGCCTACGCGCTGCTGGCGGAAATCGAGGCGATCAGCGCCCGCTGGCGCTAAAGTCCGGGGTCAGTTCCGGCAACCATCCGACCGATAAGCAGATTGAAACGGTCCGGCAGTCAAAAGCAATACACCCCCTCTTCTCCAAACGTACACTGCGATAGCGGTGGCGCTGCCACTCGTCTTTACACTCTTTTACATAGAACATAAATTCGATCAGGAGACTTAATGAATATAGGACAAACGCTCGATGTCAGGGCGCATATCAACAACAGGAAGATGAGCGGCTATCAGTGGCTGCTGCTGGCACTCTGCTTCCTGATCGTCGCGACCGATGGCATGGACGTCGCGATCATGGGCTTCCTGGCGCCTGACATCACCAAGGAGTGGGGCATCTCGCGTGCCGCCTTCGGCGTCGTCATGAGCGCCGCGCCCATCGGCCTGGCGATCGGCGCCATCCTGGTCGGCCCCATGTCGGACCGCTACGGCCGCAAAAAACTGCTGCTGACTTCAGTCGCCTGGTTCGGCGCCTTCAGCGTGCTGAGCGCCTTCGCCAGCGATGTCGTGACATTGTCGGCGCTGCGTTTCCTGACCGGCCTGGGCCTGGGCGCGGCCATGCCGAACACCACCACCCTGCTGTCGGAATACGTGCCGGAGCGTTCGCGCTCGACGCTGATCGCGATCATGTTCACCGGCTTCAACCTGGGCTCGGCGCTGGTCGGCTTCGGCGCGGCGGCCCTGCTGCCGCACTACGGCTGGCGCACGGTGCTGATCGTCGGCGGCGCGATTCCGCTGGCCTGCCTGCCAATCTACCTGTTGCTGATCCCGGAATCGGTGCGCTTCCTGGTGGTGCGCAAATTCCCGGCCGAACGCATCGGCCGCACGCTGCGCCGCGTGGTCGGCGGCGACGTGCCGGAGCACGCCCAGTTCACCATCAGCGAACCGCAGGTGACCGGTTCGCAACCGGGCAAGGTGCTGTTGTCTTCCGCTTATCGCGCCACCACGCTGTCGCTGTGGGGCACCTACTTCATGGGCCTGCTGGTGATCTACCTGCTGAGCGGCTGGCTGCCGACCATGATCAAGGATGCCGGCCTGCCGATCGAACGCGCCGCCAACATCACCGCGCTGTTCCAACTGGGCGGCACCGTGGGCGCGCTGCTGGTCGGCTACTTCATGGACCGCGTGTCGCCGAACAAGGTGATTTCCGCAGCCTACATGGGCGGCGCGATCTTCATCCTGTGCCTGGCCTCGGGCAGCGTAGAATCGTCGATGTTCGCCGTCTTCGTGCTGCTGGCGGGTTTCTGCATGAGCGGCGCCCAGACCGGGCTGAATGCCTACGCTCCGTCCTGCTACCCGACCGTGGTGCGCGCCACAGGCGTCAGCTGGATGCAGGGCATGGGCCGCTTCGGCAGTATTTTCGGCTCCTTCACCGGCGGCGTGCTGCTGTCGATGGGCTGGGGTTTCAGCGCGGTGATCGCCATCCTGGCGGGACCGGCGACGCTGGCGGCCATCTTCATCATTGTCAACAAGCTCGGTCGACGCACCGCGGCAGCTTAGGAATCATCATGGCTAATATCATCGGCGCCATCGCCTCGTCCCATACCCCGACCATCGGCTTCGCGCTCGACGCCGGCAAGCAGCAGGACGCCGCCTGGGCGCCCATCTTCAAGGCGTACGAGCCGGTGCAGAAATGGCTGGCGGAGAAGAAGCCCGACGTCCTGATGGTGATCTACAACGATCACGTCACCTCGTTCTTCTTCGACCACTACTCGGCGTTCGCGCTGGGCATCGGGGATAGCTACAGCGCCGCCGATGAAGGCGGCGGCGCGCGCGACCTGCCGCCCGTCGCCGGCCATGCCGCCCTCGCGCAGCACATCGGCAAATCGCTGATGGCCGACGAATTCGATATGTCCTTCTTCCAGCAAAAGCCGCTGGACCACGGCTGCTTCTCGCCGCTGTCGATCCTGTGGCCGCACGACAAGGAAGGCGGCTGGCCGGGCAGCATCGTGCCGCTGCAGGTCGGCGTGCTGCAGTTCCCGGTGCCGTCGGCGCGCCGCTGCTTCAAGCTGGGCCAGGGTCTGCGCCGCGCCATCGAAAGCTATCCGGAAGACCTGAACGTGGTGCTGGTCGCCACCGGCGGCCTGTCGCACCAGGTGCACGGCGAGCGCGCGGGCTTCAACAACACGCCGTGGGACCACCAGTTCCTCGACCTGTTCGAGAACGATCCGGAAACGCTGATGAACATGACGCAGGCCGACTTCGCGCGCCTGGGCGGCTGGGAGAGCGCCGAGGTGGTGATGTGGATGGCCATGCGCGGCGCCATGTCGGCCAAGGTGCGCTGCCTGCACCGCGAATACTACCTGCCGTCGATGACCGGCATCGCCGTGGCGCTGTACGAGAACGACGTCCCGGCCGACAAGGCGCTGACCGCGCGCAGCCGCGAACAGCACCTGGCGCACATCGGCCACCAGACGGACGGCGTGGCGGAACTGGAAGGCACTTATCCGTTCACGCTGGAGACCAGCGTGCGCGCCTACCGCATCAACAAGTACCTGCACCAGCTGGTGAAGCCGGAGTTCCGCGCGCGCTTCGCCGCCGATGCCGAATCGACCTATGAGGAAGCCGGGCTGACCGCCCGGGAGCGCGAGCTGATCTCCAAACGCGACTGGCGCGGCATGATCCACTACGGCGTGATCTTCTTCCTGCTGGAGAAGCTCGGCGCCTCGGTGGGCGTGTCCAACCTGCACATCTACGCCGCCATGCGCGGCCAGTCGCTGGCCGACTTCCAGCAGACCCGGAACGCACCGGGCGCGCTGTATTCGGTTGCCTCGACGTCCACCACCGGCGCCACGGACTGGAACCAGCCCGCCGCCAAATAGCGCTTTAAACCGCCGCACCCTGGCGTCGCCTCGCAAGAGGCGACTCTACAAACACGCCTGTTCAAAACTGAAACCGGAGACAAGTATGAAAAATAAAATCGCATTGACCGCCATCGCGGCAGCCTGCATCAGCCCAATGGCCGTCCAGGCGCAGAGCAGCATCACCACCTACGGCATCATCGACGCCGCCGTCGAGTACTACAGCAACGCCGACGCCGCCGGCAACAGCGTCACCCGCATGCCCAGCCTGGGCGGCGGCATGTTCCCTTCGCGCCTCGGTTTCCGCGGCACCGAGGACCTGGGCGGCGGTCTGAAAGCCGTCTTCGTGCTGGAAAACGGCTTCGCGCCGGATACCGGCACCCTCGGCCAGGGCAACCGCCTGTTCGGCCGCCAGGCCAATGTCGGCCTGTCGGGCAGCTGGGGCCAGGTCACCTTCGGCCGCAACTACAATATGCTGACCACCTCCACCTACGACGTCGACATCATCGGACCGTCGCAGTACGGCCTCGGTTCGCTGGACTCGTTCATCCCGAACGGCCGCAGCGACAACTCGGTCGCGTATCGCGGCACCTTTGGCGGCGTGACCGTCGGCGGCACCTATAGCCTGGGCCGCGACACCTCGTCGGCCGGCGGCCCCGCCGGCACCAACTGCGGCGGCGAGAGCGCCACCGACGCCATGCAGTGCCGCGAATGGTCGGCGATGCTGCGCTACGACGGCCAGGGCTTCTCGCTGTTCAGCGCCTACGACCGCATCTACGGCGGCCCGCTCGCCTCCGGCGGCTTGAACACCAGCGACAAGACCGACAGCCGCTTCCACGCTGCGGCCCTGATCAGGCAAGGCGACTGGAAAGTGGGCGGCGGCGTCATCGCCCGCCGCAACGAGGGCTCGGCCACCACCCCGCGCAGCAACCTGGTTTACCTCGGCGCGGCCTACAACATCACGCCGCTGCTGACCATCGACGGCCAGGTCGCCAGGTTGGACTACAAGAACAGCAACAACGACACGTCCCAGTTCCTGCTGCGCGGGATCTACAACCTGTCCAAGCGCACCGCGGTATATGCGGCGGTCGGCCGCATCGACAACGACGGCACGGCGGCGCTGGCGCTCAGCGCGGGCGGCTCGGTCGGCGCCGGCAAGACCCAGAATGGCCTGATCACCGGCATCAAGCATAGCTTCTAAGGCGGCACGGCATTTACTCGACGGGTGGAAGTGCGTATGCTAGCGCATGGCACTTTCACCTATAAAAAGAGACAAATGCACACCACCGACACCACAGCCGCGCGTCCGCTGACCAGACAGGACTACAAGACCCTGTCCCTGGCCGCCCTCGGCGGCGCTCTCGAATTCTACGACTTCATCATCTTTGTCTTCTTCGCCGCCGCGATCGGACAGCTGTTCTTCCCGCCCGATATGCCGGAATGGCTGAAGCTGCTGCAGACCTTCGGCATCTTCGCCGCCGGCTACGTGGTGCGTCCGCTGGGCGGCATCATCATGGCGCACTTCGGCGACCTGCTGGGCCGCAAGCGCATGTTCACGCTGTCGATCCTGATGATGGCAGTGCCGACGCTGATGATAGGCCTGTTGCCGACCTACGCCACCATCGGCCTGGCGGCGCCGCTGCTGCTGTTGCTGATGCGCGTGCTGCAAGGCGCGGCGGTCGGCGGCGAGGTGCCTGGCGCCTGGGTGTTCGTCTCCGAGCACGTGCCGGCCAACCGCACCGGCTACGCCTGCGGCACCTTGACCGCCGGCCTGACCTTCGGCATCCTGCTCGGCTCCCTGGTCGCCACCGGCCTGAATACCGTCTACACGCCAACCGAGGTGACCGACGGCGCCTGGCGCCTGCCGTTCCTGCTGGGCGGCGTGTTCGGCCTGGGCGCGATGTACCTGCGCCGCTGGCTGCATGAAACCCCGGTGTTCGCCGAAATGCAGCAGCGCAAAGCGCTGGCCGCCGAGATGCCGCTGAAGGCCGTGCTGCGCAGCCATCGCGGCGCGGTGGCCGTATCGATGCTGCTGACCTGGATGCTGTCGGCCGCCATCGTCGTGGTGATCCTGATGACGCCCGCGCTGCTGCAGAAAATCTACCACTTCGACGCCCGCACCTCGCTGGTGGCGAATACGGCGGCCACGCTATGCCTGGCCTTCGGCTGCATCATCGCCGGCGTGCTGGCCGACCGCCTGGGCGCCAGGCGCGTGCTGATGGCCGGCAGCGTGCTGCTGGCGATCTGCACCTACCTGTTCTACACCACCATCGCCGCGCGGCCCGACCTGCTGCTGCCGCTGTACGCGGTCACCGGTTTGTTTGTCGGCGTGGTCGGCGCGGTACCGTGCGTGCTGGTGCAAGCCTTCCCGGCGCAGGTCCGCTTCTCCGGGCTGTCGTTCTCGTACAACCTGTCCTACGCCATCTTCGGCGGCCTGACGCCGATCATCGTCACCGTGATGCTGAAGAGCGACAAGCTGGGCCCCGCGTACTACGTCATCGCCGTCTGCGTGGTCGGT
This sequence comes from Duganella sp. CT11-25, assembly GCF_047302815.1. Classification (NCBI taxonomy): domain Bacteria; kingdom Pseudomonadati; phylum Pseudomonadota; class Betaproteobacteria; order Burkholderiales; family Oxalobacteraceae; genus Duganella; species Duganella sp. CT11-25. The sequence continues at coordinate 1,738,786 of NZ_JBKBFD010000001.1, forward strand.
GCGCTGACCTCCTTGTTCGTCAAGAACCGGGCTGGTACTGCCGGTCGCTGACCTTCTCCAGCCACTCCACCACCTTGCCGTCGAGATTCTCGGCGATGGCGATGTGCGACATGGAGGTGGTCGGCGCGGCGCCGTGCCAGTGCTTGGTGTTGGGCGGTATCCACACGGTGTCGCCCGGCTTGATCTCCTGGACCGGACCGCCCCAGTGCTGCACGCGGCCCGCGCCGGCGGTGACGATCAGCGTCTGGCCCAGCGGATGCGTGTGCCATGCGGTGCGCGCGCCCGGCTCGAAGGTGACGACCGCGCCGCCGACGCGCGCCCCGCCACTGCCCTTGAACGGCGCATCGACCCGCACCGTCCCCGTGAAGTTAGCCGCCGGCCCCGCCACCGATGCCTGCGAGCCGACCTGCGTGACCTTGACCGGCGCCGTCATCTCTTCCGCTGCGGCGGCCGACATCAGGCTGCCGATCAGTACCGCCGTTGCTGGTAATTGTTTCATGATGCTCTCCTTATCGATGCCATCCAGTGTAGCCGTCAACGACTCAAATGATTAGCCACTATAATCCGTATGGGCTTATGAATGGAACTCATCAATGGCACACGAAAACTACAACGACCTTTTGGCGTTCGTCGCCGTGGCGCGCGAGGGCAGCTTCACCAAGGCGGCCAGGCAAATGGGCGTGTCGCAATCGGCCCTGAGCCATACGATACGGGGCCTGGAGACGCGGCTGGGCATACGGCTGCTGACCCGCACCACCCGCAGCGTCAGCCCGACCGACGCCGGCCTGCGCCTGTTGCAGGCCATCGGGCCGCGCTTCGAGGAGATCGATATCGAGCTGGCGGCGCTGACCGAGATGCGCGACAAGCCGGCCGGCACCATCCGCATCACCTGCGCCGAGCATGCCGCCAACTCGGTGCTGTGGCCCAAGCTGGCGCCGCTGCTGGCCGAATACCCCGACATCAAGATCGACATCAACGTCGACTACGGCATGACCAACATCGTCGAGCAACGCTACGACGCCGGCGTGCGGCTGGGCGACCAGGTCGAGAAGGATATGATCGCGGTGCGCATCGGCGCCGACATGCGCATGGCGGTGGTGGCCGCGCCGTCCTACTTCGCCAAACATTCCAAGCCGCTGACGCCGCGCGACCTGCAGGATCACAACTGCATCAACCTGCGCCTGCCGACGCACGGCAACCTGCTGGTGTGGGATTTTGAAAAGGACGGCGCCGCCGTCAACGTGCGGGTCGACGGCCAGTGGGTGTTCAACAGCAGCACGCCGCGGCTGCGGGCCGCGCTGGCGGGCCACGGCGTGGCCTACCTGCCGGAGGACATGGCCGCCAGCCATGTCGCGGACGGCACGCTGGTCCAGGTGCTGCGGGACTGGTGCCAGACCTTCCCCGGCTACCACTTGTACTTCCCGAGCCGCCGCCAATCCTCGCCGGCGTTCCAGCTGGTGGTCGGCGCGCTACGCCACCAGGAGTGACGCGGACCGCGGCCGCACGATCAGCGCCCACACCAGCAGGAAGGCCAGCGCCAGCAGGCCGGTGGCGGTGGTCAGCGCGGCCGTCACGCGGTGCGCCAGTAGCGCGGCGCCTTGCAGCCGGCCCGCGCCGACGGCGGCGATCGCCACCAGCACGGCCAGCCCCAGCGAATTGCCCAGCTGGTGCGCCGCATTGACCACGCCGGAGGCGGCGCCCGCGTCCTGCGGCGCCACGCCGCTGATGCCGGACGCCGTCAGCTGGCTCAGGGCCATGCCCTGCCCCGCGCCGATCAGCACCATCGGCAGCGCCACGCCGGTCAGGTAAGCGCTATCGACCGACACGCGGCTCAACCACGCCATGCCCGCCACGCCGACCGCCAGTCCCATGGCCATCACGCGCGCGCCGCCGTAGCGGCGGCCCAGCCGCGGCACCGCCATCGCCACCGCGAAGTTCACCAGCGTCATCGGCAGGAAGGCCAGGCCGGTGGCGGACGGGCTGAAATGCGCGATCACTTGCAGGTACTGCGTGGTGAAGAAAAAGAAGCCGATCATCGCGGCAAGGAACAGCATGCGCGCCAGATAAGCCGCGACCCGCTCGCGGCTGGCGAACAGCCGCAGCGGCATGACCGGCTGCGCGGCGCGCGCTTCGTTTGCGATGAACGCGGCCAGCAGCGCCAGGCCGCCGGCAATCGCGCCCAGCGTGACGGCGTCGTCCCAGCCGGCCGAAGCCGAGCGGATGAAGCCATACACCAGCGCCCCCATGCCCAGCGTCGAACTGACGGCGCCGGCCGCGTCGAACCGGCCCGGACGGCGCGGGCTTTCCGCGATGTGGCGGCGCGCCGCCGCGATCATCAACACGCCGATCGGCAGGTTGACGAAGAAGCCGACGCGCCATGACAGCCACTCGGTCAGCACGCCGCCCATCACCAGGCCGACGCTGGCGGCGACACCGGCCACCGCGCTGTACCAGGCGACCGCCTTCATGCGCTCGGCGCCGTCGGTGAAGGTGGTTTGCAGCAGGGCCAGCGTCGACGGCGCCAGGATGGCCGCGCCCAGCCCTTGTATCGCGCGGGCCGCGATCATCGTCTGCGGCGACCGCGCCAGGCCGATCGCCACCGAGGCGGCCGTGAAGATGGCCAGTCCGGCGATCAGCATGGCGCGGCGGCCGAGGATATCGCCGGCGCGCGCGGCCAGCAGCAGGAAGCCGCCGAAGGTCAGCGTGTAGGCGCTCTGCACCCAGGCCAGGCCGGTATCGGTGAAGCCCAGCTCCTGGTGGATCTTGGGCAGCCCCGTCAGCACGACCGAGGTGTCGAGCACGATCATGACGTAGCTCGTGAGGATGATGGCCAGGATGGCCCGTTTATTCAATGCGGACATTTTGCGTACCGTTGCGGTTTTCGATGACGCTAATGTACGGGATGCCTCCATCCATGAATAGACGGCAAAAATAGCATGGCCTCATGAGTTTTACTCATCAATAAACATTCCCATGAGAATCGTCAGTGATGGCCATGCGCGGTGCCTCCGGCGCCGTCCGGCAGCACCACCCTCACGCCCTGCATCATGCCCTGGTCTTCGTGGTCGAGGATGTGGCAGTGCAGGACGAAGTCGCCGATGTAGCGTTCGTAGCGGGTGCGCACCACGACCGTGTAGCGGCCCTCCCTGGACTTGGCCGGATCGTCCGACGCGAACAGGTTCTTGACCCAGATGGTATCCTTCCACACGCCCTTCAGTCCGGCGTACTGGCTATCCTTGCCATCCGGGTCGACGGCATTCTCGCCGCTGATGTCGGTGCCGTCCGGCGCCAGTATCTTCAGTATCTGGAACGGGTTGACGTGGATATGGAACGGATGGCTGACGAAGTCCGAGGTCAGCGTCCATTCCTCGACACCGCCGAGCGGCAGGCTGCGCGGTGGCGCCTTGGGATCGAACGGAGCGCCGTTGACCTCGTAGCTGCTGCCTTTGATATTGAAGATCATGGTTTGCGTGCCGGTGACTTCATTGTCCGCAATGGTTTCATGCGGCACGAAGCTGCGCAAGCTGAGTCCGTTCTTCAGCTCGGCCGTGACCTTGGCCTTCACTTGCGGCAGGTTGGCTTGCGCCGACGCGATCAGCTTGTTCTGCAAATAGCTCCGCGCGTCGCCCGCCACCGGCGTGCCGCCCTCCACTTCCACCAAGCCCAGCAGCTGCGCCGATGGCGCAGCGCGGTCGATGGTCGCCATCACTTCAACATCGTTGACCAGGCAGTAGTTGCCGGCGGCCGGGAACACCACCAGCGCATCCCAACGGTAGGCCGGCTGGAAGATGACTTCCTTCTTCCGCATCACCTTGGCCAGGGTCAGGCCGTCGGCCGCCACCAGCGATTGCTCCAGTTCCGGGCCGGTGCAGTATTTCCTTACATAGTCTTCGGTTTCGGCGGCGGCTGTCAGGCCGGCGAGCGGCGGCGCATCGGCGGCCAGGCGGCGTATCTTGAGCGCGATGGTGTCGCGCACGCCGCCGTGTATCATGCGCCAGCGCTCGACCACGCCGGCCTTGGCCTTGACCAGCTTGCCCATCACCACGCCGTTGATGCTGGTGTAGCGGCCTGACTTGCGCCACGTGCTGGGCGCGAGCTGGTCGTAGCCGTCGATGCGGCCGACGTCGCCCTCGTCGCACTTATAGCGGAAATCATCGTTTTTCGGATGGATTTTACGCTCCTCGTCGCCGTAGGTCTTGATCTTGCGAATCCCCTCGGCGTCAGCCGGGTAGCGGCAGGCATACTGGATCTGCTGGAACATCAGCACGCGCTCGGGGAACGGTTTGAGCAGCGTGTCGACGTCGCCATTCTCGGTCTCGGTCGGCTTGCGCGTGCCGCGCACGATCAGCGCGCCGCCCATGCCGCTGGACACCTGTAGCGCGGTCGAGCCGTGCACGTGGGTGTGATACCAGAACGTGCCGGCGGGATGGGTAGGCGGGATGTTGTATTCGTATTGGAAGCCGACGCCCGGGTTAATCGAGATCAGCACATTGTCGCTGTTGCCGGCCGGGTTGACCCACAGGCCGTGCGAGTGCAGGTTAGTGCCGTTGAAGCAATGCGGCACGTTGATCCCGCCCACCAGCTTGATGCAGGTCGGATCGAACGGCAGGTTGTTGTTGAGGGTGACGCGCACCGTCTGCCCCGGATAGGCCTCGATCTGCGGTGCGACAAACGCGGTCTGGCGCGGCGGCCCCCATTCCGTGCTGGGCTCGATCGAATGCGCCTTGCCCGGCACGCCTTGCACATAGCTGCGCAGGCTGACCTTGTCGTACTTGATCTTGCCCGGTGCCTCCAGGCTCGGATTGCGTATCCAGCCGTTGACGTACTGGATCGCCAGGCTCAGCTCCACCTCGCGCGGCACGCCGGGCGCCACTTCCGACATGTCGGCCTTGCGCAGCAGGTTCAGGCGCGGCGGCGCGGATTTTTCGCCGGCCTGCAGCAGCTTCTTGCCGGCCCCCAGCACCGGCGGATTGTCGATCACGTCGGCCACGATCTCGGCCGCCGACGCCTGGCAGGCGGCCGTTGCCGCCAGCACCAGCGCTATTTTTGCATATCGCATACTCGTCTCCTGAAAAATGTTTCGAATCCAATCATGCCCGCCGCCATCGCGCAGGCCCATCCATCCGGTCCCCAGCCGCCGCCCAGCGGCACGGCCAGCCGCCTGAACAGCTCCATCGCCAGCGTCATCGCCGCCAGCATGCCGGCGAACTCCAGCGCCAGCAGCGGCAGCCGGCGCGGACGCCGCAGATAGTGCGGCAACAACAGGCACAGCATCAACGCCGACGTCGCCGGAAACATCCGCAGATGCGCCAGCAGCAGCGGCAGCCAACCGCGCTCCGGCGCGCCGCACAGCGACATCAGCACCACCGGCGGCACGCGCGTGAAGTCCAGTGCCAGGCCCAGCGCAACCGCCGCCAGGCACAGCAGCACGGTGCGGCTGGCGCAGCGGGTTGCCGCCAGCGCCGCCGCCAGCGCGGCCAGCGGCCCCCACCACCCGGCCGGCGGCATGCCGTGCAGCCAGCCGGGCAGGACCACCGCCGCCAGCGCGGCGCCGGCCACGGTGGCGAGCCTGGCCGGCGGACCGGCGGCGCGGCCGGCCAGGCCCGCGGCGGACATCGTCGGCATGGCCGGCCTTAGGCGATGACGCGCAGTTCAATCGGCTTGCCGGCCTTGAGCGGCGCGGCGGACTTGAACAAGGCCTTGGTTTGCGGCTGCACGCCCGGGGTCAGCGCAATGGTGCCGGTGCGCGTATGCAGGAACACGTGGAACTTCGCGGTCTGCTGCTGTTGGTCGCTCAGGCCGTTGAGCGGGAAGTGCGCCATCACGTCCGCATGGGTCAGGCAGTTGGCGCACTTGACCACGTTAAAACGGCTCAGCACGGCGCTGTGGCCAAGGTCGTGGCGGTACGGCTGGCCGTCCGCGCCGATCACCTCGGCATAGGCGCTCAACACGAACGAGCCCTGCACGGCGGTGCGATTGACGCCGCTGACATGCAGCTTCTTGACCGCCGAGATGTCGGCCGCCTTGAGCAGGCCCGACGGGATGCTGTCTTCGTCGAGCGAGCCGGCCTCGTAGGTGAAACCCAGCTGCGTCTCGATGTCGACGCAATCGAGCGAGGTATAGACGCTGCCGTCGGCTTTCCGGAACGGATGGAGCGGGCTCTCCAGGTCCAGCGTGGCGGCCGGACTGTAGCCCGGCGTCGGCCCCTGCGCATCGCTGGCGGCGGTGCCGGCGAAACCTTCGATGATGTTCAGTTCCCTGGTGGCCTCGTGGCGCTTCTGCCAGAGCCAGAACATGCGGTCGATATTACAGTGATGGAAGAAGAAGATGGGGTCCATCGCCGCCGTATTATTCTCGCCCATGTCGCCGTTGGCGCCGGCGATCTGGCCCGACTGGTGCTCCCCGCTCATATCCTTGAAGTCATAGCCGCCGACCGCCACGTGGACCGAATTGTGCGGACTTTCCAGCGAGGTGACCTTGCCCGGCATGATCGCATTCCATTGCGCGGCGGAGGTGGTGTTGGAGAACACCGTGTAGTTGGGGGCGTTCAGGCATTCCTGCAACTTGACATAAATGCCGTTGCGGCGCGGATGCGGATCTTCCGGCGTCGGCTTTGCGCCGCGCAGCCAGGCCCGCACATTGTCGTTCAGCAGGCTGACGTTGTCGGCGAAGTTGGGGAACTTCGCGTTGTGCCTGGCGGTCGCGGCGCGCGCCTCCTCGGTGCCCACCAGTCCCGACAGCGGATAGCGCACCACTTCATAGCCGGCCGGCTTTTCGTACAGGCGCTCATCGCTGCCCAGGTGGTCGCTCAACGCCACCGGCAGCACGAAGGAGCGCAGCGGATTGTCGATCAGCGCGCCGTCGAGCAAGAATTTTTCCTGCGTCAGCACGGATGGAATGCCGCCCTCCAGCGAGTGCGCATCGGACTCGTCCCAGTACGGCATCATCACGCCGGGCACGATGCTTTGCAGCGCCTCTTCCACCTTCAGCACGTACACGCGGTGCCAGGTCGGGAACAGCACGTTGCCGTGATTGCAGTAGCCACCCCAGTAGGCATAGATATCCTCCTGCGGCAGCGCGTCGACCGCCTGGCGGTACTGGAACGGCTCACCGTGATAGCCGCCCAGCCGGAAGAACGAGTGCTCGCTCTCGGGCGGCAATTCCTTGATGCCCTTCCAGGCGCGCATCAGGTCTTCCAGCGGCTGCTTGATGCCGTTGTCGTAGTCGGCCTGCAGGGCGGAAATCGAGCGGCGCTTGCGCAGATGGGGGGCGGTAGTCATGTTGTCCTCCGGAATGGATGAATAGATTTTCGAAACGCCAATCTATTCCTCCGGAAAGCACAGTGTCAATTTTCCAACACTTATAGAAAAGTGACAATGTGTGCTTATTCGAAACAACGCTGCGGGATATCCTCTAGCCTCCTCCTGTCTCGCCTTGCGTCGGCGCTATCGACGCGCACGCGGGAGCCCCCTTCGCCTGCGACATGCATGGCGCGACCGGGACGGCGGCGCGGGCAGGTCCAAGCCAAAAGAAAGTGTGTCATTCCGGCACAGGCTATAGCACAAACGTGCTACACGACGGCTACTCGCGGAAAGCGTCCATCATCGCGGTCGGCTTGCCGTTGCGGTCGAAGGCGCCCATCGGATAGCGCTTCCAGTCGTAGGCCTGCGGTTCCCAGTAGAATACGCCGATGCCCTTGCCGTTGTCGACCGCGCGGGTCTTGGCGATCAAGTCGGCGATGATGGCCTTGCCCTGAGGGTGGTCCCACGGCGCGCCGACTTCGGCCAGCATCACCGGTGTGCCATAGCGCGCGCTGACGTCGTTCATGTTGGCCAGGCAGGCGGCGGTGGCGGCTTGCCAGCCGATGCCCTCGGCCGTGGTGGGATAGGACGATGCGCCGATCACGTCGAACTTGCCGCCGTTGGCCCGCAAGCCGTCGAAGTTGGCGCGGAACCGCGGGTTGTCGTGGCAATTGTCGACGTGGACGATCACCAGCGCCTGCGGGAACACCTGCTTGACTGCGTCATAGCCGCTGGCGACAAAGCGCGCATAGTTCTTCATGCCGGTGGCGGTGGCGCCTTCCGGCCACAGCATGCCGTTGGTGGTTTCGTTGCCGACCTGCACCCACTCCGGCGCTATCCCGGCTTCGCGCAGGGCCGCCAGCGTGGTGCGCGTGTGGTCGGCCACGGCGGCGGCCAGCTGGTCGACCGTATAGTCCTTCCACGCGGCCGGCTTGAACTGCTTGCCCGGATCGGCCCAGTTGTCGCTGTAGTGGAAGTCGATCATCAGCCGCATGCCGGCCGCCTTGACACGGCGGGCCTTGGCCAGCACGTCCCGCAGGCCGTTGTAGCCGTCGGCCGGATGTACCCACACGCGCAGGCGCACCGAGTCCATGCCCTGCCGCTTGAGGATGGCCAGCAGGTCCTGCCGCCCGCCGTCCCGGTCCAGGAACGGCCGTCCGGCCGCCTCCATTTCCGAGATCCAGCTGATGTCGGCGCCCTTGGCGAAGCCGCCGGCATGCGCGGACGTGTGGGCGGCAGCGGCAAGCAGCAGGCCGGCGAACAGCGCACCGGCGCGGGAGGCGGCCTTGCGCATCAGTCGTGGAAGGCGTCGACCACCTTGCGGCGGCCCAGCATGAAGGCGTCGGCCACATGGCGCAGCGGGGCGACGTCGACATCCGAACGGCCGGCCTTGACCAGCGCGGCGAACTGGCGGTACAGCGACGGGTATTCCGCCTCCTTGTCCAGCGGCTGCTCCTCGCCGCCGATCCACAGGCGCGCGCCGCCGTCGCTCAGCTTGACCTGGCCCTTGGCCGTGTCGACAATGATGTCCCAGCTTTGCTTGCCGGTCTGGCGCCAGTCGAATTCCGCGTGCACGCGCAGCGCGCCGGCATCCTGGAAATGCAGGTCGGCGGCGATCGGCGCATCGCGGTTCTCCGGGAATTCCAGGCTGGCGCTGGCGAGGAAGACCGGCGCCGGCAGGATTTCGGTGACGATGGACAGCGCGTTGATGCCCGGATCGAACACGCCCAGGCCGCCGGCCTGCCAGATCCAGTCCTGGTTGGGATGCCAGTGGCGCACGTCCTCCTTCCAGATCACGTGCATGCTGGATGGCGCGTTGGCGGCCAGGTAGGCCTTGGCTGGCTGCACCGCCGGCGCGTAGCGCGAGTGCCAGCTGGTAAACAGCGTCAGTCCCTTGGAGGCGGCCAGCGCTTCCAGGTCCGCCACCTCCGACAGCGTGGCGCCGGGCGGCTTTTCCAAGAACACGTGCTTGCCGGCCGTCAGCGCCGCGTGCGCGGCCGCATGGCGGTATTGCGGCGGCATGCACAGCGACACGGCGTCGATGTCCGGCACGGCGGCCAGCATTGCTTCGATCGAGGTGAACCCCGGCAAGCCTTCGACCGTGTTGTTGCGGCTGGCCGACGCCACCAATGCGTAGTCGGGATTGGCCGCGATCGCCGGCAGGTGCTGGTCATGAACGATTTTGCCCACGCCTACGATAGCAAGTTTAATAGCTGACATCTTGGTTCTTTCATAAAAATGGTGCGCGACTGTATATGCTAAAGGCATCGCCGCCGCAGGACCAATCACTTTTATCGCGGTAAACATATCGAAACCGCATGGGGAGGCGGACTTTTCCGTCTGCTGAACCATAAACCCGGGCGCCGGTCCAACGTCTACGACTGGCCTCACCGGGAAACATCATGGACAATCAGAAGGATCAACATCAGGAGCCGCGGCAGGAAAAGGAGCAGCAGCCGGAACGGAATGCGACGCCGCAAGCGTGGGAGGAATCTGCGCTGCTGCGCACCACCACACTGGGTGTGATCACCAAATTCCTGCCCGGCGCCTTTTATGTGATCGACCGGGACGGCCATTTCGTACTCTGGAACAGCAACCTGGAGCAGGTCACCGAGATGACCCCGCAACAGCTGCGGACCGCCTATGCGCCCGACCTGTTCGCCGAAAGCGATCGCCCCGTCATCGAACAAAGAATGCATGCGGTGCTTGACGACAACGAGGAGGTCGTACTGGAAGCCAACCTGGTCAGCCGCCACGGCAAGGTCAGCTCCTATCTGCTCTCCGGCGCCCGCATCGAATGCAACAACAATGCCTACCTGTGCGGCATCGGCCTGGACCAGACAGAGCGGCGCCAGCAGGAGCGGCTGCTGCAGCTGCGCGAACGCGCCCTGCACGCCGCCAGCAACGGCATCGTCATCACGCGCTGCGCCGGCAAGGATAACCCGATCGAGTACGTCAACCCGGCCTTCGAGCGCATCACCGGCTACAGCGCCGCCGAGGCGATGGGCCGCGATTCCCGCTTCATGGCCGCGCCAGGCCTGGACGACGACGAGCGCGCCCAGCTGCGCGACGCCATCAGCGAGCGGCGCGAGGTCAACGTCATCTTCCGCAACCTGCGCAAGGACGGCACGCTGTTCTGGAACGAGTTGTCGATCACGCCGGTGCTCGACGAACACGGCGTGGCCACCCACTACATCGGCGTCATCAACGACGTCACCGCCGTCAAGCAGCGCACCTCGCACCTGGAGCACCGGCTCAACCACGATCCGCTGACCAGCCTGGCCAACCGCAACCTGCTGTGGGACCGGCTGGAACAGGCGCTGCATGTCGCCCAGCGCAACAAGACACTGGTGGCGACCATCCTGATCGACCTGAACCAGTTCAAGCTGATCAACGACACCTTCGGCCACGAGGCCGGCGACATGGTGCTGACCTCGGTGGCCAAGCGCATGCAGGCGTCGGTGCGCGAGACCGACACCGTGGCGCGCCTGAGCGGCGACGAATTCGTGCTGGTGCTGGCCAACCAGCCGTCGCTGCGCTACACGCTGCGCATGATCGACCGCCTGCGCGACGGCCTGTCCAAGCCGATCTCCTTCAACGGCAGCGAAATCCCGGTCGGCGCCAGCATGGGGGTGAGCGTCTATCCGCACGACGGCGACGCCGCCATCGACCTGGTCAAATCGGCCGACATCGCCATGTACCACGCCAAGTCCACCGGCAAGAGCGACGTGCATTTCTACTCGGCGGACATGAAGTCCAGCTCGGACGCCAAGCGCAAGTTCGAAGCCGAGATGCGGGCGGCGCTGGAGAACCAGGAATTTTTCCTGCTGTTCCAGCCGCGCCGGGGCGCCAGGAGCGGCACGTGCAACGGCGTCGAGGCCCTGCTGCGCTGGCGCCATCCGCGCCAGGGCATCCTGACGCCGGCCACCTTCATGCTGGAGGCCGAGGAGAACGGCATGGTGCGCCCCATCGGCCAACGGGTGTTCGAGCTGGTCACCCGCTTCATGGCCGACATGCGCGACAGCGGCCACCCCGACCTGCTGGTGTCGGTCAATACCGGCTACCGCGAATTCAGCGAGCAGAATTACATCGGCAATATCTGCCGCCGGCTCGGCGATCTCAATCTCCCCACCCACAACCTGGAGCTGGAAATGAGCGAAAGCAGCCTGCTGCGCAATCCCCAGCTCAGCCGGGGGCTGACGCGGCAGATGCACGATGCCGGCATCCGCCTGTCGCTGGACGACTTCGGCGACGGCTTGAGCAGCTTGAGCAGCCTGCCGGACCTGGCCCCCAGCCACCTGAAAGTCAACCAGGCGGCGGTCAACGCGATCAGGCCTGCCGGCGACAGCGGCGTGCTGGCGCGCATGCTGATCGACATCGGCCACAGCCTCAACGTGCAAGTGGTCGGCGAAGGCGTGGAAACCGAGGAGCAGGCGGCCTTCCTGCGCGAGCACGGCTGCGACGAATTGCAGGGCAACTACGTCAGCTCGCCGCTCGCCGCCAGCGCGCTGAAGCAGTTGCTGGAGGCGGCGCCGCAGGCTTAGCACATGCACGGCAGGGGCCGCGCGATTGAAATAGTCATGGACGGTTTGATCAATTCGGATCATGGTGTCGGACTCTCCGGCCCATTCTTTCACGAGCACGCCTGTCTCTTGCGGGCGCAACCAAGGCCTCAGATGAAACGCTGACGCCCGGAACCCGATTCCGGGCGGCCAAGGCACGAATGATTAAATTATTGATCGCCGACGACCACGCCCTGCTGCGTGAGGGGCTGGCGCGCTTGTTCGGCGCTGTCGCCGACATCGAACTGGTCGGCGAAGCCAAGGATGGGGCGCAGGTATTGCGCCGGACCGCCGAGGGCGGCATCGATGTGCTGCTGCTGGACCTGTGCATGCCGGGCCTGTCCGGGATAGACCTGATCCGGGAAATCCGCAGCGCCGCGCCCGCCCTGCCCATCCTGGTCCTGAGCATGCATGAAGAGTCGCAGTTCGCGCTGCGCGCCATCCGCGCCGGCGCCCAGGGCTACCTGTGCAAGGACAGCGACTTCGAACACATCCTGGCCGCGGTCCGCCGGCTCGCCGCCGGCCGGCTCTACCTGAGCCCCGGCGTCGCCGAGCAGCTGGCCTGGGACGCCATGCAGCCCGACACCGCGCTGGCGCATACGCAGCTGTCGATCCGCGAGCACGAGGTGTTCCAGTTGCTGGTGGAGGGAAAGTCGATCGGCGAGATATCGGGCCTGCTCGACCTGAGCGTCAAGACGGTCAGCACCCACAAGGCACGCATCATGCACAAGATGCGCATGACCTCCCTGTCCGAGATGGTGCAATACGCCGTCGCCTATCAGCTGCTGCCCTGACCCCGGCCGGCACCACCGGCAATCACTAATGCAAGAATGTTGCATTAACAACCGATCGCCGCTATTATGCAAGTCAGTTGCAATAAATCCTGCGCTTGCGCATCCACTCGTAGACCACTTCAACGCCATGAAAACAACCATACGGCCTATGGCCGCAGCCATCGCGCTCGCCCTCTCGGCGGGCATCCCCGTCCATGCGGAGGACGACGACGCCTCCCTGCAGACCGTGACGATCAGCAGCGCCCGCGGCACCGCCGCGCCGGAGCTGCCCGCCAACAGCATCGGCAAGACCCAGGAGGCGCTGCGCCAGCAGCAAAACATCTTCAATCCCGAGGATGCCCTGCGCAACCTGCCCAGCATGACGATCCGCAAGCGCTATAGCGGTGACCGCAACGCGCTGGTGGGCGGCCGCAGCTTCTCGACCACGCAGGCGCCGCGCGCGCTGGTGACGATGGACGGCTATTTGCTGTCCAACTTCCTCGGCCGCTTCGACGCGCCGCGCTGGAACATGATCGCGCCGGAGGAGATCGCGCGCGTCGACGTATTCTATGGCCCCTACTCCGCGCTCTACGCCGGCAACTCCATCGGCACCACGATCGCGGTCACGACCAGCCGCCCGACAAGCTTCTCGGGTTCCGTCAGGATGGCGATACAGGACCAGTCGTTCGACCAGTACGGCCTGAAAGACCACTACCGCAACTACCAGGGCTCGGCGCTGATCGGCGACAAGCTGGCCTCCGGCCTGTGGTACAAGCTGATGCTCAACCACCAGGACGCCACCAGCCAGCCGATGGGGTATTACACCGCCACCGCCAACGCGGCCGGCGCGTTCGCCGCGCCCGCAGGCGGCGCCGCAACGCCGGTCACCGGCGTGGTCTACGACAGCGGCCCGTTCGGCACCCGCCGCGCCATCTTCGGCGCCAACGCCGGCGCCATCGACCACACGCTGCAGAATACCGCCAAGGCCACTTTCGGCTACGACTTCAGCCCGAGCCTGAGCGCGGAAGGCTTTGCCGCCTGGTGGTCCAATGAAAGCGTCACGCGCAACCAGACCTTCCTGCGCGACGCCGCCGGCAACGCCGTGTGGTCGGGCCGCGTCAGCGACGGAGCGAACGTCTTCGTGCTGCCGGCCACCGCCTTCATTCCCTACATCCGCGACGAACGCCACGCGCAAGCCGGCCTGACGGTCAGGACCCGCAACCAGGGCGGCTGGAACACCAGCGTCTCCGCCAGCAGCTATCGCATCCTGGAAGACGTACAGCGTAACGCCGGCAGCGCCGACCCGCTGGCCGCCAGCGGCGGCGCCGGCAACGCCGTGGTGCGCGACGGCAGCGGCTTCAATGCCATCGATGCGCAAGCCAGCTATGCCGGCGGCGCGCATGCCGTCAGCATCGGCGCGCATGGCGACGACTACAGGCTGAAACAGGCCACCCGCCTGACAGCGGACTGGCGCAACGCCGGCGGCGCGGAGAGCCAGTTCGTCGGCGGCGAGACGCGCACGCTGGCGCTGTACGCACAGGATGCATGGCGCTTCGCGCCGCAATGGCAGGCGACCTTCGGCCTGCGCGCCGAATCGTGGCGGGCGCACGACGGCGTCCAGCGCGTGGCGCCGGCGACAGCGCAATACTATCCGGAGCGCAGCGAGCAGGCATGGTCGCCCAAGTTCTCGCTGGCCTGGGATGCGGCGGTGGACACCACCCTGCGCCTGTCGGCCGGACGCGGCACGCGCTTTGCCACCGTATCGGAACTGTTCCAGGGAACGGCGGCCGGCAGCAGCATCATCGTCAACGATCCCGATCTCAAGCCGGAGCGCTCGACCGCGCTGGAACTGATGGCCGAGCAGCGCTACCATCTGGGCAGCCTGCGCGCCGCGCTGTTCCAGGACGACGTGCGCAACACCATCTGGAGCCAGTTGAACCTGAACGTGTTCCCGAACGTGACCAATGTGCAGAACATCGGCCGGGTGCGCACGCGCGGCCTGGAGCTGGTGGGCCAACTGGACCGGCTCGGCATCCAGGGCTTGAGCGCCGAAGCCAATATCGCTTTCAGCAAATCGACCATCCTGGAGAACGACAACTACCTGCCGTCGCTGGGCAAGAACTGGACGCGGGTGCCGCGCGTGCGTTCCGCCACCACGCTGGTGTATGCGCCGGCCGACACCTGGAGCGCATCGGCGACCTACCGCTATTCCGGCGCGCAGTTCAATGAGATCACCAACAGCGACTACAACACCGACGTCTACGGCGCGGTGTCGCGCGTCAGCCAGCTCGACGTGCGGCTGCTGCTCAAGCCGGCCAAGGGAACCGAGGTCGCCATCGGCGTCGATAACCTGAACAACAACCGCGCCTACCAGTTGCACCCGTATCCGGGCCGCACGCTGTTCGGCGAAGTGCGCTATGCCTTCTGAGGAGCAGCCATGATACGCATCGAAAAACTGAGCAAGCGCTATGACGGCCGCACCGTGGTGGACGGCCTGGACCTGCACGTCAGCGGCGGCGAGATCTATGCGCTGCTGGGCCCCAACGGCGCCGGAAAATCCACCACCATCGGCTGCCTGCTGGGCTTCGTCGAGGCCGACGGCGGCAGCATCCGCCTGGCCGGCTCGCCGCTGCCGCCGGCGCGGGCGGCGGTCACGCATGCGGCCTACATCGCCGAGAACGTCGCGTTGTACGAACGGCTGACGGGCGTCGAGAACGTCGAGTTCTTCATGAAGCTGCTGGGTTTCAAGCCGGACCGCGGCGAGATCGAAACCCTGCTGGCGCGCGCCGGCCTGCCCGAACACGCCTGGCACCGCATGGCCCACGGCTACTCGAAAGGCATGCGGCAGAAGGTCGGCATCGTCATGGCGCTGGCCAAGGGTGCGAAGGTGCTGGTGCTGGACGAGCCGACCTCCGGCCTGGATCCTGAAGCCAGCGTCGCTTTCGGCGACCTGGTGCGCGATCTGGCCGACGACGGCGCGGCGGTATTGATGGCAACGCACGATCTGTTCCGCGCGCAGGAACTGGCGGACCGCTGCGGCATGCTGGTAGGCGGCCGACTGGCCGGTGAATGGAAACTGGGAGAACTGAATGCAGGCGAACTTGAACGCAACTACCTCGACATTCTCGCCCGCCGTGCTTGAGCGCCACGCCGGTCTGCGGCGCTGGACGCGAGCCTGCGCGGGCGCCTGGCAGGCCGACTGGCGCGAGCGCCGGCGCGACTGGCGCGTGTGGCTGGTGATCGGCGTCGGCCTGGCGCTGGCGGCATGCGCGGCGCTGCTGTCGTCGCTGGAGCTGCGCGCCACGCTGGACGCGCGCGCCGACGCGCAACAGGCGGAGCAGCAGCGCTGGTCCCGGCAAGGGAAGAAATATCCGCACGCTGCGGCCCACTACGGTGTGTACGTCTTCAAGCCCTTGTCGGCGCTGGCCGCGCTCGATCCCGGCATCGAGCGCTACGTCGGCGCCAGCGTCTGGCTGGAGGCACACAAGCAGAATGAGCTGGTGTACCGTCCGGCCAACGACGAACCGGGCGTCAATCGCCAGTTCCGTCTCAACCCGGCCTTCGTGCTGCAGGTGCTGGCGCCGATGGCGATGATCTTCCTCGGCTTCGGCATGTTCGCGGCGGAGCGCGAACGCGGCACGCTGGCGGCGCTGCGCATCAACGCCGCGCCGCTGAGCGCACTGGCATGCGCGCGCGGCGCGGTGCTGCTGTGTCTCGCGACGATCCTGGTGTTGCCGGCCTGCGTGGCGGTGGGCGTGCTGGAATGGACGCTGGACAGCCGCAGCCCGTTCAGCGACGGCGGGCCGCGCGCGGTCCTGTTTGCGCTGGGCTACCTGGTGTACCTGGGCACCTGGGCGGCGCTGATCGCCGGCGTCTCGGCATGGGCGTCCAACCTGCGCAGCAGCCTGGCCGTGCTGATCGGCCTGTGGGCAATCACCACGCTGGTGATACCGCGCACCGCCGTCGAACTGGCGCAACTGGCCGCGCCGCTGCCGACCATGCAGCACTTCCGCGCCAGCCTCGATGGCGCGCTCGGCATGCCGGACGATCCCGGGCAGGCCAGGCGCGACAAGGAGCAGCTGCTGCGCGAGTATGGCGTCGGCGATGTCAAGGACCTGCCGGTCAACTGGGCCGGCATCAGCCTGCAGCGCGGCGAGAAGCATGGCGACCATATCTTCGACCAGCACTATGGCCTGCTGTTCGACGCCATGCGCCGGCAGACGGCGGTGGCGGCGCTGGCCGGATGGCTGTCGCCATCGGTGGCGGCGGCCGGCTTGTCCAGTGCGGTGGCAGGCAGCGACACCGAGCATCACATCCAGTTCGTCCAAGGCGCAGAACAGCAGCGCCGCGCGATACAACTGGTGATGAACCAGGCGATCACCGAACACCGCGAGGTGAACGGCGTGCGCCACGACGGCGACCGCTCGCTGTGGGACAAGGTGCCGCCGTTCCGCTTCACGTTCAACCCGCTGGAGATGGGCAAGCTGCTATCGCGCCATCTGCTGCCTTTGTTGGCGCTTTTCCTGGCAAGCCTGGCGCTGTGCGCCACCGGCTTGCGCCATCTACGCAACGGAAATTTACGATGAAACAGATATTCACCCTGATCGCCTACGACTTGCGCAGCCAGCTGCGCGAGCGCGGCACGATCGTGCTGATGCTGGTCAGCCTCTTGCTGGCGGCCTTCGGCTTGTATGAAGGCGCGCGTTTCGACCGCCACAACCGCCAGGCTGTTGCGGCTGCGGCCAAGCAGGAAGTCCAGGCCAGGATCAACGCCAAGGCGCTGGCACAGCGCTACTTCGCCGATCCCGCGGCGCCGGAGTTCGCCGGCCTGCAGTGGTACAAGACGCCGGTGGACGTGCGCGGCTATGCGTTCCGCGAACACGTCGGCTTTGCCGGCAAGCCGGCGATGCCGGGCGCCGCGCTGGCCATCGGCCAGGCCGACCTGCTGCCGGCCTACGTCCGCGTGCGCGCCGAATCGATGGAATCGGTGCGCACCGCGCTGGAAATCGAGCATCCCGCGCTGCTGGCGGCGGGCCGCTTCGACCTGATGTTCTTCGTGGTCTACCTGTGGCCCTTGATACTGCTGGCACTGACGACCTCCGTGCTGACCCAGGACCGGGAAAGCCTGCGCCTGCGCGCCTTGCAGCTGCAAGGTGTGCGGCCGGGCCGCATGCTGGTGGCGCAGATCGTGGCGCGCGCATTGGCCGCCGCCGCCGTGCTGCTGGCCGCCTGCTTCATCGCTGCGCTGGCGCTGGGCGCGGTCAGCCCGGATGGCGCGGGCATCGCCGCGCTGCTCGCATGGAGCGGCGTGGTGCTGCTGTATTCCTTGTTCTGGGCGGCGGTCGCCATCGCCATCTGCGCCGTGTGCGGCAACCGCATGAGCGCGGCCTTTGCCGGCTTTGGCGCCTGGCTGGTACTGGCAATCCTGCTTCCCGGTGCGATGACGGCGGCGATCCAGCTCGGCGCCCCGGTGCCGCAGCGCGAACGCTACGTCCAGGCCATGCGCGACGCCGGCGACCAGGTCGCCGCGAACAAGCTCGACAGCCTGGCGCGCTTCTACGACAGCCATCCGGACTGGCGGCCGGCGACAGCGCTCGACAAGGTCTCGTCCAGCGTGACGCGGCTGCAGCGGGCGCAGGAACTGGAGCGGGTCATGGCCGGCGTGGACCGGCGGTTCGACCAGGCCAGGGAAAACCAGCAGCAGCTGTTCGAGCGGACGGTGGTGTTCAGCCCCGTCACCTTGGCCTATCAGGTGCTGGCTACCATCGCCGGCAACGACGGCGCGCGGCATCAGCGCTTCCTCGGCGAAGTCCAGCAGCACCAGCAGCGGCTGCGCGACTACTTCCAGCGGGTGATCCAGCTGTCGGCGCTGGGCGACGAGCGCAAGCCCTGCCCGGCGACCTGCCTGGACGGCTACGGCTTCCGCGATTTCGATCAGGTGCCGGCGTTTGCGCCCTCGCCCGCCTTGTCCGGCGTATCGGAATGGCGCGCGCAGCTGGTGTCGCTGCCGCTGTGGACGGCCGCCATGCTGGGGCTTGCGGCGCTGTTGCTGGCGAGGCCGTTTACAATAGTCTCAGCCCTCAACTCCAAGGACCGACCATGACAGATCCGCTGACTCGCCGCGCCTTCCTCCACGGCTCCGCCGTTGCCGCCCTCACCGCCACGCACAGCCTGGGGGCGCAAGCAGCTGTCCCCGCGCTGCCATCGACGCCCGCCGCGGCCGACGATGAGGCCTACTGGCGTTCGGTGGCCGGGCACTACGAGGTGAGCCGGGACTTCATCAATCTGGAGAATGCCTATTACGGCATCATGTCCAAGCCGGTGGCCGACGACTTCAAGCGCAACATCGATGTCCTTAACCGGGACAATTCCCGCCTGTTGCGCCAGGAATTCGATCGCGGCGGCATCGAGGCGATCCGCGTCCAGCTGGCGCAGCACCTGGGCGTGCCGGCCGACGAAATCGCGATCACGCGCGGCGCCACCGAGTCGCTGCAGAACCTGATCTCCAACTACAAGCTGTTGAAACAGGGCGACACCATCCTGTACGGCGACCTCGATTACGACGCCATGCAGTATGCGATGAACGACCTGGCCGAGCGACGCGGCGCGCGCGTGGAGGTGGTCCGCATCCCCGAGCCGGCGACGCGCCAGGCGGTGCTGGACGTGTATGAGCAGGCGCTGCGCGACAACCCGCGCACGCGGCTGCTGTTGTTGACCCATATCAGCCACCGCACCGGGCTGGTGTTCCCGGTCAACGAGATCACCAGCATGGCGCGGCAGCGCGGCGTCGATGTGATTCTTGATGTCGCACAGTCGTGGGGCCAGCTGGATTACCGCCTGCCAGACCTGCAGGCCGATTTCATCGGCGGCAACCTGCACAAGTGGATAGGCGCGCCGCTGGGCCTGGGCTTTATCTACATCCGCAAGACGCGGCTGGCGGACATCGGCGTGCATCTCGGCGACCGCGATTACGCCGTGACCGACATCCGCTCGCGGGTACATTCGGGCACGCTCAATGCGGCCAGCATCATGACGATCCCGAAGGCGCTGCAGCTGCATGCGCAGATCGGCGTCGCCGGCAAGGGTGCGCGCCTGCGCCACCTGCGCGACCATTGGGTGCGCCAGGCGCGGACGATCGCCAAGGTCGAGATCCTCGCGCCGGACACGCCCGGCATGTACGGCGCCGTCACCTCGTTCCGCCTGACGGGCCTGACCTCGCCCGAGCAGAACACCGCCCTCGCCCGGCGCCTGATGGATCAACACGGGATCTTCACCGTGGTGCGTCACGGCCCGATAGGCGGCAGCTGCATCCGCGTCACGCCGGCGCTGTTCACGCAACCGGCGCAGCTGGACAAGCTGGTCGTGGCGCTGCGGCAGATCGCAGCCGGCTGATCAGGGCTGCACTTTATGGTCCTCGGCCTGGGCCTCTTCCATCGCCGCCGGTTCGAGTTCTTCGGCCGAGCGGTTCAGGTGGACGAAGATGCCCCAGGCCGCCAGCAGCACGCCAACGCTGCATATCAGCGCGGCCACGTACCGCAATTCGCCAAGGTCTTCGTGCACCGCGTGGAAGGTCGCCACCAGACCTTCTATCCCCAGCGCCACCACGATGACCACGAAGAAGCGCGACAGGAAGCGCCGCACCCGGGTCGGCGCGCTGATGTCGGCATCGCGCACCACCTCTTCTTCGACGATGGTCTCGGCGATCTGCAGCGCCACCACGGCGGCGGCCAGGATGCCGATCGCCTCGATCACCTCCTGCGCGGCGGCCAGGTCGAAACCGCCGCTGGCCGCATGCCAGCCCATGCGCGCGCCGATGGCGATCAGGAACAGCGCGCCGCCGGTGAACAGCAGCGCGATCAGGGCGTGCACCACGCCAAAGGCCAGCATCAGTTTTTTCATTTCGCACCCGTCGAGGCAATACTTTGATTGTATGGCCCTATTTCCGTGCGTAATGTTCGGTACATAGCATATGGCGCACGGTTGAAAACAGGGTGGAAATGATTGCAATATTGACATAATATTGTGACATCATTGAACCTGAAGGATAGACATGCGTGCATACCAGTTACTCGCCTTGGCGCTCTGCGCCGGACTGGCGCCACTTGCCCACGGCGAGATGCCGGCCAAGGACACGGTCAAGGGCGGCCAGGACCATGCCTTGCTGTCGCGCTTTGACGGCGCCCGGATGGTCGGCTACGAGGTCAGGCAGTTCGACGAAGTGACGTTACCGGCGGGTAAGCGCATCGACAACAAGAACAACCAGCCGGCGTTCGACAACGCGCTGCAGCTGGAAGGCAAGTACACCCGCATCGCTTATAACTTCCCCAAGGAGCGCTCCTCGCTCGAAGTGATGCGCAACTACCAGGCCGCACTGGAGAAGGCCGGGTTGAAGCCGGTGTTCTCCTGCGCCAAGGAAACCTGCGGCGTGAATTTCGGCGAATTCTGGCTGGATAAACGCCTCGGGGATAATTTCATTCAAGGCAGTTCCGACTATCACAGTCCGTTCAACTACGGCCGGATGGAGCCGCGCTACCTGCTGGCCAAGGGCGTCACCAAGGACGGCATGCCGGTTCACGTGGCGGTGTACGCCACCGCGCCGGTACAGAACCAGAACGGCGGCGTGTATCTGGAAATCGTCGAAGGCAAGGCCATGGAGGGCGGCAAGGTCAGCGCCAGCCTGGACGCCGCCGGCATGGCCAAGGGCATCGCGGCAGAGGGCAAGGTGGCGGTGTACGGCGTCTACTTCGACACCGGCAAGGCCGAAGTCAAACCCGAATCGAAAGCCGCGCTGGCCGAGATGTCCAAGCTGCTGCAGCAGGACGCGCAACTGAAGGTGTATGTCGTCGGCCATACCGACAACCAGGGCGTGCTGGCGCAGAATATCGAGCTGTCGCAAAAACGCGCGGAGGCGGTCGTCAAGGCGCTGTCCGCCGACTACAGGATCGACGCCAGGCGCCTGAGCGCCAAAGGCGTGGCCTCGTATGCGCCGGTGGCATCGAACGACGCCGACGCCGGCCGCCAGCTGAACCGCCGGGTGGAGCTGGTCAAGCAATAAGATTGAAGACGGCAAGATTGTTTATTGCATATTTTTTTCTTCAGGACTAATATTGATCCATCGTCGCCGACCGGCGCCGATATTGGACCTGCGCGAACTCGGCGACACCGCCCTCTTCGCTAAGGCGACAGGTACGCAAGGTGCCTGTTTCAGCCATCGCAGTCGGATGCTGAATTATTGATCCGTCCCCCAGTTGGAAAATGTCCGCCACGGTCGCGCCACCCGCTCCCCGCCGGCTGACATTCGCGTCGGTTTTTTCTCTGGAAGCCGATATGGCATTGCCGCGCGCAAGGCCCCGACACGCCGGTACGGATCGTAAACAACCTATCGTGATTTTCTAATGGAGACAACCATGAAACATCTCGTACTCGCCGCCAGCCTGCTGGCTTCCTTCGCCCAAGCCGCCACCATCGACGCCAAGACCTTCGTCGGCGCCAGCACGCCCCTGCAAACAGCCCCATACGGCATCCGCAATTATTCCGCGCCGGTCCTGGTGGACGGCCTGCACGCCCCCGCCAACTACATGGCCGCGCCCAGGCTGCCGGTGTGGCGGTTCGCCGCCGCCGACCCGACCGGCGGCGTGCTCACCTTCGAGCGCGACGCCGCGCCCGCCAACGGCTGGCATGCGTGGACCCGCAAGGGGCAGGTGCTGGTGACCGGCGGCGGGTCCGCCATCGCCAACCGCGTCTATACCGTCTACAACGGCCAGCAGCTGGTGGCCGCCATCCAGGAAGCCGGCAACGAACCGAAGATCATCCGCGTCATCGGCCATATCGATTTGCGCTGGAGCCAGAACAACACGGTGTTCCGCGAATACACCAGCTATTCCGACCAAAAATATGGCGGCTCGATCAGCCTGCCGTCCAACACGACGCTGGTCGGCATCAACGACGCCCAGGGCCGGCCGGCGCGCATCACCGGCACCGCGCTGCTGATCGGCGGCGAACTGGCGCTGACCGCCGGCGCCGATCCCGATAGCGACTTCAAGAAGTGGATTGCGGACGGCAAGGATGGCGACGACTATCCGACCTGGACCCGCAACGTCATCGTGCGCAACCTGGCGCTCGATACGCCGTGGGACGTCAATCCCGAAGACTCGGGCAACGCCTACGCCGACGGCATCACCGTCTCGCGCGGGCAGAACATCTATCTCGACCACCTGACCATCGGCGACGGCGACACGCCCGACTCGCTGGCCACCGGCGCGTACACCACCCGCCACGACGGCGCGCTCGACGTGGTGCGCGGCAGCGACTACGTCACCATCGCCAACAGCTATTTCACCAACCACCACAAGACCACGCTGGTGGGCAATGGCGACAGCGGCCGCGCCTGGAGCGACGCCGGCCGGCTGCACGTGACCTTCGCCGGCAACTGGTGGGACGGCGCCACCACGCGCCTGCCGTTGAACCGCTTTGGCCAGGTGCATTTGTTTAACAACCTGGTCACCGGCAGCGTCACGACCACCAACAGCGACATCAAGTTTGAAAGCGGCACCGACGCCCGCTACCAGTCGAACATGCTGCTGCAGAATAACTACTACAACATCACCGGTCTCAAGCTGGCCGAGTTCTGCGGCAAGGCCATCAAGGGCAAGAGCTTCATCGGCTTCCGCTCGTCCGGCCACATCTTCACCAGCGACAAGTCCGGCACCAGCGCGGTCGACGGCCAGTGCGGCTATGCGCTGCCGGCCGCCGCCGACCTGTGGACGCCGCCGTATGCCTACACGCTGCAAACGGCGACGGCGACGCTGACGGCGGTGCCGGCCAGCGCCGGCGCCGGCAAGCTGAACTAGCGGATCAGAACAGGGTGATGCTGCCGGATTCCACCTCCTCCAGCACGCCCTTGGCCAGCAGCGTATCGTAGTGGAGGACGCAGTTGCGGCCGGATTTCTTGGCCTCGTACATGGCCCGGTCCGCCCGCTCCAGCACGGACTTGGGCAGCACCGTGGTCGATACCATGCTGAAGCCGCCGCTCAGGCTCACCTGCCCCACCTGCGGATACTTGTACTGGCACACCGCCTTGCGCAGCCGTTCGAACAGCTGCGTGGCGGTCTCAAGGTCGCGCGCCTCGACGATGGTGATGAATTCCTCGCCGCCGTAGCGGAACAGCAGGTCGGTGCGGCGCAGCGTCTTGCCCAGCACGCGCGACACCAGCAGCAGGATCTCGTCGCCGATCACGTGGCCGTACTGGTCGTTGATCTTCTTGAAATTGTCGATGTCCAGCACCCCCAGCCAGTAGCAATCGTGCGCCGGCAAGGCCGGCAACTGCGCCATCACGGCGTTGGCGTGCAGCTGCGCCGACAGCTCCTCCCACAGGCGGTCCAGGCTGATTTCCATGGCATAGCGGTTGTGCAGGCCGGTCAGGCGGTCGCGCTGGCTGGAGTCCAGCAAGGCGTAATAGTTGGAATACACCAGCAGCACGCCGGTCACCACCGCCTCCTCCATCGGCGTCAGGTTGCGCTGCCGCTCGAAGATCAGGTAGCCGCTTTGCTGGTCGCCGCTGCGCAGGGGATAGCAAAAGATCAGGCGCTCCTCGCGCTGCCGGTGGCAGGCGTGCCCCAGCAGGCGCACGTTGTCGATCAACTCACTGACATGCTCGGCGATGTTGGTTTCATTGCGGATCGCGTCGATACGCTCCGAGATGCGTTCGGCGCCGTCGCTGCCGCGCGTTCCGGTGCGCGAATGGTGCAGGATATGGGTGATCTGGTGCTGGCTGTTGGTGCGGTACAACGACGTTTCCAGCACCCCGAGGATGGGCGCCAGAGTACGCAACAGGCTCTGTTCCACCAGTTGGGTATCCCTGATGGCGGTAATAACGCCCAGCTTCTTCAGCATGCTGGGCAACGGCGAAGCCGCACGCTCGGTTGGCATTGCATAATCTCCAAAATCGATGAACCGGCGGCTCAGTCTAATCCGCCATGGTGCCTGCGCCGCCCCGCCGCGTCACCATTCCAAAGAATGGGGAGCGGATGCCACCAGCGCCAGCTTGCCGCCCGGGCGCGCCGGCGCGCGGTCGCCGGCCAGCTTGAACAGCCGCATTTCCTGCAGCATGGCGTGGGCCTGCTCCTGCATGCTGGCGGCCGCGGCGGCGGCCTGCTCGACCAGCGCGGCGTTTTGCTGGGTCGCCTCGTCCATCTGGCAGATCGCCTGGTTGACCTGCTCGATGCCGTCGCTTTGCTCGCTGCTGGCGGTGGCGATCTGCCCCATGATGTCGGTCACCTGCTGCACCGAGGCGACGATCTTGCGCATGGTCGCGCCGGCTTCGTCCGCCAACTGGCCGCCGCCGTCGATGCTGGCGACCGCCTCGGCGATCAAGCCCTTGATTTCCCTGGCCGCGCCGGACGAGCGCTGCGCCAGGTTGCGCACCTCGGCGGCGACGATGGCGAAACCACGTCCCTGCTCGCCGGCGCGCGCCGCCTCCACCGCCGCGTTCAGCGCCAGGATGTTGGTCTGGAAGGCGATGCCGTCGATCACGCTGACGATGTCGGCCACCTTGTGCGAACTGTGCTTGATGGCCGCCATCGTCGTCACCACCCGCGCCACCGCCTCGCCGCCCTGCCGCGCCACGCCGGCGGCCGACAGCGCCAGCTGGTTGGCCTGCCGCGCGTTGTCGGCGTTCTGGCGCACGGTGCCGGTCAGCTGCTCCATCACGGCGGCGGTCTGTTCCAGCGAGCTGGCCTGGGCCTCGGTGCGCGCCGACAGGTCCATATTGCCGGCGGCGATCTGGCGCGCGGCGACGGAAATGGTTTCGGTGCCGGTGCGCACCCGGCCCACGGTGGCCTGCAGGCTGTCGCTCATGCGCTTGAGCGCGCGCAGCAGCTGCCCCGGCTCATCGCCGTAGGCGGTATCGATGCGGCCGTCGAGGTCGCCGGACGCCACCACTTGCGCGGCCTCGACCGCGTCGTGCAGCGGGCCGGTGATGCTGCGCACGATCAGCACCGCGGCGGCGATGCCGGCGGCGACGGACAGCGCCAGGATCGCCAGCAGCGTCAGGTCGGCCCTGGCGATGCGCTCGGCCGATTCGGCCTCGGTGGCGCCGGCGCGGCGGCTGCTGATCTCCACCAGCCGGTTGACCGCCGCCAGGTGCTGGGCATAGGACTGCTTCATGCGCTGCATGGCGGCGGCGGCCGCCGCCGCGTCCTGCGCCTGCAAAGCCGGAACCAGTTGCTTGAACGCTGACGCATAGAACGCCTGCGCCGGCGCATCCACCTGGTTCAGCAAGGCGTCGGCGATATCGCCGTCGAGCTGTTGCGCCTGCCAATAGCGGTGACGCTCGTCGTAGTCGCGCTTGAGCGCCTGCAGCCGCGCCGCCAGCGCATCCTGCTCGGGCTGGCCGGCGGCGGCCATCATCTGGAAGCTGACCAGGTAGGACTCGAGGATGTAGGCCGGCGGCGGCAGCACGTCGGCGATCAGGTCCTTGCTCTGGATCACACGGTGGTACAGCGGGCCGTTGACCTTCAGCTCGCTGAGCGTCTTGAACGACCAGAAGCCGTAGATGGCCATGCCGGTCACAAAGATCGCGACCAGGGTCGCCAGGCGGCGGGATAATTTGAGTTTGCGCAGTGAATCCATTTTTCTCTTCTAGTCAATAACGGGGGTGGTGGCCGGCGCCAGGATGCGGCCGGCGTCGCGGATGGCTTGCGCCAGATATTGTTCAAACGCCGGCAGCAAGGCGGCGGCGCGCTCGCGCTCCCTGGCGTCGAGCGCGAATTGCAGTTCCATGGCGCTGCGCGACAGCGCTTCGGCGCCGATGGTGCCGGCCACCGATTTCATCGTGTGCGCCGAGCGCGCGGCGTCGGCCAGCCGGTCCTGGTCCAGCAGCTGCCGCATCGCCGCGCCCTCGCCGGCGCGCATTTCGGTAAAGGTCTGCAGCAGCTTGCGGTAGAAATCCTGCTTGCCGTAGCAGTGCTTCAAGCCCTTGCTGTACGAGATGCTGGCGCCGCCGGCCGACGCCGCCGGCCCGGCGGCCGGCGGCGGCACGGCGGCGTCGACGCCACCCGGCAGGCAGCGCGCCACCACGCCGAACAGGCGGGCCGGATCGGCCGGCTTGCTGATGTAGTCGTTCATGCCGGCGGCGAGGCAGCTTTCGCGGTCGGTGGTCAAGGCATGGGCGGTCATGGCGATGATGGGCAGCCCGGCCCAAGCCGGATTGGCGCGGATGCGGCGCGTGGTTTCATAGCCGTCCATGACCGGCATCTGCACGTCCATCAGCACCACATCGAAGCTGGCCGCGGCCAGCCAGTCCAGCGCCTCCTGGCCGTTGGCCGCCATGCTGACGCTCATGCCGCCGATGTTGGACAGCAGCTCGCAGGCGACCTGCTGGTTGAATTCGGTGTCCTCGACGATCAGCGCGCGCCGCCCGGCGATGCGGGCCAGCGCGTCGGCCACCGCGTCCTGCTCCGGCGGCGCTTCCGGCGCCAGGCAGGTCGGCTGGCCGAAAATGGCGTTGATGCCGTCGAACATGGACGCCAGGGTCAGCGGTTTCATCAGGAAACCGTCGAAGTTGAATTGCGTCACGCGCTGCTGCACCTCGTCCGACGAGTAAGCCGTCATCAGCGCGATCCTGGGCTGGCTCGCCAGCGCCTGGCTGCGGCGTATGCAATCGGCCATCTTGAAGCCGTCGACGCCGGGCATCATCCAGTCGATCAGCACCAGGTCGAACGGCTTGCCGGCGCCGCACTCCAGCGCGGCCAGTCCCTCGGCGGCGGATTCCACCGCGATGCCGGTGCAGCCCAGCGTGGGCAGCAGCTCCAGGCAGATCTGGCGCGCGCTGGGGTTGTCGTCCACCACCAGCACATGGATGCGGCGCATCGCCGGCGCGCGGTCGTAGCCGATCTCGTCGCCGGGCCGGCCCAGCCCCAGCGGCACGCTGAAGAAGAACTCGCAGCCGCGCCGGGCGCCGAGGTCGACGCCGATCGCGCCGCCCATCAGCTCCACCAGCTGCTTGCTGATGGCCAGGCCCAGGCCGGTGCCGCCGAACTCGCGCGTGGTCGAGGCGTCGGCCTGGGTGAAGGGCTGGAACAGCCGCGCGGCCTCGTCCGGCGTGATGCCGATGCCGTGGTCGCGCACGGTGAACCGCAGGCGCACCGCGTCGCCGTCCGGCGCCGCCTTCGCCACCCGCACCGTCACCTCCTCGCCGCGGCCGGAAAACTTGACCGCGTTGCCGCACAGGTTGAGCAGGATCTGGCCGAGGCGCGTCGGGTCGCCGATCAGCGCATCGGGCACGCCGTCGTCGATCCGCAGCGTGAAGCGGATGGCTTTCTCCTGCGCCTTGACGCCGGTGATCGTGGCGATGCTGTCCAGCAGGCCCGACAGGCGGAACGGCCGCAGCTCCAGGTCCAGCTTGCCCGCCTCGATCTTGGAAAAGTCCAGGATGTCGTTGATGGTGCCGAGCAAGGCGTCGGCCGACAGCCGGATCTTCGCCAGGTAGTCGCGCTGCTTGGGCGTGAGCTCGGTGGTCGCCAGCGCCAGATGGGTCATGCCGACGATGGCGTTCATCGGCGTGCGGATTTCATGGCTCATGTTGGCCAGGAATTCGCCCTTGCTGCGGTTGGCGCCCTCGGCGTTCAGGCGGGCTTCCTCGTGCGCGTCGCGGATATCGATGTGATGCTGGATCTGGCCCGCGATCGCGGTCGCCATCTGGCGCAGCACCATCGCCACCAGGATCAGCAGCGCCGACAGCGATACCACGCCCAGCCACCAGACGGCGCGCCGGATGGTGGCGCGGGCGTCGGCTTCCTGCGCCCGCTGGTAGTCGGTCAGCGCGGCCGCCAGTCGGCTGACGGCGAGCCGGTTGGCTTCATAGGCGCCGGCCAGGCGCAGGTAGGAGGCGTCCGCTAGCGCCTGGTCGCCGCGCATCAGGGCCGGCGCGTACACTTGCTGGAACTCGCGGAAGAAGGCGTCGGCCGGCTGGTGGATGTCCTGGCTGATCAGGCTCTTGATGGCGGCCGGCATCGGCCTGGCGCGCCACGCCGCCTGCACCTCGTCGTAGCGCTGGCGCAGCGCCGCCATCCGCGCCAGCAGCGGCCAGCGCTCGCGGTCCGGCAGCGCGCGCACCTGGTGCGCCAGCAAATAGCTTTCGACGATGTACAGCGGCGGCGGCAGGATGTCGCCCTCCAGGTTCTTGCCCAGGATGATTTGCTCGTACAGGCGGCCGTTGACCGCCACCTCGGTCAGCGTGCGGTACGACCAGGCCGACAGCGCCAGCAGGGCGATGACGATGCTGGCCAACAGCAGGCGGAATTGGCCGCGGATGGACAGCCTTTGCATCAGATGCTTGATTTTCATGGTGTTGCGGGCACGGCGCCGGCATGGCGCCCCTTCTCTGTGGCGATAAATTGAAGAAACGCGGCGGCGTCCATCGGCTTGGCGTACCAGTAGCCCTGCAGCAGGTCGCAGCCGTGGGAGGCCAGGAATTGATGCTGGGCCTCCAGCTCCACGCCCTCCGCCACCACCCGCAGGCCGAGGCCCTTGGCCAGCTTGATCACCGCCGACGCGATCACCGAATCGTTGAGGTCGCCGGGGATGTCCTTGACGAAGGAACGGTCGATCTTGAGCTTGTCGACCGGCAGGCGGCGCAGATAGGCCAGCGAGGAATAGCCGGTGCCGAAGTCGTCGATGGCGATGCCGAAGCCCTGCCCGGCCAGCTGGCGCAGGGTGACGGCGGCGGCGTCGACATCGGTCATGGCGGTGGTTTCCGTGACCTCCAGTTCGATGCTGGTGGCCGCCACGCCCTCCTCGGCCGCGATGCGGGCGATGTCGTCGGCCAGGCCGCACTGCTGGAACTGGCGCGGCGACAGGTTGATCGCCATCGACAGCGCGAAGCCGGCGGCGCCGGCGAACAGGCGCTGCTGGCGGCAAGCCTGGCGCATCACCCAGTAGCCGATCGGCACGATCAGCCCGGATTCCTCGGCCAGCGGAATGAAGCGGTCGGGGCCGATCATGCCGTGCCGCGGATGGTGCCAGCGCAGCAGCGCCTCGGCGCCGACCAGGGCGCCGCTGGCCAGGTCCATCTGCGGCTGGAACTGCACCACGAACTCGCCGCGCTCCAGCGCCAGCCGCATATCGTTTTTCAGCGCCAGCTCGTCCTGCGCCTGGCGGTCCATGTCGTTGGAATACAGCCGGTACTGGCCGCGCCCGGCCGCCTTGGCGCTGTACATGGCGGCGTCGGCCCGTTTGATCAGCTCGTCGACGCTGAGGCCGTCGTCCGGGCACAGCGCCACGCCGATGCTGCCGCCGCAATAGGTGCGCTGGCCGGCCACCGCGAACGGCTGCGCCAGGCGCTGCACCAGCTTGGCGGCCACCGCATGCACGGCGGCGGCGTCGTGGATATTGCGCAGCACCAGCAGGAATTCGTCGCCGCCGAAACGGGCGGCGATGTCGCCCTCGCGGATTTCCTGCCGGATCGCCAGCGCCACCGCGGCCAGCAGGCCGTCGCCCACCGCGTGGCCATGCGCGTCGTTGACGTACTTGAAGCGGTCGAGGTCGATGAACAGCACGGCCAGGCGCTCCTGGCGGCGCAGGCAGGCCTTGATTTCCTGCGCCAGCTGCTCGCGGAACATATTGCGGTTGGCCAGGCCGGTGAGCGGATCGTGATAGGCCAGCCGGGCCAGGTTTTCCTCGGTGCGGCGCAGCGCCGTGATGTCGGAAAATACCCCGACATAGTGTTTCAGCGCGGCGCCGGCGCGCGGCTGGTAGGCCGTCACCTCCAGCCATTTCGGATACTGCTCGCCGTTGCCGCGCCGCGCCCTCACCTCGCCCACCCAGTGGCCGCCGGCGCGCAGCGCCCGCCACACCGGACCGTCCAGGTCCTGCAGTTCGTCCGGCCGCTGGCCGATGCACTCGTCGCGCGCGGCGCCGGTGATGCGGCCATAGGCCGGGTTGACGTCGACCAGGCGGGCGTCCGCATCGGCGATATACATGCCTTCGCTGGTGGTTTCGAACACGTGGCGGTAGGTCGACAGGCGCTCCTCGGCCAGCCGCCGCACATCGATCTCGGCCTGCAGCGCCGCCGTGCGTTCGCCGACCCGCAACTCCAGCATGGCCCGCTCCGCCTCCAGCAGCTTGCGGGTATGGGTCAGCGCGATATGGGCGTCGACCCTGGCCATCACCTCTTCCGGCTGGAACGGCTTGCAGATGAAGTCCACGGCGCCCAGCCGCAAGCCGCGCACCTGGTCGTGGGTCGCGTTCAGCGCCGAGATGAAAACGATGGGAATCTTGTCGCAGTTGCCGTGCTGTTTCAAATGGCGGCACACCTCGAAGCCGTCCATGCCGGGCATGCGGATGTCGAGTAGAATCAAATCCGGCGGCTGCGACAAGGCCTCGAACAGCGCCTGTTCGCCGTCGCCGGCGTCGCGCACGGCGTAGCCGCCGTCGCGCAGCAGATCGCTGAGCAACTGGCGCGATTCCTGAGCGTCGTCGACAACGAGGATCTCGCCTTTACTGGTCATCTTGTGGGGGCTTTCCATGGTGCGGCGGGAAGAACAGGGCGGGATTGCGGGGAAAACCGACAGCCTAATGTCTGACGGCAACTCCGTCACCATGCTTAAGCATGGCCGCGTGCGCCGCGCGGCGCCGGCCCGTCGGATTTTTTCCACACCATGCTTAGGAATGGTGCGCCGCGCCCCCGCGCCCCCTATGATCCGGGCCAGCCCTGCCGCCTCCCTTCCAAGTCCGCCATGATGAAAACACCGCTCCTCTCCGCCCTGTTGCCGCTCGCCTGCCTGTCCGGCGCGGCCGCCGCCGCGCCGCCGCTCGAATTGCAAATCGTGCACCGGCCGCCCTACCTGGTGGTGCAGCCCGGCGGCATGGACGGCATCTCGGTCAGGCCGACGGCGGCGGCGTTCCGCAAAGCCGGCATCGAGGTGGTCTGGAAGGAAGTGCCGGCGCTGCGCCAGCTGCAGCGCCTGAAATCCAACCAGGAGCGGATCTGCTCGGTCGGCTGGTACAAGACCCGCGAGCGCACGCAGTTCGCCAAATTCACGCATGCGGTGTCGCAGGATTCGCCGTGGGCCGCCTTCGCCAACCTGCAGGCCAGGCCGGCCGGCAACCTGACCGTGCATAGCCTGCTGGCCGACAGCCAGCTGACCGTGCTGATGAAGGCCGGCTTCGTGTACGGCGACTACCTGGACCGGGAAATCGCCGGCATGCGCGCGCAACGCAAGGAAACCCATGCCGACATGCCGCAGGTGCTGAAGATGATCGAGGTCGGGCGCGCGCAACTCACCTTCGCGCCGATCGAGGAAATCCAGTACTACCTGAAGAACTACGCGCTCCAGAACGGCGAATCGCAAATCATCACCTTCAATGAAATGCCCGATGGCTACAAGCGCCACCTGATGTGCAGCAAGCTGGTCGAGGATGAGGTGATTGCCAGGTTCAACGCCGCCCTGGCCGGCCTGAAGGGCCGGGGCGCGCATTGACCACGCCCCGCCCGCCGGGCTAGGGCGCCGCCTTGCCGGCGGCGGCCTCGTTGAGCAGGCCGGCCTGGCGCGCGTGGTTGACCGCCTGGACCCGGTTGGCGACGCCGAACTTGTCGAAGACCTGGGCCATATGCCATTTCACGGTGTTGATCGACAAGCCCAGGCTGGCCGCCACTTCGCGGTTGCTCTGGCCCTGAGCCACCAGGCTCAGCAATCCGCGCTCGGCCGGCGTCAGCTGGGCCGGAGCCGGCTTGCTGCCCTGCGGGCCGGCGGCCACCGCGAGCAAGCTGGCCAGGTGCGCGGCCGCCGCCGCGCTCAGCTGCGGCGCGGCCTGCCGCTTGAGCGTCTCCAGCAAGCGCACCACGCCCTCGCCCTCGTCCAGGAAGGTGCGGATCAGGCCGGACTGCGCGCCCTGCTCCAGCGCCAGCGCCAGTTGCGCCAGCGCCGCGCCGGCCTGCCCGCCGCGCTCCAGCGCCAGCGCCAGCAGCACCCGCAATTTCGCCGCGCGCCACACCCGCCCCATTGCTTCGGCCTGGGCCAGCAGGCGCTGCAGTTGCTCCTGCGCGATCGCCAGTTCGCCGCTGGCGATCGCCAGCCGCGCCTGGGCGATGCCGGCGCCATCGATCTCCTGGCTGGAAAAGATCCATGGCGACGGTTCGCTGTCGGTGCAATCGAGCAGCGCCGCATAACCGGCGATGCTGCTGCGGTTGCCCACCACCACGACCAGACGCGACAATTCATTTTCCAGCGCGCAGCGCACCTGCGGCGGCGCCTGCTTGCGGGCCTTCATGATTTCGCATTCCAGCCAGCGCTTGGCGCCGAGCGGGCCGGTCTGCAGGGCCATCAGCTTGGCCTGGATCACTTGCAAGGCGCTGCCGGTATCCCATGGCAGCGCGAGGCCCGCCATGCCGCGCGCAAACTTCATGTGGACAGCCACATCGTGGATCCGGTTGCGCTCGTACAGCAGCATCAGCAGCAGGCCGCCGCCGTAGGAATACAGGAAAGCCGGCGGGATGGTGGCGCTATGCTGCGACAGCAGTTGCTCGATCGTCGCCATTTGCTCCAGCGCCAGGTCGAGCCGGCCCTGCATGGCGTCCAGATAGGCTTGCAGGAACACCACCACCGACATCGTGGTCACGCTGCCCGACTCGCCGCAGATGCGGCGCGCCTCGATCAGCATCCGCACCGCCTGCGGCAAGGCGCCGCGCGCCAGATAGGAGTACGCCAGGTTGGTGGCCATCACGCCGCGCTCGTAAGGATGGATATGCCGCGGTCCGGGCCAGTTGCGCTCGGCCAGGCTGACGCTGCGGGCTATGTCGCCATCCAGGAAGGCCAGCACGGTTTCAAACGCGCGCAGCCCCTCGGCATAGGCCGGATCGCTGCCGGGCGTGCCGGCCTGCTGGCGGAAATACGCGATCCAGCGCTGGGCGTCGGCGCGCCGCGACGAATAGGCCAGGCCCACCAGCAGGCTGCGGCTCAGGCGCGGCCGGCTGCGCAGCAATTCCTCCGGCAACTGGTCGCAGCAATGGATCAGGCTGAGGAACTGGGCCCGCACGCGCAAGGTCTCGGCCAGCGGCTCCAGCACGTCGGCCGCGCCGGCATGGTCGCCGGCCTTGATGTGGCAGTCGAAGGCGTCCAGCCCGCGCCCATGTTGCGCCAGCCAAGCCGCCGCCCGCGCATACAGGGAATCGCGGCCGCCGCGCACCGGCTGGTAATGGCGCACGATGTGGCCGGCGAACAGCGGGTGATAGCGGAACCAGTGCTCGCCGATCGGCTGGATCGGCAATCCGGACAGGCGGATGCGGGCGATCAGCTGCGCGCTGTCGTCGCGCCCGCGCACGGCATCGGCCAGTTCGACGCAGAACGATTGCAACGGCGCGGTCGCGATCAGGAAGGCTTGCACGTCGTCGGGCTGGGCGCGCAGCACCTCTTCGGCCAGATAGTCGCTCAGGTCGTTCATGCCGTGCAGGTCCGGCAGGCACTTGGCGACGCTGCCCTGGATCCGCTTCCAGGCCAGCACCAGCAGTTCGATCGCGGCCGGCCAGCCTTCGGTGGCCTGGTGCAGCCAGTGCGTTTCCTCGTCGGACAGGAACAGGTTGGCGTGGTGCAGATAGGCTTCCGTTTCCGCCGGCACGAAGCGCAGCGTTTCCAGGTTCATTTCGATCAGGATGTGCTTGGCCTTCAGGTTGGCCACGCTGACCTGGTGCAGGCTGCGGCTGGCCAGGTAGATGCGCAAGCCTGCCGGCAGCATCTCGCCGATCACCGACAGCAGCAGGCGGATGGCGGCTTCGTCCAGGCGCTCGACGTCGTCGAGGAACAAATGGGCGACGCTGGTGGCGTTCAGCGTGCTCATGCTGGCATCGCCCTGCGCGCCGCCGCCGAGCAGGGCCGCGCGCAAGCTCAGCAGCAAGCGCGCCGGATCGCGGTCGGCGTTGTCGAAGGTCAGCCAGGCCACCTGCTCGCCCTGCCGCGCGAGGCTGGCATGCCAGAGCCGCAGCACCGAGGTCTTGCCGAAGCCCGCCGGCGCGCGCAGCAAGACGATGCGGTGGTGCTTTGCCGCCTCCAGCCTGGCCATCATGTCGCCGCGCGACATGAGGGTGCAGG
The DNA here is from genome assembly GCF_047302815.1 of Duganella sp. CT11-25. Taxonomy (NCBI): domain Bacteria; kingdom Pseudomonadati; phylum Pseudomonadota; class Betaproteobacteria; order Burkholderiales; family Oxalobacteraceae; genus Duganella; species Duganella sp. CT11-25. Next base: position 1,773,504 of record NZ_JBKBFD010000001.1, read on the forward strand.
CGGTCGAAGGCGGCACCAGTTTTTGCGCAATGAAATCAAGCACAGACGGCCCCCGCGCGCAGTGAGGCGGTATCGCAAACGTGCTCGTGTTGCATGACAAACTCTCCCTATCGTTTTAATGTATGGCCGGACAGCGAGGACCGGCTGAAGGCTGGCTGGAACGCGGCGTTTATTTCTGCGCCGGCGTTTCGTTGAGCAAGCCGGCCTGCCGCGCGAGGTTGGCCGCCTGGACCCGGTTGGACACGCCGAACTTGTCGAAGATCTGGGCCAGGTGCCATTTCACGGTATTGATCGACAAGCCCAGGCTGGCCGCCACGGCGCGATTGCTCTGGCCTTGCGCCACCAGGCTCAGCAAGCCACGCTCCGCCTGCGTCAGCTCGGCCGGCGCCGTCCGGTCGGCCTGCGGCCCGGCGGCGGCCGCCAGCACGGCGGCCAGGTGCGCGGCGACGGCCGGATCGAGCGGCGGCATGGCCTGCGTCCGCAGTTTCTTCAGCAGGCGCACCACGCCCTCGCCCTCGTCCAGGAAGGTGCGGATCAGGCCGGACTGCGCGCCCTGCGCCAAGGCCCGCGCCAGTTGCTCCAGCGCGGCGCCGGCCTGTCCGCTGCGCTCCAGCGCCAGCGCCAGCAGCACCCGCAATTTCGCCGCGCGCCACAGCCGTCCCATCCCCTCGGCCTGGGCCAGCAGGCTGCGCAGCTGCGCCAGCGCGATCCCCAATTGGCCGCTGGCGATCGCCAGCCGCGCCTGGGCGATGCCGGCGCCGTCGATTTCCTGGCTGGGAAAGATCCACGACGCCGGGGCGTCGGCGGCGCAGTCCAGCTGGGAGGCATAGCCGGCGATGCTGGCGCGGTTGCCCACCATCACAACCAGGCGCGACAGTTCATTTTCCAGCGCGCAGCGCACCTGCAGCGGCGCATCCTTGCGGGCCTTCATGATTTCAGACTCCAGCCGGCGCTTGGCGCCCACCGGGCTGGCCTGCAAGGCCATCAGCTTGGCCTGGATCACCTGCTGCACGACCACGGTATCCCACGGCAGCGACATGCCCGTCATGCTGCGCGCAAATTTGATGCGGGCCGCGGTATCGTCAATCTGGTTGCGCTCGTACATCAGCATCAGCAGCAGGCCGCCGCCGTAGGCGTACAGGCAGATCGCCGGAATGGTGGCGCTATGCGTCAGCAGCAACTGCTCGATCGCCGCCATTTGCTCCAGGGCCGCGTCGAGCCGTCCCTGCATCGCATCCAGGTAGGCTTCCAGGAAGATCACCACCGACATCGTGGTCACGCTGCCGGACTCGCCGCAGATGCGGCGCGCCTCGATCAGCATGCGCACCGCCTGCGGCAGCGAACCGCGCACCAGGTAGGCGTACGCCATGCTCGTGGCCAGCGCGCCGCGCTCGTAGGGATGCGCTTGCTGCTGCGTCGGCCAATAGCGCTCGGCCAGGGCGATGCTGGTGTCGATATCGCCCCCCAGGAAGGCCAGCACCGGCTCGAACGCCCGCACGACGTCGCCGTAGATCGGATCGCCGCCCGGCGTGCCGGCCTGCTGGCGGAAGTAGTCCATCCAGCGCAGGGCTTCATGCCGGCGCGGCGAGTACGCCAGGCCGACCACCAGGCTGCGGGTCAGGCGCGGCCGGGTGCGCAGCAGCGCTTCCGGCAACTGGTCGCAGCAGCGTATCAGGCTGGGAAACTGGGCCCGCAGGCGCAGCGTCTCGGACAGCGGTTCCAGGATGTCGGCCGCGCTGGCATGGTCGCCGGCCTTGATGTAGCAGTCGAAGGCGTCCATGCCGCGGTCGTGCTGCGCCAGCCATCGCGCCGCCCGCGCATAGACGGAGGCGGGGCCGTTGCGGGCCGGCAAGTAATGGCGCACGATGTGGCCGGCGAACAGCGGGTGGTAGCGGAACCAGTGCTCGCCCAGCGGCTGGATCGGCAGGCCGGCGCGCCGGACATGTTCGATCAGCCGCGCGCTGTCGTCGCTGGCGCGCACGGCGTCGGCCAGCTCGACGGAGAACGATTGCAGCGGCGCGGTCGCGATCAGGAAGGCCTGCACCTCGGCCGGCTGCGCGCGCAGCACCTCTTCGGCCAGGTACTCGTTCAAGTCGTTCATGCCATGCAAATCCGGCAAGCTCTTGGCCACACTGCCCTGGGTGCGCTTCCAGGCCAGCACCAGCAGCTCGATCGCCGCCGGCCAGCCCTCGGTGGCCTGGTGCAGCCAGCGGATTTCCTCCTCGGACAGGAACAGGTTGGCCTGGCGCAGATACGCTTCCGTTTCCGCCGCGACGAACCGCAGGTTTTCCAGGTTCATCTCCAGCAGGATGTGCTTGGCCTTCAAATTGGCGACGCTGACCTGGTGCAGGCTGCGGCTGGCCAGGTAGACGCGCAAGCCGGGCGGCAACACTTCCGCGATCAGGGACAACAGCAGGCGGATGGTGCCCTCGTCCAGACGCTCGACGTCGTCGAGGAACAGATGCGCGACGCTGGTCGCGCTCAGGCTGCTCAACGAGGCCTCGATCTGCGCGTCGGCGCCCAGCAAGGCCGCGCGCAAACTCAGCAGCAAGCGCGCGGGATCGCGGTCGGCCTGGTCGAACGTCAGCCAGGCGACCTGGCCGCGCTGCGCCGCGAGGTTGGCGTGCAACAAGCGCAGCACCGAGGTCTTGCCAAACCCGGCCGGCGCGCGCAGCAAGACGATGCGGTGCTGCCTTGCCGCCTCCAGCCTGGCGATCATGTCGGCGCGCAGCATCAGCGTGCAGGCCGTCGCCGGCGGCATCAGTTTGTGCGCAATGAAGTCAAGCACCGCCATCTCCCAAGTCGATTGATATCATAATGAAATAAATGTTGACTTAAGGATACCTATGTTAGCGCAACCTCGTCACCATCCTAAAGAATGGCACCATCCAATTTTTTCATAATGTGAAAACCGACCCCATTCCATGAGAGGGTTTTAGCCAAACACGGCTAGGACAGTCTAAAATAAGCACTTTGCACCACAACCGCCAAGGGCACCGGTCGACCACCATCTGCCTGGAACGGAACTCTTTACTCCAAACACTACCGTATACAAGGGAATGACCATGTCAACACCAAAGTCAAAAATTATCTACACACTGACTGACGAGGCGCCGCTGCTGGCGACGTATTCCCTGCTACCGATTATCAAGAAGTTCACCGCGCCAGCCGGCGTCGACGTGGTCGCCACCGACATCTCGGTCGCCGCGCGCGTCTTGGCCGAGTTCCCGGAATTCCTCAGCGACGACCAAAAAGTACCGAACACCCTGGCCGAACTGGGCGCACTGACCCAGTTGTCGGACACCAACATCATCAAGCTGCCGAACATCAGCGCCTCGGTATCGCAACTGGTGGCCTGCGTGCGCGAACTGCAAAGCCGCGGCTACAAGCTGCCCGACTATCCGGAAGACGCGAAAACCGACGCCGACAAGGCGCTCAAGGCCCGCTACGGCAAATGCATCGGCAGCTCGGTCAACCCGGTCCTGCGCGAAGGCAACTCCGACCGCCGCGCGCCGAAGGCGGTCAAAGAGTTCGCCCGCAAGAACCCGCATTCGATGGGCGAGTGGAGCCAGGCTTCGCGCACCCACGTTTCGCATATGCACCACGGCGACTTCTACCACGGCGAAAAATCGCTGACGCTGGACCAGCCGCGCGACGTCAAGATGGAATTGATCACCGCCTCCGGCAAGACCGTGGTGCTGAAACCGAAGGTCTCGCTGCAGGCCGGCGAGATCATCGACAGCATGTTCATGAGCAAGAAAGCGCTGCTGGAGTTCTACGAGAAGGAAATCGACGACGCCTTCAAGACCGGCGTGATGTTCTCGCTGCACGTCAAGGCCACCATGATGAAGGTGTCCCACCCTATCGTGTTCGGCCACTGCGTGCGCATCTTCTACAAGGAAGCGTTCGCCAAGCACGCCAAGCTGTTCGAGGAACTGGGCGTCAACGTCAACAACGGCATGGCCAACCTGTACGACAAGATCGAGACCCTGCCGGCCTCCAAGAAGGACGAAGTCCTGAAGGACCTGCACGCCTGCCACGAACACCGTCCGGAACTGGCGATGGTCGACTCGGCCAAGGGCATCACCAACTTCCACTCGCCGAACGACATCATCGTCGACGCCTCGATGCCGGCCATGATCCGCATCGGCGGCAAGATGTGGGGCGCCGACGGCCGTCCGAAGGACGTCAAGGCCGTGATGCCGGAGTCCACCTTCGCCCGCATCTACCAGGAAATGATCAACTTCTGCAAATGGCATGGCAACTTCGATCCGAAGACCATGGGCACCGTGCCCAACGTCGGCCTGATGGCGCAGCAAGCCGAGGAATACGGCTCGCACGACAAGACCTTCGAAGTGACGGAAGCCGGCGTCGCCAACATCACCGACCTCGCCACCGGCGAAGTGCTGCTGACGCAGAACGTCGAAGAAGGCGACATCTGGCGCATGTGCCAGGTCAAGGACGCGCCGATCCGCGACTGGGTCAAGCTGGCCGTCACCCGCGCCCGCAACTCCGGCATGCCTGCCGTGTTCTGGCTGGACCCGTACCGTCCGCACGAGAACGAAGTCATCAAGAAGGTCCAGGTCTACTTGAAGGACCACGACACCAAGGGCCTGGACATCCAGATCATGTCGCAAGTGCGCGCCATGCGCTACACGCTGGAGCGCGCCTCGCGCGGCCTGGACACCATCTCGGTGACCGGCAACATCCTGCGCGACTACCTGACCGACCTGTTCCCGATCCTGGAACTGGGCACCAGCGCCAAGATGCTGTCGATCGTGCCACTGATGGCCGGCGGCGGCATGTACGAGACCGGCGCCGGCGGTTCGGCGCCCAAGCACGTCAAGCAGCTGGTCGAAGAGAACCACCTGCGCTGGGATTCGCTGGGCGAGTTCCTGGCCTTGGCCGTGTCGCTGGAAGACATGGGCATCAAGACCGGCAACGCCAAGGCGCAGATCCTGGCCAAGACGCTGGACGAAGCCACCGGCAAGCTGCTGGACAACAACCAGTCGCCATCGCCACGCACCGGCGAGCTGGACAACCGCGGCAGCCACTTCTACCTGTCGCTGTACTGGGCGCAGGCGCTGGCCGCGCAGAGCGACGACCCGGAACTGAAGGCGCACTTCGCGCCGCTGGCGAAAGCGCTGGCGGAGAACGAAGGCAAGATCATCGGCGAGCTGAAGGATGTGCAGGGCAAGGCGACCGATATCGGCGGCTACTACTACCCGGATCCAGCCAAGACCGAAGCGGTGATGCGTCCAAGCGCCGCCTTCAACGCGGTACTGGCATCGATCTAACGCCAGCGCCATGAGCTCAAAAGGGCAGCCGTTCGGCTGCCCTTTTTTATTGAACGCCCTTATACACTCCAAGGATTAATGACCGTCAAGCCGGCGGCCTCAAAGGGAGCGGTATCGCGTGATGCAACGATGAATCCCCGCGAGGCCGCGATCGCTGCAATGTAGCCGTCTGGCCGAGGAAATCCTCGTTCAAATTTCAGCGGCTCGGCTGCCGTCTCGTCTCTCACTTGAACGAGAAGCTCGACGTCGTCGTTCGTAAGGCCGATCTTGTGACCTAAGGCCGCGAGGGCATCTCCCAGCCGAATGCGCGATTCGGGCTTGACCGCAGCCGCCAGGATCTCGCGGACCTCGGCCTCGGTACTGCGGCCATGTTGAGCTGCTCGCACCCGCAGTGCGCGATGTACATCGTCAGGGAGATTACGCACAGTTAGCATTGCCATAACGTCACCTAATAAAATGCCTTCGACGCATTCATCCTATATTATTGAATGCAAACCTCAAGGATAGGGGCCGCGTGCACCTGGCGCGGCGCACAGGATGCGCAGCACGCCGGCGAGTCAGCTTGCGCCACGGCAGCGCAGCCCGCACCATAACGATGCGGCGCGGTTGTTATTGGTGCGGCATGCATGCGCCGCAGCGCGCATTGTGGCCGATAGCGCCGGAAAACCGCTGGCACACCTCTTGCGTAATGACAGGTAGCGAGAGGTGCGGCTGACATAGTCGAACAACACTTCTTGAGCATGGACGCTAGGGTTCCGGTCGCCGACAGGCGATGTCTGGTCCGAGAGCAGCCGGTTTCAGACAGCCCGCCTGACTGAAACTCCACGGAGGGATAAAAGCCCGGGAGGTCATCACATTGCCAGACTTGTGATGCTCACCTCTCGTCCTTTTATTTTTTTCGGGAGCCTGTCCATGCATACACGTTTCTCCTCGCGCGTCCTGCGCTCTTTCGTCGCATCCCTGTTGTGCATGACCCTGGGCCTGGGCGCCGCGCCGGTCCACGCCGAAGTGAAGGTCGGCCTGTCCGACTGGCCGGGCTGGGTCGCCTGGTATGTCGCCGACCAAAAGGGCTATTTCAAGAAATACGGCGCCAAGGTCAAGCTGGTCTGGTTTGCCAACTACAGCGATTCCATCGCCGCCCTGTCGGCCGGCCAGCTGGATGCCAATTCCCAGACCTGGTCCGACACCATGACGCCGCTGGCCAAGGGCGTGCCGCTGAAAACCATCCTGGTCAACGACAATTCGGCCGGCAACGACGCCCTGATGGTCTCGCCCAGGATCAAGTCCTTCGCCGACCTGAAGGGCAAGTCGATCGCGCTGGAACAATTCAGCATTTCCCATTTCGTGCTGGCCCATGCGCTGGCCAGCAACGGCCTGGCCATCAAGGATGTGAAGATCGTCAACCTGGCGGCCGGCGACGCGGCGGCCGCCTTCATGTCCGGCAAGGTCGACGCCGCCGTGCTGTGGAATCCCTGGGTGTCCAAGATCGAAACCAGCGGCAAGGGACGCGCCCTGTTCACGTCCAAGGACATGCCGGGCATGGTGCCGGACCTGTTGGTGGCGCACAGCAAGGCGCTGGGCGACAAGGCCAAGCGCGCCGAACTGGTGGCGATGATCAAGGCCTGGTTCGACACCGAGCAGTTCATCCGCAGCAACCAGGCCGAAGCGCTGCAGATCATGTCCAAGGTGGTCGGCATGAAGCCGGACGAATACAAGGTCTTCCTGCCCGGCACCCGCTTCTTCGGCGCCGCCGACAACCGCGCCGCGCTGGACCCCGCCCAGCCGCAATCGCTGGTGGCGGCTGGCCCGGCGATCCACAAGTTCCTCAAGGAGAACAAGCTGGTCGATGGCACGGTGGACTATGCCCGCGGCATAGACAGCTCCCTGCTGGCTGACGCGCTGAAGAAGTAAGACCAGCCATGCGAGATGTCATCACTGGCCGCAAGGCCACGCACAGCCGCGCCCAGGCGCCGCGCAACCGCCGTTCGCCATGGGCCGCGCGCGGTGAGCTGAGCCGCACCAGCGTCATGGCGCTGGCGGCGCTGGGCTTCCTGCTGCCGTTCATCGCCTGGACCGTGGTCTCGGCCAGCGCCTGGGTCGACCCGGTATTCCTGCCGACGCCGCTGCAGGTGCTGCAACGCGCCCACGAATGGCTGCTGGCCGACGACTTGCTGGCCGACCTCGGCATCAGCGTGGGCCGCGTGTTCGGCGGCTTCCTGCTGTCGGCGGCCGTCGCCGTGCCGCTCGGCGTGCTGATGGGAACCTACGCCCCGCTGCGCGCGCTGCTGGAGCCGCTGACCGACTTCAGCCGCTACCTGCCGGCGGTGGCCTTCATTCCGCTGATCATGCTGTGGGTGGGCATCGACGAAAGCGCCAAGGTGGCGGTGATTTTCGTCGGCACCTTCTTCCAGATGGTGCTGCAGATCGCGCAAGACATCGCGCGGGTGCCGGCGGCTTCGGTGGAGGCGGCCCAGACCATGGGCGCCAGCAACGGCGAGGTGCTGCAGCACGTGCTGATCCCGGCCGCCCGCCCGGCCATGCTCGACACGCTGCGCTCCATGATGGGCCTGTCCTGGACTTACCTGGTGGTGGCCGAACTGGTGGCCGCCAGCTCCGGGCTGGGCTTCTCCATCCTGAAGGCGCAGCGCTTCCTGCAAACCGACAAGATCTTCACCGGCATCCTGCTCATCGGGCTGGTGGGCTTGCTGACCGACCAGGGCTTCCGCTGGCTGCACCGGCGCGCCTTCCCCTGGTTTCACCTGCGGAGCTAAGCATCATGACGATCAAGATCAGTATCCGCAATCTGGACAAATACTACGGCCGTGGCGCGCGCCGCACGCACGCGCTGCGGCAGGTCGATCTCGACATCGCGGCCGGCGAGTTCGTCACGCTGGTGGGCGCGTCCGGCTGCGGCAAGTCCACGCTGCTGCGCACCGTCGGCGGGCTGGAGGAATATGCCGACGGCGACATCGCGTGCAACGGCCGCGCCGTGGACGGCCCCGGCCCGGACCGCGCCATGGTGTTCCAGGGCTACAGCCTGTATCCGTGGCTGACGGTCATGCAGAACATCAAGTTCTGCCGCCGCCTGCACTGCCACCGCGACGACAGCACCTCGGCCGACGTCGAGTTCGCGGCCGGCCGCGCCGACGCGCTGGTGGCGCTGATGGGGCTGTCGCATGTGGTGAACGCCTATCCGTCCGAGCTGTCCGGCGGCATGCAGCAGCGGGTGGCGATCGCCCGCGCGCTGATGGTCAGGCCGGACGTGCTGCTGATGGACGAGCCGTTCGGCGCGCTCGACGCGCAAACGCGGGAAGTGATGCACGACCTGATACGCCATGTGTATTTGCTGGAGAAGACCACGGTGGTCTTCGTCACCCACGACGTCGAGGAGGCGATCTACCTGGGCCAGCGCGTGGTGGTGATGGCGCCCCGCCCCGGCCGCATCGATTCGGTGATCGAGGTGCCGTTCGGCGCCGAGCGTCACCAGGACCTGAAGCTGAGCCCCGAATTCATCGCCTTGAAGCGGCGGATCCTGGAGCGCATCCGCGCCACGTCGGGCATGAAGACCGACCTGGAGCAACTGGAAAAACTGACACGCGGCACGCAACCAACGGAAGGACAACGATGAACCCGACGCTGCAAGACTACGCCCCCGGCCTGGCCGGCAAAGACATCCTGTGGAGCGAGCTGATACCCGGCGGCGGCCACTGGTCGTACCGCGTGCGGCGCGGAACCACGCTGCGCTTCATCGACCTGGAGGGCGGCGCCAACCTGGCCTGCCTGCTGTACCGCGCCGACGAGCGCCTGGAACGCCTCAGCATGCCGGACACGCTGAAGGCGCAGCACACCGCCCACCTGACCACCGGCCACGTGCTGTACTCCGACATGGGCCGCATCCTGGCCGCCGTCGCCGCCGACACGCTGGGCTGGCACGATCCGCTGTGCGGCCTGTCCGACGCCGCGCTGATCGAGTCCAGGTATGGCGTGCGGCGCTACCAGGAGCACCGCAACGCGATGCACCGCAACGGCAAGGACAGCCTGCTGGTGGAGCTGGGCAAATGGGGCCTGGGCCTGCGCGACCTGGTGCCCGGCCTGAACCTGTTTTCCAAGGTGACGGTCGATGCCGATGGACGTTTCCAGTTCGTCCCCGGCCACTCGCGCAAGGACGACTACGTCGAACTGCGCTTCGAAATGGACACCCTGGTCGCACTGTCGACCGCGCCCCACCCGCTCGATCCGTCGCCGCTCTACGCGCCGAAGAAGGTCGCCATCGTGGCCTGGGATTCGGGGCCGGCGGCGGCCGACGACGTCTGCCGCCTGTCCTGCCCGGAGAACGGGCGCGGCTACCACAACACTGAACTCGTCTATCGCTAGGAGACCGCATGCATACCCTACTTGAAAGCAGCCTCGATCCGGCCGGCGCGGTGCTCGACCACTACCAGCCGGCCGGCGAGCCCTGGCTGCATACGCTGCGGCGCGGCCAGGTGCTGCGCATCGTCGACCTGGAAGGCAACCAGGCGGTCGACACGATTTTCTACCACGCCGGCGACACCGCGGAGAGCTACAGCGTGACCGACACGCTGCAACGCCAGGGCGGGATCTACCTCAGCACCGGCTCGGTGCTGTATTCGAACCGTGGCCGGCCCATGCTGTCGATCGTCGCCGACACCTGCGGCCGCCACGACACGCTGGGCGGCGCCTGCGCGGCCGAGAGCAACACCGTGCGCTACGCCCCGCAAAAGAAGTTCATGCACAGCTGCCGCGACAACTACCTGCTGGCGCTGGCGCATGCCGACAACGGCATGGGCAAGCGCGACCTGGTGCCGAACGTGAATTTCTTCATGAACGTGCCGGTCACGCCGGAAGGCGGCCTGAGTTTCGAGGACGGCCTGTCGGCGCCCGGCAAGTACGTCGAGCTGCGCGCCGAGATGGATGTGCTGGTGCTGGTCTCGAACTGCCCGCAATTGAACAACCCGTGCAATGCGTACAACCCGACACCGGTGCGCTTTGTCATCTGGGACCCGCAATAAAAACAAGGACCACACCATGTTCACCAAAATCCTGATCGCCAACCGGGGCGAGATCGCCTGCCGCGTGATCCGCACCGCGCGCGCCATGGGCATCAAGACCGTCGCCATCTATTCCGAAGCGGACCTCGAATCGCTGCATGTGCGACTGGCCGACGAATCCATCTGCGTCGGCCCGGCGCCGGCGGCGGAAAGCTATCTGTCGGCCCAGGCCGTACTTGGCGCGGCCAAGGCCAGCGGCGCGCAGGCGATCCACCCCGGCTACGGTTTCATGAGCGAGAACGCGGCCTTTGCCGAAGCCTGCGCGGCCGCCGGCATCACCTTCATCGGGCCGACGCCGCGGCAGATGCGCGAGTTCGGCCTGAAACACACGGCGCGCGAGCTGGCGCGCCAGGCCGAGGTGCCGCTGCTGCCCGGCACCGGCCTGCTGGCGGACATGGCGGAAGCGCTGCAACAGGCGCGGCATATCGGCTATCCGGTCATGTTGAAGAGCACCGCCGGCGGCGGCGGCATCGGCATGCGCCTGTGCCATGACGCCGACGAACTGCAGGCGGCGTATGCCTCGGTCAAGCATCTGTCGGAAAACAATTTCAAGAACGGCGGCATCTACCTCGAAAAATTCGTGCGCAACGCGCGCCACGTCGAGGTCCAGATCTTCGGCGACGGCCGCGGCAACGTCGTGTCGCTGGGAGAGCGCGATTGCTCGGTACAGCGGCGCAACCAGAAGGTGATCGAGGAAACGCCGGCGCCCGGCCTGCCGGAGCAGACCCGCGCGGCGCTGGCCGCCACCGCCGTGCGGCTGGCGCGCTCGCTGTCCTATCTGTCGGCCGGCACGGTGGAATATGTGCTGGACGCCGACAGCGGCGCCTTCTACTTCCTGGAGGTGAACACCCGCCTGCAGGTCGAACACGGCGTGACGGAACAGGTGTTCGGCGTCGACCTGGTGGAGTGGATGATACGCGCCGCCACCGCCGGCTTCAGCCTGCCGCCGCAGGACAGCCTGCGCTCGAACGGCCACGCGATGCAGTTGCGCGTGTATGCCGAGGATCCGGCCAAGAATTTCCAGCCCTCGTCGGGCGTGCTGACGGCGGTGGAGTTCGGCGCCGGCCTGCGGGTCGACACCTGGATCGAGCACGGCGTCACCGTCAGTCCCTACTACGATCCGCTGCTGGCCAAGCTGATCGTCAAGAGCGAGCGGCGGGAAGACTCGATCGCCGCGCTGTCCACCGCGCTGCGGACATCGCGCATCGACGGCATCGAGACCAACCTGGCCTACCTGGCCGGCATCCTGCACTACCCCGCTTTCGCCGCCGGGCGCCAGACCACGCAGATGCTGGCGGCCATGCCCTACCAGCCGCGCACCGTCGACATCCTCGACGGCGGCATCCAGACCACGCTGCAGGACTATCCCGGCCGGCTGGGCTTGTGGGCGGTCGGCGTGCCGCCATCGGGGCCGATGGACGCCTACGCGCACCGCTACGCCAATCACTTGCTGGACAACGACGGCGCCGCCGCCACGCTGGAAATGACCTTGCAGGGCGCGGCGCTCAGCTTCAATTGCGACGCCACGGTGGCGCTGGCCGGCGCCGACATGCAGGCGGTGGCCAGCGGTCCGCACGGCCAGCGGCCGCTGGCCAACTGGCGGGCGCACGCGATACGGGCCGGCGAAACGCTGCGCTGCGGCGCCATCGCCGGCGCCGGCCTGCGCGCCTACCTCGCCATCGGCGGCGGCATCGATGCGCCGGCCTACCTGGGCAGCCGCGCCACGTTCACGCTGGGCCAGTTCGGCGGCCACGGCGGCCGCGCGCTGCGCGGCGGCGACGTGCTGAAACTGCATGCCGCGCACGCCGCCCCGGCCGGTGCGGTCCAGGCCGCCGCGCCGCCGGTCTACGGCCATGCCTGGGACATCGCCGTACACTACGGCCCGCACGGCGCGCCCGACTTCTTCACCGACGACGATATCGCCATGTTCTTCGGCACCGACTGGCAGGTGCACTTCAATTCCAGCCGCACCGGCGTGCGCCTGGTCGGCCCCAAGCCGCGCTGGGCCCGTACCGATGGCGGCGAGGCCGGCCTGCATCCGTCCAACATCCACGACAACGCCTATGCCATCGGTTCGATCGACTTCACCGGCGACATGCCGGTCATCCTGGGACCGGATGGGCCCAGCCTGGGCGGCTTCGTCTGCCCGGCGGTGATCGTCTCGGCCGACCTGTGGAAGACCGGCCAGCTGAAACCGGGCGACACGGTGCGCTTCGTGCGCGTCACGCCGGAACAGGCGGCGGCCATGCGCGGCGCGCTGGAAAGCGTGTTCGGGCACGGCGCCGCGCCGATGCCGCTGACGGCGCCCGCCGTCACCGCCGCCGGCACCGGGATACCGGCCATCGTCGGCGCGGGCGCCTATCGCAACGAGACCGCCGTCAGCTACCGGCGCGCCGGCGACGATTACCTGCTGGTCGAATTCGGCGACCTGGTACTGGACATCAACCTGCGCTTCCGCGTGCACGCGCTGATGCAGGCCATCGAGCAAGCCCGCTTGCAGGGCGTGATCGACCTGACGCCCGGCATCCGTTCGCTGCAAGTGCATTTCGATCACCGCCGCCTGCCGATGGCGCGCCTGGTCGCGCTGATCGACGAGCTGATGACGGCCCTGCCCCCGGTCGACGACATCGTGGTGCCGTCGCGCATCGTGCACCTGCCGCTGGCGTGGAACGACGCGCAAACCCGGCTGGCGATCCAGAAGTACCAGACCACCGTGCGGCCCGACGCGCCCTGGTGCCCGAGCAATATCGAATTCATCCAGCGCATCAATGGCCTGGCCAGCGTGCGGGAAGTGTACGACATCGTCTTCAACGCCAGCTACATGGTGCTGGGGCTGGGCGACGTCTACCTGGGCGCGCCGGTGGCCACGCCGCTCGATCCGCGCCACCGCCTGGTCACCACCAAGTACAACCCGGCCCGCACCTGGACCCCGGAAAACGCGGTCGGCATCGGCGGCGCCTACCTGTGCGTGTACGGCATGGAAGGACCGGGCGGCTACCAGTTCGTCGGCCGCACGGTGCAGATGTGGAACCGCTATCGCCAGACCGCCAGCTTCCGCGACGGCAAGCCGTGGCTGCTGCGCTTCTTCGACCAGATCCGGTTTTATGAGGTCAGCGAAGAACAGCTGCTGGAGCACCGGCGCGATTTCCCGCTGGGCCGCTTCGATATCAGGATCGAGGAAACCACCTTCTCGCTGGCCGACTACAACCGCTTCCTGGCCGCCCAGCAGGATTCGATCGCCGCCTTCAAGCAGCGCCAGCAAGGCGCCTTCGACGCCGAGCGCGAGCGCTGGGGCCGCAATGGCCAGGCCGATTTCGTCGGCGAGGAAGCCGCGCCCGACGCCACGCTGGAAGAGGTGCTGCCGCCCGGCCACAAATACCTGACGGCCGAGGTGCCGGGCAGCGTCTGGAAAATCGTCGCCCGGGAAGGCGACCAGGTGGCCGGCGGCGACGCCGTCGCGATCTTCGAGTCGATGAAGATGGAAATCACGCTGCGGGCCGCCGGTCCGGGCGCGGTGGTCGAGTGGCTGGTCGGCGAGGGCAAGCCGGTCAACGCCGGTCAGCGCATCGCCGTGTTCCGCCACGCCGCCGACGCCGGGCAATAAAACACGTTCAACATTTACCCACTGAAGGAGCTTAACCATGTCGTTTCGCCGCCGCAGCACCCTCGCCGTCAGCATCGCCGCCACCCTGTTCAGCAGCGCAGTCCGCGCCGAGGACGCCCCCGCCGCCGCGCCCTCAGGCCCCAGCCTGACCGGCCACGTCGACCTGGTCAGCCGCTACATCCTGCGCGGCATCACCTCCACCTACGGTCCCGCCGCGCCGCTGGGCAACGCCGGCGCCGATGCCCCGGAGTCGGACAGGCCCGCCCTGCAATGGGGCGCCGACTGGTCGCATCCGGACGGCTGGTACCTGGGCTATTTCGGCTCGACCGTCAATTACTCCTACAAGCAGCTGGGCGACTCGTATTCGGACCGCACCATCACCGATTTCCAGAAGAAGAAATCGATCGAAAACGACCTGTACGGCGGCTACAACGGCAAGCTTGGCGAGATCGGCTACACGGTCGGCATGACCGGCTACGTCTACCTGAACGGCACCCATTCGAACGCGCTGGAGACCAAGCTGGGCGCCAGCGTCGGCGCCTTCACGCTGACCGCGCAAACGCTGCTGCAGGACGTCATCTGGGGCAACAAGGGCGATACCTACTGGGCGCTCAACTTTGTCCAGCCCCTGCCCTATGAGCTGACCCTGACCACCTCGCTCGGCTACTACACCTACAGCAAGCAGGGCCGCTACCTCGGCACCAGCGACACCGCCGCCGGCGTGCGCTGCCCCGCCGGCCAGAGCTTCTTCGACAACGGCTGCCTGGCGGGCGGGCAGCCCAGCTCGGGCGGCTTCCGCCACCTGATCGTCGGCGTCACCCAGCCCATCGGCCAGACCGGCCTGACCTGGGGACTGCAAGGCATCGTCGGCGGCGACAACCGCTTCGGCGTCAAGCAGAAGAGCCAGCTGATCGCCACGCTCAGCTACGCCCTCTAAGCGAAAGGAACAGCATGTCCAACATCGATTCCCCCCTGGATTTGAGCCTGGCCGGCCTGCGCGCCCGGTATGCCGGCGGCACGCTGCGCCCGACCGATTGCGTCGGGCGCGTGCTGGCCCGCATCGCCGCCGTGGCGCGGCCGGAAGCCTGGATCGCGCGCGTGCCGGACGAGCGCCTGCTGGCCCGCGCCGAGGAACTCGACCGCCTGCTGCGGCAGGACGGCGCGGCGGTCCTCGACCGCATGCCGCTGTTTGGCGTGCCGTTCGCGGTCAAGGACAATATCGACGTGGCCGGCATGGCGACCACGGCCGCCTGCGCCGAGTTCGCCTACCGGCCGGCGGTCTCGGCCACGGTGGTGGACAAGCTGCTGGCGGCCGGCGCCATCCTGGTCGGCAAGACCAACCTGGACCAGTTCGCGACCGGACTGGTCGGCACCCGCTCGCCCTACGGCGTGGTGCGCAACGCGCTGCATCCCGAGCATGTCTCCGGCGGCTCCAGCGCCGGTTCGGCGGTCGCGGTCGCGCTCGGCCTGGTGAGTTTCTCGCTGGGCACCGATACCGCGGGCTCGGGCCGGGTCCCGGCCGGCTTGAACAACATTGTCGGCCTGAAACCGAGCCGTGGCCTGCTCAGCACGCGCGGCGTGGTGGCGGCCTGCCGTTCGCTCGACTGCGTCTCCATTTTCGCCGCCACGGTCGGCGACGCCTGGGCGGTGACGCAAGTGGCGGCCGGCTACGATCCCGACGAACCGTACTCGCGGCCGCTGCCGATGGCCGGCGTCAAGCGGCGTGGCTACCGGATCGCCGTCCCGGCCCAGCTGGAATTCTATGGCGACCTGGCCGCGCAACAAGCTTTCGAAGCGAGCCTGGAACGCTTGCGACAACGCCCCGACTGCAGCATCGGCAGCGTGGATTTCACGCCGTTCCGCGAGGCCGCGCTGCTGCTGTACCGGGGCCCGTGGGTGGCTGAACGGATGGCCGCCATCGGCGATTTCTTTGCCGGCCAGCGGCAGGCGATGAATCCCGTCGTGGCCGGCATCATCGGCCAGGCGGACCAGTACAGCGCGGTCGACGCCTTCAACGGCCAGTACCGGCTGGCCGCGCTGCGGCGCCAGGCCGAGCTGCAGTTGCAGGAATACGACTTCATGCTGGTGCCGACGGCGCCCACCATGCCGACCATCGCCGCCGTCGAGGCGTCCCCGGTCGAGCGCAATTCGGAGCTGGGGCACTACACCAACTTCGTCAACTTCTTCGACATGGCCGCGCTGGCGATTCCCGCCCTCGGGCGCGGCGATGGCCTGCCGTTCGGCGTCACGCTGATCGGCCCGGCCGGATCGGACCATCTGCTGGCCGCCGCCGCCGAAAGCATCGTCCCGTCGTGGCGGCCCGCCACCGCACCGGAATCGCCGCTTGCCTCGGTTGCGTCCCGGCCGCTGCCGTTCGCCGAAGCCAGCATCCAGCTGGCGGTGGTCGGCGCCCACCTGGAGGGGCAGCCGCTGAACTGGCAATTGCTGGAGCGCGGCGCGCGCAAGGTCGAGAGCACCCATACCAGCGCCAGCTACCGACTGCATGCGCTGGCCGGGACCGTACCGCCCAAGCCGGGGCTGGAACGGGTCGGCAACGGCGGCGCGGCGATCGCCGTCGAGCTGTGGGAACTGCCATTGAAGAACTTCGGCGCGCTGGTGGCCGAGGTGCCGGCGCCGCTGGGCATCGGCTCGATGGAACTGGCCGACGGCCGCTGGGTCAAGGGATTCATCTGCGAGCCTTACGCGCTGGCCGGCGCGCGCGACATCACCCACCACGGCGGCTGGCGCGCCTACCTGGCGGAAGGCAAGCCTGTGGCATGAAACATGCTTGGCTACATTGCAATCAACCGGAGAAAACCATGAAGCGCTATTTCGCATGGACATACAAGCTGTGCCGCTCCGCCCTGTTGCTTCTGGCGTCGCGGCCCGGCGTCGTCTATCCACGGATGACAAGCAAGGGCAAGGACCAGGCCGGCTAGCGCTCCAGGCGCGACGGCGCCGGGTGCGGCCTCCCCTGCTATTCAATATGCACATAGCAGGTAGTGGGATATTGGCATTGTATGTTTTCGTCGCTATGACAAAATGGTCTCGCTGTAATTCGAAGAACTCAGGAGACATCACAATGGCTATAACCACAACCGGCACCGATGCACCGGTGCTGCCCGCCGTCCCACGCCGCTGGTACAAACAGCTCTGGATACAGGTGCTGATCGCCATGGCGCTCGGCATCGCCATCGGCCATTTCTATCCGGACGCCGGCACCAGCCTGCAGCCGCTGGGCGACGGCTTCATCAAGCTGATCCGCATGCTGATCGCACCCATCATTTTCTGCACCGTGATCCTCGGCATCGCCAAGATGGACGATATGTCGCGCGTCGGCCGGGTCGCCATCAAGGGCTTGATCTATTTCGAAGTGATGACCACGCTGGCGCTGATCCTGGCGCTGGTGGTGGTCAACCTGTGGCAGCCGGGCGCCGGCATGAACATCAATGCCTCCCAGCTGGACGCCGGCAGCATCAAGGGCTATGTGGCGCAGACGCACGACCAGGGCGTGATTCCCTTCCTGATGCACATCATCCCGACCACGCTGGTCGGCTCCCTGTCGGAAGGCCATATCCTGCAGGTGCTGCTGGTGTCGGTGATCCTGGGCAGCGCCCTGATCAAGCTGGGCGACTACGGCAAGCCGATGATCAATGTGCTGGAAGTGGCGTCGAAGATGCTGTTCGGCGCGGTGGGCATCGTCATGTGGGCCGCGCCGCTGGGCGCGTTCGGCGCGATCGCCTTCACGGTCGGCAAATACGGCGCCGGCGCCCTGCTCTCGCTGGGCAACCTGCTGGCCTGCTTCTATGTCATCTGCCTGATCTTCATCTTCGGCATCCTGGGGCCGGTGGCGCGCCTGTGCGGTTTCAGCCTGTTCAAGCTGATGCGCTATATGCGCGAGGAAATCCTGGTCTGCCTGGCCACCACCTCGTCCGAAGTCGTGCTGCCGCGCCTGCTGGTCAAGCTGGAAAAGCTGGGCTGCAAGCCCAGCGTGGTCGGCCTGATCGTTCCGACCGGCTATTCGTTCAACCTGGACGGCACCTGCCTGTACCTGGCCACCGTCACCGTGTTCCTGGCGCAGGCCACCAATACGCCGCTGGACCTGTACCAGCAGCTGGTGCTGCTGGCGGTGCTGCTGCTGACCTCCAAGGGCGCGGCCGGCGTGGCGGGCGCCGCCTTCGTGGTGCTGGCCGCGACGCTGTCGACGGTGGGCGGTATCCCGGTCGCCAGCGTGGCGCTGATCCTCGGCGTGCACCGCCTGCTGTCCGAAGGCTTGACGCCGACCAACCTGATCGGCAACGCGGTGGCCACCATCGCCATCTCCAAGTGGGAAGGTGCGCTCGACACGGAACAAATGCATCGCGTGCTGAACCGCGAAATCACCTGAGTCCCGGCCGGCGCCAGCCGGCATCCCCTCGCATCACGCATCAGGCACGACACCGGCCAGGGCAGCGCTCGGCCGGATAACTAGAAAATAACAGGAGAACAGCATGAACCACATTCCACCACGCCTCGGCGTCCGCCTGCTCGCGGGCCTGCTGCTGGCCGGCTGCGGCGCCGGCGCCGCCGCCCCCGCCGAGGTGCAGGTCTACGGCCTGATCGGCACCTTTGCCGGCAGCATCAAGCGCAGCGACAGCATCGCCCGCACCCAGCAGATCGGCTCCGGCGGCCTGACCACGTCCTACCTGGGCTTCCGCGGCGGCGAAGAGCTGGGCGACGGCTTGCGCGCCGTGTTCCAGCTGGAGACCTTCTTCCAGCCCGATAACGGCGGCGCCGGCCGCAGCGCCGCCGACCCGAGCGGTTTTTCGCGCAGCGGCTGGGTCGGCCTGCAGGGCGCCTTCGGCCAGCTGACGATGGGCCGCCATACCTCGCCCTATTACGTCTCGATGCAGGTGATCAATCCCTTCGGCTCGTCGGTGGCGTTTTCGCCGCTGGTGGTGCAATCGTATGTGGCGTCGTTCAGCAACACGGTGATCGGCGACACGGTGTGGAACAACGCGGTCCAGTACGTCACGCCGGCGCTGGGCGATGTGAGCGTGACGGCGATCTACGCGCCGGGCGAAGTGGCCGGCGACAGCTCGGTGCGCAACTACGGCCTGCACCTGCGCTACAAGCACGGTGCGCTGGCGGCGATCCTGTCCGGGCAGCGCGTGCGCACGGCCGCGGTGGCGCCGTCGACCGGGCAGGACGCCTGGCTGGCCGGCATGAGTTACGATTTCGGCCCGGCCAAGTTGTACGGCTCGGCCCAAACCACCAACAACGCGGTGACGGCGATCAAGTCGCGCACCTACCAGGCCGGCGCCTCGGTGCCGGTGACGCCGACCGGATCGATTTTGTTTTCCTGGGCCCGCACCGGCATCGACAACCCCAGGGCCGTGGTCCCGACCCACAACACGGCCGGGCTGGGCTACGACTACTACCTGTCGAAACGCACCGACGTCTACGCCACCTACCTGTACGACCGCATCAACGGCCGCGCCTCCGGCAACAGCTACGCGCTCGGCATCCGCCACCTGTTCTAGTCAGGACAAATAGGCGTCGATGTTCGCCTGCCGCGCCTGGTACAGCGGCAGGATTTCACTTTCCAGCATCTGCACCGCCTGCGTCGCCAGCTTCGACATCGGGTGCTGGTTGCTGGTGGCGATGGCCAGCCGGCTGTGGATCGCCGGCTCGCCGATGCGCGTGACGCGGAACTGCCGCTGCTGCTGGTCGGCGATGATCGCGTTCAGCGCCAGCACGGCGTGGCCATAGCCTTCGTGCACCAGGTCCAGCACCGACGACACGGCGTCGACTTCGAGCGTGATATTCAGTTTGACGTTGTGCTCGGCCGCATGATTCTCCACCAGCGCGCGGATCGCGTGCGGCCGGCCCGGGATGATCAGCGGGTAGCGCATCAAATCCTTGACCCGGATGACCGGCGGCGTGACCGCGTCCGGTTTGCTGATCAGGAACAGCTCCTCCGTAAACAACGGGCGCTTGTCCACCATCGCGGAATCGGCCACGTCGTACATGATGGCGGCATCGATGCGGCCCATCATCAGCCATTCGACCAGGTTGGCCGACAAGCCTTCCGACACCGTGATGCGGGCCTGCGGGAACTGCTTCTGGAAGCTGCGCACCAGCGCCAGCGTGGCGAAGCGCGACACGCTGGGCGCCAGTCCGATCTTGAATTGCCCGTCCAGCGTGCCCTGCAAATTGTTCAGCGCATGGCGGGCGCTGTCCACCTGGTGCAGGATGCCCTTGCTGTATTCGAGCAGCACCTTGCCCGCTTCGGTGAGCGCGACGCCGCGGCCATTGCGCCACAACAGATTCTGCCGCAGATCCACTTCCAGCTGCCGCACCAGGCGGCTCAGGGCCGGCTGGTTGCGGCCCAGGATGGCCGCCGCGCGGGTAAAACTATTCAGTTCGGCCACGTGGACAAAGGCTTCCAGCTGATCGAGATTCATGGTGTCGCCGTTATGTGAAAACTGCATATTAGGTAGTCCGGTATCGCCATTGTATAGCGCTGCGGCAGTGGGCACAATCGCTCTTGCGATGGCCCGCCGCAATGTCGGCGGGCGCCCAAGAACTCATCAAAGGAATCTGCACCATGAAATCCTGTTTGCCTCCGGACCCGCATCCCGTCCAGCCCAAGCACGCCTTGCCGCCCGGCGCCTGCGACGCCCACTGCCACGTGTTCGGCCCGGCCGCCGTGTTCCCCTACGCCGACGACCGCAGCTACACGCCGCCCGACGCGCCGGTGGCCCGGCTGCGCGCGCTGCATGCGCGCCTGGGCGTGTCGCGCGCCGTCATCGTCCACGCCAGCTGCCACGGCACCGACAACCGCGTGACGCTCGATGCGATCGCCTCCAGCAACGGCGCCTACCGCGGCGTGGCCAATGTCGACGCCGATATCAGCGACAGCGCGCTGGCCGACCTGCACGCCGGCGGCATCCGCGGCATCCGCTACAACTTCGTCAAGCACCTGGGCGGCGTACCGGATCCGGCCGTCATCGACACCATGGTGCGCCGCATCGCACCGCTGGGCTGGCATGTCGTGCTGCACCTGGATGCGGAAAACCTGCTGTCGCACCAGGAACTGCTGCGCAAGATCAGCGTACCGTTCGTCATCGACCACATGGGCCGGGTCCGCGCCGGGGACGGCCTCGGACAGCAGCCATTCCAGCTGCTGCTGCAACTGATGCGCGACAACCCGCTGGCCTGGGTCAAGATTTGCGGCGCCGAGCGCGTCTCCGTCGGCAAGCGCCCGTTCACGGACGCGGTGCCGTTTGCGCAGGCGCTGATCGCCACCGCACCGGACCGCCTGCTGTGGGGCACCGACTGGCCGCACCCGAACATTTCCCAGGACATGCCGAACGACGGCGAGCTGGTCGACCTGTTCTACGCCTACACCCAGGACGCCGCGCTGCAGCGGCAGATCCTGGTCGACAACCCGGCGCGCCTGTACGGCTTCGCCTGAGCCGGCGCCGCCCGCACAACGATGGCGATCATGCCAGGCATCAGCCTGCACCATTTGCACGCCTTCAGCTGCGTGGCCGCCGCCGGTGGCGTGCGCCGCGCGGCCGAACTGCTGGAGCGCTCGTCCTCCGCCGTGGCGTGCTCGGTGGCGGTGCTGGAAAAGCAGCTGGCGGTGCCGCTGTTCGAGCGCCGGGCGCGCGGCATGGCGACCACGGCGGCCGGCGCCGCCGTGCTGCTGCGCGCCCGGCGCATCGAGACGGAACTGCAGCAGCTGCACGGGGAAGCCTTGCGCTCCGCCAGCCGCGCGGGGCCGGTCGGCGCGCTGGCAACGCTGTTCAGCGAGCACCGCCTGCAGGCCGCCGCACTGCTGGCCGAACTGCAGCACATGCCCAGCGCCGCGCGCGTCACCGGCGTTTCGCAGCCGGCGCTGAGCCAGGCGATCGCCGGCCTGGAGTCGACGCTGGGCCAGCCGCTGTTCCAGCGCCGCGCGCGCGGCATGACGCCGACCGAGACCTGCCTGCGCTGGGCGGTGCGCTGCCAGCGGGTGCTGGCGGAGCTGGGCCACATCGCGGCCGACGTCGCCGCGCTGGACGGCGTCCTGCAGGGCAGCGTGGTGGTCGGCACCCTGCCGCTGGCACGCACGCTGCTGCTGCCGAAGGCCATCGACATGGTGCTGGCGCATCATCCAAAGCTGCGCGTGCGTACCGTGGAAAGTCCGTATGAGGAATTGTGCGCCGGGCTGCTCAGCGGCCGCATCGACTTCATCCTCGGCGCCCTGCGGCCGGCCGACAGCGGCCTGAGCATGCAACCGCTGCCGCCGTTCCCGGATCAGACGGTGCTGGTGGCCGGCGCCGCCCATCCGCTGGCGGCCAAGCCTGGATTGACGCTGGCCGACCTGGGGCCGTATCCGTGGGTGCTGTCGCGCGACGGCACGCCGCTGCGCCAGACGCTGGAACGGTTTTTCCACGACCATGGCGCGCCCCCGCCCGAGCCGGCGGTGGAGACGGGCGACCTGGCCCTGCTGCGCGGCCTGCTGGTCGAAGGCCGCATGCTGAGCGCGATGCCGGCGCACCAGCTGCACTACGAGATCGCTTCCGGCTTGCTGGTGGTGCTGCCATTGGCGATGCCCGGCGCCGAGCGGCAAATCGGCGTCACCACCCGCGAAGGCGCGCATCCGACGGCGGGCACCCGCTTGCTGCTGGAACAGATACGCGCGGCCTTGATGCCGGGCGCCAGCACATCAAACGCCCCTCCTTCGCCACCAAGCCTATAATTGGGCAAGAAAGCCGACCAACCACGCTGAACCGATGACTGCCGATGCCAGTCGCGCCGGGTTGGCGAGCCGGGAGTCTTCATGCGGCCTTTATTTGGCTTATTGCTGAGTTTCAAGTTCAAGATCACGGCGCTCGTCATCGCACTGGTGCTGGTGGCCGGCATCGGCTCGGGCGGCATCTCGCTCCTCATCGCGGAGTCGGAGCTGCGCCAGGTCATCGCCCGCCAGGAACTGTCCCTGCTGACGAGCGCGGCCGCGCTGATCGACAATGACTTGCAAAACAAGCAGCAACTACTCAACTCGCTCACCGAACACTCCCCCGGGCGCGAGCCGGCCCTCGACCAGATGCAGGCGCTGTTTGAAGCGCACGAGGCGCTGCGCGACCAGTTCTTCAACGTCACCGCCTTCGACGCCTCGGGCAACCTGGTCGCCAGCCTGCGCGACCGCAACGCCAGGCGCATCAACATCTCCGAACGCAGATACTTCCAGGACACGCTGAACAGCAAGGAAGGCGTGATCTCGGCGCCGTTCAAGAGCGCGCTGTCGGGCCGTCCCGTGGTGGTGCTGACCCAGCCGCTGCGCGACGCCAACGGCCGCATCGTCGGCATCATCCTGGGGGCGATCGACCTGCTGCGGCCCTCGTTTTCCGGCCAGCTCGATGCGCTGCGCTCCAGCGCCGACGGCTATCTGTTCCTGGTGACCGACGACGGCATCATCGTCCACCATCCCAACAAGAACCTGGTGCTGGAAAAGATCGACGACAATCCCGGCACGCTGGGCGAAGCGGCGCTGCGCGGCGGCGAGGGCTGGGAGGACGGCCTGCTCGACGACGGCATCCCCACGCTGCTGGTGCACAAGCACCTGCGGCTGGTCGACTGGACCATCGGCCTGTCCTATCCCGTCAGGAGCGCGTTCGCGCCGATGCAGAGCATCCGCCTGCGGGCCTTCGCCGGCGCCGCCATCCTCACCGGCCTGGCCGGCCTGTTCGGCTGGGCGGTCACCCATAAACTGCTGCGGCCGCTGGTCAAGCTGCGCCGGCACGTCGAGGACGTCGGCGCCGGCCGGGTCGGGATCGGCGTGTTCGATGTCGCCAGGGCGGACGAGTTCGGCCACCTGAGCCGCGCCTTCTACGCCTTGTCGCAGCTGCGCGAGAAGGCCGAGCGGGAGTTGCACCGCCTGGCCACCACCGACGCGCTGACCGGCATCAACAACCGGCGCATGTTCGACGAGTTCTTCCCCAACGTCCTGGCGCGCGCGGCGCGCTCGGGCCACCAGGTGGGGCTGGCGTTCCTGGACATCGACCATTTCAAGCAGGTCAACGACACGCTGGGTCATGCGGCCGGCGACGCCGTGCTGGTCGAGTTCGCGCGCCGCCTGACGCACGCGGTGCGCATCACCGACACGGTGGCGCGGCTGGCGGGCGACGAGTTCGTGATCGTGTTCGAGCACCTGGACTCCGCCACCGAAGCCGACCTGCTGGGGCGCAAGATACTCGACGCCATGCAAGAGCCCTTCGTGATCGGCGAGGCGCAGCGCAGCATCACCACCAGCGTCGGCATCGGACTGACCACCAACGCCAATGTCGACATGGAAGACGTGATGCGCGCGGCGGACCAGGCGCTGTACGGCGTCAAGGCCGCCGGCAGGAACGGCTTCGCCGTCAACCACGTGGGCGCCGAGCGGCTGCTGCGGGTGCGCGGGGGCAGCTAGCGCGCGCAGTTCGCCGTCATTGCTGGAGGACAAAGGCGGCGAACTGCGCGGGCGCAACCGCCGGACTGTACAGGAAACCCTGGCCTTCGTCGCACCGCAGTTGCTCCAGGACCTCCACCTGCTCCCGGGTCTCGATGCCCTCGGCCACCACTTGCTGTCCCAGGCTGTTCGCGATCGCGATCACCGCTGCGGCGACCGCGCAGTCGCTTCCCGGTGCCCCCATGCGCTCGATAAAGGAGCGATCGATCTTGAGCACGTCGATCGGGAAGCGATGCAGGTAGTTCAGGCTCGAGTAGCCGGTACCGAAATCGTCTATCGCCAGCGCCACGCCGACCGCTTTCAATTCGTCGAGGATGGCTTTGCAGTGGTCGATGTCGCGCGCGAAAAAACTCTCGGTGATTTCCAGCTGCAGACGGGAAGCCGCCAGTCCCGTCTCCGCGAGGATCTGCTTGACCAGTGTGACGAATCCCGGCGCCCGGAACTGCAGCATCGAGATATTCACCGCGACGCTGCCGAACTCGAGGCCTTCGGCCAGCCAAAGCGCGCCCTGCAGGCAGGCTTCACGCAAGGTCCACTCGCCGATCGGCACGATCAGCCCGAAGTATTCCGCCACCGGAATGAAACGGTTCGGCGCCACCAGGCCCCATTCCGGATGGTTCCAGCGCAGCAGCGCTTCGCAGCCGGTGACCTCGCCGGAGCTGAGCCGCACCTTGGGCTGGTAGTGGACCACGAACTGGTTCGCGGCCAGCGCCACGCGCAGATTGCTTTCGACCAGTTGGCGCTCGGTGGCGCGGGCATTCATCGCCGGCTCAAAAAACTGATAGCCGCCTTTGCCGCCGGCCTTGGCCTGATACATGGCGACGTCGGCGTTCTGCAGCAGCATGTCCTGGTCGCCGCCGTCGTGCGGCCCCAGGCTGATGCCGATGCTGGCGCCGACGTGCAGTTCATGCCCGGCCACATGGTGCGGCGCGCCGACCGCCGCCAGGATTTTTTCAGCGGCCAGGCCGGCGGCGGACGCATCCACGTTGTTGGGCAACAGGATCACAAACTCGTCACCGCCCTGCCGGCACACCGTGTCGGACTTTCTCACGCACTCCGACAAGCGCCGCGCCACCGACTGCAGCACCATGTCGCCGATGGCGTGGCCCAGCGAATCGTTGATGTGCTTGAAATTGTCGAGGTCGATAAACAGCATGGCGGGCGACAGTCCGTCGCGATTGGCGAACTTGATCGCCTGCGCCACGCGGTCGCCCAGCAGCAGCCGGTTGGGCAGGCCGGTCAGCGCATCGTGCTTCGCCATATGGTCGAGCTGGCTGGCCAGCCCGCCGTCGCCCTCCGCCTGGTTGAACACCACCACCGCGCCGCGAATATTGTCGCCGGCATCCCTGATCGGCGCCGAGGCGTCTTCGATCGACAGCTCGACGCCGTCGCGGCGCAATAGCACGTAACCGACCGGAAAACGCACGGTTTCACCCAGGCCGAGTATCAGTTCCAGCGGATGCAGGTCCGGGCGCCGGGTGACCGCGTTCAGCAGCGGCATCACCTCGGTGATCTTGGCGCCGGCCGCCTGCGCCAGTTTCCAGCCGGTCAGGCGCTCGGCGGTCGGATTCATGCGCGCCACCCGCCCCGCCTCGTCGACGCTGATGACGGCTTCGGTGACCGAGTTGAACACGATATCGGACAGCGCCCGGTGCAGGAAGCGCTCGCTCTTGACGCTCATGGCGTCCAGGATCTCGGCCAGCGCCGCGGACGGGCGCGCCTCGCCGATCTCCGAACGCCGCAGGATTTCACAGACGCCATGCCGGCGCATCTCGACGGCGACGTCGTCGTCGACCACGTTGCGGACCGCGACCACCGGCAATCCCGGCATCAGCGCATGGACCTTGTCCAGCCCTTCAAGAACCTGGCAGTCGGACAATTCGAAGTCGGCGATCAACAGGTCGAACGGTTCAGAGCTCAGCAGTTGCAGCGCCTCCATCAGCGTCGTGGCGCACTTCACCGCGACAGGCACCTTGACGCGCGTGGCCACCATCTTCTTCACTCCGCTGCCGATGGCGAGGTCTCCAGCTAAAAGCAATATCTTCGCTGTCATACTTTTTCTCTTGTCGAGTTTACGGTATTGAACTTGGAAGAGATTATAAAATTTAGCGCCGACAAAGATTCGCGCATTCAATCGTGCAGCACAGAATGTCTCTGCAAACCAACAACTGTGCCAGCTCAGCGAGTTGGGGGAACACCACGAACACCGCGATATAATTACCCAACTGGATCGGCGATCGCCTACCGATCTGTTCGCCACACCACATCGTGCAGGGGTTCATGATACACACCGCCCTGGTCAAATTCTCTTTCCGGTCAAGCGTGCGAACCCGACGCTGGCTGGCGATGGTCTTGCTATTTTCAGTGATGGGTCCGCCTGCCGTGTGCGCCGCCGCCGAACGGCTGGTGATCGACTACGTGGTGTCCAACAGCCCCCAGCGCACGGCATGGATAAGCATCATCAATCAATTTTCCGCCGCAAATCCCGACATCGACATCGTGCATCACGGCTACCCCCAGGAACAATATAAACGGGAACTGAGCACCCGCCTGCGGACCGGACAAGCCGACCTGGCGTTCTGGTACGCGGGCGAGCGTTTGCGCGATGCCGCCAGGAGCAAGCTGCTGGCCCCGCTGGATGCCGAACTGGTCGCGCTGCTGAAGAAAAAGAAGTTCGCTCCCGCCACGATCGAAGGCACCCGCATCGATGGCGAGGTCTACGGCTTTCCGCTGTATTACTACGTCTGGGGCCTGGTGTACCGCAAATCGCTGTTCGAGCGTGTCGGCCTGCGGCCGCCGGCCACCTGGGGCGAATTCCTGGAGGTGTGCGAACGCCTGAAATCGGCGGGCGTGACGCCGCTGGCCCTGGGGGCCAAGAGCGGCTGGCCGGCGGCCGGCTGGTTTGACTATCTCAACTTGCGCATCAACGGCATCGACTTCCACCGCAAACTGCTGCGCGGAGAAACGCGCTTCACCGACACCCGGGTGCGCCAGGTGTTTGACGTCTGGGGCGATCTGCTGCGCAAGGGCTACTTCTTCGACGCGACGATGGACCAGGAAACCGAACGCGTCATGCCTTATCTGTACCGCAATCATGTGGGCATGGTGCTGATGGGCAGCTTTGCCGCCGCCAGGTTTCCCGCCGCGCTATCCGCCGACATGGGGTTCTTCGCCTTCCCGAGTTATACGCCGGAGGTCCCCGCCTACGAAGAAGCGCCGCTCGATGTGCTGGTCCTGCCGGCAAGGGCCGCCAATCCCCAGGCCCGCAAGCGCTTCCTCACCTTCCTGGCGGAGAGCGGATCGCTGCGCCAGATCGCCGAGGCCGACCAGACCTTGCCGGCGCAAGCGGACGCGTCCTCGTCCACCACCTTGCTGGGCGAGGCCATGAATGCCATCCTGGCGAATGCCGCCGGGTTCACCTATTTCTTCGATCGGGACGCCAAGGCGGAACTGGTCGGCCCGACCTATGAGGGCCTGCGCCAATTCCTCAAGGCGCCCCATGACACGGACCAGGTGGTCCGCCACATCGAGAACGCGCGCCAGAAAGCAAAGGCGCCCGGCCTCGCCGAATGAGCGCCTCCGCTACCAGAGCAGCGGCTGGCGGATGAAGAAATTGCGCACCACCTCGTCGACCGCGGAATCGGCGCGCAAGGTCCGCCACAGCGCGATGTAGCCGGGTTGATCGAGCGCGCGGCCGGCAAACAGCAGGCTGCTCTGGCGCATCGGCCACTCGCCGTCATACATCACGTCCGGCGGCAACGGCCAGCGCTTCTTGTCGCGGATGTACGGCGCCATGTAGGCCATCGCCTGGCGCATGCCTTTGCCGTCGGGCGTGGCGTAGGTCCACAGATTGTCGGAAGGGGTGGACAGGATTTCGCTCAGCGCGGCCATCGCCTCCAGGTTGAACAAGGCGTAGCCGTAAGGCTTGGTGCGCTTGAGCTCCAGCGGGAAGCTGCCGTCGGCGGCCACCTGGTTGGGCAGCAGGACGGTCTTGAATCTCTCGCGGCTGTACGCCAGCAACGCCTGGTCGCCCGTCAGGCGGGCAAAGGCCGCCACCTGCATCAGCCAGCAGGTGCCGTGGTTGTTGAGCGCATCGCGCTCGTCCATGCCGTTCTTGCTGTGGGTGAGCCATTGCAGATAGGTGGCGAACCACTGCTTGATGCGGGCCTCGTCGGCGGCCGGCAGCGCGTCCGAGGAATGCAGCACTTCGACGGCGCGCGCCACCTCAACCAGGTGGATGGTGTCGATGATGCCGATGCCGCGCCCGGTGCTGCGGCCGAAGATCGCCTGCGCGTACTGCAGGTCGGGATTGAGCCGCGTCGCGTCGTCGATGAACCAGGCGCGCAGGTGGGTGACGGCGTGGTCGGCATAGCGCCGGTCGCCGGTGATTTTCCAGGCGGCGACCAGCGCCGGCACCTGCACGCTGAAGCGCATCAGCGCGCGCCGATGATCGTTGAAATTGTCCGGGTTCGACATGCCGTCGCGCTGCACGTAGGGGCCGCCGGGATGGCTGGGATCCGGCCACCAGTAGTCGCCTTCCGAGTAGAAGTCATGCGGGCCGCCGCTGCTGCGCGGGCTGTGCGACGCGGTGATCGTCAACGGCGCCTCGCCCAGCATCGGCCCGGCGGCGGCCAGGATGCGCTGGCGGTCCAGGGCCGCCACGTCCGGCGCCGGGTTGGCGGCGGCGGACAAACAGCTCAGCAACAAAACACAAATCGATAGTCGGCGTAGCATCCATGCTCCCGTGCGCGATGAGATGCGCAGTGTAGCATCGTGGGCTTAGCGCACGTCCAGCAGCTCGACCTCGAAGATCAGGTTGGCGTTCGGCGGTATCGGGCCGGCGCCGCTCGCGCCGTAGCCCATGCTGGCGGGCACGATCAGCGTACGCTTGCCGCCGACCTTCATCCCCTTCACCCCTTCGTCCCAGCCCGGGATGACCTGTCCGGCCCCGAGCTGGAAGCTGAAGGGAGAACGCCCGCTCGATGAATCGAACTGCGCGCCGTGCTGCGACTGCGCACCCGGCTCGTACAGCCAGCCGGTGTAGTTGACCACGGCGGTAGCGCCGGCTACCGCTTCCTTGCCGGCACCGGCCAGGGTATCGATCTTTTGCAAGGGCACGGCGGCAGCGCCGGCCTCGGCCGGAGGCGGCGTCTTGGCGCGGTCGCAGCCGGCCAGGGACAAGGTCAGGGTGAGGCCAATCACGCAGGAGGAAAGCAGCTTTTTCATGTCGTTCTTTCGTAGTCACGGACGCAAATGCAAAAAGGGCAGCCACGTGGCTACCCTTTTCAAATACTGGAGCGGGAGAAGAGTCTCGAACTCTCGACCTCAACCTTGGCAAGGTTGCGCTCTACCAACTGAGCTACTCCCGCTTGGAGTTCAAATTGTCTGGAGGCGAGGATCGGAGTCGAACCGACCTAGACGGCTTTGCAGGCCGCTGCATAACCGCTTTGCTACCTCGCCAGAGGAAACTTTTGACTAAGACAACAGCGGGTTACGCGCTGCGATCCGAAATTCTGGAGCGGGAGAAGAGTCTCGAACTCTCGACCTCAACCTTGGCAAGGTTGCGCTCTACCAACTGAGCTACTCCCGCATTGGAGCTTTTTTACTACGTTTTACTACGCCAACCAAGTTCCGGAGAACTGGAGCGGGAGAAGAGTCTCGAACTCTCGACCTCAACCTTGGCAAGGTTGCGCTCTACCAACTGAGCTACTCCCGCATTGGAGTCCAGCATCATAGCAGCAAGCCGCTCTTATTGCCAGTACTACGTGTCGTCGATTACTGGAGCGGGAGAAGAGTCTCGAACTCTCGACCTCAACCTTGGCAAGGTTGCGCTCTACCAACTGAGCTACTCCCGCGTCGCCGTCATCAACAACAGGCCAGCATTATAGAGGATCCATGCCGTCTGTCAATGGTAAAAACTTTGCCGAATAAAAAATATTGTTTACTCGATTAACATTTCACAGTTGGCCGGATTTTTCCTTGATCAGCGGCCAGGCCAGGCGCAGATAGTAGAACATCGACCACACCGTCAGCACGGCGGCGATCTCCAGCAGGCGCGCGCCCCAGAACTGGGTGTCGACCGCGCCAAACAGCACATCATGGAACAGCAGCAGCGGGATGGCCGTCATCTGCGCCGTGGTCTTGATCTTGCCCAGCGAGCTGACCGCCACCGACTTCGAGGCGCCGATCTGCGCCATCCACTCGCGCAGCGCGGAAATGGCGATCTCGCGGCCGATGATGATAAACGACAGCACGGCGTTGGCGCGGTCCAGCTGCACCAGCACCAGCAAGGCGCCGGCCACCATCAATTTGTCCGCGACCGGGTCGAGGAAGGCGCCGAAGGCCGAGGTTTGGTTCCAGCGGCGGGCCAGGAAACCGTCGAACCAGTCGGTGACGGCGGCAACGATGAACACCAGCGTGGCCGCCAGGTTTTGATCCGCCACCGGCAGCATGGTGGTGGGGAGGTAGTAGACCCCCACCACCAGCGGGATCAGCGCGACGCGCAACCAGGTCAACAGTATCGGTATATTGAAAGGCATAAGCTCAGAAATAAGTGCGGCGGTGAAAATTTGTAATGCGCCGCTAGTCTACCTTGCCGCCGCACATTAAACCAGCGCACTGTTGCTGTGCATGAAACAAACGCTCAATGTAGCTGTTTGTAAATTTCTTCCGCCAGCGCGCTGGATATGCCCTCGACCTGCTTCAGGTCCTCGACGCTGGCGTCGACCACGCCGCGCAGGCCGCCGAAGCGCGCCAGCAGGCGCTGCCGGCGCTTGGCGCCGATGCCCTCGATCTCCTCCAGGCGCGAGGTCTGGCGCGTCTTGGCGCGCTTGGCGCGCATGCCGGTGATGGCGAAGCGGTGCGCCTCGTCGCGGATCTGCGCCACCAGCATCAGCGCCGCCGATTCCTTGCCCAGTTCCTGCGCCGGCCGGCCGTCGACGAACATCAAGGTCTCCAGGCCGACGCGCCGCCCTTCCCCCTTGGCGACGCCGACGATCAGGCTGATGTCCAGCCCCAGCTCGGCGAACACCTGGCGCGCCATCTCGATCTGGCCCTTGCCGCCGTCGATCAGCACCACGTCCGGCATGACGCCGTCGCCGTTGGCCACTTTCTCGTAGCGGCGGAACAGCACCTGGCGCATCGCCGCGTAATCGTCGCCCGGCGTGATGTCGTTGATGTTGTAGCGGCGGTATTCGCCGTTCTGCATCTGGTGGTGGTGGAACACCACGCACGAGGCCTGCGTCGCCTCGCCCTGGGTGTGCGAGATGTCGAAGCATTCGACGCGCAGCGCCTCGATGTCTTCCGGCTCCAGCAGCAGCGCGTCGACCAGCGCGCGCGTGCGCGATTGCTGCGAGCCCTGCTCCTGCAGCAGCCGCGCCAGCGAGATCTCGGCGCCCTTCTGAGCCAGCTCCAGCCATTTTCGGCGCTGGTCCTGCGGCTGGAAGATCAGGTTGATGCGATGGCCGCACTGCTCCTGCAAGGCCTGCATCAGCGCCGGGTGGTTGAATTCGATATTCAGGATCAGCGTGCCGGGGATGAACTTCTCGGTGTAGTGCTGGGCCAGGAAGGCGGCCAGCACTTCGACCTCGATGGCGTTTTCCGCGATCGCTTCGGCGTCGCCCAGATGGCTCGGGAAGTAGGCGCGGTCGCCCAGGTGGCGGCCGCCGCGCACCATCGCCAGGTTGACGCAGGCGCGCCCGCCCTGCACCAGCACGGCGAGGATGTCGACGTCGGCGTCGCCGGTGGTCTCCATGCTTTGCTGGTGCAGCACGCGCGACAGCGACTGGATCTGGTTGCGCACCGAGGCCGCCTGCTCGAATTTGAGCTCGGCCGCATAGGCGTGCATTTTCCTGTCCAGGTCCGCCATCACCTCGGACTGGCGGCCGCGCAGGAAGCGCGCGGCGTTCTCGACGTCGAGCTTGTAGTCGTCCTTGGTGATCAGGTCGACGCAGGGCGCGCTGCAGCGGCCGATCTGGTGCAGCAGGCAGGGCCGCGTGCGGTTGGCGTAGACGCTTTCCTCGCAGGTGCGGATGCGGAACACCTTCTGCAGGATCTGCATCGATTCCTTGACCGCCCACGAGCTGGGGAAAGGACCGAAGTACTGGTTCTTCTTGTCGACCGCGCCGCGGTAGTAGACCATGCGCGGCGCATCGCCGCCGGTGATCTTCAGGTAGGGATACGATTTATCGTCGCGGAACAGGATGTTGAAGCGCGGGCTGAGCGCCTTGATCAGGTTATTCTCAAGGATCAGCGCTTCGGCCTCGCTGTGCGTGACGGTGGTTTCCAGGCGCGCGATGCGCTCGACCATCATGGCGATGCGCGGGCTGGCCAGGTTCTTCTGGAAGTAGCTGGAGACGCGCTTCTTCAGGTCGCGCGCCTTGCCGACGTAGAGCACCTTGTCCTCGGCGTCGAAATAGCGGTACACGCCCGGCAGGTTGGGCAGCTTGGCGACGGTGGCCAGGACTTGTTCGCGCGGATCGGGCGCGATGGTTACTTCGTCAGTCAATTTCCATACCTCTAGCGCCGCCTGGCCGTCATTCCCGCGCAGGCGGGAATCCATGGAACGCGTGACATGACGCCCAGCACGGGTTCCCGCTTTCGCGGGAACGACGATGTATCTCTTAATTCGATTGTTCGACGATGACGAAAGCGACCGCGTATTCCGCCTCGTCGCTGACCGTCACCTGCGTCGTCAGCTTATTCCTATCCATGAATTCCTTCAGCACGCCGCTGCAGACGATCATCGGCTTGCCGCTGGGATGATTCAGCATCTGCGCGGCCGGCCAGGTCATCGGCATGCGGATGCCCAGGCCGATGGCCTTGGCGAAGGCTTCCTTGGCGGCGAAGCGCGTCGCCACGAAGCGGATGCCGCGCACCGGATTCTTGGCTTTGCGCGCCAAATACTTTTCCATCTCTTGCGGCCCCAATATCTTCCTGGCGAAGCGGTCGCCATGGCGCGCCAGCGCTGCCTCGATACGAGGAATTTTACAGATATCGGTGCCTATGCCGTAGATCATCGGCGCGCCCCCAGCCGCGTCGAGACCATGATGGCCTTCATTTCGCGCACGGCGTTCTCCCAGCCGACGAACACCGAGTGCGCGACGATGGCGTGGCCGATGTTCAGTTCCGCGATTTCCGGGATGGCGGCGATGGCTTGGACGTTGGTGTAATGCAGGCCGTGGCCGGCGTTGACCTTCAAGCCCTTGCCCACCCCGTACAGCACGCCACGGTGGATGCGTTCCAGCTCGGTGGCCTGCTCGGCGCCCTCGGTGTCGGCGTAGCGGCCGGTGTGCAGCTCGATCACCGGCGCGCCGATCTCGGCGGTGGCGTCCATCTGCCGTTCATCGGCGTCGATGAACAGGCTGACGCGGATGCCTTCTGCCTGCAGCTGCCTGACGGCGGCCTGCACGGCGTTGAAGTTGCCCGCCACATCGAGGCCGCCCTCGGTGGTGACTTCGGTGCGCTTTTCCGGCACCAGGCAAACATCGGCCGGCCGGATCTTGCAGGCGAAGTCGATCATCTCCTGCGTCACGGCCGCTTCCAGGTTCATGCGGGTGATCAGCTGCGGCGCCAGCGCGACGACGTCGGCGTCCTTGATGTGGCGGCGGTCTTCGCGCAGGTGCAGCGTGATGCAGTCGGCGCCGGCCTGCTCGGCCAGCAGCGCGGCGCGGATCGGGTCCGGGTAGCGGGTGCCGCGCGCGTTGCGCAGGGTGGCGACGTGGTCGATGTTGACGCCGAGGTCGATGATGGTGCCGCTTGGTTGCAGGAAGCTCATGGGTTTATCTCGTTATAACTGTATTTAAAGCTGGCTAAGGTCGATCAGTATCTGGCGCGTGTTCAACGGCGCGCCGCCCAGGTGGTGCGCCAGCAGGAAGCGCATCAGCTGCTTGCTTTGCGCTTGCGTCGCGGCGTCCTGGTAATCTTCGCGCTCCATGTCGAGCAGGGTCTTGCCGGCCACGCGCGGCCACGGGTCGGACGCGCGCTCGGGGCGCGGGCCGCGTTCCGGGTCGACCACGTAGACCACGTCGGCCTGCACCGGCGCGCGCGTGGCGGTGCAGCGGGTCAGGTCGGCGGAGACGCCCGTCTCTTTAAGTAGGGCTCGTTCGAATTTTCTCAAGACGATGGGCGCGGGTTCGTTGTGCGCCAGCTGGTTGAGCGTGGCGACGTAGTGGTCGAACAGCGCCGGGTGGGCGTCGTCGCGCGCCAGCAGCTTGACCAGCAGTTCGTTCAGGTAGAAGCCGCACAGCAGCGCGGTTTTCTCCAGCGGCAGCATACCGCCCACCCATTCGGCGTCGGTCAGGGTGCGCAGTTCGGATTTGCCGACCCAGCTGGAGGACAGCGGCTGGAAGGTTTGCAGCACGCCGCGCAGCTGCGAGTGCGGCCGCTTGGCGCCCTTGGCGATCAAGGCCACGCGGCCGAAGTCGCGCGTGAACAGGTCGATGATCAGGCTGGTTTCTTTGTACGGGTAGCTGTGCAGGACGAAGGCCGGCTGGCCGGCGACCTTGGTGCCGAAGGTGCGCTCGCGCGACGGCGCGCGCGCACGCTTGGGGGCTGGTGCGGGTGTAGGCGCCGCGGCCGGGGCCGGCTGCACGCTCGCCTCCTCGGGCGCCGCCGGTGGCGGTGCCGTGATGGTGTCGTCGGCGAGCGTGGTGGACATGCTGGTGGTGGAGTCCTTGCCGCTTACTCGTAACCGTAGGCGCGCAGACCCGCTTCGTTGTCGGCCCAGCCGGATTTGACCTTGACCCAGATTTCCAGGTACACCGGGCCGCCGAACAGGCGCTCCATGTCCAGCCGGGCCTGGGTCGAGACATCCTTCAGGCGCGCGCCCTTGTTACCGATGATCATGGACTTGTGCGTGTCGCGCTCGACCAGGATGGCGGCGAACACGCGGCGCAGGTCGCCTTCCTGCTCGAACTTCTCGATCAGCACGGTGCTGGTGTACGGCAGCTCGTCGCCGACAAAGCGGAACAGTTTTTCGCGCACGATTTCCGACGCCATGAACTTCTCGCTGCGGTCGGTGATGTCGTCCGGACCGAACATCGGATCATTCTCCGGCAGGAATTTCTTGATCTCTTTTTCCAGGCCGTCCAGCTGGAAACGCAGCTTGGCCGACACCGGCACGATGGCGGCGAAATTGAACTTGGCCGCGACCTGCTGCGCGAACGGCAGCAGCACGGCCTTGTCCTTGACGCGGTCGGCCTTGTTAATCACCAGCAGCACCGGCACTTCGGTCGGCAGCAGGTCCAGCACTTGCTGGTCGGCCGGGCCGAAGGTGCCCGCCTCGATGACGAACAGGATCAGGTCCGACGAGATCAGCGTGTTGGTGACGGTCTTGTTCAGCGTCTTGTTCAGCGCGTTGGCGTGGCGGGTCTGGAAGCCCGGCGTGTCGACGTAGATGAGCTGCGCATCGTCGTAGGTCTGGATGCCGGTGATGCGGTGGCGCGTGGTCTGCGCCTTGCGCGAGGTGATGCTGACCTTGGCGCCGATGAGGGTATTCATCAGGGTCGATTTGCCCACGTTCGGGCGGCCGACAATGGCGATATAGCCACAACGGTAGTTGGCGGAGGTCGTTTCGGTAGTCATGCTGTTCTCTTTTACTTGTTTGCTGCTTTGGCAGGCGGCGGCGACGGTTCGCCGTCAGCCACCTTGGCTTCGGTCGTCTGCACGGTGGCGATGCCGGCCAGCTTGAGCTGGGCGGCGCGCGGCTTGGTCTTGCGGCCCGCAGGCGGCGACTTCAGCAGCGCTTGCTCGGCCACTTCCAACGCCAGCTTGGCGGCGGCCTGTTCGCCGGCGCGGCGGCTGCCGCCGCGTCCGTAGACCTGGATGCCCAGCTTGGGCACCAGGCATTCGATCTCGAATTCCTGGCTGTGCGCGGCGCCGTGGGTGGCAACCACATTGTACAGCGGCAGCGAGATCTTCTTACTTTGCAGGAATTCCTGCAGCAGCGTCTTGGCATCCTTGCCCAGGGTCTGCGGATCGACCGTGTCCAGGATCGGGATGTAGAAGGCGCGGATGGCGTCGCGCGCGGGGTTGAAGCCGCCATCCAAAAAAATGGCGCCTAACAGCGCCTCAAGCGTGTCGGCCAGGATCGAAGGGCGGCGGAAACCGCCCGACTTCAACTCCCCCTCCCCGAGCCGCAGGAACTGCGACAGTTCCAGCTTCTGGGCGATTTCGTACAGCGACTGCTGCTTGACCAGGTTGGCGCGCAGGCGCGACAGGTCGCCCTCGTCGATCGCCACATAGCGCTCGTACAGGATCGACGCCACCACGCAGTTGAGCACGGAGTCGCCGAGGAACTCCAGACGTTCGTTATGCAAACTGCTATGGCTACGGTGCGTCAAGGCTTGCTGCAACAGGCCAGCATCC
Organism: Duganella sp. CT11-25; assembly: GCF_047302815.1. Lineage (NCBI taxonomy): Bacteria > Pseudomonadati > Pseudomonadota > Betaproteobacteria > Burkholderiales > Oxalobacteraceae > Duganella > Duganella sp. CT11-25. The sequence goes on from NZ_JBKBFD010000001.1 coordinate 1,810,320, forward strand.
TGGAACGTATAGCCTAAACGGGTTTGCAATAACTGAAGATTCATTGTCTGTAAGGTTCTCTATTTATTCGGTTTTCGCGGGTTTGACGCCATCCTTGGCGGTGGTACCCTCATATTCAAGCAGCAGGCTGGCCGGTCCGACCAGCGGGATCTTCTTTTCGTAGGCAAAGCTGATTTCCGTCTCGCCGTTTTCCTTGGCGATGATCAGGTCGCGGCCGCTGATCGACGTGATGTAGGCGGCGATGGCATTGGCGTCGAACGATTTTTGCATCTCGACCACGGAGCCGCCGGCCGCCTTGGCCGTCACGATGGCGTTCTGGATCGCCCGGTATTCGGTATAGGTCGGTACGATCTTCAAGCCCAGCACGCCGATAAAGCCCAGCACCGCCAGCACAAAAATCAATCCGACGACGGAAATACCCTGCTGCCGTTTGAGTCCTGCTTGCATCTTAGTCCCTTTCGAGCCGCTACGCGATGAGTGGATGTGTTTAATGGATGCTGCCGATACGACGCAGGTTACCCAGATTCATCCATACAAGAAATGCTTTTCCGACAATATTCTTATCCGGCACGAAGCCCCAGTAACGGCTGTCCGCGCTGTTGTCGCGGTTATCGCCCATCATGAAGTAGTTGCCCGCAGGAACAACGCAGGTAAAGCCTTCATAACGATAGGTGCACGCTTCGCTGTGCGGGAATTGCTTCACGTCCGACAGGTTGACCGGCGGCGCCTTCTCATTGTTGAGGATGCGGTGGCTGACGCCGGTCAGGTTTTCCTCGAACTGCTTGTTGTAGACCAGGCGGTCCTCTTCCAGGTAATCGTCCAGCGCAGTGTACTTCACTTCCACGCCGTTCACCGTTAAGCGCTTGTTTTCATACGTGATTTTATCACCCGGCACGCCAACGACGCGCTTGATGTAATCCTGGCTCATATCCAGCGGGTATTTGAACACCATCACGTCGCCGCGCTGCGGGTCGTTGATCTGGATGATCTTCTGGTTGATCACCGGCAGGCGGATGCCGTAGGTGAACTTGTTCACCAGGATCAGGTCGCCCACCAGCAGGGTCGGCACCATCGACGACGAGGGGATCTTGAACGGCTCGTACAGGAAGGAACGCAGGAAGAACACCAGCGCGATCACCGGGAAGAAGCTGCCCGAGTACTCGATCCAGGTCGGCTGGCGCAGGATGCCGGCCTCGATCGCGGCGCGGCTGATGTTGCTGTCGACCTTGATGCCGTCGGCGGTCAGCTTGGCGTTGCGGGCGTCGAACTCGGCCAGCGCGCGGTCGGCCGCGGCGCGGCGCTGCTTGGCCAGGTAAAACACGTCCAGGAACCAGATCACGCCCGTGATCACCATCAGCACGAACAGGATTAATGCAAAATTTCCCAAGATCACTTGCAGGTTCATTTGTCGTCCACTTGTAAGATTGCCAGGAACGCTTCTTGTGGAATCTCTACCGAGCCCACTTGCTTCATGCGTTTTTTACCTGCTTTTTGCTTCTCCAACAGCTTCTTCTTACGGCTGATGTCGCCGCCGTAGCACTTGGCCAGCACGTTCTTGCGCAGCGCCTTGACGTTCTCGCGCGAGATCACGTTGACGCCGATGGCGGCCTGGATCGCGACGTCGAACATCTGGCGCGGAATCAGTTCGCGCATCTTGGCGGCCACCTGGCGGCCGCGATAGGCGGAGTTGGAACGGTGCACGATGATGGCCAGCGCATCGACCTTCTCGCTGTTGATCAGCATGTCGACCTTGACCACGTCGGAGGCGCGGTATTCCTTGAACTCGTAGTCCATCGAGGCGTAGCCGCGCGAGGTCGACTTCAGCTTGTCGAAGAAGTCCAGCACGATCTCGCCCATCGGCATCTCATAGACCAGCTTGACCTGGCGGCCGTGGTAGGCCATGTCCATCTGCACGCCGCGCTTGCCGATGCACAGCGTGATCACCGAGCCGACGTACTCTTGCGGCATGTACAGGTTGACCGTGACGATGGGCTCGCGGATCTCGTTGATCTTGGTCGGCTCCGGCATCTTCGACGGATTGTCGACCTTGATGATGCTGTTGTCGCGCATCACCACCTCGTACACCACGGTCGGCGCAGTGGTGATCAGGTCCATGTCGAACTCGCGCTCCAGGCGTTCCTGGACGATTTCCATGTGCAGCAGGCCGAGGAAGCCGCAGCGGAAGCCGAAGCCCAGCGCCTGCGATACTTCCGGCTCGTACATCAACGCGGCGTCGTTCAACTTCAGCTTTTCCAGCGAGTCGCGCAGCGCGTCGTACTGGTTGGCCTCGACCGGGAACAGGCCGGCGAACACCTGCGGCTGGACTTCCTTGAAGCCCGGCAGCGGCGCCGGCGCCGGGCGCGTCGCCAGGGTGACGGTATCGCCCACCTTGGCGGCCTTCAGTTCCTTGATGCCGGCGATGATGAAGCCCACCTGGCCGGCCGACAGCTGCGGCAGCGAGACCGAGCGCGGCGCGAAGATGCCGACGTCTTCCACCAGCTGCAACGAATCGGTCGCCATCAGTTTGATCTTGTCCTTCGGCTTCAGCGTGCCGTTGACCACGCGCACCAGCATCACCACGCCGACGTAGGCGTCGTACCAGGAGTCGACGATCAGCGCCTGCAGCGGCGCGTCCGGGTCGCCCTTCGGCGGCGGCACCTTGGCGATGATCGATTCCAGCACGTCTTCCACGCCCAGGCCGGTCTTGGCCGAGCAGTGGACGGCGTCGCCGGCTTCGATGCCGATCACGTCTTCGATCTCGGCGATGGCGCTAGGCGGATCGGCGTTCGGCAGGTCGATCTTGTTCAGCACCGGCACCACTTCCACGCCCAGGTCGAGCGCGGTGTAGCAGTTGGCCACGGTTTGGGCTTCCACGCCTTGCGAGGCGTCGACCACCAGCAGCGCGCCTTCGCAGGCCGACAGCGAGCGCGACACTTCATACGAGAAGTCGACGTGGCCCGGGGTGTCGATCAGGTTCAGGTTGTAGACGATACCGTCGCGCGCCTTGTATTGCAGGGCTGCGGTTTGCGCCTTGATCGTAATGCCGCGCTCGCGCTCCAGATCCATCGAATCGAGCACTTGCGCCTCCATCTCGCGGTCGGACAGGCCGCCGCACAGTTGAATGATGCGGTCGGCCAGGGTCGATTTACCGTGGTCGATGTGGGCGATGATGGAGAAATTGCGTATGTTGTTCATTAACAAATATTCAAAAACGGGGTTTGATACGACAGGGCGCGCGCGGAGGCAAATCCTTGGCGCAATACAAAAAAAGCGCTCCGAGCGGGGCGATAATGCCCTGGCGAGCGCCTTGATGCTTTTCTACCCCCGCATTTTACCGGATTTCAGAGGGGAAAGGCCGACTTATGCAGTGCGAAATGCAACTTGCGGGGCTGATGCTTATTTTTTAAGCAATTCCAGCACCCTGGCTTCGTCCAGGAAGTAATGGCAGAGTTCAGGCCGGGACAGGTCGGCGTACAACACCGGGACCAGCTCGTCGAAGCGGGCGACCAGGGCCTCGTCGGCATCGACGTCGATGACGTCGACCGTGATGGGCTGGTCCGGGGTCTGCAGGCGCATCAGGGCGTCCAGCATGTCCTGGCACAGGTGGCAGTAGCTGCGGGAGTAGAGGGTAAAGTGCATCGGAGATCCCGTACCTCGTCGTCCCCGCGTGCGCGAGGACGACGGGTTGACGTTACTTGGCCGTCGGACGCAGCGAGATGAACTGCGACACGTCGCCGCGCCGCACCTGGATCGCCGTCGGCTTCTTCGGATCGAGCCTGGCCACCGCCGCGTTGAACTGCTTGGCGTCCTTGATCTCGATGTTATTCAGCTGCAGCAGCACGTCGCCCTCCTCCAGGCCCGCGCCGCCCGCCACGCCCTCGGCCGAATCCACCACCACGCCGCCATCGACGCCCAGCTCCTTCTTCTGCTCGGCGGTCAGGTCGCTGACCTTCAGGCCCAGCGCATTGGCCTTGGCCACTTCTGGCTCAGCCTTGCCGCCCTTGCCCTTGCCCGCCTTGGCGGTCTTGTCCGCCTCCAGCTCGGCCACGGTCACCGGCAGGTCCAGCTGCTGGCCCTTGCGCCACACGGTCACGGTCGCCTTGCTGCCCAGCGCGGTGCCACCCACCAGGCGCGGCAGGTCCGACGAGCGGGTCACCGGCGTGCCGTTGAACTTCAGGATGATGTCGCCCGCCTTGATGCCGGCCTTGTCGGCAGGACCGCCCGGCTCCACCAGCGACACTTCCGCGCCCTGCGCGTTCTTCAGGCCCAGCGACTCGGCAACCTCCTTGCCGACTTCGCCGATCTGCACGCCGATGCGGCCGCGCGTGACCTTGCCGCTCTTCTTGAGCTGTTCCGACACGCGGATCGCCTCGTCGATCGGCACCGCGAACGAAATGCCGTTGTAGCCGCCGGACAGCGTGGCGATCTGCGAGTTAATCCCGATCACCTCGCCGCGCATATTGATCAGCGGACCGCCCGAGTTGCCCGGGTTGACCGCGACATCGCTCTGGATCAGCGCCAGGTAGTCGCCGGTGTCGCGCGACTTGGCCGAGATGATGCCGGCCGTGACCGTGTTCTCCAGGTTGAACGGCGAGCCGATCGCGATCACCCATTCGCCGACGCGGATCTTGTCCGAATCGCCCATGACCAGGAACGGCAGCTGGGCGCCTTCGATCTTCAGCACCGCCACATCGGTGCGCGCATCGGCGCCCAGCACCTTGGCCTTGAACTCGCGCTTGTCGGTCAGCGTGACGAACACTTCGTCGGCGCCGTCGACCACGTGGGCATTGGTCATCACATAGCCGTCGGCCGACAGGATGAAGCCGGATCCGACGCCGCGCTGCACCGGCTCGTCGGACGGCGCCTGGCGGCGGCCGCGCGGCGTGCCCTTGCCGCCGGGATTGCCCGGCTGCGGGATCGCGCCGCCAAAGAAGCGGCGCAGGAATTCCTGCATTTCCTCGTCGCCCGGCAGGCCGTCGGCGCCGCCACGGCCGCTTTGCTTGAGGCGCTCGGTGGTGCGGATATTGACCACCGCCGGGCCGACGCGGTCGACCAGATCGGCGAAATCGGGCAGGCCGATGACGGCGCCGGTGACCGGCGCGGCGGCTGTGGCGGTCGCCATGCCGAGCGACATCCATACGCTTGCGCCGAGGACCAGCGCGGAAAGAGTTTTACTACCAGCAGCGAAATTATTTTTCATGGAAAGTATCGATCTTTATAAAGTTCCGGAATGCGAGCGCCCCCACCATCGGCGCAAGACTGCGCGATGTGAGGCTAGCACATGGTAAGCGAAAAACCGCCTGACGGCATGAGCAAAGTTATTATAAGAGTATGCGCTTAAGGCAGGATTATGGCGGCCGGGGATTCGGCCTGGTCCTGGCGCGGCATGGCGGCGCCACCGCCGTCGGCGGGCGCCGGCGCGTGGGCCGGTTCGGCCGCGAGGCGCGCCGCCAGCGCGGCGCCGAAGCCGTCGCTGAGTTCGCCACCCGGCGCGGCGCGCAAGACATCGCCGGTCAGGTGATAGGCGCGCCAGGCCGCCTGCCCGTCGGCCGTGCCGAGCGCGGCCAAGGCAAGCTCGCGCTCGCTGTCCGGCAGCTCGCCATCCGCCAGTGCCGAGATGTTTTCGTGCAGTCTTTTCTGGGTATCCATCGCGTATCCCGCCATGTCAAAACAAATCCGCCGCGCGCCGTCTCCAGGCTCATTGCCGATTGCCAACAACTATTGCCATCATTGCCGCGTTACCAGCGCTTGTCAATCGGCATGTCCAGCAAAGGCCTCAATTTCTCCGCGATGACTTCGCGGGCGCGGAAGATACGACTGCGCACCGTACCGATCGGGCAGGCCATGATGTCGGAAATCTCCTCATAGCTCAGGCCCTCGATCTCCCGCAGGGCGATCGCGGTGCGCAAATCCACGGGCAAGGCATCCATCGCCGCGTTGACGGTCTGGGCGATCTGCTTGCTAGCCAGCATGGATTCCGGCGTATTGATGTCGCGCAAATGCTCGCCATCGTTAAATGCTTCGGCTTGTTCGGCGTCTGCCTCGGTCGACGTGGGCGTACGCCGCCCTTGCGTCGCCAGAAAATTCTTGGCGGTATTGATGCCGATGCGGTACAGCCAGGTGTAGAAGGCCGAGTCGCCGCGGAAATGCCGCAACGCCCGGTACGCCTTGATAAAGGTCTCCTGTACTACATCCTCGGCCTCGGCCGGATCGTGCACAATACGCGACAGCAAGCGCATCAGGCGGCGTTGGTATTTCGCCACCAGCAAATCAAACGCCTGCTTATCGCCGGCACGGACCCGGTCGACCAGCATCTGGTCACACTCACGTTCTGTCGTCACTCCTGCATTCCTCGGTGGCCTGCAGCGTTGCCGATTCTTATAGCCTTATGCTATAGAGTTAGCCCGCTGCAAGAAGTTCACAGTGCCGGCATGTTTATTTGAGCAGCGGCCCGGCAAGCCAATGCCAGCGCCCGCCGTTCGGGCCGCGCGACACTGTCCGGCAGTACCACCAGCACGTGTCCGCCGCCATCGGCGCCACCCAGGCGCAACAGCAGCAAACCCGGCCACAAGGTCGTGCCGTCCAGCAGGCGCAACGGCGCTCCCGTCTGTTGGTATACCGTCAGCCGCACTTGGCCGACACCGGATATATCAAGCCTGCGCGCGATACCGGGAGGGCGGCCGAACAGCCAGCCGAACACACCCGCAAGCACGCACAACCATGGCGCGGCGACGCCCGGACACACGGCTGCGCTCGCCATCACGCAACAACACAAGCCGGCATGCGCGACGCGCAAAACGGACGAGGGGCGAACGATGACGGACACCGCAATCGACATGACAGCAGCACCACAAACACGTTAAAAAACTGGGGGATACATGTGGAAGCGCCGGTCTCAGACCGGGCAATTCTGGCGCCGGCGAATGCCGGCGCCGAATCCTCGCTCACCTTGGTTGGACAAGGCGAAGCGGGATTTGGTTCCACCCGGAGGCAGAACTTTTTACGACGATTTGAGCAAGCTCAGATCTTGCCGAACAGCAGGCTGCCGTTGGTGCCGCCGAAGCCGAACGAGTTTTTCAACGCATACTCGATCTTCATCGGACGGGCCACATTGGCGCAGAAGTCCAGGTCGCAGGCAGGATCCTGGTTGAAGATGTTGATGGTCGGAGGCGACACCTGATGGTGGATCGCCAACACCGTAAACACCGCTTCCAGGCCGCCGGCGCCGCCCAGCAGGTGGCCGGTCATCGACTTGGTCGAATTGACCACCAGCTTCTTGGCGTGATCGCCGAAAGTGCGCTTGATGCCCTGCACTTCCGCGACGTCGCCCTGCGGCGTCGAGGTGCCGTGCGCGTTCACGTACTGCACCTGGTCCGGGTTGACGCCGGCGTCGCGCAACGCGGCTTGCGCCGACTTGCTGCCACCGCTGCCGTCTTCCAGAGGCGAGGTCATGTGATACGCATCGGCGCTCATGCCGAAGCCGTGCAGTTCCGCGTAGATCTTGGCGCCGCGCGCCTTGGCGTGTTCGTACTCTTCGAGCACCATCACGCCGGCGCCTTCGCCCAGCACGAAGCCGTCGCGGTCCGCATCCCATGGACGGGAAGCGGTGGCCGGATCGTCGTTGCGTGCCGACAGCGCCTTGGCCGAGGCGAAACCGCCCAGGCCCAGCGGCGACACGGTCGATTCCGCACCGCCCGCAATCATGACGTCGGCATCGCCGTACTCGATCATGCGCGCGGCGGCGCCGATGCAGTGCAGGCCGGTGGTGCAAGCCGTCACGATCGACAGGTTAGGACCACGCATGCCGTACTTGATCGACAGGTTGCCCGAGATCATGTTGATGATCGAGGCAGGCACGAAGAACGGCGAGATACGGCGCGGACCGCGCTTGTCGTAGTCTTCCTTCTGTTCTTCGATCATCGGCAGTCCGCCGATACCGGAACCGATGATGACGCCGATGCGGTCGGCATTCTCTTCGGTGACGACCACGCCGGAGTCTTGCACAGCCTGGATGCCGGCAGCCATGCCGTAATGGATAAAGGTATCCATGTGGCGGGCTTCCTTGGCCGAGATATAGTCCTCGATATTGAAGCCTTTGACTTCGCCGGCAAAACGGGTACTGAAAGCTTGTGCGTCAAACTTGGTGATGGTGGCAATACCGGATTTGCCCTCGGTCGCCGCAGCCCAGGTGTCGGCAATGTTATTGCCGATCGGGGTCACGGCGCCCAGGCCGGTAATGACAACACGACGGTTTTTAGAACCTCTCAAGCGATTCTCCTAAAGTCGATCGGGCAGAATTAGGCCTTGACGTGGGCAGTAGCGTAATCAATCGCTTGCTGCACGGTCGTGATCTTTTCTGCTTGTTCGTCAGGGATTTCCATTTCGAATTCGTCTTCCAGGGCCATCACCAGTTCAACGGTGTCCAGGGAGTCTGCGCCGAGGTCGTCGACGAACGAGGATTCGATCTTGATGTCTGCTTCTGCGACGCCCAGTTGCTCAGCGACGATTTTCTTAACGCGTTGTTCGATATCCGACATGTTATGGCTCCATTTTGTTTGTTACGGAAAGCGCGCATTTTATCAGGTTTGCGCACTGAAAAACTAATTTCGGTGTCTGCTGCTAAATATTCCGAAATCACTGCTAAAAGACTTGAACCGGCATTATATTACCGCCGGAACCGGTCAATTCATGTACATGCCGCCATTCACGTGCAGCGTCGTGCCAGTGATATAAGCGGCTTGCGGCGACGCCAGGAAGGCCACCGCCGCGGCGATGTCCTCGGGCTTGCCCAGGCGCGCCAGCGGAATCTGGGTCAGCAAGGCGGCGTGCTGCTCTTCGCCCAGCGCCTTGGTCATGTCGGTGTCGATAAAGCCCGGCGCCACGCTGTTGACGGTGATGTTGCGGCTGCCGATCTCGCGCGCCAGCGCGCGGCCCATGCCTTCCACGCCGGCCTTGGCGGCGGCGTAGTTCATCTGGCCCGGATTGCCGGAGGACGCCACCACCGAAGTGATGTTAATAATACGCCCAGTCTTCGCTTTCATCATGCCGCGCAGGACGGCGCGCGACAGGCGGCCGACCGACGACAGGTTGGTGGCGATGACGTTGTCCCACTCTTCGTCCTTCATGCGCATGGCCAGCTGGTCCTGCGTGATGCCGGCGTTGTTGACCAGGATGCCGACGGCGCCGAAGGTCTTGGTGATCTCGTCGATGACGGCGGCGCAGCGCTCGGCGTCGGTCACGTTCAGGACCATGCCCTTGCCCGCCTCGGCGCCGATCTCCGCCAGATAGGCCGAGATCGCTTCCGCGCCGGCGTCGGTGGTGGCGGTGCCGATCACGCGCGCGCCCTGGCGGGCCAGCTCTTGCGCGATGGCCTTGCCGATGCCGCGCGATGCGCCCGTGACCAGGGCGACTTGATTTGCTAAATTCATGTAAGTCCTTCTACGGTAATAAGGGAGTGTGCCTGAAGTCGCGGTTGCTTATTTGAGCAGGCTCAATACGCGCTCCAGCGAGGCTTGGTCGGTGATCGCGTCGCCCACCAGGCTGGCGTCGATGCGCTTGGCCAGGCCCATCAGCACCTTGCCCGGGCCGCACTCGACCACCTGGGTGATGCCTTCGGCGGCGACCTTTTGCATGGTCTCGACCCAGCGCACCGGCGCGGCGGCCTGGCGCACCAGCGCATCCTTGATGCTGGCCGGATCGCTGAGCACGGCGACGTCAACGTTATTGATCAGTGCGATTTGCGGCGCCGAGAAAGCCAGGCCGGCCATGTAGTCGCGCAGGCGGTCCGAAGCCGGCTTCAGCAGCGACGAGTGGAACGGCGCCGACACCGGCAGCTTCATGGCGCGCTTGGCGCCCTTGCCCTTGGCGATTTCGCAGGCGCGCTCGACGGCGGCGGTGTGGCCGGCGATCACGACCTGCGCAGGCGCGTTGAAGTTGACCGCTTCCACCGTCAGCGCAGGATCGGCGGCGATCGCTTCGGCGCAGGCGGCGCGCACATCGTCATCCGACAGGCCCAGCACGACGGCCATGGTGCCCTGCCCGACCGGCACGGCTTCCTGCATCGCTTGCGCGCGGAAGCGCACCAGCGGCACGGCGTCCTTGAAGGAAATCACGCCGGCGGCGACCAGCGCCGAGTATTCGCCCAGGCTGTGGCCGGCAACCACCGACGGCAGCGGACCGCCGGCGGCGATCCATGCGCGGTAGACGGCCACGGCGGCGGTCAGCATCACCGGCTGGGTGTTGGTGGTCAGGTCCAGCTCTTCCTTCGGACCTTCGGCGATCAGCTTGCCCAGGTCGAACTGCAGCGCGTCCGATGCTTCGGCGATGGTTTGCGCCACCACCGGATTGCCGGCGAAGCCGTCCATCATCGCGATCGCTTGCGAGCCCTGGCCTGGGAATACAAATGCAAATTTAGTCATGCTTGATCCATCTGGTTATTGTTCGGTCAAACTCGGGAGCAACGCTAGCATGCCATCGTGACAGCATTACTACCGCCGAGCCCGTTAGAACTCTAATTCTAAATCAGTTAAAAACGCGCCAGCACCGCGCCCCAAGTGAAGCCGCCGCCCACACCTTCCATCATGATGTGCTGGCCTTGCTTGATACGGCCGTCGCGCACGGCGACGTCCAGCGCCAGCGGGATCGACGCGGCCGAGGTGTTGCCGTGCTGGTCGACGGTGACCACCATCTTCTCCAGCGGCAGGCCCAGCTTCTTGGCGGTGCTGCTCATGATGCGCAGGTTGGCCTGGTGCGGGATCAGCCAGTCGATCTGGTTTTGCGCCATGTCGGCTTTTTCCAGCGCCTCGTGCGCGACCTTTTCCAGCACCGACACGGCCAGCTTGAACACCGCCGGGCCGTCCATATACAGGTAGGCCTCGCCGGCGATCGCGCCGCCGAAGGAATTCGGCATGCAAAGGATGTTGGAGTGGCGGCCGTCCGCGTGCAGCGCGGTCGCCAGGATGCCCGGCTCTTCCGACGCGCTCAGCACCACGGCGCCGGCGCCGTCGCCGAACAGCACGCAGGTGGTGCGGTCGTTGAAGTCGAGGATGCGGGAGAACACTTCGGCGCCGATCACCAGCACGTTCTTGTGCACGCCGGCGCGGATGAAGGCGTCGGCGGTGGACAGCGCGTAGACGAAGCCGCTGCACACGGCCTGCACGTCGACGGCGGCGCCGTTGTTGGTGATGCCCAGCTTTTGCTGGACCACGCAGGCGGTGCTGGGGAAGCTGCCGAAGAAGTCGGGGGTCGAGCTGGCAACGATGATCAGGTCGATATCGTTGGGCTGCAGGCCGGCCATTTCCAGCGCCTGCCTCGACGCGTTCACGGCCAGGTCCGACGAGTTTTGATCGGGCGCGGCAAAGTGGCGCGCCGCAATACCGCTGCGGCTGACGATCCATTCGTCCGATGTCTCGATGCCCTTGGCGGCGAGTTGATCAGCCAGTTCCTGGTTGGTCACCCGTTTTTGCGGCAGGTAGCTGCCGGTGCCGATAATTTTGCTGTACAAAGTCATGCCGTTCTACCGTCCACTAAATAGTTGAGCTTGGTACTTCGGGGGTTTCAGCGTTACGCGGCATCAGCTCGGCGATCAACGTCGAGATATGCGGCAACACATCATTTTTTGCAGCATCATACGCCCGCTTGATCGCCCACTCAAAGGAATATGCGTCCGCGCCGCCGTGGCTCTTGAACACCAGGCCGCGCAGGCCCAGCAGGCTGGCACCGTTATAACGCGACGGCGACAGGCGGTTTTTGATCGATTTCAAGGCGCCGCGGCCGATCAATGCGCTCAGCATGGTCAGCGGGTTGCGGGTGAATTCGGTCTTGACGGTGTCGGCGAAGAAGCGCGCGACGCCCTCCACCGCCTTCAGCGTGACGTTGCCGACGAAGCCGTCGCACACCACGATGTCGGTGGTGCCCTTGAAGATATCGTTGCCCTCGACGTTGCCGTAGAAGTTCAGCGCGCCGCGCTCGTGGTCGGCCTGCAGCAGCTTGCTGGTGGCCTTGACGACGTCGTTGCCCTTGATGTCCTCGGTGCCGACGTTCAGCAGGCCCAGGGTCGGACGCTCGATGTTTTCCATCGCCGACACCAGCACCGAGCCCATGATGGCGAACTGGTGCAGGTGATGCGGTTCGCAATCGACGTTGGCGCCCAGGTCCAACATATAGGTCGGGCCGCCTTTTTGGTTCGGCATGATGCTGCAGATGGCCGGGCGGTCGACGCCGGTCATGGTCTTCAGCACGTAGCGGGCGACGGCCATCAGCGCGCCGGTATTGCCGGCCGAGACCGAGGCTTGCGCCTTGCCGTCCTTGACCTGCTCGATGGCGACGCGCATCGACGAATCCTTCTTGCGGCGCAGGGCCACCTCGAGCGGATCGTCCATGGTGACTTGTTCGGAGGCGTGCACCACGCTCAGGCGCGGATGCGCCTCGGCGTGGTGCTTCTTCAATTCGGCGCGGATAACGTCTTCCAAACCGACCAGTATCAGTTCAGCCTCTGGTTCGCGTTTGACGAAGGAAATAGCTGCGGGGATGGTGACCGAGGGGCCGTGATCTCCGCCCATGCAGTCGATAGAAATTTTGATTGTCATTTGTTTTGATTCAGTACCACGCTCCAGCCCTTCCGGGGCAAGCTGCGGCAAGCTGCGGACCCACAGTTTCCAGGTCGACGCGTTTCAAAATGACGGTGTGCAAAAGAGGATTGCAGCCGATGAAAAAAGAAAAAGCGATGCTTCGCGAGTTATACACGTAGCACCGCCTATTTCCGGGTCCAGCAAAAACGTCGATTACTCGTCGTTTTTGGTTTTCAGGACTTTACGACCACGGTAGAAGCCGTTAGGGCTGATGTGGTGACGCAGGTGGGTTTCACCGGTGGTTGGCTCGATACCCAGCTGTGGAGCTACCAGGAAATCGTGCGAACGGTGCATACCGCGCTTCGATGGGGATTTCTTGTTCTGTTGAACTGCCATGTTAATGACTCCTAATACATAAGTTCTAAAATTTTAACACATTCGACCAGCAAATACATGCGAATCGAGTATCCTGCCGGCAAAACTTAACCGGCATAGTTAAACTGAGATTTACTACATTTCACTGCTGACTTGCCATACTCGATTTACTACACGCGTTTGACACGTTCTTTACAACACTACTTATTCGGATTTGAGGCCCTTGAGGGCGTCGAACGGCGACAGTTTCTGGCTTTTCGCCTTGTCCAGCAGGGCCGAGTCGGGGCAGACATCGTGTTTCGGCGTATGCGGCAAGGCCAGCAACGCTTCGTCTTCCACCAGGTCCATCACATCCATGCTGCGGCTGCCGACGATCACATCGATCGTCTCGTCGTCGATCATTTCTTCAATTTCATCCGCCTGCTCATCATCTTTGCCGAGCATCAACAGCGTGGAAGCGTCGATCTCGTGAGCGTAAGGCGTCAGGCAGCGCTGGCAGACCAGTTGCACGGTGCCGGCAACCGACAGCGTCATCTGCGGGAAGCCCATCTTGCTGGCGCCTCCTACTACCTTCCAGGTGATCGTGCCGGATGTATCGGCGCAATCCTTGGTCAAACGGGTCATTTCGGCAACAGGCGTCACGCCTTCTCTGCTGCCGTTGCTCCGACAAAAATCAAAGGCGTCGATCACAATAGCATTCATTACAGAAAATTCCCCGGAAAACCTGCGATAATAACAGGGTTTTCGACACCAAGTCAAAGCCTTAGCGATTTTTTCGTTCTTTTTGCCGCTGACCTTACCGGCGACAGAGCATATAACATTCCCCTCATGACATCAAGTTTACTCGTACTCGCCTCCAGCTCGGCCTATCGCAAGGAACTATTATCACGACTGCAACTGCCGTTCGAGGTCGCGCTGCCGGACATCGACGAAACACCGCGGCCGGGCGAGACGCCCAGCGCCACCGCGCTGCGCCTGGCGCGTGAAAAAGCCGCCGCCGTGGCCGCCAAGATGCCCGGCCGCATCATCATCGGCTCCGACCAGGTCGCCACGCTGGACGATGAACAGATCGGCAAGCCCGGCAACCACGCCAACGCGCTGGCCCAGCTGCAAAAGATGCGCGGCCGCGAAGTGATCTTCCATACCGCGCTGTGCGTACATGACGGCCGCACGGGCCAGGCGCAAGTCGAGGATATCCAGACCATCGTGACCTTCCGCGACTTGCCGGACGCCGAGCTGGACGCCTACCTGCGCATCGAGCAACCCTACGACTGCGCCGGCAGCGCCAAGAACGAAGCGCTCGGCATCGCCATCCTGGAGCGCATCGACAGCAGCGACCCGACCGCCCTCACCGGCTTGCCTTTGATCGCACTGACAGGCATGCTGCGCAAGATAGGCGTTTCCTTTTTCAATATCTAAAGATTTTTATGCCCGGCACCCTCTTCTTAATACCGAACACCCTGGGCGAGACCGAAGCGCTCGCCAACGTACTGCCCGAGCAGGTCCAGCGCATCACCGCGCAGCTGGACTACTTTGTCGCGGAAAACGCCAAGACCGCGCGCGCCTTCCTGAAACTGGTCAACGCCGCGCATCCGCTGGCCAAGCCGCTGCAAGAGATCAAGATCGCCGAACTGAACGTGAACACCCCGGCCGGCGCGCTGGCCGGCCTGCTGGCGCCGCTGCTGGCGGGCCAGGACGGCGGCCTGGTATCGGAAGCCGGCGTGCCGGCGGTCGCCGACCCCGGCGCCGACCTGGTGCGGCTGGCGCACCAGCACAACATCCCGGTGCGGCCGCTGGTCGGGCCGTCGTCGCTGCTGCTGGCGGTCATGGCGAGCGGCCTCAACGGCCAAAGCTTCGCCTTCAACGGCTACCTGCCGACCGACGCCGCGCAGCGCGCCACGCGCATCAAGGAACTGGAACAGCGCTCGCGCAAGGAAAAGCAGACGCAGCTATTCATCGAAACGCCCTACCGCAACGCCGCCATGCTGGAAGCGCTGCTGGCGTCCTGCGCGGCGGGCACGCTGGTCTGCGTAGCGACCGACCTCAGCCTGCCATCGGAAACCATCCGCACGATGACGGCCGCGCAATGGAAGAAAGCCAGCCCACCCGACTTCCACAAAAAGCCCACGGTCTTCCTGCTGCTGGGCCAGCCTTAGATGCCGCGCGTGTATTCGGTGACCCACTCGATGGCGGTCAGCTGGATGGCGTAGAGCTCGGCCGGCTTGAGCGCCAGCTGGTGCAGTATCTGCGCCAGCGTGCGGCCGTCGCGGCCTTGTTCGAGGTGTTCGATCAGGCTGAGCATGCTGCCGTAGTCGCCGCCGCGGTGCAGCAGCGCGGCGCGCACTTCGTCCAGCACGTTGACGCTTTCCAGCACGTCGCGCATGTGGATCGAGAATAGCGTGTCCATCAGCGACATCACGCCCACCGTGAAGCCGATGTCGGCGCTGACGCGCTGCCCCGGCCGCAGGTGCTCGACCATCAGCTCCATGGTCTTGCCGCGCGTGGTGGCCAGCTGCAGCAGCGGCGAGGTGAATTCCTGCGTGCCGCCGTTCTTTACGTACAGCAGGATCTGCAGCCAGCGCCTGAGCTGGCGCCGCCCCAGCACCATCAGCGCGTGGCCGACCGAGTTGATGCGGTAGCGCGCGCCGACCGCCGGCGTGTTGACCAGCCGCAGCAGGTTCAGCGTGATCAGCGCGTCGTGCTTGACGCTGCGTTCGATTTCCTGGTTGCTGGCCTCGCTGTTGAGCAGGTCCAGCAGATGCAGCACGCTCATCTGCGACGGCGAGATTTTCTTGCCGCTCAGGACCACCGGCCGCGCGAAATAATAGCCCTGGAAATATTCAAAGCCCAGCTCCATGCATTGCTGGAATTCCTCGATGGTCTCGACCTTCTCCGCCAGCAGCTTTTGCCTGGGATTCTTCAGCACCCGCGCCAGCGCCGGCAAGGTGCCCGGCTGCATGTCCTTGATGTCGACCTTGATGACGTCGCACAGCGGCTGGAATTTCTGCACGTCGTCGGACTGGCCGATCACGTCGTCCAGCGCGAAGCGGAAGCCCGCCTGCTTGAGCTCGCGCACCCGGTCCAGCACTTCCGGCGTGGCTTTGACGGTTTCCAGGATTTCGAGGATGACTTTGTCGTGCGGGAGGAAACGGATGAAATCGCTCATCAGGCCGATGGCGTCGACGTTGACGAAGGCCATCTGGTCGCCGACCACCTGGGCCATGCCCAGCTCGGATGCGTGGGCGATGACGGTGGCCGTGGCCTCGGCGTCATCGGTGACGCTGGCGGCGTTGTGCGCGCCGGCGTCGCGGAACAGCAATTCGTAGGCTACCAGCCGTTGCCCCCGGTTGAGGATGGGCTGGCGCGCCAAAAAGAAGTTATCAGCAAGTTTGGATGGCGCCGGTGACGAGGCTATCATCATGCGTAGCTCCCAATCTGCAATCGACCCTGCCGCAGGCGGCCGTCTCTTGCGGCCCCCTGCTATCCACCAGACTATACCTTTCTATGCAGTCCTGACAATATTTTTCTAGCGTGTAACCGGACGGCGCGCCGCACTGTTGCGCGTAGCCGTCGGCTTGCCGCTCTCGAGCACGAAACGGGCGCCGGAATCCTTGCCCAGCGCCTTGACCAGCCACGGCATCACTTCCTTCAGCATCGGCTCCAGCGTGTACGGCGGATTCAGGATGAACATGCCGCTGCTGTGCAGGCCGAAACCGTCCGGCATCGGCGTGTTGGTGGTCAGCACCACGTTGAGCCAGTCGCTGCATTGCAGTTGCTTGAGCTTGTCGGCGAACTGGCGCGACTCCATGCGCACCAGCAGCGGATACCAGACCGCGTAGGTGCCGGTCGGGAAGCGGACCAGCGCCTCGGCCAGCGTATCCTTGACCTTTTTGTAGTCCTGCTTGTCCTCGTACGGCGGATCGATCAGCACCAGCGCGCGGCGCGACGGCGGCGGCAGCAGCGCTTTCAGCGCCTGGAAACCGTCGCCGCGCGTGACCAGCACGCGCTTGCCGCGGGTGGTCGGGCGGATGCCCTGCTGCGCGGCGTGATCGTCGAGCTTGCGGAAGTTATCGGCCAGGATCTTGGCGTCGGCCGGGTGCATCTCGAACAGGCGCAGGCGGTCGTGCTCGCGCGCCACCAGGTCGGCGACGAACGGCGAACCCGGGTAGTAGCGCATCTTGCCGCTCGGGTTCAAGCCCTTGACCAGGTCCACGTATTCCTTGATCGCCGGCGGCAGGTCGGTGCGCTCCCACAGCGGGCCGATGCCGGTGTCGTATTCCGCATTCTTGGACGCGAAGGCGCTGTCGAGCGCGTACACGCCGGCGCCGGCGTGGGTGTCGATGTAGCTGTAGGCAGTGTCTTTCTGGTTCAGATACTGCAGCAACTGGATGGTGATGAAGTGCTTGAGCACATCGGCGTGATTACCCGCGTGAAAGGCGTGGCGGTAACTAAACATAAGCTTGGGATTTCCTAAAGGGGATGATGCGATGGTGCATATTAATCCCGCATTATCCACTAGAAAGCGCCGCCCGCCAAAAAAGCGCGCACATCGTTTGCATCAAAGCGTGCTCATTTATGGCGACTACGATGGAACTGCCGCACTGGCATCCGCTCGCGCGGCGTAATTTCATGGAGGAGACTATGGCTTTCAATAACGTAGGGCCGCTGACCTTCCTGGCGCCCGGACAAACGGCGTTCTGGAGCTACACCTACGGTGCCGATCACGGCACCCAATTCGCTTCGGCGGACGTGAAGACCCCCAACCAGGGCGCGGTGCACCTGGCCGACCAACAGCGCAAGCGCAAGGACAACAATGGCAACGCCACGTACTTCGTCGCCATCCACAACCAGGGCGTCGGCGGCTGCTTCCACAACCTGCAAGGCGGAGGTATGTCATGAAAATGACCATCGTGACGGACGCGAACGGCAATGTGCTGGGCGCCGTCCAGGGGCACTCGCTGTCCGAAACCAAGGGCGACGTGGAGGCCAACGTGTCGTTCGCGCCCGGCCACAGCACGCACATGATTGAAGTCGACGACGACCTCACCACGGTCGACGATGTCGATGAATTCCAGGCCCGCCTGCGCCGCCACCTGCAGCAGCACCAGCAAAAGCCGTAGCGTAAAACGGCAAAGCCGCAGCGATTGTGTCGCTGCGGCTTCTCGGTATTGGTGGGGATGTCCCTCCCCTTACCGTCTCCTCACTCCGTATTGCTTCGTCCTGTACATCAAGCGACTTTCCGGTCGAAGAATTGCTCGTCCTCGGTCGAGCCGTGCAGCGCGGTGGTCGACGACTGGCCGTTCTGGATGCACTGGGTCACGGCATCGAAGTAGCCGGTGCCGACTTCGCGCTGGTGCTTGACCGCGGTGAAGCCTTTTTCCGCCGCCGCGAATTCCGCTTCCTGCAACTCCACAAAGGCCGACATCTGGCGGCGCGCATAGCCATGGGCCAGGTTGAACATGCCGTAGTTCAGCGCATGGAAGCCGGCCAGCGTGATGAACTGGAATTTGTAGCCCATGGCGCCCAGCTCTTTCTGGAACTTGGCGATGGTGGCGTCGTCCAGGTTTTTTTTCCAGTTGAACGAAGGCGAGCAGTTATAGGCCAGCATCTTGCCCGGGAACTGGGCGTGCACGGCGTCGGCGAACTGCTTGGCGAAGGCCAGGTCGGGCTTGCCGGTTTCGCACCAGACCAGGTCGGCGTATGGCGCGTAGGCCAGCGCGCGCGAGATCGCCTGCTCGATGCCGGGTTTGACTTTGTAGAAGCCTTCGACGGTGCGCTCGCCGGTGCAGAACGGGCGGTCGTTCTCGTCCACGTCCGAGGTCAGCAGGTCGGCCGCTTCGGCGTCGGTACGGGCGATCACCAGCGTCGAGGTGCCCATGACGTCGGCCGCCAGGCGGGCCGCGGTCAGCTTTTCCACCGCTTCGCGCGACGGCACCAGCACCTTGCCGCCCATGTGGCCGCATTTCTTGACCGAGGCCAGCTGGTCCTCGAAGTGCACGCCGGCGGCGCCGGCGTCGATCATGGACTTCATCAGTTCGTAGGCGTTCAGCACGCCGCCGAAACCGGCTTCCGCGTCGGCCACGATGGGCGCGAAGAAGTCGATCTCGTCCTTGCCTTCCGACCATTGGATCTGGTCGGCGCGCTGGAAGGTGTTGTTGATGCGCTTGACGACCATCGGCACCGAATTGGCCGGGTACAGCGATTGGTCGGGGTACATTTCGCCCGCCAGGTTGGCGTCGCCGGCGACTTGCCAGCCGGACAGGTAGA
The DNA here is from genome assembly GCF_047302815.1 of Duganella sp. CT11-25. Taxonomy (NCBI): domain Bacteria; kingdom Pseudomonadati; phylum Pseudomonadota; class Betaproteobacteria; order Burkholderiales; family Oxalobacteraceae; genus Duganella; species Duganella sp. CT11-25. Next base: position 1,829,531 of record NZ_JBKBFD010000001.1, read on the forward strand.
TCGCTTTCAGGCCGGCCTTGACCTGCTGCATGGCCTGGTTGCCGGTCAGCGCGCCCAGCGCGTTGACGAACGGCTCGTTGTTGACCAGGTCCCACAGCTTTTCCGCGCCGCGTTTGGCCAGGGTGTGCTCGATCTGCAGGGAGCCGCGCAGGCGTACCACGTCCTCGGCGGTGTAGCTGCGGGTGACGCCCTTCCAACGTGGATTGGTGTCCCAGTCTTTTTGCAAAGCTGCGATTTGCTGTTCACGCGTTGCCATGGTCTTCTCCTTTGAAAAACGAAATCCGTTAGACAAATAGTAGACCTGATTGCGCTACGCACCAATACTCTTATATAAGACAGATGACAAAATTAAACACCATATAAATCAATTAGTTGAGTTTAATTTTTCATGATACAAAACGAAATTTCTATCCTCGAAATAAAATCATGCGGCGCCGCCGCATGATTTTCCGCGATGTGAAACGCACCTCCCGCCAGATGAAAAAAACCGTCAGACGAGTTTTTGCTGCGCCACCAGGATGCCGTCGGCGTCGGCGTAGATCCAGTCGCCCGGATTGACCGGCACACCGGCGATATGCACCCGCAGGTTGCGCTCGCCCGCGCCCTTCTTGCTGCTCTTTTGCGGATGGGTGGCCAGCGCGCGCACGCCGATGTCGCAGGCGTTGATCTCCTCGGTGTCGCGGATGCAGCCGTCGACGATGATGCCGGCCCAACCATTGTCCTGCGCCAGCAGGCCCAGTTGGCCGCCGACCAGCGCCCGGCGCAGGCTGCCGCCGCCGTCGACCACCAGCACGTTGCCGTCGCCCGGCGTTTCCAGCACGCTGCGCACCAGCGCATTGTCTTCATGCACCTTGAGCGTGGTCACGCGGCCGGAAAACTGCACCCGCAGGCCGTACTGGCGGAAAACCGGCGGCAGCACGGCCAGCCGGCCGTCGTCCAGCAGGTTGGCGTGGTCGTCGCATAAATCGGTGGTAGCAAAGCTCATCGTGATCCCATGCATAGTTGTTAAGATGGCTTTTATTCTATGCGGTTTTGGGTGCCGCGGTCACGCGGGTATTGCTGCCGACGCCGATCGCGGTCAGGATCACCAGCGCCTGGAAGATGCCGATGCCGATGAACACGCCGGCCGGGTGGTTGGCGTCCATCAGCGCGCCGAACATCAGCGGCCCCACCGCCAGGCCGCTGTCCAGGCCCGAATACACCACGCCGAACACGCGGCCGGTGGCGTTGGCCGGCGCCGCGCCGCGTATCATCAGATCGCGCGACGGGCCGGAAATGCCGGTCACCAGGCCGATCAACCCCATCAGCACGATCGCCATCCAGGCCGGCACCACGGCGGCGGCCAGCACCAGCGCCAGCAGCGCCGCCGTGCCGAAGGCGATCATGATGATGCGGTCGTGGTTGCGGCTGCCGGCGCCGAGGAAGCCGCCATACAGCATGCCGACCGCCGACGAGAACATGAAACAGGTGTAGGCCAAGGTGGCCCAGCCCAGCGACATGCCGTACAGCGTGACCAGGCTGGTCGAGGCAAAGGTCTGGATGCCGGCCAGCGCCACGGCGGAAATGAAGAAGAAGGCAAAGCACATCCACACCACCTTGAGGCGCAGGAAGGCGAACTGGCCCTCGACGGCGGCGCCGGGACGGCCGCCCGCGACCGGCGCCGCCGGTTCGGGACGCAGCGCGTGGCGGTTCCAGGCCAGCAGCGCCAGCACGCCCAGCGGCAGCAAGGCGGCGCTCAGCAGCGCGGTGCGCCAGTCGGTGCGGCCGGCCACGAAGGTCAGGAACAGCGGCGACAGCGCCCAGCCGATATTGCCGCTGATGCCGTGCACCGAGAAGCCGTGCGCCAGCCGCGCCTTGGAGACGCGCTGGTTCAGCAAGGTGTAGTCGGCCGGATGGAACACGCAGTTGCCGCAGCCGGCGATGAAGGCGCCCAGCATCAGCTGCAGATAGCTGTGCGCGCTCGACAGCAGCAGCGCCGACACGCCCAGCAGCGCGATGCCGCTGAACAGCACGGTGCGGGCGCCCAGCCGGTCGACCACGAAGCCCGCCATCGCCTGGCCGACGCCGGAGACGACGAAGAACACGGTCATCAGCAAGCCCAGCTCCGAATAGCTCAGGTGAAATTCCGGCTTCAGCCACGGTATCAGCGCCGCCAGGATCACGTGGTAAAAATGGGAAGTCCCGTGTGCCAGCCCGACCAGGGAAATCACCCTGGCATCCTGGCGCAGCAACGATTTGTCGTTCATGCAGCTCTCCTGTTGTTTATCAAAGTGTAAGCAATTTCTCCGAGTCTGATTTAAGATAGAACGACAACCTTTATCGAAATTACGCCATGCCGATCCCTGTCGTCACGCACACGCAGTTCAACTGGGACGGCGACTACCCGACCCCCGCCCGCCCGCTGACCATGTCCGGCCGCGACCTGCCGGCCGAATCCATCCTGCCGCCCCATCATCACCCATGGGGCCAGTTCACCTACGCCATGCAGGGCGTGATCCGGGTGACGGCCAACAATAGCAGCTGGATCGTGCCGCCGCAGCGCGCGATCTGGATCCCGCCGGACGTGGTGCACGAGGTGACGATGCTGGAAAACGCGCGCCTGCGGCCCTTGTGCGTGCACGCCAGCCGATCGCCCTTCCCCGGCACCGATTGCAAGGTGCTGGACGTCTCCAGCCTGCTGCGCGAGCTGATCGCCGCGCTGGAACAGCACGACCAGCACGAGCAATCCAATCGCGAGCATCTGCTCGGCGAAATGATGCTGGATGAATTGCCGCGCTGCGCGGTGCGCCCGATCCGCGTGCCGCTGCCGGCCGACAAGCGCCTGAAGTCCCTGTGCGACGCGCTGATCGCCGATCCCGGCGCCGAGCAGACGCTGGCGCACTGGGCCGGCCAGGTCGGCGCCTCCGAGCGCACGCTGACGCGGCTGTTCGAGCGCGAACTGGGCATGAGCTTCGGCAACTGGCGCCAGCAGGTGCGGCTGGCGCACGCGGCGCCGCTGATCGCGCGCGGCGTGCCGCTGTCGCAGGTGGCCGCGCAGCTGGGCTACGCCAGCCAGTCGGCCTTCTCCGCGATGTTCAAAAAGACCTTCGGCTGCTCGCCTTCGATGTTTTTTGGACAGCAACAATAATAGTTCGTCAAGTTTCCAGATTTTGTGCCGTTAATGTTGTCTTGGACGAAAGTACGGTACATTAGTGGAAACTCATCAAATAGAACAACGATATCGAATGACGGACCTGTCGCTTTTCTCGGCCGAACAGATCGCGGCGCTGTTGTCAGCGCTGCCGGACCCCGCATTCATCCTCACCCGCAGCGGCCGCTATGCGGCCATCTTCGGCGGCACCGACTCGCGCTACTACCACGACGGCAGCGGCTTGATCGGCAAATCCCTGCATGACGTGCTGAACCCCGACAAGGCGGCCTGGTTCAGCGCGCAGATCGCCATCGCCCTGGCGGCCGACGGCCTGCACGTGGTCGAGTACCGCCTGCACCGCAGCGACATCAAGGGCATGGACGGCGACGGTCCGGACGAGACGATCTGGTTCGAGGGCCGCGTGCAGGCGCTGGAGCACACGCTGCAGGGCGAGGAAGCGGTGCTGTGGGTGGCAAGCAATATCACCGCCAGCAAGAAGCTGGAAGCGCTGCTGCGCATGCAGAGCGAGACCGACTCGCTGACCGGCCTGTCGAACCGGCGCAAGCTGATGGCGGCGCTGACCGAGCATTACGAACTGTTCGCCCGCTACAAGACGCCGACCTCGGTGCTGATCTTCGACATCGACAACTTCAAGGGCATCAACGACGAGTATGGCCACCTGGCCGGCGACAAGGCGATCGCGGTCACGGCGGACGTGTGCCGGCGCGAGCTGCGCGCGACCGATTTTCCGGCGCGGCTGGGCGGGGATGAATTCGTGATCCTGATGCCGCACACCACCTGCGGGCACGCGGTGCCGATCGCCGAACGGCTGCGGCTGCGCATCGCGGAACAGTTGAAGGAGCTGGGCACGCTGGGCGCCGGCGCCACCATCAGCGGCGGCTTGAGCGAACTGCAGCCCAGCGATACCTCGTATGAAGACGTGCTGAAACGGGCGGACGATGCCTTGTATCGCGCCAAGCGCGACGGCCGCAACCGCATCGTCCACCATTGACGTCGCTCCCGCGCAGCCGGGAGTGACGCGGGTCAGCTGAAGGCCAGCTCGCCGTTGACGGCGTCCACGTGGATGGTGTCCTTCGGACCGAAGCGGCCTTGCAGGATCAGCTTGGACAGCGGATTCTCGATCTGCTGCTGGATCGCCCGTTTCAGCGGCCGCGCGCCATACACCGGATCGTAGCCCGCCTCGGCGATCTTCTGCAGCGCGGCGTCGGTGATCGTCAGCGTCATCTCCATCTTGGCCAGGCGCTGCTCCAGGATCGCCAGCTGGATCTTGGCGATGGCGCCGATGTTCTTCTCGTCGAGGCCGTGGAACACGACGATTTCATCGATGCGGTTGATGAACTCCGGCCGGAAGTGCGAGCGGACCTCGGCCATCACCGCCAGCTTGACCACGCCCGGATCCGATTCCTCCATGGCCTGGATCTTGTGCGAGCCGAGGTTGGACGTCATGATGATGACCGTGTTCTTGAAGTCCACCGTGCGGCCCTGGCCGTCCGTCATGCGGCCGTCGTCCAGCGCCTGCAGCAGCACGTTGAACACGTCCGGGTGCGCCTTCTCCACCTCGTCCAGCAGGATCACGCTGTAGGGCTTGCGGCGCACGGCCTCGGTCAGGTAGCCGCCCTCGTCGTAGCCCACGTAGCCGGGCGGCGCGCCGATCAGGCGGGCGACCGAATGCTTTTCCATGAATTCGCTCATGTCGATGCGTATCATCGATTCCTCGGTATCGAACAGGAAGCCCGCCAGCGCCTTGGACAGCTCGGTCTTGCCGACGCCCGTCGGCCCCAGGAACATGAAGGAGCCATACGGACGGTTCGGGTCGGACAGGCCGGCGCGCGAGCGGCGGATCGCATCGGACACGGCATCGATCGCCTCGTCCTGGCCGACCACGCGCTCGTGCAGCTTCTCTTCGATGTGCAGCAGCTTGTCGCGCTCGCCCTGCATCATGCGCGACACCGGGATGCCGGTCGCGCGCGACACCACCTCGGCGATTTCCTCGGCGCCGACTTCGGTGCGCAGCAGCCTTTGCTTGGGCGGCGTATTTTTTTCCAGCGAGACGCCGTTGGCCGACGCGGCCTCGGCCTGCTTCAGCTCCGCCTCCAGTTCCGGCAGGCGGCCGTATTGCAGTTCCGAGACGCGCTGCCAGTTGCTCTCGCGCGTGGCCTGCTCCATCTGCAGCTTGATGCGTTCGATTTCTTCCTTGATGTGGGTACTGCCCTGCACCACCGCTTTTTCGGCCTTGAGGATTTCCTCGAAGTCGTTCAGCTCGCGCTGCAGGCGCACGATCTCTTCGTCGATCAGTTCCAGGCGGCGGCGCGAGCCCTCGTCCTTTTCCTTCTTGACGGCTTCCTTCTCGATCTTCAGCTGGATCAGGCGGCGTTCCAGCTTGTCCATCACCTCCGGCTTGGAATCGATCTCGATCTTGATCTTGGCCGCCGCCTCGTCGATCAGGTCGATCGCCTTGTCGGGCAGGAAGCGGTCGGTGATGTAGCGGTGCGACAGTTCCGCCGCGGCGATGATGGCGGCGTCCGAAATGGCGACCTTGTGGTGCAGCTCATACTTGTCCTGCAGGCCGCGCAAAATGGCGATGGTGGCCTCCACGGTCGGCTCGTCGACCAGGATCTTCTGGAAGCGGCGCTCCAGCGCGGCGTCCTTCTCGATGTATTTGCGGTATTCGTCCAAGGTGGTGGCGCCGACGCAATGCAGCTCGCCGCGCGCCAGCGCGGGCTTGAGCATGTTCCCGGCGTCCATCGCGCCCTCGGCCTTGCCGGCGCCGACCATCGTGTGCATCTCGTCGATGAAGACGATGGTCTGGCCCTCGTCCATCGCCAGCTCTTTCAGCACGGCCTTCAGGCGCTCCTCGAACTCGCCGCGGTACTTGGCGCCCGCCACCAGCGCTGCCATGTCCAGCGCCAGCACGCGCTTGCCCTTCAACGATTCAGGCACCTCGTTGTTGACGATGCGCTGCGCCAGGCCCTCGACGATGGCGGTCTTGCCGACGCCGGGCTCGCCGATCAGCACGGGGTTGTTCTTGGAACGGCGCTGCAGCACCTGGATCGCGCGGCGGATCTCGTCGTCGCGGCCGATCACCGGATCGAGCTTGCCGGCGCGGGCGCGCTCGGTCAGGTCCAGCGTGTACTTCTTCAGGGCTTCGCGCTGGCCTTCGGCCTCCTGCGAATCGACCTTGGCGCCGCCGCGCACGCTGTCGATGGCGGCTTCCAGCGATTTGCGGGCCAGGCCGCTTTCGCGCGCCAGCTTGCCGGCCTCGGACTTGTCGTCGGCCAGCGCCAGCAGCACCATTTCGCTGGAAATGAACTGGTCGACACGCTTTTGCGCTTCCTTGTCGGCCAGGTTCAGCACCGAGACCAGCTCGCGGCTGGCCTGCACGTCGCCGCCAGTGCCGGACACCTTGGGCAGGCGCTCCAGCGCCGCTTTCAGCGCCTTGCCCAAGCCGCCGACGTTGACGCCGGAACGCTGCAACAGCGAGCGCGCGCTGCCGTCGTCCTGGTCCATCAGGGCCGTCAGCAGGTGCACCGGTTCGATGTATTGATTGTCATTGCCCACGGCCAGACTCTGCGAGTCCGACAGGGCTTCCTGGAGTTTGGTGGTGAGTTTGTCTTGCCGCATGGAAGTGCTCCGATATATTTAACTTATCGCCTACATAGTGACAAGCGGGCAGTTTTCAAGGAGCAGCGCGCGTCACACCTTCCATTTTTGCAACGCCGCATCGTCGCTGACGCGGGCGTCGACCCAGCGCGCGCCGGCCGGGGTTTGCTCTTTTTTCCAGAACGGCGCTTCCGTCTTCAGGTAATCGATGATGAATTCGCAAGCCGCGAAGGCTTCGCCGCGATGCGCGCCCATCACCGCCACCAGCACGATCTGCTCCATCGGCTTGAGCGGGCCGATACGGTGGATCACCAGCGCGCCGGACACCGGCCAGCGCTGCCCGGCCTGCTCGATGATGGCGCCGATCGACTGCTCCGTCATGCCGGGGTAGTGTTCCAGCTCCATCTCGGCCACGCTCTCGCCATCGTTCAGGTCGCGCACGGTGCCGACAAAGGTCACCACCGCGCCGACCTTGGGGTTGGCGGCGCGCAACTGCGCGACTTCGGTGGTCAGATCGAAGTCTTCCGCCTGGATGCGAACGCTCACGCGCGCTCCGCGGCGCCGATGCGGCGGAACAGTTGTTCGATGCGGTTGGCGGTGCGGGCGTCGGCCAGCGCCGGCATGGCGCACAGCTGCAGGTAGGCGGCGCTGGCGGTCTGCGGCTTCTGGCCCGACTTGAGCGACGATTGCAGCACTTCGACCTGCATCTTCAGGCGCTCGCGCGCGAACTCGGCGCCGCTGTCGACGCCGGCCACGATCTCCAGCCGCAGCACTTCATCCAGCAGCTTGGCGCGGTTGCGCTCCAGCTGCTCGGCGTAGGCGCTGCGCTTGCCATCCAGGGCGCCCAGCGCGGCCGTGAAGCGGCCATGCAGCGCGCGCTCGTATTCGCCGCCCAGCGGCGGCAGCGCGCTCCAGCGCGATTGCCAGTCGGCGGCGTCGATGGCGGCAGCGTCGGCGCCGACGGCCGCGCCGATCTCGCTCTCCAGCGCCTGGCACAGGCGCAGCTTGTCGCGCAGCGCATTGGCTTGCGCGGCGCCGGCGCGGCGCTTGATCGCCTCGGCCTGCGCCTGCACGGCGGCCACCGCATTGTGATAGCGCTGGTTGATCTTCGGTTCGGCCGCGCGCGGCACGGAGCCGGCGGCATGCCAGGCCGTCGCCGCATCGCGCAGCGTCTTGGCGATGGCGGCCAGCTGCGCCTTGTCGTCGCCGCTGTAGGTGGCGGTTTCCAGCTCCTTGCACAGCGCCTCGCGCGCATGCAGGTGGGCCTTGCGTTCGTGATCGGCGGCGTGCGCGGTTTCCTTGCGCTTGGCGAAGATGGCGTCGCAAGCGGCGCGGAAACGCTGCCACAGCGCCTGCTCGGCCTTGCGCTCCAGCGGCAGCGCCTTGGCCTGCTCCTGCCAGCGTTCCTGCAGGTGGCGCAGCTTGTCCAGCGTGTGGCGATCCGACGGCTGCAGGGCTTCGGCTTCGGCGATCAGTTGCTCGCGCTTGGCGGTTTCCACCTTGCGCTGCTCGGACAACGGCGCCAGCATCTGCCCCAGTGCCTTGTCGAACGCCTGGTCGAGCTTGCGCTTTTCCTTGCGGTCGATGGTACCGAGGCGGCCCCACATCTGGCGCAGGCGCTGGCCGGCGGCGGCCACGTTCTTCAGGTCGGCGCCCTCGCTGGCGGCGGATTCGGCCATCGCCTGGGTTTCAGTGATCAGCGCCTGGGCCTTGGCGGCGTTGGCGTGGCGTTCGTCGGCCAGTTGCTTGAAATGCGCCGCGGCCGGCGCGTAGGCCGTGGTGCAGGCGGTGTCGAAGCGCTCCCACAGGCTCTTGGGCGCGTGGCCGGAGACGGCGTCCAGCGACTTCCAGCGCTCGCGCATGCTGCCCACCTTCTTGGCCAGTTCGCTCATCGCCAGGCCCAGCGCGGGCAGTTCTTCCACCGCCTTGACCAGTTCCTCGCGCGAGACGTTGCCGCCCCAGCGGGCCCAGTCGCCCAGGCGTTTCAGCTCGGCGCGCACGTGGTTCAGGCGGTCGGTCTGGGCCGGCGTCAGGCGGGTCTTGTGTTCTTTCAGCCATTTGTCGTGGTCGGCGGCGGCGTGCAGCAGGCCCTGCTCCAGCGCGGCTTCCATCGCGTCCAGCGTTTCCAGGAATTTCTTGTCGGTCTCTTTCGGCGCGGCGGGCTGCTTGGCGGACTTGGCCGGCTTCTGCTGCGCGCGCTCGGCCGGCGCGGCGGCAGCTGCGTCGCCCTGTTCCGGCTCGGCCGACGCCGGAGCCGGCACCGGTGCCGCTTCCGCTGCCGCTGCCGGGGCAGGTTCCGCCGCCGGCTTGACCGGCGTGGCCAGCGCCGCGCGCGCCTGCTCCAGCGCTTGCGCGTAATCGCTCAGCAAATGGCGCGGCAGCGCATTGTGTTCCGGCGCCTGCTGGTATTCAGCCTGTGCGGCGCTGTAGCGCTCCAGCGCTTGCGTGGCGTCCTCGCGCGATGCCGACGCCGGCAGCTGGCGCACCGCCGCCATCGCATCGATGATGGTGCGCTGCAGGTTGACCTGCGCTTCCAGCCGCGCGGCCAGCGCGGCGCGCGCGGTCTCGAACGGCGCGGCCAGCGACGGCACCTCGGAGACGATCTTCCATTGGCGGTCCAGCTCGGCCACTTGGTTGGGCGTCAGCTTCTCATCCTGCAACAAACGTTGCGCCAGTTCCAGGCACGCCTGTGCTTTTTGATGTTCGGCCTGCTGATAGCGGATCGCGTCCAGCCGGCCCTGCATCAGCTTGGCGACGCGGCGGTCGGTGTTGCGCATCGCCTGCTGCACCTGCTCCAGGTAGGGCTGCGACTGCACATGCTCGGCGGCGGCGAGGCGCACGCCGGCGAATTCGCTCTGCAGTATCAACGCGACGGCGGCCGCTTCGTCACCGGCCAGGCCCGCAGCGAGCTGCGCCTGTTCATCGCGACGGCTGGCGGATGCGGCGGCGGCATCACCCGGTTCCGGCGCCGTCGGTACTGCTTGCGGGTCGGCTTGCTGGTCGGTTGCACGCTTAAAGAGGAAATCGAACATTGTGCGCTATGAGATGGCTAAAACCACCATCATAGCAAAGCGAGGGGATTTTGCCCGAGGCGCGTGCTATTGGGGCGGTTATTTCGTAATTACATCGCCGCGCGTCTTTTGCCGCGCGGACCGGGCCAAGGACGGCGCCTGGGCGTCGTCCACGCTTACTATCGGCAATACTTGCAATCCTGGAATCGATATCTGGCCGTCGTCCACCGCCCGGCCGGCCCGCTTGGCGGGCACCTTGGCCGCATCGGCCGGCGCCACGCCGGAGCGTTTCATCTCTTCCAGGTGCTTGTCGTGCATCATCAACTGGTTGGCGATCGAGAACCAGGTCTCGCCGGCGATGGCGGCGCGCGCGATCGCGAACAATTCCTGCTCCTCTTTTTCCAGCCGCTGCAGCAGCGACGTGCAAAAACTCTCGATGCTGTCGCAAATCTGGCTGACCTGCTCGTCGCGCACGTCGGCCAGCGTGCCCAGCTTGTCCTGCAGCAGGCGGATCGACATCAGCGCGGACTGGTTCAAACGGTTGAGTTCTTCGAGCAACTGGTCGGCGCGCTCGGTCGCTTCGCGGATCGCCGGGATCAGATACATCTCGGTCTTGCGCCAGTGGCAGGCCTGGTACAGGCTGTTGAGGTTCTCGCAGGCGTACTCCAACTGCGACAGGGTCATGCTGTTCTGCTGCATCAGGGTCGAGCGCACATACTTTTGAAACGATAGCAAACTCAGGCGAACGCTGGACTGTTCGACCGACAGGGCTACCAAGGTATATGTGGCAGTTAACATTCTGACTCCCAAAGCTGAAGTTGCGCACACCCGATGGGCGGCAAAGCGGAAGTGAAAGTGTAAATAAAGCCGACAAACACGCTTTGAGCTAGAACAAACCCGCCCAGCGTTAATATTTTTTAACTTCAGTGCCAATATATATCAAGCGCGCGGCGATAGCTATCGTAATGGCAATTGCAATCGCACCATACCCGCTTCAGGATGCGGTAATACCACGCCGCCGAAATGGCGCACCAGTTTTTGCACGCCCAAATTCTCCGACAAGGCGTCGCCGACGATCTCGCCGGTGCCGTGGCCGCGGAAGTAATCGACCAGTTTCTGGAACAGGATATAGCCCAGTCCCTGCCCTTTCAAATCGGAACGCACGATGATCGCAAATTCAGCGGACTGATTGTCCGGATCGGCCACCGCGCGCACCACGCCCAGCGTTTCCGGCTTGCCGTCGGCGCCGGCGCGGGTGGCGATGAAAGCCATCGCGCGGTCGTAGTCGATCTGCGTCAGCCGCGCCAGCTGGGCCGGCGGCAGTTCGCGCATGGCCGAGAAAAAACGCAGCCGGATATCGTCCGGGTCCAGCGCGCTGAAGAACACCTGGTGCTGCGGCGCGTCCTCCGGCCGGATCGGGCGCAGCAGGACCTGGCCGCCGCGCCAGTCGACCAATTGCTCCAGTTCCAGCGGATACGGGCGGATCGCCAGCTGGCGTCCGCCCCTGCGCACCTTGGCCAGCTGCAGCCGCGCCCCCAGCGCCACCACGCCGCCGCCGATGGCGATCAGCGGATTGAGATCGAGTTCGGCCAGCTCCGGCAAATCGGCCGCCATGTCGGCCACCTGCACCAGCGTGCGGCTGAGGGCTTCGGCGTCGGCCAGCGTCTGGCCCTGCGCCAGCAGGCGCGAGACGCGGGTGCGGCCGACCATGTCGCGCGCCAGCACCATGTTCAGCGGCGGCAGGCCGGCCGCGCGGTCGGCCGCCACCTCGGCGGCGATGCCGCCCTGGCCGAAGAACACCACCGGCCCGAACACCGGATCGGCGCCGATCTGGATGCGGGCGGCCGCCAGTGTCTGGCCGGTCAGCGCGGCCTGCTGCGGCGTGGCCAGCGCGATGCCGTAGGCCGACAGCAGCGCGCGCGCATCGTTGTCGGACAACTCGGCGCGGCCGGCCGCCAGCGCCGCCTGCACCAGCGCGCGCGCCGCCGCCCGCTCCGGCGCGGCGGTGGTCGGCAGGCCGGCCGGCACTTCCATCAGCAAATCCTGGTTGCGGCGGTACTGGGCGATCTGCAGGAAACCGTGCACGGCCTTTTCCGGCGTGTCGTAGGTCGGCAGGCCGGCGTCGGCGAAGATCTTGCGCGCCGCCGCCACCGAACTGCCGCCCAGCCAGCACGACAGCACGTTCTTGTTCGCGGCCTTCATCAACGGCGCCACCGCTTCGGCGATCAGGGAGCTCGGCACCATCGCGGTCGGCGCGTGCAGGAACAGCAAGGCATCGGCCTGCGGTTCGCGCAGCAGCGCTTCGGCCGCGCCGACATAGCGCTCGACCGGCACGTCGGCCAGCAGGTCGGCCGGGTTGGCTTGTGGTGCGCCGCTGCGCGCCAGCAGCTTCAGGGTATCGGCCGACAACGGCGCCAGCTGGGCGCCGCTGCATTCGAGCGTGTCGGCGGCGATCAGGCCCAGGCCGCCGCCGTTGGTCAGCACCGCCAGCCGCTCGCCGCGCTGCGGACGGCGGCGCGCCAGCGTTTCCACGGCGTCGAACAGGTCTTCGGTGGCGTACACGCGCAGCATGCCGGCGCGGCGGATGGCGGCGTCGAACACCAGGTCGGCGCCGGGCGCGGCGTCGCGGCCGACCTTGAGCACGATGACCGGCTTGCCGCGCGCCGCCAGCCGGCCGGCCGACATGAACTTGCGCGCGCTGCTGAGGTTTTCGATGCAGAGCAGGATCGCTTCGGTGTCGGCGTCGGCCGCCAGGTAGTCCAGCAGGTCGCCGAAATCAACGTCGACGGTGTCGCCCATCGCCACCACGCGCGAGAAGCCGATGCCGCGCAGGCTGGCCCAGTCCAGCACCGCCGTGGCCAGCGCGCCCGATTGCGACACGAAGGCCAGCTTGCCGGCGCCGGCGGCCAGGTGGGTGAAGCTGGCGTTCAGGCCCAGCGCCGGCGATTGCAGGCCGACGCTGCCGGGTCCGAGAATGCGCAGCAGGTGCGGCTTGGCCGCGTCCAGCATGGCCTGGCGCATGCCGCGTCGGTCGGCCGGATCGGGATCGGCCGTCATGACGATGGCGGCCTTGGTGCCGCGCGCGCCCAGTTCGGCGATCAGGCCGGCGATGGTGGCCGGCGGCGTGCACAGGATGGCCAGGTCCGGCGCCGACGGCAGCGCCGCCACCCGGGCATGGCACGGCATGCCGTGCAGCGTCTGGTGCTTGGGATTGACGGGCCAGATCGCGCCGCCGCCGGCGAAGCCGCCCTCGCTCAGGTTGGAGAGCACCCGCGTGCCGATGCGCTGTGGATTGTCCGAAGCGCCGATCACGGCCACCGAGCGGGGTTGGAACAAACGGTCGAGATTCCTGATGCTCATGGCCTGCTTCTCCCTGCTACCAGCGTGAGGAATGGTCCTCGGTCACACCCATCATCTGCGTGACGATGCGTTTCGGTTGATCCGGCGCGCTGCGCACCCAGCCGGTGAAGGTGCCGATCGGCTGCAGGTAGCGGCTGGCCGCCACCACCATTTTCTTGTTCTCGCGGCGCGCGCCTTCCGGCGTGAAGTACAGTTCCAGCAGATCGTCTTCGGTAAAGATATGCCATTGCGACAGCGGATCGCTGCTATCGTATATGAAATGGGCCGGCGCCAGCGCATGCACCGCGCCGTCCAGCCACAGTGCGTTCTCGTGGCCGCCGAAATAACCGGCCTGCAGGTTGAAACCCATCTCCAGATTATGCGCCGAGGCCCAGCGCCAGGCCGTGTGGCGCGCCAGCAGGCCGTTGGAATAGTCGAAGCTGGCGACGCCGCCGGCCAGGTCGTAATCCTCGCGCCAGGTGCGCACCTCGCCTTTCAGCGGCAAGCCGGACGACTTTTGCGTCGCATGCACCGAGCCCTTGGCCACCGGCCCGGCGGCCAGCAGCAGCGGCGAGGCGCCGGGACCGAACTCGGCGTCGATCTCCAGGTAGTCGCAGCGCAGCGACAGCTCGAAGCTGCCGTCGTCCCGGCTGGCTATGCTGATGTGGCTCTTGCGGGTCTTGAACAGGCTGGATTCGCCCGCGTGGTTGGCCAGCCGCGCCGACAGCCCCGGCAAGCCGTCCTGCGAGAAGTTGGCCAGCATGTCGCCGTCGTTGCGGTCGAAGGCGTAGGCGAAGGCGGTGCTGGTCCAGCCCAGGTCGACGATGGCGACCGCGCAGAAGATCTGTTCGGTGCACAGCGCCACATAATGCCAGCGCTTGTGGTGAAAACGCCGCCACAGGCGGCTGCGCGCGAACGGCGCGGCCAGTTCGCTCCAGTCGATATGGCCGACCTGGCCGGCATAGCGGCCGAACAGCGGCTGGCCGTCGGGGCCGAGCAGGCTGGCGGGGGCTGCCGGCAAGCTCATGGTGCTACCTTCATGCGGCTTCCTTTTCGATGTTGGCCGCGTCCAGCGCGGCCTGCAGCAGCGGCCCGAAACCGTCGGGCGTGGCTTGCGTGATCTGTACTTGCGGGCAGTCGTGCCAGTTGGCGAGACGCTGCAGCGCGCCGGCGATGTCGCGCGCGAAGCGCTCGCTGACGCGCGTTCCCGGCTCCAGCACCAGCGACTTCAATTCAAACACGCCGTCGCGGCGGTGCGCCTTGGCGTCGACCCGGCCGACCAGCGCGCCGCGCCGCAGGATAGGCAGCGTGAAGTAGCCATAGCGGCGCTTGTCGGCCGGCGTGTAGCATTCGAGCCGGTAGTCGAAGCCGAACAGTTCCTGCGCGCGGCGGCGGTCCCAGACCACCGGGTCGAACGGCGACAAGATCGTCGTCAACGTCGCCGACAGCGCGCCGGCGGCGGCGCTTTCCAGCAGTCCGGCGTGGTCGGGGTGGACGTAGACCGGATCGTCCCAGTCGTCGACCCAGGCGCGCAGCAAGGCGCCCTCCCCGACCAGCGTTTCCGGGTCCAGGCGCGGCGGCTTGGTGCGGAAGTAATCGCTGATCCAGGCGCCGCGCGCGCAGCCCATCGCCTTGACGGCCTTGAGCACCAGCGCGCGCCGCGTGTCGTCGTCGGCCGGCATGCGGCTGTCGTCCCAGTGCGGCAGCACGCGCTCGGCCAGGTCGTAGATGCGCTGGAAGTTGTGGCGCGCAGCGATCATCAGCGCGCCGGTGGTGAACAGGACTTCGAGCGAGCGCTTTTCCGGCTTCCAGCTCCACCAGCCGCCGCTTTGGCCGTCGGTGCGCTCGAAGTCCGACGAGCGGGTCGGGCCGTTGACGCGGATATGCTCGAGCACCGCGTCGACCTCGGCGCGGCGCTCCTTCATCCAGGTGGCGGAATACTTCCAGCCCATCGCCTCCGGATTGAGCATGCGGTGGCGATACAGGCCGTAATCCTCGATCGGCACGAAGCAGGCCTCGTGCGCCCAGTATTCGAACAGTTCGCCGGCGGCCAGCGACTGCTCCAGCCACGGCTGCGGATAGTCGCCCAGCCGGCTCCACAGCACCAGATAGGGGCTGCGCGCCACCACATGGATGGTATCGATTTGCAGCACGCCCATCTGGCGGATCGCCTCCAGCACATCGGGCTGGCGCGCCTTGCGGCGACGCGGCTGCAGCAAGCCCTGCGCGGCAAGATGCAGTGCCCGCGCGGCGGACAGGCTCAGAATCAGTTCGGTCATGACCGCTATTCTAATAAAGAAATCAACATTGCCTGTGATCGAAGCGCGATTTTTTTCACCCGGCGAGCCCCAAACCGGATATTTCCGTGCAGAATATCCACACACGACTTCCACCGACCCTGTTTGGACATAGCCGATGCTGGATTTCCTACGCCGACTGTACCGCGTCATCCTGCTGCCGTCCTTTGGCGTGGCGCTGCTGGCCATCATGTGGACCGCGGTCGCCTACCAGGTGCGGCAGGAAAAACTCACGGCCCGCCACGAGGCGGTGCAGCACAGCCAATCGCTGGCGCGCACGCTGGCCGAGCACACCAACCACCTGCTGCGCCAGACCGATCACGCCACCCAGCTGTTCAAGCTCAAGTTCGAGGAAACCCACGGCGCGCTGCGGCTGGCCGAATTCACCCGCAAGAACGGCCTGCTCGACTCGCTGCTGCCGACCAAGCTGGACCTGCCGCTGGCGATCGTCGGGCCGGACGGCCGCCTCGTCGACAGCCTGAACGGCTACTTCCCGCCGGAGATGGGGCAGCTGGCCTTCTTCCAGAGCCATGTGTCCAATCCGGCCGACAGCGCGATGGTGGCCACGCCGGTGGTCGATCCGCGTACCAAGAAATGGCAGATCCAGATCTCGCGCCGGCTCAACCGTCCGGACGGCAGCTTCGCCGGCGTGATCGTGGTGATGATGGATCCGGCCTATTTCGTCGAGGACTACGACCGCCTCACCGTCGATACCGGCGGCGCGGTGATGCTGATCAGCCGCGAGAACGGCATGTCGGCGGCCCGCATCGACGACCAGCTGATCATCAGCGACACCATCGACTTCAGCGTGGCCCAGGGCAGCAAGACGCAGCCGGCCGACGAGCTGCTGCTCAAGCGCCCGTTCGACGCCGTCGACCGCATCTACGGCTACGCCGACATGCCGCGCTTCCTGCTGATGGCGGTGGTGGGCAACCCGACCGCCATGGCGATGGCGCGCTTCGAGCACCGGCGCGATATGTACTACGCGGCGGTGGCGGTGGCCTCGCTGGTGGTGCTGCTGTTCGTCGGCCTGCTGATGCAGCAGGCGTACCGCCTGCGCCGCAGCGCGCGCATGGTGATCGAGGCGCAAATGATGCTGCGCGCCGCCGCCGACGCCAGCCTCGACGCGGTGTACCTGTTCAAGGCCTGCCGCATGCGCGGGCCGAAGCGGGAAATCCTCGACTTCACCATCGCCGACCTGAACGAGCGCGGCGCCTCGCTGCTGGGATGGAGCCGCGACGACATCAAGGGCAAGCGCATGATCGAAGTCATGCCCCAGCTGCACAGCAACGGCTTCCTCGACAAATACAAGCAGGTGCTGGCCACCGGACTGCCGCTGGAGGAAGAGTTCCAGGTCGACTTCCTGCCGGACCGCGACGTCCACTGGCTGCATCACCAGATCGTCCCCATCGCCGACGGCGTGGCCATCACGGCGCGCGACATCACGCCGCGCAAGGAGGCCGAACTGGCGATGCGCAAGAACCAGGCGGAACTGGCCGCCGTCAACGACGCCTCGCCCCTGGGCCTGCTGCGCGCCGACGCCACCGGCCACTGTACCTATGTCAACCGCACCTTCGAGTTCATCACCGGCCTGACGCGCGAGGAGGCGCTGGGCGACGCCTGGATGCGCGCCGTGCATCCGAGCGACCGCGCCGTGCTCAAGGCGGCACTGAACCACATGGCGCAAACCCGCCTGCCCTACCAGGACACGCTGCGCTGCATCCACCCGGACGGCATGATCATCTGGGTCTCGTTCAAGATCGCCGCGATGCTGGTCGACGGCAAGGTGTACGGCTACGTCGGCACCGTCGACGACATCACGCACATCCGCAAATCGGTCAATGCGCTGCGCGAGAGCGAGGCGCGGCTGCGCACCATCGCCGACACGCTGCCGGCGATGGTGGCCTACATCGACGCCGACCAGGTCTACCGCTTCCACAACGTCGCCTACGAGCGCGAATTCAACCGCACCGGCACGGCGGTGCTGGGCCGGACCATCCTCGACACCATGGGCGAGGAACGCCACGCCTTCCTGGAGCCCTACATCCTGCGCGCGCTGGCCGGCGAAACATTGACGTTCGAAGAAGACGACACCAGCGCCGATGTCGAGCGCACCTTCGAGGTGGTCTACATTCCGCAAATGTACGAAGACGGCGGCGGCGTGATGGGCTTCCACGTCATGCGGCAGGACATCACGGCGCAAAAACGCGAGAAGCAGCGCCTGCTGCGGCTGTCGCAGGTCGACGCGCTGACCGGCCTGACCAACCGCGCCGGCTTCCTGCAAAAACTGCACGATACGATGATGTCCCACCGCGAGACCGGCGACCTGATGGCGGTGATGTACATGGATATCGACCGCTTCAAGCCGGTCAACGACACCTTCGGCCACAGCGTCGGCGACGCGCTGCTGAAGGCCTTCTCCGCCCGCCTGACCCACACCATGCGCGCCAGCGACACCATCGCCCGCCTTGGCGGCGACGAGTTCACCATCATCATGGAACGCATCCACCGCATCGACGACGCGGCCGCGCTGGCGGCCAAGATCGTTAGCGCCATGCAGACCGAATTCGACCTGGATGGCACGGTGGTGTCGATATCGGCCAGCATCGGCCTGGCCTATTACAGCGGCGAGGATGTCAGTCCGGCGGAGTTGCTGAACCGCGCCGACGTGCTGCTGTACGAGGCCAAGCAGGCGGGCCGCAACACCTTCCGCGCCGGCCCGGCGCTGGCGCCGCCGGCCAGCAATGCCGCCTGAAGTACCCGGTCATCGCGCCGGACACCGCGTTTAATCAACTCGCTTGCGGCCATCTTGCGCTATATTGAGCGCTTCCCGGCTGTTTTACACTATCTTCATGCGTCTGCTGCACACCTCCGACTGGCATCTCGGCCAATCCCTGCATAATTTCGAGCGTCATTACGAGCACCAGCGCTTCCTCGACTGGCTGCTCGACACCGTCGTCGCCGAGCAGGCCGACGCGCTGCTGATCGCAGGAGACATCTTTGACAATGCCAATCCATCATCGTCTTCGCAGAAGCAGCTGTACCGGTTCCTGCAACAGGCCAGGGAGCGGGCGCCGCACCTGAATTTGATCGTCATCGCCGGCAACCACGATTCGCCGGGGCGGCTGGAGGCGCCGGGACCGCTGCTGGAGGCGCACGGCACGCGCGTCATCGGCGCGGCGCAGCGCAAGGACGATGGCGAGATCGATGTCGAATCGCTGGTGCTGCCGCTGACGGGCCGCAGCGGCGCGGTCGAGGCCTGGTGCCTGGCGGTGCCCTTCCTGCGTCCGGGCGACGTGCCGCGCGTGGCGGCGGAAGACGGCGCCGATCCTTACCTGGCCGGCATCGCCCTGCTCTACAAGCAGGCGCTGGAACTGGCGCTGGACAAGCGCCAGGACGGCCAGGCGATACTGGCGATGGGCCACTGCCACATGGTGGATGGCCAGATGTCCAACGATTCCGAACGCCGTATCGTCATCGGCGGCACCGAGATGCTGCCGGCCGGGATCTTCGATCCGGCCATCGTCTACGCGGCGCTGGGCCATTTGCACCTGGCGCAGGCGGTCGGCAAGCAGC
This sequence comes from Duganella sp. CT11-25, assembly GCF_047302815.1. NCBI lineage: Bacteria > Pseudomonadati > Pseudomonadota > Betaproteobacteria > Burkholderiales > Oxalobacteraceae > Duganella > Duganella sp. CT11-25. Next base: position 1,848,505 of record NZ_JBKBFD010000001.1, read on the forward strand.
AGCACATCCGCTATTGCGGCAGCCCGATTCCGCTGTCGTTCGCGGAGGTGGGCTACCAGCACCAGATCCTGCGCATCGATATCGACGGCGCCGCCGTGCGCGAGATCGTACCGCTGATGGTGCCGCGCTCGGTCGAGCTGCTGCGCATTCCGGCCAGGCCGGCGCCGATAACGCAAGTGCTGGAGGAGCTGGCCGCGCTGGATCTCGCGGACGCTGCACCCGGCCAGCAGCCCTTCCTTGAAGTGCGCGTGCTTCTCGACGCCCCGGAGCCGGGCCTGCGCTCGCGCATCGAGGCGGCGCTGGACGGCAAGCCGGTCCGGCTGGCCAAGATCGAAACGTCCAGCGCGGCGCGCGCCTCGTCCATCGACAACGACGTGATGACGCTGGATCAATTGGAAAAGCTCAAGCCGGACGACATCTTCAAGCAGCTGTATCAGCAACGCTTCGGCAACGACGCGCCGGCCGATACGCTGACCGCTTTCGCGGAGTTGATGCTGCCATGAGAATCCTGAAAATCAATGGCAAGAACCTGGCGTCGCTGGCGGGCGAATTCAGCGTGGACTTCGAACAGGAGCCGTTGGCCTCCACCGGCCTGTTCGCGATCAGCGGCCCGACCGGCGCCGGCAAGAGCACCTTGCTGGATGCGCTGTGCCTGGCCTTGTACGACGCCACACCGCGCCTGTTGCGCGTGGCCGGCCGCAGCTTCCTGACCGACGTCGGCGCGGAAACCGTCTCCGCGCAGGACCCGCGCACGCTGCTGCGCCGTGGCACGGCCGAAGGTTACGCCGAAGTGGATTTCATCGGCAACGACGGCGCCTCGTACCGCGCGCGCTGGAGCGTGCGCCGCTCGCGCACCAAGGCCGAAGGCGCCTTGCAGCCCACCATGATGACGCTGAACCTGCTGCCGGCCTTGCAGCCGATCGGCGGCACCAAGACCGAAGTCAAGGTGGAAATCGAGAAGCGCATCGGCCTGTCGTTCGAGCAGTTCACACGCGCGGTGCTACTGGCGCAGAACGAATTCTCGGCCTTCCTCAAGTCCGAGGACAACGAGCGCGGAGAACTGCTGGAGACACTGACGGGCAGCACCATCTACTCCGAGATTTCGATGCGCGCCTTCGAGCGCGCCAAGCTGGAACAGGCCGCGCTGCAAAGACTGAACGCGCGGCTGGCCGACCAGAAGCCGCTCAGCGGCGAGCAGCGCGGCGAACTGGAAGCGCAAAGCACCGCCGCCGCCGAAGCACTGCACGCGCTGGAGCAACGCAAGGCCGAGCTGGAGCAGGAACTGCGCTGGCACCAGCAATCCGAAAGGTTGAAGCAGGAAGAACTGGCAGCGCACCAGGCCAGCCTGTCCGCACTTGCCGACATCGACGCCGCCGCGCCACGCCGCACCGCGCTGGCCCTGATCGACGCCGTGCAGCCGGCGCGCCCGCTGGCTGAGGACATCCGTCGCATCGACGCCGACATCGCGCATACGCAAGCGGCCATCACCACGAGCACGCAGGCAGCACAACAGGCCGCCCTGACGCTGGACCAGGCCAGCACCGCGCAAACGCAAGCCGCCGCCGGCGTGCAGGAATCGGAAATCGCCCAGCGCGCCGCCGCCCCACAACTGGATCACGCCAAAGCGCTGGACGCCCGTATTGAGGCCATGCTGCCAGCCTACCGCCAGGCCGCTGCCGCCTGCGAGAAGGCCGATCACGCGGATGCCGCCGCCAAGGCCGCGCTGCAATCGCGCCAGGATGAACACGGCAAGCTGGCCGTGCAGCATGAAGCGGGCATCGCGTGGCTGCAGCAGCACAAGCAATGGAAAACGCTGGCGCAGTCGTGGGACCGCTGGGACGTGCTGTTCGTGCAAGCCGGCCAGGAATCCGCAAAGGCCGAGAAGCTGGCGACCGCACTGGCGCGCGTGCAGCGCAACGCCAAAGCGCATCGCGACGACGAAGCCGATGCCAGCGCCAAACTCGCCACCGCCGGCGCAACGCTGCAAACACTGGACACCCAGCGCCAACAAGCGACACAGGAAATGGCATCCTTCTCCGCCGAGCAGTTGCAGGCATCGCGCAGCAGTTGGGAGCAGCGCCGCGACCTGTTGGCCGGCGCCGAGAAAATATGGATAGAACTGGAAGCGCGCCAGCACCGCAGCAGCCAGATCGAAGTGCAATCCGCACATCTGCGGCAGGCGACGGCATCGGCCGAAACGCAACTGGCATCGGCACAACAGGAAGGCATCGCGGTCACGGCGGCCTTGTCGCAGGCGGAGCGCTCGCTCAAGCTGGCGGAAGCCGCCTGCGCCGCCAGCGTCGAATCGCTGCGCGAAACACTGGAAGACGACACGCCCTGCCCGGTCTGCGGCGCGCACGAGCATCCGTACCGCCACAACGACGGCGGGCTGCAAGCCATGCTGGGCGAGCTACAATCGGAAGTCTCCCGCTGCCGCCAGCGCATGGAGTCCAACTTCAAGCTGCAGGCCGAACAACGCGCAACGATGCAGGCCAGCCTGGAACAATTGAACGTCCTCGCCGCCGAAAACCGCACCGTGCAGCAAGCGCTGGAACGCGCGGCCACAGCATGGAACGGCCATGCGCTGGCCGCCAGCGCTCCGCTGCCGCCGGAGCCGGAACGCGGCGCATGGTTTGTCGCACACCTGAGCGAGGCGCAGACCGCGCTGCAAGCAGTCGAGCAGCAGGAGCGCGCGCTGCACTCCGCGCGCATCAAGCGCGATCAGGCGCAATCGGCTTACGATGCCGCCGCCGCGGAGCATGTCCGCCTGCAAGGCGTGGCATCCGCCGCGCAAACCGCGCTGGCATTGTCGACCACCGAGTTCAAGGCGCTGGAAGACCAGCGTATCGAAGTCGCCCTGACCTTGAGCGGCCTGCTGTCCGATCTGGACGCGGCCTTCAGCGGCGGCGATATTCCTAGCGAAGACTGGAAAGACGACTGGAAAGCCGGTCCGGCCCGATTCCATGAGGCCCGCCAGGCGGAGAGCAAGCAATGGCTGACGCAACGCGCGGCCTACGACGAACGCGCGGCCTCGCTCGCGGCCTTCGAGGCCGAACTGAAAACGCTGAACGAAACACTGGCCAGGACCGGCCTGGATGCGCTGAACGCGCGTAGCGCCTACAGCGCCGCCGATACCGCACTGAAGGAAAGCCAGCAGCAACGCATGGCCATGTGGGGCGGCAAGGAAGTGCGCGACGTCGAAAGCGCGCTGCTCGCCGCCGTCGACGCCGCCCGCTCGCTGCTGGCCACGCGCCAGGCCGCCGCACAGCAAGCGTCGCAAGCCAGGACCCGACTGGATGAGGCGCTGGCGCAGGCCACCAATCGTATCGCGACGCTACAAGCCTCCACGACGGCGGCGGCCACCAGGCTGTCCGACTGGCTCGCGGCATTCCAGCAGCGCCAGCCCGATGCCGGCCTGCAGGACCTGGAACAACTGCAAGCGCTGCTCGCCCGCTCCGCCGACGACGTCGACGCCGAACGCGCCGCGCTGCAAGCCATCGCCCGCGCGGCCGACAACGCCGCCACCGTTCTCAAGGAGCGCCAGCGCCAGCGCGAACAGCACCAGCTCTCAGCCCCGCCGCCGCGCGCGCCGGCCGAAGACACGCCTGACGAAGACGCCGCGTCCACCGCCGAATCGCCGATCGCCGTGCTGGCCGCCGCCCTCAACGCCCTGCTGGCCGAACGCAAAGTCGCACACGACGGCGCCGCTGCACTGCAGCTGGCGCTGGCCCAGGACGACGCCAAGCGCCAGCAATCGCAAGCCATGCTGGCCGAAATCGAACAGCAGGAAGCAATCGAACAGCGCTGGTCGCGCATGAGCGACCTGATAGGTTCGGCCGACGGCAAGAAATTCCGCAATTACGCGCAGCAGTTCACGCTGGACGTCCTGCTGGGCTACGCCAACGCCCACCTGAACCACCTCTCCCGGCGCTATCAGCTGGAGCGCATCAACAATCCCGCCAGCCCGTCGCTCGCGCTGCTGGTGCGCGACCAGGACATGGGCGGCGAGATGCGCTCGGTCCACTCGCTCTCCGGCGGCGAATCCTTCCTGGTCTCGCTGGCATTGGCGCTGGGGTTGGCGTCGCTGTCCTCCAACCGCGTGCGCGTGGAGTCGCTGTTCATCGACGAAGGCTTCGGCAGCCTGGATGCGGAAACGCTGCGCGTCGCGATGGATGCGCTGGACGGCCTGCAGGCGATGGGCCGCAAGGTTGGCGTCATCTCCCACGTGCAGGAGATGACCGAGCGGATATCGACGAAAATACTGGTCCAGCCGTCCGCCGGCGGCAAGAGCGCGATCAGCGTGGTTTAGCGGGACGGCTCTTCGCGACGCTCCATCTTCAGCATCTCCCATCCCAGTTCACGCCGGATCTGCTTCGGGTCCGGCGGCGGGCGCCGTTCCTCCAGCTGCGTTTGCAACCACTGTCGTACTGCCTCTTTGGTCGGCTGCTTGGTGTGATCCATGGTCTTGCCTCTTTGATTGAAGAATAATCCCTAGACCAGCCTTCAACGCGACGCGGCAATTTCAGTTGACTTAACATCCGCAAGCCAGGCGTCAAATTTGCAACCAGATGCTACAAATTTGCTATGATTTAGGCACTTACGAGACACACAGATGAGCATCGGCGCCATATCACCGAGTTCCGCCATTCAGCCAGCGCCGCGCGCAGCGCCGCCGGTTCAGGCGTCTGCATCCCCACAAGCGGCGGCGACCTCCAGCACCACCAACCTCACGCCCGAAGCGCTGGCCCTGATCGACCAGCTCAAGGCCCGCGACACCGAAGTACGCCAGCACGAGCAGGCCCACCTGGCGACGGCGGGCGGACTGGCCGTCTCCGGCGCGTCGTACACCTATCAGCGTGGGCCGAACGGCGTCAGTTATGCGATCGGCGGCGAGGTCAATATCGACACCTCGCCCGGCGGCACGCCCGAGGAAACCATCCAGCGCGCGCGCACCATCCAGGCGGCGGCGCTGGCGCCTGCCGAACCGTCGGGCGCCGACCGTTCCGTCGCCGCCCAGGCGCAGCAGATGGAAGCCCAGGCGCGCGCCGAACTGGCGCAGCAGCAAACGCAGGATGCGACCGGCCGTGTCCAACGAACCTACGGCGCGGCGCCGCAGGAGCCGCCCAAGCTGGATATCTACGCCTGAGTGATAGAATCCCGCCTTTGCCGCTTGCCTCACTCGAAACCATGTTAAAAGCACCACGCACCCTCACCTTCAAATGCGCCAAGTGCGCCAAAGCCGTACAAGTCCGCCTGCAAAAGGTCTCGGCCTGCTCGCACATCCAGCCTTACTTCGGCGTTTGCGCGTGCGGCGAAGTGAAACACCACGCCATCGGCCAGAAAGACGCGGTCGAATCCTACCTGGCCGCGCCGGAAGGCTGGACCCATCACCACTAATTCGCGCCGGGGGCTCAAGTAATCCGCTACGATACCGTTATAGAGTTGTAGAAGTACTATCAAAACGGAATCCGCCATGCCTAACATCCCCGCCCTCGGCGCCCGCTCCCTGCCGGCGTCCCTATACGCAGCCAATCAACGCAATGACGGAAAAACCGACAATGCGACCGCCGTGCAAAAGGCGAAAGGCATAGACTCCACGCCTGTCTCGCTGTCGGGCGACGGGCTGGATCTGCAAAAGCGCGTGGCCTCGGTCGGCAATGCGACGGTCGATTTCGCCCAGGATTTCGTCAGCGGCTTCACGCAGGCGCTGTTCGGCGACGCCGCCAAGGGCGCGGTGATCGACTTCGACTCGGCCAGTCTGGAAACCTCGTCCAGCTACGCGCTGGGCGCGCTGCACAGCGAAGGCGCCAACGGCACCACCGACGCCGCCGCCTTCCGCCTGACCGACAGCTCGCACTTCATCGGCAAAGGCACGATCACCACCGCCGACGGCCGCAAGTTCGATTTTGAAGTCGAAGTCCAGTACAACTACGAGCTGAATGCGGCGGCCAGCCAGACCACCGACACCAGCAGCCTGCCTGCGCCGGATCAGAAAGACGGCAAGCCGAAGGCCAGCAATCTCAAGGACCTGCCAACCGTGCAGCTGCCGAATATCGACTTCCCCGGCACGCTGGCGGACCTGTTCAAACTGATCGGCGTCGATCTGCAAAGCGCGCTGGCCAGCAGCGACGGCGACGACAGCCAGACCAGCAACGGCATCGACCGCAACGCGCTGCGCAACCTGTCGCTACGCCTGCTCAACCTGGTCGACAGCAAGGACACCAACACCTACGCCGACCTGGCCAGCGCGGACAAAGCCAAATCGGCTACCGATGCGCAAGCCGCGATCGACGCCAAGTTGCCGGAGCCTGCGCCCGCGCCTGCGAAGGCCGCCGCGCCTGCGGTCGATCCCGCCCCGGTCATCGACGACACCGTCCAGCCGGAAAAGCCCTCGGCCTGACGACAAGCCGGCCGCCCAGCCGGCGACCGGTATAATAGCGACACTCTCCGCTACGCGGCCACGCGTCAGCGCGTCACTATTTTCCGTCGATTGATCCAACATGCCTGTACAAACCTCCTCCGCCCCGATTCCGCAGCAGATCCACTGGGAGGAAAACGGTGTGGCATGTTCCGCGCGCTGGCGCTCCGAAGCCGGCATGCCGCCGCCGAAGCGCGTCGTGATCGCCGACGACCGTACCAACGCCGATGTCGCCTACCGCCTCGCCTGCGAAGGCACGGCGCTGCTGTGGCGCGGCGACTTCCAGAACGCCCGCCAGTTGCTGCAAGCGCTGGCGCGCCGCGCGGACCACAAAAGCAAGCCAGCCAAGAAGGCCAAGCCCGCCAAAGCCCCCGCCACGCCGACCGAAGCGTTCCACCTGCATCGCCAGGCCCAATCGCAGCGCGCCCGCACCCTGGCCATGCTGCTGATTCCTTTCGACGACGGCTACACCATTCCGCTGCGCCGCGCGCCGGACGTGCAGTTGGCGTGCAACGAGGCTTACGGCCGCTTCGAAGAACCGTTCATCGCCTCGCTGCGCGAGCTGCTTGGCCTGATCGGCGCGCACGAATGGCGCCGCACCGGCGTCGAGATTCCGGCGCTGGACGCGCGCATTCATCCGCACTACGGCGTGTTCTCCCCTGTGCGCGGCGAATACGTGCAACTGGTGGCGGATACGCCGCTGCCGGCCGGCGCCAAGCTGGCCTTCGATATCGGCGCCGGTACCGGCGTGCTGTCAGCGGTGCTGGCCAAGCGCGGCGTGGCCCGCGTGGTCGCCACCGACCAGGATCAGCGCGCGCTGAGCTGCGCCCGCGAGAACCTGGCGCGCCTGGACCTCGACGACAAGGTCGAGCTGCTGGAGGCGGACCTGTTCCCCGAAGGCCGCGCGCCGCTGGTGGTGTGTAATCCGCCGTGGGTGCCTGCGCGTCCGAGTTCGCCGATCGAATACGCGGTCTACGATCCGGACAGCCGCATGCTGCGCGGCTTTCTGGCCGGCCTGTCCGGCCACCTGACGCCGGGCGGCGAGGGCTGGCTGATCCTGTCCGACCTGGCCGAGCACCTGGGCCTGCGTCCGCGCGAAGAGCTGATGGCATGGATCGCCGCCGCCGGCCTGAAAGTCATCGACCGCCACGACGTCCGCCCGACCCACCCGCGCGCCGCCGACGCCGCCGATCCCCTGCACGCCGCCCGAGCCGCCGAAGTCACCTCGCTGTGGCGCCTGGCTGCCGCGTAAAATGATGCGATAAACATAAGCGCCACTTAAAAAAATCAACGAAATATAAGTGGCTCTTATTTTGACCCTTGCGCAACGCAACAAGGCTATGTATAATTCGGGCCTCAGACGCGGGGTGGAGCAGTCTGGCAGCTCGTCGGGCTCATAACCCGAAGGTCACAGGTTCAAATCCTGTCCCCGCAACCAGATTCAAAAAGCCGTTGATTCTTGCAAAAGATCAACGGCTTTTTCCTTTTCGGCCCATACACAAGCCGTCGCAAAACTGTCACAATTGTTCCTTTCGGTTTCTCAAGGAGGCAGGTGTGAAGGATCAACCGCAGGTAGCAAATCCACAAGAGCAAGACGGTCCGGCCAATCCTTCACGCCGCCGCATTTTCCAGGCGGCTGCCGCCACCGGCATCACCGCTACCCTGCCAGCGATCGGCGAGGCGGCTTCCAGCAAGCCGGTCAAAGGCTCGCTCGACGCCAAGCTCAAGGCCAGCGTCAAGAACGTGGTGGTGATCTACCTGGAAAACCGCAGCTTCAATAACCTGTTCGCCAACTTCCCCGGCACCGCCTCGCCGCTATCCGCGGCGCCGGCCGCCGCCTGCCTGCAGCGCGACCGCGACGGTTCCGCGCTGCCGTCGCTGCCGAAGGTCTGGGGCGGCATGGTGCCGAACACCCAGGACATCGGCGGTAAAAAATACGCGCTCAAGGAAGACGACGTCAAAGGCCTGCCGAACGGCCCGTTCAAGCTGGTCGACACCGAGGGCAAGCCGTTGCCGGAAGCGGTGATCACGCGCGACCTGTGGCACCTGTTCTATCACAACCAGATGCAGATCAACGGCGGCAAGAACGACGGCTTCGCGGCCTGGGGCAACACCGGCGGCATGGTCATGGGCTACTACGGCGAGACCAGCAAGAACCTCGGCCTGTGGAAGATCGCCGAACAATACACCCTGTGCGATAACTTCTTCATGGCGGCCTTCGGCGGCTCCTACCTGAACCACCAGTTCCTGATCTCCGGCCGCACGCCGGAATACTTCAACGCCAAGGACACCGCCGCCAAGAAGAAGATCGCGGTGCTGGACGACGGCCCGACCGGCTTCCGCCTGTCCGTGGCCAAGGACAGCCCGGCCTCCGCGATGGACGGCCATCCGCACTTCGTCAACAACGGCGCGATCTCGCCGGACGGCTACGCGGTCAACACCATGGCCCCGCCCTATCAGCCGAGCTACATCCGCCCCGCCTTCGACGGCGACCCGCTGATGGCCGATCCGAACGATGCCGGCACGCTGCCGCCTCAAACCTACGACACCATAGGCGACCTGCTGTCGGCCAAGAAGGTGAGCTGGGCGTGGTATGGCGGCGCCTGGCAGGCGGCGCTGGATGCGCGCGGCGGCGGCGAAAAGCCCAACTTCCAGTATCACCACCAGCCGTTCAACTACTTCAAGCAGTTCGCGCCGGGCACCACTGCCCGCGCCGAGCACCTGCGCGACGGTGGCCTGGGCGACAGCCCGATCTCGAACAAGTTCATCGCCGACGCGGTGGCCGGCAAACTGCCTGCCTTATCCTTCTACAAGCCGCAGGGCAACCTGAACCTGCATGCCGGCTATTCGGACATCGAGTCCGGCGACGCCCACATCGCCAACATCGTCGAGCACCTGAAGAAGTCCCCGCAGTGGAAGGACATGGTCGTCGTGATCACCTTCGACGAAAACGGCGGCTGGTGGGATCACGTGGCGCCGCCGAAAGGCGACCGCTGGGGTCCGGGCTCGCGCATTCCGGCCATCGTCATCTCGCCATACGCGAAAAAAGGCCAGGTCGACCACACTTTCTATGACACGACGTCGATCATGCGCTTCATCACCCGCCTGCACGACCTGCCGCTGCTGGAAGGCCTGAAGCTGCGCAACGACGCTTTCGCGGCCCGCCACGCGCTGCCGCCGGGCGACCTGACGGGAGCCCTGAGCTTCCGTTGAGTTTGTGCTTTGTGTTACACTTCGCGCATTAGCTTACTGAGCCCGACTGCTGCAGCCGGGCTTTTGTTTTTTTCAGATGAGAGATAAAAAAGATAACGCGACGTTCGACCTGCCCGGTTTCGGCCCAGCCGCACCGCTCGAACCCGAAGCAAAGCGTCCACCACCGCCACGCACCAAGCGCTCTGCGCTCAAGCAGGAGCAGCTGGAACTGCTGGAGCCGACCGACACCACCGGCCTGCCGGTATGGGTACGCGACGAGAATCTCGACCTGACCGGTTTGCCGGTATGGGCGCCGAACTGATACGGCACAGCAGCAACACTGTAGCAACACACATCACACCCACAACGCACAGCGCCGGGCCCGCCCCTGTTAGACTGTGCCCACGTACTTTTTGAACAGGTCCGCCACCATGACATCCACCGCCGCATCCACCGCATTCGCCAGCCTGCCGCTGACTACCGCCTTCCTGGACAACCTCGATTCGCTCGGCTACAAGGAGATGACGACGATCCAGGCGCAAAGCCTGCCGTCGGTGCTGGAAGGCCGCGACCTGATCGCCCAGGCCAAGACCGGCAGCGGCAAGACCGCCGCCTTCGGCATCGGCATCCTGGCCAAGCTGAATCCGGCCTGGTTCGCCGTGCAGGCGCTGGTGCTGTGCCCGACCCGCGAACTGGCCGACCAGGTGGCCAACGAGCTGCGCCGCCTGGCGCGCGCCACCGGCAACGTCAAGGTGCTGGTGCTGACCGGCGGCTCGCCGATGCGCCCGCAGATCGCTTCGCTGGAACACGGCGCCCACATCGTGGTCGGCACCCCGGGCCGCGTGCGCGACCACCTGGGCCGCAATACGCTGGACCTGACCAAGGTCGAGACGCTGGTGCTGGACGAGGCGGACCGCATGACCGACATGGGCTTCTACGACGAGATCGCCGGCATCGTCAGCGCCTGCCCGAAACGCCGCCAGACCTTGCTGTTCTCGGCCACCTACCCGGACGATATCCGCCGCGCCACCGACTCCTTCCTGGCCGATCCGGTCGAAGTGACGGTCGAGGCGCAGCACGACAACAGCCAGATCGAGCAGCTGTTCTTCGAGATCGGCTTCGACCAGCGCACGGAAGCCGTGGCGCGCCTGCTGGGCCACTACAAGCCGGTATCGGCGATCGCCTTCTGCAACACCAAGGTGCAGTGCCGCGAACTGGTCGACGACCTGCGCGCCAAGGGCTTCTCCGCACTGGCGCTGTATGGTGAGCTGGAACAGCGTGAGCGCGACGAGATACTGGTACTGTTTGCCAACCGTAGCTGCTCCGTACTGGTGGCCACCGACGTCGCCGCGCGCGGCCTGGACATCCACAACCTGGAAGCGGTGATCAACGTCGACGTCTCCAAGGATACCGAAGTCCACATCCACCGCGTGGGCCGTACCGGCCGCGGCACGGAACAGGGCCTGGCGCTGTCGCTGTGCGCGCCGAACGAGAAGAAGTGGGTCAAGCTGATCGAGGAATACCAGGGCTCCGCGGTCCAGTGGTTCGACCTGGACAGCCTGGACGACGGCGATTACGGCGTCGATCCGGCGCCGATGATGACGCTGGTGATCTCCGGCGGTAAAAAGGACAAGCTGCGTCCGGGCGACCTGCTGGGCGCACTGACCGGCGACGCTGGGCTGAGCAAGGAACAAGTCGGCAAGATCAACGTGTTCGAGTTCCAGACCTATGTGGCGATCGACCGCCGCGTCGCCTACGAAGCCTTCGACCGCCTGAGCAAGAACAACCCGCTCGGCGGCGACTTCGGCGCCATCAAGGGCCGCAACTTCAAGATGCGCTTCATCGAAGTGTAAGCGTCAACGGCGGGGCTGCTCGATGTGCGGCAGCAGCACCGTCAGGATGCCCAGCAGCGGCAGGTAGGAGCACAGCTTGTAGACATGGGCGATGCCCGACATGTCGGCGATATGCCCCATCGCTGCTGCGCCGATGCCGCTGACGCCGAACATCAAGCCGAAGAAGATCCCCGCGATCATGCCGACCTTGCCCGGCATGAGCTCCTGCGCAAACACCACGATGGCGGAGAACGCCGACGAGATAACGAAGCCGATCACCACCGTCAGCACGGCGGTCCAGAACAGGTCCACGTAAGGCAGCATCAATGTGAACGGCGCGGCGCCGAGGATCGACACCCAGATCACCCGCTTGCGGCCGATACGATCGCCGATCGGACCGCCCATGAAGGTGCCCGCAGCCACCGCCGCGAGGAACAGGAACAGGTACATCTGCGCCGACGCCACCGAAACATTGAATTTATCGATCAGGTAGAAGGTGTAGTAGCTGCTCAGGCTCGCCATGTAGATGTACTTGGAGAAGACCAGCAGCGCCAGCACCGCCAGCGCGCCGTAGACGCGGCCTTTGGACAAAGGCGATACGGCTTGCGCGGACGCTTTGCGCGGCAGGCCCGCCAGATGGCTGCTATGCCAGCGGCTGACATAGACCAGTACCGAGATCGCCACCGCCGCCAGCAGCGCGAACCAGGCGATATTGCCCTGGCCACGACCGATGATGATGCCGGCCGCCAGCAAAGGCCCCAGCGCCGAACCGATATTGCCGCCCACCTGGAACAACGATTGCGCAAAACCGAAGCGGCCGCCGGAGGCGATGCGCGCCACGCGCGATGCCTCGGGATGGAAGGTCGACGAGCCGACGCCGATCAGCGCGGCCGATATCAGCAGCGCGTGGAAGCTGCCGGCGACCGCCATCATCAACACGCCGATCAGCGTGGAGACCATCCCCAGCGGCAGAAGGAAAGGCATCGGGCGGCGGTCGGTGTACAGGCCGATCCACGGCTGCAGCAGCGACGCGGTGCACTGGAAGGTCAGCGTGATCAGACCGACCTGCGTGAAGCTCAGGCCAAACTGCGCCTTCAGCATCGGGTAGATCGACGGCAGCATGGCTTGTATCAGGTCGTTCAGCAGGTGCACCAGCGCGACGGCGCCGAGGATCTGCATGACGGTGTCGCCGTGGGGACGGCTGGCTGGTGCGGGTATGGGCGCGGTCTGCGCCGCAGCGGTGACGGTGGAATTCATGGTCGACTCTTGATTCAGGGATCGTAGAGTGTAATATGGTCGGCAAAGCTTGATATTCCAACTTTCGTCGAATAAGTGACAAATGCCCTCTACTTCACCCCTGGCCCGTAGCAGCGATCACCGCGACTACCAGCGCGTGCCCCGCGTCATCACGGCGATGGCGCGCGATGCGCAGCATGGCGAGTCAGCCGCTCCGCACAGCCACGAACGCGCCCAGTTGGTGTATGCCACCGAGGGGCTGCAGCGGGTGCAAACCGATTTCGGCGTCTGGATACTGCCGCCGCGCCGCGCCCTGCTGATCCCGCCGGGCGTGGTGCATCACTGGACCGCGTTGAGCAAGGTGACCATACGGACCCTTTACATCGAGGCGCACACGGCGGCGGCCTTCGGCGACAGCTGCCGGGTGATCGAAGTCAGTCCGCTATTGCGCGAGCTGATACTGGCGCTGCTGAACGAGCCAATCGAATATCCGCTGCCCGGCCGAGGCGAGCATCTGGCGATGCTGATCCTGTCCGAACTGGCGGCGGCGGAGACGGTGCCGATCGCGATCCCATGGCCACGCGACCGGCGCCTGCTGGCCGTGTGCTCGGCCATCATGGCCGATCCGGGCAGCACGCGGAATATCGAACAGTGGGCCGACGAAGCCGGCGCCAGCGCGCGTACGCTGATACGACTGTTCCCCAAGGAGACCGGCCTGCATTACCGCCAGTGGGTGCAGCAGGTGCATCTGGCGGAAGCGTTCGGCCGCCTCGCGCAGGGGCAGGGTGTGGGAGAGATCGCGGCGGCGCTGGGCTATGCCAGCCCGAGCGCGTTCAGCGCCATGTTCCGCCGCATCCTCGGCAAGACGCCGCAGCACTACCTGACGGAGTGGCGCGCGCCCTTGCAGCCTGCGTAGCGCTATGCCGCCGCCAGCGCAAAGCGGAACACCGCCCCTTGCCGCTGCAGGTCGGCCGCCGTCTCCGCCAATTCGATGCCGCCGCCGTGCAGCTGCATGATGCGGTTGACGATCAGCAGACCCAGGCCGCCTTCCCTGCGCTCGCCGCGCAGCGCGAACGGACGCCGGAACAGCACGTCCCGCATCGCCGCCGGGATGCCGGGCCCGGTATCGGCGACGGTGACCCGCACCTTGCCGTCCGCGGCCGGCGCCACGGTGATCTCGACTTCGCCGCCTGCCGGCGTATGGCGGATCGCATTGTCGAACAGATTGGTGAGCACACGCTCGATCATGCCCAGGTCCGCGCGCACCATCGGCGCCGGGTGCGGCAAGGTCGCCATCAACCGCACATTGCGCTCCTGCGCCTTCAGCTCGAATTTCTGGAACACGTCCTGTATCAAATCGCTAATGGAGAAGGCCTCCAGTTCCGGCTCCACCGAGCCGTGCTCCAGCCGCGCCAGCTCGAACAGGGCCTGCGCCAGTCCGCCCACCTTGCGGCTCTGCGCCAGCGCAATGCCGAGGTAACGCTGGCGGTCCGCCGCATCCAGCGTGGCATCCTTGAGCGACAGCGTCTCCAGGTAGCCGTGCAGGGAGCCCAGCGGCGTGCGCAGGTCGTGCGAGATATTCGCCACCACCTCGCGCCGGTCCTGGTCCAGCTGGCGCATGGTCTGCCATTGCTCGTTGATGCGGGCAGCCATATCGCTGAAGGCCCGCTCCAGGGTCGCGATCTCGTCGCGCGAGCCGCCGGCCACCGGCGCCGGCAGCACCAGCTGGTCGGCCTTGGTGTCGACCTGCCGCATGTTGGCGGTCAGGCGGTGCAATGGGCGCGTGATCAGGCGGAAGGCGATCAGGCCGGCGATCAGGCCCAGCAGCGCCACCACCGCCATCGACCACAAGGTGGTGCGCAGCACCGAACTGGCGGTCGCGCGCGCATACAGGCGGTCATGCTCCATGCTCTGCAGGATCACATAGATGTAGCCGACCTTTTGTTCGCCCATGCGTAGCACGGACGCGCTGAAAACCTTGCGGCCGTTGATGCTGCGCGGATCGTCGCCCTGTATCGGCAAGGGCTGGTTGTCCAGCAGGCGGCGGATCGGGTCGAGATTCACATGGTCGCGCTTCAGGCTTCCGGCCGGCGCGGCGTGGCCGACGACGCGGCCTTCCATGTCGAGCAAGTACACCTCGACGCTGGGATTGACCACCATCAGCTTGCTGAACAGGCGGCGCACGGCTTCCGGGCCCAGGCCCTCGCTGGCCGGTGCCGCGCCGCTCTCCGCATCGGCATGCGCCAGCTGCGCATCGAGCGCGATGCTGCGCGCCAGACCGCGCGACAAACCCTGCACCACTTCCATCTCGTGCATGATGTTGGCGCGGATTTGCAGCCAGGCGGATGCGCCGCAGCAGGCCAGCAGCAGGATAGCAAATACCAGCGACAGTCGCTGCGACAGGCTCAGGTTCACACTCATGCGGCACCGCTGGCGAAGCGATAGCCCTTGCCCCATACCGTCAGGATACGGGTCGGCTCGGCGGGATCGGCTTCGATCTTGGCGCGCAGCCGGTTGATGTGCGTGTTGACCGTGTGCTCATAGCCGTCGTGCTGGTAGCCCCATACCTGGTTCAGCAGATCCAGTCTTGAGAAGACTTTTTCCGGGTGCTTGACGAAGAAATACAGCAGGTCGAATTCGCGCGGCGTCAGGTCCAGCGCACCGCCTTCGACATACGCCTGGCGGGTCAGCGGATCGAGGCGCACACCGTTCAGCTCCAGCGCGCCGGCCTCGTTGCGCTGGTTGCGGCTCATGGCGTCGGCGCGGCGCAGCAGCGCTTTCACGCGCGCCACCAGCTCCAGCACCGAGAACGGCTTGACCAGGTAATCGTCGGCGCCCAGCTCCAGTCCGAGGATGCGGTGCACCTCGCTGGAACGGGCGCTGGTGATGATGATCGGCGTGTAGGTCGCCATCGCCCGCGCCTGGCGACAGATCTCCAGCCCATCCACACCGGGCAGCATCAGGTCGAGGATCAGCGCATCCCAGCCGCCGGTGCGCAGTTGAGCCAGGCCCGTATTGCCGTCGGCGCAGTGCGTGACCTGATAACCCTCGTCCTGCAAATGCATGCGCAGCAGGTCGGCGATCGGCATATCATCTTCTACGATCAGTACGCGTTTTGGTAATTCCATAGTCGCTCGGGGCTGGAAAAGTCGGAAAGCCGTCATTGTGCGGGATTCCTGCCTCGGAAAGTATCACATTTAGTTTAAGTTTACGTGAGGATTTCGTCAGCGCCCAGGGAGCAGAATGGCTCCATGGTTATTCCACCCTTGGAGGATATATGACATCCCGACGTAGTTTCATCCTGACCGGCGGCGCGGCCCTGATCGCCGGCGCCGCGGCTTTAAACTGGCGTGCCGTCGAAGCCGCCCCTACCCCAGCCTGGGAAGTGACCCGCACCGATGCCGAATGGCGCGCGCTGCTGAGCCCTGCACAGTACGATATCCTGCGCAAAGGCGGCACCGAGCGGCCGTTTTCCAGCCCGCTGTACAAGGAGCACCGCGCGGGCAAGTTCTTCTGCGCCGGCTGCCAGAACCCTTTGTTCTCGTCCAAGACCAAGTTCGATAGCGGCACCGGCTGGCCCAGCTTCTGGAAACCACTGGATCGCGGCGTCTACACCAGCCGCACCACCTCGCTCGGCATGATGGGCGCGGAAGTGAAATGCCGCCGCTGCGGCAGCCATCTCGGCGACGTGTTCGACGATGGCCCTGAACCGACCGGACTGCGGTATTGCATCGATGGCCTGGCGTTGACCTTCACGCCCGGCGAAGCCTGACAGGAGCGCACGCCATGTTACTGATACTTCTCTCCTATCTGGGTGGCGCCCTGACGATCCTGAGCCCCTGCATCCTGCCGGTGCTGCCGTTCGTCTTTGCCCGCACCGGGCAACCCTTCGTGCGCAGCGGCCTGCCGCTGCTGGCCGGCATGGCCCTGACCTTCGCGCTGGTGGCCACGCTGGCCGCCGTCGGCGGCGGCTGGGTGGTGCAGGCCAACCAGTACGGCCGTTGGCTGGCGCTGGCGTTGATGGCTTTCTTCGGCGTGACGCTGATGCTGCCGCACCTGGCTGACCGCCTGACCAAGCCGCTGGTGGCGCTGGGCGACAAGCTGTCCAACAAGGCGCAGTCGGGTGACGGCACTGGCTCCGGCGCCCGTTCGTCTTTCCTGCTGGGCGTTGCGACCGGCTTGCTGTGGGCGCCTTGCGCCGGTCCGGTACTGGGCCTGGTGCTGACCGGTGCGGCGCTCAACGGCGCCAGCGTCGGCACCACGCTGCTGCTGTTGGCCTATGCGGCCGGCGCCGCGACTTCGCTGGCGTTGGCGCTGCTGGTCGGCGGCAAGGTCTTCGGCGCGATGAAGCGCTCGCTGGGCGCCGGCGAATGGGTGCGCCGTGGCTTGGGCGTGGCGATGTTGGGCGGCGTGGCCGCCATCGCGACCGGCCTGGATACGGGCTTGCTGACCAAGGTATCGTCGGTGGCGACGGCCGGCATCGAGCAGAAACTGATCGACACCCTGGCCCCTCACGGCCCGGAAAGCGGCGCCATGATGCGCAGGACGGATGCGGCGGCCGCCGAGGATGTTCCAGCCTCCGGCGCGATGATGTCGCGCACCGCGATGTCCGGCGGCGCTGGTCCGGCCATGATGGCGCGCCGTGCGATGGCGCCGGCAGCCGACGTGCTCAAGGTGGAAGGCGTACTGCCGCCGCTGGACGGCGCCGTCGAATGGCTGAACTCCGCCCCGCTGACCGCGCAGCAGCTGAAGGGCAAGGTCGTGCTGGTCGACTTCTGGACCTACTCCTGCATCAACTGCCTGCGCAGCCTGCCCTACACCAAGGCCTGGGCCGAGAAGTACCGCGACCAGGGCCTGGTGGTGATCGGCGTGCACGCTCCCGAATTCGCCTTCGAGCGCGACATCGGCAACGTCCGCAAGGCAACCAAGGACCTGGGCATCAACTTCCCGGTCGCGGTGGATAACAACTACGCCATCTGGCGCGCCTTCGGCAACCAGTACTGGCCTGCGCACTACTTCATCGACGCCAAGGGCCAGATCCGCCACCACCATTTCGGCGAAGGCGACTATGCCCAGTCCGAGCAAGTGATCCAGCAGTTGCTGGAGGAAGCAGGGCGCAAGGACGTCACCAACACCGTCGTCAGCGCGGAAGATGCGCAAGGCGTGCAGCAAGCCGCCGACATGAGCCAGGTGGCGTCGCCAGAAACCTATCTGGGCTACGAGCGCGCCGAGAATTTCGCCTCGCCGGAAAAGCAGGCGGCGAACCAGGCCCGCGCCTACACAGCGCCCGCCAAGCCCGCACTGAATCAGTGGGGACTGACGGGCAACTGGCTGTCGCAGCCGGACCAGATCACGCTGAACCAGGGCCGTGGCGGCATCGTCTACCGCTTCCATGCGCGTGACCTGCACCTGGTGCTCGGCCCGGGCAAGGACGGCAAACCGGTGCGCTTCCGCGTGACCATCGACGGCGCCGCGCCAGGCAAGGACCACGGCACCGACGTCGCCGCCGATGGCAGCGGCGTGATCAACGGCCAGCGCCTGTACCAGCTGGTGCGCCAGTCCGGCAACGTCGGCGACCGCACCTTCAGCATTGAATTCCTCGATCCCGGCGTACAAGCCTACGCCTTCACCTTTGGTTGAACAGGAGAGTACACATGAAAAGCATCTTGAAAAACTGGGCCGCTCCGGCCACCCTGCTGGGGGCCGGCATCTTCGGCGTGATCCTGCTGCAGCAGCCCGCGGAATCGGCGGAAGTCGCCGTCGTCATCGCGCCGCCCGCGGTCGATGAACCGGCCGGCACGGAACACACGGCCACCGCCATCTTTGCCGGCGGCTGCTTCTGGGGCGTGCAAGGCGTATTCCAGCACGTCAAAGGCGTCAGCAACGCCGTTTCCGGCTACGCCGGCGGCGACGCGCGCACCGCATCCTACGATACGGTCAGCTACGGCGACACCGGCCATGCGGAATCGGTGAAGATCACCTACGACCCGACGCAGGTCAGCTACGGCAAGCTGCTGCAGATCTTCTTCTCGGTGGCCCACAACCCGACCGAGCTGAATCGCCAGGGGCCCGACAGCGGCACGCAATACCGTTCGGCGATCTTCCCGCAATCGCCGGTACAACGCAGCGTGGCGGAAAAGTACATCGCGCAGCTGGACGCATCGCGTGTGTTCAAAAAACCACTGGCGACAAAAATCGAAGCGGATAAAAAATTCTATCCGGCCGAGGCTTATCACCAGAATTACCTGACGCTGCACCCTAACGATCCGTATATCGCCTACAACGACCTGCCAAAAGTGGCTAACCTCAAGCGCATTTCGCCGGAGTTGTATCGGGCCGATGCCGTCTTGGTCAGAAAAGGACTGTAGTACAATTACAGCATTACGTTATGGACTAAGAAGCCATGCACAGAGACGACAATACCACTCCGGATTCCCCCCTGCGGCGCAAGCTGCTGGGAGGATTGCTCAGCACCGCCGCGCCGGCGCTGCTATTGCCGTCCAGCGCCAGCGCCGCCGACGCACCTATCCAGGTTGGCGGCCTGCCCGTCACCTGCAACCTCACCTTGCCGGTCGCCTGCATGGCGAAAGCCGCCGCCGCCGGCAAACCCGGCGTACTGCCGCGCGGCTTCGAATACAGCAAATACAACGGCTGGCCCGAGGTCAAGGAATCGCTGATGACGGGCCGCATCCAGGCCGCCTACATGCTGGCGCCGCTGGTGATGGATCTGGCCGACAAGCGCATCCCGGTCAAGATCGTCTCGCTCGGCCACCGTTCTGGCGCCGTCATCATGGTACGCACCGACTCCACCTACAAGAAGTTCTCCGACCTGCGCGGCAAGCGCATCGCCATCCCCAGCCGCTTCGCGGTGGACTTCCTGTTCCTGCGTAAGATGCTGGCGCGCGAAAAAATGACGCCCAAGGATATCGAGATCATCGAGATGGCGCCGCCGGACATGCCGGCCGCGCTGTACGCCAAGGCGGTCGATGGCTACTGCACCGGCGAGCCGTTCGGCGCGGCCGCGCAGCGGGCCGGCTATGCGCGTCCGCTGGCGATGACGCGCGACGAATGGCGCAACTACATCTGCTGCGTGCTGACCGTGCGCGAGGAACTAATCAAGGAAAACCGCCCGCTGGTGCAGGAGTTGGTCAACTTCGTACAGGCCGCCGGCAGCTGGCTCGACGCAGGGCCGGCCAGCAGGGAAAAAGCCATCACCATCGCCTCCGGCCGCAAGTACTTCAACCAGGATCCGAACGTGCTGCGCTTCGTCATGCAGAACCCGGCCGACCGCGTGACCTACGGCGACCTACGCATGATACGCGCCGAGTTCGACGAGTTGATGCAGCTGTCGATCGAAGCCGGCACCATCAAGCGCCCTGTGGCCTATGAATCCTACGTCGACGACAGCTTCGTCAAGGCGATCAAACCCGTGACCATCTCCCTGTGAAGACCTTGAACCGATTTTTCGCCATACTGCTGCTGGCGCTATCCGCGGGAGCCGGCGCCGCCGAACCGCTCGGCCTGAAAGCCGGCACCTTCGATCCACCGCGCATGGCGCCCGACTTCACGGTGCGCGGCTCCAACGGCAAGGAGCTGAAATTGAGCCAGTTCCGCGGCAAGCTGGTGCTGCTGGAATTCGGCTATACGTCCTGCGTCGATGTCTGCCCGGTCTCGCTGGCGATGCTGGCGCAGGCGCGCAAGCAGCTCGGCGCGCAGGCCGACCAGATGCAGGTGATCTACGTCACCGTCGATCCCGAACGCGACACCGAGGAACGCATGCGCAACTACTTGAAGGCGTTCGACCCGACCTTCCTCGGCGCCACCGGCACGCCACAGCAGATGGCGCGCGTGCGTCAGGACTACGGCATCACGGCGACCAAAAAGCAGATCGAAGGCAGCAAGGATTACATCGTCGGCCATTCCTCCTACTTGTACTTCGTCGATCGCAAGGGTAGCCTGCGCGCGTTGCTGCCGTTCGGCCGCACTGCGGAGGACGTGGTGCACGACGCCAGACTACTGTTGAAGAATTGAAGACGCTGCGTTCCCGCTTGCTGCTGGCCGCAGGCGCGCTGTGCGCCGTCGGCCTCGCATGGGCCGCGCTGGCGCCGCTCGCCCTGCCCTCGCGCGACGAGCTGTTTGAAATCCCCAACGGCACCTGGGGGCGCCGCATGGCCGGCGACAAGGTCGAGATCCTGCCGTCCGAGATCCACCTGACGCAGGGCCTCAACGACGTGCTCCTGCTGCGCAACCTGGACCGCGTGCCGCAGATCTTCGGCCCGGTGCTGATCATGCCGGGCCAGAGCTTCCGCCTGCCGTTTGAAACCGTCTCCGTCAACGACTTCGCCTGCACCGCCCACGCCAGCGGACAAATGCGGGTGGTGGTCAACGCCATGCCATCGGCAGGCTGGCCGCGCCTGAAGTGGCGCGCCGCCCGCGCATGGAGCAAGGCACACCGATTGCTGTCAACGTAACTGGGTAACTATGGAAAAACTCAAGAAAATCCTGCCGCCGCTGGCGGTGCTGGCCGCGCTGATCGCCCTGTGGTGGATCGTCGTGGTGCAGACCGAAAGCGTGATCTTCCCGACGCCGCTGCAAGTGGTCACCGGCACCCTGGAGCTGGCCGAAGACGGCACGCTGTGGGAGCACATCGGCGCGTCGCTGTTCCGCGTGGGCTGCGGCTTCGGGCTGGCGGCGCTGGTCGCCATTCCGACAGGCCTGTGGATGGGCCGGGTGGACGGCGCCTATATCACGCTCAATCCCATCTTCCAGATCCTGCGTCCGATCTCGCCGATCGCCTGGATACCGCTGGCCATCCTGTGGTTCGGCGTCGGCAACCTGTCGCCGGTGTTCCTGATCTTTATCGCCTCGGTGTTCCCGATGATCGTGCAGACCGCCTCCGGCGTGCACACCATCGAGAAGCGCTACCTGCGGGCGGCGGACAACTTCGGCGTCTCGCGCGCCACCCTGTTCCGGCTGGTGATCATCCCCGCCGTGCTGCCGGAGATTATCGTCGGCATGCGCATCGCGCTGGGCGTGGCGTGGCTGGTGGTGGTCGCGGCCGAGATGATCGCGCTGCGTTCGGGCCTGGGCTACCTGATCATGGACTCGCGCAACGCCGGCAACCGCTATGACCTGGTCATCGCCGGCATGATCATCATCGGCATCATCGGCCTGATACTGGACCTGGTGATGCGCAAACTCGAAGGACTCAAATCGGTAAGGTGGCGCTATGGACGCTAAGATCGTCGTCAACAACATCAAGAAGAATTTCAAGGATCTGCAGGTCGTCGGGGGCGTCAGCCTGTCGGTCAAGGACGGCGAATTCGTCGCCATCGTCGGCCCCTCCGGCTGCGGCAAGTCGACGCTGATGAAGATCATCGCCGGCTTCGACGAGCCGAGCGAGGGCGATGTCCGCATCGACGGCGTGGTGCGGCACGGCCCCAGCCCGAAGGGCATCGTGATCTCGCAGCATGGCTCGGTGTTCCCGTGGCTGACGGTGCAGCAGAACCTGATGTTCGGCCTGACCGGCGACGGTCACGGCGACAAGTTTGCGCTGGCCGATCACTATGCGGAGATGGTCGGACTGAAGGGCTTTGAAAACAGCTATCCGCATGAACTGTCGGGCGGCATGCTGAAGCGCGCGGAGCTGGCGCGGGCCTTCGTGGTCAAGCCCGAGATCCTGTACATGGACGAGCCCTTCTCCGCGCTGGACGCGCTGATGAACCTGAAGATGCGCACCGAACTGCTGCGCATCCTGTCCGAGGAACGCCACACGGTGCTGCTGATCACGCACGATGTGGAGGAAGCGCTGTTCATGGCGGACCGTGTGCTGGTGCTG
The DNA here is from genome assembly GCF_047302815.1 of Duganella sp. CT11-25. Lineage (NCBI taxonomy): Bacteria > Pseudomonadati > Pseudomonadota > Betaproteobacteria > Burkholderiales > Oxalobacteraceae > Duganella > Duganella sp. CT11-25. The sequence continues at coordinate 1,871,021 of NZ_JBKBFD010000001.1, forward strand.
TCGCCGCGCCCGACGCGCATCCAGGCCTCGTTTGACGTACCGCACCCGCATCCGCGCAAGCTCTCCAGTCCCGAGCTGCAGCAGATGAAGGAGCAGATTTTGCAGGAGCTGGGCGTTACGGCTTGACCTGCTTCAGCACTTCCAGCACGGCGTCGACCACGGCTTGCGGTTTCTCGGCATGGATCACGTGGCCGGCGCCGGGCACCACGCGCTGCGTGCCACGCGTGGTCAGCTTGAGATACTCCTTTTGCACCGCGAAGTTCTCGTCCTCGGTCGCCTTGTTCATCGCGCTTTGCGGCTGGCCTGGCACGGCATACGGACTAACACCGCGCGTCAGCACCACGATCGGCAGGTCGCCGAACGGACGGCGCAGCTTGCGCAACTGCTCGTCGCTGACCCCGATGCTGTCGTACTCCGCGACGTTGGCGCGCCAGAAGCTTGGTTTCGCTGAGGATGCCGATATCACGGATGCCAGCTGAGGTCCGAACACTTTCGCTATCTCCGCCTCGTTATCGACGCAATTGGTCTGCTCCTCGCTGCCGGCTTTAAAGCCCTTTTCGGCGGCCGCCAGGCAATATCTATTCTGCCCTGAGACCATGGCGTAGACCTCCTTGATTTTTCCCTTGGTGATTTTATTCAAACGGCTGGTCTCGTCCTCATGCTGCGCTTCGACCAGCACCAGGCCTTTGACCTCCTTCGGGTAGCGGTAGGTGTAGACCTGCACGTTGGCGCCGCCGAGCGAATTGCCAACCAGGATATACGGCGCCGTCTCGCCCGCCGCAGCCAGCAGCTTGTGCAAATCCTCGACCACATTCTCGGACGTGTTGGGCCGCTTGGCCGGATCACTGAAGCCGAGGCCCGCGCGGTCATACACGCAGGCGCGGGTGTGCTTGGCTACTTCCGGCTGCACGCGGAACCATCCCCAACCCGCATCGCCGGACGACGAGTCGAACACCACGGTGGTCGCACCCTTGCCGCTGCAATAGATGTTCATCTTGCGGCCGCCGCCGATATCGACCAGTTGATGCGGCACCGCGAACGCACTCCCCGCATCCGGCTGCGCCGACGCTGCCGCAAACGCGGACGGAATCACACCGGCGGCCAGCGCCAGCACTGCAAAACCATAGACAGCTTTAGTCATTAAGATGGTCCCATGTCAGGTGAAGCAGCTCCAAGGCTGCCGCGCTGTATAGTAAACCATGATTATCAAATCAGCTACAATGGAACCATGAAATTCGATATCTACGGCCGGTTTCAAGTTGACGTGCGACGGGAGAACGACGCCTGGGAAGTCTATCGCCTTGAGCCTGGAAAACGCGCCAGGATGGAGGAGATCGTTATTCCCTCGACGCTGGAAGCGGACGAGATCATCGTCTACCTGGACGATATTTTTCACGAGCTCGCAGGTTTCGGCCAAAGCGTCGAGCCAATGCCCTGACTTAAGCGATAATGTGCGATGCCGACTTCGGCGGCACCGCACAGGACACCATCAATGCATAAGTTAATTTCGGAGTTGAGAAGGCTCTACCTGCTCAACGATCAGCGCTATGACGACGAGAGCCTGGCCCGCCATGTGCGCGGCGAGGCGACGCTGGCGATCGATCTCGCCAACGCCGCAGGCCTGACGCGCGCGCTGGCGATCGACTTCCACAAAGCGGCGAACGAGCAGCATTGGACGCGCTTGTGCGAGGTCGCCAACGCGCTGCAAACCGAATTGGGATTGCCGGCGCCGGCGGTCAGCGTCTCCGGCGGCGACAGCTACCGCCTGTGGCTGTCGCTGGCGTCGCCGATGCCGGCCACCCAGGCGCGCCAGTTCCTGGCCTTGTTGCATAAGGCTTACTTTGAAGACGAAGAGATTGATCTGGGCCGAACCGTGATCGAGATCCCACCCTGCCAACACACAGCCACCGGCCTGTGGGCAGCATTTATCAATCCGGGAATGGGCGCTTCGTTTGCCGAGGAACTTGGGCTGGAGATGCAACCGCCGATCGCCGCGCAAGCCGCCTTCCTTGAGGGACTGCAGAGCATCAGCGATGCGGAGTTTGCGAAGGCCTTGGACCTGCTTCAGCAAAAGCATATCGCAGCACCGGAGGCGGCACCACGCGCCACCACCTACGCCGCCACACCCGAAGGCCTGCTGCTGAAAGACGCCACGCTGGAAGAGATCATCAAACACCTGCACTCGATGAACATCGAGCCGACTTTCCGCCACCTGCTGAAACCCTAGCGCACCGCCAGCGAGACGCTGGCCGGGAACATCGGCGGCCGCCGGTGCAGCGTGGCCTGCTCGTACGAGTAAGCCATGCGGATCAAGGCCGCCTCGCTGTATGCCGCGCCGACAAACGACAGCCCGACCGGCAACCCGTGCACATACCCGGCCGGCACCGTGATGTGCGGATACCCCGCCACCGCTGCCGGCGAAGAGAAACTACCCGTGAAATGGTCGCCGTTGATGAAGTCCGTCAGCCACGCCGGGCCGCTGGTCGGCGCCACCAGCGCATCGAGCCTGTGCTCCTTCATCACCTGGTCGATGCCCTCGACGCGCGCGTAGCGGCGGTTGTTGGCCAGCGCGTCCTGGTAGGCCGGCGTATCGAGCCCGCCCTTTTCCTGCGCGCGCTCCAGATACTCCTGCCCGAAATGCGGCAGCTCCTGCTGATGATTTTTCTGGTTGAAGGCGATCACGTCGGCCATGTTGGAGATCGACGCATTGGGCGCATACTCCTTCAGGTAAGCCGCAAGATCGGCCTTGAATTCGTACAGCAGCACGTCGGTCTCGCTGTCGTCGTATTTGCCGACGTTCGGCACCTCGGTCTCGATCAACACCGCGCCTTGCGCCTTCAGGTCGACCAGCGCTTTTTCGATGACTGCATCCAGCTCGTCGTTCCTGCCGAAGAAATTGCGCGCCACGCCGATGCGCGCGCCTTTCAAACCGCCCTTCTCCAGCGCCGCGCGGTAGTCGCCCACCTTGCCCGCGCCGTCCCGCGTGATCGGATCCCTCGGATCGACACCGATCATCGCCGACAGCATCAGCGCCGCGTCGGCGACGCTGCGCGCCATCGGGCCGGCGGTGTCCTGCGAATGCGCGATCGGGATGATGCCGCTGCGGCTGACCAGTCCCAGGGTCGGCTTGATGCCGACCAGGCCGCAGATCGACGCCGGCGAGACGATCGAACCGTCGGTCTCGGTGCCCACCGCCAGCGTGGCCAGGCCGGCGGCAATCGCCGCGCCCGAGCCGGAACTTGAGCCGCTGGCTGTGCGGTCCAGCGAATATGGATTCAAGGTCAAGCCGCCGCGCGCGCTCCAGCCGCTGACCGAATGCGTGGAACGCATATTGGCCCACTCGCTCAGATTGGTCTTGCCGATGATGACCGCGCCGGCCGCCCGCAGCTGCGCCGTCACGTGCGCATCGCGCGCCGCGCGCACGCCGGCCAGCGCCAGCGATCCGGCCGTGGTGCTCATGCGGTCGGCGGTGGCGATATTGTCTTTGAGGAGAACCGGGATGCCGTGCAGCGGTCCGCGCAAGCGCTTGAGTTTGCGCTCGCGGTCCATCTCGAGCGCGATCTTCAGCGCTTCGGGATTGATTTCAATGATGGCGTTGAGACGGGGGCCGGATTTGTCGATGGTCTTGATGCGGGCCAGGTATTGCGAGGTTAGCGAGTGCGAGGTCAGCTTGCCGGCCTCCATCATCTGCTGCTGCTCCCAGACGCCAGCGTCGAGGATGCCGCCGCTGCCCAGCTTGGCGGTCGTCGTGGACGGCGCCGCCAGCGCGCGGTTGCCGCCTGCGGCAGCGCCGGCGGCCAAGCCGATACGTACGAAATCCCTGCGATCCATGCCATCCTCGTGGTTGGTTTTCCGTGATCACCAATACGCCACATTTGTTGCGTGGCATAAATATATCAGCGTGTTGACAGCCACACCACAAAAATTACTTACTTTTCAGAAAATAGTTTCATTTAACCTATTTTGAGGCCAAAAAAAAAGCACGCCGGCGGTGCGGGCGTGCTTTTTTCACAAGAAAACGACTTAGTTACGAACGATTTTCTTGTATTCGTTGGTGCGGGTGTCGATTTCGATGACGTCGTCCTGGCTCACGAACAGTGGCACTTGAACGGTGAACTGCTTGGATTCGATCGCGTTTTCGATCTTCGCATCCTTCAGGACGTTGCCCGAAGTGTTGCCCTTGACCGCAGGCTCCGAGTAAACGATCTTGCGGGCGATGGTGGTTGGCAGTTCAACCGAGATCGCTTTGCCATCGTAGAAGACAGCTTCGCATTCCATGCCGTCTTTCAGGTAGTTCAGGGCGTCGCCCAGGTTTTCTTCTTCGATTTCATACTGCTCGTACTCTGCGTCCATGAAGACGTACAGTGGGTCGGCGAAATACGAGTAGGTGACCGGCTTCTTGTCCAGCACGACGACGTCGAACTTGTCGTCGCCGCGGAAGACGTTTTCCAGCGGGCTGTTGGTCAGAAGATTCTTCATCTTCCATTTGTACGTGAAGCCCGTGCGGCTCGAGCCGTTGACGTCGGAGCGCAGCACGATGAATGGCTTAGCGTCAACCATAATGATATTGCCAACACGAATTTCTTTTGCAGGTTTCATAGGGAATGTACGTAAAAAGTAGGTTGCGTAAAAATCATCTGTCGCCAGGCGGAAAAGCCATCGGCCCACGTTTGATCGGGTGAAAATGCGCCATAGATTAACCCGGCATTATACCTTGGTTTTGGCGCTCCGGCTATCTCAGCGTAGCGGCGAATGCCAGCATATTGCCGGCCAGGTCGCCGTGGGCCAGCATTTGTTGCTGCCAGCCGACGGCGCGCCGCGCCATTTCCGGCATCTCGCGCTCGAAGGCTGACCAGCTGGCCGTCCAGTCGCCGGTCGCGGCGGCGCCGTTCCAGCACAGCGAGAATCCGGCCAGGGCCGGCAACTCGAGCGCATAGCGCTGCAGGAAGGCGCGCAGCTTCTTGTGATGCAGGTCTTCGTCCTGCGGATAGATATGCCAGACGAAGGGCTTGCCGGCCCATTGCGCGCGCACGAAGGAATCCTCGCCGCGCACAAAATTCAGGTCGCAGGCCCACAGCAGTTTGTCGTAGTCGGGCTGCGCCACGAACGGCAGCACGCGCACCGTCAGCGCGCCGCGCGTGGCCGCGGCCTGGCCGCCGGTGAAGGCTTGCACCGCCTCGGCCGCCACGCCTTCCGGCACCAGGCAGGTGACCGGCTCGGCGCCCGCTTGCCAGACTTCGAACAAGGCCGCCACCGGCGCATGCGGATAGCAGAACAGCGAGACCTTGGTCGACGCCATCTCGGCCGCCGTCACGCCGAAGCGCGCGAGGAACGACGCCGCCGCTGTCGGCTGCGACTGGAACGCCAGGCGCTGCGGCTCCAGGTCCGCCTCGCGCAGCAGGCCGCCGGTCTTGCCGGTAAATCCCGGGAAGAAGAAATGCTTGACCAGCTTGAGGCGCGGATGCGGCGACGTCAGGCGGTGACAGCCCTCGACCCACTCCTCCGCCGTCAAGCCTTCCAGGTTGAACCAGACCGGGCGCGGCTCGCACTCGGCCATCGCGGCGATGTAGCCGGGCGGGAGGTCGACGGCGAAAAATTCAATGACGATGTCGGCGACGTCGGCCGCCGTGTACACGCCGTCCTGGCCGCGCCAGTGACGCACGGTGACGCCGGCAAGCTGCTGGACCTCGGCAGCGGGATCGACCTCCGGGCAGATGCGCCGGAAGCTGGCCAGGTCGTCCACCCACAGCGTGACGGCCAGGCCGTGCTCGCGCCGCCACTGGCGGGCAAGGCGCCAGCAGATGCCGATGTCGCCGTAGTTGTCGACGACACGGCAAAACAAGTCAAGGCGGCGAAAGTTCATGGGCTGTGCGGTGAGGAAAAACGAGGCTGGATGATACCCGATTAACGCGAACCGGGAACCAAGAATACCAAAACTTCCGGCGCGGCGGCCAGTCCAAATCCCACCAGCGCAAGCCTGACCAGGCCCGCTGGCATTCACCACAACAAGGAGATGTCATGAATGAGTTTCAACAATACTATGGACAACAACTAGCACCTCAGCAACTGGGCCTGGCGCCGCAAGGCTTCCTGGGCGGCATCCTCGGCGCACCGCTGGGCGGCCTGATCGGACGCGGCATCGGCGGCCTGTTCGGCAATGCCAATCTGGGACGCCAGATCGGCCAAACCGCCGGCGGTATCGGCGGCTCTTTCCTGCCCTTCGCGGCAGATCCCGTCACCGCAGCCTATGCACAACAAGCACAACAACAGCAGCTGCAGCAACTACAACAAGCGCAACTAGCCCCGCAGGGCTGGTTCGGCAATATCATCAAGAGCGTGGCCCAGCCCCTGGGCGGCGCGATCGGCGGCGCCTTCGGTAACGCCGGCCTGGGCAACACCATCGGCGGCATCGCCGGCCAGCTGGGCGGCATGCTGCCGTTTGGCGCCGATCCCGTCTCGCTAGCGTACGCACAACAAGCACAACAGGAAGCACAACTTCAGCAACTGCAGCAACAAGGCCTGGCTCCCCAAGGCTGGTTCGGCAACATCATCAAGAACGTGGCCCGGCCGCTGGGCGGCGCCATCGGCGGCGCTTTCGGTAACGCCGGCCTGGGCAACACCATCGGCGGCATCGCCGGCCAACTGGGCGGCATGCTGCCGTTCGGCGCCGATCCCGTGTCGCTGGCCTATGCGCAACAGGCACAACAAGCGCAAGACGCGCAGCTGCAACAACAAAGCTGGCTGGGCGATATCCTGCGCAAGAACCGCCCCTACACCACCGCCTACAACCCGTTCATTCCGGTCCAGCAGCAGCTGCTGCCGTTCGGCGCCGATCCGGTGACGCAAGCCTACGCACAGCAGGCGCAGCAGGAAGCCCAGCTGGCCCAGATGCAGGGCCTGGCGCCGCAGGGCTGGTTCGGCAACATCATCAAGAGCGTGGCCCAGCCGCTGGGTGGCGCCATCGGCGGCGCCTTCGGTAACGCCGGCCTGGGCAACACCATCGGCGGCATCGCCGGCCAACTGGGCGGCATGCTGCCGTTCGGCGCCGATCCGGTGACGGCGGCCTACATCCAGCAAGCGCAGCTGGCACAACTGGCACAGCAGGCTAATCAGGGCAACACGGCGCTGTATGGCGGTCAACAAACCCTGCATTAATCCAGCAGCCTCACGCTAACACTGCCCTCCGACGGCCCAGGCTGCGGAGGGCGCTGCTTTAAGGAGAGCCACATGCCCGGCACCGAAGATGCAAGCAACAAGACCAGGTTTCTAGTCCATTCCGCCGGCGGCGCGGCGCTGAACGATTTCCTCACGCTGGCCGCAAGCGACCCGGAGATTTCCGTGATCGACACCATCGGCCCGCGCGAGCGGCCGCATACGGCGGTCGTCGAGATCAGCCCCGACAAGGCGCGCGTGCTGGACCAGCACTTCCGCCGCACCAGCACGCCCACGCACCAATTAACGATAGAACCGGACCGCCCGCTGTCGATGTTCGACGGCGGCCCGGCCGGCTCGTTTTGAAAGGAATCATTCCATGCCCAAGAATCCCAACGGCGGCGGCGCGATGCCGCCGGACCCCAGCCTTTCCAGCGACGGCGAATCGGCCTCACCGCCGGCTGAAGGCAGCAGCAGCGGCAGCAGCCGGCGCTCCGGCTCCAGCAGCAGTTCGGCCGCCGGCAGTGCCGGCACCATCGGCGAAACGCGCAGCGACATCGCCGATGGCGAAGCCGGCGCGCCGCGCGCCGACAGCGCCGGCCGCAACATCGGCGCCCGCAAGAAACAGTTCGTGATCGCGCCGCGCCATCCGCCCGAAGGCATCCAGGCGATGAGCTTCCAGCCGCTGCAGTTCTCGGCGCTGGAGGCGGCGCTGCGCAACAGCAGCGATATCGAGGTGGTCGACACGGTCGGTCCCAAGTCCGTGGTCAGCGCGCTGGCCGACGGCATGGGCGGCTCGCAAGGCGTGCTGGTGGCGCGCATGACGGAGCAGAAGGCGTCCGCGCTGCATCAGCAAGGCGCGGGCCGGCTGCTGGTCGAACATGACCAGCACCTGAGCCTGATGGAACCGTCGCTGCGCCAGCCCGGACTGGTCACCGGCGTGACGCCGACCGGCGGCAGCGGGCCGGTGCTGAACGCCGTCATCAACGTGCTCGGCAAGGATGGCGTGCCGCTGGCCGACGCCGAGGTGTCGCTGTTCGGCAGCATGCTGCCGGCCACCGGCACCACCGACGCCAATGGCAAGGTGACGCTGTCGCTGTTCGGCGAAACGGCCGACACGGTGCAGGGCCTGTACGTCAAGCCCAAGGCCGACTACTGGAGCTTCTACCAGCGCGATCCCGACATCAGCAGCGACGAGGTCAACGTGGTGGCGCTGCGCGCGCTGTCGGACTGGCCGGCGCTGGCGGGCTTCCCGCGCCAGCGCGCCTACGGCTGGGGCCAGAAGGCGATGCGGCTCGATCAACTGCCCGGCTCGTACCGTGGCCAGGGCATCAAGATCGCCATCATCGATTCGGGCGCGGCCACCACCCACGACAACCTGCGCGGCATCCACGCCGGCTTCGACGTCATCAACAAGAAGACCAACCCCGACGGCTGGGACCAGGATACGCTGGGCCACGGCTCGCATTGCGCGGGCGTGATCGCGGCGGCCGATATCGCGTCGGGCATACGCGGCTTCGCGCCGGATGCGGAAGTCCACGCGTGCAAGCTGTTCCCCGGCGGCCAGGTCAGCCAGCTGATCGACGCGCTGGAATACTGCATCGACAAGCAGATCGATGTGGTCAACCTGAGCCTGGGCGGCGCCGAAGTGTCGGAAGCGCTGGAGCAGCAAATCATCCGCGCCAAGCGGGCCGGCATCGCTTGCATCGTGGCGGCCGGAAATTCGGGCGGGCCGGTGCAATATCCGGCCTCGTCGCCGAATGTGCTGGCGGTGGCGGCGATCGGCAAGCTCGACGAGTTCCCGGCCGACAGCTACCACGCGCAGACGCTCGACACCAACGTCGACGCCTACGGCTTCTTCACCGCCAAGTTCAGCTGCTTCGGGCCGCAGGTGGGCGTGTGCGGGCCGGGCGTGGCGATCACCTCCTGCGTGCCGCCGAATAATTTCGCGGCCTGGGACGGCACCTCGATGGCGACGCCGCACATCACCGGCCTGGCCGCGCTGACCCTGGCGCACCACCCGGACTTCCAGGCGGCGCAGTACAAGACGCGCGGGCCGGAGCGGGTCGAGCGGCTGTTCCAGATCATCCGCGCCAGCGCGCACCGCGTCAGCCTGGGCGACCAGAGCCGCACCGGCTTCGGCTTGCCGGATGTGCTGATGGCGGTCGGCCTGCAAGCGCAAGCGGGCCAGCAGCCGGCGGCAGCGCGCGCGGTGGCGCCGCAGTCGGCGTCGATGATCTCGCCGTTGATGGCGTCGTCGCCCATGACGGGTGGCAGTATCTTCGACCCGTTCGGCATCGATCCGGCGGCCGCGGCGGCGCGCGCCGCATATGCGGCCTATGCGGCGCCGTGGTATCAACCACGGCCGCCACTGGGCGGCATGCCGTTCGGCGGCATCATGTGGTAGGGCCGGAAATGCAAAAAGCCGCACGTGGCGGCTTTTTGCATACTAACTGGCGTCCCCAGGGGGATTCGAACCCCCGTACTCACCGTGAAAGGGTGATGTCCTAGGCCTCTAGACGATGGGGACAGAATCTGTCCATACTGGCCGGTACCGCTACTCGAAAAATCCTGGCGTCCCCAGGGGGATTCGAACCCCCGTACTCACCGTGAAAGGGTGATGTCCTAGGCCTCTAGACGATGGGGACTTTTCCAAGGCGCGAATCATAGCAGTCTAATCCGCGCTTGGCAATACAAACCTTTGTTTTTACAGGAAAACCACGGCAACATTGGCCGCCGCACAACGAACGCGCAACAAAAAAGCCGCTCAGGGCGGCTTCATCATCGAATCATGTCTTGGCGTCCCCAGGGGGATTCGAACCCCCGTACTCACCGTGAAAGGGTGATGTCCTAGGCCTCTAGACGATGGGGACATGTCGGTGCTCTCTGCGCTAATGGTGGAGGTAAGCGGGATCGAACCGCTGACCTCTTGCATGCCATGCAAGCGCTCTCCCAGCTGAGCTATACCCCCCGGGCGCAGAAAGTCTTCTGTCGTACTACGTTTTTACTACTCGCCAGCCTGGCAAAGCTGGCGTCCCCAGGGGGATTCGAACCCCCGTACTCACCGTGAAAGGGTGATGTCCTAGGCCTCTAGACGATGGGGACCTTGGCGCTACGGTTACTACTCGTTTCTGCGCAATGGTGGAGGTAAGCGGGATCGAACCGCTGACCTCTTGCATGCCATGCAAGCGCTCTCCCAGCTGAGCTATACCCCCCGGGCGCAAAAACATTTTTACTACTTGCCATCGCTGGCGTCCCCAGGGGGATTCGAACCCCCGTACTCACCGTGAAAGGGTGATGTCCTAGGCCTCTAGACGATGGGGACCCTGGAACTACGGCACTACAAATCTCTGCAAACTGGTGGAGGTAAGCGGGATCGAACCGCTGACCTCTTGCATGCCATGCAAGCGCTCTCCCAGCTGAGCTATACCCCCGTTTGCGCGAGAGACAAGATTATAGCAGGGAAGGCGCACTATGCAAATACCCTTTTGCAACTTTGCTCAGGGTTCAATTCACTATTAAAGAAACTTCGCCAGGCGCGCCACAATCGTATCGCGGCCGAAGATCTGCAACACCGCATCGATGGCCGGCGTCTGCAGCTGGCCGGTGATGATCAGGCGCAGCGGCATGGCCATCTGCGGCATCTTCAGCGTGTTGGCGGCCAGCACTTCCTTGATCATCGCGGCCAGCGCTTCCTTGGTCCACTCCACCGTTTTGCAACGCTCGGCAAATTGCGCCAGCGCCGGCTTGACGGCGTCGGTCAGGTGTTGCGTCATCAACGCGGCGTCCGGCTGCGGTTCGCGGTAGAACAGCATGGCGGCGTCGGCCAGTTCGTTGACGGTGTTGCTGCGTTCCTTCATCAGCGCCAGCACGGACGGCAGCGCCGGCGCGCCGTCGAACACGGCGCCGGCGGCCAGCATGCGCGGCCGGGCCAGTTCGGCCAGACGCTCGTTGTCGGCCTGCTTGATATAGTGGTTGTTGAGCCAGTTCAGTTTTTCGATATTGAATTGCGCGGCCGAGTTCGACAAATGCGTGCCGTCGAACCACGAGGTCACCTGCTCCATCGAGAACACTTCGTCGTCGCCGTGGCTCCAGCCCAGGCGCGCCAGGTAGTTCAGGATCGCTTCCGGCAGATAGCCTTGCGCCGGGTAATCCATGACGTTGACGGCGTCCTTGCGCTTGGACATTTTCTGGCCATCGGCGCCCAGTATCATCGGCAGATGGCCGTACAGCGGCAGCGGCGCGCCGATCGCGCGCAGGATGTTGATCTGGCGTGGCGTGTTGTTGACGTGGTCGTCGCCGCGCAGCACGTGGCTGATCTGCATGTCCCAGTCGTCGACCGCGACGCAGAAGTTATAGGTCGGCGTGCCGTCCGGGCGCGCGATGACCAGGTCGTCCAGCTCCTTGTTGCCGATGGTGATGGTGCCTTTGACGAAGTCGTCCCAGCTCACTTCGCCGTCCAGCGGATTCTTGAAGCGCACCACCGGCTTGCGGTCGGCGGGAATCGCCGGCAGGGTCTTGCCCGGCTCAGGACGCCACGTGCCGTCGTAGCGCGGCTTTTCGCCGGCCGCGCGCATGCGCTCGCGCATCGCCTCGACTTCTTCCGGCGACGAGTAGCAGTGGTAGGCGCTGCCCTCCTCCAGCATCTGCGCCACCACCTCGCGGTAGCGGTCCATGCGCTGCATCTGGTAGAACGGGCCTTCGTCGTGGTTCAGGCCCAGCCATTCCATGCCCTCGATGATGGCTTGCACCGCTTCCGGCGTCGAACGCTCCAGGTCGGTATCTTCGATGCGCAGCACGAAGGTGCCGCCGAAGTGACGGGCGAAGGCCCAGGAGTACAGCGCCGTGCGGGCGCCGCCCAGGTGGAGGTAGCCGGTCGGGCTAGGTGCGAAACGGGTGCGAACTGGCTTGGCTGGTGCAGTAGTCATCGGGGTAGGAATGCTTATATATAAAAGAAGCTATTTTACCCCGTCGGCGAAGGTGCGGACAGAGCGGCCGGTCCGTAATGCACCGGCCGCTCCGGCGATCAAGCCGTAACGACGCTCAGCACCACGTCGATATTGCCTTTGGTGGCCTTGGAGTACGGGCACATGGCATCGGCGCCGTGAGCGATCGCGGTGGCGACTTCGCGGTCGATGCCGGGCGCGATCAGCGTCAAACGGGCTTGAATCAGATACCCGCCGCCGCCCATCCCCAGGTCCACTTCGATTTCCACCGCGGTGTCGGCCGGCAGCACGACGTTCATTTCCTTGGCGGTGATGCCGACGGCGGCGCTGTAGCAGGCCGACCAGGCGCCGGCAAACAGTTGCTCGGCGGTCGGATGCGCTTCGATGGCTTCAAACCGGTGCTCGCGGACGGCACTGTTGCCGGGCGACGTCAGGTGGATGTCCAGCTTGCCTTCGTGGTTGCCGGAAAAGACGGCGGAGTCGCTGCCGGTGGTGCGGGTTTTGCCGGTGACCAGTACTTTTTGAATTTTGCTCATGATATTTCCTCTTTGGTTTATTGAGTTTGCGGGTTGCATTTTATTCGCATGCGAATGCATCGCATGCGATTTTGAAACTTGTTTTTTTAAGCGGTAACGACGTTCAGCACCACGTCGATATTGCCTTTGGTGGCCTTGGAGTACGGGCACATCGCATCGGCGCCGTGGGCGATCGCGGTGGCGACTTCGCGGTCGATGCCAGGCACGATCAGGTTCAGGCGAGCCTGGATAAAGTATTCCTTGCCGCCCAGGCCCAGGTCCACTTCGATTTCCACCGCGGTGTCGGCCGGCAGCGCGACCTTCATTTGCTTGGCGACCAGGCCGACAGCGGCGCTGTAGCAGGCCGACCAGGCGCCGGCAAACAGCTGCTCGGCGGTCGGATGCGCTTCGATGGCTTCAAAGCGGTGTTCGCGGACGGCGCTGTTGCCGGGCGCGGTCAGATGAATGTCCAGCTTGCCTTCGTGGTTGCCGGAAAAGACGGCGGAATCGCTGCCGGTGGTGCGGGTTTTGCCGGTGGCGAGGACTTGGGTGATTTTGCTCATGTTAGGCTCCTGAAAGTTGCGGTTGATTTAATGTCTCATCCGATTAGTTCGTATGCGATGTATGAAGTATAGCGGAGCCGGCGGCGATGTCAAGCGCATTCGATTGCATCGTATGCGATATTATTTGATCGATCCCGCCGAGCCGATAGCTAAAAGCGGAATGCGCCCACCAGCGCGACGCATCCCGGATCAGCTTATTTGACGGTGATCTTGATTTCCTTGTTCATGGCGGGACCGTAGGCCTGGTGCAGGCCGTTGGCGAACTGCATGGTCAGCGTGTAATTACCCGGCGGCAGCGTGACTTCGGTTTCGGTCTGTCCCTTGCCGAAGTGGATGTGCTTCTCGTCGGCGGGAATCACTTCGCCGGCCTTGACCGGCGTGGCGTTGATCAGCAAATGATGATGGCCGGTATTGGCCGTCATGTCGCCGGCCGGCTTGACGTCCATGCCGGTGACGGCGAACTTGACCTTGAACGGGCTGCTCACCGTGGCGCCGTTGGCCGGCTCCGCGAACGATACCGATTGCGCAAAGGCGCCGGCGCTCAGGGTCAACAGGGCTGCTGCCAATACCGATTTCATCATCTTAATTCTCCAGGTTAATCGTTCTTAATAACAATGCTAGGGAACTTGCTGGTCATGTCCTTGGCCTTTTCAGAGACCTGTACTGCAATCTTGCGCGCGATGTCTTTATAGATGGCGGCGACCTGGCCGTCCGGGTCGGCGACCACGGTCGGCTTGCCGGAATCGGCCTGCTCGCGGATCGCCATCGTCAGCGGCAGCGCGCCGAGGAATTCAACGCCGAAGTCCTTGCACATCTTGGCGCCGCCGCCGGCGCCGAAGATTTCCTCCGCATGGCCGCAGTTGGAGCAGATGTGGGTGCTCATGTTTTCCACGATGCCGAGGATAGGAATGCCGACCTTCTCGAACATCTTCAAGCCCTTGCGCGCGTCCAGCAGCGCGATGTCCTGCGGCGTGGTGACGATCACCGCGCCGGTGACCGGCACTTTTTGCGACAGCGTCAGCTGGATGTCGCCGGTGCCGGGCGGCATGTCGACGATCAGGTAGTCCAGGTCGCGCCAGTTGGTCTGCTCCAGCAGCTGCTGCAGCGCCTGCGTGACCATCGGGCCGCGCCACACCATCGGCTCGTCCGGGTCGATCAGGAAGCCGATCGACGACACCTGCACGCCATGGTTTTCCAGCGGCTCCATGGTCTTGCCATCCTTGGTCTCGGGGCGGCCGGAGACGCCCAGCATCATCGGCTGCGACGGGCCGTAGATGTCGGCGTCCAGCAGGCCGACCGAGGCGCCCTCGGCGGCCAGCGCCAGCGCCAGGTTGACGGCGGTGGTCGATTTGCCGACGCCGCCCTTGCCCGAGGCCACGGCGATGATGTTCTTCACGTTCGGCATCAGCTTGAGGCCGCGCTGCACGGTGTGCGGGATGACCTTGGTCGAGACGCCGACGCTGATGTTGCCCACGCCCGCCAGGGTTTTCAGGCCGACGATGACGCTGGCGCGGACCGCGTCGACCTGGCTCTTGGCCGGGTAGCCCAGTTCGATGTCGAGCGAAACGTCGCCGCCATCGACTTTCAGATTCTTGACGGCCTTGCCGCTGACGTAATCTTTCGTTGTATTTGGATCAATGATTTTGGACAGCGCGGCTTTGACGTCTTCTACTGTGATGCTCATGTAACTCTCCGTAAAATGTGCCCTCATTCTAGCGCATAGTGCGCGCTTGCCGCTTCCACTGTTAAAATGCTCTTTTTCCACCCACAAAGTGCATCAACCATGACTCGCAAGCTGTTCGTCACCACTGCCCTGCCCTACGCAAACGCCGCTTTCCATATTGGCCACATGATGGAGTACATCCAGGCCGACATCTGGGTCCGGTTCCAGCGAATGCAGCGCGACGGCGGCCAGGCGCGCGAGGTGCACTTTGTCGGCGCCGACGACACCCACGGCACGCCGATCATGATCGCGGCCGAAAAAGAAGGCATCACGCCGCAGGAATTCGTCGCCAAGATCGCCGCCGGCCGCGCCCAGTACCTGGACGGTTTCCATATCGCCTTTGACAATTGGTATTCGACCGATTCGCCGGAAAACGTCGAACTGTCGCAGGGAATCTACCGCAAGCTGCGCGACGTCGGCCTGATCCAGACCAAGATCGTGCCGCGTTTCTACGACCCGGTCAAAGGCATGTTCCTGGCCGACCGCAACATCAAGGGCGAATGCCCGGTGTGCCACGCCAAGGACCAGTACGGCGACAACTGCGAAGTGTGCGGCGCGGCCTACCAGCCGACCGAGCTGATCAATCCATTCTCGGTGTTCACCAACGCCACGCCCATCCTGAAGGATTCGGAGCAGTACTTCTTCAAGCTGTCCGATCCGCGCTGCTACCAGTTCCTCAAGGACTGGCTGAACACCCCGGGCCGCTTGCAGCCGGAGATGGTCAACAAGGTCAGCGAATGGCTGGGTGAAGCCGGCGAGAAGCTGGCCGACTGGGATATCTCGCGCGACGCGCCTTACTTCGGCATCCCGATTCCTGACGCGCCGGGCAAGTTCTTCTACGTCTGGCTGGACGCGCCGGTCGGCTACCTGGCCAGCCTGAAGAACTACTTCGACAAGAAAGGCCTGGACTTCGAAGCCTTCCTGAAGGATCCGGCCGCCGAACAGATCCACTTCATCGGCAAGGACATCGTGTCCTTCCACCTGCTGTTCTGGCCGGCGATGCTGAAGTTCGCCGACCATCCGGTGATCGACAAGCTGAAGGTCAACGTGCACGGCCACCTGACCGTCAACAACGAGAAGATGTCCAAGTCGCGCGGCACCGGCATCTCGCCGCTGCGCTACCTGAACCTGGGCATGAACCCGGAATGGCTGCGCTACTACATCGCCTTCAAGCTGAACTCCAAGGTCGAAGACCTGGACTTCACCGGCGAAGACTTCGTTGCCCGCGTGAATTCCGACCTGATCGGCAAATACGTCAACATCGCTTCGCGCTGCGCCGGCTTCATCGCCAAGAAATTCGACGGCAAGCTGGCCACCACGCTGTCCGAAGGCGCGCAGGGCTGGATCAAGCGCGCGCTGGTGACGGCCGAGGGCGTCGAGCGCCAGGCCAGCATCGCCGCCAACTTCGAGGCACGCGAGTTCGGCAAGGCGCTGCGCGAGATCATGGAGATCGCCGACATCACCAACCAGTACGTCGACGAGAACAAGCCGTGGATCCTGGCCAAGGACGACGCCAAGCTGGCGGAGCTGCATGACGTCTGCACCGCCGCGCTGATCCTGTTCCGCCAGCTGACCATACTGCTGTCGCCGGTGCTGCCGGGCGTCGCCGCCAACGTCGCCAAGTTCCTCAACGACGAGCAGCTGGTGTGGACCGATACCGACGTCGCCAGCGGCGTGGTCTCGACCGCGATGCTGGGCCGCACCATCGGCGCCTACGCGCACCTGATGACCCGCGTCGACGCCAAGATGATCGAAGACCTGTTCGATGCGCCGTCGCAGCAGGCAGCCGCGCCGGCGCCGGCCGCCAAGCCGGCCAAGCAGGCCGCGCCTGTCGCCGCCGCGCCCGCCCTGCCGATGCCGGAAGGCGTCGAGGAACTGGCGCCGCAGATCAGCATCGACGACTTCGTCAAGATCGACCTGCGCGTGGCCAAGATCGTCAACTGCGAACACGTCGACGGTTCCGACAAGCTGCTGCGCCTGACGCTGGACGTCGGCGAAGGCCGCCTGCGCAACGTCTTCTCCGGCATCAAGTCGATGTACCAGCCGGAAGACCTGGTCGGCAAGCTGACCGTGATGGTCGCCAACCTGGCGCCGCGCAAGATGAAGTTCGGCGTGTCCGAAGGCATGGTGCTGGCTGGTTCGGCCAAGGACGAAAAAGCCAATCCAGGCATCTACATCCTGAATCCGTGGCCGGGCGCTGAGCCGGGCATGCGTATCCGTTAAAGGAAGCCGGCATGAACCTTGTGGTGCGCGAAGCAACGAAGGACGATGCCAAACTGATCGCCGAGCTCACGCGCGCCGCGTGGGCCGGCAAGGTCAGCGTCACCTCCAGCGGCCACCGCGAAACCGCCGTCCTCGTTGCAGAACACCTGCGCGATGGCGGCGGTTTTGTTTTATTGATCGACGAGCAGCCGGTCGGCTCGGTGCGCTGGCTGCCGCTCGACGCCGAACACGACGTGTGGGAAGTGTGCCGCATGGGCGTGCTGCCGCAGTACCGCGGCAGCAACCTGTCGCAACATCTGCTGGAAGCGGTGATCCACCACGGCCTGGCCAGCGGCATCGAGGAAGTCCGGCTCGCGGTGCGCGCCGACCAGCCCAAGCTGATCGACTTCTACACCGCCTTCGAGTTCGAGCTGGCGGAGGAACTCGAATACTCGCACGCCAATCCGATGGAACCGCCGCCGCTGGTGATGCGGCGCTCGCTCAAGCACTGATGCCTTGACGCGGCGCGCTGCCATTTCCCACCAAGGTGATAAGCTGATTCTTACTGCGACGGCTAACTTGGGGATCGAAAATGAAACCAAACTGGGCATCAATTTTCGGCAACGTCGATCTATCGGCCAACGAGATTGCGCTCGTCTCGACTCTGCCACCGCTCCACCCTGCGGCCATCCCGCGAGCACTGGTGCGATCCAACATCCAATTCGAACAAGGCACGATCGCATTGGAAGTCAAACTGCCCGATCCGGATGCACGCTGCCAGATCGGCCTGAGCATAGACCGGGGCGGCGAGCTATTTGCCGGTATCAATAATCTGGGAGCGCTGTATGGGTTTGCGATCTCGCGTGATAATCAATGGAAACCGCTGGCAGGCGCCGGTTATGGCGCCAGCCTGGAAAGCGAGCGCTGGTACAAATTGACGCTGACGGTCAAGGGATCCGTATTGGAACTCTATCTTGACGGAGTGCGAGTTGCCTCTGCGATCCAGCAAATCATGAAAGGCCCGATCAGCATTTTGCTGGAAAGTAGTGGAAACGTCATCGTACGCAATGTGAGCGTCGACTCCCGTCCCGCAGAATGCTTTATCGTCATGCAATTTACGGACGAGTACAACGCCTTGTATCGAGAAGTCATCCGTCCTACTTGCGAAGCATTCGGCTATAAGGTTGTACGTGGCGACGACACTTATACTTCAGGACTGATTATCAACGACATCACCCAAAGTATTCAGGAAGCCAGCATCGTCATCGCCGACATCACACCCAACAATCCGAATGTCTTCTATGAAGTCGGCTATGCCCACGGCATGGGTAAGACCACCATCCTACTCAGCGACAAAAAACGCGAACGACTGCCGTTTGATGTTTCCGGCTTTCGCACGCTGTTTTACGACAACACGATTGCCGGTAAAGGCGAAGTGGAAGCTCGCCTGAAAAGACATCTGGAGGGCATTGCCGCCTGAGCGTTGCCCCCTGCGCCTATTTGTAGATGCCGCAGCCGATGATCACGTCGTCCACGCGCTCCACGTAGGTACGCTTGGCGTCGATGGTGCCGGTGCTGGGATTGGGCCATTTGTAATCGACCCAGCCCTTGCCGTCCTTGCCCATGCCCAGCGCGAGGATGTCCTTGATCAGGAACTTGCCGTCGGCGTCCTTCATTTCCGTGACGTTCTTCCCCACCAGCTTGACGTTGGCGCCGTTGGCCTGCTCGATGCCGTCGCCGTTGGCCAGGAAGGTGAAGATGTACAGGTCCTTGTGCAGGAACGCTCCCTTCGGATTGTTAAATTCGGCAAAAGCCTTCTCCTTGCCGTTCTTCTTCAGGAACTCGCCGGCTTTCTTCACCATGGCGACGGCTTCGTCGGCCGTGCCTTTCTCCGCCGCGCCGGCGCTCAGCGCCAGCATCACCAGGGTGGTGAAAACCGCTTTCAATATTTTGCTCATGACCGCGCTCCTTAGAAGATATGGCGAATGCCGAGATTGAGACCGCGATTGCCCGTGCCGCCTTCAATCGCGCTGCCTGCCGTATAACCTGCGCCGTTCTTGTTGCGGATGTATGCGTACACGCCATACAGGTCCGTGCGCTTGGACAGGTAGTAGCGATAGCCGGCCGCCAGCTGCTGCGCGTCCTGATTGAACGCCGTCTTGTCGTTCTTGCGGATGTACGAAGCGATCCAGGTACCGACACCCTGCGGCACCGTGACGCCGACCAGCACGACGTTGCTGTCGGTGGTGGGCGTCGGCGCCACCGCGTAGCCGAAGGGATTGGCCAGGTTGCGCGGCAGCGCGCTGTTCAGGCCTTTGTCCACGCCGTAGGCAAAGTGCGCCTTAAGCAGACCGAAGTCGACCAGCGCCGTCAACACCGTGTTCCTGGCGGTACTGGTGTTCTTGAGCGTGGCCGTATCGTTGTTGCGGTTGTGATGTGCCAGGCGCACCGTCAGCGGGCCGCCCGCATACGCCAGCGCGCCGCCGAACTGCCGGCCCGCCGCGCTGTCGCCGGAGACTTCGCCGGCGCCGTACACGACCTCCGCATTGAAACCGCTCACCTGCGGCGAAATGTACTTGACCGCGTTGTCCATGCGGCTGGCGCTGTTGCCCGTGGCCGCCATCAGGTTCTTGGTGTCGCCCGCCGTGCCGGAACCGAACGGATCGACCGCCGCGATGGCGAGGTACTGGGGCGTGTACTGGCGACCCAGCGTGACCGTACCCGATTTCGTCTGCAAGCCCACATACGCCTGGCGGCCGAACAGCAGTCCGCCCTGCCCCATCGCGCCGGTGTCGGCCTGGAAGCCGCTCTCCAGCAGGAAGATGGCCGACATGCCGCCACCCAGGTCTTCCACCCCCTTGAAACCGAGGCGCGAACCCGCCTCCACGCCGGAGGTCAGCTTGGTGGTGGCGGCGGTACCGCCGCTTTCACGCACCAGCGCCATGTCGACGATACCGTACACCGTCACGTTCGATTGGGCGGCAGCCGTCCCTGCCAATGCGCCCAGCATGAGCGCAAGCATAGTCTTCTTCATTGTTGTATCCCCAGTTGTACAGGCTCTGATGTCGGCGGCGGGACAGCGAGCCCTGGCTATCCCGCCCGATTGCGGATTAAGAACCGAAGCCGCCGCCTCCCGGCGTTTCGATCGCGAAGACATCGCCGGCCCGCATCTCGGCGGTGTGGGTGGCGCCAAACTCCTCGACCGAGCCATCCTGGCGCTCGACCCAGTTGCGTCCCAGCGCGCCGGGCTCGCCGCCCTGCAGGCCGAACGGCGCAATGCGGCGGTGCCCCGCCAGGATGTTGGCGGTCATCGCCTCCAGGAAGCGGATGCGGCGCAGCGCGCCGTCGCCGCCCTGCTGCCCACCCTTGCCGCCGCTGCCGCGCCGGATCGCATGCGTCTCGACCAGCACCGGGAAGCGCCACTCCAGCACCTCCGGATCGGTCATGCGCGAGTTGGTCATGTGGGTCTGCACCGCCGCCGTGCCGTCGAAGCCCGGACCGGCGCCGGAACCGCCGGCGATGGTTTCGTAATACTGGTGCTCCTCGTTCCCGAAGGTGAAGTTGTTCATCGTGCCCTGCGAGGCCGACATCACGCCCAGCGCGCCGTACAGCGCGTCGGTCACGTACTGCGACACTTCCACGTTGCCCGCCACCACCGCCGCCGGATAGCGCGGGTTGAGCATCGAGCCTTCCGGGATGATCAGCTTCAGCGGCTTGAGCACGCCCTCGTTCATCGGGATGTCGCTGTCGATCAGCGTGCGGAACACGTACAGCACGGCGGCCTTGCACACCGACAGCGGCGCATTGAAGTTGGTCGGCCGCTGCTCGCTGGTGCCGGTGAAGTCCACCGTCGCGCTGCGGTTGGCGTGGTCGATGGTCAGCTTGACCTTGAGAATCGCGCCATCGTCCATCTCGTAGGCGAAGCTGGCATCGCGCAGGCCGCCGATGGCTTTGCGCACCGCCGCTTCGGCGTTGTCCTGCACGTGCTGCATGTAGGCCAGCACCACGTCCCTGCCGTAGGTCGACACGGCTTTCAGCAGTTCGTTGGCGCCGGTTTCGCAGGCGCCCAGCTGGGCGATCAGGTCCGAGATATTCTGGTCGATATTACGGCTAGGCCAGGGGCCGGCGGCGAACAGGCCGCGCACCAGCGGCTCCAGGAACACGCCCTTGTCGACGATCTTGATGTTGTCGAGCAGGACGCCCTCTTCCTCGATGGTGGTGCTGTTCGGCGGCATCGAGCCCGGCGTGATCCCGCCGACGTCGCCGTGGTGGCCGCGCGCGGCGACGTAGAACATCGGTTCCACGCCGTCGCCATACACCGGGCAGACCACGGTGATGTCGGGCAGGTGCGTGCCGCCGTTGTACGGGACGTTGAGCACATAGGCGTCGCCCGGCGCCATCGTCGCGGCATGCTGGCGAATCACGCACAGCACGCTATCGCTCATCGATCCCAGATGCACGGGAATGTGCGGCGCATTGGCGATCAGGTTGCCGTGGCGGTCGAAGATGGCGCAGGAGAAGTCCAGGCGCTCCTTCATGTTGACCGAATAGGCGGTGTTCTCCAACGTCGTGCCCATCTGCTTGGCGATGGCCATGAACAGGTTGTTGAAGATCTCCAGGTGGATCGGATGTACCGCGGTCGTCATCTTGTGCGCGCTACCGGCGGCGGCGACGCGCTCCAGCAGCAGCGTATGGTCGGGCAGCACGCGGGCGGTCCAGCCGGCATCGACCACGGTGGTGGCGATCTGCTCGCGGATCAGCGCCGGGCCGGCAACGCGGCTGCCGACCGGCAGCTCGGCGCGCACATGCAGCGCGATCGGCACGGTCTGGCCATCGACATAGCTGTAGACACGGCCAGGCGATTCGGTGCCGCCGCCGGCAGGGACTTCGATGACGAAGTCCGCGCCATCGCCGGCGCCGATGGCTTCCGCCGAGACCGACTCGATGACCAGCGGCTGGCCTTCCATGACGAAGCCGAAACGGCCGCGATACAGCGACGCGAACGCCGCCGCCATCTCGCCCATGCTGCCCAGCGGGATCACGAACGCCGAATCGCTGTCCTGGTACTTGAGGCGCGCGCACAGTTCAACGCGGATATCTTCCCGCGCCACCTGCTGTGCCAGCAGATCGGCGCCGGCTTCTTGCGCCAGCGCGGCAAGCTGCGGTTGCAGTCCCTCCAGCGCGGCCTCGGTCAGCAGCTGCTCGACCGCGCCTTCGCGCATGGCGCGGATATCCGCCAGACCCATGCCGAAGGCCGACAGCACGCCGGCAAACGGATGGATCGCGATCTTGGTCATGCCCAGCACGTCGGCCACGCGGCAGGCATGCTGGCCGCCGGCGCCGCCGAAGCAGCACATGGCGTAGCGGCTGACGTCATAGCCGCGCTCCACCGAGATCGATTTGATCGCCTGCGCCATGTTATCGACCGCTACAGCCAGGAAGCCGTCGGCCACGGCGGACGGCGACAGGCGCGTGCCGGTCTCCGTGGCGATCTTGTCGGCCAGCGCGCTGAAGGCGCGTACCACCACGTCGCGGTCCAGCGGCTGGTCGCCGTTCGGGCCGAAGACATGCGGGAAGTGCTCCGGCTGGATGCGGCCCAGCATGACGTTACAGTCGGTGACGGTCAACGGACCGCCCTTGCGGTAGCTGGCCGGGCCCGGATTGGCGCCCGCCGATTCCGGTCCCACCTTGAAGCGGCCGTTCTCGAAGCGGCAGATCGAGCCGCCGCCCGCCGCCACGGTATGGATATGCATCATCGGCGCGCGCACCCGCACGCCGGCTACCACGGTTTCAAACACGCGCTCATAGGCGCCGTCGTAATGCGCGACGTCGGTCGACGTGCCGCCCATGTCAAAGCCGATCACCTGTTTCAGGCCGATCGCCTCGCAACTCTTGACCGCGCCGACGATGCCGCCGGCCGGACCGGACAGGATCGCATCCTTGCCCTGGAAGCGGCGCGCATCCGTCAGGCCGCCGTTGGACTGCATGAACATGATGCGCACGTCGCCGGTGTCGGCCGACACCCGCGACACGTAGTCGCGCAGCACCGGCGACAGGTAGGCGTCCACCACCGTCGTGTCGCCACGGCCGACGATCTTCATCAAGGGGCTGACCTGGTGGCTGACCGAGATCTGTGTGAAGCCCGCGTCTTCGGCCAACCCGCGCAGGCGCTGCTCATGTTGTGGATAGCGATAGGCGTGCATCAGCACAATCGCGATGGCGTCGATGCCCTGTCCGCGCAGGCCGGCGAACTGGCGGCACAACTGCGCCTCGTCCGGCGCCTGCAGTACTTCGCCGCGCGCGCCGACGCGCTCGTCGATCTCGATCACCTGCTCGTAGATCAGGTCCGGCAACTTGATGCGCATGGCGAAGATGTCGGGCCGGTCCTGGTAGCCGATGCGCAGCTGGTCGGCGAAGCCGCGCGTGATCGCCAGCGCGGTGCGCGCGCCCTTGCGCTCCAGCAGCGCGTTGGTGGCGACGGTGGTGCCCATCTTGATTACTTCGATCTGGTCGGCCGGCAGCGGATCGCCCTTCTTCAGTCCCAGCAGGTCGCGCATGCCCTGCGTGACGGCGTCGTCGTAGCGCTCCGGGTATTCGGACAGCAGCTTGTGCGTCACCAGCTTGCCGTCGGGCCGGCGTGCGACGATGTCGGTGAAGGTGCCGCCGCGGTCGACCCAGAACTGCCAGCGAAGTTGTTGAGCGGGGATGTCGTTTTTCATGGTGATACCTTTTAGATCAGGATTCAAGTTTCTTGCCTGCGGTTTCCGGCAGGGTTAATGCGGCGAGGATCATCACGCCGTAGGCGGTGCCGGCAAACACGCCGATCGCCTCGCCCAGCGCCATCGACTGGCTGCTCATGCCGATCATCAGCGGGAACAGCGAGCCGACCGCGCGGCCCATGTTGTAGCTGAAGCCCTGGCCCGAGCCGCGTATCGCGGTCGGGAACAACTCGGTCAGGAAAGCACCCATGCCGCTGAACACACCGGACACGCAGAAGCCCAGCGGGAAGCCGAGGAACAGCATCACGCCGTCCGTCACCGGCAGCCGGGTGTAGGCCAGGGCGATGCACATCGAGCCGGTGGCGAACAGGATGAAGTTCTTCTTGCGGCCCAGGTAGTCGGTCAGGAAGGCGCTGACGATATAGCCGACGTAGGAGCCGACGATGACCATCGCCAGGTAGCCTCCGGTGCCCAGCACCGTCAGGTGGCGCTCGGTCTTGAGGAAGGTCGGCAGCCAGGTGGTGATGGCGTAGTAGCCGCCTTGGGCGCCAGTGGTCAGCAGGACCGCGCGCAGCGTGGTGCTGAGCATCTTCGGCGCGAAGATCTGGGCGAACGACGCGCGCTCCTCGGTGCTGGCGATTTTCTGCTGCTGCGCCACGAACACCTCCGGCTCATCGACGAAGCGGCGGATGAAGATCACGAACAGCGCCGGCAGTATCCCCAGCAGGAACAGCGAGCGCCACGCCCATTCGGCCGGCAGCAGCGAGAACATCAGCGCGTACAACAGCGCCGACACGCCCCAGCCGATCGCCCATCCGGCCTGCACCATGCCGACCGCCTTGCCGCGGTCCTTGGCGCGTATCACCTCGCCGATCAGGATGGCACCGGCAGTCCATTCGCCGCCCATGCCGAAGCCCATCAGGCCGCGCGCCCACAGCAGCTGCTGGAAGTTCTGCGCCAAGCCGCACAACACGGTGAAGAAGGCGAACCACAGGATGGTCAGCTGCAGCGTCTTGACGCGGCCGATGCGGTCCGACAGGATGCCGGCGATCCAGCCGCCGGCGGCGGAGGTCAGCAAGGTGACGGTGCCGATCAAGCCGGCGTCGCCCTTGGACAGGCCCCAGGTGGCGATCAGCGTCGGGATGACGAAGCTGAGGAACTGGGTGTCCATCGCGTCCAGCGCATAGCCGATCTTGCAACTCCAGAAGGTGCGGCGCTCCTTGCCCGTCAAGGCGTGAAACCAGGAGAAAAATCCCTCCTGCTGTGTGGTGCCTAGTGCTTTGGTGTTCATCGTGCTCTCCCTTTTTTAGATGCAGCACTCCCCCACCGGGTGCGCATGCGGACCCGGTGTCGAGGTGTTGCCATGTTGTTTAACTCAGAATGCGGCTAACGAAGCGTTGCGTATGTCCGTCACCAGCATGTAGCCCGGCTGGTGGGTGATCGCCAGCGGCAGGCGCGCGTGGCGTATGGCTTCCTGCGGCGTGACGCCGCAGGCCCAGAAAACAGGTATCTCGTCCGGCATGATCTCGACCGCATCGCCGTAGTCGGGCCGGCCGATGTCGGCGATGCCGATCAGCGCCGGATCGCCCAGGTGTACCGGCGCGCCATGCACCGCCGGGAAACGGCTGGTGATCTGGATCGCGCGGATCGCGTCGACCGCCTTCATCGGCCGCATCGACACCACCATCTCGCCGCCGAACGGTCCGGCGCTCTGGTTGCGGATGTTGGTGCGATACATGGCGACGTTGCGGCGCTGCTCGATGTGGCGCAGCTTGATGCCCGCATCCATCAGCATCTGCTCGAACGAAAAGGAGCAGCCGATGGCGAACACCACCAGGTCGTCGCGCCAGACCTCGTGCAGCGCATGCGTTTGCGACGCCAGTTGGCCGCCGCGATAGATGTTGTAGCCGGGCGTGTCGCTGCGCAGGTCCATGTCGGCGCCGAGGCGCGCGATGTTCCACTGACCCGGCTCGCCCACCGCCAGCAGCGGGCAGGCGCGCTGGTTGCGCTGGCAGAACAGCAGGAATTCATCGGCATGGGCCTGGGGCAGTATCACCAGGTTGGCCTGGGCGTACTCGCCGCAGTAGCCGGCCGTCGGCAGCCGGAATTCGCCGCTGCGCACCTTGTGCCTTAGTTCGAGTGGGGTCATGAGTGTCTCGCTGATTTGATGATGAAAAAACGTCATGAGTTAAGAATAAACTTGAATACCCCTACATGCCATCTAGTTATTTTTGCTGTTGCTGTATAGTTTTTCTTACCAGTGTGCGCTATCCCGGTGCATGGAGTTAAGGTATTCTTGACTCATGAATACCCGGTTCCTTGAAACTTTCGTCACCCTGGCCCAACTGCGCAGCTTCCGCGCCACGGCCCGCGCGCTGCATGCGACGCCGGCCGCGATTTCCTTGCGCATCAAGACCTTGGAAGAGGAATTGCAGACCGAATTGATCGACAGGAGCAGCAAGGACTTCCGCCTGACAGCCAATGCCGAGTACCTGCTGGGCCACGCGAAAGCGGTGGTCGATGCGACGCGCAGGCTGCAGGCGGCGGCGCACAAAGATAGTGCAATTCGCGGCCGGCTGCGGCTTGGCGTGATCGAATCGGTGGTTCACAGCTGGCTGGCGCAGTACATTCGCGAGCTCAATGTGTTGTATCCGGAGCTCGAAGTCGACCTGGCGGTCGACATGAGCAATGTGCTGGAGCGGCGTTTGCGCGCGCGCGAGCTCGATCTGGTGATCCAGGTCGAGGGTGTGGAAAGCAGCGATATCGTTTCGGAAGCGCTGGCGGTCTATCCGCTGCACTGGATCGCGCGCCGGGGACTGGTCGATACGCGCAAGGAAGGGCTGAACCAGCGCCTGCTGCAGCTGCCCATCCTGACTTTCGGGCGCGGCACCGCGCCGCAACGCATGCTGGAGGAAATCGTCAGCAAGATGGCCAACCTGGCGATGATCCCGTTGGAGCAGACGCGCATCACTTGTTCGCCGTCGGTGGCGGCGATCGTACAGCTGGTGAAGGACGGCTACGGCGTGGCGGCGATACCCAGCCTGTTCGTCGTCAGCTTGCTGGAGAGCGGCGAATTCATCGAACTGCCTGTACAACCCGAACCGCCCTCGATCATCGTCTCCATGTGCTTCCACTCGAACGCGGAAATGCTGGTGCACGCGGCGGCCAATGCGGCGCGCCAGGCCTGCGCCAGCTACTGCGCGCAGGTCGATCCACGCTATATCAAATCGCTAGGGTGATCGCTTGTGTGCCGGCGCCCGGTACGACGGAACACAGCAGCACTTGTCCGGCCTCTGCCTGCGCATCGCATTCGCGGGTGTAGCGCACCTCGCCCGCTTGCAAGCCTACCGCGCAAGAGCCGCACAAGCCCGAACGGCACCCCGATGGCGCGGGCACTCCGTTGGCCTCGGCCAGCGCCAGCAGGCTGCCCTCGCCGTTCCAGGTTGCCGACACGCCCGACGCGGCGAACCGCACGGGCACCGGCGCTGCTGGCGACGTTGCTGGCCCTGCCGCCGGCGCGGCGCTGCGGCGCACGCTGGCAGGACCGAAGGCTTCGAAGCGGATGCGCGCGTCCGCGACGTTCAGGCCACGCAAGCCTTCGTACATCTGCTGCATGAACGGCGCCGGGCCGCACAGGTAGAAGTCGTAGTCGTCGAAGGGCAGCAAGTCCTTCAGCATGTCGATATCGATACGGCCTTCGGTCGCGCTGTAGCGCACATGCACGTTCAAGTTGCTGTGACCCGCCGCCATCGACTGCAGATGACTGGCGAACGCAAACTCGCCGGGGCTGCGCGCACCATGGATGAAGTGGATAGCATGTTTGTGCCGCGTGCGGCTGCCGTTGACCAACAGTCCGTTGAGCATCGCGATCATCGGCGTAATGCCGATGCCGGCCGAGAGCATCACGACCGGGCGCTGCGTGCCCTCCTCGAACACGAAGTCGCCGCCGGGCCCCATCAATTCGACGGTGGCGCCGGGCGACAGGTGCTCGTGCAGCCAGCGCGACACCACGCCGTCGCGCTTGACGCTGATGCGGTAGCTGCGGCCGTTGGGCGCATCCGACAGCGTGTAGCTGCGGACCTGCTGCGCGGCGCCATCCGCACCCGGCACGCGCACCGTGACGAACTGGCCCGGCACATGCGCAGCCACGCCGATGCCATCGGCCGGCGCCATGTGGAACGAGCGCACGTTATCGCTCTCCTGCACGATATCGGTCACGGCGAACCGGCGCCAGCTCGCGCGCTTGCCGGCGGCGGCGAGCACGCTGCCGGCCTCCGTCCAATTGCCGGTGCGGGCGTTCTGCATCGCCGGTTGCGGATCGGTCCAGCGGAACGGCAGCGCGCCGACGTTGCGCACCACCTCACGGATATGAAAGCGCAGCAGCCGCTCGGCGCCGGCGAAGGCCTGGACTTGCGGACCATCCCAGATGATCTCGCCCTCCACCGCCAGGTGCAGCATGTCGCCGCGCTCGAAGTCGATGAACAGCAAGCCCGCGCGCGGATGCCCGAGCAGATTGCCCATCGTGTTGAAGAAGAAATTGCCGACGAATTCCGGCGATGTCAGCGTGCGCTCGTCGTCGATGCGCACAAACCCCGGCCGGCCGCCGCGGTGCGACACATCGACGCCGCGTCCCTTGCCTGCATCGGCATCCAGGTTGGCGCTGGCGATGAAAAAGGTGTCGGCGCGTGCGATCAGTTCCCGGTCCTGCGCGCTCAGCGTCGTGCCGCGCACCACCTGCACCTTGCGGGTGGCCGCATCCGGCACCGCGCTGTGCTGGCGGTGCTGGATGTATTGCGGGCAGTTGCCGAAGCTTTGCGTGACATCGACGCGAATGCCGTCCTCACCGGCCGCCGCGATCACGCCATTGACGCGGTTGCGGCGGCGCGTGGTCGGCGCCAGTCCCAGGCCGCCAATGTAGTCGCCGACCCGCAACTGGCCTTGCAACGGATCGCCGGCCAGCATGCCGCCGTCGATGTCCAGCGTGTGCGCGTCCGGCGCGGCGATGAAGCCGGGATAGCTGGTCAGCATGGTCGCCCACGGCTGGCCAGCCGCGTCCAGCGCGCCGATGAAGAAAAATGGCAGCTCTTCAAAAAACTGCCGGTGCTGGTCCGGCATGAAGTCGCGGATAAAAGCGGCGGCGCCAGCCATCTGCTCGCGCACGCCGACGCGCTGCTGGATCGCCAGTTCATCGGCGTGGAATGGAGAGATGGCGGCGCCCATGGCTTACGCCTCTTCCGGCGCCACGCCGGCCTGGGTGGCCTGCATGGCCACAAACCCCGGCAGCGCGCGCACGTTGGCCAGCCAGGCGCGGATGTTCGGGTACGGCTTCAGGGAGACGCCGCCTTCCGGCGCGTGTTCGATGTAGCTGAACGCGGCGACGTCGGCGATGCTGGCGTGTTCGCCAACCAGATAGCGGCGGCCGCTCAACTCCTGTTCCAGCACATCGAACAGGCGGCTGGCGATGGACTTGGCGCGCTCGTGGTCCAGCGGCGCGCCGAACACCGTCACCAGCCGTGCGGCGGCGGGACCGTAGGCGATCTTGCCCGAGGCGGCCGACAGCCAGCGCTGCACATGGGCGGCGGCGACCGGGTCGCGCGGCAGCCAGCGGCCGCTGTCGTCGTATTTGGACGCCAGGTACACCAGGATGGCGGTCGAATCGGCCAGCACCACATCGCCGTCCTCCAGCACCGGCACTTCGCCGAAGGCGTTCAACGACAGGAATTCCGGCGTGCGGTGCTTGCCGCCGGCCAGCGGCATCGGGACGAACTCGTAAGGCAGCTGAAGCAGGTTGAGGAACAGTTCCGCGCGGTGCGAATGGCCGGAGAGTGGGAAGCCGTAGAGTTTCATGACGAGTCCTTGTGTGCATGTGTGGGTGAATGAGGCCAGTATAGGGAGTCATCGCCGTCCCGATAAGCCGGACAATAGCGGAATCTCAGTTCACCTAAAGTGCACAATCAAGGCATAATGGCAGCATGGTCAATCTCAGCACAATCAATCTGAACCGCCTGACGACCTTCGTCGCCGTGGTCGAGGCGGGCTCGCTGACGGCCGCCGCCGAGCGGCTCGGGCTGGCGAAGTCCATGGTCAGCAAGCACATGCAGCTGCTGGAGGCGGAAATCGGCGTCGGCCTGCTGCTGCGCTCGACACGCAAGCTGAGCCTGACCGAGGCCGGGCGCGCGTTCTACGAGGCCAGCCGCCAGTTGCTGCAGTCGGCGGAACAGGCCATCGAGCAGGCCCGCACCGGGCGCGATGTCCCGCAAGGCACGCTGCGCGTGGCCTCCCCCATCGATTACGGGGTGATCGTGGTGGCGCCGCTGCTGGCGCAACTGCGCGTCCGCTACCCGGGGCTGCACATCGACCTGACCTGCGGCGACCATGTGATCGACCTGATCGCCGAAGGCATCGACGTCACGGTCCGGCTGGGCAAGCTGGCCGATTCCGGGCACATGGCGACCCGCGTTGGGCCGCTGACGCGCTGGCTGGCGGCCAGCCCGGACTTCATCGCGCAACACGGCATGCCGGCCGACCCGCAAGCGCTGGAGTCGATGCCGTTCATTTCGCTATCGGTGCTGCAGCAGCCCAAAGTGTTCACGCTGGAGAACGGCGCCGGCAAGCTGCACGAGGTGAGGATGCGCAACACGGTGTTTTCCACCAACACGGCGTATGCCAGCCGCGCGGCCGCGCTGGCCGGCGTGGGCGTGCTGCGCGCCACCACCTTTTTGACGCAGGACGATGTCGCGGCCGGCCGGCTGGTGCGGCTGCTGCCGGAATGGACGCAGGCCGAGAGCGACATCCACGCGGTATTTCCCGCCACGCCCCATCTGCCGCAGAAGGTGCGGGTGTTTATCGACGCATTGAAGGTGGCGGCGGGCGGCTAGCCGCGCCGCGCCGAGACCACGATGCCGCCGACGATCAGCGCGAACGCGACGGCATGGTAGCCGTGCGGCGCTTCGCCCAGGAAGGCCGACGACAGCAAGGCCGTGAACAGCGGCGTCAGGTTGACGAAGAAGGCCCCGACCGACGGCCCGGCCCGTTCCACGCCGGCGCCCCAGCAGCGGAAGGCGATCACCGCCGGACCGACCGCGACATACACCAGCGCGGCGGCCAGCGCCCAGCTCCATTGCACCGGGATCGCGCCCAGCGCCTGCTCACCCAGCGCGAAGCCGCCCGACCACAGCACGCCGAACGCCACCTGCGCCACCAGGAAACTGGCCCAGTTGGCGCGGATGGCGGCCGGCTCCCTGGTGCGGGTCAGCATCCAGCTGTACAGCGACCAGGCGATGGTGGCCAGGATCATGAACACATCGCCCGCCACCAGCCGCAATTCCATCACGTGCCGCCATTCGCCGCGCGCCAGCACCACCAGCACGCCGGCGATCGACAGCACGGCGCCGGCCACCTGGCGCCGCGCCACCGGCACGCCGAAGAACAGCCAGCCGGTCAGCATCATCCACACCGGCATGCCGGAGGCGACCAGCGTGACGTTGATCGGCGTCGAGCTTTGCAGGGCCATGTATTGCAGCGCGTTGTACATGCCGATGCCAAGCAGGCCCAGCATGGCGTACTGTTTCCAGTGGCGCCACAGGCCGGCGTCCGGCCGGAACACCGGGCCGGCCAGCGGCAGCAGGATGCACAGGGCGATCAGCCAGCGCAGGAAATTGAGCAGCACCGGCGGCAGCATATCGTGCACCAGGCGGCCGACAACGGCGTTGCCGGCCCACAGCAGCGGCGGCAAAGTGAGTAAAAAGATGGTTTTGGCGGACAGGCGGTTGCTCATTGTTGTAGTTTTAGTGATAGACATGCAACATTAACCCTATGAGCATACCCGATTACACGTTTTCCAGCCGGTTGCCGGCGATAGAATTAGCGCCTGAGCGCCGCAGCGCGGTAAAATAGCCTTTGCTGATCCATCCACTTAGATAATATGAAACTCTCTAAACAACATTCGATGTACGAATCCGATCACACCCTGTTCATCAAGGCGCTGAAGGAAAAGAACCCAGGCATGGAAGCCGGCCAGCAACAAGGCCGCGCGCTGCTGTGGGATCGCCCGCCGGTGTCGCTGGATGAGCAGGAACGCCAGCTCAAGTCGGCCATCAAGCAACAAGCCTACGTTTACCAGAACAAGGTCTAAGCAAACGGGGCGGCAAGGATGTTGCCAGACGATACGGCTGCCGAGACGGCGGACGAGCAGCTGCCTGTAGCCGCCGACGGCCTGACCGCGGTGGAGGCCGCAGCGTCGGCCGACGCGGCCGAGTCCGTTGAAGCGGCCGAGGCCGCCGTCACGCCTGAAGTCGCCGAGGCCGCCGCCGCCGTCACCACCGAAGTCTCCGCCCTCGCCCGCCTGTACGGCGAACCGCTGCTCAAGCTGCCGAACGACCTGTACATCCCGCCGGACGCGCTGGAAATCTTCCTCGACGCCTTCGAGGGACCGCTGGACTTGCTGCTCTATCTGATCCGCAAGCAAAACTTCAACATCCTCGACATCCCGATGGCGCAGCTGACGCTGCAGTACCTCAAATATGTCGACCAGATCCGCCTGTCTAACCTGGAGCTGGCCGCCGAGTACCTGCTGATGGCGGCCATGCTGATCGAGATCAAGTCGCGCATGCTGCTGCCGCAACGCCAGGCCGAGCTGGATGCCGAGCTGGACGATCCGCGCGCCGAGCTGGTGCGCCGCCTGCTCGAATACGAACAAATCAAGCTGGCCGCCTACGACCTGAACGCGGTCCCGCAGCTGGACCGCGATTTCGTGCGGACCCAGATCTTCATCGAGCAAAGCCTGGTGCAGACCTGGCCGGACGTGGCGCCGGTCGACCTGCAGCAAGCCTGGCTGGATGTGATGAAGCGCGCCAAGCTGACCCAGCACCACAGGATCAGCCGCCAGGAGTTGTCGGTGCGCGAGCACATGACCGGCATCCTGCGCCGTTTGCAATCGACCCGCTTCGTCGAGTTCGCCGACCTGTTCGACCTCGCCGGCGGTGTGCCGGTGGTGGTGGTGAACTTTGTCGCGCTGCTGGAGCTGGCCAAGGAAACCCTGATAGAAATTACCCAGGCCGAGCCGTTCGCACCGATTTACGTGCGGCTGGCCTACTCGCCCGCCTGAGCGGCGCGGTTCACACCTCCCGAATTCCCCATTACGCCCATCGCGAACCTACGTCATGAAAATCATTACCACCATTGAAGAATTGCGCGACCAACTCAGCGGCCAACTGCGCACCGCCTTCGTCCCGACCATGGGCAACCTGCACGAGGGCCATCTGTCGCTGATGCGCCTGGCGCGCAAGCACGGCGACCCGGTGGTCGCGTCGATCTTCGTCAACCGCCTGCAGTTCGGCCCGAACGAGGATTTCGACAAGTATCCGCGCACCTTCCAGGCCGACGTTGAGAAGCTGGAGAAGGAAGGCGTGTACGTGCTGTTCGCGCCGACCGAGAAGGACCTGTACCCGGAACCGCAGGAGTTCCGCGTCAATCCGCCGGCCGACCTGGGCAACACGCTGGAGGGCGAGTTCCGTCCCGGCTTCTTCACCGGCGTGACCACCATCGTGCTCAAGCTGTTCTCGTGCGTGCAGCCGAAGGTGGCGGTGTTCGGCAAGAAGGATTACCAGCAGCTGATGATGGTGCGCAACATGAGCCGCCAGTTCGCGCTGCCGACCGAGATCATCGGCGCCGAGACCTATCGCGCGGAAGACGGCTTGGCGCTGTCGTCGCGCAATATGTACCTGTCGGAAGCGGAGCGCGCGGAGGCGCCGGCGCTGTTCCAGAGCCTGAACTACGTGGCCAATGAGATGCGCGCCGGCCACCTGGATATCTTCCAGGTCGAGCACAAGGCGATGGAAGACCTGGCCAAGCGCGGCTGGAAGCCGGATTATGTCTCGATCCGCAAGCGCTCGGACCTGCAGCCGCCAAGCGCCGGCGACCTGGCGCAAGGCGCGCCGCTGGTGGTGCTGGCCGCCGCCAAGCTGGGCTCGACCCGCCTGATCGACAATCTGGAAATCTAAGGCTTAGGCTGCGGGGCCGCCGCCGGCGGCAGCTGGATGATGATGGGTGGTTGCGCCATCGGCGCGGCTGTCCTCGCAGCGCGTACTTCGGCTGCAAGCGCAGCAGTGGCGGCCCTCGCCTCTGCTGCAACATTGTTCACGGTAAAAGTCATAACCGTGATAAATAGCACGATGCCGGCGATCCAGGTGCCAATCATCCATTTAACGATGTGCGCGGTATTTTTCGCCATTTCAGCACGCAACTCGGCGGCCACACGCTCGATTTTCTCGTCCATGTGAGCAAAGCGACCATCGATGTAGGCGCGCATCTCGGCAAAGCGACCATTCATCTGCGCCTGCATCTCGGCAAAGCGACCATTTATCTGTGCCTGCATC
This sequence comes from Duganella sp. CT11-25, assembly GCF_047302815.1. Lineage (NCBI taxonomy): Bacteria > Pseudomonadati > Pseudomonadota > Betaproteobacteria > Burkholderiales > Oxalobacteraceae > Duganella > Duganella sp. CT11-25. Next base: position 1,905,217 of record NZ_JBKBFD010000001.1, read on the forward strand.
TCGGCAAAACGACCATCCATCATGGCCTGGAACGCGCCCAGCCGCTCGTCCAGCAGCGTGTGCATGGTCTCGACCTTGGCGTCGATATAGTCTTTGTCGGAGTTCGCGTTCATGCGCCCATCTTCGGCCTCGCAACGGGACCTGTCAACAAGGGCACTGGTCCCGCTTGCGGCAGATCAGGCCGCGACGTTTTGGGCCCAGGCCAGCGCGGACAGGTGGGCTTTATTGACGTCCAGCGGACTCAGCTTCAAGGCCGCGGCCAGCGAGGCCACCAGGTCGGAATTCAGCTCGCAGGCTTCGGCCAGCGCCAGGTAGGGGCCGTACTTGCCGCTGCGCGTCAGCAGCGCGGCGACCACGTCGTCGGACAGCTGGATGTTGGCCAGCACCTCGTCCATCGGGATGCCCAGCAGCCGGTCCAGCAGCGAGAACATGCCCGCCACGAAGACATTCTCGGCCTCGCCCTTGCCCAGCGCGGCCTGCGCCAGCAGCTCGGCCAGGCGGCCGCGCACCACCGCCGTCTCCAGCAGCACCGGCGAATAGCCCGAGGTGCTGGCCGTGGCCAGCAGCAGGGTCAGCCAGCGGTACAGCGGCGTGTAGCCCAGCAGGGTCAGCGCCTGCTTGAGCGACTGCACCTCGCGCCCGGCGCCGAAGCCGGCCGAGTTGATGAAGCGCAGCAGCTTGTAGGACAGCGTGGCGTCGCGCTTGAGCACGGCTTCCAGCTGTGGCAGGTCGGCATTCTGGCGCACCATCTGCATCAGCTGCATGATGATGGTCTGGGCCGGGTTCAGGCCCTTGGTTTCTGGGCTCGGGCGCGGCGTCAGGTGCAGCTTGCCGACGAAGGCATTCAGGCCGAGCGCGGCGCAGGCGTCGAAGTCGGACCAGTTGCTGACCGGACGCGCCACCATGCCCACCGTCGATTGCTTCAAGGCCGCGTAGGTGCGCGCCTGGGCGCCGACGTCGGCGCCGGAAAAGCGCACTTCCACGTAGGAGGCCAGGGTCGGCAGCCGGGTGCCGATGCGGGTCAGGTCGGCGTCGCGCAGCAGGATGCCGACGCCGCCGGCGCGCAGCGCCTGCACGGCGGCGGTGGTGTCCGGATTGGCCAGCTCGGCCGCCTTGATCGACAACACGGTGCGTTCCGGCGGCAGCTGATGCAGCGCGTCGGTCGACAGCATGGCCGGCACGGCCTCGAGGAACAGGATTTTGTCGCGCAGCAGCCAGCCGCCGTCGTCGTCGTTGACTTGCCCGGCGACGAAGCCGATCAGCGCTTCCAGCTCGTCGGCGGTCGATGCCGCCGCGCTGGACTGCTGCCAGGAGAGTTCGTAGCCAACCACCCGCTGCTTGGCGTCCAGCAGCGGCTCACGGACGAGGAAATTGGTTTGATGCATGGTCTTGAGGTGAGAAAGGCCCGCGGCGAACGGGCCGGTACAGATCAGAAGCCCAGACTATCCAGCAGATCGTCCACCTGCTCCTGGTCAGCCACCACGTTCTCGCGGGTCGGATCGATTTGCGGTCCGTTCAGCAAGCCGTTGTCGATTTCCTTCTTCATCTGCTCGGGCGCAAAGTCGATCAGCATCTGCACCAGCTGCTGTTCGAGGTTTTGCGCGATCGACGTGACCTTTTTAATCACCTGCCCGGTCAAGTCCTGGAAGTCCTGCGCCATCATGATGTCCATCAGATGGGCCTTGGTCTCGCTGGAACCGGCGGCGGCGCCATCCAGCGCGGCGACGGTCTGCTGCGCCAGTTCCTGCCAGGCCGCGCCTGACGCGGCAGCCGTGCCGGCGCTGGCCGCCAGCAGCCGCTGCCAGGAGGCGCTCAACTGCTTGGCGTCGCCGCCGATCTGGTCCTGCAAGGGGCCGGCGGCGTCGGTGGCGTTTAACACTTTCTGCGCCGCGTCTTCACTCAGGCGCGCCACATAATCGAGGCGGTCGCGCGCGTCGGGAATGTCCGACGCGGCTTTTTCGATCAGTTTGTCCAGGCCGAGACCGCGCAAGCTTTCATGCAGGGCCCGGGTCATGTGACCGATACGCGACAAAAACTCCTCGTTCGGCTCCATCGCTGCTGACGTGGCAGCGGCGGCGCCATTTTGTTGCTCAAACATCATCAAGCTCCGAGTTTTTCGAAGATCTTGTTGAGTTTTTCATCCAGCGTGGCCGCGGTGAACGGCTTGACCACATAACCGTTGGCGCCGGCCTGGGCCGCCGCGATGATGTTTTCCTTCTTGGCTTCGGCGGTCACCATCAGCACCGGCAGCTTGGCCAGGGCCGGATCGGCGCGAATGTTTTGCAACATCGTCAAGCCGTCCATGTTCGGCATGTTCCAGTCGGACACGACGAAGTCGAAGGATTCTGCGCGCAGTTTCGCCAGCGCCATCACGCCGTCTTCTGCCTCGTCGACATTGGCATAACCCAGTTCTTTTAACAGATTCCGGACGATGCGGCGCATCGTCGAAAAATCGTCAACAACTAAAAATTTCATCTTTGGATCAGCCATGAATTACTCCGTTGTTTCTCTACGCGGTGGTTAATAGTGCCTAGAATTGCCAGCAAGTTGTAGGATAGCATTTTCGTTGCTTTAAGGCGAACAAAGTCGCAGTAAAACGTCACACTTAGCGATTTTATACGCGCAAGGCGCGCATGCCGTGCTGCGCCAGGTAGCCCAGCACCATGCCGGGCAGCGCCTGCAGGGCGCCGATTTCATGCGCCGCGCCCATCGCGATCGCCTCGCGCGGCATGCCGAACACCACGCAGCTGGCCTCGTCCTGGGCAAAATTATACGCCCCGGCGTTCTTCATCTCCAGCATGCCGGCCGCGCCATCCTTGCCCATGCCGGTCAGGATAACCCCAACCGCGTTCTTGCCGGCGCACTGCGCGGCCGAACGGAACAGCACGTCGACCGACGGCCGGTGGCGGTTGACCGGCTCGGCCTGGTCGATCCGGGTCATGTAGTTGGCGCCGCTGCGGGTCAGGTACAGGTGCGAGTGGCCGGGGGCGATGTAGGCGTGGCCCGGCAGCACGCGCTCGTTGCCCTGCGCTTCCTGCACCGAAATCTTGCACAGGCTGTTGAGGCGCTTGGCGAACGAGGTGGTGAAGCCTTCCGGCATGTGCTGGGTGATCAGGATGCCGGGGCAGTCGGACGGCATCTGCATCAGGAATTCGCGGATCGCCTCGGTGCCGCCGGTGGAGGCGCCGATGATGATCAGTTTTTCCGACGAGGTCAGCGGATTGCGCAGCTGCGGCAGCGGCGCGTGGCCGTCGGCGCCCGGCTGCGGCAGGGTGCGGGCGCGCACCCTGGCCTTGGAGGCGGCGCGGATCTTGTCGGTGATCAGCTCGGTGTATTCGCGCATGCCGGCCTGGATCGAGATCTTCGGCTTGGTGACGAAATCCACCGCGCCCAGCTCCAGCGCGCGCATGGTGATCTCGGAGCCGCGCTCGGTCAGCGAGGACACCATCACCACCGGCATCGGCCGCAGCCGCATCAGTTTTTCCAGGAAGTCGAGGCCGTCCATCTTCGGCATCTCGACGTCCAGCGTCAGCACGTCGGGGTTGTGCTGCTTGATCAGTTCGCGCGCCACCAGCGGATCGGGCGCCGCCGCCACCACTTCCATGTCGGGCTGGGAATTGATGATCTCGCTCATGACGCTGCGGATCAGCGCCGAGTCGTCGACGATCAGGACTTTGATCTTCATAAAACGCTACTTTCCGGGCTATGCCCTGTCAAAACAGATCGATCTCGCCGCCGACCGGCGCCACTTTGAGGCGGCTGGCGTATTCGATCTCACGCTTGGCCAGCGTGTCGTTATGGGTTTGCATCAGTTTCTTGACCAGCACCTTGCCGGTGCGCGGGAAGAAATACACCTTGCGCGGGTGGATGTCGTTGAGGTCTTCGGCCACCACCCGGATCTTCTCGACCTTGAGGAAGTTCAGCACGAAGGCGGCGTTGCGCTCGCCGACGTTGATCGCGGTGAAGCCCTTGAGCACGGCCCCGCCGCCGAACACCTTGGCTTCCAGGTTTTCGCGCCGGGCGCCGGCCTTGAGCAGGTCGTTGATCAGGATTTCCATGGCGTAGGTGCCATAGCGCGCGGAGGCCGACACCGGGCTGCCGTTGTCGCCGCCGCCGTCCGGCAGCATGAAGTGGTTCATGCCGCCCAGGCCGGTGGCGCGGTCGCGGATGCAGGCCGACACGCAGGAGCCGAGCACCGTCACGATCAACATATCCTTGTTGGTGAAGTAGTACTCGCCCGGCAGTATCTTGGCGGCTTCGCAGTCGAACGTTCTATCGTAGTAGACGTTCGTGGCAAATTGTTCGAGGTCCATGGCTTATTCTCATGTGCGTTGCGACGGTGCTTTTCGGCCAGCGGCTGCGTCGTCCAGTTCGTAGACGGTCTTGCCGCGCAGTTTCAACGACTCCGAGACATACAGGAAGTTTTCCGAATGCCCCGCAAACAGCAGCGCATCGGGCTTCATCAAAGGGACAAAGCGGGACAGTATTTTACGCTGAGTTGCCTTGTCGAAGTAAATCATCACGTTGCGGCAAAAGATGACGTCGAACTGGCCGCTGATCGGCCAGTTGTCGGCCAGCAGGTTGAGCTGCTTGAAGGTGATCATATTGCGCAGCTCCGGCCGCACCCGCGCCTGGCCTTCGCGGTCGCCCTTGCCCTTGAGGAAGAAGCGGCGCGAGCGCTCGGGCGACATCTTGTCGAGGCGGTCCATGGTGTAGACGCCCATCTCGGCGGTGGCCAGCACGTTGGTGTCGATGTCGGTGGCGATGATCTGGACGTTCGGCGTCAGCGTGTTGAACGCCTCGCACACCGTCATGGCGATCGAGTACGGTTCCTCGCCGGTCGAGCTGGCGGAGCACCAGATGGTCAGCGGCTCGCGCCGGTGCTTGATGTGCTCGGCCAGCAGCGGGAAGTGGTGGGCTTCGCGGAAGAACGAGGTCAGGTTGGTGGTCAGCGCGTTGGTGAACGATTCCCACTCCTCGCCCAGGCGCCCCGCCTCCAGGTCGTCCAGGTACTTGGCGAAGGAACCGATGCCGGTGGCGCGCAAGCGCCGCGCCAGGCGGCTGTACACCATTTCCTGCTTGCTGTCGGCCAGCGAGATGCCGGCCCGTTTGTAAATCAACCCGCGCACCCGTTCGAAGTCCTTGGCGTTGAAGTCAAACTCTTTGACGGTGTCTTTAGCTTGCGGCATATGTTAAACCTTTATGTGACTGCACTAACTATGCCATCCGCCATTCCCGCCCGGGGCCGGAATGGCGTACATCTTAAAACTCTTCCCACTCCTCGCCGGCGGATGGCGCGGCGGTGGTCAGCTTCTTGGCCGGGGCCGGACGGGCGGCGGCCACGCGCGCGGCCGGGGCCGGACGGGCTGCCGGGCGCGGCGCGGCGACGGCCGCGGCGCGCGGGGCCGGCGCGGCCGGACGGCGCATCGTCTCGTCATGCGACAGCTTGAAGATGCTGACCGCCTGCGCCAGCAGCTGCGCCTGTTCCTGCATGCTCTCGGCGGCGGCTGCGGCCTCCTCGACCAGCGCGGCGTTTTGCTGCGTCATCTCGTCCATCTGGGTGATGGCCTGGTTGACTTCCTCGATGCCGTTGCTCTGTTCCTGGGTGGCGGCGGTGATCTCGCCCATGATGTCGGCCACCTGGCGGATCGAGGTGACGATCAGGTCCATGGTCTGGCCGGCCTCGTCGACCAGCTTGCTGCCGGCGTCGACCTTGTCGACCGAGTCGCCGATCAGTTCCTTGATTTCCTTGGCGGCGCCGGCCGAGCGCTGCGCCAGGTTGCGCACCTCGGAGGCCACCACCGCGAAGCCGCGGCCCTGTTCGCCGGCGCGCGCCGCCTCGACGGCGGCGTTCAGCGCCAGGATGTTGGTCTGGAAGGCGATGCCGTCGATCACACCGATGATGTCGACGATCTTGCTGGAGCTGGCCTTGATCGAGCCCATGGTCTCGACCACCTGCGACACCACGGTGCCGCCCTTTTCCGCCACCGACGAGGCCGAGACGGCCAGCTGGTTGGCCTGGCGCGCGTTGTCGGCGTTTTGCTTGACGGTGGAGGTCAGCTCCTCCATCGACGACGCGGTCTCTTCCAGCGAGCTGGCTTGCGACTCGGTGCGGGCCGACAGGTCGGCGTTGCCGGAGGCGATTTCCTGCGAGGCGGTCGAGATCAGCTCGGTGCCGTTGCGGACGTCGCCGACGGTCTTGGCCAGGCTTTCGTTCATGTCCTTCAGCGCCTGCAGCAGCTCGCTGGTTTCATCCTTGCCTTCGACCACGACCTGCGAGGTCAGCTCGCCGGTGGCCACTTTCTGCGCCACTTCGACCGCGCCCGACAGCGGCGCCGTGATCGAGCGGGTGATGACGGCCGCGCACACCACGCCCAGCGCGACGGCGATGCCGCCCAGCACGAACAGCATGATCATCAGGCTGCGGTCGGACTTGACCGAGCCGTCCATGACTTCCTTGGCGTTGGCCTGCTGCATGTCGACCAGCTTGTTGATCAGCGCCAGCGTCTGCGTGTTGAGCGGGTCGATGCGGCCGGAAATGACCTTGGCCCCGCCCTCGCTGTTGAACGCCAGGATCTGGCCGATGGCTTCCTTGAAGGCGTTGTCGGTGTCGGCGGCCAGCGCGGCGATGTCGGCCAGGGTTTTCTTTTCCGCGTCGTTCAGGCCCAGCGCCTTCAGGTCGGTCACCGCCTTCTCGTAGCGCGCGCGCTGGTCCTTGACCTTTTGCTCTTCCTTCTGCATCAGGCTGACGTCCGACTGCAGGCCGATGTTGCGCATGGCGATGCCGGTCTCCAGCATCGCGCTCTTCATCGCGCCGGCCTGCAGGTTCTTGGCGGTCGACAGCTCCAGCCCCTTGGTCAGCTGGGACTTGTTGCTGTAGTTCAGGTAGTTGGTCAACAGGACCATGGCCACCAGGATCAGCAAAATAGCGCCGAAGCCGATGCGCAGCCGTGCGCCGATTTTGAAGTCGCGTAAATTCATTGTGTTCTCCCCTATGCTGTCTGTGCACTTGTTCGCCGGGACCTGCTTGCGAACCCCGTGTTCTATCGTGTGTGGGCGCGCCCTTCTATGGGGGCGCTGCCGCCGGTTTGTGCTCTAGGTCGTGCCCAAGGTTTGGGGACACGCAAGCCGGGCCGTCAAGCCGCCAGTTGCTCCATCAAGCCCATTTCCGAGCTCGACATCAGCTTGTCGATGTTCACCAGGATCAGCATGCGCTCGTCGATGGTGCCCAGGCCGATCATGTAGTCGGTGCTGAAGGCGGTGCCCATTTCCGGCGCCGGCTTGACCTGCTCCGGCGTCAGGGTGGTCACGTCCGACACCGAGTCCACCACCATGCCGACGATGCGGCCGCTGATGTTGAGGATGATGACCACGGTGAACTGGTCGTACACGGGCGAGCCGAGGTTGAACTTGATGCGCATGTCCACCACCGGGATGATGATGCCGCGCAGGTTGATCACGCCCTTGATGAACTCCGGCGCGTTGGCGATGCGGGTGACGGTTTCGTAGCCGCGGATTTCCTGCACCTTCAGGATATCGATGCCGTATTCCTCCGAGCCCAGCGTGAACGCCAGGTATTCGTGGCCGGCGATTTCATTTGCTCCGGTGGTCAGTACCTCTGCCATGATGGCTCCCTATGAAGAAAAAATCGATTCGTCCGCCAGCTGGCGCGACGAGCGTATGAGTGCGGCGACATCGAGGATCAGCGACACGCCGCCGTCGCCCAGGATGGTGGCGCCCGAGATGCCGGCCACCTTGCGGTAATTCGATTCCAGGTTCTTGACCACCACCTGCTGCTGGCCGACCAGGTCGTCGATGAACAGGCCGGCCTTGCGGCCGTCGGTCTCGATGATGACCACGATGCCCTGGCAGGGGTCGGTGAAGCGCGGCGTGATGTCGAACATCTGGTACAGCGGCACCAGCGGCAGGTATTCGCCGCGCACCTTGATGACCCGGCCCTTGCCGCTGATTTCCTTGACGTCTTCCGGCGCCGGCTGCAGCGATTCGATGACGAAGCCGAGCGGCAGAATGTACACTTCCTCCCCGACCCGGATCGACATGCCGTCCAGGATCGCCAAGGTCAGCGGCAGCGAGATCGAGATCGTGGTGCCGAAGCCCTTGGCCGAGCGGATGTCGACCACGCCGCCCATGGCGGTGATGTTGCGCTTGACCACGTCCATGCCGACGCCGCGGCCGGAGACGTCGGTCACCGTCTCGGCGGTCGAGAAGCCGGGCGCGAAGATCAGCTGCCAGACCTCGGCGTCGCTCATGTTGTCGCCCAGCGGCAGGCCGTTCTGCGCCGCCTTGGCCAGGATGCGCTCGCGGTTCAAGCCGCCGCCGTCGTCCGAGACTTCGATGATGATGTTGCCGCCCTGGTGGGAGGCCGACAGGAACAGCCGGCCCGAGTCGCTCTTGCCGCCGGCGCGCCGTACTTCCGGCATTTCGATGCCGTGGTCGATCGAGTTGCGCACCAGGTGCGTCAGCGGATCGACGATGCGCTCGATCAGGCCCTTGTCCAGTTCGGTGGCCGCGCCGTTGGTGATGAAGTCGACCTTCTTGCCCAGCTTGGCCGCCAGGTCGCGCACCATGCGCGGGAAGCGCGAGAACACGAAATCCATCGGCATCATGCGGATCGACATCACCGCTTCCTGCAGGTCGCGGGTGTTGCGGGTCAGCTGGCTGACGCTGTTGAGCAGGCGTTCGTGCGCCATCGGGTCCAGCGTGTCGACGCGCTGCTCGATCATCGCCTGCGTGATGACCAGCTCGCCCACCAGGTTGATCAGCTGGTCGACTTTCTCGATCGAGACGCGGATCGACGACGATTCGGCGCCCGGTCCGGGACCGCCCTTCTCGCCTTTTTCCTTCTCTTCCTTCTTGGCGGCCTTCTTTTCCTCCTCGACCGCGGCGGCGCTCGGGGCCTCGATCACGATGCCGGCGGCGGCGCGGATCTGCTCGACCGGCTGGAAGAAGCCGTAGCCGCGGCTGTCGTCGGCGCCGGCTTCGGCGTTGGCGCGGATCTCGTCCAGCGGCTGGAAGAAGCCGTAGCCTTCGCCACTGCCGGCGGCGGCCGGATGCAGCTCGGCCTCGTCGAAGAAGCCGTAGCCCAGGTCTTTCTCGACCTTGGAGCGCTCGGCGTTTTCCAGCCTGGCCTGCCTGGCGTCCAGCGCCGGCAGCTCGGTGACGAGCATGTCGTCCGGGTTCAGCACGAAGGAGCAGATGGCGATGATGTCGTCCAGGCTTTCATGCGTGGTGACCACCATGGCGTTGCGGTCGCGGTCCAGCGGCGTGATCGAGACGTGGCCCATCAGGCCCAGCTCGGCGCCCAGCGCGGTCACCTCGCGGTGCGCCATGGCCGGCAGCTCGAGACGGTAGCGCCGTCCGCCGCTGTGGTCGACCACCTTGGCGTCCGCCGTGTTGAAGGCCGGCGCCACCGGCGACAGCGCCACCACCGGCACGTCCTGGGTCAGCGACTGCAGCATCATGCGCACGTTGCCGACCGCGTCCTGGTCGACCTGGCTGCCGTGGCGGTGGCCGTCCAGCTGCATCTTGAGGATGTCCTTGGCGGCCAGGAAGGCGTCGACGTGCTCGGACGTCAGCGCCATCTCGCCCTTGCGGATGCGGTCGAGCAGGGTTTCGAGGATGTGCGTCACCTCGGTCATGTCGGTCACGCCGAACGTGGAGGCGCCGCCCTTGACGGAATGGGCGGTGCGGAAGATCGCGTTCAGATCCTCGGCGTCGGGGGCTTCCACGTTGACGGCCAGCAGCAGCCGCTCCATTTCAGCCAGCAGTTCCTCGGCTTCATCGAAGAAGACCTGGAAAAACTGGCTTATGTCGATGGTCATGGTGATACTCCGTACAGTTCGCTCAGCATCATTGCATGCGCCTTATCAGCCGATGACCTTTTTCACTACCTCGATGAGCCGCTGGGGATCGAAGGGCTTGACCAGCCAGCCGTTGGCGCCGGCGGCGCGGCCCTTGGCTTTCATCTCGTCGGACGATTCGGTGGTCAGCATCAGGATCGGCGTCTTCTGGTAGGCCGGCAGTTCGCGCAGCAGCTTGATCAGCTGCAAGCCGTCCATGCGCGGCATGTTCTGGTCGGTCAGCACCAGGTCGACGCTCTGCAGCTTGGCTTTTTCCAGGCCTTCCTGGCCGTCCACCGCTTCCACCACCAGGTAGCCGGCCGCCTTCAGGCTGAAGGCCACCATCTGGCGCAGGGAACTGGAATCATCAACTGCAAGTATTGTCTTGGCCATCTTTGCTCTCACTCTTTATATGCCGGACCTCGCGGTCCGCGTTAAATCAATCGGTTGCGGGCGGCGCTTTAGAATAATTCGATGTCGCCGCTCTCCAGGTGTTGCTGACTGACTGCTTTGCGCAACACGCTGCGCAGTTCCAAACTCTGTATCGCCAGCGCCATGCTGACCTTGCCCAGCAGCGCGACGATTTCCTCGTTGTCGCTCTCGGGCAGCATCTCGGCGCCGTGCGCGCCCAGCGTGCCGAGGAACTCGCGCAGGCCGGTGACGCGCTTCAGGGTGCGGTCGATCAGCTGGCTGGTCATGTCCTGGAATTGCAGGCTGGTGATGGCGGCGTTGACATAGCCGCCGACGTTGCCCTGCAGCGCCTCGAGCTGGGCGCGCTGCTCGGGCGTGGCGATGCCGCCGTCCAGCAGCAGCCGGATCGTGGCCTGCTCGGCCTCGACCGCCTGGTGGATGGCCATGAAGTTGAAGGACAGCTTTTCGATCGCTTCCTCCAGCAGCAGGCCGGTCTGGATCAGGTCGGTCTCGACTTCGGTCAAATGCTTGCGGCCGTGGTCAGACACGCCCGACAGCAGGCGCTTGACGTGGGACCCCAGGATTTTTTTTCTCGTCATAACAGTCTCGTTCTGGTGCTTCGCTTGCTCTATTTGCGTACCGGCGGACCGGACGGCGGCGCGGCCGGCGCGGCGGCTGCGGCGGCTTCATCGGCGCCGACCTCGATCTGCTTGGCGCCGTCGCGCATCACGCTTTCCTCGGTACGCTTGTTCATGACGATGATGCTGATGCGGCGGTTGATCGGGTTGAACGGGTCGGCCTTGTCGAGGTTGGCGGCCGAGGCCAGCCCCACCACCCGCAGCACCTTGGCGTCCTGCATGCCGCCGGCGATCAGCTCGCGGCGCGAGGCGTTGGCGCGGTCGGCCGACAGTTCCCAGTTGCTGTAGCCGGCGTCGCTCAGGTAAGGCGTCGAGTCGGTGTGGCCGGACAGGCCGATCCGGTTGGGCACGTCGTTCAGCACGAAGCCTATCTCGTGCAGGATTTCCTTGGTGTACGGTTGCAGCTCGGCCTTGGCCAGCGCGAACATCGGGCGGTTCTGCTCGTCGACGATCTGGATCCGCAAGCCTTCGCTGGTGATGTCGAGCAGCAGCTGTTCCTTGAATTTCTTCAGCAGCGGGTTGGCTTCGATCTTGGCTTCGATCTTTTCCTTGAGCGCCTTCAGGCGCTGCGATTCCTCCGCCTCCAGCGCGGCCTTGGCGGCGGTCAGGTTGAAGGTTTTCTTGAGCACCGGGTCGTCGCTGGCCTTGACCTGGCCTTCGCGCCGCGTCAAGTCCTTGCCGCCGCCGGGGATCACCGACGAGCTGTCGCCGCTGCCCGAGCCGCCCTGCAGGGCCACTTTGAGCGGCGTCTTGAAGTATTCGGAGATGCCGTTGAGGTCGCCCTTGGTGGTCGAGCCGAGCAGCCACATCAGGAGGAAGAAGGCCATCATCGCGGTCACGAAGTCGGCGTACGCGATCTTCCACGCGCCGCCGTGGTGGCCGCCGCCGCCCTTCTTGATGCGCTTGACGATGATTGGCCGCAAGCCTTCTTCAGCCATGATTCTTCCTTAACGTTTTTACAATGACCAGCATGGCTTACTTCGATTTCGATTTCTTGATGTGATCCTCGAGCTCGGCGAACGATGGACGCTCGGTCGAGTACAGCACCTTGCGGCCGAACTCCACCGCCAGCGCCGGCGCGTAGCCGTTCAGGCTGGCCAGCAGCGTGACCTTGACGCACTGGTACATCTTGGTCGACTCTTCCAGCTTCTGTTCCAGCAGGCTCGACAGCGGACCGACGAAACCGTAGGCCAGCAAGATGCCGAGGAAGGTGCCGACCAGCGCGTGCGCGATCAGGATGCCCAGCTCGGCCGGCGGCAAGCCCACCGATTCCATCGTATGCACCACGCCCATCACCGCCGCCACGATACCGAAGGCCGGCATGCCGTCGCCCAGCTTGGCGATCGCGTGGGCCGGCGCGGCGCCCTCGTGGTGGTGGGTCTCGATCTCGTTGTCCATCAAATTCTCGATCTGGAACGCATCCATATTGCCCGACACCATCAGGCGCAGGTAATCGGTCATGAATTCCACGATGTGGTGGTCTTCCAGCACGCTCGGGTACTTGCTGAACAGCGGGCTCTGGTCGGGGCTGTCGATATCGCCTTCGATCGACATCAGGCCTTCCTTGCGCACCTTGGACAGCACGTCGAACAGCAGCGACATCAACTCCATGTACAGGTCTTTGGTGTAGCGCGAGCCCTTGAACAAGCTCGGCAGCGCGCCCAGCGTGGCCTTGATGGTCTTGGCGTTGTTACCGACCAGGAAGGCGCCGGCCGCGCCGCCGCCGATCATGAGCAGTTCCAGCGGCTGCAGCAGCGCGGCCAGATGCCCGCCGTTCAATGCGAAGCCGCCGAACACGCCGACGCAGACCACTACATATCCGATGATGACTAACAAGTGCGCTGACTCCCCAGAGCGAAAACCGGCCCGATTGTGACCGTTTCAAGACTAACAAACGCCGGTTTTCAATAAATTTACATGTAGAACTACAATAGCGTGAGTAGGGGGGGACGGGCAAGTGAATAACGCTAAATGATGCTTAAAAGTACCATATGTAGAGGGGAACGCCGCCCTCTGTGGCGTAGATGGTCTGATCGGGCGCACGGGCGTCGATAGCAAATTCGTAGCTGGCGAGCATGGCGCCGGGACGCATTTCGGCCGCCGCCTTGCGCCACAGCGCGGCCATCGCGGCCGGCGACAGGTAGGCGAACACCAGGTCGTAATCGGCGAAGTCGAGCCGCTCGTAGTCGCCCAGCCGGAAGCGCGCGCCGCTGCCGGCCAGCCTGGCCCGCGACCAGCTATATAGCCAGGGCAGCGGCGCCAGTTCGATGCCCTCGCAAACGGCGTCCGGCCGCGCGCGCGCCACATGCATGACCAGGCCGCCCAGGCCGCTGCCGATGTCGATCAGCCGCAGCGGGCGGGCCGGCGCGCCGGCGGCGGGCGGCGGCAGCAGCCGGCACACCGCGCCCCAGACGGCCGGATGCGACGGGTAGTACGGCACCTGGGTGCGGAAGGTCGACCAGTACAGGCCCAGCAAGACCAGGAACAGCAGCAGGAACAGCCAGGATGGCAGCCGCAGCGCCAGCGTCGCCAGCACCGCCAAGGGGAACAGGAGCTGGATCGCGCGCCACCAAGGGGCCAGGCCGAATTTCCAGGTGATGGCAGCGGCCAGCAGGCCCTGCACCACGGCCACGGCCAGGTAATCGACGGGGAAACGAAAACTGGCCATCATATAGATGATGGCCAGCGTCAGCGGCGCGGCGCCGCATTGGATCAGCATCGCCCGCACGGCGGGCGCGCGGGCAATACGTTGAAGGTAGGAATCGGGGGCGGCGGACCGGGTCACGTGGCCATTACGCGGCCAGGGCGTCGGCGTCGCGGGCTTTCTTGGTCTTGCCGGCGCGCGAAGGCATGTGGCACAGTCCGCAGACATAGCTGCCGTTCAAGTCCATGCAGTTGACCACGAACTTGCCCTGGCACTTGCCGCAAGGCGCCGTTTCCAGCATCTTGCTGCTGAAGAAGCGCACCAGCGTCCAGGCGCGGGTCAGCGACAGCAGCGGCTCTTCGCCCGCCTCCGGCGGCATTTGCTCCAGGTACAGCTTGTAGGCTTTCATGACCGCCTCGACGCCGGTGGCGCCGGCATGCACGGTCAGGAATTGGTGAATATTGATGAACAGCGAGGAATGGATGTTCGGCTGCCAGGTCAGGAACCAGTCGGTCGAGAACGGCAACATGCCCTTCGGCGGCGAGACGCCCTTCAGCTCCTTGTACAGCTTGAGCAGGCGCTCGCGCGACAGCGACACTTCCGACTCCAGCAGCTGCAGGCGGGCGCCCAGCTGGATCAGTTCGATGGCCAGCTGGATTTCCTGGGCTTCCGATACGACGCTTTTCTTGGCTGCCATGGTCTGCGCTCCGGGCGATTAAACGATTTCTTCGACTGGCTGGCCAGCCATCAGGATGGCGGCGTGCGACTGGGCCAGCACGCGGTCCTTGTTGTAGTTGGTCAGCATGGCGAGGATGGCGCCGTCGTCGAAGCGGAAACGGGCCAGCATCATGTTGCCGCCTGCCAGCTTCAGGATTTGCGCATTGCTCATGCCTTCGATCAGGTCGGCGATTTCTGCGGCGATGCCGAGGCGGAAGATCGCGGTGACTTTGTCGGCGCGGATCATCTGCTGAGCCAGCATCAGGTAGCTCAGGTTGGCGTCGCGAATTTCAGCCATCATATCGTTAGCGGTCATTTCCATCTCTCCTTCGTTGTCTGCACTGCGGAACACGTTTGCGTTTCCAGTGAGATACATTCTGCGGGAGCAACAAAAAACCGAGAAGAGGTGACTCTCCGTATTTTTCGTCGGGAAATAGCGAACACGACCCGTCGGTGTTTGTCTGACAAACACACGCAGATCGCTCATCTACGCCCTTGCGGCGTAGGATTTGTAAGGTCCAGAATCTTCAAAAAAGTCCTGTCATGAAACGAAAAATAGTGCGTTACAGCGACTCTTTTTTGCTACATCTAACCCGGTTACGGCAGCTTTCTGAGGAACTTTAGGGTTCCGCGAAAATATTTTTCAATTATTTCGACTCTCTTCTTGCTACCCGAAGGCGCTTTTCCGCTCTTCATGAATCTGGTAACGGCAGCGTTTTCGGGAACTTTAGGGTTTTTTTGAAAAAAATCGAAAAATTTTTAAAAAAGTTCTCAAGCCTAGTATTCATGCGGGTTTGCCGGTGCTTCGCCGGCCCGGCGGCGGGCCCGGGAGCAGGTTTTTTGGCGGATTTTCAGGGTACACTCGCGCATCCGGCAACTTATTGAAGCCTAAAGCTTCTCCCCACCTTGCAAGAAAGTTACACAATGACAACTCGCAACCACTGCCTGGAACGCGACGCGCAAGATCCGCTCGCCAAGCTGCGCGACCAGTTCGACCTGCCGCCCGGGATTATTTATCTGGATGGCAACTCCTTGGGGGCCCGCCCGAAAGCCGCCCTCGCCCGCGCCCAGCACGTCATCGCGCGCGAATGGGGCCATGACCTGATCCGCAGCTGGAACAGCGCCGGCTGGTTCGACCTGCCCAAGCGCCTCGGCAACCGCCTGGCGCCGCTGATCGGCGCCGCCGACGGCGAAGTGGTGGTCACCGACACCACCTCGGTCAACCTGTTCAAGGCGCTGGCCGCCGCGCTGCTGATGCAGGCGTCCGAACCGCTGCGCGCCAGCCGCCGCGTGATCGTCACCGAACGCTCCAACTTCCCGACCGATATCTATATGGCCCAGGGCCTGACGTCGTGGCTGGACCGCGGCTACAGCATCAAGCTGATCGACAGCGCCGACGAGCTGCCGGCCGCCGTCGATGCCGACACCGCCGTCGTCATGCTGACCCACGTCAACTACCGTACCGGTTATCAATACGATATGCGCGCCACCAGCGCCCTCGCCCACGCGGCCGGCGCGCTGATCGTCTGGGATCTGGCGCACTCGGCCGGCGCGGTGCCGGTCGCGCTGGAGGCCGACGGCGCCGACCTCGCGGTCGGCTGCACTTATAAATACCTGAACGGCGGCCCCGGTTCGCCCGCCTTCATCTGGGTGCCGCGCAAGCATCAGCCGCGCTTCCAGCAACCGCTGTCGGGATGGTGGGGCCACGCCGCGCCGTTCGCGATGGCGCCCGGTTTCGAACCCACCGACGGCATCGGCCGCGCGCTGTGCGGCACCCAGCCCATCGTCTCGCTGGCGATGGTCGAGTGCGGCCTGGACGTGTTCGGCCAGACCTCGATGGCGGCCGTCCGCGCCAAGTCGCTGGCGTTGACCGACCTGTTCATCGAGCTGGTCGAGCAGCGCTGCGCCGACCATCCGCTGGGACTGGTGACGCCGCGCGCGCATGCGCAGCGCGGCAGCCAGGTCAGCTTCACCCATCCGCACGGCTATGCGGTGATGTCGGCGCTGATCGCGCGCGGCGTCATCGGCGACTACCGCGAGCCGGCCATCATGCGCTTCGGCTTCACGCCGCTGTACACCAGTTTTGCGGATGTATGGGATGCGGTGGAAATCCTGCGCGATATCCTGGACCGCAAAGACTACAACGTCGACGCCAAGCGCGACGCCGTGACCTGATAACGAGATAAACTATATATATGAGCGATCAAAAAGAAGCGCCGGTTCCACCAGCAGGCTGCCCGATGCACGCCGCCGCTCCCGCCGCCGGCGACGCCAAATGGCACGACGCGCAGATGGACTTCAGCAACTCGATGAGCTACGGCGATTATCTGGGCCTGAACCAGATCCTCAACGCCCAGCACCCGCTGTCGCCCAACCACAACGAGATGCTGTTCATCGTCCAGCACCAGACCAGCGAGCTATGGATGAAGCTGATGCTGCACGAGATGCACGCGGTGCGCGCGCACCTGCAATCGGACGACCTGGCGCCGGCCTTCAAGATGCTGGCCCGCGTGGCCCGCATCATGGACCAGCTGGTGCACGCCTGGGACGTGCTGGCCACCATGACGCCGCCGGAATATACCGCCATCCGGCCATATCTGGGCGCCTCGTCGGGCTTCCAGTCCTACCAGTACCGCGAGATCGAGTTCATCCTCGGTAATAAGAATGCGGCGCTGCTCAACGTCCACACCACCGCGCCGGACGCCTTTGCCGTGCTGGACAAGGCGCTACGCGAACCATCGGTCTACGACGAAGCGATCAAGCTGCTGGCCCGTAATGGCCTGCCGATTTCCGCCGAGCGCCTCGACGCCGACTGGACGCTGCCGACCGCCGCCGACGAGTCGGTCCAGAACGCGTGGCTGGAGGTGTATCGCGATCCTTCCAAGCACTGGGCCTTGTATGAGCTGGCGGAAAAGCTGGTCGACCTGGAGACCGCGTTCCGCTTCTGGCGCTTCCGCCACGTCACCACGGTCGAGCGCATCATCGGCTTCAAGACCGGCACCGGCGGCACCGCCGGCGTCAGCTACCTGCGCAAGATGCTCGACGTCGTCCTGTTCCCCGAACTGTTCGCGCTGCGCACCGCGCTGTAGGACACGCACAGGAGGTGCGCCTCCGCGCCCCTTCTGGCAAACCCACTGAAATGCGTACTGATTTGTACTGAATTGAACTTGAATCTACTGAGATGGTCTAACTCAGTAGGTATCAGTAGATCCCAGTACATTTCAGGAGGAATTTCAGTATGTTTGCCACAACGAGCGTGAACCTCTCCCCCAACACCCTGCTCGCGCTGTTGGACTACCTGCGCGACACGGGCGCCACCGCCGATCCTGCCGAAGCGGTCGACACCGCCGTCCGATACTGGCTCACCGCAATAAAGCAAGGCGATGGCGACGGCGCGCGCAGCACTCCGCGCGGCTACCAATGGAAATCGCTATTCCTGCCCGACGGCAGCTGGCTGCGCATGGCCTACCGAGGCGATCACGAATACGCCACCGTCGAAGGAGACCAGATCATGTATCGCGGCCGCCCCACCACGCCGAACCAATTCGCCAGCAACCACACCAACACGGTACGCAACGCCTGGCACGACATCTCGATACGCATGCCTGGCGAGAAAAACTGGAAAATGGCCTACCAACGCCGCAAGGAATTGGAACTGGCAGCCCGTCAGGTAAAGAACCCGCCGGAAGCGGCCGAAACAGTCCCCGCCTCGCCGCCGCGCGCGACGGGCGGCTCGGTCATCCCCAAGCCACCCTGCATGCAACGCGACGTCGATCCCGGTCCCGGCTGGACCGAACCCGAGCGCCGGAAATACCGCTACCGCCTCGAAGACGTCGCCTTCGACTGAAGACCATCCAACCTTCGCAAGCCACGGAACTCGCGCGCCGGCCTCCCCTCTAATCATCAAGGAGGAGAATAAGATGAACCAGCGTATCCGAACCAGCGCGGCGGCAGCGTGCCTGCTGCTGTCGGCCATGACGGCGGCGCAGGCCGCCAGTTACACTGCCATACTCACCGGTCCCAAGGAAGCACCGCCCAACACCTCGCCCGGCGTCGGCGCCACCGTCGTCGTCTTCGACGCCGCCACTCACGTGCTTGAAGTGAACGTCGCCTTCAGCGGCCTGACCGGCGAGACCACCGCCGCCCACATCCACTGCTGCACGGCGACACCCGGCAGCGGCACCGCCGGCGTCGCGACGGAAACGCCCACCTTCGGCAGCTTCCCGCTCGGCGTCACCAACGGCGCCTACACCAACACCTACGACACCTCGCTGCCAGCCAGCTGGAGCGCTGCCTTCCTGAGCGCCAACGGCGGCACCACCGCCGGCGCGGAAGCCGCCTTCACCGCCGGCTTGAACAGCGGCAGCGCCTATCTCAACATCCACACCACGGACCACCCCGCCGGCGAAATCCGCGGCTTCCTGGCCGCCGTCGCGGCGGTGCCGGAACCCGCCAGCTACGCCATGCTGGGCCTGGGCCTGCCGGCGGTGCTGATGATCGCGCGCCGGCGTCGGAAGGTATAGCTATTTGGGACTGGCGCCAACCAGCGGCAGCTCGATATAGCTGTCGTGATAAATGCGCTGGGTCGCCTTCCTGTAATCCGCAGGCTGCGCGAAAAAGATATTCGGCACAAAAGTCTGCGGATTGCGGTCGTACAGGGGGAACCAGCTGGACTGGATCTGCACCATGATGCGGTGCCCCGGCAGGAACACGTGGTTCGCGGTCGGCAGCGCAAAGCGGTAGGGCAAGGCCACGCCGGCCGCAATCGGCCTGGCGGTCTCGAAGCTCTCGCGATAGCGGCCACGGAAGATATCGGCCGACACCATCAACTGGTAGCCGCCCATCTCCGGCTGCGCCGCCACCTGGTCCGGATACACGTCGATCAACTTGACCACCCAGTCGGCATCGGTGCCGCTGGTGGATGCCAGCAGCTGCGCGACCGGCTCGCCGCTGATCTTGACCGGCGCCGTCAGCACGCCGGTGGTATAGGTCAGCACATCGGTGCGGCCCGATGCTTCGCGCTGATCGTCGACCAGCCAGCGCGGCCACGTCTGGCCCTTGGCCTCGTCATAGCCATACGGCGCGATCGGCCGCGCGCGGAACGGCACCGGCTTGCCCGGATCGGACACATATTCGTCAAACGCGGTCTTCTGCGCGGGCGCCGACACCGGCGCCGGCGGCGCGTTGCTCAGGTTGAGCCGGGCGTTGGCCGCCAGCCGCAGCGTGGCGGGCGCGATCGCGCAGCCGCTGTTGCAGCCGCTCGGCCAGGCGTCCAGCGAACGCCACTTGTTGGTGCCGGTCTCGAACGCCGACACCGGCGCTATCGGCGCACCGGACGCGGCCGCCCCATCGTCCTTCAGGTAGCGGTCCAGGAAAGGCCGCAGGATCTCTTGCCGGAAGTGCAGCGCCGTATCGCTGTTGAACTTCAGCGGCCCCAGATGGCTGCCGTCGCCAATCGCGCCGCCGTGGTTCCACGGCCCCATCGCCAGGAACACCTTGCCATCCTTGTCGTTCGGCTTGATCGCCTTGTACACCGCGATGGCGCCGTAGATATCCTCGGCATCCCACAGGCTGTGCACCAGCAGGGTCGGCACCGTCACCGGCTGCCTGGCCAGCAGCTGGTCCATCGCCTGTCCGCGCCAGAACGCGTCGTATGCCGGGTGCGCAGCCATCTTGCGCCAGAAGCCGCTCTGCTCCACGCCGCGCTGGCGCGCCAGCTCGCCCGCGGACCCGGCCCGCATGAACACATCGTAGTCATCGTAATGGCTGGTGTACCAGCGCGCCTCGTTGCGCCGTGTGACCACCTGTTCCAGCACATACGACAGATTGATCTGGCGGAAGGCGCCGTTGTGGAACCAGTCGTCACCGCGCCAGCCGTCCACCATCGGATTCATCGGCACCGACACCTTCAGCGCAGGATGCGGATTCACCAGCGCCATCAGCGGCAGGAAGCCGTCGTAGGAAATGCCGATGATGCCGACCTTGCCGTTCGACTCGGGAACGTTCTTCGTCAGCCACTCGATGGTGTCCCAGGTATCGGTCGAATGGTCGACCGGCGTCGGATTGAAGGCGGTGCCGGCCAGCGGCCGGTTCATCACATAGTCGCCCTCGGAGCCGTACTTGCCGCGCACGTCCTGCACCACGCGGATATAGCCGCCTTCGACGATCACATCGGCCGCGTTGTCGTAGCCCTGCAGGATGGACGCCATCTGCGAGCTCTCGGCATGGTTAGTCAGCTCGGCCGCGCCGTAGGGCGTGCGGGTCAGCAGCATGGCCGCGTTGCGCGCCTTGCGCGGCACGATGATGACGGTATTGAGCTTGACGCCGTCGCGCATCGGTATCATCACACTGCGCTTGACGTAGTCGAACGCCCCCACCGGCGCCTTGAATTCATCAGGCGTTTCGCTAGGCAGTGCGGGATATTGGGGAGTGGCGGCCACGCCCGGCGTCGATGCCGGCAGCGCGTCCTGCGCGTGGACGGAGATAAGAACGCTGGCCAGAACGGCCAGCGCCAATGCGGATTTCTTCATAAACGCCCCGGATTCCTGTGAACCGATAAAGTATCACAAGGCCCGGGGCGGGACTGCTTATTTTGCCGCGCCGCTCAACAGCATCTCGTTCAGGCGCTTGACGAAGGTGGCCGGATCGCTCAGCGAACCGCCTTCGGCCAGCAAAGCCTGGTCGAACAGGATGTGCGACCAATCGCTGAACTGCGCGCCGGCGTCCTGGTACTTCAGGCGCGTCACCAGCGGGTGGTTAGGATTGATCTCCAGGATCGGCTTCGACTCCGGCGCGTTCTGGCCCGCGGCCTTCAGCATGCGCAGCAGGTTGCCCGACAGCTCATGCTCGTCCGCCACCAGGCAGGCCGGCGAATCGGTCAGGCGGAACGTCACGCGCACGTCCTTGGCCTTGTCGGTCAGGGCGTCCTTCATCTTGCCGACCAGTTCCTGGTAGGACGACTCGGTCTCTTCGTGCTCCTTCTTCTCGGCTTCGTCTTCCAGCGCGCCCAGATCCAGGCCGCCCTTGGCCACGGAAACCAGCTCCTTGCCTTCGAACTCGGTCAGGAAGGACAGCATCCACTCGTCGACGCGGTCGGTCAGCAGCAGCACCTCGACGCCCTTCTTGCGGAAGATCTCCAGGTGCGGGCTGTTCTTCGCGGCGACGTAGTTATCGGCCGTGACGTAGTAGATCTTGTCCTGGCCTTCCTTCAGGCGCGCCACGTACTGCTCCAGCGACGTGACCTGCTCGTCGTTCTCGTTGGCGGTCGAGGCGAAGCGCAGCAGCTTGGCCAGGCGGTCCTTGTTGCCGGCGTCCTCGCCGATGCCCTCTTTCAGCACCTGGCCGAATTCGGTCCAGAAGGTCTGGTACTTGTCCTTCTTTTCCTGCTCGTCGGCGTTGGCCAGTTCTTCCAGCATGCCGATCACGCGCTTGGTCGAACCTTCGCGGATCACCTTCACATCGCGCGACTCCTGCAGGATCTCGCGCGAGACGTTCAGCGGCAGGTCGGCCGAATCGATCACGCCCTTGACCATGCGCAGGTAGGCCGGCATCAGCTGCTCGGCATCGTCCATGATGAACACGCGCTTGACGTACAGCTTGATGCCGCCGCGCTTGTTGCGGTCCCACAGGTCGAACGGCGCCTTGGCCGGGATGTACAGCAGCTGCGTGTATTCGCTGCGGCCTTCGACGCGGTTGTGCGTATGCGTCAGCGGCGCCTGGAAGTCGTGCGACACGTGCTTGTAGAATTCCTCGTACTGCTCCGGCGTGATGTCGGACCTGTTGCGGGCCCACAGCGCGCTGGCCTGGTTGACGGTTTCCAGCTCGTCCTTCAGGACGGTTTCCTTCTTCTCTTCGTCCCACTCTTCTTTCTGCATCACGATCGGCAGCGAGATGTGGTCGGAGTACTTGCGGATGATGGACTTGATCTTCCACGACGACAGCAGCTCGTCTTCGCCTTCGCGCAGGTGCAGGATGATGTCGGTGCCGCGGCCGGTCTTCTCGATCTGCTCGACCGAGTAGTCGCCTTCGCCGGCCGATTCCCAGCGCACGCCTTCGGACGCCTGCGCACCGGCGCGGCGGGTCTCGACGGTGATCTTGTCGGCCACGATGAAGCCCGAGTAGAAGCCCACGCCGAACTGGCCGATCAGGGCCGCGTCCTGCTGCTGGTCGCCCGACAGCTTGCCGAAGAATTCCTTGGTGCCCGATTTGGCGATGGTGCCCAGGTGCGAGATCGCCTCGTCGCGGCTCATGCCGATGCCGTTGTCGGAAATCGTGATGGTGCGCGCGGCCTTGTCGAACGAGACCTTGATCTTCAGTTCATGGTCGTTGCCGTACAGGGCGTCGTTGTTGATCGCCTCGAAGCGCAGCTTGTCGGACGCGTCGGAGGCGTTCGAAATCAGCTCGCGCAGGAAAATCTCCTTGTTCGAGTACAGGGAGTGGATCATCAGTTGCAGCAATTGCTTGACTTCGGCCTGGAATCCCAGGGTTTGCTTTTCGGTGTCTGCCATTTTAAAAGCCTCTAATAATAGTCTTGTGGTTAATGCAAAGGTTTGACGAAAGTGGGGATTATAAGAGCGATTTCAAGAGCCGCCCAGCTCCCTTTCAAGGAAACGCCACACCGCCGGCTCCTGCATCGCCGCCACATTGAGCCGCATGCGGGTCGACGGCAGCTGCTTGGGCGAGAACAGGCTGCCCGGCGCCAGCAGCAGGTTGTGCGCCATCGCCCGCTCGGTCAGCACGTTGGTGTCGCGGCCGGCGTCGGCCCAGACGAACATGCCGGCCGGCGCCGCCAGGTCCACCTTCAGCCCGACCCGCTCCATCTGGCGGATGGTCTTGGCGCGGATGCTGTCCAGGCGCGTGCGGATGCGGTCCGAATGCTTGCGGAACGAGCCCTCGGACAGCACCTTGTACACCACCCGCTCGCCGATGTCGCTGCTGGTCAGGGTCGACAGCATCTTGCGGTCGGCCAGCCGTTCCGCCCTCTCGGGCGAGGTCGCGATGTAGCCGACCCGAAGGTTGGCCGCCATGGTCTTGGAAAAGCCGCCCAGGTAGATCACCCGCTGCAGCTGGTCCAGCGCCGCCAGCCGCGTGGCCGGCTGCACCGCGCTGCCGGGGTGCAGGTCGCAATAGATATCGTCCTCGACGATGATGAAGTCATGCTCCTCCGACAACCGCAGCACCTGGAAGGCCTTGGCCGCCGACAGCGAGGTCGAACTGGGGTTGTGCAGCACCGAGTTGATGATGTACAGCTTGGGCTTGTGCAGCGCCGCCAGTTCCGCCAGTTGGGCGATGTCCGGGCCGTCGGCCAGGCGCGGAATGCCGATCACCTTGGCGCCCAGCGCGGCGAAGGAGCCGAACATCAAAAACCAGGCCGGATCGTCGACGAAGATGGTGTCGCCGGGCCGGGTGAACTCGCGCGCCACCAGGTCCAGCGCCTGCGTCACGCCGGCCGTGGTGACGATCTGCTCGGGCGCGGCGGCGATCTCCAGTTCCGCCAGCTTGTGCTGCAACTGCTGGCGCAGCGGCAAAAAGCCCTGCGGCACGCCATAGCTTAACAGCAGCGTCGGATTCTGGCGGCTCACCGCGCGCAGCGCGTTGGCGATGGTCGTGCCGTCCAGCCATTCGGACGGCAGCACGCCGGAACCGGGCATCTGCTGGTGCGGCATCTGGCGGAACATATTCCGCACCAGCCAGACCACGTCGATCGGCTTGGTGTCGAAGGCGGACGAGTGCCCCCGCGTCCGGCCCGGCGCGGCGGCGGACGTCGCCCCGCGCTGCTCGGCCACGGCCAGCTCCATCGACGCCCGCTCGCGCACGAAGAAGCCGGCGCCGCGGCGCGACTCCAGGTAGCCGGTCGCCACCAGCTTGTCGTAACTGGCCACCACGGTGAAGGCCGACACCCCGTGCGAGGCCGCGAACGCGCGGATCGACGGCATGCGCGCGCCGCCGCGCAGCAGGCGGTCGTCGATGCGGGCCGCCACCGAGCGCACGATCTGGTCGATCAGCGTCTCGCCGGACTCGCGCGACAGCAGCCCGAGCATCGCACCGGCCTGCGGCTTCGCGGCCTGCGCCTTTCCCGCTGCGGGCGTGCGGGCCGGCGGGCGCGTCACCGGCACCGAGGCCACCGCCGGACCGGGCGCCGGCGCCGCCAGCGCGCGCGCCTGGGCGGCGGCCAACGCGTCGTTGACCGCCTCGGCGGCGGCCGCCGCAGCGGCCCCCAACAGCGAAGTGCGCGTACGTGTATTGGTCATTTTACCGTCACAGTATAAGAAATTATATTCGCAAGTGTACTGGCACTGTACTGGTTTTGTCACGTACGATACAAACATGACACCACCCACCACGCCCCCATCGGCCCTCGCGGCCATCCCGACCCGCAACCGCCTGGGCGACGAAACCACCGGCATGCTGCTCGGCCTGATCGGCGTGGCCATCTTCAGCCTGACCCTGCCCTTCACCCGCCTCGCGGTCGGCGGCGGCGGAGCCGGCGCCGGCTTCGGCTTGTCGCCCGTCTTCGTCGCCCTCGGCCGCGCGCTGGTCGCCGCCGTACTGGCCGGCGGCTGGCTGTACTGGAAGCGCGCGCCGCTGCCGCCGCGCGCCGCGCTGCCCGCGCTGGCGATGGTGGCGGGCGGCTGCGTGATCGGCTTCCCCTGGCTGACCTCGATCGCCATGCAAACCCTGCCCGCCGCCCACGGCGCCGTACTGGTCGGCATCCTGCCCCTGGCCACCGCCGTCTTCGCGGCCCTGCTGGGCGGCGAGAAGCCGTCGGCCGGCTTCTGGATCATGGCCATCATAGGCTCGGCGCTGGTGGCCGCCTTTGCGCTGCGCCAGAGCGGCGGCAGCCTGCACCTGGCCGACCTCGCGGTGTTCCTGGCCGTGGTGCTGGCCGCCATGGGCTACGCCGCCGGCGGCCGCCTGTCGCAAACGCTGGGCGGGCAGCAGACCATCTGCTGGGCGCTGGTGCTGTCGGCGCCTCTGCTGCTGCCGGTGGTCGGCTGGCTGTGCTGGGACCAGGCCGCGCGCATCGCCCGCGCCAGCGCGGCCGCCTGGACCGGCTTCGCCTACGTCTGCGTGTTCTCGATGTTCATCGGCTTTTTCTTCTGGTACCGCGGCATGGCGCTGGGCGGCGTGGCGCGGGTCGGCCAGGTGCAGCTGGTGCAGCCCTTCCTGACCCTGCTCGGCGCCACCGTGGTACTGGGCGAAGCGCTGGAATGGCCAACCGTGATATTTGCAATCGCCGTCATCGCCGTGGTGGGGACCGGCCGCAAAATGCAGGTAAAACGCGCCTAAAACCATACAGTATCTTGATTTTGCCTCTATTGTGGGCATCCCCGGCGCCAAGACGTACAATATCGGTCTTCGCTATGCCTCACCCACTTAATTTTTGGATAACCACATGTCTGTTTACGAAAAACTGAAAGCGCTTGATATCACCTTGGCAGCACCGGCCGTACCGGCCGCCGCCTACGTCATGTACGCCCAAACCGGCAATCTGGTCTTCCTGTCCGGCCACATCGCCAAGCGCGCCGACGGCAGCGTATGGGTGGGCCAGCTCGGCAAAAACATCGACACCGCCGAAGGCAAGGCCGCCGCGCGCGCCATCGCCATCGACCTGATCGGCACGCTGCAGGCGGCCGTCGGCGGCGACCTGACCCGCGTCAAGCGCATCGTCAAGGTCATGAGCCTGGTGAACTCCACGCCTGATTTCATTGAACAGCACCTGGTCACCAACGGCGCCTCCGAGCTGCTGGGCGAAGTCTTCGGCGACGCCGGCAAGCACGCCCGCTCCGCCTTTGGTGTCGCCCAAATCCCGCTTGGCGCCTGCGTCGAAATCGAATTGATCGCGGAAGTCGCGTAAGCGGGCGGCAGCTTATCCGCTGCCGTTCCTTTTATAAAGCCCGCCACAAGCGGGCTAGTTGAATAACCGGCAGCGCCGGTTTCCATTAGTGAGACATGTATGAAAATCGAAAACCCGAATCCGATCCAGTGGCGCTTCGCCGAACGCGCCGAGCAGCTGCAATCGTCCTTCATCCGCGAGATCCTGAAGATCACGCAACAGCCTGAGATCATCTCTTTCGCCGGCGGCCTGCCGTCGCCGCTGACCTTCCCGGTCGACGAAATGAAAGCCGCCTTCGACAAGGTGCTGAGCGAAAACGGCAAGGTCGCGCTGCAATACGGCCCGACCGACGGCTACCTGCCGCTGCGCCAATGGATCGCCGACTCGCTGTCGACCAACGGCGCGCGCATCGTGCCGGAACAAGTGCTGATGACCTCCGGCTCGCAGCAGGCGCTGGACCTGCTGGGCAAGGTACTGATCGACGAAGGCAGCCGCGTGCTGGTCGAGACCCCGTCCTACCTGGGCGCGCTGCAGGCGTTCTCGGTCTACCGTCCCGAATTCAAATCGGTCGACACCGACGAACACGGCCTGGTGCCATCGTCGCTGGACGCCGTCGCCGAAGGCGCGCGCCTGCTGTACGCGCTGCCGAATTTCCAGAACCCGACCGGCCGCACGCTGTCGGCCGAACGCCGCATCGAGCTGGTCGAAACCTGCGCCCGCCACGGCCTGCCGCTGATCGAGGACGATCCATACGGCGCCTTGAGCTACAAGGGCGACCCGCTGCCGAAGATGGTGGCGATGAACCCGGAAGGCGTGATCTACATGGGCTCCTTCTCCAAGGTGCTGACCCCGGGCATCCGCCTCGGCTACGTGGTCGCACCGCTGCCGCTGGTGCGCCGCCTGGAACTGGCCAAGCAGGCGGCCGACCTGCACACCTCGCAGCTGACGCAGATGGTGGTGCACGAAGTGATCAAGGATGGTTTCCTGCAGCGCCACATCCCGAAAATCCGCACGCTGTACGGCGACCAGTGCCAGGTCATGCTGGACGCGATGGCCCAGCACTTCCCGGCCGGCGTCGAATGGACCAAGCCGGAAGGCGGCATGTTCATCTGGGTCACGCTGCCTAAGCATATCGACGCCATGAAACTGCTGGACGAAGCGATCGCCCAGAAAGTCGCCTTCGTGCCTGGTTCGCCGTTCTACGCCAACCAGCCGGAGACCAACACGCTGCGCCTGTCGTTCGTCACCGTGCCGCCGGAACGCATCCGCGCCGGCATCGAGATCCTGGCCAAACTGATCGCCGCCAAGATCTAAGACGTAGCACATCGTACCTCCGTGGGCGGCGTCCGCCGCCCACATTCTCCCCGCTCGAAATACAACACCGCCGCCGCGGCTTTATCACCAATAGTCACGGAAACCGGCAAAACAAATAACATAGCATCAACATTACTTCCACCATGTGGCGCCTGCCGCGCCTTGGCCGATGCAACCGAGGCAACACTCGAAAATCGGCGGATTTTTTTTCACAAAGACCTCTTGCAAAGCGGTATGATTTGAACGGATAGTCACTTTCAAGTCAGGCCAGCCTTTGTTCATCCGTGCACAAATCACACTAGCTCGCCCCCCACGTTGCCGACCCGCGCAGCCGACCGCACACGCCAATCCAGCCCACCAGGTTAAAGGCGACACGCAATGAATTCTGGAAGTTTGAGTTTTGCCACGCGGCGCGATGCCGCGATCCTGATCGTTGACGACGCACCGGAAAACCTGGGCGCGCTGCGCAAGATGATGGTCGAGCAGGGCTACCAAACCTTTGTCGCCACGTCAGGCGAGCGCGCGCTCAAGATCGCCCGCCGCGTGCACCCCGACCTGATCCTGCTTGACGTCATGATGCCCGGCATGGACGGCTTCGAAACCTGCCGCCAGTTGAAGAGCCACGGCGCCACGCAGCGCATCCCGGTGATCTTCATGAGCGCGCGCACCGGCACCGAGGACGTGGTGGCCGGCTTCGACATCGGCGCGGTCGACTACATCGGCAAGCCGCTGCGCATGCCCGAGGTGTGCGCGCGGGTGCGCACGCAACTGCAGATCCGCAGCAGGAGCGAAACGCAGGAAGAACAGGCCGAGCGCCTGCGCACCATCGTCAATAACATGGCCGAAGGCCTGCTGATCATCGAAGCGGACGGCCGCATCCAGTTCACCAACCCGGCCTGCGACAAATACCTCGGCTACCAGGAAAACGAACTGGCGGGCCGCGACATCGCCGACCTGCTCAACCCGATGGTGGCGCAGGAATACCTGGACTACTTCGAGCGCTACGCCGCCGCGCCGGAAACGGCGCACAACCACGGCACGCGCGAAGTCATCATCCGCCACCGCAACGGCAGCTCGGTATGCATGGACTTGACGCTGACGCCGATGTACCTGCGCCAGCCGCTGTTCATCGGCCTGCTGCACGACATCACGCACCACAAGCAATCGGAAGATGCGCTGCAGCGCGCGGCGATGGTCGACCCGCTGACCAAGATCGCCAACCGCCGCCACTTCGACAGCTTCCTGGAAAAGGAATGGCAGCGCGCCATGCGCAGCGGCCAGCCGCTGTCGCTGGTGGTGCTGGACGTCGACCACTTCAAGCTGTACAACGACACGCTGGGCCACCCGGCCGGCGACGCCTGCCTGCAGCAGGTGGCGCAGGCGATCGCCTCGCACGCGCTGCGGCCGACGGACCTGGCGGCGCGCTACGGCGGCGAGGAATTCGTGCTGCTGTTCGCCGAAACGGACGGCGACTCGGCCTACCTGCTGGCCGAATCGATCCGCGCGCACATCGAAGCGCTGCAGCTGCCGCACCCGCGCTCGACGACATCGGCCTGGCTCACGGTCAGCATCGGCGTCGCCACGATCCACCCGCACCAGCTGGACAACACCGAATCGTTATTCGTCGCCGCCGACCGCGCCATGTACGTCGCCAAGGAAGGCGGCCGCAACCAGGTCCAGGCCACCAAGACCGGCAGCGCCTCCCTCGACGCCGTCAAGGCGCTGGTAATGCGCTAAAACTCCGGGGTCAACCCCAGGTGTCCGAATGTCGGCACTGACACCGGATTGTGTTAGAGCTGCTCGGGGTAGCCGGTGATGTCGGCGATGTCCTGGTACATCGGTTGCAGGCGCTGGTACATCTTCAGGTAGACGCGCCGGTATAACTTGTCGTAAATCTGCTGGTTGGCGGCGATCGGCTGGAATACGCGGCCCGGCCGCGTCATCGCGCGGGTGGCGCTGTCGAAGTCCTTGTGCAGGCCGAGCCCCGCCGCCACCGCGATCGCGGCGCCCAATCCGGATGTTTCGTAGAGATGTGCACGCGCCGCCGGCAGGCCGAAGATGTCGGCCGTCAGTTGCATCGCCGCGTCGCTCTGCGAACCGCCCCCCGCCACGCGTAGCTCGGTCACCGCCACGCCGCTGCGCTTCTCGATGCGCTCCTTTCCCTCGCGTAGCGCATAGGCCAGGCCTTCGAGGATCGCCCGGTACATATGCGCGCGCGTGTGGACGTCGCCGAAACCGATCATCGCGCCCTTCGCTTCCGGCCCCGGCGTCTTGATGCCGGGACTCCAGTACGGCTGCAGCATCAAGCCCATCGCCCCCGGCGGCACGGTGTCCACCAGTTGGTCGAACATCGCCTCCGGCGCCATGCCCTGCTGCGCGCCCGCCATCTGCTCCAGGTGGCCGAACTGCTCCTTGAACCAGTTGACCATCCAGTAGCCCCGGAAGATCTGCACCTCGGTGCTGTAGGCGCCGGGAATGGCCGCCGGATACGGCGGTATCAAGGGCGTGACCTCGATGTACTTGCGCGTGGTGGTGTTGATGGTGGCCGTGGTGCCGTAGCTCAGGCAGGCGATGTGCGGCGCCAGCCCGCCCGCGCCGATCACCTCGCAGGCCTTGTCGGCGGCGGCGGCCACCAGCGGCGTACCTTCAGGGATGCCGGTCGCGGCGGCAGCTTGCGCCGTCACCGCGCCGATCACGGTGCCGGGCGCCACCAGCTCGGGCAGCATCTCTGGACGCACCGCCAGCGCCTCCCACTTCCAGTCGCGCGCGCCGGCCCATTTGTGGCGCTTGTAGTCGAACGGCAGGTAGGCGACCTGCGAACCGGTCGAGTCGACATGCCGCCCACACAGGCGATAGTTCAGGAAGCCCGACAGCAGCAGCACCTTGTCGGTGCGCGCCCAGATCTCCGGCTGGTGCTCGGCGATCCAGTTGACCTCCGCCTCGCGCCGGAAGTATTCGATGGTGCCGGACACGCGCGCCAGCTTGAACGCCGTGCGCCACAGCAGCCCCAATGGCTTGCGCTTGCCGACGCGGCGCTGATCCAGCCAGGTGATCGCGGGCCGCAGCGCCTTACCGTCGCGGTCCAGGTTGACCACGGTGCCGCGCTGCGTCGTCACCGCCACACCCTTGACGGCGCTGCGGGGAATCGCCGTCGACGCCCACAACTGCTGGCACGCCGCGGCCACCGCGTCCCAGTAACCATCGGCGTCGTGCTCGGCCCAGCCGGGATGATCGGAGAAATAGGCTTCAAGGTGGATTTGCGATTTGGCGGCGAGGTTGCCGTCCACGTCGAACAACAACGCGCGCACGCTCTGCGTGCCGTTGTCGATGGAGAGAATGTATTGGTCTGCCATGTTGTCTCGTTGTCGTTATGCCGTGGGCAAACTGTAGTGCGTATTCCATAGTGCCAGATAGGCGGCCTGCTCGTCATCCCAGCGCTGGTCGCTCCAGCCGAGTTCCGGCTGGCAGATGGCGCGGATGCGCGGCAGGATGCCGATGCCGCCGCCGCGCAGCTGGATGCCGATGCGGCTGCGGCGCAGCAGCAGGTCTTCCAGCTTGCATACCGATTCGCGGCGGGCCGCCCAGCGCAGCTGCGCCCAGATGGTCTGCGTGCCGGGAATGCGTTCAAGTTCGCCCGGCTGCGCGGCCTCGATCAGGTACTGTGCTTGTTCGCCGTAGCGGCCTTGCAGGCGCAAGCCCTGGCCTGCCGGCAGCGCGCGATTGTAGCGCAGCGCACGCGGCATATCGGCGCCGAATAGCGGCTGCGGCGCCAACCTGCCCCTCAGCTCCGGCAGCAGCGTCGCGGCCAGCTTGAGCGCGTCGAGCGCGATCACGCGGAAGGTGGTCAGCTTGCCGCCGGTAACGGTCAGCAAACCCTCTTCCAGCCATAGCGCGTGGTCGCGGCCTTCCTTCGACGGATCAGCCTTGCCGCTGTCGATCACGGGACGCACGCCGGCGTAGGTGGCGATCACGTCGCTCCGCTGCAGGCCCAGTTGCGGGAACTGGTCAAGCAAGGCGGCCATCAGGTAATCGAATTCGGCGCGGGTGATGGCCGCTTCGCGCGACATATCCTCTTTGTGATCGACGTCGGTGGTGCCGACCAGCGTCACGCCCTCCCAAGGGAAGGCGAACACCGGGCGGCCATCGGCGGGATGCATCAGACTGATGGCCTGCGCCAGCGGCAGGCGCCACGCCGGCAGCACCAGATGGCTGCCGCGCAAAGGCCGCAGCCGTGGCGTACCGTTCCGGCCAGCGGCGTCGGAGGCGCGGGAGGCGCCGGCATTGTTCGCACGGAGACGATCGGCCCAGGCGCCAGTCGCGCTGATCACCAGCCGCGCGCGTACCTCGTGCAGCTCGCCCGTCAAGCCGTCGCGCAGCCGCACGCCACAAACACGGCCCGCGCCCGCATTCGCGCCCGAGTCCGAGCCTGAGCGCGCGCCCCCGGTGCCCGCCGCTGCGATGGACGTCGCCTCGCCATCGGCACGGAGCAGCGACTCCACCGCCACATAATTCACCGCCACACCGCGATGCAGCCTCGCCTCCTGCAAGACACGCAGCACCAGCCGTGCATCGTCCGTCTTGGCGTCCGTGTAGACCATTCCGCCCTGAAGGCCGTCGACGGCCACATTCGGCGCCAGGGCAGCAAACTCCTCCCGTCCAAAATAGTGCCGGGACCTCTGCCCCGCCATCCAGTCATAAATCGCCAGCCCGATCAAAAAGGCCCGTTTGCCCGGCTTGCGCCCGGTATAGTCTCCGAACGCGAAACTCTGCGGCTCCACCAATCCCGCCGCCTGCTGCAGCAAATGCTCGCGCTCGTGCACCGACTCGCGCGTCAGGGCGAACTGCCCCTCCTTCAGATACCGCAAGCCGCCATGCACCAGCTTTGAAGACCGGCTCGACGTCCCCCACGCAAAGTCGCGCTGCTCCACCAGCAGCGCCGACAAGCCACGCCGCGCCGCCTCCAGCAAGATCCCCGCGCCGGTGATGCCGCCGCCGATCACCAACACATCCCACTGGCGCGCAAACAGCTCGGGCAAGCCCCCGCGCCCGCTCATGGCAGCAGCTTCCCGGGATTCATCATCTGCGCGGGATCGAAATGCGCAAACAAGGCCCGCATCGCCGAGATACCCAGCTCGCCCTTCTCCGCCGCCAGGTGCGGCGCATGATCGCTGCCCACGCCATGCTGATGGCTGATGGTCCCGCCGTTCTCCACGATCGCCCTGCTGGCCGCCTGCTTCAGCGAGCGCCAGCGCGCCAGGTCCTGCTCATAGTCGCCGGCCAGCCGGTACACAAAGGTCGTATAAACGCTGGCCCCCTGCGCATATAGATGCGACAGGTGCGTGTAAGTGTGAACCTGCTCGCCGTGCTGCGCCAGCGCGCCGGTGGCCGCCGCCTCCACCGCGCGCATCATCGTCTCGACGCGCGGCCAGTCGACCGCCGTCTCCACGGTATCGATGGCATAGCCGTGCCGCCAGGCCGCATTGCGCAGATAGACATTGCGGAAGCGATTCTGCTTCCACTTGTCGCCCATGTGGCGGCCGACATGCACACCGCCCTGCGGCAGCGTCAATACCAGCGCGTCCTTCAGCGCCGCCTTGGCCGCAGCCTTGCGGCCGCTCACACCGATCATCAGCATGCATTTGCCATCCTTGCAGCCGCGCAGCGACAGATAGCCTTCCAGTACCGAGATCAGCTTCTTGTGTCCGGCCAGCGCCAGCATGGTGGTCGTCTCCAGCGCGTTCGACAGGCGCAGCATCGATAGCGACAAACCCGCCTGCACCACATGCCGTACCGCCGTCTCCGCCGCAGTCCAACTGGGGAAGAACACCGCATGAAACGCCTCATACTGCGGCAGCGGCGTCACGCGCACCGTCGCCTCGGTCAGGATGCCAAGACGCCCTTCGGAACCCAGCACCATCTCGCGCAGATCCGTGCCCGCCGCCGATGCCGGAAAGGTCGGGATATCCAGCGTACCGGCCGGCGTCTCCACCGAACCGCCGCGAAACATCTGCTCGATGCGCCCATAGCGCAAGGACTGCTGCCCCGACGAGCGCGTGACAATCCATCCGCCCAGCGTGGAATATTCGAACGACTGCGGGAAATGCCCCAGCGTATAGCCGCGTGCGCGCAACTGCGCCTCCAGGTCCGGCCCGAACACACCGGCGCCGAAGGTCGCCAGTTGCGACTCCGTATCCAGGTACTGCAGCTGCCGCAGGCGCGTCAGGTTCACCGCCAGCACTGGCTGCGGGCCGCCCGGCGCGGTCAGATGCCCGGCCACGCTGGTGCCGCCGCCCTGCGCGATCACCGCCGCGCCGCATTCCCGCGCATAGTCGAGCAACTCGCGCACCTCCTGCGCGCTCTCCGGATAAGCCACGCCGTCCGGCGCCGTCCCGATCACGCCATAGCGCAGGCGCAGCCAGTCCGGCAGGCTCTGGCCCAGCGCATTGCGCAGTCGGACCTCCGGCGAGCTGTCCACCATCCGATGCTCCGGCAACCGCGACGCCGCAATCTGCGCGCAAGCCTGTTCGAACGCCGCATCCGCCACCGGCGTCCCCATGCCGATGCGCTGTCGCAGGAATGCCAGCGCATCCTCGTTCAGCGCAAATTCGACCGACTCGTCACCCCAACCGTTCCAGCGTCTCATTGTTTTCCTGTCTCCGTGGCGGAGCGCTTGCTATACTGGCGCGCACCCATTATTGATGACATAAGAATAAAATAACGCCGCCCGCCGGTATTGCGCTTTCATGACACACGCCTTGTTCGATTATGCCAAGCACGCATCCTGACGCATCGCGCCGCGTAGCCGGCTCCTATCTGCAACCGCTGCTGGAAGCGGCTGCGGCGCATGGCGTTACGGCGCAAGCGCTGGAAAGCGCCGCCGGCCTGCGCCCCGGCGCCTTGCTGCCGCTGCCGGAAACCCTGCCCGCCGACGACTACGTGCGCCTGCTCGACATCGGCGCGGAACTGGCCAGGGACCCGTATTTCGGCCTGCACGTGGGCGAGCGCGTCAAGCTCGGCACCTACAGCGTGTATGGCCTGATCCTGCTCAGCTGCCGCGACTTCGGCCAGGCCTTCGAGCAAACCATGCGCTACGAGCAGCTGGCGCACGACCTGGGCCGCTCCACGCTGACGGTCGCCGACGGCGTCGCCAGCTACACCTGGCACAGCAACTACGGCAGCGGACACCGCCACCTGGCCGACAGCGTGTTCGCCGGCATACGCGCGTTCGGCAACTGGCTGGCCGGCATGACGCTGCCCGCGGCCCAGCTGGCGCTGACGCACGACGGCGGCGCGCCGGCCGGCCGCGACGAGTACGTCCGCCTGCTCGGCACCCTGCCCACCTTCGGCGCGCCCGCCAACGTCGCCACCTTCGACGCCCAGCTGCTGGCGTGGCCTGTGCCCAACGCCGACGTCAGCCTCTACCCGGTGCTGCAGCAGCACGCCGAGCAGCTGCTGCGCCAGCGCGCGGCCAGCCCGCCGGACATCGCGCAGCAAGTCCACGCCGCCATCGTCAGGAATCTGTCGAACGGCCAGCTACGTCTGGCCTCGGTCGCCGAGGAATTAAAACTGTCGCCGCGCACGCTGCAGCGCAAACTGAACGATGCCGGCGCCACCTTCCAGCAGGTGCTGGACCAGGCCCGCTTTGCGCTGGCCAAGGACTACCTGCGCCAGCCGGAACTGAGCCTGGTCGATATCGCCTTCCTGCTCGGCTACCAGGAGCAGAGCGCGTTCAACCACGCCTTCAAGGAATGGGCCGGCGTCAATCCGGGCGCCTACCGAACTTAAATCGAGTGCCCCTTGACCCGCACGAACGGGCCGATGCAGCGATCCAGGCTGCGCTCCACGCACATCAGGAACATATCGCCGCTGGGATGGAATTGCAGGTAGTTGGTCACCGCCCGTCCGGGCTTGGTGATCTCGCCGGTGCAATCGTGCTTGCCGTTGTCCTTGACGATGGTATCGACCTCTTTGTAGAAGCCGTTCTTGTCAGGCTGGTCGGTGATGACGAAGGTGGATTCGGCCACCTCCTCGTGGCTGAACACCAGCGTGGTGCCGTCGGCGCGGATGCGGTAGGTCTCGCTGCACGAACCGTCAGGCAGCGTGATTCTCCAGGTGCCGATGATCGGATGGTCGCTCCGCAACTGCGCCGCGCCTGCGGCGGCCGACACGACGCCGAGCGCCAGCGCCAGCACTATCCGCACAACACGCCTCTTCATGGCCCACCTCCGCAGATGCTATTTTTCAGCCACCGCCTTCATGCTGGCCAGGCCGGCCTCGAAGTCCTTGCCGATCATGCTGTCCATGCTGGCGAACAGCCCCATCACCTTGGTCATGAAATTGCTCGGGCCGGACATGGTCCAGGTCACCGTGGTCGTCTCGCCCTTGCCGTCCAGCGTGAAATCGGTCACGCAGTGCGACTCGAACGGCTGCAGGAACACCAGGTTGATGCCGACCTTGGTCGGCGGCGTCACGCTGGTGATCTCCATGCGGCCCGAGCCCACATCCTTGTTGCCGTCCCATGCGTAGACCGCGCCCACATCCCTGGTGGCGCCGCTGTAATGGCGGTTCATGGACGGATCCAGCTTCTCCCATGGCGACCACTGCGGCCAGTTATGAAAATCGCTGATCAGCGGCATGATCTTTTCCGGTGGCGCCTTGATCGCGATGGCGCGCTGCACGCGGAAACTGTCCGGCTGCATGGCGGCCAGGCCCAGCACAATCAGGATCAGGACAACAACACCAATGGCGATCTTCTTGAACATGGTTTTCTCCGTTTTTTGTCGTTATAAAGACTAGCCTATCATGTTTTTTTGATCAGGCGCACCGGCAATGCGTCGGGTGTCATGGTGAAGGTGAAACACTCCCGGGCGGGCGCCGCGCCGGCCACGCGCTCCAGCGCAAAATTCCTGGCCAGCATGGACATCACCATCTTGATCTCCGCCATCGCCAGGTAGCGGCCGGGGCAGAATCGCGGCCCGGCGCCGAACGGGAACAGCTTGCGGGCAGGATCGTCGGCATTGCCGCTGCCGTTGGCGCCGTCCAGCCAGCGCTCCGGCATGAACAGCTCCGGCTGCGCCAGGCCGCCCTCGCGCTCGGAGGCATGCCGCATCAGCAGGAAGATCACCGTTCCCTTCGGCAGCGCCAGGTCGCCGATCACCGTATCCTCGTTGGGCTCGGCCGCCATGATGGGCGCCACCGGCTTCAGGCGCATGGCCTCGCGCGTGGCGGCGTCCACGTACTGCAGGCGGTCCAGCAAGTGGTAATCGTCCAGCACCGCCTTCCCGCCCAGCACCTGCGCGGCCTCCGCCGCCATGCTGGCCTCGGCCTGCGGATGCGCCGCCAGGAAGTCGATCAGCCAGGCGGCGGTGTTGGACGTGGTGTCCTCGCCGGCGAACACCATCGTGATCGCGTTGCCGACCACCGCCTCGTCGCTGAAGCCGGAACCCGGCTCGTCGCAGGCGACGATCAGCGCCTCCAGCATGTTGGACGGTTTGGCCCGCAGCGCCGGGTTGCGCTCGATGCGCTTGCGGGCCTCGGCGATGAAGCCGAAGATGGCGCGCTGGATGCGAGCGGCGGCGGCGATCGCCTCGTGGTCATGCGCGCGCCTCAGCAGCGGGATGCGCCAGTAGGCCAGCGGCGACGTCAGGCGCCTGGCCACCAGCTTGAACAGGAACTCGATATCGCGCTGCAGCGGATGCTCTTCCAGCTCCAGCGTATTGATGTCCTGTCCCATCACCAGGCCGATGGTCACGTCCAGCGTGTAAGCCTTCAGGTCGCGCAGCACGTCGACCGGCTGGCCGGCGGCGATGGCGCGCTCCCAGCGCAGGCGCAGCCGCTCGGTCAGCGCGCTCAGCGTGGGGAAGAAGTTATGGATCACCTCCGGCGTCAGCGCCCGCATCACCAGCTTGCGCTGGCGGCGCCACTCCTCGCCCTCGGCCGTGAACAGGCCGCGCGTGCCGACCTCCTCCAGCATGTCCGCGGTGCGGCGCGAGCGGCGCATCATGTCGGGCCGGTCGCGCAGGATGGCCGCGATGGTCTCCCGGTCGGAGGTCGCGACAAAGCGCTTGCCCATGATGCGGAAGCGGTACAGCGGCCCGAACTCGCGCGCCCATCCCTCCATCACCTGGTGAAACGGCCGGGCCCTGATGTCGCGCACATTGCCGATCAGCGGGCGGCCCTTCGGGCCCGGCAGGTCGGCGATGCGGCGCAGCGGCGGCAGGCCGGGCGTGAGTTGCATGGTGTTTTTATTCATTTGATTGTCGTCTCCGCGTACACTATACGTCCGAATGTTGACGATATACTCACTCGCTGGAGGATGCAAATGCTGTCGCACGTTTATGTGGGGATTAACAACTTTGAACCGGCGTTCGCCTTCTATAGCGCGCTGATGGCGGAGCTGGGCACGCGATTGCGCTTCAGCGATGCGTCCAGGCCGTGGGCCGGATGGCAGCCGGCCGAAGGAGCGCGGCCGTTGTTCATCATCTCGAAACCGTATGACGGCCAGCCGGCGGGATGCGCGAACGGGCAGATGACTGGACTGATGGCGCCGTCGCGCGCGGCGGTGGACCGCGCCTACGCGGCGGCGCTGGCGCACGGCGGCAGCTGCGAAGGCGCCCCGGGACTGCGGCCGCACTACCACGCCAACTACTACGGCGCCTACTTCCGCGACCCGGAGGGGAATAAACTATGCGTCGTCTGTCACGACGCCGTGCCGGATCAAGCCAGCGCTTCCTTCGCCGCTTCCTCAGGCGTCAGGCCGTCGTAGAACTGGTCGGTGAACCACTCGACCTGCTCTTCGATATGCTCCTGCGCCTGTTCCACGGTCGCGCCGCCCTTGACCAGGAAGCCCTCGACTTCGATACACCAGTTGATCAATTCCAGGGTTTCCGGATCCAGCTCTTCTTTTTTCTTTGCCATGATTGCCTCATACATCGGGTGGTTACAAGCCGCCAGTGTAACAGGCGGCCGGCTCAGGTCTCCGGGTACAGCACCACCTGCAGGTAGTTGTTCATGTCGAAATAGCGCTTGGCCGCTTCCTTCAGGTCCGCCGTGGTCAGCGCATCGACGCGCGACTCGTAGCTCAGGATATCCTCCGGATTGCTGTTGTTGAAGAAGGCGTTCTGCAGCGACGACATCCAGTAGCCGTTCTCGCGCAAGCCCCTGCGGTAGCTCTTCAGCCACGACGCCTTGACCTTGTTCAGGTCCGCCTCGTCCGCGCCGTCCCGGCGGATCTTGTCGATCTCCGCAAAGGTCGCCGCCAGCACCTTGTCCACGTTCTCCGGCGCGCACGGCAGGCTGGCGCTGATCGAGTAGTTCCCGTAAGGGATGCGGTTCATGCTCGCGCTCATGCCGCCGCTGTACATCGCGCCCATCTTCTCGCGCAGCGTTTCGATCAGCTTGATGTTCAGCACGTCGACCAATGCCTGCAGGCGCATGCGTTCGGCGCGCGAGTACTGCACCTCGCCGGTGAAGGACAGCGAGATCGTACTCTTCGGCTCCGAGCCCGCACGCACCTCCTTCTTCACCACGCCCTTGATCGGCCGCACGCCCTCGTCCTTGAAGGCCACCGGGACTTCGCCCACCGGCAAGCTGGCCAGGTAGGTCTTCAGCAACGGCTTGATCTTCTCCACATCGAAGCTGCCGACGATGAAGAAGGTGAAATCGCGCGCACTGGACATGCGGCTGTTATAGATATCCAGCACGCGGTCCAGCGCCAACTGGTCGAAGTCGCCCGGCTTGGCGGCGCGCAGCACGCGCGGGTTGTTGTTGTACAGCGTCGCCGTCACGGTATCGTAGAACACCGATTCCGGGCGCGCCAGGTTGTTCTGCGCCAGTTCGCGCTGGCGGTCGACGTAGGCGCTGTAGATCGCCGCATCCTTGCGCGGCTGCGTCATCTGCAGGTACACCAGCTGCAGCATGGACTCGATATCCGAGCTGCCGGAGCTGCCGCCCACCGATTCATTGAGCGAACTGACGCTGGCGCTGGAGCTGACGCTCTTGCCGGCCAGGACCTTCGCCAGGTCGTTGGGCGAATAATTCAACACGCCCATCTGGCCGACGATGCTGCTGGCGTAGTGCGCGTTGAAGACGTCGCGGTCGCCGAACAACGACCAGCCGCCGTAGCGCAAGCCGCCCAGCATCACCTGGTCGTTATTGAAGTCGGTCGGCTTGAGCACCACCTTGACGCCGTTGCTCAATACCAGCTCCGTGGTGCCGATCCTGGTGTTGACGGTCTGGCTGACGATGCCGCCCGCCTTCGGCAAGGCCGGCATCAGCTGGCTGGCATAGACTTTTTCCTCATGCGGCTTGACGGCGATCTTCTCCGCCGCGCTGGCCATGGCCACCAGGTCGGCAGCCTTGGGCTGCACCACGCCGGGCTTGTCGACGCCGGTGTAGATCACCAGCTTGCTCTGGTCGACGGGAATCGCCGCGCGCACGGCGGCATTCACCTCCGACAGCGCAATGCCAGGCATCAGTTCGGTCGCATAGCGGTACTCGGCGGCGATGCCCGGAATGGTTTCCTGCTCCAGGAAGTTACGAATATATTCGGACGCATAGCCGGACGAATCGGATTTCTCGCGTTCGTTGTACGCGCTTTCGTAGTTGCGCAGCATGCCTTTCTTGGCCCGCTCCACTTCGGACGCGGTGAAGCCGTACTGGCGCGCGCGCTGGTCTTCCTGCACCAGCGCGTTGATGGCCGGCGTGACGCCGCCCTTGCCCAGCACCGCGCCGGCGCCGAACGAGCGGTAGCCGCGCACGATCTTGTTCATGCCGCTGCCGCCCTGCAGGAACGGCGGATTGGCCTGCTGCGTCAGCTCGTACATGCGCTGGCTGAGGATGTAGCTGTACATCCCTTCGATCAGCTTCTGGCGGTAGTCGGCGATGGTGCCGCCGGCCGGCCAGGACTGGATCGGATAGCGGATGTAGACCGTGTTGGCGCTGACTTCCTTGTCGGTGAAGACGATGCCCTCGGACTCCTGCCGCTCCGGTATCTGCGCATACTCGCGCGGACGCGGATTCCGCGGATTGGTCAGTTTGCCGAAATGCTGCTCGATCAGGCGCTGCGCCTCGGCCGGCTCGATATCGCCGACCGCCACCACCGCCATCAGGTCCGGACGGTACCAGTCGCGGTAGAAGCGCTTGATGGCGTCGTACTTGAAGTTCTTGAGGATCTCCTCTTTACCGATCGGCA
The DNA here is from genome assembly GCF_047302815.1 of Duganella sp. CT11-25. Lineage (NCBI taxonomy): Bacteria > Pseudomonadati > Pseudomonadota > Betaproteobacteria > Burkholderiales > Oxalobacteraceae > Duganella > Duganella sp. CT11-25. The sequence goes on from NZ_JBKBFD010000001.1 coordinate 1,945,829, forward strand.
TGCGCTGCGCGTAGCGCGAGCCGTTCAACACCTTCGGCAGCACCACCTTGTTCATGCGGTCGTCCACGCCTTTGCCAAGCCGCAGCTCTTCCAGCACGATGCCGCGCTCACTGTCGATATCGGCGTCGTTGAAGGACAGGCCGTGCGCCCAATCCTCCAGCACCTGGAAGCCCTGTTCGACGATTTCCTTCTTATCGGTCGGCAGCGGCAGGATGTAGACGGTTTCGTCGAAGCTGGTATAGGCGTTCAAATCCGCGCCGAACTTCACGCCGATCGACTGCAGGTAGGACACCAGCTCGTTGCGCTTGAAATGCGTCGAACCGTTGAAGGCCATATGCTCCGTGAAGTGCGCCAGGCCCAGTTGGTCCTCGTCCTCCAGGATCGAGCCGGCTTTGACCACCAGCCGCAGCTCCAGCTTCTTCTCCGGGCGCGCGTTCTTCTGCACGTAGTAAGTCAGGCCGTTGGCCAGCTTGCCCACTTTGACTTGCGGTCCTACGGGGATGGCGTCGCTCAGTTTGAGATCGTCGGCTTGAGCCAGGAAAGAACACGCCAGAAGTGCGGCGCCGGACAGAGTACGCAGGCTATTCAATTTCATTCGTCAGCTTCATTCGAGATGCAGAAAATTTAAGAACAAGGCTACCTTACACTGAATTCCTTAATTTGGGCTAGAATCCTCGTTCGCCTGCCGTCCGGCAGGCGAAAACAACGACGTCTTCGGGGCGGGGTGCAATTCCCCACCGGCGGTATAGCCCGCGAGCGCAGAAATGCGCAGATCTGGTGCAACTCCAGGGCCGACGGTTAAAGTCCGGATGAAAGAAGATGTGCGCTTACGCGGCCACCCGCCCGAGCAATCGGTGCGGCTGGCCGCGCGTATTCGCTTGCCCTGTCGCGTTTTTCGCCTATTTGCGAGGAGCGTTCCACCATGTTTGACCAATCCGCTGTGTCCCCCTACTCCCTTGTTTCCGACGACCTGGAAGGCCGCATCGCCGCCGCCCTGGAAGCCATGCGCACCGGCGTGCCGGTCATCCTGCTCGATGATTTCGACCGTGAGAACGAAGCGGACCTGATCGTCGCCGCCGAAAAAATCACCGTGCAATCGATGGCGATGATGATCCGCGAATGCAGCGGCATCGTTTGCCTGTGCCTGAGCGCCGACAAGGTGCGCGCGCTGGAATTGCCGATGATGGCCGCCGAGAACGGCAGCCGCTACGGCACGCCGTTCACGGTATCGATCGAAGCGCGCGAGGGTGTGACCACCGGCGTCTCCGCCGCCGACCGCGTCACCACCATCCGCACCGCCATCGCGGCGGATGCGCTGCCGGCGGACCTGGTCCATCCCGGCCACGTGTTCCCGCTGCGCGCCACGCCGGGCGGCGTGCTGGCCCGCAAAGGCCATACCGAAGGCTCGGTCGACCTGGCGACGATGGCCGGCCTGAATCCGGCCGCCGTCTTGTGCGAGTTGATGAACCCCGACGGCACCATGATGCGCGGCGCCGACATTGAACGCTTCGCCGAACTGCACGCCATGCCCATCCTGACCATCGCCGAGATGATCGAATGGCGCAAGCAGCATGGCGTTTAAACGGGCCGGCCCAGCTTGACGTAGCGGTACACCAGGCATAAGGCGCCTGCATACGCGGCTGAAATCAGGCCGAACGCCAGCGGCAAGCGCCACGCCCAGGCGGGCGCCATATGCAGCACGGCGCCCATCGCCGCCACGCCCACCAGCGCGCCGATCTGCCGATTGGCGTTGAGCGCGGCGGCGGCGCTGTTGGCGTGGGCCTTGCCGGCCACCAGCATCACCGTCGCCGTCATGCCCGGAATCGCGATGCCGATGGCGACATTCATCACAATCGTGCCCAGCACCAGCAGCCAGTAAGGCGTCTCGGGCCGCAGGCCGGTCAGCATCAGCAACGCCGCCCCCAGCCCCACCATCAAGCCGTACATCATCGGCGGCCGCGTGCCGACCCGCGCCGTGATCCGCCCCGAGGTCAGGTTGCCGATGGCGAAAGCGGCCATCATCGGTATCAGCTTCAAGCCGGTATGCAGCGCATCGTCGCCGCCCTGCTGGATGTAAAGGCTGAGCAGGAACAGCTGGCCGAACACCGCGAAATTAATCAGGAAGCCGACGCCATTGGCCGCCGCAAAAGCCGGCGTATCGAACAAGGCGCGCGGCAGCAAGGGATGCGCGCCGGCGCGCTCGCGGCGCACCAGCAGCCCGGCCGCAATCACAGCCGCCACCGCAGCCGACAGCACCGGCGCGGAAACCCAGCCCAGCACCGGACCTTCGATCAGGACGAAACTCAGGGCGGCCAGCGCGGCCACGCCCAATGCGTGGCTCAGCATCGATAGCGCCCGTTCATGGCGCGCCGTGGCCGGCGCCAGCACCTGCGTCAACGCGATGCCGGCCAGGCCGATCGGCACGTTCACCCAGAACACGCTGCGCCAGCCGAATTCGTGCACCAGTATCCCGCCCACCAGCGGCCCCGCCGCCGACGAGCAGCCGACGATGGCCGACCAGGTGCCCAGCATGCGCGCCCGCGTGGCCTGGTCTTCATAGGCGTGCGTCAGCAGGCTCAGGGAACTGGGCATGAACAGCGCCGCGCCCGCCCCCTGCAGCAGGCGCGAGGCGATCAGCGCGTTGCCGCTGGGCGCCACGGCGCACAGCACGGAACCGAGGATAAACACGCTCAAGCCGCCCTGATACACCGTCTTGGGGCCGAAGCGGTCGGCCAGCGCGCCGCCCGCCATCAACAGCGCGGCGAAGGTCAGCGTGTAGCCGTCCACCACCCACACCAGGCCGGTGAGCGGCACCGACAGGCTGGCGGAAATATCGGACAGGGCGGTATTGACGGCGGTGACGTCGATCATCGCCATGACGAAGCCGATGGCCAGCGTCATCAGCATCAGCAATGGAGGAACCTGGCGGACAGGCGCGGCGGCGGTGGTCGATGGCGTATTCATGGCGCGATATTAGGCCGCTTGCCTGATGCAGTAAATACGCATAATATCGGCACTCTGATGCAAAAATGCATCACGCACCAAAAGCTTAACCTTGGAGTACCGCATGGACTGGGACAACGCCCGGATCTTCCTCGCCATCTACCGCAAGGGCACGCTGCGCGCGGCCGCAGGCCAGCTGGAGATCGACCAGGCCACCGTCGGCCGCCGCCTCAACGCGCTGGAAAAATCGCTGGGCGCGCGCCTGTTCCTGCGCACCCCGTCCGGCTACCTCGCCACGCCGGCCGGCGAACTGGCCGTCACCGCCGCCGAGGCGATGGAACTGGCCGCGCTGCGGTTCCAGCGCGAGATGCAGGGCATCGACAACCGCCTGTCCGGCACGGTGCGCGTCACCACCTCCGACACCATGGCGGCGCACTTCGTCATCGGCGCCATGCGGCGGCTGCACGAACGCCATCCCGAGATCCGCATCGTCCTCAGCACCAGCACCGAGATCACCAGCCTGACGCGGCGCGAAGCCGACCTGGCGGTGCGCACCCTCAAGCCGACCAGCCCGGACCTGGTCTCGCGCCACCTGACCCGGCGCAGCATGGGCCTGTACGCCACGCCGGACTACCTGAAGGAGCGCGGCATGCCCGAGCCGGGCAAGGGACTGGCCGGGCACGACATCGTCATCTACCAGGCTGCGGTCGCGCCGCGCCACCAGGAGAAGATCTGCCTGGAGCCGGTCAACAACGCGCGCGTGGCGATCGAGGTCAATAGCGGCCTGGCGCTGATCGAGGCCGCGAGGCTGGGCATGGGCGTTGCCGAGCTGCCCTGCCACATGGCCGACGGCGATCCGCGGCTGATACGCATCTGGCCCGAGCGGGTCGACCACTACGACGTCTGGCTGGTGATGCACAGCGACCTGAGTCGCAGCGCCCGCGTACGCGCCGCCGCCGACGCCATCATCGACAGCTTCCCGGCAAACTAGCATGCCGGACGCCAGCCGCCCCGCTTGCAGTGCTAAGATGCCAACATGAGCGCTCAAGCATCGATCCCGTCCATACTGCAACGGCTGCACCAGGGCACAGTCGCCTGGCTGCACAGCTGGTGGCGGCTGCTGCACTTCGCCGTGCTGATGCTGACGGTCGCGGTGACGCCGTCCAGCTACGGCAGCGACAGGCGGCCCGTACTCGCGCGCCACATCGTCAGCGACACCGCCCCCAACCTGGCCTGGTACGGCGTGCTGTCGGCGCTGGTCAGCCTGGTGCTGATCCGCATCGTCGTGGTCACCTCGCAAAGCTACGGCCTGTCGCGCTTCGCGCTGGAGATGGTGGTGCGGGTGCTGGTGCTGGAACTGATCCCGCTGACCGCCGCCGCCTTCGTCGCCCTGCGCACCACCCTGCCCGCCGGCCTGGAATTCTCGCAAGGCCGCAAGGCGGACAGTACGATCAGCGAAGAAGAACTGCACCGCGAGTTCTTCCCGCGCGTCGCCTCCGGCATTTTCGCCGTCTGGATGCTGGCCGCCGTCAGCTGCGTGCTGACGCTGATCCTGGCCTACCTGTCGCTGTACGGCTTCACGCCGTGGGCGCTGGGCGGCTACACGCGCGTGGTCGGGCAAGTGTTCAATCCGGCCGTCGTGCTGATCCTGGTGCTAAAAATCGTCTTCTTCAGCTTCGCCGTCGGGCTGATCCCGATGGCCTCCTCGTTCTACTTCGGTGCCAGCTACCGCAACAAGGTCACGCACGGCCTGTCGGACATGGTGCGGCTGTTCGCCGTGATACTCCTCATCGAAGTCGCATCGCTCATGGGTAACTACTACTGATATGACAGAACAAACCAACCAAGCCGCTCCCGTGCGCAACGCGGAATTCAAGGCCGCCCTGCTGCTGATACTGATGCTGGTGCTGGTCGCCGGAGCGGCGGTCTACCTGATGTATGCGCGCGGCGCTTTTGAATCTACGCAGACGCTGGTGCTGCAGGTTGACGACTCCGAAGGTGTCGCCGTCGGCATGGACGTCACCTTCGCCGGCTTCCCGATCGGCCGCGTGCGCCGCATCGAATTGGGCAAGGATGGTAAGGCGCGCGTGGTGGTCGACGTGCCGCGCGCCGATGCGCACTGGCTGCGCAGTTCCAGCATCTTCACGCTGGAGCGCGGGCTGGTGGGCGGCGCCAAGCTGCGCGCCTTCAGCGGCATTCCCACCGACCCGCCGCTGGAAGACGGCGCCGAGCGCTCGCTGCTGGTCGGCGACGCCGCCGCAGAGATCCCGCGCCTGCTGGCGGCCGCCAAGGACCTGCTGCAGAATCTGAACGACCTGACGGCGGAAAATTCCGCGCTGGCCGCCAGCCTGGCCAACGTCCAGGGCGTGACCGGAAAACTCAACGGCCCGCGCGGCGCCATGGGCCTGATCGCCGGCGACGACAAGAACGCGCAAGAGCTGACGGAGCGCGCCAACAAGCTGCTGATCACCGTGAACGCACTGGCCGTCAAGGCCGACAGCCTGATCGGCCACGCCGACACGCAGGTCTTCGGCAAGCAAGGCGTGATGACCGACGCGCAAGCGACCATCGTCCAGCTCAACGGCCTGCTGGCCGACGCCCGCAACAGCCTGAAGAAAATGGACGCGGTGCTGGTCGAGGCGCAAGCCGTCGGCGCCAACGCCAAGGAAGCCACCGCCGACCTGGGCACGCTGCGCGCGGAAGTGGAAAGCAGCTTGCGCCGCGTCGAGCAACTGGTCAACGAGATCAATCGCAAATGGCCGTTCAAGCGCGACACGGAGATCAAGCTGCCATGATGAAGACCACCGCTCCCCTGATCGTCGCCCTGCTGCTGGCCGCCTGCGGTAACAACCCGCCGGTGCCGGACTGGCAGATGAACGCGCAGAGTTCCATCGAGCGCTCGACGGCCGCCTACATGTCCGGCAACGCCCGCATCGAGGACGCCGAATACAAGCGCGCCCGCGAAGCCCTGGCCAGCACCGGCAAGGTCGATCTGATCATCCGCGCCGAACTGATACGCTGCGCCGCCCATGTCGCCACGCTGGCATACGACGATTGTCCCGGCTACGCCAGGCTGGCACAGGACGCCAGTCCGGCCGACCATGCCTATGCAGCCTATCTCGCCGGCCACGCCACTGCTGCCGATGCCACGCTGCTGCCGGAGCAGCACAAGGCCGTGGCCTCCGCCGCCAACGACACGGCAGCCACCGGCGCCGTGCAGGCCATCGCCGATCCCCTATCGAAACTGGTCGCCAGCGGTGTGCTTTTCCGTGCCGGCAAAGCCAGCCCGCAAACGCTGGCCGACGCCGTCGAAACCGCGTCCGCCCAAGGCTGGCGCCGGCCGCTGCTGGCATGGCTCGGCGTACAAGCCATGCGCGCCGACCAAGCCGGCGACATTGCGGAAGCCCAGCGCATCAAGCGCCGCATCGCTCTCGTCACTGACAAACCGTAGACAATGTTCACCATCGTTCTACTTCCAGGCCTGGATGGAACGGGCACACTATTTGAGCCGCTTATCGCAGCGCTGGGTGGAAAATTTGCAGTCACCTCGGTCAGCTACCCAAAGCATCAAGCCCTTGGCTACGACGAGCTGGAAGCAATCGCACGACAGGCCCTGCCGACCACAGGAGAGTTTATTCTGCTGGGAGAGTCATTCTCCGGGCCGATCGCTATCTCGCTAGCGGCCTCTCGCCCAGCAGGATTAATCGGACTTGTTTTGTGCTGTACCTTCGCACGTAATCCGAGACCGGCGTTTCGCCCCTTGAGCACATTCACGTCCATCCTGCCAATCAAGCTCGCACCGGATGCGATTCTCGATTTCCTTCTGCTGGGCCGGCACACCACAAGGACATTGCGCGCCACTCTGGCATCGGCCGTTGCCTCTGTTGCAAACAGCGTTCTTCAAGCGCGCCTGCGTGCAGTACTCACGGTAGACGTCTCGGCGAAACTGAAAACCCTCGAAATACCGCTACTGTATCTGCAGGCAGCACAAGACCGCGTTGTGCCCGCGACCGCCGGCCGAGAAATCCAGGAGCTCCATACGGCAACGCAAATCGTCACCTTGAATGCACCACACTGCCTCCTTCAAACCATTCCGGATGAAGCCGCAAGAGCAATTCAAGCAGCCATAAGATCGTCAGCGCCATGAAATCATCGATATCCGCGTGCCCCATCCCGCCGCAAAGCGAAATCCACCAGCGCCTTATCGGCGCCGATTTCTACGATTGTTATGAGACCGAGATTCCTGCCACAAACCGATCCGCGCTCGATCTCTACCTCCAGGTTGTAACCGCGACGCCCGCCTGGATCAACACGCTGATGGCGCTTCGCAACCGCGTCGTGCAGCTCGTCGGCCTCAAAAACCTCGGTCACCTCGGCGACTTCGATGCCGCCAAGCCCGCCAGCTCATACCGTACCGGCGACCGGGTAGGCATCTTCTCCATCGTTTATCTCAGCGAGCAAGAGGTTATCCTGGGCGACTCGGACAAGCACCTCAACGTCGAAGTCTCGGTCTGCAAGATACAAAACAAGATCACCGTCGGCACCGTGGTGCACACCAAAAACACGCTGGGACGGGTCTATATGCTGTTTGTCGCTCCGTTACACCGGCGTATCGTCCCCGCTTCATTGCGACAGGCCCGGTTCCTGTAAGGCCTCTGCTAGAATCTCGCTTCCACCGAACCGAGGCTCTACATGGCTTACTCAATCTCCCGGCCGCTGCGCGGACTGTTTACCATCCTGGCGCTCTCCTGCGCCATGCTTGCGCAGGCCGCGCCGCAAAAAGTGATCGTCGATATGGATATCGGCGACGACGTCGACGATGCCTTCGCGCTGGCCTTGCTGCTGCAAAGTCCGGAGATAGAAATCGTCGGCATCACCACCACCTGGGGCGACACTGCGCTGCGCGCGCAACTGCTGGAACGCATGCTGCGCGAAACCGGCCATGGCCAGATCCCCGTCGCGCAAGGCATCGCCACCACCGGCAACCCGCAGCCGTTCACGCAGGCGCGCTACGCGCAGCGCGGCAAACTGCCCGCCCGCATCGACGCCATCGACTTCATGCTGGACCAGATCAAGCGCCAACCCGGCCAGGTCACGCTGCTGGCCCTCGGCCCGCTGACCAACGTCGGCGCCGCGATCCAGCGCGATCCGGCCACCTTCGGCAAGCTGAAGCAAGTGGCCTTGATGGGCGGCTCGGTACGCGCCGGCTACCGCAAATCGCAATACGTGCCTTCGCGCCCCGCCGACAAGGAATACAACATCGTCTCCGACATCACCAGCGCGCAGAAGCTGTTCGCCTCCGGCGTGCCTATCGTGATGATGCCGCTGGACTCGACCCAGATCCGCCTCGACGAAGTGGAACGCAACGCCCTGCTCGGCCACGGCTCGCCGGTCACCGATGCGCTGGCCCTGCTCTACCATCAGTGGACTAACGCCTACCAGCCATGGTCCAGCAACATGCCGTCGCTGTTCGACGTGGTGCCGGTGACCTGGCTGATCGATCCGCAATCCTGTCCCACCACGCCGCTGCGCATCGTGGTCGACAACGAAGGCTACACCCGCGAGCAGGCCGGCACGCCGAATGCAGCTGTCTGCCTGGTCTCCGACCAAAAGCGCTTCTTCGACATCATGATGGGCCGCTTGCTGAAGGACCGCCCATGAGCCTCGTCTACTCCACCGAAACGGGCCGCATGTGCCCGGACTGCCGCAAGCCGCTGGCCGACTGCACCTGCAAATCCGCCGCCAAGGCCAAGCCGGCCGGCGACGGCAACGTCAAGGTATCGCGCGAATCCAAGGGGCGCGGCGGCAAGACCGTCACGCTGGTGCGCGGCCTGCCGCTGGACGCCATGGCGCTGGCGATCCTGGTCAAGCAGCTGCGCAGCGCCGTCGGCTCCGGCGGCACCGTCAAGGACGGCGTCATCGAAATCCAGGGCGACCATTGCGACCGCGTGATGGAAGAGCTGAAGAAACAGGGCCACAACCCCAAGCGCACCGGCGGTTAAGCCCGCGCGCGCTGGTTGGACAGGTAGATATTGTCCCGCTCCAGCGCGCGTTTTTCGCGCACGGCTCCGACCCAATCCCCGGTGCTGGCCACCGCCGCAAAACTCGAATGAAACACCGTGCTGAACACGCGGTGTATCTCCTCCGCGCTGGCCTTGCCGGCGCCATTCTCATACGGCAGCGAGCCGGTCGCATCGGCCAGTACCTCCACGGCCAGCCCCATATGCGACGCCTCGCAGATCGTCGCCGCATCGCAGTTGTGCGTCATGTAGCCGGCGATCGTCACAGTATCGATCTCGCGCGCGGCCAGCCATGCAGCCAGGTCCGTTCCCGCGAAGGAGCTTGCCTGAACCTTGTTGACGAGGTGGTCGCGCGCCCGCTCTGCAACGCCGGCATGCAGCTGCCAGCCCTGCGAACCCTTGGCAAATATCGGCGAGCCTTGCGGTGCGTCGTGCTGGACCACAACCACCGGCACGCCGGCCTCGCGCGCGACATCCATGGCAAGCAGGATATTCGGCAGCGAGGTCGCCACCGGCGGATATTCAATCGGCATATTGCCGGTAAAGTATTCATTCTGTACATCGATCACGATCAAGGCACGACGAGGGGTAACGGACATGATGTTCTCCTGTTGGTAAGTGTGAACGTATTTTCTGTCGTTCCGTCTTCGGCAAACAGTGGCCTGAAGGCCACCATGCGATACAATCAGGCCATGTCAAAAACATCCGCCACCCGCCGCCTCAAAGTCGCCGTGATCGCCTTCGACGGCATCACGCCGTTCCACCTGTCGGTGCCCTGCCTGGTATTCGGCTCACAGTACGCCGACTCCGCTGCGGCAGCCTTCGAGGTACAAGTCTGCGCGTCGGATCCGGCGCCGCTGCGTACCACGGCGGGCTTCGACATCACGCCCGCCTTCGGTCTGAAAGCCCTGAATAACGCCGACATCGTCATCCTGCCGACCTGGCACGACGACTGCCGACCTGCCCCGGCGGCGCTGCTGCAAGCGCTGCGAAAAGCGCACCAGCGCGGCGCCCGCGTGGTTGGACTATGCCTGGGTGCTTTCCCTCTGGCGGAGGCCGGCCTGCTGGACGGCCGCACCGCCACCACGCATTGGGCATACGCCGATGCGCTGCACGAACGCTGCCCGCTGATCGACGTCGACCGCGATGTCCTGTATGTCGATGAGGGCGATGTCGTGACTTCGGCCGGCGTGGCCGCTGGCCTGGACTGCTGCCTGCACTTGCTGCGCCAGCTGTCGGGTGCGGAGATCGCCAACCGCGTGGCACGCCAGATCGTGGTCGCCCCGCACCGGCAGGGAGGACAGGCGCAGTTCATCGAACGCCCGCTGCCGGTCAACAGCAGCGACGACCGTTTCTCGCAGGTGCTGGCCTGGGTCAATGGCAATCTGGCGGACAACCACAGCATCGACGCCTTGGCCGAGCGCGCGCTGATGAGCCGCCGTAACTTCACCCGCCACTTCCGCGACGCCACCGGCACCTCGTTCAAGCAGTGGCTATTGAATCAGCGGGTGGCGCATGCGCAGCACCTGCTGGAATCCAGCGAAGTATCGATAGAGATGGTGGCGCAGGAAGCCGGCTTCGGTTCGGCGCTGTCGCTGCGCCAGCACTTCCGCGCGGCGCTGCACACCTCGCCATCCGCCTATCGCAAACTGTACCAGCCCACCAATCCGAAATAGGAAGCCGTCATGACACCATCTCACCGCAGCACGCTGGACGCGGCCATCGCGGCATTGAAGGAAGACAGCCGCATCGTCGGCGTCGCCGCCGGCGGCTCCTACATTGGCGGTGCGATGGACGAATACAGCGACCTCGATCTGGTCATCGCCATCGAACCGGACGCCTGTGCGGCCGTATCGGCCGAACGCAAACAGATCGCCGCCCGGATGGGCAAGCTGGTGGCGGCATTCACCGGCGAGCATGTCGGCGAACCCAGGCTACTGATCTGCCTCTATGAATCGCCACTGATGCACGTCGATCTGAAGTTCGTCAGCCTGGACGACGTCGCAGCGCGCGTGGAAGATCCCGTCATCCTCTGGGAGCGAGACGGCCGTCTCGCCGCCGCGCTACGTGAAGACGTCGCATGCTATCCGGCACCGGACCTGCAATGGATAGAGGACCGCGTCTGGATCTGGACACACTACTGCGCGACCAAGATCGGCCGCGGAGAATTATTTGAAGCGCTGGACTTCCTGTCCTTCCTGCGCTCGCAGGTACTGGGGCCGCTAGCCCTGGCTGCTGCCGGCGCTCGGCCATCTGGCGTGAGGAAGATAGAAATGCTGGCGCCGGATTTCGCCGCCAAACTGGCGGCGACGGTCGCGATCCATGATCGCGCGTCCTGCGTATCCGCGCTGGAAGCCGGTGTGCGGCTCTATCTCGAACTACGCGCGCCGCACCTGGCCACCCTGAACTGCGACGAATACGCGCGCGCCACGGTCATGGCCTACCTGGCAAAGATCGCGACGCCCTAGGATTATTCGCCCGCGGCCTTGGCCGCAGCTTCGCGCAGCTTGTCCTTCTTGCTCTTGCGCGTACCCTTGATACCGCCGTTGACGGTATCGGTAACCGAGTTGGCGGGCGCTGGCGGCAGCGTCTCCACCGCCTCGAAGCCGGCGATCTCCTCGCGCGGCAGCAGGATATCCTGGCGCTTCTCGATCAGGCGGAAATGCTGCTCCGTCTCCGCGCTGACAAAGCTGATCGCCACGCCGCTCTCGCCCGCGCGGCCGGTACGGCCGATGCGGTGGGTGTAATCCACCGCCGATCGGGGCAAATCGTAGTTGACCACCGCCGGCAGGCGCGCAATGTCGATCCCGCGCGCCGCCACATCGGTCGCCACCAGCACCTGCAGGCGGCTGGCCTTGAAATCGCCCAGCACCTCCGTGCGCGCGCCCTGGCTGAATTCACCGTGAAAGGCGCCGGCGCGGATGCCGTTGCGGTTCAGCTTGTCGGCCACATGCTCGGCCGCGTACTTGGTCGCCACGAACACCAGCACCCTGCTCCACTTGTGCTCCTGGATCAGGTGCTTGAGCAGCATGGTACGGCGCGGGACATCGACCTTGATCGCGCGTTGCACGATATCCGGCTTGCTGGCCGGCTCCGACAACACCTCGATGCGGGTCGGCTGATGCAGCATGCTGTCCGCCAGCGCCTGCACCGCCGGCGGGAAGGTCGCCGAGAAGAACAGGTTCTGGCGCTGCTTCGGCAGCAGTTCGAGGATGCGGTTCAGTTCTTCGCTGAAGCCCAGGTCCAGCAGGCGGTCCGCCTCGTCCAGCACCAGCATCGCCGTGCGCGAGATCTTCAGCGCATTGTGATCGATCAGGTCCAGCAGCCGGCCCGGCGTGGCGATGACGATATCGGCGCCGCCGCGCAGCGCCATCATCTGCGGATTGATCGACACGCCACCGAACACGATGGAGACCTTGACCTGCATCGGCAGATGCGCGACCAGCTTGCGGATCGACTCGCCGACCTGCGCCGCCAGCTCGCGCGTCGGCACCAGGATCAGGCCATGCAACTGGCGCGCGCCGCTGCGGTTATCCAGCAGCGATTGCAGCAGCGGCAGAGCGAAAGCGGCGGTCTTGCCGGAGCCGGTCTGCGCGGCGCCCAGCACATCCTCTCCGCGCAGGATGGCGGGAATGGCGGCGCTCTGGATAGCGGTCGGCTCCTCGTAACCGATTTCGGTCACGGCGTTGATGAGTGAGGGTGCAAGGCCCAGCGAAGAAAAAGACATATCGGCCTTAGTTATGTGACTTGGTTATGTGATTAGCCGCCAGTATAAAGCATGCTAGTGGACTGTAACGCTACCGATTGCAGCGTTACAGTCCACTAGATGCATTTCCCTCGCAGCTTGGCGATGGGGATGAACGGCAGCCCCAGGAAGCCGTTGAAGATAAATGTCGATTGGCGCTTCAAACCTTCGGAATGCAGGCAATCCGGCACCTTCGCCTCGATGAAGGCGGCGGTCATGATGTCGGACCTGGCGGCGCTAAAAGCGGGGCTGGTCGTGTACGTGGGCGGCGGCTGCACCTCTGCCGCCAGCACGTCGGCGATGATCTTGCGGACCGCCGGGTCGGAACCACCCTGCAGGGCCTTGGCGTCGGCCGGGGCATCCAGATAGGCGTCCTTCTTCGCTTCGCCGGCAAAGGCCGCAACGGACAAGACAGACAACAGCAACAATGAAGCGCGCATGTGAATCCCCCGTGTTAGACACTGGTCCCATTATCATGCAAAATAGCTTATTTGATAAAGAAAAATGCCATGATCAATTGGGACGCCCACGCTTGCCTGCCACAACATCCGCAGGCCGATTTTACGCCCGTCCGCAGGCTGCATGCCGCCGGGGTGAACTACGTATCGCTGAACGTTGGCGCCGACATGAATCCTGTTTCACAAGTGATGTCGGTGATCGCCGGCTACCGCGCCACCATCGCCTCCGATCCGGACCGCTACGTGCTGGTCTCCAGCGTGGACGACATCATCCAGGCGGCGGCCGACGGCCGCATCGCCATCACCTTCGACCTCGAAGGCTCGATGCCGTTGCTCGACCAGCCTGAGATGGTGGCGCTGTACGCGCAACTGGGCGTACGCCAGATCCACTTCGCCTACAACCGCAACAACAGCGTGGCCGACGGCTGCCACGACGTGCCGCGCGGCCTGACCTCGCTCGGCCACAGCATGGTGGAAGCGGTCAACCAGGCCGGCATCCTGATGGACTGCTCGCATACGGGCCGCCTGTGCAGCCTGGACATCATGGCCGCCTCGTCGCAGCCGGTGATCTTCAGCCACGCCAATCCGTACACGCTGGTGCAGCACGGCCGCAACGTCACCGACGAACAGATCCGCGCCTGTGCCGCCACCGGCGGCGTGGTGTGCATCTCCGGCCTGTCGTGGTTCCTCGGCAGCGAGCGGCCCGGCGCCGACGACGTGGCCCGCCATGCGGCCTATGTCGCCGACCTGGTGGGCATAACGCACGTCGGCATCGGCCTCGATATCTGCTTCCAGCAGCCCGGCCTGGACGACACGCCGCCCGGCGCCTTCGATCCAAGCCACTGGTGGCCCGCCTCCGCCGGCTACAGCATGGACCAGCCGCCGAGCTTCACGCCGCCGGAGGTCTGGCGCGAGCTGCCCGCCGCCCTGCGCAAAACAGGCATGAGCGAATCGGACGCCGCGCTGGTCCTGGGCCGCAACATGATGCGCGTGGCGCAGCAGGTCTGGAGCAAGCCGCAAGCACTGCTCAAAGCCGCCTGATGCTGCGGCGCTCAATCGCGCTGCCGCTACTGGCGGTAGCGGTGGCATGCTCCCAGGCGGCGCCGCTCGATCCGAAGGCGATCTTTGTATATAGCGGTGGCAAGATGTCTCCGGTTGCGCAGATCACCGATAAAGGAATCGCGAGCATCGGCCCTGAACCGGACGCTGGAGATGAGACAGACCGCTGGCTCGCTCCATGGTTCGCACCGGGTGGCAGCTACCATTATCTGGGGAACGATGCGCGGCGCGGCACAGGCACGGTAATCGGCCCCGACCCAAGCATCGGCGAGCAAGGTTGCGGATCAGTGAGCGCCGACATCAATATTGATGTCGAATCCCCAGGCGACGGACTGCTGACGAATTATCCGCTCAGCGATGTCGGGCGCCCACCCATTGCAGAGGCCAGCCCAAGACAAGTCCGGATCATGCAACGCATTGCGGCCGGCGTAATGCTGCAACGTGGCGTGCCACCGGATGTCATCCGTAAAATGGCAACGGTAGTCTCGCGAACAACGGCAGCCCCGCGTGTCGTCATCATTCCTGCACATGGCCGAACCCCGGCAACGATGGTCGCCAGCTATATCTGGGATGGTGTCACAGACATCGAAGGTGCGCCGTTCAACAGCTACACCTTGACCTTGATCGCAGAGGCGGGCAAGGCGCGGCGCTATCGCCCAACCCACGTACTTTTCCAGCATGCGACTGCGGAGAGCGAAACCAGCTCCTATGCTTTCCTCACCGCAGCCGACCTCGATGGCGACGGCAAGGATGAAGTGATCCTGGTTGGCAGCGGTTACGAATGGTGGTGGTTTGAAGCCTTCGGCAAGCGCGGCGCAAAATGGCGCTCGCTTGCCTCGGGTGGTGGTGGAGGTTGCTGAATCAGGCGCTGAGGGCCTTCATCTCGCTGTACAGGTTCGCCTTGCCTTCAAAGCCGATGCCGACGATGTCCGGCATCGTGATATAGCCGTTGTCGACACGCACGCCGTCCGGGAAGCCGCCGAAAGGCTGGAACAGGTCCGGGTAGGACTCGTTGCCGCCCAGGCCGAGGCCCGCCGCGATATTCAGTGACATCTGGTGGCCGCCGTGCGGGATGCAGCGCTTGCGCGACCAGCCATGCTCGTGCAGCATGTCCAGCGTGCGCAGGTACTCCACCAGGCCGTAGCTCAACGCGCAGTCGAACTGCAGCCAGTCACGGTCCGCGCGCATGCCGCCGTAGCGGATCAGATTGCGCGCATCCTGCATCGAGAACAGGTTCTCGCCGGTGGCCATCGGCTTGTCGTAGTAGTTGCGCAGCGTCGCTTGCAGCTCGAAGTCCAGCGGATCGCCCGCCTCCTCGTACCAGAACAGATCGTACTTCGACAGCGCCTTGGCGTAAGCGACGGCGGTGTCCAGGTCGAAGCGGCCGTTGGCGTCCACCGCCAGCTTCTGGCCGTCGCCCAGCACGCTGAGGATGGAATCGATGCGGCGCAGGTCTTCGTCCAGCGAGGCGCCGCCGATCTTCTTCTTGACCACCGTGTAGCCGCGATCGATGTAGCTGCGCATTTCATCCTTCAGCGCATCGTGGCTCTGGCCCGGATAGTAGTAGCCGCCTGCGGCATAAACGAAAATCTTCTTGTCCGGCGTGCCGTTGCCATAGCGTTCCGCGAGCAGCTGGAACAGCGGCTTGCGCTCGATCTTCGCCACCGCATCCCAGATCGCCATATCGATGGTGCCGATCGCCACCGAGCGCTCGCCATGGCCGCCCGGCTTTTCGTTGGTGTACATGCAGTCCCACACCTTGTGCGGATCGAGGTTGGTGCCATCGGCGTTCATCAGCGAGATCGGATCGGCCTCCAGGATGCGCGGGATGAAGCGTTCCCGCATCAGCATGCCCTGGCCGTAGCGGCCGTTGGAATTGAAGCCGTAGCCGACCACCGGCTTGCCGTCGCGGATCACATCGGTGATCACGGCGACCAGGCTCAGGGTCATTTTGCTGAAATCGATATAGGCGTTGCGGATCGGTGAGCTGATAGGGATGGTTTTTTCGCGGATTTCGACGATTTTCATGGCACGGTCTCCTGTAAAGAATGACGCCAGCTTACTCTTGAAAGATAGTCGTATAATTCACCAATATTAATTCCTTTATTAACTTCAAGTGAATAACGACATCGTCTCCGAGTTATCCTTCTTCGTCCTGCTGGCGAAGCTGGGCAGCCTGGCCGCCACCGCGCGCGAACTGGGCATCACGCCGCCGGCCGTCACCAAGCGGCTGATGCTGATGGAGCAGCGGCTGGGCGTGCGCCTGCTGAACCGCACCACGCGCCGCGTCAGCCTGACCGGCGAAGGCGAAACCTACCTGGCGCAGGCCGCGCGCATCCTCGGCGATATCCGCGACATGGAGGAATCGGTATCGAGCAGCCGCGCCGCGCCCAAGGGCCTGCTGCGGGTGAACGCCACGCTGGGCTTCGGCCGCACCACCATCGCGCCGCTGGTCTCCGCCTTCGCCAAGCGCTACCCGGACGTCGAAGTACAGCTGCAGCTGACCGATCGCGCGATCAACCTGGTGGAAGACGCCTACGACCTGGGCATCCGTTTCGGCGAGCTGCCGGATACGCGGCTGGGCGCGCGCAAGATCCTGTCGAACCAGCGCTTCCTGTGCGCCTCGCCGGCCTACCTGAAGCGCCACGGCGAGCCGCGCCTGCCGCAGGACCTGGTGCACCACCGCTGCATCCTGCACCGCCAGAACAACGATACCCACAGCACCTGGAAGCTGGAGAAAGGCCGCAAGGCCGAAACGGTGAAGGTGCACGGCAGCCTGTCCAGCAACGACGGCGACGTGGTGCTGGGCTGGGCGCTGGACGGCCACGGCATCCTGTTGCGCTCGGAATGGGACGCGACCAAATACCTCGACAGCGGCCGCCTGCAGGTGGTGCTGGCCGACTACACCCTGCCCTCGGCCGACTTGTACGTCTACTATCCGAGCCGGCAGCAGCAACCGGCCCGCGTGCGCGCCTTCATCGACTTCCTGGCGGAGAGCGTACCGGCAGCCACTGCGCCACGCCGAAAGCCAGTTCCGGCACGATAAACAGCCAAAGCAGCGGTGCTCCCGTCACCGCCAGCGCCCAGATCATCCACGTCGAGAACAGCAGCCGCGCGACGCCGTCGAAACGGCCGAAGCGCTGCTGCGGATCACTGATGCGCAGCAGCGCCCATACCAGCACCACGCTGCCCAACAGGCAGGCGAACAGCACATGGAACGGCGCGAAGGCCGGCAGCGCCGTCCCGCCCAGTTGCTGGTTGATGCCGTCCAGCTGCTCGTGTGCGAAGGCGAAACTCCACGGCGTGGCAAACGGCGCGGTCACGAGCAGGTCGTACACGGCGCTGCCGAGGACAATTTTGCGGAAGGTGGATGAGGCAAGCATGGCGGCTCCTGAAATATGTTGGATTCATGCTAAAGCCTGGAGTAAACTCCAAGGTCAAGCGATATTCGGAGGTCACGCATGCAAATCGGGGAAATCGCCGGCGCCACAGGCCTGAGCCGCGACACCTTGCGCTTCTATGAGAAGCGCGGCCTGCTGCGCGCGCGCCGCAGCGCCAACGGCTACCGCGACTATCCGCCGGAAGCGGTGGACTGGCTGCGCTACATCCGGCTGGCGCAGTCGCTGGGCTTCACGCTGGGCGAGATCGAGGCCGACCTGCCGCTGCTGGCCGAGCCGGAATCGTCGGCCCCACAGCTGCGCGCTGCGCTGGAGCGCAAGCTGGCCGATATCGACCAGCGCATCGAAGGCCTGCACACCCTGCGCGGCGAACTGGCTCGCCGCCTGGGCGAAGACATGCAGGCCTGCCCGCTGCAAGGCCCGCCATCAACCCGTCGGGAGCCATGAAGCGCATGACAATCTCGCGAAAAAAACTCGCCACGCTAACCGGTGTTGTGCTCGCGATTGCCGCGCTATGGCTGTATTCAAACCTCTGGTACTCGCCAGCCATGCGCGCACGCATCGTCACGCCCGATGGCAAACCGCTGGCCGGCGCGATCGTGGTGGCGAACTGGAATATCCAGGCGTCGATCAGCGGCGCTTCGCTGGGCCAACTGGCGCTGGCCGAAACAGTCACGGATACCGATGGCTGGTTTCATATTCCTGCATGGGGCCCCCGCTGGCTATGGCGCGGCAGCGTGCGTGTCGACGAACCCACCGTCCGTGTCTTCAAACCGGGCTTCACACCGCTGGTACTGCACAACACCGAAGAGGCGCCGATGCATACCGCCAGTCTCGTGATTGCCTTCCGCCTGCAGGACCAGACGCTGGCGATGGAACCGTTCACGGGCTCCCCAGCGGAGTACCAGACGGCGTTGGCGCCGTTGCTGGCCAGCCTGTCCGTGCTCAATAATGGCGGCGCTCCCGGCATCTGTGACTGGCAACGGACCTCGCGCCTGCTGCCGGCCTTGCGGCTCACTCGGCAGGCTTGCAGTCGCCCTCGTTAGACTCGGGAATGAACTGCAACTGCACGCCAGATACCTGAAGTGCTTTCATGCGCGGTTCGACCAGGGAAAACTCACCCTTTTTCAGTTGTTCCATCAGGGACTTGCATCGTACATATTGGTAACCCAGCCTCGCGACGACGCTCCAGCCGCCGGCACTCTCGGAATACAGCATGCCTGAGTTATGCCCCTGGCTTTCGATCAGCATAATCTCCGGCTTGCCGTCACCGTTCACATCCAACACGAAGGCGTCACACTTCCCTTCCTTCCTGGTCAGGCAGTTCGGCTTGCCGGTGTCGTCCAGCGCATCCCATTTCTGCGCCAGGAAACTGGCCGGCAGTTGGGCGTTGGCCGGCCAAACTTTCAGGTTGTCGGCAACGGAGACCGGCGCGGTAAAGCGCTTGGCCGGTTGCCAGCGATCCTTGTCCGCCAGCGCCAGTACTGCTGCGGCCTCGTGCCGCAACTGCGCGGCGTCAGCCCCGGTGCTGCGCTGTTTCAGTTCTTCCAGAGCGGCCCGGCCATAACGCCCGCCTTCAAAACGCAAATAGCGGAAATCGAATTCGGAGACCTTGGTCTGGCCTCTCTCCAGCCTGGCCATCTGGCTGTTCACCGCGATGCGCGCCGGATCGGCGAGCGGTGTAAACAACCCCAGAAGTACGGCCAGCACCAAGAAAGCCGCCAACACATTGACGGTGGAGACAGGCTTCAGCCACGTATCGTACCGAGAAGCCGCCCAAGCGTAGCCGATCGCGTAGCAGGCGGCGACGAGCAGGCAGGCTGCGGCAATCACGCGGTCCGATGTCCAGCCGTACTGCCCCACCCGCAGCCCCAGGGCATACATGCCGACCGCCGTAATCGGCAATATCAGTATCGCGGCGGTGCGCGCGCTTACGCGCAGCGGCAGGGCCACGTTGGCGTCGCCGTTCTGGAAGGCGGCATTGATCAGGGCGACCAGCATCGCCGCGGCGGTCAACAGCACTGCGGTGGCGTGGCGCGTTTCCCACAACGCACCCAGGCCGGTAAACGGCAGGCTGCACAGGAAGCCGGTCACGATCACCACCGCCACCGGCGTTATCCACGACATCAGCACCAGCAGCAACGTGCGGATCCCGCGCACAATGGCCGGCCGCACGTCCGTGATGTGCATGGCGCAGGAAAATGCCGTGCAGATGACCGGTACGTTGAACCATGCCTCCCTGAGCAGCTTGCGCAGGAAGTCCAGCTTGACCAGCATGAACAATTCCGCGCCCATGTTCAGCACCAGGAACAGGCCGCCGACAAAAAAGGCCGAGAACAGCAGCTGTATGCCGAGTTTCCAGGCTGTCTCGAAGTACGTGCCGTAGCTGGCGATGCGCCGCCCCTCCTGCGCGCCGGCCAACACCAGCGAGTGGGCGATGAAGAAAAATACACTGCCAAAATGCACCAGCAACAGGGACGGCGAGTAAATCGGCTTGTGCTCATAATTGGGCAGCAGCGGATAGGCGTTCTGCCCGCGCCACGCATCGTGCAGCGACAGCGCCAGCAGCACGAGCAGCGCAACCAGCAGCCATGCGGCCGCCTTCCTGGTCGCCAGGTGCCCCAGGCTGGAAATCAGCAGCACCGGCAGGATCAGCGCCAGCGTCGTCAACGGCACCATGAGATATGGCGCCGTGGCCGGCCAGGCGACATCCCGGCTTGCGCTGTACAGCCAGTACAGGAGCAGCCCCTGTACCAGGCCGGCGGCGAGCCGCACCACCATCACACGCCGGCTGACGCCCCCGCCCAGCTCTATCTCATCCTGTTCCATGTTTTCGTCCCCAAGATTGTCAATTCATTTATTTTAATAATTTAGCATGGATGACCCGACATGGTCATAGGCGCTATAATCACCTACTAAGCCGCTCTATTTTTCAACGATCCGCATCCGGTCCGTCAAGTGAATCCACATCTCGAAAAGCTGCACCCCTACCCGTTTGAAAAACTGCGCCTGCTGTTCGCGCAGGTGACTGCGAGCACGCAGCACCGCGCCATCAGCCTGGGCATGGGCGAACCGAAGCATCCTACGCCGAAATTCATCCAGCAGGCGCTGATCGACAATGTCGACGGCCTGGCCGTCTATCCGACCACGATCGGCTCGGACGCGATGCGCGCCGCCATCGCCGGCTGGCTGGAACGCCGCTACGGCATCCCGGCGCTGAATCCCGCCACCCAGGTACTGCCGGTGAACGGCTCGCGCGAGGCGCTGTTTGCGCTGGCCCAGACCGTGATCGACCCGGCGGCCAAGTCGCTGGTGGTGTGCCCGAACCCGTTCTACCAGATCTACGAAGGCGCGGCCTACCTGGCCGGCGCCGAGCCGTACTTCGTCAACTCCGACCCGGCCCGCAACTTCGGCTGCGACTATGACAGCATCCCGGCCTCGGTGTGGGAGCGCGTCTCGCTGCTGTTCCTGTGCTCCCCTGGCAACCCGACCGGCGCCGTGCTGACGCTGACCGACTGGGAAAACCTGTTCGCCCTGTCCGAACGCTACAACTTCATCATCGCCGCCGACGAGTGCTACTCCGAGATCTACCACGGCGACAAGGGTCCTCTGGGCGCGATGGAAGCGGCGCACATGCTGGGCCTGTCCACGGTCGAGAAGCCATATGCGCGCCTGGTGGTGTTCAGCAGCCTGTCCAAGCGCTCCAACGTGCCGGGCATGCGCTCGGGCTTCGTGGCCGGCGATGCCGACGTCCTGAAAAAATTCCTGTTGTACCGCACCTATCACGGCGGCGCCATGAGCCCTTCCGTGCAAGCTGCGTCGATCGCGGCCTGGAACGACGAGACCCACGTCGAACAGAACCGCGAACAATACCGCGCCAAATTCAACGCCATCACGCCGCTGCTGCAAGAAGTCATGCAGGTGGAACTGCCGGACGCCGGCTTCTACCTGTGGGCCGACGTCAGCCGGACCGGCTTGTCGGACACCGAATTCGCCCAGCGCCTGTATGCCGAATATAATGTCACGGTACTGCCGGGCAGTTACCTGGCGCGCGAGGCCCACGGCGTCAATCCGGGCCAAAACCGCATCCGCATGGCGCTGGTCGCCGAAACGGAGGAAGGCCTGGAAGCAGCGCGGCGCATCGTCCAATTCTGCAAGTCCCTTAACAAATAAGATTGAGTAAATCATGAGCCAACAACTTCAGCAAATCATCGACCAGGCATGGGAAGACCGCGCCAACATCAACCCGGGTAACGGCGCCGCCGAACTGCGCGACGCGGTTTCGCACGTGATCGCAGGCCTCGACGCCGGCACCATCCGCGTGGCCGAAAAAACCACCGGCGACTGGGTGGTCAACCAGTGGGTCAAGAAAGCCGTGCTGCTGTCGTTCCGCCTGGAGAACAACGTGCAGATGCCGTCCGACGGCACCATGCAGTTCTACGACAAGGTCCCGACCAAGTTCGCCAACTACACCGCCGAAGACTTCGCCAAGGGCGGCTTCCGCGTGGTGCCGCCTGCGGTGGCGCGCCGTGGTTCCTTCATCGCCAAGAACGTGGTGCTGATGCCTTCCTACGTCAACATCGGCGCCTACGTCGATGAAGGCGCGATGGTCGACACCTGGGCCACCGTCGGTTCGTGCGCGCAGATCGGCAAGAACGTCCACCTGTCCGGCGGCGTCGGCATCGGCGGCGTGCTGGAACCGATGCAAGCCAATCCGACCATCATCGAAGACAACTGCTTCATCGGCGCCCGTTCGGAAATCGTCGAAGGCGTGATCGTCGAAGAGAACTCGGTGATCTCGATGGGCGTGTACATCGGCCAGTCGACCAAGATCTACGACCGCGCCACCGGCGAAGTGACCTACGGCCGCGTGCCTGCCGGTTCCGTCGTCGTGTCGGGCAACCTGCCTTCGGAAGACGGCAAGTACTCGCTGTACTGCGCGGTGATCGTCAAGCGCGTGGATGCCAAGACCCGCGCCAAGACCGGCATCAACGAACTGCTGCGCGGTATCTAAGCGCAAACCGAAACCGGGGACTCGTCGCAGACAGTCCCCGTTTTTTGATTTTGAGGAGACTGTCATGGCAATGGACCGCTTGTTCCAGCTGATGAAGGAAAAAAACGCCTCGGATATGTTCTTCGCGGTGAATTCGCCGGTACACATCAAAATCAACGGCAACCTGATCCCCATCAACCAGCAAAAGCTCGAACCGGACAACATCCAGTCGCTGCTGTCGGAAATCGCCAGCCCCGCGCAGATGGAAGAACTGTCCGCGACCAATGAGCTGAACATGGGCGTATCGGTGCCCAACCTGGGCCGCTTCCGCCTGTCCGCGTTCAAGCAGCGCGGCACCATCTCCGCCGTATTCCGCTTCGTGCCCGCCACCATCCCGGTGCTGGCCGACCTGCAGCTGCCGCCGGTGCTGGCGGACCTCATCATGGAAAAGCGCGGCCTGCTGCTGCTGGTCGGCTCGACCGGCTCCGGCAAATCGACCACCATCGCCTCGATGCTGGATCACCGCAACGAACTGCGCTCCGGCCATATCCTGACGCTGGAAGATCCGATCGAGTACCTGTTCAAGAACAAGAAATCCATCGTCAACCAGCGCGAGATCGGCAGCGACGCCAAGGACTTCTACACCGCGCTGCGCAACTCCATGCGCCAGGCGCCGGACTGCATCCTGATCGGCGAGATCCGCGACAAGGAAACCATGGCGGCCGCGCTGGCCTATGCGCAGTCGGGCCACCTGGTGCTGGCCACCCTGCACGCCAACAACAGCTATAACGCGCTAAACCGTATTATCAGTTTCTACCCGATCGAGAACCGCGCGGCGCTGCTGCAGGATTTGTCGTCGACGGTGAAGGCCATCGTCTCGCAGCGCCTGGTCCGTTCGATCAACGGCGGCACGCGCACGGCGGCCGTCGAAGTGATGGTCAACACGCGCTACATCTCCGACCTGATCGAAAAAGGCGAAATCGGCCAGATCAAGGAAGCGATGGAAAAGAGCATGTCGCCCGGCTCGCAATCGTTCGAGCTGGCCTTGCTCAAGCTGGTGCAGGACGGCTTGATCAGCCAGGACGAGGCCTTGGCCAACGCCGATTCGGCCACCAACCTGTTATGGCTCTTGAATAATGGCCCGGACAGCAAGACCGCCCAGGCCGAACCGGAAGCCAAGAAGCCGGCCGACGAAGCCTCGTTCACCGAATTCACGCTCAACACCTGACGCGATATCAGCCCCCGGCCGCTCCGGCCGGGCGTTCTCCCGCGTACTGCAGGTCATCCTCTTCCAACGCCTGCACCAAACCCCAACCAAGCTGCCGGCGGATGTCGGCGATGGGCGGCGGCGGACAACGCAAGGCCTGCCGCTCGCCCAAATAGTTCCTGATCTGTTCCTTGGTCGGCTTATTCTTCAACTCCATCCCTGAGCTCCCGATCGATATCCATGAAGCGGCATTCCCCCGCTCGATCCATCTTAGGCGCTGGATATCGACACTACCAATGCCATTTCGGCGATCTCCGATAACAATTCAGGATAGGTGGATGGCGAAATAGTCATTACCTAAAAGGCAATCGCGCCCGAGCCGGTAGTCCGGGGGCCGCTGCGCATGGTATTCTGTCGGCCGTCCGCATCATCTCTACCCACGCACATGAAAACCACCCTCTACGGCATCCCCAATTGCGACACTGTCAAGAAAGCCCGCGTCTGGCTGGCCGACCAGCAGCAGGATTTTGTATTCCACGACTTTAAGAAGCAGGGCCTGACGCGCGAGATCGTCGCCAGCTGGCTCCAGCACCTGTCGCGCGACGTGCTGGTGAACCGCAAAGGCACCACCTGGCGCGCCCTGTCCGATGAGCGCAAGGCGTCCATCGTCGACGACGACAGCGCCATCGAGCTGATGCTGGAGAACCCGTCCGTGATCAAGCGCCCGGTGCTGGACAAGGATGGCACCTTTGCCGTGTCCTTCTCCGACGCCCAGTACAAACAAATCTTCAATATCTGACCCCATGACTCCATCCAAGACCCTGGCGCTGACTGAAAAGCTGATCGCCCTCTCCTCTGTCACCCCGGACGATAAAGGCTGCCAGCAGCACCTGATCGATTTGCTGTCGCCGCTGGGCTTTGTCTGCGAGACCATCGAATCGAACGGCGTGACCAATCTGTGGGCGCGCAAGGGCACGACCTCGCCGGTGCTGGTGTTCGCAGGCCATACCGACGTGGTGCCGACCGGTCCTGTCGAGCAGTGGCGCTCGCAGCCCTTCACCCCGACCCACCGCGACGGCAAGCTGTATGGCCGAGGCGCCGCCGACATGAAGACCTCGATCGCCGCCTTCGTGGTGGCCTGCGAAGAGTTCATCGCCGCGCACGCGGACCACAAGGGCTCGATCGCTTTCCTGATCACCAGCGATGAAGAAGGCCCGGCCACCGACGGTACCGTCATCGTCTGCAATATGCTGAAGGAACGCGGCGAGATGCTGGACTACTGCATCGTCGGCGAGCCGACCTCGGACGAGACCCTGGGCGACATGATCAAGAACGGCCGCCGCGGCTCGCTGTCCGGCAAACTGACGATCAAGGGCGTGCAAGGCCATATCGCCTATCCGCAGCTGGCGCGCAACCCGATCCACCTGGCAGCGCCGGCGCTGGCCGAGCTGGTGGCCGAGGTCTGGGACCACGGCAACGAGTACTACCTGCCGACCTCTTGGCAAATGTCCAACATCAACGCAGGCACCGGCGCCAACAACGTCATCCCGGGTGAGATGGTCATCGACTTCAACTTCCGCTTCTCGACCGCCAGCACGCACGAGGAACTGAAACGCCGCGTGCACGCCATCCTCGACAAGCACGCGCTGCACTACGACCTGAAATGGGCGCTGAGCGGCCTGCCGTTCCTGACCCCGCGCGGCACCCTGAGCGATGCGCTGTCGTCGGCGATCAAGTCCGAAACCGGCGTCGATACCGAGCTTTCCACCACCGGCGGCACCTCGGATGGGCGGTTTATCGCTCAGATCTGCCCTCAAGTGATAGAATTCGGGCCTCCCAACGCAAGTATCCACAAGATCGACGAGCATATCGAGCTGCGTTTTGTCGATCCGCTGAAGAATATCTATCGCCGTACGCTGGAAAACCTGCTGGCCTGACCCCGGCAGCGCGCGGCGTGCGCAAACCGATTACCGTTTTACCGAGATAGCCATGAACACGACTCCTTTCACCACGCCGCGCGACCTGCTGCGCCACGCCGTCACCCGCTTCAACACCGCCAAGCTGTTCTTCGGCCACGGCAGCGTCGAAGCCTTCGACGAAGCGGCCTACCTGATCCTGCACACGCTCAAGCTGCCGCTGGACCGCCTGGAGCCCTTCCTGGACGCCAAGCTGCTGCCGGAGGAAATCGACGCCGTGCTGGCCGTGATCGCCCGCCGCACCGACGAGCGCGTGCCGGCCGCCTACATCACCAACGAGGCGTGGCTGGGGACTTACAGCTTCTACGTCGACGAACGCACCATCGTGCCGCGTTCCTTCATCGCGGAACTGATCCCGGAATACTTCGCGCCGTGGGTCAACGAGCCTGAGAACATCGGCAACGTGCTGGAACTGTGCACGGGCTCCGGCTGCCTGGCCATCATGCTGGCCGACGCCTTCCCGGACGCCCACGTGGACGCGGTCGACATCTCGGCCGACGCGCTGGAAGTGGCGAAGAAAAACGTCGCCACCTACAAGCTGGAAGACCGCTTGACGCTGATCCAGTCCGACCTGTACGCCAATGTGCCGGACAAGAAGTACGACCTGATCATCACCAACCCGCCGTACGTGAACTCGTCCTCGATGAGCAAGCTGCCGATGGAATACCGCGCCGAGCCTGAACTGGCGCTGGACGGCGGCAAGGACGGCATGGACCTGGTGCGCAAGATCGTCGCCGGCGCTGCGGAGCGCCTGACCGACGACGGCATCCTGATCGTCGAAATCGGCAACGAGCGCGAGTTCGCCGAAGCCGCATTCGGTGAGCTGGGCCTGACCTGGCTCACCACCAGCAATGGCGACGACATGGTCTTCCTGCTGACCGCCGATCAACTCAAGCTGTAAAGAACAAGAACAATATGATTCGCTTTATTCAAGTAAGCCTGATGCGCGGTATTAAGCCGCTGCTGGAACAGGTCGATGTCACCCTCAACCCAGGCGACAAGATCGGCCTGATCGGCGCCAACGGCGCCGGCAAATCCAGCCTGTTCGCGATGATGCGCGGCGAGCTGCACCCGGACCAGGGCGAAATCGACTTCCCGGCCAAATGGCGCGTCGCCTACGTAGCCCAGGAAACCCCGCCGCTGGACCGCGCGGCGCTCGACTACGCCATCGACGGCGACGTCACCCTGCGCAAGCTGGAAGCGGAACTGGTGCGCCTGGAATCGGAGCCTGAATCGTCCGAGAACGGCATCGCCATCGGCGAGATCTACAGCGCGCTGGCCGATGCCGACGCCTACACCGTGCAGTCGCGCGGCGAGCAGCTGCTGCTGGGCCTCGGCTTCACGATCGACCAGATGCAGCAACCGGTCGCCAGCTTCTCCGGCGGCTGGCGCATGCGCCTGAACCTGGCGCAGGCGCTGATGTGCCCTTCCGACCTGCTGCTGCTCGATGAACCGACCAATCACCTGGATCTGGACGCGATCATCTGGCTGGAAGACTGGCTGAAACGCTACGCCGGCACGCTGCTGATCATCTCCCACGATCGCGACTTCCTCGACGAGGTGGTGAACGTGGTGGTGCACATCGACGAGCGCAAGCTGAAACGCTACTCGGGCAACTACTCGTCCTTCGAACGTCAGCGCGCGGCGCAGATGATCCTGGCCGCCGGCGCGCTGGAAAAGCAGCAGCGCAAGCGCGCCCACCTGGAGTCGTTCGTCAACCGCTTCAAGGCGCAGGCCTCCAAGGCCCGCCAGGCGCAAAGCCGCATGAAGGCATTGGCCAAGATGGAAGAACTGGCGCCGTTGCGTGCCGCCGCCGAATTCTCGTTCGAGTTCCGCGAGCCGCTCAGCGCACCGAACCCGCTGCTGGTGATGGAAGACGTCAACGCCGGCTACAAGATCGAAGACGAAGCCACCGGCGAAATCACCCACAAGACCATCGTCAACAAGATCAAGTTCTCGCTGCAGATCGGCCAGCGCATCGGCCTGCTGGGCGTGAACGGCGCCGGTAAATCGACGCTGATCAAGACCATCGCCGGCGAACTGTCGCCGCTGACCGGCGACGCCACCATGGGCAAGGGCCTGAACATCGGCTACTTCGCCCAGCACCAGGTGGAGATGCTGCGCCACGACGAATCGCCGCTGTGGCACCTGGCGAAGATCGCCCCGACCGTGCGCGAGCAGGAGTTGCGCAACTTCCTGGGTGGCTTCAACTTCCCCGGCACCATGGTCACCAGCTCGATCGCGCCGTTCTCAGGCGGCGAGAAGGCACGCCTGGCGCTGGCGCTGATCGTCTGGCAGCGCCCTAACCTGCTGCTGCTCGATGAACCGACCAATCACCTGGATCTGGAAACGCGCGAGGCGCTGACCGAAGCGCTGGCGCAGTTCGAAGGCACGCTGGTCGTCGTATCGCACGATCGCCATCTGCTGCGCGCCACCACCGACGAATTCATTATCGTCGCCGACGGCAAGCTTCAGCCGTTCGACGGCGATCTGGACGACTACAAGGATTGGCTGTTCAAGACCAAGCTGGGAAAAGGCACCGATGTGCTGCCGGCCGCGGGCAAGGCCAACAAGACCGACTTCCCGGTGACCTCGCCGGTCGCAGCGCCGACCGCCGCCGCCCCTGCCGCCGTCAGCAAAGACCAGAAGCGCCAGCAGGCCGAAGACCGCCAGCGCCTGGCCACGCTGCGCAAGCCGCTGGAGCAGAAGATCAAGCGCCTGGACGACCAGATCGCCAAGCGCAGCGCGCAGAAAGCGGAAGTGGATGAGAAGCTGGGCGAGTCGTCGATCTACGACGCCGCCAACAAGGCCAAGCTGAAACAGCTGCTGGCTGACCAGAGCTTCTTCACCAAGGATCTGGGCCAGCTGGAAGCGGAGTGGCTGGAGTTGCAGGAGCAGTTGGAAGCGCTGGCCTAGGCGGCCTGCCGGGCGCCGAACTGGATCTTTCGGACCGACATCAACTTATCGATGTCGACCACGATCAGGCGGCGCCCGTCCACCTCTCCCAGGCCAAGCAGGTAGTCGACCGCCGCCGCCCCCGCTATCGGCTGGATCTGTTCCAGCGCCAGCGAGACGATATCCGTCACCCCATCCACCACCATCCCCATCACGCAGCTCGACAGCTTGAGAATGATCACGTCCGTCAGCGGATCGTGCTCCGGCGGACGCGGTCCGAATGCGATGCGCATGTCGACGATCGGCATGATGACGCCGCGCGACACCACCACGCCGCTGATAATCTCGCCATCCGACGAAAAGCGCTCCAGCGCCTGCAACGGCCGCAGCTCCTGCACCTTGCTGAAGTCGAGCGCATAATCGAGTCCGCCGAGCCGGAACACCAGATACTGGCGAGACCCGCTCGCGGCTTGCGTATTCGAAGAAGACATGATGATCCTTTCGTCCAGGGACGTGCTGTGACAGGCATGTGCCATCCTACCCGCGCACCTCGTGGCGGGCGTTGATGGGTATCAACCTTCACCCGGCGCAGTGATGCGTGTTTGCTACAATGAGCCCATGAAACCAGACCACCCTCTCGCCGGCATCCGCGTTCTCGACCTGACGCGCCTGCTGCCCGGTCCCGTCGCCACCATGCATCTGGCGGACATGGGGGCGGAAGTGACCAAGATCGAGGATCCCGGCGCCGGCGATTACGCGCGCGTCATGGGGCCGGTGCGCGCCGAGGTGTCGCAGTTCTTTGTGGCCGTCAATCGCGGCAAGCGGATGCTGCGGCTGGACCTGAAGGACGCCGCACACCGCGAACAGCTGCTGGCGATGGTGGAGACGGCCGACGTGCTGGTCGAGAGCTTCCGCCCCGGCGTGATGGACAAGCTGGGCCTGGGCTGGGCGGTCCTGCGCGCGCGCAATCCGAAGCTGGTGATGTGCGCGATCTCCGGCTACGGCCAGCGCGGCCCCTTTGCGCAGCTGGCCGGGCACGATATCAATTACATCGGCTACGCCGGCATGCTGGACCAGAACGCCGGCGCCGACGGCGTGCCCGCGCTGCCCAATCTCCAGGTTGGCGACCTGCTGGGCGGCGCGCAATCGGCGCTGCAAGGCATCCTGGCGGCGCTGGTGGCGGTCAAGATGGGCGGCGCCGGCCGCTTCGTCGATGTGTCGATGGCCGATGCGGTACTGGCCCACAACCTCATGCCGCTGGTGGCCGTCAACAACGGCGCGCCTGTCGCGCCGGGGCGCGACCTGCTGACCGGCGGCGTGCCTTGCTACAGCGTGTACCGCACCGCGGACGAGCGCTACATGGCGGTCGGCGCGCTGGAGCTGAAGTTCTGGCAAGCCTGCTGCGACGTGCTGCAACGGCCCGAGCTGAAGACGCGCCACTGGCAGCTGGGCCAGCAGGTCGGCGGCGAGGATGCGATGGCGCTCAAGGCGGAGCTGGCGGCGATCTTTGCCGGGCGCACGCTGGCGCAATGGACCGCGGCCTTTGCCGCCGCCGACTGCTGCGTGTCGCCGGTGCTGCGCACCGAGGAAGCGCTGGCGCATCCGCTGTTCCAGCACATCGTCGCGCGCCGCGCGCACGAGACGGAGGGCGAGTATTGGGCGGTGTCGCAGCCGGTCAGGTTTGCGCCATGATCGATCTGAATGAAGTCGAGTTCAACGCCATCCGCGCGCAAGGCCCGGGCGGGCAGAACGTCAACAAGGTGTCCAGCGCGGTGCATCTGCGCTTCGACATCGTCAACTCCTCGCTGCCGGAGCATATCAAGGAACGCCTGCTGGCCATGCGCGACCAGCGCATCACCAAGGATGGCGTGGTGGTGCTGAAGGCGCAGCAGTCGCGCAGCCAGGAGGCCAACAAGGAAGAAGCCCTGCGGCGCTTGCAGGAGCTGGTCGACAGCGTGAAGGTGCTGCCCGCCGTGCGCCGCGCGACCAAGCCGACGCGCAGCTCGCAGCGCAAGCGCCTGGACGGCAAGGCCAAGGACGGCGAGCGCAAGCAACTGCGCGGCAAGATCAGCCTGTAGCGATGCGCAGCAGCTGGTGTGCGCCCAGCGCCACCAGGCTCACAAAGAAGCAGCGGCGGAACAGGGCCGCCCGCATGCGGTCGCGCAGCCATTGACCCAGCATCATGCCGCCGCAGGCCGGCAGCAGCGCCAGGAACGAACTGCCCGCGGCCGATGCCTGCCACTGGCCCCGGCAGACCAGCGTCACCGCCAGCGCCAATGTGGAGACGGTGAAGGCCAGCCCCATCGCCTGCACCAGGTCGTCCTTGTCCAGGTCCAACGCTTGCAGATAAGGAGCGACCGGCATCACGAACACGCCGGTGACGGCGGACATGGCGCCCGTCGCCGCGCCGGCCAGCGGCCCGGCCCAGCGCTGATGGCGCGCCGCCACCCGCATGCGCCAGCCGGTCAGTCCCAGCAAGCCGTAGCCTGCCAGCGCCAGCCCAAGCACCGCGCTCGCCAGCAGGGAGCCCATCGTCGGCCCGCCGTCCACCGCGTCGCCGCTCAACCAGGCGCCTGCGGCGCCGGCAATGGCGGTTCCGACGCAGATCCCGGCCAGCAGCGGCCGGAAGCGGCGCCACAGCGGATACAGCGCGGGCCCCACCGCCAGCTGCCATACATTCGTTACAGACGAAGGCACGATGAGCAGCGCCGCAGCCTCCAGCGGCGACATCCGCAACGTCAGCAGCGCCACCGCCACCGTCGGCAGCCCCATCCCGGTCACACCCTTGACCAGCCCTGCCAATACGAAGACCAGCCCAACAAACAACAAAGAAGTATCCATGCCACCATTCTGCCCGCATACGCCGCAGCTGAAAATGTGGAATATACTGATCCAGACTTCGTATTATCCATAGGCTGACACCATGCGCTTCGACCTGACCGACCTCAAACTCTTCGTCCACATCGCCGAAAGCGGCAGCATCACCTCCGGCGCCCAGCTGGCGCACCTGGCGCTGCCCTCGGCCAGCGCCCGCATACGCGGCATGGAGGAGTCGCTCGGCGTGCCGCTGCTCGAACGCGGCCGGCGCGGCGCCGAGCCGACGCAAGCGGGCCGCGCTCTGCTGCACCACGCCCGCGCCATCGCCCGGCAAGTGGAAGACATGCGCGCCGACCTGGCCGAATTCTCCTCCGGCGTCAAAGGCCAGGTGCGCCTGCTCTGCAACACCTCCGCCATGACCGAATTCCTGCCCGACGCGCTGGCCGCCTTCCTGGCCGTCCATCCGCAACTCAGCATCGACCTGGAGGAACGCCTCAGCCGCGACATCGTGCAGGCCGTGACCGACGGCGTGGCCGATATCGGCATCGTCAGCGACGCCGTCGACAGCTCGGCCTTGCAAACCTTCGCCTTCCGCGACGATCCGCTGGTGCTGGTGATGGCGCGCGAACATCCGCTGGCGCGCCAGCTGGGCAAGAAGCGCAGCAT
Source organism: Duganella sp. CT11-25 (assembly GCF_047302815.1). NCBI lineage: Bacteria > Pseudomonadati > Pseudomonadota > Betaproteobacteria > Burkholderiales > Oxalobacteraceae > Duganella > Duganella sp. CT11-25. Next base: position 1,978,006 of record NZ_JBKBFD010000001.1, read on the forward strand.
GCCGTTCGCCGATGCGCTGGCCCACGGCTTCATCGGCCTGGCCGGCGATAGCGCGCTGCAGCGGTACGCCGCCGAGCAGGCGTCGCGCCTCGGCTTGAGATTGCATTGCAAGATCAGGCTGCGCAGCTTTGAAGCGATCTGCCGCATGGCCGCCAGCGGCGCCGGGCTGGCATTGCTGCCGGAAGCGGCGGCCGCCCGCAGCGGCAACCTGGAGCAGTTGCGCGTGGTGAGGTTGAATGACGATTGGGCCGGCCGCAAGCTGCTGATCTGCGTGCGCGATCACGCCGCCCTGCCCGTCTACGCGCGCGACCTGGTCGCCGCGCTGCGCCGGAGCTAGTTCCGCGCGGCTAGTCTGATTCCAGATGCCAGTCGATCGGCCCGACATGGCCGAAGAACAGCTTGGCCATGCCGGCCGCCGCGGTACGCACCTTGGCCTTCACCTCCTTGGCCGGCCGGTCATACGCCGGCGGACCGTCCGGCACAAAGCTCATGGTCCGCAGCAGCACATCGCCGGTCAGCAGCTGCACCGAACAGCGCGAGCCACGCATCACCGCCGTCTTTTGCCGCTGCACCTTGGTGACCTCTTCCTGCGCCTGCTCCTGCTGTACCTGCGCCGCCTTCATCGCCAGCGAAATCTTGGCCACCGCCCGCAGCGACGGACCGACCGCCGCCGCCATTTTGTGGAACAGGGGTTCCTGCTCCGGCGTCAGCATCACCTCGCGCTTGCGCACGCGGGTCGCCAGCGTCAGGTAATTGCGCACCTCGGTCTGGCCGGTGATCTCGTCCATCTCTTCCTTGCGCAGCTGGGCCTCGCGCTGCGCCTGCGTCACTTTCGGCTGCAGCTCGGCGATCTTCTTGTCGAACTTGGACGTATCCGGCACCAGCGTGTAGAGCAGCATCTCGTTGTTCTTGCGCGGCCCCGCGTGCACGATCTCTATCCTGCGCGCCGCGATGGCGCAGCCTTCGGCCACCTTGATGACGACCTCCTCCGCCATGATCTCGCAGTTGCTCGCCTCGCCGATCACCACCCGCGTACCGGAGATGATGCAGCTCTCCGCCCGCGCCAGCGCCACCTCGCCTTTTTTCGTCTGCAGCACCGCGCCCGAGGCCACGCCCTGCACCCGTATGCCGCCGTCCGCATTGGTGGCCGAGCCGCCCATCAGGTTACGGCTCAGGACAATGTCGCCGCCGCGCGAAGTGATATTGCCGAACACGTCGCCGTGGATGGTGATGTTGCCGCCGTCGACCGAGCGCTGCTCCTGCACGTCGCCGAACTCCTCGTACTCGCCGGTCAGTTGCAGGTTGCCGGTGGTGCGCGCGCTGACGCCCTCGCGGCTGATGATCTTGGGACCGATGGAAAGCCGCTTGCTGCCGGGGTCCACGCTGAGGAAGCCTTCGACCGCCGACACCAGGAACTCGCCGCCGCGCAGGTTCTCGATCACCGTCCCCTCGCCGGCCACGCTGGTCAGTTCGATATCCTTGGGCACCGGCGGCTCCAGCACCAGGCCGGACAGCTCGAATCCCCGCACGCCCGGCGTGCGCGGCACCTTGCGCAGCAGCTTGACGTGCGGCTGCACCTGCGGGAAGCGGTTCTGGAACGCCTGCAGATCCAGCTTGCCGTCGGAAAGCTCGCGCGGCGCATTGCTGCGGTGGATATCCTGCGACACCTCGACGATGGCGGCGTCGCGGCCCGGCGTCGCGTTCAGGCGGCGCGCCACGATGATGCGCGCCAGGCGCCCGGTGGCGATGACGTCGCGCACTGCCGGCGCGTCGATGCCGAAGCGTATGCCCTTGACCCACATATCGGAGACGAATTCGTCGAAGTTCAGCCGCGCCGGCTGCGGCGGCAGGTCCGGGATCTCGAAGAACACCGGCTCGAAATAGTATTCCGCCTCGCCGTTGATGACCTTGACGGTCTTGTACAAGCCGCGGCGCGGTGCATGGAAAGGTTCGATGCTGTCGGCAAAGCGCAGCAGCGGCTTGCCGCGCTGGCTCTCCGGCAGGTCCGGGCCGCAGTTGTACAGCATCTTAGTGAAGACGGCGTAATCGAGGCCCGCGAAATAGGCGCTGCTGAGGAAGATCTGGCTGACCGCCGACAGGCAGGACACCGCCGAGGCATCCGCCTCGAAATAAATCCCGTCCGCGCGCTTGACGATCGCTGCAGGCAGATCGCCTTCCGCGGTTTGTTCCAACGTCGTCGCGTCGTTTGACACAGTCTATCCTCGGGAAGATGTACGTCAGGGCGCCAGCATGCGGCGGCACCCCTTCACTTTTTGATGTAAGCCAAGATTAGCATGAACGGCGCAGCTTGTGCGCGCGAAGCGGCAGGCGTGCCAAGGCTAGCCCGCCACCGGCCGCTGGCGCGGATTCAAGTGCCAGTCCAGCGACCCCGTACTCTCGGCGAACAGCAGTTCGCCGCCGGTCGGGGTGCCGCGCAGGCGCTGCTTGATGTCCTTGGGCGGCAGCTGCGTCAGCACCGAGGTGTCGGCCGCGAACAGCATGGTGCGCACGATCGTCTCGCCGCTGACCATGTGCAGGCCGCAGCGCGCGATGCCGGCCGCCTCCACCTTCTGCTCGATCACGCGCGCCAGCCGGTCCGACAGCAGCTTGTGCTGGGTCTGGCCCGCCTGCAGGTCGAGCTTGAGCTTGCTGATCGCCTGCAGCTCGTTCGCCACCGCGGCGGCGATCTTGCGCAGGAACTGGCCCTGCTCCGGCGTCAGCGTCAACTCCTGCGTGCGCAGCTTGGCCGCCAGCGCCAGGTAGCGCCGCACGTCCGGCAGCGCCGCGATGCGGTCCATCTCTTCCTGGCTGGCCTGGTTGGCCTGGTCGAAGGCCGCCACGCGCAGATCCAGTTCGGCGATCTCCTGGTCGAACTGCGTCACGTCCTTGACCAGCACGTAGATCACCATCTCGGTGCGGCGGCGCGGACCGGCGCTTTCGATTTCGACATTGCGGCCCGCCACGGCGCAGCCCTCGGCCATCGAGATGAAGATCTCGTCGGCGATGATTTCACAATTCGAGGCTTCGTCCACCTTGACGCTGCTGCCGGAGATGACGCAGTTCTCGGCGCGGGCGATGGTGACCTTGCCGTTCCCGGTATGGATCACGGAGTTGGACGCCACGCCGGCGATGCTGATGCTGCCGGCCACATTGTCGATGCTGCCGCTGACCAGGTTCTTGTCCAGCACCACGGTGCCGCCGCGCGAATTGATATTGCCGTAGACGTTGCCGTGCACCGTGATATCGCTGCCGGTGACCTCGCGCTGCTCCTGCACGTCGCCGTATTCCTCGTAGGCGCCGGCCAGCTGCAAATTGCCGGTGGTGCGGCCGCTCACGCCTTCCAGGCTGATGATCTTGTCGGTGATGGAGATGCGGTTGGACTTCGAGTCCACGCTGAGGAAACCCTCGCGCGTGGAGACCAGGTATTCGCCGTCCTCCAGCATCCTGGCCTCGGTGCCGTCGCCGGCAAAGAAGCGCAGCGTCAGATCCTTGGGCGGCTCCGGCGCCGTCATGCGGCCGCTCAGGTCGAAACCAGGCAGGCCGGCCACGGCGGGCTGCTTCTTCAGCAGCCGCATATTGTCCTTGATCTGAGGGAAGCGGTTCTGGAAGCTTTGCAGGTCGATGCGGCCGTCGGCGCGCGCCTTGGGGGCGTCGCTGCGGTGCAGGTCCGACGACACCTCCACCACGGTCGCGTCCTGGCCCGGCTCCGGCTCCAGGTCGGTGGCGAAGGTGATGCGGTCCGGCTTGGACGAGGCCATGGCCGCCGACACCGCAGCGATGTCGATACCGAAGCGGATACCCTTGTTCCACATGTCGGCCACGAATTCATCGATGTCCAGGCGCGTCTGGCGCTCGGGGATCACGGTGCCGTCGGGCAGCGTCATCTCCTCTAGGTACAGCAACTCGAAATAGTATTCGGCATAGCCGTGGGCCATCTTGGGATTCTTGTACAGGACCAGGCGCTCGGCATCGAACAAGCGCATGTCGCTGGCCAGCCGTACCGCCTGCGCCGCACCCAGGTCGGGGCCGACGCCGTACAGCGCCTTGATCAGCACCGGATAATTCAGGCCGGGGAAGTAGCAGCCGGATTGGAAGACATGGTTGACCGCGGCGATCAACGCCGGCTGTGCCATACCCAGATCGATATAAATACCGTCTGCTCGCTTTACCAAGCCAATAGGCAAGCCCAGTCCGGAAGCTTGTGGCTCCTGGCCTGCGGCGAGCGCTGCGGATGCAACGTCTTGAACCACGATCTTCCTCCAAACGGCACGCATGGGCCGAAAGGCGTTGCGTGTAATTAATTAATCTTACACGCGGACCAAGCAAAAGGAAGGAAATTCAATAGAGGAAACTATACGACTGTGAATTTATTGATACACATCAATAATATTCAAATAACAATCGTACCGTTTTATTATCAGGCTATCAATGAAGCCGCTCAGCGGCGCGGCGGATTCGCGTAGATATCCTGGCCCACTTCATTGATCTGGCGGCGCAGGTCGCGCCGTTCGTCCGGCGTCATGCGGCCGACGCGGCGGCTCATTTCCGCATTGCGGCTGGCCTCCTGCATGGCGCGGCGCTGCTCCTCGGCACGGGCCTCGTAGTTGCGCTGATCGGCCGCCTGGCGCGATTGCTCCGGCTGGCGCGCATCCTGGCGATCGCGCGGACCGCCCTGCTGCTGCGACGGCGGATCACGGCGCTGCGGGCCGTCGCCGTCGGCATGCGCCAAGGCCGGGCCCAGCAAACCGCTGCACAGCAAAATGGAACCCGTGAGGGATCGAACGCAAAAAGATGCGCTAGCTGCCGCGTGTATTTTTTTGTGATCGATGAACATGGTGTTCCTAAAAAGCTGAATCTATGCCCGCAGTGTATGATGCTTTAACTGAGGGGGTAAGGCTAATTGGGTAAAGTTTGTAACACTTTGTAATGGGTCGTCACAGACGTTTTCGCAGGACGAATATGACGTTACCATAGCAACATGAATATGACAAATCTGGCAGGCAAATGACGACCACAACGACTGAATCCGGCAACACCTCCGCCAACCAGCATGGCCACCAGGCCAAGATTATGGTAGTGGACGACGACGTTCGTCTGCGCGACCTGCTGCGGCGCTACCTGACCGAGCAAGGCTTCAACGTCTTCACCGCCGAGAGCGCGACCGCCATGAACAAGCTGTGGCTGCGCGAGCGCTACGACCTGCTGGTGCTGGACCTGATGCTGCCCGGCGAAGACGGCCTGTCGATCTGCCGCCGCCTGCGCGGCGCCGGCGACCAGACGCCGATCATCATGCTGACCGCCAAGGGCGAGGACGTCGACCGCATCGTCGGCCTCGAGATGGGCGCCGACGACTACCTGCCGAAGCCGTTCAACCCGCGCGAACTGGTGGCCCGCATCGGCGCCGTGCTGCGCCGCCGCGGTCCGGACGAGATTCCGGGCGCGCCGTCGGAAACCCCGCAATCGTTCGAGTTCGGCCAGTTCGTGCTGGACCTGGGCACGCGCACGCTGAAGAAAAGCGGCGAGACCGTGCCGCTGACCACCGGCGAATTCTCGGTACTGAAAGTATTCGCCCGCCATGCGCGCCAGCCGCTGTCGCGCGAAAAGCTGATGGAACTGGCGCGCGGCCGCGAATACGAAGTGTTCGACCGCAGCCTGGACGTGCAGATCTCGCGCCTGCGCAAGCTGATCGAGCCGGATCCATCGAGCCCGCTGTACATCCAGACCGTCTGGGGCCTCGGCTATGTCTTCATTCCGGAGGGGCAGCCGCGCTAAGGCGCGGAAGCGCGCATGAAGTTCCCGTTTTCTTTTCGCGTGGCCAGCCTGAAGAGCGGCCTGTTCTGGCGCACCTTCTTTTTGCTGGGCGCTCTCACCACGACCAGCATGACGGCCTGGGTCGGCATGATCAGCGTGGTGCAGCACGAGCCGCAGGTGCAGCAGATCTCCGCCCAGGTGATCTCGGTGGTCACCATCACCCACGCCGCCCTGACCCACTCCGCGCCCGAACTGCGGCGCGAACTGCTGTTCGAACTGGTCTCCAACGAAGGCATCCGTGTGTTCCCGCTGGAGGAGGACGACAAGGTCGAGCCACCGTCCGACAACGCGCTGATGCCCGACATCGAAAAGCTGGTCAAGGCCAAGCTGGGCGCCGACACCCGCTTCTCGGCCAAGGTCAACGGCGTATCGGGCTTCTGGGTCAGCTTCAAGATCGACGACGACGCCTACTGGCTGATGCTGGAGCGCGAACGCATCCGCGGCCTGACCGGCATCCAGTGGCTGGGCTGGGCCAGCGTGGTGTCGGTGGTGTCGCTGCTGGGCGCGGCCTTCATCTCCAGCCTGATCAACCTGCCGCTGCGCCGCCTGACGCAAGCCACGCGCGCCTTCGCGCAGGGCAAGCGCCCCGATCCGCTGCCGGAAAAAGGCCCGATCGAAATCATGGAGGCCAACCGCAGCTTCAACCAGATGGTCGACGAGTTGCAGCAGGTGGAGTCGGACCGCGCCGTGATCCTGGCCGGCATCTCGCACGACCTGCGCACGCCGCTGGCGCGCATGCAGCTGGAAGTGGAGATGGCCAACCTGTCCAATGAGGCGCGCGAAGGCATCCAGTCCGACATCGGCCAGATGGACGCCATCATCGGCCAGTTCCTCGACTACGCCAAGCCGACCGAGGCGTCCAGCTTCATCAACGTCGACATCAGCGAACTGCTGCGCGACACCGCGCACGAAGCCGGCCGCCTGCCCGAGCTGCGCATCAGCACCGACATCGCCGACGACGCCCACGCGATGGGCAACGCCACCGACCTCAAGCGCGTCATCAACAACCTGATCGAAAATGCCCGCCGCTACGGCAGGACGCCGGACGGCGATGCGACCGAGATCGACATCAAGTGCAGCGTCAAGGGCATGCACACCGCCAAGCGCGTCGTCATCGAAGTGCAGGACCACGGCAGCGGCGTGCCGGACGACCAGATCGAACAGCTGCTCAAGCCTTTCACGCGGCTGGACACGGCGCGCGGCCAGGCCAACGGCGCCGGGCTGGGACTGGCGATCGTCGAGCGCGTGCTGCAGCGCCACGGCGCCGAGCTGACCGTGCGCAACCGCGACGGCGGCGGCCTGCTGATCCAGATCGTGATGAAGGCGGTGTGATGCGCCGTCTCTGGTTCAGCGCCGCCCTGGCGGCCGCCGGCATCGCCGGCGCGGCGGCGCCCATCCAGCAGCGCGAGGCGAGCACCGAAGAGCGCAGCGCCTTCGATGCGTTCTACCGCGAGCGCCTGCCATCGGGAATCGATGGCGCGCCGTCGCTGTTCGCGCCCGCGTTCGACATTTCGCGCCGCCGCGGCGAGCCGTGGCAAGTCATCGCCCGCGTCGATTCGGCGCCGCGCCACTTTGCCTCCGACCTGTGCCGGCAGGTGCGCTCCAGTTTCATCTACGATACCAGGGCCAAGAGCTGGGGTCCCTCGGCCGCGGCGCCGGAATGGCAGGTCTGGCTGACCAGGCCCGACGTCCCCTGCGCCGCGGCCCGCTACACCGTGAGGATGGACCCGGCCGTGCCGAAAGCCGACGCCGCGAATCTGCTGCGCCAGCACCGCGAACTGCTGCTGCGGGCGCGCCTGCTGTTCGCCGGCAATTCGGAATGCGCGCGCCAGCGCGCGCTCACCTTCCGCCTGAGCGCCATCGAACCGTCCGCGCCGGCCAACGGCGCGCCGGTGATGTTTGGCCTGGTGTTTGAAAGCGACCGCGATACGGTGGCCAGGGTGGCGGTGCGCAAGCACCGCGGCGAGTACGTCGCCTGGAACGTCAGCTGCAAGCTGTAACGGCCGCGCCTAGGCCTTGCGATTGATCGGATGCCCGGCGGGCTCCAGCAGCTTGGTCAGCAGCAGCTCGGTCGAGCCGTAGCCGTACAGCGAATCGGGATCCAGCCCCTGCGTATCGTAGGGCACGGACTCTTCGCGCTCCGAGCGGCTCGGGTCCGCGTCGGAATAGGTCACGCGCCAGGCGCGCTGCAGCGCGTCGGCGCGGCGCAGGAACTGCGGCACCGGCCAGCGCGCCGGGTCCCACTCCTCGATCTGCCCCAGCACGCGCCAGTGGCCGCTGGCCAGCGCCATGTCGCCGCAGCGCAGCACCTTGACCGCGTCGTGCGGCTGCAGGGTATTCAACTCCTCCACCGACGGCAAGCCCGTCAGCTTGGGACCAAACAAATAGGCGAGCATGATCTTGCTGCCCGGCGACAAGCGCGCCACCAGGCCCCAACCATAGCCGCCGTCCAGCAACGGCACGGCAAACCAGCTCCCCTCTTGATACGACTGCCTCATTCCTACCCTTTCACTAGCACGAAGCAGCAAAGGCACGCCAGGATACACCGACATGATGGCGCCTCCACACACGATGTGACCGCTTCGTTAACGCCCCTGTGGCGCAAGTCGCCAGTGTAGCGACGCGGCGCCGAACGCGTCGCACGCCATCGATGTGTGCTACACTGGCAATTCGCTAGGGGTCCTGGAACGTTGTTCCGGGTGAGAGATACCCTTCGTACCTGATCTGGATAATGCCAGCGAAGGAAAGCGCAAAAGTGGTTCTCCCCTCCTTTGATGGCTCTCTTCGCGGCTCCCAGCCGAACACGTAGAGAGCAGATATGTCCAAACCAAACTTTGCAGTATCCGTCATCGCCCTGGCGATGCTCCAGGCGTTTTCCAACGCCCACGCCGAAGAAGCCGCCGCCGACCAGGCCATGCCCGAAGTCGTCGTCAGCGCCGCCAGGACGCGCGCCACCAGCGCCTCGGTGGCCGGTTTCTCCAACGCCCCGCTGCTGGAGACGCCCGCCTCCGTCACCGTGCTGACGGCCCAGCAGATGCTGGACCTGCAAATCCGCTCGACCACCGACGCCGCCAGGTTCGACGCCAGCCTGAGCGATTCCTACAACGCGGTCGGCTACGCCGAGCAGTTCTCGATCCGCGGCTTCAAGCTGGACAACGCCTCCAGCTACCGCAAGGACGGCATGGCCATCCCCGGCGACACCCAGATCCCGCTGGAAAACAAGGAACGCCTGGAAGTGCTGAAAGGCCTGTCCGGCCTGCAGGCCGGCGTCTCCGCGCCGGGCGGCATCGTCAACTACGTCACCAAGCGCCCGACCGACACGCCGCTGCGCTCGGTGGTGCTGGAAGAACGCGAACGCGGCACGCTGTACGGCGCCGTCGACCTCGGCGGCCGCTTTGAAGACCCGCGCTTCGGCTACCGCGTCAACGTCGCCGCCGAACGCCTGCGCTCCTACATCAAGGGCGCGGACGGCAACCGCAAGTTCGTCTCCGCCGCCTTCGACTGGAAAATCTCGCCGCAGGCGCTGCTGCAGATCGACGCCGACTACCAGCGCAAATCGCAGACCACCGCGCCCGGCTTCCAGCTGCTGAACAACGCCACGCTGCCGCTGGTCGACGCCGACGTCATGCTCAACGACCAGCCATGGAGCCGCCCGGTGGAAACCACCAGCAGCAACATCGGCGCGCGCTTCGAGTACAAGTTCTCGTCCGACTGGAGCACCACGCTCAGCGCCAACCAGCACAACTTCAAGCGCGACGACTACACCGCCTTCCCTTACGGCTGCGGCGAGCAGGGACTGTATCCGGGCTACTGCGGCAACGGCGACTACGACGTCTACAACTACATCAGCCTGGGCGAGAAAAAATCGCCGCTGACGGTGCAGGCGCTGGTCCAGGGCCGCTTCGCCACCGGCGCGCTGAAACACGAGTTCACCGGCGGCGCATCGCTGTTCAAGAACAGCGAAAAATGGGGCGACTACCTGTACGACTACTCCGGCGTCAGCAACATCTACCACCCGGTCGTGGTGGCGCCGGCGCCCGGCACCAGCGGCCCGACCTCCGAACGCCGCCGCGACAATGAGCGCGCCGTGTTCGCGCAGGACATCCTGAGCCTGAACGACCAACTCAAGCTGCATGCCGGCGCGCGCTACGTGCAGGTCAAGCGCGACGAGTACGTCGGCGCCGACGACGACGGCGTGGTGCTGCCATACGCGCACACCGACATCGGCTTCTGGCTGCCGAACGTGGCGCTGGTGTACAGCGTGCGCCCCAACGTCTCCGTGTACGCATCGTATGCGCAAGGCCTGGAACATGGCGGCGTGGCGCCGATCGGCACCGAAAACCAGCGCCGCGCGCTGGCGCCGGGCAAATCCAGGCAGGTGGAACTGGGCGTCAAGTCCGACATCCGCCCGGACCTGAGCGCCACCGTGGCGTTGTTCCAGATCCGCAAGGGCCTGGAATACACCGACGCGCAGAACTTCTACGTGCGTAACGGCGAAGCGCAGAACCGCGGCCTGGAACTGGCATTGAACGGCCGCGCCACGCGCGACCTGACGGTGGGCGTATCGGCCACCGCGCTCAACACGCAGCAGAGCGACACCGGCAGCGCGGACCTGGACGGCAAGCGCGTCACCGACGTCGCCGCCTTCAAGTCGTCCGTGTATGCCGATTACGCCGTGCCGCAGGTGCAGGGCCTGAAGGTCGGCGCCAACTGGCAGTACTCGGGCAAGAAGGCCTTCGACGCGGCCAACACCGTGTTCGTGCCGGGCTACCACGTGCTGAACCTGAGCGCCTCCTACGCCACCCGCGTGGGCGGCATGGCCACCACCATCCGTGCAGGCCTCGACAACGCGCTGGACAAGTTCTACTGGCGCGACGTCACGCCGGACCTGGGTGGCTACCTGATGCCGGGCGCCTCGCGCACCTTCCGCATCTCGGCCCAGCTGGACTTCTAGAAAATGTACTGCACGCGCATCGAGAAGCTCTTCGCCGCGCGTGCCGAATTCCTGCCGATCAGGTAGGCGAATTCGTATTTCACTTCCTGCTTGCCGATGTCCCGGTGGCCGTACACCATCGGGCCGGCGCGGTGCGACTGCTGCTGGTACGGCAGCCAGTCGTTCCACTTCCCGACTTCGCCGAACGCCTGCAATCCAGGCTGGAACCACGGCCTCCAGTTGTGCTTGACCTGCAGCTGATAGGCCAGCTCCATGGGATGCTCGCCGCCGCCCGCCGCCACGCGGTAGTCGCGCTGGAAGAACAGGTTGGCGTTGAACTGCGTGCGGCCGATTTCCGTCTGCAGCACCGGCCCCCACTCCAGCGCGTAGCCGTCCTCGCCATCGCGCGCCTTCTCCATCTTGGTGTGCAGCGCCAGGTCGAAGGCATGCTGCCCCTGCGTCAGCATGTAATCGTTCTGCCACGCCGTCGCCACATGGCGGGTGCCGCCGCCATTGACCGTAAACCACTGCGCATACACCTCGGTGTACCAGCGTGACGTGACACCGTAGCCCAGCCCGATCTCGGGCGAAGCGGCGGTGCGATTCTTGTACTGTGCGTGCCAGTATTTGTAGTCGATGGATGCCTGGCCTTCCACATCGTAGGTGGACACCAGGTAGTAGCCGGTATCGGCAAAGGCCGATGGGGAAAGGACAAGTGCGAGGATGGAACAGGCCAACCGCTTCTTCATGACGTCCCTTCTAAGGAGATAAGTAGCGCTCCACTTGCGCGATGCGCCGTTCGGGATCGCCCGACACCAGCAGATAGGGTATCCCACGCACGGCCAGTTCGTCCAGCAGCATGCCGTGGATGATGGCGCAGACCTCCTCGCTCTCGCGCTGGACATCGTCGATCCATGGGATATCCGGCGCGGTCAGCAGCGTAAAGGCGTAGTCGCGCGGATGGGCGTCGGCCAGCGGCGCCAGTTGCGCGTCGATGCCGCCGAAATACTGGCGGCTGTAGACCGCCGTCATCAGCGGCGTGGTGTCGCAGAAAAGATACTGGTTGGCGCGCGGCGCGGCCGCATCCTCGCGGTCGCGCTGCGTGGCGGCGATATGGAACTGGTCCCCGGCGACCGGCACGCGGCCCTCGGTGTCGACGAACTCGCGCAGGTACTCGGGCACCCACAGGGTCCGGTAGCGCAACGCCAGCGCCTCGGCCAGCGTCGACTTGCCGGACGATGCGGCGCCCAGGATGGCCACCCGCGCCGTCACGTTCACTCCAGTACCAGGCGCCCGCCCGAACCGCCGTTGGCGCCGGACGATTGCTGCCAGGCGCGCAGGCCGATCACCGCCATGCCGACGAAGACCGCGTACAGGATCGCCGTCAGGATCAGGTGCTTGTGCAGGTACAGCGCCACGTACAGCACATCGACGATGATCCACACATGCCAGTTTTCGACCTTTTTGCGCGACAGCAGCAGTTGGCCAACCAGGCTGCCGGCGGTCAGGAAGCCGTCCGAATGCGGCACGTCGGTGTCGGTATAGGTCTTGAGGAACCACGCCAGCAGCAGGAAGCCGGCCGCCCAGCCGGCGACGGCGATCCAGCGGCCGCGCGCGTCCAGCGTGGTGACCGGCAGCTGGTCATGCGTGTCGTCGCCGTGCAGCCACTGGTACCAGCCCCAGAACGAGACCGTGATAAACACCAGTTGCAGGCCCATGTCGCCGTACAGCCGCGCACCGTAGAACACCAGCCCGTAGGTGGCCGACGAAATGATGGCGAGCAGCCAGGCCCAATGGCTCTGACGGATGTTGAGCCACACCGTGGCCACCGACAGCAGGAACGACATCAGTTCCAGCGGGGACGTGACAAACCCTGCCAGGTGCAAGGGCATGTTCACGTATTTGAGCAATTCCGCTAAAAGAACCGATAGTCCGTTCATTATTTTTTCGCCGCCGGATATTTGATGGTCATCTCTTTGAGCAGATTATCAGCGTGATCGACTTCCGCCATGACCCACAGCATATAACGAATATCCAGGTGGATGGCGCGGGTGATATCGCGGTCGAAGTACCAGTCCTTGGTGATGGACTCGTAGGTCGAATCGAAATTCAGGCCGATCAACTCGCCCTTCCCGTTCATCACGGCCGAACCGGAATTGCCGCCGGTGGTATCGGCGCTGGTCAGGAAGTCGACCGGCACCGTGCCCAGCACAGGATCCTTGAACTGGCCATAGCGCTTGGCCTTGATCGCCGCCAGCAGCTTGTCCGGCGCGTTGAACGGCTCCTTGCCGGTGTTCTTCTCGACGATGCCTTCGATGGTGGTGAACGGGCCCTTGGTGATGCCGTCCTTCGGCGAGTAAGGCGACACGCTGCCATAAGTCACGCGCAGCGTCGAATTCGCATCGGGATAAACCGGCTTGCCCTGCGATTTCTTCCACGCGATCACGGCCGCCATGTACTGCGGGATCACGCGTTCCAGGTTGCCGTCCAACTCCTTGCGGCGTTCCTTCAATGCCTGCGTCACGCCATCCAGCCTGACCGCCAGCTTGAGGAAGGCGTCGTCCGATGCGGTGATGGCGGCGGCGTCCTTGCCCACCCACGCCAGGCGCTTGGCGGTGTCGCCCAGTTGCGACTGCGCATACAGCGCGGGCACGCCGTCAACGGCCGGCAGCAGCGCGTCCAGCGCCGTCACATGCATGGACTTCGGCAGCGCGGCATAGCGCTGCAGCGCGCCGGTAAAGCGCGCCTGGTCGACGCTGCCGACATACGACTGCTCCAGGCGGTTCAAGCGGGCCTTGATGAAGGCCAGGTCGCGCTGCTGGTAGCCGCTTTCGCGCTCCGCATCCGGCTTGGCGCTTTCCTGCGCCAGGCGGTACAGCGTGGCGCCGCTCTTCAGCAGGTCGCCGGTGGCGGCGACGCTGTAGCCGAATTCCTCGTCGCTGAGCGCGATGTCGGCGGCGATCATCGCATCCAGTTCGGCCAGCATGGTTTTCGAGACGCCGGCCTGCTTGCCGTACCAGGCGCGGAATTCCGCATCCTGCACATCCTTGATGGCGGCGACGTCCTTGCGCGCGAAGCCGTCGATCAGGCCGCGCGTTTTCTTCATCACGTTGTTGAGGCTCTTGACCACGCTCGCATAGCGCACCGCCGATGCGGCGCTGTCCTTGGTCGACGCGGCGATCACGTCCAGGTCGGACTGGATCTCGGCCGCCTTGGCCGGATAGGCGGCGTCGCGCGCGTAGCGGATTTCCGACGGCAGCTTGTAGCGGCTGGTGCGGCCAGGGTAGCCGGCCAGCAGCACCGGATCGCCGTTCTTCAGGCCAGCGGCCGACACCACCAGGAAGTCCTTCGAATGATACGGCACGTTGTCCGGCGACGGATCGGCCGGACGGCCATCCTTGCCGACATAGGCGCGCAGGAAGGAATAGTCGCCGACGTGGCGCGGCCATTCGTAGTTGTCGATGTCGCCGCCGAAGTCGCCGACCGCGTTGGCCGGCGCGTATACCAGGCGCACGTCGCGTATCATCATCTGGCGGATGCGGTAGTACTCAAGGCCGCGATGGAAGGCCGGCACCGAGCAGCGGTAGATCTTGTCGCTCTCGCATTCGGCGATCAGCGCCTTGACGGCCTTCTCCACCGCCTCGTTGCGCTGCTTGCCGCTCATGGACGGCGTGATGTCCTTCAGCACGCGGCCGGTGACGTTTTCCACCTTGTCGGTCACGTAGACCAGCGTATTCGGGCCGCCGGCCAGTTCCTCGGCGCGGGTCTTGGCCAGGAAGCCGTCGGCGATGTAGTTGTGTTCAGGGGTCGCATTGCGCTGGATGGCGCCGTAGGCGCAGTGGTGGTTGGTGACCACCAGGCCGGCGTCCGAGACGAACGACGCCGAGCAGCCGCCCAGCGAGACGATGGCGCTCATCGGATGCTTCGAGAGATCGGCCAGTTTTTCAGCCGGGATGGTGATGCCGATGCGTTTCAGTTCGGATTTGAGCTGCGGCAGCTGGTACGGCTGCCATTGGCCTTCGTCGGCCTGGACGGCGGCGGTAGCCACCAGCAGCGCCGGAATTACTAGTTTTTTTAACAAGATAAAGCCCCTGAATGAGTTCCAGCGGCAGTATATTCCTTATGCGCGGGGCTGAAAATGCTTTTTCACTATGCGCAACCGGCTAAGTCGAAGGCCATCGTCAGCGTGCAGCCCTGGCCCGGCACGAACGGCACGATGACGAGATTGCCGCCCAGCGCCGCCACCCGCTGCGCCATGCCGATCAGGCCGAAGGAGTCGGCCTTGCCCCGGTGCTGGGGCGCGATGCCGACGCCGTCGTCGGCCACGCTGAAGACCAGACTGCTCCCGTGCAGTGCCAGGCTGACGCTCACCCGGCTGGCGCCGGCATGCCGGCGCACGTTGCTCAGCGCCTCCTGCAGGCCGCGGAACAGCACGATCTCCATCCCGTCCGGCAGCCGCCCCATCGCCGCCTCGTCCGGCAGCGCCAGCGCGCAGGCCAGGCCGCTGCGCTTTCGGAACTCGGCCACCTGCCACTCCAGCGCCGCCTGCAGGCCCAGGTCCAGCACCGCCGGCCGCAGCTCGTTCATGATGCCGCGCACGCTGCGGATGGTGGTGTCGACATTCTCCAACACCGACGCCACGCGCTGGTGCAGGCGGGCATGGCGTTCGGCGGTGCGGTCGCGCAGCATGGTGACGTCGATGCGCAGCGCCAGCAGGTTCTGCCCCAGTTCGTCGTGGATGTCGCGCGCGATGCGGGTCCGCTCCTCTTCCTTGACCGTCTCCAGGTGCTCGGCCAGCTTGCGCAGCTGCTCGCGCGATTCGTGCAGCGCCGCCTCGGCGCGCTTGCGCTCGGCCACCTCCAGCACCAGCAGGTGGTTGGCCTGCGTCAGTTCGGCGGTGCGCGCCACCACCCGCGCATCGAGCTCGCGCGACAGTTGCAGCAGGTCGGCATCGGCGCGCAGGCGCGCCGTGATGTCGGAGAACACGCCGATGAAGTAGCTGATCGCGCCGTTATCGTCGCGTACCACCGTCAGCGACATCGAAGCCACGTACGGCGTGCCGTCGCGGCGGCGGTTGTGCACGTCGCCCTGCCACTTGCCGTAGGTGCGCAGGCAGCGCATCGCTTCGGCGTGATAGCCGACCGGGTGCGCCTCATGGCGGCCGAGGAAGCGCGGGTTGCGGCCCAGCGCCTCCTCCACCGGATAGCCGGTCAGCCGCGTGAAGGCCGGATTGACCGCGACGATATGCTGGTCGACATCGCACACCAGCACGCCCTCGTTGATATTGTCGAGCACCTGGAAGGCGCGCCGCCGCGCCGCCTCGCGCACGTCCGGCGTGCCGATATCGGTCAGGATCACGCGGCACTTGTTCGCCACCACGTCATGATTGGCCTCGATGTGGACCTGGCGCAGCGCGCTGGCGTCATCAGCGGCCATCGGATCGAACAGCGGCACTTCCAGCACCGCGCGCGCGCCGCCGGCGAACAGCGTGGCCAGGAAGCGGCGCAGCGGCGCCTGCGCATGCGGCGCCACGAACTGCTCGAAGCGCTTGCCGGGCAGCTCACCGCGCTGCACGCCGAGCAGCTCGGCGGCGGCGTGGTTGGCGCGCGTGATGCGGCCGTCGGCGTCCAGCGACAGGTAGCCGGCCGGCGCCTGGTCGTACAGCGCGGCGTAGCGGTCGCGCCCCGCCTCGGCCAGGTCGCGTTCCTGCTGCAGCTCCGACAGCGCCTGGTTCTGCATGTCCAGCTCGATCTGGCTGACCTGCAGCTCATGCCACTGCCTGAGCAGCTCGGTGTCGGCGCCGACCGGCGGCGCCAGGCCTGTCACGCTGAGCGCCGTCACCGTCTGCTCGGCGGCGTCGCGCAGCTTGTCGGGATCGAGCTCGGGACGCGGCCGCGTTGCCATGGCTAGTTCACTCCGCCCTGCATCGAGCGCAGCCGCGCTTCCAGCTGCTTCGACTCGGTGATGTTGATGAAGGTGACCACCACGCCGTCGATGACGTTGTCCACCGTGCGGTAAGGCATGATGCGCACCGTGAACCAGCGCGAGCTGCCGGTCGGGACCTGGCGTTCGCAGAACACCAGCGTGCGCAGCACTTCCCGCGCGTCGCTCTCCAGCTCCGGATAGTCGAGGTCACTGGTGATGTCGCCCAGCGGCCGGTTGACGTCGCCGGCTATCAGCTTGTAGATCTGCTTGGCCTTGTCGGTAAAGCGGCGGATGCGCAACTCGCTGTCGAGGAAGATGGTGGCGACGTCGGTGCTGTTGAGCAGGTTCTTCATGTCGCCGTTGACCAGCGACAGGTCGTCGACCTTCGATTGCAGCTCGGCGTTGACGGTGTACAGTTCCTCGTTCAGCGACTGCATCTCCTCCTTGGAGGTGGTCAGCTCCTCGTTGGTGGACTGCAGTTCCTCGTTGGTCGATTGCAGCTCCTCGTTGGCCGACTTGAGCTCCTCGCGCGAGGCCTGCATCTCGTCGCGCACCGCCTGGATCTCCAGCCGCGCCTGCGCCAGCTGCTGCTCCAGTTCCAGCACGTAGGGATTGCTGGAGCGCGAGCGCTTGCGTTCCGACGGCAGCGGCACGATGGACAGGGTCAGCATCACGGTGCCCGACAGGGGGCCGTCCTCCGGCATCGCCTCGGCCGTCAAATCCAGCGCCTGCGACGGCTTGCCCGCCTCGTCGCGCTGGATCAGGCCGCGCACGGCGATCATGCCGCCGTCCTGCGCGGCGCGCTTGAGCAGGTCGGCCAGTTCGTGGCGCAGGCTTTCGCGCGCCATCGCATGGATATTCCAGTTGGCCTTGCCGGCGGCCGGCTCCAGGTAGGCGCCGGTGCGGCCATGGATGTACAGGATGTCGCCATGGACATTGAGCAGCACGGCGGCCGGCGCATGCTTCTTGAGCAGCAGCTGCTCGACCTGGGATTGAAGATTACCGTTCATGGATGGGTGGCTAGGTTCGCTCGCTGTAGTGGCCGATACGCTGGTGACGCGAGTCGGGAAATAGTTGGCCACGCGGTGGGTGGAAGCATCCAGCCGCCGGTAGATGCGGCCCGCGCCATGCATCGGCGCAAACAGTTCGTTAAACTGGCCTGGCGTATCGGCGCTGCCCAGCATCAGCAAGCCGTCGGTCTTCAGCGCGTAGTGGAACAGCGGGATCAACTGTTCCTGCAGCTTGACGGTGAAGTAGATCAGCAGGTTGCGGCAACACAGTATATCGAGTTTAGTGAAAGGTGGATCGGAAATGATGTTCTGGCGTGCGAAGATGATGGAGTTGCGCACGTCCTTGCGGATGCGGTAGCCGCCGTTCTCGGCCGGCATGAAGTAGCGCTTGAGCCGTTCCGGCCCGACATCGGCCTCGATGCCGGCGCCGAACACGCCCTGGCGCGCGCGCTCGATGGCGTCGTCGTCCAGGTCGGTGGCGAAGATCTGCAGCGTGTACTGCGCGGTCGGCCGCAGTTGTTCCAGCACTTCGCTGAAGGCGATCGCCAGCGAATACGCCTCCTCCCCGGTCGAGCAGGCCGGCACCCAGGCCTTGAAGGCGGCGCCCTCCGGATGCTCGGCCAGCAGCTGCGGCAGCGCGCTCGCCATCAGGTATTCCCACACCTTGGGGTCGCGGAAAAAATTGGTCACCCCGATCAGCAACTCCTTGAACAACAGCTCGACCTCGGCCGGGTTCTCGCGCATGAAGCCGACGTAGTCGGACAGCGTGGCGCACTGCCGCACCGTCATGCGCCGGTCGATGCGCCGCGTGACGGTGCTCAGCTTGTAATCGGAGAAATTGGCGCCGGTCTGCTTCAGCAGCAATTCGAACAATTGCTGCAAGGCGTCGCGCTGGGCCGCCGCCCGCATCGGCAGGCCGGACTCGCGCCGCTCCCACCATTCGCTCAGGCGCGCCGCCAGTTCGCCCGGCAAGGCCACCACGTCGACCACCTCGGCGGCGATGGCGCTGACCGGCATCGGATCGAACTTGGCCGACGCCGGCAACTGCGCCAGCGTCAGGCCGCCGACATCGCGGATCGCCCTCAAGCCGAGGGTGCCGTCCGCGCCCATGCCCGACAGGACCACGCCCACCGAACGCTCGCGGTTATGCTCGGCCAGCGCATGGAAGAAGTGATCGATGGGGAGGCGGTGGCCGCGCTGGCCCACCGGCGGCATCAGCATGAAGCGGCCGGCATCCAGGCCGAGATCGCGGTTGGGCGGGATCACGTACACATTCCCCGCCTCGACCGGCATGCCGTCGGCCACTTCGCGCACCGCCATGCTGGTCACCCGCTGCAGCAGTTCGGGCAGCATGCCCTTGTGGAGCGGATCCAGGTGCTGCACCACGACATAGGCGAAACCGCTGTCGGGCGGTACGCCGATCAGGAATTCGCACAGCGGGTCGAGGCCGCCGGCGGACGCGCCGATGCCGACGACGGGAACGACTGCATCGGCAGCTGGAACAGCGGTGGCGCTACGTTTCGTCATCTTGGCATGAGACCGGCCGGGGCGGCCCCGGAGGAAGTGATCTTTATTTACATCTTGCCAGATGATTATACAAAGATCACGTTCAAAAACCAAGCGGCCCGCCCAGCCCGCATCACGCCCTACTCACTTGCAGCATGCCAGCCACCACCCAGCGCCTGGATCAGCGCGATGGCGGTGTTCTGGCGGTCGGCCTGGGCCTGCACCAGCGCCCGCCGCGCGGTCAGCGCGGTGGTCTGCGCCGTGACCACGTCGCTGTAGCTGACCTGGCCGGCGCGGTAGCGGTTGAGCATCTGCACCTCGACCTGGTCGGCCGCCTCGGAGGCGGCCTTGCGCAGGTCCAGCTGCTGCGCCAGCGTGCGGGTCGCCGCCAGCTGGTTCTCGACGTCGGCAAACGCGGCCAGCACCGTCTGCCGGTACTGGGCGATGGCCTGGTCGCGTCCCGCCTCGGCGCCGCTGACGCGGGCCTTGGTGGCGCCGGCGTCGAACAGCGTCTGCGCCGCCGTCAGGCCCAGCGACCACAGGTTGTTGGAGGCGTTGAACAAGCCGCCGGTGGAGGCGGCGCCATAGCCGAAGGAGCCGGTCAGGTTCAAGCTGGGGAAATAGGCGCTGCGGGCGATGCCGATCTGCTCGTTGGCGGCCGCCACGCGGCGCTCGGCGCCGGCGATGTCGGGCCGGCGCTGCAGCAGCGTGGACGGCACGCCGGTCGGCACGTCCGGCACCACCACGTTCCACGGCGCGGGCGCCAGCGTGTAGTCGCCGGCGGCCTTGCCCAGCAGGACCGCGATCGCGTGTTCCAGCGTGGCGCGCTGGCGCACCAGCGTGATCTGGTCGATGCGGGCGCTGGCCAGCTGGGTTTGCGCCTGCAACAGGTCGGACTTGGCGGCGATGCCGGCGTCGAAGCGGTTCTGGGTGATCTGCAGCACCCGCTCGTAGCCTTCGGTGGTGGCGTCCAGCAGCGCCTTTTCGGCGTCGGTCTGGCGCAGCGAGAAGTAGTTGGTGGCCAGCTCGCCCTGGGCCGACAGGCGCGCGGCGGCCAGGTCGGCGGCGCTGGCCTGCAGGCTGGCGGGGGCGCCGTTGGCGCCGGCGCGCAGCTTGCCCCACACGTCCGGCTCCCAGCTAGCGCCGATGTTGGCGCGGTACTGGTTGCCGGTCTGCGTGCCGCCGCCGCCGGAGCGGTTGGCGCTGCCGTTCAGGTCCACCACCGGGAACAGCGAGGCGCGCTGCTCGGTGACCAGCGCCCGCGCCTGCGCATAGGCGGCGACGGCGGCGGCCACGTTCTGGTTCGAGACTTCGATGCTGTCGGCCATCTGGTTCAGCAGCGGATCGCCGAACAGCTGCCACCACGGGCCGCGTTCCAGCGTGTCGGCCGGCGCGGCGGCGGTCCAGCCGGCGGCGGCCTTCTGGGCCTCGCTGGCGGTTTCCTTGTAGGCCGCCGGCTGCGGCGTGGACGGCAGCTGGTAGGCCGGGCCGACCGCGCAGCCGCTGGCCAGCAGCGTCGCCAGCACCGCCGGCGCGATCAGGGAATAACGGGGAGTGGATGCGTATTTGCTCATGGTGTGCTCGGCGACTCGCTATGGATGCGGCTTAATTGTTGTTCGGACGGGCCGCGGCGGCGCAGCTTGTCCATCAGGATGTAGACCACCGGCGTGGTCAGCAGGGTCAGTAACTGGCTGGCGATCAGGCCGCCGATGATGGCCACGCCCAGCGGCCGGCGCAGCTCGGAGCCCTCGCCGAAGCCGATCGCCAGCGGCAGCGCGCCCAGCGCGGCGGCCAGCGTCGTCATCAGGATCGGGCGGAAACGCAGCAAACAGGCTTCGCGCACCGCTTCCAGCGGCGCCAGGCCGCGCGAACGCTCGGCCTCCAGCGCGAAGTCGATGATCAGGATGGCGTTCTTCTTGACGATACCGATCAGCAGGAAAATGCCGATCAGCGCGATCGTCGAGAATTCCATCTTGAAGATCAGCAGCGCCAGCACCGCGCCCACGCCCGCCGACGGCAGCGTGGTCAGCACCGTCACCGGATGCACCAGGCTTTCGTACAGGATGCCCAGCACGATGTAGATCACCACGATGGCCGCCAGGATCAGCAGCGGCAGCGACTTGTTGCTGTCCTGCGCGCTCTTGGCCGAGCCGGCGAAACTGCCGCGCACATTGCCCGGCATGCCGATCTGCGCTTCCGCCGCCGCGATGTCGGCGGCGGCGTCGGACAGGCTGGAACCGGGCGCCAGGTTGAAGGCGACGGTGGTGGCCAGCTCGCCATCCTGGTGGTTGATCGAGGTCGCCGCCGAGCTCTCGGCAAAGGACGCCAGCGCCGACAGCGGCACCATCGTGGTGGCCGTGGTGCTCAGCGCGGAACCGGACGAGGCATCCTTGACCGCCGGCGCCGAGACGTTGGCCGCCGTGGCGGTGCTGGCGCTACTCGTACTGGTGGTGCCCGAGCCGGTGGTGCCGCTGGTGCTGGTGCCGGAGGTGGTCGTCGCGGTCGTCGTCGCCACCGGCGCGCCGGTCGGATTGCTGGCCGTCGGCGACGGCAGCCCCTTGGACGGCACATACACGTCCTTGAGGTCCTCCGGACTGGTACTGTACTTGCGCGACACTTCCATGATGACGTGATACTGGTTCAGCTCATCGTAGATGGTCGCGACCTGGCGCTGGCCGAAGCTGTTGTACAGCGCATTGTCGACGTCCTTGACCGACACGCCCAGGCGCGAAGCGCTCTGCTTGTCGATGGTGACATAGGTCTCGACGCCGTTGTCGGCCTGGTCGCTGTCGACATCGACCAGCGACGGCTGGCCCTTCATCGCCTCCGCCAGGCGGGTCGCCCACCGTTTCAGGTCGGCCTGGTTGTCGCTCTTCAGCGTGTACTGGAAGTTGGCGTTGGCCGAGCGTCCGCCCGAGCGCAGATCCTGCACCGGACTGAGGAACAAGCTCACGCCGGTCACCTTGGCCAGCTTGGGCCGCAGGCGCGCGATCACCGCCTGCCCCGCCACCGTACGCTGGTTGGCCGGCTTCAGGTTGATGAACATGAAGCCGCCGCCGGCGCGCCGGCCGCCGGTGAAGCCCACCACCGTGGCGACGTCGGGATCTTCCTTGATGATGTTGACCAGCTGGCGCAGCTTGCCCTGCATCGCCTGGAAGGAGATGCTCTGGTCGGCGCGGATGCCGCCGTTGATCTGGCCCGTGTCCTGCTGCGGGAAGCCGCCCTTGGGGATGGCGGCGAACAGGTAGACGTTCAGGCCGATGACGAACAACAGGCTCAGCATCACCAGCCAGACGCTGTGCAGCGCCCAGTCCAGGCTATGCTCGTAGCCCTTCAGTACCTTGTCGAAGCCGCTCTCGAAGAAGCGCGCGACGCGGCCCGGCGGCTTGGCCTGGGCATGGCCCGGATTCAGCAGCCAGGCGCACATCATCGGCGTGGTGGTCAGCGAAATCACCAGCGAGATCATCACGGCGGCCGACAGCGTGATGGCGAACTCCTTGAACAGCGCGCCGAACTGGCCGCCCATGAACAGCAGCGGAATGAAGACGGCGATCAGCGACAGGCTGATCGACAGCACGGTGAAGCCCACCTCGCGCGCGCCCAGCAGCGCCGCCTCGAAGCGGTCCATGCCGGCCTCGATATGGCGGGTGGTGTTTTCCAGCACCACGATGGCGTCGTCGACCACGAAGCCGGTGGCCACGGTCAGCGCCATCAGCGACAGGTTGTTCAGGCTGAAGCCCAGCAGGTACATGACGCCGAAGGTGCCCAGCAGCGACACCACGGTCGCCACGGCCGGCACGATGGTGGCGCGCACGTTGCGCAGGAACACGCTCACCACCAGCACCACCAGCAGGATCGAGATGATCAGCGTGACCTCGATCTCGTGCAGCGACGAGCGGATCGAGTTGGTGCTGTCGCTGGCCACCTCGATCTTCACGTCCGGCGGCAACTGCGCCTGCAGCTGCGGCAGCTGCGCCCGCACGCTGTCGACGGTCTCGATGACGTTGGCGCCGGCCTGCGGCCGCAGCAGCACGATGATCGCCGGCTGGCCGTTGAACAGGCCCAGGTTGTTCTGGTCCTCGACGCCGTCCACCACTTCCGCCACGTCCTGCAGGCGGATCGCGGTGTCGTTGCGCCAGCCGACCACCAGGTTGCGGTAGTCGGCGGCGCTGCGGCCGCCGCTGGCGTTGGCCGATCCGGAATAGATCTGCAGTCGGTGGCCGTTGCCCTGCAAGGCGCCGCGCGGACGGTTGGCGTTGGTGGCCTGGATGGCGGCGCGCACGTCCTCCATCGACAGGCCGATGCGGTTGAGCGCATACGGATTCAGCTCGACCCGCACCGCCGGCAGCGAGCTGCCGCCCAGTTCCACGTCGCCGACGCCGGTCACTTGCGACAGGCGCTGCAGCACGATGTTGGAGACGGCGTCGAAGATCTGGCCCGGCGTGCGCGTCTTCGACGTCAGCGCCAGGATGATCACCGGCGCGCCGGAGGTATTGGCCTTGCGGTAGGTCGGATTGCTGCGCAGCGTGGCCGGCAGGTCGACCCGGCTGGCGTTGATCGCCGCCTGCACTTCGCGCGCCACCGAGTCGACGTTGCGGTTCAAGTCGAACTGCAAGGTCACGTTGGAGGAACTGGTGCTCGACTGCGAGGTCATTTCGTTGACGCCGGCGATGGTGCCCAGGTGGCGTTCCAGCGGCGTCGACACGCTGGTCGCCATGGTCGACGGGCTGGCGCCCGGCACCGTGGCGCTGACCGAGATCACCGGGAAGTCGACCTGCGGCAGCGGCGCCACCGGCAGCACGAAGAACGCGCCGATGCCGGCCAGCGCCACGCCGATCGTCAACAGGACGGTGGCGATCGGGCGCTTGACGAAGGGGGACGACAGGTTCACGGCGCACCACCTTCAAGCGGCGCCGGCGCGGCCGGCCGCTTGCCGCTGAAGCGGCGCGCCAGGCTGTCGAAGCCGAGATAGATCACCGGCGTGGTGAACAGCGTCAGCATCTGGCTGACGATCAAGCCGCCGAAGATGGCCAGGCCCAGTGGGCGGCGCAGTTCGGCGCCCTCGCCCCAGCCCAGCATCAGCGGCACGGCGGCGAACAGCGCGGCCAGCGTCGTCATCAGGATCGGGCGGAAGCGCAGCAGCGCGGCCTGGTGGATCGCCTCGCGCGGCGGCTTGCCCTGCTCCCGTTCGGCCTCGATGGCGAAGTCGATCATCATGATCGCGTTCTTCTTGACGATACCGATCAGCAGGATGATGCCGATGATGCCGATCACGCCCAGGTCCTGGCCGCTGACCAGCAGCGCCAGCAAGGCGCCGACGCCGGCCGACGGCAGCGTCGACAGGATCGTCAGCGGATGGATATAGCTTTCATACAGCACGCCCAGCACGATGTAGACGCAGACCACGGCGGCCAAAATCAGCCACAACTGGTTCGACAGCGAATTCTGGTAGGCGCCGGACGCGCCGAGGAAGGTCAAGGTGACCGAGGCCGGGAACTTGATCTCGGCGGCGGCGTGCCGGATGCTGTCCACCGCCGTGCCCAGCGAAACGCCGGACGCGGTGTCGAAGCCCAGCGTGGTGGCCGGATACTGCGCCACGTGCGTGACCTGCAGCGGCGCCTGGCGCTCGGTGACGGTGGCCACGGCCGACAGCGGCGTCGCCTTGCCGGAGCCGGTGCGCAGCTGCAGGTTGCCCAGGTCGGCCGGCGTGGTGATGTCGTCGCGGCGCGCTTCCAGGATCACGCGGTACTGGTTGGTCTCGGTGAAGATGGTCGAGACGATGCGCTGGCCGAAGGCGCTGTACAGCGCGTCGTCGATGGAGGCGGCGGTGACCGACAGGCGCGAGGCCGTGTCGCGGTCGACGCTGACATAGGCCGCGTTGGCGCTGGCGCCGACGTCGGACACCACGTTGCGCAGTTCGGACTTGGTGCGCATCTGCGCGGCCAGCTTGGTGGCCCACTCGTTGACGGTGGCGTTGTCGGCGCCCTCGATCGACACGCGGAACTGGGTCGGGCCGGACTCGGCGTCGATGGTCAAGTCCTGGGTCGGCTGCAGGTACAGCGTCAGTCCCGGAATCGCGGCCACGCGGTTGCGCAGGCGGTCCATGGTTTCCTGCTGGCTGCCGGTGCGCTTGTGCTTCAGGTTGATCAGCATGCTGCCGGTATGCAGCATGGTGTTGTTGGCGGCGTCCACGCCGACCACGGAACTGAGCGTGGCGACGTCCGGATCCTCCAGCACGGCCTTGGCGGCCTGCTGCTGCAGATCCGCCATCCTGGCGTAGGAGACGGCCTTGCTGGTTTCCAGGCGCGCCTGCAGCTGGCCGGTGTCCTGGGTCGGGAACAGGCCTTTCGGGATCACCACGTACAGCAGCACCGTCAGCAGCAAGGTGGCCAGCGCCACCAGCAGCGTCAGGCCGCTATGGTTGATGACCCAGGTCAGCGACCTGTCGTAGTGGCCGATCACCCAGTCGAAGAACTGCTGGAAGCGCACCGCGAAGCGGCTCTGCTTTTCCTCGCCGTGGCTCTTCAGCCAGCGCGCCGACATCATCGGCACCAGCGTCAGCGACACCACGGCGGAAATCAGGATGGTGATCGCCAGCGAGATCGCGAATTCGCGGAACAGGCGGCCGACCACGTCGCCCATGAACAGCAGCGGTATCAGCACCGCGATCAGCGACACCGTCAGCGAGATGATGGTGAAGCCGATCTGCTTGGCGCCCTTGAGCGCGGCGGCCATCGGCTTTTCGCCCTCTTCGATGTAGCGCGCGATATTCTCGATCATGACGATCGCATCGTCGACCACGAAACCGGTGGCGATGGTCAGCGCCATCAGCGACAGGTTGTTCAGGCTATAGCCCAGCAGGTACATGACGCCGCAGGTGCCGATCAGCGAGATCGGCACCGACAGGCTGGCGATCACGGTGGCGCGGATGCTGTGCAGGAAGGCGAAGATCACCAGCACCACCAGCACCACGGCCAGCAGCAGCTCCATCTCCACGTGTTCGACGGAGGCGCGGATGCCGGTGGTGCGGTCGCTCAGCACCTCGACATGCATGGCGCCCGGCAGGCCCGCCTGCAGTTCGGGCAGACGGGCCTTGATGGCGTCCACGGTGGCGATGACGTTGGCGCCGGGCTGGCGCTGCACGTTGAGGATGATGGCCTGCCTGGTGCCGGACCAGGCGCCCAGCTCCACGTTCTCGGCGCTGTCGACCACGGTGGCGACGTCGGTCAGGCGCACCGGCGCGCCGTTCTTGTAGGCCAGGATCAGGTCCTTGTAATCCTTGGCTGTGACCAGCTGGTCGTTGGCGTTGATGCTGTAGGCGCGGGTCGGGCCGTCGAAGCTGCCCTTGGCGCCGTTGGCGTTGGCCGCCGTGATGGCGGTGCGCAGCGTGTCGAGGCCGAGGCCGTAGGACGCCAGCGCGTTGGTGTCGGCTTGTATGCGCACGGCCGGGCGCTGGCCGCCGCTCAGCGTCACCAGGCCGACGCCCGAGACCTGGCTGATCTTCAGCGCCAGGCGGGTGTTGACCACGTTCTGCACCTCGGTCAGCGGCATGGTGTCGGAGGTGATCGCCAGCGTCAGCACCGGCGCGTCGGCCGGATTGACCTTGGCGTAGACCGGCGGCGCCGGCAGGTCGGTCGGCAGCAGCGACGAGCCGGCGTTGATCGCGGCCTGCACTTCCTGCTCGGCCACGTCCAGCGTCTGGCCCAGGCCGAACTGCAGCGTGATGATGGAGACGCCGGCGGCGCTGGTGGAACTCATGCGCTGCAGGCCGGCCATCTGGCCGAACTGGCGCTCCAGCGGCGCGGTGACGGTCTGGCCCATCACCTCAGGGCTACCGCCGGGATACAGCGTCTGTACCTGGATGGTCGGGAAATCCACCTGCGGCAAGGCCGACAGCGGCAGGAATTTGAAACCGACGATACCGGCCAGGACGATCGCCAGCATCAGCAGCGAGGTCGCTACCGGGCGCTGGATGAAGGGGGCGGATGGACTCATTGCTGTGCTGCGCCTTCCTTGTTGCGGCGGCGATGCTCGCCGGCCGGCGCCGATGCGCCGTCCGCGGCGGCGGCAGGCGCGCTCGCGCCATCGGCCGCCGCGCCGCCATGCTTGCCTTTCCAGCCGCCGGCCGCGTGCTCGCCGCCGCGGCCTTTGCCGTGTTCGCCGCCGGCGCCGGGCAGCGTGACCTTGGCGCCCTCTTTCAGGCGGTCGCCGCCTTCGGTGATGACTTGTTCGCCCAGTTCCAGGCCGCTGGCGATCTGCACCTTGTCCACGGTGGCCTGGCCGCGCGTGACCTTGCGCACGGTGACCGTCTTGTCGGCCTTGACCACGTAGACGAAATCGCCGCTGGTGCCGTGGCGCACCGCCGTCACCGGCACCATGATCGCATCCTTGATGGTGCGCAGCTCCAGCCGCACGTTGACGAACTGGCTCGGGAACAGCGCCGACTTGGCGTTGGCGAAGCGCGCCTTGGCCTTGACGGTGCCGGTCTGCACATCGACCTGGTTATCCATCGCCGAGAACTTGCCGCTGTCGAGCGTATTGGTGCGGCTGCGGTCCAGCGCCAGCGCCGGCAAGGCGGCGCCGTCGTTCACGCGCTCCATCACGCCGGGCACGGTGTCCTGCGGGATCGAGAATTCCACATCGATAGGCGACAGCTGGGTGATCAGGGCGATGCCGTTGGTGTCGCTGGAGCCGACCAGGTTGCCGATATCGACCACGCGCAGGCCGACGCGGCCCGAAATCGGCGCGATCACCTTGGTGTAGCCCAGGTTCAGCTTGGCCATGCCTTCGGCCGCGCGGTCGGTCATGACCGTGCCTTCGAGCTGCTTGACCAGCGCCGCCTGCGTGTCGACGTCCTGGCGCGCGATCGAGTCCTGGCCCAGCAGCGTGCGATAGCGGTTCAAGGTCAGCTTGGCGTTTTCCAGCTGAGCCTCATCGCGCTGGCGTTGGCCGGAAGCCTGCAGCAGCGCCATCTCGAACTGGCGCGGATCGATCTGCGCCAGCACTTGCCCGGCCTTGACCATCTGTCCTTCCTTGAACAACACGCTTTGCAGGATGCCCGACACTTGCGGACGCACGGTGGTGGTGGCCGCCGCGGTCACGGTGCCCAGCGCCTCCAGCGTCACCGGGATGTCGGCCTTTTCAGCCGTCGCCACGCCGACCGTGGTCGCCACGGAGCGCCGTCCACCACCGCCACCACCACCGGGGCCGCCGGGACCGGGACCGCCCGCGCCGGGCACGCTGGCGGCGGGATCGCCTGCCGGCTGGTGCGTCAAATACCACGCCAAGCCGCCCAGCGCCGCCATGACGGCGACGGCGATCACGCTGCCGAGTATCTTGCGGCTGCGCTTAGGTGGGGCGGTATTCAAAGTCGGCTTGGTTTGCGTATCCATCTTTATCCTTTTTTTATATGCGTGCGAGTCCACGGCAAAGACACCGCGGCGATCAATGCGAGGACTCTAGCATAAGCATTTACCGCTGTCTGTCGGCGACTGCGCGGGGTTACAAACTCGCTACAAATCAAGGACTTTGAGCACATATCGTTAAAGTAGCTTTACATATCTTTACCTGCCCGACATCGCCCAAAAACCGTTACAGTGCATACTGATTTCACTGTCCGAAGTAAGGGTTACCCTTACGCCGCAACACTCCGTAGAATGAACCGCATGAATCCTGTAGACCGAATTTTGCTGGTGGAAGACGATCCCCGCCTGGCCGAGATGCTCACCGAGTATCTGAGCCAGGCGGGTTTTCGCGTCTCCCACGCCCCCACCGGCCGCATCGCGATGGAACACGTCGCCGCCGCCGGGATCGACGCCGTGATCCTCGACCTGATGCTGCCCGACATGGATGGCCTGGACGTGTGCCGCCAGTTGCGTGCCGTCTCCGACGTGCCGGTGCTGATGCTGACCGCGCGCGGCGACGCCATCGACCGCATCGTCGGCCTGGAGATCGGCGCCGACGACTACCTGCCCAAACCCTTCGAGCCGCGCGAACTGCTGGCGCGCCTGCGCGCCATCCTGCGCCGCCGCGTCGACCTGCGCCACCTGGACAACCAGCGCGGCGGCGCGGCGGCCGGCGACCACTTCCTGCGCTTCGGCCGGCTGGAGATCGATCCCGCCGCGCACTCGGCCAAACTGGACGGCACCCCCTGCGAGCTGACCGCCTACCAGTTCGACCTGCTGCTGGTGCTGGCCAGGCATGCCGGCCGCGTGCTCTCGCGCGACGCCCTGATGGACCTGCTCAAGGGCGAGCCTCTGGAAGCCTTCGACCGCTCGATCGACGTGCATATGTCGCGCATCCGCGCCGCCGTCGAAGACGATCCCAAAAAGCCGCGCCGCATCATCACCGTGCGCGGCGCCGGCTACCTGTTCGCCAAGGTGCAGGATTGATGAAGCGTTTCAGCCCTTTCCTGCCGCGCCTCTACTTCCGCTTCTACGTGGCGCTGCTGGTCGTCCTGCTGCTGTTCTCGCTGGCCGTGATGCAGGTCTGGAGCCGTGCCGGCGGCCCGTTGGAGCGCTCCAATTCGACGCTGTCGCAGGTAATGCAGAACGTGCTGGCGCCGCCCGACGCGCCGCCCGAGGAACAGCAGGCCGCGCTGGCCCGCGTGGCCGCCGGCATGGACGCCCACATGACGCTGTACACGCGCGACTGGCGTCCGCTGGCGGTGGTCGGCGACCAGATCCCGGCGCGCCACTGGCGGCGCCAGGGCGTGACCGGCCCGCCGCCAGAATCCTTTGTGCGCCTTCCGGACGGCCGCAAATTGCTGTCCAGCGAGCCGCTGGGCTTCACCCGTCCCAAGGCCATGCTGCACAACACGCTGTTCCTGCTTGCGGTGGGCATCGGCATTGCCGCCTTCCCGCTGGTGCGGCACCTGACCAAGCGGCTGGAACGCCTGCAGCGCGGCGTGGAATCGCTGGGCGCCGGCGACCTGACCACGCGCGTCAAGGTCGAGGGCAAGGACGAGGTGGCCCGGCTGGCGACCAGCTTCAACCGCGCCGCCGACCAGATCGAACAGCTGGTCGGCGCGCACAAGACGCTGCTGGCCAACGCCTCGCACGAGCTGCGCACGCCGCTGGCGCGCATCCGGCTGGCGCTGGAGCTGATCAAGGACGGCGTCGATCCGAAGCGCCGCGCCGGCCTGGAACAGGACATCGCCGAACTGAATCACCTGCTCGACGAAATCCTGCTGGCCAGCCGCCTCGGCGCCATCCAGGAGAATACGGAATCGGAAGAACTCGACCTGCTGGCGCTGGCGGCGGAGGAATGCGCGCGCTACGACGAGGCGGTGCTGGACGGCGAATCGGCCGTGATGCGGGGCGATCCGCGCCTGCTGCGCCGCTTGCTGCGCAACCTGCTGGAGAACGCGCACCGCCACGGCGTGCCGCCGGCGCATGTGCTGATCGCCTGCGCCGACGGCCAGGCCACGCTGCGGGTATGGGATAACGGTCCGGGCGTGCCGGACGCGGAATTCGAGCGGGTGTTCGAGCCCTTCTTCCGCCGCCGGGGCACGCTGGACAACAGCGGCGCCGGCCTCGGCCTGGCGCTGGTGCGCCAGATCGCCCGCCGTCACGGCGGCGAAGCGCGCTGCGTCCTGATGAAGGATGGACGCAGCTGCTTCGAGGTTACGCTGCCGCTGTCAGCTCCAGCGCCAACATGACATCGTCGTAGTCGGTCTCGCCGACGCGGAAAGTGCGCCGGCCGATCGGCGCAAAACCGCAGCGCCGGTAGAACGCCAGCGCATCGTGGTTTTCCGCGTAGACGCCCAGCAGCACACGGCCGGCGCCGCGCGAGCGCGCATCCGCCAGCGCCGCATCCATCAACCGCTTGCCAACGCGCCGCCCGTGAAAACGGTGCAGCAGGTAGATGCGTTTGATCTCCAGGTCGTCCGCGCGCGGCGCGGCCACCGGCAGCGTCGCCGGCGCCAGCACCAGGTAGCCGATCGGCGCCCCGCCCGGACTGGCTTCCGCCAGCCAGATCCGCATGCCGCCGTCGTCCAGCCAGTCGCGATAGACCGCTGCCGCATGCTGGCGCTCGCAATGGGCGATGATGTCGCCGCCATCGAGGATGCCGGCAAACGCTTCAAGAAAGCTGGCCTTGCCGACTGCGGACAAGGCCTCTTCATCGCCGCGCGCGGCGGTGCGGATTTGAATCTCCATCAGGGCGATTCGCACAGGCAGTGCGTGATCGCCGTGAACGGCTTGCGCGCCGCCGTCAGGTCCGACAGCCAGCCCAGGTCGTTCGCGATGCCGGTCGCCGCGCTCGGCGGCAGGCCGGTGGCGATAGTGGTGCCCAGCTTGAGCTGCGCGCCGACGGCCTGCGCCACCGCTTGCGCCGTGCCGCCGCCGATCATCTCGACGAAGCGGTCGAACTTGCTGGTCTCGCGCTCGATGTAGACCACGCGGAAGTCGCCGGCCAGCTTGGCGCGCCTGGCGGCCGACTTCAGCGCATCGCCATAGCTGCCCAGCGTATCGACCAGGCCGCGCTCCTTGGCTTGCGCGCCGGTCCAGACGCGGCCCTGCGCCACCTCGTCGATTTTCGCCGGCGTAGTCTTGCGGGCCTTGGCCGCGCGCGTGGTGAACTCCGCATAGATATGGTTGATGCTGCCCTGGATGACCTGGCCGAGGCGTGGATCCAGCGGACGCAATGGGTTGCCCGCGTCGCCCAGCCAGGTGGTCGGCTGGCCGGCGGTGTGGATGCCCAGCTTGTCGATCACCTTGTCGGCGGTCGGCAGGATGGCGAACACGCCGATCGAACCGGTGATGGTGTTCGGCTCGGCGATCACCTCGTCCGACGCCATCGAAATCCAGTAGCCGCCGGAGGCCGCCACATTCCCCATCGAGACCACCACCGGCTTGCCGGCGGAGCGCGTCAGTTCCAACTCGCGGCGGATCAGCTCCGAGGCGAAGGCGCTGCCGCCAGGCGAATCGACGCGCAGCACCACGGCCTTGATGTTGTCGTCCTCGCGCGCCATGCGGATCAGCTTGGAGGTCGAATCGCCGCCGATCGAGCCGGGACCGGCCGTGCCGTCGCTGATCTCGCCCTGCGCCACGATCACGCCGACGGCGTCGCCGGTCAGCTTGTGGTGCACGCGGGCCAGGTAGTCGTCAAAGCCGATCTGGCGGAAGCTCTTGCCTTCCAGGTCGCGGGCGCCGCGGTTGATCATCATCTGGCGGATTTCATCCTTGGTTTTCAGGCCGTCCACCAGCTTGGTCGACAGCGACAGCTTGGCCAGGTCGCCATTGACCTCGGCCACCTTGACCGGCAGCTCGTTGATGGCCTTCATGATCTCGCCCTGCGGCAGCTTGCGGGCCTTCTCGACGTTGTCGGTGTACGAAGCCCACAGCGCGTTGTTCAGGTAGGACTCCGCCTCGCTGGCGGCCGGCGACGGACCGTTGGCGATGTATGGCTCGGCGAAGCTCTTGTAGGTGCCGACGCGCAGCAGGTTGACCGTCACGCCCAGTTTATCCAGCGCGTCGCGGTAGTAATTGCGATAGCGGCCGAAGCCCTCCAGCAGCACCATGCCCATCGGGTGCATATACACTTCGCTGGCGTGCGCGGCCAGCAGGTACTGGCGCTGGTCGAAGCTGGAGCCCCAGGCCACCACCGGCTTGCCGGACGCCTTGAAGCGGTCCAGCGCCGTCGCCACTTCGCGCAGCGAGGCCTGGCCGGCTCCCTGCAGCTCGTCGGTCAGCAGCACGGCGGCGCCGACGTCGGGATCCTTGGCCGCGGCATCCAGCACCGACAGCACGTCGCGCAACTGCATCATCTTGTGCACCTCGCCGCCGCGCACATTGGTCAGCAGCGCGTCGCGCGCGTTGACGCTGGACTGCTCGACCAGCTGGCCCTTCAGATCCAGCACCAACGTGGTCTTCGGCTGCAAGGGCTTGAGGCCGCCGCCAAAGATCATGTACAGGATCGCCAGCAGCACCGCGAGGAACAGCAGGTTCAGTATTGTGCGGCGGCCGGTATCCAGCGCGCGCCAGAAAAAGGCGAAGCCGCTACGGATGTAGGAAAACGGGGAACGGGTCATCAATACTCCGGTGGTTAAGTGTTACAAGGATGATACTGCATGCCGGGCGCTTTCCGCTGGTTTCGAGACCAGCAGCAGGCCACCGAAGACCAGGCAGCCATTCAGGATAAGCAGTTCCAGTCCCAAACGGTAGCTGCCGAACAGCAATTCCTGATTGTAGTCAATAACATAGCACAGCGCCGGGCCGGCCAGCGCCACCAGCGGCACCCAGCGGTCGCGCACGTCGCGGCCGGTGAGGATACCGAAAGCGAAGAGTCCCAGCAACGGGCCATAGGTATAGCCGGTCAGCTTCAGCACAAGGCCCACCATGCTGGCGTTGTCCACCCATTTGAACATCAGCACCAGCAGCAGGAAGATGGCGCAGAACGCCAGGTGCACGTGATGGCGCAGGCGCACCTTGGCCTGCTCGGCCAGGTCGGTGCGGCGCCGCAGGCCGAGGATGTCGATGCAGAAGGTCGAGGTCAGCGCCGTCATTGCGCCATCCGCGCTGGGGAACAGCGCCGACACCAGGCCGATGAAGAAGATCAGCTGCAGCAGCGCCGGCATGTGGCCCATGACCACGGCCGGGAAGATCTTGTCGCCCACCGCCGTCACGCCGACCGTGGGCGCGTACAGGGTCAGCAGCCCGCCGAGGAACATGAACAGCACCAGCACGGCGGTCAGGATCACGGTCAGCATCAGCATATTCTTTTGCGAATCGCGCAGCGTCTTGACGGAGATATTCTTCTGCATGATCTCCTGGTCCATGCCGGTCATCGCCAGCACGATGAAGAAGCCGGCCAGCACCTGCTTCCAGAAATACGCGGGGCTGTCGACCGAGGTGGTGATCCAGCGCGTCAGGTTGTGGTCGTGCATCCGCGCCAGGCTGGCCAGCGGGCCCAGGTTCATCTCGTGCAGCAGCCAGCCGGCGCAGGCCAGCAGGCCCAGCACCATGCCGGTGGTTTGCAGCGTATCGGTCCAGACGATGGTCTTGACGCCGCCTTCGTAGGTGTACAGCAGGATCATGCCCAGGATGACCAGCGTGGTCAGCCAGAACGGCACGCCCAGGCTGTCGAGGATGGTGATCTGCAGGATGTTGACGACCAGGTAGAGGCGCGCCGATGCGCTCAGCGTGCGCGACAGGATGAAGAAGGCGGCGCCGCTTTGGTAGGAGCGGCGGCCCAGGCGTCCTTCGAGATAGGTGTAGATCGAGGTGAGCTTGAGGCGGTAGTACAGCGGCAGCAGGATGGTGGCGACGGCGACATAGCCCAGCACGTAGCCCAGTATCACCTGCAGGTAGCCGAAGCCGTCGCGGCCGACGGCGCCGGGCACGCTGATGAAGGTCACGCCGCTCAGCGTGGTGCCGACCATGCCGAACGCCACCAGTTTCCAGTTGCTGCTCTTGTTACCGATAAAGAAACTGTCGTTGGTGGCGTTGCGGGAGGTGCGCCAGGCCACGATCAGCAGCAAGGCGAAATAAGCGAAGACGAGACAAAACAGGGAGACGGCGGACATATTGGCGGCGAGTAATTCGAATCGCCGCCAATATACCGCAATCAGTGCGCCACGGCGTGGATGGACTTGCCGCCGCCCACATGGGCTGGACGCGGATTCAGACGGTCCAGGCGGCCGCTCAGCGCGGTCAGGCCGAAGGCGCCCAGCACCACCAGCCCGCCGATCCAGCCGGTATGCACCAGGCCCAGGTGCTCGACGATCAAGCCGCCGCCCCATGCGCCGCCGGCGATGCCCAGGTTAAACGCGGCGATGTTCAGGCCCGAAGCCACATCGACGGCGCGCGGCGTGTAGTGCTCCGCCTGATGCACGACATACACCTGCAAACCAGCCACGTTGCCGAAGGCCACGGCGCCCCACGCCAGCACGGTCGCCAGCACCAGCCATTTGTACGGCGCGGCGAAGGTCAGCACGAACAGCACGGCGGCCAGGCCCAGGAAGATGATCTTCAAGGCGCTGACAGGGCCGCGCTGGTCGGCCAGCCTGCCGCCCCAGATATTGCCGACCGCGACAGACACGCCGTACACCAGCATCACCAGGCCGACCGCGTTGGCGCTGAAACCGGTGATATCGGTCAGGATAGGCGCCAGGAAGGTGAAGGCGGTGAACGAACCGCCATAGCCCACGGCGGTCATCGCATACACCAGCAGCAGGCGCGGCTCGCCCAGCACTTTCATCTGCTGCAGCAGCGAGGCCGGTTTGTTATGCTGGATATTGGAAGGCACGTACAGCAGGCTGCCGATGAAGGCGATCACGCCCAGCGCCGACACGGCCAGGAAAGTCTCGCGCCAGCCGAAGTGCTGGCCGATGAAGGTACCCAGCGGCACGCCGGTCACCAGCGCCACGGTCAGGCCGGTGAACATGATGGCGATCGCGCTGGCCGCCTTCTCCTTCGGCACCAGCGAAGTGGCGATGGTCGAGCCGATCGAAAAGAACACGCCGTGCGCCAGGCCGGTCAGGATGCGGGCGATCACCAGCGATTCGTAGCTGGGCGCCTTCCAGGCCAGCAGATTGCCGAGGGTGAACAGCACCATCAGCGACACCAGCAGCAGCTTGCGCGGCACTTTGCCGGTCAGTGCCGTCAATACCGGCGCGCCGACGGCCACGCCCAAGGCATACAGGCTGACCAGCAGACCGGCCGAAGGCAGGTTCACGCCCAGATCGGCGGCGATAGTCGGCAGCAAGCCGACGATAACAAACTCGGTAGTCCCGATAGCGAACGCGCTGATGGTCAGCGCAAGCAAGGCAATTGGCATGACGTCACTCCTGAAAAGTTGATGTCATGCAGTATCGGGACTTTCGTTGCTGAGAAAAAGACAGCAAAACGCCAAACATATTTGCGCCGGGCGCAACAAACGCGATAAAGTCTATTTCCCCTTGGAGAACATCGCCGCCATGGCGGTCACGTCACGTCCCACGCCCCGGTAGCCGGTGAAGCGGCTGGCCTCGTCGAACATCGGCTCGCCGCTGACTTGCAAATATTGCACCGTGCCGTTGGCCGTGGTGCGGCTGTACACGAAATCCAGGAAGGCCCTGCGCTCGGCGATGTTTTCATTCAACAGCGCGCGTTCGGCCACATCCCAGCCGCTGGCATCGTCGCTGCCTATGCCCACCATGTCGGTCACCGGCCCGGACCAGTTGACCAGCGTACCCTCGGCATCCTGTTCCCAGTACCAGTCGGTCGACAGCTCGGCGAAGCGCTGGAAGCGGGCCTCGCTGATGCGCAGCTCGGCGGTGCGCACCATCACCGTGTGTTCCAGCTGCTGGTTGATGCGGTTCAGCTGGCGATGCAGCAGGCGCACCTCCAGCATGTTGCGAATCCGCGTTTCCACTTCCACCAGCTCGAACGGCTTGCTGACGAAGTCCTTGGCGCCGGACTGCAGCGCGCGCAGTTTATGGCCGGGCTGGGCAGTGATGACCAGCACCGGCACGTAGCCGTCCGGCTCGATGAGCTTGAGCGCCTCCAGCACCTCGAAACCGTCCATGCCGGGCATTTGCAGGTCCAGCAGGATCAAGTCGTAGTGGTGCTCCAGATGCAATCCGGCCACGGCAAACGGGTCGGTGGTGCTGGTGACCCGCGTGTAGCCGGCGTTGGCCAGCATCTGCTCCAGCAGCATGACGTTGGCTTCCTGGTCGTCGACGATCAGGATGCTGGCGTTGAGGAGGTTGGATGAATCAATCATGAGTTACTTTCGTGTGGTCGGCGGCAAAGCCCAGTGCGAGGTCCAAGGCATCCATGAACTCGACCACCTTGATCGGCTTGGTCAGATAGCGGAAGAAGCCGGCTTCCACGCCGCGGTCTATGTCGCGCGGCATGGCGTTGGCCGACAGCGCCATCACCGGGATATGTGCGGTCTCGGCATCGTCCTGCAATATCTTCAGGCAGCCATAGCCGCTGATGCCCGGCAGGTTGATGTCCATCAGGATCACGTCCGGCTGGTAGGTGCGCGCCAGCTGGATGCCGGCATAGCCGTCGATGGCGGTCAGCAGCTTGAGGTTGGGACGCCGCGCGACCAGCTGCTCCACCAGGATCAGGTTGGCGGGATTGTCTTCGACATACAGCACGGTGCGCGTCAGGGCATGTTCCTCGGTGATGCCGAAATCGGCCGCGCTCAAGGGAGCGGCCTCCAGCACCGGCTCCTGGCTGGCCGCCAGCTCGATCCAGAAGGTGGTGCCGACGTCCGGTTCGCTTTCGACGCCGATCGAACCGCCCATCAGCTCGACCAGCTGCTTGGTGACCACCAGGCCGATGCCCGTACCCTCTTCCG
The DNA here is from genome assembly GCF_047302815.1 of Duganella sp. CT11-25. NCBI lineage: Bacteria > Pseudomonadati > Pseudomonadota > Betaproteobacteria > Burkholderiales > Oxalobacteraceae > Duganella > Duganella sp. CT11-25. The sequence goes on from NZ_JBKBFD010000001.1 coordinate 2,015,482, forward strand.
TGCCGTGCTCCCGGCCCAGGCGGTTAAAGGGCTGGAACAGTTGCTCGACTTGCTCCTGGCTCAAACCGGCGCCCGAGTCGGCCACGCGGATGTGCACCATGCCCTTGCTGGCGGCGCTGGCGCTGACGGTGACGCTGCCGCCGCTGCGGTTGTACTTGATGGCATTGGACAGCAGGTTGATCATCACCTGCTTGAGGCGGGTGCGGTCGGCATGCACGAAGAACGGCTGCTCCAGGCTGGTGAAGCGCATGTCGATGCCGCGCTTCCTCGCCTGCGGCTCCATCATCGCCTGGCAATCCTTGAGCACCTCGGACAGCCCCATCGATTCCTGCGACATCATCACCTTGCCCGATTCGATCATGGCCAGGTCGAGTATCTCGTTAATCAGCTGCAGCAGATACCAGCCGCCCTTGAGGATCTGGTCCAGCGAACGCTGCTGCGAGACGGTAGGCGGCGGCTTGTCGGACGCCAGCAGCTGGGCAAAGCCTAGCACGGCATTGAGCGGCGTGCGCAGCTCATGGCTCATGCTCGACAGGAATTCCGATTTCGCGCGGTTGGCCTTGTCCGCTGTGGCGCGGGCCGTCTCCAGCTCCTGATTGGTTTCCTGCAGCGCATGCTGCTGCTCGCGCAGCAGCTTGTCCAGCTTGGCCTGTTCCTGCTCCACCCGCTTGCGGGCGGTATTGTCGGTCCCCATCAGCAGGTAGCCGATGATCTTATCGTCGCCGTCGCGCAGCGCGCTGACCGAGACGATGGCGGGAAAGCGGCTGCCGTCCTTGCGGATATAGGTCAGCTCGTAGATATCCTCGATGCCGCGCATCGCCTTGAATACCAGCGCCTCGAAGCCGGGCAGGATGGTGGTGCCGAACTCCAGGCTCAGCGCCTGGGCTCGCGCGATGACTTCGGGCGCGTCGGAAATGCCGGCCGGCGTGATCTGGTTGACGACATCGGCTGCGCTATAGCCCAGCATGCGCTCGGCGCCGACGTTGAAGATCTGGATCACGCCCTGCGCATCGGTGGCGATGCTGGAGAAATTGGCGCTGTTATGGATCGCCAGTTGCAACGCTTCGGCCTTGAACAATGGTTCATCGTAATTATTTTTCATGCTTCCCCCTTAGCGCTGACGGACATCGGACATCAGCCGAGCAAATTCTTTTTTGACCACGTCGTAGCATTCACAGGATGTGCTTTCCAATCCGGCCCGGTCGAGCACGGTGATATGGCCCCGGCGGCAGCTGATATAGCCGTATTTCTGCAGAGTGCCTGCGGCAACGGTCACGCCTTCGCGGCGCACGCCCAGCATGTTGGCGATCAGCTCCTGGGTCATGGTCAGCTCGCTGCCGTCCAGGCGGTCGAGCGTCAGCAACAGCCAGCGGCAGAGTTGCTGTTCGACGGTGTGATGGCGGTTGCACACCGCCGTTTGCGACATCTGGGTCAGCAGCGCCTGCGTATAGCGCAGCAGCAGCCGCATGACGGGGCCGGCGCGGTTGAACTCTTCCATCAGGATGTGGGACTTGAGGCGGTAGCCGTGGCCGCTGGTCTGCACCACGGCGCGGCTGGGGGTGGTGTTGCCGCCCATGAACAGCGAAATCCCCAGGATGCCCTCGTTGCCGACCCCGGCGATCTCGGACGAGCTGCCGTTCTCCAGCACATAATGCAGCGAGACGATGGCCGAGGTGGGGAAATACACATGATTGAGCTGGCCGCCGGACTCGTACAGCACATCGCCCAGCCGCATCATCTGCGGTTCCAGGTACGGCGAAATACGGTCGAACTCGGCGTCCAGCAGGGCGGCGAGCAAATGGTTCTGGTTGGGGTCGTTAAGACGCATGGAAACATTCCTTGTTCCAAGTCGTCAACTAGGTGGGCGGCGGGGACGGTAAACGATGACCGTACATGCACAATAGCACACATGCTGTGTACGTCGGATCCTATTGCGCGCAAGATACCGGTGTCAAAACATCGGTGTCAGTGCCGACATTCCCTCAATACTCATGCAACTCCGTTGGTGCCGGCTCCGACGACCCTGATTGGATGAAGTTTCGCCAGGCCAGCAAGATCGTTTCAAAGGCATCGATCCCTACGATTTCAAAACACGTCTCGTCAAGCTGGCAGATCACACGTACCTCGGTCCTGGACAGCTCCGCCGCCCAGTGTTCGCGGCCCCAATCGTAGGATTCAAGCTGCTTGTTTTTTAGCAATCCGATCCGGCTCAAACATTGATCGAACCAAGGCACCGTTTGCAGATACGGGATTCCGCCGTCGTCGGTCAGCAGGCATGACAGTGGGCTGTATCCGATGCCGTTGCTGGCGCGACAAGCGGGAACAAGATGCCCAAATTGTTCTACCCATGAAAAGCGAAGTTCCATTAACAGACGCCCCGTGTATCTCTCGAAGCGCTAATACTGGCACCCAGTTGAGGAATTGGCAACCAAAAAGCTTCTCCACGGGAATTTTAAGTCAGCTACAATGAGCCGACTTACATTGAAAGCTGCCTGTGAACATCAACGCATTGCTCGCCATCGGTGTCATTGGACTGATCGCCACCTTCATGACCGAAGTGGCGGCTGTTCTGCTGACTGGTACTTTTGGCCAGCATCCGCTTGGCAACTGGCTGCCCTACTACGCCGTCTGGATTGTCTTCACGACACTGGGACTGGTGATGGGCAGAAAACGCGGACCGCAGGAAGAATAGCGCCGGGACGGTTCCGTTTAAAATCGCAGCCATGAATTCCGAAAAACTCGCCCTGCTGCTGACCCGCGAAATGCCATACGGCAAATACAAGGGCCGCAAGATCGCCGACCTGCCCGGCCACTACCTGGGCTGGTTCGCGCGCGAAGGCTTCCCGTCCGGGGAACTGGGCGGCCTGCTCGCGCTGATGTACGAGCTCGACCACAACGACCTGCGCGCCCTGCTCGACCCGCTGCGCCACGCTCGATAGCAACTGTGACATCCCGGCAACGAAAATAAGTGTATAAAGACACTATTGCTTTCGAGAGGAGATTTCGTCATGGCCGCGCACCCGCATAGCTGCACCTGCTTCATTATTTCGTCGAAGATGCTGCGCAAGCTGGCCGATGACGCGCCCACCGAAGCCGAGCGCCATTGCCTGCTGGACCAGGCAGAAATCTCGGCCCACCTGCGCGGCCAGCGCTCGGTCACGCCGGCGACCATGCAAGGCGTGGCCGCGCTCGGCGGCAAGCGCCGCTCCGTCTACGACGCCGGCAACAAATCCACCCTGCCCGGCAAACTGGTGCGCGACGAGGGCAACGAGGCCTCCAAGGATGTCGCCGTCAACCAGGCCTACGACGGCGCCGGCGCGACCTACGATTTCTACCGCGAAGTCCTGAACCGCAACTCCATCGACGGCAAGGGCATGCGCATCGATTCCACCGTCCATTACCAGACCCGCTTCAACAACGCTTTCTGGAACGGCCAGCAAATGGTCTACGGCGACGGCGACGGCAAACTGTTCCTCGGCTTTACCGGCGCCGTCGACGTCATCGCCCACGAGCTGACCCACGGCGTGACGCAGAACGCCGTGCCGGGCGGCCTGGTCTACGAAGACCAGAGCGGCGCCCTCAACGAATCGATCTCGGACGTGTTCGGCAGCATCGTCAAGCAGTGGTCGCTGAAGCAAAGCGTCGAGCAGGCCGACTGGCTGATCGGCGCCGGCATCATGGCGCCCACGGTCGGCAAGGCGCTGCGCTCGATGGCCGATCCGGGCAACAAGGAAATCACCTGGTCGGGCGACGACCAACCGAAAACCATGGCAGGATACGTGGAGGATGGCGACGTGCACACCAACTCCGGCATCCCCAACCATGCCTTCCATGCGGCGGCGATCGCGCTCAAGGGCAATTCCTGGGACAAGGCCGGGCCGATCTGGTACAAGGCGCTGTCGCTGCTGACGCCCAACGCGACCTTTGCGGACATGGCCAAGGCCACCGCGCAATCGGCCGCATTGTTATACGGCGCCGACTCGCCCGAGCAGCACGCCGTGCAGGCGGCCTGGAAGGTGGTCGGCGTCGCCTGAAAGGAAGCATGATGCGGATGACCCTACGATGCACAGGCGGCTTCACCGGACCGGCCGGCGCGCAAACGCGCACCGTCGACCTGGCGCAACTGCCGCAAGAGCAGGCCAGCCAGCTGGAAGAGCTGGTGCTGGCCTGCGACTTTTTTGCGCTGCCGGACAAGCTGGTCAAGGACGCGCCCAAGTCCTGGGACTTCCAGTACGACCTGGAGGTGGACCAGGGCCCGCAGGCCCACAGCGTCCGCTACCACCTGGACGCCGCGCCGCCGCAGCTGAAGGCGCTGACCGAAAAACTCAACGACGAAGTCGATCCCGATTAGTTGACCTTCAATTCGGGATAGCCGGTGCGCGGATCGTGCTCGCGCGTAAAGTGCTGGCCGGGCAGCAGCGCCAGCAGCAGTTCCGCCGTGGTGCGGACGATGCAACCGGGCCCGACATGCCCGCCCCGCACGCGCCCCTGCGCGTCCGACACCGACATATGCAGATGCGCGCCATCCGGCGAGATCGATCCGGCCAGCGTGAGGATTTCCAGGTCGCCGCGCAACTCGGTCGCTTGCGGCACGCCGGCATAACGCAGCTGCGCCACGTTCAAGCTCCCTATGCCCTGCAACACGAAGCCGGCGCCGTGGCCGCTGGCCAGCAAGGCCGCCACCACCGATGCCCGCAGGTCGTCGCCGGGATGCAGGCGCAGCGGCAGCGTTTGCATCAAGCCACCATGCGCGCGAATTCGCCCGAGTCGACCAGCTTTTGCAGGTCGGTGGCGCCGCCGATCAGCGTGCCCTTGACGAAGACCAGCGGGAAAGTCGACCAGCCGCTCCACAGCTTCAGCGCCAGGCGCGGACGCCATTCGGAGAAGTAGTTACCGTAGCTCAGGTATTTGTACGGCGTGCCGACGCGGTCGAGGATCTTGCGCGCCTTGGCCGGGAAAGGATTCAGGCCCATGCCGATCACCACCACGGTGTTGGCCGCGATGGCGGCCTCCACCTCGGCGACCATATCGCGGTGATAGCCGCTGATCTGCGCGCGGATGGCGGGATGGATGCGTGCTTCGTCCAGGATGTTACGGGTCATCGGATATTCCTTAAAGTCAGAGTTGACCGTAAGGGTAGCCGCAAGCGGCGCGGCGGCAAAGTCTTTTCGACGCCGCGCCGCCGCCGGCTACAGATCCAGCTTGCTGATCTTGGTGCCTTCGAGGTTCAGGTTGGCCATCAGGCCGGCATTGGTCAGCACCAGCGCCTGCACCGGATTGTTGGCGGTGGTGGTATCGATCTCGCCGTTGGCGCCGACCTTGATCAGGGCCACCGAGCCGTCCACGCCCGCCGTCCAGCCCTTGCTGTTGCGGAATTTATCCAGCGATTCCTTGCTCATGAACAGCAGCACCACGGCCTTGGACTGCGCGCCCGCCTGGAAGCCGACCGAGACCGAGGCCACGCTGTAGTAGCTGACCGTCTCGCCGCCGGTGCGCAGCACGCCCTTGCCGTATTCGCCGCCAACCACCAGCCCGGCCGCGATCACGTTGGGGAACACCAGCACGCCGTTGGCCTTGCGCACCAGCTCGCGCGAACCCTTGACCTCTTTGTACAGGCGCTCCAGCGTGTTGTAGGAACCCTGCTCGATCTGCGTGCGCACGGCGGCGTTGTCGGGCTTGGCCGCGCCGGTGGTGGTGGTGCAGCCGCTCAGCGCCAGACCGGCAAGCGCTAGTGCGGCGGTGCTACCAACCAGGAAAGTACGTTTCTGCATAACAGTCTCCAAAAGAAAGCCGCAGTTGCGGCGTTACCAGGCGATTGTGCCAGCGCGGCGCCTGGAGCACGATCCCTCTTTCGTCCATGAGGGCAAACTATATTAGTAGATAATAAACGCGCGCCGCGCTTCTTCGCCGCACTGTTGAGCACTTTGCGCGGCCTGCTCGAACGCCGAGCACAGGCGATTGCCCTGCGGGTCTTCCAGCGTCGGATGCACCCGCAATAGATACTTGCCCGGACGCCAGGCCCGCGCCGGCGTAAAGCGCCATTCCCGTTCGCCCGGCTGCAGCCGCGCCACACCAGCCAGGCGCTGCCCATCCGGCCCCTGCAGCGCGATCAAGGGCGCGGCATCGCCATCCAGCGCGGTGGGAAAGGCGATCCGCAGCGGCTGCCGGCTGCGCCGCTTGACAGCATGCAAGGTCCACTGCGCCGGCATGATGCGCTGCGTCAAGGGAGGCCCGACACGCCAGCGTTTCTCCACGGCCCCGCCCAGTTGCGGATCATCGATCCGCAGCAGCACGCCCTGCCCCGCGCGCAAGGCCGGCCCCAGCGCCAGGTTCGGCCCCACGCCGGTCTTGATGCGCCCGGGATGCAGCAACAGCGTCACCGCCATGCCGTCCTGGCCGGCCAGCGGCAGATCGAGAAAAGCGTCCACGATCGGCGCCCCATGGTTGTCCAGCAGGACCACGCGGCGCATGTCCAGCGGCGCGGACAGCGGCGTATCGAGATGCAGCTCGATGCGCAGCAGGTTTTCCGGCACCTCCGGCCCGGACGGCGTCACCACCGTGGCGGCCGGCGCCGGCCCGGCAAGCAGCAGCGCCAGCAGCGCGCCGCTAGCGCGCCAGTTCAGGATAGCCCTCGAGGCCACGCGCGTACTTGTGAAACTCGCGGAACTTGTCCCCTTCCGGATAACGGTAGTCGGGGAAGTCGTATTCGTTCACGAAATCGCTCAGCCGCAGATAGGCGCCCTTGGGGATCGACACCAGCTGCATCTGGCCGCTGGCGTCCTCGCGCCGCAGCGCCAGCAGCAATTGCGGATTCAGGTTATCGATCCGCATCACCGCCGCCAGCGGCGTCATCGTGGCCTTGACGCCCAGGTAGGGCTTGGCCGGCCATTCGATCGGCGTGTTCAGGCCCGGCGCGGCGGCGGCGGCGCTCAGGTCGGCGGCGCTGAGCAAGTCGGCCGAGCGGCTGGAATTGACCAGCAGCGCATATTCCGCGTCGCCCATCTTGAAGGTGACCAGCCCGTTCGGCGCACTGCCCCAACCCATCTCCCCCACCGTCTTGGCGACGATGTGGGCGCCATCCTTGAGGTCCTTGAGCGGAATCGTCACCAGCGGCGTGCAGGTGTAGGCGGCCACCAGCGTCGGCTCGCCGCCGATGGTCATCACCGCCATGCTGCGGATCGGCGCCCGGGTCTCGACCTCGTTATGCACCGGGTGGTACATCTCGATGGTGGTGGCCTGGGCCTTGCCGCTGAACGGATAGTCGTACACCCGCAAGGTCGAGGCGAAGCTGCGGTTGGACAGGCCGGCCACGTACAGCTTGTTCTGGTGGAAGCGCATGTCGGTGACGGTCAGCGTTTGCGCCGGCAGGTCGCGCCAGAAGGCCAGGTCGGCCGCCGGCGCATCGGTGATGGCGGCCGAGCCGGCGGCCTTGCCCAGGTCCAGCCGCGTCACCTTGCCGGCGGCGTCGACGCTGACGATGGCCGGCGACGATTTGCCCTTGGCTGCGCGCACCGTCAGCGCGACAAACGCCAGCTCGCTGCCGGGCTGCACCGCCAGGTCCTCGAAGCGCAAGGCCGACGGCGCCACGCCGAGCGCCTTGGCGATCGGCGCCTGCACATCCATCAGGTTGAACGGCTTGCCGGCCGCCTTGGCCGGCGCGGCGACCGGCAGCGCATAAATGCGCGCGCCCTTCCAGTCGGCCACGAACAAGGTGTTCGCATCGCCAAAGGCCAGCTTGGCGGCGGATTGGATGGCCGCCGGCGCTGCATGGCTGGAGGCCGCCACGAAGACAGCCGCCAACACAAGGGGGAATTTGATGGCGGCCTGTTTGTCGCGCTTGAAAAAGGCTTTGACAGCATCGACCGCAGCAGCGGTCTGCTCTTTGCGGGACATGTGCATCTCCTTGAGGATTCGGCCGGAATTGGCCTACCTAGAATAGCATCGTGCCCGGCACTCCCCTACACCCGATGGGGTAGTGCCGGGAAAGGCGGCCCGCCCTAGCGGTTGCCGAACATCAGCCGCTTCCCTTCGCGCAGCATGGTCGCGAATTCCGCCGCCGGGACCGGCTGGCTGAACAGATAGCCCTGCAGCTGGTCGCAGCCCAGCTCGCGCAGGAAGCTCATCTGCTCGGCGGTCTCCACGCCCTCGGCGACGATTTCCTGGCGCAGCTGCTGGGCCATGGTGACGATGGCGCGGGCGATGGCGCAATCGTTCTCTTCATATGGCAGGCCGATGACGAAGGAGCGGTCGATCTTCAGGGTGCTGATCGGGAATTTCTTCAGGTAGGCCAGGCTGGAATAGCCGGTGCCGAAATCGTCCAGCGCCAGCGCCATGCCCATCGCCACCAGCTGGTTCATGATGGCGATGACGTTGTCGGTGCCGCGCACCAGCAGGCTCTCGGTGATTTCCAGGTTGATCTGGTCCGGCTGCACGCCGTAGCGCTCCAGCACCGTCGCGATGCGCTTGGGCAGCCCGGCGTCGAACTGCCGCGCCGACAGGTTGACGGCGATCGGCGGCATGATCAGGTTGGCCTCGCGCCATTCCTTGACCTGGCGGCAAGCCTCCTCCAGCACCCAGGCGCCCAGGTCCAGGATCAGGCCGGTCTCCTCGGCGACCGGGATGAACACGCCCGGCGACACCAGCCCGCGCACCGGATGGCGCCAGCGCAGCAGCGCCTCGGCGCCGACGATGCGGCCGCTGCGCAGGCTGACCTTGGGCTGGTAGTACAGCCGCAGCTCGTCGTTCCGCAGCGCCTGGCGCAGTTCGCTTTCGATGCGCAGGTGTTCCTTGGCGCGCTGGTTCATCTCTTCGCTGTAGAACAGGAAGTTGGATTCGATGCTCTGCGCCGCCTTGGCCATCGCCACGTCCGCATAGCGGATCAGGGTCGGCACGTCGGCGCCATCCTCGTTGTAGACGGTGATGCCGACATGCCCGCCGACCTGCAGGTTGTGCGAGGCGACGATGATCGGCGAGGCCAGCGCCGCCAGCAGCTTCCTGGCGACGATGGCGGCGTGCTCGCGCTTTTCGATATGCAGCAGCGCGATGGCGAACTTGTGGCCGTCCAGCCGCGCCAGCACGTCGCCTTCGCGCAGCGCCAGGCGGAACAGGCGGCCGATCTCGCACAGCAGTTCATTGCCGATCTCATGGCCCAGCGTGTCGCTGATGGCGCCGACGCGGGTGATCTCCACCACCAGCAGCGCGCCGTGTTCCTGCGTGCGCTTGGTTTCGGTCAGCGCCTGGCCCATCAGCTGGGTCAGCAGGCACAGGTTGGGCAAGCCGGTCAGCGGATCGTAGTTGGCCATGCGCTGCATGCGCGCCTCGGCGTCCTTGTGCACGCTGATGTCGGAGAACAGCGAGAAGGTATGGCTGATCTTGCCGGCCTCGTCGCGCACCGCGCTGATGGTCACCGATTGCGGGAACAGCTCGCCGTTCTTGCGCTTGCCGACGATCTCGCCGCGCCACGGCCCGCCGCCCTGCATCGCGGTGCGCACCTTGGCGCGGAATTCGGCGTCGTGCACGCCAGAACGCAGCAGGTCCGGCGTCTGCCCGATCGACTCGGCCGGCGTGTAGCCGGTGATGCGCGTGAACGAGGAGTTGATGGACACGATGCGCTCGTGGGCGTCGGTGATCAGGATGCCCTGCTCGCTGTCCTCGATGATGCGCGCGTGCAGGTTGACCTTGTCCAGGTCCGACAAGGCCTGGTTGGCCTCGGACAGCTTGACCAGCATGCCGACCGGCTCGCCGCCGTCGTCATGGCGCAGGAGGATGTCCAGGTGGACCCAGATGATGTCGCCGTTCTTCTTGCGGCGGCGGACCTCGGTGCGCGCCGCCGTCTCGCCTGGATTGTGCTCGAAGAACAGCTCGGCGATATCGCCGTCGTCATCGTCTTCGGCATACAGGAACAGCACGTGCTGGCCCAGCGCCTCTGGCGCCGCGTAGCCGAACATCAGCTGCGCGCCGGCGCTCCAGCCGGTCAGGTAGCCGGTCAGGTCCAGTTCCAGCGTGGCGTCCAGCGGCGGTATGGCGGCCGGCGTGATTTCGACGCGCGCCTCGGCCAGCGCCGTCTCCAGCTCGGCCAGCGTGCGCGCCAGCGCCTCGCCCTGCTCGGTGCGGGCTTGCCGGCTCAGCGCCAGGCAACGCTCGATCGCGTCAAGCATGGGAGGCACCCGCCTTGCCGGCCGTGACGCCCTGCATCCACAGATAGGCGTCGGCGACGATACGGTTGAAATTGCCGTTGTCGATCTGCAGCGCCTGCAGGCCCTCGGCCAGCGCCACGTAGTCGTCGCATTCGGCCGACTCCACCAGGCACAGCAAGCGGCCCAGTTCGCCCTCGCGCGACAGCAGGGCCTGCTGCACGTTGTCGCTGATCGTCAGCGGTTTCAGCACCTCGTCCAGCGGCATGCCGAACAGCACGCCCAGCAGCGAGAACATGCCGACCATGAACGCTTGCTCCTGGTGCGGCTTGTCGTCGCCGCTGAGCTTGGACAGCAGCTCCATCGAGCGCGCCCGCACCGATACCCGCGCCAGCAGCATGGCCGAGCGCTGGTCGCCCTGGCGCGACGAGAACAGCATCAGGTTGAGCCAGCGCCGCAGCTGCGAGCGGCCCAGGATCAGGATCGCTTGCGAAAAACTGGTGACGCGGCGGCCGGTGCCCATGCCCAGCGAATTGACCAGGCGCAGCAGATGATAGGACAGCGTCGGATCCTGGCGCAGCAGCGCTTCGATTTCGTGGGTATCGGCATCGGCGGACACCAGTTGCACCAGCTGCAGCGCCAGCGCGCGCGAGGCGGCCTGGTTGCCGACCGCCTTGGGCGGCGGGGCCAGGAACCAGTTGCCCTCGACCCAGGCCACCGACGGCGGCAGGTCCTTGGCCAGCACCTCGTCGGCGCGATGGATCTTGTCGGCGGCCAGCGGCTTCCAGCCGGCTGCGGCCAGCAAGGGATGGAGGATGTCGGATTCGCAGGCGCGGTAGAAGCAGTTCATGCTGCCGCCGGCCAGCTCCTGCAGCACGGCGGACGGCAGGTCCAGCGGGCCGCCGGCCTGCTGCATGCAATCCGCATCGAACAGCAACGCCGCAGGATTGCCGTTGCGGTCGGCCAGAGGATGCAAAAACACGGGCGGCGTGGCAGTCAATGCGGTCATGAAGTGTTCCACCAAAAAACAGTTGGTTATCCCGCTATGGTACTCCGAAATTATTGGCCTTGGTCAACATTATAGATATCATCTTGGCAATTATGTTGACTGTTTCATGTTCCACATCAAACGGATGGCGCATGGCGCGGCAAATGCCGCAGCAGACGCTCGAACAGGCCGGGCTGGCGCATGCGCTCTATCCACCATTTCAGCGCGGCGCCGTTCTCGCCGCTGCGCCAGGCCAGGTAGAAGGTCTCGGCCGGCTTCGGCTCCTCCACTTCCTTTTCGACCAGCAGGCCGGCGGCGATGGCGGCACGCGCGCACGGTTCCGGCAGGAAGCCGAAGCCCATCCCGGCCAGCTGGTACTGGAACTTGGTCTGCATGTCCGGCACCGTCAGCGCGTCCTGGCCCAGCAGCAGGCCGACGGTGCGCGGCGCCATCTGGCGGGCCGAATCGGCCACGCTGACGGCGCGGTGCCGCTGCAGGTGCACGCGGTCCAGCTTGCCTTCCACGGCCGCCAGCGGATGCGACGGCGCCACCGCGAACACAAACTGAATCTTGCCGATCGGCTGGGACACATAGCCGCCGCCCGCCGGACCGTCGCCGGCCACGCCCACCAGCAGGTCGGCGCGGCGGTCCAGCAGCGCCTCCCAGGTGCCGGACAGCGCTTCCTGGACGATGCGCAAGCGGGTCTGCTGCGCCACGTCGTAAAACGCCGTCACATCGTCGCGGAACATGCAGGGCGAAAACATCGAATCCATGCCCACCGACAGCTCGGTTTCCCAGCCGGACGCCACCCGGCGCACTCGGTGCTCCAGGTCCTGGGCCGCCTTCAGCAGGTAGCGCCCCTCCTTCAGCAGCTCGACGCCGGCCGGCGTCAGCACGACGCGCGGGCCGTTGCGCTCGAATACCTGGACCCCGAGATCGTCCTCCAGCTTGCTAACAGTATAGGAAATAGTCGACGGCACGCGATGCAATTCCTTGCCGGCTGCGGAGAAGGATCCACGGCGGTCGATGGCATCGACGATTTGCAGGGCTTCCAGGCTGAGTCTGAGCATTCGATTTTTTCGATAGTAAAGGGGTAAATTTTCCGTTTTTTTAATCCGGATCAGGGGTCTACAATGTGATTCATGGATGCAGCGATACCGAAACAGTTTTCGAAATTATCGCACAAGCATTTAACCCTATCATCAGAAACGGAGCCCTACCATGTTGCAAGTACGTAAAAGCGAATCCCGCGGCAAAGCTAACCACGGCTGGCTGAATTCCCATCACAGCTTTTCGTTCGGCAGCTACCATGATCCTGAGCATGTCGGCTTTGGCCCGCTGCTGGTGATCAACGAAGACAAGGTACAGGCCGGCCAGGGCTTCGGCACCCACGGTCACCGCGACATGGAGATTATCTCCTACGTGCTGAGCGGCGCGCTGGAGCACAAGGACAGCATGGGCACCGGTTCGGTGCTGCACTACGGCGACGTCCAGCGCATGAGCGCAGGCACCGGCGTGCGTCACAGCGAGTTCAACGGCTCCCGTACCGACCAGGTGCATTTCCTGCAGATCTGGATCCAGCCCAGCGAGATCGGCATTCCTCCCAGCTACGAGGAAAAGAACTTCACGCCGGAAAGCAAACTGGGCCAGCTGCGCCTGATCGCGTCGAACGACGGCCGCGAAGGCTCGGTGCTGGTGCACCAGGATGCGGCGATCTACGCCACCATCATGACCTCGGGCGACAGCCTGAAGCATGCGCTGGCGGCGGGCCGCAGCGCCTATGCCCACGTGATCCGCGGCGAAGTGACGATCAACGGCACCGTGCTGCAGGGCGGCGATGCGCTGAAAATCACCGATGAAACACTGGTGACGCTGGAGCAGGCGAAAGCGGCGGAGATCCTGCTGTTCGATCTGCCGAACTAAGCTAGAGGCTGGCCTAAAATAAATTTCCGCCAGTTTTGGTATCATGAAGGGCGCGCCGGGTCTGTTTGAACAGCCCGGCGCGCCTTTTTTACCTTCAAATGTATACATATTAAAGAGCATAGCTATGTCGCAGAGCGCAGAAACCCCGGCACCGGACGAACTGGATTACATGACTTCCTGCGCCCTGCCGACCCCTTGGGCCCAGTTCACGCTGCACGCCTTTGTCGAAAAGGCCACCGGCAAGGAACACCTGGCGATGGTGCTGGGCGACATCGGCAACGGCGAGCCGGTGCTGGCGCGCGTCCATTCCGAATGCCTGACCGGCGACGTGCTGTTCTCGCAACGTTGCGACTGCGGCGCCCAGCTCGAAGGCGCGCTGAAGAAGATCGCCGCCGAAGGCCGCGGCGTGCTGCTGTACCTGCGCCAGGAAGGCCGCGGCATCGGCCTGATCAACAAGATCCGCGCCTACCGCCTGCAGGAAGCCGGCGCCGACACGGTCCAGGCCAACGAGCAGCTGGGTTTCAAGCCGGATCAGCGCACCTACGGCCTGGTCAAACCGATGCTGGCCCAGTTCGGCGTGAAAAGCTTACGCCTGATGACCAATAATCCGCGTAAGATCGATGCCATGACTAAACTAGGCATCGAGGTGGCCGAGCGCGTGCCGCTGCTGGTCAACCGCAACGCCTTCAACCAGCATTATCTGAATACCAAGGCCGCCAAGCTGGGCCACATGATGACGCCGCTGACACCCGCCCCGGTGGAGGATGGCGCGCTTTAAACGTTTTAAGGACTGCATGAAAGTTACCGCGCTAGCCAGTACACTCGCTTTAACTTGGGCCTGCGCCAGCGCGCTGGCTGCCCCGGCCCCGGCCACCAAACCCGCCGCCGCGCCGCCGGCTGCCGTACCCGCTGCGCCCGCCGCACCGGCCCAGCCCGGCGAACCGGCGGCGGCCGCCGCCCCCCCCCCGCTGCCGCCGCCGTCCAGCGCGGCCCAGCATCTCTACGCTTCCGCCAAGAACGACATCCTGCAAGTGCGCTCGCTGCTCAAGAGCGGCCGCACGCAATCGTCGGTCGGCTCCGGCTTCCTGATCGGCACCAGCAACCTGGTGGTGACCAATTACCACGTGGTGTCGCAGTTCGCGCTCGATCCCGACACCTACGTCGGCGAATGGGTGGACACCAGCGGCCAGCGCGGCAATGTGGAACTGCTGGCGGTCGACGTGCTGCACGACCTGGCGGTGCTGCGCGTCAACCGCAACGGCACCGGCTTCTTCAAGATGCCCGAGCAGCTGGCCAAGCTGACGCAAGGCCAGTACCTGTACTCGATGGGCAATCCGCTGGACCTGGGCTTCGCCATTTCCGAGGGCGCCTACAACGGCGTGATCGCGCGCAGCTTCTACGACCAGCTGATGTTCACCGGCCCGATCAACTCCGGCATGAGCGGCGGCCCCAGCGTGACGGTGGATGGCTCGGTGGCCGGCGTCAACGTCTCCAAGCGCCTCGATGGCGAACTGGTCAGCTTCCTGGTGCCGGCCCGCTTTGCGCAGGACTTGCTCAAGCGCGTGGAAGAGCAGAAGCAAGCACCGGCCGAGTTCACCTCGGTGGTGGCCGGCCAGCTGCTGAACCACCAGAAGGCGATGGTCGATCAATTGCTGTCCAGCCCGCTGAGCCTGAAGCCGATGGGCCCGTACCAGGTGCCGGTGCGCGAGTCCGAACAGATGCGCTGCTGGGGCCGCTCCAACGTCAAGGCCGACAAGCCGTTCACGGTGGACGACGCCAGCTGCGCGATGGAATCGGCGATCTTCGTCAGCGGCACGCTGCAGACGGGCCAGCTCAGCATCCGCCACCAGTTCCTGCGCGGCACCGGGCTCGACAAGCTGCGCTTCGCGCAACTGGCCAGCGCCTCGTTCAAGAACGAGCACTTCGGCAACAACAAGGACACCCGCTTGACCGGTCCCAACTGCACCGAGGACTTCGTCAAGAACAAGAACCTGCCGCTGCGCGCCGTGCTGTGCGTGCGCGCCTACCGCAAGTTCGCCGGCCTGTACGATTTCGCGCTGCTGACCGCGACCACCGACCAGGGCTTGATGAGCTTGCAGAGCCGGCTCGACGCGCGCGGTGTTTCCTATGACAACGGCATGCGCTTGTCGCGCGTGTTCCTCGATTCGCTGTCGCTGGCGCCGGTGCACGTCAAAAAGCCCGCTGTCGCCGCCAAGCCCGCCAAGGGAGCCGCGCAATGACCGCCCCCTACTTCGTTGAAATCCTGGCCCGCAACGGCGACGTGCTGCATCGTCACAAGGTCGGCGCACTGCCGATCCGCCTCGGCCGCAGCTACGACAACGACATCATCCTCGACGACGCCCACAGCGCCGCCAGCCACGCCATCGTCGAAGCCGGCGAGAACGGCAAGCTGGTGCTGCGCGACCTGGGCAGCAAGAACGGCACGGTATACAAAGGCAAGCGCCAGACCAGCGTCGCGCTGGGCGGCGACACCGTGGTGCGCCTCGGCCACACGCGGCTGCGCGTGCGCGCCGCCGACTTCCCGGTGGCGGCCGAAGTGGAAGACACCACCATGCATGGCTGGGAAGGCGCGACGCCGGCCACCATCGGCCTGGTACTGATCGCCGTCTTCACCTGCATGGAAACCTGGCTGTCCGATGTCGAACCGTTTGCGCTGATCCGCTACCTGCTGGTGCTGGCGTCCAGCCTGGCGGCCGGCCTGCTGTGGGCCGGCGTGTGGGCGCTGGCCAACCGCCTGTTCGGCAGCCACGCGCGGCTGGGCCGGCACTTGTTCATCCTCGGCAGCGGCTTGGCGGTGGTGGGCTTGTGGCGCGCGGGCAGCGCGGTGATGGCTTATGCGTGGTCGGCGGAAACGCTGACGCGCTATGGCAATCTGGTGACGCTGGCGATCGCCTGCGGCATGTTGTTCTTCCACCTGATCACCATCAAGCCGCACCATCCGCGGCGCTTCGCGATAGCGTGCTGGGTGATGCTGGTGGGCGGCGCCGGCTTGATGCTGATGACCAACCTGCAAGGCACGGGCCGCACGGCGGACGAGCTGTACATGTCGGTGTTGCTGCCGCCGGAAGTGCGGCACAGTGAAGACCGCAGCGTCGACCAGTTCATGGCCAACGCGGCGAAACTCAAAACCGACATCGACGCCGCACGCACGCGCGCCGTCAAGAACGGCGTGCCGGAAACCGACGACGACGACGACGGTTCGGACTAAGCGATTACTTGGCGGCCTTCTTGCCGGACCTGCGGCGGGCCATGAAGCCCATCAGGCCCAGGCCGCCCAGCAGCATCGCATAGGTTTCAGGCTCGGGCACGGCGGCCGTCAGCGTCACGTTGTCCAGCACCGCGCCCGAGTAGCCGTCGCCATTGACGCTGCTGAACTGCAGCAGTTGCGAGCCGGCGGAGTTGCCGGTGGTGAAGCTGAAGCTCTGGGTGGTGGCCAGGCTGGTGCCGACGTACTCGTGATGGATGCCGTTGACGTCCACCGACAACGCGGTGTAGCTGCCGTTCGGATTACGGCTGACGTCGAACGACAGCGTGTAAGTGGTGTTGGCGTTGTAGCTGAACAGCTGCGACAACGAACCCGGTCCAGGCGTGCCCAGCATATCGACGCTGGTGCCGCTCACCGAACCGTAGCTATTCTTGATCAGGTCGACCGATACGCCGCCGATGGTCCAGCCGGTGATGGCGCTCGAACCCGCATCCACCTTGGTGTAGCCGCCGCTGGCGACGCCGACCGTATAGGCCTCGAAGTCACCGTTCGAAATGAGATTGCCATTGCCGGCAGCCGAGGCGGCGCCGGAGGCGAACAATGCGGTGACTGCTGCTGCCTGGATCAACTGAGCGATTTTCATGATGTCGTGACCTTCGGAAATGGATGCAATGTGGCCATTGTACCGATCAATTTCAAAAGCACAACATAAATTTCATTTTGACAAAATATATGACCTAAAAGCAACGCTCGTCATATCACTTGTCAGACCGGCCATCCGCGCAAGACCTGGTCCACCACCTCCTGCAACTGCTTGCGGCTGGCGCCGGCGGCGGCCTGCACCGCCATGCCGTTGGAGATCGTCATCACATAACGCGCCATCTGGCTGGAACAGCTGTCGGCCGGCAGATCGCCGTCGACCTTGGCGCGTTCGAAGCGTTCGCGCAGCATGCCCTCGCTCGCGGCGCGGCGTTCGATCAGCGTATCGCGGATCGGCAGCGCATCGTCGCTGCAGGCCAGCGCGCCGTTGATCACCAGGCAGCCGTGGGGGTTATCGGTTTCGGTCTGGGCGTCGGCGTTCCCGCGCAAGAAATGTTCGACCACGGCGCGCGCGGTCGGCTTCTTCAGCGCCGCATGGAACAGCGGGTCATGGGTCTGGGCGTAGCGGTCCAGCGCCATGCGGAACAAGTTCTCCTTGTTGCCGAACACCGCATACATGCTGGGCCGGTTCATGCCCATCGCCTCGGTCAGCTCCGGCAGCGAACTGCCCTCGTAGCCCTTCTCCCAAAACACCTTCATGGCCTTGTCCAGCGCGTTTTCAGCATCGAAGGTGCGCGGCCGGCCAGTCTTGCGCGCCGTAGCGGAAATATCTTTCATACCGATCGGTTAAAAATTCATTGACAAAGTTCTTTCGTGCGTACATTATGAACCGATCAGTAAAAAACTCAAGTGTTTTTACCGCACCTAAGGACTCCAATGCAAAACCATACCAATACCCAGGCGGTCGTCGCTGACGACGCGCCGCTGGCCCCGCTGTCCCCTGCTCCCGCGCCCACTCCGGCCCGGGGCGCCTGGCTGGCCGTGCTGTCGGTCGCCATCGGCGCCTTCGCGCTGGTCACGACGGAATTCCTGCCGGTCGGCCTGCTGCCGTCCATCGCCGCCGAGCTGGGCGTCACCGAAGGTATCGCCGGCCTGATGGTCACCATCCCCGGACTGGTCGGCGCGCTGGCCGCCATCCTGGTCACCGTCGGCATCGGCAAGGCCGACCGCCGCTACGCGATCTGGGGGCTGACCGCCACGCTGATCGTCTCCAACCTGATCGTCGCGCTATCGCACTCGTTCCCGCTGGTGTTGTTCGGACGCGCACTGCTGGGCGTCGGCGTCGGCGGCTTCTGGGCCATCGGCCCGGCGCTGGGCACCCGGCTGGTGCCGGCGGCCTCGGCCACCAAGGCGACCTCGCTGATCTTTGCCGGCGTCTCGGTCGGCACGGTGGCCGGCGTACCGGCCGGCGCGCTGATCGGAGAACTGGTCGGCTGGCGCATGGCCTTCCACGCCGCCGGCGCGGTCGCCCTGCTGGTGCTGCTCACGCAGATGTGGCTGCTGCCGCGCCTGCCGGCAACGCAAGCGCTGACCTTCCGCCAGCTGCCGGAACTGCTGCTGGTGAAAAAGGCGCGGCTGGGGATCATCGTCACGCTGCTGATCTTCATCGGCCAGTTCGCGGCCTACACCTACATCACGCCGTTCCTCAGCCAGGTCGCGGGTCTGAACGCCGGCACCATCGGCGCACTGCTGCTGACGTATGGCGCGGCGGGATTTGTCGGTAACCTGATCGGCGGCTGGGCGGTCGCGCAAAGCGTGCGCAAATCGCTGATCGCCACCGGCTTGATCCTCGGCCTGTCGGCCGCCGCGCTGCCGCTGCTCGGCACCGGCATCTGGGGAGCCACGGCGCTGATCGTCATCTGGGGCCTGGCCTTCGGCATGATGCCGATCTCGGTGCAAACCTGGATCTTCCAGGCCGCGCCGCATGCGATGGAAAGCGGCGGCGCCGTCTTCGTCGCCACCGCGCAGATCTCGCTCGCCAGCGGCGCGCTGGTAGGCGGCATGGCGGTCGACCACCTGGGCGTCTCCAGCGCGATGATCGTCGGCGGCGTCTTCGCTCTGGCGATGGCCGCCGTCATCGCCAAGTGGGGCGAAGAAGACGACCAGCCCGCGATCAAGCTGCACGCCGTCCACTAAAACAGCGGTGTCAGAAACAGCGGTGTCAGTGCCGACATTCGGACACAGGCCCAGCCGCATTGCGGCAGAGCTTGTGTCCGAATGTCGGCACTGACACCACTTCTTTAGATGCGGCCGCGCTTGAATTCGGCCAGGAAGGCCTTGGTTTCCTTGGGCGACAGGACCTTGATCTCATCGCCGTGCCAGGCGTATAGATACGGCGTGCCGCCCTGGCGGTCGGTCAGCTTGGCATCGAGCAGGAAGCTGGTGCCCAGCGGGTATGCGCGCGTATCGCTCATGCGCCGCGAGCATTGCACGTGCAGCTCCGGCGAGAACGCCTGCCCCGGCACCGGATGGATTTCCACCTTGCCGCCGCGCGCCACCGAATGCACCGCCACCTGCCGGTATGCATAAATATCCCGCGCCATCGTCATCCCTTGCCGTCAAAAGCGCCATGTTAGCAGATCGTTTATAGTCTTCTATCCGACGCTAAAGGAGACCGCATGAGCAATCACGAACAGTGGCTGGCCGAAGAAGCCGCCGTCCGCGCCAAACTGGCGCAACCAGGCGTCGCGACGCGCGAGCAGCTCAGCTCCCGCAGCGGCGCGGAGTTCCTCGCGGCGATCAGCGCCGGCGAACTGCCGCCGCCGCCCATCGGCGCGACACTGGATTTCATCCCCATCAGCGTGGAGCCTGGCGTGGTGATATTCCAGGGCACGCCGGGGCCGCAGCACTACAATCCGAGCGGCGCGGTCCACGGCGGCTACGCGGCGACGCTGCTCGACAGCGCGGTCGGCTGCGCGGTGCATTCGATGCTGCCCCAGGGGAAAGGCTTTACGACGCTGGAGCTCAAGGTCAACTACATCCGCGCGATGACCGATCAGACCGGCCCGGTACGGGCCGAGGGCAAGGTCGTGACGGTGGGCGGCCAGGTGGCGGTGGCCGAAGGCCGCATCACGGACGCCAACGGCAAGCTGTATGCGCATGCCACGACAACCTGCCTGATCTTCCCTATTCCACCAGCGAAGTAACGAAATCGAGGAAGGCCAGCGTCTTGGCCGGCGGATGATGCCGCGACGGGTATAGCGCGTACAAGGGAAAGCGCTCGTCCGGCCACGCCGTCAGCACCGGCACCAGTGCGCCGGAACGCAGCAGCGGCGCTACCGCCAGGTCGATCACCTGCGCCAGTCCGTAGCCGGACATCAGCACACTCTCCATCGTACCGGCGTCGTTGAGCGTCAACTGGCCGTGCGGATTGACGATGGTGGTCTTGCCGCCGCGATGAAACTCCCAGTCGAAGGGCCGCCCCGTCGCAGGATTGCGGAAGTGGAGGCACACATGCTCCGGCCCTTCCAGGTCGGCGGGCTTCTTCGGCGTGCCGTGCTTGCGCAGATAGGCCGGCGTGGCGACCGTCAGCACGCGCGTGTCCAGCAGCTTGCGGGCGATCAGCGAGGACGATTGCGGCTGACCAAGCCGGATCGCCAGGTCAAAACCGTCGCCTACCATGTCGCCGAGGTGATCGCGCGCCATCAGGTCCAGCTCCAGCTCCGGGTAGCGCTTGAGGAAGCCGCCCAGCCTTGGCCCCAGCAGCAGCCGTGCGCACAGCGGATCGATATTCACCCGCAGGCGCCCCCGCACCACCACCGCGCCCTCGCCGGCCGAGGTCACCGCTTCCTCCAGCCCAGCCAGCAGTGGCCCGATCTGCGCGTAGAAGCGCCGCCCCTCGTCGGTCAGCGATACCTTGCGCGTGGTGCGGTCGAACAGCCGGATATTCAAGCGCGATTCCAGCTTGGCGATGGCGCGGCTGACGCCGGACTGCGACATCTCCAGCGCCTCGCCCGCGCGCACGAAGCTGCCGCCGTCCACGATGGCCGCCAGCACACGCATGCCGTTCACTACCCGCTCGTCGAATGCCATATATGCTCATTGGTCATGAATGATATGAGTTCCATGCTATCGGAGTATGACTCGTTTTGCATCAGAATTCTTCACATGCGGAATTCGCCGCCTCATTCAAGGAGAACACCATGTATGCAATCACCGGTATCACAGGACAAGTCGGCTCGGAACTGGGCAATCAGCTGCTGGCGGCCGGACTGCCCGTCCGTGCCGTGGTACGCGATGCCGCCAAGGGCACAGCCTGGGCCGCGCGCGGCGCGGAAGTGGCGCTGGCCGATGTGAACGACGGCGCCGCGCTGTCCCGCGCCTTCACCGGCGCAGAGGCGGTCTTCGTGCTGCTGCCGCCCACCTTCGATCCGACCGAAGGCTTCCCGGAAGCGCGCCGCAGCATCGCCGCCCTGCGCGAGGCGTTGGCTGCCGCCAAACCGTCGCGCGTGGTCGTACTGTCCACCGTCGGCGCGCAGGCGACACAGCCCAACCTGCTGAACCAATTGGGCATCATGGAGCGCGAGCTTGGCACGCTGGACCTGCCGATCACTTTCCTGCGTGCGGCGTGGTTCATCGAGAACAGCCTGTGGGATGTGGCGGCGGCACGCGAAACCCATCGCATACCGAGCTTCCTGCAGCCGCTGGAGCGCAAGGTGCCAATGGTGGCCTGCGCCGATATCTCGGCGGTAGCTTGCGAACTGCTGCAGCAATCATGGAGCGGCCGCCGCGTGGTGGAGCTGGAAGGTCCGGCGCGCATCAGCCCCGCCGATATCGCCGCGAGCTTCAGCCGCCTGCTGGGTCATGAGGTCGGCACGGCGGCCGTGCCGCGCGATGTGTGGGCCGGCTTGTTCGCATCGCAGGGCATGAACAATCCGACGCCGCGCATGCAGATGCTGGACGGCTTCAACCAAGGCTGGATCGAGTTTGAAGGCGGCCAGCAAGGCTCGCGCAAGGGTTCGGTGAAGCTGGACCAAGCCATCGCCGCCCTGCTGCAGCGGAGCGCGGCATAAGCGCTTGCCATCGGCCAGACTCAGGTGGTCGATGGCAAGCGCTGCCGACCTGACACGGGACGCGGACGTCCGCACGGACACCCAGTCGCCCAAAACGGACGGCGCGACTGGGCGCTCTCCCCGCCAAGCCTTCGCATCAGGGATGGCATGCCTATTGCATAATGAAGCTTTCCTCCAACGCGACATTCTGCTCATGCAAAACACCGTTCTTGCCTTGCTCTTGTCCGCCGCGTGCATGGCGCCGGCTTGCGCAAGCGTCGGCCCGCAACCGGTACCCGCTCCACCGGCGATCGAAGCGCCGCGCGACATCCCTTTTCACGGTACGATCCAGCTAAAGGTCGACGCCACCGACAGCGTCCACAAGATCTTCCGCGTGCGCGAAACCATCCCGGTCCAGAAGGCCGGCGCAATGGTGCTGTTGTATCCGCAATGGGAGACCGGCAGCCATTCCGCCACGCAGGAGGTGGCGCCGCTGGCAGGCCTGACCATCAAGGCCGGCGCGCGGCGGCTGGATTGGCAGCGCGATCCGGTCAACCCGTTTGCCTTTCGCGTCAACGCTCCCGCCGGTGCGCGCACGCTGGATGTCGAATTCCAATATCTGCCAGCCGCACGCGGACCTCAGCTGATCTCCGCCGGCATGCTGATGCTGCCGTGGCAGAAGGTGGCACTCTACCCGGCGGGCTGGTTCATCCGCAATATCGCCGTGCAGGCCGAGCTGACCATGCCTGATGGCTTCCAGTTTGCGACGTCCTTGGAAACCACCGACGTCAAGGCCAACCAGGTGTCGTTCAAGGCTGCCAGCTTCGAGGAGCTGGTCGATGCGCCGGTCTATGCGGGCAAGCACTTCAAGCGCATCGAGCTGACCACCGCGCCGGCGATCCCGGTGCGGCTGAACCTGTTCGGCGATACGGATGCCGCACTGGCGCTGCCGCCGGAACTGGTGGCCAAGTTCAGCGCGATGGCCTCCGCAGTCCCGCGCCTGTTCAACTCGCAGCACTACCGCCACTTTGATTTCCTCATGTCGCTGTCGGACGTGATGCAGTCCGGCGGCGGCGTGGAGCACCAGGAATCGACCGAGATCAATGTCTCCGCCGGTTATGCACAGGATCCGGGAGAGCAGATGTTCATGGGGAACCTGGTGATCCACGAATTTATCCACTCGTGGAATGGCCGCAGCCGGCAGCCGGCCGACCTGTGGGCGCCCGACCTGAACACGCCGATGCGCGGCAGCCTGCTGTGGCTCTATGAAGGGCAGACGGAGTTCTGGGCCCATGCGATGACGCCTCGCCTCGGCCTGCGCACAACGCAGCAGGCACTGGATGCGCTGGCGGTGGATGCGTCGTTGATGAGCAATCGTCCCGGACGTCAATGGAAGTCGCTGCAGGACAGCACCATCGATGCGCTATACATGCCGGGCAAGGCGGTCAACTGGCGCGACTGGCAGCGGCGCGAGGATTACTACGCCGAAGGCGTCATGCTTTGGCTGGACGTGGACATGCTGCTGCGCGAGCTCACCGCGGACAAGAAGAGCATGACGGATTTCGCCGCCGTCTTCTTCGGCGCGGGCGACAACAGCCGCACCATCTCGACCTATACCTTCGCCGATATCTGCAAGACGCTCAACAAGATCGCGCCGTATGACTGGTCCGGCTATTTCACCGCGCGGCTGCAAACACATGACGATACCCATCTGCTGGATGGCCTGAGGCGCGGCGGCTATCACCTGGTCTATACGGACCAGCCGACCGAATTCTTCATGCGGCACGAGATCGATTTGGGCGGCATCGACCTGTCTACGTCGCTGGGACTGGTCATCGCCGGCAAAGGCGCGATCAAAAGCGTGGCGTGGGAGAGTCCCGCCTTCCGCGCCGGCATCAGCCTCGGCGCGCGCCTGGTCTCGGTCGGCAAGCGGCCTTATACCGACGAGCTGTTAAAGCAAGCGATCAAGGAAGCCGCCGCCGGCAAGCAGCCGATCCAACTGACGTTTGAAGCCGATGGCGCCACGCGCACCGTGGCCATCGACTATTTCGGATCGCTGCGCTATCCGCGACTGGAACGCATTCCCGGCATCACCGACCGGCTACGGCAACTACTGATGCCATCGACGCCACATTGATCTAGTCGAACGACAGCAGAGAATGCCAGGCACAGGATATCGAAACGATGTCCTGGCAGCCTGGCATTTTGCGTTCAGTGCCGCTTGAAGGAAATCTTTAAGCCAGTACACTGAAAATGACATCCTATACTTGGGACGAAAAGAAGCGGCTGAGCAACCTCCGCAAGCATGGTTTGGATTTTGCCAACGCCTCGGCTGTGTTCGCTGGCAGGACATTCACGACAGAAGATACCCGAGTTCGCTATGGAGAACGCCGTTTTATAACCATCGGTCATTTTGCGGGCCGCGAAGTGGCAGTTACCTATACGGAGAGAAACGATGACATCCGAATTATCTCATTCAGAAAAGCAAATCGCGAAGAGCGAGAAACCTTGTTCATCTATGGAAGATGACTGGAATACGGTCTTGCAGATGCCGGACGACAATATCGAATACGATGAGGATTGCCCTCCGTACGACCCAAAATACTTTTCCACACCGGTTCACAAGATAAACGGGCGCATCATCCCGCCAAGGAGATCTCCTGCTGACCCGATTGACCCGGAACTATTGGCGTTCATGAAATCGATTACGCCGTTGATCCAGATGGAGCCGACTATCCTGGGCGGCATGCCCGTTTTTAAAGACACGCTGGTACCGATCAAGCGCATGTTCGATTATCTGCTCCGCGGGAAGTCACTGGAAGATTTTCTTGCAGACTACCCGGCGGTATCTCGCCACACCGCCATCGGCGTCCTGGGAACCGAGCGGACCTTGTTTTACGAAGCGATCAGCAAGGCGATCGATTCGGCGGCGATGCCCTCTTCCCGCCCCAGGTAGCCCAGCTTCTCGTTGGTCTTGGCCTTGATGTTGACCTGGCCGACGGCCACGCCGAGATCCTCGGCGATGTTGGCGCACATGCCGGCGATGTGCGGCGCCATCTTCGGGCGTTGCGCGATGATGGTGGCGTCGATGTTGCCGATGCTGTAGCCGGTGGCGACCACGCGGCGCGCCGCCTCCTTCAGCAGCGTGCGCGAGTCGGCGCCCTTGAATTGCGGGTCGGTGTCCGGGAAGTGCTTGCCGATGTCGCCCAGCGCGGCCGCGCCCAGGATCGAATCGGTGATCGCGTGCAGCAGCACGTCGGCATCCGAGTGCCCCAGCAAACCAACGTGATGCGGAATGTCGACGCCGCCGATGATCAATTTGCGGCCTTCCACCAGCGCGTGGCAATCGTAGCCCTGGCCGATGCGGAATGGGAGTTTTGGTGCGGTCATGTCGTTATCCTTGTTCACCTGCGGCCAGGTACATTTCCGCGATGCGGATGTCGGCTGGCAGCGTTACCTTCAAATTGCGTGGATGGCCTTCGATCAGGCGCGGCGAGTAGCCCAGCATCTCGACGGCACTGGCGTCGTCGGTGATGGCGTTGGCATCCGGCGCGCTGCCCAGTGCGCGCAGCAGCAGCGCGTAGCTGAACATCTGCGGCGTCTGCGCCAGCCACAATCCGGCACGCGGCACCGTCGCCGCGGCCAGGGCCGGCGAACCGGCGGCACGCTTGACGGTGTCCACCACCGGCAGCGCCAACAGGCCGCCCGCCGCGTCGTCGCCGACGCCGTCGATCAGCTTCGCGATCAAGGCCGGCGTCAGGCCGGGGCGCGCGGCATCGTGCACCATGATCATGTCGCTCTCGTCAACCACGCCGTGTAGTTCGCGCAGCGCGTTCAGCACCGTGTCCATGCGGGTGGCACCGCCGCAGCGCAGTACCGTGACGCCGTCCAGGCCAGGCGGCAGCACGGCGTCGATCTGGCCATCCGCAGCACTGACGACGACATAGGTATGCGCCACCAGTTCGCTGGCGCGGAAGGCGTCGACGGCGTGGCGCAGCATCGGCTTGCCGCCAACCGTCAGGTATTGCTTGGGTCCATCCGCCGCCATGCGCGCGCCGACGCCGGCGGCGGGCAGCAACGCGAAGTAGCGCGGGGTTTGAGTCGTTGTCGTCATTGCTCTCTTATTTCCGGCGGCGCAGCAGTATTTCGCTGATCTCGCCATTACAGGCCTTGCCAAGGCGCGCATATTCGTCGGGCGTATCGATCTCCGCCTGCTTCGCCTTGCCCTTCTCGAATTCATCCCGTATGAACGGGAACCACGTGCCGTTGATCTCGTGCTCCAGCGCCGACATCGCGGTGCCGGACGGCGCATACAGCGGCTTGCCTTCGAAGCGCTTGCTCAAGGCGTCGCGCACGGCCAGCTCCACACGCGCCAGGTTGTCCATGTAAGCCTTCAGGTGGCGCTGCTCGTGCGTCAGTATCTCGTTGTAGGCGCAGCTGCCCGGCACGAACTCGTTGCCGACGTAGATCAGCACCGGCGAGTAATTCAATTTGATCTCGACCTTGGGCGCGATGCACTCGTAGCCGCTGGCCGGATCCTGCAGTACCGGCCCGCCCAGGCTGGCTTTGTAGATCCCCTTGGTCACGGTCAGTCCCAGCGTCTGCATACGGCCGTCGATGCTGCCCGCCTTGGCGGTCAGCGCGCGATATGGCAGCTGGTTATTGATCGTGAAGCCGTTCTGCGTCGATGACAGCACGGAGACGGTCTTGTTGATCGTGTCCTCGCAACGGATCTGGAACGGCGTACGCTCGGCGGCCTGCGCGCCGGCGGCGGCACAGATGCAGGCGATGGCCAGCAGCGCCTTCATGGCCTTAGTCCAGCTTCCAGTCGCCGGCGCGCAGCTTGTCCAGCCAGAAGATGCCGATCACCGTCTTGACGTCGGTGATCTTCCCTTCGCGTACCCATTGCAGCAGCTCGTCGATGGTGGCGGTGAAGGTTTCGAGGAACTCGCCGTCGTCCAGCTTCTGCGGGCCGGCCTTGAGGCCGCGCGCCAGGTACAGGTCCAGGTGTTCGTCCGAATAGGCGATGGCGTTGTGGATGGTGCTGACGAACTGCCACTGGCTGGCGGTGTAGCCGGTTTCCTCTTCCAGTTCGCGCTTGGCGCTGGAGAGCGGATCTTCGTCATGGTCGATCTTCCCGGCCGGGAATTCGATGAATACCTGGTGCAGCGGATAGCGGTATTGGCGCTCCATCAGCACCGTGCCGTCGTCGAGCAGCGGCAGGATCACCACCGCGCCGGGATGCAGCACGTATTCACGTGCTGTGTGCTTGCCGTCGGGAAGTGAGATGGTGTCGCGCTGGACCTTGAGGAAATGGCCGTCATAGACCAATTCACCGTCGATACGGGTTTCTGTCAAATTGTCCATACCTGCTCCACGTCGTTGTAGAACGATAGTGTATCAGCCGTGGCGCTTGCGCAGGTAGCGGACGATAAATCCCGGGAATCCGAGAACGATGAAGAGGCCTCCGGCGATCCAGTAGAACTCCTGGGTCTGCGGGAAGCGGCTGCCGATCTGGCCTTCGATGGCGAAGCCGATCGCGCCAACGACAACGTACAGCACCGCCATTTCGAGCAAGCGCACGATCAGCGGCTTGCGCGGCCATTTGGTTGGCAGCAGTGCGAATACCTTGTCGTTGAAAAAAGGCAGGTTGGCGGCCACGATAGCAACCGCGATCACCAACCAGCTTGCGAGGGATACATCCATCAGGTGGCGAGCGTCGCTTTGATGGCGGTCAGGCAGGCCGCCAGCAGCGGACCTGGCAAGACGCCCAGCGCCACGATGCCGACGCCGTTCAGGCTCAGGACGAACTTCGTATCGCCGTTGGCAACGATAGGAGTATTGTCGGTCGGCTCGTCGAACCACATGGTCTTGATCACGCGCAGGTAGTAGAACGCGCCGATCAGCGAGAACATCACCGCGAACACGGTCAGCCAGATCTGGCCGGTGCCCAGCACGGCGGTCAGCACCGAGAACTTGGCGGCAAAGCCCATCATCGGCGGCACGCCCGCCAGCGAGAACAGCAGGATCGTCATCACGACCGCGAACCAGCCGTTACGCTTGCTCAGGCCCTTGAAGTCCGCCAGGTTCTCGGCTTCGAAGCCGGAACGCGACAACAGCATCAGCATGCCGAAGGTGCCGACGGTGGTCAGCACGTAGGTGATGGTGTAGTACATCGCAGCGCTGTAGGCGGCGGCGATGCCGGTGCGGTCGGTGGTGCCGGCCACGCCAGCCAGCAGGCCAAGCAGCACGAAGCCGATTTGCGCGATGGTGGAGTAAGCCAGCATACGCTTCAGGTTGGTTTGCGCGATCGCGGTGATGTTACCGATGGCCAGCGACATCACGGCCAGCACCAGCAGCATCTGCTGCCAGTCGAACGCCAGCGGCAGCAGGCCTTCGACCAGGATGCGGATGCAGATGGCGAAGGTGGCGATCTTCGGTGCGCCGCCCAGCAGCAGGGTCACCGCGGTTGGCGAGCCTTCGTAGACGTCCGGTACCCACATATGGAACGGTACGGCGCCCAGCTTGAACGCCAGGCCGGCGACCAGGAACACGATGCCGAAGATCAGGATCGTCGGCTTGATGGTGCCCGCCGCGACAGCAGCCGAAACGCTGCGGATGTCCAGCGTGCCGGTGGCGCCGTACAGCATCGAGATGCCGTACAACAGGAAACCGGATGCCAGCGCGCCCAGGATGAAGTACTTCATCGCCGCTTCGGTGGCCTTGTGGTTATCGCGGCGCAGCGCAACCAGCGCGTACAGCGACAGCGACATCAGTTCGACGCCCAGGTAGATCGACAGGAAGTTCGAACCCGAGATCATGACCAGCTGGCCCAGCATCGCGAACAGCGCGAGCACATAGAACTCGCCGCCCAGGTTACCGCTCAACATGCCGCGGTCGCCGGCGTACTGGCGCGAGTAGATCAGGGTCAGGCCGACCGTCAGGTAGGTGAACAGCTTGAGCAGGTTCGCCATCGGATCGGAGACGAACATGCCGTGGAAGGTATAGACCGTGGTGCCCGCCGAGAAGTCGATGTAGCTCAACACGCCGCAGACCAGCAGCGTCAGCAGCGACAGCACGTAGGTGACCGAACGCTGGCCCTGGGACAGGAACATGTCGATCAGCAGGATGGCCGAGGCGCCGATCAGGACCGCGATCTCGGCATAGACCGGGACCAGGTTCACGGCCTCTTGTAGGATTGGTGTAGTCATTTATGCGTTTCCGTTTTCTTCTTAAGGCAGCTTGCTGTGTGCGACGTGGGCCAGCAGGTCAGCGACCGAGGTTTGCATCGTGTCGGTGAATGGCGCTGGGTACAGGCCCATGGCCAGCACGGCGACCGCCAGAATGCCCAGCATCAGGAATTCACGGCCGTTGATGTCGACCAGTTCAGCCACGTGGTGGTTGGTGACCTTGCCGAAGATGACGCGCTTGGCCATCCACAGCGAGTAAGCTGCACCGAAGATCAGCGCGGTCGCGGCCAGCAAACCGATCCAGAAGTTGTACTGCACGGCGCCCAGGATCACCATGAACTCGCCGACGAAGCCGGAGGTCGCAGGCAGGCCGCAGTTAGCCATCGAGAACAGGATGAAGAATGCCGCGAACTTGGGCATCTTGTTGACGACGCCACCGTAGTCGGCGATCTGGCGCGAGTGCGCCTGGTCATACAGCACGCCGATGCACAGGAACATCGCGCCGGAGATGAAGCCGTGCGAGATCATTTGTACGATCGCGCCCTGCACCGCCATGGCGTTGAAGACGAAGAAGCCCAGGGTGACGAAGCCCATGTGCGCGATCGACGAGTAGGCGACCAGCTTTTTCATGTCCTTCTGCACCAGCGCCACCAGACCGATGTAGATCACGGCGATCAGCGACAGCGTGATGACGAAGCCCGACAGGTAGTGCGATGCGTCCGGGGTGATCGGCAGCGAGAACCGCAGGAAGCCGTAAGCACCGAGCTTCAGCATGATCGCGGCCAGCACGGCGGAACCGCCGGTAGGCGCTTCGACGTGGACGTCCGGCAGCCAGGTGTGGACCGGGAACATCGGCACTTTGACGGCGAACGCCATGAAGAAGGCGATGAAGATGAAGATCTGTTCTTTCATCGTCAGCGGCACGCGGTGCCACATCAGGATGTCGAAGCTGCCGCCCGATACCTTGTACAGGTAGATGATGGCGACCAGCGTCAGCAGCGAGCCGAAGAAGGTGTAGAGGAAGAACTTGAACGACGCGTACACGCGGTTCTCGCCGCCCCACACGCCGATGATGATGTACATCGGGATCAGGGTCGCCTCAAAGAAGAAGTAGAACAGCAGGCCGTCCATCGCGCAGAACACGCCGATCATCAGGCCTGACAGGATCAGGAAGGCGCCCATGTATTGCGCGACACGCTTCTGGATCACCTGCCATGCCGAGATCACGACGATCACGGTGATGAATGCCGTCAGCGGCACGAACCACAGCGACAGGCCGTCGATGCCCAGCGAGTAGTAGATGTTGAAGCGCTCGATCCACGGCGACTTCTCGACGAACTGCATGCCGTGGGCGGCGTTGTCGAAGTTGGTGATCAGCGGGATGGTCGCGATGAAGCTGACGATCGCGGCGATCAGCGAACCAACGCGGACCATCGCCGCATTGGTATCACGGCCGACGGCCAGCACGATCAGGCCGAAGATGATCGGGAGCCAGATCGCGAGGCTCAGGTACGGAGGTAGTGTAGATATGGTTGACTGCATCATGGTTATCGTTATCTCTATGCGTATCAGCTAATTAAGCGTGCCAAAACGGCAGGAAGTAGACCAGGAACCCCAGAATGCCGAGGATCATGACGAACGCGTAGTGGTAGATATAACCAGTCTGCGCCAAGCGGGTCAGCGTCGAGAACCAGCCGACCATTTTGGCGCTGCCGTTCACCAGCAGGCCGTCGATCAGTTTCTTGTCGCCGAAATTCCACAAGCCGTTGCCCAGCAGGCGTGCGCCGCCCGCGAACACTACTTCGTTGAACTTGTCCATGTAGTACTTGTTGTCCAGCAGGGTATGCAGGGCTTTGAACTTGGCAAAGAACCAGGCAGGTACGCGCGGGTTGATCATGTAGCAGTAGAACGCGGTGGCGACACCGGCGATCGCCAGCCACAGCGGCAGCGTCGTCAGCGAGTGCAGCGCCATCGCGCCGGCGCTGTGGAACTCTTCGCCCAGGATTTCCATGGCTTTGTGGTTCTCGCCGATGAAGATCACGTTCTTGAAGAAGTCGCCGTGCAGCATAGGCTTGATCGTGAAGTAGCCGATGAAGACCGAAGGGATGGCCAGCATCACCAGCGGGAACCAGACCACGAATGGCGATTCATGCGGCTTCTGGCCTGGTTCCAGGCCGTGGTGCGCGTGATCGTCTTCCTCGTCGTGGCCGTGGTCGTCGTGACCGTGATCGTCGTGCGCGGCAGCCGCCGGAGCATGATGGTGGTCGTCGTGCGCGTGGGCCTTGCCGAAACGCTCTTCGCCATGGAACACCAGGAAGTACATGCGGAACGAGTAGAACGCGGTCACGAATACGCCAGCCAGCACGGCGAAGTTGGCGAAGCCCGCACCCCAGATATGGGTCTCGTGCACCGCTTCGATGATCGAATCCTTCGAGTAGAAGCCCGAGAAGAACGGGGTGCCGATCAGCGCCAGGGAACCCAGCAGCGAAGTAATCCAGGTGATCGGCATGTACTTGCGCAGGCCGCCCATGTTGCGGATGTCCTGGTCGTGGTGCATGCCGATGATGACCGAACCGGCGCCGAGGAACAGCAGCGCCTTGAAGAAGGCGTGGGTCATCAGGTGGAACACAGCCACCGAGTAGGCCGACGAGCCCAGCGCCACGGTCATGTAGCCCAGCTGCGACAAGGTCGAGTAGGCGACCACGCGCTTGATGTCGTTCTGGATGATGCCCAGGAAGCCCATGAACAGCGCGGTGATCGAGCCGATCACCAGGATGAACGACAGCGCGGTGTCCGACAGTTCGAACAGCGGCGACATGCGGGTCACCATGAAGATACCGGCGGTAACCATGGTCGCGGCGTGGATCAGTGCCGAGATCGGGGTTGGGCCTTCCATCGAGTCAGGCAGCCAGACGTGCAGCGGGAACTGCGCCGACTTGCCCATCGCGCCGATGAACAGGCAGATGCAGGCCACGGTCAGCAGCGCCCAGTCGGTACCCGGCAGGGTCAGCGTCATCAGCTGTTCCTTCTTGGCGAAGACTTCCTGGTAGTCCATCGAACCGGTATAGGCCAGCAGCAGGCCGATACCCAGGATGAAGCCGAAGTCGCCGACGCGGTTGACCAGGAACGCCTTCATGTTGGCCACGATCGCCGTTGGGCGGGTGTACCAGAAGCCGATCAGCAGGTACGACACCAGGCCCACCGCTTCCCAGCCGAAGAACAGCTGCAGGAAGTTGTTGGCCATGACCAGCATCAGCATCGAGAAGGTGAACAGCGAGATGTAGGCGAAGAAGCGGTTGTAGCCTTCGTCCTCGGCCATGTAGCCGATGGTGTAGACGTGCACCATCAGCGACACGAAGGTCACCACGCACATCATCATCGCCGACAGCGAATCGATCTGGAAGCCGACTTCCAGCTTCATGCCGGCCACGGTCATCCAGTTGTAGACGGTGCCGTTGTACGTAGCGCCGTTCAGCACATCGTTCAGCGTCAGCGCCGACAGGATGAAGGCAACCAGCACGCCCAGGATGGTCGCCGCGGTCGAGATCTTGCGACCGACGACGTTGCCAAAGAATTTAGTTCCCAACAAGCCCGCTACCGCGGCGCCGGCCAGCGGCGCCAAGGGTACGGCTAGCAGGAGATTAGGGTTAAGAGTAACCGCCATGATGAACCTTAATCGTTATTTTTCGAGGTTAGAACTTTAGCCACGGGATCAACCCTTCAGGCTATCCAGGTCTTCTACATTGATGGTGTCCAGGTTACGGAACATCACCACCAGAATCGCGAGGCCGATTGCCGATTCAGCAGCCGCCACGGTCAAGATGAAGAAAACGAAGATCTGCCCGGCCGCGTCGCCCAGGTAATGCGAAAACGCGATGAAGTTCATGTTCACAGCCAGCAGCATCAGTTCGATGGCCATCAGCAGGACAATGATGTTCTTGCGATTCAGGAAAATACCGACGATCGAGATCGCGAACAGTATCGCGCCGAGAACGAGGTAGTGAGCGAGCGATAAAGTCATGGTGCCTCCTTAACTTCTGCCGAACCAGCAGCAGCGGCGTCCTGGCCGCGCGTGGTGACCGGATCGATCTTGATGATCTTCAGGCGGTCGTTGCGCTTGACGCGCACGGCGTCGGCTGGGTCGAAATGTTTGGTGTCCTTGCGCTTGCGCAGGGTCAGCGCCACGGCGGCGATGATCGCGACCAGCAGGATCGCCGCGGCGATCTCGAAGCCGTAGATGTATTTGGTGTAGATCAGCAGGCCCAGTTCCTTGGTGCCGCCGATGTTGCCGGCGTTGACCGCCTGCTGGTCGAACGACAGGAAGGAGCGCCACAGCACGGCGGCCATTTCCAGCACGATGACCGCGCCGACGAACGACGCGACCGGCAGGTAGCCCCAGAAGTTTTCCCGCATCTTGTCGGTGTCGATGTCCAGCATCATCACCACGAACAGGAACAGCACCATGACGGCGCCGACGTAGACCAGGACCAGCACGATGGCGAGGAACTCGGCCTCCAGCAGCATCCAGATGCCGGCCGCCGAGAAGAACGCCAGCACCAGGAACAGTGCGGCGTGGACCGGATTGCGGGCCGTGATAACGCGCGTCGCAGCCAATATCATGATGGCTGAGAAGGCGTAGAACAAAGCAGTTTTAAATTCCATAACTAACCCAAGAGACGTACAGTTTAGTGATCCCTGCCCCGCGCCTTACGGCGTTTTGCGGGGCAGGCTTCGATCAGCGGTAAGGAGCGTCCGCTGCGCGGGCTGCGGCGATCTCGTTTTCATAGCGATCGCCTACGGCCAGCAGCATCTCTTTCGTGTAGTACAGATCGCCGCGTTTCTCGCCGTGGTATTCCAGCACGTGCGTCTCGACGATCGAATCGACCGGGCAGGACTCTTCGCAGAAACCGCAGAAGATGCACTTGGTCAGATCGATGTCATAACGCGTGGTGCGGCGCGAACCGTCGTCGCGCTGCTCGGATTCGATGGTGATCGCCATCGCCGGGCAAACCGCTTCGCACAGTTTGCAGGCGATGCAGCGCTCTTCGCCATTCGGATAGCGGCGCAGCGCGTGCAGGCCACGGAAGCGCGGCGACATCGGCGTCTTCTCTTCCGGGTACTGCACGGTGATTTTGCGCGAGAACATATACTTGCCCGTCAGCGCCATCCCTTTGATCAATTCGGTCAGCATGAAGCTGCTGACGAAGTCTTTTAAACGTTCCATGATTTCTTGTCCTTACTTCCAGATATTCCAGGATGTCTGCATCCAGCCGGCCACGAACACCAGGTACACCAGCGTCAGAGGGATAAATACTTTCCAGCCCAGACGCATGATCTGGTCGTAACGGTAGCGTGGGAAAGTACCGCGCACCCAGATGAAGACGGAGACCAGGAAGAACGCTTTCACGAACAACCAGAAGAAGCCGCCGAAACCGCCCCAGAATTCGAGGAAGGCAAACGGTGCGGACCAGCCGCCCAGGAACATGATCGAGCCCAGGGTCGCGATCAGGATCATGTTGGCGTATTCGGCCAGCATGAACATGGCGTAGGCCATGCCCGAGTACTCGACCATGTGGCCGGCAACGATCTCGGACTCGCCCTCGACCACGTCGAACGGGTGACGGTTCGCTTCAGCCAAGCCGGAGGTCAGGTAGACCACGAACAGCGGCAGCAGCGGCAGCCAGTTCCACGACAGGATGTTGACGCCGTGGTCGGCGAACATGCCCTTCTGCTGACCCAGCACGATGTCGCCGAAGTTCAGCGAACCGGAGACCATCAGCACCACGACCAGCACGAAGCCCATCGGGATTTCGTAGGAAATCATCTGTGCCGAGGCGCGCATCGCGCCCATGAACGAGTACTTCGAGTTCGAGGCCCAGCCGGCGATGATGATGCCGTAGACTTCCATCGAGGTGATCGCCATCAGCAGCAGCAGGCCGGCGTTGACGTTGGCCAGCACCGCCTCGGGGCCGAAAGGCACGACCGACCATGCGGCCAGCGCCGGCATGATGGTCATGAT
Source organism: Duganella sp. CT11-25 (assembly GCF_047302815.1). Classification (NCBI taxonomy): domain Bacteria; kingdom Pseudomonadati; phylum Pseudomonadota; class Betaproteobacteria; order Burkholderiales; family Oxalobacteraceae; genus Duganella; species Duganella sp. CT11-25. The sequence goes on from NZ_JBKBFD010000001.1 coordinate 2,050,552, forward strand.
CGGACCGATCACGAACAGGCCGGGGTTGGCCTTGGCCGGCATGATGATCTCTTTGAACAGCAGCTTGAGCGCATCGGCGATCGGCTGCAGCAGGCCCATGGGACCGACGCGGTTCGGGCCGACGCGGATCTGGATCCAGCCGATGAACTTGCGTTCCCACAGCGTCAGATAGGCGACCAGGCCCATCAGCGGCAGCAGCACGACGACGATCTTGATCATCGCCCAGACGATAGGCCAGACAGGCGCCAGCGGGCTGGTTGCGCCCAGGTTGTTGAGCGTAGTGACGAATTCAGGCAGAGCCATTATTTACCCTCCCCTGCTTTTTCAACGGTGATGGAACCGAACATGCCGCCCAGTGCGGCGGTCGACGCGTGAGCGGCGGCGACGCGGACTGCGTTGGCCGGCAGCTTGGCGTCGACAGCGGCGACCAGGATCGCGCTGCCGGAACCTTGCGTTACCTTGACCTTGTCGCCGGCGGCGACACCCAGCTGCTGCGCCAGCGCGGTCGACAGGTGCGCTTGAGGCGCAGCCGCATCAGCCATCTTCTGCAGCGACTCGGCGCGGCGCACCACTGCGTCGGCGAAGTAGATAGGCACATCTGCAATACGTTCCGTACCGGTGGAAGCAGCGGAGGCTGCGACAACAGCTTGTTTCGTTACGTTGTTCAGTTTTGCCGACAGGTCGGTCACGCCGGCGCCCAGCACTTCGTCGCGGATCGCTTCCGAGGTGTCGTACTCAAAGCCGGTCAGGCCCAGGATGTTGCCCAGCACGCGCAGGATTTTCCACGCAGGGCGGGTTTCCAGCAGCGGCTTGACGGTGCCGTTGAAGCTTTGCGCGCGGCCTTCGCAGTTGACGAAGGTGCCCGAGGTTTCGCTGAATGGCGATACCGGCAGCAGCACGTCGGCGTAGTCCAGGCCATGCTTGTAGGCCGACATCACGACCACCATCTCGGCTTTTTTCAGCGCGGCGACGGCGGCTTGCGGGTTGTGCGCGTCCAACTCAGGCTCGACGTTCAGCAGCACGTAGGCCGACTTGGCTTCGGTGAAGGCCGGGGCCTTGGCGCCGTTGGCGTTGACCAGGTAGGCGCCGACGGTGTTGGCGGCTTCGGTCAGGTAGCCCAGCTTGGCGCCGGTTTGTTCGGCGATCCATTGTGCGGCGGCGTGCAGCGCGGCGGCTTGCGGGTGCTGCGTTGCCGCGTTACCCAGGAAGACACCCTTGTTCTCGCCGGAGATCAGCGAGGCGGCGATCGCGGTGGCGGCGTCGGAGGCGATGACGCCTTCGAAGCCCGCAGGCGCGGCGACTTCCTTGGCTTTGGCGACGGCGACGACTACTTGCGACAGCGCCGACAGCCATTCCGAAGGAGCGACGATCAGCTTGTTCGCCACGTTCATCAGCAGGTCGTCGTCGGTCGCGTGCAGGATCGACAGCTTGGCGCCGCCCTTCACCGCGGTACGCAGACGGGTCGCCAGCAGCGGGTGATCCTTGCGCAGGAACGAGCCGATGACGAAGGCGCGGTTCAGCTGGCCGAACTCGGTGATCGACATGCCCAGCCAAGGGGTCACGTCGGCCAGCGAGAAGTCGCTGTGGCGCAGGCGCGTGTCAACGCTGTCCGAGCCCATGGCGCGGGTCAGCTTTTGCAGCAGGTGCAGTTCTTCCAGCGTCGAATGCGGCGTGGCCAGCGCGGCCAGCGCGTTGGCGCCGTGTTCGTGCTTAATGTTCTTCAGGCCGTGCGCCACGTATTCCAGCGCGGTCTGCCAGTCGACTTCCTTCCACTCGCCGCCCTGCTTCAGCATCGGCTGGGTCAGGCGATCGGCGGCGTCCAGGCCTTCGTAGGCGAAGCGGTCCTTGTCGGAAATCCAGCACTCGTTGACCGCGTCGTTTTCCAGCGGCAGCACGCGCTTGACCTTGCCGGCCTTGACCTGAACGATCAGGTTGGCACCCAGGCCGTCGTGCGGCGAGACCGATTTGCGGCGCGACAGTTCCCACGAACGGGCGCTGTAGCGGAACGGCTTCGACGTCAGCGCGCCGACCGGGCACAGATCGATCATGTTACCGGACATTTCCGAGTTGACGGTCTGGCCGACGAACGCGGTGATTTCCGAGTGTTCGCCGCGGCCGATCATGCCCAGCTCCATCACGCCGGCCACTTCCTGGCCGAAACGCACGCAGCGGGTGCACTGGATGCAGCGCGCCATCTCCTGCATGGAGACCAGCGGGCCGGCGTCCTTCGGCACGACGACGCGCTTGTCTTCCTCGTAGCGCGATTCGCCCTTGCCGTAGCCGACCGCCAAGTCTTGCAACTGGCACTCGCCGCCCTGGTCGCAGATCGGGCAATCCAGCGGGTGGTTAATCAGCAGGAATTCCATCACGGACTTCTGTGCCTGTACGGCCTTGTCCGAAGCGGAGCGCACAATCATGCCTGCCGAGACCGGCGTTGCGCATGCTGGCAAAGGCTTGGGCGCCTTTTCCACTTCGACGAGGCACATACGGCAGTTCGCGGCGATCGACAATTTCTTGTGATAGCAGAAGTGCGGAATGTAGGTTCCCAATTTGTTGGCGGCGTCCATCACCATGCTACCAGCAGGGACTTCGACTTTTTTGCCGTCTATTTCGATTTCAACCATGGTGATCGTTACCTGACGCAGCTTAGATGTAAGCGGGCACTAAGCAATGCTTGTGCTCGACGTGATATTCAAATTCTTCGCGGAATTGCTTGATGAACGCGCGCATCGGCATCGCCGCGGCATCGCCCAGCGCGCAAATCGTGCGGCCCTGGATGTTGTCGCAGATCGAGTTCAGCACGTCCAGGTCCGACGGACGTCCCTGGCCGTTTTCGATGCGGTGGATCATGCGGTACATCCAGCCCGTGCCTTCGCGGCATGGGGTGCACTGGCCGCACGATTCTTCGAAGTAGAAGTAGGCCAGGCGCTCCATTGCCTTGACCATGCAACGCGTTTCATCCATGACGATGACGGCGCCCGAACCGAGCATCGAGCCAGCCTTGGCGATCGAGTCGTAGTCCAGGTCGGTGTTCATCATCAGTTCGCCGCGGATCACCGGAGCGGACGAGCCGCCAGGGATCACGGCCTTGATCTTTTTGCCGCCGCGCATGCCGCCCGCCAGTTCCAGCAGCTTGGCGAACGGGGTGCCCAGCGGTACCTCGTAGTTGCCCGGCATTTCGACGTCGCCCGAGATCGAGAAGATCTTCGAACCGCCGTTGTTCGGACGCCCCATCGCCAGGTACTTCTCGGGGCCCATGTTCAGGATGAACGGGACGGCCGCGAAGGTCTCGGTGTTGTTGATGGTGGTCGGCTTGCCGTACAGGCCGAACGAGGCAGGGAAAGGCGGCTTGAAGCGCGGCTGGCCCTTCTTGCCCTCCAGCGATTCCAGCAGCGCGGTTTCCTCGCCGCAGATGTAGGCGCCGTAGCCGTGGTGCGCGTGCAGCTGGAAGCTGAACTCGCTGCCCATGATCTTGTCGCCCAGGAAGCCGGCGGCGCGCGCCTCTTCCAGCGCATCTTCAAACTGCGTGTAGACGTCGAAGATCTCGCCGTGGATGTAGTTGTAGCCGACCGTGATGCCCATGGCGTAAGCGCCGATGGCCATGCCTTCGATCAATGCATGCGGGTTGAAGCGCATGATGTCGCGGTCCTTGAAAGTGCCCGGCTCGCCCTCATCTGAGTTGCATACCAGGTACTTCTGGCCCGGGAACTGGCGCGGCATGAAGCTCCACTTCAGGCCGGTCGGGAAGCCCGCGCCGCCACGGCCGCGCAGCGACGACGCCTTGAGGTCGGCGATGATCTGTTCCGGGGTGATCTTCTCTTCGAGGATCTTGCGCAGGGCGCTGTAGCCGCCGCGCTTGACGTAATCTTCCAGGTGCCAGTTCTTGCCGTCGAGGCCGGCGAGAATGACTGGGTCGATGTGACGATTGTGGAGTGACGTCATTTCTTCAATTCCTCCACGAGGGCGTCGATTTTATCGTTGGACATGAAGCTGCACATGCGGTGGTTATTCACCAGCATCACCGGCGCGTCGCCGCAGGCGCCCATGCACTCGCCTTCCATCAGCGTGAAGGCGCCGTCTTCCGTGGTGTCACGGTAGTCGATGCCCAGCTTCTGTTTCAGGTGGTGCGCTGCGCGCTCGCCGCCCGACAGGGCGCACGGCAGGTTGGTGCACACGGTGATCTTGTGCTTGCCGACCGGCTTCAGGTTGTACATATTGTAGAACGTGGCGACTTCCTGCACGGCGATCGCCGGCATCTGGATGTAGTCGGCCAGTTCCTGCATGGTTTCCGGCGAGATCCAGCCCAGTTCAACCTGGGCGTGAGCCAGCGAGGCCATCACGGCCGACTGGCGCTGGTCGGCCGGATACTTGGCCAATTCGCGGTCGATTTTTTTATAGCACTGCTCTGATAACAACATACTTTTTCCCTTAGCGGTCGATACTGCCGAACACGATATCTTGCGTACCGATGATCGTCACGGCGTCGGCAATCATGTGTCCACGGGCCATCTCATCCAGCGCCTGCAAGTGCGCGTAGTCCGGCGCGCGCAGCTTCATGCGGTATGGCTTGTTGGCGCCGTCGGACAGCAGGTAGATGCCGAACTCCCCTTTCGGGTGCTCCACCGCGCTGTACGCTTCGCCCGGCGGCACGTGGAAGCCCTCGGTGAACAGCTTGAAGTGGTGAATCAGCGATTCCATGTTGGTCTTCATGTCGACGCGGCCCGGAGGCGCGACCTTGCGGTTGTCCGACATGACCGGACCTGGATTGTTGCGCAGCCACTCGACGCACTGCTTGATGATCTTGTTGGCCTGGCGCAGTTCTTCCACGCGCACCAGGTAGCGGTCGTAGCAGTCGCCGTTGGTGCCGACGGGAACGTCGAAGTCCATCAGGTCGTACACTTCGTACGGCTGGTGCTTGCGCAGGTCCCACTCGATGCCCGAACCGCGCAGCATGGCGCCGGTGAAGCCCATCGCCAGCGCATCTTCCGGCGTGACCACGCCGATGCCGACGGTACGCTGTTTCCAGATACGGTTGTCGGTCAGCAGCGTTTCGTATTCGTCGACATAGGTCGGGAAACGGCGCGTGAAGTCTTCGATGAAGTCCAGCAGCGAGCCCTGGCGGTTCTCGTTCAGGTTGGCGACCGCCTTGGCCGAACGGATGATCGACGGCTTGTGCTGCGGCATCGCGTCCGGCAGGTCGCGGTACACGCCGCCCGGACGGTAGTAGGCCGCGTGCATGCGCGCGCCCGACACCGCTTCGTAGCAGTCGAACAAGTCTTCGCGGTCGCGGAAGCAGTACAGGAACGGGCCCATGGCGCCGACGTCGAGCGCGTGCGCGCCCAGCCACATCAGGTGGTTCAGGATGCGGGTGATCTCGTCGAACATCACGCGGATGTATTGCGCGCGCAGCGGCACTTCGATGCCCAGCAGCTTCTCGATCGCCATCACGTAGGCGTGCTCGTTGCACATCATCGAGACGTAATCGAGACGGTCCATATACGGCACCGACTGCAGGTAGGTCTTCTGCTCCGCCAGCTTCTCGGTACCACGGTGCAGCAGGCCGATGTGCGGGTCGGCGCGCTGGATCACTTCGCCGTCCAGCTCCAGCACCAGGCGCAGCACGCCGTGCGCGGCCGGGTGTTGCGGGCCAAAGTTCAGGGTGTAGTTCTTAATTTCAGCCATTATTTACTTCCCGTAGTTTTCTTCGCGGATCACACGCGGCACGTTTTCACGCGGCTCGATGGTGACCGGCTGGTAGATCACGCGCTTCTGCTCGGGGTCGTAGCGCATTTCGACATAGCCCGATACCGGGAAGTCCTTGCGGAACGGATGGCCGATGAAACCGTAGTCGGTCAGGATGCGGCGCAGGTCGTTGTGGCCTTCGAACAGGATGCCCAGCATGTCGAACGCTTCGCGCTCGTACCAGTTGACGGCGCGCCACAGCGGCACCAGCGACGGCAGCAGCGGCATGTCGTCGTCGGCGCAGAACGCGCGCACGCGCACGCGCCAGTTGTGCTTTACCGACAGCAAATGGACGACCACCGCGAAACGCAGGCCGTCCCAGGCGCCGTCGCCGTAGGTCAGGTAGTCGACGCCGGCCAGGTCGATCAGCTGGTCGAAGCCCAGCGACGGGTCGTCGCGCAGCGTTTGCATCACGCCGTAGTAGTCGGCCGCCTTCACGACCAGCGTGATCTCGCCCAGCGCCACGGTGGTGGAAACGCGATCGCCCAGGGCGGAGCCGAGGGCGTTTTGCAGTTTTTCTAAATGTGTAGTCATATTCTGAAGCGACCCCGTTAGCGTGCGATCGTATTGGTGCGCTTGATCTTGTTCTGCAGCTGCATGATGCCGTACAGCAGAGCCTCGGCCGTCGGCGGACAGCCCGGCACGTAGACGTCGACTGGCACGATGCGGTCGCAACCGCGCACCACGGAGTAGGAGTAGTGATAGTAGCCGCCGCCGTTGGCGCAGGAGCCCATCGAGATGACCCAGCGCGGTTCCGGCATCTGGTCGTAGACCTTGCGCAGCGCGGGCGCCATCTTGTTGCACAGCGTGCCGGCCACGATCATCACGTCGGACTGACGCGGCGACGGACGGAACACCACGCCGAAGCGGTCCATGTCGTAACGGGCTGCGCCCACGTGCATCATTTCGACCGCGCAGCAGGCCAGACCGAACGTCATCGGGAACATCGAACCCGTGCGCGCCCAGTTGATCAGCTTGTCGGCCGAGGTGGTGATGAAACCTTCGTTTAATACGCCTTCAATAGCCATGGCTTATTCCCAATCAAGGGCACCTTTCTTCCAGATATACCAAAAACCGACCACGAATTCGGCGATGAACACCATCATCGTCACGAAACCTTGCCAGCCCAAGTCGCGCATCGCTACGCCCCACGGGAAGAAGAATGCCGTTTCCAGATCGAACAAAATAAAGAGAATTGCGACGAGGTAGTAACGCACGTCGAATTTCATGCGCGCGTCTTCGAACGCTTCGAAGCCGCATTCATACGGGGAGAGTTTAGCCGCATCAGGCTTGTTAGGGCCGAGGATGTGGCCCAGCACCTGGGGAAGGATACCTACGCCGAGACCGACGAGGATGAACAACAGAACGGGGAGATAATTTTCGAGGTTCACGATTGATGAGCTTATATTGAACGGTCGGTTTAAAGGACACACTGCGCTGCTTTGCGGTGCTCTTAACGTTCGTCCCAATCGTAAAACCGCTTAGACCAGGATCGAACGACACATCCTCGTAAAAAAGCCAGCTCAGGTACACATTGAAGTACTCCCTTGCTGGCCTTAAATTTATGGTGCCGACGACGAGACTCGAACTCGTACAGCTTGCGCCACTACCCCCTCAAGATAGCGTGTCTACCAATTTCACCACGTCGGCGTAAGGCCGCTATTCTACTTCGTTTTTACGCGGTTGTTAATCCGTATTGCGCTAAAACAAGAAGAAAAACGATAAATCTTTACATCTTTGAACGCTGACCAGTTTTTCTAGCTTGAAGGGCTAATGTACTGCCAAAACAATCAGCGAACAATGTATCTGTTGCTAAACAGCATGCAATTATTTCACATACTATTTCATTAGTATACTACTTCGGGATCGAGTTTGCTGGAGCGCTCGATGCCGGGGCTGGCGCAGGTGCCGCAGGTGCTGCCGGAGCCGCCGCCGGCGCGTTCGGAATGCCCGCCGAGCCGGTGGCTGGCGCCGGCGCCGTCGGCAGCGCCTTGTCCATTACGCCGCCGCTGACGTTGCTGCCCTGGTGGGCCGAGATGTACGCCAGCGCCAGCGTGGCGCTGAAGAAGATCGCGGCGGCCACGCCGGTCGACTTGGACATGAAGTTCGAGGAGCCGGTCGCACCGAACAGGCTGCCCGAAGCGCCCGAACCGAAGGCCGCGCCCATGTCGGCGCCTTTGCCATGCTGCAGCAATACCAGGCCGATAATGGAGATTGCGGAAATGACCTGCACTACGATAACCAGATTGAACAAGGAGTTCATGTTATTCCATTCAAAAATAAAAGTTTGTATCGTTTTGTTTCTACTTCTTCAATTGCCGATTACGCAGCCTGGATAATCCCGAGGAAATCAGCCGCTTTCAACGCCGCGCCGCCGATCAATCCACCATCGATATCCGCCTGCGCCATCAATTCTTTCGCATTGTCCGGCTTCATGCTGCCGCCGTACAGGATTTGCACGCCGGCCGCGGCCGCTTCATTCTTTTGCGCCAGGCGCGCGCGCAGGAAGCTGTGGGCGTCCTGGGCGATTTGCGGCGTCGCCGTCTTGCCAGTGCCGATGGCCCAGACCGGCTCGTAGGCGACCACGATCTTCGCCACGTCTGCGGCCGGGATCAGGTCCAGCACCGCCTGCAGCTGGCCGCAGATGACCGCTTCGGTCTCCCCTGCTTCGCGCTGCGCCAGCGTCTCGCCCACGCACACCACCGGCGTCAGGCCGGCAGCCAGCGCGGCCACGGTCTTTTGCGCCACCAGTTCGCTGCTTTCCTTGTGATAGGCGCGGCGCTCGGAATGGCCGCACAGCACGTAGCGCGAGGCGAAGTCGACCAGCATGCCGGCCGATACTTCGCCGGTGTAGGCGCCGCTGGCGTGGACCGACAGGTCTTGCCCGCCCCAGGCGACCGCGCTGCCTTGCAGTTCCGCCTGGCATTGAGCCAGGTAGGGAGCCGGCACGCAGACGGCGCAATCGGCGCCGGTCGAGGTCAATCCGGCGACGATGCCCGACAACAATGCCGTGTTCGCGGCGCGGTTGCCGTTCATTTTCCAGTTGCCGATGACGAGTTTGCGACGCATAGTAGCCTAAAATTCAATAACCCGCTATTTTAACGCGAGGCCGGAACCCCGGTCAAACCAGCGGGCCGCCGCGCGGTCCCGAATCCGTCTTAAAAACGACGGTTTATCTTAAATTACTTGCAACATAATCTTGCCGACATGGCTGCTGCTCTCCATCAGCGCATGGGCGGCGGCGGCCTGCTCCAGCGGAAACACCGTATGGATCACCGGATTGATTTTTTTCGCCGCCATGATCGGCCACACCTTGTCCAGCAGTTTTTTGGCGATCGCGCCCTTGAACTCGACCGAGCGCGGGCGCAGGGTCGAGCCGGTGATGGTCAGCCGGCGGCGCAGCACCTGGCCCAGGTCCACCGTCGACTTGCCGCCGCCCAGGGTGGCGATGATGGCGATGCGGCCGTCGTCGGCCAGGCAGGCGATTTCGCGCGGCAGGTAGTCGCCGCCCACCATGTCGAGGATGACGTCGACGCCGCGGTCGTTGGTCAGCGACTTGGCGACCACGGCGAAATCCTCGGTCTTGTAGTTGATGCCGCGCTCGGCGCCCAGCTTCATGCAGGCGGCGACCTTGTCGTCGCTGCCGGCGGTGGCGAACACGCGGTGGCCCATGGCGGTGGCCAGCTGGATCGCCGCCACGCCGATGCCCGAGCTGCCGCCCTGCACCAGCAGGGTCTCGCCGGCGCTCAGGTGGGCGCGGTCGAAGACGTTGCTCCAGACGGTGAAGTAGTTCTCGGGAATCGAGGCCGCCTCCAGCATCGACCAGCCCTTGGGGATGGGCAGCACTTGCTGGACCGGGGCCACGACATATTCGGCATAGCCGCCGCCCTGCACCAGCGCGCACACGTGGTCGCCGATATCGAGGGTCGTATAGTCGAGGTCGCCGTCGACGATTTCGCCGGCCACTTCCAGGCCGGGAATGTCGGAGGCGCCGGGAGGCGGCGCATAGTTGCCCATGCGCTGGAACACGTCGGGGCGGTTGATGCCGGCCGCGTGCACCTTGATCAGCACTTCGCCCGCCTTGACGACGGGCATCGGGCGTTCGCACAGTTTCAGGACATCGGCGGGGCCGGGATGGGTGATTTCGATCGCGCGCATGGCTCGCCCTTTGCAAATAAAGGGCGATTGTACGTCAGAGCGTGGCGGCGCGCAGGGCGCCGCCACGGTTGCCGGTCAGCCGCCGCCGGTGCGGCTTTGCCTCGGCAACGGCGTACCCGGTTTCCAGGCCGCCGACAAGGCCTGCCCTTCCTCGATCTGCTCGTGCGTCATGCTCTTGATCACGGCCGCGCGCTGCTCGGCCGCGTTGGCCGAACCGTTGGCCGCAGCCAGGTTCCACAGCATGTAGGCGATCACATTGTCCTGCGGCATGCCGCCGATGTGGTAGCGGTACATCAGCCCCATCACCTGCTGCGCGTCCGGATGGCCCTGCTCGGCCGCCAGGCGGAACCAGGTGACGGCCTGCTTGTGATCCTGGATCACCGCATTGCCGGTGTAATACATGGCGCCGACCACGTACTGCGCGTCGGCCTTGCCCTGCAGCGCGGCCTTGCGGTGCCACTGCAGCGCGGTCTTGTAGTCCTGCGGCACGCCGCGGCCCATGTAATACATCAAGCCCAGCAAATGCTGGGCATCCGGGTTGCCGGCTTGCGCCAGCGGTCGTATCTCTTTTAGCGCCACCGCATAGTTCTTGCTGTTGTATGCGGTCGCCCCTTCGGCGAATCCTGCCATCGCGGCCTGTTGCCAGGCCAGCGCGATGACGATCGCTAGTATGAATTTTTTCATATCGCGTTATAAGTGGGTGTGTTTGGTTTTACTTCCAAATTACCTTGCCCAAACCGTCAACGCTCACGTTGCGGTTCAAAGGCTTGCCATAAACAATGACCGATCCAAGGCCGCTCAAGTTCAGCGTCACGTTGGTCTTGGCGTTGACGGTTGCGTTGCCCAGCCCGCTCATGTCGACGTTGACGGCGTCGGCCTGGAACTGCTGCGCATTCAGGCTGCCCAGGCCGCCCATGCCGGCCTTCAGCAACTTGCCGCGCCCGCCCAGCGTGATGGAGCCGGCGCCGCCCAGGTCCAGCTCGACGTTGTCGTTCTCGCTGACCCACAGGTGCATGCTGCCGACGCCGCCCAGCTTGGCCTTCAGCATCTTGTAGTCACAGACCACCTTCATGCTGCCGGCGCCGTCCATCGCCAGTTCCAGTTCCTCGCCGCTGAAGCCGTTGATCTCGGTCGAGCCGACGCCCTCGGACACCACCTCCCGCAGCATCGGCAGCACCAGCTCGGCGCGCATGCTGGAGCCGCCCAGCCGGATGCCGCGGCCCTCGGTCTCCAGGTGCAGGGTGTCGCCCGCCTGCGAGGCGGTCAGCTTTTCCAGGTTGCGCTTTTCCCCGATGAGCTTGAGCGAAGGCGTGTCGCCTTGCCGCAACTTCAGGTTGATCACGCCGTCGATCTTGACGCGCACCACGCGGGCGTCGATGGCGATGACGCGTGTCTCGGTGGCGTCGTCGGCTGCCTCGGCGCGGCCGAACAGGGCGCAGAAAGCGGCAAACAGCAGGCCAAGTTGGAAAAGCTTCTTCATTGTCGGGTTCCTCTATGTTGTTCTGAGAAGATTCTAGCAATCTTTGCTGTAAAGATATGCCTGGATTACGACAGATTGGCTTTTTCCACTGCGGTCAGGCGCTTGGCCTTGATCACGACCACCTGCATCGGCGCCTGGGCGGCGGCAACCTGCACGGCCGGCTGCAGCGCGACGGCCGCCTGCTGGGCGGCGCTGGCGTAGGCGGTGGCGCCCAGCAGGACGGCGGCGGTGACGAAGATGATTTCCATGTTTTTTGCGATGTTCATGATGCGCTCCTTAAAGTCGTTTCGGTATGTGATCACTATATCGATCACCGCCTCAACGCTCATGCGGATTGCGACGAACTGCACAAAACGGGGCCTGGGCGACAAAAACCCGGGAATGGAGCTAGCTCATCCCTATGGATTGTCGACGCGCGCCACGCCGCCGGAGCGGCCGTTGCGGTCGAAGGCGGCCGCCCGGATCACACCCTTGGCAGCGATCGGCCCCGTGACCTGCCGGCTGCCGGCCGTCGGCGCGCTGCCGTCGGTGGTGTAGCGCAGCGTCAGGCCCGGAATCGCATGATTGACCAGCACCTTGCCGCCGTCCAGCATCAGGCCGGGCGGCGCGATGCGGTAGCGGACGTCCTTGCGCTCCAGGTCCAGGCGCGGCAACAGCCGCTGCCCCAGCACATTGACGAAACCGGACCACGCGGCGCGGTGCAGCGCCGCCGCCCTGGCCGGATCGGCTTCCGTGGTCCAGGCGGGATCCCCCGCCCAGGCGCGTTCGGCGACCGCCATCAGGCGCGGCATCAGCAAGTAATCCAGGCGCCCGGCATCGCGCACGGTTTCGGTGAACAGCGTTGCCTCGATCCCGCGTATGCGCCTGCGTCCGGCCTCGGTCAGGCGCGGATCCAGCGGCACGAAGTCATACACGGTATCCAGGTCGACATAGGCGCCCCAGTTGACGCCCGGCTCCTCCGGATTGGGATTGGCCGCCATGTCGAGATACATATTGGTGACCGGCGCCAGCACGATGTCGTAGCCGGCATTGGCAAGGCGGGCCGCGAAATCCTCCGCACCGGGCGTGTTATTCCAGACGTACAGGCTATAGCCGCGTCCCAGGAAGCGCGGATTGGGCACTTGCGCCGCACCGTCGCGCCGCGCGCCCATCTCCTCCCAGCCCGAAGCGAACATGCCCTGCTTGCGCAGGATGCCGTCGACCCGGTTGTAGAAGTAGTCCCACAGCGCCTGCATGTCCGCCAGTCCCTCGCGCTGCATCAGCGCGCGGCTGACGGGCGACATCTCCCACGCGCCGGTGGGCAGCTCGTCGCCGCCCATATGCATGGTCGCCAGCGGCACGCCGGCCTCGCGATGCAGCGCCGCGACCTGCGTCACCACCTGTTCGATGAAGGCGTAGGTGGACTCCAGGCCCGGATTGATCACATGGTCGGTGTACTCCTGCGGCGAACGGTACACCGAGCGATCGTCAAAATCGTGCAGCAGATACTGGGATGCACCCTGCTCGCCCGCAGCCTGCAAGCGCTTGTAGCGCGCCTCCATCGCCTTGACGGCGGCGCGGGCATGCCCGGGCATCTCGATCTCCGGTATCACGTCGATATGCCGCGCCGCCGCGTAGCGCAGTATCTCGACGTAGTCCGCGCGTGTGTAAAAGCCGCTGCCATGCGGATCGTCCGCGCGCGGGCCGGAGCCATAGACCGGCGGCAAGCGCACGCCCTCCTTCGCGCTATGCCCGCGCACCGCGCCGATGCTGGTCAGCTCCGGCAGACCCACGATCTCAAGCCGCCAGCCCTCGTCGTCGGTCAAATGGAAGTGGAATTTATTCAGCTTATATGCCGCCATCAGGTCCAGCACCTTGAACACCACCTGCTTGGGCTGGAAGTTACGCGCCACGTCCAGCTGAAAGCCGCGATACGCAAACCTCGGCGCATCCCTTACCGCCACCCCAGGCAGTGTCAGTGCCGACATTCGGACACGAGCTCGTCCGTCTGGCAGCGGCAGCAGGTCGTGCAGCGACTGCAAGCCGCGCGCAACACCGGCGGCGCTGTTGCCGACGATGCGGATGCCGTCGCCCGCGCTCACAGTCAGCGTGTAAGCCTCAGGCGTAGCCTGCCCTGCAACCGGGGCGATGCCCAGCGCCAGCGTTGCCTGAACACCGCTTGCCGCGCCATCATGCGGCAAGTAGCGGGCGAACAGCGCCTCCGCAGACACCGATTCGTTCTGCAGGCCTGGGCCGGCAATCACCTTGGGCGCCTGCGTCAGGCGCAGTTGACCGCCGCCCGTCGTAACCTCCAGCGGCGTCGGGAAAACCGGCGGCAGCGCGCTGGCCGGCAGCACATCGGCGCGCGCATTGCGGCGATAGGTATCCTGCGGCGTCACCAGCGCATGCCTGGCGTCGTCGCGCTTGAGCTGCTCCGGCCGTGAAGGCAGCAGCTGCTTGAAGTCGTCGATGGCGATGGCCTCATCCGGCCGCGCGTCAAACACCAGGTAAGGCCCGGACGGCGCGCGCGCCATCTTGATGACGAGGTTGGGATAGTAGTAGTCGACGTCCAGCGTCCGCCCCGCAGCCAAACCCTTGAAGCCCGCCGCCGGCCGCACGCGGAACAAGCCGCCGCCCACCTGCTCCAGCAGCAGATTGCCATCCAGCGGCCCGGTCGACACGCCATCCATGCAGTTAAAGTAAATCGCCCATCCCTGCGCCGGCAAGGCATGGCCGGGCAGCGCGGTCACGCTCAGGCGTGCCTTGGTGCGTCCGCCCTGCGCGCCGAACTCGTTGCGCAACACTTCCCACTGCATCCTGACCTGCGCGGAAGGCGCAGCCCATGCCGTACCTAACGTGCTGGCCGCCAGTACCAATGCTGCGATTATCTTGACTTGCATAGAGCGCTCCTCATGCCGGAAGCCGAATGGTGGCGTTCAAGCCGCCCTCGGGATGATTCTCTAGAATCAGCTGGCCTCCGTGCGCCTCGATCACGCTGCGCGCGATCCCCAGCCCCAGGCCCATGCCGCCATCGTTCTGCTCGCGGCCATGCGCCAGCCGCACATACGGATCGAACAAACTCGCAAACGCATCCTCCGGCACGCCCGGTCCGTGATCGCGCACCGCGATCGCCACGGCGCCAGGCTCGCTACGCACGCTGATCTCCGCGCGCTTGCCGTAGAAAAGCGCGTTGTCCAGCAGGTTGCCGATGGCGCGCTTCAAGGCCAGCGGCTTGGCCCGCACCGACAGGCCGGATTCCGCAAAGCCTACTTCATGCCCGGCCAGCCGCGCGCTGCGCACCAGACGGCCCAGCAATGCATCCAGCTTCACCTCCGCCGGGTTCTCGTGGATGTCGCTATCCTTCACGCATTGCAGCGCGCCCTTGACCATCATGTCCAGTTCATCGAGATCTTCCTCGAACTCGTTGCGCAGCGCTTCATCGTCCAGCAGCTCCGAGCGCAGCTTGAGGCGCGTGATCGGCGTGCGCAGGTCGTGCGAAATCGAGATGAACAAACGCTCGCGGTCCTCGATGTAGCGCTGTATGCGCTCGCGCATCGCGCTGAAGGCGCGCGCCGTGTTGATGAACTCCCGGCTGCCCGTCTCCGGCAGCGGCGGCGCATTCTCATCCTGGCCGAAAGCGGCGGCGGCATCGGACAGCGCGGCCAGCGGACGCGTGATCCAGCGCACCACCAGTATGCACAGCAGCAGCACCGCCGCCAGCGACAGTCCTTGCAGCGCAAGGCGATCCCATGCCAGCGGATCGTTACTGCTCAAGAAGTACGGATTCGGCATCAGCGCCGCCATGTACAGCCAGTTGCCCGGCTCAAGCTCGGTCTGGATCACTAGTATCGGCGCGGGATCCGGCTGCAGCAGCAGGATGTGCTGCACCCAGGCGTCCGGCAGGTCGTTGAGGCGCACGTCGCCTTCGGAGACGATCAGCTCGTCCGGCCACGCAAACGCCAGATGGAAGCTGGGCGAATGCGGCAGGTCGCTTTTCAGCGTGGCGCCGACGGTCGCCATCACGCCGGTCGCCAGCGGATGTTCGGCGATCGGCTTGACCGGCACGTAGGCGTGATTCAGGTTGACGAAGAAGCGCGTGCCACCCATCTCGCGCAGCTGCTGGATGGTCAGCTGGCGATAGCTCGGCGGCAGGCTGCGGAAGAAACGGATCGCACCGGATGCGCTATGCGCCACGTACTGCGCCGCCGATTGCGCCTCCACCTGCGCCTTGGCCCGCAGCTGGCTGGCCCAGATCGCGCTCGCGGCCAGCTGCGTGACCAGCAGCCCCGCCACCATCACCAGCGACAAGCGGCCCAGCAATGACGCCGGCCAAATGCGCCGCAGGCGATCAAGCATGCGACACGCTGACGTCCGCCGAGAACACGTAGCCGGCGCCGCGCACCGTCTTGATCAGCGCCGGCTGCTTGCCGTCGTCGTTGAGGCGCAGGCGCAAACGGCTGATCTGCACGTCCAGCGAACGGTCGAGCGGACCGGAATCGCGGCCGCGCGTCTCTTCGCACAATACGCTGCGGTCAAGGATCACGCCCGGATGCTCGACAAAATACTTCAGCAGCTGGAAATCCAGGCCGGTCAACGCCAGCGGCACGCCCTCGCTGTCGATCACCTTCCGCTCCAGCAGATCCAGCGTGAAGCCAACGAAGCGATAGTAGCGCGCGGACGGCGCCTCCAATGCGGTGCGGCGCAGGATGGCCTTGATGCGCGCCAGCAGCTCGCGCGGGCTGTACGGCTTGGCGATGTAATCGTCCGCCCCCAGCTCCAGGCCGACGATGCGGTCCGTCTCGTCCGAGCTCGCGGTCAGCATGATGATCGGCACATTGGAGCGCTGCCGCACCTGCTTGCACAGCGCGAAACCGTCGGTATCGGGCAGCATCACGTCGAGGATCACCAGCGACAGCTGGTCCGTATGCGCATGCAGCTCGGCCAGGAAGCTCTCTCCGTTATGCGACAGCAGCACCTCGTACTGGTTCTTCTCCAGATAAGTCTTGAGCAGCACGCGGGTCTTTTGGTCATCGTCTACGATCAGTATCTTGCGCACCGTGTGCTCCCTGGCTTCTGAGGTTGAATAGTCGGAACAGCACCCCAAGGCGCCGCTGCGCCTCGGCCGGCGCGGTCCTGTCGTCTAGAAAATAGCGGTGTATCTCGGCGATGATGGCGTCGCGGCTCGCCTCGTCGGTCGCCATGCGGTGCACCAGGCTGGGCGCCTGCACCGCCGCGCCCTGCCCGAACGCCGTCCACGAAGCGCGCCCGCAGCTGTCCATGCGCGACGGGTCGGCATCGCGCCGCACCGGCACCGAGCCTTTCAGCGCGTTGTATTCGACCTGCACCGGCGGCGACACCAGCAGCCGCGCCATCTTTTCCTGCGTCGGCATATGGCGGTAGTCGCCGGCGAACATGGTGAAGGTGTCGACGCTGTACAGGTGATACTTGCCGGTGCCCGGCGCCGTGCCGCAGGCGAAGTCCTCGTCCAGCACCATGCCCATGTCGCGCAGCTCGGGCTTGGCCCAGTCGCCCATGATCATCATGCCGGCCTCGCGCCGCGCGAACTGGCGCGCCACATCCGGCCATGAACGCTCGTCAACCTGGCCGCCGCTCCAGCCCTTGATCGTGCGCAGCCGCTCCAGCGCCTGCGCCGTGCGGCGGTCCGCGGCAGCGGAAGGATCGCGCCGCACAAACAGCTGGCGATAGAATTCCGGTCCGCTCTCGGCCAGCACCAGGTTCTCGAACAGCGCGGCGACCTGCCACGACTCGCTGCTCTGCGCCAGCGGCGTCACACCGGCGGCCTTGAGCTTCTGCGCGACGTTCTCGAAATCCGCCCAGCTTTGCGGCAGTGACAATTTGAGCTGCGCGAACAATGCGCGGTTATAGAACAGCGTATTCACGCGATGGATGCCGACCGGCGCCGCCACCACGTGCTTGCGGTGCGTGATCAGCGTCTGGATGGTCGGGAACAGCACGCTGTTCCAGTTCGCGGCGCTGGCCACGTTGTCGATCTCCAGCAGCAGGCCCAGGTCGGCCCACTCGGCGATGGAGGCGCCGATGATCTGCGTGACCTCCGGCGCATCGCCGGCCAGCACGCGGCTCTTGAGCACCTTGCCCGCGCCCAGTCCCGCGCCGCCGGGGATGGCGGCGTCCTTCCATTCGATGCCCTCGTCGGCCGCGCGCGCGGCCAGCAGGTTGGCCGCCTTGCGCTCGCTGGGCGAGGTCCACCAGTGCAGCACTTGCAGGGTCGCCGCGGCAGTCGCGGATTGCGCGACCAGGCAGGCGGCCAGCAAGCCGCAGGTGGAACGAAGGCGTAACCGGATCACTCAGCATCCCAAACGGAAATAATGACATGATTGTAATGGAAAAGCCCGACACCATGAAATGGAATCGGGCTGCACCTGTGGTTAAAAAAACGCTATCAGAACTTGGCTTTCAGGCCAACGCTGTAGCGCGCGCCGTTTTCGTACACGCCGACCGGCAAACCGTCGGTGGTATTGGTGCGGATGACTTCATTACCGATGTTGACCGCCGTGAGATAGACGCTGATCTTCGGCGTCACGTCCCAGCTGGCCGACGCATCCCACTGGCCGTAGGCGCTGGTGACATCCTGCCCACCCTCGTCCAGCGCGCCGTATGCCTTGGAGCGGTAGTTGTACGACAAGCGCGCGCTGTAGCCGTTCTTCTCCCAGAAACCGGTGACGTTGGCCTGGTTGCGCGAGTTGCCGATCACGTTCAGCTTGCGGCCCGCCGCGTTGGCGCCGGTCTTGGCGTCGGTGAAGGTGTAGTTGACGATGGCGCCGAAGCCGCTGGTGAAGGCCTGCTGCCACTGGAATTCCAGGCCGTTGACCGTGGCGCCGTTGTTGGCGTTGTACGGGCGGGTCACCGAACGCTGGACGCCGGCCACATTCTCGGTCGCGGTCTGCGAATAGATGAAGGTGTCGAGCTTCTTCGCGAACAGCGTCGCCGACAGCAGCGAGGCATCGGCGTAATACCACTCGGCGCCGATCTCCGCCTGGTTGGCGTGGTAAGGCTTGAGCAGCGGATTGCCCGAGGTGGCGGCGTTGGTGGTGCCGCTGACTTCCGTGCTGGCGCTCAAATCGCTGTAGGTGTTGCGCGCCATGACACGGGCCACCGCGCCGCGCACCAGCAGGTCCTTGTTGACGCTGTAGACCGCGTTCAGGTTGGGCAGCACGTCGGTGTAGCTGCGCGTTACATTGCCCAGCACGTAGTTGCCGTTGCCGCTCAGGTCCTGGTAAGCCTCCGAGGTCTGGTCGGTCTTGACCACGCGCGCGCCGAAATCGCCGCGCCACTGGCCGGCCGCGAAGTCTGCCCGCACGTAGGTGGCGTAGATCTTTTCCTTGATCTTGTAGTACTCGCCCTTGGCTTCGTTGTAGACCATGCCCTTGTCGTACATGGCAAAGCCCTTGGAGTAGGCCAAGCCATCGTCCACCCATGCGTACTGCGTCAGCGAACCGGCGCTGGCGGCCTCCTGGCTGAGCAGCGGCGAAGCGCCGGTCGACAGGTCGGACAGCGAGAACGACTGCCAGCCGGTGCTGCCCGGGCCGACGGTGCCGATGGTGCGGCGGTTCTGCACCGTCGTATCGCGGAACTTGGCGCCGACCTTGATCGCCTTGAAGAAGTCGCCGTTCAGGTCCAGCGTCAGGTCGCCCTGCGCGTAGTTCTCCTTGGTCTCCATGCGGCGGATCCAGTCGCGCGCGTTTTGCAGCGTCAGCTTGCTCGCGTCCAGTGGGTTCATGTCCAGGTACTTGACCTCATAGGTGTCCGGCGCGATATTGAAGGTGGTGCGGGTATTCCCCGTGAACCAGAAATTACGGTCATGGTCGCTGCCGCCGGAGCCCTTGGTGGTGCCGGCCTGGCCGTGGAATTTCCAGTTGTCGCCATCGTAGGTGCCGTCCAGGTCCAGCACTTCCGACTTGATGTAGGACTGGCGGAAGATAGGTTCGAACGACACGCCGCCCGTCGGACCAACCGTGCCGCCGACCAGCGCCTTGGTGCCGTCGGAGGTCGTGATGAACTTCGGATTGGACACGGCGATATTGCCCTTCGCATCCGCCAGGCCGCCGGCCTCCCAGAGGTAGTTCTGGTTGCTGTTGTCCATGCTCATATCGGAGTTCATGTAGTTCAGCGTGATGTCCGTGTTGGCGTTCGGACGCGCTTGCAACGTCAGGTTGCCGGTGGTGCGCTCACGGTCCTGGCGGAAGATCGCCGAGCCGCCGCCCCACGATGCATATGCGCCCGGCGTGACGACGCCGTTCTGGTCGACGATGTTGTACTTGGTCGAATCGGTGAAGTTTTCCAGGCCGTCGCGGCGCATGGTGCGCTTCTGCTGGCTCAGCGCGATCAGCGCGCCGAAGGTCTTCTGCTCATTGGTCCAGCTCAGCAAGCCCGAAAACTGCGGATCGGTCTTCTTCGGCAGTTCGCTGTAGGTCGCTTCGGCCGACACCTGCGCCACGAATGGCTTCAGCTGGAACGGCTTGCGGGTCTTGACGATCACCAGGCCGCCGATGCTGCCCTCGTCCAGATCGGCGGACGGGCTTTTATACACGTCGATGCTGCCGACCAGCTCCGACGCCAGGATGTCGTAGTTGAAGCCGCGGCTCTGCGAATCGTTCTTCCACCAGTAGCCGGAGGCCACGGCCTGGCCGTTCAGCTGCGTCAGGTTCAGGTTCTTGTCGGTGCCGCGCACGAAGATGTCGCGACCCTCGCCCCAGGTGCGGTCCACGGAGATGCCCGGCACGCGCTGCAGCGAGTCGGCCACGTTCTTGTCGGGGAACTTGCCGACTTCCTCGGCGGTGACGGTGTCGATCACATTGCCCGCATCGCGCTTCTCCGCCAGGTTGCGTTTCAGGCGCTCGCGGATGCCACGCACTTCAACGGTTGCGGTTTCTCCAGCCGGTACAGCTTCGGTGGTCTGTGCCTCTACGGGATCTGCTGCGTAGAGGTGCGGCGCAATCGCTCCGCCCAGTGCCAGCGCGATCAGGTTGGGTAGTAGTTTTTTCTTAAGTACCGGCTTGCTCATTCAATTCTCCCTGTTTTAAAAAGTAAAGAACCGCTCTTGATGTCAAACGCTGCGCATGAAGCTGCGGGCGGACGACACCATATTTCCCGGACGCAGACGCCGCCGCGCCTGCCCTCCTTCGTCAAACACGTGGAAGGCGGTGCTGTCGGCCGAGAAGACGATGGACTGTCCGATCTCGACGTGGCGCTCGCCATCCCCGCGTATCACTACGTCTTCACCGCCTTCGCGGCTGACGTAGATGTAATTGGCTTCGCCCAGGTGTTCGACCACACTGACCTCGCCGTTAAACACTTCCGAACCGGCCCGCGATTCCTGGATATGCTCGGCGCGCAGGCCGAGCGTGACCCTGGAACCGATGCGCATGCCGCTGCCGTCGACCGCCGCACGCACCGATTCGCCGCTCGGCAACAGCACCAGTACGCCGTTGGCGTGGGCTTCGGCGACGGTGCCGGCCAGCAGATTCATTTTCGGCGAGCCGATAAAGCCCGCCACGAACAGGTTGCGCGGCTGCTGGTACAAGTCCAGCGGCGTGCCGGCCTGCTGGATCTGCCCTTCGTGCATGACGACGATCTTGTCGCCCAAGGTCATCGCCTCGACCTGATCGTGGGTGACGTAGACGATGGTGGCGTCCAGCTGGCGGTGCAGCTTGGCGATCTCCAGCCGGGTTTGCACGCGCAATGCCGCGTCCAGGTTGGAGAGCGGTTCATCGAACAGGAACAGGCGCGGCTCGCGCACGATGGCGCGGCCGATCGCCACGCGCTGGCGCTGGCCGCCGGACAGTTCGCGCGGCAGGCGTTCCAGCAGGTGTTCGATTTTCAGCGTGGCGGCGGCCTGGTTGATGCGCGCCTTGATCGCCGTCTTGTCCTTGCCGGCCACCTTGAGGCCGAAGGCCATGTTCTGGTACACCGTCATGTGCGGATACAGCGCGTAGCTCTGGAACACCATCGCGATGCCGCGTTCCGCCGGCGGCAAGTGGTTGACCACTTGGCCGCCGATTTCCATGCTGCCGCCGGTGATGTTCTCCAGGCCGCACAGCATGCGCAGCAGCGTGGACTTGCCGCAGCCGGACGGCCCGACCAGCACGACAAACTCTCCATCCGCGATATCCAGGTCGATGCCGGCCAGGACGTCGGTCTTGCCATCGTAGGATTTACGCAGTTCTTTCAGGCTGACACTTGCCATTACATTTCCTCATTCAAATCAAGTCACCGTCGCTCCCGCGCACGCGGGAGCCCATGCTGAGTATGGATTCCCGCATGCGCGGGAATGACGCTGGGGTTATTTCACCGCGCCCGCTGTCAGGCCGCGAATCAGTTGGCGCGAGAAGACCGCGTACAGGATCAGCATCGGGATCACCGCCAGCGACAGCGCCGCCAGCACGGAATTCCAGTCGGTGACGTACTGTCCGATGAACTGCTGCACGCCCAGCGTGACGGTCTTGGTACGGTCCGACGGCGCCAGGATCAGCGGGAACCACAAATCGTTCCAGGCCGGGATCATGGTGAACACCGCCACCGTGGCGACGGCGGGACGGATCAGCGGCAGCACCACCTTGAAGAAGATCTTCACCTCGCCGACGCCGTCGCAGCGCGCCGCGTCCTTCAGCTCCGACGGCACCTGCCGCATGAATTCGGACAGGATCATGACCGCCAGCGGCAGCCCCTGCGCCGTATAAACCAGCACCAGCGCCGTCAACGTATTGACCAGGTCCAGCTTGACCATCAACTCCAGTATCGACACCGTGCCGAGGCGGATCGGGATCATGATGCCCAGCGCGAGGAACAGCGTCAGCACGCGGTTGCCCATGAAGCGGTATTCCGACAGCGCCCATGCCGCCATCGCGCCGAACAGCACGATGCAGAACAACGCGGCGAGCGTGACGACCAGGCTGTTGCCGAAGTAAAGCAGGAAGTTGGTGCTGGCCAGGACCTTCTCGAAGCCGATGAAGGTCAGCGATTCCATCGTCGGCAGCGCCAGCGGATCGTCGAAGATCGCTTCGCGGCTCTTGATCGAGTTAATCAGGATCAACGCGATCGGGAACAGCGCCAGCACGGTGTAGGCGATCAGCGTGGCATGCACCATCAGGCGGCCAAGGTCGATGCGCCGCATCAGCGGGACGGGAGGATACATGGCGATTGCGGTCATGGCGCGGTCCTCACAGTGCGAAGCGGGTCAGCCTGCGCTGGACACCGACGAAGTAAACACCCACCCCGGCCAGGATCACCAGGAACATCAGCGTGGCGACGGCGGAACCCAGATACGCATTGCCGACCTGCGCCTGGTAGCCGAAGAAGGTCCGGTAGAACAAGGTGCCCAGAATGTCGGTCGAATAGTTCGGCCCGGCCAGCGCGCCCTTGATCGAGTAAATCAGGTCGAACGCGTTGAAGTTGGCGACGAAGGTCAGGATGGTCACCAGGCCCAGCGTCGGATAAATCAGCGGCAGCTTGATCTGCCAGAAGATGCGCATCGCGCTGGCGCCTTCGACGTGCGCCGCTTCCACGATTTCGTCCGGCACCGCCAGCAGCGCGGCATAGATCAGCATCATCGGCATGCCGACGTACTGCCAGACCGAGATCATCGACAGGGTCGCCAGCGCGGTCTCCTCCTGCCCGATCCACGGCGCGAACAAGCCGGCCAGTCCGGCAAAGCCCATCAGCTTCTCACCCACGCCCCACAGCGGCGACAGGATCAGCTGCCAGATAAAGCCGATGATCACCACCGACAGCAGCGTCGGCAGGAAGATCAAGGTGCGGTAGGTACGCGCGCCGCGCAGCCCCTTCAAACTAAACAAGGTGGCCAGCAGCAGGCCGATCGGATTCTGCAGCAGCATATGAAGGCCGAAGAACCTGGCGTTGTTGAGCATCGCGTTCCAGAAGCCGGCCGACCAGTCGGGATCGAGCAGGATGGTGCGGAAGTTCTCCAGCCCGACGAAGACGACGGCGCCGCTGTCGTCCGCGCTGAAGAAACCCTGCCCCAGCGTCTGCACCAGCGGCAGCGCGCTAAACAGCGCGTAGATCGCCACCGCCGGCGCCAGAAACAGCAGCAACTGCCAGGGCCGCACCGTATTCACCTCATGTTTCAAGACTGCCTCCAGAATTCGGACAAAAAAATGGCCGGCACCGCGCCCGGCGCCGGCCTGAATGGATCACACACAATCAAGGGGAGGGATTAGTGTGACACTACTTTTGCTGTGGCTTGTACCACTTGGCAAAACCGTTCTGCAGCTTGGCGGCGGCATCTTTCGGCGCCAACTTGCCGTTCAAGACCTGTGCGTTGATGTTCCAAAGCTCGCTCTCCATGCTGGGTTGGCCACGGTTCAGCACCTGGGCGTTGAAGCGGATGGTCGACGCGCAGCTGTTGCGCCACTCGGCCATCTGCTTGGCCACCGGATCGCGCACCGCGATCAGATGGTTGGACAGCGAGAAGAAACCGGTCACGCGGTTGGTGTAGATGTCCGCGAACTCCTGCGATCCCACCCATGCCAGGAACTTGTAGGCGTCGTCCTTGTTCCTGGACTTCTTGTTGATGCCGATGCCGATGTCCATGTGGTCCGAGATGAAGCACGGGTCGCCCGCCTTGCGCACCGGCGGCGCGAACGCGCCCAGTTCCAGGCCCGGCGTCTGGCTGAAGTAGGAGATATCCCAGGAGCCGGTCGGGTAGATTGCCGCGCGGCCCAGCGCAAACTGGTTCTGGCTGTCGCCGTAGGTCTGGGCGCTGGCGCCCTTACCCAGGTAGGTGCCCATCTTCGCCTCGAACTCCAGCGCCTCGACGAACGGCGCGTCGGTCAGCCTGGCCTTGCCGGCGATGAGCGCCTTGCGCCCTTCCTCGCCGCGCCAGAAGTTCGGTCCGATATTGGTGTAAACCATTTGGCTCGATTCCCACTGGTCGGCCGTGCCCAGCGCCAGCGGCACGACGCCGCCCTTCTTCAGCGATTCCAGCACGGCGAAGAACTCGTCCGCCGTCTTCGGCGGCTGCAGGTTCAGCTTCTTGAAGATCTTCTTGTTATATAAGAAGCCGTGGATCACCGAGGCGACCGGCATGCAGAAGGTGTCCTTGCCGTCGTCGGTCTGCCAGGCCACCGTTGCCGTTGGCGCGAAGTTCTGCATGCCGCCCTTGCCGTCCAGCTTTTCGAGATGCCCCTTCTTATATAGCGACAGCGAGACGTCGAACGGACGGCAGGAGATCAGGTCGCCCGCCGTGCCGCCGGCCAGCCGCGCGGCCAGGCTGGAGTCGTATTCGGTCGGCGCGGTCGGCGCGAACTTGACGTCGATACCGGGATGGTTCTTTTCAAACGCCGGCAGCAAGACCTTTTCCCACAGCGTTTTATCGTCGACGCGCCAGCTTTCGATCACCAGCGTGCCGGCCTGGGAGGCCTGCGCGGAGAACATGGCGAGCAGCAGAGCGTGTCGAACAATCCGGCGTAATTGCATGTATGTGTCCCTTTTGCGTAGCTTTGTTTACAACGATGAATTCATCTTAGCATCGCATTTTCCGTTACGGAATCGACAATCACGACAAAGCTAAGTGATTGAATTCATTCATAAAACCATATTAAGAAGTTACATTTCCTAACCCCGCCGGGGCTCTACCGGGCAGGGCGGCGTGCGCCCACTAGGGACTTTGCAACGCTTCGCAAGAAAAGCTTACAAAACTTAACAAAAAGGTTGCGCCGTTGTTGTTGGGAGACGCCAACCCGCTGTACGCGGAGCGTGTTTAGTAAATCTGATTAAACTGCGCCGCCAAATTTGGATTCGTTTGACCATCAAAAATAGCAAGCCAATACTCGGGGTTGTCAGATTGCCATACCCGTAGCGCGGCCGCCTCCGGGGCATAGCGACTGCCCACAATTCCAAAAACATCAAGGAGACAAAATGCTTCAACCTACGAGAAGGACTCTCATGAGTCTTGCCGTCGCCAGCGCCTGCGGTTTCATGAACATGAGCGCATATGCGCAAGCCGGCGCCGACAACGCAAACGGCGACGCGCAAGCCGCCACCACCGCTGCGGCCGCGGCTCCGGTGGTCGGCAACCCTGACCAGATCCCGGAAGTCAAAGTCACCGCGACCCGCTATTCAACCTCGCTGCTGAAAACCCCGCTTGCCGTCACGGCGCTGAGCCAGGACCAGTTGACCCGCAAAGGTGCCACCAGCCTGCGTGATCTGAGCGGCGAAATGCCCAACGTCGTGATCGAAAACACCGGCCTCGATTCGGCTGTGCAGATCACCATCCGCGGCATCACCTCGACCAACTTCACCGAGACCGGCGACCCGGCGGTCGGCTTCCACGTCGACGGCATGTATTCGCCGCGTCCTCAGGGTGCGCAGGCGCTGATGTTCGACCTGGACCAGGTCGAAGTGCTGCGCGGCCCGCAAGGTACGCTGTTCGGCCGCAACTCCACCGGCGGCAGCATCAACGTGATCCCCGCAAAACCCGATTGGACCGGTAACTACGGCAAGGCCGATCTGGATCTCGGCAACTACGACAAGAAGCAGCTCTCGCTGGTGCAAAACGTGGTCGTCAACGACTCGCTGGCACTGCGCGGCACCTTCATGAAGGTGAAACGCGACGGCTATGCCAACCAAAAACGCGACCTGAGCGAAGCCAACGCGCCGGCGCTGGGCTGGATCCCGAACGGCAAGCCGGACGTCGACCAGCGCTTCAACAGCGTCATCGGCCCGAGCGACTACTACACCAACCAGAACGAATGGGCCGGCCGCATCTCCGCCCTGCTGAAGGTGAACAAGGACGTGACCGCGAAGGCGGCCTACGAGGAATTCCAGGACTCCAGCGCCGGCGGCGCCGCTTTCCGCGATTGCGATGCCGGCGCAGGCACGCGCTATGCCTGCACCGACCAGGGAAAATGGGACATCAACGTCAACGTGCCTGGCCATATCGACATGAAGATCCGCACGCTGCGCACCGGCGTCAACTGGAACATCAACGACCACACCAGTTTCGACTACACCTTCCAGCTCGCCGACCAGCGCCGCTCGGAAATCACCGACGACGACAAGGGGCTGCAAAACGCCGCGCCGTTCCAGATCAACGGCGCCTATCCGAATTCGGTCGACGGCAACTGGGGCACCTGGCCGCTGACCGATTCCTTCCACCGCACGCTGGATTCGCGTTACCTGTCGACCGTACATGAGGCGCAGCTCAAGCAGCAGCTGGGCAACGTGCAGTATGTGGCCGGCCTGTTCTGGATGCACGAGCGGAACAACATCGACTACGAGATCACCAACACCATCCAGAAGCCGTACGGCGACGTGGGCAGCGTGCTGTATCACCAGCCCAACCGCCAGGTCGACGCCAAGGCCGCCTTCGCGCAAGCCGACTGGAAGTTCATCCCGACCTGGACCGCCACGCTGGGCGCGCGCTACAGCGTCGACAGCAAGGAAGACAAGGGCGGCGAAGTCTATGGCGCCAACTGGAAGGGCGATCCTGCCTATTACAACGGCTGGTACTCGCAAGGCACGCCGGGCACACCGGGCTTCCACGTCCACGATGGCACCGACCTGGCGCCGGGCATGGGCGGCAGCGTCGGCGCCTACCACCTGTATGGCGCGCCGACTTCGAACGACCATAAGCAGACCTGGAACAAGATCACCTGGCGCGCCGGCCTGCAAAAGCAGATCGACAACAACAAGATGGTCTACGCTTCCGTCTCCACCGGCTACAAGGCCGGCGGCTTCGCCGACAAGACCGACAGCTGCAACTATCACAAGTGCGCGGACGGCAAACCGGGCGTGGTGACCTTCCTGCCGTATGAGCCGGAGACCGTGACCAACTATGAGCTGGGCTTCAAGGGCAAGTTCCTGGAAAATACGCTGAGCCTCTCGGCCACCGCCTTCTTCATGAAGTACAAGGGCATGCAGTTGACCGGCACCTACTTCGTCAACCAGATCATCCCGGACAACGGCCTGCCATGCCCGGCCGACCAGCCGAAGTGCGACGTGTATGAAACCTGGCGCACCATCAACGTCGGCAAGGTCAATATCCCCGGCCTGGAACTGGAATGGGACTACAAGCCCTGGCGCGGCGGCCGCATTGGCGGCGGCTTCGCTTACATCAACACCAGCGTGCACGACTTCAACTCGTACAGCGACGACTACCAGTGCGATGTCCGTACCGAGCTGGGTCTGCCGGCCTGCCCTGCCGTCTACAACGGCACGGACAAGACGCTGCTGGGCCGCCGCCTGGCCAACATCGAGGGCAACCACCTGCCGAATACGCCGAAGTACCAGTTCAACATCAACTTCTCGCAGGAGTTCGGACTGGAGAACGGCTACAAGGTGATCCCGTACGTGAAGGTGAACTGGCGCGACAAGGCTTACTTCGACCTGCTGAATTCGGACTTCGCCCACGTCGGCCGTTACCAGAAGGCTTACGCGATGGGCGATGCGTCGATCCGCCTGGAAGCACCGGAAGACAAATGGCACGCCGAGCTGTATGTGCGTAACATCTCCGACAGCCACGCCAAGACCAGCACCGATTCGGCCTTCGGCGGCTTCATGCGGTCGTACTTCGTCGAGCCGCGCATGTTCGGTGTCCGCGTAGGCGCCAACTACTAAGTCCCGGAACGGACCAGGTCCAGCCAGGCGCGCGCGGCGAACGAAAGATGTCCGCCGCGCCGCCAGGCCAGCATCAGGTTCCAATCCAAAGCCGGTTGCTCCAGCGTCGCCACGGAGAACCGGCCCTTGGGCAGGGTATCGCAAAAGATTTTCGGCAGCAGCGCGATACCCACGCCCAGCCTCACCAGCGAGGCCACAAAATCCCATTGGCCGCTACGGCTGCTGATACGCGGCGTGAAGCCTTCGCGCAGGCAGGCGGCGGTGACGATTTCGTTCAGCGCAAACGATTCCGCATAGAAGATGAAGGAGCTGTCTGCCAGCTCGCGCAGCGCCACGCCGCGGCGGCCGCGCCATTCGGAATCCCTGGACGCCAGCAGGCATAAGGGCGAACGCACCAGCGGGAAGGAATCGAACTCCTGCCAGATGCCGGCGTTGGCCGGATGATCCAGCATGGTGCCCATTTCCAGCGTGCCGTTGCGCAGGTCCGTTTCGATCGACTGCGATCCGCCTTCAAACAGTTTGAGCTCGATCTGCGGATGACGGCGGTGATAGGCCGCCAGCAAAGGCGCCAGCGGCGCGTGCGCCTGCTGGGTGACGCCGATGCGCAGGTCGCCGCGCCGCAGCTGCTGCAGGTCCGCCAGTTCCACGCCCATATCCTCGTGCATCGCCAGCAAGGCGCGGCCGCGCTGAAGCACCACCTTGCCGGCGTCGGTCAAGGTGAAGCGCTTGCCGACGCGGTCCAGCAGCACCAGGTCGAGCGACTGCTCCAGCTGCTGGACCATCTTGCTGACGGTGGGCTGTGTGACGTGCAGGCGCTCGGCGGCGCGGCTGAAGCTCTGCTGCTCGACGACGGCGACGAAATAACGCAGCGCGCGGATATCCATGATCTATTCCAAATTAGAATGATTTTCATAATTTTAATTCATTTTATCTTTTATGGATCGCCACCTAGAATGGTTCAATGAAACGCATTCTCTACACTCTGATGCAGGTGCTCGGGCTGATCGCCACCTGGTACGCCGCCGACCGCGCGGCCGCCTGGCTGCACCTGCCCTTCTCCGGCGGCGTGGTCGGCCTGCTGGCGATGGTCGCCCTGCTGCTGGGCGGCGTGCTGCGCCCGGCCGCCATCGAGCACGGCGCGGACTGGCTGTTGTCGAACATGCTGCTGTTCTTTGTGCCGCTGGTGGTGTCGGTGGTGCAGTTCACCGGCCTGCTCAAGAGCGATGGCCTGCGGCTGTGCGCCGCGATAGGGCTGGGATTCATCTGCGTGCTGACGGCGACGGCGTTCACCGTCGAGTGGGTATGCCGCCTGGAGCGCGGCATGCGCCTGCGCCGCTTGCGCGCGCAACGGGCGGCGGCATGAAGCCGCTGCTGTTCCTGCTGCTGACACTGGGCCTGTTCTATGCGAACCAGGCCTTGCACCGTCGCTATCCTTATTTCTGGCTGGCGCCGGCGATCTCCACCTCGGCGCTGCTGATCGCCGTGGTCCAGCTGTCGTCCACGCCGTTTCCCGAATACTTCGGCGATACGCGCTGGCTGTCGTGGCTATTGGGGCCGGCAACGGTGGCTTTCGCGATGCCGATCTACCAGTACCGTGATTTGGTGCGCAAGCACTGGCTGGCGCTCACCCTTGGCAGCTGCGCCGGCATCGCCGCATCGCTGACCAGCACGCTCCTGCTGGACCGCTTGCTGGGTCTCCACGGCAGCACCGCGCAAAGCCTGCTGGCGCGCTCGGTGTCCACGCCGTTCGCGCTGGAGGCGACGCAGCACCTGGGCGGCTCGGCGCAGTTGACAGGCCTGTTTGTCATCATCACGGGAATCTTCGGCATCCTGCTCGGCCAGCTGCTGCTTGGGCTGCTGCCGCTGCGCATGCGCATCGCCAGGGGCGCGCCGCTGGGCGCCGCGGCACACGGCTTCGGCTTGAGCAAGGCGCGCATGATCGGTCCGCAGGAAGGCGCGGTCGCCAGCCTGACCATGATCTTCAGCGGCATCCTGATGGTGTTGCTGGCGCCGATACTCAGTACGCTGCTTACCAGTGCATGATGGCGCGTATCTGCGGCAGCAGGTCGTTGGCCATCCTGACGTTCTGCTCCCTGGTCGGATGACCGTCGGTGGCGTCGCCCGGATAGCCGGTTGACGCGATGGCGTGCACGCGCGGATCGCCGACGCGGCGCACCGTTTCGGCGATGTAGCCGGCCAGCGTCGCGTGCTTCTCTCCGGTCAGGATACCGCCCTCGGTCAGCATGACCTGCGCGCGCGGATGATCCCTCAGCAGCGTTTGCACCAGCTTGACGTAGGCTTCCACATAAGGCTCGCGCTCGGGGATGCCGGGCGCCATGTCGTTGGTGCCGATGGCGCTGACAATCGCGTCGGGTTCATAATTCTTTTGGTCCCATTGCACCGGGTGCAGCTTGTCCGCGATCGTCAGCTGGTAGTAATCGGCCAGGTTGAGGTCATCGGTCTTGTTGTCCCAGGTGCGCACCAGGCCGCGCCCGCCGTAGCAGACCAGCTGCACTTGCGACTTCAGATCGCGCGCCATCAGCATGCCGTAGGAGGCACGCGGATTCCACCATGCAGGCTCCTTCTTCGCGCCGGGCACGCGGTCGATGGCTTCGCCGCAGGTGATCGAGTCGCCCAGCACCAGCAGCTTGCGCTGCGGGAGCTCGGGCGGCTGCTTCCACTCTCCATCGGTATCGAAATTTCGTAGCGCGGCGATGCCGTGCCAGGTTTCGGAACGGTTGACGATTTCGACGCTATGCCTGTCCGGCTGGTCGGCTTCGAACAGGGCCAGCGTCTGCCTGCCTTGCGCCAGATGCAGCTTGCGCGGCTCGCCGCCGTCGACGATCACATCCAGGTAGTTGCGCTCGCCATCGGCTTCCACCTCAACGCTCAGGCGCGAACCTTCAAAGTTCAGGTAAAAGCTCACGCCCGGATAACCGAACCGCACGCTGCCATCGGCGCCAACCTCGCTGCGGCCCATGCGGGCCACGCGCGCATCAGCCGCCGGAATCGGCGCCGCCATCGCCGGCATCGCGGCGCAAAGCACGGCGCAGGCGGCCCACAATCGGTATCGCATTCACACTCCCATGCTTGTTACTGCATCAGTTGGCGGATATCCGGCAGCATGGCGTCGGACCAGATTTGGTAGCCCTTCGCCGTCGGATGCAGGAAATCGGCCATCACCTCGCGCGACATATCGCCGTCCGCCTGCAGGAAGCGCGCGCCGTAGTCGCGGTAGATTACTTTACCGCCGTCCTGCAGCGTGGCGATCATGCGGTTAAGTTCCTTGATCTGCTCCCGCTTGGGGTTTTTCGCGGATTGCTCGTAAGGTAGCACACCGTTCAAAAGAATGGTCGCATCGGGATATATCGTGCGCAGCTTCGCCACCGTCGCTTTCACGCCGTCGAACACTTCAGCCGGCGTCGCGCTGCAATGGAAGAAGTTATTCACGCCGATGGTCAACACCACCAGCTTGGGGTGCAGCTTCTCCGCGTGCCCGTTCTGCAAGCGCCACAACACATTGCCGGTGTGGTCGCCGCCGATGCCGAAGTTGGCGGGACGCCAGCCGCCGAACGATTTGTCCCAGACGGCCTTGTTCCAGCCCTCGGTGATCGAATCGCCGACAAACAGCAGGTCGACATTGCCGGCATCCGCAATCGCGGTCTGCTCGCTGAATATCTTCTTCCAGCGCTCCACCGTCATCCACGAATATTCGACCTTGCGTGGCGACGGCGTGGTGCCGCATGCGCTGCCGTCCCCGGTCAGGCC
Source organism: Duganella sp. CT11-25 (assembly GCF_047302815.1). NCBI lineage: Bacteria > Pseudomonadati > Pseudomonadota > Betaproteobacteria > Burkholderiales > Oxalobacteraceae > Duganella > Duganella sp. CT11-25. The sequence goes on from NZ_JBKBFD010000001.1 coordinate 2,082,293, forward strand.
CGTCGAGCTGCCGACCGGCAGCGATTGCGGCGCTACGTTCCAGCCGCGCAAGTCGAGGCGGACATCGCCTTCGGCCTTGAAGGTGGCGGTCACGGTGCGGCTCTCGCCCGGCATCAGGCCGACGTAGTTATCCGAATAGTAGACCGGCAGGATGCGCGTGCCGTCGGCCTTGAACAGGGTCAGCTTGCCGCCCAGCGCCGGCGCGGCGTTGCGGTTGCTGAGCGTGAGCAGCAGCTGGCGCTCGCCCTCGACCGCGGCCTTGCCCCAGCGCGCGGACACGCCCAGTTCCACCGGCGCCAGCTTGTTCAGTTCCTGCTGGTCGGCGCGGGTGGCGCCCGGCCAGTAGACGTTCTGCGAAATCACGTTGCCGTTGGCCTGCTTCAGGCTCAGTTTCAGCACCACCAGCTTGTGCCTGGCCAGCAGGCCGTCGATGCCGATGTCGATCGCCGCCGACGTGCTGACCGCCGGCACCTGCACCGCGCGCTCGCCGTTGGCCACCATCTTGCCGCTCACGTCCCAGGCGAACCACGCCAGCGTCACGCCGTCGAGCGGCGTCGCCGGATTGTTCACCACCATCACCCGGTGATCGGGCAGGTTCATTTGCACGTGTACCGGCTCGGAAGCGCTCTTCACGCCGTAGAAGGCGCCGTGCGTGTCGTAGTCGTGGCTGAGGATCTGCCACATGGTGCTCGGCCACGCGGGCTGCGTCATCCACAGCATGCGGCCGCTGTTCTGGCGCCACAGGCCGGCGTTCATGCCTTCAAAGATCGCACGGTGGCTTTCATAGTTGAGCAGCTGCGCCTTGCGCTCGAAGTCCGCCAGCGAGGCGGGCGCGCCATATTCCGTCGCCATCGCCTCGGTGAAGGACTTGATGCTGCCGTTGCCGTCCGGGTGCCAGTCATGATAGGCGACGGTGTCGCTAAGCGGCCACTGGTCTGTGCCGGGCACCGCTGCCTTGAACGCCTCCAGCGTCGGGAAGGATGGCACGCCGACCTCCACCGAGAAGCCCTTGGCGTGCTCGGTGAAGTAGCTGGCGGGCGCACGGTAGTTATACGGGCCGCTGTTCTGCAGGTTGACGCGGTTCGAGCTGCCGGTGTACCAGCGCGTGCCGTCCAGCTGGTAGATCATGGATTCCAGCGCTTCGTTCAACACCGGCTGCGGCACGCCTTCATTGCGGCCAAACCACAGCACCACCGACGGATGGTTGCGGTACTGCTTGACGACGTCGCGCGCGTTCTCCATGAACAGGTTGACGTCCTGCGGCTCCAGGTTGTAGTCCTGCGTGGAGGCCCAGAAGTCGTTCAGCACCATCAGGCCGTATTCGTCGGCCAGGTCGAAGAAATTCTCTTCGGTATTCTGCCCCACCCAGTTGCGGATGATGTTGACATTGGCGTCGCGGTGCAGGCGGAAGTATGGTTCCAGCCGTTCGCGCTCGACGCGCTTGCGCCAGTCTTCCGTGCCCCAGTTGCCACCGCGCGCGGCGATACGCACGCCATTGACCTTGATGACCAGGAAGGGACTGAGCGCAGTGTCTTCCAGCGGCTTGATCGCCGCCGTGCCTTCCGCCTCCGGACGCAGACCGGTGGCCCAGTTGTTATCGGAGAGCTTCTTGATGGCCTGGTGGCGGCCGTCGGTGATGCGTACCCCCAGCTCCTGGCCCTTGGTGAAGTCGGCCTCCACGCGGCGCAGATGACCACCCTGGTCAACCAGCGACAGCTCATAGGTGACGGCGCGCACGCCGAAGCGCGTGCTGGATTGATCGGACAGCTGGCCGCCCTGCACCACTTCCAGTTTCAGCTCATGCAGGTCCGGCGCGCCGTAGCCGTTCGGCCACCACAACTTGGGATTTCGCAGCTTGAGCGCGGCGAAATCGGCAGGCGTGAAGCGCACGCCATGTTCTCCCGGCGCCAGCGAGACGTCCTTGCTGATCTGGAGCGGCTTCATGCCGCCGTCGCGGCGCGTGATGGTGGCGCGCACGGTCGCGCGCAGCGTCCCCTTCGACAGGTTGGTGAGCGGGACTTCGATACTGACGTCGGCCACGCTGTTGTCGGCTTTCGGCAGCGCGGTGACGACGTGGGCGTCGCCCAGCTTGAAGTCGCGGGTCGCGTGCAGCACCACGTCCTGCCACAGGCCCGTGTTGCGGTCGCGGACGGAAGGAATCCAGTCCCAGCCCTCGGAGGCGATAAAGGTCGGGCCGTCCTGTGCCAGCGTGCCGCCGTTCTCGCCAGCGCCGGCCGTCATCGATTCTTCCTGGGGAATGCCCGGATGCGGCGGCGGCGAGACCTTGACGGCGATGACGTTCTGGCCCTTGAGCTTCAGGTAGGGACTGAGGTCGAAGGTGCCGCGCACAAAGGCGCCCTTCATGTCACCCAGCCTGCGGCCGTTGATCCAGACTTCCGCCTCGTAGTTGACGCCCTTGAAGGTGACGAACAGGTGCTGGCCCGGCTTGAATCCGGCCGGCAGCTCGAACGGCGTGCGGTACCAGTAGTCCTGCTTGTTCAGCGATTCCGGGATGGCCAGGTTGTTGAGACCATAGTCGGGATCGGGATACACGCCGCGATCGACCAGCGTGGTCAGCACCGTGCCCGGCGTGGTGGTCTGGTACCAGCCGCCGGCATCGAATGCGGACGAGGATATCTGCTCCGGCCTGGCGTTGACTTGCGGCGCGGCTTGCAGCTTCCACGATTTGAGCGTCCACCGGTTGGCGGCGCTCTGCACCAGCGGCGGACCGCTGTATGCAGGCTTGGCCACCGGCGCCTGCAGCGGCGAGCCGGATTTCGGCAGCGTCCACGGATCCTGCGGCGCAAGCTGGCCGAACATCTGGCGCACCTGGATCGGCCACGACGGGCTGCCGGTTTCAAAGTTGATCAGCGCATCCTGCGGCTTGGCGGCGGCCTGCGCGCGCAACGCGCCCTCGTCCAGCGCCTCGCCGTTGACGACGAAGCCGGCGATGCGTCCGGCATAGCCGGTAGCTGCCTTGCCGCGCGGGCCCAGCGAGACTTGCTTACCTGCTTTCGCCAGCCTCATGTCCCGCCGCGCCACCACGCCGCCGTTGGCGTACAACGTCACCTGCTTGCCGTCGTAGCTGGCGGCCAGGTGAAGCCAGGCCCCAGGTGTCAACGATACCGTGGAGCGCACTTCCACACCATCGGCGCAGAAGGAGAACGCGCCGTCCACGCTGCACAGGAACCAGCCCAGTCCCGCCGCATCGGCCACGCCTGCGATCAGCGTGCGTCCCGGCGCAGGTTCGGATGGTTTGAACCAGCCGCTCAAACTGAACGGCCGCGCCTCGCCGTTGCCAAAGATATCGCCTTGCGAGGCCTTCTTCAGCAAGCCATCGCTCGCCGCCGGGAACTCCGCGTTATACGGCCCCCATTGATTCGCCGCCTGTGCGCCGGACCATGCCAGCGCCGCCAATACCGCACCCGCCATCAACTTGTGATTCATACTTATCCCCGCGCCTTGAGGCGCAACAGCAGCACGCTATGCGGTGCGATTCTGGTGTCGAGTTTCTTGCCGGTGTCGCCGGACTTGCCGCCCCAGACGTCGGTCCAGCCGTAGACGGTTTTCTTGAAGTCGGCCTCGCGCTTGCTCAGGTCATCGCTGACATGGTGCTTCCGCCAATCGTAGCTGATGACCGCCGGCTGCTCGCCGCGATTGAGCACCATCAGCGCCCATTCGCCGTCCGCCATGGGCTTGGCCCAATATTCCAGCTGCCCGCCGTCCATGAACCTCCAGGCCGGCACGCCCAGCTTGTCCTGGCTGATCGCGATCACGTCCTTGTTGGTCAAGATGAGGCGCGTGGACTCAGGCATGCTGCGCAGATCGTTCCCCAGTATCAGCGGCGACGCCATCATCGCCCAGATCGCGAAGTGCGCGCGGTCCTCGTCGCCGGTCATCCCCATGCCGACTTCCAGCATGTCCATGTCGTTCCAGTGCCCCGGTCCGGCGAACTTGCGCAGGCCCGCCTGCTTGTCCAGGATGCGCATCACGCCGAGCGACGACCACGAGCCATGACTGAATTCGCAATCCCAACATGGGTAGATATCGCCGGTGGTGCGCCACGAATGGCCCACGTCCGCGGCCCAGTCCCAAGGCTTGTTGTCGCCCCACTCGCACATGCTGAACAACATCGGCCGGCCGGCGCTGCGGATGGCGTCGCGCATGGTGGTGTAGGCGCCGACCGCGTTCAGTCCCTTGCTGTCGCACCAATCGTACTTGACATAGTCGACGCCCCAGCCGGCATAGGTGATGGCGTCCTGGTACTCGTGGCCTCGGCTGCCCGGACGGCCGCCGCAAGTCGTTGCGCCGACGTCCGAATAGATGCCCAGCTTGAGCCCCTTGCCGTGCACGTAGTCGGCCAGCGCCTTCATCCCGGACGGGAAGCGCTCGGCGTCCGGATGGATCACGCCATCCTTGTCGCGCTTGCCGTGCCAGCAGTCGTCGATGTTGACGTACTCGTAACCGGCGTCCTTCAGGCCCAGCTTGACCATCGAATCCGCCGTGTCGCGGATCAGCTGCTCGTTGATATTGCAGGCAAAGGTGTTCCAGCTGTTCCAGCCCATCTGCGGCGTCGCGGCCAGTCCTTCGAACTTCTGCGCATTAGCGTTCGCGCAGGCGATAGCCGCTAATAAAATTAGCCATAAGCGTTTCATGCGATGGACTCCTTAGCGTTTGATCGCGTGCAGCTTGTCCGCATACTCTTTGATCAGCAGCAGCGAGCTGACATCGGAGTCGAACACGGAATACAGGCCTTGCTCTTCCTGCGGCGGATCGCCGACGAAGTCGTTACCCGGCTTCCACCAAAAGTCCGGATTGGCCGCGCGGCCCGCACCGCCCCATGCCCAGAAGTTGAAGCCGGCGATAGGATCGCCCTTGGCCGCGCGCTGGCTGATGATGTCGAACACCAGGCGGTAGTAGCGGTCGCGGATCTTGGTGGTGGACTTGATGCTGAACGATGGGCCGTCGCGGTCCAGCCCAAACTCTTCCAGCACGATAGGCTTGTTCAGTTTCTTGGCCATTTCGATGTGGGTATTCAGATAGTCGCGGCTCTTGGCGACGGCGTTGTCCCAGCTGCCGGACGGATCCCTGGAGTCGAACCAGCCCCAGTTCTTGGGCCACAGGTGGTAGGTCAGGTAGTCGATATTATTGGTGCGGTGGGCATCCAGGTAGAGCTGGCCGTCCTGCGCCGATCCGGCCAGGCCTTCGCTGCCGCTGCTGACCAGGTGATTCTTGTCCAGGCTATGGATGTAGCCCGCCACCTCGTCCACCCACTTGACGTAGACCGCCTTCTCCTCCGGCGTCGCCTTGCCGTTGCCGGGACGCGGCTCGTTGGCCAACTGCCACGACATGATGTTGGCATCCTCGGAGTACGGCTTGCCGGTGATGGTGTTGACGCGCTTGACGATCCTGGCGATGACGTTGCGGTACTCGGCCTGCGCGGCGGCGTTGCGATAGAAGCCGGCGGTCTTTTTCATGTAGGTGTCGTAGTCGCCGGTGACGTTCGGGTCCAGCGCCGGCGTTCCTTCAAACCAGTTCAGGTACTGCGTCATGCCGCCCGACCATTGCCAGAAGTTGTTCAGGTAGAGCACCACGGTCATGTCGCGTTTGGCCACCTCCGCCATCAGGAAGTCCAGGCCGGCCAGCAGGTCTTCGTCGTACTGGCCCGGAGCGGCCGTCGTCGCCGGACTGACGGCGCTTTTCATCTCGGTTTTTTCGGATACCGCCAGCACGCGCAGGTTGTTGATGCCCAGCGCACGCATGTTGTCCAGTTCCTTCAGCAGACGGGCGCGTTCGCCCACGCCGCTGGCGGCGCCCAGGTAGCCGCCGTACCAGAAATTGGCGCCGGCGATGTAGTAGGCTTGTCCCTTGCGGGCGAAATGCGTGTTCTTGACGGTGACGAAATCGCCCTTGGCGGCGGGTGCGGCTTCGACGATGCCGCAGACGCCTATCATTAGGGCGGCGGCGCAGAATTTGTACAGTTGCTTCATTTGTCTCGTTCCTTTTCTCTTTATTTTCCGTTGACGTTCAGCGTGCGCGCCGGCAGCTGCACGGTGATCGTGGCCGCCTTCGCGTCCGCCGCGTCATGCGCCAGCAGGATCTTGTAGCCGCCCTTGGCGATGCGCCAGGTCTTGCTGCGGCTGTCGAACATCGCCAGCAGGCGCGGATCGACCGTCACGCTGACGTCCTTGCTTTCGCCCGGGGCCAGTTCCACCTTGTCCCAGCCGGCCAGGCGCTTGGGCGCTTCCCATTTGACGCCCTGCGGCGCGACGTACAACTGTGGCACATCCTTGCCTTTGACGGCGCCGGTATTGGTGACATTGAAGCTCAAATGCAGCTTGCCGTTCTTCTGGTTGACGGCCAGGCCGGAATACGTGAACTGCGTGTACGACAGGCCGTGACCGAACGGGAACAGCGGTTTCAAACCTTTCAGGTCGAACCACTTGTAGCCAACCGCCGCGCCTTCATGGTAGTTGACCGTAAAGCGCACTGCTTCGTTCTTCGGATCGCCGTCCAGTTTCGGACGCGGCAGCTGGCTTTCCGACGCCGGGAAGGTGGTCGGCAGGTGGCCCGATGGATTGACCTCGCCGAACAACACGCGGGCGATAGCCTCGCCACCGCCACTGCCGGCATACCAGGCTTGCAGGATTGCGGCGCTCTGGTCCACCCACGGCATCAGCACCGGACCGGAGGTCTCCAGCACCACCACAGTTTTCGGATTGGCCCTGGATACGGCGCCGATCAGCGCGTCCTGGTTGTCCGGCAGCGACATCGATACCGCGTCCAGCGCCTCGCCCACCCACTGCTGCGCGAACACCAGCACCACGTCGGCGTCGGCGGCGGCCCTGGCCGCGGCGGCGGGATCCAGGCCATCGTTATAGGTGACGGTGGCGCCCGGCGCGCGCGCCTGGATCGCTTTCATCGGCGAGGATGGATGGTAGAGCACAGGACCCGGCCAGCTGGTCGGGGCGATGCCGGGCACCGCGTTGCCGCCGATCGGATACACCAGCGACGAACCGCCGCCGGCCAGCACGCCAACATCCGCATGGGCGCCGATGATGACGATCTTCTTGACGCCGGCCTTCAGCGGCAGCACGTTGCCGGCATTCTTCAGCAGGACCATGCCCTCTTCGGCATCGGTACGGCTGACCAGCGTGTGCGCGGCGAAATCGATGGCGCCGCCTTCGGCCACTGGATGATCGACCACGCCCTTGTCGAACATCGCATACAGCACGCGGTACGCCATGTTGTCCAGGCGCGCCTGCGGCACGTGGCCGTTGGCGACCGCTTCCTCCAGCGCACCGCCGAAATACTGCGACTTATCGAACTCCCAGCCGGAATGCTGATCGAGGCCGCTGTTGGCCGCTTCGACGGTGCTGTGCGTGGCGCCCCAGTCGGACATCACGAAGCCCTTGAAGCCCCAATCCTTTTTCAGGACCTGATTGAGCAGGTAATCGTTCTCGCAGGCGTAGACGCCGTTCAGGCGGTTATACGAACACATGACCGAACCGGGATCCGCCTGCTCCAGCAGGAACTGGAAGGCCAGCAGGTCGGACATGCGGTTGCTGGCGTCGTCGATGCGCGCGTCGAGCACGAAGCGGCCGGTTTCCTGGTCGTTGACGGCAAAGTGCTTCATCGTCGCGATCAGGTGGTTGGACTGGATGCCCTTGACCTGCTGCGCCACCATGGTGCCGGCCAGCAGAGGATCTTCGCCTGCATATTCAAAATTGCGGCCGTTGCGCGGCTCGCGCAGCAGGTTGACGCCGCCGGCCAGCATCACGTTGAAGCCGGAGGCGCGCGCTTCCGCGCCGATCATCGCGCCGCCCTTGTAGGCCAGCTCGCGGTCCCAGGTGGCGGTGGTGGCCAGGCCGGACGGGAGCGAGGTGCGCTCGCGGGGCGTCTTCGATGCCTGGGTGGCGACGCCCAGGCCGGCGTCGGTCTCGAACAGGGCCGGGAGGCCGAGGCGCGGCACGCCGGCGATATAACCGGCAGAAAACGGCAGCGCCGCCGGATGCTTCTTGGTCTTGGTGCCGAAGTCGGAGCCGAAGTGGCCCAGCACCCAGGTCAGTTTTTCTTCCTGCGTCATCGCTTGCAGCGCCAGCGTGGCGCGCTTGTCGGCGCTCAGGGACTTGTCCAGCCACGGACGTGCGGCGGACGCGGCTTCGGCCGCATACGCCGGCAGCGCGGTCGCCACGGTAATGATGGTCACGGCGGCGGCGGTCAGCGCCGCCGCCAGCGCGATGGCCAGCGGGCGCAGATTCAGGTCGGAACTCATGTGATGTCTCTCTCGATCAGCGGTTGGCGTACATGCCGGCGTACTTCAAGCCGAAGTAAAGGATGAAGGTATAGCAGGCGGCAGGCACGAAGAACGACGGCTGCAGTCCGATGGTGTCGGCCATCAGCCCTTGCGCGAACGGCACGACCGCACCGCCGACGATGGCCATGCACAGGATGCCGGAGCCCTGGCCGGTCTGCTTGCCCAGCTTGTGCAGCGCCATGCTGAAGATGGTCGGGAACATGATGGAGTTGAACAGGCCGACCGCGATGATGGACCACATGGCCAGCTGGCCGCTGCCGAAGATCGCCGTCAGTATCAGCACGATGGAAGCCGTCGAGTTGAAGGCAAGCGCCTTGCCTGGACTGACGTAGCGCATCACGCCGAAGCCGATGAAGCGGCCGACCATGGCGCCGCCCCAGTAATAGCTGACATAGTGCGCGGCCGCGCCGGCAGGCAGGCTGGCGACATTGGCGTCGCCCAGGAAGTTGATCAGGAAGCTGCCGATGCTGACTTCTCCACCGACGTACAGGAAGATGCCGATGGCGCCCAGCACCAGGTGGCGGTGCGCCAACGCGGACTGCCCGGCCGGCGCGGGGACGCCGCCCTCTTCGTCGGCGTGGCTGATCTTCGGCAAGCGCACCAGCGCGAACAGGATCGCCAGTGCCAGCAGCGCGGCGGCCAGCACCAGGTACGGACCCTGCACGGCCGCGGCTTCCTCGGCCTTGGTCTTGACCAGGTTGGCCACGGCAGGCGCGCCTTCAGACAGGATCAGCATGCCGCCGAGCGCCGGCGCGATGGTGGTGCCCAGCGAGTTGAATGCCTGCGTCAGCGTCAAGCGGCTGGAGGCGGTGGCCGGCGCACCGAGCACCGTCACATAAGGATTGGCCGCCACCTGCAGTATCGTGATGCCGCTGGCCAGCACGAAGAACGCCAGCAGGAACAAGGCATAGCCGTTCATCGAAGCAGGATAGAACAGCGCGCAGCCGCCTGCCGCCAGTACCAGGCCGCTGACCGCGCCGCGCTGGTAGCCGATGCGCTTGATCAGCATCCCGGCGGGCAGCGAAACGATGAAGTAGGCGCCGAAGAAGCAGAACTGCACCAGCATCGCCTGCACATAACTGAGGGTGTAAATCGATTTAAGGTGAGGAATCAGCACGTCGTTTAGCGACGTTAGCAGGCCCCACATGAAGAACAGCAGTGTGATGATCACCAGCGGAACGGTATTGCTACCCTGCTCCGTATGGTCGTGAGGGCGCAAAGCTGCCGATGCAACGTGTTCCATAAGACTGTCTCCTGTATGGATGGTTTTTATATTAATGAAAAGATTCTGCATGCGCGCCGTCAGCGGGTCAAACAACAAGCGGATTTTGGTCGCAGTTTAGCCATATTCACTAAACAAGCTTACCCGGACGTTGCGCGGCCCGGACCGGAGTAAAGACCGCTAAAACTAGCGTGTTTAGTAAATTGCGCTAAACTTTTCAGTAAAGTCGATGTGTCGTTTGACCATGGCTGGACGCCTATGCAAGACTGCATTCATAACAAAAGGAGACTCGATTGGGCACGAATGTCACGATCAGGGATATCGCCCGCGTCGCCGGCGTGTCGGCGGGGACTATTTCGCGCGCACTGAAAAACGAACCCGGACTGACCGAAGCGACCCGCCAGATGGTGCTGGAAGCGGCACGGCAGCTGGGCTACGATTTTTGCAAGCTGCGCCCGAAACGGCTGCGCCGCCTGACGTTCCTGCTGCACCGCCAGCACAACACCGCATCGAGCAGCCCGTTCTATTCGCCGGTGCTGCACGGCGCGGAGGAAGCCTGCCGCAAGCAGGGTATCGTGCTGTCGTTCATGGCGGTGGGGCCGGCGGACGGCTTGATCGACCAGATCCGCATGCACGCGCCGGACGGCATCGTGTGCGCCGGTTTCTTCGAGCCGGAAACGCTGAGCGCATTGCGCTCGACCGGCAAGCAGCTGGTGCTGATCGATATGCAGCTGCGCGGCTACAGCTCGGTCAATCCGGACAACATGATGGGCGGCTACCTGGCGACCAAGCACCTGATCGATACCGGCCGCACGCGGGTGGGATTCATCTCCGGTCCGCTGTCGCACTACAGCATCCGCGAACGCGCGCGCGGCTACCGCCAGGCGCTGTTCGAGGAGGGCATCCTCGCCGACCCGCGCCTGGAAGCGGGGCTGCCGGATGGCGTCGACCTGGAAACCGGCGCCTGGGAAGCGATGGAGCAGTTGCTGGCCCTGCCCCATCCGCCGGACGCGGTGTTCTGCTACAACGACAGCGCGGCGCTGGTGGCGATGCGCTGCTGCCTGGCCAAGGGGCTGAAGGTCCCGCACGACATCGCGATCGTCGGCTTCGACGACATCTCGACCGCCGTGCTGGGGCATCGTCCGCTGACGACGCTGCGCATCGATAAGAAAGCACTGGGCGCGCTGGGCGTGGAAATGCTGCTCAACGGCCCGCACGACGAACCGGTCGAGAAGATCGCACCGGTGGAATTGATCATACGCGCCAGTACCGTGTTCGACGGCTGGCGGCCGAAGAACCTTGTAACCTTCAAACGGACCTGATGATGGCCCCTGATTTTCGCTCCCGCACCACCCTGCTCGACCACATACGCCACACCAAGAACTTCTACGACGACCGCTGCGTAGACGCCAGCGGCGGCCTGTATCACTTCTATAAAGACGACGGCGCGATCTACGACGCCCACACCCGCCACCTGGTGAGCAGCACGCGCTTCGTGTTCAACTACGCGATGGCGTGGCGCCGCTTCGGCGACGCCGCCGACCAGCAGCGCCTGCGCCATGCGCTGGCCTTCCTGCGCGATGCGCACCGCGATGCGGCCACCGGCGGCTACGCCTGGCAGCTGGACTGGAACAACGGCGAGCGCCGCGTCACCGACGGCACCAACCACTGCTACGGCCTGGCCTTCGTGCTGCTGGCCTACAGCCACGCGCTGATGGCCGGCGAAACCCAGGCCCGCGCCTGGATCGACGAGACCTTCGCGCTGATGGAGCTGCGCTTCTGGGATGCCAGTCATGGCCTGTACGCCGACGAGGCCAGCGCCGACTGGTCGACCCTGGATCCGTACCGCGGCCAGAACGCCAACATGCACTCCTGCGAAGCGCTGATCGCCGCCTTTGAAGCGACCGGCGAACGCGCTTACCTGCTGCGCGCCGAAACGCTGGCGCGCAACATCACGCAACGCCAGGCCGCATTGGCCGACAATATGATCTGGGAGCACTACCACGCCGACTGGTCGGTCGATACCGAATACAACCGCCACGACAAGAGCAATATCTTCCGCCCATGGGGCTACCAGCCCGGCCACCTGACCGAGTGGGCCAAGCTGTTGCTGCTGCTGGAGCGCCATGCGTCCCAGCTGGACGGCAATCCCGACTGGCTGATGCCGCGCGCGGTCGAACTATTCGACGCCGCGCTGGCCAAGGCCTGGGACCACCAGCACGGCGGCATCTACTACGGTTTCGCGCCGGACGGCAGCATCTGCGACGACCTCAAATACTTCTGGGTGCAGGCCGAGAGCCTGGCCACCGCCGCGCTGCTGGCGGCGCGCACCGGCGAGTCGCGCTACTGGACCTGGTACGACAAGATCTGGACCTATAGCTGGGAACATTTCGTCGATCACCGGCACGGCGCCTGGTACCGCATCCTCGGCACCGACAACAGCAAGCTGACCGATGAGAAGAGCCCCGCCGGCAAGACCGACTATCACACCATGGGCGCCTGCTACGAAGTCCTCAACGTGCTGACGAAGGACTGAAATGGCGCACCTCCCTTTATTCGTTGCGGCGGGCGAAGCGCTGACCGACATGATCGTGCAGGACCCCGCGCAACAACAATGGTTCAGCCAGGTCGGCGGTTCGACCTGGAACGTGGCGCGCGCCATGGCCAAACTGGATGTGCCGACCGCGTTTGCGGGCGCCATCAGCCGCGACGTCTTCGGCGACGCGCTGTGGCAGGCCAGCGAAGCGGCAAAGCTTGACCTGCGCTTCCTGCAGCGCTACGACCACTCGCCGCTGCTGGCGATCGTACACCGCACCGATCCGCCGGCCTACTTCTTCGTCGGCGACAACAGCGCGGACCTGCAGTTCGACGCGGCGCAACTGCCGCATGGCTGGAGCGCGCAGTGCCGCTGGGTGCACTTCGGCGGCATCAGCCTGGCGCGCCAGCCGCTGGCCGGCAAGCTGGTGGCGATGGCGGAGCAGCTCAAGCTGCAGGGCGTGCGCGTCAGCTACGACCCCAACTACCGGCTGCTGATGGACCGCAGCTACGATAGCACGCTGCGCCGCATGACCGAACTGGCCGAAGTGGTCAAGGTGTCGGAGGAAGACCTGGCCGGCCTGTTCCGCACCGACGATATCGGGACCGCCTTCGCCACGCTGCGCAGCTGGAATCCTGCCGCTACCTACTTATATACCAAGGGCGGCGACGGCGCTGCGCTGCACATCGGCGACGACGCCTGGCATCTGCCGGCGCCGAAGATCGAAGTGGTCGACACGGTCGGCGCGGGCGACGCCAGCATCGCGGCGCTGGCCTGGAGCATGATGCATCGCGCCGACGCCGCGCCATTGCAGCACCTGCGCTTCTCGGTCGCGGCCGGCGCCGCCGCCTGCCTGGCGCCTGGCGCATCGCCGCCGTCGCTGGCGGCGATCGAGGCGCTGCTGGACCGCGCCTGATACATATCGATACATATCTCAAGAGGAAGCGCGCATCGGCGTCATCGGGATGTCATCCGCGCTCACTAAGATCGAGGGCTTTACATTGCCCCTCGATCTTAGGTCCTCATGTTCCCCAACACCCCATACGCAAAAACCCGCATGGCCCTCGCGGCCGCCACTCTGTGCGCACTGAACCTTTCCGCCGTCGCCGCTGAAGAAGACACGGCTGGCGCGCTCTCCACGGTCGTGGTCAAGGCCACCGTGGAAAAGAAAAAACTCGGCGACAGCGTCAGCGGCGGCGCATTGGGACGCAAGTCGGAACTGGATACGCCCTTCTCCACCAAGGCCGTCAGCAGCGACGAAATCGAAGACCGCCTGGCCACCAGCATTTCCGAAGTCCTGAAGTACGACGCCTCGGTGACCGCCATCAGCCCGCCGATCAGCACCCACCCCGCCACCATCCAGATGCGCGGCTTGCGCCTCGATGACCTGAACGGCTACAAGGTCAATGGCCTGGCCAATATCAACCGCGGTACCGAAATGCCGCTGGAGATGTTCGAGAGCGTGGAAGTGCTGAAAGGCCTGACCGGCTATATGTACGGCTTCGGTTCGCCGGGCGGCATCGTCAACTACGTCAGCAAGCGCCCGACCACCGAGACAAGCTTCAGCGCGGCGCTGGGCTACCAGGAGGGAGGCGCCATCAAGGAGCACATCGACATGGGCGGCCGGCTGGGCGAGGAAGGCAGCTTCGGCTACCGCCTGAACCTGCTGCATGAAGACGGCGACGTGAAGGAAGAAAGCGGTTCCATCAAGCGCAACGCCGCAGGCCTGAACCTGGACTGGCGCGTCACCAGGGACCTGGCGCTGACCTACGACGCGATCTACCAGCGCCGCTTCAGCGTCGGCGGCACCGATGTGGTCATCGCCCCGGCGTACAAGGTCCCCGCGCCTGTCGCCGGCGACAGCAAACTGAATAGCATCGGCGCCGGCAGCGATGTGGAATACACGCTGTCCACCGTCGGACTGGAATACCGCCTGGCGCCGGATTGGGTGGCCAATGCATCCTACCGCACCTCCGATTCCACCCGCGTGTACAAGAAGGACCAGTACTACATCACCAGCAACGCCGGCGCCTACAAGGACCGCGTCACCTCCGAACTGCACGGCTACCACTTCGACCAGGTGCAGGCCACCATCGATGGCAGGTTCAGCACCGCCGGCATCGGTCACGAACTGGTGGCGGGCGTGATGTCGCAGAACCTGGAATCGACGTCCTCCGTCGTTACGCCCAAGCCGTACCTGGGCACGGGCAATCTGTACGCGCCGACCATCATCAACATCTGGAGCACCAACTACAGCGGAGGCACCTACCGCGACGAGGCCACCCGCCAGGAAGCCGCCTTCGTCAGCGACACCATCAAGCTGAGCGACAGCTGGTCCGTGCTGGCCGGCCTGCGCTACACGCAGTTCATCGACAACGCCTATTCCACCAAGGGCGCCGTCACCGCCAGCTACCCGGCCAACAAGACCACGCCAACCATCGCCCTGATGTACAAGCCGGCCTCCGATACCACGCTGTACGGCAGCTACGTGGAAGTGCTGGAGCAGGCCGCGAGCGCCCCCACCTCCGCCGTCAACGCCAACCAGACCTTCCAGCCGCTGAAGAGCAAGCAGACCGAAATCGGCATCAAGACGGAGCGCAGCTTCTGGAACGCCACCGCCGCGCTGTTCCGCATCGAGCGCGGCGCGCAATACACCAACAGCGCCAACCTGTTTGTGGAAGACGGCCAGACCAAGTACCAGGGCGTTGAGTTCAACACCGTGGTGCAGGCGGCGAAGAATGTGTCGATCGAAGGCGGCATCATGCTGCTGGACGCGACGCTGGAAGACGCGGCGCCGGGCTACAGCGGCAAACGCGCGGTCGGCGCGCCGCGCCGCCAGGCTTCGGTGCAGGCGACCTGGCGCGAAGTGCTGCCGGGGCTCGCACTGCACGCCGGCACCCAGTACCTGGGCGAACTGCCGATGGACGCGGCCAACGTCAATACGCTGCCGGCCTACACGCTGCTCGACGCGGGCTTCAACTATCGCCACCGCTACTTCGGCAAGATGGTCAGCGTGCGCGCGAACATCTCCAACCTCGCCAACCGAAAATACTGGACCTACTACCAGGAGAACTACCTGAACATCGGCTCGCCGCGCACCGCAAGCGTGAATGTTCGCGTAGACTTCTAAGCATGAAAGCACTCCGTCTTGCGGCTGGCGCCGCGCTGTCCCTGCTGTTGTTGAATGCCTTCGGCGAGCAGTATTATCAAACCAAAATGCCGTATCAACCGCAGCAGGCCAGCGCCAGCTACGAGGCGGCGCCGCAAGGCTATCGCCCGGTCTACACGCAGCTTCTGGCCCGCCACGGCTCGCGTGGACTGAGCAGCTTCAAGACGGACCTGGCGCTGTACAACCTGTGGCTGCAGGCCGCCAAGGCCAATGCGCTGACGCCGCTCGGCAAGGAACTGGGGCCGGACATGCAGGCGCTGATGAAGGCGAACTTCCTGCTCGGCTATGGCGTGGCCGGCATCAGCAAGCCTGGCTACGGCAACGAGACCATGCAGGGCGTGACCGAACATACGCAGCTCGCGCGGCGCCTGCATCAGCGGCTGCCGGAACTGTTCGACGACATCGGCGACCGCCGGATCGTCGTGGTCACGTCCGGCAAGGACCGCGCGGTCGATAGCGGCTATTTCTTCGCTCGTTCGCTGGTCGCGCAGCAGCCGGACCTGGCACCGTTGATCAGCAATCCGCAGGCCACCGACCGCTTCCTGCTCTACTTCCACAAGCTGAACGCCAAGGATGACAAGGTGGCCAACGCCGCCGATCCGCTGTTCGCCACATACCAGGCCAGCCAGGCCTACCAGCGCTGGGCCAAGAGCCCCGAGCTCAAGGCGCGGACCACGGCCATCCTCGCGCAAGCACGCGTGAAGACGGCTGCGCAGGCCACACTGGCGCGCCTGTTCACGCCGGCCTTCATCGCCGCGCTGGACGCAGGCCGCTACAAGGCCACCAACACCGGCACCTACAGCTACACCAGCGCCGACGGCAAATTCACCAATACGCTGAGCGGCGACGGCGGCACAAAAATCGCGTCCGCCACCGATGCCGCACTGGCGCTGTATGAGCTGTATGCGGCCACCGCCGACATGCGGGTGGAAGTCGCCGCCGATTTCACGCGCTACGTGCAGCCGGAGCAGGCCGCCGTCTTCGCCTCGGCCGCCGACGCCGTCGCCTTCTACGAGAAAGGCCCCGGCATCGCCGAAAACGGCAACGTCACCTACGGCATGGCGCGCACCTTGCTGGCCGACTTCTTCAACGAAGTGGACGCCATCGCCAAAGGCGATCTCGCACACGCCGCCAAGCTGCGCTTCGCCCACGCCGAGATCGTCATGCCGATGGCGGCGGCGCTGGGCCTGCCGGGCATGTCGGAGCAGCTGCCGCGCGCCACGGCCTACAGCTACGACAACAGCGCATGGCGCGGCGAGGCCGTCGCGCCGATGGCCGCCAACATCCAGTGGGACGTGTACCGCAACGATCAGGGCCGCACGCTGGTCCGCATGCTCTACAACGAAAAGGAAACGGACTTCAAGCCGGAATGCGGCGGTGCAAAAATCGCCCCGGCCAGCCGCTACTACGACTACGCGATGCTGAAAAATTGTTATAAATTAAAGTAAACATCGGTAAACTTGTCACTTCGACTATCCATAAAGTTATTGCACTGGCGCAAACGATACAATTGATACATGCCGGTGCGGACACGCTGGTTTTTGTAGTGCTACACTCGGTAGGTCCGATCAAACTACTGAGAGGCTTCCTCATGAACCAGATGTCACGGCGCCAGTTCCTACGGGTGACCGGCGCGACCATCGCGGGTTCGAGCATTGCGCTACTCGGCTTTGCGCCGGCAACGGCCCTGGCCGAAGTCCGGCAGTACAAGCTGGCGCGCAGTACCGAAACCCGCAACACCTGCCCCTACTGCTCCGTCGGTTGCGGCATCCTGATGTACGGCTTGGGCGACGGCGCCAAGAACGCCACCGCCAGCATCATCCACATCGAAGGCGACGCCGACCACCCGGTCAACCGCGGCACGCTGTGCCCGAAGGGCGCCAGCCTGATCGACTTCATCCACTCCCCGAATCGCCTGCTGGTGCCTGAATACCGCGCGCCCGGCGCCACGGAATGGAGCAAGCTATCCTGGGACGACGCGCTCACGCGCATCGCCAAGTTGATGAAGGCCGACCGGGACGCCAACTTCATCGAGAAAAACGCTGACGGCAAGACCGTCAACCGATGGACCACGACCGGCATGCTGTGCGCGTCGGCCGGTTCCAACGAAGTCGGCTACCTGACCCATAAAACCATGCGCAGTCTGGGCATGCTCGCATTCGACAATCAAGCACGCGTATGACACGGTCCGACGGTGGCAGGTCTTGCCTCGACATTTGGACGTGGTGCGATGACGAATCACTGGGTGGACATCAAGAACGCCGATGTCATCCTGGTCATGGGCGGCAACGCAGCTGAAGCACACCCTTGCGGGTTTAAATGGGTCACGGAAGCGAAGGCGCATCGCGGCGCCAAGTTGATCGTGGTCGATCCGCGCTTTACCCGAACCGCTTCGGTGGCGGACTACTACGTCCCTACCCGTACCGGCGCGGACATCGTTTTCCTCGGCGGGATCATCAACTACCTGCTGACCAACGACAAAATCCAGCACGAATACGTCCGCAACTACACGGACATGCCGTTCATCGTCCGCGAGGACTTCGCCTTCAACGACGGCCTGTATTCGGGCTGGGACGAGGCGGCCGGCAAGTACGCGGACAAGAGCAGTTGGAACTACGAGATGGGCGAGGACGGCTACGCCAAGATCGACGCCACGCTCGAACATCCGCGCTGCGTCTATCAGCTGATGAAGAAGCACTACGCGCGCTACACGCCGGAGATGGTGGAGAAGGCCTGCGGCGTGCCGCCGGAGAAATTCAACAAGGTCGCCGAGATGCTGGCGTCGACCGCCGTGCCGGGCCGCGCCGCGACCATTCTCTACGCCCTGGGCTGGACCCAGCACTCGACCGGCGCCGAAACGCTGCGCACGGGCGCGATGGTGCAGCTCCTGCTGGGGAACATCGGCATCGCCGGCGGCGGCATGAACGCGTTGCGCGGCCACTCCAACATCCAGGGCCTGACGGACCTGGGGCTGCTGACCAATATGCTGCCGGGCTATCTGACGCTGCCAAGCGACGCCGAGCAGGACTTCGAGGCCTATGCCGCCAAGCGCGCGCTGAAGCCCCTGCGTCCGAATCAGCTGAGCTACTACAGCAATGCGAAGAAGTTCCTGGTCAGCTTCATGAAGGCCTGGTGGGGCGACGCCGCCACCGAAGAGAACAACTACGCCTTCGACTATCTGCCCAAGCTGGACAAGCCGTACGACATGATGCAGGCCTTCGAGCTGATGCATCAAGGGAAGATGAACGGCTATATCTGCCAGGGCTTCAACATCCTGGCCTCGGCGCCGGACAAGCAGAAGATCACCGAGTCGCTGTCCAAGCTGAAATGGTTGGTGGTGATGGATCCGCTGGCGGTGGAGACGGCGGAGTTCTGGCGTCCGTTCGGCGAGTTCCACCAGGTCGATCCGAGCAAGATCCAGACCGAGGTATTCCGCCTGCCGACCACCTGCTTCGCCGAGGAACGCGGCTCGCTGGTCAGTTCTTCGCGCGTGCTGCAGTGGCACTGGCAAGGCGCCGAAGGTCCGGGTCAAACCAGGAGCGACCTGGAAATCATGTCGGGCATCTTCCTGCGCATGAAGAAGGCTTACCAGAAGGACGGCGGCAAGTTCCCCGATCCTATCCTCAACCTCACCTGGCCTTACGCCAAGCCTGACAGCCCGACGCCGGAAGAGCTGGCGATGGAGTTCAACGGCAAGGCGCTCAAGGAGCTCACCGATCCGAAGGACCCGACCAAAGTCATCCTGAAGAAGAACGAGCAGCTGGCCGGCTTCGCGCAACTGCGCGACGACGGCAGCACGGCGTGCGGCTGCTGGATCTTCGCCGGCTGCTGGACCGCCGCCGGCAACCAGATGGGACGGCGCGACAACAGCGACCCGACCGGCATCGGCCAGACGCTGAACTGGGCCTGGGCCTGGCCGGCCAACCGCCGCGTGTTGTACAACCGCGCCTCGTGCGACACCAAGGGCAAGCCGTGGGATCCAACCCGCAAGCTGGTGGGCTGGAACGGCGCCGCCTGGGCCGGCGCCGACGTGCCGGACTTCAAGCTGGACGAACCGCCGGAAAACGGCATGGGTCCGTTCATCATGCTGGCGGAAGGCGTGGCGCGCTTCTTCTCGCGCGATGCGATGGCCGAAGGTCCGTTCCCGGAACACTACGAGCCGTTCGAGTCGCCGATCGGGCACAACCCGCTGCACCCGAACAATCCGCGCGCCACCAGCAATCCTGCCGGCCGCATGTTCCCCGGGGATCGGGCCAAGCTGGGCAAGAAGGAAGAGTTCCCGCACGTGGCGACCAGCTATCGTTTGACGGAGCACTTCCACTACTGGACCAAGCACGCGCGCCTCAACGCCATCATCCAGCCGGAGCAATTCGTCGAAATCGGCGAAGACCTCGGCAAGGAGATCGGCGTGTCGCACGGCGACCGGGTCAAGATCAGTTCCAAGCGCGGCGTCATCGTGGCCAAGGCCGTGGTGACCAAGCGGATCAAGGCGCTGACCATCGACGGCAAGAAGACCCACCAGGTCGGACTG
Organism: Duganella sp. CT11-25; assembly: GCF_047302815.1. NCBI lineage: Bacteria > Pseudomonadati > Pseudomonadota > Betaproteobacteria > Burkholderiales > Oxalobacteraceae > Duganella > Duganella sp. CT11-25. Next base: position 2,102,068 of record NZ_JBKBFD010000001.1, read on the forward strand.
CCGATTCACTTCGGGTTCAAGGGAGTCACCAAACCGGGCTACCTGATCAACACCCTGACGCCGACGGTTGGAGACGGCAATTCACAGACACCGGAATTCAAGTCCTTCCTGGTGAAAGTGGAAAAAGCATGACGGCCCGAGGAGAATAACCATGGCACTACAATCACTTGATATCAAGCGCATGTCGGCGACGACGGTGCAGGAGCCGGTGGCGCGGTCGCCGGTCACCGGCACCGTGGCCAAGCTGATCGACGTCTCCAAATGCATAGGCTGCAAGGCTTGCCAGACGGCCTGCATGGAATGGAACGATCTGCGCGACGACATCGGCGAAACCACCGGCGTGTACGACAACCCGATCGATCTGTCGCCGCAATCGTGGACCGTGATGCGGTTCTCGGAGCACGAGACCAACGATGGCAACCTCGAATGGCTGATCCGCAAGGACGGCTGCATGCACTGCGAAGACCCGGGCTGCCTCAAGGCCTGTCCTTCGCCGGGCGCGATCGTCCAGTACACCAACGGCATCGTCGACTTCCACCAGGAGAACTGCATCGGCTGCGGCTACTGCGTGGCCGGCTGTCCGTTCGATGTGCCGCGCATCTCCAAGAAGGATGACCGCGCCTACAAGTGCACGCTCTGCTCGGACCGCGTGGCGGTGGGCCAGGAGCCGGCCTGCGTCAAGACCTGCCCTACCGGCGCGATCGTGTTCGGCACCAAGGAGGACATGAAGGTGCATGCGGAGGAGCGCATCGTCGACCTGAAGTCGCGCGGCTACGCCAACGCGGGCCTGTACGATCCGGCCGGCGTCGGCGGCACGCACGTGATGTACGTGCTGCACCACGCGGACCAGCCGGGCCTGTACCACGGCCTGAAGGCGAATCCGAGCATCAGTCCGATGGTCGGATTGTGGAAGGGCTTGACCAAGCCGCTCGCGCTGGCCGGCATCGCCGTCACCGCGCTGGCGGGCTGGTTCCACTACTCGCGCGTCGGCCCGAACGAGGTCAGCAAGGAAGAGGAAGCCGTGGCGCTGCAAGAGGCCGACCGGATCAGGGAGAGCGAAAAATGAGCACACCCAATCGCGACAAGGATGGCAATCCGCTGATCGAGCGCTACACGCCGAATGAGCGCAGCAACCACTGGATCACCGCCATCTGCTTTGTGCTGCTGGCGGTGTCCGGGCTGGCCATGTTCCACCCGGCGACGGCGTGGATGGCGGTGTTCCTCGGCGGCGGCCAATGGACACGCATCCTCCACCCCTTCATCGGCCTGGTGATGTTCGTCTCGTTCGCGTTGCTGGTGCTGCGCTTCTGGCATCACAACCACTTCGAGAAAGGCGACAAGGAATGGCTGCGGCAGGTCGGCGACGTGGTCAACAACCGCGAGGACAAATTGCCCGGAGCCGGCCGCTACAACGCCGGCCAGAAGATGCTGTTCTTCGTGCTGATCGCCTGCATGGTCGGACTGCTGCTGTCCGGCGTGGTGCTGTGGCGCGCCTACTTCTCGTTCTACTTCCCGATCGAGATCGTGCGCTTCGCGGGGCTGCTGCACGCGTTCTGCGCCTTTGTGATCATCTGCTCCATCATCGTTCACATCTACGCGGGCTTCTGGGTCAAGGGCTCGATAGGCGCGATGGTGCGCGGCACTGTCACTTATGGGTGGGCGCGCAAGCACCATCCGCGCTGGTTTGAAGAAGTCGCCCGTAAATCGCGCGATTGATAGCGCGATTTGGGATTAGAATAGTCCCCGAGCCGGCGGCTCCCTCGCCGCCGGCAACCTGGGAGACTTTTTTGGTACAACGCCTGCTTGCCCCTGGCGAGATCGAAGCCCTCGATCACAACGCCATCCCACGCCTGCTGCTGCCGCAAGCCCGCAGCCTGTTCACCTCGCGCGCCGCGCGCCTGCGCCAACTGGCCAACAACGAGATCAAGGGAATTCCCGTCGGCGAAACGCTGAGCGGCTATCTGCAGCTGATGGCGGCGCTGGTCGACGCGCAGGCGGCGGTGATCAAGTCCTTCCCGGCCGAAGCATTCGCTCTGCCGGATGCCGCCGACATCACGCTTTCACTGGACCACAACATGCCGCCGCTGCCGGTCAGCGGCATCCGGCCTGCCTCATGGCGCGCCGTATTCAGCGCCCTGCTCGATCAACTTGATTCTCTCGCCGCGAGCCAGCCGCAGATATCGGCGGTGCTGGTGGAGCTGCGTGCGCTCGACGAGACGCAACTGGAAGGCTGCGCCGACGCCGTGCTGGCCGAACTGACCGAAGGCGTGAATCCGCTGCATGCGCCGTTTGTGGCCGCAGCCTTGCAGGTTGTGTGGGCCATGCGCGCCAGCCAGCTCGATGGACAGCGCGTACAGCCGCTGGTGACCAACACCTTGTGCCCTGTATGCGGCGCGCATCCGGTGGCCAGTGTGATCCGCATCGGCGGGCAATCGCAGGGTTACCGCTACCTGCACTGCGCCACCTGCTGCAGCGAATGGCATATGGTGCGTGTCAAGTGCTCGTGCTGCGAACACACCGCGAAAATCGCCTACCAGAGCATCGAGCCGGCGGACGCGGAACCGGCCGCGCCTTTGGAGAACAAGGCCAACGATCCGAGCAAGGTCGCGCGCGCCGAGACCTGCGATGACTGTCGCACCTATCGCAAGATCTTCAACCAGGAGCACGACTACAACGTCGATCCGCTGGCCGACGACCTGGCCAGCCTGACGCTGGACCTGCTGGTCGGCGAAGCCGGCTACGCCCGCGCCAGCGGCAATCCCCTGCTGTGGTTTAACGCCGAATGAATACGCCTGCCGCCAACGACGCAGCCGATGGCGCCGGCGCAGCAGTCGGCCCGATCCGCCTGCCGGCCGTGCACCTGATCCTGTCCGACGCCGGCTGTGCGCCGCTGATCGCTGAATATGGGCGCGTACAGACACTGGAAGCGGCGCGCTCCCTGCTGGCGGAGCTGCGCGGCGTACTGCTGGCGGGCCAGCGCGGAGGCCCAGCCACGGCGCCGGCCGCCACCACCGCCACCGACATTCCCGCGCTGCTGGCGATGCTGGCCGAGCGCCTGCGCGAAACCAACCGCTCGCCGCTGCGTCCCGTCTTCAACCTGACCGGCACCGTGCTGCACACCAACCTTGGCCGCGCGCTGCTGCCGGACAGCGCGGTGCAAGCCGTGGCCGAAGCGCTGCGCTGGCCGATGAACCTGGAATGGGACATCGACACCGGCAAGCGCGGCGACCGCGACAACCTGATTGAAGACCTGCTGCTGGAACTGACCGGCGCCGAAGCGGCCACCATCGTCAACAACAACGCCGCCGCCGTGCTGCTGATGCTGAACACCATCGCGCAGGGCAAGGAAGTGATCGTCTCGCGCGGCGAGCTGGTGGAGATCGGCGGCGCCTTCCGCATTCCGGACATCATGACCCGCGCCGGCGCCGTGCTGCGCGAAGTGGGCAGCACCAACCGCACGCACCTGAAGGACTACGACGCGGCGGCCGGTCCGCAGACCGCGCTGATGATGAAAGTCCATTGCAGCAATTACGCCATCACCGGTTTTACCAAAAGTGTCGAGTTGCCGGAACTGGCCCCGCTGGCTCAAAAGCACAAGGTGTCGCTGGCGGTGGACCTGGGCAGCGGCACGCTGGTCGACCTTGAACAATATGGGCTGCCGCACGAGACCACCGTGCGCGAGACCATCGCCGGCGGCGCCGACCTGGTCACCTTCAGCGGCGACAAGCTGCTGGGCGGGCCGCAGTGCGGCATCATCGTCGGCCGCAAGGACCTGATCGCGCAGATCAAGAAGAATCCGCTGAAGCGCGCGCTGCGCGTCGGCAAACTGACGCTGGCGGCGCTGGAGCCGGTGCTCGCGCTGTACCGCGCGCCGGACCTGCTGCCGGAACGCCTGACCACCTTGAAACTGCTGACCCGCCCCGCCGCCGCCATGCGCGCGCAGGCGCAGGCTATCCTGCCGCAGTTGCAGGCGGCGCTGGGCACCGGCTACGAAGTGCGCGATGAAGCGATGATGAGCCAGATCGGCAGCGGCGCCCTGCCCGTCGACCAGTTGCACAGCCATGGCCTGGCGGTACGCGCCGCGACGGCCAGCCGCATCAGCAACGCGCTGGGCATGCTGGAGCAGCGCTTGCGCAGCTTGCCGCTGCCGGTGATCGGCCGCGTGTCGCAGGACGCGCTGTGGCTGGACCTGCGTTGCCTGGACGAGCACCAGCAACAGCGCTTCGTCGATCAGTTGCCGCTGCTGGGACAAAGCGCCGTATGATCGTCGGCACCGCAGGCCACATCGACCACGGCAAGACCACGCTGACGCGCGCCTTGACCGGGGTCGACACTGACCGCCTGAAGGAAGAGAAGGCGCGCGGTATCTCGATCGAACTCGGATACGCCTATGCGCCGCTTGAGAACGGCGACATCCTCGGGGTCATCGACGTCCCCGGCCACGAGAAATTCATCCGCACCATGGCCGCCGGCGTGACCGGCATCGACGCCGCGCTGCTGGTGGTCGCCGCCGACGACGGCATCATGCCGCAAACGCTGGAGCACCTGGCGATCCTGCGGCTGCTGGGCGTGAAGCGCGGCGCCGTCGCGCTGACCAAGACCGACCGCACCGACGCCGCCCGCCTGCAACAGGTGGAAGCCGACATCGAAGCGCTGCTCGCGTCGACCGACTTTGCCGGCGCGGCCATCTTCCGCACCAACGCCACCGCCGAAGGCGATCCCGGTGTGCAATCGTTGTTGAAGCATCTGGCGCAGATGGCGTCCACGCTGCCGGCCAGCGACGAACGCCGCCTGTTCCGGCTTGGCGTCGACCGCGTATTCACCTTGGCCGGGCAAGGCACCATCGTCACCGGCACGGCACTGGCGGGCAGCGTCCGGGCAGGCGACACGCTGCAACTGGCGCCAGGCGGGCAGCAGGCGCGCGTGCGCAGCATCCACGCGCAGAACCGCACCGCCGACACCGGCCGCGCGGGCCAGCGCCTGGCGTTGAACCTGAGCGGCGTGGCAAAGGAGGACATTCCCCGCGGCACGTGGGTGGCCGCCCCCGCCCTCGCCTCCTGCTCCGAACGCATCGACGCCGAACTGACGTTGACGCCTGACTGCGGCCTGACGCTCAAGCCCTGGTCACCGCTGCATGTGCATCTGGGCGCCGCGCACCACACCGCCAACGTCGTGCTGCTTGACGGCGAATTGCTGGCGCCGGGCCACACCGCGCGCGTGCAACTGGTACTGGACGCGCCGGTGCATGCCGTGCCGGGCGACCGCTTCGTGATCCGTAACGCGCAAGCCTCGGCGACGATAGGCGGCGGCATGGTGCTCGATCCGTTCGCGCCCGCGCGCAAGCGGCGCAGCGCCGCGCGGCTGGCCTGGCTGCAAGCGCTATCCGACTACATCGCCAGCGGCGACATCGCCTCCCTGCTGGCCCGCAGTCCACTGGGCTTGCGCATGTCGGCACTGGTGCGCCTGTCGCAGCTGCCGGCCGACCAGGTCGCGGCGCCGCAAGACACCGTCGAAGTCGCGCTGCAAGGCGGCGACAAGCTGCTGATCGCGGCGGCGGAGGTACAGACGCTGGAAGTTCGCATCCTGGCCGCCCTGGCCGGGTTCCACGCGCGCGCGCCGGACGATGCGGGGCCCGAACTGTGGCGCCTCAAGCGCATCGTCGCACCGGACATGGAGGACCGTTTGTGGAGCCGCCTGATCGAAACGCTGCTCGGCAACGGAGCGCTGAAGCAGCGCGGCCGCAGCCTGCACCTGCCGTCGCATAACGTGGAGCTGAGCGAGACCGAGCAAGCGCAGGCCAGCCCGTTGCTGGCCTCCTTGCTGGCGGGCGGCTTCGATCCGCCGTGGGTACGCGACCTGGCGCGCGAACACGACCTGCCGGAGGCGGAGGTGCGCAGGTTGTTGTTGAAGCTATCCAAGACGGGAGAGATCAGCCAACTGGTGCCGGATTTGTTTTATCATCCCACGCGGCTGGCGGAACTGGCGGCGCTGGTGGCCTCGCTGCCCGAGGCGCAGGCATCGGCGTTCCGCGACGCGGCCGGAATCGGTCGCAAGCGGGCCATACAGATATTGGAGTTCTTCAATCGCGTCGGCTATACTCGGCGCGTAGGCAACATCCACATGATACGGCCGAATGTAGTCTGGTCGTACAGTGGCGGGTAGTACCGAGGAAGGCATGCTCACCCGGTGGTGGGGCCGGGCTTCAAACCCGGTGGGGGGCGTCAGACGCTCTCCGGTAGGTTCGACTCCTACTGCTTTCCGCCATTGACCACGGCAGCCACCATATCCACTGCGGCGTCGAAGCGCGCCGGCTCCTCTTCCAGCAAGGACCACAGGCGATTATGCCCGGCGCCCTGCACCACATGCAGTTCACGCGATTGCGCGCGTGTGGCGGCGGCGACCAGGCGCTGCGGGATCTCCAGCGGGATCACGGCGTCGTGTTCGGCGGCGATCACCAGCAGGCGCCCTTCGAAGCATGACAGGATCTCCCATGCATCGCTGTCGGCCCAGCTGCGCTCGCGGCGTATCACCGCCGAGAAGCCGGGACCGAACGGCACCTCGTAGGCGGACGGCGTGTAGACGCCGGGGACGATCAAGACCAGCGCATCGACCGCGCAAGTCTGCGTCAGCCTGATGGCGTTGTAGGCGCCCATGCTCGAACCGAACACCGCCAGCGGTTCCGGCAATCCGCGCGCCGCCGCAACGGCCTGCGCCTGGCGCGTGCGGCTGGCCACCGACGATTGCGCCAGCGTGCCGCCCGTTTCGCCATGTCCGACGCAGTCGAAACAGGTACTGCCGACGCCGCGCTGCCGCAGCGCTCCGCGCAGCAGGCGGTGCCCGTGCCGGGTGCTGGCGCCCGCGCCATGCACATACAAGACGCGGTTGCTGTCGCTGCCGACGAACTGGTCGCCCTTGAGCAGCAAGCCGTCGAACGGGACTTCGAAATCAACAATGGAGGACATGGTCTGCGCGCTGGAAAAGTAGCCCAGCAGCCTACCCGACGCCGTCACATTTGTAAATTCGCGTAAGAACAATGGCCTTGCCGTACGGCATTTTTCCTTCAGTGATAAAATGAATTATAGAAACTATAGTTTCTTAAAAAACAATAACCTCCGAGACGAACATTTCGCTCCAACCACTTCGCTTTCCCAAGGAGGCAATATGCAGTTTTCCAACATGAAGGTCAGCAACCGGCTGGCCACAGGCTTCGGCGCCACGCTGTTGCTGCTGCTCACCGTGGCCATCGTCAGCTGGATGAGCATCCGCCAGACCGCCGCCGACACCAACACCCTGCTCGGCCATCAACTCAAGACGGAACGCCTGGTCAGCGACTGGAAAGCCATCGTCGAGACCAATGTACAGCGCGCGCTGGCGGCCTCCAAGACCAGCGATCCCGCGACCCAGAAGCTGTTCGAGGACGGCATCGCCACCAACTCCAGGCGCGCCGAGGAGAACCAGCGGCAGATCGTCGAGCTGCTCGACGATCCCGCCGCCAAGGCGCTGTTCGACGCCGCCATCGAGAAGCGCAAGATCTACCAGGCCGCCCGCAAGCGCGCCTTCGCGGAAAAGGCCGGCGGCGACCTGGAGAAAACCAACCAGATCATCGACCAGGAATTCATCCCCGCCGGCCAGGTCTACGTTGCCGCCATGGCAGCCATTGTCGATCGCCAGAAAGCGGCGATCGATGAAATCGGCACCGCCATCGGCCGCCGCAGCAGCCAATCCGCCTGGACCATTCTCATCCTCAGCCTGGCGTCGGTCGCGCTGGCGGCGGCGCTGGGCTGGCTGATCAGCCGCTCGCTGCTCAAGCAGCTCGGCGGCGAGCCGGGCTACGCGGCCGGCATCACCGACCGCATCGCCGGCGGCGACCTGACCGTGCATGTCGAGATCGCCGCCGGCGACCGTTCCAGCCTGCTGTTCAGCATCGTCTCGATGCGCGACCGCTTGGCGGCCATCGTCAGTGAAGTGCGCACCAGCACCGATTCGGTCGCCACCGCGTCGAACGAGATCGCCAGCGGCAACCAGGACCTGTCCTCGCGCACCGAGCAGCAGGCCGGCTCCCTGGAAGAGACCGCATCATCGATGGAAGAGCTGACCGCCACCGTCAAGCAGAATACCGAGTTCGCGCGCCAGGCCAACCAGCTGGCGTCCTCCGCGTCGAAAGTCGCGGTGCGCGGCGGCGACGTGGTCGGCGGCGTGGTGAAGACGATGGAATCGATCAGTGCATCATCCAGGCAGATCGTCGACATCATCGGCGTCATCGACGGCATCGCCTTCCAGACCAATATCCTGGCGCTGAACGCCGCCGTCGAAGCGGCGCGCGCCGGCGAGCAGGGGCGCGGCTTTGCCGTCGTCGCCTCCGAAGTGCGCAACCTGGCGCAGCGTTCGGCCAGCGCCGCCAAGGACATCAAGCACCTGATCGGCGAGTCGGTGGAGAAGATCGCCGACGGCGCCATGCTGGTCGATGAAGCCGGCAGCACCATGAGCGAGATCGTCACCAGCATCAAGCACGTCAGCGAGATCATGGAGCAGATCACCGCCGCCAGCGGCGAGCAGGAGGCCGGTATCGAGCAGATCAATCAGGCCATCATCGAGATGGACGGCGTGACGCAGCAGAACGCGGCGCTGGTGGAACAGGCGGCTGCGGCCGCCGAGGCCCTGCAAGACCAGTCCACCCATCTGGCGGGACTGGTGAGCGTGTTCATCGTGGGTGGCGCGGCGTCATCGGCCAGTGTCAGCGCGATCGCGTCGGCCCGCAAGCGGCCGGCGGATGCGGGCACGCGGCCGGCGTTGCCACGGCTGCGGACCGGGTCAGTCTGACGATGCCGCGCGCTCGTCCGCGAGACGCTTGCCGGCGGTGATTCCAGCGGCGCGCAGCAGGAACAGGCGCATGGGCGATCAAATTCTGGTGGTGGATTCGTGGCGGATTGTACAATGCTGCATCACTTACACGGGGATAATCCACATGAAACAGATCGCTCTGCGCGCCGCGACCATCGGCCTGGCGTTTGCATCGTTTGCCGCGCACGCCGCCGCGCCGGCCCTGACCGCCGAAAAACTGTACCAGGCCAATTGCGCGGTATGCCACGGCGCCAAAATGGAAGGCGCCATCGGCCCGACGCTGGGCGCCCACGCCTGGCTGCACGGCGCGCCGACCAAGGCCAACCTGATCAAGGTCATCAGCAAGGGCGTGCCGGAAAAGGATATGCCGGCCTGGTCGTCGACGCTGAGCGCGCCGCAGATCGCACTGCTGGCCGACTACATCGCGGCCGGCGCCAACAAGGCCATCGCTCCGGCCGCGAAGCCGGCAGTGGCCGCGGCTGCGCCCGCCCCGGCGGCGACCAAGGTCCGGCAGGATGGGCCTGACCTGAGCGGCTTCAAGCTGCCTAAAGGCTTCCACATCAGCGTGTATGCCAATGAGGTCGCCGCCGCGCGCAGCATGGTGGTGTCGGACAGCGGCATCGTCTATGTCGGTTCGCGCAAGGCCGGCAAAGTGTATGCGCTGGTGCCGCGCGCGGACAAGCAGGCCGCCGACGTGGTGACCATCGTCGAAGGACTTGAAAACCCGATCGGCGTGACGCTGCTGAACGGCGCGCTGTACGTCGGCGAGATCAGCCGCGTGATCCGCTTCGACAATATCGACAAGCGCTATGCGCAGAAGCCGTCGTACGAAGTGGTCAAGGTCAGCCTGCCCAACGACAAATGGCATGGCGAGAAGATCATGAAGGCCGGGCCGGACGGCAAGCTGTACATCCCGGTCGGCGCGCCGTGCAACGTCTGCGATACCGAGGACACCAAGAGCGCCAGGATCTACCGTATGAACGCCGACGGCAGCGGGCTGGAGGAATACGCGCGCGGCGTGCGCAACACCGTCGGCTTCGCGTTCCATCCGACCACCAAGGCCTTGTGGTTCACCGATAACGGCCGCGACGAGATGGGCGACAACACGCCGTCGTGCGAGTTGAATATCGCGCCGAAGGCGGGCCTGCACTTCGGCTTCCCTTACTGCCACGGCGGCGTGGTGCCGGATCCGCAGTTTGCCAACGGCCGCACCTGCGAGGAGTTTGAACCGCCGGTCGCCAAGCTGGGCCCGCACGTGGCGCCGCTGGGCTTGACCTTCTACACCGGCAAGCAGTTCCCTGAGGCGTATCGCAACAATGTGTATGTGGCCGAGCATGGCTCGTGGAACCGCACCACCAAGAGCGGCTATACCGTGCGCCTGATTACGCTGTACAACAGCAAGGTCGTCAGCGACACCGCCTTCATCGACGGCTTCCTGCGCGGCGAGGAAGTGGTCGGCCGTCCGGTCGACCTGGTCACGCTGGCCGACGGCTCGATGCTGGTCTCCGACGACTTCGGCGGCCGCATCTACCGCGTCACCTACGACGGCAAATAAGTTGCAGCTGCCCGACCCGTCAAGCACGGCGCGGCCCTCCCGGCCGCAGCGCTACGCGGCACTTCTGGCCTTGCTTTGCCTGCCCTTGTCCGGGCAGGCCACGGAGCCGCAATGGCATCCGTTCGAATGGCAATCCGCCAGCGTCGTCGCCGGCGGCCCCATCGAACGGGTCGCGTTGTTCATACCCGCCAAAATCAATGGCATCGACTGCAAACTGCAACTCGATACCGGCGCCAATGGCGGCGTGCTGTGGCATGACGATCGTGTGGCAGAAGGTGCGGCGACGGTCAGCGTCCTGGTGGAAGCGGGTGGCGCCAGCATGACCACGACAGCGGGCGCGGACACAGCAGCCCGCATCAAATCCGGCGCCTGCGATGGGATCGCCTCGCTGGGCAACGCCTTCTTCGAGCACGGCACACTGACACTGAATCTGGACCTGTCAAAATACAGTTATGCGAGTTCGGCCTTGCTCGCCAACAACAGCGCCGCCCAGCCCCTGATTTACTCGCAATGGAGCGAGGCCGGTGGCCATACGCTGGTGGAAGTCCGCCTGTCGTCGGGCCTGGTGGGCTACGCCTTGCTCGATACAGGTTCTGCGCGCTTCGGCCTGAGCGCTATCGACGCGGCGGAATGGCACGCCATCACCGGCGGTTTGCCGCTGGCTGCCAGCACCACGGTGACAGAGTTCAAAGTCAACAGCTGGGGTAAGCAAGTCAGCTGCTACGAAACCATCGTCAAGCGGCCGCTGACGATCGCCGACATGCTGACACTGAAGGAGTACATGGCTTCCTACTGTGCGGTGGACCGGTTTAGGCCGGGGCAGAAGCTGGTCGGTTTACTGGGCCTGCGCCACCTCGGCCGGCGCACCATCACCCTGGACTATCTGTCGCGCCGCTGGCTGCTGCGGTAGCGCCATCAGGCCAGAAATCGTGCGACACGCATTGCGCGGCACTCCAGGGCAGCGCGGCAGGAATGACTTTCAAATGTGTCTGGGCGCAAGCCTCCCTTGCTGCACGACTATAGGTTTTTGCCAGCCACTGCGGATCGTCGAGCAGCTTGTGCAAGCTTGGGTAATCGTCGAGCGCGTCCTCGATAGCTACGCGTTGAGTACGTATCGTATTTATCCAACTGCTGCCGCGATGCGACGCTTGAAATTGCCACTTTAGTAGATGTGTGAGCAATACGATCATTCGACTGCGCAACTCTTTCTTTTCCCGATTGCCCACATCCTCGATCTCCTCGGCGATGTTGTCACGATCCAGCAGCTCCCAGCGGCCGGCGCGCAGCAAGGCGGCCTGCTGTTCGGACCAGGCAATGATGTCGTCTTCGTATAGCGTGCCCATGATCTGCTTAGACCGGGCACGACTCTAAAAGTTCAGGACGTAAAAAAACCGCACTGTGGCAATGCGCTGGCCTTGGCCATTGCATGCACACAGTGCGGTTTTTAGTCAGACTGATCTGAAGTATTACTGTGCGGCGGCGGCAGCGGCTTCTTCAGCGGCGGCTTTCATCGACAGTTTCAGGCGGCCGCGGTCGTCGGTTTCCAGAACCTTGACGCGCACTGCCTGGCCTTCTTTCAGGTAGTCGGCAACGGCGTTGACGCGCTCGTTGGCGATCTGCGAGATGTGCAGCAGGCCGTCCTTGCCTGGCATGACCTGGACGATCGCGCCGAAGTCCAGCAGCTTCAGGACCACGCCGTCGTAGGACTTGCCTACTTCGACCGAGGCGGTCAGCTCTTCGATGCGGCGCTTGGCTTCCTGGCCGGCGGCGGCGTCGACCGAAGCGATGGTGACCACACCTTCGTCGCTGATGTCGATCTGGGTGCCGGTCTCTTCGGTCAGCGCGCGAATCACGGCGCCGCCCTTGCCGATCACGTCACGGATCTTCTCAGGGTTGATCTTGATGGTGATCAGGCGCGGTGCGAAATCGGACAGTTCCGTTTTCACGTGCGGCATGGCTTTTTGCATTTCGCCCAGGATGTGCTCGCGGCCTTCCTTGGCTTGCGCCAGCGCCACTTGCATGATTTCCTTGGTGATGCCCATGATCTTGATGTCCATCTGCAGCGCGGTGATACCGTTGCGGGTACCGGCGACCTTGAAGTCCATGTCGCCCAGGTGATCTTCATCGCCCAGGATGTCCGACAGCACGGCGAACTTGCCGCCTTCCTTGATCAGGCCCATCGCGATACCGGCGACGTGCTCTTTCATTGGAACGCCGGCGTCCATCAGCGCCAGGCAGCCGCCGCAGACCGAAGCCATCGACGACGAACCGTTCGATTCGGTGATTTCCGACACCAGGCGCACGGCGTAGCTGAACTCTTCAGCCGACGGCAGCGCGGCGATCAGCGCGCGCTTGGCCAGGCGGCCGTGGCCGATTTCGCGGCGCTTCGGCGTACCGACGCGGCCGGTTTCGCCGGTGGCGAACGGTGGCATGTTGTAGTGCAGCATGAAGGAGTCGGTGAACTCGCCCATCAGCGCGTCGATCTTCTGGCTGTCGCGCGCGGTGCCCAGGGTGGCAACCACCAGCGCCTGCGTTTCGCCGCGGGTGAACAGCGCCGAACCGTGGGTGCGTGGCAGCACCGAGGTGCGGATCGAGATCGGACGCACGGTGCGGGTGTCGCGGCCGTCGATGCGTGGCTCGCCGTCCAGGATCTGCGAACGGACGATCTTGGCTTCGATGTCGAACAGGATGTTGTTCACTTCAGCCGAATCCGGTGCCGAGGCGCCGTGGGCTGCCGCTTCGGCTGCCAGGTCGGCCAGCACTTCGCTGGTGGCGGCCTTCAGCTTGGCGGTGCGTTCCTGCTTGTCCTTGGTCTGGTAGGCTTCGTTGATTTTGCCTGCGGCGAAGTGGGCAACGCGGCCGATCAGGGCTTCGTTCTTCGCTGGGGCAACCCATTCGACTTCCGGCTTGCCGCCGTCGCGCACCAGTTCGTGGATCGCGTCGATGACCGCTTTCATTTCGGTGTGGCCGAAGACCACGGCGCCCAGCATGATTTCTTCCGACAGCTGCTGCGCTTCCGATTCCACCATCAGCACGGCGGTTTCGGTACCGGCGACAACCAGATCCATCTGCGAGGTCTTCAGTTGCTGCACGGTCGGGTTCAGGATGTACTGGCCGTTGGCGTAGCCGACGCGCGCTGCGCCGACCGGGCCATTGAATGGCACGCCCGACACGCACAGGGCGGCCGATGCGCCGATCATGGCGGCGATGTCTGGATCGATTTCCGGGTTGACCGACAACACGTGAATGATGACTTGCACTTCATTCAGGTAGCCCTCTGGGAACAGAGGACGGATAGGACGGTCGATCAGGCGGGAGGTCAGTGTTTCTTTTTCCGAAGGACGGCCTTCACGTTTGAAGAAACCGCCCGGGATTTTACCGGCAGCATAGGTTTTTTCAACGTAGTCGACGGTCAGTGGGAAGAAGTCCTGGCCTGGCTTCGCGTCTTTACGCGCAACCACGGTTGCCAGAACAACGGTATCTTCGATCGATACCAGCACTGCGCCGGAGGCCTGGCGGGCGATTTCGCCAGTTTCCAGCGTCACGGTGTGTTGACCGTACTGGAAGGTTTTCGTAACTTTATTAAACATGGGTAATCCCTTTCTATTTGCCGACAGATTTTCAGGGGCTGTCGTTCACCTCACCACAGGCAGCCATGCGGCCACCTTTACTACAAACCGTAAAAACAGGAATTCCATGCTGCCCCTGCCAAGACCGAGTTCCGCTTGGCAAGTTTCTTGCCGACCAAATGACAAAATGCCCGCGTCAGCAAACTGGCGCAGGCATTTCGATTAAGCCGGATGACGCAAAAATTACTTACGCAGACCCAGTTTAGCGATCAGATCGCGATAACGGGTTGCATCTTTGCCCTTCAGGTAGGACAGCAGGCTCTTACGACGGTTAACCATCATGATCAGACCACGACGGGAGTGGTGATCCTTGCTGTGCGCCTTGAAGTGGCCGTTCAGTTCGTTGATGCGTGCGGTCAGCAGTGCAACTTGCACTTCTGGGGAGCCGGTGTCTTTTTGACCACGGGCGTTGTCCGCGATGATCGCGGCTTTGTTGATGTTTTCTACGGTCATGATATTTACCTTTAACATGCGGTGCGCGGAGTCGTAACCCTGCACATCGTGAACTTCAAAAAAAACTGATCCAAAGACCAGACCCGGAAGTATAGCGGAAAAAGCGCCGTGTGTACCCTGTGTTGGCTACAATTCTCACTACTTCCGGCAGATTTTCAGGGGTTTGCGATGAAAAAACTGATCTTAGTGGCAATCTTGCCCATTTTATTGGCCGCCTGCGCCGGGCCGCCACCGCTCCCCGGCGAGCCGGTCGCCAACGTCATGGCCAGGCTGGGCCGTCCCACCGGCAGCTATCCCAACGGCGCCGACACCATGCTGGAGTATGCCTACGGCCCGTCCGGCCAATATACCTGGATGGCGCGCATCGGCCCCGACGGCAGGCTGGTGTCGTACGAGCAGGTGCTGAGCAGCGAAAAATTCGCCACCGTCAAGCTGGGCAAGGATACCAAGGAAACCATCCTGCGCACCTTCGGCCGGCCGACGCAAGTGGTGCACTATGCCAGCGTGGACGGCGACGTCTGGCTGTACCGCTACAAGGAACAGGACGTCTGGAACTCGATGATGTCGGTGGAATTCAACCGCGCCGGCGTGGTGCAGGCCATGGTCAACGGCCCGGACGAGGAGCGGGAAAACCGGTTTCGATTTTAGAATGTAACAAAAATACACGTCACATTGCGTAAAAAAGCAGAAAACATCCAAATTTGTAGCCAAACTACTTTTTCAAGTAGATAATAAGCCAACAAGAAATGGATGGAGACAGCATGCACGCAAAAGTACAAGCAGCGGCGCCAGGCCAGGCGCCCGCCAAGCCCCGGCTTTCGTTCTGGGCGATCTGGAACATGAGCTTCGGCTTCCTCGGCATCCAGGCCGGGTTCGCGCTGCAGCAATCCAATGTTCCGCGCATCTTCGAAACCATGGGCGCCGAACTCGACAAGATCGGCTTCCTGATGACCGCCGCGCCGCTGGCCGGCCTGCTGGTGCAGCCCGTCATCGGCTACATGAGCGACCGCACCTGGGGCCGCTTCGGCCGCCGCCGCCCCTACTTCCTGATCGGCGCCATCCTCGCCACGCTGGCGATGTTCGGCATGCCGAACGCCACCGTGCTGTGGGTCGCCGCCGCGATGCTGCTGGTGCTCGACGTGGCGATCAATATTTCGATGGAGCCGTTCCGCGCGTTTGTCGGCGACCTGCTGCCCAAGGAACAGCTGACCACCGGCTACGCGGTGCAGACCTTCTTCATCGGCGTCGGCGCGGTGGCCGCGTCGGCCCTGCCCTATGTGCTGCAGCACTGGTTCAACGTCGCCAACACCGCCGCGCCGGGCAAGACGCCGGACTCGGTGGTCTACGCCTTCTACATCGGCGGCGCGGTCTACCTGGCGGCCGTGCTGTGGACCGTCATCCGCACCAAGGAATATTCTCCCGAACAACTGCAGCAGTATCATCCCGAGCCGGAGCAGGCGGACGAGGCTTCGACGAGCCTGCGCGGCTTCGTCAGGGACTACATGAACATGCCGAAGATCATGGTGCAGTTGTCGCTGGTGCAGTTCTTCACGTGGTTCACCTGGTTCTCGATGTGGACCTACGGCACCGCCACGCTGACCCAGCACATCTACCACGCCAGCGACACCAGCTCCGCGTTGTACAACGAGGGCGCCAGCTGGTGGGGCGTGTGCGGCGCGGTCTACAACGCCGCCTCGATCGCGTTCGCCTTCGTGCTGCCGGTGATCGCCGCGCGCACCAGCCGCAAGACCGCCCACGCGATCGCGCTGCTGGTGGGCGGCCTGAGCTTCATCTCGATCTACTTCGTCAGCTCGCCGGCCTTGCTGTTGCTGCCGTTTGTCGGCGTCGGCCTGGCGTGGGCCAGCACCTTGTCGATGCCATACGCCATCCTCGCCGGCAAGATTCCGGCGAAGAAAATGGGCATGTACATGGGCATGTTCAATATGTCGATCGTGATCCCGCAGGTGGTGTCGGGCGTGTGCCTGGGCTTCTTCCTGACGCACTTCTTCAACGGCAGCGCCGTGATGATGCTGATGCTGGGCGGCGTATCGATGCTGTTTGCGGCGGCGCTGTCGCTGCGCATACAGGAATCGAAGTAGGATCAGTCCCACGCTCAAGGCGGGCGTGCGCCGACGGGATTTCCGGAATGCGGTTGCTATGATTTTCTTATCGCAACTGCAACCACCGGAGAACTCATGTCCTTACGCACGCCATCCGCCCATCACGCCATTTACACCGCCACCCTGCTCGCTTTGAGCACCATCACCGCCCTCGCCTGGGCCGAGCCGTCGCCGGCGCTGGACCGCGCCAGCTTGTCGGTCGGCGCGTTCTACGCCGACCCGCGCATCAACTATGTAGCCGACACCAACTACGGCCACATCGACAGCGGCACCTACAAGGCGGATCATGTGACGCTGCCGCGCGTGAAGGCGCAAGTGCTGCTGGGCGATACGCAGGGCCTGGACTTCGACTACTACCGCTACGACAAGACCTACAATCCATCGCTGAGCGGCACCACCAACCGCGACGGCATTCCGCTGACCGGCAACGGCAAGCTGGATGCCAATCTCAAACTGGACCTGGCCAACATGGCCTACAAATGGTGGCTGGGCAGCGGCAACGACGTCTTCGGCGTCGGCGTCGGCGCGGCCTACTACCGCGCGCGCGTCGACGGCACGGCCAGCGGCATACTGAATGGCGTCAGCGGCAACGCGGCGTATTCGGAAAGCGAAAGCGCTTACGCGCCCTTGCTGGAACTGGGCTGGCGCCATTCGTTCGCGCCGAACCTGCGCATGTTTGTCGACGCTTCCGGCATCAAGAAAAACGGCGGCAACCTCACCGGCCATATCTATGGCGGCGCGGTTGGCGTGGAGTGGTACCCGACGCCGGCCATCGGCGTGGTGGCGGAATACAGCGCAACCAAGATCAGCTTGAGCCGCGAGCGCGACGCGCAGGATCTGAACGTGCGGCTGAACGGCCCTGCGGCCTACATCAAGTTCCGCTTTTAAACAAGGCGGCCAGTCCGGCCTTGCCGCTGGCGGAGACTTCCAGTGCGCGCGTGTCGTCGCTGCGGCGCAACCAGCCCTTGTCGACGAAATTATCCAACAGCGCGACGGCCAGCGGACCGGCGAAATGATCGCGCCGCTCGGACCAGTCCACGCAGCCATATAGCTGGCGCGCGCCCTCGCGCGGGGTGATGCCGAGCTGTCGCAGTTGCTCGACGCCGGCTGGCGTCAGCGGATAGTCATGGCCGTCGCCCTCGCCAGGCTGGACCCAGCCGTTTTCAACAAAGCAGCGGCACAGGTCCACGCCCAGCACGCCGGCCAGATGGCCGTAGCAGCTGCGCGCGTGGCGCAAGCCGCGCATGGCCGGCGCTTGCCAGCGCACGGTCTCCGGCAACGCGCCATCCGCCACGCGCAGCAGCGCTTCCAGCGCGTGCGCGACATTGCCGTCCGCGAGCATGTAGTAGCGATGGCGGCCTTGCGCGCGCACCCGGGCCAGGCCCTCGTCCACCAGCAGTTTGAGGTGCTGCGACGCGGTCGGCGCGGACACGCCAGCGTGCTGCGCCAGGTCGGTGGCGGTGTAGAAGCGGCCGTCCAGCAGGCGCGATAGCATCAGCGCCCGCGTCGGATCGCCGATGGCGGCCGCGACGCGGGCGAAGCGCGGTTGCGCCGCCGCGTTCATGGCACGCTCACCGGTGGCTTGCAGAAGGTGCCTTCCACCGTCTCGGCAAACCTGCGCTCTTCGCGCAGGATGAAGCGCTGCTGCTGGGCGCTGGCGAAATTTTCCTGCGCTTGCGGATCGCTGCGCAGCCGCGCGCGGTAGGATTCATACGCTGCCAGCGAGTCGAAGCCAACCAGCCCCCAGGCCTCGTAGTTGCTGCCCTCGTGCGGCAGGAAGTAGCCCAGCAGATGGCCGCCCAGGCGGGGAATGATGCGGCCCCAGTTCTCGGCGTAGCGCCGGAAAGCGTCGCGCTGGAACGGATCGATCTCGTAGCGGATGAAACAGGTGATGGTGGTCATGAAAGCCCCTTGGTCGGTGTATGAGCTGACAAGATAGCTTTTAAAAACCGCGCATGCTTCGGCGTGGACCGAAGCATGCGACTCACGCCAGCGCGGCGCGCACCTGGGCGGCGGTCGGGATCGGCGCCACCGCGCCATGTCCCTGCGTCGACAGCGCGGCGCTGACGTTGGCGTAGCGAACGGCGTCGGCCAGCGCATCGCCGGCGGCCAGGCGCGCCAGCAGGCTGCCGTCGAAGCAGTCGCCGGCGCCGGTGGCGTCCACGGCTTGCACGACGTTGGCGGCCGCCAGTTGGGGCTCCGCGCCCGGCAGCGCATACCAGGCGCCGGCTTTACCGCACTTGAGCACCACCGTGTGGGCGCCGTGGGCACGGCACCATGCGAACACCGCCGGAATATCTTCGGTGCCGGCCAGCGCGACCGCTTCGTCCATGCTGGGCAGGAACAGGTCGGTCATGGCGATGGTGGCGCAGATGACGGCGCGCGCACGCGCCAAGGGCCACAGCGACAGGCGCAGGTTGGGGTCGAAGCTGACCTTGGCGCCGGCCAGGCGCGCGGCGTCGATCGCTGCCAGCACGGTGTCGCAGGCGCCGGCGGAAATGGCTTGCGAGATGCCCGAGACGTGCAACCACTGCGTATCGCCGATGGCGCGCAGGTCCATCGTCTGCGGCTGCATGCGGCTGGC
Source organism: Duganella sp. CT11-25 (assembly GCF_047302815.1). Lineage (NCBI taxonomy): Bacteria > Pseudomonadati > Pseudomonadota > Betaproteobacteria > Burkholderiales > Oxalobacteraceae > Duganella > Duganella sp. CT11-25. Next base: position 2,121,250 of record NZ_JBKBFD010000001.1, read on the forward strand.
TGCGGAGCCGGCGCGCAGGTAGCTGAAGGCGTGGCCTTCAGGACCGTGGTTGACGAAATACAGGCCGGTGGGTGCTTGCGGATCGCGCGCGACGGCGCCGACATCGACGCCCTCTGCTTGCCACAGGTCCAGCAGCATGCGGCCGAAATGGTCGTCGCCGACGCGGCTCAGGTAGGCGGTGCGCGCGCCCTGGCGCGATGCCGCGATCACGGCGTTGGAGGTATCGCCGCCGAAGCCCTGGCGGTACATCGGTTCACCGGGCGTGCCCTGGTTGAATTCCACCATGGCTTCGCCCAGCGCCACTACGTCAAATTGTTTGCTCATTTCAAGGTTGCGGGTTGACGCGCTCGATCTTCGAGTGCAGTTTGTTCAGCGCCGACAGGTAGGCCTTGGCCGACGCAACGATAATATCCGGATCGGCGCCGACGCCGTTGACGATGCGGCCCTCTTTCGACAAGCGCATCGTCACCTCGCCCTGCGATTGCGTGCCGGTGCTGATGGCGTTGACCGAGAACAGCACCAGCTCGGCGCCGCTGCCGACTTCCGATTCGATGGCGTTGACGGTGGCGTCGACCGGGCCGTCGCCCTTGCCTTCGGAGACGTGCTCCTCGCCGTCGATGTTGAACACCACCTTCGCGTTCGGCGTCTCGCCCGTCTCCGAGCGCTGCGAAAGCGAGACGAAGCGGTAGTACTCGCCCTCCTGCGAATGCTGCTCGTCCGAGACCAGCGCCAGGATGTCCTCGTCGAAGATGTCGGACTTGCGGTCGGCCAGCTCCTTGAAGCGGACGAAGGCGGCGTTGATGTCGGCTTCCGACTCCATGTCGATGCCCAGCTCCAGCAGGCGCTGCTTGAAGGCGTTGCGGCCGGACAGCTTGCCCAGCACGATCTTGGTCGCGGTCCAGCCGACATCCTCGGCGCGCATGATCTCGTAGGTCTCGCGCGATTTCAGCATGCCGTCCTGGTGGATGCCGGAGGCGTGCGCAAAGGCGTTCGCGCCCACCACCGCCTTGTTCGGCTGCACCGCGAAGCCGGTGATCTGCGATACCATTTTCGAAGCGGCGACGATCTGCGTCGTGTCGATGCCGACCTCCAGGTTGTAGTAGCCACCGCGCGTGCGCAGCGCCATCACCACTTCTTCCAGCGCGGTGTTGCCGGCGCGTTCGCCCAGGCCGTTGATGGTGCATTCGATCTGGCGCGCGCCGCCTATCATCACGCCGGCCAGCGAATTGGCCACCGCCAGACCGAGGTCGTTATGGCAGTGCACCGACCAGATGGCCTTGTCGGAATTGGGGATGCGCTCGCGCAGGCGGCGGATGGTCTCGCCGAAAATCTCCGGCACCGCATAGCCGACCGTGTCGGGGAAATTGATGGTGGTCGCGCCCTCGTCGATCACGCCCTCCAGCACACGGCACAGGAAGTCCTCGTCCGAGCGGCTGCCGTCTTCGGGGCTGAACTCGATATCGTCGGTGAACTGGCGGGCGAAGCGCACCGCGTTCTTCGCCTGCAGCAACACCTGGTCGGGCAGCATGCGCAGCTTCATCTCCATATGCAGCTTGGAAGTGGCGATGAAGGTGTGGATGCGTTTGCGCTCGGCCGGCGCCAGCGCTTCGGCGGCGCGCGCGATGTCGCGGTCGTTGGCGCGCGACAGCGAGCAGATGGTCGATTCGCGCACCGCCGAGGCGATGGCTTTGATGGATTCGAAGTCGCCTTGCGAGGCGGCGGCAAAGCCGGCCTCGATGACGTCGACGCGCAAGCGCTCCAGCTGCTTGGCGATGCGGACTTTTTCATCCTTGGTCATCGATGCGCCAGGCGATTGCTCGCCGTCGCGCAGGGTGGTGTCGAAGATGATCAGACGGTTGGGTGAGTTGCTCATGATAGCTCCGTGGCAGATGCTTCGTTGCTTGAATTCTCAGGGCCTACCGCCCTTTTGGTTTAGCGGCGTTCACTCGGGTCGGTGGTTTCCTCGTCGACCTGGATCAGGCTGACCTTCTTGCCCTTGGCCAACCGCCACACCGACACCGCATAGCCCGACAGGCCGTAGGCGATAAAGATCGGGAACAGTACTTTCGGCGGATCGATGGACACCAGCGCGAACACCAGCGCGATCAGGAACACCGCGATGAACGGCACCGACTTGCGGAAGTTGACATCCTTGAAGCTGTAGAACGGCACGTTGGTCACCATCGTCAAGCCGGCGAATACGGCGATGCTCCACGAGACCCAGCGCAACTCCAGGCCGGACACTTCCTGGTCCACCATCAGCAGGATAAAGCCGGCCACCAGCGCGGCGGCCGACGGCGAAGGCAGGCCCTGGAAGAAGCGCTTGTCGACCACTTCGATATTGGTGTTGAAGCGGGCCAGGCGCAAGGCGGCGCCGGCGCAGTAGACGAAGGCGGCGATCCAGCCCAGCTTGCCCAGGCCGCGCAGCGACCATTCATAGATCACCAGCGCCGGCGCGGCGCCGAAGGACACCATGTCCGACAGCGAGTCGTACTGGGCGCCGAACTCGCTCTGGGTATTGGTCAGGCGGGCGACGCGGCCGTCCAGGCCGTCGAGCACCATGGCGATGAAGATCGCCCAGGCCGAGTGTTCGAATTTCTGGTTCATCGCCATGACGATGGCGTAGAAGCCGCAGAACAGCGCGGCGGTGGTGAAAGCGTTCGGCAGCAGATAAATCCCGCGGTGGCGCGGCCGGTCGAGATCCTCGCCCCTGGCCCGGCGGGCAAAGCGGCTGAAACGCGAGGTCTTCGGCAATTTGGCTTGAACTACGCCATTTTTAGCGCGGCGACGGGGGAATTTGGCCATAGGGTTCCATTTCTGATTTATCTGGTCATGTTGCTCCATCATTATAGAGGAGCCGACAACAAAAAAGGGGATGGCGAGCCATCCCCCTATTCTGCCCATATTTGCTTATTTGAAGCGCACCTTGCCCACCAGCCGCATCTGCAGCGTGGTCTCGCCCGGCTCGAAGCTGGGCTCCTCGACGGCATCGCTGCCTTTCGCCATCATCGCCGATGGCGCGCGGGCGCCCCCGCTCACGTTCACGCGGTCGGCGTAGTTGCCGGAGCCCTCGAAATCGACCGTATCGAGCACGGCGTCGCCGACCTTGCGGCCCATGGCGTTGGCGATGGAGTTGATGCGTTCGTTCAGGTTCAGATAGGTGGCGGCGATGCGCTGGTCGTCGAGCTTGCGGGTGGTTTCCGGCGTCAGGCCGAAGCGCAGGTTGTTCAGCGCCAGCAGGCGCTGGGCGGCGGCCACGGTTTTCGGCAGGCCCGCGATGTTGGTGGTGGTGACTTGCAGGGACTGACCGACGCGCCAGGCGGTCGGCACGCGCGGCTTGCGCGGCTGGCCGGGCGGCGCCACCACCTCGTCCGGGTAGACCGGGTAGGTGAAGTAGCCCTGGGTTTTCAGGCTGGCCTGCGGATCTTCCTTCTTGACGATCTCCAGGCCCTGTTTCATTTTCAGGTTGACGCGGGAGGCGGCGGCCGCCTTGTCCTTGTCGACTTCTTCGGCGGTCAGCGTGATGACCGCCTGGTCGTTGACGTGTTTGACTTCGCCGAAGGCCGGCACCACGACCAGTGTGCCGGCGGTCGGCAATGGTTCCAGCGGAGCGGCTTGCGAGGCAAGCGCGAGAGTGGCGAGTGCGGCGGCGGCGAGGTTTTTCATCATCTGGATCTCCGGAGTTGATATAAAAGCAAATACACTCTACCCGAAACCTGGCCGCCGCGCAGCCTTGTTACTTGAAGCGAACCTTGCCGACCAGTTGCATCTGCAACGTGGTTTCGCCCGGCTCGAAGCTTGGTTCGGCGACTTCGGCCGAGTCCATGCTCTTCATGCGCATAGCCATCGGCGCCGGCGCGGCAAAGCTTTCACGCTGGGCGTAGTTGCCGGAGCCTTCAAAGTCGATCGTGTCGACCACCGCGTCGCCGACCTTGCGGCCCATCGCATTGGCGATCGAGCTGATGCGCTCGTTCAGGTTCTTGTAGGTGGCGGCGATGCGCTGGTCATCCAGCTGCCTGGTGGTTTCCGGCGTCAGGCCGAACTGCAGGCTGTTCAGCGTCAGCACCTTCTGCGCGGCGGCCACGGTCTTCGGCAGGTTGGCCAGGTCGGTGGTGGTCACTTGCAGGTACTGGCCCACGCGCCAAGCGGTCGGCACGCGCGGCTTCGGCTGCTGGCCGTTCGGCACGGGACGGTCTTCCGGGTAGACCGGATAAGTGTAGTAGCCCTGGGTTTTCAGCTTGGCTTGCGGATCGGCTTTCTTGACGATGTCCTGGCCCTGTTTCATTTTCAGGTTGACGCGCGAGGCTGCGGCGGCCTTGTCCTTGTCCTGCTCTTCGATGGCCAGGGTGGCGACGGCCTGGTCGTTGGCACGGGTGACCTCACCGAAGGCCGGGACCACGACCAGCGTGCCGGTGGTTGGTACGGCGTCGGCCGGCGCGGCTTGCGCGGCCAAAGCGAAGGAGACAGCAGCGGCTGCTGCGATATTTTTCATGACGGTCATTGCGGGCTCCAAAGTTGAAATTACGGCAAGGCAAACTTTACCCGAATTTACACAATGCACCTGTAAGACATGGTTAGCGTTTGTAACATTTACATGGTGTCAGTGCCGACATTCGGACACAGGCTCTGCCGCGACACTCGGCTTTGGCGCAAGTCTCAACGCAAAAAAGCCGGCATACGCCGGCTTTTTCGTTGCGAAGCTACAGCTTAGTTCTTCGACTGGTCGACCATCTTGTTCTTGGCGATCCAAGGCATCATGGCGCGCAGTTTTGCGCCGACTTCTTCGATCTGGTGCTCGGCGGTCAGGCGACGGCGCGAGATCAGGGTCGGTGCGCCTGCCTTGTTTTCCAGGATGAAGGACTTGGCGTATTCGCCGGTCTGGATGTCTTTCAGGCACTGACGCATCGCATCCTTGGTCGCCGACGTCACAACCTTAGGACCGGTCACGTATTCGCCGTATTCGGCGTTGTTCGAGATCGAGTAGTTCATGTTGGCGATGCCGCCTTCGTAGATCAGGTCGACGATCAGCTTCAGTTCGTGCAGGCACTCGAAGTACGCCATTTCCGGAGCATAGCCAGCTTCGGTCAGGGTTTCGAAGCCGGCCTTGATCAGCTCGACCGCGCCGCCGCACAGCACCGCTTGTTCGCCGAACAGGTCGGTCTCGGTTTCTTCGCGGAAGTTGGTCTCGATGATGCCGGCACGGCCGCCGCCGTTGGCCGAGGCGTACGACAGGGCGATGTCGCGGGCGATGCCGGACTTGTCCTGGTACACGGCGATCAGGTGCGGCACGCCGCCACCCTGGGTGTAGGTGGCGCGCACGGTGTGGCCCGGGGCCTTCGGTGCAACCATGATGACGTCCAGGTCGGCGCGCGGCACGACTTGGCCGTAGTGCACGTTGAAGCCGTGGGCGAAGGCCAGGACCGCGCCTTGCTTGGCGTGCGGCGCGACGTTTTCGTTGTAGACCTGGGCGATGTTCTCGTCCGGCAGCAGGATCATGATGACGTCGGCGGCCTTGACCGCGTCGTTGACTTCCGCCACTTTCAGGCCGGCTTTCTCGACCTTGTTCCAGGACGAACCGCCCTTGCGCAGGCCAACGGTGACGTTGACGCCGGAGTCGCTCAGGTTTTGCGCGTGGGCGTGGCCCTGCGAACCGTAGCCGATGATGGCGACGTTTTTGCCCTTGATCAGGGAGAGGTCAGCGTCTTTGTCGTAGAAAACTTTCATGATAATTCCTATATATTTTGAGTGTGAGGTACTAAAGGCACTGGCTGGGTAAGCCGTGCTTAAACTTTGAGGATGCGTTCGCCGCGTCCGATGCCGGATCCGCCGGTACGTACCGTTTCCAGGATGGAGGTGCGGTCGATCGAGTCGATAAACGCGTCGAGCTTGCTCTTGGCGCCGGTCAGTTCGATCGTGTAGGTCTTCTCGGTGACGTCGATGATGCGGCCGCGGAAGATGTCCGCGGTGCGCTTCATCTCTTCACGTTCCTTGCCCACCGCGCGCACCTTGATCAGCATCAGTTCGCGCTCGATGTGCTGGCCTTCGGTCAGGTCCACCACCTTCACCACCTCGATCAGGCGGTTCAGGTGCTTGGTGATCTGCTCGATGATGTCGTCCGAACCGGAGGTGACGATCGTCATCCGCGACAGCGTCGGATCTTCGGTCGGCGCCACGGTCAGCGTTTCAATGTTGTAGCCACGGGCCGAGAACAGACCGACCACGCGGGACAGCGCGCCGGCTTCGTTTTCCAGCAAGACAGAGATAATGTGTCGCATCTTATAAGTCCTCCGAACCCAACAGCATTTCAGAGAGCCCTTTGCCCGCTTTCACCATCGGCCAGACGTTTTCCGATTGATCGGTAATGAAGTTCATGAAGACCAGCTTGTCTTTCATGCCGAAGGCGTCGCGCAGCGCGCCGTCGACGTCGCCCGGTTTCTCGATGCGCATGCCGACGTGGCCATAGGCCTCGGCCAGCTTCTCGAAGTTCGGCAGCGAATCCATGTAGGACTCGGAGTAGCGCGAACCGTAGTCGATCTGCTGCCACTGGCGGACCATGCCCAGGAAGCGGTTGTTGAGCATGATGATCTTCGGCGTCAGATGGTATTGCTTGCAGGTCGCGAGTTCCTGGATGCACATCTGGATCGAGCCTTCGCCGGTGATGCAGGCGACGGTCGCGTCGGGATTGGCCATCTGCACGCCCATGGCGTACGGCAAGCCCACGCCCATCGTGCCCAGGCCGCCCGAGTTGACCCAGCGCTTAGGCTTGTCGAACGGGTAGTACTGCGCGGCCCACATCTGGTGCTGGCCGACGTCGGAGGTGATGAAGGCGTCGCCCTTGGTCACTTCCCACAGCTTCTGCACCACGGCTTGCGGCTTGATCACCAGGTCCGAGGTCGGATACTTCAGGCAATCGCGGCCGCGCCATTCGCCGATCTGCTTCCACCAGTCCTTGAGCGCGGGCGCGTTCGGCTTGGCGTCCGCAGCGTCGAGCTGGGCCAGGAATTCGATCAGCACGTCCTTGACGTTGCCGACGATCGGGATGTCCACTTTCACGCGCTTGGAGATCGACGATGGATCGATGTCCACGTGGATGATCTTGCGCGGATTGGAGGCGAAGTGTTTCGGGTTGCCGATCACGCGGTCGTCGAAGCGGGCGCCGATGGCGATCAGGACGTCGCAGTGCTGCATCGCCATGTTCGCTTCGTAGGTGCCGTGCATGCCCGGCATGCCGACGAACTTGTCGTCGCTGGCGCGGTAGGCGCCCAGGCCCATCAGCGTGTTGGTGACCGGGAAGCCAAGCTTGTCGACCAGCTTGTTCAGTTCCGGCGAGGCATTGGCCAGGATCACGCCGCCGCCGGTGTAGATCATCGGACGTTCGGCTTGCAGCAGCAGCTGGACCGCCTTGCGGATCTGGCCGGAGTGGCCCTTGTCGACCGGTTTGTACGAACGCATCTCGACCTCTTTCGGGTACGAGTACGTCGTCTTGTGCATCGAGATATCCTTCGGGATGTCGACCAGCACGGGGCCTGGACGGCCGGTGCGGGCGATGAAGAAGGCTTTCTTGACGGTTTCCGCCAAATCCTTGACGTCTTTGACGAGGAAATTGTGCTTGACCACGGGGCGGGTGATGCCGACCGTGTCGCATTCCTGGAAGGCATCCTGGCCGATGGCGTGGCTGGGCACCTGGCCCGAGATCACGACCATGGGGATGGAATCCATGTAAGCGGTGGAAAGACCTGTCACGGCATTGGTGACGCCCGGACCGGACGTGACCAGCGCGACACCAACTTTATTCGAGCTGCGCGAGTACGCATCGGCGGCATGCACTGCGGCCTGTTCGTGACGCACGAGGACGTGTTGGAATTTGTCTTGCTTGAAGATGGCGTCGTAGATGTACAGTACGGCTCCGCCCGGATAGCCAAAGACGTGTTCCACGCCTTCTTCCGCCAGGCAGCGCACCAGTATTTCCGCGCCTGTGATTTGTGATGATGCTTCGGTATTCATGAAACATTCCTTTCAAGGTCCATAGGAGATTGATCGGATGCTCTTTCCTAACGAAGTAGGCCTGCCTCTACAGCTTTGCCCTGCGTCCCTTTTTTTCTGCGGTCACGCCTGCCTCTTCCGCCAACCGTAGTGACGTGCAAAGCGGCGCTCAACGCAAACTCTCGTTCAGCTGGATCTGTCTGTAGCGGTTGTGCGTACTTCTCGCGCTTGTGGCACGGGTTAGAGCAAACTGCTGACATATGAAAGCGCGTCGGATCGAATGCGGCGTTGTGTGCCTGCTGCGACCAGACCATAGAGCTTCGGGGTGTTCAAAGCGTCCCATACGGTACACCCGCGCATCATTTTGAGCAAGGGAAAAATGGAAAATAGCCCGTTACTGGTGCAAAACGCATGTGTTTTGACGTAAAACCATGCAAAAGCCATGGATTTTTGCTAGCATGCGCTCAGTTCAAAAAACGCCGCCAGGCGCTTCCTCGCCGGTTCCCCGGCCGCACCCTCACCCGACGCATGGCCACAGACAAAGAATTATCCGACTTCCTCGAAAACGTCGAGCGGCGTGCCTTCAAACAAGCCGTCTACGCGGTGCGCAAGGACGAGTCCGCCTTGGACATCGTGCAGGACGCGATGATCAAGCTCGCCGAAAAATACGGCGACAAGCCGGCCGCCGAGCTGCCGATGCTGTTCCAGCGCATCCTGCAAACCACCATCCTCGATTACTTCCGCCGGGAAAAGGTCCGCAACACCTGGGTCAGCCTGTTTTCCGGCATGGCGCCCTCGGGCGGCGAGCATGAGGACTTTGATATACTCGAATCCTATGCCGCCGAAGAAGGCACCGAGGCCGGCGAATCGAGCGCGGACAAGGTCGAACGCCAGCAAATGCTCGACCTCATCGATGCCGAAGTACAAAAGCTTCCGGCACGTCAACGAGAAGCCTTCCTTATGCGTTATTGGCAGGATATGGACGTGGCTGAGACCGCCGAAGCGATGGGATGTTCCGAGGGGAGCGTGAAAACGCATTGCTCACGTGCAACACATACGCTCGCCGAAGCGCTGAAAGCCAAGGGAATAACACTATGAACACCGACGATCTGAACTTTGCTTACAAGGTGCGCCACGCGCTCAATGAGAAGCTGGACGATCTGCCTGCCTCGACGACGGACCGCCTGGCGCAAGCGCGCAAGATGGCGCTCGCCCGCAAGAAAGCGCATGTGGATGTGCCGCTGAGCGTGCGCGTTGCCAAAACGGAAATGGCCACGGCCGGCGGCAGCCTGCTGCCGCAGCCGTTCGCCTGGCTGGGCCGCATGGGTGTGGCCTTGCCGCTGCTGGCCCTGGTCATCGGCCTGGCCGGCATCTACCAGTACGAACAGCAGGAGCGCATCGCCGACCTGGCCGAGATCGACGCGGCCGTGCTGTCGGACGAGCTGCCGCTGTCGGCCTACCTGGACCATGGTTTCAACGCCTACCTGAACCAAAGCGAGCAATAAGTCATGGCATGGAGCGGTCGGGCAAAATGGGGCGCCGGAACAGCGGCGGTGTTAGCGGTAGCAGTTGCGGGCGCGGGCTGGGTCGCCAGCCGGGCCGACGCACCGGAAATCATTGCCGCCCCGGTGGCGGCCCTGCAGTCCGCAGCCCCCGCCAAAGGCGGCAAGAACAAGCCCAAGCCGCCTGAAAAAACCATGTGGAAAGACCTGTCCCCGGCGCAGCAGCAGGCGCTGGAGCCGCTGGCCGCCGAGTGGGACCAGATCGAGCCGATCCGCAAGCAGAAATGGCTGGGCATCGTCAAGCGTTATGCGTCGATGAAGCCGGATGAGCAGATGCGCGTGCAGGAACGCATGCGCGAGTGGGTGCGCATGACGCCGGAGGAGCGCCGCCAGGTGCGCCAGAACTTCGCCCGCGCGCAGAAGCTCGATCCGTCGCAGAAATCGACCTCGTGGGAATCCTACCAGCAGCTTTCGGAAGAACAGAAGAAAGAGCTGGCCGCCAAGGCCGCCATCAAGAAACAGGTCGCCAACCTGCCGACCGCGGCGCAAAGCAAGGTCAAGACCGTGGCGCCGATCAAGCCGGCGGTGCCGGCCGGCACCAGCGGCACGGCGCTGGCGCCTGTGCCCGCCCCCGCACCTGCGCCGCAGCCCGTCGCAGCCGATCCGAACGCGACCATACCGAACGCCTCCAACGTGACGCCCGTGCCTCCGGTACCGGCCCCGCCCGCCCCCGCCAATGTCAAATAATCCCAGCGTGACCATCCCTACCGTGAAGCGCCGTCTGATTTCGATGGTGTACGAATCCCTGCTGGGCCTGGCGGTGCTGTTCCTGCCCTTGCTGATCCTGGAAGTCGCCATGGGCGGCAGCATCGGCAAGACCGCCTGGCACGCGCGCCAGGCGCTGGTGTTCCTGGTGCTGGGCGCCTACTTCATCCACCAGTGGAGCCGCAATGGCCAGACGCTGGCCATGCAAACCTGGCGCCTCAAGGTGGTCCGTCCCGGCCACCAGCACGTGTCGCCGCGGGCCGCCGCCGCGCGCTACCTGCTGAGCTGGATGTGGGTGCTGCCGGCAGCCGTGGTCGGCGCGATCTTCGGCCTGGAGCATTGGCGCATGATGGGCGCGCTCGGCGCCGGTATCCTGCTGTGGTCGCTGACCGCCTTCCTCGACAAGGACCGCCAGTTCCTGCACGACAAGCTGGCAGGCACCCGTTTGATCCAGTTGCCGCCGCCGGAAAAGAAAAAGAAGGCTGAGAAAACAGTATAAAATTTGCAATTCTTTGTGGCAAAATGGGATTTTTGCAACAAAGGATAGCGATGACCAAGCTGAGCAACTTCATGATCGGGGCGACGCTTGCCCTGAACGCCTCCGCCGCACTGGCGGAAAAACCCATCCCGCCCGCCCCTGTCGCCCGCATCGAACCGGTCACCGACACCTACTTCGGCGAAACCATCACCGACCGCTATCGCTGGATGGAGAACGACAAGGACCCGGACTGGCTGCCCTTCCTCCAGCAGCAGAACGGCCACGCCCGCGGCGTGCTCGACGGCCTGCCGAAACGCGACCTGCTGCTCAAGCGCATCCAGCAACTGTCCGGCGATATCGCCGCGCCAGCGCGCGTGCAGAAGGCCGGCGCGCGGCTGTTCTATCAACAGCGTCCGGCCGGCGCCAACAACTTCAAGCTGTTCGTGCGCGATGTCGGCAACGGCAAAGGCAAGGACCGCGTGCTGGTCGACCCGACCAAGCTCGACACCAAGACCAGCCACGTCTCGCTGGACTGGTGGGAGGCCTCGCCGGACGGCAGCAAGCTGGCCTACGGCCTGTCCAAGGATGGCAGCGAGGATTCGGTGCTGCACATCATGGACGTGCGCACCGGCGCGGTCCTGAAGGAACGCATCGTCGACACCCAGGGCGCCAATCCAAGCTGGCTGCCCGACAGCTCCGGTTTCTTCTACAACCAGCTGACCGGCAAGGTCAACACGCCGGAGCGCTACCTGGATTCGCAGGTGCGCTTCCACAAGGTCGGCGCCGATGCCGCCAAGGATACGGTGCTGATGAAGCGCGGTCTCGATGCGGCGGTCAAGTATGAAAAAATCCAGTCGCCCTACATCGGCGTCTCCGGCAAGTCCGACAGCGCCGTGCTGATACTGGCCGACGTGCGCGAAGAAAAGCGCATCTACACCGCGCCGCTGACCGAGGTCCTGAAAGGCAAGGCGAAATGGCAGCAAGTCGCCGACTTTGCCGACGAAGTCACCGACCTCGATCTGCATGGCGACGAACTGTACCTGCTGTCCACGCACAAGCATCCGCGCGGCCGCCTGCTGAAAACCTCGGCCAAGGCCCCGGCGCTGGCGACGGCGGCGGAAGTGGTGCCGGAATCGGCACTGGTCCTGCAAGGCATGGCGCGCGCCAAGGATGGCCTGTACATCCGCGCGATGGACGGCGGCCTGGGCAAGCTGCAGCGCCTCGGCGCCGACGGCAAGCTCGCCGGCATCGCCCTGCCCTTCGACGGCACGCTGGGCTCCATCGCCGCCGACGCCGATGCGCCGGGCGCGCTGGCCATCCTGTCCGGCTGGCTGCAGCCGACCGGCATCTGGTCCGTCAGCGCCGACGGCGCGCTGGCCGACACCGGCATCACGCCCAAGCCGGCCATCGACGTCAGCGCCTACACGACGGAACGCCGCTACGCCACCGCCAAGGACGGCACCAAGATTCCGTACAGCGTGATCTACAAAAAAGGCTTGAAGATGGACGGCAAGAACCCGGCCTTCATTTCAGCCTACGGCAGCTACGGCGCGGCGGCCTACACGCCGGCGTTCGCGGGCCGCTCGCTGGCCTTCGTGGATCAAGGCGGCATCGTCGGCTATGCGAATGTGCGTGGCGGCGGCGAGTTTGGCCGCGAATGGCATCGCGCCGGCCAGCTGGAAAACAAACCGAATACCTGGCGCGACCTGATCGCCGTGTGCGAGGACCTGCAAGCCAGGGGCTATACCTCGCCGGCCTACCAGGCCATCGGCGGCCGCTCCGCCGGCGGTATCACGATGGGCCGCGCGCTGGAAGAACGCCCCGACCTGTTTGCGGCCGTGGTGTCGGGCGTGGGCTGGCACAATCCACTGCGCTACGTGGCGGAGCAGAACGGCTATGGCGAAGAACCTGAATGGGGCGCGATCGCCGATCCCGCCGGCTTCAAGGCGCTGAAGAGCATCGACAGCTACCAGCAGGTGGTGGACGGCATGCGCTATCCGGCCATCATGCTGACCACCGGCGTGACCGATCCGCGCGTGGCGCCGTTCCATCCGGCGAAGATGGCGGCGCGCTTGCAGCAGGCCACGGCCAGCGGCAAGCCGGTGATTTTACGGGTTGATTTCGATGCGGGCCACGGCATGGGTTCGACCCGCGCGCAGCAGGATGCAGAATCGGCGGATACCTATGCCTTCATCCTGTCGCAGACGGCGGGCGCCGCCGCGAAGTAAGCAGCACAAAGTCGGGGTCAGTGTCCGATTGCCGGAACTGACCCCGCCGTTTAGAAGCGTTCGTGATCCTGCAAGTAGCGCCACTCGCCTACCGGCAGGCTCGCCATCGCGATGCGCCCGATGCGGATGCGCTTCATGGCCACCACGGTCAGGCCGACTTCCTTGCACAGTTTTTCGATCAGGCCCGGCTTGGGATTCTTGATGGCGAAGCGCAGCCGCGTTTCGTTCTGCCAGCTGACTTTGCCGTTGATCGTGTTCAGCTGCTGCAGGCCGTTCTCGTTAATCGTGCCAGACACCTCGACGATAATTTCCTGCTCCATCTTGGCCGCTTCGTCGGCCAGCTTGCGCTTGACGCGGAAGTCCTGCGTGAACACGGTCAGGCCGCTGGTCTTGGCGTCCAGCGGCAGATACTGTTCCTGTCCCGTGACGTGGCGCTTGAGAAAGCGTTGGCCCTGTGCGGTGCGCGTCAGGCTCCCGGCGTTCAGCAGATGCAGCGGTTGCGCCGCGCCGGCCGGCTTGTTCAGCAGGATCGTGACCGGCACGATTTCCAGCAGCGTGGCGTCGTCGGCGACCGTGATTTCCTGCTCCATGGTGACGCGCGCGCCCGCCTCTTCGACCAATACGCCGTCGACGCTGACGAAACCGCCCTCGATATAGAGCTCGGCTTCGCGGCGCGAGCATGGGCGTTCATCCGCAAGGCGCTTGGCCAGGCGGACGGTATTGTCATTGCTGCTGTCGTTAGTGCTGTCGGTCATCCGAAGAAGTCCCCAAATACGGTGATGGCGCGGTCGATATCCTCGCGCGAGGCGTCCATGTGCGTAACGATGCGCAAGCGCGGCGACATCGAGACGCGGATGCGCGTCAACTGCAGCACGTCGTTCAGGCCACGGCAGGCGTCGGCCGGAATATCGACATAGAAGATGTTGGTCTGCGGCGTGCTGACGGTGAGGCCTTTGAGCTTGGCCAGTTCGCCGGCGAAGTAGGCCGCGTTGTCGTGATCTTGCGCCAGGCGCGCGATGTTGTGCTCCAGCGCGTACAGGCCGCCGGCGGCGATCATGCCGGCCTGGCGCATGCCGCCGCCCAGCATCTTGCGCCAGCGCTTGGCCTCGGCGATCAATGGCTTGCTGCCGCACAGGACGGAGCCGACCGGCGCGCCCAGGCCCTTGGACAGGCAGACGGAAACCGAATCGAACCCCGCCACCGCCGCGCGCGGGCTCACGCCCAGCTTGACGGCGGCATTGCAGACGCGCGCGCCGTCCAGGTGCGTGGCCAGGCCGCGCTCGTGCGCCAGCGCGGTCGCCTGCTTCAGGTAGTCGAGCGGCAGCACGCGGCCGCCGATGGTGTTTTCCAGCGCCAGCAGCTTGGTGCGCGCGAAATGGAAATCATCCGGCTTGATGTAGGACGCGATATCGGCCAGCGCGATGCCGCCGTCGGGCTGGTTGATGATCGGCTGCGGCTGGATACTGCCCAGCACCGCCGCGCCACCGCCTTCGTAGCGATAGGTGTGCGCTTCCTGGCCGACCAGGTATTCGTCGCCGCGGCCGCAATGGGCCAGCAGCGCCAGCAGATTGCTCTGCGTGCCGGACGGCGCGAACAAGGCGTCTTCGTAGCCGAACAAGTCGGCCGCGTATTCCTGCAGGCGGTTGACGGTCGGGTCGTCGCCATAGACGTCGTCGCCGACTTCCGCCGCGTTCATCGCGGCGCGCATGGCGGCGCTTGGCCGGGTGACGGTGTCGCTGCGCAGATCCAGCCAGTTTTCCTGGTTCATTACATGGTCTCTTCGGTAAAGAAGCGGTTGTTCATTTCTTCCAGGCCCACGGTTTCCAGCACCTCTTTCAGGCGCTCGGCCGGACGCTTGCGCGGCAGGTTCTTGTAGGTCGCGATGATGAGTTCATTTTTCATCGAATGCTCCCAGCCCACCAGCTCCGTCACCGTGACGTCGTAGCCGTGCGCCTCCAGCTGCAGGCAACGCAGCACGTTGGTGATCTGGCTGCCGAATTCACGCGTGTGGATCGGATGGCGCCAGATCTCGGTCAACGCGGACTTGCCCAGCGACTGGCCCTTGTTCTTCTTCAGCACGGAGGCCACTTCGGCCTGGCAGCAAGGCACCAGCACCATGTGCTTGGCCTTCTTCTTCAGCGCGAACTGGATGGCATCGTCGGTCGCCGTGTTGCAGGCGTGGAGCGCGGTGACGATGTCGATCTGTTCCGGCAGCAGCTTCGATTCGGTGGACTCGGCCACCGACAGCGGCAGGAAGGACATGCCGGGGAACTTGAACTTCTGCGCCAGTTCCTGCGAGCGCGCGACCAGCTCTTCGCGCGTCTCGATGCCGTAGATGTGCGAGTTGTCCGCCAGCGCCTTGAAGAACAGGTCGTAGATGATGAAGCCGAGGTAGGACTTGCCGGCGCCGTGGTCGACCAGCGATACGCTGTCCTTCGCGGCCAGCACTTCCTTCAGCAGCGGCTCGATGAACTGGTACAGGTGGTAGACCTGCTTCAGCTTGCGGCGGCTGTCCTGGTTCATCTTGCCGTCGCGGGTCAGGATGTGCAGCTCCTGCAGAAGCGCCACAGTCTGGCCTTCACGGATTTCCGGCATGTTGTCCGCACCGGTGACGGTAGCGCCGATCCTGGCAGCTTTCGCTGCTGGCTTATTGGGCTTCATCGATCCAGGCCTGCTGTACCGCTTCGAGGACCTTTTCACCGCCGCGCGTGTGGTCGTCGTCGAATTCTTCGAGATCGACGATCCAGTTGTGCAGATCGGTGAAGCGGATAGTCAGCGGATCGATGTCCGGGTACTTATCGTAAAGCGCTTCCGCAATCGCGGTGATGTCCGTCCACTTCATATCAGTGTCCGCCTTCGCTTGCGTGGTTGATGGTGTATTTAGGGATCTCGACGACCAGGTCTTCGTCCGCGATCACCGCCTGGCACGACAGGCGCGACACGGCTTCCAGGCCCCAGGCCTTGTCCAGCAGGTCTTCTTCGGTTTCGCTGGCTTCGCTCAGCGAGTTGAAGCCTTCGCGCACCAGCACGTGGCAGGTGGTGCAGGCGCAGGACTTTTCGCAAGCGTGCTCGATGTGGATGTCATTTTCGAGCATGACGTCGCACAGGGTCTTGCCGACTTCGGCTTCGACGACGGCGCCGTCCGGGCACAGTTTTGCGTGGGGCAGGAATACGATTTGTGGCACTTGATACCTCTACATTTAATGGGCCCCGCCGTCATCCTCGCGAAAGCGGGGATCCATAGGGATGCGATTCAGTTACTTCAGCATGGGCTCCCGCGTTCGCGGGAGCGACGCATCAAACCACCTGGTCCAGCGTCTTGCCGGCCAGTGCGCTGCGCACGCTGCGATCCATGCGGCGCGATGCGAATTCCTCGGTGCCGTGCGCCAGCGCTTCCACGGCGGATTTCACCGCCGAGTGATCGACTACGCCGGACTGCGATTGCGCGACCACGTCGCGCACCTTGTTCATCAGCGCATCGACTTCCACGCGCTCGTCGTTCGACAGCAGCGCGGCGTCTTCATCCAGCGCCGACTGCGTGGCCAGCAGGATGCGTTCAGCCTCGACCTGCTCTTCGCGCAGCGCGCGGGCGATCATGTCGACGTCGGCCGACTTGTACGAGTCCTGCAGCATGCGCGCGACATCGTCGTCGCCCAGGCCATAGGCCGGCTTGACGCTGATCGACGCCTCCACGCCGGAGCGCAGCTCGCGCGCCGAGACGGACAGCAAGCCATCGGCATCGACCTGGTAGGTGATGCGGATGCGTGCCGCGCCCGCAGCCATCGGCGGGATGCCGCGCAGTTCGAAGCGCGCCAGCGAACGGCAATCGGACACCAGCTCGCGCTCGCCCTGCAGCACGTGCACCGCCAGCGCGGTCTGGCCATCCTTGAAGGTGGTGAACTCCTGCGCGCGGGCGCAAGGAATGGTCGAGTTGCGCGGAATGATCTTCTCGACCAGGCCGCCCATGGTCTCGATGCCCAGCGACAGCGGGATCACGTCCAGCAGCAGCCAGTCGTCGCCCGCCGCGCGGTTACCGGCCAGCAGGTTGGCCTGCACGGCGGCGCCCAGCGCCACCACTTTGTCCGGATCGATGTTCGCGTGCGGGATCGTGTGGAAGTACTCGCTGACCGCGCGCTGCACGTGCGGCATGCGGGTCGCGCCGCCGACCATGACCACGCCATCGATGTCGTCCGCATCGACACTCGCGTCGCGCAGCGCCTTCTTGATGGCCTTCATGGTCTTGTCGATCAGGTGCCTGGTGATCTCCTGGAAGATCTCCGCGGTGATCTTCAGGTGCACTTCCTCGCCTGAGCCCAACATCGCGTCCACGGTCACTTCAGCCTTGGTGGACAGCAGCTCCTTTGCCTCGCGCGCCTTGACCATCAGCACGGCGGTGTCTTCGTCCGACAGCGGCGCCAGTTTTTCCTGCTGGTGGATGTAGCAGAACAGGCGGTGATCGAAATCGTCGCCGCCCAGCGCGGAGTCGCCGCCGGTGGACAGTACTTCGAACACGCCCTTGCTCAGCTTGAGGATGGAGATATCGAAGGTGCCGCCGCCCAGGTCATAGACCGCGAACAAGCCTTCCGAACCGTTATCCAGGCCGTAAGCGATGGCGGCGGCGGTAGGCTCGCTCAGCAGGCGCAGCACGTTGATGCCCGCCAGCTGGGCCGCATCCTTGGTGGCCTGGCGCTGGGCGTCGTCGAAGTAGGCGGGCACGGTGATCACCGCGCCGACCAGGTCGTCGCCCAGCGAATCTTCCGCGCGCTGGCGCAGCGTGGCCAGGATCTGCGCCGACACTTCCACCGGGCTCTTGACGCCGGCGATGGTTTTCAGCTGCACCATGCCAGGGGTGTCCTGGAAATCGTAAGGCAGGTTTTCCGCGTAGGCGATATCGGCCAGGCCGCGACCCATGAAGCGCTTGACGGAGACGATGGTGTTCTTCGGGTCGGTGGTCTGCGCGGCCTGCGCCTTGTAGCCGATATTGGCATGGCCGTTCGGCAGGTAGCGCACCACGGACGGCAGCAGCGGGCGGCCGTCTTCATCGTTCAGCACTTCTGGAATGCTGTTGCGCACGGTGGCGACCAGCGAATTGGTGGTGCCCAGGTCGATACCTACCGCCAGCCGATGCTGGTGCGGCGCGGTGGACATGCCTGGTTCGGAGATTTGCAGAAGTGCCATGGATGAGACCTGTATTTTTTGTATTGCCCAAGCACGCGCGGCCGGCGCGTGCGATCAGGCTTCGATTGCTTCAAATGCGAAGCGGACTTCTTCGCCGAATTTTTCGAGGAACATCAGCGCGCGCACGCCTTGCGCGGCGGCGTGGAAATCGTCAGCATTGATCTGCTGTTCGATCTGCGCCAGCTGTTCCTTGCGCGCGCCGCGCAGCTGCTTGTCCAGCGCTTCCAGCGCGTCGCTGTCCTTGCCGGCGCGGGCGTCGCCCAGCTCTTCGCGCCACTCCATCTGCTGCATCAGGAAGGCCATCGGCATCGACGTATTCGACTCGGTCTGCAAATCGACGCCATTCAGCTCGCACAGGTACTGCGCGCGCTTCTGCGGATTTTTCAGGGTCTGATAGGCTTCGTTGGCGCGGGTGGCCCACTGCATGGCGACGCGCTTTTCGGCGTCGGTGGCATTCACGAATTTGTCGGGATGCACGCGGCTTTGCACGTCGCGGTAGGCGCTATCCAGCGCTCCCGCGTCCACGGCAAACTGCTGCGGCAAATTGAACAGCTCAAAGTGATTTTGCATGGCGGCTTATCAGATGCGGAAGCTTTCGCCGCAACCGCAAGCGTCTTTCTCGTTCGGGTTATTGAACTTGAAGCCTTCGTTCAAGCCCTCGCGCGCGAAATCGAGCTCGGTGCCGTCGATGTACGGCAGGCTTTTCGGATCGACGAAGACCTTCACGCCGTGCGATTCGAAGACGCTGTCCTCGGCGTCCATCTCGTCCACGTATTCCAGCTTGTAGGCCAGGCCCGAGCAGCCGGTGGTGCGCACGCCAAAACGCAGACCGACGCCCTTGCCGCGGCGCTCGATGTAGCGGTTGATGTGTTTAGCTGCTTTTTCGGTCAGGGTGATTGCCATTTGATTCTCCCGCGCCGCCCCCGGTTACGCGGGGACGGCGTGTTGTTTACGCTGCGACTGGATGCTTGTTCTGGTAGTCCAGCACCGCTGCCTTGATGGCGTCTTCCGCCAGGATCGAGCAGTGGATCTTCACCGGCGGCAGCGCCAGTTCTTCAGCGATCTGGGTGTTCTTGATCGCCAGCGCCTGATCCAGCGTCTTGCCCTTGACCCATTCGGTCACCAGCGAGCTCGAAGCGATGGCCGAACCGCAACCGTAGGTCTTGAACTTCGCATCTTCGATCAGGCCATCGGCGCCGACCTTGATTTGCAGTTTCATGACGTCGCCGCAAGCAGGCGCGCCAACCATGCCGGTACCAACGGACTCATCGCCTTTTTCAAAGGCGCCGACGTTGCGTGGATTTTCGTAGTGGTCGAGTACTTTTTCCGAGTAAGCCATTTTGATGCTCCTGTATCTTAAAAATTAGTGGGCTGCCCATTGGATCGAGCTGATGTCGATACCTTCTTTGAACATGTCCCACAGCGGCGACAGTTCACGCAGTTTATGCACCTTGGACTTCATCAGGTCGATGGCGAAGTCGATGTCCTCTTCGGTCGTGAAACGGCCGATGGTGAAACGGATCGAGCTGTGCGCCAGCTCGTCGCTGCGGCCCAGGGCGCGCAACACATAAGATGGTTCCAGCGAGGCCGAAGTACAAGCGGAACCGGACGACACGGCCAGGTCTTTCACGGCCATGATCAGCGATTCGCCCTCGACGTAGTTGAAGCTGACGTTCAGGTTGTGCGGCACGCGGTGTTCCATGTCGCCGTTGATGTAGGTCTCCTCGATCTCTTGCAGGCCCTTGGCCAGGCGGTCGCGCAGGCCCTTGATGCGGGTGATCTCGCTGTCCATTTCCACTTTCGCCAGGCGGAAGGCTTCGCCCATGCCGACGATCTGGTGGGTAGGCAGGGTGCCGGAGCGCAGGCCGCGCTCGTGGCCGCCGCCGTGCATTTGCGCTTCGATGCGCACGCGCGGCTTGCGGCAGACGTACAGCGCGCCGATGCCTTTAGGACCATAGGTCTTGTGCGCGGTAAAGGTCATCAGGTCGACCTTGGTCTTTTGCAGGTCGATCACCACCTTGCCGGTCGCTTGCGCGGCGTCGCAGTGGAAGATGATGCCCTTCGAGCGGCACAGTGCGCCGATTTCGTCGATCGGCTGAATCACGCCGATCTCGTTATTGACCAGCATGACGGAGACCAGGATGGTGTCGGGACGGATCGCGGCGGTCAGCTGCTCGATGGTGATCAGGCCGTTGTCCTGCGGTTCCAGGTAGGTCGCCTCGAAGCCGACGCGTTCCAGTTCGCGCACCGTGTCCAGCACCGCCTTGTGCTCGGTCTTGACGGTGATGATGTGCTTGCCCTTGGTCTTGTAGAACTGCGCCGCGCCCTTGATGGCCAGGTTGTTCGACTCGGTGGCGCCGGAGGTCCAGATGATTTCGCGCGGGTCGGCGTTGACCAGTGCCGCCACATGGCCGCGCGCCTCCTCGACGGCCTTTTCCGCGGTCCAGCCGTACATATGGCTGCGCGATGCCGGATTGCCGAACTGCTCGCGCAGGTAAGGAATCATCATGTCGGCGACGCGCGGATCGATCGGCGTGGTGGCCGAGTAGTCCATATAGATCGGGAAATGCGGGGCGGTCTGGAACTTGACAGGCGCGATGTTTTTTTCTGGTGCGTTCATCTGGTAACTCCGTTTACAGTTATCTCTTAACCAAGCGCGGCGTGGTTACGGTGCATCACGACCACGTTTTGTTCAGCATTCTTTTGCTTCTGTTGATCGACCAGGTCCTGCAGCGACACCGAATCCAGGTAATCAACCATCTTTTCGTTCAGCGTGGCCCACAGCTCGTGGGTCATGCAGCGCGCGCCGCTGGCGGCGTCGGCGCCGTGACAATTTTCCTTGCCGCCGCACTGGGTCGCATCGAGCGGCTCATCGACGGCGATGATGATGTCGGCCACGGTGACCTTGTCGGCGCGGCGCGCCAGACTGTAGCCGCCGCCCGGGCCACGGATCGACTCGACGATCTCATGGCGGCGCAGCTTGCCGAACAACTGCTCCAGGTAGGACAGCGAAATCGCCTGACGCTGGCTGATGCCGGAGAGCGTGACCGGGCCTTTGCCTTGGCGCAAAGCCAGATCGATCATCGCAGTCACAGCAAAACGGCCTTTGGTGGTCAGACGCATCACTACCTCGGTTCAACTGGGTTAAAATATCGACCTTTACAGCTAATCACAAAGGCTGATTAGTTGATCGATTTAGTCAAGTATACCAAACTTTAACAAAGTTTGCCGGGAGCCCCTTGCGCCGGCCCGGGATTACTTGCCGTTCAAAAGTTGCATCGGCCGGAACAGGCGGTGCATGTCCTCGTTGCCAATGAAACTCAGGTTGTACGGGTGCTCCGCAGCGATCTGCGGGAAATCTTTCATTACAGGCAACTTACTCAGCAATTCAGCGATCTTGCCCCACAGAATCATCGTCGGCGTGCTTGGCGCTTGCGCTGCCAGGCCGGCCATCACGGTCTCGAAGAACGGCAGCCAGGCTTTGGCATCCTTGGCCGGGGCGACGTGGCTGCGGAACACCAGCGAGGCGTTCAGCAGCAAAAAGCCCTGTTCCGTCAGTTTCCGGTGCATGTCGGCCAGCGTCTGGATGTGGCTGCCGGCGCCGCTGCGGGCGCGGGCCGAGACGGCCGCCATCGCCTCGCCGGCGGTGTTTTCCAGCGCCAGTTGGCCATCGGCTACCAGCAGCATCTTCATGAAGTTGCGCAGCGAGGTGGCCTTGTTGACCGGTTTGGACAGGCCGCCGCCCTCCTCGTTCGACCACAGGCTGCCGACGGCGCCGTCCATGAAGCAGACGCCGGTCGCGCTGGCTTCGCGCGGGTACGGCCCTTCGCCGACTAATACATAACGCACCTCGTCCAGCGGCAGCGCGAAGGCGGCGAACAGGCGCTGCCCGGTCGGCAGGTATTGGTCCTGCGCCAGTTGCGGCAGGTAGTCCGGATACGCCTTCATCATGGCTTCCAGGCCCTTGATCAGCAGCGGGCGCCAGGAAATATCGGCGCGAGCGAGCGCATCCAGGATAGAGGTCGGGATCGTCATGGGAGAAAAAGCTTTCGGGGAAAGGCGAGATTGTAGCGCGGCGGGGCTGGCAGCGGTATTTTCTGACGGGAAAGTGTTAAGATAAATTTCGAATAAACTAAGATGAATGGGGTGTATCTTGGGCCGTTTCCGGTGGATTGCCGCTGCTTTGCTGTTGACGATGACGAACGCCCGCGCACAGGCGCCAGCCCCGGCTCCGGCGCTGGACGAGACGCTGGATGCGCCCTACCGCGCCCGCATCATCAACGACTATGCGCACCAGTTGACGGAGCAGCATGTCAATCCGGGCAAAGGCAAGCAGGCGGCCGACGAGCTGCGCAAGCGGCTTGCCCTCGGCGAGTACGACCACCTGACCAGCGCCCGGACTTTCGCCGCCCGCATTTCCCAGGATGTGGCGGCGATCGTCCGCGATCGCCAGACCTACCTGGAATACATTCCCTACGACCAGACCGACAGCCGGCAGCGTCCGCCTCCGGCGCCTCAGCCTTCGGACAACTTCGGCATGCGCAAGTATGAATCGATGCCGGACAATATCGGTTACGTGCAGATCAGCCGCTTTGCCTACTTCGACCGCCCGGCGTATGAGGCAGCGGGCCGCTTCATGTCGCAAGCGGCCGACAACGCCGCGCTCATCATCGACCTGCGCGGCACCGGCGGCGACAGCCAGGACATGGCCGCGATGCTGGCCAGCTATGTGCTGACCGATACGCGCAGCTACTTCTTCGCCGACAAGCAGCTCCGCCTGCACGACCAGGTCGACCGCAGCGGCCGGGCCGTCGCCGAGTACTGGACCCGCCCCGAAGTGCCCGGCCAGCGCTTCGGCGGCAAGAAGCCGCTGTACGTGCTGGTCAACGAGCGCACCAGCGCGGCGGCGGAGGGATTCGCCTACGATCTGCAGCAATACAAGCGCGCCGTCGTGGTTGGCGCGCCGACGCTGGGTGATGCGCAGATCCGCGCCTCCTCGCCGATCTCGCGCCACCTGCTGGCGTCGATCGCCGTCACGCGCGCCGTCAACAATATCTCCCGCAGCAACTGGGAAGGCACCGGCGTGCAGCCGGACCGCATGGTGGCGCCGGCGAACGCGTTGAACGAAGCACTCCGGCTGGCGACCGAGAAAATCAAGGCGAAGACGAACTCCAAATAAACAAAGGACGACAACATGCATCGCCTCCTGGCCGCTCTCCTGCTACTACCTGTCTTGGCATCAGCCGCGCAAAACACGCCTGACGAAACGGTCTCCGAACTTTGGCGCGCGCTCTCAAATGACCCTGGCGCCAGCGCCAACGTAGCGGCGCTGAAGCGACTCTTTCATCCCGATGCAGTCGTCTTTGGCGTTCGCTACAAGGACGAGGTTGCCAGCATCCGGCGCACGGCCATTGCGGATTTCCTGAGTAGCCAGGAGCCGGCTTCAGACAAGGGTTTTTATGAATGCGAGGTGGCGCGTGAAGTGAAGGTCTACGATCGCTTTGCCGTGGTCTACAGCGTTGTCGAATCCCGCAGGGACAAAGCCGCGATCCATCCGACGCTTGTTGGCAGCAATAGCATCCAACTCTATAAAGCCGGTGCGGAATGGAAGATCTTGTCCCTGTACTATCAAGTGGAAAAACAAGGGCAGCCGATTCCCTTGGGCGATGGCCAGCCAGGGAAATGCTTGACGTGACAAATTGCGTATTTTTGCTCCCCCATTGCCTGCTATGCTATTGCGCAATCTGTACACCAGAAGGAAACGTGTGGCTTGCTTCAAAATCGACTGTAAAGGTGTTGGAATTAGAAGGCTTTGGGTGATATTCGCCGCCGCAGTCTATTTGACCGGAGCGCCAACCTCTGCCTCCGCAGAAGGCGTGAATTACCAACTGTTGCCAGAGTTCGGTGTGCCGGTTGGGGCAACCTTCCCGCTCGATAATTTGGTTGATCCCACAGGCAATCAGCTGCAGAAAAAGCAGCTTTTGGGCAAGCGCCTGCTCATCAACTTCTACACGATTTATTGCGCACCATGTATCAAAGAGGTTCCCAAGCTTAATCAAATAAAAAATCGTCGCGACGATATCAATGTCTTGGCAATCACTTCCGATTCTGCCGCCACGGCAGCGGCTTACGTAAAAAAGTATGGGCTAAACTGGCCGATAGCTGCCAATGCGCGTGCACTGCTATTTGACCAGCTCGACGTGCAGGCGTTTCCTGCATTTGCGCTGCTCGACGCAGATGGTCGACTATTGGCGACTGTTCAAGCAAATCAACTTGGCGGCGAAGATGGCCACGCTACCGTTGATGGCATTGAGGCTTGGATTGATGCCCATGAGGCGGCCAAAGCTGATTAGCTTCACCCTGCAGCAACCGGTCACGAGCTGCCGTTCATTGCGCCAGGCACTACAGCGCCTGACATTCGAAACTTTGGGCTAATTTTTATGAGCGAAATACTTGTTCTGAGGATTTTAGATGAGGTTCATGTGGACTTGAACGGCATAAAACTGGGCTCGACAGCTGAAGTCGCGCAAGCGCTTGAAAAAATTCGCAGCGACAATCCAGATGTGACCATTTCTATCGAATCAAACAATTCCAAATATTACGAGGCCATTGGCAAAGCTATTTATGGAAGCCATCGTGCCGGTTTTTCTGGTGAACGTTTACGCATCCCTGATATGTCAGCCAAGATGACTATCAAATCTGAGCCAAACCCATAAGCTAGTCAGGTAGGGCGCCGCGTCAAACTCCGGCAGGCCAGCCGTGATTTAGATATAGGTCAAGAATTGGCGGGCCGATCCAGCCAGCCGCCCATGAATCCGGCGCGGCGCAGGCCATCCTGTAGGTAGGTGTTCTGGCGCATCAGGCTCCAGGGGAAATCGTGCAGGTGGTTTTCCACCATGATGACCGTCGGCCCTTCGTTGATGCCGAAGTGATAAGGAGATACCCAGCGCCGGCCGCCACCTTTGCAACGATGGAAGATGGTCGAGAACGAGGCCTTGAAGCCGTATGGATTCTCTTCGCACAAGTGCAGCCCTTGGTAGTGCTCGATGCTGGGCAGCACGATCTCCGGTGCGAACGGCAGCGAGGCGGCCACCGCCCACGGCGCCAGCGTGCCGTCGTCCGGCCCGTAAGGCGCGCCCCGCCCCACATAGTCGTAGAACCTGCGCTGCACGCCGTCGATCTTGCGCGTCGCCGGACCCGGGCCATCGCTGGCGGTGATGCCCCAGCATAGCGCGCCGTAGTCGGGGAAGCCGAGCGGATTCTCGATCGCGTAGCGCTGCTGCACGTACGCGGCGCGGCGGCTGTTCTCGAAATAATCAAGGTCATGCGCGCGCATGAAGTCGTCGCGGATGCCGCGCAGGTCGAGCCAGATGTGCGACATCTGGTGGATGAACAGCGGCCCCGCGTACAGGTAGTCGATGCCGTAGATGGATTTCCATTCATAGGTGCTGGCCCAGGCGTCGTAGCTGTCGCGCTCGACCGGAAAGGTCGGCGAGCCGAGCGCGAGGATGTACAGGATCAGCGCCTCGTCATACCCTTCCCAGTACCAGCGCAGGAAGCCCTTCTCCGGCTTCCAGCCGTGGCAGATCAAGCGCTTGCGGCCGCGCATCCATTGCCAGTCCACGCGGCGGTACAGCATATCGGCCAGCGCGCGGATCTCGCGCTCTTCCGGCGTGTCGGCGGTGAAGTAGCCGGCGGCCGTCAACATGCCGGCGATCAGCAGGGCGGTATCGATACTGGACAGCTCGCAGTTCCACACGCGCGCGCCGCTGTCCATGTCGAGGAAGTGGTAGTAGAAACCCTTGTAGCCGGTGGCGGTCGACGAGTCGCTTTGCTCGCTGCCGGCGAAGAAGCGCAGCGTGACCAGCGTGCGCGCCACCGCGTCTGCGCGCGCCATGCAGTCGCGCTCCACGCCGATGGCATAAGCCGTCAGCGCCATGCCGACCGCGGCGATGCTGGCCGGCCAATCGTCGGCGGTCTTATCCTTGACAAGGCCGTTGGCAGGGTTGACCTCGTTGACGAAATAATCGAAGGAGTCCTTCTGCAAAGTGTGCAGCAGGGCCTGCGCGTCCGTGGAAATCATAGTGTGAGAGGCGGAGTGCGAAAGTTTTCATACTGGCACAGCAGTTGGCACCGGTATGTGCCTGAACGCACCGACTATGCGGACACACTTGCGATTCTCAGCCTTTTGCAGCACTATTAGCGGATTGATAATGGCTTATTGAGGTCCATAGTGGCAACTCCCGACATCTCCAGGCTGAAGATAGAACGCGGCGCCAAACCGCAGGCTCCGGGGCAGCGCTCGCGCCGGCGCCGCTGGGTCAAGATTGCGCTGGTGGCCGCCGTGCTGGCGGTCGTCGCGGCCATCGTTGCCGGCCGCTTCGGCGGCAAGGCCAGCGTCGACACCGTCACCGTGGCGCAGGCTTATCCGGCGCAGAACTATACCCTGCTCAACGCCACCGGCTACGTGGTCGCGCAGCGCAAGGCGGCGCTGTCGTCCAAGGCCACCGGCCGGCTGGAGTGGCTCGGAGTGCTCGAAGGCAGCCGCGTGAAGAAGGACGAGGTGGTCGCCCGCATCGAGAACCGCGACGTCGGCGCCACGCTGGGCCAGGCGCAGGCCAACGTCAAAGTCGCGCAAGCCAATCTGGAACAGGGCCAGGCCGAGCTGCTCGACGCCCAGGCCAACTTCAAGCGCAGCGCCGACCTGCTGAACCAGAAATTCATCGCCGCCGCCACCTACGACACCGCGCAGGCGCGCCTGACCAAGGCCAAGGCGAACATCTCCGGCTACACCGCCGCCATCGCAGCCGCCCGCGCCAACGCGCAAGCGGCACAGGTGGCGCTCGACCAGACCGTGATCCGCGCGCCGTTCGACGGCGTGATCCTGACCAAGAACGCCAACGTCGGCGACAACATCACGCCCTTCTCCTCGGCCGCCGACAGCAAGGGCGCCGTGGTCACCATCGCCGACATGGATACGCTGGAAGTGGAGGCCGACGTCTCCGAGTCGAGCCTGAGCAAGATCCGCGTCGACCAGCCGGCCGAGATCCAGCTGGACGCCTTCCCCGAACTGCGCCTGGCCGGCACCGTCTCGCGCATGGTGCCGACCGTCGACCGCAGCAAGGCGACCTTGCTGGTGAAGGTACGCTTCGTCGACCGAGATCCGCGCGTGCTGCCCGACATGAGCGCCAAGGTGGCCTTCCTGTCCAAGGCCGTGCCGCCGGAGGAACGGCAACCCGTCACCGCCGTGCAGCCGGCCGCCATCGTCACGCGCGACGGCAAGCCGGTGGTGTTCGTGTTCGACGCCGACAGGGTCAAGCAGGTACCTGTCACCCAGGGCCGCAAGATCGGCGAACTGGTCGAGGTGCGCGGCGTGAAGCCCGGCCAGAAAGTGGTGCTGGCGCCGGACGCCAAGCTGCAGGACGGCCAGGCCGTCGGCATGGCGAAGAAATGAGCGAGCCGCTGGTACTGATCGAGCACCTGGCCAAGTCCTATCGCCGCGGGGACCAGGTGGTGGAGGTGCTGCGCGATATCAGCCTGCACATCCCGGCGGGCGACTTCACGGCGCTGATGGGGCCTTCCGGCTCGGGCAAGAGCACGCTGCTCAACCTGATCGCCGGCATCGACAAACCGGACCACGGCGTGCTGCGCATCGACGGCCTGGATATCGCCGGCATGGGCGAGACCGACCTGGCGCACTGGCGCGCCGCCAACGTCGGCTTCATCTTCCAGTTCTATAACCTGATGCCGGTGCTGTCGGCGTTTGAAAACGTCGAACTGCCGCTGCTGCTGACGCCCTTGTCGCGCCGCGAACGGCGCGAGCGCGTCGAGCTGACGCTGGAGATGGTCAACCTGGCCGACCGCATGGACCACACGCCGAACGAGCTGTCCGGCGGCCAGCAGCAGCGCGTGGCCATCGCCCGCGCCATCGTCACCGATCCGACGCTGATCGTCGCCGACGAACCGACCGGCGATCTTGACCGCAACTCCGCCGCCGAGATCCTGGCCCTGCTCCAGCAATTGAACCAGCAACTGGGCAAAACCATCATCATGGTCACGCACGACGCCAACGCGGCGGCACAGGCGCGCACCATGATTCACCTTGAAAAAGGCGAACTGCTCGTAGGCGAGGCGGTGTAGGCCATGTACACGCTGCGCCTGATCGTCAAGAACACCATGCGCCACAAGCTGCGCACGTCGCTGACGATACTCGGCCTGGTGGTGGCGATCTTTTCCTTCGGCCTGCTGCAGACGGTGATCAACGCCTGGTATGCCGGCGCGGAAGGCGCGTCCAACACCACGCTGGTCACGCGCAACAAGACCTCGCTGGTGTTCCCGCTGCCGCTGTCCTACCAGGCCCGCATCCGCGCCGTGCCCGGCGTGACAGGCGTAGGCTACGCCAACTGGTTCCAGGGCGTGTACAAGGATCCCAAGAACTTCTTCGCGCAGTTCGCGATTTCCGGCGAGAGCTACCTGGACATCTATCCCGACTACCTGCTGCCGCCCGAAGACCGCGCCGCCTTCCTGCGCGACCGCAAGGGCGCCATCGTCGGCCGCAAGCTGGCGGACCAATACGGCTTCAAGGTCGGCGACGTGATCCCGCTGAAAGGCACGATCTATCCCGGCAACTGGGAGCTGGTGGTGCGCGGCATCTTCGACGGCAAGCAAACCAGCACCAATACCGCCACGCTGTTCTTCCACTGGGACTACGTCAACGAAACGATCAAGAAGGTGTCGCCGCGCCGCGCCAACCAGATCGGCGTGTACGTCGTGCAGATCAACCAGCCGGAGAACGCCGCCGCCATCTCCGCCGCCGTCGATCACGAATTCGAAAACTCGCTGGCCGAGACGCTGACCGAGACCGAGAAGGCCTTCCAACTGAGCTTCGTGTCGATGTCCGAAGCCATCGTGGTGGCGATCCGCGTTGTGTCCTTCGTCGTGATCATCATCATCGCGGCGGTGATGGCCAACACCATGGCGATGAGCGCGCGCGAGCGGCTGGGCGAATATGCGACGCTGAAGGCGCTCGGCTTCGGTCCCGGCTTCCTGGCGCTGATGATCTTCGGCGAATCGCTGCTGCTGTCGGCCTTCGGCGCGGCATTGGGCATCATGGTCCTGTTCCCGTTCGCCGCCTTCCTCGGCAAGGTGATGGGCACCATGTTCCCGGTATTTGAAGTGACGCAACTGACCGTGCTGCAGCAGGTGCTGGCGGCGCTGGTCATCGGTACCATCGCCGCCATCGCGCCGACGGTGCGCGCGATCCGCGTCAACATCGTCGAAGGTTTGCGGAGCATAGGATGACGAGTCCATCATGAAGATCCCGCTTTCCTACGTGGCCCGCAACCTGTGGGCGCGCCGCCTGACCACCGCGCTGACCGGCGCCGGCCTGGCGTTGGTGGTGTTCGTATTCGCCACGGTGCTGATGCTGGACGAAGGCTTGCGCAACACCATGGTCACCACCGGCGAGTACGACAACGTGATCGTCATCCGCCGCTCGGCCGAGACCGAGGTACAGAGCGGCGTCGATCGCGCGCAAGCCAATACGGTGTCCAGCCATCCGGCCATCGCGCTCGGCGCCGACGGCCAGCCGATGGTGTCCAAGGAAACCGTGGTGCTGATCTCCCTGATCAAGCGCGGCTCGAACAAGCCGTCCAACGTCATCATTCGCGGCATCGCGCCGCGCGGGCTGGTGCTGCGGCCACAGGTCAAGCTGACGGCGGGCCGCATGTTCCGCCCCGGCGCGTCGGAAGTGATCGCCGGCGCCAGCATCGCGCGCCGCTTCGCCGGCGCCGGCATCGGCGAGACGCTGCGTTTCGGCCAGCGCGAATGGACAGTGGTCGGCCTGTTCGACGCCGGCAACAGCGGCTTCGATTCAGAAATCTGGGGCGACGCCGACCAGCTGATGCCGGCCTTCCGCCGCAACGCCTACTCGGCGATGGTGCTGCGGCTGGCCGATACCGCGCTGTTCGACGGCTTTAAAAAAGATATCGAGTCCGATCCGCGCCTGACGCTCGACGCCAAGCGCGAACAGACCTTCTACTCCGACCAGTCGAAAGCGCTGTCCACCTTCATCAGCGTGCTGGGACTGATCCTGTCAGTGATCTTCTCGATCGGCGCGATCATCGGCGCCACCATCACCATGTACGCCTCAGTCGCCAACCGCGTCGGCGAGATCGGCACCCTGCGCGCGCTGGGCTTCCAGCGGCGCAGCATCCTGGCCGCCTTCCTGGCGGAAGCGATGCTGCTAGCGGTGGCCGGCGGCGCGCTGGGGCTGGCGTGCGCATCGCTGATGCAGTTCCTGTCCTTCTCCACCACCAATTTCCAGTCCTTCTCCGAATTGGCCTTCGGCTTCCGATTGACGCCGGCGATCGTGGTCAAAACGCTCATATTTTCATTGATCATGGGCGTGATCGGCGGTTTCCTGCCGGCGCTGCGCGCGGCGCGCATGAAAATCGTCGACGCCCTGCGCGCCGCCTGACCCGAGCCCAGCCAGTCTCAGCTGTATCGAAGCGGCAACAAAAGTTAAAATGAAGCGTGCTAGACTTGCCTTAATGCAAATTTCGCCAACCGCTTTCTTTGCTGCCCATGCTGCCCACCATGCTGCCCAGGGATCACCGACTTGTCATGCAGGGAATCGCGCTGCGCCACGTCTGGCGCGGGCTGCTGCTGTGCGCCGCGCTGATGGCGTCAGCCGTGCCTTCGCGGGCGGCGCAGGACCGCAAGGTACTGGTGCTGTACTCGCTGGGTGCCGACTCGGCGTCCGCCTGGCAAAGCCTGGTCCAGAAAGGCTTGACCGACGAGCTGGCGCGCCAGGGCATGACCTCCGCGCTGGGCATTTTTGAAGAGCGCTTCGACGCCGTGCGCGTCGGCGACGAGCAGGCCCTGACCAGCATGGAGCCCTACCTGCGCGCCAAATACGCGGGCATCCAATTCGACGCCATCATCACCGAAAACTATGTGGCCGCGCGCTTCCTGAGCGAACGCCCCGACCTGTTCCGCGGCGTGCCGCGCCACTACGTCAACCACGGCCGCATAGGTTGGACGCCAAGCGACGGCAAGGGCTACCAGGTGCAGGCCGACTTCGTGCACACCATCGGCATCATCCCGCGCGTGGCGCCGCAGGTGCGGCACCTGGTGATTATCGGCGACAGCACCGAACGCATACAGGAATCGGTGCGGGCGATGCGCAAGGTGGCGGCGCACTACCAGCACCAGCTGTCCTTCGAATACTGGGACAAGCTAAGCTACGACGAGATGTATCGCCAGGCCGCGCAACTGCAGCCTGGCAGCGCGATCTTCCTGCTGCCCACTTACCACGACCGCACCGGCGAACGTCGCCGCCCGGTGGACATCGCGCGCAAGCTGGCGACCACAACGCAGGTACCGATCTTCACCAACTGGGAAGCCATCGTGGTGCCCGGCGTGGCGGGCGGCTACGTGGTCAGCGCCGAACGCATCGGCCGCGCCATCGCGGACATCCTGCTGCAGCGTGCTCCCGACATAACCAGCATACCGGGCTACCTGTTCGACTACGGCGCCGTGCAGCGCTTCCAGTTGCAGAACATCCCGCCGACGGCGCAGTTCCTCAATCGTCCGCAGAGCATCCTGGAACAGTATTTGTGGCAGATACTGGCCGGCGTCACGCTGATCGTACTGGAAGGGATATTGATCTCGGCGCTGATCGTGTCGCTGCGCAGCCGGCGCCAGACGCTGCGCGCGCTGCACGACGAACGCAATCAGCTGGAGGCGCGCGTGCTGCAGCGCACGCTGGAGCTGATGGTCGCCAACACCAAGCTGGAACAGCTGGCCACCACCGATCCGCTGACCGGCATCGGCAACCGCCGCCGCATGACGGAGCAGATCAACAAGGAGCTGGAGCGCAGCCGCCGCTTCCGGCATCCGCTGTCGCTGCTGATGGTCGATATCGACCACTTCAAGAACGTCAACGACATCTATGGCCATGAGGCGGGTGATCGCGCGATCGTCGCGGTGTCGCGCGCGCTGGCCGGCGGCATGCGCAGCATCGACATGGCGTCGCGCTTCGGCGGCGAGGAATTTGTGCTGCTGATGCCGGAGACCGACATCAATGTCGCCGGCAGCGCGGCCGAGCGGCTGCGCGCCGACGTTGCCGCGCTGTGCATCGCCGGCGACAAGGGTGAACGGATCACGCTCACCATCAGCATCGGCGTGGCGGCCTCCCATCCCGAGAGCGACGCGCCGGACAGCGCTTCGTCGCTGCTGTCGCGCGCGGACAAGGCGCTGTACCAGGCCAAGCACGAAGGCCGCGACCGCGTGGTTTGCTGCTGATTACTCGGCGTCGGGTTGCTGCGAAGGGTGCGCCTGCTGAAAGGCCGGCAGCGCGGCGCAGTTGGCATGGATGCGCATGACGGTCGGATAAGGCGCCAGGTCGACGCCGAAACGCTGCGCGCTGAACACTTGCGGCACGAGGCAGCAGTCCGCCAGCGTCGGCGTGTCGCCATGGCAGAAACGGCCGGTGTGCGTATCGTTGGCCAGATAGGCTTCCAGCGTCGACATGCCGGCGCGCAGCCAGTGCTGCTGCCATTCCAGCTTGACCTCTTCCGATACGGCCATCTCGCCCTTCAGGTACTTCAACACCCGCAGGTTGCCCAGCGGGTGCGTGTCCGCCGCGACGGTCAGCGCCAGCGCGCGCACGCGGGCGCGGCCAGCGGCATCGGACGGCAGCAGCGGCGTCTGCGGGCGCGTCTCTTCCAGGTATTCGATGATGGCCAGCGACTGGCCGATGACGTTGCCGTCGTCTTCCAGCGTCGGCAGCAGCATCGCCGGATTGACGGCGCGGTAGGCGTCGGTCAGCTGTTCGCCGCCGTTGCGCAGCAGGTGCACCGGCAGCGCGTCATACGCCAGTTCCTTGAGGTTGAGTGCGATGCGCACCCGGTACGCGGCCGAGCTGCGGAAGTAGGTGTACAGCTTCATCAAATGCGCTCCCGGTAGTGCGCCACCGTTTGCTCGATGGCGCCGAAGATGCTGGCGCCCTGCTCGTCCTTCATCTCGATGCGCACGCTGTCGCCGAACTTCAGGAAGCCGGTTTGCGGCTTGCCGCCTTCGATGGTCTCGTACATGCGCACTTCGGCCAGGCAGCAGTAGCCCACGCCGCCGTTGGCGATGCTCGATCCGTGCAGGCTGCCCTGCTTGTTCGACACCGTGCCCGAGCCGATGATGGTGCCGGCCGCCAGTTCGCGCGTGGCGGCGGCGTGCGCCACCAGTTGGGCGAAGTTGAAGGTCATGTCTTCACCGGCGTTCGGCTTGCCGAACGGCTGCCGGTTCAGGTCCACCAGCAGCGGCAGGTGCAGCTTGGTGTCCGCCCAGTGCGCGCCCAGTTCATCCGGCGTGACGGCCACCGGCGAGAAGGCGCTGGCGGCCTTCGACTGGAAGAAGCCGAAGCCTTTCGCCAGTTCATTCGGAATCAGGTTGCGCAGCGAGACGTCGTTGACCAGCATGACCAGGCGGATGGCCTTGGCGGCGTCATCGGCCGACACGCCCATGCGCACGTCGCCGGTAATGACGGCGACTTCCGCTTCGAGGTCGATGCCCCAGTCTTCCGACATAGCGTAGATGGCGTCGCGCGGGCCGATGAAACTGTCCGAGCCGCCCTGGTACATCAGCGGATCGGTGTAGAAGGACGCCGGCACGTCGGCGTTGCGCGCCTTGCGCACCAGCTCGACGTGGTTGATGTAGGCCGAACCATCCGCCCATTGATAGGCGCGCGGCAGCGGCGAATGGCAGTACTGCTGGTCGAACGGCTTGGCGTCGACCGCATCGCCGCTGTTCAGCGTGGCGTAGACCTGTTCCAGGCGTTCCGCCACCAGTTCCCAGTGGTCCAGTGCATGCTGCAGCGTCGCGGAGATCTTCGGTACGTGCTGGTACAGCGACAGGTCGCGGCTGACCACGACCAGGCGGCCGTCGCGGCTGCCGTCTTTCAGGGTCGCGAGCTTCATGCCTTCACCTCCACCGCCGCTTCGTGCATCCAGGCCGCGTGCTTGGGCGCCTTGCGGGTCCTGGACCACTCTTCCAGCATCTCCCATTTGACGGTGTCCAGCTTCCGCATCATCTCCGGCGTGCCGGTGTTGACCGCCAGTTCCAGGCGATGGCCGTTCGGATCGAAGAAATAGATCGATTTGAAGATGGTGTGGTTGATCGGGCCGATGACGTTGATGCCGGCGGCGACCAGGCGCTCTTTGGCCGCCAGCAGCTCGTCCATCGTATCGACTTCCATCGCCAGGTGCTGCACCCAGGCCGGCGTGTTGTGGTCGCGGTCCATCGGCGCCTGCGTCGGCAGCTCGAAGAAGGCCAGCACGTTGCCGTGGCCGGCGTCCAGGAACACGTGCATGTACGGGTCCGGGGCCTTGGTGGATGGCACTTCGTCCTCGGCGATGGCCAACACGAAGTCCATGTTCAAGTGTTTGACGTACCACTCGACGGTTTCTTTGGCGTCCTTGCAGCGGTAGGCCACATGGTGAATTTGCTTGATTTTCATAGATGTCTCCAACTCGATTCCAGCATTAGATGACAGTTTCAGATATCATACAAACAGTATTTTTCTTCCGATTTATCAGATTTCCTCATGAATCCTAGTTTGCGGCAAATGCGCGCCTTGGTGGCGCTGGCCAAGACCGGCAGCTTTACGCTGGCGGCCGACCATCTTAATGTGACGCAATCCGCGCTCAGCGGCCAGATCAAGGAGCTGGAGCAGATGCTGGGCGTGCGTGTCGTCGAGCGTACCACGCGCAAGACGCAGCTGTCGGAGCTCGGGCGCGAACTGTATCCGCTGTTCGATAAGATGCTGCAGGACCTGGACCGCGCCATGGCCGACATCGCCAGCCGCAAGGCGCTCAAGCAGGGATCGGTGCGGGTGGCGGCGCCGCAGATGCTGTCCTGCACCCTGTTGCCGGAGGCGATCGCGGCCTATCACGCGCAATATCCGGACGTGCAGGTGCGGCTGGCCGACAGCCCGGTCGAGCAGGTATCGGCGCGGGTCTTCAGCGGCGAGGCCGACTTCGGCATCGGACCGGAGCGCGACGCCACCGCCGAGATCGAGGCGCAGCCGCTGTTCGAGATGCCGTTTGTGGTGGTCTACCCGCCGGGGCATGCGCTGGACCAGCGCGAGCGCATCACCTGGACCGACGTCAGCGCGTTTCCGTTCATCGCCTTGCAGGGGCAGTTCACCGAGCGCCTGCTGCGCGACATGCACGTGTCGTTCCGCGAACTGTCGCTCAGCCCGCACAACGAGGTGACCTTCATGACCACCGCGCTGGCGATGGTGCACGCGCGGCTGGGCATCACCGTCTGCCTGCCCTATGCGGAAAAAATGGTGCAGCTGTATGGCTTGCAGATGCGGCCGCTGGAAGCGCCGGCGCTGACCCGGCGCTTCTTCGTCTACACCCGCAATGCGCGGGCGCTGTCGCCGGCGGCCGAGAGTTTCGTGGCTTTCTTGCAAGAGTTTGTCGCTGCCCACGAATGGAATGTGCCGGCAACATGATATTCTTGCCACTTGTAAAAATTTGTTGCACTTAATCTATTGTCGTAGAGAATGTTGCATGTGTATGCTGTGCGGCTATGAATATCCTGCACATCGATTCCTGCGCCCTCGGCGACCATAGCGCCTCGCGCCAGTACACCGCCGCCGTCATCACGCAACTGACGGCCGAGCACCCGCAAGCCACCTTTTTCTATCGCGACCTGGCCGCGGCGCCCTTGTCGCATGCCAGCGGCCCGCTGCTGCAAGTGCTAAGCCAGCGCTGGGACGCCACCATTCCCATGAGCGCGGAACTGCGCGCCGAAGCCTTGCAGAGCGCCTCGCTGCTGCAAGAATTCCATGACGCCGATATCGTCGTCATTGGTGCGCCCTTGCACAACTTCTCCATCCCATCGACGCTGAAGGCGTGGATGGACCGCTTGCTGGAATTGCAGGCGACCAGCGCTCGCGGCGGCAGCATGCACGTGATACTGGTGACCTCGGGTTGCACCGAAACGCCGATGGACGACCTGTTGGCCAATCACGAAACGCAACTGAAGGCCGCCTTCAAGACCCTCGGCATCACCCGGCTGGATGTGGTGCGCAACAACGCCGACCTGCTGCAAACAGGGGAGATAAAAGCCGCCGCATGATGTTAGCGCTAACGATGTTTTATAATTGAGCATCATGACCGCAGACACCATCACCATCAATCAAATGATGGACCAGTTCGACGGCCACCACAGCGTTTGGCTGTTCGGCTACGGCTCCTTGATCTACAAGGCGGACTTCCCCTACCTGCAACGTCGTCCAGCCAGCATCGCCGGCTGGACGCGGCGTTTCTGGCAAGGCTCGCACGACCATCGCGGCACGCCGGACGCACCGGGCCGCGTGGTGACCATCATCGAAGAAACCGGCGCCATCTGCCACGGCATGGCTTACCTGATCACGCCGGAAGTCTTCGCGCACCTGGATCACCGCGAAAAGAACGGCTACCTGCGGCTGGCCATCGCCATCGCGTTTGAAGACGGCGACCAGGTCGAAGGCCTGGTCTACATCGCCACGCCGGACAACACCGCCTTCCTCGGCGCCGCCTCCGAGCAGGAGATCGCCCGGCATATCGCCCGCTCCGCCGGTCCTAGCGGACCGAACAGCGACTACCTCAACCATCTGGCCACCGCGCTGCGCGAGCTGGGCCGGCACGACCAGCATGTGTTCGAGATCGAGCGCCACCTGGCCGGACTGAAAGACAGCGCCTAAGCTTCCAGGCTGGCGAGATAGGCGCACAGCATGTCCGCCAGCGCTTCGGAATAAGCGTGCGTCTCCGCCGGCGTGCGGGGGCTCTCCGAAAATTGTTTGCCGACCGCGCCGAAGGTGGTCACGATCAAGTCGCCGGCCAATGCGCGCACGCCTTCGGAAGACGATGGCAAGGCTTCCCGCATGAATACCTGGATGATCTGGTCGATCGCCGAGCGCGCCTCGTGGGCTTCGGGCGTATCGCGGTAGAACGGCGCGGCGTCGTTGAGCGCCGTCCGGATTTCCGCCTCTTCACATTCTGATTGAAGAAAAGCATGCACCAGCTTGCGGAGCCGGTCCGGCGGCGGTTTCTGCGCATCCTGCAGGATATTGATCAGCATCTCCGTGGTCTGGCGCCATTCATCCGCCTGCAGCCGGAACAGGATGGATGCCTTGTTCGGGAAGTACTGGTACACCGATCCCACGCTCACGCCGGCACGTTCCGCCACCCGCGTCGTGGTGAAACGCCGCACGCCCTCCTTCGCCAAAACCTGAATAGCCGCTTCGAGTATCGCGGAAACGAGGTCCGCCGAGCGCGCCTGCTTGGGCTTTCTGCGCGAGGTAATCGGGGCGTTTGGACGGTCTGTCATCGGTGCGGTCAGGAATGCGAATATGAAACGTGAAGGATTCTTCATATTATATCCCTTCTTAATTCTGAAGGAATCACCATGACAACCCTGACCACCAATCCCGTTGCATCGCTGCTGGAACGCCTGTTTGAGGACGCCGACGCGGTGCGGATCGCCGAGATCCCGGCGCTTGCCGAGCTGTCCAAGGACGAGCAAGAGCGCCTGATGCGCAGCAAGACCGAGTACCTCAATCTCTACCACCGCCTGAAGGACGTACCGCTGCCGGTCTCGCGCCAGACCGGCGCCCTGCTCTACATGCTGGCGCGCGGTTGCGGCGCGCGAAACATCGTCGAATTCGGCACCTCGTTCGGCATCTCGACCCTGCACCTTGCAGCAGCCTTGCGCGACAACGGCGGCGGCCGCCTGATCACCAGCGAGTTCGAGCCGAGCAAGGTGGCGCGGGCGCGCGAGAACCTGGCGGCCGGTGGCCTGCTCGACCTGGTGGAAATCCGTGTCGGCGACGCGCTGGAAACGCTGCGTTCGGATCTGCCGGAGCAGATCGACTTGCTACTGCTCGACGGCGCCAAAGCGCTCTATCCCGAAATCCTCGGTCTGGTACGAAGCCGGCTGCGGCCGGGCGCACTGATCGTCGCCGACAACGCCGACTACAGCCCCGACTATCTGGCCATCGTGCGCGCGCCATCGGCGGAGTTCATGTCCGTGCCGTTCGCCGACGACGTCGAGCTGTCGATCAAGCTGGGCTGACAATTGAAGTCCCTCGGCTTGGGCCTGACGCTGCAGGCGCGCCGCGCCGGCGTGGTGGCGGCGCTAGAATAAATCCAGTTGCCCGGCGTCCGCCGCCTTGGCGCGCGCGCCCAGCGGCGGCACCACCAGCGGCCGCGTGAACTGCGACGCATCCATGTTGTGGAAGCGGCTGCCGTGGCCGGTCAGGCCGAGGCGTTCGCTGGCGATCTTGACGCGCTGGCGTATCAGCTCCGCCCACACGCCCTCGCCTTTCATGCGGGTGGCGAAGTTGCTGTCGTAGTCTTTGCCGCCGCGCATTTCGCGGATGCGGTTCATCACGCGCTGCGCCCGCTCCGGGAAGTGCGCCTCCAGCCATTGATGGAACAGCGGCGCCACTTCCCATGGCAGCCGCAGCACGGTGTAGTGGGCGCTGACGGCGCCGGCCTCCCTGACCGCTTCCAGTATCTTTTCGATGTCCGGCTCGGTGATGAAGGGGATGATGGGCGCGATGCTGACCGCCACCGGAATGCCGGCGTCGGTCAGCGTGCGTATCGTGCGCAATCGACGGGCGGGCGCGGCGGCGCGCGGCTCCAGCGTGCGCGAGATGGACGGGTCGAGCGTGGTCAGCGTGATGGCGACGCCGGCCTGCTGCTTCGCCGCCATCGCGGACAGGATGTCGATGTCGCGCTCGATCAGCGAGGACTTGGTGATCAGGCCGACCGGATGCTGGCATTCCTGCAGCACCTCCAGCACGCGGCGCGTCAGCTTGCGCTCGCGCTCGCAGGGCTGGTAGGCGTCCGTGTTGACGCCGAGCGCGATCGATTGCGGATCGTAGCCGGGCTTGGCCAGTTCGCGCCGCAGCACTTCCGGTGCGTTGACCTTGGCGAAGATCTTGCTCTCGAAATCCATGCCGGGCGACAGGCCGAGATAGCTGTGCGTGGGCCGCGCGAAGCAATAGATGCAGCCGTGCTCGCATCCCCTGTACGGATTGAGCGAGACGCTGAACGGCAAATCCGGCGAAGCGTTGCGGCTGAGGATGGATTTGCAGTATTCATCGGTGACCTGGGTCTTCCACGGCGCGGGATCGTCCTCTTCGCGCTCCCAGCCGTCGTCGTAGGCTTCGCGCGCGTTGACCTCGAACCGGCCTTGCAGGTTCGATACCGCGCCGCGCCCCTTTTGCGCCTTCAGCGACTGGGGCGGCAGCATTACTTGTTCTTGATTGTTTTCGTCATAAGACATGGCGCGGACCAAAATACTGTATATATATCCAGTATATTAGGCTTTCAAAACGCGCATATCAAGCGAAATATCAATGGAGCGGTCCGCCCGCCTTGGGAGCCGCAGGGTGTAGCTGGTATCATGCAGGGCTTCCGGGGGACCGACACTCCCCGCGCCATGCGCGCCCCCACCCCATATCGCCAGGATGCTGCCCGACGGCAGCGGCCCGGCACACCTACGCGAGTAAAACATGAACAATTCGACTCAACCATTGCCGTCTTTTTTCAGCCGGATTTCGATCGCCATCGGCGCGTTCTTCCGCGCCCTGTCCGATGCGGAATACGCCGCACGCCTGGCCCGCATCGACGATACTGTGCCGCAGCCTGCCGCAGCGCCGGTTCCTGCACCTGCACCTGCACCTGCACCTGCACCTGCGCCCGCTCCGGCCCCGGCTCCCGCGCCAGCGCCGGTCATCCTGCGCGAAGCCACGCCGGATGCCGCCCTGCAACTGCTGAGCCTGTTCCAGCGCGAAGCCCGCCTGATCGACTTCACGCAAGAAAACCTGAGCGCCTATTCCGACGCCGACATCGGCGCCGCCGCGCGCGTGGTGCATGAAGGCTGCAGCAAGGTGCTGCGCGAACACTTCACCATCGAACCGGTACGCAGCGAAGCCGAAGGCAGCCGCATCGAACT
The DNA here is from genome assembly GCF_047302815.1 of Duganella sp. CT11-25. Classification (NCBI taxonomy): domain Bacteria; kingdom Pseudomonadati; phylum Pseudomonadota; class Betaproteobacteria; order Burkholderiales; family Oxalobacteraceae; genus Duganella; species Duganella sp. CT11-25. The sequence continues at coordinate 2,161,395 of NZ_JBKBFD010000001.1, forward strand.
GGCGGAAGGCTTCGACGCCGCCGCCGTGCGCCTGACCGGCAACGTGGTCGGCAAGGCGCCGTTCCGCGGCGCGCTGAGCCATCGCGGCTGGCGCTCGTCCAGCGTGCGCCTGCCTAAGCTGGCCGAAGCGCACGACGCCGCCATCCTGGCCCCGGCGGAGGTGGAATTATGAGCGACCCACGCTACGCCATCGGCATCGACCTGGGCACCACGCACAGCGCGCTGTCCTATGTAGACCTGCAAGCCAGCGACGGCGAGAAAACCCGTCACGGCGTGCTGGCGATCCCGCAACTGACCGCGCCGGGCACGGTGGAAGAGCTGCCGCTGCTGCCGTCCTTCCTGTACCTGCCGCACGCGGACGAACTGGCGCCGGGCGATTTGAGCCTGCCATGGCAGCAGTCCGACGAAGAACAGGGCAGCGCGGCCGGCGAGATGGCGCGCAGCCGTGGCGCCACCACACCGATCCGCCTGGTCTCCAGCGCCAAGAGCTGGCTGAGCCACCCGGGCGTCGACCGCCGCGGTGCGCTGCTGCCGAACGACGCGCCGGAAGAAGTCACCCGCGTCTCGCCGCTGGCGGCATCGACCCGCTACCTGTCGCACCTGCGCCAAGCGTGGGAGCAGGCGTACCCCGACGCGCCGTTCGGCGAACAGGCGGTCACCGTGACGATACCCGCATCCTTCGATCCGGGCGCGCGCGAACTGACCGCCGATGCGGCGCGCGCCGCCGGCTACACCAACCTGACCTTGCTGGAAGAGCCGCAAGCGGCCTTGTACAGCTGGATCCAGGGCAGCGAAGGCCGCTGGCGCAAGGACGTCAAGCCGGGCGACATCATCCTCGTGGTGGACGTCGGCGGCGGCACCAGCGACTTCTCGCTGATCGCCGTACTGGAACGCGACGGCGTGCTGGAGCCGCACCGCATCGCGGTCGGCGACCACATCCTGCTCGGCGGCGACAATATGGACCTGGCGCTGGCCCACCTGGTCGCGCGCAAGCTGGCCGCCAACGGCACGCAGCTGGACGCATGGCAGATGCGCGCGCTGACCTATGGCTGCCGCAGCGCCAAGGAAAAACTGCTGGCCGACGCCACCGTCGAGACCTGGCCTATCGTCGTGCCGAGCCGTGGTTCGAAGCTGATCGGCGGTTCGATCCGCACCGAACTGACGCGCGATGAAGTGACGACGTTTATCCTCGACGGCTTCTTCCCTGCGGTGGACGCGGCTGCGCGTCCGGCGGTGCGCACGCGCGCAGGCCTGACGCAGCTTGGCCTGCCGTATGCGCAGGACGCGGCGGTCACGCGCCATCTGGCGGCTTTCCTGGCGCGCCAGGTCGGCGCCACCAGCGACCTGGAAGGTTACGCCGGCAAGCAAAGCGCCGATGCGACTTTCCTGCATCCGACGGCGGTGCTGTTCAACGGCGGCGTGTTCAAGTCGGACCTGCTGGCACAACGCATCATGAGCACCCTCAACGACTGGCTGTACATGGAGGGCTCGGAAGCTGCGCGCATGCTGGCCGGCGCCGACCTGGACCTGGCCGTGGCGCGCGGCGCGGCTTACTACAGCTACGTGCGTCGCGGCAGCGGCGTGCGTATTCGCGGCGGCACGGCGCGTTCGTACTACGTGGCGATCGAGTCGTCGATGCCGGCGATTCCTGGCATGGAGCCACCGATCCAGGCGCTGTGTGTGGCGCCGTTCGGCATGGAGGAAGGCAGCGAGATCGAATTGCCGAACCAGGAATTCGGCCTGGTGGTCGGCGAGCCGGTGCAGTTCCGCTTCTTCGGTTCGTCGGTACGCCGCCAGGACCAGATCGGCGACCTGCTGGACTTCTGGGGCGCCGATGAGCTGATCGAAATGAACGAGATCGAAGCCAACCTGTCGCCGGAAGGCCGCGTGGCCGGTGATGTCGTTCAGGTGCGCCTGCATGCGATGGCGACCGAGTCCGGCACGCTGGAACTGCAAGCCGTGGCCAACGACGGCCAGCGCTGGAAGGTGGAGTTCGACGTCCGCACAGCATGAGTAAATACGTTGTCAGCATCGACCTGGGCACCACCAACACGGTGATGGCCTACGCGGAAGCCGGCAGCGCCGAGATCCAGCTGTTCGACATCGAGCAGTTGACGGCGCCCGGCGAGATCGGTGCGGCGGCGTTGCTGCCCTCCTTGCGCTATCACCCGGCGCAGGGCGAACTGGCGGACGGCGACTTGCAGCTGCCGTGGCGGCAGGGCGATGTGGCCGGGCTGTCGCAGGTGGTCGTGGGCCGCCTGGCCCGCAAACTGGGCGCGCAAGTGCCTGGCCGTGTAGTGGCCAGCGCCAAGAGCTGGCTGTCGCACCCACAGGTCGACCGCATGGCGCCGATACTGCCTTGGGGCGCGGAGGCCGATGTGTCCAAGGTATCGCCGGTCGCGGCCAGCGCCTCGTACCTGGCGCATTTGCGCGGTGCCTGGAATGCGCGCTTCCCCGCGCATCCTCTCGAACAGCAGCAAATCGTTTTAACTATTCCCGCTTCGTTTGACGAAGGAGCGCGCGCACTGACGCTGGAGGCTGCGCGCATGGCAGGCCTGCCCGGCCTGCGTCTGCTGGAAGAGCCGCAAGCGGCATTCTATGACTGGCTGTTCCGCCAACGCGCGACGCTGGTGGCCGATCTGGCCGAGACACGTCTGGTGCTGGTGTGCGACGTCGGCGGCGGCACCACCGATTTCAGTTTGATCAAAGTGGAGATGATCGACGGCCAGCCGCGGATCAGCCGCATCGGCGTCGGCAATCACCTGATCCTCGGTGGCGACAATATGGACCTCGCGCTTGCGCATCTGGTCGAGTCGCGCATGGCCGCAACGGCGGGCGGCGCGGCGGAGCGTTTGTCGTCCAGTCGTCTATCGCAGCTGGCGGAGCGCTGCCGCGCGGCGAAGGAACAGTTGCTCGCGGCGGATGCGCCGGAGCGCACCACCGTCACGCTGCTCGGCTCAGGCTCGCGTCTGATCGGCGGCTCCCGCTCGACAGACCTGACGCGCGACGAAGTCTCCGCCCTCGTGGTCGATGGCTTCTTCCCTCTCAATGAAACGCGGGAGCCGGCAAAACGCGGACGTGGCGCCATCGTGGAGTTCGGCCTGCCGTATGCCAGCGACGCCGCCATCACGCGCCATCTGGCCAGCTTCCTGCAACAGCACGCATCCGCCGCGCGTGAAGCGCTTGGCCTGCCTGCGGACCATGCCGGCATTCCGGTGCCGGATACGCTGCTGCTCAACGGCGGTGTATTCCGCGCCGATGCGCTAGCGCGCAGGCTGGAGACTGTGCTGGCGCAATGGCGCGGCCAGGCACTGCGCGTTCTGCACAACGACAATCCCGATGTCGCGGTCGCGCGCGGCGGCGCCGCTTACGCGCTGGGCCAGTCCGGACTGGCGCCGGTGATCGGCGGCGGCTCGGCACGCAGCTACTTCCTGCTGCTGGACGACGAAGCCCGCGCGGACAAGCCGCGCCGCGCCGTCTGCATCCTGCCGCGCGGCAGCCTGGAAAATCGCGAGATCCTGCTGGCCGACCGCAGCTTCGCATTGCGTCTCGGCCGGCCGGTACGCTTCCACCTGGCATCCTCGATCTCCGACGTGGCAGCGCCGCAGGCCGGAGAACTGATCGACCTGCAGCCGGGCGACTATGTCCAGCTGCCCCCCATCGCCACCGTCCTGCGAGACAGCGGCGCCGCCGGCGCACGCAAGGAAATACCGGTACAGCTGGCTGCTTCGCTCAGCGAAGTCGGCACGCTGGAAGTCCATTGTGTATCCAGCGAAGACGCGCAGCGCTGGCTGCTGGAGTTCCAGCTGCGCGGCGACGCGGCGCCTCCGGACAACGACGATGCGGCGATGCCGGCGGGCCTGGCCGCCGCCATCGAAAAGATCGACCGCATCTTCGGCAGCCGCGCACAGCAAGTTGAACTGAAAGAAGTCAAGCAGCTGCGTGCACAACTCGAACATCTGCTGGGCAGCCGCGAAAGCTGGCACACGCCGCTGCTGCGCCGGTTGTTTGACGCGCTGATGGAACGCGCCAAGGGCCGCCGGCGCTCGTCGGAGCACGAACGCGCATGGTTCAACCTGAGCGGCTACTGTCTGCGTCCCGGTTTCGGCCACACGCTGGACGAATGGCGCATCGAACAGCTATGGGCGATGTATGAAACCGGCGTCCAGCATCACAAGGACGGTCAGGTGTGCGCCGAATGGTGGACGCTGTGGCGCCGCGTGGCCGGAGGCTTGAACGTCGAAGCGCAGCTGCGCGTGCTGGACGATTTCGCCTTCAATGTACAGGCCGACGCGCAGGAACGCGGACGCCGTCCCGTCACGCTGGTCAACGGCAGCGACGAAGACATGCTGCGCCTGGGTGCATCGCTGGAACGCATCCCTGGCAACTACAAAGCCGAAATCGGCGCGTGGATGCTGAGTCAATTGGAAGTGGCCAACAAGGCGGCCGGCAAAGCCGCTGCCAACAAGACCCGCACCGGCGCCACCGATGCCGCCAGGGCCGAAGCCGCGCAAGGCCGCTTCTTGTGGGGCCTGAGCCGCGTCGGCGCGCGCCAGCCCTTCCACGGCAGCGCGCATGATGTGGTGGAGACGGCCGTCGTCGAACAATGGCTGGACGCGATACTGGCGCTGGACTGGAAGAAGGTCGAGCCGGCCGGCTTCGCCGCATCCCACCTGGCGCGGATGACCGGCGACCGCTCGCGCGACATCAACGAAACGCTACGCGCAGAAGTGCTGCGCCGCCTGTCCGCCGTCGGCGCCCCCGCCAACTGGAGCGAGATGGTACGCGAAGTCGTGCAGCTCGATCAAGCCGACGAAAAGCGCATGCTAGGCGACGCCCTCCCCCCCGGCCTCAAACTGATCGCTTAAAACATCGGTGTCAGTGCCGACATTCGGACACGGACAGAGCCATATTACTGAGGAGCTCGTGTCCGAATGTCGGCACTGACACCGGGGGTGTAGCTCGCCTGCTGGGCGACAAAGCCGTCGAAGGCTTCGATCAGCGGGTTGAATCTGTGTTCGTCGTTTTCCAATTGCGCGAGCGCGTAGACCGTGGCTTCCAGCGTCGAGAGCTGGTCCGGCAGGTGCGCTTTGCGGATCAGGTAGTGCGATGGCGGCGTGTCGCGCAGCGGCAGGCGCGGTAAGGCTTGCAGCATCGGATTCAAATACAGCATCTTGCGGCTCTTGCGCCATGTGCCGTCCAACACCACCAATCGCAAACCCTGCGGATCGCTCAGCCATGCTGAATCGAAAGGCTGAGGCGTGACCAAGCCCAGCGATTTGTCGGCCGCCGTATCCGGGTAGAGCAGCACGCTGCGGCGATCAGGCGATAACAGTTCCTGCAGGCGTTCGGCGCCGAACGCCTCTCCCACTTCCAGTCGGCTGCAAGCCAGGCTGAGATGCAGCAACCGCGCGCTGCCCTTGGCGTTGCTGACTTCCATGGGATGCTGCAGGATCAATACTTCCACTTGATTGGACAACGCCGTCACCCAGCGGCAGATGCAGGTCTGCTGCGGGCGCAGGCACGCGGCGCATTGCGGCCGGGTGGGTCGTGGATGGGTCGGCGCGGCGTCGGCGCTGTCGGTGCTGGTCGTCATGGACGCCATTGTACCGAAGCGCCTCCGTGCTTAGAACTCTTCCCAGTCTCCGTCCGCAGTGGTGGCGGCGGTCTCGCGCTTGGCGGCTGGCTTGCTGGCGATTCTGGCGGCAGGTGCCGCGACCGCGACCGCAGCCGGACGACGCGGCAACGCCGCGGTACGCACCGGTGCACGCGACAAGGCGGGCGGCTTCGGCGGCAAGCTGGCTTCGTCGATCTTGAATACGCTGACGACATCCGCCAGCTTGGCCGACTGCTCCTGCATCGATTCCGCCGCCGCAGCGGCCTGCTCGACCAGCGCCGCATTCTGCTGCGTGACCTGGTCCATCTGCGTGATCGCGTCGTTGACTTGCGCGATGCCGATGCTTTGTTCTTCGCTGGCGTTGCTGATCTGGGTCATGATCTGCGTGACGCGGCTGATGCTTTGCACGATTTCATCCATCGTTTGGCCGGCCTTGCCGACCAGTTCCGAACCCAACGCCACTTTCTCCACGGAGTCGTTGATCAAGCCCTTGATGTCCTTCGCGGCGGATGCCGAACGCTGCGCCAGATTGCGCACCTCGGATGCCACAACCGCGAAGCCGCGCCCCTGCTCGCCGGCGCGCGCAGCTTCCACCGCCGCATTCAGGGCCAGGATATTGGTCTGGAAGGCGATACCGTCGATGACCGAAATAATGTCGACGATCTTGCGCGACGATTCGTTGATCGATCCCATTGTATTGACCACCTCGCCCACCACCGAACCGCCACGGCTGGCGATCTCCGATGCATTGATTGCCAGCTCGTTGGCCTGGCGCGCATTCTCGGCGTTGAAGCGCACGGTCGATGTCAGCTCTTCCATCGACGACGCGGTCTCCTCCAGCGAACTGGCTTGCTGCTCGGTGCGCGACGACAGGTCCTGGTTGCCGGCGGCGATCTCGGTCGACGCGGTGGCCATCAGATCGGTGCCGTTGCGTACCTGGCCGACGATGTTGACCAGGTTGGCGTTCATGGTCTTGAGCGCGTGCATCAACTTGCCGGTTTCGTCGTTGCTGTTGACCTGTATGTCGCTGGTCAAGTCGCCCGACGATACCGTCTCCGCCACTTTCACCGCTTCGTTGATCGGCTGCGTGATGGTGCGCGTGATCCACCAGGCCGCGCCGATGCCCATCACGATCGCCGCCACGCCCAGCATGATCAGCAGCATGCGACCGCTCTTGTATTGCTGTTGAATGTCGACGGCGGCAGCGTCCAGCAACGCTTCCTGTTTCTCGGTGAAGGCTTTGAGCGCGGCCAGGTAGCGGATGCGGCTCTGGGTCATGTCGCCTTCATAGATCTTGCGGCCGGTGTCCAGGTCGCCGGCATTCTTGGCCGCGAAGACCGCCTTACGGAACTCGGTGTAGGTTTTGCGCGTGTCCAGCACCTGCTTGAACAAGGGCTTGAGTTCTTCGTTGTCGATGGAGGCGCCGATCTGGTCCTGGATCTGCGTGGCGCGGCCGGACGATTCGGCCATCAGCCCTTCGAGCTTTTTCTGGTCGGCCGCATCGCCGACCATCCATGCGCCGGTGGTGCGCGCCGCGTTGACCTCGATGATCTTGCCCCACTCCGCAGTCAGGCGCTCGTCGCGGATTTTCACGTTGATCATTTCATCGGTCATCGCGCTGGCACTGCTGAGACGCAGGATGCCGATCACCGTCATCGCCGTCAGCAGCAGCAAGATGAGGGAGAAGCCGAAACCCAGACGCGTACCGATCTTCAGATTATTCATGGCGGACCCCTAGCTTAAAAGTCTGTTTTGTCCAGTTCATGCTAGCACTATTTGTCCACAATCTATAGCTTGAAAAGAAAGATTCCGCGCTGCAATGCAGCAATCAGCCGCCTGCGGCGTGCGCCCCGAGCAGCTCTTCGACGCCGGCGATGGCCGCCGGATCCTTGATGACCGCACGCAGCCAGACATGCAAAGGCATGTCGCCCCAACTCGCGGCTTTGTCGGCCAGGTAGGCAACTGGACTGTGCGGTTCGGTGCGACGGAAGAAATCCGCTACCAGCCGTAGCTGAAGCAGGGCTTGGGCGCGATTTTGCGGCGCGCCGCCGAACGCGATGGTAACGTTGCCAACGGCCGCATCGGCGACAGGAGCCAAGACGGCTGCGCCGCCCGATGGGGTCAGGCTGCGGACCACGGATTGCACGGCATCCCTGGCCGCGCTGAATCCCGGGCCGTCGGCGCCTAGTTGTTTATCTACCACGCACTCCAGCTCCGAAAGCATGGCCAGGCAGTATTCCGCATCGGCCAGTTGCGCATCCCGCACTTCCTGGACCAGCGCCGGCGTGCGAGATAACAGCAGCCACGACAAGTTGCCGGTACGCTGATCATAGTCGCCTTCATCGGCCAGCGGATACAGGCCGTCCCAATAGTGCTCGCACAGGCCGGCCAACACCGCGTAGCCGTCGCCAAGGCCGCGCAAGCCGCGCGTCCTGGCCTCGGCTTCGGCCAGCCACACCGCCAGCCGCAAGTCCTTGCTGCGCGATTCGATCATGGCTGCACAGCGGCCGGCGACGAAGTTCCAGTCCGCCTCCTTCAGCGTGGCCACCCATGCGCCCTGGTCCAGCGTGGGATCGTCGTACAGGCGCGCCTGCGCGATCTGGTCTACCTCGCTGCTGAAGGACAGGTCTTCGCCGCAGGGTAGTCCGGCGCTGATGGGGAGCAGCAGTTGCGCGATGCTGAGCATGGCGGCCTCCTATTTGATCGTATATTTGAACTGGCCCCTGGCGTTCGCGCCGACCTTGATCCGGGCGATCGCCGCCCCGTGCGCCATCTTCTCCAGCACAGCCGCCGCGATTTCCGGCAGCAGCGTGCCATTGAGGATGTGGTCGACATTGCGGGCACCGGAATCGACCTCGGTGCAACGCGCCAGCACCGCGTCGACCAGCGCATCGTCCCAGGCAAATTCCGCATGATGGTGGTCGCGGATGCGCTGGCCGATACGCGCCAGCTTAAGGACGATGATCTGCGCCAGCACGTCATCCGGTATCGGGTAGTACGGCACTACTTTCAATCGGCCGAGGAAGGCCGGCTTGAAGTGCTTGATCAGTTGAGGGCGCAGCAGCGGCTCCAGCTCCTCGGCCGGCGGCGGTTCCCGGTTCAGGCAGGCCTGCATGATGGCGGCCGATCCGGCGTTCGAGGTGGCGATGATGATGGTATTGCGGAAGTCGATTTCGCGCCCTTCGGCATCGTCCATCATGCCCTTGTCGAAGACCTGGAAGAACAACTCTGTCACGTCAGGGTGGGCCTTCTCGATCTCGTCGAGCAGCACCACGCTGTAGGGATTGCGGCGCACCGCTTCGGTCAGCACGCCGCCCTGGCCATACCCGACGTAACCCGGCGGCGAGCCTTTCAGGCCCGAGACACTATGCGCCTCCTGGTATTCGCTCATATTGATGGTCAGGAGCTTGCGCTCGCCGCCGTACAGCAAATCGGCCAGCGCCAGCGCGGTCTCGGTCTTGCCGACGCCGGACGGGCCGACGAACAGGAATACGCCTTGGGGTTTGTTCGGGTCGTCCAGGTTGGCGCGCGCAGTACGCACGCGCTGCGCCACGGCGGCGATGGCGTGCGGCTGGCCGAGTATGCGGGTCTGCAAAGCGTCCTGCAGATTGAGGATGGTACGGATCTCGTCCTTGACCATCCTCCCCAAGGGGATGCCGGTCCAGCCGGAGACGATGGCCGCCACCGTTGCGGCATCGACTTCCACCGGCACCATCGGCATGTCGCCCTGTAGCGCCGCCAGCTCCTCCTTGAGCGCGCGGATCCCGGCAGCGCCGCTGTTCTCCGCGCGCAGGCGCGCAATTGCGGCGACGATGGACTGTTCGCGTCGCCACGTTTCGCTGTGCGCCGTGTGGCCGGCTTGCAGGTCCGCGCGCACTTCGGCGAGCTGAAGCAGCCGACGGTTTCGGGCCGATGACACGCCATCGGCTTCCTCCTCGCGCCTGAGTGCCGCGATCTCGGCATCCATGCGTTCCATCTCCCTGGCAGAGAATTCGATCAACGCCGGCGTGCCGCTTTGCGCCAGCGCCACGCGGGCGCAGGCCGTATCGAGCACGCTGACCGCCTTGTCCGGGAGTTGGCGTCCGCTGATATAGCGGTGCGACAGCCGTACGGCTTCCGTCAGCGCCTCGTCGCGGATGCGGATGCCGAAGTGGCGCTCCATCAGCGGCGCCATCGCGCGCAGCATGGCGCTGGCGATATCCTCGCTGGGTTCTTCCACCTTGACCACCTGGAAGCGCCGCGCCAGCGCGGCATCCTTCTCGAAGTACTTCTTGTATTCGCTCCAGGTGGTGGCCGCGATGGTACGCAACTCGCCGCGCGCCAGCGCCGGCTTGAGCAAGTTGGCGGCGTCGTTCTGACCCACCGTACCGCCCGCGCCTATCATCGTGTGCGCCTCGTCGATAAACAGGACGATGCCGTGCGGGCTTTGCTTGACCTCGTCGATGACGTTCTTCAGGCGATTCTCGAACTCGCCCTTGACGCTGGCCCCAGCCTGCAGCAGGCCCATGTCCAGCGAGCGTATCTCCACGCCGCGCAGCACTTCCGGAACGTCTTCCGCAGCGATGCGGATGGCCAGCCCTTCCACCACCGCCGTCTTGCCCACGCCCGCCTCTCCTGTGAGGATGGGGTTGTTCTGCCGGCGCCGCAGCAGGATGTCGATCAGCTGGCGGATCTCCACCTCGCGGCCGATCACGGGATCGAGCTTGCCCTCTCTCGCAAGCTTCGTCAGGCTGGTGGTGTATTGATCCAGCGCCGGCGTGCGCGCGCCGCCCTGCTGCGCCATGTCGGCAAGCGGTGCGGCGGTGGTTGCGGAGGCTGCGGCCGTTTCTTCCTGCGAGCCATGCGTGTATTTCTCCAGTTTGTGTTTGACTTCATCGATCGGAATCTGCGCAAACAGCAGCGACGCGCGCTGCGCCAGCTGGGCCAGATCCGGAGCCGTCAACAGCGCCACCAGCAGATGGCCGCTGCGGATGCGGTCGGGCTGGAGCGTCGCCAGCGAGGCAATCAGCCATGCATGCTCCAGCAGCAGCGGCAGATGGCGCGAGAACACCGGCGTGCGCGTGCTGCCCGTCTTGAATTGGCTAACCTCCCGGTGCAGGTCCGCCTCCAGCGCATCGACGCTGATACCGCAGGCGCGCACGATCAGCGCCGCATCGCAGCGTTCCTGCTCCAGCAACGCCAGGAACAGGTGTTCGACCTCCACCTCGTACTGCCCCAGCGCCACGCAGATGCTGGCGGCGCGGGTGGCGGCCAGGCGACTGGTGTCATTCAGCTTGCCAATCAGGGTTTTCAGATTGAGATTCATATTCAGGCTCCGCGTCCGCTGCGGTTGATCGAATAGTGCAAGGAGGATGGCTGCAATACCGCGTCGAAGCTGACCGCTTCGGTGAACGGCAACCCGGCCAGCGTGCCGCTGATGGCGAAGCTGACGCGGTTGATCGCGCCGGCCTCGCGTTCCAACCGGGCCTGCACGTTGCGCAAACGCGGTTCGTGGCGCTCGATCGCCGTCTTCAGCGCGGCACAGATGCGAGTTCGGTCCTCACTGCTGCTCAGGCACATGCCGGCAAAGTCGAGCAGGCCGTAGTTGACGATGGAGCGCGCGCATTCCGGATAGGCGCGCAGCATCTCTTCCGGCAGCGCGCAGCGCGTGTTGAGCAGGTCTTCCAGGTCGCGCGCCACGGAGTCCTTGAACTGCTCCAGCGTCAGGCCTTGGCCAGCCCGGTTGGAGGCGCCATACTCGCCGAGCAGGCGGTCGAGCAGGCCGGGTGTCAAGCCATTCATCGCATGCCCTCAAAAAAAGGCCAGGCCAAACCTGCCTGGCCAAAAGAGCGCCGCGGTACACACCGCCGGCGCCCGGGGGTGAACGATCAGACAATACGGTTGCTGGACAAGTCCCAGCCGCCGGAGGTATTGCCGCCCGCGCCACCGGTTATCTTTTGCTGCGTGTACTTCCACTTGATCTTGGAGAACTTGAACGCCACATCCTCGGTCAGGATGTCGCCCTCTTCCACGGCCGGCGAGACCGCGCCGATCAGCACATTCTCGACTTCGATCTCGAAGTACTTGACGCGCTCGCCCTGGGCGTCGGCGCGCATGAACTCGAACTTGGCCTTGGGGATGGTGCGGCCGGCCGAGCAGGTTTGCAGCAGAATGGGCGAAGACAAATCGGCCAGCTTGGAGATCACGATATCGCGATGTTCGCAGCGTTCCGCCGTGTGGCCGCCGCCGGTGGAGGCAGTGGCGGATTTCGGCTGCGCGACACCGAAGCTGACCGATTTGCACTCGATCCAGTCCTTGTGGCGGTCATCATTGGACTCGCCCTTGATGCCATCAATGTACAGATAGACGTCGATTGCCATTGCATGCTCCTGTCTCAGGTTATAGTGGAAGATCAGTAGTTGGTCGACTGCGGCAGCTCCGCGACCAGACGGAGGGAAACGGACAGTTCGTCGAGCTGGAAATGCGGCCGCAGGAAAGACACGGCACGGAACACGCCGGGCCTCCCCGCCACTTCATGCACCTGCACCGACGCTTCGCGCAGCGGAAACTGCGCCTTCTGCTCCTGGCTGGCGTTGTCGTCGAGCAGAACGTATTTCATCAGCCAGCGGTTGAGGAAGTCCTCGACATTGGAGGCGGCGGCGAAGCTGCCGATCTTGTCGCGCATCATGGCCTTCATATAGTGGGCGATACGCGAGACGGCGAAAATGTATTGCAGTTGCGACGACAGCACGGCGTTGGCGTTGGCCGCCTCCGAGTTGTACTTCCTGGCCTTCTGCGCCGACTGCGCGCCGAAGAAGGCCGCGTAGGCGGTGTTCTTGCAGTGGACCAGCGAGATGAAGCCAAGGTCGCTGAGTTCCTTCTCGCGGCGGTCGGTGATCGCCACTTCGGTCGGGCATTTGAGCGCGACTTCGCCCTCGTCGGTCTTGAAGGTGTGCGTGGGCAGGTCATCCACCAGCCCGCCGCCCTCGACGCCGCGGATCGCCGCGCACCACCCGAAATCGTCGAAGGCCTTGGTCAGCTTGGCGCCGAAGGCGTAGGCGGCGTTACACCACAGGTACTTCTGGTGGTCGGTGCCGTCGACTTCCTCGACGAAGTTGAAACCTTCCACCGTGGTGCCGTCGACCGGGTTGAATGGCAGGCGGCCGAGGAAGCGCGGCAGCGCCAGGCCGACGTAGCGCGAATCCTCGGACTCGCGGAAGGCCTTCCATTTGGCGTATTCCACGGTATCGAACACCTTGGACAGGTCGCGCGGCTTGCCCAGGTCGCCGTAGGTCTCCAGTCCGAACAGCTCCGGCGATGCCGAGGCGACGAATGGCGCGTGCGAAGCCGCCGCCACGTGCGACATCTGCTCGATGAAGTACATGTCCTCCGGCTGGCGCGAGATTTCGAAGTCCCCCAGCAGCGCCGCGTAAGGCGCGCCGCCGAAGGTGCCGAATTCCTCTTCGTAGACCTTCTTGAACATGGTGCTCTGGTCGAACTCCAGCGCGGACTGGAAGTCCTTCACCAGCTCGCGCTTGGTGGCGTTGAGCATGCGGATCTTCAGGCCCTGGCCGGTAGCGGAATTCTTCACCAGGTAATGCAGTCCGGTCCAGCTCTGTTCCAGCTTCTGGAAGGCTGGCGCGTGCATGATGGCGCTCAACTGGATGGAGATCAGCCGATCCAGCTCCGCCAGGCGCGCATCCAGCGTGGCCGACAGATTGTTCGACACCACCACCGTCCCTTCCAGCACCTGGCTGACCAGTTCCGCGATGATGTCCTTGGCGCGTTCGTGCTCCACGCTGGACTTGGCGACCTTGCTCTGTTCGACGATCTGGTCCAGCAGGCTGTCGCCGTCCGCCACCGGCGCCGCTGCTTCCAATGCTTGATTCGCTTGCGATGGCATATCAGTTCTCCGTGGTTGGCTTGACGGATTTGAGGGTGGCCAGCTTGTCGGTGTTATTCAGCACATCGCTCAGGATGTCCTCCAGCTTGTCGTTACCGGCCAGCTTGTTGCGCAGGTCGGCCAGCTTGCCGCGCGCTTCCAGCAGCTTGCTGAGCGGCTCGACCTGCCGCACCACCGACTCCGGCCGAAAATCGGACATCGCCTTGAAGCGCAGCTCCACGTTGAAGCTGCTGTCATCGCCGCTCAACTGGTTCGGCACCTGGAAGCGCGCCACCGGCTCGACGCCGCCCAGCACCTCGTCGAAATTGTCGCTGTCGATGTTGACGAACTTGCGGTCCTTGAGACGCTTTTTCTCGAGATCCGAATTGCCGCCGAAATCGCCGACCACGCCGACCACAAAGGGCAGCTCCTTGTTTTCCATCGCGTCGCCGATTTCCACGTCATAGGTCATCTGCACCCGTGGCGGACGCACCTTGGTCAGGCGCTTCTGAACACTGTCACCGTTAGCCATACGAGCTCCGTTGTAGAAGAGGGTTACTTCAAGCCGCCGAAAGGATCGCTGCTGTTGGTCTGGTTTTTTGTGGGCGTGGCCGCCGCTTTTTTCGCCGGCGCCGGTGCCGGCTTGCGCACCGCCGGATTCGCCGCCGGCACCAGCACGTCTTCACCGAGGCTGGTGCGCAGCAGCTTGGCCAAGTCCTGCGCTTCGGAGCGCAGCGATCCGTTCAGGTTGTTCTGCTGGCTCAGGTCCGCCAGCGCCTTGGTCGACAGGCGCAAGCCGCTGACGGCGACGATGCTGTTACCGAGTTTATCGGCGGGGTCGCGCTGCAGCGCTTCCAGTGCATTCATGATCGCCTCGCCGTAGCTGGCGCGGTCGAATTTGATTTGCGCCATATGCAGCCAGGGCGACTTCTCGGCGGGGTAGTTGGCGGCGGCGGTCTTGAGGATGCCTTGCGCCCTGTCGTTCTGGCCCGAGGCCAGCGCGGTGTCGGCATCGGCCAGCGAGCGTTCCAGCGTCGAGGCTTGCGGCTTTTCGACGCGGACGGTTCCGCCGTCCGTCGCGCAACCCGATAACAGCAGCAGGCTGGCCACGCACGGCAACCAGGTTCTTGGTGTGATCATCAGTTTCTCCTTTTGCGTAACCGGACAGGAAGGAGCCCATTATTCATGAACGGGCAGCCCCGCAATTGCGTTTACGCAAGAGTTACCTCGCTTCTATTTTGCTTGCGTAAGCGCAAATTCTGCTGCCGCGCGTTTCGTTCTAATGCATGAATCGCTTGGAGAAAACATGATGGGAACGAAAATGATCGTGATCGCGGGATTACTGGCGCTGCAAGGCTGCGCGGGCATGCGCAAAGCGCCCGAACTGCCGGACGCGCAGAAACCGGCACGCAATGTGGCGATCCGCCTGCACGCGGGTCCGAACCTGAATGCGGGTGCGGGCGGCCAGCCCTTGGCGCTGGCCGTGCGCATCTACAAGCTGCGCCAGCCGGAGGCATTCCAGCAAATGCCGTTCGACGGTTTTCTCAGCCCGCACGGCGAGCGCGAACTGCTGGGTAACGATCTGCAGGAGGTCAAGGAAGTGATGCTAATCCCCGGCCAGCGCTACGAGATCGTCGAAAAAATCACGCGCGAGGCTGACTACATCGGCGTCGTGGCGCTGTTCCGCGCGCCGGCCGAGAAGCGCTGGCGGCTGGCCTTCGCCGCCGGCGACGCCGAAAAATACGGCATCACCGTCGGCCTGCATGCCTGCGCGCTCAGCACGGGCGCGGGCGCCGCCACCATCGCCACCATCGATGCAGGCAAGCCGCTGGCGGCCTTGCGCTGCAAATAGACCAAGGAGACAGCATGAGTATTCCATCCAAAGTCCTGTGGGGAGAAGGATTGTTCCTGCGGCCGCAGCACTTCCAGCAGCAGGACCGCTATCACGAAGCGCGCCTGCACCACACCGCGCAAGCGCTCCATCCCTATCTCTGGGGAGTGCGCAGCATCGAATGGGACTACGATGCGCTGAAGGCGAACCGCCTGCGGCTGCAATCGCTGTCGCTCATCTTCCGCGATGGAGAAATCGTCGATGCGCCGTCCAGCGATCCGCTGCCGGTCGCCGTCGACCTGTCCACCATTCCGCCCAGCGTGCTGGAGGTCACCTGGCATGCCGCCCTGCCCTCGCTGGCGCCGGGCGGTGGCAATGCATCGACGGCCGGCGGCGCGCGCTACAGCCAGTCCACGCGTGAAACGTCGGACCTGTACACGCAGGCGGCCGGCGCCGACGTCAGCTTTTTGAAGAGCGCCGTGCGGCTGGTCTCGGACCAGGAACCGCTGGGCGCCTTCGACTGCGTACCGGTGATACGGCTGCGGCGCCTGGTTACCGGCGGCTTCGAGCCCGATCCGTCGTTCATCCCGCCTGGCCTGTCGATCGCCGGCGCGCCAGCATTGAAAGCCATGCTGGACCGCCTGCTGGATGCGCTGCAGGCCAAGGTTCAATCGCTGCAGGGTCACATGCGTGAGCCTAGCCGCAACGTGATCGAATTCCGCTCCGGCGACGTCTCCTCGTTCTGGCTGCTGCACACGGTCAGCACCTCGGCGGCGGCGCTGATGCACTACGTGCGCAACCCGGAGCTGCATCCTGAGCGCCTGTTCGAAGCGCTGCTCGCGCTGGCCGGCGCCATGATGACCTACTCCAAGCAGTACGCGCTAATCCACCTGCCGGGCTACCGGCACGACGATCCCGCGCAATGCTTCACAGCCCTGGACCGCATCATCCGCGACCTGCTGGACACGGTGATCTCCACCAAGTACTTCTCTATCGCGCTGGTCGAGGAAAAGCCCAGCTACCATCTCGGCAAGCTCGATTCCGGGAAGATCGACCAGCGCACCACGCTCTACCTGGCCGTCAGCGCCGCATTGCCCGCGCTGGAACTGGTGGAGGTGGTGCCGCTGCGCGTCAAGGTCGGCGCACCGGACGATGTGGAAAAATGCGTGCTGTCCGCCATGCCGGGCGTGAAGATCACCCATGCGCCGCAAGTGCCGGCGGCGATTCCCGTGCAGCCGGACACCTACTACTTCGCGCTGGAAGGCAAAGGCATGCTGTATGAGCAGATGCTGAAGGCGCAATCGATCTCGATCTACGTGCCATCCGGCATACGCGACCTGCGCCTCAACCTGATCGCGGTGACGGCATGACGCCCCCGGTCGAACGCCGCGCCATTCCGACGCTGATGGGCGGCCAGCGCCGCCAGATCCAGCCTGGCTACGGCCACGTGCAAACCCTGCTCGATCTGCTGCAGGAAGGTTTCTACCTGCTGTTCATGCTGAAGAACGGCAGTACGCCGCCGGGTGAAGCGCCCTTCCTCGACAACATCACCGCCTACCTGGCGGAATTCGACCGCGAGGCGCGCAAGCTGCGTGCGCAGGGCGAGGACATCGACGCCGCCAAATACGCCTTCTGCGCGGCGCTGGACGAGATCATCCTGTCGTCGCAGTTTCCGATGCGCTTCGCATGGGAGCGCCGTCCGCTGCAGCTGGTGATCTTCGGCGACCAGCTGGCGGGAGAACACTTCTTCGACCGGCTGGAGGCGCTGCGCAGCACCGGCGGCGCGCGCCTGCCGGCGCTGCAGGTATTCCATATGTGCTTGCTGATCGGCTTCAGGGGCAAGTACGCGCTCGATGCGGGCGACAAGCTGGCCTACCTGACGGCGCGCCTGGGCGACGAGATCGCGCACATCCAGGGCAAGAGCAAGGGTTTCGCCCCGCAAGCCGAACGGCCGGACCAGATCGTGAATAAACTGCGCAGCAATACGCCGTTGTGGGCGATGTCGGCCGTCTTCGGCGTGGTCGCGCTGGGCGCCTACATCGGGCTGCAGTCGTCGCTGTCGAACGTCACGCAGAATACGCTGGCCGGCTATTCGGACCTGGTGAAGCTGGCGCCACGGCCGGCGTATGTGACGATTACGCTGCCGTGACCTTTACTGCGCGATGCGGAACTCGATGCGGCGATTGCGCGCGCGACCGTCGGCGCTGGTGTTCTCGGCCACGGGCCGGTCCGGCCCCTGGCCGGACACCATCACCATGTCCTGGCTGATCCCCTTGTCGGCCAGGTAGGTGCGCACCGCCTCCGCGCGGGACTGGCTCAGCGCCAGGTTGCTCTCGCGCAGACCGGTATTGTCGGTGTGACCAATCACCTCCACCCTCTTGCCTTTGACCTTTTGCAGCGCCGCCGCCATCTCGTCAAGGATGCCCTTGCCGGATGGCGTCAAGGTCGCCTTGCCGCTCTCGAATTCGATGATGCGCCTGGCCAGCGTGGCGTCCAGCAGGTTCTGCTCGGCGGCGCCGACGCGCAAGCCATTGTTGACGGTGTAGCTGGGATTGAGACTGGTGGCGACATCGCTGGCGATCTGCTGGCGCTGCGCCTCGTTGGCCACCTCGCCGCGCAGGCTGACGGTGGTGCCGTCGATCTTGATCTCACCCTTGCTGATCAGTTTCAGGTTCGGATTGATCAGCTTCTGTACATAGCCGTTCCAGTTGGGCGGCAGCGACACCGGCGCAATCGATAGTTGATCAACCACCCGCTCGGCCCCATACAGCGCGCGCAGCTGGATCAGCATGGCGGCCTTGCTGGCTTCATCCGGCACGGCGCCGGTGACCAGCACCTGGCCCGGCATCGGCGTGGCGGGCACCGGCGCCTGTGCCGCGCCGTGGATGGCGGTCAGCAGCAATGCCGGCATCACTGCCGGCCAGAGGATCCGTTGGCGCATCGTCGTACTCCTCACACAAAGGTTTCGTGGAACAGCGCATGGGCGGAGCGCAGCGACAACTGGCCTTGCTCCAGGTAGGCGGACAGTTTTTGCACGCCGGCGTCGCCCGCGATCAGCTCATCGACCCAACCCGCGTAGTCGAAGCCGATCTGGTGCTCGGCCGCGCACCGCGGATCGATGATGGCGGCCAGCGTCTCCGGTGCCGCGCCGCTGAAGCCGATCACCAGCGACGGCTGCCCGCGCAGTTCGGCAAAGAACAGGCTCAGTTCAAAATCCGCCTGCAGCAGAAATGGCGCGATCAGGTCCAGCCAGAAAGCGGCCACCAGGTAGCGCTGGCGCGGCGCATGCGGCAATGGCAGCGCCAGGCTTTTATCCAGCCGCTCTGCGCCGCTGCGGCGCACCGGCTGCAGCAGCAAGCCGATCGCCAGTATCATGCGGCGCACCGAGGCGCTGGCCAGCATGCCCTCCAGGCCGGCGACGTTGTGGCGATCGAGGAAATCCAGGAAGCCTTGCTCATGTTCGGCCGCAGCGGGCTCGATCACCACGCGCGCCGCCGCCAGCACCTGCAGCGGCGGCTCGGGATCGCAGGCCGCCAGCACATCCCCCGCCAGCTGCCCCAGTGCCTGCCACAGCGGCGCCAGCACCACCGGGCTGCGTGACAGGAAGGCGCGCGGATCGTCGACCTCGATGGCGCTCATGCTGAGGAAGGGATAGCGCCGCTGCGAGATGTCGCTGCTGGCCGCCAGATGGCCGGCGATGGCGCGCCGGCTGCGCGTGCCGACGAAGGCAAAATGCAGCGGCGGCATGGCGTCGTAGTTGAGTTTCCAGCGTGGGTCCGCGCTGAGCACATGCATCACCTCCGCCAACCAGTCGTCCAGCAGGCTGGCCAGCGCCGGGTTATCGGCGGCCTTGATAAAGTCGCTACGCGCCGGCAGCTTGCCGAAGTAGCCGATGCGTACCGATTGCGGACCACGCTTCATTGCGCCGCTCCCATCGCCACGCCGCCGGCCACCGCGACCGGCGCACCGACGATGGTCTCCGGCAGCCGCATGCCCTTGAAGCCTTGTTCCTGCGGCGCCGCCGCGCCGCCGCTGCTTTCCGGGCTGCTGATGATCTTCAGGCCCATCGCCACAGTGACAGCGCCGCTGGTCCAACGCAGCTCGAACACGCCACCGTCGCGCTTCTGCTTGGCCGCCGCGTCGATCAAGCGTTTCAAGCCGAACTGGCCCGGTTCGTTGAACACTTCCACACTGCGGCCATCGAAGCCCACCGCTGTGATGCGCGCGCCCGGTGCGCCCTGGGGACTAGGATGGATCATGTTGGTCCACTGCGCCGGTGTATTGCGGTAGCGGACTTGCTGGCCGTCGATGTCGACCGTGTATTCCAGCGTGCCGGGGGCCGGCATCGGCTGGATCTGGAACACTGTCTGCGCGGCGGCCGGCGATGCGGCGACGCCGCCCGCGCCGATGGGTGCGATCCAGCCGGGGAAGCGCGCCACCGTTTGCGGCGCCAGCGCGATGCCCATGTCGGCCCAGGTGCGTGCCGCCAGCACATCGCCACGACGCAGCACCAATGGCCCCATCGCGGTGCCGGCGAACTTGGCGATCAAGCCGTCCGGCCCGAAGAACCGGGCGATTTCGGTGCCGGCCGCCTCGATACGCGCGGTGGGCGAAAACGGATATTTGTTGGCCAGCGATTGCTGGAACGGTTCGTACACCTGCGCCAGCCAGGTCTTGTTGATTTCCGATTCCGCCGGCGCGATCAGCACGGAGAAGGTCTGCATCAGCGGCCGCACCAGGATCGGACGGATCGCCTGTTTCTGCGTGTCGCTCATCCCGGTGAGCATTTGCTCGTCGACATAGCGCAACGCATCGGCCAGCTCGGAGCCGCTGCCTTCCAGCGTCTGCTGCATGAACTGGCGCGCGCCGGGGCCCGGATCACCCTGGTTCTTCAGCTGGTTCAAACGGGTGCGCAGCCTGGACAGCGTCTCCAGGTAGCCGCGCATCAGCGACGCATCCTTGTCCTTGGCGGCGACCAGTTTGCCGACGCCTGCAAATTCGCGGCCGATGGCCCCCATCGGCTTGTCGCGCGGCTGGTCCATCCGCACCTGCACATTGATCTGCGACGGCCCGCGCCGCAACAGGCTGTTCTTGATCCAGTTGACGAAGCCCGATTGCGCCTCTTTCAGTTCGGCGCTCATCAGCGCGGGATTATCCCAGGAGGTCTGCTGGTAGATGGTGGTCAGCAGCTTGGACAGCGGCGACGATTGCGGGTCGCCCAAGCGGTTCATCGCGGTGACGGCGGCGTCGAAGCCGTTCAGATTGGCGATGCCGACGCCCTGGACGAATTTTTGCCACTCGCGGGCGTAGTCGGCCTTGTACAAATCGGTCAAGCCTTTCTGGATTTGTTCCGGGCTGCCTTCCAGCGTCAGGTCGTCGCGGGCGGCGGTCTTCAACACCCAGTCGGCGCTTTGCAGTTCGCGCGTGGCGGCATCGCTGAAGGCGCTCTGTACGAACTTCTCCCACGCCTCGCGCGTGTAGGCGCCGGGAACCGCGTAGCTGCCGGCGACCAGCGACTGATCCTGCTCGCCGACCATGCGCGCCACCGTCATGGCCGGGAACCGCGTGTTGGCACGGGCCCGGATATCGGCGTACACCCGCTCGCGCGCCGGCATGCCGCGCACCACGCGCCGCAGGTTTTCGCGCGACTGGTCGACCAGCGCCAGCTTCAGGTCGATGCGCGGCCACGATGGATCCGCCATCTGCGCGAGGTGGAAGGTCATCAGCCGCTCGGCGCTGTGGATCAGCTGTTCGCGCTGCATGGCGCCGCGATTGTTCTCAAGCCAGCCGCGCCAATAACGCGTCAGCTGGTCGTTGAGGTGACTGGGCTCGGCGTGCGATTTATCAGCCAGCATCAGGTAGCTCTTCAGCGCGTTGTAGGCATCGTCGACATTGGTTGCGGAGGCTTCCTGGAACTGGCGACCCGGCACCACGGCGGCGGCGGCCGTGGCGCCCGGCGTTTGCAGTTGATCGGCATGCGCGTTCATCTCCGACAGCAGCGTCTCCAGATTGGCCACCACCGGTTTCAGCATCACCTCCTTGACGCCGGAGAAGTACTCCTCGCGCAGCTTGCGCTCCAGCAGTTCGCCCTGATAGAGGCCCATGCGCAGCGACCACGGGCGGCCGGTGCGGTACTTCTCCAGCTGCTCAATGCGGTCCTGGAGTATCTCCAGCGCCTCCAGCCGCGACTGCAAGTCCAGCCGTTTTTCCTGCAGCTTGATCACCTTGTCCAGGTCCGCCTGCACATTGCCGACCAGT
Organism: Duganella sp. CT11-25; assembly: GCF_047302815.1. Classification (NCBI taxonomy): domain Bacteria; kingdom Pseudomonadati; phylum Pseudomonadota; class Betaproteobacteria; order Burkholderiales; family Oxalobacteraceae; genus Duganella; species Duganella sp. CT11-25. The sequence goes on from NZ_JBKBFD010000001.1 coordinate 2,182,962, forward strand.
TGGCGGTTGCCTATGTAGGACCAGCTCCAGCCTCCCAGCGACACGCCCAGCAGCACGGCCGCCATGAAGAACGCCGCATACGTCAGCCGCACCTTGTTCTTGCTGGCGTACTGCGATACCAGGTCCTTGTCGGCAAAGATCACCTTGCGGAACAGGTTCAGCAAGAAGAAACCGGACTGCCCTGTCCCGGCGACGGCCGGTGCATCCGGCACCGACAGCGCAAAGCGCTTGGCGACGCGCTGCGATTGTTCGCTGACCGGCGCGCCCTCCTGCAGCGCGCTGGTGAAGTAAAAGCCGCGAAACACCGGCTTGAACTGGAACGGATTCTCTTCGAATAACGTCAGCAGGAAGGAACGCAGCGGCGCCCGTATCGTCGCGAACTCCAGCGGGAAGGTGAACACGCCGGGCTCCATGCGGTCACGCCGCTGCTGGCCCATATTGGCCAGGCTGAGTTCCCGCAGGCCGTCGCACAGCTCGTCGAAACCCTGATCGAAGAAGGCAGCCAGCTGCTGGCTGCTGACCTCGCGCTTGTACGGCATGGTCGCGCCCCATACGCGCTCGCGCTCGGTGCGTTCGGCCTGCGCGAAGAACTCGCCGAAGCCGGCGATCAGGTCGGTCTTGGTGAACACCACGTACACCGGCGCGAACACTTCCAGCCGCTCGATCAAGTCCTGCACGCGCATGCGCAGGCTGCGCGCCAGCTTGATGCCGGCTTCGGGATCGTCGCCGCGCAGCTCGGCGATGCTGACGGCGATCAGGATGCCGTTGATCGGCGCGCGGCGGCGGTATTTCTTCAGCAAATCGAGAAAGCCGAACCACTCGGTGCGATGCTCTTCAAGTACCGAATAGCGGCCCGCCGTATCGAGCAGGATGCCGTCGGCGGTAAAGAACCAGTCGCAGTTGCGGGTGCCGCCGACGCCTTGCACGATCTTGCCGTCGGCGAAGGGGAACTGCAGGCCGGAGTTGGTGACCGCCGTGCTCTTGCCGGCGGCGGGATTGCCGATCAACATATACCACGGTAATTCGTAGAGTGCCCTTCGTCCAGACACGATGCCCATCTTCGAGCCCTTGATGGTGTCGATGGCCTTGAGCATGCTCTCGCGGATGGCCTTGACCTCGGCGCCGGATTGATCCGTGGGAGCGGCGGCCTGCTGGCCGATCGCTTCACCCAGCCTGTCCGACTCGCGCCTGGCGCGCCAGCGGCGCCACAGCCACACCATGCCGGCGAACAGCAGCATCAGCGCGGTCGCCGCCAGCGCCCAGATCAGCGCCAGCTCCAGCACTTGCGCCCCCAGGTAGAACAAGGCCGCCATCGCCGTCAGGCCGATGATGGTGAGGCGGCGGGTATCGGTCAGAAAATGCCAGATTCTGCGCATCATAGGTCGGGTCCGGTGGTGACGGGACGCCCAGGCTGCAAGCGGACCGATCAATGGTGCCACCACAATGCAAAAATTTATTGCGCAAAAACAATGAATGCCCCGACCTATTTCCCGACCGTGCCCGCCACTCGCAACTCGGCATGGCCGAAGTCCATCATGGTCCAGCGCCCGCCCCAATGCAGTCCGGCCGCCTCGGCAGCCTCGCCGTACAGGCGGTAGCCGCGCATCGCCCACGGATCCTTCTCCGAGATCAGCAGCTTGCCGTCGCGCAGGAAGGCGCAGTCCGCCGCCAGGCCGAACTGGTGATAGCTCTGGAAGGCCTTGGCGTTGGTCACGCTGGAACCCGCCAGCGCCAGCGTGTTCTGCCGTTCGGGACTGCGGTAGCCCTCCAGGATCGCCATGTCGTAGCCGTGGCGATCCTTCATGATCCTGAACACCGTCAGCAGGCGCTGCGCGAAGACGGGGTCGAGCAACTGCCAGTTGCGGTTGGCGCTGTCGAGCATCGGCCGCGCCAGCGTGACTTCGGCGGTGCTAAAGACCAGCGGCGGCAATGGCGCCGGCATCGCCAGCTGCTCGCCCTTGAGCAGATCGGCGACCTGGTCGTTGACGGCGTGGCTGTCGCCGTCATAAGCGCCCAGCATGCCACGGCCGCTGAGTATCAGCGCCAGCGTGGTCGGCACGATCATCAGCACGGCGGCGGACAGGATCAACAGACAGCGGCGGCGCAGGAACTCCAGGCTGAACTGCACGGAATCGCGAGCCCCACGCCCCAGTCCCAGCGCCTGCCGTGCGCCTTGCCGACAGCCGTCGCGCAACTGCTGTTCGAGACGGTGGCCAATGGCGCGCATCGATTGCGCCACCATGTCGCGGCCGGCGGGAAACAGCAGCAGCCATGCGCAAAAACACGTCAGCAGGAAAAACATCAGCACTGAAAAGAGAAACATGGTGCGCTCCGTCAAAGCAGGTTCGGTCCGCTGAATGGACACTGGCAACAATGTTTCATCGTAGGCCGTTGACGGTTTCACATAACCGGCCAGATCAAATTCGGGAGGGATATTGTGGATACGTCAAAACCGAAACCGGACATGATGGCCGCGTCTTCTACTTCGGGTGGCGGCAAGCGCATCCTGGCGCATCTGGAACACGGCGCCAGGCCGGCTGCCAAGCCGGCACGCGCCAGCGGTTGGGCGATCGACGGCTGGACGGTGGGATTGGGCGTGCTGTTGCTGCTGATGTGCGGCATCGCCTGGATGATGCACGAGAAGAAAATTACGCCGTCAACGTTCAAATACAGTGAAAGCCGCAGCCGGCAGACTGCGGAGACGCCACGCGTGGAGATAGCGGTGATGGCCGCCGCAGGCCAGTCTGCCGCCATCGTGAATGAACCTACCTCGGCCGCCTCGGCGTCGCAGATTGGCGTGACGAATCAAGCGACGCTTGACGTACAGCGCCTGCCTGCACACGCCGCACAGCCGCATGGCGCACAGCCGCATGGCGCACAACCCGAGCAGGCCAATTCAAGCGCAGCAACACGCCCACCCCAAGCAGCGGCGGCCGCAAAGGCGGCACCGGCACGCAACGCCGCCGGCGAGGCCACCGGCTCGCCGGCCGCCCCCGACACCGACGTCGCGCTGCTGACCGCACTGGTCGCGCACGCCAACAAGCCCACCGTCATCGTGGCCGAACTCAGCCGCGACGTGGTGGAGCGTCAGCACGGCGACAGCACGGCCGAACTACTGGCGCGATGCCAGCAACTGGGCCTGATCGAAGGCATGCTGTGCCGCTCGCGCATCTGCTCCGGCCGCTGGGACGCCGATGCGGCGTGCCGGGCGCCGGCGCACTGATTACTGGATCGCCAGCTGCTTGCCGCCGGTGCCCACCTTTTTCGGCAGCAGCAGGTGCAGCACGCCGTTTTCATAGCGGGCCTCGGCCTGGTCGTCATCCACTTCCTGCGGCAGCGTGAAGCTGCGATGCACCTGGCCATAGTAGCGCTCGCTGCGCAGCGCCCCGGACTTGCCGGCATCGCCGGTGCTCTTCTCTTCCTTGATCTCCGCCGTCAGCGACACCTGGTTGCCGTTGATGGCGACCTTGATATCTTCCTTCTGCACGCCCGGAATCTCGGCCTTGACCACATACGCCTTCTCGTTCTCGGTCACATCCATGCGCATGCGCGGCGCATTCTCGGCATTGCGCCAGATCGACGGCGAAAAATCACGAAACATCTCATCGATATCGCGGAATGGATCGAAGCGAGCAATATCGCGGAACGGGTCCAGCCGCATCAAACTATTAGCCATGACAGCCTCCTTTTCAGCACTAGGTCTTCCATCATAAGAAGCGCCCTTCCTCCGCGTTTGACGCACATCAAGTGCGTTGGAACGCCCCACCTTATTTGTTTTTCAACTTTGCGTCCTTGTTTTTATTCGTTTTACTTTATTTCTGCCGATCGTATATTCACCTCAACGGCTGCCTATCGCCACCAATCCACCGAGGTCCCACTATGCTAGTTGATGTCCCCTTCACCGCCTTGCCTGAAGAACTCGCTTCGATCAAGGCCACGGCCGAATCCTCCGCATTGCCGTTCGCCGGCGGCGTCGCACCGGCCACCGCGTGGCGGTTGTTTTCCAGCGGCCGTGCGCTGCTGGTCGATGTACGCTCCGGCGAAGAACGCAAGTTCGTCGGCCACATTCCCGACACCCTGCATGTGGCCTGGGCCACCGGCACCGCGCTGACACGCAATCCGCGCTTCGTGCGCGAGCTGGAAAGCAAGATCGGCGGCAAGGAGGTCGTGGTGCTGCTGCTGTGCCGCAGCGGCAAGCGCTCCGCGCTGGCGGCGGAGGCGGCCACCAAGGCCGGCTTCAGCAACGTGTTCAATATCCTCGAAGGCTTCGAAGGCGAGATCGACGACCAACAACAGCGCGGCAAGGCCGACGGCTGGCGCTTCCACAACCTGCCATGGGTACAGGACTAAGCCATGGCGACCTTCAACATCATCGGCATCGTGCAATCGCTGCATGACGCGCGCCACAATTGGCGCCAGACGCAAAGCCGCAACAGCGAGGCGGGCAACCGCGAATTCCCGTCACGCAATGCGCTGTCGGGCATACTCGACAGCCTGAAAGGCGTGCTGTTCCCGATGCGCCTCGGCCCGCCGGACCTGCGCCAGGAAAGCGAGAATTTCCACGTCGCCCATGCATTGGACGCCGCCCTGCACGCGTTGTTGAAACAGGTACGGCGCGAGCTGGCCTATAACGCCGGCTTGAACGACGAGCCTGGCCGCGACATCGACGAGCAGGCGCTGGCCGCCGTGCGCACCTTCGCCGCCGCCCTGCCCGGCATCCGCACCCTGCTCGACAGCGACGTGCTGGCCGCCTACCAAGGCGATCCGGCGGCGCGCAGCGTCGATGAAGTGTTGCTGTGCTACCCCGGCGTGCTGGCGATGATCCATTACCGCCTCGCTCACCAGCTGTACAACCTCGGCCTGCCGCTGCTGGCGCGCATCGTCGCCGAACTGGCGCACGGCGCCACCGGCATCGACATCCACCCCGGTGCGCAGATCGGCGCCGGCTTCTTCATCGACCACGGCACCGGCGTCGTCATCGGCGAGACCGCGGTGATCGGCGAGCGCGTGCGGGTCTACCAGGCGGTGACGCTGGGCGCCAAGCGCTTCCCCACCGACGCCGAGGGCAACCTGCAAAAAGGCTTGCCGCGCCATCCGGTGGTCGAGGACGACGTCGTCATCTACGCCGGCGCCACCATCCTCGGCCGCATCACGCTGGGCAAGGGCGCGGTCATCGGCGGCAATGTCTGGCTGACGCACGATGTGCCGCCCGGCGGCCGCATCGCGCAGGCCGAATCGCGCTCCGGCGCCTTCGCCAACAGCATAGGTGCCACATGAGCGACGACAGCTTGCCCACCACGCTGGTGCAGCACTTTGGCGTCGGCGTACGACAGCTGCGCAAGGAGCGCGGCTGGTCGCAGGAACGCCTGGCGGAAAACTCCAACCTCAACCGCTCGTATATCGGCGAGATCGAACGCGGCTGCGTCATCGCCTCGCTGGTGACGGTGGAGAAGCTGGCGGCGGCCCTGCAACTGACGCCGTCCGCGCTGCTGACGCGGGGCGAAAGCATCGGCCGCCTGCACGGCGCATGAAGTCGCTATCGATTTGGTGGCTATAGCATGTTGAGCGGTTTTGTGCAGTGCCGCACACTACGCACAGCTTAGTTTATTTTTCAACTTTACTTATCTGTAAAAGGAATAACGATGACGGCAACAGTAGGCGGCACCACGGCGCTGGGCGATAACGCAGCACGGCAATTAGCAAATGCAACCAAAACCGCACCCCAGCTAGAGACCATCAGCCCCCGTTGGCTGACGCATCTGCTGCAATGGGTTCCGGTGGAGGCAGGCATCTACCGCCTCAACAAGGTCAAGAATCCGGAAGCGATCAAGGTCACCTGCACCGCGCGCGAAACGGAGAACCAACTGCCGCGCACCTACGTCGACTACGAGGAAAATCCGCGCGAGTACTTCCTCAACGCCGTCTCGACCATCCTCGACGTGCACACCCGCGTCTCCGACCTGTACAGCAGCCCGCACGACCAGATCAAGGAACAGCTGCGCCTGACCATCGAGACCATCAAGGAAAACCAGGAAAGCGAACTGATCAACAATCCGGACTACGGCCTGCTGGCGCAAGTCACCGACGAGCAGCGCATCTTCCCGCTGACCGGCGCGCCGACCCCGGACGACCTCGACGAACTGCTGACCAAGGTCTGGAAAGAGCCGGCCTTCTTCCTGACGCACCCGCTGGCGATTGCCGCCTTCGGCCGCGAAGCCACCCGCCGCGGCACCCCGCCGCCGACCATCAGCCTGTTCGGTTCGCAATTCATCACCTGGCGCGGCATCCCGCTGATCCCGTCGGACAAGGTGCCGGTGGCCGACGGCAAGAGCAAGATCCTACTGCTGCGCGTGGGCGACAAGCGCCAGGGCGTGGTCGGCCTGTTCCAGCCGGGCCTGCCGGGCGAGCAAAGCCCCGGCCTGTCGGTGCGCTTCATGGGCATCAACAACCATGCGATCTCGTCCTATCTGATCTCGCTGTACTGCTCGCTGGCGGTGCTGACCACCGACGCGCTGGCGGTGCTCGACGATGTCGAAATCGGCAAATACCACGACTATCCCGACACTTATAAATAAGCCGCGCCGTGAGTATCCTGACGCCTCCCTCCTCCGTCCCGGCGAGTCCACCCGCCGGCATACCCGAACCGTCGGGCGCGCCGTTCGACCCGGCCGTGCTGGCGCGGCTGGCGACCGAGATGTTTGCCGCCAAGCCATTCTCGGCACCGCCGTTCGCGCCGCACGGCGTGCAGGCGCCCGGCAATATCGCGCCGGCCGGCTCGCCGCTGGCCAGTCCTGCCGGCTTCGGCCCGAGCGTGCCCGGCACGCCGATCCCGCAAGGGCAGATCCCCGGCACCAATCTGATCCCGGCGTCGCCGACCCAGGTGCTGTCGCTGGCCAACCGCATCCCGGCGCTGCTGCCGAGCGCGCAGGCCGGCAACGGTGTGCCGGACAAAGCCATCGGCGCGATCCCGGCCTACGACCCGCGCAGCGGCGGTGCCCTGCTCGGCGTACCGGAAGTGCCGAACGCGGCGCCGCCGTCCACCGACGGCGCGCCGTACTACTTCCTCGGCCACGCGCACGGCCAGCCGGGCGGCGATCTGCCGGAGCCGGCCGCGCCATCGTCGGCGCCGCAGTATTACTTCGTCGACGCGGTCACGCTGCCGAGCGGCTACGTCACGCCAGCCAAGGCCGCGCCGCACGACACCGTGCCGCTGGCCGGCAGCGACCGCCATCCGCCGTTTGACGTCAACGCGGTACGGCGCGACTTCCCCATCCTGCAGGAGCGCGTCAACGGCCGCCAGCTGGTGTGGTTCGACAACGCCGCCACCACGCACAAGCCGCAGTCGGTGATCGACCGCATCAGCTACTTCTACGAGCACGAGAACTCCAACATCCACCGTGCCGCGCATGCGCTGGCGGCGCGCGCCACCGACGCCTACGAAGGCGCGCGCGAGCGGGTGCGGCGCTTCCTCAATGCGCCGGACGTCAACGAAGTCATCTTCGTGCGCGGCACCACCGAGGCCATCAACCTGGTGGCCAAGAGCTGGGGCGGGCAGCATGTGGGCGAAGGCGACGAGATCATCGTCTCCAACCTGGAGCACCACGCCAACATCGTGCCGTGGCAGCAGCTGGCCGCCGCCAAGGGCGCCAGGCTGCGCGTGATACCGGTCGACGACAGCGGCCAGGTGCTGCTCGACGAGTACCGCAAGCTGCTCAACGACCGCACCAAAATCGTCGCCGTCACGCAGGTATCGAACGCGCTCGGCACCGTCACGCCGGTCAAGGAAATCGTCGAACTGGCGCATCGCGCCGGCGCCAAGGCGCTGGTCGATGGCGCGCAGTCGGTCTCGCACATGCGCATCGACGTGCAGGACATCGGCGCGGACTTCTTCGTGTTCTCGGGCCACAAGCTGTTCGGCCCGACCGGCATCGGTGTGCTGTGGGGCAAACGCGACGTGCTGGAAGACATGCCGCCATGGCAAGGCGGCGGCAACATGATCGCCGACGTCACGTTCGAGAAGACCGTGTACCAGCCGATCCCCAACAAGTTCGAGGCCGGCACGGGCAACATCGCCGATGCGGTCGGGCTCGGCGCGGCGATCGACTACATCAACAAGATCGGCATCGAAAACATCGCCCGCTACGAGCACGAGCTGCTGGTCTACGGCATGCAAAAGCTGCGGGAGATCAAGGGTGTGCGCCTGATCGGCACGGCGGCCGACAAGGCCAGCGTGATGTCCTTCGTGCTGGCCGGCTACAGCACCGAGGAGGTAGGCAAGGCGCTCAACGAGGAAGGCATCGCCGTGCGCACCGGCCACCATTGTGCGCAACCGATCCTGCGCCGCTTCGGTGTGGAAACCACGGTAAGGCCGTCGCTGGCGTTCTACAACACCTTCGACGAGATCGACCGGCTGATCGCGGTCGTCAGAAGGCTGGCGGCGGAGCGCCGCGGCAACTGACCCCAAAGGCCTTGTGTTCACGCACAAGGCCTTTTTTAATTCCGGCGCGATCCGACCACCCTAAAGTATGGCGACAGCGCGCCGCCGCGCCTTTACCCTCAAAATTTTGAGGATTAAAGGATGGCGCCAAGCTGGCTGCGCAGTACATGGATCGTCGTCGCACTCCTGGCTCTCACGCCTATGGGGATGGCGTTGGCGGCGCGCCCTGCGATGCCGCTCACCTTCGAAGCGCTGCAATCGCTGGGCTCCGACGGCCAGTCCATCCTGTCGATCGCGCAGGACAGCAAGGGATTCATCTGGATCGGCACCATCGAGAGCGGCCTGTTCCGCTATGACGGCCACGCGCTGGTCAAGTATGTCAACGATCCGGACAATCCCGCCAGCCTGCCTGGGGGACGGGTGGCGGCGCTGCACGCCGACGCCGCCGGCGATCTCTGGATCGGCACCGACGAGGGCCTGGCCCGCTTCGATCCCGCCACCAACGGCTTCACGCGCTATGCGCCACCGGGCGGCGAGGACAGCATGCGCATCGTCCGCCGCATCGTCTCCGACGGCAAGCAAGGCATGTGGCTGGCAACCTGGGGCGGACTACAGCATTTTGATGTGCCGAGCGGCCGCTTCCAGGCGTACCGCGCCGATCCGTCGCAGCCAGGCGCACTCCGCTACAACGACGTCAACGCCGTGGCGCTGGACCGCAACGGCGGCGTCTATGCCGCGACCTGGCCTGCGGGCATCGACTATCTCGCCCCCGGCGCGACATCGTTCCAGCGCCTGCGCCTGGACAGCGAGGACCGGCCCGAGCCCAGGCTCAACGACGTACGTGCCCTGCACTTCGACACCAAGGGCTATCTCTGGATCGGCACCGACGCCGGTGTGGTGCGCTGGCAAGCCGGGCAGCCCTGGTCCACCCGCGTCAGGCTGGACGGTCCGCGCCGCCGGATCAACAGCATCGATGCGGATGCCGGCGGCGGCATCTGGATCAGCACCCGCACCGAGGGCCTGCAACGCTGGAACGAACAGGCGCAGCGCCTGGAAGCCTATCTGCATCGGCCCGAGGACACGCGCAGCCTGCCCAGCAATTCGATCAGCGCCGTCATGGCGGACCGCAGCGGCACGCTGTGGATTGCCACCTTTACCGATGGTGTGCGCCGGGCTAACGTGAACAACGCGCCGTTTTCCCGCATCGTGCCGCGCGATATCGCACAGGATGGATTCCCGACCGGGAATTTCGTCCGCAGCCTGGAAACGGCGCCTGAAGGCCGGCTCTGGATGGGGATGGAAGAAGGCCTGGCCCTGTTCGATCCGGCCACCAGGCGCATCGTCAGGAAGTACACGGCGGGCGCTCGGCCGGGAGACCTGAGCCACAGCTCCGTGTACAGCCTCTACCAGCAACCGGGCGGCCCGCTATGGGTCGGCACGACCAAGGGACTGAACCGCCTCGATCCGCTGGACGGGCGCTTCTCGGTCCGCCACTTCGGCACGCCCGCAAACGATTTCATCAACACCATCGCGCCGGGACGCGGCGGCATACTTTGGCTGGGTACCGCCGGCAGCCTGATCCGCTACGATCCGGCCTCCGGTACCAGCAAGTCCTACCTCCATGAGGCAGGCAATCCGGCCAGCCGCAATGTCAACGACGCCAGCGCGGTGTTGGAAGACAGCCAGGGGCGGCTCTGGGTGGGCGACGTGTTCCGTGGCGGCGGACTGGCGCTGCTCGACCAGCGCAGCGGCCGGTTCCGGCATTTCCATCACAGCGATACGGCGCCGCGCAGCCTGAACAGCGATAAAGTAACGTGCCTGTACGAAGACAAGGCGGGCACCGTGTGGATCGGCACGGTACGCGGCCTGCACCGCCTGGTATTCGCCGCCGACGGCACGCCGGAGTTCCAGCGCTACCTGGGTCCGAACCAGCCCGGCCCGGTACCGATCGAAGCGATCCGGGGCGACGACGCCGGCAAGCTGTGGATCAGCACCGCCAAGGGCATTTCGCGCCTGGACCCGGCAACGGACACCTTCGCCCACTACTCCGCCGACGATGGACTGAGCCATGGCTTTTTCCTGCAATCCTCGGCGCAAACCGGCAACGGCGACCTGTACTTTGGCAGCACCACCGGCATCACCGCCGTCTATCCCGCGCAGGCGATGCGCGCGCCCAGCCCGCCGCAGGTCTCGATCACCGACATCCGCCTCTTTGGCCGCTCGCTCGGCCAGATGCCGAGGCCACCGCTCGTACAACTGGCCGGCGCGATCACCGCACCGACCTCGCTCACGCTGCCGTCGAGCGCGACGGCGCTGTCGATCGAGTTCGCCGCCCTGCACTATGCCGCGCCGGCTCGCAACAGCTATACCTTCATGCTGGCCGGCTTCGACAGCCGGTGGGTGAAGGCGGATGGCGCCCATCCCAACGCCACCTACACCAATCTGTCCCCGGGCAGCTACACGTTTTATCTGCGCGCCACCAGCAGCGACGGCATCGACAGCCCGACCATCGTGCTGCCGATCGCGATTCTGCCGCCGTACTGGCAAACCTGGTGGTTCCGTGGCGGCGCCGCGCTGCTGGCGGTCTTGGCCGTCGCATGGGCCTACAAGGTGCGGGTGCGCCGCCTGACGCGCCGCACCGGCCATCTTGAAGCTCTGGTCGCCAGCCGCACGCGGGAACTGGAACAGTCGAATATCAAGCTGATGGCGCTCTCCGTTTCCGACGGGCTGACCGGGCTCGTCAACCGGCGCGGATTCGACGAACTGCTGGAGCGCGAATGGGCGCACGCCAGGCGCGACAAAAAACCGCTCGCGCTCGCCATGCTGGATGTCGATAGCTTCAAGTTGTACAACGATTTCTACGGGCACCAGGCCGGCGACGAATGCCTGAAACAGGTTGCCGCCGCCATGACCTTGTCGCTGCAGCGGTCCACCGACCTGGCGGCGCGCTACGGCGGGGAAGAGTTTGTCTTTGTCCTGCCCGGCGCCACGGCGGAGGACGCCATGCTCATCGCCGAGAAGGTGCGTTGCGCGGTGGCGGCGCTGGCCATCGTGCATGAAAAATCGACGCATGGCATCGTCACCGTCAGCATCGGCGTCGCATCCGCGATGCCGGCCGATCCGCAATCCGCCAGCGCGATGCTGCGGGCGGCGGACCAGGCCTTGTATCGCGCGAAGGCCGCCGGACGCAACCGCTCCATGCCGGCGACCGCCGGTGGCGCGGATCAAGACTGATACAATGAACCATCCTCCTGTTCCTCAATGAAAAATCGTCTACGATCCTGGAATGCGCTTGTCGTCGCTGCGGCGCTATGCGCCGGCACGCCGGCAAGGGCCGCCCCACCTGTGGAAAAGCGCACCATCAAACTGCCTGTCGTGGTGAGCGGAGTGAGCGCCACCAAGGCCCGCGTCGTGCTGGAGCAAGCCTATGCCGCCATTGGCATTGAGGTCGTCCTGGTGAATATGCCGGGAGAGCGCGCCCTGATAGAAAGCACGCGCGGCGCCATGGATGGGGAAATCGTGCGCACCGCCCTGGTCGAGCAAGACTATCCGCAACTGCTGCGTGTTCCCGTTCCCTTGTATTTCTTCAGCATCAGCACCCTGGTCCGCAACGAAGCCGGAGCCATCGCCCCAAGCCTGGAAGAGGCAAAGACGATGCGCCGCGTCGGCGTGGTGCGTGGTTTGAAGGCGACTGAAATAACCGTCAGGGGCTGGGACAACCTGACCGTGGCGAACAACGTCGAGACCGCATTGAAGATGCTGCGGGCCAAGCGTTTCGATGTGCTGGTGGCGCCCACCGAAGCCACCCTGGCGTCCATGCGGACACACAACCTGCCTGACGATGCATTCAAGCTCAGGACGGTCATGACCCTGCCGGCCTATCACTACCTGAACCAAAAAAATGCGGCGCTCATTCCCGCCATCGGCGCTGAGCTCACCAAGCTGAAAGGCAAGCGGGCAAGCGTGCTGGACGGCATCGAGGCCGCCCCTCCTACTCGTCAATCGAACGAATAATCTTTGCAGGATTTCCTGCGACAAGCGTATTCGGAGGAACGTCTTTGGTGACGACCGAACCCGCCGCGACGACCGAATTCTCGCCCACCGTGACACCACCGATAATCGTTGCACCGGCTGCGATCCACACGTTTTGTTCAATCACGATGGGCTTGCCGATCGTGACGCTGCGTCGCTGTGAGGGTTCGAGCGGATGGCCGGTCGTGATGATACTCACGTTCGGCCCGATCATCACATTGTCCCCGATGTCGAGACCGCCCATGTCATAGAAAGTGCAGTTCTGATTGACGAAGACATTCTGTCCAACGCGGATTTCGCTACCGCCGGCAGTGTAAAAGGGAGGAATCAGCAAAAAACTCTCGTCCACCTTTTTGCCTATCAGTTCGCTGAACAAGGCCCTGACTTCGTCCGCATCATTGAACGTTAAGCGGTTCAGTGTGGCGGTGAGCGCCATCGCTCGTTTTGTATTCGCCACCATGGCCGCTGATTCCGGCGTCCTGCTGCGGATTGTCTTGACGCGATCGTCATTCGGCATTGGTTATTTCCCTCAGGTTACGGTTGAGCTAGTGTCTCGCGGCGCACGATGGCCGCGCCGAAATTTGCTGAGTGTAGCCTGACGCAGGACGCTAGGAAACAATATAGCCGCATACCACTGCCCACTATGCGCGAATAAGCCACTTCTGAAACGCAAAAAGCCCAACCTGTGAAGGCTGGGCTTTTTAATCTTGCTAAATTCTGGCTCCCCGACCTGGACTCGAACCAGGGACCTGCGGATTAACAGAACGAGGCTCCCGGAAGCCTATGAGCACCAAGTCGAAGAAACGCGACGGGTTTTTCAGCCTCTGCCGCCGTGGCCCTCAAGAACCGACCTAATACCGAGACCGTATGGCTGCCACCGTGGCATCACTGCCGAAAAGTTGATGCAAGACAAGGGCTTAGCGCTGCCGAACGCCGAACCGGGACCGAGAGGCCCGGCCTCGCGCAAATTCAACGGCTACAGCACTTCTCTAAATGTGATCGTAGTTAAACTGCGTTGCGGCCAATAGCTCCGTTGGGGAATATGAATTGTAGCGCCCACGTGGCCGTTCACTTTCCGAGATGAGATGCAGATGCTTGCGTGCGCGGGAGCATGTGACATACAACAGTTTAGCAGCGCTCTCATGCGGTTGAGGATCGCTAAAATGGGGAACCATACCTTGCAACAGGCCATAGGCGATCACTACATCAAATTCACCACCTTTGACGCCGTGAATAGTTGAAATTGTAATCCCGCTCCGCTCGGCAAACACTTTCCTGAAGGTGCCTATATCTCTGATCGACTCCGCGCCTTGCTGTGCAATCTTTTCTATTCGCGCCGAAGAGCTCTCAAAGAATGCTAGATGATGCTCGGAAAGCGTCTGAAATTGACGGTAATCGATATCCAACCACGCGAACATCGTGTCAAAATAATCTGACAAGTACGTCAATCCGTCGTTTTCTGCCGACCTAAAAGCATTCGATGCCCGTAACAACGCCTTGCCGGTAATTCCAGATACCGGCGCACCTGCAATTTCAAGGTCGCGGATTACTTCATTCGCCCAACGCACCCGCTTAATATACATTCTCGGCGACGCCTGAGTTAAGCCAATGCGTGAAAGTTTGTACCAGAAGTTTTCCATATCCCATGCGAAAGGTACCATTCCAGGCCCGTCGAACTCATACTGTGGCATGGCAGCGATGAGACGGCGTGTGAGCGAAGCCAAAGGCATCCATTGCGGTGCGAGAATACAAATCTCCCTTGTTGCAATGCCAGCGACTTCGACACTGTGCGTCACTAGCCGCGTAACCTCCTCCAATAGATCTGCCTTTGTGGTCTGCGAATCATAGGTAATGATGCTCGGGAAGTTGCGATCCACGCCAACAGCAGAAATGACAGTTTGATGCAAGTTATAGTTTTCAAAATAGCCTACGATACGCTCTGAACTTCTATAGTTTCCGGACAACGCTCTTAGGTCTAGCTGTAGTCCAGTTAACTGGGAAAAATCTTGAGGTGCAATCGAGTACCCGCCAAGAGACCCATAGATCGCTTGATTAGGGTCACCCACAATAAATGAGCGAACCTCGCCCGCACCGGCACGCAGTATCTCCGCAAGGATCGCGTACTGTATCTGCTTGGTATCTTGGTACTCATCGTGTTGATTTGCAGCGAAATCTGACCCATTTCACCGCATAATTTGCAAACCGAACTGACCCACGTATAAGACACAATCCTACTCACGACATTGAGTGGGGAATTGGAGTGATCGACGTGGCACTACTAGGCATTATTCGACGCTGGCACATTCGTGACCAGGTCCCATTGAGAGAGATCGCCAGGCGTTTGGGCATCTCCAGAAACACCGTCCGACGCTATCTGCGCTCAGAAACCATAGAGCCGGCCTACGCCGAACGGCGTTCCACCCGCGCCATCGACAAATACGCGTTTCAGCTTTCCGCGCTACTCAAGACTGAAGCAGCGCGGACACGCAAGCAACGGCGCACGCTAAAACAGATTCATGAGGACCTAAAGGAACTGGGGTTCGAGGGGTCTTACGATAGGGTCGCGGCGTTCGCGAGGGTATGGAGGGCGGGTCAATCTGACCGGGTCAATCCTGCCAGCAAACGAACAAGTGATCTCCGATCTGCCCAGAGACTCTTTTTTACCGGTACCGGTAATATACGACTCCAGTGCTCCTACTCCTATAACCTTCGAACGGCTAGCTCTCTCTGATCCGATGGAGATAGTTACTAGTCGATTAATCCAGAAACGGGCTGAATGGAAGCACGAAAAGGAGTGGAGATATTTAGCCGGAAGGGAAGGGCGCAAGCTATACACAGATCCTGCGCTGAAACGCATCTATCTTGGGCCTCGTATTAAATCGGAAGAAAAGGTGGCAATCGTTGATGCGATGAGGCATCGTCCTGTGGAGATATACGAAGGATCCGTGCGCGGATACGAAGTTGAGTTTTGCTGTATAAAGGAGAGTACACCTTGGCACAAGTGCGAACGAACCGGAGCGGGGAACTTTGACCCTAGCAAAGCATTAAACTCCGAACATGAACTGCGTGCTATCCTTGGCAAGAACTACGAGGCCCTTGAGCGAAAGTGCAAAGAGCTCAGCGCTCACCCGAACGTTGAAAGCATCGACGGCGCGTACCCGACGAATGATCGAAGCGGTGTCCGCGTGACGGCAACGTATCGCTTGAGGGATGAGAGTGGTGACATCTCTCACAACCATTTTTTCGACATCGACATGAACCCGATAACCTATTCGGGGCAGTGCTCTAAAAGTATAGCTTAGTGACTCCGGCGGTCTATTTTCAGGTAATCGGCGTTTTCTCGCAGCAAGCTGATACGTCCTTGATCTCGCAATTACTTGATAACAAGCCCTACTATGCGCATATAACCGCACTCACCGCTGTGACGACGACACCAACCGCCCGCCGCATCGGTTCGGTCGCCCTACCCTCTCGTCCCGGCCAGCCAGAGTGCCCTCCTGTGCAACGCGATGCAGCCCCAAGGGGCAACTCATCCCCGCCGCCCAACGGCCTCACCTCGGGCCACTACGCGCAAATAAACTGCCCCTGAAACGCAAAAACCCAACCGGGTTAGGGCTGGGTTCTTGGCATGCTACTGTATTCTGGCTCCCCGACCTGGACTCGAACCAGGGACCTGCGGATTAACAGTCCGTCGCTCTACCAACTGAGCTATCAGGGAAAAGAGGCCGCATTATATACGGCCAATTTCCAGCTGTCTAGGCTGGAGGACGACTAATTAAAAGCCGCCCTTGAACTGCACGCCAAACTGGCGCGGCTCGTTGACGAAGCCGGTCAGGTTGTTGAAGTCGATCGCGCCGATGATGCGCTGGGTGTTGGTGATGTTGCGGGCGAAACCGGCAACCTCATACTTGCCGCCATCCCAGTTGTAACCCACGCGCAGGCCGCCTTCAACCATCGGCTTGCCGGTGAATTCCTTGGCTTCGTACAGGAAGAAGTTGATCTTGCTGCGATACGCCCAGTCGGTCAGCACGAACAGGTTGCCGTTGGCCAGCGCCCAGTTGTAGCGCGCGGTGGCGTTCAGGATGTACTTCGGCGCCTGTGGCAGCGGGTTGCCGTTGATCGACACCAGGCCGTTGGACGCGATCGGATCGGTGATCGTGCACTTCGACGTGGCGCACTGGTTGACGTACAGGTTAGGATCCTTGATCTCGGTGAAGTTGTACGAACCGCCTGCGGTCACTTTGAACTCCGGCGTGATGAAGGCTTCGAAATCGGCTTCCACGCCGCGGCCGACAGTCTTGGCGGCGTTGATCAGCTTGGTGACGTTCGAGGTGCCGCCGACCACGGTCAGCTGCTGGTTCTTCACATCGTAGTTGTAGACGCTGACCGTCGCGCGGGCGCGGCGGTTGAACAGGTCGGCCTTGATGCCGGCTTCGTACGAGGTGATGGTCTCGGCGTCGGCCACGGTGATCGGCACCGATGCCGATGCGGCGGCGATACTCGGCGCGCGGAAGCCCGTCGCTACGCGGGCGTAGGCGTTGACGTCCTTGTTGATCTTGTAGGTCGCGCTCAGGTCCCAGTTGGCTTTGTTCTTGCTCTCTTCAACCGATTTCGGGCCGATCTGCGTGACGTTGACGGCCTCGGTGGTGCGGAAGTCTTTCTGGTCGTGCGTGTAACGCAGGCCGCCACGCAGGATCAGGTCGCTGCTCAGGTCGTAGGTGACCGAGCCGAACGCCGCGTACGCGGTGTTGTTCTGATGGCTGGCCAGGTGCGAGGTCTGCGCGCCGGTGTCGCTGTTGTAGTTGTTGCTGTAGCCGTCGGCGCTTTCCTTGAAGTAGTAGACGCCGGTCTGCCAGTTCAACGGACCTGCGTTTTTCGATTCGACGCGGAATTCCTGGCTGTACTGCTTCAAGCCGTCGAGGCCGCCACCGGTCTCAACCTGGAATGGCACCTGGCCCGGCGCGCCGCCGTCGATGTCGCCACGGCTGTAGTAGTTGTCCACGGCTTCGTAGCCGGTGATCGAGAACAGCTTGACCGAACCCAGGTCCCAGGTCAGGCGGGCGTTGGCGCCGTTGGTGCTCAGGTTCTGGTCGTTCTGGCCGTTGGTGTTGATCTTGGTGAAGTCGTAGCCGTCGGCGAAGTCATTGGTGCCGCGCTTGATCAGGTTGGCGCGGAACAGGCGTGCGCTGCCGTCGGTGGTGCGCGAGTGCACATTGAACAAGGCGTTGAAGGTGGTGCTCGGCTTGTACAGGAACTGCACGCGCTCGGCGTGCTCGTTGTAACCTTCCAGCACGTCGTTCTGCTTGGTGAAGGTGTTGTCGACGAAGTTGTCGCGGTGCTGACGCAGGGTCGACACGCGCATCGCCCATTCGCTCGACAGCGGAATGTTGGCGGCGCCTTCGGCATTGATGGTGTTGTGGGTGGCCCACGACAGGTTGTAATAACCCTCGATCTTGTCGGTGTTCGGCTTGGCCGATTCAAACTTGACCACGCCGGCCGGGGTGTTGCGGCCGAACAGCGTGCCCTGCGGGCCGCGCAGCACTTCCACGCCTGCCACGTCAAAGATCGGGAAACCTTTCAGGATGCCGTTTTCCTGCACCACGTCGTCATACACCAGCGAGACCGGCTGCGAAGCGAAGGTGCTGAAGTCGGTGTTGCCGTAGCCGCGGATGTAGAAGCGCGGGAAGGTACGGCCGTTCGACGATTCCACGTTCAGCGACGGCACTTTGCCGGCCAGCACGCGGATGTCCTGGCCGCCGGACAGCAGCACGTCCAGTTTTTCATCTTTCAGCAGGGAGACCGAAACCGGCACGTCCTTGATGTTCTCGGCGCGGCGCTGGGCGGTCACGACGACGGTTTCCAGTTGCGGTTCAGTAGCGGCGGTTTGCGCAAAGGCGGAACCGATAGGCATGACGGCGCTCAGCGCCAGCAGGCGCTTGTGCATCTTCGACAGTTTGATCATTCAATTTCCCGATTTAAATGTAATGCAAAGAGTTAAAAACAGTGTCTCCTGTTCTCTCTTTTTTGTAGCGCGCCCGGTCATCTGACGTGACCGTGGCGGCAAGCGGGCTAGCTATCCGCACCCTGAAGGATGTCTAGAATGCACCGTCTTTAAGAAAGGCGGTATTTTCTTTCATGCATACCATGTATTGCAAGCTGAATATATCTGAAACGGCATTAACTGTTAGAAATTCGGCTAAGGATATGCGCGAACTGAATAATAGAAGGCTGGACGCCCCGCATAGGGCCGCCCTTTGATCAGAACGGCAATCTTGCTGTTCGGCTATCGCAGGCGGCCGGGCATGGTTATTTTTCCTGGCAAGTGTATGAAAAAATCCACATTTCACGTGCTCCGGTTTTCCTTGCGCCGCCTCATTGCCCGGTTTGCCCGCGATGCTATAACGGAGGCTTGTTCGCAAACGGACGGCAATGATGATCCAGCCCCAGCATCGCAGCATGGCGTGGTCGGCGCTGGGCGGCTACGCGCTCGCCCTGCTGGCGGGCGCGCTGGTGCTGGCCTTGCTGCACGCCTACCAAGCGGGCTTTTCCGGCGCGGACGAGCCTGCCCACTTCCTCAACGGCGTCTTCGTCAGCAGCTACCTGCACGGCCACGCGGGCGCCAACCCGATGGCGTATGCGGTCGAGTATTACCTGCACTATCCCAAGATCTCGATCGGACACTGGCCGCCCGCCTACTACGGCTTGCTCGGCGTGCTGCTGCTGGCGCTGCCGGCGACGCCGCAAGCGGCCTTCCTCATCAACCTGCTGGTCAGCGCCCTGCCCGCCGCCGCGCTGGGGGCTGCGCTGGCCTGGCTGGCGGGCCGCCGCGTCGCCCTGGCCGGCTGCGCCGTCTATGTGTTGACACCGCTGGCGGTGGAAGGTCAGGCGTTCTTCATGCTCGACCAGGCGCTGACCGCCTGTTGCACCGCCGCCGCCGTCGCCTGGCTGGCCTACACGCAGCGCCCCGGCTGGACGCGCGCGGGCGTGTTCGCCGCGCTGTGCGCGGGAGCCGTGCTCATCAAGGGCAATGGCTGGCTGATCGTACTGCTGCCGCTGTTCCACATGCTGCTCACGCGCGGCTGGCGGCTGCTGGCGTTGCCGCACCTGTATGTGGCGGCGCTGGCGGCCGGGCTGGTCATCGTGCCGTGGTACTGGCTGACCTCCTCGATTGCGGCGGACGGCTTCAACCACCAGGCCGGCCTGCCCTACGCCTGGCTGGCGCTCAAGTCCAACCTGCACACGCTGCTGCGTAATCTCGGCTATGCCGGCGCGCCGCTGGCACTGATCGCGGTCGTCGCCGAGTACCGGCAGCGCCGGACAGCGCCCTTGCGCTGGTCGGTGGTCAGCATCGCCATCAGCCTGATCCTGGCGACGCTGACACTGCAATCGCTGGTGCCGGCCGCCATCGACGACCGCTACCTGGCGCCGGCGCTGCCGGCCTACGTTGCGCTGGCGGCACTGGGCGTCTTCCACATCGGCGCCACGATGCGCGGCCTGACGGCGCGGACGGCGGGCGTCCTGCTGATGATGACCCTGCTGGCGCCGGGCGTCGCGCATCTGGCGCTGCGCGGCCCCAAGGTCGACATGCGCACCGCCGACCTGCCGGCGCTGCCGCCGGACCAGGCGCCATCCGTCTGGATCATCGACGGCAGCAGCGGCGCGGAAGGCGCGCTGATCGCCGAGCTGGCGGTGCGCGATCCGGCGCTGCGGCATTACGCGGTGCGCGCCTCCAAGCTGCTGGCCGCGTCCGACTTCATGGGCACGCGCTACGCGCTCAAATACCACGATCCGCAACAGGTGCTGGACGAGCTGCTGCGGCTGGGTGCGCGCTACGTCGTGCTGGTGCGGCTGGACCATGCCGCGCCGTTCCCGCACAGCACGCAACTGTCCGCCGCGCTGCAACTGCCGGCCTCGCCGTTCCGCCGCGTGATGACGCTGCCGCACCGCTACCGGGCGGGCGTCACCGAGGTCTATGCATTTTCTGGCGCTGCCGAGGCCAACATCAGCGCTGTCCGCCAGTTGGGCATCCCCGCCAAAGGCGCAGCCCTGTCCCAGTCAACCCGCCAGTGAGCCGCCATGTCCCCAGCCACCATCGCCGTGATCCTGCCGTGCTACAACGAAGAGGCCGCCATCGCCCGGGTGGTCCACGATTTCCGCGCCACGCTGCCGCAAGCCACGGTCTACGTCTACGACAACAACTCCAGCGACCACACCATCGCGCACGCCCGCGCCGCCGGGGCGGTGGTGCGGCGCGAATCGCTGCAGGGCAAGGGGAATGTGGTGCGGCGCATGTTCTCCGACGTCGAGGCCGATGTCTACGTGCTGTGCGATGGGGACGTCACCTACGACGTCGCCAGCGCGCCGGCGATGATCGCCAAACTAGTGACCGAGCAGCTGGACATGGTGGTCGGCTGCCGCGTCGACACGCAGGAGGCCGCCTACCGCGCCGGCCACCGCTTCGGCAACGCCCTGTTCACCGGTTTCGTCGCGCGCCTGTTCGGCAACCGCTTCACGGACATCCTGTCGGGCTACCGGGTGTTTTCGCGGCGCTATGTCAAGTCCTTCCCTGCGCTGGCCAAGGGCTTCGAGATCGAAACGGAATTGACGGTGCACGCGCTGGAACTGCGCATGCCGATCGCCGAGGTGAATACGCCGTATGGCGCGCGCGCGGCCGGGTCGCAGAGCAAGCTGTCGACCTTCGGCGACGGGTATAAAATCCTGATGATGATACTGCGGCTGTTCAAGGACGAGCGGCCGCTGCAGTTCTTCAGCCTGATCGGCGCGCTGCTGGCGCTGGCCTCGCTGCTGACCGCCGCGCCGGTGATCGAGACCTACCTCGCCACCGGCCTGGTGCCGCGCCTGCCGACCGCGGTGCTGGCGTCCACCATCATGCTGCTGGCCTTCCTCAGCCTGACCTGCGGGCTGATACTCGACACCGTCACGCACGGCCGGCGCGAAATCAAACGCCTGGCCTACCTGACGATGCCGGCGCCCGCTTACATGCCCAGCGACTTGAGCAGCTCGTCGTTGGCTTCGTCCTCGGCGCTGGCGGCCGAGGAAGCCGCGCCCTGATTCTGATTGTCGCGCTCCTGGTCCATCAGCGCATCCGGATCGGCGACCTCGCTGGAATCGAACTCATGCAGCTGGATGAACTCGGTACGGTCGATCGCCAGCTCCAGGTAGAAGATGTTGCTCTTTTCCGTGTAGAAGGTGACGCGGCGCATTTCCGGGCGGTCCAGCGGCGTATCGACGCTGAGCATCACCTGCTTGTTCAGCACCAGCATCTTCGGCTGGTTCTGCGTGATATTGGTTTGCAGCTCGCGCCGCACCTTGCCGGTGAAATCGCCGACGATCTGGTTCATCAGCTCACCCATGATGTTGGACACTTCGTCGGACGTATGCGAACCGGCCAGCTCCGACTTCGGCATGCCCATGTGCAGCATGTAGCGCTCATAGATTTCCATCGCCGTATCGGCGGCGAAGTTCAGCACCACCAGGCCGGTAAAGCCGCCGTCGAACAGCACGAAGCAGCCGATGTCCGGCTTCAACCCGATCTTGGTGATACGCTGCACCATGCCGGAGTAATTCACCTTGCTTTGGGTGGCGACGTTCAGGACCCGGGTCACCGAGTTACACAGACTCATCAACAGGTCTTCCGTGCCGTACACCACAGCCGTTTTCTTTTCAGCGCTCATGATCAACCTCTACTTATTTTTTGAAAGCACTGTTTCTTGATCCAGTGCGAGACGAAACAAGACCACCTCGCTCAATAAGCGGACAACCTCATCCTTCCATTCCTGCTCGTCGAGCGAACCCGCCGGCATGCTGGTCAAGGTCGCACGCAAAACCGCGACCTCACGCTCCAGGTCGCGCACCCGCTGCACGCTCTCTAACGGCTCAACGCTGCTGCCCATCGCTCCCCCTTCGGGCAGGAAATAATATTCAGAATACCGAGGTGCAAGATGCTCGTCCACCGGAATCGTGTATTTGTGTGAATTTTTGGTGCCAAAATGCAAAAAGGGCCGCGTATGGACGCGGCCTTGGGATCATTGGTGCCCCGGCGCCGCAGACAGCGACTTCACCAAGGCATCGATATACGCGTTGCGGGCAGCCTGATGGATCTCCATGTCGCGCTGCAAGTCCGCCAGCTTGTTATCGATGGCGCGCACCATCTCGAAATTGCGACGCGCTTCTTCGGACATGTTGGCACTACTGAACTCCGTGCCGTTAATCGTAATTTTCCCGGGTGCGTTCATGGCAGGTTCGCTTTTTACTGGTGTAGGGGGTAGTTCGGATGGGGCGATGTAAGGCTGGGCCGTGCTCGCCCGCTGCAGCCTGAGGTCGAGTTCATGGGTCGCATTGACGAGTTTTATACCGTGATGCTGCGCGGCGTACCAGCGCTTGCTGCGATATTCGCGGCAAGCGCGCAGCGCCATGACGCGGCCTTCTTCCGCCGTGCGCGGCAATTTCAATTTGACGTCGCCCAATGCCTGCACAATGTACTGAAACAAGGCGGCCGGCATCGGCTCGTCGGACAGCACGTCCTCGCTGGGCGCGAAGCGCCCTGCCCGCGTCATGCCCACCATATATTCCGTGCAATCCTTGATCGACAACACGCCATCCGGCGTGAGATGGATCAGCGGACAATACGGCGCCAACTCGGGCAACACATGGTTCGGGTAGACGCGATGCTTCCAGTAACGCGACGAAATCCGCGCGAAATGACGGTAATCGGCGACCGGTATCAGGCGCGCCTGCTCGAACGGCAGGATCTCCACCTTGGGCTTGGTAGGGGTCACCGTATCGTTGGAAACGTCTAGATACAAGGTGCCCAGCTGAAAAGCGTTCTGGAAAAATTCGCCGCGCAGATCACCCCACACCAGGCGGAGTGCGCCGCCCGCCTTGCGAAAGGCGGTAAATGCGGCATGGCCGGCAACGGCGGCGCCCGAAAGCTGGACGGCGGGCTGCTCCAGCAGCCGCATCACCGCCAGCGAAATTTCAAGACATTGGCCGAGCGGGTAAGGTTTCCCCAGCTTGACCGGCTGCGCGGGTTCCAGCGCCAGATCCACATGCGCTCGGATTGCCAGAAAAAAAGCTTCAAGCTCGGGCAACGCAGGTAGCAGGTAGCGCTCGCTGAGCGCAGTCTGACGGCCGAGATCCACTATACGTGGTTCGAACGGCAAGATGACGTCGGTGACGTTGAGAATGGAGCTCTTGGACAATCCAGCCACTTTAAGTTTTTGGCTCTCCGGCCTCGACTAGAACCAGGGACCTGGGGATTAATAGAACGGGAAAAAATTATCAAAGCAGTATAGCATCGGCCTGTTCTACGACGGCCCAAAAATGAATCAGGTCAACGGCTTAGAGCCACCGGATATCCTCTGAGAGGCAAAAAAACCAACCGGTGAAGGCAAAGCTTTTTGATCTTGTTAGATTCTGGCTCAGGAGTGTCTACAATGGTCGTGGCGATTCAAACCTTCAAGAACACCTTGTCGTAGTCATGACCTTTGGCGTTCTCTGTTGAGTAGTCCTTGATTGAGCGGAAATCATCAAGCTCCACGCCGAGCATTGCAGGATCAACCGGGAACTTGATCTCGACATAGGAATCGGCAGACAGCCCTTCGACCAGCTTCGATACGTCCGAGATAAAAATGACAATACCCTCCGAAAGCAGCCGATCATTGACGACAGGATCACTAACAGGATCTGTTCCAAGATCCACCATGTACTCGTTGAGTGGGCACTGAAAATATGCAGCTCCTGACGAACTGAGATTGATGCTCGCGCCGGACCAGTACGCGATGATGTCTGCATACTTCTCGGGGAGATTGGGAGCGCCATCGAAGATGCAGCCCCGAAGGTTGGGCGGAGCCGATATCGAGAGCGGACGGCCGATAGCACTAGGATCAATGACTACGGCACCAACAGGCAGTACCGCCAGCTTGAGTGCGTTGGCGTTCTTCAAGTGGTAGCCAGGCTGCTTGTCGAAGCCAGGTATGTCGTCGCTCAGGTTGAGTCGATCGTAGTAGTCTAAATCCTTGATGGCCTGTGCCGTCTGATAGGCTTCGGCGGTGACGTAAATGGTTGCTGGCATGGGTACTCCTTCTGGGAAAATTTTGGGTGGATGGAAGCGACGCACGCGACGACGCGACGAGCCCTGCCTGTATCGGCGTCGGGTACGACAGGTGCGACGGGTGCTGTGGGAACTCTGAAATCCTGAACTGCTGAACTGCTGGTGGTGTGGAAAGTTGAAACTAGGAGGGGATGAGGCGAGGATTGGTGATGTGCTGCTAGCGCTGCTTACTGCTACTGCTGGCTGGCGATTAGGAATCCTTTCTTGATTAACTTGGACTTGTGCCGCTGCTCGACCTGCAAGCGATCCGGCTGGAATAGCTCCATGCTGCGCGTGCCGGGGATTGCCTGGGCGACCTTGCGGTGAATCGCTTCGTGTATCGCATCCTCACCGATCAGGGGATCGAAGAAGAAACCCTTGTTGAACCCGACGCGATCGACGCCGTACTGCGCATTGAAGATGAACCTCTTGGCATCGGCCGACGAGTGCATCAGTATTAGCTGGATCGACTTCCCGGCCCTGACTGACTTGCCGACGAAGTATCGAGGATATACACCTTCCGGCGATACCTCCTTGAACGCAAAGCCGAACTGCTCGGCCAAGGCTTCCATCACGCCAGCGTTGAGCGCGATCACGTCGATATCGTTGTACTCAAGGTGCACAGCAGGGTCTATCAGATGCTTGACGAAGCCGCCGAACAGATAAGCGTCAGGATGTGCAAGAAGGACGCCAGCAAGCGCAGCATTGTCCTGCATGATCTCATGCCCTGTGCAATCGATGGTCGAAAGATACCGGCTGCTGAGGCACAACGACTTAGGCACAAATACGATCCCGCTGTGACCGAAGGACATACTTGCAGCATCAACCGGGAAGATGCTGTTGAAGTTCTCGCGCAATACTAGCCGACGCTTGAGCCGCTTGTGCAATGCCGCGTACTGAGGCTTCAACTCCAGCAGGTCAGCCATCGGCAAGGGCGGCAGCACCAAGGAAAACTCAATATCAAGTGGCTGGCCGGCGCTATCCCAAAGATGCCGGTGGTCGTCGAGCAGCTGCAGCACATCGTCATCGAGAGAGATCGATACATGGTCGACAATGCCCTTCAGCTTCACCACATGCTGCACTTCCCTGGTGATGACACGGACCTTATAACCCTCGGCCTTAATGGTGTCCGACATCGACAGCAATGCCGGGAAGTTTTCATCGAATCGGTACAGGGGATCGCCGCCACCACTGATCGTGATAAACGACTTCCTGCACTGCCGTATGAATGCCGTAACCTCTGCTGCGGACTGAGCTCCTTGTGGCAGCATCGGGGAACCGCGCCAGTTGCAGTATGTACAGGCCTTGGCACATCCGAATCCCCTCTCCTTCCAGTTGACGATGATCGTGAAATTGGTGTGCGTGGTGTTGGGTATGCTCATACCGCTCCTTTCAGGGGACCCAAAAAAAATGGCCCTCCCACCAAACGATGAGAAGGCCAACTTGTGAAAATGCAAAAGCTAATTATTGAATAGAGGGAGCTGCTTTTCGCTTGAATTTAGTTGCCACCACCACTCCAACGATACAACAGAAAAGCTCTGGAGCCAGGTAGCCGAACGAAGACCACGAACCCTCATAGAATGCTATATAGATGATCGGGATGGCTAAGCAGGCCACTATTTCCACGCCGAAGATGAGGGTTAAGATGGGATGCCCCTTCTTCATAGCAAACCAGAACAGTATTACTAGAAGCGAATACATCCAAATATCTACGTCCCAAAACGCAGCAATGAGATGCGCCCCTATGACGGCGGAAGCGGTCGCACAGATTAATCGAACGACGAATTCAGTAAAGGTAGTATCTTTCAGTAAATGCTTCAGTAGTGCATCCCAACGCTCCCTAATTGCGACTATTTTCTCCTTGGAATTCGGCGCTGGCCGAATGTGCATTGCGTCCTGCGGCTTGGGCCTCAGACCGTCTTTAGGCTCGCCTTGCCGCTGTATGCCAACGAGCAACACGATGCCAGCCAGGAATGCTACGCAACCAATGATGAGCAAATTCTGACGCTGGGCCATCATGTTCATGTTGACGATACCCGTCTCTCCCGCCGTCACATCAAGGTTAAATGCAATGACTGCGATCAATGCTCCCACCACCATCAGTATGCTTGCCAATCTTTTCATAGGGTCCTTCGAGTTAGTGTCCCGGTTAACAGGGCTAGGTTATTGGTGAAGTTGCGCCACTTGGGTTGAAGATTCCTAGCTGTTCAGCCTCCTTTAGTAGTTAAAGGCATTAAATTGATCGAGCCAAATACTAAGGAATCCTTAGTGTAAGGTCAACAGAATACTAAGAATATCTTAGCCTTTGGGGGGCTAAGAATGCGAGTACTCGGAAAACGGATGAAAGAGGCACGCACGCATGCCGGCCTATCCCAAGAGCGACTAGGTGTGCTGGCGGGGATCGATGAAATGTCGTCTAGTGCTAGGATGAATCAATATGAACGCGGTAAGCATGAACCAGACTTCACGATGGTCGAACGGATCGCCAAAGTCCTGAATGTGCCGGAGTCTTATTTCTACGCCAAGGACGATGAGGCAGCATGGTTGCAGGTAGTATTCCATCGAATGTCAGCTAGCGACCGCGAACGAGTCACGCAGGCCGTACGCGAGTTATTGACCTGAATTGACGCTAACCAAAGCAAGCCTACGTAGGCAGGCAATGATTCACCTGGTAAGACACAGCGCCCACCTCCGAGAGATCGAGGAGAACTTTTTCGTCAAGTATGAAGACGTGCTCAAAAGTCGTCCAAGGAGCTATTTCCGACAAATGTGCACGCAAGAATTCGATTCCTTTTTTAGGATCCAGTGCCGGGGCAGGCCAATTGTCATAAATCAAAAGCCAGGTCGCATCGAGCAGTTTGAAGCCCTGCTTCTCGGCGACGGAAAGCTTCTTTTTGATAAAGTACGCCATTGCACCGGACCACTCTCGCTCGACAGAGTCGCCACCCCAGCTAGACCCATAGGAATTCGCGTCAATCTCGGCAGCTAACAGTTTGCTAGATTTCCGAGGTTCATCCACTGACGCTCGCCGCAAAAAATGCAACTCTTCGCCAGCTCCTTGGGATCGGATTGCTGCTTCTTTAGCAGCATTTGGGGGGATCGCTTCGGTATGTTCTACACCGACCTGACGCTCGCCGCATTGGAGAATAAAATCCGGCCTCTCTGACTTATCCAACTGCAATGGGAAGTCGCCGGGGCCTATGGGCAAAGTTCCGAGAAGACGAACAATCGAATAGATCTCTACCTGGTCCTTTGTACGACCATTCGAACGGGCTGGCGCTATCACATTAATGCTTGGTAGGCTGGCGTACAGGTCATCAATATTCCGGACGTTCAGCATTTCATCTCCTTGATGATCGCTCTTTCACAGCATGCTATTCTAGCAAAATAAGAAACCCTTAATCGGTAAGGAGCGGCATGTCACGTTTAGGTATAGATATCGAAACAGGAATGGCCTACGAAGGACGCGAAGGACCTACGCACCCAGTCTGGCCAACACCACCGGTCTGCAACGCGACTCTGATTGAAGTACCAAGCGATGTACAGAAGATTCCCCAAAGCTTTACCAGTAATCCGTTCAGCTGGATCTTCGTTGAGACTTCCTTCGATTTCAGCGCCCGGATCCGCCGTGGTAGGCTATATCAAAACTTCGGGAGCGTGAGCCGTGAGATAGTTCAGGTCGAGGCCCACCCCGCTATTCACTCTGATCTGATTAAAGCTGCAAACGGCACATGGCGGGTCTCAAAGAACTTAACCGTTTATATCGAATGTAGTCAATTGCTCAGCCGTCCGAATAGCGGCGAAGGACTACGAATGATGCTGGGACAGGCCGACGCGGCATCCACCTGGAGAATTGTGCAAGTGGAACGCTCAATCGGATCAGACATTGTGATTACTCTGCGTTCAGAATCAGCCCTAGGAATACTCCCCGAGCTTGATACTAGCCGGATCAGCCCTGCTAGCTTGGGAAGTGTGAAATCCGCCTATGACCGAGTCTTGAACGCGGCTTACCGGGAGTTACCGACATCTGTTGTTGACCAATGCAGAAATGCCGCAGTTGTCTTTGTCTCTGTGTGGATGCAAAGCGTGACCAGTTCCGACGCCCCTATCCAGCAGGATCTTGGCAATTGGCTCAAGGCGATCAAAAACCATTTCGGTGACAACCAGATGCTAGCGCTACGATCTGCCCTAGAGATCATCAATAAGCTTCATCCCAGAGGCAAAGACAACGAGCGAAACAAGATGGCACTGAGGACAGTGGACGAGAACGATGCAACGTTCGCCGTGCATACGCTTGCCTTCGTGCTGCGTGAGATTGAATGGGTCGCCTAGGAGGGTCGCCCAGCCTCCTCAGTGCCTCCGGGTGCCACCGAAGCCCCAGCCCCTACCCCTCGGCATCCCCACCGCCCAGCAGCCTCACCTCGGGCCACTATGCGCAAATAAACAGCCCCTCACCCACCGCAGCCGGTGATGCCACCGCCGTGGATGCTTCAGAGTGCGCAGCTCAGGCCTTGTTTTTGGAACTCCGGGAAGTATTGCCGCCGAACGTCAGCCTCGCGGCAGTATCCTAACAGGGACCGTGAGCATCGGGCGGTGACAATTTACGCATATTCCATTTGAGCAACCTGCTATTCTGCCAACAACGCAAACAATAGTTACCGATGACGGTGCAGGAGCCAATGAGATGCCATGTGACAATGTGTGATTTTTCCTCATGGGAAAATTTGCTATCGTTGATAAATGTCGCTAAGAGAGCGGTATCTGATCATAAAGTGTCGAGCCATTCTTTATTTTCAGATGACGCCTAAATTTTTTTAAAATAAATTATGAAAAAAATATTCACAGCCTTCTTTATTTATTTTATTTTTTGCTCTTTTATGGCTTTCATCGACTTCGATTGGAATGCCGAAAATGAGTACACTGTGAAAGCTTCAATACAAAAACAGATACTTTACATGAATTTTGATCAAAAAAAGGCTTACTTCATTGACTTGGACGCGATTGATTCTGCCGGAATGATGGGTGGAATGAATGGCAAGCTACTGCATGGAAAAGAAGTTAGTGATATTCATGAGTTAGCCAACAAAATTCGACAAAAACGAGGGAAGGAAATTGTCGATTTCCCGTCTAAATCGTTCGGCGAAGCTGTTTCCGATTTCTTTAAGATTCCCCTCGCAGTTTTAATGAGCAGGTCGTAGTTTTACCGCAGAGAACATAAAGTAATTTTCTTGTTTATGCTAAGGGCAATCGGCTAGTGCGGAGATGACTAGCCATACCATGACTACTACGCCAAGCGACGCGTCGCGCACAGGATATTGCTTTCCTCAACATTATGGTTACTTCGCCAAACCGACCAGCACAAGAATCAACAGCCCAAAAAGCAGCCATCCAAAACCTATTGCAGAAATAAGGAAATACGCACCTATGCCAAATAGCGCCAGCTGTGCAAGAAATTTCATAAGCGCGTCCTTCGCGGAAAACCTACAACTGAGTGTGGACAGATAGCATTATCATAGCCGAACGGAACTTGACCAAATCTCACAAATTCCCACCGAAAATAAATTGGTACCTGATATTGTCCGGATTTCCCATACGAGCTAGGGAAGTACTGATTTATTCACTTTCTAAAAATCAGCGGCCTTAGAACTCATTTCCACTCTTACTAAGTTTGCAAATTAAGGACTACGGACTACGCACCGATGAGAAATTACCACAATCTGATTACGCTTCTCTGCCTCGTTACCGCCCTGACTGCATGCGGAGAAGAGGCTGCTCCGGCCAAGAAGATCACACCTTCGGCTGTGCTTGAACGCTTCGCTACCGAGTTGGTAAAACAGCATAAGTCCGAAATTCAGGGCCATTCCGCGCCAATTCAAACACTGGAGACTCCGCTGTCGTATGTGACACAGTTCTTCACGAACACCCCCGCGATGTTAACGGCCACCAGCAACGATGGCGACAAGTCTCTCTATGAAAAGAACCTCGCGATCACGGAAAAGTGGCAGCAGATGTATTGCACGGATGCACTCCAAGCACGGCTACGAGAAACTGGGATTGCCATTGCATCGGCACAGCTTATTGATTCAGCAGCTGGTGAGAAGCATTCCCTAGCCATGTGCGTCGCCACTCAGCCGAAATCCCCGCCAACATCATCCAATTCCGCATTACCTGAAACGGGCCAATTCAGCCTCAGCCAGATTTGTAAAGCAGGCCTATCCTTGGTTTATAGCCGGGATACTGGCATCATGTCCGCGACAGTGAACGGCGACCAAGTGCAAGTGAAATACACCCGCCAGACCGACGGCAAGGCCATGAGCTACCGCTGCAAACTCCATCAGGGCCTAATTCTTACGTGGGACGATTCTATTGCTGGCGCCCGGTGGTATGGATCCGATCTCAGGGACAGCAAATTGGAATATCAAGTTACCGGTGATCAGCTGGTCGTTCGAGACATCATTAATGGTAGTGTCAGCAGCGAAAAATTATTCTCGGCAGCGGAAATTCGCAGAGAGAATTAAAAGTTCCTTCTGTGCACTCAAAAATGGGGAATATACAGAGCTCTGTATATTCAACAGTTCTAGCGCAATCGAGCTGATGGGCACCAAGTCGAAGAAATACAACGAGTTTTCCAGCACCTGCCGCCGTGCACTTCAAAGACCGACCTGATATCCTAATTGTCGCGCCGTGCCAGCAACTGCAGGATGATCTGCCCAGCCAACCAATACAAAATGAACGCGCGAATATTTACATTCACGCCAAATTTATGCTTGAGCTTATCGTAGGCAAATTCGGTAGAGCTTTTCCCTGTGAGATGCTCTATGGCGCGATCTGTCACGCGATAAGTCACCTCCGCAGCGCCCCCAGACATGATAGCGATCGCCCCTCGGGTAACATGAAACACGTCCGTTGCAAGCGCCATATATTGCGGGCTACGCTCCAGCGTTGACCAATTCAACCCCAGCAAGATTTTGGGGAACGGTGGCCTCTCACGCAACCAGTCAACCACGTGGAACAAGTCATTAAGACAGAGTTCCCGCTCCGTAGATCGTCCCTGTGTGACCGCAAAGAGGCGAGCCCACTCCGCCAGGTCCCGCATAATTTCTTCGTTAGTCGGAACCCGCTGATGCCGCAGTACTACAAACGCACGGGATCGACTGAAATCGGAAAACTTGTCAGAATTAATCGTTACAAGAGACTTAGGGTCCCTCTGAAGTTTTGTCAGCTTAGCCGCCGCACCAATAGTTCCGGTAGCAATCTTCTTAACCCGTCCCAGGATGCCCCGTGGCGGCTCAAGCGCATCACTATCGCATTGCCAAACCTTAAAAATACACTTGAAACAGAGGCCGTGACCACCAGTCCATGACTGCATAAGACTTTGATGAATGGTCATATCTTGGCTTGGAATCAAATGAGCCTTACAGAAGACCTCTTGGCAAGAGATGCATTTTAAAGAATCGAATTTAATCCCAAATGCAGCAGAACACGATTTGCAATTATCCATTCCACAATAATGGCACATGGAAAGAAATATTGCAAATAAAGCTAGAGGCAGGCCAGAAAATTCAGCTATTTGCCAGAAAACGAAAAGCTTTGTGAGTTCGGTCGCCCTGCACTGGCATCCCAGTCCACCATCAACCGCCCCGCAGAGTGCTTGCCTGTGCAGCACGAGGCTAACCCAAAGGGGTAGCTGTTCCGCGCACGCAAACGGCCTCACCGTGGACCACTATGCGCAAATAAACGGACCCTAAAACGCAAAAACCCAACCGGGTTAGGGCTGGGTTCTTGGCATACTACCGAATTCTGGCTCCCCGACCTGGACTCGAACCAGGGACCTGCGGATTAACAGTCCGTCGCTCTACCAACTGAGCTATCAGGGAATTGAGGCCAGAATTATAGCTGCTCAGTTTTGATTTGCCCAGCCCAAAAAGCAACTATTTTCTCCGGCCCGCTAGAGGCAGGTCAGCCATCAACAATAACAATCAAACATTGAAATTATATTTTGCAGTACCTAAGCGCTAAAAGTCCTCGTCGCCCAAGGATGCGAGTACGCCGAACGGATTTGAGACGGGAACATCCGGATGCACCTCCGCAACGACATCATCCTCGCCGGCGACATCGTCCGGCGCATGATGCATCAGGGCCTGATAGAAGTTGCGCGCGAAGGTGCCGCATTCGTTGGCGCCTTCGCGGTATTCGCCGCCATCGAACGAGGTCGCCGCGAAGGTGCCGGTGGCTTCAGCAACCGCTATCGGTTGCGCAGGCTGGGTTTCCCCAACAACAAAACGATTTCCGTTCTGATCCGGATCGGCGCCATAAATCATCCGGTATCCGTTCCTGTTGAAATCGAATTTCAAGCCAACCGGGTCGCCGCCCTGCTGTGCCGGCGCAACCAGGCACATTACTTCAAAATGGTCGGCGGGATTTTGCGGCTGCATGAAGCGCACTTCCGTGATCATCCCCGCTAACGGGTGCGGCGTCAGCGCCTCCACCAGATCATCACGCCCGATCTGCTCAGGATCGGCATGACGCTTGATGACGTTGTCGGGATCGCGCATATCAGTGAAGTGCAAGACTTTGGAAACATCCTCGACCGCGTCGGCATCCTCCAAACCACCCTCGCCGCCAACGTGCTCGCCCTGCTCCGCCGGCTCCTCGGCCGCGACCGCCTCCTCCAAATCAGCTGGACTGGCTATCTCCGCATCGGGATAAGCCGTCATGAACGGAACTATGTTATCAACATGAACATAAATCAGCCCCTCGTCAACTTGATAGGCGTACCAATCGCCGTTGGGACCGATGCCGTCCGCAACGACATCATCATTCACCTCGCCCGGACCGCGGAATACCCGCCGCAGCTGCATGACCGCGCCGCCGCCGAGCAATGCCCGCATTTGCGCGACGCGCGCGCTGCCGCCCATCATCGCCTGGATGGAGTGCAAAGATGCGCAACGCGGACTGCCGTCCGCCATGGCCTGGATCGAGCGCAACGACGCTCCGCCCGCCACCGAACTCGGCGCGACCGCCGCTTGCCGGAATGGCCGCGCCAGATTTTCTTGTGAAGGTGCATGCAGCTTCATGTGAAGACCTTGCTGAGTGTTGTCTGATCAAAAGTTATACGTTATCGCAATGACATAGTCAATGAATCAGGCTGCGCACGGGGATGAAAAGCGGGAGCGAGATATTGCGGAACAAAACAAAAAGGGCTTGCGATTTCTCGCAAGCCCTTCAAAATTCTGGCTCCCCGACCTGGACTCGAACCAGGGACCTGCGGATTAACAGTCCGTCGCTCTACCAACTGAGCTATCAGGGATTAGAGGCAACATTTTATACTGTTTCTTTCGCACCAGCAAGATGCAAGTTTCTTCGGTATTTCATGCTGCCCTATCGAATCAAGCTTAGCAGCTCAACCCGAAGAAACAAGATTTTAGAGCACTTTGGCGATGGCGTCAATGACGATGTCGATATTGCGCGAATTCAACGCGGCGACGCAGATGCGGCCGGTGTCCACCGCGTAGATCGACTGTTCGCGCAGTTGCTCGACTTGTGCCTTGGTCAGGCCCGAGTACGAGAACATGCCGACCTGGTCGCGCACGAAGGCGAAATCGTGGCCTGGCGCCTTGGCTTTGAGCTTGGCCACGAAGGCTTCGCGCATTTCCTTGATGCGCACGCGCATGCCGGCCAGTTCGTCTTCCCACACCTGGCGCAGTTCCGGGGTTGTCAGCACGGTGGCGACCACTTTGCCGCCGTGGACCGGTGGGTTCGAGTAGTTGGTGCGCACCACGCGCTTCAGCTGCGACATCAGACGGCTCGCCTCTTCGCCGGTGGCGGCGACCACGCTCAGCGCGCCGACGCGCTCACCGTACAGCGAGAACGACTTGGAGAACGAGTTCGATACCAGCAGCGGACCGCCGGCGGCAGCGAAGCGGCGCACCACGGCGCCGTCTTCGGCGATACCGGCGCCGAAGCCCTGGTATGCCATGTCCAGGAACGGCACCAGGCCGCCCGAGGTAACAGCGGCGATGACGTCATCCCACTGGGCCGAGGTCAGGTCGGCGCCGGTCGGGTTGTGGCAGCAGGCGTGCAGCAGCACGATCGAACCGCGCGGCATGGCCTTCAGCCCGGCCAGCATGCCGGCGAAGTTCACGCCGTGGGTAGCGGCATCGTAGTAAGCGTAGTTGTTGACAACGAAACCGGCGCTTTCGAACAGCGCGCGGTGGTTTTCCCAGCTTGGGTCGCTGATATAGACCTGCGCATCCGGCGCGAAGCGCTTCAGGAAGTCGGCGCCGATCTTCAGGGCGCCGGTGCCGCCGATGGCTTGCACGGTGATCGCGCGCTTCTCTTGAATGACGGCGCTGTCGGCGCCAAATACCAGCTCTTGCACCGCCTTGTCGTAGGCAGCCAGGCCTTCGATCGGCAGGTAGGTGCGCGGGGCAGGCGCGGCGATCAGGATCTCTTCCGCTTTCTGTACGCACGCTAACAGCGGCACCTTGCCGTTGTCGTCATAATAAACGCCGACGCCCAGGTTGATTTTGGCCGGGTTCTGGTCGGCGTTAAATGCTTCGGTGATGCCCAGGATAGGGTCGCGTGGTGCCATCTCGATGGCGCTGAACAAGCTAGGATTCGTCATGATAAGATTGGATTCGATTGGAAGCGGTTCGCAGCGGATGATGTCAGACAGCGCCCCTCGATAACTCACTTCAGGCCGCTGGCAGGCCATTATTCTAACAAAGGTCTGAACAAGATGGCGGATTTACCAGTAGTAGACACCTCAACGGCAACCGTGGTTACCTTTCCGGACTCGCCGTTCAAGCTGCACCAGCCCTTCCCGCCCGCCGGCGACCAGCCGACCGCGATCGACCAGCTGTGCGAAGGCATCGACGACGGCCTGTTCTTCCAGACCCTGCTGGGCGTGACCGGTTCGGGCAAGACCTACACGATGGCCAACGTGATCGCCCGCAAGGGCCGTCCCGCCATCGTCTTCGCGCCCAACAAGACGCTGGCCGCGCAGTTGTATTCGGAGTTCCGCGAATTCTTCCCGGAGAACGCGGTCGAGTACTTCGTCTCCTACTACGATTACTACCAGCCGGAAGCCTACGTGCCGCAGCGCGACCTGTTCATTGAAAAGGATTCGTCCATCAATGAGCACATCGAGCAGATGCGCCTGTCGTGCACCAAGTCGCTGATGGAGCGGCGCGACGTCATCATCGTCGCCACCGTGTCGGCGATCTACGGTATCGGTAACCCCAGCGAATACCACCAGATGATTTTGACGCTGCGCGCCAAGGACCGCGTGTCGCAGCGCGACATCATCGCCCGCTTGATCCAGATGCAGTACACCCGCAATGAGGTGGACTTCGGCCGCGGCACCTTCCGCGTGCGCGGCGATACGCTCGACATCTTCCCGGCCGAGAATGCGGAGCTGGCGGTGCGCCTCGACCTGTTCGACGACGAGCTGGAATCGATCCAGCTGTTCGATCCGCTGACCGGCCGCGTCAAGCAGAAGATCCCGCGCTTCACCGTCTATCCGGGCTCGCACTACGTGACGCCGCGTTCGACCGTGCTGCGCGCGATCGAGACCATCAAGCTGGAACTGCGCGAGCGGCTGGAGTTCTTCCGCAAGGAGAACAAGCTGATCGAAGAGCAGCGCCTGGAGCAGCGTACCCGCTTCGACCTGGAGATGATGACCGAGATCGGCTTCACCAAGGGCATCGAGAACTACTCGCGCCACCTGAGCGGCGCCCAGGCCGGCGAACCGCCGCCGACGCTGGTCGACTACCTGCCCAAGGATGCGCTGATGTTCCTCGACGAGTCGCACGTGCTGGTCGGCCAGTTGAGCGCCATGTACAACGGCGACCGTTCGCGCAAGACCAATCTGGTGGATTACGGTTTCCGACTGCCGTCGGCGCTGGACAACCGTCCGCTGAAGTTCGAGGAATTCGAGCAGAAGATGCGGCAGACGGTATTCGTCTCGGCCACGCCGGCCGAATACGAACGGACCCACGCCGACCAGGTGGTCGAGCAAGTGGTGCGCCCGACCGGCCTGGTCGATCCGCTGATCATCGTGCGCCCGGCCAGCTCGCAGGTGGACGACCTGATGTCGGAGATCACGCTGCGCGTGGCCAAGAACGAGCGCGTGCTGGTGACCACGCTGACCAAGCGCATGTCCGAGCAGCTGACCGAATACCTGAGCGACCACGGCATCAAGGTGCGCTACCTGCACAGCGATATCGAAACCGTGGAGCGCGTCGAGCTGCTGCGCGACCTGCGCATCGGCACCTTCGACGTGCTGGTCGGGATCAACCTGCTGCGCGAGGGCCTGGACTTGCCCGAGGTGTCGCTGGTGGCGATCCTGGACGCCGACAAGGAAGGCTTCCTGCGCTCCGAGCGCTCGCTGATCCAGACCATCGGCCGCGCCGCGCGGAACCTGAACGGCGTGGCGCTGCTGTACGCGGACCGCATGACCGATTCGATGGAACGGGCGATCGGCGAGACCGAGCGCCGCCGCGCCAAGCAGATCGCCTTCAATGAAGCCAACGGCATCATTCCGCGCGGCGTGCACAAGATCATCAAGGACATGATCGATGGCGTCTACAGCCCGCAGGATGCGCGCCAGGAGCTGCAGGTGGCGCAGGAGACGGCCAAGTACGAATCGATGAGCGAGAAGCAGATCAGCAAGGAGATCAAGCGCCTGGAGAAGGCCATGCTCGATCACGCCAAGAACCTGGAGTTCGAAAAAGCCGCGCAGGTGCGCGACCAGCTGCATCACCTCAAGCAGCAGCTGTTCGGCGCGCCCGGCGCGGACAATATCGCTTGATCGATTACGGCGCGTTGACGAAACCGCTCAACGCGTCGATCAATTGCGGCGATACCGGCAGCTCGGGGCTGCCGTAGGATTTCCGCTGCAAGGCCTCATCCTTGCCGACCATTTTCAGCAGATGGTTCATGCCGTCCACGACGACCAGCTTCGCACGCGGCGCGGCGGCGGCCAATGCCTGCGCCTCCGATTCCTGCACCTGGATATCGGACGTGCCTTGCAGGATCAGCACCGGCACGGCCAGCGCCGCGATCGCGGTGCGCGGATCGTGCCGCAGCGACGAGATCAGATACGGCTGCACCGACGGGTGGTACAGCATCATCAGGTCGGGCGGCACATTCGCGACCGGCTTGCCCTGCTTCAGCTCGGCCAGTATGCGCTCGCTTTGATCGAACAGCGCCGGCGGCATCTTGGACTTCAGCTGGTCGCGCAGGATATCGTCGAGCGGATGGCCTGCGCCGGCGATCAGCACGCAGGCATCCGCCCCGCCCTGCTTGCACGCCTCGGCCGCGATCTGCGCGCCTTCGCTATGCCCCGCCATCACCACGCGCGAGAAGCGCGGATCGGCGCGCAGCTTGCGCAGCCATGCGCTGGCGTCGTCGATGTAGTCGTCCAGGCGGATGTCTTTCTCCTTCCACACCGGCAGGGCGCTGGAGCCGATGCCGCGCTTGTCGTAGCGTACCGACGCGATGCCGCGCCTGGCCAGCGCTTCGGCGACCATGCGCAGCGAATCGTTAGGTCCCGGCAGCAGCGGGTTGTTGCCGTCGCGATCGGTCGGGCCGGAGCCGGAGTGCAGCAGCACGACCGGCACCTTGCCGGTGACGCCATCGGGCGTCAGCTCGGTTCCGTACACGGCGCCGCCACCCACTTCCAGCGACACCGGGCGCTGGGCAGCGGCGGCCGACAGCGACAGCATCAACAACGACAGCATTAACTTGAAGCGCATACTTTTCTCCGATTCAGTGAGGAAGACGTTTGTAGAGCAGCAGCGAATAGCCGGCGGCCAGTGGCGCCCAGGCCAGCATCAGCGGCAGCAGGACCCAATGCGAAGCCCCCAGCCACAAGGAGAACAGGCCCAGCAAGCCACTGGCCACCATCAAGCGCGCCGCCAGCCGGTGCGTGGCGTACCAGACGGATTCGCTGGCCAGCGTCCACGGCGTGCGGATACCCATGAAGAAGTTGCGGCGCACCTTGCCCAGCTGGTTGCCGACCAGGACCAGCAAGATAAAGATGCCCGCCGGGATGGCGTGCTGCATCGTCACGCCGCCCTGCAGCACGGCGAGCAGCACCAGCGCGTTGACATAAGCGAGCATGCCGACGGTGACGCCGCATACGTAGTAGTAGGTCGATTCGAAGGTGCCGACATCGAAGCGGCGCGGCGCGATGCGCGGCAGCAGTGCACCGCTCAACGCGGCCAGCGCCATCAAGCCGGGGCCCAGCAGCCACAAGACCGCGCGGGGACCGTAGCCGTCCGCCACGCCTTCGACATTCCAGTGCACGGGCACCCGCTCGGGCAGCGACGGCCAGCAATACAGCGTTGCCGCGCACATGGCGGCGATCAGCAAGAAACAAACAGCGAGATAGCGTGTTCTCATTTCTTCTTCCCCTTGGTGTCGGTATCGGTCAGGTCCATCATCCAGGCCAGCACGTCCTGAAGCACGGTGGTATTCAAGCCGTACCAGATGGTCTGGCCGTCGCGGCGGCGGGTGATCAGGTCGGCCTCGACCAGCACCGCGAAGTGATGCGACATGGTCGGCTTGCTCATATCGAAATGCCCCGCCAGATCGCCGGCCGTCATCTCGCCCTGCCGCAGCAGCCGCAGGATCTCCCTGCGCCCCGGGTCGGCGATGGCTTTGAAGGCGTTGTTGGTGGCGTTCATTCGGCAAGCATCTAATTAGATAGTTATCTAACTATAGGCCGCATCAAGGCGCAGGTCAAACACTTTTCAGATCTGGGTATCGAAGAGCTTTCGAATCCGGTCACTATCGGTTTCAACCATGCGGGCCAGTTCCATCATGGCCGATAATTTCACCGCGTCACCGAGCGTCGCAACCAACTCTCCGTCCTGAACAACCAACAACTCGGCGCGATAGGTTTCAAAGCGCTCAATGAAAAAATCTTCGTCGTTGTAGAGATGCCGCTTCTCAACCAGCAACAGCGTAAAAACATCCCTGCCGCGCGGTAGCTCCGCCGAAAACTGACGGAATACAAGATGTGCATTGAGTATGAGGGCTGCATTCTCCTCCCTGCCTATATGCTTCCACTGCAGCTGACCGGACTTTGTCTTCGCAAAGATTTCATTGAACAAAACGTCGTATCTATTCATATGTCCTCCGAATAGGAAAGCCAGTCGTAGATTACCTCTCTGACAGCGGCAATGTCGCCATCCTCAATGTGCCTATGCAGTTCAATGGTAATGCGGCCACGCAGAGTGAAGCGCGACCAAGCGCGGATTGGCAAGTTGCGTTGCAGCGCTACGAATTTCTCGGCCAATTCTCTGCTGGCTGAGAGATGGTATTTAGAAATGAAAAGCGTGCTTTCCAATAACTGCCGGATGCGCTGCTTGCGCCGGAATTTAATAATATTGCTCTTGATGCTACGCACGTAGAGCAAGGAAATGATGGACATGAATAGCGACGCTATTGATGCCCACGATGCGTAGTGAGTGAGTTCCGCTTCAGTCAATTGCGCGCCCAGCGGTCTAAACTGAAGGAGCCAGTGTACGGCGACGCTGTTTCAGCAACTACGTTTGCATCAATCTCGGCGGCGCTGAACCGCCCTTTCGTCTACAGG
The DNA here is from genome assembly GCF_047302815.1 of Duganella sp. CT11-25. Lineage (NCBI taxonomy): Bacteria > Pseudomonadati > Pseudomonadota > Betaproteobacteria > Burkholderiales > Oxalobacteraceae > Duganella > Duganella sp. CT11-25. Next base: position 2,223,150 of record NZ_JBKBFD010000001.1, read on the forward strand.
GTTTTGACGAACTCGCGTATGCCGCCGAGCAGCATTTCGACCGACATCGCGGTCAGGATCAGGCCCATCAGGCGCTCGAAGGCGGTCATCACTTGCGGGCCCAGGACCTTCTGCAGCTTCTCGGCGCTGAGGAATACCGCCAGCCACACCACACCGACCGCCGCCAGCGCGGCCACGTGCACCAGCACTTCGCCCGTGCTCTCGCGCGAGAACAGCAGCACCGTCGCCAGCGCGGACGGTCCGGCCAGCGCCGGTATCGCCAGCGGCACGATGAAGGGCTCGCCGCCGTCGGTGCGGCCCAGCACGCCATCGGGATGCGGGAAGATCATGCGGATCGAGATCAACAGCAGGATCACCGCGCCGCCGATGCGCAGCGCCACTTCCGACAGGTGCAGCGCCGACAGGAAGTGACGGCCGAAGAACATGAAGATCAGCAGCAGCACGAAGGCGATCGCGCACTCGCGCACCACGATGCGCGAACGGCGCGCCGGCGGCACCGGATTCAGGACGCTGGCGAACAGCGGCACGTTGCCGAACGGGTCGGTGACCAACAGCAGCAGGATGAAGGTCTGGAAGAAGTCTTGGGTCATGGACGCGCTCTTTTTATTATCGAAAAAAAAGGGAGCCGAAGCTCCCTTTGGTCGAACAGCTTACTGCGCCGTCTCGCCTTTTTTGATCCACGCCGCCAGCTGGTGCGGGCGCAGGCCGTCGTAGTCTTCGAACGGCTGGTGGATCCATGGGTTGTGCGGCAGTTCTTCCATCTGGTAGTCCGGCTTGAAGGCCGAGCTGCCCTTGGTCCAGATCACCGCCGATTTGACTTCGGTCACGCCTTCGAAGTTGTCCTTCAAGTGCTGCATCACCTTGATCAGGGTGACGCCGGAGTCGGCCAGGTCGTCGACCAGCAGGATCTTGCCGCTCAGCGGGCCCTTGGTCATCGTCATGTATTTGGCGATGTCCAGGTCGCCCTGCGTGGTGCCCTTGTCTTCGCGGTACGAGCTGGTCGACAGGATCGCCAGCGGCACGTCGAAGATGCGCGAGAACACGTCGCCCGGACGCACGCCGCCGCGCGCCAGGCACAGCACCATGTCGAACTTCCAGCCCGATTCATGCACCTTGAGCGCCAGGCGCTCGATCAGGCGATGGTACTCGTCCCAGGATACCCAGAGATGTTTTTCGTTGGATTGTGGGGTCGTCATAAAAATTCCTTGATTACTCGAACGGATGACGCAGCACGATCGTTTCTTCGCGATCCGGACCGGTCGATACCATGTCAACCGGCACGCCGACCAACTCTTCGATACGTTTGATGTAGGCGCGGGCGGTGGCCGGCAGCGCCGCCAGCGACTTGGCGCCGACGGTGCTGTCGGTCCAACCCGGCATTTCTTCGTACACCGGCACGCAGCGGGCGGCTTCTTCAGCGCCGGACGGGAAGATGTCCACGGCCACGCCGTCGATGGTGTAGCCGGTGCACAGCTTCAGCGTTTCCAGGCCGTCCAGCACGTCCAGCTTGGTCAGGCACATGCCGGTGACGCCGTTGATCTGGACCGAGCGGCGCAGCAGCGCGGCATCGAACCAGCCGCAGCGGCGGGCGCGGCCCGTGACGGTGCCGAACTCGTGACCGACTTGCGCCAGGTGGTGGCCGACGCCTGCATCGGTAGGCAGTTCCGAAGGGAACGGGCCGGAGCCGACGCGGGTGGTGTAGGCCTTGGTGATGCCCATGATGTAGTGCAGCATGTTCGGACCGACGCCGGCGCCGGCGGCGGCGTTACCGGCCACGCAGTTCGACGAGGTGACGAACGGATAGGTGCCGTGGTCGACGTCCAGCAGCGAGCCTTGCGCGCCTTCGAACAGCAGGTTGGCGCCGGCCTTGTGCGCGGCGTACAGCGCGCTCGAGACGTCGGTGACCATCGGGCGCAGGCGCGGCACATAGGCCAGCGCGTCGTCCAGGGTCTTCTGGTATTCGATCTTCGGCGCCTTCAGGTAATGTTCCAGCACGAAGTTGTGGTAATCGAGGTTCTCGGCCAGTTTCTCGGCGAAGCGCTTCTCGTTCAGCAGGTCGGCGATACGGATCGCGCGGCGCGCCACTTTGTCTTCGTAGGCCGGGCCGATGCCCTTGCCGGTGGTGCCGATCTTGGCTTCGCCGCGGGCGGCTTCACGGGCCAGATCCAGCGCCGAGTGGTAAGGCAGGATCACAGGGGCCGCGTCCGACACTTTCAGGCGCGAAGCGACTTCGACGCCGACCGCTTCCAGCTTGTCGATTTCGCGCAGCACGTCCGGCACCGACACCACCACACCGTTACCGATGTAGCAGGCCACGCCCGGACGCATGATGCCCGACGGGATCAGCTGCAGCGCGGTCTTGACGCCGCCGATGACCAGCGTATGGCCGGCGTTGTGGCCGCCCTGGAAGCGGACCACACCTTGTGCATGATCGGTCAACCAGTCGACGATCTTGCCTTTACCTTCATCGCCCCATTGGGTACCGATGACGACGACGTTCTTTGCGTTTTTCTTTGACATCACACTAACCTAAGTTTTTAAGAATCCAGTTGCTACCATTATCGTCGAGGACCAGCGCGCGATCGCACTCGAACTCGTCCAGCTCGCTGTCGTGACCCGGCATACTCTGGATCACCACTTCGCCGGACTTGCGCAGCTCGGCGATTTTTTCCTTCAATTCCGGCGCATTGCCCCACGGCGCGCGGATCGAATGCTTGCGCTCCGCGGTCGGCAGCAGGCGCGCCAGTTCGCGCAGGTCGAGCGAGAAGCCGGTGGCGGGACGCGCCCGGCCAAAAGCCTCGCCTACGTGATCGTAACGGCCGCCGCGCACCACCGCGTTCGGCAGGCCCGGCACATACAGCGCAAACATCGCGCCGCTTTCATACTGATAGCCGCGCAGGTCGGCCAGGTCGATCGCCACTTCGGCGCGGCCAATGGCCGAGGCCGCCAACGCGGCCAGCTCGGCCAGCGCCTTGCCGATGCCCGGCAGGTCAGGCAGCACCTCGCGCGCCCGTTTCAGCACTTCGATGTCGCCGTACAGGTTCGGCAGCGCCAGCAGCGCGTCGCGCACCAGCGGCGTGTAATCTTGCGTCAGTTCCTGCAGGCCGGGCACGTCTTTGGCGCGCAGCAGCAGGTACAGTTTCGCCTCGTCTTTCGCGGCCGCCGCGTCGCCCTCAATGATAGCGCGCAGCACGCCGACATGCGTCAAATCCAGGCGCACCTCGGTGAAGCCGGCCAGGGCCAGCGAGGCCAGCGCCAGTTCCTGGATCTCGGCGTCGGCTTCGAGGCCGGCATGGCCGTACATCTCGGCGCCGATCTGCAGCGGCTCGCGGGTGGCGTGCAGGCCCGACGGACGGGTATGCAGCACGCTGCCGGCGTAGCACAGGCGCGTCACCGACGTGCGGTTCAGCAAGTGGGCGTCGATGCGCGCCACCTGGGTCGTCATGTCGGCGCGCAGGCCCAGCATGCGGCCCGACAGCTGGTCCACCAGCTTGAAGGTGCGCAGGTCGGTATCCTCGCCGGCGCCGGTCAGCAGCGACTCCAGGTACTCCAGCAGCGGCGGCATCACCAGTTCATATCCGTAGAGACGGAAATTATCCAGCATCAAACGACGCAGTTCTTCGATCTTGCGTGCTTCCGACGGCAAAACGTCGGCGATATTCTCGGGCAAAAGCCAATTCGGCATGGGAAGGCAGTTATAAATAAACAATGCGGTGAACAAGGCGGCGCACGCACCGTGGCCGTCAAGCGGAAGGCCGAACCTGATATTTTACGCGAAAATGCGTTTCGGGAGGGGAAAAAGATGCTGGAGAAGTCATTCCCGCCAAGGGCGGGAATGACTATACAACTTACTTTTTAGCTGGAGCGGGCGCTGCGGAACCGGCCGCGCCGGAGCTCTTGAAGTACTTGAAGAAGTCCGAGCTCGAATCCAGCACCATCACGTCGCCGTGATTCTTGAAGGTCGCGCGGTAGGCTTCCAGGCTGCGGTAGAACTTGTAGAACTCGGGATTGCGGCCAAACGCTTCGGCGTAGATCGCCGACGCCTTGGCGTCGCCCTCGCCGCGGATCTGCTCGGCGTCGCGATAGGCCTCGGCCAGGATCACGGAACGCTGGCGGTCGGCGTCGGCGCGGATCTTTTCCGAATCGGCCGAACCGGTCGAGCGCAGCTCGTTGGCCACGCGCAGGCGCTCGGCCTTCATGCGGTCATACACCGAGTTGTTGATCTGCTCCACGTATTCCACGCGCTTGAGGCGCACGTCGATGATCTCGACGCCGATCTGGGCCGCTTCACGCACCACCTTGGTACGGATGCCTTCCATGACCTTGCCGCGCTGGCCGGAGATCACTTCGCCCACGGTGCGCTTGGTGATTTCCTCGTTCAGCGCCGCCTTGACGATCTGCGACATGCGGTCGCGCGCGCGGCCCTCGTCGCCGCCGAAGGTGACGTAGTACAGCTTGGGCGCGCTCTCGCTGCGGCCGATGCGCCACTTGACGAAGCTGTCGACCAGGATGTTCATCTTCTCGGCCGTGATGAAGCGCTCGGCGTCCGCCGACTCGATGGTCAGCATGCGGTTATCCAGGTAGACCACGTTCTGGAACGGCGGCGGCAGCTTGAAATGCAGGCCCGGCTCGCGTATCACTTCCTTGATCTGGCCCAGCGCGAAGACGATCGCGTACTTGCGCTGGTCGACCACGAACACGGTCGACGACAGCAGCAACAGCACGACGAAAGCCGCAATAAGGGAACTAGCTATGCGATTCATTAACGGCTCTCCCGTTCACGTTGGGCGTCGCGCACGCGCGAATCGCGCTGGCGGCTTACTTCCACCGACGGAATGACATCCGCAGGCAGCGAGGCGGACGATGGCGGCGATGCCGCGGCCGCTTGCGCCGCGGCGCGGTTGGCCGCCGCTTGCGCGTCGGTCGCCGCCGCCTGGGCGATCAGCTTGTCCAGCGGCAGGTACAGCAGGTTGCTGCCGGTCTTGGCATCCATCATCACCTTGCTGGAACTGGAGAAGATCTGCTGCATGGTTTCCAGGTACATGCGGTCGCGGGTCACGCCCGGGGCCTTCTGGTACTCGGCCAGCACCTGCTTGAAGCGCGAGGCGTTACCGGTGGCGTTCTCGGTGACCATCGAACGGTAGGCTTCGGCTTCCTGCATCAGGCGCGAGGCATAGCCGTGCGCCTTGGGAATCACGTCGTTGGCGTAGGCCTGGCCTTCGTTTTTCTGGCGCTCGCGGTCCTGCCCTGCTTTCACCGCATCGTCGAAGGCGACCTGCACCTGCTCCGGCGGCTGCACGGCCTGCAGCGTGACGTTCGAGATCAGCACGCCCGAGGCGTAGCGGTCGAGGATCTGCTGCATCAGCTGCTGGGTTTCGAAGGCGACCTTGTCGCGGCCCTCGTACAGCACGAAGTCCATCTTGTTCTTGCCGACGATTTCGCGGATCGAGGTCTCGGCCACCTGGCGCACGGTGTCCTCCTCGTCGCGGTTGTTCATCAGCCAGGCGACCGGATCCTTCAGCTTGAACTGCACGGCGAACTGGATGTCGATGATGTTTTCGTCATCGGTCAGCATCAGCGATTCGCGCGCCTGCTTGTTCTTGATATTGCCGCGATAGCCGATCTCGACCACCCGCATCTGCGAAACCTTGACCGTTTCGTCGGTCTGGAACGGATACGGCCAGCGCCAGTTGAAACCGGAACCGGTCGTATGGCTGACCTTGCCGAACGTGTAGACCACGCCGGTCTGGCCCTCTTGCACGATGAAGGAGCCGCTGGCGAGCCAGATCAGCGCCACCACCACGCCGATGGCGCCGGCCGTGGCGCGCACGCCGGCCAGGTCGGGACGGCCACCGCCGCCGCCACCGTTGTTGTCGCCGCCATTGTTGCCGGGACGGTTTTTCTGGCCGAAGAAGCTGTTCAGGCGCTGATTGAAATCGCGCCACAGCTGTTCCATGTCGGGCGGGCCCTCGCCGGGCTTCTTGCCTTCATTGGCTTGCGGCTTGCTGTCGTCTTTCTTGTCCGAGCCCCAGCGGGGATCGTTCAGCGACAGCTTCAAGCCGAGTCGTTTCATAAGTGAGGAGACACGCATTAGTGTGATCCAACGTCAGTGAGGGTGGGACTGCTCTCTATTGCTTCTGGTTCTTCTTCTAGTGCTTCCCCGGTGTCGTACGCCTGGTTCAGGCGGGCGCCCGGTGCGGCCTTGGCCCACTCGACCATGGCGCCGCGCAGCAGGTCCAGTCCCTGGCCGGTGCGCGCGCTGAGGAAGACGCGGGAAATCTTATCATATTCATCTCGCTCCACCGACGGCTCCAGCCCGGCGGCGTCGATCTTGTTCCACACCAGTATCTGCGGAATGTGATCGGCGCCGATTTCCTTGAGCACCAGGTTGACCTGTTCGATCTGCTCCATGCGCACCGGCGACGAGGCGTCGACGACGTGCAGCAGCAGGTCGGCATGGATGGTCTCCTCCAGCGTGGCGCGGAACGCCGCCACCAGCTGGTGCGGTAGTTCCCGCACGAAACCGACCGTATCCGAGATCACCACATTGCCCACTTCCTGTCCCATGTAGACGCGGCGCGAGGTCGTATCCAGGGTGGCGAACAACTGGTCGGCGACATACACGCCGGCCTTGGTGACGGCGTTGAACAGGGTCGACTTGCCGGCATTGGTATAGCCGACCAGCGACACCGAGAAGGTCTGGCTGCGTCCGCGCGAACGGCGCTGCGTCTCGTGCTGCTTGCGCAGCTTGTCGAGACGCGCGCGCAGGGCCTTGACCCGCTCGCCGATCAGGCGGCGGTCGGTTTCCAGCTGCGTTTCGCCGGGACCGCGCAGGCCGATACCGCCCTTTTGCCGTTCCAGGTGGGTCCAGCCGCGGATCAGGCGCGTGGCCAGATGCTGCAACTGAGCAAGTTCCACCTGCAGCTTGCCCTCGTGGGAGGCGGCGCGCTGGGCGAAGATATCAAGGATCAGGCTGGTACGGTCCAGCACCCGGATCTGCAGGCGCTTTTCCAGGTTGCGTTGCTGGGCGGGCGACAGCGCGTGGTTGAAGATGACGATCTCGATCTTGTGATCGAGCACGGCAAGGCCGATCTCGTCGGCCTTGCCGCTGCCGACGAAATAAGCCGCGTCCGGCGCCGAACGCTTGGCCGTGATCGTCGTCACCGGTTCCGCACCTGCTGAACGGGCCAGCAGTTGCAGTTCTTCGACGCTGGCGGCAAAGTCGCCTTGACCGAAATCGATACCGACTAAGGCTGCGCGCATACGGCGATCAAGCGAGTTGGGAAGAAGCGATGATGCAAGCGCTTATTCCGCTTCGGATTCGATGTTGAGGTTGACGGCGCGTGCCGGTACCACGGTGGAGATGGCGTGCTTGTAGACCATCTGGGTCACGGTGTTACGCAGCAGTACGACGTATTGGTCGAACGATTCGATATGGCCCTGCAGCTTGATGCCGTTGACCAGATAGATCGAGACAGGAACATGCTCTTTGCGCAAGGCATTGAGGAATGGGTCTTGTAACAGTTGCCCTTTGTTGCTCATAACAGCTCCATTTTATGTTGTTGTGTTGGATTTGGAGGCGAAACGCTTAATTTCAAGTACGTGGCTCAGCAAAAAGTCAAACGATTTTCGCTGAAACACCGCTCGCCACGTCGGGAATGGTGCTTCTAAGCCACTGTAACCTGTTTTGGCTTTTTTTGCAGGGCGTTCCTGCAAAAAAACAGCCTTATTTCGCCGAACCTTTGGCGAACGGATTTTTACCGGTGCGCAGTTCGATGCGCAGCGGCGTGCCGACCAGTTGGAACGTGTCGCGGAAATGTTTTTCCAGGTAACGTTTGTACGGCTCGCCGACCGCGTCCAGGGCATTGCCGTGGATCACGATCACCGGCGGGTTCATGCCGCCCTGGTGCGCATAGCGCAGCTTCGGCCGGATCGAGCCCTTGCGGCGCGGCTCCTGCTTCTCCACCGCCTCGATCAGCGCGCGGGTCAGCTTCGGCGTCGACAGGTTGCACATGGCGGCGGCGTAGGCCGCGTCAAGCGACTTCATCAGTGGGCCGATGCCCTGCGACTTCAGCGCCGAGATGAAGTGCATCTTGGCGAAGGACAGGAAATCGAGCTTGCGGTCGATGTCGATCTTGATCTCGTCGCGCTCGTCGCTGCGCAGGCCGTCCCACTTGTTGACGGCGATCACCAGCGCGCGGCCCGTCTCCAGCACGAAGCCGGCGATGTGGGCGTCCTGCTCCGAGATGTCCTGCTGGGCGTCGAGCATCAGCACGACGACGTTGGCTTCCGAGATCGATTGCAGCGTCTTGACCACCGAGAACTTCTCGATCGCCTCGAACACCTTGCCGCGGCGGCGGATGCCGGCCGTGTCGATCAGCGTGTATTGCTTGCCTTCGCGCTCGAACGGAATCTCGATCGAGTCGCGGGTGGTGCCCGGCATGTCGAAGGCGATCACGCGCTCTTCGCCGACCAGGGTGTTGATCAGGGTGGACTTGCCGACGTTCGGACGGCCGACCAGCGCGATCTTGATGCCGTGGTCGGTCTTGTCCAGTTCCTCGGCATCTTCCGGACGCTGGGCGAAGGCCAGGTCGAGCGCCTCCTCCACCAGGTCGGCGACGCCGTCGCCGTGCGCCGACGAGATCGAGTAAGGCTCGCCCATCCCCAGTTCGTAGAAGTCGGCGACCACGGCGGTGTAGCGCATGCCTTCCGACTTGTTGACGACCAGCATGACCGGACGGCCGCTTTTACGCAGGAAGTCGGTAATGGTTTTATCATGCGGCGTCAGGCCCTGGCGGCCGTCGACCAGGAACACGACGATGTCGGCCTCGGCGACGGCCTGCTTGGTCTGCTTGGCCATCTCATGCATGATGCCTTCCTTGGCGACCGGCTCGAAGCCGCCCGTGTCGATGACGAGGAAGGGACGTTCGCCGACACGGCCCTCGCCATAGTGACGATCTCGCGTCAACCCAGGCAAGTCCGCCACCAGCGCATCGCGCGAGCGGGTCAGACGATTGAACAAGGTCGATTTCCCTACATTGGGTCGACCCACTAGTGCGATTACCGGCTTCATTTTATTACTCGACCGCGAGAGCGGTCACTGTCCCTGATTGGGTTTGGAAAATCAAATTCGAGCCGGAGATGACAGGATCCGCTTGGATAGCACTGCCGTCGGTCGCGGCGCGACCTATAAATGCGCCATCTTCCCGCGACAGGAAGTGGACGTAACCCTGGTAGTCGCCGACTGCCACGGCGCGGCCATACGACACGGGGGTCGACAGGTTGCGATAGGACAGTTTGTCGTTCTTCCAGGCGTTGCTGCCGTTTTCACGGCTGTAGGCTGCAACTTCACCTTTATCGTCGGAGACGAATACAAAACGCTGGTCCACCGCCACGCCCTTGTCGGACGAGGTCGGCTTGCTCCAGTGCGGCGCGCCGGTGATGGCGTCGAAGCAGGCCACGCGGCCCTGGTAGGACACGGCGCAGACATCTTTTTCGAAGATCACCGGGGTGCCGGCGATGTCGGTCACACGTTCCAGCTCGGTGGCGCCGCGCGGCTCGCCGACCACCACTTCAAAGCGCTGCAGGCCGGTCGCCAGGACCAGCGCCAGCAGCTTGCCGCCCGGCTGGGCGATATACACGTTGAGGCCGCTGATCACCATGCCCGGCGCATTGCGCAGGGTCAGCGCCGGCGTGGCGCGGGTGACGTTCCAGCGTTTCTCGCCGGTCTTGGCGTCATACGCGGTGATGATGTTGTCGACGCTGCGCACCACGACCACGCCGCCGCCGACCACCGGCGACGACAGCACTTCGCTCGACGCCTGGCCTTTCCACAGCTGCTTGCCGTTGGCGTCGAACGCCAGGATCGCGCCCTTGACGCCGCCGACCACCACCACGTCGCCGTCGGTGCCGACGCCGGCCGTCAGGTCGGAGCCGGTCTTGACGCGCCATTGCTCCTTGCCGGTGGCGGCGCTGATGCGCGCCAGCGCGCCGTCGGCGTCGGCCACGTACAGGTTCTCGCCCGACAGCGCAGGCGTGAACACCGCGGTGCCGGCCTTGCCCAGCGAATACTTCCACACCGTCTTGGGCGTCATCGCGCCCTTCAGCTCGACCAGCGGCGCCGGCTGGTTCTTGGCATCCTTAGAGCCGAACAAGGAACAACCGGCCAACATCGCAAACACGCTTGCAGCAATAACTTTTTCGGTAATACGCATAAATTTTCAACCTTGTTCGTTACGTGGCGCGTCGCCCTCGCGCACGCGTGGGCCCATACTCAGCATGGATTCCCGCCTGCGCGGGAACGACGTCGGTTAAGCGGCGGCTTTTTCGGCCGGCACGGAGCCGCCGATCGCCTCAAACTTCAGCTGGATCAGCTGGCGGCCCGGGTTCTTCTTGTCGGTGGCGTCCAGCGCGGCCTGGTAGGCGGCGCGGGCTTCGGCCAGCTTGTTCTGGGCGACCAGGATGTCGCCCTTGCGGTCGGCCACGGCGCCGGCAAACTGCGCGGGCACATCGCCGCCCAGCGCTTTCAGCGCCTCGTCGTAGGCTTTTTCATCCAGCAGCACGCCGGCCAGGCGGATCTTGGCGAGCGCCTTGAATTCCTCGCCGCCGTGGTCCGCCGCCCATTGCAGCTGGGCCTTGGCCGATTTCAGGTCGTTGGCTTCGAACGAAGTCTTGGCGGCGGTCAGCGCGGCCATCGACGCATAGGCCGTGCTGCCGAACTTGGATTCCATGTCGCCGGCGGCGCGCAGCACCTTGACGTTGTCCTTGGCTTCGACCGCGCTTTGCAGTTCGTCATACAGGGCCGAGGCCTGGCTGGCCTGGCTGCGCTGGTAGTAGTTCCAGCCCTGCCAGCCGGAGTAGCCGGCGAGGACGGCGATCAGCACCCACGAGGTCAGGTTGCCGTACTTTTCCCACCAAGCTTTGAGGGACGCGAGTTGCTCTTGTTCTTCGAGATCGTATGCCATGGTATTCGTCTGCCGTTATAGTTAAATGGAATGCTTAGTGATTGCAATGCTCGTCATGCACGTGGTGATGGTGATCGCCGCTGTCGGTGATCTGGTCGACCACGAAATCGACGACGTCGTCGAACGGCACCGTCGATTGCTGCTGTTCGCCCTCCACCGCGCGCATCGCCTTGACGCTGGCGGTGTGGTTGGCGACTTCGTCTTCGCCGATGATGACGGCGAACGAGGCGCCGCTGCCATCGGCTTTTTTCATCTGCGTCTTGAAGCTGCCGGCACCCGCCGCGGTCGAGCCGTGCATGATGACGTCCAGGCCGGCGTCGCGCAAGCGCTCGCCCAGCACGAAGGCTTGCAGCTGCGCCGCCTCGCCCTGGTGCACCAGGTAGACGTCGCACTGGTTGGGCGCTTCCGGCTCGCCGGCTTCCTTCATCAGTTCCAGCAGGCGCTCGATGCCCATGGCGAAACCGACGGCGGGCGTCGGCTTGCCGCCGAAGGAAGCGATCAGCGGATCGTAGCGGCCGCCGGCGCACACGGTGCCCTGCGAACCCAGCGCGTCCGTCACCCACTCGAACACGGTGCGGTTGTAGTAGTCCAGGCCGCGCACCAGGCGCGGGTTGATCACGTACGGAATGTTGTTGTGGTCGAGGATCTTGCGCACGCCGTTGAAGTGCCCCAGCGATTCCTCGCCCAGGTAGTCCAGCAGCTTCGGCGCGCCGTTGACCATCTCCTGCATCGCCGGGTTCTTGGTGTCCAGGATGCGCAGCGGGTTGCTGTGCAGGCGGCGCTTGGCTTCGGCGTCGAGGATCTCCTCGTGTTTTTCCAGGTAAGCGATCAGGTCGACGCGGTGGCGCGCGCGCTCTTCGGCGTCGCCGATCGAGTTCAGTTCCAGGCGGATGTTTTCCAGGCCCAGGTCGTCCCACAGGCGGCGGCACAGCATGATCATTTCCGCGTCCACGTCCGGGCCGCTGAAGCCGACGGCCTCGCAGCCGAACTGGTAGAACTGGCGATAGCGGCCGCGCTGCGGACGCTCGTGACGGAACATCGGGCCGGTGTACCACAGGCGCTTCGGACCTTCGTAGACCAGGTTGTGCTCGATGACCGCGCGCACCGCGCCGGCCGTGCCTTCAGGGCGCAGGGTCAGCTTGTCGCCGTTCATCGCATCCTCGAACGAGTACATCTCCTTTTCCACGATGTCGGTCACGGCGCCGATGGCGCGCGCGAACAGCGAGGTGTTTTCCACGATCGGCGTGCGGATCTGCTGGAAGCCGTAGCTCTGCACCACGGACTGCGCGGTGTTCTCGAACAGCTGCCACAGATGCGCATCGGTCGGCAGGATGTCGTTCATGCCTTTGACGGCGACGATTTTTTCAGTTTTGGACATGTTCTTATGCAGCTTGTTTGCTGTAGTTCGTTTTCACGTAGTTCAGGACGATGTCCTGGAATTCTTCGACGATGCGCTCGCCGCGCAGCGTGGCAAACTTGGCGCCGTCGACAAACACCGGCGCGGCCGGCGATTCGCCGGTGCCCGGCAGGCTGATGCCGATGTTGGCGTGCTTCGATTCGCCGGGGCCGTTGACGATGCAGCCCATCACGGCCACGTTCATCGCCTCCACGCCCGGGTAGGTCTTTTTCCACTCCGGCATCTGCTCGCGCAGATAGGTCTGGATGTTGTCGGCCAGTTCCTGGAAGGTGGTCGAGGTGGTGCGGCCGCAACCCGGGCAGGCGATCACCATCGGCGTGAACTTGCGCAGGCCCATGGTCTGCAGGATTTCCTGGCCGACGATCACTTCCTTGGTGCGGTCGCCGCCCGGCTCCGGCGTCAGCGAGATGCGGATGGTGTCGCCGATGCCCTCCTGCAGCAGCACCGACAGCGCCGCCGTCGAGGCGACGATGCCCTTGCTGCCCATGCCGGCCTCGGTCAGGCCCAGGTGCAGCGGATAGTCGCAGCGCCTGGCCAGCTCGCGGTACACGGCGATCAGGTCCTGCACGCCCGAGACCTTGCACGACAGGATGATCTTGTCGCGGCCCAGGCCCAGTTCCTCGGCCCGCACGGCGTTCTCGATGGCCGAGGTGATCAGCGCCTCGTACATGACGGCCTGCGCCGACCACGGCTCGGCGCGGCCGGCGTTTTCGTCCATGATGCGCGCCAGCAGCGCCTGGTCCAGGCTGCCCCAGTTGACGCCGATGCGCACCGGCTTGTCGTAGCGCGCGGCCACTTCGATCATCTGCGCGAACTGCGTGTCGCGCTTGGCGCCCTTGCCGACGTTGCCCGGATTGATGCGGTACTTCGACAACGCTTTCGCGCACTCGGGATAATCGTTCAGCAGCGTATGGCCGTTGTAGTGGAAGTCGCCGACCAGCGGCACGTCGACCTCCATCTTGTCCAGCTGCTCGCGGATGTACGGCACCGCTTCGGCGGCTTCCGGCCGGTCCACCGTCAGGCGCACCAGCTCCGAACCGGCGCGCGCCAGGTCGCGGATCTGGATCGCGGTCTCGATGGCGTTGGCGGTATCGGTATTGGTCATCGACTGCACGACCACGGGCGCGTCGCCGCCGACCCAGATCTTGCGCTGGCCGTGCGCGACCAGCACGCTGCGGCTGGCGCGGCGGTTCGATGGTCCCGAAGGAATGGCTGTTTGCGTTGAAGACATGATGGTTCTGCTCGAATTGACTTAATTTTTTACTTGATATTGACGCGCGAAATCGTGCCGCCGGTCACCGGCGGCAACGCCAGCGGCGCACCGCCCAGCGTGGCTTCCACGCCGCCCGGCTTGCCGACGATCAACAGCGCCGGATCCTTGATATCGAAGGTCTCGGTGCTGCCGGCTTTCACCAGCCGCGAAATCAGCGGCGTCGTGCCGGGGCGGCGGATTTCCACCCACGAATCTTCCGTCACCTTCAGCACCAGCTGGTGGCCGGTGGCGGCTGGCGCAGCGACCGCGGCGACAGGCGCGGCCACGACAGGCGCCGGCGCGGCGGCCACCGGCGGCGTCGCCACCGGCGCTGGCGCGGCAGGCGCCGTATCGGCGGCGGCCGGCGCGTTTTGCGGCGGCACCGAAATCAGCGGCACGTTGGTCGACGGCACCGGCGCGGCGTCCTCGCCCGGCTTGAGCAGCGTGGTTTCGATCGGCGCCGCGGTTTCCGCCGGCTTGGCCGCTTCCGCCACGGCGCTGGCCGAGGCATCCTTGTCCGAGCGCTGGAACAGCGTGGCCGGAATCAAGCCGGTCTGCCAGGCGTACGCGCCGGCGGCGGCCACCGCCACCACGGCGGCGACGCCGACCAGCCAGCCGGCCGGACCGGAGGAACGTCCCGTCATCGACGGGAAGCGCGACTCGGAAAACGAGGCGGCGATCTCCTTGCGCGGCGGCGCAGCCTCATGGCTGGTCGGCGACACGACTTCAATCATCGCCACCAGCGGGGTGGCATCGATCTTGACGACCTTGGCGTAGGCGCGCACGAAACCGCGCACCACGGCCATGTTGGGCAGCGCGGCGTAGTCGCCCGCTTCCAGTGCCTTGACCTGGCGCGGCGCCAGCTTCAGTTGATCGGCGATCTGTTCCACCGTCCAGCCCATCGCCTCGCGCTGGGCTGCCAGTTGTGCTCCGGGCGTGGCCAGGCTGCTGCTGCCCTGGTCTTTTGGCGGTTCTGCCCACTCTGAATTCATTGGTATCCCTGTTTCACTCATCAAACGCCCCACGTTGATAAGCAGCATACTCGGTCGAGCCGGGGTGGTGGCGGCGCAATTGCGTCGCCCAACCGGATTCCGCTCCCGTATCGCCCAGCTTATGCTGCACCTTAATCGCGAGCCACAGCACGTCGGCCGTCAGGCTCTCCATCTTTGCCACCTTGTTCAGGCGGGTAATAAAGAAATTGGCGCGCACATAATCGCGCTTTTCAAAATATACCCGCGCCAGATTGGCGTTGGTGGCCGGCAGGTCGGGCGTCAACTGCAAGGCTTGCAGCAGATAACGCTCCGCGCTGGCGTAATCCTTGATCTTCAATGCGCAGGAACCGGCGTTGTTGGCGGCGTTGGCCGGCGAACGGTAGGCGCGGTTGGCCAGGGCCGCATCGAACAGCGGCAACGCTTCGGCGATGCGGCCGGCCTGGCACAGGAAAGAGCCGTAGTTGTTGGCCAAGTCCGGGTTGCCCGGCGCCAGCTTGCGGGCGCGCACGAAATTGTCCTCGGCCAGGCCCGCCTCGCCCATCTGCTGGTAGATCAGGCCGCGCATGCCGTAGGCGTCGGCGTGGTCCGGATCGGCCACCAGCGCCAGCTTGACCTGGTCCAGCGCGAACGCATACTGGCGCTGCTCGAAATAGCCGACCGCCAGCTGCATGCGGATCTCGACCTTGCGCTGGGCCGAGGTCTGGTCCGATTCGGTCACCAGTTCGGCCTGGCCGCTATTGCCCCGTTCAGGCGCCCGCGAGGCACAGCCGGCCAGCGCCCCGGCCGCGAGCACCGCGACGAGACTGAGCCGGCTACGCTGCGCCAGGAAGATCATCAGGAACGGATCTCCACGATCTTGCCGAAATTAGCGCCGAACTTTTGCTGGTACTCGGCCATTTTCTCCATGCGCTGGGCGACCTTGGTGCGGTCCTGGACTTCGCCGGCCAACTGGCCGCAGGCGGCGTCGATGTCGTCGCCGCGCGTCTTGCGGATGGTGGTGACGATGCCGCCGTCGACCAGGATCTGCGCGAAGGCCTTGATGCGGGGATTCTTGGAGCGCAGCAGGCCCGATTCCGGGAACGGATTGAACGGAATCAGGTTGAATTTGCAGTTGACGCCGAATTCGCGGTCCTGCACCAGGGCCAGCAATTCGCGCGCGTTCTCGTCGGAGTCGTTGACGCCGTCGAGCATGCAGTACTCGAAGGTGATGAAGTCGCGCGGCGCAAATTCCAGGTAGCGCTTGCAGGCGGCCATCAGCTCCTTGAGCGGGTATTTCTTGTTCAGCGGGATCAGGCTGTCGCGCAGCTGGTCGTTCGAGGCGTGCAGCGAGACGGCCAGCGCCACCGGCACTTCCTGCGACAGCTTGTCCATCATCGGCACCACGCCGGAGGTGGACAGGGTCACGCGGCGGCGCGACAGGCCGTAGGCGTTATCGTCCAGCATCAGCTTCAGCGCGGTGGCGGTCGGCTCGAAGTTCAGCAGCGGCTCGCCCATGCCCATCATCACCACGTTGGTGATCTGGCGCTCGCCCTTCGGGCCGGGCTCGATGCCCTTGGTGCGGCGCAGTTCGAATTCCGCCATCCACAGCTGGCCGATGATTTCGCCGACGCTGAGGTTGCGCGAGAAGCCTTGCTTGCCGGTCGAGCAGAAGCGGCAGTTGACGGCGCAGCCGGCCTGGGTCGAGATGCATAGCGTGCCGCGGTTCTCTTCCGGGATGAACACGGTTTCGACCGCGTTGCCGTTGCCGACGTCGACCAGCCATTTGCGGGTGCCGTCGGTGGACGTGTGGTCGCTGATGATGGCCGGCGCCGTGACGTGGGCGCGGGTTTTCAGTTTATCGCGCAGCGACTTGGCCAGATCCGTCATGCTGTCGAAGTCCGACGCGCCGAATTGGTGGATCCAGCGCTGCAGTTGCTTGGCGCGGAACGGTTTCTCCCCCAACTCGGCGCAATAAGCGATGAGCTGCGCGGGATCGAAGTCCAGCAAGTTGGTCAGAGGTGCGTTCATATTCAGTTTCAAAACAATTCTAAAGAACTCCGTTTCCGTCCGCGGGGGCGAGGCGGAAACGGGGCATTACAAAAACAGGACTACTGCGTATTACTTACCGAAGAAGTAAGCGATTTCAACTGCGGCGGCTTCGACAGCGTCGGAACCGTGAACAGCGTTAGCGTCGATCGAATCGGCGAAGTCAGCACGGATGGTGCCTTTGTCGGCCTTCTTAGGATCGGTAGCGCCCATCAGTTCGCGGTTTTTCAGGACGGCGTTCTCGCCTTCCAGAGCTTGGATCATGACTGGACCGGAGACCATGAAGTCAACCAGATCCTTGAAGAAACCGCGCTCTTTGTGCGCAGCGTAGAAACCTTCAGCCTCTTCACGCGACAGCTGCTTCATTTGCGCAGCAACGATCTTCAGGCCAGCGCCTTCGAAACGGCTGTAGATTTGGCCGATAACGTTTTTTGCAACTGCGTCTGGTTTGATGATCGACAGGGTGCGTTCGATTGCCATTTGAAAAACTCCAATAAAAAGAAAGGTTTAAAACAAAATTGATAACTCAATCAACCTTTGATTTTACCATAGAACACCCCATATACAGAAAAACGGCAATAGATAAGCTTGCAACGCGGCATCGAAAATGGCCATACTGCCGGTTTAAGCCAGCTCTAAGTGCATTTTGAGCATGATTTTGCGTTTTTTTACCCCGACGTGCTATGCTTTTGGCAAGCGGGAAACCGAATCCTATGTAATGGAGGCACTATGATCAACATGCAAAAAACCTACGACCTGGCGGAAAGCCGCCGGTCGGTGCAGCACAACGTGCTGCGCAACACCTACTGGCTGCTGGCGCTGTCGATGGTGCCGACCGTGTTTGGCGCGGCGCTGGGCGTGTCCCTGCACCTGCCGCTGGGCGGCGGCCTGATGATGCTGGTATTCCTGGCGGTGGCCTTCGGCTTCATCTGGGGAATCCAGAAGAACAAGGATTCCGGCCTGGGCGTGGCCCTGCTGCTGGGCTTTACCTTCTTCATGGGTCTGATGCTGACGCCGCTGCTGTCGCGCATCCTGGGCTTCGCCAACGGCGGTTTCCTGATCATGGCCGCGTTCGGCGGTACGGCATCGGTGTTCGCGGTGCTGGCGTCGGTCGCGACGGTGTCCAAGCGTGACTTCTCGGGCATGGGCACCTGGCTGTTCGCCGGTCTCGTGATCCTGATCCTGGCCTCGATCGCCAACATCTTCCTGCACATTCCGGCGCTGGCGATTGTGATTTCGGTGGTCGCGATCGGTATCTTCTCGGCGTACATCCTGTATGACGTGCAGCAGATCATCAACGGCGGCGAGACCAACTACATCAGCGCCACGCTGAGCCTGTACCTGGACGTGTACAACATCTTCACCAACCTGCTGTCGCTGCTGGGCATCTTCGGCGGCGACCGCGACTAAGAGCATTCAGCACGCCCCAAAAAGCTGGCCTCGCGCCGGCTTTTTTTATTGCGTGCCGCCGCGCACCTGGAAGCGGGTGGCGGCGACGGTGCGCGCTTCGGCGTCGACCAGCGCCAGCTGGTGGGCGCCGGGGGTCGGCCGCCAGGCATAGTCTTCGGCGCGGCCGAGGTCGGCGCCGTCCAGCCGCCAGCGCAGCCCCTGCCCGCCTTGCGCCTGGAAAAATACGCGCTGGATCGCGTCCGGAATGTCCGGGTCGATGGCGATGATGCTGGCTTCGCCCGGATACAAGATCTTGGGCGCGCGATGGCCATCCTGCACCAGCGCGATCACCGGGCTTTGCGTGCCGGCGAGGAACCACTCGCCGCGCGCCGCCTCCAGCGCCGGCTGGTAGGCGATCTGCTGGCGCACCACGCCGGCCGGCGCCGCCGGCGCGCGGCTGGGCTGACCCCGATGCAGGTAATCCATCACATCGCGCCACACCGGCGCCGCGCCGCTGACGCCGGACACGTCCCACATCGGCTGGCCGTCGAAATTGCCGACCCAGACGCCGACCGTGTAGCGTCCCGTATAGCCGAGGCACCAGTTGTCGCGCATGTCCTTGCTCGTACCGGTCTTGACGGCCGCCCAGAAGGTGGTCGCCAGTTCGTTCTTCAGGCCGAAGGTGATGCTGCGCGCGGCGCGGTCGGCCAGGATGTCGCCGATGATGAAAGCGGCGCCGGCGTCCAGCACGCGGCGCGTGGGCGTTGCCGGCCCGGGCCGCAGCGTGACGGCGCCGTACACGCCGCCGTTGGCCAGCGTGCGGTAGGCATTGCTCAGTTCCAGCAGCGACACTTCCGCCGATCCCAGCGCCAGCGAATAGCCGTAGTAGTCCGGCGATTCGGTCAGGCTGCCCAGGCCCACGTCTCGCAGGTGCTGGTGAAACCGGTCCAGCCCCGTCATCACCAGCGTGCGCACCGCCGGCACGTTCAGCGAGCTGGCCAGGCTGTTGCGCACGCTGACGTAGCCCTTGAAATCGCGGTCGTAGTTCTGCGGGATATACAGGCCGGAGGGCGTCGAGATATCGATCGCCGTATCGTCCATCAGCGAGGCCGCCGTCAGCTGTTTGCGCTCCAGCGCCAGCTCGTATAGGAAAGGCTTCAACGTCGATCCGGCCTGGCGCAGCGCCGCCACGCCATCGACCTCGCCGCCGCCCGCATTGCCGACATAGGCCAGGATCTCGCCGCTGGCGTTATCCAGCACCACCACCGCGCCATCGTTGACATTGCGCGCCCGCAGCGCCATCAACTGCTGGCGCAGAGCGGTCTGCGCAAAGCGCTGCAGGCCGCCGTCCAGCGTGCTGCGCACCGCCTGGCCGCCGCTGACCAGCAACTGCTGCGCCACCTGCGGCGCCGGCGGCAGCTCAACCGCCAGTTGCGGGCGGCCCATCGCCACCACCACGCGCAGCTGGATCTCGCTGCAGGTGGACGGCATCCGCAACTCCTGCGCCAGTGCGCAGGCCCGCTGCGACACCAGCTTGGGCGCGGCCGACGGTCCGCGCAGCAGGCTGGCCAGGATCGCCGATTCGCTCAAGTCCAGCCCGGACGGCGCCTTGCCGAACAAGCCTCGCGCCGCCGCGCCCACGCCCTGCAGCTCGCCGCGGAACGACACCAGGTTCAGGTACGCTTCCATGATCTGGGGCTTGGTCCACGAGGCGTCGATCTCGCGCGCGGCCTTGACCTGGTCCCACTTCTGGCTCCAGTTGCGGCCCTTGGCCGACGGCAGCAGTTGCGGGTCGAGCTGCGCCGCCAGTTGCATGGTGATGGTCGAGGCGCCGCGCGGGCGGCTGCGGAACAGGTTGTCCCACGCGGCCTTGGTGGCCGCGCTCCAGTCAACGCCGCCATGCTGGTAGAAGCGCTGGTCTTCCGCCTGCAGCACGGCGGCCGGCAGGCTGGGCGAGATGTCGGCCAGCGCCACCCATGGCAGGCGGCGCACTTGCATGTCGATGCGCAGCGATTGCACCGGCTCGCCGTGCCGGTCCAGCAGCTGCGCCTCGGACGAGCGATACGCCGCCTTGACCTCCTCGTGGGTCGGCACGGCGGCGCTGGCGGCACCCGCCAGCGCCAGCAAGCTGAAAGCGATCAGTTTCATTTCACACCCAACGGCGCATTCGGCGCCTCGCCAAACATCTCCGGACTATACATCGCCTCGACCCGTGTCGGTGGCAGGTTGAACTGGCCCGGATTATTCAGGCGCACCGTGTATTCCAGGCTCCATTTCCCTTTCGGGACGAACTGGTAGAAAGCGTGGAAGCCCTCGAAAGTGCGTTCCTCGAAGGTCGGCCAGGTCCAGCCGCTGCGCTGCTTGCCGCTGTCGAGCAACTGCGAATCGCGGCCCAGCCCCGAACCGAGCACGGTGGCGCTGGCCGGGATCGGGTCGTCGACCACCACCCAGGTCATGTCCGACTGCGCCTCCAGGTCCAGATGCACGCGATAGACATCGCCACGCGACCACTCGCCCTTGACCTTCTGCTCGATTGGCGTGACGGTCTTGGCGATCTTGTAGCCGCTGGACAGCGGCGCCTTCAACGGCAGGGCCGCCGTGGTCTGCACCGTCACCCACGGCTTGCCGGCGCCGGCATGCTCCAGCTGCAGTTTGCCGCCTCGGCGCGGCCATGGCAGCGACACCGCGCCGCCGGTGGCGTCGCCGCCGAAGGCGATGCTCTTGCTGGCCTGCGCCAGCGTGGCGATGGCGGTGCCAGTCACCTTGTCGCGCTCGAACTTCTGCGAGAACTTGTCGATCGCCAGCACGCCCCAGGCGTTGGCCACGGTGGTATCCCAGCGGCCGTGGCGCTGGCGGCCCAGCGTACCGCGTGCCAGCCGGCCCATGTCGTCCTGCCACGCCGGGTTGTCCAGCATCGCCAGCAGCAGGCGGTTGGCGTTGACGTCGGCGGACGACATCAGCCACCACCAGTCGTCGGTGCGCTCGGTCGAGAAGCCCATCGTCGTGCCCTGCAGGTTCAGGCGCGAATGCAGTATCTGCCCCGCCTGCGCCAGCCGCTGCGCGTGCTGCGGCAGCTTGGGCGAGCGCTTGAGGATCAGATACCAGTCGATGACGGCGGACGTCGGCCACAGATTGGGCTCGACCGCGAACGATTCCAGCTGTGCGGCCGCGACCTCATTGGAACGCGACAGCGCCTCCAGCGCCGCCACCTTGCGCACCGCCAGGTCGGCCGTCGGCAGCGACGAGTAGCGCGTGACGCGGCCCTGCACGAAGGCCAGCAGGCCGGACTCCATGCGCGCCTTCAGTTCCGGCGGGATCTCGTAACCCGCTTCCCGGGAGGCCGACAGCACGTAGGCGGTCAGCGTGTCGCTGCCCTGCGTCATCAAGGCGAAGTACTTGACCAGGCCGTCGCCGTCCAGGTGCGCGGGCAGCGTGTCGATCGCCGACTGCCACAGCGCCTTGTCGTGCAGCGCGATGGCGCGCGAGCTGACCTGTTCGAAGCAGCGGTAAGGATAGGCTTGCATGTAGTCGCGCACGCCCGGCAGATCGCCGCCCAGGCGGGTGCTGAACTGCGCCTGCACACCGCCGCGCCCCGGCAGCGCATCGTCGGGCAGCTTGACTTGCATGTTCAGCTTGCGGTCCAGCTGCAGCAAGGTCGCCTGCGTGACGCGCACCGGCACGGCCGCCACCACTTTCTGCCTGACCTTCAGGCGGTCGCGCGAGGCGGGCGCATCGCCGGCGCCGGCCACGCTGGCACCGACATCCCAGGCCAGCGACGTCACCGACGGCGGCACCTGGTAATCCCAGCCGATTTCCTGCGCCTGGCCGGCAGCCAGCGATACCTGCTGCGGCGCCAGCGCCTTGCCGCCCGCGCTGGCGGTCAGCGCCACCTTGACGGCGGCATCGGTGGTATTGCGCAGCGTGAAGCCGGCGCGGAAGCGGTCGCCCTCGCGCACCAGCGCGGGCAAGCCTGACAGCAGGATCAAATCCTGCGAGCTGCGCACCTCGGTGCGGCCGGTGCCGAACAAATCCGCCTCCGCGCTGGCGATGGCGACGATGCGGAACGCCGTCAGCGAATCGTTGATCGGCACCTGCACCGAAGCCTCGCCGTTGGCATCCAAGCTCACGCGCGCCTTCCAGAACAGCAGCGTGTCGAACAGTTCGCGGCCGGCGCCCTTGCCGCCGCCACCACCGGCCGGCACCGCCTTGCGGCCGAAGTGGCGCTTGCCGACCACCTGCATCTGCGCGGTCGCGGTCTGCACCTGCAGGCTGCGCTGCTGCATCATGGCTTCCAGCAGCTCCCAGCTGGTATTCGGCATCAGCTCCAGCAGGCCGGCATCGACCGCCGCCAGCGCCACTTCCGCCCCGGCCGGAACAGGCGAGCCGTCGGCGCGCGTGACCTTGACCTTGACGGCGGCGTTGTCGCGCACCTTGTACACCGGCTTGTCCGTCGTGACCTGCACCTTGAGTTCATTGGCCGACCAGCCCACCTTCAACGGCGCGATGCCCAGCTTGTAGGCGGGCTTGCCCAGGTCGACCAGCGCGGTCGGCGCCACGCTGGCCACGCGGCCGCGCACCACCAGCACCGACACGTAGACGTTGGGCGCGTACTGCTGCTTGACCGGTATCGTGAACACCGGCGCGCTGCCGCTGAGCGGGCGCACATAGGTATCGATGATGCCTTCGCGCTCGACCGTCACCAAAGCGGTGGCCTCGCGGAACGGCATGCGCACCTGGAAGCTGGCGCTGTCGCCCGGCTCGTAGCGCTTCTTCTCCGGCAGCAGGTCGATGCGGTCGTTGTCGGTGGCGCTGAACCACCAGTCGGCGCCGTCGGCCACCCAGGTTTCGCGATTCGTCATCGCCACGCGCTGTTCGCCGTCCTGGGTCTTGGCGCGCAGGATCAGGTTGCCCGACGCCGGCGCCGTGACTTGGCAGATCAGCAGGCCCTTGTTGTCGGTCCGGCCCTCGCAGGCCGCGCCCAGCGCCTTGATCTCGCTGCTGTTCTCATAGGCGTAGAAGCCGCCGATCAGGCGCCGCCGGTGCGAGTAGGACTGGCGCTGGAAGAAGTCCACCGTCACCGGCGCCTCGGCCACAGGCTGGCCGCGCAGATCCAGCACCGCGACCGTGAACTTGAGCGCATCCTTGCTCAGTACCCAGCCGTCGGGCTGGATGCCGATCACATAGCTCGACGGCCACAGTGGAATGCGGGTGGCGGCGGACAGCGTCTCGCCGTTGGCGTCCTGGTAGGTCATCTCCGCCGTCAGCTCGCGCGGGACAGGCGCGGTGGACAGCTGGTCGATGGTCACGCGCGCGCCTCCGGCCTTGTCCAGCGCCAGGCTGCGCGTCTTGAGGCCCGACAGCGCCGCCGGCGCATCGGCGCCGCCGTCGTCGAACATGCCCTCGTCCTCATCGAAAGCGCCGGCGCTGCGCTCGGCGCCGACCTTGACGTCGCCGGTGCTGAACGTGAAGTCGGCATAGTCGTCGAAGCTGACGGATTTATCCTGGACCACGGTGCGCAGCTGCACCGGCGCGTCGCCGGCGCCGCCGCCGGAGAGGTAGCTGAGCTGCACATCCAGCTCGACCGACGCGGCCTGGATCGCCGGCGTCTTCGGCCCCTGCAAAATCGCCTTCATGGTCGGCACGCGGAATTGCTCGACGCGGAAGCGGCCCGACTCGCGTCCTCCCAGCATCACCTGGTACCAGCCCTGCCTGGCGTCGGCCGGTATCGCCCAGTCGTTGGCGGCGCTGCCGTTCGCGCTCCAGCCGACCGGCAGTTCGTACTGCTGCTCGCTGCCCTCGTGCAGGATGATGATCTTGCCCGGCTGCGCCTTGCGCTCCTCGGCCGTCAGCTGCCTGGCGCGCCAGTTGCGCGTGTCCTTGCGCGGCGCATCGGCGTCGCTGACCAGCGCGATGCCCTGCTCCACATGGCGGCGCAGGAAGTGCTTCATGTGCACCGTCTCGCCGGCGCGCAGCAAGGTGCGGTCGAACACGGTGGCGGCGATCACGTTGTCGGCGCTGTAGTCGTCGGTCGGCAGGTTGAAGCGCCAGCTCTCGATGCCCCGGTCCCAGTTGGACAGCGTGAAGGTCATGTCGCCGCCGCTGCGGGCGCTGATGAAGTAACTACCCTCCGGCCGACAGGCCGGTACCGGCAGTTCCTTGCCGATGCGTGCCACGCCGGTGCTGTCGGTCGCGCCCTGCCACAGCAAGGCGCCGGCGCAATCGCGTACCGCCACCTGCGCCTGTGCCACCGGCTTGCCCTTGTCCAGCGAGGTGATCCACACCAGCGATGACTGCGCGCCGTGCTTGAAGTGCGCCACCATATTGGTGACCAGCGCCGCCGTGCTGACATAGGCAGTATTGCGCTTGTCGGTCAGCGCCTGGCCCAGCTTGGGGCTGGCCAGTTCGACCACGTAGAATCCCGGCTTGCGCAGCGGGATGCCGACCACCTCGAACGCCCGCGCACCGCCCGGCTTGGGCATGGCGAAGCGTTCGATCGAGCCTCCCTTGACGTCCGCCAGAACAGGCTTCAGCAGGTTCTCGCCATACAACTCCGAAGGTTCCCAGCCGCCGCCGTAACTCATGCGCTTCATCCAATGGATGATTTGCTGGTCCTGCTGTTCCGGCGTGGCGGCGGCGTCGTTCACGCGCAGCGATGCGCCGTCGACCTTGGCCTTGCCGCCGCTCAGCGTGGACTCGATATTGCGCACCGTGACCGGCAGCAGCTTGTCGCCCCTGGCCTCGATGATGCCGAAGCGCGCCGGGAACTTGACCAGCGCCGGCTGCACATCGGTCTGCACCGCCATCGGGAAGCGCGCCTGATTCAGCAAGGTGCGGCCGGCATCGTCCTTCAGGTTGGCCGGCAAGGTCAGCATCAGTTTCGATTTTTCCGGAAACGGTCCCTTGATGGTCACCCAGCTGACGTATTCCGCCCTGGCCTCCTCCTTGTCGACGCCGGCCTTGAAGACCTTGCCGCCAGGCCCCGCCAGCTTGACGGCCAGTGCATCGGCCATGCGCACCGGCGCCGAGAACTCCACCCGCACGGGCAGGAAGGGGATGCAGCCGCCCTTGGCGGACAGCCTGTCGCAGCTGAACTTCGCGGTGAAGTCCGGCCGCGTGCGGAAAGCCAGCGCCTGGTCCTGGACGGTGGCGATGCCGCTGCCGGCCGCGATGCCCGCGCCCCACACCAGCGACACATCGGCGCCGGCAGGCAGGCGGCGCTGGCATTGCAGCACCACGATGGGCAGCTTCTCGATACGGTCGCTGCGCACGGCCGCGCCGGCGCGCCATATCACGCCGCGCGCCTTGAAGTACAACGACAGGTAGCGGTCGGTGAAGGCCTTGCGCTGGTCCAGTATCTGCTGGCGCTCGGCGCCGCCGAGGATGCGCACGCCGATCTTTTCATTGACGCCGTCGGCGCGGCACCATGCATGCGCGGCCACCGTCCGCTCGCTGGCCGGCGCATCGAGGCCGAGGATGAAGATCTGCTGCTCGTCGATGTAGCTGGAACCTTCGCGCGGCACCATCTCCACCACCGCCGGGCCGCCGGTGTTGAAGGCGAACTTGCGCTCGCCGGCCAGCGGCTTGCCGTCCAGGTCCCTGGCGTCGGCCTTGAGCGTGAAGCTGCACGCCACGCCGCCCGGCAGGTCGCGCACGAAATCGTAGCTCCAGTTCTTGCCGTCTATCCAGCGGCCCTTGCCCTCCTCCGGGCAATCGACGGTGAACGGATCGGCGAGGCGCATGTCGCCCAGCGGGACCATCTGACCGCTGAAGCGCGCGGTGACCTGGCGCACCGCCTTGACGGCGCCTTCCGGCGAAAACGAGGTGACGGTGGTTTGGGCCAGGACGGCGAGCGGCAGGCCGCAAAATGCGGCCATGACGATGAGACGGGACAGGAGGCGCATGCCAACTCCGGGCGCTGATTAGGAATCAAGCCAGTGTTGCAAACGCCTCCGGCAAAGTCAACAAACTTACAAGAAAAACATCAAGCCAGATTGAACACTGCCATCGATTCCACGTGCGAGGTGTGCGGGAACATATTGACCACGCCGGCCTTATCCAGCACATAGCCGGCGTTGACCAGGATGCCGGCGTCGCGCGCCAGCGTCGACGGGCTGCACGAGACGTAGACGATGCGCTTCGGCAGCAGGTCGGCGCGGCTCTGGCTCAAGGCCACCAGCGCTTCGCTCAGCGCCATCGCGCCGTCGCGCGGCGGGTCGATCAGCATGCGGTCGAATTTGCCCAGCGCGACCAGGTCGTCGGCCGTGACCTCGAACAGGTTGCGGGTGTAGAAGGTGGTCTTGTCCGACAGGCCGTTGGCCTTGGCGTTGTCCAGCGCGCGCTCGGACAGCGTGGTGCTGCCCTCGATGCCGACCACTTCGCGGCCCTGCGTCGCCAGCGGCAGCGTGAAGTTGCCCAGGCCGCAGAACAGGTCGGCCACGCGGTCTTCCGGCTGCACGTCCAGCAGGCGCAGCGCCTTGCCGACCAGCACGCGGTTGATGTAGTGGTTGACCTGCGTGAAGTCGACCGGCTTGAACGGCATCTTGATGCCGAATTCCGGCAGCAGGTAATGCAGGTCCTGGTCCAGCGGATAGTAGGGCGCGGCGGTTTCCGGGCCCTTGGTCTGCAGCCAGAACTGGATCTGGTGCTGGTCGGCGAAGGCCTTCAGCTTGACCTCGTCGGCCGGCGTCAGCGGCCCCATGATGCGCAGCACCAGCGCGGTGACGCCCTCGCCGATCGCCACTTCGATCTGCGGAATCTGCGCGAACAGGGTCAGCGAGCCGATCAGCCCGCGCAGCGGCAGCAGCAGGTCCGACACATGCCTGGGCAGGATTTCGCAGCTCTTGATATCGGCCACGAAGACCGATTTCTTTTCATGGAAGCCGACCAGCACCGTGTCCTTCTTGGCCACGTGGCGCACCGACAGGCGCGCGCGGTAGCGGTAGCCCCAGGTCGGGCCGTACATCGGCCGCATCACCGTCAGCGGGCGGACCTTGCCGATGTGCTGCAGGTTGTCCTCCAGCACGCGCTGCTTGATCGCCACCTGCGCGGTCGGCTCCAGGTGCTGCATCGAGCAGCCGCCGCACATCTCGAAGTGCACGCACTTCGGCTTGACGCGCATGTGCGACTCGTGGTGCAGCGCGTCCATGCGCGCCATTTCCCAGTTTTTCTTCTTCTTGAACGTGGTGAAGCTGACCGTCTCGCCAGGCAGTGCGCCTTCGACAAACACCACTTTTCCTTGGGAGCCGTCTTCATTTTCCAGATGGCCGACGCCGCGGGCGTCCATGTCGAGCGACTTGATGAAGATTGTATTTTCTTGCATAACGTTCAATATTGAATGGGGAATGGCCGGCGCCGGCGCGCAGGCGCCGGGGCCGACATGATAGCAGAATGGGAAGTGTTAAAGCAGGGAATCGCGGACCACGCCGCGCGCGGCCATCGCCCGTTTCAGCTTGACCAGCGCTTCCTGCTGGATCTGGCGCACCCGCTCGCGGGTCACGCCCATTTCCTCGGCCAGGGTTTCCAGCGTGGCCGGGTCGTCGTTGTCCAGGCCGAAGCGGCGCATGATGACGATGCGCTGCTTGTCCGGCAGCTTGGTCAGCCAGTCGCGCACCAGCACCGTCATTTCATGGTGTTCGGCGCGGGCGTCGGGGCTGTCGTCGCTGTCGCCGGGCAGCATGTCCATCAGCGACGATTGCGGATCGTTGTCCAGCGGCGCGTCCAGCGAGGTGGCGTGCTCGGACAGCGCCAGGATGTCCTGCACCTCCTCCACCGGCCGCCCGACCAGCTCGGCGATGTCCTCGGCGGTGGCGTCCTTGCCGTTGTGGTGCTGGGCTTCGAGGTGGTATTTGCCGCGCAGGATCTGGTTCAGCTCGCGCACCATGTGCACCGGCAGGCGCACCGTGCGGGCCTGGTTCATGATGGCGCGTTCTATGCTCTGGCGTATCCACCAGGTCGCGTAGGTGGAAAAGCGGAAGCCGCGCTCGGGTTCGAACTTGTCGATGGCGCGCATCAGGCCGATGTTGCCCTCTTCGATCATGTCGAGCAGCACCACGCCGCGGTTGATGTAGTGCTTAGCGATCGAGACCACCAGCCGCAGGTTGTGCTCGATCATGGTCTGGCGGGCGCTGAAGTCGCCGCTCTTGGCCAAGGTGGCGTAGTGCACCTCCTGCTGCGCGGTCAGCAGCGGCCGGGTGCCGATCTGGTTCAGGTAGTGCTGGGTGGTGTCGGTCGACAGCTCGGCCGCCAGCACCTTCTTCAGTTCGTCGACACTTTCCAGCACCGCGCCGGTGGCGGGCGCGCCGTCGGGATCGCCCGCGCCGTCCGCACCGTCGATGGAATCGATGACTACATCATCGCCCGCCTCGTCCTGGAAATCTTCCGGGGCCGAGTCGTCATCCATCTGGTCGTGCGGCATATGTGTCATGGCTCAGCTAGCGGTTAGGCAGGAATCTGGACGGGTCCACCGGTTTGCCCTGCTGCCTGATTTCAAAGTGCAGCTTGACGGAATCGGTATCGGAATCACCCATTTCCGCAATCATTTGTCCCTTGGTCACGCTCTGGCCTTCCTTGACCACAATCGTGCGATTGTGCGCGTAGGCCGACAACAAGCTATTACTGTGCTTCACAATAACGAGATTACCATATCCGCGGATGCCGCTGCCTGCATACATGACTTTTCCTGCTCCGGCAGCCACGACTTGCTGGCCCGCCTTGCCGGCGATGTCCACGCCCTTGTTCTTGCCCTCGTCGAAAGTGGCGATCACCTTGCCCTCGGAAGGCCAGATCCAGCTCAGCTTTTCCTCGTCGGCGGCCGGCGCCGGCACGCTCGGCGCGGCGATCGGCGGCGTCACCGAGGGACGGGCGACCACCGGCGTCGTCGCCGGGGCAGCGGCCGGGGCGGCGGCGATGGCCTTGCCGTTGTCGCCGCGCTGCAGTTCGGCCAGCGTGGCGTCGGAATACGGCTTCTTCTCGCCCTTGGGCCCGCTCAGCTTGACCACCGGCGCCGGCGGCGGCGTCTTGTCGGACGGCGGCATGATGACGGCGGCGGTTTCCACGCCGGAATTGGCGCTGTCCGGCGGCAGCACGCGCAGCACCTGGTCGACCTTGATGTCGTTCGGGTTGGCCAGGTTGTTCCAGGTCACCAGGTCGCGGTAGTTCTGGCCGTATTCCAGCGCGATGCGGATCAGGGTGTCGCCCTTCTTGACGGTGTACAGGCCGCGCTCGTCGCGGGCGATCTGCGCCGTTTCGCTCGGCGTGGCCGGTTTGACGGCAGGCGGGATCGTGCGGTCGACAACCGGTGCTTGATTCGGAGTGGTATTACAGGCGCTCAGGAAAACCAGCGTGAAGCTCAGTGCGAGCAGATTGCTTTTATTTGTCATTCTCATCTTAATGTCTGTGTGGTGCGGGCAAGGTTAAGGTAACTACACCGTGCCCGGACGCAAGGGCACGAAATGGCAGTCCTCCAGCGTTTCGCTGGTCCATTCCGCCTTGCCTATGCGCGTAATCAATTCCAGATGCTGCGAGCGGGCGCCTACCGGCGCCACCAGCCGGCCGCCGATGGCCAGCTGTTCCAGCAGGGCTTGCGGCACTTCCAGCCCGGCCGCGGCCAGGATGATGCCGTCGAACGGCGCCGCTTGCGGCAGGCCAAGCATACCATCTCCGTAATGCAAGCGCAGGTTCGGCACGCGCAGCGGCCGCAGATTGGCCTTGGCCAGCTCGTGCAGCGGCTTGATGCGCTCGATCGAATACACCTCCTGCGCCACGCAGGCCAGCACCGCCGCCTGGTAGCCGCAGCCGGTGCCGATCTCCAGCACTTTCTTCAACTGGCCGCCGTTGCGCATCACCTCGATCATGCGCGCCACGATGTAGGGCTGGGAAATGGTCTGGTGGTGGCCGATCGGCAGCGAGGCGTCGATATACGCCTGCGAGGCCAGCGCCTCCTCCATGAACATATGGCGCGGCACGCTCTCCAGCGCGCCCAGCACCACCGTATCCTTGACGCCCTGCCTGGCGACTCGCTGCACCATGGCGCGCCGCACCGCGTCCGATACCAGCGGATTCTGGCGCGGGGACTGCACCGGCACCGGCTGCGCCCGTTCCATCGCGTAGCTGTGCGACTTGGACGGCGTGGCCACCGGCCGCGCGCCGGGGAAAGGCGGCGGCGCATGGCGCGCCGCGTTCTGGGTCGCCGTTTGCGGCGTCGCCACCGGCGCGAACACCGTCGCCTTCCTGGCGCCCTGGTTGTCGACTACCGAGGACAGCGGCAAGGGAAAGGTACGGTTTTTATCGTTCATGCCAGGGCCTTTGCCAGTGCATCGAGTTGGGTTTTGTGGGTCAGGTCGATCTGCAGCGGGGTCATCGACGTCCAGCCCTGGGCACAGGCATAGAAATCGGTGCCCTCGCCCGCGTCCTTGGTCGCCCCCGGCGGGCCGATCCAGAAAATATCCTTGCCGCGCGGGTCCTTGGCCTTGATCACCGGCTCGGCCTGGTGGCGGCGGCCGAGCCGGGTGGCCACCACGCTGGTCAGCTGCTCGTAGGGCCGGTTGGGGATGTTGACGTTCAGCAGATACGGGCGCGGCAGCGTTTCATAATAGCGCTGGACGATGTCGCGCGCGTGGCGGGCGGCGTCGTCGATGTGCTCCCAGCCGTAGGCGCCCTGCGAGAAGGCGATGGCCGGGATGCCGAACAGATAGCCCTCGGTGGCGGCGGCGACGGTGCCGGAGTACAGCGTGTCGTCGCCCATGTTGGGGCCGTTGTTGATGCCGGAGACGACCAGGTCGGGCCGGTAGTCGAGCATGCCGGTCAGCGCCACGTGCACGCAGTCGGTCGGCGTTCCGTTAACAAAATAGAAACCATTGGCGGCCTGCTGCACCGACAGCGGCCGGTCCAGCGATAGGGAATTGGACGCGCCGGAGCGGTTGCTGTCGGGCGCCACCACCACGATATCGGCGATGGGCGCAAGCGCCTGGGCCAGCGCGTTGATGCCTGGCGCCAGGTAGCCGTCGTCATTACTGATCAGGATTCTCATACGGAGATTTTACCTGAAGCAACGGCCCGGCTGCGCGCGGCGGCGGCCTCCAACCCAGATAAATTTGCCGGTGTCGTGCCGCGCTAACGTTGCGCCGGCCGCGCACCGGCCAGCCGGGTGTCGAGCGCCAGCAATTCATCGCTGGTGCGCGACCACAGGCTGCCCGCGCCGGACACGCCGCGCGGCCCCGCGGCCCGCAGCAAGGCGTCGCCGTAGTCGTCCATCGCCGCGTCCTGATGCAGTTCCGGCACCAGCGGACCTTCGCCCAGCTGGCCGCCGAGTTGCACCTGGACATCGGCCAGATGCTCGCGGGCCAAGCGGGTATCGGGGTGGTCCGGGCCGAGCCGGCGGATTTGCGCCTGCAGCACGGCGTCCAGCAGGCTGCGGGCGGCGTCCAGCTCCTGCAGCCGGACCAGCGTGCTGGCCAGCGCGGTCTTGCTGCGCAGGGTGTCGACGTGCTCGGCGCCCAGCAGCCGCTTGCGGGCCGCCAGCACCTGCTCCTGCGCGATGCGGGCGTGTTCGGTGTCGCCGCGCTGGAACAGCAGGTCGGCGCGGGCCGCCTTGCAGGACAAGGTCAGCTGATGCTCGGAGCCCAGCATGCGCAGGTAGGCGTCCAGCACATTGTCCTGCATGCCCAGCGCCTCGGCGGTGCGGCCCTGCCGCGCCAGCGTGGCCGCCAGGTTGGCGCGCGCCGCCAGCGTATCGAGGTGTTCCGCCCCCAGCAGCCGCTCGCGCGACTCGACGATGCACTCCTCGAGGAACTGCGCCTCGTCCACCTGCCCCTGCTGGCGCAGCACGGCGGCCAGATTGCTCTTGCTGATCAAGGTGTCGGCATGGTCCTCGCCCATGGCGCGCTGGCGCAACACCATGCTTTCCTCGAAACAGGCCAGCGCCTGCCGCAGCTTGTTCTCGCGCCGGTACATCTCGCCCAGCAGGTTGAGGTCGCGCGCCAGCGGCTGCGACAGCGCCCTGCCCCCGCCCTCGTCCAGCGCATGGCGCGCCTCGCCGATCGCCGCCAGCAGGTGGATTTCGCGGCTCGATTGCCATGGGAAATAGCCGGGGCCCAGCCAGTCCAGCAGGGCCTCGAAGGTGCGCGTCAGCGAAAAGCGGTCGCCGCCCTGATCCATGCGCACCGCCAGCTGCTCGCCGTAGGCGAAGGTGCGGGTCTGCTGCAGCTGGACTTCGTCGAAATAGCTGTCCAGCGAGATTTGCTGCATGCCGTAGCACTCGCGCATCAGCCGCTCGAAGATGGGCTGGTAGCCGAGGATATGCAGCGTCAGGTCGCCGCGCCGCCATTGCGCGCGCTGGGTGCTGTCGCCCATTTCTATGCGCGACGGCAAGGGATAGACCAGCAGCGGCCGCTGCTCGTCCTCGTGGCTGCGGCGGTAGGCGGTGGCGCGGGTGACCAGCGCCTGCACGCCCTCCAGGCTTTGCCGGTTGGGCGTGAACACCACCACCAGCTTGCGTGGCAGCAAGGTCGTGCAGATGCCGGCGCTGTCCGTGCGGCCGGTGCGGGAATCGACCAGCACGTGCCGGAAATGGCGCGCAAGATTATCAGCGAAGCAACGGAACAGCGCCGGGCAGCTGTCGAACAGGTCGTCCCAGTGCATGGCGGCCAGCCGCTCGCCATAGCTGTCGTCGAAGCGGCCGGCGCGCATCAGGTACAGCTGGCTGCTCTGGTCGACCCGGCTGACATAGTGTTCCCAGCCGACGGCGGCCAGCACGTCGCGCGCCAGCTCTTCATCGTCCAGCGCGGCCGCCCCCTTGCGCCGGCGCAGCAGCTGCTCGCGGCACGCCTCGAACAGCTCCAGCACGCCCGGCCGCTCCTCGTGGTGGTCGAAATAATGGTGCAGGCCCGGCGCCTCCAGGTCCCAATCGATCATCAATACCGGCGTGGTGGCGTTTTGCTGGCGGGCCAGCAGCACGGCGATATTCGACAGGGCCATCGTGCGCCCCGTCCCACCCTTGTAAGAATAGAAGGTGACGACTTCGCCGCTGGCGTTCAGCGGCGGCAGGGACAGGGAAGTGGGTTCCATGACAGACCTTTAGCGTGGGAAGTTTGGAGGAGGAATGGCGCGCCATTCGGGCGGGATGTCCGGCATGACAAAACGGCCACAGTCATGCCCCGGCGGCGTGCATCGTTTTAGGAAGTGATAGTGCTCGGCAATGCGCAGGACGATTTTTTCAATGTCCGGGATGAAATCGGGATTGGTCTTCAGGTCGCCGCTGGCCAGCGTGTAGCGGGAAAAGTCCACATACATGCCCGGCCCGGCGATCTGCGGCGGCAGGCCGATCGGATGGCGGGTCATGATCACGGGAATGATCAGGTGGCTGGGCAGCGGATACCATTGCTTGCGTTCGCTTTCGATAAGTTGCATTGCTGCAAACTCGCGGCGGGTGTAGGCGTGTGCTTCGTATTTGGGTGTATAAATGACAATCATGCAGACGCTCTCGCACAGCGCCCTCGCGATCTTCTGATCCAGGTCGTCGCCGCCGCCGAGCTGCTCGCTATCGACAAACAACTCGTCCTCGTTGTCGAAGTGAGGCTCCAGGTAGCATTTGAGTGCGTCGACCAGATCGTCCTTGAACTTGCTCATGTACGCATGCTGGCCATGTGCATAACTAAAAAAGCAGCCGTGGCGGATAGTCATGGCGTCCTCCCTGCCGCGCCCAAGCGGGGCGGCCCTTAACCAACTCTAACAATCATCTCAGCAGCCACTTTGCGCCAGCACAAACGTGCGGCAGACCGAACTTTGCGCAAACGGGTGGCGCTTTCAGGTATCATAAAAATATAACGACCGTTCTATTTTAAAAACCAAGGAGACCGAAATGAAAGCTGTCGTATGCCAGGCCTGGGGTTTGCCGGATACCCTGACCGTCCAGGAATTGCCGGATCCGCAAGCCGCCTCAGGCCAGGTGGTGATCGACGTCAAGGCCGCCGGCGTCAATTTTCCGGACGTACTGATTGTGCAAGGCAAGTATCAATTCAAGCCGGAATTGCCCTTTATTCCAGGCAGCGAAGTGGCCGGCGTGATCCGCTCGGTCGCCGACGATGTGACAACTTTCAAGGCCGGCGACAAGGTCATCGCCTTCACTTCAACCGGTGGTTTCGGGCAACAATTAGTGGCGCCCGTGCAAGCCCTGATGCCCATGCCGCCCGGCATGGATTTCGACACGGCGGCGGCCATCACCCTCACCTACGGCACCTCGCACCATGCGGTGGTGGACCGGGCCGCGCTAAAAGCTGGCGAGACCATGCTAATACTTGGCGCGGCCGGGGGTGTGGGGCTGGCCGCGATCGAGATAGGCAAAGCCCTTGGCGCCCGCATTATTGCTTGCGCTTCGACCGATGAGAAGCTGGAGGTGTGCAAACAGCATGGCGCGGACGTGCTGATCAACTACAGCAGCCAGGATTTGCGCGAGGCGATCAAGGCGGCGACCGGCGGCAAGGGTCCGGACGTGATTTACGACCCGGTCGGCGGCGAATATGCAGAGCCGGCGTTCCGCTCGATCGCGTGGCGCGGGCGGTATCTGGTGGTCGGATTCGCCAACGGCGAAATTCCGAAATTGCCGCTCAATTTAACCTTGCTCAAAGGTGCTTCATTGATCGGCGTGTTCTGGGGCGAGTTTGCAAAACGCGAGCCGAAAGCCAACCTGGCCGGCATGCGGCAGTTGATCGGATGGTTGCAAGAGGGCAAGATCCGGCCGCATATTTCGGGACGGTACAAGCTGGAGGAGACGGCGCAGGCGCTCAACGATATGGCGGCGCGCAAGGTCACGGGCAAGGTGGTGATATTGCCATGATTTCTATTTAGGCATCATTCCCGCGCGGACGGAAAGCATGCCCGGCATGGACTCCCGCCTGCGCGGGAGTGACGCCATCGCTACCAAAAGTTACTGATCCGAATTCTTGTTCTTGAAGAATTCGATCACTTCAGCCTGCTCGCGGGTGCGCTTGAAGGACGGCAAACTCTGCCAGATCCGCTTGCCGTAAGGCTTGGAAATCACCCGCGGATCGCACAACATCAGCACGCCGCGATCGCCCTCGTCGCGGATCAGGCGTCCGGCGCCCTGCTTCAGATTGATGATCGCTTCCGGCAAAGTGTGGTGCATGAAGCCGTTTTTGCCCTGCTTTTCCATCACCTCGATGCGCGCCGCCAGCACCGGATCGTCCGGCGGAGCGAACGGCAACTTGTCGATGATCACCAAAGACAGCGCATCGCCGCGCACGTCGACGCCTTCCCAGAAGCTCTGCGAACCGATCAGTACGCCATTTCCCGCCTTGCGGAACTGGTCCAGCAACTCGGTGCGGCCCTTGTCGCCCTGCACAAACAGCGGATAAGGCAGGCCGCGCTTCTCGAATTCGTCGCGCAAACGCTCGGCCGCGCGCTTCACGGCGCGCAAAGTCGTGCATAAAAGGAAAGTTTTTCCGCCCGCCGCCTCGATGATCGGCAAGGCATGGTCCAGCACGGCGTCCGTGTAGCCCATCGAATTCGGGTCCGGCAAGCCCTGCGGCACGTACAAAATGCCCTGCTGCTCGTAATTAAACGGGCTCGGCCAGGTCTTCGACGGCTCGTCGCCCAGGCCCATCTGCTCGGAGAAATGGCTGAAATCGTTCTTCACCGCCAGGGTCGCCGAGGTGAAGATCCAGCTGCGCGGCACACCTTCGCGCTGGCCGTTGAAGATGGGCGCGATCGACAGCGGCGTCTTGTGCAGCTGCAGCGACGACGCATACGCCTCGACCCAGAACACCGCTTCCTCGCCCTTCTCCACCCGCGCCTTCGGATCGAATTTCCAGGAAGCCAACTTTTGCCCCAGCTCGATGCCGCGCTGGCGGCACTGTTCCAGCGTTTCCGCGCGCATGGCCTGGGTTTCCAGCACGGCCAGCATGCCGTCCAGCGCGTCTTTCAGCGTCTGCAGCGCCGGGAAGAAGTCGCTCGACGGCGCGATCTGCGGCAGCGACAGCCGCACGATGTCCTGCGGGAACGTCAGGCGCAGGTCGCGCGCGGCCTTCTCCACCACGGTGACCACCTTGCCCCAGTCGGCGCCGTCGCGGGCGTTCGACAAGCCCTCGGCCAGCACGTCGCGGCACAGCTCCAGCACTTGCGAGGTCGAGAACGTATCGCCGAAGAACAGGGTGGCGGTGTCGGGCAGCTGGTGCGCCTCATCGAAGATGATGGTATTGGCGGACGGCAACAGCTCGGCGACGCCGGAATCCTTCAGCGCCACGTCGGCAAAGAACAAATGGTGGTTGACCACCACCACGTCCGCCTGCTGCGCCTCCTTGCGCGCCTTCATCACGAAGCAATCCTGGTAATACTGGCATTCCGCGCCCATGCAGTTGTCGCGGGTCGACGTCACCAAATTCCAGATCAGCGCGTTTTCCGGCACGCGGGCCAGCTCGGCCTTGTCGCCGGAACTGGTCATTTTCAGGAAGCGCGAGATCTCGCGCAAATGGCCGACATCGTCGCGCGAGGTCATGCGGCCGTTCTGCAGCGTGCGCTCCAGATGGTAGTGGCAGACGTAGTTCGAGCGTCCCTTCAGCAGCGCCACCGAGACCGGCGCCTGCAGGGCGGCGCGCACGGTCGGGATGTCGCGCAGGAACAGCTGGTCCTGCAAGTTCTTGGTGCCGGTGGAGACGATGGTCTTGCCGCCCCATAACAGCGCCGGCACCAGGTAGGCGAAGGTCTTGCCCGTGCCGGTGCCGGCCTCGGCGATCAGCGTGGTCTGGTTGGCGATGGCGTCGGCGACGGCCTTGGCCATCTCGGTCTGCGACTTGCGCGGGCGGTACTCGCCCACAGCCGGCCCCAGCGGTCCACCGGCGCCGAACAGGCGCTCAACCTCGGCATCGTGCTTCCCGGGGGGCTGGTCTGGCGTGGCGCCGACTACGGCGGGGATGGCGTCGGCGGGCGATGGAAGGTGTTCGGTCAAAATAAACTTAGTAGTGGCGCCGAGACGGACTCAGGCCGGAACATCGGGAACCAGTTGCATTTTCAGCAGAGTGATATGGTCTTTCAGCTGCAGCTTGCGCTTTTTGAGGCGGCGCAACTGCAGCTGATCGTGGTGGCCGTCCAGCGTCAGCATATCGATGACCGCGTCCAGATCGCGGTGTTCGACGTCGAGTTCTATCAATCGACGCTGGATATCTTGTACATCAGTCATATTTCTCAGCCAAATAGTTTCACCGGAACAACAAGGGTACAGCAAACACATTGCAAACAAACTGCGACACGGTGCATAGTTTAATCTACGGCGCGCTTGCCGCCAACAGATTGATCGCTCACCAGCAGTCTAGGATACAGTGTCACATATGAGCGCATACAAAATAGAAGCGGGGACCGCCCAGCACATCGGTAACCGGCCCCAGCAAAATGACCGGGTGGCCCTGTTCACCGCTGCCCAGGCGCCTGGCTACGTGCTGGCCGTGCTGGCCGACGGCAACACCGGTGCCATCGGCGCCGACCAGGTGTTATTGACCAGCAAACACTTGTTCGACGAATTCCGCGCCGGCGACGCCGCCAGCCTGCCCCGCCTGCAGGAACTGCTGCGCGCCATCGCGCTGGAGGCGCACGAGGTCATCAAGATGAACCCGATCGCCGCCACCGCCGAGCCGCAAAGCGCGCTGGCCCTGCTGATCCTGACGCCGCAGGGTCAGGCCGTGTGGGCCCATGTGGGCGATGCCAGGGTATACCGTTTTGCCGGCGAGACCTGCGCGGCGCGCAGCAACGACGACGCCTATGTCCAGCACCTGGTGACCGAGGACAAGCTGCCGCCGGAGGCGGCAAAGAAGCACCGCAGTTCCCGCCTGCTCAGCAATGTGCTGGGCAACAGCTTCAAGGCGCCGTTCGTGACGCTGGGCTGGCACGAAGGCGCGCGGGCCGGCGACGCCTTCATGCTGTGTTCGGACGGGCTGTGGATGCTGTTCAAGGACGCCGAACTGGCGGCGGCCGTGGCGCGCAACACGCCGCGCCAGGCGGCCGAGCGCCTGATCTCCAAGGCCGCCGAGCGGGCCCAGGGCAAGGGCGACAACTGCTCGATGGCGATCATCAAGCTGGTGGCGCCGCCCAAGGAAGCGCCCGGCTATACCGTGCAAAAGATGCGCCGCGCGGTCTGAGGCGCGGCGCGGTCTTACTTCGACGCCGCCTTGGCGGCCGCCGCGGCGGCTGCGGCCGCTTCGGCCTCGGCCCGCTTTTTATCGGCAGCTTCCTTGGCGGCCGCCTTGGCAGCGTTTTCCGCCTTCTTCTTCGCCACTTCCGCCTGGCGGTGCTGGGACTCCAGTTTCTTCCGCTCGAAGGCTTCGACATTGGCGGCGCGCTTGCCGGCGTCGGCCGCGTCCTGCGCCTGTTCGCGTTTCAGCTTGGCCGCATGCTCGGCTTCGCGGTCCGCGACCCGGCGGCCGGATGGCGGCGCCGGCGGCGGCTTGTCGTCCGCCACCTTGGGCTCCTTGGGGACGTGCGCGGCGCGCTGCGCCTGGTCTTCCGCATCCTTGCGGGCGCGCTCGGCCAGGTCGGCGTCGCGCTTCGCGACCGAATCGGCGCGCTTGAAGTGCTGCGCCTCGACTTCAAGCGCGCGCAGCCCGGCCAGCGCGGCGCGGCGTTTTTCCTTGGCCTTGTCCAGGCAATTGTTGACGAAGAACCTGGTGGTGCAGACGCGCTCGCTGGCGGAGAATTCGTCGTTGACGGCGGCGCGGTCCTTGGCGACCTGCGCCAGCGTGGCGTTGGCCTGCTCGACCGACGTGGTCTGGGCCTGCGCCGGCGCGGCCAGCGCCGCCAGGGCGGCCAGCGCGGCGGCGGCGATCATCTCGCCCAGCGGTTTCAAACCTGCTCTCATATGTATTTTCCTGTGTAACGTCACGCCAGCGCTGCCGCTGCGACGCGCTGTTCCTTATCCATGTACTCGCGCGATTGCATCTCGACGATGCGCGATACCGTGCGGTGAAATTCGTTGGCCAGCGTGCCGTTGGTGTACAGCTCTTCCGGCTCGACTTCCGCCGACATCAACAGTTTAACGCCCTGGTCGTAGAAGACGTCGATCAGCCACGTAAAGCGGCGCGCCTCCGACGACATCGCCGCCGACATCATGGGAATCCCGGACAATATCACGGTATGGAAGCGGCTGGCGATTTCCAGGTAATCGTTCTGTGAGCGCGGGCCGCCGCACAGGGTGTTGAAATCGAACCAGATGATGGTGCCGGCGCGGCGCAGCGCGCGGATTTCGCGCGCCTCGATGCGCACCACCGGATCCTCGTCGGCGGTCTCGGCGATGCGGGTGTAGGCGTCGCGCAGCGCCTGGTCGGTGGTTGCGTTCAGCGGCGTATAGTAGGAATCGACCTGCTCCAGCGCGCGGCTGCGGTAGTCGACGCCGGCGTCGATGTTCATCACGTCCAGCTTGTCGTACAGCAGGGCGATGGTCGGCAGGATGCGGTCGCGGTGCAGGCCGTCCGGGTACAGCAGTTTCGGATCGTAGTTCGAGGTCATGATGAAGGACACGCCGTTGTCGAACAGCGCCTTCATCAGGTTGTACATGATCATCGCGTCGGCCACATCGGAGATGTGGAATTCATCGAAGCAGATCAGGCGGTATTTCTTGGCGATGCGCTTGGCCACCTCATCGAGCGGATTGGCGACGCCGGTCAGCTCGTCGAGCTGGCGGTGCACGCCGCGCATGAATTCGTGGAAGTGCAGGCGGGTCTTGCGCACCAGCGGCACCACCGAATAGAAGCTGTCCATCAGGAACGACTTGCCGCGCCCCACCCCGCCCCACATGTACACGCCCTTCGGCACGTCCGGACGGTTGATCAGGCGCTTGAAGGTGCTGGAACGCTGGCCCTTGTAGGCCACCCATTCCTCATAGCACTGCTGCAGGCGGTCGACGGCGCGGCGCTGGGCGGCGTCGGCCTTGAAATTGCGCTCTTCCAGCGCGTGCTGATAAAACTCTTCGACGTTCATGTGTTCGATTCTGTGTGGCGGGCGCAAATAAAAATGGCGGGCCAAGCGGCCCGCCCTACGTTCTTGCTACCGTAGTGTGCTGCTTAGAAGTTCAAGGTGCGCTTGTCGATGGCCAGCGCGGCTTCCTTGGTCGCTTCCGACAGCGATGGGTGCGCATGGCAGATGCGCGCGATGTCTTCGGCCGAAGCCTTGAACTCCATCGCCACCACCGCTTCGGAGATCAGCTCGGAAGCCATCGGTCCGATGATGTGCACGCCCAGGATTTCGTCGGTGGCGGCATCCGCCAGGAACTTGACGAAACCGGTGGTGTCGCCCAGCGCGCGCGCGCGGCCGTTGGCCAGGAACGGGAAGCTGCCCGCCTTGTAGGCGACGCCGTCGGCTTTCAGCTGCTGCTCGGTGCGGCCGACCCAGGCGATTTCCGGCGAGGTGTAGATCACCCAGGGAATCGTGTTGAAGTTGGTGTGGCCGTGCTGGCCGGCGATGGTCTCGGCAACCGCCACGCCTTCTTCTTCAGCCTTGTGCGCCAGCATCGGGCCGCGTACCACGTCGCCGATCGCCCAGACGTTCGGCAGGTTGGTCTTGCAGTGGTCGTCGACGGCGATGAAGCCGCGCTCGTCCAGCGCCAGGCCCGCTTTGTCGGCGGCCAGGCCGTCGGTGTTCGGGGTGCGGCCGATCGAGACGATCAGGCGGTCGAACACGGTGGTGGTGGCTTCGCCCTTGGCGTTCTCGTACTCGACGGTGACGTCGTTCTTGCCCGGGGTGATCTTGCCGATCTTGCAGCCGAGGTTGATCGACAGGCCTTGCTTGGTGAACTGCTTCAGCGCTTCCTTGGCGACTTGCTCGTCGACCGCGCCCAGGAACACCGGCAGGCCTTCCAGCACGGTCACTTCCGAACCCAGGCGGCGCCATACGGAACCCATTTCCAGGCCGATCACGCCGGCGCCGATCACGCCCAGTTTCTTAGGCACGGCGTCGGTGGCCAGTGCGCCGGTGTTCGACAGGATCAGTTTCTCGTCGAACGGAGCACCCGGCAGCGCGCGCGCGTTGGAACCGGTGGCGACGATGACGTGCTTGCCGGTGATGGTGTCCGCGCCTGGACCGGTGATGGTCAGCGGGTAGCCTTCGGCGGTGGCGGCGCCGGCGAACGCGGCGCGACCGTGGAAGAAGGTGACCTTGTTTTTCTTGAACAGGAACAGGATGCCGTCGTTGTTTTGCTTGACGACGGTTTCCTTGCGCTTCAGCATTTGCGGCAGGTTCAGCGACAGGCCCGTGACATCGATGCCGTGGTCCTTGAACGCATGGCCGGCGTGCTCGTAGTGCTCCGACGATTGCAGCAGCGCTTTCGATGGAATGCAGCCGACGTTGGTGCAGGTGCCGCCCGGTGCGGGGCCGCCCTTTTCATTTTCCCACGCGTCGACGCAAGCGACCGAGAAACCCAGTTGTGCCGCGCGGATGGCAGCGATGTAACCGCCAGGACCGGCGCCGATGACTACTACGTCAAATTGCTTACTCATTTTTTATTTTCCAATCAGTTCTTCGTCTGGAACGAAAATCCATAACAGAATGTAGATCGCGAGGCCGAAACCGAAGGTCAGCACGAACAATACGAACAACAGGCGCCAGATCCAGGATTCGATCCCGGTGACCTTGCCCAGCCCGCCGCACACGCCACCGAGCCAGCGGTCGCTCTGGGAGCGGCGCAAGCGGCTGATGTCGTTGGAGACGTTCTCCCCTGGGACGTAGGCTTCCTGGTTCAGCAAACGGGCCTTGGCTTGGGCGAATTCCTCGTCCGACAAGGCTCCCGCCTGGTGCAATTCGTGTAAACGCTTGATTTCTTCTGCGACGCTCATTCATGACCCTCAGAGAAATCCCCGGGCTCGGACGAGCCCGGGGCAAAGCAGGAATTACAGGTCCAGCAGCAGGCGTGCAGGATCTTCCAGCGCTTCTTTCATCGCGACCAGGCCCAGCACGGCTTCGCGGCCGTCGATGATGCGGTGGTCGTAGGACATTGCCAGGTAGTTCATTGGACGGACAACGATCTGGCCGTTTTCAACCACGGCGCGGTCCTTGGTCGCGTGCACGCCCAGGATGGCCGATTGTGGCGGGTTGATGATCGGGGTCGACAGCATGGAGCCGAAGGTGCCGCCGTTCGAGATCGAGAAGGTGCCGCCGGTCAGGTCGTCCAGGGTCAGCTTGCCTTCCTTGGCTTTCTGGCCGAATTCACCGATTTTCTTCTCGATGTCGGCGATCGACATCTGGTCGGCGTTGCGCAGGATAGGCACCACCAGGCCGCGCGGCGAACCGACCGCGATACCGATGTCGAAGTAGCCGTGGTAGACGATGTCGTTGCCGTCGACCGAGGCGTTGATGATCGGGTATTTCTTCAGCGCTGCAACGGCGGCTTTGACGAAGAAGGACATGAAGCCCAGCTTGACGCCGTGCTCTTTTTCGAACTTGTCTTTGTACTTGTTGCGCAGGTCCATGACCGGAGCCATGTTCACTTCGTTGAACGTGGTCAGGATGGCGTTGGTCGATTGCGATTGCACCAGGCGCTCGGCGATACGTGCGCGCAGGCGGCTCATCGGCACGCGCTCTTCCGGACGGTCGCCCAGGTTGCCCGCTGCCGGCGCGGCCACTTGCTGCAGTGCCGGCTTGGCGGCGGCTGGCGCCAGCGGCGCGACCGCAGGTGCTTTGGCGCCGGCGGCCAGGGCGTCGCCCTTGGTCACGCGGCCGTCTTTGCCCGAACCGGCGACATCGCCAGCGCTCAGGCCTTTTTCCGACAGGATCTTGGCGGCGGCAGGCATGGCCACGTCGCCCTTCGAACCACCGGTAGCGGCGGCTGGCGCTGCAGCAGGTGCGGCGGCGGCTGGTGCGGCGGCGGCGGCGGCTGGAGCGGCTGCTGCGGCGACGCCGTCGGTGTCGATGATCGCGATCAGTTCGTCGGCAACCACGGTGGTGCCGTCGCCCTTGATGATTTTTACCAGGACGCCGGCGGCTGGTGCCGGCAGTTCCAGAACAACTTTATCAGTCTCGATGTCAATCAGGTTTTCGTCGCGGGCGACTGCCTCGCCGACTTTTTTATGCCAGGTCAGCATGGTTGCTTCTGCTACCGATTCCGACAGCTGGGGAACTTTGACTTCGATTTGTGCCATGTAAAACTCCGTATATTTTGTTATTGCGGCGCCCCGCCGCGTAGCAGCAGGGCGCTCCGTTCAGTAAGTAGCGTGATGATTTATTTGGTCAGGATGAAACCTTTGAGCTTCGAGAACGCCGTTTCCAGCAGGTCTTTTTGCTGGGCGTAGTGCTTGTCGTAGTAACCGACAGCCGGCGATGCCGATGCTGGGCGGCCGGCGTATGCCAGGCGTTGGCCAGCGTCCATGCTCTCGAAGATGTTGTGCTGAATCTGGAACCATGGGCCCTGATTCTGCGGCTCGTCCTGCGCCCACACCACTTCGGTCAGCGCTGGGAACTTCTTCAGTTCGGCAGCGAAGGACTTGTGCGGGAACGGATACAGCTGTTCGACACGGATGATGGCGGTGTCGGTCTGGCCGCGGGTCTTGCGTGCGTTGACCAGGTCGTAGTAAACCTTGCCCGAGCAGGCGACCACGCGCTTGACCTTCTTGGCGTCGATTTTCTCGTCGACTTCGCCGATCACGGTCTGGAACGCGCCCTTGGCCAGGTCGTTCAGCGAGGAACCGGCTTCCTTGTTGCGCAGCAGCGATTTCGGGGTCAGGATCACCAGCGGCTTGCGGAACTGGCGCACCATCTGGCGGCGCAGCACGTGGAAGATCTGCGACGCGGTGGTCGGCTGCACCACTTGCATATTGTTGTCCGCGCACAGCTGCAGGAAACGTTCCGGACGCGCGGACGAGTGCTCAGGACCCTGGCCTTCGTAACCGTGCGGCAGCATCATGACCAGGCCCGAAGCGCGGCCCCACTTCACTTCGCCGGAGCTGATGAACTGGTCGATCACCACTTGCGCGCCGTTGACGAAGTCGCCGAACTGGGCTTCCCAGATCGTCAGCGTGTTCGGCTCGGCGGTCGAGTAGCCGTATTCGAAGCCCAGTACCGCCTCTTCGGACAGCACGGAGTCGATCACGGTGAACGGCGCCTGGCCTTCGGCGATGTTTTCCAGCGGCACATAGGTGCCCGCATCCCAGCGTTCGCGGTTCTGGTCGTGCAGCACGGCGTGGCGGTGCACGAAGGTGCCGCGGCCGGCGTCCTGGCCGGTCAGGCGCACCGCGTAGCCCGAAGCGACCAGCGAGGCGTAGGCCAGGTGTTCGCCCATGCCCCAGTCCAGGTTCAGTTCGCCGCGGCCCATGGTGGCGCGGTCGCCCAGGACCTTCTCGACCAGCGAGTGGACCTTGAAGCCTTCCGGCACGGTGGTGATGCGGGTGGCCAGGCGTTTCAGCTCGGTCATCGGCACGG
The DNA here is from genome assembly GCF_047302815.1 of Duganella sp. CT11-25. Classification (NCBI taxonomy): domain Bacteria; kingdom Pseudomonadati; phylum Pseudomonadota; class Betaproteobacteria; order Burkholderiales; family Oxalobacteraceae; genus Duganella; species Duganella sp. CT11-25. The sequence continues at coordinate 2,267,592 of NZ_JBKBFD010000001.1, forward strand.
CGGTGTCGGCCGAGTCGGTCCACTTGCGGTTCAGGAACGGCAGCCAGTCGACCGCGTACTTGTTCTTGAAGTTGGAGATCACTGGATCGACGGTGTGCTTGCCGGCGTCCATGGCGTCGCGGTAGGCGGCAACCATCTGCTCGCCGCCGTCGGCCGGGATCACGGTCTGCGCCACCAGCTTGTCCGCGTACAGCTTGCGGGTGCCTGGGTGCTGGCCGATTTTCTTGTACATCAGCGGCTGGGTCAGCGCCGGGGTGTCCTGCTCGTTGTGGCCCAGTTTGCGGTAGCAGATGATGTCGACAACGATATCCTTCTGGAACTGCAGACGGTAATCCATGGCGATCTGCGAAGCCAGTACCACGGCTTCAGGATCGTCGGCGTTCACGTGCAGCACCGGTGCTTCGATCATCTTGACGACGTCGGAGCAGTAGATGGTCGAACGCGCGTCGCGCGGGTCGGAGGTGGTGAAACCGATCTGGTTGTTGATGACGATGTGCACCGTGCCGCCCGTGCCGTAGCCACGGGTCTGCGCCAGGTTCAGGGTTTCCATCACAACGCCCTGGCCCGCGAATGCGGCGTCGCCGTGCACCAGGATAGGCAGCACTTGCTTGCCCAGGTGGTCGCCGCGGCGGTCCATACGCGCCTTGACCGAACCTTCAACCACCGGGTTGACGATTTCCAGGTGCGACGGGTTGAACGCCAGCGACAGGTGAACCGGACCGCCCTGGGTCGAGATGTCCGACGAGAAGCCCTGGTGGTATTTGACGTCGCCGGCCGGCAGGTCGTCGCCGTGCTTGCCTTCGAATTCCTCGAACAGTTCCTTGGGCGCCTTGCCCAGGGTGTTGACCAGCACGTTCAGGCGGCCGCGGTGGGCCATGCCGATAACGATTTCCTGCACGCCCTTTTCACCGGCGCGCTGGATGATCTCGTCGATCGAGGCGATGAAGGTTTCGCCGCCTTCCAGCGAGAAGCGCTTCTGGCCGACGTATTTGGTGTGGAGGTAGCGCTCCAGGCCTTCGGCAGCGGTCAGACGCTCCAGGATGTGTTTTTTCTTCTCGGCGGTGAAGTTCGGGGTCGAGCGGATCGACTCCAGGCGCTCTTGCAGCCAGCGTTTTTCGGCCGGATCGGAGATGTACATATACTCCGCGCCGATCGAGCGGGTGTAGGTATCGCGCAGGAAGTTCAGCAGGTCGCGAAGGGTCGCGGTCTCTGGGCCGAAGTAGGTATTGCTGATGTTGAACACGGTGTCCATGTCCGCATCGGTGAAGCCGTAGAAGCTCGGCTCCAGCTCATTGATCGACGGACGTTCCTGGCGCTGCAGCGGGTCCAGGTTGGCCCAGCGGGAACCCAGGTAGCGGTAAGCGGCGATCAGCTGGGTCGCGGCGACGCGCTTGCGGCCCATTTCAGCGTCGGCGGAGGCGACTACGGTGCGGATCGGGCCGGCTTTCGCGCGTTCGGCGAAGGAGGCGATGACCGAAGCGTGGGCGACGTCTGGTTTGTTGGAGCCATCGACTGCAGGCACGTGCTGCATGGCGTCGAAGTAGGCGCGCCAGTTATCTGGCACGGAGCCTGGATTGTTGAGATACGCTTCGTACAGTTCTTCGACGTACGGCGCGTTCCCACCAAACAGGTAGGAGTTGGACGTGTATTGTTGCATCATATTGCTCACCTTTCTTCGCGCTTCGCGAGGAATTAGCGGGTTAATCTAACCTTCCGCGACACGGCCTGACCGGTTAGCGGATTGCACATCAAGTTGTGGGGAAGGGCTATATTTCTTCAGGTACAAAAAAAACGGTCATTCAGCATAGCACCGGTATTGTATCGCAACAACCATTTGTGCGACAAAATCACGGTAAATCTTTTGCCATTAATTTTCACTTAAGCCGCATGGTTGCTTGGTCTACACATAATGTTTTCATATTTTCAATGCCTTGAGACTGGTATTACCGAACCAGTCCACCAAAAAATCCAACATCGTCCGCAACCCGGGTGACATATGCTGACGAGAGGTATAAATACCATAAATGCCCATGCGCTGCGGCGCGCAATCGGGCAGCAGCGCCACCAGCCGGCCCTCGGCGATCAGCGGCGCGGCGCTGTATAGTGGCTGCAATGCAATGCCGGCGCCCTGCTCCGCCGCCTTCAGCAGGACCAGGTCTTCGTTGGCGGACAGGTTGCCGCCGACCGGCACCGACACCGCCTCGCCGCCGGCGCGCGTGAACTGCCACAGGCTCTTGCCGAAATAGGTGTAGGTCAGGCAGTTGTGGGACGCCAGGTCCTCCGGCCGCTGCGGCGTGCCGCGCGCCGCCAGGTAGGACGGCGCGGCGCAGACCACCGAGTCGCACAGGCCCAGCTGGCGGGCGATCAGGTTCGGCTCCAAGGCGTTGGTGATGCGCAGCGCCAGGTCGATGCGCTCTTCGATCAGGTTGACGGCGCGGTTGTTCATCTGCAGGTCGACCGAGATGCGCGGATAGCGCGCCAGGTAGGCCGTCACCGCGCCGGCCAGATGCGCCTGCGCCAGCGACTGCGAACTGGTGATGCGCAGCAGGCCTTGCGGCGTGCCGGGGTCGTCGGCCGCCACTTCCATCGTCCCGGCCAGCGCCAGCATGGCGCGGCAGCGCGCCAGCGTGACGTCGCCGGCGTCGGTCAGGCTGAGGCGGCGCGTGCTCCGGTGCAGCAGGCGGGCGCCGGCCCACTGCTCCATCTCGGCCAGGTAGCGCGTCACCATCGCGCGCGACATATCCAGCGCATCGGCGGCGGCGATCATGCTGCCGCGCTCGGCGATGCTGACGAAAACCTGTGCTGCGGTGATGCGGTCCATGTGATTCGTCCGATTTATGCAATTGACAGGTGCAGATTACCCTATTTTTCTATCGATTCGGTCAATTTAAGATGGCGTCATTCCAACCTCACTTGAAAGACGATCATGATCAAGCAAACCCTGCTGTCCGCCGCCCTCGCCGCTTCCGCCGCCGCCAGCGCCGCGCCGCTCACGCTGGACGTATTCAATCCGGGCGAAGCCGCGATCTTCCCGGTCGCCTCGGTGATCGTCAGCGGCGCCAGGGACGCGGTGCTGATCGACGCCCAGTTCTCGCGCGGCGAAGCGCTCAAGCTGGTCGAGCGGATCCGCGCCAGCGGCAAGCGCCTGACCACGGTCTACGTCAGCCACAGCGATCCGGATTTCTACTTCGGCCTGGATGTGATCCACGTCGCCTTCCCGGACGCGAAGATCCTCGCCACGCCGCAAACCATCGCCGGCATCGAAAAGAAAAAGGACGCCAAGGTGGCGTTCTGGGGCCCCATCCTGAAGGACAACGCGCCGCAAGGCATCATCGTGCCGCAGCCGCTCAAGGGCGACACCATCACGCTGGAGGGCCAGGCCCTGAAGATCGAAGGCCTGAAAGGCGCGACGCCGGAGCGCAGCTATGTCTGGATCCCGTCGATCAAGGCGGTGGCCGGCGGCGTCATCGTATTCAATCAGCTGCACGTCTGGACCGCCGACACGCAAACCGCCGAATCGCGCCGGCAATGGCTGGCCACGCTCAAGGGCGTCGCGGCGCTGAAGCCGGTCACCGTGGTGCCGGGCCACTTCGCGCCGGGTGCCGCGCTGACGCCGGACAGCATCGCCTTCACCCGCGACTACCTGGTGACATTTGAAGACGAGACGGCCAAGGCAGCCGATTCGGCGGCGCTGATCGCCCGCATGAAGGCGCTGTATCCAGGCGCCGGCCTGAACGCCGCGCTGGACACCAGCGCCAAAGTCGCCAAGGGCGAGATGAAGTGGTAATCAACTCGGCGATGGGGTGATACACTGCGGCGGTTATCCTCGACCGTCCCACACATGCACACCCTGGAGCAACTGCGCGCTGGCGCCCTGAAAGGCGTCCAGCGCCTGCAACTGGCCTGCGGCCTGACCGAATTCCCGCGCGAGATATTCGCGCTGGCCGATTCCCTGGAAATCCTCGACCTGTCCGGCAACGCGCTGTCGTCGCTGCCGGACGATCTGGCGCGCCTGGCCAAGCTGCGCATCATCTTCTGCTCGGACAACCAGTTCACCGAACTGCCGGCGGCGCTGGGCGCCTGCCCGGCGCTGACGATGGTCGGCTTCAAGGCCAACCGCATCCGCACGGTGCCGCCCGCGTCGCTGCCGGCGCAGCTGCGCTGGCTGGTGCTGACCGATAACGACATCGAAGAACTGCCGGACGAACTGGGCCGCCGTCCGCTGCTGCAAAAGCTGATGCTGGCCGGGAACCGCCTGCGCGCCCTGCCCGCCGGGATGGCCAACCTGCACCGGCTGGAACTGCTGCGCATCGCCGCCAACCAGCTGACCTCGCTGCCGGAATGGCTGACGGCATTGCCGCGCCTGACGTGGCTGGCCTACGCCGGCAATCCTTTCTGCGCCGGGCGCGAGCTGGCCATGGAAGGCACGCCCACCGCCGCCATCGCCTGGAGCGATTTGGCGCTGGAACAAAAGCTGGGCGAAGGCGCCTCCGGCGTGATCTACCGCGCCGCTTATCGCGGCCGGCATGTCGCCGTCAAACTGTTCAAGGGCGCGATGACCAGCGACGGCTCGCCGCTGTGCGAGATGGCGGCCTGCATCGGCGCCGGCGCGCATCCGAACCTGATACCGGTGCTGGGCCAGGTGGCGCATCATCCCGAAGGCGCGCACGGACTCGTGATGTCCTTGATCGATCCGGAATTCGGCAACCTGGCCGGTCCGCCCAGCCTGGCCAGCTGCACGCGCGACATCTATGCCGACGGCAAGCGTTTCGAGCTCGACGCCATGCTGGCGATCGCCCACGGCATCGCCTCGGCCGCCGGCCGGCTGCACCAGCGCGGCATCATGCACGGCGACCTCTATGGCCACAACATCCTGCACTGCGAGCAAGGCCGCACGCTATTGGGCGACTTCGGCGCGGCCTCGTTCTACGATCCGGCCGGGCCGCAAGCGCTGCCGCTGCAACGGCTCGAAGTCCGCGCCTTCGGCTTCCTGCTGGAAGAGCTGATCGGGCGCTGCGACGCCGCGCCGGCGCACCTGGTGCAACTGCAAGCCGCCTGCGTGCATGCGGACAGCGCCGCGCGCCCGCTGTTCGCCGCCATCGCGCAACAGCTCACGAAGCGCTAGACAATTCATTCTAGATATTTTATTCTACATCCATGAGCACTATCACCCCACCCAAGCCGACCGCCTCCGAACTGGAGATGCTGCGCCTGCTGTTCGCGCTGGGCCCGTCGACGGCCAAGCAAGTGCACGCCGCCGCGCTGGAAACCCGGCCGGACATGAACTACGCCACCGTGCTGCGCCTGCTGCAAGTAATGCACACCAAGGGCCTGCTCAAGCGCGACGAAAGCCAGCGCGCCCACATCTACGCCCCGGCGCAGGAGCAGGACTCGCTGCAGACCAACCTGCTGAAAGAGCTGATCCAGAAAGCCTTCTCCGGCTCCGGCAAGGCCCTGGTGCTGGCCGCGCTGCGTGGCGGCCACGTCAGCAAAAAAGAACGCGAAGAAATCCAGGCCTTGCTGGATCAGGAGAAGTAAACAATCTTCCGGCAGGCACTACAATGGAGCCCCATTCCAACTGCCACCTTCTTATGCGCTTCGACTCCTGGCCTGAACATTCCCACCCCGTCATCGCCGTCATGCTCGCGGTGGCGATCTGCGCCGTGCCCATCCTGCTGCCGCACGCCAGCCTGGCCAACCTGCCGGCCAACCTGTTCGCCTACGTCTTCTGCTGCGTGCTGCTGTATCCCTGCGCCGCCGTGCTGCGCCACCGCGTCACCAGCCTGCCGTCGATCTGGGCGATCGCCGCGCTGGCCCTGCTGGCGATGTGCTTCTACCACACCAACATCATCGCCGAAACCGCCGACAGCGCCTGGCCGCAGCGGCGCGACGCCACCGTCGCCAAATTCCTGTTCAACCTGCCGCAGATGACGCTGGGCGTGCTGGGCTGGTGGCTGCTGGTGCTGCGCCCCGACCGCCGCAACCGGCCGTAGTGGCCGGGGCGCGATTGTGATAACCTTTTCGCAATCTCACTATTTGGGTAGCGCCATGACTCAGAAAGCCCGCACCACCCGCCGTCATGCGGTCCGCCACCCCGCCACGCTGACCATGACCGACGAAAGCCGTCACGCGGTCCACACGCTGGACCTGTCGCATGGCGGCATCAGCCTGCAGACCGGCAGCCAGATCAGGCTGGCGCAATACTGCGCCGTCTCGTTCCAGGTGCAGCTGGGCGACACCAGCCACAACGTGCTGGCGATGGGACAGGTGGTCTACAGCGATCCCGACGCCGAACTGGGCTACAAGACCGGCGTGCAGTTTCTCCGCATCGACAATGACAGCGTGGCCGTCTTCAACCAACTGCTGCAAGAGCAAAACACATAAAAAAAACGGGCCGAAGCCCGTTTTTTTGTGCAGCAGTAAAGCCCTGGATTAACGCTGTGCCAGCGGCTTGACTTCGCGGGTGGTCGAACCGACGAACAGCTGGCGCGGACGGCCGATTTTCTGTTCCGGATCGGCGATCATTTCGTTCCACTGGGCGATCCAGCCGATGGTGCGGGCCATGGCGAAGATACCGGTGAACAGCGACACTGGGATGCCCAGCGCCGATTGCACGATGCCCGAGTAGAAGTCGACGTTCGGGTACAGTTTGCGCGACACGAAGTATTCGTCGTTCAGCGCGATCTTTTCCAGTTCCATCGCCAGCTTGAACAATGGGTCGTCTTGCAGGCCCAGTTCGTTCAGCACTTCGTAGCAGGTTTCGCGCATCAGTTTGGCGCGCGGGTCGAAGTTCTTGTACACGCGGTGACCGAAGCCCATCAGCTTGACGCCGGAGTTCTTGTCCTTCACTTGCGCGATGAACTCGGGGATCTTGTCGACGGTGCCGATTTCCTTCAGCATGTTCAGTGCCGCTTCGTTGGCGCCGCCGTGGGCAGGGCCCCACAGGCAGGCGATACCGGCAGCGATACAGGCGAACGGGTTGGCGCCCGACGAACCGGCCAGACGGACGGTCGAGGTCGATGCGTTTTGCTCGTGGTCCGCGTGCAGGATCAGGATGCGGTCCAGCGCGCGCACCAGCACGTCGTTGACTTTGTATTCTTCGCACGGATTGCCGAACATCATGCGCATGAAGTTGGCGCTGTACGACAGGTCGTTGCGTGGGTACACGAACGGCTGGCCGATCGAGTATTTGTAGGCCATCGCCACCAGCGTAGGCATCTTGGCGATCAGGCGGATGGCCGACACTTCACGGTGCTTGGCATCGTTGATGTCCAGCGAGTCGTGGTAGAACGACGCCAGCGCGCCGACGGTGCCGACCAGCACCGACATCGGGTGCGCGTCGCGGCGGAAGCCGCGGAAGAAGAATTGCATCTGCTCGTGCACCATGGTGTGCTTGGTCACGGTCTCGACGAATTCGGCCTTCTGCACGCCGTTCGGCAGTTCGCCGTTCAGCAGCAGGTAGCACGATTCCATGAAGTCGGCGTTCACGGCCAGCTGCTCGATCGGGTAGCCGCGATACAGCAGCTCGCCCTTGTCGCCGTCGATGTAGGTGATCGACGAGTTGCATGCCGCGGTCGACATGAAGCCTGGATCGTAGGTGAACTTGCCGGTGCCGGCGTACAGCTTGCGGATGTCGATGACGTCTGGACCGACGGTGCCTTTGTAGATCGGGAATTCGACCGATGGGCTGCCATCGGAGAACGACAGTGTGGCTTTGTTATCAGAGGTGTTCATGGACTCTTCCTTCTTGGAGAGATGCGACAAAAGTAAAAAAACGAAACTTTTCTGGGTGTGTCTTTATGCAAGGCGCAGTCGCTGCAACAGTGCGTGCACGTGCGGCAGGTCAACCTCGCCCTCCGGCTCTTTACGAGCCAGTACCAGATCCATCAGGGCATTGTCCGACAAATCGAGGAGCCGCGTAAATGCGTCCACTTCTTCGTCGGTCAATTCGGTTTCATGCGCATCGAGAAAACGCGTCAGGATGATGTCGTTTTCCAGCAGACCCCGGCGGGAGCGCCAGCGCAGGCGCGCTCTGTTGGCTGGGTCGGACTGATGCGCAGAGCTGTTCTGTTCAGTCATGGATTGCTACTTTATACCAAATATACGAAAACGCGGGCGACGCTGGCGCCGCCCGCGAATGGCGCCTTAGATAGCGCGACGTACCATCAGTTCCTTGATCTTGCCGATCGCCTTGTTCGGGTTCAAACCCTTGGGGCAAACATCGACGCAATTCATGATCGAGTGGCAGCGGAACAGACGATATGGGTCTTCCAGGTTGTCCAGGCGCGCGCCGGTGGCTTCGTCGCGCGAGTCGGCGATGAAGCGGTAGGCTTGCAGCAGGCCTGCGGGACCGACGAACTTGTCCGGATTCCACCAGAACGACGGGCACGACGTCGAGCAGCACGCGCACAGGATGCACTCGTACAGGCCGTCGAGCTCTTCGCGCTCGGTCGGGGTTTGCAGGCGTTCTTTTTCAGGACGGATCGAATCGTTGATCAGGTAAGGCTTGATCGAATCGTACTGCTTGAAGAACTGGGTCATGTCGACGATCAGGTCGCGGATCACCGGCAGGCCTGGCAGCGGACGCAGCACGATAGGCTCGGTCAGCTCGTTCAGGTTGGTGGTGCAGGCCAGGCCGTTCTTGCCGTTGATGTTCATCGCGTCCGAACCGCAGACGCCTTCGCGGCACGAGCGGCGCAGGGCCAGCGAGTCATCGACGTCGGACTTGATGCGCTGCAGCGCGTCCAGCAGCATCTTGTCGGTGTCTTTCAGCTCGACCGTCACGTCCTGCATGTACGGCTTGGCGTCCTGGTCCGGATCGTAACGATAAATTTTCAGTTTGAGAGTGCGTGCCATGTTCTAGCCTTAGAAAGTACGTGGTTTCGGTTTGAAGGTGTCGACCGTCAATGGCTTGGTAACGACCGCTTTGTATTCCAGTCGGTTGCCTTCCGAGTACCACAGGGTGTGCTTCATCCAGTTGTCGTCGTCGCGCTGCGGGAAATCGTTGTGGGCGTGGGCGCCGCGCGATTCCTTGCGGGCCACGGCCGACGTGATCGTCGCTTTCGCGGTTTCGATCAGGTTGTCCAGCTCCAGCGCTTCGACGCGCGCGGTGTTGAACACCTTGGACTTGTCCTTGAACGAGACGTGCTTGCGGCGCTCGTCCAGCACCATGATTTCCTTGGCGCCCTGGGCCATCATCTCTTCGGTACGGAACACGCCGCAGTACTTCTGCATCGTGGCGCGGATGTCGTTGGCGACGCCCTGCACTTTTTCCGAGCCGGTCGAGGTTTCCAGCTTGTTCAGGCGGTCCATCGCGAAATCGGAGGCGTCCTTCGGCAGCGGCTTGTTTTCCTTCTGCTTCAGGTTCGACGCCACCACGTGGTTGCCGGCCGCGCGGCCGAACACCACCAGGTCCAGCAGCGAGTTGGTGCCCAGGCGGTTGGCGCCGTGCACCGAGACGCAGGCGCATTCGCCGATCGCGTACAGGCCGTTGACGATCTTCTGCGTGCCGTCGCCGTTCGGCGTGACGACCTGGCCGTGGATGTTGGTCGGGATGCCGCCCATCTGGTAGTGGATGGTCGGCACGACCGGGATCGGTTCCTTGGTGGCGTCGACGTTGGCGAACTTGTGGCCGATTTCCAGGATCGACGGCAGACGCTTGGCGATGGTCTCGGCGCCGATGTGGCGCAGGTCCAGCATCACGTGGTCCTTGTTCGGACCGCAGCCGCGGCCTTCCTTGATCTCCTGGTCCATCGAGCGCGACACGAAGTCGCGCGGCGCCAGATCCTTCAGCGTCGGCGCGTAGCGCTCCATGAAGCGTTCGCCTTCGGAGTTGATCAGGATACCGCCCTCGCCGCGCACGCCTTCGGTGATCAGCACGCCCGCGCCGGCCACGCCGGTCGGGTGGAACTGCCAGAACTCCATGTCCTGCAGCGGCAGGCCGGCGCGTGCCGCCATGCCCATGCCGTCGCCGGTGTTGATGAAGGCGTTGGTCGAAGCGGCGAAGATGCGGCCGGCGCCGCCGGTGGCGAAGATGGTGGTCTTCGCTTCCAGGATCATCGTTTCGCCGGTTTCCATTTCCAGTGCCACCACGCCGACCACGTCGCCTTCGGCGTCGCGGATCACGTCCAGCGCCATCCATTCGACGAAGAAGTGGGTGCGGGCGCGGACGTTGCGCTGGTACAGCGTGTGCAGCAGCGCGTGGCCGGTGCGGTCGGCCGCGGCGCAGGCGCGCTGCACGGCTTTCTCACCGAAGTTGGCGGTGTGGCCGCCGAACGGACGCTGGTAGATGGTGCCGTCGGGATTGCGGTCGAACGGCATGCCGAAGTGTTCCAGCTCGTAGACCACCTTCGGTGCTTCGCGGCACATGAATTCGATCGCATCCTGGTCGCCCAGGTAGTCGCCGCCCTTGACGGTGTCGAACATATGCCAGAACCAGTTGTCTTCGGCCATGTTGCCGAGGGACGCGCCGATGCCGCCCTGCGCCGCCACGGTGTGCGAGCGGGTCGGGAACACTTTCGACAGCACCGCCACGTTCAGGCCGGCTTCAGCCAGCTGCAGGGATGCGCGCATGCCGGAGCCGCCGGCGCCGACGATTACCGCGTCGAAGCGGCGGGTTGGAATTCCAGTTTTAATAGCTGCCACGATTACACACTCCAGAGTATCTGTACCGACCATACGGCACAAGCGATCAGCCACAGCATGGTGGCGATTTGCAGGGTCAGGCGCAGGCCGACGGCTTTAACGTAGTCCATCCAGATGTCGCGCATGCCGACCCAGGCGTGATAGAACAGGCCGAACAGGGTGACGGCGGAAATCAGCTTGAACCACTGCTGGGCGAACAGGCCAGCCCAGCCTTCGTAGGTGAAGTTCTTGCCGGTCAGGAAAGCGATCAGCAGGATCGCGGTGTACAGCACCATCATGACGGCGGTGACGCGCTGGGCCAGCCAGTCGCGCAGGCCGTAGTGGGCGCCGACGACCAGGCGCTTAGGTCCGATGTTATTTTTAGCCATCTCAGAAGACTCCGAACAGTTTGAGGGCGACGATGAAAGTCAGGGTCAGGCTGACGACCAGCACGGCGGCGGCCGACTTGCGGGCCGAATCCTTGTCCAGGCCGATGTGGGTATCCATCACCAGGTGGCGCACGCCGGCGCAGAAGTGCTGCATATAACCCCATACCAGCGCCAGGATGATCAGCTTGACCAGCGGGTAGGTGACAAATCCTTGGTAGTACGCGAAGGAGATCTCGGAGCGCAGGCTCTGCTCCAGCAGATAGAGCACGAAAGGCAGCAGCGCAAACATCAGGAAGCCGCTGATGCGGTGCAGGATGGAGACGATACCGGCCAATGGCAAGCGGTAGTTGGACAATTCGGTAACATGAATGTTACGGAACTCCGGCCGTTCTTTTTTAGGGACTTCCCTTACGGCTTCTGACATAACAAGACCTCCTCAGGCTAAACAAAAATTTGGTAAAGACTGCGATTTTCGCCGATTTTCGCACTCACGACCAATATCTATTGTTACATATAACTAAAATAGTGTTTGACAACACCAGGGTTCGGCTACTTTCTGTAGCTCAACGTATTATCAGCGCAACAATGCTACCGGCGTGTGACAGCGCCTGTTTACGCGGCCTGAAGCGGTTTTTGGTGCTCCAGGGTCTCCTGCAATCCGGCTCTCAATTCAATTCGTTGTGGTAGTGATGGCGCTCGGTCGAATACAGGCCGCGGCGCAGCTCGACCGGCTTGTCGCCGTACGTGAACGACACCCGCTCCGACGCCAGCAGCGGCGTGTTGGCGGCGATGCGCAGCAGCGCGGCGTCGCCATCGGCGGCGCAGACGGCGCGGATCTTCTCGGTCGCGCGTATCATGCGGGTGCCGAATTCGGATTCGAACAGGCCGTACATCGGCCCCTTGTATTCCTCCAGCCGCTCGGCGGTCAAGCCCTTGAAGGTCACGCCCGGCAGCCAGAGTTCCTCGACGATGGTCGGCACGCCGTCGAACGACTGCACGCGCTTGATGAAGATGACGGCGTCGCCGGACTTGAGGTCGAGCAGGCGCGCCACGTCGGCGGGCGCGCGCATGCGCTTGACTTCGATGAACTTGCTTTCGGGGTAGTGCGGCACGCCCTCGTCGGGCATCAGGCGCAGGAAGCGGAAGTGGGCGCGCGCCTCATGGTGGGTCGACACGAAGGTGCCCTTGCCCTGCTTGCGCATCACCAGGTTCTCGGCGGCCAGCTCGTCGATCGCCTTGCGCACGGTGCCCTGGCTGACCTTGAAGCGGTTGGCCAGCTCGACCTCGCTGGGGATCAATTCGCCCGGTTTCCACTCGCCGGACTGCAGGCTTTGCGTGATCAGGGCCTTGATTTGCTGGTACAGTGGGGAGAAGGTCGGCGACGTTCCCGCCGCGCTCCCAGCGGGCGAAGCGGTCGACGCTCCGGCCGCACCGCCGGCATTGGCGGCGGTGGCGTTGCTGTTCGAATTAGGCGGCACGGGATTCATAGGCCAAGATTTCACCACAAAAGCACCCTGCCGTCCAGCAAAAACAAGCAATAACTTATCTGTCTTATATAAGACATAAGATAGGATTGACAGATGCCTGCGACGCGCCTACACTCCCCGGCGAGACGCTTTACCAGACGATTATAAGCGTCCATTTTGCAGTATGATTACGGTTTCCCGGACCGGCACCGGTCCAGCTTCAAGAACGTTTTACTTCCCACTTTGGAGATTCATCATGGCTAAAACCCCAATGCGTGTTGCTGTCACCGGCGCCGCCGGTCAAATCGGTTACGCTCTGCTGTTCCGCATCGCCAACGGCGACATGCTCGGCAAAGACCAACCAGTCATTCTGCAACTGCTGGAAATCGCTGACGAAAAAGCACAGAAAGCCCTGAAGGGCGTGATGATGGAAATCGACGACTGCGCCTTCCCGCTGCTGGCCGAGATGACCGCCCACTCCGACCCGCTGACCGCCTTCAAGGATGTCGACGTCGCCGTGCTGGTCGGCGCCCGTCCACGCGGCCCGGGCATGGAGCGCAAGGACCTGCTGGAAGCCAATGCCCAGATCTTCACCGTGCAAGGCAAGGCGCTGGATGCCGTCGCATCGCGCAACGTCAAGGTACTGGTGGTCGGCAACCCGGCCAACACCAACGCCTACATCGCCATGAAATCGGCGCCGTCGCTGCCGGCCAAGAACTTCACCGCCATGCTGCGCCTGGACCACAACCGCGCGCTGTCGCAAGTGGCCGCCAAGACCGGCACCGCCGTGAAGGACATCGAGAAGCTGACCGTGTGGGGCAACCACTCGCCAACCATGTACGCCGACTACCGTTTCGCTACCGTCGGCGGCAAGAACGTCAAGGACCTGATCAACGACCAGGAATGGAACGCCAACGTGTTCCTGCCAACCGTCGGCAAGCGCGGCGCGGCCATCATCGAAGCGCGCGGCCTGTCGTCGGCGGCGTCGGCGGCCAACGCCGCCATCGACCACGTCCACGACTGGATGCTGGGCACGGCCGGCAAGTGGACCACCATGGGCGTTCCTTCGGATGGTTCGTACGGCATCCCTGAAGGCACCGTGTTCGGCTTCCCTGTCACCACCGAAAACGGCGAATACAAAATCGTCCAGGGCCTGGAAATCGATGCATTCTCGCAAGAGCGCATCAACCTGACCCTGAAGGAACTGACCGAAGAGCGCGAAGGCGTCAAGCACCTGCTGCCGTAAGCTTGATGTCCGCACGTGGAACCGGTTAAAGCACCGATCCGCCGCACCCGCCGCGCTGCCGAGAGCAGCGCGGCGGCCGTTACTCCCCCCGACCACTCACGCATGCATCCATCCGAGGTTTTATTCCAGGGCAATCGCCAGCCGCTGCTCCTGCCAGCTTGCGATCACTACGCCGGCTCCGAAAAGCTGATGCGTAAATCGATCGCCCTGCAACAAGAACTTGGCCCCTTGTTCGACATCACCCTCGATTGCGAAGACGGCGCCAGCGCCGGCAACGAGGAAGCGCACGCCCGCCTGGTGGCGTCGCTGGTCGATTCCGACGACAACAAATTCAACCGCATCGGCGCCCGCGTGCACGATGTCGACAGCCCGCACTTCGCGCGCGACGTCGAGATCATCTGCGTTGCCGCCCGGCGCCTGGCCTACATCGTGGTGCCGAAGGCGCACGGCGCCGCCGAAGTCAAGCGCGCCGTCAAGCTGATCGAAACCCACGCCGCCAAGGCCGGCCGCAAGGACTTGCCGGTGCACGTGCTGATCGAAACCCACGGCGCCCTGCGCGAAGTGCACGACATCGCCGCCCTGCCCCAGGTCCAGTGCCTGTCGTTCGGCATCATGGACTTCGTCTCGGCCCACTACGGCGCGATTCCGGGCGCCGCCATGCGCACGCCGGGCCAGTTCACGCACCCGCTGGTGGTGCGCGCCAAGCTGGAAATCGCCGCCGCCTGCCACGCGCACGGCAAGGTGCCGTCGCACAACGTGACCACCGAGATCAAGGACACGGCGGTCGCCGCCAACGATGCCCAGCGCGCCGCCGCCGAATTCGGCTACACGCGCATGTGGAGCATCCACCCGAACCAGATCAAGCCGATCGTCAAGACGTTTACGCCGCGCCTGTCCGAGGTCAGCGAAGCCGCCGCCATCCTGCAGGAGGCGGCCGCCGTTCAATGGGGGCCGATCGCCCAGAACGGCCGCTTGCACGACCGCGCCAGCTACCGATATTATTGGACCGTTTTACAGCGCGCCAAACTGGCCGGGCTGAGCTTGCCCGAGTCGGTGGCCGCGCTGTTCAACGGCAGCCCCACCGATCACCCACTGGAAGCACACTGATGTCCATCTCCAAATTATTCATGGCCTGCAGCCTGGCGTTCGCCTCGCTGACCCTGGCCGCCGGCGCCCAGGCCCAAACCGACGCGCCAGCCAAAAAAACCGTCAAGAAAGCCGCCGCCAAGCCGAAGGCCAAGACCGCCGCCAAAGCGGTCGAGCCGAAAGCGCCGGACGAGGAAGCCGACGAGCCGGCGATCACCGATACCAACGTGATCGAGTTCGACTGTGAACTGGGCAACAAGATCACCATCTACAAGAACGACGCCGACGAAGCGCACATCGCGTTGCGCTGGAAGAAGCGCCTGCACCGCCTGACCCGCGTCGGCACCACCACCGGCGCCAACCGCTTCGAGAACAAGTTGTACGGCCTGATCTGGATCGGCATCCCCGCCAAGGGCATGCTGCTCGATTCCAAGCAGAACCGCCAACTGGCCAACGAATGCCGCAACGCCGAGCAGCTCAAGCCGATCGCGGCCGGCGCGGCGGAGCCGTCCAGCACCAAGATCAGCATCCAGTAACAGTTTTCACGGTTCCAAGACGGCGCGCCTCCAAGGGCGCCTGAACATTACGGTTTTACTTCAATAATAGACGATACCCACTGAAGGAGAGGTCATGTCCCGCAACACTCTGAACACGCTTAAGGATTTCAACATTTCGGGCAAGAAGGGCAAGTTCTACTCGCTGCCTGCACTGGAAAAGAGCCTGGGCGCCAAAATCTCCCGCCTGCCGGTATCGATCCGTCTTGTGCTGGAATCCGTGCTGCGTAACTGCGACGGCAAGAAAGTCACCGAAGAGCACATCAAGCAGCTGGCCAACTGGGGCGCGACCGCCGAGCGCACCGACGAGATTCCTTTCGTCGTCGCCCGCGTCGTGCTGCAAGACTTCACCGGCGTGCCGCTGCTGGCCGACCTGGCCGCGATGCGCAACGTCGCCTACAAGATGGGCGTCAACGCCAAGAAAATCGAGCCGCTGGTGCCGGTGGACCTGGTGGTCGACCACTCGGTCACCATCGATCACTTCCGCGAAAAAGGCGCGCTGGACCTGAACATGAAGCTGGAATTCTCGCGCAACAACGAGCGCTACCAGTTCATGAAATGGGGCATGCAAGCCTTCGACACCTTCGGCGTCGTGCCGCCGGGCTTCGGCATCGTCCACCAGGTCAACCTGGAATACCTGGCGCGCGGCGTGCACAAGACCACTGACGGCGTCTACTACCCGGACACCCTGGTCGGCACCGACTCGCACACCACCATGATCAACGGCATCGGCGTGGTCGGCTGGGGCGTGGGCGGCATCGAGGCGGAAGCCGGCATGCTGGGCCAGCCGGTCTACTTCCTGACCCCGGACGTGATCGGCGTCAACCTGACCGGCATCCTGCGCGAAGGCTGCACCGCGACCGACCTGGTGCTGACCATCACCGAGCTGCTGCGCAAGGAAAAAGTCGTCGGCAAGTTCGTCGAATTCTTCGGCGAAGGCACCGAGACGCTGTCGCTGACCGACCGCGCCACCATCGCCAACATGGCGCCTGAATACGGCGCGACCATGGGCTTCTTCCCGGTCGACGACGCCACTATCGAATACTTCGAAGGCACCGGCCGCACCAAGGACGAAATCGCCGCGTTCGCCGCCTACTTCAAGGCCCAGGGCCTGTACGGCGTGCCGAAGGCCGGCGACATCGACTACACCCGCGTGGTGGAACTGAACCTGACCTCGGTCACGCCATCGCTGGCCGGCCCCAAGCGTCCACAGGACCGTATCGAAATCGGCAACGTCAAGAACAACTTCACCGAGCTGTTCTCGAAACCGACCACCGAAAACGGCTTCAACAAAAAAGCCGACGACCTGCAGAAGACCTACACCACCACCAACGGCGTGAACGTGAAGAACGGCGACGTGCTGATCGCCGCGATCACCTCCTGCACCAACACCTCGAACCCGAGCGTGCTGCTGGCCGCCGGCCTGCTGGCCAAGAAGGCTGTCGAAGCCGGCCTGACCGTCGCGCCGCACATCAAGACCTCGCTGGCCCCCGGCTCGCGCGTCGTGACCGAGTACCTGGAAGCGGCCGGCCTGCTGGGCTACCTGGAACAGCTGGGCTTCGGCGTCACCGCCTACGGCTGCACCACCTGCATCGGCAACGCCGGCGACCTGACCCCGGAACTGAACGCCGCCATCTCGACCAACGACATCGTCGCTTCGGCCGTGCTGTCGGGTAACCGTAACTTCGAAGCGCGTATTCACCCGAACATCCGCTCGAACTTCCTGGCATCGCCACCGCTGGTCGTGGCCTACGCCATCGCCGGCAACATGACCGTCGACCTGATGACCCAGCCGGTCGGCAAGGGCAAGAACGGCAAGGACGTGTACCTGGGCGACATCTGGCCGACCTCGAAGGAAATCGGCAAGCTGATGAAGTTCGCGATGAACTCGAAAGTGTTCAAATCGAACTACGCCGACGTCAAGGGCAACCCGGGCAAGCTGTGGGAACACGTGTCGACCACCGAAGGCCAGGTGTACAACTGGCCGGCCTCGACCTACATCGCCGAACCACCGTTCTTCGACGGCTTCGAGATGACCCCGGCGGTTTCGGAAGCCAACATCAGCGGCGCGCGCGCGCTGGGCGTGTTCGGCGATTCGATCACCACCGACCACATCTCCCCTGCCGGTTCGATCAAGGAAGACGGTCCGGCGGGCAAATGGCTGCTGGCCAACGGCGTGATGAAGGCCGACTTCAACTCCTACGGCTCGCGCCGCGGCAACCACGAGATCATGATGCGCGGCACCTTCGCCAACGTGCGCATCAAGAACCGCATGATCCCACCCAAGGCCGACGGTTCCGCGGTCGAAGGCGGCATCACGCTCCACCAGCCGTCGGGCGAACAGCTGTCGATCTACGACGCGGCCATGAAGTACGTCGCGGCCGGCACCCCGACCATGGTGTTCGGCGGTGAAGAGTACGGCACCGGCTCGTCGCGCGACTGGGCAGCCAAGGGCACCCAGCTGCTGGGCGTGAAGGCCGTGATCGTGCGTTCGTTCGAACGCATCCACCGCTCGAACCTGGTCGGCATGGGCGTGCTGCCGCTGCAATTCATCGGCAACGACAGCGTCGAGACCCTGGGCATCACCGGCAAGGAAACCTACGACCTGAAGGGCCTGGAAGGCGAGATCAAGCCGCAGCAACTGGCGACCCTGGTGATCCACCGCGCCGACGGCACCAGCCAGGACGTCAAGGTCCTGCTGCGTATCGACACCCCGATCGAAGTCGACTACTACAAGCACGGCGGTATCCTGCCGTTCGTGCTGCGTCAACTGCTGGCCGCTTAATTACTTAAGCGTCTCCAAAAACTCCCCGTGTGCCGCGACGGCCACGGGGAGTTTTTTTTCGCGGTTAGTTGCCCGGCAGGATGATGCCGGACAGCAGGTCCGCCCCCATGCGCGGCGCCGCAAAGGCTGAAGTTCGCGATCCCTTGGCTGAATCAACTACAATACGGCTCATAAGGGTTATGATCTGCATGACTGATCCATTTTTTTCACTTTTATGAGACTCTTATTTAGCTATGCGTCGTCCATCTAAAGATTCATCCCATAAATTGTCTGCCGAGAGCCAGCGCCTCGTCACCTACGCCCAGGCAGTCGGGCAGGCGGCCAGCCGTATCGAAGAGCGGGCCTGGGAACACAGCCTCGATGCGCAGCTCCAGAAACTCCTCAAGACCGGTCACCAGGACACCATCGACGCCACCCTCAACGCGCTGTTCAAGGAAGACTTGAACGCCTACGACGTCCTGATGGACGGCGTGGAAGCGGCCAGCGAATCGAGCAGCGTCACCATCGAGACCGACGGCGAGGCCAAGACCTACGACGTGCTGCTGGTGGCCGCGCCGATCCTGGCGTGGACCCGCTTCGCGATCGCCTCCGGCGCGATCCCGGCCGACATCCTGCAGACGCTGTCGGCGCATTTCGCCGCGCACCTGCTGGCCGACGGCACGCACATGGCGATGTCGCCGACGCTGTTCTCGATCGACCAGCTGCCGCGCAGCCACGTCGAGACCTACGGCAAGGTGCACAAGCTGGCGCTGGCAGCGGTCAAGGGCACGGTGCTGAAGGCCGACACCAAGGTGCCGGAGACGGCGCCGTTCCTGGCCGACACGCGCTATCTGCTGGTGGCCGTGGTGGCGCCGACCGGCGCCCCGCTGTTCCGCTGGCAGATGCCGGCCAACCAGTCGCAGTTCGCCAACGAGCGCGCCACAGCGCTGGAGCAATGGCGCGCCCAGGTGACGCCGACCGTCAACCGCCTGTTGCCGGGCTGCGGCGTCGAACTGCTGCTGCCTGAAGCCTATTACATGGCTTGCCGCGAGGCGGACAAGCTGATCCGTCCGGTGTCGATCCGCGCCGCCGTGCATTACCTGACGCATACGCTGGCGATCGAGCCGTCGGAACTGCGCGCGGTGATCGCCGGCTTCGGCGAGGAAAACGCCGACGGCCAAATCGACGAATACCGCGTGGCCTTCACGCAGCGCTCGTCGACCGACGTGATCTACGGCGTGGTGTGGCCGCTGTACGGGCAGGAAGACGAGGAAGGCACGCCGCCGGAAGGCCCGCTGCAAGGCGGCCCGGGCGGCGTGCAGCAGAAGCCGGTGACGCCGGTGGAAGAGATCGTCACCCACCTGAACGAGGCCGGCATCACGCAGATCAAGAAGCATGCCGAGCGCTATGTCGCCGAGTTCTGCGACGATTGCGGCGCGCCGCTGTTTGCCGACCCGGTCGGCGAGCTGGCGCACGCGGAAATGCCCGAGGACGCGCCCACCGGCACCGAGCACTTCCACTAAGACCAAAGCCCCTGACGGGGCTTTTATTTTTGTGGCGGCGGAGACAGATAGATGACGATCGGCTGAGTCGGCTGAGTCGGCTGCGCCGGCGTGGCCACCGCAATCGGCGCCGGCATCTGCTGCGGCTTCAAAATCTGGCCGAGGGTGATACCCAGTCCGCCAAAGCCGATAAACAGACCAATGAGGCTGGCCACCATCCACTTATGGGTGTCGGCCGACATCTTGTGCATGTCGGCGCGCAAGGACTCCACATCCGCCTTGGTGGCAAAGGTCGCCGCCATGGCGGCGTAGTTGGCTTCCAGCGCAGCGAGTCGTTCCATGTCCATCCCTATAGCTTAGGACAGAACCACGTCTTTACCAAGCGGAAAACGGGTGCTTGATCAGGCTGGAGTTGAGGTAGCGCAGGTCGTCGGTGACTTCCTCGGCTATCCAGTCAGGCTTGTCGAACTGCTGCTCTTCCGACTGCAATTCGATCTCGGCCACGACCAGCCCTGCGTTGGCGCCGAGGAACTCGTCCACTTCCCACACATTGCCTGCGAACGCGATGCGGCGGCGGTACTTCTCGATCAGCGGCTGCTCGCACAAGCGGTCCAGCAGCTCGGCCGCGTCGTCCATCGGAATCGGGTACTCCCACTCCCCCCGCACCGCGCCGACATTGCGGCCCTTGATGGTCATCACCGCGCGATCGCCCTCGATGCGCACGCGCACCACGCGGTCCTTGTGCGAGGACAGATAGCCCTGGCGAAAAAACACCGGCTCGCCAAGGCGCATCCAATCGTCGCCGCGCACCAGGAACTTGCGCTCGATCTCGACGCCCACGATCAGTAGTCGTCCAGCGACAGCAGGATAGGCTGCAGGATGGACGCGCCCAGCGCCGCGCTGCGCGCGCCGTTCCAGCCCACGTGCGGATCCGGCAGGTCGGCGTTGTCCTTGAACGGCATCTCCAGCGTCAGCGCCAGGCAACCGAAGTGATGGCCGACGTACTTGGACGCCAGCGTCAGCATGTCTTCCTTATACTTGCTGGCCGCGTAGCCGACCTTGTCCTGGAAGTCAGGCGTGGCGTTCTTGTAGCGGTCGATGAAGGCCTGCTGCTTGACGCGGCGCTCGTCGCTGAAGTTCTCCAGCATCTCGTTACCGGCCACGAAGTTGTACGGCAACGCCTCGTCGCCGTGGATATCGAAGAACATGTCGATGCCGGTTTCGTGCATCTTCTGCTTCACGTACAGCACTTCCGGGCTGCGCTCGACGGTCGGCGTCATCCACTCGCGGTTCAGGTTCGCGCCGGCCGCGTTGGTGCGCAGGTTGCCGCGCACCGAGCCGTCCGGGTTCATGTTCGGCACGATGTAGAACACGCAGCGCTGCAGCAGCTTGCGGGCGATCGGATTTGCGTCGTCCAGCAGCGAATCGATCAGGCCTTCGATGAACCACTCGGCCATCGACTCGCCCGGATGCTGGCGCGCGATGAACCAGATTTTCTTTTCCGCTTCCGGCTTGCCGATCACCACCAGGTTCATGTCGCGGCCATCGACCGTGCTACCCAGGTCGTGCACGCGCGCCAGCGGATGCTCGCCGACTTCCCCCAGCAGGCGCAGGTGGCGCTCGAACGAATACGGCTCGAAGTAAGCGTAGTACACGCTATCGGTATCCGGCGTGTGCTTGATCGTCATGACCTGGCCATCGAACACGGTCGGCACGCGGAACCAGTTCTCGCCATCGTAGCTCGCCACGGCCTGGTAGTCCTCGTAGCCCTTGGCGTAGGTCGCCTGGCCGGCGTTCAGGAAACGCATCTTGACCTGCTCGCCGCGCGCGCCCTGCAGGCGGAAGTGGAACCACTGATGGATGTCGGCGTGCGAATCCTTGCGCAGGTTCAGTTCAATCGTGGCTGCGCTGTCGGCGCGCAGCACTTCAATGGCGCCCGAGTCGAAGTTCTGGCTGATTTTGATGGTCATGTTGATCCAATAATAAGTGAATGCCGATGACCGTCATTTTACCAGCATGCTTCCTTCGCGTTTGTAGCGTGCGTGCCAGGACAGGGCCTGCTCCAGCACGTGCGGCGTCTGCCCCCCGCCCCGCAGCGCCTCCTCCAGATAGGCGCGCAACTGCGGGCGGTAGTCGGGGTGGGCGCAGTTCCCGATGATCAGCGGCGCCCGCTCGCGCGGCGCCAGGCCGCGCAGGTCGGCCAGGCCCCACTCGGTCACCAGCACATCGACATCGTGCTCGGTGTGGTCGACGTGGGCGGCGAACGGCACCACGCTGGAGATCGCGCCGTCCTTGGCCACCGACTTACTGACGAACATCGAGATCTGGCCGTTGCGCGCGAAGTCGCCCGAGCCGCCGATGCCGTTCATCATATGGGTGCCGCCGACATGGGTGGAATTGACGTTGCCGTAGATGTCGAATTCCAGCGCCGTGTTCAGCGCGATGATGCCGAGCCGGCGCACCACCTCCGGATGGTTGCTGATCTCCTGCGGCCGCAGCACGATGCGCTCGCGGTACTTCTCGATGTCGCGGACGAACTTCTCATGCATCCGCGCCGACAGCGTGATCGACGACGCCGACGCCATCGACAGCTGGCCGGAGTCCAGCAGCTCGATCGCGCTATCCTGCAGCACTTCCGAATACATGGTCATGTTGCGGAACGGCGAATCGATCAGGCCATGCAGCACCGCGTTGGCGATGGTGCCGATGCCAGCCTGCAGCGGCCGCAGCTCCGGCCCCATGCGCCCGGCTTTCACCTCGCCCTCCAGGAAGGCCACCACGTGGCGCGCGATGGCGTCCGTCTCCGCGTCCGGCGGCAGCGCGTTGGACGGGCTGTCCGGACTGTCGGTGATGACGACGGCGGCGATGCGGTCCGGATGCACGGGGATCGCGGTCCAGCCCATGCGCTGCCACGGCGCCAGCAGGGGAATCGCCCCGCGGTGCGGGCGCGCGGCGGGAATGTAGATATCGTGGAAGCCCTCCAGCGCCAGCGGCGCGCTCAGGTTGATCTCGACGATCACGTGCCGCGCCTGCTGCACGAAGTTGGCGGTGTTCCCGACCGACATGGTGGGAATGATGCCGCCGTCCGGCGTGATCGCCACCGCCTCGATGACGGCGATATCGACCGGCTTCAGATCGCCGGAGCGCAGCTGCTCGGCGGTCTCGGACAGGTGCTGGTCGATGAACATCACCTCGCCGGCATTGATCTTGCGGCGCAGCGCGGCGTCGGCCTGGAACGGCATGCGGCGCGCGACCACGCCGGCGTTGGCCATCAGGCCGTCGCTGTCGTTGCCGAGCGAGGCGCCGGTCAGCAGGGTCAGGTTCAGCGGCGCCTTGCGCGCGCGTTCGACCAGCGCCAGCGGCAGCGCCTTGGCGTCGCCGGCGCGGGTGAAACCGCTCATGCCGACGGTCATGCCGTCCTTGAACAGCTTCGCGGCCTGCTCCGCGCTCATTACCTTGTCCATCAGCGCCGGGCGGCGGATACGGTCTTCATACATGGCGATCTCCTCATTCTTTGATTCAGTATAGAATTGGAAAAACAGTCGCTGTATGACTTAAATTCTCACCTTCCAGTCGTTTTATTCATGGACCTGCGCTCGCTCCGCTACTTTGTCGAGACCGTCCGCCTGAACAGTTTTACCCAGGCGGCGGAATCGCTGCACGTCACGCAATCGACCATCAGCAAGATGGTGCGCCAGCTGGAACACGAAGTCGGCGCCCAGCTGCTGCTGCGCGAGGGCCGCAAGCTGACGCTGACCGACACCGGCAGCGTGGTCTACGCGCGCGGCGTGGAAATGCTGGCGACCATGCGCCAGCTGACGGTGGAAGTGCGCGACACGCAGACCGTGGAGCGCGGCCGGCTCACGGTCGGCATCCCGCCGATGATCAACCTGCTGTTCACGCCGGTGCTGAAGGCGTTCCGCCAGCGCCATCCCAACATCGCGCTGACCTTGCGGGAAGACGCGGGCCAGGCCATCGAACGCCAGGTGGCGATGGGCGAGCTGGAAATCGGCATGACGGTGCTGCCGGCCGATCCGCTACTGGGACTGCGCACGGCGCCCATCGCCAGCTACCCGATCTGGGCGCTGGCGGCGCACGGCACCTTCCAGAAGAACCGCAGCACGCTCAAGCTCAAGGCGCTGGCCGAGATGCCGCTGGTGCTGCTGAAGGACGATTTCGCCATGACGCGCAGCCTGCGCCAGGCCTTCGGCGAAGCCGGCTTCGAGCCGCGGATCGCCGCGCAAAGCGGCCAATGGGACTGGCTGGTGGCGATGGCCTCGGCCGGCATGGGCGTGGCGCTGCTGCCCGAGCCCTTCGTCCACCGGCTGGCGATCGGCCAGCTGGACGCGGTGCGGCTGGTGGAGCCGAACCTGCAATGGCAGGCCGCGCACGTGTGGCGCGGCAGCTACCTGTCGCACGCGGCGCGCGCGTGGCTGGAAGTGTGCGAGGAAATGCTGGGGCCTAGCGCTCCGGCAGTTCGTGGATCGCGATCCCCTCGATAGGGTCGATCTCCTTGTCCCACGGGCGCAAGGCGATGATGCGCCTGGCGTCCTCGTAGCCGGCCTGCCAGCGCGCGCGGATGCCGGCCGCGCTGAAGTCGATATCCTTGGTGTGGTCCTCGTTGCCGATGCGCGGCGCCTTGAGCGAGACCACATGCATATTGGTGCCGCAACCCCAGGCGGTCAGCTCGCGCACCTCCGGCGACATCGCGGTCTCCTCGGGCAAGTGCAAAGTCAGCTGGCGGATCACGTGGCGCAGCCGGTGCAGCCTGCGCTGCTGCTCGATATTGCTGGCGCGGCTGGCGTACTGGATCTCCTTGTGCTTGTCCAGCACACCCAGCATGCTTTGCGGCTCGCTGCCATCGGGATTCCATACCTGCACCGAGAAGATCACCGAGCTGCGGCGCGGCTCATCGTCCAGCACCGCCTCGATCGGCGTGTTGGAATAGATGCCGCCGTCCCAGTATGGCTCGCCGTCGATGCGCACGGCGGGAAACGCCGGCGGCAACGCGCCGGAGGCCATCACATGATCGGCCGCCAGCGGCTCCTTGCTGCTGTCGAAATAGCGCATGGCGCCGCTGCGCGCGCTGACCGCGCCAACCGTCAGCCGCGTGTGCTGTCGGTTGATGTAGTCGAAGTCGACCAGCGCATCGAGCGTGCCGCGCAAAGGCGTGGTTTGATAGAAGGACGCGTGCTCGACGCCGACGCGCGCATCGGGATTCCACCACGACGCCGGATTCGGCTCGAAGAAAGCGGGGATGCCCTGCCCCACCGTGACCGCGTTGGCGATCGCGCGCGGCATGGCCGAGAAACCCAGCGCGTTCTGCTCCATGCGGTGCCAGAACTGGCGCAGCCGCTCCAGCCGGTAGCGCGGCTCGTTGCCGGCGATGATGGCGCCGTTGATGGCGCCGATCGAGGTACCGATCACCCAGTCCGGCTCGACGCCGGCTTCGTGCATGGCCTGGTAGACGCCCAACTGGTAGGCGCCCAAGGCGCCGCCGCCCTGCAGGACCAGGACCAC
Organism: Duganella sp. CT11-25; assembly: GCF_047302815.1. Lineage (NCBI taxonomy): Bacteria > Pseudomonadati > Pseudomonadota > Betaproteobacteria > Burkholderiales > Oxalobacteraceae > Duganella > Duganella sp. CT11-25. The sequence continues at coordinate 2,292,742 of NZ_JBKBFD010000001.1, forward strand.
CTGGCCAGGCAGGGACGGCGATGGGGGACAAGCCGGTGTGCTGTTCACTAAGGTCTCCACGATGCACTGCAACATGGAGATTGTAGTGCAGTTCCCGGCCGCCCGCTGCCTCTCCTTAGCCCACGTTCACGCCGCGTGCGCTCAGCGCGGCGCGCACGCCGGCGCCGTAGGCTGGATCGGCCTGGTCGAAGTGGCCCAGCTGGCGCGCGATGATCTCGGCGCTCACCTGGCTCAACGGACCGGCGATATTGTTGAACAGGTTTTGCTGTTCCTGCGCCGGCATCAGGCGGAACAGATTACCGGCCTGCGTGTAATCGTCTTCCTGGCCGCGACCGTCGTAACGGGCCGCGCCGCCTTGCAGCGCCAGCGCCGGTTCGCCATTGCCCAGGCCTTGCGGATGACTGCCGCCGGCATCGACCGGCTGGTAGTTCTGCGCCGGGCCGCCGTTGGCGATGGCCATCGCGCCGTCGCGCTGCTGGTTGTGCACCGGGCAGCGCGGCGCGTTCACCGGCAGATGCTGGTGGTTGGTGCCGACGCGGTACAGCTGGGCGTCGTGATAGGCGAACAGGCGCGCCTGCAGCATCTTGTCCGGCGAGTAGCCCAGGCCCGGTACGATGTTCGACGGCGACAGCGCGGCCTGCTCGACTTCCGCGTGGTAGTTCAGCGGATTGCGGTTCAGCTCAAACACGCCGACCGGGATCAGCGGGAAATCCTTGTGCGGCCAGACCTTGGTCAGGTCGAACGGATTCCAGCCGGTGCGCGCTTCCCATGCGGCCAGTTCGGCCTCGGTCGCGATCTGCAGCTTGACGTCCCACTGCGGGAAGTCGCCCGACGCGATGGCGCCGAACAGGTCGCGCTGCGCGTAGTCGGGATCTTCGCCGGCGATGCGGGTCGCCTCGGCGGCGGGCAGGTTCCTGATGCCCTGTTTGGTCTTCAGGTGCCACTTGACGTAGACACGCTCGCCGGCCGCGTTAATCAGGCTGAAGGTGTGGCTGCCGAAACCGTCCATGTGGCGATAGCCGTCCGGCGTGCCGCGGTCCGAGAACAGCATCGTCACCTGGTGCAGGCTTTCCGGGGTCTTGCTCCAGAAGTCGAACATCATGGTCGGCGACTTCAGGTTGGTTTGCGGATCGCGTTTCTGGGTGTGGATGAAGTCAGGGAACTTGATGCCGTCCTTGATGAAGAACATCGGCGTGTTATTGCCGACCAGGTCCCAGTTGCCCTCTTCCGTATAGAAGCGCATGGCGAAGCCGCGCGGATCGCGTTCGGTATCGGCGCTGCCTTTTTCGCCGCCGACGGTGGAGAAGCGCACGAAGGTCTCGGTCTTCTTGCCGATCTCGGAGAACAGCCTGGCCTTGGTGTATTGGGTGATGTCGTGGGTGACGGTGAAGGTACCGTAGGCGCCGGAACCCTTGGCGTGAACGACGCGCTCGGGAATGCGCTCGCGGTTGAAATGCTGGAGTTTCTCGATCAGGTGAAAGTCCTGCAGCAGCAAGGGACCGCGCGGGCCGGCGCTGGCGGAATTCTGGTTGTCGGCGACTGGGATGCCGGAGGCGGTGGTAATCGGTGGCTGGCTCATGGCTATAACTCCGTGTTGTTCGATAGGGTGAAACTATTCTACCGAGACAACGCCATAAATAAAATCTATATATTTCTATAGATTCAATAGCCAAAAACTAAAATAAAACCGGGGTTTTAGACCCCGGTTTTACCGGTTTTAAACTTCCTTGATGCGCTTGGCGATGTGGGCCAAGGCGTCTTCGACCTGGTCGATCAGGATCAGGCACAAGTCCCCTTCCTGCAGGCGCGCCAGGGCCGTGTCGATGGCGAGGAACTCGCCGTAGATTTCCTGGATGTGCGTGGTGCGCGGCGCGCCGTTCAGGCCCGAACGCAGCAGCCCGACCACTTCGCCGTCGACGCGGCCGCGCTGGCAGGCGTCCTCGTACAGCAGCACGTCGTCGAACGCGCGGCCGAGGATCTCGGTCTGCTGCGTGATGTCCTGGTCGCGGCGGTCGCCGGCGCCCGAGATCACCACCACGCGGCGCTTGGCCGGCATGGTTTCCACCGCCTGCACCAGCGCCAGGATGGCGTCCGGATTGTGGCCGTAGTCGGCGATCAGCGTCGCGCCCTTGTAGTCGAACACGTTGAAACGGCCCGGCGCATTGTCCGAATCGTTGGCGAAGGTCTTCAGGCCGAGACGGATCGCATCCCAGTTGATGCCCACGCCCCATGCCGCAGCCACCGCCGCCATGACGTTATCGACCTGGAAGCCGATGGCGCCGTTGCGGGTGATCGGCACTTGCGACAGCGCGATCTTGTTCAATTCGCGCCCTTCGGCGGCGACCACATGGCCGTCCTCCACGTACACGGTGCGGCAGCCCTGCGCCAGGTGCGTGGCGATCACCGGGTGGCCGCGCTCGGCGCCGAAGAAGATCACCTTGCCGCGGCAGTTGGCCGCCATGCCGGCGACGATAGGATCGATCGCGTTCAGCACGGCGAAGCCGCTCTCGGACACGTTCTGCACGATGACGCGCTTCAGCACGGCCAGGTCTTCCACCGTGGTGATGTAGTTCAGGCCCAGGTGGTCGCCGCTGCCGATATTGGTCACCACGGCGACCTTGCAGCGGTCGAAGGCCAGGCCTTCGCGCAGCACGCCGCCGCGCGCGGTTTCGAACACGGCCGCGTCGACGTCCGGATGCAGCAGCACGTTGCGCGCGCTGCGCGGGCCGCTGCAGTCGCCGCTGTCGGTCTGGCGGCCTTCGATGTAGACGCCGTCGGTGTTGGTCATGCCGGTGCGCAGGCCGCTGGCGGTCAGCAGGTGCGCGATCAGGCGCACGGTGGTGGTCTTGCCGTTGGTGCCGGTGACCGCGACCACCGGAATGCGGCCGTCGTCGCCAGGCGCGAACATGGTGTTGACGATCGCTTCACCCACCGCGCGGCCCTTGCCGTACGACGGCGCCAGGTGCATGCGCAGGCCCGGAGCCGCGTTGACTTCGACCACGCCGCCGCGCTGGTTCTCGATCGGCGTCAGCACGTTGTCGCAGACCACGTCGACGCCGCAGATATCGAGGCCGATCATCTGCGCCGCTTCCACCGCGCGCGCCGCCACTTCAGGGTGCACGTCGTCGGTGACGTCGGTGGCGGTGCCGCCGGTCGACAGGTTGGCGTTGTTGCGCAGGATGACGCGCTGGCCCTTGCCGGGCACGGAGTCCGCCTCCAGGTCCTGCAGCGCCAGGCGCGCGATCGCGATGTCGTCGAAACGGATCTTGGTCAGCGAGGTCGAATGGCCGCTGCCGCGGCGCGGATCGGCGTTGACGATGTTGACCAGCTCACGCACCGTGTGCACGCCGTCGCCCACCACTTGCGGCGGATCGCGGCGTGCGGCCGCCACCAGCTTGTTGCCGATGACGAGCAGGCGGAAATCGTGGCCCGGCAGGTAGCGCTCGACCATGATGTTGTCGCGGAATTCCTTGGCCGCGTGGAAGGCCTTCGCCATGTGCTCCTTGGACGTCACGTTGACGGTGACGCCCTTGCCCTGGTTGCCGTCCTTCGGCTTGACCACCACCGGCAAGCCGATTTCCAGCGCCGCCGCCCAGGCGTCGTCCGCGTCTTCGGCCGTGCGCCCGATAGGCACCGGCACGCCGGCCGCGTGCAGCAGTTTCTTGGTCAGTTCCTTGTCCTGCGCCACCGCTTCGCCGATGGCGCTGGTGGTGTCCATTTCGGCGGCCTGGATGCGGCGCTGGCGCGAGCCCCAGCCGAACATCACCATGCTGCCTTCGGTCAGGCGGCGGATCGGGATGTCGCGCGCGATGGCGGCGCTGACGATGGCGCCGGTGCTCGGGCCCAGGCGCACGTCCTCATCCAGGTCGCGCAGCTGGTCCAGCGCGGCGTTCAGGTCGAACGGGGTGTCGGCCAGCGCGGCGTTGATCAGGTTTTCCGCCAGCGTCACGGCCAGCCGGCCGACCGCTTCTTCGCTGTATTCGACGACGGTTTGATAGATGCCGTCTTCCAGCGTGGCCGTGGTGCGGCTGAAGGTGACCGGGCAGCCGGCTTGCGCCTGCAGGCTCAGGGTGGCCACTTCCAGTACGCGCGCCAGCGGCACGGCGTCGTCGGTGCCGGTCGGGTGCAGGGCGCCGATGGCGGGGAAGCGCGCATGCAGGCGCTGCTCGAAGCCGGGCAGCGTCGCGATCGACTGTTCCTCGGGCGGGCACGATACGATGACCTCCACCGCTGTGTGGTGGCTCCAAAGATTCGGGCCGCGAAGGGCGCGGGTGCGGATAACTTCCATAAATCTGCTTGTTCTTTCAGTGATGTGTTTTCTTCGGGTTCGCATCGAACGTGCGCAGGCCGGCGCCGATCAGGTCCGGCGTCAGGCCCAGCGCCCAGCCGGCGGCGATCGCGGCCAGCACGGCTTCCGGCGGCACCAGCGGCGACAGCGGCAGGTTGGCCACCTGGTCGTGGCCGATCGCCAGCACGATGCGGCTGGACTGCCCGTCGGTGCGCTGGAACACCACGCGCTTGCCATCCTGGCGGTGCTGGGCGACGGCGGCCAGGTGCTCGTCGACGCCATAGAAAATAACTTCGCCGTCGCACAGGTCGGCCATGTCCACCACTTGCGGGTCGGCTGCATTGAGCACCGCCACGCCGCTCGGCAGGATGACGTCGACCTGGGTGCGCAGCACGCCATACAGCTTGTCGGCGCTGTCGATATAGAACTCGCCCAATTCTTCAAAGTCGCTGACGTCGGTGACCACGCCGACCGCGCACTTGTCGTAGGCCAGGCCTTCGGTCAGGATCATGCGGGCGCTGGCTTCGAACACGCCGGCTTCGACGTTCTTGTTGAGCAGCAGGCGCTCGCCGGTTTCCCAGTCGCTGAAGCCATCCTTGGGCAGCAGGCGGCCGTTGACGAACAGGCCGTCGGCGCAGGTCAGGCCGACCTTCCTGCCGCTGATTTGCAGCAGCCAGGCGATCAGGCGCGACGCCATCGTGGTGCCGTGCTTGCCGGTGATGCCGACGATCGGCATGCGGCCGCTCTTGTCTTCCGCGAACAGGTGGTCGACGATCGCCTCGCCGACGTTGCGCGGCTCGCCGCTGGCCGGTTTCAGGTGCGCCAGCAAGCCGGGGCTGGCGTTGACTTCGATGATGGCGCCGCCCTGCGCTTCCAGCGGACGGCTGATGTCGGAGGTCACCAGGTCGATGCCGGCGATGTCCAGGCCGACCACGCGCGCCGCCAGCGTCGCCATCGCGGCCACTTGCGGGTGCACCTTGTCGGTGACGTCGATGGCGACATTGCCATTCGGCTGGATCAGCACTTTCTGGCCGTCCAGCGGGACCGATTCGGCGCTCATGTTCTGGCGCTGCAGTTCCAGGATGATCTCGGCCGACTCGTGCGGCTTGACCCGGCCCAGCGGGAAGTCCTCGGTGTCGCCGCGGCGCGGGTCGATGTTGATCTGAATGTTGCACAGCTCGATGATGTTGGTTTTGCCGTCGCCGGTCACCCACAGCGATTCGCCGGCCGCCGCCGCGATCAGGCGCTTGCCGACCACCAGCAGGCGGTGCTCGTCGCCCGGAATGAAGCGCTCGACGATCACGCTCTGGCTCTCGCCCTTGCGCGCGGCCAGCACATAGGCCGCCGTCACGTCGGCTTCGGTCATCAGGTTCAGCGACACGCCGCGGCCGTGGTTGCCGTCGTACGGCTTGACCACCACCGGCACGCCGATGTCCTGCGCCGCTTCCCACGCCGCTGCGGCGCTGGTGACCAGTTCGCCTTCCGGCACCGGCACGCCGCACGAGGACAGCAGGCTCTTGGTCAGGTCCTTGTCGCTGGCGATGCCTTCGGCGATGGCGCTGGTCTCTTCGGTTTCCGCGGTCCAGATGCGGCGCTGGGCGGCGCCGTGGCCCAGCTGCACCAGGTTGCCCTCGGTCAGGCGGATGAACGGGATCTGGCGCACGCCGGCGGCATCGACGATGTTGGCGGTGCTCGGCCCCAGGCACAGCGACTCGACCATGTCGGTCAGCTCGGCCACGGCGGCGGCCAGGTCGTAGGGACGATCCTCGATGGTCGCCATCAGCAGGTCGCGGCCATGGGCCAGCGCGGCGCGGCCGACCTGCTCCTGGCGGGTGCGGAACGCCATCTTGTACAAGCCGGTGTTTTCGCCGATCTGGCGGGTCTTGCCGAAACCGGTTTTCATGCCGGCCAGGTTTTGCAGTTCGAGGACCACGTGTTCCAGGATGTGGCCGGCATAGGTGCCGTCGCGCAGGCGCTCAAGGAAGCCGCCGTGTTCGCCCACACCGCAGCGGTGCACGATCAAGCCCGGCAGGATCGCCGTCAGGCGCTCATACAAACCAGGCAACAAATTCGAGGGGAAGCTCTCCAGTTCGCCGATATCCAGCCACGCCTCGATCACCGGGCGATACGTCCAGATGTTGGGTCCACGCAAATGGGTTACGCGGAGAACTTCAATGTCTTTCTTCTTGATCATGTATCTATTCTTATAACTTTGTTATCGGCCTTAGCCATCCCGCGCCGTATTTTAAACCCTGTACTACTGCATGCTGCTGTGCGTTATACTTGCCGCCAGCACAAAACACCTGTTTTTTCTTGATTTCTGTCAAATGTTTAATAACTGACAGAATACCGTAAATAAGCACTTATATCAGCCGCAACACCATACTGGCAAAGCGTTTATTTTAGAGTCCTGGTGTTAGTTCTGCCCTTTTTTCCCTCCGGAGTATGCCGCACGATGACAACCGAACAACTTTCCACCGTATCCAACCTTGGCGAGCTACCTGAACGCTGGCGTTCCGAGATACAGGCACAACTTTCCCAAGGGGAAAACGTTGTAAGTGCCCTGGAGGTTGACCTGGATCAGCAACTTCGTTTCTCGAAGGGCATAATTTTAGTCACCGAAGGCCGTTTGCTGGCGCGCGCGCCGGGCGAATCGCACTGGCACGCCTGGCCTTTCGCCAAGGATTTGACGTTAAAACACCACGATCACGCCGGCGTCGGCCATCTGGAACTGGTCGGCGCCAACGGCCGCCTGGGTGCATGGCGCTTCACGCTGGGCCAGAATCTGGCGGCGATCCGCCTGGTCGAACAGTTCGACGCCCACCTCGACAGCCACGCCACCGGCCAGCCGGTGGTGCGCGACGATAAAAACGTCTGCCCGAGCTGCAAGGCGCCGCTGGAGCCGGACCAGGAAGAGTGTCCGATCTGCACCAAGGTGGTCTACACGCCGCCGTCGACCTGGACGCTGTTCCGCCTGTGGCGCTTCGCCGGCCCGTACAAGCTGCAACTGGGCTTCGGCTTCGCGCTGATGCTGCTCAGCACCGGCGCCCACATGATCCCGCCCTACCTGACCATCCCGCTGATGGACAATGTGCTGATCCCTTACCAAAGCGGCAAGCCGGTCGATTCGTCGCTGGTGACGCTGTATATGTCCGGCCTGGTGGCGTCGGCGGTGCTGGCGTGGGTGCTCGGCTGGGGCAAGACCTATGTACTGGCGCTGGTGTCGGAACGCATCGGCGCCGACCTGCGCACCGAAACCTACGACCATTTGCTGCGCCTGTCGCTGGAATATTTCGGCGGCAAGCGCACCGGCGACCTGATGTCGCGCATCGGCTCCGAGAGCGACCGCATCTGCGTGTTCCTGTCGCTGCACCTGCTCGACTTCGCGTCGGACTGCCTGATGATCATCATGACCGGCGTGATCCTGTTTTCCATCGATCCGTGGCTGGCGCTGTTCACGCTGCTGCCGCTGCCGTTCATCGCCTGGCTGATCCACATCGTGCGCGACCGCCTGCGCACCGGCTTCGAGAAGATCGACCGCGTATGGGGCGAAGTGACCAACGTGCTGGCCGATACCATCCCCGGCATCCGCGTGGTGAAAGCCTTCGCACAGGAGTCGCGCGAAGCGTCGCGCTTCCGCACCGCCAACAAGCATAACCTGGCCGTCAACGACAAGCTGAATAAAGTATGGTCGCTGTTCTCGCCGACCGTGTCCTTCCTGACGGAGCTGGGCCTGCTGGTGATCTGGGTGTTCGGCATCTACCAGGTCTCCAAGGGCCACATCACGGTCGGCGTGCTGTCGGCCTTCATCGCATATTCGAGCCGCTTCTACGGCCGCCTGGATTCGATGAGCCGCATCGTCTCGGTGACGCAGAAATCGGCCTCGGCCGCCAAGCGCATCTTCGACATCCTCGACCACGTATCGTCGGTGCCCGAGCCCTCGAATCCGGTCAAGCTGGCCAAGGTCGAAGGCAACATCACCTTGCGCGAAGTGGGCTTCCGCTACGGCAACCGCGCGGTCAACCGCGGCATCAGCCTGGATATCAAGGCCGGCGAGATGATCGGCCTGGTGGGCCACTCCGGTTCCGGCAAATCGACGCTGGTCAACCTGATCTGCCGCTTCTACGATGTATCGGAAGGCGCGATCATGCTGGACGGCGTCGACATCCGCGCGTTCGCCGTATCCGACTACCGCCGCAACATCGGCCTGGTGCTGCAGGAGCCGTTCCTGTTCTTCGGCACCATCGCCGAGAACCTGGCCTACGGCAAACCGGAGGCGACGCGCGAGGAAATCATCGCCGCAGCCCGCGCCGCGCACGCGCACGAATTCATCCTGCGCCTGCCGCAGGGCTACGACTCGATGGTGGGCGAGCGCGGACAGGGCCTGTCCGGCGGCGAGCGCCAGCGCATCTCGATCGCGCGCGCGCTGCTGATCGATCCGAAGATCCTGATCCTCGACGAAGCCACGTCCTCGGTCGACTCCGAGACCGAGAAGGAAATCCAGCGCGCGCTGGAAAACCTGGTCAAGGGCCGCACCACGATCGCCATCGCCCACCGCCTGTCGACTCTGCAGAAGGCCGACCGCCTGGTGGTGCTGGATCGCGGCGTGGTGGTGGAAGAAGGCGGCCACGACGAGCTGATGTCGCGCGAAGGCGCCTACTACCGCCTGTACCAGGCGCAGGCCCGCAACGTCGATACCGACCTCGATGACAGCGGCAGCAAGGAATAAGAAGAGAAACGCACATGACGACGAGTAAATTTGAATTGGTACGCAATCCCTTCGGCCGGCTGGTGCTGACCAGCGCCGAAGGCGAAGTCCACGAGGGCGTGGCGCCGGTGCGCGCCTTCCCGGTGCAGGCGCCGGACGACGGCATCGCGCTGGTCAGCACCGACGGCAAGGAAGTCGGCTGGATCGACCGCATCGAAGACCTGCCGGCGGCCATCGGCGCGCTGGTGCGGGAAGAGCTGGGCGGGCGCGAGTTCATGCCGGAGATCTCGCGCATCAACAGCGTGACCAGCTTCGCCACGCCGTGCACCTGGTCGGTGGCGACGGATCGCGGCGACACCGAGTTCGTGCTGCGCGGCGAAGAAGACATCCGCCGCCTGACGGTGGACACGCTGCTGATCTCCGACATCCACGGCATCCACTACCTGATCCGCGACGTCCGCGAACTGGACAAGCACAGCAAGAAAATCCTCGACCGCTTCCTGTGATCTAGTGCGGCCGGCGGCGCAACCAGCCGGCCAGCGCCAGGGGCCGTTCTTCGGATACGGTCCCATGGCAACACGCCCTCTCCCCGTTGGCTTACCGCAGTGTGCGCCCTAAAAAAGGCCAGCATGATTGAATCCGCACGCGATCACGCAGCAGCGGAAAGGCCTACAATGAAAATGACAGAGCCGAAATCACACTTCCCAGTTCGTCCGGCGCCGAAACGCAAGCGCAAACGTAAGCGGCCAGCGCCCGCCAAGCCGCCGGCTCCGCCACCGGAAAAGAAGGAGCCCAGCAATGGATGAAGATCTCGAAGAAGTGCAGTTCAATCTGCGCTATGCACAACGCCTGTGCCAGCGAACCGCTCGCTTTTACCGACGCATACAGACCATATTTACGTTTATCAGCTTACTAGCAGGCAGCGGCGCGGTGGCGACGCTCGCTGCGCAGATGCCGATACCATCGGCTTGGCTACTGGGGGCGTTCGCGGTTTCCGGCTGCATCAACCTGGCAATACGGCCAGCCGACAAGATCGCCGCCAACGAAGCCGACATCCGAAAATATGGCGCCGTGCTTGCCAAGGTTCCGATGTTGGATGCAAAGACTTTACAGCAACAGTTTCACGAAGCGCAGCAATCCGATGCCGCTGAAATCGAGCCCTTGCGCGCGGTCGCGTACAACGACGTCGTGCTTGAAATCGACGAACCGGATGCGCTCATCAAACTGACGCCGATGCAAAAGCTGATGGGGGCGCTGGCATAAAAAAAGCTCCCCGCAGGGAGCTTTTTCGTGGCGGCGGCGCCGCTTATTTTTCCGAATACATGCCGGCGTATTTCAGGCCGAAGTACAGGATGAAGGTGTAGCACGCGGCCGGCACCAGGAAGGACATCTGCAGGCTGATGGTATCGGCCAGCAGGCCCTGCGCGAACGGCACCAGCGCGCCGCCGACAATCGCCATGCACAACACGCCCGAACCCTGGCCGGTCAAAGGACCCAGCTTGTTCAGCGCCATCGAGAAGATGGTCGGGAACATGATCGAGTTGAACAGGCCCACCGCCAGGATGGACCACATCGCCAGGTGGCCGCTGCCGAAGATCGCCAGCAGCACCAGCGCGATCACCGCCGCCGAATTGAACGCCAGCGCCTTGCCCGGGCTGACCTTGCGCATCACGGCGAAGCCGATGAAGCGGCCCACCATCGCGCCGCCCCAGTAGTAGCTGACGTAAGGCGCGGCATCGGCCGCCGACAGGCCGGCCACGTGGCCTTCGCCCAGGAAGTTGATCAGGAAGCTGCCGATGCTGACTTCACCGCCCACGTAGAGGAAGATCGCCACCGCGCCCAGCACCAGGTGACGGTGCTTGAGCACCGCCGACCAGCCGGCGCTTTCGCCGCCGGGCTGCTCGGCGTCGACGATCTTCGGCAGGCGCGCGATCGCGAACAGGACCGCCAGCGCCAGCAAGGCGCCGGCCAGCACCAGGTAAGGACCTTGCACGCTGGCCGCTTCCTGGGCGTGGTACGCCGCCTGCTCGACCGCCGGCAGCTTGGCCAGGTCGGCCGAACTCAGAACGACGCCGGACAGGATCAGCATGCCGCCCAGCGTGGGCGCCACCGTGGTGCCCAGCGAGTTGAAGGCCTGGGTCAGCGTCAGGCGGCTCGATGCCGTCTGCGGATCGCCCAGCACCGTCACGTAGGGATTGGCCGCCACCTGCAGGATGGTGATGCCGCCCGCCAGCACGAAGAAGGCGATCAGGAACAGCGCGTAGCCGCTGGTGGCCGCCGGGTAGAACAGCGCGCAACCGCCGGCCGCGATGGTCAGGCCGGCGACGGCGCCGTTCTGGTAGCCGATCTTCTTGATCAGCATACCGGCCGGCAGCGAGACGATGAAGTACGCGCCGAAGAAGCAGAACTGCACCAGCATGGCCTGTACATAGGTCAGCGTGTAGACCGCCTTCAGGTGCGGGATCAGGACGTCGTTCAGGGACGTCAGCAGGCCCCACATGAAGAACAGGATGGTGACGATGATCAGCGGACCGGTGTTGTTGCCGGTCTGCGCCGGGCTGCCCGAGATCGGGGCAGCTTGCGAATAGTGTTCCATGCTTTTATTTTCTCCTGGTTTTATTTAAAGTCGCCGCATGCCAGCGCGTCCTTGTCCTTGGCGGCGCCGCCAACGATCTGGATGTTGGCGAACGTGGCTGCGAACGGCGCATCGGCCGAGACGCTGAACGGCGTGCTGAGGGCGGCCAGCGGCAGGCCCTTCGCGCTAAAGCACGACAGAGGGATCTTGACCGTCTGCTTGCCTTTGCCCGCCAAACGCTGGAATACAGCGCTGGCGTCGAGTTCCACGGTTTCCATGCCGACGCTGGCCTTGCCCTGCGGCGCAGCCGACACAATAACATCAAATTGCAGCGCGCCGTCAGTGCCGGCGAAGGCCGGCAGGCGCAGCGCCTGGGCCGACGTCGCCGACAGTTTTGCCGCGCCGCTCCAGGTCAGGCGCTTGGCGTCCTGCTGGGTGTTGATCTGCGCGGTTTCCACTTTGACGGTCGGCAGGTTGAACACGGCGTTCAGGTCCGCGCCCAGCGCCACGTCCTTGCCGCCGCTGTTGACGGACAACGCGTAGGTCGAACGGTCGGACGGGTTATACACCGGCATCGAGGTGGTCTTGCCGCAGCCGCCGGCCGGGAAGCCGGCGTCCAGCACCGGCACGCTGGCCTTGCTGGCATAGGTCAGACCGTAGCCGTATTTGAACAGCGGATCGTAGCCGGCGTCGCCGACGTTCAAAGGCGACTGGCACGCGGACTTCGGCCACGAGAACGACAGCTTGCCGTGGAAGTCCACGTTGACCTTGCCGTTCGCCTTGCGGAACAGGACATCGGACACGCCCTTGCCCTCGGTGCCCGGCAGCCATGCCGAGACGAAGCTGTCCGACAGGTTGAGGATATCGTTGGCGTACAGCGGACGGCCGGCGACCAGCACCGTCACCACCGGCTTGCCCTTGCCCGCCACGGCCTTCAGCACGGCCAGGTCTTCCGGATGGCGGCCCGACAGGCGCAGCGTGCCCGATGGGCCGATGTCGCCGTCGCCTTCCGCGTAAGGCGTCTCGCCGATGACGGCGATCACCGCGTCGAACTTGCCGATGTCGATGCCTTCGGCGTTTTCGCTGAAGGTCACGTTATCCTTGCCGGCGGCGTCCTGGATACCGGCCAGGATGGTGTCGCTGACCGGATAGTCGCTATTCTTGTTGTCGGTGCCCTGCCAGGTCAGCGACCAGCCGCCCGACTGGTTGGCCATGTTGTCCGCGCTCTTGCCGACCACGAGGATCTTCTTGCCGCGCGCCAGCGGCAGCACGCCGCCGTTATTCTTCAGCAGCACCAGCGATTCGCGTACCGCCTGGCGCGCCAGGTCGCGGTACTGCAGCGCTTCCTGCTTGCCGGCGTAGGCGTTCTGCGACGGCTTCTTGCCGTCGAACAGGCCGGCGCGCAGCTTGACGCGCAGGATGCGGGTCACGGCGTCGTCGATGCGCGACATCGGGATCTCGCCCTTCTCCACCTGCGCGATGGTGTTGGCGATGAAGGTCTTCCAGTGTTCCGGCACCATCACCATGTCGACGCCGGCGTTGATCGAGGCGGCGCAGCTGTCGTTGGAGCAGCCCGGCACTTCGGCGATCGCGTTCCAGTCGCTGACCACCAGGCCGTCGAAGCCCATCTTGGTTTTCAGGGCGTCGGTCAGCAGCTCTTTACTGCCGTGCATCTTGCCGTGGTCGGAGCCGCCCTTGACGTCGTTCCAGCTGTTGAAGGACGCCATCACCGTCTGCACGCCTTCCTTCAGCGCCGGATAGTAGCCCTGCGCGTGGATGTTGATCATCTCCGACATGGTGGACTGGTTCTCGCCGCGGTCCTTGCCTTCGGCCGTGCCGCCATCGCCGACGAAGTGCTTGGCGGTGGCGACCACCGTGTTGTCGCCCTTCAGATTGCCCTGCAGGCCCTTGACGTAGACGCCGGCGTAGTCCTTGACGATCGCAGGATCTTCCGAGAAGCTCTCATAGGTGCGGCCCCAGCGGTCATCGCGCACCACGGCCAGCGTCGGCGCGAACACCCAGTCGATGCCGGTGGCGCGCACCGCCTTGGCGACCGATTTAGCCATCTCGCCGATCAGCTTCGGATCGCGCGCGGCGCCCAGGCCGATGTTGTGCGGGAACAGCGTGGCGCCGTACATATTGCTGTTGCCGTGCATGGCGTCGATACCCCAGATGACGGGGACCTTGATCTTCATGTCGGTGCTCATCGACGCGTCGTAGTAAGCGTCGGCCAGCTTGACCCAGTCCGCCGCCGTGGCGTACTTGTTCCCTTGCGGCCAGCTGCCGCCGCCGTTCAGCACGGAGCCGATGTTGTACTCGCGGACCTGCTCCGGCGTGATGAATTTGATCTCCGGCTGCGTCATCTGGCCGACCTTCTGCGCCAGCGACATACCCGCCACGATCTGCGCGATGCGCGCTTCCATGGCCTTGTCCTGCTTGACGGCGCTGGTGATGTGCGGCCAGTCGGCCAGCGGCTTGCTTGCCGGTGCGGCGGCGATGGCGCTGGCGCCGATGGCCAGCGTGGCGGCCAGCACGGCGCGGCGCAGGATGTGGTTGTGCGTGTTTTTCATCAGGTACTTGTCTCCGTCTTTAATGTGAACTCGTCATTCCCGCGCAAGCGGGAGCGACAGCTTATAATCCGCGCGCGAAGGCGCTGTACCACTGGCCGCTTTGCTTGAGGATGCGGCGCTGCGTCGGGTAGTCGATGTAGGTCAGGCCGAAGCGGCGCAGATAGCCCTCCGCCCATTCGAAATTGTCCAGCAGGCTCCAGGCGAAGTAGCCCTTGATCTTGCCGCCGGCCGCGATGGCGTCGCGCATCGCCGCCAGGTGGCGGATCAGGTAGTCGCGGCGCGCGGTATCGTTGACGGCGCCGTCGGCGTCGAGGTGGTCGTCGTAGGAGGAACCGTTCTCGGTCACGTACAGGTCGCCGGTCGGGTAGTCGCGCGCCACGCGCTCCAGCAGCTCGATCAGTCCTTCCGGCGACACCTCCCAACCGAAGTCGGTGCGCTGGCGGTCCTGCGGATAGACGATGCGGGTGCGCAGCGGGTACTCATCCGGCGCATCGATGACCTCTTCCGGGAAGTAGTAGTTCACGCCGAGGAAATCGCACGGCACGGCGATCGCCGCCATGTCGCCCGCCTCCACCGTCGGCGCGTCCTTGCCGACCAGTTGCAGCGCGAGTTCAGGATAGCCTCGGCCATACAGCGTATCGAGGAACCAGCGGTTGCGCAGCACGTCGTGGCGCACCACCGCTTCCTTGTCGGCGGCGCTGTCGCTGGCCGCCTTGACCGGATGCAGGCTCAATGCGATGCCGACCTTCGCGCCCGGCACATTGGCGCGGATACGCGGCACGGCGCGGCCGTGCGACACCAGCACGTTGTGGCAGACCTGCAGCGCCAGCGGCAGGCTCTTGTTGCCCGGGGCGTGCATGCCGTCCCAGTTGCCGTGCATCGCCGTGCACCACGGTTCGTTGTGCGTGATCCAGTGCTTGATGCGGTCGCCCAGGTGCTTGGTCATCACGTCGACGTAGTGCAGGTAGGCGTCGATGGTGGCGCGGTTGGCCCAGCCACCCTGGTCTTCCAGGTACTGCGGCAGGTCCCAGTGGTACAGCGTGCACCACGGCTGCAGGCCGCGCGCCAGCATGCCGTCCACCAGCTTCGAATAGAACGCCAGGCCCTTGGCGTTCGGCTCGTTGTCCACGCCGTTGAAGATGCGCGTCCACGCGATCGAGAAGCGGTAGGAGTTCATGCCCATCGACTGCGCCAGGTCCAGGTCCTCCTCCCAGCGATGATAGTGATCGCAGGCGACCGCGCCGGTGGCGCCGTCGCGGATCTTGCCCGGGGTTTCGCTGAAGGTGTCCCAGATCGACGGCACGCGGCCGTCAACGGCGGCCGCGCCTTCGATCTGGTAGGCCGAGGTGGAAACGCCCCACAGGAAGTCGCTGGAAAAATCGGAGCGCTTGATCGCCGTAGGCAGGTCGGTAAGAATCATTGTCATAGTTATTTAGCGAAGGGAGTAGGCGGTACGGGGGCGTTCATCCACTTGATGGCGGTTTGCTGCGGTTGATACGGCACGCTGCCGAACAGGCGGAACAGTTTCTCGATGTCGGCCAGCGAGGCCGTGTTGAAATCGAGCTTGGGAATCTTTGCGCCGGGGGCGTTGGTCACCAGGCCCCAGGTGCCCTTGCCCTGGCCGCCCTTGTTGCTGACCAGCTTATAGGCCCACGCGGTGGTGGCCCAACCGTTGGCGACATAGGTGTCGTAGGTGACGCGCGTGACCTGGCCGCCCAGCTCCGGGCCCATGAAGGCCCACGGCTGGAACTCGCCGACGAAGAAGGCGGTGTCCAGTCCTTCCAGCTTGGTCTTCCACTTGCAAACGTTGTCACCGCTGCCCGAGCAGGTCAGCCAGTCGCGGTGCACATCGACGCCCGGCTTGCCCCAGCCGAAGTGACCGGGGTATGGGTGCATCTCGAAGGCGACGTTCCGCATGCCCTGTTCGGACGGCTTGCCGTAGGCGTCGATGCCCTTGCTATGGCCGGGCAGGATGATGACGTGATTCGGATCGACGGCGCGGATTTCCTGGTACAGCGTCGCCATCACCACGGCCAGGTTTTCCGGCGTGGTGCCCCACGGTTCATTGAGGATGCTGTAGCCGGCGACGGCGCCGCGGTCCTTGTAGCGCGCGGCGATCTGCCGCCACAGCCAGATGGTGCGCTCCTGGTATTCCGGCGTGTCCCAGTATTTGTTCTTGCCGGCGCAGCCGCTGTGGTGCTCCCAGCCCTGGCTGCCGACGGCGCCGTGCAGGTCGAGGATCACGTAGATGCCGCGCTTCTCGGCTTCGGCGATGGCGTTGTCCAGGTACTTCCAGGCGTCGGCGCGCAGGTGGCGCGGATGCTTTTCGTCTTCCACCACGCTGTAGATGAAGGGCAGGCGCACCAGGTTCAGGTTCAGCCTGGTCAGCATGTCCCAGTCGCGCGGCTTGATCCAGTTGTCGCGGTACAGCGCGTACAGGCGCTCGCGCTCGGCGTAGCCGAAGCGCCGGTCCAGCACCACCTCCAGCTTGCACTGGTCGTCGATGCCGGCGCCGCCCTGCCCCATCATCCAGAATTCCTGGATCAGGTAGTTGCCCAGGTTGACGCCGCGCAGCGCCGGCTGCGAACCGTCCGCCGCCAGCCATTTGGTGCCTTCGGTATGCAGCATCGGCAAAGCCGCTTGCGCCTGCGCCGGGGCGGCGCCGGACAGCATGGCTGCGGCGAGGCTGGCTATTCCGAGCAATCGAGTTGTGAGCATCCTGCCTCCGTTCAATGGAATCGTTTCCAATATACTACAAAAAAAGAGCATGCGACCAGCGCATACCCTGATTTTTACGCCGCTTTACCTGCCGGCGCGGGCGCCAGCGAAGCCCGTTCCGTCACGTGCAATTTGTACTCGCGCTCCACCGGCCGGCCCAGCTCATAGCACTGGTTGAGCAGGAAATTCAGGCCGTTCAAGGTCATCTCGCTCCACGGGATATGCACGCTGGTCAGGCATGGCGCGGTGAATTCCGCGCTGTGCGTGTCGTCATACCCCAGCACCGAGACCTGCTCCGGCACCGCCACCCTGGCCTGCTGGAAGCACGACAAGGCGCCTACCGCCATTTCATCGTTGGCGCAAAACAGCGCCGTAAATTCGTAGCCCGACTTCAGCAAGCGCTCGGCGCAGGCCCGGCCGCCTTCCGGCGTGAACTCGCCGTCCTCCATCCACACTTTAGCGCTCTCGACGCCCGCCGCTTCCAGTTCCGCCATGAAGCCGGCGATACGGTCCAGGTTATCCTGCGCGGCGGCGCGGCCGGCGATCACGGCGATCTTGCGGTGCCCCTGCTCCAGCAAGGTACGCGCCGCCAACCGCCCGCCGGCATCGTGATCGACCGTGAAGCACTGCTCGGCAATGCTGGGGAATGCATGGTTGATCACCACCACCTTGGACTGGAACGGTCCCAGCGTCACAAAATCCTCGTCCTCCAGCGCGTTGCTCATGACGATCAGGCCGTCGCTGCCGCGCTCGATCAAAAAGTTCACGCCTTCGATCGCCTGGTTGCGCGCATCGCCGTCGCCGATGCCGAAGGCCACCACCATGTTCAGGCCGGAGGCCCGCAGCGCCGTGTAAATCGACTGCAAAATCGGGGTGTAGAACGTGCCGCTCAGATAAGGGATGTAGACACCGATCATCTGCGAACTGCCGGACAACAGGGAACGCGCCGCGTGCGACGGGCGGAACTCCAGTTCCTCGATCGCCTTCCTGACCTTGTCTATCGTCGCCTGCGACACCGAACCCTTGCCGCTGATCACGCGCGACGCGGTCCCCAGGCCTACGCCCGCCAGCCGGGCTACGTCTTTGATAGTTGCCACGAGTTCCTTTATCCGTTCATCCTGTGCGGCGGCAAGCATACCCCATCGCGCCTGAACATGACAAGCCGGCTGCGCGCGCCGTTCAATCCTGCAAGGCCGACACGATCCCCTTCTGCACTTTCTCCACCGGCATGCGCGTATTCCAATAGGTGGTCAGCACGTCCTGCAGCGCGCCGTTCTGGTCGGGCGTCAGGAACACTTCGATCATGCCGACCGCGCGCGTCTTGTCCTTCATGATCGCCATGCCCGCCTGCGCGCACACGTCCATGCTCGAGGCGTCGACGTTGCTCAGGATCGGCAGCGAGCCCTTGAGCTTGTTGAATTCCAGCTGCGCGGCCGGCGCCAGCATGGTGGTGGCCAGCAGTTTCTGCGCGCGCACCGCGTCCGGGTTGCTGGTCTTCGGGAACACGAAGGCGTCGCCCTGGATCAGGTAGGGCACGTTCGGGCCGAGGCCGGCGATGCAGCCGAAGTCCTTGCCGGCCGACTGCCTGGCGGCGGCGAACTCGCCCTTGGCCCAGTCGCCCATGATCTGCACCCCGGCCTTGCCGCTGATCAGCATGGCGGTGGCGTCGTTCCAGTTGCGGTTGGGCGAGCCGGCGTCGACATAGGCCTGCAGCCGCTTGAAGGCCAGCAGCACTTTCTTGAACGCTTCCGAATTGATGGCCTTGGGCGAGCGGTCGCGCAAAATCTGCAGGTACAGCTCCTTGCCGCCGACATTGGCCAGCATGGCCTGGAACAGGATGTTTTCCTGCCACGGCTGGCCGCCGTGCGCCAGGCCGACCAGGCCGGCGGCCTTCAGCTTGTCCAGCGCGGCGAACAGTTCGTCCGGCGTGACCGGCTCCTTGACGATGCCAGCCTTCTTGAACGCGGCCTTGGAATACCAGATCCAGGTCGACATATGGATGTCGACCGGCACCGCGTAGAAGTGGCCCTTGACCTTGATCACGTCCAGCACCGGGGCCGGCATCAGCTGCTCCCAGCGGTCGCGCACGGCGATGTCGTCGACGTTGTTCAGTACGCCCTGGTCGATCAGGTCGCGGAATTGCTTGGTGGTGTTGAACTGGGCGGCGGTCGGCGGATTGCCGCCGACGATGCGGTTGATCGCCACCGCCTTGGCCTGGTCGGCGCCGGCGATCGCGGTATCGCCCCAGGTGCCGCCGGCCGCGCGGTAGGCGTCGGCAAACTTGCGCACGGCGGCCGATTCGCTGCTGGAGGTCCACCAGTGCATCACTTCCGCCTTGGGCGCCGCCGCTGCCGCCGCCTCGCTCTTGCCCGCCACGGTGAACGCGGCCATCGCCAGCAAGGTCCATGCGATGCGCGAAGCGCCCGTACTTTGCTTGTACATCCAGTCTCCTTGCCCGCCGATGTATCCCCGGCGCGTGCGTATGGTTCAGTACTTGAATTCGATGCTCGATACTACCGTCTTGCTCCGCCTTGTAGCAAACTTGCCGGTAAAAAAACCGGCGCCGCCCAAGGCGCCGGCAACTTCGCGGGGCGAAGAGACGAGGGTGAGCGACAGCCGGATTGGAAACGTTACCAATCCTTGCCAGCGAATATAGCATCCAATGATTTTCAGTGTCAACGGGAATTCGCCGGCGATCGGAACAGCGGCCGATGGCCGCTGTTTTGCTAGTTACCGTTCGTCGTCCGGCGCGGCATAGCGGACCGTCGTCGCGGGCACGCCGCAGCCCCACAGCGAATACGGATCGGCCAGCTCGTTGATGCCCTCGCCGTACGGCGAACGCGCCGGCCGCAGATGCACCAGGCTGCACGTGCCCAGCTCCGTCGCATAGATGCCTTGCGGCGTCCACAGCACCCGGTGCGTCATGCTGTGCGGGGACGGGAAGGCGATGGTCTGCTGCGACTCGACCCTGCCGTAATCCTGGCTCATCCTGAGCTCGACCACGGCGTTCAGCGCCGACATCGAGGCCATCGACGAGGCCAGCAGATAGATGAGCTGCCCCTGGTCCGCCGGGGCGAATCCGAGGTGGATGAAGCCCGCGCCCTGGGCCGGCGCGCCGCTCAGCTGGAACCATTCGATGTCGCCGCTGGCCAGGATGCGCCCGAAGCTGCCGGCGCCGCCGGTGCTGTTGCCCAGCAGCGCGAACCACAGGTTGCCGTCCGGTCCCGGCACCATGCCCACCGGCGTCGAGCCGTATTGCGCCGGAATCGCGATCGGGTGCGGCTGAGCCGCCGTGTCGGCGGGAATGCAGAAGATCGCGCTGGACTGGTCCAGCGTCGCGTACACCGCCTTGCTTTGCGGATGGACCTGCACAAAGATCGGCCGCGGCGGGCACGGGATCAGCCGGTAGTTGGCCGGCGCCTCGACGCTGATCTGGATCACATGGTGGCTGTCCTTGCACGACGCCCACAAGGTATCGCCATCCTCCACCACCACATGCGGACCGCGCGCCGGCTGCGGCAAGGCGATGCGCTTGAGCACCACCGGCGCGGCGGCCAAGTCCTCGGCCACCGGATCGATCAACAGCAGTTCGGACGAGAACTGCTGCGTGACCCACAGGCAACCAGGATGGCGTTGCGACACGGTCAAGCCGTGCAGGCCGGAAAAGGGGCTGTCGATGACATGGGCGGTGGACTGCAGCGGCCGCCCCGACAGCAGGTCCAGCCTGACCTTCACCAGCGCGCCGGACGGCTGCTGCGACACCAGCAGCAGATCCGGCGCGATCTGCGCCACCTCGTGCGTCTGGCTGGAGGCGGGCAAGGGATATTCGACCACTTGCTTGAAACGGAGGGCGGTTGCGGACATTGAGTTCACCTATGAAAGAGGAGTGACTAGTTACTTGCAATGTTATTCATTGAACAATATCCGCCGAGTATGCCGTCAAATGACCGGCAGGGCAAGCCTCCCTATTCCGGCACAAACACCCGCAGCCGGTGGCCGTCGCGGTCGAACGCGACAAAGGTGTAGCCGAAGTCCATCGCCACCGGGCGCTGGGCGATGGCCAGGCCGCGCGCCGACCAGTCGGCATACATATCGTTGACCACGCTGCGGTCGCCGACGCTGAAGGCCAGCTCGCTGCCGCCGCCGGAGGCCAGCGCCTTGGGTTCCACCGTGTGGCGCGACCACAGCCCCAGCTTCAGTCCCGACGGCAGCACGAACAGCGCGAACGTGGCGGAGGACTCGACCGGCTGCAATGCCAGCAGGTCGGCATAGAAGGCGGCGCTGAGCGCGGGGTTGTCGACGTACAGCAGCACATAGTTCGGATTCATCGTGTTTCTCCGTAAAGGTTGGCAATGCAGTAATGCTAACGCCGGGCTGCGACAGTTTCTGTCAGTAGCCTGCTTCTTGTGCCGCATCAACCGTCAATATTTCCTGCTGGATAAAATCTGCCCTAGTCACATTCAGGAGGCGCCATGCGCAACACCGCCCTACCCTGCCGCCGGCAGCGCGGCGCCATCGCCATCATGTTCGGGCTGATGGTGCTGGGCATCATGGGCTTGATCGGGTTCGCGCTCGACCTGACGCTGGTGTACAACCGCAAGGCCGAGTTGCAGGCTTTGGCGGACGCCACCGCGCTGGCCGCCGCGCGCACGCTCAACGGCACCGCCGCCGGCGTCGCCAGCGCGCTGACCCAGGCCAACCTCACGGCCAACAACCACGCCTACCAGTACAACAACCTGCCGGTCGCCTGGTCCAATAGCGCGCTGCGCTTCAGCACCACGGCCGGCGCGCCCGACGCCGCCTGGCTGGACGCGGCGGCGGCGCAGGCGGCGCCGGCCGGCGTGCTGTTCGCCAAGGTCGACACCAGGGCGCTGGGCGACATCGGCAACGTCGGTACCGCGTTCATCCGCGTGGTATCGAGCACGCTGGCCAGCGTCGGCACGGCGGCGCGCGCGGTGGCCGGACGCGCCTCGACCAATGTGCTGCCGCTGGCGATCTGCGCGCAGTCGGCCACGCCGGCTGCGTCGCGCGCCAACGTCAGCGGCAACGCCGCCTTCAACGAACTGGTCGAGTACGGCTTCCGGCGCGGCGTGGCCTACGACCTGATGCAGCTCAATCCCGGCGGCACGACGCCGGAAAACTTCCTCATCGACCCGCTGTCGCCGCCCGGCGTGGCCGGCTCGGCGGCCAACATGAGCATCGCCGTCACCGGCCCGTTCGTCTGCAGCGGCAACATGCCGATGGCCAGCGTGCTGGGCGGCCAGATCACGGTGCAGCGCGGCTTTCCGATCGGCGCGCTGTACAAGCACCTCAATTCGCGCCTGGACCTCTACGACGGCAACGCCTGCACGCCGGAAGGCGCGCCGCCGGACAGCAACGTCAAGCCCTATGTCCACACGGCGATCGCCTGGATGCTGGCCACGCCCGGCGCGCAGACGGCCGCCCCATGGACCAGCGGCAACACCAGGCTATGGACGCGCGCCGACCCGCTACCCGGCGACGCCGGCAACACGGCGACGCTGTACGGCCCGCTGTGGGCCTATGCGCGCGCCGTGCCGTTTGCCGCATACGCGGCGGCGCCGGTGGAACCGGCGGCCGGCTACGCACCGTTCGCCGCCACCGCCTGGTCCAGCCTGTACACGCCGGGGCCGCCGACCGCCAACAACTACCCGTCGGCGCTGCCGACCTCGACCCCATATCTGGCGCTGAACGGCATTCATTTCCAGGCGCCGGCGGCGGCCCGCCAGCCCGGGCTGGCGGGCCGCCGCGTACTCAACGTCGCACTGCTGTCGTGTCCGGTCGCGGCCGGCGGCATGGCCAGCGCCACGGTGCTCGCGGTCGGCAGATTCTTCATGACGGTGGCGGCCACCAACAGCAGCATCAGCGCCGAATTCGCCGGCACGGCAGCGCCGGCGGCGCTGGGCGGCGCGGTGGAGTTGCTGCGATGAGGCCGCAGGCACAAGGCCGCCGGCAGCGCGGCGCCGCCGCCGTCGAGCTGGCGCTGACGCTGCCGGTGCTGTTGATGCTGCTGGCCTACATCATGTTTTACGGACGCGTACTGTACAACTACGAAGTGGCGCAAAAAGCCGCGCGCGACGCCGTCCGCTACCTGTCCAGCGCGGCCGCCGTCAACATGCGCAGCACCGCGCAGGCCGCCAACGAAGTCGCCGTCGCGCAGGCCATCGCGAACGCCGAGCTGGCGGGATTGAATCCGGGACCGGGCAACGGACCGTTCGTCTTCATCCGGTGCGACGGCCTGCCGTGCCTGGGTTTGGCGCTGCCGAACCTGGTCAGGGTCGACATCCAGATCGTGGTCCAGAACGACATCTTCGGCTACTACGTGCCGTACCTGGGCAGCAGCTTGCTGCAGGCCGGCAGCACCATGCGCTATGTGGGCAACTAGGCCGCCATCATGCCGGTCGGGGTCCGCGCGGCGCGGCGCGACCACGGCCGAATTCGCGCTCAGCGTGGTGGTCTTTTTCGGCGTACTGTTCTTCGTGATCGAACTGGCGCGCGCGCTGTACCTGTCGAACACGCTGCAGGAAGCCACGCGCCGCGCCGCCTACGCCGCCGCCGTGAGCGACTTTAGCGACGCCGCCGTCATGAACGCCGTGCGGCAGGACGCGGTGCTGCGCGACTCGCCGGGCACGCTGCTGCTGGGCGAACCGGTGACCGACGCCCACATCCGCATCGACTACCTCTCGCTGTCGCGCGCAGCCAACGGCAGCATGACGCTGGTGCCGATCGCGACGGCCGACCTGCCCGCCTGTCCGGCGCGCGCGCGCATCAACTGCGCGGCCAATCCGAACGGAGCCAACTGCATCCGCTTCGTGCGCGCCCGTGTGTGCGCGCCGGGCGGCGGCGACTGCGACCCGGTGCCCTACCAGCCGATGCTGCCGCTGGTCACGCTGGGCTACGCACTCCCGGCCTCGACCACCATCGCCAAAGCGGAGTCGCTCGGCTTCGCGCCGGGGAGTGCGCCATGTCCTTGAGCGAGTATGATGGGAACATGGAAAAACGGATCGAAAAACTGGAGACCGACGTCGCGGCCATCAAGTTCGATGTGGCGATCTTGAAAGCAAACAGCGCCACGAAGGCTGATGTCGCCGAGGCCAAGTCCACGATCATCTTGTGGGTCGTGTCGGCGATCTTCTTCGCCCAACTACTACCGGCGATACTGAAACTCTTTCTCCCAAGCTGACCACAGGTCAGCCCACGCTACAACGCGATGGACTTAGCCGTTTTGCAGCCAGCAATCGCCATCGCGGCGCCGTCCTCGCCCGTCGACCAGGACGCGGCTGGAGATCCCGGCGGGAACCTCACAGCGCGCCAGATATTCGGAAGCATCTGCCGCGCCCAGCATCTCCAGGAATACAAGGCTGACATCGATACGCTGCGCCGTCAGGCGGTCGCGACGCCGGCACCAGGTGTGATCGATATTTGCGGGTGGCTTTTCCATTTGGAAATGATATCCAAATGAAAGTCATTGCCGCTTGATTTGCGTCAAACACGAGTGGAAGTAGCCGCCAAGGCTGCATGTTCCATCTAGTATTGGTGAGGATACACCGAGTTTTTCGACAACGCCCCTGCGACGACATTGCAAAACAATATTAACAAGGAAGCATGAGATGGCAATCGGTGGAGGAAAATTTCCTGGACATCGTCAAGGTGACGATATTGTAGACGGAGGCGACAATACGCTCTCTATCCCCTTCTACTACCGCTACCGACCCGATGCGGGTTTTGAGCGTCTGAAGCCGCGCCATCTAAATCCTCTCATGCCAATCTACTCAGCTACAGACAATGGAGGAGTATCTCGGCGCGCATCCACTTGAGCACTTCGGATGCGGGAGCGTAGCGGGCGGTCAGCGGGTCAGCGAAGGATACCGGTGGCGTCGGGCGCGTTCGACGGCCCAGCTTTCCCTTGCCTACCACGCCCCCCTTTTTTCCTGGGACATCGCTATAGCCCCAATAACTTGCCATAATGCAATACATAGTACATCATTGCCATTCCACCACTATTTAAGAAGGACACCAGTGAGAAAATATTTTATAACTGCAGCCTTGGTGCTTTCGGCTTTCTCGGCATCCGCGAACGCGTGCACCTTTAACCACCTCGCGAACAATGGCGTGAATGAAGCGCTAAATAACAATGGAGGGTGGATGGTATCGGATCAGCTTTGCGCCTTCCTGAACAAAAATCGACTGTCGATTGAAGTTCTTGGAGACTCACAGGTGCTAAACGGTATTTCGATCGGCTGGGCTGTTGTTGGACTAGTTGATAAAGATAGCAACAAGCGATTGGATACTCGACAATACAACACATTCACCAATACGGAGCCATCCACTCCAAAAGCGAGCCAACTTCTTGCCAAGGCGATTAACAAAGGAATTCAGCAAATCGACGCCAATGTTGTCGCGGAAGATCTTGCGAACTTGCGCAGCAACGCCAAGCGCTAGTAGTAAAACTGACTACTGCCAGCATGACCGGCGGCATCGTCTCGCCCAACACGCTCAGCTCGATGAATCCGCCTGCGTTGAGTAGGGCCAGCTCGTCGGCGGTCGGTTTCCAGTACAACACCACGGCGGCGACGCCATCGTAGGTCACACGGGTGATCGGCAGCGCGGAGCATGGCAGCGCGCCCTGGCCCCAGCCCTTTGGCGCGCCCAGCAAGTCGCTGTTGGATGGATGCTGGTGCTTGTTCATGTGATTCCTTGGTGTGGCCGCCCGTTCCGAGCTGGAACCGCGATGACCTGCGCCGGCCCCACTCGGGCATGTTGCGTCGGCCACTGCGCCCGCTTTCACAAGCCCGCCCGCTGGAGCTCTATGGGCACCGCTGCCTTGTTACAATACGCATCCGCTTAACTAAGGACGCGCAGATGACTTTTAAAGATATTTTTGACGCAGCCAATACCTACTCTGGCCTAGCAAGCGTGGTATTAGCCCTCATACCGCTAGCTTGGGCAACATTTGGCTGGATTTCGATCAAGAAGCAGGAGAACGCGGCGAGGCAGTTCGAGACCTATCACAGGCTGATCAACGATATTGTGGACAATGGCGGTACTAATGGCGTCCCGAAAGTTGATCGCCAAATTGCCGCGATTTTCGAGCTACGAAAATTCAGGCCGTATTTTCCGATTTCGTTTCGGATTCTCACCGCCCTCAAAGCCACTTGGACTCTGCCATCATCGGCCATACACAATCGGTTGACGCACGAGATCCAGCTGACTTTGGATTACATCGAAGACCGAAAGCGATTATGGGTAAATCTGCAAAAATAGTTACCCAATTGGCTTGGATGGCCGGAAATGGAGCATATCACAGCCCTGCGGTCTCGTCCTCTACGACGTGGACTTCGCGTTCGACGAATACGTGCAGATGGCCGACTTCATGCGCTCCTGTAAGGGCAAGGTTATGGTGTCGATCAATGACCACCCCGCCATCCGTGAAGCGTTTAACGGGCTGCACATGGACGGACTGGACATCAAATACTGGGTGGCCAACACCGACGGCCCGCAGCAGGTCAGCAAGAAACTGGTGATTACCAACTGGGACACCGCCGGCAGCGGCAGCTTGTTCCAGACAGACGGCAAGAAGGCCGGGCTGGAGCAGTAGCTGCGCCAGCTCTGGCTCTTTGGTCCGAATCAGGCCGATGAGTGCTGGGGCGCTAGCCCCATCGCGGTTGCATAGCTGCCATCGCGATTGCGGTCGCACAGCTGCTTGAGTTGCTAGTTCAAATCGCGCATTGCATGCTCCTAAAATCAAACTTGGTGTGATCGAGTCAGGTAAGTATTTCTGGCCGCCGTGCTTGCCGCAGCAAGGACGGTTTGTAAAGGCCCCGGGACACCACGCCCGTGTATGCGGTATGTTCACTGCTTGCCCGCGCCGCATGCGCGTATGGCGCCGCGATCCGCTCCTTGTAGAAGCCTGATCGCGGTGGGACCAATTACCCAAGGTCCATGGGATGTGCCTCGCACACGTTGTCGGCCCACGAGGGGCAAGGTTGGCAAGCAGCATTCTGCTGCGCTGATAGCGGTAGGTTCGCGGTCACTGGCCTGCGTCACTGAGAAACCCGTGGCGGAGCCCAGATAGCGCTTGGTTGTTACCCTCCTGCGCAGCGTCGTAGTCGCACCAGAAGCTCCAGCTTGGTTCGATACCTTAGTGAAGAAAGCTGTGAAGCGGTACGGCCTCGCGGCACAGGTAAGGAATTCCAAGCTCGCTGGAGATCCAATTTAGAACGAAGAAAATTAGTTCGTTCACCTTGCATAGACAGTTCGCAACGCTATTTTTCAGTCCCGCACCGCGCTTACTCCCAGCAGGAAGTAGTGGCGATCTGCGGGCTATCACGCAGCACCGTGTACGCCTACACCAAGCGCGGCGAATTCCCTGCACGGGTTAAGATAACCAGGCACGCTTCGGCATGGGTTCGGGAAGAGGTGCTGGCCTGGGTAGAAAGCCGTATCCACGCCAGTCGCCGTTGTCCCCCAACACCCGCAGAAAATCGTGAGACTGGGTTTGACCGCTAAATGAAGTTTGTTGGGGTATTTGTTGGGGTACAGACTTGCAAAAACAACAAAGGCCAGTCCGAAGACTGGCCTAAGCTGTTGATTCTATTGGTCGGGGCGAGAAGATTCGAACTTCCGACCCCTTGCACCCCATGCAAGTACGCTACCAGGCTGCGCTACGCCCCGACGAATTTGGAATTATAGCAGCGGCTTTAAGTATTTGTCATGTTTGCTTTTCGTCTTGATAGCCGTAAGATGAAAACCTTATGTCCGACTCCACCGCACTGATAACCCAAGCGGCCGATCTGGTCGCCCAGGCTGACTTTCTGATCGTCGCCGCCGGCGCCGGCATGGGCGTCGATTCCGGCTTTCCCGACTTTCGCGGCGACGATGGTTTCTGGAAAGCCTACCCTGCCCTCGGCCGCGCGAAGATGGCGTTCACCAGCGTCGCCTCGCCCGCCACCTTCCGCGCCGATCCGGCGCTGGCCTGGGGTTTCTACGGCCACCGCCTGCAACTCTACCGCGACACACAGCCGCATGCCGGCTTCGGCCTGCTCAAGAACTGGGGCGAGCGCATGGACCATGGCTATGGCGTCTTCACCAGCAATGTCGACGGCCAGTTCCAGCGCGCCGGCTTCGACCCGCAGCGCATCTACGAATGCCACGGCTCGATCCACCACCTGCAATGCCTGGAACCCTGCGGCCCGGACATCTGGAGCGCCGACGGCTACATGCCGCTAGTGGACGCCGATGCCTTCCGCCTGCTCAACGCGGCGCCAAGCTGCCCGCACTGCGGCGCGATGGCGCGGCCGAATATCCTGATGTTCGGCGATTGGGGCTGGAACGAGCGGCGCGCGCAGATGCAGGAGTCACGTCTGCACGCGCTGCTGCATAAGACCCGCCGGCCTTTGGTGATCGAGTTGGGCGCGGGCACCGCGATACCGTCGGTGCGCCACTTCGGCCAGCAGGTGATCCAGCATCACAACGGCCGCATGATCCGGATCAATCCGCGCGAGCCGCAGGTCGCCAGCCCGCGCGATATCGGCCTGGCGATGGGCTCCCTGGCCGCGCTGGCGGCCATTGATGCCCGGCTATAAATCGTTTATACCAATTTGACGGCGATTCCGGACAGCCCCTCGACCTTGCCGGTCAGCGTCTGGCCGCGCACCACCGCGCCGACGCCTTCCGGAGTGCCGCTGAAAATCAGGTCGCCCGGCGCCAGCGCGAACAATGTCGACAGGTTGGCGATGGTTTCGCTGATCGACCAGATCAAATGGTCGATGGTGGCCGACTGCTTGGTCACGCCGTCCACGTCCAGCTGGATCGCGGCCTTGTTGATCTCGCCCGCTTCGGCCGCGCGATGGATCACGCCGACCGGCGCCGAGTAGTCGAAGGCCTTGCCGATTTCCCACGGGCGGCCGGCGTCGCGCATCTTGAATTGCAGGTCGCGGCGCGTCATGTCCAGACCCACCGCATAGCCGAAGATGTGCTGCGCGGCGTCTTCCACGGCGATATTGCTGCCGCCCTTGCCGATGGCGACCACCAGTTCGCACTCGTAGTGCAGGTTGTTGGTCACCTGCGGATACGGCAGCTCCAGCACCTGGCCCGGCGCGACGGCGATCACGGCCTGGGCGTCGTTCGGCTTGCAGAAGAAGAATGGCGGTTCGCGATCCGGGTCGTAGCCCATTTCGCGCGCATGGGCGGCGTAGTTGCGGCCGACGCAGTAGACGCGGCGTACCGGGAACAGGTCGTTGGTGCCGGCAACCGGCAGGCCGACGATGTCATGGGCGGGGATAACGTAGGAAGTCATGATGCTCCGAGGGCAGGAATGGGAGATCAGACATGGTACAACAGGCGCTTCCGGCTTGCAGCGGCCGGAAACATTACGAGACAAATCAGGTCAGCAGCAGGGCCTTGAGGGCGACGCGGTAGCCTTCCACGAGGCTGGCGCGGTCCAGTTGCGGCCGATGCAGGGCGCGGATCGGCAGGCCGTGGAACAAGGACACCATGGTGTCGATACGGCCGTCGAGCAGTTCGTCGTCCACCGACAGGTTGCGCCGCTCACGCTCGCGCTTGATGATGGGCCGGAATTTCTCCATCGCCGCCACGTCGGCGGCGCGCAGCGCCTCGGCGATCTTTGGATTGCGCGCGGCTTCGGCGCACATCTCCATCGGCAGCTCGAAGAAGTGCGGATCCAGGTTCTCGTCGATATGGCGCGGTGCGTCGTCGATCATCGATTGCAAGGGGTCCGCGTGGCTGTCCAGTTCGCGCAACTGCGTCATCACGTGCTCGGACTGCAGGTCGACGAAGGCCATGATGATGGCGTCCTTGCCGTCGAAATAATTGTAGATGTGGCCCGCGCTCATGCCAGCCTCTTTCGAGATCTCCGACATGCTGGCGCCATGAAAGCCGCTGCGGGCAAAGCACACGGCAGCCGCCTGCAGCACCTGGTTGCGCCGGTTCTGCGCCCGCTCCGGGTCAGTTCGTCGTTTTGCGGTGGTGGTGGTCATGCGCTCTTCCTTGGGTAGGTCTTTGCCTGGGGCGATACAGGAGTATAACAAAGCGGCGGACGCGCAAAGGCGTCCGCCGTGGGAGGCCTTAGCCGCGCGGCTGCGCGAGCTCCGGCTGCCAGCCGCCGCCGAGCACCTTGTACAGGGTGACGGCGTTGCTGGTCTTGGCGAGGCGCGTGGTGATCAGCCCTTGCTGGGCCGCGTACAGCGCGCGCTGCGATACCAGCGCGTTCAGGTACGTATCGGCGCCCTTGCGGTAGCGCGCTTCGTTGATCGTGAAGCTCTTCTCGGCAGCTTGCACCAGCGCCTGCTGCGAGGCTACGCGCTGGTCCAGCGTGCCGCGCGTGGCCAGCGCATCGGCTACTTCGCGGAACGCGACCTGGATCGCCTTCTCATACTGCGCCACCGAGATGTCGCGGTCGGCCTTGGCGATGTTCAGGTTGGCGCGGTTGACGCCACCGTCGAAGATCGGCAGGCTGAGCTGCGGAATGAAGCTCCAGGTCGACGAGCCGGCCTTGAACAAGCCGGACAAGGTGTTGCTGGCGCTGCCGCCCGACGCCGTCAGCGAGATGCTCGGGAAGAAGGCGGCGCGCGCCACGCCGATGTTGGCGTTGGCGGCGCGCAGCGCGCGTTCGGCCTGCTGCACGTCGGGACGCGATTGCAGCAGGTCCGACGGCAGGCCGGCCGGAATCGCCGCCAGTTGCGTGACGGTTTCCAGGTCGCCGCTCGGCAGCAGCTCGGCCGGCACGTCGCCGCCGACCAGCAAGGTCAGCGCGTTCTGGTCCAGCGCCACTTGCGCGGTGTAGACGGCCATATCGTTGCGCGCAGCTTCCACGCTGGTCTGCGCATCGTACATATCGACACCCGACGTCACGCCGGAATCGAAACGCTTTTTGCTCAGGTCATACGTGGTCTGCTGGCTTTGCAGCGTTTCCGCCGCCAGTTTCAGGCGCTGCTGGTCGGCGATCAGCGTCAGGTAGGCGTTGGCCACTTCCGACACCAGCGTGATCTGCTGCGCGCGGCGCGCTTCCTCGGTGCCGAGGTAGGTCTGCAGGCCGGCTTCCGACAGGTTGCGCACCTTGCCGAAGAAGTCCAGCTCATACGAGGCCATCGCCAGACCGCCGGTGTACTGGCGGCTGATGGCCGATTCGCCGGTGCCGGTCATGGTGGACGGCGTGCGCGACGCGGTCTGGCCGACGTTGGCCGACAGCTTCGGCAGCAGCGCCGCCGTGTCGATGTTGTACTGCGCCTTGGCCTTCTCGATGTTGAGCACCGAGACGCGCAGGTCGCGGTTGTTGACCAGCGCCAGCTCGATCACCTTGCGCAGCTTGTCGTCGGCAAAGTAATCACGCCACTGGATCTGCGACACCGGCTTGGCGTCGGCCGCGGCCGCAGGCACGCCTTTGTAGGCGTCGCCCGCAGGCCAGGCCTGGGATACTGGTTGATCCGGCCGTTCATAGACCGGTGCCAGGCTGCAGCCGGCCAACATCGCCAGCGCCGCCATCGTGATGAAAGATTTTTTCATGACTATCATGATTAATGTACCTCTACAGTCTTGGCGGCGGCCGGGCCGGGCTTGGGCGCGAAGTAGCCGCGCACCAGCACAAAGAATACCGGCACGAAGAAGATGCCCAGGAAGGTCGCCGACAGCATCCCGCCCAGCACACCGACGCCGATCGCGTTCTGGCTGCCGGAGCCGGCGCCGCTGCTGATCGCCAGCGGCAGCACGCCGAGGCCGAAGGCGATCGACGTCATCAGGATCGGACGCAGGCGCAGCTTGACCGCCTGCAGCGTCGCCTGTTTCAGCTCGACGCCCTGCTCCTGCAACTCTTTGGCGAATTCGACGATCAGGATCGCATTCTTCGCCGCCAGGCCGATCACGGTCAGCAGGCCGACCTGGAAGTAGACGTCGTTCGACAATTTGAACACAAACGTCGCCAGCACGGTGCCGATCACGCCCAGCGGCACGACCAGCAGCACCGAGAACGGAATCGACCAGCTTTCATACAGCGCGGCCAGGCACAGGAACACGATCAGGATCGAGATCGCATACAGCTGCGTGGTCTGCGAGCCGGAGTCGCGCTCTTCGGTCGACAGGCCGGTCCATTCGAAACCGATCCCCGGCGGCAGTTGCGCCGCCAGCTTCTCGATTTCCGCCATGGCGGCGCCCGAGCTTTGGCCCGGCGCCGGTGCGCCCAGGATCTCGGTCGACGGCAGGCCGTTGTAGCGTTCCAGGCGCGGCGAAGCGTAGATCCACTGGCCGGTCGAGAAGGCCGAGAAAGGCACCATCTGGCCGTCGGCGTTGCGCACGAACCACTTGCCCAGGTCTTCCGGCGTCATGCGCGATTCGGCTGCGCCCTGCATGTACACCTTCTTGACGCGGCCGCGGTCGACGAAGTCGTTGACGTAGGCGCTACCCCAGGCGGTGCTCAGCACCTTGTTCACATCGGCCACGGCCAGGCCCAGCGCGGTGGCTTTCTGCTGGTCGACGGTGATCTTGTACTGCGGCGTATCTTCCTGGCCGTTGGGACGCACGCCGACCAGGATCGGGCTCTTGGAAGCCATGCCCAGCATCTGGTTGCGCGCGGCCATCAGCGCTTCGTGGCCGACGCCGCCGATATCCTGCAGTTGCAGGTCGAAGCCGCTGGCGTTACCCAGCTCCAGCACCGCAGGCGGGGCGAAGGCGAACACCATCGCATCCTTGATCTGAGAGAACTTGCCCATGGCGCGGCCGACGATCGCGTTGACGCGATGTTCGGCGCCCTTGCGCTCGGACCAGTCCTTCATGCGGACGAAGGCGATGCCGCTGTTCTGGCCATTGCCGCTGAAGCTGAAGCCGGCCACCGCGAACACGGATGCCACGGAATCCTTCTCGGCGGTGAGGAAGTGGTCCTCGACTTTTTCAATCACTTTCAGCGTGCGCTGCTGGGTGGCGCCGGTCGGCAGTTGGATCTGCGAGAACAGCACGCCCTGGTCTTCTTCCGGCAGGAAGGAAGTCGGCAGGCGCATGAAGACGAAGGCCAGCACCGCCAGCAGGACGGCGTACATCACCAGCGCGCGGCCGCTGCGGTTCAGCAGGCTGCCGACGATGCCCTGGTACTTATTGGTGCCGCGATCGAAGGTGCGGTTGAACCAGCCGAAGAAGCCGGTGTTGGTCATGTGATGGCCCTTGGCCACCGGTTTCAGGATGGTCGCGCACAGCGCCGGGGTGAAGACCATCGCCACCAGCACCGACAGCACCATCGCCGAGACGATCGTGATCGAGAACTGACGGTAGATCACGCCGGTCGAACCGCTGAAGAAGGCCATCGGCACGAACACCGCCGACAGCACCATGGCGATACCCACCAGCGCGCCGCTGATCTGGCTCATCGACTTGCGGGTCGCTTCCAGCGGCGACAGGCCTTCCTCGGTCATCACGCGCTCGACGTTTTCCACCACCACGATCGCATCGTCGACCAGCAGGCCGATCGCCAGCACCACGGCGAACATGGTCAGCGTGTTGATCGAGTAGCCCAGCGCCGACAGGATCGCGAAGGTCCCCAGCAGCACCACCGGCACCGCCATCGTCGGGATCAGCGTGGCGCGGAAGTTTTGCAGGAACAGGTACATCACCAGGAACACCAGGATCACCGCTTCAACCAGGGTCTTGACGACTTCCTCGATCGACAGCTTGACGAACGGCGTGGTGTCGAACGCCACCACGGCCTTCAGTCCGGCCGGGAACTGCTTTTCCATCAGCGCGACCTTGGCCTTGACGGCGTTGGCCGTCTCCAGCGCATTGGCGCCGGTGGCCAGCTTGATCGCCAGGCCGCTGGCGGCCTTGCCGTTGTAGCGCGCCAGGATGCTGTAGCTTTCGCTGCCCAGCTCCATGCGGGCGACGTCGCGCAGGTGCACGGTGGCGCCGCTGGTGGACGTCTTCAGCAGGATGGCGCCGAATTGTTCGACGGTTTGCAGACGGCTTTGCGCGGTCACGGTCGCGTTCAGCTGCTGGCCCGGAATGGCCGGCAGGCCGCCCAGTTCACCGGCCGATACCTCGGTGTTCTGCGCGGTGATGGCGGTGGTCACGTCGGCCGGCGTCAACTGGTAGCTTTGCAGCTTGGCGGCGTCCAGCCAGATCCGCATCGCGTACTGCGAGCCGAAGTTGGTGACATCGCCCACGCCTTCGACGCGGCTGATCGGATCGATCACGCTGGCGGTGACGTAGTCGCCGATGTCGGCCTGCTTCATGCTGCCGTCTTCGGACACGAAGCCCAGCACCATCAGGAAGTTCTTGGTGGCCTTGGCGACGACCAGGCCTTGCTGGGTCACGGCGGTCGGCAGCAGCGGCGTCGCCAGTTGCAGCTTGTTCTGCACCTGCACCTGGGCGATGTCGGGATTGGTGCCGCTCTTGAAGGTCAGCGTGATGTTGATGCCGCCGGTCGAATCGCTCGACGACGACATGTAGCGCAGGCCGTCGATCCCCTTCATCTTTTGCTCGATGACCTGGGTGACGGAGTCTTCCACCGTCTTGGCGGAGGCGCCCGGATACGAGCCGCTGATCGAGATCGAGGGCGGCGCAATGCTTGGATACTGCGATATCGGCAAGCCGAGAATCGCGATCACGCCCGCGAGCATGATCACTATCGCGACCACCCATGCAAAAATCGGGCGGTCAATAAAGAAACGGGACATAAGATATCTCCTGGATTAGTGAGCGCTCTTGGCGTTCGGAGACATCGCGCCGCCGGCGGGCGCGGCGCCGGTGCCGGCAACGGCGGCCGCAGGCTTGGCGGCGTTGGCCGGCGCGCCCGGTTTAACTTTCTGCACGCCTTCGACGATCAGCAGGTCGCCCGCGTTCAGGCCAGACTTGACCAGCCACTTGTCGCCCAGCGTGCCGCCGGTGACCAGCGTGCGCTGCTCGACTTTGCCTTCCTTGTTCAGCACCAGCGCGGTGGCCTGGCCCTTGGCATTGCGGGTCACGCCCTGCTGCGGCACGGCGATGGCCGCTTCGTCGGTGCCCGACTCCACCACGGCGCGTACGAACATGCCCGGCAGCAGATCATGCTTGGGATTCGGGAACAGCGCGCGCAGCGTCACGTTGCCGGTGCCCGGATCGACCGTCACATCGGAGAACTGCAGCTTGCCCGCTTCGGCGTACTTGCTGCCGTCCGACAGCAGCAGCGTCACCTTGGCCTGGGCGCCGGATTTTTTCAGGCCGCCGCTTTCGACTTCGCGCTTCAGGCGCAACATGTCTTCGCTGGACTGGGTGACGTCGACATAGATCGGGTCGAGCTGCTGCACGGTGGTCAGCGCGGTGGTCTGGTTGGCCGTCACCAGCGCGCCCGGCGTCACCGACGAACGGCTGATGCGGCCGCTGATCGGCGCGTCGACATGGGTGTATTTCAGGTTGATCGCGGCCTGCTCCAGCGCGGCGGCGGCCGATTCGACATCGGCCTTGGCCTGCTCGTTGGCGGCGACGGCGTCGTCGTAGTCCTGGCGGCTCACGCCTTCGATCGCCACCAGGTCCTTGTAGCGCGCCACTTTCGGGCCGCTGGTCATCAGGTTGGCCTTGGCCTTGGCCAGCGCCGCCTTGGCCGAGTTGTAGGTGGCCTGGTAGGTGGCCGCATCGATCTGGTACAGCGCGACGCCGGCCTTGACGTCGGCGCCTTCGACAAACAGGCGTTTCTGGATCAGGCCGCTGACCTGCGGGCGCACTTCGGCTACTTGATAAGCAGCGGTGCGGCCCGGCAGTTCGGTGGTGATCTGCAGCGCTTCCGGCGCCACCTTAAAAACGCCCACTTCCGCCACCTGCGCTTGAGGTGCTCCGGTCGTGGATTTGGAACAACCGGCCACCAGGGCGGTTGCAGTGATCAGGGCTGCGGCCCCGGCCGTCCGCAGGGACGGCTTGCAGAAAAAGGCTTCCATATATGAAACTTTCTGTAGAAATAATGAGCACAAACTATAGAATGAACGATCATTCTAATTAAGTCAAGCAACTTCCTGTTGCACTGCAATGCGCTTAAGCGTCGCTTAAGTGAGCAAAACCGTGGCGCCCAACCCCGATTTTGTCTATGACAGCGGAGTATGGGGTGCGGCCGGTGCTACAATTAATTACTTTCTTTCTGACATCATTCTGGCCCGCCCATGCCGACCGCCGCCCGCACCGCCCGCCCCCGGCTCGCCACTCTGATGACGGCCGGCGTCAGCGCCATCGTGCTGCTGACCGTGCTGTCGCTGCTGGTGCTGGTCGATCACTTTGCCATTAACTATGCCGAGCGCGAGGCCGAGCAGCGCCTGCAGCAGCTGTCCTGGCAGATGCGCGACGCCCTCAACCGCGTGATACAAAAGGCCACCGGCGACGTCGCCCTGCTGACCGCGCTGCCGCAGATCCGCGACGGCAGTTCTCCGGCCGAGGTCCGCCAGGTGCTGGAAAGCCTGCAAAACACCTTCCCCGACTACGCCTGGATCGGCATGGCCAATCCGGACGGCACCGTCTACGCCGCCACCCAGGGCTTGCTGGAAGGCGCCGACGTCAGCGCCCGCGAATGGTTCAAGGGCGGCCAGGACAAGCTGTACGCCGGCGACTTCCATCCCGCCGTCCTGCTCGGCAAGAAGCTGCCCTACTCGGCCGACCCGTGGCGCTTCGTCGACGCCGCCGGCCCGGTGCTGCGCGCCGACGGCAGCTACCGCGGCGTGCTGTGCGTGCACATGAGCTGGGGCTGGGCGCGGCGGCTGGCGCAGACCATCCTGGCGCCGGCCGACCGCCAGTATTCGGCCGACATCTTCGTGGTGCGCGGCGACGGCACCGTGATGCTGGGTCCGAAAGGCACGGAGGAACAAAAGATCATTACCGCCAGCCTGGCGCAATCGCAATCGGGCGCCTCCGGCGCGCTCAAGGAAACCTGGAGCGACGGCCGCCGCTACCTGACCGGCTATTCGCGCAGCGGCCAGCCGGGCGATCCGGCCACCTTGTCCTGGTCGATCCTGGTGCGCCAGCCGGAAGACGTGGCGCTGGCCGGCGCGCGCGCGCTGGAACGCCAGATCCTGCTGCTGGGCGCGGTGCTGGGCGTGGCGCTGGCGCTGGCCGCGGCGGTGGCGGCGCGCCGCCTGACCCGGCCGCTGAATGCGCTCAGCAAGACCATCGAGCAGCGCCTGGCGGCGCCGTCCGGCGCCCCCGCCCTGCAAGGCATCGCGCCGGTCGACAGCTACCACGAGGTACAGGTGCTGTCGCGCGCGCTGGCCGAGCTGGTGCGCAATGAACAGGACCACCTGGGCACCTTGCGCAGCCTGAATGAAAAACTGGAATCGGCGGTGGCCGAGCGCACCCGCGAGATCGCCCGCAAGGCGCTGCAGCTGGAGCGCGCGCTGGGCCAGGAGCAAAGCACCCAGCTGCTGCTGCAGGAGCGCGCGGCCGAGCTGCGCGCCATTCTCGACAACGCGCACGACGCCTTCATCGCGCTCGATCCCGGCGGCGTGGTGCTGGACTGGAACCTGCAGGCTGAAAAACTGCTGGGCTGGACGCGCGCCGAAGTGATCGGCCAGCCGCTGGGGGCGATGGTGCTGCCGCCGCTGCTGCGCCGCGCCTACGAGCGCGACATGCGCCAGCTGGCGGAGAGCTGCGCCGGCGCCGGTCCCGCCCCCGTGCTGAACCGGCGCATCGAACTGACCCTGCACAACCGCGACGGCCAGGAGCTGCCGGTGGAAATCTCGCTGGCCTACGTGCCGCGCAGCAGCGGCCACCTGTTCATCGCCTTCCTGCACGACATCAGCGAGCGCCGGTCGCTGTTCGCCTCGATGGAGGCGATGGCGCTGCGCGACACCCTGACCGGCCTGCCCAACCGCCGCGCGCTGATGCAGACGCTGGCCGAGGCGCTGCAGCGCGCCAACCGCACGCGCCAGAGCTGCGCCGTGTTCTTCCTCGACCTCGACCGCTTCAAGCAGGTCAACGACCGCTACGGCCACGAGGAAGGCGACGAGCTGCTGCGCCAGTTCGCCGCCCGCGTGCAGCAGACGGTGCGCAAGACCGACACCGTCGGCCGCCTGGCCGGCGACGAATTCATCGTCATCCTGGAGATGCAGCACAGCGACGAGGACGCCCAGGAAACCGCCGACAAACTGTATCCGGTGCTGCAGCAGCCCTTCGTGCTGAAGACCGCCACCGTGACGCTCAGCGCCAGCATCGGCATCGCCGTCCACCACCCGGACGACCCGCAGGACATCGAGATGCTGCTGGGCCGCGCCGACCGCGCCATGTACCTCAACAAGCAGCAAGGCATGCAGCAGCGCGCCCGCCGCTGACACGATTCATATCGAAAATCCAATTTTTATTGTTTCGGGTAATATCATTCGAACCTTCGTTTCGGACCTTTGCCCATGGAAGCCCAGAACAGCATCACCACCGATTTCCTGTCCACCGGCGTGCCCGGGCTGGACGACGTGCTCAACGGCGGCCTGACCAGCGACCGCCTGTACCTGGTCGAGGGCGAGCCCGGCACCGGCAAGACCACGCTGGCGCTGCAGTTCCTGGCCGAGGGCCGGCGCCGCGGCGAATCCACGCTGTACATCACGCTGGCCGAAAGCGCGGTCGAGCTGCGCAGCGTGGCCCAGTCGCACGGCTGGAGCATGGAGGGCATCCATATCGAGGAAATCGTCCCCGACGAAACGGCGCTCGATCCGGACCAGCAGTACACCATCTTCCACCCGTCGGAGATCGAGCTGGGCAACACCACCCAGCGCATCGTGGCGGCGATCGACCGCCACAAGCCGCGCCGCGTGGTGCTCGATTCGCTGTCCGAGCTGCAGCTGCTGGCCGAAAGCCCGCTGCGCTACCGGCGCCAGGTGCTGGCGCTGAAACAGTACCTGACCAGCCGCTCCTGCACCACCATCCTGCTCGACGACCGCACCGCGCTCAGCACCGACCTGCAGGTGCGCAGCGTGGCGCACGCGGTGCTGACGCTGGAACTGGCCGACCAGGCCTACGGCGCCGAGCGGCGCCGGCTGCGCGTGGTCAAGTACCGCGGCATCGCCTTCCGCGGCGGCGCCCACGACTACAAGATCCTGAACGGCGGCTTGCGCGTCTATCCGCGCCTGGTGGCGGCCGACTCGCGCCAGGCCAACCGGCGGCGCCAGCTCTCCAGCGGCCTGGCCGAGCTGGACTCGCTGATGGGCGGCGGCCTGGAGGAAGGCAGCAGCACGCTGATCTCCGGGCCGTCGGGCACCGGCAAGTCGTCGCTGGCGGCGCAGTTCATCCACGCGGCGGCGCAGCGCGGCGAGGCCAGCGCCATGTTCCTGTTCGAGGAGGCGCGCCACAACCTGCTCAACCGCTGCACCAGCCTGGGCATGGACCTGAACAGCGCCATCGATGGCGGCCTGCTGACGATACAGCAGATCGACCCGGCCGAGCTGTCGCCGGGCGAATTCACGCACGCAGTGATGCAGGCCGTCGACCGTGGCGTGCGGGTGGTCGTGATCGACAGCCTGAACGGCTACCTGAACGCGGTGCCGGACGAGCGCTTCCTGACCATCTACCTGCACGAACTGCTGACCTACCTGGGCCAGCGCGGCGTGGTCAGCATCCTGGTCGGCGTGCAGTCCGGCGTGCTGGGCGCGATGACCAGCGCGGTCGACGCCAGCTACCTGGCCGACAACGTCATCATGCTGCGCTACTTCGAGGCGCTGGGCGAGGTGCGGCAGGCGATCTCCGTGTTCAAGAAGCGCGGCAGCGCGCACGAACGCACCATCCGCCGCTTCTACCTGAGCAGCGACGGCATCCGCGTCGGCCCGGTGCTGAAGGACTTCCACGGCATCCTGACCGGCGTGCCGACCTTCGATACCAACGCGGATCTATAAGGCAGATGGAAACACGCATCCTGATCTACGCCCCCACCGGCCAGGACGCGCCGCTGGCGGCCAAGGTGCTGGCGATGGCGCAGATCGACAGCCACGTCTGCGCCACGCTGGCCGAGCTGGCGCGGCAGCTGGAGCTGGGCGCCGGCGCCGTGCTGACGGTGGAGGAAGCGCTGGCGCCGGGCGGCTACCAGCTGCTGCAGGACTGCGTGGCGCGCCAGCCCGACTGGTCGGACCTGCCCATCATCCTGCTGACCCACCACGGCGCCGATTCGCCGACGGTGCGCCACGCGGTGGCCGGGCTGGGCAACCTGAGCCTGATCGAGCGGCCGGTGCGCACGCTGACCTTGATCACCGCCCTGCATTCGACGCTGCGGGCCCGCAACAAGCAATACCAGGTGCGCGAGGCGGCCCGGCGCAAGGATGAATTCCTCGCCAGCCTGGGGCACGAGCTGCGCAACCCGCTGGCGCCGATCCGCACCTCGGTGTCGCTGCTGACCCATCTGTATCCGGACGCGGCGCCGGTGGCGCGCATCCGCGACATGGTCGAGCGCCAGGTGCGGCTGCTGACGCGGCTGGTCGACGACCTGCTCGACGTCGCCCGCATCACCAGCGGCAAGATCACGCTGCAGCGCCAGCTGGTGACGCTGGCCGCCGTGATGAGCCACGTCAGCGAACTATGCCAGAGCGCCGCCGACGCCAAGCGCATCCACATCGCCTGGCAGCTGCCGCCCAGCGAGCTGATGCTCGACATCGACTATGCGCGCGCGGTGCAGATCTACGCCAACATCCTCTCCAACGCCGTCAAGTTCACGCCGCAGGGCGGCAACGTGGTGGTGCGCGCCGGCGTCGACGACGACGCCCGCACGCTGCTGGTGAGCGTGCGCGACAGCGGCATCGGCCTGGACGCCGACACCATCCCGCGCATCTTCCGCATGTTCGAGCAAAGCAAGACCGTCAGCGGCCAGTTCTCCAGCGGCCTGGGGATCGGCCTGAGCCTGTCGCGCCAGTTCGCCGAAATGCACGGCGGCACGGTGGAGGCGCGCAGCGACGGTCCGGGCCTGGGCTGCGAATTCCTGATACGGCTGCCGGTGGTCAACCGCGACGGCGTGCGCAACGCCGTGCCGCTGTCGCCGGCGGCCGGCGCCGACGGCCGCAAGATGAAGGTGCTGGTGGTGGACGACAACCAGGACGCCGCCGATTCGCTGGCGGCGCTGCTCGAGATCGACGGCTTCGACGTGCGCGCCGTGTACGACGGCTCGGCGGCCATCGCGGCGGTGGCGCAGTCGCAGCCGGACATGATCGTGATGGACCTGGGCATGCCCGGCATGGACGGCTACGAGACCGCGCGCGCGATCCGCCAGCGCCCCGGCGCCGAGCGCATCCTGATGCTGGCCCTGACCGGCTGGGGCCAGAGCGACGCGCGCCGGCGCACGCTGGAAGCGGGCTTCGACCATCACCTGGTCAAGCCGGTGGAGCTGGAGCAGATCATCCGCCTGGCCGGCGCGCGGCATAACCGCGAACAGGTCCAGGCGGCGCGCTGAATTACAGCGGCTTGACGTCGACCTTGGCGCCCAGCAGGTACAGCGCGTTGGTGCCCTCAAACGCCGAATCGGTGCCCAGCACGATCCAGAACTTGCCGTCCTTGTCCGCCTGCACGGTCACCGCCTCGTCCGACTTGCGCGAGGCCTGGGCGAAATCGTTGCCGTCGCAGCTCAGGCCTTCGATGCCCAGCGTGCCCAGCACCTTGCCCTGCGCGCCCGAATTGGCCTGGTCGCCGTGATCGAAGTTCAGGCGGTAACGGCCGTCGCTCTGCTTGACCACCTTCGGTTCATCGGTGTTGGCCGCGCCGACCATATAGATGCTGTCGCCGCGCGCGCCGCCGACGCCGAAGCAGCCGGTCGCCGCGCTGGTGGCGTAGCTCATCTCGAAGGTCAGCTTGTATTTCGCGCCCGCCACGAAGCCGCCGAACTGGCGCTTGGTGAAGGTGAACACGTCGTCGCTGTTGTTATGCGAGACGATGTAATAACCCATGCCGCTGACCGGCGGCGGCAGCTTGGACCAGCCCGACGCCGCCTCGCTCGGCTCCGAACCGTCGTGGTAATCGGCGACGCCGGCGGTCCAGCCTTCGACGCCCTTGGTGAAGTCAACCGTGATGGTGGATGCGACCGGCACCGGCGGCGCTACCGGCGCGCTTGCCGGCGGCGGCGTCTGCGCGGCCGGGCTGTCGGAACCGCCGCAGGCGGCCAGCAGGCCCGCCAGGGCGAGCGCGGAAAAAATGAGTGTGTGTTTTTGCATTTGTTTTCCCTAGTTGTGGTTGCGGCGCCCTTGTGGAGCGCCGCAGTGCAGTCTAAAGAAAACTTGTAAAGAAGAATAAGTAATTTGCAACCACTTGTAAGTTACAATTTATAACTTTTCGGTGGCTCGACTTCTGGTAAAAGCGGCACTGTTTCCCGCCCTACTTCCAATCCCCGCGCAGCGCCGCCACCTGCTGCTGCAAGGCCTCCGGCGTCACGTCCTGCGGCGCCACCGGCACGCCGACCGCCAGCGCCAGCCGCGAACGCAGGCCGGTGCGGAAGGCGCGCTCGAACAGGTTGTCGCCGCTGCGGCTCAGCAGATGCCCCCACAGGCCGCGCAGCGCCATCGGGATCACCGGCACCTGGCTGCGGGCGATGATCTTGGCGATGCCGCCCTTGAATTCGTTGATCTCGCCGGTGCTGGTCAATCGCCCTTCGGGGAAGATGCACACCAGGTCGCCCTCGTGCAGCGCCTGCGCGATATCGACGTAGGCCTTCTCCATCAGCCACGGGTCTTCCTTGGCCGGCGCGATCGGAATCGCGCGCGCGGTGCGGAAGATCCAGCCCAG
This sequence comes from Duganella sp. CT11-25, assembly GCF_047302815.1. Classification (NCBI taxonomy): domain Bacteria; kingdom Pseudomonadati; phylum Pseudomonadota; class Betaproteobacteria; order Burkholderiales; family Oxalobacteraceae; genus Duganella; species Duganella sp. CT11-25. The sequence continues at coordinate 2,335,311 of NZ_JBKBFD010000001.1, forward strand.
CAGCGGCAGCTTGAAGATGCGGTGGTCCATCACGAAGCGGATCGGCCGCGGGCTGGCCGCGCCGATGACGATGGCGTCGACATAGCTGACGTGGTTACATACCAGCACCGCCGGGCCCTCGTCCGGAATGCGTTCGGCGTCGACCGTATGCACCCGGTGCACGGTGTGGATCAGCAGCCACGCCAGGAAGCGCATCAGGAACTCCGGCACCAGCGAGAAGATGTAGATCGCCACCACCGCGTTCAGCAGCGCCGTCACCAGGAACAGCTGCGGGATGGTGAAGCCCTGCCCCAGCAGCACGATGGCCAGGCCGGCCGCCGCCACCATGAACAGCGCGTTGAGGATGTTCATGCCGGCGATGGTGCGCGAGATGTGCGCCGGGTCGCAGCGGATCTGGATCAGCGCGAACAACGGCACGATGAAGAAGCCGCCGAACATGCCGATCATCAGCACGTCGAACAGGATGCGCCACATGCCGTGCTGCGCCAGCAGCGCCAGCGCGTCCAGGTGCGGGCCGGCGGTCAGCGCCGCCACGCCGTGGCCGTAGCCGAGGCTGGCGAAATACAAATCAATGCCGAAGACGGTCAGGCCGATCGAGCCGAACGGCACCAGGCCGATTTCCACCTTGCGCCCGGACAGGCGCTCGCACAGCAGCGAGCCGCTGCCCACGCCCAGCGAGAACACGGTCAGCAGCAGCACGAAGGCGCTGTGGTCACCGTGCAGGTAATCCTTGGCGTAGACCGGGAATTGCGACAGCACCAGCGCGCCGTAGAACCAGAACCACGAGTTGCCCAGCATCGACAGGAACACGGTGCGGTTCTTGGCCGAGTAGCTGATATTGCGGATCGATTCGCCGACGAAGTTCCAGCTGATCTTCAGGTCCGGCGCCGGCGCCGGCGAATGCGGAATGCGGTAGGCCGCGAGCAGCCCCAGCACCGCCACGAAGATGGTGGCCGCCGCTTCCAGCATGATGCCGTTGGGACGCTGCACCACCAGGATGGCGCCGAGGATCTCGCCCAGCAGGATGCCGACAAAAGTGCCCATCTCGGTCACGCCGTTGCCGCCGATGAGTTCCTCCGGCTTGAGCTGCTGCGGCAGGTAGGCGTATTTGACGGGGCCGAACAGCGTCGAGTGCACGCCCATGCCGACCACGCCCAGCACCAGCAGCCACAAGGTGTGCGTCATCCAGCCGAGGCCGGCCACCAGCATGATGGCCACTTCCAGCCACTTGATGAAGCGCGTCAGGCCGGCCTTCTCGAACTTGTCGGCCAGCTGGCCGGCGGTGGCGGAGAACACCACGTAAGGCAGGATGAACAGGCCGGGGATCAGGTTGGTGACCAGCGACGGCGACAGCGTGGTCCAGCTGAGCGCATCGAAGGTCAGGATGACGATCAGCGCGGTCTTGAACAGGTTGTCGTTGAAGGCGCCGAGAAACTGGGTCCAGAAGAAAGGCGCGAAGCGGCGCTGCGTCAACAGGGAAAACTGATTGGGCTTGCTCATGTCGTGCGGATCCCTTGCATGTGGAATTTCCGGAAAGATTGAGCGGATTATAACCGCATGCAATGACATGCAGAAAAGCAGCAAGCCTGGCGCAGATCAATCCAGCCAGGCAATAAACTCCCGGGCGCCGGGCTTGTCCGCACGCCGCGTCACTTCAAAGCGCACAGCGGGCCAGCTCGGACAGTATCTCGCCAAACCACAATCCGGTGGCTTGCTCCGGTTCGCGGCGGCTCGTCCTTCCTTCTGAATAAGCGGCCAGCAACTGGTCCAGATCTCGCGTTGTTGTGACAGCGGTTTCCATGGAGAAGTTCTCCGATGACGTGGTGGTTTTACTATACACCGGTTTACGCGGTCTGCTCCCCCGCCCCTAGCGGAAGTCAGCGAAAACCGCGCGCGCATCGCCTCCAAGCCTGTGTCGACCTACTTCGCCGCCACCGGCACCCTGCCGCTGAACGAGCAGTTCGCGCTGTTCGGCAAGGCCGGCATCGCCGCCACCCACGTCAAGTTCACCGCATCGGCGCCTGGCTACTACGCCAACGCGTCGGACAACCAGACCTCGCCGTTCGTCGGCGTGGGCGCATCGTTCGCGCTGAACAAGAACATCGCCTTCGTCGCTGAATACGAATACTTCGGCAAGATCGCCAAAGACGGCGACGCCAACGTCAAGGCGGACCTGCTGTCCGTCGGCGTGCGCTACAAGTTCTAAGCTTCTTCGCTGTCGCGAGAATGGAAAAGCCGGCTACGCGCCGGCTTTTTTTTCGTCAGCAGGAGGCATCAAGATGGCGATGCGGGTGCCGGCGGCGATGCCGGTATCGATCTCGATGTCGCCGTTGAAGGCGTACACACGCTCGCGCATGCCAACGATGCCGATGCCGGACGACGCCAGCGCCGGATCGAAGCCGCTGCCGTTGTCGGCGATATGCATGTGCAGCCCCGCTTCGTCCAGCGTCAGGCTCACTGAGGCGTGCGTGGCGCGCGCGTGCTTGACGATGTTGGATAGAGCCTCCTGCACGATGCGGTAGGCGGAGATGCCGACGGCGCTTTCCAGCCGCGAGAAGTCGCCGCTGGCCTGCAGCGTGAAGCGGCAGCCGGAGCGCGCGCTGTCGTAGTGGCGCACGATCTCCTCCACCGCGCCGTCTAGTCCCAGCATGTCCAGCACCTCCGGACGCAGGCGCCGCACCAGCGCGCGGCCGCTGTTGTACAAGCCCAGCGTGAGCTTGATGATGGCTTGCGCCTTGTCGCGGATCTCACCCTCGCCGGCCAACTCGGTGATGCGTTGCGCCTCCAGCCGCGCGGCGATCAGCGTCGCGTTCAGCTCATCATGGATCTCCAGTGCGATGCTCTTGCGCTCATCCTCCACCACGGAGTTGACCTTGCGGATCAGGCGGCGCTTTTCCGCATCTGCCTCGCGCAGCGCCCGCATCGACGACTGCAGCGAGGCATTCAGGCCCTTGGCCAGCTGCCACGCCAGTAGCGCGCAGGCCAGCAAACCGATACTGCCGACCATCAACTCCACGTAAAAACGCCTGGTCTGCTTGAGCAGCATGGCCGACGGCGACATCGTCACCCGCACATAGCCCATGGTCTCCACCGTGACGCCGCTGCTGGCGCCGACCGGCCGGTCTTTCACATATGGCCTGCCGTCGGCGCCCAGCATGGTCACCCACATCAGGCGCTTGAGGATGGGCGCTTCGTAGGAGCGCGGCTCCGGCTCGCCCGAGGTGCGCGCGGCCGCGTGCACCAGCTCACGCCGATGCGCATCCAGCACTTCGATGCGGTAGATGCTGGCATCGGACCGCAACATGCCATTGATGGTCAACTTCAAGTCGTCATAACGATGCGACAACAGGCTGAATTCACTGCTGTCGGCCAGCACCTTGGCCACCAGCGGGCCGCGCTCGGCCATCTCCTCGCGCACTTCGGACAGGCGCGATTGATAGGCGTACCAGACGAAAGTGCAGAACATATAGGCGAGCGGGATGGCCGTCATCGCCATCAGGCGCGAACGCACACTCCACTGCCGCCAAAAATCGAGCTGCATCAGGGTTCTATCAGGCCATGCTTGACGGCTAGGCGCGTGATGTAGGCCGGCCTGTGCACGCCGAGTTTTTCCTTCACGGCCTGGCTGATATTGCTGATGGTCTTGGTCGAGACGTCCAGCTTCTCCGCGATCTCCGCGTTGGTCAGCCCTTCGGCCATCAGCGTGAAGATCTCCAGCGCGCGTTCATCCAGCTGCGACTGCGGTGAGGCGTCGCCGCGCACCGACAGGTTGGCCAGGCGCTCGGCGATATGCGGCAGGAAGTACAGTTCCCCTTCGTGTGCGCGCCGCACTGCCGCCGCCAGGTCGGCAGGGTCGCAATCCTTGGTCATGAAGGCGCGGCCGCCCAGCCGGTAAGTTTCCTTGATCAGGCTATCCTGGTCGAACTGGCTAAGGAAGACGATGGCGGCCGACGGCGTCTGCGCCAGGATCTGCTTGGCCACATCAAGGCCGGTCAGCTGGTCGCCAAAGCGGATATCGAGCACGATCACGTCCGGCTGCAGCCGCAAGAACTCCGCCAACGCCTCCTCAGGCGTGCGCGCCTGCGCCACCACGTCCAGCCCCTGCCCTTGCAGCGACATAGCAAACCCGGTCATGACGATCGGATGGTCGTCAGCCAGCATGACGCGAATTTTCATTTACCACCTCTAAGAATATTAACTACCAGATGCTGGAAGCATATCACACCATTGAATGGAAAAATATTCCACCGATCTCCTTTTATTTTGCCATCAAATGGAATAATATAATTCCAGTTAGTAGCAACACTCACCACCACCAAGGGGAACTCATGAACTTCCAACAAGGTAAAAACAAGAATCTCACCGGCGTTACCGTAGTCGCGGTACTGCACGTGGCGTTGCTGGCCGCCTTCCTGAACGGTTCAAAACTGACGGTGTTCAAAAAGACGGAAACGGAAGTCGACCTGATACCCTATGTAGAACCGCCCAAACCCAAGACCCGCGAGCCTGAGCCGCCGGCGCCGGTGCCGAAAGACCCAGTCATAGAGGTGCCTATGCCCCCCATCCCCATCGCTGCGAACGACGATCCCAAGCCGACCGGGCACACGGTGACGGACGAAACGCCGACGGCCAGGACAGGCACGGGCGCGGATGGCACAGTAGACAATGGCGCGAAAACCCAGGTAAAGGCGGCGCCGGTGCATGTCGCGGCGGTGGTGGATGCCAAGGCCTGCGTCAAGCCGGAATATCCGAAGACAGCCCTGCGCAACGGTGATACAGGCGTGGTGACACTGGCCCTGCTGATCGGGACCGATGGCCGGGTGGCCGATTCGAAGGTAGAGAAGTCGAGCGGATTTCGCGAGTTGGATCGCGCCGCGCAGGTCGGACTGGGCTTATGCAAATTCAGGCCGGGCACGCTGGACGGCGCGCCCTACCAGTCCTGGACCAAGATGCAGTATGTATGGAGCCTGGACGACTAGCGCGGCACTGGCTTGACGGCGACCAGGTTGATCAGCGTCTCTTCGCGCACGGCGCGCGGCTTGATGCGCAGCGCGGTTTCCATCAGGCCCAGGTCCTCGCGGCTCCACCACAGGAAGGGATAGGAGACCGCGCTGTCCGGCACCGAGAAGCCGGCGTCGCGCACCATGGCCAGGTATTCCGGCGCGGTCTTCTGCACATCCATCGGATGGCGGAACAGCAGGCGGATGATCCAAGAGTGGATGTAGCGCTTGGTCGATTCGGCGAACAGCAGCACGCCGCCCGGCTTCAGCACGCGGTAGAACTCCGCGATCGCGCGCTCCTGGTCGATCAGGTGGTGGAAGGTCTGGTGGCAGAACAGCAGGTCCACCGAGTTATCCTCCAGCTTGATGTTGGAACTGGAGCAGCAGATGAATTCCGCCTTGATGTTCAGCGCCGCGACCTCTTTCGCCGATTCCTGCAGCATCTCCGGATCGATGTCCATGCCGATCAAGCGCTGCGGTGCGAAGCGCTGGTGCAGCTTGCCCAGCGAACGGCCAAAGCCGCAGCCCACGTCCGCCACCACGCCGAAACTCTGCGGCTGGCCGGCCGGCATCAGGCGCTGCAAATCGGCCAGCGCGCGTTCCAGCACATGCACGGTCCAGGTCTCGGTCCGCAAAAACCATTTTCCGAACGCCGTCTCCGGCACATGGGGATCGGTGGAAGGCTGCATTAAATCTAAATTGGCGCTCATAAGCCCTTCGTCTGTTCAAGTTGAATAAATATGACTGGCGCGCGGCGATTCGGCCAAATCACGTACAATATCGGACCTTCCCTACCCGTTTCAGCCCGTGTCAGTCCTACGTTCCCGCCTGCTACTTGTCACCTTGTCACTGCTGTTGAGCGCGAGCGCCGCAGGCCAGACCGAGTCCGCGCCAACGCCGGCGCCGGTGCGCTTCCTGCTGACCTTCGACGACGGCCCGGCCACCGCCGACAGCAACAACCCGACCGTGCACATACTCGAGACGCTGGCCCATAATCCGTATCAGGACAACATCAAGGCCGTCTTCTTCACCCAGACCCGCGCCTGGCACGGCGGCGGCACCGACACCGGCCGCGCGCTGATCCGGCGCGAGCATGCGGAGGGCCACGTGGTCGCGCTGCACTCGGCCACCTGGTTCCACTCCAACCACCGCTTCATGAGCCGCGCGAAGCTGGATGAAACCATGCAGCGCGGCGTCGACGACCTGATCGCCGAAACCGGCGTCGCGCCCAAACTGGTGCGGCCGCCCTTCTGGGCCTACGACGCCGACACGCTGGCGTCGTATCACCAGCACGGCATGCAGATGCTGCTGACCGACCTGAATGCCAACGACGGCAAAATCTACGGCATCAACTTCAGCTGGCACAAGCGCTCCAACATGCTGACCCACCTGGCCGAGACGCGCAAGCGCTGGGCCGCCGGCAGCATGCCGGTGGTCGACGGCAGCACGCCGATCGTCGTCACCTTTCACGACGTGAACACCTACACCTCGCGCCACATCGAGGAATACATGGGCATCCTGCTCGACGTCGCGCGCGAACTGAACGTGCCGCTCGCCGCCAAGCCTTTCTACGACGACCGCGATGAGCTGGAGCGCGCCGCGCTGGCCAGCACCGTCAGCAGCCCGGACGCCAAGCCGCAACTGCCCGGCCTGTGGAACTGGCTGTGGCAGTAATCACGGCAGCGTCACGATCTCGATCTGCGGCGCCCGCACCAGCGGCAGCTCGCTGCACACCACCACCGACAACTCCGGGTGCGGCAAGGCGATGCAATGGCCGCTGGCCGTCTCGCTCAGTTTGAAACGCGCCTCCTTCTCGCTCCACAAGCGATAGAAGCCGTCGACGCGCTCGTCGTCGGGCAGCTTCTGGATGCGCGCCCATTGCGCCATCTCGTCGACATCGAAGGCTTGCGCCGCCAACGCCGCCAGGTCGCGGCCCGGGTCGCGCATCTCGATATCCAGTCCCAGCGCGGTCTGCGCACTGGTGGCGCAGGCCACCCAGCGCCCGCTGTGCGCGATGCTGAAGCCGGGCGTGGAGCCTTTCAGCACCGGTGCCAGAAGGCGTGGGGCCTTGCCGACCTGCTCTTCCAGGCGCACATCCTGCGGCGCCACGTTCAGCAAGCGGCCCAGCGCCATGCGCAGCAGCACGCGACCGACCACGAACTGGCGCTGGCGCTGCGCCCGCACAAAGCGCTGGTAGCGCGCCGTCTCGCCCGCAGACAACCAGCCGCGATAGCGCACCAGATCCGCGTCTGTCACGGCATCCGCGTCCACCATCCACAGCGAAGCGGCGGCGCTCATATCACTTGGCGATCTTGACGAAGTCGCCTTTGAGCGCGACGCCGGCCATGATGGCGCCGTCCGCACATTCGAACTCGGTCTGGCTCGCCATCTCGATGTCCTTGAAATTGCTGACGATGTTGATCACCGCGTTGGCGCCGACATCGGTCGCGCGCTTTTGCAGCGCCAGCATGGCGGACAGGAACACGTAGTTGCATGCCTTCTCTGCCGATTTGCCGAAGCCGTTGGTGCGCTGGCTGGTCTTGTCGCTGGTGATCTTGCTCAGCACTTTAGGCGTAGGCTGGTCGGCGAAATAGAAGCTGACGGAATCGCCCAGGCGCGCCTGCGCATCGTTGGCGGCCATGGCGCCGGCGATCGGGAACTTTATCATTTTATCGGCCGCCGATGCGGAGAACGAAGTCAGCGAAACAGCCAGCAATGCAGCGACAGAAATCATTTTCTTCATTTTTAGTCTTCCTTATTTAACGTACCGTTTGAAAATCAGTGAAGTGTTGATGCCGCCGAAGGCGAAGTTATTCGACATCACATACTCGCATTGCAGCTGCCGGCCTTCGCCAGCGATGTAGTCTAGCGGAGCGCACTCGGAATCCACTTGTTCCAGATTAATGGTCGGTGCAAACCAGCCTTCGCGCATCATCTCGATGCTGATCCAGGCTTCCAGCGCGCCGCATGCGCCCAGCGTGTGGCCCATGTAGCTCTTCAAGGAGCTGATCGGCGTGCCGCCGCCGAACACCGCCAGCGTCGCCTGCGATTCGGCGATGTCGCCCTGCTGCGTGCCCGTGCCGTGCGCGTTGACGTAGCCGATATCCGACGGCTGCAAACCCGCATCCTGCAAGGCCAGCTGCATCGCCTTCTGCATCGTGGCCGCATTCGGTTGCGTGACGTGGCAGCCGTCGCTGTTGGTGCCGAAGCCCACCAGTTCCGCATGAATCACGGCGCCGCGCGCCACCGCATGCTCCATGTCCTCCAACACCAGGCAGCCGGCGCCTTCGCCGATCACCAGGCCGTCGCGGCCGCCGTCGAACGGACGCGGCGTGGTGTGGCCCGCGTCGTTGCGGGTGCTGGTAGCGAACAGCGTGTCGAACACCGCCGCCTCGGTGGCGCACAGTTCCTCGGCGCCGCCGGCCACCATCGCGGTCTGCTTGCCGCCGCGGATCGCTTCATACGCGTAGCCTATGCCCTGGCTGCCGGACGTACAGGCGCTCGAGGTCGTGATCACGCGGCCGGTGATGCCGAAGAATACACCGATGTTGACCGGCGCCGTGTGCGCCATCATCTTGATGTAGGTGGTGGCGTTGATGCCCTTGGTGGTGCGCTCTTCCATCATGCGGCCGAAGTCGCCGATGGCGCTCGGCGTGCCCGCCGACGAACCGAAGGACACGCCCAGGTCGCCGCTCTTGAGCAGCGGATGCTCCAGCAGGCCGGCATCGGCCAGTGCCAGCTCGGTGGCGCGGGTCGCCATCAGCGCCACGCGGCCCATGCTGCGGATCGCCTTGCGGTTATAGCGGTCGGTCAGCTCGAACGGCGCGGCCGGCGCGCCCAGGCGCGTATTCAGGCCTTCATAGTCTTCCCAGTCCGCCATGCGCACCACGGCGTTGCGGTACTGGCCCAGGCGCTCGCGGATCGCGGCCCAGTCGTTGCCGATCGGGCTGATGCCGGCCATGCCGGTGACGGCGACGCGGCGGCTCATGCCATACCGCCGTTGACGGAGATGACCTGGCGGGTGATGTAGCCCGCCTCCTCGCCGATCAGGAAGCTGACGGCGGCCGCCACCTCTTCCGGCTTGCCGACGCGGCGCGCCGGTATCATCTTCAGCGCCTCTTCCATCGGCACTTCGCCGATCATGTCGGTCTCGATCAAGCCCGGCGCCACGCAGTTGACGGTGATGGCGCGCTTGGCCAGCTCCAGCGCCAGCGCCTTGGTGGCGCCGATGATGCCGGCCTTGGCCGCGCTGTAGTTCACTTGCCCGCGATTGCCGATCAGGCCCGAGACGGAAGCCAGCGTGACGATGCGGCCCGGCTTGCGGCGCTGGACCATCGGCATCACCAGCGGATTGAGCACGTTGTAGAAACCGTCCAGGTTCGTCTGCAGCACGATGTCCCAGTCCTCGCCGGACATCGCCGGGAAGGCGTTGTCGCGCGCGACGCCGGCGTTGCACACCACGCCGTAGTAGCAGCCATGCTGTTCGACATCCGCCTCCAACGCGGCGGCGGCGGCGGCGCGGTCGCTGATATCGAACTGCAGCACGCGCGCGGCGCGGCCCATCGCCTCGATCTCCTGCGCGACCGCATCGGCCTCGCCGCGCTGGCTGCGGCAATGCAGCACCACGTCGTAACCGTCGCGCGCCAGGCGCAGCGCGATCGCCTTGCCGATGCCACGGGACGATCCCGTCACCAGCACGCTCATGGACTTATTCTGATTCATGCTACGTTTCCATCTTTGAGAAATTGATTGACATTATCGGGCTGGAAAACCGTCACCGTGGCGGTGGCCACGCCGGCCTCGCCATCCACGATATCGATGCGGCACTCGAACGCGCCCAGGCCGTTCTCCGCCTGCAGCACGCGGTGCACATGCACGTGCAGCACGCTGCCCGGTGCGAAGTGCGACACCTTCGCCTCGTACTTGCGCGAGCCAAGCAGGAAGCCGACCTTGACCGGCTCGCCGCGCTCCAGCGCCAGCCAGCCAGCATGCGCGGCGATCGCCTGCGCCATGTATTCGATGCCGACCCATGCACCCACGCCCTGCTCGCCCGCCAACATGCTGCCGGCGTGGATGCGTACTTCGGCGCACAGGTTGTCGGTGTCGGCGCCGAGGGCGCGGTCGAGCAGCACCATCTGGCCGGAGTGCGGCACCAGCGCACGGATATCGGGCATGTTCATGCCGGCCTCCCCAGCACCAGCACGGCGTTGGAACCGCCGAAGGCGAAGGAACTGCTCAGCACATGGCGCAGCGGACGCCCGAGCGAGGCGCCGACCGGCGCCAGCGCCAGCGCCGGCAGCGCGGGATCGGCGGCGCCGTCCCACAGATGCGGCGGCAGCCTGCCTTCCGGATTATCGTCCTGCATGGCCAGCCAGCACAGCGCCGCCTCGATCGCGGCCGCCGCGCCCAGCGTATGGCCGGTGAACGGCTTGGTCGAACTGACCGGCACATCGAGGCCGAACAAACCTTCGATCACGCGCGACTCCATCGCGTCGTTCTGCGGCGTCGCCGTGCCGTGCATGTTGATGTAGTCGATCTGCGCGGCGCTGATTCCGGCGCGCTGCAGCGCCTGGGTCATCGCCAGCCGCGCGCCGCCGCCGGCCGGATCGGGCGCCGACATATGGTGGCCGTCCGACGATTCGCCCCAGCCCAGCAAGGCGACCGGCGCGCTGTCGGCGCTCATCAGGAACAACGCGGCGCCTTCGCCGATGTTGATGCCCTTGCGGTTGACGCTCATCGGGTTGCACCGCTCCGCGCTGACCGATTCCAGCGACGCGAATCCGGCCACCGTGAACGTGCAGAGCGAATCGGCGCCGCCGCTGATCACCGCATCGCACAGTCCCATGTTGATCATGCGCGCCGCGCTGGCCATCGCCTTGGCGCTCGACGAGCAGGCGCTCGAATGCACATAGGCCGGGCCGGTCAGGCCCAGCTCCCGCGCCAGCATCTCGGCGGGCGAACCCATTTCCTGCACGGCGTAGCGGAAGTCTTCCGGCAGCGAGCCCACTTCGGCATGCAGGCCGATGGCCCGCTCGGTCTCGCCGATGCCCGAAGTGCTGGTGCCCAGCACCACGCCGACGCGGTCCGCGCCATGGCGGGCGATGGCGGCCTCAACCGCCGGACGTATCTGCGCCAGCGCCGCCAGCGCCAGTGCGTTGTTGCGGCTGCGCTGGTGCGGCGGCAGGTGCGCCACCGACGGCAGCGCCGCCTGCACGCTGCCCAGCGGCAGCTCTCGGCCCGGCGACCAGTTGCCGGTCGCGGCCACGCCGGTCTGCCCCGCGTACAGGCGTGCCTTGACCTGCGCGTGGCTGTCGCCAAGCGCACAGATAATGCCGCAAGCGTTGAGGTAAATAGTCATTCAGGTCTCTGGTGCAAACTGTATCGTCAGCTTATAGTGATATCGCAGGTTCTCCAATACCACCGTGCCGCTCCAGCGGGGATTTCCGCTATAGGCTATCTCCATGATAGGCTCATCGGCCAGGTACAGGGTGCGCTTTGCGACCTGCTCGGCTATGCGCCAGCCCGCAGGCAGCGCGGCGGCGATCGCCTCGGCCGGCCACAGGGTCAGCTGCATGTCCTCCAAAACGTCTTCCGCGCGCACCTGCGACGGCAGCATCACGTGGCGCCACGAGGTCAGCTCCTTGCCGTCGTAATGCAGCGTCAGCACGCGCTGGCCGAAAGCCAGCCCCACCACGTCGATCGCCTCCGGCTCCACCTGCAGGGCGACATCCAGATCGTCGGTGCGGCCGTTGCGCTCCACCTTCAGGTGCTGCTGCACGCTGATGGAGGTGCCCAGCGCGGCCGGCGCCAGCTTCAGTCCGAGGCGCGCCTCGGGCGGTGGCGCCACGCTGGCGCAGGCGGCCAGCAGCAGCGCCGTCGCCACGGGCAGCGCGCGCATCAGGCGGGCGTACATAACGCCTCCAATGCCGCCAGGCGACGCGGCGTCTCCTTCACAAACGGGTTGCTCAGGTCCCAGGCATAGCCGGCCAGGATCGCCGAGATCATGCGCTTGATTTCCGGCTGCTGGTTTTCGTGGAAGATGATCTTCTGGAAGCCGCCCGCATACCAGGACTCGACAAAGGTACGGAAGGTGTCGACGCCCTTGCGCAGCGGCGCGCCGTAGTCGGCCTGCCAGTCGACCGTTTCGCCGGCGAACTGGCGCTGCAAGGCGGCCGCGGCCAGGCTGGCGGACTTGAAGGCGATGGTCACGCCCGACGAGAACACCGGATCGAGGAACTCGCCCGCGTTGCCCAGCAGCGCGTAGCCCTGGCCCCATAGCTTCTCGACGTTGGCCGAATAACCGACGATCTGGCGCGCCGGCGTGTCCCACTTGGCGTCGGCCAGCAGCGCCTGCAGCGACGGCTCTTCGGCGACGATGGCCTGCAGCCGCTCGGTGGCGCTGCCCTGGTAGCGGTCGAGGAAGCTGGTCTCCGCCACCACGCCCAGCGAGCAGCGGCCGCCGGCAAACGGAATGGTCCAGAACCAGACGTCGCAATGTTTCGGATGTACGGTCACGCGGATCTTGTTACGATCGAAGCCGCCACTTATGCCGTCTTCGATATGGGTGAAGATCGCGCCGCGCACCGGGAAGTTGGACGGCGTCTCAAGCTTCAGGAGGCGCGGCAGGATGCGGCCGAAACCGCTGGCGTCCAGGATGAAGCCCGCGTCGACCTGGTACTGGCCGCCATCGGCATCCTTGACGGTGACGCGCGCACCACCGTTGGCGCCCTGCCCCAATTCGATGTTCAGAACTTCATGGCGATAACGGACCTCGGCGCCGAAACGCTCCGCTTCCTTGGCCAGGATGTGGTCGAAGGTGGCGCGCTGTACCTGATAGGTGGTGCCCCAGCCGTCCGAGTGCTTGTCGCGAAAATCGAAATCGGTATACCTGCCGTCGCGCATGAAGGCGGCGCCGTTCTTGAACTGGAAGCCCGCTTCCACCACGGCGCGCAGCATGCCGGCCTTTTCCAGATACTCCATACTTTGCGGCAGCAGGCTCTCGCCGATCGAAAAGCGCGGGAACTGTTCGCGCTCGATCACCAGCACCTGGCGCCCCTGCTGGCGCAGCAGCGCTGCGGCGACCGAACCGGCTGGACCCGCGCCGACGATCAGGATTTCTGCGGTGTCGATATTCATTGCGTCAGTCATGCTTGCTTTCTTTGATGGAGCCAAAACAGGGAACAATGAGCCAGACCAGCGCGGTACCCAGCAGCATCGTCAGGCCGAACGCCTGCAATGCCGGCGTGGAGCTCAGGCCCAGCAAACCAAAGGACAAAATCGTATTCGCGGCGGACATGCCGACCGCCAGCCACGGCGTGTGGTCGCGGCGATCCGGATGCTCCTGCATGAAGATGCCGTAGTCGACCCCGACGCCCAGCAGCAGCATCAGCGCCAGCACGTGGAACAGCTGCAAATTCTGCGACGCGAAGCCGAGCAAGGCCAGCGTGGCGATGCTGGCCAGCGCGGTCGGCGCCAGCACGCGCCAGGTCCGACCACGGTAGCGCGCAAACAGCAGCGCGAACACCACCGCATACGCGCCCAGCACCACCCAGCTCATATACACACGATAGCGGCCCAGCACCGACGATATCTCGGCCACCTTGTCGACCCACTGCACGCCGTCCAATCCTTCCGCAGCCAGCAGCACCTGCGGCACAGCGGTGCTGGACAGCCCGCGCAAGGCGACGATGCTGGCGTAGACGCCTTCGGTCCGGCCCAGCCACAGGTGTCGCCATGGATCGCTGGCCGGCGCCTTGAGGAAGTCGTCCAGCGTCAACGGTGCCGCGGCGGCCAACAAGCCTTTGCGGGTGGCGGCGATCCATTGCGCGTCTTCGCCGGCTTGCGTGGCGATGCCTTGCAGCGGGCCGCCGTCGGCCAGCAGCTTCTCCTCGATCAACGCGCGGCGCGCGGCCTGCGTCTTTGCGGACGGCACCCAGTTCGACATCGCCTGGTAACCGGAAATGCGTTTGGCGGCGATCAGCGTGTCGAGACGCGCCTTCAGCGCTTCCTCGCGCTGCAGCACCGTCTCGGAAGAATCGCCACGCACCAGGAAATACTGCACCGGCGTCGGCGCATCCAGCAGCTTGCTCAACTTGATCTGGTCGGCGATCAGATGCTTGGGGGGATTTTGCAGCAGGCGGATATCGTCGTTGGCGCCAAGGCGGCTGATGCCATAACCTGCGGCCAGCACAAACACCACGGCGGCCACCAGCGTCGCGCGGTTCAGGCGCAGCAGCGGCCAGCGCCGCAGCGCGGCGCCATAGACGCGCACCAGCCCTCCGCTCCTCAGCGTGCGGCCGCCGATCAGCGCCGGGAACCAGAACACCACCGTCAGCCATGCGAATACCAGGCCCAGCGCCGAGAACACCGCCATCTGGCGCAGGCCCGGGAACGGCGTCAGCGCCAGTCCCATGTAGCCGATCACCGCCGCCAGCAGCGTCAGGCAAAGGCCGGGCAGCAGGCGTTTCAGCAAGGCCGGCGAATCGAGCTGTTCATCGGCTGCCAGGCGGTTGCAGAGGAAGTAGATGCCGTAGTCCTGCGCCACGCCGATCAGGCTGGCGCCGAACACCAGCGTCATCAAATGGATATGGCCGAACAGCATCCAGCATACCGACAGCGCGCCGAGGCAGCCGATGCCGATCGACAGCAGGATCAGCGAGATCGGCTTGAACGAGTGGAAGGCAAACCACATCAGCAGGATGATGCCGAGCAGCGAGCCGATGCCGATGGTCGAGACCTCGCCGCTGGCCTGCGCGCTGGCGTTGGCCGCATGCAGGATCACCCCGGCCTGGATCAGCTCCACCTGCGGCGCGGCCTTGCGGGCGGCCTCGCCGGCCTGCTTCAACAACGGCAGCACGGTTTCCTGCGCGGTCATCGACAGCGCGGGCACCTTCAGCGTCAGCGGCAGCAGCACGTACTGGCGCTGGGTATCTGCGACAAACAGGTGGCCGTCGCGCGGACGCACCGGCGTTTCCTGCGCGCGCTCCTGCGCCCAGCCAGCGAACAGGCCGAACGGATCTTCCTGCCACGGCCCGAGCTTGGGGCCGCCGAACGGCGCATACAGTTTTGCCAGCGCCGACTCCAGCCAGAACTGCGGCGGCTGCCCGCGCAGTTGCGCTTCCTGCTGCGGCGTCAGCAAAATAAGGCGATGCTGCTGGAACAGCGACAGCCAGTCGTTCTGCGTCTGCTCATTGATCGGCGTCGACTCAAACAGATCCTTGCGCGCGTCCAGCGTCGCGCTGTAGGCGTCGGCGGCGCGCTTGGCGTCGTCCCAGTCGGCCGCGCCGACCAGCACGATCACGCGCTGCTGCGCCGCATCGACCATGTGCGTGAACGATTGCTGCAGCACCGGATCGCGCTCCTGCACCGGCAGCAGCGCCATGATGTCGGTATCCGGCACGATGCGCTTGACCGCCCACAGGTAGGCGTTATGGCCCAGCAGCAGACACACCGCCACGAGCCACAGCAGCGCGAGTTGTCTGGTGCGCGTCAAAACAGCGCCGCCTCTTCCTTGGTCATCGCCGCCTCGCCGGTCTGCATGGCAGAGAAGACGATGGTGGTGCGATCGCCGCTGGCTTCACTCATGACGATGGATTTGACGTAGGCGCCGCCTTCCAGCTTGATGGTGCCGATGGCTTTTTCCAGCGCGGCCTGGCGCGGCTTGAGCGAGACGTTCCAGCTGTTGGCGTCGACGTTGCCGTCGCCGTCGAACAGCGTATCGAGCTGTCCCAGGTCGCCGGCCAGCAGCGAGAACAGCACATTGTTGATGACGCGGACGGTCGGCTCGGTCTTGGCGTCCAGCCGCATGGCGACGCGGTCTCCCTGGTAGTTGACGATCTCGTCGCGCGTCAGGCGCAGCGTGCTGGGGAAAGGCTTCAGGGTGCGCCACAGCACGCCCTTGCCGGCGACCACGCAGAAACGGCCCTCGGCGGCCAGCGGCTTCTTCATGCCCGCCAGTTGCTTGGTCTGGTCGAAGCGGCCGCACATGACGGCCGGCTTGGCCAGCATGGCCTGGATCTTCGCCACCGGCACGGCGGCCTGCGCGTGGTTCAGCGCCGCCAGCGATAGCGCGGCAATGGCGTATTTGAGCGTATACTTGAGCTTACTCATCATGTTCGATTCCCAGTTTTTCAAACAGCACCGGCGGCGACACGTAGCACATTTCCTTGGTCGCGATATCGACGGCGACCATGGTGGTGGTGGCGCGGTTCAGGCGCTTGCCGGTTTCGGCATCGGTGATCAGATAATCGATCTTCAAACGGTTCTCCCACTCGACGATATCGGCGCGCAGCTTCAGCTTCTGGCCGAACGTGGCCGAGCCGACATAACGCAGCTGCATGTCGATCACCGGCCAGGCATAGCCGGACTCTTTCATCTGCGGGTAGTTGTAGCCTATCTTGTCGAGCAAGGCACAGCGTACTACTTCCAGGTATTTGACGTAGCGCCCGTGCCAGACGATTTCCATCGGATCCAGGTCGAAGAACTGGACCTGCATCTCGACTTCCGCGAACCAGCGGCTTTCCTTGTTAGTTCGGCGCATACAGATCCCATGCCTTGGCGCGGATGCGTTCCAGCAGCAGACGCAGGTCCGGTTCCAGGCGGCGGTCTTCCTCGACCGGCTTGACGTCGGCGCCCAGCGCTTCCTGCATCGCCGCCAGCGCGGCCTGCGGTTGCAGTTCCGGGCTGGCCAGGCAGCGCAGCCAGACGCCCTGGCGTACCGTGATCAGCAGCGCGGCAACGACCTGCTCGGTCAGCTCCAGCACGCGCAGGCAGTCGCGCGCGGCGATGGTGCCCATGCTGACCTTGTCCTGGTTGTGGCATTCGGTCGAGCGCGAGAACACGGAAGCCGGCATGGTCAGCTTGAGCGCTTCCGCGGTCCACGCCGAGGCGCTGATCTGCAACGCCTTCAGGCCGTGGTTGATGGCCGCGCGCGGACCGGTGGCGCCGGACAGGTTGGCCGGCAGGCCGTGGTTGTAGCGGCTGTCGACCAGCAGCGCCATCTGGCGGTCCAGCAGGTCGGCCAGGTTGGCGACGGCGTTCTTCATGCCGTCCATGGCGAAGGCGATATGGCCGCCGTAGAAATGGCCGCCGTGCAGCACGCGCTCGTTGTCGGCGTCGATCAGCGGATTGTCGTTGGCGCTGTTCAGTTCATTCTCGATCGACGAACGGAAGAACGGCATGGCGTCGGCCAGCACGCCGATCACGTGTGGCGCGCAGCGGATCGAGTAGCGGTCCTGCAGGCGCTTGCCGTTGCGTTCCCACTGGTCGGTCGGCAGGTCGCTGCGCAGCCAGGCAGCCACCTGCTGCATACCGGCGTGCGGTTTGACCGAGAACAGCACTTCGTCGAAGTGGTGGGCGTTGCCGTCCATCGCGAACGAAGCCATCGCCGTGATGCGTGTGGTCAGCTTGACCAGGTAGTCGGCGCGGTCGTAGGCCATGCAGGCCAGCGCCGTCATGACGGCGGTGCCGTTCATGATCGCCAGGCCTTCCTTCGGACGCAGGCGCAGCGGCGTGATGCCGGCTTCCTGCAGCGCTTGCGCGGCCGGCACCTGCACGCCGTCGCGCCATACTTCGCGCTCGCCGCACAACACCGCCGCCAGATAGGACAGCGGCGTCAGGTCGCCGCTGGCGCCGACCGAACCTTCGGATGGAATCAGCGGCAGCAGGCCGGCGTCCAGCAGGCGCGTGATCTGCAGCAGCAGCTCGACGCTGACGCCGGAATAGCCTTTGCTCAGCGACGCCAGGCGCGAGGCCAGGATCGCGCGCGTCTGCGCCGGCGTGAAGTACTCGCCCAGGCCGACGCCGTGATAGGTGTACAGATGATGCGGCAGCTCGGCCACCAGTTCCGGCGGCACGGTCACGGTGCAGGAATCGCCGTAGCCGGTGGTCACGCCGTAGATGGTGCCGTCCTCGCGCAGCAGGCGCTCCAGGAAGTCGGCGCCGCGCTGGATGGCGGCGCGGAAGGTCGGATCTTCCGACAGCACGGCCGTCGCGCGGCCCTGCGCGATATCGACGATGTCTTCGATGCTCAGGCGGTCTTGATCAAAGCGCACGGTGCGCGGATTGTGGAGTTGGGCAATGTCAGCGAGATGCATCTGGGCGTTCCAATTGTGGTGAGTGCCAAAAATCGTAAAAGTTAAACCACTGCAGCGGCGCGCGCAGGCAGTAGTGCTCCAGCCGCCTGGCGTAGTCGGCGGCCAGCGCGTTGAACGCGGCTTCGCGGCCCTGGCGCGGAATGCGCACCGACTCGCGGAAGGATTCGAAATACACCGACCAGCGGCGCCCCTCGCGGATCGAGAACAGCAGGTAGACCGGGCATTGCAGGATGCTGGCCAATACGTAGGGGCCGACCGGGAAGGCGGCGGGCGCGCCGATGAAGTCGGCCATCGCGACGCGCGGATTGTGCGAGACCGGCACGCGGTCGCCGGCGATGACGACGAATTCGCCGCGCGCCACGCGCTCCGACAGCAGGATCGCCGTCGCCGGCGACATCTCGGTCACCTGCATCAGATTGAGCTGGCTCTCCGGATTGAGCTTGCCCAGCATGTCGTTGAAAGCCTGCGCGTGCTTGGTGTGCACCAGCACCGTCAGCTTGATGTCGTGACGCTGGCGCGACAGCACGCGGCACAGTTCCAGGTTGCCGAGGTGGGCGCAGATCAGCAGGCCGCCGCGCCCCGCCGCCACGGCGTCGGTAATCAGTTCGCCGCCGTGCAGGTCGACGCTATCGAGCTTGAACAGGCCGCCCCACAACAGCATCTTGTCCAGGATGCTCTCGCCGAAGGAAGCGAAATGGCGCAGCACGCCGGGCAGCGCGGTCGAGCTGCGGCCGGCCACGCGCTTCAGGTAATCCTGCGAGGCGCGGCGCGGCAGCGGCTTGCTCATCACGTACCAGCCAAGCACCGGATACAGCACCACGCGGAACGGCCAACGGCCGAACACGCGGCAGATCCAGAACAGCAGGCGCATGCCGGCCACGAAGCTGATTTCGTTGATGGAGGCCCAGTGCAAACCGCGCGTGCTCATTTGGTCTGCCATTTGCGCGCCAGCAGACGGGGAATACGCGGCAGCATGCCGAAGAACAGCATCGTGTGCATCCACGAGATCAGCACGTTGTCGCGCCAGACGCGGAAGTGCGATACGCCGTCGGACGGATACGACACCCGCGTAGGCAGGTTGATCACTTGCATGCCGTCCCAGAACAGGCGCACCAGGATGTCGGTATCGAAGTTCATGCGTACGCCGATGCTGCGGCGCGCCGCCAGCGCGTTGACCGGCGCCACCGGATAGACGCGGAAGCCGCACATCGAATCCTTGATGTCCAGCGACAGCGTGTTGATCCAGACCCAGATGTGGGTGGCGTAGCGGCCGTACAGGCGCGCTTTCGGCACCGATTCATCGTAGACCGGATGGCCGCAGATGATGGCGTCCGGATGCGCTGCGGCTTGCGCCAGGAATGTCGGCACGTCGGCGGTTTCGTGCTGGCCGTCGGCGTCGATCTGCAGCACGTGGGTGTAGCCCAGTTCCGCCGCGTGGCGGAAGCCGGCCAGCACCGCCGCGCCCTTGCCCTGGTTGTGCGGCAGGCGCACCAGCACGACACGCCCGGCATGCTCGCGCGCCAGCGCGTCCAGCACGGCGGCGCACGATGCGCTGCTGCCGTCGTCGACCAGCATGCACGGCACACCATGACGCAGCAACCCGGCCAGCACGGCGCCGATCGCGTGTTCATGGTTGTAGACCGGGACCACGATGCAAGGCTTAAACATCGCCGCCTCCGAGCATGACGCGGCCGCTGGCGTGCTGCCCCGCTTCGGACACATAGCGGAATTGCAGGCTGTCCTTGACGGCATCGTGCAGCAGCTCCAGCTGTATCGGGTTCTCCGGCTGGATCACCTGCTGGAACTTGAGCGCGTTGATGCCCTTGAACCGCGGCGGCAGATTGAAATACTGGCGGCCATAGTGAATCGCCCAGTCGACCTGCACCACGCCCGGCAGAATCGGCGCGACATCGAAATGGCCGTCGAAATACAGCAGGCTGGCCGGTGCGGTGATTTCCAACAGCACGCGCGCCTGCTCGCGTTCGAGCTCCCGCATCTGCGGGAAGCGCGGACGGTGGCTGGCCACGCCGTCTTCACTATCCAGCAAGGCCAGCAAGGCGGCCAATGTGGTCTTGCCTTGCGCGTTGACCGGCATCTGCTCCAGGTAGCGCCAGCGGCGCGGCAGTGCGACCGCTTCCACGGCGGCGGCCAGCACGGTGCGCAGGCGGGCGTTCAACGCCGGCTTGCCATCGGCATCCAGCATGGCGCGGCCTGCCACCGTCGGCACGATGAAGGCGGCCAGGCGCTGGCGTTCGCCGGGAACGGGCACGCACAGGACCACGCGCGCTTCGGCGGCCAGGCCGGAGGCCAGCAGCGTGGCTTCCATCGCGCTGAGCGAGATGCGTTTCTCCTCGATCTTGACGATGCGGTCGCTGCGGCCCAGCAGCATGAAGCGCTGTGCTCCGCCACTTTCGACGCGCCCCGCGCGGTCGGCCAGCGCCAGCCAGTTGTCGTCTTCCAGATGCGGCGAGCGCACTTCCAGCGTGCCGTCTTCTTCGCCCAGGCGCCAGTCCACGGTGGGGAATGGCAGCCACGAGTCGTCGCCGCAACGGCTGCGCTGGCGCCAGGCTACGCCGCCGGTCTCCGAGCTGCCGTAGACTTCGATGGGGGTTTCCCCCAGCAGGCCGCCGGCGCTCAAGGCGGTTTCCGGCGCCAGCGGGCCGCCGGACGAGAACACGGCGCGCAGCATGCGCGCGGCGCCGCTCCAGTCCAGATGCTCCGGCAGGCGCTTCAGGTGCGCCGGGCTGGCGATCAGCACGCAAGGGCCGGCAGCGATGGCGGGCGCCAGTTCTTCGGGGTAGGCGATGCTCATCGCGTGGATCGCGCGCCCTGTGCTCAACGGCCACAGGACCTTGAACAACAGGCCGTAGATGTGCTGATGGGAGACGGTCGCCAGTACGGCGGCGTCGCCGGCGGCCCGGCCGAACAGCACGTCCAGCGTCTCGACTTCGCTCGCCATCTGCGAGAGTTTTTTAGGAATGGCCTGCGCCGCGCCGGTGCTGCCGGAGGTGAACACCACCAGCGCCGGCATGTCGCCGGGCAGCGCGCCGCCCAGGTCCGCGGCTGCCGCGCCGTCGTCCTGCGGCAAAGGCAGCAGCGGTTGCAGATCAGCTGGGAACTGGCCGAGGAAACCGTCGACCGAGGCGCGCAGCGAGGCGCAGGTGGCCTCCAGCGTATCGGCGCTCAGCCAGACGGTTTTCCCCGCATGCCAGGCGCCCAGCAGCGCCGCGCCGAATTCGATACTATCTTCCAGGTACAAGGCGAAATCGCGGCCGGCCTGCGCGCGCAGCAGCGCATGCCAGGCCTGTGTGTGCGCCAGGAACTGCCGATTGGTGACGCCCTCGCCCTCGCGCCAGCCGACCAGGCCGCCGGCCGGCCGCGCGGCGATGGCCGCATACAAATTCTCGATACGATCAGACATGATGCAAACGTTTGAAACGCAGGCGCACGAGATACTCCGCGCCGAACAACACCGCCATCAGGACATAGGAAATCACGCCCGTGTACAGCGACCACGCGGCCTCTGACGCCCACAGCGCGGTGGCGAAAGCGACTGCGCCGTTGAACACGAAGAAGCCGCACCACACCTGCGTCACCTTGCGCATGTAGGCCTGCGCCACCGGCGGAAAATCGTCGCCGCGCAGGCGCGCCATGCGCTCGACGGCCGACATCGGCGTCGTCAGGCTGTAGGCGAAGCCCGCCAGCAGCGCGGCGTTTACCAGCACCGGATACAGTTTGAGCGGCAGCAGCAGGTTGCTCCAGATCGCGCAGGCCACCAGCACCAGCGCGCCGGCCACCGACCAGCGCGCGACGCCGCTCAGCTTGAGCGCGGGCAGGCGCGCGGCGACCGCCAGCAGCAGCAAGCCGGCCAGCCAGCGCGGCTCCACCTGTCCATGTCCGAACCAGATCGCCAGCGGATACAGCAGCGTCACCGCCGCCGTTAAAACAGTCATCGGCATGTCGCTTACGCCGCCTGCTCCGTCATGCCGGCCAGCGCATCGACGACGTCGCCGATGGTGCGGATGGTCTTGAACACTTCCGGCTGCAGGCGCTTGCCGGTCAGTTGTTTCAGCTTCACGGCCAGGTCGACGGCGTCGATGCTGTCGATATCCAGGTCCGCGTACAGGTTCGACTCGGCCGTCAGTTCGGTCTTGTCGAGTTCAAACATCTCGGCCAGCAGGTCCACCACCCACACCTGCAGCTGGTCCTTGCTCATTTCATTCAAGTCAATCATGGTCCTGCTCCCTTATTTCTTTCTATGGCTATCGATCATTGCCGCCAGCGCCTGCACGGATGCGAAGTGGCGGCGGGTATCTTCCGAATCGGCGGACAGGGAAATCCCGTACTTCTTCTGCAGCGCCACGCCCAGCTCCAGCGCGTCGATCGAATCGAGTCCGAGTCCTTCCACAAACAGTGGCGCCGCGCTGTCGATATCGGCCGGCGTGATGTCCTCCAGCTGGAGCACATCGATGATCAGTTCTTTCACTTCCAGTTCAAGCATGGCTTTGGCACTTCCCCGTAAAATAGTTCTGTAAAAATTCGGTCAACTGGCGCGCCGCCATCACTTCGCTGGCGCCGCCTTCCGTAAAGCTTTCTATCGCCAGGTCATCCTGGACGTCTATCCGTATCAGCACGCGGCGCGGCGGCACGCGCCACCACTTCTCGCCCTTGCCCAGCGTGAGCGGATCGCAGCGGATCAGCACCGGCGTCATGGCGCGCGCACCGCGCACCGCGATGTTGGCCGCGCCGCGCTTCATGCTGATCACGCCGTCGCAGCCGGTCCGCGTCCCCTCCGGGAACACGATCAGGTTGTTGCCGCGTTCCAGGGAGGCGATGCAGTCATCCACCAGCGCCGGCCCGCCCTCGTTGTTGATGTAGCCCGCCGCCCGCACCGGGCCGCGCGTGAACGGGTTGTTCCACAAAGCGCCCTTGACGATGCAGTCGGCGTTCTTCACGAAGGCCATCAGGAACACCGTGTCGATCAGCGTCGGATGGTTGGCCAGGATCAGCAGGCCGCCCCGTTCCAGCTTGTCCATGCCGCGCAACTCGTAGCGCAGCACGCCCAGCGCCCGCATCAGATCCACGTAGGCGCGGAAGGCGCGGCGTATCACCGTGCGGGCGGCGGCCACGCGGCGCTCCGGCTGCCGCACCATCAGGTTCAGCATGGGGAACACCACGACGCGCAGCACCAGCCCACCGACGCCGAACACCGCGAAACTCAAACCGGTTGCGAACACGCGCCAATAAAGCGACAGGCGCGTCGTCACGGCATCAAGCATCGCGGCTCCAGCGCCAGCGCAGGCGTCCATCGCAGCGCTCCATCATCCGCGCACCGTTCAGGTGGAATGCCGCCACTTCCAGGCCGCCCGGCATGCCGGCGGCCGGCTTGTCGCCGCAGGCGCTCCACTCCAGCGCGATCGCGTCGCCGTCGGCGGGCGTCATCAGCCATGCCCACGCGTGCGGCTGCTCCTCGCACTCCTCGAAAGGCTTGAACAGTTCCGGCAGCGGGCAGTCGCAGGCCACCAGCAGCACCGACGGCGCGCCGTCGGCCAGCAGGCCGCAGGCCTCGATCACCGCATGCTCGATCGTCGCCGCGCCGGAAGCCAGCGCGATATGGTTGGCGCGGTCGCCGCGGGCGATGGTCAGCAGGCCGGGGATCGCGTTATGCACCGCCATGCCGAAAGCCGTCGGCGACAGCGCCTCGCCGCGCGCCAGGTCGGTCAGCAAATCGACCGCGCGCGCCACGTCGCCGTGCCGCGAGCAAAATACGGTGGGGATGTCGCTGCGCCCGTCCAGGCACTGGTAAGCCACTTCCAGCGCCATCTTGCCGAGAAAACCGGCGCGGCGGCGCAGCATTGCCGGCATGGCCTTGACGCCCGGTTCTTCCCCTGGCTGGATAACATACGGCGCCTCGGCCCATGCGGCCCAGGCTTCGGGCGTGGTCAGGCCCGGCGCCCATTCGGCATGCCCAGCGATAGAAAAACGAACGCCATGAGTGCGCATGTTGATAAATAATCCAGAAATGCCAGCCGGCGAACTTTTCAAATTATAAACGACCGTTAATTATATAAGCCCGAAAAAATAGACTGGGAGCAACTATTTATTGTTTCAGCCCTAAAGTTGTGCAAGCAAGCGCACGAATTCTCTCCAAATCCCACTATTTTTAGCATATAAACACAAAAAAAGGGCGGCCCGCACGATTGCGGAGCCGCCCCTGGAGACTTAGCAGGAATACTCTAAGCCGTCAAAATACCCACAATTTGTCCGCCGGCAGCTGCAGCCAGTAGCGGCCCGGCTCCAGCCGGTACTTGGAATAGGCGCGCAGGCTGATCTCCGCGCCCGCTTCGCTCTTGAACAGGCACTCGAAGCGGTCGCCCAGGTACATGCAGGTCAGCAGCGGCAATTCGATCGCGTTCTCGACCGGCGTGGCGCTGACCCTCACCTCCTCCACGCGGATGATGGTCGACGGCTCGCCGCCGCCCACGCCACGCGCGGTGCCCTGCAACGTCGCGCCGTTGATATCCAGCTGGACCTGCGTACCGCTGCGCTGCACGACCTTGGCCGGCAGGCGGTTGTTACTGCCCATGAACTCCGCGGTGAACAGCGTGTCCGGCGTTTCGTACATGCTTTGCGGCGTGCCTTGCTGCTCGATCTTGCCGTTATTGAGCAGCAGGATGCGGTCCGAGATCGCCATCGCCTCGGCCTGATCGTGCGTCACCATCAGCGCCGACAGGCCCAGTCGCACGATCAGCTCGCGCAGGAAGGCGCGCGCCTCTTCGCGCAGCTTGGCGTCCAGGTTGGACAGCGGCTCGTCCAGCAGGATCACCGGCGGGTTGTAGACCAGCGCGCGGGCGATCGCCACGCGCTGCTGCTGGCCGCCGGACAGCTGGTGCGGATAGCGCTCGGCCAGATGGCCCAGGCCCAGGTTTTTCAGCACGTCGCCGACCTTGTCCTTGATCTCGCCGGCGCCCAGCTTGCGCAGCTTGAGGCCATAGGCGACGTTGTCGAACACGGTCTTGTGCGGCCACAGCGCATAGGACTGGAACACCAGTCCCAGGTTGCGGTGCTCGGCCGCCATCTCGAAGCCCTTGGCGCCGTCGAAGACATTGCGGTCGCCGATGGCGATGGTGCCCGCCTTCGGGCTTTCCAGGCCGGCGACGGCGCGCAGCAGCGTGGTCTTGCCGCTGCCCGAAGGGCCGAGCAGCGCCACCACTTCGCCCTTCTGCAGGTGCATGGAGACGCCCTTGAGGATAGGGTTGGCGCTGGCGCCGGTGCCGTAGTCCAAGTGCAGGTCGTTGACGGTCAGTTCATTCATGATGATGTCTCGTTTCATATTATTTACTCAGTTATGCAGCTTGACGCCGAAGCGCAGCGCGACGCCAAGGCCGATCGCCACCAGCGAGATGTTGATGAACGATAGCGCCGCCACCAGGTCGGTGGAGCCGGTGGCCCACAGCGACACCAGCATCGCGCCGATCACCTCGGTGCCCGGCGACAGCAGGTAGACGCCGGTCGAATACTCGCGCTCGAAGATCAGGAACACCATCAGCCACGCGCCCAGCAGGCCGTATTTGATCAGCGGGACGGTGACGTCGCGCGTGACCTGGCCGCGCGACGCGCCGACCGCGCGCGCCGCCTCTTCCAGCTCCGGCCCGACCTGCAGCAGCGCGGTCGAGATCAGGCGCATGCCGTAGGCCAGCCACACCACCGAATACGCCAGCCACAAGGCGAAGATGGTCGAGCGCAGCGAGCGCAGCACCGGGATCGCATGCTCGCTCAGCCACAGCGCCACGCCGTTGTCCATGCCCTTCAACATGCCGTCCATCCAGCTCGGCACGAACAGGAACACCCACAGGAAGGACAGGCCGGCCAGCAGGCCCGGCACGGCGCGCGGCACCAGCACGCTGTAGTCGAGGAAGCGGGTGATCATGTCCGGCTTGCGGTGCATGGCCAGCGCGATGGCGCAGTAGCAGATCACCGCCAGGCCGCCGCCGATCACGCCGATCAGCACCGTGTTGACGATGCCGCGTATCAGCGCCGGCTGTTCCAGGATCTCGCGGAAGTGCTGCAGCGTCAGCACGTCGGCCAGCCTGACGCCCTCGCCCCAGTACTGGACGAAGGAACGCAGCACGATGCCCGACATCGGCATGATGATGGTGAACATCAGCCAGCCGAAGATCAGCGCGAACGCCAGCCACTTCCAGCGGCCCAGGGGCATGGCCTTGCTGCGCGCGCCCTTGCCCTTGATCGAGACGAACTTGTTGGCCGACTTGAGCAGCCAGCGCTGCACCATCACCAGCGGCATCGTCACCATCACCAGGCAGACCGCGACGGCGGCCATCAGGTGGTAGGACGGCGTACCGAGCTTGTTGGTCAGCTTGTACAGGTAGGTGGCCAGCACCATGTGGCCTTCCGGGTCGCCCAGCACCAGCACCAGGCCGAATACTTCGAAGCCGAGGAAGAACACCAGCACGCCGGCATAGGCCAGCGCCGGCGTGATCATCGGCAGCGAGACGTTGAACATCACCTGCAGCGGCGAGGCGCCGGCCACGCGGGCAGCTTCCTCGACATCGGAGCCCAGGCTTTTCAGCGCGGACGAGGCGTACAGGTAGACGTGCGGCACGTGCGTCAGGCCGGCGATGATGACGATGCTGGTGAAGGAGTAGATATTCCACGGGATGAAGCCGAGGATGTCCTTGAACCACAGCGAGTAGAAGCCTACAGGTCCCATCGAGACGACATAGCCGAAGCCCATCACCATCGGCGAGACGAAGATCGGCACCAGCAGCAGCGGCGCGATGAAGCCCTTGCCGGGCAGGTCGGTGCGTATCATCAGGAAGGCCAGCATGCCGCCCAGCGGCACGGCGATCACGGCCAGGCCGGTGGCCAGCCAGAAGGCGTTCTTGAAGGCGACCGAGAAATCGGGATCTTCAAAGATGAAGCGGTAGGCGTCGAAGCCCAGCTCCTTGACCGGCATGAAGAACGGCGCGCTCAAAAAGCTTTGGTAGAAGATCAGGAACAGCGGCAGGAAGATGGCGATCGCGGCCAGCGTCACCACCACGCCGCGCGGCCAATTGATGCTGGACCGGCCGGAGTTTGGGATGGTCAGAGTTTGCATGAGTAATTCCGTAAAGATGGATGCTACGAGCCGGCGCGCGTGGCGCGCCGGCGGCCTGCATTACTTCTTGCCGGCGGTGTCTTTCCACTGCTTGAGGAAGGCCATGCGCTTGGCCGGTCCCAGGAACTGCAGCACGATAGGATGCACCGGCACCGGCTTGACGTTGTCCTTGCCGATCTGCTTGATCAGGTCGGCGGAGGTGGTTTCGCCCACGACGTCCTGGCGAATCGCGAACAGCTTGGAGTCGTTGGCGATGATGGTCTGGCCGCGGTGCGACAGCATGTAGTCCATCCACAGCTTGGCGGCGTTGACGTTCTTGGCCGCCTTGTTGATGAAGATCACGCGCGACATGATCAGCGTGTAGTCCTTCGGCAGCACCACGCCGATCGACGGATCGGCCTTGGCGCGCACCAGCGCATAGGAGCCCAGCACGTTGTAGCCGATCAGGTTTTCGCCCGACGAGATACGCTCCATCATCGTGCCGGTGGACGACTGCACCCGCACCTTGGCCACGCCGAAGGCGTTTTCCAGCTCCAGGAACTTCGGATTCTCGCGCGCGTCCTGCGTCATGAACATGAAGCCGACGCCGGATTTTTCGATGTCGTAGGTGGTGACCTTGTCCTTGAACTTGGGCTGCTGTATCAGCTTGGCGAAGTCGGCGTGGTTCTGCGGTACTTCCTTGGCATCGACCAGGCGCTTGTTGTAGACGATGGCGGCCGGCTCGAAGGTGGTGCCGTAGGCCTTGTCGTCCCACACCGCCCAGCCGGGGATCTTGGAGACTTCCACCGATTTGTACTGCAGCGCGTAGCCGTCGGAGGCCAGGCGCATCTGCAGGTCCATCGCCGACGACCACATGGCGTCGGCGGTATTGCCGCCCGCCGCCGCCTCGGAGATGAAACGGTTGTACACCTCGGTGGAGTTCATGTCGTTGTACTCGACCGTGATGCCAGGGTACAGGGCGTTGAAGTCCTTG
This sequence comes from Duganella sp. CT11-25, assembly GCF_047302815.1. Taxonomy (NCBI): domain Bacteria; kingdom Pseudomonadati; phylum Pseudomonadota; class Betaproteobacteria; order Burkholderiales; family Oxalobacteraceae; genus Duganella; species Duganella sp. CT11-25. The sequence goes on from NZ_JBKBFD010000001.1 coordinate 2,363,496, forward strand.
ATCAGCGGCTGGGTCGCCTTGCTGTCGGTGGCGCCGTAGATCACCAGCTTGCCCTCTTTCTTGGCGCCGTCGATGATCTTCTGGTAGTCGGCCGGATAGCCCGGAGGCACCTGCGCCATGGCGGCGCCGGCAAACAGGGTCGCGCATGCGGCGGCCAGGGTCGTTTTCGAAATCATCGTAGTCTCCATCGTCTATATTGGGTTGATTAGCGCACCAGGCCAAGTTCGGCCGCGCGCCTGCCGTAGTCGTCCACGGCTTTTTTTACGTAGGCCGCCAGCGCATCGCCGGTCAGCCCGAAGGGATACAGGCCGGATGTGGCCCGCATCTGTGCAAACTGCGGACTGGCCAGCACGCGGTCGAAAGCCGACACCCACTGGCGATAATCCTTGTCCGATACATGAGGCCCCATCCACACGCCGCGGATGATCGGCCACACCACATCGATGCCCTGCTCGCGCGCGGTCGGCACATTGGCCAGCACGCCCGGCAGACGCTGCTCGGACAGCACCGCCAGCACGCGGGTATTGCCGCTGGCCGCATACAGCGACGCTTCGCTGGCGTCGCCGGACACCACGTGCACGAAGTCGGCGTGCATCGCGGTGAAGATTTCGCCGCCGCCCTCCAGCGCCACGAAGCGCAGCACTTTCGGGTCGATGCCGGCGGTCTTGACCACCATCGCCATCTTCAGCCAGTCCTGGCTGCCGATGGTGCCGGAGACGCCGATCAGCACTTTCTGCGGATGGGCCTTCAGCGCGGCCAGCAGGTCGCCCAGCGTCTTGAAGGGCGAATCGGCGCGCACCGCGATCATGCCGTAGTCCGCGCCCAGCGCCGCCACCCAGCGCACATCCGATGCCTTGGCCTTGCCGAACTTGCCCTGCGCCAGATTGAGCAGCGAGCCGCCCGAAAAAGCCACCAGCGTGTCCGGTTCCGCGCGCCTCTGCGACACCAGCGAATGCCACGCCACCGCGCCGATGCCCCCCGGCAGATAGCTGATATGCATATCCGACGGCGGCGCATTGGGCGTGTTGCGCAAGCCTTCCAGGCCCTTCTGCGCCAGCTTGCAGGTCAGGTCCATCGCGCCGCCCGGCTTGGACGGCACGATGCACTCCAGGCCCGCGGCCTGCGCGGCGGCGCTCAACAGCAGCGCCGCCATCAACGCCAGCCAGGCTTTCATCAGAAGCGGTGCTGCATGCCGACGGTGACGCCGCGCTGGCTGTCGGCATAGCCGGCATCATCGCGCGACAGGCCGGTCAGCTGACCGTTCCTGGCCTTGGCGTAGGCGGCCGACACGTGCAGGTCGGTGCGCTTGGACAGCGCGTAGCGATAGCGCGCCACATACATGGTCGGGTCGGCGTCCTTGCCGGCGGCGACGTTCTTGACGTTGACGTGATAGACCGCGCCGGTCAGCGTAGTGACGGCATCGGTCTTCCAGGCGATGCCGGCCCAGGTGGTGGTGGCGTCGACATCGGCGGTGAGCGCCTTGCCGGCCACCAGCTTGTAGTCGCGCAGGACGGCCCACAGCTTCACCGGGCCGGTTTCATAGTTGGCGCCGATGTGCCAGACGGTGTTCTTGTCGCGGTTGCCGGTGGCGGCCACGGTGTTGCCGTTGTTGCGCTCCCAGGTCGCCATCAGGTTGGCGGCGCCGAGTTTATAAACGGTGGTGAAACCGACCTTGGCGCTGTCCTGTGTGCCGGTGGTCTGCTCGCCGGCCGCGTAGTTGGCGCCGAACTTGAAGTCGCCCACGGAGCCGCTGTACTTGATGATGTTGTCGTATGCGGTGGTGAAACCGTATTTGCTTGGGCCGGTGGCGGGACCGGAAGTGGCCCACGAGTAGAACGGCGCAAAGCCCATCGGATCGAAGGCGATCACGGTGTCGTACACGCTGGTGAACGAACGGCCCATGACGACGCGGCCGAAGGCGCCTTCCAGGCCGACATAGGCCTGGCGCTTGAACAGCGCGCCGTCCTGGGCGCCGGTGTCCATCAGGATGCCGCCTTCGAGGCCGAACACCGCTTTCAGGCCGCCGCCCAGGTCCTCTGTGCCGCGCAGGCCCCAGCGCGAGGTGTTCATGCCGCCCGAGATCACGCGGGTCATGCTGCCGCCGGTCGGGGTCTGGTTGTTGGCGTTTTCGACGCCGACGTCCAGCAGGCCATAGACTTGCACATTGGACTGCGCCTGGGCGCCGCCGGCCGCAGCCGCCATTGCCAATGCCAATACCGAGGGGGTAAATACGGATTTCTTCATGCTGTGTCTCCAGAGGATATAGTTTTATGTGATACCTGATCTTTGCGATCTGTTGCCACTATAGGAGGAGCTTCCTTTCAATTGCCTTTCACTGTGTCCCGTTCGCCACATTTAGGGCCGGGGCTTCCCTTTTCCTGCCGGGCGGACCATGATGCAGCTTTCACGCCCCAGGCAAGACGTCATGCGCATACTGTTAGTAGAAGATCACACCGAACTGTCGCACTGGCTGTCGAAAGCCCTGCGCGACGCCCACCTGACGGTCGAATGCGCCGACAACGGCGCCGACGCCGACGCCCTGCTGCACACGCAGGACTACGCGCTGGTGATACTCGACCTGACGCTGCCGCGCATGGACGGGCTGGACGTGTTGAAGCGCCTGCGCGCGCGCGGCGCCCCGCGCGGCCAGACGCCGGTGCTGATACTGACCGCGCGCGGCGGCCTGGAAGACCGCGTGCAGGGCCTCAACCTCGGCGCCGACGACTACCTCGCCAAGCCCTTCGAACTGGCCGAACTGGAAGCGCGCGTCAAGGCCCTGCTGCGCCGCAGCGTCGGCAACGAAGCGCTGGTGCACAATTGCGGCGCGCTCAGTTTCGACACCGTCACCCGCATGTTCACCTACGCCGGCAACGCGCTGGCGCTGACGCCGCGCGAACACGCGGTGCTGGAAACGCTGATCACCCGCTCCGGCCGCGCGGTGTCGAAGGAAAAGCTGTTCGACGAAGTGTTCGCGCTGGCGGACGACGCCAATCTCGACGCGATCGACCTGTACATCCACCGCGTGCGCAAGAAGCTCGACATCACGGCGCCGGATGCGGCCATCATCACCACGCTGCGCGGCATCGGCTACGTGCTGCAGCCACGGCCGGCGCCGGCCGGCTGACGCAGCGGCGCCGCGCTCCATGCCGCTGCTGACCACGCTCGCCCGCCGCTTCGGTCCCGGCGCCCCGCTGGGCAGCCTGCGCGGCCAGCTGCTGCGCTGGCTGCTGGTCCCCTTGCTGTTGCTGGTGGCGCTGGACGCCGTCTCGGTCTACCGCAACGCGCTGGACGCCGCCGACGTGGCCTACGACCGCTCGCTGCTGGCCTCCACGCGCGCGCTGGCGGAGCGCGTCTCGGTGGAGGACGGCAAGGTGGTGGCCGACGTGCCCTACGTCGCGCTGGACAGTTTTGAAACCGACACGCTGGGCCGCATCTACTACAAGGTCACCGGCATCAAGGGCGAGACGGTATCCGGCTACGCCGACCTGCCGCCGGTGCCGGCCAACGTGCCGCGCTCGGAAGCCTATCCGGCGCTGGTGCGCTTCTATCACGCCAACTACAACGGCCAGCCGGTGCGCATCGCCGCGCTGTTGCAGCCGGTGTACGACGACTCGATGCGCGGCATCGCGTTGATCCAGGTCGGCGAGACGCTGGAAGCGCGGCGCGGCCTGTCGAACCAGATCCTGTTCGACACGCTGGCGTGGCAGGCCTTGCTGCTGGCGGCGGTGGCGCTGCTGGTGTGGTTCGCGGTGCGGCTGGTGCTGCAGCCCTTGATGCGGCTGAAGATCGCGGTCGAGACGCGCAGCCTGAACGACTCCTCCGACGTCGATCCGACGCTGGTGCACAAGGAAGTGCGGCCGCTGGTGGCGGCGATGAACAGCTCGCGCGCGCGGCTGCACATCCTGATCAGCAGTCAGCGCCGCTTCATCGCCGACGCCTCGCATCAGCTGCGCACGCCGCTGACGGTGCTGAAGACGCAGGCCGAGCTGGCGTTGCGCGAATGCGACCGGCCCAACACCGACCCGGAAGCCAGCAAGGCGGCGTTGCGGGAAATCGTCCACAGCATCGCCGCCACCACCGACTCCACCGTCAACCTGGCCAACCGCCTGCTGACATTGGCGCGCATAGAAAACGGCGGCAGCACCGACGCCAATGCGCCGGTATCGCTGCGCGACATCGCCCGCCAGGTCGGGCTGGAGATGGCGATGGCGGCGGTGGCCAAGCATATCGACCTGTCGCTGGAAGCGGAGCATGAGTGCGTCGTCGGCGGCCAGGCCTTGCTGCTGCACGAGATGGTCGCCAACCTGGCCGACAACGCGCTGCACTACACGCCGGCCGGCGGCACGGTGACGCTGCGCGTGCTGGAAGGCGCGGATGGCGTCACGCTGGAAGTGGAGGACAGCGGCCACGGCATCGCGGCGGCGGAGCGCGAACGGGTGTTCGCGCCCTTCTACCGCGCCGCCTCCACGCTGGAGCGCAATCCCGGCGGCGCCGGCCTCGGCCTCGCCATCGTGCGCGACATCGCCACCCTGCACGGCGCCGGCATCATGCTGGACGACGCCGCCGGCGGCCAGGGCCTCAAAGTGACGGTCCAGTTCAAGCGCGCATAGCCGCCACGCCTATTTGGTAAAATGAGGTCAACGCCAACAAGGAATAATATGATTACCAAAGAAGAAATGGTCGAGCTGTTTGCCGACATGGAGAAAAACGCGCCGTGGGATATCAGCGAGCCGCTGCTGTGGGGTTACTTCTTCGCCGACCAGTCCAAGACCAAGCTGGAATTGGCGCAGGTGCTGTTCAAGGCCAAGGGCTACACGATCGTCGGCATCTACGACTCCGAGCCGGAATCCGATACGCCGGCGTTGTGGTGGCTGCACATCGAGAAAGTCGAGCGGCACACCGTCGACACGCTGCATGCCCGCAACCAGGAGTTCTACCAGTTCGCCGAAGATCACCAGCTCGAATCCTACGACGGCATGGACGTCGGCCCCGCCGCCTGATGCCGGTCTAGCGCAACGCCAGCCGCGTTTCTTCCAGCTTGAACACGCTGACTACCTGCTGAAGGTTGGCCGCCTGTTCCTGCAGCGATCCCGCCGCCGCCGCCGCTTCCTCCACCAGCGCGGCGTTCTGCTGCGTGGTGCTGTCGATCTCCGTCACCGCCAGGTTGACCTGGGCGATGCCTTCGCTCTGCTCGTGGCTGGCGGCGACGATCTCGCCCATGATGCTGGTCACCTGCTCCACCGACGAGACGATCTTGCCCATCGTGACGCCCGCCTCGTCCACCAGCGCGCTGCCGGCGTCGACCTTGAGCACCGAGTCGCTGATCAACTCCTTGATCTCCTTGGCCGCCCCGGCCGAACGCTGCGCCAGGTTGCGCACCTCGGACGCCACCACCGCGAAGCCGCGCCCCTGCTCGCCCGCGCGCGCCGCTTCCACCGCCGCGTTCAGGGCCAGGATATTGGTCTGGAAGGCGATGCCGTCGATGACGCCGATGATGTCGACGATCTTGCGCGAGCTGTCCTTGATCGAGACCATGGTCTGCACCACGCGCCCCACCACCACGCCGCCCTCGGTGGCGTAGCCGGAGGCCGACTGCACCAGCTGGTTGGCGTGCTTGGCGCTGTCCGCGTTCTGCGTCACGGTGGCCGTCAGCTGCTCCATCGCGGACGCCGTTTCCTCCAGGCTGGAAGCCTGCGCCTCGGTGCGCGAGGACAGATCCAGGTTGCCGCTGGCGATCTCGCTGGAGGCCGTGGCGATGGTTTCCGTACTGTCGCGCACCTTGCGTATGGTGCTGTTGAGCGAGGCCACGAAGCGGTTGAAGCCGTCGGCCAGCGCGCCGACTTCGTCCTCGCTCTCGACCGTCATGCGGCGGCTCAGGTCGCCGTTGCCGTCGGCGATTTCACCCAGCATGTGCGCGGCGCGCGCCACCGGCGCCGCGATCGCCGCGCTGACCAGGAAGATCACGAACATGCCGATGCCGCCGCCCACCAGGCCGCCGACCAGCGCCGAGATCGTCACCGAGCGCGTGACCTGGCCCAGCACCTCGGCCTCCGGCACTTCGGCGATCACGTACATGTTCAGCTCGGGCACGAACGACGCCGCCACCAGCCGCTTGCCGTCCGGCGCGGAATACGAGGCGCTGGCGTAGCGCTCGCCGCCCAGCAGCTTGGCGCTGACGTCCGCGTCAAGGCCCGGCAAGTCCTTCATGAAGTGCTTGCCGTCGGCCAGCGCGGCGTCGCGGTGCACGATCAGCATGCCGTTCGGCCGCACCAGGTAGACGAAGCCGGAGGCGCCGATCTTGTAGCTGCGGATGGTCTCGGCCAGCTTGTTGACCGCCAGCCCCAGGCTGGCGACGCCGAGCTTGCCGTCGCCGGCGTCGAAGCGCGTGTTGATGAAGACGTTGTAGGTGGTGGCGCCCGGCTCCTTGTCCAGGTTCAGCGAATACGCCTTGCCGCTGTCGAGGAAACTGAAGAACCAGGGATCGCTGCCCTTTTCCACCATGCGGCTGAAGCCTTTTTCATCGTGGTATTTGCCGGTGCTGGCGGACACCCAGGACACCGCCGCCGCGCCGGTGGTCTTGCGCACGCTGGCCGCGTAAGCCTTCCAGGCGTCCAGGCCGCTGTCCGGCTGGCCAGCCTTTTCCCAGTCCAGCAAAAAGGTGTTGGAGGCGATCGCCCTGGCCGCCGCCAGCGGTTCGCCGATCTGGCGCTGGATATCGTTGCGGATCTCGCCGACTTCGGCCGGCAGCTCCTGGTTCACGACCCGCTCGCGGATGCCGTTGCCGGTCATGACCACGCTCAGCGTCGCCGAGACCGCCAGGAACAGCAATAGGCAGAACGCCATGCTGAGCATCAGTTTGTTGCGGATGGACAGGCGGCGCAAAAGATTCGACATAAGACTCCCAAGAGAAAACCGGTACAACTTCGCTAATAAAATCAGCGTAATCGAAACGCGCGACGATGCGCAATCTAAAAATTTGCTGCCGTGCAGAACTGCAACGCCCGCCAATCGAACAGGCTATAGAGCGGCTTTGCACATATCATTCAGCCAATATAGACACTATTTAACAACATGCTCTCGAAACTCTCGTTTCGCCAATTGCTGCTGGGCGTATTCCTGCTGATCGCCGTCCTCCTGAGCGCCGCTTCGCTGCACGCGCTGTGGACCCTGGACCGCCTGGCGGCCCACAGCCGCGACAGCGGACGCCACGCCCTGGCCCTGACTGAAAACACCCAACAACTGGCCGAGCGCAGCGTCGCCATGACGCGCAGCGCCCGCCAGTACCTGGTGCTGGACGACCCCGCCTTCCGCCGGCGCTACGCCGATGCCTGGCGCGAGGCGCGCACCGCGCTCGACTCGGTGGCCGCCGCCCTGCCCTACACGCAGGAGCAATTGTTCGACCGCTGGCGCCAGTCCGGCGAGCAAGCCTGGGACATCCTGCAGATGTCGACCCACGCCCGCACCAACGCGCGCCAGCAGGCGCTGGAAAAAGTGCTGGCGCCGCTGCCCGAGGTGAACGCCCAGCTGGCCGAGGAAGTCAAGCAGGAAGTGGAGCGCCGCAACAGCGAGCTGCTGACCGAGCTGGACCAGCGACGCGGCATCCTGAAGGCGCAGGTGATCGCCTCGATCGTGCTGGCGGCGGCGCTGGCCGGCGGCTTCGGCCTGTGGCTGTCGCGTCCGCTGGCGCAGATCGAAACCGCGATCGACCGGCTCGGCGAAAACCGTTTCGACCAGGCCATCGATGTGCGCGGCCCGAGCGACCTGCAGCGCGTCGGCCAGCAACTGAACTGGCTGCGCCAGCGCCTGGCCGACCTCGAGGCCGACAAGGCCCGCTTCCTGCGCCATATCTCGCACGAGCTGAAGACGCCGCTGGCGGCATTGCGCGAGGGCGTGGCCCTGCTGCAGGACGGCGTGGCCGGCGCGCTGTCGCCCAACCAGCGCGAGATCGCCGGCATCCTGAACCAGAACACGGCGGCCCTGCAGTCGCAGATCGAAGCGCTGCTGCGCTACAACGCCGCCACGTTCGACGCCCAGCATGTGCATCGCCAGCCGGCCGACATGGCGGCCCTGTTGACGCTGTGCATCGACAGCCAGCGCCTGCAGTCGCAGGCCGGCGGCCTGACCGTCGTCACCGAAGGCAAGGCGCGGCCGATCGCCATCGACGCCGACAAGATGACGGTGGCGGTCGGCAACCTGCTGTCGAACGCCGTGCGCTTCAGCCCTCCAGGCGGCCTGATCAGTTTCCGCCTGGGCGAGTTGCACGGCAAGCTGCTGCTCGACTGCATCGACCAGGGACCGGGCGTGGCGCCGGACGACGCCGCCCGCATCTTCGAACCGTTTTACCAGGGACAGCGCCAGCCGCCGGGCGCGCGCCGCGGCAACGGCATCGGCCTGTCCATCGTGCATGAATACGTGGCCGCGCACAGCGGCGTCCTGCAACTCATGCCCTCCGAACGAGGCGCCCGTTTCAGAATCGAATTGCCTTATGAAATATAACTTCTACCTGCCGCCAGTGCTGCTGTGCCTGTCGTTGACGGCCTGCACGCTGAACTCGCCGATGCCGGCGCCGCCCTTGCCCGTCGCGCCACCGCCACCCGTGGTGGAGGTGGAGGCGCCGCCGCCCCTGCCGCCGCCCGACGAGGTCGGTCCGCTGCTGAGCTACCACCAATCGCTGCGCCGCATGAGCCAGGGCGAGATGGTGAAGGAACTGAGCGGCCTGGGCTTGCAGCAGCGCAGTCCGCGCGTGGCGGTGCAGATGGGTATGGTGCTGATGCTCACGCGCGGCAACGGCGACCTGGCGCGCGCCCAGGCCCTGCTCGACAGCGTCGCCACCTCGGCGGAGACCGATGCGGGACCGTTCAGGCTGCTGGCGCAAATGTTGTCCAGCAATTGCGCCGAGACGCGCCGGCTGTCCGAGCATGCCGACAAGCTGGCCCTGCAGCAAAAGGACAACCAGCGCCGCATCGACCAGCTCAACGAGATGCTGGAAGGCTTGAAAACCATCGAGCGCACGCTGCCGGCCCGTCCGGCCCCCGGCCCGCAGGCGGTGACCAAATGAGCGCCGCCGCACAGGGACCTGGCCAGGGCCAGGGCGCCCACCTGCTGGTGGTCGACGACGACGACGACCTGCTGCGCCTGCTGTCGATGCGGCTCACCGCCAACGGCTACCGCGTGACGGCGGTCGGCAGCGCGGAGGCGGCGCTGGCGCGGCTGTCGATCGAGCTGCCGCGCCTGGTCATCAGCGACATCCGCCTGCCCGACCGCGACGGCATGGCGCTGTTCCAGGAAATTCGCCGCAGCCATCCGGCGCTGCCGGTGATCCTGCTGACCGCGCACGGCACCATCCCGGACGCGGTGGAGGCCACCACGCTGGGCGCCTACGCCTACCTGACCAAGCCCTTCGACGCCAAGCTGCTGCTGGAGCGCGTGGCACAGGCGCTGAGCCTGTCCGCGGCGGCGGCCGGCCCGGCCAACGGCGACGACCAGTGGCGCGCCGGCCTGATCAGCCGCAGCCAGGTGATGGACGAGCTGCTGGCCGAGGCGCGGCTGGTGGCCGCCTCCGACGCCAGCATCCTGATCCGCGGCGAGAGCGGCACCGGCAAGGAGCTGCTGGCCAACGCCATCCACCGCGCCAGCCGCCGCGCCAGGGCGCCCTTCATCGCCGTCAACTGCGGCGCGATCCCCGAAGCCTTGCTGGAGTCCGAGCTGTTCGGCCACGTCAAGGGCGCCTACACCGGCGCCGTCGCCGCGCGCGAAGGCTTGCTGCAGGCGGCCGACGGCGGCACGCTGTTCCTCGACGAGATCGGCGACATGCCGCTGCTGCTGCAGGTGAAGCTGCTGCGCGTGCTGCAGGAGCGCGTGGTGCGCCAGCTCGGCTCGGACGTGGCGCGGCCGGTCGACGTGCGCATCCTGTCGGCCACCCACCGCGACCTCGACGTGGCCATGCACGAGGGACAGTTCCGCGAAGACTTGTATTACCGCCTCAACGTCATCACGCTGACCTTGCCGCCGCTGGCGCAGCGGCGCGAGGATATCGCGCCGATGGCGACCCAGTTCCTGCAGGCGCTGGCGGCCAAGTACGGCAAGACCGTGCGCGGCTATGCGCCGGGCGCGCTGGAGGCGCTGACGACCGCCGCCTGGCCGGGCAATGTGCGGCAACTGTATAACGTGGTCGAGCACGTCTGCGCGCTGGCCACCGCGCCGCTGGTGCCCTTGTCGCTGGTGCAGCGGGCCCTGCGCGTGCCGTCGCTGGAGGTGCTCAGCTACACCGAGGCCAAGCAGCGCTTCGAGCGCAACTACCTGGTGCAGCTGCTGAAACTCACCGACGGCAACGTGGCCGACGCCGCCCGCCTGGCCGAACGCAACCGCACGGAGTTCTACCGCCTGCTGCAGAAATACGACCTGGACGCCAGCCTGTTCCGCAGCGACGCCAGCGCTGTCGCCGCCGAGCGACAGGATGAATCCCTTAAAAATCAATAAGTTAGAAAATGGCGGCGAGGTCTTGTCGCCATTTCCCGACAAAATCCGCGCAATATGGCCGGAAATGCCACGATGATGTGGTTTCCCATTAGAAAAACACGATCAAGCCATTGAATACAAAGGGATTATCAGAGCTGGCACGGGGTTTGCAAAGGATAGGGTAACGTCACCGACGTTCTCACCTCAAACTTGAAAAAAGGAAGCAAATCATGATGACTACCAAACTGATCGCCCGCCTGATGGTTGCCGCTACCCTGACCGCCGCTGCCGCTACCGGTAGCGCTTTCGCTGCTGGTCAGCAAGAAGGTGCTATGGCCGGCGCCGCCAAAACCGGCACCGCCACCAACGATGAGGCCATCACCAGCAAAATCAAAGCCTCGCTGGCAGATCAAAAACAAATCGGCGTGACCACCACCGACGGCGTGGTCGTGCTGAGCGGCTCGGTGGCCAGCACCGATGTCGGCACCAAGGCTATCCAGGTGGCATCGGCCGTGCCAGGCGTGAAGGAAGTGAAGAGCGAGCTGACCGTCGCTTCGAAGTAATCCGCCAGTACCTTAGCCCTTAGCAAAATACCCTTTACCGGACAGCGTGCGTAGACGCTGTCCGGTTTTTTTACGTCCGCAGATCAGCTCAAGTTTTCCAGGCGGATCTTGGTGACGCTGCCGCCCACGGTCGGCAGGGCTTCCATCTTGGCGATGGCGGCGATGACGTTCTTTTCCTGCGTCTGGTGCGTCAGGAAGATGATGTCGGTACGGGTTTCGCCGTCCGCCGGTTCCTTCTGCAACATGGCGTCGATCGAGATCGTCGCGTCCGCCAGGATGCGGGTCAGGTCGGCCAGCACGCCCGGCTGGTCGCTGACGTTCATGCGCAGGTAGTAGCTGGTGGTGATTTCCGACATCGGCAGGATCTCGATGTCGGTCATCGCGTTCGGCTGGAACGCCAGGTGCGGCACGCGGTGCTCGGGATCGGCCGTGGCCAGGCGGGTGATGTCGACCAGGTCGGCGATCACGGCCGAGGCGGTCGGCTCGGCGCCCGCGCCCTTGCCGTAGTACAGCGTGGCGCCGACGGCGTCGCCATGCACCAGCACGGCGTTCATCGCGCCTTCGACGTTGGCGATCAGGCGCTTGGCCGGGATCAGCGTCGGATGCACGCGCAGTTCCACGCCTTCCACGCCGTTGACCTTGGCGCGCTTGGCGATGCCCAGCAGCTTGATGCGGTAGCCCAGTTGTTCGGCGTAGCGGATGTCGATGGCGTTCAGCCTGGAGATGCCCTCGACGTGGGCCTTGTCGAACTGCACCGGGATGCCGAAGGCGATCGCCGACATGATGGTGGCCTTGTGCGCCGCGTCCACGCCTTCGATGTCGAAGGTCGGGTCGGCTTCCGCGTAGCCCAGCTCCTGCGCCTGCTTCAGCACGGTGGCGAAGTCCAGGCCCTTGTCGCGCATTTCGGACAGGATGAAGTTGGTGGTGCCGTTGATGATGCCGGCCAGCCACTCGATGCGGTTGGCGGTCAAGCCTTCGCGCAGCGCCTTGATGATCGGGATGCCGCCGGCCACGGCCGCTTCAAACGCGACCATGACGCCCTTGGCTTGCGCCGCGGCGAAAATCTCGTTGCCGTGCACGGCCAGCAGCGCCTTGTTGGCGGTGACCACATGCTTGCCGTTGCCGATGGCTTGCAGCACCAGTTCCCTGGCTTGCTCGTAGCCGCCGATCAGCTCGACGACGATATCGATGTCCGGATCGTTGACGATGTCGAACGGGCTGGAGACCACCTTGACCTTGCCGCCGGTGCGCGTCCGGGCGCGCTCCAGGTTGCGGGCCGAGACGGCCACCACTTCGATGCCGCGGCCGGCGCGGCGGCGGATTTCTTCCTGGTTGCGTTCCAGTACGTCAAACGTACCACCGCCGACATTGCCGACGCCTAACAAGCCTACTTTGATGGGTTTCATATTTTCGTTTCTTAATCTGGGTTAGAAGCTGGCGCCGTGGCGCTTGCGGTAGCCTTCCATGAACTTGGCGATGCGGCCAAAGGCTTCCGTCATGTCGTCCGAGTTCGGCAGGAACACGACGCGGAAGTGATCCGGCGCGATCCAGTTGAAGCCGCTGCCCTGGACGATCAGCACTTTCGTTTCCGCCAGCAGCTCGTAGGCAAACTGCTGGTCATCCACGATCGGATAGATCTTCGGATCGAGACGCGGGAACATGTAGAGCGCCGCTTTCGGCTTGACACAAGTGACGCCCGGAATGTCGGTCAGCAGCTTGTAGGCCAGGTCGCGTTGCTTCAACAGGCGCCCGCCCGGCCCCACCAGGTCTTGTATGGACTGGTAGCCGCCGAGCGCAGTCTGGATCGCAAACTGCCCCGGTGCGTTGGCGCACAAGCGCATCGAGGCCAGCATGTTGAGGCCCTCGATGTAGTCTTTTGCGTGGTTTTTTTCGCCCGACACCACCATCCAGCCGGAACGGTAGCCGCAGGCGCGGTAGTTCTTCGACAGGCCGTTGAAGGTCACGAACAGCACGTCGTCCGCCAGCGAGGCGATCGACACGTGCTCGGCTTCGTCGTACAGCACCTTGTCGTAGATTTCGTCGGCGTAGATGATCAGCTCGTGCTGGCGCGCCAGTTCGATGATCTGCAGCAGCAGCTCGACCGGGTACAGCGCGCCGGTCGGATTGTTCGGGTTGATGACCACGATGGCGCGCGTGTTCGCGTTGATCTTGCGGCGCATGTCCTCGATGTCCGGGTACCACTCCTGCTGCTCGTCGCAGACGTAGTGCACCGGCGTGCCGCCCGACAGCGACACCGCCGCGGTCCACAGCGGATAGTCGGGCGCCGGCACCAGCACTTCGTCGCCGGTGTTGAGCAGCGCGTTCATCGACATGACGATCAGCTCGGACGCGCCGTTGCCCAGGTAGACATCCTCGATGGTGACGCCGGGAATGTTCTTGCTCTGCGTGTAATGCACCACGGCCTTGCGCGGCGCGAACATGCCCTTGGAATCGGTGTAGCCGGCCGCGTTGGACAGGTTGATCTTCATATCCTGGACGATCTCGTCCGGCGGATCGAAGCCGAACACGGCCAAGTTGCCGATATTCAACTTCGTGATCTTATGGCCTTCTTCCTCCATCTGCCGGGCCTTTTCCGGCACCGGGCCGCGGATTTCGTAGCAGACTTCCGCCAGTTTGTTCGATTTTTGAATCGGTCGCAAAATAAAATCCTGTCTTGGTGAGGCAAACCGCTGTGACCTGCCAAAAACCCGGCGTTGGCCCTTGCTGCAGTGCGAAAAGAACCATTCTGCCGAAAGCCTCCCATTTAATCAACCTTTGAGGCTGCGAAAGGGCTGGAGGCACCCGGAAAAACGCTACAATGACGCTACTTTACGGTTCAATACCGTTCCAATACCGTTCTTTCGCACCTTTACGCCATGAAGCTCCACGCAAGCGATACCAAAAAATACCAGACCGTCACCGGCTACGATGAAACCGGCGTTGAAATCAATGCCCAGCGCTACAACTACAGCCTGATCGTGTTGCCGGAAATCCCGCCGCGCGCCTGGGATGCCCCCACCTTCGAATCCATTACCGCAGAGCATTTCGACATCATCGGCGCCGACAGCCCGGACGTCGTCATCCTCGGCACCGGCGCCAGGCAGCGCTTCATCCACCCACGCCTGACCGCCGCGCTGACCATGCGCCGCATCGGCGTCGAATGCATGGACAGCCAGGCCGCCTGCCGCACCTACAACATCCTGATGGGCGAGGGCCGCAAGGTCACGCTGGCCCTGGTGATTGACGCCGGCGAGGGTAAAAGCGCCTGATGAACGACCTGTACAACTCGAAGAAAGTCGTCTGGTCGCTGCTGGCGGCGTTCACCATCGTCTGGCTGTACATGCTGGGCTTCCGCACGCTGGTCCCGCCCGACGAGGGCCGCTACGCCGAGATGGCGCGCGAGATGTTCGCCAGCGGCGACTGGATCACCACCCGCCTGAACGGCATCAAGTATTTTGAGAAACCGCCGCTGCAAACCTGGATGAACGCCGCCACCTACGCCGTGTTCGGACTGGGCGAGTGGCAGGCGCGCCTGTGGACCGGGCTGTGCGGCCTGGGCGGCGTGTTACTGACCGGCTATGCGGGCCGCCGCGTGTTCGGCGCCCGCGCCGGCTTCTACGCCGCGCTGGCGCTCGGCTCCAGCCTGTTCTGGGTGGCCTCCGGCCAGATCGATTCGCTCGACATGAGCCTGTCGGGCATGATGACCATCGCCCTGTGCGCCTTGCTGGTGGCCCAGCGCGACCGCGCCACGCCGGCCGAGAACCGCAACTGGATGCTTGTCTGCTGGGCCGGCATGGCGCTGGCGGTGCTGGCCAAGGGCTTGATCGGCCTGGTGCTGCCGGGCGCGGTGCTGGTGCTGTACTCGGCGCTGTCGCGCGACCTGGCGATCTGGAAACGGCTGCACCTGGGCAAGGGCCTGCTGCTGTTCTTCGCCGTCGCCACGCCGTGGTTCGTGCTGGTGGGGCTGCAGAATCCCGAGCAGCCGCATTTCTTCTTCGTGCACGAGCACTGGGAACGCTTCTTCCTGAAGACCCACCACCGCGAAGGCCCGTGGTACTACTTCTTCATCATGCTGGCCCCCGGCATCCTGCCGTGGCTGGGCGTGCTGCCGCAGGCGCTGTTCAACGCCGCCAGGCGCGAGCGCGTGGCCGCCTTCCAGCCCAAGCTGCTGCTGCTGATCTGGGCGGTGTTCATCTTCTGCTTCTTCAGCTACTCCAGCTCCAAGCTGCCGGGCTACATCCTGCCGATCTTCCCGGCGCTGGCCCTGCTGATCGGCAGCTACCTGGAAAACGCCTCGCGCCTGAACCGCACGATCGCCGCCGGCCTGCTGTTGCTGGTCGGCGTGGCCGGCCTGGCCGCCGTGCCGCATATGATCGAGATGTCGGTGCGCCATCCGAGCGAACGCGCGCTGCTGGAAGCCTACCAGCCGTGGGTGCTGGCGGCCGGCATCGTGGCCGCCGCCGGCGGCGCGCTGGCGCTGCTGCATGCGCGCCAGCTGCGCCGCGACTTGGGCGTGCTGACCCTGGCCATCGCCGGCTTCGCCGCCACCCAGCTGATCCTGGCCGGCTTCGAACCCTACGGCCAACTGCGCGCCGGCAAGGCGCTGGCGCTGAAGATGTTGCCGGAACTCAAGGCCGACACGCCGGTCTACTCGGTCCGCACCTACGAGCAGTCGATGACCTTCTACCTGCAGCGCACGGTGGTGCTGGTCGATTACTGGGACGAATTCACCTTCGGCCTGCGCCAGCAGCCCGAGCTCGCCATCCCGACGCTGGACGGTTTCGTCGCGCGCTGGAACGGCCACACGGCCGCCGGCGTGAAAGCCATGGCCATCCTCAGCGACGACGCCTACGCCGAGCTGAAAACCAGGGGCGTGGCGATGCGCGTGGTGGTGGAAGACAGCCGCCGCATCGTCATTACCAATCTGTAATGATTAAAAACATAAATGAATATCGCAACTTTTAGTTTCATTCTTTTCGGCGTGCTGCTCAACGCGGTCGCGCAATTGCTGCTCAAGGCCGGCGCCCGCAACATCGGCGAAATCCACTTGACGCTGCAGAATCTTTTTTCTGTCGGCATCAAGGTGGCAAGCCAGCTGCCTATCATTGGCGGGCTTACTTGCTATGTGCTATCGGTGGTGCTGTGGATTATCGCGCTGTCGCGGGTGGACGTCTCGATCGCCTACCCGATGTTGTCGCTGGGCTACGTCGTGACCGCGATCGGCGCCTGGTACCTGTTCGGCGAAGCGCTGTCGACCCAGCGCCTGCTGGCCATTTTCGTGATCCTGGTAGGCGTCGCCTGGCTGGCGCGCACCTGACGAACAATTTAGAATGCGGGCATCCGCTATCAATATATAAAAACCAGAGAGCAAATACCCTCATGACCGCAGCCCTGCCCTTTCTACCTTTCTCAAAACCAACAATAGACGAGGCCACGATTGCCGCCGTCAGCGAGGTCCTGCGTTCCGGCTGGATCACCAGCGGTCCGAAGGTACAGACGTTTGAAGCGCAGATGTCGGAATACTTCGGCGGCCGCCCGGTGCGCACCTTCAACTCCGGCACCTGCACCATGGAAATCGCGCTGCGCATCGCCGGCATCGGCCCCGGCGACGAAGTCATCACCACGCCCGTGTCGTGGGTGGCCACCGCCAACGTCATCATCGAAGTGGGCGCCACGCCGGTGTTCGCCGATATCGATCCGCTCACCCGCAACATCGACCTCGACAAGGTGGAAGCGGCGATCACGCCGCGCACCCGCGCCATCATTCCGGTCTACCTGTCCGGCCTGCCGGTCGACATGGACCGCCTGTACGCCATCGCCAAAAAACACAAGCTGCGCGTGATCGAGGATGCGGCGCAAGCCTTCGGTTCCGAGTGGAAGGGCCGGCGCATCGGCGCCTTCGGCGACTTCGTCTCGTTCAGCTTCCAGGCCAACAAGAACATCACCACCGGCGAAGGCGGCGCGCTGGTGCTGAACAATATGGAAGAGGCGCGCCTGGCGGAAAAATACCGCCTGCAGGGCGTGACCCGCAACGGCGTCGACGGCATCGATGTCGACCTGCTGGGCGGCAAATACAACATGAGCGACATCATGGCCGCCATCGGCCTGGGCCAGTTCGCCAACATCGCCGCCATCACCGCCCACCGCCGCGCGCTGGCGCGCCGCTACTACGAAGCCTTCGGCCCGGCGTTCGAAGCGCAGTCGGGCGCCCAGCTGCCGCTGCAGGCGTTTGACAGCAGCAATTACCACCTGTTCCAGATCATCCTGCCGGACAACGGCCCGACCACCCGCGCCGACTTCATGCGCGCGATGCAGGAGCGCTTCAACATCGGCACCGGCTACCATTACGCGCCGATCCATCTGTTCACCATGTACCGCGCGCGCGGCTTCAAGGAGGGCATGTTCCCGGTCTCGGAGAAGATCGGCCGCCTGACCGTGACCCTGCCGATGTTCTACGCCATGACCACCGCCGATGTGGACCGCGCCGTCGCCGCCGTGAAAGCGATCCTGATCAAATGACCGCCTCCACGAAACCGGAAGTCTCGGTCGTCATTCCGATCTACAACGAGCAGGACGGCCTGGCCGCGCTGTTCGAGCGCCTGTACCCGGCGCTCGACAAGCTGGGCGCCAGCTACGAGATCGTGTTCGTCAACGACGGCAGCCGCGACAACTCGGTGGCGATCCTGGCCGAGCAGTTCCGCGCCCGTCCGGACGTCACGCGCGTGGTGCTGTTCAACGGCAACTATGGCCAGCACATGGCCATCCTGGCCGGCTTCGAGGCGTCGCGCGGCGACATCATGGTGACGCTGGACGCCGACCTGCAGAATCCGCCGGAAGAGATCGGCAACCTGGTGGCCAAGATACGCGAAGGCTATGACTACGTCGGCTCGATCCGCCGCAAGCGCCAGGACGCGGTGTGGCGCACCTACGCCTCCAAGGCCATGAACCACCTGCGCGAAAAAATCACCAACATCAAGATCACCGACCAGGGCAATATGCTGCGCGCCTACGGCCGCAACATCGTCGACCTGATGAACCAGTGCGGCGAGGTCAACACCTTCGTGCCGGCGCTGGCCTACCGCTTCGCGCGCAAGCCGACCGAGATCGTGGTCGAGCACGAGGAGCGCGCGGCCGGCGAGTCGAAATATTCGCTGTACAGCCTGATCCGCCTGAATTTCGACCTGGTCACCGGCTTCTCGCTGGTGCCGCTGCAATTCTTCTCGATGATGGGCATGCTGATGTCGGTGGCCTCGGCCGCGCTGGTCCTGCTGCTGCTGGTGCGCCGTTTCGCCATGGGGGCCGAGGCCGAAGGCGTGTTCACGCTGTTCGCGATCGCCTTCTTCTTCATGGGCGTGATCCTGTTCGGCATCGGTTTGCTGGGCGAATACATCGGCCGCATCTTCCAGCAAGTGCGCGCCCGTCCGCGCTACGTGGTGCAAACCATCCTGCAGCAACAGCAGGACCCGCAGCCCGGCCAGCAGACGGCGTCAGCGTCCGGCGTGGAAAAACGCGTGGTGGGCCGTGGCCATGAATGATTTCGACCAGCCCAGGCGCGCGGTCGTCTTCGCCTACCACAACGTCGGCGTACGCTGCCTGAAGGTCTTGCTGGCCGGCGGCGTCGACGTCGCGCTGGTGGTCACGCACGAGGACAGCGCCGGCGAAAACATCTGGTTCGAATCGGTGATCTCGCTGTGCCAGGCCGAGGGCATTCCCTACCTGACGCCGGCCGACGCCAGATCGCCGGCGCTGCTGGAACAGGTCAAGGCCGCCAAGCCGGACCTGATGTTCAGCTTTTACTACCGCCACATGCTGCCGGCCGAACTGCTGGCGGTGGCGCCGGCGTTCAATATGCACGGCTCGCTGCTGCCGGAATTCCGCGGCCGCGCGCCGGTCAACTGGGCGGTGCTGCACGGCGCGCCGGTCACCGGCGCCAGCCTGCACGAAATGACCGTCAAGCCGGACGCCGGCGCCATCGTCTCGCAGATGGAAGTGCCGATCCTGCCGGACGACACCGCCTTCGAGGTGTTCGGCAAGGTCACCGTGGCGGCCGAACAGGCGCTGTGGCGCATCCTGCCGTCGCTGCTGGACGGCAGCGCGCCGCGCCTGCACAACGACTTGCGCCGTGGCGGCTATTTCGGCGGACGCAAGCCGGAGGACGGCCGCATCGACTGGAGCCAGCCCGCCCAGCAAGTCTACAACCTGCACCGCGCGGTGGCGCCGCCCTATCCGGGCGCCTTCACCGACATCGGCGGTGTACGCTACGTGATTCAGCGCGCGCGCCTCAGCGGTACCGGCCATGGCAATTTCGGCAACGTTGTTTCCCTGGGTTTGCCTCCGGGATTGACCGTGGTGGATAATTGCATCTTTGGCGTTTGCGGTGATGGCCGCATGCTGACCATTTCCGCCTTGACGGCCGACGGCGAAGCCGTGACGGCCGAGCAGTTGCAAAGCCGCCTGGCCGCCGTCGCGACGGCCGCCGGCGGACAATGAACATTACCTGGATACACACAACATGAAAAAAGTACTCATCCTCGGCGTCAACGGCTTTATCGGCCATCACCTGTCGAAGCGCATCCTGGAAACCACGGACTGGCACGTTTACGGCATGGACATGAACACCGACCGTATCACCGATGTGCTGGAAAACGAGGCCTACAAATCGCGCATGCACTTCTTTGAAGGCGACATCACGATCAACAAGGAATGGGTCGAGTACCATGTCAAGAAGTGCGACGTGATCCTGCCGCTGGTCGCCATCGCGACGCCGTCGACCTACGTCAAGGCGCCGCTGCGCGTGTTCGAGCTGGACTTCGAGGCCAACCTGCCGATCGTGCGTTCGGCCGCCAAGTACGGCAAGCACCTGGTGTTCCCGTCGACCTCGGAAGTGTACGGCATGTGCCACGACGAGGAATTCGATCCCGAGAACTCCGAGCTGATCTGCGGCCCGATCAACAAGCCGCGCTGGATCTATTCCAACGCCAAGCAGCTGATGGACCGCGTGATCTGGGGCTACGGCATGGAAGGCTTGAACTTCACGCTGTTCCGTCCGTTCAACTGGATCGGCGCCGGCCTCGACTCGATCCACACGCCGAAGGAAGGCTCGTCGCGCGTGGTCACGCAATTCTTCGGCCACATCGTGCGCGGCGAGAACATCTCGCTGGTCGACGGCGGCAGCCAGAAGCGCGCCTTCACCGACATCGACGACGGCATCGACGCGCTGATGAAGATCATCGCCAACCAGGACGGCGCCGCCAGCGGCAAGATCTACAACATCGGCAACCCGGTCAACAACTACTCGATCCGCGAGCTGGCCGGCATGATGCTGGAGCTGGCCGACAAATACCCCGAGTACGCGACCGGCGCCAAGCAGGTCAAGATCGTCGAGACCACCTCGGGCGCCTACTACGGCACCGGCTACCAGGACGTGCAGAACCGCGTGCCGAAGATCACCAACACCTGCGAAGAGCTGGGCTGGAAACCGAGCACCAGCATGGCCGACGCGCTGAAGAAGATCTTCGACGCCTACCGTGGCCAGGTGGCCGCCGCCCAAGCCCTGATGGACTGAGACTTGACCGCAAACCACCCCACCCCGCCGCTGATGGTGTTGAAGATCGATGTCGACACCTATCGCGGCACCCGCGAGGGCGTACTGAACCTGGTACGCATGCTCGAGGCGCGCCAGGCCGGCGCCACTTTCCTGTTTTCGCTGGGGCCGGACCACACCGGCTGGGCGCTGCGCCGCGCGCTGCGCCCGGGTTTCTTCAGCAAGGTGTCGCGCACCTCGGTGGTCGAGCACTACGGCATCAAGACGCTGATGTACGGCACCCTGCTGCCGGGGCCGGACATCGGCAAGGACTGCGCCGCTGAAATGCGCGTGGTGCGCGACGCCGGCTTCGAGTGCGGCATCCACACCTGGGACCACGTGCTGTGGCAGGACAATGTCGCCAACCGCGACGGCGCCTGGTCCACCGGCATGATGCGCAAGGCCGCGGCCCGCTACAGCCAGGTGTTCGGCACGGCGCCGCGCACCCACGGCGCGGCCGGCTGGCAGATGAACAACGCCGCCTTCGCCGAGCACGACGCCGCCGGCTACGCCTACGCCTCGGACGGCCGTTGCGTGCTCAACGAAAACGGCACGCTGGCCAATCCGGCCGACGGCCCGCACCGCCTGGCCGACGGCGACCAGGTGCTCCGGCATATCCAGCTGCCGACCACCCTCCCCACTTTGGACGAATTGCTGGGGCGCGAGATCGATGGCACCATCATCACGACCGGCAACATCGCCGCCTTCCTGCTCAAGCTGACCGAGGGTGCCGCGCGCGATCACGTTTATACTTTGCATGCGGAGCTTGAAGGCCAGAAACTTGCCCCCATATTCGAGCAGTTATTGGCGGGATGGCAATCCCAAGGTTACCAACTGGCGTCGATGGCCGACTACCATCAGAAGATCCAACACCTTGCCATGCCCGTTTGCCCCATCACCTGGGGCGAATTGCCAGGACGTTCGGGCCAACTGATCGTACAGGGAGCCGCCCGTTCTTAATGCATACCGTTCAGGAGAGAGCCTGTGGCTGATAGCCAATCCGTAGTAAGCGACTTCGCAGCCCCGATGACCAGCGGCCTGACCTTCCAGCTGGCGGGCCGTCCTGCGCGGCATACCGTGCTGTTCTTCTACCCGAAGGACAATACTCCCGGCTGCACCACCGAAAACATGGCTTTCCGCGACCTGCACGCGCAATTCCAGGCCGCCGGCGCCGAAATCTATGGCATCAGCCGCGATTCGCTGCGCTCGCACGAAAGCTTCAAGGCCAAGCTCGGCCTGCCGTTCGAACTGATTTCCGACCCCGACGAAGCCGTTTGCCTGCAGTTCGGCGTCATGAAGATGAAGCAAATGTACGGCAAGACCGTGCGCGGCATCGAACGCAGCACGTTTGTGATTGACGCTCATGGTCAATTGGTGAAAGAATGGAGAGGCGTGAAAGTAGCGGGTCACGTCGATGAAGTGCTGGAATTTGTAGCGCGCCAGGCTTAGTATTCGCGTTGCGGCTTCCAGAAGTTGCTCAACCGTAGCAGAACCATGCATACCAGCCCTTGAGTCATCACTGTAACTCTTCCCACCCTACATGGTGGCCAGCCGGCCACCACGCGGTACTTTCTCCGGGCCAGATGAGCGCCCGTCGGCAGTCTTATAACCTGTTTTACCCAGCATCCACCCCATCCGGTCCCAACGTCGCCGTGTTACGGCGGCGCGCTGCGCCTATGGGCGGATTCCTCCAGATATTTTTTGATTGAGATCCTGATGCCACTGCCAAAATTACCTAGTAAGCCAGCGACTTTACTTCTGGCGAAAGACTATCCAAAAGCGACAGGGCCGCGCCCGGTTCCCGCCATGGCGGCGGTAGCCGAGATTGCGCCCGCGCCGAAGAAAGCGGCGCCTGTCAAAGCAGTCCCAGTTTCCAAAGCAAAACCAGCAGCACCAGCAGCACCCAAGGCCCCGGTCAAGTCCAAGGCCGTGGCCGCCGTATTGAAAGCCGCGCCGGCCGTACTGAAGGCGGCCTCCGCCGGCGTCATCGCCCCGGCGCCGGCGGCCAAGCCGGCCGCCAAGGCCAAGCAGGCGCCGTCCACGCGCGGCAAGGTCACGCCGATCAACGCCGAAGCGCCGCATCCGGCCAAGCACAAGCCGAACGAAGTGGCGATCAAGTCGTCCACCAGCCGCCACGCCGACCAGACCGGCACCACCAAGCTGTTCGTGCTCGACACCAACGTGCTGATGCACGATCCATCGTCGCTGTTCCGCTTTGAGGAACACGACGTCTACCTGCCGATGATGACGCTGGAAGAACTGGACAACCACAAGAAGGGCATGACCGAGGTGGCGCGCAATGCCCGCCAGGTGTCACGCACCCTCGACGCGCTGGTGTCCAACACCGACGACGACGCCATCGAGAACGGCATCCCGCTGTCCAAGCTGGGCAACAAGGATGCCAAGGGCCGCCTGTACTTCCAGACGCGCCTGCAAACGGCCGACCTGCCGGTCGGACTGCCGGTCGGCAAGGCCGACAACCAGATCCTGTCCGTGGTCCGCTCGCTGGAAGCGGAACAGGAAGGCCGCCCGGTGGTGCTGGTGTCGAAGGACATCAACATGCGCATCAAGGCGCGCGCGCTGGGCTTGCCGGCCGAGGACTACTTCAACGACCACGTGCTGGAAGATACCGACCTGCTGTACTCGGGCATCGTCCAGCTGCCGGACGACTTCTGGACCAAGCACGGCAAGGACCTGGAGAGCTGGCAGGAAAACAAGAACGGCCAGAGCGCCACGTTCTACCGCGTCACCGGCCCGTTCGTGCCGTCGCTGCTGGTCAACCAGTTCATCTTCCTGGAACCCAAGAATGGCGAAGCGCCGTTCTACGGCCAGGTCAAGCAGATCAACGGCAAGACCGCCGTGCTGCAGACGCTGCGCGACTTCAGCCACAACAAGAACAATGTGTGGGGTGTCACCGCCCGCAACCGCGAGCAGAACTTCGCCTTGAACTTGCTGATGAATCCGGAATGCGACTTCGTCACCCTGCTGGGCCAGGCCGGTACCGGCAAGACCCTGCTGGCGCTGGCGGCAGGCCTGGCGCAAGTGCTGGAGACCAAGCTCTACAACGAAATCATCGTCACCCGCGTGACGGTGCCGGTCGGTGAAGACATCGGTTTCCTGCCGGGCACCGAGGAAGAGAAGATGTCGCCATGGATGGGCGCCTTCGACGACAACCTGGAAGTGCTCAACAAGTCCGATTCGGACGGCGGCGAATGGGGCCGCGCGGCAACGCAGGACCTGATCCGCTCGCGCATCAAGATCAAGTCGCTCAACTTCATGCGCGGCCGCACCTTCGTCAACAAGTTCCTGATCATCGACGAAGCGCAGAACTTGACGCCGAAACAGGTCAAGACCTTGGTGACGCGCGCCGGTCCCGGCACCAAGATCCTGTGCCTGGGCAACATCGCGCAGATCGACACGCCTTACCTGACCGAAGGTTCGAGCGGCCTGACCTATGTGGTGGACCGCTTCAAGGGCTGGTCGCACAGCGGCCACGTGACGCTGGCGCGCGGCGAACGCTCGCGCCTGGCCGATCACGCCAGCGACGTGCTGTAGTAGAATAAACCCGTACCTGTTAGCCCCGCCCGCAGCAATGCCGGCGGGGCTTCTTTTTTGCGCTCAGGATGCGCGCCGCCGGCGCGCGACGGCGCCGATCATGCCCAGGCCGCCCAGCAGCATGGCCCAGGTGTCGGCCTCCGGCACCGCCGCCACCTCTTCCGACACCATGCGCACCGACAGGATGTCGGGTTCGCCATTGGGATGGCTGGCCTGGTACTCCTCGTCCCGCCCCTCGCCCGCCTCGCGGTGGCTGTCCTTGAGAATCTGGCCTGCGCTCAGCCACAGCGCGCGGGACTCGTCATAGTCCAGCATCCACCACATATCGGCGGAATCGACGGGGCCGGTCTCGCGCTTGTCGTAACGGGCCAACATGGCCTGGCCGTATGCCGAATTGGCAACAGCGGCTTCGACCACGTCGCGGTGCTTGTGCACGGTGTTTTGCACGCGGGCAGTAAGAAGGGATGCCGGCAAGGTGATGGTCTCGGCGCTGGCGCCGCCGGCGGCAAGCAGTGCCGCGGCCAGGACCGCCAGTTTGATGGATTTCATAGTGAGTCCCCGTATGGTTGGTTGAACGAAGCGTAAGCCGCTTAACCAGGTACGGGGATCGGGTACCTGCAGAGTGCCTTGCCAGGAAGACACCTGAATATACAATTTGGTATGTTTTCGATGTTATCCGAGGCAATGAATGATGTCAATCAAACCAAACGGAGAACAGAGGGGGAAACAGGCTCGACGACGAAAGTGCTTGAAACGCGCAGCGACCTGTATGACACTAGACATCCCAAGTCATTGATTGGACCAGCCTTTCGGACCCTGAGGTAAGACATGGACATCCCTATCCTTATCCGGAGGAAAGGCGCCACCAAATATGGCGTCACCGTGCCCGATATGCCCGGGTGCGTGACCACCGGCGAGACGGTGGACAAAGCCATGAGCAACGCCGCCAAGGCGATCTACGGCCACATCGGCCAGCTGGTGGAACAGGGCCGCGCCTTCGAAATCAAACCCTCCGAAGTGGAAACCCTGTCCCAGGAACCCGACTACGCCGGCGGCATCTGGGCGCTGGTCAGCCTCGACCTGTCGAAGCTCGACGATCCGCCGCAGGGCTAAGCTGCCGCGGTCTCCGCGCCACCGCCACCCGCGACGCGCGCTTGCGCCACCAGATGATCACGCCGGTCACGCTCAGCATCGCGACCACCACGCCCATGAACGAAATCAGTATGCGTCCCGGCAAGCCGAGGATGCGGCCCGAGTGCAAGGGGAATTGCGCCTGCACGAAGAGGTCGGCCGCCGTCCCCTTCCATGGCTGGCGGTCGCCGAGCAGGCGGCCATCCGCGCCATCGTAGTACAGCAGCGGCGGGCCGACGCCGCCGGCGCCGTGATCGTCGCCGGGCTTGTAGAAGCTGACGCCGTAGATGCCGAATTCCTGCGAATAAAACACGCTGCCCGCCGGCTCGGGCCATTGGCGCCGCGCCGCTTCGACGCTGGCGCGCTGGAGAATGTCGGCATAGGCCAGGCGCGGCGCGATCGGATGGTGCTTGTCGGCCATCGGCCGGGTGTCGAAAGGCGACGGCGTCACTTTGGAAATCTTCTGCATCACCGGATAGAAAATCTCGGTGTACAGGTTCAGCGAAAACGCGGTGAACGCCAGGATGAACAGCAGCATCCAGGTCCACAGACTGAAGGCGCGGTGCAGGTCGAAGTTGAGCTTGTTGCTGCCGCCGCTCCAGCGCACCTTCCACGCCGGCTGCCAGCGCCGCCACCAGGTCTTGCCGGCGGGAGCAGGCTGGTCGCCCGCGATATCGTCGGCCGGGCGCGCGGTATGGCGGCGGCGCACCGGCAGGGTCAGGTAGAAGCCGACGAAGCTGTCGACCACCCAGATCATCGCGATGACGCCCATCAGCCAGATGCCCCAGCGGTCGATGCCCCACAACTCCGGGATGTGCAGCGTGTAATGCAGGCGGTACAGGAAGGAGACCAGGGTTTCCTTGGTGATCGGCCACACCACGCCCCATTCCCGCTTGCCCAGTTCGGCGCCGCTGACGGGATCGACGAAGACCTGGTTGAATCCGGGTTCGACCAGCTTTTGCGTGGCGGGATCGACGCGGCCGCTGACGCCGAAGGCGATCGACTCGCCCTGCTCCACGTGCAGCGGCACAAAGGAGACGCGCACCTGCGGGTAGCGCGCTTCGATCTGCCGCGCCAGTGCCAGCGACGGCTGCGCGGCGCCGGCGCTATGCGCTTCCATCAGGTGCGGATTGAGCAGATCGTCCAGCTCGTGGTCCCACGAAATGATGGCACCGGTCACGCCGCTAATAAACAAAAAACCGGCGATGAGCAAGCCGGCGTAACGATGTATCACAGTCCAGAAAGCGCGCAAAATAACCTCATGCGTGTTGGGGACCGGAGCCCTCGGGCCCGGTCCCTGGTGTTAGAAGCGATACTTCAGCAACACGGAAGCGCTGCGTGGCGCCGCGTAGGTGATCGCGCCATAGGCGGCGAACATGCCGAAGTGTTTTTTATCCAGCGCATTGTTCAGGTTGAATTGCGCCGACAGGTTCTTGCTGATCTCGTAGCGCGCCATCAGGTTGACCAGGCTGTATGCTTCCTGTTCGATGCGGCCGCTGGTCGATGCCGGAGCGTTCGGGTCGATGGTGTAGGTACGGCCTTCCCAATTGACGCCGCCGCCGACCGTGAACTTGCTCAGTTCGCCCGGCAGATTGTAGGTCGTGTACAGGCGCAGCAGCTTGCGCGGGTACACGCTGTTGAATTCCGCACCGCTGGCGTCTTCCGCCTTGAAGCTGGTGTAGCCGGCGGTGGCGTTCCAGCCTTTGGCCAACTGGCCCGACATCTCGAACTCGATACCCTTGCTGGTGGCGCCCTTGGTGCCGACGTAGTAAGCCTCCGGCAAGCCGCCGCGATCGACCAGGCCGGCCGCTTGTCCCAGGTTGTCCTGCCTGATCTTGAACACGGCCGCCGATACGTTCAGGCGGCCGTCGAAGAACTCGCCCTTGACGCCGGTCTCCGCGCTCTTGCCGGTGATCGGGTCGAGGGTCGAGCCGGCTAAATTTTTCAGGTTCTGCGGCTGGAAGATCTCGGTATAGCTGGCGTAGGCCGACCAGCTATCGTTGAGGTCGTAAACCAGGCCGGCATACGGCGTCACTTCATGCTCGTTCTTGACCTCGTAGGCCGGCGTCCACAGGCCGTGGCCGGTCTTGGTGTAGTTGGTCACGCGGGCGCCGACGATCAGCTTGAGCGGATCGGTGATCGCGAAGCGCGCCACGCCGTACAAGGCTTCCTGCCTGGTGACGCTGCTTTCGTAGAAGGTCGCCGCGCCCCAGGTCGGAGTGGGATAGGCGGCGCCGTTCCAGTGGTTGAAGTCGCCGATGTCCGACGAGGCGCCGCCGAAATCGGCGGCGCGGCTGTCCGAGTTGAACTTCTGCTCGGAATGCTGGTAGCCGAAGGCGGCTTCATGCTTGCGGCCGAACAGCTGGAACGGGCCGCTGGCGTGTAGGCCGAAGTCGTCCTGTTTGGTATGCGTCACGTACGAACCGGCAAACGGGAACATGCCCAGGCCGGTCGCGCGGTCCGGCACGCCCGACACGTACAGCAGATAGGAGTCGGCCTTGCGGTCGCTGTGGGTAAAGCTGGCGCGCACCTTCCAGCCGTTGTCGAACTCGTGTTCGAGGTTGGCGAAGGCGTTGTAGTACTCGGTGCTCCAGCTGGTCCAGCCGGCGGACGAGGTCTTCGACACGTCCCAGTTGGTCAGCGAACCGTCGCTGTACCAGTAAGGCAGGCCGCCCCACATCGGCCCCTTGGGATCGGTTTCCTGGCGGGTGTAGCCGGCCGACAGCAGGGTCTTCGGCGTCAGGTCGGCTTCGACCGTCGCATAAATGGTCTTGCTCTTGTTTTCCACCAGATCGATCCAGCTGTCGCGCTGGTTGTACTCGCCGACCACGCGGGCGCGCACCGTGCCTTCCTTGTTGAGCGGGGTCGAGACATCGAGCTGGGTGCGGTAATCGTTCCAGCTGCCGATGGCCAGCTCGGCCGAACCGGTCAGCTCCTTGCTGGTGGCGCGCTTGCGCACCAGGTTGATCGCCGCCGAAGGATTGCCGGCGCCGGTCATCAGGCCGGTGGCGCCGCGCACCACTTCGACGCGGTCATACACCGCCAGCGTGCCCATGACTTCGCCGGAGCTCCACGCCTGGTCCCAGGTGGTCGGAATGCCGTCGATCTGCAGGTTGTCGATATCGAAGCCGCGCGCGGTGAAACCGGCGCGGTTGGTTTCGTATTGGTTGACCGAGACGCCGGTGACGTTGTTGACCACATCGGTCACCGTCACCAGGCCCTGGTCTTCGATGCGCTGCTGGGTCACGACCGAGATCGACTGCGGCGTATCGCGCAGCGACAGGCTCAGCGGCGTGGCGGTCTTGGCGCGGCCGGTGGTGTAGGAACCGGTGCCCTCGGTCGTATCGCCCATTTTCCAGCCGGAGACCTCGACCTGCGGCAGCACGGCCGTCGACTGTTCCGTCGCCTGGGCGTGAGCGACCAGCGGCATGGCGAGCGTGACCAATACCGTCAATCGATGCAATTGAAAACGCCCTTGAACGTGAGCCTGCTTATTCATCTATTCCCCAATTAGTAATGCAATTTACATGGAATGCGAATGATAACAATTCTCATTCATTTGTCAATAAAAACCGGGAAATAGTGCGATTTATGGAACTAAAAAGCGATTGATTTGTATCAGGGGCTAGTCGAATAACCACACTGGCCGTGCGCTGAGAGCTATCGTTGAGCTCAATTGACATCGTATTTCGGTGAGCGCAACATGAAAGCGACCCTACTTCGAAAGACGCGCCTTGTTTATTCGCAGAACGCTTTCGCAGAACTGGTTATTTGGATGCTTCCAACAGCCGCCACACATTCAATACACACCTACAAATATCGATTGGCCTATGTGGTAAATGGCCGATGTGTAATTCGGCGTATCGTTACCGATCAATCAGGCACTTGATTGCTGATTTTGAGGCAGATATTGAGAGGTGGAACAATGAAAACCGTGACCTTTGAAGTATGCCCACCAAGACAGGCGATGGCAAATTTCGCTCAATATCTGGCAGCGGGCATTTCTGATTCTTCCACCAGGATTGTGTTTTCCTCCCAAGAATTACTGTCGCAGGTCATTAGCGACACCCGATGGGCGATCTTGAAGCTGCTCTGCGGTGCTGGCGGCATGTCGGTTACGGCCATCGCGGAAGGACTAGATCGCGACATTGCAGAAGTTAAAACTGACATCAACGCGCTTTTAAATGCAGGCATTCTTGAGCGCCACGACGACGACCAAATCATCTTCCCCTACGACGAGATTTCCCTTGACCTTCCCGCGACGGGAAGGACTACAGTATGATCATCGAAACTTTTTGGGAGGTAGGCGATGTATCAGCTTCAAGTGGAAAACATGAGCTGCGGGCACTGCGTGGGTGCGGTGACCAAGGCGGTCCAGGCTATCGATGCGGCGGCGAAGGTCGAGATCGACCTGGCCACCAAGTCCGTCAAGATCGACAGCGCCAGCGCGCTGGCGCCGCTGAAGTCGGCCATCGCCGATGCAGGCTACCCTGTCACCAGCGCCGCCTGATCATTTCTCAAGCTCGGGATAGCGGCGGAAGATGCCGTCTTCATTGAACGGTATCCGCCGCTTCGACCGCACATACGCCGCGATATTCGGCCGCGCCGCCACCTTGTCGTGCAAGACGACCAGCCCCGGATACGACGGCTCCAGCCTGGCCATCGTTTTCGGGAAGGCGTAGCGCAAGCCTTCGATCAGCTGGAACAGCGACAGGTCGACATACGATAGCCGCGAGCCGACCGCCCAGCCGCCCCGCCCCGGATTGCGCTGCACCACGCCCTCGAAATAATCCAGGAACTTCGGAATGCGGTGCAGCCGGAAATCCTTGGCGCGCGCCTTGGCTTCCTTCTTCTGCTCTTCGTAGTATTTGTTGGTCGAGATGGGATGATGCGTCTCGTGCGCTTCGGCGACGATGTCGCAGATGGTCAGCTGCAGCTGGTTGGCCCACAGGCGCCCCTCTTCCGCGCGCGGCGCCAGCCCATGCCGCGCGCCGAGGAACAGCAGGATGTTGGCGGTCTGCCCGATCAGCATCCCGTCCGCCTGCAGCGACGGCGGCGCGAACGATGGATGATCGACCTTGTCGCCATCCAGGCTGGCCATCAGCGCCGGCATGCCCTGCTTCCGCCGCGCGATATCCACATACGGAATCGCCGCCTCCTCCAGCGCCAGCCGGACAAATTCGCCGCGGCCCTGCAGGCCGTCCCAGTAATAGAGTTGGTATGGTGTCGTCATACGCAAATGCTAGCACCGGGACGGCGCCGCCGGAGCACGTTAGAACGTGGCCTTCAAGGTGAGGCGGAAGCTGCGCGACTCGGCCGGGTGGTAGTGGAAGTCGTCCACGCCTTCAGCCGGCTCGCCCGGCAGGCGCGACGCATAGTAGTAGTCCACGTCGCTGGCCTTGCGGTCGAACAGGTTGAACACATCCAGCGACACCGCCCAGCTGCGATTGAGCTTGTACCCCACCCGCGCATACGCGATCGCCGTCGTGGCCGAGCGCTTGCTGTTATCCTCGATCAGCGGACGCGGACCGAAGTAGCGCATCTGGAATGCGCCGGACCACGGGCCGACGTCGATGACCGTCGCCCCGAACGAGGCCACCTTGCCGATCGCGCCGGGGATGTAGTCGCCCGCCTCGTCATGCTCGGTGTAGTGCGCGCGCGAGTAAGCCAGGTCCAGGTCGAACAGCAGCCAGTCGTTGGCGATATAGTGGTTGTTCCACTCGATGCCGGAACGATAGCTGCCGCGGCTGGCCGAGGTATCGCCGGCATCGCCGGAGAACACCAGCTCCGACGCGGAGCGCAGCTTCCACAAGGCCATCGAGCTTTGCAGGCCAGGCAGGAACTCGGTGCGCACGCCCAGTTCCGCGCCGCGCGTCTTGACCAGCGGCGTGACCGGATCGATAGGCTCCAGTTCACGCGGCGTCAGGTGCACGGTGGTGCCGCGCGCGTCGTTGCTGTGGAAGCCTTCGCCGTAGTTGAGGAAGAATTCGGTCTTGGCCCAGGGGCCCAGCACCATCGAGATCTTCGGCGACGTGGTGCCGGCGCTGACCTTGCCCGAATTCTCGGCGATGTTGCTGTCGACGTCGAAGCGATAGCGGTCGTAGCGCAGGCCGGCCGTGGTGCGCATCCACGACAGCCATTGCACGGTGTTCTCCAGGTACGCGCCGGCGCTGGCTTCCTTCACCGTGCCCTGCGTGATGACGCCGGTGATCTGCTGGTTCCTGGTCTTGTACAGCGCCAGCGGCGACAGGTAGTCGTAACGTCCTTGCACGCCGATCTTGTTGCTGACATCGAATCCGCCCCAGTGACTGAACCAGGTCTGGCCGACATCGAAGCCCGTCATGCGGCGCTTCTCGGTCTGGCGCGACTGGTCGCCATCGACCGGATCATCCAGGAAGTAAGTGAAGTTGTTGTACAGGTCCAGGCTCGATTGCACCACGTAGGCATTGGCCTGCAACAGCGTCTCGCTGGTGCGCTGGCGCAGCGACGCCGACAGGCTGTAGCGCGAAGTGCGGCCGCCGTCGCTCGGGTCGATCGCGCCGTAGGGATCCAGCTCGCCGCTTTGCACCGCGCGCAGCGGGATCTGGTTGCTGGCATACCAGCCGCCCTTGTAGGCCATGCCGGTGACGCTGAACTGGTTGTCGCTGCCGCCCTGCGTGTAACGCAGCACGCCTATGCTCTTGTGGAAGGCTTCCGGATTGGTCCAAGGGCCGTTGTTGTGGCCCAGCTCCGCGCCGTAGACCAGGTTGCCCGCGCCCAGCGGCGTCGAACCGGTCAGCACCGAGCGGATGTACTTGTTCTCGCCGATGCTGACGCTGGCGGTGTTTTCTTTCAGCTTGTTCGCCAATCCCATGTGCGCCGCGCCGGCCGAGGCGAAGTCGCCCTCGTCGGCGTAGTACGGACCCTTCTTGTAATTGATGCGGTCCACCAGTTCGGGGATCAGGAAGTTCAGATCGGTGTAGCCCTGGCCGTGCGCGTGCGTGCGCATATTGACCGGCATGCCGTCGACGAAGGTGGCGAAGTCGGTGCCGTGATCCAGGTTGAAGCCGCGCAGGAAGTACTGGTTGGCCTTGCCGTCGCCGCTGTGCTGCGTGACGATCACACCCGGCACAAACTCCAGCAGCTCGCCCGGGCGCAGCGCCGGACGGTTGGCGATCAGCGCCGCCGTCACCGAACCCTGGCTGGCGGCGCCTGAAGTGCCGACGCCGTTGTCGTAGTGCCCGCGCACTTCGACCGTGCCGAGCGTTTCGGCGACGTCGCCATCTTCGGCCGCGTAGGATGCCAGCGGCAATAAGGCTGCCAAGGCGGCGATGGATTTACTGCTGATCATAAAAAGCCCTTCAATTGACGGAGTTTGTTACGACGGCTGACATAGCCGACACCAACCAGCGCGGCGGCCAGCGCCAGCAGCGCCAGCGTGCCGACGGTCTTCTGCACCGGCGTGAGATTGG
The DNA here is from genome assembly GCF_047302815.1 of Duganella sp. CT11-25. Taxonomy (NCBI): domain Bacteria; kingdom Pseudomonadati; phylum Pseudomonadota; class Betaproteobacteria; order Burkholderiales; family Oxalobacteraceae; genus Duganella; species Duganella sp. CT11-25. The sequence continues at coordinate 2,396,237 of NZ_JBKBFD010000001.1, forward strand.
CAAGCGTCTGCATTTCAAAGCCGCTGACTTTCGCGTCCTGCGCGTCGGTCTTGGCTTGCGGCGCCGGCTCGGCCGGCTTGGCCTTGGCGCGCGGCGGTTGCGCGGGTGGCGGCTGCAGCTCCTGCGCCTTGTTCTGCAATGCCTGCAGTTCGGTGATCGCGTTCTGCATGGCCGCATCGGTGGCCTGCCGGCTCGGCGCCGGCGGAGCCGGTTGCGCGGACGGCGCGGCGCCGCCCGGACGGCTGGCGGCAGCGGCGCCGCGCACGATGGCCGCATTGCTGCCGACGTTGGGTACGAACTCCGCGTTGAACTGCGGCGCCACCTTCATCGTCGCCTTGCTGCACGAATCCGCGCTGCACGACACGCCTGCATCCTTGATCGCCTGCGCATTCTGCTGCGTCAGTTTGTTGCGCACCGCGTCGCTCGGCTTCCAGTAACCGCGTTCGATGGCGCTCAGCATGCGGTCGGTGATCGCCTGGAAGGCGCGCAGATTGCCGCTGCTGGCGAAGCGTTCGCGCACCTTCAGGCCGTGGCGGTCCTCCACATAGGTGTCGTACATGCGCTGCCACTTGGTGCTGTCCACTACTTCCGGCACGGTGACCTGCCAGGCCCACAGGTAGTCGACCACGCGGTTGATGTAGCGCGCGCCGGAATAGCCTTCCTTCAGCATGGTGTCGGCCCAGCGCGGGTTCAGGTAGCGCGACTGCATCTCCTGGCCCATGTACTGCTCCAGCGTCTTGTGGCCCGGCTTGCGCGGGTTGGACAAATCGCTGACCATGACCTCCGGCGTCTTGCCGTCCACGCTGCGGATCGCCATCGCGGTGCCGCCCAGGTACTGGAAGAAGTCGTCGTTATCCAGCGTCGCGAACAGGTTACTGGAGCGGCTGTGCAACGCGATCTGGCTGCCGGAGATGGCTTGCCTGAACAGCTCGCGGCGCTGGCCCGGATCGGCCTTGTCGTCGCCCCAATAGCCGGCGCCGAACGGATGGCTCATGCGGTTGATGAACACGTCCGCCACATCCTTCTCGTTCTGCCAGGCGTTGGTCAACGGGATCAGCTTCTCGATCTGCGTGCCGTAGGCGCCGCTCGGCAGGCCGAAGATGCGCACCGACGCCATGCGCTGCGCCTCGTCGGCCGCGATGCCGCGCGCGGCCAGCGCGGCGGCGGTCTTGCGGCTGTGGGCCTGCATCACGTTGCCGCCTTCGTCATCCTGCTTTTGCGCCAGCTGCGCGCCCTGGTCCATCAATGTCAGCAGATTGCCGAACAGGTCGCGGAACAGGCCCGACGAAATCAGCGTCACGTCCACGCGTGGGCGACCCAGCTGATTGCGCGTCAGCGCTTCCACGCCGGTCACGCGGCCGCGCTCATCCCAGGTCGGACGCACGCCCATCAGCGACATCGCCTGCGCTTCCATGATGCCTTCGTGGCGCGAGGTTTCGACGCCCCACAAGTTCATGCTGAGCTTTTCCGGATAGGCGCCGTGGCGCTTGCGGTAGTCGTCCACCAGCTGCTGCGCCAGTTTGGCGCCGGCTTCGTAGGTGGTCTTGCTCGGAATGCGCGACGGATCGAGGCCGAAGAAGTTGCGGCCGGTCGGCAGCGCATCGGGATTGCGCACCAGGTCCGCACTGGCGCCGCTCGGAATGTAGCGGCCTGCCAGCGCCTGCATCAGGCGCTCCAGTTCCAGCTCCGCGCTGCGTTCGATATCGCCTTCCAGCTGCACGATCCGCTTGGCCTTTTGCTCCGGTGTGGAGGTGCTATCCAGACTGACCACCGCACGCGCGGTGGCGTTGCGCTGCTCCGGCTTGGGCGCCACGCCGAAGGTGTGCAGGCCGAACGGCGTCAGCTTGCCGCCGGTGTCGTCCAGGTATTCCTCCAGCCCTTCCATGTCGGCTTCCGATTTGAGCTCGGTCTTCTTCATGTCCTTCAACACGCCGCTCTTGGCCGCCAGGCGGTTGATCGCCAGCAGATGGCTGCGCGCCAGCAGCGGGCTTTTCTGCTCCGCCACGCGATAGTCGTTCAGCAGCGCGCCCAGTTCGCGCAGGTCCGGGTTCAGGCCCGCCACGTCGAACGGTGGCGTCATGTGGTCGATGATGGTCGCCATGCCGCGGCGCTTGGCCTGTATGCCCTCGCCCACGTCGTCCATCACGTAGGGGTAGATGTTCGGCATGGCGCCGATCAGCGCTTCGGTCGGATCGCTTTCGGACAGGCCGGCCTCTTTACCGGTCAGCCATTCCTGCGTGCCGTGGGTGCCGATGTGCATGACGGCATTGGCGTGGAAGTCCTTTTGCAGCCATAGATAAAAAGCGATGTATTCATGCGACGGTGGCATGCTCACTTCATTGTGCAGCTTCTCCAGGTTCTGCTCCCACGCGCGGCCCGGCTGCGGCGCCATCAGCACGTTGCCGAAGCGGCGCGCGGGATAGACGAAGAAGGCCTCGCCCTTGGCGTTGCGCCACAGGACGGGTGCCTTCTCCGGCACGCCCCAGGATTTTTCGATCGACGCACGCAGAGGCTGCGGCAGCTTGGCAAACCACTGCTGGTAATCCGACAGCGGCACCAGCAGCGCCTGGCCGCTCTCGGCCAGATGCTTCAGACCCGCCATGTAGTCGCCTTTCGACTTGCCTGGATAGTTACCCCACTGCTGGATCTCGCCTTGCAGCTCGTCCTGCGTGGCCGGCAGCGCGTCGCCGGTGCGGTAGCCTTCCCGCTTCAGGCGCTGGACGATCTGCCACAGGCTCTCCGGCAGCACGTTCAGGTAGGCCGCGCCGATGGTCTCGGAACCGTGCGGATAATTAAAGTAGATCATGGCGATGTGCTTGTCGCCATTGGCCTTCTGGCGCAACGCCAGCCAGGCGGCCACCCGTTCGTTGAGGCGCTCGATGCGCTCGGCGATCGGCGTCTCCTCGACGTAGGCCAGGCCTGTCTGCGCGTCGCTGATGCGCTCGCGGCTGGCGACCACGGTCGGCTGGATCAGGCCCGCCACTTCGGCGCCGGCCAGCTGCCAGGTACGTTCGATGATATCGAGGCCGACCGGCGACTCCTGCCACTGGGCCAGCGTCTGCTGGCTCAGCGTGATGGCGTTGATGGCCGGGACGCCGATCTTGTCCAGGATGGCGCCGGTGTTGGCGGTGCCACCCACCTTCATGCCCAGCGCGACGATCAGGTCGACGCGGCTCTTACCGTTTTCGTCCAGCAGCAGGCGTAGCGGCGTCTCGTAGGGATAGCCGAACACCGGCAGCACGTTGTAGCCGCTCGCCTCCAGGCGCGCGACGATGGCCGCCAACGGCAGCGTTTGTCCCGCCACCAGGCTGGCGCGGTAAAACGGCACCGCGATCCACGGCGCGCCGGTCTTGTAGTGGGCGTAGCCTTGCAGGTATTCCTCGTAGGTGCCGACGGTGCGGTTGGCCGTCACGTCGTACAGGCCCACTTCCGGCATCGCATGCACGGGCGCGACGGCGATCTGCGAGCCGAAGCTGTTGCGCAGGATGTAGCGCAGCAGGTTGCCCATGTTCTCCACGCCGCCTTCGCGGTGGTAGGACTGAATGGTCTTGTCGTCGCGCACGGCCAGCTCGCGCAAGGCGTCGTCGATGGCGCCGCCGACCGCGAACACCGGCTTGCGCGCCTTCTGCAGCGTTTGCAGCTCGGTGGTCAGGCCCGTCATGGCCTGGCGGCCCTTGGCGTTGACGATCGCCACGTCGGCGGAGGCCAGCGCGCTGCGGTCGGCCGGCGTCATGCCGTTGGCGGGAATGATGCGCACGACGACGTTCAATTCCTTCAACTCGGCCTGCAGGCCGCGCACCGCCAGCACCGCCGGCCGCGACTCGACATCGCCCAGCATCAGCGCCAGCGTGCGCGGCGCCTGCGCCGAGTGGACGTAGCCGCCGATGCACAAGGAGGCCAGCAGCAGGGCCAGCGCATAGAACTTATTCCGGAACATAGACAACCTTCCCATCCGGCAGTTGATACGCGGTGCCCAGGCGCTTGCCCGAACCCGACAACGGTTTGTCGCTCACTTTGCTGACCTTGATCTCGGAGCCCTTCTTGGTCAGCACCTCGACGTGGCCGTCGGCGCTCTTCTTGGCGATGGTGACCTCCGAATTCGGATCCAGCAGGTCCATCATGTTCCAGGCCGAGAACAGCGCCAGCATCATGGCGACGATGAAAACGATGCTGGCGTCGAACAGGTTGGCGACGCCGGCCAGCGGATCTTCGCTATGCTCGCCGATGCGGCTGTAGCGGTGGCGGTTCAGGTAGCGCATCGTCATCTCAGGCCCCCGCGCGCACCAGGTGCGGCTTGGTGTCGTGCGACGCCAGCAGCGATTCGGCGGCGTAGGCGATCTCGGTCAGGTCGCTGCGCAGCCAGTGCTCGCGCACCAGGCTCAGTACGTAGGCGCAGACGCTGCAGGCCAGGCCCACCACGGTGGCCGTGAAAGCGGTCGTCATCGACTCCGCCATCTTCGGCAGGTTGCCCTGCGCCAGGCCGGCCAGCGAGATTCCCATCGGGATCAGGGTACCCATCAGGCCCAGCGCGGGGCCGACCCGCACCACGAAGCGCACGCCGTCGAGGCGGCGCACGCCGGCGGCGTCGGCGCGCTGCACCAGGCGTTCGAGGCGGGCGTCCAATCCGGGCTCGCCTTCCTGCGCGGTCAGCGCGGCGGACATCTCCTGCCTGGCGGTGGCGACCAGCACGCGCACGCCGCGGCGGCGTTCCAGCCACTCCGCGCCGAAGGTGCCGCAGCACACCAGCATGTGCAGCACCAGCGCCGCGATGCCGAGCAAGACCGGCAGGTACAGCACGTTGGAAATGGAATACAGCAGCGTCTCGATCGAGCCGATGGCTGCGTCGACGGGCAGATTAAACATGATGGGATCCTGGAAAAGCAGCGCGCAGCGGAGCATGGACGGCGCATGCGCGAGGCATGGCCGCCGGTCGGCAAGGCCGTGGCGCGCTGGATAGAAGCATTGAATTGTCGGACAACAGAAAGCAAGCCACTCACCTCCCCGTGAGCGGATTGAACAGAAATGCCTGGGCATTTCCACCTGTCCTGGCCGGTATCCGGGCTAGCAAGCAGACCCGCCTGACCTTCCCATGCAAAAGCACAGTGGTATAGCGAAGTGGGTTGTCGTCGACGACGACGCTTGTTTACCGTTGCGGGGGCAGCGCAGGTTGGCTGGCGTAACCAGCTTCCTGCTTCCCGTTTAACTGCGCATCTGGACAGACGCGCGGGCACCAAAACGTGGCGAGATTATACAGACAACCTGAGTCAGTCCGCCAAATTTTGCAGGATGGGGCAATCGGGACGATTGTCGCCATGGCAGCAGCCGGCCAGCGTTTGCAGGGTGTCGCGCATTTCCGTCAGTTCGGCGATGCGCTGGTTCAGCTCTTCCACGTGGTTCAGCGCGATGGCTTTGACGTCGGCGCTGGCGCGCGCCTTGTCCTGCCACAGCGACAGCAGCCCGCCGATCTGCTCCAGCGAGAAGCCCAGCGTGCGGGCGCGCTTGACGAAGCGCAGCGTGTGCACGTCGTTGTCGCCGTAGATGCGGTAGCCGGCGTCGCTGCGCCGCCCCGGCGGGATCAGCGCGATGCTTTCGTAGTAGCGGATCATCTTGGCCGATACGCCCGAGGCTTGGGCTGCCTGTCCGATATTCATGACTGTTCTTCCGGTTTCCAGCGCCGCAGCAGCAGCGCGTTGCTGATGACGCTGACGGAGCTGAGCGCCATCGCACCGCCCGCGAGCATGGGGTTGAGCAGGCCGAACGCGGCCAGCGGAATGCCGACCAGGTTGTAGATGAAGGCCCAGAACAGGTTCTGGCGGATCTTGCTGTAGCTGCGGCGCGAGATCGAGATGGCGGCCGCCACCAGCGCCGGATCGCCACGCATCAGCGTGATGCCGGCGGCGTGCATGGCGACGTCGGTGCCGCTGGACATGGCGATGCCGACATCGGCGGCGGCCAGCGCGGGAGCGTCGTTGATGCCGTCGCCGACCATCGCGATGCAGGCACCGTCCGTCTTCAGCGCGGCGACGGTGCTCGCTTTGTCAGCCGGCAGCATGTTGGCGACCACGTGGCCGATGCCGAGCTGCTTGCCGACGGCGTCGGCGCTGCCCTGGTTGTCGCCGGTGAGCAGGATGGTCTGGACGTGCATCGCGTGCAGGGCTTGCAGCGCGGTCCGGGCCTGCGGCTTGATGCGGTCGCCGAAGGCGAGCAGGCCGAGTAGCTGCCGCTCGCCGGCGTCGGCCAGCCAGGAGATGGTCAAGCCTTGCCGTTCCAATGCGGCGGCGCGCGCGGACAGCGCCTCCAACGAAACGCCCTGCTCTTGCATCAGGCGCGTGCTGCCCAGCGCCAGGCGCATGCCGTCCACCGTGGCGGCGACGCCTCGGCCGGGCAAGGCGCTGACGTCGGACGCCGTGAGCGGCGCAAGCGCGGCGGAAGCGGCAGCGGCGTCCTGCACCGAGCGGGCCAAGGCATGCTCGCTGCCACGCTGCACGGCGGCGGCCAGCTGCAGCAGGCGTGCCTTGTCGGCGCCAGGTACTGGTTCCAGCGCCGCCAGCGATGGCTTGCCTTCGGTGAGCGTGCCGGTCTTGTCGAAAGCGACCGTGGTGATACGATGCGCCAGCTCCAGCGCTTCGGCATCCTTGATCAATATCCCGTAACGCGCGGCGACGCCGGTGCCGGCCATGATGGCGGCCGGCGTGGCCAGCCCCAGGGCGCACGGGCAGGCAATCACCAGCACCGCCACCGCGTTGATGATGGCCTGTTCCACATCGCCGCCATACAGCCACCAGCCGGCCAGCGTCAGCAGCGCCAGCACCAGCACCACCGGCACGAACACGGCGCTGACGCGGTCCACCAGATGCTGCACCGGCGCCTTGGCGGCCTGCGCATCCTCGACCAGCCGGATGATCCGCGCCAGCGTGCTTTCCGCGCCCACCGCCGTCACGCGCACCAGCAGCAGCCCTTCGCCGTTGATGGCGCCGCCGGTTACGCGCTCGCCCGCGTGACGCGCCACCGGCAGGCTTTCGCCGGTGATCAGCGCTTCGTCCACATGGCTGGCGCCTTCCGCCACTACGCCATCGGTTGCGATGCGCTCGCCTGGCCGCACCACCACCAGATCGCCGACGCTGACCTCGGCGATCGGCACATCGATATCCTGGTTGCCGCGCCGCACCCGTGCAGCGTCGGGACGCAGCACCTGCAAGGCGCGGATCGCCGACGCGGTCTGGCGCTTGGCGCGCGCCTCCAGCCATTTGCCCAGCAAGACCAGCGTAATGACCACGGCCGATGCTTCGAAATACAGGTGCGGCATGGCGCTACGACTGGCCAGCAGCTGATAGACGCTCAAGCCGTAGGCCGCGCTGGTGCCCAGCGCCACCAGCAGATCCATGTTGCCGCTGCGGGCGCGCACGGCCAGCCAGCCGGCCCGATAGAAACGCGCGCCCAGCCAGAACTGTACCGGCGTGGCGAGCAGGAACTGGATCCTGCCATCGAGCATCCAGTGCACGCCGGCCGCCTCGAGCAGCATCGGCAGCACCAGCGGCAGCGACAGCAGCGCCGCCAGCAGCACGGCGTCACCGTCGCGCGGTCCGGGCAGGCCGTGCGCGCGTTCCGCCGCCGCAGGCGCGCCGGCCGGAGCGTCCGGCAGCACCGGCGTGGCCTGGTAGCCGGCCTGGTCGACCGCCTGCACCAGCAGCGCCAGGTCCACCGGCTGCGCCGACTCGACGCGCGCCATCTCGGTCGCCAGGTTGACGCTGACCTTGTCCACGCCAGCCACCGCCGCCAGTACCTTCTCCACCCTGCCCACGCAGGAGGCGCAACTCATGCCCTCAATTTTGATTGCTTGCTGGTTCATAAAGAAATCCCGATGCTGTTCACATACCACCAGCATCAAGTATCCCACGATAGTAAGGTCAAGCGCTTTCGGCAAAGAAAAAGGCCAGGTATCGACCTGGCCTTGGAGGGGATGCGGAGCGCTTAGCGTACTTCGCAATCGACGGCGTTGGACTTGGGCGCGGAACTCGATCCCGATACAGGCGGTGGCGCACTGAATGCCTTCGGCAGCGTGAACTGCAGGCCCGGGTCCTTCGGCACGAAAACAGGCGCCTGGCTCGGGGTCGGCGTAAAGCCGAACTGGCCGGCGGCGAAATTCTGGGTGCCGCCCTTGTTGGTCACGTTGATCAAGCCGTCAATCACCTGTACGTACAAGCCCGGTGGCAGGGGTGCCGTCACTCCCGGATTCGGCGTCACGCCGGTCGGCAGCGGGATATTGATCTGCGCCAGCATCAGCGGCTGGATTGGATAGGCGTCGCCCAGCGCGGCGGTGCTGGCCATCAGATAGGCTTCGCGTGCGGCGACCGCTTGCGCCGATGGCTCAACCCACTCGGCAATGAAGGTGGTGCCGCGAATGCCGATGGTGGCGCTCGGCGTCTTCATCGCGAACTTTTCCTTGTTGCGCTTGCCAAGCAGGCCGGTCACCGAGCGCAGGCCGCCCTTGACCAGGCTGAACGAAGCGTTGTCGCCGTCCGGCTTGCCGGCGTCGTAGCTGAAGTCCTCGACCTTGAAGGTGGTCGACGGCTTCAGTGTGATTTCGCTGTTGTCGATGAATTTCACCATGGCGTAGGTGTTTTTCTCCGTCACCAGCGTATCGCCGCTCTCCACTTCAGAACGCATCGACAGGATGCGCACTGCGCCGTCGGCCTTCTTGGCCAGCAAGGGGCCGCTCAGTTGCACAACGGTGCCGGCAACCTGCGCGGCCCAGCTGGCGCCGGCCACCCAAAACAGGGCCAGCAGCATCAGCGCCTTAATTGCAGTACATTTTTTTAGTTGGTTCATTTTTGGTTCCGCTCTTGTCATTGGATGCGACTTCTTTGGTGTCGGTCTTGTCGGCCGCCTTGTCGGCCGTCTTGTCCGACTTGGTGTCGTCAGGCGTGGTCGAGGTGGCCGCGCCGCCGGTGCTGCTGCCGCCGCTGGACGTGGTGGTTTTCTTCGTGTCGAGGAAGGCCAGCTGGTCGAAGTCGGTCTTCGGCGCGGAGGTCGTCACCGTCTTGATGATCTCGTTCGACGCTTGCTGCACCGGCTTGACCGGCTCGCTGGCCGTCGGCGGCGACAACACTTGGCACAACGCCGAATTCGGTGCGATGGTGCAGATGTCGGCCGAAGGCGGCGGGGTTGGCGTCGGGGTTGGCGTCGGCACTGGCGTCGGCACTGGGGTCGGCACTGGGGTCGGCACTGGTGTCGGCACCGGAGTCGGCACTGGCGTTGGCGTTGGTGTCGGCGTTGGTGTCGGCGTTGGCGTTGGCGTTGGCGTTGGCGTTGGCGTTGGCGTCGGCGTTGGCGTCGGCGCTGGGGTAGGCGTCGGAGGCGGGGTTGGCGTCTGGATGATCGGCGTGACACTGTGATCGCCATCGTCCACGGTACCACCGGCAGTATTGCTGTACGAGGTCGCCGTCACCGACACCGAGCCGCCGGTCGTCACATTGGCGGTGCTGCCGATGGTGATCGTATTGCTCGTGTCGTAGCCGGTACCTGCCGCCAGCGTGATATTGCCGGACGTCGAAGTGACGCTGCCATTGATCACCAGCGGGCTGTGGGTTTGCAGCGTGATGCTACCGATGCCGGTCTGCACGCCATTGGTCGGCGGCGAGCCGGCCGCGATCGTCATCCCGCCGGTATTGTCGATCTTGATGGCGCCGTCGTTGTCGGTGCCGCTCTGGATCGCCCGGTTCACGGTCAACACCGAGCCATGCTCAGTGTTGTTGGTGTTGGCGATATTGATGGCCGCCGTGCTGTGGCTGCCGGCGGTGTTGACCACATCCAGCGAGGACACCTTGGTCACCAGCGCGGTGCTGGTACTGGTGCCGGTGCCGACACCGCCGGTGGTGGTCATCGTCAATCCATTCGCGACGATACTGCCGCCAGGCACTGTACCGCCGCCCTTGACGATGCCGCCGGTGACATTCAGCGTGACATCGCCATCGGACTGCACACCATCGATACTGTAGAGCTGCGTCGCCGTGACGGTGCCGCCCTGCAGCTTGGCAATCGCCAGCGTGGTGTTGTCGGTGAACTGGACATTCTTGCCGCTGCCGGTTTGCGACACACCCAGGTTGTTGACATGATTGCCGGCGTTGTTCAGCGTGACATGGCCTTCGGTCTCGATGCCCAGGTCGCGCACGACGATCGCGCCGCTCTGGGTAATGTCGCCAGCCGTGTTGAGCAGGCCGATGCGGGTGGTGATTGAGTTGATGCTGGAAGCCGACGTGCCGGTACCGCTGATGCCGCTGACCGAGATGCCCCCCACCTGCTGGTAGCTATCGGTCGAGCCCAGGCCCAGCGTCGGCGCCACCAGGTAATACATGTTATCCACCGCCAGGCAAGTCGCGCCGCAGCCGCTGCCGGAACCGATCACCATGCTGTAGTTCTGGCCCAGCGGCTCGATGCTGACGACGTTCGCGGAAACGTTCGCCGCCAGAGTCAGCGTGTTAGCGCCGATCTTGAAAATATCGGCGGCAGCGGTGGCGTTGATCGTCACCGATTCGCCCTCCAGCGAAACAATCCCCTTGCTGCCGGCATTCAGCGCCTGCGCCAGCGTGATGGCTCCGTTGCTCTGGATGTCCACCGCGCCGCCCGTACCAGCGTTGGTCAGCGTGATCGCATTCAGCGTGACCGCCCCCGGATTGCTGAACGTGAGCGAACCGACGCTGGTGGCGGTCAGTGCGTCGATAGCATTGGTGGCGCCGCCGATACTGACCACGCCCGGCGTGCTCACACTAAGCAGCGGCGTATCGATATAGCTGTAGCCAAACTGCTGCGTGATATTGCCGGTGGCCGTCAGCGTCAGGCTGGTATCGGCGGTGATGCTGCCGAGTGATACATTGCCAGAAGCGTTATAGCTGAAGGTGGTGTCGGAATGGCCGGCGATGATGCTGGCCTTGTTGGCGCCGGTCAGCGCGACCGAGCTGCCGTCCACGTTCAGCATGCCGGCGGTGATGACGCCGCCGCCGGTGATCGCGCTGCCCATCAGGTATATCGGATTGGTCTTTGCGTCGAGAGGGCCCGCCACTGTGATATCGCCGGCATGAATGCTGATCACATTGTCCTCAACGGCGCCGCTCAGCGTGATGGTGTTCAGCGTCAGCGTGCCCATGTCGGTCAGCGATAGCGAGCTGACGCTGGTGGCGCTCAGCGCATCGATCTGATTGGAGCTGGAGTTCAGCTGCGCCGCGCTGGCCGCAGCCAGCGCCAGGCCTTGCGTCTTGATCGGCGCATACATATCCTGGCTGATGCCGCCGGAGACGGACGTCAGCGTGGTATTGCCGGAGGTCGCGGTGATGCCGCCGCCGGCGATGTACATGCTACCGGCCGTCTTGAAGCTGAAGTTGCCGGTTGAAGCGCTGCCCTGCACAGAATCGACGGTGCTGGCGCCAGTCAGCGAGACCGAGCTGCCGTGCAGCGTCAGGTCGCCGGCGGTGATGACGCCGGCGCCGCTGAGCGCTCCCGTGCCATCCAGCGCCAGCGCGCCATTCGCCTTCAGCGCGCCGGTCACGGTGATCGCGGCGCCGCCGATGTTCAGGTGGGCGGTGGCGGTATCACCGCCGCTCAGGTCAATCGCGCTTGTCACGGTGGTGGCACCGGTGCGGTCCTGGTCCGTGCCGATGTTCAATACGGTGCTATGCAGCGCGCCCAGCTCGGCTTGCGTCAGGCTCAGTCCGGTAGTTCCGGTGCCCAGGCTGATCGCCGTGCCGTTGCCAAAGGTATTGACGGAAATGCTGCTTCCGGCCACCTTGCCGCCCAGGGTCATGCTGTTGCCCTTCAACGCGACCGTGCCGAAGCACAGGTCGGCGCCGGCGCCGGTCGTCAGTGTGCCGCTGCCATCGACGCTGACGTACAGCGCGTCTTTCGCGGTCAACACATGACTGAGCGTGATGTTGCCGGCGCTTTCCAGCAGCAGGTTGCGGGTGAGCGCCTGGTTGAAGGTGATATCGCCGGCGCTGACGATATTGCCGGAGCTGCTGTGACCTATCGACAGGCTGCCGCTGCCGATCGCGTCCAGGTCGCCTTGGGTCAGGGTCAGCGAAGCGGTGGATTCGCTGCCGCCGAGCGTGATGGCGCGACTGGCCGAGTAAGCCGCCAGCGACACCGAATCCATGCCATCGCTGGCGCCGCCGCCGATGCTGCCGGCGGCGCTGTTCAGGTTGATATTGTCGGCGATGATCGAGATCAGGGCCGGGCTGCCGCTGGTGGTCGAGATGACGCCGTTGGCGCCGGTGGTGAAGAAGCCGCCGGTCGAGGCGACGCGCCCCTCGAAATCGCCGCCGGCGAGGTTGACCTTGCCGTTGACGGTGATATTGGCGCCCGTCATGGTCAGATTGTTGCCGTGGGTGGCGATGGCGGTGGTGCTGCTCAGGTCGGCCACGGTGATCGCGCCCATGCCGGTCGCGACGCCGCTGGCGGCGTCATTGGCCGTCAGCGTGATATCGCCCATCATGGACAATGCGGCGTTGACCGTGATGTTATTGCCGGCCTGCGCCGTCAGGCTCACGCCGCTGTTGCTGTTGGTGACGGCGTTGCTGAACAGGATGTCGTGCTTGGCTTGCAGGACGATGTTGGAAGTCGCGCTCGACAGCGTACCGGCGTCGATGTGCGTCGAGCCCGTGATCGGCGTATCCGCGAACTGGTCGACGTCGCCCAGGCCGACGGCGCCGCCCTCCGTCAGATTGATGGTCAGATCGTAAGGATCCAGCAGCCAGGTGCCGGTCTTGCCCTTGGCCGCGCCGGTGGTCACGCGGGCGCCGCCCACGTCGAGGAAATTGGCCGAGGTTTCGACCTGGCCGCCATTGCCGCCGGCCGCGCCGCCGCGTGCCGACAAGCTGCCGTGCATGCGCGTGCTGTCGTCCGCCCACACCACCACCGTGCCGCCGTCGCCGTTGACGGTGGCGTCGGCCTTGATGACGCTGTCCGCGCCGACATAGGTTTGGCGGGCGTTCTGCACCGCCGCGTTCTTGCCCTGGTAATCGCCGCCCACCAGCACCTTGCCGCCGCCCGCTTCGCCGCTGGCGTCGACCACGGCATTGCCGGTCACGCCGACCCTGGCGCCCAGCAGCATGATGTCGCCGCCGGTGTTGAGGTTGCTGCCGGTGGCGCTGGTCACGCTGCCCGCTTCCACCAGCGTGGTGCCGCTGGCCTTGAGGATGATCTGGCCGTTCTCGCCGCGCACTGCGCTGTTGGCGTTGATGGCGCCGCGCTGGTTGACCAGCGCGCCGTACACGCCGACGCGGCCGCCCTGCGCCACGATGCTGCCGAGGTTGACCGCCTGGTCGGCCGGCGCCGACACCACCACTTGCACGTTCGGATCCTTGGAATCGAACAGCTGCACGCTGTGGCCGGCCGCCAGCACCACATCGCCGTTCGGCGAGGAGATGACGCCGCTGTTTTCCACCGCCGGCGCGACCAGGAAGATCTGGCCGCCGGACGGCGTGGTGATGTTGCCCTGGTTGCTGACCTTGCCCGCGCTGGCGGCGCCGTCGAAGTTGTTCTTGCCGGCCAGGAAATCGGAATTGGAGATATTCAGGCTCGATGCGACCAGGCCGGCGACGTCCACCCGCGAACCGGCGCCGAACACCACGCCGTTCGGGTTAATCAGGAATACCTTGCCGTTCGATTGCAGCGCGCCGAGGATCTGGCTCGGGTCCTGGCCGGTGATGCGGTTGAGCACCTTGCTGTCGCTGCTCTGCTGGATGAAGCGGGTGATCTCGCCCGCATTGATCGAGAAGCTGCGCCAGTCGATGATGGTGTTGGGCGTATTGGTGATCGAATACAGGCTACCCTGCTGGTTGAAGGTCGCCATGCCGTGCACCACGGTTGGCGCCACCGGATTGGCTTGCGCGGCGCCGAACGCGGCGGCCACCACCACGGCCAGCAGCTTGCGGCGCAGTTTGAATTGGGTTTGCGTTTTCATTTTAGTTCTTCTTTACGTCATCAATAGGCCAGGGCCACACGCACGTGAAGGCGGTTGGCGTCGGCGCGGGTGGTGGCGCCGGCACGCAGCACATGGCCATAATCAAGTTGCAGATTGACATAGGTCGACAGCACGAAACGCGCACCGACGCCGGTGCTGGCGATGGATGTGCTGTCCAGTTCGCCGGGCTGTGCGTGGTTGCGCTTGACATAGGCGCTGTCGTAGAAACCCAGCAGGCGGCAATTCCAGCCCGCACGCTGACACAGGTTCGGCGTGTAGACTTCCAGGTTGACGCCGAGGCCGGAATCGTTGGAAATCTCGCGCTCGATGAAGCCGCGGACCGAGGTCGCGCCGCCGGCGCCGAACTGCTCGCCGGGAATCAGCGCATCGCTGCTGTATTGGCCGTTGGCGATGGCGCGTACCTGCCAGTCGCCGGCCAGCGCGCGGGTGATGCTGCCGCCCACGCGCAAGATGGTGTAGTCGGTCTTGGCGTTGATGCGCGCCAGCGTGAAGGCGTCCTGGCCGCCGTTCGAGCCGCCCGAGATATTGCGCACCAGTGTGACCTGGCCGCCGATTTCGCCCTGCTTGATCGGCAGGCTGGCCTGGTAGCTGATGCTGACCGGATGCACGGTGACATCGTTGCCCAGTTCGGTGCCCGACAGCTGGATGCTGTTCTTGAAGGCCTTGACGTCGAGGCCGTAGCTCAGGTGCGACTCCAGCTCGCCGCGCTTGTCCAGCGCCTGGTTGTAGCGCGCGCCGTACACGGCGCCCTTGCCGCTGACGGCCAGGTTGAGGGCGCCGGCCGAGATGGTGCCGGAATCGACGTTGGAGTAGCTGGCAAAGAAGTCCAGCGAATCGCCCGAGCCGTACAGCGGAATATGGTAGCCGGCGCCGTACACCTTGACGCGGCCCGGCTCTTCGGCCGAGGTGGTGTACTGCAGCGAGGCCAGGTGGTCGCGGCCGAACAGGTTGGCGTTCTGCAGGATCACGCCGAGGTGGGTCTTGCCGGTGGATTCGGTGCCGGTGTTGTCGGCGTTGGCCATCACCTTCCATGGCGACTCGTCCTTGACCTCCAGCACGGCGTCGACCTCGTCGTCCTTGTCGCCGCTCTGCAGCTTCATCGTGACCTGCTTGGACGGATTTTCGTTGCCCTGCTTCAGGTTCGACGACACTTCCTTCAGGTTCGGCGTGCGGCCTTCCTGCAGCGCCGGCAGGCTGCGGCGGATATTGGCTTCGTCGAAGTATTGGTTGCCCTTGACGCTGACGCGGCCGATCCTGGTTTCCACCACGCGCAGCTGCACCACGCCGCGGTTGAGTTCCTGCTCCGGCAGCTCGATCGTCACCACGTTGTAGCCGCGCTGGTGGTACACCGCCTCCAGTGCCTCCAGGGCGCGCTGGACGTCGCCGAAGTCGCGCTCCTTGCCGGTGAATTTGCTCAGCAGCTCGTCGATTTGCGGTTGCGGCAGCAGCGTGTTGCCCTTGACCTCGAAACGGGCGATCTCAAAACGGATCACGTCGTCCGCTGCCCAGGCCGATGTGACGGCTGCGGCTAATAGGGAACCTGCAAGCAGGCGCGTTAGGCTATTTCTCATGTGTCAGCTCTTGTAATCGTGTCGGGATACAGCGTAAGTTTGCATATTTGTTACTATTAATTAACAAATTCTCTTCGATGCTAGCATAGGCTTTAAGTAATGCCTATTTGAAACCTTCGAATTTGGCCTGGCAGGCTCAAGTGTTGGATTTCAGTCGTTCATGTAGAGCGGCACAGGGATAGTTGCCAAGAGAAATTTAGCCACAAGGAAACTTGTGTTCTCTAAAGTGTAGACCGAATTGCCCAATTCGCCACGAATTTTCGCGCTGCGCGGCACATTTTCCGCGGAAGTTGTGGCTGTGTTATTTCACTATCACGGTTGCCGATTTTTCATTATTTGGTTTCGAAGGTGGTAACGCCATCCCAGCCCTCGCCCGGCGGATGCGCGCGGTAATAGGCGATGCGTTCAACGTACAGCTGGTACAAGCCGCGCCCCGGCGACAGCGCCTGCAGTTCGGCGATGATGGTTTCCGCCTGCTCCCACTGCTGGGCGCGCACGGCGGCCAGCGCCGCGTGCCAGCGCTCCAGTTCATGGCGTTCGGCGTCGGCCAGGTCTTTGTCCAAGACAATCGGCTCGAAGATCGCCACCGGCTCGTTCTTGCCCTTGACCTTGACCAGGTCCAGCTCGCGGTAGGCGAACTCCGGCGCGGCGGCGCGGGTCGCTTCGCCGACCGTGATGCCGACCCCGTAGACCTTGGTGATGCCTTCCAGCCGCGAACCGAGGTTGACGGCGTCGCCCATCACCGTATAGGCGCGGCGGATCTTGGAGCCCATGTCGCCCACGTGCATCAGGCCGGAGTTCAGGCCGATGCCGATCTTCAGCGGCGGCCAGCCGCGCGCGACGAAGTCGTCGTTGAGGCGGTGCGCGCTGGCCTGCATCAGCAGCGAGGTGGCGACCGCGCGGCTGGCGTGGTCGTCGAACGCCACCGGCGCGCCCCAGAACGCCATCACCGCGTCGCCGATGTACTTGTCCAGCGTGCCGCGATGGCTGTCGCGGATGTCTTCCGACATCGCCGTCAGGTACAGGTTGATGTACTCGCGCAGCGCCTTGGGCGTCAGCCCTTCGGAAATGGTGGTGAAGCCGCGCACGTCGACGAACAGCACGGTCAGCTCGCGGCTTTCGCCGTCCATATTGTATTTTTCCGGGTTTTCCGCCATCTCGGCCACCAGCTCGGGCGCCACGTACTCGCCGAAGCGCGACACCAGCGCCTGCCCCTTGCGCACCTCGAAGAAATAGCCCCAGGCGACGTTGAGCACGAACACGCAGGCGATCAGCACCAGCGTCATCGCCATCTTCAGCACCCAGTCCATGTCGGTGTAGGCCCAGTAGTTCAGGCCGAACACGCCGCCGGCCACCAGCGCCGCCAACAGGATGGAGCGCAGCGGCGACATCACCGCCAGCGCGATCGACAGCAGCAGCCCCACCAGCACCACCTGCATGCCCTCGATGCCGTCGGCATAGTCGGGACGCACCTTGAAACGCTCGTCGAGGATGGACTTGATCAGGTTGGCGTGGACTTCCACCCCCGGGTATTCGTTGTTGACCGGCGTCGGCCGCAAGTCCAGCAGGCCCGGCGCGGTGGTGCCGACCAGGATGATATGGCCGGCCATGACATCCTTCTTGACCCGGCCGGCCAGCACATCGGCCGCCGACACGTAGGGGAAGGCGCCGCCCTTGGGACCGCCGGTGCCGCGGAACTCGATGGCGCCGGTGAGGTTTTCGCCGACCGGGATCACCAGCGGCTTTTTCTCCTGGCCGACGAACATCAGCAGCTTTTCCAGGCCGCCGTGGGCGCGCTCGGAAGCCGACAGCTCCGCCACGTTGGTCGAGAACGACGGCGTGATGGCGCGCGCCTGCAGCGCGACGGCGGCGGTGGCCAGCGACAGCGTCGGATAGTAGCCGTCGCCGATGCGCATCAGCAGCGCCGAGCGGCGCAGGATGCCGTCGGCGTCGGTGATGGCGGTGAAGATGCCCCCGGTGGCCGCCGCCTCCTGCAGCCGCTCCAGGTTGGCCAGGTAGCCGTTGGAACCGAAGGCCGGCACGGTGCGGCCGTTCAGCGTCTCGGTGGTGAAGAAGGGATCGGGCAGCTTGCCCTTGCGCTGGTCGTCGGCGATGTTATAGCCCAGCACCACCGGCTGGTCCTGCAGCGCGCTGGCCAGCAGGCCGTCGTAGTCGAGCGACTCCTTGAGCGCATCGACCTTGCCGCGGAAGCCGGCGACGTTTTTCATCTCGCCCTCGGCCAGGTGGTCCAGCACGTCGTAGCCGGAAGTGTTGTCCGCCTCGGGGAACACAATGTCGAAGCCGGCCGCCGCGACTTCGTAGTGCGTGGTCAGCTGCGTCACCAGCCGGGCGACGATCTTGCGGTTCCAGGGGAAATGGCCGACCTCGGCGATGCTCTTCTCATCGATGTCGACGATGACGATCTTGGGATCGAGCACCGGCTTGACCAGCCGCATGCGCAGGCCGGAGAAGAAGGTGTCCATGCGCTCGATGGCGTCGATGCGGATGTCGCCCGAGACCTGCAGCACCGCCACGGCGGTCAGGCACAGGCCCAGCGCCCAGCGCAGGCCGTACTTGCGCACGGTCTTGCCGAATAGCTTGGTCCATTGGGCGGGGAGCAGGCGCACGCGCGGTCCTTAAGGCGTGTAGCCGGGAATCTTGGCTTCGTCGATCTCGTCGATCTGCTTTTCGTCCATGTTCTTCAGCGCGAACTGCATGTAGATCTTGCTGCGGATGAAGATATCGAACAGGTCCGGGTCGATATGGCCGTTGAGCGAGAAGTGGCCGAGGATGCGCAGCGACTCCGACAGCATCTTGCCTTTCTTGTAAGGCCGGTCCTTGGCGGTCAGCGCCTCGAAGATGTCGGCGATCGCCATCAGCCGCGCCTGGATCGACATCTGCTCCTTGGTCAGGCCGCGCGGATAGCCCTTGCCGTCCATGCGCTCGTGGTGGCCGCCGGCGTACTCGGGCACGTTCTTCAGGTGCTTGGGCCACGGCAGCGACTCCAGCATGCGGATCGACATCGAGATGTGGTTGTTGATGATCTTGCGTTCGGCCTCGGTCAGCGTGCCGAACTTGATGGTCAGGTTCATCAGCTCGTCGGCGTCGAAGAAGTCCTGCTCGGCGCCGTCCGGGCCGGTCCAGCGGCGCTGGCCGATCTGGCGCACGCGCTCCTGGTCTTCGGCCTTCATGCCCTCGCCGCCGATGTTGGCGTAACGGATGAAGTCGCGTTCCTCGCGCAGCGTCGCTTGCAGCTGCGCCAGTTCGGTATCGATGGCGGCGATCGCGGCGGCGTCGCCGCCCGCCGCCAGCTTGCGCTTCAGCGCGGCGATTTCCGCATCGCGCAGCAGCACCTCGAAGCGGGTGTCGATCACGGCGATGCGGTCGAAGATGGTTTCCAGCTTGGTGGCCTTGTCGACCACGTGCACCGGGGTGGTGATCTTGCCGCAATCGTGCAGCAGGCCGGCCAGCCACAGCTCCTTGCGGTCGCCGTCGTTCATGCGGAAAGCGGCCAGCGGGCCGGTCTCGGTGTTGTGCACGGCCTCGGCCAGCATCATCGTCAGCTCCGGCACGAACTGGCAGTGGCGGCCGGTGTACGGCGACTTCTCGTCGATGCCGATGTTGATCAGGTTGACCAGCGCTTCCAGCAGTTCTTCCAGTTGCGCGATCAGGCGCTGGTGGGTCAGCGCGACGGCGGCCTGGGCGGCCAGCGCTTCGATGAAGCGCTGGTCGGTCTGCGAGAAGGCGTGGATGCCGCCGCTGTCGGCGTCCTTGGCGTTGATCAGCTGCAGCACGCCCACCAGTTCGCCCTCGTGGTCGCTCATCGGCACCGTCAGGATCGATTGCGTATGGTAGTTGCGCAACTGGTCGAACTTGACCATGCCGGAGAAGTTGAAGACGTCCGCCTTGTACACATCCTCGATGTTGACCGACAGGCCGAAGTGCGCCGCATAGGCCGCCACCGAGGCCAGGTTCTTTTCGCCGCTGCCGTCGAACAGCGGCACGCCGGGCGCGGTAATCGGCTCGCCGCTGGCGCCACCTTGATGTATGTCCAGCGTGTCGTTGATCAGGATGTGAAAATCGAGGTGCTGCTTGTCTTCGCTCGGACGGTACAGCGTGCCGCCGTCGGCGTTGGTCATGCCCTTGGCGACCGTGAGGATACGCTCCAGCAACGAATCGGTATCGTGATTGCTGCCCAGCTGGACGCTGAGCTCGGTCAGTTGGTCCAGGCGTTGGGCGATTTGCGTTTGATTCAACTCTTGCATGGTTGTTTTTTTAGTACCTGTTATGGCGGGTCACTAGCAGATACGCATAGTCCCAGTCTGGAAGTGTAGCTCCAGTGCAAGCTGTTGTACATCGGGAAATGGCCGCAGGCTCAAAATTGCCGCATCCACTGTCGGGTTTTTCCCTGCTGTGTAAAAAAAAAGCTATCATCGGCCGGCGGCATCTAGCAAAAACAACAAAGCGATCATCAGGGATTGAGCATGAAATTCAAATTTTGGGGAGTGCGTGGTTCCATTCCCTCCCCCGGCCCGCGCACGGCGCGCTATGGCGGCAACACCACCTGCATCGAAGTGCGCACCGACAACGACACCCTGATCATCATCGATGGCGGCACCGGTCTGTTCTCGCTGGCCCAGTCGCTGATACAGAACAAGACCAAGCCTATCCACGCCAACATCTTCATTACCCACAGCCACTGGGACCATATCCACGGCCTGCCCTTCTTCACGCCGCTGTTTATCCGCGACAGCAGGGTGCGGCTGCACGGCGTGACCGATCCGGTCACCGGCAACGGCATCGAGCACGTGATGGGCGTGCAGTTGCAAAACAGCTATTTCCCGGTCAGCGAAACGCAGATGGACGCCACCATCGAATACCAGACGCTGGACATCGGCCAGGCCATCCAGGTCGGCGACGCCACCATCCACAACGTGGTGATGAACCACCCGGTCACCGACCTGGGCTACCGCATCGAATGCCACGGCCGCTCGCTGTTCTTCACCGGCGACCACGAGCCGCACTACAACATCCACCCCGCCGGCCACCCGGAGCACGACACCTACCAGCGCTGGATGGACGAGCGCAACGCCGCCATCGACGCCGTGGTCCTGGGCGTCGACGCGCTGATCGTCGACTGCTCCTACACCCGCGAGGAATATCCGGCCAAGCAGGGCTGGGGCCACGGCACCTTCGATTCAGCCTTTGCAATGGCGCTGCGCTGCGGCGTCAAAGCGTTATACTGCACTCATCACGAACCGACCCGCAGCGACGACGAACTGGAAGCCGTGTTCGCCGAAGTGATGACGCGCCACGCTCCGCTGCTCAATGGATTGCAGGTCTTCCTCGCTTACGAAGGCATGGAAGTCGAACTGAACCAGTAGCTTCGTCCCGAAGGACGCCATCATGAACGACGCCGGCCTCCCCAGTTCCCGCCCTGGCCCCACCGCCAGCGATGTCGATCTGCGGCTGGCGTTCTTCCAGAAGTTGCAGACCGTCACCACCAAGATCCACGCCACCAGCAATCTCGATGAAATCATGCTCGACCTGGGCATGGAGTTCTGCGACCTGTTCAACTGCGACCGCTTCACGCTGTACGCGATGGACAACGAAAAGGATTACATCGTCTCCAAGGTCAAGACCGGGCTGACCTCGTTCCGCGACCTCAAGCTGGCGGTGACGCCGGCCAGCATCGCCGGCTACGTGGCGCTGACGCGCAAGACCGTCAACATCGCCGACGTCTACGACCAGACGGAGCTGGCGCGATACTCGCCGGAGTTGCGTTTCCAGCAAGGCGTCGACCAGCGCACCGGCTACCGCACCCGGCAGATGCTGGTGGCGCCGCTGATCGCGGTGCAATCGCGCGAGCTGCTGGGCGTGGTCCAGTTCATCAACAACCGCGACCGCGCACCGTTCTCCGCCATCGCCGAAGCGGGCGTCAAGGAGCTGTGCGAAACCTTGTCGGTGGCGTTTTCCCAGCGCATGAAACCGCCGCAAATGGTACGCACCAAATATGACGGGCTGGTGACCGAAGCGGTGCTGTCGGCGCAGGAACTGGAACTGGCCACGCGCTCGGCCCGCAAGCAGGACATCGATATCGAGGACGTGCTGATCGACGAGTTCGAGATCAAGCTGCCCGCCATCGGCGTGGCGCTGGAGAAATTCTTCGGCGTGCCGTACGAGCACTTCAAGCCGGACCGCCTGAAACCGATGGACTTGCTGAAAAACCTCAAGCGCCAGTACGTCGAGGAATCCGGCTGGCTGCCGCTGGAAGACGGCAAGGACGGCACGCTGGTGGTGGCGCTGGATCCGGATCGGGTGGCGCACACCCACATCGTCAACCAGATCCTGCCCAAGGCCAAGCCGGTGTTCCGCGTCACCAGCCGGCGCGAGTTCCGCCAGATGGTGGAACTGTTCTACGGCCACGCCGACAGCGGCAGCGTCGGCGACCTGCTGTCCGGCATGGACGACGGCGACGACGAGGGCGAAGGTTCGGCCGAGGTGTCGGAGGCGGTCGAGAACGAGCTGGTCAAGCTGCTCAACAAGATCATCATGGACGCCTACCGCCAGGGCGTGTCCGACATCCACATCGAACCGCTGCCGGGCAAGGGCAAGACTGGCATCCGCTTCCGCAAGGACGGCACGCTGGTGCCCTACATCGAGATTCCGGCCAGCTACCGCAGCGCGCTGGTGGCGCGGGTCAAGATCATGTGCGACCTCGACATCTCCGAGCGCCGCA
The DNA here is from genome assembly GCF_047302815.1 of Duganella sp. CT11-25. Classification (NCBI taxonomy): domain Bacteria; kingdom Pseudomonadati; phylum Pseudomonadota; class Betaproteobacteria; order Burkholderiales; family Oxalobacteraceae; genus Duganella; species Duganella sp. CT11-25. The sequence continues at coordinate 2,418,522 of NZ_JBKBFD010000001.1, forward strand.
AGCCGCAGGACGGCAAGATCAAGTTCAAGAAATACGGCCCGCTGGACATCGAGCTGCGGGTGGCGACCATTCCGTCGGCCGGCGGCGTCGAGGACATCGTCATGCGCATCCTGGCGGCGGGCGAACCGATTCCGCTCGACAAGCTGGGCGTGCTGCCGTTCAACCTGCAGCGCCTGCGCGCCACCATCGAGAAACCGTATGGCTTGTTTTTCGTCTGCGGCCCGACCGGTTCCGGCAAGACCACCACGCTGCACTCGGTGCTCAACTACCTGAACACGCCGGACACCAAGATCTGGACCGCCGAGGATCCGGTCGAGATCACGCAGAAAGGCTTGCGCCAGGTGCAGGTCAACCGCAAGGCCGGGATGGACTTCGCGACCGTGATGCGGGCCTTCCTGCGCGCCGACCCGGACATCATCATGGTCGGCGAGATGCGCGACAAGGAAACCGTCGGCATGGGCATCGAAGCCTCGCTGACCGGCCACCTGGTGTTCGCCACCCTGCACACCAACAGCGCGCCGGAATCGATCGTGCGGCTGCTGGACATGGGCATGGACCCGTTCAACTTCGCCGACGCGCTGCTGGGCATCCTGGCGCAGCGGCTGGCCAAGCGCCTGTGCGGCAAGTGCAAGCAGGCGGTCGAGCCGTCGGCGGCGGAACTGCAGGCGCTGCTGACGGAATATTGCGAGGAGCTGCTCCACACCGAGAGCTTCATCAAGGACGCCGACGCCGGCCGCGCCGCCGTGCTGGCCGGCTGGCGCGAGCGCTATGCCAAGGATGGCAAGTTCACGCTCTACCGCGCGATCGGCTGCGACGAGTGCAACAAGGGCTACAAGGGCCGGGTCGGCCTGCACGAGTTGATGATCGGCACCGACAAGGTCAAGAAGCTACTGCAGGAACACAGCCGCGTCGCTCAGCTGCTGGCGGCGGCGCTGGAGGACGGCATGCTGACACTGAAGATGGACGGCATCGAGAAGGTTTTGCTGGGGATCACCGACATCAAGATGGTGCGGGCGGTGTGCATCAAGTAGCCGGCCCTCGGCTTGCTGCGGCGATCGCACAAGGCGCGCAGGCGCGCCAGCCCGGCCTTGAGGTTGAACGAGCGGCCGTGCGCCAGCGCATCCACCAATTGCGTGGCCAGCGCCAGCGCGGGCGCGGCGGCGTTTTTCGCGGAGTACGGCAGCACCAGGCGGTAGCGCCCTTGCATGTGCGGCACCACGCCGACAAAGCCCACCGTGACTTCATTGAGCGCCAGCCGGCGCAATTCGATCGCGACTTGCTGGACCAGTTCGACCACGTGCGGCACTTCGGCGCAGCGCATGCCGACCAGGCCGCGCTGGTCGCGCAGGCCCGGCAAGGCGGTCTGCAGGCGCTGGTCGAGGTCCGCTTCGGCGGTGGCGCCGGCGACGGCGTCGTCAAGTTCAAGGATGCTGAGCAAGCAGGGTTGGGTGGAATAGCGGTTATCGCTGTCGAGGTAGCGTTGATCGACGATTTTCATGTTGGGTATTGCCTGTTTAATTTACAGACAATATTGTGACAACAAACATGCGCGCTGTGAATCGGCGTTCGGAGCTGATCCATGTAAGACCAGGCTGACACGTATCGTGCGCGCGGCCGGCCTGTGCTACAGGGTCTTCTCGAAGCACACGGCCAGCGGGTTGCCGATGTACTTGCCGTAGTTGGCGATGCGGGTGTAGCCGCGCGCCGAATAGAAATCCACCGCGCGGCGGTTGACCAGGCGCGTCTCCAGCCACAGCGCCTGATAGCCGAGCGCGGCCGCCTCGGCCTCCAGGAAGCGCAGCACGGCGCTGCCGACCCCGCTGGTGCCGTGGCGCGCATACATGCGCTTGATCTCCGCCACGCCCGGCTGCAGCGGCCGGAACGCGCCGCATCCCAACGCGGCGCCGCCGGCGTCGCGCGCGACGACAAAGCGCGCCATCGGCCCGCGCACGTCCTCGACGTCGAAGGAAGCCTTGCCGCCGTCGCCGGTAATCGCCTCCAGCGCGGTCGACAACTCCTCCATGAGCAAAATGGCTACATGTCCGGCGGGATCTTCGGCATTCAGTTGGATAGGATGCATGTGGGGGATTATTGCATAGTGCAGATCACCAGTTCCGGATCGGCGTTGATGCGCACCGGAATGCCGCTGCAGCCGACGCCGCGGCTGACGATCAGCTCGCCGTTGTCGCGCACCGGGAAGCGGCCGTAATAATACGGCCGCGACAGCGGTCCCTGCGGCATCACGATCGGCGTGCCGTCGGGCAGCGCGATCTGGCCGCCATGCGTGTGCCCGGCGAAGCCGATGTCGAAGCGGTGGCCGTCGAGCATCAGCAAACCGTCCGGCGCGTGCACCAGCAGGATGCGCGTGGCGCCGGCGCCGGCGAAGGTGGCGTTGCCGTCGGGCGCGCCGGTCCACGGATCGTCCATGCCGCAGACGGAGACGCCGTCGAACGGCGCGGCCAGCGCCTGGGCGCGGTTGACCAGCATCGTCACGCCGGCATCGCCGAACAGCCGCGCGATCAGTTGGTCGTCGGTCGACAGGTCGTGATTGCCGAACACGGCGAACTTGCCCAGCGGCGGCTGGCAGGCCGCCAGCCCCGGACACAGCGCCGCCGCGTGGCGGGCCGGTCCGGTCACGTAGTCGCCGCCGAACAGCAGCACATCCGGCGCCTCGGCCGCGATGGTCGCGAACAGATCGGCGAAGATGGCCGGATGCGTCGGCCGGCCGGCGTGGAAATCGGAAGCGAAAGCGATCTTCAGCGGCCGGGGCAGGCGCCGCTCAGGCGGCAACGTCAGCGTATGGCGCGTCACGCCCAGGCGGCCATGCAAGCCGCAGTGGTAGCTCAGCGCGCTGACCAGCCCGCCCAACATGGCCATGTCCAGCAGGGCTTCCACGCCGCGCTGAAGTCGAGAGTAACGTTTGCTGCGGGGAATAGGCATCGGAATCGGGTACGGGCAAAGGAGCGGGATGATAGCGTATCCGGCTTCAGCCGTGCGCAACAGCGGCATGCTTCGGGCAAGCATCATGGGTGACCGGCGGCGATAAACACCGGCCTGGCTGTGGCGCTGAGCATGCTGCTGGGGGGGGGCTGGCGCTACCGATGCCACGGGCGTGGGTGTACCTGGACGTCAGCCTGCCCTGGCAGTGGCCTGCATCACGCCGCTCGTGATGCGCCGAACAGTATTCAGCGCATCCGACTCCATTTAGCTGCATCAAACAACGTACATCCCTGTATTTACAATCCTTCGATTACCGCCTACATTAAAACCAGATGCGAGAGCAGAAGGACCGTGAAAGCTTCTGATCTTACACGCGACATCATCGTCGCACCGTTCGACGATGCGGCCGCACACGCCTACGCCCCTATCCGATGGGCGACGCGCGACCGAAAAAGAGATCAGCTCGACAAACTGATCGCGGCGCACGCCATCTCATTGGACGTCACACTGGTTACCAACAATGTGCGGGACTTTGCGGCTTATTCCGGCCTGCAAATCCAGAACTGGCTGGACGACATTTAAAGCGCGGCGTCAACCAGCAGTTGCGGCTGCAGCGCGCGGATGCGCAGTTCGGTGAAGTAGCCGCCGGCCTCGTTGTAGCGCAGGTAGTGGCGGCCGCAGTTCATGCAGCGGGCGACCTGGCAGCGGTTGAATGGATAGTAGCGCGGCGCGATGGGCGCGTCCTCGCTGTCGTAGCGTGTGCCGTCCGGATGGTATTCGGTGTAGGTCGGATCGCCATACGGATCCTCGACCAGCGTGGCGACTTCCTCGAAACGCTCCAGCTCCAGCGTCATCGGCAGCTTGCGCCAGGCCAGCAGCGGCTCGGTGTTGCAACTGCACTCGCCCGTCACCGCAGCCGATGCTTCAGCCAGTTGCGTCAACGTCGCGAAATCGATTGCCTGCATGCTCAGCCCCTCAATGGATTTTCGATTCTACCGCAATCCAGATCAACTTGCCGCTTTGAGGATGGCCATACATTAAATGCTTTCATCCCCACGCCAACAAAAAAAATGGAACTCAGAATCCTGACTTGGCTATTCCCATGGTTGATGGCGGCTCTTGAATTTTTGCTACGCAATAGTCTGCATGATGCCGGCGCTGTTGCATTCATTGGACCGACCGTTGGTGGAGCTGCATTGGGCATGATGCTGCCCTTCACGCGCGCAAGAGAGCTTCCAAAAACCGACAGCGAGACCCCGGACAGTATCGCCTTTGATCGCAGCGACGACCATCGGGCGCAACTGACGAATCTTATTTTGTGGATAGGTTTAATAGCTTGGGCCGTTAGCCTGCACCTCAGCCTGATGAACGGCAGCGATACGCTTGGCGATATGGATGGCGAGCGAACCTCGACTTTTATCGGCGCTATAATTTGGCTGATCGCCGTGGTACCCGATGGGTTGCGAGGAGGTGAAAGATGAACTGGCGAAGTGTGATTGAAGGGCTGCTTTTGATTGGCTCCTGGATGACCATTTCCATGCTGGCAGCAATCCTTTGCATATGGATTATTCATCGATATTTCCCTCGCAATCCAGATGCGGAATACACCTACGTTCTCAAGAGTACAAACGGCAATCGAACTACCGTCGTGCTGCCGCCAGGCTTGCCCGAAACGGAACGTCGTAAAGTCTTGGATGAGGCGTATCGGCGCCTTGGTGTGCAGCCGGAACGCGGACCATAAAAAAGGGAGCCGAAGCTCCCTTGGTTTTTACAGGATGTGCTGGCCGATCCACCAGGCGATCGCGGCGACGAACGCCGAGGCCGGGATGGTGAAGATCCAGGCCCAGACGATGTTGCCCGCCACGCCCCAGCGCACCGCCGACATCTTCTGCGCCGAACCGACGCCGACGATCGCGCCGGTGATGGTGTGGGTGGTCGAGACCGGCACGCCCAGCGCAGTCGCGGTGAACAGCGTGATGGCGCCGCCGGTCTCGGCGCAGAAGCCGCCCACCGGTTTGAGCTTGGTGATCTTCTGGCCCATGGTCTTGACGATGCGCCAGCCGCCGAACAGCGTGCCGAACGAGATCGCCGTGTAGCAGGAGATGATCACCCACAGCGGCGGCATGGCGTCGCTGGCCTTCGAGTAGCCGGCGGCGATCAGCAGCATCCAGATGATGCCGATGGTCTTTTGCGCGTCGTTGCCGCCGTGGCCCAGGCTGTACGAAGCGGCCGACAGCAGTTGCAGGCGGCGGAACCATTTGTCGACCCGCCGCGGCGTCGAGCGCACGAACACCCACGACACCAGCAGCATCATCAGCGAACCGAACACAAAGCCCAGCAGCGGCGACAGGACGATGAACACCACCGTCTTGATCAGGCCGGCCGAGATCAGCGCGCCGGTGCCGCTCTTGGCGACCGCCGCGCCGACCAGGCCGCCGATCAGCGCGTGCGAGGACGACGAGGGAATGCCGTAGTACCAGGTGAAGATGTTCCAGACGATGGCGCCCACCAGCGCGCCGAAGATCACGTACTGGTCGACCACGCCGGGATCGATGGTGCCCTTGCCCACCGTGGCGGCCACGGTCAGCTGGTGGAACACGAAAATCGCGACGAAGTTGAAGCAGGCCGCCATGGCGACCGCGGTCTGCGGTTTCAGCACGCCGGTCGAGACCACGGTGGCGATCGCGTTGGCGGCGTCATGGAAGCCGTTCATGAAGTCAAACACCAACGCCAGGGCAATCAGGATGCCCAGCACGTAGATGCTCATTTGTATGGTATTCATCGGAGATCTTTTTAATTATGCGTTTTCGACGATGATGCCTTCGATGATGTTGGCCACATCTTCGCAACGGTCGGTCACCGTCTCCAGCAGTTCGTAGATGGCCTTCATCTTGATCAGGTTGCGCACGTCCGGTTCGTCGCGGAACAGCTTGGACATGGCGGCGCGCATCACGTGGTCGGCGTCCGATTCCAGGCGGTCGATCTCTTCGCAGATGGCGACGATCTGGCGCGAGTTGTCCATGTTGTGCAGCAGCGCCACGGCGTCGCGCACCTTCTCGGCGCAGGCCAGCACCAGCTCGGCCAGGCGCTTGGCTTCCGGCGTCACCGAATGCAGGTCGTACAGCGAGACGGTCTGGCCGGCGTCTTCCAGCAGGTCCAGGATGTCGTCCATGCGGGTGATCAGCTTGTGGATGTCGTCGCGGTCGATCGGCGTGATGAAGGTCTTGTGCAGCAGGTCGACCGTGGCGTAGGTGATCTTGTCGGCTTGCTTCTCGATGCTTTCGATCGCGTGCACGCGATTTTCCAGGTCATCGAAGTTGGACATCAGGCCCAGCATCTCTTTTGCACCTTTGACGCACAGGTCGGCGTGCTGGTTAAACAGGTCAAAAAATTTGCCCTCGGTGGGCATCAAGCGTCCAAACATGTCTTTCTCCGTTTATATTTACTGCAGGCGCCGGCCTGGTGGGCCGGCGTAAAGATTAATCGCCCTGGTACAGCGCCAGGTTACCGGTGTAGTTACCAAACTTGGTGTATTGGCCGATCCAGGTCAGGCGTACCGAGCCGATCGGGCCGTTACGCTGCTTACCGATGATGATCTCGGCCGTTCCTTTATCGGGCGAGTCCGGGTTGTAGACCTCGTCGCGATACAAGAAGATGATGACGTCCGCGTCCTGCTCGATCGCGCCGGATTCGCGCAGGTCGGACATGACGGGACGTTTGTTGGGACGTTGTTCCAGCGAGCGGTTCAGCTGGGACAGCGCGATCACCGGGCACTGCAGCTCTTTGGCCAGGCCTTTCAGCGATCGCGAAATTTCGGAAATCTCGGCCGCGCGGTTGTCGCCCTGCTGCGAGCCCTGCATCAGTTGCAGGTAGTCGACCACGATCAGGCCCAGCTTGCCGCACTGGCGCGACAGGCGGCGCGCCCGGGCCCGCATTTCGATCGGGTTCAGCGCGGGGGTCTCGTCGATATAGACTTGCGCGTCGTTCATTTTCTGGATGGCGTGCGTCAGGCGCGGCCAATCCTCGTCGTTCAGTTTGCCGGTGCGCAGGCGGTGCTGGTCGAGCTGGCCGACCGAGCCCAGCATACGCATGGCCAGCTGCACGCCGCCCATCTCCATCGAGAACACGGCCACCGGCAGCCCCTCTTCCACCGCGACGTTCTCGGCGATGTTCATCGAGAACGCCGTCTTGCCCATCGACGGACGGCCCGCCACGACCACCATGTCGCCCGCCTGCAGGCCGGAGGTCATGCGGTCGAGGTCGATCCAGCCGGTCGGCACGCCGGTGATCTCGGACTGGCCTTCGCGCGAGTACAGCTCGTCGATGCGCTCGACCACCTGGGTCAGCAGCGGCTGCACCGGCAGCCAGCCGGCGGCGCCGCGCGCGCCCTGCTCGGCGATGGCGAAGATCTTCGACTCGGCCTCGTCGAGCATCTGCTTGACTTCCTTGCCCTGGGGCGTGAACGCCTGGCCGGAAATCTCGTCGGCCACGGTGATCAGCTGGCGCAGGATGGAGCGGTCGCGCACGATCTCGGCGTAGCGGCGGATGTTGGCCGCCGACGGCGTGTTCTGCGCCATCGCGTTCAGGTAGGCCAGGCCGCCGACGTCGTCGGCCTTGCCCATCTGGGTCAGGTTCTCGAACACGGTGATGACGTCGGCCGGCTTGGAACCGTTGATCATCTTGACGATCTGCTCGAAGATGATGCGGTGGTCGTAGCGGTAGAAGTCGTCCGGATTCATCATGTCCGCAATGCGGTCGAACGCAGCATTATCGCGCAGCAGGCCGCCGATGACGGACTGTTCTGCTTCGATGGAATGCGGCGGGACGCGGAGTGAATCTAGTTGCGGATCGGAGGGGGTGTTCATGGCGCGAATTATACCTGCTTGTGCCGGACTACAAAATTTATGACGAGAAAAAAGCCGGGCTAAGCCCGGCTTTTTTCAAGGGTGTTGCAAACTCGACAGGCGTTTCCGCCCGGTCAAGTATTAGGCAGCTTCGCCTACGACGGCAACGGTCACTTCCACCACCACGTCGGTATGCAGAGCGACGCTGACTGGGTGCTCGCCGGTGGTCTTCAGAGGACCGGTAGGCATGCGCACGGCAGCTTTTTCAACGGCGAAACCAGCTTTGGTCAGCGCTTCAGCGATGTCGAAGTTGGTGACGGAGCCGAACAGACGGCCGTCTACACCGGCTTTTTGCGAAACGGTCACGGTCATGCCGTTCAGTTTCTCGCCTTGGGCTTGGGCGGCGGCCAGTTTGGCGGCAGCAGCTTTTTCCAGTTCAGCGCGCTTGACTTCGAATTCAGCAACGGCGGACGCGGTAGCGCGGCGAGCCATTTTTTGCGGAATCAGGAAGTTACGTGCGTAACCGTCTTTAACTTTAACGACTTCACCCAGGTTGCCCAGGTTGACGACTTTTTCTAACAGAATGATTTGCATAGTTCTTCTCCAGGATCTTATCTAGACGACGCAATTAAGCGTGGTGCAGATCGGTGTAAGGCAGCAGCGCGAGGTAGCGAGCGCGCTTGATTGCGGTGTCAACTTGACGCTGGTAGTGCGCCTTGGTACCGGTCAGACGTGCTGGCATGATTTTGCCGTTTTCCTGGACGAAGTCCTTCAGGGTGTCGACGTCTTTGTAGTCAACCTGTTCCACGTTTGCTGCGGTGAAGCGGCAGAACTTCTTGCGCTTGAACAGTGGGTTTTGTTGCTTGCGCTTTTCTTTAAGCTTGAGCTTGTTTTTGTCGAACTTTTTACCGAATGCCATTTTAGGCTCCTGTATTTAAATTGAGCTGTCTGTGACAGCACTAAAATCAATGATGTGAAACACCAGGCTTTTGCTATTGCGTGTCTTCTTGTTCAAAAAACCGGTGAACTGGTACATGCCGGCCAGTGGCGCCTGACTGAAGCGGCCTGAAATCTCGCCCGCGGCAACCGCGGCAATTTCAAACTCGCTCAATCGGGCGATGCCCGCCTCCATCTGCTGCGACCGGTGCTGGAGTACAGCGTTCACGATCGGCATACCGGCCGGGGTGTAGCGCAAGGCGTCCCGTTCGGCGATCAAGGCAATAAATTGGCTCTGATTCACTGGAGCTGTTTCAGCCCGGTTTTAAACAATTAGGCCGCAGGAGCGGCAGCTGCTGCTGGAGCTTCGGTGCGATGCGATTTCGCTGCATCTTCACGCTGTACCGACTTCATCATCGGCGAAGGAGCGGTTTCCGCTTTCTTCAGCTTGACGGTCAGGTGACGCAGAACTGCATCATTGAATTTGAATGCGGTTTCCAGCTCGACCAGGGTCTCGTTGTCGCATTCGATGTTCAGGCAGATGTAGTGTGCTTTAGCCAGTTTCTGGATCGAGTAAGCCATTTGACGACGGCCCCAATCTTCAACACGGTGCACGGCGCCGCCGCGGGTCGTTACGGTTGCTTTGTAACGTTCGATCATGGCGGGCACTTGCTCGCTCTGGTCCGGATGGACGATAAATACTATTTCATAGTGACGCATGCAAACTCCCTTAAGGACTGTGAATATAGCCCACCCTGGCGTCAAGACAGGTGTGGGAAGAGGTAAGCCCGCGACTATATCAGCATTCCCGGCGGAAGTCCAGCCGCTCCGCGCCCCTATGACGGCGCCGCGCCGCCCCTATGAGGCCGCCGCACAAACTTTTTTCATCTTATTTCGTTGAAAGCAACAAATTCCCTTGCATTACAGCCCATACTGTACAAAAATACAGACTGTCTATATACACAGGCCAATACCGCACTCATGATCAAGCTCACCGCACGCCAGGAACAAATTCTCAATCTGATCAAGGATGCCATCGAGAACACCGGCTTCCCGCCGACCCGCGCCGAGATCGCCAACGAACTGGGCTTCAAGTCCGCCAACGCGGCCGAGGAGCATTTGCAGGCGCTGGCCCGCAAGGGCGCGATCGAGATCGCCGCCGGCACCTCGCGCGGCATCCGCCTGCTGGGAGCGCACGCCGAGCCGGCAGCGTCGAAAGTCCCGGTATCGCTGATGATGTCGCTCCCACTGATCGGCCGCGTGGCCGCCGGCTCGCCCATCCTGGCGCAGGAAAACCTGGAAACCAGCTACAGCGTCGATCCGGCCATGTTCTCGTCCAAGCCGGACTACCTGCTGAAGGTGCGCGGCGAATCGATGCGCGACGCCGGCATCATGGACGGCGACCTGCTGGCCGTGAAGAAGGTGGACAGCGCCAAGAACGGCCAGATCGTCGTCGCCCGCATCGGCAACGACGTCACCGTCAAGCGTTACCGCAAGACCGGATCGACCGTCGAACTGCTGCCGGAGAACCCGGACTTCAAGATCATCACCGTCGATCCCGAGGAAGAATTCGCGCTGGAAGGCCTGGCCGTCGGCCTGATGCGCAGCTGGCACTAAGCCCTACATCGCCATCGGCTTCGGCACGATCAGCGGGAAGGCGCTGTTGAGCGCGCGCCTGGCGATATCGTCCGACCCCATGTGCGAATTCGACATCAGCACCACGCCGCGGCCGGTGCTGGTGTCGAAGCCGATATACGTGCGGTAGCCTGCCGTGCCGCCGTTATGCCAGACGATGTGCGCACCGTGCTGCTCCAGCACATGCCATCCCAGCCCCACCGACAATTCCGGCTTGCCCTCGACCGCATGGCGCGGCTGGTGCGTGGCCTGCATCGCGCCGTAGAGCGGCGACTTCGGCAAGCCCATGTTCGCCCCCACGAATTTCAGCATGTCCGCCGTCGATGAGCGCAGCGCGCCCATGCCCGCCAGCACCGGCATGTCCCAGTTGGGCGCCGCCATGCCCGGCATGCCGTAGCCGGTCGCCAGATGCCGGCGCATCGCCGGCGTCAGCGCGATCGCCGTGCTGTCCATGCCCAGCTTGCCTGTGATGCGCTGGCGCACCAGGGTTTCGTAGTCGGCGCCGGCGCGCAAGCTCAGCACATGGCCCAGCAGGCCGACACCCGCGTTCGAATACTCGTAGCGCTCGCCCGCCGCGCGCGTCGGAGTGTAGCCATGCACAAATGCATACAGCTGCGGCACCGTATAGTCGGCAAAGGGATTGCCCTCGTCCTTGGGCGCCAGGTTGGTCGGGATGCCGGGAATGCCGGACACCTGCGACGACAAGTCGGCCAGCGTGATCTGGCGGCCGCCGAACGCCGGCGGCGCCGCGGCCGCCGGCATATAGCGCGCCACCGGGTCGGCCAGGCCCACCTCGCCGCGCAACGCCATGTCGCTGAGGATGGTGGCGGTGAAGACCTTGGTGATGGAGCCGATCTCGTAGACCGTGTCCGCATCGGCCGGCGCGCCGCCGTCGCTCAGGCTGCCATAGGCCAGCACATGGCTGCCGCCGGCGTCGATCAGGCCGACCACCATGCCGGTGCCGGCGTGGTCGACATCGACGCGGGTTTTCATCATGGAGAGGAGCTCGGCGTCGGTGGCCGGCGCGGCGGCGCGGGCGGAGGCAACAAGCAAGATGGCGCCGGCCAGGGCCAGGCGGTGCTTCAGGTGGAATGGTGTGGTCATGCTGCGCAGACTAGCAAGATCCACCGCTATTGAACAGTCAATATTGCATCAATTCCTGCCAAACGCTAGCGCCTGGCCGCCGTCTCCGGCAGGTGCGGCGCCGCGCGCGCCCCCAGTGCGATATCGCCCTGCTTGCCGTCCCACGCGGCTTCCACCAGCGCGACCACATCGACCTGGCGCCTGGCCTCCTCCGCCATCCGCACGAACACTTCGCTCATCAGCGCCTGGGCGGCGCGCAGTTCTGCATCCGTCATCAGGTCGGCGAGGTCGGCGGGAATGCTGCGGCCGACCGGCAGCGCGGCAGTGTAGTTGTCGAGGAACCGCTGGTAGCAAGCGTGCCAGGCGGCCAGCGCCCGCATCAGCGCCTCGCTGTCGCCGGCCGCGACCGGGCGCGGCGGGACGGACGGCAACTGGCAGCGGAACCTGGAGATGGAAATATCGGCGCCGTCGTAGTCCGTAGTGTAGTACGCGATCTCGGCCAGGCGGGCCTGGCGCTGATCCTGCTCGCCGGCCAGGGCGGACCCGGTCAGCATGAGCAGGAGCAGCGCCGCCTTCATGTCAGCAGCCTTCCAGCGCGCAGCTGAAGTCGTCCAGCAGGTCGTCGGTGTCTTCGATGCCGACCGAGACCCGTATCAGCGATTCGGCGATGCCCATCGACGCCCGGCGCTCGGCGCCCATCTCGAAGAAGATGGTGTGCGCGACCGGAATGATCAGCGTGCGGTTGTCGCCCAGGTTGGACGCCGGAATCGCCAGCTTCAGGCGATTCAGGAAGTCGAAGCAGTCGATGCCGTCCTTCAGCTCAAAACTCAGCAAGGAACCATGGCTGCGGAACAGCTCGCCGCTGATGGCGTGCTGCGGATGCGACTTCAGGCCCGGATAGTAGACCGCGGCCACGCGCTCGTCCGACTCCAGCAGCTCGGCCAGCGCCTGCGCATTGGCGCTGGTGCGCTGCATGCGCAGCGCCAGCGTCTCGGCGCCGACGGCGATGTGGTGGGCCGCATCCGGCGCCAGCGAGGAGCCGAAGTCGCGCAAGCCCTTGGCGCGGATCTGCGCCAGCCCCCATTGCGGCGGCGCGGCCTTCTTGTAGTTCTCGAAGATGTTGGGGTAGCGGGTCCAGTCGTACTCGCCGGTATCGGTCAGGCTGCCGCCCAGGGCGTTGCCGTGGCCGCAGATCGACTTGGTCAGCGCGTTGACCACCAGGCCCGCGCCCACCGATTTCGGACGGAACAGATACGGCGTGGTCATGGTGTTGTCGACCACGTAGAGGATGCCGCGCGCCTTGCACAGCTCGCCGATGCGCTTGAGATCCGCCACTTGCGTGCGCGGGTTGGCGATGGTTTCGACGAAGACGATGCGGGTCTGCTCCGTGATGGCCGCTTCGACGTTGACGACATCGGTGGCGTCGACGAACGAGACGCCGACGCCCTGCGCCATCGCGGTCTGCCACAGGCTGTTGGTGTTACCGAACAGGAAGGCCGACGACACCACGTGATCGCCCGCGCGCAGCAGCGACTGGAACACGGCGCCGATCGCGCCCATGCCGGTGGCGAAGCAGATGGTGCCGACGCCCTGCTCCATCTTGTTGACCTTGTCTTCCAGCGCGGAGATGGTCGGGTTGCCTTGGCGGCCGTAGCGGAAGCCCGGCTCCTTGCCCTGGAACACGGACGCCAGTTGGCGCGCATCGGCGTAGCCGAAGGCGACCGAGGTGTGGATAGGCTTGTGCAGCGAACCGTGCTCGATGCCTTTCTGGCGGTCGTTGTGCAGGATGGTGGTGGTGAAACCGTAGTTTTTCTTGTCGTTCATGTGTGTCTATTCGAAAAAAAAGCCCGGTACAGCTCGCACTGTACCGGGCCGCGACATCAGCCTTCGGCGGTCGCGAGATTCAGATTCAGTTGCGAGCGGCCCGCATCCTCCGGCGCGGCGGCCTTGCTTGGATGATGGCGCTCGTATTCCAGCTTGTCCAGATACTCCCGCGACACGTCGCCGGTGACGTAGATGCCGTCGAAGCACGAAGCCTCGAAGTTCTTCAGCGCCGGGTTCACGTCCGAGATCGCGCGTTTCAGCGACTCGATGTCCTGGTAGACCAGGTGATCGGCGGTGATCTCGCGGCAGACTTCCTCGGTGGTGCGGCCGTAGGCGATCAGCTCGTCGCGCGTCGGCATGTCGATGCCGTACACGTTCGGGTAGATCACCGGCGGCGCGGCCGAGGCGAAGATCACTTTCTTCGCGCCTGCTTCGCGCGCCATCTGCACGATCTCGCGGCTGGTGGTGCCGCGCACGATGGAATCGTCCACCAGCAGCACGACCTTGTCCTTGAACTCGGAGGCGATCGCGTTCAGCTTCTGGCGCACGGATTTCTTGCGCGCGGCCTGGCCGGGCATGATGAAGGTGCGGCCGATGTAGCGGTTCTTGATGAAGCCTTCGCGGTATTCCACGTTCAGCGCCAGCGCCAGCTGGATCGCCGCCGGACGCGACGAATCCGGAATCGGCATGACGACGTCGATCTCGCCATCCTTGAATTCGCGCTTGATCTTCTCGGCCAGGTACTCGCCCATTTTCAAGCGGGTGGCGTAGACCGAGGCGCCGTCGATGACCGAGTCGGGACGGGCCAGGTAGACGAACTCGAACACGCACGGGTTCAGCGATGGATTGTCGGCGCACTGGCGCGAATGCAGCTGCTTGTCGGCGTCGATGAAGACGGCCTCGCCCGGCGCGATGTCGCGCACGAAGCGGAAGCCCATGCCTTCCAGCGCCACGGACTCGGAAGCGATCAGGTATTCGGCGCCCTGTTCGGTTTCGTTGATGCCCAGGCACAGCGGGCGGATGCCGAACGGATCGCGGAACGCCAGCAGGCCGACGCCGGCGATCTGCGCCACGGCGGCGTAGCCGCCACGCACGCGGCGATGCAGCACGGTCACGGCTTCAAAGATGGTGTCGGCGTCGATCGAGATGCCGGTGGTGGCTTTCTGGATTTCGTGGGCCAGCACGTTCAGCAGCACTTCCGAGTCGGAATCGGTGTTGATGTGGCGACGGTCGTTCTGGAACATTTCCTTTTTGAGCTGTTCCCAGTTGGTCAGGTTGCCGTTGTGCGCCAGCGTGATGCCGAACGGCGCGTTGACGTAGAACGGCTGCGCTTCTTCCTCGCTCGACGAGCCGGCGGTTGGATAGCGGCAATGGCCGATACCGGAATTGCCTTGCAAGGTACGCATATTGCGGGTGCGGAAGACGTCACGCACCAGGCCATTGGCCTTGTGCATGGCGAACATGCTGCTGTGATTGGTCGCGATACCCGCTGCATCCTGGCCGCGGTGCTGCAGCAGCAACAATGCGTCATACAGCAGTTGATTGACAGGTTGATGGGAAACGACGCCGACGATGCCACACATGATGGTGCTCCTGGACTGGTATTACAGATTAAAAACGCAGATTTAAAGAATTCAAAAGTTCACATGCTGCGCCATCGCAGCGGGAAGGAAGGTTTTCACCATGCGCGCGCCGCTCTCGGCGTACGGGCTCAACAACGCATCCTTCCAAAAATCCTGCTTCGGCAGGGACGTCATCCCACATAAGATGACGGCCGCCAACACAATTACAAGGCCACGGGCCAGACCGAACACGGCGCCAAGCAGGCGGTCGACGATGCTCAGGCCGCCGGCGTCGAGCAAGGCGCCCAGCGCCATGGCCAGCAGGCCCGTTAATATCTTCACGCCGATAAACAATGCGATAAACGCAAGGATCAGGCGCAGCACCTCGCCCGGCACCACCGGCGGCAACATCGGGGCCAGCGCGGCGGCGTAGGCGTTGGCGACCACGAAGGCCACCACCCACCCGGCCAGCGACAGCACTTCCTTGACCAGCCCGCGCATCATGCTGATGACGACCGACGCCGCCAGCACGAACATCACCAGGTAATCGAACATCGTCACGTCAGACGGTTTCCAGTCGGCCGTTCAAGCCCATGCTGGTCAGCTTGGCGCGCACTTTCTCGGCTTCTTCCTTGTTGCTGAACGGGCCGACGCGGATGCGCGTCACGCCGCCGGTGGGCGCCTTCTGCGTGAAGGAGCTGATGCCGGCTTTTTTCAGTTTCTCGCGCAACTCGTCGACCTTGTCCTGGTCGGCCAGCGCGGCCACTTGCAAGACGAATTTTTGGCTGGACTCGGCGGCGGCGGGTTTGCCTTCCAGGATAGCCAGCGCGCGCGCGTCTTCCGACTTCGCGGCCGCAGGCTTGGCGCTGTCGGCGGCCGGCTTGGCGGCGGCCAGCTTGCGCTCGGCCGCTTCCTTGTCGGCCTTGAGCTTGGCTTCCGCCTTGGCCTCGGCCTGCTTGCGTTCCAGGTCCTGCTTGTAATCGGCTTCCTGGCGGGCCTTCAACTCGTGCTCGGCCTTGGTCTTGGCCAGGGCTTCCGACTTGAGTCTGGCTTCCGCTTCCTGCCTGGCGCTATCGACCTTGACGGCGGCTACCGCCGGCGGCGCGACGACCGCCGGCCTGGCGGCCGGCTTGACGTCGTCGACGATTTCTTCCTTGCTGTCCAGCGAAGCGCTGGCCGTCACCGCGGCGGCGGCAGGCACAGGTGCGGCAGGCTTGTCCTTCGATGGAATCTTGATATCGATGTCGGACGCCAGCGGCTTCGGCTCGGAATCCAGCACCATCGGCAAGCCGACGGCGACCGCCAGCGCCAGCGCGATCGCGCCGACCAGGCGGCGGCGCGCGCGTTTCTTTTCCGGCAACACAGGATCATCGCTGTCGCGATCCTTGGAGCGGCGGGATTTGGCGGAACCGTCAGCCGACGAGGCGCGCTTGGCGCGTGCGCGCTCCGTCGCGGCCTGGTCATCTGCGCTGGTGTAATAGCCGCTGTCCTGACCAGCGCCAGCCGACTCTTGCTTGTTTTTACCGAGTTTCGAGAACAAGCCCATGCGTGATTTCAGTCCTGTGCGTTCAATGGAATGAGGATTTTCGCGCCGCCATGACACCGGCGACCGTGAGGAAAGATCCAAAGACCACAATTCTATCATTCTCCCCGGCCCGGCTCATCGCATTTGCGTATGCGGCGGCCGGATCGGCGAAGATATTGATGGTGCGCTCGGCTTTTTCGGGTTGCACGATTTGCACCTTGGCGGCCAGTTCCGAGGCGCCGGCGGCGCGCGGCGACGGCAGGTCGGTCAGGCACCAGTGGTCGACATGCTCGGACATGGCGGCGATCACGCCGTCGATATCCTTGTCGTGCATGGAGCCGAACACGGCATAGGTGTAGGGGTGGAAGCCCATGTTGCCGAGGTTCTGGTTCAGCGCCGAGGCCGCGTGCGGATTGTGGGCGACGTCGAGGATCACGGTCGGGCGGCCCGGCAGCACCTGGAAGCGGCCCGGCAGTTCGACCGTCACCAGACCGGTGCGCACTTCCTGCGCGCCGACCGGCAGTTCCAGCTTCAGCGCTTCCAGCGCGGCCAGCACGGCGCAGGCGTTGAGGATCTGGTTGGCGCCGCGCAGACTAGGATAGGCCAGCGAATTGCGGCGCTGCGCGCGGCCGCCGTAGTTCCATTGCTGCTTGTCGCCGGAATAATTGAAGTCGCGGCCCATGATCCACAAGTCGGCGCCGATGGCGTTGGCGTGGTCGATCAGCGATTGCGGCGGCACCGGGTCGGAGCAGATCGCGGTCTTGCCGGCGCGGAAGATGCCGGCCTTCTCGAAGCCGATCGCCTCGCGGGTGTCGCCCAGGTAGTCGGTATGGTCGATATCGACGCTGGTGACGATGGCCACGTCGGCATCGACGATGTTGACCGCGTCCAGGCGGCCGCCCAGGCCCACTTCCAGGATCACGACATCCATGCCGGCGCCGGACAGCAGGTGCATGATGGCCAGCGTGGTGAATTCGAAGTACGTCAGCACGGTGTCGCCGCGCGCGGCTTCGACCGTGTTGAAGGCCGCCACCAGCACCTCGTCGCTGGCCAGCTCGCCGTTGACGCGGGCGCGCTCGTTGAAGTCCAGGAAGTGCGGCTTGATGTACAGGCCGACCTTGTAGCCGGCGCGCATCAGCACCGATTCCAGCATGGCGCAGGTCGAACCCTTGCCGTTGGTGCCCGCCACCATGACGACGGGGCAGCTAAAGCTCAGCTGCAGGCGTTCCTTGACAGCGAGAACGCGGTCCAGGCCCATGTTGATGACGGTTTCGGCATGGCGCGATTCAAGCAGCGCAAGCCAGGCGGGCAAAGTAGTTGGAAGGTTCGACATGATGTGGGCTCTGAAATGTAAAACGGCGCGCAGGCCGGCATGATAGCCGATTGCGCGCCGTAGCGTGGGGAAGCGGTCGTTTCTTAGGCGATGACTTCTACCGCTTGATTTTGCAGCAATGCCAGCAGATGGGCGATTTCTTCGCGCATCTTGCGGCGGTCGACGATCATGTCGACCGCGCCCTTGGTGACCAGGAACTCGGCGCGCTGGAAGCCTTCCGGCAATTTCTCGCGCACGGTGTTTTCAATCACGCGCGGGCCGGCGAAGCCGATCAGCGCCTTCGGTTCGGCGATCACGACGTCGCCCATGAAGGCGAACGACGCGGACACGCCGCCCATGGTCGGATCGGTCAGCACGCTGATGTACGGCAGCTTCTTGTCGGACAGCTTGGTCAGCATGGCGGTGGTCTTGGCCATCTGCATCAGCGACAGCAGGCCCTCCTGCATGCGGGCGCCGCCGGTGGCGGTGATGCAAATGAACGGTACTTTCTGTTCCAGGGCCACTTGCGCGCCGCGCACGAAGCGCTCGCCGACCACGGAGCCCATCGAGCCGCCCATGAATTCGAATTCGAAGCAGGCCACGACGACCGGCATGCTCATGATGGCGCCGCCCATGACGATCAGCGCATCGGTCTCGCCGGTGGCTTCCATCGCTTGCTTGAGGCGGTCAGGGTATTTCTTGCTGTCCTTGAACTTCAGCGTATCGACCGGCAGCGTGTCCATGCCGATTTCGTAGCGGCCGCCGGCGTCGAACAGGCTGTCGAGGCGTTCACGGGCGCGGATCCGCATGTGATGGTCGCACTTGGGGCAAACGTGCAGGTTCGATTCCAGATCGGTACGGTACAGCACGGCTTCGCAGGACGGGCATTTGACCCACAGGCCCTCGGGCATGGTCTTGCGTGCGGCAGCGTCGGAACGCTGGATTCGTGGGGGCAGCAGTTTTTCCAACCAACTCATAAATTCTCCTTGCAGCTAACTTGTGGCCGAAGTGTAGCTGTTTCTCGCCCCCCTGTCGAACTTTGCAGTACAACAATTTTTAAACTTCGTCATGAAAATGGCGGGGTTTTAGAGGAAAAGCACTAGGAGAATCAGGCCTGCGCCGCCTTTGCCGAGCCAGCAAAAAAGGCGGCGCAGTTGAGGAAAATCAAGCGTCGAGCGCGGTTCTGATGCCGGAAACGAAAGATTGCACAGCTGCTACCGCGCCGTCCTTGCCGGTGTTTTCGATTTCCTGGATGATGCGGCTGCCGATGACGACCGCATCGGCCACCTCGGCCACGGCGCGCGCGGTGGCGCCGTCGCGGATGCCGAAGCCGACGCCGATCGGCAGCTTGACGTGCTTGCGGATCGCCGTCAGGCGCTCGGCCACCTCGACGGTGTCGATGTTGCCCGCGCCCGTCACGCCCTTGAGCGAGACGTAGTAGCTGAAGCCGCCGCCGACCTTGGCCACCTGCGCGATGCGTTCCTCGGTCGAGGTCGGCGCCAGCAGGAAGATCAGGTCCAGCTCGGCGGCGCGCATGGCTGCCGCGAACACTTCACACTCTTCCGGCGGATAGTCGACCACGATGGCGCCGTCCGCCCCCACCGCCGTCGATTGCGCGATGAAGTTGTCCGGGCCGATGCGCTCGATCGGGTTGGCATAGCCCATCAGCACCACCGGCGTGGTCTGGTTGGTCTTGCGGAATTCGGCCACGTAGCCGAACACGTCCTTGATGCCGACGCCGAACGCCAGCGCGCGCTCGCAGGCGCGCTGGATCACCGGGCCTTCGGCCATCGGATCGGAAAACGGCACGCCGAGTTCCAGGATGTCGGCGCCGCCCGCCACCAGGGCGTGCATCAGCGGCACGGTCAGTTCGGGGGCTGGATCACCGGCGGTGATGAAGGTGACCAGGGCGGTTTTGTTTTGCGCCTTCAGGGCGGCGAAAGTTGCTGCGATACGGGACATGCTGTTTTCCTTAATTGAAGTTCAAACCCATACGCTCGGCGACCGTATGCATGTCCTTGTCGCCCCGGCCCGACAGGTTGGCTAAAACGATTTGATCTTTCGGCAAGGTTGCCGCCAGCTTGGCCGCGTAGGCCAGCGCGTGCGACGATTCCAGCGCCGGGATGATGCCTTCGATATGGCAGCAATCGTGGAAAGCCTGCAGCGCCTCGTCGTCGGTGATCGAGACATATTGCGCGCGGCCGCTGTCCTTCAGGTAGGCGTGCTCCGGCCCCACGCCCGGATAATCCAGGCCCGCCGAGACCGAATGCGTCTCGATGATCTGGCCGTTCTCGTCCTGCAGCAGATAGGTGCGGTTGCCGTGCAACACGCCCGGATAGCCCTTGGTCAGCGACGCCGCGTGCTTGTTGCCGTCCAGTCCCTCGCCCGCCGCTTCCACGCCGATCAGCTTGACGTCCTCCTGGTCGATATACGGATAGAAGATGCCCATCGCGTTCGAGCCGCCGCCGATGCAGGCCAGCACGTAGTCCGGCTGGCGGCCGGTCATTTCCGGCATCTGCACCAGGCATTCCTCGCCGATCACCGACTGGAAGTCGCGCACCAGCATCGGGTAAGGATGGGGGCCGGCCACGGTGCCGATGATGTAGAAGGTGTTTTCAATGTTGGTGACCCAGTCGCGCATTGCTTCGTTGAGCGCGTCCTTCAAGGTCTTGGAGCCGGACTCCACCGGCACCACGGTCGCCCCCAGCAGCTTCATGCGGTAGACGTTCTGCGCCTGGCGCTTGACGTCCTCGCTGCCCATGTAGACCACGCACTCCAGGCCGAAACGGGCGCAGATGGTGGCGGTGGCGACGCCGTGCTGGCCGGCGCCGGTCTCGGCGATGATGCGCGGCTTGCCCATGCGCTTGGCCAGCAAGGCCTGGCCGATGACGTTGTTGATCTTGTGGGCGCCGGTGTGGTTCAGGTCTTCGCGCTTGAAGTAGATCTGCGCGCCGCCGGCCAGCTCGGACCAGCGCTTGGCGTGATAGATCGGCGACGGACGGCCGACAAAGTGCTTGAGCTCGTAACGGAACTCTTCGAGGAACTCGGGATCTTTGCTGTAGCGCTCGTAAGCTTCGTTGAGCTCGGCAAGCGCGTAAGTGAGGGTTTCGGCAACGAACGAGCCGCCATACGGGCCGAAATGGCCTTTTTCGTTGGGCAGGTCGTAGTCTTTAGCGTGGAACAGGGCCTTCGCTGGAGCGTTCATGATGGGTTTCGCTTTCAATAATGGCATCTCCGGCCCGCACCGCCGCGACAAAGTCGGCGATCTTGCGGGCATCCTTGATCCCCTTGGCCGCTTCGACACCACTGCTGATGTCGACGGCGTAGGGGCGTACACCGACCACCGCGTCAGTCGCGTTGTGTACGCTCAAGCCACCACTTAAAACGACCCGAGGCGCGAGATCTTTTGGAATGAGAGACCAATCAAAACCCTTTCCTGCACCGCCATAGGCATCCACATAGGTATCCAGCAACAGGCTGGTGAACAAGGGACTGGCGGCGCGGCATTGCTGCTCGTATTCTAACAAATCGGACGGCAGAGTGTCAGGTTTGACGCGGAACACCCGCATGAACGGTCGTCCGGCCGCCGCCGCGATGGCGGCGGACTGCGCCACCGTTTCGTCGCCGTGCAGCTGGATCAGCGAGATCGGCGCCACCTTGCACGTGGCCGCCACCTGTTCCGGCGAGGCGTTGACGAACAGCCCGGTGCAGGTGATGAAGGGCGGCACGGCGCGGATCAGCTCGGCGGCCCGCTCTGGCGTCACGTAGCGCGGACTCTTCGGATAGAACACGAAGCCGATCGCATCGGCGCCCGAGGCCACGGCGGCTTGCACGTCTTCCGGGCGGGTGAGGCCGCAGATCTTGATGCGGGTACGTGGCATGCGTATGTCCTTTAAAACCAGGGCAGCGCGCTGGAGCTCTCCAGCGGCAGTTCCCATTTGGGGTCGTAATCGATTTTGGCCAGGTACAGGCCGTCCGGCATGAAGGTCGGCGCGGCGGCGTGGCGGTCCTTGGTTTCCAGCAACTGGCCCAGCCATTCCGGCTTCTCGCGCCCGGTGCCGATATAGACCAGCGAGCCGACCAGGTTGCGCACCATGTGGTGCAGGAAGGCGTTGGCGGTAATCGTAAACACCACCAGCTCGCCGACCCGCTTGATCTGGATGTCGTGCATCAGCTTGACCGGCGACTTGGCCTGGCATTGCGCGGCGCGGAAGGCGGTGAAGTCGTGCCAGCCGATCAGCGGCTTGACGGCCTGCCGCATCAGCTCCACGTCCAGCGGGCGGAAGCAGAAGCCGGCGCGTCCCTCCAGCAGCGGCGAGCGGGTCGGATTGTTGTACAGCACATAGTGATAGGTACGGGCGCGGGCGCTGAAGCGGGCGTGGAAGAAATCGTTGACGGTCGGGTCGCCGTCCAGCTGCTTGGCCCAGCGCACGGCGATCGACGGCGGCAGGAAGGCGTTGACGCCGCGCACCCAGGAATGGGTGTCGCGGTCGAGGTCGGTGTCAAAGTGGACGACTTGTTCCAGCGCGTGGACGCCGGTGTCGGTGCGGCCGGCGCAGGTGGTGGCCAAGGGCACCCTGGCGAATTTCTCCAGCGCCTGCTCCAGCTTATCCTGGACCGTGTGGCCGTCTTCCTGTTTCTGGTAGCCGTGCCACGCGGTGCCGTCGTACTGGACGCCGATTGCTATCCGTTTCAATTGCTGCCCAATCTAAAGTCTGAGTCAGCCATTATATCCGGTACAACCCGCAGGCCACACTTATCCCAACTGGGCCTTCATGGCGTTGGCCTTGGCGATCTGGTCGTCGCTGCCGCCGCGCAGCACTTCGTCCAGCAGTTCGCGCGCGCCTTCCTTGTCGCCGATTTCCTGGTAGGCGATGGCCAGGTCCAGCTTGGTGTCCATTTCCATGTGATGCGCCGACAGCGTGTCGTCGCGCTGGGCAGGCGCGGCGGCTTCGGTGCCCGCGTTGCCACCGCCCAGGCCGCTATCCAGGTCGAGGTCGATGCTGGACAGGTCGAACTCCGGCGCTGCCGGCGGCGGCGCCGCCGTGACCGATTCGATATCGGCCGGCAGGTCCAGGCTGTCGTTGAAGTCCATCGCGGCCGGCTCGGCTTTCGGCGGTTCGCTGAAGGCCGGTACTTCCGGAATCTCAAAGCTCATCAGGTCCAGATCCAGTGGATCGGTGGCGGCCGACGGCTTGCTTGGCTCAGCCGGCTCGGCGGCCGCGGCCGGCAGGTCCAGGCCGAAGTCCATGCTCATGTCCTCCACCGGCGCCGGGGCCGGCGCGGGAGCCGCTGCCGGAGCCGGAGCGGGTGCATCGAAGGCCAGGTTGAATTCGTCTTCCAGCGGCGTTTCCGCAGCCGGGGCCGGCATTTCAATCGCCGGCGCCGTGGTGCCCACCGGTTCGAAGCTCAGGCCGCCCAGGTCGAAGTCCATCAGGTTGTCCGACTCCGCCGCGACCGATGCTGGCGATACGGCCGCGTCCGCTGCTTGCGGCAGGGCCGTTTCCATGTCGCTGCCGAATTCCATCGTATTGCCGGCCGGCGCGGCGTCCTGGCTCAGGTCCAGGTCCAGGCCGGCTGGCGCCGGTGCATCCGCGCGGTCGTTGCCGCCGAAATCGTTGCCGAAGTCCGAGGCCGCAGTCGCGGCAACCGCTGCCGCCCCCGCGGCCAGCGGCGCGGCGGCAAACACGGTCGAACCGTCGCCGACGTCCTTGCCCATCGTGTACAGCGGATTGCCCGGATCCAGCGCCTGGCCCATGGCCGCGGCCTGGGCCCACTCGTCGCCCTCGCCGCGCGTCATCGAATACAGCTCGGAGGCCTGGGTTTCAAACGAACGCGCATCCTTGCGGGTGGCGTAGATTTCCAGCAGCTTCAGGCGTACCGGATGGCGTTCCGGATGCGTGCGCAGCGCTTCCTTCAGGATCTCTTCGGCCTGGGCGTCGCGGCCGTAGGCGATGTAGACGTCGGCTTCCGCCACCGGATCGACTTCATTGGTGTCGAGCTGGCTGGCCGATGGTGCGAAGTTCGAGTTGAACACGCTGTTGTTGGTATCGACGCTCTGGCCGCCGGCTTCGGCGATCAGCGATTGCGGCGGCATGGCGGTATCGCCAAGGATGGAGGTTTCCTCCTTCGGCACCACGAATTTCTTGCGGCGGCGCGAGGCGACGATGCCGCCCACGCCGGCCAGCAGGGCGGCGGCGGCGATGCCGACGTAGTTCAGGTTGTCCATCAGTGTTTCGAACAGGCTAGGCTCGGGCGCCTTCTTCGGCGGCAGCACCAGCGTGCGCTTGGGCTTGGGCGGCACCGACGCGGCGGCTTCCGCCGGCGCGCTGGCCACGGCCGAAGCCGAAGGCGCCTTGACGTCCGCCCCGGCCTTGTTCTTCACGGCCATCAGCTTTTCGAGGTCGTTGACGTTCTTTTCCAGCTCCTTGACGCGGGCTGCCGCTTCCTCCGCCTGCTTCTGCTTGGCGATCTTGTCTTCCTCCGCCACCCGGCCGCTCTTGCCTTCCACCGGCGCAGCGGCGGTGGTATTGGACAGCGTCAGCTTGTCCTTGGCGACGTTGACCGCGTTCGGCTTTTCTTCCACCTTGGCGGTGATCTTGCCGGACACGTTCTGCGACGTGTCCGGCTCTTTCGCCGGGGTGCTGTTGGCGACCTGGCCGGCCAGCTTGGCGCGGTAGGCATTGAAATCGGCCGCATGCGCGACCACCACGCCGCGCGCCTCGCCTTCCGGCGCGCTGTTGCGGATCGCGTCCGAATCCGGCACGGCCAGGATCTGGCCCGACTTCAGGCGGTTCATATTATTGCCGCTGAACGCTTCCGGATTGGCGCGGTACAGCGCCACCAGCATCATGTCCAGCGAGACGTCGACCGGCTTGACCTGGTTGGCGATGCGGGTCAGGTTGTCGCCCGACTTGACGGTGTATTCGCCTGCCGCCTGCCTGGCGCGCGCCGGCGCCGGGGGCGGCGCCGCCGGCTGCCGTGCCGCCGCGTATGGCTGCGCGGCCGCCGCCGGCTGGGCGGCGGCCGGCGCCGGAGCCGGCACGCGGCCGGTCAGGTCCACCGGCGCCGCCACTTGCGGCGACTGCGCGCTGCGCAGGTCGGGCGGATCCAGCAGGAAGGTGTATTCGCGGACCATGCGGCCGCCGGTCCAGTTCAGTTCCAGCAGCATGTCGACGAACGGCTCGTTGATCGGCTGGCTGGAGCTGACGCGGATGATTTGCCGCCCGTTGCGCTGGTCGACCTCGAAACGCAGCGACAGCAGCGCCGGGTTGAAATCGATATTCGCGGTGCGGAAGGCGTCGGCCGGCGCCAGCTTGGCCACCAGGGCGCCGGCTTCCTCGGCCGAGACGGCGGTCAGTTCGATCTCCGCTCGCAGCGGCTGACCCAGCGAAGACAGGACGGTCAGCTTGCCGAGTCCCGCCGCGTTGGCCGATGCGGCCACCAGCACCGCGCTGGCAACAGCGCTGGTGATGGTCTTCAACGCGAACGAAACGATGCTGGGGCGGGTGTGTACAGGCATAGTGGGCGGCAGTAGGTTGTCAGAGGGAAAATGTTACTTTCCCAGATATACCAACATATCATCATGCACAGGAGCATGCAAGCTTTGCACGATGTTTCTCTAGTGATACACGAGGTTCTGTAACGTCTACGCCTACTTTAACGCAAAAAAAGGGGTTTCCCCTATGAGAGTACATAGAGAAAACCCCTTCTGCTGTAACAATTGAACTACTGGTATTACGCGTCCAGCACGATGCGCAGCATGCGGCGCAGCGGTTCGGCGGCGCCCCACAGCAGCTGGTCGCCAACGGTAAATGCCGACAGGTAATCATCGCCCATGCTCATCTTGCGCAGGCGGCCGACCGGGATGCTCAGGCTACCGGTCGCGGCGGCCGGCGACAGGCCGGTGACCGACGCTTCGCGGGTGTTCGGGATGACCTTCACCCACTGGTTGTTGGAGGCGATGATGTCGTGGATCTCGTCGATCGGCACGTCTTTCTTCAGCTTGATGGTCAGCGCCTGCGAGTGGCTGCGCATGGCGCCGATGCGCACGCACAGGCCGTCGACCGGGATGGCTTTCGAGCCGAAGTCCGCGCCCAGGCCCAGGATCTTGTTGGTCTCGGCGCCGCCCTTCCACTCTTCCTTCGATTGGCCGTTGCCCAGGTCCTTGTCGATCCAAGGGATCAGGTTGCCCGCCAGCGGCGCGCCGAACTGCCTGGTCTCCTCAGCGCTCAGGCCGTGCTGGGTCGCCAGCACCTGGCGGTCGATTTCCAGGATGGCCGACGCGGGGTCGTCCAGCTTGGCCTTGACCGCGGCGTTGATGGTGCCGAACTGGGTCAGCAGTTCGCGCATGTGCTGCGCGCCGCCGCCCGATGCCGCCTGGTAGGTCATGGAAGTCATCCACTCGACCAGGTTGTGCTGGAACAGGCCGCCCAGGCCCATCAGCATGCATGAGACGGTGCAGTTGCCGCCGATGTAGTTCTTCACGCCCTTGCCCAGCGCGTCCTTGATGACGTGCAGGTTGACCGGGTCCAGCACGATGACCGCGTCCTTTTCCATGCGCAGGGTCGACGCGGCGTCGATCCAGTAGCCGTTCCAGCCGGCCGCGCGCAGTTGAGGGAACACTTCGCCGGTGTAGTCGCCGCCCTGGCACGAGATGATGATCTCGCACTTTTTCAGCTCGTCGATATCGGTCGCGCTTTTCAGTTTGGTTTCATTCTTTGCCATCGCCGGCGCGTTGCCGCCCGGATTCGAGGTGGTGAAGAACACCGGTTCGATGTGGGCGAAGTCGCCCTCTTCCTGCATGCGCTGCATCAGGACCGAACCCACCATGCCGCGCCAACCTACCAAGCCTACGAGTTTCATTTTGCTCTTCCTTGTCTTATGTTTTATGCGAGTGCCTTAACGACCGCGTTGCCCATTTCCTCGGTGCCCACTTTGGTGGTGCCTTCCTCGTAGATGTCGGCGGTGCGCAGGCCTTGCGACAGCACTTTCTTGACGGCGGTCTCGATGCGGTCGGCCTGCTCGGCCTTGTTCAGCGAGAAGCGCAGCATCATGGCGGCCGACAGAATGGTGGCCAGCGGATTGGCGATGCCCTTGCCGGCGATGTCGGGCGCGGAACCGTGCGACGGTTCGTACAGGCCCTTGTTGTTGGCGTCCAGCGAGGCCGACGGCAGCATGCCGATCGAGCCGGTCAGCATCGCGGCGGCGTCGCTCAGGATGTCGCCGAACATATTGCCGGTGACGATGACGTCGAACTTCTTCGGTGCGCGCACCAGCTGCATCGCGGCGTTGTCGACATACATATGCTCGAGCGCGACGTCAGGATATTCCCGGTGGACGTCGGTGACGATGTCTTTCCAGAACTGGAAGGTCTCCAGCACGTTGGCCTTGTCGACGCTGGTCAGGCGCTTGTCGCGCTTTTGCGCCGCCTGGAACGCCACGTGGGCGATGCGGCGGATCTCGCCTTCCGCATAGCGCATGGTGTCGAAGCCTTCGCGCTGGCCCTTGAACGGACCGTCCGGGCACTCGCGCACGCCGCGCGGCTGGCCGAAGTAAATGTCGCCGGTCAGTTCGCGGATGATCAGGATGTCCAGGCCGGACACCACTTCCGGCTTCAGCGTCGAGGCGCCGGCCAGCTCAGGGTAGAGGATGGCCGGACGCAGGTTGGCGAACAGGCCCAGGTTCTTGCGCAGGCCGAGGATGGCCTGCTCGGGACGCAATGGACGGTCCAGCTTGTCGTACTGGTAGTCGCCGACGGCGCCGAACAGCACCGCGTCGGCGGCCTTGGCCAGCGCCAGCGTGCCTTCCGGCAGCGGGTGGCCGTGGGCCGCGTAGCCGGCGCCGCCGACGGGGGCGGTTTCCAGCTCAAATTTTTCGCCCAGCACGTTCAGGACCTTGACGGCCTGTGCGACGATTTCCGGGCCGATACCGTCGCCCGGGAGGATTGCAATTTTCATGTTATTCGATCGATTAGATGACGTTAGCCAACCAGGGTTGGTTTGCCAGATGGCGCTCTTCGAAGCCGCGGATAGCGTCGGCGTGACGCAGGGTCAGGCCGATATCGTCGAGCCCGTTCATCAGGCAGTATTTGCGGAAGGCGTCGATCTCGAAGGGATAGGAGACGCTGCCATTGCTGGTGGAAATGCGCTGCTGTTCAAGGTCGACCACCAGACGGTAACCGGGGAAGGCCTTGACTTCATTGAACAGATGATCAATCTGGGATTCGGACAAGACGATCGGCAGCAAGCCGCTCTTGTAGCAGTTGTTGAAGAAGATGTCGGCGAACGACGGCGCGACGATCGCGCGGAAGCCGTACTGGTCCAGCGCCCACGGCGCGTGTTCGCGCGAGGAGCCGCAGCCGAAGTTCTTGCGGGTCAGGAGAATCGAGGCGCCCTGGTAGCGCGCTTCGTTGAGCACGAAGTCCGGGTTCAGCGGACGGCGGCTGTTGTCCATGCCGGGCTCGCCGTGGTCGAGGTAGCGCCATTCGTCGAACAGGTTCGGGCCGAAGCCGGTGCGATGGATGGACTTCAGGAATTGCTTCGGGATGATGGCGTCGGTGTCGACGTTGGCGCGGTCGAGCGGGGCCACCAGGCCTTCGTAGATCGTAAATTTATCCATGATTCTCGTTCGGGTTGTGCGACGGCGGACCGTCGCGGCCCGCCGTACTGCGTGTTATTTTTTGGTCGAAGCGCCTTCCAGCGATTCACCGACTTTTTTAACGTCCTTGCCGAAGCCGTTGACGGTGTTGCAGCCGGTCAGGATCAGGGCAATGATGGACAGAGCAAATAGTTTTTTCATGGTGTTCTCGTAGAATCAATCAAAAAAATCAACGCAGTGCGCGTACGTCGACGAAGTGGCCGGCGATACCGGCTGCCGCGGCCATGGCGGGAGACACCAGATGGGTGCGTCCGCCTTGTCCTTGGCGTCCTTCGAAATTACGGTTGGAAGTCGAGGCGCAACGCTCGCCCGGCTCCAGGCGGTCGGCGTTCATCGCCAGGCACATCGAGCAGCCCGGCTCGCGCCACTCGAAGCCGGCATCCTTGAAGATGCGGTCCAGGCCCTCTTTCTCGGCCTGGTCCTTGACCAGTCCCGAGCCCGGCACCACCAGCGCCAGCTTGACGTTGGAGGCGCGATGCTTGCCGCGCACCACATCGGCGGCGGCGCGCAAGTCTTCGATGCGCGAGTTGGTGCACGAACCGATGAACACCTTGTCGATGCGGATGTCCTCGATCGCCGTGTTCGGCTTCAGGTTCATATAGACCAGCGCCTTTTCCATCGCGTCGCGCTTGACGCTGTCTTTTTCCAGGTCCGGATCCGGCACCCGGCCGTCGATCGCGATCACCATTTCCGGCGACGTGCCCCAGGTCACCTGCGGCTTGATCTCGGCCGCGTTCAGCGTGACGACCAGGTCGAATCTGGCGCCGGCGTCCGAATGCAGCGTGCGCCAGTATTCCACCGCGCGCTCCCAGTGCGGGCCCGCCGGCGAAAACGGGCGGCCCTTGACGTAGTTGATGGTGGTGTCGTCGACGCCGATGATGCCGGCGCGCGCGCCGGCCTCGATCGCCATATTACAGACCGTCATCCGGCCCTCCATCGACAGCGCGCGGATGGTCGAGCCGCCGAACTCGATACAGTAGCCGGTGCCGCCGGCGGTGCCGATCTTGCCGATGATGGCCAGCACCACGTCCTTGGCGGTGACGCCGGCCGGCAGCGCGCCGTCGACCTGCACCAGCATGGCCTTGGATTTCTTTTGCAGCAGAGTCTGGGTCGCCAGCACGTGCTCGACTTCCGAGGTGCCGATGCCGTGCGCCAGCGCGCCGAAGGCGCCGTGGGTCGAGGTGTGCGAGTCGCCGCAGACCACGGTCATGCCCGGCAGCGTCGCGCCCTGCTCCGGCCCGATCACGTGGACGATGCCCTGGCGCTTGTCGTTCATATTGAAGTACGTCAGGCCGTAGGACTTGGCGTTGTTGTCCAGCGTCTCGACCTGCAGCCGCGAGACCGGGTCGGCGATGCCGTCGGCGCGCGAGGTGGTCGGCACGTTGTGGTCGGCCACGGCCAGGTTGGCCGAGATGCGCCACGGCTGGCGGCCGGCTTCGCGCAGGCCGTCGAATGCCTGCGGGCTGGTGACTTCATGCACCAGGTGGCGGTCGATGTACAGGATGGTGGTGCCGTCTTCCTCGGCCTTGACCACGTGGGATTCCCAGAGTTTGTCGTAAAGCGTCTTCATCATGTTTATGCGTACTGCTGCTGCCTGTGTGAGTGATCCACTTCGATTATGCCATATTGTGCAATGCGATAGCGGGCGCCGCCTTCGGGCCTCGTGAGCCGATGCGGTTCCGCCTATCGATACACTGTTTATGACTCCTTTTAAAAAATTCTGTATTGCAAATAAAAAAAGCCTGCGTGGACGCAGGCTTTTGGTCTTTCCGGCCTAGCGTCGAAGCTAGGCTGCCATGCGTACAGTACTTCTGCATCCGTCCATTAGGAAGGATAGGCCCACCACTAGCACCAGTTCGCCTTCGGCGGAACGGGCGGTGCCGGTGATGCCCTCGACGGTAATCGCGGTCATCGGTTTGATCACCAGGTCGGCCGTGCCGTCGACCGCTTCCACCGCCAGGATATACGGCTGTGGTGCAGCGACAACAATACCCACCTTCTCGCGGCAGCTCTCGTAGCCCAGCGAGTCGGCCAGCGAACGCACCGGCAGCGGACGTCCCTGGTCTTTCAGCACCGGCGCGCCGCCCACTTCCATGAACACTTCCGGCAGCTCGACCACGCGCTGCACCACGGCCATCGGCAACGCCAGCGCGGCGCCCGAGGTCGAGACCAGCATGGTCGGCACGATCGACAGCTCGATCGGCAGGCGGATGGCGAACTTGGTGCCCTTGCCCAGCGCCGATTCGATATGGATCGCGCCGCGGTTCTTCTCCACGGCGGTCTTGACCACGTCCATGCCGACGCCGCGCCCGGAGACGCTGGAGGCCACTTCCTTGGTCGAGAAGCCCGGCAGGAACACCAGCTGGAAGCACTCGTCGTTGCTCAGGTTGGCCGATTCGCTGATCAAGCCTTTTTGCTGGGCCTTGGTGCGCAACACCACCGGATCCATGCCCTTGCCGTCGTCCTGCAGCACGATCATCACGCTGTTGGCCTCCTGCCACGCCTTCAGCGAGATGTAGGACTTGGCCGGCTTGCCCGCCGCGATGCGGTCCTCCGGCGACTCGACGCCATGGTCCAGCGAATTGCGCAGCATGTGCACCAGCGGATCGTACAGGCTGTCCACCACCACGCGGTCGACTTCGGTCTCCGCGCCCTCGATGGTCAGCTCGACGTCCTTGCCCAGGTCCTTGGCCAGCTCGCGCACCAGGCGCGGGAACTTCTGGAACAGGCGGCCCACCGGCTGCATGCGGGTCGCCAGCGTGGCGCGCTGCAGTTCGGTGGAATAGCGCGAGGCGCGTTCCAGCGTTTCCGCCAGCGTCGCCATCAGCGTCTGGGCCTGGCCTTCAAACTTGAATTGCAGCAGGCGTTCCAGCAGCACGGCAGCCTGGTTGGCGGCCTGCACCGATTCGCCCGCCACTTCCAGCAAGGCGTCTAGTTTAACAGCATCGACGCGGATTGACTCTTCCTTGACCGGCGCCGCTTGCGGACGCTCTTCGCGCTTCTCGCCCGCTTCGCGCGCGCGCGGCGTCGGCGCCACTTGCACGGCGGCGGCCACGGCGGCGATTTCCGCGGCCGGGATCGGCGCCGATGCGGCCGCGGCCGGCGCGGCGGCGGCGCGCGTGTAGCTGCCTTCCGGCATCACGGCCTGGTACATGCCTTCCCAGTCCAGGCCGTCGGCCGCCGGCGCTGCCGCGGCGGGGGCCGCGACCGCGGCGGCCGGGGCGGCGGCGGGCGCAGGCGCCGGCGCGGCCGCCTTGGCCGGGGCCGAATCGGTCTTGCCTTCGATGGCGTCGGTCAGGATGACTTCCAGATCCTTCGGCATCGCCGACAGGCTGTCCGGCTCGGCGCCGTTGTTCAATTCGGCGAGCTGGTCGGCCACGAAGCCCGACGCTTGCAGCGCCGCCTCGATCGCCAGCGGCGTCACCGGCGCGGCGCCGGTGCGCAGCGCGTCAAACAGGTTCTCGGTCAGGTGGCAGGCGGCGACCATGGCCGGCAAGCCCATGAAGCCGGCGCCGCCCTTGATCGTATGGAAGGAGCGAAAAACGGCGTTCAGCGTTTCTTTGTTGTCCGGGTCGCGTTCGAGCCGCAGCAGATGCTCTTCCACATTGACCGCAAGATCCATCGCCTCGACGACGAAATCCTTGAGCATATCGTCCATTAGAATCCCAGATCAGCAAGCAGGTCGTCGACATTGTCCTGGTTCAGCGCTACGGCCGGAGCCGATGGGCCGGACATCAGGGACACTTCTTTTTGTGCAATCTTCTCGCGGACCGCAGGCGGCGCGTTGTCGCGCAGCAGTTCTGCCAGTTCGTGCTCCACTGTCTTGGTGATGTTCACCACTTTCTTGATCAGCTGGCCGGTGATGTCCTGGAAGTCCTGGGCCATCATGATTTCCAGCAGGCGGGCCTTCTCAGCTTCGGTGGCGGCCGAGACCGCCACGGCGAAGGCTTGCGAATCGCCGGCCAGCTGCTTGAACTGGTCCAGGCTCAGCTTGCCCGCGAACAGGTCGGCCCAGCGGGTTTCCATGTCCTTCGACTGCTTCGACAGCACGTCCTGCGCCGGCATGCCTTCGTCCAGCGTGTTGAGCACCTTGTTGGCGGCCTGCTCGGTCAGCGTGGCGACGTATTCCAGGCGATCCTGGGCGTCGTTGATCTGGGTCGAGGCTTCGGTCAGTGCCTTGTCGTAGCCGAGTTCGCGCAGCGAATCGTGCAACAGGCGCACGATGCCGCCCAGGCGTTCGAACATCGGCTTGTCGCCGCCCTCTTCGCCTTCGGCATGCTCGGCCGGCGCCGCCTCGGCCGCCGGGGCGGCTGGCGCGGCGACGGCGGCCGGACGGGCCGACGACGCTACTTCGTCAAACAGGCTTTCCAGGTCATCTTCCGCCGCGGCGGCCGGTGCGGGAGCAGGCGCTGGAGCGGGCGCTGCGGTCTTGCTCTGAGCAGACACTTCTTCAAATAATGCGTCGAAATCATCAGCGGCGTTAGTCATAATTCCTGCTTCTCCATAATTTGTAAAATTGCTGCCCTAAACTTGCTTGTGATGACACGCGGCAATATAACGCACTGTAGCGAGTGTAGCAGGGCGCAGCCGGATTATTCAATCCCAACGCCGGGTCGCCTGCCCCGTATGCCGGGCATAAGCCAAGTTTACTGTTGTATTTGGAGATACTAACATTGGATAGATCGCCAAAGTACGCCCTGAGACACAAAAGTAGTGCTTGAATGCAAAAAAAACCGGTAAAAAGTATAAAAGCGCACAGGCATGCCACAGTATAAAGCGCTTTTATTTGATAAACATCAAGTCTTTCCATCCTAACAATAATGTAAATCGCGACTACAATGAAAGCAGTAGCTGGTTTGATAAGGAGGTTGGCCATGTACCGCAAAATCTTGATCACCACCGACGGCTCCGCCGTTTCCAGCAAGACCGCCTGCGCCGGGGTCACCTTTGCCGAGCAACTCGGCGCCGAAGTGCTGGTGCTGTTCGTGGCGCCGGAGTACCAGTACCCGATCTACGTTGAAATCATCCCCCCCAGCTATCCCAGTGAGGATGAATACCGCGTCGCCATGCGGCGCGCGGGCGCCGAGCACACCCAGGACGTGGTCGATTCCTGCGCCAGGCGCGGCGTGCGCTGCGAAGCGATGACCGCGTTTGCCGAAAGCGCGGCGCTGAAAATCGTCGACGTGGCGCAAAACAACGGCTGCGACCTGATCTTCATGGGCTCGCACGGTCGCAGCGGCTGGGGCCAGTTGTTATTGGGCAGTGTAACCAACAAGGTGTTGTCACATTCCAAAATTCCGGTGCTGGTGCACCGCCTGATCAAGGAACCCGGTAGTAAATAAAAAGGCAAATGAGATGCTTTTTATAGTAACATTCGAAGTTAACGCAAACGCAACATGCTTTACTCTTAATCACTTTTTATAACTTCCTCTCTCTATGATTCGTATAGTCATCGCCGACGACCACACCATCATGCGTGAAGGTCTCAAACGCATACTCGACGGCGCACCTGACATCGACATCGTGGGAGAGGCCATCGACGGCTTCGAGGTGCTCGGCCACGTGCGCCAGGGCGGCTTCGACCTGCTGCTGCTGGACTTGTCCATGCCCGGCCGCAGCGGCGTCGACCTGATCCGGCAGATCAAGGCCGAGGCGCCCAAGCTGGCGATCCTGATCCTCACCATGCACGAGGAAGAACAGTACGCGGTGCGCGCCATCCGCGCCGGCGCCCAGGGCTACCTGACCAAGGAGAGCGCCGGCACCCAGCTGGTCGGCGCGATCCGCAAGGTGGCCTCCGGCCGTCCCTACATCAGCACCGAGGTGGCCGAGCAGCTGGCGCTGAATATCATGATGCCGAACGAGAGCCTGTTGCATAAACAGCTGTCGGACCGCGAGTTCGAGGTATTTTCTTTGTTGGTCGCAGGCAAATCCATCACCGAAATCGCCAACAGCCTGCATCTGAGCGTGAAGACCGTCAGCACGCATAAAACCCGCATCATGCAGAAAATGGGCATGAACTCCCTCTCCGAAATGGTGCAATATGCCGTGGCGCACCGCCTGTTATCCCCCTTCAAAACCTGAATACCGTGCTGGGCCGTAGGAGTACTCCTACATCCCTGCGCTGGCTCCTACGTGCATATTCAGCCATTGCTGATATCTATCTCCCCCCTGCGTTGGCATACTGAAACCATCGATTCATGCTGCACGGCTACAAGGCACGCAGCAAATGCTGCGCGGCACCATTCCCGTTCCCAACGAAAAGCAATACCTGTACACAGGAGATCACTATGCTGTCCACGCAAACGTCTGAAATTCGCCCCGCCACGACGACCACCATGCAATCCTCGTCGATGGAGGCAGGCCGCCAGCGTCAGGGGCGGCTGTGGTCGAACCTGAAGGAAGTCTGCGACCTGCTCCATATCCCGGCGGCCTGTTCGGTCACCACCGAGGAGTTGCTGTTCCAGCACGTGCAATTCAAGACCGGCCAGCGCATCCACACCATCGGCCAACCGTTCGACACGCTGTACATCGTCAACTCCGGCTTCCTGAAGACGGTGCTGATCGACGAATTCGGCAACGAACAGGTGCTCAGCTTCCCGATGAAGGGCGACATGCTGGGCGTGGACGGCATCCATACCCGCCACTACTCGTCGGAAGCGGTGGCGCTGTCGGACTGCGACCTGATCCTGCTGCCGTTCAAGAAGCTGACCGCGCTCGGCCGCGTGCACCTGGAACTGGAAAACATGATGTACGGCGTCATGAGCCGCGAGCTGGTGCGCGAGCAGGCGATGATCGGCATGCTGGGCGCGCTCAGCGCCGAGGCCCGCGTGGCGCGTTTCCTGGTGGCGCTGGCCGACCGCTTCGCGCAAATGGGCTATTCGAGCAAGCTGTTCAACCTGCGCATGACGCGCCACGAAATCGGCAGCTACCTGGGCCTGACCCTGGAAACGGTGAGCCGCACGCTGTCGGCCTTCAACGAGATCGGCCTGATCAGCGTCGACCAGCGCACCATCGGCATCAAGGACCCCGAGGCGCTGAAGACGCTGCGCCGGCTGCCGCCGTCGCGCACCCGCGCCAAGCAGCTGGCGGCGGCCAAGACCAAGGGCGAAACCATCACTCCCGGCCAATTGCTGGCCGCGTTGTAGCACCAGGTACTACCTCCGCATTACCCAGCCTTCGGCCCGGTCCAGCACCGGGCCATTTTTTTTCACGCTCCCGCCGTTACCAATGAAATAAGGCTTGCATTCCGTCCGGCCTTCCACAATAATGAATGCAAATACGAATCATTCTTATTTAAGGAGAAAATGACGATGAGCACGACCCTACCCGCAACGCCGCCGGCAATCGCCGCCCGTCCAGCCCACACCGCGACCGTGCAGGCGCTCTCCCCGGTCAAGCGCGTCAGCAGCGCCGGCCTGATGGAAAGCGGCCGCGAGCTGGAAATCGAACATGCCGGCCGGATTTACCGCCTGCGCATCACCCAGCTGAACAAGCTGATACTGACCGCTTGACGACCAATTTTACTGTGCGTTAACCGGGCGCCGCCGCGCCCACTCCCCTGAGTAGCCAGCCATACCGCCAGCCATGCTCTCCACTCTCGAACCAGGAGCGTCTGATGGCCATAGACCGTAGCAATCCGATTTTTCTCGCCCCGACCCACGGCGGACACAATCCCGAACTGATGCTGTCCGCGGTGCTGCACCTGATGTCGCACTACACGGCCGGCAGCGACGCCACCGGCGGCTGCGTGAAGCTGGCCTCGGTGATCGAGCGCCACCTGAAAGCGCTGGCCAGCCTGCCCGATCTGGCGCCGGTGCTCAGCGCCACCTGCCAGCAGCTCTCCGAGCAGTGGGCCGGCGTGGTCGAGCGCAATATGCACGAGCAGGAAAAGACCAACTTCCTCAGCCGCATCATGGCGCGCGCCCGCACCGCGCCGGCCACGGCGTAAGCGGAGCATCACCCATGTGCGAGAAACACGATCCGCTGGCGGCCATCATCGCCGCCGCCATGCCGCAGGTGGCGGGCACGGTCACGCCGGCCCGCCCGGCGGAACAGACCGCGACCCGGCAAGTCATCAAGCCGGTCATCAACAACGTCATCAGCGTGCTGGCCGCGCAGCCGGAGGCGCACGCATCGCGCCGCCGCCGGCTGTGGGAGCTGGGCCATGCCTGCCACTGCCCGCTGGTCGGGGTCGGCTTCCCGCTGGGCGTGCTGCGCAAGCTGGTGGATAAAATCACCAGCGGCAAAGTGGTGGCCGACGACTATGAAGTCCACGTCGGCGCCGTCACCGAATGCGGCAACCGCAACCGCCTGTCGGAAGCGCTGCAAAAGGAACTGGAACGCCGCTACGCCGCCGTGCTGCTGCGCTTCCGCGCCGCCAAGAGCGCCGAGCAGGTCGGCGAGCTGTGGCGCACCGCCGTCGCCAACGGCGATGTGGCCGGCGCCTTCTGGGCCGGCCTGACCCATCCGCGCTGCACCTCCGAGCTGGAAGAGCAGATGTGCCGCGACCTGCACATGGTGCAGCACCAGGCCGGGGCCTGCGTGCGGGCCGACATCAACAAATTCAACGCCACGCTGGAAGAGAACAAGCGGCTGACGCACGACCTGGCCAAGGCGCAGCAGCGCGGCGCCGCGCTGCTGGCCGAGAAAAGCGCGGACGCCGAAAAGCACGGCGCGCAGCTGATGCAGTTGCGCGCGCAGGCGGTCGGCAAGGACAGCATGATCGACTCGCTGAAGATGGAGCTGGAACAGTTGCGGGAATCGATACCCGGCCTGGAATCGCGCGCCAAGCTGGCCGAGCGCCTGGGCCAGATGGAGGAACGCGAACGCGCGATGCGCAACCAGATCGCCGAGCTCAAGCTGGAACTGGCGCGCGCCGCCGAACCGGCCGCGCCTATCCAGGAAGAGGCGCGCCAGGTGGTCGAGCACGTCATGAAGATGCCGCTCAGGCTGAGCGACCGCGCGGTGCTGTGCGTGGGCGGGCGCAGCGGCAACGTCGCCACCTACCGCGAACTGATCGAGCGCGAAGGCGCGCAATTCGCGCACCACGACGGCGGCCTGGAAGACAACGCCAACCGCCTCGACGCCAGCCTGGCGGCGGCCGACCTGGTGATCTGCCAGACCGGCTGCATCAGCCACAGCGCCTACTGGCGCGTGAAAGACTATTGCAAGCGCACCGGCAAGCGTTGCGTGTTCATCGACAACCCATCGATCTCGAGCCTGGCGCGCGGCCTGGAACAAGCCGACCTGGCTTGACCGCCAAGCAAAAAAAGCCCCCACCCGCACTGAACGCGATCGAGACCGCGTCCAGGCTGGTGGGGGCTTTGGCTATGCGCAGCCCTTCAGCTTAGAAGCTGTAGTTGCCGGTCATGTAGAAGGTGCGGCCCATCGGATCCGCGTAGCGTGGGTCGAAGCCAACCTGGTGGCCCGACGACGCGCGCAGCGAGAACGGTGGATCGCGGTCGGCGATGTTCTTCACGCCGGCGCGCAGCGTGATGACCTTGGTCGCCTGCCATTTGCCCTGCCAGTCGAACGTCAGGTGCGAAGGCACTTCGACGCGGAAGGTTTCCAGCACGTTGGTCGCCACGTTGCGGCTGGTCGCTTCGGCATCGGTGTAGCCGTTGCGGTAGTTGGCGGTCAGCTGGTTCGAGAACGCGCCGGTGTCCAGCGTGCTGGACAGACGCACGATGTGGCGGAACGACACGGCGTCGTTGATGCCGTAGCGGTTCATGCTGTTGACCCAGTCGTTATCCGTGCCTGGACGGGTGTAGTCCGACTTCAGCAGGTAGGTGCCGTTCAGGGTGGTGGTCAGGCGGCCGATGCCGAAGTTGTGGCGATAGGTGGTTTCCCAATCGATACCCTGGTTGTGGGTCTGACCGATGTTGATCGACAGCGTCTTCTTGGCCCAGTAGGTCTGGCCGTTGCCTGGATCCACGAAGGTGGTGAACAGGTTACGGAACTTGACCGGATCGGCGAAGATCTGTGCTTCCGACACGCTGGAAACGGCGTCGCGGATCTTCACATCCCACAGGTCGGCCTGCACCGAGAACGACGAGGTCGGCTCGAAGCGGAAGCCCACGGTGTACTGCTTGGACTTCTCTGGCTTCAGGTTTTCGTTACCGCCGGAGATCACGTTGTACTGACGCTTGCCCACTTGGCAGTAGTCGGCGTTCTCGGCGCGCAGATTGGCCGGGCAATCCCACGATGCCGAGGTGAAGCCTGCCGACACCAGCGGCTGGCCGATGTCCAGCATCGACGGCGCCTTGAAGCCGGTGCCGTAGGAACCGCGCAGCAGGAACGAGCTGGTCGGCTGCCAGCGTGCCGACACCTTGTAGGTGCTCGACGATTCTTTGCTGCCCATGTCGCGCTTGGCGATGGCGTTCTTGACCGCGTCGAAGGTGTCGTAACGGGCGGCGCCGGTCACTTCGATCGACTTGATCACAGGAACGTTGATCTCGGTGAACGCGCCGTAGTTGGCGCGTTGCAGATCGTAGGCCGGGGAGGCGCTGAAGCCGAAGATGTCCGACGACGATGCGTTCGGGGTTTGCTCGTAGTGGTAGTCGCGGTAGTCGGCGCCGAATGCGGCGTTGACTGCGCCGGCCGGCAGCTTGAAGATTTCACGCGAACCGTGGAAGTCGATGCCTTTCAGCGTGGTCGACGCTTCGCGGATCGAACCATTGAACACCGAGTTGGCGATCAGGGTCTTGGTCGCGGCCGATTGCTGGCCGATGCCCAGGAACGGGTCGAACTGGTTCTTGGCCAGCATGTCGCGGAACTCGGCGTTCTTCACGTAGCCGCCGACATAGCGCTCGTCGATCGCGTTGCGCGACCAGGTCAGGCCGGTGTCGAAGCTCCATGCGCCGATCTCGCCCTTGCTGCCCAGCACCAGATTCTTGGAATCGGTGATGGTCTCGCTGTCGCGCGTGCCCCAGTCGTAGGTACGGTAGCTGGCGGTCACCGCCTTGATGTCGGCGTCCTGGCCCGCGGTCAGGTAAGGCTTGACGTAGGTGTTGTACAGCGGCGAGTTCTTGGCGATCGCCACCGACGCGGTGTTCGGCGCGATGCGCGCGGTCAGGTCCATGCGCGAGTAGGCCGCTTCGAGGTAGACGTCGATGCTGTCGGTGGCGCGCACGGTCGCCTTGCCGAAGAAGCTGTCGCGCTTGCTTTCAGGGATGATTTCGATGGTCTGCACGTAGTCGAAGCCGCAGTTCTGCACCAGAGCGGTGTTGCTCAGGGAGACTTGGTTCATCGCCGCGCAATTGCCGTTTTGCTTCAGGTAGGGATTGAAGCCGATCGGCGCCGCGCCCGAATTGAAGGTGGCGGACACGTTGGCTGGAATCGCTGCCGCGCTGGTGCGGTCGTAGATGTAGCTCTTGCCGTTCCAGTTGTAAGGCACGTACGACGTCTTGGCGAAGTCGCGGTCGGTGGCCTTGACCTGGCCCTGCTCGTCGTGACGGAACGAGGCCATCACGTTGTAGCGGTTGGTGTCGAGTTCGCCGAAGCCGTAGGTGGCGCTGATGTTGCTCTTCTGGCCGGCCTTGCTGGCGCCCGGCTGTCCAGCGCTGACTTCGATGTTGCCGCCTTGCAGTTCTTTTTTCAGCACGAAGTTGATCACGCCGGCGATCGCGTCGGAACCGTACAGCGCGGAGGCGCCGTCGGTCAGGATCTCGACGCTGGCAACCGCGCTCAACGGAATGGCGTTCAGGTTGATGGCGGAGCCCGAGCCTTGCGGGGCGATGCGGCGGCCGTTCAGCAGCACCAGGGTGTAGCTTTCGCCGATATCGTGAATGGACGCGGAAACGCGGCCGCCCGAGTTGGTGCCGGCGGCGATCGCCTCAATGGTGAAACCTTGCATCGAAGGCAGGGCCTGGATCAGGTCGGCAACCGTGGTCGCGCCGGACTTGGCGATCTGTTCGGTGGTCAGGCGCTGCACTGGCAGTGCGCCTTCGACGTTGATGCGCTTGATGGCGGAACCGGTGATCTCAACCTTTTGGATCGCCTGCTCTTGTGCCGATGCCTGGCCTGCGAACAGTGTGGAACCGGCCAGGACTGCGAGTGCCAGACGCACGGATCGGACGCCTGCTTTCTCTTGCAAATTCATTCATTACTCCCTGTAATGTGGTTATATAAACAACATGAACAAGGAGAACGCATCTTCGCGCTTTGGCGGCCCGGGCAGGCCTAACGCGGATCTGGCCAACCGGCCACGACGCAGGACATTACAGGATCAGGCTAAGCGACGAGGAACGGAGGCTATCCTTGCTCATCAGCCGACAATTATGTAACGCCCCTGTAACAAAGTGTGGCTGTTTTTCGGGATTTCTGTACAAGAACAAAATAAAGCGATCAAAAATATTGATTATTTAGAATATTGTTGATGAAAAAAAATTTTGTATCGCCAAAACGCATTTTCACCATATGCGACCGTGGCATTATTACCACATCCATGTATTTCCAGTGTGTCGTAGTGTGTCAATAAACATCACGTTGATAGCGATTTTCGGTTACCAGACGGTCCAGTTGATCGCGCCCCAGTATGTCCGCCAGCGCCAGATCCACCCCGGCCGCCATGCCGTCCAGGCTGCCGCAAACATAGATGGCGGCGCCCTGCGCCACCCAGGCCCGCAATTTGCCGGCCCGGGCCGGCAGCAGGTCCTGCACATAGCGCGCCGCGCCGCCGTCGCGCGACCAGGCCTGGTCGATCTCCAGCCGGCCCGCCTGCCGCAGCGCTTCCAGCTCGTCGCGGTAGTGGAAATCGTGCGCATGGTTGCGTTCGCCGAACAACAGCCAGTTGCGGCCCTGCCCGGCCAGCGCACGCGCCTTCAGGTGGCCGCGCAGCCCGGCGATGCCGCTGCCGTTGCCGATCAGGATCAGCGGCCGCTGCACATTGTCTTCCAGGCGGAAGCGGCGATGCTGGCGCAGCCGCAGCTGGATGGCCTGGCCGATGCGCGCCTGCTGCGTCAGCCAACCGGAGGCGAGGCCCCAGCTGCCGTCGTCATGGCTGTGCAGGCGCACCAGCAGGTGCACGCGGCCGTCGGCCGGGATCGAGGCGATCGAGTATTCGCGCGGGCGCGACGGGTCGGCCGGCGCGGCGATCTGCACCAGGTCGCCGGATTCCCAGGCCGGCGGTTCGCCGTCCTGCGGCTCCAGCTCCAGGTGGTAGACCGGCGCGCCGGCGCTGCCCGGGTTGAGCTGCACGCGCACGGCCAGGCGCCAGTTGTCGAAGGCCGGCGCGCTCCAGTCCGGCGCGTCGCTGGTGCCGGCCAGGTGGCTGAGTTGCTGGCGCCAGTGCGCGATCGCGTCGGCCGAGCTGCGGTTGACTTCGATGCGCGGGAACAGGCTTTGCGCCCCTTGCGCCTGCAGCCACTGGTCCAGCGCGCGGCCGAAGCCGCAATACTGCGTGTAGGCGCTGTCGCCCAGCGCCAGCACCGCGTAGTGCAGCCGCGGCAGCGCCAGGCCTTGCGTCATCAGGCGGCCGGCAAAGGCGGCGGCGGCGTCGGGCGCATCGCCCTCGCCATAGGTGCTGACCAGGAACAGCATGCGCTCGGCGCGCTGCAGGTCCGCGCCCTGTAGATCGGATAATTCGCTCAGCTGCGCGGGTATGCCGGCCAGCTTCAAGGTGGCCAGCGTTTGCCCCGCCAGCGCCTCGGCGTTGCCGGTCTGGCTGGCGTAGGCGATGATCCAGCCGGGCGAGGCCGCCGCTGCCGCCTTGGCCCGCCGCGCGGCCAGGCGCTTGCGGCGCGTGCGCAGATAGGACGCCAGGCAGACCAGCGCATAGCTGGCGCTAAAGCCGGCCACCAGCATTAATCGGGTAGGGTCGTTGGTCCAGATCATTCGTCCAGCATGCCGCGTAAATGGCTACTCATGTGTTCGGTGAAGCCGCCGTCGGCGTTGCGGACGACGAAGCGCGCCGCCAGTCCCTGGCGCTCGGCCAGGCGCAAGCCCTGCTCGCAGCCCAGCACGGTCAGCGCGGTCGACCAGGCGTCGGCCGCCATGCATTGCGCGTGGACCACGGTGACCGAAGCCAGATCGTTGGCGATCGGCATGCCGCTGCGCGGGTCGATGGTGTGCGAATAGCGTCGGCCGTCCAGCTGGAAATAGCGGCGGTAGTCGCCCGAGGTGGCGACGGCCAGGCCGTGCAGCGCCAGCACCAGTTCGTCCGGCTGGGCCGCGGCATCGCCCACCTGCTCCAGCGCCACCCACCACGGCTGGCCGTCCGGCTTGAAGCCGGCGCCGCGCAGCTCGCCGCCGACCTCGACCAGGTAGTGCCGCACGCCCTGTGTTTTTAAATAGTAAGCCAGCCGGTCGACGCTGTAACCCTTGGCCACCGCCGACAGATCCAGCTGCACGCCGCCCGGCTGCAAGGCCCGGCGGCTGCCCTGCTCCAGCACCACCGGCTGCGCGGCCAGGTGCGCGCGCGCCTCGGCGATCCGGTGGGCTGCGGGGGGAGCAAAACCGGGCTGGTCGAAACGCCCGTGCGGACCGAAGCCCCACAGGTTGACCAGCGTGCCGGCGCAGGGATCGTAGGCGCCGGCGGAGTCGCGCGCGACGCCCAGCGCATACGACAGCACATCGAAGCAAGCCGGCGGCAAGACTTGCCAGCTGCCGGCGCCGGCGCGGTTGAAGCGGCCCAGGTCGGAATCGGCTTCCCAGTGGCTCATCTCGGCCACGATGGCGTCGAGCTGTTGCTGCAGCCCCTGCTGGAGATCCGGCAAGGCCTCGCCCGGCGCGGCCACCAGCCGCACCGACCAGCTGGTGCCCATGCTGCGACCCGCAAAATCGCGCATCGCACCGCCTGCCGGCGCCGGGTCTTCGGAAATAGCGTGAGGCAGGAGTACCCGGCGCATGCCTG
Source organism: Duganella sp. CT11-25 (assembly GCF_047302815.1). Lineage (NCBI taxonomy): Bacteria > Pseudomonadati > Pseudomonadota > Betaproteobacteria > Burkholderiales > Oxalobacteraceae > Duganella > Duganella sp. CT11-25. The sequence goes on from NZ_JBKBFD010000001.1 coordinate 2,461,693, forward strand.
CCTTATTCCGGCAGGATTTCTACCACCGCCGCATAGGTGGCGCGGCGCGGCGCCATCTGCGGCGGCTGGCCCGGCACTTGCGGCGCGGCGGCCGGCCAGCTGCTGCTGACCATGTACATGCCCGCCGCCGGCAGTTCGATCGTCAGCTCACCCTTGGCGTCGGTGTTCTTGCGGATCTCGCCCAGCGTGCCGCGATAACGCACGCCGCCCGGGATCAGGCTGACGCCCTGGTTGGCGGCCGGCTTGCCGTCCAGCAGGAAACGCCAGGTGACTTTCTCGCCGGCGCGCAGCTCGGTCGGATTGGTGACCGGCACCAGTTCCAGGCCCACGCCGGTCGGCTTGAACACCGCCATGTCCGGCTCGCCGGTCGAGACGAAGGTCTCCAGGCGGCTCTGCGTGCGCGACAGTTTCACCTCGGTCGCGTCGGCCGGCACGTCCTTGGCCAGCGTGGCCTCGCTGCCGCGGAAGCGCTTGGTCTCGCCCTCCTTGCTCTTGTAGCTGCCGAACACGCTCTGCGACACCAGCTCGATCTTGTAGGTGCCCGGCTTCGGCAGCTTCAGGTCGAAGGTGTTGCGCAGCTTGCCGTTGTTGACGTTCTGCAGTTCCAGCTTGCCGCCGTCCGGGCCGGTGACCACGATGCCGTCCAGCTTGAGCGGCTGGTGATCGATGTCGAACAGGCCTTCCGAGATCGCCGCGTCCACGGTGACCCAGGCTTCCTTGCCTTCGACCTGGCTGGACGATGGCAGCAGCCACGGCTTGTGCGCGTGCGCGCTGAACGACACCAGCGACAGGCCGGCCAGCGCCGCCGCCATCCATGACTTATTTATTTTATGATTCAAGTTCAACATGTCTCCGCCTTACGGTTTGAGTTGTACAACCACGGCGCCCAGTTCTTCCTTGCCCTGGCCGGTCACGTTCTGCGCCGACTTCGGCGGCCACTGCAGCGGCAGCTTGACGACTTCACGGCCGCCCGCTTCGCGCGCCGCTTCCACCAGCAGCGTGTACTGGCCGGCCGGCAGCTTGTCCAGCGCGCCTTTCGGGATGCTCAGCGTGGCCTCGCCCGGCGCCTTGGTCGCGCCGCTGACGCCGTCGAGCGGCAGCGCCACGTCGCGGCCGGTCTTGCGCCACCACTGGCGCATGTCCTTGAGCCACTTGGTGCCGGCGTTGTCCTTCTTCTTGACGTCGTACAGCACGGCCAGGTTGGCCACCACTTTCTGGTCGGCGTTTTCCAGCCAGGCGGCGATGTAGGGGCGGTGGTATTCGGCCACGTTCAGCTGCGGCACGTCGAGTTTGAGGGCCAGATCGGCGCCCATGGCCGAGGCGCTGGCCAGTGGCAGACTCAGCGCGATGGAGTAGCGTAATTTCATGGAGTACCTGTCGTGAGATTAATGAATAAACAGCAGAGCAATGACAAACGGAACCAAAATACCCAAGCCCACCATCGGCCAGGTGAACGGCCGGTTAGTCGCGTGGAACTTCAAGATCAATAATCCGGTGATGCAAAACACCAGGCACAGGCCGGCGAAAATATCGATGAACCAGTTCCAGGCCGCGCCGGTGTTGCGGCCCTTGTGGACGTCGTTGAGCCAGGAGATCCAGCCGCGGTCGGTGTTCTCGAATTCGGCCGCGCCATCGTCCAGCGCGATGCGCACCCAGGCGTCGCCGCCGGCCTTGGCCATCGGCAGGTAGACTTCGTCGCTGGCCCATTCGGCGGCGCGGCCGCCGGCCTGCACCTTCCAGGTGGCGAGCAGCCATTGCTCGACGGCGGCCGGCAGCGGTTCCTTGGCGCCGTCATGGCCGGCGGCGTAGGTCCGCAGCTGCGCCGTCAGCGGCGCCGGCAATTGCGCCTGCCGGCGCACGATGACCGGCTTGGCCTCGATCTGCGACGCATGGTTCAGCGTGATGCCGGTAATGCTGAACAAGAACATCCCGAGCAGGCATAGCGCCGAACTGATCCAGTGCCACTGGTGCAGCTGCTTCAGCCACACGGCGCGGCTGGCATTGCGTGCGGCGCTGGCGTTTTGTACGCTCAATTGACTTCCTTCGATGAATAAGCGCCGGCCGTTTGCACCGCGCAAAGACACAAATGATAATGATTATCATTTGCGAAGTCAACCAGCCTTGTGTATCTATTATGTAAAGCCAAGGTGGGCTTGCGTACAGAGTGCGGCGGACGCGAGCGCTATGGTGGGGCCATCTTCCCACTTCCATCATGGAGGCGCATCATGCCGCTGTATTCGCAGGAACAAATCAACACCATCGCCGCCAAGATCAAGGATGTGCGCTTCGGCATGTTCACCACCACCGACGATGAGCACATACTGACCAGCCGCCCGCTGACCAGCCAGCAGATCGACACCGAAGGCAATATGTGGTTCTTCACCTCGGACGACGCGCCCTTCACGCACGACCTGCAACGGCATCCCGAGGTCAACGTCAGCTTTTCCAATCCCGAGCACGACCTTTACCTGTCCGTGACCGGCCGCGCCTACCTGCTGCGCGACCGCGCCAAGGCGCGCGAGCTATGGAGCCCGCTGGTGCGGGCCTGGTTCCCCGGCGGACTGGACGATCCGCACCTGGCGATGATACGGCTCAAAATAGAGTCGGCCGAATACTGGGACGCCGGCGCCAGCAAGATGAAGCAGCTGTTCCATTTCGCCAAGGCGGCGGTGACGGGACGCGCGCAGATGCCGATGGGCGCCCACGTCACCATCTGCCTCTAAGGCGGTGGCAGGCGGCGGGCGAAGGCCGCCTTGGTCAGCGCTTGCCGCCGCTCCAGCAAGGTCCCGAGCACGCGCTGCGCGTGCAGCACCAGCCGGGGAAACTCCGCATCGCGCGGGTGCAGGCCCAGGCGTACCAGCGGCGCCGGCGCCAGGCAGCCGGCCAGCGCCGTCACCGCCGGCGGCGACAGGCAGCGGCCGCCGCGATTGCGCGCGGTATAGACCAGGCTGGGGGAGAACAGCGCGCGCCGCGCCGGCAGCAGATGAAAATGCGTCAGCGTCGTCGTATAGGAAAACGCCGCTTCTTGCTGCAAGGCTTGCCAGGCGCCGGCGCCCAGCAGCCAGGCCGGCGCCACAAAGCCGCTGACCGGCCAGCCGCGCGCGGCGAACCACGCCAGCCCCAGCGCCAGCAACCGCCGCGCGCGCACCGCATCGATCGCGGCAAACTCTCCTTCGCCCGTCGTAAACACTTCACGCCAATAGCGCCCGGGCAAACCGCGCAAGCCGCGCGCCGGCGGCGCCCGGTCGAGATGGCGGTAGCCATGCAGCGCCAGCTCGTGTCCCTGCGCCAGCAAGGCGCCCAGCATGGCTTCATAGCCGGCATGGCGGGTGGCGGCGCCGTGATAGCGCGGCACCACCAGCAGCGTGACCGGAATGTCCGCCACCTGCCGCACCGCCTGCAGCAGCCGCAGGCACGCCGGCCACGTGGCCGGCGCCACATCGTGAATGGAGACGCAGACGGCCTTGATCTCACTCGCGGACCAGGCCATACCCTCTTTCCACCGCGCGCGGCCACGCCGCCAGCAAACCCTGATAGCGCCGCAGCAGCTGCGGCATGACGCGGTTCCAGTCGTACAAATCCTGCGCCTTGCGGCGGGCGTTGCCGCCGAGGGCGTTCAAATCGCGCCTGAACAGCGCGTCGATGCCCTCGCACAAACTGTCGACGCTGTCCGGGCGGACCAGCAATCCGGTCTCCGTATCGACCAGCTCCGCCACCGCGCCGCCCGTCCCCAGCACCGGCAAGCCGCAGGCCATCGCCTCAATCGCGATCAGGCCGAAGGTTTCCATATCGCCCGGATGCACCAGCACGTCGCAGCTGGCGAGCAGGCGCGCCAAGATCCGCTGGTCGCCCTGGAACGGCAGCACCGTCATGTGCGGCGAACGCGGCGGCGCCGTGCCGCTGCCGATCAGCAGCAGGTGGTAGGGCCGCCCCAGCCGGGCCAGCGCGCCGGCCAGCAGGGCGAGCTTCTTTTGCGGCGTGAACCGTCCGGCATACACCAGCAGCCGCGCATCGGGCGGCAAGCCCAGCTTGCGCCGCAACGCCGGGTCGCGCCGCGCCGGGCTGAACACCGCGCAGTCGGCGCCCAGCGGCTGCACCACGGCGCCGGCCACGCCCAGCGCCGCCAGCCGCGCCTGCATGATGCGGCTGGGCGTCAGCACCAGGTCGAACTGGCGGTACAGCGCGCGCAGATAGCGCGCGGCCAGCGCCGCGGCGGCCGCGCCGAGACTGTGCTCCACCAGGCTATGCAGGTCGGAATGATAGAAGCCGACCACCGGCATGTCCAGGCGCTGGCGCGCGCGCAGCGCCGCCCACGCGCAAGGGCCGGCGTCGCCCACCTCCACCAGGTCCGGCCGCAGCTGGCGCAGCACGCGCGCCGGCCGGGACACGCCGCGCGGCACCCGGTAGCCGTGGATGCCGGGCAAGGCGATGGCCGGCAGGCCGATCACCCGCGCGTCGCCGCCGGCGACGTTGGGGCTGACGATGGTGTGCCGGAACTGGCGCCGCCGCGCCAGCCAGTCCGCCTTGGCGTTGAGATACGTGGTGATGCCGCCGCCCTGGCGCGCGTAATACATGGTGATGTCGACTACATGCATGGCTGGCCCCGCCCCTCTCGCCCCTCGCTGCTTGCCGCAGTATGCCCGCAGGGCGCGGCGCGCACCGTTGGCGACGCGGCCATCGTTGATCTGGCTCACGGCGGTGGCGACGGCCGGAACCAAGGCCGCCGCAACTTGTCTCACATCGGGGGCATTCCGCCAGGAGGACATCATGGGCAAGACCATCGGCATCGATTTGGGCACCACCAATTCCTGCGTCGCCGTCATGGAGGGCGGCCAGGCCAGGGTGATTGAAAATTCGGAGGGCGCGCGCACCACGCCGTCGATCGTGGCCTACCTGGACAACGAGATCCTGGTCGGCGCCACGGCCAAGCGCCAGGCCGTCACCAATCCGCAGAACACGCTGTTCGCCGTCAAGCGCCTGATCGGCCGCAAGTTCGACGAGGCCGAGGTGCAGAAGGACTTGCCCCTGATGCCCTACCAGATCCTGCGCGCCGACAACGGCGACGCCTGGATCGAGGCGCGCGGCCGCAAGCTGGCGCCGCAGCAGGTCTCGGCCGAGGTGCTGCGCAAGATGAAGCAGACGGCCGAAGACTACCTCGGCGACAAGGTCGCCGACGCCGTCATCACCGTGCCGGCCTACTTCAACGACGCCCAGCGGCAGGCCACCAAGGACGCCGGCCGCATCGCCGGCCTCGAGGTCAAGCGCATCATCAACGAGCCGACCGCCGCCGCGCTGGCCTTCGGCCTGGACAAGTCCGAGGGCGACCACAAGATCGCCGTCTACGACCTGGGCGGCGGCACCTTCGACATCTCCATCATCGAGATCGCCCACCTCGAGGGCGAGAAGCAGTTCGAGGTGCTGTCCACCAACGGCGACACCTTCCTCGGCGGCGAGGACTTCGACCAGCGCGTGGTCGAGCACATCATCCGCGAATTCCGCCAGCTCAGCGGCGTCGACCTGGGCCGCGACCCGATCGCCCTGCAGCGCATCAAGAGCGCCGCCGAGCGCGCCAAGATCGAGCTGTCGTCGTCGCAGCAGACCGACATCAACGAACCCTACATCGCCATGGCCGGCGGCACGCCCGCGCACCTGAACCTGAAGCTGACGCGCGCCAGGCTGGAAGCGCTGGTCGAAGACCTGGTGGCCCGCACCGTCGAGCCGTGCCGCACCGCCCTCAAGGACGCCGGCCTGAAGGTGGAGCAGATCGACGACGTGATCCTGGTCGGCGGCATGACCCGCATGCCGCGCGTGCAGCAGGCCGTGCGCGAGCTGTTCGGCAAGGAAGCGCGCAAGGACGTCAACCCGGACGAGGCGGTGGCGGTGGGCGCGGCGATCCAGGCCTCGGTGCTGTCGGGCGAGCGCACCGACGTGCTGCTGATGGATGTCACGCCGCTGTCGCTGGGCATCGAAACGCTGGGCGGCGTGATGGCCAAGATGATCGCCAAGAACACCACCATCCCGACCCGCTTCAGCCAGGTCTACACCACCGCCGACGACAACCAGCCGGCGGTGACGGTCAAGGTGTTCCAGGGCGAGCGCGACATCGTCAGCGGCAACAAGCTGCTGGGCGAATTCAACCTGGTCGGCATCCCGCCGGCGCCGCGCGGCCTGCCGCAGATTGAGGTGAGCTTCGACATCGACGCCAACGGCATCCTGCACGTGGGCGCGAAGGACAAGGCCACCGGCAAGGAAAACAAAATCACCATCAAGGCCAACTCCGGCCTGAGCGAGGCGGAGATCCGCAAGATGGTGCAGGACGCCGCCGCCCACGCCGAGGACGACCGCCGCATGAAGGCGCTGGCCGAGAGCCGCAACGCCGCCGACGCCCTGATCCACGGCACGCGCAAGACGCTGGCGGAGCACGGCGACAGGCTGGCCGCCGCCGACCGCGAGCGCATCGATGCCGCCATCGCCGCGCTGGAAAGCGCGGCCAGGCAGGACAGCAAGGCCGACATCGACGCCAGGACGGCGGCGCTGTCGGCGGCGGCACAGAAGCTGGGCGAGCAGATGTATGCAAGCGCGCAATCCGGCGCCGGCACGGCGCCGGGCGAGCCCGCGCCGCAAGAGGACGTGGTCGACGCCGACTTCAAGGAAGTGCGCAAATAAAAAAGATCCGCAGGCGGCTGGCCTGCAGATCTTTTTTTAACGGGCGCTATCGCCCGGCCGGGTCAGGCTGCGGAGTCCGGGCCTCAGGACTTGGAACCCGAACCGCCTGAACGGGAACCGGAACCCCGGCCGCCGGCGCCGCCGCTGTCGCCCTCGTCCTCGTCCTGGTCACGGGCGCCGCCCTTGCTGCCGCCTGCACCGCTGCGCGACGCGCTGCCGCCGGTGCTGCTCTGGCTGCTGCGCGCATCGTTCTTGTGGCTCATGCTGCCGGCGCGGCGTGCCTCTTCCGAGGTGAACTCGTGTGCCGTGCCTTTTTCATGTGCCGCGCGCCCGCCTTCCGCAGCGATTTCACGCTGCTGTTCCGGATCCATCGAAGCGAAGCCGCGTTTGCTGGTATCGCTTTGCTGACTGCCGGATTTCTCGCCTTGCTTGCCGCCTTGCTTGCTGCCTTGGTCGTTGGTTGCCATGATTGTCTCCCGATGTAAATACCGCTCACTGATCCTGCTTGCATCACAGGAGCAGCCATCGTAGTGCACAGCCCAGGCACACAATATAGGACACGCGCAGCAGCAGGTGTAGGACGACTCCGGGTACCGGTTACGATGGACGGCGGCACTTCCAGTAGAAGGGAGGCCAGCCGCTAGGGGTCGATCAGTTCCGCCATGAAGTCGATATTGTCATCCTCCTCCGAGTGGATGACGACGTGCTCGGTTCCCACCATCAGCATGGTCTCGATATCGGGCGCTGCGGCGCCGCCGACACGATGCGGCGGCGCCTCGCTGCAAGTCTTGCACTTCCCCTGACGCGGTTGGATGGCGTTCTTTTTTCTGGTAGGCATGATTTTTTCATCTTCCCTGGTCAAAAATGCATAGTCACCAGAGTAGCGCGCAAGCTTCCGGCGCGCCATCGGAGAGTGCCTACAAATATCGTAGGAGTGCCTCGGAAAACCGCTAGGAGTGCATCGGAGTTGCGAGCTCGGCAAAGCGTATCAAGCGTTCACGCCTTGCATGCCCGCCTGCGGATAGCGCGCGCCGGCCGCCATGCCGGCCGGCAGCGCGGCTGAGATACGCGCCAGTTCGGCCGCCGACAGCCGGACCTGCAAGGCGCCCAGGTTTTCCAGCAGGTAGCCGATGCGCTTGGTGCCGGGAATCGGGACGATGTCGTCGCCCTGCGCCAGCAGCCAGGCCAGCGCCAGCTGGGCCGGCGTGCAGCCCTGCGCCAGCGCCATGCCGCGCACGGTGTCGGCGATGCGCTGGTTGTGCTGCGCGTTGGCGGCCGCGAAGCGCGGGCTGAGCTTGCGGAAATCGCCGTCCTCCAGCGGCGCCACCTTGCCGGTCAGGAAGCCGCGGCCCAGCGGACTGTAGGCGTGGAAACGGGCGCCGACGTCGCGGCAGGCCGCGAGCACGCCGTCTTCCGGATCGCGCGTCCATAGCGAATATTCGCTTTGCACGGCCGCCAGCGGATGGATGGCGGCGGCGCGGCGCAGCGTGGCCGGCGACACCTCGCACAGGCCGATGGCGCCGATCTTGCCGTGCCGAACCAGATCGGCCAAGGCGCCCATCGCATCCTCCAGCGCGGTCTGCTCCAGGTTCAAACGGTGGATATAGTATAAATCGATATGCTCGACCCCCAGCCGCCTGAGCGAGGCGTCGCAGGCCGCGCGCAGGTAGGCCGGCGCGTTGTCGATGCGGCGCTCGTAGCTGCCCTTGCTGCGCACCAGGCCGGCCTTGGTGGCGATCACCAGCCGCGCGCGCTTGCCGCGCGCGAAGCGGCCCAGCAGTTCTTCGTTGTGGCCGATGCCGTAGCTGTCGGCGGTGTCGAACAGCGTGACGCCGTTGTCGTAGGCCGCTTCCAGCGTGGCCAGCGATTGCGCGTCGTCGGTGGCGCCGTAGAACTCCGACATGCCCATGCAGCCCAGTCCCATACGCGATGCTTTTTTCATGATCCGCTCCCCAGGTAGTTGATGCAGGCCAGTCTAGGCGCGCCGGGCGGCCGGCGGAATGTGCAAAATCGTGATACCTTTTCAGTATCATGAGACAACTCGACACCCATGCCCTGCAGATGTTCGTGGCGGTGGCCCAGTGCCTGAACTTCCGCCAGGCCGCCGAACAGCTGCACATGACGCAGCCGCCGCTGAGCCGCGCCGTGCGGCAGATGGAGGAGCGGCTCGGGGTCCGCCTGTTCGAGCGCGACACGCAGCACGTCGCGCTGACGCCGGCCGGCGCCGAACTGCTGCCGCGCGCCTTGCGCATCCTCGCGCTGCTGGACGAGGCCGAGCTGGCGCTGCGGGCGCGGCAGACCGGGTTGCGCCTGCGGCTCGGCCTGACGACGTCGATGGAGTCCGACCTGTTCCGCGCCTTCACCGGCGCGCTGGCCGACGCCGCATGCACGCCGGAGCTGGTGTTTGCCGATTCGCCAAGGCTGGTGGCCGGATTACGGGCGCGGCGGCTGGACGCGGCGGTCATCGCCCTGCCCACCGCCACCTTCGGGCTCGAGGTGCGGCAACTGGGCAGGCAGCCGCTGCTGGTCGCGCTGTCCAGCCGCCATCCGCTAGCCAGGCGCCGCGGCCTGACGCTGGCCGACCTGCGGGACCAGCCGGTGTACTGGTTCGAGCGCGCCCGCCAGCCGGCCTTCTTCGACCACAGTCACGCGGTGTTCCGCAAGCACGGCTTCGCGCCGGCTTTCGTGCGCGAGCCGCGGGACCACCATGTGCTGCTCAGCGACGTCGCGGCCGGCAAGGGGCTGGCGCTGCTGCCGACCTCGTTTGCCGCGATCCGCCGCGCCGGCGTGGCCTACCGCAGGCTGGCCGAGGGCGACGAGCTGGCGGCCGGGCTGGGGCTGATCGTCGCCGACGGCCACCCGGCCGCCGCGCTGCTGCGGCGGCTGGCGGCCGACACGCTGGGCTGACATGGGCGAGATGCGCTACCATATAGCCCTCAGCGCGCCTTGCGCCTTTTTCTGAACAGAACATCATGACTTTCACCCTCAGCGACGCCGCCTACGGCACCGACACTCCCGCCGCCAAAAACGCCATGTACGACGACCTGCGCCCGCAACTGCAGGGCCTGCTGCACGGCGAGCGCGACCTGATCGCCAACACCGCCAATTTCAGCTCGCTGGTCTTCAACAGCATGCCGGGCCTGAACTGGGCCGGCTTCTACTTCCTCAAGGGCGACGAATTGGTGCTGGGACCGTTCCAGGGCAAGCCGGCCTGCATCCGCATCAAGAAGGGCCGCGGCGTCTGCGGCACCACCGTGGTGGAGGGCAGGTCCATCGTCGTGCCGGACGTGCACGCCTTCCCCGGCCACATCGCCTGCGACGTCAATTCGCGCTCGGAGCTGGTGGTGCCGGTGCGCGGCCCGGACGGCGCCATCGTCGGCGTGTTCGACCTCGACAGCCCGCTGCCCAACCGTTTCGACCAGACCGACGCCGACGGCATCGAGTCGCTGGTGAGGCTGCTCGAAGCCACGCTGGCCTGAGCCGGCAATAGCAACAGCAACCCATGCCCCGGTCCGCCGGGGTTTTATTTTTCTTGCGTACAGACCGACCGGTCGGTATAGTTAACCGATGACGACCACACCTACCCGAGACCGCCTGATCCGCGCCATGGGCGACGCCTTGCAGCGGCGCGGCCTGCACGGCGTCGGCCTGAGCGAAATCCTGGCCGAGGCCGGCACGCCCAAGGGCGGCCTGTACCACCATTTCCCCGGCGGCAAATCCGAACTGGCGGTGGCCGCCATCGAGCGGCAGGTGGCCGACCTGTGCGCGCTGCTCGACAAGCTGCTGCCGGCCGCCCCCGACCCGGTGGCCGCGCTGGAGCTGTGGACCGCCAGGGCCCAGCAGCAGCTGGCCGCCAGCGCCTTCCAGCGCGGCTGCCCGCTGGCCACGGTGGCGCTGGAGTCCGACGTCGACGACGTCGATATCCGCCGCGCCCTGTCGGACGGCTTCGCCGCCATCCGCGCGCGGCTGGCGCGGGCCTTCGAAGCCTCGGGCAAGATCCCCAACGCCGCCGGCCTGGCCGCGCTGATCGTCGCCGCCTACGAGGGCGCGCTGCTGCAAGCCCGCGTGGCCGGCAGCGTGGCGCCGATGGAGCTGGTCAGCGCCACGCTGTTCCCGCTGCTGCGCGCGCAACTGCAAGGAGACCCGCCATGAACGCCCCCCGGCGCCTGACCCTGAACGCGGCCGACGGCTATCCGATCGCCGCCACGCTATACCCCGCCGCCGGCGCCGCGCGCGCCCACCTGGTCGTCGCCCCCGCCACCGGCGTGCCGCAGGGCTACTACCGCCGCTTCGCCGAGTTCGCCGCCGCGCGCGGCTACCGCGTGCTGACCCTGGACTATCGCGGCATCGGCCTGTCCAAGCCGGCCACGCTGAAGGGCTTCAAGATGGATTACCTGGACTGGGGCCGGCTCGACCTGGCCGCCGCCGTCGGCCACATGGATGCGACCAAAGGCGATGCGCTGCCGCTGTTCATGATCGGCCACTCCTACGGCGGCCACGCGCTGGGCCTGCTGCCCAACCAGGACCGGATCGCCGCCTGCTACCTGTTCGCCACCGGCGCCGGCTGGCACGGCTGGATGCCGCCGCTGGAGCGCGTCAAGGTCTGGACCATGTGGCACATCGTCGGTCCGCTGCTGACGCGCTGGAAAGGCTACCTGGCCTGGAGCAAGCTCGGCATGGGCGAAGACCTGCCGCTGGACGTCTACCGCCAATGGAAGGGCTGGTGCCGCTTTCCCCACTACTTCTTCGACGATCCCGGCATGCGCGGCATCCGCGGCAGCTACGACCGGGTGCGCATGCCGGTGGTGGCGGTCAACACGCTGGACGACCTGTGGGCCCGCCCCGCCTCGCGCGACGCCTTCATGGCCGGCTACCGCAACGCCCGCGTCACCGCCGTCACCATCGACTCGCAGCGTTCCGGCCTGGGCGCCATCGGCCACATGGGCTACTTCAAGGCCAAGGCGCAGCCGCTGTGGGAAGACGCGCTGGCCTGGTTCCAGAGCAACACCTAAGGCGGAACTGACCCCGCCTTTCATGCCGCCGCGCGGGCGAGCAGCAGCTGGCGTTCGCGTTGGTTCTGCGTCAGCGCCGCGGCGCGTTCGAATTCGCGGCGCGCTTCGGCGTGCCGTCCGAGCTTGGCCAGCAGGTCGCCGCGCACGCTGGGCAGCAGGTGATAGTGCCTGAGCGCCGGCGCGTCCAGCAAGCCATCCACCACTTCCAGTCCCGCCGCCGGGCCGAAGGCCATCGACAGGGCCACCGCGCGGTTCAACTCCACCACCGGCGACGGCGCCAGCTGCGACAAGGCGTCGTACAGCGCGGCGATGCGCTGCCAGTCCGTGTCCGACGCCAGTCGCGCCCGCGCGTGGCAGGCCGCGATCGCCGCCTGCACGCCATACGGGCCGAGTCCGCGCCCGGTGCGCTCGGCGCGCGCCAGCGCGGACAGGCCGCGCCGTATCAGCATCTGGTCCCAGCGCGCGCGGTCCTGCTCCAGCAGCAGGATCGGCTCGCCCTTGGGGCCGACGCGGGCGCGGGCGCGCGACGACTGGATCTCCATCAGCGCCACCAGGCCGTGCACTTCCGCCTCGTCCGGCGCCAGCTCGGCCAGGATGCGGCCCAGCCGCAGCGCCTCCTCGCACAGCGCCGGCCGCATCCAGTCGGCCCCGGCGCTGGCGGAATAGCCTTCGTTGTAGATCAGGTAGATCACCTGCAGCACCGACGCCAGCCGCCCGACCAGCTCGTGCGCGCGCGGCGCTTCGAACGGCACCCTGGCTTCGGCCAGCGTGCGCTTGGCGCGCACGATGCGCTGCGCCACCGTCGCTTCCGGCACCAGGAAGGCGCGGGCGATTTCCTCGGTGCTCAGGCCGCCCAGCAGGCGCAGCGTCAGCGCCACGCGGCCGTCGGTCGGCAGCACCGGGTGGCAGGCGACGAACACCAGCCGCAGCAGGTCGTCGCCGATGTCGTTTTCCAGCGCGTCGGCCACCGCCGCGTCGAGATTGGGGGCGGCGTCCTGCAGCTGTTCCTCGATCTCGTAGGTCAGCTGCGGTTCTTTTTCGCGATGCAGCTGGCGCCGGCGCAGCAGGTCCAGCGCGCGGTTCTTGGCCACCGCCGTCAGCCAGGCGGCCGGCTGCTCGGGCACGCCGGCTTCGGGCCAGCGCTCCAGCGCCAGCACCAGCGCGTCCTGCGCCAGCTCTTCGGCCTGGCCGACGTCGCGCAGCATGCGCGCCAGCACGGCGATGATCTTGGCGGACTCCATCCGCCATACCGCCTCGACGATCTTGTGGACGCTAGCCGCCACGGGCTGCCTTGCTGAAGGCGTTGCGCAGGCCCGCCTCCAGCAGTTCGGCGCGCAGGCGCTCTTCGGCGGCGCGCATTTCCGGCGTAAATTCCTGGTGCGCGATGCGCTCGCACGCTTCGCGGAGCTCCAGCGTCAGGTCGCCGGGATGCGGGTAGGGATAGCTCTTGGCCCAGGCGATGGCGGCGTCGCGCGAGGCCGCCTGCAGCATCCAGTAGCCGGCGATCAGTTCCTTCACTTCCGTGAACGGACCGTCCACCACCGAGGTCTTTGCGTTCGCATAGTGCACGCGGGCGGCCGAGGCGCTGGCCTTGAGGCCCTCGCCGGCCAGCAGCACGCCCTGCTGCACGCCCGCTTCGTTGGTGGCGTTCATGACGTCGATCACTTCCGGCGGCGGCACCAGGTCGGCCTCGGCGCCGGCGTCGGAGCGGATGAAGACCACGTAGCGCGTCAATGCTTCATCGCGCTGCGGGATGGTGCCGGCCGCCGTGCCGCGTTCATCGAAGCCCACGCAATTGCCGGGACAACCGGCGTCGCGGATTTCATAGACTGCGCCGCTGTCGAACAGGGGCCACCAGCGCACCTGCTCGATGCAGTCCTCTCGCGACTCCGCCTCGATCAGCGTGAAGCCGGCGATCAGCTCCTTGGGCGGGAACGGGCCTTTGACTTCGCTCCAGACGCCGTCGCGCCGCAGCAGCCGCACCGCTTCCGCGCTGGGACGCAGAAAAGTGCCCGGCTCCAGCGCCGGCGGCTGGATTCCTCGTTCCGTGCTCTGGTTGGCGCGGCGCAGTACCATGAATTCCATTGCATGCTCCTGTACGAATTTAACGCTAAGGTATCAGGATCCCATCCGGGCGCGCAAGGCTTCTTCCTGCGCGACCAGCTCCGGCGTGGCGACCTCGCCGAAATCCTCCATCTCGAACACCTGGCGGATCTCGATCTCGGACGGGCCGTCGAAGGGATTCGGGCAGCGCTTCATCCACTCGATGGCTTCTTCCCTGGACTTGACCTGGATCAGCCAGAAGCCGGCGATCAGCTCCTTGGTCTCGGCGAACGGGCCGTCGATGACGGTGCGCCTGGCGCCGTCATAGCGGATGCGCGCGCCCCTGGAGCTGGGATGCAGGCCCTCGCCCGCCAGCAGCACGCCGGCGTTGACCAGTTCCTCGTTGAACTTGCCCATCGCCGTCAGCAGCTCGGTGCTCGGCATCTTGCCCGCTTCGGAATCGTCGGTGGCTTTTACGATGATCATAAAACGCATGTCGGTCTCCTTATTGGCACTCGGGCATTTGCTGTTTCATCGCCGCGTCCATTTCCTCCGGCGTCACGTCCTTGATGTGGGTGGCCAGCGACCAGTGGTGGCCGAAGGGATCGGTGACCTGGCCGTAGCGGTCGCCCCAGAACATGTCGGCCACCGCCATCTTGACGGTGGCGCCGGCGTCGACCGCCTGCTTGAAGGACGCGTCCACGTCCGGCGTGTACAGGTGCAGCGTGACCGGGCTGCCCTTCAGCGCCTTGGGACCGAGGCCGCCGTATTCGGGGAAGTCGTCCGCCAGCATGATGGTGGAATCGCCGATCTTGATGGCGGCGTGCATGACGCGGCCGTTGGGGCCGGGCAGGCGCATCAACTCGGTGGCGTTGAAGGCTTTCTTATAGAACTCGATGGCGTCCGCCGCGCCTTCGCATACCAGGTGCGGGGTGACGGTGTGCATGTCTTTCGGAACCGCATCTACTTTTGCATCCATGATGATCTCCTTTGTGTGGGGTGGGCCGAGTGAATCGTCACTCTACCCCGACGACGAAGCAGCACTCCTGAAATCGACACGGTTTTTCAAGTATTTTTATCTTTTTTAAACAGCAGGAAAAATACGGTGCTTGCGCCCGCCTCGCTTTGCACCCGGATATTACCCCCATGCAACTCCATGATGGCGCGGACGATGGACAGGCCGAGGCCGGCCGAGTGGGCGTGGTCGGAGCGGGCCGCGTCGGCGCGGTAGTAGCGGTCGAAGATGTGCGGCAAATGTTGCGGCGCGATGCCGGGGCCGGTGTTGCTGACGGCCAGCTCGATGCCTTCCTCGCCGTCGTCCTTGACCTCGCGCGCGGACAGCTGGACCGCACCGCCGGCCGGCGTGTGGCGCAGCGCGTTCGAGACCAGGTTGTTGACCGCGCGCTGCAGCAGCACCGGATCGATCCACGCCTGCAGCGGCGGCGACGCCACCGTGAAGCGCACGCCGAGATCCTCGGCCAGGATGTCGAAGTAGTCGTGGATGCGCTGCAGTTCGGCGCGCAGGTCCAGCGTCTCGCGCTTGAGCGCCAGCTGGGCGTTGTCGACCCGCGCCAGGAACAGCGTGTTCTCGATCATGCGCGCCAGGCGCTCGTATTCCTCCGAGTTGGAGGCCAGCAGCGCCTGGTACTCCTCCACCGTGCGCGGGCGCGCCAGCGCCACCTGCGTCTCCACCATCAGCGTGTTGACCGGCGTGCGCAGGTCGTGCGCCAGGTCGGCCGCAAAGCCGGACAGGCGCTGCACGCCGTCTTCCAGCCGGTCCAGCATGGCGTTGAAGGCGGCCCCCATCTCGCGCAGCTCCACCGGCGCGTCCTGCAGCGACAAACGGGTATTGAGGCGGCTGGCGCTGATGTCGTTGGCCTTGCCGATCACGGAGCGCAGCTGGCGCATGCTGCGGCGTACCACCACATAGCCCAGCAGAGTGGCCAGCACGGCGCCGCCGCACAGCGCCAGCAGCAGGTCGATCGCATAGCCGCGCAACATCTTCAGGCGGTCCGACCGTTCGCGCGCCAGCGTGATCTGCACCGGTTCGCCGGCGCCGTTGCCGGTCTCCGCGCCCACCAGCCCGACCGCGCTGACCATGCGGCCGCTGCCCATCGCCGGCACCCAGTCGTGCACGTCGTCCAGGGTCAGCGCGCGCTGCGGCGGCACGCTGTCCACATGCGGCAGCGGGCGCGAGGTGGGCGAGGTCCGCAGCAGCTGCCGGCCGTCCGGCGCCGTCACCTTCAGCATGAAGTCGTCGTGGCCGAGCAGCGTGTCGGTCAGCGGACGGGCGTCCTTGACGATCGCCTGCGGCGACGGCAGCTCGCCGAGGATGCGGCGGATCTGCATCACCTTGTTGATCAGCTCGACGTCGTCGCGGTAGGACATCTGCCGCGCCAGCGTGTGGTAAAGGTAGGCGCCGATCGCCAGGAAGATCACCACCGCGACCGCCGACAGCAGCAGCGCCACGCGCAGCGTCAGCGAGAGCGGCCGCAGCTTGCCCATCACGGACGCTCTTCCAGCAGGTAACCCATGCCGCGCACGGTCTGTATCAGCTTGACGGCGTAGGGATCGTCGACCTTGGCGCGCAGGCGGCGGATCGCGACGTCGACCACGTTGGTGTCGGAATCGAAGTTCATGTCCCACACCATCGAGGCGATCTGCGTGCGCGACAGCACTTCGCCCTGGCGCTTGGCCAGCAGGTGCAGCAGCGCGAACTCCTTGGCGGTCAGCTCGATGCGGTGGGACTGGCGCGAGACCCGGCGGCGCAGCACGTCGATCTCCAGGTCGCCCAGGCGTATCACTTCCGCCTCGCGCACCGGGCCGCGCCGCATCAGCGTCTTGATGCGGGCCAGCAGTTCGGCGAAGGCGAAGGGCTTGACCAGGTAGTCGTCGGCGCCCAGCTCCAGGCCCTTGACGCGGTCGGACACGTCGTCGCGCGCGGTCAGGAACAGCACCGGCGTGTGCTTGCGCTCGCGCAGCCTGGCCAGCACCGACCAGCCGTCCATCTGCGGCAGCATCACGTCCAGCACGATCAACTCGTAGTCGTGCTCCAGCGCCAGCGCCAGGCCGTCGACGCCGTTGCGCGCCAGGTCCGCCACGTAGCCGGATTCCTGCAGGCCCTTGACCAGATAATCGCCCGCCTTGGGCTCGTCTTCTACAACCAGAATTTTCATGATGTTCTCCAGATGCCGCAATTGTCGGCCTTTTGCGGGCCCGCTTGGATTACAAATCTGTCATTTGGACGTCATCTTCCTGTCAGTGCCGGCCCTCTAGACTGGCTCCATCATCACACACCACTGAAAGGAAACACCATGTTCAAAGCCATCCGCACCGCCATCATCGTCGCCGCCATCGCCGGCACCGCCAGCGGCGCCTACGCCGCCGTCAACACCAAGGAATTCGGCATGGCCACCAGCGCCGCCAACGCCGACCGCCACGTCGTCATCAAGCCCGATGCCAAATGGGTCAACGTCGACAACGGCGACACCGTGGAATTCAACGTCGACGGCAAGAGCTTCACCTGGCATTTTGACACGCTGCGCGGCGAAAGTGCGTTCGAGCTGTCGAAAATCGCTCCGGAAGGCGTCGATGCCGGCAAAGTGATCGTGTACGTCGGCGCCAACCCGCTGTATCGCGGTTGATCGGATGGCGGCCATGAGGATGACAGCCATGCGCTTCGCCGTCAGCTGCACCCTGTCGCTGGCCGCGCTGTCGGCCAGCGCCCAGGAACACCACCATGGCGGCCCGGCGGCGGCCGCGCCGCCGGTGTTCGTCGCCAGCACCGCAAAGCCCTTCGGTGCGCTGATGGACGACGCCATGGCCGTCATGGACGACGGCATGAGGCAGGCGCCGATGAACGGCGTCAGCGAGCATGATTTCGTGACCATGATGATGCCGCACCACCAGGGCGCGGTCGACATGGCCAAGGCCGTGCTGCTCTACACCCAGGATCCGGAAATCCGCAATCTGGCGCTCGGCATCATCGCCGAGCAGCAGAACGAGATCAAGGTCATGCAGGCCTGGCTGCAACACCACAACAAGGAGATTCCACAATGAAGACCATCGCCTCGCTTGCGATCGGCACGCTGCTATCGGCATCCGCCGGCGCCGCGCCATCGCCGCTGGACCGCGTTTATACGGCGGACCAGAACACCAATACCATCTCCGTATTCAACCCGGCCAGCAATACGCTGCTGGGACAGATCAAGCTGGGCAACGCCCGCCCGGACGTGCTGTCGCCACTGTATCGCGGCGAGATCAATGTGCACGGACTGGGATACTCGCCGGACCACAAGACGCTGATCGCCATCTCCAACGGTTCCAACTCGGTGACCTTCATCGATACCGCGACCAACAAGGTCAAAGGCAAGACCTATGTGGGCCGCTCGCCGCACGAGGGCTTCTTCAGCGCCGACGGCAAGGAGGTCTGGGTGGTGGTGCGCGGCGAGGACTATATCTCGGTCATCGATCCGGTGACGTTCAGGGAGACGCGCCGCATCCAGACCGACCTGGGGCCGGGCATGGTGCAGTTCCATCCAAACGGCAAGCTGGCGTTCGCGGTGTCGAGCTTCACGCCGACGGTGGACGTGATCGATGTGGCGTCGCATGAAATCGTCAAGCGCATCAGCGTCGTCAGTCCGTTCTCGCCCTTCCTGCAATTTACGCCGGACTTCAGCGAGATGTGGATGACGCACAAGGATGTCGGCAAGGTCACGCGCATCAGCACATCCACCCTGGAGGTGACTGGCGTGATCGACACCGGCTTCATCACCAATCACCTGGCGTTTGCCAAGGTGGGCGACGAGGTACGGGCCTATGTGACGGTCGGCGGCGAGAATCTCGTCAAGGTCTACAGCACCGGCAAGGAAGCAAAGCTGCTGGCGACGATCTCCACCGGCGCGCTGCCGCATGGTATCTGGACCTCGGACGACAGCAGCCGCATTTACGTGGGGCTGGAAAACGGCGATGGCGTACAGGTGATCGACCCGGTCACCAACAAGATCGTCGCCTCCATGCCGGGTGGACAGGCGCCACAGGCGCTGGTGTATTTGTCGAAGGTGGCGGCGTCGGCTGGCGACCATGCCAATCTGGTGCCGCGCGTGAACCAGGATGCGCACAACATTCAATTGAAAGCGGTCAGCGGCGAGGCCAAGGGCTTTGTCGTGGTGCGCAACCTCGGCGTGGTGGATGCGATGGAGGCCTTCCTGTACAAGCTCAAGCCGGACACCGTCTACAACATCTACGTCAGCAGCCAGTCCGCGCCCGTGGGCAGCTTCCGCACCGACGCCAAGGGCATGGCCAACGGCACGATGATCGGCCCGGTGCGCACGGCCGCGGCAAGCGATGCGGCCTTCACGGCGGATCGCATCATGGTGCGCGAGGCCGCCGCCGATACAGCGGTGCTGGTCAGCGCAATGTAAAAAAGACTGTCGGGCGCCGCCCGGGATGGCTGGTTGTCCCCCTGTGCGTCGCCTTAGAGCAGACGCGCTATTGCAGCTTTCCGCGCTGACCGGCAAACATCGGCAAGCAGCCATTGATCACTGCCTGGAAGGCGCAGCCAGATGGCTTTCCAGGCATTGCGGTTGCCGCGGCCCTGCAGGTTCGCAAAGCATGACGGCGACAAAGCGTGCTCGCCGTATTTGATTTCCCCTCCTTTCACCACGGCGAAATAGTGCTTCTGGCCGAAGCTCGCGCGCAGCCTGGTTCCTTCTGGCAGAAACAGCTCCTTCCATTGGTATCCCGCCTCGGATGGCGCCGCCGGCTGCTGCTGGACTGCCGGAGTTGGTTTCATATAGGCGCGGATCGCATCGCAGATGAACGGCTCCAGCGAGAGCGAGTCCGACCAGAAATGGCCGGTGAATTCGCCGAGCGCTTCCAGCACATCGGAGGGCACGCGGATGGGAAACTGAAGAGGTGGTTGAGGAGTAGGCATGGGGGGGCTCCCGAAAGACACCCCGCCCCGCGCGCTGCGCGCCTGAGGACGGGGCTGTTCTCCAGTATTACTTCACCGCCGCTGCCGCCTCAAGGATCAGGTTCGCAATCTCGTCTGGATGCGAGATCATCGACAGGTGGCTGGACTGCAGTTCGATGGTCTTCGCGCCCATGCGCTTGGCCAGGAAGCGCTCCAGCTCAGGCGACGTGGTGCGGTCGTTGGCCGACACCGCGTAGTAGGTCGGCTTGACCTTCCACGCCGCCTGGGTCGTACGGGCGCTGAACAGCTTCTGCGAGATGCGTCCCTGCCCTGCGTACAGCACGCGCGCCCTGGCCGGATCGATATCGCCGGCGAAGTCACGCACGAAGGCCGCTTCGCTCAGTTGCGCAAAACCGTCCGGCGACTTGACCAGGCCCGCCATGGCGGGCGGCGCCGCGAAGGTGGCGGCCAGCGCACCGTAATCCTCACCCGCATCCGGCGCGCGCGCGGCCACGTAGACCAGCGCGCCGACTTTCGGATCGGTGCCGGTTTCGCTGATCACCGTGCCGGCCCACGAATGGCCCACCAAGACGGTCGGGCCGTCCTGCAGCGCCAGGACGCGGCGCGTGGCGTCGGCATCGTCAGCCAATGAAGTCAGGGGATTTTGCACCGAGGTGACATGCATGCCGGCCTGTTGCAGGCGGGCGATGACATCGTTCCAGCCGGAGCCGTCGGCGTAGGCGCCGTGCACCAGCACGACGTTGGTGGCGGCAGCCGAAGCGAAACCGGAGAACAGCGTGGCGACCACGCCGGCAAGCAGCAGTTTTTTCATGATGACGTCCTTTGAGTGAGTGATGGCTCCAGTATAGAAATCCATCCCTGACCCAAAGATGACGCCAACATTACAAACTCATTACATTAGTTCAGGAATTGCACCAGCGCCGGCACCACTTGTTCCGGCGCTTCGTCGATCAGCCAGTGGCCCGAGCCCTTGATGATGGTGCTCTGCACATTGACGGCGGCCGAGCTGATTTGCTTGCCGAGGAAATCGCCGGCCGAGTACTCGCCGGCCAGCGTCAGCACCGGCATCGCCAGCTTGGTCTGCGACATCGGGCCGAAGTCGGCGGCGTCGCGTTCGAAGTCGCTGAAGTAGGCGAAGCCGGCGCGCATGCCGCCCGGTTGCGCATAGGCCGCCGCGTACAGCTTACGGTCCGCTTCCTTGACCGATTTGGTTTTATCGGCCGAGAAGTCGTTCCAAAAGTGTTCGAAGTAGATGCGCTCGCGTCCCTGGACCAGCGCCAGCGGGGTCTCGCCGTAGAAGTGGAAGTGCCACACGGCCTTGGCCGGGAAGGCGTTGCGCCAGTCGCCGATGCCGGGCACGAAGGCGTCCATGAACACCACGCGGCTGGTGTCGGCCGGGAACTGGGCGGCGTAGCCGTAGGCGACCATCAGGCCGATGTCGTGGCCGACGACGGCGGCCGGCTCCTTGCTGATGCCCTTGACCAGTTCATGGATATCGACGGCCATGGTTTTCTTGTCGTAGCCGCCCGCCGGTTTTTCGGAATCGCCGGCGCCGCGCAGGTCGGGTACGATGACGGTGTGGTTCTTGACCAGTTCGGCCATCGCCGGGCCCCACATATGGCCGGTCTGGCCGTAGCCGTGCAGCAGCACGACCGGGCTGCCCTTGCCGCCGATCTGGTAGTGCAGCTTGACGCCGTTGACTTGCGCATACTGGTCGGTAAAGCCGGCCGGGGCGGCGGCGGCCATGCCGGTCGCCAGGGCCAGTGTGGTTGCGGCGATGATTTTAGTGAAGTTCATGATCTGCTCCTGAAAGTGGTTGGTTGACGTGATCACTATATGATTTACACTTACCGTCAACAATACGTTCAACAACAACAAATCATTCACATTTTATGAATTAATGACGATGCGCCATGCTCCCCTGCTCTTGTTGTTGCTGGCCGCCGGCGCCGACGCCTGCACGCTGCGCATCGGCTACACTTCGCAAAACGCGCCGCCCTACTATCTGGGCACGGACACCGTCCCCAGGGCGCCGGGGGCGACCATCGATTTGCTGCGGGAAATGGCGGCGGCCTCCGGCTGCGCCGTTGAACTGGTGCGCCTGCCGACGGCCAGGCTGCTGTTGACGCTCAACGCCGGGGAGATCGACGCCGTCGCGCTGACCACGCCGCCGGCAGAGCTGCCGCAAGTCGTCTACCCGGTCGACGGCCGGGGCAAGCCCGATGCCAGCCGCGGCGTGCCGCAATTCATCATGGTGTATGTGCGCGCCGCCGACCGCGCGGCGGGCGACAGGGACGCGGTCGCGTTCCTGCGCGGACGCCGGGTCGGCGTCACGCACGGCGTCTCCTACGCCGCCGAGTTGCGCCAAGCCGGCATGCGGATCGACGACGGCGCCGCCAATAGCCGCCGCAACTTCGACAAGCTCAAGCTGGACCGCGTGGACGCGGTCGCCGTCTCGCTGAACGCACCGGGCGACCTGGACGCGTTGCTGGCCAAGGAATACGGCGGCAAACTGGCCCGCCTGGAGCGGCCCTTCCGCACCCGCTCGCTCTGGCTGATGGTCAACAAGACCTACTACGGCGCGCACCGCGCCGAGATCGACGCCATGTGGGACTGGCTGGGCCAGACCGGCGCCAAGCGCCTGCCCGCCCTGCTGAAGAGGTATGAAACGGCAAAATGATGGGATACCTACAGCATTAAACGCCTCTTCACTTCGCCAAGAATGCGCAGCTTGCGTTCTTCAGGCGCATTGCGATAAGCATCGAGTTGGGAATAAAACTCTACGGCAGGATCAGCCGGATCGCTTGCATAGCGTTTGATCAGCCATACAATAAACCTGCCGGCCAATATCCCAACCAGTGGAAGTATGGCCAATACCAAAAGTTGGTTCATAGTGACACCCCTGCTTTAATCTCGTTGAATAGCAAGCATAGTAGATAGAATAACGCGGAATATGATAACGGTGCGTTCAGATCCAATATTGAAATATCAGGAAGGCCAAAGGCGGGCGCAGCTTGGATCGTCATCAACACCAGCTCAAACCACAGTGCTAACCCTGTCAACATCCATATCAACGACAACCCGGAAACCAAGCGGAGAATCTGCTGCTTGGGAATCGACAAAACGGACAGTGTTCGGTACGGGAGATCATTCACTATGATGGAAGACAGCATGCCCAATCCTACGGACACGATTGTTGCCGGCAAAAATGCCATTGGAGTGGACTCGTGCATCACACGACGAAGCGACCATTCAATAAATCCCATTACCAACGGCAAGAGATAAGTAGGCAGTCGGAAAATCAGACCTGACATCGCTGTTTTTCTCATCATGCGCCCGCTACGGGCGTCCGCGTAGAATGACTGGTTACGCGGGCTGACTGATTGAGCCACCTCAGGTTCTTGCTATTATTTGCAACCAAGCTGTCACAACGGCGGCGCGGCGCGCGTCTTACAGGTATAGGCAGGCACATCGGATGCCGCCGCCATCCGCTGAAAGCACGCCATGCCCCCTCTGCCCCACGTCCGCATCGCCGTCGTCTACCACAGCGGCTACGGCCACACCGCCAAGCAAGCCGAAGCCGTCGCCAGCGGCGCCATCGCCGCCGGCGCGGAAACGCTGCTGATCAGCGTCGACGATCCGTCGCCGTACTGGGAGGCGCTGGAAGCGGCCGACGCCATCATCTTCGGCTGCCCGACCTATATGGGCAGCGCCTCGGGCGCGTTCAAGATGTTCATGGACGCCAGCTCGCGCCACGCCTTCGCCGGCGCCAAATGGCAGGACAAGCTGGCCGCCGGCTTCACCAACGCCGCCTCGCGCTCGGGCGACAAGCTGGTCACGCTGCAGCAGCTGTCCATCTTCGCCGCGCAGCACGGCATGCACTGGGTCAACCTCGGCCTGCCGCCCGGCCACAACAAATCCACGACGACGGAAAACACCCTCAACCGCCACGGCTACTTCATCGGCGCCGCCGCCCAGTCGGACGCCGACCTGTCGGCCGACGATGGCGCCACCGAGGCCGACCTGGACACCTCGGCCCACCTCGGCGCCCGCGTGGCGCGGGTGGCGCGCCAGCTGGCCGCCGGCCGCGCCGCGCTGGCCGGCGCCCTGCCGCTGGCGGCCTGAAGGAAAGACGCGTGGTCCGGATGACGCGCCGGCGCCCGCTCAGGGCATCTTGATCCTGAGCGGCATGGACACCGGCGCGCCGCGGTCGGGCATCGGCGCGCGCACCGGCGGCGTCAGGCCGGTGACCAGGTCGGCGATGCGGACCGAGGCGCCCTGCTCGAAGCAGCGGTTGGCCGCGATGCCGACCAGGCAGGAATAGGCGCCGGCGCGCTCGTCGGAGACGCGCTTGTACTTGTCGGCCGGCGCATCGCCGAAGATCTCCTCCAGCATCACGTCGTCGCCGCCGCCATGGCCGCCGGTGCCGGTCCAGGGTGCGATCTCGCGGACCGGGCCGCGCAGCGGGATGACGCGGGTGGTAACCTCGTTGCTCTTGCTCTGCACCGCGTTCGCCCCCGCCACCCCGGCCGATTCGACGATGCTGTGCTCCAGCCTGCCCTTGGTGCCGTTGAAGGCGATGTGGTAGCCCTCCCACGCATCGTAGGCCTGCAGCGCGTACTTGAGCTGCACGCCGTTGTCGTAGCGAACCATCACGCTCATGGTGTCCTCGATGTTGATCTCCGGCCGCCAGACGCACTGGTCGCGGAAATAGCCGTCGTGCTTCTCGTTGTCCAGATACAGCTCCTTCAGCCCCGGGTCCGCCGCCAGGTCGAAGTAGAAATTGCACTTGGCTTTCTCGGTGCAGGTCAGGCAGCGCTGGTGCGCGCCTTGCAGGCCCATGCGCCGCGCCATCTCCGGCGTGTAGAACTGGCGCGCGCCGAACGCGTGCACCAGTTCCGGCTGCGCGCCCAGCCACCAGTTGACCAGGTCGAAATGGTGGGTGGCCTTGTGCACCATCAGCCCGCCGGAATTGGCCTTGTTGCTGTGCCAGCGGCGGAAGTAGTCGGCGCCGTGCACGGTGTTGAGCAGCCAGGTGAAGTCGACCGACAGCACGTCGCCGATCTCGCCGCTCATCAGCAGGTCCTTGACCTGGGTGCGCGGCGGCGAATAGCGGTAGTTGAAGGTGACGCGGATATGGCGCCCGCTGCGCTTGACGGCGTCGAGGATGCGCTGGGCCTTCTCGGCCGTGGTGGTCATCGGCTTTTCGGTGATGACGTCGCAGCCGGCGTCCAGCGCGCGCACGATGTAGTCGTCGTGGCTGGCGTCGGTGGTGGTGACAATGACGAACTGCGGCCTGGTCTCGCGCAGCATGCGGTCGAAGTCGGCGGCCGCGTAGGCCACCGGCTGGCTGGCGCCGGTTTCGGCGATGCGCTTGACGGCCAGCGCGGCGCGGCCGGCGTTGCGGTCGCAGACGGCGACGATCTCGCCGCGGTCGCGGTATTTGCCGGTGACGGCGCGCGTGTACATGCGCGAGCGCGAGCCCACGCCCACCACGGCATAGCGTTTGCGGGCGTCCGCGCCGTAGGCGCCGGTCGCCAGCATCAAGCCGGCGGCGCCGGCCGCCTTCAGCACGGTCCGCCGGTCCACCGGTCCGAGTTTCTTATCGTTCATGCTGCGCTTCCCTTCACTGGTCTCTGCTGGTCAGGCGTGAAGATGGCTAGCCACCATCACGAGGATATATTGCGGGCATTGCTGCCCGAGAATATAGCCCCGGCCCGACAAACCGGCAAGACCAATTTAGGGATTGGCCAGACCAATCAAGAAAATGATCGAAGCGCTTACAGCCCTTTCGCCGTCGCCGCCTTCAGCGTCTGGGCGATCCAGGCCATCGCCTCGGGCACGTCGTAGTTGCCGGCGTGCGGCTGGTTCCAGGCCAGGCGATAGTTGAGGTCCGCCACCCTGGCGTCGACCGCCAGCGCGCGGCTGAGGTTGATCGACACGGTGAAGGCGGTGTCGCGGTCGCGCGTGCCATGGCGGACGTACCAGTACGGCGCCGTGCCGGCGCCGGTGCCGACATAGGCCATCGGGTTGATCAGCTTGACCTGGGCCAGCAGCGGCGTGGCCGGCAGCGCGGCATACTGGGTCCACGAGTAGCCGGTATCGGCATAGCCGATGCCATCGCCGGCGACATCGTTGTTGTCCCAGCCGTACTCGGTGAAGTTGGAATACACCTGCGCGCCGGTGCCGAACATATTCGACTCGCCGCTGGAGGCGGTGATGGTCAGGCCAGTCTGGTCGAACGACGGCGTGTTCTTCAGCGTGGCCTGGGTGGCGACGAACTTCAGGTACTTCTCCATGTCGACGGCCGTCACCTTCTTGGCCGCGTTGTCCACCGTGATCCAGTCGTTGGTATAGCTCTTGGTCACGGCCGCCGCGCCCATGCCGCTGCTATAGGTCATGGCCTCGCCGATGGCGGGGATGGTGCCGCCGGACGCCATATAGGTTTCGGCCGAATGGATCACCTCCGCCTTGATGGTCTCCAGCATGGTGGTGGCGGTCAGCGCCACGCCGCTGGAATTCTTCAGGCCCAGGCCGGCCTGATAGGCCACGAACTTCGCCATCAGTTCGGCGCTGCCCTTGGCGTTCGGCAGGCTGCCCACCGTCTGGCGCGTGTTCAGGATGTTGTACACCCACTCGTACGCCAGGTCCGCATTGCCCAGGTCCGTGATCGGGCAATACGCATTGATCGCGAGCACGTCGTCGCGCTGCGTGCTGCTGCCGTCCGCCGCCACGCCGGCGGCGCCGATGGTGGCGAGGTAAGGCAGGTAGTCGGCGCTGTTGCCCGATGCGCCGAGGATGGACGACAGGCCGCCACCACCGCTGGTGCCGTTGACGACGATGTGGTTGGCGTTGCCGGGCATGGCGGCGTCGTTGAGGCGCAGATAGCGCACCGCCGCCTTGGCGTCGACGATCGCGGTCGGAGACTTGCCCGCGTAGCTGCCGTCGGCGGCGACGATGCCGCGGCCGCGCGTGCCGACGTCGATATACACATAGCCGGCCTTGAGCGCGGCGCCGACGTTGCTGGTGCCGCTGACGAAGGTGGCGCCATCGGCGACGCTGGCCTTGACGTAGCTGGCCATCCAGCCGCTGTTGTTGACGGCGAAGTAGAGCGCGGCGTCCTGTCCGGCGGCGACGCTTTCAGGCACGTAGATATTCATGCTCTGGTAGCCGCACTGCGGATTGGCGAGCGTGGTGACCGCGCCGCCCATGCCGGTCTGCGTGCCGGCCATCAGGACCGGCTTGCCGACGTAACAGACTTCCTTGTACCAGCGCACCGGTGTCTTCACGCCGTCGATGGTGACATTGATCGTGGTGTACTTGTTCTTGTCGAAAGCCAGCGCGCTGTCGTACGCGCCTGCCTTGACAGCGGGCGTTGTGGTGGCCGTGGTGGTGGTGGCGTTGGTGTTGGTGTTGTCCGAGCCGCAGGCGGCCAGCGACATCAACAGGCAAGTGCCTATCGCAGTGCGTTTCATAAAGTCTCCAGTGTTATCAAATCCGGTTTTATCAATCCGCTGGCCAGGCGGGTGCGTTGCCGGCGGCATCGCCGCCGGCCACTCGGTACCGAAATGTTGAATGGAGTATATGTGCACCGCTTCGGCGCATCATTGCGTTTAGCTTCTTGCGCTACGCTTTCTACTTATCGCTCGTGCTCCTGTAAGGCGACACGGTAAAGCTGTATGTGGCCGGCGCCAGGCCGATGCGGTACTTCACATGCGGGCGTCCATCGAGGCTCCACCCCGTATCGCCGCCGACGCCCGCCTGCGCCATGTCGATCAGCAGCGAGCCGTCGCCGTGCGCGGCGATCTCCGAGCTTTTCCAGGTGCCGCGCGGACGCAGGTACAAGTCCTCGTACGGGAAGGCCAGGGCATTCACCGACAAGGGCTGGGCACCCGCCACGCGGACGCCGTCGCCCGCGCGGTCGAACAAGGCCAGCCAGCGCACGCCGGTCTTGTTGCCGCTTTCCTGCGGCCGGCTGTAGCCGTGGTACTGCTCCGCCACGCCGCCCTCGTACAGTCCCAGCGCATAGCCGGTCTGCCGGTCCGCATAGGATTCCTGTGGTCCCTTGCCGTACCAGCGCACGCGCTCCAGCGCGGCCGGCTGGTTGAAGCGCAGCCCAAGCCGCAGCGGATCCGGCAGGTCGTCGCGCAGCGGCGTGAAGCTGGCCGTCACGCGCAACTCACCGGCAGCCGACAGCGCGTACTCGGTTTCCCAATGCGCCGCGCCGGCGCCAAAGCTGTACAGCACCTTGACGCTGCCGGCGCCCATCGTCACGGCGCGCACCTGGCGCTGCTCGGTGAACTTCTTCCACACGCCGTGGCTCTTGTCGACGCCCGCGCCCTCGTCGTTGTCGGTCAGGCCGCGCCAGAAGTTGGGCGAGCCGCCGCCGAGCAGGCGCTTGCCGCCTGCGCTGTAGATGACATCTCCCGTCAGTGTATCGATGCGCAGCGCCACCGGGCCGGCAACAAGGCTGATGGCGTCGCCGTCGCGCGTCGGCTTGACCAGCGCCGCCGGGGCCTGCTTCTTCGCGGGCGCCAGCACGAACTGCGACCAGCCACCCACGCTGCCGGCGGCCACGCCCGGCGTCGACGCGCCGCGATAGCGCGCCCGCACGGTCAGCACCGCCTCGGCGCCCGCATGGCCGCCCAGCGCCGGCAGCTTGATCGGCACCTCCTGCCGGCCGCCGGCGGCGACGCGCACGCCGTCCAGCCGTCCCTGCGCCGACGGCACGCCGTCCAGCGCGATGTTCCAGTCGAAATCGAACTCGGACAGATCCTTGAAGTCATAGCGGTTCACCACCGTCAGCTTGCCGGACTTCGGATCGCCCTCGAACACCACCGGCGAATAGACTTTCTGCAGCTCGTAGTATTCCGGGTCCGGCGTGCGGTCGGAGCGCACCACGCCGTCGCCCACCACGCTGTTGTCGCCACGTGCGGGATTGATGTCGAAGCCCGAGGCCCAGTAAGGCCTGCCCTGCCGGTCCCTGGCATACACGGTCTGGTCGACCCAGTCCCATATAAAGCCGCCCTGCAGCTTCTTGTAGGAGCGGATCACCTTCCAGTAGTCCTCCAGGTTGCCCAGCGAGTTGCCCATCGCGTGCGCGTACTCGCACTGGATCATCGGCTGGCGGTAGCGCGGGTCCTGCGCGTAGTCCGCCATCTTCTCGATATCGTCGTACATGGGCGCGTAGATATCGACATAGCTGTTGGGCAGATGCTCCTCGCCCAGCGTGCCGTGGCCCAGATAGCTCAGCAACCGCGTCGGATCGTTGTCGCGCACCCACTGCGCGGCATTCTCGAAATTCGGGCCGGTGCCGGCCTCGTTGCCCAGCGACCAGGCGATCACCGAAGGATGGTTGCGGTCGCGCTGCACCATGCGCGAGACGCGGTCCAGGTGCGCCAGCTTCCAGTGCTCCTTGTAGCCCAACTGGATCGCGGCGCGTTTGGCCGGATCACCGGCCTTGTCGCCCAGCTCCATATAGCCGTGCGACTCGATGTTGGCTTCGTCGAAGATGTACATGCCGTACTGGTCGGCCAGGTCGTACCAGCGCGGGTCGTTCGGATAGTGCGAGGTGCGCACGGCGTTGATGTTGGCCTGCTTCATCAGCTCCATGTCCTTGCGCATGGACTCCATCGACATCACCCGGTAGGTGACCGGATCGTGCTCGTGGCGGTTCATCCCCTTGATCATCACGCGCTTGCCGTTGACGCGCACTTCGCCGTCCACCACCTGCACCGTGCGGAAGCCGATCTGGCGCGACGTCGCCGACACCAGCTTGCCGTCGCCGTCGCGGTACTCGACCAGCATGCGGTACAGCTTGGGCGTCTCGGCCGACCACGGCGCGACGCCGGCGACCACGCCCGCGACCGGCGCCGCCTTGCCAGCGGCGATAGCGCCCTTCCCGCTCAACACCAGGCGCTCGCCGTCGTACAGCGAGACCGCGATCTCGCCGCCGGACGGCTGCCCCGCCATCTCGGCGTCCAGGCGGAACTGGCCGCCGGCATCGGCCGTCACGCGGTAATCGCGCAGGCGCGCCTTCGGCTCCGCATACACATGGACGCTGCGTTCGATGCCGGACACGCGCCAGAAGTCCTGGTCTTCCAGGTAGGAGCCGTCGGCCCAGCGGTACACCTCGATGGCGATGGTGTTCTTGCCCGGCAGGACATAACGGCTCAGGTCAAACTCGCTGGGCAGCTTGGAGTCTTCGGAATAGCCCACCGCCTGGCCGTTGACCCACACGTAGTAGGCGGCGCCCGCCGCACCCACATGCAGGAAGACATCGCGGCCGCTCCAGTCGGCCGGCACGTCGAAGTCGCGCCGGTAGGAACCGACCTCGTTCAACTCGTGCGGGATCAGCGGCTCATTGGCGGGGAACGGATACTGGATATTGGTGAAGATCGGCAGCCCATAGCCCTGGGCCTGGATCATGCCCGGCACCTGGATAGATTTCCACGCGCCGACATCGAAGGCGGGCTGGTAGAAATCGCGCGGCCGCGCTTCCGGCGAAGCCGAATACGCGAACGACCAGGTACCGTCCAGCGAGCGGTAGTACCTGGACGCCGCCATCTCGCCGCGCAGCGCCAGTTCGCGCGTCTCGAAATTGAAGAAGGTGGTTTTCATCGGCTCGCGGTTGACCGCGACAATCTCGGGCTGCTCCCATTCGGCGCGCGGCGCCGGCGGGGTTTGCGCGGCCGCATGCGCCTGCGCGCACAGCGTCAGCACCGCCAACAGGATGGAGGACATGCGTTTGGACATGGGGACTTTCGAATGGGCGTTAAAAACGCGGACGGCGAGCCTGGGCTCGCCATCCACTCACTATCAGGTTACCTTACTTGCCGAACTTGTAGCGCATCGCCAGGCTGAAGGTACGGCCGTTGGCATAGTGCTGGCGCTCGATCCCGGTCTGGTAGGCGCCCGGTTCGCCGACGAAGCGGTTGAGCGCCTTGTCGAGGATGTTGGAGGCGTTGAACGACAGCGTGAAATTGTCGTCGATGTTGTAGTTGAGCGAACCGTCCAGGATGCCGGTGGCGGCGATGCCGCGCGCGTCGATCGGATTGGCCGACGCGCCGAACAGGATGGAGTCCGAACGCCAGGTGTAGACCAGGCGGCCCGACCACTTGGCATCCTCGTACATGCCGGAGACGCTATAGCTGTTCTTGGACTGGAAAGGCTGGATCGAATCGACCACGCGCGGCGCGGCGGCGGTGCCGAAGTTGACCGGGTTGGACGTCTTCACGTAGGTGTAGGAACCGGCCACGCCGAAGTTCTTCAGCGGCGCGGCGAAGCTGTCGAAGAAGTACTGGCCCGCCACCTCCACGCCGCGCGCATAGCCCTTCTCGGAGTTGACCGACTTGGTCATCTGGTACTGGCCGCCGCTGCAGTTGTTGCTCTGGTTGCCGCTGTACGCGGGCACGCCGGCGATGGTCTGGCATTCGACGATGCCGTTGAAGAAGCCGTCGATCTCCTTGTCGAAGATCGCCGCCGACACGTAGTTGGTCTTGCTGAAGTAGCGTTCCAGCGACAGGTCGAAGCTGTTGGCGGTCTGCGGCCGCAGGTCCGGGTTGCCGATATTGCCGGTGCCGGTGACGGGATTGACCGTGATGCTCGGGTTCAGCTGGTCGATCGGCGCGCGCGTCAAGCCCTTGCCGTAGCCAAAGCGGGCCAGGAAGTCCGGCGTGATGTAGCCGGTCACGTTCAGCGACGGCAGCGCGTTGTTGTAGGAGGTGTTGGACGCGGTTTGCGTGTACACGCCCGCCGTGGCCAGGGCGTTCATGGCGATGGCGCGGGTCTCCGTGCGCACCACGCGCACGCCGGCGTTACCGGTGATGCGATCGTCCAGCAAGGAGAATTCGCCCATCACGTAGCCGGCCAGCGTGTTCTCGCGGAAGAAGCGGCGCGCGCCGACGTTTTCCACGTAGGCGTTTTCCAACGGGATGCCGGCTTTAGGGAAGAGCGCGGAGACCTGGTTGCCCAGCAGCGCGCCCGGCGCGTACACCACGTAGCCGCCGGCGTAGCCGGCGTCGCCGTCCATGAAGTTGGTCGGCGACTGCTGGGTCACGCCCAGCGTATCGGCGGAAATGCCGTTGCTGCGGGCCGCGTTCAGCGGCAGGCCGTCGGTCGTCAGCGCCTTGCCGGCGAAGCTGTAGCTGTTGTACTGGCTTTCCTGGCGCGCATAGCGGGTGCCGAACTTCACGGTGCGCAGGAGGCCCTCGCCCACCGTGTATTTGCCGCTGATGGCGCTGGCGTTGCCCTTGTCGTCCCACCGCTGGTTGGTGCCGTTGGCGTAGTCGCGGAACACGAAGTTCGAGGCGTCGCCCAGGTTCGGGCCCGAGAAGTTGAGCTGGTGCGGCGCGCCGTCGGCCAGGCGCGTGGTGCTCCAGTACAGGCCCGCCTTCGAATCCATGTTGACCGAACGGTTGTCCTGGTCCTTCTTGGACTTGATGTAGTTGAACTCCGCCTTGATCGCCAGCTCGGGAGTCGGATTCCAGTCGGCGCCGCCGGCGGCGATCCAGGTGGTGTAAGGCGTATGCTCGTCGCCGCCGACGGTGTTGACGGTGGAGTTGAGGAAGGTGCCGCCCAGCAGGCGCTTGGTGGCCAGCACGTCGTTGCTGCCGCCGTTGATATTGCGGTTGGCCAGGCCCTCGGTAAAGGCGAACGGCGTGGTGGTCAGGTTCTGCACGTTGGCGCCGTCGACCGAGTTCAGGCCGCGGTAGTTCTGGTGGTACAGGTAGTAGGTGTAATTGAACTCGGTGAAGAAGCGCAGCGTGTTGTCGTGGCGGTAGTCGGCGGCCAGGTTCAAGCCCCGGCGCACCCGCATGATGGTTTCCTGGAAGGCGTTGTTGCTGATGGCGGGCGCGGTCATGACGTTGGCGGCCTGCTCGGCCGTCAGGCCGGTCAGGTCGGGCGTATAGGCGCCGACGGTGGACGACACCGCCTTGGTCGGCACGTTGGCCAGGTAGTTGACGTCGCTGCGGCCGACATAGCTGGCCATCGGCAGGCCCGGATTGTTGGCGGTATTGGCGGCGGCCATGGCCTGGTATTCGGCGCTGTCGGCGCGCACCGCGCGCTTGAAGTTGGCGCCGCCGTTGGCCGGGTTGTTGTCCGAACGGCCGGTGCTGCTCTGGTACACGGCAGCGGCCATCACGCCCAGCTTGCCGCCGCCCTCCAGGTTCCATTTGTTGGCGACCAGGCCGAACAGCTCGGGATCCTTTTCCTTGGCCAGGTCGTTGTAGCGGCCGGACACGCCCACCGACACGGTCGGGCCCTTGAAATCGCTCGGGTTGCGGGTGCGGATATTCACCAGGCCGCCGATGCCGCCTTCGATGTGCTCGGCCGACGGATTCTTGTAGACGTCGACGCCGGCGATCATGGCCGGAATCGCGCCTTCGATATTGTATTCGCGGCCGCCGGCCGTGAAATAGGCGCGGCCGTTGACCTGCGACGCCGTCTGGCCGGACAGGCCGCGGATGGTCAGGCCGGAACCGACGCCGACCGGCGAGGCGCCCTCGCCGCCATAACGGTAGCCCTGCACGCCGGGAATCCGGGTCAGGGTTTCAGCGACGTTGGGGTCCGGCAGTTTGCCGATGTCTTCGGCGGTGATCGAATCGACGATTTCGACCGAGTCCTTCTTGATCGCCGTCGAGCTGCGGGCGCTGGCGCGCATGCCGGTCACCACCACGGTCACGTCCTGCGCCGCATCCTGCCCCTGGGCTTGTCCCTGCGCCAGCGCACACGGCGCAACGAACAGTCCTTGCGCTACGGTCAACGCCAGCGCGGAAACCGGCAGCGTGTGCTTGATCTTCATCTTCATTTGATATCTCCGTTGTTGTGTAATCCGCGCTTTGTGCGCGTGATGGGGCAGTGCCGCCCCTTTTTCTTGTCGCGTATCGGATAATCCATCAAGGCAAGTTATCGATAACAGAATTGATGGTATCACATCCTTTTCAGATGTCCACCAGTTTTTTTGTTATCGATATCTCGACGCTCGGTTGTAGCT
Source organism: Duganella sp. CT11-25 (assembly GCF_047302815.1). NCBI lineage: Bacteria > Pseudomonadati > Pseudomonadota > Betaproteobacteria > Burkholderiales > Oxalobacteraceae > Duganella > Duganella sp. CT11-25. The sequence continues at coordinate 2,495,345 of NZ_JBKBFD010000001.1, forward strand.
TGGAAGCCACAACCCACCTATGCAAATTCGATATGGATGGCCGCAAAAACGCTATACGACGAGAGCGCGGCAGTTGCCTAAACTGCGATACAGCTGTCGGTCGATGCCGCATTTTTTTTCATTTAAATTGTTATCGATAACAGTCAGCTGAAATTCCCAAACGATTAAAAAGAGAAGGAGACCCAATGAACAGGCTAATACTATTCGCTCTATCGCTAAGTTTGCTTGCCTGTGGCGCGGCCGACGCGGCCAACGCCATCCAAACGCTGGCCACCAGCTACCAGCCCGCCATCACCGAAACCACGGACGCCAGCGGCTTCAAGCACCCCGGGGTCGGACTGACCAAAGACGTCCTGGAAAACATGCGCGCCCAGGTGCTGGCGCAAAAAGAACCATGGAATACCCACTTCAACCAAATGACGCTGTCGTCGTCGGCGGCGAAGACGGTCACCTCCAGCAACCAGAGCGGCGCCAATCCTGACGTACCGGGCACCTACGCCTTCAACAGCCAGGGCGTGGAGTCGAAATTCATCGCCGACTCCCTCAAGGCCTATACCCAGGCGGTGCTCTACTATGTGACCGGCGACGACACCTACCGCGCCAACGCCCTGCACATCATCCGCATCTGGTCGCAGATGGATCCGGCACAGTATGCGTACTACGTCGATGCCCACATCCACTCCGGCATCCCGCTCAACCGCATGACCGCCGCCGCCGAGATCCTGCGCTACACCAGCACGCAGACCCCGGCGCTGGCCTGGACCGAACAGGATACGCTGGCCTACACCACCAACCTGATCACGCCGGTCATCGAGACGCTACAGCACAGCAACGCCTACTTCATGAACCAGCATCTGTACCCGCTGATCGGCGCCATGTCCGGCTATATCTTCACCGGCAACCGCGAGCGCTACAACGAGGGCGTCGAATGGTTCACGGTGAACAAGACCGCCATCGACCAGGGCCAGAACGGCGCCATCAAGCAGCTGTTCCGGCTGGTGGACAAGAACGACCTGACCGGCGAGGCGGTCGATCCGCCGGTGGTCCAGCACGTGGAGATGGGCCGCGACCAGGCACACGGCGCCGGCGATCTCACCAACATGGAAATCCTGGCGCGGTTGCTGATGGGGCAAGGCACCAAGGTCGATCCGGTCGAGGGCACCGCCTCCACCGCCCCCAACGCCGTCGGCCCCTACGAGTTCCTCAACGACCGCATCCTGGATGCCGCCGAATACTTCGGCACCTATATGCTCGGCTACGACACGCCATGGGTGCCGACCGCCGCGCACACCGACGCCAGCGGCAATCCCACCATCATCTACAAGCAGCTGGCCAGCGCCTATCGCGGCCGGCTGACGCAGAATACCTGGGAACTGTACTACTACTATAAATATGCGCGCGGCGTGAACATGGAACAGCGCGCGCCGAACTTCACCAAGATCTATTCGCAGCGCGTGTCCTACAACTGGGATGGCGTCGACGGCGGCGGCGATTTCTGGATCTTCATGCCGCAGGCGGTGCAGGCCGAGGGCGCGAAATACCTGGTCAAGCCCATCGTTGAACCGTATCGCGAATTCGAAGACCGCTTTACAGCGCTCGACGCCAACTCGCTGGCGAAACTGGAGGGCTCCACCGGCTACGTGGAGGTCAGCGCGACACCGGCCGGCAGCAAGCTCGCCCTGGTCGGCTACGCCAACGCCGCGCGCAGCGTAGCGTTCCGCGTGCGCACCAACGGCACCGCGACCGTCGACGTCTTCGGCGACACCATCACCCTGCCGGACACCAAGGGCCAGTGGCGCTATGTGGCCTACGCCTTCAACGCCTACCAGGGCTTCGGCGACCTGGTCTACCTGACGGTCAAGGGCGCGGGCACCACCGTGCAGTTCGACCACGTGAACATCCAGGCTTCCACCCTGCTGACGCCGCCGGCCTTCAACGCCGGCGGCGCGGAACTGACGCTGTACACGTATGCAGGCTCCAGCGCCGCGCTCAGCTACGATTTCTCGGCCACCGACAGCAACGCCAGCGACGTGCTGAGCTACCAGGCCGACAATCTGCCGCAGGGCGCGCTCTTCAACGCCGGCACCGGCGCCTTCTCCTGGCTGCCAACGCAACCGGGCACTTATGCCTTCGTGATCAGCGCATCCGATGGTGCGACCGTGACCTCGAAGCGCGTGCGGATCACCGTCGGCGCCGACCGCCAGGCCGCGGTCACCGCCGCCATCGCCGCGTACCAGCCAACCGCGGTGTATATCGCCTCCACGCTGGCTGCCTACAACAGCGCCTATGCCGACATCATGGCGGTGATCTCCAGCGCCAGCGACACCGTCTTCGGACAGAAGCTGACGGCCTTGAGCAGCGCTGTGGCTGGACTGCGCCAACTGACGCCGCTGCTGGCCGACGGCAGCATCGACTACACCAACATGCTGGCCACGTCGACCTTCGGCACGGAAGTGCCCAAGGCGCTGGACAACTCGCCCGATACCTTCGTGGTCTACACCAGCGCGCAGAACCTGACGCATACGCTGGACTTCGGCCCCGACTTCACCATCTCGGCCAACAGCTTCGCGCTGCAGGTGCGCGCCAGCTTCCCCGAGCGCATCGGCGGCGTGACCATCTACGGCTCCAACGACAAGGATGAGTGGACGCGATTGACGCCTGGCCTGACCAGCGTCACCGAAGACATGCAGACGCTCGACGTGCAGGAAGACCTGCGCGCCCTGCCGTTCCGCTTCCTGAAGATCCAGATGATCGAGCCGTCCAGCACCTTCCTGGAACTGTCGGAGTTCCACATCTTCGGCGAACGGCACGAGACCGTCAACAAGCTGGCGGCGGTATCGATCGCCTCCGACCAGGCGCTGAAGAACCGCATCGTCCTCGGCAACACGGTCAAGCTGACGTTCAAATCGACCGCGCCGATCAACACGGTACGCGTGGCGATGCTGGGCCAGGCGGCGACGGTCGCCAGCAGCGATAACCTGAACTGGACCGCGACCTGGGTGGCCGGAGGCGGCGTAGCGCCGGGCGCAGTGAAGTTCAAGCTCGATTACAAGACAGCCGAAGGCGTCGACGCGACCACCACCCTGTTCACCACCGACGGTACTTCGCTGTACATCGCCGACCAGTCGGCGCTGATCGTCAATCCGCCGGCGATCGCGGCGCTGCAGGATTCCAGCGGCAGGAACCAGGCCGACCTGCTGGCCACGGTCAACCTGCTGTTCGATGCCAACCTCACTACCTTCACCGATTTCCGCCTCAACGGCAGCGGCGCCGGCGGCTACGTCACCTTCGACTTCAAGGAAGGCGGCACGGCCACGCTGTCCAGGGTGGAGATCCTGGCTCGCCAGGACAGCTTCTACACCCGCATCAAGGGCACGGTGGTGCAAGGCTCGAACGACAATGCCAACTGGGACACCATCTCCACCACCGCCATCTCGACGGCGGACTGGCAGACCCTGGCCATCGCCAACCCGCAGCCTTACCGCTACATCCGCATCCTCAACGGCAGCAGCTGGTTCGGCAACATGGCGGAATTGCGGCTGCATGGCGTGGTGGCGTCGTCCAACAAGATCGCCTCGGCCTCGATCGGCTCCACTCAGGCATTGAGGAACCGCATCGTGCCGGGCAACACCGTCAAGCTGACCTTCGCCGCCAAGGAGGCGATCAACAACGTCAGCGCGACGATCCAGGGCCAGGCCGCCACGGTCAGCAGCACCGACAACATCAACTTCACGGCCAGCGCAACGCTGGGCCAGGGCGTGGCCACCGGACCGGTCACCTTCGCCATCCGCTACAAGCAGCAGAACGGCGCGGACGGCTTGCCGAACTCCGGCACCACCGACAGTTCGTCGCTGGTGCTGGTCGATGAAGCCGATGTGATACGCAACGTGACCAGTATCGCCACGCTGATCGATTCCACCTCGGGACGGACGGCGGCAACCACCTTGAGCAATGCGGCCGCGCTATTCGACGGCAACCTGGCGACGCTGTCGGACTTCCGCATCGGCGCCAATAATTCCGGCGTGGGCAGCTACATCACGTTCGACTTCAAGGCGGGCAACCAGGTCACGCTGGCCAGCGTCGAACTGGCGGCGCGGCAGGACAGCAACTACGCGCGCATCAAGGGCGCAGTCATCCAAGGCTCCAACGACAACGCCAGCTGGACCACGCTCACCGCGCCGGCGGCTTCCACGCTGGACTGGCAGACCCTGGCCGCCGGCGGCGGCGCCTACCGCTACCTCCGCATCTACAACGCCGGCACCTGGTTCGGGAATATGTCGGAGGTGCGCTTCCACGGCGCCGTCGCGACGCCGCCGGTGCTGCAGGACGTCAGCGCCGGCGTGCGCATGACGCAGCAAGGCGCGACGCTCAACCGCGCCACCGGCAAGTACGCCGGCGGTGTCACGCTGACCAACACCGGCGGCGCGGCGCTGGCAGGCCCGTTGCGACTGGTGCTGGGCGGCCTGACCAGCGGCGTCGGCCTCGACAACGCCAGCGGCGCCAACGCGGGCGTGCCGTATGTCGCCATCGCCGGACCGCTGGCCGCCGGCGCCACCGTCAACGTGGCGCTGAGCTTCAGCAATCCGAACCGCACCGTGGTCAGCTACACCCCGGCCCTCCAGCAAGTTCTCAACTAAAGGATAACCATCATGCACTCTACTATTCCCTCCCTGCTGCGCCGCCTGGCGCTGGCCGCGGCGCTGCTGGCAGGCGGCGCGGCCAGCGCCGGCACCCTCCATGTCGCCATCGACACGGCCGGCCTGGGCGCCGCCAGCGGCTACCTCGACATGCAACTCAGCGCCAGCGCCGGCGTGCCGCTGGCGACCGCCGTCATCAGCAACCTTGTCGGCTTCGACAGCGCGGCCTATATCGACTCCTGGGGCGTCACGGCGGCCAATGGCGGCTACCAGTTCCGCAACGACACCTCGAATGACCTGTTCCATGCGGTGACGTTCGGCGGCGTGCTGTCGTTCGACCTGACGTTCAACGGCGAGCCGGATCCGCTGACGCGGTATGTCAGCCACTTCGTGATCTCCGCCTTCAACGACAGCATCGCGCCGCTGGGCAGCTACAACCCGGTGACCGGCGCGCTGGCGGACTTCAGCTGGACGCCGGGCCTGAGCGCGCAGCAGGCCGGAACGGTAGGGGTGGCGATTTCGGATGCGCGGGTCGCCGTGGTGCCGGAACCGGCCGCGTGGATGATGATGGGATTGGGATTGATGGCGATGACGGCGGCGGTGCGCCGCCGTCGGGGTCCGGACGCCTGATCGTTACTTGAAGCTGACGCCCTCGACAAACGGCCCGATATCGAGCACGTTGATTTCGGGGGCCGTCAGCTTGCGCCCGCCCACGGTGACATTATCGATGACGATGTTCTTGACCTTGCGCTGCGCATCGTAGCCGTACATGACCGAGGCGCTGGGCGCGCCCTCTCCCGTAAAGCTGATATTCTTCAGCAGGATATTCTCGATGCCGCGCCCCGGGCTGGTGTTGTACTTGGGCGTATAGGCGATGTGCAGGTTGAACAGCTTGCCCTCCTCGATGCGCTCGACGCGGATATCCTCGAACGTCACGTCGCGCACCAGGTTGTCGTCGCCGGCCATGATGCCGATCGCTCCCTCGTACTCCGGGTCGTCCTCGTCGTGATCGAGGATGTCGATATTGCTGAAGCGGATGCGCTCCAGCACTTCAGGCTCGGGATGGGCCGGCGTCGGCGTGTTGCCGTGGATGCCGATCATGACCGCGTGCGCGATATCGGCCCACAGCGTCGAATCCTTGACCACGATGTCGCGCGTATTGCCCCAGATATCCCAGCGGTGGTTGTACAGCGTGATGCTGTCGTCGGACGTGCGGACAAAGCTGTCGGCCACGGTCACGCGCTCGCAGGCGAAATGTCCCAGGCCGTCCGACCACTTGCCTCCGCCGATGGTGCGGATGTTGCGCTCCTCGATATCCTGCGACGTGATGCAGCGCATGGTGCCATACGGCTGGTTGATGAAGATCGGGCCGTCGATCACCACATGGCGTGAATCCTTGATGGTCGTCATATCGACGCCGTCGAACAGGCCGTCGCTGATAACCTTGACGTTCTCCACGCCGTTGATCACCAGCGGCTTTTTCAGCAGCGCCGAACCGTCGATGTAGACGGTGGTGTTGGAGCGGACGTTGAACTCGCCATCATGCACGCCGGGGCCGAAGTACACCACCGGCTGCGTGAAATCAGGCGGCGTACCCCTGCCGATCGGCTCATTGGCCGCGCGCGGTGGCGCGGCCGGCATGTCCTTGCGGATCGCGTGCGTGAACAGGTGCAGGTTGTGCAGGCGGTCGTCGTCGAACTCAATGCTCAAATTCTCCGGGCGCGTCAGCGTGAAGTACGCGGTATGGCCGCGCACCACCGGCTTGATGCCCTTGCCGGACGGCCGGACCTTCACTTCGCTGAAGCGGCCGTTGTTCTTCTGCACAGCCACTTCAACCGGGCCGTCGAAATTGAAATAGACCATGGAGGCGTCGCTGGGATTGTCCAGGTCGACCTTGACCTTGTATTCGTACAGGTCCTGCCAGACGCCGCCCGGCGTGCGCACGCGCACCGTGTAGTCGTCGTTGTGATGCGTGTAGCGCACCGCCTCCACGAACGGGAACACCTGCAGCTGCGATGGCGCTGCGGCGGCCGGACCGGCAGCCAGGAACAGCGCGGCGACGGCGCTGGCGATTCGAATATTCATATACTGTCTCCTTGTTGTATTTTATTGGCCGACACGGAAGTAGTCGACATCGATATAGGACTGCCGGTCCGGCGCGCCCTCTGCGGCCAGGCTCATCAAACCGACCTGTGCCCCTACCCAGCGGCCCGCCACGGCCTGGAAGGGTTTGCCCGCCGGCGTGTAGGCCACGCCATCCAGGCTGTACGAAAACTGCACCTGCGCGCCCTCCTCCACCCGCGCGCGCAGGTAGACCGGGCCCTTGACCGCCACCGGCAACGGCTCGACACGCTCCTCGCAGGTCAGCGCCGGCGTCTCACAGCGTGACAACGCCAGCTGCGTGACGCCGCCGCTCCGGCGCAGTCCCAGCCACGCATACTGCACGCCGAGCACCACCAGGCCGGCGCGCTGCAGCCCGGCGCCGTGCGGCTCTATCTTCGTCTCGACGGTGAACGACGGAGCCGGGAATTTTTGCGTCAGCACCGAGGGCGCCATCCGCACGCTGGCCGCAGCCGGCTGCGCGTACAGCCGCAGGTAGCCGCGCCGCGCGTCGAGCGTGTGCCAGCCCTTGGCCGGATTCGCGTTCCACTGCCATTGCAGGCCGAGGCGCGGCGACGCAAACTCGTCGCCGGTCGGCGGCACCAGTATGCCGCGCTCCTTGCCGGCGGGCTTGTCGTAGCTCTCCACCGGCTCGCCGACGCCCGACTGTCCCGCATCGGCGCCGATCACCGGCCAGCCGTCGCGCCAGCGCATCGGCTGCAGGTGCACCACGCGGCCGTATGCGCCCTTGTCCTGGAAGTGCAGGAACCAGTCCTTGCCATCGGCGCCATCGATCCAGGCGCCCTGGTGCGGCCCGTTGATGGCCGAGGTACCGCGCGCCATCACGATCTTGTCCTCGTAGGGTCCCTCGATACTGCGCGAACGGAACACCGACTGCCAGCCCTGCTCGACGCCGCCGGCCGGAGCGAACACGTAGTAATAGCCGTTGGCCTTGTACAGCTTGGGGCCTTCGATGGTGTGATAGCCCGGCAGCAGGTCGCCGTTGATGATGTCCTTGCCGCGCGTGTCCAGCAACGCGGTGGCGTCGGGGTTCATGCCGCGCAGCGTCAGGATGTTGTTGATACCGGAACGGCTCTTGGCCCAGCCGTGGACCAGCCACGCCTTGCCGTCGTCGTCCCACAACGGCGCCGGGTCGATGATGCCCTTGCCCGGCAACAGCAGATGCGGCTCGCTCCACGGACCGCCGAACTGGTTCGCCGTCATCACGTACACGCCGACATCGGGGTCGGGATAGAAAATCCAGAACTTGCCTGCGTGATGGCGCAGCGCCGGCGCCCACACGCCCTTGCCCGGCTGCGGCGTGGCGAATACCGCCGCCGGCGGCAAGGCGGGCAGCGCATGGCCGACGAGCTCCCAGTTGACCAGGTCCGACGATTGCAGCAGCGGCAGCCCGGGCGTGTTGCTGAAACTCGACGACACCATGTAGTACATATCGCCGACGCGGATCGCGTCCGGATCGGCATAGTCGGCGTGCAGCACCGGGTTCTGGTAGCGGCCATTGCCCAGGTCCGCCACCCACGGCGCGCGCGGCGTGCCGGGGACGCGGCGCATTTTCCCGTCGGCGTCGTACTTAATTTCCTCGACCAGGATGGAGCGCTTGAAGCTATCGCCGCCCGGCAGCACAGCGTCATGGTAGAACAGGTAGCTGCGGCCGTCGTGTTCCAGGATGGCCTGGTGATTGGTCGATATCTTCAGGTAGTCGATCAGCACGCCCTTGTAGGTGAAAGGGCCCAGCGGCGAAGCGGCGGTGGCATAGACGATCTGCCCGGGCCAGCCGGTGGAAAAGGAGAAGTAGTAAATTCCCTTGTGCGCATGCAGGAACGGCGCCTCGCCATACGCCCTCTTCTCCGGCATGCCCTTGAGCGCGACATCGCGTATCGCGCCAACCGTGCGGCTCAGGTCCGGCGCCAGCTCCACCACCTTGGGCGTGCGCGTGCCGAAGTACAGATAGATACGCCGGTCCTTGTCGACAAACACGGCCGGATCAATCGGTTCGGCACCGGCATTGCCGTCGCGCGGCGTCTCCACCAGGGGCTTGCCGATCACGTCGACGAACGGCCCCTCCGGGTGATCGCTGACCGCCACGCCAATCTGCTTGCCGCCCACCGGCGCGAAAAAGTAGTATTTTCCGCCGTATTCGAGGGCCTCCGGCGCCCAGGCCTTGGCGCCCGGCGCGGCCCATTTGAATATGCTGGCCGCCATGAACGGGCCGTGGTCCTTCCAGTTTTTCAGGTCGGGCGACGTCAGCAGGCGCCATTGCGTCGAATCCCAGTATTTACCGGAATTGTTCTGATCATCCGTCGCATAGACATAGTACTGGCCCCCAAAGTAGTGCGGCGACGGGTCGGCGCTGAAGCTCTTGGAAATCACGGTCTGCGCACCGGCCAGCATGGGAAGCAGCGCCAGCATCAAACCACAGGTAGTCGCTTTCAATACGGTCTCCTCAATAGTTTTGCTTGTTATCGATAACAGCTTACTGTAATATTTGATGAAAAGATAGTCCGGCGTTGGCACAAGCGCCAGGCAGACACCATCAGGAGACCGACCATGTACGAGAAAATCTTCCACGCCACCCATCCGGACATGATGGCAGGCGTCAGCAACGAGCAACTGCGCGACCGTTATTTGATCAACCAGCTGTTTGTCGCCGACAAAATCAAACTCAACTACTCCCACCATGAGCGCTTTGTCGTCGGCGGCGCAGCGCCGGTGACGCAGGCTATCATGTTGCCACGCCACACGGAACCGGCCTCGGCGGCCGGCCAGCCCTTCCTCACGCGCCGCGAACTGGGCATCATCAACGTCGCCGACGGCGACGGCATCGTCACCGTCGATGGCGAGCGGTTCGAGCTGGCGCCGCTGGACGGCATGTACATCCCCATGGGCTGCGCCGACGTCACGTTCGAATCGGTGGACGGCAACCGCCCCGCGCGTTTTTACCTGGTCTCGACACCGGCGCACGCACGCTTCGAGTTAAAGAAAATTACGCATGCGCAGGCGGTGCCGCTGCAACGCGGCAGCGCCGAAACCTCGAACGCGCGCACCATTTACCAGTACGTGATTCCGGGCCTCTGCGAATCCGCCCAACTGCTGCTGGGCCTGACGGTGCTGCAAACCGGCAGCGTCTGGAACACCATGCCGCCGCACCTGCACGACCGACGCTCCGAGGTGTACTTCTATTTCAAGTTGAGCGAGTCCGAACGGGTATTCCATTTCATGGGCGAGCCGGACTCCGCGCGCCACATCATCGTCGCCAACGAGGAGGCGGTCATGTCGCCGCCGTGGTCCATCCACATGGGCTCCGGCACCGCCAACTACACCTTCATCTGGGCCATGGGCGGGGAAAACCTCGACTATACCGACATGAACGTGCTCGATATCTGCCAGCTGAAGTAGGAGCCGCCATGTCCAATCTGTTTAATCTGGCCGGCAAAACCGCCCTGGTCACCGGCGCCAACACGGGGCTGGGACAGGCGATCGCCGTGGCGCTGGCCGAAGCCGGCGCCGACATCGTCGCCGCCGGCCGCAGCGCGGCGGACGACACCGCGGCGCAGGTGCGGGCGCTGGGCCGGCGCTTCCTGTTCGTGCCGGCCGATTTCGGCTCGACCGAACCGCTGCAAGGGGTGGCCGACGCCGCCATCGCCTTCAACGGCGGCATCGATATCCTGGTCAACAACGCCGGCACCATCCGCCGCGCCGACAGCCTCGACGTCACCGAGGAAGACTGGGACGCCGTCGTCAACACCAACCTGCGCTCGGTGTTCTTCCTGTCGCAGGCGCTGGCCAGGCACATGGCCGAACGCCGCAGCGGCAAGATCATCAACGTCGCCTCGCTGCTGTCGTTCCAGGGCGGCATCCGCGTGCCTGCCTACACCGCCAGCAAAAGCGCGCTGGCCGGCATGACGCGCGCGCTGGCCAATGAATGGGCGGCGCTGGGCATCAACGTCAACGCCATCGCGCCCGGCTACTTCGAGACCAGCAACACCGCCGCGCTGCGCGAAGACGCCGACCGTTCGGCGGCGATCCTGGCCCGCATTCCGGCCGGCCGCTGGGGCCGTCCCGACGACCTGGCCGGCGTCGCCGTGTTCCTCGCCAGCCGTGCCAGCGACTATGTGCATGGCGCGGTCATGCCGGTCGACGGCGGATGGCTGGCCCGATGATGCGCTCGACGACGCATGCCACTGATGCTGTCGCGCCGGGCAACGCCGGCCGCGGCTGGCGTTTGAGCTGGGACCACGGCAGCGCCGAGGTGCAGCCGCTGGGCGGCATGCTGGGCCCCGTCAGCCTGCGCCTGGACGACGAGCGCGAACTCGACCTGATGCACGTGGCGCCGTGGGCAGGCACCACCAGCGCGGCCGGCCTGCCGGGGGTGCTGCGGCGCCTGCGCGGCGAATGGCCGTGCGTGCCCTTCGGCCGCGCCGACACGCCGTCCAACCTGCCGCCAGGCTGGCGCACGCACGCCAGCGACGACGGCTGGATGCACGGCTACGCCGCCAACCAGCGCTGGACCTGCATCGAAGCGAACGCGCTGCGCGTGCACCTGGCGATCGACTATCCGGCCGACAGCGCCATCGCCCGCATCGAGCGGGTGATCGCCGCCGATCCGAACGCGCCCGCGCTCGACATCAGCCTCAGTATCTGGGCGCGCCGCGCCGCGCGCGTGCCGGTGGGCCTGCATCCAACCTTCCGCATTCCACCGGCGCCGGGGCGGGTACAGGTGGCGCTGGGCGACCATGCCGGCATCCACAGCTACCCGGCCTGCCCGCCCGGCGCCGTCTCGCGGCTGCTGCCGGACATGCAATCGGCCACGCTATCGGCGCTGGCCGGCGTCGACGGTCCGCTCGACCTGTCGCGGCTACCGCTGGCCATGCCGGCCGAGGAACTGGTGCAGGTACGCGCCTTGAACGGCACCGGTGGCCAGCCGCCGTTCGCGCTGCACTACCTCGACTACGACGCCAGCGTCGGCATGTGGTGGGACACGGATCAGCTGCCGGACCTGATGCTATGGATGAGCAACGGCGGCCGCATCAACTACCCGTGGATGAGCCGCCACCTGGCGATCGGCGCCGAACCGCTCAACAGCCTGTTCGACCTGGGCCGGGTGGCGCAGGCGCCGGCTGGGCATCCGCTGGCCGACCGCCTCGGCCTGGCGCTGCACCCCGACCAACCGTGGCACACGCGCTACCGCATCGCGGCGTGGCCGAACGCCCGCCAAGGAGACTGACCATGCTTCCAGATTTTCGCTCGCGCGGGATGCTGCTGTCGCACATCGCCCACACCATGCGCTTCTATCACCCGCGCTGCATCGATCCCAGCGGCGGCTTCTTCCACTTCTTCCGCGACGACGGCACGGTCTACGACCGCCATACGCGCCACCTGGTCAGCAGCACGCGCTTCATCTTCAACTACGCCAAGGCCTGGCGCCAGTTCGGCGACCCGGCCTACCTGGAGGCGCTGCACCACGGCCTGGCCTTCCTGCGTCAGGTGCACCGTAATCCGCGCACCGGCGGCTACGCCTGGCAGCTGTCCTGGAAGGATGGCAGGAAGCAGGTCATCGACGCCGACAACCACTGCTACGGCCTGGCCTTCGTGCTGCTGGCCTATGCGCAGGCGCTGGCGGCCGGTGTCGGCGAGGCGCGCGACCACATGACGGAAACCTTCGAGCTGATGGAGCGCCGCTTCTGGCAGCCGGAACACGGCCTGTACGCCGACCAGGCCAGCGGCGACTGGAGCGTGCTCGATCCCTATCGCGGGCAGAACGCCAACATGCACGCCTGCGAAGCGCTGATCGCCGCCTTCGAGGCCAGCGGCGAAACCCACTACCTGCAGCGCGCCGCCGTGCTGGCCCACAACATCACCGTGCGCCAGGCGGCGCTGGCCGGCGGCATGATCTGGGAGCACTACCACGCCGACTGGTCGGTGGACTGGGACTACAACCGTCACGACAAGAGCAATATCTTCCGTCCATGGGGCTACCAGCCGGGTCACCTGACCGAATGGGCCAAGCTGCTGCTGCAACTGGAACGCCATCCGGTGGCGCTGGACGGCCAGACCGCATGGCTGGCGCCGCGCGCGGCCGACCTGTTCAACCTCGCCGTATCGAAGGCCTGGGATGCGCAGCATGGCGGCATCCACTACGGCTTCGGGCCTGACGACGAGATCTGCGACGCCGACAAGTATTTCTGGGTGCAGGCCGAAAGCCTGGCGGCGGCCGCCGTGCTGGCACAACGCACCGGCGACGACGGCTACTGGGTCTGGTACGACCAGATCTGGGCCTATAGCTGGCGCCACTTCGTCGACCACCAGCATGGCGCCTGGTATCGCGTGCTGGGTCCCGCCAACGAAAAGCTCAGCGACGAGAAAAGCCCGGCCGGCAAAGTCGACTACCACACCATGGGCGCGTGCTATGAAGTGCTGCACGGTCTGGGGAGCGAGGCATGAGCGGCCTACCCGTCTTCGTATCGGCCGGCGAGGCGCTGACCGACCTGCTGCGCAGCGGCGCCGATAGCTGGACCAGCCAGGTCGGTGGCTCGACCTGGAATGTGGCCCGCGTGATGGCCAGCCTCGGTGTGCCGAGCGCATTCGCCGGCGCCATCAGCGACGACGTGTTCGGCGACGCGCTGCTGCAGGCCAGCGCGGAAGCGGGACTTGATCCGCGCTTCCTGCAGCAGCTTGGCCGTTCGCCACTGCTGGCCATCGTGTACGAGCGTAATCCGCCGCGCTATTTCTTCGTCGGCGACGACAGCGCCGACCTGCACTTCGATCCGAGCCGGCTGCCGGCCGGCTGGCAAGGCGCCGCGTCGTGGGTGCATTTCGGCGGCATCAGCCTGGCGCGGCCGCCGCTGCGCGACAAGCTGCTGGCGCTGGCCGCGCGGCTCAAGGAACAGGGTGTATCGATCAGCTACGATCCGAACTACCGGGCGCTGATGGACGAACGCTACGATCCTGTGCTGCGGCAGATGACGGCGCTGGCCGACGTGATCAAGGTATCGGACGAGGACTTGTGTGGCCTGTTCCGCTGCCGGGATCCGGAACCGGCGCTGGCCGCGCTACGCGCCATCAACCCGGGTGCGCTCTATCTCTACACGCTGGGCGCCGCCGGCGCCAGGCTGCTGCACGGTGATCGGGAATGGCGCGCGCCGGCACCGGCGGTGCGGGTGGCCGATACCGTCGGCGCCGGCGATGCCAGCATCGCCGCCCTGCTGTATAGCCTCATGCGCCATCCGGCGGCCGGCATGGACCAGCATCTGCGCCATGCCGTCGCCGGCGGCGCGGCCGCCGGCCGGGCGCGGGGCGCCGCGCCGCCGACGCTGGAGCAGCTGCATGGCTTGCTGCCCGCAGTGTCGGTCTACAATCACTAAGCGGTACATTACAAAGATAATAATTGAGACAACTATGAAAATCCTTGCCAGTTTCCTGGGACTGCTGCTGACGGCGTGGATGCCGCTGGCCGCGCACGCCCAGTCAGCGCAGCAGCACCATCTTGCCAGCGTCTCCTCGCCCGACAAGAACATCCAGTACATCTTCTATCAAAAGGTGCTGGCCGGCGGCGAGCGGCAGCTGCACTACCGCGTCAACTACAAGCACAAGCCGGTGATCCTCGATTCGCTGCTCGAACTGCGGCTGGATAATCACCTGTCCGAAAGCGCGATGGCGCTGAAGGTGGACCGACGCGCCAAATGGTTCGACAACCTCGCCATCACCGGCAACGGCATCACCGCGCACGACAGCAGCTGGACCCCAGGCTACGGCGAGCAAGCCGTGATCCCGGACCGCTACAACCTGCTGACCATCGACATGGTCAAGGACGACAATCCCGACTACAAGCTGCAGCTTGAAGTACGCGCCTACGACGAAGGCGTGGCCTTCCGCTTCAGCTTCCCCGAGCATCCGAAAGGCAGCTACTACCGCATCACCGCCGAGAACACCGAGTTCGCGCTGCCGGTGGGCGCCAAGGCCTGGTACCACGGCTGGGCGCAAGCGCCCTACAAGCAGCTGGAGCTGGCCGACTGGCCCGACGAATCCGAGCGTCCGCTGACGCTGGAACTGCTGGGCGGCATCCACGTCAGCCTGCTGGAGGCGCAGATGGTCGACTACGCGCGCACCAAGTTCAAGTTGAGCAAGGAGCGCCCGAACACACTGGTCACGTCGATGCACGACGCGGCCGACCTGATCTCGCCGTTTTCCACGCCATGGCGCGGCATCATGGTCGCGGAATCGGCCGGCGCGCTGGCCGAGCATAGCTACTTCATCCTCAACCTGAATCCACCTTCGCGCATCGCGCAGCCCGACTGGATCAAGCCTGGCAAGATCATGCGCGTGATGACGCAGACCACCGCCAGCGCCAGGGCCAACATCGATTTCGCCGCGCGGCGCGGCCTGCAGTACATCCTGTTCGACTGGAAGTGGTACGGCCCGGCCTTCAGCTTCGATTCGGACGCCAGCAAGGTCGCGATACCGGACTTCGACCTGCCCGCCATCATCGCCTACGGCAAGAGCAAGGGCATCGGCGTCTGGCTGTACGTGAACCAGCAAGCCTTGCTGACGCAGTCCGACACGCTGTTCAAGACCTACCGCGACTGGGGCGTCAAGGGCGTCAAGTTCGGCTTCGTGCAGGTCGGCTCGCACCGCTGGTCCACCTGGGTCAACCAGGCCATACGCCAGGCGGCCGACGCCCACATCATGGTCAACATCCACGACGACTGGCGCCCGACCGGCGAGCAGCGCACCTGGCCCAACCTGCTGACCGCCGAGGGGGTGCGCGGCAACGAGGAAATGCCTAGCGCCACCGACAACACCATACTGCCCTTCACCCGCTACCTGGCCGGTGCCGCCGACTACACGATCTGCTACTTCGATCCGCGCATCAAGACCACCCATGCGCACCAGCTGGCGCTGGCGGCGATCTATTACAGCCCGCTGCAAACGCTGTACTGGTACGACAAGCCGGAAATGGAGCACAACGAGCCGGAGCTGGAATTCTGGGACCGCATTCCGACCAGCTGGGACCAGACCAGGGTGCTGCATGGAACCCCCGGCCAGTTCATCACCACCGCGCGCCGCAAGGGCGAAGACTGGTTCATCGGCAGTATCACCAACAACGATGCGCGCGCGCTGTCGGTCAAGCTGGACTTCCTGGCACCGGGCAGGCCGTACCAGGCCAGCATCTATTCGGACGACGCCAACGCGCCCGGCGCCACGCACGTGAAGATCGAGCGCCGCCTGGTCGACGCCTCCAGCGTGATCGACACGCGCCTGTCCGCATCCGGCGGCCAGGCAATCTGGATCACGCCCGTCGCGGCGCATGCAGGGAGCCGGCCATGACCGACAAGCAAAACCATTTCCGCTTCCTGTGCAGCTTCGTCTTCATCTACTTCTTCGCGCAGGCGATGAGCGTGTCGCTGTTGACGCTGTGGCTCCGCAACACCTTGCAGCTGAGCGGCGCCGAAGCCGGCGTGGTGTTCTCGGCGAACTTCATCGCCGCCATGTGCTCGCAGCCGGTCTACGGCTTCATCTCCGACAAGGTCGGCACGCGCAAGCACATCCTGTGGGCGGTCGGCGCGCTGTGCAGCCTGTGCGGCCTGTTCTTCGTCTACGTCTACGCGCCGCTGCTGAAGGCCAACCTGCTGCTGGGCGCGGTCGCCGGCGGCGCCTACCTGGGCGTGACCTTCATCGCCGGCAGCTATGCGATCGAATCGTATGTGGATCGCATCGGCCGCCGCCACGGCTTCGAGTACAGCCGCGTGAGGCTGTGCGGATCGCTGGGCTTCGCCAGCGCCGCCATGCTGACCGGCCGCCTGTACAACATCAACCCCGGCATCAACTTCTTCATCGCCTCCGGCGCCGGCCTGGTGCTGATCGCGATGCTGGCGCTGTGGAAGACCGGCAGCGGCGCCGCCGACGAGGCCACGACCGCCGCCGGCAAGGTCAAGCTGGCCGACGCGCTGGCATTGCTGCGCGATCCCAAGTTCTGGCGCTTCATGGTGTTCATCCTCGGCGTGACCAATCTGTACCTGGTGTTCGACCAGCAGTTCCCCAGCTACTTCGCCTCGCTGTTCCCGACGCCGCAACAGGGCGCCGCCATGTTCGGCTACCTGAACTCGGCGCAGATCTTCATCGAGGCCGGCGGACTGTTCCTGTCGCCGCTGCTGGTGCGGCGCATCGGCGCCAAGCGCGGGCTGATGCTGGCCGGCGTCATCATGATGTTGCGCATCGGCGGCTCCAGCTTCGCGGTCGGCCCGGTGTCGATCTCGGTGTTGAAGATGCTGCATTCGCTGGAGCTGCCGATCTTGGTGGTGTCGGTGTTCCGCTACATCGCCCACCACTTCGACAACCGGCTCGCCTCCACGATCTACATGGTCGGCGTCAGCTTCGGCCATTCGCTGGGGCTGGCGATCCTGTCGCCGCTGGCCGGCAAGAGCTACGACCTGCTCGGCTTCCCGGCCACCTACCTGGTGCTGGCAGGCCTGGGCGCCGTGTTCCTCGCGCTGTCCGCCTGGGCGCTGGAAGCCACACCGCCTGAAATCACGCGCAACTCAACACCTTCACCCGCCTCGCTTGCAAAGGAATCCAATGCCTCCGTCTCTTAACCCCGCCATCATGGAAACGCTCAAGGACGGCAGCGCGCCGCAGCGCGACGACCAGTTGATGGTCGAACAGGCGCTGGCCAGCGCGCTGGCCGCCGTCGACCGCAACCTTGCCCACTTCGGCGACCAGTTCCCCGCACCGTCCAGCGTCGCTGGCGTGTACCCGGCGATGGGCAACGACGAATGGACCAACGGTTTCTGGACCGGCATGCTGTGGCTGGCCTACGAGGCCAGCGGCGCACCGCGCTACCGCGAGGCGGCCGAGCGCCAGGTGCTCAGCTTCCACCGCCGCCAGGCCGAACGCCACAACGTCAACCACCACGACCTCGGATTTTTGTACAGCCTGTCCTGTGTGTCGGCCTACAAGCTGACCGGAAGCGCCGTCGCGGCCGAGGCGGCGATGGGCGCTGCGCGCCTGCTGCTGGAACGCTATCAGCCGCGCGCCGGCATCATCCAGGCCTGGGGCGACCTGAATGATCCCGAGCAGGCCGGCCGCATGATCATCGATTGCAACCTGAACCTGCCGCTGCTGTACTGGGCCAGCGACTACAGCGGCGAGCCGGCTTTCCGCGACGCCGCCAACCGCCACATCGAAGCGGCCGCGCGCCACATCGTGCGCGCCGACGGTTCGACCTTCCACACCTTCTACTTCGACCCGGCCAGCGGCGCGCCGCGCCATGGGAAGACCCATCAGGGATTCGCGGACGACTCGTGCTGGGCGCGCGGGCAAGCCTGGGGCATCTCCGGCTTCCCGCTGGTGTACCGCCACAACGGTGACACGCGCCTGCTGGAGCTATCCAAGGTGCTGGCCAACTACTACCTGAACCGCCTGCCGGAAGATGGCGTCTGCTACTGGGACCTGGTCTTCACCTCGGGCGCCGAGGAACGCGACAGCTCGGCCGCCGCCATCGCCGCCTGCGGCCTGCTGGAGCTGGCCAACAGCCTGCCGCTGCTCGATCCGCTGCGCGGCGATTACCAGCGCGCGGCGCTGCGCACAGTGCGCCAGCTGTCCGAACGCTATCAAGGCAACGACCTCCCGGGTGGCGGCCTGCTGCGGCACGCGGTTTACCACAAGCCGCACGGCATCGGCGTCGACGAGAGCTGCATCTGGGGCGACTACTTCTACCTCGAAGCCCTGCTGCGCCTGAGCCGCAGCTGGACATCCTACTGGTAACACGGAGCACACATGACATTGAACCACCGATTGCTGGCCATCGACGAAGGCCGCCAGCGCCTGTCGCTGATCGACACCATCCACCCCGGCGCAGGCTGGACCCGCGAGCTGGCCGACTTCCCGCTGGCGCGCGACATGCAGCGGCTGGACGCCAACCGCGCGCTGATCGGCTTTGAGCGCGGCTACTTTGAAATCGACATCGGCAGCGGCGAAGTGCTGGCCGCCTGCGACCGCTGGGCCGACGTCACCTCCGCCCGCCGGCAGGACGACGGCAGCACGCTGGTGACCGGCTATAACCTCGACGGCGAAGGCGGCATCAACGTGCTGACGCTGGACGCCGGCGGCCAACTGCGGCACACCGCGCGCCGCGACGGCGACTACGTGCGGCTGATGCGCCCCACCGTCGCCGGCAGCTACCTGCTGTGCATGAACGATCACATCCTGGAAACCGACAGCGCGCTGAACGCGCTGCGCGAGCTGCGCGCGCCGGGCTTCGAACATGCGTGGAAAGCGGAGCGCTGCGCCGACGGCTCGACGCTGGTGGCGGCCGGCTACGGCGGCTTCATGGCGCGCTTCGATGCCGGGGGCCGGCTGGCCGGCACCTTCGGCGGCGCCGGCGACGTGGCGCCGGAGATCGCGCCGTTCTTCTACGCCAGCTTCCAGCAGCTGGACAACGGCCACCTGGTGGTGGCCAACTGGCAGGGACATGGACCGGACAACGGCGCCAAGGGCCGTCAGTTGCTGGAGTTCGATGCGGCCGGCCGCCTGCTGGGAGACTGGTCCGATCCGGAGCGCATCTCCTCGCTGCAGGGCATCCTTATCCTGTAAGCGCGTCGCCGTCCTGGGCGCCGGCGGCAGCCGGGTCCGAGGACTCGCGCGCGATCAGCGTGAACGGCAACAGCTTGTGCTGCGCCACCACCGGACCGCCGGCGCGGCGGCGGCGTATCTGTTCGATCAGCAGGTCGACGGCGGCGCGCGCCATGTCGCCGATCGGCTGGTGGATGGTGGTCAGCTCCGGCCACACCGTGGTGGCGACCGGCGTATCGTCGAAGCCGCACACCACCAGGTCTTCCGGCACCTGCAGGTGCAGGCCGTGGGCCACCGCGATGACGGCCGCCGCCATGTCGTCGTTGGCGGCGAAGATGGCGCTCGGCCGGCTCTTGCGTCCCAACAGCTGGCGCGCCGCGCTCAACCCGGAACGGTAGGTGAACAGGCCGGGCGCGACGCGCTCCGGCGCCACCTTCAGGCCGGCCTGCTCCATCGCATCCAGGTAGGCCTGGTAGCGCAACTGCGCCGGCGTGTGCAGCGGGTCGCCCTGCACGAAGGCGATGTCGGTATGGCCCAGTCCCAGCAGGTAGCGCATCATCGCCATCGCGCCTTCATAGTCGTCGATGCGGACGGCCGAGACGCCGGCCAGCGGACGGCCGGTGGCGATGGCCACGGTCGGCATGCCGATCTGGTCGAGCTGCTTGAGGGCGGACTTGGAATCGCACAGCGGCGGCGGCACCAGGATGCCGTCGGCGCCGTTGGCGATCAGGCGGGCGATGGCGCTGCGCTGGCTGCGCATGTCGTCGCAGCGTTCCAGGATCAACTGGCCGCCGCTCTGGCTGCACTGCTCCATCGCGCCGACCAGGAAGGCGCTCAGGTAGGCCGAGCTGGGATTGCTGTACAACAGGCCGACGCCGAGCGTGCCGACGCGCGCCGCGCGGGCGGCGAAGTTCACCTGGTAGTTGAGCGACGCGGCGGCGGCGGTCACCTTGTCGCGCGTGGCTTCGGAGACGTGCGTATTGCCGTTCATGACGCGCGATACGGTCATCGCCGATACGCCGGCTATCCGGGCAACGTCGTAGATGGTCGCGCCGGTCTGGCTACGGTCGGTTTGTTTTACAGGCACCATTGATTCCGGTTGTTCAGGCAAGTGTCGATTATATGCGGTCGAGTTGATAAAACCCAGTGAAGTCAGGCGCGATCCCCATGTTTAGCGGCCAGGATGCGATGTTGCGCCGCCACCCGGCAAGTGTATGGACGAAAAAAGGCCGGCGGCTGAAAAAGCCGCCGGATCAAAGCGGCCGGGGTGGCCGCTTAAACACTGGCGAGTGACGGTGAAACATCCGCTACCGACAACCTGTTGAAACTCAAGTTATCGATAACAGAATCCATCTTATCACAGCTTTTACCCGGCGCCGAGCTTTTTTGCGAAGGCCGCGAACACGCCGCGCGGGCCCCGATCAGGAAACCAATAACGGTATGCGAAAATAGACTTGGCAAAAATTTGTGCGACGCGGCACAATGTATTCGTCTCCTCCAAATCTCTCCAAAGGAATTGGACTTAACCCGCGCACATCGCGGGTTTTTTTTTGGTGTCGAGCTCCGTCCGGAAGTGCCCGCGTGAAGTCACTCGTCGTAAAAGCGCAGCTGCGCCAGCGTTCCCTTGGAAATGGTCGACGAGACCAGCAGCGACCAGCCAAATCGCTCACAAATGCGCTTGGTCAGGAATAGCCCCAGGCCCTGCCCGCCGCCCAGCTTCACCGAGTTGCGCAGCGACAGGGAATATCTGCGCGCCGCGGCAACGGTGTCAAAGCCGGTGCCGCAGTCGCGCACACTCAGGCACCCGCGGTCAAGCGCGACATGGATCGCGCCTTCATAGCTGTTTTCGGCCGCGTTGCGCAGCAGGTTGCCGATCACGATGCGCACCATCGCCTCAGGCGCCTTGACCCACAGCGGCGCGGCCGTGTCGAGCATATAGTCAACCAGCTTACCTTCCAGTAAATGCCGGTGGTCGGCCACCAGCACGTCCAGCAATGCGTCGATGCGCGTGGTCTCGTTGTGGGCCTGCCCGTCCGGCTCGCGCGACAGATAAAGCAAGGCCGCCATGATCTCGGTCAGGTTATCGGTCGTCGCACGTATCCTTTGCAGCGGCGCCAGCGAGCTTGGCGGCAGCGCCTGCCGCATCAGGACGTCGGTCGCGCCGGCGATGACCGCGATCGGCGTGCGGAACTCATGGCTGGCCTGGTCCAGCAAGCCGCGCTCGCGTTGAATAAACCGCTCCACGCGCACCAGGTGCTGGTTAACGAGCACGGCGATATCATGCAGCTCGATCAATTGAAAATCGACCGACAGACGCGCGGACGGTTGTTCCGGGTCCAGCTCATTCATCGCCAGCGCCAGCTCCTGCATGGGCCGCCTGAGGCTGCGGTAAATCCAGAGCGCACTGAGCGTGATCATGATCACGCCCAGCATCCAGAACACGGCACCCAGCACGACGCTCCTGTTCTGGTCGCGCTCCAATTCCGTGATATCCAGCGACATCACAATCCGCTCCGCTCCGGCCGCGGTCACCAGCACCGCATGGCTGCCTGCATCGAGATTATCGGTTTTCTCCTCGTCATAGTAGCCGGGCGCCAGCTTGGCGAAGTAGACCGGCATATCACCTGGAATGCGCTCCCCGGACAGGCGCCAGCCACGCAGGGGTCCCTGCGATGGCAGGGGGAAGCCGGGCTGCTCTCGCGCCGACGCCAGATACTGGGAGGTGCTCGACATCAGCAGTTGCTCCCAGATCGGATGGACGATCAGGCCCTGGCTCAGTCTCGCCTGAAATATAATGCCGAGGGTCATCACCAGCCCGAACAGGATAAAGGCCAGGCTGATTTTCCATTGCAGACTACGGCGGCGCACCACCGGGTGGGCGTTCTGTGTTTTTGATTCAATCATGTCCAGACCGTATGCGATAGCCAGAGCCGGTGACGGTCTGGATTAATTTGACGACAGAATCACCATCCACCGCCTTGCGCAGCATGTGCATGTGCGAGCGCAGTATGTCGGCGTCGGGCACGGCGTCCTTCCAGATCAGGTTCTCAAGGTCCTCGCGGCGCACCACGTGGGGCGACCTGCGCATCAGCAGTTCCAGCAATTGGCGCCGGATCGGCGAAAGCGCGAGTTCGCGCCCGGCCCTGGTGACAAGCTGCGTGCCCAGGTCGAACCGCAAATCGGCCACTGCGAGCACGCGCGAGTGCGTTTGTGCGGCCTTGGCGCGGGTCACGACCACACGCAGCCTGATCTCAAGTTCAGCCAGCGCGATCGGCTTGACCAGATAGTCGTCGGCGCCGGCCTCAAAACCCTGGATCTTGTTTTCCACCTGGTCTTTTGCCGTTAGAAAAAGCACCGGAATGTCCGATTTCAGTTCGCCCCGAAGGCGGGTCAGCATCGCCATGCCGTCCATGCGCGGCATCATCCAGTCCAGCACGATCGCATCGTATCGATGCAGCCCGATCAGGCCGAGCGCGGACTCGCCGTCGGGCGCGGCGTCGGGCAGATGGCCGCAGGCTTCCAGGAAATCGTAGATATTGGCCGCCAGCGCGGCATTGTCTTCGACAATCAATATGCTCAGTGCCTGTTCGATCATCGTGCGCCCTTTATGAAGCTCAAAATCCCCTCGATACGCCCAGGATCAGCGAGGCGCTGCCATTGGCGCCTTGCTTGATCAAGGGGCTGTCGGTAATTTTGGTCGGCAGTATTTTGTACGAGAAACTGCCCAATATAATCCACTTTCCTGACAGCGGATGCACCACGTCGATGCCGATGGCCGGCACCGCCGCACTGCCCGGCTTGTAGTTGACGACACCGCGCGCGACCTCGGCGTCGTGGGTCCCGTAGTAGTAGTTGGACAGTTTCTTCGACATGAGGGAGACGCCGGCATGGGGCGTGATCCGCGTACCGCCGAACCGGATTGGATAGCCGTACTTCAGGCTGCCCTCGTAGCCCTTGCTGGCGCCCGTCGCATCCGCCTTGACGCCGACTTCCAGCTCGCCAAGGTCCCCGCCCCAGGCCGCCGCGATGCCCAGGTCCAGGCCATCGTCGCGATTGTCCAGCAGATCCCGGTGAATGCCGCGCTGGGCCAGTTCGCGGGCGCCGAAGTCCTTGCGCTTGATGCCGCCAAAGCGGGCCGACAGCGTGGCGTCCAGGCTGAAGCCGTCGCGATCGGCCAGATGAAGCCCGCCGCCGATACCGCGCCAGAAAAACCGCTCGCTCTCGTAGGACACCAACGGTACCGGCATGATCTTGCGATCCTCGCCGGCATACACCTGGGACGACACGACGGCGCCCAGGCCCAGGCTCAGCGTCGGACGCGGGCCGCCATCGTCGTCCGGTCCGGGTGCGGCGGATACCGCGCCGTGCGTGGTCAGCAAGATGGCAGGGATGATGTTTGACAGCTTCATTAAAATTCCTTGGAGAGAGTGTGTGGTGGATGAGTTTTGCAGCGAGCGATGACTATGCCGCATGGGGTGTCGCTAAAGTGTCGCGACCGGCGTTTCCCCGTCGGGCACTTTGCTCTGGTGCCACTGAAGGAAGCCATCACGGAGGAATGCATAGTGGTCGAGTGCCGCCACATCAAGCAGATCTGTTGCGAAGTCGACAGGGAGCGCACTGGCGTCGAGCATCGTCGACGGCCCCAGCAATGGCAGCATCAGGTAAAGACCGGAGGGCACGTCCCAATGGCCCGGCGCTTGGCCGAAGTCCTCGTCATGCGTGGCAAGGCCGCCTTTTGAAGCGACTTCGACGCCAGTCCGCTTTTTTGCTCTTCAATGCGGGGGATTAATCGATTTCATCACATCCTCCTTGGAGAATCGCTTGTCCAGCCATGTCGCCGAGTTTGCAGCTGCCGAGGCAATGACAGTGACGGCAAGACTCGCACGCCCATCCAGAACGAGACATCGGGCCTGAGCTATCCGGGCGGCATCCAGATAGTAGCCGTCCCGGGTTATTTCAGACCTCGCGACACATCGCCCAAAGGACCGTGCGGCATCCGTATAGTTTCCCAAGCGATACTCGACATAGCCTTTTTTGAACAAATAAGGTGGATATTCAGGTGAAATTTTGAGGGCCACAGAGACAGCGCTACTCGCCTTCGCAAAATCCTCGCTCATTTCATGAACATGAGCCAACTTGCTCCAGGCACTAGCGTCTTCAGGGGCAGCAACGATCCACTGCTCGGCCAGGGTCAAGGCAGATGCAAGCTGCTCACTGTCGATTGCCCGATCGATTTCAACCGCATACTTCATCGCCCCCTCATTGCGACGGGATTGCCGCCACATCTTTCGCTAACCTGGCCCCGCATACATTGGTCCATTGTAGCGCCGTGCAGCCCCTTTGCCGATCCGGAGACGCGAACCACGCCGCACATCGTTCGCGGGCGATGGCCTACTCTCGCTCGCATCTGGTCATCGCATCGATCCTTCACGTCAAGGCAGTTCCACGAATTCGTCAGCGCACCGCCGAAAGCGGTAGAATGACGGGTTAAGCGCGGAGGCCGTTTGAGTCTCCGCAAAACCAGACTCATCGCACCGCCGAAAAAGAACCAATGACCACCGTCCCGAACGAAATCAACGCCGCCGCCGTCAAGAACAGCCCTACCGAAAAAGTCACGCCGATGATGCAGCAGTACCTCAGCATCAAGGCCGAGTACCCGGACATGCTGGTGTTCTACCGCATGGGCGATTTCTATGAGCTGTTCCACGAGGACGCGGAGAAGGCTTCGCGCGTGCTCGGCATCACGCTGACCGCGCGCGGCTCGTCGGGCGGCCAGCCGATCAAGATGTGCGGCGTGCCTTTCCATTCGCTCGAAGGCTACCTGGCCAAGCTGGTCAAGATCGGCGAGTCCTGCGCGATCTGCGAACAGATCGGCGACCCGGCCACCAGCAAGGGCCCGGTCGAACGCAAGGTGATGCGCGTGGTCACGCCGGGCACCCTGACCGATGCCGACCTGCTGCCGGAAAAGGCCGAACGTCCGCTGCTGGCGATGTGCATCATCAGCCAGCGCAAGGTGGCCACCGCCGGCCTGGCGTGGCTGTCGCTGGCCAGCGGCGCGCTGAAGCTGATGGAGTTCTCCGGCGACAGCCGCACCGTCAACCTGCGCATGCTGCAGGAGCTGGAGCGCATCGCGCCGGCCGAGATCCTGCGCGGCGATAACGCCGACCTGTTCGAGGAAAACCTGAGCTGCCACGTCAACCGCGTGCCGGACTGGCACTTCGACGTCGTCAGCGGCCACAAGGCGCTGCTCGATCAACTGAGCGTGGCGACGCTGACCGGCTTCGGCGCCGACGGCCTGGGCGCGGCGTTCGGCGCGGCCGGCGCGCTGCTGCGCTACGCGCAGTCGACGCAGGGACGCGGCCTGCAGCACGTGCGCACGCTGTCGACCGAAACCGAAAATGAATTCATCGGCCTCGACGCCGCCACCCGCCGCAACCTGGAACTGACCGAGACCATCCGCGGCCAGGAGTCGCCTACCCTGTTCTCGCTGCTGGACCACTGCCGCACCGCGATGGGTTCGCGCCTGCTGCGCTACTGGCTGCACCACGCGCGCCGCGACCAGGGCGTGGCGCGCTCGCGCCACCAGGCCATCGCCGCGCTGGGCCAGGCCGACGCCACCGGCGGCCTGTCGCACACACTGGCCGAAGTGCCGGACATCGAACGCATCACCACCCGCATCGCGCTGCTGTCGGCGCGTCCACGCGACCTGGCCAGCCTGCGCGACGGCCTGTCGCAGCTGCCCGCGCTGCGCCAGGGACTGAGCCGCGCCATCACTGACGCCGACGGCCTGCTGGCCGCGATCCATGCCGACATCGCCACACCGGCCGCCTGCCTGGACCTGCTGCAGCGCGCAGTGGCGCCTGAACCGGCGGCCATGGTGCGCGACGGCGGCGTGTTCGCGCGCGGCTACGACGCCGAGCTGGACGAGCTGCGCGCGCTGTCGGAGAACGCCGGGCAGTTCCTGGTCGACCTGGAGACGCGCGAACGCGCCCGCACCGGCATCGCCAACCTGCGCGTCGAGTACAACAAGGTGCACGGCTTCTACATCGAAGTCACGCACGGCCAGACCACCAAGGTGCCGGACGACTACCGCCGCCGCCAGACGCTGAAGAACGCCGAGCGCTATATCACGCCGGAACTGAAGGCGTTCGAGGACAAGGCGCTGTCGGCGCAGGACCGCGCGCTGGCACGCGAGAAGATGCTGTACGACCTGCTGCTGGGCGACCTGGCGCCGTTCATCGGCACCCTGCAGACCATCTCGAAGGCGCTGGCGCAGCTGGACGCACTGACCTCGCTGACCGAGCACGCGCTGCGCCACAACTGGTGCGCGCCGCAGCTGGTCGAGACGCCATGCATCAACATCGTCGAAGGCCGCCATCCGGTGGTGGAGAACCAGATCGAGCGCTTCATCGCCAACGATTGCCGCTTCGTCGACGACCGCCGCCTGCTGCTGATCACCGGTCCCAACATGGGCGGTAAATCGACCTTCATGCGCCAGGTGGCACTGATCACGCTGCTGGCCTACATGGGCAGCTACGTGCCGGCGGCCAGCGCGGCGATCGGTCCGATCGACCGCATCTTCACCCGCATCGGCGCGACCGACGACCTGGCCGGCGGCCGCTCCACCTTCATGGTGGAGATGACCGAGGCGGCGGCGATCCTCAACGGCGCCACCGAGCATTCGCTGGTGCTGATGGATGAAATCGGCCGCGGCACCTCGACCTTCGACGGCCTGGCACTGGCGTGGGCGATCGCGCGCCATCTGATCGACACCAGCCGCAGCTTCTCGCTGTTCGCCACCCACTACTTCGAACTGACGCAGCTGCCGGAGAGCCATCCGACCGCGTACAACGTGCACCTGTCGGCGGTCGAGCACAAGGACAGCATCGTGTTCCTGCACGCGGTGCAGGACGGTCCCGCCTCGCAGAGCTACGGCTTGCAGGTGGCGCAGCTGGCCGGCGTGCCGCAGCCTGTGATCAAGGCCGCGCGCAAGCACCTGGCGCGCCTGGAAGCGCAGGCGCTGGATGCGACGCCGCAGCTGGACCTGTTCGCCGCGCCGTCCACCGATGCCGACGACGACGAAGTGGCGCCGCCGGCGGCTGGCAACACCACCAGCCCGGCCATGCGCGAGCTGCTCGACGCGCTGGACGATCTCGATCCCGATGCGCTGACCCCGCGCGAGGCGCTGGACCGCCTGTATCAGCTGAAGCGCCTGACGGAGTCGGCGCAGGCATGATGTGCACGCCGCGCAGCCGCCGCGCGATGCTGTGCGCCTCGCTGGTGCTGGCGGCGCTGGCGTCGTCGGCCGCGCACGCCGCGCCGCCCAAGCCGCGCGGCTTCCAGTTCGGCGTGATCGGCCACGCTCTCCAGGCGTCGCAGGATGAAGCCGCGCTCAAGCGGGCCATCGCCGAGGCGACGCAAGCCAATCCGGCCTTCATCGTCGCCACCGGCATCAAGGCCGGCAGCGAGCCTTGCAGCGACAGGCTGTATGCCCAGCGCCGCGCGCTGCTGGACGAGTCGGCGCAGCCGATGATCGTGTCGCTGGCCGGCAGCGACTGGAGCGGTTGCCTCAACTCGGCCGGCCGCTCGAACGCGATCGAGCGCCTGAACCGCTTGCGTGAACTGTTCTACGGCGACGGCGAATCGCTGGGCGCGCGCCGCATCCCGCTGACACGCTTGTCGTCCACCGCCAAGTTCCGCAGCTACGCGGAGAACGCGCACTGGGAATACGGCAAGGTGCTGTTCGCAACCGTCAACCTGCCGGCCAATAACAACCACTACCGCCCGGAGGCGGGCCGCAACAGCGAGTACGAGGATCGCCTGGTGGCCAACCGTGCCTGGCTGCATCGCCTGTTCACGCTGGCCACACGGCAGAAGATGCAGGGACTGGTGCTGTTCTCCGACGGCGACGTCGGACTGCAGGCGGACGAAGGCTTCTCGCTGCTGCCCAGCTTCCAGTCCAGGCAGGACGGCTTCGCCGAGCCGCGCCGGCAAATCAAGGCGATGGCGGAAAAATTCAAGGGGAAGGTGCTGCTGATCGATGCGCAGAACAGCGCGGCGGCGGCGACAACGGGCAGCGAACCGGCCATCCAGTGGCGCGACAATGTGGGGCATCTGAGCCTCGGCGCCGAGTGGGCCGAGGTGCGCGTCGCGCCGGGCGCCGCCACCCTGTTCAGCATCAAGGGCGGCGGCGCCGACGCGCCGCAGTAACGCGCGGGCGCGCTACGCTAAAACAACTTAGTGGATCGGGTGGATGGCGACGTGATCGCCGTCTTCGCCTTCGTCGTCCTCGTCGCCATGGTGGTGGCCGTGGGCGCCGTGTACGTGGCCGTGGGCGATTTCCTCATCCGATGCTTCGCGCACTTCAGCGACGCTCAGCGAGAAGCGCAGCGCCATGCCGGCCAGCGGATGGTTGCCGTCCAGGACGACCTTGTCGTCGGCGATGTCGGTCACGGTGAAGATCATCGCTTCTTCGCCGTCTTCGCCGTCAGGCATGCCTTCGAACTGCATGCCCACTTCCAGCGGCTCAGGCAGGCGGTTGCGCGGCTCGACCTTGACCAGCGCGGCGTCGTAGTCGCCGAACGCATCTTCCGGTTCGATCTGGATGATGGAGGAATAACCGACTTCCTTGCCGTCCAGTTCTTCTTCGATTTTTGGCAGGGTGTTCTCGTAGCCACCGTGCAGGTAGACCATCGGTTGACGGCCGTCTTCGATCAGATTGTCCTGGGCATCGGACAGTTTGTAATTCACAGTCACGACCGTGTTCTTGGCAATCTTCATTTCAGTTCCTTTCTGTATATAAGCCCCCGGATTATACCTTGGATCGCCGCCCGGGCTGCCGCCGGACCGACAATCGGCACGGCGGATGGTTATAATGGCGCATGAAAAAATTACCGCTCCTCGGCGACATCACGCCGGCGCAGTTCCTGCGCGACTACTGGCACAAAAAGCCGCTTTTGATCCGCAACGCCATCCCCGGCTTCAAGCCGCTGCTCAGCCTGGACGCGCTGACCAAGCTGGCCTCCACCAACCACGCCGAATCGCGCCTGATCACGTCGGTCGACGGCGAGTGGAACATGCAGCACGGCCCGCTGGAAAGCCTGCCGCCGATGACGCAGAAGGCCTGGACCATGCTGGTCCAGGGCGTCAACCTGTTCGACGCCAAGGCCGACGAGCTGCTGCGCCAGTTCCGCTTCATTCCCGACGCCCGGCTGGACGACCTGATGGTCAGCTTCGCCACCGATGGCGGCGGCGTCGGTCCGCACTTCGATTCCTACGACGTGTTCCTGCTGCAGGCGCAGGGCCAGCGCCGCTGGAGCATCGGCCCGCAGAAGGACCTGAGCCTGGTCGACGGCCTGCCGCTGAAGATCCTGGCCAACTTCAAGCCGAACGAGGAGTTCGTGCTGAATCCGGGCGACATGCTGTACCTGCCGCCGCACTACGCCCACGACGGCATCGCCATCGGCGATTGCCAGACCTATTCGATCGGCTTCCGTTCGCCGTCCTACCAGGAACTGGGCGAGAACTTCCTGCAATTCATGGCCGACTCGATCGACCTGCCGGGCCGCTATGCCGACCCGGAGCTGGAGGCGACCGCCAAGCCGGCCGAGATCCCGCGCCACATGCTGGCCGCGCTGACGGAGGAACTGAACAAGGTCCGCTTCACCGAGGAAGACATCACGATCTTCTTTGGCGAGTACATGTCCACGCCCAAGCACAACGTCTTCTTCACCGGCCCGGCAAAACCGCTAACGGTCGGCAAGTTCGGCGAAGCCGCTGCTAAAAAAGGCCTGTCGCTGTCGCGCAAGACGCAGATGCTGTATCGCGGCAAAAACGTCTTCATCAATGGCGAATCGTTCGGCGTCGGCCGTGCCGACAAGATCACGCTGGAACTGCTGGCCAACAACCGCCGCCTCGAAGGCGCCGAACTGGCCCTCGCTTCGGACGATGTGCTGGAAGCTTTGTATACTTGGTACCAGGATGGCTGGATCGAGCTGGGTTAATCAGGCCGAATAAAAAACGGGAGGCGGCATGGAAAAGCAGGTATTTCCCTTCACCACCAAGGCGGAGTTCGTCCAGCACCTGGCCAGCTGCCTGACCCGCGCGCAGCACACGCTGCAGCTGTTCGACCCGGACTTTGCCATCTGGGAGCTGGGCAGCAGCGCCAGCGACGCCCTGCTGCGCCGCTTCTTCAAGGATGGCGGCCAGCTGCAGCTGGTGGCGCACGACGGCCGCCACATGGAGCGCAACGCGCCGCGCTTCCTGCGGCTGCTCAAGGATTATGGCCATTTAATTGAAGTCCGGCGCACCAGCCAGCAATTGCGGCAATTGACCGATTCCTTCTGCATCGCCGACCAGCGCGACATTGTGCGCCGTTTTCACGCCGATCATTTCCGCGGAGAAGCGGTTTTCGATTCACCGGCGGATACCCAAACCAGCCTGGAACGTTTCCTTACAATTTGGTTAGAATCGGGCCCCGGATTGTATGCAAACTCAACAGGATTATGAGTCAATTCGGGTAAAATGCGGGTGTTCGATGCGAACACTGGTGATAAGTGCGGATTCCGCTGAAGTGGGGTCGAAACCGAAATGTTGCGATATCGCAAAATAGTTGTGTGAACGACTGTTTGTCCTATTGCGATGCACTAAAAATCGCTATAATATTCGGTTAGGAAGTTTCCGTTGTCTGGCAGGCACCATTATAGGTACGAAAGCCTTCGAAGACGACCTAATGAGCGATAATTACCGGTAATTATTAATCGCAACAATCTGTTTAATTTTGAATTAATTAAGGAAAACCCCATGAAAAAATCCCTGCTGATCGTTTCCCTGCTGGCTGTTGCTCTGGCTGCTTGCTCGAAAAAAGAAGAAGCTCCTGCTGCTCCAGCTCCAGTAGCTGCTCCAGAAGCTGCTCCAGCTGCTGCTCCAGCACCAGCTCCAGCTGCTGACGCTGCTGCTCCAGCCGCTGCTGCTCCTGCAGCTTCGGACGCTGCTGCTGCTCCAGCACCAGCTGCTTCGGCTCCTGCTGCTTCGAAGTAATCAGCACGAGAAAAAACCCGCCAGCCTGAACGCGCTCAAGGTCGCGTTCAGTGCAGGCGGGTTTTTTTTCGTCCAAAGCTTTGTTGCAGGCATAAAAAAAGCCGGCTTACGCCGGCTTTTCTACGTGAGTAATACTTATTTCAATTGCTCATGCAGCAGGGTCAGGATCTTATCGCCGACCGGGCTGGATTCAACTTTGCCGGCATTGCTCAATACGGTAACGGTGCTGCTATTACCCGCACCGGCTTTTACCGAAATGCGATAGCGCTGCGCTTCCTTGTCGGCTTCCGATGCCGAACCCCAGCTAAACAGCTTGCTGAAGAAACCCTTGGTTTCGGTCACGTCGTCGATATAACGGACGAAGTAAATACCCTGGGTGCGGTCGCGGTCTTCCACCGTGAAACCGGCGCGGTCCAGCGCCAGGCCGACACGGCGCCAGGCGCGGTCGAAGCCCTCGTCCACCTGCACGGCGCGCTCGGCGCCGGCACCCACCAGCGAGGCATGCTGCGGCTGAACAATCGCGCTATCCACGGCGGTCTTGGCCACGGCGGTATCGGTCGGGCCACCATTGCCCAGCTTGTTCATCAGGCGCGCCAGGAATTCCGCTTCCAGGCCAGGATCGTTAGGACGCGGCATCCAGCTGGTGGTTTCCTTCTGCGAACCGGTCGCCACTTCCTGGGCGCCGCGGTGGCTGATATAGATCTCGCTGGCGCCGTCGGCGCGGCGCTCGATGCGGGTGCGGAACTTGTCGCGCTCGCCGCTGGAGTAGACCGAATCGAATACCTTGCCGATGGTGTTGCGGATGAAGTCTTGCGGAATCTTGGCGCGGTTCTCGTTCCACTCGGTTTCCATGATGCCGGCGGTCGGCAGTTCCTGCGCCATGGTGAAGCCGGAATCTTCCCAGAACTGCTTCAGCTGCGGCCACAGCTGCTCAGGCGTCTGCTTGATCACCAGCCAGCGCTGATTGCCGTCGCGTTCGACCTTGATGTCGTTCAGGCTGGTCGGCACCACGGTGCCGGCGGCTGGCTGGCCAGGGATGACGGCAGCGGCCGGGCCGCCTGCGGCGCCCTTGGAGGCGTTGTAGCCGGACGCGGTGGCCACGCCATTGTTCGAATCCGGCAGCGAGTAGCGGTTATCTTTCTGCAATTGCGTCAGATCCGGCGGCACGTCCAGCGTGCTGGCCTTCTTGGCCGACTTGTAGTCCACCTTGTCGTTGCCGATGACCGAGCCGAGCATGCCGCAACCGGTCAAGCTGGCCGCCAATGCGCCAACGATCAGGGCGCGCTGCGAGGAAATAGAAGCTGTCTTGCGAATAGTCATGTCGTTACTGTTTAAGAAGCTGAAGTGCAGCAAAATATGATCCGAACCAGGTCGGGGCTTGTTGCTTGTCCTGCAAGCTTTACACTACGGGTTTTACAGTGCGCCGGCTTCTCGCAGGGCCGCGCGTACCGCTTCGTGGCAATCAGCCGCCAATGGCACCAGCGGCAGGCGTATGCCCGCTGGCATTTTGCCCATTTCCGCCAGCGCCCATTTGACCGGGACCGGGTTGGGTTCGATGAACAGTTTCTGGTGCAGCGGGAACATTTTATTGTTCAGCTCCAGCGCCTTGGCGATGTCGCCGGCGATGGCCGCACGGCACATGTCGGCCATGGCGCGCGGGGTGACGTTGGCGGTCACCGAGATATTGCCCGCGCCACCGGCCAGCATCAGCGCCATCGCGGTCGGATCGTCGCCCGAGTACACGGCGAACGATTTCGGCGCCAGGCGCAGCAGGTCGTAGCCGCGGCCGATGTTGCCGGTCGCGTCTTTCACGCCGACGATGTTCGGGATCGCGGCCAGGCGCAGGATGGTCTCGTTGCTCATGTCGGCAACGGTGCGGCCCGGCACGTTGTACAGGATCACCGGCAGGTCCACCGCTTCGGCGATGGCCTTGAAGTGCTGGAACATGCCTTCCTGGGTAGGACGGTTGTAGTAGGGAACGACCTGCAGCGTGGCGTCGGCGCCCGCTTCCTTGGCAAAGCGGGTCAGCTTGATCGCCTCGGCGGTCGAGTTGGCGCCGGCGCCGGCGATGATGGGGATGCGGCCCTTGGCATGGGCAACCGTCGCCTTGATCAGCGCGCAGTGCTCTTCCACGCTCACGGTGGCCGATTCGCCGGTGGTGCCGGCGATGACGATGCTGTCCGTACCTTCGGCGATGTGCCAGTCGATCAGCCGGTTCAAGCCCTCGAAGTCCAGACTGCCGTCTGCGTGCATCGGGGTAACGATTGCTACTATGCTGCCCTTAATCATAGGAAACCACTGCATAAAGTATTAAAACAACGATTGTAGACGATAGGCCGCGCCAATGGTGCATTCGGGGCGACAAATCGGCGCTCAAAATGGCGGTAAAAGTGCCGCCACGCGGGGGAAATCGGCCTTGACGGCGCACAGACGTTGCACCATGGCAGCTTTCGGGGTGTCGATGACGCCATCCTCGAAGGCCACCACGCGCAAACCGTGCTCGCGCGCCCACGCCAGCAACTCGCCGGGCTGCAGCAAAAACGCCGGATTCGACGGCTTGCCGAACTGCGCATTGCCATCGGCGAAGGTCTCGTAAATGAGCACGCCGTTCGACGCCAGGCTGCCCAGCATGGCGCCGATTAGCGGCCGATGCAGGTAGTTTGTGACCACGATGCCGGCAAATCGGTCCGGACCGAAAGGCCAGGCCGCGCCCTCCTCCTCCAGGTCGATGGCGCTGGTGCTGATATCGGGACAGGCCGCAGCGGCCAGCGCCTCGGGATCGCGGTCGACCGCGACCACCGCGTGGCCCAGCGAGGCCAGGTGGCGCGCGTGGCGGCCGCTGCCGCAGGCCAGGTCCAGCACGGCGCCGCCGGGGATCAGCGGGGCATAGCGTTGCACCCAGGGAGAGATGGTATCGGTCATGTCGGTCTTTACTGAATTTTACGAATAGGCCAGGCCCATGGCCTCGCGCACGTCGCGCATGGTGTCCAGCGCCAGCTTGCGCGCCGCGTCATTGCCGTCGGCAACGATGGCGCGCACCAGCGATGGATCGTCCAGGTATTGCTGGGCGCGCTCGTGCATCGGCTCCTGCTCCTTGACGATGGCGTCGATCACCGGCTGCTTGCACTCGATGCAGCCGATGCCGGCCGACTTGCAGCCCTTGACCACCCATTCCTGGGTCGCGGCATCGGAATACACCTGGTGGAATTGCCAGACCGGGCAACGGGCCGGATCGCCGGCGTCGGTGCGGCGCACGCGGGCCGGATCGGTCGGCATGGTGCGGACCTTCTTGCCGACCGATTCCTTGTCCTCGCGCAGCGCGATGGCGTTGCCGTAGCTCTTGGACATCTTGCGGCCATCCAGGCCCGGCAGGCGCGACGCCGCCGTCAGCCGCGCCTGCGGCTCGACCAGGATCAGCTTGCGGCTGCCTTCGAGGTAGCCGTACAGCCGCTCGCGGTCGCCCAGCGACAGGCTTTGGGCGTCGTCCAGCATGGCCTTGGCCTGCTCCAGCGCCTCGTCCTTGCCCTCCTGCTGGTACTCGGTGCGCAGCTCGTTGTAGAGCTTGGCGCGCTTGCTGCCCAGCTTTTTCACGGCGGCCAGCGCCTTCTCTTCGAAGCCCTTTTCCTTGCCGTACAGATGATTAAAGCGGCGCGCGATTTCGCGCATCATCTCGATATGCGGCACCTGGTCCTCGCCCACCGGCACCTGGCTGGCGCGGTAGATCAGCACGTCGGCCGCCTGCAGCAGCGGGTAGCCGAGGAAGCCGTAGGTCGCCAGGTCCTTGTTGGCCAGGTTCTCGATCTGGTCCTTGTAGGTCGGCACCCGTTCGAGCCAGCCCAGCGGCGTGGCCATCGACAGCAGCAGGTGCAGCTCGGCGTGCTCGGGCACGCGCGACTGAATGAACAGCGTCGATTGCGAGGGATCGATGCCGGCGGCCAGCCAGTCGACCAGCATCTCCCAGGTGCTGCGCTCGATGACGGACGGGTCGTCGTAGTGCGTGGTCAGCGCGTGCCAGTCGGCCACGAAGAACAGGCACGGCAGCTCGGACTGCATCTTGATCCAGTTTTTCAATGCGCCGTGATAGTGGCCCAGATGCATGGAGCCGGTGGGGCGCATGCCGGAAACGACACGATCGGGATACATGGTTCGGGCTCAGTTCAAAAGGAAAATCAGCGGGAACACCAGCACATGGAAGATGCTCTGCAGGACATGCATGCCGCCGATCAGGAAGCCGGTCAGCAGGCCGAACTGCATCATCAGGATCAGGCCGATGAACACATACACGCCGTAGCGCTCGATCTGCGCGTATTTGCGCGCCAGTCCCATCGGCAGGATGCCGGTGACGATGCGGCCGCCGTCCAGCGGCGGCAGCGGAATCAGGTTGAACACGCACATGGCGGAATTGACGCCGATGCCGGCGCGGCACATCTGCACGAAGAAATCGGTCTGTTCCAGCTTCAGGCCGTAGCTCAGGATCACCCACAGCGCCATCCAGCCCAGGCCCATGGCGAAGTTGGCGGCCGGTCCGGCGGCGGCCACCATGGCCATCTGCTTTTTCGGATTGCGCAGGCGGCCGTAGTCAACCGGCACCGGCTTGGCGAAGCCCAGCGCGGGCAGGGTCAGCAGGCTCAGGATCAGCGGCAGGATGATGGTGCCGAACGGATCGATGTGACGCAGCGGATTGAGGCTCAAACGGCCTTCGTTGGCTGCGGTGGGATCGCCAAAATAGCGGGCGACATATCCATGTGCGGCTTCATGCAGGGAAATTGCAAAAAGAACAGGGATGGCGTAGACCGTGATGGTCTGAACAATGCTATCAATATCCATGTGGGGATTTTACCAGAGGCTACAGGGGTGATCTTGCGGCGCCGTCGAAGGCCGGCGCGCTTGCCTTGTTGAGGGTCAGAGGCCGAAAGCGGCGGCATCGCCGCGGCCCTGGCGCACCAGCTCGGCTTCCGGACCGGTCAGGTCGATCACCGTGGTCGGCTCCATGCTGCAGGCGCCGCCGTCGATGATCAATTCCAGCTGCTTGCCCAGCCGCTCGCAAATGGTGTCGGCGTCGTTCAGCGCATCACTCTCGCCCGGCATGATCAAGGTGGTGCCCAGCAGCGGCTGCTGCAGCTCCTCCAGCAGCGCATGCACGATGGCGTCTTCCGGCACCCGCAGGCCGATGGTCTTGCGCGACGGATGGCTGAGCCGGCGCGGCACGCACTTGGTCGCTTCGAGAATGAAAGTGAACGGGCCCGGCGTCGCCGTCTTCAGCAAGCGGAACTGGCGGTTGTCGACCCGCGCGTAGACGCCGATCTCGCTGAGGTCGCGGCACAGCAGGGTCAAATGGTGTTTTTCATCGATGCCGCGGATGCGGCGCAAGCGCTCGACGGCCGCCTTGTCGTCCAGATGGCAGACCAGCGCGTAACAGGAATCCGTCGGCACGGCGACGATGCCGCCGCCGTGAATGATCTGCGCGGCCTGCTTGATCAGGCGCTGCTGCGGATTGACGGGATGTACCTGGAAGAATTGACTCATATGTGGCTGGCGGGGCTGGCCCTGTTAAGGTCCGGCCCGCGCCGCTGTTGAAAACGTTACGATTGTACGCTACGCAAGGCAGCGATACGCTGCTCGAACGGCGGGTGGGTGGAAAACAGCGCGCCCCAGCCGCCGCCGCTGGTGATGCCGGACGCCGCGATCGACTGCGGCAGCGCGCCGGGATGCATGCCGTTCAGGCGCGCCAGCGCATGCTGCATCGGCACGCTGCTGCCCAGCAGCTTGGCCGAGCCGGCGTCGGCGCGGAACTCGCGCTGGCGCGAGAACCAGGCCACGATCAGCGAGGCGGCCAGGCCGAAGATGATCTCGCAGACGAACACGGTCACCATGTAGCCGATGCCGGGTCCGCGGTTCTCGCCGTTATTCTTCAGCAGCACCTTGTCGACGAAGAAGCCCACCACGCGCGCCAGGAACACCACGAAGGTGTTGACCACGCCCTGGATCAGGGTCATGGTCACCATGTCGCCGTTGGCGATGTGGGCCACCTCGTGGCCGAGCACGGCTTCCACTTCGTCGCGGTTCATGTTTTCCAGCAGGCCGGTCGAGACGGCGACCAGCGCCGAGTTCTTGAAGGCGCCGGTGGCGAACGCGTTCGGCTCGCCATCGTAGACCGCCACTTCCGGCATGCCGATGCCGGCGCGCTCGGACAAGGCCTTGACGGTGTTGACCAGCCACAGCTCGGTCGACGAGGACGGATTGTCGATCACGCGCGCGCCGGTCGACCATTTGGCCATCGGCTTGCTGATCAGCAGCGAGAAGATCGCGCCGGTAAAGCCGACCACCAGCGAAAACGCCAGCAGGCTGCCCAGTTCCAGCGTATTGCCCGCGCCCGGACGGCCGATGCCCAGCAACGACAGGACGATGGACAACACCAACATCACGGCGAGGTTGGTGGCGATAAACAGGACGATGCGCTTCATTGTAGGTCTCCAGGTGCAGGCAAGTTTGCCCAAATCATAAGGTAAGACCGCGCCAATGCAAAATCAAGATACGGCTACTTACATGGGACCGGTAATCGGAAGGCGAGATTACCGCGACAGGGAGCGCGCTCAGAACCAGTCGTGCCAGACCGGCTTGACGTTGGCCGGCAGCGGCGGCAGCAAGGCGAAATCGATGCGCGATTCGCCCGGCGCGTGGAAATCGGTGCCGCGCGAGGCCAGGAAACCATAGCTGTTTGCCAACTGCGCATAGACCGGGTACTGGTCCGGCGTATGGCTGCCGGTCACCACCTCGATGGCGCTGCCGCCCAGTTGCTTGAACTCGTCGAACAGCTCGCCCTGGGCCAGCTGGCTGAACCGGTAGCGGCCTGGATGGGCGATGACGGCGATGCCGCCCGCGCCGCGTATCCAGCCGACGCTATCGGCCAGGCTGGCCCAGCAATGCGGCACATAGCCCGGTTTGCCTTCCGACAGGTATTTCTTGAAAACGTCGGGGATATTCGCGCACACGCCGATTTCCACCAGATAGCGGGCAAAGTGCGTGCGCGACATCAGGTCCGGGTTGCCGACGAACTTCAGCGCGCCCTCGTAGGCGCCCTCGATGCCGGCGGTGGCCAGCTGGCGGGCGATCTCGCGGCCGCGGTTGTCGCGGCCGGAGCGGGTGCAGGCCAGGCCGTTGACCAGCGCGGCATTGTTCTCGTCGATCTGCAGGCCGACGATGTGGACCGTTTCATTGGCCCAGGTGATCGAAATCTCGACGCCGGTGACGAAGCGCATGCCCTGCGCCTCGGCGGCGGCGCGGGCGGCTGGAATGCCGCCGACTTCATCGTGGTCGGTCAGCGCCCAGACGTCGACGCCGGCCTTGCGCGCGTGTTCCGCCACGGCGGCAGGGGCCAGAACGCCGTCCGAGACGTTGGAATGACAGTGCAGATCAACTTTTAACATGCTGCCATTGTATCCCGGATGCGCGCGCCCCTGCACAGCAACTCGGCAAAGCGCGCCGGATCGATATTCGAGCCGCAGACCAGCAACGCCACGCGCTTGCCGGCCAGCCGCTCGCGCAGCGGCCCGAACAGCGCCGCCGTCGCCACGGCGGCGGCCGGCTCCGCCACCAGCTTGGCGTCGCGGAACAGATGCAGCATGGCCAGGCAGATCTCGTCGTCGCTCACGCGCACCACCTCGTTGACGAAGCGGCGGCAGAGGTTGAAGCTGTAGTCCATCGCATACGGCGCGCCGAGGCTGTCGGCCACGGTATCGACCCGCTCCAGCGTCTCCGGCACACCGGAGGCGAAGCTGCGGTACAGCGCGTCGGCGCCGAACGGCTCCACGCCGAACACGGCGCAGCCGGGATTGAGCTGCTTGACGGCGGCGGCGATGCCCCCGCACAGGCCGCCGCCGCCCACCGGCACCACCACCGCGTCCAGGTCCGGCACCTGCGCCATCAGTTCCAGCCCGACCGTGCCGGTGCCCTGCGCGGTCAGCGGGCCGTCGTAGGGATGCAGCATGGTGCGGCCCTCGTCGCGCGCGATGTCGTCCCCATGGGCGAAGGCCTGGTGCATGTCCGGCATCAGCAGCACTTCGGCGCCGAACTCGCGACAGGCGGCGACGCGCGCCGGATTCGCATGCCGCGGCATGACCACCTTGGCGCTGCAGCCGGCCAGCCGCGCGGTGTAGGCCGCCGCGATCGCATGGTTGCCGGCGCTGACGGCGACCACGCCGCGCCGCCGCGCTTCCGCGTCCAGCGCTTCGATGCAGTTGAGCGCGCCGCGCAGCTTGAAGGTGCCGGTCTTCTGGAACAGCTCCAGCTTGAGCCAGACTTCGGTGGACGGAAATTGCTCTTCGATGACGCCGGTTTGCCAGCGCCAGACCGGCGTATGCAGGATCTTGCCGTTCAGGCGTGCGGCGGTGTCGCGGATCTGGGCCAGCGATGGATAGGATGTCGTCATTGAGTGCTCCATTCAATTATTCGAGGGAATGCGGGCCAGGCCCGCGCGGGGTCTGGGGGCGCCGAGCACCGGCGCAGCCGCAGCTCAGCGACCCTGAATAATTCGAATAATGGAGTAGGACTGACCGCAACCGGCGAACGCGGCCAGGCCAGCGTCTGGCGCGACGCGGCTGAGGTTCGTGACGGTAGTGTTATGCGGGTTCATGCGGCCAATCATGCCAAACAAGCAAAGTCTTGGCAAGCTTTTCGTTCAGCGCGACAAAAACTCCTCGATCATGTGCGCCAGTTCGACCGGCTGGTCGTGGTGCAGCATGTGGCCCGCATCGTGCACCATCTTGCACGTCACGTCGCGCAGATGGCCCAGGCGGCGCTCCAGCTCGGCGCGCCCTTCCGGCTTGGCGCCCATCCAGTCCCACATATTGGTCTGGTCGGCCTCCACCCACAGCACCGGCGCGCTGATCGCGCTCCAGCACGCCATCACGTCCTCGACGTGGTACGGCAGCGGGCCGGCCTGCTTGTGCAGCGGATCGCCGAGGATTTCCCACTCGCCGGCGTCGTTCTGCGCCGACCAGTGCTGGGACAGGAAGGCGGCGCGCTCGTCGCTCAGGCGCGGATTGGTCTTTTGCAGGCGCGCGGCAACGGCGGCCCGGCTCGGATAAGTGCGCATGTCCGGCTTGTCCAGCAGGCTGTCCATCCACTTGGCGTAGCGGCCCGGCGCCTGCTCCGGCCTGGCGCCGCGCAGGCCGGCGCCCTCCAGGTTGATCAGCTTGCGGATGCGCTCCGGGCGCGCGCCGGCGTACAGGCCGACCACGTTGCCGCCCATGCTGTGGCCCAGCAGGTTGACCGCCTGCTCGGGCGAGTAATGGCGCAGGATGGCGTCCAGGTCGGCCAGGTAGTCGGGGAACCAGTAGGTATCGGTGCCGTTGCGCTGCGACAGGCCGAAGCCGCGCCAGTCCGGCGCGATCACGTGCCAGTCGCCCTGCAGCGCGTCGACCACGAACTGGAACGAGGCGCCCACATCCATCCAGCCATGCATCATGAAAATCTTGGGCGCGCCCTCCCTGCCCCAGTGGCGCACATGGCAGCGCAAGCCGCGAACGGTCAGGAATTCGGAACGGGAAGGAGTCAGCGTCATGATGGATCAACCTTGAAAATACGGCGGCCAGCGCAATATGCATGCATTGTCTGAG
Organism: Duganella sp. CT11-25; assembly: GCF_047302815.1. Taxonomy (NCBI): domain Bacteria; kingdom Pseudomonadati; phylum Pseudomonadota; class Betaproteobacteria; order Burkholderiales; family Oxalobacteraceae; genus Duganella; species Duganella sp. CT11-25. The sequence continues at coordinate 2,536,326 of NZ_JBKBFD010000001.1, forward strand.
CATTGCTGGCCGCAAAGCAAAATAATAGCACGACCGTTCGATAGCTGCGCAAGCGTAAAATAGCGCCATCCCACCGCATTCAGCATTCAACCTAAGGTTTCCAATGTCAATATATCAACTGGGCGAACACGCGCCCGAGATCGATGCATCGTCATTCGTTGCCGACACTGCCAGCGTGATCGGCAAAGTCAGCCTGCACGCCAACACCACGGTCTGGTTCGGCGTCACCATCCGCGGCGACAACGAACGCATCACGATCGGTGAAAACAGCAATGTACAGGAAGGCACGGTCATGCACACCGACATGGGCTATCCGCTGGACATCGGCAAGAACGTGACCATCGGCCACCAGGCCATGCTGCACGGCTGCACCATCGGCGATGGCGCGCTGGTCGGCATCCAGGCCGTGATCCTGAACGGCGCCAAGATCGGCAAGGGCAGCCTGGTCGGCGCCGGCGCCCTGGTCACCGAAGGCAAGGAATTCCCGAACTACTCGCTGATCATCGGCGCGCCGGCCAAAGCCGTGCGCCAGCTGACGCCGGAAGAAGTCGCCGGCCTGGCCGGCGCGGCCGACAGCTATGTCAAACGCGGCCAACTGTTCAAGACGCAACTCAAAAAGATTGGATAAGAAAAATGAGCATCACCCCCATCACCGGCCAGGACACCCTGCAGAAATTCATCTTCGATAACGCCGCCGTGCGCGGCGAGCTGATCGACGTTTCCGGCACCTGGCGCGAAGTGCTGTCGCGTCACAACTACCCGGCCCCGGTCAAGAAACTGCTGGGCGAAATGGTGGCGGCCGCCGCGCTGCTGTCGGCCAACCTCAAGTTCAACGGTTCCATCATCATGCAGATCCACGGCGACGGTCCGGTGCGCCTGCTGGTGGTCGAGTGCGACGCGGACCTGCACCTGCGCGCCACCGCCAAGCTCGCCCCGGACGCGGTCATCGCCGACGACGCCAAGCTGCCGTCGCTGCTGAACGAGAACGGCAAGGGCCGCTTCATCATCACGCTCGATCCGCTGGAAAAGATGCCGGGCCAACAGCCCTACCAGGGCGTCGTGCCGCTGGACGGCGACTCGGTCGCGACCGTCATTGAAAACTACATGCTGCGCTCGGAACAGCTGGACACCAAGCTGTGGCTGGCGGCCGACGACAACGTCTCGCGCGGCCTGCTGCTGCAAAAGCTGCCCGACCATGGCGGCACCACCGGCGCCGCGCCGCTGACCTCGGAAGACGCGCTGGAAACCTGGAACCGCGCCGTCATCCTCGGCTCGACGCTGAAGGAAAAGGAACTGCTGGAAACCACCATCGACGTGCTGATGCAGCGTCTGTTCTGGGAAGAGACCATCCGCGTGTTCGAGCCGCTGCACCCGGCCTTCCACTGCACCTGCACGCGCGAAAAAGTGGGCAACATGCTGAAGATGCTGGGCCGCGAAGAAGTCGACAGCGTACTGGATGAACACGGCCTGGTCGGCGTCAACTGCGACTTCTGCGGCCAGCACTACGAGTACGACAAGGTCGACTGCGCCCAGCTGTTTGTCAGCGATGCGCCGGTCGAGGCCTTGATCCCGGCCAGCGAAGCCAAGCACTAAGCCTAGGCGCGGAGGCGGCGCTCGGCGTAGCGCTGCGCCAGCACGGCGCACACCATCAGCTGCAGCTGATGGAACAGCATCAGCGGCAACACCACGGCGCCCAGCGCCGTGCCCACGAACAGCACCTTGGCCATCGGCACGCCGCTGGCCATGCTTTTCTTGGAACCGCAGAACACGATGGCGATGCGGTCCTCGCGGCTGAAGCCCAGCCGGCGCGCCAGCTGGGCGCTGATGAACATCACCAATCCCAGCAGCAGCATATCGATCAGCAGCAGGCCGCCCAGCGTCTGCCACGACACCTGATGCCACAGGCCCTGGCCGACCGCTTCGCTGAAGGCGGTATAGACAACCAGCAGGATCGAGCCCTGGTCCACCAGCCGCGTCAGCTCCTTGTTGCGTTCGACCCAGGCGCCGATCCAGCGCCGCGCCACCTGGCCGGCGATAAACGGCAGCAGCAACTGGACGGCGATCTGCAGCGCCGATTCCAGCGTCGAGCCGCCCTTCATCTGCGCCGTGGTCAGCAGGCCGACCAGCACCGGCGTTAAAAAGATGCCCAGCAGATTGGACGCCGACGCGCTGCAGATCGCCGCCGGCACATTGCCGCGCGCCGCCGCCGTGAAGGCGATCGACGATTGCACGGTGGACGGCAGCATGCACACGAACAGTATTCCCAGGTACAGATCCGGCGTCACCAGCAGCACCAGCACCGGCTTGAGCACCAGCCCCAGCAGCGGGAACAAGGCGAAGGTGCACAGCAACACCAGCAAATGCAGGCGCCAGTGCGTGATACCCGCCACCACCGCCTCGCGCGACAACTTGGCGCCGTGCAGGAAGAACAGCAGGCTGACCGCCACATGCGTGACACTGTTGAAAACGACCGCACCCTGCCCGGTGCATGGGAAAAAGCTGCCCGCGATCACGGTGGCGATCATCGCCAGCGTAAAGTTATCGGGCAAAAAACGGGGACGCGATCTCATTTTTTATTGCACTTCACTTCCAATACATCGATCGCACCAACGGTCTTGGCGGCGGTGGCGCTGCGCACCAGGTCGACGCGCTCGGTACAGCTGTCGCGCAGAAAACGGGCCTGGCTGCGGGTGCAGATGCTGACGGCGTCCGCGCCGGCGCTGCAATAAAAGCCCTCGGTCTGCATACGCACCAGCGCCTGGTCCATCGGCATGCCGGGCTGGATGGTCTGCGTGACAAAGTTCCCCAGCCGCGACTGGTCCACCGTATAGCAGCCGGCCAGTTGCAGTGCCAGCGCCAGCATTAAAAATCTGCGCATCGTGATGATCTCCTTATTTCCAGACAGCAGTGTAACGCATGGTCATGATCCCGTAACACTTGCTGCCTATGATGCGGGGCGTTGCTATTCCCTCAAACTGGTTTTCAAGGCAAAAAGATGAACAAGAAATTATCCGCAGTGTGCTTCGCCGCGCTGAGCTTCCCGATGCTGGCGATCGCCGCCAATGTAGCCGCCGCCGTGGCCGATATGGCCGATGTGGTCGACGCTCCCGCTGCGGAAATTGAAGCGGCCGCCGGCGCGCCGGTCGCCGTGGTCGAAGTGTCGACCCGCAAGACCCGCTCCTCGGTCGAGATGAACAAGAGCGATATGCAGAAAATCCTGCCGGGCATCAACCCGCTGAAAGCGCTGCAAACCCTGCCCGGCGTCAGCTTCCAGACCGCCGACCCTTGGGGCAACAACGAACAGAATCTGTCGCTGTTCATCCACGGCTTCAGCGGCCCGCAACTGGGCTACACGATGGACGGCGTGCCGCTGGGCGACCAGCAGTACGGCAACTACAACGGCCTGTCGCCGCAGCGCGCCGTCATCAGCGAAAACGTCGGCAGCGTGATCCTGTCGTCGGGCGCGGGCGACCTGTCGACCGCCTCGACCAGCAACCTGGGCGGCACCATCGAAACCTTCTCCAGCAATCCGCTGGCCAGCCGCAACCTGGCCGTGCAGCAGACCGTCGGCAGCTACAACACCTCGCGCACCTTCCTGCGCTACGACACCGGCAACTTCGGCGACGGCAACAGCGCCTACATCTCCGGCGTGCACCACGAGCAGAAAGCCTGGGACTTCAACGGCCGCCAGGGCGGCGACCAGATCAACGCCAAGTACGTCAACCAAAGCAGCCTGGGCAAGCTGACGCTGTTCGTCGACTACTCGGACAAGATCGAGCCGAACGAAGACAGCACCGTGCGCTCGGCCGCCGAGAAATACCAGCCGTACACGCGCCCGTTCATGTATCCGAACTTCCAGCAGGCGCTGGCCTATCTGTCGGCCACCGGCGGCACGCCGGCCGCGGAAGGCAACAACTATCGCAACTACTACAGCGACGCCCAGCGCACCGACTACCTGACCTACGCCAAGTTCGACATGAACCTGGGCGAATCGACCACCTGGTCGAACCAGATCTACTACCACAACGATGACGGCGTCGGCGTGGTCGCCGGCCCGATCGGCGTGGCCGGCCTGCCGGCGCTGTTCGCGGTCTACTTCCCTGGCCAGAACCTGAAGCAGGTGTTCGGCAACTCCGGCTACGCCACCCGCACCACCGAATACGCGATCAACCGCAACGGCTGGCTGTCGACCGTGAGCAGCGAGTTCGGCGACCACAAGCTGCAAGCCGGCCTGTGGCTGGAGCACAACCGCTCGTCGGCCTACCGCCGCTGGTACGCGCTGGACGTCAACAATCCAAGCTCGCCATACGACCGTCCGAGCAATCCGCTGATCACGCAGTACGGCAGCGAGATCGACAACAAGGTGGCCCAGATCCACCTGCAGGATGAATGGCGCGTGCGTCCCGACCTGGCCTTGCAGGCCGGCTTCAAGTCCAGCCTGCAGTTTGCAGACGGCCAGTTCCCGGTGCAACCCAAAGCCGGCGCCATCGCCAACGGTTCGCTGGCCCTGCCGGTCGGCGAGATCATCACCAAGAAATGGTTCCTGCCGCAAGCGGGCGCGCGCTGGGACATCACCTCGCAAGACCAGCTGTTCGTCAACGTGCAAAAGAACATGCGCCAGTTCGTCACCTACGGCGGCGGCGGCGCCTCGCCGTGGAGCCTGGCGAGCCAGCAGGCATTTGACCTGTTCCGCGACACGGCCAAGCCGGAAACCTCGATCACCTACGAAGCCGGCCTGCGCACCAGCCACCAGCTGGACCTGGGCGCGGTCACCGCCTTCGACGGCCAGGTCAACCTGTACCACGTCAACTTCAAGGACCGCCTGCTGACCATCAGCCCGACGCCGGTGATCTCGTCCATCATCGGCGGCAATCCGCTGCTGGCCAACGTCGGCAGCGTCAAGACCGATGGTATCGACTTGTCGGGCACGCTGCACTTCGGCCGCATGTTCTCGTTCTACGACGCGCTGTCGTTCAACCGTTCGACCTACCAGGACAACTACCTGAACGGCAAGGACGTGGTCGCCACGGCAGGCAAGGCCGTGCCTGGCAGCCCGGAGTGGATGAACAAATTCGTCGCCACGCTGACCGTGGCCGACACCGAGTTCCAGCTGATCGGCGACTACGTCGGCAAGCGCTACGCCACCTACACCAACGACCTCGACGTGCCGAGCTACTTCCTGATGAGCCTGGGCGTATCGGGCAAGCTGCCCTTCCTCAACGGCGGCTGGGTCAAGAACGCGCGCTACCGCGTCAACGTCAGCAACCTCGCCAATCGCGAGGGCAGCTTGAACGTGGTAGTCGGCGCGGCCAGCGGGACTTACAATACATTCCCGATTGCACCACGTCAGGGCTTCCTGACTTTGATGGCGGACTTCTGATGAACAAACTTTATTTACCTACACGCCTGTCGCGTCGCGGCTTCATCCAGACGGCGGCGGTGGCCGCCGGCGCATCGCTGCTGATGCCGGCCTCGTCGGTCCTGGCGGCCGCCGCGCCGGCCACGCCCGACCTGTCCGGCATGCCGGGCATCGCCCCGGTCGGCGCCGGTCCGAAGACGCCGCTGGTGTTCGGTCATCGCGGCGCGAGCGCGCTGCGTCCGGAGCACACGCTGGCCTCGTACGCCAAGGCCATCGCCGACGGCGCCGACTATGTGGAACCGGACCTGGTCAGCACCAGGGACGGCGTGCTGGTCGCGCGCCACGAAGCGTTCTTGAGCGAGACCACCGACGTCGCCAGCCATCCAGAGTTCACCAGCCGCCGCACGCGCAAGACCATCGACGGCGAAACGCACGAAGGCTGGTTCGTCGACGACTTCACGCTGGCCGAACTGAAAACGCTGCGCGCCATCGAGCGCATCCCGGCGTATCGTCCGGGCAGCGCGCAGTACAACGGCATGTACCAGGTGGTCACGTTTGAGGAGATCATCGACTTCGTCGCGGCCGAAGCGGCGGCGCGCGGGCGCATCATCGGCCTGGTGCCGGAGCTCAAGCACTCGACCTACTTCGCCAGCGTCGGCTTGCCGCTGGAGGACCGCTTCCTCGCCATCCTCGGCGCGCACGACTACACGCGCCGCAATCCGGTCGAGATCCAATCGTTTGAAGTCGCCAACCTGAAATACCTGCGCGGCAAGCTGGGCCAGCGCGCCAACCTGCGCCTGATGCAGTTGGTGATCGGCGAGAACGTGCGCCCGATGGACGTCGCGGCGGCAAACGGCACGCTGACCTTCGCGCAGATGTGCACGCCGGCCGGCCTGCGCGACATCGCCCAATACGCGGACGTGGTAGCGCCGCCGACACGCTCCCTCATCCCGCTGAAAAAGGACGGCAGCCTGGACGCGCCAAGCTCGCTGGTCGACGACGCGCACAAAGCCGGCCTACGGGTGGAACCGTGGACCTTCCGTCCCGAAAACCACTTCCTGGCGGCGGACTTCCGCAACGGCGCCGGCGACAAAGCCCGCAACGAAGCGGGCTCGATCGCCGAAATCAAGCGCTACATCGCCACCGGCCTGGACGGCTTCTTCACCGACGACCCAGCCCTGGGCCGCGCCGCCGTCAACGGCTAAAAACAACTCCGGGGTCCGCATTTCAAGCCTGGCCCCGGATTTTTTAACGGCTGGCCTGGCTGGCGGCGTTGTCGGCTTTCGGCAGCGCCGCGGTCATGTCGGTCCAGGTTTGCGGCTGCGGCTTGTTGCGCTCGCGCACGCCGAAGAAGCTCACCACCAGCTCGCCCTTCTTGTCGAAGAATTCCACCGACGTGACGCCGGCGCGCTTGATGACGTAGCCGCTGTTGAAGGCGGTGTCACGCAGGTGCAGGTTGAATTCCGGATCCAGCACGTTGAACCAGCCGCCCGCCTCCATCACCTTGGCAACCTTGCCGCTGAAGATCTGGATCGTCGATTCGTTACCCAGGAAGGCCATGATGTCCAGCTTTTGCTTGGCCGATTCCTCCAGCAGCTGACGCACCGCCAGCGGCGTGACGCGCTGCGCCGCGCCCGGTGGCGCCAGGCGCATCGCCTGTTCGCGCGAGACGCCGAACTCGCTCAGCAGGCGGTTGAACTGGTGCACGTCGGTCAGCTCGGTCCACGCCATCTGGAATTCCTTGACGTCGATCGCGCTGTCCGGCTTCTCGGCCGGCTTGGCCGGCGCCGCCACCACTTTCAGGTCGGCGTTCTGCGCCGGATTGCGGAAGTCGGCCACCAGCTTGTCGAACACGGCCACGCCGGCGTCGCTCTTGACGTAGATCTTGTGCGCGGCGTCGCCGTGCGTATCGAAGAACTGCAGGCTGCGCGAGACCACGCCGTCTTTGCCCGGCTGCGCCACGGCAAACGCATACTTCCAGTTTTTAAAGGTGAAGCGCAGGTCGATCTCGCCGCCCAGGTAGCCGCCGGCGATGTTGCGCAGGCGCGCTTCGCGTTCCTTTTCCTTGTCGGCGTCGAGGCCGACGACTTCTTCCTGCGGCTTCAGTTTGGTGGCCACGCCGGTGCGCTCCAGCACGCCGTTTTCATTGCGCGTCAGCGCCAGCACCTTGCCCAGGTCCAGCGCGCGGCGCATGATCTCGCGCGGCACGTTCTCGCCTTCCTGCAGGCGCGTGACAGTCTTGCCGATGCCGCTGGCGGCCAGCAGCTCCGCCTCCGACACGTTCAGCGTCTTGGCGGCGTCGCGCAGTTGCAGCTTGGGTTGTTCGGTGCGCAGCGCGTCGTAGCGCTCGGCCAGCGTGGCGGCGCCGCCAGGCAGGCTGGTCAGCAGCAAGGCGCCGCTCAGCGCCAGGGCAAATCGATGATGAGGTTTCATGGTGGACTCCTTAGTAAATCACTTTGAGGTTGACTGCGTAATTGCGGCCGGGACGTGCCATGCGTTCGATGTCGGCCAGCGTTGCCGCGGTGGTGCCGGCCGGCAGCGTGCGTGCCGATGCGTAGTCCCAGTACTTCCTGTCGCCCAGGTTGTAGATGCCGGCGCTGATGGCGGCGTGTTTGCCGATGTTCCAGTAGCCGGTCAGATCCAGCGTGGTGTAGCCGGGCACGGCGAAGCGGGCCGCCGTCACGCCGGAGATGACGTCGCTTTGCGACTGCTTGCCGCGCACCGTGCTGACGGTGAACGCGCCGCCGCCGCGTTTGGCCGGATCGTCGTAGGCGAAGCTGGCGTTGGCCTTGTACGGCTGCACCGACGCCAGTTCGCCGGACTTGCCGGTCAGCGTGTTTTCCGCCGAGCCGCGCGAGATGCCGCCGGCCACCGCCACGCTGTAGCCCTTCATCCGCGACAGCCACTGGCCCAGCGCGAAGCGGCTGCTCAGCTCGCCGCCCCAGGTCTTGGCCTTGCCGACGTTTTCCGGGCGGTACAGGCCGAAGGTGATGGTCGGATAGTTGACCGGATCGGCCGGCTGCGTCGCGTACTCGATGAAGTTGTTGTAGTTGGTATGGAACAGCGAGAAGCTGAAATCCACGCCCGGCGCCGGCTCGCCTTTCAGGCCGATTTCAAACGCGTTGCTGGTTTCTTTTTTCAGGTCGGGGTTGCCCAGCACGGCGTAGCCGTTGCCGGCGCCGGTGTAGCTGAACGAGTCGTAGGTGCCGGTGCGCTCGGCCGCCGTCGGCAGCCGCGTGCCGCGCGTGTACTGCGCATAGGCATTGAAGTGCGGCGCCAGTTCCACCGACAGGTTCAGGCTCGGCGTGAAGAAGGCATCGGTTTCCTCCTTGATTTCCTTGGCCGCGCTCGGCACGGCGACAATGTAGGCCGCCAGGTTTTTCGGCGTCAGCTTGCGCTGCTCGCCGCGCAGGCCGGGGGTCAGCGTGGCTTGATGACTGCCCAGCGTGAAGCCGAACTCGCCGCGCAGGTAGGCCGCCAGCTTGTCGGTATCCATGTCCGCCATGCGGTTCTTGACGGTGATCTGGTGCGCACCGGTCTTGGTGACGGTGCGGTCCTCGCGCCACGGGCGGCGGCTTTGCTGCTGCTCGTAGCTGATGCCGTAGGCCAGCAGCGTGTTCGGGTCCAGCTGCCTGGTGGCGTCCAGCGCCAGGCCTTCGCTGTCGTTGTAGAAGCCGGTGTTGATGTCGCGGGTGTAAGGCTGGCCGCCGGTGATGTAGTCGGCGTGGGTCAGGTCGACCACCTTGGATTTCTGCGAGTACAGGCGGGTGTCCAGCGTATCGAACAAGGTGCCGTTGCTCGGCGTGTATTGGTGCTCGACGCTGTAGCGGGTGCGCTCGGTGGTGGAATCCTGGGTCGCGCCGTCCGGATAGGAGGCGCCGGTCTTGTTTTCGTAGATGCGGTCGTGCTTGGCCTTGTAGCTGTCGATGGTGAAGTTGAGTTTCTGGTTCGGGGTCAGCGTCCAGTTCAGTTTGGCCAGCACGGCGTCCGAATTCCAGTCGTCCGGATTCAGCGGCGCGGTGCCCAGGCTGTCCGCGTTCTCGCCGTCACGGTGCACGGCGACGATCAGGGCCTTCAGCTTGTCGCCGATCGCGGTGGCGGCGGTCACCGCGTGCATGCGGCTGGCGCGGTCCGAGGTGTAGCCGAATTTATAGTCGGCGTACAGCTTGGCCGAGCCGCTCAGGTAGTCTTCCGGCGATTTCGTCACGAAGGACACCGAACCACCCAGGCCCGGCGTGCCGGCGCCGGCCGGGCTGGAGCCCGAGCCGATGCGCACTTCGCGGAAAGTTTCGGGATCGAAGTAGTCGCGGCCGACGCCGAAGGCGTTGGTGGTGGTGCCGTCCGGTTTCGGCGCGGCGTCCGGCAGCGTGATGCCGTCCAGCTCCAGGCTGACGCGATTGCCCTCCACGCCGCGGATATTGAAGCCGGTGTTGCCGGCGCCATCCCAGATGTTGCCGCTGCCGCTGGCCGCGGTCGGCACGCTGATCAGCGGCGAGTAGCGGGCGATGTTGGCCATGTCGACCGCGCTGTTCTGCTCCAGCTGTTCGGCGCCGATGACGACGGTGCTGCCGTTGCGGGTCGAGGCCGCTTCGTCGCGCTTGGCCTTGACCAGGATCTCGGACAGTTCCAGCGCGGATTTTGCGGGCGCGGCGGCGGCGGCTTGCGCATCCTGCGCGTAAGCCGGCAACGCGGCGCCGAGCATGGTGAGCAGTGCGGATTGTACGGCCACGCCCATCAGGCGTGGGCGTGCGTGGAAGGACGAAGGCGCAGCGGTATGCCGGGCGCCCGATTGGGTAGCAGCCATAGGATTCCAAGAGAGAGTAGTTGTACGGCTGGCTCTCGGAGACCTACGGCGATTGCTGGCAAAAACGCATCTTAACAATAATGATTCTCATTTACAAGAAGTAAATGAGGAATGCGTTCGAGAACGCCCTCTAGCCCGCCAGATAGTTGTTTTTGACGCGAACGTAGTGCTCGGCCGAATACTTCAGGTAGGCGATTTCCTCGGCGCTGAGCGCCCTCACCCGCACCGCCGGGCGGCCGACATACAGATAGCCGCTCTTCAGCACCTTGCGCGGCGAGACCAGGCTGCCGGCGCCGACCATCACCTGGTCCTGCACGACGACATCGTCCATGATGATGCAGCCCATGCCGATCAGGCATTCGTTGCCGATGGTGCAGCCATGCAGCAGCGCCGAGTGGCCGATGGTGACATAATCGCCGATGATCAGCGGCGAGCCGTCCGGCTTGGCCGCGTTCTTGTGCGACACGTGGCCCATGGCGAAATCCTGCACATTGCTGCAGTCGCCGATGACGATGCGGTTGACGTCGCCGCGCAGCACGGTGTTGCACCACACCGAGGAATCGCGGCCGATGGTGACGTCGCCGATCACTTGCGCCGACGGATGCAGGTACAGCCCTTCGCCGACGACGGGGGTGGTGTTGAGGTAGGAAGACAGGGGCATGCAATTAATCTTTCACAGTGCAGGCAAAGCGCACGAGTACCATCCCGAGCGTAAACCAAAATGATTTCCACAAATAATAGCGCGGCGTGATATTGCCGTGCCAGTGGGAGCGCCAGTCGGCGATCCACCATGAGATCAAGGCGGTCACCACCGGCGCCAGCACCAGGTTGGCCATGCGCAGGGCCGGCAAGGTGATCAGCGCGTGCGGCGCCACGAACAGCGACAGCCAGCCCAGGAAGGCGGCGAACAGGAACCAGCAAATACAAGGCAGCACGATGCTCTCGCCCTCTCGCGAACGCGCGCGGCCCTGCGTCGGCCAGTCGAACAGGCCGTTGCCCAGGACGTTGAGCAGTATCTCGAAAAAGACCTCGATGATCAGAACCAGCAGTTGTTCCATCCCGGCCGCTTAGCCGAGGTAGGTGCCATCGCCGTGCGGCGCGGCTTTGAACTCGGGCAGCGCTTCGGCCTGGCGCGAGTATTCCGCCAGCGCGGGGTAGTTGGCGGCGGTCACCACCTCCGGCAGCATCTGCTGGATGAAGTACCAGGTGACGGCGATCATCACGCCGGCCGGGGGCATGGCAGCGCTGCTGGCGTCGAGGGGATTCAGTTTCTGTTCGGATTCCAGCGCATCGAGCGCAGCCAGCGTTTGCGAGGTCACGCGCGCCACCCACGGCTGGTGCTGCTTTTCCGCCGGCCGCACCATGCGTTCATAGACGATCTGCACCGCCTTGTCGCAGGCCGCCAGCGCCAGGCCCAGCAGATATTGCGAGCGCAGCAGTTCAGCCGGCATGACCGGCGTGCGGCGTGCGGCCGGCATGGCCACGGCTTCCGCATATTGCAGGATCAGTGTCGAGTCCATCAGCACCGTGCCGTCTTCGGCCAGCAAGGTCGGCGCCTTGACCACCGGATTGATTTGCCGGAACTGCTCGAAGGTGCTGAACACCGACAGCGACTGGTGCTCGAAGCGCAGCCCCAGCATCTGCAGCGACACCGCCACCCGGCGGACATAAGGGGAATCCAGCATGCCGATCAGTTTCATGTTTTTCTCCGTTGGTCAGGCGAGCGCCCATTCGGCGGCCTTGCGCGCATGGATGCCGGTGGTATCGAACAGCGGCACGGGCGTATCCTGCTGCGCCACCAGCAGCGAGATCTCGGTGCAGCCGAGGATGATGGCTTGCGCGCCCTGCGCGACCAGCTCCGCAATGATGCGGCGGTATTCGTCGCGCGAGGCGTCGACGATGCTGCCCAGGCACAGCTCTTCGTAGATGATGCGGTGGACGATGTCGCGGCCGGCCTGGTCCGGCACCACCACGTCCAGGCCGTGGCGTTCGCGCAGGCGCTCCTTGTAGAACGCCTGTTCCATCGTGAAGCGCGTGCCGAGCAGGCCGATCTTCGTATAGCCGGCGCGCTTGATTTCCTCGGCGGTCGGGTCGGCGATGTGGAACAGCGGAATGCTCACCGCCGCCTCGATGGCCGGCGCCACCTTGTGCATGGTGTTGGTACACAGCACCAGGAAATCGGCGCCGGCCGCCTGCAGCGAACGCGCCGCGTTGGCCAGCATCACGCCTGCGGCATCCCAGTCGCCGGCGTGCTGCAGGCGCTCGACCTCATGAAAGTCCACGCTGTACAGCACCACCTTGGCCGAATGCAGGCCGCCCAGATGCTGCTTGACCGTTTCATTGACCTGACGGTAGTAAGGCACCGTCGATTCCCAACTCATGCCGCCGATCAGTCCGATTGTCTTCAAGTGAGGTCTTTCATAGTCATTAAGGGCGTCGCGCATAGCTGACGGTCAGCATTTCCCATTGATGGCCATCCGGCTCGTTCCAGTAGACGATGTTGCCGCCGTGCGCCATATCGACCGCGTGATCGACCGGACCATGCACCGCGCTGCGGTAAGCAATGCCGGCCGCCCGGATGCGCGACAGGATGGCGTCGAACTCCGCCGTATCCACGCGGAAGCAGTAGTGTATCAGGGGGATGGGTTCCGGCCACTGGTCGAAGTCGATGGTCAGGCCGTCGTTGACAAACACCGGCGCGAACGGCCCGATGCCGCTGCTGGACCACGGCACGCCCAGCAGCTCCGCCAACAGTTTCGCCGCCGCGATCTTGTCGCGCGACGGCACCATCAGATGATCCAGTTGTATCGCCATGGCCGCCTCCCTGAAGTCAGGTAGATTTTAGCGGCAAAAGCTCCGGATGTCGTTTTCCGCAGTCTGCCGGCCGTGAGCGTCGATGGGCAGGCCGTTGGTCAGCGTCAGCTTGCCGTTGATGATATCGCGCGCCATGTCGCAGCGCGATGCATCGGTGTCGACCTTGCCGCCACGGTAGGAAGCCTGCTTCGGCACGGGCGCCGGCTCCGCTATGCGCGGACGATAGCCGGGGTTCGTCAGCTTGAGCTGCTGGAGACGGCGGAACTCGGCATCGCGCTGTTGCCAGGTCGGGCCGGCTGGCGCCGGCGTCGCCGGGCCGTTCACTTTCAGTTCGGCGACCGAGGCGTTCTCGGCCTCGTATTTGTTATCGGAATAGTGAACCACGCCTTTCGCGTCTACCCATTTGTAGACTTCGGCTTGGCACAGCAACGGCAGTGTGAAGAGGATCGCGGCAAGTAATTTCGGCATGGATTTTTCTCAAGGAAAATCGACGAGCCGATTCTACAAAATATTTCTTGCTAGGAAACTATTGAAATGTCACTAAGCTTGCAATAAAACCGTCGCGCCGCGCACGATCGAGCGCGCCACCGTCATCACGTCCCAGTTGGTCAGGCGGATGCAGCCGTGCGATTGGGTCTTGCCGATCTTGCCCGGCTCTGGCGTGCCGTGGATGCCGTAGTGTTCGATGCTCAGCTCTATCCATGCGAGGCCGACCGGGTTGTTCGGACCGGCCGCGATGCGGGCCTTGCCCTCGCCCGCCCTGGCGTCCCAGAACAGCTTGGGGTTGTAGCGGTATTCTGGATTGGTGGCGACGCCGCGCACCTGCCAGCGTCCTTCCGGCAGCGGATCGTGCTTGCTGCCGGTACTGGCGGGGAACTGCGCGAACGGCATGCCGCCGGTGTCGAGCAGCGTCAGCGTGCCCTCTTTCGCATCGACCAGGATCGATGCGGCTTTCGGCAACGGCTTGCTGCTGGCCACGGCCGGCACCAGCAGTTGCTCGCCGGCGCGCTTCAGCGACTTGCCGGGATTCAGGCGGCGCAACAGCTCCGGACTGCAATGGAATTTCTCGCCCAGCGCTTCGGCCAGGCTGGCGTAAGCGAGCGACGGCAGCTGGGCCTTGGCGGCCATCGTCGCCGGCACCGGCGCGTAGGGGCCGGCGGCGTCCTGCTCGGTGACGGTGTAGACATCCAGCACCGGCGCCTGGTCGCGCAGCAGCACGGCCCAGGTGGCGGCATCGACCAGGCCGGTGACCGGCAACTGGTTCAGCTTCTGGAAGCCGCGTACCGCCTGCCGCAGATTGCCACCGTAGGAGGCGTCGATTTCGCCGGAAGAAAAGTGCGCGCGGTCGAGCAGCACCTGCGCCCGCAAGACATCATCGCCCTTCGAATTCGGGCCGATAACAGGTGCCGCCTGGACGCTGGCCGCAGCCAGCGTTATTGCAAATAAAAGAACTCTCAAGCCAGACTCAAATAACAACCAGGGAGCTTATTCTAGCCTATGCCTGCCCGTTGAGACGCTTCATGAAGCAGGCTTTTCATCAGTGATGCCAATGGTATCGATCAGCTTGAACACGGACTCCAGATCCTCCTTGACCGGCTGCACAACCGAGACGTGAACATCGGCCCACTTGCCATTCTTTACAAATAAGTAGTTCAGATTAAATGCGCGAACCTTTTTGTCTCCGGAGGAGACCTCCATCAAGTAGGTAACCTGGATACCATTGGCTGTCTCGCTGGCCCGGATAGAGCCGTTGATGATATGCGGTATGCCCTGCATCTTTGCTCCGAAGCACTTGTACAGGTTCTCGTTGCTGTCGCCGCCTGGACACAGCGGCTTGCTGACATGCAGGGATAAATTCAGCTTGCCGGCATTGCCGGTATAGACGTGGCCTTCGCGTGCGGCCGGCACTTCGCTCATGGAAGGCGCATCCAGTTTCAGCGTCCAGCCTTCGCCCGGGACCGGGATCCGTAATTCGTCGGCCAGCGCACTCTGCGCGCAACACAAGAGCGCAAGGGCGAGCGCAATCCGCTTAGCAGTCATTGCACCCCCGTCCCGGATTGTTGTTGATGACCGCCTCGATGCGGTGGCCGTCGGGATCGACCACGAAGGCGGCATAGTAGTGGTCGCCATAGTCGGGGCGCAGGCCGGGCCCGCCATTGTCGCTGCCGCCGACACGCAACGCGGCGGCGTGGAAGGCATCGACCGCCGCGCGCGTTGAAGCGGAAAATGCCATGTGGAAGCCGTCGCCCGGCGGCGTGGCGTCGGGCCGCAGCTTCAGGCACAGCAGGTCCTTGTCATCCTCGACGCCGTAGCCGATCACCTCGTCGTCCTCGAACACGCGACGGAAACCCAGCGCGCCGAGCGCTGCGTCATAGAATGCGCCGGACAGCGCCAGATCGCGGACGCCGAAAGAAATGTGATGCAACATATCAGGAACCTATTTGTTGGGCGACTTCCCAGCTGTGGCCGGCGGGGTCGGTAAAGTTAGCGGTGCGCATGCCCCATCGGCGGTCTACCGGACCTTGCAGCAGTTGCACGCCGCGCTGCTGCAGGCGCGTGCAGACCGCATCCACGTCCGGCACCCAGATGCTGAGCTGGAAGCGCGAACCGGCATCGCGTGCCGCCACCGCGCCGGGCGCGATGATCTCGGGGGCATTCTCGACGTGCAGCAGATTGATGATCAGGTTGTCGAACTGGATCGCGACGGAACTGGCGTCTTCATAGACCACCGGTGCGCTGAAGACGTCCAGGTAAAAAGCTTTCGCCGCCGGCAGGTCCTCAACGAACAGGCTGATGGCGCTGATATGTTTGAGCTGGGATGACATGAGCACGCGACTCCTTGGATACACGGGATTGCCATTTTAACAAAACGAGTGCAAAAAGGGGAAACTCAGTCCTGCTTGCGGTACTTTTGCATGACGTAGCCGAGGCGGCCACGGTGGGTATCCAGCCAGGTCCACAGCGCTTCGACCTGCTCGCGGTGGGCACGGTAGAAACTGTCGTTGAACGCCAGCCACAGGCGGGTCTGGACCATCGGCTGCGGCAGCTGCACCACCGTACCCTGGTACTTGGCCAGCGAGGCCTTGAGGTGGGCCGGCGTCACCGCCGCCACCACCACGCCGTCGATGCGGCCCAGCTTGAGTTTTTCGATGTTGCGGTCCAGGTCGCGCCCACCTTCGTCGATGGTCAGGCCGGCCTCGCGCAGCCGCGCGACATAGCTGTTGCCTTGCGGGACGCCAAGCACCTTGCCCTTGAAATACTGCATGGGATTGGTGCTGGCCGGCAGCTTGTCGCTGGCGCGCACCAGCACCACCAGCGTGTTGTGCAAGGCGCGGTTGAGTTCAATATTGCCGGCCTTGTCGCGCGGCAGCGCGATCTCCGCCGGGTAAAACGCCAGTTCGCCGATCGGCGACATGTCGATGTCGCCCGCCGCCAGCGCCACCTTCAGGCGCGCGACCGGCAGCCGCACCCAGGTCGGCTCGCAGCCGAAGCCGGCGCCCAGCACGGCGTCATGGATCAAATCGACGCTGGCGCCCGGCGGATCCGGCACTTTCTCGCCGTCGCCCATCCAGTACGGCGGCCGGTGCTGGTCCATATAGCCGACGCGCACGTGTACGCAGTCCGCGCTGTGCGCCAGCGGAACCGCCACGGCCAACATCAGCAATATGCCAGCGCGAATGTTCATCGGGATCAGGGTTGCGGTGCGGGTTTGGGCGCCAGCGGCACGGGCGTGGCAGCCTGGCCCTTGCCGACGATTTGAATAAAGATTTCGTTTTGCTTGAGCATGCTCAGCTCGTAGCGGGCACGCTCCTCGACCGCGCCGGTGCCGTCCTTGAGGTCGCGCACTTCGGAGTCGAGCTTGGCGTTGCGGGCCAGCAGTTCGGCGTTCTTCTTGTGGGCCACGTCGACCTGGGCCTCGAAGTCCTTCACGCGCAGCCATCCGCCCTTCCCCAGCCATAGCGGGTACTGTATCAGCAGCAGCAGTGCTGCCAGTGCGAGGGTAATCAGACGCATGGAGTGAAAAGCGGCCGGATCTGATCCGGCCGCGCTTGCTTAATTACTTCAGATTATAGAACGCATCGCGGCCTGGGTAGGAAGCGATATCGCCCAGGTCTTCTTCGATACGCAGCAGCTGGTTGTATTTCGCCATGCGGTCCGAACGCGACATCGAGCCGGTCTTGATCTGCAGGGCGTTCAGGCCAACGGCGATATCGGCGATGGTCGAGTCTTCGGTTTCGCCCGAACGGTGCGAGATCACGGCGGTGTAGCCGGCGCGCTTGGCCATTTCGATGGCGGCGAAGGTCTCGGTCAGGGTACCGATCTGGTTGATCTTGATCAGGATCGAGTTGGCGATGCCTTTCTGGATGCCTTCTTTCAGGATCTTGGTGTTGGTGACGTACAGGTCGTCGCCCACCAGTTGGATCTTCTTGCCCAGTTCCTTGGTCAGGATCGCCCAGCCGTCCCAGTCGCCTTCGTGCATCGCGTCTTCGATCGAGATGATCGGGTACTTGTCGCACCAGGTCGCCAGCAGGTTGGTGAATTCGGTCGCGGTCAGCGACAGGCCTTCGCCTTCCAGTTCGTACTTGCCGTTCTTGTAGAACTCGGACGCCGCGCAGTCCAGGCCGATGGCGATCTGGGTGCCCGGCTCGTAGCCGGCTTCTTCGATGGCCTGGATGATCAGCTTGATCGCTTCTTCGTGGTTGGCCAGCGATGGCGCGAAACCGCCCTCGTCGCCCACGGCCGTGCTCAGGCCCTTCTTGTGCAGGATCTTTTTCAGCGTGTGGAACACTTCGGCGCCGTAGCGGACCGCTTCCTTGAACGAAGGCGCGCCGACCGGGATGATCATGAATTCCTGGATGTCCAGGTTGTTGTCGGCGTGTGCGCCGCCGTTGATGACGTTCATCATCGGCACTGGCAGTTGCATCGCGCCCGAACCGCCGAAGTAGCGGTACAGCGGCAGGCCGGCTTCTTCAGCGGCGGCCTTGGCGACCGCCATCGACACGGCCAGCATGGCGTTGGCGCCCAGGCGGGCTTTGTTTTCGGTGCCGTCCAGGTCGATCAGAGTGCGGTCCAGGAAAGCTTGCTCATTGGCGTCCAGGCCCATGATGGCTTCCGAGATCTCGGTGTTGATGTTTTCGCAGGCTTGCAGCACGCCCTTGCCGAAGTAGCGCTTCGGATCGCCGTCGCGCAGTTCGATGGCTTCGCGCGAACCGGTCGAGGCGCCCGACGGTACAGCGGCGCGGCCCATGACGCCGGATTCCAGCAGCACGTCGCATTCAACGGTAGGATTGCCGCGCGAGTCGATGATTTCACGGCCGATAATGTCAACAATAGCACTCATGTCATTCTCCAAAGTTAGGCGATACGAAGTCGCTACGCGTCTTTACGCGCGTTGCGGATCAAGGATAACGGGGGTGGCCCGGCGTGAAGGTAACAGAAACTGGCGCCGGGCTTGTTGCTTTTAGTTGAAGCTGTTCTCCAGGAAGCCAGCTTTTTTGGTGATGCGGTCCAGCTCGATCAGAGTCGACAGCAATTCCTTCATGCGGCCCAGCGGTACGGCGTTTGGACCGTCCGACAAGGCTTCCGCCGGGTTCGGATGGGTTTCCATGAACACGCCCGCCACGCCGACGGCCACTGCCGCGCGCGCCAGCACCGGCACCATTTCGCGCATGCCGCCGGACGACGTGCCGTTACCGCCTGGCAATTGTACCGAGTGGGTGGCGTCGAACACGACCGGGCAGTTGGATTCGCGCATGATCGCCAGCGAGCGCATGTCGGACACCAGGTTGTTGTAGCCGAAGGAGGCGCCGCGTTCGCAGGCCATGAAGTTGTCTTCGTTCAAGCCCTTGGCCTTGGCGGCCAGGCGGGCTTTGTCGATGACGTTCTTCATGTCGCCGGGCGCGAGGAACTGGCCCTTCTTGATGTTGACCGGCAGGCCGGACTCCGCGCAGGCGACGATGAAGTCGGTCTGGCGGCACAGGAAGGCAGGCGTTTGCAGCACGTCGACGACGGCCGAGACTTCGGCGATTTCGTCGATCGAGTGCACGTCGGTCAGCACCGGCACGCCCAGTTCGCGTTTGACGTCGCCCAGGATCTCCAGGCCCTTGTCGCGGCCGGGACCGCGGTACGAGGTACCGGAGGAACGATTGGCCTTGTCGAACGAGGACTTGTAGATGAACGGGATGCCCAGCGCGGCCGTCATTTCCTTCAGCGCGCCGGCGGTGTCGAACGCCATCTGGCGCGATTCGATCACGCAGGTGCCGGCGATCAGGAAGAACGGCTGGTCGAGGCCAACGTCAAATCCGCACAATTTCATGCTGCGTCTCCTTGGAGTTCATCGGCGACAGCGTGCGGGCGGTTGCCGCCGGCGGCCTTGTGGGCCAGTGCTGCCTTGATGTAGGACGTGAACAGCGGGTGGCCGTCACGCGGGGTGGATTTAAATTCCGGGTGGTATTGCACGCCCATGTACCACGGGTGGGCGTTGTCGCCGGTACGCGGCAATTCCATGATTTCGCACAGGTCTTCGGTCGGGGTACGGGCCGCGACCACCAGGCCGGCGGCTTCGACGCGCGGCAGGTAGTGGTTGTTGGCTTCGTAGCGGTGACGGTGACGCTCGGTCACGACCGCGCCGTAGATTTCCGATGCCAGCGTACCCGGCTTGATGGCGCAGGTTTGCGCGCCCAGGCGCATGGTGCCGCCCAGGTCGGAATTCTCGTCGCGTTTCTCGACCTTGCCGTCCTGGCCTTGCCATTCGTCGATCAGGGCCACCACCGGCTGGGCGGTTTCCAGGTCGAACTCGGTCGAGTTCGCCGTGCTCAGGCCGGCCTTGTGGCGCGCGTATTCGATCAGCGCGACCTGCATGCCCAGGCAGATGCCCAGGTAAGGGATCTTGTTTTCACGGGCGAACTGCGCCGCCATGATCTTGCCCTCGACGCCGCGCTTGCCGAAGCCGCCCGGCACCAGGATGGCGTCGTACTTGGCCAGCGAGGCGCAACCGGTGGTTTCGATCTCTTCCGAGTCGATGTACTCGATGTTGACCTTGGATTCGTTGTGGATGCCGGCGTGGCGCAGCGCTTCGGTCAGCGACTTGTACGACTCGGTCAATTCCACATACTTGCCGACCATGCCGATCGACACTTCGGTCTTCGGATGTTCCAGCGTGTAGATCAGGCGGCTCCAGACCGACAGGTCGGCCGGCGCCGGATTCAGGTCCAGCGCTTCGCAGATGATCGCGTCCAGGCCCTGGTCGTGCAGCATTTGCGGCACTTTGTAGATGGTGTCGACGTCCCACACGGAAATGACGGCCTGCTCTTCGATATTCGAGAACAGCGAGATCTTGGCGCGTTCGTCTTCCGGGATGGCGCGGTCGGCGCGGCACAGCAGCGCGTTCGGCGAGATGCCGATTTCACGCAGTTTTTGCACCGAGTGCTGGGTAGGCTTGGTCTTCAGTTCGCCGGCGGAGGCGATGAACGGCACCAGGGTCAGGTGGACGAAGGCGGTGTTCTTGCGGCCTGCGCGCAGGCTCAGCTGGCGCGCGGCTTCCAGGAACGGCAGCGACTCGATATCGCCCACGGTACCGCCGATTTCGCACAGGGCCACGTCGTAGCCTTCGGCGCCGCGACGGATGTAGTCCTGGATTTCATTGGTGATGTGCGGGATCACCTGCACGGTCTTGCCCAGGTACTCGCCGCGGCGTTCCTTGCGGATCACCGATTCATAGATCTGGCCGGTGGTGAAGTTGTTCACCTTTTTCATGCGGGTGGAAATGAAGCGCTCGTAGTGGCCGAGGTCGAGGTCGGTTTCAGCCCCGTCGTCGGTGACGAACACTTCACCGTGTTGCATAGGGCTCATCGTGCCAGGATCGACGTTGATGTACGGGTCGAGCTTGAGCATGGTGACTTTGAGGCCGCGCGATTCGAGGATCGCGGCGAGGGAGGCGGCGGCAATCCCTTTACCAAGGGAAGACACGACGCCACCGGTGACGAAGACAAATTTGGTCATTGCAGATAGTGCCGAACGGCACGTGCGGGAAATTGAAATTATACCCTAAAACGTCCGATTCTTCACCTTCCACCCCGGAAAAATCCGCAAACGCCGGGCAAAGCCCTGCTCAAAAAGGAAAGTTTGGCAAGCCGACCAGACTGTGTATCAGCGTACAGACCGCCGTTATCATTGAGAACAAAATGACAACTCATTATAAAGAGGAGGTCTATTATGAGCTACGAAGAACGCGATGCCTACGGCATGTATGTGGACAACGGCCACAAGGGACCGGGGCCGGAACTGATGGGCGCCGACACCCTGATCGGCGACCACGTGCACAACCTCAAGAACGAGCATCTGGGCGAGATCAAGGAAATCATGCTCGACATGCGCACCGGCAAGATCGCCTACGCGGTGATGTCGTCCGGCGGCGTGCTGACCATCGGCGAGAAGCTGTTCGCCGTGCCTTGGGAGGCGCTGACGCTGGATACCGTGAACAAGCGCTTCACGCTGAACCTGGACAAGGACCGCATCGAAAACGCGCCAGGCTCCGATACCGACCATTGGCCGAACATGGCCAACCAGACCTGGGCTTCCCAGATCCATAACTACTATGGCACCAGCGGCGCCACCGCCAACGCCAACCTGTCGTCAACGCTGGATTAACAGAAATCGCGGCTGATGGTCGGCAGCCGCCCCAGCAAATGGGACATGTCGACCAGCCGCTTGGCGACGAGATGGCGCACCGTGCCTTCTTGTTGCCACACGCCATATACCCCCAGTAGCGGCGCACTCAGCACCTCGCGCCGCTGCTGCTCCACCAGGGACGGCCAGATGATGACGTTGACATTGCCCGTCTCATCCTCGATCGTGATGAACAATACCCCCTTGGCCGTCCCCGGCCGCTGCCGCACCGTGACCATGCCGCAGGCGCGCGCCAGCATGCCATTGGTGTAGGTGTTGAGCGTGGCCGCCGGCAGGAAGCGGTGCTCCAGCAGCCTGGCGCGCAGCAGCGCCAGCGGATGACGGCCCAGGGTCAAGCCGTGCGAGCGGTAATCGCCCAGTATCTCTTCCCCTTCGGTTGGCGGTCTCAGCACCGGCACCTCCTCGTCCGGCGTGGTCGGGCGCAGCAGATCCTTGTCCGGCGTGGCGCCGACCGCCTGCCACAGCGCTTGCCGCCGGTTGCCCGCCAGTTGCTGCAGCGCGTTGCCGGCGGCTAGCACTTGCAAGTCATGACGGTCCAGGTCGGCCCGGCGCGCCATGTCGGCGACGCTGGCGAATGGCTGCGCGGCGCGCTCGATCTCGATGCGCTTGGCTGCGGTGTCGCGCATACCTTTCAGCAGCGACAGGCCAAGCCGCACCGCCGGCTGGCCGCGCTTGCCGGCCGGCTCTTCCAGCGAGGTATCCCAGCCGCTGATGGTGACCTCGATCTCGCGCACCACCACGCCGTGACGCCTGGCGTCCTGCACCAGTTGCGATGGACTGTAGAAGCCCATCGGCTGGCTGTTGAGCAAGGCGCACAGGAAGGCCGCCGGTTCGTGACACTTGAGCCAGGAGCTGGCATAGGTCAGCAGCGCGAAGCTGGCGGCATGCGATTCGGGGAAGCCGTACTCACCGAAACCTTTGATCTGCTCGCAAATGGCCGCCGCGAATTTCTCCTCATAGCCACGCTCCTTCATGCCCTCCATAATGCGCTGCTGGTACTTGTCCACGCCGCCCTTGCGCTTCCACGCGGCCATAGCGCGCCGCAACTGATCGGCCTCGCCCTCGGTAAATCCAGCCGCGATCTGAGCGATCTGCATCACCTGTTCCTGGAAGATCGGCACCCCCAAAGTGCGTTCCAGAGCCGCCTCCAGCCCCGGCGGACAATGATTCGCCTCGCGCTTCATGCGTCGCTGCAGATAGGGATGCACCATGCCGCCCTGTATCGGCCCAGGCCGCACAATCGCCACCTCGATCACCAGATCGTAGAACTCCCTGGGCCGCAAGCGCGGCAGCATGCTCATCTGCGCGCGCGACTCGATCTGGAACACGCCGATGGTATCCGCCTCGCAAATCATGTCGTAGGTAGCGGGATCCTCCGCAGGAATATCCTGCAGGCTGAATGGCTGGCCGCGCCGCTCACCCACGACATCCAGCGCGCGCCGCAGCGCCGACAGCATGCCCAGCGCCAGCACGTCCACCTTCATCAGCCCCAGCTCTTCCAGGTCGTCCTTGTCCCACTGGATCACGCAACGCCCTGCCATCGTGGCCGCCTCGATCGGCACCAGCCGCGACAACTTTTCATGCGAGATCACGAAACCACCCGGATGCTGCGACAAGTGGCGCGGGAAGCCCAGCAACGCCATCGCCAGCGCGGCCCATTGCTGCGCCAGCTGCGATTCCTGGTCCAGCCCGCACTCCGCCAGCCGGGCCAGCAAGTCGTTGCGGCTGTCGAACCAGTGGTGCGACTTGGCGACCTTCTCGACGATGGCCAGGTCCACACCCAGCGCCTTGCCGCTGTCGCGCAGCGCGCTCTTGGGGCGATAGCTGATGACCACCGCCGCCAGCGCCGCGCGGTCCGCACCATATTTCTGATAGATATACTGGATCACCTCCTCGCGCCGCTGGTGCTCGAAGTCGACGTCGATGTCCGGCGGCTCCTTGCGCTCGCGCGAAATGAAGCGCCCCGTCAGCATGTTGCTGCGCTCGGGATCGACCTCCGTCACGCCGAGGCTTATCTCCCGTCGCTAACCACCCATACTTCCCAGTAAATTCGACGCGAATTTGGACTATTCGACATGTTTGAGGTGATTTGGCGATCAACCTTTTGTTAAGCCCCCCCGGTCATCCTACGATACTTTCATACATCGGAGGATCCAAAAAAGATCGGACAAAAATTAACGGCGGATATGTATCGCAAAACACCGTGAAAGCATCGATTCGTGCATGATTTGCTGCCAACGAGGTCATCGAACCCTGCAAAAATGCCGCAAAGGTTGTAGCAGGCGAATTAACGGCTGCACATAAAGTTGACCAAATATAGGGGGAAACATGAAATTTCCTTTTGCAAGATCGCCGAGGCAGGAGCTATGCAAGTCGCCACCGACGCCCGATCAATGTGGCCCGTTGTCAGTCGTTGAATCCAGAAAACCGCTCGACGTGGTAATTGCGGCAGTCGCCATCAAAGCGCCTCTGTCGGACAGCTTGTTTTCACTATCCTTCGGCCGGGCAAATCCAGCTTTTTCCGATATCACTGTGCAGCGCGTGATAGGTGACGCGATAGCCCAATCCAAGGATCATCGGCTGGCGTTCAATTTTATATTGCGCTTCATCGAGATGCAAAAAGTGATCGCGGTGCCTGAAATGGAACCGTGGATGCCAGAGTCGACCGGTGTCGTTGCTGCGTTCCATCCGGCGGTATGCAAGGCCGTTGCGAGTCTGGCCCGGCCTCCTGTTGCACCGAACGATGCCGTACACGGCCTTCACCAGGCTGACAAGGCAAGTCTCGCTGGTAGGCGGACGAATCGGCCGTCCAAGCAGCGGTCGGGAACGAGCCGTGCACCAGCCGGCGCTTAGCAGTGCTTCCCCAATCTATCGCGAGGACGTCATGAAAAAAGGTCTCATTCATCCCCACAATCTGGTGATGTACACCAAACTCGAGGTGCACCAAGACCAAACCGGCAATACGATCGACGTACCCGGAATTCTGTACGACGGACTTGTGCTCAAAAAATTGGCGGAGTACTTCACGCATATGTCAATTGGGCATTCGCTGCCCTGGATGAACAAAGTTCGCGAGGCGGTCAGGCTTTTTCTTCAATATAGTTTGGTCAACGTCCCGCAACGGGGGTTTGGCTCTCCAGTCGGCGCGGACAAGTACATGGCGCTGGTAGAGGCCGCAATCGAGCCGCACGAACACTTCCGATCCTTCAGCAGCGCGCTACGGAAGGGAACATTCAACCCGACTACGAGGATTGATCCAAGCAGCTTGTGCTGGCGGGCAGCCGGTAACAAGAAGCTAAACCGCGTAGTGCACGCGCTTACGGAATTCTTTGAATGGGCCGTTAGACACCAGGACGATGGCGACCACGACGCGGGAAGCCCATTCAATCCCCATCGCGAGGGAAATGTACATGATCGACTGATGGCCGCTGCCGCCTACGAGCACCGGCGCTCTAAAGCCCTCCTGGGGCACACGTGGTCACCCACGATGAAGGCCGGAAGTTTGCATGAGCTGAACCGTACTAAGGAAATCGTAGTGACATCTGTGGAACCGCCTGCGTTTCCAGACGCAATATTCGACCGCCTACTACTGCACGGTTACTTCGTCAACGGTCACTACAACTGGCGCGACATCCTGATCACGCTCCTCCTGGACGCTGCTGGATTTCGGGAATCTGAACCGTTGCATTTGTATATCGAAGACGTGTGCGAAGACCCTGTCGTTCCGGGAAGCGCACTTGTCCGGATCTATCACCCGGTGGAGGGTGCAGCTCCGTCCGGCTGGAAAGACGCGACCGGACACCGAATCGTTGGCAATAGGCGTGACTACTTGAGCCAACGCTTCGGACTGAAGCCTAGGACGGAGATCCTTGGCAAAGGCCGCGCTGGGTGGAAGGGTGGCACCCACGAGGATCCGAAAAAACTATACAAACAAGCCTACTGGTTCAAGCCAGAGTATGGAATTCTGTTCTGGAAGCTATGGAGGCGTTACCTTTATCAGGTCCAGCGCGTGCCGCGCAATCACCCGTACGCCTTCGTCAACTTGCAACGGAATCAAGGCGCCCCCTATCAGATAGGGCGTTTCCAGGAAGCTCACGCGTCGGCAGTCCGACGCGCCGGTCTCATCCCCGACGACGCCGGTTCGCTAAAGGAATTGGGCCTAACCCCCCACGGGCACCGGCACGCCTACGGACAGCGTCTAAAGCGGGGCGGCTTGGATATGAAAATGATCAAGTACTTTATGCATCACTCCGCCATCGGGTCGCAGGCTGTTTACACACTGCCAACCACAGGCGAAATCCGCGCCGCACTCGACGCCGCGTCGGGCCGGCTGAGTGACCACGCAATTGATACACACAAATTCGATGGTCCTCTGGAGCACGACTAATGAAGGAGATGAAATTGAAAAATAGGAGGACAGGTTCAAACGAACTTGCCGCAACCGTGCAAAATGTGAATCCAGAAGTGGAGTCACTTCAAATGACTCCTGATGGGCCCTACCCGCTTCTGAAACGAGTCCGTGGTGATCTAAGGGCCACTGACTGGGCGATGGGCTGGCTTACGGAAGAACACCCTGAGTTGGAGCGATGGCGCGACTTGGCGCATCGCTGGCTCAGCTCTGTGGCTCACGAGTGGGAGCTAGCGCAAGCGGCCAAGGGTCGTGACCTTTCAAGTATCAGAACCTACAGTGTGGTTGCAAAAAAAATTATATCGCTTACCAGCTTTCTGGTGGACTATTTGCTGAACGAGCGGTATCCACAGCGCGCCACCTATGTGAAGAATCCTGACGAGTTATTGCGCGCGGGGTCGCACGCTGCAGATGACTTTTGGGCAGAATGCTGCCTGCCGCTAATGCGAAATCGCACGGGTTCCGAAAAACTATTGCGTTCATCGGCCGCAGCGACGCGCTCTAAAGACATCGACGCCTTCCTCACATGGGTTATCCAATCAGAACATCCTGCCACTGATGCGCACGGAAACAAATTGGACAACCCCTCCTACCGTTGTCCCTTCCCGGCCAGAACTGATTCCGGAACGCGCGTAGGCAAAGTTCGGAAATACTTTGACATGGATCTGGCGTGGGTCACCCACGATTATCCGCAATTGGAGAAATGGCGCGTGCTAGCCGCGAATTGGATAAAACAGGAGAAGGGAGGCATTACATCGAAATTGAACGCTTTTTTAAAATTTTTTGGCGCCTACTTGGCGCAGGGGAAGTTGGTCGAAGAAAAAATTGCACGCGATCCGTTGATTTTCCTGCTTAAGGAATCCAGAGTCGCGGACAACTACAGGAGCATCGTGAATCCCAAACGTGCAGTGGAGCACGATTACATTGTCAGGTTCCTTGACTGGGTGCTGTTACAGGAGTGTAGCGAAAGGGACGATTACGGCTACCCCGTTCTATCAGAAAAACACCGAAACCCATTTTCAAGAATGGGCAAGTCCAAAGGGGCGGAAACATTTGAATCAGTCCGTTCACCGCTGCCCTACGGCTACATCGACCAACTGCGTCGTTGGCTGGTCTCAGGGCCAAATTTTACGGACTGGACTTGGGCTCACACGGCACTGGAGACGGGATGGTTCCCGGTCGCGGAACACCTCATCGATAAGAGCGATCCGGATTGCGTCTGGCGGTTACGCACAATTCAAAGAGGCAGTCGCTCGCCCAAGGCCATAACTATTACCGAAATGTGGTCGCCTGTACGCTGGATGGCACTGCTCGTGAAGCTGACCCTGCCCCTCCGTACCTTACAAGTCCGCGTTTTGGATTCCGGGGAGGCGGATACATGGTGCTATGACGGGTCGCTGGCAACAGCTCTACAACCAAGCACTCCGTGGAAGCAGAACCAGGCTAATGTCACGCTGCGCGAAGCTATGGCGCGACAGAGCGAAGCTGAACAACCAGGCCACCAACTTGCCAGCAAACCAGCTAGAACCAGACGAAGTGTTTCGGAAGTCGCTCATGGGGTGCTCCGCCGTCAGGTAGAACACATCGCCGAGGAGGGTGGCCTGAAATTACGCGAAACCACAGTGCTGCACATCAACACCAACAAGACTGCCGATCGCAATAAGGAGGGCGCCACCAAAGGTTTCAACATCCCATGGCCCATCCTGCCGTGGCCTAAAAATGCCGATGTTTATTCGGACCTCGAGGGGACCGGTGCTCCCTCGGAAAGCTCGCTTGATCGCTACCGAGAAAAAGGCGAGTTGGCGCGCAATATACATTACTGGCTGCAGAAATTGCGCGACTGGCAAACCAAGTACAACCCAGTTCATACGACCACGTCGTGGAACGAACTTATCAAGCATGGGATTGTTCAAGCCAAGAGCGAAGAACAGATCGAATCCCACGCCGAGGCGGTCTTCCTGTTCCGTGAGCCAGCCTATCCCGGCGTGCAAGAACGTGGAAAACCGAAGTCGCTGGCGCACCTTCCCTTGAGTAACGGCGCTGTCACTTTTGCATGGTGGACGATGTTACGTGATTTTCAATTCTCGCTTGCAAGCAGAGGAAAGGTGGGCCCGGATGGCTCCCCGATTAGGCTCGTGCAAGATCCATTCGAGAAAAACAGGCTCACCGATTTTCCGCTCCACTCACTCAGGGTTAGCCTAATCACGGCGTTGGCCCTTGACGGCGGAATGTCCCTGCCATTGCTACAAAAGGTGGTAGGCCACAGCCGACTCTTGATGACGCTGTATTACATAAAACCGGGCGCAGCACACATAATGCAAGAGATAGACAGGGCATGCGCCAGGCTATCCGCATTAGAGGAGGAGAGCATACAGAAATTTTTGGCCAGTGCAACGATGGAGCAGCTGCGCGATCAGGCGGTTTTCAACGACGAGACAAGTGCATTTGCTGCACTTGGCAAGGATTCGACAACGCGCAATCCAGCCGGATGGATGCCGATGCATCACGGCGTTTGCCCAATGGGGGGAAACACTGACGCGGTGCCAGAAAACAAAAAGCTTGGCGGATGCCATAACGGCGGAACTGCCTTAGGTAAGAATGGCGCTGCTTGGATCTTTGGTCCTGTCCCCGGTGGCGCCAGAAACTGTGTTCGATGCAGGTGGTTCATCACTGAACCGCGCTACGTGCCCGCGCTGGTTGTTCATTGCAATAACCTAAGCTACCGTTACGAGCAAGCCCAGACGCTCGCTATCAAACGAAACGAGGAGCTTGAAGAGCTCAAAGACAGGGTCTACGATGCGGAAAAATGCGATCCAGTTCTAGCCAGGAGACTTCATACGGAACTTCTGGGAACCGAGCGCAGATTCGAAACAACGCTTAAGGATCTTGAAGAGGCCGCGCAGTCCATGACCGCCTGCTACAGCATAATTCAACGCTGCATTGCAATTGCAAGGACGCGATGGGAAAACGGAGCGGACACTGGCGGCGGGATGGCCTTGGTCGCCAATGGCTCTAACGTCGAATGTACGGTTATTGTGGACGGCACCGACAGCGAGCTGTTGCAGTTATCCGGTGTTCTTGAAGACGCGGAAATCTACCCAGATGTGAATCCGGGCGAAGCGATTATCCGGCGAAGTCAGTTACTCGACTCGGCGCTTTTGCGCGATAGCCTAGCACCTCGTTTCTTTACATTGAGCCGCGAAGAACAACATCTCCTTGGGAACGAATTCATCCGTCGCATTGGGCATGAGTGCGACCCGGAAAATTCGCCTGCCGGTCGGCGCATAGCGGTTAGCATGCTGGAAAATCCTAACGCTGGCTTAAGTGAGCAATTGGGAAAGTCCAGACAATTCATTGCCGACCTGTTACCGACGCCGGGCGAAGCAAGCCGCGTATTCCCGATCCGAGTTTCGAAAGAGTCAGTCTTGGCTAGCGAACAATGCTCCGGAGTCCGGCCATGAATTCACCTCATCCTGATGAAACCTACCATGGTCTCGCCGGGCTAGCTAAACACCCGTCAAAGAAGAAGAACCTAGCGGAGTTGCACCGAATCTGCGGAGAGCAGTACAAGGCGGGCTCGCTGCTGTTCACATTCGCCCACATCGAGCGCATATTGGTGTCGGAGAAGGTGCTCAGCGCAAAGACGCTTGGCAACTCCAAGTCTGGCGACTACCGAACGCTCATACTCGCATGGGCCGCATATGCGCGGCCTCCCGCCTCGCCGAAAGCATGCATTGATGACGACTGGCTGATTAATATTCCGGACCCGGCCGTCCGACAATTGGTGCAAATAATGCGATCCGAATTGAACAAGACGCGCGGCGAAGTGATCGTGCTGAGGAAGCTGCAAAAGCCGATCGCCGTCTACATGGGCACTGCATCTGTGCCAGGCGACCAAAGCAACGTAGCGGTATTTGACGCTACCCAGCAGTTGCTGCCTACTGAAAAGAAATCACTACTGCAGGCGATTGATCCCAACTACCTTCGGGAGCACAACTTGGAAATCGGGAAACGGGGTGAAATCATCCAAAGGGACGGAGTCGTGCTCTTTGAGCGGGGATTCGTTGACGGTCTCAAAAGACTACTGGGTTAAGACGCGCACGCCTTCGAGCGATGGTCATTGAAAACGCAACGATAGGAGCGCAATATGGTCATTTCGTGGACCATTTAGGTTCAAGCTTTGGGGAAACAGAGGCATGCGCGCGCGGGGGCTTAGCGGCGCTGTCGTCAGCCACCGTCATGCTCGAGCGCGATCCGGCGCGCGAAGCGCAGACGCTGCACGCCCTTACCCTGCCCCTGATGCAGTACATGCCCGACGGGGCCTTCGAGGCCGATCAGGGCGTAATGCTCGACGTCGGCCCCAGCCTGCGCCTGTTTGGCGGTGCCAGTCGCCTGAGCGCGCTGGTGCGCCACAGCGCGGTCAGGCTGGTACTGACGGTGGAACTGGCCTGCCCTGCGATCTGCTGCCGGCGGCGATGGTGTATTGCCCCTGGCTGCACGCGATCGGGGTGGCCGCCCTGGGGACGTTGCGGCGCCTCCCACGGGCCGGCCTGTTGCGCCGCACAAGCAAGGCATTGGTGCAAGAGCTCGATCGTGCGTACGGCGATGTCCAGGAAATACGGAAGTGGATGCCCCCGCCCGCGCACTTCAAGGCGCATGTGGAGACGTCTGAGCGTGTTGAGCACGCCGAAGCCCTCATGGCAGGCGCGACGGAACTCATCCTGCAGATGACAGGCTGGCTCACCGCCCAGCAGCTGGCTGTGACCACCTTTAAGCTGGCGCTTAAGCATGAACGCGGCCGCGCTTCCCTCGTGCTGCAGAAACCAATCCGACTGCTGGTCCGTAACGAAAGGCCCTTTTACGGAACCCTGCTTCGCATCATTGGTGGGTCTGAGCGGATCGAGGCCGGGTGGTGGAACGATCAGACGGTGGCACGCGACTACTATGTTGCCCAAGGCGAGGAGGCGTCATGCTTCTGGATATATCTGGAGCGTACGGCGGACGCCCAACGGTATCCACGCGGTTCAAGCCACCGATGATGAATGGACCAGGTCAGCCACTCCACCGTTGACAGTTCGACGGGTTCGCGCGTCTTTCAGGGAGCACGGTGATGTATCAGCTCCGTCTTGTACAAGCCGTTGATGGTCTCGCCCAGTGCGTTATCGTATCAGTTCAGCCATGCTTGCCCACGGCCGCTTACTCGTTGGATAAGCGCTTCTCCAGCACGTTGTACACGGTCACACTGAAGACTGCACCGCGAATCTCTAGCGCATGGAGGTGGGTCTTGAGCAGGGCGGCATTGAAGTCATAGGTCTTGAGGCATTGATGTGCGCTGGCCATATCAGAAAGAAGCGCGAAATTTTTCGCACGTATGGCTACCTTGGGGTCATCCTTTTTGCGAAGCCATCGAACAGCCGTGATCCCCCAAAAGATGGGCCAAAAGCCACTTTCGCTAACTGCGTTCGCGATACTCGCTGCGCTTGCCGTGACGGCTAGAACGATTGCCTCATCTAATAGTTTCCAAGCACTTTCAACAAATGACTTGCGCACTCGCTTCCAGTGTCCAACTGGCTCCAAAGGTACTGCTAAGGGCATACCCAGGAACTGAGTCTGCGAAAGCAAAATCCTGGCGAACCCAATGGTCTCCGAATAAATTAGAGCATCGACAATCGCCCATTCGAGAAGTGGCGAACGCAACTGCTTGTGCTCGCAGTAAAGGCGAGCCAACTCTTCAATTCCTTCGACGTCGGCCACCAGTCGTTGCGAGCGCAGTTCGGTTGCTGCCTCTCCCGTTTGCAACACCTGCGATATAGGCACATGGACCCAGACTCTATCGTAAGAGGAAGTCAGCCTGTCTGCCAGTTCTTTGGGTAAATCAGAAATCTGCGCCAAGAATTCAGATGGTGAGGACCTAAACAGATTCTCCGGAATTCCCTCCGCAACGCTTTGCTCCATGGTGTGAAATGAACCGACAAGGTGGTCCATGATTTCACGCATCGTTTCTATTGCATCCCACCGTGTGGTCGGCATGTCTTGCTTTGCAAGTCCGGCCGCTAATTCGGCACCAATGCGATAGCGCAATGACCAGCTTTTTGTAAAAACTCTTGAGGCAATAGCGTGATGGTACTTGTTGTCCTCAGGGTCCTGTTGGGCGCTGGCTACAAGCCGTATCGAATTTTCCAAATGTACTGATGCGCGGACTGCTCGCACGCTGGCATAGTCGCGCTCCGTAGTAAATTTGTTTTGCCAGTCTGGAAGCTTAAAGTAGAGTGTACATTTGCTTTGGGGGCCAGCAAGATTTTCGGTCAGTGTGTCGAAGATGGCCCTGGAAACTGTAACGGACACACTCATTCGAACGCCTTCGGGAAACTGCCCATACTCCTCGACGTAATTGAACATGTCGCACTCGACGTAGCCGTCCTCAACTTCAGTTGCGCATTCAATCCCTACTTCACATTGCGTCAAGTTAGCGACCACGCCTGGAAAGTCGCCGTGAAGTACCTTGACATGGGGGTAACGCAGGGAACCCGTTCCACGGATGTCAGTAGTCAGCGGCTCACCTGTCGGCAGCTCTACATTCGCCGTTTTCTGCACCATCACGCGCGAAATGAGTTGCGCCACATCCACGAGGACTTCTTGGCTCGATTGCATATTTTTCCTTTTTAGGCGCGAGATATGGATATCCGCTCAACCGCTGGACAATCGGGGGCTGCAGTCTTAAGGGTAACCTCTGGTTGCAAATAATGTAATGGCGAAGTATATTTCTGGCAATACTTTCGGGAAATTTCGAATAGCTGGACAGCAGTAGTGTCGCCCAGATATAGAACTCACTAAGGGGGAGCTTATGGCTAGGTCAAATTACTCGGAAGCCGACGCGCAAGCGTTCGCTGCACTTCCTCCACGTAGCCAAAAGGAGTTTCTCGGCCGTCAGTTGGAACAGATGGTTGGTGATGGTGACGCCCAGTTGACTATTGTCGCAGCCCTGGACACGAGCCTGCGGGACTACATTATTCAAGCACACAACGAATTGCATGGTGAGCGCCTGCTCAGTTGGGGGCCCTATGGCACCGCCGCGCTTTCCATTGGATTCGCCGGAGGGACCATTGCTGCGGGCAATAGCTGGTGGGGCACAGCTATTGTCGGCTTAATGATATTTTTCCTTGTCGGCTATTTTGTAGCGAGGTACACCACTACGCTCGCTATCACGCGACTTGTTTCAGTGTTCTACGGCCATTTTGAGTTTTTGTGGGATGCGAAGGTGCTTTCCGTAAAATTTTCTAACTCTGACGAGGTCTTAGATTCGAGGACGTCGAATGATTGGCACGATTCAGTCCAGTCCATTCTCGGCCTGAAGAACAAAAAGTGAGCTGTCGATGACCGCTGCAAACTCCAAATTCCCTGTCGAGGCATGTGATGTTCCCGAAGTGCGGCGGAAAACACTTCAGGAGTATCGTCTGTTCCGTAGCAAATGCCTAGAGTACATCCGAAGTGAAGCTGACACCTCGGTATCGGCCAAAATCCATCGACTAGCCTGGTACACAGCCGTTTTCAAGACACTGAATGAAGCGTGAAACTTGGAGCCACTAAGGCAATCAATGGTCCGAGGTGGGAACTGCTAGCGAACTAGTACGTCGTAAACACTGGGCTGCAGGTGCTTTCAAGGGCATCTTTTTTAAAGCGGAAGATGAGACCAAATATCAGCTTGCAAGCCAGTGAGGCAACGGACAGTCCTCTAGCGTGCGCACAGTCTGTGCCGCCGGCTAAGTCGTTGGTGCGGCCGGGTCCGCGACCAGCAGCCCCTAGGCCTTAAGGTCCGCAATAAAGAATACAACCGCAACCTCCCGATGGTCGGCACGATACGTCGCAATATACCCGCTTGTTTCGTAATCGGGAGGCTCCAGAATCTCGCAGCCGAGGTATGTGAAACCGTGAGGAACCTCATGTTCAAGCATTTGCCTGACATAATCGAGGAGAGGTTTGAGCTTTTCCGCGTACGAGTAAGTGACGTGGAAATAGATATCGCAGACGCCGTACGACAACAGTTTGTCAAAGTGCGCCTTGGAATAAGTCCGATCAAGCCCGGAACAGACGAGCGCCTCATAGATGGATATTTCCTGACCAGATATCCGGATAACGGCATCCCGTTCGCCAGGATTGCCGTTTGCAGTTGCTCCACCGAGCGACTGGTCCGCCACATCCCACTTGGCCACTGCGAGCGAAGCTCCCAGCACCTCTCGCACGGCGGTGTTAAGGTCGTTCTCGAACCTCGCCTCGTCTCCTGGATTTTTCCGGTCACGCAACATCGCTGCCATGTGTTGTAGCGCGGCAAGAGCACGTGATACTTGTCGTACGAGGTAACCTCGAACTCCGCGGCCAGGTGGGCCTAGTACGTCACCAACCAGGGAAGGTGGAAGCTCGGTCAACTGCTGCAAGGCGGCCCGGATCGATGAAGTCGGGTCGACAGCAACTGAAGCCGACGCGACGCTCGGCATAGCGTCACCCGCTTGGAGGTCATTCTTAGCCGCAATGAGCCGGTCGTCAGTACCGAACTCTATGATGGCAGCGTCCAATATAGCCATCGCCTCACCCCGCAGCCCCATCTCCGATTTTGCAAGTGCAGCGATGACTTCAAGGTCTGAGCTTCGCGTCTCCCGACGATGCGCAGCCACACTCTCTAATGCATCCTCTGGCCTTTGCAATGCCAGTAAGAGCAGCGCACGGTTGGCGAGCAGGTTGGTGCGAGTTAGCATCTCGTTCGCAGCTACCGCAGCATTAATTTCCGCAAGCAGCCCCTCACCGGTCTCCACGTCCGCACCGGTCAACGGGTGCAGGGTTGGTCCCAGAAGCTGCTGAATGACAACTGCGAAGACGTTTTCCTTGTATGCAGAGGCCGCACCGGGACGCGCTGCGAGACGCTGCAGTACGACCCGAGCACCTGCCAGATTGCCGTTCGGGCGAAGTAGTTGGGAAGTAGCCTTGTAGAAGTCCAGTTGGTCTTGTGCTTGTCGCGTTGTGGCGTCATCGAGTGTCGACGGGACAACCGCGCCATCGAGTGCTATCCAATTCTTTTCCTGCAGGAGCAGCTGAAGCTCGAGGCCCAAAAGGGCAAGCCGGAACTGCGGCGGTGCACGGTCCAAGCTCCGGTGGGCTTCATCCAGGTGCTCACGGGCAAGCCCATATTCGCCAGCGACTAATAAGGAATCGATGCGGTGTTGCAACTCGGGCCAGGTCCAAAGCCTTGAAGCCTCTCCTGGCTTCAGTTGCCGTAACCGCGCTTGGAGGCCTGGCTTCGCCGCCGCTGGCAGGTGCTGACAAAACTCTGCAAGTAGCGCCGGGTCATCAGACTGAGCAAGCGCCTGCAGCATGGCTTCCTGATGAGTGCCATCTAGCCGACGCCATGCGGCTGTGAGGTCTAGTGCCGGCGAGCTCTCCTCACGTCCAAGAAAGCGGATTGAGCTGTACCTGTCAGTGAGCGCTCCGACGCGCCCTTTCTCGGTATGCTCGATAACACTGCGCGAAATGAGGGCTTGCAACGCATGGCAAAGCTCCGTCGGCACGACTGCGTCAGGCCAACCGGCCACTGCGCGTGAGAGTAACAGCACATGTCCTCTCAGAGTTCGAGCAATGGAGGAGCGCAGGGACGGCCTCTCATCGTCCGGCGAATCTCGCAGCAGTTTTTCGCTATCGAATGGGACTAGCAACGCATCTCGGTCGGACGCGGCTTGTGCGAATGCAATAGCGACGAGTCGCGCGGCCAGTTCTGCAGACAAGCTGGAAGCGTCGGTCCATTCGAGGTGCAGGTCGCGCGCAAACTTTGAATACAGAGCAACGATTGGGAAAGCGTTGGCACTTGGAGCGTTCGAAAGGCAGTTCAGTCCGTTGAGTACTCCCGTAAAGCACGCACGGGGCACGTTGTTCTGGTAGGCCGCCTGATCGACGAGGTACTGAAGCACCGCAGACTGAGTTTCTTCCTTTTCTCTTGCGACCATCCCGAGAAGCTGCCGCCCAATCGGCCTCCTCGAATCTGCAACAGCCATCCGGCCGTCAGCGCCGCCTGCGTAGCACCAGGTAACCAAGGACGCGCATTCTTCAAGGTCAAGCGTCCCCTTATTCAGGTGGTAAGCCAGGAACGATAGCGCGTCTTGGACCGCAAACGCTTTGGTCTGGGCATCACGGCTCACATTGCGGTCCCTGTCACGTCCTGAATCTGGCCGCCACTCTATAGCCAATTTGGCAGCCAGGCAGGCAGTGCGATGGTGCATAAGCATGTCCACCAACAGCGCTGGCACAGCATCAACTCGAAATAGGAAGTGCTGCAACGCCATCGGATAGTCAGCTGCGAACGATATGATCCTCTCCGCTGCAGCCGTGATACCCGGTCCAATGTCAGTCTTCTCAAGCTCAGAGCAAAGTAGGCCAAATGCAAAGCAGACAGTGTTCGCGCCGAGCCGTTCCATCATGAGATGTTCAACCTCGAGCCATTTCATCCAATCAGCCCGAGACACCAGTGTCCGCGGCGGCGCCTGCCTCGGAGTCCTGCCATACCGTAGTCGTTCTTGCGGAATAGCAAACGTCTTTTCGAGCACCTCTGCGTAGCGCGCAACATCGTTGTCCCAGGTGCCCCAAAGTACTTGGCGGTCCAAGGCTCGATGAGCCGCCTCACGGCAGTACCGCATCTCAACCGCCCCCCATCGAATGTTCCATCTGCCGGAAACTCCGAGGACAGCACACCATCCAGACAACTCCAAGAAGGCTTTGTCGACATCTGCGGCCTCAGCGTCTAACAATGCCAACGAACCACTCGCCTCGTTCACTACAGGGGTCGCCGCCTGCATCGCGTTGCTGCCATTATCTGCAGCGCGAGGCTGCGGCTTTGGACACAACCACTCCCACAGCCGACCAACAAGCCAGTCCGGGTTTTTGGTAGGGATGTTCCGTTCGAGCCAGTTTTCGACCAATATCCTGCCTGCAAGCGCTTGTGCGTCAGGATTAGACGTGTCAGACCTCGCGACGAGTCGGAGTTTGTTGAGCCCTGCCAGAAAGGTCTTCGTGCTCGGGCTCGGGTAGGTGATGTCCGAGAGCGTGCCTAAGGGCGGTCGCTGCACAATCCAACGACCGCCGTCGAAGAACACCCAGCCCAAGTGCGTGAGGTTGGCGAACGTCGGGCCGCCGTCTGCAATACGCTGCTCCGATTCGTCCCAAGTCTTGGCAACGTCCTCCGCGCCGCCCAGATACTCCATTCGGTAGTGCTGCGATAGATCGAGGAGGCTCAGCTCGTCTACCATTTCATCTTGTTCGAGGAAGTGGCGGGGGTGATGCGTCCGCGACAACCAGCGCCCGAACATCTGCCTCAGCTCGAGGCGCGCCTGCAGCGGTGCCCACATGCCGTCGAATGGACGTATTTCTTCGAATCCTGCCACGACGTTCCCTTTCTATTGCCCTACCACGCATTTTACGTGCTGAAGCTGCCATACCATGGCAAGTATTGAAGCCCGCCGCAAGCCGCTTGGGTTAAAGGAATCCAATCCCGTCGTCGCTAGACTCGTCGAGTATCGTGCCACTGCCGCCTTGATAAGGAGCTATTCGGTCCATCTGGGACCACGCAGCCACTCCTTCATGGCATTGCGGGTTTGTTCATCCTGGGGGTCTTCGTTCAGTGCCAGTTGCCGGATTCCCTCAGCAATATCCCTTCGATTCACCATACCGATTGTTGTTTGGACGCCGTCGTCCAACTCGTAATCGAGCGCGCCGCACCAGCGATTTATCGTCCCGTGAGTTGGCGCACGAGGAAATCTAGAGTTTCCACCGCCCTTTGGTAACTCATGCTTGGCCAGACGTATTCGAATCGCTTCAACCAAGTAGAAGACAGTGTCAGTACGGGCGTAATCTCTCGCCAGTGCTTTTAATAGCGACGAGTTGTCGATAAACATTTGGATTTGCGCCTTCCGCACTACGCTTGATAGGTTCAGAATTCCTTCGTCTACTCCATCGCGCATCTTTTCCAGCACTCCCATCTCCCCCCAACTCAGCATTTTTTTTGCCTGACCGCGCCAAGTCCGAAGAAGTTCATACACTGCAAAAATCCACATCTGTGACTGGGCCGACACGAACACAACTTTGTCGATGGGCGTACGCTCTTCTTCAAACTGTGTCTTGAGCAAATCATATTCGAGCTGCGTAATGAACTTATCGACGATACCAATATTCAATCCTTGAAAGCTGAGGTCCGGACCGTCCCCCAACAGTAGCGAACGCAGACCAACCGCAGTGGCCGTAAAGTCTATCTCCTTGAAGGAGACGTAAGGAACAGAATCCAAGTAGTCCATATCATTTCTCACAGTCATATTTAGCTAGGCATTTTAGAATACAATTTCAAAATTGATAACTGCACCACGAGACCTACTATGTCCAACCAGTTCACTGATATCAGCCAATCTAGATTTGACGCCCTAGGAGGTTACTGCCGGGGGCCGACTCTCGTTCTGTTCTCGAGAGAGATACGCTGGCTCCAGGCCTGGGACGAAACCATTTTGATAGCGGTAGTGGAAGACCAAGACGGCGATTTCACAGCCATCGCATTTACGCGAGACCTTAACGAACGCTATCGCTTCTTCGGTATGTCAGCATTTTTCGACACGCCGGCCGAGGTGATGGCCGACCTACCGGAGCTCATCGCAAGGGTCATGAAAGAATTTGAAGAGCATCCTGCTCAAGGCGATGAGAAGCGCAAGTCTGTAGATTTTTTTACCCCCATCGTCGCCGAAGCCCAACTGAACGCTGATTTTAAAAAACTCACAACGCTTGAGCAGTTCTCACCGGCGTTGGAGCTAATAAAGCCAATGATGCGCTGGCACGAGGATGCAGACGGTAACTTCATTCAACAGTTTCAGACTACAGGGTTCGATACTCGACTCTGGGAGCTCTACATCTTTGCGATGCTCGTCGAGGCGCGGCACGCCTTGAACAAAGAGGATGCGATTCCCGATTTCTGTGCCATCAGCGTATCCGGTAAGGTATGCATTGAGGCCACATCAGTAAATCCAAGTCTGGACGCCGACGGTAAGAAAATTCCGCCCCCATCCCTGGACACTCCTGAGCAGCTGCGTCAATTCCAGCAAAACTACATGCCGATTCGATATGCCGGCCCCCTCACAAAGAAGCTGCAGATGAAGTACTGGGAGCGCGAAAATGTCAAAGGTCGTCCGTTCGTAATGGCAATCCAAGATTTTCATGCCCCGGGCTCAATGGCATATAGCCGCACAGCACTTCCTATATATCTATATGGGATGGACTGGGACCCGGAGCAATTAGCGTCCGGCGAACTGGTCATCAAGCCACGTAGAGTACTCGTCCACCAGTGGGGAACAAAGACAGTAGAATCAGGCTTTTTCAACTTACCGGGGGCTGAAAATATCAGCGCAGTCATCACGAATGCCAGTGCCGATATTTCGAAATTCAACCGAATGGGCATCATGACTGGATTCGGCTCAAAACGAGTGAAGATAGTAAGAAGAGGTATGGCTGCTGACCCCAATCCAAATTCATCTTCTCCACGATCCTTCGTGCACGATGTAAATGCCGCTGACTATGTTGAAACTTGGATTGAAGGCCTGGACGTTTATCATAATCCGAACGCATTAGCGCCCCTGAATCCGCAACAATTCCCAGGTGCCGCGCATCACCGGCTGCGACGAGACGGTCAGCTAGAAACCTCAGCCCCGATTTGGCATCCTTTTAACAGCTCCACAGCGGTCTTCTTGAAAGACTAGCCAATCAATACAAAGACCTCAAATGCAAAATCAATCCGCACGCATACGATAGTGCTCAAAAAATTCCAAATAAACGACATAAATAATGATCTCAAACATTGCATGAACAACGCAATATCCGACGTAACCTCAGCACTTTCCGATAGTTTTCTCGCCGTGCGTTCGAGCAAGCTGAAGGAGCTGCGTACTTCGATAGGTACGCTGCGACAGCTGAACTATCCAATGGTAGCAATCGCCAAGATTTCACTTGTAGTCGACACAAACATAGTTCTCGGAGAGCTGCGTTGGCTTTCTTCTAAACGACGCACAGACGAAGCCAAAACAGGTTTGATGGAAGTGATAGAGGCTGAGACGGTGACACTGTACGCCCCACCAATTTTCTTCGCAGAGGTCGAAGAGAAAATTCCACTCATGGCGACAACTCAAGGTCTGGACGCCGAAGTCATGCGACAGCATTGGGAGGTGTACAAGACCAAAATCACACTCGCGATTCCCGACGAGGACCTGGTTAGATCACTGAAGGCTGGAGTTGACCCAGACGATGCTGAATTCGTCGCTTTGCAGCAAACGCTCGGGGCAGATGGAGTACTTAGTAAGGATGCACATATCGCGGCGATGGGAGGAAATATGGTCTCGCTCGATTGCATCTTTTATCTGCGTGATTACTCGCGCACGGCAGCAATCGAACTAAACATTAAGGTTGCAGGCGCCAACTTTACCCTCGCCGGCCTGACCGCGATTCGCGCGTGCGTTGCAGGCATACAAGCGCTCTCGCGCAGCATCACAGCAGCCCCTGACTGGCTGAAGTTCGCTCTGCTGCTCTGCGCGCTCCTCACGATTGCAAATCCACGCAGCAGAGCCAAGGTGCTTGGCGCAGTGAACTCTCTGTTAGCAGGAGCGGCCTCCGCGGTGCCTGCGGTGCTCGACTTAGTCGCTGTTGCGGCGCAACTGGCAAACGAAAAGGAAAGCCAGTCAAAAGCTCACCTGGCGAATGCTCTCGCTGATATCTCAAAGCTCCCTAAGGCTGGTTGAGTCTGACCGTTCAAATTATTTGCTTGGAGATCAAGCCTTCCAAGCGCAGGCAACGGGTAACAGTCACTGGCGTGATCATCTAATTTCCCATCACCATGGCTAACACCTCGTGGATCGCCGCCTTGTAGCGCCAGTCGAAGTCGGCCAGCGTGGCGCGCTCGTCGAGGCCGCTGTGCTGGTAGCGCCGGTCCATCAGGCGAGAGCGGCGCCGGTCCAGTTCGTCCTGCAGTATCAATGCGAAGGTGTCGAGGAAGGGGGCCTGGTTGGCCTATAGTCCTTAGTCCAAATCACAAGGCGCAGAACTGTGCGCAAAATTGATCAGCATTAGTTTTAAATCTGAACAAAACTAACCATGCTGAAACCTACCGTTCTGGCCACGAAAGCAGCTAGCAGAGCCTAGCTGACTCCGCAGGCCACGACCCTGCACCCTCAGCAGTTTAGGCAGATGGAAGATAGGGGAAGCCAATTTGCGTTAGCTTTGCCATCTCGTAGCCATGGCGCGCAATCACATCGAAGTCGGCCTCGTCTAATCTACTCAGCGACGTTGGGAAGTTAGTCACGCGCGTCGCCAGTTCCTCTGATAAAAAGCTCGATCGATCCGGCTGCTTTTCGAGGACCTCACGGATGTTTTTGGTGCGGACAATTCCCAGATAGCCGCCTCTTTTGTGCTGCTTAACGTAGCTAATGAATCCACGGACCCTCAGTGCGCGAGTCTGATCCATCATCACGTCCATCAGGCGTTTAATCCGGAAAGGGTTTAGCGATGACATGCCGAAGCCGCGTCCCAGTGGTGCGCCTGCATCCAACACAATGACGCAATGTTCTTTGTTGGGGAGGCCGGTACTGGCGCTGAAAAGCGGCTCCAGTCCAAGGTTGTCGTACACACCTCCATCGTAAAGATGCATAAGTTCATATGGGGGCGGAATCTTCTCTTCTACCTTGGCGCCCCAGCTGGGCTTCTTCCACCACGCCAGGCGCTTTGCGTAAAGACGAAATGGTCCGATACCGACGGGGAAGGCTGCTGAGGTAGCCATCGCCGAGGCTAGCGGGAACTCCCCCGCTTCTGCATATCCTGATTCATAGTCACCTAGGCGCCCTTGCTTAAATCGGAAACGCCGACCATTTTCTGCTGTCGTGCAATTAATTGACCATATCGGAGATTGCGGCAGGTCATTGAGCGTACCCCGTACTCGCCAGTCCATGTAGATGGCGCGGGCGACGAGATTTGGGAGGGATCCAAAAAATCGCCAGTATCGTGGCGAGACTAGCCTAATGGCCGCGCTCGCTTGGATGTTCGTGGTGCACAACGTACAGCGGACCTTGCCAAAGACATCGGTTACGTACTCTTGCGAAGTTGGCCAATGCATGCCGGATTTCGTAAGAATCAGGCCGGTCAGTAGACTCCCGCCAGACACCGAAGATATCTCGGCTACGCTTTCCAGCAAGCCCAATTCAGCGAAATACCTCAGGGCGCCGGCGTGGAATGCCATCGCACGGCTTCCGCCCCCTGACAAAGCTAACGAAATTTTTTCACTCATTTTATTTGTACCGCTTTCCATACATAACTTGCATAAAAAAAGCATCAATGACACCTTTACTCAAATCAGAATAGCGGATAAAGTATCAATAATGCAACTATAATTTCCGGCTAAACAAAGGCACTCTCATGGCGACCAAACATATCGTGAAGTTTTACCCTGTTGGACACGGCGATACGTCGCAAATCGTCCTGCACAATGGTCGCCGCATACTTTTCGACTTCAACCACTCTTCGGCATCGGAAGACTCACAACGCCCGGAGATCAATCTGAAGACGGAACTGAAGGCAGAACTCACGACTGCCGGCCGTAACTACTTCGACGTCGTAGCCTTCACGCACGCCGACCTGGATCACATCCAAGGCAGCACTGAGTTCTTCGAGCTTCAGCACGCAGAGAAATATCAGGGCGAAGGTCGAATTAAAATCGAGGAACTTTGGATGCCAGCTGCGATGTTGGTCCAGACAGCTGATAAAGATAGCCAGATGGATGAGTTTGCCATCTTGCTGCGCGAAGGTCGTCACCGCCTGCTTGAAGGCAAAGGTATTCGAGTGTTCTCACAACCAGAGACACTGATGGAATGGCTGCGGCCCAAGTTGCGAGATCGTGGCGAAAGCGAGAATGCACGGGACCATCTGTTCGTGGACGCTGGCACAATCGTCGAAGGCTTCACCCTTGTAGACGACAAGGTGGAGTTCTTCTGCCATTCTCCATTTATCAAACATTGTGATGAAGGCGACATCATTCGCAATGATGCTTCGTTGGTGTTCAATGTCAGGCTTGACGCCGACGGCGAAATTTTCGACTACTTAGAGGTCGGCGATGCAACGTGGGAGAGTCTGACAGATATCGTCGACACTACCAAGTTCCATGGCAACATGGACCGGCTCGAATGGGACATCTACAACATTCCACACCATTGCAGCTACCTCGCCCTCAGTGATGAAAAAGGCGAAAAAAAGACTGTGCCTAAACCGCAGGTTCAAGAGATTCTCGATAGAGGCCGTAAGGGGGCCTACATCGTCAGTTGCAGCGATCCCTGCACCGACATTAAGGAATCGTACCAGCAGGTACAACCGCCACACATTCAAGCACGCAACGGCTATAAAGCGGGTCTTGATGCAGTGGGCGGCCGGGCATTTCTGGTAACGATGGAAGAGCCTAATGCAAATAAGCCGGAGCCAATCGTTTTTGAACTGACCTCCAGCGGCAACGCGTGGATTAAGTCAGGCGCTGTTGGTGCCGTTGGTGCAGCCGTTTCGAGTCCGTCGCGTGCGGGCGGTCAATGACCGAGTACTACGACTTCCCGAGCGCCGTACCTGTAGAACCTGCTGATCTGCATTTAGAGCGGGCTGGCCAAGTTTTGCGTGCCGTGCTGCGGGATGAGGACTGCGCTTTTATCGAGTGCAGCCGTTCCGAGGACGGTCGTTATGAACTCATAGTTGTTGATTTGCAGACTCACGGCATCCCTACCCGCTCCCGCGTCGATATTCAGTTTTCCGAACGCGTCGCGTTCGTGGTGCCCCAAGACTCGAAACAGTACGTGGCCGCGCAGATGTTGCGAATTGAGTTCCCCACCCTACTGCATCAAAATCAAACCCGACCTGGCTCACCGAGAGAGCTTTGCCTCCATTACGAACCTAGGGCAACAGTCTTGCGCACGTGGACAGCTCAGCGTTTCCTCCGCCGGGTGAAGTGGTGGCTAGCCTCAACCGCATCGGGAACACTGCACGCCGCAGATCAAGCCCCCGAAACTTTATTCTTCGACTCGAACGACGAACTGGTGGCGCCGGCGAATTTCGATGAGCTGGTGGCAGATGGATGTAAATTTGAAATCGCTATATCTGAGAAGCATGTAGGAGGCGGAAATACTTACATACTTTCTGAGACATCCGAGCTGGCTACAGGCGCACCGGAACCAATACAGATAGTGCTACCTCCCGTCGAGCACG
The DNA here is from genome assembly GCF_047302815.1 of Duganella sp. CT11-25. Classification (NCBI taxonomy): domain Bacteria; kingdom Pseudomonadati; phylum Pseudomonadota; class Betaproteobacteria; order Burkholderiales; family Oxalobacteraceae; genus Duganella; species Duganella sp. CT11-25. Next base: position 2,580,690 of record NZ_JBKBFD010000001.1, read on the forward strand.
GGTATATCCAAGACATGCCGGAGACGATGGCCGACCTGGTTAGTTTGTTTTCGTCGAGAGGCGTTGACCTTCTGGCTCTCCTGCGTGAGAAGATTGCGAGTCGATTGACCGGCCAGGTTGCGAGACAACCTTTCGGTGGTACCTACGTTATCTTTGTACTGCACACGCCGATGAGGTTGAGTGCAGCCGTCGCCGCAACTCAAACGCTCCACCATGCGTTCATGGTGTTTGAGCCGTTTCTTGAAGTCGGGCGAAAAATAGGTGCATTAGTTTTACATAGGGGGACGTACGTCTGCGAAACTGCGCTCGCCGGGCAGGTGCCCGTATTAGATGGCTTAGATGAGATGTTGTTAGCGCAATTCTCATTCTTACGTAAGAACGAATTTAAAGACTTTCGACACCAATCCGGCTCTGATGATGACGGCGTCAAAAGTGTCTTGGTAGGTGCTGGTGCTTTGGGAAGCAGTTTGCTCAACCTATGGGCTCGATCAGGTTGGGGCTCTTGGACTGTTATCGACAAGGACCACATAAAGCCGCACAATCTGACACGCCATGTGGCAACTGATGCTGAGATCGGCCATGGTAAGTCGCTCGTTGCAACTGATGCCGCTAAGGCAGTCACAAGAGACCCTGCACGATTCACCCCAATACAAGCCGATGCCACATTGTTCGGAGCCGCCGACGTTGCTTCCGCGCTCGCTGGCACCTCGCTAATCATTGATGCATCGACGACGTTGGACTATCCGCGATTAGCGAGCGACGATGCAACGTTACCCAGGCATATGTCAGTATTCATCACGCCAAGTGGTCGGTCATCTGTCTTGCTCGCGGAGAGCGCCGACAGGTCGATTAGTCTCCGCACGATTGAGGCTCAGTATTACCGCGCCATCATAAAAGAGGCTTGGGGCGAGCACCACTTGTACGGAAACCTCGGCACTTTTTGGACTGGCGCCAGCTGTCGGGATATCTCTTTCAGGCTGCCTTTGGCACAAGTCCAGCTTCATGCGGCCAATTTGGCGCAGATGGTAATCAAGACAGCGAAGACAGCAGATGCCAAAATCGCGGTATGGGATCGCAACACCGATACCGGTGATGTTTACTCCCACGCGGTGCACGCATTCAAAGAAACAAGAAAAGAAATCGGCGATTTCACGATATTCTTGGATGAGGGACTTGAGCAGGAATTGAGGGCAATGCGGGTTGCAAGCTTGCCTAATGAAACAGGCGGCATCCTTCTCGGATATCACGACCTGACGCTCAAACGCATTGTGTTAGTTAAGGCGTGCCCTCCACCGCCAGACAGCGTCGGAACCCCGACCTCGTTTGTACGAGGAACTCAAGGTGTCGCTGCCCTACTGAAGGATGTCGAGTCGCGCACGGCCGCTATCGTTGGCTATGTGGGTGACTGGCATTCGCATCCGCGCGGTTATTCTGCAAACGCCAGTCAGGACGATGTAGTGCAGCTCGTTGGTTTGGCCCGGTCTATGTTGGAGGATGGGCTTCCTGCATTACAGCTTATCGTCGGGGAAGCCGATATCAACGTCTACCTCGCAACGACCTTATAGCCCGCTTTTTCTGAGAACCCTAACAGTCAAATCATGTCCGGATCATTTGAAGCCACCCAGAGCTGTCTATATTTTAATCATATCCAACTTGTAAAATGCTCGCAGGAAATGAAAATCGTCCAGTTCGCCAATCGTCATTCGCTCCGCGAATTCACTCTTGCCATTTGCTTAGTTGCGGCGTGCATGCCTGAGGCGATGCGAGAACACCTCGATACCGCACGAGTGAAGTGCGGTATGTGAAAAAAATACAAATTGGCCCAGAACGGGGCCACGTCCAAAAACGGTGAATTAGAGACATAAAATGCTGAAATCTGTTAACACGCGCTTTCGCGCTTATCAACTTGGCTGCGCCGGCGCCTCGTACTCTTACTTTGCTGACTGCCACTTCACGCTCATCGAGGCGATGATTACGGAACTCAACGAAGATCGGCTGCGTGAAGAGCTCGACATTTGCGGTAAGACTACGATTGACACCTTGCACATCACCAGCTGGGACAGCGATCATTGCAGTCAAAGCGGGCTCACATGGATACTGGAAAATTTGCGTCCCAAGCGAATCGAGTATCCTGGCTACGACCATGACACTGCGTGCGCCATCGCCTGCAAAGAGATGATTCTTGCCTATCAAGCCAAGCCGCGCTCGTTCACTGTGCGAGCGCAACGTATAGACCCACCGTACGTGAAGAGTCTTAATTCCACTGATGGTGTTGGGTACACTGATATCTTCTATCACCCACGTGAGGTCTACGACGGCTCGAACGACAATTCAAGCATTAAATTTTTCCGCAAGGGCTCGTTTAATGTTCTCAGCTTGGGCGATGTTGAGTCGTCGCAAATCTCATCCATGATCCGTCGCGCATCCAGCGTTAAGCGGGAGACCGATATCTTAATTCTGGCTCACCACGGCGCCGACAATGGGTTCACGACGAAAAAATTTCTGGAAGAAGTTAATCCCTCGGTGGCGATTTGCACTAGCAACTACGATAATCATCACGACCATCCTCGACAAGAAATTCGCGACCTTTTATATGAACTGAAAATTCCGCTTTATACCACCAAGACTGGCGATATTATTATCGAGTCCACCGGCAGTCATCGAGTCGATTATCATGTAACCAATATGAAGGCGAATTCGACCGAGGTTTCTTCGGAGAGATCGTTCAAAGCTCGTAAAGCAAGGCTCTTGTCGATGAACGACGACACCATTCGCGCCAGAGCGCATCCTGGTACTCGCGGCCCAAAGCGGCATTGAGAGCCCAGCCAGCCTGAGTCCCTTCACCGACTTCATCGCCGACATACTGGTGTTGCGATAGGCTAACAAGCCTATCCCAGTGCTATTAACCTGCCACTCACCAACCGGTGCCTGCTGCAGGGAAAGTGGCGACTGCGGCGCGAGCATTGTCGGCACTCCCTCGGCCATCTGCCATCTGCCATCGCTGAGACAATATGCGCATCCAACAACGCACCGACTGCGGACAGGATGCCCTGTGGCGTTAACAACCAAAACGTTTGGGTTGACGAATGGCAGCAACGGAGGTAAGCGTCTTTCCAGCGCCGTCTGGACTGCGTGACCAGCGTCATCCATGATCAAATTTTGGCACAGCATTGGTGCCCACAATTTTCGAATATGGACACAAATTTTCAACCGGTCATTTCCACGAATGAACGTGGCCACTATCGCCAGCATTCGTTGGAGTTCAAGCGCGCCCTGGTGGCGTTGTCTCTGGAGCCTGGCGCCTCGGTCGCGCGCATAGCGCGTGAGCACGGCGTCAATGCCAACCAGGTCTTCAGCTGGCGCCGGCTGTATCGACAAGGACGCCTTGGCGTACCTGCACTGATGCGAGACGATGGCCTGTTGCCGGTGATGCTGGCGCCAACTGCGCCTGCACCGAGTAATTCCAACTCCGATGCCGGCGGCATTATCGTGCTTGAGTTGGGCGAGGTTCGCGTTCGGATCGACGGGCAGCCCAATGTGACCATATTGGCGCAGGTGTTGGACCGGGTGCTGCGATGATCGGCCTGCCCACCGGTACCCGTGTCTGGCTCGCCGCTGGCATCACCGACATGCGCTCCGGCTTCAATGGCCTGGCTGTGAAAGTGCAGACGGTGTTGGAGGAAGATCCGTTCAGCGGCCACGTGTTTGTGTTCCGAGGGCGACGCGGCGACCTCATCAAGTTACTGTGGTGGACCGGCGATGGCCTGTGTCTGTTGGCCAGGCGGCTTGAGCGCGGGCGCTTCATCTGGCCGCAAGCGACCAACGGCTCGGTGGCGCTGACGCAGGCGCAGCTGTCAATGCTGCTCGAAGGCATAGACTGGCGACGGCCAGAACGCACCTGGAAGCCTACGTCGGCCTTGTAAACGTTACAAGGCTCCTTGTGATTACCCACTATTTTCACATTCCAGGCAATATCCGATTTGGATGTCGACACGCCGTCGCATGCCGCGCCAGATGACCTTGTTGCCGGGCGGAGGATCGCTGGCACGTGCGAGATAGCCGCCCAGTTCAAGGCGCTCGACGAAGTGAGCCTGCCGGTCCAAGGTCGCTTGCCCGAAGCCGGAACCGAGTGCCCTACCGACTTGTCTAAATCAGGCGTAAAGGGAGACGTCAACACAGCATTGCCTGTAGCAATTGTCGGGCGCTCCCTTCACTTTCTCAATGAAAGGAGTTTGCCATGAAGTCAGTCATGCATCGCGCCGCCATCGCAGGCGCGCTCGGCTTGGCCGCGGCCGGCAGCGTCTCCGCCAGCGTGAGCTTGCCGCCGGTTCAAAACACGGGTCAGGTCGCCTACCTGAGCGGGGGCATAGGCCAGGACGAGGCTGCGGCGCTACAGGCCGAAAGCCGGCGCTGGCCGTTGACGCTCGAGTTTGCAGTTGCGAACAAACACCGTTCGGAATTTGCCGCCGATGTCGCTGTTAGCGTACGCGACGCCAAAGGGCGTGAAGTGCTCAACACGACCTCCGACGGTCCCTTCCTGCTGGCCAAGCTGAAGCCAGGCAGCTACACGGTCGAGGCCAGCCTGGCCGGCAAGACTATGCAAAGGCGTATCGTCGTCAGTGCACAACACCCGAACCGGGTATTGCTGCTGTGGCCGTCGAACGTCGATCGAGGCATTTCGTGATGGTCCCACTTTCCATCTACGCTTAAGGTTGTGTAGCGATAGCGAACGGAAGGAAGAAGCAGATCTGGCTGCAGGGGCACATGCAGGCAACTTCGTTCCCTGCGCAGTTCGGCCAAGCGGTCGATCAGCGGACGCAAGCCGCGCCGATGCACCCGATCCACTAGGGTAGCGTGAAGCGCGCCAACGACAAGCCTTGGCGCGCCGCTATCTGCTCGATCCGATACAGCGGAAAAATCGTCACCTGCCAGTCCATTGAGCGAGCTGTCGTTTGATCTTGTCGACCCAGCCTAGCCTGGATTTGCCTCCCGCCGATCTCTTCTCGATCTCGTCAATCTGTTGATACATCGGTTTGTAATCCTGCTTTGAACCATAGCCGAGCGTCTCCCCCATACGTATCTGCTCGCGGGCCCCTTGGATGCTCTGCGCAAGTTTATCGTCCTCTTCCTTGGTGCGCCCTTTTTTGTCGGCGAGTGCCTGGGCTGCCTTGATCTGCTCCTCCGCGCGGAGTTTGGGAAGCGGTACCACTTCGGTCGTAATGACTAAAGTGTTGAGCATGGTTTGCAGTGCCGCTTTCGCCTCGTCGACTTTTCCCGCATCAATCAACGGCGTAATGCTCTTGATTGCGGCAGGATAGGTCGCGAGCGGAATGTTCAGCGTCCGATATTCAATTTCGCTACCGAGGCCCTCGATCAATTGGCGCGCCTTTTGAATTTCACCGTCGCTGAGCAAATTGCGTGCTTCGTTCACGGCGGCCTTTACCGTGTCAATCTTGGCAAACAAATCATGGGTGATCACATCTGTACGCACGGGCGCCAGGGCGAGCTTCGGATTTCTTGCCAAGATCAACTCTAGCTTACCGGTCGCAACCGCGAGCGCATCGAGCGCTTCGCTGTTTTTCTTTTCATTCAATGCCCTCAAGGCCCGCTCCGTTTCCGCCACAGCCGATTGAGCCTCGGCGATCAGTTGTCCCTGTTTCTCCAACGACATTTCGGCTGTACGTTTGTCGATTTCCGGTTGGACTGACCGGTTCGCTTGACCTTGCGGCTCAGCCCTTGGCGGCAATGAACCAATCGCGCCACCGGAAGGTGAAAGCATGAGCCCGATCGAAAACAAAACAGCACACGAAATATTGCGGTTTAATGATTGTTGCATAGTGCCTCCATTTGCTTGGTTTTCCCTGCCGCATTCCGTACACAACGCCGCGCCTTCCATTGATGGCTTGTCAGCATTCGGCAGTGCAGCCAACACGGTAAGACAGCGGTTCTGCATTACCGTTCCGCGTTCTTGCCTACATGACCATCTTTACGAACGGCGCGCCGAGCTCCGAACCAAGGTGCGGCAGTTCTTAGCAACGGTTCGCATTCGGATCGACGGGCAGCCCAATGCGGCCATATTGGCGCAGGTGTTGGACCGGGTGCTGCGATATGATCGGCCTGCCCACCGGTACCCGTGTCTGGCTCGCCGCTGGCATCACCGACATGCGCTCCGGCTTCAATGGCCGGGCTGCAAAAGTGCAGACGGGGCTGGAGGAAGATCCGTTCAGCGGCCACGTGTTTGTGTTCCGAGGGCGACGCGGCGACCTCATCAAGTTACTGTGGTGGACCGGCGATGGCCTGTGTCTGTTGGCCAAGCGGCTTGAGCGCGGGCGCTTCATCTGGCCGCAAGCGACCAACGGCTCGGTGGCGCTGACGTAGGCGCAGCTGTCAATGCTGCTCGAAGGCATAGACTGGCGACGGCCAGAACGCACCTGGAAGCCGACGTCGGCCTTGTAAACGTCACAAGGCTCGCGTAAACTTGACGCATGCTCAGCCCAGCCGACCTGCCCAACGATATCGACACCTTGAAGGCATTGCTGTTAGCCAGCGAGCGCCTGCTGCAAGAGCGTGACGAGCAATTGGCCGGCATGGCCGAACAACTGAACACGCGCGCCGTCGAGATCGAGCACCTCAAGCTGCAGATCGCCAAATTGCGGCGCATGCAGTTCGGCCGCAAGTCGGAAAAGCTGGACGATCAAATCGAGCAGCTCGAGCTGCAACTGGAAGACCTGCAGGCCGACGAGGCCGAGGCGGCGCGCGAGATGCCGGCCGCTGACCAGGCGCCACGTAAGAAATCGGTGCGCAGGCTATTGCCCGAGCATCTGCCGCGTGACGAGAAGGTGTATGCGCCGACCGCCGATACTTGTCCGGCCTGTGGTGGTGGCCTGCGGCCGCTGGGCGAGGATGTGGCGGAGCAACTGGAGTTCGTGCCGGCCAGCTTCCGCGTGATCCGCCATGTGCGCCCCAAGCTGGCGTGCTCTTGCTGCGACGCCATCGTCCAGGCGCCGGCGCCGAGCCGGCCAATCGAGCGCGGCATCGCCGGCCCCTGTCTGCTGGCGCACATCCTGGTGGCCAAGTTCGCCGATCATCTGCCGCTGTACCGCCAGTCCGTCATCTACGCCCGCGAAGGTGTCGACCTGGATCGCGCGCTGCTGGCGAGCTGGGTCGGCGCGGCCAGCGCGCTGCTGCGGCCGTTGGTCGATGCCGTCCAACGCCATGTGCTGGCGGCGTCGAAGCTGCATGCCGACGACACCCCGATTCCGGTGCTGGCGCCCGGCAATGGCAAAACTAAGACGGCGCGTTTATGGACCTACGTGCGCGATGACCGGCCAGCTGGCGACACCACGCCGCCAGCCGTCTGGTTTGCCTACACGCCGGACCGCAAGGGCATCCATCCGCAAACGCACCTAGCCAAGTTCGAGGGCGTGCTGCAAGCCGATGCCTACGCCGGCTTCAACGCCTTGTTCGAGCACGGCACGATCCGCGAAGCGGCCTGCTGGGCACACGCGCGGCGCAAATTCCACGACCTGCACGCGGCGCGGCCAAGCCCGTTGACCACCGAGGCGCTGCGCCGCATCGCCGCACTTTATGTGATCGAGGCCGAGATCCGGGGCAAGCCTCCCGACGAACGAAGAGAGGTTCGACGAGCCCGCTCGCGCCCGCTGCTCGATGACCTGGAGCGCTGGTTGCGTAGCGCGCTCGATACCTTGTCTCGCAAGTCCGACACGGCGGCGGCGATCCTGTACGCGCTCAAACTCTGGCCGGCACTGCTGCGCTACTGCGACGACGGCGCCATCGAGATCGATAACTCGGCTGCCGAGCGCGCCTTGCGTGGTGTCGCCATCGGCCGCCGCAACTACCTCTTCGCCGGCGCCGACAGTGGTGGCGAACGCGCCACCGCGATCTATTCGTTGATCGGCACGGCCAAGCTGAACGGTGTCGACCCCGAAGCCTGGTTGCGTCACGTGCTGACGCATATCGCCGATCATCCCGTGAACCGGGTTGATGATTTCTTGCCTTGGAACTGCAACCTGCCAGCAGCCCTTTGAGATGACGCCGCTTCCCAGCGGGGTGATGCCATCATCGATTAATTTTCTACAGCACTCAAGACGGCGCTCAGCGGACGCTTACCAACGGAGTGCGGGAGCTGTCGATCATCCGACGCCGCGTGTCCGATCAAGTTTAACCTAGTGCATTTTAGGAATCGAATAGACTACCTTGATTTTTCCCTGATTGCACCACTGCCTCAGCTTGAGTATCTTCCTGGTCCATTTCGTCACGTTCAGATACTTTCGAAATTTTAGGCTTAGGGGCGGGATATGCGGTCAGTTCTTCCGGTCGGTAAAGCTCAACGAGCGCCCGCGAAAATTCCGGATTTTTGCTGGAGAGCCAATCGTCGTAGTGCTCAGGCCTAAGTATGGCGATGCCACGCTTTTCCTCCCCAGGTCGATGAAATCTTCGCAGCAAGGGATGCTCGTCAGAGTTCAATGTGAAGTGCGTGAAGCTGTTCGTTACTGTGCCATCTTCTTCTTGCCACGTCCGCCACATACCTGGCAACCCCATAGGTTCTTTGTTGGCAAGCGCCACTGCCCATCGTTCGTGAACACCCGTTTCCCAGTTCGGTTCGAATATGCTGTGGGCCGGCACAATGCAAAGCTGCTGCAGGAGCCAGAAGCGCTTGTAGGTGACTTTGCTCCCCACTTCTTCTGCGCGTGCGTTCATCGTTTCCAAAGAGATGCGCTTGAGCACGGGGATCTTCTTCCCCAAAGCCTTCGCCGTCTCAACCTTTGCGTCTTCCTCTTTTGTAAGTTTCTTGAATGGACGGTGCCGCTGTGGCACAAACCCATAGCTGCCGACCAAGCCTTTGCGCTGCCCCCGTTCGTCGTGAATGATGAACGGCGCTGTGTAATCGCGATAGATTTCATCCCGCCAGTCGTCGCTTACCTCAATCAGCGTACGGAACCAGTCGAAGCAAATCTGACGTGAGACGGTGATGTAATTGACGCACATGATTTCTCTCGCTTCCTTCGGTAAGATAAGTTGAGCGGATAGGCCGCAAATCCTTCCACACCAATCTGCTCATCATCTTACTTCGAACTTCTTGCGATTGTGCTGGCCAGGATGGCGATGGCGGTCACGAAATTGTCGAACTTCTTTTATCGTTGAATGATTGCCGTTGCCTTGTTATCGACGCCGGGATTCGCAAGCGCCAGTGCCAGCTCTTTTGCTGGAGGTGCTCATCAGCAAAGCAAGCCGCAAGTCCTAAACCGGGAATAATGGCGCTCCAAACTTTCTTGCAACGGCGCCTTTGGCTGTATGGTCGGTATTTTGCGTGTCTGCTAAGGCGTGAGCCAAGCAATTGTAACCCTGGGATGGTTGACCTGGGGGGCGGTGCTAGCCTTGTTGAGCAAATTGCTCGACGCGGTAAGCAATGGCGGAATCGCCACTAGTTCTGTGTTACGGGAGAAGTTTCGCGCGCGAAAGCCGTATTCGAAAAAAAAAAGCGGCCCCTGGCCGCATCCTCATGCTGACTTGTGCTTCCGGGCGCTGGAAAATTCGGGAATGTCGATGGAGGACGGTCCGAACGCGTCGTAGCGGGCGTTCCGGCTGATCGCTTTGCCACCCAGCGTGACGCGGATTCGGCCTTGGGAGGGCTTAACCTCACCGACAATCAGCGCCCCCATGGAAGCGACCTTGGCGCGGCGAGCGGCGGCCGCCAATTTATAGGAGCTGTCCGGGCTGGGGGAGGTTTTCTTCAAAGCGGCCATGGTTCAATCTCCGGCAAAGAGAGTGATTGATACAGGTAGTTTAGCAGAATCGCCCAACTGCGATTATCGGCGCTCAAGTCGAAGCGCATACGAACTCGCTTTCGGTAGCATATGCCGGCTCTGAGTACTCTGTGTAGTGACGAAAGTCAGGGAACACGTCGCTAATTTAGTACCTCTAGATTTAATGGAAATCGCGGCTGCGGGTGTCAAGCTCACCGAGTAGATGGCTTAGATCCACGAGCCGTTTTGCGACGAGATGCTTTACGTTGCTTTCACACTGCCAAACTCCGTACACGCCCAAGAGCTGCGCACCCATCACCTCCTTGCGGAACTGCTCAACCAACGTTGGCCAGCAAATTACGTTCACAGTCCCGGCTTCGTCTTCCAGAGTAATGAACACAACGCCTTTTGCAGTGCCTGGCCGCTGACGTACCGTGACAATGCCGCAGCCACGTGCAAGTTGCCCATCGGCGAAACCAGCCAAAACGTCAGACGGGATGAACCTCATTTTTGACAAACGCTCACGAAGGAAGCTTATTGGGTGGCTGCCGAGCGTAAGGCCGACATAACGGTAGTCGGCGGCCACGTTCTCAGCCTCCGTGGGACTCTCTAACTCAACCAAATCTTCCAAAATTTCTGCAGGCCGCAGCAAGCCCTTATCAGGAACACTAGCTTTGGCTTGCCACATCGCTTGGCGACGATTACCCGATAAAGATTCAAGCGCATTCGCACTGGCAAGCGCATTCATATCGCCTGCGTCAAGATTGGCGCGAGCCGCCATGTCGGTCGTGTTTTCGAATGGACGGATTGAACGAGCTTCTTCAATACGCCAAGCGGCCTCCTGTTCAAATCCCTTGACGTTACTGAGGCCAAGTCGAACTGCTGGCTGTGTCCCATACAGCGGTGGCTCGAGCGATGCGTCCCAGTTGCTGATGCAGGCATCAACCGGACGCACTTCGACACCATGACGCTGCGCGTCTTGAACGAGGGCAGAACGCGAGTAAAAGCCCATCGGCTGGGAGTTAAGAAGTGCGGCCAAAAACGCGGCTGGTTCGTGGAACTTGAGCCAACTCGATGCGTACGCCAGTAAGGCAAAGCTGCTCGCGTGGCTTTCTGGGAATCCGTATTCAGCAAAGCCTTTGATTTGCGAGATAATTGAGTTCGCAAATTCAATGGTATAGCCGCGCTCAGTCATCCCAGATAGAAGGTCTGCTTCAAACTGTTCCAGAGTACCTTTGCGCTGCCAGGCTGCCATGGCCCGCCTCAACGCATCCGCTTTACCTGCTGAAAATCCGGCCGCGACCATCGCGATCGACATAACCTGCTCCTGAAAAATCGGCACGCCCAACGTGCGTTCAAGAACCGATTGAATTTCAGGTCCAGGATATGTCACTGGCTCAAGTCCTTGACGACGTCGAATGTATGACTGAAGCATTCCGCCTTGAATAGGCCCTGGTCGAATAATCGCAATCTCAATTACTAAGTCGAAAAATGTGCGCGGCTGTATTCGAGGCAGAGTAGCCATCTGCGCTCGGCTCTCGATTTGAAAGACACCCACGGTGTCCGCTTCGCAAATCATTTGATATGTAGCAGGATCTTCCGCAGGGATGTCACCCATCTCGAACCTAGAGCCGCGCTGCTGTGAAACAAGCTCCAGTGTGCGACGGAGGCACGACAACATCCCAAGGGCTAGCAGGTCAATCTTCATAAGACCTACTGCATCGATGTCGTTTTTGTCCCATTGCACGATGCTTCTATCCTCCATGCTCGCGTTTTCAATGGGTACAAGCCGGGAGAGTTTTGTGTGTGAAATTACGAATCCACCTGGGTGCTGAGATAGGTGACGCGGCGCGTTTAGTAACGCATCGGCGAGGTCTGACCATTTTTCTACAATTGATGATTCACTTGAAAATCCGCAGTCGAGCAAACGCTTTTGAAGGTCCGTACTCCCACTCCAACTGCTGGCGGCCTTCGCCACTGCATCCACGACAGCCAAGTCAACTCCGAGGGATTTCCCAACATCGCGTAGCACCGATTTAGGGCGATACGAAATCACGACTGCAGTTAGAGCTGCGCGCATTCTTCCGTATTTTTTGTAGACATATTGGAGGACCTCTTCTCGCCGTTGATGCTCAAAATCGATGTCGATGTCCGGAGGCTCGTTTCGCTCCTTTGACATAAACCGTTCAAATAAAAGGGTTCCGCGCGAAGGGTCTACTTCTGTAACAGCCAGACAGTAGCAGACCGCTGAATTCGCAGCAGAGCCTCGTCCCTGGCAAAGGATTTGCTGTGACCTGGCAAATCGTACGATATCAAAAACAGTGAGAAAATATGGCTCGTATCGCAACTCGGCAATGATGCTGAGTTCATGTTCCAGCTGTGCCTGTACATTTTCAGGAATGCCTTGGGGGTAACGCCAATGCGCCCCGATGTACGACTCCTTGCGCAGATATGAAGTTGGAGTTTCACCGTCGGGTACAAGCTCGTGCGGGTATTCGTACCTGAGCTCATCAAGCGAAAAATTGCATAGCTGAGCTAGACGCACGGACTCATCGAGAGCTTCGCGTGGGTACAGATTGCCAAGACGTAGTCGTGAACGCAAATGCTGTTCGGCGTTTGGTGGGAGCCGGTATCCGCATTGAGCGACAGGGATGTTATGCCGAATTGCCGTGATCGTGTCATGCAGGGGCTTATACGAACGGACGTGCATCATTACGTCACCTGTTGCTACGATAGGTAAGCTGAATTCGTCCGAGATATCTTGGACAAGCCGGCGATGCGCCGAGTCTTTGTTCCTGTGGTGAAGGGTAAGTGCGATACGAGCGCGGCCAGGTGCACACTGAACAAGCCAAGCGGCTTGGCGCTCTAGCTCTTGGAGCGTGGCACAATATTGAGGCAACAAAACAAACTGACAATCCGGCAGACCCCGAAGGTGAACAAGGTCGCCCACTGGCGTGGCGATATCGCGGGGCCTTATGAGATAGGTACCCTTTTCGCTACGCATACGCCCGACCGTAATTAGCTCGCTGAGATTCCCATATCCATTGCGATTTGTCGCTAGAATAAGTAACTGAAAGGGGGGGCTTCCATCTTCAGGTGTCACCCTCATCTGGCTACCAATGACCAGGTGAAGTCCTAATTCTTTTGCTGCCAAGTGGGCGCGTACTACCCCGGCCAGTGAGCACTCGTCTGTAATTGCGAGTGCGCTATACCCGAGCTGGTGAGCACGTTCAACCAACAGATCAGGCGCTGATGCTCCGGTCAAAAAAGAGAAGTAGCTTGAGCATTGGAGCTCCGCATAAGCAGGTAGATCCGCCGTTGCAGGCCTCAATGGCGTTGATGGAAGCGTATGCATACGTCACGCGAACAGGCCGTGAAGAAACCACCGCGCATCTTCTTTTATACGCTCAAAATAAATCCAATAACAAGTCGCATCGGCTCCTTGTGCAACAACGTAATCCCTCGCTGCTGTCTGGTCATCCCACCAACCGGCCTCCAGCCTCTCAGGGCTACTGATAAACTTCAGTGGGCTACCGCCGTAAAAAGGTCGGTCATCTCGCATCAGTAATTTGATTGGTTTTGATAGTAACCAAAACGGACGGCCATCTAAAATTTCCATATCTGCCTTGGGGCGCTTGGTGTTCGCAGGCACCCAAGTATTACAAACTTCGGGACGATAATCATCCACATATGCCGGTACCAAAATTCCCTCAGGCCCCAATCGTGCAGTCAGCAATTCCAGCAGACGGGCATAGTCTTGAGGCGAACCGCCGGGTTCTGGGAAAAGCGAGTCGTTTTGCGGCAGCATAGCTTCAATTTTCACCGCGTCGAGCCGCAATGCGATTACCGGGCGCTCCAGCTCCACTTTACCCAATCGTTCTTTCAGCAGCCGCACCAGATGCGCCTCATGCCAAACGGGTTCTGCAAGCGCAATTTCGATTTCTGTCGGCGGTACCGCTGCACGGCCACGTTCGTGCTCCAGGTATAACGTGAGCACCCTTACGGATTGTTGTAACGAGACGAGCCATCCGACAAGCTGAAGAATAAGTCGGGTCGCACCATGCAGAAGCGCATCAGCATGCTCCACGCGGTCAAACGTCTCGACCCGGGCCGAAAAATGCAAAGGAGGCTTTATCCATTCGTGCATTTCAGGTTCATCACCGTATGCCCGGTCCAGTGCGACCAATAACCCTTTGTTGGTACGACGCAGAAGCCCCGCTCGCGGTAACCGCCGCAACGCACCAAGGCGCCTTGCGCCAACGTCATTTAGCCAATCATGAAAAGGGGCTGTCTCTGGCAAAAGACCGCAAGGCAGTAGGTTAAGTCGCTTATGCATCGAGGCCATCGACAAGACCCGACGGCGAAGTGGCAGGCCTTTCATGCGAGAGCTGTGGGCGAATAGCCATGCACCTTCGGAAGTAGGTGCAGTCCCCACATGCGACGTGAAACCTAAGGCCTTGATAGTGTTCATCACGCGGAGGCTCAGGGCATGTGCCCCCTTAAATAATCTCAGACTCGCGCTTATATCGAGGAGCACGGAGAAGTCCGCCTGGAAGGTAATGTCGGGTGTGAACTGCATCAAGGAAGTCGTGATAGCCTCAAGGGCCAAGTCTTCCTGGTTTCGTGCGCGCTCAAGAATTACGGTTTCCGGTGCGACTGCCGCTACGCCGCCGCTATGCATGCCATGTCGAACTCCGGCGCACGCAGCCTCGTGTGACAACGTCAAGACTATGCCTCTGTCAACAACAGCGTACGGGCCACGTTCAGACCAACATGGACGCAGGGCTTCCAATGGCAGCAGTGGCAGGTACACGCTTAACATGAGTTTCATGGTCTGTATCCAGCATTTGGCGACCAGCGGGCATATCCGCAAGCGGTAAAAAAATGGGGTTCTCGCAATGAGGACCACGGCGTTTGATGATGTCTACGGAAACCCCGCCAAGAGCGGGGCGGAGTGCCATGCGAAGTGGTGATGGTGAGGCGTCTGCCGATGCGGCAAGCGGGCGCATTAACCAGATCCAGGTGTCTGTCGTTTGTGCGGCCAAGTTCAATCGCCTAAGCGCCTCTGGGCGGACATTTGACTGCCATAGCACTACAGCCCCGCAACTACCATTCTTGAGAATTTGTTCGGCTGACCACAGTGCATCGGCGGAACGATTTGGCCGGAGCCAGAGCAAATTACGATCGTTCACATGCCAGGCACGACATGCCATGGCATGCGGTAGATATGGCGGCTGGATAAGCGCAACCCGCTGATGACGGGATAGCGATGCAAGGACGGGTTTTAGCAATTGCATCTCACCGATACCGTGCTGTTGAACCAGAAGCTCTACAAGGGTCGACCTGGGCCATCCGCCGTTGGGCAGTTCAATATCAAGCATCGCATGGCCGGTACTGCATGTTGTCGACCGCGATATCGCTAGTTCGCTCGCACGCCATACATCCCGCAGCGAAAGCTGTCCTGGTTGTTCTGCTACGGATGGTGGGATGGTGAGGGGCGCGGTTAACATGCTATGTCCAAGAATTCAACCAAAATACTGTATGCATAAACAGTATAGACGTTGCTCCTAGAAGCGCGCAAGAGGGATTTTAATTTCCATGAGGGAATTATTTTGATGCCGGACGCCGCTAACAGCTATGTGGATAGCGTTCTAGGGCTGCAAAAGCTGATATGCATCGACACCGAACGCGGTCGCAATCCTTTCGAGATTGTCCAGGGAAATATTTCTCGCTTGGCGCTCAACGTGGGCAATAAATGTGCGGTGCAAACCACTCTCAAAGCCTAGCATCTCTTGTGACCATGCTTTTTCCTCTCGCAACTTCACAACGTTCGCAGCCAATATTGCGCGTGCAGACGGTTTTTTGGACATTGAGGACGGTTGAGTGGTTGGCATTTCACTCAGTTTTGCAAAATGCTGCTTTTAAGTCAGCCGTGTTTAAGTCACAATGGCGCATTCTCCACAGCCGGTCCTCGTTTCCGAAAAAATACTTGGAAGGGCGGGTTCGTTTTACGTTGCCTAAGGTTTTTTGAATATGTTTAAGCGTTATTTAGTTGCTCATGAAGACTCAATTTCTATGTGGGAGCCAGCATTCGTTACGTCTACGTCACCCACAGAGGCCGTGAACGAATACTTGCGGCAGGTTTATTCCAAAGACAGCACATTCCGTGAGCACGTGCGTGACTTATGCCATGTAGATGGGTTCACCGGTGGGCTTGTTTACTCCTCTTTTGAGGAGCAAATGGCACTCGAGAATGGGGTACGCAACGAGTCGCCAGAGCTGGTTTTCCAGCGCCTTAAGGACTTCTTCTCCCAGGCCCCCGAGCTAGGGGAGATCTTTTTGAACTACCACGATACAGAAGATGCAGATGTTCTCAGCGATGCCGTCTATGAATATATCGCTGTAAGGGATCCCGATGGATTTATTGCTATTGAAGAGGACAAGATCCTTGCACTGGCCTAGAGATTCTTCCTGACGTTAACTGCAATTCTAGTCTGGTCTATTGCCTCGAAGTGGGTATTATTAGGGCAATTACATAACGGCAGAAATGCCGTTTTAGCTGCCCGTTCAATCCATGAGAAACTTCCCCCTGAGTGCGCGTCAGTTAGCCGATCAATTGCTGTTTCCTGGCCCGTTCGATCGTGGGTTGGCTTCCGGCGTGTTTGTTCAAGTGCGCTCCAACGACGAGTCAGCTCAATTTTTTGAGGATCTGGCTCCAATGCTCGAGGCCGGCGGGATGTTTGCGGTAGTGATCGATGCTGGACATCTCATGGAGGAAGAAGGGATACAGCACCTAGCTCGATTGATTCAAGCACGATGCGGGATCGAGTATGCCACTGCCCGCGGGGTGGACGAATTGACGCTGGCAGATACCCTCGCGGACGTCATGCGCCACCAGTCTCGTACTATCGCCCTGCTCATTGGCGGTGCACAAAGATTGCCTGCGGAGCCCGGCGAGCGCGTTATGAAAGCCCTAAAGGCGGCTAGGGATTGTGTAAATCTCGAACCAGCTTCAGCGGGAAGATTGTTGCTGGTGGCAACTTGGGTTCTTCCGGCAAACCCAAGCCACTATGTTGAGAATTCTGGCAGAGCCTTTTATGGTGCAACAGCCGTCAGTTTAGCGCGTCGCAGATAGGCTGCTGGGCCACAATTCAGAGCTAACGCCGGCAATATGCAGGGCTAAGCAAGCCTTGCAACCAGAGCGTGACGCAGCCTTGATTCATTATAGCGACAGGGCTTGCAATACGTTTCCATCCGCTACAGCTAGCGCTTGGCCGAAGCCGGAGTTGAGCCCTCTGTTGGCAATACAGGTACTGCCTTACCCGGAGATTTGTTCGCTGGCAGGACCTGATCTCATACAGAACTCTTTTCAAGAATTACTCAGGTGTCATATAGTCTGCCAGCGAGCGAAGATTCGCTGCTTCAATAATCGATGACAAGTCTAATCCATTGTCCTGAATGGCTGAAACAGCACGAGCTTGCCAAAGCAAATCACCTGCTTCGGAAAAATCTCGACGTAAATCTCGAATTGTGCGAAGTGCTTTGTCAGCCCAGTCGACGAATGCCTGATAATCCCAGTACCGGACGTCGCCCACATGGGCTAAAGCAGCCCTGCGGATTCTTCGTGCTGGCGAAACCAAGATTGTCGTGATAGCGCATCCCTTTGCTTCTTGGACATTTGCGGTCATCCAATTTGGATGAGACGCTGCTTGGCGCGCCTTCTCCACAGACAATGTGCCCTCATGGGTAGTGTTGACGTAGTCCTCAAAAACTACACACTGTTCACCCGATATCCACCAAGGATCTGGAGAGCCTTCACGCTCCACCTTGTGTGCTACGAAGCCCAGGAGGTCTCCGAGAGATTTTTGTGCACTTTCAAAGGTTTCTGGCTTTCGCAATCCGTCCATGATGGATGCTTCGAGGTTTGCAAACTCGCGATCTTGTGTTGTGCCGAGGCGAGTCAAGTTCGCAGCTAGTCTTTCTACCTGCGTCAATATTGCGGTGCGGGCTTCAATCTTTGGAGACCAATCGATCAGCCGCTGCTGGCGTGCAAATTTTGCGAGCCAACTGATGTCAGGTGCCGCTTGGTGTGCCTCAACGAAATGTGCACGGGCTTTAGCTGACATTGTAGCGTTTCCTTCGATGGACGCTAAGTGAGCTGCAGAGCCAGCCAGGTAATGCCAGAGCGCTTGATAGCCGCGCAGCTCTCGGCTAGTGAACACCCCAAGTACGCGCTCAGCTGCTTCAACTGCCGATTCGTAATCTTTACGCCACATATACATTTGATAGTCTACTTCAAAGCTCGCGCCCTGTTGTAGCTCGCGGACCGCAGGCATCTGCTCCTGAATGAGCCGCGACCGCTCATCAACTATCTGATTGTTTACTTGTTCCCAGTCCTTTTCATTCTCTAAAAAGATCTCGAAATTATCATAAATATTGGCTGCGTCAGTCTGAAGTGATTGGCGAACGCCGAAGTTGATTTCGGCCTGCAATTCGGGATGCAAGTAGCGCCGACGTCGTAGGTCTGTAAGATAGTCTGGGAGTTCTTCACCTGTTATCACAATGGCAGAAAAGTCCTCAAGCGATCTAGTGCACCGCCCAATTGCTTGAACTACACGAGTTTGAATACGTTCGTTATAAAGAGTATTTGCTCCCATGCGTGACATCAAAAAACGCTCTTGAGAATTCATCGCTTTCGGAAGGCCATCAATGAACAGCAAGCGGCAATCATCGCCGGCAAAATCTACACCATCATAGCGATTTGCGATGACCGCAACAGCGTTCGGTTGACTTACGAACTTCATCTTCGAGTCCTCAATGTCACGAGCGCTAAAAACAGGTACTCCCATTGTTTTGGTTATATCTTCCGCTGTTTTGTTTGCGGCAGTCTCTGATGGGACTAAAACCACACTGCGTCCACCGCGCTTCATCAGGCGTGTACGAAGCGCAGGAATATCATCCTGTTTTAAAGACATCTCGGGGAAGATAAAGAACCTTCGCCCAACCCCTTGAGTATCCCAACCGGCAGGTGCCGGGATGCGGTAAATTTCCTTTCTGCCAGTTAGACGCTCTAAGTCACCTCCTGCGCCCAGCGTGGCTGACATAAAGATTCGCTGTCGTGCGCCTATAAAGGACGCATGTGAAAAGGTCGGCGGGAGCAGCGGGCGAATCAATATCTCGTTGGAAGAGATGTACATCTGACACGCGAGCAGGTGAGATCGAATGACTGACCACGGGTATGCAAGTTTAGTATTAGCGGTATGGGCGTCAAAAACTTCGATGAGCTCGTCCGCAATTTCAGCGAGAGTCGGCGTCGGAACTTTGTCGACCCAAGTTCGGTCGACGATGTCGTCCCATACTCCACGAAGACGGGTTAGGTCCGTCCCTGAAAGATGCGGCTCAAGTACGTTCGTCAATGCGCGATGAAGTGCTGCATGCTCTTCGCTGGCCCGCGGAACGACTATTGTCCATTGCTTTGCGATGTAGTTTTCACTTACATGTGCATCATCCACGAGGATGATATCGGCGTCGTCAAAAAACGGATTAGTGTTAAACAGCGCGCTGTAAGTTGTGACCGCAATTCTGTTCGCCAGTTGGTAATCTGTTTTATCTGCTGGAGAATAATCTTTAATTTGACCGATGAACTTTGCGACAGAAAGGCCGTATTTGTCGTGGGCCTCCGCCGCCACTTGGTTTACGAGCTGTATTGTTGGGCACAAATAAACGATACGCTCTCGGAATTTTCGGCGGCGCCATTCTGCAATGAGAAGCCCCACCAGTGTCTTTCCGCTACCGGTTGGTAACTGCAGCGCGACGTCCGGTTGATCAACCGCCTCTGCTGCGTATTTACGCATAATCTCAGCTTGATGCGGAAGGACATCCGGTAGCCGGCGGCGAGTCAAATCGCGAAACAGGCGATCTGGACTCTCTGGAACAATGGTTTCGATCTGGGGGGTCTTGAACGCCACGCCTGTTCTCCTAATTGGAATTTTGTTGATTTATCAGATCGTGTCTGAGCTGGACTATTGCGGTGATCGGCGATCTTCTCCCGCGTATGCTTGTCGTAGTCATGGGTGATCTTGTTGCCATGACCATGTTCCTACGGCTGCGTAACGATGACGATATGCTCTGCGCGGTCGGAGATGCGCGCTTGCATCCCAAGTGAGGATCGTGCTGCTAGGAATGCATAGGAAGAAAGGGGCGATTCGAAGTGGAAGGCCAACTCGCGATCTGCTTCCGACTCGACCTCGCAATGCAGAAATCCCGGCGCTTGTTCCAATTGATTAGCTCGACGGGCCAACGTATAAATATCAATGTTCATATGATTGCTGTATTTTAGAAATTATTTATATCGTTTTCATCAGTCAAAGCCGAGGTCCGCAGCGGGGATCTTAAACTTATGATCTTCCCAGTCTCCTTTCGCAAATTTTGTTCGTACTCTTGCATTTATTGTGTTCGGTGCGCGTACGTACTCGCCGTCGAAAGTGATCTGACCATCGGCCATCATGTCAGTGGCAATCGTCATGCCTCGTCGAATGCCACGTTCATACCAGTTTAGGGCCTTCTTGCGAAGCTCCTTTGGAATTTCCTCAAGGAGTGCATCAAAATCGTTGTTGGGCTTCGTTGTATGTTGTACGGTTTTACCAAGTGCTGCTGCGAGGCCTTTGACTGCATTTCGTTTTGCAGCTGATGCGGACCCGCCAGGTGTCTTTTCCTTGATTGGCTTCATATTTTCGCTCCTTACGTTACAGCTTTGACATGGTATTCAATACATCATTGGCATGACTGACGTGCTAGAGAATCGAGAAAGCTGATGTTTAGCGGGATACTTGACGGTTGAATGCGCGGTCCAAAATCGAGCTCGCCTCATCGATTGTATTTCCTAGGTCCACAACGCTCTGGCTTTCTTGTAAGCGCATCTCGAACTCTCCAAGCTCGTTCAGGAGCTCGTCATTTCCACCCACATGGTGAAGAGTGTGCTGTACACCGTTGAGAGTGCGAAGAACGTGGTCCTTTGTGGTTTGAAAGCCGGTTTGGCTACCGGAAACGGTGGCTTGGGCCCAGCTAGTGAGCGGATGATGACGCACTTCGATTTTGTTCTCGAATATGAGGTTGTAGGAGCCCTGCACGAAGCCCTCGATGATCAACCCGTGGTTTCTTTCGCTCATAAGTATTCCTCTACGTGAAATGGGACGATGGGGCCGAGTTTATGCGGCGGACGAGTCCTGCTGTCTTTCGTCATTAACGATGAAATCAGGCAATACTGATCTCCTCACAGTAATGATATACGTGTCATAGCTAAACTGTAAACTTTCAATTGTCACCAATTGTCACTCCCGTTGAAAAGCGGATAATTTTGGAGTGATTATGGTGGTTTGCTAGGGAGGCAAGGATATGCTTCCGAAATCTTGCAACGGCAACGTTATGGTTCCAGTCTGCAAATAAATGCGGGCGAACTGTTGGAACCTGCTTAGAAGTTGGGCTGCGAACTGAAGGCCCGTCGGCAAACTTATGCTTCCGACCCGGCAAGATTATGGGTTTAGGCACACCTGACGTGAACTCGCGCAGGATGCCGACAAATTTGGCGAGCGCTAAGTATGCTAAAAGTATGGAATTCCATACTTCTCGACGAAGCACCGCAGCAATCTCCGCGCTATGCCAACGACGCACTCACACGAGGAAGTATCGCGTTTTGTAGGGGGAGAGCTCTGCAATAGCAGGCCACCGAGTTGGCGGCCGACCCCCTGCCCTGACACAAGATTTCCTGCGCGCGCGCGAAGCGCACGATGTCATACACCGTCAGGAAATACGGTTCGTATTCCAGCTCCGCGATCAGTTCCAATTCCTTCTCGATCTGCCCGCGCACCTTGTCCGACACGCCGGCCGGCCAGCGCCGCTGCGCGCCCGCATAGACTTCCTGCCGCAGATAACTGGTGGGCGTATGGCCGGGCGGCACCAGCTCATGCGGATATTCGTAACACAGCTGCTCAAGATTAAACGAGCATTGCTGCAGGATGCACAGCGTCTCCAGCAGCGCCTGCGGCGGATACAGGTTCGCCAGCCGCACGCGCGGCCGCAGATGCTGCTCCGCGTTCTGCGACAGCGAATAGCCGCACTCGCTGACCGGCTTGCCGATCCGCACGGCCGTCAAGGTATCGTGCAAGGGCTTGCGCGAGCGCACATGCATGCAGACATGTCCGACCGCCACCACCTGCATATGATGCTGCAATGCCACCTCGTCGATGCTGAGCCGGTGCGCTTCGTCGAAGGCGCGCTGCAGCAGGTTCAGCCCCATCCACACGCGGCCGGGAAAGGTCGCCGCCATCCACGCCGCTTGCGCATGCAGGCGATCGACGTCTCCCGGCTGGTGCGCCGGATAATGCGGCAGCAAAATCAGCAGGCAGTCCGGCAAACCTTGCAGATGGGCGAATGCGGGCGGCGGCGCGGCCAGGTCGGCCGGCGTCAGCAGATAACTGCCCTTGGCGACGCGGTTGCGGGCGATGGTGATCAGCTCGCACAGATTGCCGTAGCCCTCGCGGTTCTTGGCCAGCGCGATCAGCGACAACGCGGGGCTGCCGTCGGGATTGGTCAGGTGAAAGTGGCTGCCGATAATCAGCGGCAAGCCCGCCTTCTTGGCGACGGCGTGAGCACGCACTACGCCGGCCAGCGAGCACTCATCGGTGAGGGCCAGCCCGGCATAATCCAGCTGCACGGCGCGCGTGACCAGTTCCTCGGCGTGGGATGCGCCTTGCAGGAAGGAGAAGTTGGACAGGCAGAACAGCTCGGCATAGGCCGGCAGTCCCTGCGACGATGGTGGTGGGCTCATGATGAATACTGTGTTTATATACAGTATATTACACCCACTCCCTCGCCAGGTGGGCTATTTGTGCTGCGCGGCGATCATTTCCTTAATCGCCTCCACGACCACCTCCGGCGACGCGCTTTGCATCTGGTGATCCGAATCGACCACCACCGTCTTGGCGCGTGGATACAAACCACGCACGAAGGCGATGGTCTGCGGGTCGCTATTGACGACGCCCAGGTCCACTGGAATCGCGGTCGCCCCCTTCGGCTGGTTGATCAGCCGTATCATCGGTTTGTCGTCGATGTCGCCTTGGGCCAGCACCTGCTCCCCGGTCTCGTGAATACTGCCGATTTCCTTGCGTACCATGCCGGAGAAGAACAAGCGCTCGCCGATGCGGGTCAGCCATGGGAAATCCTCATGCTTCTTGATGACGCGGGGATACAGCGCGTCGACCAGCACGATGCCGCCCACTTCGTCCGGATAGCGCTTGGCGAACAGCTGCATGTACAGCCCGCCCATCGAATGCCCCACCAGGATATACGGCGGCGCCAGGCCTTCGCTGCGCAGGTTGCGCCGCAACTGCTCGACGATGGTCAGGCCGTCGCGCGGCGCTTCGGTCTCCTGGCTCTTGCCGTAGCCGGGACGGTTATAGGCAAACACGGAAGCGCGCGGACCGATGGCGTCGATGACCTGATCCCACTTATCCACGGTGGCGCGCGAACCGTTTTCAAACACGACCGTGGCCTCGGCCGCGGGCTGCTTCACCGTCACCAGCTCGACCATATGGCCGTCGATCAGCTTGGTGGTGGCCAAGGCCGCCAGCGCCGGTCCCGCAAGCAGCAGTCCGGCCATCAACAACGCGCTACGCAGTATCATGATGCTCTTTCTTAACGAAAATAGCATTCTTGCATCCCCTGCAAGCCACCGGTGCGCGGATGCGATGAAATGCATATTCACGGGCTCAGAATGCGAGAAACCAGCATCCAGGAATGGTTGTGCTTTGGCGTGACAGCGGGCGGCGGCAATGCCGCCCTCGTCGTGCAAGACGACGACACCGGCGCCGACCAGCGCCAGCAATTCGCCCGCGAGCGCAACAAGGCGGCCTGCGTGTTTGTCGATGCGGCGCCGGACGGCGGCATCGTGCTGGACTACTTCTACCCGCACACGCGCAGCCCGCTGTGCCTGCACGCCACGCTGGCGGCGGCGCGGGTGCTGCTGTCGGCGCAACGGCCGACGCTGGCGGTCCGTACCGCCATGCGCGGCCAGCAACTCACGCTGACGCTGACCGGCGACGAAGTCTTCATCCGCCTGGCGCCGCAAACGCCGCCGGACGTGGCGATCGCGCCCGATCTGCCCGCGCGCCTGCTGGCCGCCCCGGCTCTCCGGCTGGCCTCGCCGCCGGCCATCGCCTCGGTCGGCAGCCCCAAGCTGCTGCTGGAGATGGCCGACAGCGCCGCGCTGCACGCGCTCGCCCCCGACCTGCCCGCCATCGCCGACTGGAGCGGGCAAAACGGCGTCAGCGGCTGCTACGCCTGGTGCCGCCGTCCCGACGGCGCCTTCGAAGGCCGCAACTTCAACCACCTCGATCCGGCGCTGGAAGACAACGCCACCGGCGTCGCGGCCGGCGCCCTCACCGTCCACCTGCACACCGGCCTGACGCTCTACCAGGGCGCCCACCTGGGCCAGCCGTGCCGGATCGTCACCCGCATTGCCGCCGACGAAAGTATTTTAATCAGTGGGAAAACCGCATCCGTAGCACTACGTAGCGGCCAGCCCACTCTGGCGCGCTAAAACAACAGTAAATAATGTTTAAAGGGAAAATTGATACAAAAACACGTATTGATATGAGTTATTTGAATAGAATCAAATTTTTCATGGGAGACGACACGTGTTCGCAACTACAACCTTACGTAAAGCCGTCTTACTCAGCCTCTACGGCGCCACCGCGCTGACGCTGACTCCTTCCGTCCAAGCCCAATCGGCGCCGGAAGCCTCGCCTATCCAATCGGTCAGCGTGGTCGGCTCGCGCCGCGCCACCACCTCCGCCACCGACACCGTGGTGCCGGTCGATATCATCCCGATGAGCAAGTCCAGCGAACAAGGCGGCCAGTTCGACCTGGCGCAGACGCTGACCTACATTTCGCCATCGTTCAACTCGACCCGCCAGAGCGGCTCCGACGGCGCCGACCTGGTCGATTCCGCCGCGCTGCGCGGCCTCGGCTCCGACCAGACCCTGGTGCTGGTGAACGGCAAGCGCCGCCACACCACCGCGCTGGTCAACCTGTTCGGCGCGCGCAACCGCGGCAACACCGGCACCGACATGAACGCCATCCCGATGCTGGCCATCAAGGACGTGCAGGTGCTGCGCGACGGCGCCGCCGCCCAGTACGGCTCCGACGCGATCGCCGGCGTGATGGACATCGGCCTGAAGAAAAGCAAGGGCTGCGAAGCCATCGCCGGCTACAGCCAGTACGGCGAGGGCGACGGCAAGAACTACCTGACCTCGGCCTACTGCGGCGTCGACATCGGCAACGGCGGCGTGCTCGGCATCACCGGCGAGTACCTGAACCGCGGCCGCTCGAACCGCGCCGAAGCGGACAACCCGCGCATCATCGGCGACAGCAAGACCGAGAACCAGACCCTGTACCTGAACGGCGAACTGCCGACCGTGGGCCAGGGCAAGCTGTACTTCACCGCCGGCGCGCAGAAGCGCCAAGCCTCCAGCGCCGCCTTCGCGCGCGGCGGCGTCGGCTCCGACGACATCCCGAGCCGCAACTCGGCCGCCATGTACCCGGACGGCTTCGTGCCGTTCATCGACGCCCGGATCGACGACCGCTACGCCACGCTCGGCCACCGCACCCGGATCGGCGAATGGAACGCCGACCTGTCGCAGACCTATGGCTACAACAAGATGATCTATGACATCCGCCATACGATCAACGCCTCGATCGCCAACAAGGACCTGCTGGCCGGCGGCAAGGGCGTCAGCGCCGACCACTTCAACGCGGGCGGCTTCTCGTTCGAACAGCTGACCACCAACCTCGACTTCAGCCGCTTCTACGACGGCATCATGGGCGGCGGCCTGAACGTCGCCTTCGGCGGCGAGTACCGCCACGAGAACTTCAAGATCTTCGCCGGCGAAGCGGGCTCGTACATCGACGCCGACGGCGTCGGCTTCGGCGGCAACGCCGGCAGCCAGGGCTTCCCGGGCTTCCAGCCGGGCGACCGCGTCGACGCCAACCGTCACAGCACCGCCGCCTACCTCGACCTGGAGCTGGACGTGACGCCGACCATCAAGGCCCAGGCCGCCGTGCGCTACGAAAAATACAGCGACTTCGGCTCGACCAGCACCGGCAAGCTGGCCGGCAGCTGGCGCGTGGCGCCTGAAGTGCTGCTGCGCGGCTCGGCCAGCACCGGCTTCCGCGCGCCGTCGCTGCAGCAGGTCTACCTGTCGTCGACCTTCACCGACTTCATCGGCGGCGTGCCGACCGAGGTGGTGCTGGCGCCGAACGGCGGCGTGGTCGCCAACGCGGCCGGCATTCCGAAGCTGAAGGAAGAAAAGTCGACCAGCTACACGCTGGGCACGACCTGGACGCCGAACCAGGCCGTCTCCGTCACCGCCGACCTGTACCAGATCAAGATCAAGGACCGCATCGTGCTGTCGGGCCGCTTCAACGCCGACACCTATCCCGACCTGGCCGAGCGCCTGGCCGCGCTGGGCGTGGGCGAAGCGCAGTTCTTCGTCAACTCGGTCGACACCAAGACCAAGGGCCTGGACCTGACCGCCTCGCACAAGACCACCATCGGCGCCAACAAGCTGACCACCTTCCTGGCGCTCAACGTCAGCAAGACCGAAGTGACCGACATCCATGCGCCGGCTTCGCTGAAGGGCTTCGAGGACGTGTTGCTGTCGGAGAAGGAGCGCCTGTACATCGAGCAAGGCGCGCCGCGCTCGAAGGTGACGCTGGGCTTCAACTACGTGACCGGCCCCTGGGAAAGCGACCTGAAGATCATTCACTTCGGCCCGCAGACCCTGGGCACCTTCGACGGCACGGCCAACGGCGTGCCCAACCAGCGCTACGAGTCCAAGACCTCGGCCGACTTGAGCTTCACCTACAACATCAACAAGAACATGAAGTTCAGCTTTGGCGGCAACAACATCTTCAACGCCAAGCCGACCTCGCAGGATGCGGATCAAACCGACAACGGCTTCAAGTATGAGAGCGTGCAGTTCGGTCTGAACGGCGCGTCCTACTTCGGCCGCTTCTACGTCAAGTTCTAAGCGGATCGCTTCCGAAGACGGCGCCCGCACCCTGTGCCGGCGCCGTTTTTTTACGTGTAACGTTTGCTTACATCTCGCTAACTCCATCCAACCCGCAGCCGGCCTACACTTCATTGTCTTTATTTCCGGCAATGGAGCCTCTATGCGCCGCGCACTCGTACTCATGTTGTTCCTATCCCTGCTGCAAGGCGCGCTGGCGTATGCCGCGCTGGGCGGGGCCCCTTCCGATTTCGGCGGCACGCCCGTCAAGCAGGCGGCGCGCAGCCTGGCCGCGGCCGGCAGCGACAGCACCGCCGCTGTCTACACCGTCAGCCAAAGCACGCTCGACAGCGGCACCATCGTGCGCGAATACAGCGACGCCGCCGGCGTGGTGTTCGCCGTCAGCTGGAGCGGCCCGACGCTACCGGACCTGCGCACGCTGCTGGGCGACAAGTTCACCGCCATGACCGCCGCCGCCGGCAAGCGTCCCAAGGCCGGCCATTCGCAGCTGGCGGTCGAGCAGTCCGACGTGGTGATCGTCTCCAACGGCCACATGCGCTCGTTTGCCGGACATGCCTGGCTCCCCAGCGCGCTGCCGGCCGGCTTCGACACCAACACCATAGAATAAGGACGGCCACATGAAACACATCAATCTGGCAGCCGCCCTGACCTGCCTCGCCCTGGCCTTGAGCGCTTGCGGCGGCGGCAGCTCGTCCTCCACCGCCACCACCGCCGCCACCATGGAAGCGGCCTCCGCAGCCGCCACGCCGGTGGTCAGCATCAGCGCCACGCCGACCGCCACCACGGTCGGCCAGGTGATCACGCTGACCTGGAGCGTCAGCAATCCCAGCACCACCTCTTGCACCGCGTCCGGCGCATGGAGCGGCACGCTGGCCACCAGCGGCACGCAAACCGTCACCGCGGGCGCGGCCGGCACCTCCTTCTATACGCTCACCTGCGGCGCCGTCAGCAACACCACCAGCGTGGTGGTCAGCACCCCGCCGCCGTCGCCGACCGCCAGCCTGACGCTGGCGCCGGCCAATATCAACACCGCGCAGACCACGGTGCTGAGCTGGTCCTCGGCCAACGCCACCGGCTGCACCGCCAGCGGCGCCTGGAGCGGCGCCAAGGCCAGCTCCGGCTCGGTCACCATCACACCCACCGCCGCCGGCAACTTCACCTACAGCCTGGCCTGCACCGGCGAAGGCGGCACGGCCAACGCCAGCGCCGCGCTCAGCGTCACGGCGGCGCTCAGCAACAGCGCCGCCATCATCGTCGACAGCGGCCCGACCGGCGTCAGCGGCGTGATCAACGTGCCGTATGTGAGCGTGACCGTGTGCCGTCCCGGCACCAGCACCTGCCAGACCATCGACCACGTGCTGGTCGACACCGGCTCCTACGGCCTGCGCCTGCTGGCCAGCACGCTCAGCGCGACGCTGGCGCTGCCGACCGTCAAGACCGCCTCCGGCGCCGACGCCGGCGAATGCGGCAAGTTCATCAGCGGCTACACCTGGGGCGGCGTGCGCCAGGCCGACGTCAAGATGGCCGACGAAGTGGCCTCCGGCATTTCGATCCAGGTGATCGCCGACACCGGCAGCAGCTACACGGTCACGCCGTCGACCTGCAGCAGCGCCGGCGCCAACCTCGGCACGCTGTCGGCGATCGGCGCCAAGGGCATCCTCGGCGTCGGCATGTTCAAGCAGGATTGCGGCACGGCCTGCGCCAACGCCGCCATCAGCGGCGTCTACTACGCCTGCGCCAGCGGCAGTTGCAGCGCCAGCGCCATGCCGCTGGCCTCGCAGATCAGCAATCCGGTGGCCTCGTTCGCCGTCAACAACAACGGCTTGCTGATGACCCTGCCGGCCGTGGGCACGGCCGGGCTGACCTCGGTCAGCGGCACGCTGATCTTCGGCGTCAACACGCAGAGCAACAACACCATCGGCTCGGAAACCATCTTCAAGGCCAACAGCGGCGGCGATTTCAGCACCACCTACAAGGGCAAGACCTACAGCGCCAGCTTCATCGACAGCGGCTCGAACGGCTACTTCTTCACCGACAGCACGATACGCGCCTGCTCCGGCGGCGACTTCTACTGCCCGGCCTCGACCTTGGCGCTGACGGCGACCAATACCGCGTCGGACGGCAGCGCCACCGGCACGGTCAACTTCAACCTGGTCAACATGGTGAGCCTGGCATCGACCATCACGGCGGCGCAGGTCGGCGGCACGGTGGGCAGCACCACGTCGTCGAGCAATTATTTCGACTGGGGCCTGCCCTTCTTCTACGGCCGCCGCGTGTTCGTGGTCATGGAAGGCAACACCGTGGCCGGCAAGAGCGGACCGTACTGGGCTTATTAGTTGACGGATGTCACGGCCGTGTCATGTTGTTTGGTTAAAGTCGCAACCTTGAATTTTCCACTTCGAGGTAGCGATGAAATTGAATCTGGTAGTGCTGGCCGCCATGAGCGCCGCCGGCCTGGTTGCCTGCGGCGGCGATAGCGCCACGCCTGCGGCGCCTGTTGTCCCTCCCGTCACCACGCCGGCGATCCCGGAAGGCACGACCGTCACGCTGGCCCTCATGGAGACCACCGACATCCATGCCAACGTGATGAGCTACAACTATTACTCGCTGGCCGAGGACACCAGCCTGGGCCTGGAGCGCACCTCGACCCTGGTCGCGGCGGCGCGCGCGGAAAACCCGAACAACCTGCTGCTCGACGACGGCGACGTCATCCAGGGCACCCTGCTGGGCGACTTGCAGGCGGTAACCAAGCCGATCGCCTGCAGCGACACGCTGGCCGTGCACAAGGCCATGAACGCCATGAAGTACGACGGCGGCGGCTTCGGCAACCACGAATTCAACTACGGCCTGCCCTACCTGAGCCAGATCACCAATACCGACTTCGGCATTCCGGGCGTGACCAAGCCGACCGGCAGCTGCGGATCGCCATCGTTCCCGCTGGTGCTGACCAACGTCACCGGCGTCAGCAGCGGCAAGCCCATCGTGCAGCCGTATTCGCTGCTGGCGCGCACCTTCTCGGCGACCAAGCCGGACGGCACCAAGCTGGACGTCAAGATGAACATCGGCATCATGAGCTTCGTGCCGCCGCAGATCCTCGAGTGGGACCAGAAGAACCTGGCCGGCAAGGTCGCCGTCACCGGCGTGCAGGAAGCGGCCAAGCAGTACGTGCCGGAAATGCGCACCAAGGGCGCCGACCTGGTCGTGGCCCTGTCGCACGGCGGCCTGGACACCAGCGCCTACAGCCCGAAGATGGAAAACGGCAGCTACCACCTGACCACCACCGGCATCGACGCGCTGCTGATCGGCCACTCGCACCTGATCTTCCCGAAGGGTAAAGAGACCGGCGCCGCCGCGCTCGACCCATCGTTCACGGCCTTCCCCGCCAGCGCCAATATCGACGCCGTCAACGGCTTCGTCAACAATGTGCCGACCGTGATGGCGCAGAGCTGGGGCCGCCGCCTCGGCATCATCAAGATGACGCTGGCCTACACCGGCGGCAAGTGGGTGGTGCAACCGGCCAAGACCACGGTGGAATCGCGCGGCTTCAAGTACACCGACGGCACCACCAACGTCAAAGCCGATCCGGCCATCGCGCCGCTGATCGCCACCGAGCACGCCGCCACCATCGCCTTCGCCAAGCAGCCGCTGGGCGTGACGACGGACTTTGAAATGTCGGCCTACTTCGCGCTGGCCGGCGACGTCAGCGCGATCCAGCTGGTCAACCAGGCGCAGCTGGACTACGTGAAGAAATTCATCGCCGGCAGCACCGATGCGACCCTGGCCAGCTACAAGAACATTCCGGTGATCTCGTGCAGCGCGCCGTTCAAGGCGGGCCGCAACGGTCCTTCGGACTTCACCGACGTCGCGCCGGGCGCCAGCGCCGCCGCGCCGGTCGGCCTGCAGGTGCGCAATCCGGGCGACCTCTATCTGTACAGCAACAACAACCTGCAAGCGGTGAAGATCAAGGGATCCGACCTGAAGGCCTGGCTGGAAACGGCGGCCAAGCAGTTCGGCCAGATCGACCCGGCCAAGACCGCCGAGCAGGACCTGGTGCCGAGCTACGGCACGATCTACAACTACGACGTGTTCTACGCCGAGAACAACGCGCTGACCTACCAGATCGACGTCACCAAGCCGGCCGGCAGCCGCATCGTCAACCTGACCTACCTGGGCAAGGCGGTGGCGGATACGGACGACTTCATCGTCGCCACCAACGACTACCGCGCGGGCGGCGGCGGCGCGGTGCCCGGCATCGACGGCAGCAAGACCATCATCAAGTCGCCGGACGCCAACCAGACCGTGGTCAGCAACTACCTGACGGCGCAGGGCGCGGCCACCGGCAAGGTCACGCTGGCCGGCAACGGCAGCGCGCGCAGCTGGAGCTTCGTCAAGGTGGCGACGGCCGGTCCGGTGATCCTGCGCTCGGCGCCGGGCCACCTGGCGCTGGCCAAGGGCAGCGGCATCACCGCCGTCACGGCCGAAGGCGCGCTGGACGCCAGCGGCTTCGCCAAGTACACCGTGGACTTGAGCAAATGATGCGCGTCCAGCACTATCCCGGCGCGCTGCTGGTGACGGTGCTGGCGTCGGTGTTCCTGTTCGGATGCCAGATCCAGCAGGAAAAGCCGACCTCGGCGCAGATTGAAACCATCGGCATGAAAGCCATGCAGGAGGCGGACGCCAGCGCCGAGCGCAAACTGATGTCCTGGTCCAAGCAGAACATGCCGGTGGCGCAGCGCGAGCTGGGGCTGCTGTACCAGCGCCGCCCCGACCAGCGCGCCGACGCGCTGCGCCTGTTCGAGCAGGCCGCGCGGGCCGGCGATACGGAAGCGTCGTTCCAGCTGGGCGAGATGCTGCGCGTCGGCGTGATCGGCGTGGCGCCACGGCCGGCCGCGGCGGCGCCGTGGTATCGCATCGCCGCCGGGCACAAGCACGCCAGGGCGGCGCTGGCGCTGGGCCTGCTCTACAAGAACGGCGACGGCGTGGCGCGCGACGACGCGCAAGCGGCGCGCTGGCTGGAGGCCGCCAGCGAGGGCGGCAATCCGCACGCGATGTTCCTGCTGTCCTATATTTACCGCGAAGGCCGCGGCGTCGAGCCGGACGGCGCCAAGGCCCGCCACCTGCTGGAAGAAGCCGCCGAGCACGAATACCCGCCGGCGATCCAGGAACTGGCGATGACGGTCCAGCTGGGCGACCGCCTCAGCCCCAAAGACGAGCTGCGCGCCAGCCACCTGCTGAAGGAAGCCAACGAACACCGCCGCAACAACTGGAATCGCTTCTAGCAGCGTTGAGCAACGCACAGACCGCAGGCTCCCGCGCACCTAGACTGGCTTGGCAGTGCCCGCCAATTCATTCGCCACGCAAGGAGCCGATATGAGAACCACTTCCCACAGCCAGGGCAAGCTTCCCAAGCCTATTCCAACTGAAACCGACCCGCAGGACGCGATCACGCTGCTGACCGAGGACCATGAACACGTCAAGTCGCTGTTCGAGCAGTACGACGAGCTGGGCGAGCGCGCCCATATCACCAAGCAGAAACTGGCGTTGCAGATCTGCACGGAACTGACCAAGCACGCCACGGCCGAGGAAGAAATTTTCTACACCGCCGTGCGCGCCGCCACCAAGGACGATGACATGCTGGACGAGGCGCTGGTCGAACACGCCTCGGCCAAGGACCTGATCGCCCAGATCATCGCGATGGAGCCGACCGACGACCTGTACGACGCCAAGGTCAAGGTGCTGGGCGAGCTGATCGACCATCACGTCAAGGAAGAGGAAGGCGAGATGTTCCCGAAAGCCCGCAAGGCCAAGCTGGACCTGATGGCGCTGGGCGAAGCCATCGCCGCCCGCAAGGAGGAAATCGAACTGCCGCCGCACTAAGAGCTATTTCGCGCCCAGGAACTCCATCTCGCGCTGCATATTGTCGATGGCGCGCTCGTTGTACTGGTCGGCGAAATAGGCGTTGCAGTACAACTGGCCCGCTTCCGCCTTGCGGCACAGATGGGCCAGCGCCCCGCCGCGCTGCTCGCGGTACTTCACGTCCGGCAGGTGGATGTACTCCTGCCGGATCGCCCGCGCGTAATTCTGATAGACCTCGTCGTCCTGCCCCAGGATCGCCAGGTCCACGCACAACATGATGTCCTTCAGCCGGTGCGTGACCGCGCCTTCCTGGAAGTGATCGGTGGCGCGTATCAGCTCCGCCGCATCGCCCATCTCCTGCGCCAGGTGACTGCCCAGCCACAGCTGCACGCTGGCTTCCTCGTTGGTCAGCGCGCCCTGCACGCCGCCATGGCCGTACTCGGCGTCATGGAACCAGAACGCCTGCTTGACGATGTCGACGTCCACCGGATCGGGCCGCGTGTTGGCCGCCCACACGCGGATCTCGCACAGGCCGTGCACCAGGTGATCGAGGTTGTGATAGTACCGCGCCGGTCCGCCGTAAGCGGTGGCGCCGGTCAGCTGGACGAACCATTCGTCGGCATGGGCGATGGCGGTGGCATCGAGGTGCGCGTAATCCCACAGCGTCTCCCACTCCTTGCGCAGCCAGCTCAGCACCCAGGCGTGATAGGCCGGACCGGGCACGAATTTCTTCATGATCCAGTTCCAGCCGATCGGCCCCTCCAGCGCCTTGACGAAGCTGGAACTCACCGAGCCCAGGTCGCGCGGCGGCATGACGAAGATGGTCTTGGCGCCCTGCAGCACGTCGACGTTGGTTTGCTGGATCAGATTCTCGTAATCGAAGTCGGCGGTGGTGCGGATACCGCGTATCAGGCACTCGACGCCATGCTTCTTGGCCGCGCGCGCCGTGTAGTCGCCCTTGACGATGACCACCTGCACATTGTCCCAGCCCTGCTCGTCGCAGCTGAGCGCGATGATGCTTTTGCGCTCCTCGGCCGAGAATTTGGGCTTTTTCGCCGAATTTTCAGACAGGAACACCACCACCTCGTCCGCGATGGAACGGGCTTCGTTGATCACCCACATATGTCCGTTGGTGATCGGGTCCAGGGTTCCCGAAAATCCGATTTTTTTCATGCGCCACTCCAACAACAATGCCAAAGTGGCATTTTAGACTGGAGTGGCCCTTGCAGTCTCAGGAAAATCGACTTTGACCTTCAGCCCGCCCAGACGCTCGGACTGGTCCAGGGTCAGCACGGCGCCGTGGCGCTCGGCGATCGATTGCACGATCGCCATGCCCAAACCGCTGCCGCCCGCAGGGCTGCCGGGCACGCGGTAGAAGCGGCTGAACACCCGTTCGCGCTCTTCCGGCGGGATGCCGGGGCCGGAATCCTCGACGCTGAGCATGATGCGCCCCGCCGCCGCCTTTGTGGCGCCGGCGCTACGGCGCAGGTCGATATCGACGGTGCCGCCGGCCGGCGTGTACTTGATGGCGTTGTCGATCAGGTTGCGCAGCAGAATGATCAGCGCGTCCGGCTGGCCGGCCACCGTGGCCTCGTCGGCGTGATGCAGGCCGAGGTCGATCTGGCGCGCCTGCGCCAGCCCGGCCATGTCGCCCAGCGTGCGCTTGGCCAGGTCGCTCAGGCTGACCGGCTCCAGCTTGACGTCGTCGACCGAGCCTTCCTGGCGCGCCAGCACCAGCAACTGCTCGACCAGCCGCGTGGCGCGCTCGATGCCGCCGGTCACGCGCGCGATGGCGACGCTGCGCGACGCATCGTCCTGCGCGCGCTCCAGGCTCAGCACCTGCAGTTTCAGCGCGGCCAGCGGCGTGCGCAGCTCGTGCGCGGCGTCGGCCACGAAATGCTGCTGGGCCTGGAACGCGGTGCGCACCCGGCCGAACAGCAGGTTCAACTCGTGCACCAGCGGCAGCACCTCGTCCGGCAAATCGTTTTCCGACACCGGCGACAGATCGTCCGCCTGGCGCGCCGCCACCTGCCGCTTGACCCGCGACACCGGCGCCAGCGAGCCGCTGACCACCCACCACACCACCAGCATCAGCACCGGCGCCATGACGGCGATCGGGCCGACCGTGCGCAGCGCCAGCGTGCCCGCCATGCGCTGGCGCACCGCCATGTCCTGCGCCACCTGCACCGTCTGGTTGCTGGTCTGCACCGAGAAAATCCGGTAAGTCGTGTTGTTGGCCTTGACGTTGGAGAAGCCCAGCACGGCACGCTGCGGCAGCGCCGCGCGCGACAGCGAACGGAACACCTGCGCCCCGTCCGGCGTCCAGACCTGGACCACCAGGTCGTCGTTCTCGGGATCGGCCGCCGTGTCGGCGGCCTTGTTGGTCAGCGTGGCGCTGGAGCGCAGCGACATCGCCATCTGCTGCATGTGGTAGTCGAAGATCTGGTCGGCGTCGCTCAGCGCGCTGCGGTAGGCGATCATCGCCTGCGCGATGGCGGCCATGGTGATCGCGGCCAGCAGGAACCACAGCAGGCGTCCCCGCAGCGAGTGCGTCACCACGGGCACCCGTGGCAGCGACGGCATCTTCACCTTCATAGTTTAGGAACCATGTAGCCCAGACCGCGCACGTTTTGGATCAATTCCGCGCCGAGCTTCTTGCGCAGGCCATGGATGTAGACTTCGACCGCGTTGCTGTTGACTTCATCCTTCCAGCTGTACAGCTTCTCTTCCAGCTGGTGCCGCGACAGCACGATGCCCGGCCGCGCGATCAGCGCTTCCAGCACCGCCCATTCGCGCGCCGACAGGCTGACCGGCTTGCCGTCGGCGATCACTTCGCGGGTTTGCGGATTGACCGTCACGCCGCCGTGCTCGAACACCGGTTCGGCGCGGCCGGCCGAGCGGCGCAGCAAGGCGCGGATGCGCGCCAGCAGTTCGTCGAGGTCGTAGGGCTTGAGCACGTAATCGTCGGCGCCGGCGTCGAGGCCGGCGACGCGCTGTTCCTTGGCGTCGCGCGCGGTGGCGATCAGCACCGGGGTCAGCTCCTTGCGCAGGCGCATCGAGCGCAGCACTTCCAGGCCGTCCTTGCGCGGCAGCCCCAGGTCCAGCAGCACCAGGTCGTAGGTCTGGGTCTGCAGGGCCGTATCGGCCATGTCGCCATCCTTGACCCAGTCGACGGCGTAGTGCTCAGCCCTCAGCAGGTCGAGCACTACTTCGCCGATCATCGTATCGTCTTCCACCAGCAGAAGTCGCATATTATTTCCTTTCTGTTTTTGTCTCGCGTTCTGCCGGTCCGACGTTACCCAAGTCGCACCGGTATGAAGATTTTATCGTCGCCGCGCTGGACCAGCAAGGCCACCGACTTGCCGGCCTTGCCCACCACCTCGCGCACCTGGTCGATGGTGTTGACCGCGCGGCCATTCACCGACAATAGCACGTCGCCCGGCATCACCCCCGCATTGGCGGCGGCGCCGCCGGCGTCTTCGATCAGCAGGCCGTTGGGCAGGCCGGACTGGCGCTTCTCCAGCGAGTCCAGCGGCCGCAGCGACAAGCCCAGGCGCAGCTTGGCGCTGGCCTGGTCGGCGCGGTCGGTTTCGGCGGCGGCCACCTTGTCGTTGGCGTTGCCCAGCACCGCGCCCAGCTGCACGCTCTTGCCCTGGCGCCAGACTTCGATGTTGACCTTGTCGCCCGGCGTCGCCAGGCTGACCATGGCCGGCAAATCGCCCGAGCTGACGATCTTCTGGCCGTTGAGGGCGCGGATCACGTCGCCCGCCTTCAGGCCGGCCTTGTCGCCGGGGCCGCCGCGCTCGACGTTCGACACCAGCGCGCCTTCCGGCGTGGCCAGGTTGAAGGAATCGGCGAAGCCCTGGTTGATTTCCTGCACCGTCACGCCCAGCTTGGCGTGCACCACCTTGCCGGTGGCGACGATCTGGGTCTTGATCTTGTTGGCGACATCGATCGGAATCGCGAACGACAAGCCCTGGTAGCCGCCGGTCTGGCTGTAGATCTGCGAGTTGATGCCGACCACCTCGCCGCGCGTGTTGAACAGCGGCCCGCCCGAGTTGCCCGGATTGACGGCGACGTCGGTCTGGATGAACGGCACATTACCGTCCGGCAGCGAGCGGCCCTTGGCGCTGACCACGCCGGCCGTCACGGTGTTGTCGAGGCCGTACGGCGAGCCGATCGCCAGCACCCATTCACCGACTTTCAGGTCGTTGCCCTTGGCCAGCGGCACCACCGGCAGGTTCTTGGCGTCGATCTTCAGCACCGCGACGTCGCTCTTCGGATCCGAGCCCAGCACCTTGGCGCGGAATTCGCGGCGGTCGGTCAGCTTGACCACCACTTCGCTGGCATCGCGCACCACGTGGGCGTTGGTCAGGATCACGCCGTCGGCGCTGATGATGAAGCCCGAGCCCAGTCCATGGGTCGGCACCGCGCGCTGGCCGCCGCGCTGCTGCGGGCCCTGGAAGCGGCGGAAGAACTCATAGAAGGGATCGTCGGCGAACGGATCGCTGCCGCGCGCCTGCGCATCGGCGCCGTCGTAGGCGGTCTTGGTGCT
The DNA here is from genome assembly GCF_047302815.1 of Duganella sp. CT11-25. NCBI lineage: Bacteria > Pseudomonadati > Pseudomonadota > Betaproteobacteria > Burkholderiales > Oxalobacteraceae > Duganella > Duganella sp. CT11-25. The sequence goes on from NZ_JBKBFD010000001.1 coordinate 2,617,955, forward strand.
GCCGGTGACGCTGATGTTGACCACGGCCGGGCCGTTGTGGGCGACGATGACGCTGAAGTCAGGCAGCGAGATCGTCGGCGCAGGCACGGCGACCGGCGCGGCCGGCGCGGCGACAGTGGCCGGCGCGGCGGCTGCGGCGGCCGTGGCACTGTTTTGCTGCACGACGACTGCTCCGCCCGCGCCAACCACGCCCAGTACGGCGACTGCCACGGCGGCGCGTTTGAGAGTAGATTTGGACATTTGGGCACTCCTGAATTGAATAAGGTTTGTAGATGTATTCAATATGAGGCTAAAAACTTAGACACCGCTTAATAAAACATGCGAAAACATCTGCTTACAACGTACAACTGGCCGGATAAACCGGCCAGTGGATCATACTAAACTACGCGGGAATCAAGCGGCTTGGCGCTGCTCCAGTGCGGTGACATTCTGGCCGCCGTCGATCACGATTTTACGTGGTTTCAGGGCTTCCGGCACTTCGCGCACCAGTTCGATGCTGAGCATGCCGTTGTCGAAGCTGGCGCCGGTCACCTTGACGTGGTTGGCCAGCTGGAAGCGCTGCTCGAAATCGCGGGCGGCGATGCCGCGGTGCAGGAAGGTGCGCTCGGTGGCGTCCTTCTGCTTGCGGCCGACGACGTGCAGCGAATCGCGTTCGAAGGTGATGTCGATCTCGGAACGGTCGAAGCCCGCCAGCGCCATCACGATGCGGTAGTTGTCTTCGGAGACCAGCTCGATGTTGTAGGGAGGGTAGCTCGGGGTGGAGTCGCCGCGCTGGGCGTCGTTCAGCAGTTGTGCCAGACGATCAAAGCCGATGGCGGAACGATACAGTGGGGTCAGGTCGAAAGTACGCATGGTGGATATCCTTTTCAAATTAAGCGATATGGGCGGGGAAGATTCCCCTCGGTGGTCCCCATCTGGGCAACCACTGAGTCCGATATAGGTCGGTTTTTCGGGCTTTCAAGGCCTTGAAAAACGGCCGCGACATCCCCAGACGGCCGAATTATTTCAACATATTTTCGCTGCGGTGCGTCATCTGTTTGCCAGATTTGCAAGTTGCCCGCGTGCTACACTCGCCCGCTTGTCCATCCTGTTATCGTTGAATCATGACCATTACCCGTGTCGCTCTCGCCGCCCTGCTGGCCACCGCCTTCAGCGCCCAGGCGGAATCCATCTCCGCGCAGCCCTACCCGGGCACCATCGTACTGAAAGTGGACGCCACCAACACCGCGCAGCAAATCTTCCGCGTGCGCGAAAGCATACCGGCCAGGCCCGGCAAGCTGACCCTGCTGTATCCGCAATGGATCCCGGGCAACCACGGCCCGAGCGGCGCCCTGAACCAGTTCGCCGGCCTCAAAGTCAGCGCCAACGGCAAGCCGCTGGAATGGAAGCGCGACACCGTCAACGTCTACGCCTTCCACATCGACGTGCCCAAGGGCGCGGCCGGCGTCGACGTCGAGTTCCAGTACCTGTCGCCGGTCGAGCCCAACCAGGGCCGCACCACGATGACCAACGACATCCTCGGCGTGCAATGGCAGTCGGTGACGATGTACCCGGCCGGCTACGACAGCCGCCGCATCACCGTGCAGCCCAACCTGACCGTGCCGGCCGGCTGGCAGTACGGCAGCGCGCTGGAGCAGGACGCGCGTAACGGCGACGAGGTCGCCTTCAAGCCGATCGACCTGGAAGCGCTGATCGACTCGCCGCTGTTCGCCGGCCGCTACTTCCGCCGCATCGACCTCGATCCGGGCGCGAAGATTCCGGTGCACCTGAACGTGGTGGCCGATTCCGCCGACCAGCTGGAAGCGACGCCGGAACAGATCGCGCCGCACCGCGCGATGGTGCAGCAAGCGTACAAGCTGTTTAACTCGCAGCACTACAAGCACTACGATTTCCTGTTCGCCATCAGCGACGAATTCGGCGGCATCGGCCGCGAGCACCACCAGTCGAGCGAGAACGGCGTCAAGCTGGGCTACTTCGCCGAATGGAACAAGTACGAGGCGCGCCGCGAACTGCTGTCGCACGAATTCACGCACTCGTGGAACGGCAAGTTCCGCCGTCCCGCCGACCAGAACGTCCCCAACTTCAACACACCGCTGCAGAACTCGCTGTTGTGGGTGTACGAGGGCCAGACCCAGTACTGGGGCGCCGTGCTGGCGGCCCGTTCCGGCCTGATCAAGCCGGAAAACACGCGCGACCTGATCGCCGCCACCGCCGCCCGCTACGACAACGTCAAGGGCCGCGACTGGCGCGCGGTGCAGGACACCACCAACGATCCCATCGTCAACGCCCGCCGTCCGCAGGGCTGGAACAACTGGCAGCGCGCCGAGGACTACTACTCGGAAGGCGAGTTGATCTGGCTGGACGCCGACACCAGGATCCGCGAGCTGTCCGGCGAGCAGCGCTCGCTGAACGATTTCGCGCGCAGCTTCTTCGGCGTGGACGACGGCGTCAATGTCGCCAGGCACTACACGTTTGAAGACGTGGTCAAGGCGCTGAACGCGGTCCAGCCTTACGACTGGGCCGGCTTCCTGCGCACCCGCCTGGACGGCCACGGCCCGGGCGCGCCGCTGGACGGCCTGGCGCGCGCCGGCTGGAAACTGGTCTACACCGAAAAGCAGACCGACTTCCTCAAGGCCCAGGAAGACCTGAGCAAGTCGGCCAACTTCCAGTACTCGCTGGGCTTCTCGGTCGGCCCCGAAGGCAAGCTGGAAGCCTTCCAGTGGGACGGCGTCGGCTTCAAGGCCGGCCTGTCGGGCGGCAACACGCTGCTGGCCGTCAACGGCCGCGCCTACAAGCCGGAAGTGCTGCGCGCCGCCGTCACGGCGGCCAAGACCGGCAAGGAGCCGATCAACCTGCTGGTCAAGAAGGGCAATCTGTACCAGACCTACGCGCTGGACTACCACGGCGGCCTGAAGTACCCGCGCCTGGAGCGCATCGCCGGCACGCCGGATCGCCTTGAGGCAATTCTGCAACCGCTGAAGTAATTATCAGGCAATACGGGGCCGGTTTATCGCACCGGCCCCGCTCCGGGTCTATACTGGCTTCATGCCAGACCGGAACGACGACTCCCGCCCCACCCCGCGCAGCGAGCTAGACGAACTGCGCGAGTCCGACCGCATCTTCCGCGCCCTGCTGGACCACGCCCCGGTGCTGATCTCGACGAAGGATCTGCAAGGCACGGTGACGATGGCCAACCGCCACTTCGAGATCCTGGACGGCTTTGATCCGGCCAGCTTCGTCGGCTCCAACGTGTTCGACCTGTTTCCGCGCGAGATCGCGGAGCAGCTGTGGCACAACGACCGCAGGGCGGCGCTGGAACAGCGCGCCATCCGGGAAGAGGAATCGGTCTACCACCGCGACAAGACGCTGCACACCTATGCCACGGTGAAGTTCCCGCTGTTCGACGCCCGCGGCGAGGTCTACGCCACCTGCGCCGTCTCGACCGACATCACCGAGGCCAAGGTCGCCCACAACGACAGCGTCACCGACGAGCTGACCGGCCTGAAGAACCGGCGCTACTTCAACATCCGTTTCACCGAAGAACAGAAGCGCGCGCACCGCGACCAGCGCGTGCTGACCCTGCTGCTGGCCGACGTCGACCGCTTCAAGGAATACAACGACACCTACGGCCACCCGCAGGGCGACGACGTGCTCAAGGCGGTGGCCGACTGCATGCGCGGCGCGCTGCACCGGCCGGGCGACCTGAGCTTCCGCATCGGCGGCGACGAGTTCGCCTGCCTGTTCGCCAGCAGCGGCCCCGACGAAAGCATGGCGCTGGCCGAGCAAATCCGCGCCGACATGGCGTCGCGGCTGATCCCGCATCAATGCAACCCGCCGGGCGGTCACGTAAGCTTGTCGCTGGGACTGGCGTTCATCGCGCCCGACTCCGAGCTGGGCCAGTGCGAGATTTACGAGCAGGCCGATCAGGCGCTGTACCGCGCAAAACGTAGCGGGCGCAACACTGTGTCCAGATAGATTATCGTACGGGTACCTGATCTGGAGGACCGCCATGCTGACGCTGCACACCTGGACCACGCCGAACGGCCGCAAGATTCCCATCATGCTGGAAGAACTGGGCATGCCGTACATCATCAAGACCGTCAACCTCGGCGAAGGCGAGCAATTCAAGCCGGAGTTCCTGGCCATCTCGCCGAACAACAAGATCCCGGCCATCGTCGACACTGACGCCGGCGGCAAGACCGTCAGCGTGTTCGAGAGCGGCGCCATCCTGACCTACCTGGCCGAGAAAACCGGCAAGCTGCTGCCCGCTTCCGGTGCCGAACGGTACAAGGTGCTGGAATGGCTGCACTGGCAAATCGGCGGCCTCGGGCCGATGTTGGGCCAGGTCGGCTTCTTCGAGCTGCGCGCCAAGGAAAAATCCGCGTTGGCCAGCCAGCACTTCCTGGACGAAGCCGAACGCCTGCTGGGCGTGCTGGACCGGCAACTGGCGCGCCACACCTATGTGGCCGGCGAGGAATACAGCATTGCCGACATCGCCACCTATCCGTGGGTGGCCGCCGCCGCCGACAAGATGAAGTCGGCGCTGGGCGCGCAACTGGCGGCCAAGCACCATGTGCAGCGCTGGATGGCGATGATGGCGGCCCGTCCGGCGGTGCAGCGCGGCATGGCCTTGCCCAAGGTGAACTGACGGGTGTATGCTGAGCACATGAACAAAGACACCGACATCCAACTCAGCGGCCCTTTCAAGGCCTCCGACGGCTCCGGCCGGGCCCACGACGCCAAGGCGATCCGTATCTTCGACGAAGGTTACGGCGCGATTGACGTGTATGTGGATTTCTCCAGCTCGATCACCGGCCTGCACAAGGACAGATCGCTGATCGACGCCGTGGTCGCGCAACTGCGCACCGTCGGCTACAAGGGCCCGGCGCTGACGGCCGGCGATTCCGTGCTGCAGGAAAGCAAGCTACTGGTGCTGGAAGCACCGGACGAATTCAACACCTTCGCCGCCGGCAAGGGCTGGAAAGACCTGGCCGAAGAATTCGACGACGAGTAAAACGTCAAGCAATATAGCGGTCGCTCCAGGCCGCGATCAGGCCGGCCACATAGACCGCGTCCGCGCGGTCGGTCAGCAGGTGGTCCGCGCTGTCCAGCGAGACAAAGCTCTTCGGATGCTTGGCCGCCGTAAAAATCTCCATCGCATTGCTGATGGGTACCGTGTCATCGCCCGGCGCATGCATCACCAGCAAAGCCCGCTTCAGGGCCGCGATCTTCACCTTCAAATTATGCCCGCCCGCATCATCGACGAACTGTTGCTTGATGCGGAAAGGCCTGCCCGCCAGCTGCACATGGGCCTCGCCGGCGCTCGCGATCTGGTCCAGGTGCTCGCTGAACATGTCGGTGACATTGGCCGGATGGCTGGGCGCGGCCAAGGTCACCACCGCCTTCACTTCCGGCATCTCCGAGGCCGCCGCCAGCACCGCCGCGCCACCCAGGCTGTGGCCGATCAGCAAACGCGGCGCCTGCCAGGTGGCGCGCATGAAATCGGCGGCCGCCACCAGGTCCTCCAGGTTGGACGAGAAATTGGTGTTGGCGAATTCGCCCTCGCTCGCCCCCAGGCCGGTGAAGTCGAAGCGCAGCACGGCGATGCCATGCTCGGTCAGCGCCTGGGCGATGCGGCTGGCGGCAAACACGTCCTTGCCGCACGTGAAGCAATGGGCAAACAAGGCATACGCCTTGACGTCGCCGTCCGGCGCATCGAGCCGCGCGGCCAGCTTGTGCCCGTCGGCGCCCATGAATTCCTGTCGTTGTGATCGCATCGCATGTCCCGATTAAAAGCGCAGATGCTATTTTAAACGCGGATCGTAGATGAATTGCCGAACAACTTGTGCGGTAATTGCTGCCGCCGCAGCATGCGCGGGATTGATCAGGACGTTATACTCTTCAGGCACGATGACTGATGGCACCAACAACAACGGTGCGGCCCTCTTCGCCAACCAGGCATCGCCGATCTCAATGGATGCTTTTCCGGGGGGCTCCGTCACCCAAGTGACAGGAAGCGAGTCGGCATGGCGCATGTCGCGCAATGCCCCGCCCCAGTCTGATCAAGGTCTCCAATGTTGACAGCACGATCAAATCTGATGATCAGCGCTGTATTTGTCCGTGTCCTTGGCAATGCGCCATAAGAACTTGTCTGGGGGCGGCACCTATGAAATCACTCCGTACTCGATCTGCGCCAAGATGTTGAGTACAACTTCATACCCAGCATCTGTATCTAGCAATGCGAGAGGAGCGACACCACCCAGTGCACGATTTTCAGTGGAGAGCCGGGAGTTTCGACCAGCTTTGTTGCAATACGTTTAGTCATGACATCACTCCCAAGTGGTGGAGAGTTCATTATAGGCCGATCTTTTTAGCCAAAAAATCCATGCAGATACCAGCGCGGCGACAATTCGCCGTCGTTGGCGTTGCGTTCGCGGTAGAGCCAGTAGTGGGCCCGGTCCTCGCCTTCCGCCATGAAATAGTCGCGCGTTTGCATCTGGCCCCACCAGCCGGCTTCGATGCGCTCGCCGGTGGACATGATGCGCAAGGGCGAGCCGTAGTACGGGCGATGGTCGCGCATCAGCAAGGCGATCGGCTTGGCCAGCAGCCATGCCGGACGCGGCAGGCTGGGCATGTCCGGCGGCAGCTGCGAACGGGCGTCGGCCGGGCGGATTTTTTCCTGCACGCTGACCCAGGCATTGGCCTGCTCGGGACGATAGTCGGCGCGCGGCGCGGCCTGCAGCACATTCTCCGGCCCCAGCCGCGCCGTCAACAGCTCCAGCAGCCGCTGCCAATCCTCCTTGCTGCCGCCCGGCTCGGGAAACAGCGAGTCGCTCGGCGGCGCCATCGGCTGCACTTGCGGCGCTTCCAGGCACAGGCCGATCACCGGCGCGTCCAGCACCTGCTTGGCAAGCCGTTCCTTCAACAGGCGCACCAGATGCGCGTCGCGCCAGGTCGGCTCGGCCAGCACGATGTCGATCACGGTGGGTGGCCGCGCGACCTTGCCGCGCTCGTGCTCCATCAGCAGCTGGATGCGCTCGACCGCGAGCTGGCGCGCGCTCAGCCATCCCGTCAGTTGCAGCAGCAGCCGGTGCGCGCCGAACAGCAGCGCCTCCGCGTTTTCCACGCGGTCGAACAGTTCCAGCTTGGCGCGGAAGCTGGCCGGCGCCTCCAGCCATTCGTGCAGCTCCGGACGTTCGCCATGCGCGTCGTCCAGCATGTCCAGCAAGTCCCGGCCGCAGCGCCGCTGCAGGCCTGGACGCGGCAGGCGGCGCATCTCGCCCAGCGTCATGCACCCTATGCCCTCGAACCAGCTCAGGTAGGGCCGAGCCGGGGGCAGCAGGCTGCCGGGCAAGCGGTCCATGCGCCGCGCTAACGCCTCCATCGTCAAGGCCCGCCCCGCGTTGCTGCGGGCCAGCAGCCAGGCGCCGCGCGCGGTCGGCGCGCAACTGAGCACGGCTGTAAATCCCAGCGCGCGCATGCTGGCCGCCACCAGCCGGCACAGCGCGCGGATACCGCCAAACAGACGCAGGCTGCCGCCCACGTCGAGCAGCAGCGTGGCCTCTTCGGCCTGCGCCAGCTGCGGCGTAAATTGCAGCAGCGCCATCGCCACCGCGTGCAACGCTTCCGCTTCCAGCTGCGGCGCGCGCTGCTGGAACTGCGATTGCGGCGCCAGCATCAGCGCGCCGCCGCGCCGCATGCCCAGCTGGACCCCGGCGCCCGCCGCCAGGTCCGACATGGCCGCCACCCGCTCCTGCTCCAGCACCACCGTGCAGTTGTCATCCGACCAGCGCGGGCAAAATACTTCGAGCGGAAGCCGCGGCAGGTGTATCGCTATCCAGAGGCGCATGACGTTGTAGCAGAGAAGGCGTTAAGGGTAAGAACAAGGGCGTATCGCGCTGCGGTCCTCGTCGCTTGACGAAGCCGATGTCGATGCCGCCCGCCGCCGGTTTCAGCGACAGCCGCAACGGCGCCGGCGAGGCGTCCTGCGCCGCAGCCAGTGGCCGCAGCATGCAGAACAGCGTGTCTCCGCTTTGCGCCGCCAGGTGCAAGCGGCGCAGCGTTTCGCCGCGCGCTTGGCTTTGCCACAGCAGCAGCGCGCCGCAGCAGCCGCTGCGCAGCACCTGCTCCGCCGCCCACAGGGCATCGCCGCTCCTGGCGCCGCTGCGTATCCAGATCAGCTGCGATGGCTCCAGCCCCAAGGCCGCCAGCGCCAGCGCCTGCGGCGCATGCGGCGGCTGCAGCAGCACGATGGGACGCTTGCCCAGCCCGGTCAGCGCCGGCCGCAGCAGGCGCAGTTCGCCGATGCCGTGCTGCTGCACCAGCAGGTCGATCAGGGTGCCCAGCGGCCAGCCGCCGCCCGGCAGCTGCGCCGACAAGGCGGCAAAGCCGGTGTCGATGCAGCGGGTCGCGCTGTGCGCCAGCTGCGATGCCCGCCACAGGGACGGATGCACGGCTTCGGGCGCGGCTAGGGCAGCTGAAAGTGTCATGGAATTTTACCGCATATACTGTATAAATACACAGTACTATTTGCATCGGGTTTTGGCAAGGCCTATCTGATTCGTGCGCGCCTTGCTGTACCATGTGGCTTAGGAAATTAATAAAAGGACATACTTTGCAAACGATACAGCTGGTGGGCGCGGTCCTGTTCGGACTAGCGCTGCTGCACACTTTTGCGGCCAAATCCTTCGAGGTGCTGTCGCATCGCCATCCCCGGCACGCCGGCCTGTTCCACCTGCTGGGCGAGGTCGAGGTGGTGTTCGGCTTCTGGGCCTTCATCCTGATTATCGCGATGGCCTTCCTGGGTGGCGGCGCCGCCGCCATCGACTATGCCGAATCGCGCCAGTACACGGAGCCGCTGTTCGTCTTCACCGTGATGGTGGTGGCGGCCTCGCGCCCGGTGCTGGACATCGTGCAGCGCGTGCTGATGGTGCTGGCCAAGGCCATGCCGGTGCGGACCGAACTGGCGCTGGCCTGGTTCGGCCTGGCGCTGGTGCCGCTGGCCGGTTCGCTGATCACGGAGCCGGCCGCGATGACGCTGGCCGCGCTGATGCTGGCGCCGCTGATCTTCCGCGACGGCATGCCGGAGTGGCTGAAGTATGGCGCCCTGGGCGTACTGTTTGTGAACGTCTCGATCGGCGGCACGCTGACCGCCTACGCCGCGCCGCCGGTGCTGATGGTGGCGACCACCTGGCAGTGGGACAGCGCCTTCATGGCGTCGCACTTCGGCTGGAAGGCGACGATCGCCGTCATCATCAACGCCACCGCGGTCAGCTTCGTGCTGCGCAAGCATTTGCGCGCGCCGGCCGCGGCGGCGGCGTCGGACCAGCAGCCGGCGCCGGTTCCCCTGGCGGTGACCGCCATCCACCTGGCCTTCCTGGCGGCGGTGGTGGTACTGGGCCATCATCCGGTCCTGTTCCTCGGCATCTTCATGCTGTTCCTCGGTTTTACGCAGGCTTACCAGCGCTACCAGAATCCGCTGATCATCAAGGAAGGCCTGCTGGTCGGCTTCTTCCTGGCCGGGCTGGTGGTGTTGGGCGGCATGCAGCAATGGTGGCTGCAGCCCATCGTCGAGAGCCTGCCGCCGGTGGCGCTGTTCTTCGGCGCGCTGGGCCTGACCGCGATCACCGACAACGCCGCCCTCACCTATCTCGGCTCGCTGATCCAGGGGATCTCGGCGCAGTCGCAGTACATGCTGGTGGCCGGCGCGGTGGCCGGCGGCGGCCTGACGGTGATCGCCAATGCGCCCAATCCGGCCGGCGTCTCGCTGCTGCGGCGCGGCTTCCAGGATGAATCGATCGGCGCCATCGGCCTGCTGGTTGGCGCACTGGCGCCGACGGCGGTGGCGGCGGCCGCCTTCCTGCTGTTCTGATCATGGCCCAGGCGTTTAGATAGTTCTTGCACCTTTTTTCTGCGCCAGGTCCTGCGTACGATGAGTTGATATTGAATTCATCAAAGGCAAATCATGAAATGGAGTGCACTGTTTTTTGCGCTGTGCGGGCTGCTGCATTACGGGACAGCGGTCGCGGCGGCCAATGACGATGGCGGCGACGGCAAGCAGCGCGCCCAGCGCGTCGGCCAGAAGCTGGTCGGCCAGCCCGGCCCTTCGGCCACGCTGACCACGCTCGACGGCCAGCGCATCGACCTGGCTTCGCTGTACGGCAAGCAGCCGGTGTATCTGAAGTTCTGGGCCACATGGTGCAAGCCTTGCCGCGAACAGTCGCCGGGCTTCGAGCGGCTCTATCAGCAATACGGCAAGCGCATCGCAGTGGTGGCGGTCAACACCGGCTATAGCGAGACCGAGGCCGACGTGCGCGCCTTCCGCACCCAATATGGATTGCACATGCCGGTCGTCATTGACGACGGCAGCCTGGGAGGCCAGCTCAATCTGCGCGTCACGCCGCAGCACGTCGTCATCGACGCCAATGGCCGCATCGTCCATGTCGGCCATCTGGACGACCAGGCACTGCATGATGCGCTGGAGCGCGTCGCCACCACGCCGGCATCGGCCGGCGGGATTCCGCTGGCGCCGCAAAACGCCGCGCCGGCGGCCTTCAAGGTCGGCGACCAGGTGAGCGGCATCAGCGTCACCACCATGGCCGGCAAGACCATCGCCATCGGCGCCGGCAAGCCGCGCGCGCTGGTGTTCTTCTCGCCGTGGTGCGAATCCTACCTGCGCGACACCAGGCCGGCCACCGCCGGCGCCTGCGAGCGCGTGCGGCGCGAGACCGAGCGGCTGGCCAAGGACCGCAGCGTCGAATGGGTAGGCATCTCCTCGCCGCTGTGGACCTCGCGCGCCGAGCTGGCCGACTATGCGAAACAGAAGCGCACCACGATCCCGCTGGCGCTGGACCAGAACGGCGACATCTTCCGCGCCTTCGGCGTGCGGCAGATCCCAACCGTCGTGATGCTCGACGCCCAGGGCCGCATCACCAAGGTGGCGGCGCAATAAGCAGGACCAGCGATATCTGTCGCATCAAGTGCGCTGATGGCGGGAGAAGAAGTCCAGCATCATCTTGCTGGCGTTGGGACCGGCTTTGGCGTTGTAGGCCAGGGCGGGATCGCCGCCGCTCCAGGCGTGCTCCAGCTGTTCGATCTGGGCGACGCGCACCAGCAGCTTGCGGCCGACGTAGAAGTCGTGCAGGCGATGGGCGTTGCGGCTGCCGCCGCGCCCCTGCGGCTTGTGCGTGATCTTCGGCGCGGCGGACAGGCCGTTCAGCAGCAGGCTTTGCCGCGCGAGCTGGGTCTGGTTGATGGGACGGACCACGCTGTCGCCCTCCCCCTGGATCAGGATCGCCGGCATGCCGGGAAATTGCGGCTGGCGCATCAGCACTTCGCGCGCGGCCACGTCGGCGCGCATGCCGGCGCCGTGCTGCATCACGCCCAGCGCGCCGATGGTGTTGTGGCCGGCGCCGAACACAGGACCGGAGTGCATGCCCACCGCGGCAAACAACCGTGGATGGTTCAGCGCGACGATGTTGGCCATGCCGGCGCCGGCGGAGATGCCGGCGATGTAGATGCGCGAGCGGTCGATGGGATATTCGGCCATGACCTTGTTGACGATGCCGACGATCATCGGCACATCGCCGCCGCCCTCCTGCGTCGCCCGGTCGTACCATTTCCAGCAGCGGTGGGCGTGCGTACTGACCAGCTGTTGCGGGTAAAGGACGGCGTAACCCATCTGCTCGGCCCAGTGGTTCATGCGCGTGCCTTGCGCGAACTGGGTGGCGGTCTGGTTACAGCCATGCAGCATGACCAGCAACGGCCTGCCCTTGCGGGCGGCTGGTTCGGGAATATTATTGGGAAGGTAGAGCCAGTAGCTCATGCGGTGCCCGTAGGCGGTGAGGTGGGATGCCAGCCACTTGCCGGGCGACGGCGGAATGTGGGCGACCGCCGCCGGCTTCGCTCGCCGCGCGGCTGGACGCGGCAAGGCCGTGGCGTTCGCCACCTTTCGCTTGCGTTTGGTTTTCGGCTTGGGCGCAGCCGTGGCGGCGACGAACAGCTTCGTCATCCGCGTGCCCGAGCGAACCAGGCTGCGCAACAAACCAGCGGTCTTGACCTTCATCGCAACACCTCCTGTTGAGATAAAGTCTACCCCGAAACCGCCTTCGGCCTGCGTTCGCCAGCGCGCTTAGCGCTGCATCGACTCCCATACTTTCTGCAGACGCTTGACCGAGACCGGCATCGGCGTGCGCAGCTCCTGCGCAAACAGCGATACGCGCAATTCTTCCAGCATCCAGCGGAACTCGACCATCTTCGGATCGGTATTTTTCCCCGCCGATTTGTCCTTGTTGACGCGCTGGTACAACAGGGCGGCCTGCTGCCACTCGGCCAGCAATTTCGCATCGCGGGACGGATCGCCGCGCAGCTTCTCGATCCGCACATTCATCGCCTTCAAATAGCGCGGGAAGTGCGACAGCTGGCTGTACTCGTTCTCCGACAGGAAACGCTTGTTGACCAATCCTTGCAACTGCGACTGCATGTCGGCCGCCGCCTGCGCCGGCAAGCCTTGCAGACGCTTGGGCAGGCCGTGGAACTCGGTCAGCACCTGCGACAGCAAACGCGCGATCTCGTTCACCAGCAGCACCAACCGCGACTTGCCTTCGTCCTTGCGCTTGGCGAAGCTGACCGCATCCACCGGCAGCGGATCCTGCAGGCAGGCGATGTCCAGCGCCTTGTTGATGATCTGGTCGCGCAGCTCCTCCTGCGTGCCCATGCTCATGAACTGCATGCCCATTTGCTGCAGGCCGGGGATGCCCTTTTCGATGAACTTGATCTGGTCCTTCATCTGCAGCGCGAACAGGCGGCGCAGGCCGGCGTGGTGCGTGCGCGCGGCGACCGTCGGATCGTCGAAAACTTCCAGGTCGCAGTGCGTGCCTTTGTCGACCAAGGCCGGGAAGCCGATCAGCGTCAGCTTGCCCTGGGCGATTTCCAGCAGCTCCGGCAGTTCGCCGAAGGTCCACGAGGTCAGGCCGGTCAGCGTGATGCCGCTGGTGGCGGTCGCCGCCGCTGCGGGTGCGCCCTTGCCCTGTTGCGGGGCGGGCGCTCCGGCTTTCGCCGACGACGATGCCGCCGCAGGCGCCGCACCGCCGGTGCCCAGCGCGCGCAGGCTGACGCCCTGCCCGCCGGACGACTCGGCCATCTTCTGGAAGCTCTCGCGCGCCTGGCTGCCGAATTCCGCCTGCAGCGTGGCCAGGTTGCGGCCCATCTCCAGCTGGCGTCCGTGCTCGTCGATCACCTTGAAGTTCATGAAGTGGTGCGCGGGCAGCGTCTCCGGCTTGAAGTCGGAGGTCAACACCGAGATCGTGATCTCCTTCCGGATATCGGCGATGATCGCGTCGATCAAGTCGCCGCGCCCGAAGACGCCGGCTTCGTTCACGCGCTCGCAGAACCTGGCCGCGTAGTCCGGCAGCGGCACGCAATGGCGGCGCAGCTTCTGCGGCAGGGACTTCAGCAGCAGATGCACCTTCTCCTTCAGCATGCCCGGCACCAGCCATTCGACGCGCTCGCGCGGCAGCTGGTTCAGCGCATACAGCGGCACCGCCATCGTCACGCCGTCGCGCACGCTGCCCGGCTCGAAGTGATAGGTCAGCGCCAGCTCGAGCCCGGTCACCGTCATCATTTTCGGGAACAGATCGGTGGTCACGCCGGCCGCCTCGTGGCGCATCAGCTCATCGCGGTTCAGGTACAGCAGCTTCGGTTCCTGGGCCGTTGCATCCTTGTGCCACTTCTCGAAGCCGGCGCCGTTGACCACGTCGGCCGGCAGCAGCTTGTCGTAGAAGGCGGCGATCAGTTCATCGTCCACCAGCACGTCCAGGCGGCGCGACTTGTGCTCAAGGTTCTCGATTTCCTTGATCAGCTTATGATTGTGCGCGAAGAACGGCGCGCGCGTCTCGTAGTCGCCGCCGACCAGCGCATCGCGAATAAAGATCTCGCGCGCCTCGACCGGATTGAACAAACCATAGTTGATGCGGCGCTGGCTGTACACCACCAGGCCGTACAAGGTCGCGCGCTCGGACGCTGTGACCTGTGCCGATTTTTTCTCCCAGCGCGGTTCGCCCCACGATTTCTTCAGCAGGTGGCCGCCGACCTTCTCCAGCCATTCAGGCTGGATCTGCGCCACGCAACGCGCGTACAGGCGCGTGGTGTCGACCAGTTCCGCCGCCATGATCCACTTGCCCGGTTTCTTCAGCAGCGAGGAGCCGGGCCAGATGTTGAACTTGATGCCGCGCGCGCCCAGGTAGCCGGCGCCCGGTTCATCCTCGCTCTTGAAGCCGATGTTACCCAGCAGGCCGGTGAGCAGCGCCAGGTGCAGGTTCTCGTAGGTGGCCGGGGCTTCGTTGATGCGCCAGCCCTGCTCTTTCACGATCGTCAGCAGTTGCGAGTGGACGTCGCGCCACTCGCGCAGCCGCAGTTGCGACAGGAAGTTGGTGCGGCAGTTGTCCATCAACTGGCGGTTGGTTTTCTTGTGCTCGATGGCGTTTTCGAACCACTTCCAGATCTTGATGTAGCTGAGGAACTCCGACTTCTCGTCGGCGAACTTCTTGTGCGCTTCATCGGCTGCCTGTTGATGCTCCATCGGACGGTCGCGCGGGTCCTGCACCGACAGCGCGGAGGCGATGATCAGCACTTCGTTCAGGCTGGCGTTGTCCAGCGCGGCCAGGATCATGCGGCCCACGCGCGGATCCAGCGGCAGCTTGGACAGCTTGTTGCCCAGTGGCGTGAGCTGGTTGTATTCGTCGACCGCGCCCAGTTCCTGCAACAGCTGGTAGCCGTCGGCGATGGCGCGCGCCAGCGGCGGTTCGATGAACGGGAAGGTCTCCACGTCCGTCAGGTGCAGGGACTTCATGCGCAGGATGACGGAGGCCAGCGACGAGCGCAGGATTTCCGGTTCCGTGAATTTCGGCCGCTGCAGGTAGTCCTGCTCTTCGTACAGGCGGATGCAGACGCCGTCGGCCACGCGGCCGCAGCGGCCGGCGCGCTGGTTGGCGGCCGATTGCGCGATCGGTTCGATCTGCAGCTGTTCGACCTTGTTGCGGTAGCTGTAGCGCTTCACGCGCGCCAGGCCGGCATCGACCACGTAGCGGATGCCGGGCACGGTCAGCGAGGTTTCCGCCACGTTGGTGGCCAGGACGATGCGGCGCGCGTTGGTCAGCTTGAACACGCGCTCCTGCTCCTCGGCCGACAGGCGGGCGAACAACGGCAGGATCTCGACGTGCGGCGGGTGGTGCTTGCGCAGCGCTTCGGCGACGTCGCGGATTTCGCGTTCGCCGGGCAGGAACACCAGCACGTCGCCGGAGCCGATGCGGCACAGTTCATCGACGCCGTCGACCACGGCGTCCATCAGGTCGCGCTTTTCGCGGGCGGCGGCGGTGCGGGCGCCCTTGCCTTCGGCGTTGGCGACGGCGGGATTGACGACATCGCTTTCGATCGGGCGGTAGCGCACTTCGACCTTGTACAGGCGGCCCGAGACTTCGATCACCGGCGCCGGCTTCTCCGGCGTGCCGAAGTGGCGCGAGAAGCGGTCGGCGTCGATGGTCGCCGAGGTGATGATGATCTTCAGGTCAGGACGGCGCGGCAGCAGCTGTTTCAGGTAGCCGAGCAGGAAGTCGATGTTCAGGCTGCGTTCGTGGGCTTCATCGATGATGATGGTGTCGTAGCCCTTGAGCAGCGGGTCGGTCTGGGTTTCGGCCAGCAGGATACCGTCGGTCATCAGCTTGACCGAGGCGCCCTTCATCAGCGTGTCGGCGAAGCGGACCTTGAAGCCCACGTGTTCGCCCAGCGGCGAGCCCAGTTCCTGCGCGATGCGCTTGGCGGTCGACGAGGCGGCGATACGGCGCGGCTGCGTGTGGCCGATCATGCCTTTTTGGCCGCGCCCCAGCTCCAGGCAGATCTTCGGCAACTGCGTGGTCTTGCCGGAACCGGTTTCACCGGAGACGATGATGACCTGGTTGTTCATCAGGGCTTCGGCGATTTCCTGGCGGCGGCCGGAGACCGGCAGGTCTTCCGGGTAGGTAATCGGCGGCAGCGGGTTGCGGAAGTTGCGCTCGGCCTCGCGGGCGGCCTGCTCCTCGGGCGTCAGGCGTGGCCGTGGCTCACGCCGTGGAGGCTGGGCCAGCGAACCGCCTTCGCCGTCAGGGCGCGGCGCGCGCGCCTGCTGCGGAGGCCGACCCGGGCCTTCCGCGCGCGGCGGGCGGCCGTCCGGGCGCGACGCGCGCTGCGGCTGGCTGGCGCCTTCGGCGCGGGGCGCGCGCTGCGGCTGGCCGGCGCCTTCGGCGCGCGGCGGGCGCTGGCCTGGCTGGCCGCCCTGGCGCGGCTCTCCCTGAGGGCGTGGCTGGCCCTGCGGCCGGGCGGCTGGCGCTTGCGGAGTGCGGTTTCGAGGGGCTTGCGGGCTTTGCTGCGCGCTTTTCGGCTTGTTGCTGGCTTCTGACATTGTTTTTTACAAAGGTTTTGGCGCGGACGTCGCGCCCCGAATTATAATGCGGCTAATGGAAAACCCTACCCAATTCGTCCAATGGCTGCGCTCGGTCGCGCCCTACATCCACGCCTTCCGCGGCAAGACCTTCGTTGTCGCCTTCCCGGGTGAGCTGGTCAGCGCCGGCGCACTGCAGGTGCTGGCCCATGATTTGTCGCTGCTGCATGCGCTCGACATCAACGTCACCGTGGTCTACGGTTCGCGCCCGCAGGTGGCCGAACAGCTGGCCCTGCGTAACGTCGAAGGCCGCTTCCACAACGGCGTGCGGGTCACCGACCCGGCCGCCATGGAGTGCGCCAAGGAGGCCGCCGGCGAGCTGCGCCTCGATATCGAGGCCGCCTTCAGCCAGGGTTTGCCCAACACGCCGATGTCGCACGCGGCGATCCGTATCATTTCCGGCAACTTCATCACCGCCCGGCCGCTGGGCGTGATCGACGGCGTCGACCTGGAGATGACCGGCGTCACTCGCAAGGTGGACGCCGAGACCATCCACTCCATCCTCGGCTCGGACGGCCTGGTGCTGCTGTCGCCGCTGGGCTTCTCGCCGACCGGCGAGGCGTTCAACCTGACCATGGAGGACGTGGCCTGCAGCACCGCCATCGCCCTGCACGCCGACAAACTGATCTTCATCACCGAAACCCCGATGATGACCGACGCCGGCGGCGCCGAGATCCGCGAACTGTCCTCGCACCAGGCCGAGGCCGTGCTGATGGCCGGCTTCCTGCCGGACGCCACCGCGTTCTACCTGAAGCACTGCGTCAAGGCCTGCGACAACGGCGTCGAACGCTCGCACATCGTGCCGTTCGCGATGGACGGCTCGGCCCTGCTGGAACTGTTCACCCACGACGGCGTCGGCACCATGATCTCGCACGAGAACCTGGAATCGCTGCGCCCGGCCACCATCGAGGACGTCGGCGGCATCATCAAGCTGATCGAGCCGCTGGAGGCCGACGGCACGCTGGTCAAGCGCGGCCGCGAGCTGATCGAGCGCGAAATCGACTACTTCTCGGTCATCGAGCACGATGGCGTGATCTTCGGCTGCGCCGCGCTGTATCCGTTCCCGGAACAGAAAATGGCGGAAATGGCATGCTTGACGGTTAATCCAGAAGTCCAGGCCCAGGGCGACGGCGAGCGCATCCTCAAGCACATGGAGAACCGCGCGCGCGCCATCGGCGTGCAAAAGCTGTTCGTGCTGACCACCCGCACCTCGCACTGGTTCCAGAAGCGCGGCTTCGTGCCGACCACGGTCGACTCCCTGCCGAAGGACCGCCAGCGCATGTATAACTGGCAGCGCAAATCCCAGGTTCTGATTAAGTCTTTATAATCACACTTTTCTATACCGCTTTAGGAGCAAGACAGATGGCCCGCACCGTTCAATGCATTAAACTCAACAAGGAAGCCGAGGGCTTGGACTTCCCACCGTATCCGGGCGAACTGGGTAAGAAGATCTACGAGTCGGTTTCCAAGGAAGCCTGGGCCGCCTGGCTCAAGCACCAGACCATGCTGGTCAACGAAAACCGCCTGAACCTGGCCGATCAGCGCGCCCGCAAATACCTGGCGACGCAGATGGAAAAGCATTTCTTCGGCGATGGCGCCGATGCCGCGATGGGCTACGTGCCGCCGGCCGACTAAGCAAGCGGCAAGGCCGGCGGCGCGCCGCCGCCGGCCTTCGCACTACATGGCCTTGCACTGTTTCAGCTCGCACCTGGCCATGAACACCTTCCCGCTTTCGCAGGTCATGCGATACACCTCGACCGGTCCCGGTTCGCTCACCAAACCCGCTCCCCAGCCGCCCGTGCAGCCGCGCTGCTTGGCCAGCACTTCGACCGTCGCCGACGAGACGCCCGGGCGGAACGGCACCTTCTCGATCTCGACGCCGTCGATGCGCGCCAGCGGCGTGCCGTCGGCGGCGGTGGTGCGCGGCGCCGGCTTGCGCGCGGCGGCCAGCGCCTGGGCGGCGGCGGCATCGTCGTCGCGCGACTTGGACGGCAGCCAGGAGCAGGCGCCCAGCGCGGCGCTCAACAGCGCGCCGCCCAACAGCAGGACCAGGGAGCGGGCGGTCATCAGAATTTCAGCGTCTTGACGCCGTCGGCCGTGCCCAGCAGGCAGACGTTGGCGCCGCGCGCGGCGAACAGGCCGACCGCGATCACGCCGACGATCTGGTTGATCCGCTGCTCCAGCGCGACCGGGTCGGTGATCGACAGGCCTGCGACGTCGATCAGCATGCCGCCGTTGTCGGTGATGAAAGCCTCGTCGGTGCCCGGCTTCAGGCGCAGCTTCGGCGTGCCGCCGATCTTGGCCAGCGCGCGGGTGACCGAGGCGCGCGCCATCGGCAGCACTTCCACCGGCAGCGGGAACTTGCCCATCACGTCGACCAGCTTGGAGCCGTCGGCGATGCAGACGAACTGCTTCGACACCGAGGCCACGATCTTCTCGCGCGTCAGCGCCGCGCCGCCGCCCTTGATCATAGCGCCCGCTTCTGTGATCTCGTCGGCGCCGTCGATGTAGACGGCGATCTCCGGCACGTCGTTCAGGTCGAACACCTCGATGCCGTGGCCGCGCAGGCGGGCCGCGGTCGCTTCCGAGGACGCCACGGCGCCCTTGATGGTGTGCTTGATCTTGGCCAGTTCGTCGATGAAGAAGTTGGCGGTCGAGCCGGTGCCGACGCCGATGATCTCGTTGGCCACCACGTATTCGATGGCGGCGCGGGCTACGGCTTGTTTCAGTTCGTCTTGGGTCATGATGTTTCTATAAGAAAGGGGAAATCGAATGGCGCTATTTTAACGGATCGCCCTCCCCCGTCCCTGTTTTCGGTAAAAAAATTGCGTTCAGACAACTCAGCCGCCGGCGCGGTGTAGCAGACTCGCACAAGCGCTGTTCATGATGCAACGATGGTCGCCAGCGACGGGTCCGGATATGCGAGAATGATCGCCACGCAGGTTCAAAAAAAAGATCGCTGGGGATGGAATATGACGCAAACCAAAACAGTCTTGATTGTCGATGACAGCCGCGTATCGCGCATGATGGCGCGCCAATACATCACCGGCTTGCATGCCGATTGGGTGGTCGCCGAAGCCGGCACCGGCGAGGAGTCGCTGCTCAAGGCGCGCGAGGTGGCGCCGGACCTGATCCTGATGGACGTGAACATGCCGGGCATGGGCGGCATCGCCGCCGCCGAGCAGCTGCGCCAGGAATTCCCCGCCATACCGATCTCGCTGCTGACGGCCAATGTGCAGACGGCCACGCGCGAGCGCGCCGCCGCGATGGGCATCGGCTTCGTCGAAAAGCCGATCACCGAGGCGCGCATCGCGCTGTTGCTGGCGACCCTGGAAGCGGCGTAATCATGCTCAACCTCTCAGAACTGGAAAACGACGCGCTGATCGAGATCTTCAACATCGGCGTGGGCCAGGCGGCGGCCTCGATGAGCGCCATCGTCAACGAAGCGGTGCGCATGTCGGTGCCGTCGATCAGCTTCATCCCCCGCGCCGAGGCCGCGCGCCTGCTGGGCGCACGCGACTCCGACGAGCCGGAGCGCATCTGCGGCGTCAGCCAGCATTACCAGGGCGCGTTCGAGACCGAGGCGATCCTGATGTTCCCTGAGGATAAAAGCCTGGAGATCGTCCGCCTGATGGTGGGCGAATCGGTGCCGCTGCAGGAGTTGACCGAGATGGAGCAGGAAGCCATGTGCGAGATCGGCAACATCATCCTGAACTCCTGCGTCGGCACGCTGGCCAACATCTTCCAGCACGAGCTGCAAGGCTCGCTGCCGCAATACCACGTCGGCACCAGCGACGAGATCCTGACCGCCACCGGCAGCGCGGCCGACACCGTGGTGCTGATGCTGCACATCGACTTCCTGCTGGAGAAGCACCAGATCCACGGCTACGTCGCCTTCGTGCTCGATCTGTCGGCGCTGCAAGACCTGAAGGGACAGATCAATCTCTACATCGCCCGCGCGATGGGCCAGGCATAGCGGCCATGGCGATGAACACCCTGCCCGCCAGCGATCAACTCGGCCTGCTGCACAGCGTGCTGTGCGCGGTCAACCTGGGCGCCATCGTGCTTGACGGCGAACGCCGCATCGTGCTGTGGAACGCCTGGATGACCAAGCATTCCGGCCTGGCGCACGACAAGGTGATCGGCGCCGACTTCTTCGCCGTCTGCCCCGGCCTGCGCGGCGGCCGCGTCGACGCCGCGATCCAGCAGGCGCTGTACAACAACTTCCCGTCGCTGCTGTCGCAGACCTTGAACAAGGCGCCGTTCGCGCTGCACGCCAACGCGCCGGCGGCGGCGCGCCAAGAGCGCATCCAGCAGGCGGTGGAAGTGACGCCGATCGCGGTCGAAGGCGCAGCGCGCCACTGCCTGATCCAGATCAACGACGTCAGCATCGCCGTGGCCCGCGAGAAGCTGCTGCGCGAGCAGACCATGGTGCTGCGCTCGCAAACCTTCTCCGACGGCCTGACCGGCATCGCCAACCGCCGCCACTTCGACGTCGCGATGGAGAAGGAACACCGGCGCGCCAAGCGCGGCGGCACGCCGCTGTCGCTGCTGATGATCGACATCGACCACTTCAAGGCCTACAACGACCACTACGGCCACCAGAAGGGCGACCAGTGCCTGATCCAGGTGGCGGCCGCGCTGGCCGGCATGCTCAAGCGCCCGTGCGACCTGATGGCGCGCTACGGCGGCGAGGAGTTCGCGATGATACTGCCCGAGACCGACGTCGAGCAGGCCACGCTGATGGCCGAAGCCATCCGCGCCCGCGCGCTGGAACTGGCGATACCGCACGAGCGCGGCGACGCCGGCACGCGCCAGGTCACGGTCAGCATCGGCATCGCCACGCAAAAGGTCGATGCGCCGGCCGAGATCGACGCATTGATCGGCGCGGCGGACCGCGCGCTGTACCAGGCCAAGCACAACGGCCGCAACCGCATCGCCTCCCTGCTGCCGGGGTGACGCCGATGACGCAACTGGCCAGCAACCGCTCGATGCAGGATGTGATGGTGATCCCTGTGCTGCACTATCCGGACGTCGCCATCGCGGCCGCATGGCTGTGCCAGGCCTTCGGCTTTGCGGAACGCCTGCGCATCGGCGACCATCGGGTACAACTGGATATCGCCGGCGGCGCCGGCGCGGTGGTGGTGGCGCAGCGGCCCAAGCCGACGCCGCCCTGCCCGCATGCCTGCCACTCGATCATGGTGCGCGTCACCGATATCGACCAGCACTATCAGCGCGCGCTGGCCGCCAGCGCGCGCTCGCTGAGCCCGCCCACCGGCTACCCGTTCGGGGAGCGACAGTATTCAGTGGCCGATCCCGGCGGCCATATCTGGACCTTCTCGCAGACGGTGGCCGACGTCGATCCCGCCGCCTGGGGCGGCGTGCTCGGTTAAGAGTACGGTCAAGTCCAGATCCTGTAGATCCAGTAGCTCTCTTCGTTGGCCAGCACCCGCGCCAGGTCCGCCGGACTGCGGCCGGTGATTTCACGCGCCTCGCGGCATAGATGCGCCTGATCTGAATAACCGCCGCGCGCGGCGACGTCGGACCAGACCACGCGCCCGGCCAGGTATTCGTCGCGCGCGTCGAAGAACGATTGCTCCGCGCGCTGCATGCGCAGCAGCCTGCGCAAGGGCTGGCCGGCGCTGGCCTTGATGCGCCGCTCGACGCTGCGCGCGCCGCGCCCCAGCACCGAGTCGGCCGCTTGCCAGGCCAGGTGGCGCACCCAGTCGCCGGCGATGCCGGCGGCGCCGCCCGGCCGCCTGGCCTGCCACAGCGGCTCAAGCAAGGCGGCGATCAGCGCCAGCCGCGCGTCATCGTCGGCGGCCGCCAGCACGGCGTCGGACATCGCCTGCCACGCCGGGTCCAGCACTTCCTCCAGCGGGGCCCAGCGGTCGACCCAGCCCGGCACGTCGATGCCGCTCAGCGCGTGCATCGCCTGCGGGTAGAACATCACCATGAACATGCGCACCGGCCCGGGATTGTAGGTCACCATGGGCCGCGTCTGCGGGCCGCAGAATACGGCGCGCATCGGCGGGCATGGCGTCGGCGGCTCGACCACTTCCGCCTCGCCCTCGATGAACCACGTGATGGAGCACAGCGGCGTGGCCGGGAAGTGATTGAAGCGGTCGGCCGGCTCGGCGAGCGGCGCCTCCACCGTGCTGCGCGTGATGCAGGCGCGCACGCAGGAAGCCAGCGCGAACGGCGGCACGATCAGGCGGGTATGGTTCGGAGCGGTCATGCGGGGAGTTTATACTCGTTTGTCGGAAACGTTCAATACGGGCGACGGACGACGAGGCATAGTGAGGCATCGTCGCCAGAGGAGCCATAATGCAAAACATCATGACCAGCACCACAACACCAGCCACCACCCTGCGCCAGATCGCCGATCTGCCGGGGCCGAAGCCGTGGCCGCTGTTGGGCAACCTGGCGCAGTTGCGTCCCCTGCGCATCCACCAGGACGTGGAGGCGTGGAGCCGCCAGTACGGTCCGCTGTTCCGCATCACCTTCGGCAAGACGCCGCTGCTGGTGGTGTCCAGCCATGAACTGGTCAGCGCCACGCTGCGCGATCGGCCGGAGGGCTTCCGCCGTCCCGCGATTACAGCGCAGGTATCCGATGAAATGGGCGGGCGTCCAGGTGTATTCCTGGCCGAAGGCGCGGCATGGCGCGACCAGCGGCGCATGGTGATGACGGCGCTGGCGCCGCACGCGGTCAAGGCTTACTTCCCGTCCCTGGTCAAGGTCGGCCAACGCCTGCAGGCCCACTGGCGGCAGGCCGCGCAGACCGGCGCCGCCATCGACCTGGCCGAGGACCTGAAACGCTTCAGCGTCGACATCATCGCCGGCCTGGCGTTCGGCACGGACGTCAACACCATCGACGGCGGCGAGGACGTGATCCAGCGCCACATGGACGTCATCCTGCCGGCGGTGGCCAGGCGTTCGATCTCCCTCTTCCCCTACTGGCGCTACATCAAGCTGCCGGCCGACCGCCAGCTGGACCGCAGCGTCGTCGCGCTCAGCGGCGCTATCGACGAATTGATCGCCGCCGCGCGCACGCGCCTGAACGCCGAGCCGGCGCGCCGCGAGCACCCCGCCAACCTGCTGGAAGCGATGATCTGCGCGGCGGCGGAAGGCGGCGGCAGCGTCGACGACATCGCCGTCGCCGGCAACGTCACCACCATGCTGCTGGCCGGCGAAGACACCACCAGCAACACGCTGGCATGGATGCTCTACCTGCTGAAACAGAATCCGGCCACGCTGCAAAAAGCGCGCGAGGAAGTGATGCGGATCGCGCCCGATCCGGCGGCGTTCAACATCGAGCAAATGGATGCGCTGGACTACGTGGACGCCTGCGCGCAGGAAGCGATGCGCTTGAAGCCGGTGGCGCCGTACATTCCGCTGGAAGCGTTGCGCGACAGCGTGATCGGCGATGTCGCCGTGCCGAAAGGCGGCCTGGTATGGTTGGTGATGCGCAACGACAGCGTCAGCGAAAGCCACGTCGCCAACGCCGCCGGTTTCGATCCCGAGCGCTGGCTGCGGCGCGGCGACGACGCGATGAACAAGCATGTCTCGATGCCTTTCGGCGCCGGCGTGCGTACCTGCCCGGGGCGTTACCTGGCGCTACTGGAAATCAAGCTCGCCACCGCCATGCTGCTCGGCAGCTTCGACATCGCATCCATCGCCACCGTCGACAACAGCGAGCCGCAAGAACTATCCGGCTTCACCATGTCGCCGATCGGCCTGCGCATGCGGTTGCGGCACCGCGCGCCATAACCGCATCAGCGCCCGGCATGCACGGCGAAGCCCTGCTCCCCGGGCGCGATATCGGCGCGCAGCGTCATTTGCGGGATATCGTATTCGCCGCCATTCTGCGGACGGAATGGTATCGGCGCCGTCGTGGCCAGCGTATCGAGGCGCCGGCCCAGTTCTTCGCAAAACAAGGCGTAGCGCGCATCGTCCGTGCGGTCGGTACGATAGACGACATACGGCGGCAAAATATCGAAGCCCGGGTAGTACAGTATGCCGTGATGGATAGGGAACAGGATGTCGTCGATAGGCCCGTTGATGCCGCGCGGGCCATAGTGCGATTCCCATCCGCCCGCCGTGACCACCAGCATGGCGCGCTTGCCGGCCAGCGTGCCTTCGCCATAGCGGTCGCCCCAGCGGGTATCGGAATGCTCGCCGACGCCGTAGGCAAAGCCATACGCATACACGCGCTCCACCCAGCCCTTGAGTATCGCCGGCATTGAAAACCACCACAGCGGAAACTGCAGGATGACGGTATCTGCCCACAGCAGTTTCCGCTGCTCGCGCACGATGTCTTCGCTTTGGCGGCCGCGCTCAAACGCCTGCCGCGAAGCGAGGCTGGCATTGAAGCGCCCATCCGGCGCATCGAGGCTGTCGGCTGCATCCAGCGCGGACTTCCAGTTCATCGCATACAGGTCGGACACCTGGACCTGGTGCCCGGCGCGCTCCAGCCGCTGGACCATGAAGTTTTTCAGCGAACCATTCAGCGACAACGGTTCAGGATGGGCATAGACGATCAGGACATTCATGACAGCATCTCCAAATAAGATAAGAGCATGCAGGATAGGTCGCGCTCCGGTATATTGGAAATGAATTCCCAATATAGCAGGTATTAACATGAATAATCTTCGAAGGCTGGACCTCAATCTTCTCGTCACGCTGGACGTGCTGCTCTCCGAGCACAACGTCACGCGCGCGGCGCAGCGCCTGAACTTCTCGCAGCCGTCGGTCAGCGTGCACCTGGCCAAGCTGAGGGATATCTTCGGGGATCCGCTCCTGCTGCCGGGACCGCGCGGCATGCGTCCCACGGCGCGCGGGGAGGAGCTGCGCGCGCCGCTGCGCGATGCGCTGGAAGCGCTGGGGCGCGCGGTATCGCCGGCCAGCCCTTTCGATCCGTTGCAGGCACGGCAGACATGGCGCGTTGCAGCCTCCGACTACGGCGAATCGACGATACTGCTGCCGGCGCTGGCCAGCTTGCGGACCGCAGCCCCGGATACCCGCCTGGCCGTGCTGGAACTCGCCCCCGCCCGCATCGCCCAGCAATCGGAGCAGGGCCAGATCGACCTTGCCTTCCACACCACCGACGGCGCGCCGGAAGGCTTGCGCCGCCGTCCGCTGTTCGAGGAGCGTTACGCGCTGACCGGCCGCGCGGGTCATCCGCGCTTGAAGCGGCGGCCGACATTGGCGCAGTTCTGCGCGCTTGAGCATGTCGTCGTCTCGCCTGACGGCGGCGGCTTCCGCGGCATCACCGACGATACGCTGGCGGAGGCGGGACTGACGCGGCGGGTGGCGCTGTCCGTGCCCCACTTCCTGTTCGTGATTTCAGCGCTGGCCGGTAGCGACATGGTGGCCATGCTGCCCGAGCGCCTGGTGCGCGGCAACGGCGCGCTCAGGATGGTCGAACCGCCGCTCGCCGTGCCGGGCTACGAAATGGCCATGCTGTGGCACGAGCGCTCGCACCGAGACCCCGCCCATCAATGGCTGCGCGAGCATATCGCGGCGGCTGTGTGACTACGGCAGTGGCTTAAAGCCCTCGGCGCGCACCACCCAGCCGCCATCGTGCGGAAAGCCCGGCGCCGCCTGCGAGGGCGCGCCATCCCAGCCGCCGGCCATCATCGCCACGGCGGCCAGCAAGGCGCCATTGCCGGGCAGGTAGACCGGCAGATTGGTATTTGGATTGTGTCCGGCGGCGGTGTAGCCGTTGTTGGGGCCATCGGTTTTCAGCAGCACGTCCACCGCCTGCCGTTGCGCCCCGAGGCGCGCGGCGGTCATGGCGATCATCGGATAATCCCAGCCCCAGATCTTGGTATGCCAGTCCCAGCTCGCCAGCACCGCATCCAGCGTGCGCCGCATCACCTCGCGATCGACACCGGCGCCAGGCAGCTGGCCCAGCGCCATCAGGAACGATGGATGATCATGGCGGCTGGCGATGTTGTCCCAGGTATCCGGCGTCGATTCCAGCGCGACATACTTGCCATCCTTTTGCGGCAGCCTGGATAGCTGCAAACGCTTCCGCTCCCAGTCCGGATCCGGCGGCAGGCCGAGACGCGCGCGCCACTGCTGCGCGATCTGCAAGCCCGTGGCCCAGTAGCTCAATTCATAGGCTGGATTCATGCTGGTGGATTGATCGTAGATCTCCTGCGCGATCCACAGCGGCGGCCCGAGCACATAGCGCTTGCCGGCCGCGTCCCAGTGCAGCATGGACGCCATCGCATCGGCGGTGGCGAAGACCAGCTCGCGATATTGATCCAGCGTCCGCCGGTCCGGCGCGCTGCGGTACATCAGTTCCGCTAGGTGGATCGGGTGCGGCTGGTTCCATACGATCAGCGGATTGCCGCCGGGGCTATCGCGTCCCTGAGGGCCGGTCATCTTGGGCCAGCGCGCGCCCTTCAGCCCACGCGATGCCGCGATCTGGCGTGCGACGGGCAAGGTCTGCTGGAACCAGCGCAGCGTGTTGTCCAGGTATTGCGGGCGGCCCCACAGCGCGAAGTGCGCCGCATGCCACCACACCATTTCGGTGTGATGCTTGCCGTACCAGGTGGTCGTGGTCAAGCCGCTTTCCTGCGGCGGGAAGTCGCCGCCGAACTGGATCGCGGTCAGATACTGGGACAGCACCACGCGCCGCTCCAGCTCCACCGCGCGCGGATCGGTGCTGCCGCTGAAATCGACGGCCGCGCCGCTCTGCCAGAACGCCCGCCAATGACTGGCGCTTTGCTCCAGCACCGCCGCCGGACTCGCAGCGGGCACGGCGGCGCCAGCAGAATAAGACAGCGTGAAATCGAGCTCCCCGCCTTTTGCGGGCGCGATCTGGAATTCATGCGGCGCCGGTCTCGCGATGGAAATGGGCGCCGCCGCGTTCAGCACGGCGGCGTAGCGCGCGCCGTCGCGCACATGCTCCAGCGCCAGCATGCGCTCGCCCTGCGACGTCACCCTGGTGCTGTGCGATTCCGGCTGCGACCAGTCCAGCGGCGGATTCGCCTTGACCGCGATGACATAACCGCGCGGCAGCGCCAGGCGCACCGCCAGCCTGCCGCTGGCCAGCAGCGGCGAGGCAATGCGCACCGCCAGCGTATCCTGGCCGGGACTGGCCGCCGTCGTCACGCTGACGGGCTGTCCCTCTATGGTATAGCGGCTGGTCAGCATACCGGTCCACAGGTCCAGTTTCTGGTCGATGTTCTTGATGTCATCGATGGCCAGTACCTTGCCATTCAAATGCAGGCGCAGCTGTCCCAACGGCATCGCATGCGGATTCTCCCTCAGCCATCCGGCCGCCGGCGCCTGGAGATTGGTCGGATAGCCCACGGTCTGGCCATGGGCGGTGTAGTCGCGGTTGGCGTCGGCCAGCTTGTAGCCGTTCGGATTCGGGTCCTCATGCCACGACCAGCGCGCCTGCGTCTCCACCGCGATGCCGTTCCTGCTGTAATAGTCGGGGAAAGTCTGCAGGCCCGTCACGTCGGCGGTAAAGCAAAACTGGCCGTTGCCCACGCTCAGCGGCGCCCACGGATCGACAGCGCTCAAATGCGGGCTGTGCCGCTCAACCAGGGCGCGGCGGTCGATGGGCAGCTCAGCCGCCCCCGCACTGCCGAGGAAAATGGTAGCCAGTAACATCAGCCGCAGCCAGCGAGGGTGGGTCATTTTTATCTCCATGATTGGGCAAGGATCATATCCAGAAAAAGCAACAGTTCGTCATCGCAAGCAATCAACTTGTTGACTATAGCGGCTTTAGTCAAGGGCTTGAGCGGCCGCCGATTGACTGCGCGATATGAAGCTACCTACTATTTACCACAGCCAAATGGTTGCGCAAACAATTTATTGTTAGCGTAACAAGAGGCTTCCCATTAGGTGAAAAACGGAGACAACAATGCGTAAAAATAAAAGAAGCAGGCTAGGTCATGGGCATTCGATTTCGGCGTTACTGGTGGCCGTCAGCGTCACCGGCATGGCCAGCGCGCAGGATGCGGCGCCAGAGGCCAAACCCGATGAAAACAAGGTCGTCATCACCGGCTCCAGGCTGGCCAGCGGCGGCTACCTGGCGCCGACGCCGGTTACCGTGGTCGACCAGCAGGAACTGAAAGTGACCGGCACGCAAAGCCTGGAAACGCTGCTGTCCGACACGCCGCAATTTACCGCCAACCAGCTCAGCAGCCCGACCGCCAACACCATGCAGGCAGGCCAGCCGTCCGGCACCTCGACGCTGAACCTGCGCAATCTCGGGCCGACCAGGAACCTGGTGCTGGTCAACGGCCGCCGCTTCGCCATCACCGGCCCGGATTTCACCACCGATATCAATACCATCCCCTCTTCGCTGGTGAAGCGGATTGAAACCGTCACCGGCGGCTCGTCCGCCGTGTACGGTTCGGACGCCATTTCCGGCGTCGTCAACTTCATCATGCGCGACAACTTCGAAGGCGTCGAAGTCAACGCCCAGCGCACCTGGGACCAGCCCAGCAAGACGCCGACCAAAAGCCTCGACCTGACGGTGGGCGGCAACTTCGCCAACAACAAAGGCAACGCCGTCCTGTCCGTCAACTACATGGACCGCGAAGGCATGACGCGCGCCGACCGCGGCGACTGGGCGCTGCCGTCCATGGGCGACGGCTGCGTCACCGCCTCCTCCTGGTCGGCGACCCGTCCTGGCACGCCGCAAGCGGTCCCGTCCGGCCAGACCTGCTTGTCCGCAGGCGGCAGGCCGGGCCTGGTCTACAGCGGCTCGGCCACGGTGCCCAACGGCCGCATCGGCAACCTGCCGGTGGTCGGTTCGTCCAGCTCCAACCCGGCACTGAACGCGGCCATGATCGCTGCCGGCCTTCAAAACATGGGCTCGCTCGGCGCCATCTTCGACCAGACCGGCAAGGCGATCCGCCCCTATACCGCCGCCGACGCCTATGACCTCGGCCCGAACTCCTACCTGGTGACGCCGCAAAAACGCTGGATGGGCAATGCCTTCTCCCATTACGATTTTGACGAGCACAACACCGGCTACATGGAGCTGCACTTCAGCAATAACACCGCGAACGTGCAGATCGCGCCAACCAGCGCGAGCGGCAACTTCCTGGTGAACACCAACAACCCCTACCTGAGCCCGGAAATGCAGGAAGTCATGCGCCAGCTCGACCTGAAGGAAACCGGCACCACCAGGGTCACCGCCGGCACGCAGACATTGACGACGGTGGCCGGCGACGGCCTGGCCGTGCTGAACCTGAACCGCCGCCTGCCCGACATCGGCACGCGCGCGGCGGAAACGGACCATTCCGTGTTCCGCGTGGCGGTCGGCCTGCGCGGCGATTTGAAGGATGTTTCGGAAAAATTCCTGAGCGACCTGAAGTACGATATGTACTACACCAACAGCCGCACCATCGAATCGCAGAACCAGAGCGGCTCGATTGCGCTGAGCCGCTTCCAGAATGCGATCCTGTCGCAAGGCGGCGCGGCGCCGGTGCTCAACCCGTTCGGCCAGAACATGACCGACGCGGCCAGGAACGCCATCTCGATTTTCTCCAATTCGACGATCCGCGCGGAACAGCAAGTCGCCGCCGGCAACATCACCGGCAAGCTGGCCGAAGTGCCGGCCGGCGCGGTCGATTTCTCGGTCGGCGTCGAACACCGGCGCGCCACCGCCAAATACACGCCGGACGCCTTCCTGGCCTCCGGCGACGTGTCCGGCTGGAACGCGGCGCTGGCCACGCAGGGCTCGTCCAGCGTCAAGGAATTCTATGGCGAGACGCGGGTGCCGCTGCTGGCCGACAAGCCGTTCGCCAAGCGCCTGAGCGTGAGCGGCGCCTTCCGCCGTTCCGACTATGACGTTGAATCGGTCGGCAAGGTCTGGACCAGCTCCATCGGCACCGAATGGGCGCCGGCCGAGAGCCTGACCTTCCGCGCGCAGAAGCAAAAATCGATACGCGCGCCGAACGTGGGCGAACTGTTTGGCGGCCAGGGCACCAACGGTCCGACCGCGACCGACCCTTGCTCCAACCGCCAGCCGGCCTCGCAGCAGACCGAGGCGGTCAGGGCGCTGTGCGTGGCCACCGGCGTGCCGGCCAACCTGGTGTTCGACCAGGCCGTGCAGCCATCCAACTTCATCAACCAGGTGGTCGGCGGCAACCCCAACCTGACCGCAGAGAAGTCGCACACCACGACGGTCGGCGCAGTCTACTCGCCGACCTTCATCAAGGGGCTGAACCTGAGCCTTGACTACTACAAGATCACGCTGGACGACGCGATTTCGACGCTGGGCGGCGGCGGCATCCAGTCCGTGCTGGACCTGTGCTACAAGACGATCCAGAATGCCAACAGCGTGTACTGCAAGGCGATCAACCGCGATCCGATCACCGGCCAGATCGCGGCGCCGACCTACGTGATGACCACCGCGGCCAATATCGGCGGCATCACAACGCAAGGCTACGACTTCGCGGGGCACTATGGCTTCCGTACCGACTGGGGCCTGATGGGCAACACCCGCTGGAATTTCGACACCAATTGGACGTATGTGAAAGAGCTGACCTTCACGCCTATCCAGGACCTGCCGAACATCAAGAACCAATGCGTGGGCTCCTGGGGCGCGACCTGCGGCCAGCCGGTTCCACGCTGGAAAGGCACCGCCCGCCTGACCATGAATACCGGCAAGCTGATGTTGTCCGCCCGCGCCCGCTTCATCGACAGCGTGACGGTGGATACCTACGTCATCCCTCAGCGCCAGGGCAACACGCCGCCGGCGCTGGAGTCGCTGACCAATCCGGTGATCAAGGCGTACACTTACCTGGATCTGACGGCAGGCTACGAGTTCAGCAAAACCTTCAGCGTGACTGCGGGGATGCGCAATGTGCTCGACAAGGATCCGCCGGTCCTGGGTTCGTCGCAGCTGCCGTCCAACAACACCATCGCGGCGACCTACGATCCCCTCGGACGATCGATGTTCGTCACCCTGAACCTCAAACTGTGAGAGCGATGAACGCCATCAATCCACAACGCCGCACCCTCGCCCTGGCGCTGGGCTGCGGCCTGCTCGGCAGCTGGGTGTCGCCGGCCGTCATGGCGGCGACACCTTGCGGCGCGGCGCCGGAATGGTCCGACCGCCTGCGCAACGACCTCGACCTCATGGCCTTGAACCTGACCAAGACCCTGCTCGCATGGCCGGTGCCGGATCGCGTCTTCCAGCCGGAAGCCTATGGACTGGCGGCCGGTTCGCTGGCGACCGCCGCCATCCAGCGCGCCATCGACGCCTGCGCGGCTGCGGGCGGCGGCACGGTGCGGCTGGCGCAAGGGGACTATGTCAGCGGCACGATAGACCTGCGCTCCGGCGTGATGCTGGAGATCGCCGAAGGCAGCCGCCTGCTCGCCAGCACCAACCTGAAGGACTATCCGGAACGGCTGGCCAGGCGGCTGACCGTCATGGACAGCAATATGGGCATGAATCAATCGCTGATCTTTGCCCAGGGTTGCGAGCGTGTCGGCATCGGCGGCAAGGGCACCATCGACGGCCGCGGCACGCACGACAACTTCCCCGGCGAGGAAACCATCAGCGGCACGCCGGGCCGTCCCTTCATCATCCGCATGCTGGATTGCAGGAACGTGGTGATCAAGGACATCAACCTGAAGGACTCGCCGTGCTGGATGCAGAACTACCTCAATTGCGAGGACTTGCTGATCGACGGCATCCGGGTTGAGAACCAGGCCAATCATAACAACGACGGACTGGATATCGATGGCTGCCGCCGCGTCATCGTGCGCAACAGCTGGATCAATTCGGGCGACGACGCCTTGTGCTTCAAGGGCGCAGGGCAACGTCCGATGGAAAACATCCTGGTCGAAAACTGCCAGTTCTTCAGCAGCTGCAACGCGCTGAAGTTCGGCACCGATTCGCAGGGCGACTTCCGCAATATCCTGGTGCGCAATGTGGTGTTGGGCGGGCCCGCCGAGACGATGCGCTCGCGCAAGCGGCGCAAGTCGGACGGCGGCATCTCATGGGAAATCGTCGACGGCGGCACGCTGGAGCGCGTGCTGGTACATGACGCCCATATCGTGCGCAGCGAGAGCCCCTTGTTCCTCTACCTGGGCGATCGCGGCCGGGTGCGGCCGGGCCAGGCGCGGCCCGCGCCGGGCAACCTGCGCCACATCGTGTTCGACCGCATCACGGGCGATGACAACGGCGTGCGCGGCTCCTTCTTTACCGGCATGCAAGGCAGGCAGATAGAGCATGTGCTGCTGCGCGACGTGACCATCAAGATGGCGGCCGCCACGGAGCCGGCGATCAAGGCGGCGGACGTCCCCGTCAGCCAGGATATCTACCCTGATCCGCATATGTACGCGGCCGTCATGCCGGCCTACGGCTTGTGGACGCGGCACCTTCGCGGGTTGACGTTGCTGCGGGTCCGCTTCCTCAACGCCGGCAAGGACGCGCGGCCGGCGCTGCTGGCCGATGCATCCTGTACCTGATCACTTCCAGTCCGTCACCCTGAACCAGTCGACATCAATGTAATTCTGCTTGATTTGATCGCGGCCGGTTCGGGTGGACTGGACTTCATCCGTCTCGGATTTGATGTAGGTGAACACGGCGGGACGGCTGCCCTTCCACCACGAGAATTTCGCCAGCGGCGTCACCGGACCGACATCCTTGAACGCTTCGTTCTCGCCCAAGGCGTAGGAGAATTGCACGAACTGGCTTTCAAAGACCCGGGCGCGCAGGATGATGGCGTCGCCTTCGATTTTGGCGCCGCGCGTCTCCTCGCCGGCGTTGGAGTAAGTCAGGTAGTTCGCGCCGTTGTCGCGCGCCACGCCTATCCACGGCAGCTTCACGCCGAACAGGCTCAGGCCCGCTCTCTGGGCGTTGGCCAGCGCCTTGATTTCGATCCGCGTGCTGATGACGGAATGCGGGCCTTGCAGGATCTGCGTCAGCGTATTGCGGGCGCCGACCAGATACCTGGCCTTGTTGGCTTCGATACGCATGTAGCCGGGCCGCTGCGACAGACTCCAGCGCGCATCATCGGGATTGTGATTCCACGACCATTGCAGGCCGAGCTTGTCGCTTGAAAACTCGTCCGTGTCCTGGATCTTGTCGGCGGATTGTTTGCCGGTGTCGGGATAAACATGGTCCGATACGGGCACGCCCGCCGCGCCCATCACAGGCCAGTCATCCTTCCACGCCACCGGCTGCAAGTGGGCGATGCGGCCGAATGCGCCGGTGCTGTTGAAGTGGATGAACCAGCCCTGCCCCGAAGGCGTCTCGACATAGCCGCCCTGGTGCGGGCCTTTCAAGCCGTTACCGGGATTGAGCACCGATTTGTATTCATACGGCCCCTCGATCTTCCGCGACCGCATGACGGCTTGCGCGCCGGTCTCCACGCCGCCGATGGGCGCGAAGATGTAGTAGTAGCCGTTGCGCTTGTAGGTCTTGGGACCTTCCAGGACCGGCAGGTTGGCCTTGTCTTCAATGATGGTCGTGCCGGCGTCGTACAGCGTTTTGCCGTCCGGGCTCATGGCGTGCAGGATCACCGGTCCCGCCCCCACTTTCGAGTGGACCAGATAGGCCTTGCCGTCGTCATCCCAGAACGGGCAGGGATCTTCATATCCCGGGCCGTCGAGCACCTTCACGGGATCGGACCATTTGCCGGCGGGGCTGGCTGTCGAGCTCATGAAGATGCCCTCATCCGGCGTGGCCCAATAGACATAGAACAGGCCGTTGTGATGGCGAATGGCCGGCGCCCATACGCCGCCCGCATAACGCATCCCCTTGCCCACCGGCTTCGACGTGCTGTCGGTGAGTGTGTAAGGCGGGAGCATATTATAGGCAGGATCGAAACTCAGCTTATCCAACACATGGCCGGCGATCTTCCAATGCACCAGATCCTTGGACTGCAAAACAGGAATGCCGGGTGAGAAATGAAAACTCGACGCCACCATGTAGTAATCGTCGCCGACCCGGATGACATCCGGATCGGAATAGTCGGCGTAGACGATGGGGTTGGCGTAACGTAGGACCGGTTCCGCCAGCGCGGCGGAAGAACAGAACACCGGCACGCACATCATCGCGATCCAGCTGTGGATTTTTCCCGGCATAGCCCATCCCTCTCCGATTGAAGAGGATTATCTTATCACCGAGCAATCCCAAATATCGCTCACAAATCTGCTTATTAGATGCGTCTGATCAACACACGCGAGCTTGCTTGACTGTATATGCATAGTATATGCATAATCCCAGCAAAGACATAGAGTTCGACCCCGCCAAGGCAAAGTCAAACCTGATCAAGCATAAAGTCAGCTTTTCGCAGGCCGAGGAAGCGCTGAACGACCCGATGTCCATCACGATCGAAATTCCTGATGCAGACGGGGAGCAGCGATTCAGTACGGTGGGCACCGACGCCGTCGGCAGAATTCTAGTCGTCATCCACACTCCACGCGGAAACCGAACACGAGTGATTTCCGCGCGTAAAGCCAGCAAAAGCGAAGCGGAGCAATACCATGGATAAGGAATACGATTTCAGTAGAGGCAAACGCGGTCCAGTCATTGACCCGACAGGAAAGACACGCATCACCATCATGCTGGACGATGATGTCATTGCCTTCTTTCGCAACAGGGCCGAAGCACAGGGGACCGGCTATCAGACAATGATTAACGCCGCACTCCGCGACGCCATAAAAAGCGCCGACAAGCGCAACAAGGACAACCAGCCGCTGACCGTAGCCGGATTCCGCAAGGTGCTTCGCGAAGAACTCGATCAGCGACTGCTTGGCGCGGCACCATAAAAAAACGACGCCGAGGCGTCGTTTGGGGTGTTAGCGCAGGCCGCTGGCGGCCTTGGCGATGTCGGTGATGCGCTGCCAGTCGCCGGCGGCGATGGCGTCTTTCGGCGTCAGCCAGGAGCCGCCGACGCAGGCGACGTTTTTCAGCGCCAGGAATTGCGACGCCGTCTCTTGCGAGATGCCGCCCGTCGGACAGAACGTCACGTCCGGCAGCGGGCCGTTGATCGCGTTCAGCATGCCGATGCCGCCGGCTGGAACAGCGGGGAACAATTTCAACTGCTTGAAGCCCTGTTCGCGCGCGGCCATCACTTCCGACGGCGTCATCACGCCCGGCAGCAGCGGCAGGCCGCTGCTCTTGGCGGCGGCGATCAGCGCCGGCGTCAGGCCCGGCGAGACGCCGAACACCGCGCCCGCGTCGCGCGCCGCTGCGAATTCTTCCGGCTGCGTCAGCGTGCCGACGCCGACGATAGCGCCTTCGACAGCCGACATGGCCTTGATCGCGCCCAGGCCGTGCTTGGTGCGCAGCGTGACTTCCAGCACGCGGATGCCGCCGGCCACCAGCGCGCGCGCCAGCGGGACGGCATGTTCAGGATCGTCGATCGCGATCACAGGGATCACGGCCGAGGTACGCATAATGTCGAGCAGAGTCATAGTCATGATTTACGCATCTTTCTTCATCGAGTAATCTTCATCGGAACCTGGTACGGTGTTGCCGACCGGGTCTTTGTCATGCAGGCCTACCGTGGTAGGAATCGGGGATGGCAGCCCGAAGGTGGTCGCGCCCTTCTCCGCTTCGCACACGCTGTTGCGGAACATGGCGAACAGCTCGCGGCCCATCCCCACGCCGTTCGGGGTCAGGTCGGCGGTGGCCAGCGAGCGCGAATGCCATACGCTCGATTCGACCAGCGCTTCCAGCGTGCCGCTCTTGGCGCAGACGCGGATGATGTCGCCGTCGCGCACCAGGCCCAGCGGACCGCCGGCCAGGATCTCAGGCGATACGTGGATCGCCGCCGGCACCTTGCCCGACGCGCCCGACATGCGGCCGTCGGTCACCAGCGCCACGTGGCGGCCTGCGTCCTGCAGGTTGGCCAGCGCCGGAGTCAGCGCGTGCAGTTCCGGCATGCCGTTGGCGCGCGGGCCCTGGAAGCGCAGCACGGCGACGAAGTCGCGGTCCAGCGTGCCGGCCTTGTAGGCGTCCATGAAATCTTCCTGCGAATTGAACACCAGCGCCGGCGCTTCCACCGTCTGGTGTTCCGGCTTGACGGCCGAGACCTTCATCACCGCGCGGCCCAGGTTACCCTGCACCAGCACCGTGCCGCCGTCCGGCGAGAACGGCGCGGTGATCTTGCGCAGCACCGCTTCGTCGCCCGATTCCAATGGCGAGTCTTTCCAGACCACGCCCTTGCCGCCCTCGCCCAGGAAAGGCTCGGCGCAGTGCGCGCGCAGGCCCTTGCCCAGGATGGTGGTGACGTCGTCGTGCAGCAGGCCGCCATCCAGCAGTTCGCGGATGACGAAGCCGGTGCCGCCGGCGGCGTGGAAGTGGTTCACGTCGGCGTTGCCGTTCGGGTAGATGCGGGTCAGCAGCGGCACCACTTTCGACAGTTCGTCGAAGTCGTTCCAGTCGATGACGATGCCGGCCGCCTTGGCGATCGCCACCAGGTGCAGCGTGTGGTTGGTCGAGCCGCCGGTGGTCAGCAGCGCGACGACCGCGTTGACGATGGACTTCTCATCGACCACATGGCCGACCGGCAGGTATTCGTTCGATTGCGCGGTGATGACGGCGGCGCGCTTGGCGGCGGCCTTGGTCAGTTCGTCGCGCAGCGGCGTGTTCGGGGTGATGAAGGCGGCGCCCGGCAGGTGCAGGCCCATGACTTCCATCAGCATCTGGTTGCTGTTGGCGGTGCCGTAG
This sequence comes from Duganella sp. CT11-25, assembly GCF_047302815.1. Lineage (NCBI taxonomy): Bacteria > Pseudomonadati > Pseudomonadota > Betaproteobacteria > Burkholderiales > Oxalobacteraceae > Duganella > Duganella sp. CT11-25. The sequence goes on from NZ_JBKBFD010000001.1 coordinate 2,655,094, forward strand.
AAGGTACAGGTGCCGGCGCCGTGGTAGGACTGCGACTCGCCTTCCAGCAGTTCGGCGCGGCCGACCTTACCTTGCGCGTATAGCTGGCGGATCTTGGCTTTCTCGGAATTCGACAGGCCGGTGGTCATCGGGCCGGCCGGCACGAACACCGCAGGCAAATGGCCGAAGTGCAGCGCGCCGATCAGCAGGCCGGGTACAATCTTGTCGCAGACGCCCAGGTAGACGGCGGAGTCGAACATATTGTGCGACAGCGCCACGGCGGTCGACATGGCGATCGCGTCGCGCGAGAACAGGGACAGCTCCATGCCCGGCTGGCCTTGCGTGACGCCGTCGCACATGGCGGGCGTGCCGCCGGCGAATTGGGCCACGGCGCCGACTTCGCGCACGGCGTCCTTGATCAGCGCCGGGAAGCCTTCGAACGGCTGGTGCGCCGACAGCATGTCGTTGTAGGCCGAGACGATCGCCACCGACGGCTTCTTGAGTTCCTTCAGCGACAGCTTGTCGTTGGCGGGGAAAGCGGCAAAGCCGTGCGCCAGGTTGGTACAGGCCAAAGCGCCGCGCTGTACGCCTTTGACGCGGGCCGCTTCAAGATGGGCCAAGTACGCGCCGCGCGATGGTTTGCTGCGCTGGATAATGCGAGCGGTGACGGTTTCTAGGACTGGATGCAACGCCATGATCGTTCCTTATGAATGAATTTCCGTGAAATTTTACTACAAAATTTCAAAGCCGACTGGCTTTTCTTGTATTTGGCTGGCTCACGCGGGCTATCGGCGGCACCGACAAATCATGTCAGCGTGCAGAGTAGTACACCTCCAATGCCATAAAAATTCCGCATCGGCTCTCGAACCGTAGTGAATTTACCGGATTTTCCTGTATCATTCACGCATCCCCTCCCCATCACAGACTAACGACGCCAAACATTATGCGCCAGCCTGCACTGACCACCACCGCCAGCTTCCAAGCCCTCGAATCCCACGCCGTCGACGCCAAAACCTGGCAATTGCGCCAGCTGTTTGCCGCCGACGCGCAGCGATTCCCCAAACTCACCGTCGATGCGGCCGGCCTGTTCCTGGACTATTCCAAGAACCGCCTGGATGCGAAAACCGTCGGCCTGCTGCTGGACCTGGCCCGCGAACGCGGCGTCGAGCGCCAGCGCGATGCGATGCTGAATGGCGAGAAGATCAATCTTACCGAACATCGCGCCGTGCTGCACACCGCGTTGCGCATGCCGCGCGGCAAGGAACTGGTCGTCGACGGCCAGGACATCAACGGCGACGTGCACGCCGTGCTGGATCACATCAAGGATTTCACCGACCGCGTGCGCAGCGGCGCATGGCTGGGCCACACCGGCAAGCCGATCACCGACGTCGTCAACATCGGCATCGGCGGCTCCGACCTGGGCCCGAAGATGGCCGTGCTGGCGTTGCGCTCGTATGCGCATCCGCGCCTGAAGATGCACTTCGTCTCCAACGTCGACGGCCATGACATGGATGCGGCGCTGGCGCAGGTCGATCCCGAAACGACTTTGTTCATCATCGCCTCCAAGACCTTCGTCACGGCGGAGACCATGCTGAACGCCGGCACCGCCCGCAACTGGTTCCTGCAGTCGGCCAAGGAAGAGCACCTGGCGCGCCACTTCGTCGCCGTCTCCACCAACATCGACGCGGTGAAAGCCTTCGGCATCGACCCGGCCAATATGTTCCCGTTCTGGGACTGGGTCGGCGGCCGTTATTCGGTGTGGTCGGCGATCGGCCTGGCGGTGGCGCTGGCGGTGGGCTTCGGCTATTTCAGCGCCTTCCTGGGCGGCGCGCATGCGATGGACGAACACTTCCGCGTAGCGCCGCTGGAGCAGAACATGCCGGTGCTGCTGGCGATGGTCGGCTTCTGGAACCGCCAGTTCCTGGATGCCGGCTCGCTGTCGATCGCGCCGTACCACCAGGACCTGAGCCGCTTCCCGGCCTACCTGCAGCAGCTCGACATGGAGAGCAACGGCAAGCGCGTCACGCGCAACGGCGCGGAAGTCGATACGCCGACCTGCCCCGTGGTGTGGGGCGAGTGCGGCACCAACGCGCAACACGCTTACTTCCAGCTGCTGCACCAGGGCACCGATGTGACGCCGATCGATTTCATCGCCGCGCTGCGCGCGACGCACGACCTGCCCGGCCATCACGACTCGCTGCTGGCGAACTGCTTCGCGCAGTCGGAAGCCTTCATGACCGGCAAGACCGCCGATGAAGTGCGCGCCGATCTGAGCGCGCAAAAACTCGGCGCCGAGGAAATCGAGGCGCTGGTGCCGCACAAGACCTTCCCGGGCAACCGTCCGTCGAACACGATTCTGATGGACCAGCTGACGCCGTCGACGCTGGGCGCGTTGATCGCGCTGTACGAGCACAAGACCTTTGTGCAGGGCGTGCTGTGGGACGTCAACAGCTTCGACCAGTGGGGCGTGGAGCTGGGCAAGGTCCTGGCCAAGAATATTCACGCGGAACTGACCGGCGATGCCAAGCCCGAGCGTCACGACAGCTCGACCAACGGCTTGATCTTCATGGCCAAGGCCGCACAGCACATCTGATTATGACTACTCCAAACATCGAAGCCGAAGTAACGGTAGCCTACGACGCCGTCATGCAGACCGGTGAATGCCCGCTGTGGCATCCGCTGGAACAGGCGCTGTACTGGGTTGATATCCCCGCATTCACCGTGCACCGCCTGGATCCGGCCAGCGGCGCGCACCGCTCGTGGAAGCTGTCCAGCGAGCCGGCCACCCTGGCCATCAGCGACCAGGGCGGCTTGATCGTCGCCATGCGCAGCGGCTTTGCGCATCTGGACACCGGCAGCGACGAGGTGCGCCTGACCGAGATCGCGGCGGCGCCCTACGACACCGCCGTGGCGCGCTTCAACGACGGCCATGTCGATGGCGCCGGCCGTTTCTGGGTCGGTACGATCTACGAGCCGCGCGACAAGCCGGCGGCGGAGATGTTCGTGCTGGAGAAAGGCGCGATCCGCAAGGCCTGGTCGGGTGGCATGACCAATTCGAACGGCCTGGGTTTCAGCCCGGACCGCAAGACCATGTACCACGCCGATACGGCCGCGCATCGCGTCACGCGCGCCGATTTCGACGTCGCGACCGGCGCGGTGTCGGACCAGCGCCTGCTGCACCAGTTCTCGACCGACAAGGCCAACAACTACGGCGGCCGTCCGGACGGCGCGGCGGTCGATAGCGAAGGCAATTACTGGGTGGCGATGTTTGAGGGCGCGCGGCTGGCCAAGCTGTCGCCCACCGGTGACCTGATCGGCGAGATCAAGCTGCCGGTGCGCTGCCCGACCATGATGGCGTTCGGCGGCGAGGACCTGCGCACGCTGTACGTGACCAGCGCCGGCGCGCGTCCGGCGCCGGAACTGGAACAGTATCCGCTGAGCGGCAAGCTGCTCGGCATCCGCATGGACGTCGCGGGCCGCGTCGAAAACACCTACGTCGAATAAACGTCAGCCGGCGCCCACCAGCCGCAACCGTTGGCGCGCCGGCGCCGCAAGCCGGGAGGGCTGCGCATGCCCCATTTCCAGCTTGAACGCCGCCACCAGCGACGTCAGATGCTGCGCCTCCTCCGCCAGCGCATCGGCGGCCGCCGCGTCTTCCTGCACCAGCGCCGCGTTCTGCTGCGTGCTCTCGTCGAACTCCACAATCGCGTGGTTGATGCGCTCGATGCCCTCGTTCTGCTCCTGGTTGGCGCTGCTCATCTCGCCCATGATGGCGGTCACGCGCTGCACGCTGTCGACCACCTGCAGCATGGTGGCCCCGGCCTCGTCGACCAGGCGGCTGCCGCCCTCCACCGTCTGCACCGTATTGCCGATCAATTGCTTGATCTCCTTGGCCGCCGCCGCCGAGCGGTGCGCCAGGTTGCGCACCTCGGACGCCACCACCGCGAAGCCCCTGCCCTGCTCGCCGGCGCGCGCCGCCTCCACCGCCGCGTTCAAGGCCAGGATATTGGTCTGGAACGCGATCCCGTCGATCACGCTGATGATGTCCACGATCTGGCGCGACGAGGCATTGATGTCGCCCATCGTATCGACCACCTGCCGCACCGCCTCGCCGCCCTTGATGGCGATCGCCGACGCGCTCTGCGCCAGCTCGTTGGCCTGGCGCGCGCTCTCGTTATTCCGGCGCACGGTGGCGGCCAGCCGCGCCATCGACGCGGCGGTCTGCTCGATGCTGCCGGCCTGGCGCTCGGTGCGGCGCGACAGCTCCGCATTGCCGTGCGCGATTTCGCCCGAGGCGCCGGCGATGGTATGCGCGCCATCGCGCACGCCGGCGATGGTGTCGCGCATCGTCACCAGCATCTCCAGCAGCGAGCGCGCCAGACGGCTGCGCGGCTTGCCTTCCGCGGCCGACAAATCGATGCGGCCTTCAATCGCCGCCAGCGCGGAGACGATGCTCTCCAGCTCCGCCGCCTGGCAGGCGGCGCGGCGCAGGATGGTGGCCAGGAAGATCAGCACGCCCGACTCCACCACCACGTAGGCGGCGTGGATGAACACCGTCGACAGCTGCGGCCGCGTGAAGCACATCACGCCGTAGTTCCATTCCTGCAGATAATGGAAGCCGAGGTGGTGCACGGCGATGACGCCGGCCGCCACCACGATCGGGCGCCAGTCGCGGTAGGCGAGCAAAAACGCCAGGTAGACGAAAATACCAAAGTGCAATTCAGTCAAGCCCGCGCCCTGGTGGATGTTCAGCGCCGCGAACACCATCACCGAGACCGCGACCACGCAGCGCGTCAGCACCGAGCCGGACGCGCTGAAATACAGGAAGGTCGGCAAGCCGGCGGCAGGCAGGCCGACCAGCAGCGCCAGCATCCAGGTGTCGTTGACGCCGGCCAGCGCCAGCGAGAACAATTGCAGCGCCCAGAGGACGCACAGCATCATTTTGTCTGCCTGCACGGCAATCGCCTGCAAGGGGTCGTAGCGGTTTTGCATAGGAAAACTCCGGGCCGGACAGACAAACGCCATGCGTCAGCACGCGAAGGCAGGCCAGCTTATAATGGATTGATTCGATCAGGCGCGGCGGGTGAAGGGCCGCAGGCTAGGTTGCCGCGTAGGGGCGGCGCATGCTGAACGAGGCGAATTCATGATCGGGCGGAGGCGGCGCGGATGGGGCGCGGACCGGCGGCGGGAATCGCATGCGGGATGCCGCCATTATAGCCCTTTTTTCCACCAAGCAATTAAACTGGCGCCGCCGCGCAACACCGCCGCATTCCTTGATATGCATCATGCCCTCGCCAGAGGGGAATGTAGTAAAATTTCTTGCAAAACGCCTTTAAAAGTAGTAAATTTACACAGGCAAACTACGGCTGGTGTAAGGTGTCACATCAGCGGCCGCGCACAGCGCGCGGCACATCCTTTCGGCACTTTTTTTGCGACGATTCTCATACTATGGCTCTTACCGATTTTGATCTGGTTCTGTTTGGCGGCAGCGGCGATCTGGCGATGCGCAAATTACTGCCCGCAATGTATGCACGCGATGTGGCGAACGACCTGCCGGCGACCGCCCGCATTATCTGCGTCGGCCGTGCGGACGCCAGCCAGGAGGAATTCCTGCAAACCGTTGAGACCACGTCCAAACCGCTGATCAAATCGCCGGCCGTGACGCCGGCCGCGTGGACCCGCTTCACCGCCCGCATCGTCTACGTCTCGCTGAACGCGACCGACGCCACCAGCTACCACACGCTGGTCGAGGCGCTGCGCAAGGACGACGCCATCACCAAGGTCTACTACCTGGCGACGCCGCCGGCGATCTTCTCGCAGATCTGCGAGAACCTGAAGACCAACGGCCTGGTGACCAGGAATTCGCGCGTGGTGCTGGAAAAACCGCTGGGCCGCGACCTGGCCTCGGCCAAGCAGATCAACGCCGAAGTGGGCAAGGTCTTCGAGGAATCGCAGATCTACCGTATCGACCACTACCTCGGCAAGGAAACCGTGCAGAACCTGCTGGCCCTGCGCTTCGGCAACATCCTGTTCGAGCCGCTGTGGCGCCGCGAATGGATTTCCGACGTCCAGATCACCATCGCCGAGAAGCTCGGCGTCGGCAACCGCATGGGCTACTACGACACCTCGGGCGCGCTGCGCGACATGCTGCAGAACCACCTGCTGCAGCTGCTGTGTATCGTCGCCATGGAACCGCCGACCTCGATCGCGCCGGATGCCGTGCGCGACGCCAAGCTGCAGGTGCTGCGCTCGCTGAAAAAATTCACCCCGACCACGCTGGCGCAGAACATCGTGCGCGGCCAGTACCGCGCCGGCCACGTCGATGGCAAGGCCGTGCCGAGCTACCGCGACGAGCCGGATGCGCCGGAACATTCGCGCACCGAGACCTTCGTCGCGATGAAGGCGGAGATCGACACCTGGCGCTGGGCCGGCGTGCCGTTCTACCTGCGCACCGGCAAGCGCATGGCCGACGGCCTGGCCGAGATCGTCGTGCGCTTCAAGCAGATCCCGCATTCGATCTTCGCCCAGCCGACCAACAGCTTCCAGCCGAACTCGCTGGTCATCCGCCTGCAGCCCGACGAAGGCCTGCGCATGAATCTGATGGCCAAGACGCCCGGCGACGGCATGCGCTTGAAACAGGCCGAGCTGGAACTGGACTTCCGCGAATCGTTCAAGTCGCCGCGCATGGACGCCTACGAGCGCCTGCTGCTCGACGTGCTGCGCGGCCAGCTGACCCTGTTCATGCGCGGCGACGAGCTGGAGGCGGCATGGGAATGGGTCGAACCGATCCTGAACAACTGGGAAGCGGACGACAGCTATCCGATTCCTTACGCCGCAGGCACCTGGGGTCCGGCAGCCGCTTCGGCGCTGATCGGCCGCGACGGCCTGCAATGGCGTGAAGAAGCATTACCGGAAGACTAAGCCCACATGTTGCTAGATTCCATACGCACCCAGCTCGACTCGCTCTCCAAATCGGAGCGCAAGGTCGCGCTGGCGGTCCTCGACCATCCGGGCCAGACGGTCAGCCAGAACATCACGGCGCTCGCCAAGAGCGCCCAGGTGTCCGAACCGACCGTGGTGCGTTTCTGTCGCACGCTGGGCTACGACGGCTGGCATGAGTTCAAGCTCAAGCTGGCCCAGGGCCTGGCGCTGGCCCTGCCGGGCCTGAACGAGCAGCCGACCCAGGACGACCTCGCGGCCGACCTGGTCAACAAGATCTGCAGCCGCTCGATCAACACCCTGCTGGACCTGCGCAACAACCTCGACCCGGACGCGATCCAGAAGGCGCTGGACATCCTGGCCAAGGCCAACAAGATCGAATTCTACGGCCAGGGCACCTCCGGCATCGTGGCGGCCGACGCGCAGCACAAGTTCTTCCGCTCCGGCGTGCCGACCGTCGCCTACGCCGACCCGCACATCCACAGCATCGCCGCCGCCCTGCTGCGCACCGGCGACGCGGTGGTGGCGATTTCCCAGCGCGGCAACAGCCCGACGCTGGTGCGCTCGGTCAAGCTGGCGCGCCGCGGCGGCGCCGAGGTGATCGTGCTGGCGCCGTCCGGCACGCCGCTGGCCGACCTGGCGACGGTGCTGATCCCGATCGACCTGATCTTCAACATCGACCCCTACACGCCGATTTCGGCGCGCCTGGCCTACCTGGTCGTGATCGACGTGCTGGCCGTCGGCCTGGCGCTGCAGCGCGGTCCGGAATTCCGCAAGAAGATGCAGAACGCCCAGAAGGCGCTGCAGGAATTCGACCTGCAGTTCGACTCCTTCATCGGCTGACCTCCCCCCTGTGTCAACCCGATGCCGACGCCATGGCGCTGGACGGCATCATGGCGGCCGCCGACGGCCGTTCGGTCAGCACCTCCACCGCCGGCGTGGCGTGGCCGGCGCTGACGGCGGGCGGCGCGTTGACCAGCTGGCTCAGCGCATGGCCCAGGGCCGCCACCATGGCCGGATTCTCCGCAAATTCCACGCACTCGGTCTCCCATTGCTCGCCCGGGAAAAAGGCCCGCAGCACATGGCGCTGCGCCGGGTCCAGGGTATCTTGCTGGATGGCCCGCTCCAGCCATTCGGCGTCGGCCAGCAGGCCGGCGATGCCGAGCGGCCGCTCATGGGCCCGGCCGGTGTCGGGCTCCGACGGGTGAGGCTGGGTCAGCGGACGGTCGGTCACGTCCTTCAATTGCCCCCAGGTACCGAGCGGTATCTCCAGCCTGCCGCTGGCGCCGGCCTGCATCAGTTGTAGCAAGGCCGAGGTGGCTTCGCCGCGCTGTTCGCCCAGCAGTCGCCCCACCTCTTCCGGACTGAGCGCCACGTGCTGCCAGCGATTGTCCGGCAAGCGGAATTGCAACACCGGGCGGCCCTGGTGCAACGCCAGATGCGGTTCCGGCCGCGGCGCCTTCAGCCACTTGTTGCTCAGGTCGGCGAGCCCGATCGCATCCGGGCCATGCGCCGGCAATGCCGCCAGGCGGCGGCGCGGGCCGCTACGCGGCTCCTCGCTCACACCGTAGGCCGCGTCGATGAACCTGCCGCTCGCCAGCGCGTCGAGCTGGTCGAACTTGGGTTGGCCGCCGCCGTTGGTCAGCGGACCGCGCACGGTGGCGCGCAAGGGCTTGGCCGGATGGCGGCTCCGCGGGTCGTAGCTGATATCGATCAGCGCCGCATTGCTCTGGTGGATATTGCCGGCATGGCTGCGGTAGCGGAACATGGACGCGCCGGCCACCAGCGCGGTGCTGTACTGCTCCCTGCCGCCCACCCGCAGCTGCTTGATGCGCCAGCTCTCGGGATAACGCATGACGTCGCTCACGGCGCGGGACAGATCGGGGTCGTCCGAGCGGCGCGCGTGGTCCAGCATCTCCAGGCGCTCCGGCACCAATTCCATTTCTATGTCCACCGGCAAGCCCTGGGCGTGCGCCAAGGCGGCCGCGCCGCGCAGGTTGTCGGCGATTTCCGGACTCCGCCTGGCCAGTTCCTCCCAATGCGGCAGGGCCTCGAAGATGAGCCCGTCCTTGCTGCTGATGGTATAGCGCATGCCGGTCACCGTGCCGTCGGCGCTCTGCTGTATGGCCGGCGTGCGGTGCAGCGCCTTCGGCGCGAACACCTCCATGATCTGCAGATCGATCCAGGTCGGCACCTTGTGTTCCATTTCGTAGCCGTCGCCGATGATGATGTTGTCGGTCTTGCCCTCCAGCGTGCTGACCGCCGGCAGGGCCTTGATCCACGAACCCTGGATTTCGGTGACGGAAATGAATTTGCGGTTCAGGCCGGCCGTGGCGTCGTAGCCGCTCCTGGTGGTGCTGACGCCGCTCGCATCCTGGGTGCGCGATTCGCTGTTGCTGAAGTTCAGGCTGGCGGTCCACTGCTCAACGCCGGCGATCACCATCTTGAAGCGCTCCGAGAGCTTTTCCGGCGGCGTGAAAATGCCGACCACCGCCATCAAGACCTGCATGTCCAGGGTATTCGACCATTTGCTGTGTTTCGAACGCGTGTACGAAGCGTCCGCCGTGTGCTCGATCAGCTCTTCCGGCGTGTACCTCCCCGACAGCAAGCTCTCCACCACATGGCTGACGGTGCCCGCATCATCGTTTTTCAGGCTCAGTTTCACGCTGTCCTCGGTGCCCTTGCTGAACACCAGCGCCGCCGGCACGATCTCCAGGCCAAAGAACACCAGGCCCAGCGCCGAGTGCGAATCCTTGCCGTCGGCGGTGGTGCGATGGTTGGCCTTGTATTCGCCGGCGCCCCACTTGATTTTCGCGCACAGCAGCTTGACCTCGCCTTCAAACGCGTGGCTGAACGTGATATCGATGCCGTCCGCGCGCTTGCTGATGGTCATGGCGCGGGTGCGGGCCAGGCTGGCGCCCGGCACCGGCAAGATGTTCGGCTTCTTGTTCAGGGCGATATTGAACCTGCCGGCCAGGTCGGCGGGCGTGTCCACCTTCGGGTGCGCGCCCTCCTTGAAACGGTCGGCGGGCGTCCAGTTATGGCTCCAGCCGTCGCCGTCCAGGCCGCCCTGCGCCGTATATTCGAAGCGGATGCTCTCGCCCGGCGGCAACTCGTCCACCAGCCGCACGTAGTCGTTCTGCTTGTCCTCGCCGAGCACGCCCTGGAAACGCGCCGCCCGGTTGAGCACATGGTCGGGCTGGCCGAACGCGCCCATGACGGCGCGCATGCTGTCGAACACCACCTCGGCGCGGGCGTCCCAGATATTCTGCTTGAAGCGCTGCGACACCACGTTGCCGTCATCGCCGTTCAGCCGTCGCAGGTCGGTTTCCGAGTCCGCCCGGGTGGGCGCGGTGCGCTGCAGCGCGGTTTCATAGCGCAGCTGATCCTTGACCAGGTGGCCGACCAGGATATCGAGACCCTGGTTGGCGGGTTGGCCCATGCCGTTGACCACGTCGGTCGCATCGTCCCAAATGCGCGCCGGCAGCGCCATGTATCCCATGGCCTCGCGCGACGCGTTCGGCGCCAAGGGCCGGTGCAGGTGGACGCCGGCCTGCACCAGGCGTTGCAGCCTCCGGGTGGTATCGGCGAAAGCGCGGACGGCGTCGGCGTCGCCGGTCGGCGGCATCGCCTGGCGCCGCCGCACCAGCAGGTGCAGCATGTTGTCGTCGGTGGCGGCGCCGCCGGGGCGCCTGGCCTGCGCGGCGCGAATCGCGGCCGAGTCCCGCCAGTTCGGCTTGAGCTGGCCTTGCGCATCGGTCATGCCCAGCGCCCGTTCCAGCCGGTCGAGCGCCACGCCCGAGTTGGTATTCATGGCGTCGTGGATTGCGTCGGTCAACGGCACGGCGGGTGGCGTGGTGGTCAGCGGCAGGTCCCGCAGCTCTTGATAATCCTGCCGCAACTGGGTGTGCAGCGGCGGCTGTCCCGGCGCGGGCGTGGCCGGGCCCGGAAGATAGTGGGCCCTGAAATAATTGAGGTAACGCGCGACCAGCTCGGTCGTCTGGCCGACCATGGTGAGCGCGGCGGTGCCGCGCGGCGCCACCTGTATGGCTTGTTCCGGCGTGAAGACCGCCAGCTTGCTTTGCAACCAGTTCACATTCTTCTTGTCGCTGCGCGCCGCGCCCGGCGTGAACGGCGACCCCAGCGTCACGTTGGTGAATTTCTGCTGGCTATCCCTGAACTGGCCGTAGGTGCGCTGCAGGCCGCTGGCCGTGGCGTCGGTGTGCGCGGTCCAGGTCCCGTTTTTTTCCAGCAGATGCTGGTTGGCTCCGCCGTCGTCGCCGACGGCGATCGCGCCGTTCGGCAAGGTCAGCAACGACGTCGGTGGCGCGCCCGGGGCCCTGGGCAGGCGCTGCCACCCCGCCGCGTTGCCCTGCTCGACGTCATCGCCGCCGAGCCGCCAGACATCGCCGCCGGTGGTCAGCATATGCAGGCAGCCATCGCTGCTGAAGGCCAGCTCGCGCGGGGCGTCGGCCAGCTGCGGCAACGGCAGCGTCCGGTCTGCCCGCCGGTTGGGCGATGGCGGCTCGCTCAGGAGGATACCGGTCTGGCCGCCCGTGCCCGCCGCGCCGCCGGCGGGCTGCGCGCCATCGGCCAGCGACGCGATACGGCCGGTCGGCGAGGCCGCGAAAATGGGCCCCGCCGCCAGCGGCAGCGCGCTGCCGGCGCGCGGGCCCGTCAGGCACAACAGCTGGTTGCCGGCCCCCCGGGCGTAGGCATGGCCATCGCCCCCCAGCCTGATCGAGGCGACGTCGCGCTGCGGCATCCGGTCCCAGCTGTCGGTACCGTTATTCCATGAAAACAGGCGGCCGGCGGTCAGCGCAAAACCGGCGCCGTCCAGGGTCGCGATGCGATGGTCGGGACGTTGGTGGCGCCGCGCCAGCGCGGTGCGTTCCGGCGTCTCGGGCCCGTTGCCCCGCCTGCCGCCCTCGGGCCCGGCAGTCAGCAGCTGGCGCAGGCGGGTGTTGACGCTGGGCCGCCGCCGCAAGAGGGGCACCTCCGCCTCGACAGGCGGCGGCAGCGCCGAGCCGCCGGCCTCGGGCCCGGCGGGCAGCAGCGCCGCCGAGCGGTGATCGGCATCCGGCCGCCGCGCCACCTTGCTGAGGTCCGCCATCTCGATCGGCGCCTCTTCCACCGGGGCGCCGCCCGCCGGCTGCGCCAGCAAATGTTGCAGGCGGGTTTGCACCGGCCGGCGGGCCTGGCGCGGCGGCGGCGGCGGCGGCGGCGACAAGCTATCGGCCGGCGGCTGGGTGTGCGTGTCCGGCAAGGCGGGATGGCTCGGCGGCGCGCTAGCGAAAAGACTCCATGGATTGAAACCTGGTGGCATGTCGTTCTCCTTGAATGTTCTTGAAATTTTTTCATGAGTACCTTGCCGCGCGCGATCGTTCCAAGTGCGCCGCCGATGCTTGTCCAAGCGTCGGCCGGCCGCCATCCGTGCGGTGGCGCACCGCGCCCGGACCGATAGTCCTTCTATAATTTCAAGGCTTGCGCTACAGTGTGGCTAATTTGCCGCACGCACAACGTTGCGATTTTGGACATGAAACCTACTTCTACGCGCATTCCCTTGCTCAATACCGGAGTGGCCGGCCTGGACGATATCCTGGGCGGCGGCTTTCCCGCGCACAGCCTGTACCTGATCCAGGGCCTGGCCGGCAGCGGCAAGACGACGCTGGCCTGCCAGATCGGCTTCCAGCATGCCCACCAGGGCAAGAAAGTGCTGATCCTGACGCTGATCGCCGAAACCCACGGCAAGATGCTCAACCACCTGAGCAGCTTCTCCTTCTTCGACGAACAACTGGTCGGCGAACGCATCGTCTTCATCGGCGCCTACGGCGACCTGCTGCGCGGCGGCCTGCGCGAGCTGCTCAAGTCGATCGCCGCCACGCTGGCCGCGCAACGCCCGGACATCATGATCATCGACGGCTTCCGCACCGTGCGCGACGCCAAGCCGTCGGACCTGGCGCTGTCCGAGTTCATGCTGTCGCTCAATTCGCTGGTCTCGACCATGGAGTGCACCACCTTCCTGCTGTCGCCGACCGAGGGCAACGTGGCCGATTCGGAAAACACGCTGGTCGACGGCTTGATCGAGCTGAGCCAGTACGAACGCGGCCTGCAGCTGATCCGCGAGATCAAGGTGTTCAAGCTGCGCGGCAGCAAGCACCTGCTGGGCCGCCATGTGTTCGAGGTGGGCGAGGACGGCGTCGCCATCTATCCGCGGCTGGAGGCGGTCAGCTCGCAGTCGGGCGCGGCGCCGACGGTGGCGCTGCAGCGGCTGGGCTTTGGCATCGAGGGCTGGGATCGCCTGACCAACGGCGGCGTGGCCCGGGGCTCGACCACCGCGCTGCTGGGCAATCCCGGCGTCGGCAAGACGCTGATGGGGCTGCATTTCATCCATGACGGCTTGCTGCGCGGCGAACACTGCCTGATCGCCGGCTTCTACGAATCGCCGCCGCGGCTGCTGGAGAAGGCGCGCAGCGTCGGCCTCGACCTCAAGTCCTACTACGACAGCGGCGCGCTGCAGATCATCTGGCACCCGCCGCTGGAAGTGCTGGTCGACAGCCTGGCCCAGCGCCTGCTGCGCAATGTCGAGCAGCGCGCGGTGTCGCGCCTGCTGATCGACGGCCTCGACGGCCTGCGCGAGATCGTCGTGCACGAGGGACGCTCGCGCTCCTTCCTGGCGGCGCTGGTCAACGAGCTGCGCGTGCGCAACGTGACCACCTTCTTCACGCAGGAACTGCCCTACTTCGGCCAGGGCCCGCTGCACAGCGAAGCGTCGGCGTCGATGCTGTTCGAGAACATCGTCCTGCTGCGCTATGTCGACGTCAACGGCATCAACCGGCGCCAGATCGGCGTGCTCAAGCTGCGCGAAAACAGCTACGACGCCGCCAACCACATGCTGCTCATCACCGACAAGGGCATGAGCATCGAAGGGCCGGTCTCGTTCCAGCCCTCGCAGCCGCTGTAGCCCCCCTATGAGCGTTCCTCCCGCAATCATCGACGCCAACCCGGACGGCAAGCTGGTGCTGGTGGTCGACGACGAATTCGACGTGCTGTCGGCGTACACCATGCTGTTCGAGTTTCGCGGCTTCCGCGTGCGCACGGCGGGCAACGGCGCCGAGGCGCTGGCCGCCGCCGCGCTCGACACGCCCGACATCGTGGTCTCCGACCTGATGATGCCGGTGATGGACGGCGCCCAGCTGTGCCTGCGGTGGCGCGCCGACCCGGCGCTGCGCGAGATCCCCTTCATCCTGGCCAGCGCCGGCATCCCGCGCAAGGACCTGGCGGTGCCCTACGACAGCTTCTTCAAAAAGCCGATCCGCTTCGAAGTGCTGCTGGAAGAAATCAACAAGCTGATCGCCGCGCGCGGCCGGCGCTAGCCGATGCAAGCCCATGTCGTCACGGTCGTGCTGCTGGCGGCGCTGCTGCACGCCAGCTGGAACGCGCTGGTCAAGGCCGGCCCCGACAAATACCTGACCACCATGCTGGTCGCCTGCGGCGCCGCGCTGATCTCGCTGCCGCTGCTGCCGCTGGCGGACGCGCCGCTGCCGGCCAGCTGGCCGTGGCTGGCGGCGTCGGCCTGCTGCCAGGTGGTCTACTACATGCTGCTGGCCGCCGCCTACCGCCACGGCGACATGAGCCAGGCCTACCCGCTGATGCGCGGCACCGCGCCGCTGCTGGTGGCGCTGGCCAGCCTGCCGCTGCTGGGCGAGCGGCTGCTGCTGGCGCAGGACATCGCCGTCATGCTGATCTGCGGCGGCGTGCTGACCCTGTGCATCCTGCGCGGTCCCGCGGCCGGCGCCGACGTCGCCGCCAACCGGGCCGCCCGCCGGCGCGCCACCATCTACGCGCTGCTCAACGCCGGCGTGATCGCCAGCTACACCATGATCGACGGCGTCGGCGTGCGCCTGTCGGGCGCGCCGGCCGGCTACACCATGTGGCTGTTCGTGCTGACGGCACTACTGTTGTTATTGTGCTCGCCGCGCCGCTGGCAGGAACTGCCGGCCTACGCCCGCACCCATGCGCGCGTGATGCTGCTGGGCGGCGCCGGCACGCTGGCGTCCTACGGCCTGGCGCTGTGGGCGATGACGCTGGCGCCGGTGGCGGCCGTGGCGGCGCTGCGCGAAACCGCCATCCTGTTCGCCGCCGCCATCGCCGCGCTGTTCCTGCGCGAGCGGCTGGCGCCGGCCCGCATCGCCGCCGTCACGCTGATCGCGGCCGGCGCCATCGTCATGCGTATGGCTCCGGCTGCGTGAATGGCAGTACAATAAAGCCATCGCCCCTTACCTGATTGACAATTCTTATGAATCAACTCGAACAACTCAAGAAATTCACCACCGTCGTCGCCGATACCGGCGATTTCCAGTCGATCCAGGCCTACACCCCGCGCGACGCCACCACCAACCCTTCGCTGATCCTGAAGGCGGTGCAGAAAGACGAATACAAGCCGCTGCTGGAAAAAGCCGTGCGCGACAACCTCGACGCCAGCACCGCCGAGGTCATCGACCACCTGCTGATCGCCTTCGGCAAGCAGATCCTGCGCGTGATTCCGGGCCGCGTGTCGACCGAGATCGACGCCAGCCTGTCGTTCAACACGGCGGCCTCGGTGGCCAAGGGCCGCGAGCTGATCCGCCTGTATGAAAAAGCCGGCATCGAGCGCGAGCGCGTGCTGATCAAGATGGCCTCGACCTGGGAAGGCATCCGCGCCGCCGAGATCCTGGAACAGGAAGGCATCCACTGCAACATGACCTTGCTGTTCTCGCTGGCCCAGGCGATCGCCTGCGCCGAAGCGGGCGCGCAACTGATCTCGCCGTTCGTCGGCCGCATCTACGACTGGTACAAGAAATCCACCGGCATCGACTACGTCGGCGGCGAAGATCCCGGCGTGCAGTCGGTCAAGCGCATCTACAACTACTACCGCAAGTTCGGTTACAAGACCGAAGTGATGGGCGCCAGCTTCCGCAACACCGGCCAGATCCTGGAACTGGCCGGCTGCGACCTGCTGACCATCAGCCCGGACCTGCTGCAGCAATTGGCCGACAGCAACGCGCCGGTGGAGCGCAAGCTGAGCGCCGAAAGCGGCGCCGGCGCCGCCATGGGCAAGATTTCGCTGGACGAGCCGACCTTCCGCTTCATGCTGAACGAAGACGCGATGGCGACCGAAAAGACCGCCGAAGGCATCCGCGCCTTCTGCGCCGACACCGGCAAACTGAAGCAAATCATCTCCGGCATGCGCTGATTTTTACGCAGCCCCCATGCAAGGCGGGAGCGCGGCACAGGCCGCTCTCCCGCCTTTTTTGCGTTTTTGGCCCAACAAAACATTCCATTTCTGGCTGTATTACAATCTTGCATCATCAATAAAACCCTCTACGAGACATCCATGAGATCAGTTCCTCGTTGCACCGCCGTTGCCGCCGCCATCATGACCCTGTTGAGCGCCTGCGGCGACAAGAGCACAGCCCCCGCCGCCCCGCCGCCGGCCACCGTTGCCGTCGTCACCGTCGCCCCCGCCCAGCTCACGCTGACCAGCGAGCTGCCGGGCCGCACCGAGGCTTCGCGCATCGCCCAGGTGCGCGCGCGCACCGCCGGCATCGTGCTGCAGCGCGTGTTCAAGGAGGGCGGCGACGTCAAGGCCGGCGAGGTCCTGTTCCGCATCGACCCGGCGCAGTTCCAGGCCTCCTACGACAGCGCGCAGGCGGCCGTCGCCAAGGCCGAGGCCAACCTGGCCCAGGCCGATCTCAAGGTGAAACGGTATAAACCATTACTGGCCGCGCAAGCCGTCAGCCAGCAGGAATACGACGACGCCGTCACCGCGCAGAAGCAGGCCGCCGCCGACCTGGCCACCGCCAAGGCCGCGCGCACCAACGCCAAGCTGACGCTGGGCTACGCCACCGTCACCTCGCCGATCTCCGGCCGCATCAGCCGCGCGCTGGTGACCGAGGGCGCGCTGGTCGGCCAGGGCGAGGCGACGCCGATGGCCACCGTGCAGCAGCTCGATCCGATCTACGTCACCATCACCCAGTCGTCCACCGAGATGCTGAAGCTGCAGCGCGCGCTGGCCGAGGGCAAGCTCAAAGGCGCCGGCAACGGGGGCAGCAAAACCGAGGCGCGCGTGACCCTGGTGACCGAGGATGGCCAGACCTATCCGCAGGCGGGCAAGCTGCTGTTCTCCGACGTCTCGGTGGACGAGAGCACCGGCTCGGTGTCGATGCGCGCCGAGTTCCCGAATCCCAACCGCGTCCTGCTGCCGGGCATGTACGTGCGCACGCGCCTGGAGCAAGGCGTCAGCGACGCCGCCATCACCGTGCCGCAGCAAGCCATCGTGCGCAGCAATGAAGGCTCGTCGGTGCTGGTCGTCGGCGCCGACAACAAGCTGGTCTCGCAGCCGGTGACCGCCAACGCCAACGACGGCCAGAACTGGGTGGTCAGCTCGGGCCTCAAGGGCGGCGAACGCATCGTGGTGGAAGGCTTCCAGAAGGCCAAGCCTGGCGCCACGGTCAATCCGCAGCCGTGGAAAGGCCCCGCCGTGGCGACACCTCCGGCGCCTGCCGCAGCCGCCGCACCTGCCAAATAACCGGGAGTCCTGATGGCCAAGTTCTTCATCGACCGCCCCGTATTCGCGTGGGTGATCGCATTATTCATACTGCTGGGCGGCGCGCTGGCGATCACGGTCCTGCCCGTGTCCCAGTACCCGACCATCGCCCCGCCGTCCATCGTGGTGACGGCCAACTACCCCGGCGCCACGGCGCAGGTGCTGGACGACGCCGTCACCAGCGTCATCGAACAGGAAATGAACGGCGCCGACGGCCTGCAATATGTCGAATCGTCCAGCGAGGCCAGCGGCGCCGTCACCATCACCGTCACCTTCGTCCCCGGCACCAACCCGGACCTGGCGGCGGTCGATGTGCAGAACCGCATCAAGCGCGTGGAATCGCGGCTGCCGGCCGCCGTCACGCAGCAGGGCGTGCAGGTCAACAAGGCGCGCTCGAACATCCTGATGTTCGTCGGCCTGACCTCGACCGACGGCCGCCTCGATCCGACGGGGCTGGGCGACTACCTGGCGCGCAACGTGGTCAACGAGATCAAGCGCATTCCGGGCGTGGGCCAGGCGCAGTTGTTCGGCACCGAACGGGCGATGCGCATCTGGGTCGATCCAGCCAAGCTGATCGGCCTGAAGATGAACATGGCCGACGTCACCGCCGCGATCCGCGCGCAGAACGCGCAGGTCACCTCGGGCACGCTGGGCGACTTGCCCAGCCCGGCCAGGCAGACCTTCTCCGCGCCGATCGTGGTGACCGGCCAGTTGTCGTCGACCACCGAGTTCGGCCAGATCGTGCTGCGCGCGAACCCGAACGGCTCGCTGGTGCGGCTGAAGGACGTGGCCCGCATCGAAATGGGCGGCGCCAGCTTCAACATCAGCGCGCGCCTGAACGGCGCGCCGTTCTCGGCGATCGCGGTACAGCTATCCCTGACCGGCAACGCGCTGCAGACCGCCACCGCCGTGCGCGAGAAGATGGACCAGCTGGCCAGGTACTTCCCGCCGGGCGTGGCTTACACCATCCCTTACGACACCTCGCTGTTCGTCAAGATCTCGATCGAGGAAGTGGTCAAGACGCTGCTCGAAGCGGTGGTGCTGGTGTTCCTGGTGATGTACCTGTTCCTGCAGAATATCCGCTACACGCTGATCCCGACCATCGTCGTGCCGATCGCGCTGATGGGCACCTTCGCCGCGATGCAGCTGTTCGGCTTCTCGATCAACGTGCTGACCATGTTCGGCATGGTGCTGGCGATCGGCATCCTGGTCGATGACGCCATCGTGGTGGTGGAGAACGTCGAGCGCATCATGAGCGAGGAAGGCCTGTCGCCGCGCGACGCCACGCGCAAGGCGATGTCGCAGATCACCGGCGCCATCATCGGCATCACGCTGGTGCTGATCGCCGTGTTCATCCCGATGGCCTTCTTCGGCGGCGCGGTCGGCGCGATCTACCGCCAGTTCTCGCTGGCGATGGTGTCGGCCATGCTGTTCTCGGCGCTGATGGCGCTGACCCTGACGCCGGCGCTGTGCGCCACCATCTTGAAACCGGTGGAGGCCGGCCATCATCATGAGAAGAAAGGCTTCTTCGGCTGGTTCAACCGCGGCTTCGCCGTCACCGCGACCGGCTACCAGGGCGTGATCGCCAACATGCTGAAGCGCACCGGCCGCTACCTGGTCATCTTCGCGCTGCTGTGCGGCGTGGTGGGCTGGCTGTACGTGCGCCTGCCGTCGTCCTTCCTGCCGAACGAAGACCAGGGCTATCTGATCGCCAACGTCCAGCTGCCGGCAGGCGCCTCGACCAGCCGCACGCAAGCCGTGCTGGCGCAGGCCGACGCCTACTTCCGCAAGCAGCCGGGCGTGGCGCGCACCATCGCCGTGGCGGGCTTCTCGTTCTCCGGCAACGGCCAGAACGCCGGCCTGGTGTTCATCCCGCTGAAGGACTGGAAGGAGCGCGGCCCGGATCAATCGGCGCAAGCGATTGCGCAGCGCGCCTTTGGTGCGCTGTCCTCGATCCCGGATGCGATCATCTTCCCGCTCAGCCCTCCGCCGATCCGCGAACTGGGCAACGCCACCGGCATCACCGCGCGCCTGGAGGACCGCAGCGCGCTGGGCCACGACGCGCTGGTCGCTGCCCGCAACCAGCTGCTGGGCCTCGCCGGCAAGAGCGCTGTCCTCAAGGGCCTGCGTCCTGAGGGCCTGGAAGACTCGCCGCAGCTGCAGGTCGATATCGACCGCGAGAAGGCCAATGCGCTGGGCGTCAGCTTCGCCGACATCAACTCGATGATGTCGACCGCGCTGGGTTCGTCCTACGTGAACGACTTCGCGTCGAGCGGGCGCCAGCAGCGCGTCATCGTGCAGGCCGACGCGCCGCGCCGCCTGCAGCCGGAAGACATCATGCAGCTCAACGTGCGCAGCGCCAGCGGCGCGATGGTGCCGTTCTCCTCGTTCGCCAAATCGCACTGGATACAAGGTCCGGTACAGCTGGTGCGCTACAACGGCTACCCCGCCATCAAGCTGACCGGCGACGCCGCCCCTGGCCGTTCGACCGGCGAGGCGATGGACGAACTGGAACGCCTGGCGGCGCAACTGCCGCCCGGCTTCGGCATCGAATGGACCGGCCAATCGCTGGAAGAGAAAACCTCCGGTTCGCAGGCGCCGATGCTGTTCGCGTTGTCGCTGCTGGCCGCCTTCCTGGTGCTGGCGGCGCTGTATGAGTCCGAATCGATCCCGGTGGCGGTGCTGCTGGTGGTGCCGCTCGGCGTGCTGGGCGCGCTGCTCGGCGCGCACATCCGCGACCTGCCGAACGATGTGTACTTCAAGGTCGGCCTGATCGCCATCATCGGCCTGTCGGCGAAGAACGCGATCCTGATCATCGAGTTTGCCAAAGACCTGCAGGCGCAGGGCAAGGGCCTGATCGAATCGACGCTGGAAGCGGTGCATTTGCGCTTCCGCCCGATCATCATGACCTCGCTGGCCTTCATCCTCGGCGTGTTGCCGCTGGTGATCGCCACCGGCGCCGGCTCCGCCAGCCAGCGCGCCATCGGCACCGGCGTGATGGGCGGGATGATCACGGCGACGGTGCTGGCCGTGTTCCTGGTGCCGGTATTCTTCGTCGTGATACGCAAGATCTTCAAGGGCAGCGAACGCCAGCGCAAACTGGCCGCACATGAAATGGACGACAAGAAGCATGAAACCTATGACTAAGCGCTACCCTGCCCTCGCTCTCCCTCTGCCGCTGCTTGGCGCGGCCCTGCTGTCGGCATGCTCGATGGCGCCGACCTACGAGCGTCCCGCCGCACCGGTGGCCGCGGCCTTCCCGGCCGACAGCGCCGGCGCGGCGGCGCGCACCAGCGTCGCGCTGCCGCTGCCCGCCGACGCCAGGTCCGCCGTCGACACCGGCTGGCGCGACTACTTCAGCGATCCGCGCTTGCAGCAGCTGATCGCCGCATCGCTGGAAAACAACCGCGACCTGCGCACCGCGGCCTTGCGCATCGAGGAGGCGCGCGCGCAGTACAACATCCAGTCGGCCGACCGCCTGCCCAACCTGAACGCCTCGTTCGGCGCCGCCAAGGCCAAGACGCCGGCCTTCCTCTCGTCCAGCGGCGAGACGACCATCGGCAAGCGCTACGACGCCGGCGTGTCGGTGTCCTCGTTCGAGCTGGATTTCTTCGGCCGCGTGAAAAGCCTGAACGACGCAGCCCTGTCGGCCTACCTCGCCACCGACGAAGCGCGCCAGGCGGCGCAGATCGCCCTGGTGGCGCAAGTGGCGCAGGCCTACTACACCGAGCGTGCGTATGCCGAACAGTATGCGCTGGCGCAGCAAACCTATGAAGCGCGCGCCCGCACCTACAAGCTCACGCAGCAACGCGCCGAAGTCGGCGCCTCGTCGCGCCTCGATTTGCGTTCGAATGAAACGCTGATGGAAACCGCGCGCGCCGCCGCGCTGACGCTGGCCCGCCAGCGCGCGCAAGCCGAGAACGCGCTGACGCTGCTGGTCGGCCAGGCGCCGGCATCCGCCGCATCGGGCGCCATGCCGGGCGACGCGCAGCTCGACGCGCTGAACGCCGTGCCGGAAGGCCTGCCGTCGGACCTGCTGGCGCGTCGTCCCGACATCCGCGCCGCCGAGCAGCGTTTGAAATCGGCCAACGCCAACATCGGCGCCGCGCGCGCAGCCTTCTTCCCGCGCATCAGCCTGACGGCGGCCGTGGGCAGCAGCAGCCCATCGCTGGGTGGCCTGTTCGACAGCGGCTCGGGCAGCTGGTCGTTCGCACCGCAGCTGGTGCTGCCGATCTTCGACGCCGGCCGCAACCGCGCCAACCTGACGCTCACCGAAGTGCGCAAGAACATCGCGGTCGCCGACTACGAGAAGACCATCCAGACGGCCTTCCGCGAAGTCGCCGACGCCCTGGCCGCGCGCGACTACCTGGGCGAGCAGGTCAACGCCCAGCGCGCGGTACAGGAAGCGCAGGCGGACCGTTTAAAACTGCTGCAACTACGCTTCGACAACGGCGTCGCCAGTTCGCTGGACGTGTTGGATGCGCAGCGCGAACTGTTCAGTGCGCAGCAAACGCTGGTACAAGCCCGCCTGCTGCGCACCACCACCGCGATCGACCTCTACCGCTCCCTCGGCGGCGGCCTGAAATAACAACTCCGGGGTCAGGTCCAAAACCTGGACACGGGCGCTACCGTAGCGATCGCTACGGTAGCGCCCGTGTCCAGGTTTTGGACCTGACCCCGGATTTTTGATACTGCAATGACTGCTCCTATTATTATTCGTTTGGGCCAGCGCGCCCGCCAGCGTATCGCCGCCGAGGGCGTGCAGGCCGCCGATATCGCTATCGTCCCCGCCGCCGCCGGCGGGCCCAAGGGCCTGATCCTGCACGGCCTCGATTGCTGGATGTTCGGCGACTTCCTCAAGACCGCGCCGCGCCGGCGCCGCCTGGTCGGCGCGTCCATCGGCGCCTGGCGCATGGCCGCTGCGGCCTTCGACGACCCGGTCGCCGCCCACAAGCGCCTGGCGCGCCTGTACGCCGGCCAGCACTACCCCGCCAAGGTCACCGCCAGCTACGTCAGCCAGACCTGCCGCGCCCTGCTCGACGAACTGCTCGACGGCCGCGCCGCCGAGGCGCTCAGCCATCCGCACCATCACGTCAACGTGCTGACCGTGCGCGGCGTCGGCGCGCTGGGCCGCACCAACGGCGCGCGCTGGCGCGAAATGGCCGGCTTCCTGCTGGCCGCCGCCAACAACACCGTCTCGCGCCAGCGCCTGGCCGCGTCGATGGAGCGCGTGATCTTCCACGACGCCCGCGACGATGCGGCATGGCTGCGCGAGGGCTTCGACGCCTTCGCCGGCCGGTTCGTCGACCTGTCCGAGAACAACCTGCGCGACGCGCTGCTGGCCTCCGGCTCGATCCCGCTGGTGCTCGAAGCGGTGTCCAACATCGCCGGCGCGCCCGACGGCGCCTACTGGGACGGCGGCTTGATCGACTATCACCTGCACCTGCCCTACCAGCGCGATCCCGGCCTGGTGCTGTACCCGCACTTCAACGACTACATCGTGCCCGGCTGGCTGGACAAGTCCATGCCCTGGCGCCGCGCCAGAGACCAATCCCTGGACAATATGATCCTGGTCTCGCCGTCGCCGGAATTCGTCGCCAAACTCCCGAATGGCAAGCTACCGGACCGCAAGGACTTCACCGTCTATGGCCAGAACCACGCCGGCCGTACCCGCGACTGGACCCGCGCCATCGATGAAAGCGAACGCATGGCCGAAGCCTTCGCCCGCTGGTGCGAAAAACCCGACCTGCACCAGGCCCATACTTTCTAACTGTTCTCAAAAACAACAAAACCACAGAAAATCACATGACCGGCTTGGGGCGACAGGTGCATACTGAAAGCCCCGCAAGCCGGATTTCGCCTGATTTCATCGGAGTGACATCATGAATTTTCTGTCCCACATGCGCATCGGTACCCGTCTCGCCGTCGGTTTCGCCGTCGTCCTGCTCCTTGCCATCCTTGCCACCTCGGTCGCGCTGGTCAATGCCCGCGCCAACGCCGCGGCCACCAAGCAGATGATGGAAAAACCGCTGGCCAAGGAACGCATCGTCTCCGACTGGTATGTGCTGATTTACTCGGCCATCGCGCGCACCGCACTGATCGCCCGCAGCACCGACGAGACGCTGTCCGACACCTTCGCCGACGTCATCGCCGCCAGCACCAAGCGCGGCGGCGAGCTGCTGGGCACCATCAAGGAACTGCTGGTCAGCGAAGAGGAAAAGAATATGTACGAGGCCTCGGTCGCCTTCCGCAACCAGTACCAGAAGGCCAAGACCGACATCATGAACGCCAAGAAGGCGGGCAACGCGGCCGAGGCGGAGCGCGTGTTCAAGGACGTCTTCACGCCGGCGGCGACCGCCTACCAGAACAAGGTCAAGGACCTGCTGAGCCTGCAGCGCAAGGCGATCGACGATACCGCCCATGCGATCGACGCCGCCAATGACCGCAGCAACATGCTGCTGATGGTACTGGCCGTGCTGATGGTCAGCATCGGCTCGATCGCGGCCTGGATCATTTCACGCTCGATCACCGTGCCGCTGCAGTCGGCGGTGGATATCGCCTCGACGGTGGCCGCCGGCGACCTGACCACGCACTTCTCCGGCGAGTCGTCGAAGGATGAAATCGGCGACCTGATGACGGCGCTGAAGGGCATGAACGATTCGCTGCGCAACGTGGTCAGCCAGGTGCAGGTCGGCACCAACACCATCGCTACCGCATCCAACGAAATCGCCGCCGGGAATATGGACCTGTCGCAGCGCACCGAGGAGCAAGCCAGCTCGCTGGAGGAAACCGCGTCGTCGATGGAGGAACTGACGTCGACCGTGCGCCAGAACGCGGAAAACGCCAAGCAGGCCAACCAGCTGGCGCAGGCCGCGTCGGACGTGGCGGAGCGCGGCGGCACCATCGTCGGCCAGGTGGTCGATACGATGGGGAATATCGATGCGTCGGCGCGCAAGATCGTCGACATCATCGGCGTCATCGACGGCATCGCCTTCCAGACCAACATCCTGGCGCTGAACGCGGCGGTGGAAGCGGCGCGCGCCGGCGAGCAGGGGCGCGGCTTCGCCGTGGTGGCCTCCGAGGTGCGCAACCTGGCGCAGCGCTCGGCCGGCGCGGCCAAGGAGATCAAGGAGTTGATCGGCAATTCGGTCGAGCAAGTCGACATCGGCGCCAAGCTGGTGCAGCAGGCCGGCAGCACGATGGACGACGTGGTGGCCAGCGTGCGCCGCGTGACCGACATCATGGGCGAGATCACCTCGGCCAGCAGCGAGCAAAGCATCGGCATCGACCAGGTCAACACCGCGATCACGCAAATGGATCAGGTGACGCAGCAGAACGCGGCGCTGGTGGAGGAAGCCGCGGCGGCGGCGGCCAGCATGCAGGAACAGGCGGCGCGCCTGGCCGACGTGGCGTCCTCGTTCAAGCTGGGGAACGACGGCATGCGGCAGACGCAGGCGGCGCCGAAGCCGCGCGCATCGCTGCCGCCTGCGCGCCCCGCCGCGCCGGCGCCGAAGCGGCTGGCGTCCAGGCCAGCGCCGGCGAAGGCCAGCGCCAGCAAGCCGGCCACCGTCGGCGGCGACAAGGAATGGGAAGAGTTTTGAAGGAAGCGTTTTTAAGACTTCAGGAACATTTCCTGCAGATCGTTCAGGAAGCGCTGGCCTAGCTCGGTCGGTTTGATCAGCTTATAGTCGCGGTACAGCAGGCCCTTGGCTTCTGCTTCGTTGAGGGTCTTCTCGATCGCGTTCAGGCTCAAGCCGGTGCGCTCGCCGAACAGGTTGGGATCGAAGCCGCCGTGCAGGCGCAGCGTGTTGAGCATGAACTCGAAGCCCATGTCGTCGCGCCCGATCTCGTGCTCTTCCTGCACCGGCGCGCCCAGCCTGGCCTGCTCCATATAGGCCTTGGGCTGCTTGTAGCGCGCCTGCCGCAGTATGCGGTGCGGGAACGAGATCTTCGAATGGGCGCCGGCGCCGATGCCGAGATAGTCGCCGAACTCCCAGTAATTCAGATTGTGGCGCGCGCGGTGGCCTTCCTTGGCGTAGGCCGATACTTCGTATTGCTGGTAACCGTTGGCGGCGGTCAGTTCGGCGATCATGTCCTGCATGTCGGCGCTGGCATCGTCGTCCGGCAGCGCCGGCGGATACTTGGCGAACAGCGTGTTCGGCTCCATCGTCAGGTGATACAGCGACAGGTGCGGCGGCTTGAAGGCCATCGCCGTCTCGACGTCATGGCGCGCTTCTTCCAGCGTCTGCGACGGCAGCGCGTACATCAGGTCCAGGTTGAAGTTGTCGAAGTTGGCCAGGGCGATTTCCACGGCGCGTTTGGCTTCGTTGTCGTCGTGAATGCGGCCCAGCGCCTTCAGGTGGCGCTCGTTAAAACTCTGGATGCCGATCGACAGGCGGTTGATGCCGCTGGCGCGGTAGGACTTGAATTTCTCGGCCTCGAAGGTGCCGGGATTGGCTTCCATCGTGATCTCGCAGTCGCTGTCGAGCGGCAGCAAGGTGCGCACGTCGGACAGCAGGCGGTCCAGCCCCGCCGCCGACATCAGGCTCGGCGTGCCGCCGCCGATGAAGATGGTGTAGATCTTGCGGCCCCAGATCAGCGGCAGCGCCATCTCCAGGTCGGTGCGCACGGCGTCCAGGTATTCCTGCTCGGGAAAGGTGTGGCCGTCCTTGGCTTCGTGCGAGTTGAAGTCGCAGTAAGGGCACTTCTTCACGCACCACGGGAAGTGGATGTACAGCGACAGCGGCGGCAGCGCCGTCAGGTTCAGCGCGCCGGCCTGCAGGTACTTGGCGGCGACGCCGGCGGCTTCGCTGATGTTGGCGGCCGGAGCGGCGCCTGCCTTGCTGGCGGCGCCGGCGATTTTAATCGGGATCATTTCAACTTCTCTACCAGTGCGCGCAAGGCCTGGCCGCGGTGCGACATGGCGTTCTTTTCTTCGGACGTCAGCTCGGCGGCGCATTTGCCCAGCGCCGGGATGTAGAAGTGCGGGTCGTAGCCGAAGCCGCCGTTGCCGCGCGGTTCAGCGATCATTTCGCCGTTCCAGCGGCCGTCGGCGATCACCGGCTGCGGGTCGTCGGCGTGGCGCACGAACACCAGCACGCAGTAGTAGTACGCCGATTTGTCCGCATGCGCGGCCAGGTCGGCGATCATCTTCTCGTTGTTACGGGCGTCCGACTTCGGCTCGCCGGCAAAGCGCGCCGAGTACACGCCGGGCGCGCCGCCCAGGGCGTTGACGCAGACGCCGGAGTCGTCCGCCAGCGCAGGCAGGCCGGTCAGGCGCGA
Source organism: Duganella sp. CT11-25 (assembly GCF_047302815.1). NCBI lineage: Bacteria > Pseudomonadati > Pseudomonadota > Betaproteobacteria > Burkholderiales > Oxalobacteraceae > Duganella > Duganella sp. CT11-25. Next base: position 2,681,882 of record NZ_JBKBFD010000001.1, read on the forward strand.
GGCGTGGCGGGCTTTTTGCAGTGCATTTTCGACAAACGTGTGAAAAGGTTCATCCGCTTCCGGGACGTCGTACTCGCCCTGCGCGTGGACGGAAAAGCCCACGGTGGACAGCAGTTCGTTGAATTCTTTCAGTTTGCCGGCGTTGTTCGAGGCGAGGATCAGGCGTTGGGTCATGGGGTCGGCTACAGATGGCAAGTAATGCTAGGAAGCCGACATTGTAAACCCTTTGCCCGGATAGGTCGCCAGCACGATCGAGGTCGACACCGCGCCGAAGGTGGCCAGCTTGTCGATCACCTCCTCCAGCTGGCTCATGGTGGCCACCGTGGCGCGCACGATAAAGCAGTCCTCGCCGGTGATGCGGTCCGAGGCGACGATGGCGGGCGTCGCCGCGAACAGCCGCAAGCAGGGATCGATCTTGTCGTGCGTGGTCTTCAGCCGTATCAAGGCGCTGATCTCCAGCCCGGCGCGGCGCGGATTGACGCGCGCGCCGTAGCCTTCGATCACGCCATCCTCTTCCATGCGCTGGATGCGCGCCGTCACCGCCGGCTGCGACAGGCCGACCTGCTTGCCGATCTCGGTATTGGTGTGGCGGGCGTTCTGCTGCAGCAGGTCGAGGATGCGTTTATCCAGCTTGTCCAGCGCGCGCCTTGAAGTCATCAGCAATACCCCTTGAATTATTCGATATTATTCGCCCAGGGCCGCGTTTTCATTTGCCAGCCCATGTGACAGCCGCAGCTTAGCCCGCATACTGGCCCGGGTCAATCACTCTACGAAAGCGACCATGCAAATACTGATCGTGCCGGGCATCGGCAACTCCGGGCCGGACCACTGGCAAAGCCGCTGGCAAGCCAGCCATGAAGGCCTGCGCCGGATGGAAGCCGGCAGCTGGGATGAACCGGAATGCGGCGACTGGGTCGCGGCCATCGAGCGCGCCATGGTCGCGCTGGGGCCGGATACGCTGATTGTGGCGCACAGCCTGGGATGCCTGGCGGTGGCGCACTGGGCGGCGACCACGGGACACGCCGCGTGCCGCGCGGCGCTGCTGGTGGCGGTGCCCGATCCGCGCGGACCGGCCTTCCCCGCCGCCGCGCACGGCTTTGCGCCGTTGCCGGAGCGGCGCTTCGATTTTCCCAGCCTGATCGTCGCCAGCGGCGACGATCCCTACGCCGGCGTCGGGCATGCGCGGCACTGCGCGCGGGCATGGGGCAGCGGCCTGCATGACGCCGGCAAGCTGGGGCACATCAATGCCGCCAGCGGGCTGGGAGACTGGCCTGAAGGATGGGAACTGCTGGAACAGCTTAAGCGCTCAAGCCCAGCGCCTGCTTCTGCAGCTTGATCAGGTCGGCGATGCCGCCCTGCGCCAGGTCCAGCAGGCGGTTCATGCTGGCGCGGTCGAAGGCGGCGCCTTCGGCCGTGCCCTGCACTTCGATGAAGTGGCCGGCGTCGGTCATGACCACGTTCATGTCGGTATCGCAGCCCGAGTCCTCGACATAGTCCAGGTCCAGCACCGGCATGCCCTTGTACACGCCGACCGAAATCGCGGCGACGAAGTGCTTGAGCGGGATGGCCGGCACGGCGCCGCGCGCCACCAGCTTGGAGAAGGCGTCGTAGGCGGCGACCATCGCGCCGGTGATCGAGGCGGTGCGGGTGCCGCCGTCGGCCTGGATCACGTCGCAATCGAGGTGCAGCGTGCGCTCGCCGAAGGCTTCCAGGTCGAACGCGGCGCGCAGCGAGCGGCCGATCAGGCGCTGGATCTCCTGCGTGCGGCCGGACTGCTTGCCGCGCGCGGCCTCGCGGTCCATGCGGGTGTGGGTCGAGCGCGGCAGCATGCCGTATTCGGCCGTCATCCAGCCCTGGCCCTTGCCCTTCAGGAAGCCGGGCACTTTCTCTTCGATGCTGGCGGTGCAGATCACCTTGGTGTCGCCGCATTCGATCAGCACCGAGCCTTCGGCATGCTTGGTGTAGTCGCGGGTCAGGCGCAGGGTGCGCAGCGCATCGACGGCGCGGCCGCTGGGACGTGATTCAAAGGTCATGCTGTATTCCTTATTTATTTGAGTATCTGGGATGATTTTTCGATCGCACCGCGGATCTCCGCGATGGCCTTTTCGATTTCATCTTCATCGAAGGCGTCGACTTCCGGCTCGGCCGGCGCCGCTTGTTCGGGCGGCACCGGCGCCGTATGGATGGTGGTGCTGTGCAGGTCTTCCGGCAGCGCCTCGGTCGAGATCACGGTCGACAGTTCGGCCGCCGTCATGGCGCCCATGCTGTCGATGACCGAGCTGCCCTGCCACATGATGGCCAGCGCGGTGACGTTGTCGCTGGCGCTACCGGCCACCGCCAGCGCGGTCTGCAGCAGGTCGGGCACGGCGCGCACCACGGTCTGGCTGTGCAGGCGCCGCACCATGTCGTCGTCCGGCAGCATAGACCACAAGCCGTCGGAGCACAACAGCATCAAGTCGCCCGGCAGCATGCCGCCGCCGCTCGACAGCTCGACCTTGGGCAGGCTGTCGGCGCCCAGGCAGTTATACAGCTTGTTGCGGTCCGGGTGGGTGGCGCGCTCGGACGGCAGCGCCAGCCCCTTGGCGATCAGGCTCTCGACGTGCGAATGGTCGCGCGTGCGTGCCAGGATCTCGCCGCCGCGCATCCAGTACAGGCGCGAATCGCCGCAGTGCGCCCAGGTCGCGGTGTTGTGCTGGATCAGGCAGGCGACGATGGTGGTGCGCGGCGTCTCCGGCAGGTTGTGGGCGGCGCGGTACTGGTGGATGTCGCGGTGCGCGGCCAGGAAGGCTTCCTCCAGGAAGCGCTGCGGTTTTTTCACATACGGCGTGGCCTGCTGCTGGAACATGGCCGAGATGGTCTGCAGCGCGACGGTGGCGGCGATCTCGCCGCGCAGGTGGCCGCCCATGCCGTCGGCCAGCACCAGCAGCAGCGCGTCGCGGGTGAAGCTGTAGCCCATGCGGTCCTGATTGACCTTGCGGCCGCCGATGTGGCTTTCCTGATACACGGAGAATTGCATGGCTCAGCCTTTATATTCGATTCATACCAGCGTGTCGGGGGCGGCCTTGGCCTTGGGCTTGCCCATGCCGCCCAGCCGTCCGACCAGGCCGCGCAGGCGGCCGGCCAGCCCTTGCAGGCCGGCCCCCAGTTTATCCATCATGCCTTGCGGCGGTGGCGGCGGTTCCGGCGTCGTCGCCGCCGCCACCTGCAGCACCTTTTGCAGCGCGAACAGGCTTTGCGGCCGCTCTAGCGGATCAAGCGCCAGGCACCAGCGCACCAGCTTGACCAGCTCCGGCGAATATTGTCCCTCAAGCTTCAGGAAGTGGCCGGCCATTTTATCTTCGGTCTTGCGCTGGTCGGCCGGCTGCGGCGGCGAGCCGACCATGCAGGCGAACATCGACGCGCCGATGCTGTAGACGTCCGACCACGGCCCCAGGCCGCCCGTCTTGGAATACAGCTCCGGCGGCGCGAAACCGGGAGTGTACATCGGCGTCAGCGTCGGCATGTCGTTATTGACGGTCTGGCGGGCGGCGCCGAAGTCCAGCAGCATCGGCGTGCCGTCGGTGCGCAGGTAGATATTGGCCGGTTTCAGGTCCAGGTGCAGCAGCTTGTTGGCGTGGACTTCGCGCAGCCCCTTGAGCACCTGGGTGAAGATGGTGCGGATGAAGGCTTCGCCCACCTTGCTGCCCTTGGTGCGCTGGCGCTGGATGTGCTCCTGCAGCGAATGGCCCGATTCGTAGGCCATCACCATATAGACGGTATCGTGCGCGCGGAAGAAGTTGAGCACGCTTACAACATTCGGGTGGGCGATGCGCGCCAGCGCCCTGCCCTCCTCGAAAAAGCACTTGAGGCCGATGCGGAACACGGGAAGATTGGCTTTGGAGACGGCCGGCACCAGTTCGCCCTCCTGCCGCAAGGCCAGAGAACTTGGTAAATATTCCTTGATGGCGACCGCCACGCCATCGGTATCGTACGCCAGGTAAACAATACTGAACCCACCGGACGCAATTTTCTTTACAATGCGATATCCAGCAATTTCCAGACCATCTGGTAACGGGGCGTTGTTTTGTGCAGCCATAGTTTTCCTCGCCTCAACAACCGGATTGTGTGGATAAATCACTGTTTTGTAAAGATTAAATCGGGGATATCCATTGAGCATTTCCAGTATGACGGGCTACGCGGTCGCCACCAGTGAAAGTGCGGCGGGAACACTGACTATCGAAATCAAGAGTGTCAACTCTCGGTTTTTAGACCTTCAGTTTCGAATAAACGACGATTTGCGTGCGCTTGAACCCGATTTGCGCTCCGCAATCATGGCCGCCATCACGCGCGGCAAGGTCGAGTTGCGGCTCAGCTTCGGGCGCAAGGCGGCCACCGCCGGCACCCAGGCGCTGAACCTGCCATTGTTGACTGAATTGCAACGCCTGCAGGCGGAAGTGGGCAGCCATTTCCCTGGCGTGCAAACGATGTCAGTAGCCGAACTACTGCGCTGGCCCGGTGTCATCGAGGAAGCGCAGATCGGCCAGGAATCGCTGCAGGCCGATGTCGCCGCCCTCACCGCCCGCACCGTCGAGGCGTTTGTCGTGAGCCGCCAACGCGAAGGCGCGGCGCTGGAAGCGATGCTGACCTCGCGCATCGAGGCCATGGAAGTGATCGTCAAGCGCATCACGCCGCTGATTCCGCAGGTGGTCGCGGCCTTCCAGCAGAAAGCCATCGAGCGCATGCAGGACGCGCTGGGCCTGGCCTGCCAGGGCTCGAATTCGGCGTTGTCGCGCCAGGACGCGCTGGAGCGCATCCGCCAGGAAGTGATCCTGTACGGCATCCGCATCGACGTCGCCGAGGAACTGGGCCGCTTGTCGGCGCACCTGGCCGAGACCCGCCACATCCTGAAAAAAGGCGGCCAGGTCGGCAAGCGCCTGGACTTCATGATGCAGGAACTGAACCGCGAAGCCAACACGCTGGGCGCCAAAGCCTCCGTCAAGGAGCTGGCCGACGCCTCGATGGAACTCAAGCTGCTCATCGAGCAGATGCGCGAACAGGTGCAGAACCTGGAGTAGGCGCCAAACCAAGGGAGCTTCGGCTCCCTTTTTTTATGGCGCCGACAAGCCTCCCAGGCTCATGTACTTCAAGTTGAGGTATTCGTCGATGCCGTGGATCGAGCCTTCGCGTCCGATGCCGCTATCCTTGACGCCGCCGAACGGTGCGACCTCCGTCGTCACCAGGCCCTCGTTGATGCCGACCATGCCGCTCTGCAAAGCGCGCGACAGGCGGAACACGCGCGCCAGGTCGCGGCTGTAGAAATAGGCGGCCAGGCCGAACGGTTCGGCGTTGGCGGCGTCGATGGCTTCCTGCTCGTGACGGAAACGGAACAAGGCGGCGACCGGACCGAAGGTCTCTTCATGCGCGATCAGCATTCCGGCCCGCGCGTCGGCGATGACGGTCGGTTCGAAGAAGGTGCCGCCCAGCGCATGGCGCCGGCCTCCGGTCAGCACCAGGCCGCCCTTGGCCCGCGCATCGGCGACATGCGCCTCGACCTTTTCCACGGCCGCCATGTTGATCAACGGGCCTTGCTGGACGCCGGGCGTGAAGCCGTTGCCCACCTTCAAAGCGGCGGCACGTTCGCCCAGGCGCCGGGAGAATTCTTCATAGACGCCGTCCTGCACATAGAAGCGGTTGACGCAGATGCAGGTCTGCCCGCTGTTGCGGAACTTGGCCGCGATGGCGCCTTCCACCGCCTGGTCGATGTCGGCGTCGTCAAACACGATGAATGGCGCATTGCCGCCCAATTCCAGCGACAGCTTTTTCATCGTCGCGGCGGACTGTTCATACAGCAGCTTGCCGACCCGGGTGGAACCGGTGAAGGTCAGCTTGCGCACACGCGCATCGGCCAGCAGTTCGCCACCGATCGCCGCCGCGTCGCCGGTCACCACGTTGACCACCCCGGCCGGCAGGCCGGCCTGTTCCGCCAGCAGGCCCCACAGCAAGCCGCAATACGGGGTCAGCTCCGACGGTTTGACGACGATGGTGCAGCCGGCCGCCAGCGCCGGCGCGATTTTGCGCGCCAACATGGAAAACGGGAAATTCCAGGGCGAGATGGCGCCGACCACGCCGACCGGTTCGCGCGTCACCAGGATCTGCCGGCCCTGCCACGGCGACGGAATGATGTCGCCATTGATGCGGCGGGCTTCTTCGGCGAACCACTGGATGTAGTCGGCGCCGAGCTGGATTTCCGCGCGCGCTTCGGCCAGCGGCTTGCCCTGCTCCAGCGTGAGCATGCTGGCCAGGCTGTCGATGTTCTCGCGCACCATCGCCGCCACCTTCAGCAGCCGATGGGCGCGTTCGGCGGCGGTGGTCATCGACCACGAGACAAAAGCGGTGTGCGCGGCGTCGATGGCGCGCCGGGTTTCGGCGGCGCCCGACCAGGCCACCGTTCCGATGACTTTGCCCGTGGCGGGGTCGTCCACGCCATGAACCCGGCGGCTATCGGCGGCAACCCATGCGCCGTTGATGAAGTTGGTCTCCCGCAGCCAACCCGAGGATTTGATATGTTCCAGCATCGCCTACACCTTTCTGTGTTGTATATGGTTTGCCCCCGCCGGCGCATGGCCCGGCGAGGGCCCGGGCTCAAGCCAGCTGCGTCAGCAGCAGCGCGGCGGCTTCGGCCGACGAGGCGGGGTTCTGGCCGGTGATCAGCAGGCCGTCGCGTACCACGTAGGAACCCCAGTCCGCGCCCTTGGAATACACGCCGCCGTTGGCCTTGAGCATGTCTTCCACCAGGAACGGCACCACATCGGTCAGGCCGACGCCTTCCTCTTCGGTATTGGTGAAGCCGGTGACTTGCTTGCCCTCGACCAGAGGACGACCAGCGGACGTCTTGACGTGACGCAGCACGCCAGGCGCATGGCAGACCAGCGCAACGGGCTTGTCCGCCGCGATGAAGGATGCGATCAGTTTGATCGAATGCGGGTCTTCGGCCAGGTCCCACAGCGGGCCGTGGCCGCCTGGATAAAAGACCGTGTCGAAGTCGGCCTGGTTGATCGCGTCCAGGCGCACGGTGGCGGCCAGTTGCGCCGTGGCCGCCGCATCCGCCTCGAAGCGGCGCGTCTGGTCGGTTTGGAAGGATGGCTCGTTGCTCTTCGGGTCGAGCGGCGGCTGGCCGCCCAGGGGCGAGGCCAGCACGACGTCGACGCCGGCATCCTTGAAGGTGTAATACGGCGCGGCCAGCTCTTCGAGCCAGAAGCCGGTCTTGCGGCCGGTGTTGCCAAGTTCGCTGTGCGAGGTCAGTACCATCAGAACTTTTTTCATGTTGCTTCTCCTAGACGTGGTGAAATTTCCATCAAGTAGTAGACCAGTCGTCTACGATGATGGTAAAAAAAAGCATTTCCTGGGAAATGCGGATGACACCCTCCCCTCAACCAGGGGACAGATGCAGTATTTGCCGAGTCGTCAGCATCGCCGACTCGAACGGTTTGGTATCGCGTTCTATCTTCACCATCAGGCTGGCGCCCAGCCATAGCTGATACAGGCTTTGGGCCACAGCGTCGGCATCGCCGTCGATCGTCAGCGATCCTTCGGCCGCGCCGGTCTCGATGGCCCGCGCCAGGCGGCTGACGATGCCCGCGGTGCCGCGCTTGAGCGACAACCGCATGGCTTCCGACAAGTCCGCCACTTCGGCGCCCAGTTTCACCGCCAGGCATTTGCCCTGGCAATCGAAGAACGATTGCGTCTCCTGCCAGCCGGTCCAGTAATGCATCAAGCGCTGCGCCATGGTCAGGCCAGGCTGGCGCAGCGTGTGATCGAGGCCAGCCAGGTAGTCCTCGAAATAACTCTCAAGCAGCGCCTCCCCGAACGCATCCTTCGAGCCAAAATAATGGTAGAAGGATCCCTTGGGCACGCCGGCGCTCGCCAGTATCTCGTTCAGCCCGACGGCGGAATATCCTTTGCCGGCCATGATGCGCTGGCCAGTGGCAAGGATGTTGCCGCGAACATCGGCGGTTTCAGGGGTGGTTGCTGTACTCATGGGTTGGACTATAGCAGCGATTAGACCAGTCGTCTAGCGATTATTTGCAAGACCGTAAAAAATCGGATTATTCATATCTGTGCACAAAGCATTTGCTTGCAACCGCTTTATCTCATAATCATCAAGCCTTACAGTGATCTCACTTCTTCCTTTTCCCAGAAAATGACATCATGAAAACCGCCACCAAACTGTTGGACGCCTACCTCTCCTCGATCCAGGACCCCGCCACAGCAGCAGCCTTGTTCGCCGACGACGGCGTGCTCGAACTGCCGTCGCTGAAATCGCTCGGCATCGATGCGCGGGCTGTCGGTCCGGCCGCCATCGAAGCGTTCATCGCCGGCCTGCTGAAGAATGTGCCGGACTTCCGCTTCAAGGATATCGCGCTGCTGATCGACGGCGAAGACCAGGCTTTCGGCGAGTACAGCGTCGAAGCCCTGGTGCTCTCGACCGGCAAGCTCTACAAGCAAACCTACGCCGGCCGCCTGGTCGCCGAACACGGCAAGATCAAGCTGCTGCGCGAAGCGCTCGATACGCTGGCGGCCGCCAAGGCCTTCACGCCGGACTGATACCGTTATAACACCTGATTCAGCTTGACGACCTGCACGTCGGCCTTGCCGCCGATCGCCTCGACCAGCGCCAGGAAGTGCGGCGTCGCTTCGTGCGCGGCCAGCGCTTCCTCGTCGCGCCAGGCTTCCAGCATGACGAAGCTGGCCCGGTTGCCGAGGTCGACGTTCAAGTCGTAGCGGATGCAGCCGGCTTCTGCGCGGCTGGGCGGCACGATGCGCTCCAGCGCGGCGCGGACGATGGCTTCGCTGCCTTCCTTGGCGGTGATGGTGGCGACGACGATCAGGTCTTTCATAAACAGTCCTATGTGGGTGACGAAAACCCTATGGTTGGGACTGTTTGTTAATCGAAAAGGGCCGGCGCGAAAATACCGCTATCATCGTCGCATCGACTTGCCGGGAGATGCACATGACACAGGTACGCGTAGGCATAGGCGGCTGGGATTTCGCTCCCTGGCGCGAGACGTTCTACCCCAAGGATGTGCCGCAGAAGAAGGCGCTGGAATACGCCAGCCGCCAGGTCACCAGCATCGAGATCAACGGCACGTTTTACCGCACCGCCAAGCCCGAACATTTCGCCGCGTGGGCCGCGCAGACGCCGGACGACTTCGTCTTCGCCGTCAAGGCCAGCCGCTTCGCCACCAACCGCAAGGTGCTGGGCGAGGCCGGCGAATCGATAGACCGCTTCATCGCCAGCGGCCTGGCCGAACTGGGCGACAAGCTCGGCCCCATCCTGTGGCAACTGGCCGGGACCAAACAATTCGACCCCGACGATATCGAAGCCTTCTTCAAGCTGCTGCCGGCCAAACTGGGGACGCGCAAGCTGCGCCACGTGCTGGACGCGCGCCACGACAGCTTCCTGTGCGACGAGTACCTGAAGCTGGCGCGCAAATACAAGATCGCCACCGTGATCACCGACTCGCCCAAGTATCCCAACTTCGCCGAGGTCACCGGCGAGTTCGTGTACGCCCGCTTGATGGACGCGCAAAGCGAGATCGAAACCGGCTACTCCAAGCCGGCCTTGAAGAAATGGGCCGCCACCGCCGAGCAGTGGCGGCAGGACGCCAAGTCCGGCGCCGTCTACGTCTACTTCATCAACGGCGCCAAGGAACGCGCGCCCGCCGCCGCGCAACACCTGATCGCGCTGCTGGGCAAAGCCTGAGCGTCAGCGCCCCGCCTCGAAGAACAGCAACTCGCCGGTCGCCGTCGCCAGGATCAGCTGGCCGCGATGCCACAGCGGCGAGGCGCTGAACGCGCCCAGGCGCTTGACGTGCTCGACGGCGGAATACACCGTATGCGGCGCCTCGGTAAACAAGCGCGCGCTATCGAACTTGCCATCCTTGTCCAGCACGCGGTAGCCGTCCTGGCGCGCCGCGTCGGTCTGGTAGCGCCAGCGCTGCTTGCCGGTCGCGGCATCCAGCACATAGGCCTCGCCCTTCATCGACGCCACCACCAGCGCATCATCAATCAGCAGCGGCGCGGCGTAGGTCCAGACCCTGGTGTCGAAGCGATAGCGCTCCTGCCCGCTGGCCTTGTCCAGCGCCAGCAACAGCCCGGTGTCCGACGTGCCGACATACAGGTTGCGCTGGTCCAGCGCGGCGCTGCCGACCACCCAGCTGCCCTTGGCGTCGTAGCGCCACTTCTGCGCACCGCTGGCGGCGTCGATCGCATACAGATAGGCGTCGCGCGCGCCGATGTAGACGGTATCGCCGTCCACGCTGGGCGACGCCTGTATGCCCTGCATGTAATCGGCCTGCCCTTCGGTCCTGGTGCGGAAGCGCCAGCGCTCGGCGCCGGTGGCCCCGTCCAGCGCGTAGACGGCGCCATCCCAGCTGCCGATCACGATGTTCTTGCCGGCCAGCGCAGGCGAGGAATGCACCACGCCGCCGGTCTTGAAAGCCCACAGCGGCTTGCCGCTGAGCGCGTCCAGCGCATACACGTTGCCGTCGCTGCTGCCGGCGTAGACCTTGCCGCCCTCGACCAGCGGCGAGGACAGGTACAAGTCCCAGGGATCGGGCGCCGGCCCCGCCGCCAGCGGCGCGCCGTACAGGCCGAGGCCGGCGAAGCGCCCCTCGCCGCCGGTGCGGAACTGCCACAGCGGCTTGCCGTCGGCCGCCGCCACCGCGTGCAACAGGCCGTCGCGGCTGAGGAAATACAGCACGCCGTCGGCCAGCGCCGGCGTCGAGCCGATGCCACCCTGGCAGTGATAAATCCACAGCAGCCGGCGCGACGCCTGGTCGACGGCATGCAGGTTGCCGTCCTCCGCGCCCACATACACGCGGCCGCCGGCGGCCACCGGCGAGGCGCTGATTTCCGCGTGCAGCGCGTAGCGGCCGGCCAGCGCCAGCTTGCTGAAATCGACGCCGCCGCCGCTGGCGATGTGGCCCGCGTGCTGCGGCCCGCCCATCAGCATGGTCCAGTCGCGCCCGGCCCCGTCGGCGGCCGTGGCTTGCGCCGCCAGCAACCAGCAACAAATCACCGCCATCTTCTTATAATGCATGTGCAGTCTCCCCCGTTGAAAACGGCCTAGTGTGCCAGAGTTGCCAGCGCTTGAGAAAATGGCGGCAAGTTCTTGCTCTTGGTAAAATACGTCTTTGGGCGACGCATTAACTCGCCCGCCTACGTTATTGAAAGATAGACATGAGTTCAACCAACGCATTAGCGGGCAGCCTGTTCATGGTCGTCGCGCCTTCGGGCGCCGGCAAGTCCACGCTGGTCAACGCGCTGCTGGCGCAGGAACCGGCGATCAAACTGTCGATCTCCACCACCACGCGCGCGCCGCGTCCGGGCGAGACCCACGGCAAGGAATACTACTTCACCAGCGCCGACGATTTCGTCGCGCGCGCCAAGGCCGGCGAGTTCCTGGAGTGGGCCGAAGTGCACGGCAATTACTACGGCACCTCGCGCCTGATGGTGGAAGAACAGATGAAGACCGGCACCGACATCCTGCTGGAAATCGATTGGCAGGGCGCGCGCCAGGTCAAGAAGCAGTTCCCGCAGGCGGCCGGCATTTTCATCCTGCCGCCGTCGATCGCCGCGCTGGAAGAACGCCTGAACAAACGCGCCACCGACGAACCGCACGTGATCACCAAGCGGCTGCTGGCGGCGGGCGGCGAAATCGCCCACGCTCCCGAGTTCGAGTATGCTATTATCAACGAAGAATTTGCAGTCGCCCTGTCGGAACTGACGGCGATTGTGAGAGCGGCCCGTTGCCGGTTTGCGCAACAAGCGGCGCGCAACGCCTCGCTCTTTGCCCAACTGGGTATCCACGCTGAATAAATACACAAGATTTTAGGAGTTCTAGATGGCCCGTATTACGATTGAAGATTGTCTGAAAACTATTCCGAACCGTTTCCAGCTGACCCTGGCCGCGACCTATCGCGCACGCCAACTGCTGCAAGGCCACACCCCGAAGGTGGAAGCCAAGGACAAGCCGACCGTCGTCGCGCTGCGCGAAATCGCCGCCGGCAAGGTCGGCCTGGAAATGTTGAAAAAGGTCCCAATGTAAGTTGGGCCCGCGTTCCCGAACAATGTGAATGATGCGGTTTAGCAGTAGTATTGGACATTCCCATTGAGACGGAACGCACACGTATGAATCTGATCCCTGCCGATCCGACACTGAGCGGCAAGCCCGCCAGGGCAAAACAGCCGGCCAAAGCGCCGGCTAAAGCCATGTCCGGAGCCGACGCAGGCGACAGCACCGCTTCCACCATCGCCTCATCCGCACCCGCTCCCATTCCCCCTGTGATTTCTTCGTCGCCCCTGGCCACGCCCACCCTGACCGCCGGCGTCGCCTCGGTAACGCATCTGACCGAAAAACTGGCCGAGTACATGACGGCCGCCGACCTGAAAAAGGTCAAGGAAGCCTACCGCTTCTCGGACGAGATGCACCTCGGGCAGGTGCGCAAATCGGGCGAGCCTTACATCTCGCATCCGATCGCCGTGGCCGAGATCTGCGCCGACTGGAAGCTGGACGCGCAGGCCATCATGGCGGCGCTGCTGCACGACGTGATGGAAGACCAGGACGTCAAGAAGGAAGAGCTGATCGAACGCTTCGGCGCGCCGGTGGCCAACCTGGTCGACGGCTTGTCCAAGCTGGAGAAGATCGAATTCCAGAGCCAGATCGAAGCGCAGGCGGAGAACTTCCGCAAGATGCTGCTGGCGATGGCGTCGGACGTGCGCGTGATCCTGATCAAGCTGGCCGACCGCCTGCACAATATGCGCACGATGGAGGTGATGGCGCCGGCCAAGAAGGCGCGCATCTCCAGCGAGACCATGGAAGTGTACGTGCCGATCGCGCACCGCCTTGGCCTGAACAATATCTACCGCGAACTGCAGGACCTGTCGTTCTCGCACCTGTACCCGCTGCGCTACCGCACGCTGGGCAAGGCCGTCAAGGCGGCGCGCGGCAACCGCCGCGAGGTGGTCAAGAAGATCCTGGAGTCGGTCAAGAACACGCTGGCGATGGCCGACATCGAGGCCGAGGTGTATGGCCGCGAGAAGACGCTGTACGGCATCTACAAGAAGATGCGCAGCAAGCACCTGTCGTTCTCGCAGGTGCTGGACGTGTACGGCTTCCGCGTGGTGGTCGACAGCTTCCCCAACTGCTATGTCGCGCTGGGCACGCTGCACTCGCTGTACAAGCCGATGCCGGGCAAGTTCAAGGACTACATCGCGATCCGCAAGTTGAACGGCTACCAGTCGCTGCACACCACGCTGATCGGCCCCTACGGCACGCCGGTCGAGTTCCAGATCCGCACCCAGGAAATGCACCGCACCGCCGAATCGGGCGTGGCCGCGCACTGGCTGTACAAGAACGGCGAAGCGAATATGTCGGACCTGCAGCAGCGCACCCACGCGTGGCTGCAATCGCTGCTCGACATCCAGCAGCAGACCGGCGACTCGGCCGAATTCCTGGAACACGTCAAGGTCGACCTGTTCCCGGACTCGGTGTATGTGTTCACGCCCAAATCGAAGATCATCGCGCTGCCGCGCGGCGCGACGCCGATCGACTTCGCGTATTCCATCCATACCGGCATCGGCGACCATACGGTGTCGGTGACGATCAACAACGAACCGGCCTCGCTGCGCACCGAACTGCGCAACGGCGACATCGTCGAGATCGTGACGGATTCGTCGTCGCGGCCCAGCCCGACATGGCTGTCGTTCGTCCGCACCGGCAAGGCCCGTTCGGCGATCCGCCATCACCTGCGCACCATCAACCTGCCGGAGTCGATCACGCTGGGCCAGCAGCTGCTGGCGCAGGCGCTGTCGTCGCTGGGCATGAAGGCCGAGCTGGAAGAACACCTGACCGAGCGCCTGCTGAACGAATCGAGCGCCAAGTCGCTGGACGAACTGTACGCCGACATCGGCATCGGCAAGCGCATGGCGGCGCTGGTGGCGCGGCACATCTTCGGCCTGCGCGGCGGCGAATCGGCCAGCGCGCCGGTCGACCACAACAGCGCGGCGGAACTCGATCCGGTCACCATCTGCGGCAGCGAAGGGGTGTCGGTGCAACTGGCGCCGTGCTGCCTGCCGATCCCGGGCGACTCGATCATCGGCCAGCTGCGCCGCGACCAGGGCTTGCTGGTGCATACCAGCGACTGCACGCTGGCCAAGCGCCAGAAGATCAAGGAGCCGGACCGCTGGATCGCGGTCAAGTGGGGCACGGAATTGAACCGCCGTTTCGACAGCCGCATCAAGCTGCTGATCAACAACGAGAAAGGCATCCTCGCCCGCGTGGCGGCGGAGATCGGCGAATCGGACGCCAACATCACCTACGTCGGCATGGACGAGGACAAGGAACACGTGCTGCACCAGCTGCGCTTCACCATCCAGGTGAAGGACCGCGTGCACCTGGCGGGCCTGCTGCGCAACGTGCGCCGCGTGGCCGGCGTCAACCGCATCCTGCGCGAGCGCAGCTGACCCCGTACCGCCACAACTACTTGTGCTCGAACGGATCGTACCAGTACGCCTTGTTGGCCAGCGGCGTTTGCGGCGACAGCAGCGGGTTGTCCAGCTTGAAGACGCGGCGCTTGCGCAGGCCGACCTTGTCGATCAGGCCGTCATAGAATTCGTGGAAAATCTGGTCGAAGCGGCCATCGGCGATCAGCATCTGCATGCCGTATTCCAGCCGCTGCGCCAGCCGGCGCTCGCCGCCGCCCAGGAAGAAGTAGCGCGGCGACGGCACATAGAGCGCAAAGCTGCTCTCCACGCTCAAACTGGGGAACGCCCCCACATAGGCGGCCTGCTCGTGCACCGCCTCGTCGATCGCGCGCGGAAAGTACTGGAAGCGGCCCGCCGCCAGCATGCCATGCAATCCCGCCGACGTGGTCCCCTCCACCACATGGAGGCCGGCCTGCTTGTACGAGGCGGTCAGGCTCCACTGCCGTCCCGACCCCAACGCCATCCCCTTGAGCTGGTCCAGCGTGCGCACCGCGCTGAACAAGTCCTGATTGCGGCTGTCGATCAGCGAGATGCGGTAGCACGAAATGCCCTTGTCGAGCGGGATGCGGATCGGGATCAGCTTTTGCTCCCACTCGCGCGATGTCACCTGCCCGCTCAGGTTGACCAGCTCCCCCTTGAGCATCTCCTGCAGCAGCCGGTCGCGCTCCATGCGCAGCGGCGCCACGCGCAGCTCATACGGGCCGTATCTGGCGCTCGACGCTTCCAGCGCCGCCGCCAGCAGGCGCTGGATGTGGCTGTCGTTATAGCTGGATTTGCTGGAGTTGAGGTCGATCGTGTAGACGTCGAGCGCGCGTGCCGTGCCAAGCCAGCCCAGCAGCGTCAGCAGGCACAGTCCGGCCCAGACTTTAATCGGCAGCCGGCGCAGGATAGCTCACCTCGAGGATGTCCAGCTGTTCCACGCCGTGCGGCGCCTGGAAGGTGATGGTGTCGCCCTCGCGCGCCTTGGTCAGCGCGCGCGCCACCGGCGCCACCCAGCTGATCTTGCCGTTCAGCGGATCGAGCTCGTCGATGCCGACGATGGTGATGGTGCGGGTTTCATCATGCTGGTTGCAGTAGGTGACGGTGGCGCCGAAAAACACCTGGTCGCTGCCGTGGTGCACACTGGGGTCGACGATGGCGGCCGAATCCATGCGCTTGGTCAGGAAGCGGATGCGGCGGTCGATCTCGCGCAGGCGCCGCTTGCCGTAGATGTAGTCGCCGTTTTCGGAACGGTCGCCGTTGGAGGCGGCCCAGTGCACGATGCGCACCACCTCCGGCCGGTCGACGTCGATCAGCTGCAGCAGCTCATCCTTGATGCGCTGGTAGCCTTCCGGCCGGATGTAGTTCTTCGCGCCAGCCGGGATCGCCAGGGCCAGCGCCGCGGCCTCGTCGTCATCGTCCTGGTCTGCTTCTTTGACAAATGCTTTATTCATACGGGCTATTGTAACGGCTTTCACGTATCATCATGACTAAGGAACAACGCTCCCATAATGAGACTATTTTACCGATTTCAACGCTGGCTGTTAGCACCCCTGGTGTACCTGGCCGCCCTGCTGTTGCTGCTGGAAGACTGGCTGTGGGACCTGGGCATGCGCCTGATGAGCCGGCTGGCGGCCTGGCCGCCGCTGCGCCGGCTGGAGGCCTGGATCTGCCGCCTCGGGCCTTATGCGGCGCTGGTGCTGTTCGTGCTGCCGGCCACGCTGCTGTTCCCGGTCAAGCTGCTGGCGCTGTGGGCGATGGCCAACGGCTATCCGCTGACCGGCTTGCTGGTCATCGTGCTGGCCAAGCTGGGCGGCGCGGCGGCGGTGGCGCGGCTGTACCTGCTGACGCGGCCGGTGCTGCTGACCATCGTCTGGTTCGCCGCCCTGCTGGCATGGTTCCTGGCGCTGAAGGCGCGCTGGATCGAACGGCTGCGCGCCACCGCCGCCTGGCGCGAAGTGAGCGCGCTGGCCCGGGCCTTCCGCCACTGGCGCCGGCACGCGGTGCCGCCGCCCGGCAGTTGGGTCGCGCGCTTCCGGCGCCTGCTGAAACGCTTCCGCGCCCGCTGGCGGGCTTGAATGACTACCGATAAAGAGAACATGACTGCGGCATCCCGATCACACAACGACAACACGGCGCTGGCGGCGGAACTGGAGCAGGTGCGCGCGCGCTTCGACGCCATCGTCTCCAACACGCCCGGCCTGGTGTTCCAGTTCGCGCTGCATGCCGATGGCAAGGTCAGCTTCCCCTACCTGAGCGACGGCTGCCAGGCCCTGCTCGGCCTGACCGCCGCCGAGCTGCACGGCCAGCCCGAGCGCTTCCTCGAACTGATCCTGCCGGACGACCGCAGGTCCTACCAGGAATCGATGCAGGCCTCGGCCTCGGCGCTGTGGAGCTGGAACTGGGAGGGCCGCATCTGGGTCGAGGCCTGGAAAGACGTCAAGTGGATCAACCTGCGCTGCACCCCGCACGCGCTGGCGGACGGCGCGGTGCGCTGGGACGGCATCATGACCAATATCAGCGAGAGCAAGCAGGAGCAGATGGAGGTGCGCCATTCGCGCGCCCGCCTGGCCGAGCTGAGCGCGCACACCGACCGCGTCAAGGAACAGGAGCGCACCCGTATCGCGCGCGAGATCCACGACGAGCTGGGCGGCAACCTGACCGCCATCAAGATGGCGGTGGCGATGCTGGCCGCGCGGCTGGAACACGACCCGGCGCTGCGCGACAAGACCGACTACGTCGACGCCCTGGTCGACCGCACCATCGAGGCCATCCACCGCATCTCGCTGGACCTGCGCCCCGCCCTGCTGGACCTGGGCCTGGTGGCGGCGCTGGAGTGGCAGGCCGGCGAATTCGCCAGGCAGACCGGGGTCGAGACCCAGTTCAGCGCCAACCAGCGCGAGGTCGACCTCGACAACGACCAGGCCACCGCGCTGTTCCGCATCGCCCAGGAGGCGCTGACCAATATCGCCAAGCACGCGCACGCCAGCCGGGTCAGCGTCAAGCTGGCGCGGCTGCGCCACCACGTCAGCCTGAAAATCAGCGACAACGGCGGCGGCATCCTCCCGTCCGACCGCAGCAAGCCCGCCTCCTTCGGCCTGCGCGGCATGGCCGAGCGGGCCCGCGCGCTGGGCGGAACGTTGACGCTGAGCCACGCCACCGGCGGCGGCACCGTGGTCTCGATCAAAATTAAGCGCGATACCGCACGCGAAGCCCTCATTGCAGCGGCCGCTGGCGCTACAATAGCTGGAGAAAACCTTTCCTCCACGAAATAATGTGCCATGGAGCACGTGGACGCGAAACAATAACAGGCCGTGAACCAGGGTTAGAGATTTACATGACAGAAAAAGCCACCATCAAGGTCTTCATCGCCGACGACCATGCCATCGTGCGGGAAGGCTTGAAGCAGATCCTGGCCGAGACGCGCGACATCGTCGTCGCCGGCGAGGCGGAAAACGGCCTGGACGCCATCAAGCTGTTCCGCAAGTCCGACTGCCAGGTGATGCTGCTCGACATTTCGATGCCGGACCGCAGCGGCATCGAGGTGCTCAAGCAGATCAAGAAGGAAAAGCCGGAGCTGGCGGTGCTGATGCTGTCCATGCACCGCGAGGACCAGTACGCGATCCGCTCGCTCAAGGCCGGCGCGGCCGGCTACCTGACCAAGCAGAGCGCCCCGCGCGAGCTGGTGACGGCGATCCGCCAGGTGGCCGGCGGCCTCAAGTACATCAGCGCGGCGCTGGCCCAGGAACTGGCCAACCACGTCGGCGACGACCACGAGGCGCCGCCGCACGACGCGCTGTCCGACCGCGAATACCAGACCTTGACCATGATCGCCTCCGGCAAGACGGTCGGCATGATCGCCAAGGAACTGTCGCTGTCGGTCAAGACCGTCAGCGAATACCGGGCCCGGCTGCTGGTCAAGATGAAGCTGAAAAACAGCGCCGAGCTGACCCATTACGCCATCAAGAACCAATTAATAGAATAAGCGCGCCGACCCGGGTAATATAGAGCCGGGCGCGCCCTGGCGCATGAAACTGGCTAAATACTAGTCGCGCGCGCACGGCATTGACGAAGTGAACACTTTTAATGCTTAGATGAAAGACGCCTTCCAGCCCCTTATTCACGCAATGCAGGCCAGGACGCGGGCTTATCATGATGGTAATGAGTAATCCCTAAACGAGGCCGCGTGCAATATGTCTAGCAAACCCACCACTCCCGAGCAGAATCCGGCCGAGATCGCGCGCGAGGCGTTCCGCCGCCTGGCCACGCGCCGCATCGCGCCGACGCCGGAAGCCTACCGCGACATCTACAACGAAATCGCCGGCATCGCCGCCGCGCCGCCCGCGCCGGCCGGCAGCGCCGATCCCGGCCCGGAATCGGTCTTGAGCCAGTTTGCCACCCGCCTGACCGAGAACACCGGCGACCTGGCCGACTTCGGCCGCCGCTTCAACCGCGCCGTCAAGTCGCGCGACTGGGACGGCTACGCCAAGACGCTGTCGCAGCTGGTGGAAAAGCACTTCGTCAGCCGGAAGGGCGGCATCGAAGTGGCCGGCCTGCCGGCCGACGACGAGCAGACCCGCACCCTGCGCGACCTGCTGAGCCGCACGCTGACCTTCGCCGTCGCCTCGCTGCTGTCCGGCGCGCCGGTGCTGGTGGCCGAGGCCGAATCGCTGGGCGCGGCCACCAAGCTGGCCCACAGCGAGGAGGCGCTGGCCGAGATCGCGCTGCGCCTCAAGCAGCTGTGCTTCCAGATCGAGCTGCGCGGCGGCGACTCCGGCGAGCAGCAGGAGTTGCTGCTGCGCCTGTTCAAGCTGCTGCTGGAAAACGTCAGCGAACTGCTGGACGACGACAGCTGGCTGCGCGGCCAGATCGAGGCGGTGCAAAACCTGATCGCCGGCCCGCTCGACGTGCGCGCGCTGGAGGAAGCCACGCGCAGCCTGAAGGAAGTGATCTACAAGCAGGGCCAGCTCAAGCACAGCCTGTCGGACGTCAAGCTCACCGTCAAGAACATGATGATGACCTTCATCGACCGCCTCGGCCAGGTGGCGGCCTCGACCGGCGACTTCCACGAGAAGATCGGCGGCTACTCGGAAAAGATCAGCAAGGCCGACAATATCGCCGAACTCAACAACATCCTCGACGAAGTGCTGAAGGAAACCCGCATCGTCCAGAGCGAAGCCCTGAAGGCGCGCGACAAGATGGTGCTGGCGCGCCAGGAAGTGCAGGACGCCGAGAACCGCATTCACACGTTGGAGGCCAAGCTGCAGCATTTGAGCGAGCTGGTGCGCGAAGACCAGCTGACCGGCAGCCTGAATCGCCGCGGCCTGGACGACGTGTTCGAGCGCGAGACCGCGCGCGCCGACCGCCGCGGCACGCCGCTGTGCATCGCCATCCTCGACCTCGACGATTTCAAGAAGCTCAACGACACCTACGGCCACATCGCCGGCGACGCCGCGCTCAAGCACCTGGTCAAGATCGTCAAGGACACGCTGCGCTCGATGGACGTGATCGCCCGCTTCGGCGGCGAGGAATTCCTGATCCTGATGCCGGAAACCTCGGTCGAGGCGGCCGCCAGCACGATGACCCGGCTGCAGCGCGAGCTGACCAAGCACTTCTTCCTGCACGACAACGAGAAAGTCTTGATCACCTTCTCGGCCGGCGTCGCGCTGCGCCGCCCCAACGAAGAGCAGACCGAGCTGGTCAAGCGCGCCGACAAGGCCATGTACACGGCCAAGCAGACCGGCAAGAACCGGGTGGTGGTGGCCGAATAAGCCGCCGCCCCTGCTGTTGGTCTCCAGCCCGGCGCCCGCCGGGCTTTTTTTTCGCCAAAATCAGGGTGGAAATATATTTATTTTCACCCTAAAGATTTCCGCATCGCGGTCGTTTAGACGGGAACGCGGGGCGAACTTGAGGGCGAAATAATAAAATATACCCCTGTTTCCCACCCTAAATTTTCCCGCTGGGCAACCGTTAGTAGCTACAACTGCGGTTTGATTGTCTCGGAACACGGAGGCAGACCAAGGGGAACTGAGGCAACCCGCCCACAATGAAGCACCAGTTTGGAGAAACATCATGGCACAAGTCATTAACACTAATATTGCATCGCTGAATTCGCAACGTAACCTGACCACCTCGCAAGCCAACCTGTCGACCTCGCTGCAACGCCTGTCTTCGGGCCTGCGCATCAACAGCGCCAAGGACGACGCCGCCGGTCTGGCCATTTCCGAGCGTTTCACGTCGCAGATTCGCGGCAATACCACGGCTGCGCGTAACGCCAACGACGGTATCTCGCTGGCTCAAACGGCCGAGGGTGGCTTGAGCACCGCCGGCGACCTGCTGCAGCGTATCCGCGAACTGGCAGTCCAGTCCGCCAACGGCACCAACTCCGATTCCGACCGCAAATCGATCCAGGGCGAGGTTTCCGCTCTGTCGCAGGAACTGGACCGTGTGGCCAACACCACCCAGTTCAACGGCCAGAACGTGCTGGACGGCTCGCTGACCTCGGCCCAGTTCCAGGTCGGCGCCAACTCGGGCCAGACCATCAACGTCGGCGTGCAAAGCGCCCGCGCCACCGACATCGGCAACAACACGTCGACCTCGGCCTACGGCGGCACCGTGATTTCGGAAGCCATCGCCGGTAACAAGAACAACGTCGGCGCCGAGACTCTGACCCTGAACTCCGGTTCCGGCGTCACCACCAACATTGACGTCAAAGCCAACGACAGCGCCAAGGTCATCGCTTCGGCCATCAATGGCCAGAGCAGCAGCAGCGGCGTGACCGCCAGCGCGACCACCACCGCCACCCTGTCGGGCCTGACCGACGGCTCCTACCAGTTCGCACTGCGCGGCGCCAACTCGGTTGCCAACGACAAGGAATCGAAAGCGGTCACCATCGCAGCACAAGTCAAAGGTGGCGACCTGTCGTCGCTGGCCCAGGCGATCAACGCCCAGTCCGGCACCACCAACATCAGCGCCGCCATCAAGACCAACGCTGCGGGCACCGGCAAGGAAATCGTCCTGACCAACAATGCCGGCGACGACATCCAAGTGCAGAACACCAACACCGCAGCTGACGACGCGCTGGACACGGCGGGCATCCGCGGTGCCGACAAGCCAGCCTCGGGCAGCACCGCGGCCGTCATCCCGACGCCGATCACGATCGGCGCCGGCGGCGCTGCGGACACCGTGGACAACTCGGGTCCGACCCCGGTCGTCAATGCCGGCGTCGGCGCCAGCGTCACCGTCGGTGGCCACCTGGACTTCTCGTCGGACAATGGTTTCTCGCTCAGCTCGACCGGCACCAGCATCGTCGCCGCAACCGTCGCCAGCTCGCTGCAATCGGTCGCCAAACTGGACGTCAGCAGCGTGGCAGGCTCGAACGCCGCACTGAAAACCATCGACTCGGCCCTGAACCAGATCAACAGCAACCGCGCGTCGCTGGGTGCGATCCAGAACCGTTTCGCCTCGACCATTTCGAACTTGAACACGACCACGGAAAACTTGTCTGCTTCCCGTAGCCGCATTCAGGATACCGACTTCGCCGCAGAAACCGCGAGCCTGACCCGCGGCCAGATCCTGCAACAAGCCGGTACCGCGATCTTGGCCCAGGCCAACTCGCTGCCGAACGGCGTGCTGTCGCTGCTGCGTGGCTAAAATCCGGGGATGAGACGGCGCCCAAAGCGCCGCTTTAACCAGGTTCCCCGGCTGATTTCATCAGTCGGGGATTTTTCACAAAGGAAGCCATCATGACTATCGATACCATAGGCTCGGCCACCACGGCCCGCCCCGCCGACCGGGCTCCGGTCAGCACCGACGCCGCCGCCGCCCAGGGCGCCGCGCGCGCGCCGGCCACCGCCGTCGAGACCGCCGCCGCGGTGAAGGCGCCGTCCGCGACGCCGTCGCTGGAGCAGGTCAACGAAGCGGTGTCGCAGCTCAACAAGTCGGTCCAGGCCAAGTCGCAGGGGCTGGAGTTTTCGGTCGACAGCGACAGCAAGCGCACCGTGGTCAAGGTGGTCGACCAGACCACCAAGGAAGTGCTGCGCCAGATTCCGACGCCGGAGGCGCTGGAAATCGCCAAATCGCTGGAATCGAAATCCGGCACCGGCTTGCTGATCCAGCAAACCGCCTGAAGCGGCCGCGCCTGGCGCGCGCCGCTTTTTCTCTTCTGATGGCATCCTGTTCCGGGAGCGCCGCCCTCTCCAGTCTCGCGGGCCACGCCCGGCGCCGGACCCACGCTGGACTCGCCACTGCCTGTTTTTTCAGCTTTCGCCGAACAGGCCGGTATTCTCCCCTCTCAAGTCCGGTTTGATTCTGCCGATATTGTCTTATATTATTGCTTTACTTAGGAGCACATCGTGGGCCTCTCTTCTCCCGGCATCGGTTCAGGCATCGACGTCAACACCATCGTCAGCAAGCTGATGGCGGTCGAGTCCGCGCCGCTGGCGGACTTCGATAAAAAGTCGGCCAGTTATCTGTCGCAAGTGTCCGCGTTCGGCAACCTGTCGAGCGCGTTGGGTGCGTTCCAGGGCTCGCTGTCCGGCCTGACCTCGCTGTCGAATTTCCAGGCCCTGAGCAGCACACCCAGCGATACCAGCGTCCTGACCGCCACCGCCACCTCGGCCGCGCAGCCCGGCAGCTACCGGGTCAACATCACCCAGATCGCCCAGGCGCAGACGCTGGCCTCGGCGGGATACAAGAGCACCACGGCGGCGATCGGCCTGGGCGCCAAGACCACCATTAACTTCTCGCTGGGCACGGTCAGCGGCGGCAGCTTTGGCCTCACCGGCGGCGCCCTGGGCGCCAGCCTGAGCACAGGCGGCCTGACGCCCGGCGCGCTGAGCATCAACAACACCGCGATCGCCACCGACGGCACCACCCGCAGCGCGCGCCTGCTGGCCGACGCCATCAACGCCAAGAGCGGCACCACCGGCGTCTCGGCCAAGGCCTCGGCCACGGTCACCAGCGCCACCCTGTTCGGCGCCGGCGGCGTCTCCAGCTTCGGCGACATCGACACCAGCGGCGGCGGCACCTATTCGCTGTCGGTGGCCGGCGTGGAAATCGCCGCCCAGGCCACCGGCGTGGCCGCCGGTGGCCCCGGCGGCGTGACCGCCGCCTCGCTGGACGCCGCGCTGACCGGCAACACGGCCGTGGCGCGCGCGCTGGCCGACGCCAACATCACCGTCACCGGCACCGCGGCCGGCGGCGACCTGCAATTCACCAATGCCGACGGCAGCAACATCGCCATCGCCGAAGCGGTCAGCGGCACGGTCACCGGGGGCGTCGGCAACAGCGGCGCCGCCAACATCGGCTCGAGCACCACCGCAATCGGCTCGATCTCGCTGATCTCGGCCGACGGCAGCCCGATCACCGTCGGCGGCACCAACCCGGCCGGCGCCGGCCTGACTGCCGGCGTCGGCGGCGCCTACCTCGGCGCCGGCTTTGCCGCCGACTCGTCACGCACCAGCGGCAACATCGTCATCGACAGCTCGAACAACACGATGCAGGGCATCATCGATGCCATCAACAAGGGCAACTTTGGCGTCACCGCCAGCGTTGTGTCGGACGGCAGCACCGGCGCCAATGCCACGCCCAACCACCTGATCCTGACCTCGACCGCGACCGGCGCCAGCTCGACGATGAAAATCACGCTGTCTGGCTCCGGCGGCAATCCACCCGATGCGGACCTGGTCGCGCTGCTGGGCTATGACCCGGGCGGCGTGCAGAACCTGTCGCAGAAGGCCGCCGCCGCCGACACCCTGGCCACCGTCAACGGCATCGCCGTGACCAGCCCCAGCACCGGCATCAGCGGCGCCATCGCCGGCGTGACCATCAGTGCGCTCAAGGCCGGCAGCTCCACGATCACGGTGGCCACCGACAGCTCTTCGCTGACCGGCTCGGTCAACGCCTTCGTCAAGGCCTACAACGACCTCAACACGCAGATTGCGTCGTTAGGCGCCTATGATCCCGACACCAAGACCGGCGGCCCGCTACTGGGCGACTCAACGCTGCGCAACCTGCAGGCATCGATCCGGCGCCAGCTGTCAACCTCGATCACCGGCCTGCAGGGCACTTCGCTGACCAGCCTGTCGCAGATCGGCATTGCCTTCCAGAAAGACGGCACGCTCAGCCTGGACACCAGCAAGTTGCAAAAGGCCATCACCAACAACTTCAAGGACATTCCCGGCCTGTTCGCGGCGGTCGGCCGCGGCACCGATCCGGACATCGTGTTTGCCAGCTCCACCGCCAAGACCAAGGCCGGCGACTACGCGATCAATATCACCCAGCTGGCCAGCAAAGGCACGCTGGCCGGCACCACGGTGCTGCCGGCGGAAACGGTGATCGACAGCGACACCACCTGGACCGTGACACTGAACGACACCACGCCAGCCACGCTGTCCAACACCGCCACGATCACGCTGCCGGCCGGCAGCTACAACCCCAGCCAGCTGGCAACGCTGCTGCAATCGACGATCAACGGCGTCGGCGCGTTTGCCACCGCCGGCGCCACCGTCACCGCCACCGTCGGCGACGACGGCAAACTGCAATTGGCGTCGACCCGCTACGGCTCCAAGTCGAATATCCACATCAGCAGCGCCACCGGGACCGACATCTCGGCGGTGTTCGGCACCGGCGCCTCGGTGGATGGCGTGGACGTGGCCGGCACCATCGGCGGCTACACCGCCACCGGCGACGGCCAGTCGCTGACCGGCGCCCCCGGCGCGCCCGTGGACGGGCTGAAACTGACGATCACCGGCGACACCATCGGCTCGCGCGGCACCTTCGGCTTCTCGCAGGGTTACGCCTACCAGCTCAACACCTTAGCTGCGGGCTACCTGGGCAGCACCGGCGCGATCGCCAGCCGCACCACCGGCCTGAACACGACAGTCAAGGACATCACCAAGCAGCGCGACGCCTTCAGCGCGCGGCTGACCGACATCGAGGCGCGCTACCGCGCCCAGTACACGGCGCTCGACACCTCGATCGCCAGCATGAATACCACCGCGTCATTCTTGACGCAACAGTTCGCGGCGATGGCCAAGGCCTAAGCCGCAGACGCTTTAACAGGAGACAGAGTATGTTCGGATCTCGACAAACTGGCGTGCACGCCTATGCCAAGGTTGGCATGGAAACCGGCGTGGTCGCCGCCAGTCCCCACAAGCTGATCGTGATGCTGTTCGACGGCGCACTGGTGGCGCTGAACGGCGCCCTCAACGGCATCCGCAGCGGCAACATCGGCGAGAAGGGCAAATCGATCTCCAAGGCCATCATGATCATCGACAGCGGCCTGCGCGCCGCGCTCGACAAAAAGGCGGGCGGCGAGATCGCCGAGGGCCTCGATGCGCTGTACGAATACATGAGCGGCCGCCTGCTGACGGCCAACATCAACAACGACCCGGCGATCCTGGAAGAAGTGCAGCGTTTGCTGACCGAGTTGCGCGACGCCTGGAATGCGATCGCCGACACCCCCGCCGCCACCGGCGTCAACCAACCCAATCTCGCGAGCGCCTGATCCATGATGACGATTCAAGATGTTTTATCCGTGTACGCCGCGATGGCCGACCTGACCGAGCAGATGGTGCAAGCGGCCAGCCGCAGCGACTGGGACGCGCTGGTGTTGCTGGAGCAGCGCTGCGCCGCCCACGTGCAGACGCTGCGCGCGCAGGAGCCGCAGCAGCCGATGCACGGCGCCGACCGCGAACGCAAGATCGAACTGATACGCCAGATGCTCAACGCCGATCGCCAGATCCGCGACCTGACCATGCCATGGATGGAGCAACTGTCCAAGCTGATCAACTCCACCGGCACTGAACGGCGCGTGATTAACGCCTACGGCAGCGTCTAAAGCAGGCGCGCGCCATGCTGCCGCGCCTGGACGCCGCCACCGTGACGCCGCTGACCCCGGCGGACGGCGTCGGTGCAGGCGTCGCCATCGGCGACGGCCGCCAGGCGGCCTTCCAGCGCGCGCTGCAGGGACTGGTCGGGCAAACCGTCACCGCCGAGGTGATGTCCAGGCTCAAGGATGGCAGCTACCTGGTCAAGGTGGCCGACAACGCGGTGCGCATGATGCTGCCGCCCGGCACCGAGGTCGGCGCCGACGTGCCGCTCACCGTGCTGAGCGCCAATCCGCGTCCCACCTTCCAGGTCGGTAACGGCACGCCCGGCGGCAGCGCCACCCTGGTGTATGCCGACACCGGCGCCGCCGGCGGCGATCCGGCCGCGCCGCTGCCCTCGCAAGGATCGGCCGTCTATGTGCCCGGCAGCGGCAAGCCTTCCGCCGCCGCCCCGCCGGGCTGGCCCGGCGCCGCGCCCGGCACGCCGGCCGGCGCCGGCCCGGAGAGCGCCGCCGGCGGCGATCCGGCCCTGCCCGGCCAGGCCAAACCCGCCGTCGCCGCCCCCGACAATCCAGCGACACCGGCCGGCGCCTGTCCCGGCCCGCCGACCGGCGCGGACGCGGCCGATGCCGCGCCCGCCGGCCAGCCGGCGCGCCCCGCAACCGCCGCCGGCGCCGCGGCTGGCGCACCGGCCGCCTATCCCGCCGCGCTGCCGACGCCGTCCGCCGGCCAAGCCGCCGCCGCGACCGCCCTGGCTGCCGGCGCCGCCGGTTCGGCGGTCCCGGCCGATGCCGTCAAACCGCAAAGCCTGGCCGCCACCTTGCTGGGCAAGGCGCCGCTGACGCCGTCCAACGAACTGCCCGACCTCGATCCGAACACGCCGCTGCCGACGCTGAGCAGCACCGCCCGCGTGCTGACCACGGTGCTGGGCACGGCCCAGGCCGGCCAGTCGGCGCAGCTGGCCCTGGTCGGCAAGACCGCGCTGTTCGGCAATGCCGCGCCGGACGCCGGCCAGCTGGCGCAAAAGCTGCACGACACCATCTCGCAAAGCGGCCTGTTCTACGAATCCCACGTCACCGAATGGGTCAAGGGCGAACGCACCCTGCCCGAGCTGATGCGCGAGCCGCAGATGCAGCGCTTGATGCAAGGCGGCGAGAGCGCCGCCCGCGCCGCCGCCAGCGGTCCCGACCTGACCGCCGCGCAACTGATCAACCAGCAGCTGCACACGCAGGAACAGGGCCGGGTGCAATGGAACGGCCAGGCGTGGCCGGGCCAGGCCATGCAATGGGAAATCCGCCGCGAGCAGCGCGAAGGCCGCAAGGACGACGGCGGCGGCGGCGGCGAGGCCGAGCCGGAGCAGGTCTGGCGCAGCGGCGTGCGCTTCCGCTTCCCGATGCTGGGCGCGGTGTCGGCCTCGGTCACGCTGGTCGGCGGCCAGGTCCACATCCAGGTGCAGGCCGACAGCGACGACACCGCCACCACGCTGCGCGCCTATGCCGGCCGGCTGGAGGGCGCGATGGAGGCGGCCGGCGCGCCGCTGTCCTCGCTGACCATCAGCCAGGAGGCGCGCGATGACGGATGACGCCCCACGCCGGCCGCTGCAGCAGGCGGTGGCCCTGGCCTACCAGACCGGCGCCCCGGCACCCAAGGTGGTGGCCAAGGGCCGCGGCCTGGTGGCCGAGCAGATCATCAACGTCGCCCAGGAGGCAGGCGTGTTCATCCATGAGTCCAGGGAACTTGTCTCTTTACTGATGGATATTGATCTAGACCAACAAATTCCGCCCACGCTGTATCGTACGATTGCGGAACTGTTGGCCTGGCTATATCATATTGAATCAGCGCAAAAGTCCGGCCTGGCGCTCCCGGCGCCGCCGGACACCAGCATCCCCTTGACCGAAATTTGACTCGAACTGGCAACAGATGTACCCACACTTTCAGGATGCGGAATTGGAAAACTGGCACGATTTTGAAGTCGAATCACGAAAGGAGATTTTCTCCCTGCTGCGCGGCATCGGCGAAAAAAACCAGTTAATCCGCATGCTGATCCAGGGCGAAGCGGACGTCTGCGTGACCTCGATCCTGGACGTGGACGAGCACAGCCGGACCGTGATCCTCGACTGCTCGATCGACAAGGAGCAGAACAAGCGCATCCTGGCCTCGCGCCGGCTGTCGTTCGAAACCACGCTGGACAAGGTGCGCATCCTGTTCGCCGCCGCCCATATCGAATCGACCACGTTCGAAGGCAACCCGGCGTTCAAGATCGACATCCCGGACACGCTGATCCGACTGCAGCGGCGCGAGTTCTACCGCATCGCCACGCCGGTCACCAACCCGGTGCGGGTGGTGATCCCGCTGCCTGCCGAGCTGGGCGGCACCACCACCTTCCCGCTGGCCGACATCAGCTGCGGCGGGATCGCCATCCTGGACAATAAAATGATCTTGGGCGACTCGATCGGCAAGAACTATGCGGATTGCCTGATCGACCTGCCGGAAATCGGCCAGGTGGCCACGGCGCTGCAGGTGCGCAACTCGCTCGACCTGACCTTGCTCAACAACAAGACCAACCGCCGCCTGGGCTGCGAATTCGTCAACATCTCGCGCGGCATGCTGGCCTATGTGCAGCGCTACATCACCAAGCTGGAACGCGAACGCAACGCCCGCATCGCCGGCCTCAGCTAATCAAAGCATGCAAATCGCCACCATCATCAGCCTGGCCGGCACGGTCACGTGCGCCGGTCTGTTCGCCAAGCAGCGCAATTGGGTACTGGCGGCGGCCTTCGTCTTCGCCACCGCCTACACGTTCATGGACCGGGTGATGCACATCCCCGGCGTGCCGCCGATCGCGGTGACCGCCTGCGCCTGGCTGTTCTTCGCGCTGCTGGCGGTGGAAACGCTGCGCAAGGTCGTGCTGAAGTAAGGCGGGGTCCGTTTGTCGGAACTGCCCCCGCTTTTTAGACCTGCATGTTCATGATGTCGTGGTAGGCCGAGACCAGCTTGTTGCGCACCTGGATGGTGGCCTGGAAGTTGATGCTGGCTTTCTGCATCGAGATCATCATGTCCGACAGGCTGACGCTATCGTCGCCCATCGCGAATTTCTTGCTCATGCCGTCGGCCTCGACCTGGCTGGCGTTGACCGCGTCCAGCGACTTCTTCAGCGCGTCCGAAAACTCCGCCTTGGGCGCGGCCGGCGCTTCGGTCTGGATCACCGGCGGCGTCAGGCTCGGGCGCGTGGCGTGCGCCTTCAATTGCGCGATCATCGCCTGGATCTGGCTGCTGTCGATTCCACCTGTTCTCATCTCTCACTCCCGTCTTGTTGCTGTCATGGAACAAATTCCACGACATGGCCGAGCGTGGCGTTACAATACGGCACGGCTCTATCAGTGCTGACAGAATACCAAGGGGAAGGCCAGCCCACAGGACCGAGCAGGACCGTAAACGGCGCTCTGTTCCGGGCATTGACCGGCCCGGAAACGCGCAATAATGGCCCATTCCTACCAGAACCCACCGGAAACCAACCATCATGGCCGTAGCGGAAGAAATCCAAAACGACACAGCTGCCGCGCAAACCGACGGCGGCGCGGAACGGCTGCCCTTCATCCAGACGCCGATGGGCCGCAATTTCCTGCGCGCCGCCGGCGCGGCGGCCGTCGTCGCCATCCTGCTCGGCCTGTGGCTGTGGAACAAGCCGCCTGAATACGCGGTGCTGTTCTCCAACTTCACCGACCGCGACGGCGGCGCCATCACGGCCGAGCTGGACAAGCTCAACGTCAAGCACAAGTTCTCCGACAACGGTACGGCCATCCTGGTGCCGGCCGAGCAAGTCCACGATATCCGCCTGAAGCTGGCGGCCCAGGGCTTGCCCAAGGGCGGCAACGTCGGCTTCGAGCTGATGGAAAACCAGAAGCTGGGCGTGTCCCAGTTCCTCGAACAAGTCAACTACCAGCGCGCGCTGGAAGGCGAGCTGGCGCGCTCGGTGATGTCGCTGGCGCCGGTCGAGAACGCCCGCGTCCACCTGGCGCTGCCGAAGCCGTCCGTGTTCGTGCGCGACCAGCAAAAGCCGACCGCCTCGGTGATCGTCACCCTGCACCCCAACCGCATGCTGGACCCGCAGCAGACCGGCGCCATCGTCCACCTGGTCGCCTCCAGCGTGCCCGAATTGCTGCCTGCCAACGTCACCGTGGTCGACCAGGCCGGCAACCTGATTTCCGACCAAAACAAGAACGGCAGTTCCGGCCTGAACGCCAAGAACATGGATGAAACCCAGCTCAAGTATGTCAAGGACATGCAGCTGCAGGTCATCAAGCAGGTCGAATCGATCATCATCCCCATCGTCGGCGAAGGCAATGTGCGCGCCGAGGCCACCGCCGACGTCGATTTCTCGCAGATCGAGCAGGCCGCCGAAACCTACAAGCCGAACTCGCCGCCGGCCGCCTCCGCCATCCGCAGCCAGCAGAGCGTGGAAACCAACGGCAATGGCGGCAACGCCAATCCGGGCGGCATTCCGGGCGCGCTGTCGAACCAGCCGCCGGGCACCGCCACCGCGCCGCTGACCCAGGTGGCCGGCGCCGCCGGCCCGAACGCGCCCGCCCCCGGCACGCCGCCGGGCACCGCGGCGGCCGGCGCCGCCAACGGCCCGAACCACAAGGAATCGACCACCAACTACGAAGTCGACAAGACCGTGCGCTACGAGCAACGCGGCATGGGCGGCCTGCGCCGCATGACGGTGGCGGTGGTGGTCAATTACAAGCGCCTCATCGATAAGGACGGCAAAGTCACGATCAAGGCCTATACTCCTGAAGAGATGGCCAAGATCAACGACCTGGTCAAGCAAGCCATGGGCTACAACCAGGACCGCGGCGACGCCGTCAGCGTGGCCAACTCGCCGTTCGACGGCGTCGACAAGCCGTTCGAGCCGCCGCCGGACTGGTGGCGCGACCCGGCCAACTTGCCGATGGCCAAGGATCTGGCGAAGTTCCTGATCACCGCGCTGGTGTTGCTGTACATCCTGATGCGCATCGTGCGTCCGATGATGCGCCCGGTGTTCAAGAAGATCGACGAGATCAATGCGCCGGAGCCGGAACCGGAAGAGCCGGAAGAGGTCGTCGAGGAAGGCCCGGACGCCGCCCTCATCGCCGAGGAAGAGTTGCGCAAGATGGAAGAAAACACCGCGCGCGGCTACCGCGAAAACCTGGCCATGGCCAAGAAACTGGCCACCGAGGATCCGCGCATCGTTGCCAACGTGATTAAAGAATGGATAGGCGCAAATGACTGAGAATACCGGATTGCAAAAGGCCGCCATCCTGATGCTGGCCATGGGCGAGAGCGAGGCCGCCGAGGTGATGAAGTTCCTCGGCCCGCGCGAAGTGCTCAAGCTGGGCGCCGCCATGGCGACCATGAAGAACGTGCCCCATGAGGAAGTGGTCGGCACCCTGGACAACTTCCGCGACATGGTCGCGGCGGCCTCCACCGTGGGCCTGGATTCGGACGAGTACATCCGCCAGGTGCTGACCAAGGCGCTGGGCGACGACAAGGCCTCGGTGCTGCTGTCGCGCATCCTGGGCGGCAAGGACGCCTCCGGCATCGAATCGCTGAAGTGGATGGATTCGCAATCGGTGGCCGAGCTGATCCGCAACGAGCACCCGCAGATCATCGCCACCATCCTGGTCCACCTGGAGCGCGACCAGGCCTGCGAAATCCTGGGCCACTTCACCGACCGCCTGCGCAACGACGTGGTGCTGCGCATCGCCACGCTGGACGGCGTGCAGCCGGCCGCGCTGCGCGAACTGAACGACGTGCTGACCAAGCTGCTGTCGGGCAATGAAAACATCAAGAAATCGTCGCTGGGCGGCGTCCGCGCCGCCGCCGAGATCCTGAACTTCATGAGCGGCGAGCAGGAAGGTTCGGTGATGGACAACATCAAGAACTACGACAACGACATGGCGCAGAAGATCATGGACGAAATGTTCGTGTTCGACAACCTGATCGATATCGACGACCGCGGCATCCAGCTGCTGCTGCGCGAAGTGCAGTCGGAAATGCTGATTATCGCCCTGAAGGGCGCGTCGCAGGAATTGCGCGACAAGATCTTCAAGAACATGTCGGCGCGGGCGTCGGAAATGATGCGCGAAGACCTGGAATCGAAAGGACCGGTCCGCCTGTCCGAGGTGGAAACGCAACAGAAGCAAATTCTGCAAATCGTGCGCCGCCTGGCCGACGAAGGCCAGATCGTGCTCGGCGGAAAAGGTGAGGATTCCTTCGTCTGATGGCCATGTTACCCAAAGAGCAGCAGTCGGCGTTCCAGCGCTGGGAGATGACGTCGTTTGGCGACGAGCGTCCCAGCACGGTCGCCCTGCGCCAGGCCGAGCAGCGCGAGCGCGACGCCGAAGACGCCCAGTTGCAGGCCGAGCAGCGCGTGCAGGAGGCGCTGCAGGAGCAGCAGGAACAGCTGGAAATGGGCCCGCCGCTGCCGCCGCCGGTCGAATACCCGACCGTCGAGGAACTCGAGGCGATCCGCGAGCAAGCCCGCAAGGAGGGCTACGATGAAGGCCATGCGGCCGGCCACGCCGACGCCATCGAGGCCGGCAAGCTGGCCAGCAAGGAAGAATTGCAACAAGTGCGCGCGCTGGCCGACAGCTTCAGCAGCGCGCTGCAGGACGCCGACCAGTTGATCGCCAACGAGGTGCTGGACCTGGCGCTGCAGCTGGCCAAGGGCATGCTGAAGAACGCGCTGCAGGTCAAGCCCGAGCTGGTGCTGCCGATCGTGCGCGACGCCATCGAATACCTGCCGGTGTTGCAGCAGCCGGCGCTGCTGGTGCTGCACCCCGACGACGCCGCCGTGGTACGTACCGGCATCGGCGAGGAACTGGACAAGGGCGGCTGGCGCGTGGTCGAAGACGCCAGCGTCGGCCGCGGCGGCTGCAAGGTCGATACCGCCAGCAACCAGATCGACGCCAGCGCCGCCTCGCGCTGGCAACGCCTGAGCCACGCGCTGGGCAAAGAAGTGGACTGGCTGGCCTGACATGGACACCGCCCCCGTCCCCGCCAACCCGCACGCGGGCCGCTGGAAATCCTATCTGAGCGATTGCGCCGCGCTGGTCGGCTTCGTCGAACCGATGCAGGTCTCGGGCCGCGTCACGCGCGTGGCCGGCCTGGTGATGGAGGCGGTCGGCCTGCGCCTGGCCGTGGGCGCCGCCTGCACCGTGCCGCTGCCGGCCGGCGGCAAGATCGAGGCCGAAGTGGTCGGCTTTGAAGGCGACCGCTTGTTCCTGATGCCGCAAAGCGATGTCGAAGGCGTGGTGCCCGGCACCCGCGTGTTCCCGGTCGAGCCGTCGATCCCGAAACCGGGCACCGTGGCCCATCCGCGCCGCCGCCCGAGCGACCGCGCGCGCCACCTGCCGGTCGGCCAGGAACTGCTGGGCCGCGTGCTGGACGGCGCCGGCCGCCCGCTCGACAACCTCGGCCCGCTGCACGCCAGCGAGAGCGCGCCGATCAACGTCCGTCCCGCCAACCCGCTGGGCCGCGCGCCCATCGTCGAAACGCTGGACGTCGGTGTGCGCTCGATCAACGCCATGCTGACGGTCGGCCGCGGCCAGCGCATGGGCCTGTTCGCCGGTTCCGGCGTCGGCAAATCCGTGTTGCTGGGCATGATGGCGCGCTACACCGAGGCCGACGTCATCGTGGTCGGCCTGATCGGCGAACGCGGTCGGGAGGTGAAGGAATTCATCGAACAAATCCTCGGCGAGGAAGGCCTGGCCCGTTCCGTGGTCGTGGCGGCCCCGGCCGACACGCCGCCGCTGATGCGCCTGCAGGGCGCGGCCTACGCCACCGCCATCGCCGAACATTTCCGCGACCAGGGCCAGAACGTGCTGCTGATCATGGACTCGCTGACCCGCTACGCGATGGCGCAGCGCGAGATCGCGCTGGCGATCGGCGAGCCGCCCGCCACCAAGGGCTATCCGCCGTCGGTGTTCGCCAAACTGCCGATCCTGGTCGAACGCGCCGGCAACGGCGAAATGGGCGGCGGCTCGATCACCGCCTTCTACACCGTGCTGACCGAGGGCGACGACCAGCAGGATCCGATCGCCGACTCGGCGCGCGCGATCCTGGACGGCCACATCGTGCTCAACCGCCGCCTGGCGGAAGCCGGCCACTATCCCGCGATCGACATCGAACAATCGATCAGCCGCGCCATGCACTCGATCACCTCGCACGAGCACCAGACCAAGGCCCGCCACCTGAAGCAACTGTTCTCGCGCTTCGAACGCAGCCGCGACCTGATCAGCGTCGGCGCCTACGCGGCCGGCACCGATCCGGTGCTGGACCAGGCCATCCTGTTGCATGACAGGATAGAAAACTTTCTGCAGCAGCAAATCAGCGAACGCGTGACCATGGGCGAGAGCTTAGGCCAACTTACCTCTCTATTCGACTGATGGCCTTGGCCAACCGCTACTTATAATGAGTCATCATGGCTTCCAAAGCGCAACTTGAAACACTGATGGACCTGGCGCGCCGGGAAACGGACGATGCGGCCAAGCGGCTGGGGATCGCCCTGAAGGCGGTCGACGACGCCAAGCAAAAGCATCAGATGCTGGTCGGCTTCCGCGAGGAATACGTCAAGAAATTCGAAACGGCGCAACAGGCGGGGATCACGCCCATGGCCTACCGCAACTTCCAGGCTTTCATCGAAAAGCTGGAGGTGGCGGTCAAGGGCCAGATGGACATGATCAAGCACGCCGAGTACCGCAGCGAGCAGGAAAAGATGGTCTGGCAGGCGAGCGAGCGCAAGCGCATGTCCTATTCCACCCTGAACGACCGGGCCGACGCTGCGGCGCTCAAGCTGGAAAACAAGCGCGACCAGAAGCAGATGGACGAACACGCAGCACGGCAGGCGTATTACAAACGCTGACGCATTTAACCAACCGATACGGCGCGAAACATGCAAACTCCGAACCTTCAAATTCCTACCCTGAACGCCAACGCGGTGGCGGCGCCCAAGGTCAACCTGAACCTGGGCGCGGGCGGTGCGGATAATTCGTTCAAGCAAGCACTTTCGCGCGAGATGGATCAGCGCCAGGCCAATGCCGGCAGTTCGAATGCGCCGGCCAAGGCGGCTGACCGCCCGGCCGCGTCGCGCTCGTCCGCGCCCAAGCAGGCGGCGCCGGCCAAGCCCGCCCAGCAACAGCAAAACACCCAGGCCGACGCGGCCGACCAGGCCAAGCAGGCCGCCGCCGCGAATGAAGCGCCCGCCGCGTCCGCCCCGGCGCCGGCCAAGACCGCCAGCAGCGACAGCGAGGACAGCGCCGCCGACAGCGCCAGCAGCGATGCCCAGGCCGCGCAATCGGCCGATCCGGTAGCCGACATGCTGGCCCTGGTGGCCGCCTTTAATCAACCGGCGGCACCTGCCAGCGTACCGGTTGCCGATGCCGCCGATGCGGCGATCGCCCCGGCGGCGACAGCCGGCGGCAGCGCCGCCACGCTGGCTGCCGACGCCGCCGAAGCAGCAGCCGCAGCAGCAGCCCTGGCGGCCAGCGCCGCGGCCGGCGAGACCGGCGCCGCCGATGCCGCCGCAGCCGGCGTGCAGGACACCGGCGACGCCGTACTGGACGCCGCCGCGCTGCAAGCGGCCAAGGCCGGCGCCGATGGCGCCCCCGCCAAGGACTTCAAGGCGGCACTGGGCCAGGCCGGTTCGGCCGCGCAAGCCGCCGCCGATGCCGCCGCTGCCGCCGCCGCCGACGGCGCCGCCGCCAACGGCAATCTCAAGCCGGTGGTGGCCGCCGCCACGCCAGCCGCCGCCGACACCAAGCCGGCGCCAACGCTGAAGGACGACAAGGCGGCCGATACCGCCGCCGTGGCCGACACCGCCGCCGCGCCGAAAACCGGCACCGACGTCATCAACCGCATCGAAACCAAGGCGGCGCCAGCCGGCGACAGCCAGCCGCAATTGACGCAAACCCAGCAGCAAGCCGATCCGGCGCAGCTGGAGCCGGGCAACGCCACCGCGACCAAGACCGCCGCCGCCACCGAATTCGCCACGGCGCTGAAGGAGGCCGCGCCGGCCGCCATCGCGCCGACCGCCGCCCGTGCCGCGCAGGAAATCGCCAAGGCCGCCACGACCGTGCCGACCGACAAGCTCAGCAGCCGTGTCGGCACCCAGGCCTGGGACCAGCAACTGGGCCAGAAGATCGTCTTCATGGCCGCCGGCGGCGAACAGAGCGCCACCATGGAACTGAATCCGCCGGACCTGGGTCCGCTGCAGGTCGTACTGAGCATCAACAAGGACCAGGCCACCGCCGCCTTCAGCTCGGCCGCGCCGGAAGTGCGCCAGGCGCTGGAAGCGGCGCTGCCGAAGCTGAAAGAAATGATGGGCGAGGCCGGCATCCAGCTGGGCAGCGCCACCGTGTCGGCCGGCATGTCGGACCAGAACAACAGTTTCAGCCAGCAGGCCGGCTCGGCGCAGGGCGGCAACGGCGGCGGCGGCGGTTCCAGTGCCCGTTTCGGCGGCGACAGCGGCGCCACGGGCGCGGAGCCGCCGCGCAGCGCCCCGCCGGCGCGCCGCGCACCGGCCGGCGCGGTCGATACTTTCGCCTGATCCCGGGCCCGCACCAGCCAAACCGGGACCGGCGCCCCTGCCCTCCCGGTTTTGTTGTCTGTTACACTAAGGAAACGTTAAGCAGTGCCCGGAACGCCCCTCTTTTCGGCGTATCCAACTGCGCAGGCTCAACTGATAATGACATAATGGCGTCATGATCCACTTCCGCACCAAGCAAGGGCTATTTTGAAAGCGAACCCAAAAATGAAAGCCGATCAGAAAGTTGAAGCCCCTGCGGGTGGCGGCAGCAAAAAACTGATCATCATCATCCTGGCGGTCGTGCTGGTGCTGGCCGCCGCGGGTGGCGGCGCCGCCTGGTTCTTCCTGCACGGCCAGGCCGATGCCGGCGAAGAACATGAAGCGCCGGCGAAGAAAGGCAAGAAGTCCAAGAAGCCGGTCGGCCCGCCGGAATACGTGCCGGTGGAACCGTTCACCGTCAACCTGCAACCGGGCGAGAGCGGCGCCGACCAGTATCTGCAAGTGGCGTTCACGCTGGAGGTGGGCGGCCTGGAAGAGAAGGAAAACATCAAGAACAACATGGCCAAGGTGCGCAGCCGCATGCTGCTGCTGCTGTCGAGCAAGCGCGCCGCGGACATCAACACGCCGGAAGGCAAGATCCAGCTGGCCAAGGAAATCATCACCCAATTGCGCGAACCGTTTGAAGACCGCGGCTCGCAGCAGGAAG
Source organism: Duganella sp. CT11-25 (assembly GCF_047302815.1). NCBI lineage: Bacteria > Pseudomonadati > Pseudomonadota > Betaproteobacteria > Burkholderiales > Oxalobacteraceae > Duganella > Duganella sp. CT11-25. The sequence continues at coordinate 2,719,491 of NZ_JBKBFD010000001.1, forward strand.
TCGAAGATGTCCTGTTCACGTCCTTTATCATTCAGTAAGTAGAAAGTCATGGCTGATAATTTTCTCTCCCAGGAAGAAGTCGATGCCCTTCTGAAGGGCGTCAATGGCGACCAGGACGACGTCCAGGCGCAGGAAGACGTCGCGGGAGTCCGGACCTACAACCTGGCCACCCAGGAACGTATCGTCCGCGGGCGCATGCCGACGCTGGAAATTATCAACGAGCGCTTCGCCCGCTTGCTGCGCGTCGGCCTGTTCAACTTCCTGCGCCGCAGCGCCGAGGTGTCGGTCGGCTCGGTGCGGGTCTCCAAGTATTCCGAGTTCATCCGCAACCTGGTGGTGCCGACCAACCTGAACCTGGTGCACATGAAGCCGCTGCGCGGCACGGCGCTGATGGTGTTCGATCCGGGCCTGGTGTTCCTGCTGGTGGACAACCTGTTCGGCGGCGACGGCCGTTTCCACACCCGCGTCGAGGGCCGCGACTTCACCCAGACCGAGCAGCGCATCATCCTGCGCATCCTGGACATCGTGTTCGAGGCCTACACCAAGTCGTGGGAACCGGTCTACCCGGTCGAGTTCGAGTACATCCGCTCGGAAATGAATACCCAGTTCGCCAACATCGCCACGCCGAACGAGGTGGTGGTGGCGTCGACCTTCACGGTGGAGCTGGGATCGGTGTCCGGCCAGATCCACTTCTGCATGCCGTACTCGATGATCGAGCCGATCCGCGATTCGCTGACCTCCAGCCTGCAGGGCGAGGCGCTGGAAGTGGACAAGCGCTGGATCCGCCTGATGACGCAGCAGATCCAGATCGCCGAAGTCGAGGTGGTGGCGTCGCTGGGCACGGCCAAGGTCAATTTCGACGAAATCCTCAATATGCGGGTGGGCGACATCATCCCCCTGACGATACCGGAATTGATCTCGGCCACGGTCGACGGCGTGCCGGTGATGGATTGCAGCTACGGGGTGATGAACGGACAATATGCGCTGAAGGTGGAGAAACTGCTCGCCAATGCCGATAACATTAAATAACGCCGGCGCACACGCCGCCGGTGACCGCAATACAGGAGAGAAATATGTCGGATAATCAAGACGACCAGGCCATGGATGACGACCCATGGGGCGCGGCGATTGCCGAGCAAGCCCAGGCGGAAGCCGCGGCGCTGGAAAAACAGCAGGCCCAGGCGGCCAGCGCCGCCGTGTTCAAGGACTTTTCCAGCACGCCCAGCAAGACCGAGACGCATAACGACATCGACTTCATCCTCGATATCCCGGTCCAGCTGACGGTGGAACTGGGCCGCACCAAGATCGCCATCAAGAACCTGCTGCAACTGGCGCAGGGCTCGGTGGTGGAGCTGGACGGCCTGGCCGGCGAGCCGATGGACGTGCTGGTCAACGGCTGCCTGATCGCCCAGGGCGAGGTGGTGGTGGTGAACGACAAGTTCGGTATCCGCCTGACCGACATCATCACGCCGTCCGAACGTATCCGAAAATTGAATAAATGAAACACGGACTGACCTTGACCCTCATCCTCGCGGCGGCCTTGGCCGCCGCGCCCGCAATGGCCCAGCGCACCGTCTCGGGCACCATCGGCGGCGGCCATGCCGCCGCCAGCAGCACGGCGGCGCCGGCGGCCTCGGCCGAAACGCCGGCGGCGCCGGCCGGCGCGGTTGCCGACCCGGCGCCAGGCCCGGCAGCGGCAGCCGCAACCCCGGCCGCCGCGCCGGCAACGCCGCCCGGCCCGCTGGCCATGACCATCCCTACCCCGGCGGCCGGCGCCACGTCGGCCGGCGGCGGCCTGCTGCAAACCACCTTCGCGCTGCTGTTCGTGCTGGCCCTGATGCTGGGCCTGGCCTGGTTCCTGAAGCGCTTCGGCCCGAAGAACTTCGGCGGCGGCAACAGCAACGTCAAGCTGGTCGGCAGCCTCAGCGTCGGCACCCGCGAGCGCATCCTGGTGGTCGAGGTGGGCGAGCAATGGATCGTGGTGGGCGCCTCGCCCGGCCGCATGAACGCGCTGGCCACCATGCCGCGCCAGGAAAGCAGCGAACCGGCGACCACGGCGAGCGTGCCGACCGCCAACTTCGCCGAATGGCTCAAACAAACCTTAGACAAGCGCAATGGCAAATAAGCTGGCCGGCATCTCCAGGGCTACGGCCGTCAAATCCCTGCTGATGTTGGGCGCGCTGGCGCTGCCGCTGCTGGCGGGCGCGGAATCGAACATCGGCATCCCGGCCCTGAACGCCACGCCGGCCGCCGGCGGCGGCACCAACTACACGCTGCCGATCCAGACCATGCTGCTGATGACGGCGCTGACCTTCATCCCGGCCGCGCTGTTGCTGATGACCGCGTTCACCCGCATCATCATCGTGCTGTCGCTGCTGCGCCAGGCGCTGGGCACGCAATCGGCGCCGCCCAACCAGGTGATCGTCGGCCTGGCCCTGTTCCTGACCCTGTTCGTGATGGGGCCGACCTTCGACAAGATCTACAACGAAGCCTACCTGCCGCTGCAGGAAAGCAAGATCAACATGACCGAAGCGCTCGACAAGGGCGCGGCCCCATTAAAAACTTTCATGATGAAGCAGACCCGCCAGGCCGACCTGGCGCTGTTCGTCAAATTGTCGCGCAGCCCCGCCCTGCAGGGGCCGGAAGACGTGCCGCTGCGGATCCTGGTGCCGGCCTTCGTCACCAGCGAACTGAAAACCGCGTTCCAGATCGGCTTTGCCATCTTCATTCCATTTCTGATTATCGACATGGTGGTCGCCTCTGTATTGATGTCGATGGGGATGATGATGATGTCGCCGGCGGTGATTTCGCTGCCGTTCAAGCTGATGCTGTTCGTGCTGGTGGATGGCTGGCAACTACTGCTCGGCTCGCTGGCCCAGAGTTTCTACTAGGAGGCCGCGATGACACCCGAAAGCGTGATGACGATGGGCCGCCACGCGATGGAGATCACCCTGATGGTGGCCGCGCCGATGCTGCTGGTGGCGCTGATCATCGGCCTGGTGGTCAGCATCTTCCAGGCCGCCACCCAGATCAACGAGCAGACGCTGTCCTTCATCCCCAAGCTGGTCGGCATCTTCGTCGCGCTGGTGGTGGCCGGGCCGTGGATGCTGTCGGTGATGCTGGACTATATGCGCGAGGTCTTCGGCGGCATTCCGCTTCTTGTGGGATAGCAATTTTGCCAATATGTAACAGTTTCCGATTTTATAAAAAGTTCGCTTAGAATGTTGACATTGATGCCTGACGGAAATGTAACAGCGGGACGCCAACCCTCATGATTACCGTCTCGTCCGCCGATATCAATATGTGGGTCGCGGGTTTGCTGTGGCCGCTCGCGCGCATCATGGCGCTGATCGCGGCCTCGCCGCTGTTCGGCAACAGCGCGGTGCCGGTGCGCATCAAGCTCAGCCTGGGAATCCTGCTGGCGATGATCGTCGCGCCGGCCGTGCCGGCGGGACCGGCCGCCGACCCGCTGTCGCTGGCCGGGCTGCTGATCCTGGCGCAGGAAATGCTGGTGGGACTGGCGATGGGCTTCACCATCCGCATCATTTTCGCGGCGGTGGAGATGGCGGGCGAGATTTCCAGCCTGACCATGGGCCTTGGGTTTGCGACCTTTTTCGATCCCGCCACCCAGGGGCGCTCGTCGGCCATCAGCCAGTTCCTGTCGCTGGTGGCGACCATGGCGTTCCTGGCGGTGAACGCCCACTTGGTGCTGCTGGCGGCGCTGGTGGAGAGTTTTTCCTCGCTGCCGATCTCGGCGACACCGATCTACGGCGGCGGCTTCAAGCAGCTGGCCGACTGGGGCGGCAAGATTTTCAGCACCGGTGTGCAGCTGTCGCTGCCCATCGTGGCGGCTTTACTGATTACCAACGTGGCGCTGGGCATCTTGACGCGCGCGGCGCCACAACTGAATTTGTTCGGCATCGGGTTCCCGATCACCTTGGGGGTGGGCTTGCTGGTGATCGCCATGACCCTGCCCTACCTGGGAACGCCCGTGCAAAACCTGTTTTTGGAAGGCATAGAACGCGTGCGGCTGATGCCGCGCACCTGGTCGCAACGTCCGCCGCCAGTCAAACCGGCAAGCTTGCCGGTTCGACCTCCGGGCCTGCAACCATAGCCAAATTCAATCGCCAGCCAGCTTAATTTTGGTTTCCATGGGGCAATTTACGCTATCATGGGAGCTTCCCGGGAGACCCTGTAATGACGACGCAAGTTCCAACCTTTGACACGGACCAGATCGCAGCCTGGTCCACGGCGCAGATCACCACGCTCACGACCGAGGACATGCAAGCGTTCAGCTCCGACCAGATCGGCGCGATGAGCACGGCGGGCATCCACGCCCTGTCCACGCTGCAACTGTCGCGCCTCAGTCTCGAAGGCATACTCGGCATTACCACCGACGGCATCCCGGCCATGACCAACGCCCAGATCGGCGCCCTCACCAGCGACCAGGTCCTGACCCTCAAGACCGAGCAGCTGGTGGCGCTGAGCACGCGTGAAATGACGGCCCTGACCAGCCGCCAGCTGAACGTGCTGAGCGCCGCCCAGCTGGCCGTGCTGGAAACCGCCGACATGCGCGCGCTGCAGACGCTGCAGATCAATACCATTTCGTCCGACCAGATCGTCAACCTGACCACCGACCAGCTCGCCGCGCTGAGCTCGCAGCAGGTGGGCGCCATCAGCACCGCCGCCATCACCGCGCTGACCAGCGACCAGGTGGCTTCGCTGTCCTCGAGCGCGCTGCAGCAGCTCACCACCAGCCAGGTCAACGCGCTGACCGCGGGCCAGCTGAGCACCGTCACCACCGACCAGATCGCTCAGCTGAGCACGCTGCAAGTGAGCACGCTGACCACCGCCACCCTGGTCGCGCTGACCAGCAACCAGTTCGGCGCGCTGGAAACCCGCGACCTGGTCTGGCTGTCGAGCCGGCAGATCGCCGCCCTGACCGACGTCCAGCTGGCCGGCATGAGCACCGACCAGGCGCACGCGCTGCGCAGCAATGAAATCGCCGCGCTGACGGTCGGCCAGCTGCCGCTGCTGAGCACCGACCAGATCGTCGCGCTGAGCTCGCTGACCACGCTGAATTCGGCCCAGATCGCCGCGCTGACCACCGACCAGGTGGTCGCGCTGGCCACCAAGACCATCGCCGCCCTCAGCACGGCCCAGCTGGCCGCGCTGAATCCGGACCAGGTGGTGGCGTTGTCCACCGACCAGATCGTCAGCCTGGGCACGGCCCAGGTGGCGGCGCTGACCACCGCCATGATCGGCCTGCTGAGCACCACCCAGGTGCAGGCCATCGAGACGCGCGACATGGTCGCGCTGACCAGCCGGCAGATCCGCACCCTGGCCAGCGACCAGCTGGCCGCGCTGAGCACCGACCAGGTCGCCGCGCTGAGCACCGACATCGCCAAGGCGCTGAGCGCCGGCCAGATCGCCGTCCTCAGCACCGACCAGATCGCCGCGCTGAAATCGCTGCTGCCGCTGAGCACCGCGCAAATCCAGGCGCTCACCACCGCCCAGCTGGTCTCGCTGGAGACCCGCGACCTGGTGGCCCTGACCAGCGCCCAGCTGGCCGCGCTGACGCCCGACCAGATCGCGGCGCTGAGCACCGACCAGGTGGCGCTGATGACCACGGCCCAGATCGCCGCGCTGACCACCAGCATGCTCAGCCAGTTGAGCACCAGCCAGATCCACGCCATCGAAACCCGCGACATCGGCGCGCTGACCACCAACCAGGTGCGCGCGCTGGGCACCGACCAGCTGCTGGCGCTGAGCACCGAGCAGATCCTGGCGCTGACCAGCAACGACGCCGTGGCGCTGCTGCCGGAGCAGCTGGCCGCGATGACCACCGACCAGATCACCGCGCTCAAGTCGCTGCTGCCGCTGAGCAGCCGCCAGATCCAGTCGCTCACGACCGACCAGATCGCCTCGCTGGCGACCCGCGACATCCTCTCCCTCAGCACCACCCAGCTGGCCGCGATGAGCGAAGACCAGGTGCACGCGCTGACCAGCGACCAGCTCATCGCCCTGGCCACCGGCCAGGTGGTGGCGCTGACCACCACCTGGCTGACCCAGCTGACCACGCTGCAAGTGCAGGCGCTGGAGACGCGCGACTTCGCGCAGCTGACCACCGCCCAGATCCGCGCGCTGAGCAGCGACCAGATCGCCGCGCTGACGACCGACCAGATCGCCGCGCTGAGCACCGCCGACGAACGGGCGCTGCTGCCGGAACAACTGGCGGTACTCACCACCGACCAGATCGTGGCGCTGAAAACCCTGGCGCCGCTGAGCACCGCGCAAATCCAGGCGCTCACCACCGACCAGCTGCACGCGCTGGAAACCCAGGACGTGGCCGCCCTCACCAGCGTCCAGCTGGCCGCGCTGCTGGCCGGCCAGATCGCCGCGCTGAGCACCGACCAGGTGGCGCTGCTGATCACCGGCCAGGTCGCCACGCTGAGCACCGACATGCTCAGCCAGCTGAGCACCGACCAGGTCCGCGCCATTGAAACGCGCGACTTCGCCGCGCTGACCACGAGCCAGATACTGGCGCTGAGCAGCGACCAGGTCGCCGCGCTCGGCACCGAACAGATCGCCGCGCTGACCACCGCCAACGAGCAGGCGCTGCTGCCGGCGCAACTGGCGGCGCTCACCACCGACCAGATCGTCGCACTGAAATCGCTGATGGTGCTGGGCAGCGCGCAAATCCGGGCGCTCACCACCGACCAGCTGCACGCGCTGGAAACCCAGGACCTGGTGGCGCTGAGCAGCGACCAGCTGGCGGCGCTGAGCAGCGACCAGATCCTGTCGCTGAGCACCGACCAGGTGGCGATGCTGACCGTCGGCCAGGTCGCCGCGCTGACCACCGGCATGGTGGCCCAGCTGAGCACCGACCAGGTCCGCGCGATCGAGACGCGCGACATCGCCGCGCTCACCACCGCCCAGGTGGTCGCGCTGAACACCGACCAGATCGTCGCGCTGAGCACCGACCAGATCCTGTCGCTGACCACCAACGACGCGCTGGCGCTGCGCCCCGAACAGCTGGCCGCGCTCAGCACCGACCAGATCGTCGCGCTCAAGTCGCTGCTGCCGCTGACCAGCGTGCAGATCCAGTCGCTGACCACCAGCCAGATCGCCGCGCTGGCCACCCGCACCATCAACATGCTCACCAGCAGCCAGCTGGCCTCGCTGAATTCGGACCAGGTCCAGGCGCTGACCAGCGATCAGCTGGTCGCGCTGAGCACCGCCCAGGCCGTCGCGCTGAGCACCGCCCTGCTCAACGAGCTGACCACGGCGCAGGTGCAGGCGCTGGAAACGCGCGACTTCGCCGTGCTGACCACCGCCCAGATCCGCGCCTTGAGCAGCGACCAGGTCGCCGCGCTGACCACCGACCAGATCGCGGCGCTGAGCACCGTCGACCAGCAGGCGCTGAGCGCCGAGCAACTGGCGGCGCTGACCACCGACCAGATCGTCGCGCTGAAATCGCTGCTGCCGCTGACCACCGCGCAAATCCAGGCGCTGACCACGCAACAGCTGGGCGCGCTGGAGAGCAAGGACGTCGTCGCCCTCACCAACGCCCAACTGGCCGCGCTGACCAGCGACCAGGTGCAGGGACTGACCAGCGACCAGATCATCGGCCTGACCGTGGCCCAGTACGGCGCCATGAGCACCGCCATGCTCAACACGCTGACCACCGACCAGGTGCGCCTGATCGAGACGCGCGACATCGCCGCGCTGCAGACCGCGCAAGTGGCGCGCCTGGCGACCGACCAGCTGGTATCGCTGCAGACCGACCAGTTCACCGCGCTCAGCAGCGGCGCCGTCGGCGCCCTCAGCACCGACCAGGTCGGCGTGCTGACCACCGACCAGCTGAACGCGCTGTCCACGCTGGCCGGCATGAACAGCCGCCAGATCGGCTCCTTCACCACGCTGCAGCTGTCGTCGCTGACCACCCGCAACCTGGCCTCGCTGGCCAGCAGCCAGCTCGGCGTGCTGAACTCGGACCAGATCGTCTCGCTGACCACCGACCAGATCGTCGCGCTGGGCACCGGCCAGTTCCGCGGCCTGAGCTCGGCGAACATCGTTTCGCTCACCACCAACCAGGTGCGGGCGATCGAAACGCGCGACATCGCCGCCCTCGACGACAGCCAGGTCAGCAAGTTCACCAGCGACCAGATCGTCGCGTTGCAAACCGAGCAGATCTGGGCACTGAACAGCGCCGATACCGTCGCCCTGACCAACGACCAGATCGCCGCGCTGAGCACCGACCAGATCGACGCGCTGCGCTTCCTCAACACGCTGAGCTCGCGCCAGATCCGCGCCCTGACCTCGGACCAGATCGGCGGCATCACGCTGGCCGACCTGGCCACCCTGGGCACGCGCCAGTTCGGCGCCATGACCAGTGACCAGCTGCGCGCGCTGACGACCGACCAGATCGTCGCCATGACCAGCCAGCAGATCTCGGCGCTGAGCACCGGCGCGCTGTCGGCGCTGAGCACCGACGCCATCGCCGCGATCGAAACGCGCGACGTCCGCGCCATGCTGACCTCGCAGATCGCCCGCCTGAGCACCGACCAGGTGCGCGCGCTGACCGTGTTCCAGATGGCCGCGCTGACCACCGCCGAAGTGCGGGCGCTGACGGCCGACCAGCTGGCCGTGCTGAGCAGCGACCAGATCGCCGCGCTGACCTCGCTCACGCCGCTGGGCACCAAGCAAATCACCGCCCTCACCAGCGACCAGATCGCCCAGATGGGGACGGACGACTTCGCGCTGCTGCAAACCGCGCAGATCGCCGCGCTCGGCTCCGACCAGGCTGCGGCCATGACCAGCGACCAGGTGGTCGCCATGAACACCGCGCAGCTGCGGGCGCTGACCACGGCCGCGCTGGCCGCGCTGGGCACCGACCGCATCGCCGCACTGGCCAACGGCGACCTGGCGTCGCTGACCACGCGCCAGATCACCGTGCTGACCACCGCCCAGCTGCTGGCGCTGAGCTCGGCGCAGCTGCGCGCGCTGACCACCGCCGAACTGGCCGCGCTGACGCTGACCCAGCTGGGCGCCATGGACAATGCGCAGCTCGACGCGCTGCTCACGCTGAGCGCGCTGACCACCAAACAGCTGAGCGCGCTCAACACCGACCAGGTGTCCAGCCTCAACCTGGCCGACCTGCGCTCGCTCAAGACCAACCAGTTCGCCGCGCTGTCGACCGACCAGCTGGCGTCGCTGACCACCGCGCAAATCCTCGGCATGGGCACCGACCAGCTGCGCGCCATCGGCACCGCCGCCATCTCGGCGCTGACCACCGACCAGATCGCCGCGCTGAGCAATGCCGAACTGTCGATCCTGACCACCCGCCAGGTCGCCGCGCTGTCGACCGACCAGGTGGTGTCGCTGAGCACCGCGCAGATCACCAGCCTGACCACGGCGGAAATCGCCGCGCTGACGCCGCTCCAGAAGGCCGCGCTATCGACCGCCCAGCTGGCCGCGCTGTCGTCGCTGGCCAGCTTCTCGACCGCCGCCATCGCCGCGCTCACCACCGACCAGATCGCCTCGCTGCCGCTGTCCATCCTGGCCAACCTGACCACGCGCCAGATCGCCTCGCTGACCACCGACCAGGCCGTCGTCCTGAGCAGCGACCAGATCGTCGCGCTGACCACGGCGCAGGTCCGGGCCCTGAGCGCCGCCCAGCTGGCCGCGCTGAGCACCGCGCAGGTGCAGGCGATCGAGCTCGCCGACCTGCTGGCGCTGACCACCAAGCAGATCACCGCCCTGACCACCGACCAGGTCAGCAACCTGCTGCTGACCCAGGTCGCCGCGCTGAGCACGCTGGACATCGCCAGCCTGAGCACCCAGCAAGTGCATGCGCTGACCACCGGGCAGATGGCCAGCCTGGCCACGCTGGCGCCGCTGACCAGCAAGCAGATCGCCGCGCTGACCACCGATCAGGTGGCCAGCCTGGGCAGCATCGCCACGCTGAAAACCAACCAGATCGCCGGCCTGACCAGCGGCCAGATCGGCGCCCTGACCACCGACCAGATCGTCGCGCTGACCACCGCCCAGGTACGCAGCCTGAACGCCGCCACGCTGGGCGCGCTGGGCACCACGCAGGTGCAGGCGATCGAGGCGGTCGACATCGCCGCGCTCGGCACCAACCAGATCGTCGCGTTCAATAGCGACCAGCTGGCGGCGCTGACCTCCGACCAGTTCGGCGCGATCGGCACCAAGGTACTGTCCAGCCTGACCACCAGGCAGATCGGCGCGCTGTCGACCAGCCAGATCGACAGCCTGGCCTCGCTGGCGCCGCTGACCACGGCGCAGATCAAGGCCTTGACCACCGAACAGATCAACAACCTGCTGGTGACGCAGATCGGCACGCTCAAGACCAACCAGTTGAGCGCGCTCAGCAGCATGCAGGCGCAGGCGCTGGGCACCGACCAGGTGGTCGCGCTGTCGACCGCGCAAGTACGCGGCATGGGCACGGCCGTGCTGGCGGCGCTGACCACCGAGCAGACCGCGAGCATCGAGGCGATCGACATCGCCGCCCTCAGCACCGCCCAGGTCGCCGCGTTGCGCACCGACCAGGTGGCCGCGTTGACGCTGGGCCAGCTGGCCGCGTTCACGTCGCAGGAAATCGCCGCGCTGACCACCCGCCAGATGGGCGCGCTGAACACCGACCAGTTCGCCGCGCTCGGCAGCCTGAACGGCATCGGCACGCGCCAGATCAGCGGCCTGTCGAGCGACCAGATCATGGCGCTGACGCCGGCCCAGGTCGCCGCGCTGAAGACCGCGCAGGTCGCCGCGCTGACCACGGCGCAGCTGCAATTCTTCAGCACCCAGCAGATCGTCGCGCTGACCTCGGCCCAGGTGCGCTCGCTGTCGACCGCGATGATCGCCGCGCTGCCGACCGACCAGCTCAACGCGCTGCCGGACTACGACCTGCGCGCGCTGAGCAGCAACCAGGTGGCGGCGCTGACCAGCGACCAGCTGACCAATCTTCTGCTGAGCCAGTACGGCACGCTGACCACGCTGGAAATCGCCGCGCTGAGCACCCGCCAGATCGGCTACCTGGACAGCAGCATGCTGGGCGCGCTCAGCGCGCTCACCTCGCTGACCACGCAACAGATGCGGGCGCTGAGCACCGACCAGCTGAGCACGCTGGCCACGCCGACCTTCACCACCTTCAAGACCAGCCAGCTGGCCGCGCTCGGCAGCAACCAGGCCGACGGCCTGACCGACGCCCAGCTCATCGCGCTGTCGACCGCGCAGATCCGCGCGCTGTCGACCGGCATGGTGTCGCACCTGAGCCTGACCCAGGTGGTCGCCATCGAAAACGAAGACCTGGCGGCGATGACCACCGCCCAGCTGCGCTCGCTGACCACGGACCAGATGCAAGTGTTGCTGACCGACCAGCTGCACGCGCTGGGCAGTGCCGACATCGCCGCCTTCAGCCAGGCCCAGCTGTCCGTGCTTAGCCTGGCGCAACTGTCCGCGCTGGGCAACCTGTCCGACTACACCACCAACCAGATCGCCGCGCTGTCGACCGACCGCATCATCGCGCTGACGGTGGACGACATCGCCTCGCTCGGCACCAAACAGATCGGCGCGCTGAGCTCGCTGCAACTGTCGGTCCTGAACGCCGCCCAGCTGGAAGCGCTGAGCGGCGAGCAGGTCGGCGCGCTGAGCACCAACGGCCTGAAGGGCCTGGACCTGACGCAGATCGCCACCATCGAGGCGGGCGACATCGCCTTCCTCAAGTCGGCCCAGCTGCAGGCGCTCAGCAGCGACCAGCTGCAGGCGCTGACCACCGACCAGATCGCCGCGTTGTCGACGCTGGGCGTGGCCGGCCTCAAGGTCAGCCAGATTCCCTTGCTGACCGCCAGCCAGGTGGCCGCGCTGACCGCGATCGCCGGCCTGACCACGGCGCAGATCCGCGCGCTGACCACCGACCAGCTGCCGCTGCTGCTGCCGGACCAGATCGCGCAGATGAAGACCAGCCAGATCGCCGCGCTGAGCAACCTGCAGGCGCCGTCGCTGACCACCGACCAGATCGTCGCGCTGGAAACCGCCGACATGCTGGCGATGAACACGCGCACGCTGGCCGCGCTGACGGCCGGCCAGATCGCCGCCATCGAGGGCGCCGACATCGCCGCGCTGCGCTCGGCGCAGATGGTGGCGCTGAGCACCGACCAGTTACTGGCCATCACCAGCGACCAGATCAGCTTCTTCAACACCGGCGCCATCGGCGCGCTCACGCTCAACCAGGTGCACACGCTGACGGCGGACCAGATCGCCAACCTGAGCACGCAGCAAGTGCGCTCGCTGTCGACCCGCTCCATCGCCGCGCTCGACCCGACCCAGTTCGCCGCCATCGAAGCGGGCGACCTGGCGGCCATGAGCACGCTGCAGATCGTGGCGCTGACCACCGACGACATGGTGGCCATCAGCAACGACCAGCTGGCCGCGCTGACCTCGGCGCAGGTGCGCGCGCTGACCTCGAAGCAAATCAACGCCCTGAGCTCGGATCAATTCGCGCTGCTGCCGTCCGGCTGGCTGGGCACCCGGCAGATCGGCGGCCTGTCCACCGACAGCCTGGGCGCGCTGGACGACACCCAGCTGGGCAATCTGACCACCGTGCAGATCGCCGCGCTGACCAGCAAGCAGATCGCCTCGCTCAACACCCACCAGATCCAGGCGCTGAGCGTCAATCAATGGAAGTCGGTGAGCACCGCCGCGATCCGCGCGCTCAACAGCGATCAACTGACGGCCATGGAACAGGAAGACCTGGCCGGCCTGAAGACCAGCCAGTTCGCCGCGCTGACCACGGCGCAGATCAGCATGCTCAGCGTCGACCAGATGGGCCAGCTGACCACCGCCGAAATCGCCTCCATGACGGCGGCGCAGATCAAGGCGCTCAGCAGCGACCAGCTGGCCGGCCTGGCCTCGCTCAACCCGCTGACCGCGCTGCAATTCACGGCGCTGACCACCGCCCAGCTGGTGTCGCTGGACGCCGACCACATCGCCTCGCTGAAGACCGCGCAGATCGCCACGCTGAGCAAGACCCAGCTGCTGAACCTGACGACCGACCAGATCGTCGCGTTGACCACCGCCCAGGTGCGCGCGCTGTCGCTGGCCGCGCTGCCGGGCATGGGCACCGACCAGATCCAGGCGATGGAAGTGAGCGACCTGCAAGCCCTGGGCTCCGCGCAGCTGGCCGTGCTCAACACGGCCCAGGTGGCCGCCCTGACGCTGGACCAGGTTACCAGCCTGACCAGCGCGCAGATTCCGGGATTCACGGCCACCGAAATCAAGGCCATGAGCACCGACCAGATCAATGCACTGAGCTCGCTGGGCAACCTGAGCGCGGCCCAGGTGGCGGCGCTGACCTCCGACCAGTTGAGCTTGCTGGACTCGGACAGCTTCGGCTCGCTGGGCTCGGCGCAGATGCACGCGCTGGTCGCCAAGCAGGTGGCGCAGCTGTCGACCGAACAGCTGGGCAACCTGAGCGCCCAGCAGGCCAGCGGCCTGACGCTGTCCTACCTGACCAGCGACCAGTTCAGTTCCCTGAGCCTGACGGCGGTCGGCAGCTTCACCACGGCGCAGGTGCAGACGCTGACCACCAGGCAGCTGGCGGTGTTGACCGCCAGCCAGTTCGCCGCGCTGTCGACCAAGGCGGTGGCGGCGCTGCTGGCGGCGCAGATCAAGGGACTGAGCACCGACCAGCTGCACGCGCTGAGTTCCCTGAGCGCCTTCACCACGGCGCAGATTCCGGGCTTCACGTCCGACCAGATCGCCAGCCTGGACGACTCCGCCGTCAACACCCTGTCGACCAGGCAGCTCGCCGCGCTGGCCTCGACACAGGTGCTGGGCCTGACCACCTCGCAGATCAGTTCGCTCGACTCGGCCAAGTTCGCGGCGCTCTCGCTGGCGGCGCTGAACGCGCTCAACACCGACCAGCTGCAGATGCTGGATGCGGCCGACCTCACGGCGCTGAAGACGGCGCAGATCGCCGGCTTGAAAGCCGCCTCGCTCAGCAGCCTGACGGTCGACCAGCTCGCCGCGTTGACGATGGCCCAGGTCAGCGCGCTGAGCGCCACCCAGCGCAACGCCCTGAGCGACGCGCAAAAGGCGGCGCTGTCGGCCAGCCCGCTGATCCTCGACCTCGACCGCAACGGCATCGCCACGCTGAACTACCTGGACGGCGTGCAGTTCGACATCCGCGCCGACGGCGGCAAGGTGCGGACCGGCTGGGTCGGCTCGGGCGACGGCTTGCTCGCGCTGGACCGCAACCATGACGGCGTCATCAACGACGGCAGCGAATTGTTCGGCACCGCCACCGACCGCAGCGGCGGCGGCAAGGCCAGCGACGGCTTCGCCGCGCTGTCCGACCTGGACAGCAACCACGACGGGCTGGTCGACAGCCGGGACGCGCTGTACGGCGACCTGCGCGTGTGGGTCGACGCCAACGCGGACGGCGTCAGCCAGGCCGACGAGCTGAAGACGCTGGCGGCGCTGAACATCGCCAGCCTGACGGTGGCGGCCGACAAGGTCAGCGAGCTGAACAACAACAACTGGATCGGCCTCAGCTCCAGCTACACCAGCACCGACGGCAGCACCGGCCAGGTGGTCGACGCCTGGTTCCTGGCCGACCGCGCGGCGCAGGTCAGCGCGCTGACGCAGGCCATCGCCAGCTACGGCCAGCAGGCGGAAGGCACGAGCACCGCCGGCCAGCTGGCCACGCCGGCCGCAGCGGCGGCGCAATCCAGCGCCAGCGCCGCCGGCTTGGGCGGCAGCGTCCTGGCGCTGAGCGAGCAGCTGCGGCAATACGACGCCGCGGCCGGCCTCAGCGGCGCCGCCGCCGCGCAGCACGACGACTGGCTGCGCAAGCAACCCGCCGCCGGCATGCTGGCCGCCAAGTAAGCCCTTCGGTGTCAGTGCCGACATTCGGACACGAGCTCATGTCCGAATGTCGGCACTGACACCGGGGTGCGTTGCGCGGACGAAAAAAAACTCCATGTGCGTCATGCGCACATGGAGTTTTTTATGGGCGGAGGCGGGGCGTCAGCTGATGTAGTTAAACAGCGACAGGCCGCTCATGGTCGTGAACGCTTTCTGCGCCGCCGTCAGCGTGGTCTGCTGCTGGGTGAACAGCGATATCGCCGCCACCGTGTCGACGTCCTGCAACACCGACAGCGTGGTCGCGTATTGCAGGCCCAGGTCGTCGCCCGAGCTGTCCAGGTAGTCGAGCTCCTTCAGGCGCGAGCCGACCGCCGACTGCACCGACAAGATATTGTCGGTGGCGTTGTCGATATTCATCTGCAACTGGTTCAGCTTATTGTTCAGGCTGGCCTGCCCGGCCGCGCCGTCGCCGGGCGCGCGCAGCGCCTTGATCATGTCGCTGACGGTGGTGAACACCGATTGCTTGGTGGACGGTTCGACCGTGAAATTATCCAGGTCGGCCGGGTCGCCCTTGATGTCGAACTGCACGCCGTCGAAAGTGATGTTGGCGCCGCTGGTGTACGGCTGCGGCACGGCCGGCACCGGCGTGGCGGGCACCGGCTGGTTCAAGGTCAGGTCGGTCACCGTATAGGTGGTCACCTTGGACACGCCCGGCGACGCCGGCACCACCTGGAAATCGATCTGGTACTTGTGGCCGGTCAGCTGGGTCGCATCCTTGACCGAGCCGGCGCTGATGATGCCGGTGCCGCCGCGGTCGTAATTGGCCGCATCGACGCCGGTCACGAAGCTGCCGTTGCCGGTGGCATTGTTCTCGAACACCGAGGAGCCGGAATCGGTGATCGGCAGCTTGCGGGTGGAGCCGACCTGCAGCTCGCGCTGGCCCTGGTCGCCCTGGTAGGCGGCGCCGCTGGCGGTTTGCGTGAACGGCAAGGTGGTCGATTTATAGCCGGAAAACACATAGCCGCCGACGCCGTCCGAAGTGTTGGCCTGGCCCAGCAGGTCGGACAGCCGGCCTTCCAGTTCCACCGCCAGCGATTCGCGGTCCTTTTGCGTCATCGAACCGTTGCCGGCCTTGACCGCTAGGTCCTTGATATCCTGCATGATGGCGGTCGAGCTGGCCAGCGCCACGGTTTCCAGCGACAGCATGCCCTTGGCGTTGGAGCGGTTGGTCACCAGCTGGGTGTTGATCGATTGCGACTGCGTCACTTCCAGCGCGCGCGCCGTGGCGATCGGGTCGTCGGCCGCGGTCAGGTTCTTGCGGCCGGTGGCCAGCTGCTGCTGGGTGCGCGACATCGCCGCCTGCTGCGTGGTGATGTTGTTCACACCCCGGTCGTAGATCGTCTTGGTACTGATGCGCATACTCATGGTGCCACCTTACTTTCTTAATTGCCCAGGCTGAGCAAAGTATCAAACAACTGGCTGGCCACCTGCATTACCTTGCCGCTGGCCTGGTAGGCCTGCTGGTAGCGTAACAGATTTGCCGCTTCCTCATCCAGGTTCACACCGGAGACGCTCTGCTGCGCGCTGGTGGCCTGGACCACGGCGGCGTCGGCGGCGTTGCTGCCGATCTGCGCCTCGCGCGCCTTGGTGCCGACAAAGTTGACCATCTGGGCATAGGTGGTCTGGTAAGTGGCGTTGCCATTATCTAAAATGTTTTTCGTTTGCAAGCCGGCCAGCAAGGCGCCGTTGCGGCTGTCGCCCACGCCGCTGACATTGGGACCGACCGTGAAGGTATCGAGGTCGGCCGGCGTGCCGCTGATGTTGAAGCTGACGCCGCCGAAACTGATGGCGGCGCCGTCGGTGTACGGCACCGGCGTGCCGGCCGGATACACGGTGGCCGTGCCGTTGACCGTCACCGTCACGTCCTGCGTGGCCGGGAAGCCCGACAGCGTGCCGCTGGCCTGGTCAAAGCTCAGCGTGACGGGCCCCGTCAGCGCGTTGCCCGGCGTCAGGTAATTGGCGTCCACCGTGCCGGCCGTGATCTTGCCGTTGCCGGCGTTGCTGGTCGGCGCGGCGGTGGCGATCGGCGCCGCCAGCGCGATCTTGGTGCGGTCCTGGATGGCGACCGAGAAATCCTTGGCGGCGTTGAAGGTCGGCCGCACCAGGAAGTTGTCCTTGGCCACCGGGGTGCCGGTGATGCTGTAGGACACGCCATCGATCACCTGCGGCGTGGTCTGCGGGAAGGGATTGATCTGCGTGATCTTGCCGTCGCTCAGGCGCGTGACGTTGAAATTGGTGCCGTCGTAATCGACGCTGTAGTCGCTGGCGGTCAGGCCGCCGGCGTCGGTCACCACCGCGCTGATCTCGGCCGTGCTGAGCGGCGAATTCTTGGTACTCGGCCCGACATAGGCATTGATCGGATTGAAGAACGGCGTGCCGAGGTCGCCGTTCTGGTCCTGGCCCAGCACGTGCTGGGCGTTGAAGCTGACCGCCAGCCCGGCCGCCACCTGGCCCAGCGAATTTTGCGCGCGGTCCATGGCGCCGTCGCGGAACTCCAGCAAGCCGCCCAGCTGGCCGCCGGTCAGCACCGAGTCGGGCAGTTCGCTGAAGGCGCCGCTCGACGTCACATAGCCGACCGTGACGCGGCTGGCGTCGGTCGGCGAGGTCGACGTGCCCAGCTGGAAAGCCTTGTTGCCCACCACCAGCGGCTGGCCGGTGCCGATCTGCACCGTCAGCATATTGTTGTCGCCCGGGATCACGGTGGTCTTGACCAACTTGTTCAGTTCGGTCAGCAGCTGGTCGCGCTGGTCCAGCAGATCGTTGGGCGCCTTGCCGTCGGTGGTCAGGCCGGCGATGGTGTTGTTCAGCTTGGCAAGCTCGGAAGCGTAGGCGTTGATCTCGCTGACGCTGGACACGATCTGGCCGCTGACGCCGGAGGCGATCTCGGACATGCGCGCGCTCAGGCCCTGGAAGCGCGCCGCCAGCGATTCCGCGCTCGACAGCATGGCCTGGCGCGAGGCCGACGACGCCGGGTTCGAGGTGGCGTCCTGCACGCCGTTGAAGAAGTCCTGCAGCGCCGGCGACAGGCCGGCGGTCGGATCGGCCAGCAGGTTGTCGATCTGGCTGATCTGCTTGGTGTACGCGTCCAGCGAGGCCTGGCTGGACTCGGCGTTGCGCAGCGAGGTCGCCAGGAAGTTGTCGTAATAGCGGCGCACGGCCGTCACCTCGGTGCCGGTACCGACGAAGCCGAAACCCTTGTCCTGGGTGGCGGTATCGTTCTGGATCGCGACCTGGCGGTTGTAGCCGGCCACACCGGCGTTGGTGATGTTGTTGCCGGTGGTCGCCAGACCCACCTGGGCGGCCAACAAACCGCTTTTGCCGATGCTGAGAAGACTCATGATATGTACACTCTTTGTATATGACGTTTACGGCAGCCCGCGCCGAATCTTTACTAGCCGGCCAGCGAGCGCTTGATGATGCTGGTCAGCTTGTTGGCATAGTTGGGGTCGGTGGCGTAGCCCGCCTTCTGCAGCCCCTGGGCGAAACTGGCGGCGTCGCCGGCGCTGGCCAGCACTTTTTCATAGCGAGGATTACTGGCCAGCAACTTGGCGTAATCCTTGAAACTGTCGCTGTAGCTGTCGTAGGCGCGGAAGCGCTCGACCTTGGTCTGCGCCTTGCCGTTGACGTATTCGGTGGTGGTGGCCTCGACCACCTTGCCCTTCCAGTCGCCGGTGGCCTTGATGCCGAACAGGTTGTTGCTGTTGGTGCCGTCGCGGCCCTTGATCTCGCGCTTGCCCCAGCCGCTTTCCAGCGCCGCCTGGCCCAGCATGAACTTGGCCGGGATGCCGGTGGCGCGGCTGGCCTCTTCCGCGTGCGCGCCGAGCTTGTCCTGGAAGCTGCGCACGTGCGGCGCCTGCGAGCCCTTGGCGGCGCCGGCCGCGCCGTTGCCGACCAGGGTCAGCGCCGCGCCGTTGCCAAACTCGCTAGCGTTGCCGCCGGCCGCCGCGATGGCGCGCTGCAGCTTGGCGTCCATCAGGCTGGCCAGGCCGCCGAAACTGCCGCCGTTGCCATCGGCGGCCGTGTTGCCGTCGGCGCCGATCGCCAGCGCCTGGGTGTCGCTGGTCTTGGACAGCTGGCGTATCAGCATGTCGGACAGGCCGATGCCCTTCTTGGCAATGTTCTGGCTGGTCTGCTGGTCCAGCATGGTGGTGAACATCTTGGTCTGCTGGCTGTCCATCATGCCGTCCTGCGGCGTGGCGTCGCGCATGCTCTTCATCATCATGTTGACGAACATCGCCTCGAACTGCGTCGCGGCCGACTTCAGCGCTTCCGGGCTGCCGGCCCTGGCGGACTGCTTCAGGCTGCCCATGTCCTTGACGTCAAGCGCGAACTTGCCGGTCAGGTCGGTGGTGTTGGAAGTTGGGCTGGTCATGATGTCACCCGCTTAAATGATTTCCAGCTCGGCGCGCAGCGAACCGGCGGCCTTCATGGCCTGCAGGATGGACAGCAGGTCCTGCGGCGTGGCGCCGATGGCGTTGAGCGCCTTGACCACCTCGGCCAGCGAGGCGCCGCCCTTGACCAGCATCACCTTGCCGCTGTCGGCCTTGATGCCGACCTGCGGGTTCTGCGTGACTACGGTGCGGCCGCCCGACAGCGGGTTGGGCTGGCTGACCTGGGTGTCGGCATTGACCGATACCGACAGGTTGCCGTGCGAGATGGCGCAGGTGTCGAGCGTGACGGCGCGGTTCATCACCACCGAACCGGTGCGCGCGTTCATGATGACCTTGGCCGGCTGCTCGGCCGGATTGACCTGCATGTCCTGCAGCGAGCCGATGAAGCTGACGCG
This sequence comes from Duganella sp. CT11-25, assembly GCF_047302815.1. NCBI lineage: Bacteria > Pseudomonadati > Pseudomonadota > Betaproteobacteria > Burkholderiales > Oxalobacteraceae > Duganella > Duganella sp. CT11-25. Next base: position 2,739,226 of record NZ_JBKBFD010000001.1, read on the forward strand.
CTGGTCGCTGCTGCTCGGCGCCTGCACGCGGATCACGCGGCTGTCCAGCGCGTAGGCGATGCCGGCGCCGTACTTGTCGTTGATGGCCTCGACCACGCGGCTGGCGGTGGCGAAGTCGGCGGTGTTCAGTTCCAGCCGGATGATATTGTTTTCGCCCAGCGCCGAAGCGACCGCGCGCTCGACGGTGGCGCCGCCGGAAATCTTGCCCACGCTCAGGTGGTTGACGGTCAGCGAACTGCCGCCGCCACCGCCGCCGCCGGCTTGCACGCCGACGCCGCCGACCAGCACATTGCCCTGGGCCATGCCGTAGACCTGGCCGTCGGCGCCCTTGAGCGGCGTCATCAGCAAGGTGCCGCCGCGCAAGCTCTTGGCATTGCCCATCGACGACACGGTGATGTCCAGCGTCTGGCCCGGCTGCGAGAACGGCGGCAGCGACGCCGTCACCATCACGGCGGCGACGTTTTTCAATTGCAGCTGCGTGCCCTGCGGCAGGTTCACGCCCAACTGCTGCAGCATCGACACCACGCTCTGCACGGTGAACGGGGTTTGCGTGGTCTGGTCGCCGCTGCCGTCGAGGCCGACGACCAGGCCGTAGCCGATCAATTGGTTGTGGCGCACGCCGGCGATGCTGGCCAGGTCGCGCAGGTGTTCGGCGCTGGCCGGCGTCGACAGCAGCGCCAGGCCGGCCAGCGCCGCGGTCAGCAGCGCCAGCTTGCAGACGCCGGCCGTGCGGCGCGCGCCGGTGATCATGTGGTGGGTGCGGTGCATATCCGGCCTCAGAACGGTAACAGGCTTTGGAAGAAACGCGACGCCATCGACGCCACTTCGGCGCGGTCGATCTGGCTGCTGGTGCGGTATTCGACGCGGGCGTCGGCCACGGCGGTCGACTGCACGGTATTGCCGGTGGCGATGCTGTCCGGATTGATCATGCCGGAGAAGCGGATGTACTCGACGCCCTTGTTCATGCCGACCTGCTTTTCGCCGGCCACGATCAGGTTGCCGTTGGCCAGCACCTCGACCACGGTGATGCCCATGGTGCCGGTGAAGGCGTTGCTGGCCGACTGGTTGTCGCCGTCGGCGAACTTGCTGTCGTTGCTGACCGCCAGCGGATTGCCGAAGGTCGATTGCAAGGGCTTGGGCAGGGCAACGCTGACGCTGCCGGACTTGTTGCCCGAGCTGGCGCCGGTCTTGTTGGCCGAGGTGCGCTCGGTGATGACCAGCGTCAGCACGTCGCCGATGTGGCGCGCGCGGCGGTCTTCGAACACCGGACGGTAGACCGAAGCCTGGTAGATCGCGCCGTTGCTCGGCACAGCCTGTTGCTGCTCCGAGGTCAGCGGACGGGCCGACATCGGCATGGTGACGATGGAGGTCGGGGTGCTCATGCAGCCGCTGAGGACAAACCCGGCGAGCGCTGCGGCAACAATGGTGGTGGCGGAGGTCATGATCTGTTCCCTTACATCTGCGACAGTTTCTGCAGCATCTGGTCGGAGGTGGTGATGGCCTTGGAATTGATCTCGTAGGCGCGCTGGGTCTGGATCATATTGACCATTTCCTCGACCACGTTGACGTTCGAGGTTTCCACGTAGCCCTGCAGGATCACGCCGGTGCCGTTGGTGCCCGGCGTATTGGTTTGCGGATTGCCGGAAGCGCCGGTTTCCACGTACAGGTTCTCGCCCTTCGATTCCAGCCCGGTCGGGTTGATGAAGGTCGACAACTGGATGCTGCCGATCTGCTGCGGCGCGACCTGGCCCGGCAGGGTCACAGAGACGGTGCCGTCGCGGCCGACGGTGATCGATTGCGCGGTGATCGGGATGGTGATGGCAGGCTGCAGCACGAAGCCGCTGGAGGTCACCATCTGGCCGTTGTTGTCGCGCTGGAAGGAGCCGTCGCGGGTGTAGGCGGTGGTGCCGTCCGGCAGCAGCACGTTGAAGAAGCCGTTGCCGTTGACCATCAGGTCCTTGTCGTTGCCGGTCGACTGAGGATTGCCCTGGGTGTGCACGCGCTCGATCGCGACCGGACGCACGCCGGTACCGAGCTGCATGCCGGACGGCAGGTTGGTCTGTTGCGACGACTGGCCGCCCGGCTGGCGGATATTCTGGTACAGCAAGTCTTCGAACACCGCGCGCGACTTCTTGAAGCCGTTGGTGCTGACGTTGGCCAGGTTGTTGGACGTGACGTCCAGCGCGGTCTGCTGCGCTTCCATGCCCGTCTTGGCGATCCAAAGTGAACGTATCATTTTCCTTCTCCCGTTGCCTGGATGAGGCTGCCGGAGCGACAGCTACTCATCCCACGCAACCATTATGCGGGAGAGGACATCAACTCAAAGCGAGGATCTGGGTGGCTTTTGCGGCGTTATTCTCGGCGTTCTTCATCAGGCTCATTTGCATTTCAAACTGCCTTGCCAAGCTGATCATGTTGACCATGGAATCGACCGGATTGACGTTGCTGCCCTCCAGCGCGCCGTCCACCACGCGCACGGCGGCGTCGTTGTCGGCCGGCACGCCGCTGGTCTGGCGGAACAGGCCGTCGTCGCCGCGCACCAGGCCCTTGGGGTCCGGATTGACCAGCTTGATGCGCCCCAGCACGTTGGCCGGGCCCGGCTGATAGTCGGTGGAGATGGTGCTGACGGTGCCGTCGCCGGCCACCATCACGGTGGTGTCCGGCGGAATGGCGATCGGGCCGCCCTCGCCCTGGATGGTCTGGCCGCCGCTGGTTTGCAGCAGGCCGTTCTCGCTCACCTTGAGGCTGCCGTTGCGGGTATAGGCTTCCGAACCGTCGGCCGACTGCACCGCGATCCAGCCCTGGTCGCGGATGGCGATGTCGAGCGCGCGGCCGGTGGTCTGGATCGGGCCGGCGCGCATGTCGGCGCCGACCGTCGAATCGACCACGAAGGCGCGCGTCGCCAGGCCCTCCGACACCACCGGCACCGCGCGGAACGTGTCGAGCTGGGCGCGGAAGCCGGTGGTGGTGGCGTTGGACAGGTTGTTCGCCACGGTGGCTTGCTGCTCCATCACGTGGCGGGCACCGGTCATCGCGGTATAGACGAGGCGGTCCATGGCTGGCTAATTAACGCAGGTTGACCAGGGTTTGCAGGATCGAATCCTCGGTCTTGATGGTCTGCGCATTGGCCTGGTAGACGCGCTGCGCGGTGATCATGTTGACCAGTTCGGCCGTCAGGTCGGTGTTCGAGGTTTCCACCGAGCTGGCGCGCAGCGATCCCATCGAGCCGGCGTTGGGCACGCCCACGGTCGGCGGACCCGAGCTCGAGCTTTCCGCCCAGGCATTGTTGCCCAGCGGGGTCAGGCCGTCGACGCTGGCGAAGTTGGCCATGGCGATCTGGCCCATGGCGCGCGACTTGCCGTTGCTGTACTGGCCCATGATCACGCCATTCTCGTCGATGGCGTAACGCTGCCAGGAGCCGGCCGAGTAACCGTTCTGGGTCGAGCCCAGGTCGTTGGTGACGCTGCCGTACTGGGTGGTCTTGTCGAACGTCGTGGCGACGATCATCGGTTCCTGGGCGCCGGTGTCCGGGAAGATCGGCAGGCTGATCTGGAACGGCAGGGTTTGCGCCGGGGTCATCAGGGCCATGGCCTGCTCGTCGAGCGCGCCGCTCTTGGTGAACAGCAGCGTGCCGACTTTCACCGCAGGCACGGTGATGGCCGCGGCCAGCTTGGAGTTGATCTCGTCGGGGGACATGCCGGTGATCTGGCCGCTGACGGTCGGGTCCAGCGCGGTGTAGGCGGCCGTCAGCGCATCCAGCTGCGCCTGCGAGGCGGCGGCCGGCGGCACGCTGGCGGCGGTCGTCATCGCGGTGTACGCGGCGGTGGCATAGGTGGCGGCGGCGGTGGCGATCAACGCCGGGTCCGGCGGCGTGGCGCGCACCTCGTTGTTGTAGGCGGTGCGGGCATCGATCACGGTCTGGTCGCTGTTGATGGCGGCGGCCACGCTGGCCGAGACGATTTCCTTGTTGTCGGCTGCGGCGTACACGTCCCAGGTATTGGCGTCGGTCTTGACGTAGTAGCTGGTCATGATGTGCGAGGTGCCCAGGCTGTCGTACACGTTCAGCACGGTTTGCTTGTTGTAGCTGGTCGGATCGCCGGCGTCGAACGGGATGGTGGCCGGCACTTTCTCGGCCGAGCTCAGGTTCAGCTGGAAGTTCACTTCGCTGGTTTCCACCGGCGTCAGGTCCGACTTGTCGAGCGTCAGCGGCACCGGCGCGCCCAGCTGGATCACGCCGGCCGTGTTGGACAGGTAGCCGGTCAGCTGCGCGCCCTGGGCGTTGACCAGGGTGTGGCTGGCGTCCTCATGGAACTGGCCGTTGCGCGAATACTGCACCGCGCCGTTGACCACCATGCGGAAGAAGCCGCCGCCGTTGATCGATACGTCCAGCGGATTGCTGCTGGTCTCGATATTGCCCTGGGTGAACTGCTGTGCCAGCTTAGCCGTCGTCACACCGATGCCCGCGTTGTTGCCCGACACGCCGTTCAGCGAGTTGGCGTACAGGTCGGCGAATTGCGCCTGCGAGCTCTTGAAACCCACCGTACTGGCATTGGCGATGTTGTTGCCAATGACATCCAGCGATTTGGATGCGGCGTTCAAGCCGCTCAGTCCTTGTTGGAACATGGTATTCCCCTATCTAGGTGTGATGACTGCTTACAAAACTTCTTTCACTTCGCTCATGCTGAAATGCCCGAGCGAGGTGTTCAATTTGACGCCGCCGCTGCCGGTCGACACGCTGGCCACGGCCGCCAGCTGCAGCGGCGTGGCGTCGGTCAGCGCCTTGCTGCCGTCGTTGGTGGCGGTGACGGTAAAGGTATAGCTGCCGTCCGGCGCGGTGGTCTTCTTGTCGTCCATCAGGCCGTCCCAGGTGATCGGGTAGGTGCCGACGTCGGCGTTGGTCATGCTCATGGTGCGCACCGTCTTGCCGGTCTTGTCCTGGATGTTGATGGTGACGCTGGCGGCGGCCGAGGCCAGGTCGATGCCGAACACGCTGCTGCTGGTGCTGACGCCGTCGGCGTCCTTGGCGCTGCTGAGCTCGATGCCCTTGCCTTCCACCAGGATGCCCTTGCCGATCAGGTTCAGCGCGCTCATCGACTGGGCCGTGGCCTGGTCGGTGCGCAGCGATTCCAGCGTGGCGTTGACCTTGTTGATGCCGGTCACGGTCGACAGCTGGGCCAGCTGGCTGGTCATGGCCGCGTTGTCCATCGGATTCAGCGGATCCTGGTTCTGCAGCTGCGTCACCAGCAGCTTCATGAACTTGTCCTGGTCGGCCTGCACGCTGTCGGTGGCGGTGGCGGTACTGGTGGTGGCGACGCTGTTGGTGGCGGCCGCTTTGGGCGTGTCGATCACGCCTCCGGATAAACCCATGATGAACCCCTCGTTAAGATTGACCGATGGTCAGTGTTTTCAGCAGCAGCGTCTTGGCCGCGTTCATGGTCTCGACGTTGGTCTGGTAGGAACGCGACGCCGACAGCATGTTGACCATCTCGTCGACGACGTTGACGTTGGGCATGGTCACATAGCCCTTGTCGTCCGCCATCGGGTGCTTGGGGTCGTACATCTGCTTCATCGGCGACTGGTCCTCGACCACCTGGCTGACGCGCACACCGGTGGCGGCGCCGCCGGCGGTCGGCGTGGTCGCCTCGAACACCACCTGGCGCGCGCGGTAGGCTTCGCCGCTGGCGCTGGTGGCGCTGTCGGCGTTGGCCAGGTTGGAGGCCACCACGTTCAGGCGCTGCGCCTGCGCGCTCATGGCCGAACCGGAAACATTGAAAATATTAAACAAAGACATGATTAGCTCCCTGACTGGATCGCCGCCATCATCGTTTTGATCTGGGCGTTGATCGCGGTGATGCCGGCCTCGTAACGGATGGCGTTGTCGGCGAACTGGTTGCGCTCGACATCCATGTCGACCGTATTGCCGTCCACCGCGCCCTGCACCACGCCGCGGTACAGCAGCGGCGTGCCGTCGGCCATGGTGCTACCGTCTTGCGGAGGGTTCGGGTAATGCTTGCTGGCGGTGGTCTTCAGGCTGGCCGCCGCGCTCGGGCTGGCCTTGTCCAGGGCCGTCTTCAGCGCGCTGCTGAAGTCGATGTCGCGGGCCTTGTAGTTCGGCGTGTCGCCGTTGGCGATGTTCGAGGCGAGCACGCTCTGCCGCTGCGAGCGCAGGCTCAGCGCGGCTTCGTTAAAGCGCAGGTAATCGTCGAGTTTCCCTAGCATCGCAGGCTCCTGGTGGCCGCCCAAACAGTGGACGAACTTGTTATGACAGGACCGATGATACGGAGTTGATTGGCGGAACCATCGGTAGAGAAGGACGGCCTTTTCCGCGCTATTCACCGCTTCAAGTCCAGCCCGCCAGACTATGATGGCCATATTGAAGGGGAAACCTACGCCATGAAATCACGTCTCTTACTCGCCGCGCTGCTCGCCGCCGCCGTCGGCTCGGCCGGCGCCCAGGGGCGCCAGGACGCCGCCGCGCTCAAGCGCAGCGTCGAACAGTTCCTGCAGGTGCAGACCGCCGGCCTGCCGGGCCAGGTCACGGTCGCCGTGGGCGCGATCGACCCGCGCATGAACCTGGCCGCCTGCCCCGACCCGCAAGCGTTCTTCACGCCGGGCGCGCGCGCCTGGGGCAAGACCACGGTGGGCGTGCGTTGTGCGACACCGGCGGCCTGGACGGTATATATTCAAGCCAGCGTCACCGTGATGGGCGACTACATCGCCAGCGCGGCGCCGCTGGCGCAGGGCCAGCCGATCGACGCCGGCCAGCTGGTGACCCTCAAGGGCGATTTGACAATGTTGCCTGCAGGCATAGCCACCGACGCCAGCCAGGTGATCGGCCGCATGGCCAATGTTTCGTTGCCTCCAGGCACGCCTTTACGCCTGGACACGCTGCGCAGCAAGCCGGTGGTGCAGTCCGGGCAGCTGGTGCGGCTGGTCTCCAGCGGCAACGGCTTCAGCGTCTCGGCCGAGGCGCGCGCCATGAGCACGGCCGGCGACGGCCAGGTAGTACAAGTTAAAACTTCCGGTGGACAACAAATTACCGGAATCGCCAAGACAGGCGGACTGGTGGAGGTGGCGTTTTGACGAAACGCCGGGGATCGGCAGCGGCGCGCGGCTAAAGTTTACCGGCCAGCCGCCGTTATTCACTTAGATCCCGGAGTTTCGTACTCCTACCAGAGAAGGAAAATGCTGTGAAAATCAACGATACATTGAAGAGCACGACCGGCTTGCCGTCGACGCCCGCGACCACCTCCTCGACCGCGCGCGGCGCGGAAAAGGCGACGGAAGCGGCGCCGACGAACGTAGCGTCGGACAATGTGCGCCTGTCGCCGCAAGGCCAGGCTATGGCGGCCAGTTCGGCCGGCGGCGCCAATGCGGTGTTCGATACCAAGAAAGTCGAACGCATCAAGCTGGCGATTGCCGACGGTCAGTTCCAGGTCAACTCGGAAAAAGTAGCGGATGGCTTGCTGGATACAGTCAAGGATCTGCTGCACTCAAGAAAACGTTAGGAATCTTATGTCCACCGCCACCCCGCTGAACAGCCTGCGCGAAGAAGAGCACATCATGGCCACCCTGCTGGACGTGCTCAAGCAGGAACAGCAACTGCTGGTGACGGCGGAAATCGACAGCCTGCAGGCTGTCACCACCCGCAAGACCGCGCTGGTCACGCAAATGACCCTGTTGTCCGCGCAACGCCACCGCGCGCTGGGCAAATCCGGCTTCCCGGCACAGGAATCCGGCATGGAGGCCTGGATCGCCGCCAGCGGCGAGACGCGCGACGAATCGGCCTCGCTGTGGCAGGCACTGCTGGAACATACCCGCGAAGCCAAGGAACTGAACCGACTCAACGGCATGCTGATCAACAAGCAGATGGGGCACACCCAGGGCGCGCTGCAAGCCTTGCGTCCGCAGGGCGCGGCGCAGAATAATTTCTACGGCCCCGGCGGCATGGCCACCACCCTGCCCCGCAGCCGCGGCTTCCTCGCCGGCTGATTCTGCCTATTGCGGCGCCGGCGCCGCCGGCGTCGGTATCTCCGTCACCGTCTCCGGAATCCCCGACAAGATCGTCACCGCCACGCGGCGGTTGCGCGCGCGCCCCTGCGGCGTGTCGTTGGGCGCGACCGGCAGGTTGGCGCTGAAGCCGACCGCCGTCAGGCGGCCGGGCGCGACGCCGGCGTCGATGAACAGCCGCACCACGCTGCTGGCGCGCACCGCCGACAATTCCCAGTTGGACGGGAACTGCGGATTCCTGATCGGCTGGTTGTCGGTATGGCCTTCGACCTGCACCTTGTGGCTGTCGTCCCTGAGCAGGCCGGCCACCGCGCGCAGCGCTTCGGTCGATTCATTGGTCAGGCGGGCGTCGCCCGGGTCGAACAGCACCGAGGCGTTGATCTCGACGCTGACGCCGCGGCTGTTCTGCGTCACCCGCACCTTGCCCTCCTTGACCAGCGGCGCCAGCGTCGACAGCAAATCCTGCGCCAGCTTGGTCATGTGCTCTTTTTCCTTACGCAGCTGCTCGGTGCGGCGCTTCAGGCCGGGATTGGGGATGGGCAGGTTCTGCACCTGGGTGTTAATCGGCCTGGCCGCGCCGGCGCCGCCGAAGGCATCGCCGAGCGCGTCGGAGAACACCACGTACTTGCCGATATTGACGGAGGAAATCGCGTACATCACGACGAAGAAGGCGAACAGCAGCGTGATGAAGTCGGCGTAGGAGATCAGCCATCGCTCATGGTTTTCCGGTTCGTCGTCGAACTTCCTGCGCGCGCGCCGGTACTGCATGTCAGTGCTCCCGCAGCAGCGTGGCGATGCGCTCGTCGATCACGCGCGTGTGGTCGCCGGTGGCGATGTCGTAGAACACGGCGGCGGCGATTTCCTGCTGGTGCACGGCCTGCGTGACGATCGCCTTGAGTTTATTCGCGATCGGGTAGAACAGCAAATTGGCCAGCCCGACGCCGTAGATCGTCGAGACGAAGGCGACCGCGATGCCGGAACCGAGCTTGCTCGGATCGGTGAGGTTTTCCATCACGTGGATCAGGCCCAGCACCGCGCCCAGGATGCCGATGGTGGGCGAATAGCCGGCCGCCGATTCCCAGATCCGCACCGCCTGGCGCTCTTCCGTTTCATAGGCGGTGATCTCGGTATCGAGCAGCTGGCGCAGCTTGTCGGGATGGATGCCGTCGACGATCAGCCGCAGGCCCTTGGTGTTGAACTTGTCCTTGGAGGCGAGCATGTAGCGCTCCAGCGACAGCAGGCCGTCACGGCGCGCCGCCAGGTTCCAGGCGTTGATGTCGCGCGCCAGCACGGCGCGGGTGTCGGGCGGCGGCGCAAACACCAGCCGCAGCATGCGCACGCCGCGCACGAAGGTCTTGAAGCGGGTCTGCAGCAGCACCGCGCCGAAGGTGCCGATCACCACGATGGCGAACGCGGCCGGCTGCAGCAGCGACCCGATCTTGCCGCCTTCGAGCGACTGGCCGATGACGATGCCGGCCAGCGCCAGCAGCACCCCGGCTACGCTGGCCCAGTCCAAGACCGCTCCCGGAGTGAGGCGCGCAGGCGCGCCACGGCCTGCGTATGCAATTGCGATACGCGCGATTCCGACACGCCCATCACGGCGCCGATTTCTTTCAAGTTGAGCTCCTCTTCATAGTACAGCCCCATCAGCATCTTCTCGCGCTCGGGCAACATGTCGATGGCGTCGATCACGGCCTGGCGGAAGTCGCCGTCCAGCAGCGAGCGCAGCGGGTCGGCATCCTCGTCGGAGGCATAGCGGTCGAGAAAGCTGTCGTTGCCGTCGTCGTCGTGGAAATCCTCGTAGTAGACCAGCTGGTGGCCACCGCCGTCGGCCAGCATTTCCTGGTAGTCGGCCAGCGACAGCTTGAGCATCTTGGCCACTTCCGACTCGGTCGGCGGATGGCCGAGGCGCTGCTGCAGCGTGGCCATCGCGGTCTCGATCTTGCGCATGTTCTGGCGCATCGAGCGCGGCAGCCAGTCGCTGTTGCGCAGCTCGTCGAGCATGGCGCCGCGGATGCGCAGCACGGCATAGGTCTCGAACTGGGCGCCGTGGGTGTCCTCATAGCGGTTGATGGCGTCGAGCAGGCCGATCATTCCGGCTTGCACCAGGTCGTCGACTTCGACGCTGGGCGGCAGCTTCGCCTTCATGTGATGGGCAAGGCGCTTGACCAACGGCATGTGCGCCGTCAGCAAAGAATCCTTCTCCGTTTTCCCCTTGGCCGTGTACATGTAGTTTATTTTTTATCTTTACTATGATTCATGCGCTAAAGCGGTTGCTGCTCCCCGTATGAAAGGATGGCGAGCCGGCCAGCGCGAAGCGCCCCGCCAGTTGACGAAACGCGACCGAGGCACCGGCCAGCGGAAACGCATCGACCACCGCGCGCCCCAAGCGCGCGGCACGTTGCAGGTACTCATCCGCGGGCACCGAGCCCATCGAAACCAGGTTGACGGCCAGATAACGGCTGGCTGCCTGTGCCATATTATCGTATACCACCTTTGCCTCGGATTCGGAAGCCCCGGTGACCAGAATTCCGAACGGGCGCCGGCCCAGTTCCTGGTTCAGGCGCTTGATCATACTGTAGGCGGCCTTGATCGAGGTAGCGCTATTCGAGACCTGGACGATGATTTCCGAGCTGGACATGACCGGCACCGGGAAAGCCTCGCCGTCGAATTCGCCGTCGACGATGACCACGCCGGTCTGCTTGACCAGCACGTCGAAGGCCTTGGCCAGGCGCCGCGTTTCATCCGGGCCGCCGCGCACCGCGCCGCGTGTCATCGACGCCACAGCGAAACCCTGCGGCACTTGGTGGATCACCTGGTTCAGCGCGCATTCCTGGCGCGCCACGTCGAGCAGGCTGGCGCCGCCGTCGACGCCGAGGCGCGAGGCCACGCCGTGGGCGCTGGCGCAGGCGTCGACGATCAGCACGTCGTTGCCGGCGCGCGCCAGCGAGGCGCCCAGGTTGACCAGCATGGAACCCTTGTCGTCCTGCGGCGAGGCCGACAGGAAGGTGACGATGCGGGGCTGCGGCCCCGCCAGCATGCGGCGCAGTCCCTCCGCCTGGTCGAAATCGAAATTAGCCAAGGTGCACCTCGCGCACGCCGTTGGCGCCGTTCATCCCCGTGCTCATCAGCATCGGCAGCTCCGCGTCCAGGTACTGGGTGTTGACGATATCGCGTTTTAACTTGAAAGCGCGGTCGATCAGGTAGGCCGGGTCGGCCAGGTGCAGGTCTTCCGGCACCCGCTGCCCGTTCGACACGTAGAACAGGTTGAGTTTCTGGCGGATCACCACGTCCAGCACGTTGCCGATCGCGGCCGCTTCGTCCAGCTTGGTCATGATGCAGCCGGCCAGGCCGCTGCCCTGATAGGCGCGCACCACTTCGTTCAGGGTTTCCTGGGTCGCGGTGGCGTTCAGGCACAGCAGGCGCTTGACGTCGGCGCCGGCGCCTTGCAGCATCGATACCTGTTCGGTCACCATCTGGTCGCGCTGGCTGACGCCGACCGTGTCGATCAGCACCGTGTGCTTGTTCTTCAATTCCTTCAGCGCGATGCGCAGGTCGGCTTCGTCCTTGACCGAATGCACCATCACGCCGAGGATCTTGCCATAGATGCGCAGCTGTTCGTGGGCGCCGATACGGTAGGCGTCGGTGGTGATCAGCGCCAGCTTGTCCGGGCCGTGGCGCATCACGCAGCGCGCGGCTAGCTTGGCGGTGCTGGTGGTCTTGCCGACGCCGGTCGGGCCGACCAGCGCGAACACGCCGCCCTGGTCGATCAGCGCATCTTCGTTGGCCATGGTTTGCAGGTTGCGGGTCAGCACGGTCTTAATCCAGCGCAGGCTGTCGGCGACGTCGCGGTTGGCCGGCATCTTGTCAAGCAGGTAGCGCGCCAGGCTGGCCGAGAAACCGGCGGCCAGCATTTCGCGCAGCACGGCGGCCTTCTGCGGTTCGCGGGACTGGGTCGCGCCCCACGAGATTTCGGCCAGCTGGGTTTCCATCATGCCGCGCATGGCGCGGATTTCATTCATCATGCCGCTCATCTCGGCGGCGGCGTTTTCCTTGGCGCTGGCGACGGCGGCGGCCACCATCGCGGCGACCTGCTCGGCGTCGACGCCGGCCTTGGCCGGGGCCGACGGCTGGGCTTGCGGCGCGGCGGCGGCGGCCTTGGTGGCGCTGGCGAACGACGCGGCGGAAGCCACCACGCGGCGCACCGGTTGCGCTGGCAATGCTGGCTGCGGTTGCGGCTGCGCCGGGGCCGGCGTGGCGCTCGGGAAGCCCGGCTCCATGCGCGGTTCCACGCGCGCTTCGGCGCGGCGATGGCTGGTCGGCACGGCGGTGTTCAGGTCGAGCGACGGCGCCGGATCGGCCATCGGCGAATGCGGCGCCGGCATGGCCAGCGAGGCGGCATCGTCATTGGCCAGCGCGAGGATCTCGACGCCGCCGTCGACCTGGCGGTTGGACAGGATCACGGCATCGGGGCCGAGCGATTCACGCACTTTGCGCAGCGCTTCGCGGGAAGTCGGTGCGGTAAATTTTTTCACATTCATGGCCGTCTCTCAGGGACTAGATAGAGCAGCGCGTCCTCCGGATGAGACGCCTTGACTCTGATAGTTCCATTATTGACGATGCACTCTGGAAACGATCCGATGAACAGGGGGGCAAATGGGCCGCATTTCGCCATCGCGGCCGAGGTGGCTATTTATTATTAAAAACATCATCCAGCGTCGCGGCATCGACAAAGTTTCGCGCCCAGGCAATGAGCTGCCTTGGATTCGCAGCCGCCAGTTTCAACCGCGTATCCAGATCGATCGGACCGAAACGCTTCGCGATCAGCGCAATCAGCAGTTCCGACTGCCCTTGCTGCATACCTTGCTGCATGCCTTGCTGCATACCTTGCTGCATACCTTGTTGCATGCCTATCTCCCTGCCTTGCTCCATGCCTTTTTGTATTCCAATTTCCATTCCAATTCGCTCTATCGATGACAAGTAAGTCATGGTATGCCTCCTTTCCAATTCTAGAATCCCGTCGCGCAAGCGCTTGTCTAGCTCCTTCGGCAAACGCATGATCCAGTCGATCACGCGATACAAATCGATGATACGCTGCTTGCTCCAGTCCTGCTCATACAGCAGCTTCGTGAGCTTCCACTTGGCGATGCGGCGGCGATGCGCATTGCGTGTGGTTTGACGCGCTAGCAGATGCGCTGCGGTGACCAGTGCGAATGGATTCGCAGAGGATCGCAAGTCCTTGATCCGATCGGCAAAGTCCACGAGTTTCACGACGGGGAATTCAATTCGCATGGCGCAGCCAAGCAGGCTGTAGCCGAACGAATCCGGTCGCCAGCGCTTGCTGTCGTCCGCCAGCAGGGCCAGGCTGGCGACCGGCCGGCGATAATGGTCGTAGGCGCGATAGTTGTAGACAAATAGGCGCTCGGCGAAATCGAGGTCATGCCAGCCCTGTATCTCCAGGTGCACCAGCACCCACTGCTCACCGCCATCGACCAGACTCACGCTGACCAGCTTGTCGAGCAGGCGCTTGCCCAGTTCGGCATCGCGGGTCAGGGCGGCAAACTCCCGATCGAGAAAAGTATGCGGCTGCGACCAATCGATCGCCGCATGCGCCGCGGGAAAATAGAAAGCCATGAACTCCGGAAAGTGACGCATGATCACTTCCTTCCACGGCGTGTCGTAGTCGTCGTTAGCCATGCAAGCAGTCTAAGCCGCCTGCATGGCCTCGCCCGCGACCATATCAAGGCTTATGCCGGCTGCTGGCCCACCAGCGCGGTCACGCGGATGGTCTTGGTCTCCGGGATCTCGGCATGCGACAGCACCTTCAGCTGCGGCAAGGCGCGGCGCAGGAAGCGCGACAGCAAGGCCCGCAGCGGTCCCGGCACCAGCAGCACCGGCGTCAGGCCGAGCGCCTCCTGCTGCTGCGCCGCCTGCTGCGCCTGCTGGGCGATGGTGTCGGCCAGGCCGGGCTCGATGCCGGCGCCGTCCGGACCGCTGGCCGCCAGCGCCTGCATCAGCAAGCGTTCCAGGCGGTTATCCAGGGTCATCACCGACAATTCGCCGGCGCCGGGGAACAGCTGCTGCACGATCGCCCGGCCCAGCGAGATGCGCACCAGCGCCGTCAAATCGTTCGGATCCTGCGTATGCACCGCGTGCTCGGCCAGCGTCTCGATAATCGAGCGCATGTCGCGGATATGCACGCCTTCCATCAGCAGGTTCTGCAACACCTTCTGCAGCGTCGACAGCGACACCATCTTCGGCACCAGGTCTTCCACCAGCTTGGGCGCATCCTTGCCCAGGTGATCCAGCAGCGCCTGCACCTCGGCGCGGCCCAGCAGCTCGGCAGCGTGGGTCGTGATCAGATGGTTCAGGTGGGTCGCCACCACGGTGCCGGCGTCGACCACCGTGTAGCCCATGCCCTGCGCCTGGTCGCGCAGCGCGGCGTCGATCCAGGTGGCCGGCAGGCCGAAGGCCGGATCGCTGGTCGCCATGCCGGGCAGCGTGCCGCTGGCCATGCCCGGATTGATCGCCAGGAACTGGCCGTTGAAGGCCTCGCCGGTGCCCACTTCCACGCCCTTGAGCGTGATGCGGTAGGCCGACGGCTTCAACTCCAGGTTGTCGCGGATGTGCACCGGCGGCGCCAGGAAGCCGACTTCCTGCGCGAATTTCTTGCGGATGCCCTTGATGCGCTTGAGCAGCTCGCCGCCCTGCGTCTTGTCGACCAGCGGAATCAGGCGGTAGCCCACTTCCAGGCCCAGCGTATCGACCGGCATGATGTCCTGCCAGCTGGCCTCTTCCTGCTCGGCGGCGGCGGCGGCGGCCGGCGCCGCTTCGGCGGCGGCCGCCGCCTCGGCCGCCACCTTGGTCACCGCGCGCTTGGACATCAGGTAGGCCGAGCCGGCCAGCGTGCCGGCCAGCAGCAGGAACACCAGGTTCGGCATGCCCGGGATCAGGCCCATGCCGCCGATGATGGCGGCGGTGATGTACAGCACCTGCGGCTTGGCGAACAGCTGGCCCACCACCTGGGTGCCGATGTCCTGCTCGCTGGCCACGCGCGACACCACGATACCGGCCGCGGTCGAAATGATCAGCGACGGGATCTGCGCCACCAGGCCGTCGCCGATGGCCAGCAGCGTGTAGTTCTTCAGCGCGTCGGCGAAGCCCATGTCGTGCTGCAGCAGGCCGACCAGCAGGCCGCCGACCACGTTGATCACCGTCACCAGGATGCCGGCCACGGCATCGCCGCGCACATATTTGCTGGCGCCGTCCATGGCGCCGTAGAATTCCGCTTCCTGCGCCACTTCGCTGCGGCGCTTGCGGGCCTCGGCCTCGCCGATCAGGCCGGCGTTGAGGTCGGCGTCGATCGCCATCTGCTTGCCCGGCATCGCATCCAGGGCGAAACGCGCGCCCACCTCGGCGATACGGCCCGCACCCTTGGTCACCACGGTGAAGTTGATGATGGTCAGGATGATGAAGACCACGATACCGACCGTGTAGTTGCCGCCGATCAGGAAGTGGCCGAAGGCCTCGATCACCTTGCCGGCCGCGTCGGCGCCGGTGTGCCCCTCGGTCAGCACCACGCGGGTCGACGCCACGTTCAGCGACAGGCGCAGCATGGTCGACACCAGCAGGATGGTCGGGAAGGCCATGAAGTCCAGCGGCTTGACGGTGTACAGGCTGGTCAACAGCACGATCACCGCCAGCGCGATATTGAAGCTGAAGAAGATGTCGAGGATGAACGCCGGCAGCGGCAGCACCATCATCGCCAGCAGCATGATGATCAGGATAGGCGCCGCCAGGCTGGCCTTGTTTTGCGAGCTGGCCAGGCCTTGCAGCCAAGGCGGCAGTTTGATGTTGCTCAGGGCGTTCATGCGGGTGCTCCCTTATCTAAATCTGTTTTCTTGCCGTGCCTGGGGATGAAGGCCGGGTCCAGCGGATCGAGCTCAGGCGGCACATCGAGTTTCCTCGGTATCTCCGGACGGTTGCCGCCGCCCTTGCTGAACAGGCGCAGCTGGAACACATAGGCCAGCACTTCGGCCACCGCCGCGTACAGCGCCTCCGGAATTTCGTCGCCGATCTCGGTGTGCTTGTGCAGCGCGCGCGCCAGCGCCGGCGCCTCCAGCATGGTCACC
This sequence comes from Duganella sp. CT11-25, assembly GCF_047302815.1. NCBI lineage: Bacteria > Pseudomonadati > Pseudomonadota > Betaproteobacteria > Burkholderiales > Oxalobacteraceae > Duganella > Duganella sp. CT11-25. The sequence goes on from NZ_JBKBFD010000001.1 coordinate 2,755,368, forward strand.
TTGTGCTCCTTGGCCAGTTCGCGGATCCTGGCCGCCACCTCGTCAGTCCCCTTGGCCACCACTTTCGGCGCGCCGCGCATGCCGTCGCTGTACTTCAGCGCCACCGCGTAGTGGGTCGGGTTGGTCACCACCACGTCGGCGGTCGGCACGTCGGCCATCATGCGGCGCTTGGCCATCTCGCGCTGCAGCTGGCGGATCTTGGCCTTGATCTGCGGATTGCCGTCGGACTCCTTGGATTCCTGGATCAGCTCCTGGCGGGTCATCTTCAGCTTGTTCGCGTAATGCCACATCTGGTACGGGCCGTCGATCGCGGCGATCAGGCCCAGCGCGCCGACGATGAACAGGAAACTGCTGGCCAGCATGTTGATCAGGTGTACCGTGCCCAGCTTGAGCGGCTCAACCGCCAGGCCGATCACCGCATCCTTGTATTTCATCACCACCAGCCAGGTCACGAAGCCGACCACCAGCGTCTTGCCGACCGCCTTGAGCAGCTCGACCAGCGCATTGGTGGAAAACATATTGCCGATGCCGTTGATGGGATTGAGCTTGCTGAACTTCGGCATGAAGGCCTTGCTGCTGAACAGCCAGCCGCCCACCAGCAGCGGCGACGCCAGCGCGACGATCATCACCGCGATGCCCAGCGGCAGGCAGGCGACCATCACCCGCACCACGTCCACCAGGATGCGGCTGAGCAGCACGTCGGCATTGAAGATTTGCTCCTGGTCTAAGCTCAGGCCGGACACCAGGGCGGAATTGAGCTGGCGTATCAGCCCGTCGCCGGTCATCCACAGGCCGGCGCCGGCGGTCATCAGCACGGTAAACGTCGCCACTTCCCGCGATCGCGGAACGTCGCCTTCCTCGCGCGCCTGCTCGAGGCGCTTCGCTGACGCGGGTTCGGTCTTTTCGGCGTCGCTGTCTTCTGCCATGTCCAACTCCTGGGAATATAGCCACCATTATTGGCGATATTGCCGTATGGCTATTCCCCGAACAGGGCGGGAAAGGCGCCGCTGTTCGCCGTACCCGTGCCGCACGGCTGAAACATTTCCCTATGAAAAAGATTCCAGCAATAGCGAAAATCCGTTCTCGCGTTCGGCGGATTTGTCCAGTCCGTCCCGTACAAATAATTTTTTTACGACACTATAAAAAAGTTTTAACGTGCTGCACTAGTTTCCAATTGTTTGCGGTATATTCATAAAACGCTACAAAAAAGACACTAGATGTTATCCAAAACGCTTGACTCGGATTGGTAACAAATGGAAATCTCCAGCACCATCATCACACTGCAACCCGGGATGTACATCCTGCGCCACCCCAAAGGCGGGCTGGCGCCCCTGGGCATCGCGCGCGGCCCCGGCAACGGCGGCGGCCGGATGGAAACCCTGGGCACGCCCGCCACCCACGGCGCGGTCCTGCGCGACGGCGCCGATTGCATCGTGGTGCATGTCAGCGAAGCGCCGGTCGAACTGCTGGTCAGCGCTTTCCTCGTCAACAAGAACGACCCGGTGCCGGCGCTGCGGCTGGATCGGGTCGGCCTGGATGGGCAAGCGGCCACGCCGCCCGCCCCCGCCCGAACCCCGGCCGCGGCCGGCGCCAACGCCATCCAGATCGGCCCCAGCGGCATCTCGCTGATCGGCCACATCGAACGGCAGGGCGACGCCGTGGCGGCGCCCGGCGAGCGGCTGGGCGACCCCGCCGGCGAACTGCGCCTCGAAGGATTCCAGGTCATGTGGCCGGACCGGCCGGAAGGCGTGGAGCTGGCCTACGGCGCGGCGGTCGAGGGCGGCGGCGCGCTGCCGATCGTCAAATCCGGCAAGTTCTGCGGCACCCGCAACGCCGCCAGGCGCATCACCGAAGTCACCTTCGCCCTGATCGGCCCGCGCGCCGCGCAGTTCCGCCTCGAAGGCGAAGCCCATTTCAGCGGCGGCTTCCGGCTGCCGGTACAGACCGCGACGCCGTTGAGCGGGCCGTCCGGGCTGGAGCACCTGACCGCGCTCAGCCTGCGCGCCGTGCCGGCCACGCCGCCGGCGCCGGGCCAGAACCCGTGGGACGACGCCGCCCACACGCACGTATTCAAGGCCGCGCCGGCCGCAAAACGGCGCAAAAACAGCAGCATCGTCGCACCGGAAACGGCGGAAAGCCAACCGTAGAAGTACAGCATCCGGTTCAATGGAATAGCTTGGCAACTACAGGAGAGCACCATGTATGAATCAGACACCAGCACCGTCACCACTGCATTGCAAAGCAGTAGCACCGCGGTGTTCACCGACGACACCATCAGCAAGATCCTGGCCCTGACCACGGTCGACAACGCCACCGTGCGCTTCGATACGGTCACGCCGGACGCCAGCGGCGTGGTGACCGTGGCCTCAGGCGCCGAAGTGGTGCTGATCTCCTCGTCGGACACCACGCAGACCACCCTCACGCCGCCGAGCAACGCCCCGGTCGTGATCTTCCAGGGCAAGGGCGGCGTGATCACCACGCTCAACGACGGCCCCACCACGGTACCGGCGCATGCCGCCGGCATCACCGACCGCGTCGTGGTCGGTTCGTCCGGCAACGACAGCATCGTCATCAGCGACAACAAGAACACCCTGCTGACGCTCGGCACCGGCAACAGCACCGTGATCGCCGGCGCCGGCTCGGACACGGTGGTGGCCGGACTGGGCAACAGCACCATCGCCGGCGGCACCGGCCACGCCATCGTCGACATGGCCGGCAACGCCTCCGACTACACGGTCAGCGTGTCCGGCGGCCATGCGGTGGTGACGCAGAACGACAGCGGCCTGGTCACCGACATCAGCAAGATCCAGTTCGTCCAGCTCGACGACGGCGAATCGCTGGTGTTTGCCAAGGACAGCACGCAGGCCGCCGTCAGCACGCTGTACTCGGCCGCCTTCGGGCGCGATGCGGACGGTGGCGGCATCAAGTTCTACTTCGATGCCGCCAACCAGGGTGTGTCGCTGAAGCAAATCGCCGAGTTCTTCCTCAGTTCGCCGGAATACCAGGCGATGGCGGCGCAGACCGACGCCCAGTTCATCAGCAACTTGTACCAGAACACCTTCGCCCGCGCCGGCGACGCCGACGGCGTGGCGTTCTGGACCAATGCGCTGGCGAACGGCTTGTCGCGCGCGGACCTGCTGATGAACTTTGTCAGCGTGGCCGCGCACAACCTGGATGGTGTGCTGCACACCGAGGCCACCGTGGTCGGCACGGTCACCATCGTCCACAACATCGTCTGAGCGTGACGGCAGCAGCGGGGACGCACTCCCCCTTGCCGCTGGAGTTCGGCGTGCCGCGCAGGCGCGCCGATTTCCTGCTGGAGCAGGCGGTCTCGGCCTTCAAGGCCGGCCGCCCCGGCGACGCCCTGCTGGCGGCGGAATCCGCCTGCCGCCTATTGCCCACCGAAGCCTTGCCGGCGCTGCTGCGCGCCACCATCGTGCAAGCCGCGCGGCCGGCGCTTGCCGCCGCCGCCTGGCACCAGGCCTGGTGCCGCGCGCCGCTGGACGCCCGGCTGCAGGACGGCCTGCTGCAGGCCTGGCTGGCGCAGGGCGACACCGCCCGGGTCGCCGCGCTGGGACCGGCGCTGCTGCCGGCGCGCTGCCGCGACGGCAGCCACGCCAGCCTGCTGTCGGCGCTGCAAGCCGCCGCCGCCGCGCCGCCCGGCGCCTGCTGGAAAGCGGGCGACGTCATCGAGGGCCTGCTGTTCGGCGGGCCGCAGACCTTGCACCTGCAGGACGAACTGACCCAGGCCCGCTACCAGCTCACGCTGCCGGCCGGCCGCTTCCGCGTGGTGCCGCCGCAGCCGGACGGCGTGTGGTCGCTGGCCACGGCGGCGGCGCCCCTGCCGGGCTCGCCGCTGGCGTTCGCCGCGCCGGGAGCGGCCGCCGCGCCGGCCGCCGCGCGCGACGCGGCGCTGGCCGTGGTGATCCCGGTGTACCGCGGCCTGGCCTCGGTGCAGGCCTGCCTCGCCAGCGTGCTGGCCAGCCTGCCGCACAACCGCGCGGCGGCCGCCGTGCTGGTGATCGACGACGGCAGCCCGGAAGCGGCGCTGTCGGCCTGGCTCGACAGCCTGGCCGCCGCCGGCCGCATCACACTGCTGCGCAACCGCCACAACCTTGGCTTCATAGAAAGCGTCAACCGCGCGCTGCGCCTGCCGGGCAGCCACGACGTCCTGCTGCTGAACGCCGACACGCTGGTGCACGGCGACTGGATCGACCGCCTGCTGACGGCGCTGTACAGCGCGGACGACATCGCCGCCGTCACGCCGTGGTCCAACAACGGCGAGATCAGCAGCTTCCCCAGCATCGGCGTGGCGGCGCCGGCGCCCGGCCCGGCCGGCTTGCGCCGGCTCGACGCCGCCGCCGCCGCGCTGCGCCGTGGCGGGATGGGCGCCGACATCGAACTGCCGGCCTGTTGCGGCTTCGCCATGCTGATGCGGCGCGCCGCGCTCGACGCGGTCGGCGTGCTGGACGGCGTCGGCCTGCAGCGCGGCTACGGCGAGGAAGTCGACTGGTGCCTGCGCGCGCGCGCCGCCGGCTACCGCCACCTGGCGGCGACCGGCGTCTACGTGGCCCATGCGGGCGGCGTCTCGTTCGGCGACGAAAAAAAACTGCGGGTGCGCCAGAACCGCGCCGTGCTGCTGGCGCGCTACCCCGATTACTACCCGGACTACCAGCGCTTCCTGCGCGACGACCCGCTGGCCGGTCCGCGCCAGCGCCTGCGCGCCCGCCTGGCGCCCGCCGGCGCCGCCCAGCCGGCGCGCGGGCGCCGTCCGGCCGCCGCCGACACGCCGCTGCCGTCCGGCTGCCGCCGCATCGCGGTCTGGCGCCACCGCCACGGCGCGGCCCATGCCGCGCAGCTGCTGCGGCTGGCGCGCCTGATCGCCGCGCCGCGGCTGCTGGTCATCGGCGACGCCAGCGAAGCGCTGTGGCGCACCGGCGTGGTCGACCTGTTGCCGCCCGCGCCGGACCCGGCGGCGCCGGCGGATGACGCCGCGCCGCAGGCGGCGGCGCTGCTGGACGATCAGGCGCTACTGGACCTGGTCGGCTGCGCCGTGGTGTTGGCCGAGGACGGCGCCGCCGCGCCGGCCGGCCGGCCCGCGGTCCGCCTCGACGCCGGTTTCGACGCCGGCGCCTGGCTGGCCGCCTGGCTGGCCGAGCCCGTCCACGGGGAGCGCCGCGCATGAATCAACCCCGCACGCCGGCCGCCGTCCTCCACGGCACGCGCGCCGCCGGCAAGGCCGGCGCGCGGCGCTGGCTGGGCCGGCTGGAAGGCGTGCAAGGCGAGCTGCTGTACGGCTGGGCGCTCGACCGGCGCGACACGCAGGCGCGCGTGGTGCTGGAGGTCCTGCTCGACGGCGAAGCGATCGCCGCCACGGTGGCCGATGTGGCGCGTCCCGACCTGGCCGCGCAGCTGGACGGCGCCGACCCCTGCCACGGTTTCGTGGCCGACCTTGGGGCGCTGGACGGCGCCGCGCGCGGCATGCTGACGGTGCGCGTCGCCAACACCGCCGTCGTGCTGCCCGGCCACGCCGATCATGCGCCGCCGCCGGCCGCCCAGGGCGGCACGGCCGGCGGCGTCTACGGCGACGGCGGCCTGCGCCTGCACGGTTGGTCGCGCCATCCCTACCTGCCGCAAACCCAGACCGTGCAAGCGTTTGTCGGCGCCCTCCTGGTGGCCGGCGCGCGCGCCGACCGGTTCTACCCGCACCTGCGCGGCCAGGCCGCCGAGCGCCACGGCTTCCAGCTGGAACTGCCGGTCGAGCTGGCCGACGGCAAGCCCCACAGCGTGCGCGTGGTCGACCAGGACGGCGTGCCGCTCAACGGCAGCCCGGTCACCGTCTGCTGCCATGCGTCCGGCCTGCGCGCGCTGTTGCCGCCGGACCAGCCGGCGCTGCTGACCGACGTGATCCAGGGATACGAACGGCTGCTGCCGCGCGGCCTCGGCCTAGCCGGGTACCGGCAGTGGACGGCGCTGTGCGCCGCGCCCGGCGCGCCCGGCCCGGCCCGGCCCGGCCCCGCGCCGTCGGTGGCCATCATCGTCAGCGGCCCCGGCGACGACCAGGCCTACGCGCACAGCGCGGCCAGCCTGGCGGCGCGGCCCGGGCAGGCGCTGCGCGTGTACGCCGCCGGCCCGGGCCGCGCCCTGCCGACCTTCGCGGCCGCGCTGCGCGCCGCGCTGGACGACGGCAATCAGGTGCTCGGCTGCGTGCAGGCCGGCGACGCGCTGGCGCCGCAGGCGCTGGCCTGGGCGCTGGACGGCCTGGCCCTGCCCGGCGCGCAACTGGTGTATGCCGACAGCGAATGCGACGGCCGGCCATGGTTCAAACCGGCCTGGAATCCCGAGTACGCGCTGGCCAGCGACTATCCGCTGGACGGCATGCTGATGCGCGCCGACGCGGTGCGCGCCGCCGGCGCGCAGGCGGCGGCCGATCCGGCGGCGCTGGCCTGGCAAGTGCTGGCCGGCCTGTGGCGGGACGGCGCCGAGGCCATCGTCCATGTGCCGCGCGTGCTGTACCAACGCCGCCGGCCGCCCGACGCCGGGCAGCGGCAAGCCCGCCACGCCGCCGCCGCCGCCGCGCTGCAGCGCATCGCGCCCGGCAGCACGCTGGCGCCGCTGGCGCCCCCGGCCGATGCCGGCTACGCCGCGCGCCGCGTGCGGCACCCGCTGCCGGCCGCCCTGCCGGCCGTCAGCCTGATCATTCCGACCCGCGACCACGGCGACCTGCTGCAGCGCTGCATCGACAGCATCGAGCGCCACACGGCGTGGCCGGCGCTGGAGCTGATCGTGGTCGACAACGGCTCGGTGCAGCCGGCCAGCCGGCGCTACCTGCGCGCGCTGGCCAGGCGCGGCGTGACCGTGCTGGCGCGGCCGGGGCCGTTCAACTACGCCGCCCTCAACAACGATGCGGTGGCGCTGGCGCGCGGCGAGATCGTCGGCCTGCTCAACAACGATGTCGAGGCGCTGCACGACGGCTGGCTCGAGGAGCTGCTGGCCGCGCTGCTGCAGCCGGGCGTGGTGGCGGCCGGCGCCAAGCTGCTGTGGCCGAACGGCATGGTGCAGCACGGCGGCGTGGTGCTCGGCCTCGGCAACCTGGCCGGCCACTACGGCAACCACCTGGCCGACGCCGACTGGGGCGACCACGGCCGCAACCAGCTCAGCCAGCGGGTCAGCGCCGTGACGGCCGCCTGCATGCTGCTGCGCAAGCGCGACTACCTGGCCGCCGGCGGCATGGACGCGCAAGCGTTCCCGGTGGCCTTCAACGACGTCGACCTGTGCCTGAAGCTGCAGCGCGGCGGCGGGCGCATCGTCTGGACCCCGCACGCGCGCCTGCTGCACGCCGAATCGGCCAGCCGCGGCCACGACACCACGCCGGCCCAGCGCCAGCGCCTGCTGCGCGAATCCGAGCGGCTGCGCCGGCGCTGGCAGGCGGCGCTGCTGGACGACCGCGCCTACCATCCCAGCCTGAGCCTGGACCTGCGCAGCGCGCTGTTCAGCGGGCTGGCGCTGCCGCCGCGGCCGCGCGCCCCGCGCCGCGCCGGCCTGCCCGCCGCAGAGGATTGAGCCATGCCGCCGCGCGCCGCCGACACCCTTGCCGTACCAAACGCCGCCGCCCGCCAGCTGCTGCACGTCGGCTGCGGCCCGCGCGGCAACCGGCGCCTGCCGGCCTGCTTCGGCCCGCCGCAGTGGCGCGAGATCCGGCTCGACATCGACGCCGCCGTGGCGCCCGACATCGTCGCCAGCATCAGCGACCTGCACATGGTGGCCGACGCCAGCATCGACGCCGTGTTTTCCTCGCACAACCTGGAGCACCTCGAAGGCCATCAGGTGCCGCGCGCGCTGGCCGAGTTCCGCCGCGTGCTCAAGCCCGACGGCTACGCGCTGATCACGCTGCCCGACCTGCGCGCGGTGGCGCTGCAGATCGCCGCCGGCCGCCTCGACGAGCCGCTGTACCAGTCGGCCGCCGGCCCGATCAGCGCGCTCGACATCGTGTTCGGCCACCAGGCCTCGCTGGCCGCCGGCAACGGCTACATGGCGCACCGCACCGGCTTCACCGCCGCCACGCTGGGGCGCAGCCTGCTGGCGGCCGGCTTCCACGAAGTGCGGGTGCACGAGGGCCGGCACTGGGACCTGTGGGCCGTGGCCAGCATGCCGGCCGCCGGCGCCGCCGTGTTTGACGAGCTGGCCGGGGTGACGCAATGAAGATCCTGTTCGTGCACCAGAACTTCCCCGGCCAGTTCCTGCACCTGGCGGCCGACCTGGGGCGCGATCCGGCGCACCAGGTGGTGGCGCTGGGCCGCTACCAGCAGCCGGTGCCGGCTGGCGTCACGCTGCGCACCTACCGCATGCTGCGCCCGGCCGCGGCCGACACCCATCCGCTGCTGCAGCACCAGGAAGGCCAGGTGCTGCACGCCGAGGCCGCCGCCGCCGCCGCACTGCAGCTGCAGCGCGAGGGCTACACGCCGGACGTCATCGTGGCCCACCCCGGCTGGGGCGAGGCGCTGTTCCTGAAGGACGTGTTCCCGCGCGCGCGCCTGCTGATCTACTGCGAGTACTACTACGCGCTCGAAGGCCAGGACGTCGGCTTCGACCCGGCGCTGCCGGCGCTCAGCTTCGCCGAACGCTGCCGCCTGCGCCTGCGCAACAGCACCAACCTGCTCAGCCTGGAGCTGGCCGACGCCGCCGTCTCGCCGACGCAGTGGCAGCGCAACACCTACCCGGCCTGGGCGCGCGAACGCATCAGCGTGATCCACGACGGCATCGACAGCGCGCGCCTGCGCCACGACCCGGACGCGCGACTGGAACTGCGGCGCGACGGCCGCGCGCTGCAGTTCCAGCCGGGCGACGAGGTGATCAGCTACGTGGCGCGCAACCTGGAGCCGGTGCGCGGCTTCCAGGTGTTCATGCGCATGCTGCCCGAGGTGCTGCGGCGGCGGCCGCGGGCGCACGCGGTGATTGTCGGCGGCAGCGAACCCGGCTACGGCAGCCTGGCGCCCGGCGGCGGCAGCTGGAAGGAGCACCTACTGGCCGAGGTCGGCCCCCGCCTCGACATGGCGCGCGTCCACCTGGTCGGCAACATCGGCTACGCGCAATACCTGCAGCTGCTCAGCGTCAGCCGCGTGCACGCCTACTGGACCGTGCCGTTCGTGCTGTCCTGGTCCTTCCTCGAGGCGGCCGCCAGCGGCGTGCCGCTGGTGGCCTCGGCCACCGCGCCGGTGCTGGAGTTCGCCGGCCGCCTCGGCATCGAGACGCGCGGCTTTTTCGACCAGGACGGCTACGCCGACGCCATCGCCGCGCATTGCGCGGCCGGCCCCGGCGCGCCGCGGCCGCCGCGCGTGCTGCCGGAAATCGAACTGCGCCATTGCCTGGCGCGGCAGCGCCAGTGGCTGGGCGCGGCCGCATGAGCCATCGCCCCTTGACCATCCCTATCGCAGCAGGAGACCGCATGGAACCGATCAGCCTTTCCTCCCCCGCCGGCCCGGACGGCGACGCCCGCGCGCGCACCATCCGCGGCCAGATCGACAGCATCGGCCCGGACGGCGTCAGCGGCTGGTGCCTGGACCTGGACAGCCCGCAGGAACCGCTGGCGCTGGAATTCCGCATCGGCGGCCAGGTCGCCGGCTTCACCAGCTGCACGCTGCCGCGCCCGGACCTGACGCTGCCCGGCGCCGCCGGCCTGCACTGCGGCTTCCACTGGCCGCTGCCCAAGCACCTGCCGCCGTTCGGCCTCGACACGCTCGAAGCCCATGTGTTTGAAACCACGCTGCGCCTGCCGCGCGCGGCGACGGCGGCCGCGGCCGGCGCGCCGGCCAGCCCGGCCCCGTCGGCCGGCCGGCGCGGCGACCTGATCACGCTGGACCTGGCCGAAGCGGGCGGCTTCAGCGGCTGGCTGCGCTGCGCCGACCCGGCGCTGGCGCTGACCATCGAGCTGCATATCGACGGCCAGCCGCAGCCGGCCTGCGCCGCCAACCAATTCCGCCCCGACGTGCTGGAGGCCGGCATCGATCCGGGCACCCACGGCTTCCACCTGGCCGCGCCCGACCTGCTGTTCGACGGCCAGCCGCACCGGCTGCTGCTGCGGGTGCCGGAGCTCGACGCGCAACTGGCGCTGCCCGAGCACGGCCTGCCGTTCCAGCGCTACGACGGCGGCAGCTTCCGGGTCCGCAACGGCATCCTGTACGGCTGGATCGATCCGGCCGGACTGCCGGGCGGCGTCGCCGAGCTGCGCGTCGACGACGGCGGGCGCAACCTGGGCAAGATGCCGGTCGAGCTCGGCGCGCTGCAGGGCGACGCCTTCAACTTCAAGTTCGAGCTGCCGTACACGCTCGACGACGGCGCCGACCACGCGCTGGCGGTCAACCTGCGCGGCACCCGCCAGCGGCTGCGGGCCCAGGGCGGCGGCGTCTCGCTGGCGTGGCGCCAGGCGGTCTGCGGCCGCGTCGAGCAGCTCGACGGCCACGCCATCACCGGCTGGGTCTACGACACCAACGCGCCGGCCGACAGCCTGGTTGTCGGCCTGTACGACGGCGAGCAGCTGCTGTGCCAGGCCCGCTCGCTGCAACCGCGGCGCGACGTCAACCAGCTGTTCCAGATCGACGGCGTGCACGGCTTCCACCTGCCGTTCCCGGCCGCGCTGTACGACGGCCAGGCGCGCCACATCGCGGTGCGCGCCGGCGGCGCCACGCTGCACCTCAAGCTGGAGCACGACGTGCCGCTGCAGCTCAAGCCCGAGCAGCTGGCGGCGATCGCGCCCGAGGAGCGCTACCAGGGCTTTGTCGAGCAGGCCAACAGCGGCATGGTCATGGGCTGGGCCTGGGACCGCAAGCAGCCGGCCCGGCCGGTGCACGTGGCGGTGTATGTCGACCATGAGCTGGTGCAGGTGGTGCAGGCCAACCGCTTCAGCGCCCGCCTGCGCAACGACAACCGGCACGGCCACCATGTGTTCCTGGTGCGCCTGCCGACCCGGCTGATGAACGGCGCCAAGCGCCGGCTGCGGGTGGTCATCGTCGAGGGCGACCTCGAACTCAAGCACGACTACGGCGCGCTGCTGTTCCCGCTGGTCGACCATTTCGGCCGCCAGCTCGCGCCGCCGGCGGACGGCCACTACCGCCATGCGGTGCCGGACCGCCTGTGGCATGGCAGCGGCCAGGCGCCGGCGCCGGAGCGGCCGGCCGCCGGCGACGCGCCGCTGCTGTCGGTGATCGCGTTGAACTGGAACGGCGCCGCCATCCTGCGCGACTTCCTCGACTCGATGACGCGGGTGCAATGGCAGCATCCGTACGAGCTGCTGCTGGTCGACCACGGCTCCAGCGACGACAGCCTGGCGGTGGCGGCCGAATACGCGCAGCGGCTGCCATTGCGGGTGCTGGCGCGCGGCGTCAACTTCTCGTTCTCGTCCTCCAACAACCACGCGGCCGCGCTGGCGCGCGGCCGCTACCTGGTGTTCGCCAACAACGACCTGGTGATGCTGCACGATTGCCTGGCGCCGATGCTGGCGCGGCTGGCCGACCCGGCGGTCGGCGCGGTCGGCCTCAAGCTGCTCGAACCGCTGGCCGACGGCGCCGGCGCCTGGCGCTACATCACCCACCACCAGGGCGTGCAGTTCAAGACCGACGTCCTCGGCGCCCAGGGCCAGCGCTACTACGCGCCGATGGAGCTGGGCGAACAGCCGGGCGCCGACCTGGCCGGCTGCTACGACCTGCCGATCGCCACCGGCGCGCTGCTGATGTGCCGCGCGGCCGACTTCCAGGCCGTCGGCGGCTTCCATGAAGGCTATGTGTACGGCATGGAGGACGTCGACCTGTGCCTGACGCTGCGCGCCCGGCTGGGCAAGGCGGTGCTGTGCGAGACCGCCGCGGTGGCGCTGCACAACCGCAGCGCCACGCGCGACTCCAAGATCCTCACCGGCACCCAGCAGAAAATGTATACGGCCCAGCTGCACAGCAACAACCGCAAGCTGTACGTCGAGCGCCACGGGCGCCGCCTGACGCGCACCATCCTGCGCGCGCTGGTCGACGGCGACACGCTGTGGCGGCCGACGCCGCTGCGCGTGACGATCGCCGTCACCGCCACCGCGATCAGCACCCCGGCCGGCGACTTCTTCACCGCGCTGGAATTCGGCGAGGCGCTGCACCGCCTGTACGGCTGGGAAGTGATGTTCGCCGCGATGCCGACCCACCAGCTGCCCGGCACCGACGTGCTGGTCGTCATGCGCCACGACTATGCGATCGAGAAGGTCAGCGACGCCAATCCCGGCCTGGTGACGGTGGCCTGGATCCGCAACCGCGTCGACCAGTGGCTGGCGGCGCCGCAGTTCGCGTCCTACCAGCTGGTGTTCGCGTCGTCGCAGAAGGCGCTCGACCATGTCAAGGCGGTCAGCGGCGTGGCCGGCACGCTGCTGCCGATCGCCGCCAACGCCAGCCGCTTCCGGCCGCAGCCGGCCGTCGCCGAGCACGCCAGCGACGTCACCTTCACCGGCAGCTACTGGGGCGCCGAGCGCGAGGCCATCGGCCTGCAGGACCTGGCGCGCGAGCGCTACCGCTTCGCCATCTACGGCCACGGCTGGCAAGACCGGCCCGACTGGCGCCAGCACTGGCGCGGCGCCGTGCCGTACGCGGCGCTGCCGCAGATCTATTGCTCGGCCAAGGTCGTGCTGGACGACTCGCATCCGGTCACGCGCGACTGGAACTCGCTCAACTCGCGCGTGTTCGACGCCCTCGCCAGCGGCCGCCTGGTGCTGACCAACTGCCGCGGCGGCGCCGACGAGCTGTTCCCCGGCCTGCTGCCGGCCTTCGACACCGACGCCGAGCTGCAGGCGCTGCTCAGGCATTACCTCGAGCACGACGCCGAGCGCGAGGCGCTGGCCGCGCGCCTGCACCAGGAGGTGCTGACCCGGCACACCTACGACCAGCGCGCCGCCACCTTCCGCCGGCGCCTGCAGGACATGCTCGACACCACGCTGCGCTTCGCCATCAAGATCGGCGTGCCCGACATGGCGCAGCGCCATCAATGGGGCGACTACCATTTCGCGCTGGGCATCAAGCGCGCGCTGGAGGCGCGCGGCCACCATGCCCGCATCGACATCCTGCCCGACTGGTACAACGGCCTGACCGCCGGCGACGACGTGGTGCTGGTGCTGCGCGGCCTGTCGGCCTACCAGCCGCAGCCGACCGCCATCAACCTGGCCTGGCTGATCAGCCATCCGGACGAGGTCGCCGTGACCGAGCTGCAGCGCTACCACCACGTGTTCGTCGCCTCGGACAGCTTTGCCGCCTGGCTCGGCACGCGCATGGGCGACCAGGTCAGCCCGCTGCTGCAGTGCACCGACCCGGCGCTGTTCCACCCGGAACTGGACCCGCAGCTGCAGGTGCCGGAGGTGATTTTCGTCGGCAACTCGCGCCGCCAGCTGCGCGAGGTGGTACAGTATGCGCTGGCCGGCGGCGTCGATTTCAGCGTCTACGGCGGCCAGTGGGAAGGCATCCTGCCGCCCGACAAGGTGCGCCAGGACTATGTCGAGAACGCGCGGCTGCGCCATTACTATTCGGCCGCCCGCGTGGTGCTCAACGACCACTGGAGCGACATGCGCCAGCAGGGTTTCGTCAGCAACCGCCTGTTCGACGCCGGCGCCTGCGGCGCCACCATCGTCAGCGACGACATGCCGGCCTGCCGCGCGCTGTTCGGCGATGCGGTACATTACTACAGCACGCCGGACGATCTCGCGGCCGGCGTCGCCAGGTTGCGGAAGAGCAAGCAGAAAACCAGCAAGGAGGGCAAGCAATTGCGTGAATTGATCGTGGCCAAGCATACCTTCGGGCACCGCGTCGACGTCATCCTGCAAACGGTGGCGCGGCTGGCGCCGCTGGAGCCGCGCCCATGAGCGCGGCCCAGGACACGGCGGCGGCCGTACTGATCCCGCCACAGCCGCTGCGCTTCATGGGCGAGACCGAGGACAACTTCCTGCCGATCTCGGATGGCCTGGCGGCCAACGTGCTCAAGCGCATCGGCGGCGACCTGACGGCCGACCTGCTCGACGTCGGCTGCGGCTACGGCCGCCTGGCCTATGGCTTGCGCCGCGCCGGCTTCCGCGGCAGCTACCGCGGCTTCGACATCCTGCCCGAACATATCGACTGGCTGCGCCAGCACTTCGACGCGCCGCCGGACGGCGAGCGCTACCGCTTCGACTTCGTCAACGTCCACAACGCCCGCTACAACCCGGGCGGCCTGCCGTTCGAGGCGCTCGAGCTGCCGTACGCCGGGTGCAGCTTCGATTGCATCACCACCTTCTCGGTGTTTACCCATATGTACGAGGACGACGTGCGCCAGTACCTGCGCCGCATCGGCCAACTGCTGCGCGACGGCGGCAGCTGGATCGTCACCTTTTTCAGCCTGCCCGAAGGCTACTCGCTGGCGGCCCAGCACCATGCCATGCGCTATCCGCTGACCCAGCAGATCTCCGAGCACGCCTACATCCACAATCCGGCCGAGCCGCTGCACGTGATCGCCTACGAGGAAGCGTTCCTGCGCCGGCTGTTCGCGGCCGAAGGGTTGACGGTGGCCGCGCACCAGCCGGGCTCCTGGCTGGCCGATCCCCACCACGGCGAATTCCAGGACTGGTTCGTGCTGCGCAAGCAGGCCGCGGCCGTGCCGGTGCCGGCGCCGGCCACCATCGAGCCCGAGGCGCCGCCGCAGATCGTCTGCAACATCTGCGGCGGCGGCGCGTTCGGCCCCGGTCCGGCCGGCCGCATGAGCAGCACCGGCCTGCCGCCGCACTGCCGCCAGTGCGGCGCGCTGGAGCGCCACCGGCTGGTGCGCCACCTGTTCCAGGCGCTGCCGATCGGCTTCCTCGACTGGCGTCGCGCCCTGCAGTTCAGCCCCGACCAGGGCGCCCACCCGGGCTGGTTCCGCCAGCACGAAATCTCGGTCTACGGCGGCGAGAACAGCCTCGACATCCAGGCCATCGCCCGCGCCGACGGCAGCTACGATTTCATCACGCTGAGCCACGTGCTCGAGTGCATCCCGAACGACCTGGCCGCCTTCGACGAGCTGCACCGCGTGCTGTCGCCGCGCGGGCTGCTGCACATTTGCTTCGGCAGGCCGCTGTCGCGCGAGCGCAGCCAGGACTTCGAGCGCGGCGTCGACCGCTACGACAACCTCCACCTGTACGGCCGCGACGTCTACCAGCGCTTCGGCTGCGCGGCCAAGCAGATGGGCATGCTGGTGATCGAAGGCAGCGATCCCGTCACCGGCGCCCACGACGCGGTGCACCTGTTCGCCCGGCACGCGCCGGACATCGCGCTGCTGAGCGCCTGGCTGCGCGGCTGGAACGGCAGCCTGCGCATCGTCGACGAGGTCATGCCGTGAGCGGCCTGGCGCGGATGGCCGGCCATGGCCGATAGCCGCGCGCCCGCGCCGTGCTGCAATCTGTGCGGCGGCGCCGTCGACGGCGGCGCCGCGTGCGCCGTCTGCGGCGGCAGCGCGCTGGACCGCATGGCGCGCGACGGCTTGAGCGGCTTGCCGCTGGGCTTGCTCGACTGGCGCCAGGCCCGCCTGCCGGCCGCGCTGCCCGGCCTGAACCGCCAGTGGTTCCGGCCGGACGCCGGGTCCGGCGCGCCGGCGGACTTCATCGCCGCCGTGCTGGCGCCGGCCGCCACCGACGATGCCGCGGCAACGGCGCCGGCCGAGACGCTCCCGCTTGCCGCCGCCATGGCGGCGCTGTCGGCGCGCGGCGTCGCCTACTTCATCGGCGCGGCGGCCGACGGCGCGCCGCCGCGGCAGCGGCTGGACCTCATGCTGCAACGGCTGGCGGACCTGCCCATGGCCTGCAGCGTGCTGGCGTTCGACCAGCAGGATCCGTGCGGCGCGGCGCGCCGGCCCGGCTGGCTGCTGTTCCGCTCGGACCAGGACGCCGCGCTGTGGCTGCGGCACCTGCTGGCATGGAATCCCGCGCTGCAGCCGGCCAGCGGCGGCATCGCCGACCCCTTTGCGCCGCTGCGCGCCGAGCTGGCCGAGTGGCAGGCGGCGCGGGCCGACTGCACACTCTGGTGGCGCGACGACGACCTGGTCCGGTCCGGCGCGCCGCTGACGCGGCTGGCCGCCATGTCGCAGCGCTACCGGGCACCGGTGCTGATGGCGGTGATCCCGCAGCGGGCCGATCCGGCGCTGGCGCGCGACACCGCCGCGCTGCCGACGCTGTCGTTCTGCCAGCACGGCTGGGGCCACGTCAACCACGCGCCCGAGGGCGCGCCGAAAAGCGAATTCGGCGCCGAACGCGCGCCGGCCGTGGCGCGCGCCGAACTGGAGCGAGGCCATGCCCGCATGCGCGAGCTGTTCGGCGCGCGCTTCATGCCGGTCCTGGTGCCGCCCTGGAACAGCCTGGCCGATCCGCTGGTGGCGGCCTTGCCCGCCATCGGCCTGTACGGCCTGTCGCAATACTACGGCTTGCCGCACGCCGCCGCCGGCGGCGTGCAGCGGGTCGACACCCACATCGACATCGTCGACTGGCGCGTGAAGGCCGGCGTGCATGCGCCGGCTATGCTGGCCGAGCGGCTGGCGGCGATGCTGCGGGCGCGCCGCCACGGCGCGCTGGACGAGCCGGTCGGCATCCTCAGCCATCACTACGCGATGGCCGAGGGCAGCTGGCACTTCCTCGGCCAGCTGCACGCGGTGCTGGCGGAATTTTCCTGCGTGCGCTGGCTGTCGCCGCAGCAGGTGTTCGGCGACGCGCTGGCGCGCCAGCGGGCGGCATCATGCGCTGCCTGATCGTCGGCAACGCCAAGAGCGGCACCAGCGCGCTGCTGTACGCGGTGGCGCAGGCCATGGGCGGACAGCCGGCGCTGCACTTCGAAGTCCCCATCGCCGAGCTGGCGCAACTGCCGCCGCACGCCGCCGTCAAGCTGATCTTCGAGCACGAGCGCGCCGACCGCATCGCCGCCTTCGGCGCCGGCTTCGAGCGCCGCATCCTGCTGGTGCGCGACCCGCGCGACAACCTGATCAGCCGGCTGCTGTACCTGGTGGCGTCGCACCGCGTGCTGCTGGACGACCCGGCCTATCTGCGCGTCTATGCGATGCTGCTGCAGCGCAAGCAGCAGGCGCCGGGATCGGTCTCGCTGCGGCAGTTGCCGCCGCTGGGCGAGCCCTCGTGCTTCCTGGCCGACACCCTGGCCCACGGCGGGGCGCTGGCGTCGTTTGCCGCCGCCGCCGGCGACTGGTTCATCCTGCGCTACGAAGACCTGGTGGCGGGCCGGCTGCAGGCGCTGTCGGACTACCTGGGGCTGCCGGTGCGGGCCGGCGCCAGCGTCGATCCGCAATACCAGCGGGTGGCCCGCACCAAGGGCGCCGGCGACTGGCGCCACTGGTTCACCGCCGACGACGTGGCCTGGCTGCGCCCGCCGCTGGCGCCGCTGATGGCCGCGCTGGGCTATGCCGACGACTGGACGCTGGCGCCGGAACCGCGCATCGCCGCCGAGCACAGCTGGGAATATTTCGCGCGCCTGGTGCACGAACGGCGGCGCCACTACGGCCTGGCGCCGCTGGCGCTGCCGGCGCCGGACCAGCACGACGCCGGCAGCCGCTTGCGCCTCAGCAAGGGCGACATCATCAACCGCCTGATACGCTGCTTCGGTTTCACCAGCTACCTCGAATACAACAAGTTCGACGGCGCCACCTATTACGCCGACATCGTCTGCGACAGCAAGACCCTGGCCTACCTGCCGGAGCATTCCTATCTCGACGCGCGCAATTTGCCGCGCCTGCTGCGCCTGGCCGCGGACGTGCCGCCGCAGGACCTGCTGCCGCTGCCGCAGCTGCTGGAACGGCATGCCGGCCGGCGCTTCGACGTGATCTTCTTCGACCCGGTCCATGTGCGGCCCGACGTCGACCATGCGCTGCGCGCGCTGCCGGCGCTGCTCAATCCGGGCGGCGTGCTGGTGGTGCACGACTGCCATCCCGAGCGCGAGGAGCAGACCTCGCTGGCGCGCCGCCACGGCGCCTGGGTCGGCGAGACCTACAAGGCGTTCGCGCTGCTGCGCCACCACAACCGCGGCCGGGCGGTCACGGTGTCGGAGGACTTCGGCGTCGGCCTGGTCTGGAACGACGGCCTGGTGCTGGACTATCCGCTGGACGTCGACATCAGCTACCAGCAATACCGGGCGCAGCACCAGGAATATTCCGGCCTGATGAGCTACCAGCAATTCCTCGAGCGCAGCGCCGGCGGCGACATCGCGCGCGTGTTCGCGCAGGCGCCGGCGGCGCCGGCCCGCTTCATGCCCAGGCCGGCGCCGGCGCCGCACATGACGGCGCAGCTGTTCTGGCGCCAGCGCGACAACGACTTTAGCGAGGCGCGCGCGGCCAGCCTGTCCATCGCGCTGGACGGCAGCCTGCAGGAATTGCTGTTCACGCTGCCGGCGGCGGCCGGCATCGAGCAATTGCGCTTCGACATCGCCGACGGCGCGCTGGCCGCGCGCATCGCCGGCATGGAGCTGCGCAATCCCAGCGGCGCGCTGATGTGGTGCTGGGACGCCGCCGGGCACGCCGGCCAGGACTGGCGCAACGCCCGCTTCTGCCGCGCGGACGGCGCGCTGTACCTGATCGCCACCGGCGACGATCCGCAATTCCATCCGGCGCTGCCGGCCAGCATCCTGCGCCAGCTTGGCGCCGGCTGGAGCTTCAGCGTGCAGCTGGCGCCGCAGGCGCCGCTGGTGGGCCGGCTGCTGGCGGAGCTGGCGCGCGCGCAGGACGCCCGGTGCGGATAAGCGGCCATGCAAAAGATACTCTGCATCGGCCATAGCCATATGAACGCGCTCAGGGGCGTGGGCTCGCCGGACAACGATCTCGACTTCCTCTACTGCATGGAGGAGCAGGCCGACGGCAGCGTCCGATACCGCGCCCCCGGCGAATTCGCCGAGGTCGACGGCGGCCCGTACGCGCGCGTCTGCCTGTTTATCCGGGCCAGCAGGCACATCGTCCTCGGCCTGGTGAACCATCCCGGCGGGCCGTTTGATTTCCACCTGCCCGAGCAGCCGCAGCTGCCGCTGGTGGCGGACGCGACGCTCTACCCGTATGGCCTGCTGAAGGCCATCCTGCAGCGCCATATGCGCCAGGATTTCGCCGACCTGGCGGTTTTTCACGCCCAATTCAGGCAGCGGCCGCTGTATGTGATCGAACCGCCCGCTCCCAGCCCGCGCGATCACGTGCTGCGCCACCCGGCCGGCTTCGCGCAAGCGATCGCGCAACACGGGCTGGCGCCGGACCGCCTGCGCTACAAGTTCTGGCGCCTGCATACGCAACTGCTGCGGGAATATTGCGCCCGCTCCGGCATGCGCTTCGTGCCGGTGCCGCCGCAGTCCGTGGACCAGGACGGCATGCTGCGCCAGCAGTTTTGCCGCGACGACCCGACCCACGGCAACCTGCTGTATGGCAAGCTGATGATCCAGCAGTTGCACGCCCTGAACGAGACCGAGGCCGGCGCATGAAACAACATCCCTACAGCCAGTTGCCCAAGCACTGCTTCTGGAGCCGCGGCGTGGCCGACCAGGCCGGCGAGCTGCTCGATCCGATGACGGCGGCGCCGTTCCAGATCGGCCGGCAGGACAAGGTGGCGACGGCGGGCAGCTGCTTCGCCCAGCACATCGCGCGGCATTTGCGCGCGGCCGGCTTCCATTTCCTGGTGACCGAGGCGGCCAGCCCCATGGCCACGGAACAGGAGGCGTCGGCCTACAACTACGGCACCTTCAGCGCGCGCTACGGCAACCTGTATACCGCCCGCCAGTTGCTGCAGCTGTACCGCCGCGCCTACGGCCAGCTGGTCCCCGGGGACACGGTCTGGCGCGGCGCCGGGGGCGCGTACATCGACCCGTTCCGGCCCGCCATCCAGCCCGGCGGCTTCGCTTCGCGCGAAGAGCTGCTGGCCGACCGCGCGCAGCACCTGCGGGCGGTGCGCGCCGCGTTTGAAAGCCTGGACGTGCTGGTGTTGACGCTCGGCCTCACCGAGGCCTGGGAAGCGGCGGCGGACGGCGTGGTGTTTCCGCTGTGCCCGGCCGTGGTCGCCGACGATATCGACGCCGGCCGCTATCGCCTGCGCAATTTCCGCGTGGCCGAAGTGGTGGACGACATGCTGGCCTTCATCGACCTGCTGCGCGCCGTCAATCCCGGCGCCAGGATCGTCCTGACGGTGTCGCCCGTTCCGCTGGCCGCCACCGGCCACGCCGACCAGCACGTGCTGACCGCCACCACGTATTCGAAGTCGGTGCTGCGGGCGGCCTGCGGCGAAATCAGCGACGCCCGGCCGCTGGTGGCGTATATGCCATCCTACGAAATCATCACCGGCAGCCATGCGCGCGGCCGCTATTTCGCCGACGACCTGCGCTCCGTCACCGAGGCCGGCGTGCGCCACGTCATGCGCGTCTTCCTCCAGCATTTCGCCGGCCTGGCGGCGCTGCCGCCGACCGCCGCCGCGCTGGCGCTGGCGCCGCCGGCCGACGCGCACGCCGGCGCCATGCAGGAACTGGTCAAGGCCAATTGCGACGAAGAGGTGCTGCTGCAAGCGGCGCCCCGCCCGGCCGCGCCGGCGTGCAATCTGTGCGGCGGCCTGCGGTTCGGCCCCGGCCCGGCCGGCCGCATGGCGCAGAACGGCGACGCGCCGTGCTGCCTGCAGTGCGGCGCGCTGGAGCGGCACCGCAGCCTGGCCCGGGTGCTGCAGTCGCTGCCCGGCGACGCGCTGCGCTGGCGGCGGGCCTTGCTGGCGGGCGCGGAACAGGGGGCCGACCGGCGCTGGTTCGCGGCCTGCGACCAGGCGCCGCTGGAGGAGCTGGCGGGCAACCCCGCGATCGCCGCCGGCTACGATTTCATTTCGGTCGTGTATGGCCTGGAATTCGTCCGCCAGGACCGCGAACAATTCGACCTGCTGTACCGGATGCTGACGCCCAAGGGGCTGATGGCCATCTGCTTCATCGCCCCCGACGAGCGCGCCGCCACCGCGCGCGGCCTCAACGACGAAGGGCGGGCGCAGCAGCCCTACCAGTTGTACGGCGCCGACCTGGCCGAGCACTTCGGCTGCGGCGCCAAGGACCTGGCGACGGTGGCGGTCGACAGCGCCGATCCCTGCAGCGGCAGCGCGCAGCGGGTGCACCTGTTCTTCCGCGACCACGGCGAGGCCAGCGCCTACCTCGCCGCGTGCCGCTAGAGCAGGTTTTCGTCACAGACCGCGTCGACGCCGCGCCTGGTGTCGTGCGCCAAGCGCTGCGCCGCCGCGTCCGCATCGGCAAGCCCGGGCTGGCACGCCGCGCCGGCCTCCGGCTGCGCCGCCGCGTGCAGCAGGAACAGCCGCATGACGTGGGCCACGCCCTCCGCCGTCACCGAGCGCAGGTCGGGATCGAAGTAGCACCCGCGCGCCGCGCCGGCGGTGACGATTTCATAGGAAGGGAAATAGGCGACCCGCTCGTGCTCGCGCTCCAGCTGGTCGGCGGCCGCGCGCAGGATGGCCTTGGAGGCGGCGTTCGAGAGCAGCACGTGGCGCGGCGCCATGGTGGCCATCAGCGGCACCGGCGACACCGTCAGGATGATGCGCGCGCGCGGGTTCAGCGCCAGCAGGCGGTCGCGGAAGCGCCGCATGTCGTCCACCACCTCGGCCACCGACAGGTTGTCGAAGCAATAGCGCGACGGCTCGAACGCGCCGCCCGCCACGCCCGGGCACAGCGGGAACGCGGCGCCGTCGGCGCGCGCGCGCCAGTATTCGGTCAAGCCCAGCGTGAAGACAAACACGTCCAGCGTCTCGAACATGCGTCGCACCGCCCCCAGGTGGCCGGCGCGGTCGGCCTCCATTTCCTCCCGGCTGGCGAAACCGTCCGGCTCCACCGTGGGCCGGAACGGATCGAGATAGCCGCCGCCGGCGGCGCGCCAGCACGGCTCTTGCGGCGTGAATTCGCCCAGCGCGCGCAGCAACAGCTGCAGCAGCTGGCGCGAGGTGTAGACGTTGCCGTATCTGGCGGAAAACATGCCGTAGCCGAATTGCCGGTCGGTTTCAGCCGTCCCCAGCGGATGTCCAGGCTCGGCCACGTAATGCAGCAGGCCGCCGGCCGCCAGGTGGCGCGCGATATGCTGGGCAAAGCAGCTGCCCGCGCTGGCCACCTTGTCCGACGGCGCCAGCTTGAACTTGAAGTCGCCGACCGGATCGATCTCCGGCAGCGGGACATCGGCCACGCCGCGGCGCCAGTGCGCGGTCGCCGGCAACGCGCGGTAGGGATGGTCAGCCATGCGCCGGCTCCGCGGGCGCGTCCGTCCGCCTGATGCGCTGCGCCAGCTGGCGCAGCAGCAGCGCGCCGTAGTCGGCGTTGCCGTGCAGCGGGTCGAACCAGTACGGCGGCAGCAGAAAGCCGTCTTCATCCATCGCGTCCGGCGGACACGGCAGGAATCCGATGCCGAGCCGGTGGCACTCGGCGGCCACCAGCCCGCTGTGCAGGCGCCAGAGCTTGTAGCGCAGCGCGGGCGCGGCCACCCTGCGGCCCTGCGCGATCCATGGCTGGAACGATGCCGGCAGCAGGCGTTCGCAATAGCCGTTGTCGCTGATCGGCGGCGGGCTTTCCAGATGGCAGAGCGGCGCGCGGGTGGCGTTGGCCAGCGCCGCCAGCATGTCGAATTCGGCTTGCATCATGTGCCGCAGCGCCGCCCTGACGTAGCCGCAGGTCAGCAGCCGGGCGCCGTCGTCGAGCGCCAGCGCCGGCCGTTCGGGCAGCATGAAATCGAACGGCTGCGGATGGCGCATCAGGCCAAAGAAATGGTGGGTGTTGCCGCCGACCTGGGAAAACACCAGTTTGCCGCTGTCGGCCACCGCCCGCACCGTCGCCCGCAGGCCCGGGTCGAGCTGCGGCGCGCCGTCCTCATCGACGACGAAGCGGCGGCTCGGCACCGCCGACAGCATATGCAGCACCTGGACCGGACAGGGCAGCGCGGCGGGATCGCGCGCCAGCGCGCCGCGCACGGCGTTGACGTGGCTGAGGCCGACAATCTGGACCTGGCTGACGGCGGCGTCCATCTTACAGGCGCCAGACGCGCACGCCGCGCTCGGCCAGGCCGGCCGTGGCGAAGCAGGACTTGACGTCGATGAAGCAGCCGCCGTCGGCCAGCTTGGCGCTGAACTCGGCGGTGGTGCGCGCGGTCAGCTGGCGGTGCGCCACCGCCGCCACCACGGCGTCGGCCACCGGCAAGTCGTCCCAGGCGTGCAAGGCCAGGCCGTAGTGGTGCAGCGCCTGCGCCGGATCGGCCCACGGGTCGTGCACGAAGACCTCGACGCCGTAGGCCTGCAGCTCCTGGATCAGGCAGGCGACCTTGGAGTTGCGCAGGTCGGCGCAGTTTTCCTTGAACGTCAGGCCCAGCACGTTGACCCGCGCGCCCTTGATGTGCAGGCCGGCCGCGATCATGTTCTTGATGGTCTGCTCGGCCACGTACTTGGCCATGCCGTCGTTGATGCGGCGCCCGGCCAGGATCACCTGCGGGTGGTAGCCCAGCATGTCCGCCTTGTAGGTTAGGTAGTAGGGATCGACGCCGATGCAATGGCCGCCCACCAGGCCGGGCTGGAACTTGAGGAAGTTCCACTTGGTGCCGGCCGCCTTCAGCACCTCGGCGGTGTCGATGCCGGCGCGGTCGAAGATGATCGCCAGCTCGTTCATCAGCGCGATGTTGAGGTCGCGCTGGGTGTTCTCGATCACCTTGCTGGCCTCGGCCACCTTGATGCTGGAGGCGCGGTGCACGCCGGCCTCGACCACCGTCTCGTACAATGCCGCCACCCGCGCCAGCGTCTCCGGCGTGTCGCCCGAGACCACCTTGACGATGTTGGTCAGCACGTGGGTGCGGTCGCCGGGATTGATGCGCTCGGGCGAATAGCCGACAAAGAAATCCCGCTTCCATTGCAGGCCGGAGGCGCGCTCCAGCTCGGGGATGCAGATTTCCTCGGTGGCGCCCGGATACACGGTCGATTCGTAGATGACGGTGGCGCCGCGCTTCATGTGGCGGCCGACGTCGCGGCTGGCGTCGATCAGCGGCGCGAAGTCCGGTGTGTGGGCGGCGTCGACCGGGGTCGGCACGGCGATGATCAGGATGTCGGCCTGCGCCAGCTCGGCCGGGTCGGCGGTGTAGCGCGCGTGCACCGCCGCCGCCATCTGCGCCGCCGACAGCTCGCGCGACGGGTCTTCGCCACGCTGGCAGCACGCCACCTTGTGCGTGCTCTGGTCCATGCCCAGCGCCGGCATATGCTTGCCGAATTCCACCACCAGCGGCAGGCCCACATAGCCCAGCCCGATTACTGCGATAGCCATTCCCATGCGCGTCGCCTTTCGTCAGTCGCCGCGGCGGCCGAAGGGCTCGACAAACGGCGGTATATCAACGATGCTGTCAGCAATAGCATATTCACACAAAACATGACGAACATGCACATATTTCCGCAGTGTGTCACTATTTGCCGACGCTGCCGACGCCGCGCCGGCGCGCCGATCCGATGAGCGGCGCGGACGCCTCGCGCCAGCCGCGCTGCAACCTGTGCGGCGGCGCCGGGTTCGGTCCCGGCCCGGGCGGCCGGACCGGGCCGGACGGGAGCGCGCCGCACTGCATGGGCTGCGGCGCGCTGGAGCGCCAGCGCGCCGTCGGCGCCGCGCTGCGGATGTTGCCTCCGGACTACCTGGCGTGGCGGCGCGCGCTGCAGGTCGGCGCCCCGCCGGTGTTCGATCCGCGGCGCCTGCCCGCGTGGACGCTCTCGCCGCAGCCGGCGCCGGGCCGGTTGGCGCCGCAGCTCCATGGCGCCATGAACGGCAGCTACGACTTGATCGCGCTGGTCCACGTGCTGGAATTCCTGGACGACGACCGCGGCGACTTCCACCAACTGATGGGGCTGCTATCCCCGCAGGGCGTGCTGCTGGCGTGCCTGGCCGATCCGCAGGCACGGCCCTGGACCTCGATCCAGGCCGGGCCGGCGGGCAGCATGCGGCGCCGCTACGGCCGCGACGTGCTGCGGCATTTCCGCCGCGAGCAGCAGCCCCTGCACATGAGCATGCTCGAAGCGAGCGATCCCGTCACCGGCCTGGTGTTGCCGGTCCACTTTTTCTACCGCCATCCCGAGCACCACCAGCCGCTGGCGGCGCTGGCCGCAACCTGAAAGCCGAGCATGCAACTGAGCGAACAACAGATCGAAACCTGCAAGCAATATATCGTGCAACGCGAAAAAGGCCTGGACGCGGCGCTGCTGCCGCTGGGCGATCCGGCGGGCAAGGATGTGCTGGTGTTCGGCTGCGGCCTGGGCAATGAAATCCTGTGGTGCGCGCGGCGCCGGGCCAGGTCGGCGCTGGGCATCGACCTGAGCCCGCCGAAGCACCAGCCGCTGGCGGCGGTGATGGCCGAGCAGGGCTATGGCGAGTTCAATTACTCGATGCATCAATGCGACGTCCACGACCTGGCCATCGACCATCCGCAGCGCTACGACCTGATCATCTCGAACGGCGTGTTCGAGCACGTGATGGATTTGAAGGGCGTGCTCAACGCGTTCCGGCCGCTGCTGCGCCCCGGCGGGCGGATCGCCATCTACGCCGACGGGCTGTGGTTCTCGGCCATCGGCGGCCACCTCGGGCGCACCAACTGGGAACACCTGTGGATGACGCCGGAAGCCATCAAGGAACAGTTCCCCGAGCGCTGGAACGCTTACCGCGGCAACCTGAACCGCATGACGGCGGCGGATTTCCTCAATGCCGTGCGCGACGTCGGCGCGCTGGTGTTGCAGTTCAAGATACGCAGCGATCCCTTCCTGCCGAAGCTGGCGCCGCTGCTGGAGCAGATCCGCGCGCGCCAGCAAGTCTCGCCCACCGACCTGTCGATCACCTCGATCGGCTGCGAGCTCTGCTTTATGGAGCAGCTCTAGGCGAACTTGCGGGCGACCGCCTGGGCCACCTTTTGCTCGATCGCGCCGAACACGGATTTGCCGTCGCCGTTGAGCATGTCGATGCGGATGGTGTCGCCGAAGGCCATGAACGGCGTGAGCGGCGCGCCGCCGGCGATCATTTCCCTGGCGCGCTGCTCGGCGATGCAGGAATAGCCGCGCTTGGCGTCCTTGTTGGACACCGTGCCCGAGCCGATGATGGAGCCGGCGCGCAGGTTGCGGGTCTTGGCCAGGTGCGCGATCAGCTGCGGGAAGTTGAAGGTCATGTCGACGCCGGCCTGCGGCTTGCCGACCAGCTTGTCGTTCCAGGTCGAGAGCAGCGGCAGGTGGACCTTGCCGCCCTTCCAGGCCTCGCCCAGCTCGTCCGGCGTGACCGCCACCGGCGAAAAGCTGGTGGCCGGCTTGGCCTGCACGAAGCCGAAGCCCTTGGCCAGCTCGTCGGGGATGAGGTTGCGCAGCGATACGTCGTTGACCAGCATCAGCAGGCGGATGCGCTGGTGCGCCTGGTCGGCGGTGGCGCCCATCGGCACGTCGTCGGTGACCACCGCCACCTCCGCCTCGAAGTCGATGCCCCATTCTTCGTGGAACAGCGCGATATCGTCGGTCGGGCCGATAAAATCGTCGCTGCCGCCCTGGTACATCAGCGGCTCGTCCCGGAACGAGGCCGGCAGCTCGGCGCCGCGCGCCTTGCGCACCAGCTCGACGTGGTTGACATAGGCCGAACCGTCGGCCCACTGGAAGGCGCGCGGCAGCGGCGCCATGCAGTTTTTCGGCTCGAAATCGAAGCTGCGGCGGCCGCGGCCGTGGTTCAGGTCCTGGTAGATCTGCTCCAGCTGCGGCGCGATGAAGGTCCAGTCGTCCAGCGCGCGCTGCAGGGTGCGCGCCACGCCGTCGGCCAGTTGCGCGGTTTTCAAATCACGCGACACGACGATCAATTGGCCGTCGCGGGTGTCGTCTTTCAGGGTAGCGAGTTTCATGGGTGGGGCGGTAGGTTCATCACCGGCCAAACTGTAACAGATGGGCGATGGCGGCGAAAGCACCAGTACAAAGCAGCAGTACAATTGCCCCAGCCGCCCGCTTGATTTACCATGCCATCCATCAGCAGACTTGGAGACAGTCGATGATCACCTCCCTACCGGGCGTCCCGCACATCGAATCACCGTTTTTTGCGCGCATTTTCAGCGATCCGGCGCTCGACGAGGCCACGCGCAAGATAGCGTTCGACCTGGCGCACCAGGGCTATGCGGTCTTCGATTTTCCCGAACCCGATTTCGCGCGCATGGCGGACAACATCCAGCGCGACCTGGCGGACCGGTTCGACCTGGCCCAATGGCGGGCCGAGGGCCATCGGCGGCAAGACGACAGCCTGCGGGTGCAGAACGCCTGGCAGACCCAGGACGACGTGCGGAGCATCGCCTGCAACCAGCAGGTGCTGGAATTGCTGGGCAAGCTGTACGGCCGCCCGGCGTGGCCGTTCCAGACATTGAACTTCCCGGTCGGCACGCAGCAGCATTTCCATAGCGACTCGCTGCATTTCAGCTCGGCGCCGGAACGCTTCATGTGCGGCGTCTGGGTGGCCATGGAAGACACCGACGACGACAACGGCCCGCTGATGTATTTCCCCGGCAGCCACCAGTGGCCGATCTACACCAACGAACACATCGGCCGTTGCGTGGCGGAGATGGACGGCGCGGCCAGCCAGAAACTCTATGAAGCGATGTGGCGCGAACTGGTGGAGGCGCGCCAGGCCCAGCCGCAGCGCTTCCACGCGCGCAAAGGCCAGGCGCTGATCTGGGCCGCCAACCTGCTGCACGGCGGCAGTCCGCAGCGCGATCCGCAGCGCACCCGCTGGTCCCAGGTGACGCACTACTTCTTCGACGAGTGTGCCTACTACACGCCGATGCTGTCCGATCCGTTTTACGGCAGCATCGCTTTCCGCAAGCTGACCAATATCCTGACGGGACAGAAGGTGCCCAACCGCTATGCCGGCTACGACATCCCGGACACCTTCATCCATGCCACCGACCCGAAGCAGCGGCGCTGGAACCTCACCTTCGATCCCGCGCTTTACCTCGCGGCCAACCCGGACGTCGCCAGGGCCGGCATGAATCCGGCCGAACATTATCTGCGCTACGGCATCAAGGAAAAACGCAAGCTGCGCCTGTGACGCCTGATCACGCTCAGGCCGGCGCCAGCATGGCCAGTTGTTCCGGGGTCAGGTAGCACCACTCGCCTTCGGCGATGCCCAGCGATTCCAGCGTCAGCGCGCCGATGGCCGAGCGGTGCAAGGCGCTGCAATGGTTGCCGGCGGCCGCCAGCATGCGCTTGACCTGGTGGTATTTGCCCTGCTCCAGCACGATTTCCAGCTGGTGCTCGCCGCGCTTGACGCAGGTTTGCGCCGCCAGCGGCGCCGGCTCGTCGTGCAATTGCACGCCGGACAACAGCTGCGCCACCAGGTCGTCGCTCACCGGTTCCTGCGTGGTGGCCTGGTAGATTTTGGGAACATGGCGCTTCGGCGACGATTGTGCATGGATAAACGGTCCATCGTCGGACATCAGCAGCATGCCGGTGGTGTCGTGGTCGAGCCGGCCGACCGGCTGCACCTCGCGCCAAGTGAATTGCTCGGGCAGCAGGGTCAGCACGCCGGGATGGTGGCTGGGCTTGCGCGAGCACTCGAAATTGGCGGGCTTGTTCAGCGCGATATACAGATGTTGGCGGTAGACCCACTCTTCGTCGCCGAAGATGGTCAGCACCAGGCCATCGGTCTCGATGCCGGCTTTGTAGTTGTCATGCACGACGCCGCCGATACTGACTTCGCCGTCCTCGATCAGGGAGCGGCAGTATTTGCGGGTGCCAAAACCCTGCGATTGCAGGATGCGGTCCAAGGATAGTTTACTCATGGTCGTGATTTTACAGGACGGTCAACCATTGATACATATCAAGTCACGACAAAAAATGTATTGTTAGACTGAAACCGCATTAGGAATCCGCCTACTGCACTAGGAAACTCAGCAGGACATCATATGTCGACCATCATCGCCCCCCCGGCGGCGCAAGCCCAGGCCGCCATGCACCGCGCCGAACTGTTGCTGGCCAGCTGCCGCAGCAACGACCTCCCGGCCGCTCCGCCGTCCGGCGCCCAGGCCCTATGGCACAGCGAGCAGCAGCGCCAGTTCCTGGCCTGGCTCGATGCCGGCGGCTTTGCGCAAACCGAGGCCGAAATAGAAAACAGCGGCATTGCGCCGCTGTTCTCAGCCCCATCACAGGGCTCTAACGAGGAATCGAAATTCTCTCTACTCCGCATCAATGATGCAGTTGAGTAGTTCCATCAAACTGAATCAAGATCGTGCTGACAACAAGATAAACTGTTTATATCGGCCCCCCTTGGAAAGAACTACAACACTACTATAGTTCACCAAGTCGGATATGCAAGTGAAAAAAAGGCTGGATTGATAATGTTAATCGGTCTGCCAGTCATGCTATCACTGTGACTAAGAGCCCGGCTGGCAACGCCCCGTCAGCGCAGGCTGGGCTTGACCGTGTCCACCGCCGATTTCATCGCGCCCGCCCCCATCGCCGCGCCGAATTTCTTCAGCACGCGCTCAGGCAAGCCTTCGTGCTCGGTGTAATCGATGATGTCTTCGGCCTTGACGACGTCGCGCGCGACGCTGTCGACGCTGCCGAAGGCGTCCGCCAGGCCCATGTCGATGGCCTTGGCGCCGGTCCAGAACAGCCCGGAGAACATGTCCGGCGTCTCCTTCAGGCGCTTGCCGCGGCCGTTGCGCACCACGGCGATGAATTGCTGGTGGATTTCATCCAGCATCGCCTGCGCATGCTGCTTGTGCTTTTCCGTCAGCGGGCTGAACGGATCCATGAAGCCCTTGTTCTCGCCGGCCGTCAGCAGGCGGCGCTCGACGCCGACCTTTTCCATCACGCCGGTGAAGCCGAAGCCGTCCATCAGCACGCCGATCGAACCGATGATGCTGGCCTTGTTGACATAGATGCGGTCGGCGCCGGCCGCGATGTAGTAGCAGCCGGAGGCGCAGATCTCGTCCACCACCACGTATAGCGGCTTGCCCGGATAGCCCTTGCGCAGGCGCACCATCTCGTCGACGATCATGCCGGCCTGCACCGGACTGCCGCCCGGACTATTGATGTGCAGCACCACGGCCACCGAGCCGCTGTCGGAAAACGCCTTGTTCAGCGCCGGGATCACCACCGCCGCCGAACCGCTGCCCTCCGACTCGATCGCGCCGTCGACCTCGATCAGCGCGGTGTGGCGGCCCAGCGTCTCGCCGTCCGAACCGGTCCAGCTGATGTCCAGGTAGGCGCTGAGCCCGATCACGATCACCAGCAAGGTCACGGCCTTGAAGAAGATGCCCCAGCGGCGCGCCGCCTTTTGCTCTTTCAGCGTGGCGAACACCAGTTTTTCCAGCACTTCGCGCTCCCAGTTGGAGGCGGCCACGGCCGGTTTTCCCGGCGTGACGGGAGGGATGGCGCTGCTGCTGTTGCTGGAATCGCTGGTGTTGTCGCTCATGGATTGCTTTGTCAGGTTGTTATCAGGCGCGCACGGGGCGCACGTATTCGTCCGGCTGCCAGAAGATCTGCTGGTCGCGCTCGACCACGGCGATCGGCCGCAGGCGGCCGCCGCGGCAAGGGCCGCCGGCGCACATGCCGGTTTCCGGCACATAAATCGCGCCGTGGGTCGAGCACATCAGGTACAGCTTGCTCGACTCGAAGAACTCGCCTTCGGCCCAGTCCAGCTCGATCGGCACGTGGGCGCAGCGGTTCAGGTAGGCATAGGCCTTGCCGCCGTAGCGCACCACGAAGCCGGTGCCGTCGTCGCCGCCGGCGGTCAGGGCGAAGCGCACGCCCTTGCCGCCTTCCAGCACCGCGTCCGAAGCGCAGATCAGGATCTCGTCCACTGGCATCAGGCGTGCTCGCTCAGCCATTGGTGCAGCTCGGCCACCGTGGCGGCCGAATACAGCGGATTGCAGGCGGCCAGCTGGTCGGCCGGATGGGCGCCGTACTGGACCGCGATGGCGCCGGCGCCGGCGTTGTTCGCCATCAGCAAATCATGCGAAGTATCGCCGATCATCACGGTACGGCGCATATCCTGCCCCAACTCCCGCGTCAACTCCTGCAGCATGGCGGGATGCGGCTTGGAGAAGGTTTCGTCGGCGCAGCGGGTGGCATCAAACATGGACAACAGTTTGACGTCATTCATGGCGCGGTTCAAGCCGACCCGGCTCTTGCCGGTGGCCACCGCCAGGAAGTAACCGTTCTGCGACAGCTCGGTCAGCATGTCCTGCACGCCCGGGAACAGCGTCAGTTCATGATCGCGCGACAGGAAATGGTAGCGGTAGCGCTCCACCATGCGCGGGTAATACGACGGATCGATTTCCGGCAGCACCGCCTGCATGGCTTCATGCAGGCCGAGGCCGATGACATGGGCGGCCGCATCGTCGCGCGGGATCGGCAGCGACAGGTCGCGGGCCGCCGCCTGTATGCATTTCACGATCGTTGACGTGGAATCCATCAACGTTCCATCCCAATCGAAGACGATTAAATCAAATTGCTTTCTTGCCATGTGTTCCGGCCGCACCAGTTGGCCGGCTCCTTCAATGAATATTTGCGTTTAGTTAAGAGGTTTCCCCAAGCTTACCAAGAATCGCTCACATTCGGCGGCCAAAGGCGCGTTCAGTGTCATGATTTTTCCGGAATCCGGATGGGTAAACGTAATTTGATGGGCGTGCAGGAACATGCGCTTGAGCGCGCCGCGCGTGGCATCGGCTTTCAGCAAAGCGCGGTTGAGCGCAAAATCGCCGTATTTATCATCACCTGCGATGGCGAAGCCGGAAGATGCCAGATGTACGCGGATCTGGTGGGTGCGCCCGGTCTTCAGCTCCGCTTCCAGCAAGGCGAAGCCGTGGAATTTCTTCAGCAGCGTGAACACCGTGTGCGACGGCATGCCGTCGGCCTGCACCGCCACCCGACGCTCGCCGTCGGCGGTCGTATATTTATGCAGCGGCAGCTTGACGTGCTGGCGCGCATTTTTCCAGTCGCCCGCCACCATGGTCAGGTAGCGCTTGTCGGTGTGGCCGTCGCGCATCTGCTCGTGCAGGTTGGTCAGCGCCGAACGTTTCTTGGCCAGCAACAACAGGCCCGAGGTATCGCGGTCCAGGCGGTGCACCAGTTCCAGGAACTTGGCGTCCGGGCGCGAGGCGCGCAACTGCTCGATCACGCCGAACGAGACGCCGGAACCGCCGTGCACGGCCACGCCGGCCGGCTTGTCGATCACCAGCAGGTGGCTGTCTTCGAAAATAATCTTGAACTCGGCGGCCGGCACATGGCTGGCGTCGGCCTTTTCCGCGATGCGGACCGGCGGAATGCGCACCACATCACCTTGTACCAATCGGTACAATTGATCGATACGCCCCTTGTTTACCCGCACCTCACCCGAGCGCAGGATGCGATAGACGTGGCTTTTCGGCACGCCTTTGCACACACGCAACAGGTAGTTATCGATACGTTGACCGGCTTCTTCTTCAGTGATGGTGACGAATTGTGCTTGCAGCGGCGCAGGTGTTGAAGGGGGAACAACATCATTTTGCATCTTCATTTGCTCTGTCTTCCCAGAAATCTCTCTAAGTCCTTCATTTTGAATATATAATTGTTTCGCTGCGGTTCAATCTGCGGCAAGTGTAAGAATAAAAGCACATTTTACACAGGGGCGTCTCCACTGGCCTCGCCAAATTGCAAATTCAGAGGAAAAAATGTATACGCACCACCCCTGCCGGAATCAAGGTTGCACCGTTGTTGTAATCGGATGGCGGCAAGGATGCTGAATCAGAATGATTGGATTGTAAGGATAAAGTCCGGTCAGCTCGATCAAGAGTCGGGCTGGCCGGTTGATGAAGTTGATAACGCTTGCCGTTTTCGCCAGACCCCAATGCTTTGCTGCAAGCTCGACGGAAGGCTGAAACCAGCCCGGTTGTTGTAATACTTGTAGTACGTAAGCTTGGCCAGGATTTGGCTCTCAACGACGTTGCTCACCGCCTGCATTCTCTGCCCCCCGCAAACATCCGGGCCGCATAGAAGAGTTGCAGGTGATGCGGGCACTCGGCATGTCGATCGACCTCTCAGCGCCCAGTTGCGGCCGCAGCCCTGCGCTGCCGTGTCGCACAGGATGGGCATACCCACCGCAATCACCTGATTCTCGCGTATATCCCTGTACCTACGTTGCCTGGACTAAGAAGCCGGGCGGCACAGAGATGACCTTCGGGTCGCGGAGTTAATAAAAATGAAACGCATGTTGTTTAATGCTACGCAGCAAGAAGAACTGCGCGTAGCGATTGTCGACGGTCAGAAACTGATCGATATCGACATCGAAACCGCCGGACGCGAACAGCGCAAGTCCAATATCTACAAAGGCGTGATCACCCGCATCGAACCGTCGCTCGAAGCTTGCTTCGTCAGCTACGGCGAAGATCGCCACGGTTTCCTGCCATTCAAGGAAGTAGCACGCACTTACTTCCGCGAAGGCGTCGACGTCCGCAACGCCTCCGTCAAGGAAGCGCTGCGCGAAGGCCAGGAAATCATGGTCCAGGTGGAAAAGGAAGAGCGCGGCAACAAAGGCGCCGCCCTGACCTCCTTCGTCTCGCTGGCCGGCCGCTACCTGGTGCTGATGCCGAACAACCCGCGCGGTGGTGGTGTTTCCCGCCGTGTCGAAGGTGAAGAGCGCCAGGAACTGCGCGAAACCATGGACAAGCTGGACTTGCCGCCAGGCATGTCGGTGATCGCCCGCACCGCCGGCATCGGCCGCAACGTCGACGAGCTGCAGTGGGACTTGAATTACCTGATGCAACTGTGGCGCGCGATCGAAGGCGCCGGCAAGTCGGCTTCCGGCGCGTTCCTGATCTACCAGGAGTCGTCGCTGGTGATCCGCGCGATTCGCGACTACTTCCAGCCTGATATCGGCGAGATCCTGATCGATACCGACGATATCTACGAACAGGCGCACCAGTTCATGAGCCACGTGATGCCCGACATGGTGCACCGCGTGAAACGCTACAGCGACGATGTGCCGCTGTTCTCGCGCTTCCAGATCGAACACCAGATCGAAACCGCGTACTCGCGCACCGTGCCGCTGCCGTCGGGCGGCGCCATCGTCATCGACCACACCGAAGCGCTGGTGTCGGTCGACGTCAACTCGGCCCGCGCCACCCGCGGTTCCGACATCGAAACCACCGCCTTCAACACCAACTGCGAAGCGGCCGAGGAAGTGGCCCGCCAGCTGCGCCTGCGCGACCTGGGCGGCCTGATCGTGATCGACTTCATCGACATGGAAGTCGCCAAGAACCAGCGCGAAGTCGAGCAACGCCTGAAGGACGCGCTGCACCACGACCGCGCCCGTGTACAAATGGGCAAGATTTCCCGCTTCGGCCTGATGGAACTGTCGCGCCAGCGCCTGCGTCCTTCGCTGTCCGAAGGTTCGCACGTGACCTGCCCGCGCTGCTCCGGTACCGGCCACATCCGCGACACCGAATCGTCGGCCCTGCAAGTCCTGCGCATCATCCAGGAAGAGGCGATGAAGGAAAACTCGGCCACCATCCACGTGCAGGTTCCGGTGGACGTGGCGGCCTTCCTGCTGAACGAGAAGCGCGGCGAAGTGCTGAAGATCGAAAACCGTCACCGCATTTCCGTGATCCTGATCCCGAACAAGCATCTGGACACGCCGCACTACAAGCTGGAACGCATCAAGCACGACGACCCGCGCCTGGAAGACAGCCAGGCCAGCTACTCGCTGGCCGAGACCGCCGAAACCGACATGGCCTACAGCAAGCGCCAGAAGGAAGAAGCCAAGCCGCGCCAGGAAGCCATGGTCAAGACCATTACCCCGGACCAGCCCGCACCGCTGGTCGAGCGCAAGCCGAGCGAAACCGTCATCAAGCCGGCTCCCGCCCCTGTGCCGGCGCCGGCCGAGCAAGGTTTCTTTGCCAAGCTGATCGGCTTCTTCACCGGCAAGCCGGCCGCCCCGGCGCTGCCGCAGCAGCCGACCATCGTGGTCAAGGCGCCATCCGGCGACCGCGGCGACCGCAACGCCCGTGGCCCGCGCGGCCGCAGCCGTAATGGCAAAGGCGGCCGTGGCGAGCGCGAAGAGCGCGAACCAGGCGCAGCCCGTCCAGGCCAGGATGAAGCGAAAGCGGCCGATGCCGGCCGTCCAGCCCGTCCGCCGCGTCCGCCACGCGAGCCGCGCGAACCGCGTGAAAACCAGGCTGTCGAAGGCCAGGCTCCACGCGAACGCGCCGAGCGCCCTGAGCGCGCCGAACGTCCGGAACGCACGCCACGCCCTCCGCGCGAGCCGCGCGGCGAGAAAGCCCCGGTCGAAGCCAAGGTAGAAGAGCTGGCATTGAACGCCGGCGTGCCATCCACCGGTCCGGTGACCGAGGCCGCCACCAGCATCCTGAAAACCGCGCCGAACGCCGGTCCTGAAGGTGAAGAAAACGAAGCGGGCGTCGACGGCGAAGAGCCGCGTCGTCGTCGCCGTCGCGGCGGCCGCAACCGCAACCGTCGCGACCGCGACGGCGTGGAAGGCCAGGAATCCGCAACCGGCGAAGCCGGCGAGCAAAGCGAACTGGGCTTCAACGTCGCTCCAGCCGCCGAAGCCGAAGTTGCCGCACCAGTCGCAGCCCAGGCACCAGTAGCTGAGGAAGTGTCCGCAGCGCCTGCGGCACCCGTGGCAATGGCCGCCGTGGAAGCGCCAGTGGCAGCGGAAGCAGTTGCTGAACCGGTGGCAGCCGCGCCGGTCGCCGAGCCGGTTGCCGTTGTCGCCGAGCCGGTCGTTGCTGCTGCACCTGCCGTGACCGAAGCACCTGCCGCCGAACCGGCGCCAGCCGCTGTCGTAGCGGAAGCGCCGGCCGCTCCGGTTGCCGCGCCGGTCGTTGCTGAGCCAGTCGTAGCGGAACCGGTAGCAGCCGTGGCGGAAACACCAGCCGTGGTCGCCGAAGTGGCCGCCCCGGTGGCCGTGGAAGCAGCTCCAGCGCCAGTACCTGCGCCAGCGCCGGTCGCTGAGCCTGTGGTTGCCGCACCGGTCGCCGTCGCACCTGCACCGGCTCCGGTCGCTGCGCCTGCACCTGCACCTGCACCTGCGCCAGTCGCCGCGCCGGTGCCGGCATCGGCCCCGATCGACCTGCAGGCAGTGCTCGGCTCCGCCGGCCTGACGCTGGCGGCCACCGACCCGGCCAAGCTGCGCGCCGCCCAGGAAGCTGCCGCCAAGGCGGTCGCTCCGGCCCGCGTGCCGCGTGAACGCAAGCCGCTGCCGCCGCAAAACGACGAACCGCTGGTTCAAGTCGATACCCGCCGATAACCCGGTCCGGTATAACAAAAAAGGGAAGCTTTATGCTTCCCTTTTTTTATTTCCGAGCGCCCGCTCGCCCATCCCAATACCCGGCCAATTCTCTCCAATAATCACGGAATTCTTATCCCACATTAACTTAATATTATTTTGATTGTCACGAATTTTCACGGAAGCTTGGAGCTAAGCCCTACAGCCATATAGGGAAGGCGTCAGAAGGTTTCCTGAAGGATTGTGAACTGGAAGTAAGATAATATGGCTGTATCGAATACGCCACATTGCCCCAAAATGGGTAATTCGGGTAGCTACACCGAAGTACACTACGCAAAACACTTATTACCCTAAATTAACTAGGCATCTTAACCAGAGAAATTCAATTAATGCGCTCCAATCAAAACATCAAACACATTAATTTCTCCGCAATCAAGACCCTCGCACTCGGTGCAACCGGTCTGCTGATACTCAGCGGTTGCTCGACGCTTAATGTGGAAAGCGCGAAATTGTCGCTGCCCGAAGTCCGCTCCGCATTGCAGGAAGACAAGGCGGCGCTGGCGCGCGACGTCGAGCCTCTGGCCGGCCCGCTGACCCTGGACGGCGCCATCGCCCGCGCCATCAAGTACAACGCCGAACGCCGCTACAAGGCGATGGAAGAAGCCGTGGCCATGGGCACCTTCGAGGCCGGCAAGTTCGACATGCTCCCCAAGCTGATCGCTTCGGCCGGCTACCGCGACCGCAACAACGACCTCATCACCCGCAGCGTCGACTCGGTCACCGGCGCGCCGTCGCTGGCCAATCCGTATATCTCGTCCAGCCGCGAGGTGCTGAGCAGCGAAGTCGGCATTTCGTGGAGCCTGCTCGACTTCGGCCAGAGCTACTACGCCGCCCGCCAGAACGCCGACCGCGTGATGATCGCCGGCGAACGCCGCCGCAAAGCCCTGCACAACCTGATCCTGGACGTGCGCACCGCCTACTGGCGCGTGGTGGCGGCGCAAAAACTGGTGCCGCTGCTGCGCAGCACCATCGCCGAATCGGAAGGCGCGCTCAAGGATGCGCGCACCGCCGAGAGCGACCGCATCCGCTCGCCGCTGGAGCCGCTGCGCTACCAGCGCCAGCTGCTGGAAAACCTGCGCCTGCTGGAAACCATCGAGCAAGAGCTGTCGACCGCGCGGGTCGAACTGGCGACGCTGACCATGCTGCCGCTGTCCAGCGACTACACGGTGGCCGAACCGGCCGCCGGCATCAACACGCTGTGGCTGCAGCAACCGATGGACAAGATGGAAGAAGTGGCGCTGATGCGCAATCCCGACCTGCGCGAAGGCATCTACAACGCCCGCATCGCCCAGCAGGAAACCCGCCGCACCATGCTCAAGCTGTTCCCCGGCCTGTCGTTCAACTATGGCGTCAAGCACAGCAACGACGACTACCTGATCCACCAGAACTGGAACGAAGCCGGCGCGCAGATTTCGTTCAACCTGCTGGGCCTGCTCTCGGCGCCGGCGCAGATGCGCCTGGCCGACGCCGGCGTGACGCTGGCCAACCAGCGCCGCATGGCGATGCAGATGGCCGTGCTGAGCCAGGTGCACATCGCCCGCCAGCAATACGCCAACACCGCCCGCCAGTACGAGCGCGCCGACGCCATCTCCGAGGTCGACGGCCGCATCGCCCAGCACATCGCCAACCAGGCCGATGCGCAGAAACAGTCGGCGCTGGACCGCATCTCGCAGCAAAGCACCTCGGTGCTGTCGCAGCTGCGCCGCTACCAGGCGCTGTCGAACGCGCAGGCGGCCGCCTCGCGCCTGCAGGCCACGCTGGGCATGGAGCCGGTCATCGACGGCTCGTCCACCATGCCGCTGGCCGAGCTGACCGCCGCCGTCGCCAAATCGCTGCAAACCTGGAACCAGGGCCAGCTGCCGTCGCTCGAGGACCGTCCATGACCGTTGTCTTGTCCGCGCTGCGCCTCGCCCTGGCAGCCGGCGCGCTGGTCTTGCCAGTGGTCCAGGCTGCCGTGCCGCAGCCGGCGGCCGCCGGCGCCACGCTGGAAACGCGCGAAATCCGCGCCCAGCTGTCGCCGCGCCGCTACACCACGCTGGCCGCCGAGATCGGCGCCAAGATCAACCGCCTGCCGCTGTCCGAGGGCGCCGCCTTCAAGCAGGGCCAGCTGCTGGTGCAGTTCGACTGCGTGCTGCAGCAGGCCCAGCTGGCCAAGGCCGAAGCCGCGCTGATGGCGGCCGACACCAACTGGAAAGGCAACCAGAAGCTCGCCGAGCTCAACTCGGTGGGCAAGATCGAACTCGATATCTCCAAGGCCGAATCGCTCAAGGCCCAGGCGGAGGTCGCGGCCAACCGCGCGCTGCTGGGCAAGTGCAGCATCGCGGCGCCGTTCGGCGGCCGCATCGCCGAGCAAAAGGCGCGCGAACAGCAGTACGTGCAGCCCGGCCAGGCGCTGATGGAAATCCTCGACGACAGCACGCTGGAACTGGAATTCATCATTCCCTCGCGCTGGCTGAGCTGGATCCGCAGCGGCGCCGCCTTCCAGGTCAGCATTGACGAGACCGGCAAGACCTACCCGGCCAAGGTGCAGCGCATCGGCGCCCGCGTCGATCCGGTCAGCCAGTCCGTCAAACTGACGGCCGTCATCGACGGCCGCTTCGGCGAGCTGGTCGCCGGTATGAGCGGCAAGGTGCTGATGGCGCCGCCGCAAAAATAGTTTTTCCACCCACACCAAAACCAAAGGGGAACATATGAAGTCGCATTCGCACCGTATCGCCCGTTGCATCACGCTGGCCGCCGTTGCCGCCGTGGCAGGAAGCTGGAGTACCGCCAGCTACGCCTGCTCGGCCGAGGATTACCTGTCGACCATCTGCGTGCTGGCCGCGCCGAGCAACGACTGGCGCGGCTACGCTCCGGCCGACGGCCGCCTGCTGCCGATCTCGCAGAACTCGGCGCTGTTCGCGCTGATCGGCACCACCTACGGCGGCGACGGCCAGTCCACCTTCGCCCTGCCCGACCTGCGCGGCCGCTTCCTGCTCGGCGCCGGCAACAGCCCCAGCAGCGGCAACTTCGTGCCCGGCCAGACCGGCGGCAGCACCAACGTCACGCTGACCATCAACAACATGCCGGCCCACACGCACTCGCTGGCCGTGCCGCTGACCTTGACCGGCCTGACCGGCACCGCCAACCTGGGCGCCGTCACCGGCGGCACCAGCAGCGTCTCGCTGAGCGGCGTGACCTACAGCGCCGACACCTCGGCGCTGCGGCTGAACGCGGCCAACGCCGGCGCCAGCACCGCCACCCCGACCGACGCCTACCTGTCGGTGCCGGCCGGACCGCCGAACCGCATCTATCTCGGCGGCACGCCGACCACCGTGGCCATGGCGGCCGGCTCGATCAGTGGCGCCGTCACCGTCACCGCCAGCGGCAGCGGCACCGTCACGCTGGCCGGCTCCGCGCCGGTCACCGTCAGCGGCACCACCAACGCCAGCGGCGTCACCGGCCCGACCGGCGGCACCCAGCCGACCAGCATCATGCCGCCGTTTGTCGCCATGTACTACATGATCGCCACCAGCGGGATCTTCCCGAGCCGTAACTAATCAACCGTCGTACTTAGCGGCCGCCCTCCGGCGGCCGCCGGAACCAACATGCTGTACACACGAATTCTTCGATTGCTGGCCCCGCTGCTGCTGTTGTTGTTGGCGGCGCCCGCCGCCCGCGCCGAACGGCCCAAGGACTACGCCAGGGAACTGGGCGCGGCCTACGCCCGGCTGGACCAGCGCGACTACGCGCGCGCCTATGCGCTGTTCCAGCGCCACGCCGCCGGCAACCCGCTGGCGCAATTCACGCTGGGCCTGTTCCATCAAAACGGCTGGGGCCGGCCGGTCAACGCCGATCTCGCCTGCGCCTGGTTCGCCAAGGCCGCGCCGCGCCGCATCCCGGCGGCCCAGCACCTGCACGGCGACTGCCTGATGCGCGACGCCGCCAGGCCCGGCAACGCCGAGGCCGCGCTGGCGTCCTACCTGGACGCCGCCAAGGGCAGCCACTACATCTCGCTGTGCTCGGCCGCCGAGCTGCTGATCCACGGCCGCGGCGTGCCGCGCGACGTGCCGCGCGGCCTGGCGCTGTGCACCCAGGGCGCCCAGTCCAACGCGCCGCCGGCGATGCTGCGGCTGGCCCTGTTCCTCAGCGACGATGCCGACGTCCCGCCCGACCTGGCGCAGGCGCGCGGCTGGTTCGAGCGCGCGGCCAAGGCCGGCCTCACCGAGGCGCGCTTCCGGCTAGCCATCATGCAATCGCAGGGCGATGGCGGCGAGGCCGACCGCGACGCCGCGCTGACCGGCATGGAAACCCTGGCCGCCGAAGGCTATGTGGCGGCCTACCTGCCGACCGCCGTGCTGTACGCCCACCTGCCGCCGCAGCCGGACACGGGCGCCCTCAGCGCCGAACAGCTGGCCAAGGTCTACCTGTGGGCCAGCGCCGCCAAGGCCAGCCTGCGCGATGCCGCGCGGCTGGCCTCCACCGAACAACTCCTGGCCAGCGTGCTGGCCATCATGCCGCCTGAATGGCGGCCCGAGCTGGACCGCAAGGTCGACGCCCATCTCGCCAAATTCGCCGCAACGACCAGCCCTTCGGCCCTCCCTTTAAGCCGCGCCCACCACGCATCCCCTGGAGCTTGACATGAACCATCCCTTCGTCCCCGCACAACTTGCCGCCGGCGCCCGCCGCCCGCTGCGCCCGGCTTCACAGCTGCTGCCGCTGGAGCAGCGCTTCATGTTCGACGGCGCCGTGGCCGATGCCGCCCACGCGGCCCAGGCCCACGACAGCGCCCCGCCGCCGGTGCCGCCGGCGGTGACGGTGCGCGCGGCCGAGCCGGCGCGGGACGAGGGCAAGAAGGAGGTGGTGCTGGTCGACACCTCGCTGGCCAACTACAAGACGCTGGAAGCGGGCGTGCGCGACGGCGTCGGCATCGTCGAATTCGACGGCAGCCGCGACGGCCTGGCGCAGATCGCGCAATGGGCCGCCGGCCAAAGCGGGCTCGACGCGATACACATCCTGTCGCACGGCTCGCAGGGCGTGGTCAACCTGGGCACCAATGCGCTGAGCGTAAGCTCGCTGGCTTCGTCGACGACGCAGGCCGAACTGGCGCGGCTGGGCCAGGCGCTGACGACGGATGGCGACTTGCTGCTGTACGGCTGCGACGTCGCCGCCGGCGACCACAACGCGCTGCTGGCCGGCATCGCCCAGGCCACCGGCGCCGACGTCGCCGCCTCGACCGACATCACCGGTTCCGCCAGCCTGGGCGGCAACTGGACGCTGGAGGCGCACGCCGGCGCCATCGAGGCGCGCGCACTGGCGCCGGCGCAGTACGACGGCACGCTGGAACTGGTGACGTTCACGTTCAACGTCGATGGCGACGACAATGGCCACGATACCGACGGCGACGGCCACAAGAACACCATCACCAAGACCGTCGGCGGCAAGACCTTCACCTTCGCCAGCGCCGGCCCCGACCTGTATATTTTCGGCGACGGCAATGGCCTGTATGCGCTGGACCCGGACCAGACCACGACGCGGCTGATCATCACCGTCCAGGCCGGCTACACCTTCGACCTGAACGCGCTGGACGTGGCCTCCTACGGCAACGACCTGGTCATCGACTACGTCAAGACCGACGGCACGGCCGGCACCACCATCCACAAGACGATCAACGACGACGGCACGCTGTCCCCGGTCACCGTGTCGCTGAGCGACGTCCGCAGCGTGACCCTCAGCTCCCTGCAGTACACGACCTTCCAGAATCTCGACATCTCCGACGTCAAGGCGCTGCCGCCGCCGGCCGCCGCGGTCAACGGCGCCCACCT
Organism: Duganella sp. CT11-25; assembly: GCF_047302815.1. NCBI lineage: Bacteria > Pseudomonadati > Pseudomonadota > Betaproteobacteria > Burkholderiales > Oxalobacteraceae > Duganella > Duganella sp. CT11-25. The sequence goes on from NZ_JBKBFD010000001.1 coordinate 2,797,492, forward strand.
GTCGGCCGACACCGGCACGCTGTCGACCGACTACATCACCAAGACCGCCGCGCAGACCATCAGCGGCACGCTGTCGGGCAACCTGGGCGCCGGCGAAAAGGTCGAGGTGTCCTACAACGGCGGCACCACCTGGACCGACGCCACCACCTACGCGGTCGGCAGCAGCGCGTGGAGCACCAACACCACGCTGTCCGGCACCAACACCTTCATGGCGCGCGTGACCAACGGCGGCTCCACCAGCACCGCCTATTCGCACACCTACACGCTCGACACCACCGCGCCGACCATCACCTTCAGCGCCCAGGCGCTGTCGGACGACACCGGCACGCTGGGGACCGACTTCATCACCCAGCACGCCGCCCAGACCATCACCGCCGACCTCAGCGGTACGCCGGCCGGCACCGACGTCGTCTGGGGCTCGATCGACAACGGCAGCCACTGGACCGACATCACCAACAAGGTCAGCGGCATGTCGCTGAGCTGGGACGGCGTCACGCTCGACAGCGGCGGCACGCTGCTGCTCAAGGTCACCGACGCGGCCGGCAACGACGGCACCGTGCGCAGCCAGACCTACACGGTCGACAGCACCGCGCCGACGATCAGCTTCGGCAGCATCGCGCTGTCGGCCGACACCGGCGTCAGCGGCACCGACTTCATCACCAAGACCGCCTCGCAGACCATCAGCGCCACGCTCGACGGCGCGCCGGCCGGCACCGACGTGGTGTGGGGCTCGGTCGACAACGGCGCCCACTGGACCAACATCACCAACAAAGTGGCCGGCACCGCGCTGAGCTGGGACGGCGCCACGCTCGGCGCCGGCGCCGGCGCCATCGTGTTCAAGGTCACCGACGCCGCCGGCAACGACAGCGCGCTGAGCTCCCAGGCCTACACGCTCGACACCACCGCGCCCACCACCACCGTGGCCAGCGCCGCCTTTTCCAGCGACACCGGCCCCCTGTCGACCGACTTCATCACCAGCGATCCGTCGCAGACCATCAGCGGCACGCTGTCGGCCAACCTGGCCAGCGGCGAAAAGGTCTACGTGTCGATCAACAACGGCGCCACCTGGACCGCCGCCACGGCCACCGTCGGCCAGAGCACCTGGTCGCTGGCGCGCACGCTGACGGCCAGCGACACGCTGCTGGTCAAGGTCAGCGACACCGCCGGCAACGACAGCACCGCGCTGTCGCAGGCCTACCAGTACGACACCACCGCGCCGACGATCACCTTCAGCGCCCAGGCGCTGTCGGACGACACCGGCACGCTGGCCACCGACTTCGTCACCCAAACCAGCGCCCAGACCATCACCGCCACGCTCAGCGGCGCGCCGGCCGGCAGCGACGTGGTCTGGGGCTCGCTCGACAACGGCGCCCACTGGACCGACATCAGCAACAAGGTCAGCGGCACCTCGCTGAGCTGGGACGGCGTCACGCTCGCCAGCACCGGCACGCTCAAGCTCAAGGTCACCGACGCCGCCGGCAACGACGGCAGCGTGCTCAGCCAGGCCTACACGGTCGACACCACCGTGCCGACGATCAGCTTCGGCAGTATCGCGCTGTCGGCCGACACCGGCGTCAGTGCCACCGACTTCATCACCAAGACCGCCTCGCAGACCATCAGCGCCACGCTCGACGGCGCGCCGGCCGGCACCGACGTGGTCTGGGGCTCGGTCGACAGCGGCGCCCACTGGACCAATATCACCAGCAAGGTGACCGGCACCGCGCTGAGCTGGAACGGCGCCACGCTCGGCGCCGGCGCCATCATGCTCAAGGTCACCGACGCCGCCGGCAACGACAGCGCGCTGAGCTTCCAGAGCTACACGCTCGACACCAGCGCGCCCACCACCACCGTGGCCACCGCCGCCTTCTCCAGCGACACCGGCACCTCGCCGACCGACTTCATCACCAGCGATCCGGCGCAGACCGTCAGCGGCACGCTGTCGGCCAACCTGGCCAGCGGCGAAATCGTCCAGGTCTCGATCGACAACGGCGCCACCTGGGCCACTGCCGCGGCCACCGTCGGCCAGAGCAGCTGGTCGCTGGCGCGCACGCTGACGGCCAGCGGCACGCTGCTGGTCCGGGTCAGCGACACCGCCGGCAACACCAGCACCGCGCTGTCGCAGGCCTACCAGTACGACACCAGCGCGCCGGCGATCACCTTCAGCGCCCTGGCGCTGTCGGCCGACACCGGCGCCAGCAACAGCGACTTCATCACCAAGACCGCGGCCCAGACCATCACCGCCACGCTCAGCGGCGCGCTGGCCGGCGGCGACATCCTGTACGGCTCGCTCGACAACGGCGCCCACTGGACCGACATCACCAGCAAGGTCAGCACCACGACGCTGAGCTGGGACGGCGCCACGCTCAGCGGCAGCGACACGCTGCAGCTGAAGGTGGTCGACGCCGCCGGCAACGAGAGCACGCCGCACAGCCAGGCCTACGTGCTCGACACCGGCGCCCCGGCCACGCCCGGCACGCCGGACCTGGCCACGGCCAGCGACACCGGCACGCTCAACAACGACAACATCACCCTCGACACCACGCCGACGCTGAGCGGCGCGGCAGAGAACGGCAGCAGCGTGGCGCTGTACGACGGCGCCACGCTGCTCGCCACCGTCACCGCCGGCGCCGGCGGCTGGACCTACACCACCGGCGTGCTGACCCAGGGCGACCACACCATCACCGCCATCGCCACCGACACCGCCGGCAACACCTCGGCCACGTCGGCCGGGCTGACCATCACCGTCGACACCGCCGCCCCCACCGTCACCTCGGTCGCGGCGCCGGCCAACGGCACCTACTACAGCGGCGGCGCGCTGGAATTCACCGTCAACTTCAGCGAGGCCGTCGTCGTCGACGACTTCGGCGGCACGCCGCAAATCGCCCTCACCGTCGGCGGCGCCACCCGCTACGCCGACTACGCGTCCGGCTCGGGCACCAGCGCGCTGCTGTTCCGCTACATCGTGCCGTCCGGCGACATGGATGCCGACGGCATCACCGTCGGCGCGCTGTCGACCCACGGCGGCCTGATGCAGGACGCCGCCGGCAACGACATCGTCACCACCCTCAACAGCGTGGGCAGCACGGCCGCCGTCAACGTCGACGGCTCGAACCCCAGCGTCACCGGCGTCAGCGCCAGCACGCCCGACGGCGCCTACGGCGCCGGCGCGACCATCACCATCACGGTCGACTTCAGCACGGCGGTCGATGTCGACCCCACCCACGGCACGCCGACCCTGGCGCTCGACGGCGGCGGCAGCGCCACCTACACCGGCGGTTCGGGCACCGCCACGCTGACCTTCAGCTACACCGTCGGCGCCGGCGAGAACAGCGCCGACCTCGATGTCGCCTCGATCGGCGCGCTGGCGCTCAACGGCGCCACCATCGTCGACGCCGGCGGCGCCCACCAGCCCGCCGCGGTCACGCTGGCCACGCCGGGCACCGCCGGCTCGCTGGGCGCCAACAAGGACCTCGTCATCGACACCACCGCGCCGGCCAACACGGTGGCCGGCGCGGCCTTCTCGGCCGACACCGGCACCTCGGGCAGCGACTTCATCACCAAGACCGCGGCGCAGACCGTCAGCGGCACGCTGACCTCCAACCTGGCCGCCGGCGAGCACGTCTACGTCTCGCTCGACAACGGCGCCACATGGGACCTGGCCGCCGCCACCACCGGCGCCAGCAGCTGGTCGCTGGCCGGCCAGACCCTGACCGGCAGCGGCACGCTCAAGGTGCGCGTCGTCGACGACGCCGGCAACACCGGCGCCGCCTACTCGCAAGCCTATGTGCTCGACACCACGGCGCCGACCATCAGCTTCAGCGGCGTGGCGCTGTCGGCCGACACCGGCGCCAGCAGCACCGACCTGATCACCAACACGGCGGCGCAGACCATCAGCGCCACCTTGAGCGGCGCGCCGGCCGGCACCGACGTCGTCTACGGCTCGCTCGACAACGGCGCCACCTGGACCGACGTCACCAGCAAGGTCAGCGGCACGACATTGACCTGGAACGGCGTCACCTTGGCCGCCAGCGACACGCTGCAGCTGCGCGTCACCGACGCCGCCGGCAACAACGCCGCCGCCACCAGCAAGGCCTACGTGCTCGACACCACCGGCCCCACCACCGGCGTGGCCACGGTGGCCTTCTCGGCCGACAGCGGCGCCTCGTCCACCGACTTCATCACCAAGACGGCGGCGCAAACCGTCAGCGGCACGCTGTCGGCCAACCTGGCCGCCGGCGAAAGCGTGCTGGTCTCGCTCGACAACGGCGCCACCTGGAGCGCCGCCGCCATCAGCGTCGGCAGCAACGCCTGGACGCTGGCCGGCCAGACGCTCAGCGCCAGCGACACGCTGCTGGTCAAGGTGGCCGATACGGCCGGCAACGACGGCGCCGTGCTCAGCCAGGCTTACGTCTACGATACGGCGGCCACCGTGCCGACCGTCGACACGCTGGCCACCATGAGCCTGACGCCTGTGCTGACCGGCAACGCCACGCTGGCGGCCGGCGAAACCCTGACCGTCACCGTCGGCGGCGCCACCTACGACGTCGTGCCGGTGGCCGGCGCCTGGAGCCTGGACCTGGCGAGCGCCGTGCCGAGCAGCGGCACGCTGGCCCTGCTCTTGAACAACCTGTACAGCGTGACGGCCACCGTCACCGACCTGGCCGGCAACACCGCCAGCGACATCGGCAGTGGCGAACTGACCGTCGGCACCCTGGCGGTGCCGCTGCCGACCACCGCCGCGACCGGCGTCTCGCTGTCGGCCGACAGCGGCGCCAGCAGCAGCGACCTGGTCACCAACGTCGCCGGCCAGACCATCAGCGGCGGCCTGTCGTCGTCCCTGCTGGCCGGCGAATCGGTGCAGGTGTCGGTCGACGGCGGCGCCAGCTGGCGGACCGCCGACGCCAGCGGCGCCAGCTGGTCGTTGGCCGGCGCCACGCTGGCGGCGGGCAGCAACCAGCTGCTGGTCAAGGTCAGCAACGCCACCGGTGACGGCGCCACCTACAGCAGCACCTATGTGCTCGACACCACGGCCCCGGCGGTGCCGACCGCCAGCGCCCAGACCGCGCTCACGACCACGCCGACGCTGACCGGCACCGCCACGCTGGCCGACGGCGAAACGCTCACCGTGAACGTGGGCGGCGCCACCTACCAGGTCGCCGTCAGCGGCGGCAACTGGAGCCTGGACCTGGCCAGCGCCACGCCGGCCTCCGGCAAGCTGATGCTGGCGGCCGGCAGCCGCTACGACGTCACCGCCATCGTCACCGACAAGGCAGGCAACCTCAGCAGCGATACCGGCAGCGGCGAACTGCTGATCACCGGCGTCCCCACCACCCTGGTCACCGGTGCCGCGCTGTCGGCCGACAGCGGCGCCAGCAGCAGCGACTTCGTCACCAATGTCGCCGCCCAGACCATCAGCGGCTCGCTGTCGGCGCCGCTGACGGCCGGCCAGCGGGTCGAAGTCTCGCTCGACGGCGGCACCACCTGGCGCGTCGCGTCGGCCGCCGCCGGCTCGGCCGCCTGGTCGGTCGATGTCACGCTCAGCGGCAGCAATCTGTTCATGGCGCGCGTCAGCAACGACGCCGGCAACGGCCCGGCCTCCCAGCATGCCTACACGCTCGACACCAGCGCGCCGCTGGCCACGCCGGTCGCGGCCATCGTCTCGCCGGCCGGCGCGCTCAGCGGCAGCCTGACGGCGCCGCTGGCCGCCGGCGAAGCGGTGCTGGTGTCGCGCGACGGCGGCAACAGCTGGCAGGCGGCTTCCGTGTCCGGCACCAGCTGGTCGTCGGCCGGCGGGGTCGACAACGCGATGCAGGTCGTGGTGCGCGATACGGCCGGCAATACCGGCAGCGTCCTGACGGTCGACGCGGTGGTGCCGGTGCCGCCGGTGCCGCCCGTGCCGCCGGTCCCGCAAGTGCCGGTAGTGGTCCAGCCGTCGGCCCCGGCCGCCACCACGCCGGGGCAAGCCGCCCCGGGCGAGGCCGCGCCGGGCGAAGCCGTCGCCGGCGCCACGCCGGGCGCCGGCCCGCCGGACTCCGGCGTGCCGCCCATCCTCAGCCCGACCAGCCCATCCAGCGTGGTGCTCGGCGTCCCGGCGCCGGACGCGCCATCCAATCCGCTGGCGCCGGCCAACATCGCCACGCTGACCGAGTCCAGCGCGCTGCTGGCCGCGTTCACGCCATCCGGCCTGCCGGAACAGCCGTTCGCCGGCGACGCGCTGGTGGCCAATGTGCCGATCGCCGACGTCACCTTCAGCAGCGGCGAGCGCATCTCGGTGCAACTGGCGCCGGATACCTTCGCCTCGACCTCCGGCAGCAATCCGGTGGTCGAGCTGAGCGCGCAATCGGCGGACGGCAAGGCGTTGCCGGGCTGGCTCAAGTTCGACGGCAAGGCCGCCCGCTTCGAAGGCACGCCGCCGCCCGGCTTTGAAGGCACGCTGAGCTTCAAGGTGACGGCGCGCGACGCCCAGGGCAAGGTCGCGGTGCAGGTCTTCAAGATCGTCGTCACCAAGGATGGCGCGGCGGCGCCGGTCAAGAGCTCGTCGCTGGACCGGCATGGCATCGATCCGGCCGGCCGCAGCGGCTTGAACGAACAGATGCGCGCGGCGACCGCCGGCAGGGCCGGCGCCGGCGCCGACCGCCTGGCGATGCTGTCGCGTAGCGCAGCGGCGGCGCGAGCGGCCGCATGAGCGACGGCGCACCAGTCAATCCGCTGCTGATACTGATCGAACTGGCCCAGCGCGCACGCGCCGCGGCCAGCGCCAACGAGCTGGCCTTCCTGGCGGTCAACGACAGCCGCGCGCTGGCGCCCTACCGCCAGGCCGCGCTGTGGCTGGGCGCCGACGGCGTGCATACCTTGTCCGGCGTGGTGGCGGTCGAAGCCAACGCGCCGTACGCGCAATGGCTGGACCAGCTGTGCCGCGCGCTGGCGGCCGGCCACACGGCCGGCACGCCGCTGGCGGTCGATGCCGCGCAACTGCCGCCGGCGGTGGCCGCCGCCTGGGACGAATGGCTGCCCAAGGCGGTGACCTGGCTGCCGCTGAACGCGCTGCACGGCGCGCCCGACGGCACGCAGGGAGCGGCCGATCCGGCCGGCCTGCTGCTGGCCGGCGACCTCCCCCTATCCCCCGAACAACAGGCCCTGCTGGGCGAATGGATGGATGTCTGGCAGCACGCCTGGCGCGCCGCCCATCCGCCGGCGCGCTGGTCGCTGGCGCGCCTGCCGTCGCGGCTGCGCGCCTGGTGGAGCGGCGGCGCCAAGGAAGACCAGCGGCGCCGCCGCCTGCGGCGCCGGCTGGCCGTCGGGCTGGCGGTGCTGGCGGTGCTGCTGTTCCCGGTGCGGCTGACGGTGCTGGCGCCGGGCGAGCTGGTGCCGGCCAACCCGGCCACGATACGGGCGCCGCTGGACGGCGTCATCGCCGATTTCGCGGTGCGGCCGAACCAGCTGGTGGCCGCCGGCCAGCCGCTGTTCTCGTTCGACCAGGCGCCGATCGGCAGCCGCCTCGACGTCGCCCGCGAAGGCTTGTCCACCGCCCAGGCCGAATACCGGCAGGCGGCGCAGATGATGCTCAACGACCCGCGCGCCAAGGGGCAACTGGCGGCGCTGCTGGGCAAGATGGCCGAGAAGCAGGCCCAGGCGACCTTCCTCGAAGGCCAGGCCCAGCGCTCGCGGGTGCTGGCGCCGCACGCCGGCATCGCGCTGTTCGACGACCCGTCAGAATGGATAGGCCGGCCGGTGCAGACCGGCGAGCGCATCATGCAGGTGGCCGCGGCCGACGACGTGGAAATCGAAGCCTGGGTGCCGATCGGCGACGCCATCCCGTTGGCCGAGCAGGCGCCACTGCACCTGTACCTGGCGGCCTCGCCGCTGACGCCGCTGACCGGCACCTTGCGCTACATGAGCCACCGCGCCGCGCCGCGCCCGGACGGCAGCTACGCCTACCGCGTGCGCGCCAGACTGGACGCGGTGGCCGGCCAGCGAATCGGCCTCAAGGGCACGGCCAAGCTGGCCGGCGAACGGGTGCCGCTGATCTACTGGATACTGCGCCGTCCGCTGGCCAGCATCCGCCAGTTCATCGCCTTGTAAGGACGCGGCAGCATGCAACCCAGCCTCCCCATGCTCCGCCAGGAGCTGTCGATCGATGCCGGCCCGCGCCTACCGGACGGCCAGCCCAGCTGGACGCTGCACGACCCGGTGCGCAACCAGTTCTTCCAGCTCGACTGGCCCAGCTTTGAAATGCTCAGCCGCTGGAACCTGAAGGATCCGCAGGTGGTCATCGACGCCATCAACCGCGACACCGCGCTGCAGCTGGACGGCGAGGCGATCGACGGCCTGCTGGCCTTCCTGCGCGACCAGCAGCTGCTGCAGCCGGGCCGTGGCGCGGCGGCGGCGCTGGCCGCCCGGCGCGACAACATGCGCGGCAACTGGCACGAATGGCTGCTGCACAACTACCTGTTCTTCCGCATCCCGCTGGTGCGCCCGGACCGCTGGCTGGGCTGGCTGACGCCGCAGCTGGCCTTCCTGTTCTCGCCCGCCTTCCGCTGGATGACCCTGGCCGCCGGCGTGTTCGGCGTGTTCGGCGCCTACCGCGAGTGGGACCGCTTCTCCGCCACGCTGATGGACACCCTGAGCTGGCAGGGCGCGCTGCTGTACGGCTGCGCCGTCACCTTCGCCAAGGTCTGCCACGAACTGGGCCACGCGCTGACGGCCAAGCGCTACGGCTGCCGGGTGCCCACCATGGGCCTGGCCTTCCTGGTGATGTGGCCGGTGGCCTACACCGACACCAACGAGGTATGGAAGCTGGCGCGCCGCGAGCAGCGGCTGGCCGTCGCCGGCGCCGGCATCATGACCGAGCTGATGATCGCGGCCTGGGCCACGCTGGCCTGGTCGTGGCTGCCCGAGGGCGGCCCCAAGCAAGTCGCCTTCCTGCTCTCGACCACCACCTGGATCGCCACCGTGGCCATCAACGCCAGCCCCTTCATGCGCTTCGACGGCTACTTCCTGCTGTCGGACTACCTGGGCCTGCCCAACCTGCACAGCCGCGCCTTCGCGCTGGCGCGCTGGGACTTGCGCGAGCGCCTGTTCGCGCTGAAGGAGCCGGCGCCGGAATCGTTCCCGCCGCGCCTCAACACCGGCCTGGTGCTGTTTGCCTGGGCGGTGTGGATCTACCGGCTGGTGCTGTTCCTCGGGATCGCCGCGCTGGTCTACCACTTCTTCATCAAGGCGGTCGGCATCCTGCTGTTCATGGTCGAGATCAGCTGGTTTGTCGCGCTGCCGCTGTGGCGCGAGCTGCAGGTGTGGCGCACCCGCTGGAGCACGCTGCGCCACAGCCGCCGCGCCTGGCGCAGCGGCGCGCTGTTCGCGCTGCTGGCCTTCGCCTTCATCGTGCCGTGGCCGGACCGGGTGCGCATCTCCGGCCTGCTGCAGCCGCAGACGCGGCTGGCGCTGTACGCGCCGGCCCACGCGGCGCTGGAGGCGCTGCCGGTCGGCAACGGCCAGCGGGTCGAAGCCGGCCAGCCGCTGCTGCGCCTGTCCTCGCCCGAACTCGATCTGCGCGAAGGCGAAACCGGCGCGCGCCAGGACCTGCTGGCCTGGCAATCGGCGGCGGCGGGGCTGGACAGCAACAGCCGCAAGGACTGGCAAGTGCTCAACGACCAGCTGGCTTACGCCAGCGCCGAACACGCGACCGTGGGCGCCGACCTGCAGCGCTTCCGTCCCGTCGCGCCGTATGCGGGCGTGCTGGTCGATGTCGACCCCGACCTGCGCCCCGGCGAATGGCTCAAGGGCCAGGAATATCTGGGGTCGCTGGTGGCGGCCGGACGCTGGCAGGTGGTGGCCTACGTGGATGAGGAAGCGGTGCGGCGCATCGCGCGCGGCGACCGCGCCCTGTTCATCGCCGACGGCCTGGCCGGTCCGGCGCTGCACCTGACGGTGGCCAGCATCGACCGCGACGCCAGCCGCACGCTGGGCGAGCCGGAACTGGCGGCGTTGTTTGGCGGCGACGTCCTGGTGCGCGAAAAGAACGGCGTGCTGTATCCGGAACACGCGGTCTACCGCGTGGTGCTGGACGCCGACAGCGACCTCTCGGCCACCAGCCCGGCCTGGCGCGGCCGCGTCGCCATCGCCGGCCGGTGGGAAGCGCCGGCGCTGCGCTTCCTGCGCGCGGCGGCGGCGGTGGCCTGGCGCGAGGCCGGCTTCTAGATACGATGACCACGGGCAGCCCCCGCTCGTGGTATCGTAACTGTCTAGGGCGCAGGCCTCCCCGGCGCCGATTCCAAAAATAGCAAGATTGCATCACTCATGGCAGAGAAAATCATCATGATGGCCGACCAGAGGCGCATTGCGCCGGCCATCCCCGCGATTCTGGAAGCGCCGACCGGGCTGCTGAGCGACCAGCTGGCGCGGCCGCTGCACGACCTGCGCATCTCGGTCACCGACCGCTGCAATTTCCGCTGCGTGTACTGCATGCCGAAAGCGGTGTTCGACAGCGACTACCAATACCTGCCGCATACCTCGCTGCTGTCGTTCGAGGAAATCACCCGCCTGGCCCGGATCTTCATCGCCCACGGCGTGGAGAAGATCCGCCTGACCGGCGGCGAACCGCTGCTGCGCAAGAATATCGAAAAGCTGGTCGGCATGCTGGCCGGGCTGAAGACCGTCTCCGGCAAGCCGCTGGACCTGACGCTGACCACCAACGCCTCGCTGCTGGCGCGCAAGGCGCAGTCGCTGAAGGACGCCGGCCTGCAGCGCGTCACGGTCTCGCTCGACGCGCTCGACAACGCCACCTTCCAGCGCATGAACGATGTCGATTTCGCGGTCGACGATGTGCTCAGGGGGATCGACGCCGCGCACCAGGTCGGCCTCGGGCCGATCAAGATCAACATGGTGGTCAAGGGCGGCATGAACGACCACGCGATCCTGCCGATGGCGCGCCATTTCATGAACACGCCCTACATCCTGCGCTTCATCGAATACATGGACGTCGGCGCCTCCAACGGCTGGAAGATGGACGAGGTGGTGCCGTCGGCCGAGGTGGTGCGCCGTATCCACGCCGAGCTGCCGCTGGAAGCGATCGGCGCCAACTACACCGGCGAGACCGCCGCGCGCTGGCGCTACGCCGACGGCAGCGGCGAGATCGGCCTGATCTCCAGCGTCACCCAAGCGTTCTGCAGCGACTGCTCGCGCGCGCGCTTGTCGACCGAGGGCAAGCTGTACACCTGCCTGTTCGCCAGCAGCGGCCACGATCTGCGCGCGCTGCTGCGCGAGGGCCGCAGCGACCAGGAGATCAGCACCGTGCTGGCGCACCTGTGGCGCGCGCGCGGCGACCGCTATTCCGAACTGCGCACCAACAATACAGACGGCCTGCAACGCAGCGCCAACAAAGTCGAAATGTCATATATCGGGGGATAGTTTGTCTTTGAAGAGCAAGGTCACCGGACTGATACTGGCGGGCGGACGCGGTACGCGCATGGGCCGCGTCGACAAGGGCTTACAGCCGTTCCAGGGCGCGACGCTGGCGGCGCACGTGCTGCGGCGGCTAGCGCCGCAGGTGGCCACGGTGATCGTCAACGCCAACCGCAACCTGCCGCAGTACCAGGCGCTGGCCGATGCGGCCGCCGTACTGCCGGATGCGATGGGCGGCTACGAGGGGCCGCTGGCCGGCCTGCAAACCGGCTTGCGGCATTGCGCCACCGAGCTGCTGCTGACGGCGCCCTGCGATTCGCCTTTCCTGCCGGCCGACCTGGCCGAGCGCCTGCATGCGGCGCTGGAATCCGAGGACGCCGACCTGGCCGTCGCCGTGACGATGGAGCGCGATGAGCAGGATCCCGGCGCCGCGCCGTACCGGCAGCCGCACCCGGTCTTCAGCCTGATGAAAGCCGGCGTCCTGCCGCAGCTGGAGGCCTACCTCGCCACCGGCGCGCGACGCATGGAGGGCTTTCACAAGACGCTGCGCGTGGCAGAGGTGATGTTCGACGACACGCACGGCTTTCGCAACATCAACACGCTGGAAGAGCTGCAGCACAACGAGCGCGAACGGCCGCCAGCCGCCGCGCCTGCGCCCTCACCGGCCGCCGGCGGCGACCACGACGCGCTGCCGGTCGCCGAAGCGCAGCGCATCATCCGCGAGCGCGTCACGCCCATCTCCGCCACCGAGCGCCTGCCGCTGCGCGGCGCATTGGACCGCGTGCTTGCCGAAGACATCATCTCGCCGATCAACGTGCCGGCCTACGACAACTCCGCGATGGACGGCTACGCCCTGCGCGGCGCCGACCTGCCCGCGGAGGGCGCCGCGCCCGTGGTGTTCAAGGCCATCGGCATCGCCTACGCCGGCCGCCCATGCACGCAGGCGCCGGCCGCCGGCGAATGCGTCCGCATCATGACCGGCGCCGCCATCCCGCCCGGCTGCGACAGCGTGATCCCGCAGGAGCTGGCGGCCTCCATCGACGGCGACAACGTCACCATCGCCCACGGCGCGATCCGCAGCGGCGCCAACCTGCGCCGCGCCGGCGAGGACCTGAAGGCCGGCGGTGTCGCCCTAGCCAAGGGCAAGATCATGCGTCCCGCCGATCTGGGCCTGGTCGCCTCGCTCGGCATCGCCGAAGTGGCGGTGCGGCGCAAGCTGCGCGTGGCCTTCTTCTCCACCGGCGACGAACTGCGCTCGCTGGGCGAATGCCTCGACGACGGCTGCGTCTACGACAGCAACCGCTATACCCTGTTCGGCATGCTGGCGCGGCTCGGCTGCGAAGTGATCGACATGGGCATCGTCCGCGACGATCCCGCCGCGCTGGAAGCGGCGCTGCGCGAAGCCTGCAACAGCGCCGACGCCATCATCACCTCCGGCGGCGTATCGGAAGGCGCGGCCGACTACACGCGCGACATCATGGCCCTGATCGGCGATGTCGCCTTCTGGAAGCTGGCCATGCGCCCCGGCCGCCCGCTCGCCTTCGGCAAAGTGGCGGCGGACGGCGGCAGCGCATGGCTGTTCGGCCTGCCCGGCAACCCGGTCGCGGTGATGGTCTCGTTCTATATGTTCGCCCGCCCGGCGCTGTTGCGCATGATGGGCGCGCCAATCCAGCACGCCCCGCAGACCATGCAGGCGCGCGCCACGGAAGCGATCCGCAAGCGTCCCGGCCGCACCGAGTACCAGCGCGGCATCCTCAGCGCCGGCGCCGGCGGCGAAGCGCAGGTGCGGCTCACCGGCGCGCAGGGCTCCGGCATACTGAGCTCGATGACGGAGGCGAACTGCATCGTCGTGCTGCACCACGCGCAGGCCAATGTCGCCGCCGGCCAGATGGTCGACGTGCTGCTGTTCGACGGGCTGGTCTGAGACTATGCCCCGCCTGCGGATCCGCAACCTGCAGTCCCCGCTGGCCGGCCCCTTCTCCTTCGATCTGGCGGCCGGCGAATGCCTGACCATCTCCGGCCCGTCCGGCGCCGGCAAAAGCCTGCTGCTGCGGATGCTGTGCGATCTCGACCCGAATACCGGCGAAGCCTTCTTGAACGACGTGCAGCGCGCCAGCATGGGCGCGCCGGCCTGGCGCGCCGGCGTGGTCTACCAACCGGCGGAAGCGGCGTGGTGGCTGCCGACCGCGGGCGAACATTTCAAACCCGGCCAGATGCCGCGCGTGCAGGAACTGCTGCCGCAGCTGAACCTGTCGCCGTCGCTGCTGGAGAGCGAGATCGGCCGCCTGTCCACCGGCGAACGCCAGCGCATGGCGCTGATACGTTCGCTGGCCTGCGGTCCGCAAGTGCTGCTGCTGGACGAGCCGACCGCCGCGCTGGACCCGGCCGCCGTCGCCGCCGTCGAACTGCTGCTGAAAAAGGAACTGGCCGCCGGCCTGGCGATCGTCCTCGTCACCCACTCCGAAGCGCAGGCGCAGGCGCTGGGTCAGCGCAGCATGACCATGCGCGACCGTCAACTGACCGCAACCGCGCCATGAGCGGCATGACGCCGATCCAGCCCGGCGCCATCGACCTGGCTGTCGCGTCCTCGCTGGTGGTGCTCAACGCCGCCATCTCGGCCTGCCTCGGCTTGCGCATGCAGCGCCAGATGCTGTGGGCCGCGATCCGCATGGTGGTGCAGCTGCTGCTGGTCGGGCTGGTGCTGCGCTGGGTGTTCGCGCTGGCCTCGCCGGCCGCCACGGTGGCGGTGGCCCTGCTGATGATCGTCGCCGCCGCGCGCGAAGTGGCGATGCGGCCCGCGCACGGACTGCGCGGCTGGCCGGGGGTCTGGCTCAGCACCGCCAGCGTCGGCCTGTCCAGCATCGCCACCGTGGTGCTGGCGCTGCTGACGGTGCTGCATCCGACGCCGTGGTACGAACCGCGGTACGCGATCCCGCTGATCGGCATCGTGCTGGGCAACGTGCTCAATTCCGCCAGCCTGGGCCTGGACACCTTCTACGGCGGCGTGGTCAACGCCCGCAACGCCATCGAAGCGCAGCTGGTGCTGGGCGCCACCCGCAACGAAGCGCTGGCGCCGCTGATACGCGAATCGGTGCGCAAGGGCCTGATCCCCATCATCAACCAGATGTCGGCGGCCGGCATCATCACCCTGCCCGGCATCATGACCGGCCAGATCCTCGCCGGCATGGATCCGATGGACGCGGTGCGCTACCAGATCCTGCTGATGTTCCTGCTGGCCGGCGGCAGCGGGATTGCGGTCACGCTGGCGGTCTACCTCGCCGCACACAGCATCACCGACGACCGCCATCGCTTGCGGCTGGAGCGCCTGCAACGCCGCTAGCCGTGCTGGCCGCGATCAGCAGCATGCCGCAGGCCAGGCCCGAGAAGGCCAGGTGCAGGCTGGATGCGTGGGCGATCAGGCCGATCAGCGCCGGTCCGGCCAGGATGCCGGCGTAGCCGATGGTGGTGATCGCGCTGATCGCCAGGCTGGCCGGCATGTCCTTCTGGCTGCCGGCGGCGGTGAACAGCACCGGCACGATGTTCGACGCGCCGGATCCGATCAGCACAAAGCCCAGCAGCGCGATCCACGGCGACGGCGCCAGCACCACGGCAAAGAAGCCCGCCGCCGCGCCCAGGCCGCCCAGCAACAGCACGCGCCGTCCGCCCCAACGCTGGACGATGCGGTCGCCATTCAGGCGGCCGACGGTCATGGCGCAGGCGAAGGCCGCATAACCGAGTCCGCCCTGCCCCGCCGTCAAGCCGCCGCTGCTGGTCAGGAACACCGCGCTCCAGTCCAGCACCGCGCCCTCGGCCAGGAACACCAGGCCGCATAAGGCGCCGATGAAGATCACCGAGCCATGCGGCATCACCAGCAAGGGCGCGTCGCGCTCGGCGGCGGCCGGCTCGCGCAGCAGGTGCGGCCCGGCCGCCAGCAGCACCAGCGCCACCGCAAGCGCCATCACCAGCGCCGCCGGCACGATGCCCATGCCGGCCCACAGCATCACGGTCATGCAGCCGGCGCCGGCGATGCCGCCGACGCTGAACAAGCCATGAAAGCCCGACATCAGCGAGCCGCCGTAGTCTTTTTCGACGATGACGGCCTGGATATTCATCGCCACATCCAGCGTGCCGATGGTGGCGCCGAACAGGAACAGCGCCACCGCCAGCGACGGCACGCTGGGCGCGATCGCCAGGAAGGGGAACACCGCGCAGCAGCCAAGGCCGGACAGCAGCACGATGCGGCGGCAGCCGAAGCGCGCTGCCAGCGCGCCGGTGACCGGCATCGCCAGCAGCGAGCCGATGCCGAGACACAGCAGCAGCAAGCCCAGTTGCCCCTGCTCGATGCCGGTGCGCGCCTGCGCGTAAGGCACCAGCGGCGCCCACGCCGACATGGCCATGCCCGCGGCCAGGAACGCCAGGCGCGTGGAGATGCGTTGTTTTAAACCGGTAGTTTTCAAGATAGGCTTTCTGATGTCAGGCGGCGCGCAGCAGGTTGGCGCCGGCCGCGGCGTAGGCGCCGGCGAGGTGGGCGTCGACCTGCGAGGGGACGACAAGGTGGGTCAGCTGCGCGATCGGCAGCACCAGGAAAGGCGCAACCGCGCCCAGCTTTTCGGCGGTGGCGGCGACCGCGGTCGCCTTGCTGAGCGCCGCGACGCGGCGCTTGAATTCCGCCTCTTCGAAATCGACCGCCGTCACGCCGGCCTGCAGGTCGACGCCGCAAGCGCCGATGAAGTACAGGTCCGGCCGTATCAGCTCGATCTCGCGCAAGGCGCTGGCGCCGACACTGGCGCCGATGCCCTGCTTGATGCGGCCGCCGATCAGGATCAGTTCAAGCTGCGGATGGTCCAGCAGCCGCGCGGCGATCAGCGGCGCGTTGGTGACGACCGTCAGCGGCACCTGCGGCAAGGCTTCGGCGATCGCCAGGTTGCTGGAGCCGGCGTCGAGGAATACCACGCTGCCGGCCTTCACCAGCGCCGATGCCGCCGCCGCGAGGCGCGACTTGTCCGGCATCTGCCGCGTCGCGCGCTGGGTCAGCGTGCCGGTTTCCGCCGACGCCGGGATGCGCACCGCGCCGCCGTATACTTTCTGGCACAGGCCGGCGGCGGCGAGATCGCGCAGATCGCGCCGTATCGTATCTTCGGTGACGTTCAGTTCTTGCGCCAGCTGGGCGGCCAGCACGCGGCCGTCGGCCGCCAGCTGCGCCAGGATCAGGGCGTGTCGTTCTTGCAGGAGGAGGTTTTCACGTTTCATGCCGCGAAGTGTACATAAACGCGGCATGAATGTAAACAAACACGCCAAAATACGCATAAATGCGCTTACAGGCCGTCCTTCAACCTCAGCAATGCTTCGGCCGAGTTGGCGAACAGCGCCGCATCCTTCTCGATGCGGCGGAACGCGCGTCCCAGGCTGGCGCGCATGAAGGTGCTGTGCGCGTAGCGCGTGACCTTGCTGTAGTAGCGCTCCGCCAGCCCGTTCACCGCCGCCACGTAGTCGTCCAGCAGGTCGGGGACGATGGAGAAGTTATCGTAGTTGATCACCGCCGGCACCTTGCGGCCCAGCGGCGCCAGGCGCTCGGCCACCATCGCGCAGATCCGGTCGATGGTCGCGGCGTCGCCCACCTCGAAGCCCTCGAAGTTCACGAAGAACAGCTCCTGCTGCGCGTCGTACACCAGCCGCTGCTCCAACGGCAGCGCCAGGAAGTCGGCGCGCCAGTTCATCGCCAGCGGCGAGAATATGCGCGCATCCATCGGCTTCAGGTCCGCGCTGATCGCCGGCTTGAAATCCATGTGCGCCAGGATGTCGCGCTCGACCTCCACGCCGGGCGCGATCTCGACCAGCTCCAGCCCGGACATGCCGCCGTCCAGCACCAGCCGGAACACGCAGCGCTCGGTGACGAACAGCGCCTCCTGCCCGCGCAGCGCCGCGTACTCGCCGCTGTAGGTGCGGTGCTCGACTTCGTTGATGAACTTGCGCGTGGCGCCCTTGTCGGCGGTGAAGGTGCCGACAAACACCACCTTGCGCGCATTCTGGCTGATGTTGATAAAGCCGCCCGCCCCGGCCAGCCTGCTGCCGAATTTGCTGACGTTCAGGTTGCCGTGCCGGTCCGCCTGCGCCAGGCCGAGGATCGCCACGTCCAGGCCGCCGCCGTCGTAGAAGTCGAATTGATACGGCTGGTCGATGATGGCATCGGCATTGGTGGCCGCGCCGAAGTTCAAGCCGCCGGCGGGCAGGCCGCCGATCACGCCCGGTTCCGCCGTCAGCGTCACCAGGTCGAGCAGTTTCTCTTCCGCCGCCACGTTGGCCACGCCCTCCGGCATGCCGATGCCGAGGTTGACCACGTTGTTCGGCCGCAGCTCCATCAGCGCGCGGCGGGCGATGATCTTGCGCTCCGAGAGCGGCATCGGCGCCACCGCCGACAGGGCCACGCGCAGGTCGCCGGCGAAGGCCGGGCTGTAGGGCTCGGCGAAGGTCTGCATGTGATACTCGGGCTTTTCCGCCACCACCACGCAGTCGACCAGGATGCCGGGAATCTTGACCTGGCGCGGATTGAGCGTGCCGCGCTCCGCGATGCGCTCCACCTGCACGATGACGATGCCGCCGGAATTGTGCGCGGCCATGGCGATGGCCAGCGCCTCCAAGGTCAGCGCCTCGCGCTCCATGGTGACGTTGCCGTTGGCGTCGGCCGTGGTGCCGCGGATGATCCCCACATGCACCGGCTGGGATTTGTAGAACAGGTACTCTTTTCCGCCCAGCGTGATCAGCTCGACCAGCTCCTCGGTGGTGCGCTCGTTGATCTTGCCGCCGCCGTGGCGCGGGTCGACGAAGGTACCGAGGCCGACATGCGTGAGCAGGCCGGGCTTGCCGGCGGCGGTGTCGCGGAACAGCTGGCTGATGACGCCCTGCGGCAGGTTGTAGGCTTCGACCTTGCCGCTGATGGCCAGCTGCTGCAGCTTGGGCGCGAGGCTCCAGTGGCCGCCGATGATGCGTTTCAACAGGCCTTCGTGGCCGAAGTGATTCAGGCCGCGCTCCTTGCCGTCGCCCTGCCCGGCGGCGTAGACCAGCGTCAAATCGCGCGGGTGGGCGTCGGCGAGGAAGCGCTTTTCCAGCGCCACCGCGATGTTCTCGGCAAACCCTACGCCGACGAAACCGCCGGTGGCGATGGTGTCGCCGTCGTGTATCAGGCCGACCGCATCGGCCGCGCTGACGATCTTGTTGCGCTGGACGGCCGGCATGCCGGTCGAGGAAAAATCGAGACTGCGAGCAGGCATGGCTAGCTCCGTAAATGTCAGCTACATCTTAGTCCGTATCGAGATCGCTCTTGTCCAACTCCGGGCCAAGCAGCAGCTGCGCCGCTTCGCTCGGCAGGGCCTCCACCGTCTTCAACTTGCGCGCCATCTGGCGGCTGCGGGTCTCGGCCGATTCGATGTTCTTGGCGGCGCGCTCCAGCGTCAGCTTGGTCGCGGCCAGCACGTCGCCGAACTTGGAGAACTCCGTCTTCACGGCCCCCAGCACCTGCCACACTTCCGACGAGCGCTTCTCCAGCGCCAGCGTGCGGAAGCCCATCTGCAAGCTGTTGAGCAGCGCCGACAAGGTCGACGGCCCGGCGATGCTGATGCGGTTCACCCGCTGCAGCTCGTCGGCCAGCCCCGGCCTGCGCATCACCTCCGCGTACAGGCCCTCGGTCGGCAGGAACAGGATCGCGAAATCGGTGGTATGCGGCGGCGACACGTATTTTTCCGAGATGGTCCTGGCCTCGCCGCGCACCGCGCGTTCCAGCTCGCGGCCGGCCAGCGCCACGCCCTCGACGTCGGCGCGCTCCGCCGCGTCCAGCAGGCGCTCGTACTGCTCCTTCGGGAACTTGGCGTCGATCGGCATCCACACCGGCGCGCCGCCTTCGACCTGGCCCGGCAGCTTGAGCGCGAACTCCACGCGCGCGCCGCTGCCGGCGATGGTCTCGACGTTCTTGGCATACTGCTCCGGCGTCAGCACCTGCTCCAGCAGCATCTCCAGCTGCACCTCGCCCCAGGTGCCGCGCGTCTTCACGTTGGTCAGCACGCGTTTCAGGTCGCCGACGCCCAGCGCCAGCTGCTGCATCTCGCCCAAGCCCTGGTGCACCCGCTCCAGCCGCTCCGACACCTGCTGGAACGACGCGCTCAGGCGCGCCTCCAGCGTAGCGTGCAGTTTCTCGTCGACGGTCTTGCGCATCTCTTCCAGCCGCGCGCCGTTGTCGGCCTGCAGATCCTTGATCTTCGCTTCCAGCGTCGCCCGCACTTCCTGCATGCGCGCGGCGTTCGATTCGGTCAGCCGCGCCAGCGTTAGATTCATGCTGTCGGCGAACTGCTTCAGGCTGCGGCCCTGCTCGTCGCGTCCGACCAGGCCTTGCGCCTCCAGCTGGCGGCGCATGCCGTCGAACTGCTGCACGGTCGATGCATGCGTGGCCTGCGCCGTGGTCTGCAGCTGCACCCGCACTTCGCGCTCGACGCGCTCGATGCGCTCGGCCAGCCCGGCCTCGGCGGCGCTGTCGCCGCCGCCGCGCGCGCGCAGCAGCGCCAGCACCTGCAGCACGATCACCGCGGCCAGCGCCGCCAGCAAAATGAAAAATTCGCTCTGGCCCATGGCGTCAATCCGGCTTGTTGCGCATCCAGTCGGCGGTTTGATAGAAGGACTCCATCAACCGCAACCGCAGCGCTTCGTCGACGCCGACATCCTCCATCGCCCACGCCATGGCGCGCAGCCACTGGTCGCGCTCCCTGGTGCCGATGGCGAACGGCATGTGCCGCATGCGCAGGCGCGGGTGGCCATGCGCTTCGATGTACAGGTCGGGCCCGCCCATCCAGCCGCTCAGGAACATGAACAGGCGCTGGCGCGCGTTGTCCAGCGATGGCCCGTGCACGGCGCGCAGCAGCGCGAACTCGGGCTCCAGTTCCATCAGGTCATAAAAACGGTCGACCATCTCGCGCACGCGCGATTCGCCGCCGATCACATCATAGAGAGTTCGGGATTCAGTCATAGCCTCCATGATAGCGTACCGGGCGGCGACCTGTGGCGGGCTTGCGCCAACCGCTACACCAGCGCCAGCCGGCGCAGGCGCCGCGTCGACGACCAGCTCTCCAGGTCGACCTGGTCGCGGATGTCGCCGCAGGCCTGGACGATGCGCGCCAGTTGCCCGCGATCGAGCCCGGAGTTCAGCGTCAGGCGCACCAGCGAACGGTTTTTCGGCGTGGCCGGCGCGCAAAACATGGCGCCGTAGACGCCGTGCGCCTCCAGCTGCTTGCGCAAGGCCAGCGTCTTGGGTTCGGCGCCGGCCTCCAGCGCGATGATCTGCTCGCTGCCGTCGCTGACGTTGTAGCCCAGCGCGCTCAATTCCGCGCGCAACGCTGCCGAGTGCGCGTGCAGGGCGGCGCGGCGGTCGTCGGCCGCGGCGACGAAATCGATGGCGGCGTCGAACCACGCCAGCTCGTGGCCCAGCATGCAGGAACTGAAAATCGCCGGGCGCGACTCCGACAGGAAGTAGCCCTTGAATTTGCTGGAACAGGTGATGAAGCCGGCCCGCCCGGCAAACGCCTTGGCCAGCGACGCCGTGCGGAAGTGCACCCGCTCGCTCAAGCCCAGTTCCGCCACCAGCCCGGCGCCGCGCGGGCCGTGCGTGCCCAGCGAATGCGATTCGTCGACGATCAGCACGCAGCCGCTTTGCTCGGCGATCTCCACCAGCGCCGCCAGCGGCGCCAGGCTGCCGTTGGTGCTGTACAGCGCATCGACCACGATCAGGCCGCGCCCGTAGCGCTGCAGCTGCTTGCGCAAATGCTCCATGTCGTTGTGCATGAAGGACACCGGCGTCGCGCCGGCCGACTGCACGCCTTCCCACAGCGAGGCGTGGGCCTGCATGTCGAGGTAGACCGGGATGCCCGGCCCGGCCAGCGCCTGCACCAGGCCGACGTTGGCGGCCCAGCCGGATTGCGCCAGGATGCCGTCCTGCGCGCCCATGAACCGCGCGAACTTGCGCTCCAGCCGGTGCTGCGCGCTGCCCTCCTGCAGGAACACCGCCGACATCAGCATCTCGTTGCGGCTGCCGCGCAGCGCCGCGACCTGGGCCGCCACCAGCGCCGGTTCGCCGGCCAGGCACAGGTAGTCGTTGCCCGCCAAAAACACCGCGCCGGCCGGCGTCGGCTGCCAGGCGTGCGGGTGCTCGCCGCCCAGCAATTGTGCGATGTGCGTGATGTAATGTTCATCCATGCGCCGGGTGACAAAATCCGGCATCAACTGCTCAGCTGGGATGGGAAGAATGCGGGCATGGGCGTGATCTTGCGCAAACGCGTAGGACATGAGAATTCTCCTTGAGGGCCTGATGGACGAGGGAAAAAGGTTGTTTTTTTATGAATCCAGGACCAACCATGAGGCCAAAAAAACAAAGAGAGATTGATGCGGATCAATTTTTGGCTTGGTATTGCGGAGTGCGCTGCAAAATAAGCGGATCATTGCAACTTGATTAAAATCAAATGTCCCCATGAAGCATCCCCTCCCCGAACGCTGGAAACGCTGGCAAAGCGGACTGGTCCAATCTTTGCTGCTGTACCACGGCCGGGAGGACCATGCGACCGTGCGCGTTTTGCTGCTGGCGTCGATCGGCACGGTCGGCATGCCGCTGTATTACGTGATCTGGCAGCACTTCTTTCCGCAGGAATACGAGACGCTGTCGCTGCGGATGCTGGGCATCCTGCTGTGCGCGCTGGGCCTGTTCGCGCGCCAGTTCAGCCGCCACATGCTGAACCTGTACCTGCTGGTCACGCTCAGCTACATCTTTCCGTTCTTCTTCACCTTCATGTTCCTGATGAACCACGCCTCGGGCGTGTGGGGCGAGTCGCTGCTGATCGGCCTGGTGGTGCTGTTCCATTTCGATACCGGACTGGCGCTGCGCGCCTACGTGATCGGCACCACGCTGGCCTGCCTGGTGGCGATCCTGCTGGGCGAGGGCCCGACGCTGCTCAGCAAGCCGGTGCTGCAGCAGGTGCCGATCCACTGGTTCACCATCGCCGCGCTGTCGGCCGCCAAGATCAGCCGCCATGTGCTGGCGCAGGAAAAGCTGGCCGGCCTGGGCGCCGGGCTGGCCACCGTGGCGCACGAGCTGCGCACGCCGCTCACCAGCGTCGACGCCAACGTGCGCGGCCTGTTGCGCATCTTCGCCGACGGCCCGGCCCGGGCCGGCGAGGACCGCCTCGGCACGGTGGACGCGCTGGCGCGCATCCAGTTCGAGGTGCGCCATATGAACCACATGATCGACCTGTTCCTGCTCAGCGCCACGGCGGTGCGGCAGAACCTGCGGCCGGTCGAATCGGTGTCGATGGAGACGGTGGTGGAGGCGGTGCTCCGGCGCTATCCCTTCTCCAGCACCAGCCAGCAGAAAATCGTCAAGCTCGAAGTGCGGCGCAATTTTCATTTCGCCGGCCAGACCGAGCTGTCGGTGGTGATCCTGCTGAACCTGCTGCGCAACGCGCTCAAGGCCGTGCACCGCGCCGGCAAGGGCCGCGTGCGCATCGTCGTCGACGGCGGCCACGGTCCGCCGCGGCTGCTGTTCATCGACACCGGCTGCGGCGTACCGGCGCAGCAGATGTCCTTGATTTTCCGGCGTTTCTATTCCTACCCGCCGCACAACGGCGCCGGCATCGGCCTCGCGCTGTGCCAGGAGATCATGGAGGCGTGGAGCGCCAAAATCCGTTGCGTCTCGCGCGAGAGCGCCTACGCCATCTTTGTCCTGGAATTCCCCCAGCCGCCGAATATCCCGAGGTGAACCATGCATCTTCCCGTCTACGCCCATCCCACGCTGACCGTCCTGGTCGACGACAGCGACTCCTTCCTGCGCAGCCTGTCGTTCCAGCTCGATCCCATGCTGGCCAACAAGACCTTCCACGACACCACCACCGCGCTGCAGTGGCTGCGCCACAGCGCGCAGGAAGGCGGCGTGCCGCTGCACGTCAACTTCGACATGCAGAACCTGCCGGCCGACCAGTGCAACGTGGCGCTCGACCTGGAGCGCATCTACCGCATCTGCGAGCAGCGCCAGCGCTTCGCCACGCCGTCGGTGCTGGTGGTGGATTATTCGATGCCGCAGATGAACGGGCTGGAATTCTGCGAGGCAGTCGCGCACCTGCCGTGCAAGAAGATCCTGTTCACCGGCGCGGCCGACGAGAAGATCGCGGTCAGCGCCTTCAACCGCGGCCTGATCGACCGCTACATCAAGAAGAGCGACGACCATGCGCTCGACATGCTGGAGATAGAAATCGCCGCGCTACAGCGCAGCTATTTCGACGCGCAGTCGGAGACGCTGCGCGAGCTGGTGCTGCTGCATAACTACCACTTCCTGGGCGACCCGGCGCTGGCGTCGCTGGTGATGTCGCTGAAGGCCAGCATGGGGTTCATCGAGCACTACATCTTCCCCAACCCGACCGGCATCCTGTTCCTCGACAAGCACGGCAAGGCCAGCCTGATGATGATAGAGACCGAGCAGGGACTGTATGCGCAGTACGAGATCGCGCGCGACAGCGATGCGCCGCCGTCGCTGCTGGACGCGCTGCTGGAGCGGCGCGTGCTGCCGTTCTTCACCGATCCGAACGGCGACGGCATGTACTCCAGCCGCGTCGGCGACAACTGGCACCGCTACTGCACGCCGCCGCAGGTGTGCCAGGGCCGCGAGACTTACTACTGGGCGCTGTTCGACCTGCCGCCGCACTACTTCGCCAAGCGCCCCTACAGCCATGGCCAGTTCCTGAAGGACCAGCATGAGGCGCTGCAGCGGCAGCACATCGCCGCCTAAGCCTCGCGCAGCGTCTGCAGCGGCGGCTGGCGCAGCACGTTGCGCAGTCCCAGCCAGCCGCCGGCGATGGCGCACAGCGCGCCGGCCAGCAGCCCCACCAGCCACACGGACGGGCTGAAGGCCCAGGCGAACTTGAACTGGTAAGTGGCCAGCGCCCAGCCCATGACGGCCGCGCCGCTGGCGGCCAGCAGGCCGGACAGCGCGCCCACCAGCGAGAACTCGATCAGCTGCGCCTGCGACAGCTGCCTGCGGGTCGCGCCCAGCGCCCGCAGCAGGCCCGATTCGCGGGTCCGTTCATCCTGCGATCCCATCAGCGCCGCGTACAGCACCAGCACGCCGGAGGCCAGCGTGAAGATGAACAGGAACTCGACCGCCGTCACCACCTGGTCCAGCACCGCCTGCACCTGGCGCAGGATGCCGCCGACATCGACGATGGTCAGGTTGGGGAAGTCGCGCGTCAGCGCATTCATCACCGGCGCCTGGTTGGCCGGCAGGTGGAAGGCGGTGATCCAGCTCTGCGAGACTTCCTTCATCGCCGCCGGATTGATGATGACGAAGAAGTTGACCCGCATCGAGCCCCAGTCCAGCTTGCGCAGGCTGGTGATGGTCACGTCCACCGGCGCGCCGGCGATCTCGAAGCGCAGCTTGTCGCCCAGCTTCCAGCGCAGGGTCTTGGCGATGCCCTCCTCCACCGACGCTTCCGCGAAGCCCGGCTTGTCGGCGAACCACTGGCCGTCGACGATCTTGTTCTCGGCCTGCATCCGCGCCATCGACGACAGGTTGAACTCGCGGTCGGCCAGGCCCTTGGCGCGGTCTTCGGTATAGGTCTCGGCGGTGACGGCCGCGCCGTTCACGGCGGTCAGGCGGCCGCGTATCATCGGGTACTGCGGCGCGTACAGCACGCCGGCGTCCCTCAGGCGTTGGGCGATGTCGGCCTGCTGCTCCGGCTGGATATTGATGATGAAGCGGTTGGGCGCGTCCGGCGGCGTGGCGTTGCGCCAGGCCGTCATCAGGTCGCCCCGCACCACGGTCAGCACCAGCAGCGCCATCATGCCCAGCGCCAGCGAGACGATCTGCACGATGGTGGCGCCGGGACGGCGCTGCAGCGAGGTGACGGCGAAGCGCCAGCTCTGGTGGTTGATGGCGCGGCGCAGCGACTTCAGCGACAACAGGCCCAGCCAGCCCACCAGCCCGAACACCGCGAACGCGGCCAGGAAGCCCAGCGCCGTGTACAGCGCCAGCTGAGCATCGCCCGCCTGCCACAGCAGCAGCACGGTGAAGCCGGCCATGCCCAGGCCATAGGTGGCCAGCGCGGCGACCTGGGGCGGGTCCTGCTCGCGGCGGATCACGCGGTTGTGCGGCACTTTGCGCAGCTGCAGTATCGGCGGCAGCGCGAAGGCGGCCAGCAGCAGGATGCCGATCGCCAGCCCCTGCAGCGCGGGATAGATGGTCGGCGCGGGCAGGTCGGCCGAGACCAGCGTGCCCAGCACCTCCAGCAGGACATAGTGGCCGCCGAAGCCGGCCGCCACGCCCAGCGCGCTGCCGACCAGGCCGACCAGCAGGAATTCGACCAGGTACATGACGGTGACCTGGTTCTGCGTCAGGCCCAGGCAGCGCAGCATGGCGCAGGCGTCCAGGTGGCGCTGCATGAAGCGGCGCGCGGCCATCGCCACGGCCACCGCCGCCAGCATCGCCGACAGCAGGCCGACCAGCGACAGGAAGCGGTCGGCGCGGTCCAGCGTGGCGCGCATTTCGGGACGGCCGTTCTCCAGCGACTCGACGCGCACGCCCTTGATATTCTCGTTCTTGATCTTCGCCACCAGCCACTGCTCGTAGGCCGCGGCGACGGCGGCGCCGTTCTTCAGAGCCGGCGGCGCGGCCGCCAGCAGGCGGTAGGTGACGCGCGAGCCGGGCTGGATCAGCTTGGTCGCCTCCAGGTCCTGCAGCGCGAACATCACGCGCGGCGCGAAGGCCAGGAAGTTGGCGCCGCGATCCGGCTCGGAGGCGATCAGCTGCGCCACCTTGAAGCGCTTGTCGCCCAGCGTGAGCTGGCCGCCGATCCCGGTTTTCAGGCTGCCCAGCAGGCCCGGTTCGATCCATACGGTGCCCGGGTCGGGCACGCCGCCGGCCGGCGCGCCCAGGCTTTGCTCGGCCTGCGCGGCGTCGGTGGTGACCTTGAGGCGGCCGCGCAGCGGATAGCCCGGGCCGACTGCCTTGAGCGAGGCCAGCATCGACATCGACTGCTCGCCCTCGCCGGCTTGCGCCATGCTGGGGAAGCTGGTGGTGTCGGTGGTGACCAGGCCGCGCCGCACGGCTTCCGCGCGCCAGGCCGGATTGACCGGCAGGTCGGCGCTGACCACGACATCGGCGCCCAGCAGCTGGTGCGCATCGCGATCCAGGCCGCTGCGCAGGCGGTCGACGAAGAAGCCGGTGGCGGACAAGGCGGCCACCGCCACGGTCAGCGCGATCAGCAGAAAGCGCAGCTGGCCGGCGCGCCAATCGCGCGCCGTCATTTTCAAGGCAAGTTTCAGCATGGCTTTTTAGACCGCGGCAAAGAAGGCGTCGACTTCGGCGAGGAAGGCCTGCTTCTGCGCCTCCGGCAGGAAGGCCGCGACGAAGCCGTTGCGCGCCAGCCGGTGCGCGTGCGACAGGCCGAGCGGCAGCGCCTCGAAGGTGGCGATGAAGTTATCGTTCATGTAGCCGCCGAAGTAGGCCGGATCGTCCGAGTTGACCGTCGCCACGATGCCCGCGTCCAGCAGCTGCAGCAGGTTGTGCTGCTCCATCTTGTCGAACACGCACAGCTTGATGTTGGACAGCGGGCACACCGTCAGCGCGATCCCCTCCCTGGCCAGGCGCTGCGTCAGCGCCGCGTCCTCCAGGCAGCGCACGCCGTGGTCGATGCGCTCGACCTTGAGCAGATCGAGCGCGGTTTCGATATACGCCGGCGGGCCTTCCTCGCCCGCGTGGGCCACCAGGTGGAAGCCCAGCTCCCTGCAGCGCGCGAACACGCGGGCGAATTTCTCCGGCGGGTTGCCTACCTCGGAGGAATCCAGGCCGATGCCCATGTACTTGTCGCGGTACGGCAGCGCCGCTTCCAGCGTGGCGAACGCCTCCTCTTCCGACAGGTGGCGCAGGAAGCTCAGGATCAGCGTGGCGCTGACCGGGCTGTCGCAGCAGGCGCGGTGGATGCCGTCGATCACGGTCTTGATCGGCACGCCGCGCGCCGTGTGCGTCTGCGGGTCGAAGAAGATTTCCGTGTGCCGCACATTGTCGGCCTGCGCGCGCTTCAGGTAGGCCGCCGTCATGTCGTAGAAGTCCTGCTCCTGCAGCAGCACGCTGGCGCCCGCGTAGTAGATGTCGAGGAAGGATTGCAGGTCGGTGAACGCGTAGGCCGCGCGCAACTCCTCCACCGAGCCGTAGGCCAGTTCGACGCCGTTGCGCCGGGCCAGCGCGAAGATCAGTTCCGGCTCCAGCGAGCCTTCGATGTGGATGTGCAGTTCCGCTTTCGGCATCTGCCGCAGCACGCTGCGCAATTGTTCGTTCAACATTGTTTTTTTCCTGTTGGCTGGTTGCTTGATCAAGCCATCTTATCGCATGACGCGAGAGTGCGACAGCGCGCCGCAAGTTGCGGCAAAATTTATCTGTTTGAGGTGCGATCAGCACGGCGCGCACAGGCGTGATACTGTGGCATAAATGAGCGAAAAAAATGCCATAAATTCCATTGAAAATGCACAGCGGCACACGATATTAATATTTAAAATCAAAGCGTTACGAAAGAGTATTAACGATATTACGACATATCTTTTGACTTCCTGCACCAATAGCGCAATAATCAATTTCATAGACGTAAGAAGCGTTACGACCAACACATAAAAGCCGCCAACCGGCGATAAAGCCAGCTCAAAGGCACGGGCAATCCGTGCCGCAAAATGGAAGCTGACGATAAGAAAAATAACAAAATGAAAGGGGTTATACAGACCAGGGCCAGGGCAGGCGAACTGCCGGTGACCCGTGACAAGCAGGTTTACATTAAAGGACATCCAAATGACCATTTTTGACAACTACGCCGCACGGTACGAACGGACCAAAGAAGAAGAGATGTCCATGAAGGAATATCTCGACCTTTGCAAAAAAGATCGACTCACCTACGCCAGCGCTCCCGAGCGCATGTTGGCCGCCATCGGCGAACCGACATTAGTCGACACCCGCAACGACACCCGGCTGTCACGCATTTTCGCGAACAAGGTCATCAAGATATATCCGGCATTCCGTGAGTTCTACGGTACCGAGGAAGTGATCGAGCAAGTGGTTTCCTATTTCCGCCACGCGGCGCAGGGGCTGGAGGAACGCAAGCAGATCCTGTATCTGCTGGGGCCGGTCGGCGGCGGCAAGTCGTCGATCGCGGAAAAGCTCAAATCGCTGATGGAGCACGTGCCCTTCTATTGCCTCAAGGGCTCGCCGGTCAACGAATCGCCGCTCGGCCTGTTCAACGAGGAAGAGGACGGCGTGATCCTGGAAGAGGACTACGGCATCCCGCGCCGCTACCTGCGCAACATCCCGAGCCCGTGGGCGGTCAAGCGCCTGCACGAGTTCAACGGCGACATCAACCAGTTCCGCGTGGTCAAGCGCTACCCTTCGGTGCTGAAGCAGGTGGCGATTTCCAAGACCGAGCCGGGCGACGAGAACAACCAGGATATCTCCTCGCTGGTCGGCAAGGTCGATATCCGCAAGCTGGAGGATTATTCGCAGGACGATCCGGACGCCTACAGCTACTCGGGCGGCCTGTGCCTGGCCAACCAGGGCTTGATGGAATTCGTCGAGATGTTCAAGGCCCCGATCAAGGTGCTGCATCCGCTGCTGACCGCCACCCAGGAAGGCAACTACAAGGGCACCGAAGGCTTCGGCGCGATCCCGTTCGACGGCATCATCCTGGCCCACTCGAACGAGTCGGAATGGAAGACCTTCAAGAACAACCGCAACAACGAGGCATTCCTCGACCGTATCTACATCGTCAAGGTGCCGTACTGCCTGCGCGTCACCGACGAGATCAAGATCTACGACAAGCTGGTGGCCAACTCCTCGCTGTACCAGGCCCCATGCGCGCCCGGCACGCTGAAGATGATGGCGCAGTTCGCGATCCTGTCGCGGCTCAAGGATCCCGAGAACTCCAGCATCTTCAGCAAGATGCTGGTCTACGACGGCGAGAACCTCAAGGACACCGATCCGAAGGCCAAGTCGATGCACGAATACGTCGACTACGCCGGCGTCGACGAGGGCATGAACGGGCTGTCGACGCGCTTCGCCTTCAAGATCCTGTCCAAGGTCTTCAACTTCGACAACACCGAAGTGGCGGCCAATCCGGTGCACCTGCTGTACGTGCTGGAGCAGCAGGTCGAGCGCGAGCAGTTCCCGCCGGAGACCGAGCAGAAGTACTTCTCGTATATCAAGGAGCACCTGGCGCAGAAATACGTCGAGTTCATCGGCAAGGAAATCCAGACCGCCTACCTGGAATCGTATTCCGAATACGGCCAGAACATCTTCGACCGCTACGTGACCTTCGCCGACTTCTGGATCCAGGACCAGGAATACCGCGATCCCGACACCGGCGAGAGCTTCGACCGCGAGTCGCTGAACAACGAGCTGGAGAAGATCGAGAAACCGGCCGGCATCTCGAATCCCAAGGATTTCCGCAACGAGATCGTCAACTTCGGGCTGCGGGCGCGCGCTAATAATGGCGGCAAGAATCCGGCGTGGACCAGCTATGAAAAATTCCGCACCGTGATCGAGAAGAAGATGTTCTCGAACACCGAGGAACTGTTGCCGGTGATTTCGTTCAACGCCAAGGCCAGCGCCGAAGACGCCAACAAGCACGCCGACTTCGTCGCACGCATGGTGGAGAAAGGCTATACGGCCAAGCAGGTCCGGTTGCTGTGCGAGTGGTATTTGCGGGTGAGGAAGTCGTCTTAATGCAGCGTCATTCCCGCGCAGGCGGGAATCCATGCTGAGCACGACAGGTTGCTGAGTATGGGTTCCCGCTGTCGCGGGAACGACGGAGCGCCGACCAATAGCAGCAGGAGGCATCTTTTGACTTACCTCATCGACCGACGTTTGCAGGGCAAGAACAAGTCCGCGGTCAACCGCGAGCGCTTCTTGCGGCGCTACAAGGCCCAGATCAAGGACGCGGTGGGACGTGCCATCAAGGGCCGCTCCATCACCGATATTGAAAACGGCGAAAAAGTGTCCATCCCCGTCAAGGACGTGGGCGAACCCTCTTTTGGCCACGCCCATGGCGGCGTGTGGGAAACCATCAATCCCGGCAACCAGGAATACCAGAAAGGCGACCTGATCAATCGCCCGAAAGGCGGCGGCGGCGCCGGCCGCGGCAAGGCCGGCAATAGCGACCAGCTGACCGAGGACGACTTCATCTTCGAGCTGTCGCGCGAAGAGTTCATGAACTACTTCTTCGAAGACCTGGAACTGCCGCACATGGTCAAGACCCAGCTGACCTCGACCACCGAATTCAAGAACCAGCGCGCCGGCTACAATATGTCGGGCACGCCGTCCAACATCCACGTGCTGCGCTCGCTGCGCGGCGCGCTGGGGCGGCGCATCGCGGTCGGCGGCAATTCGCGCAAGCGCGTCATCGAGGCCGAGCGCGAGCTCGAGGAGCTGCTGCTCGACGGCGCGCCGCTCGACGCGCCGCGCGTGGTCGAGCTGAAAAAGCTGATCCACCACCTGCATACGCGGCTGCTGGCCATCCCCTTCATCGATCCGTTCGACCTGCGCTATTCCAACCGCGTCAAGGTGCCCAAGCCGATGACGCAGGCGGTGATGTTCTGCGTCATGGACGTCTCCGGCTCGATGGATGAAACCCGCAAGGACACCGCCAAGCGCTTCTTCATCCTGCTGTACCTGTTCCTCAAGCGCGTGTACGACAAGATCGAGGTGGTGTTCATCCGCCACCATACGGCGGCGGCCGAGGTGGACGAGGAGGAATTCTTCCACTCGCGCGAGTCGGGCGGCACCGTGGTGTCGTCGGCCCTGCACCTGCTGGACAAGATCATCGACGAGCGCTTCGGCGCCGGCAGCTGGAACAGCTACGTGGCGCAGGCCTCCGACGGCGACAACTGGGACAACGACTCGGTGCTGTGCCGCCAGCTGCTGATCAATACCATCATGCCCAAGGTGCAGTACTACACCTATGTGGAAATCACCGACGGCCCGCCGCAAAACCTGTGGGAGCAGTATTCGCAGGTGCCGGACCACCATCCGCATTTCGCCATGCAAAAAATAGTCACGCCGGCCGATATCTATCCGGTGTTCCGCGAACTGTTCAAGAAACAGCCGAAATAAGATGAACGACATGACCGCCAAGCCACGCCATCCGCGCGCCCTGCCCGAACAGTCCGAATGGACGTTCGAACTGATCGAGCAGGCCCACCAGGAGATCCGGCGCGTCGCCGAGAACTTCGGGCTGGACACCTATCCGAACCAGCTGGAGATCATCACCGCCGAGCAGATGATGGACGCCTACACCTCTGTCGGCATGCCGGTGTCGTACAACCACTGGTCGTTCGGCAAGCATTTCCTGTCGACCGAGAAGGGCTACAAGCGCGGGCAGATGGGCCTGGCCTACGAGATCGTCATCAACTCCGATCCCTGCATCGCCTACCTGATGGAGGAGAACAGCCTGACCATGCAGGCGCTGGTGATCGCGCACGCGGCCTACGGCCACAACTCCTTCTTCAAGGGCAACTACCTGTTCCGCACCTGGACCGACGCCGAGGCCATCGTTGACTATATGGTGTTCGCCAAGAACTACATCGCCGAGTGCGAGCAGCGCCACGGCATCGACGCCGTCGAGCTGCTGCTCGATTCCTGCCACGCCATCCAAAACTACGGGGTCGACCGCTACAAGCGCCCGGCCAAGCTGTCGATGATGGAGGAGCGCGCGCGGCAGAAGGAGCGCGAAGCCTACGTGCAATCGCAGATCAACGACCTGTGGCGCACCCTGCCGCGGCGCGAGGAAGAGGAAGCGGCCAAGGCGGCGCCGCGCTTCCCGCCCGAGCCGGAGGAGAACCTGCTGTACTTCATCGAGAAATATGCACCATTGTTGGAGCCCTGGCAGCGCGAAATGGTGCGCATCGTGCGCAAGATTTCGCAATACTTCTATCCGCAGCGCCAGACCCAGGTGATGAACGAGGGCTGGGCCACCTTCTGGCATTACACCATCCTCAACCAGTTGTACGACGAGGGCGTGGTGGGCGACGGCTTCATGATGGAGTTCCTGAAGAGCCATACCAACGTGGTCTACCAGCCGCCGGTCAACAGCCCCTACTACAGCGGCATCAACCCGTACGCGCTGGGCTTCGCGATGATGACCGACATCCGCCGCATCTGCGAGCACCCGACCGACGAGGACCGCGAGTGGTTCCCCGACATCGCCGGCAGCGACTGGCGCAAGACGCTGGACTTCGCCATGCGCAACTTCAAGGACGAGAGCTTCATCGCCCAGTACCTGTCGCCCAAGCTGATACGCGAGTTCCACTTCTTCGCCGTGCTGGACGACGACAACAACGAGAAGCTGGCGATCTCGGCCATCCACGACGACCTGGGCTACCGTTACGTGCGCCAGCAACTGGCGGAACAATATAACCTCGGTAACCGTGAGCCCAACATCCAGGTGTGGTCCGTCAATACCCGGGACGACCGCGCGCTGACCTTGCGCCACACGCAGTTCCAGCGCCGTCCGCTCAACCAGCAGGCCGGCGAGGTGCTCAAGCATGTGGCCCGCTTATGGGGCTTCGACGTCCATCTGGAAACGGTGGGACCGAACGGCGAGGTCGTCAGCTCGATGGAGGTCAAGCGCGAGAAACGGGCGCGCGGATCCTGAGCGGCATATATATAAGGCTTTGGTCAGGCGCCGCGCGTTTCAGGCACGGCTCTTGCAAGGACTAAACCGGGGTCAGCGGCGGCGCTCTGACCCCGGTTTTTTTGAGAGCAGCACGATGCGGGCGCGAAGTCAATATTTTTCTTCAACTACTTGTATAGCGCGCCCCGCAATAATTTCATCAAAGAAACATTTACGGCCAAATTATCAATTGCGCGTAGTAAAATTACACGCATAAAATTCCGTTTTTGGCCTTAAGGGAAAACTAAGTAACGTCATGGTGCGTTCCCGCACAAATTTGCGCCGCAGAGTCTTGCATATTGATCCAGAACAGTGCAAAGGGAGCGCTATCATATAGGAAAACCCTATGAAATTTAACCGGTTTTAGGGATGAAAATTCTATGTAAAATCAAGAATTCGTATGTATAATTCGCCGACGTCCCGGATGCGGCTGTTGTTTTGTGTCGCCATTTTGGGGTTTAGTAGCAACAAAAAGAGTTGGTATTGGAGAAAGCAGGCATGAATTTCACGCACAACGAGAAAAGCACCGGGAAGAACTTTACAGGCATTACCATTGTCGTTTTGTTGCACGTCCTGGTCGCTTATGGGATCGTGACGGGCTTGGGAACGCGACTGGTAAGCAAGATGATCGCACCAGTGGAGACCAAGATTATCGAGGAAGTCAAACCTCCTCCGCCGAAAGAGCTCCCGCCGCCACCACCTCCGCCAGAGATGAAAGCGCCACCGCCGCCTTTCATCCCGCCAGTTGAGGTGAATGTGCAGCAACCGCCGCCGCCGAACAACACGATCGCTAACGCGACCAACGTGAAGCCTGCGACGAACGAACTGCAGAAAGCGCCACCGGCGCCGCCAGCAGCCCCACCTGGTCCGGCAAAGACCGGCGTGAGAACCGCAGCAGTGGTGGACTTTGGCACCTGCGCCAAGCCGGAATGGCCGAAGTCGTCCCTGCGTAATGAAGAAACCGGCACCGTAACGCTGTCGTTCTTGATTGCAGCCGACGGCCGCGTTGGCGAATCCAAAGTGGTGAAATCCAGTGGATTCCGCGACTTGGACAAGGCCGCAGTCGCCGGTATCAGTAAGTGCCGTTTCAAACCGGCCACCGTTGACGGTGTACCACAAGAAGGCTGGCAGCAGATGCAATACGTCTGGACGCTGGAGTAAACCCGAGGCAGCTTGACCGTCTCACTTAGTAATTTTCGTTGTCATTCAGCGATCTGATTATTTTATCAATTTGGAGGAAGCATGTTTAAGAATACCCGTTTGTCCGCTGTACTGGCCGCTGTGCTGTTTTCCGTGACCGCAGCCACCGCCCTGGTAAGCGCACCAGCTTTCGCTGACGCGCCAGCCTCGGCAGCCGCTTCGGCACCAGCAGCCGCTCCAGCAGCGGATGCGGCAGCAGCACCTGCAGCAGCAGAAGCGCCAGCAGCAGACGCACCGGCAGCACACGCCAAAGAAGAAGTGGAAAATCCATACGGCTTCAAAGCTGTCTGGGACGCAGGTTTCGTATCGCGCGGCACCCTGATCATCCTGTCGCTGATGTCGATGGGTTCGTGGTACATCATCGTCACCAAGCTGATCGACCAGGCCAAGATCTTCAAGCAGTCGAAAGAAACCTCGGCCAAGTTCTGGAAAGCATCGTCGATCGCTGCTGGTTCGGCTGCCCTGAAAGAAGGCTCGCCATTCCGCTTCATCGCTGAAACCGGCACCAAGGCCACCGTGCACCACGACGGCGCCCTGCTGGAACAAATCGACCTGTCGACCTGGGTGACCATGTCGATCCAGCGCGCTGTCGACAAAGTGCAATCGCGTCTGCAAGACGGCCTGTCGTTCCTGGCAACCGTTGGTTCGACCTCGCCGTTCATCGGTCTGTTCGGTACCGTTTGGGGTATTTACAATGCACTGATCGCCATCGGCATGTCCGGTAACGCATCGATCGACAAAGTGGCAGGCCCGGTGGGTGAAGCACTGATCATGACCGCTTTCGGTCTGTTCGTCGCGGTGCCAGCGGTGCTGGGTTACAACTGGCTGGTGCGTCGTAACAAGTCGGCCATGGAAGATGTCCGTTCGTTCTCGGCCGACGTGCACTCGGTACTGATCTCGGGCGCCATGTCCACCAGCGAAGCTGGCCGCGCAGCCGGCGCTAAAAAGATTGGATAATTAATCATGTCGATGTCCGTAGGCTCCGATAGCGGAGACGAAGATCAAGTCATGTCAGAAATCAACACGACGCCCCTGGTGGACATCATGTTGGTTCTGCTGATTATCTTCCTGATCACGAGCCCGGTTGTTCTGAAGCTGATCAAGATCCAGCTGCCGGAAGAAACCAACCAGGTTATCCAGACCAAGCCGGAAGATGTCAACATCGTTGTTAGCAAGGATGGCGACATCTACTGGAATCAGCGGAAGATGCGCGACGCGAATGAGTTGTTCGACAATCTGAAGGTGGAAGCTGTGAAGTTGCCTCAGCCGGAAGTCCATGTACGTGGCGACCAAGAAACACGCTACGAAGCAATCGGCAAGGTCATTTACACTACCCAGCGTGCTGGTATTCAGAAGGTCGGCTTCATCACCGAACCGCCTGATAAGGGTTAATCCCCGACAGTGCATTGTGCAGGCCTGCGGTTCAGGCCTGCCCTTCTTAAAAGGAAACATCCATGAGTATGAATGTCGGCTCCCCAGCTGCAAGTGGCGCGGACCCGGAACCAATGATGGAAATGAATATGACGCCCCTCATCGACGTGATGCTGGTGCTGATTATCATGATGATCATTACGATTCCTAAGGCCAACCACTCGGTCAACCTGAACATGCCGGTCGGCACCCCGCCGCCGCCAACGAAGGAACCTGTGGTCATCACGATTGACGTCGACTTCGACGGCACGGTTCTGTGGGATAACGTGGTCGTTCCCGACCGCGGCACCCTGGAAGCCAAGCTGACCGATGTCGCAGCGCAAGCTGACCAGCCGGAAGTGCATCTGCGTCCGAACAAGCTGGTGTCGTACAAAGTCGTGGCGGGCGTGATGGCTTCGGCCCAGCGTCTCGGCGTGACCAAGATTGGCCTGGTCGGCAACGAACAGTTCCAATAATCAGTTCTATGTTCAACGATAGGCAGGACCATTCCTGCCTATTTCGCATTTTGAAGAAAGAAAATTACCCATGACCAAGTTTCGTCTCGCTCATCTCGGCCTGGTAATGGCCGCTATTGGTTTTACTGCAGCAGCCCCCATCGCAGGTTTCTCGTCGGTCGCCTATGCAGCAGAAACGGTGCGCGCAGAAATCGGCAAACCATTGCAGGAAGCACAGAAACTGGCTGCGGCAGGCAAGAACAAGGAAGCACTTGCCAAACTGAAAGAAACTGACGCAGTTGGCGGCAAATCGGCCAACGAAACTTATCTGATCGAACGCACCCGCGCTTCGGCCGCGGTCGCCGCCGGCGACAACGACACCGCCGCCCGCTCCTTCGAATCCGTGATCAACTCCGGCAAGCTGTCGCCTGCCGAATCCGCCAAATTCTCGGAAGCCCTGGCCGGCATTTACTACCGCGCCAAGGATTATCCAAAAGCCGTGACCTGGTTCCAGCGCGTGCTGAAAGACAACCCGGGCAACACCTCGGCCCACGAGTACATCGTGCAAATCCTGTACACCTCCGGCAAGTACGCCGAAGCCGCCAAGGAACTGCAAAGCTCGAAAAACCTGAGCGAAAACCAGCTGGGCATGCTGGCCAACATCCAGCTCAAGCAGAACGACAAGGCCGGCTACGTGCAGACCCTGGAAAAACTGGCCGGCTCCTATCCTAAGTCGAGCTACTGGGCCGACCTGCTGAACCGCGTATCGGGCAAGCCTGGCTTCGCCTCGTCGCTGTCGCTGGACGTGCTGCGCCTGCGCCTGGTCAACGGCCTGCTGGCCAAGCCGGCCGAATACATGGAAATGAGCCAGCTGGCGCTGCAAGTGCAGAACCCGGCCGAAGCGATCAAGATCATCGACCAGGGCTACAAGAAAGGCGCACTGGGCACCGGTTCCGACGCCGCCCGCCACCAGCGCCTGAAAGACCTGGCCGCCAAGACCCAGACCGACTTCGACGCCAAGCTGGCCACCGCCGAAGCGGAAGCCACCAAGGCCAAAGACGCCGACGCGCTGGCCAACCTGGGCTACGCCCTGGTTTCCCAAGGCAAGAACGACAAGGGCCTGGCGCTGCTGGACCAGGCCGTGAAGCTGGGCACCGGCAAGAACCCCGAGGCGATCAAGCTGCACCTGGGTATCGCCCAGGCGCAGGCCGGCAAGAAAGCCGCCGCGCTGTCGACGCTGAAGTCGGTCAAAGGCACGGACGGCACCGCCGACCTGGCCCGCTACTGGACCCTGAACATCAACCGTCCACTGTAATCCAGACGGCGGGGCCGGCGGCGGTTGCCGCAGCCCCGCTTTCTGCGCGCAAGCGCTGTCCGGCCCCGGCCGGCAGCGCTTTTTTTTCGCTTTGAGCTATTCCCCGTATAATCCTCTATTTCGCGATAATTCTTACCAGATTCCCATGAAGGTATTTCGAGGTCTCCCCAATGCTGCGGCGCGTGCGCCCTGCGCGCTCACGATCGGCAACTTCGACGGTGTCCATCTCGGCCACCAGGCATTGCTGGCCCGCGTGCGCGCCGCCGCCACCGGCCTGGGGCTGGAAGCGGCCGTGATGACCTTCGAACCGCATCCGCGCGAATTCTTCGCGCACAAGGCCGGCGACCTGTCCAAGGCGCCGCCGCGCATCGCCAACCTGCGCGACAAGCTGCAATCGCTGTCCGACAACGGCATCGACCGCGTCATCGTCGAGCACTTCTCGGCCCCGTTCGCGGCGCTGACGCCGCAAGAATTCACCGAAAAGGTGCTGGTCGAGGGCCTGCACGTCAAATGGCTGATGGTCGGCGACGACTTCTGCTATGGCGCCCGCCGCGCCGGCAACGTCGCCATGCTGCTGGAGGCGGGCAGGCAGTACGGCTTCCACGTCGAGACGCTGCCGACCGTGATGAACGGCAGCACCCGGATTTCCTCCTCCGCCGTGCGCGCCGCGCTGGCCGCCGGCGATTTCCCGCATGCCGAGGCGCTGCTGGGCCATCCCTACGCCATTTCCGGCCACGTGATCCACGGCCAGAAGCTGGGCCGCACCCTGGGCTTCCCGACGCTGAACCTGCGCGTGCCGCACCGCCCGGCGCTGGCGGGCATCTTCATCGTCCAGGTGCACGGCCTGGCGGACCAGCCCTTGCCGGCCGTCGCCAGCCTGGGCGTGCGCCCGACCGTCGACGACAGCGGCCGCGTGCTGCTGGAAGTGCATGTGTTCGACTTCGCCCAGAACTGCTACGGCAGGCAGGTGCGCGTCGAGTTCCTGGCCAAGATACGCGACGAGGAAAAATACGTCGACCTGCCGACGCTGACCGCCGCCATCCACGAGGACGCCAGGATCGCCCGCGCGTACTTTGCGACCAATGCGACCGACCGAATTTGACCGCGCGATTTAGCTACGCGCGCCGGCTACACCGAACTCCCGAATAAAATCACTGAAGAAGACCATGTCCGATAACAAATCCGCAAAGAAGCCTGAAAGCAAATACCCGGTCAACATGACCGAAACTCCGTTCCCGATGCGCGGCGATATGGCCAAGCGCGAGCCGAACTGGGTCAAGGAATGGCAAGACAAGAAGATCTACGAGCGCGTGCGCAAGGCCGCCGCCGGCCGTCCGAAATTCATCCTGCACGACGGCCCGCCGTACGCCAACGGCGACATCCACATCGGCCACGCCGTCAACAAGATCCTCAAGGACATGGTCGTCAAATCGCGCACCCTGGCCGGCTACGACGCGCCCTACGTGCCGGGCTGGGATTGCCACGGCATGCCGATCGAGATCCAGATCGAAAAACAATACGGCAAGAACCTGCCGACCGCCGAAGTGCTGACCAAGGCCCGCGCCTACGCGCTGGAGCAGGTCGACCGCCAGCGCAAGGACTTCATCCGCCTCGGCGTGCTGGGCGAATGGCAGAACCCTTACCTGACCATGAACTACTCGAACGAGGCCGACGAACTGCGCGCCCTCGGCAAGATGCTGGAAAAAGGCTATGTCTACCGCGGCCTGAAGCCGGTCAACTGGTGCTTCGACTGCCAGTCCGCGCTGGCGGAAGCGGAAGTGGAATACCAGGACAAGCGCGATCCGGCCATCGACGTCGGCTTCAAGTTCGCCGAATTCGGCAAGCTGGCCGCCGCCTTCGGCCTGGACCGGCTGCCGACCGAGAACGGCTTCGTCGTCATCTGGACCACCACGCCCTGGACCATCCCGTCCAACCAGGCGCTGAACGTCCATCCCGAACTGAAATACGCGCTGGTCGAAACCGCGCGCGACGGCCAGCCTTTGCTGTTGATCCTGGCGCAGGAACTGGTGGAGGCCTGCCTCGCGCGCTACAAGCTGGACGGCGTCACCATCGCCACCTGCGACGGCGCCGCGCTGGGCGGCATCAGCTTCCGCCACCCGCTGCACGCGTCGGACGCCTTCTTCGACCGCCTGTCGCCGATGTACCTGGCCGACTACGTGACCGCCGACAGCGGCACCGGCGTGGTCCACTCGGCGCCCGCCTACGGCCTGGACGACTTTATATCCTGCAAGGCGCACGGCCTGAAGGACGACCAGATCCTGACCCCGGTGATGGGCGACGGCAAATACGCGTCGACGCTGCCGCTGTTCGGCGGCATGACCATCTGGGAAGCCTCCAAGCCGATCTGCGGCGCCCTGAAGGAAGCCGGCGCACTGTTCGAAGTGAAGATGTTCGACCACAGCTATATGCACTGCTGGCGCCACAAGTCGCCGATCATCTACCGCGCCACCTCGCAGTGGTTCGCCGGCATGGACGTGCATCCGAAGGACGGCGGCGCCACGCTGCGCCAGTCGGCGCTGGCCGGCATCGAACAGACCGAATTCTTCCCCGACTGGGGCAAGGCGCGCCTGCACGGCATGATCGCCAACCGTCCCGACTGGACGCTGTCGCGCCAGCGCCAATGGGGCGTGCCGATGGCCTTCGTGGTCCACAAGGAAACCGGCGAGCTGCACCCGCGCACCCAGGAGCTGCTGGAGCAGGTGGCCCAGCTGATCGAAAAAGGCGGCATCGACGCCTGGCTGGCGCTCGACCTGAAAGACCTGATCGGCGCCGAAGCCGAGATGTACATCAAGAACAAGGACACGCTGGACGTCTGGTTCGACTCCGGCTCCACCCACCAGACCGTGCTGCGCGGTTCGCACAAGCAGCAGTCGGCCTTCCCCGCCGACCTGTACCTGGAAGGTTCGGACCAGCACCGCGGCTGGTTCCATTCCTCGCTGCTGACGTCCTCGATGCTGAACGGCGCGCCGCCGTACAAGGCGCTGCTGACGCACGGCTTCGTGGTCGACGGCGAAGGCAAGAAGATGTCCAAGTCGATCGGCAACACGGTCGCGCCGCAGGACGTGTGGAACAAGCTGGGCGCCGACATGCTGCGCCTGTGGGTGGCCACCACCGACTACACCGGCGAACTGTCGATCTCCGACGAGATCCTCAAGCGCGTGACCGAAGCCTATCGCCGCATCCGCAACACACTGCGCTTCCTGCTGGCCAACCTGTCGGACTTCGACGCCGCCAAGGACGCCGTGCCGGTCGCCGAACTGCTGGAAATCGACCGCTACGCGATCGCCAACATGGCCGCGCTGCAGGCGGAAATCGCCCAGCACTACCTGCGCTACGAGTTCCAGCCGATCTACTCCAAGCTGCAGAACTTCTGCTCCGAGGACCTGGGCGGCTTCTACCTCGACATCCTGAAGGACCGCCTGTACACCACCGGCGTCGGCTCGCAGTCGCGCCGTTCGGCGCAGACCGCGCTGTGGCATATCACGCAAAGCCTGCTGCGCCTGATGGCGCCGGCGCTGTCGTTCACGGCCGAAGAAGCCTGGGCCATCTTCGCCGGCCCGGAAGCCTTCAACGCCAGCGACGAGACCATCTTCACGCAGACCTGGTGGCAGTTGCCGGAACTGGCCGACGGCGCGGCGCTGCTGGCCAAGTACACGGCGCTGCGCGAAGTGCGCACCGACGTCACCAAGCAGCTGGAAGACCTGCGCACCTCGGGCGCGATCGGTTCCTCGCTGCAGGCGGAACTGACCATCAAGGCCGCCGGCGACAAGTACCAGCTGCTGGCCAGCCTGGAAGAGGACCTGAAGTTCGTCTTCATCACCTCGCTGGCCAAGGCCGTCGAAGTGGGTAGCGAAGCCGACGAAACGGTGGAAGTGGCCGCATCGGCCGCCGCCAAGTGCGAACGCTGCTGGCACTACCGCGCCGACGTCGGCGCGCATGCGGACCACCCTACCCTGTGCGGCCGCTGCCATAGCAATCTGTTTGGTGCGGGCGAAAAACGCAAGTTCGCTTAATATACAGCCCGTCGTTCCCGCGCAGGCGGGAACCCATGCCGAGCCTGACGCGGATGCTCAGCATGGATTCCCGCCCACGCGGGAATGACGGCGAAACCGCTGGGTACATATTGATAACTCATGGCCACTAAAAAAATCTTCCCGACCAAATCCTCGTCGAGTCTCACGCCGTGGCTGTGCATTGCCGCCATCGTCATCCTGTTCGACCAGCTGTCCAAGATCACCATCGCCAAGACCTTCCAGCTGGGCGAGGAAAAATTCGTCACGTCCTTCTTCAACCTGGTGCTGGCCTATAACAAGGGCGCGGCCTTCAGCTTCCTGCACAACAGCGGCGGCTGGCAGCGCTACTTCTTCACCGCGATCGGCATCGGCGCGGCGATCTACATCATCATCCTGCTGAAGAAGCACGGCGGCCAGCGCATGTTCTCGTGGGCGCTGGCGCTGATCCTGGGCGGCGCCATCGGCAACGTCGTCGACCGCCTGCTGTACGGCCACGTGATCGACTTCCTGGACTTCCACTGGAGCGGCATCGGCCACTTCCCGGCGTTCAACCTCGCCGATTCGGCGATCTGCGTCGGCGCCGCCCTGTTCATCCTGGACGAACTGCGCCGGGTGAACCGTTAAATAGGGAGCTGCATCATGATGGAACTCACCGGTAAGAAAATCGTCCTCGGCCTGTCCGGCGGCGTGGC
Source organism: Duganella sp. CT11-25 (assembly GCF_047302815.1). NCBI lineage: Bacteria > Pseudomonadati > Pseudomonadota > Betaproteobacteria > Burkholderiales > Oxalobacteraceae > Duganella > Duganella sp. CT11-25. The sequence continues at coordinate 2,839,717 of NZ_JBKBFD010000001.1, forward strand.
CTGCTACAAGGCGGCGGAACTGTGCCGCGCGCTGACCAAGGCCGGCGCCTCGGTGCAGGTCGTGATGACCGAGGCCGCGGCCCACTTCATCACCGCCGTCACCATGCAGGCGCTGTCCGGCAACAAGGTGTTCAGCAGCCAGTGGGACCCGCGCGTGGACAACAACATGGCCCACATCGACGTCACCCGCGACGCCGACGCCATCATCATCGCGCCCTGCTCGGCCGACTTCATGGTCAAGCTGGCGCACGGCGTCTGCGACGACCTGCTGTCGACCATGTGCCTGGCGCGTCCGCGCCTGGTGCCGCTGCTGGTGGCGCCGGCCATGAACGTCGAGATGTGGCAGAACCCCGCCACCCAGCGCAACGCGCAGCAGCTGCGCGACGACGGCATCGTCATCTTCGGCCCCGCCGCCGGCGACCAGGCCTGCGGCGAGGTGGGCATGGGCCGCATGCTGGAACCGTCGCAGCTGCTCGAAGAGCTGATCGCCTCGTTCCAGCAGAAGGTCCTGGCGGGCAAGCGCATCCTGATCACCGCCGGCCCGACCTTCGAGCCGATCGACCCGGTGCGCGGCATCACCAATCTGTCCTCGGGCAAGATGGGATACGCCGTGGCCCGCGCCGCGCGCGAAGCCGGCGCCGAAGTGGTGCTGGTATCCGGCCCGACCGCGCTGCCGGCGCCGTTCGGCGTCACCCGCATCAACGTCCAGAGCGCGCTGCAGATGCACGACGCGGTGATGGCCAATGTCGACCACCAGCACATCTTCATCGCCGTGGCGGCGGTCGCCGACTGGCGCATCGCCAACGCCAGCGACCAGAAGCTGAAGAAAAACCCGGACGGCTCGGTACCCGACCTGAAGTTCGAGCAGAACCCGGACATCCTGGCCACCGTCGCCGCCCGCACCTCGCTGGCCGGCCATCCTTACTGCGTGGGCTTTGCCGCCGAATCGGAAAACCTGATCCAGTTCGGCGCCGACAAGCGCGAAAAGAAAGGCATCCCCCTGCTAGTAGGGAATATCGGCCACCACACCTTCGGCCAGGACGACAACACCATCATCCTGTTCGATGAAAACGGCCACACCATTTTGCCGCGCGCCGACAAGCTGACGCTGGCGCGCCAACTGATTTCGGAGATCTCCAAACGGATCTCCCAGCACTCCTTATTTGCCAAATAAATGAAAAACATCGACGTCAAAATCCTCGACCCGCGCATGAAAGACCAGCTGCCGGCCTACGCCACCCCGGGTTCGGCCGGTCTCGACCTGCGCGCCTGCATCGACGCGCCGATGGTGATCGAAGCCGGCCAGACCGTGCTGATCCCTACCGGCCTGGCGATCCATGTCGCCGACCCGGGCTACGCCGCGATGATCCTGCCGCGCAGCGGCATGGGCCACAAGAACGGCATCGTGCTGGGGAATCTGGTAGGCTTGATCGACTCGGACTATCAGGGCCAGTTGATGATTTCGACCTGGAACCGCGGCCACAGCAGCTTCACGCTGAACCCGATGGAACGCCTGGCGCAGTTGATCATCGTGCCGGTGCTGCAGGTCGGTTTCAATATCGTTGAAGAATTCGACACCAGCGAACGCGGTGCCGGCGGTTTTGGCAGCACCGGAAAACACTAAAAATAACGGAGCACAGGGATGGTCCAGCAGAACCAAGTCAATCGATACGCCACTTTATCCCTGCTTGCCGCAGCGTCGCTGCTGACGGCCTGCTCCGCTTTCCAATCCAAGCCGGCGACGCCCGAGCCGCCGCCGGCGGTGGTCAAGAACGTCACCGAAGGCCCGCCGGTGGTCACCGCCAAGATGGCGGCCGCGCGCGCGCAGCTTAGCCAGATGGTGGCGCTGCAGGACCGCCTGTATCGCATCGCCGGCCCGCTGTTGATCAACAACGCCGACCTGTGCCGCGCGCAGGCGCGCAACCTGCTCGGCTTCACCGCCAAGAACAAATACTCCTACACCGGCGAATTCGTCGACGCCGCGCAAGCGGTGCTGAACTACGGCGACCGCCTGGAAGTGGCCAGCGTGCTGACCGGCAGCGGCGCCGCGCGCGTCGGCCTGCGCAAGGGCGACGGCCTGGTGGCGGCGGAGGGCAAGACCCTGCCGACCGGCGCCAACGCCGAGACCCAGGCCGCCGGCGTGCTTGGCCCGCTGGCCGGCAGCAGCAAGGTCTTGAACATGACCGTGTCCCGCAACGGCGCCAACCAGGCGCTGAAGGTGCCGGTCACCCGCGCCTGCGCCTTCAAGATCGACATCGGCAATTCGGACAACATCAACTCCTACGCCGACGGCCAGCGCGTGATGATCACGCGCGGCATGGTCAACTTCGCCCAGAGCGACGAAGCCATCGCCTACGTGCTGGCCAAGGACATCGCCCACAATGTGCTGGGCCACGCGGCCACCACCAAGCAGGCCTACACCATCGGCAGCATCATCGACAACCTGGTCGCCGTGCGGCCGGACTTGTCGATGCTGATCGGCACCGCCGGCGTCAAGCCGGTGCCGCAGGATCTCGATGCGGCGGCCGACAACCTGTCGCTGTACATGGTGGCGCGCGCCGGTTATAACGTCGACAACGCGCGCGCCTTCTGGCAGCGCCTGGCCACCCAATATCCCGCCACCGTGCTGAACGGTTATACTGCCACCCATCCCGCCGTTTCCTACCGCCTGGGGGTGATCGACAAGACCGTCGCCGAGATCAAGGGCAAGCAGGCGGCCAAAAAACCGTTGCTGCCGTAATCCCTTAAGAGAACGCTATGAAAAAACCCGGCCTGATCGCAATCATCCTGATGCTGGCGGCCGGCTGGGCCCAGGCCGCGCAATGGGCGCGCGTGGGCGGCGGCAGCGGCAACGCCTTCTACATCGACAAGGCCAGCGTCATCAAGATGGACAAGACGCGCAAGGTCTGGTCCATGCACAGCTATGCCAGGACGCAAACGACGCCCGAAGGCAAGCCTTACCGCTCGCTCAAGGCGCTGCACCTGTACTCCTGCGACGAGCGCACCACCACCCTGCTGTCGCAGGTGTTCTATCCCGAGGCCATGGGCAAGGGCGAGCCGGTGGAAAACTACAAATACGAGAAATTCAGCCCGGAAGACATCGTGCCGGACAGCCCGTTCGACAACGCGCTGGCTGCGGTCTGCAAGCTTTAGTTCGGAAAGTGGGGGAAGACGGTTCCCATCAGCCAGGTCAGCCCGGCGCAAAACAGCACTGCCAGTATCAGCACGATCAGCAGGCGGCCGAATTTAGGCGAGCCGTCATCTTCCTTGGGGTCGTTCATGGCAGTCCCTGCAAGCTTTAGAGAGCCGTAGTATATTCCAATCATGGACTCTATCGATCTCGAAGTATTAAAAACCAGCGCCGCCTGGATCGCCGCAGGGCGCCGCTGCGAACTCATCACCGTCATCAAGACCTGGGGCTCCAGCCCGCGCCCGATCGGCGCCACGCTGGCCATCTGCGAAGACGGCACGGTGATCGGCTCGGTCTCGGGCGGCTGCATCGAGGACGACCTGATCGCCCGCGTGCGCGACCACGGCATCAGCCGCACCATCCCTGAAATCGTCAGCTACGGCATCACCGCCGACGAGGCGCACCGCTTCGGCCTGCCCTGCGGCGGCACCATTGAATTGTCGATCGAGCCGCTGTCCGGGCGCAGCCGCATCGCCGAACTGCTGCAGCGGCTGGAACAGCACGAACTGGTGCAGCGCCGGCTCGACCTGCGCAGCGGCGAGGTGGCGCTGTCCAAGGCCGCGCCGGGCGCGCAGATGCAGGTCAGCGAGCAGGTCATGGTCACGCTGCACGGCCCGCGCTGGCGCCTGCTGATCATCGGCGCCGGGCAGCTGTCGCGCTTTTTGGCGCAGATCGCCACGGCGATGGATTACCACGTGATCGTCTGCGACCCGCGCGAGGAATACCGCAGCGGCTGGCATGTCGACGGCGTGCAGCTGGTGCACGACATGCCGGACGATACCGTGCTGGCGATGCAGCTGGACCGCCGCAGCGCGGTGGTGGCACTGACGCACGATCCCAAGCTGGATGACATGGCGCTGATGGAAGCCCTGAAATCGGACGCGTTCTACGTCGGCGCGATCGGCTCGCGGCTGAACAACAGCAAGCGCCGCGAGCGGCTGCTGGAATTCGACCTGACGCCGGAGCAGCTGGCGCGTTTGCACGGGCCGATCGGCCTGTACATCGGCAGCAAGACGCCATCCGAGATCGCGATCTCCATCCTGGCCGAAATGACGGCGATTAAGAACGGCGTGCCAACCGGGATGCTGATACCACATGCCGCCTCGCCGACGGCGCCGGGCGAAGCCGTGTGCGCGGTCGATACCGGCGCGGTGTAAAAGAGCGCAAGCGCAGACAATTCAAAAGCAAGAATCGGCTTTCGCTATTCCCTGTGACCGGCGACAATCGTCATTTAGCATCCAACCGGAATCCGCATGAGCACCGCCAACCTACTCCGACTGATCTTCCTGGCCGCCATCTGGGGCGGCTCCTTCCTGTTCATGCGGATCGCCGCGCCGGTGCTGGGCGCGGCCGTGCTGATCGAATACCGCGTGCTGTTCGCCGCGCTGTTCCTGGCGGCGATCGGCGTCTTCCTGAAAAAGAAACTGGACCTGCGCGCGCACTGGAAGCACTACCTGATCCTCGGCCTGTTCAACTCCGCCATTCCGTTCCTGATGTTCGCCTTCGCCGCGCGCACGCTGTCGGCCTCCGTGCTGGCGGTGCTGAACGCCACCACGCCGCTGTGGGGCACGCTGATCGCCGCCGTCTGGTCGCGCCACATGGTCAGCGCCAAGGTCATGCTCGGCCTCGCTCTGGGCACCTGCGGCGTCGCGCTGCTGGTCGGCTTCGACCATGTCAGCTCCAAGCCGGGCGCCGGCATCGCGATCGCGGCCGTGCTGTTCGCCTCCTTCAATTACGGCATCGCCAGCAACTACGCCAAGCAGGCCAAGACGGTCGAACCGTTCGCCAACGCGCACGGCTCGATGTGGGCCTCCGCGTTGCTGGTGCTGCCGGTGGTGCCGTTCTTCCCGGCGCCGGCCGAGCCGACCATCGGCATCATGGGCGCCGTCATCGCGCTGGGCGTGTTGTGCAGCGGCGTGGCCTACCTGATCTACTTCCGCCTGATCCAGGATGTCGGCCCGTCGTCGGCACTGACGGTGACCTTCCTCAGTCCCTTGTTCGGCATCCTGTGGGGCATGCTGTTCCTCGGCGAGACGGTCGGCTGGTACACCTTTGTCGGCGCCGCCATCGTCATCACCGGCACCGCGCTGGTGACGGGCTTCCGTCCCAGCCTGGGCTTCCTGAACAAGGCCAAGGCAGCGTGAAGCCCTTCAGCCTCCCGCTGCCGGCCAACTACCGCCTGCACGACGTCCTCGCCTTCCATAGCCGCGATACCGAAAGCGTCGCCGAGGAAGTCAGTGCCGAACGCCTGCGCAAGGGCATCCTGCTGGACGGCGTGCCGGTGGTGCTGGATATCGCCCTGTCGCCCGCCAGCGCCAGCTGCACCGTGCACGCGGACGGCAAGCTGGCCAAGGCCGCGCAGGAGCAGGTGCGCGAAGCGGCGCTGAGCATCCTCGGCCTGCGCATCGATCCCGAACCGTTCAGCGCCTTCGCCGCCAGGGACAAGATGTTCGGGCCGCTGACACGCTCCCAGCCCGGCCTGCGCATCGTGCAATCGGCCACCGTGTTCGAGGCACTGACCTGGGCCATCATCGGTCAACAGATCAACCTCTCGTTCGCGATCTCGCTGCGCCGCACCTTCATCCTGCAGGCGGGCCGGCAGCACAGCAGCGGCTTGTGGTGCTACCCTGCCGCCGCCGATGTCGCCAGGCTGGAGATCGACGATCTCACCAGCCGCAAATTCTCGCGCGCCAAGGCTGAAACCTTGCTGCGGCTGGCGCGCCTGGTCGCGGACGGCGAACTGGATCTCGACGTCTCCGCGGCCAACGGCATCGAGCAGATCTCGGCCGCGCTGCTGGCCGTCAAAGGCATCGGCCCGTGGACCGTCAACTACGGCCTGCTGCGCGGCTACGGCTACGCCGATTGCTCGCTGCACGGCGACGTCGCGATCCGCGCCGCGCTGCAAGCGCTGCTCGGCGAAGACACCAAGCCGGACATGCCGCGCACCGAAAAAATCCTCGCCAAATACAGCCCGCACCGCACCATGGCCGCCGCCCACCTGTGGGCCAGCCTGCACCCGCGCGATCCCGCCGAGTAGATTGTGCTTGAGCCTGACGCTACGTCAGGCTTTACGATCCCTGCATGTCTTCACCATGCGGGAACCTATGAGCTGGATCGAAAAACTTCTACCGCCCCGCATCAAGCGCGGCGATGCCGGACAGCGCCTGTCGATGCCGGCAGGCCTGTGGATCAAATGCCCGGCCTGCGACGCGGTGCTGTACCGCGCCGACCTGGAAGCCAACCTGCACGTCTGCCCCAAGTGCAGCCATCACATGCGCATCCGCGCCCGCGCGCGCCTCGACGCCCTGCTCGATAGCGGCGGCCGGCACGAGATCGGCCACGAGGTCCTGCCGCTCGACACGCTCAAATTCAAAGGCAGCAAAAGCTATCCTCAGCGCCTGCAGGCCGCGACGGAAGCCACCGGCGAAACCGACGCCATGATCGTCATCGGCGGCGCCATCCTGTCGGTGCCGGTGGTGGTGGCCTGCTTCGAATTCGACTTCATGGGCGGTTCGATGGGATCGGTGGTCGGCGAGCGTTTCGTGCGCGGCGTGCAGGCGGCGATCGACCAGCATGTGCCGTTCATCTGCATCACCGCCAGCGGCGGCGCGCGCATGCAGGAAGGGTTGATGTCGCTGATGCAGATGGCGAAGACCACCGCCATGCTGGCCAGGCTGGCCGAGCGCAAGCTGCCCTTCGTTTCGGTGCTGACCGATCCCACGTCGGGTGGCATCTCGGCCTCGTTCTGCTTTCTCGGCGACCTGGTGATCGCCGAACCGAAGGCGCTGATCGCCTTCACCGGCGCGCGCGTCATCAAGAGCACGCTGGGCGTGACACTGCCGGAGGGCTACCAGCGGCCCGAGTTCCTGCTCGAGCGCGGCGCCATCGACATGATCGTCGATCGCCGCGAGATGCGCGCCGAGCTGGCGGCGCTGCTGGCATTGCTGCTCAAATTGCCGAAGGATGCGGTGGCCTGAAGTACACTATCGCGCATGAAAGAACATCGTGACAGCACCGTGTTGAAAATCGGCGAGCTGGCCGCCCGCTCCGGCCTGACGGTGCGTGCGCTGCACCACTATGACAGCATCGGCCTGCTGACGCCATCGGCGCGCGCCGATTCCGGCTACCGGCTGTACAACCGCGCCGACGTCGCGCGCCTGCACCAGATCCAGGCGCTGCGGCGTTTCGGCATGTCGCTGGCCGACATCGGCACCTTCCTCGCCAGCCCGGACGCGCCATTCGCCGACGTCGTCGCGCAGCAGATCGAAGCGCTGGGCCAGCAGATCGCGCAAGCGACAGCGCTGCGCGAGCAGCTATCGCAACTGCACCGGCAGATGGCCGGCGGCGCCGAACCGGAACTGACGGACTGGCTGTCCGCACTGGAGTTGATGAACCTCTACGACAAGTATTTTACGAAGGATGAACTGCGCAAGCTGCCGTTCTGGCAGCAGGACGCGCGCCGCAACAGCGGCTGGTCGGCGCTGGTCAGGCAGATACAGGCCTTGATGCAGCAAGGCGTGCCGGCCGGCGACGCGCGGACGCGCGAACTGGCCGAGCGCTGGATGCGGATGCTCGAACGCGACACGGCCGCCAATCCCGAATTCGCGCGCCGTATCACGGTGATGATGGATATGGAACCGTCCGCGCAGCTGCACACCGGGATCACGCCGCAGTTGAAGCAATATGTCATCGAAGCCTTCGGCGAGCATCGTCTTGCGCTGTACGCGCAGTACCTGGATGCGGATGAATTGCGCCATATGCGCGTGCATGGCGGCCAGCATGGACAGGAGTGGATCGCGCTGCTTGCGCAAGTCCACCAGCACATCGAAACCGGTGCCGCGCCGGACGATCCCGCATCCCAAGCGCTGGCGCGGGAATGGATGAGATTATTCCGCGCCCGCATCGGCGACAACCCCGCCACGCTGGCCAAGATCCGCCGCGCGCACGAGCAGGAACCGCGCCTGCTGACCGGCACCTGGGCTACGCCGGCCATGCTCGATTTCATCAGGAAATCGTACGCCACACTGGCTTGAGCAAGCGTAAAGTAGAAGTCCACCCAGCGCCCTAAGATTGCGAAGGTGCCCCATGGACGATCACATCAACAACCTCTACGAAGCCGACTTTCTCGCCTGGATCAACACCCAGGCCGAACTCCTGCGCGCCAAGCATTTCGATCAGCTTGATCTGGAAAACCTTGTCGAGGAGCTCGAAGGTATGGCGCGCAAAGAAAAGCATGAACTCAAGCATCGCCTCGAACAACTCATCATGCATCTGCTGAAATGCAAACTGCAACCGGAGCACATTTCGGGAAGCTGGCGGGGAACGATCCGCGAGCAGCGAATCCGCATCCAGGACTTGCTGGAGGCCATGCCAAGTCTAACGCCTTTGGTCGATGCGTATATGGAGCGTTCTTACACTCGCGCGGCAGCGCTCGCAGCGGACGACACAGGCATGTCCCGCTCGGCCTTTCCCGCGACTATGCCATTCAGCAAAGCGCAATTGCTCGACCCTGACTATATCCCCTGAGATCGCGGAGGCATCATGGACGATCACCTCGACACCGACTACGACGCCGACCTGCTCCTGTGGACCAGCAAGCAGGTGGAACTGCTGCGCGCCAAACAGTTCGACCTGTTGGACCTGGAAAACCTCATCGAGGAACTCGAGGGCTACATGAGAAAAGAAAAACGCGAAGTAGACAGCCGGTTGCGCGTGCTGCAAAAGCATTTGTTGAAGTACAAATATCAACCGCAGCGCATTTCCAGCAGCTGGATCAGCACCATCAACGAACAGCGCAGTGAAATAGAATCGGCGCTGTCGGATATGCCCAGCCTGCGTCGCAGCGTCGAAGGCTACGTCGCCAAAAGCTATCCGAAAGCCGTGAGGGAGACGATAAGGGAAACACGGCTGCCGCCGTCAACCTTCCCGAAACAAAATCCCTTCACCGTCCAGCAAATCCTCGACGAAGACTATTGGCCGGGCGTAAACGACAAAGCCGCTGATACCTGACGGTATCAACGGCTTTTGAATTTGGTTGCGGGGACAGGATTTGAACCTGTGACCTTCGGGTTATGAGCCCGACGAGCTGCCAGACTGCTCCACCCCGCGTCTGATGTCATCATTATAGGGCAGATCGGCAATTTAGGCAATCTTAATCCTGAAAACGAGCGCGATAGTCCGAATAAATGCAGTTACTTATAGGCATAGGCCATGCCGCGCTGCGCGCAATCGGTGTAAAGTAGCCATAAAACCGACTTGAGCTACTCCCTTATGAAATTCTGTTCCGAATGCGCCTCCCCCGTCAGCCTGTCGATTCCGGCTGGCGACAACCGCCCACGTTATGTCTGCGCCAACTGCGCCGCGATCCATTACCAGAACCCGAAAATGGTGCTGGGCTCGATCCCGGTCTGGGAGCGCGACGGCGAACTGAAGATCCTGCTGTGCAAGCGCGCCATCGAACCGCGCTACGGCTATTGGACGCTGCCGGCCGGCTTCATGGAAAACAATGAGACCACGGCCGAAGCGGCGATCCGCGAAACCCAGGAAGAAGCCGGCGCCAATATCGAGCTGGGCAAGCTGTTCACGCTGCTCAACGTCGCCCGCGTGCACCAGGTGCATATGTTCTACCTGGCCACGCTGGTCGACCTCGACTTCGCCCCCGGCGAGGAAAGCCTGGAAGTGCAAATGTTCAGCGAATCGGAAATCCCCTGGGACGACCTGGCCTTCCCCACCATCCGCACCACGCTGGAACTGTTCTTCGCCGACCGCGTCAAAATGCGTGAGGGCGGCAGCTATGGCTTCCACACCCAGGACATCACCCACAACATGCGCCCGGACATTGCAGCAAAGTGACGCTGTGACATGATTCCATGGCTCGACACCCATAGCCCCTTCCCCGACGTCTCCCAAGCGTTGACCACCGACGCGCCGGGACTGCTGGCGGCCGGGGCCGACCTGTCGCCGCAACGGCTGCTGATGGCCTACCGGCACGGCATCTTCCCGTGGTTTTCGGAAGGCCAGCCCATCCTGTGGTGGAGCACCGATCCGCGCATGGTGCTGATGACCGCGCGCTTCCGCATCTCCGACAGCCTGAAGAAAACCCTGCGCAAGATCGAACGCAGCATGGACCAAGGCGGCCGCTGGCAGGTGCGCTTCGACGGCGCCTTCGAGCAGGTGATGCGCGCCTGCGCCGCCCCGCGCCGCGACGGCCCCGGCACCTGGATCTCGGACGACATCATCGCCGGCTACACCGGCCTGCACGCGCTCGGCTACGCCCACTCGGCCGAGCTGTGGCTGGACGGCGAACTGGTCGGCGGCGCCTACGGCGTCAGCATCGGCCGCATGTTCTACGGCGAATCGATGTTCGCGCGCGTCACCGACGGCTCCAAGATCGCGCTGGCCTACCTGGTGCGCTTCCTGCGCGCGCACGGCGTCGAGATGATCGATTGCCAACAGGAGACCGGCCACCTGGCCTCGCTGGGCGCATCGCCCATCCCGCGCGCGCAATTCCTGGCGCATCTGCGCAACACTATTGAATTGCCTCAGATCACCACGTGGGAACCCATTGCACCGCTGGCCCCGGACAGTTAAGCTAAAGGTGAAAGCGCTGTCCTGGACTACGCGCTATCATTGGTACTAAACAACCGCCCTCGATAGGACGTGCATGACGCACCTGAACGATCTGCCTTTCGCGACGCTGCAGTTTTACACCACGGCGCCCTACCCATGCAGCTACCTCGACGCGCGCCAGGCGCGCTCGCAGGTCGCTACGCCCTCGCATCTGATCAACGCGGACGTCTACTCGGAACTGGTCAAGAACGGCTTCCGCCGCAGCGGCATCTTTACATATCGGCCATATTGCGACGGTTGCCAAGCCTGCATCCCGGTGCGCGTGGTGGCCGACCAGTTCGTGCCCAGCCGCGGCCAGCGGCGCGCCTGGGCCAGGCACGGCCACCTGGTGGCCGGCGTCGCCACGCTCTCGTTCTCCGACGAACACTACGACCTCTACCTGCGCTACCAGAGCAAGCGCCACGCCGGCGGCGGCATGGACCAGGACAGCCGCGACCAGTACGCGCAGTTCCTGCTGCAAAGCCGCGTCAACACGCGGCTGGTGGAGTTCCGCGAGCCGGACGGCACGCTGCGCATGGTCAGCATCATCGACGTGCTGTCGGACGGGCTGTCGTCGGTGTACACCTTCTTCGATCCCGATGTCGAGGGCGCCTCGTTCGGCACCTTCAACGTTTTATGGCAAATTGCACAAGCCCGCGAGCTGAAGCTGCCGTATGTGTATCTGGGCTACTGGATCAAGGAAAGTCCGAAGATGTCCTACAAGACCAACTTCAAACCATTGGAAGCGCGCATCAAAGGCATGTGGAGCGTGCTGGACGCCTGATAAAATACGGGCGACCACCAACCTGAGCGCCCCATGTCCGAAAAATTCCTGTACTCCCTGGCCCGTCCGATGCTGTTCTCGATGGACGCCGAAGCCGCCCACCACTTCACCCTTCCCGCACTCAAGCGCGCCGCCGCACTGGGCTTGACCAGGCTGGTCAAGCAGCCCAAGGCCGATCCGCGCACCGTGATGGGCATCACCTTCAAGAATCCGGTCGGCCTGGCCGCCGGTCTGGACAAGGATGGCGCCTATATCGACGCGCTGGCCGACCTGGGCTTCGGCTCGATCGAAGTGGGCACGGTGACGCCGCGCGCGCAGCCGGGCAATCCGAAGCCGCGCATGTTCCGCCTGCCGGAAGCGCACGCCATCATCAACCGCATGGGCTTCAACAACGGCGGCGTCGACGCCTTTGTCGCCAACGTGCAGTCGTCGCGCTTCTACCAGGACAAGGCCGGCGTGCTGGGCCTGAACATCGGCAAGAACGCCGACACGCCGATCGAGCGCGCCACCGACGACTACCTGCACTGCCTGGAAAAGGTTTATCCGTACGCCAGCTATGTGACGGTCAACATCTCGTCGCCGAACACCAAGAACCTGCGCCAGCTGCAGGGCGGCTCGGAACTGGACGGCCTGCTGGGCACCTTGAAGCAAGCCCAGCTGCGCCTGGCGGACCAGCACCAGCGCTACGTGCCGCTGGCCCTGAAGATCGCGCCGGACATGGACGGCGACCAGGTCAAGAACATCGCCGACGCGCTGCTGCGCCACAAGATCGACGGCGTCATCGCCACCAACACCACCTTGAGCCGCGACGCCGTCACCGGCATGCGGCATGGCGCCGAAGCGGGCGGCCTGTCGGGCGCACCGGTGTTCGAGTTTTCCAACACCGTGATCCGTTTATTGAAGGCCGAGCTGGGCGATGCATTGCCGATCATCGGCGTCGGCGGCATCATGCGCGGCGCGGACGCCAAGGTCAAGATGGAGTGCGGCGCGCAGCTGGTGCAGCTGTACAGCGGTTTAATCTACGCCGGCCCGGCGCTGGTGCGCGATTGCGCGGACGCCGTGCGCGGCCGCTAAGGAGACTACAGATGCAGAAGATACAACTCGGCGCCAGCGATCTGCAGGTCAGCAAGATCTGCCTGGGCACCATGACGTTCGGCGAGCAGAACACGGAAGCCGAAGCGCACAGCCAGCTCGACTACGCGTTCGAGCGCGGCATCAACTTCATCGACACGGCGGAAATGTATCCGGTCCAGCCGCGCGCGCAGACGCAGGGTGCGACCGAGCGCCACATCGGCAGCTGGCTGAAGAAGACTGGCCTGCGCGACAAGGTGGTCCTCGCCACCAAGGCGGCCGGGCCGAACGCCAGCATCACCTGGGTGCGCGGCGGCAAGGCGCGCAATTTCGACGCCGCCAACCTGCGCGCCGCGGTCGACACCAGCCTGAAGCGGCTGCAGACCGAGCATATCGATTTATACCAATTGCACTGGCCCAGCCGCAACGTGCCCATCTTCGGCAACAACGTCTTCAATCCCCAGCACGAGCGCAACTGCGTGGCGATCGAGGAAACGCTGGCCGCGCTGGGCGACCTGGTCAAGGAAGGCAAGATCGGCGCCATCGGCGTCTCGAATGAATCGTGCTGGGGCGTGAACGAATTCATCAAGCAGGCCGAGATGAAAGGCCTGCCGCGCATCGCCACCATCCAGAACCTGTACAACCTGACGGCGCGCCACTACGAGACCAGCCTGCTGGACGAGACCTGCTACCGCGAGAACGTCAGCCTGCTGGCGTACAGTCCGCTGGCCTTCGGCCAGTTGACGGCCAAATACCATGACGATCCCAAGGCGCACGGCCGGCTGACGATCTTCCCGCCGACCTGGAGCCCGCGCTACCTGCGTCCGGCGGTACTGGAAGCGGTCGCGCAATACACGAAGCTGGCGCGCGACAACGGCCTCACGCCGACGCAACTGGCGCTGGCCTGGTGTTACTCGCGCTGGTTCGTCGCCTCGACCATCATCGGCGCCACCACGCTGGCGCAGCTGAAGGAAAACATCGACGCCTACGAGATCCAGCTACCGAAGGAGCTGATCGACCAAGTGGACGCCATCCATGCCCGCATCACCAACCCCGGCCAGTAACCCCGAAACTCCGGGGTCAGGTCCAGAACACGGACACGGGCTCTGCTGTAGGCGCTTATACAGCAGAGCTTGTGTCCGTGTTCTGGACCTGACCCCGGATTTACAAACGGGCAACGCGATATCCGGAACTTGAATATCATTAGACGTAAGCATTCGTGGGCAGCGACTTTGCCCTCTGGTAAGCTTTTCCTCATCTAAACGTTCAAGAGCCCATATGACCACACGCCACACCGCCAAGCCGCTTCTGCTCGCCAGCCTGATCGCTTCCGTCGTCATTCCCGCCTTTGCCCAACAAGCGCCAGTCGACGGCGAACTGCAGTCCGTCGTTGTCACCGGCACCTATGCCAAGAACCGCCGCACCATCGATTCCGAATCGCCGGTCGACGTCATCGGCGCGCGCGAGCTGCAGGCCAGCGGCTCGACCGAGCTGGCCACCGTGCTGGGCCGCTTGCTGCCGTCGATGAATTTCCCGCGCCCTTCCGGCGCCGACGCCAGCGATGCCGTGCGTCCGGCCCAGCTGCGCGGCCTGTCGCCGGACCAGACCCTGGTGCTGGTGAACGGCAAGCGCCGCCATACGTCTGCCGTGGTCAACGTCAACGGCACCCAGGGACGCGGCTCGGCGCCGGTGGACTTGAACGCGATCCCGCTGTCGGCCATCGATCACATCGAGGTGCTGCGCGATGGCGCGGCGGCCCAGTACGGTTCCGATGCGATCGCCGGCGTGATCAACATCATCCTGAAGAAAGGCGCCAGCGGCGGCGAGGTCGAGGTCGGCTTCGGCGAGTACCAGGAGCGCGACGGCAAGCAGAAAACCCTGCGCGGCTCGGCCGGCTTCAACCTCGGCGACGACGGCTGGGTGCGCATCGCCGTCGAGGCGGCCGACCGCGATCCCACCAACCGCGCCGGCCCGGATTCACGCAACAAGCTGGAGCCGCTGTACGGCCAGGTGGTGCAGCGCTTCGGCGATCCGGAGACCAAGCCGCGCACGCTGTTCGTCAACAGCCAGTACCGCATCGACGATGATATCGACTGGTACGCCTTCGCCAACTACGGCCGGCGCGACACGTCGGCCGCGGCGACCTGGCGCACCGCGCTGGTGGCCGTCAACGTGCCGCCCACGCCGACCGTCCCGGCCCACACCGAGTACGTGCAGCGCACGCCGATTTATCCGAACGGCTTCCTGCCGCTGGAAAACAGCGAGTCGACCGACCTGTCGCTGGTGACCGGCCTGCGCGGCGAGGCGTCCGGCTGGCGTTGGGACGCCAGCCTGAATTACGGCAGCAACGAATTCCAGCTGGATCTGGACCATACCGTCAACCAAAGCCTGAACGCCGCCAGCCCGACCCATTTCTACGCGGGCAAGCTGAAAAACTCGCAGGCGCTGTTGAACTTCGACGTGGCGAAAGACTATCCGGTGGCGGCCTTCAGCGGTCCGCTGACGGTGGCGCTGGGCGTGGAAGCACGGCATGAGAAGTACCAGATCGGCGCCGGCGACGAGGCCTCTTACAGCGGCACCGGTGCGCAGGGCTTTTCCGGTTTCCGCCCGGTGAATGCGGGCAGCAACAGCCGCCACAACGAATCGATCTACGCCAACCTGGAAGCGGAAGTGACCAAGCAGTTTTCCGCGTCGGCGGCGCTGCGTCACGAACGCTACAGCGATTTCGGCAACACCACCTCGGCCAAGGGGTCGGCACGCTACGCGTTCAACGATGCGGTGTCGCTGCGCGGCACGGCGTCGTCCGGTTTCCGCGCGCCGTCGCTGGCGCAGCAGTTCTATACGATCACGACCACCAATTTCTCGGTCGTCAACGGTTCCAATACCGCGATCGAGACCGGCACCTTCGCGGTGGGCAGCGCCGCCGCCGCCGCGCTGGGCGCGACGCCGCTGAAAGCCGAGAAAGCCCGCAACTACAGCCTCGGCCTCCAGTTGCAGCCCACCCGCAACTGGACCGCGAGCATCGACGCCTACCGTATCGATATCGACGACCGCGTGGCGCTGTCGGCCAATATGACCCTGTCGCCGACGCTGCAAGCCACGCTGGCCAAGCAGGGCATCCTGGTCGGCGCGGGCCGCTACTTCACCAACGCCATCGACACGCGCACCACCGGCGTCGACGTGGTGAGCACCTATCGCTGGGATACGGCGAGCGCGGGCCGTTATGACTTTACCGCGGCCTACAACCACAACAAGAACTCGCTGGAGCATGTGAACGCCAATCCAGCAGTCCTGACCGACAACAACCTGACGCTGATCGACCGCCAGACCATCAACCGCCTGACCGTGGGTTCGCCGAAGGACAAGTTCAGCCTGGCCACCGACTGGTCGCTGGGCGCGTGGGGCGCGCGCGGCGTGGTCACGCGCTACGGCAGCTTCACCGTGCCGCAGAATAACGCGACGCTGGACCAGGTCTACGATCCGCAATGGGTGCTGGACCTGTCGGCCAGCGTGAAGCTGAGCAAGAACTGGCGCCTGAGCGCGGGCATCGACAACGTCACCGACCGCTATCCGGACCAGGTCACGTCGGCGGGCAACCTCAACAACAACGGCATCAATCCGTACAGCGGCTTCGCACCGAACGGCTTCAACGGCCGCTACTACTACGCCAAGGCCGGCTACAGCTGGTAGGGCCTAGGCCGCGGTCAGTTGCCGGGGCTGCGGCCGGCGCGGCGGCGCCGCATAAGCCGGCGCGCCGGCCAGCTTGAACACGCTGACCGCCTGCGCCAGCAAGTCCGCCTGGTCGCGCATGCTTTGCGCGGCGGCGGCGGCTTCCTCCACCAACGCGGCGTTCTGCTGCGTCGCATCGTCGATCGAGACGATGGCCTGGTTGACCTGCTCGATGCCGCTGCTCTGTTCGCTGCTGGCGGCGCTGATCTCGGTCATGATGTCGGCCACCTGCTTGACCGCCTTGACGATGCCATCCATAGTCGCGCCCGCCTCATCGACCAGCGCCGCGCCGGCATCGACCGTCTCCACCGAGCGCCCGATCAATTCCTTGATTTCCTTGGCCGCGCTGGCCGAGCGCTGCGCCAGGTTGCGCACCTCGGACGCCACCACCGCAAAGCCCCGGCCCTGCTCGCCCGCACGCGCCGCCTCCACCGCCGCGTTCAGCGCCAGGATATTGGTCTGGAAGGCGATGCCGTCGATCACGCTGATGATGTCGACGATCTTGCTGGAGCTTTCCTTGATCGCGCCCATCGTCGTCACCACCTGCCCGACCACCCGGCCGCCCTTGGTGGCGAAATCGGAGGCCGACACCACCAGCTTGGTGGCCTGGCGCGCGTTCTCGGCGTTCTGCGTCACGGTGGAGGTCAGCTCCTCCATCGACGATGCCGTCTCTTCCAGGCTGGATGCCTGCTGCTCCGTGCGGCTGGACAGGTCCAGGTTGCCGCTGGCGATTTGATTGGACGCGGTGGCGATGGTGTCGGTGCCCGAGCGCACCTGGCCGACCGTGCGCGCCAGGCTGTCGTTCATGTCGATCAGCGCGCGCAGCAGCAGGCCGGTTTCATCGGTGGTGTCGCACTCCATGCGCATGGTGAGGTCGCCGCCGGCCACCGCCTGCGCCATGCCGACCGCACGGTTCAGCGGCCGCGTGATGCTGCGCGTAATCCACAGCAGCACCCAGGCGGCCAGGCCGGCCGCGACCACCGTCAGCAGGATCATCGTGTTGCGCGAGCTGGAATAGGATTGCCCGGCGACGACGCTGGCGTCTTCGATGGCGGCGTTTTGATATTTGACCAGCTCGGTCAGCGCGTTCAGATAGGCGGTCTGTTCCTTGCGCACCGTGGTCAGCAGATATTTCACCGACTCGTCATGCTTGTCGATGTCGCCGGACATGGCGACGAACGCGGTCTGCACCACCGCGTACTTGGCGCGCGCGTCCAGCACGGCTTGCAGCCTGGCCTTGCTTTGCGGGTCTTCGTCGTCGGCGATCAGCACGCCCAGCTTGTCCAGCCGCGCGGCGTTTTCCACCTTGCGCTTGTCGACGCGCTCCATCTCGGCCTTGATCACCTCGGGATCCTTGGACAGCATGGCGTTGCGCATGGCGCGGGCGATGTCGTTGACGCCGCCTATCGTTTCGTAAGCGAGTATCACCTTGGGAACCTTGTCGGCGGCGAGGTCGTTGGTGTTGTTATTCAACTTGCCAAGATTGCCTATACCGATCACCGAGATGCCGACCATGAACACGATCGAGACACCCAGGCCGGCCGCGAGCCGGTAGCCGATTTTCCAATTACCGATACCCATCATGCCCCCCATCAGTGGAATGCTGGGTATCAGTATATGGTCATTTCATCATGCAAATAGGAAAATTTTTGCAGACTGTTTTGTGGCCGCCACAATACTTCGGCGGCCACGCGGGATCAGGAGAGATCCCCGCCGTTGAGGGCGGCGTCGATGTCGGCGCGGCTCAGGTCCGGCGCGAATTCCTGGATGAAGTGGTAGGCGTAGGAGCGCAGGTAGGCGCCCTTGCGCACCGCCAGCCGCGTGGTGTTCTGCGCGAACAGGTGCGACGCCTCCACCGCGCGCATGCCCTTGTCGCGGCCGTGGTCGAAGGCCATCGAGGCGACGATGCCGACGCCCAGTCCCAGCGACACATACTGCTTGATCACGTCCGAATCCATCGCCGTCAGCACGATGTCCGGCTTGACGCCGGCCGCCGCGAACGCCGCGTCGATATGGCCGCGGCCGGTGAAGCCGACGTCATAGGTGATCAGCGGGAACTCGGCCAGGTCTTCCAGCCGGATCGGCGAGCGCGTCAACAACGGATGGCCGTCCGGCACCACGATGATGTGGCTCCAGCGGTAGCACGGGAACGACACCAGGTCCGGGAATTGCGACAAGCCTTCGGTGGCGATGCCGATGTCGGTCTTGCCGGACAAGATCCATTCGGCGATGTGCTCGGGCGCGCTCTGCTGCAGGGCGATGCGCACGTCCGGATAGGCGCTGCGGAAACTCTGCACCACCTTCGGCAAGGCATAGCGCGCCTGGGTGTGGGTCGCTGCCACGCTCAGGGTGCCGCTTTGCTGGCCGGTGTATTCCAGGCTGGCCTGCTGCAGGTTTTCCGCCTCGATCAGCAGGCGGTCGATGATCTTCAGGATGCCCTTGCCGGGCTCGGTCATGCCGGTCAGGCGCTTGCCGTTGCGTTCGAAAATCACGACGCCCAGCTCATCCTCCAGTTCGCGGATCTGGCGCGACACGCCGGGCTGCGAGGTGAACAGGGCGTTCGCCACTTCGGTCAGGTTGTAGCCGCGCCGGGCGGCTTCGCGGATGGACCGCAGTTGTTGGAAATTCATATGGATGCTCCTTGGTCGACGAACACCCGCAGGCGCTTGGGACGCACGACCAGGGTCTCGCCCTCTTTCAGTTGCAGGCTGCTGAAGCGCTCGTTGGACATCACGGCTTCGATCAGTTCGGAGGTATCGTCGCGCTGCAGGTCCAGCTGCGCCAGCGGGCCGATCGCATGGGCGCGGCGCAGCTTGACGACGATGCCTTCCGCGCCCGGCGTGTAGCGGTCGATTTCCAGGTCGTGCGGACGCACGTAGGCGGTGCCCTTGCCGTCGGCGTCGGGCTGGCCCGGCACCTGGAAGCTGGCGTCGCCGCTGGCCAGGATGCCGTCCTGCACGCGGCCGTGGAACATGTTGACGTTGCCGAGGAAGCCGTAGACGAACGGCGAGGCCGGATGGTTGTAGACCTCGGCCGGCGCGCCGATCTGTTCGACGTTGCCCTTGTTCATCAGCACCACCTGATCGGCCACTTCCAGCGCCTCTTCCTGGTCGTGGGTGACGAAGATCGACGTCACATGCAGGTCGTCGTGCAGGCGGCGCAGCCAGCGGCGCAGTTCCTTGCGCACCTTGGCGTCCAGCGCGCCGAACGGCTCGTCCAGCAGCAGCACGCGCGGCTCGACCGCCAGCGCGCGCGCCAGCGCGATACGCTGGCGCTGGCCGCCCGACAGTTGCGGCGGATAGCGGTCGGCCAGCCAGTCCAGCTGCACCAGCTCCAGCAGGTCCTTGACCTTGCGGCGGATCTGCTCTTCCGACGGCCGCTCGGCGCGCGGCTTGACGCGCAGGCCGAAGGCGACGTTTTCAAACACGGTCATGTGCTTGAACAGCGCGTAGTGCTGGAACACGAAGCCGACCTGGCGCTCGCGCACGTGGCGGTGGGAGGCGTCGTTGGAGTCCAGCAGCACCTGGCCGGAGTCGGGATGCTCGAGGCCGGCGATGATGCGCAGCAGCGTGGTCTTGCCGCAGCCCGAAGGCCCCAGCAGCGCCGTCAGTTCGCCTTGCGGGAAGTCCAACGAGACATTGTTGAGGGCGACGAAATCGCCGAAACGCTTGTTGATGTTTTTAACTTCGATCGTCATGGTATTACTCCGTTGTGCGCTTGTCGTCGGCGATGGATTCGTTCAAGCGCCAGGCGATAAAGGATTTCAGGGCCAGGGTCACCAGCGCCAGCAGGGCCAGCAGGGACGCCACGGCAAAGGCTGCCGAAAAGTTGTATTCGTTGTAGAGGATCTCGACCTGCAGCGGCATGGTGTTGGTCTCGCCGCGGATGTGGCCGGACACCACCGACACCGCGCCGAACTCGCCCATGGCGCGGGCGTTACACAGGATCACGCCGTACAGCAGGCCCCACTTGATGTTCGGCAGCGTCACGCGGCGGAAGGTGTCCCAGCCGGAGGCGCCCAGCACAATGGCCGCTTCCTCTTCCTCGCTGCCCTGCGCCTGCATCAGCGGGATCAGCTCGCGCGCGACAAACGGGAAGGTGACGAAGATGGTCGCCAGCACGATGCCCGGCACCGCGAACAAGATCTTGATGTCGTGCTCCATCAGCCATGGGCCGAACCAGCCCTGTGCGCCGAACAGCAGCACATAGATCAGGCCGGAGATCACCGGCGACACCGAGAACGGCAGGTCGATCAGGGTCAGCAGGATGCTCTTGCCGCGGAATTCAAACTTGGCGATGCACCACGAGGCCGCGATGCCGAACACCAGGTTCAGCGGCACGGCGATGGCGGCGGTGATCAGCGTCAGCTTGATGGCCGAGATCGCGTCGTCCTCGATGATGGCGGCGAGGTAGGCTTCCCAGCCCTTCTTGAACGCTTCGACGAACACCGCCACCAGCGGCACGAACAGGAACAAGGTCAGGAAGGTCAGCGCGACGGCGATCAGCGCGATGCGCACCCAGGCCGGTTCCAGCGTTTTCGGCGCCGACGGCAATTCGCCGCGGCGCACCGGGGCGCTTGGCGTGACTGTTGGAGCTGCGCTCATATTATTTCCCCGACTTTCCGCGAGCCCAGGCTTGCAACAGGTTGATGGTCAACAGCATGAGGAAGGACGCCACCAGCATCACCACCGCGATCGCGGTGGCGCCGGCGTAGTCGTACTGCTCCAGCTTGGTGATGATGAACAGCGGCGTGATTTCCGACACCATCGGCATGTTGCCGGCGATGAAGATCACCGAGCCGTATTCGCCGGTGGCGCGCGCGAAGGCCAGCGCGAAGCCGGTCATCAGCGACGGCAGGATGGTCGGGAACACCACGCGGGTGAAGGTCTGGAAGGCGTTGGCGCCCAGGCTGGCGGCGGCCTCCTCCAGTTCGCGCTCGGCGTCTTCCAGCACCGGCTGCACCGTGCGCACCACGAAGGGCAGGCCGATGAAGGTCAGCGCGATCACCACGCCGAGCGGCGTGAACGCCACCTTCAGGCCCAGCGTGCCTTCGAGGAAGCGGCCGAACCAGCCGTTGGCCGAGTACAGCGCGGTCAGCGTAATGCCGGCCACGGCGGTCGGCAGCGCGAACGGCAGGTCGACCAGGGCGTCGATGATGCGCTTGCCGGGGAATTCATAACGCACCAAGACCCAGGCGACGATGCCGCCGAAGATGACGTTGATGAAGGCGCCGATCAGCGAGGCGCCGAAGGTCAGCTTATATGAGGCGATCACGCGGGACGAGGTCACCGCGGCCCAGAACGCATCCCAGGTCAGCGTGAAGGTCTTCAGGAAGACCGCCGACAGCGGAATCAGGACGATCAGCGCCAGATAGAAAATGGTGAATCCCAGCGACAGCCGGAACCCCGGCATCACCCGGAATGGTGCGCCCTTGGCGGCAACGGGTGCCGTGGCGGACGCTGCGAGAACTGCGGACATGAAGGCTCCCTTATTACAAATTCTTCTATAAGGGCTGCATAATCTCATCCGCGCTTCATAATACAAACGAAGCTTTTCTCATTTGATTAGATGTTTACGCTATATACGCTCAGAAGATTAATTTTGTTGCCACGGCAACGAGTGTGATCGCCAGCAAACCACGCAGCAGGCGCTCCGGCACGGCGCGGGCGGCGTAGGCGCCGATGGTGATGCCGGGCAGCGAGCCGACCAGCAAGGTCGCCAGCAGCGTCCAGTTGATCGAGCCCAGCCACCAGTGGCCGATCGCCGCGATCGCGGTCAGCGGCACGGCATAGGCGATATCGGTGCCGGCCACTTCGGCGGCACTCAGGCGCGGATACAGCATCACCAGCAGGGTCGCGCCGATGGCGCCGGCGCCGATGGACGAGATCGTCACCAGCGTGCCCAGCACGACGCCGGAGACGATGGTGGCGGTGCTCAGCGCCCTGCCCTGCAGCTGGCGCTCGGGGTGGGCGGTGATCCAGGCCAGCATCTTGCGCTTGAACAGCAGCGCGACCACGGTCAGCAGCACCGAGCCGGCGATGGTGTAGCGGATCACCTGGCCGATTTCCTTGTTGAGCGTGCCGAAATGTTGAAGGGCGATACTGGCCAGCAGCGCGGCCGGCAAGGCGCCGAGACAGAGGCGGCCGACGATGTCCCAGTGGACCGTGCCGCGCAATCGATGGGTGAAGGTGCCGACGCCCTTGGTCAGCGAAGCGAAAGCCAGGTCGGTGCCGACCGCGACGGCCGGCGAGACGCCGAACATCAGCGTCAACAGCGGCGTCATCAGCGAGCCGCCGCCGACGCCGGTCATGCCGACCAGCACGCCAACGGCAAAACCTGAAATGACAAACGACAAATCCATGCAGTTTCCCCAAAGTAGGCCCGAAGGGTACCTACTATAGGGAAATTTCCAAACAACGGAATGCTTATTTGCTTATGCGCTTTGCAAATGCCTTAGCGCGTGATAGCCGTTATTTGTTCGGTTGCGGGGTGACGCGCAGGTAAGGCTTGGCGGCGGTGAACCCTTTCGGATACTTTTGCTTGAGCACTTCGGGATCCTGCACGGTCAGCGGGATGATGACGTCGTCGCCATCCTTCCAGTTGCCCGGCGTCGCCACGGTGTAGCCGTCGGTCAGTTGCAGCGCATCGATCACGCGCAGCACTTCGTCGAAGTTGCGGCCGGTGCTCATCGGATAAGTGATGCTCAGGCGAACCTTTTTATTCGGGTCGATCACGAACAGCGTGCGCACGGTGGCGGTGGCCGAGGCTTGCGGGTGGATCATGTCGTACAGTTGGGACACCTTGCGGTCGGCGTCGGCGATGATGGGGAAACCGACCACGGTGTTCTGGGTTTCCTCGATATCCTTGATCCAGCTCTGGTGCGATTCGGCCGGGTCGACCGACAGCGCGATCGCCTTGACGTTGCGCTTGTCGAATTCCGGTTTCAGCTTGGCGGTCAGGCCCAGTTCGGTGGTGCAGACCGGCGTGAAGTCGGCCGGGTGCGAAAACAGCACCACCCAGGAGTTGCCCGCCCATTCGTGGAAATGCAGTTTGCCAATGGAAGAATCTTGTTCAAAATCAGGCGCGGTATCGCCCAGGCGTATCGTCATGGTGGTCTCCAGGAGGTTGAGGTTAAGCAAGTATCGGCGTCAGGGCGCCGTCAGCGCGTCATTCTGCGCCTTTTCTGCTAGAAAATACAATGTTTCCAAGCCCTCCGGCCAGTCGCCCAGGCCCGATTCCGCGTTGATATGGCCGAGCGGGCCGCCGTTGATGAAGCGGCTGTGCCAGCGCTGCGCCCACAGCTGCGCGCGCGGCGCCGCCATCCACGGATCGTTGGTGCTGCCAACCATGATGGAGGGCACCGGCAGCGCTTGCCGAGGCAGCAGCGCCGCCACGTTGAATTTGTCGGGATCGGCCGGCGCCACCATCAGCACGCCGGCGACGCCGGACGGATCGCGCGCCAGGCTGTGCACCGTGGCCAGGCTGCCGAAGCTGTGCGCGACCACCAGCGTCGGCCGGCTGTCGCGCCGGCGAACCTCGTCGATGCGGGCCGACCAGCGCGGCAGGTCCGGCACCTCCCAGTCGTCCTGCTGCACCCGCTCGAAGGCGGGGAACAGGCGTTGCCAGCGGCTTTGCCAGTGGTCCGGCCCGCTGTTATGCAGGCCGGGCGCAATCAACACGCGAAACTGGGCAAGCACGCCGTCCATCTTGCTTACTTAGGCTGGTAGATCTGGTCGAACACGCCGCCGTCGGCGAAGTGGGTCTTCTGGGCCTTGGTCCAGTCGCCCGCGACTTGCGCCAGGGTGAACAGTTTCACGTTCGGGAACTGCGAAGCGTATTTCTTCGATGCCTTCTCGGTTGCCGGACGGTAGTAGTTCTTGGCGATGATGTCCTGCGCTTCGTCGGTGTAGAGGAAGTTCAGGTAAGCCTCGGACACTTTGCGGGTGCCGCGCTTGTCGACCACCTTGTCGACGATGGCGACCGGCGGTTCCGCCAGGATGGAGACCGATGGCGCGATGATGTCGAACTTGGTCGGGCCCAGTTCCTTGATCGCCAGCAGCGCTTCGTTTTCCCAGGCGATCAGCACGTCGCCGATGCCGCGCTCGACGAAGGTGGTGGTGGCGCCGCGGGCGCCGGAGTCCAGCACCGGCACGTTTTTATACAGCTTGCCCAGGAATTCCTTGGCCGAGGCGTCGGTGCCGCCCGGCAGGCGCAGCGCGTAGCCGTAGGCCGCCAGATGGTTCCAGCGGGCGCCGCCGGAGGTTTTCGGATTCGGGGTGATGACGGCCACGCCTGGCTTGACCAGGTCGTTCCAGTCCTTGATGCCCTTGGGATTGCCCTTGCGGACCAGGAACACAATGGTCGAGGTGTACGGGGTGCTGTTGTGCGGCAGCTTCTTCTGCCAGTCCGGCGACAGCAGCTTGTGCTGGGCGATTTCGTCGATGTCGTAGGCCAGCGCCAGCGAGACCACGTCCGCTTCCAGGCCGTCGATCACGGCGCGGCCTTGTTTGCCGGAACCGCCGTGCGATTGCTTGATCTTGAGCACGTCGCCGGTCTTGGTTTTCCATTCCTTGGCGAAGGCGGTGTTGACGTCCTGGTACAGCTCACGGGTCGGGTCGTACGATACGTTCAACAGCGAAATCTCAGCCGCCAGAGCAGGTGCAACGGCGGTAATGGCAAGAACAGCAGCAGCAATGATTTTTTTGGACAGCATTTGATTCCCCTAGTAGTGAAGGTCTCCAGATTACTGCTGCCCTTTATAAATGAGAACTAAGCTTTTAGCAGTTCAATATATAAAAAGTTTATATAGATTAGTTGTCGCTCAGTAAAAACGGTTGAACAGGACCACCGCCCAGGTCGCGGCCGCCAGCAGACAGGTCAGCAGCACTGCCGCGCTGCCGAAGTCCTTGGCGTTCTTGGATAGGGGATGGCGCTCCAGCGAGACCCGGTCCACCACCGCTTCTATCGATGAATTGATCAGTTCCACGATCAATATCAACATCAGCACGCCGATTAACAGCAGTTTTTCGAACGCCGAGATGCGCAACACCAGGGCGATGACGGCGCCGACCACGAACATGCCCACCTCTTGGCGGAACGCATGCTCATGCTTCCATGCCGAACGGAAACCGTCGAGGGAGTAGAAAAAGGCGGAATAAATACGTTTGAGGCCACTTTTGCTCTTGAATTCGCTGACTGGATCCATGATTTGGTCTAAAAATAACAATGTCGTATTATGCATCAATTCCGCTTTTTTCCACATTGTGGTATAAAGTCAGTATCACATACCGCACTGCACCAACCACATCATGAAAATCGAAACCGTTCCCGAGCAAAAGACCACTATCCAGGTGATCGAGCGCATGGTGGCGTTGCTCGATGCACTGGCCAAGTATCCCGATCCCGTGAGCCTGAAGGAATTATCCAAGGTCTCCGGGCTGCACCCGTCAACCGCGCACCGCATCCTCAACGACATGGTGCTGACCCGCTTTGTCGACCGCATCGAGCCGGGCACCTACCGCCTCGGCATGCGCCTGCTGGAACTGGGCAATGTGGTCAAGAGCCGGCTGTCGGTGCGCGAGGCGGCGCTGGATTTCATGCGCGCGCTGCACAAGAAGACCCAGCAGACCATCAACCTGTCGGTGCGCCAGGGCGACGAGATCGTCTACATCGACCGCGCCTTCTCGGAACGCTCGGGCATGCAGGTGGTGCGCGCCATCGGCGGCCGCGGCCCGCTGCACCTGACCTCGACCGGCAAGCTGTTCCTGTCGGTGGACGAGCCGAAAGCCATCCGCGCCTACGCCACGCGCACCGGCTTGGCCGGGCACAACAAGAATTCGATCACGGATCTGTCCAAGCTGGAGCGGGAGCTGAGCCTGGTGCGCTCACGCGGCTATGCGCGCGATAACGAGGAGCTGGAACTGGGTGTGCGCTGCATGGCCGCCGGCATCCACGACGACAGCGGCAAGCTGATTGCCGGGCTGTCGATCTCGGCGCCGGCCGACCGCTTGCAGGAAGAGTGGCTGGAAGACCTGGTCGGCACCGCCAACCAGATTTCCGCCACCCTGGGTTACATTCCCGTCGAGTAAGACGGCGAACTGGCGCCGAAGCCGGCCGGCTTCAGCGCTTCCAGCCATTTGCGCATGCGGCCCGCGTCGGCGGTACGCGATTGCTTGCCCTTGGAGTCCAGGAATACCATGATGACCGAGCGGCCTTCGATGACCGCCTGCATCATCAGGCAGCGGCCCGCTTCGTTGATGAAGCCGGTTTTCTGCAGGCCGATCGCCCAGTCCGGGCTCAGCACCAGGTGGTTGGTGGTGCCGAACTGCATCGGACGGCCGTTCGGCGTCTCGATCATGGCCTTGGCGTCGGTCGAGAACTGGCGCAGCATCGGCTGTTGATACGCCGCCATCGCCAGCTTGGCCAGGTCGCGCGCGCTGGCCACATTCATTTTCGACAAGCCGCTGGAATCGACGTAATGCGTGTCGGTCATGCCCAGTTCGCGGGCCTTGGCGTTCATCGCCTCGACAAACGCCGGCTTGCCGCCCGGGTAGTTGCGGCCCAGCGCGGAGGCGGCGCGGTTTTCCGAACTCATCAAGGCGATATGCAGCATATTGGCGCGGGTCAGCTGGGCGCCGACCTTCAGGCGCGAGCTGCTGAATTTTTCGCGGTCGACGTCCTCTTCCGTCACGGTCAGCACTTCGTCCATGTCCTGTTTCGCTTCCACCACGACCAGTCCGGTCATCATCTTGGTGATCGAGGCGATCGGCAAGGCGACGTTGGAATTCTTTTCAAACAGCACTTCGGAATTGGCCTGGTCCAGCACCAGCGCCACGTTGGACGCCAGGTCCAGCGGGTCGCGCGTCATGTTCAGGCCGGCCAGGTCGCCCATGGTCGGCACGGCCGGTGCGGCGGCGATGACGCGCTGGTACACCACCTTGCGGCGGCCGTTGACCTTGATGACGCGCTTGACCACGCGTTCGCTGGCTTGCGCCGCGGCGACGCGCACCGGCTGGCGCTTGGCCTTTTTGACCTGCTGTTTTTTCGGCGCGGCGCCGTCGGCACTGAGTGCCGGCGCTGCGGTAGCGGCTGCGGATGCAAACATCAGCGAAATGAGCGCACTTAACGCTAGTTTATACATTCGTATCCCCAAAAGAAGTCGTACAACCCAAGTTGCAGTGTAGCAAAACGCTGCCCCAGCGCAAGCATATTTAACATTGAGCGCATCGTTGGTTGCTTATGCGCCATACCGGAAAAACAAGGTGGTACTAATCGACAAATTTAACAAATTCTTCAAGCGGCATACGGTCCGTGATCAAAGTATTCTCAATCTTTGCCATGTCCGCAACACCGAGCGCCATGCCGCACACCACGGTTTCATTTTCCGGCAAGCCCAGTAGCTGGCCGATGACTTGATGGTACTGCGTAAACGCCGCCTGCGGACAGGTATCCAGTCCCCGCGCGCGCGCCGCCACCATGATGTTTTGCAGAAACATTCCGTAGTCCAGCCAGGAGCCCTGCTCCATGATGCGGTCTATCGTAAAAATCAGCCCGACCGGGGCGCCGAAGAATTCGTAGTTGCGGCCGTGCTGGGCCGCCATGCCGGTCTTGTTGTCGCGCGTCAAGCCCAGCAAGGCATACAGGTCCCAGCCGACCTTGCGGCGCCGTTCGATAAAAGGAGAGATCCACTCGCGCGGATAGTAGGCGTATTCCTCTGTGTGCAATTTGGACTGCTCCGGGTCATTATGTATGGCCAAGATCGCCGAAGACAACTCCTGCTTGCGCTCGCCTTGCAGCACATACACCTTCCACGGCTGGGTATTGGTGCCGGACGGCGCGCGCGCCGCCACCTGCAGTATCTGCGCGATGTCCTCGCGCGCCACCGGCGTCGGCAGGAAGGCCCGGATCGAGCGGCGCGACGTGATCGCCGCGTCGACGGCTTGCTGGTCGGGAGTGGAAATCATGTGTCCTCGCTATTATTTAACTTTTTTGACCACAAATATCACGCCCGTCACCGCCAGCACCATGCCAGCGATGCCGAGGGCGTTGAAAGCTTCACCGAACATCAGCCAGGCCATGACGGCGGTGGTCGGCGGCGTCAGGTACAGCAGGCTGGTGACCTGGGTGGCGTCGCTGCGGCGTATCAGCGCGAACAGCAGGAAGATGGCGCCGATCGACAGACCCAGGACCGACCACAGCAATGCACCGACAAAGCGCGGGGTCCACTGCACCGCAGCAAAATCCGGGCCCAGTCCTTCAAATAGTATGGCCAGCGGCAACACCAGCACGATGGACGCGGCGAACTGGATCACCGTGCCCGTGCGCAGGTCGAACTGCGGGCAGTAACGTTTCTGATACAGCGTGCCTATGGTGATAGACAATAGTGCAAGCACGCACAATAAGATGGCATCAAGCGACAAGCCGACCAGTTGGACCTTGGCGGCCACCACCAGCCCGACGCCGGCGATGCCGAACAACAAGCCCAGCCACTGGCGCGGACGGACTTTTTCGCCGATCAGCGGCGCGGCGAAGGCGGTCAATATCGGCTGCATGCCGACGATCAGCGCCGACAGGCCGGCCGGCATGCCCTGCTTGATCGCGCACCAGACGCCGATCAGGTAGCCGGCCTGGACCAGCAATCCGGCCAGTGCGATCCGCCATATCTTGCCATACGGCCAGGGCGCCTTGAGCAGCAGCACGGCCGGCACCAGGAACAGCAGCACGCCCAAAAAGCGCAGCAGCAGGAAGGTCAGCGGCGGCGCATACGGCAGGCCGAACTTGGCGACGATGAAGCCGCTGCTCCACAACACCACGAAAAACAGCGGCATCGGCGATAGAAAAGTGGCATGCCGGGTGGCGGCAACAGCGGTCGGGGTCTCGGGCATGTCGTCTGACTATCGGACTGAAAGGGAATCGGCGCCGGATTGCGGCGCCGACTCGGGATGGCTTGAGTCTAACACGGTGAGCGATTTCCCATCGGCAGCCCCCTGTCCAGCTCGTCTTTTTGATAACAATTCCCTATGGAAATACTTCCAGGGATCGATATTTCGTGCTTTGATGCAACGCACAAAAAATCGCTTGACTTAATTTTTGAAGGCCGTAAAATCGGGTTTGTTGCGTTGCACAATTTGTTGTTCGGTCTGAAACGTGGATTGCCTGTTTCTTACCGACGGTAAGAAACGGCAGTATTCAATCATCAATGACTATTTTTCCTGGAGATCTAAATGTTTTCAATCCCTGAGCAATTTTCCAATGCGACCAAAGCCAACTTTGAAGCCCAGTTCGCTATTTTCTCGGCCCTGACCAACAAGGCATTCGAAGGCGTGGAGAAATTCGTCGACCTGAACTTGACCGCTGCCAAGGCATCGCTGGAAGAGTCGTCGGCCACCACCAAACAACTGCTGTCGGCCAAAGACCCGCAAGAATTCTTCTCGCTGGCCACCGCTCAGGCTCAGCCTAACGCCGAAAAGACCATCGCTTACGGCCGTCACCTGGCAAGCATCGCTTCGAGCACCAGCGCTGAATTCAGCAAAGCCGCTGAAACCCAGATCGCTGAAACCAACCGCAAAGTCATTTCGCTGGTGGAAGAAGTGAGCAAGAACGCCCCGGCCGGCAGCGAAAACGCTGTTGCCCTGCTGAAATCGGCAATCGGCAATGCCAATGCCGGTTACGAGCAATTCACCAAAACCGCCAAGCAGGCTGTTGAATCGATCGAAAGCAACCTGTCGTCGGCAGTGAATCAGTTCACCACCGCCACCGCGAAAGCGGCTGCAAAGAAGTAATCAAGGGATAATCGGCGCGGCAGCGCGCCGACTCCCCGTTGTGCTGCCTCCTCGACATCCGCGGAGTTCTTCTCAAACGGGTGTCCTTAAAAGCCTCGGCTAAGCGCCGGGGCTTTTTTTTATTCATTTGACAAGTAGATGGCTGAGCGTGGTAACCTGATACTTGTCCAGCAGTACTTGAACTAGCGATAAAAAAGGATGGGGCCACATGAGAACGCAAACGCCTGCAACCATCAATCAAACCACGGCCCTCATCAATCGGGGCCCGGCGCCAATGCCTACGGCATCTGAAGACAAGCGCGACGAAGCCATACAGCTACGCGCGATGCAGGCAACGATGAGTTCAAGCTTGCACTCTCAAAACCTGCGGGCGGTACAAACCCAGATGCGAGCGAAAGATGGTCGTACCGTCCAACGTCGAGTGGTCGTCAACGGTCACCCCATCGACAGCATCATTGATTATTTGAGCATGAACCAATTGGATCATTTGGTTTCGTTCGACGAATCAGAAATAGCTGGTTGGATGCTGGGCATAAATCAGGTATTGCCTTTCAGAGACGGGGAAGAGCTCGTCCTTTACGTCAACAAGGTCTATTCCGTTACCAAACTCCTCCGCAGCATATTCGCCACCGGCATTCTCAGCCGCCAGCGGCTGACTCAGCAGAATATTGATTTCGTAGGCTCGGTCGATGAGGGCGGCGATGGCGGGCTTGCGGTCAACGTACTGGATCATCGCGCGGGAACCGCAACCGCAAATGAAATTGCCAGTGGATCGATGAACGCGGAAGACCGGGGCAGTATCAGCGTCGCCCTGGAGCGGCAAGACGACTGGATTAAACAAAGTCCCGACACCGATCCATTTGGGGAGTGGAGCCGGCCGGAAAATGTGGCATTGACCCCTGAGCAACAAGAACAGTGCGAAAAAGCCGAGCAAGAGATGCCGGGAGCCGGGGGGATGGTCGCCCGGCGCTTGCAAGCGAACGGCGCCGACAGGAATAATACGGCCTTACTGAATACACTATACCTGCCAGAAATGACCGAGCGGGCACAAAACACGGTCATGGCCATTGTCCGGCAACCGCCTTCCAACGTCGCGAACTCGGACCACCACGGCTTATCCTATGAGTCGGAGGTGCCAGGTGGGGCGATAGCGCCGGGACCCGGCGGGTTCGAGGTCCTGTTGATACCTCAATGGTTCCGGCCTTTCTATATTATGCTTGAAGACAATTTGCCGCCCGGCGTGGAGGTCCGCTTTGTGGGCGACAAGACGATTACGGCTCAATATAAGAATCCCGGCGGAGGTCATCTACCGGTGACGGTAAACGCCCCGGATTATGCGGCAGAAATCGCGCCGGAATTGCAAAGATTCAGCCTCCTGGCAACTCACATATTGACCGCGTGAAGCCGGAAAAACCGGAACGCTTTCCGGTTTCCCCCTATTCGCCCAGATAAGCCGCCTTGACGCGGGGATCGTCCAGCATGTCCTGGGCGTTGCCGGTCATGGTGATGTTCCCGGAGTCCATGACATAGCCGCGATGCGCCGCTTGCAATGCGAGTTTCGCATTCTGCTCGACCAGCAGAATCGTAATTCCCTCTTTCGAGACATTGCGAATCACCTCGAAAATCTTTTCCACCATAATCGGCGATAACCCCATCGATGGCTCATCCAATAACAGCAGTTCAGGATGCGACATTAATGCGCGTGCCATCGCCAGCATTTGCTGCTCACCGCCCGACAAGGTCCCGGCCATTTGCGCCGAGCGTTCTTTCAAGCGCGGGAACACATCAAACCATTTGGCGATATCGGCGTCGATGCCGGCTGTATCGTTACGGGTATAAGCCCCCATCATCAGATTCTCATGAATCGACATGCGGGTAAATACGCCACGGCCTTCCGGCACCATCGCCAGTTTCTTTTCCACCAAATGGAAGGATTTACTGCCTTTTAAAGATACGCCCTGATAGCTGATCGTGCCCTCGACTTTACACGGCGGTAAAGTGCCGGTAATGGCTTTCAAGGTCGTGGTCTTGCCGGCGCCATTCGCGCCGATCAGCGCGATCAGTTCGCCCTTGTTCACTTCCAGATCGATACCCTTGACGGCTTTGATGCCGCCGTACGCGACTTTCAGTCCCGATACTTTAAGAACGTTGTCGCTCATTAGTGCGATCCTCCCAGATAGGCTTCAATCACCGCCTTATTGCTTTGTATTTCCGCCGGCAAACCTTCCGCAATCGGCTTGCCGTACTCCAGCACCATCAGCCGGTCGCACAAGCTCATCATCATCTTGACGTCGTGTTCAATTAACAACACCGTCTTGCCTTCGTTCTTGATCTTGACCAGCAGCTCGCGCAGCGCCAGTTTCTCGGTCGCGTTCATGCCGGCCGCCGGTTCGTCCAGCGCCAGCAGTTGCGGATCGGTCGCCAGCGCGCGGGCGATTTCCAGGCGGCGCTGGTCGCCGTAGGACAGGAAGCGCGCCGTGCGGCTGGCGAACTGGCCGATGCCGACGAAGTCCAGCAGCTCCTGCGCGCGCTTGCGGATCGACGCCTCTTCCTCGCGCGCCGCCTTGTGGCGGAACACGGCGCCGAACACGCCCTGGTGCGAGCGCACGTGGCGGCCCACCATGACGTTCTCCAGCGCGGTCATCTCGCCGAACAGGCGGATGTTCTGGAAGGTGCGGGCGATGCCGGCCTTGGCCACCGCGTGCGGCGCCGACGGCGAATACGGCTTGCCGGCCAGCTCGAAGGTGCCGGTGTCCGGCTGGTACAGGCCGGTGATGACATTGAAGAAAGTGGTCTTGCCGGCGCCGTTGGGGCCGATCAGGCCGTAAATCTGGCCTTTCATGATCTTGATGCCGACATCGGTCAGCGCCTGCAGGCCGCCGAAGCGCTTGTTGACGCCAGCGATGTGGAGAATTACCTGTTCACTCATTTCTGTCTTCCTCACGCCGCCATGGTGCCGGACGATTGATCTTTGGTGTCGGAGTCGCTGTCGGGACGGTCTTCATGCTTGGGCGAAGGCCACAAGCCGGCCGGACGGAACAGCATCATCAGCACCAGCGCCAGGCCGTACAGCAGCTGGCGCAGCACCTCCGCTTCGATCAGCACATGGCCGAACAACTGCTGCTGCAGCGGCTCGACCACGTGGCGCAGCACTTCCGGCAACGAGGCCAGCAGCACGCCGCCCAGGATCACGCCCGGGATGTGGCCAATGCCGCCCAGCACCACCATCGCCAGCACGGCGATCGATTCGGTCAGCGCGAACGATTCCGGCGACACGAAGCCCTGGAAGGCCGCGAACATGGCGCCGGCCACGCCGCCGAACGAGGCGCCCATCGAGAACGCCAGCAGCTTGACGTTGCGGGTATTGATGCCCATCGCCTTGGCGGCGATCTCGTCCTCGCGGATCGCGACCCAGGCGCGGCCCAGGCGCGAATGCTGCAGGCGCGTGGTGACGAACACGATCGCGATGCACAGCGCCAGGAACAGGAAATAGTAGGCGTTGACCGACGGCATGGAGAAGCCGCCGATGACCACCGTGGCGCGCGAGCCCGCCTCGCCGGCCAGGTTGACGCCGAACACCTTGATCGAATCGATCATGTTGATGCCCTGCGGACCGTTGGTGAAGTTGATCGGCTCGTTCAGGTTGTTCATGAAGATACGGATGATCTCGCCGAAGCCCAGGGTCACGATGGCCAGGTAGTCGCCGCGCAGCTTCAAGGTCGGCGCCCCCAGCAGCGCGCCGAACAGGCCGGCCAGCGCGGCCGCCAGCGGCACGATCATCCAGACCGACAGGTGGATGCCGTTTTGCTGGATTTCCGGCCCGAACAGCGCCACCAGCGATTCGCCCAGCACCGGGTACTGATAGATCACCGATTCCAGCAAGGTGGCGAACTGCGGCGAGGCCAGCAGCCCC
Source organism: Duganella sp. CT11-25 (assembly GCF_047302815.1). Classification (NCBI taxonomy): domain Bacteria; kingdom Pseudomonadati; phylum Pseudomonadota; class Betaproteobacteria; order Burkholderiales; family Oxalobacteraceae; genus Duganella; species Duganella sp. CT11-25. Next base: position 2,873,793 of record NZ_JBKBFD010000001.1, read on the forward strand.
GTCACATAAGCGCCCACCGCGAAGAAGGCGATATAGCCCAGGTCCAGCAGGCCGGCAAAGCCGACCACGATGTTCAGCCCCAGCGCCAGCATGATGTACAGCAGCGCCATGTCGATGATGCGGACCCACGAGTTGCCGAACTGCGCGGCAAAGAACGGGAACACCAGCAAGCCGATGATCAGCACGGCCATGCTGCTGTAGGCCTTGCGTGGATTGTGGGTGAAGTCGAAATTCAAGATAGCCATGATGTCCCTTTGTTACGCGCGGTCCGCAACGCGTTCGCCCATGATGCCGGACGGCCGCACCGTCAACACCAGGATCAGCACGACGAAGGCGAAGATGTCCTGGTAGTGGCTGCCGAGGAAGCCGCCGGTCAGGTCGCCGATGTAGCCGGCGCCCAGGCTTTCCACCAGGCCGAGGACGATACCGCCGATCATGGCGCCGTAGATATTGCCGATGCCGCCCAGTACCGCGGCCGAGAACGCCTTCAGGCCGGGCACGAAGCCCATCGTGAAGGAGATCGACGCGTAGTTGGCGCCCCACATCACGCCGGCCACGGCGGCCAGCGCCGCGCCGAGCGCGAAGGTGGCGACGATGACCTTGTTGGAGTCGACGCCCATCAGGCCGGCGACGCGCGGGTTTTCCGCGGTGGCGCGCATGGCGCGGCCCATCTTGGTTTTTTCCACCAGCAACACCAGCCCGGTCATGGCGATCACGGCCAGCGCCAGCAGCAGGATCTGGGTCGGCGAGATCAGCGCGCCGCCGATGGCGACCGGATCCGACGACAGCAGTTGCGGGAACGGCAGCGGGTTGCGGTCCCAGATCATCATGGCGAAGGTTTGCAGCAGGATCGAGACGCCGATGGCGGTGATCAGCGGCGCCAGGCGCGGCGCATTGCGCAGGCGGCGGTAGGCGACGCGTTCGATCAGGACGTTGACCGCCATGCAGACCGGGATGGCGCCGCCGATGGCGATCGCCAGCTTGACGTAGCCGGGCAGGTCGGGCGCATAGACGTTGAGCAGTTTGAGGATGGTCAGGCCGGTCATCGCGCCTATCATCAGCACGTCGCCGTGGGCGAAGTTGATCAGGTTCAGTACGCCGTACACCATGGTGTAGCCCAGCGCGACCAGTGCGTACATGCTGCCGAGCACCAGTCCATTAATAATTTGTTGGATAAAAGTATCCATTCAGAGTGCCTTTACTTTGTGTTATGCCTGCACAGACGGTTCATGTAACAAAAACGGCACCCGGGGAGGGTGTCCCCGTAGTGCCGCCGTTGACTACGCGTTCAAAATGCAAGTTTCGTGCCTGACCGGTGTCTGCCGCCGCCCCCGTTTTATAAGCCGAAACGACAACTTTTTAGAGCGAGGCAAATAATAGCGAGAATTTGGAAAAACTAACTGCGGAATAAATGAGCAGTCACTGAATTAAATTCCGCGCCGGCCAACGAATCTTCAGGCCGCGCCTCCGATTGGTGCGATTTTCTGTCCATCCAGCCCCTTGGGCAGCGGGAAGGTCACCGACTCCTCCACGCCGTCCAGGGTGCGCACGCTGCGCACGCCCAGTTCCTTCAGGCGGTCGATCACGGCATGCACCAGCACTTCCGGCGCCGAAGCGCCCGCCGTCACGCCGACGCGGACTTTGCCTTCCAGCCAGGCGGCGTCGATCTGCGTGGCGTTGTCCACCATATAGGCCGGCGTGCCCTTCTTCTCCGCCACTTCGCGCAGGCGGTTGGAGTTGGAGCTGTTCGGGCTGCCGACCACGATCACCAGGTCGACCTGCGGCGCCATGAATTTCACGGCTTCCTGGCGGTTGGTGGTGGCGTAGCAAATATCGCCTTTTTTCGGCTCGATGATCGCCGGATATTTGCGCTTCAGGGCTTCGATGATGTCGGCGGTGTCGTCTACCGACAACGTTGTCTGCGAAACATAGGCCAGCTGGTCCGGCTTGGTGACGTCCAGCCTGGCGACATCGGCCACGGTTTCGACCAGGTACATGCCCTCTTCCGTCTGGCCCATCGTGCCTTCGACTTCCGGATGGCCGTCGTGGCCGATCATGACGATCTCGCAACCCTGCTTGCGCATCTTGGCCACTTCCACGTGGACCTTGGTGACCAGCGGACAAGTGGCGTCGAAAATGCTCAGGCCGCGCGACTCGGCTTCGGCGCGCACCGCCTTGGAGACGCCGTGGGCCGAAAACACCAGCGTGTTGCCGGCCGGGACATCATCCAGGTCCTCGATGAAGATCGCGCCCTTGTTGCGCAAGTCTTCCACCACGTAGGCGTTGTGGACGATTTCATGGCGCACATAGATGGGCGCGCCAAACTGCTGCAACGCGCGCTCGACGATTTCGATGGCGCGGTCGACGCCGGCGCAAAAGCCGCGCGGCTGGGCCAACAGGATTTCTTTATCGCTCATGACTTCCTCAGAGTACGGAAATAAGGTTGACTTCGAATTTCAGCGGCTGGCCGGCCAGCGGATGGTTGAAGTCGAACAGACAGGTGTCGTCGCCCAGCTCGCGCAGGATGCCGGCGAAGCGGCCGCCGCCCGGCGCGGCAAAGTCGACCAGGTCGCCCACCTTGTAGTCGGCGCCCGGCACCGAGTTCTCATCCAGCGTGGCGCGGGTCACTTCGCGCACCAGTTCCGGATTGCGCGGGCCGAAGCCGACGCCCGGCTCCAGGTCGAAGGTCTTGTGCGTGCCTTCCGGCAGGCCGATCAGCAAGGCTTCCAGCACCGGCGCCAGCTGGCCCTGGCCCAGCATCAGCGTGGCCGGATTGCCGGCGAAGGTGGAAACTATATCCGTACCGTCCAGCGAGGCCAGACGGTAGTGCAAGGTGAGATACGCCGATGGGGTGACGACAGGTTGCGCGTTAGACATGACTTGAGATTCGATGAGCTGGCAAAGGCTCTATTGTAAGCCACCTTGCCCCTCGCGCCCGCGGCCCGCGCAAACGATCGATGCAAAAGGCGGTTTGCGCGGCTTTGCGCAGGGTTAGTACCGTCTCCGCCGGCCGGCCGATAATCGACAGCAGAGCGATTACCGGAGATAGCCCATGCCCATCATCGACTGGCCGCTGGAGCGGCGTCCGCGCGAGCGGCTGATACGCGAAGGCGCCGCCGCGCTGACGGATGCGGAATTGCTGGCGGTATTCCTGCGCATCGGCGTGCCCGGCAAGGACGCGGTGCAGCTCGGGCAGGAAATGGTGCACCACTTTGGCTCGCTGCAAGGCCTGTTCGGCGCCAGCCTGCCCGAATTCTCCGCCATCAACGGCCTGGGGCCGGCCAAGTTTGCCCAGCTGCAGGCGGTGATGGAGCTGGCCCGGCGCGCCATCCTGGAGGAAATAAAGGCTGGCGCCACGCTGGGCTCGCCGCGCGCGGTCAAGGAATACCTGCGGCTGGTGTTTGCCGGCAAGCCCTTTGAATCCTTTTATGTGCTGTTCCTCGACGTAAAGAACCGCCTGATCGAGGCCAAGGAAATGTTTCGCGGCACGCTGACCCACACCAGCGTGTACCCGCGCGAAGTGGTCAAGGAAGCATTGGCGCGCAACGCCGCCAGCGTCATGCTGGCCCACAACCACCCGTCCGGCACGCCCGATCCCAGCGAGTCCGATCTGCTGCTGACGCGGGCGCTGATGCAGGCGTTGGCGCTGGTGGACATCCGCATCCTCGACCATTTTGTGGTCGCGGGCCACCAGGTCCACTCGTTCGCCGAGCATGGCCAGCTATGAGTTTACCCCTGTGCGCTCAAGGGTTTACAGAGGGGGAATACCTCGAATTCACAATTGTTAAATTTTTTCAGATATTTAAGACACAATTGTTTTTCACAAGTCATTGAAAAAGCTGAGTTTTTTGGATATACTCTTGTTTTTCCAATTGTGGAATGTCTTTTAAGGAGTGCGTTATGGCACGTGTTTGCCAAGTTACTGGGAAGAAGCCGATGGTCGGCAACAATGTTTCCCACGCAAACAACAAAACCAAACGTCGTTTCCTGCCTAACCTGCAGAACCGTCGTATTTTTGTTGAATCTGAAAACCGCTGGGTCTCCCTGCGTCTGTCCAACGCTGGTCTGCGCGTAATCGACAAAGTCGGCATCGATGCCGTACTGGCCGACATGCGCGCCCGTGGCGAAAAAGTCTAATTAGGGAGCTACCATGGCAAAAACTGGCCGCGACAAAATCAAGCTGGAATCGACCGCAGGTACGGGTTTCTTCTACACCACTACCAAGAACAAGCGTACCACGCCTGCTAAGATGGAGATCATGAAGTTCGATCCTAAAGCACGCAAGCACGTCATGTTCAAAGAAACCAAGATCAAGTAATCCGGTCTTCGTCTCGATAAAAAAGCCGCTCAGTGAAAACTCAGCGGCTTTTTTAATTTTATTGGCAACCTTCGGTCAGCTGGACCTGCGAATAGTCGCCGGCGTAGAGGCCGGTGATCTTGCCCTTGCCGGTCTCGAAGCGGATCGCATACTGGCCGCCGCCGGCCAGCACCGTCAGCGTCTGCTCGGCGGGGTCGCGCAGTTGCGCCGCGCGCTGGATCGCCTCGCCATAGGCGCGCTCCACCTTGGCCACCGTATCGCCCAGCGCGATCCCGCGCTCGGAGGCGATGCCCTCCTCCATCACATCGACCCGCTTGAGCACGTCGTCTATGAACATCAGCAGCAAGCCGGGCTGGCGCGCCGGCTCCAGCTGGAAGCAGTTCGGCACGTTGCGCAATTCCTTGGGCATGCGCTGCATATTGTCGCCCAGTATCTTGTTGACCGTATCGAAACGCATGCCGATCTTGAGCGGACCCGCACCATCGAAACGCACGGTCCAGTCGCCCGCCTGCGCCATCAACGGCAAGGCCATCGCCGCCCCCAGCACCACACTACGCCATCCCATAGTCTTCCTTTGCAAATGAAAAATGGCCCCGCAGGGCCATTTGATTGTATCAATACTTGCTGTTAAGCGTAGCTGCGCAGGCGCATCGAGAAATCCTGCAGCGACTTGATGCCCGAGCCTTCGGCGCGGTTGCACCAGTCCTGCAGCTTGTGCAGCAGCTGGTCGCGGGTGAAGTGCGAACGCTCCCAGATCACGCCCAGTTCCACCCGCATATTGTGCATGGTTTCCAGCGCTTTGCTGTGCTGGAACAGTTCCACCAGCTGTTGCTGCTGCGGCGCTTCCAGCTTGCCCGGCTCGCGCTGCATCAGCTTGCGCGACGATTTGAGGAAACGCGATTCCAGCTGGGCCTTGTCCTTCAGGTGCTCCAGCTCTTCCTTCCAGGCATGCTTCATCGACTTGGCGTACTTGGCCATGACGTCGTAGCGGTTGGCGATCACCGATTGCAGCGTCTCGAAGTCGGCTTCCAGCTTGTCCTTGGCGAACTTCGGCTCCGGCGCCAGCTTCTTGACCTTGGCCAGGCCCAGCATTTCCAGCGCGCGGATGTAGCCCCAGCCGATGTCGAACTCATACCACTTCGACGACAGCTTGGCCGAGGTGGCGAAGGTGTGATGGTTGTTGTGCAGTTCCTCGCCGCCGATCAGCAGGCCGAACGGGATGATGTTGGTGGCGGCGTCGGCGCAATCGTAGTTGCGGTAGCCCCAGTAGTGGCCGATGCCGTTGATGATGCCGGCCGCCGTCACCGGGATCCAGATCATTTGCACGGCCCACACGGTGATGCCGATGACGCCGAACAGCATGAAGTTGATGATGAACAGCGCCACCACGCCCGATGCGCTGAAGCGGGTGTAGAGGTTGCGCTCGATCCAGTCGTCCGGCGTGCCGTGGCCGTACTTGTCCATGGTTTCCTTGTTCTTCGATTCGGCGCGATACAGCTCGGCGCCTTCCCAGAACACTTTCTTGATGCCGCGCGTGACCGGGCTGTGCGGATCTTCCTCGGTGTCGCACTTGGCGTGGTGCTTGCGGTGGATCGACGCCCATTCCTTGGTCACCTGGCCGGTGGTCAGCCACAGCCAGAAACGGAAGAAGTGGCTAGGGATGGCGTGCAACTCCAGTGCACGGTGCGCCTGGTGGCGGTGCAGATAAATGGTCACGCTGGCGATGGTGATGTGGGTCACCGCCATCGTATAGAAGAAGACTTGCCAGGCGGTGAGTCGGGTGACGCCGTTAGACAAAAAATCCAATACTGCATTTAAACTAAAGCTCATTACTACTCCAAAGTGGGCATGTCTCGCTATGCGGTCGTTCCGTCAATATTGCGTTTCCAACAGGCGCAGGAAGTCCGTCAGTCTTACTTTTGGACTGTATTGTACGCTGAATTAATGCTGATTTGCGGAAGGTTTTCTTGCGGTCGCAGACTATTCCCTTGATGCAGTCGTGCTTTCCGTACCCGCCAATACGCTAGGCACCGGGCCCAGGATGCGCATTTCCCTCTGCGGGAACGGCACCGAGATGTTGTTGTCCTTGAGCGCGCGCCAGATCGCGCGGTTGACGTCCGAGGTCACGCCGCCACGGCCGTTTTGCGGATCGTTGATCCAGAAACTGACTTGCAGGTCGAGACCATCGGCGCCAAAGCTCAGCAGCGTGGCCGACGGCGCCTTTTCCTTTTGCACGCGGGCGACGGTCAGCGCCGCCTCCTCCAGCAGCTTGAGCACCATGTCGACATCGGTATCGTAGGCTACCGAGACCTTGGTCGAGATGTTCAGCATGCTGCTCGACAGCGACGAGTTCTGCACCGCGCCGGACACCAGCATCTCGTTCGGCACGATGGATTCCATGCCGTCCAGGCCTTGCAGCACGGTGTAGCGGGTGTTGATCTGCGTCACCATGCCGCTGTATTTGTCGACCGTAATCATGTCGCCGATGGTCAGGCTGCGGTCCAGCAGGATCACGAAGCCGGACACATAGTTGCTGGCGATCTTTTGCAAGCCCAGGCCGAGGCCGACGCCGAGCGCGCCGCCGAACACCGACAGCACGGTCAGGTCGATGCCCACCAGCGACAGGCTCATCAGCACCGCCACCAGGATCAGCACGGCGCGCGCGGTGCGCGACACCACCACCCGCAGGTTGGTGTGCATACCCTGCACTTTCATCAGCCACTCTTCCAGCGCGGCGCCGGCCCACAGCGCCAGCATCAGCAGCACCACCACCGACAGCGTGGCCTGCAGGATGTCGGCGATCGACACCTTGTATTTGCCGATGGGCAGGACCGTGCCTTCCATGTACTCGTAGACTTCGAACCACATGCCGGTGATGTAGAGCACGAAGGCCAGCCACACCAGCAGCTGGAAGATTTTTTCAAAGGCCAGCATGGTCGGGCTGACCTCGCCGCCGCGGCGCGCGAACACGCGGCGCAGCACGTAGAAGGTGAAGCGTATCACCGCCAGCGAGCCGAAGATCGGCAGCGCGACCTTGATCAGGTTGACGTGGAAGTGGTACTTGACCAGCGCCACGCGCGCCAGCGCCAGCAGGCAGACCACGGCCAGCGGCGCCATCACGCGGCCGAAGCTCTCGACGCCGAAGCGCAGCATGCCGCCGTGCGCCTCGTCGCGGCCGAAGCGTTTTTTCAGCAGCCGCGCCAGCGCAAAGCCCAGGATGACGGCGCCGACGATGGCGACCAGCTGCCACAGCAGGCTGGGGTCGCGGATATCGCCGGTGAGGTCGTCGATGAGATTGAGGAGCGGTTGTGGTTGGGCCATGGGGATTTTGCCGAGTGTCTGCTGAGTTGCGAGATGCGTAGATTAACGTAAAAAGGCCGGGAGGTGAGCACCCTTCCCGGCCTTTGAAACAGCGTCGTTTTATTCTTCGACGGCTTCGTCCTCGTCCTTGACGACGACTTTCTTGGCCATCGGCTTGCGCTCGAACACGGCGGCGAAGAAGCCGTCGGTCTGGTGCTTGTGCGGCAGCAGTTTCAGGTAGTCGCCCATGTCCAGCTCGATCTTCTGCTCGGCCAGCACCTTGCTCATCGGCACCAGCTCGAAGTCCGGGTGGGTGTCGAGGAATTGCTTGGCGATGAAGTCGTTCTCGTCGTCCAGGAAGCTGCAGGTCGCGTAGACCAGGCGGCCGCCGCCCTTCAGCAGGCGCGCGGCGCCGTCCAGGATCGCGGCCTGCTTGACTTGCAGTTCGCCGATCGCGTCCGGCTTCTGGCGCCACTTGACGTCGGGATTGCGGCGCAGCGTGCCCAGGCCCGAGCATGGCGCGTCGACCAGCACGCGGTCGATCTTGCCGGCCAGACGCTTGATCTTGGCGTCGCGCTCATGCGCGATCTGCACCGGATGCACGTTGGACAGGCCGCTGCGCGCCAGGCGCGGCTTGAGCTTGGCCAGGCGCTTCTCGGACACGTCGAACGCATACAGGCGGCCGGTGTTGCGCATGATGGCACCCAGCGCCAGCGTCTTGCCGCCGGCGCCGGCGCAGAAGTCGACCACCATCTCGCCGCGCTTGGCGCCGACGATGGCGGACAGCACCTGGCTGCCCTCGTCCTGCACTTCGATGGCGCCGCTCTTGAACAGCGGCAGGTTTTGCAGCGCCGGCTTTTGCAGCACGCGCAGGCCCAGCGGCGAGAACGGCGTCGGCGTGCTGCGGATCGGCGCCTGCGCCAGCTCTTCGGCGACCGCTTCGCGGGTCGCCTTCAGGCTGTTGACGCGCAGGTCCAGCGGCGCCGGCGCGTTCATGCCGTCGGCCAGCAGCAGGGTCTCGTCTTCGCCCATCTGCTCGACCAGCTTGTCGAACAGCCATTTCGGCATGTTCGAGCGCATCGACTTGTGCATCACCTTGCGGTCGATCTGCAGGATGCGCTCGACCCACGCCACTTCTTCCTCGGTCAGGCCGCCGAGCGACTCGACGCCGACGGCGTCGGCCATGCCCAGCAAGGTCAGGCGGCGCATGGTGGCGCCGCCGCCGGCTTCGGAGAAGTCGGTGTAGAACGATTTATTGCGCAGCACGTTGTAGATGGCTTCGGCGATGGCGCCGCGTTCGCGGCCGCCCAGGCGCGGGTGGTCTTTGAAATAGCGCGACAGGGTGGTGTCGGCCGGCGCGGCAAAGCGCAAAATCTCGCGCAACACTTCTTCGGCGTTGGCGAGTATCGCTGGTGGCAATCTCATGGAATTCCTTGGTTTAGTTTACTTTATGTGGTCCACATGGACCGCGCCCTGCGCTATCGTCAACCTGTCTTCGACAAACCAGCGCACCGCGCGCGGGTAGATGACATGCTCCTGCTCCAGCACGCGGGCGGACAGGGTTTCAACCGTATCGTCGGGCAACACGGGCACGGCGGCTTGCAGCACCATCGGTCCGTGATCGAGTTCGGCAGTTACGAAATGCACCGTCGCGCCATGCTCCGTCACGCCGGCGGCCAGCGCCTGCGCGTGCGTCGCCAGGCCGGGGAACAGCGGCAGCAGCGATGGATGGATATTGAGCATGCGGCCGGCGTAATGCGCGACAAACTGCTCCGTCAAAATCCGCATGAACCCTGCCAGCACCACCAGATCGGGCGCGAAGCCGTCGATCACGGCCTGCAGCGCCGCGTCGAACTCGGCGCGGCTGGCATAGTCTTTATTGGCAACAATAGCCGTCTTGATTCCGTGCTCGGCAGCGAACCCCAGCCCGGGGGCGTCGGCGCGGTTGCTGATGACGGCGGCAACGCGGGCCGGCCACCGCTCGGCGTTGACCGCGCGGACGACCGCTTCCATGTTGCTGCCGCGACCGGAAATAAGAATGACGATGTTTTTCATAGGCCGACATTGTACCTTGTCCACAGGCACAGAACCACAAAAGGCAAGAATTGCTGCGGCGCAGCAGGCGCCGACAGGCCGCAAAGAAGCGGCTCCGTCGCTGCCGCGGGAGGGGTTCCGGCCTACTCGAAGGAGTAAAACACCCGGAAAGGAACTTTTTTGTCGGCCCAGTAATCGGCAGCGTCGCGGAAGACGTCCAGCAGGGTTTCCCGTGCTTCCTTGTCAAATTTTTGGGTATTCGGCAATTGCTCCAGCACCACCAGAAAACCGGTTTGCGTGCCGGCCTTGAACATGGTCTCGGTCAGGGTTTCCCGCAGGCCGTCGAAATTCTTGCCTATACCTTTGGGAAACTGGAACGATTCTGCAATGATGCCCAGAACTTGCTGCTTGGTGGCGCCGGCGATGCAGTGCGCGTACAGGAAGTGCTGTTCAAGGCGGGCCGCCTCTTCCTGCAGCTCCACCACCCGGAAGGCGCGGATCGACTGCACGAGGTTGGGCGGCACGGTCATTAGCAAACTCATGTTTCCCTCAATTTGACCTGGCATGTACGGTGTGTCCACTTTACTGTCGGGAGTGCCTATTTTGTGAATTAATGAGTAAATAATTTGAGCACCTGTCCACTTTACACGGCGGCGGGTCTGCGCCGGCCGTGGCTGATTCAACGTGTTTCTCGAATCCCATACGCATATTAGGGTAACGTGTTGTTCCTTCCAGATCAACACGAATGTGATGTCTAACGCAATATTTGTTAAAAACAGAAGATATTTGAAGTGTTTTAGGGGTTAAATCGGCACATTTCGCCCCTGCGCAGGGCGGCGACGCCCGGGCGGCGGTGCTGTTACAATTTGTTGCCATAGATACTTGATATGCACTAGTTTCGGCGCGATAGCCGCATTACTATACTGATCATGCAATATCAGAATCCCTGATAAGACACCCCTGAACGAAACGAGGTACCAAATGAACTTGCAAGCCAAACTGATCGCATCCGTACTTTGCGTGGGCGCGCTGCCATTCGCCCAAGCCGCCGATTTTGAAGATTTCGGCCGCGTCGTTCGCGTCACCCCGCAGGTCGAACAAATCAACCGCCCACGCCAGGAATGCCGCACCGAGTATGTGCAAGTCCAGCAGCCGGCGCCGCAGCGCGGCGTGGGCGGCGCCATCCTTGGCGGCCTGGTCGGCGGCTTGGCGGGTAACCAGGTTGGCGGCGGCAGCGGCCGCTCGGTGGCCACCGCGGCCGGCGCGATCGCCGGCGCCCTGGTCGGCGACCGCGTCGACAACGCCAACACGCCCAACAGCGGCCCGGTCAGCGAACAAGCCGTCAAGCAGTGCCGCACCGTCGACCACTGGGAATCGCGCACCTCGGGCTATGAAGTCACCTACGACTATCGCGGCCGCAACTACACCAGCGTGATGTCCTACGATCCGGGCGAGCGCGTCAAGCTGCGCGTGGTGGTCGAGCCCGCCCAGCGCTGATCCGCCTCAGCATCTCCCCAGCAATGCCGGTCCCGCGACCGGCATTGTTGTTTTCAGGCTTGCTTTGCTGCAAGGCATCGCGGGATAATGCCGGTTCACTCCTGTCGCGCGTCTTTCCCCCACATCCCCATGCTGATCAAACGAAAATCCATCGAAAAAGAAGAATCCTCGCGCCCGGCATCGGCCCCGCCCCGCAAGCCGAAATATGCGCCGGTGACGCTGTCGGAGCAGGATGGCGTGCGCTATCTGCATTTCGGTACGGAGTGGGTGCAGGGCGCGATGCGCCTCCGCAAGCCGAACTGGCCGGAGCTGGAATACGCGCAGCAGATGATGGCGTGGATGCTGTGGCTGCCGCAGCCGAGGCACATCGCCCAGCTGGGCCTGGGCACGGCGACGCTGACCAAATACTGCCACGCCACCTTCCCCGGGGCCGCCGTCACGGCGGTGGAGCTGAACCCGTCGGTGATCGCGATCTGCGAATCGATGTTCAAGCTGCCGCCCAACGACGCCCGCCTGCGCGTGCTGGAAATGGACGCGCTCGACTATGTCAACGACGCGGCCAACGCCGCCACGCTGGACGTGCTGCAGGTCGACCTGTACGACGCCACCGCGCGCGGACCGGTGCTCGACAGCGCCGAGTTCTACCAGTCCTGCAACGCCTGCCTGGCCGACGACGGCATCATGACGGTCAACCTGTTCGGCGACCACCCCAGCTATGCGCGCAACATCAAGGCGATCAAGTTCGCGTTCGAGCAAGTCATTTGCCTGCCGCAGGTACATGATGGTAACGTGGTCGCGATCGCCTTCAAGCGCAAGCGGCCGGTCGCGCTGGAGGCGCTGGCCGCGCGCGCGGCGCAGATCGTCACCGACACCAAATTGCCGGCCAAGTCCTGGGTCAAAGGGATCACGGCGGCCATCGCAGCAATGTAACGACTTTTTGAAAGTGGCTTACGATGTCCGCAACTTCCGCACCCGCCCAGCAGAAATCGGCCCCGCTCGACCTGCAGCAGATCTACACCTGGCTGCTGGCCGACGGCATGATACGCAAGACCGAGGTCAAGGAGCTGTACGCGCAAAGCCAGGCGATCCTGAAGAACGCCACCGGCGCCATGCATCCGCTGTGCGCCGTCGCGCACGGCAAGCTGCTGTCGGCCAAGCCGCCGCATAAGCTGCTGACGCTGGACGCGCTGTGCGAATGGCTGGCCGCGCGCGTCGAGCTGGCCTTCATCCGCATCGATCCGCTGAAGATCGATTTCACCAAGGTGGCCGACGTGATGTCGGCCAGCTACGCGGCGCGCTTCAACATCCTGCCGGTCGAGCTGACCGCCGACACGCTGGTGGTGGCCACCGCCGATCCGTATTCGTTCGAGTGGGAGGCGGAGATCGCCAAGATCTCGCGCCGCGCGATCCGCCGCGTGATCGCCAACCCGCTCGACATCGCGCAATACATCACGCAATTCTTCAGCCTGGCCAAGTCGATCAAGAAGGCCAACAAGTCCAGCGGCAACGACCTGGCGCTGCGCAACAACTTCGAGCAGCTGGTCGAACTCGGCAAGATCAACAAGCAGGTCGACGCCAACGACCAGCACGTCATCAACATCGTCGACTGGCTGTGGCAGTACGCCTTCGAGCAGCGCGCCTCCGACATCCACCTCGAACCCAAGCGCGACATGGCGGCGATCCGCTTCCGCATCGACGGCGTGCTGCACCAGGTGTACCAGGTGCCGGCGGTGGTGATGATCGCGATGACCGCGCGCATCAAGCTGCTGGGCCGCATGGACGTCATCGAAAAGCGCCGCCCGCAGGACGGCCGCATCAAGACCCGCACCGCCGGCGGCCAGGAAGTCGAGCTGCGCCTGTCGACGCTGCCGACCGCCTTCGGCGAAAAGCTGGTGATGCGCATCTTCGACCCCGAGGTGGTGGTCAAGACCTTGCCGGAACTGGGCTTCCCGATCGACGACGCGCTGCGCTGGGACGCGCTGACGCAGCGCCCGCACGGCATCATCCTGGTGACCGGGCCGACCGGCTCCGGCAAGACCACCACGCTGTACACCACGCTCAAGGCGCTGGCGACGTCGGAGGTCAACGTCTGCACGGTGGAGGATCCGATCGAGATGGTCGAGCCTGCCTTCAACCAGATGCAGGTGCAGCCCGGCATCGAGCTGTCGTTCGCCGACGGCGTGCGCGCGCTGATGCGGCAGGATCCGGACATCATCATGGTCGGCGAGATCCGCGACCTGGCCACCGCCGAGATGGCGATCCAGGCCGCGCTGACCGGCCACCTGGTGCTGTCGACCCTGCACACCAACGACGCGCCGTCGGCCGTGATGCGGCTGCTGGAGCTGGGCGTGCCCTACTACCTGCTGGAGGCGACGCTGATCGGCATCATGGCGCAGCGCTTGGTGCGCACGCTGTGCGTGGATTGCAAGGCCGAAGGCGGCGAACTGAGCGACGATATCTGGCAAAGCCTGGCGGGCGCGTGGAACCTGCCCAAGCCGGACAAGGTATATCGCCCGGTCGGCTGCCCGGAGTGCCGCCAGACCGGCTACCGCGGCCGCACCGGCCTGTATGAATTGCTGACGGTGACCGAGCGCTTCAGCGAGCAGGTGCGCGAGGAAACCGACATCCAGGCGCTGCGCCGCCAGAGCGTGGCCGACGGCATGAAGCCGCTGCGCATCGCCGGCGCGATGAAGATCCAGGAAGGCGTGACCACCGCCGACGAAGTGCTGAAGGTGACGGCGGCCCTGGGCATGAAATAAGCGATGCGAAACAATCGGCTAAATTGTTTTAACAAAACCCTTTGCAGTTCGCGGCCGGCTGTATATAATACGGCCTCTTTCGGGGGTCGTTAGCTCAGCTGGTAGAGCAGCGGACTTTTAATCCGTTGGTCGCAGGTTCGAATCCCGCACGGCCTACCACCGAATTCGCAGTACAGAACAGGGTTTCCCGCTTCGGCGCGAAGCCCTTTTTTGCGTCCCCGGCGACAGCTCCCGCTTTGCGCTCGCCTTTCTTATTGACAAGCTTATTGCGTCATCCCGCGCCCAAGCCCAACCTGCTCGCGCTCGCCGGTTGATGGGCCGGGCATATGCATCGAGGAATTCGCTTCCGCCAGCGGTAATAACGGCTGCTCCGCCTCGACCGCCTTTTGCTCGATCTCGAGCAGGCGCGTCTCCCCCAAGCGCCAATCGGCGCCGTCCGCCCACAAGCTGGTGCTGCCGCGGATGCGCACGTTGCAGCCGCCCACCACCGCGTCGCTGACATGCCACTGCAACGCCGCATGCGCCCGGCCGACCGGCCCGGAGCCGCGCACACGATCGATCGTGATCACATCGGGCGCCAGCAAGCCGCCGAAAAGCCGGCGCCCGCCCGGCGGCCGGCCGGATGCCGTTTCCATGCGTGGGCCGGGCCGTGCGCCGGTCGCCTCCAGCTCAAGGGCAAGCTGGTCGCACAGGCTGTCCGCGCTCGAACGCAGCGACAGGAAATTCAACGCCTGTTTGCGGCCATGCGCCAGCAGCGCCTGCTCCAGCAAGGGATCGCGGTCGAACTTGGAAAACAGGCCAAGTTCCTTTGCCATCGCACTTTCCACCGCTTCGCCGTCCAGGACGATGCGCGCCACTTCGATCGGCTTGTCATCCGGGAGGAAGCGTTGACCCGGATCGTCCATGCGCTGGTTGAACGCCTTGATGAACGCGACTTCCTGGTTCAGCGACAGGTTCCCCGACAGCATGTCGCGCCGGTGCCAGAGTTCGCCGCCGGAACGCGTGCCGCCGCGCGCATCGGCGACCCGTTTGCTGAAGTCGAACCGGTCCTGGTTGATTTGCAGGATCCACAGCCCGTGCGGCTTCTTGGTCCGGTCGGCAAGGTTCGAGATGAAGTCCTTGATCGGCGGGTTCTGCGAAAACAGGCCATCCCAGCAGAACATCTTGCGCGGCTCATGGGTCTCGGCGTCGGTACCGTCGACTTCCTGTGCCTTGAACACCCACGGCAGCGATGCGGACGCCAGCACGGCGTCCAGGGTGATGCCGGCGTCCAGCGATGAACGTTCGGAACTGAAGGCCACGAAGGCGCCGCTGTCGATATCGACCGCACCGATCAGCAGCTGGGGAATGCTGTAGCTGACCTCCTTCACCGCCTGCGACAGGGTTGCCAGCGACGCCGGGTCGAACGCCAGCCCCGGCGCACGCCATGCGGCGAACGCCGTGCGCAACAGGCTTTCTTCAGGAATATCGCTCCGCGCCATCGCTTCCTGGATCCGACCCGCCGCGTCCAGTTTGCACCGCAGCCCTTCCTCGATCGCCTGCTGCGTGCGGCGGATCCGGGCGTGCTGCGGGGCCGCCGGATTGAGCATCCTCGCTTCCAGGTCGCATGCCTGCCAGCGCTTGATTTCCAGTGGAATGCTGCAGAAATCCCCAATCGCCGCCACCAGCTTGAAGTCGACATGCGGCGCGACGGCTTGGCGCAGCTGGAAGTAAGGGCCGCGTATCCAGTTGCCGAATGGCGGCCAGCACGCGGTCATCAATGGCCACATGCTGGTCGCAAACCCCTCGATCTCCCGCAGCGGCGACAGATACGGGCTCAGCTTCAGGTCCAAGGGGAGCATATTGCCCCACCACTGCCCCAGCTCGTTGAGCAGGTGTTCTCCGGGTCGCTGGGCGCAGTTCGCATCCCAGAACCGCTCCAGCTTGGGCCGGACGGCGTCTGCCCCGCCGGTCAGAAAACCGTACCACGCAAGCAGCGCACTGATGGCGCCACCCGATGTTCCGCTGATACCGGTCAGATGCAGCACTTCGCCCTTGCCGTCTTGCAGCGCCCTGCGACGGGCGGGGGATTGCGCGATGTCGATGTTCGCAAACTGCGGCAGCAGGGCCGGCAGCGCCCCCGCAGCATAGGCCGCATGACTGCCGCCCCCTTGGCATGCAATTGCGATGTTTTTAATGGCCATCATATTCCTCCTCGTCGTCTGGTTACCTGGACAGGTCCCGGCGTTCGCCCTGGGGATGCAAGCGCGCGGCAGTACGCCGACCTGATTCATTTTTAGGCACCACGGATGGCCTGCGGTTCCCGCATCGGCCCGTTCGCTACGCGAAAATCGCGACGCCGGGTCCTGCGGAAGCCTGTTTTCCCTCATTACATTTAGTGTAAGCTACGGACAAAGAGCGCAATGCGCCGGACTATAGAGGATGACACATGGGTGGTTGGCGCGGAGGATGGACCTGGCTGCTCGGCGCGGCTTGCTGCATCCCGTTGCTGTCCGCCGGCGCGCCGGCCGAACCGACCATCGTGCTGCGCACCGCCGCCCAGGAGGGCACCGAACCCAAATTCATCGCCGACGGCAAGGACCGCATCGTCGGCCTGTGCATCGATATCATGCGCGCCGTCGAGCAAATCGATCCCGGGCTGCGCTTCGTCGGCGACCAGCACTGGAAGCCGCTGATCCGCGCCTATTCGGAACTGGCGACCGGCCAGGAAGACGTGCAATGCGCGGTGCAGCGCAATCCCGAGCGCGAAAAGAAATTCCATTTCCTCGGCCCGCCGCTCTACAGCATCGAATACCATTTCCTGGTGCGCAGCAACGACAAGGTGGTGATCCACAGCTGGGACGATGTGCGCAACCTGGCGCCCAACGGCGTGGTGCTGATCAACCGCGGCTTCGCGGCCGGCGACATCCTGGCGTCGCTGGGCGGCATCGAGATCGACGCCAGCTCCACCAACCCGCAACTGAACCTGCAAAAGCTGATCGCCGGCCGCGGCCGCCTCTACTTCCACCGCGGCCCCGGCCTGCAGAAACTGCTGGAGCGCACCGGCACCGCCGACAAGGTCAAGATCCTGCCGCAGGTGATGTACAGCGCCAAGCTGTACTTCGCCACCAGCAAGCAGCTCGACAGCCGCATCAACGACCGGCTGGCCGGCGCCCTGTTCCAGCTGGAGAAAAACGGCGAGCTTGAACGCATGATGCGCAAGTGGGACTAAGGCTGGAAGCGGCGCTGCGCCAGGCTGCTATACTTTCCGCAGTTGTCATCCGGGGAGGGACAATGCTGCCGAGGAGATTGCGAGGCGCGCTGGCGCTGTGCTGCATGCTGCTGAGCGGCGGTGCCTGGACGGCGCCGGCCGTGGTGCTGCGGGTGGCGGCCCAGGAAGGCACCGAGCCCAAGTTCATCCCGGCCGGCAAGGGCCGCATCGTCGGCTTCTGCGTGGACCTGTTCCGCACCATCGAGCGCATCGATCCCGGCCTGATCTTCATGGGCGACCAGCAATGGCTGCCGCTGCTGCGCGCGCACTACGAACTGGCCAATCACCAGCACGACGCGCTGTGCGCCGTGCAGCGCAACGAAGAGCGCGCGCGGCTGTACGCCTACCTCGACCCGCCGCTGTTTCCCCTGCGCTATATGCTGATCGCGCGCGGCAACGACAACGTCGTCATCAACGATTGGGCCGATGTGCGCAATCTGGGCAAGCAGAACGTGGTGCTGGTCAATCGCGGCTATACCACCGCCGAGGTGCTGGAAGGCGTCGGCGGCTTGCAGGTCGACGCCAGCGCCACCAGCCCGCTGATCAACCTGCAAAAGCTGATCGCCGGACGCGGACGCTTTTTCCTGCATCGCGGCCCCGGCCTGAACGGCTTCATCGAACGCGCCGGCGCCGCCGGCAAGGTGAAGATCCTGCCGCAGGTGATGTTCAGCACCGACGTCTACATGGCGATGGGCACGCATGTCGATCCGGCGGTGCGGCTGCGCGTGCAGCGCGCGGTCGAGCAGATGGAAAGAAGCGGGGAGCTGGCGCGCCTGATCAGGAAATGGGATTAGTGGGCTAGTCCCCCATCCAGCGGGCGCTGCCCGAGACGCGGATCGAACCGCCCGCCTCATTGCCGATCTGGACTTGCAAATGGCAAGGCGCTCCCATGTCCTCGCCCTGGATGATGTCGATGGCGCCACCGTGCGGCCAGTCGAGGTCGCGTAAATATCCCGCCAGCGCCGCCGCCGCGGCGCCGGTGGCCGGATCCTCATACACGCCGCTCGACGCGAACGGGTTGCGCGCATGGAAGCGCTGCGGCGTTTCCGCGTGCACCAGCGAGATCGTGGTCAGGCCGTAGCGCTGCATCAGGCTGCGCCCCGCCGCCAGCTCGTAGCGCATCGCGCGCAACCGTGCGCGGCTGGCCAGCGCCAGCACCAGGTGGGTTACGCCGCCGTTGGCGAGCGCCGGTGGGATGCGGTCGTCGAGATCGGCCAGCGTGTAGCCGAACAGCGCCAGCGCTTCCTTGACCAGCGCCGGCGGCGCCGGCTCGCTGGAGGTGGCCGGCGACTGCAGCGCGGCGTCGGCGCGCGCGCCGCTGGCGCGGCCTTCGACGGTCACGCGCGCATGGTTGGTGGTCAGCGGGAAAATGCCGTCGCCGTTCTGCTGCGCCAGCACGGCGCCCAGCGCGATGGTGGCGTGGCCGCAAAACGCCACCTCGCCGTCCGGCGAGAAGTAGCGCACGCGCCAGCCGTCGTCGGTGGGCGCGGCAAACACGGTTTCCGAGTAGCCCATTTCGGCGGCGATGCGCTGCATGGCCGGCTCGTCCGGCAGTGCCGCCCGTATCATGACGCCGGCCGGGTTGCCGCCACTATCGCCTGCGGTGAAGGCGGCGACTTTGTGGATCTTGGTGATGGTCTGCATGGGTGGTCTCCGTGGTCTTGTGGATGGACTGGGTAGAAACTTGATTGACAGCAATGAAGGATTTGGCCACTATCTTTGCTTCACCGACTTTCGAGCGACCTCGCCATGACTATACCGCGACTTTCCTTTCTTGCCCTCATCATTTCGGCCCAGTTCGCCGGCCAGGCGCTGGCGGCCGATGCGCCCGCCGCCAGGCATGCGATCACGCATGAAGATGTGTGGCTGATGAAGCGCGTCGGCGCGCCGCAGCCCAGCCCGGACGGCAAGTGGGCGGTGTTCTCCGTCACCGATCCGGCCTACGACAGCAAGGAGCAGTGGTCGGACTTGTGGATCAAGTCGCTGGGCGACGACGCGCCGGCGCGCCGCCTGACCTTCAGCAAGGGCGGCGAAGGCGCGGTCAACTGGTCGCCGGACAGCCGGCAGCTGGTGTTCGTGGCCAAGCGCGAAGGCGACGAGGCCGGCCAGATCTACCGCATCGACATCGCCGGCGGCGGCGAGGCGCAGCGCCTGACCACGCTGACCCTGGGCGCGCGCTCGCCCAAGTTCAGCCCGGACGGCAAGCAGCTGCTGTTCATCAGCGATATCTTCCCCGGCAACGCCAACGAAGAAGAGGTGAAGAAAACCGCCAAGGAGCGCAAGGACCGCAAGTACACGGCGCGCGCCTACGAAACCTTCCCGCCGCGCTTCTTCGACAAATGGCTCGACGACAAGAAGGTGCGCCTGTTCGTGATGGAGGCGGCGCTCGGCGCCAAGCCGCGCGACCTGCTGGCCGGCACCAAGCTGGCGGCGCTGCCGGGCTTTGGCGGCGGCCAGGGCGACGAGGGCCAGTCGCTGGACGCGATCTGGTCGCCGGACGGCAAGGCGGTGGTGTTCTCGGCCTCGATCAACCGCGACGAGCTGGCGCGCGCGTCCGGCTACACGCAGCTGTTCAGCCTGCCTGTGGCGGGCGGCGAAGCGCAGCAGCTGACGGCCGACAAGCACAGCTACAACAACCTGAAATTCAGCGCCGACGGCAAGACGCTGTTCTCGCTGACCGAAGCGGAAGAACCGGGCAAGGTATATGACGTCAGCCGCCTGGCGAGCTTCAGCTGGCCGCTGGCCGGCGCCACGCCGAAGATCCTGACGGCATCGCTGGACCGTTCGATCTCGCGCTACGCGCTGCCGGCCGGCACTGGCCGCGTGGTGTTCAGCTACGAGCACGCGGGCCTGGAACAGCTGCACTCGATCAATTACGCGGGCGGCGACCTGCGCGACGAACCGTCGCCGCCGACCGGCAGCATCGGCTCGCTCAACGCCGGCGGCAAGGCGCTGGTCGGCGTATGGGAATCGGCCATCAATCCGCCGGAGGTCTACGCCTTCGGCAACGGCGCGCCGAAGCGGCTGACCGCGTTCAACACCGAGCGCGCCGCCAGCATCGACTGGCAGGCGCCGGAACACTTCTGGTTCAAGGCCAGCGACGGCCGCATGATCCACAACATGATCGTCAAGCCGGCCAATTTCGATCCGGCGAAAAAATATCCGCTGTTCGCCGTGATCCACGGCGGCGCGGCCAATATGTGGCGCGACCAGTTCGTGATCCGCTGGAACTACCACCTGCTGGCGCAGCCTGGCTACGTGGTGCTGCTGACCGACTACAAGGGTTCGACCGGCTACGGCGAGGAATTCGCACGCGCGATCCAGGGCGATCCGCTCAAGGGGCCGGGCGACGAAGTCAACGAAGCGGTCGATGAAGCGGTCAAGAAATACAGCTACGTCGACGGCAGCAAGCTGGCGGCGGGCGGCGCCAGCTACGGCGGCCACCTGGCCAACTGGCTGCAAGCCACCACCACGCGCTACAAGGCCATCGTCTCGCACGCCGGCGAGATGGACCTGGTGATGCAATGGGGCTCGAGCGACAGCATCCACGGCCGCGAAGTCAACAGCGGCGGACCGGTGTGGGGCAACCTGCCGGTGTGGCGCGAGCAGAGCCCGGTCATGCAGGCCGGCAACCACGAAAAAGGCACGGGCTTCACGACGCCGATCCTGATCTCGGTGGGCGAGCTGGACTACCGCGTCCCCGCCAACAACGCGCTGATGAACTTCGCCACGCAGCAGCGCCTCAACGTACCGAGCAAGCTGCTGGTATTCCCCGACGAAAACCACTGGATCCTCAAAGGCGACAACAGCCGCTACTTCTACAGCGAAGTCCACGGCTGGCTCGCCAAGTACCTCAAATAAACTCCGGGGTCAGGTCCAGAACACGGACACGGCCTCTGGCGTAGCGGTCGCTACAGCAGAGACCGTGTCTGCATCCTGGACCTGACCCCGGAGTTTTAGTTGAAGCTGAGGCCGCTGTTGCTGGCGTTGGTCAGCGTCTTGGCCTTGAGGTCGATCGTGAAGCGGTCGCTTGGCTTGCCGGAGCCGAGCCCCTTCAGGATCGCGAACACTTGCTTGAACTGGTTCTGGAACAGCACGTGCACCGGGTTCTGGTCCGACGGCTGGTCGCCGATCCTGGCGATGGCCGCCGGCGAGGCCGGGAAGGCGCTCATCAGGACCTTGTACTGCGCTACGCGCTGGGTCCCCATGTCGCGCAAGGCCAACTCGCCCGCGTACACCGTGCGGTGGAAGTCGCCATAGAATTCATAGGCGCTGATCTTGGCGAAGTCGTCCAGCTTGAGGCCGGCCGCCGTGGCGACCTGCTCGGCCTTGGCGGTGGCCGCGGCCCAGTCCGCCGTCAGCTGGCTGGCCGCGACGCCGCCGTCCGCTACCGTGCCCTTGGCTGCGCACGCCGCCGTGATCGGCAACACCGACGGGTTGTCCTTCAGCTGCGCCAGCGTGACCTTGGTCTGCAGCTGCGACAGGATCAGCATCTGGCGCGCGTCCAGCGACATCGCCGCTTCCTTCATTTCACATGGCCAGTAGTCGCCCATGAAGCGCAGCCGCGACAGTTCGCCGAAGTAGGTGCGGGTGAACTGGCCGTAGGAGGTCGCGTCCAGAATGCCGCGGTTCCAGCGCTTGGCGACGTCGCCGGCGGCCACGCTGCCCTGCAGGTAGTCGTACTCGGTCTGGTACAGCGGGAACAGTTCGTTGTAGCGCGCGACGCTGTCCAGGCCGACCGTCTGCACGTCGATCCTGTCCTTGCTCTGGTAGCTGACGATCTTGTACGCGGCGCCGAACACGGCCAGCGACGGCGATTGCACGTTGACCAGGTAGTTGCCGGCGGCGTCCTTGTAGTCGTTGGTGCCGTTGAAGTGCATGTGGCCGCCCATGTGCAGCGGCAGGCCGGTGGCGGCCAGCGCGGCGGTGGTGGCGGCGGCCGGCATGCGCGTGACCTGGAAGGCGCCCGATTTGAACACGGCTTTCATGGCGTCGGTCTGGTTGGCGTAGAAGTCCATCGTCGGGTAGTGCGAGAACGACATCAGCTGCTTGCCCTGCGCCTTGGCGCGCGCGGCCACCGATTTGATCCATTCCATCTGGTGGATCTTGTGCGTCTGCACCTTGTTCCAGCCGGCGTCGCCGGCGTTGTCGAAGCCGCTGAACACTTTCGGATTGGCCGGGTCGAACTTGGCGTTCGGGACGTGGACGTTGGCGTCCAGCGCCAGCAGCCAGATGCCCTTGACCGGTTCGACCAGGTAGCTGGCGTCGATGATCTTGGTGCAGCGCGTGTACGACTTGCCGAGCTTGGTTTCGCCGGCGGCCTTGTAGCTGCCGCCCTCGCCTTCGGCGCAGATTTCGAACTCGCGCTTGCCCAGCGCGGAGGCGGCGGTGGCGGCATCGTAGCTGTACTTGCCGTCGGCGTAGGACGTGAACGGGGTTTCCCAGTAGACGTCGTTCTTGTTCGGCATGTAGCCGAATTCGCCCAGCTTGGTGAGCAGCTTGTCGTAGCCCTGCTCCATCAGCTGGTTGGTGCAGACCACGGTCGGGTCCTTGGCCTTGCAGGCGGCGTTGTTGACGGCGTAGATTTTCTGTTCCTTGCCGTCGCGCGTGAGGAAGTCGTTCTTGCCGGCCTCGTCGTCGTCGTACGGCTCGTTCGGGTCGTGGTTGCCGGGCGCGATGAAGAAGCGCATGCCCTTGGCCTGGTATTCGTGCAGGATGTCGGCCATGCCGTCGATGTTGATCGGCTGGGCGTCGTCCGAGATGTCGCCCGGCAGCGCGACCAGGCGGATCCCCTTGCCGTAGGCGTCGTCCAGCGCGGCGCGGAAGGCGAAGTAGTTTTCGTTGAACAGCCGGGTCGACGTCAGCTGCGCGTACATCGTGCGTATCGTCGCGTTCTTGCCGTCCTTGGTCGGGATGCCGGAGAACTGCGCGCTCTTCAGGTCGCCGTAGATGTTTTCAAAGTGGACGTCGCTCATGAAGGCGACGGCGGTCGAATTGTAGCCGTCGCCGGGATTGGTTTCGGTGACGGGCAGGCCGTCGCTGCCGCAGGCGGCGAGCAGCGAGGCCAGCAAGGTAGCCAACGGCAAGGCTGGTAGGGCGAAGCGCATGCAAAACTCCATCAAGCTGTTAAGGTCGGCGCATTGTTACATCGACAAATGACAGCTTGATTACATTTTGGGAACGCTTCCAGTCAAGCGGCCTTGGCCGGGACGGCGGGTACGGCCGAGACCGCGGCGGCCGGCTTGCGTATCATCAGGATCACGGCGGCCGCCACCAGGCAGGCGGCGCCGGCGGCGAACAGCGCCGGGTTGTAGGTCAGCAGCAAGGTGCGGATGCGGCCGGCGCCATAGGCGGCGACGGCGGCGCCCATCTGGTGGCCGGCAAACACCCAGCCGAACACCATGCCGGCTTTTTCCTTGCCGAAGGTGGCGCCGACCAGCCGCACCGTCGGCGGTACCGTGGCGATCCAGTCCAGCCCGTAGAACATGGCGAACAGCGACAGGCCGTACAAGGTGAATTCCGAATACGGCAGCCAGAACAGCGACAATCCGCGCAGGCCGTAGTACATGAACAGCAGCTTGCGGTTGTCGTAGCGGTCCGACAGCCAGCCGGAGGCGATGGTGCCGACCAGGTCGAATGCGCCCATCATCGCCAGCACCGACGCGGCCGGCACGGCCGAGAGGCCGGAGTCGCCGCACAGCGAGATGAAGTGCGTCTGGATCAGGCCGTTGGTGCTGAGGCCGCAGATGAAGAAGGTCGCGAACAGGATCCAGAACACGCGGTTGCCCGAGACGCTGGCCAGCACCTTGAACGGGGTGGCGAAGGTGACGTGCATCGGCGGCGCGATCGGCGCCACCGGCGTGCCGGCAGCGGCGCCATACGGCGCCAGGCCGACTTCATTCGGGCGGTTGCGCATGAACAGGAACACCAGCACGGCCACCACGGCGCAGGCGGCGAACACCGGGATGACCGCCATGCGCCAGCCGAAGTGCTCGATCAGCCAGGCGCCGACCGGCAGGAAGATCAGCTGGCCGGTGGCCGAGCTGGCTGTGAGCACGCCCACCACCAGGCCGCGGTGGGTGTCGAACCAGCGCGTCGAGACCACGGCGCTGAGCACCAGCGCGGTCATGCCGGAGCCGACGCCGAGCATGATGCCCCACAGCACGACCAGATGCCAGAACTGCGACATCTGCGTGGCCAGCGCCATGCCGGCGGCGACCAGCGCCAGCGCCGTGACCACCACGTTGCGCAGGCCGAAGCGCTCCATCAGGATGGCGGCGAACGGCCCCATCAGGCCGAACAGCACGAAGCGTACCGCCAGCGCGGACGAGATCTGTTCGACGTCCCAGCCGAACTCCTTGGACAGCGGTTGCAACAGCGCCCCCGGCAAACCCAGCGCGGCCGACGAGGTCAGCGCGGTGAGGAAGGTGAGCGCGACGATGACCCACGAAAAATGCAGGCCGCGCCGCTGCAGCCAATTGGAAAATGCTTGTGCAAACATAAAGATCCTCGCGATGCGATGCGCGCGGAAGGCACGCTGACCGCCAGTTTAAATGATGACCATCATGAATGCAATCAAAAAAAACGCCCGGCGGGCGCCAAGGCCATCCGGCGCGGCGGCGCGCGGACGGCGGATGCGTCGGCGCCCGGCGTGGCCATGAGGCGGCGCCGGGCGCACAGGACAGCGGGCGTGGGGGCTAGCCCGCCCTCCTTTTACTTGATGCGCAGCGAGCTTTGCACCTTGTTCACGCCCTTGACGTTGCGGGCCACATCGACGGCCTTGTCGACCTCGGCCTGCGACGGCACGAAGCCGCTCAGCATGACGGTGCCGTTGGTGGTTTCCACATGCACGTCCAGCGATTTCAGTGCGGGCTCGGCCAGCAGCTCGGTCTTCACCTTGGTGGTGATGACGGAGTCGGCCACGGTGTCCTTGGCCAGCTCGCTCCTGGAGCGGGTTTCGCACGACGCTTTGTCGGTACCGGTCAGCGTGCTGCAGTCGATGCCGGTCTGGGCCACGTCGGCGGCTTTCTTGCCGGCCTTGGCGTCGTTGACGGCGGCCACGTGCATCGACTTGGCGCCGCTCAGGCAGCTGTCCTTGTCGGCGCCGCTCATCGGCGCGCACTGGGCCTTGGCCAGGTTGTAGTTGGCGTCGGCCACATTGATCTGGGCTTTTTCCACCGATTTTTTGTCGTTCTTGTACTGCCATGCGGCGGTGGCTTCGCTGTTGGCGCGCGCGACCTTGGCTTGTTCGACGCAGACATCCTTGGCGTTGCCCGACTGCGCATCGCATGCGGCCTTGGCGGTTTTATAGTCGCCGTCGGCTTTGGTGGTGGCGGCCTTGTACGCTACCTTGTCGTCGTTGGGCGTGGCGGCGAAACTGGCGCTGACTGCGGTAGCCATGACGAGGAAGAGCAACTTGTTCATGATGTGTCCCTTTGTTGTGGTGGTTGATGGACACATTAAACGCCCGCAAGCCCTCAGGCTCTGTGCGGGAACGTACACTGTTGGCGATTTGCTATGGGGACTCAGTCGTCCTGCAACAGCCCCTGGCGCCACAGGCTGCCGGCCTGCTCGAACAGCGGCAGTCCGGCCGGGAAGGCGGCGCCGGTGGGCGCCAGTTGCAGCCAGGCCAGCGTGCTGTGCGAGCCAGTGGCCGGCGACGGCTGGCGCACCTGCCGCATCCACGCGGCGACGGCGGCATAGTGTTCGGGATGGCGCTGCTGGGTCCAGGCCAGCGCCACCAGGTCGGCGTAGCCCTCTTCGCGGCGCGTGTCGCGCAGCGCCTCGGCCTCGCCTGGCGGGCCTTGCTCGAAACCGGCCGGCAGCGCGTGCCATACGCCCTGCGCGTAGCGCCAGCAGTGGCCGATCTCATGGGCGACCATCGCTTCGATCATCAAGGGGCGCTGCGCGGCCGGCACGTTGGCGAGGATGTCTTCGGCGTTGGGATTGCCGCGCATCGACAGCACCAGCTTGCAGCGGCCGTCCTGGTAGCCCAGCGCCAGCGGCACGTCGTTGGGACGCGCCTGCGGTTGCACGGTGATGTCGATCGGCAGCTTGAGCTCCTGCTTGGCGTAGGTCAGTACCGCCGCGCCGGCGGTGAGCCAGCGGGTTTCCACGTCGGTCAGCTGGGCCGCGGAAGCCAGGCCGGACGAGAGGAACAGCAACAGGGATAAGGTGCGCTTGATCATGGTGATCAAACTGTAGCATGGCGTCGGCAATATTTATTGCCGCAAAGCAGGTTCTACAACAGTTTATTTCTACGTAGAAAAAGTTGAATGATTACGCAATTGAAAACGGGGACCGTGGTCCCCGCGTGGCTTTATTTGCCCAGCAGCGTATTGGCGGTCTTGAATGCCGGCCGGATGTCGTTCGGCACGGATTTCATCTTATCCAGCGCCTTCCGCACGTCCGGACGGATCACCACATACCTGGTCATCATGTCCTTGGCGCGGGCGTAGTCGCCGGTCGCTTCGATGGTCAGGAACTCGCGGTCGAGGTCGATCACGGCTTGCTTGATCTTCTTGAAGTCCACCGCGAAAGTGCCGTCGCCATGCGAGACGAAGCCGCCCTTGTCGAGGATGTAGTTCATCTGGATCGCCATGCCGCGCGCGTGCGAGTCGGTCAGGCCGAAGTGCAGGGTGCGGAAGGCCGACGCCAGGAAGGTCGTGTACAGCTTGCGCTCGGCCGCCTCGCCCTGCCCCAGCGTGCCCTTGAGCTGGCCCTTGTCCATCATATAGGCCAGCGCGTACAGGCCGGTGATATCGGCCTTGGCTTCCTCGATGGTCGAGTAGGCTTCCTTCAGGTCCTGGCGCGGCGTCGATTCCTTGCCGTTGGCCTTGGTGATGTGCGGGCCCAGGCCGTGCGTGATTTCATGCGCGAGGATGTGCGTGAAGAAGGAATCGAAGTCGACGTCCTTCTGGTCCGCCGGCTTCAGCACCAGCCTGGAGATCGGCGTCAGCGTGGACTTGAACTTGGCTTCCTGCACGTTCTTCAGCATCACGCGCTTGGAGCCGCGCTGGCTGATGATGCGCTCATCGTTCGGCAGGTTGTAGGCGGCGGTCTGCACGCCCATGTTGCCGTCGCCGGCGCCGTACACCTGGTTGACCACGACCATCGGCGCGAGGGCGCCGACTTTCGGGTTGCGGTATTGCGCGTCCAGCGGCAGGTTGTCTTCCAGCTCCTGCATGTGCTTGGCGAAGAAGTCCAGCTTCTGCGTTTCCTTCTGGTCGCGGATGTTGACGTAGGCTTCAAACGCGGCCTTGTAGCCGAACAGTTCGTCGTTGTAGGTTTCGTATGGGCCGATGGTGATGTCGACCGGCGCGTCCAGGTCCATCCAGGCGAAGTCGGAGGCCAGGTAGTCATTGCTCAGGAAGGCCTCGGCACGCAGTTCCAGGAATTTTTTCAGCGAGGCGTTGTCGGTGTCGGCTGCGGCTTGCTTCAGCAGGCTTGCGGCTTTTTCCAGATCGGCCTTGTACTCTTCGGAATATTTGACGATCTTGAATTTGCCGTCGCTGCCGCTGCGGATGGTGGTGAAGAACCATTGCGCCTGGTTCTTGTCCTCGGCCGACAAACCGTTCATCCAGTTTTCCAGCGCGGCCTTGCCGGCGCCTTCCGGATAGAAGTTGCCGCCTTCAGGTTTCTTGGCTGGCACGGCGATGCCTCCCACTTCGGCCGGCAGGAAGGATTGATGGTCGTCGAGAATGGACCATGGGCCTTTGTTGAGCCAGAAGTAGTCGAGGCGGGCTTTGCCCAGCGGCGTCGTGTCCTTTTTCAGCGCGGCCCACAGCGCTTCGTTGCCGGACCAGCGCTGGCGCAGTTGCAGCACGTCGATGATCTTGGCCGCCTCGATCAGTTTGGCGATGGCTTTTTTGTCGCCGGCGGAGAGTTTGCTGGTGTCGGCGGTCAGCGCGATCGGCGCGTAGCGCTTGCTCATCTTGTTCAGGTCGGCAACGCCGGCCGGCGCGGCAAAGGCGGTGGCGCAGGCCGCAGCCAAGGCCAGCGGAAGCAGGATTTTTTTCATGTGTTCCTCGGATAGAGTGAGGAACACATTGTACGGGATACCTACCAGGCCTTATATACCTGTCCCGTCTGCGCGCCGTCGACGCTGCGCGCATACGACAGCGCCACGCGCTGGGCCGGCGCCGGCTCGAAACCGATGAAGAACGGGCCATAGCTGCCCATCGATTCCTGCAAGACGGTCGGGCTGACGACATTGATGCGCAGGCCGCGCGGCAGTTCGATGGCGGCGCCGCGCGCAAAGCCCTCGACCGCCGAATTGACCATGCTGGCGCTGGCGCCGTTGCGTATCGGCTCGTCCGCCACGATGCCGCTGGTCAGCGTAATCGAACCGCCATCGTTCAAATACTCCTGCGCCACCATCGCCACGTTCACCTGCCCCATCAGCTTGCTGTTCAAGCCCACATAAAAATTCTCAGGCGTAAAACCGGCCAGCGGCGCGAAGTGCAGCGCGCCGGCCGCCACCACCACCGCATCGACCTTGCCCACCTTGGCAAACAAAGCCTTCACTTGCGCGATATCGGCGATATCCGCCTGATACTCGCCGCTGCGCGAGCCGACCGCCACGATCTCATGGCGCTGGCCCAATTGCTCGACAACCGCCTTGCCGATCGTGCCCGAAGCACCGATAACGATAACTTTCATGCTGAACTCCTTCAGTGACTGTGATTGACGCAGCCAGTATCACTCCAACAGCCGAAAGAATAAATGCGCTAAGATGAATATCATTACTAATCCACAGTTAGCAATAGCATGGACAAGCTGCGCAGCATGGAAATCTTCGTCGCGGTGGTCGACGCCGGCAACTTCACGGCCGCCGCCGCCACGTTCAACATATCGCCCGTCATGATCGGCAAGCACATCGCCAGCCTGGAGGCCACGCTGGGCGCGCGCCTGCTGGCGCGCACCACGCGCCGCCAAAGCCTGACCGAGATCGGCGCGCAATATGTCGAGCAATGCCGCGCCATCCTGGCACAGATCGCCGCCGCCGAAACCGGCGCCGAAGCGATGCGCAGCGTGCCGCGCGGCCGGCTCAGGATCACCGCGCCCTTCTCTTTCGGCAGCGAATGGCTGGCGCCCGCGATCAGCGACTACCTGCGCCTGCATCCCGAGGTCAGCGTGGACCTCAGCCTGAACGACCGCATGGTGGACCTGGTGGAAGAAGGCTACGACGCCGCCGTGCGCATCGGCGCGCTGGACGACTCGGGCATGATCGCACGCCCGCTGTTCAACTACGCGATGGCGATCTGCGCCACGCCGGCCTATCTGAAAAAGCACGGCACGCCGCAAACGCCGGATGAACTGGCCGCTCACGAATGTCTGGATTTCATGGTCGGCGCGGTGGGCGTGCGCTGGCGCCTGCAGTCGGTGCACGACCTGCGCGGCAAGCGCGAGCTGCCGGCCAGCCGCTTCCGCACCAACAGCGGCCAGGCCTTGCGCATGGCCGCGCTCAAGGATTTCGGCATTGTGATGCAGGCGGAAGTGCTGCTGGCGCAGGATATCGCGGCCGGACGGCTGGTGCCCATCCTGTGCGATCACCTGCCGCCGCCGCGTCCGATGAACCTGGTCTACCCACGCGACCGCCTGGCCACGCCCAAGCTGACCACCTTCATCGACTTCATGGTGGAACGCTTCGGGCCAGCGGCATCGCCTTTATTGCGCACCGCTGGCTCTTCCGCGTAGGGACGACGCTTACTGCGCCTTGGTGTTGATGCTGCCGTTCTGCGCCACCGACGCCAGTTGCGCCGAAGGCTGCCAGCCCGCGCCCAGCGCGCGCGCCACCGACACCGCCGCCAGCAGGCGCTGGGTGTTGATCTGCACCGCGGCGCGATCGGCCGACAGCGCGCTGCGCTGCGCATCGGTCACGTCGAGATAAGTCGACACGCCGCGCTCGTAGCGCGCACGCGCCACCAGGTAGCCGCGCGCGGCCGCCACTTGCGAGGCCTTCTGCGCATCGCCCTGCTGCTGGCGTTGCTGCACGTCCGACAGCGCATCTTCCACTTCGCGCAGCGCCGTCAGCAGCTTGGTCTGGTGATTGGCCAGCGCCTCTTCATAGCGCGCTTTCGCGATCGCCAGGTTGGCCTTGTTGCGGCCACCGTCGAAGATAGGCAGCGACAGCGCCAGCGGGCCAACGCTGAACTGGCGCGAATCGCCCTTGGCCAGGTTGCTCAGGCTCTCGGACGCGAAACCGAAATTACCGGTCAGCGATACCGATGGATAGAACGCGCCTTCCGCCACGCCGATCTGCGCATTGGTGCCGCGCAGGGTCGCCACGCTGCCGGCCAGGTCCGGACGCTGCGCCAGCAGGCTGGCGGGCAGGCCGACCGGAATCGCCGGCGGCTGCGGCAGCACGGACGCATTCGCGTTCGGCGCCGTCAGCATGGCCGACGGCGAGGCGCCGACCAGCGTTGCCAGGCTGTGCTCCAGCAGGTTGCGCTGGCGCTGCACTTCATGCAGGTCGGCCTGCGCATTGGCGCGCTCGATGCGCGCGCGCGACACGTCCAGCTCATTCGACAGGCCGGCATCGAAGCGCGCCGTCACCAGCTCTTCCGATTCGCGGCGGGTATCGAGCGCGCCGTTCAGGATGGCGATTTCCGCATCCAGGCCGCGCAGCTGCCAGTAGGTGGTCGCCAGCTGCGACGACAGCAACAGCAGCACGCCGTCGCGGTCCGCTTCGGCCGCCAGCGCTTGCGCGTCCGATGCTTCCACCAGGCGGCGCACGCGGCCCAGCAGGTCGACTTCATACGAGAAGTTGGAACCGACCGAGTAGTTGTTACCCTTGATCGAGCGGCCGCCCAGCGCCAGGCCTTGCGAGGTCTCGGCCGAAGTGCGCGAGTTCGAGATGCCGGCATTCACGCTCAGTTGCGGCTGTTGCTGGGCGCGCGTCACGCCGGCCTGCTCCAGCGCCTGCACCAGGCGTTGCGCGGCCGCCTTGACGCTCGGATTGTCGCGCAGCGCGGTCTGCTCGAGGCGGTTCAAGGTGTCGTCGTTGAAGACGGTCCACCACTGCGCCGGCAGATGCGCCTCGCTGGCGCCGGCTTGCGGCAGATGGCGGAACGACGTATCGGCGACATTCTTCGGCGCCGAGAAATCGGAACCGACGGTGGCGCAGCCGGTCACGGCCAAGGTTACGGATACAGCGAGCGTCAGGCGCTTCAAAGCTGAATTCAACATGGTGTTACCTCACAAATTAATTGGGTTATTAGTGCGCGCCGCCGCCACCGCCGGCGGAAGGGGCTTTGACCTTGTCCGAGAACCACAGCACGCCGATGCAGCCGAACAGCACCGCCGCGACCAGGAAGAAGCCGTCGTTATACGCCATCACATAAGCCTCGCGCCGCACGATGCCGTCGACCGCCTTGAGCGCCATGTCCGACGCCGTGCTGGCGTCGAAGCCCTTGCCGATGAACGATTGCGTCAATGCCGCCAGGCGTTCCTGCGTCGCCATCGCAAAGCCGGTCACCGACTCGCCGATGCGCTGCGAATGGAAATGCTCGCGCGAGGTCAGCGCCGTCGCCAGCAAGGCGATGCCGATCGAGCCGCCCAGGTTGCGGGTCATGTTGATCAGGCTCGAAGCCGAAGGCATGTCTTTCGGCTGGATGCCGTTCATCGCGAAGTTCGACAGGGTCAGCATCACGAACGGCTGGCCCAATGCACGCACGATCTGCGACAGCAGCAGCTGGTCGTAGCCGGTGGTCGCATCCATGTAGGCGTTCATCAGGCAGGAGCCGCCGAACAGCAGCAGGCCGAAAGTGCACAGGATGCGGTTGTCGACCTTCGACGACAGCTTGGCCACGAACGGCATGATGAACAGCTGCGGCAAGCCGGCCCACATGATGACCTCGCCGATCTGCATCGGCGAGTAGCCGGCGATCTGGCCCAGGTACAGCGGCAGCAGGAACGCCGAACCGTACAAGCCCATGCCCATCGCCATCGACAGCGCGGTGGCCGCGAAGAAGTTGCGCTGGCCGTACAGGCCCAGGTTCACAAACGGCTGCTTGCGCGTGGCGCTGGTCACCACCCAGCCCAGCAGGCCGATGATGGCCATCGCCGCGAAGGTGATGATGAACGACGAATCGAACCAGTCCTTGCTGTTGCCCTCTTCCAGGAAGATGGTCAGGCTGCCCAGGCCGACGGCCATGAAGGCGATGCCCAGCCAGTCGGCGTTGAGCAGCATCGAAGGCTGCGCCTTCTCCTTGTCCAGACCGAGCGCGATGCCGCCGATCAGCAGCAGGCCAGGCACCCAGTTGATGTAGAAGATGGAAGGCCAGCCATACAGCTCGCTCAGGTAGCCGCCGAAGGTCGGGCCCATCGACGGCGCCAGCGTCGCGGTCAGGCCGAAGATCGCCATGCCGGTCGCGCGCTTGGACGGCGGCAGCTTGGTCATCACCAGCGTCATCGCCATCGGGATCAGCGCGCCGCCGGTAAAGCCCTGCAGCATGCGGAAGGCGATCATGCTCGGCAGGTTCCAGGCGAAGCCGCACAGCGTGGAGAACACCAGGAACAGCGCGGTGGTGCCCATCATGTAGGCGCGCATGCCGAACACGCGGGTCAGCAGGCCGGTCATCGGAATCACGACGATCTCCGCCACCAGGTAGGCGGTAGCGATCCACGAGCCCTCTTCCTGCGTGGCAGACAGCGTGCCGAGGATGTCCTTCAGCGACGAGTTGGTGATCTGGATGTCGAGCACCGCCATGAAGGCGCCCAGCATGCCGGCGGCCACCGCCATCCAGGTGCGGCCCGAGACCTTCTCGCTTGGCATGATCGGCGCGAGCGCGGGTTTCCCCGCCTGGCCGCCAGCCGGCGTATCGATTGTGGTGCTAGCCATGGCGTGTCCTTAGTGCTGTTTGATGGCCACTTCGGCGATCGCCGACATGCCCGGCACCAGGCGGCCGCTCAGGGCCTTCACGTCTTCCGGCTTGAAGGTGATCTTGACCGGCACGCGCTGGACGATCTTGGTGAAGTTGCCGGTGGCGTTATCGGCCGGCAGCAGCGCGAACTGCGCGCCCGAAGCCGGCGCGAAGCTGTCCACCTTGCCGACCAGTTCCTTGCCCGGAATCGCATCGATGCTGACTTTGACTTCCTGGCCCGGTTTCAGGTCGGCCAGCTGGGTTTCCTTGAAGTTGGCGGTCAGCCAGACGTTTTCCTGCACGATGGCGGTCAGCTGCTGGCCCGGCGTCACGCGCTGGCCCACTTCGACCGAGCGCTTGCCGATACGGCCGCCGACCGGCGCCAGCACCTTGTTGTACGCCAGTTGCTGCTGGGCGTCCTTGAGCTGCACGCGCAGCACGGCCACTTGCGACTTCAGTACTTCGCGCGCCGAATGGGCGGCGGTGATCTGTGCCTTGGCGGCGGTGGCGCTGTCCTTGCGCGCGGCCAGGTCGGCCACGGCGCTGGCGCGGCCGGCGACGGCGGCGTCCAGCTCGGCCTTCGACACGGCCTTCATCTGGCTGTTATACAGCTGGCCGTAGCGTTCCGCGTCCTGCCTGGCGCGCACCAGCTGCGCTTCCGACTGCGCCACCTGGGCGGCGGCGCCGCTGGCCTGGGCCTGCACCTGGGCGATCTGCGCGTCCGACTGCACCACTTGCTGCTCGGCGGTGGCGATCTGCGCCTGGATCTGCTCGACCTTGACGCGCTGGTCGAACGGGTCCAGCTCGGCGATCACATCGCCTTCCTTGACGATCTGGTTGTCGTCGATCAGCACCTTGGTGACCACGCCGGCAATGCGGGCCGACACCGGATGCACGTGGCCCGCCACATAGGCGTTCTCGGTCTCGACGAAATAATGACTGCGGTACCACATGCGGCCACCGGCGGCCAGCGCGGCGATCGCCACCAGCGCGGCCACCACCAGCACTTTGCGGTTGGGCGCGGCCGGACCGGCCGGCGCGGCCGCGGTTGGCGCTGCCTGCGCGGCCGGGACGGCGCTGAGCACTTTTTGTTCTTGGGTGTGCTGAGTGGACATATGTTGCTCCAGAAATGAAATGGGATAAGTGCATTATTCGCCGGATTTTCGGCAAAGTCAAGAAATGAAACGATTGCATTTCATTTTATTTTGGACTAGCATGTCGGCATTCGATATCATTGCCGCCATGAACATGACTCCCGCTACCGCCGTCGCCGACCAGGACGATAC
The DNA here is from genome assembly GCF_047302815.1 of Duganella sp. CT11-25. Lineage (NCBI taxonomy): Bacteria > Pseudomonadati > Pseudomonadota > Betaproteobacteria > Burkholderiales > Oxalobacteraceae > Duganella > Duganella sp. CT11-25. Next base: position 2,908,103 of record NZ_JBKBFD010000001.1, read on the forward strand.
AGATTGTCCGGAAGGCGTTTCCTACGCCACCGATTCGCCCTGCTACGGCAAGGCGGCCGGCCGCCCGCGCGCGGCCGACAAGGAAGCCCGGATGCAGTCATTGCTGCACACGGCGGCGCAGCTGTTCCTGGAAAAAGGCTATAGCAAGGTCAGCCTGGAAATGATCGCCCGCGAGGCCCACGTCGCGGTGCGCACCATCTACGTCAAGTTCGGCGGCAAGGCCGGACTGCTCAACGCCGTCATCGAAAATGGCCGCGCGCATTTCTTCGCCGGCATGAGCGACATGGAAACCGACCCGCGCCCGCTGCGCGAGGTGCTGGACGACTTCGCGCAGCGCTTCCTCGACCTGGTGACGGCGCCGCCCTTCGTCAACCTGCACCGCATGGTGGTGGCCGAAGCCAAGACCACGCCGGAGCTGGCGCAGACCTTCTACCAGGCCGGTCCGCAGCGCACGCGCGAGCAGCTGACGCGCTTTTTTGCCCGTCCCGACATCCGCAGCCAGCTGCGGCCCGAGGTGCCGCTGGACATGCTGGCCGTGCACCTGACCTGCGCCCTGCTGGGCGACAATATGACGCGCATGCTGTTCCCGCCCGACCACCCGCCCAGCGCAGCCGAGCTGCGGCTCCAGGCCAAGGAGGCGCTGGACTTCTTCCTGCACGGCGTGCTGCGCTAACGCGCTGCAATGAATTACACGCGGAACGCTGCCAAATTTTGCCATTTGTTCTATACTGTTTTTTTGAAAACGGAGCGCACATGAGCAAAACGAATCGACTGGACTGGAGCAAGCAAGTAACGCTCATGAACGAACGCATCAAGAGCTTCCAGGCCAACCCCGGCCAGGAACAGCTGGACGCCGTCATCGAGGAATTGAAAGCCTACGCCGAAGCGGCCCGCACCGGCGGCATCGAAATCCCCACCCTCTTCACCACCTAGGCACCGGACCGCGACATGAAAGTCCTGCGCTGGCTGCTGATCCTGATCGTACTGGCCGGCGGCGGCGCCGCCGGTTACTACCACTACAAGAATCCCGAGAAGCGCACGCTGGACGACGGCGCCCGCGCGGCGGCCGCCGCCTCCGGCGCCTATGCCGCGCTGAGCGACGGCGCCACCCACTACGAAGCCGCCGGCCCCGCCCATGGCCGCGTGGCGGTGCTGGTGCACGGCTTCTCCGTGCCTTCCTACATCTGGGACCCGACCTTCGCCGCGCTGCGCGACGCCGGCTACCGCGTGATCCGCTACGACCTGTACGGCCGCGGCCTGTCCGACCGTCCGGACGCCGCCTACGACGGCGCCTTCTACGACAAGCAGCTCGACGAGTTGCTGGCCGCGCTCAAGGTCGACGGCCCGATCGACCTGTTCGGCCTGTCGTTCGGCGGCTACGTCGCCGCGCATTACGCCTCCACGCATCCGCAGCGCGTGCGCACGCTGCACCTGGTCGATCCATCGAACATGGCGCCGAGCTTGTCGTGGCAATTCGCCGCGCCGCTGCTGGGGCCTTACCTGTTCCAGGTCGGCGCCGTGCCGACCATGGCCGACAACCAGAGCGGCGACTTCCTCCGTCCCGAGCAGTTCCCCGGCTGGGCCGAGCGCTATCGCCCGCAGATGCAATACCACGGCTTCGGCCGCGCGCTGTACCGCTCGCGCCTGAACCTCGCGCGCGCCGACTTCGACGGCATCTACGCCGCCATCGCGCGCGCCGGCACGCCGGTGCAACTGGTCTGGGGCAAGCAGGATCCGGTCATCCCGGTCGCGCAATCGGCCCGCATCCGCCGCGCCATCCCGTCGCTGGAATACGTCGAGATCGACCAGTCGGGCCACCTGCCGCAAATGGAGCAGGCGGCGATCTTCAACCAGCGCATGCTGGCCCACCTGGCCGCGCACCCGTGATGAACATCCGCACCCTGCAAGCCGACGACGAAGCCCGCCTGCTGGCGTTTGAACTGGAAAACCGGGATTGGTTCGAGCAGCACGTGGAAGCGCGCGCGGCGGCGTTCTACACGCCGGCAGGCGTGGCCGCCCACATCGCCGACTACCTGCGCGACTATGCGGCGGGCATCATGCACCCGTGTGTGCTGGTGGAAGACGACGGCGCCATCATCGGCCGCGCCAACGTGCGCCGCATCGACCCGGCCGCAGGCACCGGCGAAGTCGGCTACCGCATCGCCCGCAGCCAGGCGCGCAAAGGCCTGGCCAGCGGCGCGCTGGAGCACCTGAAGGAGCTGGCGCGCACGCGCTACGGCCTGCGCATGCTGAACGCCTGGATCGCCGAAGAGAATCTCGGCTCGCGCCGCGTGATGGAAAAATGCCACTTCACCCGCGCCACGCTGACGCCGCCCATCGCCGTCGCCGTCAACGACGACAGCCACGACTCCTACCTCTACCAATGCCACTTGTAGAGTTCAGCCCGCCGAGGTAATCGCCTTGCGCGACCAGGCCAGCAATTGCTCGCTATCGTCCAGCAGGAACTCCGGGGCGGTGTAGAACTTGCGCACTTCGACCCGGCCTTTCTTGGTCGAGTAGGAGAACGGCTCCGCGCCTTGCGCGATGAAGTCGGCGCGGGTGGCGTCGCAAACGCGCAGGTAGAGCGTACTGCCCATCACCCACGCGAACTGCTTGCCGTGATAGCTGAAGGCGCGGCCGCCGAAAAACACCGCATCCGTCACCGCCGCGCCCAAGGGCGCAAACTGCTCGCGCATCCAGGCGACGAATTCGGCGCTCGCTCCCATCTTACTTGCGGGCCTGCGCCACCAGCGCGTCCAGCACCTGCAAGGTCGCCTGGTTCAGCTGCGCGCGCGGGATCTGGCCCGGATTGGCGGCATCCACCATGCTCGGGTTGGTGGAGAAACGGCCGTCGACAATCAGCGTCGGCGTGCTGTTGACTTCATACGTTCCCGCCACGCGGCCGGCGTTCTTCAGCCGCGTCATCACCGCGAACGAGTTGTAGACGGCCGTGAACTTGTCCTTGTCGATGCCGTTCTTGACGGCCCAATCGATGTTGTCCGCGTCGCTCTTCAGGCGGCGGCGCTCGACGTGCCAGGTGCTCAACACCTTGGCGTGCAACTGCTCTTCCAGCTTCATCGCCTCCAGCGCCAGGAACAGGTGCGCTTCCGGATCGTTCTCGCCGGTCAGCGGCAGGTGGATGCGGCGGAACACGATGTTGTCGCCCTGCTTCTTGACCCAATCCAGCATGGCCGGTTCCAGCGCGTAGCAAGCCGGGCAGTGGTACATGAAGAACTCGATCACCTCGACTTTTTTGCCGACGGCCTGCACCGTCTGCGGCGCCTTCAAGGTGAGGTATTCGGCGCCGTTGCGCGGCGCGGCCGGCGAGGCAAAAGCGGTGGCGGCGCACAGGCCCGCAACGGCGACAGCAATCTTCAGCAAACGCATGGTCTTCCTCGTGTTAGGTAAAGGCAGCAGAATAGCACCGTTCCGATTATTCCTCCACGGGCGGCGCCTCCAATCCGGCGATGTCCTTCATCAGCGCGATCAGGCGCTTGGCGCCCAGGCCCAGCGGCCTGTCGTTGACCCACACCACGTCGACCCACAGCCGCACCTGGTTGCTCATGTGGGCGAAGCCGATGCCCAGCAGTTCGCCGCTGTCGAGCATCGGCGCCGCCAGCCGCTTGGGCAGATAGGCCCACCCCAGCCCCGCCTGCACCAGCCGCAGCGTGGCCAGGTGGCTGTCGGTGCGCCAGACCTTACGCGAGATCAGCACGCGCTGGTCGGCTTCCTCGCCGGCCGCTTGCGTGTCTCGGCTGACGATGGCGATCTGGCGCATGTCGACCAGGTCCTCCAGGCGGAAGTGGCCGTTGCGCTCCCGCGCCAGCGGATGCTGCGGCGAGATCACCGCCACCAGCATCTCGCTGCCCAGCTCCTGGAAACTCTCGCGCTCATCGACGCGGGCACGCTCGTAGATCAGCGCCAGCTGCGCCGCGCCGTCATGCAGCATGCGCAGCGCGTCGGCCTGCGGCGCCGACAGCACCTCCACTTCCAGCGACGGGAACTCCTCGGCCAATCGCGCCAGCGGATCGCTCCACGCCGCCGACAGCAGCTCGGGCGCGATGGCCAGCGTCAGCCGCTGCTCCAGGCCCTGGTGCAGCGACAGCGCGTGCGCCTGCAGGCGCCGCAACTGCCCCGCCATCTGCCGCGCCTCGGCCTCCAGCGCCCGCGCCGACTCGGTCGGCCGCACCTCGCGCGAGCTGCGCTCGAACAGCTGCAGGTCCAGTTCCGCTTCCAGGTGCCCGATCGCCATGCTGACGGCCGACGGCACCCGTCCCAGCGCCCGTGCCGCCGCCGAGAAGGAACCGTGATCTAGCACGGCGAGAAAGATTGCAATGTTGTCGCTGGAGAAGGCCATGCCACATGCTGTCAGAAAAACTGATAGCTGTCGACTTTTTCAATCAAAAAATCTCTATTACCATCTCAGTATTGGAATCAAGGAGAAACATCATGCAAGGCATTAAACGCAAAGTCATCTACGCCACCCTGTTTGAACTGATCGCCGTCGCCCTCACCAGCAGCCTGCTGATGCTGCTGCTGGCCGGCCATGACGCCGGACACGCCGGTGTCGCCGCCGTCGCCTCGTCCATCATCGCGCTGCTGTGGAACCTGGTCTACAACACGCTGTTCGAAGCGTGGGAGGCGCGCCAGCCCACGCGCGGCCGCGGCTGGATGCGCCGCGCCGCGCACGCCATCGGCTTCGAAGGCGGCCTGGTGGTGATCCTGGTGCCGCTGTTCGCCTGGTGGCTGGATATCTCGCTGTGGCAAGCCTTCGTGCTGGACCTGGGGCTGGTGCTGTTCTTCATGGTCTACACCTTCCTGTTCAGCCTTGCGTTCGACCGCATCTTCGGCCTGCCCGCGTCGGCACAAGCCTGAGCTACAATCGAACGCAATCGTTCAACTGGAGCCCACATGATCTTGAAACCGTTCGCCTTTGCCGCCCTTGCCCTGTCCATGGGCATGGCCACCGCCGCGCAGCTGTCGCCCATCGAGCAAAAGATCGTCGCCGAGGTCAAGGCGCATTCGGAACAGGGCCTGCAACTGCTGGAGCGTTCGGTCAACATCAACAGCGGCACCATGAACCACGAAGGCGTGCGGGAAGTCGGCAAGGTGTTCCGCGAACAGTTCGATCAACTGGGCTTCAAGACGCGCTGGATCGACATGCCGCCGGAAGTGAAGCGCGCCGGCCACCTGCTGGCCACGCGCGAAGGCAAGCGGGGCAAGCGCCTGCTGCTGATCGGCCATCTGGACACCGTGTTTGAAAAAGACAGCCCGGTGCAGCTGTGGAAGCGCGACGGCGACCGCGTGCGCGGCCAGGGCGTCAACGACATGAAGGGCGGCGACGTCATCATCGTCGAAGCGCTGCGCGCTTTGCAGCGCGTGGGTGCGCTCGATAACACCACGATCACCGTGATGTTCAGCGGCGACGAAGAAAACGCCGGCGATCCGGTCGCCATCTCGCGCGGCGACATGGTGGCCGCCGCCAAGCGCAGCGACATCGCGCTCGCCTTCGAAGGCACGGTGCGCAACAAGGAAGGCAAGGATACCGGCACCATCGGCCGCCGCGCCTCGTCGTCATGGGAGCTGCAAGTCAAGGGCAAGCAAGGCCACTCCAGCGGCATCTTCACCGAGAGCGCCGGCTATGGCGCCATCTACGAGGCGGCGCGTATCGTCGACGGCTTCCGCCAGCAGGTGATCGAACCCGACCTCACCTTCAGCCCGGGCCTGATCGTCGGCGGCACCGACGCCACCACCAATGCGCTCGGCACGACCGGACAGGCGGCCGGCAAGAGCAACGTCATCTCGCGCACCGCCACCGTGGAAGGCGACCTGCGCTACATCAGCTACGAACAGCGCGACCGCGCGCACGCGAAGATGAAAGCCATCGTCGCGCAGAACCTGCCGGGCACCAGCGCCAGCATCGCCTTCCACGACTCCTATCCGCCGATGTCGCCGACCGCAGGCAACCTCGCGGTGCTGAAGGTGTACTCCCAGGCCAGCAGCGACGCCGGCCTGGGCGAGATCCCCGCCCTGCCGCCGGGCCAGCGCGGCGCCGGCGACATCCAGTTCGTCGCCCCGCTGCTCGACAGCCTGGACGGCCTGGGCGCGGCCGGCAACGGCGCCCACTCGCCCGACGAAGACCTGGAGATCGCCTCCATCGAACGCGCCACCATCCGCACCGCGATCCTGATCTACCGCCTGACGCGTTAAGCCAGGATCAGGAAGCCGAGCGCCACCCCGGCCAGCAGGCCGAGGCTGGCGATCAGGATGTAGGCGATCAGCGCCAGCATCGCGGCGCCCTTGCTGTCCAGCGGCAAGCCGGAAACCGTGCGCGCGCGCGGCGCCAGATACCAGGCGCCGATGCCGACCTGGATCACCATCCCCGCAGCGATCGACACCGCCAGCGGCACCGTATTGCCGGACAGACGGTTGAGCAGCGTGCCGGCTCCCAGCACCATCAGCAGCATCAAGCTGAAGATGCAGGCATCGCGCCAGCTCAGGCGCGAACGCCGGTAAAGGAAAGCGGAAAGTTTGACGATGCTGGTGTAGAGCGCGACCGACAGCAGCAACGGCACAAAAGACGGCATGGTAAATCCTTAAAAATAAAAAAAACCGGGAACGCGTCCCGGTTTCGTGGTGATGCCTTGCTTAGCGCTTGCGCGGCGGCGGCAGGTCGGTGCAGACGCCTTCGTACACTTCGGCGGCCATGCCGATCGACTCGCCCAGTGTCGGGTGCGGGTGGATCGTCTTGCCGATGTCGGTGCCGTCGGCGCCCATCTCGATCGCCAGCGCGATCTCGCCGATCATGTCGCCGGCATGCGTGCCGACGATGGTGCCGCCGATGATGCGGTGCGTCTCAGCGTCGAACAGCAGCTTCGTGAAGCCTTCGGCGCGGCCGTTGGCCACGGCGCGGCCGCTCGCCGCCCAAGGGAAGTGGCCCTTCTCGACCTTGATGCCCTTGGCTTTCGCTTCGTCCTCGGTGATGCCGGCCCATGCCACTTCCGGATCGGTGTAGGCCACCGATGGAATCACCTTCACATCGAAGTGCGACTTCTGGCCCGCTGCCGCCTCGGCAGCCACATGGCCTTCGTGCACCGCCTTGTGCGCCAGCATAGGCTGGCCCACCAGGTCGCCGATGGCGAAGATGTTCGGCACGTTGGTGCGCATCTGGCTGTCGACCGCGATGAAGCCGCGATCGGTCACCACCACGCCAGCCTTGTCGGCGGCGATCTTCTTGCCGTTCGGGCTGCGGCCAACCGCGACCAGCACCAGGTCGTAGACTTGCGGTGCGGGCGCGGTGGCGCCGGCTTCCGCCGCTTCGAAGGTGACTTTGATCCCTTCCGGCAGCGCTTCAACGCCGACCGTCTTGGTCTTGGTCATGATGTTGTCGAAGCGCTTCTCGTTGAACTTCTGCCAGACCTTGACCGCATCGCGGTCGGCGCCTTGCATCAGGCCGTCCATCATTTCGACCACGTCGATGCGCGCACCGAAGGTCGAGTAGACGGTGGCCATTTCCAGGCCGATGATGCCGCCGCCGATGACCAGCATGCGTTTCGGGATCTGGCGCAGTTCCAGCGCGCCGGTCGAATCGACGATGCGCGGATCTTCAGGAACGAACGGCAGCTTCACCACAGCCGAACCGGCGGCGATGATGGCCTGCTTGAACTGCACCACTTTCCTGGTGCCGTCGCCGGCGGTGACTTCGATGTGGTTCGCGCTCAGGAACTGGCCGACGCCGGTGACGACTTGCGTCTTGCGGGCCTTGGCCATGCCGGCCAGACCGCCGGTCATGTTCTTGATGACGCCTTCCTTGTACTTGCGTACCTGGTCGATGTCGATGGTCGGCTTGGCGAAGGTGACGCCGGTGTTGGACATGTGCGCGGTCTCGTCGATCACGGACGCCACGTGCAGCAGCGCTTTCGACGGGATGCAGCCGACGTTCAGGCACACGCCGCCCAGCGTTTCGTAACGCTCGACGATCACCGTGTTCAGGCCCAGGTCGGCGGCGCGGAACGCGGCGGAGTAACCGCCAGGACCACCGCCCAGTACCATCATGTCGCAATCAATGTCGACCTGGCCGGCGTAGCTGCCACCGGCCGGCGCGGCGATCGGTGCGGGCGCTGGAGCTGCGGCGGCCGGAGCCGGTGCGGCTGCCGCAGGCGCTGGCGCCGCAGCGGCCGGAGCGGGAGCAGCAGCACCCGCCGAAGCCTCCACCACCAGCATCGCCACGCCTTCCTTGACCTTGTCGCCGACCTTGACCTTGACTTCCTTCACCACACCCGCGTGCGACGAAGGAACTTCCATGCTGGCCTTGTCCGATTCAACGGTGATGATCGACTGGTCAACCTTGATCGTATCGCCGACCTTGACCATCACTTCGATTACTTCAACTTCTGCGAAGTCGCCGATATTCGGCACTTTCACTTCTGTGCTCATAGTCGCTCCTTACAGCAGAATTTTGCGCATGTCGCCGAGCACTTCGCTCAGGTACACGGAGAAGCGAGCACCCATCGCACCATCGACCACGCGGTGGTCGTAGGACAGCGAGGTACCCATCATCAGGCGAGGCTGGAAGGCCTTGCCGTCCCAGACCGGCTTGATCGACGCCTTGGACAAGCCAAGGATCGCCACTTCCGGCGCGTTGACGATAGGCGTGAAGTGCGTGCCGCCGATGCCGCCCAGCGACGAGATGGTGAAGCTGGCGCCCTGCATGTCGGTCGGTTTCAGCTTGCCTTCGCGTGCTTGCAGCGACAGTTCGGTCATTTCGCGGGCGATCTGCGAGACCGATTTCTGGTCGGCGTTCTTGATCACCGGTACCACCAGGCCGTTCGGCGTGTCGGCCGCGAAGCCGATGTTGTAGTACTGCTTGAGGATCAGGTTTTCACCCTTCTCATCCAGCGACGCGTTAAACGACGGGAATTTCTTCAATGCGGCGACCGATGCCTTGATGACGAAGGCCAGCATGGTCAGCTTGGCGGCGTCCTTGTTCTTGGCATTGGCGTTGTTGGTCTCGACGCGGAACGCTTCCAGGTCGGTGATGTCGGCATCGTCGAACTGCGTGACGTGCGGGATCATGACCCAGTTGCGGTGCAGGTTAGGACCGCTGATTTTCTTGATGCGCGACAGCGGCAGCAGTTCGGTCGGACCGAATTTGCTGAAGTCGATCACCGGCCATGGCAGCACGCTCATGCCGCCGTTCGCGCCGCCGGCTGGAGCCGAAGCGCCGGCAGGTGCGGCGGTGGTGCCGGCCATCACGCCCTTGACGTAGTTCTGCACGTCGAGCTGGGTGATGCGGCCTTTAGGACCGGAGCCCGGCACTTTGCCCAGATCCACGCCCAGTTCGCGGGCGAACTTGCGGATCGACGGCGATGCGTGCGCCAGCTTGCCGGTTTGGACCGAACCTTGCGACGCCGCCGGAGCAGCAGCTGCTACGGCCGGAGCCGGCGCAGGCGCTGGTGCCGCAGCGGCGGCAGGTGCTGGTGCCGCAGCCGGAGCGGCGGCCGCAGGAGCTGCGCCACCGGAGGCTTCCACCACGAACACGATCGAACCCATGGCAACCTTGTCGCCAACCTTGACCTTGACTTCCTTCACCACACCAGCGTGCGACGAAGGAATTTCCATGCTGGCCTTGTCCGATTCGACGGTCAGCAGCGACTGGTCGACCTTGATCGTGTCGCCAACCTTGACCATCACTTCGATGACTTCCACTTCCTTGAAGTCGCCGATATCCGGCACCTTGACTTCGACCGGGCCGGCCGAAGCTGCAGGAGCCGGTGCAGGGGCGGCAGCAGCTGGCGCGGCAGCAGCGGCGGCAGGCGCTGGTGCTGGCGCAGCAGCGGCCGGTACGGCGGCAGGAGCCGCAGCGGCGCCGTCAGCCTCCAGCAACAGCAGCAGCGAACCCATGGCCACCTTATCGCCGACCTTGACCTTGATTTCCTTGACCACGCCAGCGGCGGACGAAGGAATCTCCATGCTGGCCTTATCCGATTCAACCGTAATCAGCGACTGGTCCACCTTGATGGTGTCGCCGACCTTGATCATCAACTCGATGATTTCAACTTCCTTGAAATCGCCGATATCCGGGACTTTAACTTCCACAATGCTCATAGCGTTTGCTCCGTTTTCTAATTATTGGGTCACCGGATTTGGCTTGTTCGGATCGAGGTTGTACTTGGCGATAGCCTGTTCAACCACTTTCACGTCGATCTTGCCTTCTTCAGCCAGCGATTTCAGCGCAGCGACCGTGATGTAGTAACGGTTCACTTCGAAGAACTCGCGCAGCGCGGCGCGGCTGTCCGAACGGCCGAAACCGTCGGTGCCCAGCACGCGGAACGTGCGGTCTTTCGGGATGAAGGCGCGGATCTGTTCAGCAAACGCACGCATGTAGTCGGTCGTCGCAACGATAGGACCCGAAGTATCCTTCAGCAGCTGCGCCACGTAAGGCACGCGCTGTGGCTTGGTCGGGTTGACCAGGTTCCAGCGTTCCGCATCCTGGCCATCGCGGGCCACCAGCGTCAGCGACGGTGCGGACCAGACGTCGGCGGCGATGTTCCAGTCGTTCTTCAGCAGTTCCGCGGCGAAGATCGACTCGCGCAGGATGGTGCCGGAACCGATCAGCTGCACGCGCTGCTTGGCCTTCTTGTCGCCTTCCTGCAGCAGGTACATGCCTTTCAGGATGCCCTCTTCCTGGCCCGGCTTGATGCCCGGGTGGGAGTAGTTCTCGTTCATGATGGTGATGTAGTAGAACACGTCTTCCTGTTCTTCCACCATGCGGCGCATACCGTCCTGGATGATCACGGCCAGCTCGTAGCCGAAGGTCGGATCGTAAGGCACGCAGTTAGGCACGGCCGCCGCGAACAGGTGGCTATGGCCGTCTTCGTGCTGCAGGCCTTCGCCGTTCAGCGTGGTACGGCCGGCGGTGCCGCCCATCAGGAAGCCGCGTGCGCGCATGTCGCCCGCCGCCCACACCAGATCGCCGATACGCTGCATGCCGAACATCGAGTAGTAGGTGTAGAACGGCACCATCATGCGGTTGTTGGTCGAGTACGAAGTCGCCGCGGCGATCCACGAGCTCATGCCGCCGGCTTCGTTGATACCCTCTTGCAGGATCTGGCCGGCCTTGTCTTCGCGGTAGTACATGACCTGGTCTTTATCGACCGGCTCGTATAACTGGCCTTGCTGGTTGAAGATGCCCACTTGGCGGAACAGGCCTTCCATACCGAAGGTACGCGACTCATCGACCAGGATCGGCACGATGCGCTGGCCGACGCTGGAATCCTTCAGCAGCGTGGTCAGGATACGCACGTAAGCCTGGGTGCTCGACACTTCGCGGCCTTCCGCGGTCGCATCCAGTACGTTCTGGAAGGCGCTCAGCGGCGGTACGGTCAGTTTCTCGTCGGCTTGCTGGCGGCGGGCCGGCAGGTAGCCGCCCAGCGCCGCGCGGCGCTCGTGCAGGTACTTGATTTCCGGCGCGTCGTCGGCAGGCTTGTAGAACGGGATGTCGGCCAGCTGGTCGTCCGGGATAGGGATCGAGTAGCGGTCGCGCATTTCGCGCACGGCTTCGTCGGTCAGCTTCTTGGTGTTGTGCGCGGTGTTGCGCGCTTCGCCGTGCTTGCCCATGCCGAAGCCCTTGATGGTTTTCACCAGCAGGACGGTCGGTTGGCCTTTGTGTTCCTGGGCGACCTTGAAGGCGGCGTAGATCTTGTGCGGATCGTGGCCGCCGCGGGTCAGGCGCCAGATGTCGTCGTCGGTCATGTTGGCGACCATCTCCAGCAGCTTCGGATGCTTGCCGAAGAAGTTGGCGCGCACGTAGGCGCCGTCTTTCGCCTTGTAGTTCTGGTATTCGCCGTCGACGGTTTCCATCATCACCTTGCGCAGGATGCCTTCTTTATCCTGCTGCAGCAGGGCGTCCCAGCCCGGGCCCCAGATGACCTTGACGACGTTCCAGCCGGCGCCGCGGAAGTCCGCTTCCAGCTCTTGAATGATCTTGCCGTTGCCGCGCACAGGGCCGTCCAGGCGCTGCAGGTTGCAGTTGACCACGATGACCAGGTTGTCCAGCTTCTCACGCGCGGCCATGCCGATCGCGCCCAGCGATTCCGGTTCGTCCATCTCGCCGTCGCCGCAGAACGCCCAGACCTTGCGGTCGGTGGTGTCGGCGATCGAGCGCGCGTGCAGGTACTTCAGGAAGCGCGCCTGGTAGATCGCCATCAGCGGGCCCAGGCCCATCGACACGGTCGGGAACTGCCAGAAGTCCGGCATCAGTTTCGGGTGCGGATACGAGGACAGGCCCTTGCCGTCGACTTCGCGGCGGTAATGGGTCAGCTGCTCTTCGCTCAAACGGCCTTCCAGGAACGCGCGGGCGTAGACGCCTGGCGAGGAGTGGCCCTGGATGTACAGCAGGTCGCCGCCGTGGGTGTCGCTAGGCGCTTTCCAGAAGTGGTTGAAGCCGATGCCCAGCATGTTGGCCAGCGAGGCGAACGAGGACAGGTGGCCACCGAGGTCGCCGTCGACGCGGTTGGCCTTGACCACCATCGCCATGGCGTTCCAGCGCATCCACGAGCGCAGCTTCTCTTCGTATTCCAGGTTGCCCGGGCAATGGACTTCGAGGTGGGTAGGGATGGTGTTGACGTAAGCGGTATTAGCGGAAAACGGGATATCCGAGCCGCTTTGGCGGGCCAGGTCGATCAGGCGTTCCATCAGGTAGTGAGCGCGGTCAGGGCCCTCTTGTTCCAGCACTGCGGCCAGTGCGTCCAACCATTCTTTGGTTTCTTGCGAATCAGGGTCGGTGTTTACCGTTACCTGGTCAAGTTGAGCTGACATGTATTAAGTCTCCTGAGTTAAGTGCCGCGATATATGCTGGCTTCGGGCAGTGGAACGCTGATTATTTACTAATACTTCGATGACGTGTACGGATTCTAACAGCGTTTTTTAGGTTTTTCAAACTATGATATGACATTTCATATTATGAGATTTCCCCATGAAAATCTTGTGCATCGCAGCATCACCAAGCCGCCGGAAACAAGGCGCACTGCGCTCCGGCGCTTTATAATCCTGCTTTCCTCTCCAACCTGGTTAAATCATGCCTGCTCAACTGATCGACGGAATCGCCCTCTCCCAAAAACTGCGCGCGGAAATTGCTGCACGTGCTGCCGCCCTCACCGCCAAAGGCAAACAACCCGGCCTGGCCGTGATCATCGTCGGCGACGACCCGGCCAGCCATGTGTACGTGCGCAACAAGGTCAAGGCTTGCGAAGACGCCGGTTTCTATTCGCTGAAGGATCAATACCCTGCGGACCTGACCGAAGCCGCGCTGCTGGAACGCATCGCCGCGCTGAACGCCGATCCGGCCATCCACGGCATCCTGGTGCAAATGCCGCTGCCCAAGCACATCGACCCGCACAAGGTCATCGAAGCCATCTCGACCAAGAAAGACGTCGACGGCTACTCGGTGCTGAGCGCCGGCGAGCTGATGGCCGGCCTGGACGGCTTCCGCCCATGCACGCCGTACGGCTGCATGAAGCTGATCGAAAGCACCGGCGTCGACCTGCGCGGCAAGCACGCGGTGGTCATCGGCCGCAGCAACACCGTCGGCAAGCCGATGGCGCTGCTGCTCTTGCAAGCCAACGCCACCGTCACCATCTGTCATAGCGCGACCCCGGACCTGGGCCTGTACACCCGCCAGGCCGACGTGGTGGTGGCCGCGACCGGCCGCCGCAACACGCTGACCGCCGGGATGGTGAAGCCGGGCGCGATCGTGATCGACGTCGGCATCAACCGCGACGACGCGGGCAAGCTGTGCGGCGACGTCGACTTCGCCGGCATCAAGGAAGTGGCGTCGCACATCACCCCGGTGCCGGGCGGCGTCGGTCCGATGACGATCACCATGTTGCTGATGAACACGGTCGAGGCCGCAGAGCGTACCTAAAGACCGTCGTCCCCGCGTCCGCGAGGACGACGGCGTAACGAACATATTGGAACTGATGATGACTACAGACGCTATCAACCCCCTCCTCGACTTTTCCGGCCTGCCGCGTTTCGACGCGATCAAGCCCGAGCATGTCACGCCTGCGATCGACGACCTGCTGGCCAGGAGCCGCGCCGTCGTCGCGCAACTGGAAGCGCCAGCCGGACCAGCGAGCTGGGACAGCTTCGTCACGCCGCTGGAAAACGCCACCGAGCTGCTGGGCCGCGCCTGGGGCATCGTCAGCCATCTGAACAATGTGGTCGATACGCCTGAACTGCGCGCCACCTACAACGACAACCAGCCGAAGGTGACCGAGTTCTGGACCGAGCTGTCCCAGAACGAAGCGCTGTTCGACAAATACAAGGCGCTGCGCGCCTCGGCGGAATTCAACAGCCTGTCGCCGGCCCGCAAGCGCATCATCGACAACGCCATCCGCGACTTCCGCATGGGCGGCGCCGAACTGCCGGCCGAGCAGAAGCAACGCTTCGCCGAGATCCAGGAACAGCACGCCGCCGTCTCGACGCGCTTCTCGGAAAACGTGCTCGACGCCACCAACGACTACAAGCTGCTGGTCGCCGACGAAGCCGGCCTGGCCGGCCTGCCGGCCGACGTCAAGGCCGCCGCGCGCGCCGCCGCAGAAAAGGAAAACAAGGACGGCTACGAATTCTCGCTGCACTTCCCGTCCTACTTCCCTATCCTGCAATTCGCCGACAAGCGCGAACTGCGCGAAACCATCTACCGCGCCAACGCCACCAAGGCCTCCGAGCAGGGTGAGGTCTTCAGCAAGAAGGCAGACTGGGACAACACGCAAAACATCGTCACGCTGCTCCAGCTGCGCGACGAGGAAGCCAGGCTGCTGGGCTATAGGAATTTCGCCGAAGTGTCGCTGGTGCCGAAGATGGCCAAGTCGCCCGACGAAGTCATCGCCTTCCTCGAAGACCTGGCCAGGCGCGCGCGCCCGTTCGCCGAGCAGGACCTGGCCGAGCTGAAAAAATTCGCCGGGGACGAGCTGGGCCTCGAAGAACTGAAGGCCTGGGACATCCCCTACGCTTCCGAAAAACTGCAGGAGCGCCGCTACGCCTTCTCCGCGCAGGAAGTGAAGCAGTACTTCCCTGAACACAAAGTGGTCGACGGCCTGTTCCGCCTGATCCAGAAGCTGTTCAACGTCGAGATCAAGCCGGACGAGGCGCCGGTCTGGCATAAGGACGTGCGCTTCTTCCGCATCGAGCGCGACGGCAAGCTGGTCGGCCAGTTCTATCTCGACCTGTACGCGCGCGCCGGCAAGAGCGGCGGCGCCTGGATGGACGACGCGCGCGGCCGCCGCGCCGACGGCAAGTCGGTGCAAACGCCGGTCGCCTACCTGACCTGCAACTTCACCGAGCCCGCCGTTGTCGACGGCGAGGCGCAGCCGTCGCTGTTCACGCACGACGAAGTGACGACGCTGTTCCACGAATTCGGCCACGGCCTGCACCACATGCTGACGCAGGTCGACGAGCTGGCCGTGTCCGGCATCTCCGGCGTCGAATGGGATGCGGTGGAACTGCCGTCGCAATTTATGGAAAACTTCTGCTGGGAATGGGAAGTGCTGGAACACATGACGGCGCACGCCGTCACCGGCGAACCGCTGCCGCGCGCGCTGTACGACAAGATGCTGGCCGCGAAGAATTTCCAGTCCGGCCTGATGACCCTGCGCCAGGTCGAGTTCTCGCTGCTCGACATGCACCTGCACTACGACTACGACGCATCGACCGGCAAGACCGTGCAGCAAGTGATCGACGAAGTGCGCGCCAAATTCGCGCTGATCATCCCGCCGGCGTTCAACCGTTTCCAGAACTCGTTCGGCCACATCTTCGCCGGCGGCTACGCGGCCGGCTACTACAGCTACAAGTGGGCCGAGGTGCTGTCCGCCGACGCCTACGCCGCGTTCGAGGAAGCGCAGGCGCTGGGGCCCGCCGCCGCCACCGAGACCGGCAAGCGCTACCTGCAGGAGATCCTGTCGGTGGGCGGCTCGCGCCCGGCGCTGGAATCGTTCACCGCCTTCCGCGGCCGCGAGCCCAGCATCGACGCGCTGCTGCGTCACAGCGGCATGGCGGCCTGATCATGAAACGGCCGGCGCTGCTGCTGATGGTGCTGCCCGCGCTGCTGTGCTTCGGCACGGCCGGCGCGCAGGTCTACAAGTGGAAGGACGACAAGGGCGTGACGCATTACAGCGACCAGCCGCCGCCGCCGTCCACGCCGGCCAGGACCCGGGTCGAAGTCAAATCCTTCAGCACCGGCGGCGCGGTCGAACTGCCGCCTGAGCTGGCCGACGCCGCGCGCAATCGGCCCGTGACGCTGTACACCACCGGCCAGTGCCAAGGCTGCGACAACGCGCGCGCGATGCTGATGGCGCGCGGCATCCCCTTCCGCGAAAAGACCGTCAACAGCGCCGACGACCAGGCCGCGTTCAAGCAGGCCGGCGGCGCCAACCAGTTGCCGCTGCTGCTGGTCGGACGCACCAAATTGGCCGGCTATGAACAGAGCGGCTGGGACGGCGCGCTGACCGAGGCCGGCTATCCGGCGGAGAAGCGCTTGCCGTCGAATTACCAGTATCCGCCGGCGGTCGCCGCCGCCCCGCCGCCGCCGCAGCCACCGGAACTGGCGCCCATGGAAGAGCAAGCGCGCAAGCCGCTGCCGCCGCTCAATGCGCCGCCGGGTTTCCAGTTCTAAAATCACAGCGCGGCGGCGACACGATAGCGACGCGGTAGCAACATCGATGCCAGCGGCATTCACAAATTTCGCATAAACTGGAATCCAGCGCCTGCCACGCGCAGGCGATTCCCCTCTAGAGAACAGATCAAACAGCTATGACACGCATCGATTTCCACACCAATGTGCCGGACAAGGTCGCCTACGCCTGCCGCCTCGCGCGCAAGGCCTGGGCCGCGAACAATCGCGTGGTGCTGATGGCGGAAGATGAGGCACAACTGGCGGAACTTAACGCGGCGATGTGGACATTTTCCGCCGCCGACTTCCTGCCGCATGTGGTCGCCGGCGACGCCCTCGCCGCGCAGACGCCGATCATTCTCACCGACAACGATGAGGCGGAATTACCACACACCCACAAAGAATTATTGGTCAATTTATCGCGCCGCGCGCCTGGCCATGTCGCGCAATTCGAGCGCATGATCGAAGTGATTTCCTCAGACGAGGATGATGCGGCTGCCGGCCGCAAGCGTTATGTCGCATACAAGCAGCAAGAGTACCCACTTACCCACTTTGTCACAGGAAAATCATGAGCCAAGCCCAATCGTTTGACGCCAGTATCCCTGTATTGACGGAAGTCCTGAAAGCCGAGCCGCTGGGCGATGAACTGCTGCCCGGCGAAGCCAGCGCTTCCGCCGCCCGCGCCACCCCAGCCCAACAGGCCGCCCAGCTCGAGGCGGACGCCGTCGACGGCTGGAGCGAGGCGGAATGGGCGATGATGGAGCATCGCCTGTCGGTGCGCATCATGCACCAGCTGCAATCGCGCGTGGACTTCGTGCTGGAGCAGCGCATCAAGGACAGCATGGCCGAAGTGCTCAGCCATGCCTTGCATGACCTGACCAACGAAATCCGCATCGGCCTGCACGATACCATCGAGAAAATCGTCGCCCGCGCCGTCTCGCAGGAACTCACCCACCTGCAGGCGCAGAAGAAGTAAGCCCCTCCTCCCCCGGTCCGCGTCCATTCCAGTGCGCGGACCGCACTCTTCCCGGGCATCCCCGCATCAAATGAGGGAAATGCTCCACAAAAGTACCCATCCCTGCGTTTCCAGCTTTGCGCCGCGAATAATTTGTTGTACCTTTTGGCCTTGCAGAATAAATCTCAACCACTGGAGAATGTATATGCTGTTCAAGACTAAATTCATTCCACTCGCCATCGCCCTGGCATTCGCCGGCAGCGCCGGTGCGCAAGAGGTGATCAAGATCGGCCACGTCGGCCCGGTCTCCGGTCCATCGGCTCACCTCGGCAAGGACAATGAAAACGGCGCCAAGATGGCTGTCGAGGAATTGAACGCCAAAGGCTTCAAGATCGACGGCAAGCCGGTCAAGTTCGTACTGCAGCTGGAAGACGACGGCAGCGATCCGAAACAGGGCACCGCAGTGGCGCAAAAGCTGGTCGACGCCAAGGTCAACGGCGTGATCGGCCACTTGAATTCGGGCACCTCCATCCCGGCCTCGAAGATCTACTTCGACGCCGGCATCCCGCAGATTTCGCCGGCCACCACCCAGACCAAGTACACGCAGCAGGGCTTCAATTCGGCCTTCCGCGTGGTCGCCAACGACGCCAAGCTGGGCGGCACGCTGGGCACCTACGCGGTCGGCAAGCTGGCCGCCAAGAAGATCGCCGTCATCGACGACCGCACCGCCTACGGCCAGGGCGTGGCGGATGAATTCATCAAGGGCGCCAAGAAGGCGCTGCCCGGCGTGCAGATCGTCGCCAAGGAATTCACCAACGACAAGGCCACCGACTTCAACGCCATCCTGACCACCGTCAAGGCCAAGAATCCCGACCTGGTGTTCTTCGGTGGCATGGACTCGGTCGGCGGCCCGCTGCTGCGCCAGATGAAGGCGCTGGGCATCAAGGCCAAGTACATGGGCGGCGACGGCATCTGCACCGAACCGTTCGCCAAGCTGGCCGGCGACGCCGCCGTCAACGGCCTGGTGACCTGTGCCGAAGCCGGCGGTGTCACCGGCGACCAGCAAAAAGGCATGGACGACTTCGTCGCCCGCTACAAGAAGAAATACAACGCCGACGTGCAGATCTATTCGCCGTATGTGTACGACGCCGTGATGACGATGGCCACCGCGATGCAGGAAGCCAAGTCGTCGCAGCCGGCCAAGTACCTGCCGTTCCTGCACAAGATCAAGTACCAGGGCGTGACCGGCCTGATCTCGTTCGACGCCAAGGGCGACATCAAGGATGGCGCGATGACCTTGTTCACCTACACCGATGGCAAAAAGACCAAGGTGGAAGTCATCAAGTAAATCCCGCGGCCATAAAAAAAGCCCACATCGCTGTGCGGCGGCCTTGGCCGCTGCAAGCGATGTGGGCTTTTTTTCGGCCTAGGGCCGCGGCATCATTTCTGCGACAGCACCCATTTCACCAGCGTCTTGGCATCGGCCTCGCTGACCTGCGGATTGGCTGGCATCGGGATCGCGCCCCAGGTGCCGGAACCGCCCTTGATCACTTTGGTGACCAGCTTGGCTTCGGCATCTTTCTGGCCGGCGTATTTGGCGGCCACATCCTTGTAGGCCGGACCCACCAGCTTGGTGCCGACCGCGTGGCAAGCCATGCAGTTCTTGGCCTTGGCCAGATCCAGGCCGGCATCGGCCAGCGCCGCTTGCGACGCCAACGCCGTTGCCATTACTACCCCAACCATCATCAAATTGCGTTTCATTGTGCTCTCCAGGTAAGTGCTACTCGATTCTGCCAACAATTCTACCGTGTTTTCCCATGGAACATTAAACGCCATACCGGATATCCCCGTTGACCAATAATAGAATATTGCTCCCTGTAAAGCCGTTTTGTTTGTAAGATGGAGGAAGAGAAGGAGATCGTCATGCCCATTATCCTGTTGATCGCCGCCCTGTGCGGGCTGCGCTATTTTGAAGTGTGGAAGTTCGGCCAGCTGTCCTGGTGGTGGATCATCGGCCTGATGATACTGGCCTTCGTCTGGTTCGAATTCCTCGAACCGATGCTGGGCTTCGACAAGCGCAAGGCCCACAACGAAGACGAAAAGCGCCGCAAGGCGCGGGTCAAGCAAAACTTCGACAAGAAATAAGCGCGATGGGCAAGGCGCGCCGCCGCGCCCATCGCCGATTTACCACACCGCCTCACTCCTTCCCTGCAAGCCGGTTTCGCGCCGAGCTTGCCTTCCGGACGCGTTCCTCCTGCTGCGACAGTCCAATTAACCTTTCCACACGACAACGTCAATCGCAATTTTTCCTGTTGCGTTGATGCTGAAAGTGATTATTGGAGATGTTTACGGCGCTTCCAATCCCTAACATCAAGGTGCTCCACCAAATTTCGCATTTGCTTATTTGGAAAGCGTATGTAGGCCTTGAGGAGGGTGTATGAAATTTCGGAATCTGACAATTGCAACGCGGCTGGGCATCGGCTTTGGCCTGGTTGCCGTGTTCCTGATGGTGGTGATCGCGCTGGGCTTGACCAGCATGCGGCAAATCCAGGACCGGATGGATGAAGTGACCAAGATCAACAACGTCGAAACCCGTCTGGCCCAGACCATGGACCTGACCGTGACCGAGCGCGCTCTGGCGCTGCGCAACCTGATCCTGCTGAAGGAAGCCAAGGAAATCCAGATCGAAGTCAACCGGATCGCCGAGCAGGAAAAGAAATACGCGACCGCGCAGGACAAGCTGAGCCAGATGTTCGCCACGCTGGAGAGCACATCGGCCGACGAGAAACAGCTGCTCGGCCAGATCAAGCAGCAGGCCGAACTGGCCGCCCCCTTCATCCAGCGCGCCGCCGGGCTGGCCCTGGAGGAAAAACAGGACGAGGCCTACAAGCTGCTGCGCTATGAATTCCGCCCGGTGCAGAAGCAGTGGTGGGAACTGGTGCGCAAGCTGATCGCCATCGAGGAAAAACAAAACACCGAAGGCGCGGCGGCGGCCGAGGCGGCCTACGCCAGCGCCCGCCTGGTGATGCTGATCATCGGCTCGATGGCGCTGGTCACCAGCCTGATCGCGGCGGTGCTGATCACCCGCGGCGTCACCCGCCAGCTCGGCTGCGAGCCGGCCGAAGCGGCCGAGATCGCCGGCCAGATCGCCGCCGGCAACCTGGCGGTGCACATCGCCACCCGCGACGACGACAAGCACAGCCTGCTGTTCGCGATGCGCTCGATGCGCGACAACCTGTCGCAGATCGTCTCGCAGGTGCACGCCAGCACCGAGACCATCGCCACCGCGGCCGGCCAGATCGCCTCCGGCAACCTGGACCTGTCCTCGCGCACCGAGCAGCAGGCCAGCACGCTGGAGGAAACCGCCTCCTCGATGGAAGAGCTGACCAGCACCGTGCGCCTCAATACCGACCATGCGCGCCAGGCCAACGGCCTGGCCGAATCGGCCTCCGACGTCGCCGCCCAGGGCGGCGCGGTGGTGGCGCAGGTGGTCGACACCATGGCCGCCATCGACGTGTCGGCGCGCAAGATCGTCGACATCATCGCCGTCATCGACGGCATCGCCTTCCAGACCAATATCCTGGCGCTGAACGCGGCGGTGGAAGCGGCGCGCGCCGGCGAGCAGGGCCGCGGCTTCGCCGTGGTGGCCACCGAGGTGCGCAACCTGGCCCAGCGCTCGGCGGCGGCGGCCAAGGAAATCAAGGACCTGATCGGCGACTCGGTCGACAAGGTCCAGGCCGGCAACCGGCTGGTCGAACAGGCCGGCTCGACGATGCACGAGGTGGTGGCCAGCGTCAAGCGCGTCACCGACATCATGTCCGAGATCATGCTGGCCAGCCAGGAGCAGTCGTCCGGCATCGAACAGATCAACAACGCGGTGACGCAGATGGACGACGTCACCCAGCAGAACGCGGCCTTGGTCGAGGAAGCGGCCGCCGCCGCGCAGGCCATGCAGGAACAGGTCAACGACCTGAACGCGGTGGTCAGCGTGTTCCGGGTCGAAGCGAAAGCGGGCGCGGCGCGTCCCGCGCTACAATTGATGGTCGGCGCCGTCACGCCGCGCCGCCCGGCGCCGCGCGTGACGGCGGCGCGCACACCGGCGCTGGCCGGCGGCGCGCGCAGCGCCAAGGCGCCCGAGCCTGAGTGGGAACAGTTCTAAGCCAACGCACCGAGGAGCGGACATGGGCAAACTGGACAAGATCAGCGATACGAACGGAGCCGTCGCTCCCCACATCTTTTGGCACGCCGGCCAGGTGACGGCGGAGGCGCGCTGGCGCCAGGCCGGCCAGAAGGCGGCCACCGTCTGGCTGACCGGCCTGAGCGGCGCCGGCAAGTCGACCCTGGCCTGCGCGCTGGAGGGCCGCCTGATCGGCGCCGGCCACCTGGCCTACGTGCTGGACGGCGACAACCTGCGCCACCACCTCAACCGCGACCTCGGCTTCTCGCCGGCCGACCGCCAGGAAAACATCCGCCGCAGCGCCGAGGTGGCGCGGCTGATGAACGACGCCGGCCTGATCGTCATCTGCGCCTTCATCTCGCCGCTGCGCAGCGACCGCGAGGTGGCGCGCCAGATCATCGGCGCCGACAATTTCGTCGAGACCTACGTCAGCACGCCGTGCGCGGTGTGCGAAGAGCGCGACCCCAAGGGCCTGTACAAAAAGGCCCGCGCCGGATTGATCCCGGAATTCACCGGCGTCTCGGCGCCCTACGAAGTGCCGCTGGAGCCGGCGATGGCGCTGGACACCGGCGAGCTGTCGCTGGAACAGTCCAGCGAGCGCCTGTTCCAGTACCTGTCGCCGCGCTTCATCTGACATCATGAACCCCCACATCACCGGCGGCGCCGCGACGGCGCCGCATTACGACGTCTTCAACGGCGATGCCGACGGCATCTGCGCGCTGCACCAGCTGCGCCTGCACGCGCCGGCCGATGCCGTGCTGGTGACCGGCGTCAAGCGCGACATCGAACTGCTGCGGCAAGTGCCGGACGGCGCGGACGGCATCGTGGTGCTGGACATCTCGCTCGACAGCAACGCCGGCGAGCTGCGGCGGCTGCTCGACAGCGGCGCCACGGTGGACTACTTCGACCATCATTCAGCCGACTGCGCGGCCGGCGGCGCCTTCGACCATCCCCGGCTGCGGCTGCATTGCGACGTCGCGCCCGACGTCTGCACCAGCATCCTGGTGGACCGCCACCTGGGCGGCCGCCACCGCCCCTGGGCCGTGGCCGCGGCCTTCGGCGACAACCTGGAGCAGCCGGCGCGGCAACTGGCCGCCAGCCTCGGACTGGCCGACGACGCCGTCGCGGCGCTGGCGCAACTGGGCCAGGTCATCAACTACAACGCCTACGGCGAATGCGTGGAAGACCTGCATATCGCACCGGCCGCACTGTACCGCGCGCTGGGCGGCTACGAGCATCCGCTCGATTTCATCGCCGCCAGCGATGCCTACCGCTTGTTGAGCGACGGCTACCGCGAAGACTGCGCGCGCCTGCAGCACCTGCAACCGTACTGGGACGCGCCGGGACGCGCGGTCTACCTGCTGCCGGCCGCCCCGTGGGCACGCCGCATCAGCGGCGTGCTGGCCAACCGCCTGGCGGCGCAGCACAGCGGCGCCTCGTTCGCCGTGCTCAATGAGCGCGGCGACGGCAGCTATCTGGTCAGCGTGCGTTCCGGCTCGCCGGCGGCGCTCAGCGCCTGCGGCCTGTGCCGGCAGTTCGACAGCGGCGGCGGGCGCATGGCGGCCGCCGGCATCAACCGCCTGCCGGCCTCCGAGCTGGGCCGGTTCCTGGACTGCTTCCGCCACTATTTCGCCGCGCCCGCGGCCGAGCGCCATGCGGGCTAGCGAACCTCTGCCGCTGGGCGCCGGCGCGCAGCCGCAGGCCGCGTCGCCGCTGCCGCTGCCGCTGCCCACGCTGGCGCTGCTGTTCCTGCGCATCGGCTGCACCAGCGTCGGCGGCTTCATGGCCATGGTCTCGGTGACGCAGAACGTCATCGTCGAACGCCGCCGCCTGCTGCCCGCCTCCGACCTGCTGGACGGCCTGGCGCTGGCCTCGGTGCTGCCGGGCCCGGTGGCGATCAATGTCGTCGCCTACACCGGCTACCGCCTGCGCGGCGTCGCCGGCGCCGCCATCGCCATGCTGTGCGCGGTGCTGCCGGCCTTCCTGTGCATCGTCATGCTGGGCAGCCTGTATTTCCGCTTCGGCAGCATGGACGCGGTGCGGCCGCTGTTCCATGGCATTACGCCGGCCATTGTCGCCGTGGTGCTGGCGGCCGGCTGCCGCCTGTGGTCGTCGGCGGTACGCGATTCCCGGCAGATGGCGCTGGGCGTGGCCGCCGCGTTGCTGCTCACCGTCGTCCCCGGCCTGCCGACCACGCTGGCGGTGATGGCGCTGGCGGCCGCCGTCGGCTATCAATACCGCGGCCGGTCCGCCGCGCAGGCGGCGCCGGTGCAGGGCGCCGCGCCGGCCGCGCCGCCTCGCAGGCTGTGGCGCATCGCGCTGGCGGCGGCGCTGCCGCTGGCCTGGCTGGCGTCGCTGACGCTGCAATCGAGCCTGCTGCCCAAGCTGGCCGGCGTGTTCGCTGGCATGAGTTTGCTGACCTTCGGCGGCGGCTACGTCTTCATCCCGCTGCTGCAGCACACCGTGGTCGACACCTACGGCTGGCTGCAGCCGCGCGAGTTCGTCGACGGCCTCGCGCTGACCCAACTCAGTCCCGGGCCGGTGATGATCAGTTCCGCCTTCGTCGGCCTCAAGGTGGCGGGCGTGGCCGGCGCCATCGCCGCCAGCGCCGGCATGTTCATTCCCAGCGCCGTGCTGATGATCGCCGCCAGCGGCGCCATGCAGCGCATCCGCGGCTCGGCCGGGGTGCAGGCGGCGCTGTGCGGCGTGCGCGCCGCGCTGGCCGGCATGGTGTTTTCGGCGGCCGCCGGCATCGCCCATCTGGCCACGCCATCGTGGCCGTCCGTTTTGATTGGTGCACTGGCGCTGCTTGCGCTGGTGCGTTTTCGTATCGATGCCGCCTGGGTGGTCGCGTGTGCCGCCCTCGCCGGCTGGCTGGTTTTCTGAGGAGAGATGAAATGACCGTTACACACGCCACCACGGGCGCGGCACGTCCGCGCCCCGTCATGATGATACCGCTGCGCCGCTGCGGCAGCCATGCGCTGCGTCTGCGGCTGAATATGTCGCCGCAGTTCTATTCCCCCTACCCTCTGCATATCGTCGACCTGATGCCGCTGGCGCAGCTGTACGGCGACCTGCGCGACGACCGCGCCTACTTCCGCATGGTGGTCGACGTGGTCGGCCTGCAGGAGGTCAGCATGGTCAAGTGGCCCGAGGTGGTGTTCGATCCGGTGGAGATTTTCGAAGCGATCCGCCACCAGCCGCGCAGCATGCACCGCGTGGTGTGGGAGCTGCTGCTGCGCGCCGGCGAACGCCGCCAGGCGCAGGTGGTGATGGACAAATCGCTCGACAGCGTGCACTACGCCGACGAGCTGATGACGCTCTACCCCGACATGCTGTTCGTGAACGTGGTGCGCGACCCGCGCGCGCAGGTGGCGTCGATGAACCGCGCCATCATCCACGACTTCGACACGCTGCTCAACGCGCAGACCTGGGTGGCGGCCCACCAGGCGGCGGACCACGTGATGCGGCACTACCCGGACCGGGTGCTGACGATACGCTATGAGGACTTCCTGTCGCAGCAGCAGGCCACGCTGGAGACGCTGTGCGACTTCCTCGGCATCGCATTCCTGCCGAAGATGCTGGACGTCGCCGGCTCGCAGGAAGCCAGGCAGATCTCGCAGTTGTCGGCGCTGTGGTCGTCCAACTGCTACCCGCCGATCGCCGCCAACATCGACAAGTTCAAGCAGCAGCTGTCGGTGGACGAGATCAACGTCATCGAAACGCTGGCAGGCGACTACATGGACCGCTACGGCTACACGCGGTTGACGCCGGGCGACGCCGCCATCTCGCCTGAACTGCGCGACCTGGCAGGCGGCCGCTCCGACGAAGGCCGCGAGCGCGCGTGGCGCAATCTGGAACAGGACAACTTCCGCGACTACGTGCTGCGCCGCTGCCGCGCCGATTATCTGGCGCAGCTGCGCGGCCGCCTGGGACAGCATGCCGCGCAGCCGGGCCGCAACGCCATCGTCAAGCTCGACGAGCTTGATCCGGCGGCGTTCGAGGTAACCGACTAGCGCTTCAGCTGCGACAGGTCGCGCACGGCGCCGCGGTCGGCGGAGGTGGTCAGCGCCGCATAGGCTTGCAGCGCCTGCGAGACGTAGCGCTCGCGGTTGATCGGCTTCCACGCGGCGTCGCCCTTGGCTTCCATCGCCGCGCGGCGCGCCGCCAGGTCGGCATCGCTGATGCGCAGGCTGATCTTGCGGTTCGGGATGTCGATGTCGATCATGTCGCCCTCTTCCACCAGGCCGATCGCGCCGCCTTCCGCCGCTTCCGGCGAAGCGTGGCCGATCACCAGGCCCGACGAGCCGCCCGAGAAGCGGCCGTCCGTGAACAGCGCGCACGCCTTGCCCAGGCCCTTGGACTTGATGTACGAGGTCGGATACAGCATTTCCTGCATGCCGGGGCCGCCTTTCGGACCTTCGTAGCGGATGATGACGACGTCGCCCTCATGCACGGTGTCGCCCAGGATGGCCTCGACCGCAGCGTCCTGGCTCTCGAACACGCGCGCCTTGCCGCTGAATTTCAAAATGCTTTCGTCGACGCCGGCCGTCTTCACGATGCAGCCGTTTTCCGCCAGGTTGCCGTACAGGACCGCCAGGCCGCCGTCCTGCGAATAGGCGTGCGCCTTGTCGCGGATGCAGCCGGTGCTGCGGTCCAGGTCCAGCGCGTCGTAGCGCTCCGACTGCGAGAACGCGGTCTGCGTCGGTACGCCGCCGGGCGCGGCGCGGAACAGCTGGTGCACCGCCGGATCGTCGGTGCGCTTGACGTCGTTGCGTTCGATCGCATCGCCCAGGGTCGGTGCGTGGATGGTCGGCAGCGACGTGTCCAGCAGGCCGGCGCGCGCCAGTTCGCCCAGGATGGAGACGATGCCGCCGGCGCGGTGCACGTCCTCGATGTGGTACTTGTCGGTCATCGGCGCGACCTTGCACAGGCAAGGCACCTTGCGCGAGATGCGGTCGATGTCGGCCATGTCGAAGTCGACTTCCGCCTCGTGCGCGGCGGCCAGCAGGTGCAGCACTGTGTTGGTGGAACCGCCCATCGAGACGTCCAGCGCCATGGCGTTTTCAAACGCGGCCTTGGTGGCGATGGAGCGCGGCAGCACCGAGTAGTCGTCCTGCTCGTAGTGGCGCTTGGCCAGTTCGACGATCAGGCGGCCGGCGCGCAGGAACAGCTGTTCGCGGTCGGAGTGCGTGGCGACGATGGTGCCGTTGCCCGGCAGCGCCAGGCCCAGCGCCTCGGTCAGGCAGTTCATCGAGTTGGCGGTGAACATGCCCGAGCAGGAACCGCAGGTAGGGCAGGCGGAACGCTCGATCTCGGCGACGTCGGCGTCGCTGACGGTCTGGTCGCCGGCCTTGATCATGGCGTCCACCAGGTCCAGCTTGATGATCTTCTGCTTGCCGTCGACCACCTTCAGCACCTTGCCGGCCTCCATCGGGCCGCCGGAAATGAACACCACCGGAATGTTGAGGCGCATCGCGGCCATCAGCATGCCCGGCGTGATCTTGTCGCAGTTGGAGATGCAGACCATCGCATCGGCGCAGTGGGCGTTGACCATGTACTCGACCGAATCGGCGATCAGGTCGCGCGACGGCAGCGAGTACAGCATGCCGCCGTGGCCCATGGCGATGCCGTCGTCGACGGCGATGGTGTTGAATTCCTTGGCGACGCCGCCGGCCTTCTCGATCTCGCGCGCGACCAGCTGGCCCAGGTCCTTCAGGTGCACGTGGCCGGGGACGAATTGGGTAAAGGAGTTGACCACGGCGACGATAGGCTTGTCGAAGTCGCCGTCCTTCATGCCGGTGGCACGCCACAGGGCGCGTGCGCCGGCCATGTTGCGGCCGTGGGTGGTGGTGCGGGAACGGTATTGCGGCATGATGTTTCTCCTGATGTTGCTTGGCTGGTAAGGCGGGCTTAAGACCGCTGGCTTAGCATGACAGATTGCCTTGCCCCTGCCCCAGTGTCAAATATATGATTTTCGACTCTGTGAGTCGTATAAAATATCACAAGGCATCATTTCAATAGTAAACGATATGAATCTAGAATTGCGGCAACTGCGCTATTTCGTCACCGTGGCCGAGGAACTCCATTTCGGCAAGGCGGCGCTGCGCCTGCACATGACGCAGCCGCCGCTGTCGCAGACGATACAGGCGCTGGAAGAGCTGCTGGGCGCCCCGCTGTTCGAGCGCAACCGGCGCGGCGTGGCGCTGACGCCGGCCGGCCAGGCGCTGCTGCCCGAGGCGCGGCGCATGCTGGCGCAGTCGCAGGAACTGCCGCAGCTGGTGCAGCGCGCCGCCGCCGGCGAAGTCGGGCGCTTGAGCCTGGCCTTCGTCTCCTCGGCCGACTACAGCGTGCTGCCGCCCTTCCTGCGCGCCTACCGCGCCGCCTACCCGCAAGTCCAGATCACGCTGCAGGAGGCGACCTCGGACCTGCAGCTGGACGACCTGCTGCAGAACCGCATCGACGTCGGCCTGCTGATCCCGCCGCTGCCGGACAAGGCGAAACTGGAACTCGACTACCTGCCGGTGCTGAACGAACCGCTGGTGCTGGCCCTGCCCGCCGGCCTGCCGGCGCTGAAGAAGAAAGGCAGGCTGGCGCTCGCCGCGCTGCCGCCGCTGCCGCTGATCGTCTTCCCGCGCGCGATCTCGCCGGCCCTGTACGACGCCATCCTGTCGGTGTTCCGCGAGGCGGGCGTCACCCCGGAGATCGGCCAGCAGGCGATCCAGATGCAAACCATCGTCAGCCTGGTCTCGGCCGGCATGGGGATGGCGCTGGTGCCGCAGTCGGTCTCCAACCTGATGCGGCCCGGGGTAGAATACCGGGCGCTGAGCGACGCCACGCCGCTGGTCGAGACCGGCCTGGCCTGGCGCCGTGACAATGCCTCGCCGGTGCTGCGCGGCTTTTTGGAATTATTAAGGAAGAACACCCTATGCTGATACACCCGATGCCCGATCCGATCGCCCTGCAACTGGGGCCGGTGGCGATCCACTGGTATGGACTGATGTACGTACTCGCCTTCGCCATGTTCATCACGCTGGGCCGGGTGCGCATCAAGCAGCCGCACATCGCCGCGCAGCTGTGGCGGAAAGAGGACCTGGACGACATGCTGTTCTACGGCATGCTGGGCGTGGTGATCGGCGGCCGGCTGGGCGAGGTGCTGTTCTACGAACCGGTCAAATACTTCTCCGATCCGATCGAGATCTTCAAGGTCTGGCACGGCGGCATGTCCTTCCACGGCGGCTTCATCGGCGTGCTGATCGCGATGGCGCTGTGGGCGCGCAAGTCGGGCCGCAACCTGCTGGACGTGTACGACTTCATCGCGCCGCTGGTGCCGCTGGGTTACGCGGCCGGCCGCCTGGGCAACTTCATCAACGCCGAACTGCCGGGCCGCGTGGTCGGCGATCCGTCGCTGCCGTGGGCCATGATGTGGCCCAACACCGCCTATCCGCTGTCGCCGAATCCCGTGTTCCTGCAAGGCCTGCGCCATCCGTCGCCGATCTACCAGTTGCTGATCGACGGCCTGCTGGTGTTCGCGATCCTGTGGCTGTACTCGCGCAAGGAGCGTCCGCGGCTGGCGGTCGGCGCCTTCTACACGCTGCTGTATGGCTGCGCGCGCTTCTTCACCGAATACTTCCGCACGCCGGACTGGGAAACCACGGTCCTCGGCATGCCGATCACCTCGGGCCAGGTGCTGTCGCTGCCGATGATCGTCGGCGCCGTCGCGATGCTGGTGTGGGCCTACAAGGTCAGGCAGAAAGGCCGCGCACCGCTCAAATAGCGTTTGTGGAGCGCGGCATCCCGTGATATTGTTTATTTTGAATTATTTTTAAACAATCTCAAGGAATGCCATGATCACTCGATACGCCAAGGCCGCGATGGTCGGCGCCAGCCTGCTGCTGTCACTGACGGCGCAGGCAAGTACCTACAGCTTCATCGGCGGCGCCACATTTGATGTCTACTACGACACCGCGGTCCTGGGAAACAATGTCTCGCTATCGGGAGACAAGCTGTCCCTCGATTTCAGCGACACTTCGTCCTTCTACCTGAATACCAATCCGTATGACTCTCCGCTGGTGGTGGTGCCGCACGCGGGCTATGAGCTCTCGCACTACGTCCCAGGCATTGCTACGGCCACGGCCACCCTGCTCGCCCCCGGCGGCTGGAGCGCGCTCGGATCCACGGCGCTGTATGGCGGCACCTTCACCGGCGGCGCCTTCGGTTACCAGAACTTTGTGGCGGAGACCAACACCTACGGCAACCACCAGCTGTTCCTCGGCGACGGCACGCGAAACGTCGCCATCAGCTCCTGGTACGATATCGTCTACTACGACATGGACCCAGGCACCAACTACGCCGCCTATGCGGTGAACTTCCAGGGTGGCGCATCTGCCGACTCGGATGACGGGATCGTGGTGCTGCATTCGCCCAACGTCAGCTTCTCTTTTACGCTGACTGGCGCGCCGGTGACACCGGTGCCGGAGACGTCCACCTGGCTGATGATGGCGGCAGGGCTTGCGCTGCTTGGAGCGAAGGCTAGGCGTTCAGCAGCTTGACGATCGTCTTCCATTGCGCCGGCGTGACCGGCGTGATGGACAGGCGGCTGCCCTTCTGCAGCACCACCATCTCTTCCAGCGCCGGTATCGTGCGCAGCTCCGCCAGCGACAGCAGGCGCGTTTTCCGCGTGCCCTGCACATCCACTGAAATCCAGCGCGGCTGCTCCTGCGTGGCCTTGGGGTCGTAGTACTTGCTGTCCTTGTCGAACTGCGTCGCGTCCGGATACGGACCGCCGACCACGCGCGCCAGGCCGGCGATGCCAGGCTCCGGGCAGCTGGAGTGGTAGAACAGCACCCCATCCCCGTCCCGCATCTGGTCGCGCATGAAATTGCGCGCCTGGTAGTTACGCACGCCGAACCACGGCGTGGTCTGGCCCGGCGACGCCATGACGTCGTCGATACTCACTTCATCCGGCTCGGATTTCATCAACCAGTATTGCATCAGCGTTCTCCAGGCGAAAAAAAACGGCTGCGCACTCACATGCTTGCAACCGCTTCTTTAGTGTTAGTACCCCGCCTGTGCCGTCTTTGCCGGCATCCCGAACCAAACGGTTCAAGGTGGTCACAGTTAGTTCAATTTCGGGTTCATCGGACTAGCGACGCTCACGCCCATCGAACAAAATTCCGCAACCGGTGCACATAAATGGTTCAAGGAATATATGGCAATCGCGAACACCGCAGGGTGAGACGAAGTTTACTCTCTTGTCCGCCGCAAAGGAAGAAGTTTAGCGAATTAAAACAGGGTTTCTTGCGGAGTCAGTGCGGAATCCAGCACTTTGTGCATGGCCGCGATCTTGGTCTGCACCTCGAGAATCGACATGTCGGACAACGGTCCCTGCGGCGCTTTCACCGACAGGAATTCCGCCGCCATGCCCAGCGCCGCCATCACGGCGATGCGGTCGTTGCCCTTGACTTTGCCGGCGTCGCGGATGACGGTCATCTTCTTGTCCAGGAAGGCCGCCGCTTCGCGCAGCGCGCGCTCTTCGTCTTCCTTGCAGACCAGTCGATACGGCTGCCCCATGATGGTGACATCCAGCTGAATCATCGTACATCCTCATTGTCAGGCAAGTCGTCGGCATCGGCGCCGTCGAGCGCGGGGATTTTTTCGAGCAAAGCCTCGACCCGGCCGGACGCTTCGCTCAGGCGGCGTTGGTAGCCCATGTTCTCCACCACGAGGGCGGCATTGGCCTGGCGCAGTTGCGCATTTTCCCGACGCAGCGCGACGGTCATCTCGGCCAGCTGGTCGATTTTGTCGGATAGTTCTTGGAATTCAGAAATCATCCCGCCACTATAGGGAGCGCGCGATGCGCCGTCAACCGAATCGCGTGCGGGACGCCGTTTTTGAGCCCCAAGCACGCGATTTATTTACACGCCGTCAACAACGGGTTGCTACTTTGCCAGCAAGGGCTCGATGGTGACATGGCCTTCGATGCCGCTGCCCTGCCCCGCTTCCGCCTCGACGATCACGTTGATCTCGCGCTTGCCGGCGCCGGCCGGCAGCGGCAGGTCCAGCGCGGCCGGCGCATAGCTGTCCTTCTTGCCCAGCAGAACGCCATCCAGCCACACCTCGGCCTTGCCGCGTATGGACGCGAAGCGGATGCCGCCGTTGCCATCGGCCAGGTTCTTACGCGGCGTAAAGCTGGAGCGGTACAGGTGGAACTTGCCGCCCGCCTTGGCGATCATCGGCGGCGAACCCCAGCCCCAGGTGTTCATGTCGAAGCCGGCCAGCTTCTGCACCGGATCCGGACGCGCATCGCCTTCCGGCGCGATGCGCCAGCTGCGCACGAAGGTCAGCGGCGCATCGGCCGCCGCCACGTAGGGCTGCGCCGCCACCTGCCGCACTGGAATCGTCACGCGCGCGCTGCTCAGTCCCGGCGCGCTGGCGCTCACGGTGATGGCCTCCTTGCTGTCGTAGCTGGTCTGCACGATCAGCTGCGCCAGGCCGTTGAACAGGCGGCGCGTGGCGCCCTTCTCGTCCTCATGCGAATTCGGATCGCCGTTACCGTGGCCGATGGAGCGGCCGCCGCCCGTCACGTCGAACGTCACCTGCGCATCGGCCAGCGGCACAGCGCGGCCTTGCGCGTCCAGCGCGCGCACGGTGATCGGCATCGCGTCGCGGCCGTCGCCGGCCAGCTGCGCGCGGTCCGGCACCAGTTCCAGCGCCACCGGCGCGCCGGTGGTCTCGACCGAAGTACGCACCACCTCCTTGCCGCCGCGATAGCCGATCGCTTCCAGCTTGCCCGGCGCGTAGGCGACGTTGAAGTTATTCATGCGGAACGGATCGACCTGCTGCTCGCCCAGCACGCGGCCGTTCAGCAGCAGCTGCACGCGCTCGACGTTGGCCATCACCATCACGCGGATGTCCTTGCCTTCGCTGCCGCTCCAGTTCCAGTGCGGCGCGATATGGATCAGCGGCTTGTCCTTGATCCACTGTACCTGGTGGATGTAGTAGGCGTTCTTGGGGAAGCCGTTCAAGTCCATGATGCCGAACACCGAGCTGACCGACGGCCACTCGTTCGGCGTCGGCTCGCCGCGGTAATCGAAACCGGTCCAGACGAAGCCGCCCGCCACATAAGGGCGCGTGGCGATGGCCTCCCATGCGTCGCGGTGGGTATTGCCCCATTGCGCCGCATCGTCGTCATAGCTGGCGATCAGGTTCTTTTCCTTGACGGTCTTGAACTCGCCGCGCGTCATGAAGGCGGAGGTATCCTCGGAACTGGTGAACGGCTTGTTCGGATACGCCTTGTGGTACTTGTCGTAGTCGGGCACCTGGTAGTTGGCGCCCACCACGTCCACCGCGTGCGACACATTCAGCTCGGTCAGGAAGCCGCCGTTCATCGCCGCCGTGACGGGACGGGTGTCGTCCAGCGCCTTGACGGCGGCCGACATGCGGCGCACCATCTCGTAGCCGACTTCGGTGGCCTGCACCGGCTCTTCGTTAAACACCGACCACAGGACCACGCCCGGATGATGGCGGTCGCGCTTGACCATCCACTCCAGCTGCTTCATGTAGTCCGGCGACGGATTGAAGTTGCGGTTCTCGTCCATGACGACAAAGCCCATGCGGTCGACCAGGTCCAGCACCTCGGCCGCCGGCGCATTGTGCGAGAAGCGGATCGCGTTGACGCCCATCTCCTTCAGGCGGCGCAGGCGGTACTCCCATACCGAGTCCGGAATCGCCACGCCCACGCCCGCGTGGTCCTGATGGATGCACACGCCCTGCAGCTTCGTATGCACGCCGTTCAGGAAGAAGCCCTGCGCCGCGTCGAAGCGTATGGTGCGGAAGCCGGTATGCAGCGCCAGTTCATCCTGCTGCCTGCCATCCTGCAGGACGCGCGTCGCCACGCGGTACAAGTTGGTTTTCTCCAGCGACCACAAGGCCGGGTTATCGATGGTGACCGGCAGCTGCACGGTGCTGGTGGCCAGCACGCCCACGCGCGCGGCGGCGGTGCGCTGCGCGACCTGCTTGCCGGACGGGTCGAACACGGTCACTTCCACCGTCACGCCGGCGGCCTGCTTGCCGCTGTTGTTCAGCGTGACCTCGACCGGAATGCTCCACTGCTGGCCATTGGCGATGCGCTTGCCGATGCGCGGCGTGGCGTGCACGCCGTCGGTGGCGATATGCACCGGGCTGCGCTTGACCAGCCAGGCGTGGCGGTACATGCCGGCGCCTTCGTACCACCAGCCTTCCATCGCTTCGGCGTCGGCGCGGATGGCGATGGTGTTCATGGAGTCGCCGTAGCGCAGGTAAGGCGTGATGTCGATATTGCTGGCATTGTAGCCGGACCAGTTGCGGTTCACCACGTTGCCGTTGACCCAGACCGTGGCGTGGGTGGCGATGGCGTCGAACTGCAGTTCGAAGTGCTTGCCGCGGTCCGACGGGCCGACGCGCAGGTAGCGGCGATACCAGCCGATGCCGCGCGGACGATAGCCCTGCGAGACGTTGGCCTTGGGATCGAACGGTCCTTCGACCGCCCAGTCGTGCGGCAGGTCCAGCTTGCGCCAGTCGGAGTCGTCGTATTCATTGCCGGCCGCGCCGCCGGCGCTGCCGGCCTTGGCGTTGCCATAGGATTCCTCATGGCCGACGATGGGCGGCTGGACGATGTCGCCCAGGTGGAACAGCCAGCCGCGGTCCAGCGACAGGCGCTCGCGCACCGGCGCCGCAGGTGCGGGCGCAGCGGAGGCCTGCACGCAGGCGGTCAGCAAAAGCAAAGCGGAGCACAGCCTCCGCCAGTGAGTCATAAATGGTTTCAAGCTGCGCTCCCGAAGAATAAAAAAAACGGAGCAGCGCCATCACGCACCGCTCCGCCAAACCACGATAAAAACGTCGTCGTTCCCGCACAAGCGGGAGCGACGTATCAAAGCTTGAAGGACAAGCCCAGGTTGAAGCGGCGGCCGAACTCGGTGACTTCCTGCTGCACCGGAATGTTCGAGCTGGTGTAGACAGCCTTCTGGTTGGTCAGGTTGTCGATGCCGAAGCGCAGCTGGATCTGCGGCGTCAGCTGCTTGGCCAGGTTCAGCGTCAGATAGGTCTCCGCTTCGTTCATGATCAGCTGTCCGGCGCCCCAGGTCGGATTACGCACGAACGCGCTGTGATAGTTGGCCGACAGGCGGGCTTCATAGCCGGCTTTCTCGTACCACAGGGTCACGCCGCCATTGCTCTTCATCAGGCCCTCGATCGGATACGGATTCCCCACCGGCGTCTGCTCCTTGATATTGCTGGTGGTATAGGCATAGTTGCTGGCGATGCCCAGGCCGTCGAACGGCGCCGGCAGCGAAGTGAACGCCTGCTGGTACACCAGCTCCAGGCCGCGGATGTCGCCGCCGTCGCCGTTGACCGAACGGGTCAGCGTCGCGGTACGGCCGTTGACGGTGGTGGTGTCGCTCTCGATGGCGATGTAGCGCGAGACCTTTTTGTAGAAGGCGCCGGCCGACAGCAGCGAGCCTTTGCTGAAGTACCACTGGTATGACAGGTCGACCTGGTTGGCCATCATCGGCTTCAGTTCAGGATTGCCGGCGCTGCCGGTGATCGGCTGGCTGGTCTGCGTCACGTTGCTCAGGTTGCGGGATGCGCGCATCTCGTCCAGCGGTGCGCGCGACATGGCGCGCGCCACGCTGAAGCGCACCTGGCGTTCCTGCGCTTCATCCATGTTGAAGATCAGGTTCAGGCTAGGCAGGATCTCGGTGTACGAGGTGCCGCCTTCGACCGGCGTCGCCGCGGCGTTCTCCAGCGATTGCATGCCGTAGCCGGTCTGCTTCGTATGCACGAGACGAACGCCGACGTTGCCGCGATAGGTCTTGCCCAGCGCTTCGCCATCCAGATCGCCCTGCACGTAGGCCGAGGTGCTGCGCTCCTTGACCTTCCAGCCAGCCAGAGCGTCGTTGCGGATCTGCCAGTCTTCCTGCACCTGGCCGTTAGGATTGAAAGCGTTCGGGCCGAACGCGGTGGCGATGGTGCCGTCGAAATCCTTCAGCGCGATAAATGCCGGGTAGCCGCTGACGTTGACCGTCTCGTAGGCCGAAGAAGTAATCTCGGATCCTTTTTTCTGCGCCAGGGTCCAGGTGGTCTGGCGGTAGCTCTTTTCACGGTCGCTGGCGCGCACGCCGACCTTGATGCGGCTGATGAAGCTGTTTTCCAGAGGACGCGATGCGCTTAAGCTGAAGGCATTCAGCAAATCCTTCACATGGCCGTCGTTGTCGACGTACAGCGTCGGCGCGCCGAAGTTGGCCGGGTTGCCGCTATCGATGCCGAAGCTGTAGTCCTGCTTCTCGTCGCCGGTGAACGACCAGGTGACAGGCACGCCGCCGTTGGCGTTCATGCGCAGGTCGCGCCACTGGCTGCTGCGCATGGCGTGCGACGTCGACAGGTCGGATTCCACTTTCCAGTCGCCGACGTTGAACTTGCCGTTCAAGCCGCTGGCGGCCACGCTGGTGTCCTGCACGTAGACGAAATCGTTGGTGATCAGGGTGGCGTTGCTGATGGTGCCGCCGGCCACGTAGCCGTCGCGGATATCCAGCTTGCTGTAGGCGCCGGAGTTGCCGCCGTCCCAGTTGCCCAGATTGTCCGCCCAGTGCTGCAGGCCGCGTTCCTTGATCTTCGCTTGCGCGTAGTAGGTGTCGGCGGTGATCAGCACATCGCTGTTAGGTTTCCATTCCAGCTTGCCCAACACGCTGGCGCGCTTGTCCTTGCCGTAGCGGGCCTCGTCCTGGAAGCCCCAAGGCGTCTTGTCGACTTTGCCGTCGCCGTTGATGTCGGCCGAATGGTCTTCGTTGAAGCCCCAATGGCGCTTGTTCTTCTGCACCGAAGGCTGGTCCTGGTAGCTGAAGGCCAGCGCGGCGCCGATGGTCTTGTCCGCGAACTGGTCGATATAGACACCGCCGATACGCGGCGCGGTCTTGTCGGCGCCCTGGATATCCTTGGCCAGCGGGTAGTACAGCGCATCGGCCTTCAACGAGATCTGGCGGCCGTTGTACTTCAGCGGCGACACGGTTTGCAGGTCGATGGTGGTGGCGATGCCGCCTTCCACCAGTTCCGCGTTCTGCGATTTGTAGACGGTGGCGCCGCTCAGCGACTCCGACGGGAACTGCTCGAAACGCACGGCGCGGTTAGGCTCCGACGATGCCAGTTCGCGGCCGTTCAAGGTCGCGCCGATGAAGCGCGGGCCCATGCCGCGCGCCACGATCTGGCTGGCGTTGCCGCGATCGAGACCGGACGACAGGCCAGGCAAGCGCGCCAGCGATTCGGCGATGGTGGTATCCGGCAGCTTGCCGATGTCTTCCGACGACACCACTTCGACCATGCTGTTGGAGGCTTCCTTGGCCGCCAGCGCATTGCGCACCGAGGCACGGATGCCGGTCACGTTGACTTGCTGGATATCGCCCGCGGCTGCGGCGTCCTGGGCAAGCGCCTGTTGTACCAGCAAAGGGGAAGTGAAGAGCGTGGCGATGAGCCAGCTCATTTTTTTATGTTTCATTGTGCATCTCCAGTGTTTGTATATAGCCCGTCTCTGATACAGAGTGGACGGATAAACTGGATGCTAACGAAACACTAATTTACAAACCAATAGATTATTGCGTGCGCGCCATACCAAGTTCGTATATCAAGCGGAAGCAGGCGGCCGATAGTGAGGGTAGATGCTGGCTGCGGCATCGCGCAACGCGATCAGCATCGCATCCGCGCCAGGCGAGAGCTGGTGTCGCTTGCGCGTCACAATGCCGAAGGAGTCCATGCTGACGCCGAGATCGAACGGCAAAATCGTCAGCAGTCCCGCTTCGAGATACGGCTGCACGGCGTCGGAAGGCAGCGCGACGATCATGTCGTTGCTCATCAGGAGACTAGCAACCACCGGCATGTCCAGCGTTTCGACGGTTTCCGCCGGCTGCTCCAGGCCGTGCGACAGGAACAGCGCGGTGAGGCGGTCGCGCAGGATGCTGCCGGCCGGCGGCAGTATCCAGCACTGCCCCATCAGCTCTTCCAGCGTCAGGTCGGTGCGGCCCGCCATCGGATGGCTGCTGCGCGCGATCAGCAGATGCGGCTCGTCGGTCAGCGGTTCGAAATTCAATTCATCGGCCGCCTCGGTATCGAGGATGCGGCCCACCACCAGATCCAGCTCGCCGCTGCGCAAGCGCTCGACCAGCACCTTGCTGGTCGACATGGTGACGGCGACATGCACGCGCGCGTGGCGCGCCTTCAGCAGGTTGATCGCTTTCGGCACCAGGCCGGTGGCGGGCGCCAGCACGGTACCGATGCCGACACGCCCGCGCAGGCCGGACAGCAGCTCCATCACCTCCTGGTGCGCCGCGTCCATCTCCGCCAGCGCCGCGCCGGCGCGCCGTATCAGCACCTTGCCGTACCAGGTCGGCGCCACGCCGCGCGACAGGCGCTCGAACAGCTGCACCCCCAGCGCGTGTTCAAGCTCGCCCAATAATTTGGACGCGCCTGGCTGAGTCAGGTTGGCGGCTTGGGCGGCATGGGCGATGGAGCCGTGACGGCCCAGCTCGACCAGCAAGACCAAATGGCGGGTTTTCAGGTGGGAACGAACAAAGCGATCTGAGCGGGAATCGGTCATATTGGTGATTATTTTGATCGCCCATCATAAAGGCGGGCTGAAGCAGCGTCAATCACCGTTGCGAGTGGAACGCGGCGCTGGAACCGGTACCGCTATCATCAAACAACGTATCGGCGATGCCCGGAGCCAGTCCGGCCGCCAGATCGGGCGGCAAACCGTACAGGCCGCCGCGCGCGCCGAGCAGCAGCAACTGGTCCAGCCGCGGGCCGCCATAGGCGACGCTGGCCGCTTCCTCGCGGACCAGGGCGATGCGCTGGCGCACCTTGCCGCCCGTATCGTATTGCACCAATGCACCACCCTGCACGCTCCACAGATGGCCGACGCTGTCGACCACCGCCGCGCCGGCGCCCTGCTCCAGCGGCTCGGCCAAGGTTTCCACTTCGCCAACCTTGGCCCGCTCCGCATCGTAGCTGCATTGCATGATGGCGCCGCCCGCGGTGTCGGCGAAGTACATGCGCCGGCCATCGGGGCTGAAGGCGATGCTGCCGGCCGTCACCACCACCGGCAGCGCCAGCCGGCGCAGGCCATGGTGCTGGGAATACTGGTAGAAACTGCCGATCGGCCGCCGGTCCTGCGCCGTGTTGGCGGTGCCGAAGACGAAATTGCCGCTGCGGTCGGTACAGCCGTCGCTGATGCTGGTGCGCGGCTCGGCGGCGTCGATGGTGGTCAGCACCTGGGCCAGCAGCGGGCGGCCGGGCTGGCCCGAAGGCTGGCCGGGCAGCGGCAAATCCACCATGCCCAGGCGCTTACCCAGGCCCAGCAAGACGCGGCCGGAGCCGCAGCAGGCCATCACGCAGGCGCTTTCCAGCATGCGCACGCCGCTCGGCATGCCGGCCGGGGCCGGCCAGGCGTACAGCTGGCTGCCCAGCGGATCCGGCCAGCGCCAGCACTGGCCGGCGGCGTCCCAGCGCAGCGCGCTGCCGGCTTGTCCGACCCGGATCAGCATAATGCCGGGGGTGGAGGCGACGGTCGTGCTGGCTGTACTCATGCGGCAAATGCTCCT
Organism: Duganella sp. CT11-25; assembly: GCF_047302815.1. Taxonomy (NCBI): domain Bacteria; kingdom Pseudomonadati; phylum Pseudomonadota; class Betaproteobacteria; order Burkholderiales; family Oxalobacteraceae; genus Duganella; species Duganella sp. CT11-25. Next base: position 2,947,528 of record NZ_JBKBFD010000001.1, read on the forward strand.
GAAATGGGGATGACAACGGATCGCGCCAGTCTAAGCGGCCACGGGCGCCAGCAGATATGAATAAATCACGGTCATCCATGCCGATATCGGATAGCTGCCAGAGGGGAATTCAGCTATCTGATATTGATATGGCTACCTGCGAATTAATCATATTTCCAGTCTAGCGGCCGGGCTTAGACTGAGCGCTGTTCCCTGAACTTCACTCCTGATCCCATGAAAATCATCAAACTGACGACCTACCGTGTTCCACCGCGCTGGATGCTGCTCAAAATCGAGACCGATGAAGGCGTCGTCGGCTGGGGCGAACCGGTCATCGAAGGCCGCGCCCGCACCGTGGAGACCGCGGTACAGGAAATGGAGCCCTATCTGATCGGCCAGGACCCGTCCCGCATCAACGACCTGTGGCAGACCATGTACCGCGCCGGCTTCTACCGCGGCGGCGCCATCTTGATGAGCGCGATCGCCGGCATCGACCAGGCGCTGTGGGACATCAAGGGCAAGGTCATGGGCCAGCCGGTGCACGAACTGCTGGGCGGCCTGGTGCGCGACCGCATGAAGATGTACAGCTGGGTCGGCGGCGACCGCCCGTCCGACATCATCGAACAAATCACCACGCTGAAAAAAGGCGGCTTCGACACCTTCAAGATGAACGGCACCGAGGAACTGGGCATGCTGGACACCTCGGCCAAGGTCGACGAAGCGGTGCGCCGCGTGGCGGAGATCCGCGCAGCCTTCGGTAACACCATCGAATTCGGCCTGGACTTCCACGGCCGCGTGGCCGCGCCGATGGCCAAGATCCTGTTGCGCGAGCTGGAGCCGTTCCGCCCGTTGTTCGTCGAGGAGCCGGTGCTGGCCGAGCAGGCCGAGTACTACCCGCGCCTGGCCGAGATGACGGCGATTCCGCTGGCGGCGGGCGAGCGCATGTACTCGCGCTTCGAATTCAAGAACGTGTTCGCGGCCGGCGGCCTATCCATCGTGCAGCCGGACCTGTCGCACGCCGGCGGCATCACCGAATGCCTGAAGATCGCCGCGATGGCCGAAGCCTACGACATCGCGCTGGCGCCGCACTGCCCTCTGGGCCCGGTCGCGCTGGCGGCGTGCCTGCACGTGGACTTCGTCTCCTACAACGCCATGCTGCAGGAGCAAAGCATGGGCATCCACTACAATCGCGGTGGCGAACTGCTCGACTACGTCCTCAACAAGGAAGACTTCAAGATCACCGACGGCTACATCAAGCCGCTGACCAAGCCCGGCCTGGGCGTGGAAGTGGACGAGGAGCGCGTGATCGAGGCGAGCAAAAACGCCCCCGACTGGCGCAATCCGGTCTGGCGCCATGCGGACGGCAGCGTCGCCGAGTGGTAGGCGCGGCAAGCGCTGTCATCGCGGCCTGGGGCCAACAATAAAAAAGTATCTGGAGACGAGTATGCCCTTTTTGTTACGCCGCCATTCCGGCGCCGCGCTGATCGCCGGCGTCCTGGCAGCCAACGCGGCCAGCGCCGGTACGCTGTCCATCGACGCCAGCGCGCCCACCCCGGCGCCGCTGGCGGCCGCGCTGCGCCTCGGCAGCGCCGTCGCTCCCAACGGCGACACCCTGGGCGCCAACGCCCGCTACCTGACCCGCAACGGCGCCCCGTGGCTGCCGGTGATGGGCGAATTCCACTACAGCCGCACGCCCGCCTCACAGTGGGAGGCGGAACTGCGCAAGATGAAGGCGGCCGGCATCGACATCGTCGCCAGCTACGTGATGTGGAACCACCACGAGGAAATCGCCGGCAGGTTCGACTGGTCCGGCAACCGCGACCTGCGCCGCTTCGTGCAGCTGGCCGCCAAGGCCGGGCTGGATGTGGTGGTGCGCGTCGGCCCGTGGGCGCACGCGGAAGTGCGCTTCGGCGGCATTCCGGACTGGGTGGTGAACGCCATGCCGACCCGCGGCAACGACCCGCAGTACATGGCGCTGGTGGAGAAGCTGTACGCGCAGATCGGCGCGCAGATCAAGGGACAGCTGTGGAAAGACGGCGGCCGCGTGATCGGCGTCCAGCTGGAAAACGAATACAACATCGACGGCCCGGGCAAGGGCGCGGCGCACATCGCCGCGCTGAAAAAGCTGGCGCTGAAGGCGGGCATGGACGTGCCCTACTACACCGTCACCGGCTGGGACGGCACCATCTACCCGACCGGCGAAGTGACGCCGGTGTTCGGCGGCTATCCCGACGAACCCTGGGGCGTGAGCACGAAAGAGCTGCCGCCGAAGGAAACCTACGCCTTCCGCTTCGACACCCGCGTCAGCGGCGACCTCGGCGCGCAGACGGCGGCCCACGCTCCCGGCACGGCGGAGACGGACAAAGAAGTCACCCCCTTCCTCGGCGCCGAATACGGCGCCGGTTTGCCATTCATGTACCGCCGCCGCACCGTGGTGTCGGCCGACGACATCGCCTCGATGCTGCCGGTGCAGCTGGGTTCCGGCGTCAACCTGATGGGCTACTACATGTTCCACGGCGGCCGCAATCCGCTCAGCCTGGGCGGCAGCGGACTGGAAGAGTCCACCCTCAGCGGCGGCTACAACGACACCACCATGGTCAGCTACGACTTCCAGGCGCCGCTCGGCCCGGACGGCCAGCAGCGCAAGGTGCTGGAGAAGCTGCGCCCCTTCCACCTGTTCCTGCACGACTTCGGCGCGCGCCTGGCGCCGATGACGGTGCGTAAGCCGGACCACACGCCCGCCACACCGGCCGACCTGGCGACCGCGCGCTTCGCGGTGCGCAGCGAAGGCGATCGCGGCTTCCTGTTCGTGAACAACCACGTGCGCCAGTATCCGATGGCCGCGCAGCAGGCGACGCGGTTCAGCGTCAAGCTGCCGGGCCAGAACATCACGCTGCCGAGCAAGCCGGTCGACATCGCCGACGGCGCCTACTTCATCTGGCCGCTGAACCTGGACCTGGACGGCACCAACCTGGCCTACGCGACCGCGCAACCCCTGACCCTGCTCGACCAGGGCAAGGCCGGCGTGGTGGCGGTGTTTGCCGCCGCTGCCGGCATCCCGGTCGAACTGGCGTTCGACGCGGCGGCGCGCATCGCCGCGCCGGGTGCCCAAGTGACGGTGGCCGACGGCCGCGCGCTGGTGACCGGCGTACAGCCGGGCGCCGAGGCGGCGCTGACCTTGCAGCGCGACGGCAAGCGTCCACTGACCATCGTGGTGCTGACGCCGGAGCAATCGCAGCAACTGAACGTGGTCCAGCTGGCAGGCCAGCGCCGCCTGGTGCTGAGCGCGCAGCAGGCCTACGCCGGCGACGGCGCGCTGCAATTGCGCTCGACCGGCAGCAGCAAGTTCCGCTTCGCCGTCTATCCCGCACTGGGCGGCCTGCCGAAGGCCAGCAGCGACAGCGCGGCATGGAGCGCGAAGGCCACCGGCTCGGCGCCTTCCGCCTCGGTGGCGCTGCGCGCCGCCGGCAACGACGGCATCTTCCAGGCGTTTGAAGCGGAGCTGCCTGCGCGCGAACTGAAAGCCTCCGTGACGCAAACCCGCGCCGCGCAAGCCGCGCCGCCTGTCATGACGGGCGGCCTGGCGAAATCCGCCATCCAGCCTATCCCGGAGAGCTTCAAGGCCGCCGGCGCATGGCAGGTCATCGTGCCGCGCGAGCAACTGCGCGGCCTGGACGACGCCTTGCTGCAGATTGACTTCGTCGGCGACATCGGCCGGTTATACTCGGGTACCCGCCTGCTGGACGACTGGTACTACAGCGGCTATCAATGGCAGTTCGGCCTGCGCCAGAACGCCGCCCTGCTCGACCAGCCGCTGACCGTATCCGTACTGCCGTTGCGCGCCGACGCGCCGATCTACCTGCCCAAAGAGGCACGCCCCGACTTCGGCGGCGATAAGCAAATGGCCACCCTGCGCGGGATCAGCGTGATACCCGTGTATCAGCTCCGCGTGGCGCCGTAAAAAACAATATCAACTGGAGACTTCAATGAAACGTACCCTCATCGCCGCAGCAACGCTCTGCATCATGGCCGCCGCCAACCTGGCCCATGCCGCCGATCCGGTGAAAATCGGCTTCCTCGTCAAGCAGGCGGAGGAGCCCTGGTTCCAGGACGAGTGGCGCTACGCCGAACAGGCAGCCAAGGACAAGGGCTTCACGCTGGTCAAGATCGGCGTGCCGAACGGCGAAAAAATGATGGCGGCGATCGACAACCTGGCCGCGCAAAAAGCCCAGGGCTTCGTCATCTGCGCGCCCGACGTCAAGCTGGGCAAGGCCGTCGAACGCTCGGCCAAGCGCAACAACCTGAAAGTGATCTCGGTCGACGACCGCCTGGTCGACGGCGGCGGCAAGCCGATCGACACGATTCCGCACATGGGCATTTCCGGCTACGCCATCGGCAAGCAGGTGGGCGAAGGCATCATCGCCGAGATCAAGGCGCGCAAGTGGAACATGGCGGAAGTGGGCGCGATCCGCGTCGCCTACGACCAGCTGCCGACCGCCAAGGAGCGCACCACCGGCGCGGTCGACGCGCTGAAAGCCGCAGGCTTCCCGGCCGCGAACATCATCGACGCGCCGCAGGCCAAGACCGATACCGAGAACGCCTTCAACGCCGCCAACATCGCGCTGACCAAGAACGCCAAGTTCAAGCACTGGGTCGCGGTCGGCCTGAATGACGAAGCCGTGCTGGGCGCGGTGCGCGCGGCCGAAGGCCGCGGCATCAAGGCCGACAACATGGTCGGCGTCGGCATCGGCGGCGCCAAGGCGGCCGAGAATGAACTGAACAAGCCTGCGGTAACCGGCTTCTTCGGCTCCGTCATGATCAGCGCCAAGGAGCACGGCTACCAGACCTCCGTCAATCTGTACAACTGGATCACCGGCAAAGCCGTACCGCCGGCCGAAGTGCTGACCAAGGGCATGCTGATGACCCGCGCCAACCAGGCGGAAGTCCGCAAAGCGATGGGCCAGTGACATGACCGCGTACCTGCAATTTGACCAGGTCTGCAAGTTCTTCCCGGGCGTGAAGGCGCTCAACGGGGTGAGCTTCTCGGCGCACGCCGGCCAGGTCCACGGCCTGCTGGGAGAGAACGGCGCGGGCAAGTCGACGCTGCTGAAAATCCTCGGCGGCCAGTACAAGCCGGACGGCGGCCGCCTGCTGGTCGACGGCAAGGAGCGCCACTTCGCCAGCGCCAAGGACGCGATTCAAGCGGGCATCGCCATCATCCACCAGGAGCTGCAATACGTGCCTGAGCTGACGGTGGCGGAGAACGTGCTGCTGGGCCGCATGCCGACGCGCTTCGGCCTGCTGGACAAGCCCAGGGCGCACCGCATCGTGGCCGAAAAGCTGGCCGCCATCGGCGTTGACCTGTCGCCGGATGCCAGGCTGGCCGACCTGTCGATCGCGCAGCGCCAGATGGTCGAGATCTGCAAGGCCATCATGCAGGACGCGCAGGTCATCGCCTTCGACGAGCCGACGTCCAGCCTGTCGCACCGCGAAACCGAGATCCTGTTCCGCCTTGTGAAGGAACTGCGCGCCGAAGGCCGCACGCTGATCTACATCTCGCACCGCCTGGAAGAGCTGTACGAACTGTGCGACGCCTGCACCATCTTCCGCGACGGCCGCAAGATCGTCACCCACGACGTGATGGCCGACGTGCCGCGCGAGCGCCTGATCAGCGACATGGTCGGCCGCGAACTGAGCGACATCTACGACTACCGCGAGCGCCGGCACGGCGAGGAACGCCTGAAGATCCAGGGCCTGAACGGCAAGCACGTGAAAGGCCCGCAAAGCTTTTCCATGCGCGGCGGCGAGGTGCTGGGCTTCTTCGGCCTGGTCGGCGCCGGACGTTCGGAACTGATGCGCCTCCTGTACAACGCCGATCCGCGCAGCGAAGGCACGGTGACGCTCGACGGCGCGATCGTCCCTACCGGCGCGCCGACCGACGCCATCGCGGCCGGCATCGTGCTGTGCCCCGAAGACCGCAAGGAACAAGGCATCCTGGCCACCGCCTCGGTGGCTGAGAACATCAATATCAGCGTGCGCCGCAACGATCTGCGCGCCGGCCTGTTCCTGCGCCATAAAAAGGAAGCCGCGCTGGCCGACGAGTTCATCGCCCGCCTGCGCATCAAGACGCCGAACCGCCAGCAGGAAATCCGCCTGCTCTCCGGCGGCAACCAGCAGAAGGTGATCCTGGCGCGCTGGCTGGCCGAACCCGGCCTGAAAGTGCTGATCCTCGACGAACCGACGCGCGGCATCGACGTCGGCGCCAAGAACGATATCTACCGCATCATTCATGAAGTGGCCGAACGCGGTTGCTGCGTGATCGTGATCTCCAGCGAACTGCCGGAAGTGCTGGGCATCTCGGACCGCGTGATCGTCATGCGCGAGGGCGAGATCTGCGGCGAACTGCCGCGCGCGCAAGCCACCGAAACCGAAGTCCTGCGCCTGGCCCTGCCCGATTCCTCGGCCCCGGCCCCCGCCGCATATATCGAAACGCCCGCACTACCAACACGGAGCATCGCATGAACGTCTCACCATTGAATCCAGCCGCGCCGTCCGCGCGCCCCCTGATCTCGCGCCAATGGCTGTCCGAATACAGCATGCCGCTGGCCTACGTCGTCCTGTTCGCCGTGCTGGCGGCGACGGTGGAAAACTTCTTCTCGGTGACCAACGTCATCGGCCTGATGCTGTCGGTGGCGCAGATCGGCATGGTCGCCTGCACCATGATGCTGTGCCTGGCCTCGCGCGACTTCGACCTGTCGGTCGGTTCGACCATCGCCTTCGCCGGCGTGCTGGGCGCGATCGTCATGGAGCAAAGCGGCAGCGTCGCGCTGGCCGTGGGTGCTGGCCTGGCGGCCGGCGCGCTGATCGGCGCCGCCAACGGCGTGCTGATCGCCTACCTGCGCGTCAACGCGCTGATCGCCACGCTGGCCACCATGCTGATGGTGCGCGGCCTGGCCTTCATCGTCTCCAAGGGCCAGGCGGTCGGCATCAACAGCGACGCCTTCATCGCCTTCGGCGACGAGCGCATCTTCGGCATGCCGCTGCCGGTGCTGGTGTGCGGCCTGTGCTTCCTGGTGTTCGGCGTGCTGCTGAACCAGACCGTCTTCGGCCGCAACACGCTGGCCATCGGCGGCAATCCGGAAGCGGCGCGCCTGGCCGGCGTGCGCGTGGAACGCCTGCGCGTCTGGATATTCCTGCTGCAAGGCCTGGTCACCGCGATGGCGGGCCTGATCCTGGCGTCGCGCATCACCAGCGGCCAGCCGAATGCGGCGCAGGGTTTCGAACTGGACGTGATCTCGGCCTGCGTGCTGGGCGGCGTCTCGCTGCAAGGCGGCAAGGCGCGCATCTTCGGCGTGCTGATCGGCGTGCTGATCATGGGCACCGTGGAAAACGTCATGAACCTGCTGGACGTCGACGCCTTCTACCAGTACCTGATGCGCGGCGTGATCCTGCTGGTGGCCGTGCTGCTGGACCAGCTCAAAACGCGCGGCGAGCGCCGTTAAGCGATGTCGCAACGACTGCACGGCAAGGTCGCCATCGTCACCGGCTCAACGCAAGGCATCGGCGCGGCCATCGCGCGGCGCTTTGCGGCGGAAGGCGCGATGGTCGCGCTGAACAGCCACCGCGACGACGACGCCGCGCGCCTGATCTCGGCGGAACTCGGCCCTGAACGCAGCATCTTCATCGAAGCCGATGTCGCCGACCGCGCCGCCATGGAGATGCTGGCCGCGCGCACCATCGAGCGCTTCGGGCGCATCGACATCCTGATCAACAACGCCGGCATGAACGTCTTCGACGATCCGCTGGCGCTGAGCGAGGAAGACTGGAAGCGCTGCTTCGCGGTCGACCTGGAAGGCGCATGGAACGCCTCGCGCGCCGCGCTGCCCTCGATGCTGGCGCAAGGCGCCGGCAGCATCGTCAACATCGCCTCCGTGCACGGCCACAAGATCATCCCCGGCTGCTTCCCCTACCCGGTCGCCAAGCATGCGCTGATCGGCATGACGCGCGCGCTGGGGCTGGAATACGCCGCGCGCGGCATCCGCGTCAACTCGATCTCGCCGGGCCTGATCGTCACCGAGATGATCGAGCGCCACTTCGCCGAGCAGGCCGACCCCGAAGCCGAACGCGCCCGCCAGGCCGCCCTGCTGCCCTGCAAACGCCTCGGCCGTCCCGAAGAAGTCGCCGCCACCGCGCTGTTCCTGGCCAGCGACGAAGCCCCTTTCATCAACGCCACCGACATCCTGATCGACGGCGGCCGCTCGCAGATGTATCACGAGTGACCAAGCACGAGTAACTATGTCCACCGCTTGTTCGCCCGCACAACGCGGGCATGCAACGCATGCCCGACCGCGAGACGCCGCAGTGTCAGGATCGCGATGAGGGAGCCCAGGATCGGGACGCCGAAGGCAAGCAGTTGCATGCCCTGCATCACGGATTCGGGTTGCGCCATGCCCGGCACATAGCCCAGCGCCCCCAACGTCCAGCCTATGCACGCCACGGACGCCACCCCGCCCGCCTTGAGAAGGACAAGGACGGTGGCGAAGGTGGCCGTCTCGCGCCGCTCGCCATGATGGAATTCGGCGAAATCCGTCAGGTCCGCCAGGATCCCCCAGGGCAGCATGAACACACCGCCGAAGCCGACGCCGATCAGCGCCGCCGAAGCCGTCAATAACCACAGGCGGTCTCCAGCCATGCAGAAAACCGCAATGCCGCAGCCGGCGACAGCGTGGCTGGCGGCGAGCAAGACGGTCTTGTCGCGCGAGCGGATGAGGAAAATCCAGAATGCGGCGCCGGCCAACTGGCCCAGGGTGATGGTCAGCAAAACCCGGCCCGCGAAGTCCGGCTGCTTCAGCACATACGTCGCGATGTAAAGGATCATCTTGGAGAACACCGGCGTCGCGAAGCCGGTGATCAAAGCGATGATGGCGATGGCCCCGAACAGCCGGTCCAGCTTGGGCAGGATGACTATGCGTGCGTGAGGCCGGATCCGGCGTTCGCCGCCGCCCTCTTCCTTTGCCGACCAGGCCGCGAAGAACATCACGGCACAAAACACCAGTCCGCCCGCCATGCCCAGCAAGGACAGCCGGCCGGCGCTGACGGGCGGGCCGGCGGCGACCATGAATGGCACCAGCACGGTGGCGATGATCACGCTGGCCGCCGAGCTGAACACGGTGCGATACCCGGACGCGCGCCCGCGCGCGCGGCTGTCGGTCGCGACGCGCGCGAGCAGGCTGTTGTGCGGGACGTCAATGATCGCGTACGTCGCGCGGAACAGAATAATGACAAGGGCAATCGCGGTGATGTCATTCGCCCCCAGCCACGGCAAGCTGTAAATGAGGACGAACGCGGCGGCGCAGGGCAGCGTGCCCAAGGCGATCAGGCGCCGGTAACCGGTCCCCCTATTTTGCGCCCAGGCCGCCAGCAAGCCCGCGCTCAAATCAAGCACCAGGTCGGCGCCGAAGACCAGCAGCATCAGCAGGCTGACACTTTGCGGAGCGATGCCAAGCAGGTCCGTCAGCAGGAACAGCAGCGTCACATCCACGCTGCCAAGCAGCAGGTTCTTGCCGAAATTGCCGGTCGAATAGCCGATCAAATGCCGGTCCGTCTTTACCCTTGCGAGATAACGGCCCATGATCGCCCGTCCCTACCAGAAGGAAACCGTGGTGGACGCGTGTATCGGCAACAGCGCGGCGCCCAGCGCGATCGAGCTGCCGCCGAGCCGCGACACCCGGATTTCGGCGGGCTGCCGGTGCTCGGGCCAGCGCAGCTGGCCCTGGTTCAGCCTGGCGGCCAGGCGAATCATGATGGACTCCGGCAGCGGACTGGAAAACACGATCTCGCCGGGATCGAACCATGAGATCGCGCTGTTGACCACCGATTCCAGCTGCCCGGCGGCCCGGTCCAGCCAGCGCTCGATCAGCGCATCGTGGCCGACGCTCGCCTCATCGAAATGCGCGATCGACTGGATCGGACATCCCGCTTCGCGCAGCACGGACAGCAGGTCCATGGTGGTGGGCCGCGGCAGCTCCATCGGATACAGCCCGCCGATATCGCCGGCGCCGCCGAACTCGCCTTTCAGCAGGCGCCCATCCTCAATGACGCCCGCCCCGATCCCGTACCCCAGCAGGAATACCACCACCGTCGAGGAGCGCCGTATCGTATCGTTCAGATAGTACTCGGCGAGCGCGGACGCGTTGGCGTCATTCTCCAGCATGGTCGGCAAGCCCAGCGCGTCGTCCAGGATCTGGCGCAGCGGGACATTGCGCCATCCCGGCAGGTCGTTGACGATGTTCCATTGCCCGCCGTCGCGGCCACGGGGCGGGCCCGGCAGGCCGACGCCGACGCCGAGAAACCGCCCGCCCAACAGCCGGTGCTTGACCGACAGCTCGGTAATCCGCTGCTCCAGGAGTTGCGCGAAGCCGAGCGGGTCGGGCGCACCGACCGCCTCGCTGGTGAGCGAGATGATGCCGCCCGCATAGTCGACCAGCGCGATTTCCAGCACGCCCTTGTGCACCGTCGCCCCCACCGCGAAGCCGCCGGCCGCCGAGATCGTCAACGGCACGGTCGGACGCCCGCGCCCGCTCGTGTCGGACGACGCCTGCTCCTCGACCAGGCCCATGCTGATCAGGTTGCGCGACAGCTTGGTCAAGGCCGAGTTGCTCACTTGCAGCGCCATGGAAAGATCGGTGCGCGGCAGCGGACCCTTGGTCCTGAGCTGCCATAACAAACGTTTTTCTTCTGAAGACAGTTTTAGCCGCGCAATTTTCATGGTGTTATGTATATAAAGGCAATTCCTGTAACACGCCTGTCATATTCTATTTATTTTACAAGTAATAAATAATTATACCCAAAATACCGTGCCTATACTCCGGCTCAACAGCTTCCCACCTTGTCCAAACCGGAGAAATCTATGATGAAGAGAAAGAATACCCTGGCCCACAGCTGGGTGATCGGCGCCTTGTACGCCATGGCCTGCCCCGCATTCGCCCAGGCTTTGCCTGCGGAAACCGGCACCGCGCCGGCGGCGCAAGCGGGCGAGGAAGCCGACGTCGCGAGCGTCGTCGTGACGGGCTCGGCGCGGCCGCAGCGCCGCTTCGATGTGTCCTACGCGGTGAACTCGCTGTCGCAGAACGATGTGCAGAAACTCGCGCCGCAAAACATGGCCGACCTGCTGGGCAAGTTGCCCGGCATCCAGGTCGAAGCCACCGGCGGCGAGGTGCAGAACATCACCCGCGTGCGCGGCATCCCGACCGACGATGGCCTGGCGCTGTTCCAGCAGGACGGCTTGCCGCTGTTCACGGAAATCAACGGCTTCTTCTTCCGTGGCGACAGCCTGAACCGCTACGACCTGATGACGAAAAACCTGGAAGTGGTGCGCGGCGGGCCGGCATCGATCTACGCCAGCCAGGCGGCGGCCATCGTCAACAGCAGCACCGTCACCGGCACCGAGACCACCAAGGGCAAGGCGCAGGTCACGCTGGGCACCACCGGCCTCGCGCGCCTCGACATCTATCAGGCCGGCAAGATCGACGACAAGACATTCTATGCGGTCGGCGGCTTCGTGCGCCAGGACGACGGCCACCGCGACAACGGCTTCCCGAACGATCGCGGCGGACAGATACGCGGCAACATCAAGCGCGTGCTGGAGTCGGGCACGCTGACGGTCAGCGCCAACTACCTGAACGACCACAACACCTTCTACCTGCCGATCCCGATCTCCGATCCGCGCAATCCGGCGGTGTCGCTCGACAAGTACATCGATTACTTCGACGGCACGATGAATTCGCCGTCGCTGCGCAGCGTGCCGCAGAAATACCTGGACGGCGCCGGCAAGCTGCAAACCGACACCCGCGACCTGGCCAACGGCCGCCATCTCGAATACGGCAATATCGGCGTGCGCTATGAAGGCGAACTCGGCAAGTGGCAGCTGTCGGCCAAGGGCGGCATGACCAAGGGCACGCTGGACTTCGACGCGTTCTACTCCACCTCGAATCCGGCCGACGCCACCACGTTCGCCAACGGCTTCCTGGGCGCGGCCAAAACCGCGTTCGGCGCCGTCGACCATCTGGGCTACGCGATCGCCGGCAGCCACGGCGCCCAGGTCTACAACCCCGCCGCCGCCTCGGGCCTGGTGATGCAGGCCCAATACCGCGCCGCCGGTTCCGACTTCTATTCGAACCAGGCCGATATCAATATCACGCGCAACTTCGAGACCGGCATGGGCAACCACGACGTCAAGATCGGTTTCTACGGCAGCGGCTACGGCCAGACCAGCAAGTCGGTCTACAACGATATGCTGATCGAAGTGCAGGGCAAGCCGCGCACCCTCGACCTGGTCGCCTACTCCGCTTCCGGCGCGGTGCTCGGCTCGGTCACCGACAACGGCGTGCTGCGTTACACCACCACGCTGAACCAGGGCGACGTCGACGCCAGGATGGGCGCGTTCTATGTGAACGACACCTGGGAAGTCTTCGACGGACTGCGCCTCGACGGCGGCGTGCGCAAGGAGCGTTATAACTACGACGGCTACGCGCTGCTGACCAAACAGCTAAACCTGGGCGATACGGCCACGCTGGCCGACGACACCACGCGCGCCTTCACCGGCGACAGGCAGGCGCACAAGTACAACCTCAACACCCTCAACTGGACGCTGGGCGCCAACTACGACTTCTCGCAGCGCTTCGGCGGCTACGCGCGCGTGTCGCACCTGGAAGTGCCGCCGTCGATGCAGGTGGCCGCCTCGGTCGATCCGCTGGTCCTGACCACCAAGGCGGACCAGTATGAAGTTGGTTTCAAGATGAGCGCCGGCCGCTCCTATCTGTACGTGACCGGCTTCTACACGCAATTCGATCCGCTCAACGCCTCGTTTACCGCCTTCAATCCGGTCACCGGCCGCAACGACCAGACCGTGCCGTTCTTCGGCAAGGCGGTGGTGCGCGGCGCCGAGTTCGACGGCGCGCTGCACCTGACGGACCGCTTCTACATCAACGGCTCGCTGACCGTGCAAGATCCCCAGTACCGTGACTTCGTCAGCGCCACCGGCGCCGATCCGTCCAAGGTGGTCGGCAACCAGATCATCCGCGAGCCCAAGGTGTTCGGCAATATCCGTCCCAACTTCAATTTCAATGTCGGCGACAAGCTGGTCGAGCTGTACGGCAGCTACGCGTACACGGGCAAGCGCTACGTCGACTTCTTCGAGGCCACCGCGATGCCGGCCTATCACTCCATCGGCGCCGGCGTCTCGGTCAGCCGCGGCGACTGGCGGCTGCAGATCGTCGGCGACAACCTGACCAACGCGAAAGGCATCACCGAAGGCAACACCCGGACCGATACGCTGGCCGGACAGGGCAGCCGCGAAGCGATTTACGGACGTCCGGTCTTCGGCCGCAGCGCCCGCCTGGTACTGAGCAAGGCATGGTAAACAAGATGATCAAGAAAACGATAATCGCACTCTCGCTGCTGCTGGCGCAGCAGGCGCACGCCGCCCCGGTGCGCGACCAGCACTGGTCGCTGCTCGCCAGGCAGCTGTTTCCGGCGCTGGTGGACATGGGCGGCGCGCGTCCCGACGCCGCCGTGCCGGCCGGCCGCCGCGCGCGCATCGAAGCGTGCAAGCAGGAGCCGGCTTGCACGCTGAACGCCAGCCTGTGGACGGATGCCGAAATCGCCGCCATCGCGGCCACGGCCGCCAAGGCGCCCGCTTCGTCATGGCGAAAATCGACCTTGGCCGATGATGGCGCGCAAGCCCAGGTCGCGCGCGAACTGCGCGGGCTGAACAGCATTATCCAGGTCTACGGCCAGGGTGCGGCGCCGCGCTATCCGCTCGTCGACGGTCCGATCGACGTGGCCGGCAGCCCGCTCTTCAACGCCGCGGTCAAGGACGCGATCGCCCTCGCCAACGCTGGCGAGGACGATCCGGCGCTGACGCTGGATCCCAGCCTCCAGCTGGCCATCGCCCTGCTTGATGCGAATGACCGCGACGACGCCGTCGCCTTCGAGCCGCTCGACATGGCCCACAACGCGGCCGCGCTGGGGCGTGCGCAGATTATCGATTGGAAGCTGTATCGCTACACGGCCATCATCATTCCGGGCATCGGTCCGGAAAATCCGGGCATGCCGCTCAGCGCACGGGGCAAATGGAATGTGCGGCTGGCCGCCAGGCGTTTTGCGGACGGCGTAGCGCCTTTCATCATCCTGAGCGGCGCCTCGGTGCATCCGAAAGGCACCCGGTTTGTCGAGGCGGTCGAAATGCGCAAAGCCCTGATCGAGCGCTTCGGCGTGCCGGCCGAGTCCATCATCATCGAGCCGTATGCTCGCCACACCACGACCAACCTGCGCAATGTGACGCGGCGGCTGATCGCGATGGGGGCGCCGTTGGACAGGGACAGCCTGATCGTCACCTACACCCCTCAAAGCCGCTACATCGAAAGCGCGGAGTTCGCGGCGCGCAACCAGAAGGAGCTCGGCTACCTGCCCGGCACGGTCGGCACCCGATTATCGCCCACCGAGCTGACTTTCCGGCCGTCGGCCAAGTCGCTGCGCATCGATCCGCTGGATCCGCTGGACCCTTGATAACACCCTGGAACGCCGGCCGGCGACCGGTCCGGCGTTCCAAACGTAGTCATATCTGCATCATTACCCCTCTTTTTTGCGCACACGCAAACAGTTCGCCTTGAAATACACCAAGGTCGTCCCTATAATTGGCACTCGTTACGAGAGAGTGCTAACAGCGCTCTCAACAACTTTCCGTTGTGGCAATCTGATTGAAACAACAACAAACTGTACCATTGTTAATTAAGGAGTTTTGTATGAACCTTCGCCCTTTGAACGATCGTGTAATCGTCAAACGCCTCGACCAGGAAACCAAAACTGCGTCCGGCCTGATCATCCCTGATGCGGCTGCTGAAAAACCGGATCAAGGCGAAGTGCTCGCCGTCGGCAATGGCAAGATTCTGGAAGATGGCAAAGTCCGTCCGCTGGATGTCAAAGTAGGCGACCGCGTCCTGTTCGGCAAATACGCCGGTCAAACCGTCAAAGTCGACGGCCAGGAACTGATGGTCATGCGCGAAGAAGACATCATGGCAATCGTCGTCAAGTAATTGACCGATCGACTGCATCAAGTACTCACCTAATTCTGGAGAAACAACATGGCAGCTAAAGAAGTAATTTTCGGCGACGCAGCGCGCGCCAAAATGGTCGAAGGCGTTAACGTCCTGGCCAACGCAGTGAAAGTCACCCTGGGCCCTAAAGGCCGCAACGTCGTGCTGGAACGCTCGTTCGGCGCCCCTACCGTCACCAAGGACGGCGTATCCGTTGCTAAAGAGATCGAACTGAAAGACAAGCTGCAGAACATGGGCGCGCAGATGGTCAAGGAAGTTGCTTCCCGCACCAGCGACAACGCCGGCGACGGCACCACCACCGCCACCGTGCTGGCACAAGCCATCGTGCGCGAAGGCATGAAGTTCGTTGCCGCCGGCATGAACCCGATGGACCTGAAGCGCGGTATCGACAAGGCCGTTGCCGCCACCGTCGAGCAGATCGCCATCATCGCCCGTCCATGCACCACCACCAAGGAAATCGCCCAGGTTGGTTCGATCTCCGCCAACTCGGACGCATCGATCGGCGAGCGCATCGCTGAAGCGATGGAAAAAGTCGGCAAGGAAGGCGTCATCACCGTGGAAGACGGCAAGTCGCTGAACGACGAGCTGGACATCGTTGAAGGTATGCAGTTCGACCGCGGCTACCTGTCGCCATACTTCATCAACAACCAAGAGAAGCAAGTCGCGATCCTG
The DNA here is from genome assembly GCF_047302815.1 of Duganella sp. CT11-25. Classification (NCBI taxonomy): domain Bacteria; kingdom Pseudomonadati; phylum Pseudomonadota; class Betaproteobacteria; order Burkholderiales; family Oxalobacteraceae; genus Duganella; species Duganella sp. CT11-25. The sequence goes on from NZ_JBKBFD010000001.1 coordinate 2,963,295, forward strand.
GACAATCCATTCGTCCTGCTGTGCGACAAGAAAATCTCGAACATCCGCGATCTGCTGCCGGTACTGGAACAAGTCGCCAAAGCCGGCCGTCCACTGCTGATCATCGCCGAAGACATCGAAGGCGAAGCACTGGCGACCCTGGTTGTGAACAACATCCGCGGCATCCTGAAAACCTGCGCAGTCAAAGCCCCAGGCTTCGGCGACCGTCGCAAGGCCATGCTGGAAGACATCGCGATCCTGACCGGCGGTCAAGTGGTTGCTGAAGAAGTCGGCATGACCCTGGAAAAAATCACCCTGGAAGAACTGGGCCAGGCCAAGCGTATCGAAATCGGCAAGGAAAACACCATCGTCATCGACGGTGCTGGCCAGGCTGAAGGCATCGAAGGCCGCGTCAAGCAAATCCGCGTGCAGATCGAAGAAGCGACCTCGGACTACGACCGTGAAAAACTGCAAGAGCGCGTTGCCAAACTGGCAGGCGGCGTTGCAGTGATCAAAGTCGGCGCAGCCACCGAAGTTGAAATGAAAGAAAAGAAAGCCCGCGTTGAAGATGCACTGCACGCGACCCGCGCTGCCGTGGAAGAAGGCATCGTGCCTGGCGGCGGCGTAGCCCTGCTGCGCGCACGCGCTTCGATCACCGTCAAAGGCGACAACCCGGACCAGGACGCAGGCATCAAGATCGTTCTGCGCGCCATGGAAGAGCCACTGCGCATGATCGTTCAAAACGCCGGCGAAGAAGCATCGGTAGTTGTCGCGGCTGTCCTGGCTGGCAAAGGTAACTACGGTTACAACGCCGCCAACGGCACCTACGGCGACATGGTTGAAATGGGCGTGCTGGATCCAGCCAAAGTGACCCGCTCGGCACTGCAAAACGCAGCGTCGATCGCTGGCCTGATGCTGACCACCGACTGCATGGTTGCTGAAGCTGCCGACGACAAAGCTGCCGGCGGCATGGGCGGCGGCATGGGTGGCATGGGCGGCATGGGTGGCATGGACGGCATGATGTAATGTGCCGCCCCGGTTCGCCGGGGCACGCAGTCCGCTGCTGAGAAAGCCGGCTTCTTCGGGAGCCGGCTTTTTTTATGTCTGCTAAACTCGGCAGCTATGACCCTCACCGCGCTGAATGCGGACGCCGCCGACATCTCGGTGCGCCGCCGCTCCCTGTTCGCCGCCAGCACCGCGCATGCCGTGCATGACGGCTTGACCGATCTTATCTATGTACTGCTGCCGATCTGGCAGGCCCAGTTCGCCCTCAGCTACGCGGTGGTCGGGATGCTGCGCGCTTCCTATTCCGGCGTCATGGCCAGCTTCCAGTTGCTGGCCAGCCGCCTGGCCAAGCGCTGGGGACGCGAACGCATGCTGATCGGCGGCACCGCACTGGCGGGCGTCGCCTACCTGGTCGCCGGCCAGGCCGGCGGACTGGCGGCGCTGCTGGTGGCGCTGATGCTGGGCGGCCTGGGCGCCAGCACCCAGCATCCGCTAGCCTCCTCGATGGTCACCGACGCTTATGAAGCGGGTGGCGGCGTCAAGGAAGCGCTGTCGCAGTATAACTTTGCCGGCGACATCGGCAAGACGCTGATCCCCGGCTTGGTGGGCTTGTTGCTGGTGGTCGCGAGCTGGCAGGCCAGCGTAACGTTGATAGGCCTGCTCGGCCTTGCCGCCGCCGCGCTGCTGTGGTGGCTGATTCCGGCGCGCAGCGAACCCGCAGCCGGCAAGGCGAAGGCCATCAAGGCCGCAAGCGGCAATGGCTCCGCCCGAGGGCTGCGCGCGCTGCTGATGACCGGCACGCTGGACAGCGCGGTGCGCATGGGTTTCCTCACCTTCCTGCCCTTCCTGTTGAAAAGCAAAGGCGCGGGTACGGCCGGCATCGGCATCGCGCTGTCGCTGCTGTTTGTCGGCGGCGCGTTCGGCAAGCTGCTGTGCGGCTACCTGGGCGCGCGCATCGGCATGATGAAGACGGTCTGGATCACCGAGTCCGCCACCTCGCTGTTCGTCATGCTGGCGGTGTGGCTGCCGCTGGCCGGCGTGATGGCGATGCTGCCGCTGCTCGGCCTGGCATTGAACGGCACTTCGTCGGTGCTGTATGGCGTGGTGCCGGAACTGGCGGAGACAGGCAAGCACGAGCAGGCGTTCGCGTTGTTCTATACCGGCACCATCGGCGCCGGCGCGTTGTCGCCCGTGCTGTTCGGCAGTCTGGGGGACGCCATGGGCGTGCCGTTTGCGTTGATCGCCCTGGCTGCCATCCTGCTATTCACGCTGCCGTTGTCGTGGCGCGTGCAGCGGGAGTTGAACATCCTTGCTCGCACCGATTAGTGCCGCTGCGGATTCCTGGCGCGCCCGCTTGACCACGGCCCAGGCGGCCGTCAGGCTCAATATGCCCATGCCTGCCGCCACCAGGAGGTCGGGCCAGTTGCTAGCGGTGTTGGCGACAAAGCCGGCGGCCAGCAGCACCGCCAGGTTGCCGATCACATCGTTGCGCGTGCACAGCCACACCGCGCGCATATCGGAGTCGCCGTTGCGGAAGGCATACAGCAAGGCCGCGACCACGCCGTTCGCCACCAGCGCCAGCACGCCGATGATGCTCATGGTGGACGCCGCCGGCATCGAGCCGGAAGCGACATGCCAGGCCGTGGTGGCCAGCACGAAGCAGCCATACGCCCCCATCGACAAGCCTTTGATCAGTGCCGAGCGGCTGCGCCAGACCGGCAGCAATCCCAGGATAAACAGCGAGATGCCGTAGTTCAGCGCATCGCCCATGAAGTCCGCCGAGTCCGCAAGCAACGCCGCCGAATCCGCATGCCACCCGCTCACCAGCTCGACCACGAACATCGCGGCATTGACCAGCAAGGCGATCCACAGGATACGCCGGTAGCGCGGGTCCACCGGCGGCTTGCCCGAGGCGCATCCACCATTGCAACAGTCGGCCATATCCACTCCTGGTTTTATGTGTATAGTCCGATTAGAAACCCTGTAGCAGCTACAGGGTCAAGCGCGGAGGAGCTATGAAAATCGGCGATCTATCCCGGGAAACCGGGACATCGGTGGAAACCATCCGCTACTACGAGCGCATGAACTTGCTGCAAACGCCGCCGCGCTCCGACGCGAACTATCGCCTGTACGGTGCGCAACATCTGGAGCGCATCCTGTTCATCCGCGCCTGCAGGTCGCTCGACATATCGCTGGACGAAATCCGTACCTTGCTGGCATTGCGCGCCAGTCCGGAAGCGGGATGCGATGGCGTGAACCGCCTGCTCGACACGCACATCCAGGCGGTCGAGGCGCGCATCCGCGAACTGCATCTGCTCCAGCAACAACTGCGCGATCTGCGGCAGTCTTGCCAGTCGGTGGACTCCATCAGGAATTGCAAGATACTCCAGGCGTTGGAGACGCCGACTCCTGCCAGAAACTGACAGGAGTGCTGGATAGAATGGGGCTCCCTTTTCTCACCGGAGTTCATCATGAAACCAGCAAACGTCAGCGCCGTTGTCCATTTAAATTTCCGCGGCCAGGCGCGCAAGGCGCTCGCTTTCTACCAGTCCGTCTTCGGCGGCCATCTGGAGGCGGTCACGTACAAAGACGCCCACAGCGTGACCGACGAATCGGAAGCGGACCAGATCATGTGGGGCCAGGTGGCGGCCGATAGCGGATTCCGCGTGATGGCCTATGACGTTCCATCCCAGTCACCTTGGAATCCGGGCGAGAATGCGTTCCTGATCGCGCTGCAGGCAGAAAATCCCGGGGACATCAACGCCTATTGGGACAAGCTGTCCGACGGCGCCACCATCACCATGCCGCTCATGCCCTCGCCGTGGTCGCCGCTATTCGGCATGCTGAAGGACCGCTTCGGTACCAGCTGGGCGTTGAGCGTTGCGGCTGCGCAAACCGAATCGCGCGCGCCGGATTAATCCGCGCTGCGCTAAGCTTGGTCACCACTCACAGGAGCGAAAAATGGAAACACAGGAAATCCATCGCGGTCGTCTGATCGACCATATCCAGCTGGTCGTGCGGGATCTGCCCGCCTCGCAAAAATTCTACTCGGCCATCTTCGAAGTATTGAAAGTGCCGATGGGCGGCACCGGCGAAGGCTACTTCTGGGCCGACGAGCTGTTCGTCTCCACCGCCGACAGCGAGGCGGCGCAAGGCGTGCTGACCGGGCGCCATCACCTGGCGTTCCAGGCGCAGGACCGGGCCGGTGTGGAAGCCTTCTACAAAGCGGCGCTGGCCAACGGCGGCAAGGACAACGGCGCGCCGGGCGAGCGGCCCTATCATCCGGGCTACTACGCCGCCTTCGTGCTGGACCCGGACGGCAACAATATCGAAGCGGTCTTCCACGGCGAAGCGAAACGCAGCACGCCGTCCGTGAAAATAACGTTCTGATCTTTCGGCGGGTAAAAGAGGGGCCGGCAATCAGGCGTCGCGGTACCCGGCTTCGATGTCGTCGCGGCGCGGGGCGTCGGCGATGTGCAGGATCAGGGTCTCGCGCAGTTCGGCTGGATGCACGGCGCGGTGCTTGGCGAACCAGAAGACTTCGCTCAGATCCTCATCCTCGTGCGCGGTGGTGATCACTTGCCGCTCTTCGGCCACGTCGTCGTAGTCGGATGCCTCCAGGCTCGCGTCCTCGATCGCTTCGCGCCAGGCTTCGCATTGGTCGCCCCAGGCCAGCGCGTACAGGCAGCCCGATGCGACCAGCGCGCGGCTGGTTTCCCACATCGTCATCTCGGCCACCTCGGCCTCGACGACCAGCACGGCCTTGAATTGCGACAGGCCTTCCAGCGCGGGAAAATCGCTGTCCGGGGTGAGATGTAAATAGCGGATGACTGGTTTCTGCATGACGGGACCATTGATGACGAGTCCCGAATTTTAACAGGGAGGAGCAGGCCCCTCCCCGCACTCACGACTTAGAACGGATCAAGCGCGATGGTGAACTTGCCGCTGGCGTCCGTCGCCCCCATCGTATAACCCTGCCAGCCCGGATAAGCCTGCGGCTCCCAGTAGAACACGCCCAGGCCGTTCGAGCCCAGCGCCTTGGTCTTGCTCAGCAGATCGGCCAGCATGGACTTGGAGGTGGCCGCCTGCGTCCAGTCCATGCCCACCTCGGTCACCATCACCGGCTTGGCGTAGCGCGACACCATGTCCCACATATTGGTCGAGATCTTGTTGTTGTAGTTGGCCCAGTCCGACGCCGGCGGATAGTGCGACATGCCGATCACGTCCCACTTGGCGCCGGCGTTTTTCACGCCGTCGAAGAACCAGCGGAACACCGCGTTGTCGTAGCCATTGGCCAGGTGCAGGATCACCTTGGAGCTCGGGTAGACCGCCTTGGCGGCGTTGTAGCCGCTGTTGATCAGGCCCGCCAGGTTGCTGAAGCTGGTGGTCTTTCCTTCCGGCCACAGCATGCCGCTGTTGGTCTCGTTGCCGACCTGCACCCACTCGACCGTGATGCCGTTGGTCTTGAGGTAGTTGAGGATGCCGTAGGTGTGGTTGTACACGTCCGTGTTCAGCTGCGCCAGCGTATGGCCGGCCCAGGCCGCCGGCTTGGTCTGCTGGCCCGGATCGGCCCAGCCATCGCTGTAGTGGAAGTCGATCAGGATGCGCTGGCCTTGGGCGGCGGCGCGCTTGGCCTTGTACAGCACGTCGGCGCCGTCGTTCCAGCCGCCGCTCGGGTTGACCCACACGCGCAGCCGGATCGCGTTGACCTGCAGGTTCTTCAGCAGCACGAACGGATCGGTCTTGACGCCGCTGCTGTTGTAGAACGAGTAGCCGCTCGATTCCTGCTGGCTGACCCAGCTGACATCGGCGCCGTTGGCAAACGTGGCGGATCGGGCGGACAGGCTGAGCGCCAATCCGCATGCGGCTAACAGCAAACTCCTTAGTTTCATATAGTCTCCAGTGCTTATAGTTAGAATTGAAAGGACGTACACATCCCCGCCGCGTCGCGCAGCCTCTTGCTGGTGGGGAGAAAAAATCCGCACCGGCAGGCAGCCGGCGCGGCGGAGATGTCTGTTAGCCGAAACGGGCGGCGGCAACGCCAGCCACGTCGACCTGCACGGCGAACAAGGCGCCGGTCAGCGGGAATGCTTGCAACTGCTCGGGCGTGTTGTCCTCGCGCGCAGTGGTGATGAACAGGGTCTTCAGGTCCGGGCCGCCGAAGGTGCACGAAGCCGGATTGCGCACAGGTACGGGCACCATTTCCAGCAGCGCGCCATCAGCCGAGTAACGGCATACGCGGCCGCCGCCCCATTGCGCGATCCAGACGCAGCCTTCGCTGTCGACCGTCATGCCGTCCGGCGAGCCTTCGCTGTCGCCGTCGAACTGGCGCCACACGCGCGGCTCGCCCAGCGTGCCGTCGGCGGCCAGCGGATAGGCGTAGGTGCGGCCTTCATAGCTGTCGGTGTGATACATGGTGGCGCCGTCGTTGCTGAAGGCCGGGCCGTTGCAGATGTGGTAGCCGCCCTCGATCGCGTGCAGCGACAGGTCGGCATCGAGGCGGAACAGCGTGCCGATCGCCTGCGCGTAATCGGTGTTGTGCATGGAGCCGGCCCAGATGCGGCCGGCCGCGTCGACCTTGGCGTCGTTCATGCGCAGGCCGCTACCGGCCGGGAACGGACGATGCAGGTATTCGATGCGCAGCTCCGGCTCCAGCCAGACGCGGGCAATGCCGTCGCGCAGGCCGGCCATGAAACCGTCGCCGTCGCGGCGCGCGATCAGCCAGCAGATGTAGTCCGGCATGGCCCAGCTGCGGCGCTGGCCGCCGACCGTGTCCAGCGAATGCAGGGTCTGGTTTTTCAGATCGACAAAGTACAGGCGGTTTTGCTCGGCCACCCACAGCGGGCCTTCGCCCAGTTGCGCGTTGGCGTCCCACAGGCATTGCACGTCATGCTTGCTCATCAGTTTTATCCCGTAATGTAGAGAGCCGACATCATACGGCCAAGGCGCGCCATTTGGCCACGAAGGCGGCCGCGCGTTCGGCCAGCGCATCGAGCGTCACGCCCGGCGTGTACAGCGCGCCGCCGATGCCGAAGCCGGACGCGCCCGCGCGCACCCAGCCTTCCATCGTGTCGGGCGTGATGCCGCCGACCGGCCACATCGGCGTGCCGGCCGGGATCACGCTGCCGAGGGCCTTCAGGCCGCCGTGGCCGACCATCTCGGCCGGGAACAGTTTGAGCGCGTGGGCGCCGGCGTCCAGCGCGGCAAACGCTTCGGTCGGCGTGGCCACGCCTGGGGCGCAATACATGCCCAGGTCGGCGGCGCGGCGGATCACCGCCGGCACGCAGTTCGGCGACACCAGCAGGCGGCCGCCCGCCGCATGCACGGCTTCCACGTGCTCGACGCTGAGCATGGTGCCGCCGCCGACCAGCGTATCGGGCAAGTCCAGCTTGACCATGGTGGCGATGCACTCCAGCGCGCCCGGACGGTTGAGCGGCACTTCCAGCGCGCGGAAGCCGGCCGCGTGCAGCACCTTGGCGACGTCGGCCGCCTCGGCGGGATGGAGGCCGCGCAGAATGGCGACCAGTGGCGTGGTTGGATGCGATAAAGTCATATTCAAGCCTGCTTGATAAATTGAGAGATGGCGGTGCAATACACCCGGTGCGGATCCAGCACCCGGCACTGCAAGCCGAAATGGTTGGCGGCGGCGGCATAGCGCGCGGCCAGCGCCGGCGAGCCGATGACGGTGATGCCCTGCCCGGCCTGCGCGGCCGCCGCGGCGAACTCGGCGCCGATCAGCAAGCCGCTGACCACGGCGGCGGCCTGTTGCGGCGGCGCGGCCTTGGAGACCACGCCGGCGCGCACGCGGAACAGCGTGTTCGACAGCGGCTCGTTGCGGGCGGCCTGATTGAGGCCGGCCGCGAAGCCCTCGGCGTCGGTGGTGTCGCCGCCCATCATGGCCGACAGCGTGCCGCCGGCCGACAGCATGGCGAACAGCTCGCCGGTCATGTAGGTGGCCAGCGACTGGATCACGCCGTCGCGCAGCAGCACCCACTTGCTATGGGTGCCGGGCAGCACGATCCAGCCATCGCGGTGGCCCAGCGCGACCGCGCCGAGCAACTGGGTTTCCTCGCCGCGCATGACGTCGACGGCGGCGCCGTTGCGGTAGCAATAGCCGGGAACGATATGGCAACGCCCGGCCCAGGCCGGATCGGTGACGGCGGCCAGGTGCCCGGGCAAGCTGGCCAGCGGCACCGAGGCGTCCAGGTAGTTGACTTCCTGCCATCCCGACGCGCTGCCGACCATGCCGGACATGATCACCGGCACATCGGCCGGCAGCTGCATGGCGTCCAGCAGGCCGGCCAGCGAGGCGCCGAACCTGTCGCGGCCGCCGACCGCCAGCATGCCCTGGTTGTCCTCATGCTCGGCCAGGCAGGCGCCGGATTGATCTATCAGATAGGCGCGCCGGTTGCTGGTGCCCCAATCTATCCCCAATATATTCTTGTTCACTATGCGTAATCCTTTGCTTATGTGCCATGATGGTACGGAAATGCCCTGCCGCCAGCCAATGAATTATCTCGTGCGACTAATACCAAAATAATATAGCCTCCCGCGAAGGCAGTTGCCCCTGGCAGGCCTTTGGTTTAGTATTGCCGACAATAAAATAGCCTCAGGCACCACTCATGGAATTTAGCAAGCTGTCCACCCGCAAACTGATCGTCGCCAGCGCCGCAATAGGCGCGGTGGTGGTGGCTTTGGGCGCCTGGTTCGCCAACTCGGCGCCGGCTGAGCCGCACGCCTTGCCGGCGCCGGTCGCCGCGCCGGCCAGCGCCAGCAGCTCGGCCTCGGCCAAGAAGGCAGCGCCGGCCGCCGCCGCGCCGCGCGCCGTCGCCGACAAGGAGCCGGCGCCGCCGTCCGAACCGGCGGCCACCCGCAGCAAGGAGCAAGCCGCCGCCGCGCTGATGGCGCTGCCGGAGCTGCAAGCCTGGTCGGCCCTGCTGGAAAAGAACTCGAATGGAAAAGTACACGGGGCCCTGATCGAATACGATCCGACCCCGCGCAAGCTGAACGGCAAGAACTACTGGCAGTTCAGCTATGTGGAAAACAGCGCCGAAGCGGCGCAGCGCTGGGAAAGCTTCCTGGTGTCGTCCAGCGACGATGAAATCCTGGTGGAAGACGCCAGCACCGATGAAGTCATCAGCCTGGCGCGCTGGCGCCGCGAGAAACATCCGGCCAAGCGCACCAGCATCGACGGCTAAGCCGCCTTCGCATCCCCTACCGGCGCCGCCGCTGGCGCGGCGCCGCGTATCTGCCCCACCCACAACACCGTCAATAGCGCCAGACCGGAGGCGATCCAGCCGTTCAGGCCGTAGCCGGCGATATGCCCGGCGGCGTTGGTCGTCAGCGTGAGGCCGCCCAACAGGGCGCCCAGGCCGGTCCCCACCTGCTGGATCGCCGCGTTGGCGCTCAGGAAGGCGCCGCGCCGCGAAGGATCCGGCACGGTCGTCATCAGGGCCTGCATCGGGATATTGCGCCCCGACGCCAGCACCATGAAGAACGGGAAGAACAGCATCACGCCGAACAGCGGCATCACCGGCATGTGCGTGATGAACAGCACCGGCAGGATAAACAGCAGCGTCACGACGCGGTACACCTTGTGCGCGCCGGCGCGGTCCGACCATTTCCCGACCATGCGCGCGGTGAAGAAGGTGGCGATGCCGCCGGCCAGGTAGACGTAGGTGATTTCCGCCGGTTCCAGCCCGACGTTGCCGACCAGCACGGGCGAGATGAACGGAATGATCAGCATCCCCGTCAGCATGTTGATTGCCGACAACAGGAACGCCTTCAGGTGATTCGGCACGCGGTACAAGCCGATCAGGTTGGGCAGCACGGCCGACAGCGGCGCGCGCTGCGCCACGTGGCCATCCAGCGCCGGCAGCACGCGGGCGGCCAGCAGCAGGATGGGCAACGAGCACAGCACCAGGATATAGAACGGCGAGGCCCAGCCATGGTGAGCGGCCAGCATCACGCCGGCCGGCACGCCCAGCACGGACGCCATGCTGAACGAGGTCATGACGATGCCGGTGGCGGCGCCGCGGCGGTCGGCCGGGATCAGGTCGCCGATGATGGCCATCACGATGGCGCCCAGCACGCCGCCGGTCAGCCCGGCAAACGCGCGCGACAGCACCAGCACATGGAAATTCGGCGCCGCCGCGCAGGCCAGGTTGGACAAGGTGAACAGCGCGAACACGGTCAGCAGCAGTTTCTTGCGGTCGAAGCGGTCGATATACATGGCCGCCGCCAGGCCGGACAGGCCGGCGCACCAGGCGTAGGCCGAGACCGCGCCCGACACGGCGGCCGGTTCGATGGAGAAGGCGCGCATCAGCTGCGGCGCCAGCGGCATCATCACCATGAAATCCATGATGACGGTGAACTGGGTCAGCGCCAGCAGCCACAGCACCATGCGCTCGCGCGCCGGGGTCAAGGGAAGTGTGCTGGTCATCTTATGCCAGCGCGTTGATGTCGGCGGTGGCCTGGCGCAGGATGGCGCGGACCTGCTCCAGCCGTTCCGGGCTGTGGTTGGTGCCGCGCGCCTGCAGGATGGCGGCCTGTTTCAGCTCGTGCATGATGCTGCGCAGGTCGTCGCGGTACTCGTCCGGATCGCTCATGCGGGCCAGTATGGCGTCGACGAACTGGCGGTTCTCGGCCAGGAAAGCCTCGCCTTCGGCGGTAATCGTATGCAGCTTCTTATTGCCGTCCGGCGTGGCCGACACGTGGCCCATATCCAGCAGCATCGACAGCAGCGGATAGATGGCGCCGGGGCTGGGCGTATAACCGCCGCCGGAGCGCTGCTCCAGCTCCTTGATCAGCTCGTAGCCATGGCGCGGCTTCTCGGAGATCAGCTGCAGCACGACATAGCGCATGGCGCCGGCGTCGAACATTTTCGGACCGCGGCCACGGGGACCGCCGCCGTGGCCATGATGGCCGTGCATGGCATGCGGGTGCAGGCCGTGATGATGATGGTGGTGATGATGATGTTTAAACATGTCTTTAACTCCCAAGATATAACAAGTTAAGATATAACTTATTAAGATATATCTTAAACTATTTCTGAGCGAGTTCAAGTAGCGATTTGTAACAGGCAAAAAAACGGGGTCAGGTCCAGAACGCGGACACAGACTCAACCATTGAATAGTTGAGTTCGTGTCCGCGTTCTGGACCTGACCCCGGATTTAGGGTGACGGGTTTAGCTGTCGAGGTGGGAGATCATCAGGCGGCGGTTGTCGTCGCTGCCTTTGGTTTTGTGCTCGACCACCAGGCGCGAGTTTTGGCTGTCCAGCGAGATGCCGACCGACAGGATGTCGATCAGCAACAGTTGCAGGATGCGCGAAATCATCGACAGGAAGCTGGTGCTGTCTTCCGTATGATCGACCGCCAGGCAGACCGTGGCCTTCTTGGCCAGCGGCGAGTTGCTCGACGTGATGGCGATGACGTCCGCCCCCGCCGCGCGCGCCGCGTCGACCGCTTCCAGCAGGTCCGGCAGCTTGCCCGAGTTGGAGATCGCGATCACGACGTCGCCCGGATTGAGCAGCTCCGCCGCCAAGGTCAGCAGGTGCGAGTCGCCATAGGCCGAGGTTGGAATGCGGAAGCGGAAGAATTTGTGCTGGCCGTCCAGCGCCACCACCCGCGAGTTGCCCATGGCGTAGAACTCGACCCGCTTGGCCTTGGCCACCAGCGCGATGGCCTTGTCCAGCGAACGCACGTCCAGCTGGTCGCGGAATTTCAAAATCGCGGAAACCGTGTTGTCGATCACCTTGGCGCTCAGGTCGTGCGTGCTGTCGCTGACGCGCACCTGGCTGTGGCGCACAGGAATCGCGCCGGTCAGGCTGCTGGCGAACTTCAGCTTGAAATCGGCCAGGCCGAGGAAGCCCAGCGAGCGGCAGAAGCGGATCACCGTCGGCTGGCTGACTTCGGCCAGCCGCGCGATGTCGGCGATCGGCTCGTTCAGTACCAGGCGCGGCTGCTCCAGCACCAGCTGCGCGACGCGCTGTTCGGCCGGCGTCAGCTCGTGCTGCAGATGCTGCACGCGTTCCATCAGGGTGTTGGCGCCGCTGCGTCCGCGCAAGTGCTCGGACAGGATCGTCGCCACGCCGTAGAACGCCGGGTTCGGCGTGGTGATGACATAGGTCGGGATCTCGGCCAGGTAGCTGGTGAAGCGCCCCTTGGCTTCAAAGCGCGTGCGGAACGGCGACGAGGCGAACCATTCGCCCATGCGCGGCACGATGCCGCCGCCGATGAACATGCCGCCGAACGCGCCCAGCGTCACGGCCAGGTTGGCGGTGGCGCCCCCCAGCATGGCGCAGAAGCATTCCAGCACTTCCAGACACAACGGGTCTTTGTCGGTCAGCGCGCCGGCCATGATTTCCTGCGACGTCAGGTCGCGCACCTGGCGGCCGTTGCGCTTGGCGATGGCGCGGTAGATGATTTCCATGCCGGGGCCGGAGATCAGGCGCTCGGTCGAGACGTGCGACCAGGTCTGCCATGCGTATTGCAGGATCGCGTATTCGCGCTCGTCGGCCGGCGCGAAGTTGGTGTGGCCACCCTCCGAACCCAGCGTGACGAAGCCGTCCACGGTCGGAATCACGCCCGACACGCCGAGACCCGTACCAGGTCCCAGCACGCCGATGACGGAATTGGAGGCCGGCTTGCCGCCGCCCACCTGCATCAGGTCGGCCGGCTTCAGGCCCGGCAGGGACATCGCCAGCGCGGTAAAGTCGTTCACCACCAGCAAGGTGTGCAGGCCCAGGGCGCGACGCACCTCGTCGGTGGAGAATTCCCAGTCGCGGTTGGTCATGCGCACATGGTCGCCGCTGACCGGGTTGGCCACCGCCAGCGCGGCGTGGTTCAGCGTGATGTCGGCATGGTCCGACAGGTAAGAGCGCAGCATCGCCACGATATCGGGGAAGTCGTCGCACTTGAGCACGCGCACCGCGCGGAACTCGCCGGGGGCGGTCTGCAATGCGAAGCGGGCGTGGGTAGCGCCGATGTCGGCCAGCAGGCGCGGGCCGTCGGCAAAGGCGGTGCGATTCAGTTTTTGATCCACTTCAGCTTGTTTCATCGTCGGTTCAGTCAAAACAGTAGGCGGAAGCATACCCGAAATACGTGATGGTAAGAAGGAAACGATGCGAAAACGTATCGTTTCCTTCCCTTGCCAGCCTTAGCTGGCGTAGCCGAACCACGCACCGAAGGCCGGCAACCGCACCTGGCCGTCGGTCACCGTGCCCGGCAGGCCGTAGCCTTCCATCTGCTCGGCGCCCGCCGCTTGCGGCAGCGCGAAGCTGACCGGCTCGGCGCCCAGGTTGAACACGGCGATGATGCCGCGCTCGCCCTCGGCATCGCGGCGCAGCGCCAGCACCGGTTCCGGCGCGTCGAAGAACTGGATGTCGCCGCGCGTCAGCTGCGGCAGCTTGCGGCGCCAGGCGATGAACTTGCGGGTGAATGCCAGCGACGATTCGGCATCGCCTTCCTGCACCGAGGCCGCCTTGGCCAGGTGGTCCGGCGATACCGGCAGCCACGGCTTGCCGCTGGTGAAGCCGCCTTCGGCGCCGCCGGTCCACGCCATCGGCGTGCGGCAGCCGTCGCGGCCCTTGAATTCCGGCCAGAAGGTGATGCCATATGGGTCCTGCAGCAGCTCGAACGGTACGTCCGCTTCGGCGAAGGCCAGCTCATCGCCCTGGTACAGGCAAGGCGTGCCTTTCAGCGACAGCTGCATCGCCAGCGCCAGCTTGGCGAAAGCGGCCGGCGCCTCCGGCCCGCCCCAGCGGGTGGCCACGCGCTGCACGTCGTGATTGCCGACCGACCAGGAGGCCCAGCCGCCCTTGACGCGCGCTTCGAAATTCTCGACCTGCTTGCGGATGTAGTGCGACGAGCAGTTCGGCACCAGCAGGTTGAAGCTGTAGGCCATGTGCAGCTTGTCGCCGTCGGCGGTGTACTCGGCCATGACGGCCAGCGAATCGTCGGCGCCGACCTCGCCGATCGAGACCGCCTGGTATTCATTCAGCAGCGAACGCAGTTTCTGCAGGAACGGCAGGTTCTCAGGACGGCTCTTGTCGTAGATGTGCGCCTGCATGCCGTACGGGTTGACGTCCGAGACGGTGGCGGTGTCGCGGTTCAGCGCCGGCGGATTGCTGCGCAGCTCAGGATCGTGGAAGTGGAAATTGGAGGCATCGAGGCGGATGCCGTCGACGCCGCGCTCCAGCCAGAAGCGCAGCGCGTCCAGGTGGGCCTGCTGCACTTCCGGGTTGTGGAAATTGACCTGCGGCTGGCTGACCAGGAAATTGTGCAGATAGTATTGACGGCGGCGGGTGTCCCACTGCCACGACGAGCCGCCGAACACCGACATCCAGTTGTTGGGCGGGTTGCCGTCCGGCGCAGGATCGGACCAGACATACCAGTCGGCCTTCGGATTGTCGCGGCTGGAGCGGCTCTCCTTGAACCACGCGTGCTCCTCCGCCGTGTGGGCCATCACCTGGTCGATCATGATCTTCAGGCCCAGGCTGTGCGCCTTGGCGATCATCACGTCGAAGTCGGCCAGCGTGCCGAACATCGGATCGACGTCGCAGTAGTCGGAGATGTCGTAGCCGAAGTCTTTCATCGGCGATTTGAAATAAGGCGAAATCCAGACGATGTCCACGCCCAGCGATGCGATATAGTCCAGCTTTGCCGTAATCCCGGGCAAATCACCTATGCCGTCGCCGTTGGTATCCATGAAACTGCGCGGGTAAACCTGATAGATGATCGCTTCGCGATACCAGTCTGGGGAGTGAGGCGACACTTGAGTAAGTTGCTTAGTCATAAGAGAATCCGGGGTTAGCTGGCCGAGGTAGGTGTTTTGTAGATAATATACATTACGAAATCGAATTTTTCAATCCATAGCCCGATTTGCGATTACCACAAATAATCATTACAAATCAATGTCTTACGATTTTCTATAGGAAATCTGAAGACAAAAATAGTAGTCAAACTACACAAACAACAGGGAGAAGACACAGTGAGCAGTAACGGCAACGGGGCCATGCCCCGGCAAATTCCATACATCATCGCCAACGAAGGCTGCGAGCGTTTCAGCTTTTACGGCATGCGCAACATCCTCACGCCCTTCCTGATCAGCACCCTGCTGCTCTTCGTTCCGCTGGCCGACCGCGCCAGCGAAGCCAAGCACGTGTTCCACACCTTCGTCATCGGCGTCTACTTCTTCCCGCTGCTGGGCGGCTGGCTGGCCGACCGCTTCTTCGGCAAATACAAGACGGTGTTCTGGTTCAGCCTGATCTATGTGGCGGGCCACGCCTGCCTTGCCATCTTCGAGGACAACCTCAAGGGCTTCTACTTCGGCCTGGCGCTGATCGCCTTCGGCTCGGGCGGCATCAAGCCACTGGTGGTGGCGTTTGTCGGCGACCAGTTCGACCAGACCAACAAGAACCGCGCCAAGGTGGTGTTCGACGCCTTCTACTGGATCATCAATTTCGGCTCCTTCTTCGCCTCGCTGCTGATGCCGGTGTTCCTGCGCGACTACGGACCGGCCATCGCCTTCGGCATTCCCGGCATCCTGATGGCGATCGCCACGCTGGTGTTCTGGCTGGGCAAGCGCAAATACGTGCACGTGCCGCCGGCCGCGCCGAATCCGGATTCCTTCAGCAGCGTCGCCCGCACCGCGCTGCTGGCGCGCGCGCCCGGCCAATCGCGCCCGGGCCTGGTCGTCGCCGGCATCGGCGCGCTGGGCGCGTTGGCGGCGCTGGCCATGACGCCGCAATGGGGCTTCGTCATCGCCGCCTGCACGGCGCTGGTGCTGCTGCTGGCGTTCGGCGGCATCGGCGTCTCGATGCAGCTGGAACGCGCGCGCGGCCCGCACACCGATGAAGCGGTGGAAGGCGTGCGTTCGGTGCTGCGCATCCTGATCGTGTTCGCGATGATCACGCCGTTCTGGTCCTTGTTCGACCAGAAGGCCTCGACCTGGATCGTCCAGGCCAACTCGATGGACAGCCCGCTGCTGTCGATCTTCGGCTGGGAATTCACGCTGCTGCCGGCGCAGATGCAGGCGGTCAATCCGATCCTGGTGATGCTGCTGATCCCGTTCAACAACCTGGCGCTGTTCCCGCTGATGCGCATGGTCGGCATCACGCCGACGCCGCTGCGCCGCATGGGCATGGGCATCGCGCTGTCGGCCTCCGCGTGGATCGTGATCGGCCTGATCCAGCTGCAGATGGATGGCGGCGACAAGGTCTCGATCCTGTGGCAACTGCTGCCGTACGCGCTGCTGACCTTGGGCGAGGTGCTGGTCTCGGCAACCGGACTGGAATTCGCCTACAGCCAGGCGCCGGCGCCGATGAAGGGCATCATCCTGAGCTTCTGGTACCTGGCGGTCACGGTCGGCAACCTGTGGGTGTTGATCGTCAACTCGGGCGTCAAGAACGACGTGGTCGGCGGGTGGATCGCGTCCAGCGGCATGGGCACGATCGCGTTCCAGATGTTCTTCTTCGCCGCCTTCGCGCTGCTGATCGCCGCCATCTTCGCACTCTACGCAATGCGCTACAAGATGGTCGACAACTACCGCCGCGACGACCAGGCCAGCTTGTGCTACCCGCCAGGCGAGAAACAGGAATCGTAAGAGAACGTATCAAAACTACAGATTTTGGATTACCATAACCGGCAATTTCAAGGGTATTTTGCAGATTTTGTAACTGCACTACCTAAATCTATAGTTTTGGAGACAGCGATATGGGCGGTAATCACAAGGGTGCGTGGCAGCGCGCGGCTGAAGTTTCTGTTGGCGGCGCGCTCGCGCTGACCTGCCTGACCGCTGCGGCCGCGCCTTCGCCTGCCGTCGCCGACGCCACGCTGGCCGCCTGCGACGGCCCGTTCGCCACCGTGCTGCAAGCGGCGCCCGCCGCCGACGCCCGCGCCTACTGGCTCAATCGCCAGATCATCAAATGGCCGGGCGCCGACGGCGCCGGCGTCTTCAAACTCTATTACTCCGCCACCGCGCAGCTGCAAGCGGCCGCCGGCGCGCGCGTGACCGGCGCCGACGGCGCGCTGGCTTTGGCGCGTCTTGACGCTGGCAGTGTACCGGCCGACGTCGCCCAGCGTTTCAAGTTCGTCGCCGACGGCGCCCTGCTCACCGTGCCGGCCGCGCAATCGCCCGCGCTGCTGAAACAGCAAGTGATGATCGTCCTCGAAGCCGAAGACGGCACCGTGCGCGACGCCACCACGCTGCAGGTCGCCGGCGCGCTGGACGATATCTACGCCAGCGCCGCGCATGCCGCCGATCTCGGTGTCACCGTCAACGCCAACAGCGCAGCCTTCAAACTGTGGGCGCCGACCGCGCAGCGCGTGGCACTGTGCACCTACGCCGGCGGTTCCGGCAAGGCAGCCGCCATCACCGCCATGCAGCGCGACGACGCCACCGGCATCTGGTCCGCAAAGGTCGATGGCAAGCTGTCCGGCCACTACTACCAATACCTTGTAGACGTTGTCGCGCCAAGCGCGGGCCTGGTACGCAACCTCGTCACCGATCCATACTCGGTCAGCCTGACCACCGACTCCAAGCGCAGCTACATTGCCAACCTGGACGCCGCCGGTCTCAAGCCGGCCGGTTGGGACAAGGCCGCGGCGCCGAAAAAGGTCGCCGCACAAACCGACATGTCGGTCTACGAACTGCATGTGCGCGACTTTTCCATCAACGATGGCACCGTCAGCGCCGCCAACCGCGGCAAATACACCGCCTTCACCGAAGCCCGCTCCAACGGCATGAAACACCTGGCCGCGCTCAGCAAAGCCGGCATGACCGACATCCACCTGCTGCCGGTCTATGACATCGGCAGCGTGCCGGAAAAAGGCTGCGTCGTACCGAACATCCCGCAAGGCCTGGTGCCCGACAATGAGGAAGCGCAGGCACTGGTCACCAAGGCGCAAATGACGGACTGCTACAACTGGGGCTACGATCCGTATCACTACAGCGCCCCCGAAGGCAGCTACGCCACCGATCCGGCCGACGGCGCCAAACGCATCGTCGAATTCCGCCAGATGGTGCAGGCGCTGCACAAGACCGGCCTGCGCGTCGGCATGGACGTGGTCTACAACCACACATACATCGCCGGCCAGAACGAGAAGTCGGTGCTGGACCGCGTGGTGCCGGGCTACTACCACCGCCTCAACGCCAAGGGTGGCATCGAACGCTCCACCTGCTGCGACAACACCGCCACCGAAAACCTCATGATGGGCAAGCTGATGGCCGACTCGGTCGAGCTGTGGGCGGTGCAGTACAAGATCGACTCCTTCCGCTTCGACCTGATGGGCCACCAGCCGCGCGCCGTCATGGAGCAGTTGCAGGCGCGCGCCGACCGCGCCACCGGCCGCCACGTCAACCTGATCGGCGAAGGCTGGAACTTCGGCGAAGTGGCCGACGGCGCGCGCTTCGTGCAGGCGTCGCAACTGTCGCTCAACGGCAGCGGCATCGGTACCTTCAGCGACCGCGCGCGCGACGCCGTGCGTGGCGGCGGCGCCGGCGACAGCGGCACGCAGATGATCACCCAGCAAGGCTACATCAACGGCCTGGTGTACGACGCCAACGCGCAAGCGGGTGGGCGTCCCGCCGCCGACCTGCTGCACGCCTCGGACCTGGTCAAGGTCGGCCTGGCCGGCTCGATCCGCAGCTACCGGCTGACCACCGCCGACGGCCGCACCGTCGCGCTGCAGGACATGGTCTACGGCGGCAACCAGCCGGCCGGTTACGCCAGCGAGCCGGGCGAAACGGTCAACTACGTCGAGAACCACGACAACCAGACGCTGTTCGACATCAACGTCTTCAAGCTGCCGCAAGCGACCACTCCGCCCGAACGCGCGCAGGTACAGATGCTGGGCGCCGCCATCAACGCCTTCAGCCAGGGCGTGGCCTACTACCACGCGGGCTTCGATATCCTGCGTTCCAAATCGCTGGACCGCAACAGCTTCGAATCGGGCGACTGGTTCAACCGCCTGGACTGGACCTACCAGGACAACTACTACGGCACCGGCGTGCCGCGCGCGGAAGACAACGGCAAGGACTATGCGCTCATCAAGCCACTGCTGCGCAACGCCGCCGCGATCAAACCGTCGCCGGCCGATATCGCCTACGCGCGCGACGCCTTCCGCGACCTGCTGGCGATCCGCGCCAGCAGCACGCTGTTCCGCCTTCGCACCGCGCAGGACATCAGCCAGCGCCTGCGCTTCCACAATACCGGCGCGGCGCAGGTGCCGACCGTGATCGTCGCCCACCTGGACGGCACGGGCTATGCGGGCGCCAACTTCAAGTCGATCACCTACCTGATCAACGTCGACAAGGTCGCGCAGCGCGTCACTGTGGCGGAAGAAAAGAACCGCGCTTACCAGCTGCACCCGGTCCATACCGGCAAGGCCGCAGCGGACAAACGCATTGCCTCGCAAGCCAAGTATGAAAAAGCCACCGGAAGCTTCGCCATTCCACCACGTAGCGCTGTCGTTTTTGTAGAAAATTGATGTTATCTTTTTGGCTCGTTCATCGGGCCAAAAAGACATCATGAAGAAATCGTTCGCAGCCATCCTGTTTGCATTGAGCGCCTGCGGCGGCGGCGACTATGCCGCGCAGGCCAACCGCGCACCGGTGGCCGAGGCCGGGCCGGCGCAAACCGTCCCGGCAGGCACCGCGATCAAGCTGTCCGGCAGCGGCACCGATCCAGACCAGGACATCGTCAGCTATTCCTGGACTTTGACCAAACCGGCGGGCAGCAGCGCAACGCTGCTAAACTACCATGTCGCTACGCCCACCTTCTTTGCCGACCTGCCAGGCGCCTACGTCGCCACGCTGATCGTCAACGACGGCAAGCTCGATAGCGCGCCGTCCAACGTCACGATCACCGCCCAATAATCCATGCACCCCAAGTCAGATACATAGCCAGTGCATAATGTCCTGATCCGCCATTTACTGATCGAAAAATATGATATGCGCTAAATGTGAATTCTGTGGTGAGGAAGGAAAAGAAGGCGTAAAGGGGCACGTAATACCCGAGAGTTTTTTTTGGGATATTGTCGACCAGCCTGGGAATGTACTCAAGCAGAGATCTCAGGATAGCTTTCCTAAAAGACGCCCGGTAGGTATTTACGAGACTGACGCTTGGTGCCGGGACTGTGAGGTAACGCATTTCCAACATCCGGATAACTACGCGATAGGAATTCTGCGGACGCCTATTGGGCAATTTAAAAAAGAAGGTCGGCCAACAGCAGCCTATCTGCTCGACATTGAGTCGCCAGATATGCTTAAGTTGTTCTTCATATGCTTGCTATGGCGGGCCGCCGTATCCAGGCACGAATTATTTCGGGAAGTAGAACTAGACAAGGATGAGCTAAACCAAGTCGTAGAAATGATCAAAACGAAGACCCCTGGCGACGTCCATGACTTCGGAGTGATTGTCGCAACGACGGATGGCGATCCTCACATCATCAGCGACGCCAAGCAACACATGGAGGGTGGCATTCGCTATTTCCGCTTTTATTTGGGCAGGTTTGTCGCCCAGATTAAGGTTGACAAGAATCCGCTCCCCTCCCACTACATCCTTCCGGCGGTACATGAGGGTGTTCCTTTTGCTGTGATCAAAAATGCCCCGAAGTCCTCCATGTTTGAAGGCTATCGTTCAATCGCGACCTCTTCGTTGAACCACAAGGATGGGAAACTTAAGTGAAAACTGCATTGACGAAGATTTTTTGCCTAATCATTACATTCCTGCCCGCACTGGCGCCCTGCTCGACATCTGCGAGTGCCGATCCGGTTGAATGGGTCAATCCGCTGATGGGCACCGCCAGCAAGCCGGAACTCTCGAACGGCAACACCTACCCGACCATCGCGCTGCCGTGGGGGATGAACTTCTGGACGCCGCAGACCGGCAAGATGGGTAACGGCTGGGCCTACACCTACGACGCCGACAAGATCCGCGGCTTCAAGCAAACGCACCAGCCATCGCCATGGATGAACGACTACGGCCAGTTCGCCATCATGCCGGTGACCGGCAAGCTGCGTTTCAATCAGGACGAACGCGCCAGCTGGTTCTCGCACAAGGCCGAAGTGGCCAAGCCTTACTACTACAGCGTGTATCTCGCCGACTCCGATGTGACGACCGAGATCACGCCAACCGAACGCGCCGCACAGTTCCGCTTCACCTTCCCCAAGACCGACGAGGCGTATGTCGTGGTGGACGCCTACGACAAAGGCTCCTACATCAAGGTGATCCCGGCCGAGCGCAAGATCGTCGGCTACAGCACCCGCTACGCGCGCGGCCCGCTGCCGAAGAACTTCAAGAACTACTTCGTCATCCATTTCGACAAGCCTTTCGTTTCCACCCATATCTGGAGCGGCGACAAGCTGGTGGGCGACGTCATGGAACTGGCCAGCGACCATAGCGGCGCGGTGGTCGGCTTCAAAACGGAAAAAGGCGAAAAGGTCGGCATGCGCGTGGCCTCATCCTTCATCAGCGAGGAACAGGCGGAGCTGAACCTGAAGCGCGAGCTGGCCTCCGACAGCTTCGACGCCACCGCACAAAAGGGCAAGGACATCTGGAACAAGACGCTGGGACGCATCAGCGTGGAAGGCGGCAGCGACGAGCAGACGCGCACCTTCTATTCCAGCTTGTACCGCATGCTGTTCTTCCCGAATAAGCTGTACGAGATCGACGCCAACAACCAGATCGTTCACTGGAGTCCCTATAACGGCAAGATCCTGCCCGGCTATATGTTCGCCGGCACCGGCTTCTGGGACACCTTCCGCGCGCTGTATCCTTTCCTGAACCTGATGTACCCGTCGATCAACCGCGAGATGCAGGCGGGCCTGGCCAACGACTACAAGGAAGGCGGCTGGCTGCCGGAATGGTCCAGTCCCGGCCTGGCCAACGTCATGATCGGGAATAACTCGGCGTCGGTGGTGTCCGAGGCTTACATCAAGGGCCTGCGCGGCTACGACATCGACACGCTGTGGGAAGCGCTCAAGCACGGCGCCGACAACGAAGGGCCGATGCAGGCGGTCGGCCGCGCCGGCGTCAAGTTTTATAACGAGCTGGGTTACGTGCCCTACGACGTCAAGATCAACGAGAACGCCGCGCGCACGCTGGAATATGCGTATGACGATTTCGCGATCTACCAGCTGGGCAAGACGCTCGGCAAGCCGCAATCGGAAATCGGCATCTACAAGCAGCGCGCGATGAACTACAAGAAGCTGTTCGATCCGGAGACAGGCCTCATGCGGGGCAAGAACAAGGATGGCACCTTCCAGTCTCCATTCAATCCCTTCAAGTGGGGTGACGCCTTCACCGAGGGGAACAGCTGGCACTACACCTGGTCGGTGTTCCAGGATGTGAACGGGCTGGTGGACCTGATGGGCGGGCGCGAGAAGTTCGTCGCCAAGCTGGATCAGGTGTTCACACTGCCGCCGCTGTTTGACGAGAGCTACTACGGAGAGGTCATCCACGAGATCCGTGAAATGCAGATCGCGAACATGGGCCAGTACGCACACGGCAACCAGCCGATCCAGCACATGATCTACCTGTACGGCTATGCCGGTGCGCCATGGAAGACGCAATACTGGGCGCGCGAGACCATGAATCGCCTGTACAAGGCCACGCCCGACGGCTACTGCGGCGACGAGGACAACGGCCAGACCTCGGCGTGGTACGTGTTCTCCGCGCTGGGCTTCTATCCCGTCACCCCGGCGGTTCCACAATATGTCGTGGGCACGCCGCTGTTCAAGAAAGCCACGCTGACGCTGGAAAACGGCAAGAAGATCGTCATCAACGCGCCCGCCAACAGCGACAGCAATCGCTACGTGCGCGCGCTGAAGGTCGATGGCAAAGCCTACTCAAGAAACTGGCTGAGCCATCCAGGCCTGATGAAGGGCGCGGTGCTGGACTTCGACATGAGCGCGCAGCCGAACAAGGAGCGCGGCACCACCACCAGCGACGCGCCCTACTCGCTCTCCACTTCAGGCGATTAATTCAGGGGGCGCGATAGAACTCGATTTCGACGATGGACAGCACGCCCTTGGGCGTCTGGTTCGCGCCCGTATCGACGATGGCTTGATTCGCGACTTCGGTCAGCTTGATGACATTGTTTTCCTCGGCCACGCCGTTTAGTTCCACCTTGACGCTGCTGCCGCGCCGCGGCTTCAGCGGCAAGGTCACATAGCCGAGGCTCTTGGGCGTCATGCCGTTATAGACTTCCACGCCGTCCACCGTCACGCGCAGCGGATAGCTGCGTTCACGCCAGCCGGACAGCTTCAGCACGATCTCGTTCAGCGTCGCCGGCTCGGCCAGCCGATAGGTGATCGCCGGCGCTCCCTGCCCCGGCTTGCTGGCCCACAGGGTGGTTTCGTCATCGTCGAAGGACTTGGCCGCATCGCCGGCATTGCTGGCCGCTTCCGCCGACACCACCGGGACCGCCACGCGCGACACCTTGAACGATGGCGTAGACGGCGTCGGCCCGCGCTCCAGGTACAGCGGCAGCCCATCGGATGGCAGCTGCTTCGCCAGGCCATCCCGCACCGCCACAGCCTTGCTATCCAGCGTCAGTTCGGCCGCCGCCAGGCCGGCTGCGCTGGCGCGCACCACGATCTTGCCTGCCTGCGTGGTACTGCGCACCAACACGCGATTGACGCCGCCCTCGACCGGCAGCGCGCGCGCCAGCACATAGTTGTCCGGCCCCTGTGCAATACCGCCGCGCCATTCGGCCGGTCCCTGCACGTCGAACGTCACCATGTCCAGCGCGAGCGGATTGCGGCGGCCCTGGGCATCCACCACCTCCACCTGCACCAGCGCCACATCGGCGCCATCGGCCTGCAAGCCCTTGGGTGCAGTGGTCGCGGTCAGGCGCAGCGCGGCCGGCGCGCCGGCGCTGGCCAGCACCGTCTCGCACACCTGTTTTCCCTTGGCGTCGTAGCCCACCGCTTTCAGTTGGCCCGCCTGCCATGCGACATCGTCGAACGTGAACAGGAAACGCGCGCTCTGGCGTCCGTGCCCCAGCAGCTTGCCGTTCAGGTACAGGTCGACCCGGTCGGCGCTGGAGACCACCGTCACCGGCTTGACGGTGCCCGCCGCATAATTCCAGTGGCCGATGATGTGCGCGCGCGGCCGCTCGATGTCGACCCAACCGTCCCAGATCACCTGATGGGCGTAAAAGCCGTCCTTCGGAATGCGCATCGCGTCCACTTCGCCGCTGCGTCGGTAGTTCTCCGCGCCGCGATGATGGGTATTACTGTCCGAGAAGACGATGTTGACGCCGCCGCTGGACACGCGCGTCCCGGTGCCGGGCCGTTCGCGCCAATAGTCATACCAGCGCAGCACATCCTCGATGGCATGGCTGTCCTGGTTGCGGTTGTAGACGCTGGCGTCCTGCCCCTTGTGCAGCGGCCCCTCACCCTCCTTGTGGAAAGGCGGCGTCAGGTTGTCCCAGAACTTGCGGGCGCCCTCGTCGCGCGAATACTCCATCGCCCACATCGGAATGCGCGCGCTCTTATTGATGTATAACATCTCGCCGCCGTACTCCGCCACCGATTGCAGCCTGGCGCTCAGCATCTCGCGGCTGCCTGAAGCGCGGCCGCCGTACGGATCATACTGGTCGCGCAGCGCCTTCATCTCCAGCATATGCGCTTCGCTCACGCCGCGGTTGCCGCTCTCGTAGAACACGATGCTGGGGTTGTTGCGGTTGTAGAGAATCGCGTCGCGCATGACGTCGATGCGCTGCTCCCAGCGCCGGCCCGTGACATCGGCCTCCGAATCGCCGGCCGGCATCGCCTGCATCAGGCCGAGGCGGTCCAGCGATTCCACGTCCTGCTTCCACGGCGTGATGTGCATCCAGCGTATCAGGTTGGCGTTGCTGGCCAGCGCCAGCCCGTTCGAGTAGTCGCTCAGCCAGGCCGGCACCGACACGCCCAGCGCGGGCCATTCGTTGGAGCTGCGCTGGGCATAGCCCTTCATCTGCAGCACGCGGTCGTTGATCCTGACCATGCCGTTGCCGAAGTCCGTCTTGCGGAAGCCGGTCCGGGTGACCACGCGGTCCACTACCTGGCCGTCGACCTTGAGCGCGGTCTCCACGTCGTACAGATAGCCGTAGCCCCAACTCCAGAACCGCAGATCGCCGACCATGGCGCTGGCCTTGACCATGGCGGTGGCGCCCGGTGCGACCGTCTGCGTGGGAGAAGCGAAACGCGCCACCTGCTTGCCGCCCGCATCGCGCAGCGTCACCTCGTAGCTGAAGGTGCTGGCGACGGCGTTCTCGTTGCGCACCTGCGATTCGGCGGTGATGCTGGCGCGCCGGCCGGGGATGTCGAAGTCGCGGGCGTACACATACACGCCAGTGGTGCCCAGCGAGGAATACAGCGGCAGCGTTTGATACAGCTTGTCCGTCACATGCAGGCGCACGTTCTTAGGCAGGCCGCCATAGTTGGCGTTGAAGTTCTTGTCCGACCACTGGTAGCGCTGGCCGGTCGCGGCCTCGTGGTAGTCCCAACGGTTGTCGGTCTTCACCGATACCACATTGTCGCCGCCCACCAGCACATCGCTGATGTCATAGCCGAAGGCGGTGACGCCGTTTTCGTGCATGCCCAGGCGCTTGCCGTTGACGTAGACCTCCGCCATCTGGCGCGCGCCCTCGAACTCCAGGAACACCTTCTTCCCGCGCGCCGATTCCGGCAGCGCGAAGTGCTTGCGATACCAGGCCACGCCCGTCGAGTGGTCGACAATGTCCTTGCCGAAGGCGTCGTCCTCGTTCCATGCGCGCGGCAGCGTCACCGGCTTCCAGCCGCTGTCGTCAAATACGGCCTGCGCGGCGGCGGCATTGTCCGCTACCGCAAGGCGCCAGCCCGGATTGAAGTTGTAGACCTCGCGCGCCTGCGCCAGCGGCATGGCCAGCAGCGCCGCCGCCAGTACCGCGCTATGTTTGAGTAGTGAGTACAACCGGCCTCCCGAGCTTTTCTGAAGAAAGGTCCAATATTAAAGCGGCGGTGCTACGCAAGGATGATAGTTATGCAAACACTCACAAACACGAGCAGTTCCGGCCGCAAGCCACCGCTAATATGTTTGTGCACCACCACGATACATCCACCGCACAATAACAACGGAGGCATATATGAATTTGTGGCACTCAGGCGCCGCGCTGTCGGCGCTCGCGCTGATGTCCGGCGCGCAGGCAGCGACCTACTACGTCGCACCGGGCGGCAACGACAATGGCGCGGGCACCATCGCGGCACCCTGGAAAACCGCAGCCAAGGCGCAGGCCGTGGCTGCGGCCGGCGACACGGTCTACTTCCGTGGCGGCGCCTACGTCTACACGGCTGGCATCAACAGCTGCGCCAGCATGACGGACACCGTCACGGCGGTCGCGTTCAACAAGAGCGGCACCAAGGACAAGCCGATACGCTACTGGGCCTACCCCGGCGAGACGCCGCTGTTCGACTTCTCGCAGATGACGGACAACTGCCGCGTGAAGGGCTTCAACGTCACTGCCAGCTACCTGCACATAAAAGGGCTGGAGTTGAAAGGCGCGCCGCAACAGCCGGGCAACCTGTTGAACAACGAGTCCTGGGGCATCTGGATCAACGGCAGCAACAACATCTTCGAGTTCCTGAACACGCACCACAACATGGGACCGGGATTCTTCCTCTCGGACGGCAGCAACAACCTGGTGCTGAACGTCGATTCGCATCACAACTACGATCCCTACAGCCGCACCGGCGCGGGCCAGAATGCCGACGGCTTCGGTGCCCACATCAAGGCCAACCGGCCGGGCAATGTCTTCCGCGGCTGCCGCGCCTGGGCCAATACCGACGACGGCTATGACCTGATCAACGCCGGCTCGCCGGTGCTGATCGAGAACTCGTGGGCGTGGCTGCACGGCTACCTGCCTGGCACCACCACCTCGATCCCGGCGGGGAACGGCAACGGCTTCAAGCTCGGAGGTTTCGGCGGCGGCTACGCGGCCAACGCGCCGGTGCATACGATACGCTTCTCGGTAGCGTTCAAGAACAAGGCCAGCGGCTTCTATGCCAACCACCATCCGGTCGCCAACGAATACTTCAACAACACCAGCTTCGGCAACGGCGCCGGTTTCAATATGCTCAGCGTCGACACCAGCGGCGCCGCCATCTCACTCGGCATCCTGCGCAACAACCTGGTGTATACCGGCACGCCGGTATCCAACGCGGCCGGCGCGGATATCGCCAACAACAGCTGGAACCTTCCGGTCAGCGTGACGGCAGCGGACTTCCAGGGCGTGTCGGCCGACGGCTGGGATGCGCCGCGCCTGCCCGACGGCAGCCTGCCGGTGCTGCCTTCCATGCGGCTGGTGGCCGGCAGCGACTTGATCGACAAGGGCGTGAACCTCGGCCTGCCATACAGCGGCGCGGCGCCGGACCTGGGTGCGTTTGAGGGCAGTACGCCGGCGCCGCTGTTTGCCGACGTCACCGCCAGCGTCAAGATCGTGCAATCCGGGCTGACGCTGGACCGCGCCACGCAGAAAATGAAAGGCACGGTCTCGTTCACCAATATGTCGAATACGAGCATCAGCGGCAGCCTGCTGTTCCGCGCCGACTACCTGACCGAAGGCGTGACGCTGGATAACCAGGGCGGCATCCAGGGCGGTGCGCCGACGCTGGCCCTGCCACTGTCCGCGCTGGCGCCGGGCCAGACGGCGACGGTCACCACCGTATTCAACAATCCCAACCGGCTAAGCGTGGGCTACCTGCCCAAGCTGATCGCCGGCACCCCATAAGGAGGACTTGCATGTTCAGACTGAATACACTGATGGCACGCCTGATGGCCGTGCTGGTCCTGGCCTGCGGCACGGCGCAGGCGGCGCCCCAGGTTTACCATGTCGATATCGACACCACCGTCCTGTCCGGACAGGACGGCTATCTCGACTTCCTGTTCCTCGGGCTGGGGAACGCGGCGCCGGTGCAGGCGCGTTTGTCCAATTTCTCCGGCGATTTCACGGCGCAGAGCTTCGCGCTGGGACAAGCCGGCGGCACCGTCGATACGCTGCTATCGATCGGCAATGGCGCGACATGGAACGAGTTCGGACAATGGGCGCACCTGGGCGGCGCGTTGTCGTTTGACGTGCGCTTCGACTATGCGGCGGCGACAGGCGCGGGAACCACGCTATCGATCGCGTTGCTGGACGCGGGCCTGAACTACCTGGGTACGGCTGGAGATGTGGCGACCTTCGCGCTGCTGCCTGGCAGCGGCGCGGCAGTGAGTGTCAACGGCGCATACGCATCCGTCACCGCGGTACCGGAACCCGCCGCGTTCCTGATGTTCGCGGCGGGTTTGCTGCTCATCGTCGCACGACTCAGTCCTGGCCGATCAGCACCACCGCGTTCCGGGTGCCGAAGTTGACACTGCCGCCTTTGACGACCGCCGTCTTGCCCGAGTAGTAGTCCTTCACCTTCTGGCCGTTGGCGAACACGCCGTGCAGCTTGATGGTAGTGCTCTTGTCGGTCGGAAGGTCCAGCGCGACGACGACCTTGTCGCTGCCGTAGGTCCGCTTGAAGACATACGGCTTTGCTTCCAGTTGCTGGTGCACGCCGGCGCCCACCGCCAGGTGGGCCTGGCGGAACAGGCCAAGCTTGGCCCAGTGTGCGCGCACGTCGGCGATCTTGTAGCCGTCGCGCTGCGTGTTCTGTTCCAGCTCATCCCAGTTCATGAAGGAGCGCAGCTTGGCGTCGCCGACCGCATTGGCCACGTCCAGCTTGCGCGCGGTCTCGTCGCCGTAGTAGATCTGCGCCACGCCGGGCGTCAGCAACAGCTTGTTCGCGCTTTCAAACGGCTTCTTGCGCGCGGCGTCGAACGGCTGGTCGAAATCGTGCGAGTCCAGGTAGTTCAGCACCGAATAACCCTGCAGCGGCCCACCGTGCAACGCGTTCGAATAGCTGCTGAACAGCGTCTCGTAATCCTTGGTCGCATCGTAGATCAAGCCGAAATTGATCAAGCTATCGAAGCCGTTCTGGTAGTAGTTGACCTTCTGTCCGCCGCCCAGATCGAACTGCAGGCCGTCCTGCAGCTTGTAGTTGTAGACCTCGGCCGTCATGTAGAACTTGTCGTCGCTGAGCTTCTTGTCCGGATTGGCGCGCTTCCAGTCCTCGAACGCGGCCGATGCCACGGTCTGCAATTCCTTCCACACCTTGGCCTCGACGTGCTTGACGGTGTCGGCGCGGAAGCCGTCCACACCGTACTTGCGCACCCAGTCCGAGTGCCACTTCATCAGGTAGTAGCGCGGCGCGCGCGGATAGCCGGTGCGGGCGAAGAACTCGTTCAGCTCCTTGATCTCGCTCTCGAAGCGTCCTTCGCGCTGCCACTTCGCCATCAGGCGTTCCGGCAACTCGACCGGCGTATCGCTGTCGGTACGGAAGTCGGGCAGGTTCTGCACCAGCGTGCACTCGATGGTGGTCTTGGGATCCTTGTAGGTGCACTGCGGCTCGGTACGCACCCAGTCCGACGGCCATACGCGGTCGTAAGGCGTCACCGGGCCGGTCTGGTTCATCACCACATCCAGCAGCACGCGGATGCCGCGCGCGTGGGCCGCTTCGACGAAATTGCGGAAGTCGTTCTCGGTGCCCAGGTTGGCGTCGACCGCCGTGAAGTCCGACGCCCAGTAACCGTGGAAGCCGTAGGACTTGCCGGTGCCTTCGTTGGTGCCTTCGTGGATCTGCTCCACCGGAGGCGTCAGCCAGATCGCGTTTACGCCCAGGCTGTCGAAATAGCCTTCATTGATCTTGTTGGTGATGCCGGCCAGGTCGCCGCCCATGAAGCCGCGCAGCGGAGCCGCGTCCGCGCGGCGGTCATAGGCCAGGTCGTTGCCGGTGAAGGCGTTGTTGAAACGGTCGGTCAGCAGGAAATAGACGGTGGCGTTCCCCCACAGGAACGGCTTGCGCGCGGCTGGCTTTTCAACCGCCGGTGCGGCCAGCGCCGGAGCGCTCACCGCAACGGAAGTAAGCGCAAATGCGAGCGCCAGTGCCGAATTCATTGCAAGGGGAGTCAATTTCATGCTGTCGTCCTTATAGTGGTTTTATGTAGTGACGGTCGGGCGCGCGCGCCCTGTCCATCCGGTGATGCCGCCGACCTGCTCTGCGATCAGGATCAATGCGGATAAGGCCTGCTGGGTAGGCAGGTGGTGATAGGTTGGATCGGCCTCGTAGCGCTCCAAATACACGCGCAGCGTCGCCCCCTCGGTGCCGGTGCCCGACAGGCGGAACACGATGCGCGAGCCGTTGGTCATCACGATGCGGATGCCCTGCTGTTTCGACACCGAGCCGTCGACCGGATCGGTGTATTCGAAATCGTCGGCGAAATCGACCACGTAATGGCCCAGGTCCCGCCCCGCCAGCGTGGCCAGCTTGATGCGCAGGGAGACGATCAGCTCATTGGCGGCCTTGGACTCCACCGCCTCGTAGTCGTGGCGCGAATAGTAGTTGCGGCCGAAGCGCGCCCAATGCTCGCTCACCAGCTGCTCGACCGACTTGCCGCTGACGGCCAGCAGGTTAAGCCAGAACAGCACTGCCCACAGGCCATCCTTCTCGCGGATGTGGTCCGAGCCGGTGCCGTAGCTCTCCTCGCCGCACAGCGTCGCCTTGCCGGCGTCCAGCAGGTTGCCGAAGAACTTCCAGCCGGTCGGTGTTTCGTAGCTCGGGATGCCCAGCGCCTCGGCCACGCGGTCCGAGGCCTGCGAGGTCGGCATCGAACGGGCGATGCCTTTCAGGCCGGCGCGGTAGCCCGGCGCCACGGTCGCATTCGCGGCCAGCACGGCCAGGCTGTCGGACGGCGTGACGTCGAACTTGCGGCCAACGATCATGTTGCGGTCGCCGTCACCGTCCGATGCGGCGCCGAAGTCCGGCGCGTCATCGGCGGCCATCAGCGCGATCAGCTGCGCGGCGTTGACGGGATTCGGGTCAGGATGGTGGCCGCCGAAATCCTCCAGCGGCACGCCGTTGATGACGGTGCCGGCCGGGGCGCCCAGGCGGTCTTCGAGGATCGCCTTGGCGTACGGGCCGGAGACCGCGTGCATGCCGTCGAAGCACATGCGGAAGCCGCCGCCGAACAGCTTGCGGATGGCGTCGAAATCGAACAGCCGCTCCATCAGTTCCGCATAATCGGCGACGGAATCGATCACCTCGATCTCGGTCTGCTCGATGTGCGAAGTCCCCAGGCGATTCAGGTCGATCGCGGCGGCGTCGCTGATGCGGTACTGCCTGATGGTTTCGGTGTGTTGGTAGATCGCCTCGGTCACGCTCTCCGGCGCCGGGCCGCCGTTGGCGATGTTGTACTTGATGCCGAAGTCGCCATCCGGTCCGCCCGGGTTATGGCTGGCCGACAGCACGATGCCGCCCAGCGCGCCGCGCTTGCGGATCACGCAGCTGACGGCGGGCGTCGACAGGATGCCGCCCTGTCCCACCAGCACCTTGGCGTAGCCATGCGCGGCCGCCATGCGCAGGATGGTCTGCACCGCGTCGCGGTTGTGGAAACGGCCGTCGCCGCCCAGCACCAGCGTCTTGCCGGCGCAGTCGCCCAGCGTATCGAATACGCTTTGCACGAAATTTTCGAGATAGTGCGGCTGCTGGAAGACCGTGACTTTTTTCCGCAGGCCGGAAGTCCCCGGCCGCTGGCCGGGGAAGGAAGTGGTGCTGACCGTCTGAATGCTCATGTTCGCTCCGCGTAGGTAAGTGACAGATTCACTGCAACGGTTTTACCTGTTCCGGCAAAATCGCGTCGCACAAATAACTTGTCTCGCGAACAATCTTAGCTCATTTGCCAACCGGCTCCGCGTTATCGCGCACAGTCAGCGTCAGCACGCCGGCAATCACCATGCACAGGCCGCCCAGCATCAGCGTCTTGACGCTGTGGCCCATGAAGAGATGCTTGGTGGCGAAGCCCAGCAGCAGGCCGCTGACGATTTGCGGAATCACGATGAAGAAGTTGAATACGCCCATGTAGTAGCCCATGCGGTTGGCGGGCAGCGCGCCGGCCAGGATCGCATACGGCATGGTCAGGATGCTGGCCCATGCGATGCCGACGCCGATCATCGGCACGAACAGCAGGTTCAGGTCATGGATGGCGTAGATGCTGATCAGGCTCACGCCGCCGATCAGCAGGCAGGTCATGTGCACGAGCTTGCGGCTGGTGCGGCGCGCAAACACCGGCAGGATGAAGGCCGCCAGCGCCGACACGCCGCTGTACACCGCGAACATCACGCCGACGCGGTTGCCCGCTTCCTGGAAGGCGGCCGACTGCGCATCGGTGGTGCCGAACACGTTCTCGCCGATGGCGTTGGTGGTGTAGATCCACATCGCGAACAGCGCGATCCAGGTGAAGAACTGCACGCCGGCCAGTTGCACCATCGTCTTCGGCATCTTGGTGAAGCCGCCCAGGATCTCCTTGATCGCATGGCCCAGGCCCTTGCTCCGGAGCTGCTCCGCGCGGAAGGCTTCCAGGTTGTCGGGCGGCGCTTCCTTGGCGGTCAGCACGGTCCACATCACGGCGGCCATGTAGATCGCGCCGCCGCAGTAGAAGGAGTAGCGCACGGTGTCCGGGATGCCGCCGTTGACCGGCACATTGCTCACGCCCAGCAGGTCGGCGAAGATGGTCGGCAGCAGCGAGGCGATCACCGCGCCCCAGCCGATGAAGAAGGTCTGCATCGCGAAGCCGGCGGTCTGCTGCGACGGTCCGAGCTTGTCGCCGACGAAGGCGCGGAACGGCTCCATCGACACGTTGATGGCGCCGTCCATCAGCCACAGGACGGCGACGGCCATCCACAAGGCGGAGGAATTCGGCATCAGGAACAGCGCGATCGACGCCAGCAAGGCGCCGATGAAGAAGAATGGACGGCGGCGGCCCCACTTCGGATGCCAGGTGTTGTCGCTCAGGTAGCCGATGACGGGCTGCACCAGCAAACCGGTGACCGGCGCGGCAAGCCAGAACAGCGACAGGTCGTCGGGATTGGCGCCCAGGGTGGAGAAAATGCGGCTGGTGTTGGCATTCTGCAGCGCGAAGCCGAATTGAATGCCGAAGAAGCCAAAACTCATGTTCCACAACTGCCAGAACGACAGTATGGGCTTGCTGCTGGAAGAATGCATGCTGCGCGTCCCGAATATTTGAAATTTGTAGCAAAATAACACGCTACCCCATATGTGTCAATTGAAAGAGTTTCCCAGTAAAATAAAGGGCTGAAGCCATCCCAAGGACCGGATTTTGTAGTCAAATGTAGCCAAACAACAAAATATAAGACAACCCAGAGAGCCGATTATCTACATGACAACCCTTTCTTTCCCCAAACTGGCCGCACTGCCCTTGGCGCTGCTGGCCTGCCACGCCGCACAGGCACAAAACGCCGACCGCAAGTTCGACGGCGTCACCCGCACGGACAATCAGCTGGAAGTCCGCACCAGCGACGGCAGCTACCTGATCAAGCCCTACTCCGCCGCCATCGTCGAGACCACGTTTGTGCCGAAGGGCGAAAAGGCCGACCCGGCATCGCACGCGGTGGTGCTGGCGCCGGCCGCGGTCAAAACCACGCTGACGCAAAAAGCCGCCAGCATCGAATATGCCACACCCGGCATCGTCGTCACCATTACCAAGTCGCCTTTCAAGATCGCCTACGCCTACAAGGGCAAGCAGCTGGTCGCCGAGAAGCACGGCTATGTGCGCGTAAAGGACAGCGTCGCCACCGGCAGCAAGGATATCAATAAAGGCGAAGCGCGCGAACTGGAAGCCATCGAGTTCGCGCTCGACAAGGACGAAGCCCTGTACGGCGCCGGCGAACGCGCGGTCGGCATGAACCGCCGCGGCCACCGCTTCACCTTATATAACAAGGCGCACTACGGCTACGGCGACAAGTCGGAACAGATGGGCTACGCGATGCCGCTGGCGATGTCGTCGAAGATGTACGCCATCCATTTCGACAACGCGCAAACCGGCTACCTGGATTTCGACAGCAAGAAGAACAACAGCCTGACCTACGAAACCATCGGCGGCCGCAAGACCTACCAGGTCATCGCCGGCGACACATGGGAAGACGTGGTCGGCAACTACACCAGCCTGACCGGCAAGCAACCGCTGCCGCCGCGCTGGGCCTTCGGTAACTTCGCCATGCGCTTCGGCTACCGCGACGAGCGGTTCGCGCGCGAGACCGTGGACAAGTTCATCGCCGACGGCATCCCGCTCGACGCCATCGTGTTCGACCTGTACTGGTTCGGCAAGGAGGTCAAGGGCACGATGGGCAACCTGGCCTGGGACAAGGGCAGCTTCCCCAACCCGGAAGGCATGATCGCCGACTTCCAGAAAAAAGGCGTGCAAACGGTGGTGATCACCGAGCCGTTCGTGGTCGATACGTCCAGCCGCTGGCAGGAGGCGGTCGACAGGAAAGTGCTCGGCACCGATGCCGACGGCAAGCCGCTGGCCTACGATTTCTTCTTCGGCCACACCGGCTTGATCGACATCTTCGGCAAGCCGGGCAAGGACTGGTTCTGGAGCATCTACAAGGGCCTGCGCCAGCAAGGCGTGACCGGCGTGTGGGGCGACCTGGGCGAACCGGAAGTACATCCAACCGCGATGCGCCATGCGAACGGCGCCAGCGCCGACGAGGTGCACAACATCTACGGCCACCAATGGGCCGGCCTGGTGGCCGACGGCTACAAGCAGGACTTCCCGACCGAGCGTCCGTTCATCCTGATGCGCGCCGGTTACTCGGGCACGCAACGCTACGGCATCATCCCATGGTCCGGCGACGTCGACCGGGGTTGGGGCGGCCTGCAATCGCAGCCGGAGATCGCGCTGCAGATGGGCATGCAGGGCGCCGGCTATATGCACTCGGACCTGGGCGGCTTCGCCAACCCGACGCTGGACAATGAGCTGTACACGCGCTGGCTGCAGTACGGCGTGTTCCAGCCGGTATTCCGCCCGCATGCGCAGGAAGAAGTGCCGTCGGAGCCGGTCTACCGCGAAGACGCCACCAAGGCATTGGCGCGCGACGCCGTCCGCCTGCGCTATCGCCTGCTGCCATACAACTACACGCTGGGCTTCGACAATAACCAGAAAGGCCTGCCGCTGATGCGCCCCATGCTCTACGAAGAGCCGCGCAACGCCAGGGTGCGCGCCATGTCATCGAGCTACTTGTGGGGCAAGGACTTCCTGGTCACGCCGGTGCTCAAGCAAGGCGCCACCACGGCCGAGGTCTACTTCCCCGTCCGCAGCGCATGGTTCGACTTCTATAGCGGCGAGAAGCAGGCCGGCGGCGCCACCCGCACGGTGAAGCTGGCGGCCGATCACGTGCCGGTCTACGTGCGCGCAGGCGCCTTCATCCCGATGGTCAAACCTGTGCAGACCACGCGCGACTATTCGACCAAGAACATCGAGCTGCACTACTACCACGACGCTTCGGTCAAGGCCGGCGCCGGCAAGCTGTATGACGACGACGGCCTGACCGCGCAAGCCTACGAACAAGGCAAGTACGAGCTGCTGCACTTCGCCAGCAAGCTGCAGGGCAAGACGCTGTCGCTGCGTATCGAATCCGAGACCGGCAAGCAGTACCAGCGTCCGGAACGCGGCATCGCGCTGCAGGTGCATAACGTCACGGCCAAGCCGTCGGCGGTGCGTATCGACGGCAAGGTCGCGGTGTTCGCCTGGGACGCGGAAAGAAAACTGCTGACCGTCGACATGCAGGCCAGCGACCAGGCCGGCCGGAGTGTCGACATCGCCCTGTAAGCGTGTATCATTGTCGGCCATCGAATCAACCGGTTCGATGGCCGACAAGATCACCAAGGGAGATGCAAGTGACATCAAAAATTATCAGCACGCTGTTGATGGCGAGCGCCATGACAGCCGCCAGCACTACCGTGCTGGCCGCCCCCGCACAGAAGCCCACCGTCGCCGAAGCCGAGCGCTTCCTGGCCGACACCGAAGAAAAACTCAATAAGCTGAACAACGAACAGGCACGCGGCGCCTGGGTCGGTTCCAACTTCATCACCGACGACACGGAAGCCATCGCCTCCTACTTCGCCGA
Source organism: Duganella sp. CT11-25 (assembly GCF_047302815.1). NCBI lineage: Bacteria > Pseudomonadati > Pseudomonadota > Betaproteobacteria > Burkholderiales > Oxalobacteraceae > Duganella > Duganella sp. CT11-25. The sequence continues at coordinate 2,999,310 of NZ_JBKBFD010000001.1, forward strand.
ACGCTATCTGACGGCGTCGGGCGAAGCGGCGATCGGCGCGCGCCGTTTCAACGGCTTGAAGCTGTCGCCTGAATCCGCGCGCAAGATGATGCTGCTGCAGCAGACGCTGGTCTTCGCCGATCCGAAGGAACGCGAACAGTATGCCCAGCTGCAGGCCGCCATGAACGGCGCCTACGGCAAGGCCAAGTACTGCCCGAAGAAAGCCGACGGCTCGCCCGCCGACGCCTGCATGGCGTTGGGCGAAATGGAAAAGGTCCTGGCCAACAGCCACGACGAAGCCAAGCTGAAGGAAATGTGGCTCGGCTGGCACGCGCAATCGCCGGCCTACAAGCAGAAATACACCGAATACGTCGCGCTGTCCAACAAGGGCGCCAAGCAGATGGGCTTTGCCGATACCGGCACCATGTGGCGTTCGCAGTACGACATGCCGCCGGAAGCCTTCTCCGCCGAGATGGAACGCCTGTGGCAACAGGTCAAGCCGCTGTACGACGCGCTGCACACCTACACCCGCTACAAGCTGCGCCAGACCTACGGCCCGGACGTGGTGCCGCTGACCGGCCCGATCCCATCCCACCTGTTCGGCAATATGTGGAGCCAGACCTGGACCAACCTGTACCCGATCCTCAAGCCGGCCGGCGGCGCCAACAGCTATGACCTGACCAAGGTGCTGGAAGAGCGCAAGACCGACGCCAGGCAGATGACGCAGTACGCCGAGCGCTTCTACACCTCGCTGGGCATGCAGAAGCTGCCGGAGTCGTTCTGGGAACGCTCGCTGCTGACCAAGCCGCGCGACCGCGACGTGGTGTGCCACGCCTCCGCATGGCCGCTGAATGAAAAGGACGACGTCCGCATCAAGATGTGCATCACGCCGACGGCGGAAGACTTCACCGTCATCCACCACGAGCTGGGACACGTCTACTACTTCCTCGGCTACACCAAGCAGCCTTTCCTGTTCCGCAACGGCGCCAACGACGGCTTCCACGAAGCCATCGGCGACACCGTCGCGCTGTCGATCACGCCGGGCTACCTGAAGAAGGTCGGCCTGATGGACCAGGAGCCGGACGTCAACGCCGACATCCCGCAGTTGCTGGAACGCGCGCTGAGCAAGGTCGCGATCCTGCCGTTCGCCTACTCGGTGGACAAATGGCGCTGGGACGTCTACTCGGGCAAGACCAAGCCGGCCGACTACGACAAGAGCTGGTGGCAGCTGCGCGAGCAGTACATGGGCATGAAGCGTCCAGCGGCCGTCAACGGCATCGCCGGCTTCGACGCCGGCGCCAAGTACCACGTGGCGGCCGACGTGCCGTATGCGCGCTACTTCCTCGCCGACATGCTGCAGTTCCAGTTCCACCGCGCGCTGTGCCGCGAGGCCGGCTACAGCGGCCCGCTGAACCGCTGCTCGGTGTACGACAACGCCAAGGCCGGCGCCAAGCTGCAGCAGATGCTGGCACTGGGCGCCAGCAAGCCGTGGCCGGAAGCGCTGAAAGCCATCTCCGGCGAAGACAAGATCGACGGCGGTGCGCTGCTCGACTACTTCGCTCCGCTGAAGACCTGGCTGGACCAGCAAAACGCCGCCTTCTCGGCGGCTGAGAAGAAGTAAGTACTAACCCTGCGTATCGGGCAGCAGACCAGCCGCCCGGTACGCAGCCAGCGTGTTGTCGAACACCTTCACATCGTCGCATCCCCGCGCCACCAGCTGCGCGCCTTCGATCGCCGAGAACACGGCAAACGCCTGCGCCTTCACCGCCGCCGCATCCATCTTCGGCTTGCCGACCGCCAGCACGCGCGCCAGCCAGTCCACGATCAGCATCGTGAAGCGCTCCACCTCCGCCCTCACCTCCGGCGCCAGGTCCGGCCGTTCGGCCGCCAGTATCCCCGCCATGCACATGCGGTTCTCGCGCAGCAGCGTATCGCGGAATACGTCCGCGTATCTGGCGATACAGGCCTTCCAATCGACGCCGTCGGCCAGCAAGCCATCCAGGTAGGTCAGGAATTCGTCGGTGTACTGCCGCGCCAGCGCCGCGCCCAGGTCGCCCTTGGTCGGGAAGTAGTAATGGATGCTGGAACTCTTGACCCCCACCGCCTCCGCCAGGTCGCGGAAACTCAGCGCGTTATAGCCGCGCGCCTGCACCATCAGCCGCGCCGCGGTCATCACTTCCTGCTTCTTATCGCTTGCCATATCCATCCCTTGGTCGAAAAAATCGCTTGACGCGACAAAACGCACGGGCTTATTATCTACCTATCAGTAGATAGACAAATCCGGAAACGTCTGACTATTGAGCTATTTTAATCTATCTACCGAAAGGTAGACCATCGAAAGCTGAATATGAAAATCCATGACATCCCTGGCTTCCCCAACCCCGCCCGCATCCGCATCGTCCTGGCTGAGAAAGGCCTGGATTCGCAAGTTGAATTCATCAAGGTCGACCTGTTCGCGGCCGAGCACAAGCAGCCCGCCTTCCTGGCCAAGAACCCGACCGGCGTGGTGCCGGTGCTGGAGCTCGACGACGGCACCTACATCTCGGAGTGCATCGCAATCACCGAATACCTGGATAACCTGGACGGCAAGCCCACGCTGACAGGCACGACGCCGCGCGAAAAAGCCATCATCCACATGATGCAAAAACGCGCCGACGACCTGATGATCGACACCATCGGCGTCTACTTCCACCACGCCACGCCGGGCCTGGGCGAAGCGCTGCTGGCGCACAAGAGCCCGGAGTGGGCGCATCGCAAGGAATGGGGCGAACGCCAGCTGGCAAAATTCAAGGACGCCATGCGCTACTTCGACGGCGTGCTGGCCGGGCAACCCTACGTGGCCGGCGACAAGTTCTCGGTGGCAGACATCACCGTCTACTGCGCGCTGCTGCATGCGGCCTTCCCCGGCATCACGGTACCGGAAGACTGCCCTGCGCTGGCGGCATGGCAAGCCAGGATCGCCGAGCACCCAAGCGTAAAAAACCGCAGCGGCCAATAAAAAAAACGGCGCCCCGAAGGACGCCGTTTATCGTTGCGACTAAGTCAGCTTAGAACTTGTAGTTCACGCCAGCCAGCACGGTGCGGCCGTACTTCTGGTATTCCAGCTGTTGCGAACGGTCGCCGTTGTAGGTTTCGTAGGCGGCGTTGCGCAGGTTGTTCACTTGCAGCACCAGGCCCAGGCCCTTCATCGAACCGCTGTTGAAGGTGTAGCCAACCTGGAAGTCGACCACGTTTTCGCCAACCACGTAACGCAGTGCGCGGTCGTTGGAGAAGTTGCCGATCTCGCCAACGAAGTCCGAACGCCGGCGCTGCGAGACGCGGGTTTCGAAACCGTTCTTCTCGTAGTAGGCGGTCAGGTTGGTCGTGCGCTTGGACAGGCCTGGCAGCGGGATATGCTGGCCGATGCTGCCGCTAGGATCTTCGATCGTGATCTTGCTGTCGGTATAGGTGGTGCTGGCCGACACGCCAAAACCATCGAGCGACTTGGACAGCATGTTCAGCGGCATCGAGCCCGACAGTTCGACACCCTTCAGGTTGCCGCCGTTGCCGTTGTATGCAGCCGAGTAGTTACCGATGGCGGTGTGCAGCGGGAAGGAAGGATCGTTGCCAACCGCACCAGCTGGAATGTACGCCGAGAAGTCGTACGAACGGGTCTGGGTGAAGATGTAGGTGTCCAGCTTCTTGAAGAACGCCGCGGCGGCCAGGTAAGCCTTCTTGTCGAAGTATTTCTCGTACGAGATGTCGAAGGCCTTGGCGCGCCATGGGTCCAGCTTGGCGTTGCCGCCGCTGCCGCCCGGCTCACGCTTGGTGGTGTCGATGCCGAAGTCCAACGCCGAACGCAGCTGGTCGACACGCGGCCGCGCCAGTTGCTTGGCCAGCGCCAGGCGCACGGTCTGCTGGTTGTCCAGGCCGAAGGCCAGGTTCATGCTAGGCAGCACGTCGGTGTATGTCTTGCCGTCGTTGACAGGCTTGATCGCGCCGGTGGTGTTGTCGAACCAACGCGAAGCCGACGACTGGTCGGTGCGCTGCACCTGCACGCCGATGTTGCCGCGCAGGCTGACGTCGCTGCCCAGTTCCGCTTCGATGTTCGCTTTGGCGAAAGCGGTGGTGACTTTCTCGCTCACTTCCCAGGTCTTGGCGATCAGGTAGCCCTGGGTGTCGGTCGGCGCGAAGGTCATGTATTTGGCGACTACGGCTGGCACGTTCCAGGTTGGAATGAAGCCGGCGCCGGCGAAGCCCAGGTCGGCCGACTGGTAGAACAGGTCGGACGAGATGGTGGTCGGCGCACCCTTCAGGTTGATGTTGCCTTCAGGCTGATGCTTGTTCTTGGTGCGGTCGGTGTAGTTCGCGCCGATGTCGAAACTGGAGAACGCTTTTTCCAGCGCGCCCGACGATTGGATGTTGGCGACCAGCTTGAAGCCCTTCAGTTCGTCTTCCACGCTTGGGGTCTTGCCGTAGCCGGAACCGTAGATGGTGTTACGCACGTACAGGCTGTTGGCGTTGTTGTAGTCGCGGCCCGGGGTCATCTGCGAGAAGCCGCCGTTACCGTAGAGCAGCTTGACCGAATCCAGGACTGGACCGTCGGCAGCGTTGCTCAGCTGAAGATTGTTTTCCAGGCTCAGCTCGTCGCGCTTGGCTTTCGAGTAGTTCAGGTCGGCGAACAGCGACCAGCCGTCCAGCTTGATATCATTGCTCCAGCCGAGGGCGCGGATGTCATCCTTGCGCTTGTTGTACATGCCGCGCACCAGCGGGTACACGTTGTTGATGGTGCCGCCGGCGATGGTGCCGCCGCTGACGACCGCAGGATTGTAGTTCACCGCAGGCTCATAGCCGCCGTTCCAGCCGCCCAGGTTGATTTCGATCTGGTTGGCGGTCTCTTCGTTCTTGAAGCGCGAAGCGTAGACGTCGACGATGCTGGTCCATTGTTTGTTAGGACGGTACTGCAGAACACCCATCAGGCCGTCGCGTTCGTTGCGGCCGCTCTTGGCCACAGCCTTGATACCATCGGAGGCGAAGGTGCCGGAAGGCAGGCCAGCGCGGTCGTCGCGCTTCCATGGCTCGTACAGGCCGGTTTCGTTGTCCAGCACCGGCGTTTCCAGGTGGGCGTAGCCCAGCGCGATACCGATGGTGCGGTTGGCGAACTGGTCGATGTAGCTGACGCTGAAGCGGTTGCCGGTGTCCTTGGCGTTGCCGATCTTGCCCAGCGAGTTCTTCTCGCCACGGGCGTTCAGCGCCACGGTACGGCCGCTGAAGTTCAACGGGCGCACGGTTTGCATGTCGATGGTGCCGGACAGGCCCTGGCCTACCAGGCCGGCGTCCGGGGTTTTGTAGACGGTCACGCCAGCCATCAGTTCCGATGGGTACTGGTCGAATTCCACGCTGCGGTTGTCGCCGGTCGAGACTTGCTCGCGGCCGTTCAGCAGGGTGGTCGAGAAGTCTGGCGACAGGCCGCGTACCGAGATCACTTGCGCGCGGCCGGCAACGCGCTGGGCGGCCAGGCCTGGCAGGCGCGAGATCGATTCGGCGATCGACACGTCCGGCAGCTTGCCGATGTCTTCGGCGGAAATCGCTTCAACGATGGAGCTGGAATCCTTCTTGACCGAGATCGCGTCCTCGATACCGCGGCGGATGCCGGAAACCACCACCGAGGCGATAGGCGCTGGCGCGTCGGCGGCCGGCGCGGCGGCGCTGGTCTGGGCGTAAGCCGGCGCGGCGAAAGCGGCAACGAACAACATGCAGCCCGCGGCAACCGGTTTCAGTGGAAATGCAGCATTGCTGCGCTTAGTTGCGAAAATAGTCATTCAATGTCCCCTCACACACGACAGTAATTTCCCGCCAACTTCAGCAGCACCGCATTCGGGGCGCCTCAAACTACACGGGATCCAAGGAAGTAAACGTTCTAAAAGACGTTCTACGACGAATTCTGTACTAAAACTAGATTTGGTGTCAATCAAACTTCCGTTCGCCTACGCCTTGCAAGCCACTATCTATGCGTCTCGCCCCGTAGAAAGCGGTTTCCCGTTGTATTTCGGCTACAGCGTCCACACCATCGATATGTAGTAGAACTACAGTTTTAACATCAAAAATGCTTCTTTTTGAAAACAAACGTCAGACGAGCGCGGCCTTAAATCGCCGAATTCCGGGTATTTTTCCTGGCGAACACAACTGTGCTCATGAAAATCCCAGATTTCTGTATTTCGACTAAATTTCATGCTGCGAGCCGCGTTTGATATGGCCGCTCTTTCGGAGTATTCTCTTGCAAAATCAAGGCACAAGCCCTTGAAAGAAGAAAAGTACGAGCCTGTAGTACGACTACTTGCCATCCACAACACGGAGACCACATGAAGAAAACCACCCTGGCGCTGGTGCTGGCCGGCCTCGGCCTGCTCCCTGCCTTCGCCCTTGGCGCGGCGCAAGACTACCGCATCGATCACATGGACCCGCCGTCGTGGTGGACCGGCATGCACAACAGCAAACTGCAGCTGATGGTGCACGGCCCGCAGATCGCCGACCTGGAGCCGTCGCTGACCTATCCGGGCGTGCGCATCGTCTCGGTGTCGCGGGTGGCCAGCAAGAACTACCTGTTCATCGACCTGGAGATCGCGCCCGACGCCGCGCCCGGCAAGCTGGACCTGGCCTTCAAGCGCGGCGGCCAGACGCTGCGCTACGGCTATCCGCTGCAGGCGCGCGCCAAGGGCTCCGCGCAACGCATCGGCTTCAACAGCAGCGACGCCATCTACCAGGTCATGCCCGACCGCTTCGCCAACGGCAACCCGGACAACGACAGCGTCGCCGGCATGACCGACAAGCTCAATCGCGCCGAAGGCTATGGCCGCCACGGCGGCGACATCAAGGGCATCGCCGAGCACCTCGACTACGTCGCCGGCATGGGCTTCACGATGATCTGGCCGACGCCGCTGCTGGAATCGAATATGCCGGCCTACTCCTACCACGGCTACGCCACCACCAACCTGTACCGCATCGATCCGCGCTACGGCAGCAACGAGGAGTACCGCGACTTCGTCACGCAGGCGCGCGGCAAAGGCGTGGGCGTGATCCAGGACGTGGTGCTCAACCATATCGGCGCCAGACACTGGTGGCTGCAGGACATGCCGATGCCGGACTGGCTGAGCTACCAGGGCAAGTTCGTGCCGACCCAGCACCACCGCGTGGCGGTGCAGGACCCGTATGCGTCGGAACAGGACAAGCGCAACTTCACCGCCGGCTGGTTCTCCGAAGGCATGCCGGACCTGAACCAGGCCAATCCCTTCGTCGCCACCTACCTGATCCAAAATAACATCTGGTGGATCGAATACGCCGGCCTGGCCGGCCTGCGCGTGGACACCTACGGCTACTCGAACACCGACTTCCTGAGCCGCTGGTCGGGCAGCGTGATGGCCGAGTATCCGAAGCTGAACCTGGTGGGCGAGGAATGGAGCCCGCTGATCCCGGTGGTGGCGCACTGGCAGGAAGGCAAGCGCAATGCCGACGGCTACGTCTCGCACATGCCGAGCATGATGGACTTCCCGCTGACCGACGCCATGCGCCGCGCGCTGGCCGCCCCGGACGGCGCCGAGCATAGCCTGACCAATCTGTACGAAACGCTGTCGCAGGATTACCTGTATCCGAACCCCGGCAACCTGGTGCTGTTCGAAGGCAATCACGACCTGTCGCGCATCTACAGCGAACTCAATGCCGACCCGGACCTGTTCCGCATGGCGATGGCCTTCGTGGCGACGGCGCCGCGCATCCCGCAGTTCTACACCGGCAGCGAGATCCTGATGACCAGCACCACCAAGGAGCGCGACGACGCCTCCTACCGCCGCGACTTCCCCGGCGGCTGGCGCGGCGACGCCGTCAACGCCTTTACCGGCGCGGGGCTGGAACCGCAACAGGCGGCGGCGCAGGCCTATGTCAAGAAGCTGTTCAACTGGCGCAAGAGCGCGGCCGTCATCCATCACGGGAAGCTGATGCACTTCGGTCCGGAACAAAACACCTACGTCTACTTCCGCTACGATGGCAGCAAAAAGGTCATGGTAGCCTTCAACAAGAACAAGACCGACATCGTGCTGAAGACCGCGCGCTTCGATGAGATGCTGAACGGCGCACGCGCCGGCCTGGACGTCATCACCGGCCAGCGCGTATCGCTCGACGGTGAAGTGAAACTGCCGGCCCGCTCGGCACTGATACTGGAGATTGAACAATGATGCTTCGTTTGAGTGCGCTCTGCGCAGCAATGGCGGTAGCGCTGCCGGCGCTGGCGGCAACGGCCGTCGCCAGTTACCCGACCTGGGACGGCAAGCAGGAAACCGTACGCTACGCCACGCCCGATGCGGCCGCCCCGCTGCGCAGCTACACGCAATCGACCACCATGCAGGTGCGCGAGGGCGGCAAGCAGGAAATCAGCTACCGGGAATCGGCCGCGCTGCCGACGGTCCGCAGCGGCAACCTGGCGTTCGACGCGCTGTTCGCGCTGGCCGGCACCGAGATGAAGCAGGATTCCGTCAGCGAGATCCGCGACGGCAGCTACAACGGCGGCAACGCCATTCCCTGCGAGTGCTTCGAGACGGGCGAGTTGTGGCACTACGTGTGGACGCGCGACCTGTCGTATGCGGCCTCGCTCAGCCTCGGCATGCTGGACCCGCAGCGCGTGCGCAACTCGCTGCTGTTCAAGGTGTCCGGCTACCGCGACGGCGTCAAGCCTGGCGCGCATGCTGCCGGCAGCGCCGACGGCCTGCAGATCATCCAGGACACCGGCAGCGGAGGCAGCTGGCCGGTCAGCACGGACCGCGTCAGCTGGGCCTTCGGCGCGGACGAAGCCTTGAAGGCGCTGGCGCCGGAAGAGCGCAAGACCTTCGCGGCAACCGCGCTGAAGGCGCTGAGCAACACGCTGGAAAACGACCGTCTTGCCATCTACGACCGCGTCGACGGCTTGTACAACGGCGAGGAATCCTTCCTCGACTGGCGCGAGCAAAGCTACGCGCCATGGATCGCCGGCGACCTGGCCAGCATGGCCACCTCCAAGGCGCTGTCGACCAACGCCGGCCACTACAAGGCGCTGACGCTGGCCTCGCAGCTGGCGCGCGAACAGGGCAATACCGCGCTGGCCGCGAAATACGAGGCATGGGCGGCGGACTTGAAGCGCGCCATCAACCAGCGCTTCTGGCAGGCCGACAGCGGCATGTACAGCAGCGTGACCGCCGGCCACTTCGACGGCGCACCGATGTACAAGTACGACTGGCTGGGCCAGTCGCTGGCGATCGTCACCGGCATCGCCGACGAGAAGCAGGCGCAGAGCATCCTCGCCCACTATCCGCACGGCCCGCTGGGCGCGCCGGTGATCTATCCTCAGCAAAGCGACACGGCGGTATATCACAATCGCGCCATGTGGCCGTTCGTGACGGCCTACGGCCTGAAGGCGGCGGCGATGACAGGCAACGCGGCGGTGGCCGATGCGGCCTACGACACGCTGATGCGCGGCGCCGCGACCAACCTGTCCAACATGGAGAACCTGGAATGGCTGTCCGGCCAGCCGATGCTCAAGGATGGCAAGCTCAGTGGCCCGGTGGTCAACTCGCGCCGCCAGTTGTGGTCTGTCGGCGCCTATCTCGGCATGGTGGTCGGCGATGTGTTCGGCGTGCAGACCTCGGACGACGGCATCGTGCTGCGTCCCTTCGTCACGGCCAAGCTGCGGCGCGAAACCTTTGCGGGCAGCGACAGCATCACCTTGAACAACCTGAGCGTGCGCGGCAAGCGCATGCAGGTGCGTCTGCTGCTGCCGGCCGCCGCCAAAGGCAACGGCTACTACGAGGTCGACATGATCACGGTGAACGGCAAGCGCGCCGGCGCATTGCTGCCCTGGTACACGCTGGCCGACGACAACACCATCGACATCCGCCTCGGCAAACTGGTCGCCGGCCAGCAGGCCAAGCGCAGCGTCGGCGCCAGGCCGCTGGTGGAAGATCCCGCCGTGTACGCGCCCGCCGAGCCGCGCATCGCCAAGCTGGAACGCGGCACCTACGGCTTCCCGACGCTGCGGATCGAGGGCGGCGGCAAGGGCGTGGTCTACAACATCTACCGCAACGGCAAGCTGGCGGCGCAGCGCATCAGCGCCGGCCAGTGGGCCGATCGCCGCTCCCGGCCCGAGGCCAACCTGTGCTACTCGGTGGAGGCGATGTACGCCCGTTCCGGCAACCGCAGCCACCACAGCGCGCCTGCCTGCCTGGACACCGGCGTGGAAATCGCCGCCGCCAAAGCCGGCTGGGGAGCGCCCGCCGACACCTTCGCGCAGGACTTCAAGGTCGACCGCGAAGGCAGCTACGCGGTGCAGATCAAGTACCGCAACACCGCGCACCAGATCAACCTGGGCATCAGCGGCGGCGTGAAGTGGATGAACATCAAGGACGCCGACGGCAAGGTCGTGGCGGACGGCGTGGTGCAGCTGCCGCACTCCCCTGCCGATGCCGGCCCGTCGTATTCGACGCCGCTGCGCGCGACGCTCAAGCCGGGCAGCTACCGCATGGCGCTGGAAGACTTCTACAACATGAGCTACCTGCAAAGTAACACCACCTACGCCGACGCGGGCGGCGTCAAAGGCGCGTCCAACCGCTTCGACATCCATGGCGTGCGCGTGATGCCGATCCCGCGCTTCGACCTGCAGCCCGTGGTGGCGGCCGCGCCGGCCGGCACGATCCGCATCATCGAAGGATTCGCCTCGCCGCAGCTGGGCAACAGCCGCAATCTGCGCATCTATCTGCCGCCCGGCTACGACGCGCATCCGCGGCAGCGCTATCCCGTGCTGTACATGCACGACGGCCAGAACCTGTTCGACGCCACCACCGCCGGCTACGGCGTGGCCTGGGACATCGGCACGACGATGGACAAGCTGATCGCCAGCGGCGCCATCGCGCCGGCCATCGTGGTCGGCATCGACAACACCAAGGATCGCGTCGAGGAATACACGCCCTGCTGCGACGCCAGGCACGGCGGCGGCAAGCTCGATGCCTACATGGCCTTCATCGTCGATACCGTCAAGCCGTGGGCCGACGCCAACCTGCCCACGCTGGCGGACCGCGAGCACACCGCCATCATGGGTTCCTCGCTGGGCGGCATCGCCTCGGTTTACATCGCGCAGCGGCATCCGGAGGTGTTCTCCAGGGCCGGCGGCGTATCGAGTTCCTTCTGGTGGAACGACGGCGGCTTTATCAAGAACGTGCCGGCGCGCCAGCCGGTCAAGTTCTACATCGACGCCGGCACCGGCGGCGACGGACTGGAGGACACGCGGAGGATGCGCGACGCCATGCTGGCCAAGGGCTACCGCCTGAACCAGGACCTGTACTACTACGAGGCCGAAGGCGGCATCCACAACGAAAAATCGTGGGCGGCGCGGGTGCACCTGCCGCTGACGTGGTTCTTCAGGAAGTAAGCAGCTCCACCCGGCGCCAGCGGCTGGCCAGCAGCGCCTCCACTTCGCCGGGCGAGACGGCCGCGCTGAGGCAGAAACCAAACGCCTCGTCGCAGCCCATCGCCTTCAGTTGCGTCAGCTGGTCGCCGGTCTCCACGCCGCCGGCGATCACCTGCATGTCCAGCGTGTGCGCCATCGCGATGATGGCGCGCACCATCGCTCCCTCGTCCGCCGGCTTGCCGTCCTTGCCCGTCTTCTGCCGGCCGCCGCGCCGCAGGTCGTCGACGAAGCATTTATCGATCTTCACCACATCGACCGGGAAGCGCCGCAGGTAGTTCAGCGACGCATAACCGGTGCCGAAATCGCTGATCGAAATCCGCATGCCCAGCTGCTTGAACTGGCGCAGGATGGCCTCGCAATCCTGGTTCTTATCGATCAGCATGCCCTCGGTGATTTCCAGCTCGACGTAGCGGCCCGGCACCCCGGCCTGCTCCAGGATCGCCGCAAACACCCCGGCGATGTCCTTTTGATAGAACTGGCGCGGCGACAGGTGCACCGACACCGTCAGCGGATGGCCCAGCTCGATCCAGCGCCGCGCCTGCGCCGCCGCCGTCGCCATCACCCACGCCCCCACCGGCAGTATCAGCGCGCTCTGCTCCAGCACCGGCAGGAAGTCCAGCGGCATCACCAGTCCCAGCTCCGGGTGCTTCCAGCGCAGCAGCGCCTTCACGCCGGTGATCTTCTGCTGGTTCAGGTTCAGCTTGGGCTGGTAGGTCAGGATGAATTCATTGTGCTCCAGCGCGTGCTTCAGCGCCGTCTCCAGGATCAGCCGCGAATACGCCTTGGCCTGCATGCTGGGCAGGAAGCGCAGGCTGGCGCCCTTGCCGCGCTGCTTGGCCGCGTACATCGCCAGGTCGGCCTTCTCCACCAGCGCCTCGATGTCCTCGTCGTCGTCCGGATACACGGCCACGCCGATGCTGGCCGCCACCGACAGCGGTTCGCCGCGGATGAGGAACGGCGCGGCGATGGCCGCCATGATCTTCTCGGCCACCTGCTGCGCGTCCTGGCCGCTGCGCAGCTCCGTCAGCAGCACGATGAACTCGTCGCCGCCCTGGCGCGCCACGGTATCGACCTCGCGCACGCACTGCCGCAGGCGCTGCGCGAACTGCGCCAGCACCTGGTCGCCGGCGTCGTGGCCCAGGCTGTCGTTGATGGCTTTGAAGTGGTCGATATCGACAAACAGCACCGCCAGCAGGCTGCCGTGGCGGCGCGCGTAGGCCACGCCGTGCTCCAGCTGCCGCTGGAACTGCAGGCGGTTGGGCAAGCCGGTCAGGTTGTCGTGATGGGCGATAAATTCCAGCCGCGCTTCCGTATCGCGCTGCGCCTCCAGCGTGCCCTCCAGCTGCGCGCAACGCCTGCGCAGCGCGCGCGCCTGCCATTGGCCGTACCACAGCGCCAGCAAGCAAGGCGCGATGCCGGCCAGCGCCGGCAATAAGCTGTTCATGCTGTCCCTCTTCGTCCGGTGCACCGCGGAAGAGGGAATAATAGTGGATAAGCCGGCGGGAAAAAGGCCGTTCGCGCGCCCGGTTGAGGCGCGTCAAACGGCCTGTAGCGTGGTTCCGGCCATTACGCGATCTGCAGCGCCCGGCTGCGTGACGGCGGCAATGCCACCATCGCGCGCGGCTGGTCCTGCAGCTTGAACACGCTGACCGCATCCGCCAGGCTGGCCGCCTGCTGCTGCAAGGCATCGGCCGCGGCGGCCGCCTCCTCCACCAGCGCGGCGTTCTGCTGGGTCACGCTGTCCATCTGGCTGATGGCGATGCTGATCTGCTCGATGCCGTCGCGCTGCTCGGCGCTGGCCACCGAGATCTCGCCGATGATGGCCGTCACCCGCTGCACGCTGGCCACCACCTCGCCCATCGTCTCGCCGGCCTGGCCGACCAGCCGGCTGCCCGCCTCCACGCGGCCGACCGACGCCCCGATCAGCTCCTTGATTTCCTTGGCCGCCGCCGCCGAGCGCTGCGCCAGGTTGCGCACCTCGGACGCCACCACGGCAAAGCCCCGGCCCTGCTCGCCCGCGCGCGCCGCCTCGACCGCCGCATTCAGCGCCAGGATATTGGTCTGGAAGGCGATGCCGTCGATCACGCCGATGATGTCGACGATGCGGCGCGAGCTATCGTTGATCTCGCCCATCGTCAGCACCATCTGCTCGACCGCCTGGCCGCCCCTGGCCGCGACGCTGGAGGCGGTATCGGCCAGCTTGCAGGCCTCGCTGGCGTTGGCATTGTTCTGCTGCACGGTGGTGGTCAGCTGCACCATCGCCGCCGCCGTTTCTTCCAGCGAGCTGGCCTGCTCCTCGGTGCGGCCGGACAGGTCCAGGTTGCCGGCGGCGATTTCCACCGTGGCGCCGTGGATGGTCTCGGTACCGGTGCGCACCTTGCCGACGATATTGCTCAGGTTGTTCTGCATCAGCTTGAGCGCGCCCAGCAGTTCGCCGATTTCATCCTTGCTGTTGACCCGCACCTCGCTGCGCAGGTCGCCGGAGGCCACCGTCTGCGCCACGCCCACCGCCTCGTGCAGCGGCACGGTGATGCTCTTGATCAGCCACACCACGGTGACCACGCCGACCGCCAGCGTGACGACCAGCGTCACCCCCATCACCAGCATGGCCTGGGCATGCGCCGCCCGGTTCGCCGCTTCCATCTCCACCATCAGGCGGCCGGACTCCTTGCCGATGAAGGCGACGATGTCGTCGATTTTCTTGGTCGGCTCGCGGTCCATGCCCTTGACCAGCGCATCGACGATGTGCGCGCTTTCGGGATTGGCGGAATCGTATTTCTTCAGCGCCTCCAGGTAGCGCGCCACCAGTTCGCCCTGGGTCTTGATGGCGTCGTCGACCAATGGCGTACCGAGCTTGAGCGAGTCGAGCAGCTTGTCGAGCTTTTGCAGTTCGGCGCGGGTGCTTTCGCCGCCCTTGACGAAGGCCTTGCTGTACTTGTCCAGCTGGGCCGGATCGTTGCCGCGCACCAGGATGTTCTTCCACTCCTGCACCTGGATCTTGAATTCGACCTGGGCGCTGCGCGCCGTGTCGATGGCCTGGCTCAGCGCCACCGAGCGCGACATGGCGTCGGCGCTGCGGAGGTTGCTGCTATCGAGCGCCCGCCAGCCGCCGGTGGCGACCACCGCCAGCGCGACAAAGAAGAACGCCCCCAGCAACCCCAAACGCACGCCTATCTTCAGATTGGCGAGTTTCATCGTTTCCTCCTTGGCAAGAGCTCTTGTCCATCATGCGCTCGCGGCGCACAAATGCCAATATCGGAAACTGAAAATTCTCACGAATTCTCACTACTGCAACAGCGGCGCGAACTCCAGGCAGTAAATATTGTTAGGACGGCCATCGGGCGGCAGGTGCTTGAACTCGACAAAGCCCAGGCCCAGCTTTTGCAACAGCTTGATCGAAGTGGTGTTGGTCGGCGCAGTAATCCCCATCAGGCGCTTCATGCGCAGCTGGTCACGCGCATACGCCACCACGGCGGCGGCCGCCTCGTAGGTGTAGCCCTGGCCGAAATACGCGGGCCGGATCGCATAGCCGATATCCACATCGGGCAGGCTGTCGCGCTTGATCAAGCCGCACAGGCCCAGCGGCCTGCCGTCGCTCTTGCGCTCCATCACGTACAGCGAATGACCCAGCTTTTCCTGCATCACGCACGGCCCTTCGAGGATGGCGGTGCGCGCCCCTTCGACGCTGCGGATGCCTTTGTCGCCGATATGTTCCAGCCAGGTCGGGTCGTTGACCAATTCGTAGTAAAAAGCCGCGTCGTCAGGGTTAATCGTGCGCAGGTTCAGGCGTTCCGTTTCCAGTATTTTCATGCGTCAGGCCAGTGAGAGGGATCTTCCAGCAATTGGTACATCACGTAGACGTCCACATAGCCGAGGTATTGGTGATGGTAGGCGCGCGGCAAGGTGCCGACGATGGAAAAGCCCAGCTTTTTCCACAGCAGCACGGCCGGCATATTGGAGCTGACCACATAGTTGAACTGCATCGCCAGGTAGCCCTGGGCGCGCGCGCGGTCCAGGCAGTCGGCGCCGAGCAGCTTGCCGACGCCGACGCCCTGCGCCGCCGGGCTGACCATGAAGGAGGCGTTGGCCACGTGGGCGCCACGGTCGCGCTGGTTGGCGATCAAGCGGTACATGCCGACCAGCCGGTCCTGGTTGTGGATCGCCACGAAGGTCTGCACATCGGGACCGAACCAGTACGCATGGCAATCCTCGCGGCTGGTATCGGCGGCAAAGTAAAAGGTGTCGCCGCTGGCGATCAGTTCCTGAAATATGGCCCACATCGCCGCGAAGTCGGCTTCCGTTGCGGGCCGGATAGCGATTTCTTTCAAGTCAGCTCCAGGCGGATTTAACAGTGTTCAATTGTCATGTATTTCCAGCGGCAAGTCCAGCCGCGTACGTTAGCGGTTGAGCCTGAAGTTGACGCCGTCCGGCCGCCCCGGCAGGCTCAGGCGTGCATGCGCGCGCGGCGCCTCGGCGATCACTTTCCCACGCCGCATCACCAGCCGCCGCGCCGCGCGCAGGCGGATCGCCTCGACCGGATCGGCCGCGTCCAGCAGCACCAGGTCGGCGTGGCGGCCGACCGCCACGCCGTAGTCCCGCAAGCCGAGGATCGCGGCCGGCGTGCTGGTCACCGCGTTGAAACAGGCGCGCATCGCATCCTGCCCCGTCATCTGCGCCACGTGCAGGCCCATGTGCGCCACTTCCAGCATGTCGCCCGAGCCCAGGCTGTACCACGGGTCCATCACGCAATCGTGGCCGAAGGCGACGGGGATGCCGGCCGCCAGCATTTCCGGCACGCGCGTCATGCCGCGCCGCTTCGGATAGCTGTCGTGCCGGCCTTGCAGCGTGATATTAATCAGCGGATTGGCGATCGCCGCCACGCCCGCCTCGCGTATCAGCGGCAGCAGCTTGCTGACGTAATAGTTGTCCATCGAATGCATCGAGGTCAGGTGCGAACCGGCCACGCGGCCGTGCAGGCCGAGGCGGTTGCTTTCATAGGCCAGCGTCTCGATGTGGCGCGACAGCGGATCGTCCGACTCGTCGCAATGCATATCCACCATCAGCCCCTGGTCGGCGGCGAACTCGCACAGGATGCGCACCGACTCCGCGCCGTCGGCCATGGTGCGTTCGAAGTGCGGAATGCCGCCCACCACATCGACACCCATGGCGACGGCGCGCTTCAGGTTGGCCAGCGCGGTCGGGCTGCGCAGCACGCCGTCCTGCGGAAACGCCACCAGTTGCAGATCCAGGTAGGGCGCGACCAGCCGTTTGACTTCCAGCAGCGCCTCCACCGCCAACAGGCGGTCGTCGCAGACATCGACATGGGTGCGTATCGCCAGCAAGCCGCGCGCCACGGCCCAGTCGCAATACTGCAGGGCGCGCTCGATCAGCGCCTGCTGGGTCAGGTGGGGCTTCAGCTCGCCCCACAGCGCGATGCCTTCGAGCAGCGTGCCGGAGGCGTTGACGCGCGGCAAGCCGTAGCTCAGCGTGGCATCCATGTGGAAATGGGCGTCGACGAACGGCGCGCTGACCAGATCGCCGCCGGCGTCGATCTCCTGCGCGGCGGCGACGGCCAGCGCCGGGCCGATGGCGGCGATGCGGCCGTGCTCGATGGCGATATCGACGCCCTGCTGTCCATCGACCAGGTTGGCGTTGCGTATGACGACATCCATCGGGGCTCCCGGCGTTGTTTTGAAGTAAGTCCGATTGTAGACATTTTCATCAAAATACACCAATTGTTGCATCGCAGTAAATTTGACCTTTCCTGGAGGCATGTGTTGCGCAAAATCAAACAATCGGCAAACAGTGTCCCAACAGCATTTTTACTTGTTGCGCCAAGGATGAGATGGTGGAAAAAATAACTTTCCAAGCGGGATAATCGCCGCTAGAATGGACTTATTGCGTTGCATCATATTCAGGAGAAACCATGTCTTCGATCACAGAACAGTTTTCCGCAGCCACCAAATCGCAATTGGAAGCCCAGTTTCAGATTTTCAGCACGCTGGCCAACACCGCCGTCGATAGCGCGGAAAAGGTGATCGCGCTGAATATCAGCACCACCAAGGCCTCGGTAGAGAAATCCTCGGCCGCCGCCAAGAAGTTGTTGTCCGCCAAGGACCCGCAAGAATTCTTCAGCCTCGGCGCCGCCGAGCCGGCCGGCTTCGACAAGCTGCTGGCCTATGGCCGCGAGCTGTACGGCATCGCCTCCACCGCGCAGGCCGAGCTGATCAAGAGCGCCCAGAGCACCCTCAAGCAAGTCACCGACCTGGCCGCCACGCCGGCCACCGTGTTGCCGAAGACGCCGCCGGCGCTGGCCGCCGCCGTGAGCGCGGCGGTGACCGCGATCAGCACCCCGCCTGCCCCGGCCGTGGTCGCCAAGGCCGAGACGCCGCCGGCCAACGAGCCGGTCGCCGTACCGCCGCCGAAGGCCGCCAAGGCGCCGGCCAAGCCGAAACCGGCCGCCGCGCCGATCGCCGAGGCCGCAGACGACAAGCCGGTGGAAGCCAAGGTCGCCCCGGTCAAGCCATCGTTCCCGGCGCCGCCGCCGAAGCCGATCGCGCTGGCGCCGGAAAGCAAGCCCGCCAAGTTGAAAGCCGTGGCGCCCAAAGCCAAGCCGGCCCCGGGCAAGCAGCTCGACATGCTGAGCAGCGGCAAGGGCAAGAAGTAATTCGCAACTTCAGGCGGGGTCAGTCAGGCGATGCCGGAACTGCCCCCGCTTTTTGAGGCCGCCCGTTTTTCTTGTGCATGTTGTATCCTAGCGGGCTAACCGCTTCCCGAGTCAACATGTCTACACTATCAAGGCTGATCGGCGGCTTCGTGCGCCAGCACAGCCGCGCCTATATCGTGTCCGGCGCCATGCTGGCCGGCGTGGCCACGCTGAGCATCTGGGTGCCGCGCAAGGTCGGCGCCATGATCGACGGCCTGGCCGCCCATACCTTGTCCGGCAACGCGCTGCTGATGGAGCTCGGCGCGCTGCTGCTGATCGGCGCCGGCATCTACTTCCTGCGCGTCGCCTGGCGGCAGATTTTGTACGGCGCCGCCTATAAACTCGGCGTCTCGCTGCGCACCCGCCTATATACCCGCCTGACGCTGCAAGGCCCCGGCTTCTACCAGCGCCAGCGCACGGGCGACCTGATGGCGCTGGCCACCAACGACATCGACGCCATCGAGATGGCCGCCGGCGAAGCGATGCTGGCCGGCTTCGACGGCGCACTGACGCTGGTGATGGTGCTGGGCGTGATGCTGCTCGGCGTCGACTGGCGCCTGGCCTGCATCGCGCTGCTGCCCTTCCCGTTGATGGGCTGGTCGTTCTGGTACATCTCCGGCCATATCCACACCGCCTCCACCGATTCGCTCAAGCGCTTCAGCGCCCTCAACGACCATGTGCAGGAAACCCTGTCCGGCGTGCGCACCCTGCGCGCATTGGGCCTGGAACAGCGCAGCGCCAAACAGTTTTCCGAACTGGCCGGCAAGGCCTCGGACGCCAGCCTGCGCGCGCAGGTATGGGAAGCGGCCTACGAACCGGCGGTCGGCCTGACGCTGACCGCCGCCGGCGGCCTGACGCTGGGCCTGGGCGGCTACCTGGTCTGGCACGAGCAGCTGACCATCGGCGCGCTGACCGCCTTCACCATGTACCTGGGCCAGTTGATCTGGCCGATGTTCGCGGCCGGCTGGGTGCTGTCGCTGATCGAGCGCGGACGCGCCGCCTGGCAGCGCCTGCAGCCGATGCTGGACGCGCCGCTGGCCATCGACGACCACGGCACGCTGGCCACGGTGGCGCCGGGCGCGGTGTCGCTGCGCGGCGTCGGCTACGCCTATCCGGAGCAAAGCCTCCCCGCGCTGCGCGACATCACGCTGGATCTGCAGCCCGGCCAGACCCTGGGCCTGGTCGGCCCCACCGGCTGCGGCAAGTCGACGCTGCTGCGCGTGCTGCTGCGCCAATTGACGCCGCAATCGGGCAGCGTGCGATGGAGCGGCCACGCGCTGGCCGAGTACAAGCTGCACGCGCTGCGCGCCGCCATCAGCTGGGTGCCGCAGGAGTCCTTCCTGTTCTCGGCCTCGATCGCCGACAACATCGCGCTGGCCCGTCCCGGCGCCACCCGCGCGC
This sequence comes from Duganella sp. CT11-25, assembly GCF_047302815.1. NCBI lineage: Bacteria > Pseudomonadati > Pseudomonadota > Betaproteobacteria > Burkholderiales > Oxalobacteraceae > Duganella > Duganella sp. CT11-25. The sequence goes on from NZ_JBKBFD010000001.1 coordinate 3,018,860, forward strand.
AGGTCGAACACGCGGCCAACCTGGCCGCGATCCACGACGACATCCTCAAGTTCCCGCAGGGGTATGAAACCCAGGTCGGCGAAAAAGGCATCACGCTGTCCGGCGGCCAGCGCCAGCGCGTCGCCATCGCCCGCGCGCTGCTGGCCGACAACGATCTGCTGCTGCTCGACGACGCGCTGTCGGCGGTCGACACCGGCACCGAAACCAGCATCCTGCAGCACCTCGAAGAGCTGCGCCAGGCGCGCCCCGGCCGCAGCGCCGTCATCGCCAGCCACCGCCTCAGCTCCGTCGTCAGCGCCGACCTGATCGTCGTGCTGCGCGACGGCCGCATCAGCGAAACCGGCAGCCACGAACAACTGCTGGAGCAGGACGGCTGGTATGCCAGCCAGTGGCGCTATCAACAATTGGAAGCCAGCCTCGATGCTCTCTAAGCCAGACGAAACCTCCGCGCGCCGCCAGACCTGGCAGGCGTTCTCCCTGCTGCGGCGAGCCGCGCTGCCCGACCAGCACCACCTCGGCTGGGCCGTGATGTGGCTGATCCTGGCCGCGCTGCTCGAAGTGATGGGCCCCATCATGGGCAAGGCGCTGATCGACGAACACCTGCTGCCGCACCACCTGGACTGGCCGCGCATGGCCGGCCTGCTGGCCGGCGTGGTGCTGACCGGCTGGATCGCCAGCGGCCTGCGCTACCTGCAGCTGGTGCGCCTGTCCGGACTGGCGATGCGCTCCGTGATGCGGCTGCGCGAAATGGTCTACCGCCACGTGCTGCTGCTGCCGATGGCCTTCTTCGACCGCGCCATCACCGGCCAGCTGGTCTCGCGCGTGACCAACGACACCGAAGCGGTGAAGACGCTGTACATCCAGGTGCTGTTCGTGATGCTCGACTCGACCATCGTCCTGGTCGGCACCATCTGCGCGATGGCCTGGCTGGACTGGCGTTTGATGCTGATCGTGCTGGCGCTGCTGCCGGCGGTGCTGCTGATCGTCTGGCTGTACCAGCGCTGGAGCGCGCCGGCCGTGACCCGCGCCCGCGCGCTGCGCAGCGAGATCAACGGCCAGATGGCCGAATCCATCGGCGGCATGAGCGTGCTGCAGGCGAACAACGCCGAGGCCCGCTTCGGCGCGCGCTTCGCCACCACCAACCAGGACCACTACACGGCGCGCCTGTCCGAGCTGCGCGCCAACGCCTGGCTGCTGCGGCCCGCGCTGGACATGTTCAACATCATCCTGCTGGCCGCCGTGATCTTCCTGTTCGGCCAGCGCGAAATGACCGCCACCGAAGTCGGCGTGCTGTACGCCTTCATCAGCTACCTGGCGCGCGTGATCGAGCCGCTGATCCAGATCACCATGCAGTTCAGCCAGTTGCAGCAATCGGTGGTGGCCACCGCGCGCGTCTCCGCCCTGCTGGACGAAGGCGCGGCGCAGGAACACAGCGAAGGCCGCGCGGCCGGCGCGCGCTCCGCCGCCAACGACGGCGGCGCGCCGGCGGTCGCCATCCGCCACCTCAGCTTCGCCTACAACGAAGGCCATCCGGTGCTGCACGACCTGTCGCTGGATATCCCGCAAGGCGCCTTCTTCGGCATCGTCGGCCACACCGGCAGCGGCAAGTCGACGCTGCTGTCGCTGCTGCTGCGCTTCTATCCGGTCAGGCACGGCAGCATCGCCGTGCGTGGCATGCCGCTGGACGCCATCGACAACGAGCGCTTCCGCGCCGAAGTCGGCCTGGTGCCGCAGGATCCCTTCCTGCTGGCCGCCTCCGCCCGCGAGAACATCGACATGGGCCGCGGCCTGACGCAGGCGCAGATCGAAACCGCCGCCCGCGCCGCCCACGCGCACGACTTCATCATGGCGCTGGACCAGGGCTACGACACCGCGCTGGGCGAAGGCGGCTCGCGCCTGTCGGTCGGCCAGAAGCAGCTGATCGCCATCGCCCGCGCGCTGGCCGGCCAGCCGCGCATCCTGCTGCTGGACGAAGCGACCTCGCACATCGATTCGCAGACCGAGCAGATCGTGCAGACAGCGCTCGACGAATTGCGCGGCAAGGTCACCGTGATCGCCATCGCGCACCGGCTCTCGACCATCCGCGACGCCGACCGCATCATCGTGCTCAATCACGGCCGCATCGCCGAAACCGGCGCGCACGAGCAGCTGATGCAGATAGACGGCGGCTTGTACCAGCGCCTCTACCTGCTGCAGCAGCTGGCGGCATGAAACTATTCTAACGAAATTGATTTTTCCACCACAAATTCTGTGCGCTTTGGAAGAAAAAATCACGCATTGACGGGCTTTCTCGACTGCAACAAGAATATAATTGTCTAGACACATTCGAGGGGCATCGCGTTGGCAGTTTCGAGAAACAGCTGGTTGTTGCGAACAAAACGGCGCGCCATCACGGCCGCCGTTGCGCTGGCCTTGACCCCGGCGTTCGTGCTGGCCCAGTCCACGCTCGACGCCCGCATCCTCGATATCCGCGAACAAAGCCGCTTCGTGCCGGACAAGGCGCTGGCCCAGTTGCAAAAGCTGCAGCCGGAAACGGTCAACGCCGCGCCCCACACCCAGGCCGAATTCCTGACGCAGATCAGCGCCACCCGCATGCGCCTGGGGCAGAACGACATCGCGCTGGAGGCGGCCGAACAAGTCATCGCCTACGGCAAAAGCCTGCACGACAACGTCATCATCGCCAAGGGCATGCTGACCAAGGTCTACGTGCTGTTCGCGCAGGCCGACGTCAAGGCCGCGCACCAGCTAGCGTTCGACGCCGAGAAGCTGGCCATGTCCACCAGCGACGGCCCGCTGCGCGTGCAGGCCACCATCACGGCCGGCCAGACCTACGCCGAACAGGCCAACTTCCCGGCGGCGCTGGTCAAGCTGCAGCAGGCGGTCGACCTGGCGCGCATGGTGACCGAGGATCCGGTCAGCCTGGTGGCCGCACTCAATGCGTTGAGCAAGCTCTATACGCAGATGCGGGAATACGACAAGGCCTCCGACGCGCTCGACGAACTGCTGGCCGAAACCGAAAAACTCAACTCGCCCGGCCGCATGTCGATGGCCAAGAATACCGAGTACGGACTGGCCATCGATTCCGGCCAGCCCAAGCGCGCCTTGCGCGCGCTGCTGCAAAGCCTGGACCTGGAACGCAAGATGGGCGCCGAACGCATGGTCGGCGTCACGCTGGTCAACCTGGCGGACAGCTACCTGAAACAGCACGACTATCCGCGCGCGGCGCAGTATGCGCTGGAGTCGCTGCGCTCGTCGCAGCTGACCAACGACAAATCCACCGAGGCGACCGGCCGCGTCAACCTGGGACAGGCCTACCTGGGCATGGGCCGCCTGGCCGAGGGCAAGAAGCAGTATGAAGCGGGCCTGGCGCGCTACGAGCAGGAGAACAACAAGCCGGACCTGCAGGCGGCCCTGCGCGAATACGGCGAGGCGCTGGAGCGCGCCGGCGACCTGGCCGGCTCGGTGTCGGCCTACCACCGCGAGCGCGCGCTGTCGAACGAGCTGTTTGAAAAGCAGCGCCAGCAAGCGGTGCTGGAACTGCAGGAAAAATACGAGACCGAGAAGAAGCAGCGCCAGATCGAACTACTGAGCCGCGAGAACCAGGTCAAGGGCGCGGAGATCGACAACCGCCGCCTGCAGCAGCGCGTGTGGTGGCTGCTGGCCCTGGTGTTCGCGCTGGCGTCGATGGTGGTCGGCCTGCTGTACCGCAAGGTGCGGCACGCCAACGCCCAGCTGGAAGTGAAGAACATGGAGCTGAAAGCGCAGTCCACGCTCGATCCGTTGACCTCGCTATACAACCGCCGCCACTTCCAGGACTTCATGCGCACCATGAACACGGCGTACAAGCCGGGCGAGGAAAAACGCACGCTGCATGGCGACGACATCGTCGGCGCGCTGTTCCTGCTCGACGTCGACCACTTCAAGAACATCAACGACACCTACGGCCACGCGGCCGGCGACGCGGTGCTGAAGATGATCGCCGAGAACCTGCGCATCGCGCTGCGCGAGACCGACATGATCGTGCGTTGGGGCGGCGAGGAATTCCTGGCCTTCCTGCCGGCCATACCGCGCCACGGCGTCGATGAAATCGCGCGCCGCATCCTCAACGGCATTTCGTCGCAGGCCATCCGCTACCAGGAGCACGAAATTTCGGTGAATGTCTCGGTCGGCTTCTCGCCGTTCCCGCTGGTGCCGGCCGACGTGCCGCTGCCGTGGGAACGCGCCGTCAACCTGGTCGACATGGCGCTCTACCTGGCCAAGGCACACGGCCGCAACCGCGCCTACGGCGTGCGCGGCTTCGAGAACTTCCATCTAACCTCGATGGAAGCGATCGAGCAGGACCTGGAACGCGCCTGGCGCGCCGGTTATGTGGATCTGAGCGTGGTGTTGGGCGGTTCGCCGGAAACGCTGCCGCCATCGCCGACGGAGCACAGCAACGTCGTGCCGATCAAGCACGCGGCGCAAAAAACCGGCCACTAAACCAACGGGGACTTACTTGCCCTCGCGCTCCTTGGCCTTGGCCTGCATCTTCTCGCCCGCCTCTTCCAGCTTCTTGCCGGTTTCCTCGGTCGCCTTGTTCAGCTTTTCGCTGGCCGCGTCGGTGGCCTTGTCGATCTGCTGGCTGGTTTCCTTGGCGGCGTCGGTGATTTGCTGGTTGGCCTGCTGCGCCGCCTCCGTCAGCTGGCGGCCGGCCTTGTCGGTGACCTGGTCCAGCTTGCGTCCGGCGCGCTCGGCGGGGCCGGCCGCGCTCGGATCGTCCTTCTTCTGGCAGCCGCCCAGCAGCGCCAGCATCATCAGCGCAGCGGCCACGCGGGTCGTCGTATATGCGGTCATCGTCGTCTCCTCAAGGAATGAAACATTTCCGACAGCATACAACGAGCCGCGCCGGCGCAGCGCACGCCTCACTTGTAGATGCCGACGCCGATGACGTACTCGCCGGCCTTCTCGACGTAGGTGTTTTTCTCTTCGAGCTTTTTGGTGACGGCGTTGGGCCACATATACTTGACCCAGCCCTTGCCGGCCGGGCTGTTGCCGATCTTGAGGAATTCCTTCACCGGGAACACGCCGCCGGCGTTCAGCTCCATCAGTTCCTTGTTGATCATCTTGGCATTGTTGCCGTGCGCCAGCGCCACGCCCTTCTGGTCGAACATGAAGACATACAGGTCGCCCTGCACAAACTCGCCTTTCTGGTCGTTGAAGGCGGCGATCGCCTTGTCCTTGCCGTTCTTTTGCAGGTACTCGCCGGCCTTCTTGACCATCGCCACCGCCTCGTCGGCGGTGCCGCGTTTTTGCGCGTCTTGCGCCGTGGCGGCGCCGGTCAGGGTGAGCGTGAGTGCTGCGGCCAGCAAGAACTGGAACAGATTTTTCATGGCAAAGTCTCCCTCGTAACAGGCGCCGGGCGGCGCCAAATCAGGCGATCTTCTTGGGCGGCGGCGGCGGGGTGAAGACGATGGATTCCGATTCCGGCGCGGTGCTCATCGCATCGGACGTCTCCAGCCAGTGCATCAGCTTTTCCATGCGGCGGATTAAGATGCCCTTGCTGCTGATGTAGCCGACCTGCTCGAAGTTTTCCGGCTTGCTGACCATCTTGGAGACTGTCGGCAGATTCTCCGCCAGACGCTCGAACGCCTTGCGCGCCTTTTGCTCCCACTTGACCAGATTAGGCTCGTTGAAGCGGTTGCTCTCGTAGTAGATGGTTAAGGTTCGGTCATGATTGCCGAAACCGACAATCGCCGCGCCCTTGCGCACCGTCTCCAGCACGTCCTCCTTGATGGCAGACGTCGGCACAAACAACGCTGCGCGGCCGGTGGAATCCGGTCGCTCCAGCGGCAAATCCTGTCCCATTATTACGCTCATCACGCTTCCTGTTGTTTTGCCGGAGTTGCTGCTAGGCTATATTTAGGATTCTATATCTCTCCCCCTCCCAATACAAGGAGAATGCGCGCCGCCGTGGCTGTGGCGGTAATGGGCCGTATAATGCGGGCTGTTCCTCCCATACCGCACCACCGATGACGTCTTCCGCCTTTTCCTCCGCCTCCCGCTTCGGCGACCTTCCCGAATCCGCCGTCGACACCGCCGAGCGCAATGTGCGCGACACGCTGTCCATCGCCATCGAGCACAAGGCGCCGCACGCCGCGCTGATCGTCTACGACACCCGCACTGATCTCAACCGCGCGCTGACCGAAGCCTATCGCCGCGTCGTGCCGGACGCGCGGTTCGTCGACTTCGACGCCGTCACGCCGGACGACGTGCTGGCCGCCTTCGCGCGCATGAACGCCGGCGACCTGGTGGTGCTGATCCAGTCGACCAGCTTCCGCCTGGAGGCCTTCCGCATCCGCATCGAATTGTTCAAGCGCGGCCTGAAAGTGATCGAGCACGTGCACCTGTCGCGCATGCCGGGCGAGCAGGGATTGCACTACATCGCCTCGCTGGCCTACGACCCGGCCTACTACCGCGGCGTCGGCCACGCGCTCAAGGCCCGCATCGACGGCGCCCGGCACGGCGTGGTCGACAGCGGCGACGGCGAGCGGCTGGTATTCGGCTCGCCGTTCGAATCGGCCAAGCTGAATATCGGCGACTACAGCGGCATGAACAACATCGGCGGCCAGTTCCCGCTGGGCGAAGTGTTCACCGAGGCGCGCGACCTGGAAGCGGTCAACGGGCGGGTGCGGATTTTTGTATTTGGCGACACCGCGTTCATGGTCAACAAGCCGGAAACGCCGGTCACGCTGATCGTCGAAAAGGGCCGCGTGGTCGGCGCCGAGAACGCCACGCCGGAATTCGACAACATGCTGGCCATCATCCGCGCACATGAAGGCGAAGTGTGGTTACGCGAGCTGGGCTTCGGCATGAACCGCGCGTTCTCGCGCCACTGCATGGTCAACGACATCGGCACCTTCGAGCGCATGTGCGGCATACACCTGTCGCTCGGCGCCAAGCACGGCGTCTACGCCAAGCCGCAATTCAAGCGCAAGGACGCCCGCTACCACGTCGACGTCTTCGCCGTCACCGAAGCGGTCTACCTCGACGACCAGCAGGTCTACAGCGACGGCGCCTGGCGCCCCTAAGCGAGCAGGCCGGCTGCGCGCAACTCGAGGTCCCAGGGCGGCTCGGGCTGGTATTCGGCCACCAGGAAATCGATCAGCGCACGTACCTTGGGCGACGGCTGGCGGCTGGCGGGATACAGCGCGCTGAGGTGGTTCAGCGGCAGTTCCCAGTCGCTCAGCACCGGCACCAGCGAGCCTTCCATCAAACTGCGCCAGGCCAGGAACGTCGTGTTGTAGACGATGCCCAGGCCGCTCAGCGCGGCCTGCTGCAGTACCAGGCCGTTGTTGGCCGTGAAGGCGGCCGGCACGCGCACCGATTGCTGTTCGGCGCCGCGCGTGAAGTGCCATTGCGTGCCATCCGTCAGATGACTGAAGTGCAGGCAGCGGTGATCCTGCAAATCCTGCGGCGTCCGCGGCACGCCATGCCGCGCCAGGTATACCGGTGACGCGCACAGCACGCCGCGACACGGCGCCAGCGGACGCATGGCCAGCGCATGCACGTCCGGTATGCCGCCCACCCGCACCGTCAAATCGAAACCGTGTTCGATCGGATCGAGCAGCGCGTCGTCCACGTACAGCATCGGTTCCAACAGCGGATGCAGCAAATTGAAACGCGCCACCGCGCCCGCCAGCCACTCGCTGCCGAAGCTGGACGGCGCCTGTATCCGCAACGGCCCCGCCAAATCGGCGCCGGTCTGCGCCACCACCCGCGCCGCTTCCTGCGCCTGCGCCACCGTCGCCATGCACGGCGCCAGATAGGCTTGCCCCACGTCGGTCAGGCTGACTTCGCGCGTCGAGCGGTGCAGCAGGCGCGCCTGCAATTTATCCTCCAGTTGCAGGATATGCTTGCTGACCATCGCCCGCGTCAGCCCCAGGCGGCGACCGGCCTCGCTAAAGCTGCGCAGCCTTGCCACCTCGACGAATATCTCCATTGCCCGTAACTGGTCCATGCCCTGATTGTCTCCACTTTGGCGACAATGTGTCAACCTTTTGCGGATTGTGGGGCTCGGGGCGGCCCCGTACAATGGCTGCATCGATTATTTCAGGTTGGAGCCGAACATGCTGACAGAAGCACAAAAACAACAATATCAACGCGACGGCTACATCGTGCTGCCCGGCTTCAAGAGCGCCGAAGAGATCGCTGCACTGCGCGCCCGCGCCGCCCAGATTGTCAACGATTTCGACCCGAACGCCAAAACCGGCATCTTCAGCACCATCGAGCAGGAAAAGACCACCGACGACTATTTCCTCGGCTCCGACAACACGGTGCGCTGCTTCTTCGAGGAAGAAGCCTTCGGCCCGGACGGCCAGCTGAAACAGGACAAGTCGCTGTCGATCAACAAGATCGGCCACGCCATGCACGACCTCGACCCGGTGTTCCGCGCTTTCACGGCCGACGCCCGCCTGGACGCCGTCGCCCGCGACCTGGGCCTGAGCGACCCGAAAGTCTGGCAATCGATGTACATCTTCAAGCAGCCCGGCATCGGCGGCGAGATCCGCTGGCACCAGGACGCCACCTATTTCGACAGCGATCCGGTCAGCGTCACCACCTTCTGGTTCGCGCTGGAAGACGCCACGCTGGAAAACGGCTGCATGTGGGCCGAACCGGGCGGCCATCGCGGCCCGATGCGCGAGCGCTTCCTGCGCAGCGGCGACGACGTGCGCATGGAAAAACTGAGCGACATGCCATGGCCGGACGACAGCGTGGCCGTGCCGCTCGAATGCAAGGCCGGCACGCTGGTCTGCTTCCACGGCCTGCTGCCGCACTACAGCGCGCCGAACCGCTCGCCGGTCTCGCGCCACGCCTACACGCTGCACGCCACCGACGGCGCCACCGCCTACTCTCCGCACAACTGGATACAGCGCGACGACAAGCTGCCGGTGCGGGGCTTCCTGTAATGCGGATCGAGATTTTCGCCGCCCACTGGGGCAACAACGAACTGGCGCCGCAAGTCTTCATCGACCGCGTCAAGGCCGCCGGTTTCGACGGTATCGAGATGTCGCTGCCGCTGGACGCCGCCGCTCGCGAGGACTGGACCGGCCGCATCGCCGCCGCCGGCCTGGGCCTGATCGCCGCGCAGTGGGAGACCGTGTTCCACCCCACCTTTGAACCGCACAAGGCGGCGCTGGCCGAACTGCTGAACAACGCCTGCGCCGCCGGTCCGCTGCACGTCAACTCGCACACCGGCAAGGATTACTTCACGCCGGCGCAAAACCGCGAACTGCTGGAACTGGCGGCCGACATCTCGCGCCGGCACGGCGTGCCGATCGTGCATGAGATCCATCGCAGCCGCTTCAGCGGCCACCCGATGCTGCTGCTGCCGTATCTCGAACAGATGCCGGAACTGCAGCTGACCGCCGACCTGTCGCACTGGTGCTGCGCCTGCGAATCGCTGCTGGAAGACCAGCCGCAAACGCTGGCGAAAACCCTGCCGCATGTGCGCCACATCCACGCCCGCGTCGGTCACGCGCAAGGCCCGCAAGTGGCCGACTTCCGCGCGCCGGAAGCGCAGGCCGCGCTGGAAGCGCACCTGTCGTGGTGGGATGAGGTGATACGCCTGCGCCGCGCCGCCGGCGCCGGACGCATGACGCTGACGCCGGAATTCGGCCCGGTGCCGTACACGCAAACGCTGCCCTACACGCAGAAGGAAGTGTCGAACGCCTGGGAGCTGAACGTCGCCATGCTGGCCCTGCTGCGCCAGCGCTACGCCGCCGGCTGATCGTCGTCCGCCGGCCGCATCGGCAACACCAGCAATATGCTGGTGCCGCCGGCCGGTACCGACTCCACGCGGATCGTCCCTTTCAGCACGCCGGTCACAATGTTATAAACGATATTCATCCCCAGGCCCGAACCGCCCTGCCCCATCTTGGTGGTGAAGAAGGGGTCGAATATCTTGCGCAGCACGACCTCGTTCATGCCGATGCCGTTGTCCTTAAACTGCAGCACCACCACGTCCGTCCCCTCGCGCCGGGCGCTGATGGCGAGCGCGCCGCTGTCGCGGCCATCGAAGCCGTGCAGCAGCGCGTTGCCGATCAAGTTGCTCAGCACCTGGCTCAAGCTGCCCGGATAGGAGTCGAACAGCAGATTGGCCGGCACGTCCACCGACACCTCGCAGGCGGCGCGCCGCAGCTGCGCCGTATAGGTCGCCAGCGTATCGTTCAGCACCTCGTCCAGGCGGAAGCGGCGGCGCTGGCCGCTGGCCTGGTCCACCGCCACCTGCTTGAACGAGGTAATCAGGTCGGCCGCCCGCGTCAGCGAAGTACCCATGATGTCGCAGGCCTTGCGGGCATCCACCAGGTGCGCCTCCAGCACCGAGCGTTTCAGGCCGCCCTCGCTGGCCAGGCGGCGTTCGAAATCGCGCACCATGTCGCTCAGCGCGCTGGCCGTCAGCAGGCTGTTGCCGATCGGCGTATTCAACTCGTGCGCCACGCCCGCCACCAGCGCGCCCAACGACGCCATTTTCTCCGACGTCTGCAGATTGGTCTGCGCCTGCTTCAGCGTCGCCACCACCTTGGACATATCGTTGCGGGCCTGCTCCACATTGCTCTTCTGCTGCTCCAGCTCCGCCAGGCTCAATTCCAGTCCGCTGCGGGCGAGCGACTCGCGCCGGTTGGCCACCAGCAGCAGCGCGATCAGGGCGCTGATGATCACGCCGGCCGTGCCCACCACCAGCACCGGCAACTGCGAGCGCCCGTAGCGCGCACCGGACCTGCCCTCGAATTTCACGATCCAGTTGCGCTGGCCGACCGGCAGCACCGACTGCGACGCCAGTCCCGGTACCAGCGCGCCGCGCCGCTGGTGCGTTTCCACCTTGCCGTCGCTGTCGTACAGCAGCGTGTCGGCGCCCGCCGGCGGCGGCGTGCCGCCCTGGAAGCCGCCATCCTCGATGCGCACGTGCAGATGCTCCAGCAGCGGCGCGTCGATCACCTCGCGCATCAGCGTGTTGACGCGGAAGACGATGGCGACAAAGCCCACCAGCGCCTCGCGCCGCTCGGCCGACGTCGACAGCGGCATGCCGTTGCGGTACACCGGCGCGCGCGCCACGAAGCCCGGTTCGCCGCTGGCGTCCTGCACCAGCGTGATGCGCTCGGTGGCGATGATCTCGCCGCTGTCGCGCCCCAGCTCCAGCGCCTTCAAGTGCGGCGGCAGCGCGGCCAGGTCCAGGCCGAAGGCGTTCTCGTTGCCCTTCAGCGGTTCGGTGTATTCAATGATGTAATGCAGCGGGCGGCGGCTGGCCGGATGGATGTGGAAATTCGGATAGCCCTGCGGATCGACGCTGGTGTCGCCCTTGACCGCCTCGGTGAACGCCGGCAGCTTCGCCTCCGGCACCATGCGCACGAACTGCAAGGCCTGGAAGCCGGGATAGCGCCGGTCCACCTTGAGCTCCGTGACGAAGCGGTTGAAATGCAGGCGGTCGATACGGTCGTTGACCGCGTACAGGCCCTTCATGGCGAGCAGCATATCGAAATAGATATGCAGCCGCACCTGGGTGTCGCGCGCCACCTTCTCGGTATCGTGCTGGAAGCCGGCCTGCACCTGCAGCTTCTGCTGCGCCTCCATCACAAAATAGCAGGTCCAGGCAGTCAGGCAAACGCCGACCAGGAAGGCCAGGTAGCCGCGCCTGCCCATGTCAGCCGGCGGGATCGCTGAAGCGTTCGGCGATGGACATGAACTCCTCTTCCACCGTCAGCATCGCATCGACCACGTCGGGATCGAAATGCTCGCCGCTGCCCTGCCGTATCATCTCCATCGCCGTTTCATGCGTAAAGGCCGGCTTGTAGACGCGCTTGGAAATCAGCGCGTCATAGACGTCGGCCACCGCCATCAGGCGCGCCGACATCGGGATCGCCTCGCCGGCCAGGCCTTGCGGATAGCCGGAGCCGTCGTACTTCTCCTGGTGCGAGTAAGCGATCTCGCGCGCATAGCGCAGGAAGGTGTTGGTGTAACCCAGGTGGTTCTCGACGTTGACGATGGCGTCGCGCCCGTGCACCGTGTGCAGCTTCATCACCGCGAACTCCTCGTCGGTAAGGCGGTCCGGCTTGAGCAGGATGGCGTCCGGGATCGACACCTTGCCGATATCGTGCAGCGGCGCCGCCTTGTACAGCGCCTTGATATTGGCCTCGCTCAGCTCCTCCTCGAAGCGCTTGTGCGTCCGCAGCTGGCGCGCCAGGGCGGCGATGTAGTGCTGCACGCGGCGCAGGTGGTTGGCGGTTTCGTATTCGCGCGTCTCGGCCAGCGAGGCCATGGCCCAGATCATCGCGTCCAGCATCTGGCTCAGTTCCAGCGTGACCTCTTCGACCACGTGCTCGAGCAGGTTGCGCTGCTGCTTGAGCAGCTCGCGCGAATGGCGCAGCTGCAGGTGGGTATCGACGCGCGCGCGCAGCACCTCGGCCTCGACCGGCTTGGCGACGGCGTCGGCGCCGCCCTCCAGCATGGCGCGCGCTTCGTCGCGCCCCGCCTGCACGAAGATCACCGGGATGTCCGCCGTATCGGGACTGGACTTGAGCTGCTGGCACACGCTGTAGCCGTCGATATCGGGCAGCGCGTCGTCCAGCACCACCAGGTGCGGGCGCGGCACCTGCTGCATGACGTCCAGCGCCGCGCGGCCGGTATTGGCCAGCTTGACCTCGTATTGGTCCTGCAGCATCCCGTTCATCAAGATCAGGTTGTCCGCAGCCTCATCGACTATGAGCACGATGGCCTTTTTGACATTCATCTGCCGCTGCTCCCAGGATTCGTTCTTACCATCATCATAACCGAGCGGATTTGCTCGCCAAATATTTTTTCTGGTCCTCGCTTGCAATTATATAGTGCACTACCTATACTGTGGACATGGATACCAAAACTACCCCCACCATTCCCGCCGCCGGCGTGCCGCAGCTGGACGGCCAGCTATGCTTCGCGCTGTATTCGACCTCGCTGGCGATGAGCAAGCTGTACCGCAAGCTGTTGCGCGGCCTCGGCCTGACCTATTCCCAGTACCTCGTCATGATGGTGCTGTGGGAAAAAAACCAGCTGACCGTCTCGGAAGTGGGCGAACGCCTGTTCCTCGACTCGGCCACGCTGACGCCGCTGCTCAAGCGCATGGAGGCGGCCGACCTGCTGACCCGCACCCGCGCCGCCAGCGACGAGCGCCAGGTCATCATCACGCTGACGCCGCACGGCGACGCGCTGCGCCACGAAGCGGCCAAGCTGCCGCCGTCCATCCTGCAGGCGACCAAGTGCACGCTGGACGAAGTGGTCGGCATGAAGCAGCAGCTCGATACGCTGCGTTCCAGCCTGATGGCGTCGGCCGGCTGACGCGATGACGACCTCCGCCCCGATCTTCACCCCGTCCGCCGACACCACCGCCGCGCTGCGCAGCCAGGGCTATGCGTTGCTGCGCCCGCAGGACGTGGCCGCGCTGGCCGGCGTATCGCTCGATGCGCTGAACGCGCTGGTCCCCAGCTGGGACGCGCTGGAACTGGACAACTACCTCAAGGACGGCGGCCGCTACCGGCGCCGGCGCCACTCGTGCTTCGTCCAGGATGGCGCGCAGCTGACGCAGACCGCGCACCGCGCCCACTGGCAGCCGCTGGAATACAACGCGCTGCACGGCGGCATGCACCGCCTGTTCGAACCGATGCTGGCGGCCACCGTCGCCCAGCCGGCCTGGCACGCGCTGGTGCGCTCGGTCGGCCAGCTGTGCAGCGCGGCGCGCGGCAGCCAGGCGCCGTGGTATGTCGAAGCGCACCAGTTCCGCATCGACACCACCGACGGCATCGGCCGGCCGACGCCGGAAGGCGCGCACCGCGACGGCGTCGATTTCGTCGCCGTGATCCTGATCGCGCGCGCGCAGATCAAGGGCGGCGAGACGCGCATCTTCGAAGCGGACGGCCCGAACGGCAAGCGCTTCACGATGACCGAGCCGTGGACCATGCTGCTGCTCGACGACGCGACTGTCATCCATGAATCCACGCCGGTCCAGCCGGTAGGCAAGCACGGCCACCGCGACACGCTGGTGCTGACATGGCGAGCCGGCAGTTTCCAGGGACAGGAAAATTCCCTTTGAGGGGTTAAATCCGATATAGTCTATACAGCTAAATACTACGCATCAGGAGGGTGGCCAGTGGACACCAGCTACGAAATCCAGCCCGACGAAATTGAAATTCTGATCGTCGAAGACAGTCCTACCCAGGCCGAGCGCCTGCGCCGCCTGATCCAGTCGATGCGCTATGGCGCGCGCGTGGCGGCCAACGGCCGCGTGGCGCTGGAAGCGATCCAGGAGCGCAAGCCGCACCTGGTGCTGTCCGATATCGTCATGCCGGAAATGGACGGCTACACGCTGTGCCGCGCGATCAAGTCCGATCCGGCGCTGCGCGACATCCCGGTGATCCTGGTGACCTCGCTGATGGATCCGAAGGACATCATCCGCGGCATCGAATGCGGCGCCGACAACTTCATCCGCAAGCCGTACGCGGAAGACTACCTGCTCAACCGCATCGGCCACATGCTGATGAACCAGAAGCTGCGCAAGAGCCAGAACATGGAGATCGGCATCGCGCTCTACCTGGGCGAGCAGAAGCACTTCATCAACGCCGAGCGCCAGCAGATACTGGACCTGTTGATCTCCACCTACGAACAGGCGGTGCAGGTCAACAGCGAGCTGCAGGCGCGCGAGCGGCAGGTGATCGAACTGAACATGCGCCTGGCGCACCACGCCGGCGAGCTGGAAACCATCAACCGCGAAATCGCGCTGAAGAACCTGGAGCTGGCCGAGGCCAGCCGCATGAAGTCTGCCTTCATCGCCAACATGTCGCACGAACTGCGCACGCCGCTCAACGCCATCATCGGCTTCACCGGCGCGCTGCTGATGAAGCTCCCCGGCCCGCTGACGACGGAACAGGACAAGCAGCTCAACACCATCCGCACCAGCGCGCGCCACCTGCTCTCGCTGATCAACGACATCCTCGACGTCGCCAAGATCGAAGCGGGCAAGGTCACGCTGGAGCTGGAAACCGTGCAATGCCAGGAAGTGGTCAAGGACGTGGTCGACACGCTGCGGCCGCTGGCGCTGCAAAAGGGACTGGCGCTGGAAATGGACCTGGCCGAAACGGCCATCGTGCTGGAGACCGACCGCCGCGCGCTGACGCAGATCCTGCTCAACCTGGCCAACAACGCCATCAAGTTCACGGAAACGGGCACGGTGCGGGTGACGCTGGCGCAGCGTCCCGGCGAGGGCCAGAACATCATCGAATTCTCGGTAGCCGACAGCGGCGCCGGCATCCGCGAAGAAGACCAGGCCAAGCTGTTCCAGGCCTTCTCGCAGCTCGACTCGACCTCGACCCGGCACGCCGAAGGGGCCGGGCTGGGGCTGTACCTGTGCCAGAACTTGGCCAACCTGATCGGCGGCTCGCTGTTCTTCAAGAGCGACTTCGGCCACGGCAGCACGTTCACGCTGGCGCTATCGCGCCGCACCTGATGTGCGGCGCAGCACAAACAGTTTAACTTTTTACCACTATAGAAGGAACAACACCGTAGTTCTACGGTATTGCAGCGCAACATAAATGAGGATATATTAGGAACTGTCTCCTCCAACCGTTCGCTGAACATTGGAATTCAGCCCGCACCCATAGGTAGCGGGCTTTTTTTTGCCCCAACTCCGGGGTCAGGTCCAAAACCTGGACACGAACTCTGCCGTAGCGATCGCTACGGCAGAGTTCGTGTCCAGGTTTTGGACCTGACCCCGGAGTGACAATGTGTGATATTTTCCAGATCGCAAACATTTATACTGCGGCGATGGATTCCTTCACCCTGGTTATCGTGACCGCGCTGGCAAGCACCATCCTGGCGGCTGCGATGTTCCTGCTGTACCGGGCCAGTCCGCGCGCCACCTGCCTGCTGGACTGGTCGGCCGCCGGCCTGTTCTTCCTCGCTTCGAGCGCGCTGGCGCTGCTGGCCATGGCCGGCAGCCTGCCGTATGCGCTGGCGCCGGCGCTGGCCAATACGTTCTATGTCGCCGGTCATTTCATGCTGCTGGCCGGGGTGCGCCGCCATCTCGGCTTGCGGCCGCGCCTGGACTGGCTGCTGGCGCTGCTACTGGCGGTGCTGGCGATGCACGCCCTGCCCTACGCGCAGAGCGCCGTCCCCCATCGCCTGATCATGCTCACACCCATCGTCGCCGCCATCAACGGCAGCGTGGTCTGGCTGCTGGCGCGCCGGGCCGGCCCCGAGACCCGCTCTTCCTACCTGCCGCTGATGCTGATCGAGGGCGCCTTCATGCTGCAGCTGTCGCTGCGCGCGCTGTTCCTGGCCGTGGGCCAGACGACGCCGCTGACCCTGCTCGGCAGCCAGATCCCGCAAACCGCCGGCTCGCTGGCGGTGCTGACCTTCCTGACGCTGGCCACCATGAGCTGCGCGCTGATCGTGATCCGCCAGCAGGAACTGGCGCTGCGCAGCGCCTCGCTGACCGACAGCCTGACCGGATGGCTGAACCGGCGCGCCCTGCTGGACGTGGCCGAGCGCGAGTTCCAGCGCCATCGCCGCAGCGGCGCCGCGCTGCACATCCTGACCTTCGACATCGACCACTTCAAGTCCATCAACGACCAGCACGGCCACGCCATCGGCGACGCCGCGCTGCGCCACATCACCACCGTGTCGGCGCCGGCCCTGCGCGGCTACGACGCGATGTTCCGCATCGGCGGCGAGGAATTCGCCGCGCTGATCGCCGGCGGTGACCGCGTCAACGCGCGCCGGATCGGCGAACGGCTGCGCGAGCTGATCGAACATGCGCCGCTGCTGATCGACGGCCACCGCATCACCCTGACGGTCAGCGTCGGCATCGCCGCCTGCGAGGCCGGCGACCTGCACTGGGACGACGCGCTGCGCCGCGCCGACCAGGCGCTGTACCACGCCAAGCGCCACGGCCGCAACCGCCTGAGCGTCCATGGCGAAGACCTGTTGCCGGAAGCCCCCGCCCGCCTCGCCTGAATATTTTCCCAACCTTGCAATATCCGCGCACGGCATACGTCTACCTGTAGGCACGACCTTTCAGGAATAAATTAAACGATCGATTTAGTTATATCAATTGTTTAAATTATGTGATGTAATGCCGCCCATGAACGCTAAACACACTTCCACCGACATCAGCCAGCCCGCCGACGACGCCCGCAAGCCACGCTCGGACGGCGAACAATCGCGCATCCGCCTGCTCGACGCGGCCAAGCGCCTGTTCGGCGAACAAGGCTTTTCCAAGACCTCCACGCGCGAGATCGCCCAGGCCGCCAACGCCAACGTCGCGGCGATCAGCTACTACTTCGGCGACAAGGCCGGCCTGTACCAGGCCTGCTTCGCGTCGATCTGCCTGCCGCCCGAGGAGAGCATCGCCAAGTTCGCCCAGCCGCATTTCACGCTGCGCGAATCGCTGCAGGGCTACTACGGCCAGATGATCGCGCCGCTGCTGGCGGGCGAGGATGCGGAAGTGCTGGTCAAGCTGTTCTACCGCGAGATGCTGGAACCGACCGGCCTGTGGCAACAGGAGATCGAGAACAACATCAAGCCGGAGCACCAGGCGCTGGCGGGCGTGTTGTGCCGTCACCTGGGCCTGAAAAAACCCAATGACGACATCCATCGTCTAGCCTACGCGATCGTCGGCATGGGCATACAGATCCTGATCGGGCGCGACATCGTCAACCAGATCACCCCGCACATGCTGGCCTCTCCGGCGGCCATCGCGCAATGGGGCGAATACCTGGTGGTCTTTGCCGAAGCACTGGTCAATGCGGAAAAAATCAAACTTCAACAGGGGAAAGCATGAAGATCCTATTACGCGCGGCGGCACTGGCCGTCGCCGCGGCACTGAGCGCGTGCGCCACGCAGATGCCTGCGCAGCACGTGGCGGCGCAAGCGCCGCAGCAGTGGCAGGCGCCGCTGCCGCACAACGGCAGCCAGGCCGACCTGGCCAGCTGGTGGCAGCACCAGGCGGACGCGCTGCTGGTGCAGCTGATCGAGTCGGCGCAGGCGGTCAGCCCGACGGTGGCCTCGGCCGGCTCGCGCATCGCGCAGTCGCGCGCCGAGCGCGTGGCAGCGGGCGCCGCGCTGGCGCCGACGCTCGACGCGGCGGCCAGCGTCAACCGCTCCAACCAGCAATCGGCGCTGCCGATGGGGACCACCTCGCAGGCCGCGCTCAACGCGTCGTGGGAGATCGACCTGTTCGGCGCCAACCGCGCGGCGCGCGACGCGGCCCAGGCGCGCCTCGACAGCGCCCACGCCGGCTGGCATGACGCCCGCGTCTCGGTCGCCGCCGAAGTGGCCAACCAGTACTACGGCCTGCGCGCCTGCGAGCAGTTGCTGGCCGTGGCCAAACAGGATGCCGCCTCGCGCGCCGACACCACGCGCCTGACGGAGCTGAGCGCCAAGGCCGGCTTCCAGTCGCCGGCCAGCCTGTCGCTGGCGCGCGCCAGCGCGGCCGACGGCAACAGCCGCTATATCCAGCAGCGCGCGGCCTGCGACGTCGATGTCAAGGCGCTGGTCGCGCTGACGGCGATCCCGGAACCCGAGCTGCGCGGCAAGCTGGCCGCATCCAGCGCCGCCGCCGCGGTGGCGCCGGCGATGGCGATCCCGGAACTGCCGGCGCGCACCTTGAGCCAGCGCCCGGACGTCTTCACCGCCGAGCGCGAAGTGACGGCGGCCAGCTTCGATGTCGGCAACGCCCAGGCGCAGCGCTATCCGCGCCTGTCCCTGTCGGGCTCCGTCGGCGTGGCCAACTTCCGCACCGGCGGCGACAACACCAAGACCGACACCTGGACCATCGGCCCGGTCTCGGTATCGCTGCCGATCTTCGACGCCGGCAGGCGCCGCGCCAACGTCGACGCGGCCAGCGCGCGCTACGACCTGGCCGTCTCCAGCTACCGCTCCACGGTGCGCCAGGCCGTCAGCGAAGTCGAACAGGCGCTGGTCAACCTGGACAGCACCGCCGAACGCGCGGGCGACGCGCAGACCGCGCTGGAAGGCTACCGCGCCAAC
Organism: Duganella sp. CT11-25; assembly: GCF_047302815.1. NCBI lineage: Bacteria > Pseudomonadati > Pseudomonadota > Betaproteobacteria > Burkholderiales > Oxalobacteraceae > Duganella > Duganella sp. CT11-25. The sequence goes on from NZ_JBKBFD010000001.1 coordinate 3,037,910, forward strand.
TTCACGGCGGTGGACGACCGCTACAAGAACGGCCTGGCCAGCCTGTTCGAGCTGGAGGACGCGCGCCGCACCCGCCTGGCCGCCGAGCAAACCGTCATCAACCTGCAGCGCGAACGCAGCGCCGCGTGGGTAGCGCTGTACCGCGCCGCCGGCGGCGGCTGGACCGCGCCGACCGCATCCAACGACAATGCGCCAGCAGTCGCAAGCGCCAACTAAGAAGAAACCGCCATGAACAAACTGAAAACCAATCTGAAGCCCGTCGCCTTTGCCCTGCTGGCCGCATTCGTCATCGGCGGCATCGGCATGGCCGTGTACTCGCCCGCCACGCAGGCGGCCGACGAGAAGAAAGCCGAAGCCCCCAAAGCCGCGCTGACCATCACCACCACCAGGCCGGTGGCCGCCAGCCTGCCGATCAAGCTGGCCGCCAACGGCAACGTCGCCGCCTGGCAGGAAGCCAGCGTCAGCAGCGAATCGAACGGCCTGCGCCTGACCGAAGTGCGCGTCAACGTCGGCGACGTGGTCAAGGCCGGCGACGTGCTGGCCGTGTTCTCGGCCGATACCGTCAACGCCGACCTGGCGCAGGCGCAAGCCGCCGTGCACGAAGCCGAAGCCAACGCCGCCGATGCCGCCGCCAACGCGGCGCGCGCCCGCACGCTGCAAAACTCCGGCGCCCTGAGCGCGCAGCAGATCAGCCAGTACAACACCGCCGAGCAAACCGCCAACGCCCGCATCGCCTCGGCCAAGGCGGCGCTGGCCACCCAGCAGCTGCGCCTGAAATACACCAGGGTCGTGGCGCCGGACAGCGGCATCATCTCGGCCAGGACCAACAACGCCACCGTCGGCGCGGTCTCCGCGCCGGGCACGGAACTGTTCCGCATGATCCGCCAGGGCCGCCTGGAATGGCGCGCCGAAGTCGTCGCGCAAGACCTGCACAACCTGAAGCCGGGCACCAGCGCCGTCGTCAAGGCCGCCAACGGCAGCGAGTTGACCGGCAAGGTGCGCATGATCGCGCCGACCGTCGACCTGCAGACCCGCTCGGCGCTGGTCTATGTCGACCTGCCGGCCAACATCAGCAAGGACGCGCCGTTCAAGGCCGGCATGTTCGCCAGCGGCCAGTTCGAGCTGGGCGCCTCGCAGGCGATGACCGTGCCGCAGCAATCGATCGTCGTGCGCGACGGCTTCAGCTTCGTGTTCCGCCTCAACGCCGACAAGCATGTCAGCCAGATCAAGGTCACGCCGGGCCGCCGCCTGGGCGACCGCATCGAAGTGCTGGGCGGGCTGACCGCCGACACCCAGGTGGTGGTGCGCGGGGCCGGCTTCCTCAACGACGGCGACCTGGTACACAAGGTCGACGAGACCGCGCCCGCCAAGGTCGCCGCAGCTGCGGCACCGGCGCGCGCCAAGTAAGGAAGCGCCATGAATTTCTCCTCCCTATCGATCAAGAACCCGATCCCGGCGATCATGCTGTTCGCCCTGCTGACGCTGGCCGGCTTCATGGCCTACAAGGCCAATCCGGTGCAGGACTTCCCGGACATCGAACTGCCCATCGTCACCATCACCGCCACGCTGGACGGCAGCGCGCCGGCGCAGCTGGAGACGGAAGTCTCGCGCAAGCTGGAAGACTCGGTCGCCACGCTGCAGGGCGTGAAGAACATCTACACCACCGTGCTCGATGGCGTCTCGACCACCACCGTCGAATTCATCCTGGAGAAGAACATCTCCGACGCGGTGAACGACGTGCGCGACGCCGTGGCCCGCGTCAAGGCCGACCTGCCGGCCGAGCTGCGCGACCCGACCGTGACCAAGGCCTCCACCGCCGGCCGCGTGATCCTGACCTTCACCGCGGCCGCCGCGCCGACCACCGGCGAGAAGCTGGACAACCAGGAACTGAGCTGGTTCGTCGACAACACCGTCGCCAAGCGTTTGCTGGCGGTGCCCGGCGTCGGCGCGGTCAAGCGCGTCGGCGGCGTGTATCGCGAGATCCGCGTCGAGCTGGATGAGAACCGCATGGCCGCGCTGCGCGTGTCGGCGCTGGACGTCTCGCGCCAGCTGCGCCTGGTGCAGAAGGAAGCACCGGGCGGACGCGGCGACGTCAGCGGCGCCGAGCAATCGGTACGCACCATCGCCACCGTGCACACGGCCGCCGAACTGGCCGCCATCGACCTGCCGCTGACCGACGGCCGCCGCGTGCGCCTCGACCAGGTGGCCACCATCACCGACACCGTCTCCGAACCGCGCGCCATCGCGCTGCAGGACGGCAAACCGGTGATCGGCTTTGAAATCTTCCGCACCAAGGGCGCCAGCGAAGTGGCCGTCGCCAAGGGTGCGCGCGCCGCCATCGAAGAACTGCAGCACAACAATCCGAAAGTCGTGCTGGCCCAGGTCATCGACAACGCCTTCCCGGTCGAGGAAAACTTCGACGGCTCGATGGAGCTGCTGTACGAGGGCGCGATCCTGGCCGTGCTGGTGGTCTGGTGGTTCCTGCGCGACTGGCGCGCCACGCTGGTCGCCGCCGCCGCGCTGCCGCTGTCGGTGATGCCGGCCTTCCTCGGCCTGTACTTCTTCGGCTACACGCTCAACACCGTCACGCTGCTGTCGCTGGCCCTGGTGGTCGGCGTACTGGTCGACGACGCCATCGTTGAAATCGAAAACATCGAACGCCATCTGCGCATGGGCAAGAGCCCGATGGAAGCGGCGATGGAAGCGGCCGACGAAATCGGCATGGCGGTGATCGCCACCACCTTCGCGCTGGTCGCCGTGTTCCTGCCGACCGCCTTCATGGGCGGCGTGCCCGGCCTGTTCTTCAAGCAGTTCGGCTGGACCGCCGTGATCGCCGTGCTGGCGTCGCTGGTCGTCGCCCGCCTGCTGACGCCGATGATGGCCGCCTACATCCTCAAACCGGCCGTGCACAAGGAGGAAAAAGACGGCTGGATCATGACGCGCTACCTCACCATGATGCGCTGGTGCCTGAAGAACCGCTGGATCACGGCGACCGCCGCCGGCGTGTTCTTCGTCTGCTCGATCATGCTGGTGGGCCTGCTGCCGACCGGCTTCGTGCCGGCCGCCGACCGCGCGCAAACCCAGATCAACCTGGAACTGCCGCCCGGCTCCACGCTGGCCGAAACCGCCGTCGTCGCCGAGCGCGCGCGCCAGGCCGCGATGGAAGTCAAGGGCGTCAAGGCCATCTTCAGCTCCATCGGCGGCGGCTCCAGCGGCGACGCCTTCGCGCCCGGCGCGGCGGCCGAAGCGCGCAGCGCCGTGCTGACGCTGACCACCGCACACCGCACCCACCGCAAGGAATCGATGGCCGACATCGAAGCCGACATCCGCCACAAGCTGGACGCCATTCCCGGCGCCCGCTTCAAGGTCGGCCCGGCCGACAACGGCGTCAAGATGCAGCTGGTGCTGCGCAGCGAGGACCCGGTCGCGCTGAAGGAAACCGCGCAAAAGGTCGAGCGCGAAATGCGCACGCTCAAGGGCGTCGGCAACGTGCGCTCCAGCGCCTCGCTGGTGCGTCCCGAGATCATCGTCACGCCGGACTTCGCCAAGGCGGCCGACCTGGGCGTGACCGCCTCGGCCATCGGCCAGACCGTGCGCGTCGCCACCGCCGGCGACTACGACACCGACCTGACCAAGATGAACCTGCCGGAACGCCAGGTGCCGATCCGCGTCAAGCTGCCGGACGCCGTGCGCGCCGACCTCGACGCCATCGGCCGCCTGACGGTGCCGGGCAAGAACGGCCCGGTACTGCTGGCCACCGTCGCCACCATCACGATGGAGAGCGGCCCGGCGCAGATCAATCGCCTCAACCGCAGCCGCAACGTCACGCTGGAAGTGGAGCTGGGCAAGCGCGCGCTGGGTGAAGTCAACCAGGAAGCGCGCGCGCTGCCGTCGCTGAAGAACCTGCCGCCGTCGGTCAAGATCGCGGAACTGGGCGACACCCAGGAGATGGCCGCGCTGTTCGCCAGCTTCGGCATCGCCATGCTGATCGGCGTGTTGTGCATCTACTGCGTGCTGGTGCTGCTGTTCAAGGACTTCATGCAGCCGGTGACGATCCTGGCGGCGCTGCCGCTGTCGATGGGCGGCGCGTTTGTCGCGCTGCTGGTCACCGGCCAGGCGCTGTCGATGCCGTCGATGATCGGCCTGATCATGCTGATGGGGATCGTTACGAAAAACTCAATCTTATTGGTTGATTATGCTATTCTGGCGCGTCAGGAAGGCATGGGCCGATTCGAGGCGCTGGTCGACGCCTGCCACAAGCGCAGCCGTCCGATCCTGATGACCACGATCGCGATGGGCGCCGGCATGATGCCGCTGGCATTGGGCTGGGGCGCGGACCCGAGCTTCCGCGCACCGATGGCGATCACGGTGATCGGCGGGCTGATCACGTCGACCTTGCTGAGCCTGCTGGTGATCCCGGCCGTGTTCACCCTGATCGACGACCTGGAGCATCTGCCGGCGCGCCTGCTGCGCAAGCTGCGTCGCCAGCCGGAGCCGGCGGCCGAGGAACCGGCGCCGGTGCTGCGCAAGATCGCGGGCGGCCATTAATCAAGGAGACCGACATGGAATACGAAGTAAAGGATTTACCGGCGGTGCGCGTGGCGTACCTGCGCTACAAGGGCCCGTTCGGCCAGGCCGTGGGCGATTTCTGGAAGGAAGTGTTCACGCCGTGGCAGAAGTCCAGGAACCTGGTGGGCAAAGTGACCTATGGCGTGGCGCAGGACGACCCGGGCACCACGCCGGCCAATGAATGCCGCTACGACGCCTGCGTCGAAGTCTCGGCCGACTATCCGATCGCCGCGCCGGCCAAGGAAGCGACGATCGCCGCGGGCCGCTACGCGGTGGCCGGCTTCGAAGGCCGGGGCGACCAGATCCCGGCGGCGTGGGGCGAATTCTTCGCCCAGATCCAGGCCGCCGGCATCTTCCGCCCGGCGCTCTGCTTCGAACGCTACCCGGCCGACTACGAAATGGACCCGGCCACCGGCATCTTCAAAGCCGAGCTCTGCATCCCCGTCAAATAACCCCGGTGTCCGAATGTCGGCACTGACACCACCTTTTCTGACATTTCAAGGGGTCCAGCCGCCGCCCATGGCGCGGTAGAGGTCCACCGACGCGACCAGGATGCGCGTCTTCAATTGCAGGCGTCCGACGTCCGCGTTGTACAGCGTGCGCTGGGCGTCCAGCTCTTCCAGGTAGGAGGCGTAGCCGTTGCGATAACGGTTGTGCGCGATGCGCAGCGTTTCTGCCGCCGTGGCGCGGCGCGCGTCGTTCTGTACCGCCTGCTCTCTCAACCGCGATATCGCTCCGAGGCTGTTGTCGGTCTCGGCGAAGGCTGCGCGTACCGCGTTTTCGTAAGCGAAGATCAGCTGGTCGCGCTGCGCGGCGACGCTGTCGGTCTGGTATTGCACCCGGTCGCCTTCAAACACCGGGGCCGTCACCGCGCCCGTCAACCGCCATAGCGCCGTCGGCGCGTTCAGGAAATCATGCCACTTCAGATTCTGCACGCCGCCCACCGCCGTCAGCTTGAACGATGGCAGCAGTTGGTCGCGCGTGGCCCGCAAGTTGGCGTTGACCGCGACCAGATTGTATTCCGCGCGCGCGATGTCCGGCCGGCGCCGCAGCAGTTCGGAGGGCAGGCCTTCCGGCACCGCAGGCGGATCCAGGTGCGCCAGTTCCGCGCCGCGCGCGATCGGGCCGGGATTGCCGCCGGTGAGTATCGATAGCGCGTTCTCCTGCTCGAAGATCGAGCGCTTCAGCTGCGGCACCTGTTCCGCCGTGGTCTGGTATTCCGCCTGCGCCTGCAGCCACTCCAGCCGCGAGCTGTAGCCGACGTCGAACTGCTTCTTCGCCAGATCCTGCGATTCCTGGCGCAGCTTGAGCGTGGCCTCGGTCAGCGCCAGTTGCGCATCCAGCCCGCGCAGATTCAGGTACCCCGATGCGACGGTCGCCGCGATCGACAGCGCCGCCGCATCGGCATTGGCCTGCTCCGCCTGATAGGTCGCCGTGGCCGCATCGGTCAACGCCGCCAGCCGGCCCCACACATCGACCTCGTAGCTGGCCTGGAATTCGGCCTGGTAGACATTGGTCACATACGGCACGCCGTTGTATGCCAGCTGGCGCGTGCGCGTCGGCGCGCTGTCGACAAACACGTTCGGCTTCTGCGCCGCCGCCGTCACGCCGACCAGCGCGCGGTACTGCGCCACGCGCGCGCGGGCGATGCGCAGGTCGCCGTTGTGCTCCAGCGCCTTGCCCACCAGCGCCGTCAGCGCAGGATCGCCGAAGGCTTGCCACCATTGCTGCTCGACGGCGCCCCCCTGCGCCGGGCCGGCGGTGGTGCGCCATGCCGCCGGCGTCTGCAAGGTCGATGCGGGCGGCGGCGGCACCGTCGCGGCGCAGCCGGCCAGCGCCAGCGCCGCGGCCAGGCGCGTCAACACGGCCCGGCATGTCATGGCTTGGCTCCCGCCGGCTTGGCCGCAGGAGCAACCGCCGTCGCCGGCGCGCTGTCCGCGTCATTCAACACCGCCGAAGTATCGATGCTGACGATCACCGACATCCCCGGCGCCAGCCGCCGCGCCTTGGCCTGGCCCTGATCGATCCGTATCCGCACCGGGATGCGCTGCGCGATCTTGACGTAGTTGCCGGTCGCATTGTCGGCCGGCAGCACACTGAATTCCGAACCGGTGGCCGGCGAAATCCGCTCCACCTGCCCGGTCAGCGTCGCGCCGTCCAGCGCATCGACCTTGAAGGTGGCGCTCTGCCCCACCTGCACATTGTTCATCTGGGTCTCTTTCAGGTTGGCGATCACCCACAGCTGGCGCGGCACCAATCCCATCAACTGCGCGCCGGTGTTCACGTAGGCGCCCTTGCGCACCGTGACCTGCCCCAGCTGCCCGTCTTCCGGCGCGGTGATGCGCGTGTTGTCCAGATCCACCTTGGCCGCCTTCAACGCCGCCGCCGCATTCGCCACCGCCGCCTCCAGCGACAGCTTGTTGACCGTCACCGTCTGCACCTGCTGTTTCGCGATATCCAGGCTGGCGCGCGCCTGCGACACCGCCGCCGCCGTCTGCGCCTTGGCGGCCTTCGACGAATCCTGCTCGCGCAAGGACAGCGAACCGTCCGCCGCCAGCGAATTGACGCGGCTCAGATCCGCCAGCGCCTTGGCGGCCTGCGCCTCGGCGTTGGCCAGCGCGGCCTGGTTCAGCAGCACGCCCGCTTCCGCCGTGCGGCGCGCCTGCGCCCAGTTCTCCAGCGCCGCCTGCTGCGCCGCCAGTTGCGCCTGCGCCTGCTCGTAGCGCTGCTGGTAGATGCGGTCGTCGATCAGCGCCAGCAAGTCGCCCTGCTTCACCAGCTGGAAATCCTGCACCTTGACGTCGACCACATAGCCTGGCAGCTGCGTGCCGATCAAGGTCACCTGTCCGCGCACCAGCGCGTTCTCGGTCGAGACGATGGCGCTGCTGAACGGCGGCAGCCGCCACGCATACAGCACGATCAGCACGCCTATCAAGGCCACCGCCGAAAACGCGATCGCCGACATGACCTGCCCCCGCCGGTCCGGCGCCGGCGCGGTCGGCGCCGCTGCCGCCACGGCTGCTGCTGCGGCGGCAGCGGCGACTGCGGCCACGCGGTTGTCGGAAGAAGTCTTATCGTCTGGGGTATTGTTATCCATGTGGTTCAGCGCGATCCGGAGTTATTGAGGGAGACATTGGCCATGCCGGTCTGCGCATTGTGCGCGGGCTTGGGCTGGCAGACAACACACAAATCCCACAGGTAGCGCGCCAGCATCCACGCCAGCGTCAGCAAGGCCACCAGGGTGATCATCAGGAACACATCGTTGTAGGCGAGGATGTTGGCCTCGCGCGTGGCGACCGCCCCCAGGTTGCCCAGGCCGCCCGACTGGATGCGCGCCGCCACCTGCGGATACAGCGCGCTCAGGTTATCGACCAGGATGCTCGAATGGTACTTCTCGCGCACCACCTGGAAGGTGCCCACCAGCGCCGTGCCGATCAGGCTCCCCAGCGTCTGCGTGATGCTGAACATGACCGAGAAGCTGACCAGGTTGTTCGGCGCCGCGATCACCGCGCCGAAGCCCGAGACAAAGGTCGGCCCGATGAAGAAGGCGCCGCCGAAGCCCAGTAGGAACTGGCTCAGGTAAAGGTCCGATGGCCGCGTCAGATTGGTCGCATCCGAATCCATGTAGGCGCCGATCGCCATCACCGCCAGCGAGAACATCAGCTGCGCCGGAATCCGCGCCGGCGTGATCGTCAGCGCGCTGACCGTCATGCCGGCGATGGCGCCCAGCATCACGACCCACCACAAGATCATCATCTGGTCGTTCTGCAGGCCCAGCGCCTGCAGGAAGCCCACCGTGCCGCTGGCCTCCGACTGCACCACGCGGATCAGCAGCACCGACATGGCCAGCCGCGCGATGTTGGCGTTGGTGAGCCAGCGCGTGTTGAGCAGCGGCCGCGCGCGGTTATGCTCGATCAGCAGCGCGCCGGCGATCAGCACGATGGCGCCGGCCAGGCTGTAGCCCAGCCAGCGCGACTCCAGCCACCACACGGTGCGGCCCAGCGCCAGCACCGCCGACAGCAGCGCCACGCCCGGCGCGAACAGCGCGAACGTCAGGAAGTCCATTTTCTCGAAAGCCTTGACGCGGTCGCCCGGCGGCAGCTTGAGGAACAGCACGCAGGCCAGCGACACCAGCGCCAGCCCCAGCTCGAAGAAGTACAGGCCGCGCCATTCGCCGAACTCCATCAGCTCGGACGAGAACAGCCGCGCCATCGGCACCGCCAGCTGCGAGAAGCCGATGCCGAACACCACCGCCTTGAGCCGGTGCTGCGCCGGAAACGCCTGCAGCGTGTAGTACAAGCCGAGCGTGGTCAGCGCCGCGCCGCTCATGCCGTGCGCCGCGCGCACCGCGATGGCCGAGGCCAGGCCGTGCACGAACAAGTGGGCCACGGTGGCCACCGCATACAGTACCAGGAAGAGTTCCGTGAACAGCCGCAAACCGTACTGCTGGCGGAACTTGACCAGCAGCAGATTCATGGAGACGTTGGCCATCACATAGGCGGCCGGCAGCCATTGGATCTCGGCCGAGTACACGCCGAGCGAGCCTTGCAGATACGGCAGGTTGACCGACACCAGCGCGTTACCCAGGCCGCCGGTGATGGCGACGATGAAGCCGACCACCAGGTAGGCGATGCGGCGCTCGGCCGTGTGCAGCGGCGTGGACGGGGAGCCCGGCAAGGTGGGGCGTTCATGCGGCAGCCAAACCTGGGGGGCGTACACGTCCATCTTCAGCCTGTCCTGTAAAACAATGGTATAGCGAGCATACCACTCCGCACGGCAGAGTTAAATACTTTAAGGACTGGCCTAAGGAGGGGGGCGGCGCCGCGCCCCGGGATGGTTGTTACTTGCCGCTGCGCGCGCTCAGCAGCTTGGAGATGCCGTAGCCTGCGGCGGCGGCGATCAGCACCGAGATGGCGGGACTGGCGCGCACATGGCTGCGGCCCGATTCGGCCAGCTTGTTATAGCTTTGCGCCACTTGCTTGCCGCGCGCGACCAGGCGGTCGGACGTGGTTTCCACGGTGTCGGCGACCTTGTCGACGCCGGTGTGGGCGCTGGCGGCCAGGCGGTCGGCGGCCGGCGGCACCTTGTCGGCGACCTTGTCGATCGCCGCGTGCGCGTCGGCGCGCAGGTCCTTGCCGATCTGGGTGACGCCGTCGCGGGTAGTGTTGAGTTTGCTGTCGATGCTGTTTTCCATGATGGTTCCTCTCGTGTGTTGGTAAGAACTGCCAGCACGACGATAGGCCCATCAGCCGTACCTGACCGTGCGGAAACTAACAAAGCGCCGCTATGTGAACTGGCACACGGACGGGAGCGGCGTACAGGAGGATGCTGTGCTCGTTACAATACAGTTTCTGGAGAGCGGCATGTTTCCCATTTCATCGACCGCGCTGTCGGCGCCGCAGTTTCCTGTCGTTACGCCCACCAGCGAAACCGCGCCGGTCGACAGCGCGACCGTGACTGCCGTGGGCTCCGCCCTCGACGCCCCGGCGCCCGCCTCCGTGACGATAGACTTGTCCCCCGTGGCGAGTTTCCTGCTGACAGTGTCCCAGTCGCAGCAGCAACTGACACAGTTGCAAACCGCTATAGCCAACGGCGCCAATCCACAGGAGACCGCCGACCGCGCGGCCACCTTGAATGAAGCCACGCAAAATGTGGTGAACGCGTTCAACCTGCTGCCCGGCGTGGATTTCAACCAGGCTCAACAGCAAAACACGACGCTGCTCAACAACCTGGTGCAAAGCCTGACGCAACAGACCGCCACCGACAACGCCACCACCCCGCAGCAGAATCTTGCGCGGATCGGCCTGACCTTGCAGCCGCCGCTGCTGTCCGATGCGACCGGCGGGCTGTCGCTGGACAACGAGGTGCTGCGGGCCGCCTTCAACACCGATGACCAGGGCACCACGTCGACGCTGCAAAACACGCTCGACACCTTCAGCACACTGGCGACGCGGTTTGCCGAGCAGCTCAGCGCCGCCGGCAGCGCCAACCTGCCTGCGCTCGGCAGTGCGCAGCAATTCGCGTTGACGCCGGCCGATCTCGCCGCCAACGCCCGGCTGGACCTGGCGCGCGCGGAGATCGAGACGCTGGCCCAGCTGCCGCTGCCGGCCACCGGCGCCGACCGGCTGGCGCAGCAGCGCGCGGCGCTGGAACAGCCGGCCGGCACGCAGAGCCCTTCGACGCCCTCGCCTATCGTCAATCCGCTGCAGGCCTCCACCGCCGACGTCATCGCCGCGCGGAATGCCGAGGCGGCGCAGGCCGGCAATGCGGCGAATACGCCATCGGCACAGGCAACCCAGGCCACGCCGACGGCGCAGGCGCAACAGGCCGCGCAGGCCGGCGGCGAGACGCAGGCGACGGACGAGGCCCAGAACGCCGGCGCCGCGCAATCGACCGCCGACGCCGCGCGCGCCACGGCGGCGGCACAGGCGGCGCGGCAGGAATCGGCATCCGGCTTGGGCGCGGCGACGGCGGCCAGCACGCAAGCGGCGTCGCAGGCCGCAGTCGCGCAGAACGCCGCCGCCACCGCAGCGGCCAACCAGTCCAACGCCAACCAGGCGCAAAGCGTCGCGGCCAGCGTGACCGCCGCCAGTGCCGCCGCCGCCGCCGCATCGGCGCAAGCGCAAGCGGCCCAGAGCGCGGCCGACGCACTGGCCGCGCAAAACGCCGCCGCCAACGCGGCGCTGGCGCAGGCGCGCGCCGCGCAGGCCAGCGCCGCCACGCCGGAGGCGGCCAACGCCGCAGCCGCCGTCGTCGCGCAACAGGCCAGCGCCGCGCAGGCTACCGCCAACAACCTGGCCGCCGCCAACGCCGCCGCCGCGAATGCGGCGCAACAGGCGATAGCAGCGGCCAACGCCGCCCAGCAGGCTGCGGCAGCCCAGCAGGCCGCCGCCGCTCAAAATGCGGCGGCGCAGAGTGCCACCGCCCAGGCCTCCGCCGCCCAGAATACCGCCACGCAGAACGCCGCCGAGCAGACCGCTGCTGCGCAAGCCGCCGCCGCCCAGGCGGCCGCGCGGGCACCGACCGATCCGTTGCGCGCCAACCCGGCACTGGCCGCCGCCATCGCCGCCTACAACATTAACGATCCGGCCATCCTGGGCGCCAACGCCCGCGCCGCCCAGACGGCGGCCGGCGGCATCCCCAGGGTAGCCGCGGTCGGCGCGGCGGCCCGTGCCCGTGGCATCGGCAACGGTCCGTAAAGACAACAACCAGTTCGGTTTTTGTCAACATGGTTCTGGATTTCTGCAATAATCGGGACCATGTTCACATTCAAGCCGCTGCTGCCACGATGGACTATGCCGGGCATCCTGCTCGCGCTGGTGCTATGCGGCGCGTCGGCGCCGCATGCGGCTGCCGGGCCACAGACAATACCGCTGCTGGTCGGCGACACGCTCGACGAGCAAGGCAAGCCCCGTCCCGTCACCGGCGCCAAGCGCAAACTGTTCGATGCGCTGGAGCGCGAGCTGGGCGTGGCGTTCGAGCTGCGCATGTATCCCTGGGCGCGCGCCGAGCGCTATGCACTGGAGGGCGGCGGCTTGATTTACGGCCTGCCGAAAACCGCCGACCGCCTGCGCGCGCTGCGCTATTCCGAGGCGGCCTCCCACCGCACCCTATGGCTGGTGACCCGCAGCGACGCCACCTTCGACTTCAATACGCTGGAAGACCTGCGCGGCAAGACGCTGGGCATCGTGCGCGGCTACAGCTACGGCGAGGAATTCGACAACGCGCGCGGCAAGCTGTTTCGCACCGAAGACGACATCTCCTCGCGCGGCACCCGACTCACCCGCCTGATGCTCAAGCGGGTCGACGCCATCCTGCTGTTCCAGCCCAGCACCCAGAGCGCCAAGGACGTGGAGGCTGAAATCGCCGCCTTCATGGCGCCGCGCCTGCGCGCCATCGGCGCCGCCGCCAACGCCGGCTACAGCGTGCTGCCCAAGCCGGTGGCCAACGACACCCACCAGTTTTTCGCCATCGCCCGTGGCAGGGACGACGGCATCATCGACCGCATCAACGCCGCGCTGGCCCGCATCCAGCAGCGGCCACCGAATTTAATTCTGAACGGCGCCCGTTTGGAGGGCCAAGTCGCACGATAATATTTTGCGTTTTTGGCGATAATCACGGCATCCGCATCGTAATCACAGCAACCATCCCTATCAGGAGACCGCATGAAATTGAAGCATACCGCCGCCGCCCTGGCGCTGCTGGCCGCCGCCGGCGCCCACGCGCAGGACACCGTCGTCAAAATCGGCCATAGCGGCCCGCTGTCCGGCGCCCAGGCGTTTTCCGGCAAGGACAACGAAAACGGCGCCCGCCTGGCGGTGGAGGAGCTCAACGCCAAGCCGATCACCGTGGCCGGCAAGAAGCTGAAATTCGAACTGCTGTCCGAGGACGACCAGGGCGATCCGAAGGCCGGCGTCGCCGCCGCCCAGAAGCTGGTCGATGCCGGCGTCAAATACGTGGTCGGCCCGTACAACTCGGGCGTGGCGATTCCCGCCTCGCGCGCCTACAACGACGCCGGCGCGCTGGTGGCCACCGTCGCCACCAATCCGAAGATCACGCAGCAGGGCTACAAGGGCCTGTTCCGCGTCAACGCCAGCGACTCCCAGCTGGGCTCCAAGATGGCGCTGTACGCGGCCCACGAGCTGAAGCTGAAAAACGTCGCCGTGATCGACGACCGCACGGCCTTCGGCCAGGGCGTGGCGGAAGAATTCAAGAAGCAGGCCAAGGCCGCCGGCATGACCGTGGCCGGCCACGAGTTCACCAACGACAAGGCGTTCGACTTCACCTCCATCCTGACCAAGCTGAAAACCAAGAAGGTCGAAGCGATCTTCTTCGGCGGCTATGCGCCGCAGGCGGCGCCGATGGTGCGCCAGATGAAGCAGCTGGGCATCACCGCCAAGCTGCTGGGCGGCGACACCATCTGCACCGCTGAAATGGGCAAGCTGGGCGGCGACGCCGTGGGCGACAACGTCCTCTGCTCGCAGGGCGGCGGCATCCTGGAGAAAGCCTCCAGCGGCCCGGCCTTCAAGGCCAAGTTCAAGGCGCGCTACAAGCAGGAGCCGGACGTCTACGCGGCCGCTTACTACGATGCCACCATGCTGTACGCGCAGGCGATGCAGAAGGCGAATTCGATCGATGCGCAGAAGGTGCAAGCGGTCATCGGCGCCGGTTCCTACCAGGGCGTGGCGGGCACCTACGCGTTCGACGCGCGCGGCGACATGAAGCAATCGCCGGTGACCATCTTCACCTTCAAGGCCGGCCAGCCGGTTCCGCTGACCAGCTATTAAGTAGCGAAATAAGACTGTCGAAGGCTTGCCGGGCGCCCCGGCAAGCGTCCTCGATCTGCGGCGCCGTGGTCACGGCGCCGCGCAAGGCGGCGATGAACTGCTGCCAGCGCGGACCGGGAGAACCCTCGCCGCGCAGATAGTCCAGCGGATGCGGCGCCAGCCGCTCCGCCAGGCGCTTGTACAGCACCGCGCCCCCCAGCTGCGATCCCTCGATCACATACGACACGCCCCAGCGGTAAGCCTCGCTGGCCTGACCGGGCCAATCGGTATCGGCCGCCTGCGCGGGCGCCGGCATGCCGGCCAGCGCCGGATGCGCCAGGTCGGCGCGCAGCAGGCTGAGATAATCGCGCCGCGCCGGTTCGGACTGCGGGCCGTGGCCGTCAAGCCAGCGCTGTACCGGCGCCAGCCACGCCTCCAGCAGGCGCAGATGATCGTGATAGGCGCGCAGGTCCGGCGCCGCTGCCGCTAGCGGCGTGCGCGTGTCCAATTCGGCATGCTGTCGCGCGGTGGCCTGCCTCAATGCCGTCAATACATCCAAAACGGTTCCCAGATTCAAGTATGTATGCCGATTTTACACATACGTGCGCTAGCGCGCGCACGGCAGGCATCCGTGCGCTCCACATCAAACTCGCTCGGTTAGAATTTTATCGACTATAGCTACCGAGAGCCTATGAACGAAACCCAATCACAAAAGTGTTCCGTCCTGCTGATCGACGATGAAGCGATGGCCGAAGACCTGATCGGCTATCACATGACGCGCCAGCCCGGCATCCGGCTGCGCTATGACAGCCGCGCGGAACAGGCCGTGGCTCTGTGCCAGGAGAGCGATGCCACCGTGGTGCTGGTCGACCTGCGCATGCCCGGCGCCGACGGCTTCGACGTGATCCGCATGCTGCGCGCGGATCCGCATACCGAGCACGTGCCCATCGTCCTGCTGTCGTCCGAAGACGACGCCGACATCAAGGCGCAGGCCTTCGGCCTGGGGGCCAACGACTACCTGGTCAAGTGGCCCGAAGCGCGCGAGCTGGAAGCGCGGATCCGTTATCACAGTGCGGCCTACCTGACGCTGCAGCAGCGCGACGCCGCCTTCCGCGAACTGCGCGCGCGCGAGGAGGAACTGCGCGTCAGCCAGGCGGCCCTGCACCAGGCCCAGAAGATGGAAGCGATCGGCCAGCTGACCGGCGGCGTCGCGCATGACTTCAACAACGTGCTGCAGATCATCAGCGGCAACCTGCACCTGCTGCAACTGGTGGGCGACGTCAACGCGCAAGGCAAGGCGCGCATCGAGAACGCGCTCAACGGCGTCGAGCGCGGCGCGCGGCTGGCGGCGCACCTGCTGGCGTTCGCGCGCCGCCAGCCGCTGCAAAGCGCGGTGGTCAACCTGACGCCGGTGCTGGCCGACATGGACGACATGCTGCGCCGTGTGCTCGGCCCGCGCGCCAGTGTGGAAACCGATATCGCGCCGCAGCTGTGGAACACCGATGTCGACACCAGTGGCCTGAACAACGTCATTCTCAACCTGGCCATCAACGCCCGCGATGCCATGAACGGCGACGGCACGCTGACCATCCGCGCCCGCAACCTGGTGGCCGGCTCGCCGCAGCTGGGTCACATCGGCGACGGCACCTGTGACTATGTGCTGATCGAAATCGCCGACACCGGCGCCGGTATGCCGGAGGACGTGATGCTGCGCGCCTTCGAACCCTTCTTCACCACCAAGCCGACCGGCCAGGGCACGGGGCTGGGACTGAGCATGGCCTACGGCTTCGTCAAGCAGTCCGGCGGCGAGATCGCGCTGAAGAGCAAGGTGGGCGAAGGCACCTGCGTGCAGATCTACCTGCGCCGCAGCCAGGCGCCGGCAGCGGCGGAAGCGCCGACGCCGACGCCGGCCCTGACCGGCGGCGTGGAAACCATCCTGGTGGTGGAAGACGAGGAAGCGGTGCGCACCGCGACCGTCGACCTGCTGTCGGCGCTGGGCTACCAAGTGCTCTGCAGCGCCAATGCGGAACACGCCACGCATCTGATCGAGGGCGGCGTCGAGATCGACCTGCTGTTCACCGACGTCATCATGCCGGGCCGCGTCAGCAGCCTGGAATTGAGCGAGCTGGTACGCCGCAAACAGCCGAACGCGAAGATCCTGTTCACCTCCGGCTACGCGGAGGGCGTGCTGTCGCACGACGGCAAGCTGCCGCTGGGCGTGCACCTGCTGCAGAAACCCTATACCCCGGAGGTCCTGTGCGCGCACATCCGTCACCTGCTGCGCCAAGGCAGCGCCGCTAGCGTGGCTTGATGTAGCGCTGCGATCCCGGCGGCGGCTCGTTGAGCACCGCCCAGAAGATCCCCAGGTCGGCGATGGCCCGCACGAACTCCGTGAAATCGACCGGCTTGACCACATAGGCGTTGACGCCCAGTTCATAGCTGCGTATCAGGTCCTGCTCTTCCTTCGAAGAGGTCAGCATCACCACCGGAATGCTCTTCAGCGCGGGATTGCCGCGGATCTCGGCCAGCACCTCCATGCCGTCCACCTTGGGCAGCTTCAGGTCCAGCAGCACCACGGCCGGATTGCCCTGCTCGCGGCTGGCGTATGGGCCGCGCGCGTGCAGGTAGTCCAGCGCGTCGGCGCCGTCGCGCACGACCACCACCTCGTTGGCCAGCTGGCTGCGTTCCAGCGCGATCAGCGTCAGCTCCAGATCGTTGGGATTGTCTTCCACCAGCAGGATGGGCTTTAACATGGTCGTGCCTTAAGCGGTATCGGTTGGATCGGGGATGGAAAACGAGAAGGTCGCGCCCTCGCCCAGCGTGGAATCGGCCCACACTCGGCCGCCATGGCGCTCGACGATGCGGCGCACATTGGCCAGGCCGATGCCGGTGCCCTGGAAATCCTCCATCCGGTGCAGGCGCTGGAATACGCCGAACAGCTTGTGCGCATACTCCATGTTGAAGCCGACGCCGTTGTCGGCGATGTGGAACACGGTCTCGCCGTCCAGCCGCTCGCTGCTGACGCGGATCACCGCCGGCTCGCTCTGCGCGGTGAACTTGGCCGCGTTCGACAGCAGGTTGTACAGCGCCAGTTGCAGGAAGGCTGGATCGGCGGTCACCTGCGGCAGCGGCTCCACGCGCCAGTCGATGCGGCGCGCGGCCAGGTCCGGCCCCAGCTTGTCGATGCAGCCGCGCACCAGGTCGTCCATGCGGATGCGGATAGGCCGCAGCGCCGCCCGTCCCATCTGCGAAAAACTCAACAGGTCGTCCACCAGTTTTCCGGCCAGCCGCGCCGAGTCCTTGATGTTGGCCAGGAAGCGCTGGCGCCGTTCCGGGTTGTCGCTGCCGGCGACTTCCATCAGCAGGTCGGAAAAGCCGACGATGTGGCGCAGCGGCGCGCGCAGGTCGTGCGACACCGAATACGAAAACGCCTCCAGCTCCTTGTTGGCACGGCCCAGCTCCTCGGCCAGGTCGGCCATCTGCTCGGCGCGCTCCAGCGCGATGCCCAGCAGCGCGGTGCGGAACTCCAGCGCCAGTTCCAGCTCGCCCTCATGCCACGGCGCGCTGGCGCCGTGGATGGTCTCGCGCCAGATATGGAAGCTGGTGCGCGGGCTCAGTTGCGCCGCGGGAGATTGCCGCTTGCCATCCGGGCGTCCGGCCCAGTCGATGGTGTACACGTGCTCGGGGCGGAACCACAGCAGGTAGTGCTGGTGGATGCGCGAGATCGGCATCGCCAGCAGGCCGCTGGCGCAGGCGGTAAACGCTTCGGCCGGCGCATAGCGCTCGCTCAGGCAGGCACTATGGAACAGATCGTCGCGGACGTTGGCGCTCAGCCAGTCCACCAGCGCGCGGACCTGTTCCTCGTCGGGCGTGTAGCCGAAAGTGGTCAGGCGATCGTCCACCACGATGGCGACGCCGCCGGCGCGCGCAAAGCGCAGCAGCTCGGGCAGCACGCTGCGCAGGTTCTCGATGAAGTCCGCGCCCTGCGTCAACCCGCCCAGCAGGCCGACCATCACCCTCCTCACTTCGAGCCGGAACTGCAGCTCGTCGGCGTCGGTGCGGCTCTTGATGTGCAGCGCCAGGATCTGGCCCAGCTGCTCGCACACGGTGCGCTGGTGGAAGCCGACCAGGCGCGGTTCGGCGTCATGGCAGGAGATCAGTCCCCACAGCTTGCCCTTGACGATCAGCGACACCGACATCGAGGCCATCGTGCCCATGTTGCGCATGTATTGCAGGTGCACCGGCGAGACGCTGCGCAGCGCCGCGAACGACAAGTCGTTGGCCTTGCCGCTGAGCGGGTTCTCGGGCGGCACCAGCCGCGCCGGCGTGTAGTTGGCGTCCTGGATCAGGCGGATGCGGTTCAGCACATACAGCTCGCGCGCCTGGCGCGGAATGTCGCTGGCCGGGAAGCGCTGTCCGAGATAGCTGTCGTAGCCATCGGCCAGGCATTCGGCCAGCACGCTGCCGTGGCCCTCCTCGTCGAAGCTGTAGACCAGCACCCGGCCAAAGCCGGTCAGCGCGCGGATCTCGTCGGCGGCCAGCTGGCTCAGCTCGACGATGGAATCGGCTTCGCTGATCTTGTTGAGGAAATCGCCGACCAGCGGATAGAGCTGCTGCACGTCGGCCGCCTGACCGCCGCGCACCGGCTCGAACTCCAGCATCAACAGGGCGTCGTAGGCATGGGCCAGTACGTCGAAGGATGCGCCTTCCAGGTGGACGGTGGCGATATAGGCCGGACGCTCGCGCAACTGGCCGCCGCGCAGTCCAGCCGCCAGCGCGGCGGCCGCGCGGTCGCCGATGATGTCGGCCAGCGGGCGGCCGAGCGACTGCTCCGGCGAAACACCGGTGAACTGCGCCAGATTGTCGCTGACCTGCACCACGTCCATTTGCGGATCAAGCGCGAGCAGGAAGCCGTGCGGCTGGATGCTGCCGGGCGTGCGTATCGGCTCGCTGTCGCAGGTCGCTATTTCTTCGGCTATGCTGGCCTGTGGCATGGTTGGCAGGGGCGCGTCTATCACACCCGGGTTGGGAAAACCCTATGCTACCAATTGGGCGGATTTCATGACGCACAAATCAATGCGGGTCTTCATCCTTGTCCACATAGCGGGCGGCGATGGCCCGGAACTCCGGCTGCAGCTGCATGAAGGCGTCGTAGACGTCGGGGTCGAAGTGGCTGCCGCAGCCCTCGGCCATGATGGCCACCGCCTGCTCGTGGGTCTTGGCCGCCTTGTAGACGCGGCGGCAGATCAGCGCATCATAGACGTCGGCCACCGCCATCAGGCGCGCCGACAGCGGAATCGCCTCGCCGCTCAAGCCCTCGGGATAGCCGCTGCCGTCCCATTTCTCCTGGTGCGAATAACTGATCTCCTTGGCCGTCTCCAGGAACGGCACGCTCACGCCCAGCCGCTGCTCGGCCTGGACGATGGCGTCGCGGCCCAGCGTGGTATGGGTCTTCATGATCTCGAACTCGTCTGGATCCAGCTTGCCCGGCTTGAGCAGGATGCGGTCCGGGATGCCGACCTTGCCGATGTCGTGCAGCGGCGCGGACTTGAACAGCAGTTCGATGTAGCGCGGCGTCATCGTCGCGGCGAAGCGCGGATGATCCTTCAGATGCTCGGCCAGCACCTTGACGTAGTACTGCGTGCGCAGGATGTGGTTGCCGGTGTCGTTGTCGCGCGTCTCCGCCAGCGAAGCCATGGTCAGGATGGTGACGTCCTGCAGCGCGCGCACCTCGTCGGTGCGGCGGTCGATCTCCTGCTCCAGGAAGGCGTTCTTATCGCGCAGGAAGTCGGCCGACGCCTTCAGCGTCAGATGCGTGTGCACGCGCGCCAGCACGATGGGCGGGCTGATAGGCTTGGTGATGTAGTCCACCGCGCCGAGGTCGAAACCGTGCTGCTCATCCTCCACTTCCGTTTTCGCGGTCAGGAAGATCACCGGAATATCGACGGTGGTGGGATCGGCCTTCAGCAGGCGGCATACTTCGTAGCCATCCATTTCCGGCATCATCACGTCCAGCAGGATCAGGTCCGGCGCGCGTTCGCCGTGGGCGATCTTCAGCGCGCGGGCGCCGCTGGGCGCTACCTTGACCGTGTAGTCCTCCGACAGCAGGTCGTTCATCAGGTGCAGGTTTTCCGGTGTGTCGTCGACCACCAGGATCACAGGTTTGCGTAGCGCTTCGTTCATTGTGCGGTCTCGTTGGATAGGATATCGGTCGCGCTGTGGAGGATGGCGAGCGCCCGTTCCATGTCGAAGTCGCCGACGGCCTGCTCCAGCTTGCGGTAGTGTTGCGGGAACGCTGCCGAGAGCAGCGCGCCATGTTCTATCAGGACGCGTTCGGCGCTGGCGTCGTCGTCGGCCAGCAGGGCGGCCAGTTCGCGCACCACGGCGTCGCGCTGCTCGGGATCGACTTCCACCACGGCCAGCGCCGCTTCCGCCGGCAGGTGGGCGGTGATCGCCGCCACTTGCGTCGCCAGCGCGGCCTCCAGCTGCGCCAGTTGCGGCGCGAGCCTGGCCGACAGCGCGACCGGGCCGGTGTCGCCGACCACGGCGGGCGTCAAGGCATGCTCCACTTCGCCGGCCAGGAATTGCAAGGCGTTGGCGCCGATGTTGCCGGACAGGCCCTTGAGCGTGTGCGCTCCTCGTTCGGCGCCGGCACGGTCGCCGGCGGCGATCAGCGCGGCGATCTGCTGCACGGCGTTGGACTGGTTGGCGACGAAGCCGCGCAGCATCGCCAGGTACCGCGGCTGCTTGCCCAGCACGCGGCGCAGGCCGGCCACCATGTCCAGTCCGGGAATCGCTTGCGGGAAGCCGTCGACGTCCGCATCGGTTGCGGCGGCCGCGCCCGGGCGGCCCACGCCCGCGGCGCCGCCCCTCGCGCCATCCGAGCCATCGGCGGCGATGCCCGCCCCGGCCGCCGTGGCGCTTTCCTGCAACGCCGCGTGGCGCGCGGGTATCCAGCGCAGCAGCGCGCGCCACAGGTCATCCGGCTCGATCGGCTTGGTGACGAAGTCCACCATGCCGGCCTGCGTGCACAGGTCGCGGTCGGCCTGCATGGCGTTGGCGGTCATCGCCACCACCGGCAGCGCGTCCAGCGACGCTATCGCGCGCAGGGCGCGGGTCGCTTCCACGCCGTCCATCTCCGGCATCTGCATATCCATCAGCACGATGTCGTACGGCGCGCGCTGCGCCATCGCCACCGCCTCCACGCCGTTGCCGGCGATGTCCACCACCATGCCGGCATCGGCCAGCAGCTCGGCCGCCACCTGCTGGTTCAGCTCATTGTCCTCGGCCAGCAGCACGCGCGCGCCGTGTATCGTCGCCAGCGCATCCAGCGTGCTGACCGCCGCCGCGCGCGGGGGCATGCCGTCATCGACCACGCCGCCCAGCAAACGTATCAGGGTATTCAGCAGCACCGAGGCGTTGACGGGCTTGATCAGCAGGTCGTCGATGCCCGCGTTGCGCGCCTGCTGCGCCACTTCCTCGCGGCCGTAGGCGGTCACCATCATCAGGCGCGGCGCCGGATCCAGCGCCAGCGCGCGGATGCCGGCCGCCGCATCGATACCGCTCATGCCCGGCATCTGCCAGTCCAGCAGCACCGCCTCCACCGGCGCGCCGACCGCGGCCGCGTCGCTCACCAGCGCGATCGCCTCGGCGCCGGAAGACGCCGTGCTCACGTCGAAGCGCATGCTGCGCAGCAGCTCCGCGATCACCATGCGCGAGCTGTCGTTGTCATCCACCACCAGCAGGCGGCGGCCGCGCAGATCGGGCGACGGCAGCAGCGCGTGCCGCTCGCCCTGGCCGACGTCCAGGTGCGCGGTGAACCAGAAGGTCGAGCCCTTGCCCACCACGCTTTCCACGCCGACCTCGCCGCCCATCAGCTGCGCCAGTTTCTTGGAAATCGCCAGCCCCAGTCCCGTGCCGCCGTACTTGCGCGTGGTCGAGGCGTCCGCCTGCTGGAAGCTCTGGAACAACTGGCGCATCTGCTCTTCCGTCAGCCCGATGCCGGTATCGCGCACCGCGAAGTGCAGCAGCACGCGCTGCGCATCGGCGCTCTGCACGCGCACCGTCACCGCCACCTCGCCGTGCTCGGTGAACTTGACGGCGTTGTTGGCGTAGTTGATCAGGATCTGGCCCAGCCGCAGCGAATCACCCACCAGCGAGGTTGGCACGTCCGGCGCCACGTCGAACACCAGCTCCAGCCCCTTGGCGCCGACCTTGTCGCCGATCAGCGTGGCCAGGTTCTCCAGCAGCTGATCGAGTTCGAACGGCTGGTTCTCGACCTGCAGCTTGTCGGCCTCGATCTTGGAGAAGTCCAGGATGTCGTTGATGATGCCCAGCAGGTGCTGGCCGGCACGCTGTATCTTCTGCACGTAGTCGTGCTGGCGCGGCGTCAGGCCGGTCTTCAGCGCCAGGTGGCTCATGCCGATGATGGCGTTCATCGGCGTGCGGATCTCATGGCTCATATTCGCCAGGAACAGCGACTTGCTGCGCGTCGCCTCCTCCGCCGTCTGCTTGGCCGCGTTCAGCGCCTGCGCCGCCGTATGCTCGGCCGTGACATCGGCCAGGTAGCCGTTCCAGACCTCCTCGTCCGCATGCTGGTGCACGCAGGTGCAATGGATGTCGACCCAGCGCGACGCCGTCAGGCCCTGCGCGCCGAACTCCACGCGCTGGTGGATCGACCAATGCTGGCGCGCGCTGTCGGCGATCTGCGCCAGCAGTCCCGCGCGGCCGTCCGGATCGAGCAGGGCGAACAGCATGGCGCCGTCGTCCAGCACATCGCTGGCCTGCAGGCCGGTGATCGCGGTAATCGCGGGACTCATGAAACGGAAGCGCGGCTGTCCCGTCGCATCCATCTGGAACTGGTACACCGCCACCGGCAGGTTGTTGGTGATCTCGCGCATGCGGCGCTCGTTCTCGAAGCGCAGCCGGCGCGTGCTCTCGGCGGCGCGCGTGCGCCCCGTCACCACCATCGCCAGCAGCCACACGGCGAACATGCAGGCCGCCGCCAGCACCAGCTGATGCCACAATGAGAGCCACTCGTTCTTGTCCTGCATGACCACCACGCGCCACTGGCCGCCGTCGTCCGGCCAGGTCAGGTCGGTGGTCTCCAGCGCATAGGTGCGGCCCTTGATGCTGGTGTGCTTGCCGTCTCCAAGTTCGAACGGCAGCGCCAGCGGCCCCTGGCCCTCGAACAGCTCGCCGAACTGCTTGTCCTTCTCCAACTGCGCGCGGCGCACAGGCGTCAGTTGTCCGGCCATGGTGAACAGCCACTCGTTGCGGTTGGTGGCGAACACCACGCCGTCCGGCGACAGCAGCAGCACGGGGTCCTTGGTGCGCGCGAGGATGCGGTCGATTTCCGCCGCCGGCATCTTGATCGTGTAGACGCCGGCGATCGGCGTATCGCGCGAGTTGCCGCTGTAGATAGGCGCCGCGAAATACAGGCCGCGTTCGTGCGAATTGCTGCCGATCGCCGGGTACACATTGGCCTGCCCGGCCAGCGCACGCCGGCTGTAAGGACGATAGCGCAGGTTGCGGCCGACGCCGATGGCCTTGCCCTCCTTGTTCAGGTAAGCCACGGTGGTGCCGTCGCCGGCCAGCACGAACACCGTGTCGGCGACGTATTGATCCAGCACGGCGGCGAAGTCCACATGCAGCCGATAGGCATCGGGTTCCAGCTCGCCGGCCAGCAGCAGCTTGACGCTGTCCTCCACCAATCCCATGAGGATGGCGCCGCCCATCACGCGGCCGTCGGTGCTGTCGATCTGGATCTGGCGGGTGATGTCGTCGGCGGTGGCTTTCAGGTCGCGGGCGTGCTGCTGGAACACTACCTGGCGCTGGATCAGCACCGCAGCCACGGCGACCACCAGCGCCAGCGTGGCCCAGCGCAGATTCTGCTTGCTGAACAGGCGGCGCTGGCGCGGCGCCGGCTGCATGGTCGATCCGTCGGTGTGTCCGTTCATGGCGCCCTGGGAAGCATGAAGATTTGTCAATTAATTATAACGGAAAAGTTCCAGGCCAGCGCTTCCCCGCCGGGCGTTTCTGTGTTTTACTTCAGGAGACCAATCCCCGAGACGCCACGATGCCGCGCACGCCCTTCCGCCCCGTCCTCCGCCTGCTGCTCTGCGCCGCGCTGGCATGCGGCCATGCGGCCCCGCTGCTGGCGGCGCCGCGCCCGCTGGCCTTCACCGCCGTCGAGTCGCTGGGCGCGGACAGCCGCGCCATCCTCTCCATCCTGCAGGACAAGCAGGGCTTCGTCTGGATCGGCACCATCGAGGGCGGCTTGTTCCGCCACGACGGCCACAAGCAGGTGCGCTACATGAACGACCCGTCCGACCCGCGTAGCCTGCCGGGCGGCCGCGTCACCTCGCTGTACGAGGACGAAGCCGGCAGGCTGTGGGTCGGCACCGACGAGGGCCTGGCGCGCTTCGATGCGGCCGCCAACGCCTTCGTGCGCTACGCGCCGGTCGACGTTCCGGCCAATGCCCGCATCGTGCGCCGCATCGTCTCCGACTACCGCGGCGGCATGTGGGTCGGTACCTGGGGCGGCCTGCATCACTTCGATCCGCGCAAGGGCACCTTCGTCAGCTACGTGCACGACGACGCAAAACCGGACAGCCTGACCTACAACGACATCAACGCCGTCGCCGTCGACAACAAGGGCGGCGTGTGGGCCGCCACCTGGCCCGGCGGCATCGACTACCTGGCGCCCGGCGCCAGCGGCTTCCAGCACTTCCGCGTCGACGACGCGGCCCAGCCCAATCCCAAGGCCAACGACGTGCGCGCGCTGTATTTCGACAGCGCCGCCACGCTGTGGATAGGATCGGCCGACGGCCTGGTGACGTGGAAGTCCGGCCAGCCGTGGGAATCGCGGCAAGCCTTGCCGGTGCTGGCCAAGCGCGTCACCGACATCGACGAGGACCGCGCCGGCGACATGTGGATCAGCACCCGCACCAGCGGCCTGCTGCGCTGGGACCGCGAACAGCGCCAGTTCCAGATCTACCGCCACCGAGCCGAGGATGCGCATAGCCTCAACAGCGACGCCATCAACACCACCATGCGCGACCGCAGCGGCACCATGTGGGTCGGCTCGCTGACGGACGGCGTCAGCCGCGCCAACCTGGGCAACCACGGCTTCGAGCGCTTCGTCCCGCGCGACATCGATCCCGATTTCGTCAAGTCCAGCAATTTCGTGCGCAGCGTGGGCGCGGCCGCCAACAACCAGATCTGGCTCGCGCTGGACGACGGCCTGGCGCTGTTCGACCCGGCCAAACGCGAGATGGTGCGCAGCTACAAGGCCAACAACAAGCAGCCCGGCGCGCTCAGCTCCAACGTCATCTACAGCATGTACCAGGCGCCGGAAGGCACGCTGTGGGTGGGCACCTCCGAAGGCCTGAACCGGCTGGACAAGCCGGGCGGTCCGTTCAAGGTGATCCACTTCGGCAGCAAGACCACGGACTTCATCAACGCCATCGCGCCGGGTCGCGGCGGCGTGCTGTGGCTGGCCACCGGCACCGCGCTGCTGCGCTACGATCCCGCCAGCGGCGCGGTGGAAAGCCATGCGCACGATCCCAAGGACCCGGACAGCCGCAGCATCAACGGCGCCACCACGGTGCTGGAGGACGGCGCAGGCCGCGTATGGAGCGGCGAGTTCTATCGCGGCGGCGGGCTCGATATGCGCGACCCGGCCAGCGGCAAGTTCCGCCACTTCCGCCTCGATCCGAAAAACGCCGCGAGCCTGAGCAGTGACCGTGTCAGCAGCCTGCACCAGGATGCCGACGGCAGCCTGTGGGTCGGTACCTCCAAGGGCCTGAACCACATCACGCAGCTCAAGGACGGCAGCTTCAACATCAAGCGCATCGGGGAAAAAAGCGACCTGGGTACGCGCCTGATCGAGGCGATACGCTCGGACAGGAACGGCATGATCTGGGTCACCACGGCGGCCGGCATGAGCAAGATCGACCCGGTCTCCAACACCGTCACCGAGTACTCGGTGGAAGACGGCCTGACCGAAGGCTTCTACATGGACTCGGCCGCCAACAGCGCCAACGGCCTGCTGTACTTCGGCAGCAGCAGCGGCGTCACCGAGGTCAATCCCGCCATCCACAGCAGCGCCTCGCGCCCGCCGCAGCTGGCGGTCACCGACATCCGCGTATTGAACCGCTCCCTCGGCGGCAAGAATCCGCCGCAGGACGTGGTGCTGGAAGGGACGCTGACGCAGCCGCGCTCCCTGACCCTGCCGTGGATCGCCAACACCATCTCGATCGAATTCGCCGCCCTGCACTACGCCGAGCCGCGCCGCAACGCCTATACCTACTGGCTGGAAGGCTTCGACACCGTGCCGGTGCAGGCCGACGCCGGCCATCCCGTCGCCACCTACACCAATCTGGCGCCCGGCAAGTACCGCTTCCATCTGCAGGGCACCAACAACAAGGGCGTGGCCAGCCGCGACGAAATCGTCCTGCCGATCACCATCACGCCGCCGGCCTGGCAAACCTGGTGGGCGCGCACGGCGGTGGTGGTGCTGGTGATGTTGCTGGTGGTCCTGTTGTACCGCTGGGGCGTACGGCGCCTGGCGCGGCGCGCGCAGCAGCTCGAAGCGCTGCTGGCCGAACGCACCGATGCGCTCAAGGCGGCGCAGCACAAGCTGGCCAACCTGTCGGCCACCGATACGCTGACCGGCATCGCCAACCGCCGCTGCTTCGACGACCAGCTGGCGCGCGAATGGCGGCGCGCGGCCCGCGAAGACAAGATGATCGCCGTCGGCCTGGTGGAGCTGGATCACTTCAGCGCCTTCATCGAGCATGGCGGCCAGCAGGGGGCGGACGACGCGCTGCGGCGCGCGGCACAGGCGCTGAGCGGCAGCGTGCAGCGCGCCGGCGACCTGGTGGCGCGCTACGGCGCCAGCCAGTTCGCCTTCCTCGCGCCCGGCACCAGCGGCGGCGAGGCGCTGCTGATGGCGCACCGCATGGAGGCCGCCGTCAAGGCGCTGGGGTTGAGCAATGCGAAATCGGGCAGTGGCCTGAGCATCAGCATCGGCGTGGCGGCGCTGCCCGCCGACCCGGACGGCAACGCCGAAGACCTGGTGCTGGCCGCCGACCAGGCGCTGTATCAATCGCGCGCCGCCGGCGGCAGGCGCAGCACGCTGGCCGCCGGGGAAGTCCAGGCGGAGACGATCTAGCCCAGCTGCAGTTCCCAGTAGCCGACGTCGACCCAGCGGTCGAACTTGCGGCCCACCTGCTTGAAGTGCGCGACCTTTTCAAAGCCCAGGCTTTCGTGCAGCGCCACGCTGGCGGGGTTGGGCTGGGCGATGCCGCCGATGGCCATGTGGATCTCGCGCCGGCGCAGCTCTTCCAGCAGCGCCGTGTACAACGCCTTGCCGATGCCTTTGCCGCCCTGGCCGGATTCCACATACACGCTGGTCTCGGCGGAGAAGCGATAGGCGCTGCGCGCACGCCACTTGGTCGCGTAGGCATAGCCGGTCACCCGGCCTTCATCCTCATATGCCAGCCATGGCAGGTGCGCGGTGACGTCGCGGATGCGTTGCGCCATCTCCTCCGGCGCGACGGCGTGTTCCTCGAAGCTGATCGTGGTGGTGGCGATGTAGTGATTGTAGATGGCGACGATGGCTGCCGCATCGTCCGGGGTAGCTGGTCTGATCATGGTTCAAAGATAGCGGGTTTCAGCGGGTGGCGCGATCCAGTTGTCGTCGCGGCCATCGACATAGGTGATCGGCGTGTTGGCCAGTTCCGCATCGCCGACGCCGTCCAGGCTCGCCACGTTCACGCCGTAGAAGACGCCGTGGCGCGGCGAGTTGCCGATGCCGTAAGGGCGCACGCCGCAATGCTTGCAAAAGTAATGGCGCTCGTTCCTGGCGCCGAACTGGTATTCGTTCAGGTCGTCGGCGCCGGCCAGCAGGCGAAACGCCTCCGGCTTGGCCATCGCGGCCCAGCAGCGTATCTTCAGGCAGAACGAGCAGTTGCAGCGCAACGAGCCGAGGCTCAGGTCGAGGTCGACTTCGAAACGCACGGCCGCGCAATGGCAGCTCCCTTGGTAAGTTTTCATCTTCATAGTATAGATGACTTAAAGCGGCGCCGCGCGCCAGTCGTCGATGAGGGGGACCACCGCCATCGACAGCAGCAGCACCGCCAGCGGCACGGTAGCGATGAAGCCGAGGTATTTGAAGCCGAACGCGCCGGCCAGGCCGCCGGCCAGGAACATCGCCAGCAGGGAGCTGAGCAGCCGCAACCGGCCGCGGTCGGCGATCACCTTGTCGGCGGTAGGCGCGCCGCCGTTCCAGTAAAACAGCTTGCCCAGTTCGATGCCGATATCGGTCACCAGGCCGGTGACGTGGGTGGTGCGGATTTCCGCCCGCGAGACCTTGGTGACGATGGCGTTCTGCAGCCCCATGACAAAGCACAGCAGCGCCACCGTGGCCTCGATATGGCCTTGGGCCGCCAGCCGCGCCCCCGTCAGGCCGAAAGCCAGCAGCAGCGTCGCCTCCAGTATCAGCGGCAGCGCATAGCGGCTATGGGCGCCGCGCCGCCGGCCCCAGTTGATCAGGACCGCCGATGTCGCCGCGCCAAGGAAGAACGCCGCCAGCGACGCCAGTCCGGCCAGTATCAATCCGATGTCGCCCAATGCCGCGTTGTCGGCCAGCGCCGAGACGATGCCCGACATATGGGAAGTGTATTGTCCGACCGCGAAAAAGCCGCCGGCGTTGACCGCGCCGGCCACAAAGGCCAGCGAACGGCCAAGGCGGCGGTTGCTGATGTCGGTGCGATGCGGGCTGGTGAGGGCCCGCAGGTAGTGCATAGGCATAACTGGCCTCCTTCGTCACTGTCGGCCAGTCGATTGTAAGCCATCCTTTCAGTTGAGCGTCACGTTCCAGTTTTTCTCCACGCATTTGGCGTAGTTACCGGCGATGATGGCGCTGTACGGCGTCTGGTAACTCACCAGCTGGCACTGGTACTCGCCGCCGCTGTTCCAGTTCTTCTCCCAGTAGATATTGTAGGCCGCCGAACTGGAGGCGTTGAAGCGCTGCATGGTGGCACAGGACAGCTGCTCGCTGCCCACGTTCCAGCCCAGGTCCGCCGCGAACTGCCGGTAGTAGTCGATGCGGTTCTGCGCCGCCGGCTTTTCCGTGCCGGTGCCGCATTCGGCGTTGATGATCATGATGGTGGTGGCGAAGTTGTTGCCCGCGCCCGCCGCCTGATCCGCCGCATTCGGCACCCACGTCCCGTCCAGCACATGCAGCATCGACGGCTTGGGCGGTTGCGGATAGACGAAGAAGAAGGTCGCCGAGGCCAGGTTCAGCCAGGTCGACGCCACCAGGTCCGGATTCTTCAGCAGCACCGACTGGTCGCCGTTATACATCACCTGCGAGAACGGCCCGTAGTTATAGTTGTACGAAAGCTGCTTGGCGCCGCGTCCGAAGTACTTCTTGTAGCTGGCGTCGGCGTTTTTCCCGCAGGTCCAGACGGTGTTGAAGACCGGGTCCGCGCATTCGGCGTTGTAGCCGCAGTTGGTTCCGGTTTCATCGCAGCCCATCTCGCGCAGATACTTCAGGCCTTGCCGCCATTGAGGCAGCGGGAGGCTGGCGTTGTGATCGCCCGTCTCCTGCGCGAAGTGCGCGAACATCGTCGCCAGCGAGTGGCGGCAGATGGCGTCGGCGTCGCGGCCGTCGGTGTAATCGCCGCACAGGGCCGGGAACTTGGCCACCGCCTGCAGGAATCGTCCATAGGTGTAGCTGGCCTCGCGGACGCCGAAGTAGTAGTCCCACTTGGCCGACGACAGCAGCCGCTCCACCCGCTTGACGTTGGCCGGATTGGCCGCCACGCCGGGAGCGACCGCGTCCACCGCCGCATTGCCCAGCGTGCGCACCGATGCCTTCACCTTGCGGAAGAAGTCGTTGTTGGTCAGCTCCGCTTCCCTCGCCTCGGCTTGGGCCCTGGTCGGCACGCCGCCCGGCTGCGGCGTGGTGCCGGGATCGGTCGGCGGATCGGCGGCGTCGGCGATGTACTTCCACGGCCCCCAGGTATCGGCGGCGTTGGGTGCGGTGCCCTGCACCCACCACTTGGCTTCGTATTGCTTGCCCTGGTAGATCGCACATGCCCCTGCGGTATAGACGGCGGTGCCGCTCCATGCCGGGCAGGATGCCGCCGCTACCGCGACGCCGCCGGACAGCAGGCGTGGCGCCGCGCTCTGTGCCTGCCCGCTGTCGCTGCCACCGCCACAGGCGGCAAGCAGCGCGGCGGCCAGCGAGGCGAAGATAGTTTGGATCTTCATCTCGCCCCTCCTTATTTCAGCACGACCGGCAGGCCGGGATACTCATCGCTGAGCGCATAGCGCACGCCGTTCACGGTGATCACGTAGGCGGACGGTCCGGTGATCGGCAGCGTGTAGTTCAAGGTCAGCGACACCGATGCCCCCGGCGCCAGCGACTGCCATGACGGTATCGTGAACTTGGCATGGTTGAAGTTGGCCTTGAAACCGCCGATGTTGTTCGGTCCCGCATAGCCGGCCTTGGTCACCGTCAGGCCGTAGCCCGACTGGTCGCTCATGTTGGCCGGCGCCGAGACGGGATAGTCGAACTCCACCACCGAGCCGCCCGGAATGGTGACGGTGGTGTTGTTCGTCACCGTCATGACCGGATTGATCGGGTAGTTGCTGTCGCCGAGCTTCCAGCCGCCGAGCGAGATGCCGACCTTGGCGCTGCTGGCCGGGATCACCGACTCCGCCCGCGTCGCGCCATACGGACTGGCGGTCTTGAAGGCGTTGTAGATGTTGGTGGTCAGCGTGTAGCCCATGAAGTACTCGCCCTTGCCGCCGTTCTTGCCGGCATCCCAGGCGTAGTCGCCGGCCAGTTCCCAGATCATGATGCCGCCGATGGCGTTGTCGATCACGTACTGGGTCTTGGCCGCCATCGACTGCACCGTCTCGGTGGAGAGGAAGACCTTGCGCGTGGCGTTCCACAGCCATGGCGCGGCCATCGTCGCGCTGTAGTTGGCGGCGTAGGTGCCGGTGATGGTCTTCTCGGTGATGCCGTAGGCATCCAGGTAGTCAGGGACGATGCCGCCCTGCAGGTTGAGCGCGTGCCACAGCGGATTGCCGCCACCGGGGACCGGCTGGCCGTTGGTGTCGAGATCGTGCCAGACGTTGTCGATGCCGACCGCGCCCGTGCCGCAGGTCGGTACGCCGGCGCAGGTGACGGTGCTGCTGACGGTCGGCGAAGTGCCCCACAGGCCGTTGGTGCCGCCGGTGACATCCTTCCAGCCGCGCGTGTAGTACGGCACGCCGATGTTGATGCGCCCCGCCTGCAGCGCGCCGCGATAGTAGCGATACGCCCAGTCGACGTTGAGGTAGCCGATGCCGCCGTACTGGTAGGCGTTGCCGGCTTTGAGTTCGGCGTCGTTGCCGTCATCGAACAGCGCGGCGTTGGGGCCGACATACTGGTTCCAGCCGCCGTGCAGGTCATAGGACATCAGGCTGGCGTAGTCGAGGTACTGCAGGCCGGAGAGATTTTCCTCGCCGCGCAGTATCCACGCCGACGCGGAACCGGCGATGGTCAGCATGTAGTACTTGTTGTCGGCGACAGCGGCCGTGTCCAGTTTCTGACGAACGGTTTTCAGCAGCGCGTTGTAGCCCTTCATCAAACCCGCCAGGCGAGGCTTGGAGACGGGGAAGTCGAGCGGGTTGCCGGCTGCGTCGTTGGTGGTCGGGTGCTCGTAGTCGATGTCGATACCGTCGAAGAAGGTGTATTGACGGAGCACGGCGACCATCGAGTCGGCCAGCGTGTTGATGCCGGCGCTGTTGAGCGAGCCATCGGCATTGGTGGTGGCGCCATAGAAGCCGCCGCTGCCCGCCCAGCCGCCCACCGACAGCATGATCTTCACGCCCGGATAACGCTTCTTGTATTGCGATAGCAGATTGAAGTGGCCCTTGTACGGCAAGGCCGGATCCATCGCGGCGGCCGGGATGTTGGGCCAGGTCAGGCCCGTGTCCGGGTTATTGGCGCCGCTGCCCAATTGGACTCTGGCGTTGCCGTCCACTGCAGCGAAGGCGTAGTTGATGTGGGTGACTTTATCCCACGGGATGTTGTTGACCAGGTAGGACGGCGTGTTGTTCGCGCCGGTGCGCCAGCTGGTGAAGTAGCCGACGATGCGGCGGTTCAGGCCATTGGCCAGTTTCTCGCGGCCGTTGGCGTCGTAGACGCCGCAGTAGTTCACGTTCGGCACCGGCGTGGTCAAGCCGTCGGGACGGCATGCGACCGGCGTCGGAGTTGGCGTTGGAGTCGGTGTGGGCGTCGGCGTCGGCGTCGGCGTCGGCGTCGGCGTCGGCGTCGGCGTCGGCGTCGGCGTTGGCGTTGGCGTTGGAGTCGGGGTAGGCGTCGGTGTTGGGGTAGGCGTCGGTGTTGGGGTAGGCGTCGTGGTCTGCAGCGCCCATGGGCCCCACTCCTCGGTGCCCGGCACGTTATTCTGCGTCCACCACTTGGCCTGGTAAGTGGCGCCGTTGTAGGTCACGCACATGCCGACGGTGTAAACCGCGCTGGACGACCACGCCGGGCAATCGGCTGCCACGGCGGCCGCGCCCATGCTTACACCACCCAGCAATTTGGTGCCCGCAGTGCTGTTTTGCTGGTCGCTACCGCCACCACAGGCGGCCAGAGTACTGCCGACTAAAGTCAGCATCAAAATATTTTGTCGCATTTTGTCTCCCGTAATTAGAAGTCTTGATTTCTCGGGTAATGGGTATAGAAGTCGTTATCCCACCGGAAGTGGGTCGTCGATACTGTGATGGTCACATCCAGCGCCTCGACGAAATGCCACCAGCCCACTGGCAGGAACAGGATCTCGCCTGGTTCCAGCACGCAGTCGATCACCGGCACGTCGGCCATCATCGGAAAGCGCTGCAGATCGACGTCGCGTCCATCGACCGGCGTAAAGCAGTGACGCTGGTTGTACACCTTGGGCGTGTCGCACGGGGCGATCAACCGCACCCGCTTGCGCCCTGCTATCTGAATCATGAAGTTGTTGGTCAGGTCGTGATGGAACGGCGTGAGCGTGCCGGCCGGACCAAACCAGAAAAATCCGCTGCTGCCCTCCTGCAGGTACTCGGTCAGCGGCGGCAGGTCTTGCATCAAGTCCTGCAGCGCCTGGCGATTGTGGCCGTCGTTATTGGCGGTCATGTAGAAATCGTTGGTGCTGCCGCTATCGCGCACCAGCGCCACATACTCGCCGAAAGGCATGCGGCGCTTGAGCGTCTGGCTGTTCATCTCGTAATCGGGATCGGCATTGCGGCCGAACTGTACTTCGACTTCCTTGTCGCCCAGCTGCTCGATCAGGTAATCGAAAGTCCACTTGTCGCGCGCGGCGCAATCGTCCAGCATGCCGGTGATGATGACCGGCAGGTTGCGGCTGTAGTGCTCCTCCAGGAAGACCGCGTCGGACAGGCGCGCCCGACGCGGAACTTCGTTGGGAACCAGCCGGTTCAGGCGGGACTGGATGCCGAGCACCCAATCCCGCTTGGCCAGCCGGTTGTGCAGCCGCGATACGCCCCGCAGGTACGGGCTGCGCAGCGCGGAGTCGACTTCTGCCCGCGCCGACTGCTCGACGATGCCGGCTTCGATCATGATGCCGACCAGTGTTTCAGGATGACCGCCGAGAATGAGGTTCTCGGCGATCCAGCCCCGCCATGAATCGTTGATGTCTACTGCAGGCACAGCGTCATGGCGGTTCATCGTTTTATCGTCCTTTCCACACTTCCGTCGTCAAAGCCCCGTTGGCGTCGCCATCGAGTTCCCACGAGAAGGCGCCGCGCAGACTCTGGTCGCGCACATACTGCATCTTGGTCGCGATCACGGTCGGGTCGTCGTAGCTCCACCATTCTCCTGTTCCAGTGTACAGGAACAGCTGTTTAGTAACGGGATGGTACCAGCGAGTTCCAGACTTATTGACCAGCACCTTGTAGTCGTCGATGCCGCCCTCGTAGGTGCCCGCCGCCGCGCCGGTCGCGCTTTGATACAGGCCGTTGGCGTTAGGCCCAGCGGTCACGCCCTTCCATCCTCGCCCGTAGAACGGCACGCCGAGCAGGATCTTATTGCGCGGCATGCCAGCGGCCACCAGCGCCGTGATGGCGTCATGGCTGTTGTACTTGGCCAGGTTGCCGGTCGATGGATCGGCCGGATCGTGGTACAGCGGTGCGTGGAAGTTGGTGGTGCTCTCCCAGCCGCCGTGGAAGTCGTAGGTCATCAGGTTGATCCAGTCCATATACTGCCCATACTGGCCTGGTTCGGTCTGCGCGATCTTCTCGCCGCCCGCGCCAACGGCCGCCGTCAGCAGATAGCGCTTGCCGTCGATGACGCCCTGCGCATCCAACTGCGCGCGGAACTCCTGCATCAGCAGCGTGAAGTTGTGCTTGTCGTTGACCGCGTCGAACGTGTTGTACGGCTGCCCGCCGCCGCCCGGGTATTCCCAGTCGATGTCGATACCGTCGAAGACGCCCTTACCGGAGCCCGTGCCGCCGCGTCCATCCTGTACCGGCAGGTCGCCGGCGATAAACAGCTTGACGCAGGATTTGGCCAGCTGCTTGCGCAGCGCGTCCGTCTTGGCGGCGGCCGAGAAGTTCTTCGACCAGCTCCAGCCACCCAGCGAAATGAAGACCTTCAGGTTGGGGTGTGCGGATTTCAGCAGCTTCAGTTGCAGGAAATTGCCGCTCAACGGTGCGTCCCAGGCGACGGCCTGGCCGTTGACGGTGCGTCCCGGCGAGCGCTGATAGTCCGCGTAGGCATCGCCGCCGGTGCCTGCAGCCGGAGAAGTCGGACTCTCGTTGCCGACTTCGGCGCGAGTCTGCATGTCGCATTCGTAGCCGCCGTTTTTCGCGTAGGTGTTGCCGAAGGCGTAGTTGATGAAGGTCAGCTGGTCGGCGATGCTGGTCTGTACGCCGTTGACCGGGGTCTTGGTGGTGTGGATGTCGGCCACTTCGTAGTTGCGGCCATACACGCCCCACTGCGCGAAGTAGGAACCGATTTCGCGGCCGCCCACTGGCGTAGGTGTCGGCGTCGGAGTAGGCGTCGGCGTCGGCGTCGGCGTCGGCGTAGGCGTCGGGGTCGGCGTCGGCGTCGGCGTCGGCGTGGTAGTCTGCAGCGCCCATGGCCCCCATTCCTCGGTGCCCGGCACGTTATTCTGCGTCCACCACTTGGCCTGGTAAGTGGCCCCGTTGTAGGTCACGCACATGCCGACCGTGTAGATCGCGCTGGACGACCATGCCGGACAGCTGGCGGCGGCGCCAAGCTGCACCGCCCCCAGCAACTTCATCTGTGAATCGGAAGCGGGGCTGTCACTGCTGCCTCCGCCGCAAGCCGCCAACATGCCGGCGATCAGGCCGAGTACGGCCGCATTCCCCTTGACTGCACGTTCCATCATCTCTCCTTTGGGTGGGTGATCTATGCTTCTTATTATTTTTTCAGCATGGAACCGAAGCAAGTGGTAGTCAAGTGGTTTTATTAATTACGCCAGATCCAATACCAGTTTCAACCAAGGAAGAGTTATTGCAGAAAGATTCGATATGAATTGGTCAATGGAATGTGAGCACCCACCAACCACCACAGAGAGTTGCGCGCGGCAAAGATTGACTATTCAAACAGAATGTTCAAAAGAGCACATTCTGTTTGAATAGTGAGTACCAATTTTCAAGGGGAAGAAAGTGGTAGTACAGCGGTCGCGCTGTAACCGTCAGTAAATGGCTTCCGGCAGCACGGCGCGGGCGATGCCGTCGCGGATTTCAATGGTGCGCGGATGCAGTTTGCCAAAGCTCATCTTGTAGCAAACCTGGCCATCCTTCCACGCGGAAGGCAGCACCATCAACAATTGGAAAGCACTCGGATCCTCGTTCAGCGACGCGAATACCGAAGGCGTACCGGCCAGCACGATCGCCTTCAGCGGACGCTCGCCTTCGATCTCCATGCAGTGGCCGCGCACGGAGATTTCGCTGATATCGCCAGCATAGGTTTCCAGCACGGCAGTACCGACGACGCCGTCGCTGTCCCCGTTGATGACCAGGTTCAGGCGCAACGTAGGACGGCCGGCGACGGCACTGTTGATTTCATAAACGGCGGCAAATAACTGGCTCATGGCATTTCCTAAAGTAAAAATAAAACATGCTTGAACTTTAAGGGCCGTGCCAGAAATCCGCCTTCCGAATACCTTCCGATTCCTAAGTAGTTGTTTATGAAAGATTTTATCTCACACGAAAAACCACGCTCAGCGCTTCGGCAGTTGCCAATCCGGACGGATGAAATGGCAGGTGTAGCCGTTCGGAATCCGTTCCAGATAGTCCTGGTGTTCCGGTTCCGCCTCCCAGAACGGACCGGCGGGCGCCACCTCGGTCACCACCTTGCCGGGCCAGATGCCGGAGGCGTCGACGTCGGCGATGGTGTCTTCGGCCGTCGCCTTCTGTTGCTCGCTGGTATAAAAAATCGCCGAGCGATAGCTGCTGCCGAGATCGTTGCCCTGGCGGTCGAGCGTGCTCGGATCATGGATCTGGAAGAAGAACTCCAGGATCTTGCGGTAGCTGATCACCGCCGGATCGAAAATGATTTCAATCGCCTCCGCATGGGTGCCGTGGTTACGATAAGTGGCGTTGGCCACGTCGCCGCCGCTGTAACCAACTCGCGTCTTCAGCACGCCCGGATACTTGCGCACCAGGTCCTGCACGCCCCAGAAACAGCCGCCGGCCAGGATGGCCTTTTCAGTCGATGTGGTCATATTGTGGTTTCCTCTTCTGTATAAGTACCCAATTTGGAGACGCCCCCGCTTTTCTTCAAGCGAGCGGCTGAAATTCAACTATAATTTACGTCAGGAAAGCAAAACAACGCTACGCCTTGCGCGCCGCCAAACGCCGCGCCCACCATTCCCCGGCCTGGACCCAGCCGAACGCTCACTTTTTCGTTCACTATCATGGACCAGACCAATTTCCCCAAACGTATACTCATCGTCGACGACAATAATGAAGCGGCCGACATCACGGCTGAGCTGCTCGGCATGTACGGCTATCAAACCGCCGTGGCCTATGCCGGCCGCACCGGGCTGGAAACCGCCAGGACCTTCGCGCCGGACGTGATCCTGCTCGACCTCGGCATGCCCGGCATGGATGGCTATGTGGTCGCCGGCGCCTTGCGGGCGCTGCCGGATTTCGACCATGTCACCCTGATCGCCTTCACCGCCTGGGGCGACAGCGTCACCCGCCAGCGGGTGCGCGATACCGGCTTTGACGAGCACATCATCAAGCCGGCCAGCCTCGACCACATCCTGCGGGCGATCGGCAAAGGCATGGCGGCGCGCGCCGCGCTCCAGCCTCAATCGGCTTAGATCCGCTGCAATGGAGCAGGCCGGCCGTTGGGATTGACCAACGGAAACTGAAAACCGGGCACATGGCAAATTCTTTTGTGATAATGTCCCGTGACAGGAGGCTCCAACATGATCGAACGACGTTCCCGCCCAGACCGCACCAAAGCCATCGCCGTCAACGCCGGCATCGCCATGCAGCAGACCGACGGCCGCGAAGCCGCGGCCCTCTTCATGGAGGACGCCGGCGTCCCCTTGCCGGTCATCGTCCGCGTGCTCAACGAACCGGACAAGCGCCGCGCGGCGGACCTGCGCTGAGCCATCCGGCCCGACGCGCCATGCCCTTCGCCGCCCGCGCCGTCACCGTCCGCTTTTTCACCGCCCTGCTGGTCTTTACCGGCGCGCTGCCCGGCGCCGGCGCGGTCGAGCGGCTGGCCGTCGGCGCACAATTCAGCAGGGTATTCGAACAGGCGCCCAACGGCGAATGGACCGGGCTCGGCGTCGATATCGTGCGCGCGCTCGCGGCCCGCGCCGGCGACACGGTGCGGTTCCAGATGTATCCGTGGCCGCGCGCCCAGGCCATGGTCGCGCAGGGGCAGGCCGACATTCTGGTCGGCCCCTATAAATCGCCGGAGCGCGAAGCGCGTTTCGCCTTCCTCGATCATCCGTTCTACCGCGACCGCATGATGTTCTTCGGCCGCGCCGGCGGCACGACGCCGTGGGCCGGCGACTACCAGGCGCTGAAAGGCGTGCCCATCGCCGCGATGCGCGGCTGGCACTATGGCGATGCGTTCGACCAGGCGCGGCCCGATCTGCAGATCAGCGAAGTGCCGAAGCTGGAGAACGGCGTGCAGATGCTGGTGCATGGCCGCGTCAAGCTGCTGGCGGCAAACGAGCGCAACCTGCATCCGGTCCTGTCGCAGCTCAATCTCATTCCCCTGGTCAGCGAACTGGGGCCGGTGCTATCGGTGCAGGACGGCTATATCGCCTTCCCGAAGCAAGGCGCGTATCAGCAGGTGCGGCAGCGCTACAACCAGCTGTTCACCGAGATGGTCGCGCACGGGGAACTCGGCCGGCTGGCCAGGAAGCACCTGGTGCAGGCGCCGTAGTGCTTACTTGTCGCCGATCAGCTGCACCGCATCGACCACCTTGTAGTCATGGTGCAGATTGTTGGCGTAGGTGATCTTCACGCCTTTGACTTTGTAGGCGGTCTTGTCGAAAGTGCGGATGAACCAGGTGCGGTTGCCGCGTTCGTCGCGCTTCTCGCTATGCAGGCCTTCCCACACGGTGATCCATTTTCCGTCCGTATCCTGCACCTCCACTTTATTGATCGCCTCCATCCCTTGGCCGCGCGGCACGACCACGCGCACTTCGGTGGCGTTGACCGGCGTGATGTAGCCGAGCTCCAGCCAGTCGAAACCCTTCTCGATATTATTGTTGGTCCAGGTCTCGCCGTCGGCGGCGCCGGCGGCGTTCTGGGCCAGGTTGGATTTGGACGGCGTCTTACCGCCTTCGTCGCCGAACACCGAACTGGCCTTGGCTTCCGACGCCCATTGCCCGCGCGGGTCGTTGATGTATTTGTCTTCCATCACGCCGTAGGCGAGCAGGGCCTGCTTCTTCGCCATCTCCTGCTGCTCCGGCGTCTGCTCGGCCGGCGGGCCTGACGGTGCGGGCGCAGCGGCAGGCGCCGTTGCGGCTGCGGGCGCGGCGGCGGCCGGCGCCGCCTCGGCCGGCTCGCGCTTCTGGCAAGCGGCCAACATCGTGGTCAGGATCAGTGTGGCAACTGCGGCGTGTCGTTTCATGCTGTGGACTCCAATGTTATCAAATTTATCTCGAATATACATTGCATCCTGAACACGGCGCGCACGTCTCAAATCAGGCCTAGGCCAACGTCAAGCCTGATTTCTCCGACATCTTTCTCCGACATCTGGCAAACCACGCTAAGCCAGGTTCTGCTGACGCTGGCGGAAGGAAGTCACCTTGTTGCGGTTGCCGCACAGCGCCATGCTGCACCAGCGCCGGCGATGGGATTTGGTGCGGTCGAGGAACCATAGCAGGCAATCGCTATCCTCGCACTTGCGCACCAGGTTGAAATCGGCGGTCGCCAACAGGTCAGCCACCGCTTCGGCCAGCGGCGCCAGCAGCCGCTGCGGCGTGTCGGTCGCGTAGTGTTCCGCCACAGCCAGTCCCTCCCCATCCACCACCAGTTCCAGGTGCCGCTGTCCCTGCGCCAAGGCCGCGTTCAGTGGCTTCAGATCCAGGCGCTTGCCCGCCTTGCGGTCGAGCACCAGCTTGCGCGTCACGTCACGCAAGGCGCGTCCGGCCTCCAGCAATCCCGCAGGCGCGGCGCCCTTGCGGCCAGCCGGCGCCAGGCCCGCATGCGTCAGCCAATGCAGCACATCGGCATCCTCCCGCCAGGTATCGGTCGCCTCGCCATTGACCAGCATGACGGTATTCATCAAGTCCAGTGCACGATGGTCGCCGAAGAATTCCGGCACCGGACGGTAACTCGTTGTGCTCATAGCATATCTCTCCCAAGTCAGGATTCATTGTAACCCTTAAAAAATCACTTGACAAGTTACACCGACAGGACAATGATGTAACCACTCAAACACATTTTTAACGGTTTCAATAACCCAAGGAGAATTTTCATGTCCCATCCAGCCAACATCACCCGCGCCTCGTTCCACAATGTCGAAGCCGACGGCGTCAATGTCTTCTATCGCGAAGCCGGTCCGCAGGACGCGCCGGTCGTCCTGCTGCTGCACGGCTTCCCATCGTCGTCCCATATGTACCGCGACCTGATTCCGCTGCTGGCGACCAAATACCGCGTCATCGCGCCGGACCTGCCGGGCTTCGGCTTCACCACCGTGCCGGCCGAGCGCAACTACGTCTACACCTTCGACAACCTGGCCGCGACGATGGAAGCCTTCGTCCAGGCCATCGGCTTGAGCAAGTACGCGTTATACGTGTTCGACTACGGCGCACCGACCGGCTTCCGCCTGGCCGCCGCGCATCCCGAGCGCGTGACCGCGCTGATCTCGCAAAACGGCAACGCCTACCTGGAAGGTCTGGGCGACGCATGGACACCGATCAAGAAATACTGGGCCGACCCAAGCGCCGAGAATCGCGAAGTGATGCGCGGCTTCCTCAGCCTGGACGCGACCAAATGGCAGTACGTGCACGGCGTGGCCAATCCCGACAGCGTGGCGCCGGAGTCCTATCAACTCGACGCAGCGCTGCTGGCACGGCCGGGCAACCAGGACATCCAGCTGGACCTGTTCCTGGATTACGCATCGAACCTGGAGCTGTACCCTGTGTTCCAGAAGTTCTTCCGCGATACGCAGGTACCGACGCTGGCCATCTGGGGCAAGCATGACCCGTTCTTCATCCCGCCAGGCGCCGAAGCCTACCTGCGCGACAATCCGAACGCCGTCGTCAAGCTGCTGGACACCGGCCACTTCGCGCTTGAAACGCATGTGGACGAGATTGCGCAAGAGATGCACAAGCTCCTGGCAAAGGCGATTTGATTAATTCAGGAGTTTGGCCATCGCGGCCAGGTGCGCCTTAGCCGCCTTGCTGGCGGCGGCTTCCATTTTGCGAAACTGCTTCAGCACGGCGATACCGGTCTCGGTCAGTTGCGCGCCGCCGCCATGTGAACCGCCGGCGGCGCTGTGGACCAGCGGCTCGCTGAAGCAGCGGTTCATCACATCGACCAGCAGCCAGGCGCGCCGGTACGACATATTCATGCTGCGCGCCGCACCGCTGATGGAGCCTTCCTGCGCGATCGCTTCCAGCAAGTCGGCCTTGCCAGGGCCCATGGCGACTTCGTCTTCATGGAGCAGGCGGAGTTTGAGATTGAGTTTCAGGTCCATGCGATCAGGCGGCGTAGATGACGAAATGAATCCGCCAGTATGCCTTAAAAATTGCGCATGCAGCGGTGCGCCTCGTTCTCAGGTCGCGGCGCCGATTTTTTGCAGCGGCACCTGGAGAGGCTGCCGATCCAGCTCTCGAAGAACCGCTCGGCCGCTGCCCCGGCTTGCTCCGCATGTTGCGCGGTGTCGGCGCGCAAGGCGGCCAGCGTCACGCCCGGAGCGGCAGCGATTTCCATGCAATGGCCGAT
This sequence comes from Duganella sp. CT11-25, assembly GCF_047302815.1. Lineage (NCBI taxonomy): Bacteria > Pseudomonadati > Pseudomonadota > Betaproteobacteria > Burkholderiales > Oxalobacteraceae > Duganella > Duganella sp. CT11-25. The sequence goes on from NZ_JBKBFD010000001.1 coordinate 3,079,207, forward strand.
CAGCCACTGCTCCAGCCTCGATGCGTCGAATTCGGGATGGAACTGCAGGCCCAAACAATGGGCACCCCACGCGAAGGCCTGGTTCTCGTACAGCGCGCTGAATGCGAGATGGCGCGCGCCGGAAGGCAGCTCGTAGGTATCGCCGTGCCAATGCAGCACCGCGCCTGCGCTGTCCAGGTATTGATCCCAGCCGGCGACATCATCCCCTTCCCTGCCGCGCGACAGCCTGCTCCAGCCGATCTCCTTGGCCCTGCCGGGATAGACTTTCGCATTGAGCGCCGCCGCCATCAACTGCGCGCCGAGGCAGATGCCCAGCGTCGGCCGGTCTTCGAGCAGCCGCGCGCGCACCCAGTTGATCTCGGCCGCGAGCCAGGGATAATCCTCGATGTCGTACACCGATATCGGCCCGCCCAGGATGACGACCAGGTCCGGCTCCAGCGGCGGATGGGCGGACAGCGCATCGACGCCCGCCTCGATATAGCGGATCGCGTAGCCCGCCTGTTCCAGCGCCGGCTGCAGGCGCCCCAAATCCTCAAATGCCAGATGCCGCAGTACGAGCGCAGTCTTCATAGCCATCCTAGTCGACGATCTGGCGCACTTCGACGGACTGCAGCCACTTGACGTGGCGCGGTCCGGTGCGAATGTCTTTGCCGGAGATCAGCGCCAGCGGGCCTTCGGCGACCGCCAGCGGCTGGCCATCCCGTTCAAAGACCACCAGCACGGAGTTACCCAACTCGGCGTTAAACAGCTCGCTCCAGGAAAAGACCACCTTGTAGCCGTCCGTGGCGGCGGCAATGATGGCCAGCTTCTTCACGGTGTTGTGATCGGCCGCCACCACCTTGGCGCGCTCCAGCAACGCCCGCAGCCGGACGCCCTTCAGCACACTGGGCTGGGACGTGGCGTCCCTGGCCGGAAGCAGCAATTCGACGATCTGGTCCTGCGGGAACTGGCGCAAGTCGTCGACGCTCAGCGACAGCGCTTGCTGCACGGCGCCGCTGACGGCGACACGGGCGGCCGGCGTGGCCGGCGGCGGCAGGTCGTGGGCTTGAACCGTCGTGCCAAAACCCAGCACGGCGGCGAATACAAGGCGCTGCAAGAAACACGTCATGGCTGATTCCGTAGTGAAAGATGAAAAAGCGTTATATAGGAAATTATACGACGCTTATGGCGTCAAGCTGTGCAATGCGCTATATTTTGCTATACATAGCGAGTTCCAAGGTCCAACCGATGCCCTATTTATCCACCAACACCGCTCCGCCGGCCTTCGTCACCCGGATGCTGAACGCACATCCGGATGGCTGCTGCGCGCCTGACGATGCGCTCAAGGCGCCAGCCGCCCCGGTACTGAGGCGTACCAGGCTCTCGGAGTTGGACAACAATATCCACTGCTCGATCATCGGCACCTGCATGACGACGGGCGAGCTGCGCAAGCTCGTACCGCGCTACGCGCCGGCCCTGGACCGCAAGACCGCCAGCGACCTGGAAATCCATCACACGGCGGTCGAGCTGTCGACGCTGGGCGAGGCTGCGGCCAAGGAACTCAATAAAGCATTGGACACGCGGCATGCGCTCGCCCTCAAGCGCTTCAAGGCGGCGGACGACGAGACGGCGCTTGCCGCGATGTGGAGCGAAGCCCTGGCCCACGGCGATGTCCCCGGCGCCTACTGGGCGCTGATGACGCATCCGCTGTGCAGCTTCGAGTTGCGCAGGCAGGCTTTCGGCGATGTGCATATGTTGTCGCATCTGGTGGGCGCATCGAACCGCGCCGATTTGCGCCGCCTGACGGCGCTGGAAGAAGAAAACGCCCGCCTCAGGGAACAGAACGCCCAACAGCAGGGACGCCAGCAGGAACTGGCGGCGCAGCACCACCACGCGCTGGAACTGGCGGAGCGGCAGGCCATCGAACTGGCCGCACTGCGCGAGCGGCATGCGGGGTTGGCGTCGTCGTCCGCAGCGGACGAACTGGCGCAACTGCGCGCCGCATTGGCGACCAGGGAAGAACAACTGTCGCTGCAAATCATCCGCCAGGCGGAGACTGAAACCCTATTGCTCGCCCGCGACAAGACCGCCGAATCGCTGGCCCGTGAAGCAGATCAGATGAAGACCGAGGCGGAGCTTGCCCGTGCCGAAGTGCACGCGCTGGAACAGGCGCTGGCGCAAATGCTTGAGCACGGAACCGAGACGACGGCGCTGCCGCATCTGCACGGCCAATGCGTGCTGTATGTCGGCGGACGCCCGCAAACGACGCTGGTCCTCGCCAAACTGGTCGCGGCCGCCGGCGGCGAACTGCTGGTGCACGATGGCGGGATAGAAGACCGCAAAGGCATGCTCGCATCCCTGCTGCCGCGCGCGCAGCTCGTGGTGTTCCCGGTTGACTGCATCAGCCACAACGCCATGCATGTCACGCGGCAGCTCGCCGAGCGCAACGGCATTCCCTGTCATCCCGCGCGCAACTCCAGCATCGCCGGCTTTGTCGAGCTGATGCATCGGATGGCGGCTCCGGCCGGCTAGTTATGTAGTTTCTTATATAACGATGGGCGCGCTCGGACACGCCCATCGTTTCGTTGCCCCCACCATGAGGCGGGGGCCGTATTGAATTACGCTTTCACGCCAACGATGACGCTGGAGGCCTTGAATGCGGCGCTGGCGGCCACGCCTGGCGCCAGGCCCAGGTTCCTTACACTTTCGTTGGTAACGATGGCGGCGATGATGTCGCCGCTGGCCAGCTTCAGCGTGACTTCAGCGTTGACGGCACCCAAGGTCACTTCCTCGACCGTGCCGGACAGCTGATTGCGCGCGGACAGGCGGATGCCGGCGGTATTGGTCAACAAGATGATCCAGGATGCCTTGATCAAGGCAAAAGCTTCCGTGCCGGGCTTCAGGCCCAGCGATTCGGTGCTGCTGTGGGTCAGGACAGCGACTACCTTCTGGCCGTCCGGCAAACTGATTTCGACTTCGTCATTGACTGCACCGCGTTGAATGGCGGTGACTTTTCCGCTGAGCTGATTGCGCGCGCTGGTGAACATGGTTTTCCCTCCGAGGGGTTGTTGATGGAATGTGCGGCTGGCGATGCCGACGCACCTCGCCATGTTAGGGCCAGATTGATTCGATGACAAGACAAGTTCTCTATTTTATGGTGCTACGCTGTATACGGTAATATATAGCGACTTCGAGCGCCCCCGAGCGACCCGGCGCTTTTTTACTATTTTCAAAATTCGACCCCTATGAAACGAGCCCTTGTATTGCGCCACCTGGCTTATGAAAATCTTGGCCAACTACAACCGATACTGGAGCGTGCCCATTTCACCGTTCGCTATTTCGAAGTCGGCGTCGATTCCTTTCTTAACTTCTCACCGCTCGACATCGACCTGGTCATCATCTTGGGCGGACCGATTTCGGTGTACGACCAGGCGAAGTACCCGTTCCTGACGGAGGAAATTGCCTGGCTGCGCGCCCGCCTTCTGGAAGACTTGCCGACGCTGGGCATCTGCCTGGGTGCGCAGTTGATGGCGGCCGCCTTGCACGCCAGGGTATATCCCGGCGCGGTCAAGGAGATCGGCTGGGCGCCGCTCGTCACGGGAGCGCATGGCGGCGCCGTGCCGGCGGTGGATAAATTCATCCGCAGCGCAACGCCGGTCTTGCACTGGCATGGCGACACATTCGACTTGCCGTCCGGCGCGCGCCACCTGGCCGCGAGCGACGAATATCAAAACCAGGCTTTCGCATGGGGCGAGCGTTGCCTGGCGCTGCAATTCCACCTCGAATTCGATGCGCGCAAACTGGAACAATGGCTGATCAGCCGCAGCCTTGAAATTGCCAATGCGCCCGGCGTCAGCCTGGAGCGCCTGCGCGTAGATACCGACCGCTACGGCGAACAGGCACAGCGCGCCGCGATGGCCATGCTGCGCACATGGCTGACCAGCGTGGCGCGCATCCCGGTCACCACCCTGCTTCCACGGAACGTCCATGTTCATACGACAGCTTGAGTATCTGGTTACGCTGGCCGAGCTGGGGCACTTCTCCCGCGCGGCCGAGGCCTGCCACGTGTCCCAGCCGGCGCTGTCGAGCGCGATCGCCAAGCTGGAACAGGAACTGGACCTCAAGCTGGTGCGGCGCGGCCGCAACTACGAAGGGCTGACAGAGGAAGGCCGGCGCGTCATCGGCTGGGCCCAGCACATGCTGTCCAGCTACGAGGCGATGCGGCAGGAAGCGGTCGACGCCAACCGGACCTTATCCGGCACGCTGCGCATCGGCGCCATTCCGACCGCCATGCCGGTGGTGCCGTTCCTCACCGCAGGCTGCCAGGACCGGTACAGCGCCATCAAGCTGACTATCCTGTCGCTGCCGTCGGACGAGATCGTCAGACGGCTGGATAATTGCGACCTCGACCTGGGGCTGACTTTTTTGGACGGTAACACGCTGGCCGGATTCCAGGTGCACCCCTTGTTCCACGAGCGCTACGTGCTGGTGGCGCGCGACGCGGCTGTTTTCGGCGGCCGGACATCGCTGAACTGGGCCGAGGCCGCGGAGCTTGATCTGTGCCTGCTGACCGCCAATATGCAAAGCCGGCAAATCATCGACGCCTCCTTCCGCAGCGTGGCCGCGAAACCCCGCATCAAGGTCGAGACGGATTCCATCTTTGCGCTGTATGCGCAAGTGCGCTTCAGCGACCTGTGCGCGGTGGTGCCGCACAGCGTATTGAGTTTGATCGAGTTGCGCCAGGAACTGGCGATCGTCCCCATCCTGCCGCAGTTGTCGCGCCAGATAGGACTGGTGTTGCGGAACCAGGATCCGCTGCCTGCGGTGACAGCGGCCGTGTTGAATATGGCCCTGCAGGTACCGCTGCAGGCGCGCTTCGACAGTTTGATAAGCGATATCTATTGAACGATCTCCTGGCGGTATTGGATCGCCCGGGCTGAAGCGCTCATGATCTCTCCACGACCTGCCGCCATCCGGCGCGGGTAAAAACCAGGAGACAAGCATGGCCAAGATTATCTGTGTTTTATACGACGACCCCGTCACCGGCTATCCAACCAGCTACGCCCGCGACGATCTGCCGCAACCGACGCAATACCCGGACGGCCAGACCCTGCCGACGCCAAGGGCGATCGATTTCACGCCCGGCGCCCTGCTGGGCAGCGTGTCCGGCGAGCTGGGCCTGCGCAAGTATCTCGAATCGAACGGGCATCAATTGATCGTCACCTCCAGCAAGGACGGCGACAACAGCGTGCTGGACCGCGAACTGCACGACGCCGAGATCGTCATCTCGCAACCGTTCTGGCCAGCCTATATGACGGCCGAACGCATCGCCAAGGCCAAGAAGCTGAAGATGATCGTTACCGCCGGCATCGGCTCCGACCACACCGACCTGCAGGCAGCGATGGAGCGCAATGTGACGGTGGCGGAAGTCACTTACTGCAACAGCAACAGCGTGGCCGAGCACGTCCTGATGATGATACTGGCTCAGGTGCGCAACTACATCCCGTCCTACAACTGGGTGGTCAACGGCGGCTGGAACATCGCGGACTGCGTGGCCCGTTCCTACGACCTCGAAGCGATGAACGTCGGCACGGTGGCGGCCGGCCGCATCGGCCTGCGCGTGCTGCGCCTGCTGCATCCGTTCGACGTCAAGCTGCACTACCTGGACCGTCACCGCCTGCCGACGGCGGTCGAGCGCGAGTTGAACCTGACCTACCACAGCAGCCTGGAAAGCCTGGCCAAGGTGTGCGATGTGGTGACGTTGAATTGCCCGCTGCACCCCGAGACGGAGCACATGATCAATGCGGAAAGCCTGAAGCACTTCAAGCGCGGCGCCTATCTGATCAACACCGCGCGCGGCAAGCTGTGCGACCGCGATGCGATCGTCAGCGCGCTCGAAAGCGGCCAACTGGCAGGCTATGCCGGCGACGTCTGGTTCCCGCAACCGGCGCCCAACGACCATCCATGGCGCAGCATGCCGCACCATGGCATGACGCCGCACATTTCCGGCACCAGCCTGTCGGCGCAAACCCGCTACGCGGCCGGCACGCGCGAAATCCTCGAATGCTACTTCGAGCAGCGGCCGATCCGTGACGAGTACCTGATCGTCCAGGATGGCAAGCTGGCCGGCGTCGGCGCGCACTCCTACAGCAAGGGCAACGCGACGGGCGGCTCGGAAGAGGCGGCCAAGTTCGAGAAGAAAAAAGCTGCCTAGGCGGCACAAGGCGGCGGCATGTCGACCATGCCGCCGCCGCTAACCAATCAGGCCTCCTATGACCTCCCAGGTAAAACCGGCTTCACCCGCTACGGCGGGCATGGGGACTTTTCTCGCGTTCGCCTTCATCGGCTGGTTGGCCTCGGCCAGCGGCAAGCCCATGATCCTCGGCTCCTTCGGCGCCACCTGCGTACTGCTCTTCGGTTTCCCCGATGGTCCCTTCTCGCAGCCTCGCAACATCATCGGCGGGCACCTGCTGACGACGGTTTGCGGCCTGCTGTTCCTGCAGATGCTCGGACCCGGATGGCCATCGCTGGCCGCCGCAAGCGCGTGCGCGCTCATGCTGATGATGGCGACGCGCACAGTGCATCCGCCGGCCGGCAGCAATCCCGCCATCGTCTTCCTGGGCCACGCCGGCTGGCCCTTCCTGCTGTTTCCCGTCGCGGTCGGTGCGCTGCTACTGGTGATGCTCGGCTGGGCATATTGGAATTTTCTCGCGCGACGGCCTTGGCCACTTTCCTGGACGCGCTAAGGCTAGTCCCGAGGTAGTTCGCGGATTTCGACGCCGCCGCCGGCTTCGTAGTGCGGATTGCCGACCAGGAAGCGCGCGGCATCATCCGTGCTCTCGGCGCGCACGCGCAGGAAGCCGGTCACGTCCAGGCTGGCGGTGTCGGCGGGGGCGCCTTTGCGATACAGCGCGCCTCGGCCGATGGAACTACCACCGTCGAACCGGCCGCTTTGACTCAGGCCGGTGATGTAGGCGTCCCACAGCGCGCCGTCTGCGGCGTCGGGGTTGGCGGTATCGTCAAGCATGAGGATGATGTAATCGTTCATAGTCTCTCCCGGTGTCGGCTTGCTTCTATATTTTATCAGCGTAAGATCAGGGATCTTGTAAAGCTCGGAGAGAGCACCCGGCCCATCCGCGCCAAACAGGCGCCAGCAAAATAAGAGGAAATCGTCATGACGGACAAGCCATCCAGCTACCAACCGGTCAGCTGCGAGTTTCACGATCTGCTTGAAGTACACGCGACCAACCGCAAGGCGACGCAGATCTCGTTCCGCGACAACGACGGCACGGTGAAGCAGTCCAGCGCCGTCATCACCGACGTCTTCGCTCGCGCGGGCGCCGACTATCTCTCCTTGAGCACCGGCGAAACCGTGCGCCTGGACCAGCTCATAGAAGTCGATGGCGTCAAGCTGGCCGATTACTGATCCATCAGCTGTTTGACGGCTTCTCCCAGCCAATGCCGGTCTGCGTCCAATCGGAGCCCTCAAGTACCTGATCGGCACGGCCAACATTCAATTCCACAACGCAATAATTGGATAGATTTCCAATTGTCAACTTATCTATAATCAGCTCACAACGGCTATTCCCGGGTGAACTGAATTATGGATATTTCGTCGCAAGTCACGCGTCGTACCTTCTTGAAAGTCCTGGCCGGCGGTGCCACGGTCAGCCTGTCCGTGACCAGCCTGACCGCCATGGCCATGAACGCCTCCCGGCCCCGGCTGACCGAAGTGCCGGAATGGGCGCCCGAGCCGGGCAAGGCGCGCTGGCGTATCGACGGCATGCAAAAAGTCCTCGGCCAGAAAATCTACGCGCGCGATTTCAAGGCACGTGATTTCAAGGACTGGCCGCAGGACGGCGAATACTTCCTGTACGCCGTGCGCTGCGACCGCTACGACGAGATCATCAACGGCTACGACCTGAGCATGCTGCCGAAGGAGCTGCAGCCGGTGGCCATCATCGACGCGGCGGCCTTGGTCGCCAACAAGATGAACTTGGCCAGCAATATGAACAGCCCCTTCCTGGCCCAGATCGGCAAGCCGGCGGACTTTTTCGGGCAGCCGGTGGTCATGCTGATTTTCGCCAGCTTCGACATCTATCGCCACGCCGTCAAGATCCTGCAGTTCAATCCCGCCGTCATCTCCTACGGCGCCAAGGCCAGCACCAAGAACACGGTCTACTCGCCGAGCTTCAGCTACGTCCGCGACGACGCGCAGAACTTCAACTACGTGTACAGCGCCGACTACCAGGCAAAGCAGGCCGAAGTGGCCAAGCAAATCAAGGCCTCGATCGCCGGCAACACCTGGCCGACATTCTCGCGCGTGTTCTACACGCAAACCATCGACCCGATGTTCATGGAACCGGAATCCGGACTGGCATGGTACGACCCGGGCGCGCAGCAACTGAACCTGGTGCTGGGCACGCAATCGCCAACCGGCGACGCGGCGGACGCCGCCGGCATCTTTGAAAACAGCGCCTTCCCGGTCAAGGACATCGACCTGGTGTCGTGCTATCCCGGCGGCGGCTTCGGCGGACGCGACCAATCCTACTTCTCGATGTACCTGTCGATGGCCGCGCCGTTCTCCGCCAAGCCCTTGCGCTGGGCGCAGAACCGCTTCGAGCAATTCCAGATCGGCTTGAAGCGCTGCGAAACCGACTTCCGCGAAACGCTCGCCGTCGACAGCAACGGCAAGATCCAGGCGATCGATTGCAACTTCACGCTGAACGCCGGCGACCAGAAAAATCTCAGCCCATATGTCGCGCAGCTGGCCGCGCTCAGCTCCATGAGCTGCTACAACATCCCGCGCGTCGTCGCCACCGCCAGCGCCATGCAGACCCCGCAACTGCTGGGCGGATCCCAGCGCGGCTTCGGCGGACCGCAAGCCTTCATCGCCATCGAAACCCTGCTCGACGAAGCGTCGCAAACGCTGAAGATCGATCCGTTCGAGCTGCGCCGGCGGAACCTGCTGGGACAAAACCGCGGCGCCACCGTGACCGGCGCGCCGATCCTGCAAGACCTGCAACTGGACGACATGCTCAAGCGCCTGGAGCAGCATCCGCTGTGGCAAAACCGCAAGGCCGCGCAGCAAGCCAAGAAGCGCGAAGGCCTGTTGTACGGCGTGGGCTTCGCGATGTCCAACGAAGCCTACGGCACCTCCGGTGACGGCATGTTCGGCGCAGTGCAGATCGAACCCACCGGCACCATCACGGTCTACACGCCATATGTCGACATGGGCAATGGCGCCGCCACCGCGCTCGGCCTCGCGCCCGCCGCCTACCTCGGACGCAACGCCAACAGCATCAACATGGGCGAAACCCAGTTGTTCGATGCCTTGGGACTCACCACGAAATCCGCGACGCCGCCGCCGGCCAACTACGTGCTGAAGAGTTCCGGCTCCTCCAGCGCCTGCCTGGGCGCTTTCTATCAATACCATGTGGTCGAGCAAGCGGGACTGGCGCTGATCCTGCAAAGCCTGCTGCCCGCCGCGCGGGCCCTGTGGAAAGCCGAACCGCCCGCCTCCGCGCTGAGCTGGAAGGACAACCGGCTCCATGCCGGCAACCTGCCATCGCTGCCGTGGTCCGCACTGATCAAGCAAGCGATGCGCATGAAGCTGCCGATGGTGGCCGTGGTGCACGCCAGCTACGTCGGCCAGTTCGCCACGGCGCAATATGCGTTCACCAGCGGCGCCGCCACCGTGCCGCTCGACTACATCGCCATGGGCATCACGGTCGACACGCTGCAGCCCATCGCCCGCAGCCAGCTGAACAATCCGCCGCCGATCAACAGCAAGTTCGGCCGCACCACGTACGCGCCGTGCGGCTCGCTGGTCGCCGCCACCATCGATCCGAAGAGCGGACAGATCGCGATTGAATCCGTGGTCTCCGTGCTGAGCGCGGGCGTGCTGCACTGCCCGCAAATGGTGTCCGGCCAATCGCAAGGCGCCATCGCCATGGCGATCGGCAACGTCCTGCTGGAACACTGCCCCAACAACGCCGAAGGTCCGGGCAACGGCACCTGGAACCTCAACAAATACGCCATCGCCCGTTCCACCGACATCCCCCGGCAGGAACTGGTGATCCTGCCGCCGGCGCCTGGCGAAACCACCGCACGCGGCATCGCCGAAGCGGTTATGTGCCCGATCGCCCCATCGATCCTGAACGCGCTGGCCATGGCCACCGGCGGCCATCGCTACAGCAAGCTGCCCGTCACCGCACACAACGTCCTGGAGTCGCTGAAATGAGCCAGACCATCCGTTTCCACATCAATGACAAAGCGGTGCACGCCGACGCGGCCGACAGCGACATGGCCCTGATCGACTATCTGCACGAACGCCAGAACCTCACCGGCACCAAGTTCTGCTGCGGCATCGGCGTCTGCCGCGCCTGCACGGTCGCCACCCGCAACGAAAAAGGCGCGCTGATGGAAAAGACGCTCGCCTGCTCGACGCCGGTCAGCGCCGTCAAGGACATGCGGATCTACACCGTCGAAAGCCTCGGCAGCCAGGAAGCGCTCGCGCCGCTGCAGCTCGCGTTCCTGGAAAACTTCTCGTTCCAATGCGGCTACTGCGCGCCGGGCTTCTTGATGGCCGCCACCGCCATGCTGTCGCACCTGAAGGACGCGCCGGTCTACGCTGAGCAACTCGACGAGGTCATCAACACCTGGGTCGGTGGCAACCTGTGCCGATGTACCGGCTACGTCCGCTACATGGAAGCGATCCGCCAGGTCGCCCTGCCCTACGCCAAGGCCGCGCGCGAGGATGAAGCATGAAGATCACGTCACTGATATCCGCGCTGTGCCTGGCCGCCGCCATCGGCATCGCGCACGCGGCGGCGCCCAAGGTAATCAGCCAAAGCCTGCACGAGTACGGGCAGGAATGCGCCGACATGATTGGGCAGATTCCTGTGTTCGACTGCACCGACGGCACCATCGTCCCGATCACCGTCGACGGCAAGACGCCGTCCGAATACACGCCCGGCATGACCTGCGACCGCCCGGCGCTGCTGCCGTATGGGCCGGAGACGTTCGGCCAGTGCACGCCGTACTCGCGCATCCTCAACTTCTCGCGCGACAAGGTGCAGATCTCCGCCTTCTGCCGGCGCGAACAACTGCGCGAGCCGAAGAGCAAGATGTTCGACGAAGTCGACATCATCGCGCACAGCGCCGACAGCGGCAAAACCTGCTGGTTCCACGCCGAAGGCAAGCCGGGCCAGCGCAGCGGCTTCGACGCCTCGCGCGTGCCGCCGCCGAATGAGAAGGTGCCGCCGCCCAAGCGCGTCTCCGCCAAGGACTTCTGGTGGACGCCGGGCCGCACCGCGCAAAAGAATTGCGCCAGCTGCCACGACGCCGATCCGTTCATGTACAGCCCGTGGCTGGGACAGGTCTGGCACAAGGTACCGACCGACCCGCTCGGCAAGTACAGCAACATCGGCAAGGACTTCGCGAAGTGGCACTCGAACAGCATCAGCACGCGGGACAACACGTGTGTGGGTTGCCACCGCATCGGCGACCAGGCCAGCTGCTCGCAGTTTGTGCCGATGGCTACGGGGCAGATCCCCCCGAAAGGTGGCGACGCGCTGGCCAAGAGCTATCCGCTGAGTCACTGGATGCCGGTGAATAACGACCAGACCAAGGCGTTTTGGACCAAGGCCAATCTGGAGTCGCTGGAGAAGATCATGACCTGCTGTGATGATCCAAAGAATCCGATCTGCACGATCAAGCCGATTATTACGCCGGACAAAAAGAAATAAGTACCGGCGTCAAGCCAGCCAATTACTAATCTTTTCCAACCCGCTGAAACAATAAGAAATCGGGCAGCCGGTCCTGGTCACCGATGCGGAAGATGGACGCATTCGATCCATCGAATGCCGGCCAAGCCGGCAAGCCTTTTCCGTTCGGATTTCCGGTGCGGGCGAAATTGACCCAGGTATCGGCAAGCCGTGTCGCCACTTCCCGATCAGCCTTGCTCCACGGGCGCTGGTCCTGATCGATATTATCGAACACGAACGGGATCTCCGCGCCATGGCCTGCGCCACAGCCATAACCGCAAGGCGTCAGCGGCGCCGTCGGCCGGTGAGCAAAGAAATAGACATACGGTTTGGATCGACCGTATTTCCCTTGAAGCCCCGCCCAATGCGTCGTGCGCCAGCCCCACCAGTCATTCGTGAATTGATACATGGACGCCTTGGCCTGATCATTCGTAGTCACAGGATAGGCGGCCAACAAAGCATCCGAAGGCGCATAGCCCAGCATCTTCGCCATCAGTTTGGGATGGTTGGTTACCGTAAAATCACCGGTCCCCAGGATCTCCGGCGCCAGGTCCTTGCCCTCCTCGGCGTTCCAACCGGCCAGCAACGGCACGTCATTTTGACGGTGATTGCGGTATGCCGTCGGCAAGTCTTCGCGCAGTACATAGTCATCGATCACCGCGTCCGGCGACCACGCCGATTTATGCAAGGCCTCGACACTCATGCCGCGCAAGTCCGCTAGGTTTTTCGCACCTGCGGTCTTGGCGAAAGCCACACCTTTGGCCTCGACGGTCTTGCGGTCGGACTGGCTGTCCAGGATATCGCTGCCACTCTCGGCGATGGCGCGCTGGAACAAGCCTTTCGCCAGCGGGGATACGGTCAGGATCGCGACAGATATGGCGCCGGCCGACTCGCCAACAATCGTCACACGGTCGGCATCGCCACCAAAAGCCACGATGTTGTTCTTCACCCAGCGCAATGCGGCGATCTGGTCCAGGATACCCTGGTTGCCGGAGGTGCGGTTCGGCGACTCCACCGTCAATTCCGGGTGAGCAAAGAAGCCAAATATCCCGAGGCGATAGTTCAGCGTAACGACGATGGCCCCGCGCTTAGCCAGGTTGGCGCCGTCGTAGCCCGGTTGCGCGGCAGTGCCGCCGTAATAGCCGCCGCCATGAATCCAGACAATCACGGGAAGTTTCGTGGCTTTTTCAGGCGCCCATATGTTCAGATAGAGGCAGTCTTCGCTCTTGGGCAGCGTGATCCACACTGCGGTCTGCGCGCAGGTTGCGGAGAAGCTGCGCGCCTCCTTCACGCCCGTCCAAGGCACGACGGGCTGCGGTGCCTGCCAACGGAGATTGCCAACAGGCGGCGCGGCGAAGGGGATGCCCTTGTAGCTTATCAACGTATCGGCACGTACACCTACGACTTCTCCGCCTGTGATTTTCACCGGGCTTGGCTCGGCAGCGCGGCAGACGCTGGCCCCAAGCGCCAGAACTAATGTGATATAGGTGATCGCACGAGAATTCATCCTCATTATTTTCCTTGGTTCGGCGCTATGGAAGGGTGAATGCTACAGCAAATACGAAACGGCCGACCTCGAAAGAATATTTTTACTGGCGATACGTTGGCGCAATAAAAAAACGCGCTCCTATGAGGGGCGGGCTCCAAAACCATGCCAAGGTTTAACCCGCGTACTCGACCGAGCAGCCGTAGGGTTTGGTGTTGGCCTTCTCGATCGGCTTACCAGCGCCGATCAATTCTAAGGGACCAGTTTCCCCTATCACGTGGAGAGATTGCTTTAGTTGGCAATGTGTTCGGCTTGCCGGAATCGAATATCCTATGAAAAAAAGTCTGATGGACCCATTTTGTCCCTCCGTGGTCCCTCAAGCGGGCTCATGTTCGCCAGTACGGATCCAAACTGGCTTAGGACCGATTGATTGAACCCAGTTGGACTAGCGCGATATCCGAACGTTCAATCAGATTTTGATGCCCAAAATGTGATATTTCCCGCATATTTCATGCATGCAAGAGGACTATCCAACAGTTTAGAATTCCAACGAAAGTGAAAGCGGAAAGTCGGATGTTGGCGCCGACCGAAAACTGACCCAGCATTATTGGGTCGGCGCCAACACGCCGTTGCAACGCCAGCCGATTACCAATCCATTCTCGATGACAGGGAAGGGCCGTTCTACGCGCACCTGCTGGCTGCCTGACCAACTGCGAGACGTTGTGTATGCTGTGGGGGAATTTTCGCCTCCAAGTTTGTCGTTTTTGCACGATCAGGAAGCCCAGCCGGCATAGACGCCGATCGCGTCATAGGCAATGTAGAACAGCAGCGTCAGGAAACCGGCGAAGAGGAAAACATTCATCCAGTTTCGTCGGTTCCACCGCCCGGAAAACCCTGCTAGCGCGAGCGCCATGTACAGCAGCGCCGGTCCGAACAACAGGAAGAGGAACAGAGGCAGCGTCCACCAGCTCTGCGGGCAATCGCTCACCGAAAAGCATCCGCTCGTCGGCGCAGGCGCTCCGGGCCAGTGGATCTGCTGGGAAAGCAGCTTGCTGAGGCACGTGACGACAAATCCCGTCAGGCCCGCGCCGAGGATGGCGACGATACGTATCAATTTATTTCCCAAAAAAGGATCTCCGATGAGTCGCCAAGATTCGAGTATAAACCCCGAAAGCTCTGCAAGCCGACCGTGAACCGCGCGAACGTCTCCAGGGTACCCAGCAGTCCAGTGGACGTCAGTTTCGCTCCATTCCACAAATCGATGTGATCGCCGCTCGCGTGGCTCTGTCCGTCCCGCCGCCAGTAGTCCTTGAAAAAGATGATGCCGGTCTTGCCCTTGATCTTGGCCGCCCAATCCTTGCCGGTGATCACCGCAGGCACCATAGGCAAACCGCAGAAAGGTTGTTTGACCTGCTACCCCAGTTTAGTACGGTGCTAAGCTAGAGTCTGCCAACTGGGAGGCAGGCATGAAAAAGCGATTTACGGAAGAGCAGATCATTGCGGTACTCAAGGAAGCTGAAGCTGGCGCCAAGGTAGGCGATCTGAGCAGGAAGTATGGGATTGCCGAAGCAACGTTCTACAACTGGAAGGCGAAGTTTGCCGGCATGACGGTCTCAGAGGCGCAGCGGTTAAAGGAACTTGAGTCAGAAAACGCCAAGCTTAAACGGCTACTAGCAGACGCGATGTTGGATAACGCGGCGCTGAAGGATGTTGTTGGCCGAAAGTGGTAAGCCCGCAAGCAAAGCGGTTCGCTGTGACACATTTAATGACCGTCCATGCGTTAGGTGTGACGCGGGCTTGCGGGCTGATTGGCATCTCGAGATCGTTGTTCCAGTACGCATCGACACGGCCTGACGACGGGCCATTGCTGGAACGCCTGACTGCGCTGTCAGAACAGAAGCGCCGTTACGGCTATCGACGTTTGCATGTGCTGTTGCGGCGAGAAGGCTGGGAACTTAACTGCAAACGCACCTACCGCGTGTACCACGCGGCAGGCCTGATGGTTCGTCGTCGCAAGCGCAAGCGCATCGCCGGGATCGAGCGAGCAGCCAGCGTGCTGGCGACGGCCCCGAATCAGAGTTGGTCGATGGATTTCGTATCGGATGGATTTGTTGATGGCCGCAGGTTGCGCTGCCTGAACATCGTGGATGATTTTACGAAGGAATGCTTGGCAATCGAAGTCGACACGTCACTGCCTGGCTATCGGGTCGTATCGGTGCTGGAACGGGTGGCCGAGAAGCGAGGTTTGCCAATCTCGGTGACCGTTGATAATGGGCCGGAGTTTGCCGGTAAAACGCTGGATAAATGGGCTTACGGGAAACAGTTGCAGCTGAAATTTATCGAACCGGGCAAGCCGCAGCACAACGCCTATATCGAAAGCTTCAATGGTAAGTTCCGCGATGAATGCTTGAACGAGCACTGGTTCTTATCGCTGCGCCACGCCCGGCAGGTGATCGAGAGCTGGCGTGAGGAATACAACGATGAGCGGCCACACAGCTCACTTGGCTATCAAACGCCGAAGCAGTTCGCAGAGCGATTTTTAACTGCAGACTCTAGTGCGGTTTCGTACTAAATTGGGTAGCAGGTCAATTCCACTCCACGTCAACCCCTCCGGTCGTCCGCGCATCCCGCCGCAAAATACTGCCGCTCACCGCTCCACATCAAAAAATCGCATTCGGGACTCTGCGATCATTGGGCACTATGTTCGCCACCAGACAGATGCCGCATAGGATCGATCACGAGACAGCCAGCCACCTGGCGTACGGCCTGCGCCTGTGCAGCTCCTTTGGCATCGAGATCGCGCTTCGCTACCTTGCGCGCACCCGCGTAAACGAACAGAGCGCGGCCATCATCCTAGCCCACCCGCGTCATCAATTACGCGGATCCATTGGGCCGTAGCGACGCCGCACCACTAGATAGTGACCGGCTCCGCCTTCACGGCAGCGCCCTCCACGACGGCATGAACAAGCGGCGTACCTGTTTTGCTGGTGATGCTCAAGGCTAACTGAGCGTCGGCCGCTGCAGTTTTGGCATCGAAAGCGACTACAAATACATCTTCGGGCAACATCGTCCTCCGCTTTCTGCTTTGCGGTTTGCGCTGACAGAGTGCTTTTAGCGCCGGTTCCGAGGCTGGCGAATGAGGTCTCACCGGTGCTAGTCGACTTAACCTTCAAAGTAGCGGTTACTCACCGCCAAGGATAAAGGTTTCAACGGCACGGATAATGCTCGAGTATCCTCGGCCATTTGCATATAGTAGCGGCTTACCTTGTCTTTCCTGCTGAATGTACCCACTCGCAGCATGCTTGGCTGAGGCTGCCACCATGACAAAGATATCTGCCTGTTGAGCCATGCTTTTCAGGGCGGATGATGCCACCTTGTCGTGCGACATCTCAACGCGCACACTAGGTGATAATTCCTTGAGAACGGTTGCCGCTTGCCTCCCCGCCGATTCGGTAAGGGTGTAAATTGCAACGTAGCTACCGTCAAGCACGCTTTGCAGTTGGTGCCGCTGAGCCCCCATAGGATCCACTGCGATGCGCTCTTCGACTTCCTGTATCGACTGCCACCCCAGTTCCGCCGACAACCACACGAAAACGATCTTCTGACCAGGGCTAAAAAATGGTTTCATCTGCATCAACCGGGCACAGGCCGCGTACCAGAAACCGCGCCGCGCCTCCTCATCGGGGCACGGGTTAAGCAGCGTTTCCTCAAGCGTATCGAGCACCCAGTACACCGTGCGCTTAGACATGGCCTCACCGGTCAGCATTAGGCAGTCATCCAGCAATTCTCGATAACGACTAGGGCTGAGGCCCAAACAAAGCAACGCACGGATGAGAACTGCTGCAGATTCGAATACCACACCAGACCTGCGAACTCCCACCAACAACTGGTATAGCAACGCGTCATAAACTGGAAGCATGCTTGGGCGCGGGAAAACTTGATCTTCGAGCACCCAAGTCACTAAAGCCGGCAATGCGTCCGCCAAGCGGTCCGCTGAAGGGAAAATATCAGGCACTTCCTGCAGTGCGGATACGAATGCGTTGATCTCGACTGTATCCTTAAGCAAGGCGGCCGGCCACTCCGTGACGGCATGACTCAGCACTGCGAGTGCATCGGTGAATTCCGGAGTTTGCAAGCGCCTAAACCAATCTTGCCAAGACGCCGGTGGCGCTTTTCCGCTCTGCGTGCTAACACTTTGCCATAGAGAGCGAAATGGCGTTGAGGCTAACAGGCTCTCCCGCTCTCCCGCCTCGAGCGCGTCGATCAGTTGCAGCGCACGTGCGATCGTCTCTAGCGTATTGCTCCGCTCGGCCTGAACCAGGGCTTGCTGAGCAGTCGGAAGTCTTCCGCCCAGTCCGACTGTATCCTCAGTCGTGCACGCGGCACCGGTACGGCCAGCGGCCTGCAGCGCCGCGGCCAATTCAGGCGTCGCATCACGATGCGACATAACCGCCATCTCAATAACTGGATTGCGAGTCGCGACCGATAACGCTTCCAGCGCAAATAGTGTCAATGCACCACTCGAGACGCCGGGCAGAATCGGCAACTGAAGTAGCGTGAGGAATTCTGGCCGCAGCTTCTTCGCCCAGAGTTCTGAGAGCTCAGGAATGTCTCCCTTATCGCGCACCCACACCTGATACACCGCCTCTAATAGTGCTGCCGTGACGGCAGGCGGACGGCGCGTATGACAAACTGAACGGAATTCTGGCATCTCAACAAGGCCTTG
Source organism: Duganella sp. CT11-25 (assembly GCF_047302815.1). Lineage (NCBI taxonomy): Bacteria > Pseudomonadati > Pseudomonadota > Betaproteobacteria > Burkholderiales > Oxalobacteraceae > Duganella > Duganella sp. CT11-25. The sequence goes on from NZ_JBKBFD010000001.1 coordinate 3,097,166, forward strand.
CCAGTTGTTGAACCAGGACAGCAAACGAATACGTAGAAACAATAGATTAAGAGCATCAATGCGCAATTCACGTGCGCACTGTTCAAGTATGCGCTCCGCTCCAACAAAATCGTTACCGTTTAGGCAATCGGAGAAATGCGCTAGCAAGCGGCTTGTTGACAATGGCACGGCGCTCGTGGTGGAAGGAGCCGTCGTGACCATGTCGACCAACCGCAACAAGCTACGACTAGTGTATTTCTGAACTTTTTCGGTCTCTCCGGGGACGATTCGGGCGACAACATGAAAGCAGCCCGCCTCCAACAGAGCTTCGATGGGCAGCAAGTGGGGTAGCAGGGGTTCCGGCCAACCTTGGAATGACGTCAACGTTGGACCCGCGTATGCGATCAATAGTGGCCGCAGTCGGCGCCACTCAGCAGCATTGTCCGCAATTGCATAGTAGACACTCCGCTTGCCGACCCGTGGCAAAGTCAGTAACGCCCCCGGAAAGCGTTCGTCTGTCGCCGTTCGCGCGAGCGCGTCGAACTCCTTCAAATTCTGCACGGGGAAAGCAGAGAAGTCGATTAATCCTCGGAACGCCTCGACCAAGAGTCGCGCCGCTTCAATATTTTTACCGATCATACAAGCGCCCTACCCCATTTCTGTTCTAGTGTCAGACGCCATTCCTGGACCGACGCCATATCGGTACGCAGAGTGAGGTGCTCATCGTTAATGGTGACGCCGTTATAGGTAAGATTCATTGAACCACTCAACAGAAAATCATCGCCGAGAATCCCTTTGTCGTGCACCTCCGCTCCCACCGCGATCTTCACCTGCCCTGGGAACCGCTCACGCATGGGCTTAATGGCACTGATAAATTGCCGATTGTGATCAACATCGCGAAGTACAAGGGAGAGTTGCCCGCCGGCCTCAACTAGCGCGCTCATCAGTTGTGACAGGCGAATACCGCTCGCCGGCCAGTCGGGCTGCAGGGCACCAAACTGCCTCGCCCGATTATCGATCACTTCAATGTCGGAAATCCAACCAAATGCCATCCATAAACAAGAACTCGGCTTTAGTAATTCAGCAATGAACAAACTTTGCAAAAGATCACGAATTGCGCCGGTCTGTTCCGGCCCGAACAGATCGCGTGCTGGGGATGGACTACCGCTCATGCCTGCTCCCTGATGGTAACTATGACTCGCATTTCATTCTCATCTTTCTCGATTCGCTCTACGCACGGGAAAAACTGTAGGAAGCCGACATCAACTGCGCTAGAAACAATCCGAACGATCGCGCTGCGCAAACGCTGGTCTGCATTCCTTGACGCAGCCAATTGCACGATGCCATGTTGAGCGATGGCGCACGTGAACTGGGGATACCAATCCTCCTCGTCATCGGCAAGCCGAACCACTATCAAGTTGGGATCGAGCAGCAAGTGGCGGATGAGCGCCGGGTCCGACAGACGGCGCTGGCGGAAGGGGTTATAAGACTGCAGGGTACGTTGCCGGATCTCGATACCTTTGGGCCACAAGACTCCGCTCAACATCGCGATGAGTTCCACATCTTGAGGAGCAGCGCCGAGCACCTCCCCGAATGTTGCAATGATCTGATCGCGGACTCCACCAATTTTTACCGCGATACAACAGAATTCGCGCAATCCGATCGCGACACCAAAGCGCTGCTCTAGGTCTTCCCAATGTCGGGCCAGTCGCGCAAGCAAGGAATCCATCTGAGCAGTACTTCCCGGGCGCAGCAGGCGCGCGTTCAGCGACACCGAAAACGCATGGCTCGGTTCCACGCTGCGAGAACTGAGGGCTCGATATAAACGGTCACGCAACTTTTTGCTCTGCTCATGCCCCTGGCTAGCACGTAGCTCTTTGGTCAGAGCGCCTATGTCAGCATCCGTCGTGACAAGTTCGACAAACTGACGCATGCCGTAACTCGCTAATTCGAGGTCACTGGGAGCGATCGCGGCTTCCACAGCACGGAACAGAGCCCGAGGTTCGCTCGTGAAGGCCTCCGCAAACGCTTGGATAACCCCGGCTCCGCCTAGCGTCGACTCAGTTATCCAGATTCGCACGGAGTCGTCAAGACGATCTGTATCGATATCGACCAACAGAGTGTCCAGGGCCGCATGTCTTGGCGCAGTGTTGATGCAGGCCTGCAGCAGTGCTTCCCCCAAGGTCTCGTGGATCGTTGTACGTAACCAAGCACCGTAAGCCTCTGGATCTGGTCTATCGAGTTCCTCGGCTAATCGCACAAGTACAGCTAGGACGTCCGGGCGGCCCAAACTGTCGGATAAGCGCTCTTCTAGCCGACTCATGCGCTGGCCGGAGTTCTCTTCAGCATCATTCTCGTCTTCCTCGTCGGCCTGTGCTGGCTCATGTTCACGCAAGACAAACATCGAACGCATAACATCCGAAAATGCCTGCAATGGATTCTCTGCAAATAGCTCTAATGCTGCCTGCGACAGAGACAGATCGCGCGCGACAGCTCGATCAAGTACGGCGCACAAGAAAATCTGGAATATCCATTCGCGCTGTAGAGCATTGACTTCCTTCGGCAACGCTGTGGTGCTAAGGAGGCGATATCGAAAATAGCCAGTCCGATTGCTTTGCGCAAGCGCGGCAGGCAACGTCGATTCGGCTAATTGGTGGGCAGACGGAACACGCACGTCAACATAAAAGCCATCGACCTCCATTTCAAAACCAACCGCCGCCAAACGCTCCTCAGAATCGGTGAACAGCACATCGACCAATCGATCGCCAGAATGCTGGCGTATTGTGGCGTCAACTTGGTGCGTGAAACGCTGGACGCCGACGCTGCTTCGGAACCGGTGCAGGTGAAAACGTACAGCCGCCACACACGTATACCACGCGCTTTTGCTCGGCACATCGACAGTTAGTGGGACTCCGTGCGGCGTCCACGCGCTTATCCAGCGCGGCATCGCGTTCGACGTAGGTAGCACCTTTTTCGTGTCGGGTATGGTCAGTTCTACGATCCATGGACGGAACACTGGAAAGCGTCGTTTTATGCCGTCCTGGTCTAGACCTTCGAACTCGCCCAAATATTCATTCTGTCGCGCGTAGTCGTCAACCTTTAAGTATGACTGATCGTGTTCAGTCGAGATCGCGGCCCAATGATAAAGACCACCGCGCTCGAATGCGAATCGCCGTGTGACACGTCCTGGCGCCAACTGCTGGAGCGCCTGCACGATGGGCATAGACTCATGCCGCGCTTCATGGTTCACGGTTGCTGCCGGAATAAGGAGTTGTACCTCCGGTAAGCTGAGATCGCTGAACAAGTTTCGCGGCATGAAATCTGGCAAGGGATGCCAGTTCACTTGCATATCAGTGACAATGCTGCCATTAGGCTTCACCAACTGCCAGTCCATGAAAAAGCGGCGAACTAACGTAGGAACGGCTTCCAGCATTAGCGAGCGAGGAGGATCCCACAGGATCGTATCCACGGTTTCCTCTGGTAACTGTAGCGCCAAGCGCAGATGCTTGCGCAAAGAAGCCATAACTATAGGCTCGCCTTTGGCCAGCGCCCCCAACGCCGTTTTCACCTGTTGCCCGACCGAATCGCTCGTCGAGCTCTTCGGCCGACTGAGTAGGTCCCACATCCAAGCAGAAGCCGACGTGTCCTTCACCTGCAGGCTTAGCCACTCCAGCAATGCGAACACCGCCTGCATGCGCAAGACGTACTGGTTTTTTACCGGTAGATACTGCGGAGGCAGCACCGGATCGAAGAGATGCTCGTAGGTCTGAAAGGCGATCTTATCGCGGCCGTAATCGGATAGAACCGTAACGGTAAAAGGACGCATCCTTCGCTGTCTGCCAGCGCGCCCCTTACGTTGCAAAAACGACGCCATGTTGCGCGGCGCCTTATGTTGGATAACCGCACCTACCTGGTCATCATTGTAGCCAACCTCGAGCGATGGTGTGGCAACAATAACGTCGGCGCCCGCCAGCACGCCTGGATCCTGAGAGCTGGTGCGTCCAATTACGAGGCGGTCAGATAAGTTGCGGCCAATTTTCTCACAAGCGCGCCACCGTTGACCGTCTCGGTCACGGCGTAGGTCATCGTCACTTCCGCCAGCACGCAAGGCTGCCAGAGGTAGCCGCGTAGGATCGGGACGGCCGAAAATCGTGTAGCCCTCGGCGTCCTGCAGAGTGTTGTACAAACGATTGATGACGTCCAGGTTGTCGGTGAACACGAATATCCGACGTCCGAATGCCCCTTCGGATGGAATATCCCGCTCCGGATCCATCATGCGAGCCAGAAGCATGGTGGACTGAATGGTTGTCGACAGCAACGAAGCTTCAAGCAATGGATCGCCCCGCACCACTACTTGGTACTCCGCCCCCTCTTCGCGCATCTCGTCCGCTTTTGGTGTAACTTCCTCGACTTGATCAATGCCGAGTCCTACCAAATCTGCAAAAAACCGCGGCGCCTCCTGCAATGTTGCTGATAAGCCGCACCATACGACCGGCGCATCAACCAAATGGCGCCAGCGCCGTAGTACCAGCGCTGCATGAGCGCCGCTCGTACCAATATAGGCGTGCACTTCGTCGAGCAGCGCAAAGAGGGGACGCTTTCCCGCTGGCTGCCCAATACCGAACAGACTCCGACTACGTAAATCAGACATGCGCTGATTAAGCATTTCGCTAGTGGTGAACAAGATGTCGGGAGGCGCAGCGTTCAGACTTTCGCGTGTTAACGCCAATTGCTCACCAGTAATCACCGTGTGGCAAGAGGCAGCAGCGCATACCAATCTCTCGGCCTTACGTTGTAGGTCCTCAGACTTCCAGACCAGGTCCCCATCGCAGGCCGGACAGCGCATCCACGGGCAGATAAAAGAACCGCCCCGAGTGGGCCATTTTTCCTTCACGTCCATGACGGTCGCCCGCCTTGGTGTTGATCCAAAATATGCGCCAACCCGAATCAAACGCTTACCCTTTTGCAACAGGATCGAGTCAAGTCCGCGTGCGCGCCGGAATGCCTCGGCGAGTTGGTCTTTGAGCAATTCAATGCGCGGGTAAATGGCGAGGCATTTAACCCAAGATTGATGGGGTTCGACGTACTCCGCGATCCGGATCAAAACAGGGAGATAAAACGCCAGCGTTTTGCCGCTGCCAGTACCCGCCGTGACGATAGTGCCGGAATCAGGCTTGCTGCCGAGAAGGCGCATCGTTGCCCGCTGCTGGAAACCGGCGAGCTCAAGCCCCGGTTCCTCGGCCAGGGCCTGCCATGCATCTCGTCTGATTCCTGGTTTGCCGAGCAATTGCAGGTGATTATTTGCAATGTCGACCGCTTTTAAGTTGCGACTCGGATACCGGCGCCGCCTCAAGTCGACTCGAAAATCAGAAACAAGGCGCGGCGCGGCATGCCAGGGGCGTCCGTCAAACAACTGCCGCGTGCGAGTGAGCAGTCGAATCGACTCTGCAAAACGCGAACGGATACGCCGCTGGGCTGTCTCGATCACAAGGCACCGCTCTATCAATTCCTCCAACAGAGCCTCAACGTCTACCTCTTCCGGTAGGTCGGGCAGCACGGTAAGCACCTCTGAACGCGACATGCTGCCGTCAACATTCCCCCAGGTCAGGGACAGCATCTCCTGACGCTCGATTGCATCGAGTAACTCAAGACAGTTAATTGTCATCAATCTCAGCCTAGGCGAATTCGCAGCACGTGCCGCAAGTTGTGTTCATCGAGCCATTCAAGAATAGACGGCGTCAGTAAATCGTAGGTTGCGCCTACGCTACCACCGGCTGCCCGTAGGAAAGCCAATACTTCCTGTGCAATCCCGTCTCCGGCGAGTTGATGCCAGGCTTCGTTAACCTGCGAGCAAAACGCAACTACCTGCCTAGCCTCGTGCACGCTCTGAGGCAAGGTAGTAGCTAAACGATGAATCACCCCGAGAACAGCTTGGATACTGGCCACTGCCGTACCTAAAGCGCTAATTGTTGATAGCACCTGCAAGACATCGTGATCAATCGCAGGTGTATTTTTTTGAACCCAACCTGACCATGCGTCGTGAAGGGCGGCTTCCGTCTTTTTCTTGAACGAAACACATGGGTTCACGAACACGAAGCGAAAGTCTTCTCCTGGAAATGGGGTAAGGATAAAGTTGCGTTCCCGCGTGTAGCCGTCCTTTAACAGGACGGCTTTGGAATGCAACGCACCTAGCAATTTCGCGTCAAGAGAAACTTCGATACCAACCTCCTCCAGCACCGCTGCGGGTACGCGCAACTCTTCGAATTCGTTTGCCAGTCCCTCCAAGGTCTTGGCACGCTGCTCAAACTCGGCAGCCTGTGCTGCCAGGTCTTTCAACGATTGCAGGGACTCAATGCGCCCACTAGTAAGTTCGACTCGTTCAAGCAGGCTCATAGTTACTCCGTGGAAGATGCACCACTCCTTCGAGGGTATGGAGAATGCCATCGAGGGCATCGGCGATACGCGATTCACTGTCCGCTAGTCCGGCGCCAGATTGTTGCTCAAGTTGATGGCGCTGGTTGTCAATATATTGGTCAACCGCGCGGATAAAGTTATCTGATCGTTCCAGCAACTGCGTTACCAGGGTGGCATTCGAGCCAATGATGGCGCTACGAACCAGAACTTCGGTTCTATTGACAGTCGCGATTGCGGCGCCGTGCATAATGGCAGCATCCAGCGAATTCGGTTTCAACTCGGCGAGCAGGTCACTAAGTTGAGCACGTGTATGCCCAGTACTAATTCCTTTGCTTAAGGCATTGTCAATCAATGTACGCAAGGCAGCGATGAGAGCAGTTACTTTACCCGGCCCTAAACCCTGCGCCACAGTTTGATACCAGGCATCACGTGCCTGCCTTTCCGCTTCTATCGCCAATGGTAAACTATCCTTGACGAAACGATACAGTTCGCCCAGCGTCTGCATGTCAGGACTGTCCGATTTTTCTGGTGGCGTCAACGTCAACTGAAGAGTTTTCTGCCGCAGAGAGCGCACCGCAGCCAATACTGGCGTCATGCGTACAAAATTACCTGCCTGTCCGCCTTTGGTACCCGATGCGTGGGCGCGAAGGAATTCCTGCAGCATTGGCACTTTCTCGGCGAGTTTTTGCGCAATTGGCCTCAGTGCCAGGGACGCGTGCACAGCCGGCACCAACTGAGGCTTCCCCCAAACTTGGATCGCTAGCATGTCTTGTGCGGTGTCAAGTTTGACTCGTCCACACATATGGTGCGCAATCGCGAGCAATTCAGCAGTTGCCGTCACCGGGTGCCAGCCATCTTGCGAGCCGAAAATTCGGAGCAGTTGCTGCTTGACTTGTGTCGACCACTGCTCCAGGTAGTCCATCAGGTTCGTCAACAACTGCACACCATCTGGAAAATCCCAGTTTTGGTAGTGTTTGAATGATAGCAAGGCTTCCAGGGCAAGCGCGCTATCGCGCGCTAGGTCAAGCGTTACCATGGCAGTCAGTCGCTGGGTCTGTTGTGACTCGAAGTTAATACTGGTTTGGCGGAAGGCAGCTTTAGTCGTCACGGCACCTGCCACAGCGATCCTTTCCATGCCCAGCATGTCCCAGTCGATGTAGCTTTCTATAGCTCCGTAGACGAGCACACGGAGATCGTTCACTACAGCAGAAGGCAATACGAGTTCGCCATTAGCCCATTTGTGCAGAGTGGAAACATGGGCCGGCAAACGCGGTTGATTTATTCGGTTTCTATCAACCACTGCCTCTAAATCTTCCTTGTCCGTACTTGTTCCCGCATCTCGGAGATGCTCGATCCCAAACGCTTGCTGAATGCCATGGTCGAGGTTGATGATTTCTCCCCTATCGCTCCATAATTCAAGCAATGCAATGCGGCGATCGAAAGACACACCATCTCGTTCTTGTAGATTTTGCTTTTGTGCCGGGGTTAGCGCGCTGGTACCGCCGATTCGACGCACTAGTGCACTGGACGGAAACTCGCCCTGGGACAATTCACCATAGTGATGCTTCAGTACGCTTTCTAGTACCGAGCGCATATAACGGCGGGCGTTAAACGAGCCATCCGCATTTACAGACCCGGTACGGCGCGCCATTGTATTGACAGCAGTTTGCGTAAAGGGGAACAAGCCAATGCCGTCGACTTGCCCGAAGGCTGCAAGGCACGGGTCCTTATGCCGACAGGTGTCACAGTAGGAAGGGGGAGTTTCCATAGCAGGCAACTGTTCAAGCCGCCGCGTACCGAGGCGCAGCACATTTAGATACCCCGCTGTCAGACGCTCAATGCTGGCCGGTTGACTCCGGTCCATGTCAACGACAATCGTAGCCCGGCTTCTTACGGTCGCTTCGAGCAACTTGTAGGGCCCTGTCGTCACCGCCATCGCCCAACGCAACTCACACAGTTGCTCCGTACCTTGATCGGGCGGTGTAATCAACGCCTGCAGCAAGGCCGTGTCGATGCCTTGTACTCGGGCAAAGTCTTCGATTAGAAGGATCAAGCGCTTACCCTCCTGCTTCAGGTGCCGGCGCAACGCGTTCATCAATTCGATCAGGTGATCAGCCGAGAAGTTAAGGGTCTGGGCGATCGCAATGTTCCGGTGAACATTCATCAAGTTAATCGCCCGCTGCTCCATTCCGTTTTCGCCGTTGATGAAATCGATCGCATCTCTGGACTTGCCCGCAACCTGCCCGTAGCTACGCCCATCCAAAGGTAAGTCCCCCATACGGAATTCACGCCTGCGATCATCCTGATCTCGGCTGCTTGGATCACTGAAGATATGCTGGACAATCAGATCTGTCGTCCCACCGGGTTGCGTAAAAAATCCTGCCCGCAAGTTCGGATCGAGGAAGATGTTTGGCAACTCCAACGCCAAGTCCTTATCCAGCGGATCGGTGCAGGTATTGCTATGTTCGATGGCGTGTGCCAACTCGTTAAGAAACCGGCTGACCTTCGCAGGTTGCGTCATCGCATGGTTACCCGCTGTTTTGAGACGCTCCTCATAAACAGTTCTTTCGCCTTCGGGCAATTGACTAATGATTCGTTCGATGATGCCTCTCAGGCTGGTGCCGGTACGCGGAATGGTAAGCAAAACCGTCGACGTATCCGCCGGAATGTTCAACCGCAACCATTGGATAAAGTGCGATTTACCTGTGCCAGATTCACCGACCACGGCCATTTGCACATAGTTACGCAAGGGATCTAGAAAGTCATTTAGCAAATTTTCTGGTGAAGTGGGCATCAGGCTACCAGAGGCCCAATCCCCGACCTGCATCTGCAATTCGGTCGGGCAATGTACGGCGAGAAAAACCCTGTCGTCGATTTCTTCCGCATCGGGCTTGAGAATGTGGAGCAACTCGACTTCGTTCCAGCATGGTGCAAGCGATGTCATTTTCTGTTCTCCACATAACTGATATGACTGACGGATTTCGTTTCACGGCCGATTTCCAGGACCCATGCCGCCGCGTCAGACAGTCCCTCTAGCTGAATGTTTCCGACACGCTGCAGTCGCAGGAGTGCAAGACTGGTCGCTTGGCTAATATGCTTATCCTTGACCTGCATTGGCTCCTTGAGTCGGCCTTGGATGTCTTGCCAGACCCCCCCACCATCGAGCACCGGAATCTGGGCAGAAAGCCTTTGCAAAAATGTTTGTATCGTCAATTGTTGGTCTGTACCAAAGACCTTTGGCAACTGGAGCGCAATCGCGCGAGTCGGGTCAGCAATTACCATTTCCGCCGCCTGCTTCACGGTAATCCGCTCGGCCAAACCGAGATAGCGGGCCCAATAAATCAAGTTTTGATACCTTGCATCAGTCGCGACACTGCTACACAGAGGGTCGTTGTCCACCATCTGACTAGATAAAACGTTGTAGTGTTTTCCCGCGCTAAATCCAAGCGGATGCACCGGACTCTGCTGCAATAACCAGCATAACGCATCCGGCAAATCTCCTTGCGCATGCTCACGTGCAAGGTGGGATGTTGTCAACAGTGGGAAAAGATAGTTCTGCAGACGCCCCGCCCAATCGACGGTCCGGCCGTCTGACATGAGTGCCCCACATACGCGCACCAACTCGTTTCCCACGCGCTCCAGAATATTCAACCGTAGTAACTCATTGAGGACGCCCTTGGCAATGGTAGTTCCACTGCGCTCATCACCGTCTGGAGTCCCCTCAGATAGGTTTTGCTGCGGCGGCAGTGGCGAAAGTAGTTTCTCCAGGTCAGCCATACTGGCGCCTTTCTCACCAAAACTAAGAACGAACTCGCTGGCAATGATGATCCGATTCGGTTGGGCAACCAAATTGCTAATGACGCTCATGTTTGTAGGGATTCGTAAAGAGAGTTAAGAGTAGCGGTCGGGAACTGGTCACCGATCAGCCCTCCCGGACGGTCAGGGTTACGCAACCCCGCAGGAACAATGAATATGCGTTCCTGCCCGGCTTCGCGCGAGAAAAAACCGCGTTCCGGAATGGTGGCTTCGGAACCGACCCAGACCACCGTTGGCCCGGGTGGGAGTCCGTTACTACTGAGCAACCTCGAATCAACAGATTGTACCGTGCACCAAGGGCGTTCAGCCAATGCATGTGTGACGGACTCCGGCGCCGTGCCGATCAAGATGCATTTGCGTATTCCGTCTTCCCACAAACCTTTCATTAATTCACGGATAAAACGTCGTTGAGCCGGTTTCTCGAATAAATCATTGTCGTGCTCAAACAGGCCCCGTCCCTGAACAACGTGGCGCAACAAACGCGATGACAGATTGCCAAGCGCCCAGGGCGCGGAGGGCGCGCCTGGCATCACCGAGTACCAGCCTTGCTCTTCCATTGCGCGGCATACTGTACAGCCTCCACAAGCGGGTATTACCGGCAGTACCCTGCAACCATTGTGCAAGGCGTACAGTTCTATGAGTTGCTGACTCGGGCAAGAAGCGTCCCTTAGCAATTCCTGCATACCTTGCAGGCGTTGCCGGCATGTCGACAGCAAGGACCTGCGCACAGACTCGACCCGCATGATCCACGTATCGCGATCGTGGTGTCCCTCATCGAGGATATCGACAGCGACGTCGGTGCGCACGGTATCCAAATTAAAGTGCAGACCGGCGAAAGAAATTATTCCGGAGCGTGCCATTAGCGATAGCACACGGCCGTTCCAGTCCTCGTTTCGCTCGCCCATCATGTCCATGTCATAAGGAGGTGCCACCGAGGTGTCAATATAGAAGCGCGCATGAGAAGCCGAATCAGGATCGCGTATGGCTCGAGCAAACATCGATCTCCAACGTTCCAACCCCTTCGCCAACGAAATGATCTTTTGACTGGCGACCGAACGCGCAACCATTTGGTCTTCGGGCGCTGCGGCAAGCAGCGCCACGCTGGCCTGATTGTCCCTCCCCGCACGGCCGACCTCCTGATAGTAGCGGTCGAGGCTCTCGGGAATACAGGCGTGAATGACTGTGCGGACATGAGGATAGTCGATGCCCAGACCAAACGCAGAGGTACCAACAACAAGGTCCAAGTCTCCGGCACTCCAGTCCTTCACGGTGGAACTGCGATCAGTAGTAGACGACTTGCCATGTAGGACGCGCATGCGACGAAAGCCCGTGTCATGCAAAAATTGATACCAGTTCTGCGCGTCTTCAACCTTTGTCACATACAAGATGGCCGGACGCGGCAAATGCATAACCGCTTCCAATATCCGCATTTGGCGCGTCGCCGCGTCGGGGGCGATAGGTGCTATCCATGTATCGGGCTCCGGGCGGAGGCGCGCGCCGGCGACCAACGCTAGCGGCGCGTGAGGTGAGAACAGTCGCTGTAGGGTATCGTAAGCAAGTTGGGTCACAGTCGCCGATAGGCAAATCAGGCGTGGCTGCCGCGCCGGCGGCGCCCGCAGTCGTAATTCTGCCACCAAGGCGGCCAGCAGTTGAAATTCATTCCTGAAATCAGTTCCCCAAGCGTCAACGAGGTGTGCCTCGTCAATCACCACCGCCGCAAGCTTGCCTGCCTTAGCCGCACTAAGCAGCGCTGGCCGCAAGCGTCCCACAAACGCTTCGGGCGCGCCAAACAATAAACCTTGTTCGCCGGTGGCGGTGCGATCGATGATTTCGGCATTCTGCTGATCTCGTCCACCGACGTACGCGCGCGGGTGCTTAGCAAACAGTTCGCCGTATTTTCCTACACTATTGCCATGATCCTCCGCAAGCGCGACGGTGGGCACTACCACTGCCACCACCTCCCCTTGATGTGCAGCGGCAAGCGCGTGAAAAACCAAACTCTTTCCCTCGCCGGTAGGTAGCACGGCAAGTAGTGCGCCCCCCACTGGCATATGCAGTGCCGAACGCACAGCCAACGCCTGCCCGGGTCCCCGGAAATGTTGATAGCGGAAGCGTGAAGTCAACCAAAGGTCTGCCTGGGGCGGACGCTGGATCCACGGTCGCCCCTGTTGCTGCATTGCCTGTGCATCGACGGCCATAGCACCGCGATCGAGCCATTCCGGTTGCCAGGGATCTGCCTCAACGAGGTTGCCTGCACGCAGCAGAAGGCCGCATGCGGCATACTGCTTGTCGTTGGGCCACCGTGGGCCGACTGGGCGGGGCAAGGCACGCCTCGCGCCACGCGTCGACAGCGTTAGGTCCGCGTAACGCAAAGCGTGACGCAAACGAACGCACCGGTCCAGAGGACTAAAGTCATCGTCGTCAATTGCGCGCCGTAGCCGCTCGAAGGGTGCTTCGGAGCATGTGAAGGACGCGGCCAACGACGCATCGACAAGCGCGGCGCGCAGTTGCGTGTACGCGCTCTCACCTACAAACGTGTTCATCATCATTGTCCGCTGAACTCCTCGGGCGATAGTCTGCTCAAGGCGATCAGGCCAATCGCATCGAGGCGTACGACAGGATTGCGCAATGCCGTAAGCAATTTATCGTTGAGTTCAATCTCCCGGTCCAAGCCCGAATCGATCGGTTCACTTCGGTTTGCCCGGTTTGTCTTGCGCTGATTGAGCCTACTGTTACGTCGTCTGATGTCGAGGCCGCCCTTGTCAATGGCGCTATCGATAGCCTTGTGAAAGTCAGCGTCATTCCTCAACCAAGCTTCCGAATGTTCACGCACCTCCAGACACAACTGCGCGAATTGCGTTCGCCCCATCAAGTGATCGAACAATTGCGGACGACGCACCAGACTAATATCAGAATGTTCGTCGTATGGCCGCTCCAGCATCTGCAAACGAGCAGGGTCGTTGACGACCTGGAGTTCTGCGTCGACAAAAAATGTTTGCAGCCAGGGAGCCAGATAGGAGTCCATCCGCGCGCGCAGGCTCTGGCTCTCCTCGGTTCTAAGGCCGAAAGGCAGACGCGCCTCGACAACATAGCAAAGCTTGAAACCAAGCCACAAATCGTCTTCAAGTTGCGGTTGGTGACGCCACGTCGCGAAGGCCGTCCCACGGTCCTCCAAACGACATTGCATTTCCAATTGCCTCATGATTGGCGATCCGAAACGGACGATCTGCGGTGGTTGTTTAAGTCCATCCTTAAGCGCCAGATAGCGCTTGAACGTTAGCTTCGTGTTGAGTGATTTGGCAAAAATCGGCGCCCAGGGCGTGGTGGGCAACTGTATGCGTTGCTCGGGCCACTGCAGGTCGAAGATTTTCGTCTGGTCACCTGAAATTTGAAAACCCAAGCACTTTGCCATCCAGTCGAGAGTTGCAGCGCGGATGTCATTGTCCTTATCGTCCACTCGCACGAGGGCGTCGCACACGTTAGCTTGCCCCTGCTGCTCAAGCAATACCTTGTCCAGAGCGTGCTGATCATCGAGTCGGTCACGCTCCTGGCGCAGCTTGTCTTGAAAGCGCTGAGTAGAATTGCGCAGTCCAGGAACACCTTCGAGCAACATCGTCCGCGTCAACTCAGACATCACCTCTTCCAGCGAAAACAGCACATCAGTAAGCGGTTGGTTGAAGACATGGAATGACTTCACCAGGATCTCATACCATGCATACCAGTAATGGAATTCTAGAGGCAGTGTTGGCAGGATGACTTGTTGTTCGAGATGCGCCGCTTTTCTGCCGAAACGGTCCAATCGACCAATGCGCTGTTCGACGCGCATTGGTGAAAGCGGCAAATCAAGGTGGACAATGGCGTCCATAAAATGGAGGTTCAATCCCTCCTCCTCCGCTGGGCCGCAGAACAGGAAATTAACCGTCGCATTGGCGCCGAAAATGGTGGCGATGTCTTCGGTCTCCCTCAAATCGGCCGCCAGCATCACGCACGAGTGCCCCATCCGCTCGGACAACGCTGCAGCGCAGCGCCGAACGTCGTTCGTATCGCTACCGAAAACGGCAATCCGTGGAGTCGCCGTATGAGCAACCCTCCCGACCCGGTGAAAGAAATCTTCGATTCGGGCGGCAACCTGATTGCAACGCGCGCCACTGGAAAATTCAGAAGCCAATACCGATCGGAATTCCATTTTCCAAGCGGCCGACATGATGGCATCGGGAAGCGTGCACAAAACAGTACCGAAAGTGTCCAAGCCGATTCCAAACGCTTCGAACAGGGTGGTCAGCCAGGGAACGATAGTCTCCGGATCGACTCGTCCCTGATCGATCACTGCAGCAGTTTCGTTTCGCCATTGCTCAAAGAGGTCAAGAATGTTGTAGGCTCTGTCATCGTCGATATACGCACAATGTACGTGCGAGACATCAGCCGTACCACCGTCTTGGATAACCGGACCACGCTGCCGGAATGCCCATTGCACCGCATCGCGGCGTCGGGTACGAATCAGACGCTGATTTAGCCGGTGGACATCTGCAACGTGACTTCGCAGCAGATTGACGTTACGCTTAGTCTCGTTGGGATCCTCTGATTCGATCGCAGCGGCAATTTTCGAGCCGAGATGCAGTGCTTCCACATCGTGTGGAAGCAACTGCGGCAATGTGCGCAGTCGCTGCCTTATCAGCACAGTACTGGCATCGGCCCGCAGGCCACGCAGAAAAAAACCAATAGCCTCACGTTGATCGACTTGCGTTTGGAACGCCTCGGCCGAGACTTCAGCATAGCAGTCCGGATCGATCAGGCGCAGCAAACGCAACAAAATGTCGCTGCGACCGAGAGCAGGCGTGGCCGACAATAGCAGCAAACGCGGCGCAGTTGACGCTGCCCACCACAAGTCGGGATGAATCTCTTTGCTAACAACATGATGCGCCTCGTCCACCACCAGCAGTCCCGGCGGCTTGTCGGGCAATGTACCAAATTGAGTCGGACTAAAAAAGCGCACCTGATTTGGAAAATTGTCGATATAGAACTTGGATCGCAATTCCTTTTTCCATTGTACCAACAAGTGGGGCGGCGCAATCACCCACACATGCCCATCTGACATCGACAGCAGAAACTGCCTGATGACAAGACCGGCTTCGATGGTTTTTCCCATGCCGACCTCGTCGGCAAGAAGGTAGCGTTGGAGTGGATCCTCGAGCACACGCCGAGCAACCTCGATTTGGTGGGGTACAAAACGAATTGCCGACGACAACAGCGCCCCTAATCCGCCGGCGGCAGCTCGCTGCTCAAGCAAACTAGCGATGAAATGGTGTCTACGCTCGTGCCAATACTGGTTCTCGACACCGCGTGCCGCCAAACTCAATGTGGGATCGTCGTAGCCATCCCAACACCGGCAGAACACATACCGCTCGTGAAGGCGCAACGAAGGACGGTGAAGGAAGTCAACGTCATACTCATTGCCACCGCCAAATGTGCGAACTCGGTGAACGGCTTTGATTTGCCCTGCCTTCCAGCCATCGTCTAGATTGACGTAAACCCTGGTCTTCAGCGGTAAATCATATGCAGCGACATTCTGCTCATTTTGCGAAATCGTTTGTTTCTTCCAAGGCGAATAAAAAAACTCGACCTTATACCGATTCGACTCGACCGAGACGACCTTACCTGGCCCAAATGTCTGCAGGCGCACGAATCGGCCAACCAATCTTGGATCCACAGCCATGACAACTCTTCTCCGCCTACTAATTTTTCAAAATGATGCAAGGTCGTCATCGTTTTTGCTGACCGGCTGGACCAGTGGGCATATGCCCTCCTAGCTAGGTCGCCTCGTAGCCCGCAATTTAAATTATAACAACTTTCCGCTATGAAATAAATACTATTAGTAAATGGCGTTCAATTAATGGGGTGCACCTCACAGTTACAGACCAACCATTAACAATTGAGGAGGTTGCCACGACCTTAGCGTCAAATCTGTAAACTTGTTGGCCGAAATAAACATCGTCAACGCCGAATTGATGCTCGGCGAGTTCGCCCTTGCATGGCCGCTCTCCGACTGCACTCGAAATAAATGTTCTCCGCAATGCGCGCAGCGGAGCGCCGGCCCCGCGTAAAACGCAGGTTTCAAAGATGCAGCCCTCCCATCAAAGCAGCCAAGTTCAACGACGATGCACAGGGCCTAGAGCGCGCTAACACAGCCGGCACGCATCTCAAGACATCCCGCCCCCGCAACCACTATGGCGCCGCCGCCCAAAAGCGTTAGACATCCTGTCGCACATAGGCCACTAACCTACTAACAATCTCATTTTTCACGCAAAATACTGGCCAGGCGGCTAATTACACCTCTTAAAATTAGCACTAGAAAATAACTGCAGGACATGCGAAAATTCGTCCGAAATTACTCCCCTTCGGTCCCCCCTCGCCATGCAAGCCCCGTCAAGCACTATCGTCATAACAAGTTGCACAAATCGCAAGAAAGAGCTTGGTGACGTGGTTAGGCTGCACGTTGATGATGCAGTGACCTCAGTTGAAGCGTTGGCACGGATTTGGATTGCACGTGTGAATGCAGTTCAGCGACGCGAACCTGTACGGTCGTTATACCAAGGAAGGGCATTTTCAGAAGCGAAGCTCGCGGCAGACGCCGCAGGGGCTACGTTGTATGTCGCTTCAGCGGGGCACGGCTTAGTTAACTGCGAAGTCTTACTGCCATCATATGATCTTACTGTGGTAGCAGCGCCAGGAAATCTCCTGCACGCGATGTTAGCTCGACTCCACAAAACTCCTGCGGACTGGTGGCAGGCATTAACAGCTTGCTTTGAAGCCTCCCGATCATTAGCAACACTTCTTGATAGTCATGCTTCGAAAAACTGCATTGTAGTGCTCGCTATGTCGTCAACGTACCTAGCGATGCTCCACGATGATCTCGCTGGATTGAACGAACATCAGATCTCTCGACTCCGTATTATTACGTCGGAATTTGGCGCATCGAAGCTACCTGAGCACATACGCAAAATGGCTTTGCCATATGATGAGCGCCTAGAAGGAAGTGTGTCATATGCGGGAACACGCAATGATTTCGCCCAGCGCGCGCTACGACACTTTATGGTGGAACTGCGAGGCCATGAAATCCCTATGAGTATAGCTCGCCAAGGAGTGATATCTGCAATGGAGGCCTTGGTGAAACGCAGTCCACCACAAAGGGAAAGAAAAAGCGACGAAGCGATTGAGGCTTTGATTTTCCAAAATTGGGATTACTGCAGGGGTTCACAGTCAGCCTTGCTGCGCTGGCTTCGGGATCAGCAGTTAGTTTCTTGCGAGCAGAGTCGTTTTCGGCTTTTATGGCAACGAGTTCAATTAAAAATGACGGTAGCGAGCAGAGGTAATAATGGCAAAGCATGAAATTGTAGTACGTGCGCTGCATGCCTCGCAGGGCGATGGTCTGGATCTCTATGCTTTTTTTATCCGAGGCGAAGACATAATTAAGGTTGCAGATATCTCTCGAATTGAGCGGAGCGATAACGACACGCTGAAGGGATTTCAGCGCCCAGAAATTCAACAGCATGTCAAAGGCATTGTCGACTATTTGAACCAAGGCCAGGTCCTGTTTCCAAACTCCATCATCCTCGCAATGTCGCCCGATGTACGGTTTAGTGCGTCTCGGGGTACCAAACCAACCGGCGACGCTGGAATCGGTCAAACAGGCACGTTGACAATCCCTATCTACGATGAGGGAGAACGCGTCGCATGGATCGTGGATGGCCAGCAGCGCTCGATCGCTTTAGCTCAGTCTAAAAACAAGACTCTTCCAGTTCCGGTGATAGCCTTTATCTCCGACAGCCTGGAAATCCAACGTGAGCAATTCATTTTGGTCAACAAGGCGAAACCTCTTCCTACGCGCTTGATTAACGAATTGCTGCCTGAGACCCGAAGCGTTCTGCTGCCGCGCGAACTCAACTTGCGAAAAGTCCCGTACGAGATTTGCAACCTACTAAATCGAGATCCAAAATCACCTTTTCACAAGCTGATCAAGCGCCCATCAGATAGCAAGCAACCGGGATTGGCAGTCATAATCGATTCGGCTGTGACGAAGATGATACGCAACAGTATGAACAATCCTTTGGGGGCACTCTATCCCTACAAACCTAATGGCACGGAAGCAGGCGACACTCAAGCGATGTACAACATCGTGGTGACCTTTTGGTCCGCAGTACGCGATGTCTTCCCGGACGCATGGGCCAAAGATCCCCGCCAAAGTCGGTTAATGCACTCGGCCGGGATAGAAGCCATGGGGGTGCTTATGGATCGGATCTACGCTCGCCTGCCAAGTGCCGGAGAAGACTATAAGACAGTGCGAAAAGAGCTGGAAAAGATAGCTCCATCCTGCCGATGGACAGCCGGCATATGGGAGAGCATCGGTGTGGAATGGAACGAACTGCAAAATACCAGCCGCGATATTAAAAAATTACAGGACGCACTAGTGCGCGCCTATACAACAGAAGTAAAAAAATGAAATTCCTATATTCAGACACGCAGGATTACGTCGACCCGGAGTACGACTTTTCCACCGATAGGAATGCTCCAGGCCGTCGCCGCTACTGGGACGACGTGTACGCTCACGAGCTCATGGCCCCTACCCCATATGATGGTCTATTGGTTGCGATGAGCGCTGTTCGCTCGGCACCAGGCGTGGCCACTTCCAAGGTAAGATATTCGACGTCCGAGGAACAACGACTTCTTCGCGACGGCGTGCGAAAATTTCTTCGATTTGACGGTCCGAAGTACCAAGACGCAATGATGATGGGCGATTGCGGTTCGTTTGCCTATGTTGAGCAGGAGAAGCCTGCCTATGACGCAGAGGAGGTCTTCGAGTTTTACGCCGATGCTTGCTTTACGCATGGTGTATCCCCCGATCACATCATATTTGCGTGCGATATCGACAATCCGCCTAGGGAAGCAATGGGTGAAGACGTTCTCTTTCGATATGATCTCACGCTTGAAAATGCGCGTGAATTCATGCGCATCTGCGAGTCCGAAGGCTTCCCCTTTGAGCCGATGGGCGCGGTGCAAGGGTGGTCACCGCAAAGCATCGCCGAGGCTGCTGTAGCGATGGAAAAGATGGGCTACTGCTATCTCGCCATCGGTGGTTTGGTTCCACTTAAAGTTGACGTTATCCATCAGGTACTCAAAGCCTTGCGCGAGCAAATCAAGCCGGACACAAAAATCCATCTGCTCGGATTTGCAAAAGCCGACTCAATACAAGAGTTCACCAATTACGGCATTACGAGCTTCGACTCCACCTCACCATTAATACGAGCGTTCATGGATGAGAAAGCCAATTACTACATGCCCAACGGCAAAGGTGGTTTAGATTACTACGCCGCAATTCGAATTCCCCAAGCTACCGAAAATCCGCGTCTGATGCAAGGGATCAAACGAGGGATTTTTAATCCTGAGGATCTGGTGCGACGCGAAACAAGAGCGCTGATTGCACTACGACAATTCGATCAGGGAAACCAGGATATAGAGTCGACCATCGAAGCGATTATGGATTATCAGCAATTCGCGACGCTGAGCGGTGACGATGAGAAAATCGGTAAAAATCTGGTGAAGGTGCGACAGCGCCTTGAGCGCACGCTCGCAGATGCTCCTTGGAAGAATTGCGATTGCGACGTTTGCGCAAAAGTTGGCGTTGAGGTGATTATTTTCCGCTCGGCCAATCGCAATCGTCGGCGTGGCTTCCATAACCTGGGCGTTTACCATCAACATGTACAAAGAATATTGGAGAAGTCCCGGTGAAAACTTATCGATTCAAAGCAATACGAGCAACGCAGGCCAAAGATCACGACGTGTTCTGCTTCGCAGCTGATCCGTCTGACGTACTGGCGTTCTCGGAAATCGAGAGAGTTGGACGCCAGGAAAATGGCGAACTTCGTGGATTCCAGCGACATCAAATAGCACCTCACATCAAAGAAATTCGTGACTACTTGGGCCGCGAAGATGCGCTACTTCCCAATGCAGTGATTGTGGCGTTCCTCGGAAACGTGAAGGTGACTGATCTAGGTGAAGGAATCGTTGACGTCGAGATCACCGCACCAGACAACGAGCAACCACCAGGTTTCGTTGTCGATGGTCAGCAACGTCTTACGGCTCTATCAGGCATTCGCAAACCAGGTTTCCAGGTGTTCGTTTCCGCACTGGTCTGCAAGGACTACAACGAGTTGCGGCAGCAGTTTGTACTGATCAACAACACGCGCCCTCTTCCAAAGACGCTGATCTACGAACTTTTGCCGACAGTAGAAGGATTGCCAGAACGCTTTACTTCAAGAAAATTGGCCGCACGGCTTGTTGACCGGCTCAATTTCCGACCTGACTCAGTTTTGTGTGGCGAAATTCGCCAACACACGAATCCGCAGGGGATTTTGAGCGACACCGCCATGCAAAAGATCGTCATGAACTCGACTTCTGACGGCGCCATCCGTCACATGATCAAAGAGGACAATTTTGAGGAACTTGCGTTTGATCTTCTGAACTCTTTCTTCAAAGCCGTACGCGAAGTATTTGGCAATGAATGGATCGGTATGAGCCCAAAGACTTCACGCCTACGACATGGAGCCGGCTTGGTGGCGATGGGTTTCGTGATGGAGCAACTCTACTCTGCTGATTTGCCAACCTGCCCGACGCTGCACGACAAATTTATTGTCGGTCTTAACGAACTAAAAGCCCATACTGCGTGGACCAGTGGCACTTGGCATCTGTCGGAATTCGATCAGCGTCCATGGAACGGGATACAGAATACGTCCTCGGATATCGATGTGCTTGCGAATTTCCTAGTTCGCTCTGTGAAACGGAGCCTGCGTCGATTGGCACGCAGCGCAGCTTAAAGGGAGCATGAAAGATGATACGGACCGCTTTGGTACTTTTTTCTGGTGGACAAGACTCCACAACATGCTTGGCTTGGGCTCTGAAAAACTACGACCACGTCGAAACAATTGGATTTGATTATGGTCAACGACACGCCGTAGAACTGGAATGCAGGCAACATATCTTGTCGGCTATCCGGGAAAAATTTCCTACCTGGGCCACCAGACTTGGTTCGGATCATATGCTTGACATGAAGTTGCTGTCCGAGATAAGTGACACAGCAATGACGTCAAATAAAGCGATTGAAATGGAAAAGAGCGGATTGCCCAACACGTTCGTCCCGGGACGCAATCTACTGTTCTTCAATTTTGCTGCTGCGGTCGCATATCGGCGTGAACTGAAATCACTTGTTGGAGGCATGTGCGAGACTGACTATTCCGGTTATCCCGATTGCCGCGACAATACTCTTAAGTCATTACAAGTAACTCTTAGCTTAGGCATGGATGCCCCGCTTGTAATTGAGACGCCACTAATGTGGCTCGACAAGAAGCAAACCTGGCAATTGGCAGTCGAACTGGGCGGCGAAGACCTCCTCGACATTGTGCGTGAACTATCGCACACCTGTTATTTGGGCGACCGCCAGGCCAAACACGATTGGGGCTACGGTTGCGGCTTATGCCCCGCCTGCGAACTTCGCAAGAGTGGATTCAAAAGCTTCGTTGAGGCAGGTCAGGTATGACATATAGCGTTAAAGAAATTTTCTATACACTTCAAGGCGAAGGAACACATGCGGGCCGCCCAGCGGTATTCTGTCGTTTCAGCGGTTGCAATTTGTGGACAGGACGCGAAGCGGATCGTAGTACTTCCATCTGTTCGTTTTGTGACACTGACTTCGTCGGAACCGATGGCACCGGCGGTGGAAAATTCAAATCTGCGGACGCCTTGGCGGACGCAATCGAACAGCACTGGAAAGCAAGCGATCGAAAGCACCGTTTTGTCGTCCTCACTGGTGGTGAGCCGATGTTGCAAATTGATGAACCTCTCGTGACTGCCTTACATGACAGGGATTTTTTTGTCGCGGTCGAGACAAACGGCACGATCGAACCAGTAGCAAATATAGACTGGATTTGCGTCAGCCCAAAGGCAGGGACGACATTGGTCATTCGCAAAGGGCAAGAACTGAAGTTAGTCTATCCGCAACACGGCGCCGAGCCGGAACTCTTCGAGCAATTCGAGTTCGAGCATTTTCTCCTGCAACCAATGGACGGTCCTGTGCAAGTCAAGAATACAGTGTTGGCAGTGGCGTATTGCAAGCAAAATCCGCGCTGGAATTTGAGCGTTCAAACTCATAAGGTGATCGGTATTCGATGAAGTACGAACTGAGTCAAAAATTCTATTTCGAGGCAGCACACACCCTCGAACGCAACGTCGACTCCGAAGGAAGTCGTCGCATTCACGGCCACACTTACCACTGTGAAATTACATTGGAAGGCCAGCCAGCCCCTGAAACTGGGATGCTCACCGATCTCGGATTTGTGCGCAGAGAAATTGAACGGGTCCGAGAAAAACTAGACCACCGTTTTCTAGATGAGGTTGAAGGGATTGGCCCTGCAACACTCGAAAACCTCTGCACCTACGTTTTCCGCGAACTGCAAGAAACTATGCCTGCGTTAGTCCGCGTGACGATAGAACGCCAAGCAAGCGGGGACCGTTGCTGTTTGTCTAAGTAACCCAAGTAGACCGTAACATACACTGTGATCACTCGGAGAAAAAAATGGAAAACTGCACCGAATCAAATGCCCTACAGACCGAACAACAAGTTCGGGAACTCGCGTTGTCTATTATGCGAGCTTGCGGAGCCATCCATGACAGTCTGCGGGAGTTGTCCGGAACTGCAAGCAAAGAGGACAATACCTTACCATATGCTCTGCTAACGGAGGAATATGCCCTCCGAAGCCGAGCGAACACTTTGCTAATCGAAGCGAAGAGGCTGGCGCGGCCGGGTCTCGCAATCAGTCAGCAAGAAATGCTCGGCATACTGGAGACGCTTGATAGGCGAATTAAAGCTGTCTCGTCACTGCGCGAACTTGCGGAACTCATTAATAGTGCCACTCTGTTTGCAAATTCCGTAATGTCAATGAAGACGAATGTAATATCGTTTTTGCTGTCGGACCTCAATCAGACCATCAACAACCAATCCGTGTAAATTTCGATTGGAGACGTAATGCTCCGGTGTCGGAAGAGAAGCGCCGCATCGCCGAACTGTACGTGATCGAAGCCGAGATCCGGGGCCAGCCGCCCGACGAGCGAAGACAGGTACGGCAAGCTCGCGCGCGCCCCTTGCTCGATGGCTTTGAACACTGGCTGCTCACCACGCTCGACACGCTATCGCGCAAGTCCGACACGGCGGCGGCGATTCTGTACGCGCTGAAGCTTTGGCCGGCGCTGCTGCGCTACTGCGACGACGGCGCCATCGAGATCGACAACTCGGCGGCCGAACGCGCACTGCGTGGCGTGGCGATAGGCCGCCGCAACTACCTGTTTCCCCAAATACTCAAGACGTCACTGGGCGGACGCTTACTGAACAAGCAGGAATTCCAGACCTCAAAAGAAGCGAGTTGGCGTAATCAACTGGCGCGGCATGCCGCGAGCGGCAAGAGCATCGCCGCCTTCTGCCGGGATGAGGCGATCTCGCAGGCCAACTTTCACGTCTGGTGCACAAAACTGGCGAACGCCACCAACGGAGGTGCGGCTGTGCCGCCGACGCCAGCATCCACATTCATCGATCTCGGCGCCGTCAGCAGCGCCATCGTCCGCAGGGCCCCCGAGCCTTCACCGGCACCAGGGCCAATACACGCGCCACCGGCCACGCCCGGCCTAGACATTCGTATCGATCTCGGCGGCGGTGTCGTGCTGACGATCGCGAGGCGCTGATGTTCTTTCCCGAAGGCCAGGTGCGTGTCTTCCTGTACGGCCAGC
The DNA here is from genome assembly GCF_047302815.1 of Duganella sp. CT11-25. Classification (NCBI taxonomy): domain Bacteria; kingdom Pseudomonadati; phylum Pseudomonadota; class Betaproteobacteria; order Burkholderiales; family Oxalobacteraceae; genus Duganella; species Duganella sp. CT11-25. The sequence continues at coordinate 3,121,202 of NZ_JBKBFD010000001.1, forward strand.
CGGTGAGCATGCGCCTGCCTGTTGGCGCCGACCCAATATTGACCTACCGGTCAATTTTCGGTCGGCGCCAACATCCGAGCCCCGAGAGCAAGGCCGCCTGCGGAAATCACTTCTGCGTCTGTGAGAAACACCAATCGTTATGCGCCGCTCTGAAGCGTTCTTCAGCTAGAGCCAGTTTCCTAAAAGAGTGTAAGGCGCCCAGTAATATGGATGGCTAAGATCTGGTTTCAGGAAAGTTTTCTGACTTGTCTTGGCTAATCGTCCGGACCGAATAAATTCGATTTGCGCCTTTCTCAGCGCACCCGCTTTACTCATTTTTGTAGAACGCGCCAGATTCCGGTAAAAGCTGCCCATCATGATCGTTGTCGCACTGTCGCTTACTGGCCACAGGGTCGCGATAACAGAACGCGCCCCGGCCTTGTGAATCAACGAGCTTAGACTTTCAATCTCCGCTCCCGTGGCTGTATCCAGACCGATGGGAATAGCCGTCTCGCATGCAGAGAGCGTCAACAGATCGACATACGACATCCCAAAATCAATGGCATTGGTAGTGAGGTCACTCATCGGCAACGTTGCCCCGTCGCCTAGTAGCATGACTGAATTTTTCATATCCCCAAAGCTGAGACGGAAATGACTTGCAATGTGTACCGCCGGATATCGCCGCAGAGCATGCGAAAGACTTACCCGAGTAAATGCCTGGTCCAGGCGTCGCACACCAGGAAATGCGCCATCTTTTTCTCCGGCTTCGCGCACAATTTGACGCAGTTCTCCGGGAACCTCGCGAAGCGCTGAAAAGCCGAACTTTGGCTGAGCTTTTGAACTTCCGAACGCCGCAAGCTGCCAATTGCCTCGCTGGGCAGGAGCGACGAGGATATCGCGTGTGGTTGGACTGTAGTTTGTGACAGAAAACTCCTCCACCAAGTATTTTTCGCCATCGTACAGCGCTGCAACAGGTAGGTAGCGCAGCACATCATCCATCGAGATCATCAGGGTATCCGCACCGCTGAGAAAAGATCTGGCCGGCGCGATGAGCAATGAATAAAGTTCTTTTCCTATAACTCGTGATTCTATCGTTGTGTTCTGAACTGCCTTACGCATCGCAGCCACCTTACGACTCAATTCGGTACGCGTTACGTCGATCGTGACCACTTTCTGTGCGTCGGCGCTCGTCAGAACAAGATGGGTGCGATGGGGTAGCACCACAGCCTGAATCACGACGGCTTTACGCCGGAAGACGTCACGAAGGCTGCGTTGGATTGATATTGCGGAGGTCAGTTCAGACGCACGTTGGGTCACGTCGGTTGTCACATTGGGATTCGCCGCTCGCAAATCCGCGAGGATTCCTTTCATTTGATTGTTCAATTTAACCTGCACGTTTCGCAAAAGTTCGATTGTCGCGGCTTTGGTGACTTGTTCTTGTGCGCTCAGCTTACGTTTTTGCTTTAGTTCGATATCCTCGAGTCGACGCAGCGTTGTTGCGGCTGCAATCTCAGCCCCTGCCTCTTTAGCAGAGTCAAGTAGTGCCTGCTCGCGAGAATTGAAATTAAACTTCTCCACCGTTGGCGAGCGTCCTGCGCGTTGTGTGTATTCTTCTACTTCAAAATGCTTCAGCATACCAAGTACCTGCTCAGCTTCACGCAGTTGCCCTAAATCGACCATAAGGTCAGCAAGCCAACGGTACCGATCCTCATGCACTTTGAGGAAGCACTCTCTCATCGCCGAGTCCAGCTGGCCCAACTGTTCCCGAGCCTGTTGAAGTCGGTTGACTGAATGCTTTGCAAATACGAGCCCAAGTTCAGGCAGCTTGTGGGCCACAGCCCAACGTCCTGCCCGGGCCCATGTGCAAGAACTATTCAGCAGCCCAAAATAATTATTTTCGCCACCGCCAAACGTCTCCGCAAATACCTCGCGCATTGCAATTGCCTTTACCTGAACGCCAATCGCGTCATCGATTCGATCAGCGGCCAAATACCAATCGGCCGCCGATTCATAGCTTTTTGCAGCGTCGAGGTAATCATGTGCGGAGGCGCTCACCAAAGCTGAATCTGCCAACTTGGTGCCTTCCTCGATTAGAGCAGAAGCGGCTTCGTCACTTCGGCTAGTTTTACGAAGTAAAGCAAGACTGGACTTGGCCTCAGGACTGCCATTCGCGAGCGCTCGCCGATACCAAAACATCGCTCTGGTTTCGTTTTTTTCCAGGCCACTTCCCTGCTGATATAGCTCGCCCAGTTTGAATTGTGCGGCAGCATCTCCTTCATCGGCAGCACGTCGATACCACTGGGCCGAGATTGTCAGATCTGTTACACCGAATACGCCCTGTTCATATATTTCCCCCAAGCGCTTTTGGGCATCTACATTTTCATCGGCCGCTGCTGTCTGATACCAAACCAGTGCGGCGGTCCGGTCCAGTGGGATTCCACGTCCGGATTCTGAGAGTTTCGCTAATTGATACTGTGCGCGTGCGTCAGGATGAGAATTGCCTGCCGCTTTACGCAACCAGGACACAGCCTTGGGAAGATCGGGCTTCAGATTCGTACCGTTCAAATACATTACGCCAAGGTCTGTCTGCGCTTTGGCGTAGCCCGCCGACGCTGATTTCAAGAACCAAGCCACTGCAGCAGTCTGATCCCTTGGACTCCCTCGCTTTTGATAATGCCTTCCTAAAACCCTAGCAGCACCGGGAAGTCCAAAATCGGCAAGCACATGCAAATGTTCCAAATCTGCATCGGTGAAAGACGAGATTTTGTTGACAGCCATATCCAGCCGAGCGACTGTTTCACGTTTCTTTTCACGAGAAAGAGACGAGTAAACTTTTGAGCGCAAATATTGTTCGATTTCGCGTACTGCCTGCCCCCCTAGCTCTGCCGCTATAAGAAACCGGCACCGCATCATGAACCCTCCCCCCCAGCCAGCTTTTTCCCTATTCGAAATATCAAGCATGGCTCCCGGCACCGGTTGCAACTTCAACCACATCAAGTACGCATTGTCATCTTTTTCGCGTAGTCCCGTGAGCAATGCCAGTGATTCTTGAGAGTTGGGCGGGTTGCCCTGCCATCCGCGCCCAACCAGCATTGCCCGCTCGTACTGCGCAGCGATGTTGCCTTGTGCGCTGGCCTTTTCAATCCAATGTGCGGCCTGCACAGCGTCTTTTTCAACACCTTGGCCGTTTAGATACATAAGCCCGAGGTACAACTGCGCGTCCGCATCCCCTTGAATGGCTGATTTCCGATACCACTCTGCCGCAGCGCCGTAATCGCGAATCACGCCTCTTGCATTGTCATACATGTTACCGAGATTGAACTGTGCAATTTTATTATTATTTTCGGCAGATTTTCTGTACCAAGACGCGGCCTCCTTCAAGTCGACTGCGAGGCCGCCAGTACCCCTCTCGTAGTACTCGCCAACCTTCAACTGTGCAAATGGAGCATTTTGTGCGGCAGCCCTGCGATACCAGGAAAAAGCTTTTCGTTCATCCTTTGGTGTACCCAAACCCAATTTATACATACTCGCCAAATTCACCTGAGCGTCTGAGTTGCCCTGCTCGGCAGCGGCCCTGAAGAATGCCAACGCGCTTGCGTTGTCCGCGGATACTCCCTCACCATCACGATACTTTTTGGCAAGCATCACTTGACCGACAGCATTTCCTTGGTCTGCTGCCAAACGAGCCCAAGTAATTGCCTTCGTCAAATCGCGGTGTTCATCTTCTCGTGAAAATAGAGCAGAAAGATTGACTTGGCCGATAGCATTGCCTCTTTCCGCCGCCCGCTGATACCACGACAAGGCCTGGGACCTGTCCTCGACGAAGCCATATCCATTTCCATGTAGGACGCCCATCATGCCCATGGCGGTCACGCTGCCGCCATCGTTCGCCGCACTGATGACACGTTTTGCATCTTCAAAGCGCTTAGCGAAATAGTAAGCGCGGCCTAAATAGGCCTGCACATCGACTACGTTGTGATGCATTGCGCGTTCACAAACTGCTATAGCATCTGCAGTGGGCGCGGAGAGCTGGTAGCCTCCCTTTGTATCGAAGCCCGCTGCTTGTCTGCACAGTTCAACCTCTTGGATCACCTCTGCAGCGATCGCGCCCGCACTGGCCATGCACCACATCATCGCCGCCGCAAGCCCGGAAATTTTGCAAAGCAAAGTTTGCGACGTGACGAACATGTGATCCTCCCCATTGTGGTATTCGTTGACTATCTAAGCCGCAACGACGATAAAGACGTCGGAAATGGTTGCGTTGTCAGGCGTAGTCAGCTTGGTAAATTCAGCTTTGATTCGATAGGTGCCTTCATTCAAGCCTGCAGTCTTGCCTGCGTACTTACCATCCGGAGTAGCGGTCAAGCTGACTGTCTTTAAAATACTCCCTGAATAGGCATCCGAAAATGTTATCGTGATAGCCCGTCGAAAAATCGCAGCATCAAGCGCCCCCTTAAACTGAAAGGTCTCTCCTAAGCGCATCGCGGAGGGAACGTTCAGGGCCAAGGCTCCATCTACTCCACGATAAGCCGTCCAATCCATCGCGCCGGCTGTCAGTAGGCCTTTCAGTTGCCCGAGTGTGAGATCAGAGTTTTGTAAAGAGCCGTGATTTTCCGACACAAACAATTCGAGATTCTTCTCCTGGATTTCAATCGGCGTGGCAGAAGCTCGCGGTACTGTCCCGTCCCCAGAGAAGACCAAGTTCGGGACTGCACGCGACATGATCAGTTTATGCTCGCTGCGGCGTGCAGATTGCAGGGTATCCTGCGATATTCCGACGATGGGATGAATCTGGTATCCCTTCTGACGATACTGCGTAACGCGTTGATTACGTTTCACCGCCGCCTCAATTTCCTGATGAAATTTTAGTGCGTGAATCGCTCTTTGTTGATCAACGTTCTCGATTCCGTTGAGTTCGGATACGCGCGATATGACACCGCCGCTTTCAATGCAGGGGTAGATCGGGAGCAGTTGGTAAACCGAGGTAAACGTTCTGAACAGTGCACTGATGCCATCCAACTTGATTGGGCCGACCTTCATTCCATTGTGAATGAAGTCGAGCGCGATCGGGGACCCTCGGTAGGGAGTGCCATAAGTGATCAGCTTTCGCGTAACTTTCCACCCCGTCATACACTCCAAGAAATATCTTGCCACCAGCCCGCCCATTGAGTGGCAGACAAGGATCAGCTTGGCATCGCGATTGCCTGAACTCTCTCGCCAGGCCTGAAGCCACAGTTCGCTTTTTTTCGCGAGCCTGCGGGCGCTCACACGATTGTCCCGTCGCCAATCATAAGGGAGAGTGAAGAAATTTTTGTCTTTGACAACTCCCGGCATTGCGACGATCGTATCGGATATTTTTGTGTAGCCGTCGATACGCCAGAGACCTGGAATAAGATGTACATCCGGAACCAGCCTGTCAGCAGTGACACCGTCTCCGCAGTCATCGGAGTCCACCGGATCGTTCACCAGTTTAAGGGATGCCAAACTGCTTCCGAGGCTCTTAATTGCCCGATGCATCCCTTTGGCCGAGGGCGCCCAAGCATCCTTCCCGTTCTGAGAAAGCACGCTGCCACCGATGCCGGGAATCAAAATGATCAAGTCGATTCCAGCTCCGCCCGCGTCCCGCGCAGCAGCTGGATTCGATATGACTCCGCCAGCCGCGAGAGCGCTTCCGGCGATCATGAAGCTGCGGCGGTCGACGTGGATAGGCATAGATCAGGGCTCCTGTTCAGTTTTCGAAGACACAGAAAATTGCATAAATCACATCGTAACCCGTACTTCTTTTTACGTGTTAAAAATAAATTTTTAGGTTGTATTGGTGGAAGCGCAATGTGGGCCATAGGCCCGGCAGGAGGCAAGGCGGCGCACCCGCAAGGCGGACGTGCACCCCAGGCCGGGAAATGCCGGAGTCCTGCAATTTGACGTACTGGCGGTACAAGGGCTGGTGGTAGGCGAACTTGTCGATGATCATGCCGGCGATGAAGCCGACGTCGGTTTCCACGTCCGCTCGGGCCGCCGCCAGTCTATGCCTTCGAGCAGCATCGACAGCTGCGCCTGCGTCAACGCCACCGAGCCGTTGCTGGCCTGGGGCCAGATGAAGCGACCGCGCTCAAGCCGCTTGGCCAACAAGCACAGGCCATCGCCGGTCCACCACAGTAATTTGACAAGGTCGCCGCGCCGGCCTCGGAATACAAACACGTGCCCGCTGAACGGGTCCTCCTCCAGCGCCGTCTGCACTTTTGCAGCAAGGCCATTGAAGCCGGAGCGCATGTCGGTGGTGCCGGCGGCGAGCCAGACCTTGGTGCCTGCCGGCAGCCCGATCATCGCAGCACCCGATCCAACACTTGCGCCAGCGTAGAGGCGTTCGGCTGGCCTTCGATCCGCACGCGCACCTCGCCCAGCTCCAGCACGATAATGCCATTGGCTTCGGAAGTGCCGTTACTCGGAGCAGGCGCCGCTGGTGCCAGTACCACCGGCAACAGGCCATCGTCACGCATCAACGCAGGCACGCCGAGCCGCCCTTGCTCATACAGGCGGCGCCAGCTAAACACCTGGTTGGCGTTGACGCCGTGATCGCGCGCGATGCGCGCGACTGAGGCGCCCGGTTCCAGCGACAGCGCCACCAATGCGCGCTTGAATTCCAACGGGTGCTGGCGGTAGTGGCCGCGTGCATTCGTGGAAATGATCGGTTGAAAATTTGTGTCCATAATCCGAATTTGTGGGCACAAATCCTGTGCCAAAATTCGATCATGGATGACGCTGGTCAGACAGTGCAGACGGCGTTGGAAAGACGCTTACACCCTTCGCGTCGAAAAGCATATTAACTGTCCGCCACTAGGCGCTCGCGCCGGCACCGCAAACACAAAATTCTCATCGATTTATTTGTCGAACGCTGATGAGAAAAGGGCCGCGATAAACGGTCTGATTTCGATTGGCGCGTGCACGGACAACGGTGCATCGTATCGTACAGCGACAACCAACACTGGAGGACAATATGAGAAGCGACGACAGTCTCCCCGAAACCATTCGTTTGATTCGCCTGAAGGAAGTATTGCGGATATGCGGAATGTCCCGAAGCACACTGTACAACAACATCAAGGAGCGTCAATTCCCCGAGCCTATCAGGATTTCAACACGCTCAGTGGCTTGGCTTCAAAGCGAGGTGCTGGAATGGGCCGAACTCCGAATCAAGCTTCGCACGATGAAGCATCGTCAATCAGCCCAGTTGCCGTGACCAGTATCGCCACATAGCCTTGCTCACCCAAATCCTCTACAAGCCTGCCCAATAACGCTACGGTCAACACTAGCCAATCCCCGGAGCAGGACGGATCGGAACAACGTCGGCACCGAGGCGCAGCTTATCGAGGTAGTCGGCCCAGCGCTGCATCATCGCAGCGCGGGCCGGTAGATGCGCGGTGCGGTTGTATGCGCGCCCGTTCGGATCGATCACGCGGTGCGCCAGTTGATGCTCGATCAGGTCCACACGCTCGTTCAGCACCTCGTCCAGGATCGTTCGCGCCGTAGCGCGGAAACCATGCGCCGTCATGACGTCTTTCGCGAATCCCATGCCGCGCAGCGCCGCGTTGATGGTGTTCTCGCTCATACATGCATCCTCTGTACGGAGACTGGGGAAGACATACTTCCCATGCCCGGTCACGCGGTGAAGTTCGCGCAGAATTTCCACGGCTTGCGTGGGGAGCGGCACCATGTGCTCCATCTTCATTTTCATTTTCGCCGCCGGGATACGCCACTCCGCCGCATCCAGATCGAATTCCCGCCATTCTGCGGCGCGTAATTCGCCCGGACGTACAAACAGCAGCGGTGTTAGTTTTAACGCCGCCACGGCCACCACATGACCGTTATAGGCGGATATCGAGCGTAACAACACCGCCAGTTCCTTCGGCTCCGTGATCGCCGCGAAATTCGTCTGCGGTATGGCGACCAATGCGCCTTTCAAGTCCGGTGTCACGTCGCGCTCCAACCATCCTATCGCCACGCCAAAGCGAAGAATCTGGCCGCATACTTGTTTGATGCGGTGGGCCGAATCAATCGCACCGCGCGCCTCGACGCGCTGTATGACGCCAAGCACATCGCGCGGCTTGATAGTCGATACCGGCAAGTTGCCAATAAAGGGAAATAGGTCGTGTTCCAGCCAGGCCAATACCTTGTCCTGGGTGTGCGCGCTGCGGCTGGCCTCCATCTTCGTGAGCCACTGACGCGCCAGCGCCTCAAAGGTGTTTTGCTCAGGCTCCTGCAGATCCGCGCGCGCGTCGACCTTCAGCGGCTTCGGATCGACACCAGCCCGCAACTGCTTGCGTGCATCCGCGCACAGCTCGCGTGCTTCCGCCAGCGAGACTTCAGGATAGATGCCGAGAGCCAAAGTCTTGTGCTTGCCATCGAACCGGTAATTCATGCGCCAGTACTTATTTGACTCTTTGACAAGCAGGTACAGCGATCGGCCGTCGCTGTATTTGTCGCCGCTGGGTTTGCCGGAATGCTTGAGTTTCCGTACGAAAAGGTCGGTAAGGGCCATGACTGCCTCCCGGAGTGATCTGGCGCCGAATGAGGGACCAAACTTCCAAGTGAGGGACCTGGCGCTTTTTTGTCCCTCACTCGTCGTGGATTTCATGGTACTCCGACGGATTTGAAGAGACAATAAAAAACCCGCTTCTCCTATGAGGAGAGCGGGTTTTGAGACTTCTTGGTACTTCTTACTGCTGTGTTCTGGTGCCGCTTGCCGGAAACAATACACCCGTAAAATCAAATACTTACAATTATTTTTGCCATTTCATTGCCACATTTTCCGAGCAGCATTTCGGGAACCGAACTGGCACCCGCACGCGGATGTGAGCGAAGCGGTGTAATGCATATAGGACGTCTGTACAAAAATCTACGCCGAACAGCAAATGCACTTGCATCAGAAGTGTTTACTATGCAGAAGTCCCTTGATTGATCGCAACAGGAGCGGATGCGCTAGCCGTAGACAATATTATACAGCTCTCGAACTTGCCTTCGCTCCCGTAAATCTCCGGAAGATACTTTTCGCTAGATGAGTCACCTCCGAGGCCTTCGATTCTCCTCCGTCCAGTTACGACTTCAAAGCATGGCCCGCCAAATTCACAAAACAGATTAATTGTAGCCACCGCATATTCATAGTAACTGTCAGGAGGTATGGTCCGCACGGATAATGTAACCATGTGACCTGACTTGTCAACATCGGGCCTTTCAACAGGCATCCCGACAAAGTAGGAAACATAATGGCCTGTGAGTATTGCCCCATTCAAAAGTGGCTTAAAATCCGAAAATTCTTTTGCCACGCTAAAAAAACCATGAGCAATTTTTGCCGCTAACCGCATATAACTTGTTGGATTAAAGGGAATTTTAAATTTCCCGTATAAAATCTCCTTCCTCTTCGGAACCATTCCAGTAATATTCATGAATGTTATCCTAACGGGCAAGTCTCGCGGACGGAGTGCTGGTAAGGGTGCACGTCCCTCAAGTATGCCTGCAGGCGGGTACTGCAGCGACACGACTACGGCCGGCAACTGATGCGCCTGCACAAATTTAACCGACTCATCTCCCGCTTCATTTACAATGAGTTCAAACAAAGGAGGAGGTGCGTTGTTTTTTCTTTCCTTCTTTGATGAGCGAGATTGAAATCTCATTCTTCTCCTAAGTACTGCAAACGAAGTGTTAGATAATTCATTCTCAAAACGACTAGTAATTGTTGCACAAACTTTGCAGCTGGCATTTCTAATGACATACCCCCCCATCATCCAGTAAGGGACAATATGTTCCTTATCGAGACCATTTTTACAGCCGCAATAAATACAACGATCAACATCAAAATATATTGTCTCAATTGGCCGCATATAATCGTAATCGTCCAGAATCGCTTTAGCCGCAGTCATCGCTATATCCTCTTGAGAATTTACATATTTTCCAATGAGACAGTACCTCAATTCTAGTACATGTGCAAATATGCAATAATCACCTATGTTGCATTAGTACTTCGCCCCAAGAGAAACGCAATCGTCTACATAAAGTGACACTAAAAGCTACGCCGCCAGGAAAACCTTTCTGCCGTACCGTTCAGGGCGCTGCTGGAGTCCTGCCGGCGGCGTCAGCTGGTGGATCGCCCCGTCCCACATTGTAGGTGTCGAAGTGCCCCTTGATTTTATCTGGCGGCGGCCGCTCGCCGATGATCTCAATAATCCATTGTTGGAAATATGCCGACTGCCCCTTTTTCTCTGGAAGTTGCGCCTGCTGGTAACCGTTCCAGCTCATCATTGTTCCGCTCCATTCTTCGCAAGTGGCATCCCATAACGCGGGCAGCAATACGGCCTCGGGCAACTGATTGCCGTACATGCGCACTTGCATCCGAACAAATCCCCCGACACGATGCATCTCGATCATGCCGAAGGTGCCAGGGTCGTTCGATAAGTCGCGGTCCGGGCGCTCTACGCCGCGATACCTCTTTTGGATGATTTTACTGTACATACATACAGTATAATCGCCATCTCAGAAAAGCGCTATGATGTTGTCTTTACACCTCCGAGGCAGCCATGTGTGTCAACTTTCGCCCGCCAGACCCTGAAATGCTCGATGCCGTCATGGGCGTGGTGATCAATCTACACGATACGGGCTTCTGGAAAACGGAGACCTGGAAGGACTACAACGCGCCAATCGTGAGGCGCGGCGCCGACGGCAAGCGCGAGGGAGTACTGGCCAGCTACGGGATGGTGCCGCGCAAGCACATTCCAGTAGGAGTGCGCCCCTTCGACACGATGAACGCGCGTGCCGAGACCATCGGCCAGTTGCGCTCATTCTCCGGCGCCTGGAGGCGAACACAATTGTGCCTGGTGCCGATGACGGCGTTCTATGAGCCCTGCTACGAAAGCGGCAAGCCGGTGCGGTGGGGTATTGGGATGGCGGACCAGTCGATGTTCGCTGTGGCCGGCCTGTGGCGGGAATGGGAAAGCGAGGGCGGCAAAGAGGCGTCGTTCACGCAACTGACCATGAACGCCGACGACCACCAGCTGATGCGTCGCTTCCATAAGCCGGGCGACGAGAAGCGCGCGCTGGTCATCGTGCCGCAGGCAGAGTGGGATGAATGGCTGGAGTGCAAGGATCCGGAATATGCGCGCAGCTTCCTGCGCCCCTACCCGGCCGAGCTGATGAAGTCGTGGGAATTCCCGGTGCCGCCGCGCACAACGAAGGCCGCAGCGCCGCCGGCCGAACCACGAGGCAGCAACCTCGATTTAGGATTTTGATGGAAAAAAATATGGAAGCGAAGCGGCCCACTGAGGGCGACATCGTACAGGTGCAAGGCCACGGCCAGGCTATGGTCGTGATGAACTCGGACCTGGGCGACCAGGCGACTTGGGAGGGAATCGCAAACGCGGTTGTATGCGAGTGGATGGTTGACGGCGTGACATACCGCGAAGGGTACGCAGCGGAACAGCTGGAGGTAGTCGGCTCAGTAGTGAGGAATTCGCACGTGGAGATATACAGCTGGATCACGCGCCACGCCGAGGAGACGATTGCACGCCTGACCTCAGCCTGGGAGATTGAAGGTGCGCCGGAGCTGATCGTGCGCCGAAGCATGGCCATTGGCGCGCTTCAGCTGTGGCAGGCGCAGGCTGGGCCGGCGGCGCGCGCCGAGGACTTGGAGCGCCTGCAGGTCTTGATCGACGGAATGCCGACCGTTATTTAGTCGGCATTGCAGCTGGCGCGGACGGCGTCGAATCGATCGAGGACGTCGTTATAGTCCCGCACAAGCTGTCCATGCTCGCCGGCGAAGCGGAAAATAGCTGCAGAAACTCCCGGCAGGAGTTCGACTCGCGCTTCTGGCGCAGCGCCGGCTCCAGCTGCGGCACTTTCGACCGCTCCGGCTTCAGGTAGCGCACTACCGGAGCCGGCGGCGGTAGGGATTGACAGGCGCTCAGTGCCAGCGAGGACGCCAGCAACAGCAATGCGGATATCGTTTTCATGATCGATTCTGGCTTTCTGCTGGACGTCGCCCAGCTGGTCAAACTTCAGTTGCAGCGCGGCGGTTTCCTCGCGCGCCTTCTTGGTTTCCTCGCTGGCTAGGCGCTCGGCCTCGGCCTTGATCCTGGATTCAGCAGATGCCCATTCGCCTTTTGCGCGCGCATAGCCGGAGATGTCGCCCTGTTTCACCAGATGCGATTCGTAAGCCTGTTCCGCAACAAACAGGCCGGCCAGCAGTGCGCCGGCGCCGAGCAGCTTCCACCACCATGGGATAACGTCAATGCTCATCATCAACTCCAATCTGGAAGGGATATGGTTTGTCCGGCGAGCGCATGGGTACAATCGTTGAGGAACTGAATCTGTCCATCGGTCACGAACGAATGGCAAATGCCGCACTTGAACGGTGAACTGCGGCCGGTTCGGGCTTCGTAAGTACACCAGCACTCAGGACCGGCATGGCCCTGCATGTAATGGCCATTCGTCGCCAGCACCGAAGGTGTGAACGTCGGCGCCGCGCTGTTGCCGTTGTAGCCCCACATCGGTCGCGGGCGGCCATCGGCTGCCGGGCCAATAGGCAGCACGTGAATCTCACCACACCCAGGACAATCGAATGCCACTTGGTTGTCGCTCATGGCTTTAGCTTTCACGCCGGCGCTCATGCGATCCCCACCGAATAGACGACGCCGCCGGGCGCGAAGGTGGCGGTCAACACTTGGCCGCGCAGCTTGCCGGCGGCCAGGCCGATATGCACCCATGTACCCTCGTAGATCAGCTGGTCGAATTCAATGCCGGCCTTGACGATCGCCTTGGCAAGATCCTTTGGTGCGAGGCCCGACACCGTGATGTCGGCGGCCAGGCCCTGCAGGTGAGCGCTCTCGCGCGCGCCTCCGGCGGCGGCGTTCAACGCAGGCGAACGGTAGCCGCTGGACACTGTGATGGCGCGACCGACCAGCGCGCGCACCTGCTCGAGTACGGCGGCGACACGGCGCAGGTTCTCGATGATCGCCGGTGGCGGCCGGTTGTCGATGCGGCGGCGCGCCGCGATCTGCGAGGCCACCAGTTCTTCAAGGGTAAAGTGTTCGGAAAGGTTCATGTCAGACTCATAAAGGCAAGGATACCGATCAAGGAAAGCACCAGGGTTCCGCTGGTGCGCGTGTGAAGCTTGGGATTCAAGACGCCCCATACACAGGCGCCAAGAATGGCGCTCGCCAGGAGCTGCTGGACAGCGGCAGGATTCATGGATTACTCCCGAAAATGCGGCGCTTGATCGACCCGATCAGGTCCGCAGAATTAATCTCGACGAACATCTCGCGGCAAACGGCCAGCGCAAACAGTCCGACCAGAAACTGAATACCCGAGTGCACGCGATCCCCTTTGATGTCGAGATACTCGACGGCCGCCGGCGCCACGTATACTGCGCAGGTCAGCCCAATGGCGAACGAGGTGACGCGCTGCCAGAAGCCCAGCTCCTGGCCAAGGAACTTGAGCGATATTGCGGCGCCGGCAGCGCCTGGAAGGTAGACCATCGCGGATTTCATGCCGGCGGCGACAATGGCGGCGGTGGTGGTTACTGGTTCGGTCATATTGGCCCTTGTTTGATATGCCCGTGGCGAGGGCTATTGTTGAAATTATTCGGCGATCGGTTCGATCGGCCCAGCAGTCTCTGCCGGAGGATTCGGCACCAGCTCGGTGCCATTCCAGGCGAAGGCATCAGCGCTAAATCCTGCCGGCGTTTCGATGTCGATAATTTCGACGGCGCCAACCACTGCTAGCGGCAAATCAGCGCCGGCATCGCCTTCAACAAAGCCGTATGGCCAGGTGCGGATACGGTCTGGTAACATTTCGCGCCGCTCAAAGGGACCAAACAGGCCAATAGAAGTCGAGACGATCATAGGGCGCTCACTAGAACGATGTTTTCGAGGATGATGTTGGTATTAGGAGCGAGACCGGCGGCGACCCACGTGCTATCGGTATAGGTGTCGTTATTGAAGCTGCCGAAGGTCAGCTGGGCAACGGCCGGAATCGGCCTGACGGTTGGTTCGCCGAACGCGCCCATCATGCTGTATTCGATGCTGGGTTTCGATCCATCGCCGATCGCCATGCACTTATTGACGGACCTCATAGTCGTCCGGTGCCGAGACGCCTTGATCGTCAACGGATCCGGCGCCAGCAGCATTTGCGCATACGCGCCGACATTCCCCATGCGATAGGTGCTTGGCACCGTTATTCCGGCAGGCTGCGTGTTCGCGACCAGCGCTTCAGAGGTCGACGTCAACTGCCACAATCCCACGATTGTGCCGGTGCCTGGCCCGATCCAAACAGCTGTTGCTGCAGCTGCCATGGCAACCGCCGTAATGGCCCCCACTCCTACCGGTGCGATACCGGAGATGTCGAAGTCAAGCATCTCCACCAAAGGACGTCCGCTGGAGTCGGTGCCAGTCACCGCAGCACTTAGGTATCCGGTGTTAGCGGCGAACGTCTGACCCAGTGCGCTACCCGACACCGTGGTGATTGCGGAGTTGACGGAAGCCGGAGCGCTTAGCGCCGGCGCAGTGCCGGTCAACGTCAACTTTGCAACCTTCACCGAGTTGGTGACCGTATAGGCGACCGCCCACGGGCCGTACTCTGTGATGTTGTCACTCTGCCCGCGCACGATAATCGGCGTGCTGGCGGTAACAGTTGCGCTGGCAGATCCCCCGGGCGTCTGCGCGGCTGCCGCAGACAAGGTGACGGCCTTGACCGTCAATGTCGTCGTCGCCGATGCGGTAACGGTCATGAACACGTTGGGGTTCGCGGGATCAGTCAGCAGCGCCGCAACCCCACCAGTAGTCGTATCGGTGCGAACGGCCCCGACCGTTAATGGGGTGGCACCTGCCGTAGTGACGCTGATCCCGTAGGTTGCCAATGAAGTGCCCGCCGAATTCATCAAGCCCAAGATAAAGATCAGCGCACCGCCCGCGTCGGCAACCTGGCGCAGCTCGACAATGCGGCCGACCGCCGTTACTGTCGTTGGAACAGGCGTACCCAGCGAAACGCCGGAGACGGAGCTAGCGAGCACGACTGATTGAAGCGCCGTTCCGCCATCAGGCACCGACGTGATCAGAATATTGTCGGTACCGTCTCCAACGGGCACTGCAGCGACGGTCGACTCGCTTCCGGTGGTCGACAAGGCAGCGCGGATCAGCAGCGTTCCGCTATAGTTCCCAAAGCCGTCATAAACAACGGCATGCAGCGCTGCACCATGCACCAGAATGATCTCTACTCCGGACGGAAGGCGGACCGCTTTCGTCCACAGGCCGGAAGTGCCGGCAACAATACCGCTGAAGCTGACTTGCTTGATTTGGTTTGCGCCGATCGGGGAGGTGTCCGCGACATCGAATGCCGAAACTCTGGCATCGATGTATGCGCGCCGGCCTGGACGAACAAATCCAATAAGCCCATTGATGCTGTTTCTAATATTTGTTTCCCAACCGTAACCCACTGAACGGTTTTTAATCGTGAACAGGCCCGGCCCCTGCACTCCGACAACCGATGAGGGAACGGTAAATCCATCCCCTGGTCCACTTGGTTGAATCTCCTGGTAACGCAATGATGTTGTAGTCAGTGCGCCAGGGCCGTTAACCTGAGCACCGCCGGTTGCTGGTGATGCCGGCGACGACAGGGCCACTGTCCAATCCGTGAAAGTGCCGGTACCTTGCGCACGCGTCATGACAGCCGTCGAGGCGCCGGTCACAGGATCATAGCTGTCAAGTGGACCGTTCATCCATATGGTTGACGCCGCAGAAGTACGCGCTAAAGTGACCCACATGCCTTTCAGGAAATTTTTACCTGGCTGCATTACAAAGGACTTATTGCCAACGCCCACCAGGACCGCCGACGTGCTGCTGCCCGAAGTACTCGCGGACACGATCGCCGACGCCGCGCTGGCCGCCGCTGCCGCTGCCGCGATCTCGGCATCGCCGATCGTACTCCCGCCCACCGCAACGACATCGATAGCGTAATTGGCCAACGCGTTGATTGCGTTGTAGCCGATGAACTGATACTCCGGCGGGATCGCCGCACTCTCGACAATGGCAGGATCGTTCGTATAGCGGTGGCCGTTGATGGTGAAATCAATGGAATTCATTTGGTGTTGCCTTTCTAAAATGCCTGCGTAAGGGTGAGCGCCAGAGTGTTGACGTTCAGCATCGTGTTGCTGGGAGGCGTGATCTCGTCAGCCGTGCACATGAAGCACTGCTTTTGAAGCAGCACAGGATCTGCGTCGGAGTCGTAGATGAAGAAGAATGGCTGCGTCAAGCCATACCGACGTACTAGCTCAAAAAATCCGCTGTACATCTCAGCGGTGCCGAGCCAGTTGAACTGGACCTTGGACATCAGATATTTCCGCTGTTTGTCCGCAAACTGCGGGCCGCCCTTCGCCCTCGTTTTGGTAGACGGATCGACGTAGAAAGGTGGCGTGGCCCCGTAGGAAATGCCCTGAACCGAAGCCAGCAATGGGGATGCGACCACTTGGCCGAGATCCACGTAGCCATCGGGATTGTGTCTGAAGTCGAGCTGAATATCGAGGTAACGACCAATCTGCGCGACAGGCACCTCATGCATCCACGCGTAGACCACACCGACAGCATCCTCGGCGGTCAGGCGGCCATCGATCCACTCGGCGCGGGATGGATCAAGCGTGCCATACGGATAGATGACGCCAAAGAATTCCTTCCATCCCGAGTCGATGACGGCATCGGTCAACGCCGCATCGGTGCAAAACCGGATCCGCGCGCTGTCGTAAATCCCCGCATTGTGGTGAGGTAGCGCCAGGATGGCGACGTTTCGCAGTTGCCCCAAGTCGATCACCAGGCGCGAACCGGTCAAGTCAACGCCTGGATATCGTGCCATTTCAGATAGCACATCGCCCTGCAGCTTGTCCAAATCAAGCCAGCCAGGACCAGCCGCAGTCGGAGCGACGTTGGCGGTTGGCAGCGTCCAGTTGGGAAAACAAAATTTCGGATTTGCCATTCATCAGCCCCAGCAGGTAAGTTCGGTTTTTTTTGTGCGCCGGTCGATCTGCACCCCAGCGACTCGCATAAGGCGGCCAGGCCCATAGTTCCAGCGCTCCTGCCGCAACAACACCACGGTTCCAGGTCGAACGACGTTGATCTGCGAATCGGATAGCCAGCCAGAGAAAGATGTCATCTGGCGCGCCACCTTATAGGTGTCTCGCAAGGTGTCCGCGAATGCCTGCGCAGCGCCGGCGGCCGAGATCAGCGAAGTCAACTCCAACTTCACCGCATTGCGATAGCGCACCAGGACATCGGTATCGATAGCTATGGCCACGCGATACTGGCTTTCGAGCCAGACGCGCGCCGGCAAACCAGCGCGTGATCCTGGTGCGCGCACATTGTCCGACGCACTTGTCTTATCCCCATTGAGGTCAGCGTCTTTTTGAGGGGTCCAGTTCCGCCCGTAAGACAGGCTCACCAAGTATGCTGGCGCGACGCCGTCGTTACCAACTGGATCATCTATGCCCATCGTGTCTGTCCGCAAGGAGGTGAGCGTAGCAACTGGCGCGCCGGAAGGGGCCGCCCACTGGACAAGACGATGAATACCGGATGGATCGCCATACCAAGCAGCTGCCGCACTGTTTGCGATGACTGATAAAGCACTGTCGGCGTTCGTTTCGTCGAACACAGCAAACTCAATCTCCGCAGGCAGTGCAGCATCGAGCGCGGCAATGTCAGAATCGGATATCTGGACGCCTGAAACACCGGAATATGTGAGCACCCGGCGCCACGCTTGCGCATGAGTCCGATCGGCGGATGCCCCATACGCCGCGTCACAAGTGATGCCCTTCACGGGCGAACTACCCAAACGGATGTAGCACCCTTCGGTAGCGGTCGAGAGGACGCGGTAGGAGTTCGCTGCCGGCCCTGTCGCCAGCATGTCAGCGACCGACGTGTAGGCCGCGCCAAGTGTGAGCGGCACTCCGCCGTCGCGCACGGCAGAGACCGCGACCAAGCCGGCATCAATGACGGTCGATACTTGATAGATCAACTTCGACGTGTTGCACAGTACCGGTGTCATGTTCGAGGCCAGTGCGAAGACGAGCGGCTTCACCTTGCCCAGCAAGTCATCCAACCCTTCCACGCCGTTCGGGAGCACATTGCTTCCAGAGAATCGCACCGTCTGGAGCGTCTTGGCCTGCGCTGCAGTCAGGTCGGCCGGGACAAAGGTGATCTGGCCCCAGCCAAACATCGGCGCACGCGCCATCGTCCCGTTGATGACTGTCACGAAGCCAGCAGGGTATGGCGCACCGCGCAAACCGGTACGCACAACGATACGGCGGCCGTCGAAGGCATACTTGATCAGGTGGGCGCCGATCTCGCCACTGCTATCGTCCAAGACACACTCACCCGGCGTGATATGGCCATACTGGCCCGGCCCGGTGAAGACATCGACACGGCTCCAGCCAGGATCCTTGACGAAGGGCCGGTACAGGGCGTTAGCCGGCACCTCGGATGGACGGAGACGGTAAGCCAGGCCATCGCAAAACCGCAACGTCTCAACTGCGCCCGTGTCGGTATTGAACCCGTCGATCTCGACCAGCAGGATCTGCTCACTCATGTGAGCACCGCCTTTTTGGAAACCGCCACGACGATGGATTGTTTCAATCCGCGAATATCGTCGCTGGTGGCCGCGCCACTGGCTAGTGCTTCCAACAATTCGTTCTGACGCTCCAACAGCCTGTTATTCGCTTCGATCAATCTGTTCTGTTGCTCGATCGCTCTTGACGGCTTTGCGGACTCTTCTGACGAACTGCCGCCGCTGAGCGCGCTGCGCGTCTCGCTCGCGGTGTACACGCGGCCAGGTTCGCTAAAGTTGACCATCTCTGGCCCTTCCTCACCAACAAGTGCCCAGTCGTCCGCGATACCGCCTTTCGCATGGGCCGTGACGTTGAGGGCCTTGTATTCATCGGATCCGGTGAAGCCGGCAACCAGTTGATCGTAGGTAATCTGACCAGACTCGACTGCAGCGGTCCAGAAGTTCAATCCTTCGGTTTCCGAGTGACGGCCAAGGAGCGTCGAGTAAAGGTTCTCGACCACACCGGTAATCGCCGCGTGCCCCTGGTCCGCAAGGGCCTTGTTCGGCTTGCCCGCCGCCGCAGCAGCAACCGCTTGGGCGGACATCGCCGCCCCTAGGGTCAGAATCGCTTTCTGCAATTCCACCATCGTACTGTTCAGCGTTCCAATGCCGGAATCGATATCGACCAGCTTGCCGATCTGAGTATCAAGCGCAGCAAGCTGCTGCTGAGCGATTGACGCGGCCGCGCGCTGCGAGGCAACCTGCAGGACCAACTGGGCCTGCACCTTCGCATAGTCCTTCGAGTATGCTTCGCTGGATCCATTGAACGCCTGGGACGCTTGCAGCAACGCCTGTCCGGCGGCGATCTTCGCGTCGCCCTCGGCCGCAGCGTCGAATTGGCGCTGCGCCTCCTGGTACTTCTGTTCGGGTGACAAGTTCGACAGTGTCCCAAGCTTCAAGGAGTCGATCTGCTTCTGGGTCGCTGCTACGGCGGCATTTTGCGCGTCGACAACCCCCTTGAGCTCAGACCGCTGTTTTTGATAGGCGGAGAGCAAACCAGATTGCGCCTCGGTCACGGCATCTGCTGCGGCGGCTGCAGCCTGAGCGGCTTGTACCTGATCGTACAATGCCAGGTTATGGCTATCGATCGCCGCGCGAGCCTTCTCGGCCAGCTGTGCTGCAGACATCGTCAAATCATCATATTGGTCTTGCAAGTCCTTCCGTTCGTCGGCAATCGCCTGCTCGGATTTGGTGAGATCCACATTCGCCGCGTGGGTTTTCGCGTAAGCCTCTTGCAAGGCCATCAGATCAGCATATCGCTGTGCGCCAGCCTCGGTCGCCAACGCGCCGGAGTTGACCAGCTCCAGCGTGTATTCCTTGAATTTTTCGCTAGTATCCAGGCTCTGCAAGCCCATGGCCGCCAATTGCTCTGTAACGTATTTTTGGACTGGCGCCAGCCGCTCAGCCTCCGTGAGGAAGTTGTCGGCGAACGAGGAGGTTTGCGACGCAAGTTCATCGATGCCGCCGTTCAGGTCAATCAGCCGCTCGCGCGCTTCGATGCTGGCCATGCCTGTCTGGCCGAACGAGCCGCCCAAAGACTCCAGAATGGAGTCAACGTTCGCATAGTCGGTAGCGATGCGGGTCAATGTCTCGAAGTAGCCCTCTCCCACCTTTTGGAATGATTCCAGGCCGTCGACTGCGAACCGTGCCATGTCGTCGCCCACCTTCGAGAACACCGCCTCCAGTGCGGCCTGGATCTCCTCCCCGTCCATATCTTTCAGGCTGATCTTGCCGATGTCGACGACGAACGAATTCAGGCGCTCGGTGAATTCGTCGCCGCCGGCGCCTAGCAACTCGGCTGCGGTCTTGACGCTGTTCGAGAGACCGAGGATAACCTTTGCGAACTGGTCATTGGCCTCGGCGCCAAGATCGGTTTTCGGCGAGTCATATTTATCACTGTGGAACAGCCCACCAGACTTCTTAATGTCCGTGTACTGCTGAGCGTTCAGGCCGCCGGACATGATCGCGGCCAGCGAGGCAGCGTTCGCCGTGATTCCCGTATCTAGCGCGGTGACTTTGCCGCCAAAAATGGAACTGGCCAGCTTCCCACCAAAACCGCCAAGCGCCTGGTCCAACTTGCTGAAGGCCAGCCCAATCACCCCGCCAAACGCCAACTGGAACGTATCGTTGTTGACGAGGTTTTCAGCCGCACTCTTGCTTCCGCCAGACACTTCGCCGGTCAGGCCGGACCCACGAACGAGCAGGTTCCCGAGTCCACCGATCGAATTCTCGATCGCCTTCAGCGAAGCCAGCATGCCGGCAGTGTGCGTCAGTTCGATGCTGGAATTGGTCGCAGCGAGCTCAATGGATCGTGCAATCGAGTCAGACTTTGCCGAGCTGTCGCCGAACACGGAACCCGTGCCTTGCGTCTCCTGTCGCTGCTTTGAAACGTCGATCCCGCCGCCACCACCGCTGATGGCCACGCCCATTCCGGCGAGCAGCGCGACTACGGCGGCGCCGGCGGCGATGTTGAACGGGAACGGAATGGACGCCAGTGTCTTGGCGAATGCTGCCACGCCATCTGCGGCGGCACGGACGCCCGAGTTGACGACGGAGGTGCCGGTCGCCGTCGTGTCGGCGGCAGTCTCGGTCGCCTTGCTGGCTACGAAGAGACCGGTGAAGCTGCTGAGGAGGCCGCTCTTTGCAACGGCGTTCTCGATCGCCATCGCCAGTTCCATGGCGCGAAATGCTTTTTCCGCGCCCTGGAGCACTTTGTAACCGGCTGTATTCTCTTTAAAGAAACCCTTCGCAGCCCCTGCCATGTCTCCGTACGCGCCGACGCGCGCCTGGGCCTCCTTGCGCGCGATCGTGGCGTTCGCCGAGGCCAGTTTGTCAGCATCACCTGCGAATGCCACGGCGGCCGCAGCGCGTGCACGTTCGATGGTCTGTTGAGCGATACCGTAGTCATCCAGCGAGGTACGGAGCTTTGTCAGCGCGTCGCCCGCGCCACCGAACGCGTCCTTCAGGGACTCACCAAATGATTTTGCCTTCGCTGGGTCCAGGAAGTCCTCAAGGTCTTTCGGGCTGAACTTGTCGGAGATCGCGGACTTGGCGGCACCCTCGCGCTGGGCGGCGGCCAGATCCCGCAGATCCTTGGCCTGTTGACGATATTGTTCCGACAGTTTTCCGCTGAAATCCAGCCCGTCGGCAATTCCTGCGTTCTGTTCTGCGATCGCAGCGCGGTCCTCAAGGCGTGCTGCCGCCAGTTCCGCTATCCCGCTTTTCGTCAGGCCGATCTGCGCATTAAAGTCCCGTTGAGCAGTCAGCTGCTCTGCGCCCTGGCGCGTGGCGGCCTGCTGCTTATCGAAGGCGTTCGCGTAGTTGTCCGCAGCGGCGCGCGTGTTACGTACCTCCAGTTCGAACAGTTCGTCCTCCGCCTTTAAAGCCCGCGTGGCCTGGTCGGCGGAGACCTGGTCAATCTGCCCTCTCAAGGCAGCTTGGTCCTTCTGGCTATTCTGTTTCTTAGCAGTGAGCGCCAGTTCCTCAGCGAGGCGCCCTTTTTCCTTTTCGAACGCCGCGTTGTCCATCTGCGCCACGGCGCTGATGTAGTCCTGCTCGTTGACGAGACCGACGTTGTGCTTGCTCACGAGCAGATCCATCGACCGACGCGCTACCGAGTCCTCGGTCGCACCACGCCGCTTGATGGCCTCGATCTGAGCATTGATGGAATCGTTGGCGATATCGCTGTAGCTTTGTGTTACCTGGGCGACGCGCGTATTGATCTCCAGCTCGCTCTTGCCCGCCGCCGCGCCCTCGGTGCGCGCCTTGGTCACAGCATCCTGCAACTGCTGCTGACGCGACAGGTACTTTTCGCCGTCCTGCAGCCACTTGATCTTCGCCTGCTCCAGGTTGTTTTCCACCGCCTTGGCGGCATTGACGCGATCTTGATCGCGCTGGGTCTTTTCCAAGCCTTCCAGCTGGTCCTTCAGCGCCTGCTTCCGGACATTGGATTCCGCCTTGTTTTCTTTACTGCTACCGACGAATGACATCTGCTCCAGATCGATGCCTTGAATTTGCTTCTTGACCTTGTCGATTTTTTGTGTCAGCGTGTCTTCTCGGCCGATATCGAGCATCGAGTCCCAAGCCTTGCGTGATTTGGTGGCGACCCAATCCCAAGCCGATTCCAGTGTGCCGAGATTTGCCTTCAACGCGGATGCGCGCGAGTCCATCGCCGAGGCGTAGGCTTTCTGCGCGATATCGGCAGCGGCGTCCACGTCGCCCCTGCGCTCCAGGGCGCGGATCTGCTCATAGACCGATGCGGTCAGGTAATTGTATCGCTCGTTCAGGCGCTCCGTGGCCTGGAGCGGCGACTTGCCAAGTTCCTGGAAATCCTTGGCCGTATCCGAAACAGCGGCGCCAATCGACTTTTGCGCGTTTACCGCGGTGAGCGCGAAGGCTTGCAGATTGTCGCGCGCAACCTTGCCGGTACCAACCAGCTCGGCCAGCGCCGCAGCGGCCGCACCTTGGGTATTGCTGCCCTTGCCGATCTCGCGTGCCATGTCGGCCAGTTGGCCCTTCGACACGCCGGCGGCGTTCCCGGACATGACGATCGCTTTCGTGTAGGCGTCGCCTTCTTTACTGCCCTGATAGTAGGCAAGCGCTACCGCAGCGGCAGCTGCGGCGAGAACAGTGTAAGGGTTGATCAAGCCGATGGCGTAGCCGCCGAGCGCGCGAGCCGCAGCGCCGGTGCTGCCGAACATGTCGCGCAGCTGGCCACCCTGTTGCAGAAGGACGGTCAGAGGATTTTGGCCGGCCTGCAGGCTGACCACGATATCGGTAAACTGCGCTGGCACCTGGCGCAGCGCAGCGGCGGTCGCCCTCGCCGACATGCCGACGGAGTCGAGCTGGCCGCCGCCGCGTCCGATTTGATTGAGCGCGCCGCTTGCTTCGGCGCGCAGGCGGCTAAACTCCTGGATCGCCTGATTGGCTTCAGCCGTGATGATTACCCGTGTTTCAGCCATTACGTTTTTCGCTCCAGGCGTCGAGCATTGCTCGTTCCATTGCTTGAATCTTTGAAAAGACGTCCAACTCTTCCGACCGTTTCACGCGCCACTTTCGAAGGACCACCTCGACGTTGACGTAGTCAAGTCCTGTTGGCCCGCCGACCCCGATGCTCCACTGGGTACGCACCGCTTGAAACAGTCGCCAGATATAGACGTTTTCCGGCCAGAGATAGACTTCCGGCGGCTTTTCCCGATCTTCCGGCCAGACGGCTATCAAACCAAACGCCTGGGCCGCCTCTTCCACCGCACTCGCCCGGTTCCGCGTGTCGGCTTCCGAATGGAAGAGGCCGAGCGCAGACAGCCGGGCGAGATCGGCTAGTTTTTTTCCGCTGCGCCGTTCTCTTTGTAATACTTGTTAAAGCAGAGCGTGGCCATGCCGGCGATGTCGAGAAGAGCGTCGAAGGCATCGGCGCTGAATGCGGCGGGCGTGTCGTCCTGCTCCAGCACCAAGCGCTGGTCGCGCCAATCGGTGGTCACTTCGCGCAAAACGTCTTTGGTCAGCGCGCCGTTATCCAGCTGATCCTTCAGCTCGTCGGCGCCCTTTCGGGTGCAGATCAGGGAGAAGCGGAAAGGAACCTGGCGGCCAGCGCCGTCCTTGGTATGTCCGCTGACGGGGACGATTACGGTGTTGCTGATGACGACTTTGTATTTCGAGCTCATTTTTTCGACTTTCAATGAATGGCTTGCGCCGATTAGAAGCTGGTGACGATGCGGATTTCGTCGTTGCCGGTTTTAGGGCTGATGTTCAGCTTGTAGCCGATCATCCGGTTGCCGTTCTTGTCTTCCTTGGTTGGATCGGTACGCTGCACGGCCGGCATGAAGATCAGCACCTTGTCGCCGGCCACCGTGCCGTGTTGCAGCCCGATACTGGTCAGTGCTGCGCCTTTGACGTCGGCCATCATCGCCACCTCTTGAGCGGCGGTCAGCTCCAACTTGATGGAGCCCGTGACCTTGCGATCGGTGATCGGCACGGACTCGCCGCCCAGCAAGGACTGGAATGGCGTCTGGATCCCGAAGTCGACCGTGAGACCTTCGCTCGGATAGGTCGTGCCGGTGACCAGCGCCGGCGCAATGCCGACCGCGTGCGTGGCGCCGAAGGTCAGGTCGCCGGAGTTGGCGTCGACCACAACCTGCGGTACGCGCCACGCGTCCAACGTCGTGGACGGAGCGGCCAGCGCCGTGTCACCGCCATCGATGCCGACAAACTTGAAGCTGAGCTTTGGTATCTCACCGACGCTCATTTTCAGTGACGCTGTGCCGCGCGCACCGAGAAGCTTGTGGAGCACCCCGTCATCGAACCAGTAGGCCGTAACGGATTCGAAGCTCGTTGACACGGGGGTATAGTCGACACGGGTCGTTGCGGTCAGCACTTCTGCAAAGCCGATGGCGCGCATCAAAGGGCCCCATGCTGGCGCGATACCTGGCGTTCCGGAACCGACCAGTTCGACATCAAAGCCGACTTCTTTGTACCGGGTGCCGACCAGCTGCTCCGAATTGCCAAGGTACGGTCGAACGACGTCGCGGGCGACGTTCTGTGCGTTCAGCACATTGATGGACAGGTTGCTGACCAGCAGCGCGTTCGCGGCGCCGGACGGCAATGCATCCTGGCCGTAGGTCGTTTCCAACTTGACCAGGATCGCGGTGTTGCGGATAAGACGGGTCATGGCTTACTCCTGAACGGGTTGATCTGCTGAAGGCACCGAGGTCCGGCTGATCGCTCCGGTCTCCGGCGTGCGGGTATAGCTTCCGCCCTGCTGCGGCTCTTCCTGCTGATCTGCGACCACGACGCCGTTTGGCGCTGCTGCCGAATCGGCGGTTTTCTTACTGCTCATAAAGTTACCTCCAAGGTTGAGTTTTTCGTACGGTGTCTAACGACGTAGGTCATGCGTACCCAGCCGGTCTTTTCGCCATCGGCGCCGTACTCCGCCTCCAGCGCGGGGGAACCGATATCGAATACGCGATTGCCTAAGGTGGTATCCGACGCCATGCGGTCATAGACCGCCAGCAACAGCGGGTCGACCGCCTCATCACCACCCGTGTCGGTCGATCGCGCATAGCACTCGACCACAACGCGTGTCTGCCAGTCGACCGGGGCGTTGACGATGGCGCCAGGAGTTGGCATTGCGCCATCCCATAAGACCGTGACCGCCGTTTCGTTCTGCTTCGGAATCGCGCGGTCGCGGGCACGATAAATATTCGGCGAAACGGCTGGCGCCTGTCCGAGCAGTTCAATTACGGCGCCGACAATTCCGGAAAAGGTCGTGGCCATCATGAAACCTCCAGGATCAGCACGGTCAGGCCGGTGCCATCCGGCTCGAGATCAACCACGCTGTAGTTGATGCTCTTGTGGGTCAGAAGCTGGCCGATCGGCTCGGCCGGCACGGCGGCAGACGCCATGGAGTAGGCCGGGTGAATGCTGGACATACCCAACCCTCCGCCGGCGCGAACATAAGCACTGTCAAAAATGCCCGCGACCGCGACGCCGCCCAGCAGGTCGCCGCCATGCGAGAACTCGCCGGCGACGAAAAACGGGGTCAGGTCATCACCGATCATGACTTACTTGCCGTCCTGATCGGTGCCGGCCGGGGTATCGGGCTTGACATCGGACTTGTCGCCAGCCGGGGTATCGCTACCGCCTTCGGCCTTGCCGCCACCAGCAGGGGTTCTAGGCTCGTTGCCGGGTTTGCCGCTGTCCTTGTCGGCCTTCTCCTTGCCGGAGTATGGCTCGGCGGAACCTGCGGCGATCAGCGCCCTGGCCTGCCGGTCCGACACATTTGGCGTGGCGCCGATCTCCAACGACTCGCCATCATGGTTCACGGGGGAAGTAATGAGAATTTTCATGTCCACCCCTTATGCAACAGCGTTGGTGATCAGATAGCCTGCGTCGGCGCCCGCGACCACTGGAGCAACTTCATCCGTCACCGGATAGATCCAGCTCTTGGTGTTGCGGTCGTAGTACGGCTCTTCGACGAGTGGATAGCCGTCCAGCTGATAGGTGTAGCCGTAGGACGGCTTGCCTTGCTCGGCCAGCGTGCCGATCTCGACGTAAGCGAGCACGACGTCCTTGCCCCACACATCGGAGAAATTACCGGCATCATCCGCATAAACCGCATCGCCAACCAGAACCGCTGCCAGGCCGAAGAATTGGGCCAACAGCTCCAGCGTCGGAACGTCGCGGCCGGTGTACTTCGTGCGTTCGATGATCTTCGGATGCTGTTTCAGCATCGCCAGTACAGCGGCGCCGATTACCGCGACGTTTGGCCGTTTGCCGATTTTCTTGCGCACGGCTTCCTTGCCGGTTTCCATGTTGGCGACCGGATCGCTCACGCCGCTGAAATCACTCCACTGCGACGTTCCGGACAGCGTTACCTTGTTGGAGGCGCTGTATTTGGACGCGTCGCGAGCGACGTCGGCGCGCTGTTTCTCCAGGCGCAGTGCGATGATGTTCTGGGTTTTGTTCACCGTGGTGACGCCCATGTCGATGCCCGGGACAGCGCTGGCCTCCTGCATGGTCTCGATCGGCAAGACGCCTTCCAGGCTGTGGCTTTCAAGCGTGTACGACGCGCCGAGGTAGCCGAACTGCACGCGCTTGGTATTCTGGCCGGGCGAGCGGCCGGTCGCGTACAGCATGAAGTCTTCTTTGCCGAACTGGACGATCTTGCCGCCGCGCTGCGCGACCGGCACCAGCGGGAACAG
This sequence comes from Duganella sp. CT11-25, assembly GCF_047302815.1. Classification (NCBI taxonomy): domain Bacteria; kingdom Pseudomonadati; phylum Pseudomonadota; class Betaproteobacteria; order Burkholderiales; family Oxalobacteraceae; genus Duganella; species Duganella sp. CT11-25. The sequence goes on from NZ_JBKBFD010000001.1 coordinate 3,148,504, forward strand.
TGCACCGCCCACGAATTCGTTATTGGTGTAACCCTGCGCCGCGCTGGTCAGTACCGGATCGATGACGCGCGCTTGGGAGTTGTTCATTTGGCCCATGTTGATTCCTTAGTTATGTTGTTTGGGTGAGAGAATCAGTTCGGAATGAGCAGAATCTCAGCCAAGCTGCCAGCGCCGACGGCGGCGGTGATGGCCCGCCCCACGGTGACACCCGATGCCTTGGTAATGAACCGCCCTACAGCGTCCAGCTCCAGCGCCGCATCAGCTGCGAACGCGGCGCCAGCTTCGCCAGGCATGGTGCCCTGGACGCCAACCGATACACGCTCGCCGATGGCGGCTGCGAAATCGGTCACGCCCAAGCAGCGCGCGCCGGCCGCTGGAACTGCGCCAGTGCCGGTGACGGCACGGTTTGCGGACAAGGCAGCAGTTGCTACCACTGACAGGGTCAAGATTTTGATGCCAACTGCTGCCATGATTTACTCCTCGATATTGAAATGTTAAAAACGCTACTACTTGCCGCCGACCGCTTTGTACGCAGCGACGTAGGTCATGCCCGGGTTGGCGGCCATGTGGGTTTTAGCCTTCGCGTCCAGTTCCTGGCGGGAAGGCTCCTGCTCCTGCGCTGCGGGCAGAACGGCAGCGGGAACCTGAACCACTGGCAGAGGCGCGTCAGCAGCGGAAGCACGAGCGTGTGCTTCGCGGCTGGTGCGCTCGGCAGCCAGCACGGCCTGCGCGGCATCGCCCGCAGTGGACTTTCCATCGAACTTCATGCCGGCAATCAGTGCCTCATGTCCAGGAATCAGTTGGCTTTCGACGGCCTGAATACGCGCGCGCTCCGCAGCGGCACCTTCGGCGATAAAACCTTGCACGACAGCCGGATGTGCGGCTTTCATTTCTTCTGGGGTCACGATGTTTTCTCCCTTGGGGATGGTGGTGGTGGATGCCGCAGGTGCGCGGCCAGGTACAAACACGCGGCCGCCCTGCTGGCGGTCGTCGTTCAGTTTCGCGATCAGCGCGTCGAAGGTCATGATCCCGTCCACAAGTCCAGCATCGACGGCTTGCTGACCAGTGAAGATCCGGCCGTCGGCCATATCCGCGAGCACCTTTTCAGGAGCGACACTGCGGTGGTCGGCGACGGCGCCAACAAACAGCGAATACATATAGTCCAGCTGATCCTGAATGGATTGGCGGCCTTCATCGGAGAGCGGGCCATATTGGCTGGCGATGCGCTTGAATTTTCCAGCGCTGATCTCGGTGGTTTTGATGCCTCGCGCTGCTTCAGCTGCGCTGATATCCTTGTGTGCGGCGACCACGCCGATCGAGCCGACGGCCGTGGTGCCGTCAACGATGTAGACCTTCTGTGCGGCGCTGCCGCTCCAGTAGCCCGCGCTCGCGATCATGCCAGCCCCCAAGGCGACGATAGGCTTGACCTTACGTGCTTCTTTGACCGCATTGGCAAACAATTCCGTGCCGTCGACGGTGCCGCCAGGGCAGTTATCGTAGTGAAGCATGATGCTGTGCACGGCCTGGTCGCGCTTTGCGCCATCGATCGCGCGCATCGCCAGTTGGCTGCTGGCGCCGCCCGAGATCTGGCTGAACATGTTCATCTTCTTGGCGATGACGCCGTTGATCGGTACGACAGCTACACCATCGACAATCTCGTAGTCCTTCTGCTCGTTCGCCATCGGCCGGCCCAGACGCTTCTCGACTGCCTCTATGTCGATATGCTCGCCACGTACGTGCGCGCCATAGATCGCGTGCAGCTCAATCAGCTTGCTCGGCTCAATCGCCCATGGTGCGTTAAGGACATCGAAGATATTCATCTGTGGCTCGAAATGTGGACTTGAGCCTGAACTCTACTGATTCGACCAAGCTGAAAACAGGGCAAATTGAGACAACTCCCGCATCGGGTAACCACGACGTTCGGCGGATCAGCTCCGGTATTCACTACCATCGAGACCAACCTCACGCCGGGAACCACGCCAGGACTTGAGCCGCAAACGCCGACGCGGCCGGCACGTGGACGGAGTCGTCTTTCGGATGTGTGCCGTCGTCATACTTCCAGTAGCGCGTGCCGTTGACACCCGCCAGCCCACCGTTGGTGCCCTGGGCGAACGCAGAGAAGTCGAAGGCACCGTCGTACTCCTTTGCGGCGCCGCCGTAATCGAGACTGGCGTAGGTTCCGCGCCGCATAGTCCGGTCGTTGTAGGTGTGCTGCTGCCCGGTCAGCGCCGCCTCGCCCAAGGATGGCCAAGTGGCGTCGCCGTTCTTTGGTGTCTGGTTGGCCTCCGTCTTCCAGCCGTCCGCCCAGGTGCCGGGAACGGATGCCGAAGCACCCGCCAGGTCGGCGATCTGGTAGGTGTACTGCGTCGGGCCGATGACCGTGCAGACCGCATTGAGCTGGTTGAAGCCGGCCGGAGTCGCGCTAGCGATCGTATGCGGAGCGCCGCTGACCATGTTGGCAGTGGACCCTGTCGTTGCCGTTGCCGTGGTTCCCGAGCTGGTGATCGCGGTGTTGGCGACGGTGCAGTTCGTGGCAGGTGGGAACGTGAAGCCATAGACTTTGCCGCCTGGCTTGATCTTGCTCCGCAACAGAGTGGTCATCCATTCGGTCAGCGTGCCGAGACCGGCGGCGTCGTAGTAAGAGTGACCACTGGAGCGGTCATTCTTTCCTAGGCCAGTGAACACGTGGTCGCACAATTGCATGGCCTGCATACGCCAGCCGTTTTGCGTCGCTGGGAAGCTGTCGCGCATGTTTCGTATGTTGGAGCCGGAAACGGAGGCGTCGATGAAGGATTTTCCGGCCATGTTCAGCCCGCGCTTGGCGTAGTTTTGGACGCCATCCGCGTCGCCCAGGTCCTCTGACGTCAATGCGAGAGTCGCGTCGCCGGCGACACCGTTCTCGATAGAGTCGCCATTGATACCGAAGACGGGAATCGACGGGTCGCCGTCGCCCAGCACCATCCACGGCGCCAGAATGGCACCGAATTTACTGGGGGCTGGAACCCCCGTCCAGTTCTTGGCGCGAATCAGGTCGCCTGTTGCGCCCGGGCCTGCCTCTCCGGCCGCGTTGTAGATCAAATCGCCCATGCCAGTCGCGTGGCTGCTGATATTCGCCGGATGGCGTACCAAGTTAGCGCCCTTGATCTTCAGCTGGTGGAAATAGGCTTCCCCCGCAGCCAAGGCAGGCATCGGATCGGGCCGCAGCTTCCAGCCTTCCGGGACATTCGCCACGTAGCCGCCGCCAGTGACGCTGCCGCCAGCAGCGATGAAGTCCGCATCCGCAGCCGTGAGGTTGAACGTGGCCAGCACCAGTGTGGCGCCACTTTGATCTTCCCCTCGCCCGGTAATGTTTCTCAGTTGCGAATATTCATACGCCACGGTGGTGGTGGACGGCAGCGTCGGGTTGCAGCCACGTTCTTCCCCGGTCACCCCAACAACATACCCGTGCAAGATCGTCGGCCGAGGATTGGCCACGGCGACGTTGCTCTTGTCGTAGCCACGGTAGTACTTGACTGGGAACGCGGTGGAAAACTGGCCGGTGGTGAATGGGATCTTTCCGCGCGTGCTGGCGGAAAGCAGCTTAGTCACGGGTACGTACGCCGACACGGCCACACCTACAGCCGGCGTCACCTGGTTCGACGCATCGCATCCGACGACAAAGCCGACATCGCCCGCCTGGATCTGATACGTCAGCGAATTGACCGCGTTGGCTACAGCACCAGAGATCGGCGTCTTGACAGGCGCCGCCGGCGGCACCGGGATTGTCGAGCGCGTGAACTGCAGCGTGCCGATGACGCCGGCCGGCAGCGTCGCAGTGATCGTCTGATCGAGGGTGAATATTCCAGTCAGGGTCGCTGCGGCCGTTCCACCCTTGCCCGTATTGACGACGGCCGCCATTATTTGCCTCCTGCGGTGATGGTCAACGCTGCCGCGCCAGCTGACTTGGCACGGATTTGCACTTCGGACCAGCCCAAAGCCACCAGCTGAACGAAGCCACTTGCGCCGGCAGGAGTCGTTGTCACATCCGTGCCAGCGTCATCGCGGCCATATGCCTCGACCTGGCTCAGCGCCAAAGGGATCCACTTGGCGTTGCGGTCACCACGCGCCCATACCTCAAAGCCAGTCAAGGCAGCGACGGTGACTGCAACCGAAATCGTCAGTCGGCTCAGCGGCGTGACGTCGAAGGTGGCTATCACGGCTGCGGCAGTGCCGGCCGTCAGCGTGACGGCGATTGGCCCCACATCCTGATAGACCGTGGTGTAGGTAAGCTTTTTAAAATCAGGGGCCATGATGGGTCCTCGCTATGCTGTGGTGGTAGTTCTCGAATCGTTTGGAGCGGCTGGCGTCTCAGCATCGGGATGAGGTGGCGTCTTCGCAGTTGGCGCACCTGGCGGCGTATAGATGCCGTCGCGCTGCTCCGCACGTATTTCCTTGACTCGCTGCTTGTGCTTGGTTTGCCACGACAAGCCGTCGTAAGCGATGCTTTCGGCGTCCTTCGTGCTGATATTCAGCGCGATGCGCTTCTCCGCAGCATCGACTTCCTTGCCGGGATCGATGCTGCCAGGACCATCGCCGGTCCACACGGCGCCGCACCAGGCAGCGCGAATCAGATCGCTAGCAAAGAAGCCTGGAGCGCGGATGCGTCCAGTGGCCACCTCGTCAGCGAGCCACAGTTCCAATACAGGCTGGCAAAGGTACGTGGACAGCCGGTCGCGGTTTCGACGGAATGCCTTCCAAGCCATCAGCAGTGCGGCGCGCGCGGCGCTGTAGCTGCTTTGGAAGTGCATCGTCAACACCTCGAACGGCATCTCCAGGGCCATGCCGATCTGGCGTACCATCGCCGTCCAAAATGGGTCGAACGCAGGATTGGGGCGCCCAGGTGTTGTCGTCTGCACCTCTTCGCCAGGCAGCAGATTGATGGCCTTGCCGGACTCCATCTCGCCGCTCCAGTCGCTCGCCTTGCTGACGATCGTGCCCTGAGCATCCTCGTCGAACATGTCCTGAAACGCTTCCGGGTCCATCTTGATGAAGACGCTGAACATGCCGCTCACCACCGCAGCATTTAACTCCGCATCGCTCCAGCGACCCAATTGCTTCAACGGCTCGATAATTGGTGCGATCCACGGGACGCCGCGCACCTGGCCAGGGCGGATGACATCGAACAGGTGGATGACGTTCAGGCGGCCGGTGCTATCGCCGCGCACCACGCGACGTTCCCAGGTGTTGTTGCCGGCACCGTCACCAGGATGCCTCTTCGAGATATGCACGGCGACGGTCTCACCAGTTTCCGGACTGAGCTCGATGCCATCGATGAGCGTGTCCGTGTTAGCTCCCTTGTTTGGGTTCGAAACGCGGTCCGCCTCGATGATCTGAAGCGCGAGTACCGGCTCCTTGCCAGTGCGGGTGACGCGCGGTGTGAGCAAGAAGTTGTCACCGCTCTCCAAAGTCGAGCGGTAACTCAGGTCTTGGATGCCGTAGAAATTCAGTCGGCGATCCAGCGAGCAATCGGGCGAGTTCGCCCAAGCGTCAAATCTCGCCTTCGTCACTACGCTCCAATCCTCAGCCTCCTCTTCGGAAAGCCCAAGCAATTCGGCGTTGATCGATGGCGTATACGTGAGCCCGGTTCCAACCACACTGCTGACCTTCGTGTTGAGGGCACCCAGGGCAACCGGTGCATTGCGCATCTGATCGCGACTGCGGCTGCGCAACATTGGCAGGTCGCGGATGATGTCGGCGGTGGGCGATCCGCCCATCGGCAGGTACCGATTCAGTGCGGTGCGATCGAGGCGGGCGCCGGTATAGCCGCCAGCCACGGCCAGCTGCGCGCGTGCCGACATGCGCTGCATCGCAATCTTCGGCGAGACGTACGCTATTACCTTGTCCAGTATGTTTTGCTGGGCGAATGGATTAAATCGGTCGCCCATATTAGCCGCCCGGGACCAAGGTGCGGCTGCGGCCACGGCCCGTTGCCCGGCTGGCCAGTTCGCCGACGCGCCGGTTCCACAGGGTGATGCCGGTTTGGATTGTGGCGAGATCGGCACGCGTGAGCTTCCTGCCTGCTATCTCGTAACTCTGGCCTGCGAGGGCGGCGGTCTCGGCCGCAAGGTAACTTTCGAGCTGCGCCTGCGCGAGTTGTAGCGTAATTCCTGCCATTGAGATTCCTTTCGTGACCAGCTGGAACTCTATGGGAACTACGGGGACGAAAACAGGGCAAATTGAGACGTTATTCGCCGCCCTTCTTCATGAGCCTATAGAGCGAGGCGCGGCTGATGCCGTGCTTCGCAGTCACCTCTTCAGTGGACATCTCTGTCGCACCGTCGGCAAATGCCTGCGCGCGCTCCATGCGTGTGAGGTGCTTCTTACGCTTGGGAATCCGAACCCGCAAGCCGCCGTATTCCGCCCTGATCTTCGCTTCGATGAGATGCGCGACGTCGGCGTCGAGCCCCTCCGCCCTGCACGCCCGAAGGATGATCTCGACGATATCCGGATCCGGATCGAGGTTCATGCACCACCCCGCCTGGTTCCTTTAAGCGAAATGCGTCCGCCGGCCACGCGGGCTGCCGCGCGCGGTGCCGGCGGCAGGGACGTGGCCGGCGCCGCACCGGCCACGGCCTCGTCCGGTGTCTGCTCGGCTACCTGGTGCGCGACAATGGTTTCCGTTGGCGCGCCCGCCGGCACATGCTCCGGTTCCGCCTGTTTGAACAAGTCCAGATTTGCCGGGTTCAGCCGCGCGCGCATGTTCTGCCAATACAGCTCGCTCTTTTTGTGCAGGCCCAGGTGGTGGGCGGCCGCCAGGTTGTAGACCATCAAATCCAGGGCCTCGTTGCGGTCGCCGGCTTTCTTGTCCCAGCTGCTGAACTTGTGGCCGCGTCGGTATTTGGTGACGCGGAACTCCGAAGTCAGTTGCTTGAAGTAGTCCTCGGTGAGGTTGCTGGCGAAGTGCGTGGCACCCGGGCCGTCGACGATCTTCCATCGGTTGGTGAGGTAGTCCTTGGCGGTGTCGGTTCCGACGAACCACAGTTGGGCGCCGTGCTTCTCGACCTTCCCGCGCGGGTTGACGTCGACCAGCGTCGGTTTCGAACTGATGATCGGTCGATTCGGGCGCGATGCCCCCTTGATCGCGAACACGTGGTTTCTCCGCTGCGTGTACGCGAAGTTGTAGACTTCCTGCGTGTGCGAGCCGCCTGAATCCACGAATGCGCCGTCGATGCCGAGGATCTCGCCGCCGGCGTGGCGATACTGGCCCTGCAGCAGTTGCAACGCCTTCTTCCAGGTGGCGTCCTCCGCTGGATCGCCGTGCACGATCTGGTAATCGACAACCCAGTTCTCCATCCCCTCGCCCCAAGCGACAACCTTGAATTCCAGGCGATCCCCTTGGGTATCAATTGCTGCCGTCAGCACCATGCCGCCCGCCGGCACCTTGCCTAGTGAATAGCCGCTAATGACCGCGCGCTTCATCAGGTCCTCGTGCTTGGTTTTTTCCTTGGCGCGCGCCCACACGCGTGCCAGTCGTGTGTTGTAGAAGGTGATCATCAACGTGTCGTCGCCGGCATCGAGCGCAGTCTTAGCGGCCTTGTATTCCTTCATCAGCACCAGCCACGGCACCCAGCCGTACGGCAAGAACATCCCACTGATCGTCAGACTCACCGTCTCGCCGTCGCCGGCGACGCCGTCGGACCACGCGCCGCGCGCGAACATGCGGTTCTTGTCAGCCTCATACATCATCGCCCCGCAATCGCTGCAAGGGTACATCGCGACCTGGCCGTCTTCCGAGAGCTTCAGGCGTTCGAACACCAGCGGCTGCGCCGCTCCGCAATGCACGCAATCGGCCAGCGCCTCCTCTTGTGTGCCACGCGCGTAGAGTTCGGCAATGGGCGACTCGTCCTCGATGGTGGGCGAGCTCGGATAATAGGCCTTGCGGTTGCGTTCGAACGTCGTCTGCCGCGCCTCGGCCAGCGCGACCGGCGAGCCCTCGCCGTCGACGTTCTGCACGGCCCGGTCGATCTCGTCGAACAGCACACGGCGCGCCGGCAGCTCGGATAAGTTCGCTGCGGCGCCGGCGGTCACGATGGTCAGCGCACCACCGATGTACTCCTTGGTGTCCATGGTGTTGACCGAGTCGCGCGATCGCGGCGCTGCGACTCGTTCCCTCAACTCCGGCACCGCTTCGATCGTTTTGCTCACGCGCGTGCTGGTGCGCTTTTGCAGTTTGCCAGTGGGCAGTATCCATAGGAAGTTTGACGGGGATTGATGGACGCTGCACGCGAACCAGTTCAGGCCCACCTGAGTTTTGAGCATCTGCGATGCCCCCATCAACACCACCCTCTTACACGGGTGATTGTCGGACAGGACCTGCATGACCCGGCGCGCGTGCGGCGTCCGGCTGGTACGGTACTTTCCGTACTCGTTCGCTCCGCTGGACTTGGGAATGATCATGTAGCGATCGCTCCACTCGTCGACCGTCATGTTCGGATCCGGCTGGAGTCCGCGCGCCACGGCGCCGCAGACGATGTCGCTAGCTGGCGTCATTCGTCCATGCCCTCCGCGGACACACCGACCTGGGCGGTAAACGCGTGGGTCATGCTCTCCAGCAGCTGGCGATGCTCGCGTTCGATCACTTCCTCGCATGCGCCGGCGTCGGCCAGACCGGCCACGTCGCCCGCGATTCGCCGCGCGCAATTCGTCAGGCCGTCGCGCAGCGCGCGCGCGACCTCATAGACTGCGGCGTCGACGTCGGATTTCAGCAGATACTTACCCGCCATCTCCGCCAGCTTGATCTCCGAGATCTCCGCCTCCGCAGCCTCGCGCCGCGCCCGACTCGTCTCGTAGCCTGTCCCTGCGCTAGCGGGATCGTCGTTTTCTGGCGAAGCCGAAGACGCGCTGTTTTTGCCGGCGCGTGCGCGCGTGTGTCGCTTGTAAAGGACCGTCGCATATTCCAGGTCGACCTTACCGTCGGTGACCGGGATCTCGCATCGGTCGATGGCGGCATAGCCCTGCTGGCGGGATATTCCCAGCGTCTTGGCCCAGTCGGCGATTTTTGTCAGGTTCGGCATGCGTAATATGGAGGTGTCAGGATATATGTCAGGAAATTATTCCGGCTGTGGCTAGCGCTTTGACGGGGTTCGAATTACCCGTGCCACGCCCTATGGCTAGAGGTACCTTAAAGAAACATTTCAATATGGAAACGTTGCATGGAAGCACAGCCTTGTCATTGGACAATGTTTCCATAGTGAATACGTTTCCGCACAGCATCATCGCGCGGTCTCGATGGCTTGGATGTACGCCTTTGCGAACTCGCCCGCGAACTCGTTCTTGACCGTCTGCTCGACCACGTACTCGAAGTCGTAGATGGCCTCATACACAGCGGACCGCACGAACAGCATCACAGGCTTGATGGCGTCGCCGCCGTAGAAGCGCGTGCGCTGATAGATCCCGAGCGGCAGGCGATCGCCCGGGCTGCCGACGAAATAAGCGAAGCCTTGCTGCCGCTTCGAGCCGCGCGCCAACCGTGCCCGGCCCTTGTCGGTCATGTTGGCCTTGTAGCCCATCTCAGGGAACGCGCGGAAGAACGCGAGAATTTGAACGATCTGGCCTCGGCTCATGTTGCCGAAGCCATCAAGCTTGGCGCCTTGACCTGGTACGGCACGGAATCCATTAGGCATAGCGCCTACCGACTGAAGGGCGCGTTCGAAGCGCTTCAATTGGCGCTGTCCACCACTTACTTGGGCCGCGAGATATCGAGCAGCGGGCACCGCCTTGGTAGCATCATCCTTGAGCTTGACTTCAGCCTGAAGCCTGTTGCTAGTGGCGGGCAGCACGTAGACGCCACCCAGCGTATAAGGCGTCGGATTGCGGAAAACGTCGCGCATCTCCTTGACCTCGGCATCGGCCGCCCGCTTCGCGGTCCTGGTCAGCGCAACTCGCGTTGCAAACGTCACCTGTTTCGGCCCAGCTGTGCACAGCGCTGTGATCGACGCTATCGCTTCTTGAACATTTACCGCCATCTTGACTACTCCTCTACATTCCTGGCTATCTCTCTATGTCCCAATGTCCTAATGTCCCAATGAGATAGAGGTTGATGACGTGCGCGCACACGCGCACGCCCACGCACATCACACGCACATACGCGCTCGCCCGCTTGCGCACACGCATGCATGTGCGGCGTTGGGTCGTTGGGACATTGGGACATTGGGACGTCCCATAGCTGAGCGGCGTCCCAATGTCCCGTCCCGATGAATAGCGATATGGGACATTGGGTCTTTGATCTCAGTACGGCTCATCGTCGTCCTCCTGCTGCGCATGGGCAGGCGCTGGTTGCCCACCTTCCTCAGGCCGTTTATAGGACCACTCGCGCTTGCCGGCCACTGCCTTGCTTGCCTTGACCCGTGTCCAGCCAATCTCCGACATGCAGCGGCCCACCCGCTGCTGCTCCGGACGCGTCCACTTCGCGGTGTCCAGCTTCAGGCACTCGCCGAGGATCTCCGTCATGGTGGTGCTGTTCTTGCCGACCAGCCAGGCGTTGATCAGCGAGGTGTAGGCGTCGCCCACATAGCGCTCATCCTGCTGCTCTTCGAACATGTCCTTCTCCGCCGATGTCGGCCACCATTCGGTGCCGGCGCGGAACTCGTGCACCGCCTCCGCCCAGATCTGGTCGCGTTCGGCCTTCAGTCCTTCCAGATCGATCCTGGTCACCTTCACCGGCCAGTAGCGCCGGTTGCCGGTGTCGTCCTTCAGGTAGGCGTCGCTGTTCGTCGTGCCCGCGAAAAGCTGCTGGCGCGGCACGTCGATGGCTCGCTTGCCGTATGGGCTGCGATACCGGTCGACATACTGGCCGAAGAACAGCTTTGCACCGGTCGATTCGGCCTTGTTGAACGAGTCGAGCTCGGCCAGCTCCACCAGCCACTTGCCCCTGATGACGATGTAAGCATCCTTGTCGCCAAGCCGGAATGGCGCGTCGGTGAACCACTCGCCGCCCAGCACCTTTAGCGCCGTCGATTTGTAGATACCCTGATCGCCTTCCAGGATCAGCACGTTGTCGGCCTTGCAGCCAGGCTTGTAGATGCGGGCCACGGCCGCCACCAGCCACTTGAGGGCCACCACTTCGTTGTACGGGATGTCCTGCGCGCCGAGGCGGTCGACCAGCCATCGCTTCAGCCGCGGCTGGCCATCCCACTGCAGCGCGTTGAGATAGTTGCGCACGACGTGGTACTTGTGCAGGTCCGCAATCAGCAGCACCGCGCCCATCACCACGTCCTGACGCGGTGCAAAGCCGAACTTCTGCTGCATCCACAGGGTGCAACGCAGGTCATCCATGTCGGACCACTCGCCCAGCTCGGCGCCGGCGAACGGCGGGTTCTTCAGCTTCACCACCACGCCGCTGAATTCATCGTAGGCGATGACGCCGTTCCACTTTGAGTGGTTGTCCAGAATCATGTAGACGTTGGAGAGCGTGGGCAGCACGGCGCCGCTTTTCTCCGCTCGCGCCAAGTTGCGAATCCAGTCACGATCCTGCTCACCTGCAGGTTCACCATCACCACCACCAGGCCATTCAGGCGGCTCTCCTGCCCCTGGCGCTGCGCCAGCGGCGGTCGCGCCGGTTTTCTTTTTACTCTTATTGCCCGTGGACAGCGGGACGACGTTGCTCGCCGGCGTGGCGGAAGCCTGCGCTGCGGCCACCTCGGCCTTCTGCTCATCGTCGCCAGCGACGGCGAAGGCAGCCATGATCGCGGCGGCCAGTTGCCCGCGCACAGCATCGAGAGATTCATGCACGTGCAGGTCGTTGAAATCGGTCCACTTGTTGTCGCCACGCGCAGAGAAGCGCGGGCAGACGATCGATGCATTGCCGACGGCGCGGGCCGCCTCCGTGGCGCGGGCCAGGCCGGCGTTTGCGAAGGTACCGGTCTGCACCTTGCGGCCGGCGCGCGCGTCGATCTCGATGAACGGCACCCCACGCGCATCCTTGCGCCAGGTCGCCAGCACCTTCACCTTGGCGCCGTCGGTCGCTGTGAAAACGCGCTCTGTACCGTCGATCACAACCGGGCAATCGAGCTTCCACTTCTCCAGCAGCCAGCTCGCCGCGCGCTTCTCAAGCAGGAAGTCGTCGTCAGCACACAGCAGGATGTGCATGTCGGGATACAGCAAACGCGCCATTTGCGCGATGGGCAGGATATTGCCGGCATCGAATGCGACATAGCCGGCCAGCGCGCCCTCGGTCGCCATACTGATCGACCGTGCTGTCGCCCAGCCCTCGGCGATGAACAGAACGCTGTTTTCTTCGGTGATACGACCTACAGGGCAACAAGCGCCCTGCTTCGCCACGCCGGCGTTATACCGCTTTTCGCCGGACGGGTCGATCTTCTGCAGACCGACCAGGCGCGGCTGCTCGCCGCGTTCCAGCACCACCAGCGGTATCAACATCGTTCCATCCTGCTGATAGCGCACACCAGGCGCGGTGACCTGCTTGCGGGCCGCGTACGGCGACTCGCCCTCGCGGCTCGCCGCCTGCCACTGCTGGCCGGCGCGGATCGCCGCGTTGGAGGCCTCCTGCGCCTTCTTGGCGGCCTCGCGGCGCTCGGTCTCGCTGCGCTTCGCTTCCGCGTTGGCGCGGTCCTCCGGCGTTACGTCGGTCCAGTCCATGGCGATATTCTCGGTGTTCTCGTTATCGCCCTGCCAAAAGCCGTAGCTGCCGAAAACCAGCTGCTGTCCGGATTTCGTGATGACCTCGTGCAGCTTGTACCAATACTTGTTCTTTGGGCCGTACCGGTGGAACTTCCCGTCCAACACCGGATGGCCGACTGGCAGCAGCGTACCGTTGAGTTCTATCTGAATCTTTGCTTGCTCAAGCGTTGTCATTCAACCACCGTGTTAGATTGCTGCGATTGCTCCATGAGCGCGACCAGTGCCGGCGGTATCACGAGCGGCGCCTTCCGAAGCGGCCACTGGCGTCTGACCTCGACGTCAAGGTCGATCATGTACTGTGGAGTCTCCTTGAAGCGCAGGTTCGCTACAAAAGCGCGCCGCGCGTCTTGGCTGTCCATCTGGCAGATTCGCCGCGCTTGGTTGAACTGAGCCCACTCTGCCGGGTAACGATGGACATGGAGGTTGTTGACCGGATCCTCGGTGGCGTTGGCACGAATGCGGATGCTCATGCGCGCGGGTCGACCAGGCCACCCCAGGCACGGATGTCCGCGACCGGCGTGCCGAACACTTCATGGATGCGCAGGATCAGGAAGGGACCGACAGGAAGGCGGAGATGCCGGACTTTGCTGATCACTGGCGGTGCGACCTTGAGGGCGCGCGCCAGGGCAGCATCGTTCTTCAGCTTGTACTTTTCCAGCAGCATGTCGATGAGATAGTTGGGGCCTGCGGCAAGCAAGGTCATGATGTCTCCAGGGGAAGGGGAAATTATTCGGGGATGACGGCAGGCTGGCGGCAGTGCATCGCGAACATGGTCGCCATCAGCTCGCTGACCGTCTTGTGCATGCGCTGCTCGATTTCCTCGAGCTCACGTCGCTCGCGGCTGTCAATGACGGAATCGTCAATAGCAGCGGTGTAGGCTTTCGAGAGTTCGCCGATCTCGACCTGCAGCTCCAGGAACTTCGTCATCAGTCCAGATTTATCCGCAGCCGCGCCCGCCGGCATTTCAATGAAGACGCCGCCAGCCTCGGCCGCAACAGCCTGCGCGAACAGCGTGGTGCCGGAGAGGCGCTGCAGCAGCTGCGCAGTCGACACACGCATGCCGCTGCCTTTCACTTCGTACACGCGGGCCTCCAGCTGCGAGCGCGTCATGTTGAGCTGCGCGCAGGTGCCGATCCAGCCGTGCACCTTGATCATTTCCTGATAGGTGGTCGTCATCGCATCCATTGAAGTTCCTTTGATTTCAGGGGTTACTGTCTTCGGTAGGCGCAGCTACCATTCGACATGATTGAATTTTCAGAAATACGAAGTGCTCGCAAATCAGAGCTGTTTATCCCGCGCGGAATCTGGCGGACAAAGTTCAGCGTGCAACTCCAGCAATCGTGTGCCTGTGGCATAGGCCAAACGAGCGCCACGCCGACCACTGGCAAAGGCACTAATGGCAGGTTGACTACAAGGAACGCGGTCTGCCAGTTGCTGCTGCGTAAGGCCGGTCGCAAGCAGTTCCAACGTGATTTTTTGGGTATCCATGGCCGCATTATTACATACGTATTTTTCAGCAGCAATACCTATGTAATATTGTTTGTTATTACAATCGGAATATGAACACACTACAAAGTAGACTTATTTGGGCGCGCGCCATGAAGAGCCAGCGCCACGGGCGCGAATTTACCCAACAGGACCTAGCTGGGAAGGCGGGGGTTTCGCAGGGCAATATTGCGCATTTAGAGTCGGGACGTACAAAGACGTCACGAAGGATGGTGGCGATTGCCGAAGCACTAGATGTCCAACCTCAGTGGCTCGCCGAGGGCAAAGGTAAGCCATTCCTTGAATCTCCAGTTGAACACGACGGAAAATTTCAAGGACTGTCGCCGGATGGCATTTGGCGCGACCTGGAACCTCAGCCCGCTCCGTCGCCGGCAGCACCGCCGACGCCACCGCCGATTAGTTTGATGTGGGTCGACGCGCGGGATTTGGAACTATTAACCCTATTTCACGGGACCGATGACGCCGGACGAGACAAAATTATGCGGGCCGCGTCGCGCGTCCCGAAGGTGGTCCCCGCGAGAGCCGTTGGCAACGAGTCGTAATTTAGGGCGCTGGATCTCTGGGTGTGCTACGGCATCTGCTTCAGCCAAGTCAAGATTTTCTTCTCGTCGGCGCTGATCCATATCCTTGTACGCCTGAATCCACCGGTCTAGATTGTTCATTTCACGAAAGCACCAAATGTTTACACTGTGTTAACTATATTACAGTCTTAGGTTCTGCATCACTTGAATAGACCACCAATAGTGCATCATCTCTAACGCGAAATGTAACAGATTCTCACATTTTTAGTACCAAAATAGGGCCAGATTTACCCGCAAAATCAGACACGATGGAAAAATTGGGCGATGACGAATCCGCCCATCAAAAAATCAACGCAACAGACGTATAAGAAAACCAACCTGCGCCTACCTCCAGAGCTACACGAAGCGATCCATAAGGCCGCGAAACTAGCAGGTCATAGCGCGAACTCAGAGATTATCGCGCGCCTTCAGCAGGACAATTCAAGCGCCGTGCTCGCCGAACTGGCAGAGTTGAAGCAGATGCTTCGCAAAGTGCTCGACGAAATTTAGCTCACACAATCATTCCTGATCCGTGACGATCGCCACGCCGTTGCGCGGCTAGCGGAATCGCGCGCTTTTTAATTACATATGTATTGTTTTTGAAAAATACGTATGTAATAATCGCCTCGAACTTTCGAGGAGATGTGGATGAACGCGAAAAACATGCTGAAACTGATGGAGAAGTGCACGGCCGATGCGCGCGAATGCTATCCGAACGACGCCTGCATGCGATCGATGTTCTTCGTCGTGGCACTGGCCAATGAGCTTGACCTCTTAGAGGAGCCGCTGGGTCCCCAACTGCGCGCTCTCAGCAGTGCACGCACCAACGCTGACTACGTACCAGCTAACATCGTTGGAGACGCGGCATGATCAGCGCCGCGCACCAAAATGTCAGATTACCGCAGGTCCGGATGGATTTTTTGGATCGCGATGATCGCCGTGTTTACCCACTGTGCCAGTTGATGGCTTCCGTCCTGGAAGGTTGGACCGGCCGCGTAACCGAGCATTTGATACAGCGATTGCTCGATCCGCAAACGCTCCTCGTGCAGCTTCGGAATCAAAGGGTGGCGGTCAAAGTCGACCTCCATATCGTTCAGCAAAAAACGAGCAGCCGCATACAGGCCCGCTTTCTGGGTGACGTCCTTTGCGTCAAAAGCGGCGCTTTTGATCAATTGCAGCGACTTCAGAATTTCGGCGATTTGTGTCATGGACGTTCCTCGTGGGTGATTGGGAACCCTATTCTGTCACAAAAAATTAAGGTTTTTACAATCAGCGATGGGCGGATGTCTTGATGAGCGCCTATTCCGTCACGGTCCGCCAGCTGGGCCACCCTCCCCTCAAGTTCTACGCCATCGGTGCCGGCAGCGGCGACGTCGGCGACTTCATCGCCCTGCACTTTGGTGCATGCGGCATTTCCGTCAAACCTCTCTAAGGATTCACCATGACCAAGCATATGGACCACGAAGTGCGCCGGCCCGCCGTCGCCAAACTGGCAGCAAAGCTCCAGGCCGCCGGCATGCCGCTCAATGAAGCCGCAACCAAGGCCAAGGCGACCATCACCGCCGGCAAGCCCGGGCGCGTGGCACAAAGTCGCGGGGCGCGGCCAGCACCCACCGGCGGAGCCATGTTCATCCACGGCCCGCAGGGATGCGGAAAAACCCGCAACGCGGCGGCGCTGTGCAAATTCTTCGGCAAGCGCGCGGCGGTGGACTATGACGTTACGCGCACCAGCTACGCCGGCAACCTAATTGTGTTCTCCAACGAGCCGCTGCCTGGTTCGATGCCATTCCGGACCGCGATGTCGCGTGCAGGTATTAAGGCTTAGCGCCCACCTTGAGCTTGCAGAGAATCTGCAAGCGCTTGGAATAAGCAGCCCAGTTTGCCGGCGAGCTATCGGGTGTGCAGCCATCGTCGTAAAGGTAAATCTGCTCGATGTCCGCATCGCCGTCGTGCGCCAAAGATCTAGCTTTTGCCGCAGTGAGCCCATGAATTTTCATAGCGCTGGGCTCAGTCGCGTAATCGAGATGTTCGTTGGTGTCGATCCCGAGCGGCTTGTAAAGGCGATTTAGAACGATGTGCCGACCATCGTCCAGTGACTGGATGACGTAAGGCAGGTGAACTTGGCGAAACAGTCTCATGGCAGCTCCTTATAAAAATCCATTTTGACACGGACTAGAAATGCGAACCATTTTTCACCTTTTCCGCTTCTATCGCCGCCAAGGCGCGACCCTCCAGGCGGCGGCTCGCAAAGCGCTGCACGTGTACAGCAACGGCTTCTAGGCCATGACCGTGGCCACGCACACGGATGAGGAGCTGCAGCGCGCGTGGCGCGCCTGCAGGCTTTTGAATCTCTCGTTCGAGCAAGCCATGAGCAACCCGTCGCTTGCGATCGTGATCCGCCGCATGGCCGACTGCGAGCGCCGCCGGCAAGCGCGATGGCAAGCCCGCCAGCTGGACCACAAACGCGCGGCCGCAAACGACATCGATTAACAGCAGCACCACTTTGAAAGCCATCATGCCTACCCTGATTGCACCATCCCCCATCATTCGATTCGATCCCACGGCGCCGGTCGACTTGTCGCCGCTGCGCGTCGGTTCATTCACTGTCCGCCGCACACGGGTCGCACACACAAACTACATCCGCTACAGCACCATGCTTGGCGACGATATCGCCGGCTGCCAGATCAGCTATCCGGATGTCGGCGATTGCCAGCGCCACGTGAGCCAGTTTCAGAACCGCAACAAAGGAACACAGCAGCGCGCGGCAATGCTCGACACCGACCTGCACGCGAAGATCGTCGGTGTCCTCGGCACCAAGGAAATGGATGCGCGCGACCTGTGCCGCATGTTCTCGAAGTCCTCCACCGTGATGGCGCCCGTCCTCAGCATGCTGGTGCTGGAGGCGCGCATCGAACGGCGCGGAACACCACGCCGTCCATTGTTCACCGTGCCGCTGGCTCAAGCCCACCTCAACTAAACCAAGGAGTACTCAATGTTCATCGAACTGGAGGCGCTTGTGCGCCGCAGCCCCCTGCTGATCTCAATCAGCGCTGAGGGCGAATATCTCCGCCTTAGTGTCACGCCGACGCCGGCGGACAGCAAGGCCAAACAGGCCATCACGCCCGTATCGCTCGTCGGCACTGCCGCCGAACTGGACGAAGGTCTGGCCGCCGCACTGCTCACCTGGCAGGGCCCGAAGAAGACGCTTCAAGAGCAGGCCCAAGCCGCCGCAGATGGAAGCGACGATGCGGCAAAGGCTAGCCCGCCCGCCGCAGCTAAACCAGCTGCTGCAAAGCCCACCCCAGGGAAGCCGGGGCCGAAGCCCAAGGATAAAGCTGCGCGCGGACTCCCTCCGCCCGGAGGTGACGGCGATGCAGCACCAGGTGGCGACGGCGCGACCACCAGCGCGACGGCTGGCGCCGTCGGCGCAGCACCAGCACCAGGTGGCGACGCGGCGAGCAGCACGGCGGCCGGCGCCGACGGCGTAGCACCAGCACCAGGCGACGGCACGGCCAGCAGCGCGCCGGCCGACGCTGGCGGCGATGCCGCACCAGGTGACGCCGACGCGGCCAACAGCGCGGAAACGGGCCTGGTCGACGTCACGATCAACGAACCGCCGCCGGGCGCAACGCTCGGTCCAGCAGACGATGTATTCACCCTAGAACTCTTCTAAGGATTCCCCATGAAAATCCAAGAACTGCAGCGTGAGTTTAAATACAACGGTGTCAAGTTGGCCGACCCGAGCTCGACGTTCAGCCTCACCCAGGTGCGAGACTTCTTCGCCAACGTCTACCCTGAGATAATCAACGCCGACATCGATGGCCCGGAAGTCATCGGCAGCAAGCAAATCTACAGCTTCCGGCGCGCGGTCGGCACCAAGGGCCACGGCGCCGCATTCGCACACGGCATCCATATCGATCCCCGATTGCTTGAGGGGCGGACGACGGTCACCGTGCAGCAAGTCGCGATGGATATCCTGAAGTTGCAGGCGCCGAGCCGCAAGGAACTCGCGGAGATCTCCCACCAGATGGCAAAACTCGGCTGGAAGCGAGGCCGTGCGTTTATTGCTGGCGTCGGCCTCCAGAACTGGTGCTTCTCTCGCGAGCTCGAACCCGCCGGCATCCCCGAACAGGCCGCTGTCGTATCCCTCCACCAGAAAATCAGCGACCTCGACGCGCTGTATCAGATCGGATGGTTTCACACTGATCGCTACGACGGCCATTTGATTCAGCAGGCGGTCGCAGCGGTCCAAGCTGGAATGAAGATCAACCTCATTCTCCATGTCGACATCGACGAGTTGCATGCCATCCACTGCAGCCGTATGCACGGAGATGCGGCATGAGCACTGCCGCACAGATTCGCACTCGTCTTATCGAGACGCTCAAGACTGAGGGCACGCTGGTCGGACGCCGTCCGGAGAATACCATCACCGCGCTTGATGCGAAGAACCCGGCGACGATGCAAGCGGCGCGGATCCTTAAAGATCAGAAACACGCGCGCGGCGTTCGGTGGTTCGCACCCGCCGCCTATCAGTCGGTGCTGCCATGATGCCCACCATCGATTCCAGCGTCATGGCGCTGCCCAAGCTCTCCCCTGACATCCCATTCTCTTACAACCTGCCGGGATCGAGTGGCTTCTGCACCCCGCTGGCCATCGCACTACTGGAGGCCAGCCTGGTGACCGATGAGATGCTAGTGCTCGGCGCCGACGCGCCACTGGTGAAGGTGTTCGCCTCACCGACCGAGCAGGATCTGGCGGTCGCCGCGTTGTCCGCCTGGTGGACCGACACACAGGCACGTTACCCAATGAAATATTTCCATTGGGAGATGCACGTCCAAGACATCAGCAACGTCGAGGACTTGACTCAAAGCGCGCGAAATTCCCCTTCCCCCCTCGGCTGGTTTGCTTTCACGCGCAACCAAAATCGCGATCTACCCCGCTTCTCGCTGGCGCATGCGGTGGGCTTACTCGAACACCGCCTGGAAGGCTTTGGTCAGACAGCGCTCGCGGTTCTTCGAGACGCGTTGCGTGCGCTTCCCGATTCACTCACCCCATGGGCTGCTCACGATTGGGCGGAAATGATGCACTGGCAGGAGTGTACGACCGACGAAGAGATGCTCGCGCAAGCGCGAGAGGATGGACGCATTCGCGTCCAAGTTGGCGGCCCAGTCCCAGGAGAATACGACGCTGATCTGATGACGCGCGCTCGTTTCTTTGGCGACATGCCTCGCTGGGTCGTGGCACCGAAGCGCGTGCTTTCGAGAGACAAAATTGTGCGCGCTGCGCGCGAAAAATTCGAGAAGGACGTCATCGCCGCGTGTGACGACATCGCGACCCTGGTCAATCAGCCAGCCTTTCGCTACCTATCGCTCGATTGCGGACACAATCGATCAGGTCAATATTCGACGGACGGCGCTGTAGCAATGCTGTGGCGTGAGGGCGATTCAATCGGGGCGGTCATTGACGACTGGCTCAACATGAACATGCAGTCAGGGGAGAGCGTCGATTTCATCGCCTTGATGCAGGTGAATCTCAATGCCCAGGATGTGGTCGCGCACCTGGAGAAGATCGACCGCATGATGCATTTGGCCATGGTGACGGAACGCCTCATCGACCTACTGGGAGAACCATATTGAGCCGAGTAATGGTACTTGCTGGGCGAGACTCCCAGCTGAACTTAACCGAGGCGCTGCTGATGTACCGATCGAGCGACGGGACGGCGGTTTATGCGACGACGCACCCAATCCAGACCGAGACAAACAATCCCGAACGGAAGATTCTCGGTGCCGGCACGCCGCTGACCAAGGACGGTCTGGCGGCCTTCGCGCAAGCGGTAGGCGCTGCCACATCGTTCGCCGGGTTTGTGCCGGATAACCTGCTCTACACCTCGCCGAACATGATCGCCTGGTGGGTTCCTGAATCGATTCGCCGCTGCTGGTTTAACTCCACGCAGAACAAGTTTATTGGCAAGCAGGTGGCGGACGTAGCCCACCCGGCAATGGTCTTCATCATCACGCCCGGCGACTGGTTCGTATTCGCTTTGAAAGAATCAGCCCGACCGGGTCCGGACACGAAGCTGCAGCACTCCCCACACTTCAACGTTTGGGATGGAGGCCGCATCTGCACCGGCAACGTCGATCTGCCGGAGACGATCGACGCGAGTGCTATCCGTCAATACGAGGACGCTTTTTTCCGCAGTAACTTCACTCATCCGAATCGCGCCGGCGCGGTCAACTATAAGGGCGGGATCACCATGCTCTGGCGTTCGCAGATCAAGACGGCCGATATGGCCAAAATGCGCGGCGCACTGCGCTCATCTGGAAAAACTCTGCGCCAGACGATAGAGAAGATCACCAACCGAACCATTGAAATTAACTAACTGGAGAGCACGATGAACGCACAAGACTACCTGATCAAAATGGATCAACTTCTCGAAATGACCAAGGCTGCTTTTACTGAATTCGCTGCAAACACCGAGGCCGCGCTGCGCGCGGAGCGCCCTCAAATCCTGGCGGTCGATGAGGACAATATCGACACAGAGAAATTCAAGCTGGACAAAGCGCTGCTGCGTGCAGCACCGATCGTCGCAGTTCCGGCCTTCAGCGAATTCCAGCCGCTGCAGGAAGACGGTCATCGTTTCCTGCTAGCACGGGGTGGGTTGTATCTTGAGATCCGCCGCCCTTGGCTGAAGTTCATTCACCGCCTGGCCGAGATCGATGTCCACGTTCCGTATGGCCCAGTAAAAGCCATGACGGAGCTCAGCTTCGGAACGTTGGGCAAGGCCATGCCGCAGCTCCAGGAGTTCGCGCTGCACGCGACAGCTATGGCGCCAAACGAAGCTGCGGCCGCCCTCATGTGGAACAGCTCGAGCAACACCTGGCGCTTGGCGTATCCCGACGACGTCGTCGCGACGCCAGCGAGCATCAGCTACACCGCAGCCATCCCCAGCGACAACGAGCACATGGTCATCGACCTCCACAGCCACGGCAACCTGCACGCATTCTTCAGTGACACCGACGACAAGGATGACGCCGGCAGCGTGAAGATCGCTGGCGTGTATGGGAGCCTGGATAAGGACACCCCGACCGTCGCTTTCCGTCTTTGCGCGCTCGGCTTGAACATCCCGATCAACGTGCCTGCCGAAAAAATCTTCGCGTGAAGGAAGCACCATGCCTCACTTTACCCCTCCAGCGCTTCTGCGCGACAAGGTCGAGATCTCCCTGGCTGGCTGCGGCGGCAACGGATCCCAAATGCTCACCGGCCTGGCCAGGCTGAATCACGCCATTACCGCTTTAGGCCACCCAGGCCTGCACGTGTGCGCGTTTGATCCGGACGTCGTCAGCGAGGCCAACATGGGCCGCCAGTTGTTCGGTCAGTTCGACGTCGGCTCCAGCAAGGCCCATGTGCTGGTGAACCGGATAAATGCGTTCTTCGGCCTGAGCTGGGAATCGCACTACGGTCGATACGAAAAGCGCAACTACAGCCAGCCCGACATCCTGATCAGCTGTGTCGACAGCGCCAAAGCCCGTTATGAGATCCACCGGACGACCTTGCCATACGGCCCGGAATACATCCTGGATCTCGGCAATCGCGCGGCCGACGGACAAGTCATCTTCGGAGAAGGCCAGGACAGCGACGAGCACAAGAAATTGCAGAAAGGCCACGTCCACCTGCCTAGCCCCTACGCGATGCTACCGGAGCTGATCGATTTCAAGGCGAAGGAGGACGACACACCCAGCTGCGGCCTGGCCGAGGCGCTGGAGCGCCAGGAGCTGTTCATCAACCAGGCGATCGTCACGCCGGCGCTGAGCATCCTGTGGGAATTCTTCCGCTACGGCCGCCTCACCTGGCATGGCGCCTTCGTCAACTTGCGCACCGGCAGTATGCGGCCGCTGATGGTAAAGGAATCCACACCGTGAAGATCCTCCATGTCACCAGCTTACCTCACGCAATGCCACCGTCAAATTGCACCTCGCGTCGTTTTACCGTCTTTGGAGAAACCGAATTGAATACGATGAACCTGTCCCGCAGCGCCCCGAATGCGCTGCAGATCCTCCTCGAGGACGACGAGCTGGCCAGCAGCTGCGCAACCGTCACGGAATACCGCCAAGCACTCGGCCTGCTGCTGAAGAACCAGTTCGCCGGCGCGCCGGCCAGCGCCGGCCTGGAGCACACGCAGTGCCGCCTGACCGCGCTGATCACGCCTGGCGGCCGTGCATACGGCCTGATCCCAGATGGTAAAGGCTGGGTCGAGGATCTCATCAACTGGTCGACCCGGGAATTTCGCAACCCAGCTGACGCGCGCCGCATCGAGGCATGCTGGAACGCATTCGACGGTATTCGGACCGAGCACATCGAGGCGCGGCAGGGCTGGAAGATTGTCGGCGAGGAAGGCTCCACGATGTCGTTGCCGGCGCTACCGGATCTGACCATCTTCAACGTTGCGCCACTCGCACGCAAGGACCTGCCATGAACCCGACGACCTATCAACGTTTTTGCGAACTTCGAGATCAGCGCGCGGCCGGCGAAGAAGCGCCGCTGCATACCGAGAAGCGCGCTTTCGAGATTGCGGTACTGGACCTGGTCACCGGCGGTGCCAAATTGCCGACCCTGATCGATCTGAAGAATTGGCTTGCCATGATTCACGACAATGAGCGCTCGATCGGGGATCGACTTCAAAGCCTCAGCAGCCGTATTGGTTCGTTGCTGGCCGGCGATGCTCCTGATAAATTCCCTCCGTTCGAGATCCGGGAGCAGCCCTCCGCGTGCGACTACGGCGCCGCAGTCGCCGCGATCGAGTTCGCTCTTGATGATGAAGACCCCGTTGAATTTCTGCGGTATTGGAACGAGGGCGAATTCGATATTCTTCGCCGGAACTGGCCCGATGCACCCGAGGCAGTCTATATCGGGGCTGACCCGCTGCACAGAACGGCCCAGCGTGCCTCCATCAACGACACCACCTACGGAACCTGACATGAGCACCGAAGAACTTCTCGAAAAACTACTGGAGCGCCTGGCCGCGCCGGCGCCGGCACCGCAGCAGCCGATCTCGATCGCTCTGTGGGACACCAACGACATCGCGGCCTACCTGAAGCGTTCCAAGGACCGCGTCTACAGCGACATCGTCTGCCTGCCCACCTTTCCGAAACCAATCCGCTTGCCGGTGAAGGGCCGCGCGCAAGCGCTATACAAAGCGCGCGAGGTGATCGCGTGGACCGAGAAGCACACGGCGTAGCATGGCAGCGATGCCGACTGCGTCGCCCTGCGGTATTATCAGCATTCCTATGGATTGCAATGTGAGGAAGATGACATGAGCGACGGCAAATTGAAATGGGCATCCAACTGGTATCCAAATGGAATTACCGTCGAAGAGCTCGCGGCCGAGTTAGCCAAAGCCGTAGCATCTGGACACGGCAAAGCGTACATTGCGCTTAGTGCGGCCGGAGGAACAGGTGCCTGCGAGGGTATTTCAGTCCTTATAAATGACGCAGGCACGGTGTGGCTTGAGGACTTTGGTCGTAAGACGGATCACTGGGAGCTTGCTGATGGCGAATGGCGCTATGCCTCATAGTTTGGCAGCGATATCCGCCGCCGTCTCGTTGTAGTAGGTCTGCAGCTGCCGAATATCGGAATGCCCCACCATCCTGGCCAGGTCGAGCACGTGCAGCTTCTTGGCCAACCTGGTAATAGCCTCGTGCCGGGTATCGTGAAACGTCATGTCGGTGATGCCCGCCCGCTTCCGCGCAACGCGGAACATCGCATCGAGCGTGGCGGCCGTCACGCCGAAACCCTCGGGAACCATCCCCCAAATCTCCAGCGCGCGCGCCGAAAGCGGCACGTCACGCGGCAATCCGTTCTTGGTCATGTGCAGCCTGGCCACCCGGCCCTGCACGTCGTCTTCCCGCAAGCTGCAAATCTCGCCGGCGCGCATCGCGGTCTCGATCGCAAACAGGAACGCCAGGGCAATTCGCTGCTGCTTCGTGGTCGGTGCGACGTCGACGATGTCGTGCCGCCAGCCCAGCGCGATACACATCGTCTCGATTTCCTTCTGCGAGACCAGCCGATTGCGCGCCGGCGGCGCCTTCGGTCGCTTGACGTCGGCCGTCGGGCTGGTGCTGATCCACTTCCACTCCTTGCGCGCCACCGAGAATACGTTCGACAGCAGATTCATTTCCCGCGTGACCGATCCAGGAGCCACCTGCTTTAGGCGCTGGTCGCGCCAGGCGGCGATGTGCGTGCTGTCCAGGTCGACCATCTTGACCTTGCCGAGGTCGGTCTCAGCCATGGCCGCCAGGCGCAGCGCCTCCCACCGATAGCCGCGCTTCTGCTTGGAAACCTCCAGCTCGTACTTTTCGAACGCGTCGGCGCAGGTTTTGGTAAGGCCTAGTTTGCCCTTCGGCGTGGCCACCCGCTGCTCCGCCTCCCAAGCCAGCGCGGCCGCTTTGGTGTCAAATGTGCCGGAAGTGCGCTTGCCGTTGACCTGGACCCGGTGAATCCACTTCGTGCCTAGCTTTGTTGGTGCCGCCATTTATGCCATTTCCTATGCCATTTTCTGCCACATGGTATCAGGATATTGCCGTAAAACGCCGGTCTTTGCGAAATCGATAGACGTAAAAAAACCGCCGTCCCCCTATGAAAAAGGGGTCTGGCGGTTTTTGCCTGCTATTGCAGGTTTGTGTCTTGGTGCCGCTTGCCGGAATCGAACTGGCGACCTTTTCATTACGAATGAACTGCTCTACCAACTGAGCTAAAGCGGCGAAGTCGCACATTCTAACAAATATTTCTTGCTACACGCTAGTCCCAAAACGATAAATTTTGGCCATGATGCAAAAATGTCATTGCATTGTGCGATTTACAAACTTATTGACCAGCGTGGTAGCCCGTCACCACCGCCACTTCATCCCGCGATCCGAGGAACACCGGCACACGCTGGTGCAGCTTGTGCGGCTGGATGTCCATGATGCGATTCTGGCCGTCGGTGGCCGCGCCGCCCGCCTGCTCGACGATGAAGGCCATCGGGTTCGCTTCGTACATCAAACGCAGCTTGCCTGGCATCGAGGTGTCGCGCGTGTCGGCCGGGTACATGAAGATGCCGCCGCGGTTGAGGATGCGGTGCACGTCGGCGACCATCGAGGCGATCCAGCGCATGTTGAAGTTGGTGCCGCGCGGGCCGGTGTCGCCGGCCAGCAGTTCGCTGATGTAGCGCTGCACCGGCGGGTGCCAGTGGCGCTGGTTCGACATGTTGATCGCGAATTCCTTGGTGGTGGCCGGGATCTTGATGTCGCGCTGCGTGAGGACCCACGAGCCCATCTCGCGGTCCAGGGTAAAGCAGTTGACGCCGTTGCCGGTGGTGAGCACCAGCATGGTCTGCGGGCCGTACACGGCGTAGCCAGCGGCCACTTGCTTGGTGCCGGCTTGCATGAAGTCCGCTTCGGTCGGCTGGCCCATGCCTTCAGGCGCTTTCAGCACGGAGAAGATGGTGCCGATGGAGACGTTGACGTCGATGTTGGAGGAACCGTCCAGTGGGTCGAACAGCAGCATGTATTCGCCTTTTGGATAGCGGTTCGGGATCGGGTGGATCGACTCCATTTCTTCCGATGCCATCGCTGCCAGGTGGCCGCCCCATTCGTTCGCTTCGAGCAGGATTTCGTTGGAGATGATGTCCAGTTTTTTCTGCACTTCGCCCTGGATGTTTTCCGTGTCGGCGGTGCCGAGGACTTCGCCCAGTGCGCCCTTGCCTACCGAGTGGCTGATGGTTTTGCAGGCGCGTGCGACCACTTCGATCAGCAGGCGCAGTTCGGCCGGGATCGTGTTGTGCTGGCGTTGTTCTTCGACCAGGTATTGTGTGAGGCTGACGCGTTTCATGGGTTCCCTTGTGGTGGCATATAAATTTTTTGGGCTGGCGCTTGGCTCAGCATGGGTTCCCGCTTTCGCGGGAACGACGTTTAGTTGGCTAGGGCTTTGCTGACGACTTCAAGCACGTCATTCGACAGCTTGGCGTGAGCGGCGACTTTTTCCAGCGCTTGTTTCATCTTGGCTTGCAGCGCGGGCGCGTAACGACGCCAGCGGTCCATGCCGCGCGCGAGGCGGGCGGCGACTTGCGGGTTGATCGCGTCGAGCTTGATCACGTATTCGGCCCAGAAGTCGTAGGCGCTGCCGTTCGCGGCGTGGAACTGCGACGGATTGTTGCTGGTGAAGTTGAAGATCAGGCTGCGCGCGCGGTTCGGGTTCTTCAGCGTGAAGGCCGGATGCTGCATCAGCTTGCGCACCGCCGAGACATTGGTGGTCGGCGCGGCGGCCTGCATGGCGAACCATTTGTCGATGACCAGCGCTTCGCTTTCGAAGTCTTCGTAGAAGTTCTTCAGGTACGGGCCGGTTTCGGCGCCGCTGTGGATCATGGCGACCAATGCGGCCGAGCGGTCCGTCATGTTGCCGGCTTTTTCAAACTGCTGCTGCGCGAGCTTGAGTTCCGCCATGTCCGGCGCGACCATCAGGTACGACAGGCACAGGTTCTTCAACGCGCGCTTGCCGGCCGACAGTGCGTCCGGGCTGTAGGCGCCCGGCGTTTGATTGGCGTGGTATTGCTCGATCAATTCCTCTTTCAGCACGGCGCCGATGGTGCGGCGCATGAACTGGCGCGCGGTGTGGATCGCTTGCGGATCGACCACGTCCATCTGCTCGGCGATGATGGTTTCCGACGGCAGGATCAGCGCCAGTTCGCGGAAGGCCGCGTCCAGCGTTTCGTCGGTGAGCACGGCGCGCTGGGCGTTGATGAAGGTGGTGTCCAGTTTCAAGCCGGCGTCGCTGCCGCCCGCTGCCGCCACTTGCGCGGTCAGCTTGAGCAGGCGCTCCATCGCCAGGCGCTGGCCCGCTTCCCAGCGGTTGACCGGGTCGCTGTCATGGCTGAACAGGTGCAGCAGTTCGTCGTCGGTGTAGTCGTATTCGAGTACCACCGGCGCCGAGAAGTCGCGCAGGATCGATGGCGTCGGACGTTCGTCGACGTGGCGGAAGCGGAAGATCTGCTCTTGCTCGGTCAACTCCAGCACCACCGTGGTGGCGCCCTTTTCGTGCTTGCCGCCTTCCAGGTGCAGCGCCAGGTCCTTGCCGTTGGCGCCCAGCAGGCCGACCGCGACCGGGATGTGGAACGGCAGCTTGTCCTGCTGGCCGGCGCTCGGCGCGCAACGCTGGCTGAGGATGATGTCGAAGTTGCGCTTGACGGCGTCGTAGCGCGTGCGCGCGGTGACGACCGGCGTGCCGGCTTGCGAATACCAGCGCTCGAACTGGCGCAGGTCGCGGCCATTGGCATCGGCCATGGCGGCGCGGAAGTCGTCGCATTCGACCGCCTGGCCATCGTGGCGCTTGAAGTACAGGTCCATGCCTTTGCGGAAGCCGTCGCGGCCCACCAGCGTCTGGTACATGCGCACCACTTCGGCGCCTTTTTCGTACACGGTCACCGTGTAGAAGTTGTTGATCTCGACGAAGGAGTCGGGACGCACCGGGTGCGACATCGGGCCCGCGTCTTCGGGGAACTGCGCCTGGCGCAGCGTGCGCACCTGGTCGATGCGGGTGACGGCGCGGCCCGTGTCGGTGCCGATCATGTCGGCGCTGAATTCCTGGTCGCGGAACACGGTCAGGCCTTCCTTCAGCGACAGCTGGAACCAGTCGCGGCACGTGACGCGGTTGCCGGTCCAGTTGTGGAAGTATTCGTGGCCGACCACCGCTTCGATGCCGGCGTAGTCGATGTCGGTGGCGACGCGCGGGTTGGCCAGCACGAACTTGGTGTTGAAGATGTTGAGGCCCTTGTTTTCCATCGCGCCCATGTTGAAGTCGCCCACGGCGACGATCATGAAGCGGTCCAGGTCCAGCTCCAGGCCGAAGCGCTCTTCATCCCAGCGGATCGAGTTCTTCAGCGACTGCATGGCGTAGTCGGTCTTGTCGAGGTTGCCCTCTTCGACCCACACCTGCAGCAGCACTTCGCGGCCCGATTGCAGCGTGTAGCGCTCTTCCTGGCAGACCAGGCGCGCGGCGACCAGCGCAAACAGGTAGGATGGCTTCTTGAACGGGTCTTCCCATTTGGCGTAGTGGCGGCCGTCGTCCAGTGCCCCCTCTTCGATCAGGTTGCCGTTCGACAGCAGCACCGGGTACAGCGCCTTGTCGGCGCGCAGCATGACGGTGTACTTGGCCATCACGTCCGGGCGGTCCGGGAAGTAGGTGATGCGGCGGAAGCCTTCGGCCTCGCATTGCGTGAAGAAGTTGCCGTTCGAGACGTAGAGGCCGGACAGCGTGGTGTTCTCCACCGGTACGCACAGGGTTTCGATTTCCAGCACGACTTGCGCCGGCGCTTTCTTGATGGTCAGCGTGGCGTGGTCGAGCACGTATTCGCCCTTGGCCAGCAGCTTGCCGTTCATGCGCAGCTGGACCAGTTCGATTTCCTCGCCGTGCAGCACTATGTCGCGGCTCTTGGACGCCGGGTTCTGGCGCATGGTGATGCGGTTGGCGACGATGGTGCGTTCCGGATGCAGGTCGAAGCCCAGTTCAACGGTGTCAACGAGGAAGGCTGGAGGGGTGTAGTCTTTGCGGAATATCGTCTGTGGACTGCTGTCTGTGCGCATTGGGGGCTCTGGTGACGTAGGCAAAAGCCTATTTTACCAATACCAGCGGCCGGACGGATGCTTCAATTCCCTGCGGCAGGTCAGTAAAGTTGCTGGTTTCCACCTTGCCGTAACAATCTGTAATAATCATGCAATGTCCAGGTGTGCGTCATAAACTTAGCTCTGGAAAATACCGTCTTATCTGAAAGAGGTCATACCATGAAATATCTCGCCGTCTTGGCGACTGCCGCCATCGTGCTGTTGAGCGGCTGCGCCACCACCATTCATAGCGATGTCACTGCCTTCAACGACTGGCAGGGCGATATCCAGGACAAATCCTATGCCTTCGAAGCCCCGCAGGGCGCCGACGACACGCTGGAGTACCGCAACTATCAAGTGCTCGTGAGCAATGAACTGGGCAAGCTGGGCTTCCGCCAGGTGGCCGATAACCAGCAGCCGAAGTTGCTGGTCGGCATGAAATTCGTCACCATCGACCATCCGGTGCGCGTGCTGGAGAGCGATGATCCATTCATGGGACCGTATTGGGGTCCTGGCTACGGCCGCTATGGCTGGGGCTATTCGCGCTGGGGTTATCGTCCGTTCTTCTACGATCCGTATCGCTTCGGTCCGCCGTTGATGGTGCAGGAGCGCATCAAGCACCAGTATCAGCGCGAGCTGCGCGTGACCATCAACACCACCACCGGCCGCAAGCTGTATGACGTGACGGTGCAGAACACCAGCTCGGTGCAGGCCACGCCGCATGTGATGCCGGCGCTGGTGCAGAGCGCGTTCACGGGCTTCCCGGGCCAGAGCGGCGTGCCGCGCAAGATCGATATCAAGATCGAGCCTAAGACCGAGACCTACGAGGGTCCGCCGGCCAAGGTGGCGGGCGATGCGCCGGCCAAGGCCAACTGATGAAGAAATGCCGAGCACTGCTCGGCATTTTTCTTGGGGTTTCTAGATTTTGTCGTGCCGCTTGAGCCAGACCGGCATCAGCCACCAGAAGCACAGGATCAGCAGCGCCATGATGACCGCCATCACCATGCCGACCGTGGCGCCGAATACTTCAGAGATCACCAGGTCCGTCCCCAGCACCAGCGCGATCGCCAGCGAAAACGCCCCGGCGACGATTTGCCGCGTGGCGACCCGCTTGAAGCGCGCCCTGTCCTTCAGTGGCCGCATCACGCGGTGCTGGACCGCCGGCGCGCTGAGTAGCACCAGGGCGGCCAGCGCGAAGAAGAAGGTCGCGAGGAACAGCAGCTTCTCCGTGTGCACGATCTTGCCGAAACCTTCGTTGAACGGCAGGATGACCAGGAAGGCCGACAGCATCTGCGCGCCCGGCAGCAGGATGCGCATCTCGCTGAGCATGTCCGAGAAATCGCCGTCGCCGTCCTTTTCCTCGTCGCGATCCTGGTCCGGCAAGTCGTTCATGGCAGCAGGATCGACGAGCCTGTGGTCTTGCGTGCTTCGAGGTCGATGTGGGCCTGGGCGACGTCGGCCAGTGCATAGCGCTGGCGGATGTCGATCTTGACTTCCCCGCTGCTGACCACGCCGAACAGCGACTTGGCCGACGCTTCCAGTTCCTCGCGGGTGGACATATACGCCATCATCGACGGCCGCGTGATGAACAGCGAGCCGCGATTGGCCAGCTCGCTCAGGCTGAACGGCGGCACCGGCCCGGAGGCATTGCCGAAGCTGACCATGGTGCCGAGCGGCTTGAGGCAATCGAGCGAGCCGATGAAGGTGTCCTTGCCGATCGAGTCGTACACCGCCGACACGCCTTTGCCGCCGGTGATTTCCTTCACACGCTCGGTGAAGTTTTCCTTGTTGTAGTTGATGACGTGGTGCGCGCCGTTCTCGGTGGCCAGCGCCGCCTTCTCTTCCGAACCGACGGTGCCGATCAGGGTCACGCCCATCACCTTGGCCCACTGGCAGGCGATCAGGCCGACGCCGCCGGCTGCCGCGTGGAACAGAATGGTGTCGCCGGCCTTGAGCGGCACGGTGCGGTGGAACAGGTATTGCACCGTCAAGCCTTGCAGCATCATGGCGGCGGCGGTGTCGAAGCCGACCTTCTCCGGCAGCACCAGCAGCTGCGAGGCGGGCATGTTGCGCGCCTCGGCGTAGGCACCGATCGGGCGGCCGGCATAGGCCACGCGGTCGCCGACCTGCACTTCGGTCACGCCCTCGCCTATCGCCTCCACCACGCCGGCGCCTTCCATGCCCAAGGCGCCCGGCAGCGGCTGCGGGTACAGGCCGGTGCGGAAATACACGTCGATGAAGTTGAGGCCGATGGCGTGATGGCGCACTTGCGCCTCGCCCGGGCCGGGCGGCCCCAGCTCCACGTCCACCAATTCCATCACTTCCGGACCGCCGACGCGGCTCATGCGGATTGCCTTGACCATGATGACTGCCTCCGTTAAATCGTCAGATTGCTGCTTTGAGTTGGAGCTGCGACAGTACCAGATGTGCCGACGAGACGTTGGTGGCGCACGGCGTATTGTGCACGTCGCAGGCGCGCACCAGCGCGTTGATGTCCGGTTCGTGCGGCTGCGGCGTCATCGGGTCGCGCAGGAAGATCACGCAGTCGATCAAGCCTTCGACCAGCATCGAGCCGATCTGCAAATCGCCGCCGAACGGGCCTGAGTGCTTGCGGTCCACGGTCAGTCCCAGTTCGTTGGCCAGGCGGCCGCCGGTGGTGCCGGTGGCGACCAGCGTGCAACCGGCCAGGAAGGCCTTGTATTCACCGGCCAGCGCGATCATGTCGTCTTTTTTCTTATCGTGGGCAATCAGGGCAATGCGGAATTTCATGTCTTGATCCTATTTTTTAGACAGCAGATAGATCCCGGCCAGCACCAGCGCGGTGCCGCCCAACTGCCAGGAGGTGACAGGCTCGCCGAGCAGCAGCGCGCCTAAAAACAATGTTGAGACGGGGCCGATCATACCAGCCTGCGAGGCGGTGCCGGCGCCGATGCGCTCGACCGCGGCCATCGTCATAAACACCGGCATCACCGTGCACAGGATGCCGTTGACCAGCGACAGGCCGTACACCGGCAGCGGCTGTATCAGTCCGGAGGCGGGCCGCAGCAGGAAGAACTGGCCGATGCAGGCGGCGCTGGAGACGCACATGGCGTAGGACACCAGCCGCAGCGCGCCGAGGCGCTTGACCATTTCGCCGGACAGCAGCAGGTAGATGGCGTAGGCGGCGGCCGAGCCGGTGACCAGCGTGGCGCCGAGGGCGACGTTGCCGCCGCCGCTTTTCAGGTCGTGCAGGAAGACGAACACGATGCCGCAATAGGAAATCAGCAGCGCCAGCCACTGCTTGCGGCTGATGTGTTGCTTGAGCACGGTGGAGCTGATCAGCAGCACGAAGGTGGGCGTGAGGAACAGGATCAGCCGTTCCAGGCCGACCGAGATGTATTGCAGGCCGAGGAAGTCGAGGAAGCTGGAGAGGTAGTAGCCGACCAGCCCGAGTCCGATCAGGCGCCAGCGGTCCGACTTGGAGAGCGGCGCCTCGGTGCGCATCTTCCAGACCGCCACGGCGGCAAACACCGGCAGCGAGAAGATCATGCGGAAGGCGATCAGGGTGACGGCATCGATCTGGTAGCGGTACAGCAGCTTGGCGACAACGGCCTTGGTCGAGAAGAGAACCGCCCCGCCGATGGCGATTCCCAGGCCGCCGAGATAGGCGGCACGCGCCGGCGCGCTGTTTGTGATGCTTTTGTCCATAGGCAAATTGTATAGCCTAACGCCCAATGCCGCTTGGCAGCTCCGTTTTTTGGTTGCTATCCGCCCCGGAGCTCTTGCGTGGCTTTCGCAAGGTCCCTGGAAGGCGGCAGGCCGAATAAGCGGGCATATTCCCGGCTGAACTGATTCGGGCTTTCGTAGCCAACGCTGAACGCAATCGACGTCGCGCTGCCTTGGCCGGAGATCAGTTGCGACCGCGCATGGAGCAAACGGATGCGTTTTTGATATTGCAACGGACTCAACGCCGTTACCGCTTTGAAATGGCGATGGAATGCCGAAACGCTGAATGCCGCCATCTCAGCCAGTGCCTCCACCTTTATCGGCTGGGTAAAGTTGCGACGTATCCAGTTGATTGCGACACCGATACGTGAAAGTGCCGTGTCTGGCGATGCGATGTCTCGCAGCATCCAGCCGAGCGGCCCCTGAAGCACACGGAACAGTATCTCCCGCTCGTAGGCGGGAGCGAGCACCGCGATCTCGTCCGGCCGCTCGATTAGCCGGAGCATTCGGATCCATGCGTCGAGCAGCTCGCCATTGACCGGCGCAACCGAGAATCCGGAGCCGAACAGCGTGCTGCATACTTGCGCCGGCAAGTCGCGGATAAGCGCGGCGACGATCGCGGGATCGAGCGTCAAGCTGACAGCAAGATACGGTTCGCCTGTCGCTGCAGGATGAACGGCCCCAACGGCGGGGAGATCCACGGACATGACGAAGTAGGTCGCCGGATCATACTGAAAAGTGCGGTCCCCGACCGTCATCGTCTTTGATCCCGTCAGGATCAGGTTGACCATTGGATCGTAGACGGCGGCAAGCAGGTGCTCCGGGATCTCCCCCTGGACCATTGCGACACGTGGGATGCCCGTTTCGGTGCGCCGATTCTCGGCCCCTGCGGCCAGTGCTCTCAGTTCTTGCATTTGCTGTTCCATGCTTCGACACTAACAGGGGCCATCCAGGGATGCAACGGGAAAGTAGGAATAGGCAAGCTTTGAGGAGGATCGGGTGAGTGCGTGGCAGTCGGCGGTCCTATCATCGCTCTCACTACACACCCCGGAGGAATTGAATGAAGATTGTGATCGTGACAGGAAGCAGTCGCGGCCTCGGCGCCAGCACCGCGCTCGAATGCGCCAAGCGCGGGATGGGGGTGGTCGTCACTTACAACCGCAATCCGGAAAAGGCGGAAGCGGTCGTGAAGTCCATCGCCGAGATGGGTGAAAAGGCGGTCGCCTTGAAGCTTGACGTCGGCAACAGCCAATCGTTCCCCGATTTCCGCAATGCGTTGTCTACACAGCTTAACGCCATCTGGGGCAGGGAAACATTCGACTTCCTGGTCAACAACGCCGGATACGGGCTTTATGCGCCGATCCCTGATGTGACCGAGGAACAGTTCGACGGCCTGTTCAACGTCCACCTCAAGGGGCCGTTTTTCCTGACCCAGACGCTGCTGCCGCTCATCGAAGCTGGCGGCCACGTGGTCAACGTCGCCAGCGCGACCAGCCGCGTTGCCACCGCGGGCGTCGCGCCTTATGCCGCCTTCAAGGGCGGCCTGGAGGTTCTCACGCGCTATATGGCCAAGGAATTCGGCGCGCGCCGAATTCGGGCGAACTCGATCGCTCCCGGCGCGATCCGCACGGAGCTGGGCGGCGGATTGAGTGAGGAATTCGAGGCCATACTTGCTGATCAGACGGTGCTCGGCCGGGTGGGTGAACCGGAAGAGGTCGGTGGCGTCATCGCCAGTTTACTGTCCGAAGAGAACCGCTGGATCAATGCCCAGAACATCGAAGTGGCGGGCGGCTACGCCATCTGAATAAAGGAGAAAGCACCATGCTCGATCACGTCTTCCTAAGCGTCAGCGATATCAATCGCTCTATCGCCTTCTATGAAAAGGCGCTTGCACCGCTTGGCATCACCCATGCGATTGACTACGACGGCCGGCAAGGCCCCGCCGGCCACCCCGATCTCAAGGGGTTCGGCGCGAACGGCCGCGTGTTTTTCTGGCTGCGCGACGGAACCGTAGAAGGCCGCGCCGCACACGTGGGTTTCATCGCGGATAACAAGCGCGCGGTCGAAGCGGCCTTTGCGGCGGCAATGGCCGCAGGCGCCACCGAAATCCATCCGCCCGGACCGCAGCTTCACTATGACCCGCGCTATTACGCGGCGCAGGTTCGCGACCCGGATGGCTACAGCCTCGAATTCGTCTACAAGGAATGGCAGCACTAACATGAAGAAACTGATGATTTATGGCGCGGCCGGCTACACCGGCCGCATGGCGGCGGAGTGCGCCGCAGCGGCAGGCACGCCGCTCATCCTTGCTGGACGTAACGAGGCGACGCTCGTACCAATCGCCGCCAGCCTCGGCGTGGAGTACCGCGTCTTCGCGCTGGAAGACATCGCAGCGATTGATCGGTCACTGGGCGACGTCGATGTCTTCCTCAATTGCGCAGGTCCGTTCGCAAGGACCGCCGATGTCCTGATGAGAGCCTGTATTCGCCATGGCGTCCATTATCTTGACGTCGCCGCGGAACTTGACAGCTATCGCCTGGCCGAAGTGCTCGACGCCGAGGCCAGGGCTGCAGGTGTGATGCTTCTGCCGGGCAGCGGTGGCAGCGTGGCGATGCTCGGTTGTCTTGCCGGACACGCCGTTGCGAGGACAAGAAATCCATCGAGCATCCGTGTGGCCATGCATGTATCGGGAGGTTTGTCGCGAGGTTCTGCCGTCAGCGCCATGGGGAGCGTCACCGCCGAAACGCTGGCGCGCACCGCCGGAGCCCTCGTTGCGCGGCCGCCCGGAGCCATCCGAAAACTCGACTTTGGCAAGGGTGCGGTCGACTGCTTTCAGGTGACGCTTCCCGATCTGATGACGATCTGGCGGTCAACGGGCGTTCCTGAGATTGAGACGTTCGTCCACGTGACCGGCGACGGATTTCCTCAAGGTGATCTCTCGGCGCTTCCGGATGGACCAAGCGAGCAAGAACGGCTGGCCCATCGTTATCAGGCTGTCGCCGAGGTCACCAGTTCCGACGGCGGTGTCGTCCGCTCGGTACTCGACACGGTCAACGGCTACACGTTCACCGCGACCGCTGCCGCCGAAGCCGGCCGGCGCGTTCTCGCCGGCGAGCGCCGTCCGGGCTTCCAGACGCCTGCGATGCTCTTCGGCAACGGGTTTGCCGAGACCATCGCCGACACCACGATCGTCGATGCCTGAGGAACGGCCCGTGAAAAAGCTCGTCAATAAATTCATACGGCTCGCCAATGCCTTTGACATCGAAGGCACGTTGGCCCTTTTCACGCCCGATGCGGTCATCGATGACGTTTCGGTTGGCAGTGCCTTCATCGGCACCGAAGGTATTCGTCGCTACCTCGAACAGTTCTTCGTCGGTTACAAGACCGCCAGCAAGCTGCTGTCGCTGGAGCAAGCGCACGACTTGGTGGCGCTCGTTCGCCTTGATTTCACCGGCACTTTTGGCCACGAGATCGGGTCTCTCAAAATCCAGGCCAACGCTGCCGGTCTGATCGAACGCATCGACGCTGATCTCGAATAACGATCACAGAAAACAATTATCGGCGCCTGCAAGGGTGCCGATGCCGGGACTGGCTTCATTTCGCAAGCCGCCGGAACAGCAAAGGAAATGCTTATGACCATGTCACCATCACTCGCCAACGAGGCCGCAGACAAGCTTGCGGTCATCGATGCGCTCTATCGTTTCGCCGCTGGCATCGATCTCCGCGACAAGAACCTCCTGTCGTCCGCACTCGCAGAAGAAGCCGTATCGGACTTTCGCCCGGCCGCCGCCAAAGCCGGGTTTGAATATCCGGTGATTGAGGGCAGGGACTTTATCGTTGCCGCCCTTGCGGCCTCTCTCGCGACGCTGGATACGACCCACTCCGTCACCAACCCACGTGTCACCATCGACGGCGACACGGCGCGCCTGGATGCACTCGTGGAAGCGCAGCATGTCCCACGAGACGATCCTGCTCGCCACTATCTGATGAAGAACCGCTACGATGTTGAGCTGGCAAGAAGGCACGACGTCTGGGTCATCACGCGGACCACGGTCGACAACGTCTGGCGTTCTGGAGACCCGGCTGTTCTTTCGGTCGTATAGCGATGGCCCCTAGCTGATCGCTACCGCTGGCGTGCCGGCGGTGACGGTCGCCGTGGCGACGCGCGCCACTATCGTCGCCGGCGCGCTGGTGCCGACCAGCTTGTTGACTTGCTTGAACTGCGCCACCAGCTTGCCCGGGGTGAGCGTGACCAGCGTGTAGCCCTGCGCGTCCGTGTTCAGATGCTTGAGCCATGGGTTGTTGCCCAGCGCCGATAGCTGCTGCGCCAGGCCCAGCAGGCTGGTGTTGAAGTCGCTGCTGGCTTGCAGGCCGGCCAGCACCGCGCCCACCGTCGCTTCCAGTTGCGCCTCCGGCACGCCTTTCGCCGCCAGCCCGCCGCGCAGTTGCACCCGGGTCTGCTCCAGCAGGCTCGCCACGGTCGGCGCGGCCTTGCCCATCGTGTAGTCCAGCAGGTTGAAGCTCAGGTTCACCGTGCCCAGTCCCGTCACCGGGATCGCCAGCGGGTAGGACACCAGCGTGCCGATATCGCCCAGCGCGGCCGCCGCATCGCGCAGGTAGCTGAAGAACGAGTCCGAACTGATACCCGCCGATACCAGGTCCACCATCACCGGCGTGCCGCCGTTGGCCGCGTCGAAGTCGTCGCTGACCGTGCCGGCAAAGAAGGAGTGGATGTCGCCGGTGATCGCCACCACGTTGCCGACGTTGTTCGACTTCAGGTGCGACATCAGCGCCTTGCGCTCGCTGTTGTAGCCATCCCACTGGTCGCAGTTGAGCAGGAAGCGCGCGAAGAACGGCGCCAGCGCCGCCTTCTTGCCCGACGCCGCCACAAACACCGATTCCGCCTTGTTGGTCTGCACCTCCGGCTTGATGTAGCCGAAGGCGATGGTCTGCGCCGCCGTCCCGGCCAGGATGGCCGGCGTCGCCGCCACGATCCCGCTGGCCGCGACATACACCGCGCTGAACACGGTCGCCGCCAGCCCCGCCTGCGCCGTCGTCAGGCCGGCGGCAACACCGGCCGCCGTCATCGCCACCACCGAACCCTGGCTGCTGGAGTATGCCTGCTGGATCGCCACGCCGGCCGGCTGCGCAGCCGTGGCCGGGGCGCCGGCCGTCACCGCCGCCACGATCGCTCCGGCCAGCTGGAAGTTGTTGCCGATCGCCGACGCCGTCGAGATCACCGATGCCGCCAGCGATGGAATCGCATTCAGCGCGATCAGGGCGGCGATCGCGTCGCTGCCGTTGAGGCCCATGCGCAGCAACGATACCTCGTTGCCCCACAATTTCCAGGTCGACGTGGCGGCCTTCATCTTGTCCATCCACCACTGGCGCTGGTCGTTGCCCAGCATGGTCACGGTGGTCAGCGGCGGCAGCGAGATCGCCGTGGCGCCGGCCATCTTCTGCGCTTCCACCGAATTGAACAGGTCCTGCGGCACCAGATAGCGCGAGCCGATGCGGCCCAGCGGCTGGCCGGTGGCCGGGTTGACCGCCGATTCCGGGATCACGTGGTCGGCGCGGTACAGGCGCTCGTCGGTCATCACCAGCTGCATCAGCTTCCCGAACTGGAAATCGCGGTAGATCTTGATGTTCTGGAAGGTGGCGTTCGCGCTGTCGAGCGAGACGTCGGCCGGCATGTATTCAAACCACGCCTGGTTGGCGTTGCGGCGGCGGCCCGTCTGGTGCAGGTCCGAGCCGTCGGCGTTGAACGAGCCGTCGTAGGTCTGCGCATCCTGCCACGCATCGTCCGAAAACTCGTGGTCGTCCCAGATGGCGATGAAGGCGAAGCGCTCGTGCAGCGCCTGCAGGCGCGCGTCGGTGCGGTATTTTTTATACAAGTAGCGGTAGTCGGCCAGCGTGGTGGCGTACCTGGCGCCCGCATTGCCGCTCTTGAAGGCGCCGTCCGGCAGCGCCAGCGCGTCGTGGCGCGACTCGACCGCGCCGAGCTGGAAGTCCTCGCCCACGGTCTCGTAGATGTAATCGCCCAGGTGGACGATGAAGTCCAGGTTCTCGCCGGCGATGGACGACATCGCGCCCCAGTGGTTGACGCTCCAGTCCTGGCAGGTCATATAGACGAACTGCAGCTGCGAGACGTCGGCGTCGGCGGCCGGCGCGGTTTTGCAGCGGCCGACGTTGGAGCGCGTGTCGCCGGCGACGAACTGGTAGTAATAGACGGTGCCGGCCGACAGGCCGGTCACCTTGTGGCGCACCGTGTTGTCGTACTGCGCCTGCAGCGGCAGCTTGACGTCGACCACGGTGGCGCCGCTGAGCGCCGTGTTGCCGCCCAGCGCCTTGCTGTTGTCGGCGGCCGTGACGATCAGGCGGATGGCGCTGTCGGCGGCCGACGGCGCGGCGGCGACGTTGTCGGCGGACGACGGCACGGCGCGGGTCCACAGCAGGACGCTGTCGGCGCGCGGATCGCCGGAGGCCACGCTCTGCGGGAACTTCCAGGCGCCGCTGGCCAGCGGCAGGTCGGCGGCGCCGGCCGGCGAGCTGCTGCCGCCGCAGGCGCTCAGGCCCGCGCCCGAAGCCACCGATACCGTGATAAAGCTGCCGAATTTGAGAAACTGCCTTCTGTCCATGTCCGCTCCAAGCCGCGATGATGTTAAAAAATAAATGTTATCATCCGCATGTGACAGCATCCCTACAAAAAATGGAGCGCGCCCTCTAGCGGAGGCGCGAAGATCGAGGCGGCCTGAGCGCCGAGGGGCCGGCGGTTTTTGACGCCCCTCTTATGCTAAAATACCGCCCTCACCGCATACCACTGACTACAAACAAAACCGCGCCGAAGGAAGACCGAACATGGCTGGACACAGCAAATGGGCCAACATCAAGCACAAAAAAGCTGCAACCGACGCTAAACGTGGCAAGATCTGGACCCGTCTGATCAAGGAAATCACCGTTGCCGCACGCATGGGCGGCGGCGACATCCAGACCAATCCGCGCCTGCGACTGGCCGTGGACAAGGCTGCCGACGCCAATATGCCGAAAGATAACGTCCAGCGCGCGATCACCCGCGGCACCGGCGGCGAAGACGGCGCGGCCTACGAGGAAGTCCGCTACGAGGGCTACGGCATCGGCGGCGCGGCCATCATCGTCGACTGCATGACCGACAACCGCGTGCGCACGGTGGCCGAAGTCCGCAACGCGTTCAACAAAAACGGCGGCAACATGGGCAACGAGGGCTCGGTGGCCTTCATGTTCAAGCACTGCGGCCAGTTCCTGTTCGCCCCCGGCACCAATGAGGACGCGCTGATGGAAGTGGCGCTCGAAGCCGGCGCCGAAGACGTCGTGGCCGATGAAGAAGGCGGCTTCGAAGTGCTCTGCGGCCCGCACGATTTCGCCACCGTCAAGGATGCGCTGGAAGCGGCCGGCTTCAAGGCCGAAGTGGCCGAGATCATCATGAAACCGGATACCGAAACCGTCATCACCGGCGACAACGCCGTCAAGATGCAAAAACTGCTGGACGCGTTGGAAGCGCTGGACGATGTCCAGGAAGTCTATTCCAACACGCTGATCGAAGACTGAGGGATTATGAAAATATTGGTAGTCGGCTCCGGCGGCCGTGAGCATGCGCTGGCTTGGAAACTGGCGCAATCGGAACGCATCCAGATGGTGTACGTCGCTCCTGGCAACGGCGGCACCGCGCGCGACGCGCGCCTGGTCAACGTCAACATCACGGACCTGCACGAACTGGCGAACTTCGTCGAGAGCGAGAACATCGGACTGACCGTGGTCGGCCCGGAGACGCCGCTCGCCGGCGGCATCGTCAACCTGTTCCGCGCCCGTGGCCTGAAGGTGTTCGGCCCGACCAGGGAAGCGGCGCAGCTGGAGTCGTCGAAGGACTTCGCCAAGGCCTTCATGCAGCGCCACGGCATCCCGACCGCCAAGTACCAGACCTTCTCGGACGTGGCGCAAGCGCACGCCTACATCGACGCCAACGGCGCGCCGATCGTCATCAAGGCCGACGGCCTGGCCGCCGGCAAGGGGGTGGTGGTGGCGATGTCGCTGGAAGAAGCGCACCGCGCGGTCGACGACATGCTGGCCGATAACCGCTTCGGCGACGCCGGCGCCCGCATCGTCATCGAGGAATTCCTGGCCGGCGAGGAAGCCAGCTTCATCGTCATGTGCGACGGCAAGAACATCCTGCCGCTGGCCACCAGCCAGGACCACAAGCGCCTCAA
Organism: Duganella sp. CT11-25; assembly: GCF_047302815.1. NCBI lineage: Bacteria > Pseudomonadati > Pseudomonadota > Betaproteobacteria > Burkholderiales > Oxalobacteraceae > Duganella > Duganella sp. CT11-25. Next base: position 3,189,823 of record NZ_JBKBFD010000001.1, read on the forward strand.
GGACAACGACGAAGGCCCGAACACCGGCGGCATGGGCGCGTACTCCCCTGCTCCGATCGTCACGCCGGCGATGCACGCCCGCGTGATGCGCGAGATCATCAACCCGACCATCGCCGGCATGGCCAAGGACGGCATCGTCTTCACCGGCTTCCTGTACGCCGGCCTGATGATCGACGCCCAGGGCAATCCGCGCACCCTGGAATTCAACTGCCGCATGGGCGATCCTGAGACGCAGCCGATCATGTCGCGCCTGAAGACCGACCTGGTGGCAGTGATGGAACACGCCGTCAACGGCACCCTGGACCAGATCGAACTGGAATGGGACCGCCGCACCGCCGTCGGCGTGGTGCTGGCAGCGGCCGGCTACCCGGACGCGCCGCTGAAAGGCGCCGCGATCGACGGCATCCCGGCCGAAACGCCGGAATCGGTGACCTTCCACGCCGGCACCGCCGACGTCGGCGGCCAGCTGCAGGTGACCGGCGGCCGCGTGCTGTGCGTGGTCGGCCTGGGCGACAGCATCAAGATCGCCCAGAAGACGGCTTATGAAGTGGTCGACCAGATCTCGTTCGACGGCATGCAGTGCCGCCGCGATATCGGCTGGCGCGGCCTGAAACACTGATCCATGTCGCAAGCGCCGAATCCCGCCACCGTTAAAGCCTACCTGCTCGATCTGCAAGATCGCATCGTGCAGGCGCTGGAGGCCGTCGACGGCAAGCCGTTCCTGCGCGATGCGTGGGACCGCGCCGAAGGCGGCGGCGGGATTTCGCGCCTGGTCGAGGAAGGCAACGTCATCGAGCGTGGCGGCGTCAATTTTTCGCACGTGATGGGCGCCAGGCTGCCGCCGTCGGCGTCGGCGCACCGCCCCGACCTGGGCGGCAAGCCCTGGGAAGCGATGGGCGTGTCGCTGGTGATCCATCCGCGCAATCCGTACGCGCCGACGGTGCACATGAACGTGCGCTTCTTCACCACGACCACGGCCGACGGCCAGCCGGCGTGGTGGTTCGGCGGCGGCATGGACCTGACGCCGTACTACGGCAACGTGGACGACGCCAGGCATTTCCACCGCACCTGCCATGACGCCCTCGCCCCGTTCGGCGCGGACCTGCATGGCCGGTTCAAGAAATGGTGCGACGAGTATTTTTACCTGAAACACCGCCAGGAAGCGCGCGGCGTCGGCGGCATCTTCTTCGATGACTACAACGACGCCGGCTTCGAGCAAAGTTTCGCCATGATGCAAAGCGTGGGCGATTCCTTCCTGGCCGCGTACCTGCCGATCCTGAAGCAGCGCAAGGACACGCCTTACGGCGAGCGCGAACGCGACTTCCAGGCCTACCGGCGCGGCCGCTACGTCGAATTCAATCTTGTCTTCGACCGCGGTACGCTGTTCGGCCTGCAATCGGGCGGACGTACCGAGGCGATCCTGATGTCGATGCCGCCGATCGTCAAATGGCGCTATCGCTGGGAGCCTGAAGCGGGCAGCCCGGAAGCGGCGCTGTACTCCGACTTCCTGCCGCATCGCGACTGGCTGACCGAGTGACCGACGTGAACTATCGCGTCGCACTGCTGGGAGGCAGCTACGATCCGGTGCATCACGGTCACATCGCTTTAGGCGCCTATTTTGCGCAACTGCTGCAGGTAGACCAGTTGCGCGTGATCCCGACCGGCCTGCCCTGGCAGAAATCGACGCTGAAAGCGACGCCGCAGCAGCGCGCCGACATGGTGGCGCTGGCCTTCGCCGGCCAGCCGTTCAGCGTCATGGTCGACATGCAGGAAATCGACCGCGCCGCCCAGGGCCTGGCCACCTACACGATCGACACGCTGCGCCAGGTGCGCGCCGAGCTGGGGCCGTCGGCCTCCATCGCCTTCCTGATGGGCGCCGACCAGCTGCAGCGGCTCGACACCTGGAACGAATGGCAGGCGCTGTTCGACTACGCCCATATCTGCGTAGCGGCCCGCCCTGGCTTCAGCATCGACAGCGCCGGCTTGCCGGCCGCCGTCGAACAGGCGTTTTCCAGCCGACTGGGAACGCCGCAACAAATCCGTAACACGCCGCACGGTCTGACTTATCTGGCACAAGACTTCGCGGTGGATATTTCCGCCACCCAAATACGTGCGGCATTACAACGGGGGGATAGCGCAAACTCGCTTATCCCGCCGCTAGTGCTAGACTATATTGAACAACATAATCTATACAAAAGCTAAATGGACATCAAAAAACTGCAATCCCTCGTCGTTGACGCCCTCGAAGACGTCAAGGCCCAAGATATCGCCCTGTTCGATACCACCCACCTGACCAGCCTGTTCGACCGCATCGCCATCGCGTCCGGCACCTCGAACCGCCAGACCAAGGCGCTGGCCGCCTCGGTGCGCGACAAGGTCAAGGCCGCCGGCGGCGACGTCTACGGCATGGAAGGCGAGGACACCGGTGAATGGGTGCTGGTCGACCTGGGCGACATGATCGTCCACATCATGCAGGCGCCGATCCGCGCCTACTACCGACTGGAAGAGATCTGGGGCGACAAGCCGGTCAAGATGGGCGCCGCCAAGCGCAAATCGACCAAGGAAGGCGAGGAAGCCGACGTGCCGAAGAAGGTCAGCAGCCACCTGGCCGCCGGCAAGAAAGCCGTCGACGCGTCGCCGGTGATCGAGAAAAAGACCCCGGCCCGCAAAGCCGCCGCGGCCAAACCGGCCGCGGTGAAGAAGCCGGCCGCCAAGAAGGCAGCCGCCGTCCCGGCCGGCAAGACCATCAAGGTCGGCAAGACCAAGTCGGCCGTCGCCGCCGCCGAAGTGCTGAAAGCCCTGCCACCGAAGCGCAAGGCCGCCAAGCCTAAGGCGGACGAAGCCCCGGTCAAGACCGTCATCAAGCGCATCAAAAAAGTCGAAGAGTAAAGCCGTATGCAGCTGATTATCGCTGCGGTCGGCCACAAGATGCCGGCCTGGATAGAGACAGGCTTCGCCGAATACGCGAAGCGCATGCCGCCGGAACTGAAGATCGTGCTGAAGGAAATCAAGCCGGTCGACCGTTCGGGCAGCAAGACCGCCGCCACCGCGATGGCGCTCGAACGCGAGCGCATCGAGGCGGCGCTGCCGAAATCCGTGCGCATCATCGCCCTCGACGAGCGCGGCAAGGACCTGACCTCGGTTGGCCTGTCGCAGCAGCTGGAAGCCTGGCAGCAGGACGGCCGCGACACCGCCTTCCTGATCGGCGGCGCCGACGGCCTCGATCCGGAGCTGAAAGCGCGCGCCGAAGGCCTGATACGCATTTCCAGCATGACGCTGCCACATGGTATGGTGCGGGTGATGCTGGCCGAGCAGCTGTATCGCGCCTGGTCGATTACGCAGAACCACCCGTACCACCGCGTTTAAAAGAGAACGGTCATCCATGAAACCGGTCGACAAAAAGATCTACCTCGCCTCCAAGAGCCCGCGCCGGCGTGAACTGCTGCGCCAGGTGGGCATCGATTTCGAGCTGCTGCTGCTGCGCAGCGACGGCCCGCGCGGCCCCGACGTCACCGAAGAAGTCCTGCCCGGCGAAGCGCCGCTCGACTACGTGGCCCGCGTGGCGCGTGAAAAAGCCGCCTTCGCGGCCGACCTGGTGGTCAAGCGCCGCATGGCGCCGCGCGCCGTGCTGTCGGCCGACACCACCGTCACCATCGACGGCGCCATCCTCGGCAAGCCGGCCAACGCCGCCGAAGCCATCGCCATGCTGCAAAAGCTCTCCGGCCGCACCCACCAGGTGCTGACCGCGATCGCGGTGCAGTCGGCCGACTTCACCGGCGCGATCACGCAGGTGTCGGACGTGCGCTTCGGCGTGCTGTCGCCGGCCGCCATCGCCGCCTACTGCGCCACCGCCGAGCCCTACGACAAGGCCGGCGGCTACGGCATCCAGGGCCCGGCGGCGCAGTTCATCGAACACATCGCCGGCAGCCATTCCGGCATCATGGGCCTGCCGGTGTACGAAACCGTCCAGCTGCTGCGCCAAGCGGGTTTGCCGCTACCCTGAGCGGCGTGTATGATCGACGTTCAACCACCAGACGCTAAAGAAGCCGGCGAATTCCACTTTGACCGGCCTTAGAGACAAATGAACGAAGACATCCTGATCAACATCACCCCGCAGGAAACCCGGGTCGCCCTGATACTGCAAGGCGCCGTCCAGGAACTCCACATCGAACGCACGCTGACGCGCGGCCTGGCCGGCAACGTCTACTCCGGCAAGGTGGTGCGGGTGCTGCCCGGCATGCAGTCGGCCTTCATCGACATCGGCCTGGAACGCGCCGCCTTCCTGCACGTGGCCGACATCTGGGAAGCCCGCCCGCACGACGGCGGCCAGAACGCCGTGCCGACGCCGATCGAGAAGATCCTGTTCGACGGCCAGGTGCTGACGGTGCAGGTGATCAAGGACCCGATCGGCACCAAGGGCGCGCGCTTGTCGACGCAGATCTCGATCGCCGGCCGCATGCTGGTCTACCTGCCGCAGGACGCCCACATCGGCATCTCGCAAAAAATCGAAAAGGAAGCGGAGCGCGAAGCGCTGCGCGCGCGGCTGCAAAGCCTGCTGCCGGCCGATGAAAAAGGCGGCTACATCGTCCGCACGCAGGCCGAGGAAGCCTCCGACTCCGACATCGCCGCCGACGTCGAATACCTGCGCAAGACCTGGAGCGCGATCACCAACGGCGCCCGCACCAAGCCCGCCACCACGCTGCTGCACCAGGACTTGAGCCTGGCCCAGCGCGTGCTGCGCGACTTCGTGCACGACGACACCGCCACCATCCAGGTCGACTCGCGCGAGAACTACCTGAACCTGCAGGAGTTCGGCCAGGCCTACACGCCGGGCGTGCTGTCACGCCTGCAGCACTACACCGGCGAGCGTCCGCTGTTCGACCTGTACGGTGTCGAGGAAGAGATCCTGCGCGCGCTGGGCCGCCGCGTCGACCTGAAATCCGGCGGCTACCTGATCGTCGACCAGACCGAGGCCATGACCACCATCGACGTCAACACCGGCGGCTTTGTCGGCGGGCGCAATTTCGCCGACACGATCTTCAAGACCAACCTGGAGGCGGCGCACGCCATCGCGCGCCAGCTGCGGCTGCGCAACCTGGGCGGCATCATCATCCTCGACTTCATCGACATGGAAAACACCGAGCACCGCAACGCGGTGCTGCAGGAGTTGAAGAAGACCTTGTCGCGCGACCGCACCAAGGTCTCGGTGTCCGGCTTCTCGGCCTTGGGGCTGGTGGAGATGACGCGCAAGCGCACCCGCGAATCGCTGGCGCACATCCTGTGCGAACCCTGCCCGGCCTGCGCCGGCAAGGGCCAGGTGAAAACCTCGCGCACCATCTGCTACGAAATCCTGCGCGAACTGCTGCGCGAAGCCAAGCAGTTCAACCCGCGCGAATTCCGCATCCTCGCCTCGCAGGAAGTGGTCGACATGTTCCTCGAAGAGGAGTCGCAGCACCTGGCGATGCTGGGCGATTTCATCGGCAAGAAAATCTCCCTGCAGGTTGAAACCGCCTACCACCAGGAACAGTACGACGTGATCTTGATGTAGTGCTCACGTCGCAGCGGATCGCGAGAACGAGGCGGCGATCGCGCAGTTAATTCATTGAATCCTGCGCCTGGGCCAGGCTCTTCGGCAACCGGGCCACCACCTTGATCTCGAACTGGAAGCCGTACAGCCAGGTGACGCCCACCGCCGTCACGTTCGGGAACGGCGCCTCGCCCCAATACTCCGGCACCACCTGCCAGACTTGCTCGAAGATCTGCTCGGGGTTCACCATGAAGACGGTGACGTCGACCACGTCGTCGAAGCTGCAGCCGGCGGCGGCCAGGACCGCGTTCAGGTTCTCGAACGCGCGCCTCACCTGCGCTTTCAGTTCCGGTTCCGGCGAGCCGTCCTCGCGGCTGCCGACCTGGCCGGACACGAACAGCAGGCCGTCGGCGCGCACTGCGGGCGAATAGCGGTTTTTTTCATACAGCGCCTGACGGCCCGCCGGAAAAACCACATCACGTGTTGCCATGTTCAACTCCCTCGAAGTTTTAAGATGGAGCCAGTCTAATTGCATTTGAATTGAAGATAAATCGCAGAAACAGCCCATCACTGTTTGTATAATCCAAACAATTTATCGATGCTTGGAGGGCGACATGGACCGGTTTGATGCGATGACGGCGTTTGTCCGGGTGGTGGAAGCCGGCAGCTTCACCAGGGCGGCAGAGACGCTCAATGTCAGCCGCACCAGCGTGACGCAACTGGTGCAGCAGCTCGAGGCGCGACTGCGCGTCAAACTGCTCAACCGCACCACGCGCAAGGTCAACGTGACGGCCGACGGTGCAGCGTATTACGAGCGCGCGATCCGCCTGCTGGCCGATCTCGACGATATCGAATCGGGCTTGTCCCATGCGTCGGCGCAGCCCAAGGGCAAGCTCAAGGTGGATGTGCCTAGTCCTTTGGCGCGCATGATACTGATGCCGGCGCTGCCGGCGTTCCATGCCCGATATCCCGAGCTGCAGATCGACATGGGCGTCAGCGACCGCACGATCGACTTGATCGGGGAAAGCGTCGATTGCGTGGTCCGTGGCGGCGAACTCAGCGACCAGTCGCTCAAGGCCCGGCACGTCGGCGACCTGCAGCTCGGCCTGTATGCGGCGCCTGCCTATCTGGCGCGCACAACTGTGCCGTCCCATCCGCGCGAGCTGGAGGGCGACGAGCACCGCATCGTCGGCTTTTTATGGGGGCGAACCGGAAAGACCTATCCGGTGGTGGTGCACCGGGATGGCGACACGCTGACCATACACGGCCAATACGTGGTCGCGGTCGACGACGGCAATGCGTACCTGGCGGCCGGCCTGGCTGGCATGGGCGTGCTGTGGTTGCCGCGGTATATGGCGAAGCAGCACGTGGCCAGCGGCGAACTGCTGCCGCTGCTGGAAGACTGGCGTCTCGATCCGATGCCGCTGCACGTGGCGTATCCGCAGAACCGCTATGCCAGCACCAGGCTGCGCGTGTTTATCGACTGGGTGGCCGAGCTCATGCAGGAACATGCGCCCATCGCTATCCATTCCAGAACGGAATAAGACATATCTCCGCCGGCTGCCTACCCCCTGCCGGCACGGGTAACTATTATCGACAGGTAGCAAACAGTTTCGTCCAGCTAACTGGCGCCGGGAATGCCCCGCCGTCCTGCTTCGACGAACCGCCTCTGTCTTTAACTTATCCAAAGGAATCACTATGTCTCGCTTACAAGGAAAAATCGCTGTTGTCACCGGTGGCAGCAGCGGCATCGGCCTGGCGACCGCCCAACGCTTCGTCAAGGAAGGCGCCTATGTCTTCATTACCGGCCGCCGCCAGACGGAGCTGGACAAGGCCGTCGAACTGATCGGCAGCAACGTCACCGCCGTGCAGGGCGACGTCGCCAGCCTGGAGGACCTGGACCGGCTGTTCGGCATCGTCAAGCAGCAGAAGGGCCGCATCGATGTGCTGGTCGCCAACTCCGGCATCGTCGAACAGGTCCCGCTCGAGGAAATCAGTGCCGCGCATTACGACCGTACCTACGGCATCAACGCGCGCGGCCTGCTGTTCACGGTGCAGAAATCGCTGCCGCTGTTCGACCGGGGCGGGTCGATCATCCTGATCGGATCGATCGCCTCGTACATGGGCTTCCCGAACCACAGCACCTACAGCGCCACCAAGGCCGCCGTGCGTTCGTATGCGCGCACCTGGACCTCGGAGTTCAAGGACCGCGGCATCCGCGTCAACAACATCAGCCCCGGCCCGGTCGATACGCCGATCATCGACGGCCAGGCCGACAGCAAGGAAGGCGCGGACAAGCTGCGCGATTTCTTCAAGTCGGTGATACCGCTTGGCCGCATGGGACGTGCCGACGAAATCGCTTCCGCCGCGCTGTTCCTGGCGTCGGACGAGAGCAGTTTCGTCGCCGGCATCGACCTGAGCGTGGACGGCGGCATGGGCGCGGTCTGATATCGGCGACAATGCGGGATCGATTTCGCGGAGGAGGATTAAATGGATAGGCTGTCGGCGATGGAAACCTTTGTCTGCGTGGTCGAATCCGGGTCCTTTTCCGCCGCGGCGCGCCGGCTCAATATCGGCCAGCCCGCCGTGTCGAAAGCGATCGCCCAGCTGGAGGAATACCTGGGCATCCAGCTGCTCCTGCGCTCCACGCGCGGCTTGATGCCCACCGAAGCGGGGCAAGGCTATTACGAAGGCGCGCTGCGCGCGATCAGCGAGACCAATCAAGCGGAACTGGACGCGCGCGGCGCCAGTTCCGGCTTGACTGGGCGGTTGAAAATCTGCGCGGCCGTGACGTTCGCCCGCATCCACATCATTCCCCACATCGACCGGTTCCTGGCGCAAAACCCGGGACTCACCATCGATATCGTCCTCGACGACAGGAACATCGACCTGCTGGAAAACGGCATCGACGTCGCTTTGCGCATGGGGACGTTGAGCGACTCCACCATGACGGCAAAAAAACTCGCGCAGAGCCAGCGGGTGGTGCTGGCAACGCCGGCCTACTTCGCGCTGCGCGGCGAACCCGCGACGCCGGAAGACCTTGCCGCGCACGAAGCGGTCGTCTATGGACGCGCCGGAGGGGGCGCGGTATGGTCTTTCCGCCAGGACGATGCCGAAGTCGCGATTGCGGTCGGCGGCAGGATCAAAGTGTCGGCTGGCGAAGGCGTCCGGGCCGCGGTGCTGGCGAACATGGGTCTGGCGATCGCCTCCCGATGGATGTTCGCGCCAGAGCTGGCCAACGGCTCCGTGCGCGAAGTGCTGACGGAATGGCGCCTGGACCCGATCGATCTGTGGGCCGTGTACCCCGCAGGCAGGAAGGCAAGCGCGAAAGCGCGCGCCTTCACCGCGTTCGTGGAATCGATCATGGCCGACTCACACTAGCCCGATTTGTCAGGCGTCGCCGGGCTGGCGGCGCCGAAGCACAACATGGGTCGCCTTCTCCGTCCCCACGAACTCGACGCACTCATAACCGAGAGCCCGCAGGTCCGCCCCCTCGAACAGGCGCTCGCCACTCCCCAGCAGGACCGGCGAGATCGCGATATGCAGTTCATCGATGAGCGCCTCTTGCAGATACTGTCGGATCACGTTGGCCCCTCCCCCAATGCGCACGTCCATGCCGTTCGCCGCTTCGCGCGCGCGGTCCAGTGCTTCGTGTATGCCGCCCGTGACGAAGTGAAACGTCGTGCCGCCTTCCATCTGGATAGATGGACGCGCATGATGGGTCAGGACGAAGACCGGAACATGGTAGGGTGGGTTGTCTCCCCACCAGCCGTTCCAGCGCATGTCGGGCCAAGGCCCCCGAACCGGTCCGAACATGTTCCGCCCCAGAATCCACGCTCCGACGTTGCTGAATCCCCGCGCGGCAAAATCGTCGTCGACGCCGGTCGTGCCATCGCCCTCGCCGTGGGCCCGCTGGAAGGTGCGTGTCGGGATGAACCACTGGTGTAAATCGGTCCCACCCACGCCGAGCGGATTATCGATATCTTGATCCGGACCCGCGCCATATCCGTCTATAGATATCGTGAAGCTTTCAACTCGGACTCGTGTCATTCTGATTTCTCCATTGGAGTGGACGCATGGAATTGGCCGGCGGCGGTAAGAATACTCTAACGCATTCGAAGGTCGTTGTGTCGGAGCGAGGCAACGGGAACGCGGCGCCGCCAGACAAATTCTGGTTGACTTTGCTGAGCGATGCTTTATCCTTACTAAATCGTTGCAGTAAATCGTTACAGCTCACGGCCGCCAACTCCGAATGAGCCGTAAATTGTTGTAAATATATTTTTTTGCGATTTTACTGCAACGATACAGTAAATCGTTGCAGCTTTTCTGCGGCAATGGTTGTACAGTTGAATGTACAAAAATCATAAATATAAAACGGAGACAAAGATGACTGGTCAAGGAAAACGGGGGGCCGTGCAGCACCGGCTCAGCCCCATCGCATCTGCAGTTGCTTTAACGATTTTTGGTACCAGCCTGACGGCGCAGGCGCAGCAAGCCGCCACCGATAGCACTGAACAACTGAAGCTGGAGACGGTCGTGGTCTCGGCCAACCGCCGCATCGAAAAACTCGAGGACGTGCCGGCGTCGATCACCGTGCTCGGCGAGGAAGACATCAAGCGCAACAACGTGCGCGAATTCGTCGACATCGTCAACCTGTCACCCGCCCTGTCGATCTCCGTCGGCACCCAGGTCGGCACCAACAGCATCAATATGCGCGGCATCGGCACCACCTCCAACAACCTCGGCATCGAGGGCGACATCGCCGTCATCGTCGACGACCTGCCGTACGCCCAGGCGCAGCAGGCGTTCAAGGACATGTCCGACGTCGCCCGCGTCGAAGTGCTGAAGGGGCCGCAAAGCACGCTGTTCGGCAAGAGCGCGATCGCCGGCGCCGTGGTCATCACCACCAAGCCGATCGGCTCAGGCCCGATGCAGGGCCGGGTCAGCCTGTTCAACACCAGCGACCACGAATACCGCGTCGCCACCTCGCTCAGCGGCCGCCTCAGCGACGACGTCGGCCTGCGCCTGTTCGCCAGCAAGACCAACTTCCCCGGCCTGCTGCACAACCTGACCAACGACAGCATGCAGAACGGCTCGGGCGGCAGGAACTTCATGGCCAAGCTGCAATGGAAAATCAACCGCGACCTCGACCTGCTGATCTCGCCGCACTTCGACCACTCGCTGTCGACCGGCAACACGGCCGCCATCACCTCCATCGATCCCGGCGTCGGCTACCTGTACAACAAGAACTACACCGCGCTGTCGAACACCCAGGTGCTGCGCGGCATCCACGTCAGCCCGTTCAACCGCGAGATCCGCAACGATTCGCCGTCCGGCCTGGAGTCGACCGACCGCGGCCTGGGCCTGCGCATCAACTATGCGTTCCCGGACGGCTCGCCGCTGGCCGGCCATGTGCTGACCTCGATCTCCTCGGTCGACAACAACCTGTCCAACGACTTCCGCGACAACGACAACATCGACCTGATCTCCACCTACTACCAGGTGAACGCGGCCGGCAAGCCGTCGGGCATCGCCGATTCGCCGATGATCAACGGCACCACCGGCAGCAAGACCTCGACCCAGGAAATCCGACTGACCTCGCCCGACGACGGATCGTTCCGCTACCTGGTCGGACTGTGGATCGCCCGCAACTCGGTGGACCGCACCTATTACCGAGGCAACGCCTTCGTCAAGGAAACCAACTACACCAATTACGAAACCGCGTCCGGCAGCCTGAACCACGCGATCTACGCCAACGCCAACTGGGACTTCGCCCCGAACCAGAGCCTGACCGGCGGCCTGCGCTTCAATCAGGAGTCGAACGACTACATGTTCCACACGATCGACAGCCTGTCGTCCAGCGCGCCGTCGAACGTGCACACCGGCGAGAACTACTACCAGGCGCCGCAGCACACCGAGAACGCCACCACCGGCAAGGTGGCCTACAGCTACCACTTCACGCCGGACGTGATGGCGTATGGCTCGGCGTCCACAGGCAGCAAGGGCGTGGCCTACGACATGACCAGCGGCGCCAACAACGTCAACGTGTTCGCGCACCTGCCGCTGGCGTCGGAAAAGGCCACCAGCTTCGAATTGGGGTTCAAGGCCAACCTGTGGAACAACCGCGCCACGCTGAACGCGGCGCTGTTCCAGACCCGCTTCCGCGACTACCAGACCTCGGCCACCGAGCGCTTCTCCGACGGCAGCCAGGCCAGCGTGTTGTACAGCATCCCGGAACTGCAGACGCGTGGCTTCGAAGTGGACGGCACGGCGCTGCTGACGCGCGCGCTGATGGTCAAGGCCAGCGTTGCCTACACCCGCGCCACGATCCTCGACTGGAACCAGGGCCCGTGCTACAGCGGCGCCAAGGACTGCACCGTGCCCAACGTGCTGGTGCCCGGCGCCTTCGTGCGCGACGCCAGCGGCGGCAGCATGCCCAACTCGGCCAAGTGGAAGATGAGCATGGGCGGCGAGTACACCATGCCGCTCGCCGCCATCCCCTACGTCGCCGCGGTCAATATGCAGATGCGCGCGCAGTCGGCGGTGGTGGGCGCGATCAGCCAGGATCCAGGTTTGAACCGGCCCGGCTATGGTATCTTTGATCTCGGTGCATCGCTGAGCGACAACAAGGGCAAATACAAGCTCTCGGTCGGCATCAAGAATCTGTTCGATCATCACTACGCATCGGGCAACGTCGGTTCCTTCCTGAACTTCAAGCAGACCTCCGGACCGGACATCAAGTCCTACGGCTGGCAACCTGCGCGCGACGCCTTCCGCTATGCGACGATCCGCCTCGACATGGTCTTTTGACCGATGAATTAAAAAGGAAACTATGAGCGAACCAAAAATTCAGGACGTGGCACGGCTGGCCGGCGTGTCCCCGTCCAGCATCTCGAATTTTCTGAACAACCGGATGGAGCAGATGCGGCCGGACACCCAGCGCAAGATCCAGCAGGCGATCGAGCAGCTGGGCTACCGGCCCAACAACGCCGCGCGCCAGCTGAAAACCGGCGTGGCCAAGATGGTCGGCCTGCTGGTGCCGTCGCTGGCGAACCAGTTCTTCGGATCGCTCGCCTGCGCGGTGGAGACGGCCGCCGCGCGGCACCAGTGCCACGTCATGACCTTCAGCACCTTCCGCGATCCCGACCGCGAACGGGCGGTGATGGCCGACCTGCTGGCCTATGGGGTGCAAGGCATCATCACCGGCTCGGCGCTGAACGACACCGACCACCTGGCGGCGATGACCTCGCGCTGCCCGGTGGTGGCGTTCGACATCAAGCGCTCGGAGGACAACCATGAACGCATCATGACGATCTCGGTGGACAACGCCGCCGCGACGGCGATGGCGGTCGAGCACCTGGTGGCGTTGGGCCACCGCTCGATCGCGCTGGTCTCGCCGCCGCCGTACACGCTGAACCGCCAGGACCGGCTCAAGGGCTTCCAGCAGGCGGTCGCGCAGGCCGGCATCGCCGGCGAGCTGGTGATCGCCGATGCCACCGACGCACCCAGCGATCCGCACGGCGACACCCAGTTGTTTGAACTGGGCCGCAGCGCCGCAGCGCGCATCCTGGCGGCGCCGGGCAAGCCGACGGCGGCCATCGCCATCAACGACATGATGGCGATCGGTATCGGCATCGGCCTGAAACAACTGGGCAAGCAGATACCGCGCGATTTTTCGCTGATCGGGATTGACGATATTTTCTTCTCCGCCGCGCACGACCCGCCGCTCACCACCTTGCGCCAGCCGATACAGGCGATGGCCGACGCCGCCGTCCAGCGCATCCTCGCGCCGGGCACGACGCCGGTCGCCGAGCTGTTCGCGCCGGAGCTGATCGTGCGGGCCTCGACAGCGGCGCCAGCAAAGTAACCAGCACACCCCACCCACACACTAAAGAGAGCACTGCTATGGAACTTATCGGAAAACGCGCCCTGGTCATGGGCGGCGCATCGGGCATCGGCAAGGCCACCTCGCTGGCATTGGCACAGGCGGGCGCGGACGTCGTCCTGACCTACTGGAGCAGCAGCGACGAAGCACAGGAAGTGGTGGCGCAGATCCGCGCCATGGGCCGCCGCGCCCAGGCCATCAAGGCCGACCTGACCGACAGCGCCATCGCCGAGCAGGTGTTTGCCGAAGCCGAAGGCGCGATCGGCGAGATCGACACGCTGTTCGCCAACATCGGTGGCCTGATCCAGCGTTGCCGCGTGGTCGACATGCCGCTGTCGCTGTGGAACGAGGCGATGAACCTGAACCTCACCAGCACCTTCCTGATCTGCCAGGCGGCGCTGAAGCGCATGGAGCCGCGCAAGAGCGGCGTGATCGTCACCATGTCGTCGCTGGCGGCATTCGACGGCGGCGGTCCCGGTTCGGCGCACTACGCCTCGTCCAAGGCCGCCGTCGCCACCTTCACGCGCGCGCTGGCCAAGGAAGTCGGCCCGCTCGGCATCCGCGTCAACGGCGTCTCGCCGGGCCTGATCGCCACCCGCTTCCACGACACCTTCAACACCCCGGCCAACCGCCAGGCCATCGCCGAACGCACGCCGGCACGCCGCGAAGGCGAGCCGGAGGATGTGGCCAACGTCGTCGTCTTCCTCGCTTCCGAACGCGCCGCCTTCCTCGCCGGCGAAATCATCCAGGTCAATGGCGGCCTCGGTCTCTACTGACAAGATCCGGAGAATCCATGAATCATCACTTCACACGACGCCAGTTTGTTGGCGCCGCTGCCCTCGCTTTGCCTGTGATAAGCGCGCGCCAGGTCATGGCGCAGGATGCGCGCGAGGCGCTGGGTACCATGATCGGCAAGGCGCTGCCCGGCGCCCATCCGCTGGAAACCCTGATGCAGGCGCATCCGGCGGCCTTGCGCGCCGACCTGCGCGGCGTGCATCCGCGCGTGTTCACCACGGCCGCCGGCCTGACGGACATGCGCCAGCGCGCCCGCACCAGCCACCGCGCCATCTGGGAAAAGGCCCTGGCCGGACTGGTCGCCATGCGCGAGGAGCCGGCGGCGTCGCCGGCGCAGGTCCGGCGCGCGCAGAACACGGTGGCGATCGGCATGACGGGCGCCGCGCTGGCCTACAAGATCGAGGGCGACCAGCGTTATCTCGACGCCGCCAAACGCTATATGGATGCGGCGGTCAGCTATCCGGTCTGGGGCTATACCTTCAGCAAGCCGGACATCGACCTGGCCGCCGGACATCTGCTGTACGGCATGGGCACCGCCTACGACCTGCTGTTCGATGTGCTGAATGAAGAAGAGCGCAAGCGCTACCGCGACAAGATCGTGCGCCAGGCGCGCTTGCTGTCGGCGCACTTCATGCCGAAGCCGGGCAAGTCGTATTCGTACAGCCAGAACCACTGCTTCATCCCGATCGCCGGACTGGCGGTGGCGGCGTATGCGGTGTGGGACGAGGTGCCGGAAGCGGCCACGTGGGCCGCGCTGTCGCGCGCAATCTTCAGCCGCGTGATCGATATCTCCTCGCCGGACGGCTATTTCTACGAAGGCGTCGAATACTGGGTGTTCTCGATGCCGTGGATTATCCACGCGCTGGACGCCTTTGCCCACGCGGCGGGCGACGATATGTACGATGCCCCTGCCCTGCGCAATGCCCACCTCTACATGGCGCACTCGCTGACGCCAAACGGCCAGGACGTATTCGACTTCGGCGACGTGTTCGAAGGCCCGCTGACCCGTGCGCGCCACGGCGCGGAGGCGGCGCGTACGCACCCGGACGGCAAGCTGCACTCCAACTACAACCTGCTGTACCGCCTGGCCGCTCGCTTCGGCAACAAGGATGCGCAGGGCGTCGCCAACTGGATGGCGTCGCTGGGCCATGTGTGCGCCGAAGACTTCTGGAGCCTGCAGTGGTACGACCCGGCGCTGGCCGCCAGCCCGATGTCGTCCATCGCGCCGCACCATCACTTCGAAGACCTGGGCACGGTCTACTGGCGCAGCGACTGGACGCCGAAGGCCACCGCCTTCGCCTTCCGCGCCGGCCCGCCGGAAGGCCACCACGTCTCCGCGCTGATGGCCAGGATGCCCGACTGGCACCTGGAGATGGGTCACTCGCACCCCGACGCCGGCAGCTTCATGCTATACGGCGGCGGCAGCTATCTGACCGGCCCGATGGGCTACGCCGGCATCCCGAGCAGCAAGTTGAGCAACACGCTGCTGATCGACGGCCAGGGCCAGGCCAACGAAGGCGGCGGTCACGACGCCTTCCGCGACTATCCGTATGCGCGGCTGGACAGCATCCGCATCACCAGCATCAAGCTGGGACGCGACCATGCCGACATCGTCGCCGACCTGACCGGCGCCTATCGCCCGGAGCTGGGCGTCGAACGGCTGGAGCGCCGCTTCAGCCTTGCACGCGGCGCCTGGACCACCACCGACCGCATGCGCGCCAGCAAGCCGGTGGTGCTGACCGCGCAGGTGCACGGCGACCACGCGATCACGAAGCAGGCGGACAGCCGCTTTGTCGTCGCCGGCCAGCCATCGTCGCTGAAGGTCGAGGTCCGCAGCAAGGCGGTCAAGGCCATCATCGAACCGGGCGTGGTGATCGCTGCCGGACCGCCGGGCAATGTCGACAAGGGACCGCGCGAAGAGCGCGGCACCGTGCTGCGCCTGTCGCTCCCGGCCGGCAAGGACGCCACGCTGGTCACCGGCATGAAGTTCTAAGGAGAGCATTCCATGCGGATTCCCGACGTCGTCACCATTGGCGAGGCGATGGCCCTGATGATCGCGCGCCAGCCGGGCCCCCTGGCCCAGGTTGTCGAATTCGAGCGCGCCACCGCCGGCGCGGAGCTGAATGTCGCGGTGGGCCTGAGCCGGCTGGGCTTCCAGGTCGGCTATATCACCAGCCTGGGCCAGGATAGCCTGGGCAGCAACCTGCGCGACTTCATGACGGCCGAGGGAATCGACCTGCGCCACGTCCATACCGATCCGCGCTACCCGACAGGCTTCATGTTGAAATCCGCGGTGCACGACGGCACGGACCCGGAAGTGGAATACTTCCGGCGCGGCTCGGCGGCCAGTTATTTATCGGCCGCCGACATGCCGCCGAATGGCGACGACTTCCGGCAGGCGCGCCTGCTGCACCTGACCGGCATCTCGCCGGCGCTGTCGACCGGTTGCCGCAAGCTGGTGCTGGAACTGGCGGCACAGGCGCGGGCCAACGGCCGCATCGTCACCTTCGATCCCAACCTGCGGCCGCGCCTGTGGCCTTCGCAGCAAGAGATGATCGCGACGCTAAATGCCCTGGCCGGCATGGCCGACGTGGTCATGCCCGGCCTGGCCGAAGGCCGGCTGCTGACCGGCCGCCGGCACGCGACCGATATCGCCGACTTCTACCTCGCGCTCGGCGCGCGCCAGGTGGTCATCAAGCTGGGCGCGGAAGGCGCGTATTTCGCGGATGCCCGGCAACGCGGCATCGCGCCCGGCCTGCCGGTGGCCAAGGTGGTCGACACCGTCGGCGCCGGCGACGGCTTTGCGGTCGGCGTCATCAGCGCGCTGCTGGAGGACCTGCCGCTGGCTGCCGCGGCGGCGCGCGGCAACGCCATCGGCGCGCGCGTGGTGCAGTATCGCGGCGATTGCGAGGGCCTGCCCGACCGCGCGCAACTCGGGGAGGCGCACCCACCCTGATTCATAGCCTGACCACATAAACCATAAAGAATTCTGGAGACATGGGCATGAGAACAATGAAAGGTTTGCGCTGGCTGGTGATCACACTGGTCGCCATCGCGACAATTATCAACTACATCGACCGTTCGGCGCTGGCGGTGATGTGGCCGGGTATCGCGTCCGAACTGGGCATGGACAAGCGCGACTACGCCAACATCATCACGGTGTTCCTGATCGGCTACGCGGTCGGCCAATCGCTGTTCGGCAAGCTGTTCGACGCGCTCGGCACCCGCATCGGCTTCCTGCTGTCGATCGCGGTGTGGTCGGTGTCCATCGGCCTGCACTTCGTCGCGCGCTCGGCGCTGTCCTTCAGCCTGTTCCGCATCATGCTGGGCGTGGGCGAAGCAGGCAACTGGCCCGGCGCGACCAAGGCCATCGCCGAATGGTTCCCGGTACGCGAACGCGCGCTGGGACAAGGCATCTTCGGCGCCGGCGCCTCGGTCGGCTCCATCATCGCGCCGCCGCTGGTGGCCTTCCTGTACGCCTATGTCGGCTGGAAGACCACCTTCATCCTGATCGGCGCCCTGGGCTTCATCTGGATCGTGCCCTGGATGATCATCTACAAATCGGGCCCGGACTCGCATCCATGGATCAGCACCGGGGAACGCGACTACATCCTCACCGGCCAACAGCGTCCGGCCGAGGCCAAGGCCGCCGCCGAGTATGTGCCGACCTGGTCGCAGCTGCTAAGCCACCGCCAGAGCTGGGGCGTGATCGTTGCGCGCTTCTTCATCGATCCGATCTGGTGGCTGTTCGTCGGCTGGCTGCCGCTGTACCTAAACGAGAAATTCCATTTCGACGTCAAGCAGATCGGCATGTTCGCCTGGGTACCGTATGTCGGCGCCGGCATCGGCGCGATCACCGGCGGCTGGCTGTGCGGCTCGCTGCTGGAGCGCGGCTGGTCGGTCAACGCGGCGCGCAAGCTGGTGATCGCGCTGGGACTGGCGATCATGTTCCCCGCCCTGATCCTCAGCGCCATGGCGGCGACGCCGCTGCTGGCGGTGCTGTCGATCGGCGTGATCCTGTTCGGCTTCCAGGCCGCGATCACCAATATCCAGACCCTGCCCAGCGATTTCTACTCGGGCAAGACAGTCGGTTCGCTGGCCGGCATCAGCGGCACGTCGGCGGTGATCGGCGTGATCGTCTGCATGCAGCTGGTGCCCGAACTCACCGCCGGCGGGAATTACACGCCGTTCTTCGTTCTTGGGGCCGTGCTGGTGCCGCTGGTGTATCTGGCGATCTGGCTCGGCGGTCCCGTCGTCCCCGTCAAGGAGAAAAAACCATGAACCATCGTTTCAGCAAACTGCTCATCGCCCTGACCCTGATCAGCTGCCAGGCCTGCGCGCAGGTCAGCCCGCCCGCCAAGCCCAGGCTGAGCGCCTCGGAAGCGTTCGAGAAGCAGGACAATGGCGTCTTCCTCAAGCACCACGAAACCTTCCTCGCGCGCGCGAAGAGCGGCCCGATCGGCCTGCTGTTCCTCGGCGATTCCATCACCGAGCGCTGGAAGGTGGCGCCGCATATCTGGGAAACCTACTACGGCAAATACCAGCCGGCCAATTTCGGCATCGGCGGCGCCCGCACGCAAAACCTGATCTGGCAAATCGAGCACGGCGAACTTGACGGTATCGCGCCCAAAGTCGCGGTGCTGATGCTGGGCACGAACAACAGCCTCGATTACAACGCCGAGGAAATCGCCGCGGCCGACCGCAAGATCGTCGCCATGGTCCGCGCCAGGCTGCCGCAGACGAAGATCCTCGTGCTGGGCATCTTCCCGCGCGGGCCGCGCGAACCCAAGGGCGGCGCCATCACCCAGGCTTCCGTCGACGAAACGGCCAAGCGCATGCAGACCATCGACGCCGTCAACCGCGACCTGGCCAAGCTTGACGACGGCAAGACCATCCGCTTCCTCGACATCAACCCGGTCTTCCTCGGCCAGGATGGCAAGATCCCGAGCGCCATCATGCCGGACCAGCTGCACCCCGGCCCGGCCGGCTACCAGCTGTGGGCGGACGCGATGCAGCCGCTGCTCGACAGCATGATCAAATAAACGGGAACCCCAATATGAGACTGTTACGCGTGGGCGCTCCGGGCGCCGAGAAACCCGCCGCGCTTGATGCGCAAGGCGGCATCCGCGATCTATCGGCGCTGGTGCCGGACCTGACGCCGGAGTGGCTGTCGCCTGAGCGCCTGCGCGCGCTGGCCGCCATCGATCTTGAACAGCTGCCGCTGGTCGATCCGGGCGTGCGCATCGGCGTGCCGGTGGCGGGCATCCGCCAGTTCATCGGCATCGCGCTGAACTACCGCAAGCACGCCGAGGAATCCGGCCAGGCGCTGCCGGCCGAACCCATCGTCTTCACCAAGGCGCTCACCTCGCTGAGCGGCCCGAACGACGACATCGTCATGCCGCCAGGCTCCGGGCACAGCGACTGGGAGATTGAGCTTGGCGTCATCATCGGCGGCACCGCGCGCAGCGTCGCGCAGGAGCATGCGCTGCAGTACGTGGCCGGCTACTGCGTGGCCAACGACCTGTCGGAACGCCATTGGCAGAACCATCGCAACGGCCAGCTATACAAGGGCAAAAGCTTCGACACCTTCGGCCCGATCGGCCCATGGCTGGTGACCGCCGACGAGATTCCCGATCCGCAGGTGCTGGACCTGGAGCTGAGTTTGAACGGCGAGGTCAAACAGTCCAGCAATACCTCGGACATGATCTTCCCCGTCGCCTACATCGTTTCCTATCTGAGCCAGTTCATGACGCTGCTGCCCGGCGACGTGATCGTCAGCGGCACGCCCGGCGGCGTCGGCATCGGCTTGAAGCCGCCGCGTTTTCTGCAGAAAGGCGATGTGCTCCGGCTCGGCATCGCCGGATTGGGCACGCAAACGCAGCACGTCGCCACCAGGGAGTTTTCATGAATATATTGAACCGCACCTTGTGCCTGCTGGGCGCCAGCCTGCTGGCCGCGCCCAGCCATGCGCAGACGGCCTTCACGCCGCAGCAGGAATTGAGCGGCGTGTTTGAACTGGAGGGCAATACACCGTATCCATCGCCCTACGCCGGCACGCTCAACTTCAGCGCCTTCAGCTCGCGCTACGATTCCGGCCATGGGCACGGCTACCGCAACGAGCTGAAAGTGACCGGCAAGCAGCGGCGCACCGCCGACCAGACGCGGGAGCACTTCTCCGCCCGCGTCACGATCAACCTGCCCGACGGCGCCAAGACCATCGTCGCCCAGTATCACGGCGAGGGCCTGGATACGCTGGTGAAAGTCTTCGTGCAGGACAGCGCCGACGCCAAAGGCATGGACGGCAAGGCCGGCAACGGCGTGTTCGACGTGCTGGTGCGGATCCTCGGCACCGACGGCAAGGAAGTGACGACGGCGATGGGCACGGCGCGTTCCGGAGAGAGCTTCGACCTGGATATCCGCTTTGCCAACCGCGAGGCTATCGTCGCGGTCAAGACCGACAAGGGCGGCGCCATCCAGACCGGGCTCACCAAGGTCAAGGCCGACAACCGGAATATCTATTTCAAGTTCGGCGACTACCTGCAGGCGCTGGATCCCGACACCAAGGCCCACACCATCGTCGCCGCCAAGTGGGATGCCTACTATCTGCAGAACCGCATCGACCACAGCCAGGTAAGTTTCAGCAACACGGTGTTCGAGCGTGGCCAGGAGGCGAAATGACCGATCCCGACACGCTGGCGACGCTGAAGACGGTCAGCACCGCCACCCTCACTTCGCTGCTGTACAAGCGCGGCTTGCGCAATGTGTTCATCCAGGGCGCGCGGCCGCTGAAGCCCGGACAGCGCCTGGCCGGCCCCGCCTACACGCTGCGCTACATTCCATCGCGCGAGGACCTGGACGGCATCGAAGCCTTCCGCGATCCGCGCCATCCGCAGCGCGTGGCGGTGGAAGAAATCCCGCCGGGCGCGGTGCTGGTGATGGACTGCCGCGGCGACGCATCGGTGGCCTCGGCCGGCAGCATCCTGGCCACCCGCATGCAGGTGCGCGGCGCGGCCGGCATCGTCACCGACGGCGGCCTGCGCGACGCCTCCGGCATCGCCGCGCTGGACATGCCGGCCTGGTGCTCCGGCCCTTCGGCGCCGACCAATCTGATACGCCACCACGCGCTCGACATCAACGCGCCGATCGGCTGCGGCGGGGTGCCGGTCTACCCCGGCGACATCATGGTCGGCGACGACGATGGCGTGGTCTGCATCCCGGCGCACCTGGCCGGCGAGATCGCCGTCGAAGCGGTCGAGATGGAACGCTTCGAACAGTTCGTGCTGGAGGAAGTGCGGCGCGGCGTCGCCATCATCGGCCTGTATCCGCCGACCGCACCTGAAACCAGGACGCGCTACGAAGCCTGGCTGGCGCGCCGCTGAACGCCGGCATGATTGTGGATCTTCAAAAGGTGACCTGAACTTATAGCAGATAATAAAAGACCGCCGCAGGGACTATATTGTCTGTACTGACCAACTTATGAAGGATTCATCATGCGTATCGACTTAAGCGGCAAGACCGCCATCGTCACCGGCTCCACGCGCGGCATAGGCTACGCCATCGCCACCGGACTGGCCGGCGCGGGCGCCACCGTGGTCATCACCGGCCGCAAGCAGCAGGACGTCGACAGCGCGCTGGCGTCGTTGCGCGCCAGCGTGCCGGGCGCCGTGGTGCGCGGCGTGGCGGCCGACCTGGGCAACGCGGCCGGTTTCGAGGTGCTGAAGGCCGCCGAACCGCAGGCCGACATCCTGGTCAACAATCTCGGCGTATTCGCTCTGCAGCCCTTTGCCGAGATCCCGGACGAAGAATGGACCCGCTTCTTCGAGATCAACATCATGTCCGGCGTGCGCGCCAGCCGCGCCTATCTGCCTGGCATGCAGCAGAAAAACTGGGGCCGCGTCGTCTTTATTTCGTCCGAATCCGGGCTCAGCATCCCGGCCGACATGATCCACTACGGCTTCACCAAGACCGGCAACCTGGCCATCTCGCGCGGGCTGGCCAAGAGCCTGGCGGGCACCGGCATCACCGTCAACGCGGTCCTGCCCGGCCCGACGCTGTCGGAAGGCGTGCAGCAGCTGGTGGCGCCGGATGGCGACTACGCCGCCGCCGAGCGTGCCGCGAACGACTTCGTGAAGGCGCACCGCAGCTCGTCCATCCTGCAGCGCGTCGCCACGCCGGAGGAAGTGGCCAACATGGTGGTCTATGTGTGCTCGACGCAGGCCTCGGCCACCACTGGCGCGGCGCTGCGGGTCGACGGCGGCGTGGTCGACACCATCGCCTGATAGTCGCGATAACCGGCGATAACCGGGGTCAGGTCCGGCAACCGGTTGTTGCCCCGGTTGTTGCCCCGGTTGTTGCCCCGGTTGTTGCCCCGGTTGTTGCCGCCAGCGGCAGCCGCAGCGTGAAGCGGGTGCCGCCGGCGTCCGATGCCCATGCCACCGCGCCGCCCAGGGCGCTGGCGCGGCGCTGCTGGTTCTGCAGCCCGTGTCCCCTGGCCGCCGCCAGCGCGGCGGCCGTGTCGAAGCCGTGGCCGTTGTCGGTCACGCTGATCAGCACATGCTCCCGCTCCGCCGCCGTCTCGATGCGGATCTCGGTGGCGCGCGTGTGCTGCAGGATGTTGGCGATGCTTTCCTGGACGATGCGCAGGATGTGCAGCGCCCTGGTGGGGTCCAGCCAGTCCAGCGCCGGCACGTCGCGCACCTTCCATTGCAGCGCCACGCCGGCGCTTTCCAGGCGCGGCTCCAGGCGGAAGCGCAGCGTCGCCAGCAGCAGCAACAGGTCGGCCTCCACCGGCTCCATCGAATCGATGGTCAGCTTCAGGTCGTCCAGGCAGCCGCGCAGGATGTGCGAGACGTCGATCCCGGCGTCGGCCCGCTCCACCGCGCGGATCGCGCCGATCAGCGACGAGCCGAGGCCATCGTGCATGTCCTGCATCAGGCGCTGGCGCTCGTCGCTGATGGTCTGCCGCATCTCCACCGCACGCAACCGCGCGTGGCTGAGCTCCAGTTCCTGCTCGCGCTGCAGCAGCCGCTGCGCCAGGCTGGCGTTGACCGTCTCGACCTCGCGGATCGCATGCACGTAGCGCTGGTACATCAAGCCGCCGAACATGATGAAGGTGACGGCGTTGGTGTAGGCGCCGAGGAACCAGTGCTCGGTGTCGATGACATTGTTGTGCAGCATCCAGTCCGACATGCCGAGCACCACGCACAGGCACAGGCCGGCCGCGATCCAGCGCCCCTCGTGCGAGGTGCGCCAGGCGCTGACGCCGCCCACCACCGCCACCGTCACGCCGATCGTCAGCGCGACCGCGTAGATCATCGCCAGCACCAGCGGGCTGTTCGGCAGCGCGCCCGGCAGCGGCATGGTCGCCAGGCCGACCGCGATGGTGGCGCCGACCAGGCAGCGCGTCAGCACCGTCAGCGGCCGGCCGTGCAGCTGGCGCAGGAAGACGTGCACCACGGCGAGCAACCAGAACAGCGAATTGAGCGTGACCCAGCCGAACCAGTCGCCGGCGATCGGCAGTTCGGCGTAGTAGTGCAGGTGCGCGACATACGACACCGTGGCCAGGACGAAGAACAGCAGGTAGCCCGATTCCCGGCGCCGCAGCCAGACGAACAGCGCGAACACGCCGACCGCCAGGAAGGCCGAGTTGAGCATCTGCGGCAGGCCGCGCTGCAGCCACAGCCGCAGCTGGTAGCGGCTGCGCAGGCTGTCGGCCGGTCCCAGCCATAGCGACGAGACGGCGACCAGGTAATCAGGCTTGTGCTGGATGCGTATCAGCAGCTCGCCCAGCGGCGCATCGCTGTCACTGCGCTCCAGCGTCAGCCATAGCGGCGTGAACAGGCTGCTCCACAACTGTCCCTGCTCCTGCGATGTCTGCAGCAGCTTGCCGTCGGCATAGACCGCGATCGGACCGTCGCTCTTGATGCGCGCGCCATACAGCGCCAGCGCGCCGGCGCCCGCCTGGCCCGCCGCCGGCAACGCCACGCGCAACCAGGTGATGCTGACGCCGCCCTGCGGCGCGTCGACGTGCGGCAAGGACAACGGCAGCCCGGCGGGCCGCCATGGGCCGGGCAAGGACCGGCTGTCCAGCAGCGCCGGCGCGGCATCGAACGCCGGTGCGGCGGCCACCTGCCATGCGCCTTGCGTGATGTGGCTGACGCCGGCCTGCGCTGTCGTGCCGGCGGACTGGAGGGACAGGACGGCGGCAAGCAGCAGCGCCAGCGTAACCAACAGGATGAGGACGGGACTGCGCGGGCGCATAAATAATTTCATGCGCAATTGTAATGTACAAAACCAGCCGGCTTATCGCTTTCGGCGCGCCGTTTCGCCCTCGTGATATTATTTATATTACAATAAAATCCACTTCCAACCACCTGAGGAGACAGCATGACTTTGCACCGCGCCATCCATACCCTGGCAGCCGTCGGCGTGTTACTCGCGTCGCAGCTTGCGCTGGCCGCCGATCACGGCCCGGTGCCGCTGCCGGCGCCCGGCGTCGGCGATTCATGGACCTATCAATACACCGATGTGTGGAAAGGCGCCAAAGGCAATGTCAACCGCATCGAAGTCGCGGCCATCGACAACGACGGCGTCCACGTCGACGTCAAGCGCGCGGCCAGCGGCGCGTTGTTGAGCAAGCTGCTGTTCAGCGCGGAAATGAATCCCATCGATCGCGGCAATATGCACTTCGCGCCGTCGTTTGCGCGCTACGCCTTCCCGCTGGCGCCGGGCAAGGAGTGGACCAGCCACGCCACCGGCGACAACCCCAAAGCCGGCAAGCGCTGGCGCTACCGGGTGCAAGGCAAGGTGCTGGACTGGGAAAAGGTCAAGGTGCCGGCCGGCGAATTCGAGGCGCTGAAGATCGTCGTCGAGGCGCTCTACAACGGCGAGGAGGTCGGCAGCAACGGCGGCAGCGGCCACCTGACCGAGACCGTCTGGTTCGTCCCCGAGCTGAACAACTTCGTCAAGCTCGACTACCAGGACACCGACTGGCAGGGCCGCATCTTCAACCGCGACAGCTGGGAATTGCTGTCCTACGTCCGCAAGGCGCCGCCGGTGGCGGCCGCGCACTGAGCACCGGCGCGGCGATGCCGGACGACGCGCGGGCGGCGGCGGGTGTAAACTTGCCGCCATCAGCCGCTACGTCCACAGGGAGGTATGATGCAAGCCACCAACGCCGCGCCGCCCTACAGCGACGGCCGGCTGCATGCCCGCCCCGTGCCGCGCACGCCGCAATCGCCGGCGCCGCTGGAGAGCGGCACCCACAAGCTGGCATTCGCCGACGGCCGCCACGCGCTGCTGCACGTCCCCCCGCATGACGAAGGCCGGCCGTTGCCGCTGCTGGTGCTGCTGCACGGCGCCGGCGGCCGGCACGGCGGCGGCGACGCCATCGCCCTGGCCCACGCCGCGCGCCACGGCTCGCTGCTGCTGATACCGGATGCGCTGACCAGCAGCTGGGACGTGCTGCGCGGCGGCTACGGCCCGGACCTGTCCTTCCTCGACCGCGCGCTGCTGTGGACCATGCAGCGCCATGCGGTCGATGCCAACGCCATCGGCATCGGCGGCTTTTCGGACGGCGCCTCGTATGCGCTGTCGGTGGGCTTGATGAACGGCGATCTGTTCGGCGACATCCTGGCGTTCTCGCCGGGCTTCATGGCGCCGCTGCGGCGCGTGGGCCAGCCGCGCATCTTCGTCTCGCACGGCCTGGCCGACAAGGTGCTGTCGGTGGAGCGCGGCCACGCCATCGCCCAGCGCCTGGCCGGCGAAGGCTACGACGTCCAGTATGCGGAGTTCGACGGCGCCCACCTGGTCGAACCGGCGATCGCGCGCGAGGCGCTGCGCCAGCTGGCCGTGCGCTAAGGCTCCAGCGCGGCGCCGGCGGTGGCCTCGCGCCCGGCCAGGCAGACCATGTTGCGGCCGGCGGACTTGGCCGCGTACAGCGCCTTGTCGGCCGCCTCCACCAGCATGCCGGCCAGGTGCACGCCGCGCTTGGGCGACAGCGTCGCCACGCCGGCGCTGATGCTGACGAAGCCATACGGGCTGCCGCTGTGCGGCATCCGCAGGCGCTCGATGGCCAGCCTAATGCGCTCGGCCACCGCCCAGGCGCCTTCGATATCGGTGTTCGGCAGCAGGATGCCGATTTCCTCGCCGCCGTAGCGCGCCGTCAGGTCGCCGGGCCGCTTGGGCGTCAGCGCGCGTATCAGCTTGCTCAGCGCGCGCAGCACCTCGTCGCCGGCGCTGTGGCCGTAGACGTCGTTGTACTGCTTGAAGTAGTCGACGTCGATCATGATGAAGGCCAGCGTGTCCTCGTGGCGCATGGCGCGGCTGAACTCATTGCCCAGCGTGACGTCGAACTGGCGCCGGTTGGCCAGCCCGGTCAGGCCGTCCTGCATGGCCTGGCGCTCCAGCGTGCGGTTGGCGCTTTCCAGCGCGTCGCGCGCCTTGCGCAATTCGGTTTCGGCCAGTTCGCGCAGCTTGATCTGGCCGACCAGGCGCTTGCCGAAGAATCCCAGCAGCGCCGCCAGCAGCACCACGCCGATCGAGCGCGTGAAGGTGTCGCGCCGCCAGCGCTCCAGCATCTCCTCGCGCGACAGCGCCGCCGTCACGAACAGCGGATAGTGCTCCAGCGGGCGGAAGCTGTTGAGCCGCATCTCGCCGTCGTTGGGCGAGGCGAAGGAGGCGCTGCCGGTGCGGCCGGCGCCGCTGCGCGCGCTGTAGTGGCGGAACAGGTCGGATCCGCGCAGGTCGCGGCCGACGCGGTCGCCGTCGAAGGGCTGGCGCAGCATCAGCACGCCGGTGTTGGAGATCAGCGCCACCGCGCCGCGCGCGCCGACGTCGAAGCTTTGATAGAAGCGCCGGAAGTAGTCCAGGTCCAGCGTGGCCAGCACGACGCCGCCGAAGCTGCCGTCAGGCTTGTTCAGGCGGCGCGACACCGGCATGATCCACTTGCCGCTGGAACGGCTGATCACCGGATCGCCGACGTGCGGGCCACGTTCCGGGTGCGTGCTGTGATGGATGAAATACTCGCGGTCCGCGTTGTTGTAGGTCTGCGTCACCACGCCGCGCGAATTGACGATCCACTTGCCATCCTCGTCGTAGACGAACAGCCCCACCAGCTGCGGCAGGTTGGCCACCTGCGCCAGCATCTGTTTGTGCACCCGCTCCAGCTGCCGCGGTCCCCGGCCCTCGGTCTCGATGCGCTCGACGATGTCGGCCAGCGCCGTGTCGGCGGCCTTGATGGTGTCGTCGGCCTGCTGCGCCATGGCGCGCGCCACGTTGGCGCTGAGGCGCTCCATTTCCTGCAGCTGGGCGCTGCGCGCATTGAGGCTGCGCCAGACGTCGACGACGATCAGCGACAGGCATACCACGCTGACAAACACGGTGGCCCAGAAGGTGATGGAATATCGTTTAAACATGGCGAAATGGCCCATGAGCACAGGGCGAGGGATTCCCTGCTTTATACAGCAAATTGATCGGTGACGCCCGTTTTCGAGGCCGCGGCCTAATGGGCCGGCAACATCGGTTGCAGGCGTTGCCACACCAGGTCCGGCACCAGCTTGACCATGCAATCCTGGTGTCCCAGCGGGCACTCGCGCTGCTTGCACGGGGCGCAATCGAGGCGCAGCGAAATCGACGCCGCCAGATCGGAGAACGGCGGCGCGTGATCCGGATCGGTGGGGCCGTACAGCGCCACCACCGGACGGTTCAGCGCCGAGGCGATATGCAGCAGGCCGGAATCGTTGGCCACCACCGCCGCGCTGCGCGCGATCAGCGCGATCGCCTCGGCCAGGCTGGTGACGCCGGCCAGGTTGAACACCGCCGCATCGGCCGGCAGGCCGGCCGCTACTTCGGCGCAGGCTTGCTTGTCCTTGGGAGAGCCGAGCAAGGCGATCTGGGTCGACGGGTCGCGCGCCAGGATGGCTTGCGCCAGGCCGGCGAAGTGGCGCGCCGGCCAGCGCTTGGCGCCGCCGAATTCCGCGCCCGGCGCGAACGCCACCAGCGGCCGCGCAGGCGCGATGCCGGTGCGCTCGCAGACCGCGGCGATCTGCGCCGCGCTGGCCGCCAGCCTGGGACGCGGCAGCGCCGCGCGCACGGCGGCGCCCTGCGTGGTCACCGGCGCCGCCGCCAGCGCCGCGTAGAACGCCACCATCGGCCGCGGCGGCGTTTCGTCGTGGTGCATGACGTTGATCAGGCCATGCCGGCTCTCGCCCTTGTAGCCGACGCGGCGCTTGATGCCGGCCAGCCACGGGATCAGCGCGTACTTGATGGTGTTGGGCAGGATGTAGGCCGCCGCGTAGCCGCGCCGCTTCAGCAGGCGCGCATACTTCCAGCGCTCCTTGAGCTGCAGCGCGCCGTGGCGGAACGGCGTCTCCAGCACCTCGGCCACCTCCGCGGCCTGGCGCCACACCGGCGACACCGCCGGCGGCGCCAGCACGTCGATGGCCGCCTCGGGATGGGCCGCGCGCAGCAGTTGCAGCAGGGGCTGCGCCATCACCGCGTCGCCGATCCAGTTGGGCGAAATGACCAGTATCCGTGACGCGCTCATGCCCGTTCCTCCTTCGCATTCAGGCACAATCCCGCCAGCAGGAACAGCATCATCGCGTAGAACATATTGCTGCGCACCGACCAAAAGATCACTTCCGTCAGGCCGAAGCTGAAGTAGCTCAGCACCAGCAGCAGGCCGGCCAGCGCCGGCGCGGTCGGGCCGCCCCGGTGCAGCTGCCGCAGGAAGAACAGGAACGGCAGCAGCAGGGTCGCGCCCCAGGCGGCCAGGCCGACCACGCCGCCGAACACCAGCGCCTGCAGGATATCGTTGTGGAAATGTTCAAAATCCAGCACATAGGGGTGGACCTGGCCGGCCGCCGCCAGCTGCTGCAGTTCCGCCTTGACCGCCGGCCCGCTGGCGCCCAGCAGCGGATGGCGCTCGATCAGGCGCAGCGCGCCGCGCCACAGTTCCAGGCGGATGCCGACATTGGTATAGGTTTCGCCGCCGCTGAAG
The DNA here is from genome assembly GCF_047302815.1 of Duganella sp. CT11-25. NCBI lineage: Bacteria > Pseudomonadati > Pseudomonadota > Betaproteobacteria > Burkholderiales > Oxalobacteraceae > Duganella > Duganella sp. CT11-25. The sequence goes on from NZ_JBKBFD010000001.1 coordinate 3,219,028, forward strand.
TACTGCTGGATGTCGCTGATGCCCTGGTCGACGCGCTCGCGGGCGCCCGTCTGCGGAATGAAGTAAGTGCTCACCAGCAAAGCCAGCGCCAGCAGCGCCAGCCCCTTGCGCAGGCGGCCGCGCAGCACGTGGCCGTAGTGGATCAGCAGGATCACGGAAAACACGATGGCGATCCAGCCGCCGCGGGTGCCGGTGGCGATCGAGCCGGTCAGGCCGGCCAGCGCCCCCAGGCCGGGCCAGATGGCGGCGCGGCCGGCGAAGTCCAGCGTGCCGGCCAGGCACAGCAGGCCCATGCACAGGACGATGTCGCCGAAGGTGATGGAGTTGATCAAGCCGCCCGGGCGCTCGACCCCCATGCCCCAGCGCTGGTAGACGATGAAGGCGCAGCCGGCGCAGGCGCCGGCGATCAGGCCCCACCACAGCGCCTTGCGGCTGGGACGGCAGGCCAGCACCGTCAGCATCACGGTGGCGGCGGCCAGCATGCGGAAAGGCTTTTCGATGTCGCGCAGGCGGGCGTCCGGGCTGAACAGCAAGACCGCCAGCGCCAGCAACAGCACCGCGCCGAAAGCTATCAATACGCCGCGAATCTCAGTAATATGGTGCAACAAGGCCGGCCAGCCCTGGCGCCGGTAGGCCACGGCCGCCAGCAGGAACGCGAAGCTGCACAGGCCCACCCCGACGCTGGTGATCAGCACCAGGAAGGGAAACAGGAAAATCAGGCTGTGGATAAAGACAGTGCTGGCGCTGGACTTGGCTAAGTTATTATTCATTCATTATTATTCATATATTGCAAGATGTCATCCGCCAACATTTCCGTCATCATCACCACCTACAACCGGCCGGATGCGCTGACCGCCGTGGTCGAAGCGTGCTTCGCCCAGGACGACCAAGGGTTCGAAATCATTATCGCTGATGACGGCTCCGGCCACAACACGCAGCAGGCCGTGGCCGCGCTGCAGGCGCGCTCGCCGGTGCCGCTGCGCCATGTTTGGCAGGAAGACCTGGGCTTCCGCGCCGCCCGCGTGCGCAACCTCGGCACGCTGGACGCCAAGGGCGACTACATCATCTTCCTCGACGGCGATTGCGTGCCGCAGCGGAATTTTATCAGCCAGCACCGCAAACTGGCGCAGCGCGGCCATCTGGTGCAGGGCAGCCGCATCCTGCTCGACGAGCGGGCCACGGCGCGGGTGCTGGCGCAGCACCTCGACCTGCAGCGCCTGGGTGCCGGCGACAAGCTGGCCTGGCGCCGCAGCGGCGCGCTCAACAAGGTGCTGCCGCTGCTGCTGACCTTGCCGGACGTGGGCCGCACCAGCCGCCGCTTCACCTGGCGCCGCATCAAGAGCTGCAACCTGGCCGTCTGGCGCAGCGACCTCGAGCTGGTCAACGGCTTCGATGAAAGCTTCCTCGGCTGGGGCCACGAGGATTCCGACCTGGTGGTGCGCCTGTTCAACGCCGGCGTGATGCGCAAGGACGGCGCCTACGCCACCGAAGTGTTCCACCTGTGGCACAAGGAAAACGCCCGCGACCAGGAAACCAGCAACCGCGCCACCGTGCTGCGGCGCGCCGCCGACCGCAGCACCCAGGCCGTGCGGGGACTGCGCGCATGAGCCAGCAGCCGCCCGGCGCGCCGCTGCTGAGCATCCTGGTGCCGGCCTATAACGTCGAGCGCTACATCACCGACTGCCTCGAGCACATCGCCGAACAGATGCACCAGGGCCACGAGCTGATCGTGGTGGACGACGGTTCGACCGACGCCACCGCCGAGCGCGTGCGCGCGCTGCAAGCCGTCTATCCGCGCCTGCGCATCGCGCTGGTGCAGCAGGCCAACCAGGGCATCGCCGACGCCCGCAACCGCGCGCTGGCCGAGGCGCGCGGCGACTACATCCTGTTCGTCGACAGCGACGACCGCCTGTTGCCGCGCTCGCTTGAAGCGCTGCAGCGCGTGATCGACCGCCAGCGGCCGGACGTGATCGCCACGGCGCTGCGCATGTGGCATCCGGACGCGCCGGACAAGGACCGCGACGTCTACATGAGCTATGCGCCGGAGCAGACCATCACCTGCCAGGACGCCATCCTCACCGCCTTCTTTTCCGACCGCCACATGTATGTCTGGTGCAAGGTGTTCCGGCGCGACATCTATGCGCAGCTGGCGATGCCGCTGTTCCCGTCGCGCCGCCTGTTCGAGGACGTGGCCGTGGTGCCGCGCCTGCTGCAGCGCTGCCGGAGCCTGGTCTACCTGCCGCACGTGCTGCTGGCCTACCGCCAGCATCCGGTCAGCATCACCCGCGTCATCAGCGAGCAGTGGTGCGTGGATTTCGTCTCGGCGCTGGCGGCGGTCAAGCCGCACTTCGAGCTGGCCGGGGTCAGCGCGGCGGTGCGGGCGCAGTTCGACGTCGCCGCCTGCCACTTCTACATCGGCATGATCAAGAATTCCTACCAGTTGCCGGCCGCGGCCGGCGCGGCGGTGCGCAGCCGGGTGCGCGGGATTTTCCTCTCCAGCCTGTTTTCCCCGCCGCAGCAGGTGCTCGACGGCATGAGCGCGCGCGGCGCCGACGCGCGCACCGCGCGCCAGGTGCGCAACGCGCTCGACGACAGCCGCTGGTTCCACCTGCAGCAAAGCGCGGTGCGCAAGCTCAAGCTGTGGCGGCGCATGGCGCGCACGCGGGCGATCGCCCGCTAGGCCGCGTCAGGCGCCGCCGTCCAGCATGCTGATGCGCACCAGGTCGGCCACGTTGTCCACGCCCAGCTTGCTCATCAGGCGCGCCTTGTGCACCTCCACCGTGCGCACGCTGATGCCCAGCGCCGGGCCGATCTCGCGGTTGTGGCGGCCGGTCACCACCAGCTGCATCACCTCGCGCTCGCGCGGCGTCAGCTCGGCCAGCAGGCCGCTGCTGTGGCTGCGGCGCAGCTGCTCGCTGTAGTCGCTGCGGGCGCGCGACAGCGCCTCGTCGAGCGCGGCGATCAGCTTGGCGTCGTCGAACGGCTTCTCCAGGAAATCGACGGCGTCGGCCTTGAACGCGGCGCGCGCCGTGCCGACGTCGCCGTGGCCGCTCATGATGATCACCGGGATGCGGCAGCCGCGCGTCAGCAGCTCGCGCTGCAGCGTCAGGCCGTCCATGCCGGACATGCGGATATCGATCAGCAGGCAGCCGCTCCAGGCCTGCTGCCAGCCCTGCAGGAAAGCCTCGGCGCTGGCGAACACGGCGGTGCGGTAGCCGCGCACGCCCAGCAGCAGGCCCAGCGCATCGCGCACGGCGGGATCGTCGTCGACGATGAATACGGTCAAATCATGCTGCAACATAGTTCTCCTGCCTTTCGACGCGCGCCAGCGGCAGCGCCAACCTGAAAATACCGTGATCGCCCACCTCGGCCCACAGGGAGCCGCCGTGCGCCTCCATGATGGCCCGGCTCAGCACCAGCCCCAGTCCCAGGCCGCTGGCCTTGGACGATACAAATGGTTCGAACAGACGCGCGGCCAGCGCTTCCGACACGCCCTTGCCGCTGTCCTCCACCGTCAGCTGTAGGCAGCTGCCCTTGAGCTGGACGCCGCGCCGCTTGCTGTCAAGCAACTGCGCCGACAGCGTGATGCGGCGCGCGCCGGCCGGCCGCTCCTGCACCGCCTCCAGCGCGTTGGCCAGCAGGTTGCGCAGCACCAGCTCGATCTGCAGGCGGTCGGCGTGCATCGCCAGCGACGGCATGTCGTTGATCACCAGCTCGACGCCATGCTCGCGCAGCTGCGCGAAGAACTGCTGGCTGACGCCCGACACCAGCTGGCCGGCGTCGACCGGCTCCAGCTTCATGGCGCCGGTGCGGAAGAAATCGCGCAGCCGCCGCACCACTTCCGCCGCCCGGCCCGATTCGGCGATCATGCGCTGGATCGCGCTCTTGAGCATCTCGCCGGTCTCGCCGCGCTCGACCAGGAATTCGCAGGCCTTGCCGTAGGCGCCCAGCGCCGTCAGCGGCTGGTTCAATTCATGCGCCAGCGCCGCCGCCATCTCGCCGGCCGCCGCCAGCCGCAGCGACTGCTTGAGGTCGCCGGCCACCTGGCGCAGCTCGTCGACCACGATGCCGATCGAAAAGCCGACCAGCGCCAGCACCGCGTCCAGCATCTGCAGTTCCGGCACGGCGATGTCGACCGCGTTGTTCCACTTGACCAGCGCGCCGATGCCGGCCTGCAGCACGAACACCATCAGCGCCGTGCCGTACAGCCCCTGGCGCGAGGCGGCCCAGATCACCGGCAGGAACAGGAAATAAAAGTGCTTGAACGACGAGGTCGCGATCGAGCCGAACACCAGGTACAGCACGCAGATCGCCAGTCCCAGGTAGCCCAGCGTCTCCAGCCGCCAGACGGTGGTGCGCAGGCGCCGCCGGCCCTGGGCGCTGGACAGCATCCAGATCAGCGGCATCGACACCACCACGCCCACCATGTCGCCGATGCCGAAGCGCAGCACCACCGCGCCCCACTGCCCGGCCGGGATCAGCCCCGCCGCCGACAGCAGCGACATGTACACGACGTCGTTGAACAGCGTGCCGGCCGCGACGATGGCGACCCACTGGAACAGCCGGCTGCGGTTGTCGAACACGCCGCCGCCGCCGAACTTGCGGCGCAGCGCCGCGCCGGTCAGGCCGTAGCCCACGGTCAGCCACAGCGACAGCAGCAGGGTCAGCCCCAGCCCGGCCGGCATGCCGCGCACCAGGATCTCGCCGGCGCACAGCGCCACGAACCACGGCCCGGCCGCGCGCCAGCCATAGCGCAGCCAGAACACCAGCCCCAGCGCCGGATCCGGGTTCCACGGCGTGATGTTCAGGCCGTATAGCGGGTCGATATAGGTCGCCCAGTCGAACAGCAGGTACAGCGCGACGAACGCGGGAAATACCAGGTGACGGAGCGGAGAGGAGGAGGACATACGGGCCGGTTTGTATCGTTATGTATCATTATGCATTGCCTGAATTCATTACGCATTGCTTTTCTCTACTAAGTGGAACCCCTATCCCGGCGGCATCTCCTCTATACAACAGTCAACGAATTCAGGCCGCAATTATTAGGGGAAAGGCGTAGGTCTTTACACCAATTTACAATGCGTTACACGACGACTACCATCGCAGCTTGCCCGAATGGCACCACTTCGAGAGTTGACGATGTCGCAGTTGATCACCATCCGCACCGGCGCGGCGGGTTTCGCGGGCCTGAAACGGGTCCGCGAGACGCTCAAGCTCGGCGTGCGCGCCCTGCTGCATCGCCACGCCACCGACGGCTGGCTGGAACTGCTGAACTCGCATACGCTGCTGATCGAGCTGGCCAGGACGCGCCCGCGCCTGATCTACAAGATCTACCGCCCCTACCTGAGCAACACGATGACTTGCGCGCAGCGCGTGGAGTTGCTGCGCGAGCACTACCGCCACGTGTTCCGGCTCGGCCTGGGACCGCTGACGGTGCGCGCCGCGCGCACCGCCGTGCTGCTGGGGAACATCGACGGCAAGAGCGGCCTGCCCTACCGCGTGCAGCTGCGCGCCATCGAGCCGATGGAGCGCGAGGGCGAACTGGTGCTGCAGCTGATGCAGGGCGACGAGCTGGTCTACGGTTGCGCGTTTTCATTCTTCAACGGCGAGCACGGCATGGTGCTGGGCGTGGGCTGCATGCAGGGTCCGCGCGGCGAGCACGGCCTGCAACTGATCAAGGACGCCACCCGCGAGCTGCACGGTCTGCGGCCGAAGAACCTGATGCTCAAGCTGCTGGGCCAGATCGGCCACGACCACGGCTGCGTGCAGCTGCGGCTGGTGGGCAACGCCAACCGCGCCGTGTGCGGCGCCACGCGCCAGGGCAAGGTGCATGCCGACTACGACGCCCTGTGGCAGGAGCTGGACGCCACTCGGCGCGCCGACGGCGACTACCAGCTGGCCTGCGCGCCGATCACGGAGCCGGACCTGGCGCTGGTGGCATCGAAGAAGCGTTCGGAAGCGCGCAAGCGGCACGAACTGCTGGCCGCGCTGGCGGCCGAGATCGCCGTCGCGCTGCACGCGCCCCGCTTTGTCGCGGTCACCAGCCTGGCCGAGCCGCACTACGCCGAGGAAGCGGACGCCAGCGACCAGTACGCGGCCGGATAAAAAAATCCGGTACCATGGGCTTTTTCGTCCAAGGAGAAATACCATGCGTGTGGATATTTATTACCGAGATGAAGCAAAGGGCAAGCACAGCTACCTGGCCGTGCCGGAAGGGAAACCGATCCCCGAAGAAGCCACCAACACCGACTGGCATCCCGAAGCCCAGCACGTCGAGGTCGATGACGACAGCGACGACCTGCCGCGCTATCACATCGTGCACCCGCTGGAGCAGATCGGCGACAAGGGTTACGCCATCACCAGCCTGAGCGGACAGCTCTAGCCGCCATAACATGGCCCGGCGCCGGTTGGGCCATGCATTTTTAAAATACCAAAAGTCATTTTTATCCACGGGCCGCGCGCACCGCCGCCACCCTATGGAAAGCTGGCGCCGCCACGATTTCCTCCATGAAAAACCGTTGCATCTGAGCACCGCACCGCGTTGACCGTCGGTCGTCGGCCATGATCCCATGGCCCGCCTTTCAAGGCATTCCGATAGTTAAGGCGCTGAGCCAGAAAGAGTTTTTCCAGATGAAATTGAAATCAATGCCTGCCGCGATCTTGCGGGTACTTGCGGGCAGCGCGCTGTCCGCCGCCATCGTGCCGGCCATGGCGCAGCAAGCCGGCGAAGCGGCCGCGCCGCAGCGTGTGGTGGTCACCGGTTCGATGATCAGCCGCGCCGACGCGGAAACCCCGAGCCCGGTCCAGGTGCTGACCGCCGACGACATGGCCAAGTCCGGCTTCACCACGGTGGCCGAAGTGCTGGCCAACCTGACCTCCAACGGCCAGGGCGCGCTGTCGCAGGGCTTCTCCGGCGCGTTTGCCGGCGGCGGCAGCGGCGTCTCGCTGCGCGGCCTGACGGTCGGCCTGACGCTGGTGCTGATCGACGGCCACCGCATGGCGCCGTATCCGCTGTCGGACGACGGCCAGCGCGCCTTCGTCGACGTCTCCAGCATTCCGTTCGACGCCGTCGAGCGCATCGAGGTATTGAAGGACGGCGCGTCGTCGATCTACGGCTCGGACGCGATCGCCGGCGTGGTCAACGTGATCCTGAAGAAATCGTTCAACGGCACCACCGTCAGCGCCGAAGGCGGCAGCACGCAGCACGGCGGCGGCAACACCGTCCACCTGGCGCTGACCCACGGCATCGGCGACCTGGCCACCGACGGCTACAACGTGTTCGGCAGCCTGGAGTACCGCCGCGCCGGCGCCATCAAGATCGCCGGCCGCGACGACCAGGCCTGGGCCAACGGCGACTGGAGCAAGCGCGGCGGCATCAACCTGGCACCGGGCGTGCCGAACGCGCTCAACGCCGGCCGCACCGCCGCCAGCTCGCCGTTCCTGTACGACCAGACCGGCACCGGCGGCGCCGGCAATCCGGCCAACTTCAAGTTCCTCGACGCCAATTGCGACTTCGCCAAATATACGGCCGGCGGCTGTGCCGTGCGCGACACCGTCTCCAACCTGCAGCCGGAAACCCACAACCTGAACCTGCTGCTGGGCGCCAGCAAGGCGCTGGGCGAGGACTGGACGCTGAACCTCAAGGCCTCGCTGTTCTCCAGCGAAGACAAGAACAACCGCGGCCTGCCGCTGACCTATCCGGCCGGCTCGTTCGCCGGCAACATCGCGCTGGTGCCGGGCCAGCCGGCCGCCATCGTCAACGTCCTCCCGTCGTTCCTGATGCCGGCCAGCTACCCCGGCAACACCTTCGGCAAGGCGGTGCGCCTGTACGGCTATATTCCGGACCTGACGCCGCGCAACTCCACCGACACCCAATCGACGGCGTTGCGCGTGGCGGCCGACCTGAGCGGTGAATGGCGGGGCTGGAACATCGGCGCCGCGCTGGGCTACAGCAAGGTCACCACCGAGGTCGACTACACCGGCTACATCGACCGCAGCGCGCTGTATGCGGCGCTGACGCGCGCGGCCAGTCCGTTCAAGCTGGGCGGCGGCAACAGCGCCGAGGACATGGCCAGGATCGCGCCGGCCTTCTCCAACCGCTCCACCGACGCGCTGGCTTACGCCGAACTGCGCGCCGGCCGCGACCTGGCGGCCTTGCCGGGCGGCGCGCTGGGCGTGTCCGGCGGCATCAGCATGACGCACAAGAAACTGGACGCGCCCTCGCCCGCCCTGTTGCAGCAAGGCGTGGTCGCCAACGGTTCGGCCTATGCGTTCGGCAAGGAGACCAACAGCGCCGCCTTCGCCGAGCTCAACGCCCCCCTGCTGAAATCGCTGGAGGCCAACGTCTCCGGCCGCTACGACCACTTCGACACCTACGGCCATTCGTTCACGCCCAAGGCCGGCTTCAAGTTCACGCCGCTGCGCGGCCTCAGCTTGCGCGGCACCTTCGCCAAGGGCTTCCGCGCGCCGAACGGCGCCGAGAACGGCACGGCCGGCAGCGCCTACCTGTCGAACGCGATCAACGATCCCATCCTGTGCGCGGACGGCAATCCCAAGACCAAGGGCAACGTCGTCGCCGCCTGCGGTTTCTCGCTGCCTTACGTCCAGCAGACCAATAAAGACCTGCAGCCGGAAAAATCGAAATCGACCACGCTAGGCATGATCCTGGAACCGGTGAAGGGGTGGGCCACCACGGTCGACTACTACAACATCAAGGTCAACAACCAGATCAACACCGCTTCCGGCCTGCCGGACTTCGTGCCGCAATATGTGCGCGGCCCGATACTGCCGACCGCGATCGCGGACGGCAACGGCGGCACCATCATCGCCGCGCCGCCGGTCGGCCAGATCGCCTACGCACCGTCGACCTACCTGAACACCGGCAGCACCCAGACCACCGGGGTGGAGCTCGATACGTCCTACAAGTTCAAGCTGGGCGATGCGGGCACCATCAAGGCGGGGCTGCAGTTCAATCACATGATCAGCTACCTGCTGACCCAGAGCGGCGTGACCTACCAGCTGGCCGGCACCCACGGCCCGTCCGTCATCAGCGGCAACACCGGCAATCCGAAGAATCGCGGCCAGTTCACGCTGGGCTACGATCGCGGCCCGCTGAACGTGACCACCACGCTGAACTGGATCGGCGATTATTCGATCCTGGATCCGTCGGTGGGAGCCAACGACTGCGCCACGGCATCGAACGAGCAGGCCGGCCGCAATTACTACTTCGGCGGCAAGACGCCGCTGGCGTATTGCCAGGTGCCGTCGTTTGTCTCGACCGACCTGACGCTGACCTACAAGCTCGATGCGCACTGGACCTTGCACGGCACCGTGCTGAATCTGTTTGACCGCGCGCCGCCGTTCGACCTCGGCACCTACGGCAATTCCAACGCCATCACCTCGTACAACGCCACGTTGCACCAGGCTGGCGCTGTCGGACGCTTCTTCAGCGTCGGCGCGGCTTACCGCTTCTAAGCCGCCTTGCTTGCGGGATGTGCCGCTTCGGCCTCCCGCAAGCTTTCCAGCGTGGTATCCAGCAAGGCGCGCAAGCGCGGCGAACTCTTCAAGTCCAGGTGATAGCCGGCCCACACATGGCGCGCCGGCGGCGCTTCGCCCAGGCTCAACAACACCAGCTCCTCCATCGTATCGCCCAGCACGCGCGGCAGCAGGGCCAGCCCGCGCCCCGCGCGGCAGAATTGCGCCTGCATATGGCGGCTGCCGGTGCGCAGGCGGACCTGGGCTTGCGGCAGCCGCGCGCGCAGCCACGGCGAATCCGGCAAGTCGTTGGCGTCGCCGTCGAGCAGGATCAGGCCGTGGCCCAGTCCGCTGCGGGTGGGTTCGCCATGCTGTTGCAGATAGTCGCGCGCGGCATAGACGCCGAACTCGACCAGCCCCACCTTGCGCTGGATGACGGAGGGTTCGTCGAACGGCAAAAAGCGGAACACCAGGTCGGCCTCGCGCCGCGCCAGCTGGACTTCGCGCGTTTCGTTCAGCAGCTCCACCACCACTCTCGGATGTTGTTCTGAAAACCGCGCGAAGATCGGCGCCAGCACGATGGTGTTGTACCAGTCGGCCGAGGCGACCGTCAGTATGCCTTGCAGATGTGTGGGACAACGCAGCTTGAGCACCAGCGCGTCCACCTCGCGCTCCATATTGCCGACGTGGTCGAGGATGGTGGCGCCGTCGCCGGTCAGCGACAGGCCGGCGGCGCCGTCGCGGTGAAACAGCTGCACGCCGAACTCGGCCTCCAGCCCCTTGATGCGGCGCCCCAGCGTGGGCTGCGACAGGTCCAGCACCTGCGCTGCGCCGCCCAGCGAGCCCTTGCGGGCCACCGCCAGAAATATCTTCAGATCATCCCAATCCATGCTGCTCTCCATATCGCTTAACAGCGAACTATATGGGTGGCGGCCACAGCCAGGGTAGGCGACAAAAAGCGATACAGCACCAACTAAAGGTTGATATCGATCTGATATTTCGCGGTCAAAATGGCCACACGGTGGCGTCTGCCGGGACATTGAACCAGCCGAAAGCGTGGTGCAGCAGGTAGGCGATGTCGTAGGGCAGCGCCGACCATCTGGGGGTGCCCTCCCACACCCACGCCCAGGGCATCAGCGCCCATAGGGTGAATATCACCGAGACTTCTCGTTTGGATATCTTTTCCAGGAAATCCACATTCAGCAGCCAATACGTGAATATCAATGGGAAGGTGACTATGGCCAGGACGCGGGTCTGGTCGCCAGACACCGGCAGCAGCAGGCAGAGCCCCGCCAGCGACAAGAAAAATGGGAGCGACTTTTTGCCCCAGTCGCTGAACCTGAGCGCGGCCAGCCACCCCAGGCCCAGAACCGACCAGACGATGGAGTGGAAGTGATAGAAAAACTGGTTCAGCAGCGCGCCGATGTGCGCCCGCAGCCAATGCGCCCTGCCGGAATTGACCTGCACATCATAATGCTTGAATATCCCGACCAATACCAACTTCCCGGCAATGACGCCCAGCAGCAAGCACAGGCAAAACTTCCACGAGTGCTTTAACGCATAGTTCTGCTTGTGGCTGATCGCGACGGCAAACAATAATCCCGCAGCCGCGAAGAATCCCTGCTCAAAGTGCTGCATGCCGAGCAAGACGCCAACCGCGCATGTGAAGATCGGCGATACCGGAAAGGCCAATGCCACGAGCATCAACAACAGCGTCAGCGCATCGCCGCTGACCCAGAAATATGCCGTGGCCGAGACGGGAAGAATACTGAATAGAACGATGGACGACCTGGCCAGCTTATTCGACAGATAGACGAACGCAATTCGCACAAATAAAAGCGTAAACGCAATGGATGCCAGCAAGCGAAAGACAAAGAACTGCCATTGGCTTTTGATGCCTATACCCCATGCGAGGAATGGCTCCAGCCAGCTCCACAACAAATAGTGCGCGTCCGGATTGGGCAGCGGATTGGTGAACGGATTATCCGCAATGGCTTGGGATTCTCCCAAGTTGGGAATGGACCAAATCCCCGTCTTGAAAAGCGTGAGCGCGGCGATGGCAAGTATCAGCTTCCACGCCGGCGCCTCAAAAATAAACTTCTCAATCTTGCTTATTGCGTTCATATGCCACTTAGTATTCGACGGCGACATCCCTGGCGCCCAGTTGCTGCAGCGCCAGCGTCAGTTCGTCCGACGGCGCCACGCGCCAGGCCTCGCCCAGCTGCAGCGTGCAACTCACGCCCTGCGGCGTGATGCGCGCGGACACCGGCAAGCCATCGGCGTGACGGTGCGGCGCCAGCACCTCGGCCACCTTGCGCGCATCGACCGTGGTCGGCAGCGCCAGCCCGAATTGCTTGCCGTAGCTGACGCGCGCGGTGGTCATGTCGAACACCTTCTCGGCCGAGATCCGCAGGCCGCCCGAGAAACGGTCTTCCGACACCTTGCCCACCACGGCCAGGAACTCGTCGTCCTTGAACATCTTCTTGTTCTCTTCGAACACCTCGGAATACACGGTCACCTCGACCACCGCGGTCTTGTCGTCCAGCGTGACGATCAGGATCTTGCCGCGCTGCGTCATCTGCGGACGGATGCCGGTGATCACGCCGCACAGCATGCGCGGATCGCGCGACGGCTCCAGGTCCGCCAGCTTGGTGCGGGCGAAGCGACGCGCTTCCGGCGCGAACGAGTCGAACATGTGGCCGGACAGGTAGAAGCCCAGCGCGATCTTTTCCTCGGCCAGTTTCTGGCGGTCGGTGAACGGCGCGGCCTTGACGTATTCCGGCGGCGCCACCAGATCGCTGTCATCGCCGCCGAACAGGCTGACCTGGTTGGCCGCCTTGGCTTCCTGGTCGGCACACTCCATCGCGAAGCTGACCGAAGCCAGCAGGATGGCGCGGTCGATGCCCAGGCAGTCGAAGGCGCCGGCGCGGATCAGCGATTCGATGGTGCGGCGGTTGATCTGCTTCTTGTCGACCCGCTTGCAGAAATCGAACAGGCTGACGAACGGACCGCCGGCATTGCGGGCGGCGATGATGGCCTCGATCGCGTTCTGGCCCGCGCCCTTGCAGGCGCCCAGGCCGTAGCGGATCTGCGTGACCTTCTTGCCGGTGACCGACGGCGCCGGGCCGTCCGGCATGAAGCGGAAATCGGACTTGTTGATGTCCGGCGGCAGGATGGTCAGGCCGCAGATGTCGATCGAATCCTCGACCAGGATCTTGACCTTCTCGGTGTCCTCCATCGCCAGCGACATATTGGCCGCCATGAACGCGGCCGGATGGTGCGCCTTCAGGTAGGCGGTGTGGTACGACAGCAGCGCGTAGGCGGCGGCGTGCGACTTGTTGAAGCCGTAGCCCGCGAACTTCTCCATCAGATCGAAGATCTCGTCGGCCTTCTGCGCGGTCAGGCCATCCTTGGCGGCGCCGGCGCGGAAGATCTCGCGGTGCTCCGCCATCTCCTCGGCCTTCTTCTTGCCCATCGCGCGGCGCAGCATGTCGGCGCCGCCCAGCGAGTAGCCGCCGACGATCTGCGCCATCTGCATCACCTGCTCCTGGTACACCATGATGCCGTAGGTTTCGGACAGAATGGATTCGGTACGCGGATCGGGATAGTCGAATTTCTCGCCGTGCTTGCGCTTGCAGAAGTCCGGGATCAGGTCCATCGGGCCCGGACGGTACAGCGCCACCAGCGCGATAATGTCTTCGAAGCGGTCGGGACGCGCGTCCTTCAGCATGCCCTGCATGCCGCGCGACTCCAGCTGGAACACGGCGACGGTTTTCGCCTTGGTCAGCAGCTCGTAGGACGGGCGGTCGTTCAGCGGCAGCTTGGCCAGGTCGAACGCGGATTCGGCCGGGTCGAGCGCCTTGATGTAGCGCACCGCGCGGTCGAGAATGGTCAGGGTCGTCAGACCCAGGAAGTCGAACTTGACCAGGCCCACGGCCTCGACGTCGTCCTTGTCGTACTGCGACACCACGCCGCCGTCGCCGCCCTGCGTGTACAGCGGGCAGAAGTCGGTCAGCTTGCCCGGCGCGATCAACACGCCGCCGGCGTGCATGCCGATGTTACGGGTGATGCCCTCGACCTGCTGCGCGAGGTCCAGCAGCTGCGCCACTTCCTCCTCGTTCTGCTGGCGTTCCTTGAGCATCGGCTCTTCCTCGATCGCCTCGGCGATCGACACCGGCTTGCCCGGCTTGAACGGGATCAGCTTGGACACGCCGTCGCAGAAGTTGTAGCCGAAGTCCATCACGCGGCCGACGTCGCGGATCGCGCCCTTGGCCGCCATGGTACCGAAGGTGGCGATCTGCGACACCGCGTCGCGGCCGTACAGGTCCTTGACGTGCTGGATCACCAGGTCGCGCTTCTCCTGGCAGAAGTCGATGTCGAAGTCGGGCATCGAGACGCGCTCGGGATTCAAGAAACGTTCGAACAGCAGGTTGTATTTCAGCGGATCGAGGTCGGTGATCTTCAGCGCGTAGGCCACCAGCGAGCCGGCGCCCGAACCGCGGCCCGGCCCGATCGGCACGTCGTTGTTCTTGCCCCACTGGATAAACTCCGCCACGATCAGGAAGTAGCCCGGGAACTTCATGTTGATGATGGTGTTGTTCTCGAACTCCAGCCGTTCCTCGTAGCGCTGGCGTTGCTGCTCGCGCTTGACGGGATCCGGGTAGAGTTGCTCCAGACGTTCCTCCAGGCCCTTCTTGGTTTCCGCGCGCAGGAATTCGTCGATGGTCATGCCCGGCGTCGGGAAGTTCGGCAGCTGCGGCTTGCCCAGCGTCAGCGTCAGGTTGCAGCGCTTGGCGATCTCCACCGAGTTTTGCAGCGCGGCCGGCAGGTCGTGGAACAGCTCGCGCATCTCGGCCTGCGACAGGAAACGCATCTGCTCGTTGAAGCGGCGCACCCGCTTGTTATTGGCCAGCATCTCGCCTTCGGCGATACAGGTGCGGGCCTCGTGGGCGATGTACTCGTCTTTGCGGATAAACTGCACCGGATGGGTCGCCACCACCGGCAGGCCCAGCTTGGCCGCCAGCGCCACCGCGTGGCGCACCTGGGCTTCCTGGTTGGCTTGGCCGGCGCGCTGGATCTCGATGTAGAAGTGGCCGGGGAAAATCCGCGCCCACTTCTGCGCCTGCTGCTCGGCCAGCGCCGGGTTGCCGTTTTCGATGGCTTGGCCGACGTCGCCGAAATGCGCGCCGGACAGCGCGATCAGGCCGTTGGCCGGGCTATCGTCGGGCAGCAGCGCATAGGTCTTGGCGGTCAGCTCGGTCAGCCACTCGGTGCGGATCTCGGCGCGCCCCTTGTATTGGTTGGTCAGCGAAGCTTGCGACAGCAGCTCGCACAGCTGCAGGTAGCCCATGCGGTTTTTCGCGAACAGCATCAAACGGGATGGCTTGTCGCGGTTATCGTCGTTGGTGATCCAGACGTCGACGCCGACCACCGGCTTGATGCCCTTGCCGCGCGCAGCCTTGTAGAACTTGACCATGCCGAACATATTGGCCAAGTCGGTGACGGCCAGCGCCGCCTGCTTGTCCTTGGCGGCGGCGCCGATCAGGTCGTCGATGCGGACCAGGCCGTCCGCGATCGAATACTCGGAGTGCACCCGCAGATGGACGAAAGCCGGTCCGGCCGGGACCACGGCGAGCGCCGCCGATTCTTGTTCGTTTGCTACCATGTTCATACGCTGCTCATTGCTGGTTCGATATCCAGCTATTTTACCGTGCGGCGGCCCGGACCGAGAATCTGATTTGCTACGCGGTCCGTCGATGCGCGCGCCACACCTGCATCCGGCGCAAAACATCTCTTGCTTTGGCTTCCAATCCTTGGTGGTCCAGATAAAAGCCTGGGTTCTCAGCTAAAAGTTCAGGATCGTCGGTAAAAGAGTCGACGTCACCAAAAAGTTCGTCAAGCAGCAGGAAGAGCGGTTCATCCAGTTGTTCAGTTTCATTCAGAAACCGCTCCATAAAAGTAGCGCTAAACTCCTGCAGGGATACCCTATGGTCCAGGAATGCCTCTATCAAATCAACATACATCTCAAATACCTTATTCATTCTGCCCCTCCCCCCAACCTGCCTGTACTGAGCACACACCGAAGTTGCTGCGGACTCAACCGCCAAGCCGAAAGATAGTCTCCATTTGGCAAACGCATCACAGATCGGTCTTCATTGGTATCCATTTGACATCATCCATGACGATGCGGTTCAAATGAATATGATGCGGCGAGAGCGCATCTTCATAATGACACCGCGCAAGGCCAGGAACTCACCAGCATTAGCGCATATAATGCCGGCTCCTGGAACTGATAACGGAAAGCCGCCCGGCCCGAACATGACCTCCTCCAATCAGCAGCACCTGATGCTGAGCGACGCGCTGGACCGGGTCGCGGCCAACCCCACCGCCAGCCATCTGTGGCTCAACCTGACGCAACTGATGCGCGGCATTTCCAGCGCGGAGTTGCTGGCGCGCGTGGTGGACGCGATCGCCGCGCTGGTGCCCGACCACGGCTTGGCCGGCTTCTACCGCGCCGCCGCGCTCGACCTGGCCACGGGCGATCCCGCCCTGCTGCCGCAAGCATGCGCCTGCCTGCGGAGCATCGCGCCGCCGGACCTCGACCGCTGCACCGCCTTCTTCGACCTGACCTGGCAACGCGCGTTGATCTACGCTGACGGCCGGGCAGCGTTCCGCCAGCGCTTGAAGGATATCGGCCTGCCGGAACTGTCGCTGCTGATCGGACGGCAACTGGCGCACCACCAACAGGCGCAAGCGCGCCCGCCCGCCGTCGCGCCAGCAACCAAGCCAGCGCTGCGGCGAGTGGCGCTGATCGCGCCGCACCTGGCCTCGCCCGCACACCCGCCAACGCTGATGGCACTGGACCAGGCGCGCACGCTGATCCAATTCGGCATCGAGGTCAACCTGTTCAGCTGCCAGGAAAGCCTGGTGCCGGATGCGGCCCATCTGCTCGGCACCAGCGCCGGCAATCCGCAGTTGCGGACGGACTTGCAGCCATGGCTCGATGCCGTCGACGCCCCGGTCCGGGTGCACCTGGCCGATCCCCGCCTGTCGCTGCGGCGCCGCTGGCTCGGCATGCTCGAACAGATCGATGCGTTTGCCCCCGACCTGGTGCTGTTTGTCGGGCTGCATTCGGGACTCGTGCCGGCGCTGTACCAGCGCTTTCCGGTGCTGGGCCTGTCCACCAATTCGATCGCGCCCATCGTCCCGACCGATGCGTGGCTGACCGCGCAGGCCACACTGGCCGACAAGGTGTCGCGGCCATGGAGCGAGGCATTTCCGGACACCATGGCCTGCCACCATCCGTTCCGCGTACGGCGCAAAGCCGTCGGTGCGGCGCTGCCGCGTGACAGTCTCGGCCTGGAGGATGACGCCCTGCTGCTGATATCGATAGGCGCGCATCTGCAACTGAAGATCGACGGCGAGTGGGCCCAGCGCATGTGCGCCGCGATGGAACGCCATCCCAAGCTGGTGTGGATACTGCTCGGCGGCGAAGGCAAGCTGCCGCCCGCGCTGGCGGGCCTGGCGCCGGGACGGCTGCGGCTGTATAAACACACGCCGCAAGCGATGCAGTGGCTGGCCGCCAGCGACCTCTACATCCATCCCCCCATCATGGGCGGCGGCTTTTCGGTGGCG
Organism: Duganella sp. CT11-25; assembly: GCF_047302815.1. Taxonomy (NCBI): domain Bacteria; kingdom Pseudomonadati; phylum Pseudomonadota; class Betaproteobacteria; order Burkholderiales; family Oxalobacteraceae; genus Duganella; species Duganella sp. CT11-25. The sequence goes on from NZ_JBKBFD010000001.1 coordinate 3,236,137, forward strand.
GAAGCGATGTCGCTGGGAATTCCGGCACTGGCGCTGGCCGATTCGGACGGCGGCGACAAGGCCGGCGGCCATGCCGTCGCCAGCCTGGACGACTATTTCGCGCAACTCGATGCGCTGGCCGGCGACGCCGCGCTGCGGCGGACATGGGGTCAGCAGATGCGGAACCACTTCGACACCATGCTGGACCTGGCGGCGTCCGGCCCCAGCCTGCTGGCCGCGTGCCAAACCGCGATGCAGCGCTACCGGCAGCGCATCACGGCACCAGGCGCTTGAACCTGGCCGGCACGCCGACCACCAGCGTGCCGCCGTCCACATCGGCGACGGCCACGGCGCCGGCGCCGATGAACGCGCGGTCGCCGACGACCAGGCGCTCGATCAGGGTGGCGCCGATCGCCACCGTCACGCCGCGGCCGATGCGCGACAAGCCGCCGACGTTGGCGCCCGGCTGCACGCGGGAGTAGGCGCCGATGTGCGTGTCATGGCCGATGGTCACGCCACGGTTGACGAACACGTGCTCATCGAGCACGGCGCCCGGGCCGATGATGCTGTTGGCGCCGACAAACACGCCCTGGCCGAGGGTGGCCAGCGGCGAGACATAGGCGGTCGGATGGATCAGGGTCGCGAAGCTTAACCCGAAGCGGCGCGTCAGTTCGAGCGCCAGCTGTTCGCGCTCCGGCGTCGTCGGCCCCAGCAGATAGATTTCACCGTCCACCGGCGCAAACTGCGCCAGCGTCTGCACCTCCGGTGGCGTGCAATGCCGGCTCAGCGCCTGCAACCGCGTCGCCAGGCTCACGCTGCGCTCGCCCTGCTCCTCGGGCAAATGCTCGACCACCTTGGCCAGCCGCAGACCGTTGGCCAGCGCGCAGTCGAACAGGTCCGACAGCATATTGCTGATGCCGAAAATAACCAGTGGCGCGCCCGTCATTGCACAGCCTCCAATCCCAGCAGGCTGCGCGTCTGGGCGGCGCTGGCCAGCGGCCGCCCCAGCGCTGCGGCCTGGGCCGCGACGCGCCGCACCAGCCGCGGGTTGTCCGCCAGTTGGGTGCGCTCGTCATCGAACCACAGGTTGTCCTCCAGCCCGACGCGCACGCCATGTCCCATCACCACGCCCAGCGCATTGGACTGGGCCTGGAAGCGGCCGATCCCACCCAGCGACCAGACCGAGTCCGGCGGCAGCGAGCCGACGATGGCGGCCAGGTGCAGCAGCGTGGATTGCGCCGTGCCCGGATTGCCGAGCAGGATATTGAAATAATACGGCGCCTGTATCAAACCCTTGTCGATCAGCATGTGGGCAATATTGACCATGCCGAGGTCGAACACTTCCAGCTCGGGCTTGATGCCGCGTTCGTGCATGATCTGCGCCAGCCGCGTGATGGTGGCGGGCGCGTTGACGCTGGCGTCGCGCGCAAAATTCATGGAGCCCAGCGTCAAGCTCGCCATGTCGGGCTTCAGCTCGCCCTCCAGAGACAGCGTGGCGGCGCGCCGCTCGACGTCGGCGACCAGCCGGCCGCTGGTGGTGGTGACAATGACGGTGTCCGGCGCGCGCGCCCTGATGCGGCCGATGATGTCGGCATACACGGACAGCTCGTCGGTGGGCGCGCCATCGGCCCCGCGCGCATGCAGGTGTACCATGGACACGCCCTGCGCCACGCAGCGCACCACATCGTCGGCGATTTCCGCCGGCGTGAGCGGGACGAAGGGCGATTGGTCGCGGGTGGGAACCATACCGGTGGGGGCCAGGTTGACAATCAGGGGCTGTTGCAATAAAACCATTATAAAATGCCGCATCAACAATAGGGGAAACCCTTAATCATACCACTCGCGGTCGCCGCCGAGGCCAGCATCGAATGACCGTCAAACAGCCGGCAATAGCGCGTATAATGTCGCCTTTCCCGTTTTTTTCGATCCTGTCCATCATGCACGCTAATACTGCTTTACAAGCTGAAGCGCATGCCGCCGCCCTCGCTGCCGCTGCCGCTCACGTCAACATCGCCGCCTACAAGTTCATCACCTTCGACAACACCGAAGAGATGCGCCCGCTGTACCAGGACATCTGCAAGCGCCTCGACCTGAAGGGCACCATCCTGCTGACGCCGGAGGGCATCAATATGTTCCTGTCCGGCCCGCGCGCGAAGATCGACGAGTTCCTGGCCTGGGTCCGCGGCGACGTCCGCTTCGCCGACCTGGAAGTGAAGGAAAGCTATTCGGCCGAGCAGTCGCACAAGCGCATGCTGGTCAAGATCAAAAAAGAAATCATCACCATGCGCATGCCGCTGATCAAGCCCGAGGAAGGCCGCGCGCCCTTCGTCGACGCGCAGACGCTCAAGCGCTGGCTGGACGCCGGCGTCGACGACAGCGGCAAGCCGGTGGTCATGGTCGATACCCGCAACGATTTCGAAGTCGACGTCGGCACCTTCGACAACACGGTCGACTACCGCATCGCCAAGTTCACCGAATTCCCGCAAGTGATCGCCGACCACAAGGCCGACTTCGACGGCAAGACCGTGGTCACCTTCTGCACCGGCGGCATCCGTTGCGAAAAAGCCGCGATCCACATGCAAAACATCGGCTACGAAAACGTCTACCAGCTCGAAGGCGGCATCCTCAAGTACTTCGAGGAGGTCGGCGGCGACCACTACACCGGCGACTGCTTCGTGTTCGACTACCGTACCGCGCTGAACCCGAAACTGGAACCGACCGAGACCGTGCAGTGCTTCGTCTGCCGTTCGGTGGTGACGCCGCGCCAGCAGCTGTCGCCGGAATATGTCTACGAAAAGTCTTGTCCGCACTGCTATCATAAGTAATCAGCAAGTCTTACTTGCGCCCACAGGACGCCGCGACCCACATGGCCAAACTCGCCTTTGCTCACCAGTTGCGCGGTATCGCGGCGCTGCTGATCGTCATCACCCACTATTTCGGCATTTACTATGGCGCCCAGGGCGTGGTCGCCGGCCTGACCGCCTCGCCCGACCTGCACCTGCAGGCGGCGCCATGGGTCGCGTGGATGGACTTCCCCGTGCTGAAGGGCCCGTTCGGCGTCGCGGTGTTCTTCCTGATCAGCGGCTTCGTGATTCCCTTCAGCCTGCAAAAGAACCGCGCCGGCGCCTTCCTCGCCGCGCGCGCCTGGCGCATCTATCCGACCTATATCGTCTGCCTGGCCATCGGCCTGCTGTGCGTGCACGCCTCGTCGCGCTACTGGAGCGTGCCGCATGCGCTCGAGGCACGCCACGTGCTGATGAACAGCCTGCTGCTACACAACCTGGCATCCATGCCGTCGCTGGACGACATCAACTGGACGCTGGCGATTGAAATCAAGTTCTACCTGCTGGCGGCGCTGTGCTGGCGCGGCTTCGTGCGCAACACGCCGCTGCTGTTCGGCGCGCTCGCGCTGGGCGTGATCGGCCTGAACGCCGTTGTGCCGCTGCTGCCCGACGAGGCCGCGTGGCGCGCCTGGCTGCACGCGCTGTCGGCGCTGGTGGTGGATCTGAATTATGTGTTGTTCATGCTGATCGGCGTGCTGTTCCACCAGCACTACCAGGGCCAGCTGTCGGCCAGCTGGCTGGCGGCCGGCGCGCTGCTGATGCTGGCGGCGTTCGGCGTCGCATGGGGATTGGGCGTGCAGAAAGGACTGTTGCCCATCATCGGCAAATACTATGCGTATGCGCTGGGAGTGTTTGCGCTGTGCTATGCGGCGCGCGGCCATTTCCGCCGCAACGCCGTGCTCGACTTCCTGGCCGATATCAGCTATCCGCTGTATGCGGTGCATGCGCTGGCAGGTTATACGGCGCTCAAGATCCTGATGGACCGGGGCCTGGCGTTCGGTCCGGCGGTCAGCGTGACGCTGGCGCTGGTGCTGGCGCTGTCATGGGTGCTGCATCGTACGGTGGAAACCGCCGCCAGCGAAGTCGGCAAGCGTTGGGCGGCGGCGATCATGCAACGGCGGCCGCGCGGCGAAAACGCCGGGGCCGCCGTCAAATAGCTTAACGGAAGTAGTTCGTCAGCTCGCGCACGTCGTCGGCACCGAGGGTGCCGGCGGCGGCGCGCATCTTCATCGAGGCGACCAGGTAGTTGTAGCGGGCTTGCGCCAGATCGCGCTCGCTGGTGTACAACTGTTGACGCGCATTCAGCAAGTCCAGGTTGATGCGCACGCCACCCTTGATGCTTTGCTCGGTGGCCGTCACCAGCAACCTGCCCGACTCCACGGCCTTGTCCAGCGCCGCGATGCGGGAACGGCTGCTGACCACCGCCAGATACTGCTTGCGCAAGTCGATCAAGACCTTGTCGGTCGTGGCCTGCAATTGGCTGCGCGCCTTTTCCAGTCCGGCAACCGCTTGCCGCGATATCGCGCTGACCTGGCCGCCCGAATACAGCGGCACGTTCAACTGGATACCGATCGCGCGCGCGGTCGATTGCTGGTTGTAGGTATTGAGCGATTCCGCGTTGGCCTTGGTATAGCTGAGCACCATGTCCAGCCGTGGCTTGTGCCCCGCATTGCTCTTGGCCACTTCCTGCTTGGCCGCCTCGATCGAGAAGGCCTGGGCCACCAGTTCCGGATTACGTATCGTCGCGACCCGGCGCAGCTCTTCGTAACCGCCCTCGGGCAGCGGCGCCAGGCGGAACTCGGGCCGCAGCACATCCAGCGAGGTCACGTCCTGGCCCACCAGCGTCGACAGCGTGTGCAAGGTGCTGGTCTGGTTGTCCAGCGCTTCCAGCAACTGCGCTTCGGACAGGTCCAGCCGCGCCTGGGTTTCCAGCATATCGGTCTTGGTGCCTTCGCCCTTGGCGAACAGGTGATCGTTGACGCGCCCCTGCTCGATATACATGTCGCGCTGGATGGTGGCGATGCGCACCTGGTCCTGCGCGAACAGGGCGTCGCAATAGGCGCCGGTGACGCGCAAGATCATTTCCTGCACGCGCGCATCAAACTGCGCCACGTTGTAGTCCGACTGCGCCGAGCCCTGCTTGTACAGCGCCCAGGCTTGTGGCGCGTACAGAGGCTGGCGCAGCGAGACCGAGGCCGAACGGCTGTAGTACTGCGGCGACGACGGGAAGTCGATGCCCGACTGGGTCGTGATCAGATCCGAATTGTTCTTGCTCAGCGAATAGTTGGCCTGCACGTTCGGCAGCAGGTTGGAACGCCCGATAACGCGGTACTCGCGTCCCGCCGTCGCATCCTGCACTGCGGTCTGGAAAGTCGGGTCATTCTGCAGCGCCGCCTCGTAGGCCTGGTTCAGCGTGATGGCCGAGGCATGACCGGCTAGCAGCAGCGCTGCCGCCGCTGCCAGCGCCAGCCTGCGCGGCGCTTTTTGAGTACGCAGCGTCATATCACTCCTCCGCCATCGACGATTTGGCGCGGTCGAACACCGGCTTGAGCAGGTAGCTCATCATGGTGCGTTCGCCGGTCTTGACGAACATTTCCACCGGCATACCGGAACGGATATCGAGCTTCTTGGCGGTGATCAGCCTGGCGCCTTCCGGCGTCACGCGGGCACGCACCTTGTAGTACGGCTGGCCGCTGCGCTCTTCGATGGTGCGGTCGGCCGAGACCTGGATCACAACGCCCGGGATGTGCGGCGTCTTGTTGGTGTTAAAGGCGGAGAATATCAGCTCGACCGGCAAGCCATTGTGTACCTTGTCGACCAGGTTGACGGCCAGTTGGCCCTCGACCACCAGCGCGTCGTCGCTCGGCACGATGTCCATCATGTGCGCACCCGGCGCGACCACGCCGCCGCGGGTGAACACGGTGGTGCCGACCACGACGCCGTCGTCCGGCGCCCGGACGTCGGTGTTGGCCAGCTCGTAGTCCTGGCCCTTGATGCGGGCCGCCAGCGCCTCGGCTTCGCGCTGGGTATCGGACAGCAGCGTCCGCACTTCCTTCTGGTAATCCTGCATGCGCTGCGAGCGGCGCAGCGTCATTTCCAGCACCTGGCTGCGGGTGCGGCCGATGTTGCCGATGTCTTCGGAAATCGCGCCGTTGATCTGCGCATAGGTGCGCTCCACGTCCAGCAGGCGATTGCGGGCGATATAGCCATCGCGGGACAGTTCGCGCATGCCGTCGAGCTGCTCCTGCAGGATGCCGAGCTGCACCTTCTTGCTGTTGCGCGATTCTTCCAGACCCTGGATCTGCGATTTCAGGCCGAGGATATTCTCTTCATAGGCCGACAGTTCGCTGGTCAATCCGCCACGGCGCGATGCGAACAACTGGCGCTGCGTGCCCATCGCCTCGACCACGCGCGGATCGTCCTTGTATTTCTCCAGGTCCGGCGGGAAACTCACCGAGGATGCACCGTCGCGCTCGGCCAGCAGGCGCGCCTCGGTGGCGCGCGAAGCGAAATACTGGGCACGGCTGGTTTCGGCCAGCGAGCCGGCCTGCACGCTGTTCATGCGCACCAGCACCTGGCCCTTCTTGACCTGGTCGCCGTCCTTGACCAGGATGTCCTGGATGGTGCCGCCGCTCTGGTGCTGGATCGTCTTGCGGTTGCCTTCCTTGGCCACGAAGCCGGCCATCGGCACGCCCTTGTCGAGCGGCGCGGTCGCTGCCCACAGCAAGAAGCCGCCGACGCCCAGCGCGATCACGATCCAGCCGAAGCGGCTGTACGAGCGGGCATCGGTGTTGACGGTCAGCGGCGTGACATCGTGGCTGATGACTTCGACCGCTTCCTCTTTTTTAGTGACTAAATTACGCATGGTTTATTCCTGTTCCGTGGTTGCCTTGGCCGCTGCGGCCTCGGCTTGCTGCCGCACGACGGCCTGCTGGTCAGCATCGTTCTGCGCCTGGGTCTGGACCGGGGCTGGAGCGACCTGCGCTTGAGCAGCCTGGGCTTGGGCTTGAGCCTGCGCGGCCTGGGCGTGCGCGGCTTGCGCCTGCTGCTGTTGCAGCTGCGCCTTTTTCTGGTTTTCCGTCAAGGCGTTGAGCACATCGCGGGTCGGGCCGAACATGCTGACCGTGCCATCCGCGATGACCAGCAGCTTGGTGGTGGCGCCGATGACGCTGGTGCGGTGCGTGATCAGCACGATGGTCTTGCCGCGCTGGCGCAGATCGTTGATCGCCTGCAGCAGCGCCGCTTCGCCGACATCGTCCAGGTTGGAATTGGGCTCATCCAGCACGATCAGCGACGGATCGCCATACATCGCGCGGGCCAGGCCCAGGCGCTGCTTCTGGCCGCCGGACAGGCCGGCGCCGCCGTCGCCCAGCATGGTGTCGTAGCCCTTGGGCAAGTGCAGGATCATGTCGTGCACGCCGGCGCGCTGCGCCGCCAGCACCACTTTCTCGGCATCGATCTCGCCGAAACGGCCGATGTTGTCGCTGACGGTGCCGGCGAACAGCTCGATGTCCTGCGGCAGGTAGCCGACGTTCGGTCCCAGCTCGCCCTTGTTCCATTGATAGATATCGGCGCCGTCCAGGCGCACCTTGCCCAACGCGGCCGGCCATACGCCGACCAGCAGGCGGGCCAGCGTCGACTTGCCGCAACCGCTAGGGCCGACCACGCCCAGCACGTCGCCGGCGTTGATGGCGAAGCTCAGGCTGCGCAGCACGGTGACCTGCGAACCTGGCGGCATCGCGGTGACGTTTTCGACGTGGATCGCGCCGGTCGGTTTCGGCAGCGGCATGCCGGCCGGCCGGGCCGGGTTAAGTTCCAGCAGGGCCGTCAGGCGCTGGTAGGCGCTGCGGGTGCTGCCGAAGGTTTTCCAGACGCCGATCACCTGTTGCACCGGCGCCAGCGCGCGGCCGACCAGGATCGAGGCGGCGATCATCATGCCGGGGGTAATCTTGCCTTCCACCGCCAGCAGCGCGCCAAAGCCCAGCACCAGCGATTGCAGCGAGGTTTGCACGAACTTGGTCACGGCCGAAATCTTACCGGCCTTTTCGCTGGCTTCCGCCTGCAGGTGCAGGAACTTGCCATGCAGCTTGAACCAGCGGCCGATCAGGTTGGGCAGCATGCCCATCGATTCGATCACTTCGGCGTTGCGCAGGTTGTTCGAGGCCATGGTGCTGGAGGCGATCGCCATGGTGTTGGCTTCGGCCAGCGGCTGGCGCGTCGTGCGCTCGTTGATGTAGGCCAGCAGCACCAGGATCGCCGTGCCGCCCAGCGCGAACAGGCCCAGCGACGGCTCGAAGAAGAAGATCACGATCAGGTAGACCGGGAACCATGGCGCGTCGAAGAAGGCGAACAGCGCGTTGCCGGTCAGGAACTGGCGGATGTTGGTCAGGTCTTGCAGCGCCTGGCCGGCATTGCCGCCGGCTTTCTTCAGGTTCTGCTCGAAGGCGGCGGTGTACACGCGCTTGTTGAGCTCCATGTCGAAACGGGCGCCGACGCGCACCAGCACGAAGCTGCGCGCCAGTTCCAGCAGGCTCATGATGGCGTAGGCGCCCAGCATCATCAGCGTCAGCATCAGCAGCGTGATCTCGTTGCGGCTTTGCAACACACGGTCATACACCTGCAGCATGTACAGCGAGGGGGCGAGCATCAACAGGTTGCTGACGGCGCTGAAGCAGCCGACCGTCATAAAGGTGCTCTTGAAGCTGAGCAGCGCCTGTTCGATCTCGTTTTTAGGTTTGAGGAAATTTTTCATGTATAGGCATGCGCAGTGCAGTGTTGTAAGGCATGGAACAGCGGGAGACGCGACATTATCGCTCAATTAGGGCGGAAAATGTGATCCACATCACATTTTCGAAGATTAACACACGAAAATTTCTTTTTCCATCACTTATTGGTCACGGTGGCTTACGGTTAGGTTAGTTTGGCGCAAAAAAACAAAAAGCCAAGCGTGCGCTTGGCTTTTTGTGCGGCGGGAAGGCGATGTTCGCCCTTCCCGCCAGTCTGATACATTCCCCGGCCAAGGCCAGGGAAGCACTTGGGGATTAGCCCAGAGCGACGACCAGAGCGTCCAGGTTGACGGTACCAACCAGCTTGACCAGGATGTCGGCTGCGTCGACTTTACCTTGGTCAACACCAGGAGCAGCACCAACGTCGTGGTAGACGTAGGTGTCGCCGCCGAAGGCGAACACAACGGTACCGTTGACGTGAGCAGCTGCGAAGTCCTTCAGAGCCAGATCGATGTCGGTCTGGGTCGTGGTGACTTTGGTTGCGGTGGTGGCACCGGTCACGGCCAGCGTATCGCTAGCGCCAACAACCAGGGCGGTACCAGCAGCGTTCAGCACCAGGTTCAGGCCCGACAGCGAGTCCACTTTACCGTAGGTCGAGGAAGCGGCACCGAAGGTGATGGTGTCGATACCCGAACCCAGTTTGATGGTTTCAACTGCGGTGTTGGTGGTGGTGTAGGTCAGGCCCAGGGTTGCATCGCCCTTGGTGTGGCCGTCGGCGGTCACGGTGTAGGTGCTGCCCAGACCCGACGCATCAACGGTTACCAATTTGGTAGTGTCAACGTTGACCACGGTAGCCGAACCGCTGCCCGACAGGGTCAGGGTAGCCAGGTTGCCCAGCGCGGCCAGCGCGGTGTTGCCCGACAGAGCATTAACACCAGCGCCGGTGGTGATAGCAACGTTAGCTTGGTTGTCGTGCAGGGTAACGCCGTCTTGTGCATCGATACCGTTGTTCACGGTAACAACAGCAGTTTTCACGTCGCCGGTCAGGGTCACGTCGGTCGAAACCAGGGTTGCGTCGACGGCAGTGTTGACTGCTTTAACGGTCAGGTTGACGGTGTCAGCACGTGCAACAACGGTCGAAGCGGTAGCGTCGACGTTGTCGGTGACGTTCAGCGTGCCAGCGTAGGTGGTGCTGGTCGCGCCGCCTGCGCCTTTAGCGACGTAGCCGGCAGCCGAAGCGGTCACCGAGGTAGCAGCGGTGCCAACAACGATAGCCTGGGCAGCAGCAACGCTCTTAACGAACGATGCGCCTGCATCGAAGGTGAAGGTGCTGTAGCCAGCCAGTTTCGATGCGTCCAGAGCGATTTCGGTCAGCAGAGCGGTACCAACAGCGCCTTCAGCCGTGGTCAGTTCCAGCGATTCGAAGTTCTTGATCACTTTGGTCAGAACGATGAAGTCATCGGCAACGCGAGCGGTGGTCGAGCCAGCCACTGCAACGGTATCGGTGCCGTCGCCGCCATCGATCACGTCGGTGGTTGCCAGGGCGGTACCCAGGATGGTGACGGAGTCGTCGCCAGCGCCGCCGGTGATCGACAGAGCAGCGCCAGCCACTTTGGTGACGGTGATGGTGTCGTCGCCTGCGCCTGCATCGACGGTGGTCAGTGCGGTACCGGTGGTCAACACGGTGATCGTGTCGTCGCCTGCGCCGGTGCTGACGGTTGCGTTTTTAGCAGCGACCGAACCAGCAGCTGCTGCGGTAGCGAACGAAATCTTCACGGTGTCATCGCCACCAGCGGTGCTGATGTTCTGCACGGTTGCAGCCGCGTCGGAGACGTCCAGTGCGTTGGAGCCGGTCGAAACGATCGAGGTCAGCGCAGCCAGGGCAGCAACTTCAACGATAGCGTCGGACTTCAGGTTCAGGTTCAGGGTTGCAACCTTGGCACCGGTGTTGGTCAGGGTGATGGTGCCTGGACCGCCAGCGCCGTCGTCGGCGTTGGTGCCCGACAGGTTCAGCGTGGTCGACTTGACGTTTTTGGTGTCGATGGTCAGGCCATCACCAACGTTGGTCAGGGCAACGGTTGCCGAAGCAGCGTTGAAGTCAGCGGTGATGGTGTTGGCTGCATCGTAGCCAGCGCCAACGCCCAGGGTCTTGCCAGCCAGACCGGTAACGGTCACGGCGCCAGCAGCGCTCTGGATGTTGATGTTGGTCGAACCTTGGTATTTCGATGCGTCGATGGTACCAGCAACCGCACCCAGCACATCAGCGCCGGAGATGTTGATGATTTCAACATTCTTGATGGTGCCAACTTGCAGGTTATTGAAAGGACCGCCCGTGCCGCCAACTTCCAGGTTCAGGGTGTCGATGCCAGCGCCGCCGTCGATCGAATCGTTTGCGCTCAGGGTGGCGCCGTCGGTGCCGTCAGCTTTGGTGCCGCTGGCGTACACGTTGATGATGTCGTTGCCGTTGGTGCCGACGATGGTGTCGATAGCAACGGTGGTAGCGAACGAGCTGCCGGTGTTGTTCTGGCCGTCGTGCGCGGCGGTAGCGGCGGTCGAGACAGCCAACAGTGCGTCGTCGGTGGTCGCTGCTGCCAGGTTGGTTGGGTTGGTGATGCCTTTCAGCCAATCGCTGGCGACGGCGTTAGCAGCTGCGCCGCTGTAGCCAACGATTTCAGCGCTGGTATTCAGCGAGGTGGTGAACGTGGTCGCCGCGGTGATTTTGCTTTGAATAGCAATTTTGTCGTCGTTTTGCGCGCCTTGCAGGATCTGGAAAGCGATGTTACCGGCGGTCACATAGCCCTTGTTCAGAGCGTCGGCCCAGAACAGCAGACCGGTTGGCTCTGGAGCGCGGCCGAACAGGTTTTGGTAGATGATGCTGACGATTTCAGCAGGCTGTTTGCCGGCGTAGATCGAGGTGTATTCTGGCGAAGCGGCGAAAGCGGCGCCGATCGAGGCAACCGTCAGGTTCGGGGAAGTCTGGTAAAACTGCAGGCCCACAGGATCAGCAGGACGGTTGAAGTAAGCGATGTACAGAGATTGGATATCGGCGGTGCTGATAGTCATTTAGAACTCCTAAAGGTCGTTTCAATAAGTTTCAAACTGCAGAGGTTTGAAGCTCTGATGCTTGCAGTGCTACGGCAGCCATAATGGCAGAAGGCCCTTGTTCATTTATGTGACGGTCGTCACACAAAACAACAAAAACCTCTCTTCTTTCATAAAAAAGCCACGAAATAAGCCCGCGCTGCATTATGTAAGAAGACATCATGGAAATCAATATAAAATTATCAGATAAGCAACGCTAGATTTTATGCTTATCCACTTTTAATATAAATACAAAAAGGGCGGATACAAAGATCCGCCCTTTCTTTATTTTTTATTAATAACGCGCTTATTTGCGCCAGTAAGTCACGCCGTTCACCACGCGCCGCTCGTCCAGCCGCGAACTGAATATATAAGCGGCGCTGCCACCGTTCTCATTACTCAGCGCACCGCTGACCGCCATATTGGTCGGAGCCTGGAACTGGCCATTGCCGGTCAAGATACCGTCCTTGGAAACAGTGCCCTCGGCCTGCAACTGATATCGGCCGCCTGGACTCAGCAAGTCAAACGAGGTAGTAAAAGCGGCCTTGCCGAAATCGACATTCAATTTGCCGTTTTCCAGCGACGCCAACGAATTCACATGCGTGGTCTCGTTCAGTATGTAGGCCTCGCTCTGCGCCAGCGAGAAACCGATGCTGCCCTGCGCCGGCGACTGCCAGGTCTCACCCGGTGTGCGGAACAATGCGTAATAACTATTGCGGCCGATTTCCTGCGCGCCCGCGTTCAGTACCTGGATGCTATCGACGGTGGCAGCCGCATTCGCCACTTTCTGCCAGCGTCCCCATACCAGCTGGCTTTGCACCACCGGCACGACCACCACCGGCTCATCCGGCGGCGCCACCACGGTCGGCGGCGGCAAGGTCGGCGTGTTGGTCAACTTCACGGCGGCCTGTGTCAGCAGGTTTTCGGTTTTTTTCGGATCGAGGCTGACATCGCCCGTCACCGGCGTGCCGGTGCCCTTGCCGATCGGCTCGTCGCTGCGCGGCGGCGCCACGGCATCGGGCGCCAGCGCGCTGCCGGCCGTGCTCAGCAGTTGTGGCGCCGGCTGGCCTTTGCGTACTTGCAACATCTGCCCGGCCTGCGTGGCCGCCAGTTCGCGGCTGGCCGCCTGCTCGCACGGGCCGCTGCCGCCCGGCATGCAGGCGCCGCCGAAGCCGCTGACCACGATGGCGCCGGAGATCACCGTCACGCGCGAGGTCTCGGCGTCGGTCGACACGGTAAAGTCGGTGCCGCGCACGCCGATCGCCGCGACCGGGGTGTTGAAGCGGAAGTTCTGGCGCGCCAGCTTGACTGCGTCGCCGGAAACGCTGCGCGCCACGCCGGACAGCAGTTCGAACTTGATCTGGGTGTTGGCCGGATTGACCTTGTCGACATGGTAGGTGACGATGCGCGCGCGGCTCGACGGGCGCAGGATCAGCAAGCCGTTGTCGACGGTTTTCAGATAGGTGGTGCCTTGCGTGCCGGTGACGATCTCGTCGCCTTCCTGCACCGCGTCGCCTATCGCCAGCGCGCGGCCGCCGGTATGTACCTGGCCGGTGACGAAGACGATCCGCGCAGCCTCGCCCGCATGGGCGACGGACGCCAGGCCCAGCAGGCCAATGGCCAGCCAGCGCCGCGCGCCAGTCAAAGTAAGCAAAGCTGAAATTGGGGACAACATATTAATACTCCTTTTTTTCCCATTGTCCGCTTTATACGCCATAATACTGTGACGGCCATCACATTGACCACGAACAATTCTTAAATTCTAGCATCGCGCGCAACGGTCGGGACAGGACCGCGGCCAGGTCTTACAACTGCTTACACTAAAGCTAACTTTCTCTTACCCAGCAAGCAACATCACGCTATACTTGCCGCCAATTATCATTCCTTGATCCGCATGCATAAGCGTCACATCCTTCCATGACCACGCCGTTCCGCATTCCGACACCACCGCTGTCGGCGCTGGTCGCGCTGGCGGCGATCGTGCTGGCGCTGTGGTCGCAATGGCTGCCGCCGGCGGCCCAGCCCTACGTGCCCGACGAATGGCTGCGCGACCGGCTGGTGCGCGCCCAGGCCAGCGATGCGCCGGACCAGCGGCTGGTGGTGATCGACATCGACGAGGCCAGCCTGGCCAAGGCCGGCCCGTGGCCATGGCCGCGCGAGCGCCTGGCCACGCTGCTGGAATTGCTGCTCGGCGTGTACGGCGCGCGCGGCGTCGCGCTCGACATCACCCTGCCGGAACCGGCCGACGCCGCCGGCGACCAGCGCATCGCGCTGCTGGCCCAGCACGGCCCGGTGGTGCTGCCGCAGGCTTTCGACTACAACGGCTACCTGCCGCTGCGCGTCGGCGCGCTGGCCGGCGGCACGGCGGCGCCGCGCCCCGGCGGCGCCGTCGCCGCCAGCGGCTACATCGCCAACCACGCCGGGCTGCGCCAGGCCGCCCACGTCGCCAACATCGGCTTCATCCCCGACAAGGACGGCATGATACGCCGGCTGCCGATGCAAACCTGGTTCGACGGCCGCAGCTACCCGACCCTGTCGCTGGGCCTGCTGGACTGCTGCGCCGCCCAGGCCGCCCCCGTCCGCGCCGCCGGCCCCACCGACGGCCTGACCGCCGGCCCCGGCCTGCGCCGCCTGCCCTACAGCCGCAACTGGGAAGCCTATACCGTGGTGCCGGCCGCCGACATCCTCGAGCAGCGCTGGCCGGCCGCGCTGGTGGCCGGCAAGCTGGTGCTGATCGGCTCGTCGTCGCTGGGCTTGTCGGACCGCGTCGCCACGCCGCTGTCGCCGCTGACCAGCGGCCTGCTGGTGCACGCCTCCGCCCTCACCGCCCAGCTCGACGTGCGCGACGGCGTCGCGCCGGCGCCGTGGCCCGGGCGCTGGATCGCGGCGGCCTACGCGCTGCTGGTCACGCTGCTGGCCACCTGGGCCTTCCCGCGCCTGCCGGCGTGGAGCAGCATGGGCCTGCTGGCGGCCGCCTCGGCGGCCTGGCTGCTGCTGGTGTGGCGGCTGCTGCCGCACGACGCCGAATTCAATCCGGCCGGCCCGCTGCTGGTCAACCTGTTCCTGCTGATGGTCGGCGTGCCGCTGGCCTGGCAATCGACCCAGCGCCATTCGCGCCAGCTGCTCGGCACGCTGCGCCAGTACGTGGCCGACGCCGTGGTCGACGAGCTGCTGCGCCAGGGCCTCAAGGATCCGCTGGCGCCGCGCAGCGGCGAAGTGACCACGCTGATCGCCGACATGCAAGGCTACACCAGCCACGTCGAGGCGCTGCCGGTCGAGCAGGCGGCGCAGCTGACGCGCGACTTCCTCGACTGCCTGACCGGCCCGGTGCTGGAACGCCACGGCACGCTGGACAAGTACACCGGCGACGGCCTGGTGGCGTTCTGGGGCGCGCCGCTGCCGGTGGCCGACCACGCCGACCAGGCGCTGGACGCGGCGCTGGCCATCGTCCAGGCGGTGCGCGCCTTCAACCTGCGGCGCGCCAAGCGCGGCCTGGCGCCGCTGCGGGTGCGCATCGGCATCGAGAGCGGCGTCGCGCTGGCCGGCGACTTCGGCTCCAGCTCGCGCAGCATCTACACGGCGGTCGGCGACAGCGTCAACGTCGCCTCGCGGCTGGAAACGGCGGCGCGCGACTTCCCGTACGACGTCATCGTCGGCCCCGGCACGGCGGCGCGCTGCACGCGCCACCCCCTTTTATTATTAGGCGACTACATATTGCGCGGCAGAGAACACCTTACCACCCTGTACACCCTGAGCGCGCTGGCCGCCTCGCCGGAGGCCGCCGCATGAGGCCGTTGAACCACCTCAAGCGCCTGGGCATGCTGCTGGCCGCCGCCTGGCTGCTGGCCGCGGCGCCGCACGCGGCCGCGCGTCCGGCCCCGGCCGACGGCGACGACCAGCAAAGCGCCGCCGCCCAGGCGGTGCAGCTGGACCTGTACCAGGAGGCGATGCAGTCGATCGCCGAGGGCCGCCAGGCCGACGCCAGCCGCACGCTGGCGCTGATGATCGCCCAGGGCCCGGCCAACGCCGGCGAATGGCTGGACCTGGGCATGCTGCAATGCGCGCTGGGCCACAGCGACGAGGCCGAGCAGATTTTCCAGAGCATCGAGAACCGCTTCGACCCGCCCAAGGGCATCCGCGACATCATCGAGCAGCAGCGCGTGCAGGGCTGCTACCGCTGGAGCGCGCACAGCCAGTGGGCGCTGACGGTGGCGCGCGGCGACGACCGCAACGTCAACCAGGGCGCCAGCAACCCGCTGTACACCATCGGCGACGGCAGCATCCCCGGCAACACGCTGGAACTGCTGCCGGAATACCTGCCGCAGGCCGACCGCTACAGCATCGTCTCGGCCGACTACCTGCGCGACCTCGACCAGAACGGCACGCTCGGCTTCTTCCAGCTGTACGCGCGCGCCAACGACCGCCTGTCGCGCTACAACACCATCTCGGCCTACGGCGGCGTCGAGCGGGCCTGGCGCTACCGGCGCTGGCTGCTGCGCGTGACCGGCGGGCTGGGCGCGCTGTCGCTGGGCGGCCAGCTGTACCAGAAGCAGGGCCAGCTGCAGGTGCGCGTGACGCCGCCGCTCAAGCTGCCCAAGGGCCTGGAGTGGACCGTGATGAGCGGCCTGACCCACATGAACTACCAGACGTTGAGCAATTTCGACTCGAACATCACCGAGCTGCGCAACGTGCTCGGCTACCGGGGCGCCGACTACCAGACCCAGGTCACGCTGGGCTGGCAAAACGATCACGCGGTGGCCGACCGTCCCGGCGGCGACCGCCGGGGCTGGAGCATGGGCCTGTTCGCGCACGGCGCGCTGGGGCGCGGCCTGGAGGGCGAACTGGACTGGTCGGCCCAGCGCGGGGCCGGCGCCACCGACTATTCGCCGGGAGTGATCGATGTCGTGCGCCGCCAGGACACGCGCACGCTGCGCGCCGCGCTGCTGTACCCGCTGAGCCGCAACGCCACGCTGCAGCTGGAATGGCGCCAGGTGCACAACCGCGAGAATATTTCCATTTTCCAATACGACAATCGCCAGCTGCAGCTGAGCTGGCGATGGCAGGACGGACGCTGACCGCGGTCCTAGCGCTACAATACGCCCATGAAGTCCCAGACCAAAGCCCCCCTCGATACCGCCGCCGCCGGCCAGCCGGCCCCCGGCGAAGAGCCCAAGACCGTCAATGTGCAGGTCCACCTGCGCAAGATTCCGCTGCTGTCCGACCTCGAGGAGGAGGACTTCCTGCGCATCCGGCCGGAGCTGCGCTACCGCCAGTACAGCAAGCGCGACGTCGTGCTGCAAAAGGGCGGCATGGGCGACGGCCTGCTGTTCCTGCTGTCGGGCCAGCTGCAGGTGATCGACGTCACCGAGGACGGCCGCGCGATCGGCCTGCGCATGCTGGCGCCCGGCGACTTCTTCGGCGAGATCGCCGTCATCAGCGGCTCCACCCGCACCGCCTCGGTGGTGGCGATGAACGAGGTGCTGGTGGCCTTCCTGCCGGCGCCGGCCGCGCTGCACCTGTTCTCGCACGCGCCGTCGGTGGCCAACAAGATGCTGCGCCACCTGGCCGAGAAGATCCAGCGCGATTCCGAATTCCGCACCTTGCTCAGCATTAACAACACCACGCGCCGCATCTACACCTTCATCACCCAGCTCAAGAAGAACCAGCCGGGCCAGCCCGACGTGGTGGAAAACCTGCCGACCCACCAGGACATCGCCAACATGATCAACACCAGCCGCGAGACGGTGACGCGGGCGCTGGCCACGCTGACCCAGCAGGGCATCGTGCAAAAGGATACCCACCGCCTGATCATCCTCGACCCGCAGGCGCTGCAAAAGCTGGTCGAAGGGCCGCCGTGACGGCGCCGCCGCGTGCGCGCCGCGCGCCACGGCCCGGTATATAATGCCGCCCCGAATGCCGCACCCGGGCGCCGCCAGCGCGCGCGCCCGCTTATCAATCAACGAACGACCATGATGCCCCACCCTACTCTCGCTTGCCCGACGCCCGGAGCCGCCCCATGATGGCGCTGGGACAGCTGCGCAATATCGCCAACTTCCGCGGCTTCATCCAGGGCAGCGTGCAGCGCGAATTCCAGTCCAAATACCGCAACTCGGTGCTGGGCGCGGCCTGGATGGTACTCAACCCGCTGGCCATGATCGTGGTCTACACCGTGGTGTTCGCCCAGGTGATGCGCTCGCGCCTGCCGGGCAGCGACACCACCTTCGCCTACAGCATCTACCTGTGCGCCGGCGTGCTGACCTGGAACTACTTCGCCGAGATCACCACCAAGGCGCAGAGCATGTTCCTCGACAACGCCGGCCTGATCAAGAAGATCAACTTCCCGCGCATCTGCCTGCCGATCATCGTGGTGCTGAACGCCAGCCTGAACTTCGCCATCATCTTCGGCCTGTTCACCGCCTTCCTGCTGGTGTCGGGCAACTTCCCCGGCTGGACCTTCGTGGCGCTGCTGCCGCTGCTGGCGCTGCAGATCGCGCTGGCGATCGGCCTCGGCCTGGTGTTGGGCGTGCTCAACGTGTTCTTCCGCGACGTCGGCCAGTTCTTCAGCATCGCGCTGCAGTTCTGGTTCTGGTTCACGCCGGTGGTCTACCCGGTGGCCGTGCTGCCGGCCAACGTGCGCGCCTGGCTGGTGTGGAACCCGATGGCGCCGCTGATCGTCGGCTACCAGGACGTCCTGGTCAGCCATCAATGGCCGCACTGGGGCACGCTGCTGGTGCCGGCGGTGCTGGCGCTGCTGCTGTGCGCGCTGGGCCTGCAACTGTTCCGCCTGCGCGCGGGAGAAATGGTGGACGAACTGTGAACGGTCAAATCCAAGTACGCGACCTGGGCAAGGCCTACAAGCGCTATCCGACCCACCGCGCCCGCCTGCTCGAATGGCTGCTGCCCAAGGGCGCGCCGCGCCACGACACCGTGTGGGTGCTGCGCGAGATCGCCTTCGACGTCCAGCCCGGCGAAGCGGTCGGCATCATCGGCATCAATGGCGCAGGCAAGAGCACGCTGCTCAAGCTGATCACCGGCACCGCCGCGCCGACCACCGGCAGCGTCACCATCGGCGGCCGCGTGGCGGCGATGCTGGAGCTGGGCATGGGCTTCCACCCGGACTTCAGCGGCCGCCAGAACGCGCTGATGGCCGGCCAGCTGCTCGGCATCAGCGCCGCCGAGATGGCGGCGCTGATGCCGGAGATCGAAGCCTTCGCCGAGATCGGCGCCTACCTCGACCAGCCGGTGCGCGTGTATTCGAGCGGCATGCAGATGCGGCTGGCGTTCGCGGTGGCCACCGCGCGCCGCCCGGACGTGCTGATCGTCGACGAGGCGCTGTCGGTCGGCGACGCCTACTTCCAGCACAAGAGCTTCGAGCGCATCCGCAGCTTCCGCGAACAGGGCACGACGCTGCTGATCGTCTCGCACGACAAGGGCGCGATCCAGTCGGTGTGCGACCGCGCCATCCTGCTCGACGCCGGCCGCATCGCCAAGCAGGGCTCGCCGGAAGAAATCATGGACTTCTACAACGCCATGCTGGCCGAGCGCGAGAACCAGAGCGTGCGCCAGGAAACCCACGAGAGCGGCAAGGTGCAGACCATCTCCGGCAGCGGCGAGGCCACCGTCAAGCGGATCGACCTGCTCGACGCCGACGGCAACCCGGCCGAGGTGCACGGCGTCGGCAGCGACGTCACGCTGGCGGTGACGGTGGCGGTGCACGCGCCGATCGCCCGCCTGACGCTGGGCTTCCGCATCAAGGACCGGCTGGGCCAGCCGGTGTTCGGCACCAACACCTTCCACATGGGCAAGGAGCTGCCGCCGGTGGTGGCCGGCCAGGAACTGACGCTGCGCTTCCGCTTCCCGCTCAACCTGGGGCCGGGCAGCTACTCGGTGGCCACCGCGCTGCACAGCGCCGACACCCACCTGGTCGACAACTACGAATGGCGCGACCTGGCGCTGGTGTTCCAGGTGATGAACCTGCAGCACGTGTATTTCGAGGGCAGCACCTGGCTGGCCCCGCAAGTTGAATTGCTAGACAGCGAGCCGACATGAGCTTTATCTCCTACGCCCCGAACTTCGAGGACGTGCTGCTGTGGCGCGCGCTGCGCCACATCGGGCACGGCTACTACATCGACCTGCAGCCGAACGCCGCGCCCGTCGGCTCGGTGACCCACGCGTTCTACCAGCGCGGCTGGCGCGGCCTCAACCTGGCGGCCTCGCCGGCGCTGGCGCGCGCGCTGCGCGTCGCCCGCCCGGCCGACGCCACGCTGGACGGCGCCGCCGGTCCGCGGGCGGGCAGCGCCATGCTGTATGAAATCCCGGACCTGCACACCGCGACCCGCGACGCCGAACAGGCGCAGCAACAGCGCGCCGCCGGCCGCGACGTCCTGCAGCGCGAGATCGCCGTGCACGCGCTGGACCAGCTGTGCGCGCAACACGCCGCGCCGGCCATCCACCTGCTGCACGCCGGCGCCGACGCCGCCGAGGCCCTGGCCGGCCTGGACCTGCGACGCTGGCGGCCGTGGGTGGTGATCGCCGCCGGCGGCCCGCAGCAGCGCCTGCTGGACAACGGCTATGCGCTGGCGCACGACGACGGCATGCAGCACTACTACGCCGCCGTCGAGCAGCCCGCCGTGCTGGCCGCGCTGCGCCTGCCGCCGCACCCGGCCGACGATTTCCAGCTGTGCGAAGACCACCCGTACAGCCACCCGCTGGCCGAATGGCGCCAGCGCACCGCGACGGCCGAGGCGGCGTCGCAGGAATCGCGCACCTGGGCCATGGCCCACGTCGAGGAATGGAAGCAGAAGGATTACCTGTCGACCGAAAACAAGCTGCGCGCCGAACGCGCCAGCGCCGCGCTGGAACTGATGACGGCGCGCGCGCTGGCGGCGGAATCGCAGCTCGGCCCGCTGCGCGAGCGCACGTCCCACGCCGAAGGCACGCTGGGCGCCGTCTACGCCAGCCTGTCGTGGCGCGTGACGCTGCCGCTGCGCACCGGCAAGCTGTACGCCGGCAAGGCCGTGCGGCTGGCGCGCCGGGTCGCCGGCCGCGTCAAGCGCGGCGCCGTCGGCGCCGTCAAGCGCGTGCTGCGCTACGCGGTGCACTTCGTCACCTCGCGTCCACGGCTGTCGTTCCTGGTGCGCCGCGCGGCGGCGCGCTTCCCGCTGCTGGTGCGCGTGCTGCGCCGCATCGCCATGCAGACCCAGGCCCAGGCCGCCGACGCGGCGCAGGCGCCGGCCTCGGCCGAACTGCAGCAGCTGCCGGCCGCCGCGCGCCAGGTCTACGACGACCTGCGCCGCAGCCGCCAGGCCGTTCCGCGCCGCTAAGGCCCACCTCATCCAGCGCACAATAGAAAAAACACCTATGCGTATCGTTCTCGACCTGCAAGCATGCCAGGGTTCCAGCATGCACCGCGGCATCGGCCGCTACTCGATGGCGCTGGCCCAGGCCATGCTGCGCCAGGGACCCGGCCACGACTACCGTATCGTCCTCAACGGCCACTTCCCCGACAGCGTGGCGCAGCTGCGCCGCGCGCTGGACGGCGTGCTGCCGCAGTCGCAGATCTCGACCTACGAACTGCCGGTGCCGCTGTGGGAACAGGAGCGCGGCAACAGCTGGCGCCTGCGCGCCGCCGAGCAGCTGCGCGAATACCACCTGGCCAGCCTGCGGCCGGACGTGGTGCACATGTCCAGCCTGTTCGAGGGGCTGGGCGAGAACGCCTGCGGCTCGGTGCTGCACAGCCGCGGCGAGTTCGACACCGCCGTCACGCTGTACGACCTGATCCCGCTGATCCGCAAGCAGACCTACCTGACCGACCCCGGCGTGGCCAGCTGGTACTACCGCAAGCTGCAAAGCCTGAAGAACGCCGAGCTGCTGCTGGCCATCTCCGGCCACTCCAAGCGCGAAGCGATGGACGCGCTGCAGCTGCCGGACGAGCGCATCGTCAACATCTCGTCGGCGGTGGACGACATCTTCCAGCAGCGCGCCATCGCGCCGGAAGCGGCCGAGGCGCTGCGCCGCCGCTACGGCCTGACGCGGCCGTTCATCATGTACACCGGCGGCATCGACTACCGCAAGAATATCGACGGCCTGATCGAAGCCTTCTCGCTGCTGCCGTACGAGCTGCGCAGCCGCTACCAGCTGGCCGTAGTGTGCAGCGTGACGGACGCCGCGCGCCTGCAGCTGCAGCAACTGGCGGCGCGCTTCCGGCTGGCCGACGACGAGCTGGTGCTGACCGGCTTCGTCCCCGACGACGACCTGGTGACGCTGTACAACCTGACCGACCTGTTCGTCTTCCCGTCGCTGCAGGAGGGCTTCGGCCTGCCGGCGCTGGAGGCCATGTCCTGCGGCGCCGCCACCATCGGCTCCAACAACAGCAGCATCCCGGAAGTGATCGGCCGCGCCGACGCGCTGTTCGACCCGACCCGGCCGACCGAGATCGCGGCGCTGATGCAGCGCGCCGTCACCGACGGCGGCTTCCACGCCAGCCTGCGCGAGCACGGCCTGGCGCAGGCCCGGCTGTTCTCGTGGGACGCCAGCGCGCGCAAGACGCTGGACGCGTTCGAGGAAGGCCACGCGCACCGCCGCCAGGCCGAAGCGGTCGCGGTCGGCGCGACGCCGGCGCGCCGACCACGCCTGGCCTATGTCTCGCCGCTGCCGCCGGAACGCTCCGGGATCGCCGACCACAGCGCCGAGCTGCTGCCGGAACTGGCGCGCTACTACGAGATCGAAGTGGTGCTGGACCAGCCGGCGCTGCACGACACCTGGGCCGCCGCCAACTTCCCGCAGCGCAGCGTGGCATGGTTCGACGCCAACGCCGAGCGCTACGACCGCATCGTCTACCACTTCGGCAACTCGTCGTTCCACCGCCACATGTTCCCGATGCTGCAACGCCATCCGGGCGTGGTGGTGCTGCACGACTTCTTCCTCAGCGGCGTGGTGCACTACGCCTCGGCGGTCGGCCGCGAGCCGAACGCCTACGGCCGCACGCTGTACGAATCGCACGGCTATGCCGCGCTGATCCATGAACTGCAACACGGCCGCGAAGCCTCCTACTACCAGTACCCGTGCAACAAGGCGGTGCTGGACCAGGCCAGCGGCGTGATCGTGCATTCGTCCTATTCGCGCGACCTGGCCGAGCAATGGTATGGCGCCGGCCGCGCCGACGAGTGGCGCCAGATCCCGCTGCTGCGCGTGCTGCCCGGCGAGATCGACCGTGCCGCCGCGCGCGCCGGCCTGGGCCTGGGCGCGGACGACTTCGTGATGTGCTCGTTCGGCCTGCTGGCCATCACCAAGTGCAACGACCTGATCGTCGAAGCCTGGCTGAACTCGGCGCTGGCGGACGACCCGCGCTGCCACCTGGTGTTCGTCGGCGAAAACAATATCGAGAAGTTCGGCAACGACCTGGCCAAGCGCATCGCCAGCCATCCGCGCATCAAGATCACCGGCTTCGCCTCGCCCGAGCTGTACCGCAACTACCTGGGCGCGGCCGACGCCGCCGTCCAGCTGCGCAGCCGTTCGCGCGGCGAGACCTCGGCCACCATCCTCGATTGCCTGTCCTACCGCCTGCCGACCATCATCAACAGCCACGGCTCGGCGGTCGAGGTGCCGGCCGAGATCACCATCAAGCTGCCGGACGCCTGCACCGAGGCCGAGCTGAGCGCGGCCATGGAGCGCCTGCGCCAGGACCGCGCGCTGGCCGCCCGGCTCAGCGCCGGCGCCGAGGACTATATGCGCCGCGTGCACCAGCCGGCCCATGTCGGCGTGCTGTACCGCGCCGCCATCGAGCACTTCGCCCAGCACAGCCGCGCCGCCCGCTACGCCGAGCTGCGCGACGAACTGGCCGCGATCCAGACCACGGTCGAGCCGGGCGAGCAGGACTGGATGCAGGTCGCCAACTGCATCGCCGCCAACGAGGCCGGCCACCAGGGCCGCCAGCTGCTGCCGGACACCGGCGGGGTGCGGGACGGCTCGGCGCAGCAAGCGCTGCTGTGCCACCTGCTGGCGACGCCGCCGGCCGGCTTCCGCGTCGAGCCGCTGCGGCGCGACGGCGCGGTCCACCGCTACGCGCGCGCCGCCGCGCTGGCGCTGATCGGCCGCCCGGAACTGGTGCTGGAAGACAGCGTGGCCGAGCTCAAGCAAAACGATATCGTGCTGCGCTGGAACGATGCGGCGGCCGACGAGGACCGCGCGCTGAGCAATCGCGGCATCCTGCACGGCACGCTGCAATTCAGCGCGCCGGATGCGCAGTCGGCCGCGCTGCCGGCGCTGCTGCCGGTGCTGGCGCAAGCCGGCGAGCTGCTGTGCCTGACCGGTCCCGCCGCCGGCGACGCCGCGGCCGCCTGGCTGCCGGCCGCCGCCGGCCAGGGCCGCGCCGCCGCCCGCGCCGCGCTGGGCCTGCAAGCGGACGACGTGCTGGTGCTGCTGACCGGCGCCGACGATGCCCGCCACGCCGCCGTGCGCGAAGCCTGGCGGCAATCGCCGCTGGCGCGGGACGGCCGCTACCGCCTGCTGGACGCCGATCCGTCGATCGCGCCGCTGGCCGCCGCCGACCTGCTGCTGGCCTTGCAGCCGCAGCCGGACTGGCAGGCCGTGCTGGCCGGACTGGCGCTGGGCCTGCCCGCGCTGCTGGCCAAGGATGGCGGCCATGCAGGCTAAGGCGCAACTGCTGGTCGACCTGTCGGTGCTGGTCAAGCAGGACGACCAGTCCGGCATCCAGCGCGTGGTGCGCAGCGTGCTGCGCGAGCTGCAGCTGGCGCCGCCGCCGGGCATGCGCATCGAGCCGGTGTACGACGCCGGCGGCTACTACGCCTACGCGCGCCAGTTCGGCGCCAGCGCGGCGGAGGACGACACGCCGATCCAGGTGCGGGCCGGCGACATCTTCTACGGCCTCGACCTGTGCCCCAACGAAGTGCCGGCCAACGCGGCGGTGCTGCAGGATTTGCGCCGCCACGGCGTGCAACTGTATTTCATGGTCTACGACCTGCTGCCGATCAACCATGCCGAGATGTTCGTGGCCGGCGCCCGCCCGTGGTTCAGCCACTGGCTGCGCACGGTGGCGCACATGGCCGACGGCCTGATCTGCATTTCGCGCGCGGTGGCCGACGAACTGATCGCATGGCTGGAACAGGACGGCATCCGCCGCCCCGACACGCTGCACGTCGGCTATTGCCACCTGGGCGCCGACCTGCCGCGCGAAGCGGCCGGCCAGCCGCTGTCCACCGCCGAGGCGGCGCTGCTGGCCGGCCTGCCGGCGCGCCCCAGCCTGCTGATGGTGGGCACGCTGGAGCCGCGCAAGATGCACGGCCAGGCGCTCGACGCCTTCGAGCTGCTGTGGCGGCGCGGCGACGACGCCAGCCTGGTCATCGTCGGCAAGCTGGGCTGGAAGATGGGCTTGCTGGGCGAACGCCTGCGCCAGCACCCGGAGGCGGGACGGCGGCTGTTCTGGCTGGAGCGCGCCAGCGACGCCATGCTGCTGCAGCTGTACGCGCACGCCTCGGCGCTGCTGGCGGCCTCGGTGGCCGAGGGCTTCGGCCTGCCGCTGATCGAGGCCGCCCAGCACGGGTTGCCGGTGATCGCGCGCGACACGCCGGTGTTCCGCGAAGTGGGCGCCGGCCATGCCTGGTATTTCGACGCCGACGGCAGCGAAGCGCTGGCCGATGCGCTGCACGCCTGGCTGGCGCTGCACGCGGCCGGCCAGGCGCCGTCCTCGGCCGGCCTGCCCTACCTGAGCTGGACCCAATGCGCGGCCGGCATCGCCGAGTGCCTGCGGGGCCGCAACTGGTACCGCGCCGCGCCCACCTGGCTGGCCTGAGCCCGCAGCGACCCCAGGTTACAAAGTTTCACAATTTAATGCCCCCGAGCCCGGCCGTCCCGGCGCCGCGCAAACCCTGTATCCATGCGGGTTTTCGCGATCAGGCCGGCGTCCCCGGCGCGGCGGCCGCATTGCTGATTTTATAACCCCGCGATATACTAGCCGGGTTTTACCCAATTTTACCTTTTGCCTCCGATGCCTATGCCGCCGCGCCTATTCTCCACTCACCTGCTGACGAAACGCTGGCTGCCGCTATTGCTCTGTTTCAACATCCTGCTGCTGGTGTTTTTCCTGCTGATCGACTACCAGTTAATTTTCCACTCCGATTCCGCCGTCAAGAACCTGCTGGCGCAAGAGATCGTCGAGACCGGCCAGTACTTCCCCCGCGATTGGAACTACACCAACGGCGATCTGTGGGTGTTCTACACCCAGACCTTCGTCGTGCCGCTGCTGCTGTTCATGCAAAACGGCTACCTGGCCCACTTCGGCTCCGACCTGGTGTCGGCGGCGCTGATCCTGTACAGCAGCTGGCTGCTGACCGGCCTGCTGGAACAGGGCCGCCTGGCGCGCCTGACCGGCATGCTGGTGGTGTCGGGCGGCATGTCGCTGATGATGGCCGAACATATCTACGGCCAGGCCGCCTACGGCTCGATGTACTACATGGCCTGCTTCCTGCTCCATGCCTACTGGTCGCTGGGCCAGGCGCGCGGCGGCCAGCGCGTGCTGTGGGGCGCCGCCACGGCGGTGCTGACGCTGCTGGTGTTCTGGGCCAATCCGCAGCGCGCCGCGCTGTGCTACGGCCTGCCGCTGCTGGCGGCCGGCGCCGTCCAGCAAGGACTGGAATGGCGCGCCGCGCGCGACGACCGGCGCCGGCCGTCGTGGCGCCAGCTGCAGGCGCTGGCGGTGGTGCTGGCGGCGGCGCTGGCCGGCATCCAGCTGAACGGCTATACGCTGCTGCATGTCAACAACAACCTGGGGCTGACGCAGCTGTCCTGGCTGGACTTCAACGGCATGGCGCGCAATCTGCTGGGCGTGCTCAACGGCGTGGTGATCCTGTTCGACGGCATCCCCAACGCCAGCGGCAAGGTCGCCTCGCTGGCCGGCGCCTATGCGGCGCTGCGGCTGGTGGGCGCGCTGCTGCTGGTGTTCCTGCTGCCGTGGGCGCTGTACAAGGCGCTGCAGCCGCGGAGCGGCCCGCGCCAGCTGGTGGTGGTGTTTGCCGCGATCTCCTTCGCCGCCAACCTGTTCATGATGGTCACCACCACGCTGGCCGACATGAGCTCGCCCGACGGCTCGGTGCGCTACCTGGTGCCGTCGCTGCTGTTCCTGCTGTTGATCCTGGTCGGCGTCATGCTCGAGCGCCGCGCCGTGGCGCCGCTGACGCGCGCCGCCGGCATCGCCGCCATCGCGCTGCTGGCGACCAGCGCGCCGGCCTCCTACCTGTACCCGTTCAACGAATTCGTGCAGACCCACCTGCCGTGGCGCGGCGTGATCCTGCTGACCCCGCAGCAGCAGCTGGCCGACTTCCTGCAGCGCGAGGGCCTGCGCTACGGCTACGCCACCTTCTGGACCGCGGGCAAGACCTCGGTGCTGAGCGACGGCGCCGTGCGCGTGCGCCAGGTGATGATGGAGCGCGGCCTGCCGCTGCCGGTGCGCAAGCTGGCGTCCAACCGCTGGTACACGCCCGACGCCTGGCAGGGGCCGAGCTTCCTGATCCTGCGCGATGACGAACTGAAGTACCTGGACCAGCCCCTGCTGGCCAGCTATGCCGGCCAGCCGCGCGTGCTGCGCCTGCAGGACATGACGATCTTCGTCTACCCGGCCAACCTGGCCGCCAGCCTGCCGACCTGGGACATCGACGTGCGCCGGCCGGTGCACTACCGCATGGACCAGCGCACCCTGCACCAGCGCGGCGCGGTCGACAACGGCGTGGTCAGCGCCCAGCCCGGCGAAGACGGCAACCTGCACTTCGGCCCGATGCGCACGCTGGGCCGCGGCGCCTACGCGGTCAGCTTCGACATCGACGCCGGCGAAGGCGGCGGCGCCGGCGATTTCGGCATGGTCGACGTGGTCACCCAGGCCGGCGCCAAGCTGCACGCGCGCCAGGCCATCACCGCCGCCGGCAAGCAGCGCGTGACCTTGCGCTTCGACACCGCGGCCGTGCTGGAACAGGTGGAATTCCGCGTCTTCAGCAGCGGCCGCGGGCGCTTCGCGCTGAGCGGCATCGACCTCGAACGCATCCCTTCCCCGGAGAAACCGTAATGCAAGCAACACCTTTGATCTCGGTCGTGATCCCGGTCTACAAGGCCGAGAAGATGCTCGACGAGCTGTACACCCGCCTGCGCGACGCGCTGGAAACGGTCAGCCCCAACTTTGAAATCGTGCTGGTCGAGGACTGCGGCGGCGACCGCTCGTGGCAGGTGATCGAGCGCCTGGCCCAGGCCGACCCGCGCGTGGTCGGCCTGCAATTCTCGCGCAACTTCGGCCAGCACTACGGCATCACCGCCGGCATGGACCAGTGCCGCGGCGACTGGGTGGTGGTGATGGACTGCGACCTGCAGGATGCGCCGGAGGAAATCCCGCGCCTGTACCACAAGGCCCAGGAAGGCTACGACGTGGTGCTGGCCCTGCGCGGCCAGCGCCAGGACCCGCCGCTCAAGCGCTTCACCTCGTGGCTGTTCTACCGCCTGTTCAGCTACCTGGCCGACATCGACTTCAGCGGCGACAGCGGCAACTTCCGCATCATGTCGCGCCAGGTGGTGAAGAACTTCAACCGCATGCGCGAGCAGCTGCGCTTCTTCGGCGGCCACGTGCAGTGGATGGGCTTTCCCACCACCGGCCTGCAGGTGCAGCACGCCGAGCGCGCCGAGGGCAAGTCCACCTACACCTTCGCCAAGCTGTGGAAGCTGGCGGCCGACACCATCATCGCCTACTCCGACAAGCCGCTGCGCATGGCCGCGCGGCTGGGCCTGACGATGGCGGCGGTGTCGATGGGCTTCGGCGCCTTCATCCTGATCCGCTCGATGATCCACAGCTCGCCGATCCCCGGCTGGTCCAGCCTGATCGTCTCGCTGTACTTCATCGGCGGCCTGATCATCGGCATCCTGGGCATCATGGGGGTCTACCTGGGCAAGGCCTTCGACGAGACCAAGAAGCGCCCGCTGTACATCGTGCGCCGCCTGACGCCGAACGCGCGGGAGATCAGCGATGACTGAACTGTTAAAGGCGGCGCCGTGGGACCAGGCCGCGTTCGGCTTCCCGGCGTGGGAGCTGAGCGAATACAGCGCGGCGGCGCTGGCCGCCGCCGACGCCACGCCCGGCCACCAGACCATCAAGGTCGCGCCGCTGGCCGACAAGCGCGCGCTGCACGAGCGCGGCTTCTACTACACCGACACCTTGCTGGAAACCTGGGCCGCGCGCGACCAGCTGCGCGCGCTCAAGCCGCTCGACGGCCACAATATGTCGGTGGCGGCGAAGATCGTCGGCATCGGCCGCGCGTTCGACCTCGACGCCGCGCTGGCGATCTGCCACGGCGCCTTCGCGCACGGCCGCTTCCAGCGCGACTTCCAGATCGACCCGGCCGGCGCCAAGCTGCGCTACGACAACTGGCTGCGCCAGCTGGCCGCGGCCGGCCAGGTCTACGGCCTGTTCGCCGAGGGCGAGCTGGCCGGCTTCATCGGCTACAGCGGCAACGCGCTGGTGCTGCACGCGGTGGCGCCGGCCTTCCGCGGCCGCGGCCTGGCCAAGTACTGGTGGCGCCAGGTGATCTCCGAGCTGTTCGCAGCCGGCCACGACACCGTCACCAGTTCCATTTCGGCCGGCAACATGGCGGTGCTGAACCTGTACGCCACGCAAGGCTTTTCCTTCAAGAATCCGCAAGACATCTATCACCGCATCGTCAAGTGAGCATGCCATGAATTATTTATACATCGTCCTGACCATCGCCCTGACCGTGTTCGGCCAGATCGCCATCAAGATGCAGGTGGCGCAGGCCGGCGCGCTGCCCGAAGCCGGCGGCGACAAGCTGGCGTTCCTGATACGCCTGCTGCTCAACCCCTGGATCATCAGCGCCTTCGCCGCCGCCTTCCTGGCGTCGATCTCGTGGATGGGCGCGATGACCAAATTCGAACTGAGCCACGCTTACCCGTTCATGGCGCTGAACTTCGTCATCGTGCTGGTGCTGAGCGCCTGGCTGTTCAACGAACCCATGTCCGTCACCCGCATGGCCGGCGTCGCGCTGATCTGCATCGGCACCGTCGTCGCCGCCCAAGGCTAAGGAGAGCCCGTGAACCCGATTCCCTTCAACAAACCCTTCATGACCGGCCGCGAGCTGTGGTACATCGCCCAGGCCCACACCAACGGCCACCTGTCCGGCGACGGCCAGTTCACCAAGAAATGCCACGGCTGGATCGAGCGCAGCACCGGCACCCGGCGCGCGCTGCTGACCCACTCGTGCACCGCAGCGCTGGAAATGTCGGCGCTGCTGGCCGAGCTGCAGCCGGGCGATGAAGTCATCATGCCGTCCTACACCTTCGTCTCCACCGCCAACGCCTTCGTCATGCGCGGCGCGGTGCCGGTGTTCGTCGACATCCGCCCGGACACGCTGAACATCGACGAAAGCAAGATCGAGGCGGCGATCACGCCGCGCACCCGGGTCATCCTGCCGGTGCACTACGCCGGCGTGGCCTGCGAGATGGACACCATCATGGACATCGCCAGGCGCCACAAGCTGATCGTCATCGAGGACGCGGCGCAGGGCATCATGTCGACCTACAAGGGCCGCGCGCTGGGCACCATCGGCCACATGGGCGCCTACTCCTTCCACGAGACCAAGAACATCATCGCCGGCGAGGGCGGCGCGCTGCTGGTCAACGATCCCGAGCTGGCCGAGCGCGCCGAGATCATCCGCGAAAAAGGCACCAACCGCAGCCAGTTCTTCCGCGGCCAGGTCGACAAGTACACCTGGGTCGACATCGGCTCGTCCTACCTGCCGGGCGAAGTGATCGCCGCCTTCCTGTGGGCGCAGATGGAGGAAGCCGACAGCATCACCGCGCGCCGGCTGGCGCTGTGGGACCGTTATCACGCGGCGCTGGCGCCATTGGAGGCCGAGGGCCGCCTGCGCCGTCCGCAGGTGCCGGAAGGCTGCGTCCACAACGCCCATATGTACTACATCCTGCTGGACTCGCTGGAGCAGCGCAGCAAGGTGATCGCCGGCATGAAGAGCCAGGGCGTGAGCTGCGTGTTCCACTACGTGCCGCTGCACAGCGCGCCGTACGGCGTCAAGCACAGCCGCCACGTCGGCGACATGGCGCACACCAACGCGCTGTCCGACCGCCTGCTGCGCCTGCCGCTGTGGGTCGGCCTGGAAGACGAACAGGAGCGCGTGCTGCGCGCCCTGCGCGAGGCCCTGTGACCGGGCCTGCCGCCCGCGACCAAGGCGGGGTGCCGCTGGTCGTCGATCTCGACGGCACGCTGCTGCGCTCGGACCTGCTGGTGGAATCGGCGCTGGCCTTCGCCCGCGCCCAGCCGCTGCGCGCACTGGCGCCGCTGGCCTGGCTGGGCGGCGGCAAGGCCGCGCTCAAGCAGCGCCTGGCCGAGGCGGCCGAGATCGACGTCGCCACCCTGCCCTACGATGTCCGCGTGCTGGAGCTGATCGCGCGCGAGCGCGCGCTGGGGCGGCGCATCGTGCTGGCCACCGCCAGCCACCGGCTGTATGCCGACCGCATCGCCGCCCACCTGCAATTGTTCGACGAGGTGCTGGCCACCGAGGACGGCGTCAACCTGTCGGCCGAGCGCAAGCGCGACAGCCTGCTGCGGCGCTACGGCCACCAGGGCTACGACTACGCCGGCAATTCCAGCGACGACCTGGCGGTATGGGCCACCGCGCGCCACGCCTACGTGGTCGGCGCCGGCGGCCTGCTGCTGCGGCGCGCCCAGGCCCACGGCAACGTCGCGCAGATCTTGCCGCGCGCGCCGCGCGGCGAGCGGCTGCGCGCCGTGTTCAAGGCGCTGCGCGCCCACCAGTGGGCCAAGAACCTGCTGCTGTTCCTGCCGCTGCTGGCGGCCCATGTGCTCGACCAGCCGGCCAGGCTGGCGGCCGGCGCGCTGGCGTTCGTCTGCTTCAGCCTGTGCGCCTCCAGCGTCTACCTGCTCAACGACCTGCTCGACATCGCCGACGACCGCCACCACCGCAGCAAGCGCCACCGTCCGTTCGCGGCCGGCACGCTGCCGCTGCTGGCCGGCGTGGCGCTGGCGCCGCTGCTGCTGGCGGCCGCGTTCGGGCTGGCGCTGTGGCTGCTGCCATGGAAGTTCAGCGCCGTGCTGCTCGGCTACTACGCGCTGACGCTGGCCTATTCGCTGGCGCTCAAGCGCGTCATGGCGCTGGACGCGATCACGCTGGCCGGCTTGTACACGCTGCGCCTGATCGCCGGCGCGGCCGCCTTCAGCGTGCCGCTGACGTTCTGGATGCTGGCCTTCTCGATGTTCATGTTCCTCAGCCTGGCGCTGGTCAAGCGCTACGCCGAGCTGCGCGAGGCGCGCCATCGCGGCGACCATGGCCAGGCGCGCGGACGCGGCTACTTCCCGGGCGACCTGGAGATGATTTCCGCGCTGGGCGCGGCGTCCGGCTATCTGTCGGTGCTGGTGCTGGCGCTGTACACGCAGGACCACGCGACGGTGGCGCTGTACCGCCAGCCGCAGCTGATCTGGCTGGCCTGCCCGCTGCTGCTGTTCTGGGTCACCCGCACCTGGATGCTGACCCACCGCGGCCAGATGCACGACGACCCGGTGGTGTTCGCGCTCAAGGACCGCGCCAGCCTGGCGGTCGGCGCGCTGTTCGCGCTGATTTTCTGGGCCGCGACCTGAAGCGCCCTACCTGATCGGCGCCAGCGGCTTCAGGCTGCCGCGCGGATAAATCAGCATCTTCAGCGTGCCGCACTGCGCGATCGCCTCCGGCGCGCCGTTGTGCCGGACCACCAAGGCCTCCGACGGCCGTTCGCGGTCGGCGGCATCCATCGCCACCAGCGCGAAGTCGTAGCGCGGACGGAAATTCTCGCCGGTCGTGATCCAGTGCTGCTCCAGCAATTCGCCCTCGGTGACCGCCACCACCGGCTTGCGCCGGCTGTTCATGGCCAGCCAGGACGCATCCCAATAGCCGGCATAGCCGTGGTGCACATCGTATTGCGCGAAGATGCGGTCGGCGCAGGCGATCTGCGGCGGATAATAATCCTGCTGGATCGGTCCCGACCTGAGCACCACCTGCATCAGCGGCCAGGCCAGCAGCGCGCCGCCCAGCAGCAATGTCACGCCGCCGACGTCGTTGCGCCGCCGCGCGCCGCCGCGCAGCTGCGCCGCCAGCGACCAGGCCAGCGCGGCGCCCAGCAGCACAGGCAGCAGGAAGGCCGGGATCAGATAGCGCTCGGTCGGCGGCGCCTTCGACACCGTCATCACCAGCAGCAGGCCGGCCGTGCCGGCCAGCGCCAGCATGTTCATCCAGGCGGCGCCGGTCTCCGCCAGGCGCCAGCCGCGGTTCAGCAGCGTGCCGGGCGCCAGCGACAGCAGCAGCGCATAGTACAGCGCGCAGTACAGCGCCAGCAGCGGATAGCGCCGGCCCACGGCCTCGCCGATCGCGGCCAGCGCCTGCAGGTTGGCGCCGGCGCTGCGCAGCGACAAATGCCACGGCATGCTGACGCTGTTCGGCACCAGCAGCTTCCATTTGTACAGCAGCACGCCGGCCACGCAGCCGGCCAGCAGCGCCAGCGCCAGCGGGCGCCATTGCGGCACGCGGCCGCGCATCAGCGCCAGCAGCGCCAGCGCCGGCAGCGCGAACTGCATCAGGTACAGGCGGTCCGACAGCACCGTCAGCGCGGTCAGCAGGACCAGGCCGGCCAGGCGGCCGCGCGGCGGCGGCGCCGTTTGCCGCAGCAGCGGCAGCATCAGCGCCAGCGCCGCCAGCAGCACCAGGAAGGTGCCGAAGTGGTAGCTGGCCAGCATCACATAGGTGTAGGGGAACAGACCGTTGACGGCGGCCAGGCACACCGCCACGGTCGCCAGCGCCGATGCCGCCAGCGCGTTGGCGTTGGCGGCGAAATGGCGCAGCACCAGCGCCGCCAGCCCCCACATCAGCAGCGCCTGCGCCGCCATGACGCCGGCCAGCGCGTGGTAGGCGCTGCCGGTCAGCCAGCGCATGCCGAAGTACAGCGGCCAGTCAGGGAAGAAGTACGGCGCCGGCGTCAGGAACCAGGCGCGCAGGTGGCCGCCGCGCTCGAACAGGTCGTAGTACAGCGCCGGCAGGTAGCTGGCGTCGGAGTTGAAGAACAGCGAAGGCTCGACGCCCTGCTTCAGGTAGACCAGCGCCAGGCAGGCGGCCGCCAGCAGCGCCAGCAGCGCCGGCGCCATCCATTTGACCGCCCGCATCACAGGCTCAGTTTCTTGAAGATGGCTTCGGGGATGGAACGGAGGATGGCCATGATGCCCCACCAGAAGAACGGCGTGTACAGCACGTTGCGGCGCCGGTCCATGGCCTTGACGATGGCTTGCGCCACCTGCTCCGGCGTGGCCCACAGCGGGCCCTTGGGAAAGGCCGCCGTCATCGGCGTGTCGACGAAGCCGGGCTTGATGGTCAGCACGTGGACGCCGGCCTTTTGCAGGCGGTTGCGCAAGCCCTGCAGGAAAATCGCCAGCATGCCCTTGGCGCTGCCGTACACATAGTTGGACTGGCGGCCGCGGTCGCCGGCCACCGAGCCGATCACAGCGATGACGCCGCCGCGCTGCGCCTCGAAGCGGTTGGCGACATGGGTCAGCAGGCCGACCACGCTGAGCGCGTTGGTGCCGATCTCGCGCAAGGCCAGCGCGGCGTCGGCCTGGCAGGCCTGCTGGTCGGGCAGCGTGCCGTGCGCGATCAGCACCGCGTCCAGCCCGCCCATGGCCTCGGCGGCCTGGGCGACGACGGCCGCGTGGCGCTCATGGTCGTTGGCGTCGAAGCGCGCGCCGGCGGTGGCGGCGGCGCCGCGCAGCTTCAGGTCGGCCAGCAGCGCATCGAGGCGTTCGCCGTTGCGGGCCAGCAGGTACAGGCTGTCGCCGCGCTGGGCGAAGCGGCGCGCGGTCGCTTCGGCGATGGCGGAGGTGGCGCCGATGATGAGGATTTTTTGCATGGGTCAGAGTCCGAGTCGGTTGGATTGGCAGGAGGCGAAAGCGCCCAGTGCGCCGTACTGGCGCCGCACCTGCTGGAATTGGGTGTGCTGGGGATAGCTTTGCTGGAAGGTGGCGGCGCTCATGCGCGCATCCTTGGCCAGGTAGAGGCGGCCGCCGGCGGCCAGCACCATGGCGTCCAGCGCGTCGAGCATGGCGAACAGGCCGGGCTCCAGCTTGAAGTCCAGCGCCAGCGTGTAGCCTTCGACCGGGAAGGACAGGTAGTTGTCGTTGGCCGGGCCGAAGGTTTTCAGCACCGCCAGGAAGGAGCCGCGTCCGGCCGCCGCGATGCGTTCCAGGATCGCCGCCAGCGGCGCGGCGCCGGCCGCGCGCGGGATGACGAACTGGTACTGCACGAAACCGGCCTTGCCGTACAGCCGGTTCCAGTGCAGCAGGCCGTCGAGCGGATAGAAATACGGTTCGTAGTGCACCCGCTGTTGCGCGCTGCGCGGCTTGTTGAAATACAGCGCGTTGAAGGCGGCGATCGAATAGCGGTTAAGCAGCTGCGGCGGCAGGTCGACCGGCAGCGTGCGGCTGCGCCTGGGCAGCGGCGCCAGTCCGCCTTCGGCCGCATGCTCGCCCAGCATCAGCAGCGAGCGGCCCAGGCTGGCGCCCCGCGCCAGGCAGTCGATCCAGGCCACCGAATAGGTGGCGGCGCGGTGCATCTCGAACAGTTCCAGCACTTCGGCCAGCGAGCCGGCGCGCACGGTGGTCTGGTCGATATAGGCGCTGGCCACGCGCCGCATTTGCAGCGTGACGGCGACGATGACGCCGGTCAGGCCCATGCCGCCGCAGGTGGCGCGGAACAGCTCGGGATGCTCGCTGCGCGAGCAGCGCAGCACGCCGCCGTCGGCCAGCATCAGTTCCAGCGCCAGCACGTGGGCGCTGAAGCAGCCGTCGAGATGGTGGTTCTTGCCGTGCACGTCGCTGGCGACGGCGCCGCCGACGGTGACGAATTTGGTGCCCGGCGTGACCGGCGGGAACCAGCCGCGCGGCAGCAGCACGTCGAGCAGGTCGGCCAGCGTGGCGCCCGCTTCGCAGCGCAGCACGCCGCTGCCCTCGTCAAAGCCGAGCAGCAGATGGCGCGGCGTGTTGTCCAGCACCAGCGGCGCCAGCGCGCTGTCGCCGTAGCTGCGGCCCAGGCCGCGCGCGATCAGCGGCTGGTCCGCGCCGGCCAGCGCCGTCGCCAGCTGGCCGGCGGTGCTTGGCGCCAGCACGCGCGCCTCGGCCACCGGGTAGCGTCCCCAGCCGTGAATGCGCATCAGGCCGCCGCCGTACGGAACACGTAGCGCCGGTCGAGCTGGTACTTGCACAGGTAGCCGATGCCCAGGCCCAGCGCGGCGCCGGTGTAACGCGCCGCGCGGCTGTCGAACAGGTAGTCGAAGCCGAACTCGAAGCCCCAGAAGATCGCGGTGGTGGCCAGCCCGGCCACCGTGTACAGCACGAACACACGGCCCTCGTGGCCGACGCTGTCGGCGCGGAAGCGGAAGATGTAGCGCTTGTCCAGCAGGTACTTGAGCACCAGGCCGGCGCCGGTGCCGCCGCAGGCCGCCAGCAGCACGCCGTACGGACCGGAATACACGCGGATGAAGACATCCTGGACGCCGATGTTGAACAACGTGGCGATCAGCGCCAGCAGCAGGTAGGTACGCGCCAGTTTCATTTGGAAATAAGAAATGTTATCGAATTGAATAATACAACATCGCCACGGCCGGCAGCGGACGAAAAAAAACCGCCAGTCGGCCTGGCGGTCTTTGGGCGCGGCCCCGGTGCTTACTGGGCCGGCTGCTTCGGTGCGCCACCCAGCAGGAAGGCGACCTTCTGCTTCGGCTTGGCGGCCGCGCTGCCCAGCGCGGCGCTTGGCGCCGGCACGGCGGCCTTGGCCGGTTCGTACGGTTTGAGGAACCATGGATCGACTTTTTCGCGGCGGCCGGCACCGTAGGACGGTGCGCCGGCGGCGCGCGGCGGACGTTCGCCACGCTCGCCGGAACGGGCCGGCGGCGCCGGGCGGCCGGCGTCTTCGCTGCGGCGCGGACGGCGTTCGCCGCGCTCGTCGGCGAAGGTCGGCGCCGGATTGAAGCCGTCCAGGTCGCCGCGCTTGATGGTCTGCTTGATCAGTTTCTCGATGTCGGCCAGCAGACGCTCGTCCTTGTCCGAGTAGATCGACAGCGCGTCGCCCGAGGCGCCGGCGCGGCCGGTGCGGCCGATGCGGTGCACATAGTCTTCGGCGTTGTACGGCAGGTCGTAGTTGATCACGCACGGCAGGTCGGTGATGTCGAGGCCGCGCGCGGCGACGTCGGTGGCGACCAGGATGTCGATCTCGCCCTTCTTGAAGGCGTCCAGCGCGGCCATGCGTTCCTGCTGCGTCTTGTCGCCGTGGATGGCGACCGCCTTCATGCCCTCCTGCTCCAGCCCCTTGGCCAGGCGCGAGGCGCCGATCTTGGTGTTGGAGAAGATGATCACCTGCTTCAGCTCGCGCTGGCGCAGCAGGTGCGCGGTCAGCGCGTGCTTCTGGTTGTCCGCCACCTTGTAGACGATCTGGGTGACCTTGTCGGCGGTCTGGTTGCTGCGCGCGACTTCGATGGTGACCGGATCGTTGAGGAAGGTGTTGGCCAGCTTCTTGATCTCCTGCGAGAAGGTGGCCGAGAACATCAGGTTCTGGCGCTGCTTCGGCAGCAGGTTGATGATGCGCTGCAGGTCCGGCAGGAAGCCCATGTCCAGCATGCGGTCGGCTTCGTCCATGACCAGCATCTGCACCTGGCTGAGGCTGATGTTTTTCTGCTCGATGTGGTCCAGCAGGCGGCCCGGGGTGGCGATGACGATCTCGACGCCGGCCTTCAGGATGATGGTCTGGCCCTTCATGTCCATGCCGCCGAACACCACGGTCGAGCGCAGCGGTGTATGCTGGGCGTAGGCCTTGACGTTCTCGGCCACCTGCACCGCCAGTTCGCGGGTCGGCGTCAGGATCAGCGCGCGCACAGGGTGGCGCGCCGGCGAGGTGCTGCTGCTGGCGTGGGCCAGCAGCATCTGGATGATCGGCAGCGAGAAGCCGGCGGTCTTGCCGGTGCCGGTCTGCGCCGCGCCCATGACGTCGCGCCCTTTGAGCAGCACGGGAATGGCCTGGGCCTGGATCGGCGTCGGATGCACATAGCCCTGGTCGTCCAGCGCGCGCAGGATGGCCGGCGACAGGCCGAAATCGGCGAAACGGACTTGGGCCGGAGCGGCGGCGACGGAGTCGGCGGCGGCCTGCTCGGGAATGGACGGGGTGATAATCTCGGTGTCGGACATAGTGTGTGCAGAAGGGTGACGGGGCTGGAAAAAGTACGCCGTCACAGAAAGAGAGACAATGAAGCGCCGTAAACTATACCCTACTTCCGGCAACTGCGCTAAAAACCAGCAGTCTTTATAACGAAACCATTGCATCAATGGCATGTATAATAGCCATTCTGTCCAGAATCTATGTGAATCGCGGGCCAACGCCGCCCAGAGTCGCGCAACCCAGCTACGCCATCGGATACCCCCACATGCTCGTGCTTTCGCCGGTAGTTCGCCGTTTTCTCTTCCTATTCCCCCTGCTGGCCCTGCTGCTGGCCCTGCTGGACGCCGGCGCCGCGCCGGCCCCCTCGCTGCGCTTCAAGAAGCTCGGGCCGCTGGGCGGCGACGAGCCGTCGATGCTGTCGCTGATGCAGGACCGCAAGGGCTTCGTCTGGGTCGGCACCCACACCAACGGCCTGTACCGCTACAACGGCTACCAGGCCGTCAAGTACATCAACAACCCCGGCGACGTGCACAGCCTGCCGCACGACCGCGTCTCGGCCATCTACGAGGACAAGCAGGGCCGCATCTGGGCCGGGACCCAGAACGGGCTGGCGCGCTTCAACCCGGAGAGCAATAACTTCACCGTGTTCGCGCCGGCCGGCAAGGCGCCGAAGAACCACCGCATCGTCAAGAACATCATTTCCGACGGCAAGAACGGCATGTGGGTCGGCAGCTGGGGCGGCCTGCAGCACTTCGATCCCAACACCGGCAAGTTCACCGTCTACGCGCACGACGAGGCCGATCCCGGCAGCCTGGCCAGCAACGACCTGAACGCCCTCGCGCTCGACGCCAGGGGCGGCGTCTGGATCGGCACCTGGCCCGGCGGCCTCGACTACCTGGCGCCCGGCGCCACCGTGTTCAAGCACCACCAGGTCGATCCGGCGCCCAAGCCGGACGCGCGCGTCAACATCGTCCGCGCGCTGCAGTTCGACCAGGGCGGCGCGCTGTGGATAGGCACCGAGTCGGGCGTGATCCGCTGGGACGGCAAGGGCGACTGGGACACGCGCAAGGCGATCGCCTCGCCGTACAGCCGCATCACCAACTTCAACGTCGACAACAAGGGCGTGCTGTGGTGCACGACGCTGTCGGCCGGCCTGCTGCGCTGGAACGAGGCCAACGCCGAGTTCGACCAGTTCGTGCACGCGGCCGACGATCCGTACAGCCTGCCCGGCGACAACCTGCGCGCCGTGATGCAGGACCGCGGCGGCATGCTGTGGATCGCCTCCTTCACCGACGGCATCAGCCTGGCCAACCTGTCGAGCGAGGGCTTCACGCGCCACGTGCCGTTCCGCATCGACAGCCGCTCGGCGCCGGCCAGCAACGCCTTGCTGAGCCTGGCCCGCGCGCCCAACGGCCGCATCTGGCTGGGCGGCAACGTCGGCATGAGCTTGTACGCCCCGGCCACCAGCACCGTCATCAAGAGCTACCGCGCGGACGACAAGACGCCGGGCAAGCTGTCGCACTCGATCGTCTACAGCATGTACCAGGACGACGACGGCAAGGGCCCGCTGTGGCTGGGCACGTCGAACGGCCTGAACCGCCTCGACACGCCGGACTCGCCGTTCCAGGCCATCCACTTCGGCAACACCGCCAGCGACTACATCAACTCCATCGCGCCCGGCGCCGGCGGCATGCTGTGGCTGGCCACCGGCAACAGCCTGATCCGCTACGAGATCAAGACCGACGCCCGCAAGATCTACTACAACGATCCGCAAGACCCGAACAGCCGCAGCGTCAACGGCACCTCGGCGGTGCTGGAAGACCGCCAGGGCCGCGTGTGGGCCGGCTCGGAATGGAACGGCGGCGGCCTCGACATGCTCGACCCCGTCACCGGCAAGTTCCGCCACTTCCGCTACTCCAGCACCAATCCCGCCAGCCTGAGCGACGACAACATCGCCAGCCTGCACGAGGACGCGCAGGGCCGCATCTGGGTCGGCACCAGCAAGGGCTTGAACCTGGTGGTGTTCAAGCCGGACGGCGCGGTCAGCTTCAAGTCGTATGCGGCCTTCATGCGCGCGCACAAGATCCTGTCGATCCAGCACGACAACGACGGCAAGATCTGGAGCAGCACGATCGCCGGCCTGTACCGGCTCGATCCGGCCACCGGCAAGGTCAGCCACTTCACCTCGTCGGACGGCCTGACCGAAGGCTTCACCGTCAACTCGTCGTCGGCCTCGGCCGACGGCGTGCTGTACTTCGGCGGCGTGCACGGCATGACGGCGGTGACGCCGTCGGCGGTGCGCAGCAGCTCGGTCGCGCCGCAGGTGGCGATCACCGACATCACCGTGTTCAACCACTCGCTGCAGGACGGCAAGCCGAGCGCCAACGTCAAGGCCGAGGGCCCGGTGACCGCGCCCACCGCGCTGACGCTGTCGTCGCAGGCCTCGGTGTTCTCGCTGGAATTCGCCGCGCTGCACTACACCGAGCCGTCCGAGAACCGCTATTCCTACCAGCTGCAGGGCTTCGACCGCGATTGGGTGGAGACCGACGCCGCGCACCGCAGCGCCAGCTACACCAACCTCAATCCGGGCCATTACGTGTTCCGGGTCAAGGCCGCCAACCACCTGGGCGTGTGGAACGAGGAACCGGCCACGCTGAAGATCACCATCACGCCGCCGTTCTGGCAGCGCTGGTGGTTCCGCACCGGCGCCGCCGCGCTGGTGGTGGGCTCGCTGCTGCTGGCGTACAAGATCCGCATCCAGCGGCTGACGCGCCACCAGGCCGAGCTGGAGCAGACGGTGGCCGCGCGCACGGCCGAGCTGGAGGAATCGAACCGCAAGCTGGCCGCGCTCAGCACCACCGACGGCCTGACCGGCGTCAGCAACCGGCGCGGCTTCGACCTGGCGCTGGAGGCCGAATGGCGCCGCGCCGCCCGCACCGGCCAGACGCTGGCGCTGTCGATGCTGGATGTGGACTACTTCAAGAAGTACAACGATTACTACGGCCACCTGGCCGGCGACGCCACGCTGCGCACGGTGGCCGAGCTGATCACCTCGCACGGCCGCCGCACCACCGATCTGGTGGCGCGCTACGGCGGCGAGGAATTCGCGCTGCTGGCGGCGGCCACCGATGCGACCGACGCCTTCGGCATCGCCGAGGAAATCTGCGCGGAACTGGCGCGCCGGCAGCTGCCGCACGCGGAATCGCCGTTCGGCATGCTGACCATCAGCATCGGCGTGGCGGTGATGGTGCCGACCGACGACACCTCGCCGGAGCTGCTGGTGCAGATGGCCGACCGCGCCCTGTACCGCGCCAAGGAAAAGGGCCGCAACATGGCGCTGCTGGCCATGCCGCCGATGTGAGTGCGCGATGAACGCGAGCAACGACGACGATCCGAAACCGGTGCCGCCGCAACCGCCCGAACCGGGCGACTGCTGCCACAGCGGCTGCACCTTCTGCGTCGAGGATATGTACCAGGATGAGCTGGAGCGCTACCAGGCCGCGCTGAAGGCGTGGCAACAACGCCACCCCGAATAGCCGTCGCTCCCGCGAAGGCGGGAGTCCATGGAACGCATGCCCGGTATGGGCTCCCGCTGTCGCGGGAGCGACGCGGCATGGCTTAGAAGGTTTCCCACTCGTCGCCGGCGGTCGTCGCCGGCTTCTTGAGCGCGGGACGCGCGGCGGCTGTCACCGCCCGCGCCGCCGGTTTCGGCGCGGCCCTGCGCGCCGGCGCCGCCATCGCCGGCGTTGCCGACGCCAGCAGCTTGAACACGCTGACCACCTCGCTCAACCTGGCGGCCTGCTCCTGCATCGATTCCGCCGCGGCCGCCGCCTCCTCGACCAGCGCCGCATTCTGCTGCGTCACCTGGTCCATCTGCACGATCGCGGTATTGACCTGCTCGATGCCGGCGCTCTGCTCCACGCTGGCCGAGGTGATCTCGCTCATGATGTCGGTCACCCGCGTGATGCTGGTGACGATCTCGTTCATGGTGCTGCCCGCCTGGTTGACCAGCGACGACCCGGCCTCCACCTTCTCCACCGAATCGTTGATCAGCGCCTTGATGTCCTTGGCCGCCGCCGCCGAGCGTTGCGCCAGGTTGCGCACCTCGGACGCCACCACCGCGAAGCCCCGGCCCTGCTCGCCCGCGCGCGCCGCTTCCACCGCCGCGTTCAGCGCCAGGATATTGGTCTGGAAGGCAATCCCGTCGATGACCGAAATGATGTCGACGATCTTGCGCGACGATTCGTTGATCGACGCCATCGTGCCGACCACCTGCCCCACCACGTCGCCGCCCTTGACCGCGATGCCGGACGCCGACTGCGCCAGCTGGTTGGCCTGGCGCGCATTGTCGGCGTTCTGCTTGACGGTGCTGGTCAACTCCTCCATCGACGACGCCGTCTCCTCCAGCGAACTGGCCTGCTCCTCGGTGCGCGACGACAAGTCCTGGTTGCCGCTGGCGATTTCCGACGAGGCGGTGGCGATGGTGTCGGTACCGTGGCGCACCTGGCTGACCAGGGTTTGCAGATTGCCCGTCATGTCCTTGAGCGCCTGCATCAGCTGCCCGGTTTCGCAGGCGGTCTTGACGTCGATCGAGCGCGTCAGGTCGCCGCCGGCGACGTCGCGCGCCAGCGATACCGCTTCCTGCAGCGGCGCCGAGACGATGCGGGCGATCCACATCGCCAGCGCCATGCCGATGCCGATGTTCAGCACCAGCAAAATGATGGAGGTCATGCGGGCGCTGTTGTAGGTGGCGGTGGCGGCGTCGCTGGCGGCGTCGCCGCCCTCGGTATTCAGGGTCACCAGCTTGCTGACGATGCCGTTGATCTCGCCCAGCGTCTTGGCCGAACTGCCGCTGGCCACGGCGCGCGCCTCGACTTTCTGGTTGGCGCGCGACAGCGCGATCATCCTGGCGTGATCGGCCATGAAGGCGGACCAGCTTTTATCGAATTCCGTCGCCAGCGCTTTTTCTTCCGGGCTGGAGATCATTTTTTCATAGGCGTCGCGGTGCGTCTTCATGGTGGCCAGCGATTCCTCCATGCGCTTTTCGTAGCCGGTCATGCCCTTTTCATCGTCGTTGAGCATATGCGCCAGCTCCCAGCGCCGCAGCTCGCCCACGTCGGTGCGCAGGTCCATGACGGCGCGCACGCTGGGCATCCAGTTTTCCGCGATGTCGGTCGAGGCCTGGTTGACCAGGCTCATCGAATAGATGCCGCTGACGCCCATGGCAAGCGTCAGCAACAGCACTGCACCAAAAGAAACAATCAGTTTTGTGGCTATTTTCAGATCATAAAACCATTTCATGGCCGTCTCCTCATAGCTTCTACCGGGCTAGCCAGTATGCAGCTATGTGGAGCGCCGTGCCAGCGCCACACTTACGATGTGTTATCCGTGCAACAGCGCTGGCACGCTGGCCGTTACAGCTTGCCGTTCAGCGTGATGAAGACCTGGCGCGGGGCGCCGGTCAGCAGCGTCTGGGCGGTGCCGTTGACGTCGCTGGCCTGGAAGCCGTTGGTGCCGATCGCGCTGATGTATTGCTTGTCGAACAGATTGGTCACGTTGACTTGCAGCGTCAGGTCCTTGACGAAGCCCAGCGACTTCATCTTGTAGCCGCCCGACAGGTTGGCCAGCCAGAACGACGGCACGCCGCCGTCGTTCAGGTAGGTGTAGTAGCGCTTGCCGGTGTACTTGCCGCCGGCGCGGGCGAACCAGGCGCCGCTGTCATACGACAGCTCGGTGTTGAACAGCGTGCGCGGCGCGTCGACCACGGTCTTGCCGCTGACCGCGACCAGCGTGGTGCCGTCCATGTAGTTCGACTTGTACTTGGAATCGTTGAAGGTGGCCGAGTTGAACCAGCTGATCTCGCGGTTGAACTTCCACACGGCGATCGCTTCCACGCCCTTGGTCGCCACCTTGCCGACGTTGACGAAGGTCGAGGCGCAACCGACGATGCCGGCGCAGGTCGCCACGCTTAGCTGGCGGTCGTCGAAGTCGGCGTTGTAGACGGCCAGCGAGCCCTGGATGTTGGCGCGCTTGAAGCGGTAGCCGAGGTCGATGTTGGTCGAGGTTTCCGGCTTCAGGCTGGCGACGCCGGCGTTGTAGGCGGCCTGGGTCTGCGAGAACGGACCGGTCACGCCCGGCTGGTGGGCGCGCATGTTTTTCGAGGCCGAACCGAACACTTCGTCGTCGGCGGTGATGGCGTAGTTGAAGCCGGCCTGCGGCAGGAATTTCTTCTCGGCCGTCAGCTCGCCGGCGGCGCGGGTGCCGACCAGGTTGGTGGCCTTGATGTCGACGTCCATCGACTTGAAGCCGGCGTTGATCTTCAGCTTGCCGTCCATCAGGCTCAGCGTGTCCTGCAGGTAGTACTGCGAGGTGGTGGTGATGAAGTTCTGCTTCCAGTCGGTGGCGAACGGATTGGACAGGAAGTACATGGTGTCGGCCGGG
Source organism: Duganella sp. CT11-25 (assembly GCF_047302815.1). Classification (NCBI taxonomy): domain Bacteria; kingdom Pseudomonadati; phylum Pseudomonadota; class Betaproteobacteria; order Burkholderiales; family Oxalobacteraceae; genus Duganella; species Duganella sp. CT11-25. The sequence goes on from NZ_JBKBFD010000001.1 coordinate 3,280,465, forward strand.
CCGGTCACCGCGTAGTAGTTGCGGCTGGCGGTGTGGTTGCTGCGCTCGCCCCACAGGCCGGCGTTGATGGTGTGGCTGCCCAGTTCCCAGGTCAGGTCGCTGGTGATGCCGTCGCGGCCGATGCTGTACTCGGTGGTGCGCAGCGAGATCGGGTTGGTGGCGTTGGTCGGCACGTAAGGCGTGTACCAGTGGCCCTGGCCTTCGTTGTCGTGGTGGTAGATGGTGGTCTTCAGGCCGAGGGTCGGGGTGAAGTTCAGGTCCAGCGTCAGGCCGCCGATGGTGTCCTTGCGCAGGCCGCCGGCCGAGTAGTAGGCATCGTCCAGGCTGGTGACGCCGCCGGTGAACACGCCCTTGGCGGCGTTGACCGCGCGCTGCCAGTCAGGCTGGTAGTTGTCCCAGTCGTAGCCCAGGCGGCGCACCATTTCCAGCGACATGTCCTGGTAGTCGACTTCGCGGCGGTCCGAGTAGTTGACGAAGCCGGTCAGGCTGTTTTCGCCGAAGTTGAACACGAAGCGCGAGTTCAGCTGATCCTGGTCCTGGCCGCCTTCGCCCTTGGTCTTGTCGGTGCGCTGGCGGGTGCCGCTGATGTAGGCCTTGACCACGCCGTTGATCAGGCCGGTATCGACGCGGGCGAAGGTGCGCGAGGTCGAGTCGCTGCCGAAGGTTTGCGCGAAGGTCAGGCCGCGCTCGTCGGTCGGCGCCAGCGTGAAGAATTGCACGGTGCCGCCCAGGTTGCTGGTCGAGGCGGTGCCTAGCGCGCCGGCGCCTTGCGACACCGACACGCTGCCGATGTTTTCCGACGAGATCGCGCGGCTGATGTGCAGGCCGTTGTTGTTACCGTAGGTCATGTCGCCGAGCGGGATGCCGTCCAGCGTGAAGCCCAGCTGGTTCTGGTTGAAGCCGCGGATGCTGAAGCGGGTCGACCACTCGTAGGCGCCGAACGGGTCGGCGGACTGGAAGTTCACGCCCGGCAGTTTTTCCAGCACTTTCAGCGGGCTGGTGCCCGGCAGCGCTTCGGCCAGATCGGCCTTGTTGATGTTCTGTACCTGGCGCGACTGGCCACGGCCGGTGATTTCCACCGTCTGGATCGGGCCGACGGCGGCGCCCGCCACGGCGCTGTCGTCAGCGGCGGCATCGGCGGAGGCGGCGTAGGCGTGGACGGCCAGTGCTTGCAGGACGACCAGGCACAAAGGTTTCAGAGGGAAGCGCTGTTGCATGATTGTTCTTCTTTCTTGCTGGTTAGTGGATTAACAACTGGCAAGATTGTAGGAAGAGCATGTGACGCCGGGATGACGCAACCATGACATCTTGATGACAGAGCAACAGCTATTCATCCAGTCTCAGTACGTCATCGCACGGACCGGCACGTCTACGCGCCCTAGCATGAGGAAAACAAGGAGACTTCATGGACGGCATGCACACCGGCACGGGGGAAACGGCAGCCACGCCGCCGGCCGCGAAAAACGGCTGGCTCGGCAAGCTCGGCCCCGGCCTGATCACCGGCGCCGCCGACGACGACCCCAGCGGCATCGCCACCTATTCGCAGGCCGGCGCGCAATTCGGCTATGGCATGGTGTGGACCATGCTGCTGACCTATCCGCTGATGGTCGGCATCCAGGCCATCAGCGCCCGCATCGGCCGCGTCAGCGGACACGGCCTCGCCACCAACATCCGCCGCCACTTCCCGGCCTGGCTGCTGTACGCCGTGGTCGGCGCGCTGCTGGTGGCCAACACCATCAACATCGCCGCCGACATCGCCGCCATGGGCCAGGCCGTGCGCCTGCTGGCCGGCGGCCCGGCGCACTGGTATGCCGCCGGCGCCGGCGTGCTGTCGCTGGCGCTGCAGGTGGCGCTGCCCTATCGCCGCTACGTGCGCGTGCTCAAATGGCTGACCCTGGCGCTGCTGGCCTATGTCGGCACCGCGCTGACGCTCAAGCTGCCGTGGCTGACGCTGCTGCACGACGCCCTGCTGCCGAAGCTGTCCTGGCAACCGGTCTATATCACCACCGTGGTGGCGATCTTCGGCACCACCATCAGTCCCTATCTGTTCTTCTGGCAGGCCTCGCAGGAAGTGGAGGACTTGCGCGCCGATCCGCAGGCGCAACCGCTCAAGCGCGCGCAGCCGCAGGCCGAGGAGCAACTGCACCGCATCAAGGTCGACACCGTGGTCGGCATGGGCTTTTCCAACCTGGTGGCGCTGTGCATCATGCTGACCACGGCGGCCACGCTGGGCGCGCATGGCGTGACGCAGATTGAATCGTCGGCGCAGGCGGCTTCCGCGCTGCGGCCCATCGCCGGCGACTTCGCCTTCGCGCTGTTCAGCATGGGCATCATCGGCACCGGCCTGCTGGCGGTACCGGTGCTGGCCGGCTCGGCCGCCTACGCCATCGCCGGCGCCATGCGCTGGAAGAACAGCCTGGAACTGCAATACTCGGGCGCCAGGAAGTTCTACGCCATCATCATCGGCGCCACGCTGATCGGCACCGCGCTGTGCTTTACCGATATCGATCCGATCCGGGCGCTGTACTGGAGCGCGGTGGTCAACGGCGTGATCTCGGTGCCGGTGATGGTGCTGGTCATGCTGCTGGCGACGCGCAAGGCCGTCATGGGCGCGCTGGTCATCTCGCGCCGGCTGGCCGTGCTGGGCTGGCTGTGCACCGGCGTGATGGCGGCGGCGGTGTTGGCGATGTTCGCCACGATGGGAAAATAATCGGGTAAGCTGGTATTTTTTTTCAGGATGCCACCATGCCGCGATTGCTTGCGCTGTTTTTCGCCGCGCTGATTGCCCTGCCCGCGCTGGCCTTCGACCGGCCGTTTCCGCCCGGCGCGCTGCGCGGCAAGATGACGCCGGGCTACTACCCGGACCTGACCATCGACGGCAAGGCGCGCAAGCTGGCGCCGTCCGCGCGCATCTTCAACCAGGACAATATGATCGAGATGCCGGCCGCCCTGCGCGGCAGCAATATCGTGGTCAACTACACGGTCGATGGCGTGGGCGATATCGACCGCATCTGGATACTCACCACGGACGAGGCGGCGCTGAAGGTGCCGACCGCGGCCGAGGCGGCCGCCGCTAAATAGCGAAGTCCGCCTGCATCGGCTGCTGCGGCGGCAGGCTGTCGGCGAAGCGCAGCATGTCGTCCGGCGGAATCGGCCGGGCGATGTGATAGCCCTGCAGGTAATGGCAGCCCATCTTTTCCAGGATCGCCGCCTGGCCCGCCGTTTCCACGCCTTCGGCCACCAGTTGCAAACCGAGGCTGTGGCCCATGGCGATGATCGCGTGCACCAGATTGTTGCTGCGCTCGCTATGCTCGATGTCCATGACGAAGGCGCGGTCTATCTTCAGCGTATTCAGGTGGAACTGGGTCAGGTAGCTCAGCGACGAATAGCCGGTGCCGAAATCGTCCAGTGAAATACTGACGCCAAGCATGCGCAGCTGTTCCAGCACGCTGTGCACCGCGCCGCCGTCGTCGATCAGCACCCGTTCCGTCAGCTCCAGCTCCAGCTGGCGCGGGCGCAGGCCGTTGCGGCTCAGCGCCTGCGTTACCAGCGCCACGAAAGCCGGGTCGGCCAGCTGCCGGGCCGAGACATTGATGCTGATGGTCACCTCGCCCAGCGCGCCGCCGCGCCATAGCGCAACCTGGCGGCAAGCCTGGTCCAGCACCCAGGTGCCCAGCGCGACGATCATGCCGCTGTCTTCCGCCACGGCGATGAAGCGGTCGGGTGGCACCGCGCCCAGCAACGAACTATGCCAGCGCAGCAACGCTTCGACCTTGGTCAGCTTGCCGGTGTGGGCGTCGGTGATGGCCTGGTAAACCAGATGGAACTCGCCCGCCTCGATGGCGCCGCGCAACGCGCCGTCGATCACCAGCGCATCCTTGGCGGCGGCGTTCATGGCGTCGTTGAAGAAGCGCAACTCGCCGCGGCCGGCCTTCTTGGCCTCGTACATGGCGATATCGGCGTTGCGTATCAGCGTCTCGCTATCGATTCCGTGCATCGGATAGCAGGCGACGCCTATGCTGGCCGAGACGCTGATCGCATGGTAGGACAGCTCGAAACCGTTGGCCATGGCGGCGATGATCTGCTCGGCGCAGTCGCCCGCCATCCGCGCGCCGGTCCCGGGCGCCAGGTCGGGGATGACGACGATGAACTCGTCGCCGCCGAAGCGCGCCAGGATATCGGCCGGCAACAGCAGGCTGTGCAGCCGATGGGCGGCATCGCGCAGCAGCTCGTCGCCGGCGGCGTGGCCGAAGGAATCGTTGACGCGCTTGAATTTGTCCAGGTCGATGAACAGCACCGCGCACTCGCGGCCGGCGGCTGCGGCGTGGGCCACCTCCTGCGCCAGCCGCGACGACAGGGCATGGCGGTTGAAATAGCCGGTGATGGGATCGATGCGCGCCGCCTGATACAGCAAATCGTCCTTCTTTTTGCGCTCGCTGATGTCCAGCAGTTGGACCAGGCAGTACAACCTGCCGCGCTCGATGTAGGGCGAACCCAGCAGCTCGACCGGCAGGCGGGTACCGTTATGCAAGTTGAAGGTCGCGGTTTCGCTGATCGGGTATTGCACGCCATCGGTCTCGAAGCGGCGGAAGTATTCGTCGGCCATGTCGCGGGTCAGGCCGGGCAGCAGCTCGCTGACGTGGCGGCCGATCAGGTCGCCTGGACCGTTGTAGCCAAGCAATTTCGCACAGCGCTCGTTGGCGACATGCACATAGCCGCGCCGGTCGCGTATCAGGAAGCCATGGCTGAGGCTATCGATGGTGGTGACATAACGCTGCTGGATTTCATCCTGGACCGCATAGATCAGCCCCAGCATGGACAGGGTTTTCAGGATGGTGGTGCCGGCAAACCAGATCGGATATAAATCCGGCCCCAAGGTAAATGCGCTGAGCATATTAAATCCGCCGCGCAGCATCAATGTCAAGCCCAGCCAGCGATAACGGTTTTGTACGCCCACCAGCCGCGTGCCGGACCACCACATGACCATACCGAGAGCGGCGGCGCTGCCGGGAACCACCCAGGTTTCATTCCAGTGCCATATTAAAGCGAAAATTCCGCTCATGAATATGACGACTGTCGCCATCCAACGCAGGTGATAACGGCGTAAAGCGCCAACGAAGAATTGCGTCCCAGCCCAATAACCTGCCATACCTAAACATAATAATATGGCGCATAAAGTCAGGCGCAGCACATCAGATAAATAAGCGCCACCTAAAAACCATAATATGCTGCCTGTCATAATGGCCAATTGGCCCAAACCCCAGAATAGCGCATGCTTTTCTTTTGGCTGCATCAGCCAAAGAAAAATAAGCAATGCGCTCAAAATGGCGTCCGCTGCAAATGCAGCCGCCATGACTGAGATATTGATGGGAAGGCCAGGGTCGATGCTCATTGATATTCACCGCCTTGCGGCGCTGCTTCATAGTGACTATCCGCATTGTATGCCGAACCGCAGCCACAGCGGCGAACCTGGTGGTTTTGCTGTTGCCTATTGGCACATCGGATAACTAATCGCCACTATTACTTTTTATCCAAAGATCGCCGTTTTACCCCCTTCTCCTCGTCGTTTCATGTCCGTTTCATGCCAAAAATTGGCATGTACTTGCCAATTTCCAGCGTGACTCCGAGGGGGGGCGCCAAAGCCGGGCCGATGTGCCGAATCCGGCGTGCACGACGCTTGGCACCGGACTCGGGGTTTAAGTAAATAAAGAGGCGGCCAGGGTCCACATGACCAAGGCGATTATTCCGTCTAATATCTGCCATGCACGCGGCTTGGCAAAAACCGGCGTCAGATAGCGCGCGCCCAAACCTAAAGTGCTAAACCAGATTACCGATGCCAGCATTGCGCCGAACATAAAATACCAGCGTCCATTGCCCGCCTGCTGGCCACCTATCGATCCCAATAAAACGACGGTATCCAAATAAACATGGGGATTCAATAAACTGAACGCCAGCATCGCCGCAATAACAGTACCGCGATTACCGGCAGTGGCTTCATCTCCAGTAATCATTGCCGAGGGATTCAGTGCGGAGCGCGCCGCCCGCAAACCGTACCAGAATAAAAAACCGGCGCCGGCCACCTTAATCCAGAGTAATAGCGTTGGCGCATCGACGATTAACTGGCCCATGCCCGCCACGCCGGCGGCGATCAATACCACGTCGCAAGCGATACAAATCGCAATACACGTCAGTACGAATTCGCGCTTCAGCGCCTGCCGTAATAAATAGGCGTTTTGCGATCCGATGGCAACGATCAGGCCGCCGCCCAAACCCATGCCTTTCAAAAAAGCGCTGACTTCCATGTTTTCCTCCCTGAACAAGGACGCCAGCTTAGCCTTCGCCGAAAGATAAGTATAATTAATATTATTTGCTAAATATTAGGAAAACTAATGAGCCGAGTCGACTACCGGGGACTGGCGGCGCTGGACGCCGTGATCGACTATGGCAGCTTCGACAAGGCCGCCGCCGCGCTGTCGATCACGCAATCGGCCGTCTCCCAGCGCATCCGTATGCTGGAAAACAGCGCCGGCGAGTTGCTGGTCGTGCGCAGCCAGCCGCCCTCGCCCACCGAGGCGGGCCAGAAACTGATCGCCCACTACCGCCAGGTGCGGCTGCTGGAGGCGGCCCTGCCGCGCAGTTCCGGCGACGAAGATAGTAAAGCGAGGCCCGAGATCGCCATCGCCATCAACGCCGACAGCGCCGCCACCTGGCTGCAGGAAGCCGTGACGCCGCTGATGAGCAGCGGCGACTGCATGCTGCAAATCCGCCTGGACGACCAGGATCACACGCTGACGATGTTGCGCGAAGGCCGCGTATTCGGCTGCGTGACCAGCGAAACGGCGCAAGTCGCGGGCACCACGGCGACGCCGCTGGGCGTGATGCGCTACCGGTGCGTGGCCAGCCCGGCGTTCGCGGCGCGCTGGTTCCCCGGCGGCGTGACGGCGGCGGCGGTGCAGCATGCTCCGGTACTGGAGTTCGACCGCAAGGATGCGCTGCAATCCCGCTTCATCGCCAAACACACCGGCTACACGGGCCGCTATCCGCACCATTCATTTGCCAGTTCGGATGGGTTTGTGCGTTTTGTCGAGGCCGGATTCGGCTATGGCATGCTGCCTATCCTGCAATGCGAGCGGCAACTGAAGGCCGGCACGCTGATCGACCTGACGCCGGGAGAATGGCTGGACATCCCGCTGGTATGGCATATGTGGGACATCCAGACGCCATTTACGCGCGCATTGTCGGACAACGTGATCGCTACTGCACGCAAATGGCTGCTTCATCCCTAGTTTCCACCGAACGGGCGATCAGGTACAGCGCCGCGTAGTAGGTGCCCAGCACCAGCAGCGCCGAGGCCGGAATCGGCGCGTGAAATTTGTTGTAGGCCAGCGTCGTGTCGGAAACCAGGAAAGCGATGCCGCCAAACGCCGCCAGCCGGCCTCTCGGCGTGCCGAGGCTGATCGCGCGCGACACCGCTTGCGCGCTCATGCACACCAGACACAGCATGTAAGCCAGCACCGGCAGCTGCAGTGCCTTGCCTATGCCCGGCCACAGCACCAGCAGATTGGCAAAACTCAACAACAGCAACAGGACCAGCGGCAGACGCCGACCAAACAGCGGCGCGTCGCGCGTGAAAGCGCGCAGGAAGAACAGGTGCGCGACCAGGAAGCTGGCCAGCCCCAGCTCAAACCCCAGTCCGATCACGGATTTGGGCAGCATCAGGAAGACGTCGCCGCACAGCGACAGCAACAGCGCCACCAGCACCGCGCGACGGTACAGTGGATGCAGCGGCGCGGTGGTACGCCACACGCTCCACCACACCAGCAGCGTGGTGGCCGGCTTGAAGATGTAGTGCAGCCACAAGGCATCGCCGCCGAGGCTGGAGCCGATGATGGTCAGGACGGCGGAGGCCAGGATGGCGGCGCCAGGCGGGGATACACGATTCATCGGGCGTCAGGCAGTTGGAAATGCTTGCGAGCATTGCACTTCCGGCCCGATTTGTAAATAAACTACTATGCCGCCCGCAATGTGGCGAGCATTTGTACAACGCTGTCATGCCCGGCCTGCCAGCCGGACGTGGCCAGCGCCGGCGCGCACACCGGGCAGGATTCGAAAGGATTGCAATCGTGCGGCAGTTCCAGGTACAGCTTGCCGACCACCGATTTGCCGATATAGGAATCGACCGAAGCCGGCTTGGCCTTGGGCGCCACGGCTGCCTTGGCCGGCACGAAATCGGTCCCTCCCGGCGCCAGCCAGCGCTCGAACGGCTCGGTCGGCTTGCCGTCCGGGACATACCAGGACTTGCGCTCGCCGTTCCAGCGTGCGCCCAGCGCCTTGGCCTCATCTTTTTCCGCAAACGGCACTTTTAGAAACATCATCTTCGATACTCCGCGACAGGAAGGCGCCCATTTTACTGCCTGTCGCGCCCACCCGGTTGACCGCATCGTCCGACAGGGATATAGTTGCCAAAAGCAATCAATAGAGAGATCGTATGGACAAGAGCATGCAGCAGCAAGCCGACGTTGTGCGGCAATTTAACCGTTTTTACACCGTGCACCTGGGCTTGCTGCGCGGGCGCTACCTGGACACCGACTATTCGCTCAGCGAAGGCCGCATCCTGTACGAACTGGCGCAAAATCCCGGCTGCACCGCCAACCAGCTGCGCAACAAGCTCGACCTCGACGCCGGCTACATGAGCCGCCTGCTGCGCTCGCTGACCGAACGCGGCCTGGTGCAAGGCGCGCGCTCCGAGCAAGACAAGCGCGCCACCCTGCTCAGCCTGACCGAGCTCGGCCAAACGACGGTGGCCGACATCAACCGGCAGGCGTCGGCGGAAACGGTGCGCATGCTGAACCAGCTGGGCGAAGGGCAACGCACCGAGCTGCTGGAAGCGATGCGCAAGGTGCAGGACATCCTGTCGCCGCCGTCGGTACGCGTGATCCGCGCCACCGCCGCGCACCTGAAGGACGCGCGTCATTTGCTCCATGAATACTTCGACATCATCGGCGTCGTGCTGCGCGATGACGACGCCGCCATCCGCGCCTTCCTCAACGATCCCAGTTCGGCCATGTGGATCGCCTATGTGGATGGCGCGCCGGCCGCCTGCGTGGCGATGCGCCGGCTGCCGGAAGTGGCCGGCGCGGCGGAATGCAAGCGCCTGTACGTGGTCGACCAATACCGCCGGCGCGGCCTGGCCGAAGCGCTGATGCAGGCGCTGGAAACGCACGCCGCCAAGGCCGGCCATGACGCCGTCTACCTCGACACCAAGGACGACCTGATCGGCGCCATCAAGCTGTACGGCCGGCTCGGCTACGAACGCTGCGAGCGCTACAACGACAACCCGCAGGCCACCCTCTTCATGCGCAAGCGTTTGCGTTGAGATAGTCCGTGTGGTCCGACATGGCGCTGACGGCCTGGATCACCGCCGCGCGCCAAACATAAACGGCGGCGCAACACGCGCACATCATGAGAAAATAGCGTGCCATCACCTTGCGACAGAAATTTTATGATTGAACCCCTCACCCTGACGGTGGCAGAGCTGGCCGCGCGTTGGAACAAGACCTCCCGCCAAGTGCTGGAGCACGGCCTGCCGATGTACTTCTACTTCGACGGCCTGGTATTCGACTTCAGCGACAAATGGCATCGCGCCAATGGCGACGTGCAGGAAGTCCAGGATCTGGAAGCGCACAAGGCGCGCCTGTCCACACTGGAGATCGACCTCGAACGACAAAGCCTGTACAAGCGCGGCCTGTTGAAGCTGACCCAATGGGAAGAAGCGCTCAGCGACGATGAGCTGCACAACTACCGCGCGGAAGCCGACCGGCTGGGCAAGCAGATCGCGCATCTGACGGCGATGCTGAAAGAGCGCAGCGACGAGCGCCAGCACTGCGTGCGCAACGGCCTGCTGCGCGCTGCGCCACGCACGGTGCACGAGATCGCGCAGAACGGCCAGACCAAATTCCCGCACTTCGCCTACATGCCGCACAGCCCCGGCAACGACGGCAAAGGCCCGATTCCCGACGGCGCCGTCGTCGCGTTGGAAGACGGCTTCCCGTTGAAGGAATGGCTGGCCGAAGCCGACATCGTGGTGTCGATGCTGGACGTCAAAGTCGCCGAGGCGGCGGCGCAGTAACTAGCGCAGCACGATACGCTTCTGCTCTCGCGCCGATTTATAAATCGCCTCGATGAGGCGCATGTCGCGTAAGCCTTCTTCGCCGGAGACGATAGGCTCGCGGTTCTGGATCACCGATTGCGCCATGTGATCGAGCTGGCCTGCCCACTGCGTCGCACCCGGCCCCGGCGGCGGCGTGACCTCATTGCTGCGGCCATTGCCGACCCACAACCGGTTGCCGTTATACCCAGTGCCAGGCTCCAGCTCGACACGCCCCTTGTCGCCCATCAGCAGAATGTGATTCTGGTTGGCGCTGTACATCGACATGCACGACGCGATCACGCCGGACGGGAACTCCAGCTGGAACTCGATCATGTCCTCCACCTCGCGGAAGCGCGGATCGGAGCGGTCGGTGGTTTCATGCGCGTACACGGAAATCGGCTCCTCGCCCGTCATGTAACGCGCCGCCTGCAGCGCATAAATGCCGATATCCATCATCGAACCGCCGCCCGACATCGCCTTCTTCAGGCGCCATGAATTCGGATTGCCTTGCGTGAAGCCGTGCTCGGAACGGAAATAGCGCAGCTTGCCGATCTCGCCTGCCCGCGCGATGCGCCGCGCCTCCAGGTTGTGCGGCTCGAAATGGCAGCGATAGCCGATCATCAGCTTCTTGCCCGCCTGCTTGCAGGCCGCGATCATCGACTCGCACTCAGCCGACGACAGCGCCATCGGCTTCTCGCACAGCACATGCTTGCCGGCCTTGGCCGCGCGAATCGTATATTCCGCATGCATGGAAACAGGCAGGCAGACGTAGACGATATCGATGTCCGGATTGTCCTTGATGCTGTCGTAATTCTTGTAATCGTAGATGCCGCTGTCGGGCACGCCGTACTCGGCCGCCACCCGCTTGGCCTTGGCCGGATCGCCGCTGACCAGCGCGACCAGCTTGCTGTGCTGGCAATTCTTAAATTGCGGGATGATGATCCCGAGTCCGTATCCGCCCAGGCCGACAACCGCATAGCCCAGCTTGCGCTCAGGGGTAGCTGCCCAGACAGGTGCGCCCACCGCAGACGCGGCAAGCGCGCCGCCAGCGGCAAGAACAAGACCACGCCGATTCAAATCGATCATTCCAATGTCTCCTTGTATTTGTCATCAAGATTGCCAAGCAATTTTAATATGAATACAACGCATTGGTTGAACGGTTGAACTAATTAATTTAATCGTTATGAAAAAAGCATGCCATCACAAGCCAGTAGCACTGCAGGAGAGCTCCGTGCATTCATTTGACAAGCTTGAAGCGAAAACTAAACTAGGACGACTTAGTCCCCTCCCTTCTCCGTTATGCAAATCACCAATATCCACGAAGCAAAGACCCATCTTTCTCGCCTGGTAGAACTTGCGGTGAAAGGCGAACCCTTCATCATTGCCAAGGTGGAAAACCATTGGTGAAGGTTATGGCATTGCATCGAAGACTTGTAGCACAAGCGCTTGTTGACGACCTCACGTTGCTAACAGCCGATCCATTGGTCGCCCAATACCCCGGGCCTATAAAGGCCATCTGAAACAAAACCCCCAGAGGAATCGGCGTATATTAATGACTCGCATACGTAAGAAGGAGTTGTCATTCATGAGTCACTTCATTCGAGGAGTCGGGATAACCTTAGTGTGCCTGATGACCTCCGCCAGTGCATCGGCCGCTGCCACAGTCAGCTTCGTCAATCCCGAAAAGATGACCGATGTGCCGCACTTCGCCTCAGACCTCAAATCGATGGAGATGGTGTTTCGCGAGCACCTTGACGAGCTGGCGGCCAAGCTCCCCGCAGGCCAGGAATTGAAAGTCGAGTTTCTCGATATCGATCTCGCCGGCGATGTCTTCCCGCGCGTGGCGGTGCGGGACATCCGCGTGATGAAGGGCCGGGCGGATTGGCCCAGGGTGCACCTGCGCTACACCATCGAACAGGACGGCAAAGTGCTGCGCAGCGGCGACCGCGAGCTGGCCGATCCAAATTACCTGATGGGTTCAAACCGCTACAACAACGAGATGTACGGACACGAGAAACAACTACTCGACGACTGGTTCCGCAAAGATGTACTGGCGGCGCGCTGATGGCATCTGAACGCTTCTGCTGATGCAAAGAAAAAGCCCTTACGATCACTCGTAAGGGCTTGATTCTGAGTCTGGTGGGCCTCCCGTGAGTCGAACACGGCACCAACGGATTATGAGTCCGCTGCTCTAACCAAGCATGAGCTAGAGGCCCAGAGTGTTGCAGATGCGCTGGGGCCTGGCTAGACCCTCTGACACGCGCTCGCTTTTAAACGAACTCGCGAGCATAAGGGTTAGCGCAGGCGCTAGTCAAGTCTTAGTTGCCTTCCAAGAAGCTTTTCAGCTTGTCGGAACGGCTAGGGTGACGCAGCTTGCGCAGGGCCTTGGCTTCGATCTGACGAATCCGCTCGCGGGTGACGTCGAACTGCTTGCCGACCTCCTCCAGCGTGTGGTCGGTCGACATTTCGATACCGAAACGCATGCGCAGCACCTTGGCTTCGCGTGGCGTCAGCGAGTCGAGCACGTCCTTGACCACGCCGCGCATCGAGGCGTGCAGCGCGGCGTCCGACGGCGCCAGCGTGTTGTTGTCCTCGATGAAGTCGCCCAGGTGCGAGTCGTCGTCGTCGCCGATCGGCGTCTCCATCGATATCGGTTCCTTGGCGATCTTCATGATCTTGCGGATCTTGTCCTCGGGCATCTCCATCTTGATGGCCAGCGTGGCCGGATCCGGCTCGGCGCCGGTTTCCTGCAGAATCTGGCGGGAAATCCGGTTCATCTTGTTGATGGTTTCGATCATGTGCACCGGAATACGGATGGTGCGCGCCTGGTCGGCGATCGAGCGGGTGATGGCCTGGCGGATCCACCACGTCGCATAGGTCGAGAACTTGTAGCCGCGGCGGTATTCGAACTTGTCGACCGCCTTCATCAGGCCGATGTTGCCTTCCTGGATCAGGTCGAGGAATTGCAGGCCGCGGTTGGTATATTTCTTGGCGATCGAGATCACCAGGCGCAAGTTGGCCTCGGTCATTTCGCGCTTGGCCTTGCGCGCCTTCATTTCACCGGCCGCCATCTGGCGGTTGATGTTGCGCAGGTCCGGCAGCGGCAGCACGACGCGCGCTTGCAAGTCGATCAAACGCTGCTGCAGTTCCTTGATGGTCGGGATGTTGCGGCCCAGGATGGCGCTGTAGGCGTGGCCGGCGTTGACTTCGCCATCCACCCAGTCCAGGTTGGTTTCATTACCCGGGAACACTTTGATGAAGTGGGCGCGCGGCATGCCGCACTTGTTGACCGCGACGTCGAGGATCTGCTTCTCGATGTGGCGCACTTCGTCGACCTGGCCGCGCAGCGTGTCGCACAGCTTCTCGACCACCTTGGCGGTGAAGCGGATGCCCAGCAGTTCGTACGAGATCGCTTCCTGCGCCTTGATGTAGGCCTTGGAGTTGTAGCCCTCTTTCTCGAAGGCGCGGCGCATCTTGTCGAATTGCAGGGAGATGGTGTCGAATTTTTCCAGCGCGGCGTTTTTCAACGCTTCCAGCTGTTCGGCCGAGAAGCCGGCGGCGCCGGAGGCGCTCGCTTCTTCCTCTTCCTCGGCTTCCTCTTCTTCCTCGTCTTCCTCTTCCTCGTCCTCTTCGGCCGGCGCGGCCGCGACCGGCGCGGCGACTTCCTCGTTTTCATCGACCAGGCCGTCGACGATTTCGTCGATCTTGATCTCGTCGGCGCGGATGCGGTCGGAGGCGGCGATGATCTCGGCGATCGTCACCGGGCAGGCGGAGATGGCCTGGATCATGTCCTTCAGGCCGTCTTCGATGCGCTTGGCGATCTCGATTTCGCCTTCGCGCGTCAGCAGCTCGACCGAGCCCATTTCGCGCATGTACATGCGGACCGGGTCGGTGGTGCGGCCGAAGTCGGAGTCGACGGTCGACAGCGCCGCTTCGGCGGCCGCCTCGGCTTCGTCGTCGCTGGTGACGGTGGCCACGTTGTCCGACAGCAGCAGCGTCTCGGCGTCCGGCGCGTGCTCGTAGACGGCGATGCCCATGTCGTTGAAGGTGCCGATAATGCCCTCGATCGCTTCCGGATCGACGATATTTTCAGGCAAGTGGTCATTGATCTCGGCGTACGTGAGGAAACCGCGTTCCTTGCCGAACTTGATCAGGGTCTTGAGTTTCTGGCGGCGGCGTTCGAGTTCTTCCTCGGTGGCTTCCGTGTCCGACGAGAAAGCATCCTTCAGCAGCGCTTTTTCCTTGGCCTTGCGGTCCTTGGCCTTGGCCTTGTCGACCGCCTTCAGCTCGGCGCGCTCGACCGCATTCAGCGCGGCGACTTCGTCGTTTTCCGGCTGGAATTCTTTCGGCTTGCGTCCGCGGCGGCCCGGTACTTTGACCGATGGCAGCACATAGCCCGAGGTATCGATCGCGGCCAGCGTGGCCGCGTCCGTGGTCTGGCTGACCACAGGCGGGTTGCTGGCGACACGCGTTTCCGGCTTGTCCGCTGTTTTGGCGGATTGAGCGGTCACTTTGCTCGGCTTTGCAGCCGCTTTGGATTCAGGTTTCTTGATTGGCACAGGCGCTTTCGATTACACAACGACTTGCTTATTTAGGATAAAGTTCTTGCGATCCTTGTGGGATCCTACGTCTTCGAACATGCCGACTACACAAGTTCGACAATACTACGACTTACTTACACCTGGTCAGGCCGACCGACCCCGACAGAACATCCCCCTCGTTGGCGGAAATTCTACTGCATCAGACACGTGCGTGGGGGCAAGAAACCATGACTAGGTTAGAAAGCAAACAGAACGTCTGCTAACAGCGACCGTAACGGTACGCTGACTAAACCAAAGCTGGCCCTGGCCGCCGACACCCGTCCATCCGCGTCGATCAAGAGCCTAACTCACTGAAAACAAACACACTCTGAACAGAAAAACGATGCCAAAACATACAACACTTAGCGTTTTATTATAGCACGTCACTTTTCAATTTCCAGAGGGCAGAACCCCACTTCCGCCGCCGGAAGAATGTCAGAAACATTACGTCACAAAACGCCCCGCGATCTTACCTACCTGCCAACTCCGCCTGGGCCTCCCGCAACAACTGATCCTGCTGCGCCGTCAACTCACGGTAGCGCACGCCGATCTCGTCGGAAGACAGGCCGGCCGCGAACAACTGGCTCAGCTCCTGCTTCAACGCGTCATTCTTGACCTGGCGGATGAAGCCGCGCAATTCCAGCCGCACCGCATCGATATCCGATTCCACATCCTTGACGATGTCCGAGATGATGCCGTCGTACTCGTCCCCCTGCGACTTCAGGTGCTGGGCGAAGGCGGCGAAACCGCCATTCGGCCCCAGCGCCTGGGCCGTCGCCACCAGCTGCGCCAGCCGCTCGCCCGGTTCGGCGCCGAAAAACTGGAACGCCGCCAGCGCCGCCGCATCGATGTCCAGCGCCAGCGGCGGATGAGCCACCACCAGCCGCACTATCTGCAACTCCAGCCCCACCGGCACCGGGCGGCCCGTCTTGGGCGGCGCCTTGCGCACGGTGGCGACCGGCTTGGCCAGCTCGAACAGCACCTCGATCTCGGACGGCGTGCTCTGCGTCAGCTGCGCCAGGCCGCGCACGATCTGCAGGCGCAGCGCGGTCGGCGTCATGGCCTGCAGCATCGGCTTGGCGTCGAACTGGGCGCGGGCCCGGCCTTCCGGACTCTGCAAATCATGCTCGCCGACCGCTTCCTTGACCAGGAACTGCGACAGCGGCATGGCCTCGTGGATTTCCTGCTCGAACGCCTCGTTGCCGTAGGTGCGGACGTAGCTGTCCGGGTCGTGCTCGGTCGGCAGGAACAGGAACTTGATGGTCTTGTTGTCCGTCACGTGCGGCAGGCAAGCCTCCAGCGCGCGCCGCGCGGCGCGGCGGCCGGCCTTGTCGCCGTCAAAACTGAAAATCACCGTGTCGGTCTGACGCAACAGTTTCTGTACGTGGTTGGTGGTGCAGGCGGTGCCCAGGGTCGCCACGGCTTGCGGGAACCCCATCTGCGCCAGCGCCACCACATCCATATAACCTTCCGTCACCAGCACATACCCCGCATCGCGGATCGCCTGGCGCGCTTCAAACAAGCCATACAGCTCGAATCCCTTAGAAAATAAAGGCGTTTCCGGGGAATTCAAGTACTTAGGTTCGCCGTGATCGAGCACCCGGCCGCCAAAGGCGATGACCTGGCCCTTGGTGTTTTTGATCGGAAACATGATGCGCTCGCGGAAGCGGTCATAGCGCTTGCGGTTGCCGCCATCCTCGTCCACCTTGTCGATCACCAGGCCGGCCTCGGCCAGCGCCACCGCCTCGTAGTCGGGGAAGATGCTCTTCAGGCCGTCCCAGCCGGCCGGCGCGTAGCCGAGGCCGAAGCGGGCCGCGATTTCGCCGGTCAGCCCGCGGTTCTTCAGGTAGGCGATGGCGTCGGTGGCGCCGCGCAGCTGGCCGCGGTAAAAGTCGCACGCCTTGGTCATCGCCTCGCTCAGCGCCATGCTTTGCGCCTGCATCTGGGCGCGCTGGGCCGGCGGGATTTTGTCGTCCTGCTCGGGCACCACCATGCCGACGTTTTGCGCCAGGTCCTTGACGGCGTCGACAAAGCCCATGCCGGAGTACTCGATCAGGAAACCGATCGAGGTTCCATGCGCGCCGCAGCCGAAGCAGTGATAAAACTGCTTGGTCGGGCTGACCGTGAAGCTGGGCGATTTTTCATTGTGAAACGGGCACAAACCCATGAAGTTCGCGCCGCCTTTTTTCAGCTGCACGTAGCGTCCGACAACGTCGACGATATCGACGCGGTTCAGCAGATCGGCGATAAAAGATTGTGGGATCACTTGGCTGGGCGGTCTTGTTATTGATCAGACTATACCGCCTTCCAGACCCGGTTTTGACACGGATCAAGGAAGGCAGAGGAACATCGCGGCGGTCAGGCCGGCGACAGCGCTTTCTTGACCAGCGCGGACACCACCGTCATGTCGGCGCGGCCAGTCAGCTTGGGCTTGACGATGGCCATGACCTTGCCCATGTCCTGCGGACCGGCGGCGCCGGAGGCAGCCACGGCGGCGGCCACTTCGGCCGCCACTTCCTCGTCGGACAGGCCGGCGGGCATGTAGGCGGCCAGCACCGCCAGTTCGGCTTTTTCGATGTCGGCCAGGTCGGCGCGGCCGCCGGCTTCGAACTGGGTGATCGAATCCTTGCGCTGCTTGATCATTTTTTCCACGATGGCCACCACGGTCTGGTCGTCGGTGATCTCGATGCGCTCGTCCACTTCCTTGCGCTTGATCTCGGCGATGATCAGGCGGATGGTGTTCAGCTTGCCGGTTTCCTTGGCGCGCATCGCGGCTTTCATGTCTTCGGTGATTTGTTCTCTCAAGCCCATAGGATTTCTCTCAGAAAATTAGTGGAGTAAAAATGCGAAAACCCGCCGCGGCGAACCGGAGCGGGTGTTCTCTAGATGCAGCAAGATACAACCCGCGGCGTATGCGCCATGCTGCCGGGTTGGGTCTGCGTAAGCAGTCTTAGAAGAGTTTTTTCGGCAGCTGTTGGCTGCGGATGCGCTTGTAGTGACGCTTTACGGCAGCTGCCAGCTTGCGCTTGCGCTCAGCCGTTGGCTTTTCGTAGAACTCGCGTGCGCGCAGTTCGGTCAGCAGACCGGTTTTTTCGATGGTGCGTTTGAAGCGACGCATTGCGACTTCGAACGGCTCGTTTTCTTTAAGGCGAATAGTGGTCATGTAAAAATTCAAACCGTTGAGGTTATAGGGAGAAAGAGACTATAGCAGCTTTTGCCGGAAAATGGAAGATGCCCGACCATCAGGATGGCCTGTTGAGCGGCTTTCATGGCAAAAACAACGCGGCGTATTAGACAATCTTTCAACAAACTCAACGATTGCACAGGCGCCGCTACAGCAAGGACAGCCATTATATCAGACTGCCTGGCCCGCGGCCACGCCGGATGCCCACGCCCACTGGAAATTGTAGCCGCCCAGCCAGCCGGTGACGTCGACCGCCTCGCCGATGAAGTACAGGCCCGGCACCTTGGCGACCATCATGCTCTGCTGCGACAGCTCGCGGGTATCGACACCGCCGCGCGTGACTTCGGCCTTTTTGTAGCCTTCGGAGCCGTTCGGCGTGATGGTCCACTGGTTGACCGCCGCGCCCAGCTTGCGCAATTGCGCGTCCTGCATGTCGGCCAGGCGCGCGTCCAGTTCGAAACCGTGCGCCAGCAGCAAGCCTTCCGCCAGGCGCGCCGGCAGCCACTGCGACAGCACATTGCCCAGCTGCTTCTTGATCGTGCCCTTGCCTTCGATCAGCGTCTGCGCCAGGTCCAGCTCCGGCAGCAGGTTGATGACGATAGGCGTGCCCGGCGTCCAGTACGAGGAAATCTGCAGGATGGCCGGGCCCGACAGGCCGCGGTGGGTGAACAGCAAATCCTCGCGGAAACGGCCGCCGGTCGGGTTGCGGCCCTTGAGGGAGCCGGTCTCGACGTCGACTTCCAGCGCGATGCCGGCCATTTCCACGAACGGCGCCCATTGCTGCGGGTCGAAGGTCAGCGGCACCAGCGCCGGGCGCGGTTCGACCATGCGCAGCTCGAATTGCCTGGCGATGCGGTAGCCGAAGTCGGTCGCGCCGATCTTCGGGATGGACAGGCCGCCGGTGGCGATCACCACGGCGTCGGCCTCGATCTCGCCGTTGTCGGTCTGCAGCACGAAGCCGCCGTCGGCGCCCTGCTCCAGGCTCTCGACCTTGCACGGCATGCGCCAGTGCACGTCGCCGCCGGCGCATTCGTCCTTGAGCATGTCGATGATCTGTTCGGCCGAGTCGTCGCAGAACAGCTGGCCGCGATGTTTCTCGTGGTAGCCGATGCGGTGCTTCTTGACCAGCGCGACGAAATCGGCCGCCGTGTAGCGCGACAGCGCGCTCTTGCAGAAGTGCGGATTCTCGGACAGGAAGTTGGCCGGTCCGGCGTTGATATTGGTGAAGTTGCAGCGGCCGCCGCCGGAGATGCGGATTTTCTCTGCCAGCTTGGTGGCGTGGTCGATCAGCACCACGCGCTTGCCGCGCTGCGCCGCCGTTGCCGCACACATCATGCCGGCCGCGCCCGCGCCGATTACCGCTACATCAAACTTTGCCATATCAAATCCAATCGTCCAAAGGCGTATTGTACTTGAAGGGCCCGCCTTACTCGATGGGTTCGCTGACCCGCTGGCGCGATTGCAGGGTGCGCGACACCAGCAGACACTGCGCCACCTGCTCGGCGATCGACGGCGGCACCGGCACCTCGCCCTTCAGCACGGAGGCGATCCAGGCCGCCGTGGTGACCGCATCCTTGTCCTCCGGCAGCAGCGGCAATTCGCCGACCTGGGTCTGCTTCGGCACCAGCGTCGTGCGCAGGCCGCCGTGGAACCAGTCGATCTGCTGCGCCTTGTTGGCGTTGGCCACGGTCTCGCCCTCGGTGCCGCGCATCAGGAAGGCGTCGCCGCGCTCGTGCAGCGCCGCCGTGGTGAAGTATTCGCCCAGCATTTCCAGGTATTCCGGGTGGGTGTAGGACACCAGCCGCAGCGCCGGCCCGGCGAACGGCTGCATGATCTTGACCAGCGTGTGGGTGGAGTTGCGCACGCCCAGCCGGCGCCGCAGCGACAGCATATAGGCCAGCTTGGGCGCCAGCGCGTCGATGGTGATGAAGGCCGGGCGCCCCTGCGCCAGCGCCTCCTCCGCCTCGGCGCGGTGGCTGGCGGCGGTCACGCCCAGCGCCTCGAACACCTCGGCCGTGGCCACCCGACCCAGGTCGCGGGAGACGCCGTGCACCAGCACCGGCACGCCCTCGCGCGCCAGCAGCATGGCCAGCAGCGGCGTCAGGTTGGCCATCTTGCGGGCGCCGTTGTAGGTCGGGATCACGACCGGCGCGAACTGTCCCGGCGGCGCGGTCAGCGGCTCGAAAGCGGCTTCGGCCGCATCGAGGAAGCCGGCGATCTCCTCCACGGACTCGCCTTTGATGCGCATGGACAACAGCACGCCGCCCATTTCCAGGTCGGAAACGCGGCCATCCAGCATGGCTTGGTACAGGTCGTGGGCGTCGTCGCGGCTCATGCTGCGGGCGCCGTTCTTGCCGCGGCCGATTTCCTTGATGAGCCGGGCGGCCAGGAATGGTTCAGTGTTCGATGTCGTCATGGCAGCAAGCTTAAACCACTAAGCCGCATTTCGGCTACACTATCTCTCCCCCGAAATAAATATCGTAGAGAATCATGATCTCCCCAGACATCGAAAATATCAACGTCACCTCGTTTGCGCCGATGCCGTCGCCGGAAGCCTTGCACAGCAAGCTGCCGCTGACCGACAGCGCATCCGACACCGTGATGAAGGGCCGCGAAGCCCTGCGCAACATCATCGACCGCCAGGACAAGCGCCTGTTCGTGGTCGTCGGTCCATGCTCGATCCACGATCCGGTGGCCGGCCTGGATTACGCGCGCCGCCTGAAGGCGCTGCAAGCCGAAGTGGCCGACACCATGCTGCTGGTGATGCGCGTGTATTTCGAAAAGCCGCGCACCACCACCGGCTGGAAGGGCTATATCAACGATCCGGACATGGACGACTCCTTCCGCGTCAACGTCGGCATGGAAAAGGCGCGCCAGTTCCTGCTGGACGTCTGCGAACTGGGTCTGCCGACCGCGACCGAGGCGCTGGATCCGATCTCGCCGCAATACCTGGGCGACTTGATCGCCTGGACCGCCATCGGCGCCCGCACCACGGAATCGCAGACCCACCGCGAGATGTCGTCCGGCTTATCCACGCCGGTGGGCTTCAAGAACGGCACCGACGGCGACATCAGCATCGCCATCAACGCCATCCTGTCGTCGGCGCATCCGCACTCCTTCCTGGGCATCAACGCGCAGGGCAATGTGGCGATCGTGCGCACGCGCGGCAACGCCTACGGCCACGTGGTGCTGCGCGGCGGCGACGGCCGTCCCAATTATGATTCGGTATCGATCGCGATCGCCGAGCAGGCGCTGGCCAAGGCCAAGCTGCCGGCCAACCTGGTGGTCGACTGCTCGCACGCCAACAGCTACAAGAAGCCGGAACTGCAACCGTTGGTGATGGCCGACGTGATCCACCAAATCGTCCAGGGCAACAAGTCGCTGGTCGGCGTGATGATCGAATCGAACATCGTCGGCGGCAACCAGAAGATCCCGGCGGACCTGAGCGAGCTGAAGTACGGCTGCTCCGTGACCGACGGCTGCATCGACTGGGAAACCACCGAGCAGATGCTGCGCGACGCGCACAAGCAACTGCAACAGCGCCCGTAACCCCGCTGTTTAACCGAAGGCCATCACGCGCGTGGCCACGCCAAACGCCCCCGCCAGCGCCGCTTCGGCCTTGCTGGCAGGGGCGCTCAGTTCCTCCAGGTCCAGGTAGACCTTGAAGTTTTCCACCTTCACCGAATACTTGCGCGCGTTGCTGCAGCGCGGGTCGACGCCGCTGCTCTCCAGCACCGCATACACGCTTTCCTCATCCGTGCGGAATAGCGCCACGCCCGGCAATTCCTGCCAGGCCAGGCCGCGCGGCACCAGACGCGCGCCGTCCAGAGGCACGTCCTTGAGTTTGCAGATCTGCTTCCATTGTCCAGACATCGCGACCTCCTGCTATCGACTTCATGGCGTTGTCTAAGCAAAAGCGATGCCACGCGCCCGCAGGGGCAAGGCCTGTGCAAATCCTGACCGAATGGCAAAATTTCGCACTTTGCCAGTGCGGGCCGGACCCGCGCTGGTGCATGCCGGAGCGCACTTTCCTTTACAATGGCGGATTCCCCTTTCACTTTGTGCTTCTTTCATGATCGTTCTCGGCGTCGAATCCTCCTGTGACGAAACCGGCCTTGCGCTGTACGACACGCAACACGGCCTGCTTTCCCACGCCCTGTATTCGCAAGTGGCGATGCACGAAGAGTACGGCGGCGTGGTGCCGGAACTGGCCTCGCGCGACCACATCCGCCGCGCCATTCCGCTGCTGACGCAGACGCTGGAAGGCGCCGGCAAGACGCTGGCCGACATCGACGCCATCGCCTACACCCAAGGTCCCGGCCTGGCTGGCGCGCTGCTGGTCGGCTCCTCCGTGGCCTGCAGCCTGGGTCTGGCGCTGGACAAGCCGGTGCTGGGCGTCCACCACTTGGAAGGCCATCTGCTGTCGCCCCTGCTGGCTTCGCAGCCGCCGGAGTTTCCCTTCATCGCCCTGCTGGTCTCGGGCGGCCACACCCAGCTGATGCGGGTGGACGGCGTCGGCCAGTACACGCTGCTGGGCGAAACGCTGGACGACGCCGCCGGCGAAGCCTTCGACAAGTCGGCCAAGCTGCTGGGCCTGGGCTACCCGGGCGGTCCGGCGATTTCGCGCCTGGCCGAGTTCGGCGATCCGCTGGCGTACAAGCTGCCGCGCCCGATGCTGCATACCAAGGATTTCAATTTCAGCTTCTCCGGCCTGAAAACGGCGGTGCTGACGGTGGTGAAGAACCACGAGGAAAAAGTGATCGCGAATATCTGCGAGCAGGACAAGGCCAACATCGCGCGCGGCTTCGTCGACGCGATTGTCGAGGTGCTGACGGCCAAATGCGTGTCCGCGCTCAAGCATACGGGCCTGAAGCGGCTGGTGATCGCCGGCGGCGTGGGTGCGAACGCCCAACTGCGCGCCTCGCTGAACGAGGCGGCAGCCAAGAAGAAGTTCAAGGTCTATTACCCGGAACTGGAATTCTGCACCGACAACGGCGCGATGATCGCCTTCGCCGGCGCCATGCGCTTGATGATCAACCCGCAAGCGGCGAAAAAGGACTATTCGTTCAATGTGCGGCCGCGCTGGCCGCTGGACGAGATCAAGGTCGTGTAATTAGCCCTGGGCGAAAGCCATCGACGCCAGCACGGCCAGGCCGACCAACGGGATCAGGTATTTCGCCTTGCCCTTGCCCAGGCTGACGCCACGGGCGGCAATGCGCTCGCTGCGCAAGCGGTGTTCGTCGGCCGGCGATTCGTGTGCCACCGTGTTCTTTACTTTTTGTTCAGTTGCGGTATTCATAACAGCCTCCATGTTTGTCGATCATCTTCCTTTCTGGAGGGCAATGCAATTGTCGTGCCAACCAAATAAGCATAAATTTGCCTATACAGCTTGATTCTAGGCGCTTTTGTGGTGAAGACGCCACACGATACGGCCGGGAAAGCACCATCACCGGGCACGCCGCCCGCTATCTGCCCTTGGAGGCATTGACGGCCCGCCGTTGGGCCTGAAGCCGCAGCGGCGCCCGCTCCGAGACGAAATCGATGAAATGCCGCACCCGCATCGGCATCTGCGTACGTTGCTGGTAGTACATGAAAACGCCGTTGTTGGCGGTGAGCGTATTGGTCAGCAAGGGTACCAGCGCGCCGCTGGCCAGCTCCCGCTCGATCATGAATACCGGCATCTGGCCGATGCCGACGCCGTTCAGCACCGCCGTCAACTCCCCCTCCACTGTATTGAAACTGGCGACGGCCGGCGCGTCCAGGTAGACGGTGGCACCGTCCACATGCAGTTCCCACGGCATCAGGCGGCCGGTATTCGGCTGGCGGAAGCCGGTGCAGCGATGCTCGGCCAGGTCCGCCACCTTCTTCGGCGTGCCATGCCGGTCCAGGTAGGCCGGCGCGGCGCAGGTCAGCAGCGTGATCTCGCCCAGCTTGCGCGAGATCAGGTTGCGCTCGGGCGGACTGCCGGCACGGAAGCCGACATCGATCTTGCTCTCCACCAAGTCTGTGAAGTGGTCGTCCAGCTGGATATCGAAATGCGCGCCGGGGTAGCGCTCCTGGAATTCACGCAGCAGCGGCACGATGATGGAGTTGCCGATCGACATGGGCGCGGCAACGCGGATCAGGCCGTCCACCTCCAGCCGGCTGTTCTGGATCTGGTCCAGCGCCTCGTCCAGCAGGCGCAGTCCGGGGTTGGCCAGCTCGAACAGGCGCGTGCCTTCGTCCGTCAGGCTCAGGCTGCGGGTGGTGCGGTGGAACAGGCGCACGCCCAGGTGATCCTCCAACTGCCGCACCGCCTTGCTGACCGCTTGCGGCGTCAGGCCGGCATCGACCGCCGCCTGGCTGAAGCTCCTGGCGCGCACCACGCCGATGAACAAACTGATGACCCGGGCTTTATCCATGTTTTCATTTACAACTATAAGGTGAAAATCAAACAGCTTTCCTATGGCTAGTGTAACAGGTAACGGCGGCCTAAACTTGCGTCTACCAACTCACCCAACCTCAAGGAAACGATCATGACTGGCACTGCACAAAAAGTATGGTTCATCACCGGCGCATCGCGTGGCTTCGGCGTGCTGACCGCTCAAAAAGCGCTCGAACGCGGCGATTTCGTGGTCGCCACCGCCCGCGATCCCAACACCGTCATCGCCGCGCTGGGCGAACATCCAAACCTGCTGGCCCTGCGCCTGGACGTCAAGCTGGAAGCCCAGGCCATCACCGCGGCACAACAGGCGGTGGCGCGCTTCGGCCGCATCGACGTCCTGGTCAACAACGCCGGCTACGGCCTGCTGGGCGCGGTGGAGGAAGCCAACGCCGAGGAAGTGCGGGCGCTGTACGAGACCAATGTCTTCGGCCTGCTCAACGTCACCCGCGCCGTGCTGCCGGCGATGCGCAAGCAAGGCGGCGGCCATATCATGAACATCTCGTCGGTCGGCGGCTACTCGGCCTACGCCGGCTGGGGCGTGTACGGCTCGACCAAGTTTGCCGTCGAGGGACTGAGCGAGGCGATGTCGATGGAACTGGCGCCGCTGGGCATCGACGTGACGGTGGTGGAACCGGGCTTCTTCCGCACCGACTTCCTCGACGCCTCGTCGCTGGTGGCCACCCGCGACCGCATCGAGGATTACGCCGCCACCGTCGGCGCCATGCGCGAGTTTGCCGACGGAGCCAATCACCAGCAGCCGGGCGATCCGCTCAAGCTGGCCGGCGCCCTGCTGCAACTGGCCGACAGCGAACAGCCGCCGGTGCGCCTGCAACTGGGCTCGGATACGGTGGAACGCGTGCGCGCCAAAAACCTGTTCGTCGAAAAAGAGATGAGCGAGTGGCTGGAGCTGGCCGTGTCGACCGACCACACGGCGCTGAAGCAAGCTGCTTAAGGTTACTCGGCATGGACTCCCGCGCAGGCGGGAATCCATACAGAGCATGCTACGGTTGCGGCGACAGCAGGTCCGCGCGCGGGTAGCCCCAGCGCGGCACGCCGTCCGGGCACTTCATGGCTTGCGCAAAATGCAGCGTCGTGAAGTTGCCGCGCGGCGTGGCGGCGAAGCGGTAGTCGGATAACTCGTGGGCCGCCGTATCCAGCTTCGGCACCCGGGAGAAGCGCAGCCAGGCATCCACATCGCAACGCCCGGCCTTCAAGGCCCGCAGCTGCCGCAAGCTGGCCTCGGCCATATCGAACTGCCGCACGCCGGTGGACAGCGCCACCGAAGGCAGCCGCTCCACCAGGCCCGCAGGGCAAGCCAGCGGCGCCAGCCAGTCCGGCGCGATGCTGGCCACGCCGCGCCGCAGGCGATAGCGGTCCGCCGCCTCGTTGCTCTCCACGCTGACATAAGCCCAGCACAAAGGCTGCGACGGAAACGCCGTCATCGACACATCCAGCACGCGCGATGAAGCATCCGCCTGCTGCAAAACAGCGATGATCTGCGCGCGCCCCACATGCGAAGCATAGCCCTGCAACGCGATAAATCCCACGCCGACGCCCAGCGCCAGCAGCAACCCCGCCATGCCACGCAAGCCGGCGCGCCATTGCACCGCGCCGCACACCGCGGCGATCAGCAGCAAGCCCGCAAACGAAGGCCAACCCAGATAGCCTTTCGACGCAAACGCCACCAGCGCCGCCAGCAGGCACGCCAGGCCCGCCATGCGCAGCGAGCGCCAGCGCATGATCAGCGCCATCGGCACGCCGATCGCCACCCAGAACAGCGGCTCGATGATGAACACCATGTCGCCATAGAACCAGCGCCCATCGAGCGGATACCAGGGATGGATGCCATACGAATTGGTGAAGTCCATCAGCAGGTGCAGCGCGAAGCCGACGCCGACGCTGAGCGCCAGCCCAAGCCGCGCCGGCCCGCTGGCCTTGAGCAGCGCCCGCGCCGACGGCCAGCATAGCCACAGCAAGGCCGCCAGCAGCAAAGCCTGCGGCAAGGCCCACAACACCGTATGCGTATGCCCGCGATGATTGAGCAGATAGCCCAGAGGATCGGGCAGCAGCTTGGTCAGGAACAGGTCGAGATCGGGGAAGTTGCTGGCCAGCGCGCAGGACACCAGCAACAGCCGGTGCCGCACGCGCTGCGCGCCATCATCCGCCTCGTCAGGCAAGCTGCGATGTACCAGTTCGCCGACGCCGAAACCGATGATGCTGTGGGTGATATTGTCCATGGACCTATTCGGATTTGAGCAGCTGTTCCAGCCGTCGTGGGTAGTGATTCAGGAAGTCGCGCGTGATGGCGAAGTGCTCGGTGTCTTCATAGGCCACCTCGGAAATGCCGCTGCCGTCGAACTGCAGGATCTTGGCGTTCGGATAGGCCAGCAGGATGGGCGAATGGGTGGCGATGATGAACTGCGAGTCCTGCTCGACCAGTTGATGGATCGCGCTCAGCGCCGCCAGTTGGCGGTTCGGCGACAGCGCCGCTTCAGGTTCGTCCAGCAGGTACAGGCCCCTGCCCTTGAACTTGTGCAGCAAGGCCGCCATGAAAGCCTCGCCGTGCGACCGGGCATGCAGCGAGCCGCCGCCGTAACTGTCCAGATACTCCGATGGCATCGTGTCCATGTAGGTCGCGACGTTGTGAAAGCTCTCGGCGCGGAAGAAGTAGCCGTCGCGCGGCGTCTTGTAGCTGCGGGACAGCTTGAGCGACTCGTGCAAAGGCGCCGCCTCGCTCGCGGTGTTGAGCCGCACGCTCTTGGTGCCGCCTTCCATGCTGAAGCCCAGCGCCAGCGCGATCGCCTCCAGCATGGTCGACTTGCCGGCGCCATTCTCGCCGATGAAGAAAGTCACGTCCGCGTGAAAGCTGATCGACGCCAGCCCGCGTATCGACGGCACATTGTAGGGATGGCGCTCGAAGTCGATATGATCGCCAAACTGCGCCGTGATCCGTTGCAGATAGGGCTTGGCCAGCAGGCCCATTCCTAGCGCTGCACGTCCACGCCGCGCCAGAAGGCGACGTGGTCCTTGATCTGCGCGGCCTTCTCGGACGGCTCAGGGTAATACCAGGCCGCGTTCTCGTTGACCTTGCCGTTCACGCTGACACTGTAATAGCTGGCCAGGCCCTTCCACGGGCAGCGCGAGGTGTGCGCGCTGGGCTGCAGATATTCCCGCTTCACGCTGGACGGCGGGAAGTAGACATTGTTTTCGACGATTTCAACTTCATCGTCGCTCGCTTGCGCGATGACGACGCCGTTCCAGCTGGCGGTAGGCATGACAAAATCCTTTCAGGGGGAGCCGCACTCCACGCGATTGCGGCCGGCGTGCTTGGCGCGGTACAGGGCGGCGTCGGCCTGGCGCAGCAGGCTCTCGGCGTCGGCGATTTCCATATGGTCGAAGGAACCGACGCCGATGCTGGCGGTCACCGACAGCTGGCGCGGACCGGCGTAGTGCAGCTGCGCCTCCAGCTTGGCGCGCAGCGTCTCGGCGAACTTGCCGGCGCCCTCTAGCGGCGTGTTCGGCAGGATCACGCACAGTTCCTCGCCGCCGTAGCGGCCCGGCACGTCGATCACGCGCACGCTCTCGCGCAGCAGGCGGCCGACATTGGCCAGCACCTGGTCGCCGACCGCGTGGCCGTGATCGTCGTTGATCTGCTTGAAGCGGTCCAGGTCGATCATCACCGCCGACAGCGGCGAGCGGAAACGCTTGGCGCGCGCCGTCTCGAATTTCAAGCGGTGCAGCAGCGAGCGGCGGTTGTGCAGGCCGGTCAGCTCGTCGGTGGTGGCCAGCATCTCCAGCTCGCGCACCGTGGCCGACAGCGTCTTTTCGTTGGCGCGCAGTTCGATCAGCGCCATCACCTGGCGCGCCAGCCTGGCCAGCGTGGCGCGCTGCGCGGTGCTCAGGACGCCCGGCCTGGTGTCCATCACGCACAGCGTGCCGATGGCGAAGCCGTCGGACGAGGTCAGCGCCACGCTGCTGTACATGCGCATATGCGGTTCGCCGACGGTCAACGCCATGTGGGCGGTGCGGAAGTCCTGCGTCAGGTCGGGGATCTCGGTGGCGGCCTCGCCCAGCACGGCCAGCGAGCAGTAGCTCTCGCCGCGCGGCAGTTCGCCCATCCGCATGCCGGCGCAGGACTTGATCCACACCCGTTCGGCGTCGACCAGCGAAATGAAAGCGTAGGGAACCTCGCAGATCTTCGCCGCCAGTTCGGTCAGGAAGCTGAAGTCTTCGCAGGCGGGGGTGTCGAGGATGTGGTAGCGATGCAGCGCGGCCAGCCGGAACTGGTCTGCCTGCGGACGGGCGGTGGTCAGCGTATGTACTTTTTCTGCGGCCAGCATGGGCCTCCCTGTTGTAGCGACGTAGGCGCGGGTCATGAATGTGGTGCTACCCGGCCAGTTTATCGCAAAACAGGGGCGGCGGGAGCAACCGCCCCCGCCGATGATGGCATTTTTTTATTTATCCTTTGGCCATAATCTCGCGCAGCGCTTTTTCAAACACCTCGGCCGGCTGGCCGCCGGAAATCAGGTGGCGCTCGTTGACGATCACGGCCGGCACCGAGTTGATGCCGTGGCGCTGGAAGAACTGCTCGCGCTCGCGCACCTCGTCGGCGTACTGGTTCGACTGCAGCACATGCTGGGCGCCGTCGGTGTCCAGGCCCACCTCGCCGGCCACGCGCAGCAGCACCGCGTGCGAGCTCGGATCGTCGCCCAGCGTGAAGTAGGCCGCGAACAGGGCTTCCTTCAGTTCCCGCTGCTTGCCCTCGGCCTCGGCCCAGTGCAGCAGGCGGTGGGCGTCGAAGGTGTTGTAGATGCGGCTGCGCTTGCCCATCGCGAAATCGAAGCCGACTTCGGCGCCGCGCGCGCGTATCATCTCGCGCGCCTGCTCCTGCTGGGCGGCCGACGAGCCGTATTTTTCGGCCAGGTGCTCGCCGATGTCCTGGCCTTCCGGCCCCATGTTCGGATTCAGCTCGAAGGGCTGGAAATGCAGCGCCACCTCGGCCTCGCCGCCGATGGCCGTCAGCGCTTTTTGCAGCGACTTCAGGCCGATCGCGCACCACGGGCAGGAAACGTCGGAGACAAAATCGATTTTGACAGGCGTAGCCATTATTTCCCTTTCTTTTTAACCGCGTCTTTGCTCTTGCTGCCGATGCGGCTTTCCTTGCCGGCGATCAGGTTGGAGATATTCTTGCTGTGACGGAAAGCCAACAGCGCGCTCATCGCGAACACGGCCAGCAGCTGCGGCTCCATGCCGAACAATAAACCATAATAGAACGGCGCGAACAAGGCCGCCACCAGCGCCGCCAGCGACGAGTAGCGGAACGCGAACGCCACCGCCAGCCAGGTCACCAGGGTGGCCAGGCCCAGCCATGGATCCAGGCCGAGCAGCACGCCCAGCGCGGTCGCCACCCCCTTGCCGCCGACAAAGCGGAAGAATACCGGCCACAGGTGGCCCAGGAAGACCGCGATCGCCACCAGCGCGATGGTGGCGTCGCCGATGTTGAGCTGCGACTGGAAATGGATCGCCAGCCACACCGCCAGCCAGCCCTTGGCGCCGTCGCCGATCAGGGTGACGATGGCCGCCGCTTTATTTCCGCTACGCAACACATTGGTGGCGCCGGGATTTTTCGAGCCGTAGGTACGGGGATCGGCGATGCCGAACAACTTGCTGGTAATCACGGCAAACGAGATCGAGCCGAGCAGATAGGCGGCGACGGTCATCCAAACTGTATTCATTATTTCCTCAAAGTAGTGTCATGCCCTTGGGGGCAGACGAATATACACTGTCGCGTCTCACTCGGCCAGAGCGCAGTGCACCGGCCTGGCGTTCAGCAGTTCGACCAGCACCTGCGGCTTGATGCCGACCAGATAGCCCTTCCTGCCGCCATTGATATAAATCGTTTCCAGCGCAAGGATGCTATCCTCGACGTATACCGGCATCGCTTTGCGGGTGCCGAACGGCGAGGTGCCGCCGATCTGGTAGCCGCTGTGGCGCGTGGCCACCTCGGGTTTGCACGGTTCGACCGACTTGCAGCCGATGCCGCGCGCAAGATTCTTGGTCGAGACCTTGCAATCGCCGTGCATCAGCACAATTAAAGGTTTGGCGGCTTCGTCCTGCATCACCAGGGTCTTGACCACGTGATGTTCGTCGACGCCCAGCTCGCGCGAGGACACGCTGGTGCCGCCGTGGTCCTCGTAGTCGTAGGGATGCTCGGAAAACGCCACCTTGTGCTTGCGCAGCAGCTGGGTGGCCGGAGTTTCGGAGATGTGCTCTTTTTTCGCCATGCGTGATACGCTGCTTGTGAAGTAGGTTCTATCAGGAGTTTCTCATTATGCAGCAGGAAATTCGCTTTGCCACTTTCAATGTTTGCAATCTTTCCCAGCCTGGGGCGAAATTGTACGACAATCTGTCGCCGCTCACCGAGGCGGAGTACGAAGCGAAGGTCGCCTGGACCGCGCAGCAGCTGGACCAGCTGGACGCCGACGTCATCGGCCTGCAGGAAATCTTCTCGATGGCGGCGCTGCGCGACGTGCTGGCCCGCAGCCGGCGCTACCGCGAGGCCGAGCTGGCCGGCTTCGACCCGCCGCCCGACCCGGTCACCGGCGACAGCCGCATGACGCCGCAGGTGGCGCTGGTCTCGCGCCTGCCGCTGGCCGCGCCGGCCGCCGCCTACCTGCTGTTCCCGGAAGGCGTGACCTTGCCGGCCGGCAGCCGCGACGCCGACCGCTTCGCCCGCGCGCCGCTGCATGCGCAGGTGGTGCTGCCGGACCAAAGCATCGTCGACGTCATCGTGATCCACCTGAAGTCCAAGCGCCCCGACTACCGCAGCGGCGACAGCGGCGACGACGCCATGCTGTACGCCCAGGCCAACCTGCGCTCGCTGATCCGGCGCGGCACCGAGGCGGTGGCGCTGCGCGCCCTGCTCAGCGACATGGACCGCGCCGGCCGCCGCCCGCGCGTGGTGCTGGGCGACTTCAACGACACCGCCGACGCCGTCACCACCAACATCGTCATGGGCTCCGGCGCGGCCGGCGTCGAGGGCGAGGAGCTGAGCGGCCGCATGTTCGACTGCAACCAGATCCAGCTGGGCCGCGACCGCCTGCGCAACGTCGGCTACACCAGCATCCACGAGGGCCACTACATGACCATCGACCACGTGCTGGTGTCCGAGGAATTCAATCCGGCCTCGCGCTGCGCGGTCGGCGAGGTGCTGGACGTGACCTACCTGAACGACCACCTGCTGCAGGACAAGCCGGAGGCGTCGGACCACGGCCAGGTGCTGGTGCGGCTGCGCCTGTACGGCGCGCGCTAGCGTCACGCCCCGTCCAGCAGGCCGTTCAGCCCGTCGAGCCGGCCATCCTGCATCGCGTAGCGGCCCTGGTACTGGTCGCAGCCGTGCTGCCGCAGGAACAGCAGCTGATGCTCGGTCTCCACCCCCTCGGCCAGCACCGTCAGGCCCAGGCTGTGCGCCATCGCGATGATGGCGACCACCGGTGCGCCGTCGCCGTCGAGGATGCCGTAGACAAAGCTGTGGTCGATCTTCAGCTTGTCGACCGGGTACTCGCGCAGATGGCCGACGCGGGTATAGCCGGTGCCGAAATCGTCGATCGTCAGCCGCACGCCCAGCGCCCGCAGCGCCGCCAGCCGGGCATGGGCGATCGCGCTGTGCTTCATGATCGCCGCCTCGGTCAGCTCCAGTTCCAGCAGCGCCGGCGGCAGGCCGGACGCCGCCAGCGCCGCCTGCACGCTGTCGGCCAGGTCGCGCTGCAGGAACTGCGTCTGCGACAGGTTGACCGCGACCACCAGCGGCTGGCCGGCCTCGCGCCAGCGCTGCGCCTCGCGGCAGGCCTGCTCCAGCACCCAGCGGCCGATCGGCACCATCAGGCCGCTGTCCTCGGCCACGCCGATGAAGCGCTCCGGCCGCAGCAGGCCCAGCGACGGATGGCGCCAGCGTATCAGCGCCTCGGCCGCCAACGGCCGGCCGCTGTCGATATCGATCTGCGCCTCGTACTCCAGCACGAACTGCTGTTCCGCCAGCGCGCGCCGCAGCTCGTTTTCAAACGCCACCCGCTCGACGATCTGCGCGTTCATCTCCGGGCTGAAGAACTGGTAGCTGTTGCGCCCGCTCTCCTTGGCGTGGTACATGGCCAGGTCGGCGTTCTTCATCAGCGTGTCGATATCGGCGCCGTCGCCGGGGAAGATGCTGACGCCGATCGAGGTCGTGATATGCAGCCGGTGCGGCTCCAGCACGAACTCCTGCTCGAAGGCCTGCAGGATGGTGGCCGCCACATGGGCGGCCTGGTCGATGCCGCCGATGTCGGCCAGGATGATGACGAACTCGTCGCCGCCCTGGCGGCTGACGGTGTCGACGCTGCGCACGCACTTGACCAGCCGCGCCGCCACTTCCTTGAGCAGCAGGTCGCCGATGTGATGGCCCAGCGTGTCGTTGATGTTCTTGAAGCGGTCCAGGTCGAGGAACAGGATGGCCAGCATGCTGCCGCGGCGGCGCGCCGCCGCCAGCGCCAGGCTCATGCGGTCCAATAGCAGCACGCGGTTGGGCAGGTCGGTCAGGAAGTCGTGCTCGGCCAGGTGGCGGGTGCGCGCCTCGGAGCGGCGGCGGTCGCTGACGCCGCGCATCAGCGCCAGCGACAGCAGCAGCTGGTCCATGCGGCGGGTCGAGATGTCGCGGATCACCGCGCACAGCGTGTCCGGCGCCATCGACGTCAGCAGCACGTCGCCCCAGAACTGGCGGCCGCCGCCGCCCACCCAGCACCATTCGAAGCGGTGGTTGCCGTCGCTGTGGGCGCGCGCCGCCATGCCGGCCAGCGTCGGCGCCGACGCCGTGCCCTCGGCCTGCTGCAGCGGCGAGAAGTCGGCCAGGCGCCGGCCCTGCATCTGCGCCAGGTCCTCGCAGCCGAACAGCGCCAGCCCGGCCGGATTCACATCGACGATCAACTCCTGCCGGGTGAAGATGACGGCGTCGCTGGTCTTTTGGAACATGTCACTGAAATCGGCAAGCACGGGGTGCCTCTCTGGCTGGACGCCCTCTCAGGCCTGCCCCATTCTTGCCCTCCGGGTAAAACCGCCATTGACTTGGCTCAAATGCATTCGATCCCGGCTTTCTGCATTTCAGTCGTGTTTTTGCACAGCTCATCGCATTGAGGTGGCCGCCGCCCTTGAAAATGCCTAAAGTGACAACATGCGCCAACCTCACCAGAAGAACGATATGAAACTTGAAACCTTGCCACCTTCCTTCCAGCCTACCGCGCGCAGCAAGCGCTGGCGCGCGCCGGTAGCCGTCCTGATCGTGATCGGCCTGGCCGGCGGCGGCTGGACCGTGCTGCACAAGAAGGAGGCGCCGCCGCCGGCGCAGGCGGCGCAAGGCGACAAGAAAGACAAGAAGGAAGTCTTCGAGCTGTCCAGCGGCGACATCGCGGCGGTCGGAGCACGATCATTGGCGGTCAGCTTGCCCTTATCCGGCTCGCTGGCGCCCCTGAGTTCGGCCACCATCAAGTCCAAGGTCTCGGGCGTGGTGGAGGCCACCACTCTGCAGGAAGGCATGGCCGTCAGCGCCGGCCAGGTGCTGGCCCGCATCGACCAGGCCGACCTGCGCGCGCGCCTGCAACAGCAGCAGGCGATGCTGGACGAAGCCCAGGCCAAGCTGGCGATGGCCAGCAAGAACGAGGGCAACAGCCAGACCCTGCTCAAGCAGAAATACATTTCGCAAAACGCCTACGACTCGACCCAGAACACGGTCGACCTGGCGCGCGCCAACGTCAAGTCGGCGGCGGCGATGGTGGAGATCGCCCGCATCGCCCTCAACGACGGCGTGATCAAGGCGCCGATCAGCGGCGTGGTCAGCAAGCGCCACGTGCAGGCCGGCGAGAAGCTGGCGCCGGACATGCCGGTCTACAGCATCGTCAACCTGTCGGAACTGACCCTGGAGGCGCAGGTGCCGGCCTCGGAAATCCCGCGCGTGAAGGTCGGCCAGGACGTCAAGTTCAGGGTCGACGGCTTCCAGCAGCGCGACTTCCACGGCAAGGTGGCGCGCATCAACCCGGCCACGGAAGTGGGCTCGCGCGCGATGCTGGTCTATATCTCGGTCAAGAACGACGACAGCGCGCTGCGCGCCGGCATGTTCGCCAAGGGCAGCATCGTCACCGACCGCTCGGCCGTGGCGCCCATCGTGCCGCTGGCGGCGCTGCGCACCACCGACGGCCAGCAGGTGGTCTACAAGATCGAACAGGGCAAGGTGATCGCCCAGCCGGTCAAGCTGGGCCTGCGCAACGACGACGAAGGCTATGTCGAAGTGACCGACGGCCTGGATGCCGGCGCCAACGTCATCGTCTCCAAGCTGGGCAGCGTCAAGCCCGGCAGCCAGGTCAAGCTGCCCGCCAATGTGGCCACCCCGGCCCAGCCGCCGAAGTCCGCCATGCTGGCGAAAGGCTAAATCATGTGGATCACTAAAACCAGTATTCAGAACCCGGTCTTCGCCACCATGGTGATGGTGGCGCTGGTGGTGCTGGGCCTGTTCTCCTACCGGGGACTGGGCCTGGAGGCCATGCCCAACGTCGACATTCCCGGCGCGCTGATCGAGGTGCAGTATCCGGGCGCCTCGCCGGAGGCGGTGGAGAACGACATCACGCGCCCGATCGAGGACGTGGTCAACACCGTCAGCGGCATCAAGACCTTGCGCGCCAACTCGTGGGAAGGCCGGGCCGGCGTCTACATCGACTTCGAGCTGTCGACCAATATGGACAAGGCCATGCAGGACCTGCGCGACAAGGTGGCCCAGGTGCGCCCGCGCTTCCCCAAGGAAGCCAAGGATCCGTTCATCGTCCGCTTCGAGGGCGAGAACAGCCGCCCGATCGCGCAGATCGCCCTGACCGCCAGCGACCACACGCTGCGCGAACTGTCGACCATGGCCGACCAGGTGATCGGCAAGCGCTTCCAGGGCGTGGCCGGGGTCGGCCAGGTGCGGCTGAACGGCACCACCTCGCGCCAGATCCTGATCAGCCTGCGCCCCAACGATTTGACCGCGCAGGCGGTCGGCGTCGATGAGGTGATCGCCGCCATCCAGGCCACCAACACCAACCTGCCGGCCGGCTCGCTGGCGTTCGGCGCCACCGAGCAGCTGGTGCGGGTCGAGGGCAAGATGAAGGATGCGCGCGCGTTCAACAAGATCATCGTCGCCCGCCGCGCCAACGGCCCGGTGTACCTGGAACAGGTGGCGACCGTGATCGACGGCGCCCAGGAAGAACTGTCGATCTCGCGCCTGAACGGCAAGCGCGCGGTGTCGATCGACATCACCAAGGTGCAGGACGCCAACGTGGTCGAAGTGGGCAAGCGCATCCAGAAGGTGGCGGCGGACCTGCAAAAGACGCTGCCGTCCGATATCACGCTGACCATCCTGAACGACGAATCGGTCAAGGTGCAAAGCCAGCTCGACAACGTGAAGGAAACCATCATCGAAGGCGCGGTGCTGACGATGATCATCGTGTTCTTCTTCCTGCACTCGTGGCGCTCGACCATCATCACCGGCCTGACGCTGCCGATCGCGGTGATGGCCAGCTTCATCGCCATGAAGGCCTTCGGCTTCACGCTGAACTTCCTGACCCTGATGGCGCTGTCGCTGTGCATCGGCCTGCTGATCGACGACGCCATCGTGGTGCGCGAGAACATCGTGCGCCACCTGGGCATGGGCAAGCGCCATCGCAAGGCAGCCGAGGACGGCACCAACGAGATCGGCCTGGCCGTGATGGCCACCACCTTCGCGATCGTCGCCGTGTTCGTGCCGGTGGCCTTCATGCAGGGCATCATCGGCCGCTTCTTCCTGCAGTTCGGCATCACCGTCGCGGTGGCCGTGCTGGTGTCGCTGTTCGTCAGCTTCACGCTCGACCCGATGCTGTCGTCGGTGTGGCCGGACCCGGTCAAGGACCGCTTCAAGTACGTGCCGTGGCTGGGCCGCTTCATGCACTGGCTGGAGGGCGGCGTCGAGTGGCTGCACAGGGTCTACGGCAAGGTGCTGGGCGTGGCCCTGCGCTGGCGCAAGCTGACCCTGGCGGGCGCGTTCGCGCTGTTCGCCGGCAGCCTGTTCCTGGTGCCGATGATCGGCGGCGAGATGATGCCGGAGCAGGACAACGGCTGGGTCAACCTGCTGATGAAGACCCCGGTCGGCTCCAGCCTGGAATATACCGACAACAAGGTGCAGCAGGTCGAGGCGGCGCTCAAGGCCTTCCCCGAGATCGCCAGCGTGGTGGCGGTGGTCGGCACCCAGGACGGCCGCAACACGGCGCAGATCGACATGAAGCTGCTGGACCGCAAGCTGCACCATCGGCGCTCGCAGAAGGAGATGGAGGCGGCGATCCGCGAACGGCTGGGCAAGATCGCCGGCATCACCTTGACGGTGGGCTGGAAGCCGATCTTCATCGCCATCCTCGGCACCGACGAGGGCAAGCTGGACGACGTGGCGCACCGCCTGATGGACAAGATGCGCAAGATCAAGGGCGTCGCCGACCTGGAGTACAGCCAGGAGGGCGCCAACCCGTCGACCAACGTCAAGATCAACAACGAGCTGGCCAGCGACCTGGGCCTGACGACGCAGCAGATCGGCATCGCGCTGCGGCCGTTCGTGGCGGGCGACACCACCAGCCACTTCCTGGCGGACGACGGCCAGAACTACGACGTCAACGTGCAGCTGCCGAAGTCGGGCCGCCAGAAGATCGCCGACCTGGCCGACCTGTCGCTGGCCTCCAGCAAGCTGGGCCCGGACGGCCGTCCGGTGATGGTGCCGCTGCGCCAGGTGGTGGAGTTCGTGCCGGGCTTCAGCCCGCAGGTGCTGAAGCGCCAGGCGCTGCAGCGCCGGGTGGCGGTGTACGCCGGCGTCGAAGGCCGTCCGGGCGGCGACGTCGACAGCGACGTCAAGAAGGCCATGAAGGAAATCGACCTGCCGGCCGGCGTGCGCTTCGATGTCGGCGGCAACGCCCAGGACATG
This sequence comes from Duganella sp. CT11-25, assembly GCF_047302815.1. Classification (NCBI taxonomy): domain Bacteria; kingdom Pseudomonadati; phylum Pseudomonadota; class Betaproteobacteria; order Burkholderiales; family Oxalobacteraceae; genus Duganella; species Duganella sp. CT11-25. Next base: position 3,317,797 of record NZ_JBKBFD010000001.1, read on the forward strand.
GAGGAAAGCATGGGCTCGGCCATGATCGCGCTGGGCATCGCGGTGATCTTCATCTACCTGGTGCTGGCCTCGCAGTTCGGCAGCTTCCTGCAGCCGGTGGCGATCATGATGTCCCTGCCGCTGTCGCTGATCGGCGTGCTGGTGGCGCTGCTGGCGACCGGCAGCACCCTGAACATCTTCTCGGTGATCGGCTTCATCATGCTGATGGGCCTGGTGACCAAGAACGCGATCTTGCTGGTGGACTTCACCAACCATGCGCAGAAGGAAGGCCTGAGCCAGTTCGACGCCATCATGAGCGCCGGCCAGGTGCGGCTGCGTCCCATCGTGATGACCACGCTGGCGATGGTGTTCGGCATGCTGCCGATGGCGATCGGCATGGGGGACGGCGGCGAGACGCAGGCGCCGATGGGCCGCGCGGTGATCGGCGGGGTGATCACCTCGACCCTGCTGACCCTGGTGGTGGTGCCGGTGGCCTACACCTACCTCGACAGCCTCGGCAAGCGCTGCGCCCGCTTCTTCAAGGGCAAGCACGATGTGGACGAGCACCTGCACGAGGTCAAGCAGGAAGCCGAGGTGGCGTAAAACAAAAAAACCGGGCAGATGCAGCGCCCGGTTTTTTCATTTCTGAAATGTCGGATCTGACCCCGGTATTATTCTTTGGCTGCGTCGTCGCCGGCGGCTTCGCCGTCGTCGTCGTCCAGCTCGCCCGGCTCAGCCAGGCCGGGATTCTGCTTCAGCTCGGCCTTGCGGCGGGCTTTTTCCTCAGCTTTTTTCTTCTTTTCCAACTCACGCTGCCGTTTTTCGTACGCGAAGTTTGTCTTTGCCATTTGCTACCTCTTCTTTATCCGGTTCGATTACCTGGTCACATTATGACGCAGTTAGGGCCGGCGCAAGTTTTTCACCCTCTCGGATGGTGTTGCGCATGCAAATGCTTGAGGCGCTCGCGCGCCACATGGGTGTAAATCTGGGTGGTCGAGATATCCGAATGACCAAGCAAAAGCTGCACCACCCGCAGGTCGGCGCCGTGGTTCAGCAGGTGGGTGGCGAACGCGTGGCGCAGCGTATGCGGCGACAGCGGCGCCGTGATGCCAGCCTTCAAGGCATGCTTTTTAATCAACACCCAGAACATCTGCCGCGTCATCGCCCCGCCCCGCCCCGTGACGAACAGCGCATCGTCCTGCTGGCCGTTCAGGATCACGCCACGCGCCTCTTTCAGGTAGCGTTCGATCCAGATGCGGGCCTGCTGGCCGAACGGCACCAGGCGCGTTTTAGCGCCCTTGCCGGTGATGCGCAGCACGCCGTCGTTCAGGCTCAGCTCCAGCAGCTTGAGCGCCACCAGCTCGGACACCCGCAGGCCGCTGGCGTACATCAGCTCCAACATGGTGCGTTCCCGCAGGCCCAACGGCGTGTTGACGTCGGGCGCGCCCAGCAAGGCCTCCACTTGAATTTCGCTCAAGGTGTGGACGAAGCGCTGCGGCTGCCTGGCCGACACCAGCTTGAGGCTGGGGTCGTCCGTGATGCGGCGCTGGCGCAGCAGCATCTGGTAGAAGCGCTTGATCACCGACAGCCGCCGGTTGGACGAGGTGGCCTTGCCGCTGTCGTTGTGGCGGGCCGCGATATAACCCTGGATGTCGTGCGTGGCCACGGCGCCCAGGCCGCCGACGCCGGGCCGCATCGTCTCCAGCCAGGCGGCGAACAGCCGCATGTCGCGCCGGTAGGCGTCCAGCGTGTTCTTTGACAGCCCGTCCTCCAGCCACAGGCTGTCGCAGAACTCGTCGATCAGAGCAGTGTTGTCTGTTGCCATGCGTACTCGCTTGAACCTTCATGCGCCAGCAGCCAGCGCTTCACGCCCAGCAGGTAGCCGTTGGGATCGTCGCTGTTGGCGAAGCCGCCCAGGCCGGTCGACGACGTCACCCGGTGGCAGGGTATCACCACCGGGAACCAGTTGGCGCCGCAGGCCTGGCCGACCGCGCGCGGCGCCGAACCGATGTGTCTGGCCAGCTCGCCGTAGGTGCGCACGCTGCCGCGCGGGATCGAGCTGATCGCGTCCCACACCGTGTGCTGGAAGTCGGTGCCGGCGCGCTTGAGCGGCAGCGCGAACCTGAAGTCGGCGTCCTCGCAATACTGCGCCAGCTGATGGGCCGCCAGTTCGGCCGTCGCGTCCTGTGGCGCTTTCGCATCAAAATGGGGCGGCAGATAGCACAGTTCGGTGACCAGGCCGGCCGCCGTGCGCACGCCGAGCTTTCCGAATGGCAATTCCAAGATGGCTGAAAAGATTTCACTGCCCTGTTGTATTCTCGTCACAGTTTCCGCACCAAAAAAGTACTTCATTTATGTGCTAACGCACCAACTTGTTGCATGCATGCCACAACCAAACAAACGCAAAAAACCGCCATGGCCGCATTGTAAATGCCAACGGCAAAAAAAAACGCACCGTTAGGTGCGTTTTCAAATCCTGCTTCACGTTCCCGGTCGTTTGCCTGTCCCCGTAGCGCGCTTGTGGCGGCCTTCAGCGACTATAACAACGACATTCTGTAAAACGTGTGTCTCCTCGATCTATCGGCGGTATGGATTACCGTTCTATATACACTCCCCACTAACAATTCTGGGCTCTTGCTACAAGGCATCATATCGTTATCTGCTTATCCCTTGAGAGCGACGCAATCATAACGTAAGTTTTTGGCTTTTTCCCAGCTTTTTTTGTAGCAAGAACAGGTACTACTTTAAGAGTAAATTAAATTGGGGAGCCATAAAGAAATTTGTGGTACATATGTGACCAATATCAAGAACGCAAGCATTGTCAGCAGCCAAGGCCACACGGCAACGGTCAATTCTGTTATGCCCATCTTGGTAATCCCCGAGGCCACATACAGGTTCAGGCCGACCGGCGGATGGCACATGCCCACCTCCATGTTGACCACGATCAGGATGCCGAAGTGCACCGGATCGATCCCCAGCTTCATCGCCACGGGGAACAGGATGGGCGCCATAATGAGCACGATCGACGACGGTTCCATGACGTTGCCGGCCAATAGCAGCAGCACGTTCACCACCAGCAGGAAGCTGATCACGCCCAGTCCCTGGCCGGTGATCCATTCCGCCATCGCCTGCGGGATATTTTCGCTGGTCATCAGGAACGAGAACAGGATGGCGTTGGTGATGATGTAGAGCAGCATGGCCGACATCGCCGCCGAATCCAGCAGCACCTTGCCCACCTGCTTGATCTTCAAGTCCTTGTAGACGAACACCGCGATGAAGAAGGCATACACGGCCGCCATCGCCGCCGCTTCGGTCGGCGTGAACGAACCTGAGTAGATCCCGCCCATCACGATGACGATCAGCAGCAGGCCCCAGGCGCTCTTGCGGAAGGTGCTCCAGCGCTCGCCCCAGCTGGCCTTGGCCATGCGCGGGTAGTCGTGCTTGCGCGCCAAGTACCAGGTGGTCAGGCCCAGGAAGAAGGCCAGCATGATGCCCGGCACCACGCCGGCCATGAACAGCTTGCCGACCGAGGTGTTGGTGGTGACCGAGTACATCACCATCACGATCGACGGCGGGATCAGGATGCCCAGCGCGCCGGAGGTGGTGATGACGCCGGCGCCGAAGCTTTTCGGATAGCCCTGGCGCACCATGGCCGGCAGGATGATGGAGCCGATCGCCACCACGGTGGCCGGCGACGAGCCCGACACCGCCGCGAACAGCGCGCAGGCCAGCACGCCGGCCAGCGCCAGCCCGCCGTGCCAGTGGCCGACCATCGAGCTGGCGAAGTTGATCATGCGCCGCGCGACCCCGCCGTGGGTGAGGAAGTTGCCCGCCAGAATGAAGAACGGGATGGCCATGATCTCGAACTTCTCGATGCCGGTGAACAGCTTCAGCGCCACCGATTCGATCGGCACCTGGGTCATGGTGAACAGGAAGGTCAGCACCGTCAGGCCGAGCGAGATGGAGATCGGCATGCCGGTCAACATCAGCGCCAGCAGCAGCACGAAGATAATCATGGCGTTCATGCTTTGGCTCCTTTTTCTTCCGCCGTCAGTTCGTCTTCCAGGCCCTCGACGTGCGAGTGGTCATGCTTGGGCAGCGCGCCGGTCTTGACGAAGGACACCAGCACCTGCAGGAAGCGGAAGCACATCAGGTAGGAACCCAGCGGCACCGCCAGGTAGACGATCCACATCGGCATCTCCAGGTCGGCCGAGGTCTGGTCGGTCTGCGACATGTGCAGCACGAACGTCGCGCCCAGCGTGCCGACGATGGCGGTGAAGGTGGCGCCGGCCAGCAGGCCGAAGACGATGAATTTGTTGCGCCAAGGCGTGTTCATGCGGTTGATGAGGACGTCGACGCCGACGTGGATGCCGGTGCGTACGCCGTAGGCCGCGCCGAACTTGGCCATCCAGACGAACATATAGATGCAGGCTTCCTGGGCCCAGCTGGTGTTCAGCGTGATCAGGTAATCCTGCAGGCCGGGAATCGGCAACCCGGACAGGTAGCGGTGCAGCACCGCCACGAAGATCAGGATGGTTGCCGCGGCCATCAGGGACGCGATCAGCCATTCTTCGAGCTTATCGAGGAATTTCATGATGTAACCTTCTAGAGGAGGACGGAAACGGGACGGTCTTGCGCCGCCCCGTGGCAGCTTGTTGCCTGACGATTTACTTGGCTGCTTCTTTGTTGATCGCGGAGATCAGGTCTTTGCCGATGCGGCCTTCCATCGATTGCTGCACCGGCAGCAGGGCCTTGCGCCACTCCGCCTGCTCTTTCACGCTCAGCGTGTAGATCTCGGTCTTGCCGGTCTTCTTGATGGCGTCCATCGCCAGGTCGTTGTCGCGCTGGGCGATCGCCTTCTCGAAGGTGGTGGCATCCTTCATGGCCTTGTCCAGCGCGGCGCGGATATCGGCCGGCAAGCCGTCCCAGAACTTCTTGTTGACGATCACCGCATAGCCCAGGTAGCCGTGGTTGGACACGGTCACATATTTCTGCACCTCGTGCATCTTCTGGGTGTACATATTCGACGGCGGGTTCTCGGTGCCGTCCACCACCCCGGTCTGCAGCGCCTGGTAGACCTCGGAGAAGGCCAGCACCTGCGGGTTGGCGCCCAGCGCGCGCATCTGCGCGTCCAGCACCTTGGACGACTGGATGCGCATTTTCAAGCCCTTGAAATCGGCCGGCGCGCGCAGCGGCTTGTTGGCCGACATGACCTTGAAGCCGTTGTCCCAGAACGCCAGGCCGGTGATGCCCTTCGGCTCCAGCTTTTTCATCAGGCCCTTGCCGATTTCGCCTTCGGTGACGTTGTACAGCGCGGTTTTCGACGGGAAGATATACGGCAGGTCGAACGCTTCGAATTCCTTCACGCCCAGCGGGCCGAACTTGGCCAGCGACGGCGCCAGCATCTGCACCGCGCCCAATTGCAGCGCCTCCAGCTCTTCCTTGTCCTTGTACAGCTGGCTGTTCGGGTAGACCTCGACCTTGACGCGGCCGTTGGTGGCCTTCTCCGCCAGCTGCTTGAAGCGCTCGGCGGCCTGGCCTTTCGGCGTATCGGTGGCCACTACGTGGCTGAACTTGATAACGATAGGAGCTTGCGCGTGGGCGCTGAAGCTCAGGGCGGCGCTCAGGACGAGCAGGACGGATTTCAGTTTCATGGAGTCTCCTGGGGGTTTAAAGTTACACTTGTTCTAGTTTGAATCATTCTTGCCATCCGTGGCAAGGCTGGCAATTGTGGAAAACCACAATGCCCTTCCCAACCCAAGGATATACCCTGATCGCCATGTCCGCGCCAACCCTCACGCCATCAGTCCGCCGCCCCCAAACCAGCTATGTGCTGCGCTGGCTGCTGCCCGTCATGCTGGTGTTGTTTTTCCTGGCGATCCTGATCTGGTTGCCATGGCAGGCGCGCCAGATGGAGAGCAACGAGCGCCAGGAACAGCTGATCGCCGACACGCTGTGGGTCGAGCAAACCATCCGCTTCCAGCTGGGGCGGGACGAGGAAAGCCTGCGCGGCCTGGCGCTGGAGATCAGCGCCGGCCGGCTGTCGCCGGCGCTGCTGCACGAGCACATGGCGCGGCTGCTGAAGAACGGCCATGAACTGCTGCGCGTGGTCTGGCTCAAGCCGGACGGCGCGCCGGCCGCCAGCAGCGATCCGCTGCCGGCGCCGGTCGAATTGACCGAGGCCTCGAAAGCCACCGCCGACATCACCCGCAAGACGCGGCGGCCGATGTACACCCAGCCGGAAGCGCAAACGCCCGACCAGTCGGCCGCCCCCGCCGCCGTGCTGATGGACTACCACGTGCCGCTGTACCGCGGCGACGACTACCTGGGCGATCTGGTCGCCACCTACAAAACCAGCGCGCTGCTCGACGAAATGGTGCCGTGGTGGTTCGCGCAGGACAACCAGGTGACGCTGGTCGACCGCGACGACAAGGTGCTGGCGCGGCGCGCCGCCGCCGGCCCCGGCCACGGCGTCTACACCCACAAGCGCGCGCTGGACCTGCCGGGCGCCACGGTCACGCTGGTCACCGACAGCGTCAAGAGCGAGCCGCGGCTGCTGCCCAACCTGCTGGTCGGCTCGGTGATCGTGCTGTCGCTGGGATTGCTCTGGAGCTTGCTGGCCCTGTGGGGCCACATCTCGCGGCGGCTCGCGGCCGAAGGCGCGCTGCGCCAGCAAATGTCGTTCCGCACCGCGATGGAGAACTCGCTGGTGACCGGCCTGCGCGCGCGCGACCTGGAAGGGCGCATCACCTACGTCAATCCGGCGTTCTGCCAGATCGTCGGCTATCCGGCCGAGGACATCGTCGGCAAGCTGCCGCCCATGCCCTACTGGGCGCCGGAAGCGATGGCCGAATACCAGACCCGCTTCGCCAACGTGCTGGCGGGCAAGGTCACGCCGCAGTTCGAGACCGTCTTCCAGCGTCCCGACGGCGAGCGCGTGCCGGTGCTGATCTTCGAGGCGCCGCTGGTCGACAAGGACGGTCGGCAGACCGGCTGGATGGGTTCCATCCTCGACATCTCGGACCGCAAGCGCATCGAGGAACTGAACCGCCAGCAGCACGAAAAGCTGCAGGCGTCGGCGCGGCTGGCGACGATGGGCGAGATCGCCTCGATGCTGGCGCATGAGCTGAACCAGCCGCTGGCGGCGATCTCCAGCTACACCACCGGCGCGCTCAACGTGCTGGGACGGGCCGAGGCCGGCGGCGACGCGGTCGATTGCGGCGTCCTGAAACCGGCGCTGGAACAGGCCAGCGCGCAGGCGCAGCGGGCCGGCCAGATCATCCGCAGCGTGCACGAATTCGTCAAGAAGCGCGAGCCGCTGCGGCAGTCGATCGCCATCCCCTCGCTGCTGGACGGCATCCGCGCGCTGATCGACCTGCAGGCGCGCCAGAGCTACGTCTCGTTCCGCGCCGACATCCCGGCCGACCTGCCGATGGTGCGCGCCGACCGCGTGATGATCGAGCAGGTGCTGCTGAACCTGACGCGCAACGCCATCGAGGCGATGCAGCACATCCCGCCGCAGCGGCGCGTGCTCAACGTGGTGGCCGGGTACGACGCCGCCACGGCGCAGGTCAGAGTGGCGGTGATCGACCAGGGCCACGGCATCCCGCAGGAAGTGGCGGAGCGGCTGTTCTCGCCGTTCTTCTCGACCAAGGCCGAAGGCATGGGCATGGGCCTCAACATCTGCCGGACTGCGATAGAATTCCATGGCGGCTCGCTGAGCTACCGCCCCAATCCGCAAGGCGGAACCATATTCACGTTCGTCCTGCCGGCGGCGCCGGTGGAGACGGAACAGGAGACATAACAGATGCTGCATATCGTCGATGACGAAGCGGTCGTGCGCGACTCGCTGACCTGGCTGGCCACTTCGCGGGCGATCGCCTCGCGCGCCTACGACTCGGGCGCGGGCTTCCTCAAGCAGGTGGAGGCGGGCCAGTTCGACGCCGGCGGCGACTGCGTGCTGCTCGACGTGCGCATGCCGGACATGAACGGCGTCGCGGTATTCGATCAGTTGAGCGCGCGCGGCCTGATCCAGCGCATGCCGGTGATCTTCCTGACCGGCCACGGCGACGTGCCGATGGCGGTCGACACCCTGAAGCGCGGCGCCTTCGACTTCTTCGAAAAGCCGTTCAACGACAATCAGCTGATGGACCGCGTGCAGGAAGGCCTGGCCAACTCGCGCCAGGCCAGCGAAATGGCGGCGGTGCACGCGCGCCTGGCGACGCTATCGGTGCGCGAACGCGAAGTGCTGGACCTGATCCTGGCCGGCAAGATGAACAAGGTGGTGGCCGACCAGCTCGGCATCAGCATGCGCACGGTGGAAGTCCACCGCGCCCACATCTTCGACAAGATGCAGGTCAAAACCGCCGTCGAGCTGGCCGGCCTGCTCAAATAACCTTCGGGGTTTTAGGCGGCCTTCTGCCTGGCGATCCATTCGTCCACGACCTGTTCCAGCACCGGCAGCGGCACGTTGCCGGTCTCCAGCACCGTGTTGTGGAAGCCTTTGATGTTGAACTTGTCGCCCAGCGCCGCCTTCGCCTTGGCGCGCAGGTCGAGGATGCGGATCATGCCGATCTTGTAGGCGCACGCCTGGCCGGGCATGACCACGTAGCGGTCCACTTCCGCCGGCGGGATGCCGAAGTCGATGCCCTGCTGGCGCGTCCATTTCATCGCGTGCAGGCCGGTGTCGACCACCAGGCGGCGCGCGCGGAACAGTTCCGCATCCAGCTGGCCCAAGCGGCCGACCACATCGTCGCCGTACCAGCCGTTCTCCGACGCCAGCTGCTCCGCATACAGCGCCCAGCCCTCGCCATACGCCGAGCCGACGCCGAACACGCGGTCGCGGCGATAGCGCGGCAAGCCGTTGTTCTCCTGCTGCAGCGCGACCTGGAAGTGGTGGCCCGGCACGCCCTCGTGATACACCAGCGTGCGCATGCCGACGATGCGGAAATCAGGCCCCGGCAACGGCGCCCAGAAGATGCCCGGGCGCGTGCCATCCTTGGCCGGACCGGTGTAGTGCGCCGCCGCCGTCTTCTCCGTGAAGACCGGCTCGCGCTTGACCACCACCGGCGCCTTCGGCGTGATGTCGAACAAGTCCTTCGCGCGCGCCTCGGCGTCGCGCAGCACTTCGTCGTAGCGCGCCAGCAGCTGCGGCCGCGGATCGGCGTCCTTCGGCTGCTGATCCTTCTCCAGCCTGGCGATGCGGTCCTTGATCGAACCCTCGGTGTAGCCGATCGATACCAGCAAGCCGTCCATCTCCTTCTCGATGCGCGCCACTTCCTTCAGGCCGATGTTGTGGATCTGCTCCGGCGTGTAGTCGGTCGACGTCATCTGGCGCAGCACGACCGCATAGGCCTTGTCGCCGTTCGGCAGACGCCACAGGCCGGCGTCGTTGTTGGTGCGCGGCAGCTGCTCCTTCAGCAGGGCGCGCGTGCTCTCGAATGCCGGGATCACCGACTGCTTGACGATGGCCGTCGCCTCGGCGGCGAACCTGGCCTGGTCTTCCGCGGAGACATCCTTCAAGCCGCTCATGCGCTGCGTCAGCGTGGCGACGAAGACGTTGTGCTCCGGCGCGCCGTCAAGGAAGCGGTCCAGCTGGCCGATCGAGGCCTGCGTGATAAAGGTCGGCATCAGGATGCCGCGCATGGCCACGCCGCGCGACTGCACGATGCCGGTCTCGATCTTGCCGGCCACCGCCTTCAGGCGCACCAGGTAGTTCTCGACGTCGCGGCGATTGCGGATCGGATGCGCCTGCGTCAGGAAGTTCACGATCTGCACGTGCACGCCGGTGAACTGGTTGAACACGAAGTTGTAGTCCATGTACGGATACGCATCGACCGTCGCCTGCAGGTTCCAGGCGATGGTGGCGGCGCTGGCGCGCTGCTGCGGCGTCAGCGTCTTCTGGTTGATCCTGGCCAGCTGCGCCAGCGATTTCTTGGCGTTCGCCACTTCGCCGGCGCGGTAGACGATGGTGTTCGGCGTCAGCCTGCGATCCAGCGCGTCCTGCTCCCTGCCGTCGAAGTACTGCTTCTGCGTGGCCTGCTCAGGGTCGCTGCGGACCTTGGCGTTGGCGACCTTGTCGGCCCAGTCGTCGAAGCTTGTGGCTTGTGCGGCGATGGACAAGGATGCGCCGGCGAGCAGCGCGATGAATTTAGTTGAAGTCATTACATTGGGCCTTTGTAAGGAAAGAACCCAGCGAGTGTAGCCCAGTCAGACGTGGCAGGCCAGCGCCCATTCGACATGCTCGCGCACCAGCGCCGACGGGTTGTCGCGCCGCGCCAACAGCGCGGCGACGATGGCCGCGTCGCCCTTGGCGCCGGCCGCCGCCGCGTTGCCCAGGCCGACCGCGAGATTGCGCAGCCATCGCTCATGGCCGATGCGGCGTATCGGACTGCCTTCCATCTTGCGATTGAATTCGTCCTCGCTCCAGCCGAACAGCTCCACCATCGACGCCGAGCCCAGGCCATGCCGCTCGTCGAAGTCCGGCAGCACCGCGCGTTGCGCGAACTTGTTCCACGGGCAGGCGGTCTGGCAATCGTCGCAGCCGTAGACGCGGTTGCCGATCAGCGGGCGCATCTCCGGCGGGATCGCGCTTTTCAGTTCGATGGTCAGGTAGGACACGCAGCGCCGGGCGTCGAGCCGGCCCGGCCCGAGGATGGCCTGGGTCGGGCAGATGTCGATGCAGGAGGTGCACTGGCCGCAATGGGCGCCGGTCGGCTGGTCGACCGGCAGCGGCAGGTCGACCAGGAATTCGCCCATGAAGAACATCGAGCCGGCCGTGCGGCTCAGCAGCAAGGTATGCTTGCCGCGCCAGCCCAGGCCGGCCTTCTCCGCCAGCGGCAGCTCCATCACCGGCGCCGAGTCGGTGAACACGCGGTAGCCGAAGTCGCCGATCTCCGCTTTGACCTTGTCGGCCAGCTGCTGCAGCCGCGCGCGCAGCACCTTGTGGTAGTCGCGCCCCCGCGCATAGACCGAGATCACGGCCGCGCCGGGATCGGCCAGGCGCGCCGCCTCGCGCTCGCGCCAGTCGCTTGCCGTGTCCCCCGGCAGGTAGTTCATGCGGGCGCTGACCACCCGCACCGTGCCCGGCACCAGCTCCGCCGGGCGGGCGCGCTTCATGCCGTGGGCGGCCATGTAGTCCATCTCGCCGTGCATGCCCGCGTCCAGCCACGCCTGCAGGCCGGCCTCGGCGTGACTGAGGTCGATATCGGTGATGCGGATTTCGGCGAAGCCCAGCTCCACACCCCAGCGCTTGATGCTGAGGGCAAGTTCGGCTAAATTGGATTCAGGCAGGGACATCGGCGGGGCAATAAGAGCGGTTACAATGGCTGGCAGTACCACCAACACCACATTCTATTCGATGCAGCACTTTACAGCCCATCTCCACGACGAAGAAGGCACCGCCGCCCTAGGCGCGGCGCTGGCGCGCGCGCTGGCGCCCGGCCTGGCGATCCACCTGCACGGCGACCTCGGCGCCGGCAAGACCGCCCTCACCCGCGCCCTGCTGCACGCGGCCGGCCACGTCGGCACGGTCAAGAGCCCGACCTATACGCTGTCCGAACCGTACCAGATCCGGCTCGGCGAGCGCACCGTCAACGTCATCCATTTCGACCTGTACCGCATGGGCAGCGCCGAGGAATTCCTCGACGCCGGCTTCCGCGAGGATTTCAACGGCGACAACATCTGCATCGTCGAATGGCCGGAAAAGGCCGACGGCGTGCTGCCGCCGCCCGATCTGAACCTGTTTTTGACTGTGGCCGGCCACGGTCGTGATGTAGAATTGCAGGCGTCCACCGCCCTGGGTCATTCATGCCTTCAACGCCTCAAATTCGCTCCCAACATGTGAGCGCCAACGCCGTCTCCCGGCGCACCGTCCTGAAGGCCGGCGCCACCCTGCTGCTTTCCGTTGTGGCGCCGATCCGCGCCTACGCCGCGCAAATCCTGGCGGTGCGCGTCTGGCCGGCCGAGGACTACACCCGCGTCACGCTGGAAAACGACGCCGTGCTCAAGGCCACCCACTTCATCGTCAAGGACCCGGAACGCATGGTGGTCGACATCGAAGGCCTGGAGCTGAACCCGACGCTCAAGAGCCTGGTGGCCAAGATCCAGTCCAACGACCCGTACATCAAGCAGGTGCGCGTGGGCCAGAACCGGCCCAACGTGGTGCGGCTGGTGTTCGACCTGAAGGAAGAAATCACGCCGCAGGTGTTCACGCTGGCGCCGGCCGGCAACTACAAGCACCGCCTGATCTTCGACCTGTATCCGGTCAAGCCGGTCGATCCGATCGCGGCGATGATCGAAAAAGGCGACTGGTCCAACGACGGAAAGGGCAAGGCCGAGATGCCGCCGCTGAAGCCGGGCGAGGCGGAAGCCGTCGCCGCCGCGCCGCAGCCGCCGAAGGAACAGCTGGAAGCGCTGAAGCCGGACCTGAAGGAAGAGCCGCGCGCGGAACTCCGAAACGAACTGAAAACCGCCGAGGCGCAGGCCAAGGGCGACAAGCCGGGCAAGCTGGTACGCATGCTGACGGTGGTGCTGGACCCCGGCCACGGCGGCGAAGACCCCGGCGCCTCCGGCAAGAACGGCAGCCGCGAGAAGGATATCGTGCTGTCCATCGCCAAGCGCCTCAAGGCCAGGATCGAGGAATATCCGAATATGCGCGTGATGCTGACCCGCGACGGCGACTACTTCGTCCCGCTCGGCACGCGCGTGGAAAAAGCCCGCAAGGTGCAGGCCGACTTGTTCGTCTCGATCCACGCCGACGCCTTCGTGCAGCCGTCCGCGCGCGGCTCGTCGGTGTTCGTGCTGTCGGAAAAAGGCGCCAGCTCGACGGCGGCGCGCTGGCTGGCGGACAAGGAAAACCTGGCCGACACCATCGGCGGCGTCAACGTCAAGAGCCACGACAAGCAGCTGGCCAGCGTGCTGTTCGACCTGTCCACCACGGCCCAGATCAACGACAGCATGAAGCTGGGCAGCTCGGTGCTGGGCGAGATCGGCGGCATCAACCGCCTGCACAAGGGATCGGTCGAACAGGCCGGCTTCGCGGTGCTCAAGGCGCCGGACATCCCGTCGATCCTGATCGAGACGGCCTTCATCTCCAACCCGGAAGAAGAAGCCAAGCTGCTCGACGAGCGCTACCAGAACCAAATGGCCGATGCCATCGTCAAGGGCATACGGCGCTATTTCGCAAAGAACCCACCGCTGGCGAAGAACCGGCTTACTTAACCGATCACCTCACTGGAAGAGACATGGCTGTTGTAACGATGACCGAATACGGCGCGCTGCCGGCAGTACAAATCACCGCGGCCGACGGCGCGCAGGCGACGGTGTCGCTGTTCGGCGCGCACCTGCTGTCCTGGAAAACCGCCGACGGCCAGGAGCGCCTGTTCGTCAGCGCGCAAACGCCGCTCGACGGCAGCAAGGCGATCCGCGGCGGCGTGCCGGTCATCTTCCCGCAGTTTAATGTGCGCGGCCCCGGCCTGCGCCACGGCTTCGCGCGCGTCAGCACCTGGCGCCTGGCCGGCAGCGGCGGCGACGGCGGCAGCTCCTTCCTGGAATTCAGCCTCGATCAGAACGACCTGTCGCCGGAACACGCGCAAGCCTGGCCGCACGCCTTCGCGTTGACGCTGCGCTTCACGCTGCACGGCGACGCGCTCGATGTCGCGTTCACGGTGAATAACACCGGCGCCCAGGCCTTCCCGTTCGGCGTCGCGCTGCACACCTATTACGACGTCGGCCAGCTGGCGGCGACCAGCATCAGCGGCCTGCAGCACCAGCAGTACACCGACCATCATCTGAACACGCTGGCGCAGGAACATCCGGCGCTGCACTTCACCGAGAAGCACGACCGGCTGTACAAGTCGACGCCGGCGCTGACGCTGAACACGGCCAACGCCACGCTGCGCCTGGAGCAGCAAGGCTTTAGCGAATGGGTGGTGTGGAATCCGGGCCGGGCCGATGCCGCCGCGCTGGTGGACCTGGCGGACGACGAGTACCTGCGCTTCGTCTGCATCGAACCCGCGCGCATCGACCAGCAGCCGCTGGAAGCCGGCGCCGCCTGGACCGGCAAGCACCGGATCTGTGTTTAGTTCGACTCTTTAATGATGCGGCCGGAGCTCGGCTGGGTAGGCCGCGCATTCAATGGATAGAGGCGGCTGAACAGCGCCATCTGCGCCGGCGAAGCCTGCACCGGCTCTTTCATCACCAGCCACAGCACGCCCTCCTGGCATGGCGGCGTGGTCATCGACCCCATGAAGGTGAAATACTCGCGCTTCGCCGGCAGCAGGTCCATCGGATCGAGCTCGATGGCCGGCGCCAGCGTTTCCAGCTTCTCCAGCGGCAGGTTGTTCCACACCGTCTGGATCACCGGCTGCGGCTTGCCGCGCTCCAGCAGCAGCGCCAGCATGGCGATGCGGCCCTCGCCGTCCTTGTGCACCAGGTGCACCACCATCTCGTAGCCCTTGCCGTTGATGCGCTCCTCCGACGGACGATGGAAATGGAACTGGATCAGCTCATACGTGCGGTTGTTGACCGTGATGAAATTGCCGCTGCCGACCATCACCTGCACGGTCTTGCCGTTGTCGGTCACGTTGAACGAAGAAGGATGGTAGTCGAAGGTGATCTGCTCCAGCTCCACCTTCATGCCGTCGCGGATATCGATCGGCGACTGGCGGTTGCCGTCGCCGCACTTGGCCCACGCCGGATTGATCTTGCCCCAGTTGGCCGGGCCGTACTCGCCCTCGTACGACCAGACATTGCTGAACACCTTGGGCGGCGGCGGCGCGGCGGCGGCAACGGCGGCGGCCTTCTTGGCCTTGGCCGCGGCGGCCACGCGGGCCTGCTGGTTGGCGCGCATGATGGCCAGGCGGGCCGCGATCTTGGCCGACAAATCCGCTTCCGCCTCGGCCTCGCGTTCGCGCTCGGTCAGCTTGCGCGCGGGCGCGGACGACGCGCCGGAGGCGGACGAAGCGCCGCCGGACGACATGGCACCCGCACCGCCGACCACCGCCGATTTCGTCGACGGCGAAATGAGCGGATCGTTTGCGCCGCTGGCGGCGGCAGCGACGCAGCAGCAGGCAATCAGGGTGAGGAGAGTGCGCATGGGTGTCCAGAAGTAAAGGAATTACATACTGGTTTACGGATGCATTTGGGCAAAACTTGAGACGTGCCGGCCTTGCACAGAGAAATTATTTCCACAACAACACGCCGCGCGGCCCGCGCAGCGTGCATGCATGCGGATTTCAGCGCGTCTGCAGGCGACGCACCAGCTTGTACACGCCGCCCAGCGCCATCGGCACGACGGCCACGCCGACGCCGACCAGGACGATCTCGGTCAGGTGGTCGCGCACGATCGGCATGTTGCCGAAGAAGTAGCCGGCCGTGGTCAGCAGCACCACCCACAGCACGGCGCCGGAGATGTTGTACAGCTGGAAGCGGGTATGGGTCATGTCGGACACGCCGGCCACGAACGGGGCGAAGGTGCGCACCACCGGCACGAAACGCGCCAGCACGATGGTCTTGCCGCCGTGTTTCTCGAAGAACTCGTGGGTGCGGGTCAGCGCGGCCTTGTTGAGCCAGCGGTAATCATGGGTAAACACCCGCTGGCCGACCTTCTCGCCTATCCAATAGTTGACCGTATTGCCGGTGATCGCCGCCACGCTGAGCAGCACCATCAACAGCGGCAGGTTCATTTCACCGACCGCGCACAGGGCGCCGGCGATGAACAGTAAGGTGTCTCCGGGGAAGAAAAACAGGACGACCAGGCCGGTTTCACAGAAAATGATGGCAAACAACACGACATAGATCAGCGTTCCGTATTGTTGAATCAGAACTTCCAATGTTTTGTCGACATGAAGGATCATGTCAAAAAATTGCATAAAATCCATATTCTTCCCATAAAGTGTGCGCCGGAATCATACACCACCGGCGGCGCCGCGGCGGAAGTTTCCAGCCCCATGATATCCAGTTTACAATCGTCCGAGCCCCCTCAGCAAGCGGGCTCGACCAACTAAGGAGATTCCGGATGTCTTTGACCCACCTGTTACGCACCCTGCCCCTCCCTGCCCTGGCCATCAGCCTGGGTGCGGCCGCTTCCGTTGCCGCCGCCGACCTGCCTGTCCGCGCCAGCGCCGGCGACATCATCAAGACCTCGCAGCCGTCCGACTGGCGCCCGCTGGACCCCGACAACACGCTCTATATGGAGCTGCCGACCGGCCGCGTGGTGATCGAGCTGGCGCCGGAATTCGCGCCGCTGAACGTCGCCAATATCAAGACGCTGGCCAGGGAACGCTATTACGACGGACTGGCCGTCAACCGCTCGCAGGACAACTACGTGGCGCAGTGGGGCGACCCGAACGCCGAGAAAAATCCCAAGCCGCTCGGCTCGGCCAAGGCCAAGGTGCCGGGCGAGTTCACGGTGCCGATGTCCAACGACAGGCACTTTGTGCGCCAGAAGGACTTCGACGGCTATGCGCCGCAGGTCGGCCATTCGAACGGCTTCCCGGTCGGACGCGATCCGAAGGCCAGGACGACCTGGCTGGCGCACTGCTACGGCATGGTCGGCGTGGGGCGCGACAATGACACCGACAGCGGCAACGGCGCCGAGCTGTATGCGGTGAACGGCCACGCGCCGCGCCACCTGGACCGCAATATTACGGTGGTTGGCCGGGTGGTGTCGGGCATGGCGCTGCTGGCGACGCTGCCGCGCGGTGGTGAGACGATGGGCTTTTATGGTGAGAGCGAGGCCCGCCTGCCGATCAAATCGGTGCGGCTGGCGGCCGACGTGCCGGAGGCGGAGCGCAGCAACCTGGAAGTGATGCGCAGCGACGCGCCGATTTACCAGAAGGTGATCGAAGCCCAGCGCAATCGCGGCGGGCCGTGGAATAAATACGCGGCCAACTACGTCGAACTGTGCAACGCCACAATCCCGGTGCGCGAGCGGCCCAAGTTATAATCGCGGGATGAACGCTCCAGACACCTCCTCCCGCGCCCCGCGCCCCATCCAGGCCCTGCCTGATCAGCTGATTTCACAAATCGCCGCCGGGGAGGTGGTCGAGCGGCCATCCGCCGTGGTCAAGGAGCTGCTGGAAAACGCCCTCGACGCGGGCGGCACGCAAATCACCGTGCGGCTGGAGGAAGGCGGCGTCAAACGCATCGCCATCACCGACAACGGCCGCGGCATCCCGCCCGAGCAGATGCCGCTCGCGCTGGCGCGCCACGCCACCTCCAAGATCGCCTCGCTGAACGACCTGGAAAACGTCGGCACGCTGGGCTTTCGCGGCGAGGCGCTGGCCTCGATCGCCTCGGTCGCCGCCGTCACGCTGACCTCGCGCACCGCCGACGGCGCCCACGCCTGGGAAATCGTCGGCTCGCACAACGGCGCGGTCGCGCCGTCGTCCGGCGCCCAGGGCACCACCGTCGACGTGCAGGACCTGTATTTCAACACGCCGGCCCGCCGCAAGTTCCTCAAGTCCGAGCAGACCGAATTCGGCCACTGCGCCGAAGTCGTGCGCCGCATCGCGCTGGCGCGGCCGGACGTGTCGTTCTCGCTGAGCCACAACGGCCGCACCATCGACCACTGGAACGTCACCGAAATGGCCAAGCGCAGCGCGCACATCCTCGGCGACGGCTTTGCCGAGGCGCGCCTGGCGCTCGACGAATCGGCCGGCCCGCTGCGCATCCACGGCTTTGTCGGTTTGCCGACCGCCTCCAAGGCGCGCGCCGACGGCCAGTTCTTCTACGTGAACGGCCGCTTCGTGCGCGACAAGGTGCTGGTGCACGCGGTGAAAGCCGCCTACCAGGACGTGCTGCACGGCGACCGCTTCCCTTCCTACGTGCTGGCGCTCGATCTCGATCCGGCGCTGGTCGACGTCAACGTCCATCCATCGAAGATCGAAGTGCGCTTCCGCGACAGCCGCGCGGTGCACCAATTCGTGTTCCACGCGGTGCAGCGCACGCTGGCGCAGACCTCGGCCACGTCGCACGGCAGCGTGCCGTCGCCGCTGCCGGCGGCCGAAAGCCTGGGCAGCTCCACCTGGCGCGGCGAACAGACGTCTTTCGGCTCGCTGCTGGCGCCGGCGGTATTGGATCCCAACTACGCGCCGACGTTCTCGCCGTCGCCGTTCGGATCGCGCGACGGCGGCAGCGGCGGTGGCGCGGGCAACGGCTACCCTGCGCCGCGCTTCGGCGCTGCGGAAGGCGGCGTCGCCCAGAGCACGGAAAAATACGGCGCGCTGTTCGGCGGCGCCGGTCCGGTCAGCAGCTACCGCGCCGAGTCCGACATGGCGCTGCCGCAGGCCAGCCCGTTCAGCGTCTCGCCCGCCGCGATGGCGCAGGAAGAATTCCCGCTCGGCTTCGCGCTGGCGCAGCTGCACGGCATCTACATCCTGGCGCAGAACGCCAAGGGCCTGGTGCTGGTCGACATGCACGCCGCGCACGAGCGCATCCTGTACGAACAACTGAAGACCGCGCTGGACAGCCGCGTCGCCGGCGAAGAGATGCAGGTGCAGCCGCTGCTGATCCCCGTCACCTTCTATGCCGACGCGGTGGAAGTCGGCACCGCCGAAGAACACCAGGAGACCTTGCAGGCATTGGGCTTCGACATCGCCGTACTGTCGCCGACCACGCTGGCGGTGCGCTCGGTGCCGGTGCTGCTGAAGAACGCCGATGCCCAGACGCTGGCGCGCGACGTGCTGCGCGACGTGCGCGAATTCGGCGGCTCGCGGGTACTGATCGAGCGCCAGAACGAACTGCTCGGCACCCTGGCCTGCCACACGGCGGTGCGCGCCAACCGCATCCTGGCGACGCAGGAAATGAACGCCCTGCTGCGCCAGATGGAAATCACCGAACGCGCGGACCAGTGCAACCACGGCCGCCCGACCTGGGTGCAGGTCGAAATCGGCGCGCTCGACAAGCTCTTCCTGCGCGGCCAATAACATGGGCGCCACAGTATCAAAGCCGCTGGCGGTCGCCATCATGGGGCCGACAGCGTCGGGCAAGACCGCGTCCGCGCTGGCCATCGCCGCGCGCATCCCGTCCGAGATCATCTCCGTCGATTCCGCGCTGGTGTATCGCGGCATGGACATCGGCACCGCCAAGCCCACGCGCGAAGAGCTGGCCGCCGCGCCGCATCACCTGATCGACATCATCGACCCGCTGGATGCGTACTCGGTGGCGCAGTTCCGCATCGACACGCTGCGGCTGGTCGACGACATCGTCGCGCGCGGCAGGCTGCCCTTGCTGGTGGGCGGCACCATGCTGTATTTCAAGGGCCTGGCGGACGGCCTGGACGACCTGCCCGGCGCCGATCCCGCGGTGCGCGCCGCGCTGGATGAAGAAGCGTCCCGTCTCGGCTGGCCCGCCATGCATGCGCGCCTCGCCGCGGTGGACCCGGAGACCGCCGCGCGGCTGGCGCCGGCGGACTCGCAACGCATCCAGCGCGCGCTGGAAATTCATGCCCTGAGCGGCAGGCCGATGTCTGAATTGCTGGCCCAGCGCGAGAAGACCGAGCTGCCCTTCGATCTGCTGTCGTTTGCGCTCGAGCCATCCGACCGCGCCGTGCTGCACGAACGCATCGCGCGCCGCTTCGACCTGATGCTGGAAGAAACGCCGGACGGTAACCTGCTGACCGAAGTGGAGACGCTGCGCCGCCGGGGCGACCTGCATTTGGGCCTGCCGTCGATACGCTGCGTCGGCTACCGCCAGGCATGGGAATACCTGGACGGCAGCATCGACTACAAGACCATGCGCGAGACCGGCATCATCGCCACGCGCCAACTGGCCAAGCGCCAGCTGACGTGGCTGCGCTCGATGCCGGACCGCGTGGTGCTGGACTGCCTCGCGCCCGATCCGGCCGGCGCCATGCTGGCGCGGATCGCCGACCGGCTGGGCTAGACAGCTGAATTACGCCTTCGGCGGCTCGCCGCTCATATACACCAGTTCCCACAGGTGACCATCCAGGTCCTGGTAGCCGTGGCCGTACATGAAGCCGTGGTCCTGCGGCTCCTTGTAGGCGCTGCCGCCGGCCTCGATGGCCTTGTTGACCAGCGAGGTCACCGCGTCGCGCGACTCCACCTGCAGGCAAACCAGCACCTCGGTCGACGCGCGCGCGTCGGCAATCGGTTTCGGCGTAAACTCCTTGAAGCGCGCCTCGGTCAGCAGCATGACGAAGATATTCTCGGCCACCACCATGCAGGTGGCGCTGTCGTCGGTATAGTGCTGGTTGAAGCTGTAGCCCAGATGGGTGAAGAACTTGACCGACGCCTGCAAGTCGCGCACCGGCAAGTTGACATAGATATTGGTAGCCATGTTGTCCCCGTTAGAAAAATAATCACACGCCAGGGGCCAGAATACCAATATGCCAACGTTTTGACGACTGCCGCGCGATCCGGCGCACTTTTTTCAAAAAAGTTTTGGGTCGGTCTTGACAGTCCAAGTCCCAACCCCGATAATGCTGGGCGTTGCAGGTGATATAGCTCAGTTGGTTAGAGCACAGCATTCATAATGCTGGGGTCGGTGGTTCAAGTCCACCTATCACCACCAAGATTCCGAGAGCCGTTGTCCCGTCAGGGTCAACGGCTTTTTTGTTGCCGTTCGGCTTAATTCGGGTCGCCGGCAGGGTTGTACACCGGCAGATTGTTGTTCGGATAGGTGCCGAAATGGTTGGCCTGCAGGATCACCGCCTGCGCCCAAGCGCGGTGGGTGGCGACCTCGCACATCGAATTGCCCATCTTGAACACGGCCGGGCTGTCCTTTTCCATGATCTTCTCCGCCACCGCGACGTCGATCGGCTGCACGCGGTAGTGGCTCTCGATCAGCGGCAGCTGGTCCGGGTGGATCGCGGTCTTGCCGACCAGGCCGTGCGCCAGGTCTTCCAGCACCTCGGCATCCAGCAGTTCCTCGTTGTCGAGATGCTCGAACACCGGCGCCGTCAAACGGAAGCCGTACGGCGCGAACGTCGTCACCAGCCGCGCGATCACCGGCCCCAGCGGCGTGCGGTAAATCGTCATGGTGCGCGGACGGCGTATGCCCAGCAGCGCCAGCAAGTCGTTGCCGCCGATGCGCAGCGCCAGGATGCGTCCGACCACGCCCGGCGCCCGCAGCACGTCGCGGAACAGCGCCATCTCGCGGTCGTCGAACGCCTCGGCCGTTTCCAGCGTCGGCATCAGCAGGTGGCTGGTGTGCTTGACCTGTTTGAAATAGGCGTCGAAGTTGGAGCGGGTGGCCTTGGGGATGACGAAGCCGGTCAGGTTTTCCACGCCCTTCATGGCCAGCACGCGCTCCAGCACTTCCGGGTTGCGCACGCGGACGAAGCGATCCAGCACGCCGACCGGATCCATATTCTCCAGCATCATCGACAGATTGAACAGCGCGTAACTGAGCTCGCGGTCGGCCACCGCGTCTTCGGTACAGAAGATCACCGAGCGCAGTTTCGGCATCTTTTCGCCATTGGCGATTTCCAGCAGTTCCTTGTGGGTTGCCGGCACATACAGCGATGCACCCATCGGTTTGTTAACCATCCAGCGCACTCCTAATCAGAGACACCGCCTGGTAAGGCAGTGCTGGGTCGATCACAACCGGCACATGCTTTTCCTGTGCCAGCAACTTGAGGTGACGCACATCCGGCGCGTCGGCGTCGCGCAGGATCAGCAGGCGCGGCACGCGGCGCAGCAGCACCCGCGTGGCTTCGCCGATGCCTGGCTTGATCAGATTGGGATCGGCGATGCCGTGCGCTTCCAGCAGCCGCGCCATGCTGGCGCGCGAGACGCGCGCCGAGGCCTGCGGATCCTGCGCCACCGGCGCCGGAACGCCATCGCGGCCGATCCCGATCGCGGCCTGCACGACGGCGTCGGCAAACTGGCGCGAGCGGTCGTGCGGCGCGAACTCTTCATAGTAGACGCAGCCGTGGAAATCCCCGGCGCCGATGGCGTCGTTGAGGATGGAGCGGCTGATCAGGCCGGACACGGTGGCGTTCAGGATGCTCGACGGGATCAGGTAGTCGGCCGACGAGCTGGCGCAGGCCGCCGTGCCGGCCAGGTCGGCCAGCACGTACAGGCCGGAGTCGATGCGCGTGCCATGTTCCTGGTTGTACTTGCCGACCCGGCGCGCCAGCTCGCGCGAGATCACGCCCTTGCCGGTCCAGCCGTCGACGAAGACGATCGACTCCGGCGCATGGCCGCTGCCGAGGATGAAGCGCAGCGCCGCCTCGTCGATGCCGCGGTCGCGGATGATCGACACCGAGTAGTGGCTGACGCGGCGGCCGAACATCCCGCCCAGCAGGCGCTTGAGCACCACGCCGACCGGCGTGCCGGCACGCGCCAGCGACACCAGCGTGATGTCGCCTTCGCGGCGCTCGGCGATCAGGCCGGCCAGCTTCAGGCAGTCGCGCGCCATCTGCGGCAGGTTGGCGGCGCAGGCGTCTTCAAAGATTTGCAGGTAGCGCCCGGACGGCAGCGATTCCGGCGACAGCATTTCGCTGTAGTGCTTTTGCCTCGATTGGATCAGCACCTCTTTTTCTTCGACGCTGACGAACTGCTGCAACGGCAGCCGCTTGAGCAGGATCTGCACGTCGTCCGCACGGTAGCTGCCCGAGAAGAAGGTCATAGCGCACCCACCGTCAACGCCGCCAGCTGGGTGCCGTTCGGGACGATGGCATAGTCGCAGGCGGCCATGAAGCGGGCGTCGGAGCGGCTGTCGCCCATGCCCATGGTCAGGATCTCGCCGTGCTGTTCGCGCAGCAGGCGCGTGACGTATTCCACCGCGCGCGCCTTGTTCAAGGCGTTCGGCAGCAGCGCCAGGTTGTTGCCGTTGCGGTGGATGTAGAAATCCTTGCCGGCGCCGGCGACCCATGGCGCCAGCGCCTCGGTGTCGAACGGCGCCAGGCGCTCGCCGATCTTGTCCGGATCCTTGGCCACGACGTAGAACGGCAGTCCGCAATCCTCGATCAGGCGCGCGCGCGTCTTCAGGCCGACGCTGTCGGCGTAGCTGTCGATCAGCGCCATCGCCTGCCGCAGGCCGGGCAGCGCGGCCGCCATCGCGCTGCCCATGTGTTCCATCCAGTGCGCGTCCGGCTCGCCGTCCGGTTTCAGTATCAGGCCGCCGTAGTTGAGTATCCTGTAGCTGTTGAACGGCAGGTCGACGCGGCCGAAGGCATCGCGGTTGCGCGCGGTGGCAGGGATCAGCGTCATCGACGCCTCCATCATGCCGAAGAAGGCGCGCTGTCTGGCGGTCGTGAACGAGCACGCCGTGCGGTCCTTCAGATAGGCCGCCGGCTGCAGCCCAGCGTCGCTCTCGCACTTGGCGAGGGAACTGAACAGGGTATCGTCAAGATCAACGAACAGGTATTTCTTCAACGATGTTCTCCGGCTGGAAATGGAACAAACGTCCCCGCACCTTGGCCGCCAGCTCGTACAAGGCGGCGGTGGGCGGGGTCTCGTGGCAGATCAAGACATGCTCGTACTGGCCGGGCACGACGTTGTAGACAAAGTTGGCGATGCCTTCGCCGTAGTTGTCCGGGAAGGCCAGCGCGCTGGCCACCGCGCCCCATTCAAGAATCGGCGAACGGGTGGTCGACTGCACCGAAACGTCGGCGCCACAGGCTTCCAGCGCGCGGCCGAGCAGGAAGGCCGGATGCATGAATTCCCCGGTGCCCAGCACCAGCACGCGCTCGCCGGCGGCGATGGCCGGCTTGAGGCTGGCCGCCAGCTCGCGCGGCGGCGGCAATTGCGCGGCGACACCCAGCCGCCCGAAAGCGCCGCTGGCGCCGCGATCGGCTTCGCCATCGTAGCGCTGGGCCGGCGCCTCGGCAGGCGTCAACTGGCCGGCCTCGAACGCGAACTCGCCGTTCAGCGCCGCGCTATGGCTGGCGCGCACGCCGAAGCGTCCCATCAGGCGCTCGCTGCCCTCCTCGCCCATGAAATTGGTGATCGTCACCAGGTGCACATGCTCGATGGCCGGGTTGACCGAGCGGCAGGCCGCCGCCAGGTTGACGAAGGTGTTGCCGGTGCTGGCCTCGTCGTCGATCAGCACGATGGAGCGGGCGCGCGCGAATCGCGCCGCGATCGCCGGATCCTGCGGCATGTGCAGGAACTGGCGCGGCGCATGGCTGTGCGCTTCCTCGAACTCGATCAGCGCGCCCTGGCCGACGCGATAACGCGTGGTGTGCAGGAACACCGCCTCGCGCCCCGCATCGGCATCGAGCCAGGCTTCGAACACGCCCTGCCCCAGCCCCACCGCCGTCTCGGCCATGGCGATGAAGACCACGGGTCCGGGCAGCGCCGCCGGCAGGTCGCGCGCCAGCGACACATGCAGCTCGCGCATGACGCCCGGGCGCGCCGGCCAGTGCTTGCCCAGAACCTTGCTGACAAACAGGAAGCCGCGCTTGGCGTTGGCGCGCGCGGCAAAACCGACCAGCGCATCGAGCGCGTAGCGCCCCAGCCTGGCCTTGACCTTGAGCAGACCTGTCGGCAACCGCACTTCGCGCAGGACGTCGGCGCGCGTGGCTTCGCGTTCGGCAAGCAACTCCATCAGAACACCTCGACCGCGCTGGAGACTTCGGCCACGCGCATGCCGGCACGGATCGCGGGGATCCCGACCTGGTCGAAACCGCGATCGAAGCCGGCCAGCGCGATGTACGGTAAATTCGGTCCCGCCATGCACGCCATACCGACCCCGCCCGACATGCGCGGATTAATCTCAAGCAGGCGCACGACGCCGCCGGTCTCGCGGAACTGGACGTTGAACACGCCATTCAGCCCATAGGCCTTGGCGAGCGCCGCGCTGGCCGCCAGGATCTCCGGATTCAAATCGATGGTCTGGCCGACGCCGGCCGCCAGCGGCTTCTTCCTCGGCACGGCGCACAGCAGGCGGCCATGGTCGCCCACGCAATCGACGCTGTACTCGTGCCCTTCCAGATACTCCATCACCAGCATGGTGCGGAACTCCGGCAGTTGCGCCAGGCCGCCGCGCAGGTCGGCCAGGCCGATGGTGTACTGCGCCCCGGCCAGCAACAGCTCGGCGCAGCTGCGCTGCTCGTCGATCACGCTGAAGCCCAGCCCATACACCGATTCCGACGGCTTGATGCACAGCTTCGGATACAACGCGCGCAGCTCGGCATAGGCGGCGTCGAACTGCGCCACGGTGTGGACCGCGATCGAGTGCGGCGGCGGCGCGGCGGCGCAATCGACGGTGGCGTAAAAGCGCGCCTTGTCGTGCAGCAGCTGCAGCACCTCGGCCTGCGCCACTGCCAGCACGCGTGTGCCGGCGTCGGCGAAGCTCTGGCGAGCGGCGCTGATCAGGCGCGCCTCCTTGCCGGGCACGAAGATCCCGACGCCATGCCGGCTGCAGAAATCCAGGCACCAGCCGACATAGTCCTCGCCTTTCAGGCCGACCGGCTCCAGCTCGAACTGATGCGCCGCCTGGCCGGCCGGGACGGGCGAGGTGCTGGTGTAAATCAGGTGATAGCGCCGCTCCTGGTCCGCTTCGCGGATCAGTCGCAGCGCCGTATAGACGGAGGAGAAAGTTCGGTTGAACCAGACGCGCATGGAGATCCTTGTGTACGAAGATGCGACTCGCGCGGATGCGGGCGTTCAATTTATGTCCCGACCAACAGTATCTCGATTGAAATTAAGAGCAGCTTAAGCAATATCAAATAATTAATAATAATACGCTATCGCCGTGGCGAGCACTGCGGAAATTCAGGTGTTTATTGTCCTGTGACAAGACAATACACAAGCCGCGCCGCTACATTTGAGCCTCTCCGCCTCTGTGCGAGATGCCCATGAAACGCTATCACATCACCTTAGGCGCCAAGACCACAGCCGGCGGCACCGTCATCTCCGCCGGCAGTTGCTGCTCGATCAACGGCGTGAAGGTCGCCGTCGAAGGCGACTCCATCGTTTGTCCCGCCTGCCGGTCTCAAGGCGTCATCCACATCTTTGGCCCACGCATTCCGGAAAGCTGGAACGGCAAGCAAGTCGCGCTGCAGGACGACCTGTGTGTTTGCGCATGTCCGTCGCCGCCCCGGCTGGTCGCCAGTCAAAGCTTGAAATGCCAGGTCGTCGGCGGCGGCGGTGGCGGCGGCGCCGCGCACGCCAAGCCGGCGGCGGCGAGCGCCGCCTCCGCTGTCCGCGTGCTGGCGCAGGCGGCGGCCCTGGCTGAGCAGGCCGGACAGGTCGCGTTGCGCTTCGTGGACGAATTCACGCAGGTGCCGATCGCCTCGAAGCGTTACCGGCTGGAACTGCCAGAGCGGGTCATCGAAGGGCTGACCGACGCCGACGGTTACACGCAACCCATCGACGCCGGCGACCGCACTCGCCTGGTCGCATGGCAAATCCTTGACTAGACACAGGAGCCGATCATGTCGAACGAGGTCTTCACCAAGCACCAGCATGATCCTGTTCCACTGCATCGCAATACGATGCCCGTCGCCGAATGCGGCGTGCACAGCGCGACCGTCGGCGGCAAGCCGTGCAAGGCAATCGACGTCCCCATCCTCAGTTGCGCGAGTGTCTGGTTGCGCGTGCAAAAGGAAGCGGAAGCGTGGATTACTGTCGATGGAAAACTCATTGCCGATCCGATTCAGCGCAATCGCCAAATCAACAAGGCCTATGCCCAGTTGTGGTTGGCGGACAAGCGTTTTCAATGGGCGGGTTTGGCGGCATTTGCCTCCAAGCAAGTGGGGTGCGGCTTGCTACATTCGGCCGACAATATCAAGAAGTCGCAGGAAGAGATGCTGAAGAATCACCTTCGAACCGACATCCTGAACAGCAGCGACGGCGCAGCGATCAACGTCATGCCGAGTAGCATTGGATTTGGCTCAGCATATATGCATGAGCAGCTTGCCTTAGGAAACACATTACTCTTTCTCGACATTTATCCATTACATCGTTTTTACATGCTGCGCGGATTCGAGCATTTAAAGAAGTGCCTACAGCAACGCTCGACGATTTCAGACAAGGTTGTGTGGCCAATTGAGGAGGCCAAGCTCCCATTCGGTAAGTTTTTCAATGAAATTATCACCGGCTTCGCCATGGTTGAAGGTGATGAAATCGCCAGAAGTGTCCAATTCCTAGCGTATCACGAACAAATCAACATACTACAGACAGCAATGTACGAGGATTTCGCAATGAGGCGTGCATTAGATTCCAACCAATTTTCTTGGGCGACTAACTTTCCCTATTCCGGTGTAGCCGCTGAGGTCCAATTGACTTTATCAGCGGAATGCCAATCAAGACCAGGACCGGCAACCATATGGTTCTCCAACAAAAAAACGGCAAAGTTGTATGACCAAGACCAGCGGATGGCATTCGTATATGAGGCGGCAAATCGCTTCGACATGCTACTGCATGGTAGCGAACGTGCGGCGGTCGAAAAGTCGATTGGCGACATTGCGATCAGCGGTGGCACACGATGAAAACCCGCTATATAGCAGGACTTTTGATCCTTGGCTGCGTTACGTTGGCACTGTTTTCCACTCCCAGCTCGACGATGATATCGGTAAGAGTCGGTCAGACATTTGAAGAAGTGGTACGTTCGTCGACTTTTCCTGTCAAGGCATCATCCAACATCCCTAACGATGAAGAAGTTGGTTTTGGCGTCACTTTGATAAAAGAGCCTGCGGTCATCATTTTCTTTAACGACGCCAAACACGGATTCACCCTTCCCCCCACGACATTTGCCGGAATTAGCTATATCGACAATAAAGTAAGCACGATTGCGACCTCGCCGATGCTGCACAAGCTGACTTTCGATAAAGCAGCGGCGGAGCTCGCACGCCTACAGCGTCAATTCCAGGCCGGAGGGTGGCAACCGGAAATCAATAACAAATGGTTCGACCTCACGCCGCAAGGACTGGCCCAATTGCGGCTGGACGTGCGCAATAGCAGCAATGGCTTCATGAGAACGATAATGCTGGTAGTACCCGAAAAATATGAAATGACCTTCCGTCTTTGGTGCGCAGCCAGATGCGACAGCCAAATCGGTCTAGATCGTTATCTCATCGATATCGGTCTCAGCGCGGACAACGGATTTATATTTCAACAGATCAAACGCCAACGGGAAGAGGCTATGACCCCATAGCCTCTCCACGCTGCCAATCTTACTTTCCGATCACCTTGACCAGCTTGGCCGCCGAACCGGCCAGCGCCTTGTCGCCGCCGCTGGCGGTCAGGCTTTGGGTGGCGTCGTTCCAGCGCAGCGTGGTGGTGGTCGCGCCCTTGCCTTTTTCGTAGTCGTAGCTGGCGCCGTCGTCGTCGTACAGCGCGAACTCGCCGTCCTTGCCCGGATAGACGTGGATGGCGGCGATCGCCTGCTTGGTCGCCGTCGACTGGATGTCGGCGCCCACCGGCACGATCGATCCCGCTTTGACGAACACCGGTATCTGCGTAATCGGCGCCGCGACCTTGATCCACTGGCCCCCGCTGAACTTCTCGTTGGTCCAGTAGTTGTACCAGTCGGCGCCCGCCGGCAGGTAGACATCCTTCTGCGTCTGGCCCTGCTCCGTCACCGGCGCCACCAGGAAGGCCGGGCCGAACATGTATTCGGTGCCGATGTTGCTGACGTTAGGATCGTTGGCGAAGTCCATCCACAACGGACGCATGAACGGCGCGCCGGTGTCGTAGGTGTTCTTGGCGCTCGAATACAGGTACGGGATCAAACGATAGCGCAGGCGGTCGTAATCGGCCAGCACGGTTTCGGCGGCGCGGCCGAAGGCCCACAGCTCGACGCCCTTGCGGTCGCCGTGCACGCGCAAGGTCGGCAGGAAGGTCCCGTACTGGAACCAGCGCGTGAACAACTCCGGATAGTCGTGATACTGGCCGACCACGTCGCGCGCGTCGGACGGATCGAGCAACGGTGCCTTGGTGGCCTGGGTGGTCGGCGACAGTTTCTGCCAGCCGCCGATGTCGTTGCCCCAATAGGCGATGCCGGAAGCCGTCATGTTCAGGCCCGTCGGCACCTGGCGCGCCAGCGCTTCCCAGGTCGGCTGGATATCCGACGACCAGAACAGCGCGCCGCTGCGCTGCGAACCCAGATACGCGGCGCGCGACAGGATCAGCACGCGCTTGCCCGGCTTCCACGCGCGCAGGCCCTGCGCCACGCCTTCGACGTGCAGCAGCGGGAACAGGTTGTGATAGCGGTCGCCCGAGCCGATCGAGTAGAAGAAGCCGTCCGGTACCAGGTCAGGCTCGGTCTCGTCCAGCCATGGATAGTCGAAGCCGTGCGACAGGATGTTGTCGCGTGCCTTCTCCCAGAACCACGCGCGCGCGGCCGGGTTGGTCGGGTCGATCAGGCCGCCGGTGCGGTCGGAGCGGAACGGCAGGCCGTCGACGGTCTTGCCATCCTTGTCCTTGAGCAGATAGCCCTTGGTATCGAGCTCGTTGAAGTAGCGGCCCGCCGTTTCATAGCGCGGCCAGATCGAGATGATCGACTGCATGCCCATCTCGTGCAGCTGCTTGTTCATGCCGTCCGGGTCCGGGAACTCGGCCGGGTTGATGTCCATCTGGCCCATGCGCGTCCAGTAGAACCAGTCCAGCACCATGACGTCCAGCGGGTACTTCTTCTCGCGGTAGGTCTTGGCCACGTTCAGCAGCGCTTCCTGGCTGTCGTAGCGGGCCTTGGACTGGATCAGGCCGAAGGCGGCCTTGGGCGGGATCGGCGTCTTGCCGGTCAGCCGCGCATAGCCCGAGTACAGCGCTTCCGGCTTGTCGCCGGTGATGACGAAGAAGCTGACGCGCTCCCCCACTTTCGACTGGAACGAGGTGCGGCCATTGATGCCGGCCACGAAGCGCGTGGCGGCCGGGTTGTCCCAGACGATGCCATAGCCCTTGGAGCTGACCATGAACGGCACGCACACCGTCTCGCCGGCCGGCGCGTCATACCAGTGCGCGCAGTCGATGGTGCGGCCGCGCAGGTCCAGCGCGCCGGTCGATTCCTGGTTCTGGCCCATGCCGTAGTAATGCTCGTCGGCCGGCGCGGCAAACGAGGCGCCCACCTGGTAGGTCTTTTCCGTGTTGACGGTCTGCGGCGACATCTCCCAGCCGTTCATGTTGAGGACCGTCTCGCCCCGGGCGTTGCGCACCTGCAGGCCGACCGGCGCCAACGACGGCGCGAAGTATTTCTGTCCCATCGTCGGCACGCTCGGCGCCGGCGCCGGATTGATGTGCAGCGTCAGCGCCGGGGAGGCGAAGGTGTCGCCGTCGGCGCCGGCCGTGTGCTTGAAGGCGCCGCTGTCGGCATGCTCGGCGATGATGCCGTAGCCCGGCGTCTTGAGCGCCTCGGCCTTGTCGGCGGCGATGGTGACGTGGACGATGTTCGGGCCATAGGCCTGCACCGACACCCAGGCGCCGTTGCGGTCCAGGGTGACGAGCGGCGCGGCCTGCGCTGCGGAGGCGAGCGCGAGGCCCGAGGCAAGTACCGCCGAGGCGGCGCGAAGAGGGAGCAGTTTCATGGGACGTATCCTGTGATTACAGGCCGACAATTTTGTACTGAGTGCAATAGTGTCGCAATTGCGAAAATCACCAAATGCCCAATGAAATTTAATGTTTCGGCGCGCTGCGCGGCGATACCGGTGTCGCGCCACTGTTGCGGAAAAGCCCGTGCAACCGCGCTATCGGCCCCGTCCGCCTGTACAAGCACAGGGCAACCTGCCAACATCTTGTACGGAGGCAAGACTAAAACAAAGCTATATATGCCAATGACAATAAAAGCGCGTTCATCGCGCGTGCAGGCAGGTTTGCTGTGCGCGCTGCTGCTGGCGATGCAGCGCAACGCGCAGGGCGCCGCCGAGGGCGACGACCTGACCGCGTTGCCACTGGAGAAACTGATGTCGCTGGAGGTCTACAGCGCCTCGAAGTTCGTCCAGCTGGCCAGCGAGGCGCCGTCCAGCGTCACCGTGCTGACCGCGGCCGATATCCGCGCCTACGGCTGGCGCACGCTGGGCGACGCGCTGCGCAGCGTGCGCGGCCTGTACGCCAGCTACGACCGCAACTACACTTATCTGGGCGCGCGCGGTTTCCTGCGTCCGGGCGACTACAACACCCGCTTCCTGCTGCAGATCGACGGCAACCGCATCAACGACGCCGTGTTCGACCAGGCCCCGATGGGCGGCGAATTCCCGCTCGACCTGGAGCTGGTCGAGCGTATCGAATTCGTCCCCGGCCCCGGCTCGTCGGTGTACGGCAGCAACGCCTTCTTCGGCGTGATCAACGTCATCACGCGCCGGCCGCAGGACCTCGAAGGCAGCAACGCCACGCTCAGCGGTGGCCAGGACGGCGCGCGCCGGGCGGCGGCCAGCCAGGCATGGCGCGACGGCCTGGGCACCGAATGGCTGCTGGCCGCGAGCCGCGTCAAGACCGACGGCCGCGACCTGTTCTATCCCGAATACGCCGGGACAGGCCCCAACCAGGGCGACGGCGTCGCCCGCGGCCTCGACTACGAAAGCGGCCGGCGGCTGTTCGCCAAGGCCACCCATGGCGACTATACCGCGACGCTGATCCACGCCCGGCGCGACAAGGGCGTGCCGACCGCCTCGTTCAGCCAGCGCTTCAACGATCCGCGCTCGCGCACCATCGATACCCAGAACTACGCCGACCTGGCTTACCACGCGACGCCGACGCCGCAGCTGGAGGTCAACGCCCGCCTGTACTGGGGCAATGTGCAATCGGACGGCGATTATGCGACCGACGACGAGCACGCCACGTTGAACCGCGACCTCAGCGTCAGCCGCTGGTGGGGCGGCGAGCTGACCGCGCTGGCCACCGTGGCCGGCGGCCACAAGCTGCTGGCGGGGCTGGAGTTCGAAGACGACTACCGGCAGCGCATGCTCAACTTCGATCTCGATCCCTACCACAGCTACCTGGCCGAAAGCCACAGCGGCAAGCGCTACGGCCTGTACCTGCAGGACCAGCTGGCGCTCACGCCCGAGCTGCTGCTGAACGCCGGCCTGCGCTACGACCATCACGCCACCACCGGCGGCGTGTTCAATCCGCGCCTGGCGCTGGTGCGCCAACTGGGCAACGGCACCACCGTCAAGGCCCTGTACGGCAGCGCCTACCGCGCGCCGAACAACTACGAGCTGTACTACGGCGTGCCGGGCGCCGGCGGCCAGCTGGCCAATCCGGCGCTGGGCCGGGAGCGTATCCGCAGCGCCGAACTGGCGCTGGTACGCCAGCTGGCCGACAACCGGCGCCTGACCCTGTCGGTCTTCCGCAACGAGGTCTCGGCCCTGATCTCGCAGGTCGAGCGCGGCGAACTGCCGATGTTCGTCAACGCCAACCACGCGGTGGCGCGCGGCGTCGAGGCCGAATACGAGCAGAACTGGGAGAACGCGGCGCGCCTCAGGGCCAGCTACAGCTGGCAGCGCACCACGCAGGACGCCGACGACAGCGTCAACACGCCGGCCCACCTGGCCAAGCTGAACCTGACGCTGCCGCTGCGCGGCCCGTGGCGCGCCGGCCTGGAGGCGCAGTACATCAGCCAGCGCAATATGCTCCAGGGCGGCCGCACCGGCGCCGTGCTGCTGGCCAACCTGAACCTGTATTCTCAGCGGCTGACGCCGCATGCCGACCTGGCGCTGACGGCCTACAACCTGTTCGACCGCCGCTACGCCGATCCGGCCTCCGAGGAGCATCTGCAAAACGCGATCGCGCAGGATGGCCGCCGCCTGCAGCTGAAACTGACCCTGGCGTACTGAGATGCCGACCGCCTCCTTCGCCGCCGCTTCCCCCGCCCGCGCTGCTTGCGCGCTGTGGCGGCGCTGCGCGCGCTGGCCGGCCGCGGCGTGGTCGCTGCCCTTGCCGTTGGCCCTGCTGCTGGGCGGCTGGAGCGGCGTCACGCACGCGCAGGCGGCCGTGCCGGAATACCAGCTGAAAGCGGCCGTCATCTTCAATTTCGCGGTGTTCGCCGAATGGCCGGCCGCCGCCTTGCCGCCGGCCGGCCCGCTGACGCTGTGCGCCTACCAGGGTAACGCCCTGCTGGCGGCGCTGCAGGCGCTGGCCGACAAGAACATCAACGGCCACCGGCTGGAAGCGCGCGCGCTGGCGGCCGGGGGCGCGGCGCGCAACTGCCACCTGCTGGTGCTGGACCGCCAGGACCGCGAGCGCTGGCCGCAGCTGCACCGCGAACTCGGCACGGCCAGCGTGCTCACCATCGCCGACGACAGGCAGATCGCCGCCGACGGCGCGATGCTGGCGCTATCCATGGAGGACAAGCGCATCGTGTTCGACGCCAATCTGGCCGCGCTGCGCGGCGCCGGCCTGACGCTCAGCTCCAAGCTGCTGCGCCTGGCAAGGAGCGCGCAATGACGACGCGCACGCCCAACGTCTCGCTGCGCGCCGGACCGCTCGGCAGCAAGGTCGCCCGCAGCAACATGCTGGTGGCGGGCGCCGCCCTCAGCGTGGCCGGCGTGCTGCTGGTGCTGTTCCAGTACATCGCGCTGCGCGGGGCGCTGCTGGAGGACCTGCTGGTGCAGGCCCGCATCGCCGGCAACAACAGCACCGCCGCGCTGCTGTTCCGCGACCAGCGCGCGGCCACCGAAACGCTGGCCGGGCTGGCGCTGTCGCCGGCGGTGGACGGCGCCGCCATCCTTGATCCGCGCGGCGAACCACTGGCCAGCTACCGGCGCGCCGGCCAGCCGCCGCCAGCCGCCAGCGCGCAACTGCTGGCCGAGCGCCACCACTTCAGCGCCGGCTCGCTGGAAGTGCTGGAACCGATCCGCGCCAACGGCGAAGTGATCGGCCACGTCGTCATGCGCGCCACGCTGGCGCCGCTGCACCGGCGCCTGGCGTCGTTTGCCGGCTTCACCGTGGCGGTGGCGCTGGCCTCGCTGGCGCTGGCCTGGCTGCTGGTGACGCGCATGCGCGCGGCCGTGCGCAGCGCCGAACAGCATCTGCACTACCTGGCGCACGTCGACCCGGTCACCGCCCTGCCGAACCGCAACGAATTCAACGAACGCCTGAGCGCCAGCCTGAAACGCGCCGACCGCCAGCTCACCGCAGTCAGCCTGCTGCTGCTCGACCTCGACAACTTCAAGGTGGTCAACGACACGCTGGGCCACAACAGCGGCGACCTGCTGCTGCAGCTGGTCGCGCAGCGCCTGCGCGACACCCTGCGCGAGCACGACGTCATCTGCCGCATCGGCGGCGACGAATTCGTCGTCATCATCGAGGCGGCGGAAGCCGCGCGCGAGGCCGACGCGGTGGCGCGCAAGATCCTGCTGGCGCTGGCGGCGCCGTTCTCGATCGAGCACCAGCTGCTGCATGTCAGCGCCAGCATCGGCATGGCCGCCTATCCGGCGCACGGCGACAACCCGCAGTCGCTGATGCGCGGCGCCGATACCGCCATGTACCACGCCAAGAACCTGGGCAAGAACGGCTACCAGATGTTCCGCCAGGAGATGACGCTGCGCGCCCACAAGCGGCTGAAGATGGAGGCCAACCTGCGGCGCGCGCTGCAGAACGACGAGCTGACGCTGCACTACCAGCCGCAGATCGACGTGCGCAGCGGCCGCATGACCGGCTTCGAAGTGCTGACCCGCTGGACCTGCCCGGAACTGGGACCGGTCAGCCCGGCCGAGTTCATCGCGGTGGCCGAGGACAGCGGCGTGATCGTGCCGCTCGGGCGCTGGGTGCTGCGGACCGCCTGCCGCCAGGCCGGCGCCTGGCACCGGCTCGGCCTGCTGGACGGCATCGCCCACGTGGCGGTGAACCTGTCCGCGCGCCAGACCTGCGACACCGGCCTGATGGACGACATCCTGGCGCTGCTGGCCGAGAACGGGCTGCCGCCGCAGCTGCTGGAGCTGGAGCTGACCGAGGGCGCGATGATGGAAAACGTCGACGCCAACCTGACGCTGATGCAGCGCATCCAGGACGCCGGCATCCACCTGTCGATCGACGATTTCGGCACCGGCTACTCGTCGATGGCCTACCTGAAGCGCTTCCCGATCGACCAGCTCAAGATCGACCGCAGCTTTGTCAGCGACGTGCCGGGCGACGGCGCCGCCATCGCCATCGCCATCATCGCGCTGGCGCACAGCCTCGATCTGTCGGTGGTGGCGGAGGGCGTGGAGAACGCGCAGCAGATGGAATTCCTGCGCGAGGCCGGCTGCGACACCATGCAGGGCTACTATTTTTCCAGGCCCGTGCC
The DNA here is from genome assembly GCF_047302815.1 of Duganella sp. CT11-25. Classification (NCBI taxonomy): domain Bacteria; kingdom Pseudomonadati; phylum Pseudomonadota; class Betaproteobacteria; order Burkholderiales; family Oxalobacteraceae; genus Duganella; species Duganella sp. CT11-25. The sequence goes on from NZ_JBKBFD010000001.1 coordinate 3,352,909, forward strand.
GGCGCCGGAACTGGAGCAGATGCTGCGTGCGCGGCGCCAGTTCATCGGGCCGGCCGCGGCGTAGTTTTTTCCCCACAACTCGTATAGAAAATTTGCGTTAGCCTATACGAAGTCGGAATAGCAGCCCATTTAAATAATCACCATCTTGATTATTTTCCGCTCCGCGGCCAGGCGGCGGACTGCGTTTCAGAGTGCAAGCCCATGCCACCCGTTGTTTTTCTTGCCGCACATGGCGATTTTCGCCACATTGCCGCCCGCCGTGTAAGTGCTTAGTCTGACCATACTGAGAAGATTACTCAGAGATCCCGATTTGCCACTGAGGACGATATGAAAAAGAAAATACTGGAGACAATGGTACCGCTAGCATTGGCGGCCCTGTACAACCCATCGGCGTTCGCCCAGGCGGCGCCCGCCAGCGGCGCGGCCGACACCGCGCCGACCGCCGCGCCGGAAGAAAAGGTCGAGACCGTGGTCGTCACCGGCTTCCGCTCCAGCCTGCAAAAGGCGCTGAACCTGAAGCAGCAGGCCATCGGCGTGCGCGACTCCATCGTTGCCGAGGACATCGGCAAGTTCCCCGAGGCCAACGTCGCCGAATCGCTGCAGCGCGTGCCGGGCGTGATCCTGAACCGCGACGAATCGTCGGGCGAAGGCCAGCGCATCTCGATCCGCGGCCTGCCGACCGACTACTCGGTCACCACGCTGAACGGCGCGCCGGTCAACACCACTTCGACCGCCACCATCGGCAGCGCCGCGCGCGGCTTCAACTACGACGTCTTCGCCTCCGAGCTGTTCGGCCGCGTCGACTTCTACAAATCGCCGCTGGCCGAGCTGACCGAGGGCGGCCTGGGTGGCGTGGTCGATCTGCAGACCCCGCGCCCGTTCGACAATCCGAAGCGCACCATCCGCTACGGCCTGACCGACACTTACAACACCAGCTCCAAGCACAACGACCCGAACGGCTACGCGCTGTACTCCAACACCTGGGACAAGCTCGGCTTCCTGGTCGGCGTGTCGCACTCGGGCAGCATCAACACGCGCTCGGGCTTCGAGGCGACCGGCGGCTACAACAGCTCCTTCCGCGGCAGCCAGAATCCGGTCAAGGGCAACTTCGCCGTCACGCTGGACTACGACGATCCGCGCGCCAACCTGTCCGGCTACACCAGGGACCAGATCGACAACGCCCTGCTGCCGCGCATCTACCGCTTCTACGGCTCGCAGAACGAGCGCACGCGCGACGGCCTGGTGTCGTCGCTGCAATGGAAGACGCCGACGCTGAACCTCAGCTTCGACACCATGTACTCCAAGCTGGAAAACACCCGCGCCGAACAGCTGTTCGGCATCCTGGTCCGCAGCACCAAGACCACCAACCGCACGCTGCCCGCCGGCGCCACCGGCAACAACGGCCTGATTCCGGTCAACGTCCACATCGACCCGGCCACCAACCTGCTGACCGGCACCTTTGCCAACACCACCTACAACGCCGGCGCGGCCTACACCGAAGACGAGACCAAGTTCGGCTACGGCGCCCTGAACGGCAGCTGGAAGGCCAGTCCGAAGCTGACGCTGTCCGGCCAGGCCAGCCTGAACCAAAGCACCGCGACCAGCGCCACCGGCCAGCTGTCCGGCTACATCTACGGCGCGCAATCGACCATCGACTACGGCAGCGACCACGTCTACCCGTCGATCTCCTCGCCGACCAGCTACACCGATCCGAACAGCTGGTCGGGCTTCACCATCGGCACCGGCTGGACCAAGGAAACCGACAAGGGCAAGCAGGCGCGCGTGATCGCCGACTGGGACTACGACCTGCCCGGCGAATGGACCGGCCACCTGAAGACCGGCCTGAGCTACGTCTCCACCACCAAGGGCGTCAACAAGCGCAACGGCACCGCGCTGGCCACCGCCAAGTTGAACAGCATCGGCGCGGCCGGCCTGCGCAACGCCATGACCAGCCAACTGCCGATCGACAACCTGGACTTCGGCGCCGGCTGGCCGCACAGCTGGGCCACCTGGAACAGCAGCTACTTCTATTCGCAGTTCGACCCGAACGCCTACAACCCGGACTCCTCGTTCACGCCGTCGCAAAGCTTCTCGGCGGAGGAAGCGGTCAAGACCGCCTTCGTGCAGTCCGACTTCAAGGGTGATGTGGGCGGCCATGCGCTGCGCTTCAACGCCGGCGTGCGCTTCTCCGGCACCGACACCAGCATCGACAACTTCAAGCAGAAGGGCGCCGGCCTGGTGTACTCGCCCAACCATGAAAGCGGCTCGTACAGCAATGTGCTGCCGGCCGTCAGCAGCGCGCTGGACCTGACGGACGACCTGATGTGGCGCGCCTCGTGGGGCAAGACCATCACCCGCGCCTCGCTGTCGATCATCGCCGGCCAGACGGTGATCCCTAACCAGTTCGACAACTCGGCCACCTCGGGCAATCCGAACCTGCGTCCGCAGCAGTCGAAGAACCTGGACACCAGCCTGGAATGGTACTTCCAGCCGGGCAGCATGCTGTCGGCCGCCGTGTTCAAGAAAGACCTGACCGACGCCACCGTCGCCAACACCCAGGTGGTCACCTTCGGTTCGCTGGGCCTGCCGGATACGGCCCTGGGTCCCTTGTTCCAGGATGCCAACGGCCACGTCGATCCCAACCTGGCGATGACGCTGCGCAGCTACACCAACGCCGGCCAGCAGACGCTGAAGGGCTACGAGCTGGCCTACCAGCAGGCGTTCAGCTTCCTGCCCGCGCCGTTCAACGGCATGGGCGCGCTGGCCAGCTACACGCACATCAATCCGTTCAACAGCGCGGCCTGGATCACCAATGCGGGCAAGGTCATCGACGTCAACTCGGTGCCGAAGTATGCCTACAGCGCCACCGTCTATTACGAGCAGGGCCCGCTGGCGCTGCGCATGTCCTACAACTACAAGGACAAGTCGCTGCATCCGGATAACCCGCGCAACCTGGGCGATGACCTGATCCGCTGGCGCGCAGGCCGCGGCTACCTCGACGCCAACGTCAGCTACAAGATCAACGACATGCTGGAGTTCCGCATCGATGCGCTCAACCTGAGCAACACGCTGGCCTACGACTACTTCGAAGACGCCAGCGGCCAGTACGGCAGCGGCAAGAAGACCCGCATGGACTACGCGAAGTATGATGGCCGGACGATCAAGTTCGGTATCCGGGGAAAACTCTAATCCATGATGAAACGACTCCTGGCAACCAGCGCCCTGGCGCTGGGTTTGGCCGGCTGCAGCGCGCTGCAGCCGGCGGTCGGCACCTCCGAACAGGAGGTGGTCGGCATTATCAACAAGGTCAACGGCTACTGGCAGCAGCGCGAGACGCCGCAGAAATGGTCGTTCTGGGATATCGCCGCCTACCATACGGGGAATATGGAGGCCTACCAGGTCACCGGCAATCCGGCCTGGCGCAAATACTCGGAGGACTGGGCCGCCCACAACCAGTGGCAAGGCGCCAAGGCCGCCGACAAATCCAAATGGAAGTACCAGTACGGCGAGACCGACGACCACGTGATGTTCGGCGACTGGCAGATCTGCTTCCAGACCTATGCGGATCTTTATCAACTGGACCAAGACCCGCAAAAGATCGCCCGCGCCCGCGAGGTGATGGAATACCAGATGAGCACGCCGAACAAGGATTACTGGTGGTGGTCGGACGGCTTGTACATGGTGATGCCGGTCATGACCAAGATGTACAACATCACCGGCAACCGCCTGTACCTGGAGAAGCTGCATGAATACTTCGAGTACTCGAACGGCATCATGTTCGACAACGCCGAGCAGCTCTACTACCGCGACGCGCGCTACGTCTATCCCAAGCACCAGAGCGTGAACGGCAAGAAGGACTTCTGGTCGCGCGGCGACGGCTGGGTGTTCGCCGGCCTGGCCAAGGTGCTGAAGGACCTGCCCAAGGGCGATCCCTACCGCGCCGAATACCTTGCCAAGTTCAAGGGCATGGCGCAGGCGCTGCAGAAGGCGCAGACCAGCGATGGCTACTGGACCCGCAGCCTGCTCGATCCGCAGCACGCGCCAGGGCCGGAAACCAGCGGCACCGCCTTCTTCGTGTATGGCTACCTGTGGGGCATCAACAACGGCGTGCTCGATCGCGAAGCGTACCTGCCGACGGTGCGCAAGGGCTGGCACTACCTGAGCAAGACCGCGCTGCAGGCGGACGGCAAGATCGGCTATGTGCAGCCGATCGGCGACCGCGCGATACCCGGACAGGTGGTCGACCAGAACTCGACCACGGCGTTCGGCGTGGGCGCTTACCTGCTGGCCTCGTCGGAGCTGGTACGCCTGCTGCGACAATAATACGGAGACACGATGGAACGACGTAACTTCATACAGGCGATGGTGGCCGGCTCCGCCGCCGGCGGCGTGATGGCGGCGCAGGGCGCGGCGGCTGCAACCGCCAAGCCTGCGGCGGCCGGCGACGCCCGCGCGCAGCTGGCGGCGCTGGCGCAAAAGATGTCCGAACCGGTGCTGACCAATCTGGCGGCCGGCACCCTGAAGAAAAACTTCGTCCTGGAGGTCAGCCCGACCTGGGATGGCCGCGACAAGGGCGTGGCCTACCTCGAATGCTTCGGCCGGCTGATCGCCGGCGTCGCGCCGTGGCTGGCCCTGGCGGACGACGGCACGCCGGAAGGCCGCACCCGCAAGCGCCTGCAGCAACTGGCGCTGCAAAGCTATGCCAACTCGGTCGATCCGTCCAACCCGGACTACCTGCTGTGGAAAGGGCCGGGCCAGACGCTGGTCGATTCGGCCTACTTCACCAACGCGCTGATACGCGCGCCGAAGGCGCTGTGGGATCCGCTCGACGCCAGGACCAAGCAGCGCATCATCGCCGAGATCAAGTCGCTGCGCCGCATCGAGCCGCCGTACATCAACTGGATGCTGTTCGCCGCCATGAACGAGGCCTGGCTGATGTCGATCGGCGAGGAGTTCGATCCGCTGCGCATGAACGTCGCCATCCGAAAAATCAACGAATGGTACGTCGGCGACGGCTGGATCAAGGACGGCGACGCCTTCCACTTCGACTACTACAACGCCTTCGTCATGCATCCGATGCTGGTCGAGATCCTCGACGTGCTCGACCAGCGCAAGGGCGCGTTCTGGAACGGCAAGCCGGAAGAGCTGCGCGCGCAAGCCGTCAAGCGCATGCAGCGCTACAGCGAGCACCTGGAACGCTTCATTTCCACCGACGGCAGCTTCCCGCCCATCGGCCGCTCGCTCACCTACCGCACGGCGGCGTTCCAGCCGCTGGCGCTGCTGGCCCTGCGCAAGCAGCTGCCGGCCAGCCTGCCGGAAGGCCAGGTGCGCGCCGCGCTGCAGGCGGTGCACAAGGCCGTGTGGTCGGCGCCCGGCAATTTCAAGGACGGCTACCTGACCATCGGCTTCGTCGGCCATCAGCCGGAGCTGGGCGACTGGTACTCGAACAACGGCAGCATGTACATCGCCTCGGCCAGCCTGCTGCCGCTGGGCCTGCCAGAGAGCGACAGCTACTGGACCGAGCCGGCGCAGGACTGGACGCAGAAGAAGGCGTTCGCCGGCGCCCGATTCCCGAAAGACTACCCTGTAAACTATTGAGCCGATGAGCTATTGAGCCTATGACTTCCAACCTGGTTACACGACGCCGCGTACTGCGCGGCGCCAGCGCCGCCGTGGGCAGCCTGCTGCTGCCCGTCGCGGCGCAGGTCCATGCGGCCGCCTCCGCGCGCTTCGCCATCGGCGACAGCGACTTCCTGCTGGATGGCCAGCGCCTGCAGATCCGCTGCGGCGAGATGCACTTCGCCCGCGTCCCGCGCGAATACTGGACCCATCGCCTGAAGGCCATCAAGGCCATGGGCCTGAACACCGTCTGCGCCTACCTGTTCTGGAATTACCACGAATGGCGCGAGGGCAAATACGATTGGCAGGGCCAGCGCGACGCCGCCGAATTCTGCCGCCTGGCGCAGCAGGAAGGCCTGTGGGTGATCCTGCGCCCCGGTCCCTATGCCTGCGCGGAATGGGAAATGGGCGGCCTGCCGTGGTGGCTGCTGAAGAGTCCCGGCGACGCCTTCCTGCGCACGCGCGACGCGGCCTTCGTGCAGCCCGCGCGCCGCTGGATGGCGGAAGTGGGCCGCGTGCTTGGCGCGCAGCAGATCACCAAGGGTGGCCCGATATTGATGGTGCAGGTCGAGAACGAATACGGCTTCTTCGGCGAGGACCTGGACTACATGCGCGAGATGCGCGGCATGCTGCTCGGCGCCGGCTTCGAGGTGCCGCTGTTCCAGTGCAATCCGACCAATGCCGTGGTCAAGTCGCATATCGAAGGCCTGTTCGACGTCGCCAACTTCGGCAGCGATCCGGTGGCCGGCTTCAAGGAACTGGACAAGGTCCAGAAGGGCCCGCGCATGTGCGGCGAATACTACTCCGGCTGGTTCGACACCTGGGGCGCGCCACACCGGCGCGGCTCGGCCAACGGCGCCGTCGCCGACATCCAGACCATGCTGAAGGCGAACGGCTCCTTCAGCCTGTACATGGCGCACGGCGGCACCACCTTCGGCCTGTGGGGCGGCTGCGACCGCCCGTTCCGGCCCGACACCAGCAGCTACGACTACGATGCGCCGATCAGCGAGGCCGGATGGACCGGCGAAAAATTCCAGGCCTACCGCGAGGGCATCAAGCCCTACCTGCAGGCCGGCGAAAAGCTGCCGCCGGCGCCGCCGCAAAATCCGCTGATCGCCATCGCGCCGTTCGCGCTGAAGGAGTCCTCGTCCGTGTTCGCGGCGCTGCCCGCCGCCGCCATCAAGGCCGTGTCGCCGCAGCCGATCGAGCAGTACGACATCAGCCGCGGCATGGTGTCGTACCGCGTCACGCTGCCGGCCGGCCCGGCCGCCACGCTGGAAGCGGCCAAGGTGCGCGACCTGGCCTGGGTCTACGTCGACGGCAAGCAGGTCGGCACCATGGATACGCGCCACCGCCGCTTCAGCGTCGAGCTGCCGGCGCGCAGCAAACCGGCGGTGCTGGAGATCCTGCTGTACACCATCGCCCGCGTCAACTTCGGCGTCGAGATCCACGACCGCAAGGGCCTGCACGGGCCGGTGCGGCTGGGCGGACAGCCGCTGGAAAACTGGGAAATCCGCGCCATCGATTTCGACGCCGACGGCGTGCTGCCGCCGCTGACGTGGAAGACCGGCCGCACCCAGGGTCCGGCCTTCTGGCGCGGCGGCTTCGACGCCGCCCAGGCCGGCGACACCTTCCTCGACATGTCCGGCTGGGGCCAGGGCATCGTCTGGATCAACGGCCGCTGCCTGGGACGCTACTGGAGCATCGGCCCGACCCAGACCATGTATCTGCCCGGCCCGTGGCTCAAGCGCGGACGCAACGAGGTGGTGGTGCTGGACCTGACCGGGCCGCAAAGCGCGCGCATCGCCGGCCTGAAGGCGCCGATCCTCGACCAGCTGCGTCCCGACCGCGACCTGGCCCGCCCGCCGAGCAAGGTCAAGCCGCAACTGGACGGCGTCAAGCCGGTGCATGAAGGCGAGTTCGCGCGCGGCGCCGCCACGCAGGACGTGATGTTTGCGCAGCCGGCCGGCGGCCGCCAGTTCTGCCTTGAATCGCTGGACGCCTTCGACGGCAAGGCCTTTGCCGCCGTGGCGGAACTGGCGCTGCTGGGCGTGGACGGCAAGCCGCTGAACCAGTCCAACTGGACCATCGCCTACGCCAGCAGCGAGGAGGCGACCAGGGAGGACGGTTCGGCGCTCAACGCCATCAACGGCCAGGCCACCGACCACTGGCACACGGCCTACAGCGGCAAGGCGCCGCACGCCGCCCATCCGCACCGCATCATCATCGACCTGGGCAAGCCGGCCATCGTGGCGGGCATGCGCTACACGCCGCGCCAGGGACCGGAGGGCGTCACCGGCCGCATCCGCCGCTACCGCGTCTACGTCGGCGACCAGCTGGCCAAGGGCTAGGCCCGCGCACCGCTGACAACCCGGGGATTGACAGTCCCCGGGTTGTCAGGCAATCATCACGCATTCTGCCCGACTAAAGGCGAACCGCGGATGATCAACCGTCATAAATTCTGGGAGCGGCCCACCTGGCTGTTTTGCCTGCTGCTGCCCCTGTTCCACTTCGCCAGTGTCAAACTGACCTTCTTCTGCGCCGTCACGCCGGAAAACGTGGTGGTGGTCTGGCTGCCCAATGCCGTACTATTGGCCGCGCTGCTGCGCTTTCGCGGCCAGCGCGGACCGCTGCTGGCCGCCCTCACCTTCACCTCCGACGTGCTGGCCAACCTGGTCCCCTTCCCTTGGTACGAAGCGGTACTGCTCAGCGTCGTCAACCTGCTGGAAGTGGTCGTCACCTATTTGCTGATGCGCCACCACCGCGCCTCGTTCCGGCTGCAGCGCGTGCGGGACCTGGTCACTTTCATCCTGGCCGGCCCGGTATTCGGCGCGCTGATGGCGGGCCTGCTGGCGGCGCTGGTGCTGCAGCATGTGGGCGGCTCCACCACCTCCTACTTCACGCTGGCGCGCCTGTGGTGGTTCGGCGACGGCCTTGGGCTGCTGATCTACACGCCGCTGCTGCTGGCTTTCACGCTGCGCCAGCACCAGCGCGTGCGGCTGACCCGCTGGGACGATGCGGCGCTGGTCCTGACGCTGCTGCTGGCGACCGCCGTGCTGTCGGCCCACGGCGGCGAGATCGACGGCGTCTCCGTCACCCCCACTTTGCTGCTGCCGGCGGTGGCGGTGATCGCCTTCCGCTTCGGAACCCGCCTGACCACGCTGTTCGTGGCCCTGATCTCGCTGGCGACGGCGATGATGATGACGACCGGCCTCAAACCCTTCGGCGACGTGCCAGTGCACCTGGAGACGGTGCGGGCGCAGGAATTCATCCTCACGCTGTGCATCGTCGGCATCGGCTTCGCGGTGCTGCTGAACGAGCTGCAGGCGCGCGAGCGGGAACTGGAAAGCCGCGTGCGCCAACGCACGCGCGAGCTGGAGCTATCCAATGAGTTGGTGGCGGCGCTCAGCGCCAGGCAGCGGCGCGACCACCTCGTCGAACCGGATGACGCCGGGACCGGCGCCTAGCCGCCGGCGGACAGCTGGCGGTACTGGCTGGGCGTGAGGCCCGTGGTTGCCTTGAACTGCCGGGTGAAGGCGGAATGGTCGCCGTAGCCGCAGGCCTGGGCGATCTCCGCCACGCTGGCGTCGCCGTTGAGCATGCGCGAGGCGGCTTCCACGCGGGTCTGGATGATCATCTGGCGCGGCGTCAGGTGGAAGATGCGCAGGAAGTAGCGCTCGATCTGCGCCACCGACATATTCGCCGTGCGCGCCAGCTCCGGCAAATGCAGGGGCTGGCCGTATTCCTCGTGGATCAAGCTCACCGCCGCCGCCACCTTGCGGTAGGCCGGATTCTTCTTGTCCGCCATCGCCAGGTCGCGCGAGACGCCGGTCAGGCCGACGATGCGGCCGCCGGTGTCGCGCAGCGCGGTCTTGCGCGTCAGGCACCAGCCGGGATCGCGGTTGGGATACAGGTGCAGTTCCAGCTGGTCGGCGATATCGCTGTCGCCGGCCAGCACCGCCATGTCCTGGGCCAGATAGGTCTGGCCGAAAGGATGGGCGAACAGCTCCGCCGGGGTGCGCCCGATCAGCGCCGACTTGTGCCGCTGGCCGCAGCGCTGCACCAGCGTCTGATTGACCACCACATAACGTCCCTGCGCATCCTTGACGAAAAAAACCACGTCCGGCAGCGCGTCGAACAGCGCTTCGGCGAAGAAGGGATCAGCGATGCCGGCGCCCAGGGCGCGGCGGGCGTCGTCGTGCGGAGATTCGGTTTTCATGGCCCGATTGTGCCAGCTTTTTTTGCGGTTGTGCAGATTTCGTCATTCAACGTGCGCAAACGGTGCAAGACAGCGGCGGCCGGGAAGCCTAAGATTTAAGCATGAAAACCATCTCCATCATCGACTCCCATACCGGCGGCGAACCGACCCGCCTGGTCACCGACGGCGGCCCGGACCTGGGCGCCGGCCCGCTGAGCGAACGCCTGGCCCGGCTGCGCGCCGCGCACGACAACTTCCGCTCCGCCGTGGTGTGCGAGCCGCGCGGCTCGGACGTGCTGGTCGGCGCGCTGCTGTGCGAACCGCACGAACCCGATTGCGCGGCCGGCGTCATCTTCTTCAACAACGTCGGCTACCTGGGCATGTGCGGCCACGGCACCATCGGCCTGGTCGCCTCGCTGGCCTTCATGGGCCGCATCGCGCCCGGGCGCCACCGCATCGATACGCCGGTCGGCGTGGTCGAGGCGGAACTGCATGCGGACGGCAGCGTCACCGTCGACAACGTCGCGTCCTACCGCAGCCGCGCGCAGGTCGGCGTCGAGGTGCCGGGCTACGGCACGGTAACGGGCGACGTCGCCTACGGCGGCAACTGGTTCTTCCTGGTGTCCGGCCACGGGCTGGAACTGGGCGTCCACAATGTCGAGGCGCTGACCACCTACAGCGTGGCCGTCGGCGCGGCGTTGTCGCAGGCCGGCATCACCGGCGACGACGGCGCGCTGATCGACCACATCGAGCTGTTCGCGGACTCGCGCACCGGCGCCGACAGCCAAAGCTTCGTGCTCTGCCCCGGCAAGGCCTACGACCGCTCGCCCTGCGGCACCGGCACCAGCGCCAAGCTGGCCTGCCTGGCGGCCGACGGCAAGCTGGCCGAGGGCGCGCTGTGGAAGCAGGAAAGCGTGATCGGCAGCGTGTTCGAAGCGTCCTACGCCTATCGCGGCCAGCAGCTGATCCCCAGCATCCGCGGCAAGGCCTGGGTCAACGCGCAGGCGCAGCTGATCCTCGATCCGGCCGATCCTTTCGTGTGGGGCATCCGGTGAATAACGCCGAAGTGATCGTCATCGGCGCCGGCATCGTCGGCGCCGCCTGTGCGGACGCGCTCAGCGAGCGCGGCGTGCGGGTGGCGGTCATCGAGCAGGACATCGCCGGCGGCGGCGCCACCGCGGCCGGCATGGGCCACCTGGTGGTCATGGACGACAACGAGGCCGAGCTGGCGCTGTCGGCGTATTCGGTCTCGCTGTGGAAGGACCTGGTGGGCGACCGCCCGCAGCGTCACGAATACAGCGGCTGCGGCACCATCTGGGTCGCCGCCGACGAGGAAGAAATGGACGCCGCGCGCGTCAAGGCGCGGACGCTGTCGGCCCACGGCCTCGATTGCGAGCTGCTGTCGCCGGCCGCGCTGTATGCGCGCGAACCGCAACTGCGCGCCGGGCTGGCCGGCGGCCTGCTGGTCGGCGGCGACGGGCTGGTCTATCCGCCCAAGAGCGCGCGCATCCTGCTGGACCGCGCCATGCGGCGCGGCACGGTCACCAGGCGCGCCACGGTGGCGGCGATCGAAGACCACGGCGTGCTGCTGACGGACGGCACCCGCCACCAGGCGCAGCACATCGTGCTGGCGGCCGGCTCGCGCTCGACCGCGCTGCTGCCGGAGCTGCCGGTGCAGCCCAAAAAAGGACACCTGGCCATCACCGACCGCTATCCGGGCTTCGTCCGGCACCAGCTGGTGGAACTGGGCTATATCAAGAGCGCCCATGCGGCCAGCGGCGACTCGGTCGCCTTCAATTTGCAGCCCCGTCCTACCGGACAAATCCTGATCGGCTCCTCCCGCCAGTTCGACACAATCGACCCGGCGGTGGAGCCGGCCATGCTGCAACGGATGCTGCGCCATGCGGCCACCTTCACGCCGCAGCTGGCGGAACTGAATATCGTGCGCTGCTGGACCGGCCTGCGCGCCGCCACGCCGGACGGCCTGCCGCTGATCGGCCCCTGCGCCGCGCGGCGCGGACTGTGGCTGGCCACCGGCCACGAAGGCCTCGGCATCACCACTTCGCTGGCGACGGCGCAGCTGCTGGCCGCCCAGATCCAGGGCGAAAGCGCGCGCATTCCCGCCGCGCCGTATCTGCCGGGGCGCTTCCATGACTAGCGCCGGCACAGGCACCACCGTCACCCTCAGCATCGACGCCCGCAGCGTCAGCGTCGAGGCGGGCGTCACCGTGGCCGCCGCGATCGCGATCGCCGGCAGCGGCGTGACCCGCCGCTCGGTCGGCGGCGCCGCGCGCGCCCCCTTGTGCGGCATGGGCATCTGCCAGGAATGCCGCGTCACCATCGACGGCCGCATGCACCAGCTGTCCTGCCAGACCCTGTGCGCCGAAGGCATGCACGTGGTCACGGAGGGCGCCGCATGAAACGCTACGACATCATCGTCGTCGGCGCCGGCCCGGCGGGACTGGCGGCGGCCCATGCCGCCGCCTCGCACGGGGCGCGCATCGCCATCGTCGACGACAACCCGCTGGCGGGCGGCCAGATCTGGCGCGGGGGACTGGACAGGCAAACCGATCCGCGCGCGCAGCAGTTGTGGAGCGAGCTGCGGGCATCGGCCAGCGTCCACTTCCTGCAGCAGACGCGCGTGCTGTACGCGCCGGAAACGGGCCGGCTGCTGGTGCAGACGCCAACGGCGTCGGACACGCTGCACCACGATCAACTGATACTGGCGACCGGCGCGCGCGAGCGGCTGCTGCCCTTCCCCGGCTGGACGCTGTCCGGCGTCACCGGCGCCGGCGGCTTGCAGGCCCTGGCCAAGGGCGGCTATCCGCTGCAGGGCAAACGCGTGGTGGTGGCCGGCAGCGGCCCGCTGCTGCTGGCGGTGGCGTCCACGCTGCAAGCCAAGGGCGCGCTGATCGTCGCCATCGTCGAACAGGCGTCGACGCCGGCGCTGGCGCGCTTCGGCTTCGGCCTGCTGGCGACGCCATCCAAGATCACGCAGGCGCTGCAACTGGCGGGACAGCTCAAAGGCGTGCCGTACATGCGCGACAGCTACGTGTGCTCGGCGCATGGCGACGGCACGCTGCAATCGGTGCAGATACAACGCGGCGGCGAACGCGAACTGGAAGCGCTGCAATGCGACTACCTGGCCTGCGGCTACGGCCTGCTGCCCAACCTGGAACTGGCGCAAGCGCTGGGCTGCGCCACCGTTCAGCGCGGCGCCCAAACCGTGGTCGAGGTGGACGAATGGCAGCATACCTCCGTGCCCGGCATCTACTGCGCCGGTGAAGGCACGGGCGTGGGCGGCGTCGACCTGGCGCTGGCCGAAGGCCGCATCGCCGGCCTGGCCGCCAGCGGCCACGTCGAAGCGGCGCAGGAAGCCTTCGGCCGCCGCGCGCGCTGGCAGAAATTCGCCGGCCGCCTGGAGCGCGCCTTTGCGCTGCGGCCGGAACTGCGGACGCTGGCCGGAGACGACACCATCGTCTGCCGCTGCGAAGACGTCTGCCACGGCGAGCTGCGCACGCACACCGCCTGGCGCAGCGCCAAGCTGCAAACGCGCTGCGGCATGGGGCCATGCCAGGGCCGCATCTGCGGCGGCGCCACTGAAATTCTGTACGGCTGGCGTCCCGACGCCGTCCGCCTGCCGATATCGCCCGCACGGGTCTCAAGCATCATCGATTAGCACCAACTCAAAGGAGAACAGCATGACAGCAGCAAAATGGGCAGGGGTCTTCCCCGCAGTCACCACCAAGTTCAAAGAGAACGAGGACCTCGACCACGCCGAAATGGAAAAGCACTTCGCCTTCCAGATCGACAGCGGCGTCAACGCGCTGTTGACCTGCGGCTCGCTGGGCGAAGCCAGCACCCTGTCCTTCGATGAAAAACTGGAAGTGACCAAGACCGCGCTGAACGTCGCCGCCGGCCGCGTGCCGGTGCTGGTCAACGTCAGCGAAACGCGCACGGCGACCGCCTGCCGCTTCGTCGAGAAGGCGCACGAGCTGGGCGTGCAGGGCTTGATGGTGATGCCGTCGGTGCTGTACGCGGCCGACTCGCGCGAAGCGATGGACAACCTGCGCACCATCGCCAAGGCGGCGCAGCTGCCGATCATGGTCTACAACAACCCGGTCTCGTACAAGGTGGACCTGACGCCGGAAGACTTCAAGGAACTGGCCGACTGCGAATGGATCGTCGCGATCAAGGAATCGACCGACAACGTGCGCCGCATCACCGACCTGCGCAACGCCGTCGGCCACCGCTACCAGCTGTTCATGGGCGTGGACGACCTGTCGTTCGAAGGCCTGGCGGTGGGCGCGGACGGCCTGCTGGCCGGCCTGGTGGTGGCGTTCCCGAAAGAGACGGTCGCGCTGTACAAGCTGATGAAAGCCAAGCGCTGGGATGAAGCGCTCAAGCTGTACCAGTGGTTCATGCCGCTGATGCACCTGGACGTCTCGAACAAGCTGGTACAGAACCTGAAGCTGGTGGAAACGCTGGCCGGCGTCGGCAACGAAAACGTACGCCGTCCGCGCCAGCCGCTGCAAGGCGCCGACCGCGCCCGCGTCACCGCCATCGTCCAGCAGGCGCTGGCGACCCGTCCCGACGTCAGCACGCTGTTCTAAGCGGTACCGGACCGGCGGTCTTGCGAGCTTAAATAATCGATAAGGTAGAATGCCTTATCGATTTCACGCCGGTTACAATGACGACTTATCCGCCTGGCTTCATGCCAGCAATCCGCAAGCTGCTGCCCATGCTGCTCGCCGCTTCCATCGCCGAAGCAAGCCATGCTCAAGCCCGGCAACAGCCTGCCGTCTTTACCGAGAATGTGGCGGTGATCAGACTGCTCAAGCGCTTCGACCTGCCGCCGATGATACGACAGCGGCTGGCGCACCCGCCGGAGGCCGATGCGCGCCTGCGGGAAGTCATGGTCTACATGAGTACCCATGCCACAGATGACGACATCTATCGCGGCATGTCCCCGCTCTACGCGCGGCATGTCTCGATCAGCGACGCCAACCGGCTGTCCACCGGCCTGGCCAATGCCCAAGCCTATGGCAACCTGAAAAAACTGGTCGAGCCGGAGTTCGATACCGCGCTGGTCGATTGGTGCCGCGACTACTACACCGAACGCCTGGCGATCGGCATAAAAAGCATCTACGCGGCGATTGACCGGCAGCCGGCCGGCGCGCCGGTTCCGGACGTGACGCCGCCGCCCATCGGCCTGCCGGCCGTGGACCAGGCACTGGCATTAATAGCGGAAATCAGGGCCACATCCACCCGGCTGGACCAGGCGTTGGAGAAGGTCTTCAGGAGCCCGGAGCTTGGGGAACTGCTGCAGCCCGCGCGTCTGGCTAGCCCGGCCGGCATCGCCCGATCCAGGGCAAGTTTGCTCAAGCTGGAAGAACAACTGGAAAGCTACCTCCACGAGCGGGAAAAACTGCAAGCAGGCTACCGGCCGCGCACAGAGGCGCTGTTTTCCGACCGCAAGCTGCGCGCGGGACTGGCAACCGGCTGGTCCGCACTGTACAGCCACGAAGTGGCATTCGCCGAGAGCGAACGCGCAGGCCTGGACGCGCTGCGGCGCGTACTCGATTTCGCCGAATCGCGGCAAGGCAAAATCCACCTGAAAGATGAACAGCTGGAATTTGACGACGACGATGATGTCCCGCTGTTCAACGCCATGCTGGACCAGCTTGAGAAAGCGGCGGAGGAGCAACCCCGGCCAATAGTGGAAAGCCAAGGGCGTTAGTCATTTTATAAGGTAAAATTGCCTTATTGAAATTAATCCGTTGCCTCTACAATGCGTCCCTCCCGTTTCTTGCACGCCTGCTGTGTATCCGTCCTGCTGCTCTCCACCTGTACGATAGCTCAGCAACTTCCAGCCCAGCCAAGCGGGCCCCGCAGCGTGCAAGTCGCGGAAAGCGCGTTTACCCGCGGCGATCCGGTACCGGCCTGGGTCGACGATGTGCGCGAGATTCCGCCGCCGCTCAAGGGCGGACCGCTCTCCGTACGTCTGGCGGACGTGCAGTTCCATGTGGCCGAGCGTCCGACCGTCTACGCGCACCGCGCGCTGACCGCCAACGAGGCCGCGAGCCTGTCGGCGCTGGGCCAGTACGAGATCAGCTTCCAGCCCGAGTACCAACGCGTGCAGCTGCATAGCCTGCGCGTCCTGCGCGGCGGACAAACGATCGACAAGCTAAAAACCGCCGACATCCGCTTCCTGCAGCGCGAGACCGGCCTGGACCAGGGCCTGTACTCGGGCACCGTCACCGCCGCCATCGTCACCGAGGACGTGCGCGTGGGCGACACGCTGGAGCTGGCGTATTCGGTGATCGGCCAGAATCCTGTCTTCGAGGGGAAATTCTTCGAAGCCGCGTCATGGGACAGCCCGGCGCCGCTCAGCCTGCGCCGCGTGTCGATCGACATGCCGCAGCAGCGCACCATCCACTATCGGATGATCGGCGTCGGCGCCACGCTCAAGCCGGCGGAGACCGTCGCCAACGGCCGCCGTATCCTGCGCTTTGAAGCGCGCGGCATGCCGGCTTTGCTGGGCGAGCCGTACGTGCCCCGGGACGTGCATGGCTACCGCTTCATCCAGTTCTCTGAAATGGACAACTGGGGAGAGGTTAACCATTGGGCGCTCGGACTGTTCGAAACCGGGCCGGCCGGCCCGGCCCTGGAGGAGGCCCTGCGCAGCGCGCGCCTGGCCGCCACGTTGCCGGACAAGGTGTCCAAGGTGCTTGAATTCGTACAGAACGACATCCGCTACTTGTCGCTGTCGATGGGCGAGAACTCGCACCGCCCCTACCCGCCGGCGCAGGTGCTGCAGCGCCGCTACGGCGACTGCAAGGACAAGACGCTGCTGATGGTGACCATGCTGCGCGCGCTGGGCATCGAGGCGCACCCGGTGCTGGTCTCCACCGCGTCCAGGAAGGGGCTGGAGCAAATGCTGCCCAGTCCCACGCTGTTCGATCACGCCATCGTTCGCGCCCGCGTGCAGGGCAAGACGTATTACTTCGATCCAACCCGGTTGGGCCAGTACGGCGCACTGGACCGCATGGGCCAGATCCACGGCGGCGCGCAAGTGCTGGCCATCGCCGCCGGCACCGAAGCGCTGGAATACATCCCGCATCCGGCCGACGCCGCGCTGTACACCGACCAGCGCAGCGAGCGCGTGGAGGTCAGCGCGCTGGACAAGCCTGCCGAACTGCGGGCCCACCTCGAATTCGCCGGCGCCGATGCCGAGAATGGTCGCGTCCAGCTGGCCAATGTCAGCGCCCAGCAGTTGCGCAAGTTCTACGAAGCCTCGATGGGCCGGCGCTATACCGAGTTCGCGTTGCTGGAGGATCCCAGAATCACCGACGATCGCGTCAACAACCGGCTCAGCATCGACCTGCGCTACCGCATCGACAAGTTCATGGAAAAGGACGAGCGCGGATGGCAGATGCGCTACCGGCCAAGCAACCTGATTGACCAGCTGTACGTGCCGGATGTCGCCCAGCGCGCGCTGCCATTGCTGGTGCCGTTCTATCCGGCCATCCATAACTACGACTTCGAGGTGACGCTGCCGCCGGAAGTGGACGCGCGCTACACGCCGTCGCAGAACACCGTCAGCAGCAGCGGCTTCACGCTGACCGAGGCGCTGTCGTTCAACGGCCGCCTGGCGCAGGCCAAGCTGCGGCTGGAGACGACGTCGGACCGCGTGCCCGCCGCCGAAGTGCCAGCCTTTGTCGGCGCCGCGCGCAAAATGAACGAGGCCTTGCAGGGCAGCCTGTACGTCAAGCCCGGCATCATCAAGACCGGCGCCGCGCTGGATTACAAACAGGCGATGCAGGCCCGCATCGAGGCTACCGTCAAGGCCACGACCAAGGTCATCAACGATGCGGCGCTGACCGGCCAGGATCCCGGCGGCGCATGGTGCGAGCGGGCGCGCGCGTATTCGCTGCTGGGCAGGACCGCCGAGGCGCTGAAGGATGCGGCCAAGGCTGTGCAACAGCAGGGCGACGGCTGGGAAAGCCTGGCCTGCCGTGGCGAGACCGGTTTCGCCGCCGGCAATTTCAAAGACAGCGCGGCCGACTTCGCGCGTGCCGTGGCGCTGGGCGCGAACGACAGCGGCACCTGGCTGCTCAAAGGCTGGGCCAATCTCTACCAGGGTAACAAGCGCGAGGCCTTGAGCGATTTCTCCCGCGCCGGCAAAGCCGCCAGCGATCCGCTCGAGCAAACGCGGGGGCGGATCTGGGAAGCGATCGGCGGCGCGCCGGCCGGGCCGCGTCCCGCGGCAGCCGATCTTCCGCTGACAGAAACCTGGCTGAGCGCCGCGCTGGAAATGTTCCAGTCCCAAGGCTCCCCGGAACAGATGCTGCGCCTGGCGAGCCGCGACGGCGCCAGCGGGCTGGAGTCGCGCCTGGTCGAAACCTATTTTTACGCCGGAAAATCGTATCTGATGGCGCAGGACAAACTGCGGGCCCGCGTGTACTTCCAGCGCGCCATCGACAAGGGCGCGCTCACCAGCCGCTACCACCAACTGGCGCGCCTCGAACTGGCGCGCCTGCCATGACATCCACCACCATCGCATGAAGACAATACACCGTTCCCTGATCCTTTTTGCCGGCCTGGCGCTGGCGGTTCTGTCCGCGCCGGCTGCGCCGTCGACGAGCGCCAGCCCTGAGCAACTGACTGCGGCCCGCCACCTGATGCAGGCGATGGCGATGCCCAAGATTATCCGCAATGCGATGGCGCGCGCCCCCAATATCGACCAGGAGAGCTACGATGTCGCGCAACACATGAGCCGCAATGCCAGCGATCCCGAACTCTGCGCCGTGCTGGCGCCGGTCTACGCCAAACATGCGCCAGCGTCCGAGATCGAGCGTCTGGCGAGCGCCTATGAATCCACCATCGGACGCCGCCTGATCTCCAACCTGCTGGCGCAGCAAGGCGTGCTTGAAGGTCTGCGCAAGCCGCCCCTCACCGCCGCCGAAGTACGCGAGGCGCGTGCGATCGATGCGCTGCCGGCCAGCAAGGCCATCGCTGCGGCGAGCGATACGCTCAAGGCAGAAACCATCAGTACCATGACGGCGTGGCGCAATGCCTACTACGTAAGCTATACGCGGCGGGGGCTGGCCGCGCTGCATGAACTCAACACCACGGTGTCCCGGCGTCAGCCAGGCGATCCCGAGCCGCAGCTGACATTCCAGCGTACCGGCTTGGCCACGCTGGACAAGGTGGTGACACTGATGGCCGAGCACACCATTGCCCTCAGCAACGCCAGCATCGCCATGCGCAGCGATCTGGAGAGCTACGATATCCGCGGCATACTGGCAAAGGAACGACTGGCGTCGGCGGACGGCATCGCCCTCAGCAAGCGCGGGCTGACACAAAGCGAAGAGCGGATGGAGCGTTTTTTGCGGGTGATGGAACTGCTGCAGACCTCTTTCCGCCAGCGTCTGGCAAAGATGGTGCAAAATCCGCAGTCGCTGGCGTCGTTCGAGCCCATGATCACGCGCCAATACGAATTCATCGTCGGCTTCGGCGAAAACCAGCGCGCGCTGTTCGACACCTTTGGCCGCGTGCTGGCTTTCTCGCAATCGCGGCTGGGCAAGCTGCACCTGAAGGACGGGCGCCTGCTATTTGACGACGAAGCAGATCTACAGGTGTTCAATACCTTCATGGTGAAAATACGTCAGCTGAGCGACGAAGAATCGAAGCTGCTGGGTAGACAACGCGACGAAACGCCAGCGGCACCTAAGGAACAGAGCGCCGGCTGAACGTTGGCGGCTCAATTGCGCTTGGCGATCGAGCTGCGCAGGATGAGTTGCGGCTCGATGGTGGTGGCGCTGGGTGCCGGCTTGCCGTCGATGGCGGCGAGCAGTTTTTCCATCGCGGCGGCGCCCATGCGCTCGCTCTGCAGATCCACCGTGGTCAGCGGCGGCGAGGTGTACAGGCCGTACTGGATGTTGTCGAAGCCGGCCACCGAGATATCCTCCGGCAGCTTGAAGCCCAGCGTCTGCGCCGATTTCATGAAGCCCAGCGCCATCAGGTCGTTGTAGCAGATCAGCGCTTCCGGGTGCTCGGCGCCCAGCATGATGGACGAGCAGACGCGCTCCCCTTCCGCCGACGTCGGCGCGCTGCCTTCGTGCATCGCCAGCGCCAGCCCGTGCGCGGCCAGGCATTCGCGGATCCCGCCCAGGCGCTCCTCGTCGCGGCGCGAGCGCGGGAAACCCAGGTAGGCGATCCGCTTGTGCCCCAGCGAGACCAGGTGCCGCGTCAGCATGTAGGCGCCGCGATGGTCGTCGCTGATCACCCATGGGATGTCGAGCCGCGTCAGGCGGCCGAAGAACACCAGCGGCTTGCCCAGTTCCGTCATCCAGTCCATCTCCGCCTCGACCATGCGCGAGAACACGATCATGCCGTCCACCCGGCGGCTCAGCGCTTCCAGCAGGGGACGTTCGCGGCCGGGATTCTCTTCGGTGTCGACCAGCAGCAGCGTGTAGCCGTGCGCCTGCGCGACGCGGTTGGCGCCCTTGACGATGCTGGTGAAGTGGGGATTGCTGACGTCCAGCACCGACAGGCCGATGCTCTTGGTGCGGCCGGTGATCATCGACGCCGCCAGCGGGTTGGAACGGTAGCCCAGCTTGGCGATCACTTCCTTGATGGTCGCTTCAACGGCAGGCGAAAAGCGCTGCGCGCCGTTGACGAACTTGGAGACAGTGGCGGTGGAGACCCCGGCTGCCGCCGCGACATCGCGGATGGTTGCTACGTTTTTTTTCATGATCAGACTGTCGGAAAGCGTGGCGGCTGCTGCGCCAAAGGGACAATCTTAGCATGACGGCATGGCCGGTCTAGCGGCGCGACGATCCGGCGGAGAAGCGGAAACTGGTCAGCGACTCGAAACGCTGCCCCGGATACAGCGCCGTGCTCGGGAAGTTGGCGTGATTCGGGCTGTCCGGCAGGTGCTGGGTTTCAAACGCGAAGGCGCCATAACGCTGGTAGCCGACGCCCTCGCCGCCGATTTCCCGGCCGTCGAAACCATTGACGCTGTACAGCTGCACCGACGGCTCGCTGGTGCGCACTTCCAGGCGCCGCCCGCTGGCCGTTTCGCCGATCACGGCCACCCGCGCATACGCGCCCTCTTTCTTGCTGAACAACAGGCTGTGGTCGTAGCCGGGCAGTCCGCCGTTCGGCGCCTGCAGCGGCGTGCCCTGCGGCGCGCGCAGCCGCGCGCTGACGCTGGCGCCGCCGCGGAAATCGAGCGGCGTGCCGGCCACGCTGTGCAGCACGCCGGTCGGCACGCGCCGGGCGTCGGTTTCGGCGTAGCGGTCGGCGTCGATCTGGAAGCGGTGCGTCTCCATGCCCTCGACCCCGGCGGCGGCGCCGGCCAGGTTGAAGTAGACGTGGTTGGTCAGGTTGAGCACCGTCGGCGCGCTGGTGGTGGCGCGGTATTCGATCCGGAATTCGTCGCGCTTGCGCAGCAGGCGGTAGGTGACGCTGATGTCCATCGCCCCCGGGAAGTTCTGGTCGCCGTCGGGGCTGTGCAGGCGGTAGACCGAGCCGATCGATTCGCGGTCGGCGAAATCCTGGCGGCGCCAGACGCGCTTGTCGTACGGGTCGGGATCGCCGTGGATGGCGACGCCCCTGGCGTTGGCGCTGAGCTGGACGGTCTTGCCGTCGAGCGTGTAGCGTGCGCCGCCGATGCGGCCGGCGTAGCGGCCGATGATGGCGCCGTAGCGGCCTTGGGTGCGTTCGAAGGCCGGCAGGTCGGGCAGGCTGAGGATGACGTTGCCGCGCTTGCCGCGCCGGTCGGCCACCTCGGCGGCGACCAGCGTGGCGCCGTAGTCGATGTAGGCCAGCCGCATGCCGTTGTCGTTTTCAAGCACGACCTTGTCCACCGGCGCGCCCTTGCTGGTCACGCCGTATGGCTGGACGCGGATGCCGGTGGCCGCTGCCGCCGCTCCTGCGGCCAGCAACGGGACCAGCATCCATATGGCACGCTTACAGATCGGTGATTTCCTTGTGGCGCGGCACCAGGGCCTTCATCACGCCCCAGGCCAGTAGGTAGGCCAGCGCGCAGATGGCGAACATGATCATGTAGCCGGTGTGGATGTCGTTGACCGATTTGTAGTAGTCGAACACCCAGCCGCCCAGCTTGGTCAGCAGCACGCCGCCGATGCCGCCGGCCATGCCGCCGATGCCGATCACCGAGGCCACCGATTTTTGCGGGAACATATCCGACACGGTGGTGAAGATGTTGGCCGACCATGCCTGGTGCGCCGAAGCGCCGACGCCGATCAGCAGTACCGGCACCCAGTAGCTGATCGAGCCGAGCGGCTGCGCCAGCAGCACCACCAGCGGGAAGAAGGCGATCACCAGCATGGCTTTCATGCGGCCGTCATACGGCGCATAGCCGCGCGCCATGAAGTAGCTCGGGAACCAGCCGCCGCCGATGGAGCCGACCATCGTCATGCTGTACAACACGGCCAGCGGCAGCACGATGGCTTCGCCCTTCATGTTGTACTGCGCCGACAGGTAGGTCGGCAGCCAGAACAGGAAGAACCACCAGACGCCGTCGGTCATGAATTTGCCGAACGCGAAGGCCCAGGTCTGGCGATACTTCAGCAGCTGGAACCAGGAGACCTTCTTGGCCGCGGCGATCGAGGCTTCCTCGGTCTTTTCCACCGGCGCCGCCGAGTCGCTGCGGATGTAGGCCAGTTCCGCCTTCGACAAGCGCTTTTGCTGCTCCGGCTTTTCGTACAGCCACAGCCACACGCTCATCCAGATGAAGCCCAGCATGCCGATCATGACGAAGGCCGACTGCCAGCCCCAGATGGCGGCGATCAGCGGCACGCAGATCGGCGCCAGGATCGCGCCGACGTTGGCGCCGGAGTTGAAGATGCCGGTGGCGAAGGAGCGTTCCTTCTTCGGGAAGTATTCGGCGGTGGCCTTGATCGCGGCCGGGAAGTTGCCCGCCTCGCCGACCGCCAGCACCGCGCGCGAAATCATGAAGCCCATGATGGACGGCACCGCCACCACGCCGAACAGGCCCAGCACCTTGACGGCCGCCTCGCCCATCGGCACCGAGGCAGCGTGCATCAGCGCGCCGATCGACCAGACGCAGATGGCGACCACGTACGCGGCCTTGGTGCCGATCTTGTCGACCACGCGGCCGGCGAACAACATCGAGATCGCGTAGACGAACTGGAAGGCGGCGGCGATATTGGCGTAGTCGGTATTGCTCCAGCCAAACTCGGTGGACAAGGCCGGCGCCAGCAAGCTCAGTACCTGGCGGTCCAGGTAGTTGACGGTGGTGGCAAAAAACAACAGTGCACAGATGGTCCAGCGGTATTTACCGACGGTCTGTCCCACCGCTTGCGCATTTACAGGCTCGCTCAGGTTCATGGCATCACTTTATATTTGGTTTTTGGTGATGATCTCTCGGTCTCCACGAGATCATTCTAGTCGTATGTCATCGTACAACCATAAAACGCGATAAGCAAGCGGAAGATGCGGGGAAACCGCTGAAACGCCAGTTTCCCCTGCGACAGTCAGTCAATGTTGTATGATGACTATTTTTACAATATTCACTTGGCCGACTTCGCCAGCACCAGCGCCGCCAGGCTGATCAGCGCTGCGCCCGACAGATAGTAGCCCACATACTGCAGTCCGTAGTTGGTCGCCAGCCAGGTGGCGGCATACGGCGCCAGCGAGGCGCCCAGGATGCCGGCCAGGTTGAAGGTCAGCGAGGCGCCGGTGTAGCGCACCTCGGCCGGGAACAGCTCGGACAGGATGGTGCCCAGCGGGCCGTAGGTCATGCCCATCAGGCCCAGGCCGAGCGACAGGAAGATGGTGACCTGCACGCTGTTGCCGGAGCCGAACATCGGCGCCATCGCCAGGCCGAACACGGCGATCGCGGCCGACACCCAGATCAGCGTGATGCGGCGGCCGTAGCGGTCGGCCCACAGCGCGGCGACCGGGATCGTCAGGCCGAAGAAGATCACGGCGAACAATTGCTGGATCAGGAAATCCTTGCGCGAGAACTTGAGCGCGGTGGTGCCCCAGCTCAGCGCGAACACCGTCATCAGGTAGAACAGCACGAAGGTGGCCAGCGCGATCAGCGTGCCCAGCACCAGCACGCGGCGATGGTCGCGCCAGACGGTGACCATCGGCACTTTGACGCGCTCGTTCTTTTCCAGCACTTTCTGGAAGTCCGGCGTTTCGTGGATCTTCAGGCGGATGTACAGGCCGACGATCACCAGCAGCGAGCTGGCCAGGAAGGGAATGCGCCAGCCGTAGCTGAAGAATTCGGCATCGCTCAGGGTCTGGCTCAGCAGCAGGAAGATGCCGCCCGACAGGAAGAAGCCGATCGGCGCGCCCAGCTGCGGGAACATGCCGTACCAGGCGCGCTTGCCCGGCGGCGCGTTCTCGGTGGCCAGCAGCACCGCGCCGCCCCACTCGCCGCCCAGGCCCAGGCCCTGGCCGAAGCGGCACAGCGCCAGCAGCGCCGGCGCCCAGGTGCCGATCGAGGCGTAGGTCGGCAAGGCGCCGATCACCACGGTCGAGATACCCATCGTCAACAGCGCCGCCACCAGCGTGGCCTTGCGGCCGATGCGGTCGCCGAAGTGGCCGAACACGGCCGAGCCGACCGGGCGCGCGAAGAAGGCGATGGCGAAGGTGGCCAGCGATTGCAGGATGGCGGCGGCGGGGTCGCTGCCGGGGAAGAACAGTTTCGGGAACACCAGCACCGCGGCGGTGGCGTAGATGTAGAAATCGAAGAATTCGATGGTCGTGCCGATCAGGCTGGCGAACAGCACGGTGGCCGGGGAATTGGTCTTGATCGATCCGGAGTGGGACTGACTCATGCTTGACGCTCCTGCGCGGATGGGTGGTGCGGGCCATCATACACACCCCCTCCGCAGCTTGCCAAGCAGATATGATTACACGGCGGTATCGATCTGCGCCAAGGCGGCGGCGATGTCGTCCGCCGCCAACGGCCGCACCAGCCGCGCCACCTCCTGGCCGTCGCGCAGGAAGACCAGCGTCGGCCACAGCTTGACGCGGTAGGAACGCCCCAGCGGCCGGCCGGGGCCGTCCTCGACCTTGTAATGCGCCACGCCGTCGTGGCCGGCGTAAGCCTCGGCCAGCGGCGCCTGCGCGGCCATGCAGTGGCCGCACCAGTTGGCGCCGAACTCCAGCAGGGTGGCGCCCTTCAGGGCGTCGACTTCGGCGCGCTGCGGCGCCTCGCTTGTATAACGTGTCTTCATTTTGCCTTGACTTGTGTGCATGGGTCGCTGCGTTGCTGCGTGGCCACGGTCTGGATGCTGTCGTAGCGGCCGGCATCCTCCCGCCCTTCGGTAAAGCCGATGCTGCGCACCGTCAGTGTAGGCGCAGTCTGGTTGATCCAGCGCGCGACACCGATGTCCTTGCGCACGTGGCCGTTGCCGGCGATCAGCACCACGTCGCGCGGCTGCTGGTCGCGCAGGATCTTGGCCATCCAGATGTCGCGCGCCACCTGGGCCTCGACCATGCCGCCGACCATCATCTCCGGCAGCATATTGCAGTGGCCGACCACGATCTCCTGCTGCTGGGCGCTGCGGATGTCGGCCGGCAGCGGCTGGTCCAGGTGGTAGTCCTTGATGCTTTTCTGGTCGAAGGTGGCCGTCACGCCGTCGCGCACCACGCGCGAGGCGTCGGCGCGCGACAGGTTGGCGGCCACCAGCGGCAGGTGGTAGGTCAGCGCCAGCTGGATCACCGGATAGTACAGCTGCCAGTCCCAGCGCGCGCCGCCGACCACGCGGATCACGCATTGCGCATCCAGGCAGCCCTTCTGGGCCTGGGTCAGCGCATCCTGGCTTTCGCGGTCGAACTGCTCCATGACGATGGCCGGGCGCCAGCCCGCCTCCACCCGCTGGCGCAGCAGCTCGTAGCGCAGCTTGTGGCCCTGGACGTTGTCGTGCACTTCGCCCAGCAGCAGCACCTGGGGATTGCCGGAGGCAAGCTCGCCGGTCTGTGCCGCCGGCTTGCCGCCGCTGGCGCAGCCGCCCAGCAAGACCAGCGCGGCGGCGCCGGCGGTCAACTTCTTGGTGTAGGTGGAAATCATCTGATCTGCGGCGCTAGGCATCCTGTTGCATCGTTGGAGAAGTGTAAATCATCCGCGCCGCTGGCGCAGCGGACGCGGCTGTTGTTGCGGCGCAAAAAATAGATTGCATCCCGAGAAATAAAGATGGCATTATGCTACTGCATGTGGTTTAATGTCAAAACGGTAGGTAATGCAACACTTCGGACCGTGCACTGTAGGTTCTCCATATTAAATAGCCCTTAACGCCCTGTTCATGCTGTGTGCCAGGAGTGTAATGTGAAAGTTTTATCCTTGATTTCGACTGTCTTACTTGCTTTGAGCCTCGCCGGCGCCGCCCCGGCCCAGGCAGCCGCGCCTGCCGCAAACCATATTGCACCTGCAACAATTGAACTCGCACAATGCGACGCCGACAGCCCCGCGCCATGCGGCATCAATGCCAAGGAGAGCAAGGCTGCCGAAGTCGACCTGCATGCCTTGCCGCCGGCGGACCCGAAACAGCAACAGGCGGCCGATCCGGCCGCGCCGGTGCCGGAACCGCAAACCTTTGTCATGCTGATGCTGGGATTGGTGGTGCTGGGTTTTACCTCGCGCCGCCGCAAATCGGAAAAATTCAAAGGCTAAGCGAGCTGCGCCGGCCCCGACAAGAATCCCGCCTGGCGCGGGATTTTTTTATAGGCAGATCGAACGGATATTGCTGAGCGCCACGCCGTGCAGGATGGCGCGGCAGACGCAGCCCAGCTTCTGCCAGCCGTTGTCGGTGGCGATCACCGTAAACAAGCCCACCGCCACCACTATGCCGGCCAGTATCAACAAGCCTTTGATCGTCTCTTTATCCATGCCACATTCTAGCGTGGCGCCATGCGCTTAAGCAACGGCAGACAGCGTATAGTCGAAGTCGTAGTAGTGTTTTCCGCCTTCGATGCGGATATCCAGCGTGCCGCTCAAGCCGGCCAGTTCGTCGCGCCCCGAATCGGGCACCACCGCCACCGTCAAGCCCGGCGCGCCGCGCGTCATGACGCCGGTGTGATGCAGCAAGAAACTGCCGCTGCGGCCCTCCAGCCGGCCCTCCACCCGCTCCATCGCCAGGTAGGCGCCGGACATCAGCGCCCGGTCCATATAGGCCAGCATCTCGCCCTTGCCGCTCGCCTCCAGCGCGCCGTGGTAGCGCTTGTCCAGCGACATGCGGCCGAAGCCGGTCCCGTCCGCCACGGCGGACATGGCTTCGGGGTTCATCTTGACGTCGAATTCTCCGGTAACAACAGGCATGGCGTTTCCTCTCAGGCGTGCAGGCGGGCGTCGGCGGGCGCGGCGGCATCGTCGGCCGGCGTCACGCACGGCATGCGCAGCACGAAGCTGGCGCCCTGCCCCAGCACGCTGGAGACGGTGATGCTGCCGCCGAACTGCTTGGCGATCAGGTTGAAGACGATGTTCAGGCCCAGGCCGGTGCCGCCCTGGCCGCGGCGGGTGGTGACGAAGGGATCGAACACCTTGTCCAGCATGTCCGGCGGGATGCCCTTGCCGTTGTCGGTCACCTGCATCTCGATCCAGTCGGCCTGCTGCGCCACGCCGATCATGATGCGGCCCTCGTCCTCGGCGTCGAAGGCGTGCTCGACGCAATTCAGCGTCAGGTTGGTGATCACCTGCGCCAGCGCGCCCGGATAGCTGTCGAGCATGATGTCCGGCGGGCAGGCGATGCTGACCGTGATGCGGGTCTTCTTCAGCTTGGGCTGCAGGCTGGACACCACCTCGTTGATATAGTCGCGCAATTCGAAGCGGCGGCGCGCCTCGCTGACCTGGTCGACCGCGATCTGCTTGAAGCTGTGGATCAGGTGGGCGGCGCGGTAGGCGTTGTTCATGATCAGGCGCGTGCTTTCGCCGGCCGTCTCCAGGTAGCGCGTGATGTCGGATTTCTTGATGTTGCCGTCCTGGACCGCCAGCTGCACCTTCTCGGTGGCCTCCATCAGCACCGAGGCGCTGGTCAGCGCGATGCCGACCGGCGTGTTGATCTCGTGGGCGACGCCGGCCACCAGCCCGCCCAGCGAGGCCAGGCGCTCGGCCTGCAACAGCGACTCTTGCGTGCGGCGCAGGTCGTCGAGCGCCTTGGTGGTGGCCTGGGCCGACTTGCGGGCCTCGTCCTCGGCCTCGCGGATGCGCTGGATATTCGATTTCACCTTGCGCTGGATGGCGTTGAAGCCGCGGATCACCTCGCCCAGCTCGTCGTGGCGGCTGTCGGGCAGCTCTTCCACCTCGTCGCTGCCGCGCGTGGCCAGGTCGAACAGGCCGTCGCGCAGCTGCTTGAGCGGATCGAACACGATGCGCAGCGACAGCGCCAGCGCCGCCACCAGGATCAAGTCCAGCAGCAGTACCTCGGTGACTTTGCGGCGCACCTCGGCGGCCAGCGTGGCGTCGATCTGCGCGCGGCTGAAGTTGACCACCACGCGGCCGACGATGACCGGCTTGAGCGAGGCGCCGGCGGCGCCGGAATCGCGGTAGGCCAGGTCGGCCACCACCGGCGAACCGGCCACGGCGGCATCGTTCTCGATGGCGCTGATGGTGCCGTTTTCATTGCGCAGCTTGCCGGAGAACAGGCCCACCGAGGTGTCGTAGACGCGGATCGAGACCAGCTCCGGCGGCAGCATTTCGGCGGCGACGATGTTGTCGACCTTGGCCTTGTCCAGGTCCCACAGCGCCGACGGCAGGCTGGTTTGCAGCCGGGTCAGCACGCCCTGGCGCAGGCGCTGGCTGCTGACTTCAAGTTCGTGGCCGAGACTGTATTGCGCGTAGGTGCCGGAAATGCCCAGCACCAGCGTCACGATGACGACGAAAAGCAGCGTCAAGCGGCCTTGAATACCAAACATCTACCAACCTCCCCGACAATATGGATTTGACGGCAACGTCCCAATGTACGGTATGGACTGCGACTTGGCAAGAAATAGGCAAAACCGGCGGATCCGGGCCTTGATCCGGCGCGGCAGACTTTGCAGGCCCGGAATGGTAAGATCGGGAAATATAGTTCAGGAAGCAACCGGGAGGCAGCATGACAGGCAATTATCATCAACTGACGCTGGCGGAGGTGCGGCCGGGCATGATCCTGTCCGACGTGCTGCTCGACGTGCAGGGCCACGTGCTGCTGCCGCAAGGCACGGTGCTGACCGAGGCCATGCTGGCGCTGATGCCGCGCCACGGCATCGCCGTCCTGCCCATCGTCAAGGACGAAGTCTCGCCCGAGCAGGCGGAGGCCACCCTGCATCACCACGAGGCGCGCATCGCCCACCTGTTCCGCAAGAACGACGCCGACAGCGACAGCGACTGGGCCACCGCCACGCTGCGCCGCTTTGTCACCGACTTCCGCCTCGGCATAGAGGAGACGCCCGAACATGAGTAATACGCTGAGTTACGACGACGTGGTGCGCAACCTCGACGACCTGCCGTCGCTGCCGGCGGTGGTGATGGAACTGCTGAACAGCATAGACCAGGACGACATCGATATCTCGGTGCTGGCCAAGAAGGTTTCGCACGACCAGGCGCTGACCGCCAAGACGCTGCGGCTGGCCAATTCCTCGCTGTACGGGCTGCAGGTCAAGGTCACCACCATCCAGCAGGCGATCACCTACCTGGGCTTCCAGACCACGCGCAACCTGATCACGGCGGCCGCCGTCACCGGCTGCTTTGCCGAGGGCCATTGCCCCGGCTTCGACCACAAGGCGTTCTGGCGCCATTCGATCGCCACCGCCGCCTGCGCCAAGGTGCTGGCGCGGCAGATGCGCTTCAACCAGGATTACGCCTTCACGGCCGGGCTGCTGCACGATATCGGCCGGCTGGTGCTGGTGTCGTGCTTCCCGAACCAGTATTCGGAAACCATCGCCTACCGCGCGCAGCATGACTGCTACCTGCTGGAAGCGGAACGCACCGTGCTCGGCGTCGATCACGTCGACGCCGGCCTGGCCTTGGCGGAACATTGGAATTTTTCAGACACGATGCGGCTGGCCATCGGCGGTCACCATGACCCGGAAGCGCCGGGCGCAGGCTTCCTGGCGGCCATCATTCATGTGGCCGACGCTATCGTGCACGCGCTCGATCTGGCGCAGGTGCAGGACGATCTGGTGCCGCCCGTTTCCACCGTGGCCTGGACTGCGCTGGGCCTCGATGAAGAAATCTATCTGCAGTTATTCCGCGAAACGGAGCTGCAGTATGAAGAAATTTCTATGGTGCTGCTGAGCTGAAGCGGCTACCCGCCGGGCCGGCTTTGACCACCGGCGCGGCAAGTGCTGGCGCTGCGGGCACATCAGTGACGCGCGTAGTTGCCTGCTTCAGCCTTTTCAGTGCGTTCCTCTGGTTTCGGACGGCCCTGGGCGTCGGACAGGCGATACTTGGTGCGGCGGTCGCCCATCAAGTCGCGCAGGTCGCGGATGCTCATGCCGGTCACTTCGTGCATGCGGATCAGCAGCGAGGCGCCGACCGGCAGGCGGTGGTGGCGGATCTTGCTGATGACCGGCGGCGCGACTTCCAGCAGGCGCGACAGCGCAGCGTCGTTTTTCAACTGCATCTTGCCGAGCAAGATATCCAGGAGATGGTTGGGGTTGTAGCTTTCCTGGGAAGCGAGAGCGTGGTGTGCCATGATTTTCCTCGTGTGGTTGGGTGTAGAGATAGTGCTAGTCCGAACTTAAGGACAACTTAGGTGCTTTCAATAAAGTTCGCATACTGATGATTGCCTTTCGTGCAAGTTATTCTATGCTTAAAAGGGACCGTTCCCGCCAGCGCGCGCCGAGCGAAGATTGTTCGACATCAATCAGTGGCTAGAAACCTTAGCAACAATGCTATTTCATCACATGGGGCTGGAGGGTGTCGCACGCAAGAACTTGTAGGAAACTGTTACACAAAGCAAGTTCGTCTTTACAAGGCGGCGTGAGCCGGGCGAGCGGCCCGGCGGAGGGGGTCAGGCGGTGGTGTCGATGCGGCTGCCGATGGTGGATTTTTCGGTCTGGCGGCGGTCGGCGTCGGCCTTCTTGTCGGCGGCCTGGGCCGCGCGCCGCTGCGCGGTGGCGGCATCGTCGTTGGCCTGGGCGCGCGCGCGTCCGGCGTCGGCGTTCTGCTCGACGCGCTTTTTCAATTCCACCCCGCTCTTCTCGCTGCGCTCGCCCTGTTCGGCGCGCTGCGCCTGGCGCGCTTCCTGGCTGCGCTGCCCGGCGCGGTCGGCGCGCGCCTCGCGCAGGTTGGCCGCCTGGACCCGGTCCAGCGACGACATCACATTCACCGCCATGTCTTCCTCCCATCGGAAATTGCCAGCAGGCTACTCTTTCACTGTAGAAGCGCCGACCGCCAAAATCAAGGACTATCGCGGTTACGGCCGGTAAATTACGTTAAACTATCGCCTGTGCCGGCAAGGCCGGCCCCTCTCATAAAGCATCCCATTGAAAACCAAAACTCCAGTCCAGCCGCACTACTTTGTCCCGGAGCCGCTCGATAACGCGCGCCTGGCCCATTTGTGCGGCCCCCTCGACGAAAACCTGCGCCAGATTTCCGCCGCGCTGGACGTCACCATTTTCCGTCGCGGCGAGAAATTCATCGTCAGCGGCCACAACGCCGAACGCGCGGTGCAGATCCTCGAACAGTTCTATGCGGTCGCCAACAAGATCGTGCCGATCGAGGAAGTGCAACTGGCGCTGGTCGAGCAGCGCGCCAACGTCCACGCCGCCATCGCCGCCAGCGGCGGCGACAAGCCGCACGCGGCGGTCGACGTCATCGCGCCGTTCGTCGAACCGGACATCAACAGCCCTATCCTGAAAACCCGCCGCGCCGACCTGCGCGGCCGCACGCCGCACCAGATCCGTTACCTGCGCAACATCCTGGAACACGACATCAGCTTCGGCGTCGGCCCGGCCGGCACCGGCAAGACCTACCTGGCCGTGGCCTGCGCGGTCGATGCGCTGGAGCGCGACGCCGTCAAGCGCATCATCCTGACCCGCCCCGCCGTCGAAGCGGGCGAGCGCCTGGGCTTCCTGCCGGGCGACCTGGCGCAAAAGGTCGACCCGTACCTGCGCCCGCTGTACGACGCGCTGTACGACCTGCTGGGCTTTGACCGCACGCAGAAAATGTTCGAGAAGCAAGTCATCGAAATCGCGCCGCTGGCGTATATGCGCGGCCGCACGCTGAACCATGCGTTCGTGATCCTCGACGAGGCGCAGAACACCACCGTCGAGCAGATGAAGATGTTCCTGACCCGCATCGGCTTCGGCAGCAAGGCCGTGGTCACCGGCGACATCACGCAGGTCGATCTGCACAAGAGCCAGAAGAGCGGCCTGGTCGACGCCATCCAGGTCTTGAAGGACGTGCGCGGCATCGCCTTCAGCCACTTCAACAGCGAAGACGTGGTGCGCCATCCGCTGGTCGCGCGCATCGTCGACGCCTACGAAACGGCGCACAACCACGAAGCCGAGATCGCCCCGTTACTCAAAGCCACCGCTCTTAAAAATGTCCGCAAAAAATAAACTGGCGCTGTCGGTGCAATATCCCGACACGCGCCTGCAGGAAACCATCACCCGTCCCAAAATCCGCCGCTGGGTGCAGGCCGCGCTGTTCGCGCCGGCCGAGCTGACCATCCGCTTCGTCGACGCCGAGGAAGGCCGCACGCTGAACCGCGAATACCGCGGCAAGGACTACGCCACCAACGTGCTGACCTTCGCCTACAACGAAGGCGAGGAAGAGCTGCCGGACGACGCCCCGACCCAGGCCGACATCATCCTCTGCACCGACGTGCTGGAGCGGGAAGCGGCCGAGCAAAAGAAGACCGTGGAGGAACACGCCGCCCACCTGATCGTCCACGGCGTGCTGCACGCCCAGGGCTACGACCACATGGACGATGAAGAGGCCACCGAGATGGAAGGCATCGAAACCGAGATCCTGGCCGGCCTCGGCATGGCCGACCCGTACGCGGAATAACTCCGATCAGATCAAGCCGCCCACCCGGTATTCAGCTGATGTATTTGCATCACGGCCTCTTGCCATGGCACCGATGCAGGCAACATAGCAACCTGTCCACTCCGCAGAACCAAAAGAGGGCCGTTACCGGCCAGTGCAGACATGGAGTCCTGGGTACGGACGTAATCTGACGAATTAAAGAAAAATACCCAGCCCTGTTCCATCTCTCGCGTTTCGCCGGAAAGAATCTCAAATTCGTCACCAGAAGCGAGGGCAAGTTCACGGACTTTCGCTTGCGCTATTTTTAAAGCTGCACTGTGGTTGATCGTATCCATTAGTTAGTCCTCAAAAAGCGAAATTCGGCATAGCCGGTGAGTGCCGCCGCAGTTCCTGTTTGTCCATCGAGAAAGCGAATGGTACCGTGTTGATTGACTGCGTTAAAGACATGCCCAACGCCGCTACTCCTCATGCCAAAAACAATCGCACGGCTGCCTGAGCCTGGGGCCGACAGCGCTTCAACTACTTTGCCAATATCCACCGGCACACTGAATTTTGCTCCAAATATCTGCTCAAGTGCACCGATCTTGTATGGGCCGCCAAGTAAAGCCGATGCTGGGCGACCAGCCCAAAGCGCGTCCGTCGCAATGGCGCAATTAACACAATTCATAGTGCCACGGCCGGGATTAATGGCCCGGATGGAGCCTGCAAACATACTCATGTCGCATCCGCCATACTGAACAATCCGTATAGCATGCTCCGTGTGCATACCGGGGGCGCTGAGAAAGCACAAGAGAAAACAATTCGGCCATGCCATCAAACCTGCTGTTTTTTTGACAAAAACCAGTCCCTTCCCGCTTTTGGTGTATCCTATACCCCTTCGAAACAACGGCTCACGCCTCCTATGCAAGAGCACTCTAGTAGCGTCAAGACTGACGCTAAACCCCATCGGTCACTGTTTGAACGCCTGACCGCACTGATTTCCCCCGAGCCAGAGAACCGAGCGGAACTGCTTGAAGTTCTGCACGATGCCCACGAACGCAACCTGATCGACGCCGACGCCTTGTCGATGATCGAAGGCGTGTTCCAGGTCTCCGACTTGTCCGCCCGTGACATCATGATTCCCCGCTCGCAGATGGATGTCATCGACATCTCCAAGCCGATCGAGGAGTGGATGCCCGCGGTGCTGCAGACCGCCCACTCGCGCTTCCCCGCCATCGAAGGCGAGCGCGACAAGGTGATCGGCATCCTGCTGGCCAAGGACCTGCTGCGCTACTACGCCGAAGAATCGTTCGACGTGCGCGACATGCTGCGCCCGGCCATCTTCATTCCAGAATCCAAACGCCTGAATGTGCTGCTGCGCGACTTCCGCGCCAACCACAACCACATGGCGATCGTGGTCGACGAGTACAGCGGCGTGGCCGGCCTGATCACCATCGAGGACGTGCTGGAGCAGATCGTCGGCGACATCGAGGACGAATACGACTTCGACGAGGAAGAGGACAACATCCTGTCGATCAAGGAAGGCGTGCACGGCCCGCGCTGGCGCATCAAGGCGCTGACCGAGATCGAGCAGTTCAACGAGGAACTCGACACCGCGCTGCCCGACGACGACGCCGACACCATCGGCGGCCTGGTCTCCAAGCACCTGGGCCGCATGGCGCACAAGGGCGACACCTTCGACATGGACGGCATGCGCTTTGAAGTGCTGCGCGCCGACGCCCGCCAGATCCACGTGCTGCTGGTGGAAAAACTGCCGCCGGCGGCAGCCGAAGGCGACGACGCATAATGCGCTTTCGCCGCGCCCGTCCCAACGATCCCCCCAAGCCGCAACGCAGTACCCGGGGCCGGATGATCATCACCGGCCTGGCCGGCGCGCTGTGCGTATTCGCCTTTGCGCCGTTCGGCTGGTGGCCGTTGGAGATCCTCGGCCTGGCGACCCTGTTCTACCAGGTGCTGCGCAGCGCCGACGTCAAGGCCGCCGCGCTGATCGGCTGGGCCTTCGGCTTCGGCTGGACCGCCGCCGGCACCCACTGGCTCTACGTTTCCCTGCACACCTACGGCGCCATGCCGGCGCCGCTGGCGGTGGCCGCCGTACTGCTGCTGGCCGCCGCCATGGGCATCTACGTCGCGCTGGCGATGGGCGGCGCGGCCTGGCTGCGCAAGCGCTGGGCGCTGCCGCTGCCGGCCGCCAACCTGCTGGTGCTGCCGGCCATGTGGGCGCTGTTCGAATGGATACGCGGCTGGCTGTTCACCGGCTTCCCGTGGCTGTCGGCCGGCTACGCCCACAATCACAGCCCGCTGGCCGGCTACGCACCCATCATCGGCATGTACGGCCTGGGCTGGCTGGCGGCGGTGATCGCCGGCGCCCTGCTGTTGCTGCTGCACCGCACCCGCCTGCAAGCCGGCGCGCTGATCCTCGCCATCTCGGCGGCCGGCGCGGGCCTGGGCTTCCTGCAGTGGACCTACCCGGAAGGTAAGCCGATCTCGGTGCGCCTGCTGCAGGGGAATATCCCGCAAGACGAAAAATTCAACGGCGCCCACGTGATGGCGACGATGAAGCTGTACCAGGACGCCATCATGGCGGCGCCGGCCGACCTGATCGCCACGCCGGAAACGGCGGTCGTCATGCTGCCGCAGCAACTGCCGCCGGACTACCTGTCCGGCATCGCCCAGTTCCTGAACCAGACCAACAGCAACCTGATCCTCGGCATCCCGATGGCCGACAGCCAGACCGCCTACTTCAACAGCGTGATCGGCATTCCGTCCAGGCTCGGCACCAGCTACTACCGCTACGACAAGCACCACCTGGTGCCGTACGGCGAATTCATTCCGCTCGGCTTCCGCTGGTTCGTCAACCTGATGTCGATCCCGCTGGGCGACATGACCAGCGGCCGCGAGATCCAGCCGGCGTTCGCCATCAAGGACCAGCGCGTGCTGCCGAACATTTGCTACGAAGACTTGTTCGGCGAAGAAATCGCCGCCCAGCTGAACCACCCGGCGCAGGGCCAGAAGCCCGCCACCATGCTGCTCAACACCTCGAACCTGGCCTGGTTTGGCGACACCATCGCCATCCCGCAGCATTTGCAGATCTCGCAGATGCGCACGCTGGAAACCGGCCGCCCGATGCTGAGGGCCACCAACACCGGCGCCACCGCCATCATCAATGGCGCCGGCGTGATCGTCCAGCAGTTGCCGGTCAACACCTATGGCGTGCTGGCGGCGCAGGTGCAAGGCACGGCCGGCAGCACCCCGTACATCCTGTGGGGGAACAAGCTGTTCCTGGCGCTGGCCGCGCTGTCGCTGGCTGGCGCATGGTTTTGGGCGCGACGCGCAAAAAACCGGCCAAAAGCCGCTTAATCTCTACAGGCTCCCTGTAAAACCCGCTAAAATTGCCGCTTTAGCGAAACCGCAACCGCGCGCTGTCCAGTGCTAACTGAGTGCGCGCCACCGACCAAACAAGATGCTGACATTTCAACAAATTATCCTGACCTTGCAAACCTACTGGGACAAGCAAGGCTGCGCCCTGCTCCAGCCCTACGACATGGAAGTCGGCGCCGGCACCTTCCACACCGGCACCTTCCTGCGCGCGATCGGCCCGGAGCCTTGGCGCGCCGCCTACGTGCAGCCGTCGCGCCGCCCGAAGGACGGCCGCTATGGCGAGAACCCGAACCGCGGCCAGCACTACTACCAGTACCAGGTGGTGATGAAGCCGGCGCCGGAAAACATCCTCGACC
Organism: Duganella sp. CT11-25; assembly: GCF_047302815.1. Taxonomy (NCBI): domain Bacteria; kingdom Pseudomonadati; phylum Pseudomonadota; class Betaproteobacteria; order Burkholderiales; family Oxalobacteraceae; genus Duganella; species Duganella sp. CT11-25. The sequence continues at coordinate 3,389,438 of NZ_JBKBFD010000001.1, forward strand.
TGTACCTGGGTTCGCTGGAAGCGCTGGGCCTGGACCTGAAGCAAAACGATGTCCGCTTCGTCGAGGACGACTGGGAATCGCCGACCCTCGGCGCCTGGGGCCTGGGTTGGGAAGTCTGGCTGAACGGCATGGAAGTGACGCAGTTCACCTACTTCCAGCAAGTCGGCGGCCTCGATTGCAAGCCGGTGCTGGGCGAGATCACCTACGGCATCGAGCGCCTGGCCATGTACCTGCAGGGCGTCGAGAATATGTACGACCTGGTCTGGACCACCTGGGAAGAAAACGGGGTGACCAAGACGCTCAAGTACGGCGACGTGTTCCATCAAAATGAAGTCGAGCAGTCGGCCTACAACTTCGAGCATTCGAACACCGAGCTGCTGTTCTCGCAGTTTAACAACCATGAATCGGAAGCCAAGCGCCTGATCGAAGCGCAGCTGACGCTGCCCGCCTACGAGCAGATCATGAAGGCTTCGCACAGCTTCAACCTGCTGGACGCGCGCGGCGCCATCTCCGTGACCGAGCGCGCCGCCTACATCGGCCGCGTGCGCGCCCTGTCGCGTCTGGTCGCACAAGCCTACTACGATTCGCGCGAGCGCCTGGGCTTCCCTATGGCGCCAGCCGCCGCTGTCGCCGCCCCTTCGGCCGCTGAATAAACGATATAAACGATATGACTCAAACTCTGCTCATCGAACTGCTGACCGAAGAACTGCCGCCGAAGGCGCTCGCCAAACTGGGCGCGGCCTTCGCCGACGGCATCGTCAAAGGCCTGAAATCGCGCGACTTCCTGGAACACGACAGCGTCGCCACCGCCTACGCCACGCCGCGCCGCCTGGCCGTGTCCATCACCAGGGTGCGCGCCACCTCGCCGGACAAATCGATCCGCGAAAAAGTGCTGCCGGTGTCGGTCGCGCTGGACGCCGCCGGCAACGGCACGCCGCCGCTGGCCAAGAAACTGGCCGCGCTGGGCTTCCCCAACCTGACCGTGGCCGAACTGGAACGCGCGCAGGACGGCAAGGCCGACAGCTTCTTCTACACCTACACCGCGGCCGGCAGCGCGCTGCAATCGGGCCTGCAAACCGCGCTGGAAGAATCCGTGGCCAAGCTGCCGATTCCGAAAGTGATGAGCTACCAGCGTCCGGACGGGGCCACCGTGCAGTTCGTGCGTCCGGCCCACAGCCTGATCGCGCTGCACGGCGCCACCGTCGTGCCATTGACCCTGCTGGGCCTGACCGCATCGAACGTCAGCGAAGGCCACCGCTTCCTGACCGCGCCGGGCAAGCGCGCCATCACCATCGCCAACGCCGACAGCTACGCCGCCACGCTGGCGACCGAAGGCAAGGTGCTGGCCGGCGTCGAACAGCGCAAGGAACAGATCCGCGCCGAGCTGCTGGCCAAGGCCGGCGCCGACCAGGTGCTGATGCCTGAATCGCTGCTGGACGAGGTGGCCGCGCTGGTCGAATGGCCGGTGGTCTACGAGTGCAAGTTTGAGGAAGAATTCCTGGCCGTGCCGCAGGAATGCCTGATCCTGACCATGCAGACCAACCAGAAATACTTCGCGCTGACCGATGCCAACGGCAAGCTGCGCTCGCGCTTCCTGATCGTCTCCAACATCGCCACCGACACGCCGACCGCCATCATCGACGGCAACGAGCGCGTGGTGCGTCCGCGCCTGTCCGACGCCAAGTTCTTCTTCGAGCAGGACAAGAAGAAGACGCTGGAATCGCGCCTGCCGCTGCTGAAGAACGTGGTCTACCACAACAAGCTGGGCACGCAGGCCGAGCGCAGCGAGCGCGTCACCGCGCTGGCCGGCGCCATCGCCGCCAAGCTGGATGCCGACGTCACGCTGGTGCAGCGCGCCGCGCGCCTGTCCAAGGCCGACCTGCTGACCGACATGGTCGGCGAGTTCCCCGAGCTGCAAGGCATCATGGGCACCTACTACGCCCGCAACGACGGCGAGCCGGAAGACGTGGCGCTGGCCGCCTCCGAACACTACCAGCCGCGCTTCGCCGGCGACGCCCTGCCGTCCACCGTCACCGGCACCGCCGTGGCGCTGGCCGACAAGCTGGAAACCCTGGTCGGCATCTGGGCCATCGGCCTGGGCCCGACCGGCGACAAGGATCCGTTCGCGCTGCGCCGCCACGCGCTGGGCGTGCTGCGCATGCTGATCGAGAAGCGCCTGCCGCTGTCGATCTCCGGCCTGCTGGCCGACGCCGCCGGCCTGTTCGCCTCGGTGGCCGGCTTCAAGGACCCGAGCGCCGACGTCGCGACCTTCATGTTCGACCGCCTGCGCGGCATCCTGCGCGAGCGCGGCTTCTCGCCGAACGAGATCGAGGCCGTGGTGGCGCAGAACCCGGACCGCCTGGACGACATCGTGCAGCGCCTGGAGGCCGTGCAAGCCTTCGCCGCGCTGGCCGAATCGGCCTCGCTGGCCGCCGCCAACAAGCGCATCACCAACATCCTGAAGAAGAACGAGGAAGCGCTGGCCGCCGCCGGCAACACCGGCGTCAACGTCTCGCTGCTGCAGGACCTGGCGGAGAAGAACCTCAACGCCGCCGTGGTGCGCGTGCTGCCTGAAATCGACGCGGCGTTCAACCGCGGCGACTTCGCCGGCACGCTGAAGACGCTGGCGCAATTGCGCGACGACGTCGACGCCTTCTTCAACGACGTCATGGTCATGGCCGAAGACGTCGCCCTGCGCAACAACCGTCTGGCGCTGCTCTCCTCCCTGCACGGGATGATGAACCGCGTGGCCGACATCTCGAAACTGGCGGCTTAAATGGGTGCGCCGTCCATGAAACTGATCATCCTCGATCGCGACGGCGTCATCAACCATGATTCGCCGGACTTCATCAAGTCGCCGGCCGAGTGGATCCCGATCCCCGGCTCGATGGAAGCGATCGCCCGCCTGAACCAGGCGGGTTACCGGGTGGTGGTGGCGTCGAACCAGTCGGGCATCGCCCGCGAATTCTTCGACATGACCATCCTCAACGCGATCCACCAGAAGATGCACAACCTGGCGCAGCAGGTCGGCGCCGACATCGACGCGGTGTTCTTCTGCCCGCACGCGGCGGCCGACAACTGCGACTGCCGCAAGCCCAAGCCTGGCATGTTCACGGAAATCTCGCAGCGCTACAAAATCAGCCTGAAGGGCGTGCCGGTGGTCGGCGACTCGCTGCGCGACCTGCAGGCCGGCTATGTCAGCGGCTGCGTGCCCTACCTGGTCCTGACCGGCAAGGGTGAAAAAACCCAGGCCACAGGAGGCCTGCCGCCCGGTACAATGGTTTTTGCCGACCTCGCGGCGATGGTGGGCCACCTGCTGAAAACCAGCGCCCCGCCGGCGCTGCACGTCGTTAGCTAATTAGCGTTTTTGGAGTCTTCATTGGGTCATCCCGTACTGTTTTTGCGTTCCCTTATTTTCACCATCATCATGGTGGTGTCGACCATCGTCTGGGCCTGCGTCTGCTTCCTGGTGGCGCCGCTGCCGTACAACCAGCGCTTCTGGGTCACCTCGCGCTGGAACGTGTTCATGATCTGGTGCCTCAAGGTCATCTGCGGCATCCGCTACGAAATCAAGGGCGCCGAAAACTTCCCGGATGCGCCGGCCGTCGTGCTGTCCAAGCACCAGTCGGCGTGGGAGACCATCTTCCTGCTGCCTAACATGCCGCGCCCTTTGGTGTTCGTGTTCAAGAAAGAGATCCTGTACATTCCCTTCTTCGGCTGGGCGATGGCGCTGCTGCGCATGATCCCGATCGACCGCTCGCAGGGCAAGCACGCCTTCAAGCATGTGGTCCGCCACGGCAAGCGCCGTCTCGCCGACGGCCAATGGATTATCATGTTCCCGGAAGGGACGCGGATTCCGGTCGGCCAGGCCGGCAAGTACAAGAGCGGCGGCACGCGCCTCGCCATCGAGACCGGCGCCGTGGTGGTGCCGATCGCGCACAACTCCGGCGAGTGCTGGCCAAAAAACTCTTTCATCAAACGCCCCGGCCTTGTTACAGTATCGATAGGTAAGCCAATTTCGCCCGAAGGCCAGACGCCGGACGGCATGATGCAACAGGTGGAAAATTGGATAGAATCAGAAATGCGCGTCATTTCGCCCCACGCCTACAACGCTGGCTAGATGATCTGGCCACGCTGGTGAAGCCGGCGTCGTCCGCCGACGACGCCAGCCAGCTCGACCTGTTTGGACGGGAGGCGCAGGCACAAGCTTCCCTCAAGCCGGTCTATACCGCCCCCGTATGGTCGGTGCCCGCGCCGTCCGCATCGAATACCCCTCCTCCTGTTTCTCCCTACGTCGCGCCGCCGCAGACCGCGGTGCCGGTCAAGCCGCGCGCGCTGGTGACTCCACCGTCGGACCAGCCGCCCAAGCGCCAGCTGATGGTCGGCGAATTCATCCTCGAATACGAACTGCGGCGCTCGACGCGGCGCTCGATCGGCTTCATGATCGACGACGACGGCCTGCGCGTGACGGCGCCCAAGCGCATCAGCATCGCCGAAATCGACAACGCCATCCGCACCAAGCAGCACTGGATACTGAGCAAGCTCAAAGAGCGGCGCGAACGCCGCGCGGCGCGCCTCGAAAAACCGCCGGTGGAATGGACCGATGGCGCGCAACTGCCCTACCTGGGCGCCGACATCACGCTGCGGCTGCTGGTCGGCGGGCGCAATCGCACCAGCTACAACCCGGCCACGCGCGAGCTGTCGATGGTGCTGGTGCCCGGCGCCACCGAGACGCTGCTGCGCGAGCGCGTCAAGGCCTGGTACCAGCAGGAGGCCAAGGTGCTGTTCGAGCAGCGGCTGGACATGTATGCGGAGAGATTGGGCGTGCGCTATCACTCGTTCGGCCTGTCGTCGGCCGGCACGCGCTGGGGCTCGTGCACGGTGGACCGCAAGATCCGCCTGAACTGGAAGCTGATCCACTTCTCGCTGCCGCTGATCGACTACGTCATCGCGCACGAACTGTCGCACATCCTCGAGATGAACCACAGCGCGCAGTTCTGGAACACGGTCGGCCTGATCTATCCGGAATACGAGGAAGCCAAGAACCTGCTGCGCAAGCGCGCACAGGAGCTGCCGGTGCTGTTTCCCTGACCCTACGCCCGTTTTATCCAGCTTGTGAATATCCGTTATCTTTTAATAAAATTGCCGTACGGCATTTTATTGTGATAGCTTGTGTCTCGCTTGTTCCACACCAATCAGGGGGCAATATGAGTCAGAAGGCTGCTGCAAAGAAGACGGGATTGGTACTGGGTGGCGGCGCGCCGAACTCGCCGTTGATCGCGGGGGCGCTGGCGGCGTTCCTCGACCAGGAGGTCGAATTCGACGTGATTTCGGCCTCCGGCGCGGGCGTTTTGATGGGCTTGCTGTACGCGGCGCCGCTGGAAGGCGTGCCGCGCGATGCGCTCAAGCGCTGGGCCGACACCGGCGTGGCCGACACCATCTACAAGATGATGCCGGTCAACTACAAGATCTTCCACAAGCCGGGCAAGGAAGCCGACGCCTACCGCGGCGCATTCGCGCCGCCGGCCGGCAATCCGCTGTTTCAGGGCATGCGGGACATGATGACCGGCGGCACCGCGCCCTGGTCCGACTGGACGCAGTTGATGATGTCGACCATGTCGCCGTCCAACCTGTCGGCCAAGAGCCTCGGCCTGTGCGCCCATGCGCCCTTCCTGGAAGGCGCGGTCGATTTTTCCGCGATCGCCAGCATGAAGCCGGAGTTCTACATCAATGCCTACAACCTGAACCAACACCGCATGGTCAGCTGGGGCAAGCATGAAATCCAGGCGCCGCACGTGCGCGCCGCGCTGTCGTTCCCCTTCCTGTACGCGCCGACCGAAATCGACGGCGAGGACTACATCGAGGGCGCCGCGCTGGAAACGCTGAACTTCGATCCCTTCATCGAAGGCAGGGGCGAACACCATGACGTCGACACATTGATCGTGCTCGACATCCTCGGCGACGAGCGCCTGCTCCGCAAGCCGCGCGACCTGTACGATTCGTGGGTCGGCTCGATGATCACGCCGCTGGTGAGCGTGTCGCAGAACCAGCTGCGCCTGTTCGAGCTGGAGCACAACACCGACCCGAAAACCGGCGAGCCCAGGCGCCGCATGCTCAAGCTGGAGCTGATGGCGGCGGTGCCTGACCAGCACATCCCTTACACGATGGACTGGTCGACATCGAACATGCAGCTGTTGTTCGACGTAGGCTACAAGGCCGCGACCCGGTTCTGCCGCCAGCACGCCGACATCCTGCGATTCGCCGACGATATCGCGCTGGCGGCGGTCTAGGCACCGCAAGGCCGCCGGCATAGTTCACCAGGAACAAGGTTAATTTTCCAGAAGGAATATTATTTATGTTACAATTGCCAATTGATTAAAACTCTTGGTAATAAGCATGAAATTAACCCGTTTGAGCCTGGCATGTGCCTTGACTTCCACCCTGGCGGCCTGCGGCGGCGGCGGTAGCAGCACCCCGAACACCAGCACTCCCAGCACGCCAACAGGCGCGCCCAGCATCACGCTGGGCGGCGTCGCATCCAAAGGCTTGATCAAGGACGCCATCGTCAACGTCTATGCCTACGATGCCGCGGGCAACCGCTCCAGCGCGCCCATCCTGACGACCCGCACCTCCAGGACCGACGGCAGCTACAGTATCAACCTCGGCTCGCGCACGGGCCTGTTTACGGTTGAAATCAGCCCCGACGCCAGCACCACCATGGACGACGAGTACAGCGGCACCATCCCCATGCCGGCCGGGATGACGATGCGCGGACTGGTCCAGCTCGACGCAAACAGCAACAGCACCGTCACCGGTCACGTCACGCCGTTCACGGACATGCTGGTCACGGCGGCGATCAGCGCCAATGCAAACGGCGGCCTGACCGTATCCAACGTGGCGCAGGCGCAGGCGGAAGTGACCAAGATCCTCGGCTTCAATCCGCTCGTCACCAAGCCGTTGAACGCCAACAGCGATGCCGCCGCCAATACCTCGGACGCGGCGGAGAAACTGCAAGCGCTGGCACTCGCCGCCATTTCAGGGATCGCGCATCACAGCGGCCTGGGTTGCAGCGGCACGGACAGCGAAAAAATCAAATGCGCCGTGACGGCGACGACAGGTTCCGTCACCATGACAGGCGGCACCGTGGCGATCTCCGGCCCGGCCAAGGATGCGCTGCTGACCGCGCTGGCAGATACGATCAAAGACCCCGCCATCAACAAGACGACGATCAAGTCGCTGGACGGTCAAAAGCTATTCGCGGACGTTCCGGTTTCGACTCCTACGCCGACGCCGACGCCGACGCCAACCCCTACGCCGACGCCAACTCCTACGCCAACTCCAACTCCGACTCCGACACCTACGCCGACACCGGCCCCAACTCCGACACCTACTCCGACGCCGACTCCAACACCGACGCCTACGCCAACTCCGACGCCAGCCCCCGACCCGGTCGGTGAAGCCAAGACATTCTTCGGCAGCCTGCGCACCAATCTCCAGGCCTGGTCAACATCCAGCCAAAGCGGTGGCTTGCGCAACAGTCTCGATACGATAGAAGCGGATTTCAACAACGCCGTCGTGCCGCTGGATCAAAGTCTGGCCGACTGGGTGGTCGTCTCCGGCCGCGGCATCAAGTTGTTCAATGATTTCGCCCAGCGCAAATCGACCAGCACCACCGTCGGCGACCTCGGCGATGCATCCTCGCTCGGTGCCTGCGCGCTGTACAAGGACTCGGCGGCGCAGATCGCCATGACCGCGGCAGATGCCGGCACGGCCCCAGGCAGCGTCTCCTGCATCCTGAACAAGAAAACGCTGGACAACTCGGAACGCGCCGCATCGACGCCCGGCCTGTACGACCGCGATCAGATCGCCCGCACCATCACCCTGATTTCCACCGGCAGCACCAGCTTCAGCTACACCTCCGGCACCCAGCGTGAAACGCAGGAATACCGGAAGGACGTGTCGGGCGCCGGCTACGATTTCAGCACCTTGAGCGGCAAGACCCCGATCGGCAGCACGGCCAGTGGCACGCTGTCTTACGCCATGAGCGGCGGCACCGTCACCTCCGCCACCATCAATGGCGACATGCCGGCCCGCGTGGATGCCAACGGCGCCGCCCTGACCGACCGTGAAACCTGGAGCATCCGTTACGCCGTCACGGCCGAAAGCGGTGGCGTGAGCAAGTACGCCTTCTCCGGCAAGATCGACGCGCAGAAGAATGGCGCCAGCCTGGGAGCGGTCACCGTGTACGACACCTCCTTCATCCGCGCCACCAGCAACAACGACAAGTATCGTATGGTGGAAGGACTGCTGGCCGTGGGCGTGACGGCGGGAAGCAGCACCGTCAAGGGCAGCCTGTCGCTGAGTCAGTTCTCCACCGACCGTAACGGCAACCGCTATCTGCCGACCAACCTCAAGTTCATCGGCAGTTTCACCAATACCCGCAGCGAAAGCTTCGACGGCACGATCACCATGCAGGCCCTGAACTACAAGGCCGTCGACAGTGTCGCGCCGCAATCGGCGTCCAACTTCGCGACCGGCAGCGTATCGTTCAGCGGCAAGCTGAAAGCCAGCAACCTGAAGCCGCTGACCGTCACTTTCGCGCTGCGGAATACAGGCTACAAGACGACGGAATACAACGGCACCTATTCCGACGACGCCAATCTGATTTCCTTCAACGGCGACAACAGCCTGCCACGAACGATCTACCTCGCCAGCTCAAGCGGCATCAGCTTGAAGTGGGTCGACGGCGCGACGTTCCTGGACGTCTTCAACAACAACAGCAAAGTCGCGCTGATCAACGTAGGCACGAAAGTGATCACCTACAGCGACGGCAGCTTCGAGACGCTCAAGTAAGGCCGGCATGCGTTATCGTTTTTTGCTGGCGGGGCTGCTGCTCTCGCCGGCCGCTTCGGCACAGATGTCCGTGGCGGACAGCGACATCCAGCTGCACGCGCCGGATCAGGCCTGGCATGCCTATGGCAAGGTCCAGGCCTGGGCTGCTTATGACGCGATCCCGATCCGTGACTTCACCGGCGATTGGGGCGCCCGCTACACGCCGCGCCAGGGCCGCAATGTGTTCCTGCAGCGCGACCGCGCCGAGTTCGGTGTGGAGAAGGATGGCTGGCGCGTTGGCCTTGAATACAGGCTGGAGATTTCGCTGGAAGCCAACCGGGATACGGTGGAGATGTACCACCTCTACCTGCAGCGCCGCGACCCGGAGGGCGCTCGCGGCTACGTGGCGGACGCGCATATGAAATCGTGGCTTGCGGCCGGCATGCGCGTCGGGCGCACGTTCGCCTTGGGCAGTGCTGCGGGCAAAGCGCCGCTGCTGATGGTTTCGGGCGCCTTGTACGGCCATGCGCGCAACCGCGACGGCGATGTGTCCGGCACGGTGGACTACCTGCCATCCGACACCTATCGCTTCGATGCCAGGTATTTCGGTTCGAGCAGCAATTATACGTATCCCTTCATGCCGGATGCGGAGCAGAAATCGTCCGGCGCCAGCATGTCGGCGGCGCTGCAATGGCCGTTGACCAGCCAGCTCACGGCCAACCTGGCGGTGAACGATCTATGGAGCCGGATGCGCTGGTCCGACCTGCCGTCCATCGACAAAGTGATCCACTCCGATGTGCGCACGGTCGACAGCGACGGCTACCTCAATTACCAGCCGCAGATCTACGGCAAGAGCAGCCTGATAGAGAGGCGCGGCACGATCGGCGCCAGCAGCGCGCTGAACCTGACCTACACCCAGGACCAGTGGTCGCTGCGCGCCGGTGTCGAGCGCATCTACGGCACCAGCATCCCGCAGGTATCGGGCAGCTACCGCTCGCGCTGGGGCACGTTCAGCACCAGCTACGATACGCGTTTCAACATGGTGGGATTGGGGTATGAGCTTGGCGTGTTCCGCGCCCGGTTACGCGCCAACCGCCTGCCGATCGCGGACTCCAGCGCGTTCGCAGCGGAACTGGGCCTGCACTACGTCTTTTGAATCAGCGACGGCAGCAACGCCAGCGTGCGGCGGGTGGCGCCCCGATGCTGGTTGGCGAAGGCCAGCGCATTCCCGCCCATCGCTTCGCGCGCAGCAGCGTCGCCCAGCAGGCGCGCCGCTTGCGATATCAGCTCGGCCGCGTTGGCGATGCGTTGGGCGCCGCCGGCGGCCAGCGCATCTTCCGTCACCAAGGCGAAGTTGAAGGTATGGGGACCGATCAACACCGGCTTGCCCAATGCCGCCGGTTCGATCAGGTTCTGGCCGCCCAATGGCAGCAGGCTGCCGCCGACAAAGGCGACGTCGCACGCGGCGTAGTAGGCGAACATCTCGCCCATCGAATCGCCCAGCAGCACATCCACAAAGGCCGGCAGCACGGCGCCATCCAGCGCCAGCAGCGAGCGGCGCTGCACGTTCAGGCCATGGGCGCCGATCATCTTCTCCACTTCATCGAAGCGCTGCGGATGGCGCGGCACGATCAGCAGCAGCACGTTGGCCGGCAACGTGGAACGCGCCTGGCGGTGTGCCTCCAGTATCAGTTCCTCTTCGCCTTCGCGCGTGCTGGCGCATAGCAGCACCGGCCGCGCACCGATGGCCGCGCGCAGCGATGCGCCGATGGCCAGCGCCGTATCCGGCACCACCACGTCAAACTTGATGCTGCCGGTGATTTCCACGCGCTGCACGCCCAGCGAACGCACGCGCTGCGCGTCGGCCTCGGTCTGCGCGGCGACCAGCGATATGCCGCGCGCGGCGTTCAGCATCAGCGAGCCAAGCCGCGTGGCCTTGCGCAGCGAACGCTCGGACAGGCGGGCATTGGCCAGCACCACCGGCACGCTGCGCAGCTGGCACACGGCGATCAGGTTGGGCCACACCTCGGTCTCCATCAGGATGCAGACCGAAGGCTTGAAATGCTTGATGAAGCGGCGGACCATGAAGCCCGTGTCATACGGCAGATACGATTGCACCAGCCGCTCGCCATGCTTGGCGAACAGCGCCTTGCCGGTCGCGCGGCCGGTCGGCGTCATGTGCGTGAGGACGATGCGGGATGATGGGTATTCGGCCAGCAGCGCATCGACCAGCGGCTCGGCCGCGCGTGTCTCGCCAACGGAAACGGCATGCACCCACAGGGTCGGCGCGGACGACGGGGCACCGCTGTAGAAGCCCAGCCGCTCGCCCCAATGCCGGCGATAGCCCGGTTCCTGGCGGCCGCGCAGCCACAGGCGCGTCAGCACCAGCGGCAAGGCCAGCCACCACATGACAGAATATAAGATACGCATGATCAGACCAGCAGCTGCCTGGCCGCGGCCAGCACTTCCGCCACCGACGGCGGCGTGCCGCTATCGCCCAGGTTGACGATGCGCGGCGACCAGTTGCCCTCGGTCTTCCAGCGCGGCGAGTCGGCGTAGATCTCCACCGTCGGCCGCACGAAGGCAGCGGCGATATGGGTCAACCCCGTGTCGACACCGATCACCAGGCCGGCGTGACGCGCCAGCAGCATGGCGTCGGCCATCGACAGCTTGGGCAGCACGCGCGCGTTCGGCAGGCCGGCGGCGATATGCTCCGCCTCGGCTTGCTCCTTCGGCGAACCCCACGGCAGCAGGATGGGCATCGGCGCCAGCTCGCGCCCGAGGGCGATCCAGTTGTCCGGCGCCCACTTCTTCGGGTCGCGCGCCGTGCCGTGGAAGTAGACGGCATAAGGCTCGGCCGGCATCCAATCGGGACGCGGCTCGCTGTCCGACACGTCCGGCAAACCGAAATCGGCCGGCGTATCGACCGCATAGCCCAGCGCCGCGCCGGCGACGATGCGCCCGCGCGCCACCGCGTGCGTGCGCGGATCGGTCGGAATGCTCAGGTGATGGAAGATGCGCGAGATGCCCTCGTAGCCCGAACCCTCGCTGCCGTTGGCCAGGCCGACCTTGCGGCCGCCCTTCACCACGCGGGCCGCGCCCATGATGATGCCGGTCTTGAGCAGTCCCTGGGTGTCGAACACATAGTCGTACTCCTGCGCGCGCAGGTTACGGAAGAAACGCTTGATCTCGGCCCGCGTTTCCGGCTTGCCGAGACTCTTGCGCCAGCGCCGCAGCGCGAACGGGATGACGGTGCGCACGCGCGCGTTGAGCCGCACCAGGCTGACATAGCCCTCCTCCACCACCCAGTCGATATTCGCGTCCGGGAAATGGCGGGCGATGTCGGCCACCATCGGCAGGTTATGCAGCACGTCGCCCAGCGACGACACGCGCACCAGCAAAATGTTCAACGGCTTGCCGCCGCGCGCTTGCGTCGCCATCCGCTTAGAACGGCAGTTCCGCGTCCGGCTTGGCGGCCAGGATCACGCTCTTGAACTGGCCCTGGATGCGCGCCAGCGCGGCCGGCGTTTCCGCCTCGAAGCGCATCACGATCACCGGCGTGGTGTTGGACGAACGCGCCAGGCCGAAGCCGTCCTCGTATTCCACGCGCAGGCCGTCGATGGTGATGATCTGCTTGTGACCCGGGAACTTGGCGTCGGCGCGCAGCTTGTCCATCACCGAGAAATTCTCGCCTTCCTTCAGGTGCAGGTGCAGTTCGGGCGTGCTGTCCGATTGCGGCAGCGCGTTCAGCAGCGCCGACGGATCGGCTTCCCTGGTCAGGATTTCCAGCATGCGGGCGCCGGCGTACAGGCCGTCGTCGAAGCCGTACCAACGGTCCTTGAAGAAGATGTGGCCGCTCATTTCGCCGCCCAGCGGGGCGCCGGTTTCCTTCAGCTTGGCCTTGACCAGCGAGTGGCCGGTCTTGTACATCAGCGGCACGCCGCCCGATTTCTCGATGTACGGCGCCAGGTGGCGGGTGCACTTGACGTCGTACAGGATTTGCTCGCCGGGGTTGCGCGACAGCACATCGGCCGCGAACAGCATCATCTGGCGGTCCGGGTAGATGATCTGGCCATCCTTGGTGACCAGGCCCAGGCGATCGCCGTCGCCGTCGAAGGCCAGGCCGATCTCGGCGTCGGTCTGCTGCAGGCAGCGGATCAGGTCTTGCAGGTTTTCCGGGTGCGCCGGATCCGGGTGGTGGTTGGGGAAGGTGCCGTCCACTTCGCAGAACAGCTCGATCACTTCGCAGCCCATGCCGCGGTACAGGTCGCCCGCGAAGGCGCCGGCCACGCCGTTGCCGCAGTCGACGGCGATCTTGATCGGGCGCGCGACCTTGACGTCGCCGATGATGCGCTCCAGGTATTGGGCGCGGATGTCGTGGGTGCTGTAGGCACCCGGGGCGGCGGCGGACGAGCCGTCGTGGGCGACGATGCTGTCGTACAGCCCGGTGATCGACTCGCCGTGGATCGCTTCGCCGGCCAGCACCATCTTGAAGCCGTTGTAGTCCGGCGGATTGTGGCTGCCGGTGACCATGATGCCCGAGGCCGCGCCCAGCACGTTGGTGCCGAAGTAGACCATCGGCGTGGCCACCACGCCGAGGTCGATGACATCGACGCCGGCGGCCTGCAGGCCTTCGGCCAGCGCCTTGGACAGCGACGGCCCGGACAAGCGGCCGTCACGGCCGATCACCACCTTGGTTTCGCCCTTGGCGAGGGCCGCCCGGCCGAAGGCCTGGCCGAGCTGGTGCGCGACGCCCGCATCCAGGGTTTTATCGATGATGCCGCGAATATCGTAGGCTTTGAAAATCGTTTTGGATAAGCTGACCATAATTGGAATGAGCGTGATGCGCACCGAGGCGCTGCGGCCCGGGCTGCAGAGTTCAATGCGCGGATTGGAGGAGAGTGCCGCCTGCGGCGATAAGCATCCGGCAGGCACAACAACCACATAGTAAGGGCGATGCGGGCGGCAGGCAAGTGCCGCCGCCGCGTCAGGCGGGTGCCGCCGGGTTAAACCTTGAGTCCGTCGATGCTGTGGCCCGCCGCCAGCCAGTCCTTGACCCATTTCGGTTGGCGGCCGCGGCCGGTCCATTGCTGGGAAGCGTCGGCCGGGTTGCGGTAGCGCGGTTCGACCTTGCCGGTCTTGCCGCGCGGGGCGGCGGCGCCGACCAGGTCCTTCAAAGGCACGCCCACGCTATGGGCGATGGCCAGTATTTGCTCGCGCGCCTTGGCCAGGTCCTGGCTTTCGCGCTTTTTCAATTCCCGCTTCAGTTGCTCTTGCAGATTACGTAAATCCGCGGAAGACATATTCGTCAGATCCATATTCTTCCCTTCCTCAAAAATAAATACGCGCGCATTAAGCTTTCGCGGCCTGGATTGGTAGCGCGGCGGCGCTTTTTTCGCGGCGGCGCAGCTGGCTCATAATATGGCGTTCGATAACGCTATAAGCGCAACAGCCGATCGCCGTTGTCGCCACCAGAACGATAACATAAACAACATAAGGGCTGAGTTCCGTATACTCCTGCGCTTTCCGCATCAGTTTAAGCATGGCGCCCATCACCGGAATCTGAATCAGATAGACGCTATAAGACGCATCGCCGAGATACACAAAAAACTTCGGCACGCCGATATAACCGGCCCGCTCGCATTTGGTAATACCTGCCAGCAATAACGCAAAGCCGAGGCCGACCACCACCGGCCGCGTCAGGCTATCGTCGCCCGGCGCCAGCCAGAACGCCGCCCAGGCCAGGGCCGCGCCGGCCACCAGCTCCGGCACGCCGTTGCCGGCGCGCTGGTAGAGCTTGTACGCCGCCATGCCGAAGACAAAAAACACATTGTAGACCGAGCCGTACACGCTCAGCGGCGTGCGGTGACCCTCGATGGTGATTTCCTGAAGGAATAGTCCGGTGCATACAAACAATGCGAAAGCCAGTAGTCCCAGACGAAAATTAAGTATTAGTATTGAAAATACCAAATAAAAAACGACTTCGTGGAACAAGCTCCAGGCCGGCGCCAGCGGCGGCGCCGAGCCGTCGATGCGCACCAGGGTCAGGGCGCTGAACCAGCCTTCCACGGTGGCGGGAATCGAGGAATTCCCCAATCCCAGCAGGATCATCCCGGTGAGTATGGCGGTGTACAGCCAGTAGGTGGGGAATAGCCGCACGAAACGGCGGTAGAGGAAGGTGCCCAAGGCTTGCGGGCGCCCGAGATCGTTAATGTGGGCAAATAAAATGATAAAGCCGGATAACACGAAAAAGAACTCGACACCGTAATGCCCGTGCCTGGTGTAATCCGCCAGGATGGCTTGTCCACCGTACTTGGGGGACGCCATCATATACGACAAATGAAACGCAATGACGCTTACCGCAGCCAGGCCACGGCCCAGCTGTAATGTCTTAATCATGCTTCACCCTGATTTTTGGACCAACTTTTTTTAATTTTTTTTATGTCGAATCATCCAGCGTGGAGCTTTAAAACGAACAATGCGAACATAAATCCAGATATAGCTTCCGATAAACAAAATACACGACAACATCAAAATCCAGGTATGGCGCCAAAACACGGTGGCCGGTATCACCGCCATCAGCGAGAACATCCACAAATACGGCGACGTCAGCGAATTGCGGCGGATCAGTGCGCGCGCCTCCTTGCGGCCCACGGCCCATTGCACGATCCGGCGGAAGATCAGGCTGTGCAGGTGGATGCCGTCCGGCATGGCCGGGGACTTTCCACGAACAAACATCCGCCGATACACGGAAAATAAAGTTTCAAACGTAGGATAAATCAATAATAGCGCGGCGTACCAGGTGGAAACCTGCGGATTGCGCATTACCAGCAACAAAGCCAGCTCGCCCAGCATGAAGCCGATGAAATACGCGCCGCCGTCGCCCAGGAAGATCATGCCGACCGGGTAGTTCCAGATCAGGAAGCCGGCGGTGGCGCCGGCCACCATCAGCGCCGCGATCAGCACGAACATGTCGTTGACCTGCAGCGCCACATAGCCGAGCGACAGCAGCATGCAGATGCAGACCACGCTGGCCAGGCCGTTGAAACCGTCGATGATGTTGACCGCGTTGGCGATGCCGGCCACCGCCAGCACCGTCAGCGGCAGCGTGATCCACATGTATTGCAGCGGCCAGACCGAGAACGCCCAGTCGATGCGGTCGATGCGCGCGTCCAGCAGGAAATAGCCGAGCGCGGCGGCGGCCATGGTCAGGATCAGCCGGCGCGAGGCGCTGACGCGGCCGGTGTAGTCTTCGACGATGCCGCCGATGAAGGCCACCGCCGAGCAGGCCAGCAGCGACATCAGCCAGTGGCTCATGGCCGGCACGCGCCAGATGGAAATGCAGGAACTGAGCGCCACCGACAGGAAAATCGACAGGCCGCCGATGCGGGCGACATGGTGCGCGTGTACTTTCTGTACACCCTGGAAGTCGGAATCCAGCGCCGGACCGTGCAATCGCGCTTCTTTAATCACCAGCAGGGTTAGCAGCGCGGAAGCGACGAAGCTCAGTAGGAAGGAAAACATATTTTATTTAGAGTTTTGCGTTGCACCGCAACACGAAGCATTGTCAGCGCGCCATCCGCCGATTGTACCGGATTAGGAACGGCCGATTTAGATTGATCGCAGGGAGTACGGCCGTCGCCGCAAAAATAGCACATTTGCAACAGTGGACACGCATGCAAGCAACCATGCCCGGCGAACCGCGCGCCGGCATCATACCAGCACGGGGTGGGCCAGGTGGATATCGCTTACCAATCGATACAAAGTGCGGCCAGGCTCAACCGAGGCACAGGCGCAGCGCTTCCTTCCATTCCGGCAGGTGGCAGAA
The DNA here is from genome assembly GCF_047302815.1 of Duganella sp. CT11-25. Classification (NCBI taxonomy): domain Bacteria; kingdom Pseudomonadati; phylum Pseudomonadota; class Betaproteobacteria; order Burkholderiales; family Oxalobacteraceae; genus Duganella; species Duganella sp. CT11-25. The sequence goes on from NZ_JBKBFD010000001.1 coordinate 3,406,098, forward strand.
GCGCGCCGTCAGCCGCTCGGACGACATCACCGAGTACTGCGGGCGCCTGGCCGGGGTCGGATAATCGGCGGTGGCGATCGGCAGCACGCGGCATTCCAGCCCCGCCGCCTCGACGATGGCCTGGGTGAACTCGAACCAGGTGGTCTGGCCCTGCGCGCTCAGGTGGTAGACGCCGCTGTTCTGCACCCACCACTCGCGCCCGCCCGCATGGGCCTGCGACAGCACCTGCGCCGAGATGTCGGCGATGGTGCGGCTCCAGGTCGGCGCGCCATGCTGGTCGGCCACCACCTTGAGTTCGTCGCGTTCCCTGGCCAGGCGCAGCATGGTCAGCAGGAAGTTCTTGCCGCGCATGCCATACACCCAGCTGGTGCGGAAGATCAGGTGCGGGATGCCGGCCGCCGCGATGGCGTGCTCGCCGGCCAGCTTGCTGGCGCCGTAGACATTGAGCGGGCCGGTGGCGTCGTCCTCCACGCGCGGCGCCGGCTGCGAGCCGTCGAACACGTAGTCGGTCGAATAGTGCACCATGGCCGCGCCCAGCAGCCTGGCTTCCTGCGCCATCAGGCCCGGCGCTTCGGCGTTGATGCGGTAGGCCAGCTCCGGCTCGCTCTCGGCCTTGTCGACCGCCGTGTAGGCGGCCGGATTGACGATCAGTCCGGGCTTTTCGCGGCGGATGACATCGCGCACCTGGTCCAGGTCGGACAAGTCCATGACGTTGCGGTCCACCGCCACCACCTGGCCCACGCCCTGCAGGCTGCGCGCCAGTTCGTAGCCCACCTGGCCGGTGCTGCCGGTCAGCAGGATCTTCACGCGAACACCTCGGCGCCGGCCAGCGGCACGGCGGCCTGGTCCTTGCCGGACAGCAGCGGGGCCGCCGCCAGCACCGGCCATTCGATGCCGATGGCCGGATCGTTCCACAGGATGGCGCGCTCGTGTTCCGGCGCCCAGTAGTCGGTGGTCTTGTAGAGGAATTCGGCGGCATCGGAGGTGACCACGAAGCCGTGCGCAAAGCCCGGCGGTATCCACATCTGGCGCTTGTTCTCGGCCGACAGCTCGATGCCGAACCACTGGCCGAAGGTCGGCGAGCTCTTGCGGATATCGACCGCGACGTCGAACACCGAACCGGCGGTGGCGCGCACCAGCTTGCCCTGCGCCTGCTGGATCTGGTAGTGCAGCCCGCGCAGCACGCCCTTGGCCGAGCGCGAATGGTTGTCCTGCACGAACTCCGCCGTCACGCCGGTCAGCTCGGTGAAGCGGCGCGCGTTATAGCTTTCAAAGAAGAATCCGCGGTCGTCGCCGAACACGCGCGGCTCCAGCACCAGCAAGCCCTCCAGCGGTGTAGCGATGACGTTCATCGTGGCACGACCTTGTCTTCCAGGATCTGCAACAGGTATTGGCCGTAGTTGTTTTTCTTCAGCGGCTCGGCCAGCTTGCGCAGCTGGGCGGCGTCGATGTAGCCCTTGCGGTAGGCGATCTCTTCCGGGCACGCCACTTTCAGTCCCTGGCGTTTCTCGATGGTGGCGATGAATTGCGAGGCGTCCAGCAGCGACTCGTGCGTGCCGGTGTCCAGCCACGCCATGCCGCGCCCCATCACTTCCACGTTCAGCTGCTGCTTTTCCAGGTAGACGCGGTTGACGTCGGTGATCTCCAGCTCGCCGCGCGCGGACGGCTTGATGCCGGCGGCGATATCGCACACCTGGTTGTCGTAGAAATACAGGCCGGTGACGGCGTAGTTCGATTTGGGCTGTTTCGGCTTTTCCTCGATCGACACGGCGGTGCGGTCGGCGTCGAATTCGACCACGCCATAGCGCTCCGGGTCCTGCACGTGGTAGGCGAACACGGTGGCGCCGTCGGTCTGCTCGGTGGCGTGGCGCAGCAGCGCGTCGAGGTCGTTGCCGTAGTAGATGTTATCGCCGAGGATCAGCGCCGACGGCGAGTCGCCGACGAACTCCTTGCCGATGATGAAGGCTTGCGCCAGGCCGTCCGGCGATGGCTGCACCGCGTAGCTGATGCTGATGCCCCACTGGCTGCCGTCGCCCAGCAAATCCTTGAAGCGCGGCGTGTCCTGCGGCGTCGAGATCAGCAGGATTTCCGTCATGCCGGCCAGCATCAGCACCGTCAGCGGATGGTAGATCATCGGCTTGTCGTAGATCGGCAGCAATTGCTTCGATACGCTCATCGTCACCGGATACAACCGGGTGCCGGAACCGCCGGCCAGGATGATGCCCTTGCGGCTATTGGTTGGAGTGCTCATGCCTGGCCTTCGCGGTTAAAGTAATTGGTTTCCACCCACTTGGCGTAGCCGCCGGACTGCACGTCGGCGACCCAGGCCTGGTTGTCCAGGTACCACTGCACGGTCTTGGCGATGCCGGTCTGGAAGGTCTCGGCCGGCTTCCAGCCCAGTTCGCGCTCCAGCTTGCGGGCGTCGATGGCGTAGCGGCGGTCGTGGCCGGGACGGTCTTTGACGTAGGTGATCTGCGCGCGGTAGCTGGCGCCGCCGGCTTTCGGTTTCAGCTGGTCCAGCATGTCGCACAGCGTGTGCACCACATCCAGGTTGGCCATCTCGTTCCAGCCGCCGACGTTGTAGGTCTCGCCCAGGCGGCCGGCGTCCAGCACGCGGCGGATCGCGGCGCAGTGGTCGCTGACGTACAGCCAGTCGCGCACCTGCTGGCCGTCGCCGTAGATCGGCAGCGGCTTGCCGGCCTGCGCGTTGGCGATGATCAGCGGGATCAGCTTCTCGGGGAAGTGATACGGGCCGTAATTGTTGGAGCAGTTGGTGGTCAGCACCGGCAGGCCGTAGGTGTGGTGGTAGGACCGCACCAGGTGGTCGGAGGCGGCCTTCGACGCCGAGTACGGGCTGTTCGGCGCGAACGCGGTGGTTTCGCTGAACGGCGCATCGTCCGGGCCCAGCGTGCCGTAGACTTCGTCGGTCGACACGTGCAGGAAGCGGAACGCGGCCTTGTCGTCGTCCGCCAGCGCCGACCAGTAGGCGCGCGTGGCTTCGAGCAGGCTGAAGGTGCCATTGATGTTGGTGTTGATGAATTCGCCCGGTCCGAGGATGGAGCGGTCGACGTGGCTCTCGGCCGCGAAGTGCACCACCGCGCGCGGCTTGTGCTGCTGGAACAGCGCCAGCACCTGGGCCTGGTCGCAGATGTCGCCGCGCACGAAGATGTGGCGCGCGTCCTGCTTGAGCGAGGCCAGGTTGTTCAGATTGCCGGCGTAGGTCAGCTTATCGTAGTTGATAACAGGCTCATCCGACTGGGCCAGCCAGTCGAGGACAAAATTTGAACCTATGAAACCAGCACCACCTGTCACAAAAATCATTTAGTATCCCGCAGCAAGAGTCAAATTAGTCGTAAGCATGATTTTATGTGAAACTGTCCTGGTAACGGGCAAAAATCGACATGGCTCACTCTGATTTCAGGGTATTTCAGATTCCAAAGCAACGAACCAGCGAGCATCCATATGAAAACCTATGTAATCGGGGATTTACAGGGCTGTCACGAGCAGGCCCTGTGCATGCTCGACCGCATACGCGCGCACGCGGCCAGCGATGGTGTGGCCGAGCCCGCCATCTTGTTCGCAGGCGACCTGATCAACCGTGGCCCGGACTCGCTGGCCACGCTGCGCCACGTGCGCAAGCTGGCCATCGGCAGCGGCGGCCTCATCGATAGCGTGCTGGGCAACCACGACCTGCACTTGCTGGCGGTGGCCTACGGCATCCGCCCCGAGCACAAGTCCGACACCTTGGCCGAGATCCTGCATGCGCCGGACCGCGACGAATTGATCGACTGGGTGCGCCATCGTCCGCTGGCGATCCGCGTGCCGGGCCACGTGCTGGTGCATGCGGGCCTGCTGCCGCAATGGACGCCGGCGCAGGCCATGGCGCTGGCCGGCGAGGTGCAGCAGATGCTGCGCGGCGAGGGGCTGGCGGAGTTCCTGGCCGAGATGTACGGCAACATGCCGGACCGCTGGTCCGACGATCTGCAGGGTTCGGACCGGCTGCGCTGCATCATCAACGCCATGACGCGCCTGCGCTTCTGCACGGCCGACGGCGTGATGGATTTCAAGATGAAGGAAAGCGGCACGGCGGAGCAAGGCTCGGGCCTGATGCCGTGGTTCGAGGTGCCGGGCCGCAAATCGGCCAAGGAGACGGTGGTGTTCGGCCACTGGTCGGCGCTGGGGCTGACCTTGAAGCCGCATTTGATCGGGCTCGACAGCGGCTGCGTGTGGGGCGGCCAGCTGTCGGCCGTGTGCCTGGAAGACCGCAGCCTGCTGCAAGTGCCGTGCCCGGAGTTCCAGCAGCACAGCGGAAAAAAATAAGCAACCGCGTCGCATCATTCCCGCGACAGCGGGAATGACGTGTTGGCTAGCTGACGCCCAAGGCCGCGGCAACCGCCGCATGGGTCGTTTCGGCCAGGTCGCGCCGGTGCGCGCCGATGGTGTCGATGGCCGGCAGGATCGCCAGCTTGGCCTTGACCGGCTCGCCGCCAAGGATGGCGACGATGCTCTCGGCAAACGACATCTCGCCGATGAAGTCCACCGAAGGATGGGAGCGCCCCGCCGCATCCTCATACGTCAGCGCGAACGGCTGCACTGGCACCCTGGCGTCGATCGCCGCTTCGAACAGGTTGGCGTGGAACGGCAGCAGATTGCCCTGCGCCGAGGTGGTCCCCTCCGGGAAGAAAGCCACGCGCTCGCCGCGCTCCAGGCTGTGCACCAGTCCCTTGAAGATGTGGCGCAGGTCGCGCCGGTTGCCGCGCGCGATGAACACGGTGCCGGCCTTCTCCGCCAGCCATCCGGCCAGCGGCCAGGCGCGGATCTCCGCCTTGGCCACGAAGTGGCTCGGATGCAGGCTGTGGATGACGAAGATATCCAGCCACGAGACGTGATTGGCCACCACCATCGCATGCGCCAGCACCGGCGCGCCGCCGGCGCGCTGCTCCACCGTCACATTGCACATGCGCAGCAACTTGGTCGACCAGCGGCGGATGTGGCCGTTACGCTTTTCCTGTCCCAGCCACGGAAACACCGTGGCGCAGATCGCCATGCCCCAGAACACGTGCAACATCACCCGCGCAAGGCGGAAAATCATCGAAAGTTTCATGCAACGAGATCAACGCTGGTAAGCAACGTGGCCGGCCACGATGGTGGTTTGAACTTGCCCGGCCAGGTTGTAGCCCAGGAATGGCGTGTGCTTGCCCTGGCTGGCCAGGGCCGATGCTTCCACCGTCCAGTGCGCTTCAGGATCGAACAGGCACACGTCGGCCACCGCGCCGACCGACAGCGTGCCGGCGTCGAGGCCGGCCACGCGCGCCGCGTCGGACGTGATGCGGGCCACGGCGCGCGCCAGCGGACGCACCTTGCCGGTGTCCTGCGAGGCGGCGTAGTCGTCGGCCCACTTCAGGCTCAGCGACAGCAGCAGTTCCAGGCCGGTGGCGCCGGGCGAGGCTTCGCCGAACGGCAGCAGCTTCTCGTCGTCGTCGACCGGCGTGTGGTCCGAGCACAGCGCATCGACGGTGCCGTCCAGCAGGCCGAAGCGGATCGCGTCGCGGTCGCGCTGGCTGCGGAACGGCGGCGTGACGCGCGCGTTCGAATCGAAGAAGCCGATGTCGGCGTCGGTCAGGTGGATGTGGTGGGCGCCGACGTCGCAGGTGACCGGCAAGCCTTCCTTCTTGGCGCTGCGCACCAGCTCCAGGCCGGCGGCCGACGACATGCGGCACAGGTGGACGCGGGCGCCGGTGGCGCGCATCAGTTCGAAGATGGTGTGCAGCGCGATGGTTTCCGACATCACCGGCACGCCGGACAGGCCGAGGCGCGAGGCCAGCGGACCGCTGGCGGCGATGCCGCCGCGGCCGATGTGCGCATCCTGCGGACGCAGCCACACGGTGTACTCGAAGGTCTTGGCGTACTGCATGGCGCGCAGCAGCACGTTGGTGTCTTCGATCGGCTCTTCGGCCTGCGCGAAGCCGATGCAGCCCGCTTCGGTCAACTCGGCCATCTCGGTCAGCGCCTGGCCCTTGAGGCCGACGGTCAGCGCGCCCAGTGGATGCACGTGGGCCTGGTTCAGGCCGCGCGCGCGGTGCTTCAGCATTTCCACCAGGCCCGGCTCGTCCAGCACCGGATCGGTGTCCGGCGGGCAGATCAGGCTGGTGACGCCGCCCTGCATCGCCGCCTGCATTTCCGATTCCAGCGTGGCCTTGTATTCGTAGCCCGGCTCGCGCAGGCGCACCGACAGGTCGACGAAGCCCGGCGAGACGATCAGGCCGCTGGCGTCGATGGTCTGGTCGGCGGCGAAGCCTGCCGGCGCCATGCCCACCGCCAGCACCTTGCCGTCGGCGATGTAAAGGTCGTTCTTGCCGTCGATGCCGTTGGCCGGATCGATCAGGTGGCCGTTCTTGATATGAAGTTTCATTCCTGCTTTCATCCCTGCGTCCCCGCCACTATGCTCATCACCGCCATCCGTACTGCAATCCCGAAAGTCACCTGCGGCAGGATCACTGCCTGCGGGCCGTCCGCCACGGCGGAATCGATTTCCACGCCGCGGTTCATCGGGCCCGGGTGCATGACGATCGCGTCCGGCTTGGCCAGCGCCAGCCGTTCCGGCGTCAGGCCGTAGCTCTTGAAGTATTCCTGCGCCGACGGCAGCAGCGCGCCGCTCATGCGCTCGTTCTGCAGGCGCAGCATGATGATGACGTCGACGCCCTTCAGGCCTTCGTCCATGTTGGTGAAGGTGCGCACGCCCATCTGCTCCAGGCCGCCCGGCAGCAAGGTGTGCGGGCCGATGGCGCGCACTTCCGGCACGCCCAGCGTGGTCAGCGCGTGGATGTCCGAACGGGCCACGCGGCTGTGCAGGATGTCGCCGACGATCGCCACCGTCAGGTTGGTGAAGTCCTTCTTGTAGTGGCGGATGGTGTACATGTCCAGCAGGCCCTGGGTCGGGTGCGAGTGGCGGCCGTCGCCGGCGTTGACCACGTGGACGTGCGACTGTCTGGTGTCGTGCAGGTGCTTGGCGATCAGGTAGGGCGCGCCCGATTGCGCGTGGCGCACCACGAACATGTCGGCGTGCATGGCCGACAGGTTGTCGATGGTGTCCAGCAGCGATTCGCCCTTGCTGGCCGACGAAGCCTGGATGTTCAGGTTGATGACGTCGGCCGACAGGCGCTTGGAGGCGATCTCAAACGTCGTGCGCGTGCGGGTCGAGTTTTCAAAGAACAGGTTGAACACCGATTTGCCGCGCATCAGCGGCACCTTCTTCACATCGCGGTCGGAGATGCCGACGAACGAGGTGGCGGTGTCCAGGATGTGATTGAGGATGGACTTGGGCAGTCCCTCGATCGACAGCAAGTGCTGGAGCTCGCCGTTTTTATTCAGTTGCGGATTAAGCATGGTTATGTTCAGGCGTTATCTATGGTTAGCGTAAATTTTCCATCGTCGGCGCGCTTCAGCACCAGCGCCTGCCCGGGGGGCACCTGCACGTGCGCGGCGACGAAGTCGGCGGCGACCGGCAACTGGCGTTCGCCGCGGTCGACCAGCGCGGCCAGCATGATGCGCGCCGGGCGGCCGTAGTCGAACAGCTCGTTGATCGCGGCGCGCGTGGTGCGGCCGGTGTACAGCACGTCGTCCACCAGCAGGATGTTGGCGGCGGCGACGTCGAAGCTGATGCTGGTCGGCTTGACGTCGGCCGGCAGGCCCTTCTTCGCGTAGTCGTCGCGGTAGAAGGAGACGTCGAGCACGCCGCAGCGGGCGGAAAGGCCCAGGTCTGCTGCCAGGCGCTCGGCGATCCAGGCGCCGCCGGAGTGGATGCCGACGATGGCGACATCGGCCACGCCGGCCAGGCCGGCTTTGACGTCGGCCAGCAGCGCCGCGTACAGCGCCTCGGCGTCGAGTTGGTTGGGGTTCAGTGTGGACATGGTTTTTTTAGTTCGTGTCGAAGTATTGTTGCAGGATGATGGCGGCGGCGCGGTCGTCGATGACCTCGCCGCGCTTGGCCGAAATCACGGCCGAGGAATAGCGCTCGTCGACCAGTTCCACCGGCAGGTTGAAGCGGCCGTTCAACTGATTGGCGAACTTGCGGGCGCGCGCGGTCATCTCGTGCTCGGCGCCGTCCGGATGCATGGGCAGGCCGACCACCAGGCGGGCCGGCTTCCACTCGTCCAGCAGCGCCTGGATATCGGCAAAGCGGGTGGCGTTGTCGATGGCGGTGATGACTTTGACTGGCGCGGCCTGGCGGATCATGGTATTGCCCATCGCCACGCCGATACGTTTGACGCCGAAATCGAATGCGAATATGGTTTCGATGCTCACGGTTGGCGCATCATCTTATGCATCGAATTAAGCATGCCCCGCCTCGGAAGTCAGCATCAGCGGATCGATGCCCAGCAGGCGCATGGCCGCCGTGTAGCGCTCCTCGATGGGCAGGTTGAACAGGATGCGCGGATCGGCGCCGACGGTCAGCCAGCCGTTGCGGCTGATCTCGTCCTCCAGCTGGCCCGGGCTCCAGCCCGAATAGCCGATGGACACCAGCATCTGCGACGGACCATCGCCGGCGGCCACCGCCTCCAGCACGTCGATCGATGTCGTAAACGCCACATCCTTGGTCACCGTCAGCGACGACGAATAGCGGTTGCCCGGCGTGTGCAGCACGAAGCCGCGGTCGTCCTGGACCGGACCGCCAAACATGATCGGCTCGTCGACGTGCGACTGCAGGCCGTCCTCCAGCTTCAGGTCGATGCGCTCGAACAATACCTGCATGGTCATGTCGGTCGGCTTGTTGATCACCACACCCAGCACGCCGTTTTCATTGTGCTCGCAAACGTACACCACCGTGCCGCCGAAAACCGGATCTTGCATGGATGGCATTGCAATCAGGAAATGATTTGCCAGGTTCAGGGTGCCGGCGTCACTGGCACCGATAGGGTCCAAGGGATCGCCGGCATCCTGTAACAGGCCGGGTACAGGTAGAGTTTTGTCGATTTTGCTCTTCTTCATACGCTTTGCTCTCTCTGCAGGGTGCTTGATCTTTCTGTGCCGTCTAAACGATAGTTTACACTGAATTGCCGATGCGGCCCATGATTGAGTCCCGCACAAGATTGACACAGACTGAATGAAACTGAATTCCTCACTAGTATGGCTGCGCCGCGACCTGCGGGTTTTCGACCATGTTGCCCTGCATCAGGCATTGCAGGCAAGCACGATCGTGCATTGCGTTTTCATCTACGACACCACCATCCTGGACGCCCTGCCGCGCCGCGACCGCCGGGTCGATTTCATCCACGCCAGCATCGCCGAGGTGGCCGCCGAACTTGCGCAGCTCGGCGGCCACCTGATCGTGCGGCACGGCGATCCGGTGGCCGAGATTCCGGCGCTGGCGGCCGAACTGGGCGTGGACGCGGTGTTCTGCAATCACGATTATGAACCTCAAGCGATGGCGCGTGACGCCACGGTGGGGCGCGCGCTGCGCGATGCCGGCAGGCAGTTTCTCAGCTACAAGGATCAAGTGATCTTTGAGAAGAGCGAGGTGCTGTCGCAGACCGGCGGCGTGTTCTCGGTGTTTACGCCGTACAAGAATGCGTGGCTGAAAAAGCTGGACGCCGATCCGTCGGTGCTGGCGCCCTACCACGTCGAACCGCATGCGGCGCGCCTGGCGCCGCCGCCCTCGCCCGCGCCGGCCCTGCCGACCTTGGCCGAGCTGGGCTTCGAACCGAGCAACCTGGCCGAGCTGAAGATTCCGACCGGCATGTCCGGCGCGGCGCGGCTGTTCGAGGATTTCCTGCCGCGCATCGCCAGCTACAAGGATGCGCGCGATTTCCCGGCCGTGAAGGGGCCGTCGTACCTGTCGCTGCATTTCCGTTTCGGCACGCTGTCGGTGCGGCACCTGGTGCGCACCGTGCTGGATCTGATGGCGCGCGGCGCCGGCGGCGAAGGCGCGCCGGTGTGGCTGGCGGAGCTGATCTGGCGCGAGTTCTACGCGATGATCCTGTTCCACCATCCGCACGTGGTGGGCGCTTCGTTCAAGCCGGCCTACGACGCGATCCAGTGGGAGACGGGCCCGGAAGCGGACGAGATGTTCGCCGCCTGGTGCGAGGGCCGCACCGGTTATCCGCTGGTCGACGCGGCGATGGCGCAGCTGAACCAGACCGGCTACATGCACAACCGCCTGCGCATGGTGACGGCCTGCTTCCTGATCAAGGACCTGGGGATAGACTGGCGGCGCGGCGAGGCCTATTTTGCGCTACACCTGAACGACTTCGACCTGGCGTCGAACAACGGCGGCTGGCAGTGGGCGTCGTCGTCGGGATGCGATGCGCAGCCCTACTTCCGCATCTTCAACCCGATCACGCAGTCGGAGAAGTTCGACAGCAGCGGTAAGTTCATCCGCCGCTACCTGCCGCAGTTGAAGGAGCTGACGGACAAGGAAATCCACGCGCCGTGGCTGACGCCGCGCATGCTGCCGCTGGACTATCCCGCACCGATCGTCATGCACGACGAAGCGCGCAAGCGTACGCTTGAGCGCTACGAGGTGGTGAAAAAGCCTACCGCTTGAGCAGGCCGCTGATCGCGTCCAGCAGCACCGGCTCCTGGAACGGCTTGCCGAAGTAGGCGTTCACGCCCAGTTGCAGCGCGTAGTTGCGGTGCTTGTCCGCGCTGCGCGAAGTGATCATGATGATCGGGATGTCCTTGGTGCGGTCGTCGCCGCGCACATTGCGCGTCAGGTCGAAGCCGTCCATGCGCGGCATCTCGATATCGACCAGCATCAGGTCCGGCGGCATGCCCTGCAACTGCTCCAGCGCATCCACGCCATCCTTGGCCAGCAGCACGTGATAGCCCTCGCGCTCCAGCAGGCGCTGGGTCACGCGGCGCACCGTCATCGAATCGTCCACCACCATGATCGAACGCCCCTGCGGACGCACCGCCGGGCTCTCGCCCGCCGCCTGCGCGTACTGCGGCGCCATCTCGGGGTGATGCGCCAGCTGCTGCGCCAGGGCGACCGGGTTCAGGATCAATACGATATCGCCCGACCCCAGCACCGTCGCGCCGGCGATTCCCACCATGCGCGACAGCTGCGGCCCGATGTTCTTGATGACGACCTCGCGGTTGCCCAGCACCTCGTCCACCTGCACGGCCAGACGCTCATTGCCGTTCTTGAGCATCATCACCGGCGACGAGCGCTGTGCCGGCGGATGCGCGTCGGCGCTGCCCAGCAACGCCGGCAGGTAGTGCAGCGCGGCGTGCTGGCCGTGGATCGGCACGTGGCCGATGCGGTGGGCCTCGGCCAGCGCGGCGTCCTTCATCTGCAGCACCTGCTCGACCAGGATCGCCGGCAAGGCGTAGGTCTTGCCGCCGGCGGACAGCAGCACCACCTGCGTGACGGCCAGCGTCAGCGGCAGGCGGATGGTGAAGCGCGTGCCCTTGCCCGACTCGGAGAACAGGTCGATGCGGCCGCCCAGCGCCTGCGCCTCGGACTGCACGATGTCCATGCCGACGCCGCGCCCGGACAGTTCGGTCAGCGCTTCGGCGGTGGAGAATCCCGGCTCGAAAATCAGGTCGGCGATCTGGGCGTCGGTGACTTCCTCGCCTTCTTCCAGCAAGCCGTTGCTGATGCCCTTGGCGCGGATGCGCTCCAGATCGAGGCCGGCGCCGTCGTCGCTGAATTCAATGACGACTTCATTGCCCTGCTGGGCGACCTGCACCAGCAGTTCACCGGTTTCGTTCTTCCCCGCCTCGGCTCGGGCGGCGCGCGATTCCACGCCGTGGGCGATGGCGTTGCGCAGCAGGTGTTCGAACGGCGCGGCCATGCGCTCCAATACGCTGCGGTCGATTTCGACGGCGCTGCCGCGGATGTCGAGGTTGACGCGCTTGTCGACTTCCTTGGCGCTCTGGCGGGCGACGCGGAACAGGCGTTCGGAGATGCTGGCGAACGGCACCATCCGCACCCGCATCAGGTCGCGCTGCAGATCGCGCGTGAGGCGCGCTTGCAGTACCAGGTCGTTGCCGGCGTTGTCGACGCTGCGGGTCAGGCTTTCGTGGAAGGAGGCGACGTCGTTGACGCTTTCCGCCATCATGCGGGTCAGTTCCTGCAGGCGCGTGAAGCGGTCGAATTCGAGCGGATCGAATTCACGCTCGCTGGAGATCGACATGCGCGAGGCGATTTGCGATTCGGCTTGCATTTCGACTTCGCGCAGCTGGCGGCGCAGGCGGGTCAGATTCTCGGAGAAGTCGAACAGCGAGGAACGCAGGGTTTCAACTTCGTTTTCCAGCTTGGAGCGGGAGATCGAGACTTCACCGGCCTGGTTGACCAGGCGGTCGAGAATGTCGGCGCGGACGCGGACCAGCGGGGACTTGACGCCAGGCTGGAGTTCGTCGACCGGCGCTGCGGGCGGTACGGCGGCCATGACTGGTTCCGCCTCAGGCTCGTGGCCAGGGCCGACATCCAGTGTGCTGGTATCGCTGTCGCCGCTGATGGCCGGCGCGCCGGCGTCCATGCTGGCGACATCGGCGGCCAGGCCGGCGACGCCTTGCAGCGCATCCGGGTGCTGCAGTTGCTCGAACAGCAGCAAGGCATGGTCGTAGTGGGCCAGTAGTTCCTCGAACGCTTGCGGCGTGGCGGAACCGGCGTGCACCATGTTTTCAATGTGCGTTTCGATTTCGTGGGCATGCTGGCCGAGGCGCATCGCGCCGGCCATGCGGGCGCTGCCCTTGACGGTGTGCAGGAGGCGCAGCAGGCTTTGGGCTTGCGCGGTGTCGGCGGGATTGTGCTGCCACGTGCGCAGCGCTTCGCCGACTTGCGGCAGCAGGTCCGCGCCTTCTTCCAGGAAGACCGGCAGCAGGTCGGCATCCAGTTCGTCGTTGAAGAGCGCTGGCGCGGCGGTCAGGATTTCAGGTTCGGCCGGCGCCAGCGTCAGGACTTCGGCATCGGCTTCGATGTCCGGTTCGATTTCCGGCGCAGGTTCCAGCTCGGCGAGCGGCTCGGGCTCCAGCTCCTCGACCATTTCTGGCTCTGGCTCCGCTTCAGCGGCAGGCAAGGCTTCGATTACCGGCACCGGCTCTGGTTCCGGCTGCGGTTCAGGTATGGGCGGCGCCACCGGTGCAATCGGCTCGGCGATCTTGAGCGGCGGCTCGGCGAAAGCATCGTCGAAGGCGGCGTTGAATAAATCGTCGATGCCGTCGTCCGCATGAACTTCCGGCTTTTTCTTCGCCGGCGCCGACGCCGACGCGGCGGCCTCCGATTCCGGAACACTGCCGCTGATGGCGTTGTAAGCCTCGCGGAACAGCTGGTCGAGCGGCGACTCCACGGCTGGTGGTGGCGGCGCCGTGATGCTGTCCATCGTCTCGGCAACCAGGTCGTCCAACCGCGCTTCGATAGCGTTGCTGGCTGCCGGCGGCGTGGCCGCCAGCTCCGTGCGCAGGTCCTGCAACGCGGTGATCAGCTCCGGCTGCGAAGCCGGCATCTCGCCGGCCGCAAAGCTTTGCAGCATCTGGCGAATGCGCTCGATCGTAAAGTCCAGCAAATCATGCTGCACCTGGTCCAGATGCGGCGCGGGCGGCAGCAGCGATTGCAGCGTGGACTCCAGCGCCAGCGCCAGTTCGCGCAAGGCCTTGAAGCCCACCGTGCCCGAGGTGCCGGCCAGCGTATGCGACGCCTGCAACGCATCCGGATTGACCGGACGGCGCGGCTCATGGCGCCATTCGCCGAAGTCCTGCACCAGCAGGCGAACCAGTTCGTCCGTCTCGTGCAGATAGATGTTGTACAGCGGCAGAGCGATTTCCAGCTCGCCGATATGCTTGACGTTGTCGTCGCGCGGCACCGGCTGCGCGATGGTCGGGAATTCGATGACGTTGCCGTGGACGACGGGCGGCGCTGGTGGCACCGGCGGCGGAGCCGGCGCGGCCGGTTCGAAGGCGATGTCCTCCAGCTCTTCCTCCGGCGGCGCAAGCGCTTCGATTTCCTCGGAGGCCGGCGGTGCTTCATCGGCCGATGCCGGAGCAGGAACAAGCGCCGGCTCGTCGATGACAAAATCTTCGCCCTCCTGCACGCGCCCGGCGGCGGCAACCAGCGCATCCGCATTGCGCGACGAAACGCCGGCGGCCGCCAGCTCCGCCACCCACGCGCCCATGTCCAGCGCGGCGTGGTTGAGCAGCGCGAACAAGGCGTCCGTCGCCGGACGCCCGTCCGCCAGCCACATATTCATGACCCGCTCGATGCCATGCGCGGCATCGGCGAACTGGTTCAAGCCCACCATCCGCCCGCTGCCCTTGAGCGTGTGGAAGGAGCGGCGCAGCATGGTCAGGTTATCTTCGCTGCCGGACTCCGCGCGCGGCTTGGCCAGCGTCGCATCGACAAACGCCAGCACCTCCTGCGCTTCGGTGATAAAGATCTCCAGCAGCTCCGCCTCGACCGCGGCATCGCTGGCGGCAGGCGGCGGCGCCTCGACCGGCATGGATGCCGGCGCGGGCGCCGGCACCTGCTCGTCCAGCACCGGTATCGATTCCGACGCCGGCATCTTCTTGAACGGCACCGAACGGAAGGTGCCATGCTCCGCGTCGAAAGCAAAGCGCTCGCGCGCGCCGGCCGCGTTCTGCGCCAGCATATCGACAAAGAATCCCAACGCGCCGACGTTCTGCGCGATATCGTCCAGCGTCTTCGGTTCCAGCGCGGGGTCGCCGCCGCCGGCCGCCAGCGATTGCACCGCCGCCTTCACATGCAGCGCGGCCTGCATCGCGTCTTCCTGGTCGAGGATCGCCAGCGCGCCCTGCAGCTGGTGCAGCACCGGGTCGAGTTCCGTCAACGCCGGGCGTCGGGCCGGATCGGCGTAGTACTCGTCGAGCACCTTCTCCACCTGGCGCAGGCCGGTCTTCATTTCCATCGCCAGCGCGACCACCGTATCGTCCTGCTGCATTTGGCGCGCCAGGCCGTTCTGCCACTGCGCGGGCTCCGGCGGCGTATCGCCGGACACCAGCGCCAGCAAGCGCGCGCCGATGGTATCGGCGTGGGCGGCGAATTCGTCCGGCAGATGGCGTATCTGTTCCAGTCCATGCTCGGCGAACAGCAAGGCGGTCGCCATCTCCAGCGCCAGCTCCTCGCTGCGGCCGGCCGACACCGCCGTGTGCGCGACATCGGCCAATTGGCGCAGCAGCGCGCTCAGGGCCGGAATATCCAGTGTGTCGCACCCGGCGGCGACATCCGCCAGCGCCTTGCCGAAGGCCGCGTCCAGCTCGGGATCGATCTCCGCGTCGGCCAGCCGGTCCCAGCTCGCCTTGGCCTGCGCCATGCCGGCCTTGGCCCGCTCCAGCGCCTCGATATCGATCTGGCCGTAGCGGCGCGTTTCGTAGTCGGCCGGCACCAGGCCGCCCAGCGCGTAGGCGCCGCGCAGCTGCCGCACCGTGGCCGACGCGGAATCCGGCGCCGCCGCGATGAAGAACAGCGCATCGCGCAGCATCGCGTCCGGCAGCGCCGCCTGGCCCTGGCTCAAACGGCGTATCTGCAAATTGATCAGACCGAACAGCTGCTTGACGTACAAGCCGCCCGCCAGCTCGCCGCCGGCGACCAGCTCCGCAAAACCCTGCATGGCCAGCCAGAAGGCGCGCGCCTTGCCGTCCTGCTGCGCGCCGGCGACCAGCTTGACCGCCTCCAGCAGCGCGGCGGCATGCTCCTGCTGCTGCGCGGGCTCGCCGCTCTTCATGTACGGCAGCAGCGCGCGCTCGAAACGCTGGCGGTAGGCCGCGTAATCGGCGTCGGCTGCCGGTTCGGCGGCCGGCGGCAGATCAGCGACCTGCGACAGATCGGGATAGAACAAGTCGGCCGGATGGATGCGGTCCGCCCCCATCATCTCCAGCACCGCGCGGTAATAGGGGAACAGCCTGGCCGGCTGCGACGGCGCGCCTTCCAGCAGCTCTTCCAGATACTCCACCAGCGCGCGGTACAGCAGCGCCAGCGTCTCGGCGTTGTCGGTGCTGCACTTGAGCGTGCCGGCCTTGAAGCGGTCCAGCGCCGCCTCGGCCGTCTCGGTCATCAGGCTGACGCCGTCCACGTCCACCATCTGCAGCGCGCCGTGCGCCTGGTGCAGGTGCGATTTCGCGTGCTGCAGCTGGGTGACCTGATCTTCCGGCGCCCGTCCACCGGCCTCGAACAAGGCGGTGCGGGAGCGCGCCAGCGACTCGCGTATCTCCACCATCACCCAAGACAGGGGTCCGGTGTCCAATTGCGGTTGCGGCGATGTCGAAAAATCAGTTGTGGTCATGCGCTTCCCTTAATCCTTCAGTCTTTCAGTGATAGCTGGCTCAGTTCGCGATACGGAATCGCGCCACCGAGTTTTTCAATTCCTGCGCCAGCACTGACAGCTTGTGAATCGATTGTGCGGTTTGCTGGGTACCGTCCTGCGTCTGCTCGGTCACCGTCAAAATGTGTTGGATGTTCTGCGCCACGCCGGTCGCCGACGTGGCCTGCTGGCCGGTCGCCAGCGAGATGCCGGAGATCAGCTCCGCCAGGCGGTGCGACACCTGCGAAATGTCGTTCAGCGCGGCGCCGGCCGCGTCGGACAGGCGCGCGCCCTCGACCACGCCCTGCGTCGATTTTTCCATTGCCGCCACCGCGTCGTGGGTATCGGTCTGAATCGTGCGCACCAGCGCGCCGATCTGCTTGGCCGCTTCGGCCGACCGTTCCGCCAGGCGCTGCACCTCTTCCGCCACCACCGAGAAGCCGCGGCCGGCCTCCCCCGCCGACGCCGCCTGGATCGCCGCGTTCAGCGCCAACACGTTGGTCTGTTCGGTAATATCGGAAATCAGCTCGGTGATCTCGCCGATCTCCTGCGACGATTCGCCCAGGCGCTTGATGCGCTTGGAGGTATCCTGGATCTGCTCGCGGATCTCGTGCATGCCCTTGATGGCGTTTTCCACCGCCGTCGAACCCTGCGCCGCCGCCGCCACCGACTGCAGCGCGACGTCGGCCGATTCGCTGGCCGAGCGCGAAACGTCGGTAATCTCGTTGGCCATCTTCACCACCGTGGCCGACGCGTCCTGGATCTCGCGCGACTGCTGCTGGGATGCCAGCAGCAGGTCGCTGGAGATGCTTTGCGCGTGGGTCGACGCCTTGGTCACCTGCTCGGCGGTCGCGGTCACGCGGCCCACCAGGCCGCGCAGCTCTTCCACCGTATAGTTGACCGAGTCGGCGATGGCGCCGGTGATGTCCTCGGACACCGTGGCCTGCACCGTCAAGTCGCCGTCCGCCACTTCCTGCAGCTCGTTCATCAGGCGCAGAATCGCGGCCTGGTTCTGGTCGTTCATGGCCTTGGCTTCTTCTTCCTTGCGCTGCGACAGCTGGCGCATGGATTCGGCTTCCTGGCGGCGGCGGTCGGCGCCGCGCGTGCGGTTGTAGGAATCCATCAGCAGCACGCGGCCGATGGCGGCGGCCGAGACCAGCGTCAGCATGCCGCCGGCCACCATCAGCCAGAAGGTCATGTCCAGCGAATCCTGGGCGTCGCGGTAGGAAGCCTGCACGGTCGACAGGCGCTGGCGCAGCGCTTCGTTGTCGTTGAAGATCAGCTGTTCGGCGGCCTTCGCGGCGCTGAACTTATCGAGCTTGTCGAGGATGGCCGTGACCAGCTTCTGATACTCCTCGAAGTCGGTCTTCAGCGCGGTGAATTTTTCGCGCAGGTCGGCATCGCGCACCGCGCCCAGGCCCAGCGGCACGCTGCCGGCAAGGAAGCCGTCGATGGTGTTGCGGAACACCGTGGTGTCGCGGCCCAGCTGGAAAGCGGTCTCCGAAGTGATGCCGCCGGCGGTGAGGAATTCGCCGGCGCTGCGGCTCATGCGCTGGGTCAGCATGGTGAGCTTGCCGAGCGCCGCGATCTCGCGCGCGGAACCGCCGCGCTGCACCTTGAGCGCGCTGATTTCCTCGGTGCGCGACAGCAGGTCCGGCGACATCGCGTTCAGCTTCTGCAGCGTCTTGTCGACACCGCTCAGGTCCGCCTTCAGCGTCAGGATGGTGCCGGCGGCGAGGTCGGTCGCGGTCCACTGCTTGCGCGCGGCCGCCACCACCGGCGCGATGGTCGCGCTCGGTTCGCCGACATTGCGGCCCTGGTACTGGCCGCCGCTGGTCATCAGCTTGATGTCGTTATTGAGTTCCTTGCGGCTTTCCTCCAGCTGGCGGAAGCCTTCCGCGCTGCCCTGCACCGCGTTCGGCGCCGCCTTGCCGATGCGCTGCGAGTGCATCAGCGCATCGCTGGCCACCTGGGTTTGCGCGGAGCGGTTGGCGCCGTGGATGGTGTTCAGCGCGACGAACGCCGCGCTCAAGGCGAGGCTGACCGCCAGCGCGCTGGTTAGCACGCTCAGTTGGCGCTGGGCCGGCAAATGGCCGATCAGCGGCAGCTTGAAGCCGACGCCCGGTTCGGGCGGCGCCTCCGGCGCATCGCGGCGGCGGCCCAGCGCATCACGCAGGCGCAGCGGCGCGGCGCTGTCGCCACCGGTGTCGGCGGGCGCCGAAGCCGGTGCGGCTGCCGGCGCGGCTGCCGGCGTGCCGGCGGACTGCAGGAACTGCGAGTCGCCGGCTTCGCCGAATTCTGAATTCGCTGCCATGTCCTGGCCGGCATTCCGGTTGCCGCGCGAAAAAATACCCAAGTTGAAAGCCATTACACCCTCTCCGGATTAATTTGCTACTGATTCCTACACGAGACCAACCTGCAAAAAACGGGATTCACGCACCAGCTGCGCCAGGTCGAGACGGGTCCATTGCTGGCCCTCGCCGTCGTGGAAAAGCTGGTTGCGCCACAACGGCGCGCCATCGGCCGGCGTTGCCGCCGCCGCCATGTCGGACAATTTGCGCAGGCCCAGCACGCGCTCCGCCAGCAGCGCGCAATTGAAACCCAATGCGGGCGCGAATGTGATCAGGCGGCGTTCGGCCAGCGGCGTCTCGCCGGCGTCCTGCGCCTGGTAGCGCGCCATGTCGATCACGCCGGTCAGGTTGCCGCGGATATTGGCCAGGCCCAGATACCAGTCCTGCGCCAGCGGCACCGTGGTGACCGGCTGCAGCGGCACGATCTCGCTGATCTGGGTCAGGTCCAGCAGGCACAGACGGCCGCCGATCTGCACGCCCAATTCGCGCCCGCTGACGGCGGCGCCGGTCTTGGCGGCCTGCATGCGCTCGAGCAGCTGCACCTGGTACTGGCGCAGGCGGCTGCGGCGCTCCGGGCCGGCCGATGGATTGGGCGTGTCGGGCGTCTGGCTGCTCATCGGTTAACCAAGCGCCGCGATTTTAGCCAGCAGCTCGGCGGCGTCCACCGGCTTGACCAGGTAGTCGCGCGCGCCCTGGCGCAAGCCCCAGATACGGTCGGTCTCCTGGTTCTTGCTGGAGCAGATAATCACCGGCACGTCCTGCAGCTCCGGATCGCGGGCGATCGAGCGCGTGACCTGGAAGCCGTTCGCGCCGGGCATGACCACGTCCATCAGGATCAGCTGCGGCTTGTCGGCCTTGATCTTGGCCAGCGCCTCCTCGCCGTTTTCGGCGACCGACACGGAAAAGCCGTTCTTGACCAGGATATCGGTCAGGTAATAGCGCTCGGTGGGCGAATCGTCGACGATCAGAATTCTTTGTATGGCCATGTTTTCCCCCTGCTGCTTTCTTATTCGGCTGATGGGACAGCGCCGCCGGTGTGCTCGCGCACCGCCGCCAGCAGGCTGTCTTTGGTAAAAGGTTTGGTCAGATAGGCGGCCGAGCCGACCATCGCGCCGCGCGCGCGGTCGAACAGACCGTCCTTGGAGGACAGCATCAGCACCGGCGTGGCGTGGAATTTCGCGCTTTTCTTGATCAAGGCGCAAGTCTGGTAGCCGTCCAGGCGCGGCATCAGGATGTCGCAAAACACCAGCGCCGGGTGGTGGTCGTTGATCTTGGCCAGCGCGTCGAAACCATCCTCGGCCAGCACCACCTGGTAGCCGGCCTGGGTCAGGAAGATCTCGGCGGAACGACGGATCGTGCTGCTATCGTCGATCACCATGATTTTCAGGGCATTAGCTTGCGGCGTGGTCGTCATAGTCGGTTCGCTGAAATGGTGCTATACCATAGCATAGGGAAGGCGGCGAGTGCGCCTTCCTGGCGGGATATTGCCTGCTTTGCGCAGGGGAGATCAGATGGCTACCATCTCGAAATCGTCCTTGCGGGCGCCGCATTCCGGGCAGCTCCAGTTCATCGGCACGTCGGCCCAGCGGGTGCCGGCGGCGATGCCTTCGTCGGGCAGGCCGGCCTCCTCGTCGTAGATCCAGCCGCAGATCAGGCACATCCAGGTCTTGAACTCCTGCGTTGTTTCATTGCTACTCACGTTCTGCCACCCTTCAATCTAGTAAAATGCTGAATTAGGTATCTTAATCTACCCGCCGTGCAAAACCAAACTTCTCCTCTCATATTAAGCTTCGGCGCCGCCGATCCGGCTGGCGCGATAGGCGTCCAGGCCGACCTGGCGGCTTTTTCGGCCCTCTCCTGCACCGGACTCTCGGTCACCACCGCGTTGCTGATCGGCGACAGTGCGCGCGTCGAAGACGTGCAGGACATCGATCCGGACTGGGTTTCCGACCAGGCCCGCGTGGTCCTGGAGGACATGACCATGGCCGCCTTCAAGGTCGGCGCGCTGACCAATGTCGAGCAGGTGGCGGCGATCGCCGAGATCCTGTCCGACTATCCGGACGCGCCGCTGATCCTCGATCCCTTCAGTTCGCGCCTGCCCGATCCGCCCGACGACGACGTCGAGGAACTGCTGACGGCCGTGCGCCAGCTGCTGGTGCCGCAGGCCACGCTGCTGATGCTGTCGACGGTGGAACTGGGGCGCATGGCCGAAACCTGGCGCGAAGGCGCCGAGGACACGCTGGAATCGGACGTCGAGCATCTGCTGGCCCTGGGCTGCGAATTCGTGCTGGTCACCGGCACGCCGGCCGCCGCGGCGCAGGGCGAAAGCGCCGCGCCGAACACGCTGGCCAACACCCTGTTCGGCGCCGACGGCGTCGTCAGCCACGAGGCCTGGCAGCACCTGGCCGGGCCGTTCATCGGCGCCGGCGGCACCCTGTCGGCGGCGATCACCGCCTTCATGGCGCGCGGCGCCGACGTGCCGGAAGCGGTGGCGGCGGCGCAGGAATACACCGTCGGCGCGCTGGCGCACGCACAACGCTACGGTATGGGAAAATTCGTGCCCAACCGTTTCTTCCATCTGCTGACCACCGCGGCGGACATGCAATAGCCCGCGGCAGACGCTTACCAACTTGATATTGAAGATGCCATCATGACCACGATCTCGAAGAACGACACGCTTTTCGCACGCGCCCAGAAAACCACGCCAGGCGGCGTCAACTCGCCGGTGCGCGCCTTCCGCTCGGTCGGCGGCACGCCACGCTTCATCACGCGCGCCGACGGTCCGTACTTCTGGGACGCGGACGACAAGCGCTATATCGACTACATCGGCTCATGGGGTCCGGCGATTGTCGGCCACGCGCATCCGGTGGTGGTCAAGGCGGT
Source organism: Duganella sp. CT11-25 (assembly GCF_047302815.1). NCBI lineage: Bacteria > Pseudomonadati > Pseudomonadota > Betaproteobacteria > Burkholderiales > Oxalobacteraceae > Duganella > Duganella sp. CT11-25. The sequence goes on from NZ_JBKBFD010000001.1 coordinate 3,427,588, forward strand.
GCAGGACGCCGCCACGCGCGGCCTGTCGTTCGGCGCGCCGACCGAGGGCGAAGTGGAAATGGCGGAAGAAATCTGCCGCCTGGTGCCGTCGATCGAGCAGGTGCGCCTGGTCTCGTCGGGCACCGAAGCGACCATGAGCGCGCTGCGCCTGGCGCGCGGCGCCACCGGCCGCGACAAGATCGTCAAGTTCGAGGGCTGCTATCACGGCCACGCGGACTCGCTGCTGGTCAAGGCCGGCAGCGGCCTGCTCACCTTCGGCAATCCGACGTCGGCCGGCGTGCCGGAGGACTTCGTCAAGCACACGCTGGTGCTGGACTATAACGACGTGGCGCAGCTGGAGCGGGCGTTTGAAGAATTCGGCGGCGAGATCGCCTGCGTCATCGTCGAGCCGGTGGCCGGCAATATGAACCTGATCAAGGCCAGCGAAGCCTTCCTGAAGGCCATGCGCTCGCTGTGCAGCAAGCATGGCGCCATCTTGATCTTCGACGAAGTGATGTGCGGCTTCCGCGTGGCGCTGGGCGGCGCGCAGGAACTGTACGGCATCAAGCCGGACCTGACGGCGCTGGGCAAGGTGATCGGCGGCGGCCTGCCGGTGGCGGCCTTCGGCGGCAGCGCGGAACTGATGAGCAAGATGGCGCCGCTGGGCGCCGTCTACCAGGCCGGCACGCTGTCGGGCAATCCGGTCGCGGTGGCGGCGGGCATGACGACGCTGAAGATCATCCAGCAGCCGGGCTTCTACGACAGATTGAGCGCGACGGCCGCGCGCCTGGCCGCGGGCCTGACGGCGGCGGCCCGGGAAGCGGGCGTGGTCTTCTGCGCCGACTCGGTGGGTGGCATGTTCGGCCTGTACTTCAGCGAGACGCCGCCGAACAACTACGCGGAAATGATGGCGGGCGACCGCGCGCGCTTCAACGTCTTCTTCCACGCGATGCTGGACGAAGGCGTGTACTTCGCGCCGGCCGCGTTCGAAGCGGGCTTCGTCTCGGCGGCGCACGGCGACGAAGTGATCGACGCCACCATCGAAGCCGCCCGCCGCGCCTTCAAGACCCTGTAGAACGCCGGGGTCAGGCGTCGCCTTCCTCGTCCTCTTCGGAGAGTTGGATGACGCCGGTGTTGAAGTTGTATTCGAACAGGTCGCCGTAGCGGCCCCATTCGATCGCGACGCGCAGCGCGCGCTCGGCCTCTTCTTCGCTTAACGTGAAGCGCAGCAGCTTGAGGAACAGGTCCTCCGGCAAGTCGCCCGATTTGTCCTGCTGCAGCCCATGGCAGATGTAGGCGATCAGCGGCACATGCTCCAGCAGCTGCTTGCCGAACATCTCCTGCCGCTCGGTGTTGGTCGCGGCGACGTAGCGGCTTCCCAGTTCCGTCATCAGGATGTCGCCGTTGGTCAGCCAGGCAAAGCCCAGCAGCAGCAAGGCGTTCAGCACTTCCAGCAGCTCGGCGTCGGTCAGCTCCGTTTCTTCCGCCAGCTTCGGCAGGTCGGCGCGGCCGGAGAACGGCTCCTCGGCCAGCAACTCCAAAATACCTTCCATGTGCGCGATGCCGGCCTGCGGCAGGCGGTCGCCCAGCTGCAGCTTGACTTCCTTCTCGCTGATCAGGCCACGCCGCCCGGCGCCTGCCGTCATCAACTCGTAGACCTTGTCGATCAGCTGACGCACTTCCGGCCCCTCGGCCTTGCGCGGTTGCGGCAAGGAGATCGGCAACTCGGCGCGCACGCGGCCAGGATCGCTGGCGAAGATCAGCACCCGGTCGGCCATCATCACCGCTTCCTCGATGTTGTGCGAGACCACCAGGATCGCCTTGGTCGGGATCTGGCCCGACTGCCACAGCTCCAGGATCTCTTCGCGCAACCGTTCGCCGGTCAGCACGTCCAGCGCGGAAAACGCTTCGTCCATCAGCAGCACTTCCGGTTCCATCACCAGCGCGCGGGCGATGCCGACCCGCTGGCGCATGCCGCCCGACAGCTCGCGCGGCAGCGCGCCTTCGAAGCCCGACAGGCCGATCAGGTCGATCACCTTCTCGGCCCGGCGCGCGCGTTCGTCGGCCGGCATGCCCTGCGCTTCCAGCCCCAGTTCGACGTTCTTCTGCACCGTCAGCCACGGGAACAGGGCGAACGACTGGAACACCATGCGGATCCCGCGCGCCGTGCCGTACAAGGGCATGCCGCGATACAGCACCTGGCCGCTGTCGGCCTGGATCAGCCCCGCCATGATGCGCAGCATGGTCGACTTGCCGGAGCCCGATTGCCCCAGCAGCGCGACGATCTCGCCTTCGTTCAGCGTGAAGTCCACGCCTTCCAGCACCGAGCGCGCGGAGCCGTCGGCGCCGCGGAAGTGTTTGCCGACCGATTTCAATTCAACGATAGGAGTGCTCATGATTCTGTTCCTAGAAATGCAGCCGGCTTTCGGCCATGGTGTACAAACGGCGCCAGACGAAGTGGTTGAAGCCCATGACGAAGATGCACATCACGCCGATGCCCAGCGCGATGCGCGGGAAGTCGCCGGCCACGGTCATCTCCTGGATGTAGCTGCCGATGCCGTGCGCCTTCAGCGTGGTCGGCCCCCAGCTGACAAACTCCGCCACGATGGCGGCGTTCCACGAGCCGCCGGACGCGGTGATCGCGCCCGTCACGAAGCTGGGGAAGATGGCCGGCAGCAGGTAGCGGCGCCACTTCAGCCATCCGGTCAATCCAAAGTTCTTGGCGGCGTGACGCAGCTCGGTCGGGATCGTCGAGGCGCCGGCGATCACGTTGAACAGCAAATACCACTGGGTGCCGAGGATCATCAGCGGCGACAGCCAGATGTCCGGGTTCAGGTTGTAGCGCACGATCAGGATCACCGCCACCGGGAACACCAGGTTGGCCGGGAAGGCGGCCAGGAACTGCGCCACCGCCTGCGTGCGCGAAGACCAGCGCGGGTTCATGCCGATCCAGACGCCGATCGGCACCCATACCAGGGCGGCCAGCGCCAGCAGCACCACCACCCGTATCATCGTGTACAGGCCGAGAACCAGCACATGCCCCACTTCGCTCCACCCCACTTCGGTGCTGATGAAGTGCACCAGGCTCCATAAGGCGTAGAACACGACGGCGGCGATCACCGCGTCCCACACGCGCTGCGGCACCAGAGTCGGCTTGTCGCGCCGCGCGCGGATCGAGGTGCCGTCATGCCCGAGGCGGAACAGCGCGATGGAGCGCGACAGCATATTGCCGAACCATTCGACCAGCGCCTGCGTGCGCTCGGTGCGGCGCAGCCAGGTCAGCAGCCACGATTGCTGGGCGGTGTCGCTGCCGGTCTCCTCGAAGCGGAACTTGTCGGCCCAGGCCAGCAAGGGACGGAAGAACAGCTGGTCGTACATCAGCACCGCGACCAGCATGGCGCCGATGGCCCAGCCGATCGCGCCCATGTCGCTCCGCTCGATCGCCATCGCGATGTAGGAGCCGATGCCGGGCAGCTTGATGTTCTGGTTGGAGACCGAGATCGCCTCCGAGGCGACCACGAAGAACCAGCCGCCGGACATCGACATCATCATGTTCCACAACAGGCCGGGCATGGCGAACGGCAGTTCCAGCCGCCAGAAGCGCTGCCAGCCGGAGAGCTGGAACACGCTGGCCGCTTCCGACAATTCGGCCGGCACGGTGCGGAAGCCCTGGTAGGCGGAGAACGCCATGTTCCACGCTTGCGAGGTGAAGATGGCGAAGATCGCCGCGCATTCCACGCCCAGCAGGTTGCCGGGAAAGAGCGCGATGAACGCCGTCACCGTGATCGACAGGAAGCCGAGGATCGGGATCGATTGCAAAATATCGAGCAGCGGCACCAGCACTTTTTCAGCCATGCGGTACTTGGTCGTCAGCGCCGCGAACACGCAGCTGAAGATGACCGACAGGCCGAGCGCGATGAACATGCGCAGCGTGGTGCGCAACAGGTAGTAAGGCAGGTAGCTCGGGTCCAGCGACAGCGGCAGCGCCTGGCCCAGTTCATACGGGCGCGCCATCTGCTGGCTGCCGTAGGCCAGGAGCACGAACACCGCGAGCACGATGGGCAGCAGCGCCCAATCCCAGCGGTTGCCGCCGGCTTCGACCACCTGGCGGGGGAAAAATTGCCGTTTTTTGCTCATGATTTCTACTTTCTTCGGCTACAGCCCGCCATTTTAGTTGGATTTTGCTACCGAATTATTACGATCGTGAAAGTTCGTGAATATTGGAGGCTGTTATAAAGGGCATAATGGTGTGATTGATTTAGCCACATTAAGCAAGATGAAACTGATAGCAGAGAAAAGGTCCAAGACCGACAAATACGATGTCCTGCGCTTTGTGCGCAACAACGGCAGCTGCACCGACGCGGTGATGCCGCGCCAGGGCATTCTGCCGCATGACCTGGTGCATTATGTGGTGGAATCCGCGCTGCCGCTGCGGCACGGTTTCCTGAGCCTGCTGGCGCGCGGCGCCGATGCGCAATTCGTCATGGAGGCGGTGCACGACAAGGCCAACCTGGACGTCGAGACCGAGGCGGTGCAGGCGGAGGCGATCGTGGAAGGCTTGCAGGCCCAGTTATGGTCCGGCGCCTTCGACCAGGAAGCGTTCCTGGCGGGCGCCGCGTCGGCCTGCACGGCGCGCAACAAGCAACCGTTCGACTTCGCCGGCCTGGCGATCGACCTCAAGGCCGCGCTCTACGACCGCGCGCTGGCCCTGCACGAAAAATGGAGCGCCGCGCCCTACTACAGCACGCTCTCGCTGGAGTTCAGCCCGCAGCCCATATAAGCCGTCATTCCCGCGAACACGGGAACGACTCCGACCTACTTGAGCCAGCCGCGGTGGCGGAAGTACAGGAACGGCGCGATCGCGCTGGTGACCATCAGCACGATGGCGAACGGGTAGCCCAGCTCCCATTCCAGCTCCGGCAGCCACTTGAAGTTCATGCCGTAGATCGATGCGATCAGGGTCGGCGGCAGGAAGGCGACGCTGGCCACCGAGAAGATCTTGATGATCTTATTCTGGTTGATGTTGATGAAACCGACCGTGGCGTCCATCAGGAAGTTGATCTTGTCGAACAGGAAGGACGTGTGGCCGTCCAGCGATTCGATGTCGCGCAGAATCTGGCGCGCCTCCTCGAACTGCTCGGAATTCAGCAGCCGGCCGCGCATCAAAAAGCTGACCGCGCGCCGCGTATCCATCATGTTGCGGCGGATGCGGCCGTTCAAGTCTTCCTCGTGGGCGATGGCGTTCAGCGCCGAGGCCGCGTCCTGGTCGGTGAATTGTTCCTGCAGCACGCGGCCGCTGACTTCTTCCAGGTTCTGGTATATGCCTTCCAGCGCGTCCGCCGAATACTCGGCGTCGGTCGCGTACAGGTCCAGCAGCACGTCCATGTAGTCGGCGATCGAGCCCGGACGCGAACGGGCGCGCATGCGCACCAGGCGGAATACCGGCAAATCGTCGGTATGCACCGAGAACAGCATCTTGCGCGCCAGGATGAACGCCACCGTGACGATGCGCGACGGGCCGTCCTCTTCCTCCAGCAAAAAGTCGGTGCGCAGGTGCAGGTCGCCGTTTTCCGCTTCGTAGTAGCGGGCCGACGCTTCGATGTCCTTGACTTCGTCCTCGCCCGGCAGGGTCACGCCGTAGATGGCTTTGACCCAGGCGCGTTCGTCATCCGTCGGGTCGGTCAGGTCGACCCAGACCGGCTCGACCTGTTCCAGGTCCGCGCGCGTGTCGATAGGCACCTGGTTGAGCCGGCCATTCTGGAGAACGAAAACATTAATCATAGGAAGCGCGCCTTCTGGAAAACAGCGCAAGTGTACCCGCAAAGCCCCTGCCGAGGCCAGCCTGCCATGCGGTTTTTCAGCTTAGCGGGTGGCTTTTTCAATCATTTTGTCGGTTGCCGACTGTGGCGCGGACCCGGCGGGGTCCGGCTTGGGTGCTTTGGGGGCTTCGATGCCCTTGGTGTCGATGGCCTTGACCACCTGGCCGTCCTTGCAGTCGACGTCCGACAGCACGGTTTTGCCGTTGACGACGCACTTGCGCAGCACGCCGGCCGGCGCCGCCGGGACGATGGCGGCGGCGGCCGATGCGGCACCGGCGCCGGGGACCGGCTTGCCGGCCAGCTTGGCCAGCCCCTCGCTGAAGAAGTTGCGCTCATGGCGGGCCGACATCAAAAACGCCATCGCAATCGCCGCCAGCGAGGCCATGATGATGGCCACCTGGATCAAACCGATACCACGCTGCCGATGAAACATGCGCATCTCCTTAAGGTAGCTCCGCCGATCCCATGCGGCGCAGGATCACGCCGGTGCGCCGCGCCAGGTAGTTCGAATCGCGATGATTGTCGAAAAAGCGCGGATTCGGCAACATCACGGCCAGCTTGGCGGCCTGGGCCGCGCCCAGGTTGGCCGCGCTGACGCCGTAATAATGCCGCGCCGCCGCCTCGGCGCCGAAGGTGCCCTTGCCGAACTCCACCACGTTCAGGTAGATCTCGAAGATGCGCTCCTTGTCCATCAGGGTTTCCAGCATATAGGTGATGATCAGCTCCTGCCCCTTGCGCACATAGCTGCGCGAGCCGGACAGGAACAGATTCTTGGCCAGCTGCTGGGTGATGGTCGAGCCGCCCGACACCACTTTTTTCTTCTTGGCGTTCTTCTCGTAGGCCTTTTGCAGCGCCTCCCAGTCGACGCCCTCGTGCTCGGAGAAATTGGCGTCCTCGGAGGCGATGATGGCGCGCTTCAGGTTGTTCGAGATGCGGTTGTACGGCACCCACACCTGCTGGATATTCGCCTTGGGATTTTTCTCCTGCAGCGCCGACTGCTGCTCGCGCATGAAGCTGGTCATGGTCGGGTTGTGGTCGACCCACCACCAGATCTGCAGGAAGAAATACAGCTGCACCGCCAGGATCAGCAGCATCGGGACGATGAAGAGCCACTTCACCCAGCGCCATTTGCCGGCCGACTTGCTCATAGCTGCGCGCGCAGCTTCTGCAGCACCTCGGCGGTGGCCGGATGCACGCCGCGCCACAGGCCGAACGCTTCCGCCGCCTGTTCGACCAGCATGCCCAAACCATCGCGCAACTGTGCGCCGTGTTGTTCGGCAAACTGCAAAAATACAGTGGGGGCCGCTCCGTACATCATGTCCAAGGCAAGCGCGCCCGGCGCGAATACCGACGGCGGCACCGGCGGCACTTCCGCGCTCAGGCTGGCGGCGGTGGCGTTGACGACGATATCGAACGCGCCCTCGATCTGCGCAAAGCCGCAGGCAGAGACCACGCCCTCGCCGCCCAGCGCGGCAAACTGCTCGACCAGCGCCTCGGCCGTGGCCACGGTGCGGTTGGCGATCACCAGTTGCGCCGGACGGTGTTCCAGGATCGGCAGCAGCACGCCGCGCGCCGCGCCGCCCGCGCCCAGCAGCAGCACGCGCTTGCCGGCGATCGGCACGCCGGCATTGTCGACGATGTCCGCCACCAGGCCCGCGCCGTCGGTGTTGTCGCCGATGATGCCGTCTTCGGTGAAGTGCAGCGTATTGACCGCGCCCGCCGCGCGCGCGCGGATGGTCAGCGCCTGCGCCAGCTTGACCGCCTCCAGCTTGAACGGCACCGTCACGTTGGCGCCCTTGCCGCCCTCGGCGATGAAGCCGCGCACGGCGTCGGCGAAGCCGTCCAGCGGCGCCAGGCGGCGTTCGTATTGCAGGTCCTGCCCGGTCTGCGCCGCGAAGGCGGCATGGATCTCGGGCGATTTGCTGTGGGCGATCGGATTGCCGAATACGCAGTAGCGGTCCATGGGTTAACGTCCTCCGCCGCTTAAGTCGGCTTGTAATTTGTCGTCGCGGGTAAATTTAAAGGTGGTGACGATCACCCACAGATCGTCTTTTTCATTGGACAGCATATTCGGCGGGAACTTGCCGAACGGCGCCGAGCGCCGCACGATGTTCATCGCCGCCTCGTCCAGCGCGGCATTGCCCGAGCTGCGGTCCACCTTGATGCCGCCTTCTTTTTCGTAGATCGTGCCGTCCTGGAACACCGGGATCGACAGCACCAGCTGGCCATACAGCTTGCGGCCGTTGGCGTTCGGGAAGTTCAGCGTGCCGACATCCTCGATCTTTTTCTGTATGGTCTTGTAGTACATCGCGTAGCCGACCCCGCGCGTGCTCGGCGTGATGAAGGTCTTCTTCGGCCGCTTGTTCTGGTCGTCGATGGTTTCGCTGATCTCGGCGGCGCGGCGGGCGATGGCCTTGCTGGCGTCCAGCAGGTCGGCGCCGCTCGGCAGCGGATCGGGCCTGGATTTTTCCGTCACCGGCGCGGCGCTGAACGGGACCTGCCTGGCGGCCTGGGTCAGCAGGTTCTTTTGCTGCTCCTCCAGCTCGGCGATGCGGCGCTTGGCCGCCTTGATGCTGTCGCCGGTTTCCATCTTGCGCATGTCGGGCATGGGCGACTTGGAGCGGCCCTTGTCGACATTGCCGCCGCCGTCCAGGTTGGCCTGGGCCAGCGCGTCGGCCTTCAGCGGCGCTTTGCTGTGCTTGGCGTTCACCAGGATCACTTCCAGCCCGGGATCGGTGGCTTGCACGGGCGTCGGCTGCGGGGCCACGAAGTGCACCGCAAGCAAGGCGCCATGCGCCATCAGCGAGACGCCGGTGGCGAGATACAAGAACCGATTTTCTTTGAAAGACTTCACGCGAAGGCCGGGCTGAGAAAAGATTGGGCTGATTTTACGTCAAAGCGAGCGCGAGGCTGCGGGTTTTATTCCGCGGCCGGTTCCTCAGCCACGGTCTCTTCGACCGCTTCCGGCGCCGCATCGGCTTCGGCGCCGACATCGACCACTTCCTCGTCCTCATAGTCCAGCTCGGCATCGGCGGCCACCGCTTCGGAGGTCGGGATTTCCAGGATGCGCGCTTCGATGGTCAGGTCGACCTCGTCCCAGCGCAGGATATCCAGCTTGACCTGCGCGCCGCGCGCCACCGACGGCATGCCCGGCAGGCGGATGATCAGCGGAATGTCGACCAGGCGCAGCACTTCATCCTTGAGCACCACGGCCTCGACCTGGCGCCGGTCTTCCTGGCCCAGCCAGCGCAGGCACCAGTAGCGTTCCATATTGGCCTGGTGGTCGCCGTAGGCGGCATAGGCGGCGTCGAACTGCGACACGATGGCGAACAGCTCCGCGTCCTTCTGCTTGAAATGCGCGACCAGCGGCGCGGTCACGCCGTGCTCGGCGCAGGCCAGGATCTGCCACTGGTTGACCAGGTCGGTGTAGCGGCGCAGCGGCGAGGTGCTCCACGCATATTGATCCACGCCCAGGCCCTGGTGCGGCGCGGCATGGGTCACCATGCGCACCTGCATCTTGGCGGCCCAGCCGCCCACGCCCTGGCCCTGGCTGCGGTAGATGCCCGGCACGCCGTGGTCATGCATCAGCTTGCCCCAGGTGCTGTTGGCGAAGATCATCAGTTCGGCGACGATCTTGTCCAGCGGCGCGCCGCGCTTGCGGCGGCTGACCGTGACCACGTCGTCCTCGACGTAGAAGTTGAAGTCGACGCGGTTGTTCTGCTCGGGCTTCAGGCCGAAACCTTCGCGCTTGACCATGCGCGCCGCCTCCAGCACCTGCGCCCATTGCCAGATCAGGCCCAGCTCTTCCTTGTGCTTGTACTCGCCCTCGCCGCTGGCCAGGGTTTCCTCGTTGACCAGGTCGTCCAGGTCGTTGTGGCGCAGGTTGCTGGCGATCGGCACCATTTCGGCGCGCGTCTCGGTGGCCAGCACCGACCAGTCGGCCGGGTTCAAGGTGGCGTACAGCGACAGCGCCGGGCAGGTCTTGCCCTCGGCCAGCGTGAACGCTTCGACGATGGAATCCGGCAGCATGGTGATCTTGTCGCCCGGCATGTAGACGGTGGACATGCGCGCGCGCGCCATCTTGTCGACCGCGTCGTCCGGCTTGATGCCCAGGCCGGGCGCGGCGATGTGGATGCCGATCTTGACGTTGCCGTCGGCCAGCCTGGTGACCGAGAAGGCGTCGTCGATCTCGGTGGTGGTGACGTCGTCGATCGAGAACGCCCGCACGTCGGCCAGCGGCAGCCTGGTCGGCGTCGCCGGTACCGGCACGTCGGGGAAACCGGCGCCGCGCGGGAAGTTCTCGAACAGGAACTTGGCCATGTGCAGCGCTTTCGGCGAGGCGATGCCGCCCGCCGCCAGCATCAGGCGCTGCGGATTGGTGTGCAGTTCATTGCAGGCCGCTTCCAGCGCCTTGTACTCGATGGCATTCTTGTCCGGCTTGAACAGCAGCTGCATGACGATGTTCTGCATCGACGCCGGCAGCTTGTTGGCCTTCAGCTCTTCAACGTACTCGGCCTGCACCAGCGCCTGCTGTTTCTTTTTCTCGATGCCGGCCTGGGCGGCGCGCAGCGATTGCTCGGGCGCCGCCTTGTAGCGGCCGCGGCCCTTCTTGTAGAAGTAGATCGGCGACGAGTGCAGGCACAGGATCAGGCCGGCCGCTTCGGCCGGCAGCGGCGCGTGGCCGAAGTATTCCGCGCCCAGTTCGGCAAAGCCGAATTCCTCTTCGCCCGCGACTTCCCACAGGAATTCGAGGTCGATGTCGGCGGCGACGGCCTTGGCCTGCTCCATCAGATCCGACGGCGACGGCTTCTCGTACTGCAGCAGCACGTCCTTGATCTTGACCTTGGTGCGCTTGCCGCTGGCCATCTCAACCTGATAGGCCTCGCCCGCCTGCGACATCATGGTACCGACCTTGAAGTCGCCGGATTCTTCGAAAAATAGATTCATTGCTTGTTTGTGTTCGTTAATTTTAAATCCAGCACGGAAGGCAAAAACACTTCCGTCACCAGCAGGGTACCCTGACGGCGCCGATATAGACAGCGCCGTGCATATAATAAGAGTTCATTCGGGCCATCCAGCCCCAGCGCCTCGCGTGCGCGCCGCGCCAAAGGATGACCTTCGCGCAATCTTGCAAATTCCAAAACACCACGCCGCACTTGCGGGTCGCCAAACAAGGTGGTCCCCAGCGAGCGTTCGCCCAGCGCGCTAAACAGCGGCCAATCGGCCGCCGTGGCCGACATCGGCACCACCGTGTGCGCAAACACCACGGGCGTATTATCACACCTCAGCAGCACTTCCCTCTCCCAAACCCGCCCCGGGCGGTGCATGCCGACCGCCGCCGCCTCGTCCGTGAGGCAGCGCGCGGTGCGCTGGTGCAGGCATTGGACGCGGAAAGTGTCGCTGTGCGCCTTCAGTCTGGCGGTCAGCGAACCGCCGGCCGTCAGCCATGGGCGGTAGCCCGGCGGGGCGTTCAGCGCCAGTACGTGCGGCTGCCATTGCGCCTGTCGCAGCGAAGGCGTGCTCAACGCCCGGCCTCGACGCCGCAGAACGCCAGCACCGCCTCCAGATAGTCGGGGAACTCGGAAATCGCGTGGTCGCTGCCGTCGATCACCTGCTGGCGCGCGCCCGCATAGTGCGCCACCATGTCGCGATAGTCCAGTACTTCGTCGCCGGTGGCGGCGATCAGGAAGTAGCGTTCCGGCCTGGTGACCGGCTTGACGGCCAGCGCGCGCAGCTCTTCGATATATTCCCGCTTGAACTCGAACGGCTCGTCGGAGTGGTATTGCGTGGTCACGCCGATGTGCTGGTCCAGGTCCTTGAGCGGGACGATGGCCGGATTGAGCAACACGGCGCGGCAGCCGATGCGCTCGGCCAGCCAGGTCGCGTAGTAGCCGCCCAGCGAAGAGCCGACGATGCTCAACGCCTCGGCCGGCACGCCCTCTATTAAAGCGAGCGCCAGTTCCATCGCCGCTTTCGGCGAGGCCGGCAGTTGCGGGCAGATCAGTTGGTCGGCCAGGCCCAGCGCCGCCATGCGCTCGCCGACCAGGCGCGCTTTCATGGAGTGGGGCGAGGACCGGAATCCGTGCAGATAGAGGATCATCAGGCCAGCGCTTCCAGCAGCTTGTCGTGCACGCCGCCGAAGCCGCCGTTGCTCATCACAATGATATGGTCGCCCGGCTTGGCCGCCTTGACGATGGCGGCGACCAGCGCGTCGATGTCCTCATAGGCGCTGGCGACCTGGCCCAGCGGCGCCAGCGCGGCGCCCAGGCTCCAGCCCAGGGCCTGCTGGCTGCCGAAGCCGAATACCAGGTCGGCATCGACCAGGCTGCCCGGCAGCGCATCCTTCATCGCGCCCAGCTTCATGGTGTTGGAGCGCGGCTCCAGCACGGCCAGGATGCGGCTGTCCTTGCCCACCTTCTGGCGCAGGCCGCCGACCGTGGTGGCGATCGCGGTCGGGTGGTGGGCGAAATCGTCATACACCGTCATATCGTTGACGACGCCGCGCACTTCCATGCGGCGCTTGACGTTCTCGAACGTGGCCAGCGACTTGGCCGCCTGCGCCACCGGCACGCCGACGTGGCGGGCGGCGGCGATCGCGGCCAGCGCGTTGGCGCGGTTGTGCTTGCCGGTCAGCGACCAAGCGACATGGCCGGCCACCTCGCCGCCGAACAGCACGTCGAAGCTGCCGTCGTCGTATTCGTTCAGCGCCCAATCGGCGCCTACGCCGCGGCCGAAGCTTTCCTTCTCGCTCCAGCAGCCGCGCTTGAGCACGCGCTGCAGCGCCGCCTCGTCGGCGTTGAAGACCACGCGGCCGATGCCCGGCACGGTGCGCACCAGGTGGTGGAACTGGGTTTCGATCGCGCCCAGGTCGGGGAAGATGTCGGCGTGGTCGTATTCCAGGTTGTTCAGGATCGCGGTCTTGGCGTGGTAGTGCACGAACTTGCTGCGCTTGTCGAAGAAGGCGGTGTCGTACTCGTCCGCTTCGATCACGAAGAAGATCGAATCCTTGTCGCCTTCCAGCCGCGCCGAGACGCCGAAGTTCATCGGCACGCCGCCGATCAGGAAGCCGGGCGCGTAGCCGGCGTCTTCCAGGATCCAGGTCAGCATGGCCGAGGTGGTGGTCTTGCCGTGCGTGCCGGCCACGGCCAGCACCCATTTGTCTCTTAATATATGGTCGCCGATCCACTGCGGGCCGGACACGTAGGGCAGGCCGCGGTTCAGGATCTCCTCGATCAGCGGATTGCCGCGCGAAACCACGTTGCCGATCACATACAGGTCGGGATTGAGTGCGACCTGCTCCGGGCCGAAGCCCTGTATCAGTTCTATGCCCTGCGCCTCCAGCTGCGTGCTCATCGGTGGATAGACGTTGGCGTCGCAACCGGTGACGCGGTGGCCCGCTGCTTTTGCCAGGACGGCCAGGCCGCCCATGAAGGTGCCGCAAATACCGAGGATATGAATGTGCATGGTGTGTAACAGGACGAATGAATACGGGATTTTACCCGACCCGCCGCGCTTTTCCCGGTTCAGAGTATTATCTCGTCCATGACGCCGAATGTTATTGAAGAAGTCCTGCTGCTGCGTGCGGAGATCGCCGCGGCGGCCGCGCGCCTGATCGTGCAGGACGGCGCCGACTACAACACCGCCAAGCGCAAGGCCGCCAGGCAAATCCTCGGCGACACCCAGCCGCCGCTGAACCTGCTGCCGGACAACGCGCAGATCGAGGCGGAAGTGCGGATCTACCAGTCGCTGTTCCAGGCCGACACCCAGCCCGCCCGCCTGTTCCGGCTGCGCACGCTGGCGGTCGACATCATGGAAGGCCTGTCCGCCTTCCATCCCTACCTGACCGGCGCCGTATTGAATGGCACGGCCGGTCCGCACGACGATATCCACCTGCAGTTGTTTGCCGACAGCGCCAAGGAAGTGGAAATCTTCCTGCTGAACCGCAATTTGCAAATCGACATTTCCGAGACGCCGCACTTCAAGGGGCCGCGCCATGGCTCCGTCGAGACCGTCAGCTTCATGTGGCATAAAGAAGGCGTGCATGCCGCTTTATATGAGCTGGACGATCTGCGCGGCGCCGTCAAGACCCGCGGCGACGGCAAATTGCTGCGCGCCGATCTCGCCGCCGTGCGCGCCCTACTAGTTAACAGCACCCACGAAACCCCAACCTCCCCTCCACAGCCATGAACCAAAAACACCTGACCGCCTATGTTGTTGTCGCTTTGCTATTCGCCGCCACCGGCGCTTATGTCGGCTATAAGAAACAAGATATTCCACCCGTGACCACCACGGCGCCGGCCGGCGTGACCGGTCCGGTGGGCGAGCTGTATAAACAAACCCTGCCGGACGCAAAAGGGGCGGCGACCGCGCTGGCGCAGTACCAAGGCAAGGCTTTATTGGTCAATTTCTGGGCCCCGTGGTGCGGCCCATGCGTGCAGGAGATGCCGGAGCTGTCGGCGCTGGCCGCCGGAGAAGAAGGCAAGAAGCTGCAAGTTATCGGAATCGGTATCGATTCGCCAACAAATATCGCCGAATTTAGCAACAAATATAAGATCACCTACCCGGTGCTGGTGGCCGGTATGAGTGGCACCGACCTGTCGCGCCAGTTCGGCAATAGCGGCGGCGGCCTTCCCTACACGGTCCTGATCGGCGCCGACGGCCAGGTCAAAAAGACCTATCTGGGCAAGCTGAAGTTTGACGAGCTGCGCAAGGACCTGGCCACGCTGTAAGCAGATTCATAAGTTTTTTTCTCTTGCCAATGCCCGCAGTTGGCGGCAAAATGCGGAACTTTCGCGGAAAACGGTCCTGAACCCATGGCAAAAAACCTCCTGTTACTCAACGGCCCCAACCTGAATTTGCTGGGAAGCCGTGAGCCTGAGGTCTACGGCGCTAGCACTTTGGCCGACATCGAACAGGCGGCCCAGGCGCAAGCCCAGGCCGCCGGCGCGAGCTTGTCTTGTTTTCAGAGCAACCACGAAGGGGCGCTGATCGACCGCATCCATGCCGCCAGAACGGAAGGCGTGGACGCCATCGTCATCAATCCGGGCGGCCTGACCCATACCAGCGTGGCCTTGCGCGACGCCTTGGCGGGGGTGGCGATTCCGTTTGTGGAAGTGCATATTTCGAATATTTACCAGCGCGAATCATTTCGCCACCACTCTTTCCTTAGCGCGATCGCAATAGGAACGATCTGCGGACTGGGTATCGAAGGATATCGGTTTGCCATCGACTTCGCCCTTAAAAGGCGTTAATCTACGCGATCTGCGCTTATTTTAAGCTCGGTTCCGCCCACAAGGCGCCACCGCTCACACTCATAACAAGATATTCCTGGGGGTTACATGGATCTACGCAAGCTGAAGACCTTGATTGATTTGGTCGCAGAATCGGACATCGCCGAACTCGAAGTGACCGAAGGCGAGAGCAAAGTACGCATCGTCAAGTCGTCCGCCATGCCGCAAAACCAAATGGTGATGATGCAGCCGCAAGGCATGCCGCAATACCATGCCGCCCCGGCCCCAGCCGCCGCTCCCGCAGCCGCCGCGCCGATCGCCGCCGTCGCCGCCGAGCCGACCGGCCACATCGTGAAGTCGCCGATGGTCGGTACCTTCTACCGTTCGTCCGCGCCAGGCTCCCCTGCCTATGTCGAAGTGGGCGCCACCGTCAAGGAAGGCGACACCCTGTGCATCATCGAAGCGATGAAGCTGCTGAACGAAATCGACGCCGACAAATCCGGCACGATCACCCAGATCCTGGTTGAAAACGGCCAACCGGTCGAGTTCGGCCAACCGCTGTTTGTGATAGGCTAAGACCGGCTCGCGCCCTCCCCATCGGTGACGGGCGCGCCGGCTTGGTCCGCATTCCCTCCTCTACCTGACGTTGCCGGTCCGCCGGCGCTCACAGACATACGCGAACCTATCATGTTTGAAAAAATCCTCATTGCCAACCGTGGCGAAATTGCCCTCCGTATTCAGCGCGCTTGCCGCGAGATGGGTATCAAGACGGTCGTGGTCCACTCGGAAGCGGACAAAGACGCCAAATACGTGAAGTTGGCGGATGAATCGGTGTGTATCGGTCCAGCGCCGTCGACGCTCAGCTATCTGAACATGCCGGCCATCATCAGCGCGGCCGAAGTGACCGACGCCGAAGCGATCCACCCCGGCTACGGCTTCCTGTCGGAAAACGCCGACTTCGCCGAGCGCGTGGAAAAATCCGGCTTCGTCTTCATCGGCCCCCGTTCGGAATCGATCCGCCTGATGGGCGACAAAGTATCGGCCAAGCAGACCATGATCAAGGCCGGCGTGCCGTGCGTGCCGGGTTCGGACGGCGCGTTGCCGGACGATCCAAAGGCGATCGTGCAAATTGCGCGCAAGGTCGGCTACCCGGTCATCATCAAGGCGGCCGGCGGCGGCGGCGGTCGCGGCATGCGCGTGGTGCATACCGAAGCGGCGCTGATCAATGCCGTGGCCATGACCAAGACCGAAGCGGGCACCGCTTTCGGCAATCCGGAAGTCTATATGGAGAAGTATCTGGAAAATCCGCGTCACGTGGAAATCCAGATCCTGGCCGACGAACACAAAAACGCCGTCTGGCTGGGCGAACGCGACTGCTCGATGCAGCGCCGCCACCAGAAGGTCATCGAAGAGGCGCCGGCGCCCGGCATCCCGCGCAAACTGATCGAGAAAATCGGCGACCGTTGCGCCGAAGCCTGCCGCAAGATCGGCTACCGCGGCGCCGGCACCTTCGAGTTCCTGTATGAGAACGGCGAGTTCTACTTCATCGAGATGAACACCCGCGTGCAGGTCGAACACCCGGTCACCGAAATGATCACCGGCATCGACATCGTGCAGGAACAGATCCGCATCGCCGCCGGCGAGAAGCTGCGCTTCCGCCAGCGCGACGTGATGTTGTCCGGTCACGCGATCGAGTGCCGCATCAACGCCGAGGACGCGTTCAAGTTCACGCCGTCGCCGGGCCGCATCACCTCCTGGCACGTGCCGGGCGGCCCGGGCGTGCGCGTCGACTCGCATGCCTACGCAGGTTATTATGTACCGCCGCACTACGATTCGATGATCGGCAAGGTGATCTCCTACGGCGCCACCCGCGAGCAGGCGATCCGCCGCATGCAGATCGCGCTGTCGGAAATGGTCGTCGAAGGCATCTCGACCAACATCCCGCTGCACCGCGAGCTGATGGTCGACGCCCGTTTCATCGAAGGCGGCACCAACATCCACTACCTGGAGCAGAAGCTGGCCGACATGCCGGAACTGCACAAACTTAGCTTGAGCAACAAGGCGCCACAATAATGAGCTGGACTGAAATCGTCATCGAAATCGCGCGCGAGCACGCGGAAGCACTGTCGGAAGCGCTGATGGACGTGGGCGCGCTGTCGGTGTCCGTGGAAGACGCGGACGAAGGCACGGACGCGGAAAAACCGCTGTTCGGCGAGCCGGGCATGGAACCGACCGAAGCGGCGTGGGATCACAGCCGCGTGGTCGCCCTGACCAACGAAGATGACGACCAGGCCGTGATCGTGGCAGCGGCAGCGGGGCAAGTCGGCCTGGCATCGCTGCCGAAGTTCACCACCCGCAAGGTGGAGGAGCAGGACTGGGTGCGCCTGACGCAGTCGCAGTTCGCGCCTATTCATATCGGCAAGAACATCTGGGTCGTGCCGAGCTGGCATGAAGCGCCGAATCCCGACGCCCTGATCCTGGAGCTGGACCCTGGCCTGGCCTTCGGCACCGGCAGCCATCCGACCACCCGTCTGTGCATGGAGTGGCTGGAAGCGAATCCGGCGCCGGGCAAGACCGTGCTGGACTACGGCTGCGGTTCCGGCATTCTGGCGATGGTCGCCAAGAAGGTCGGCGCGGGCGAAGTGGCCGGCGTCGACATCGATCCGCAAGCGATCGAATCGGCGGCCGACAACGCCCAGCGCAACCACTGCGAGATCGCGTTCTTCCTGCCGGATACCTTCGCCGAGTCGAAGCATGCGACGCAGAAGTTCGACATCGTGGTCGCCAACATCCTGTCCAGCCCGCTGAAGCTGATGGCGCCAATGCTGTCCGGCCGCGTGGCCGAAGGCGGCGCGCTGATCCTGTCCGGCGTGCTGGCGCGCCAGGCGGAAGAAGTGGCCGCGGCCTACGCGCCGTTCATCAAGCTGGGCGTATGGGCTGAGCAAGAAGGCTGGGTGGCGCTGCACGGCCGCCTCGGCAGCGACACGGCTCCGGCGGCACGCTAACCACGGCAATGGCGCTCGCCACTAAATGCCCCCACTGCAACACGACATTTCGGGTCGCTCATGACCAGCTGAAATTACGTGGGGGCATAGTGCGCTGTGGCTCCTGTAATGAAGTCTTCGACGGCAATGCGGCCCTGCTGGAGCCGATCGCCAAATCCCAGCCGGCACCGCAGCCGGCGACTCCCCTGCCCGACACCACGCCCTTCGACGAGAAGATGGCCGCGCTGGACACCCGCGCCGCCGAAGTGCTGGGCAATGAAGCTATCTATACGCTGGAACTCGACACCGCGCTGGATGCCGCCGAAGCGGCGCCGCCCGCGGATGATATCGCGCTCGACATCGCGCCGGAGCCGGAACCAGAACTGACGCCCGAACCTGCGGTCGAGCCGGATCCGGCGCCGTTTGCGCTGCCAGCCGAACCCGCCATCCTGCCGGCCACAGCCGAAGCGCCGCTGGATCTCGACCTGGACGTCGAACCTGAACCGGAGCCAGAGCCGATCGTGGAGCCTGAGCCGGCCGCCGAATCCGAACCGCGGCCCGAGGACGAGCCGCCTTTCGAGGACGCGCTCAGCGTCGAGGCGCTGTCCGACGACGAACTGGAAGCCGCGCTGGCAGCGGAACTGGCCGTCATGGAGCAGTCCATCGTGCCGGAACGCGAGCCGGAGACCGTCGACGAACCATCGCCCGACTTCTTCGCGGAAATGCTGGCCGCCGGCGACCGCCGCGAGCCGACGTGGGACGAGCCGGCGGCCGACGACGCCGTCGCCGAGTCCGTCACCGAATCCGCCGCAGAGCCGCAAGCGGCGCGCCCGCCGCGTGCGGACGAGCTCGACGATGTCGACGAGGAAGCGCTGGTCCAGCTCTCCTCCGCCGGCCTGGCCGAAGCACAGACTGCCCGCGCCCATGCTCATCTGCATGCCGCAGTGGAAGCGGCAGCGCCCGAAGAAGAAACCGAACCGGATGCCGACGAACCCGGCTTCGTCAAGCGCGACCGCCGCCGCCAGAAGTTCGGCAAGGCCGCGACCATCGCCATGAGCCTGGGCTCGCTGCTGCTGGTCGGCGCGCTGGCCGCGCAAGGCCTGACCACCTTCCGCAACCAGATCGCCGCCGCCATGCCGCCGCTGAAGCCGGCGCTGCTGGCCGCCTGCAACGCGCTCGGCTGCAAGATCGAACTGCCGGCCCAGATCGACGACCTCACCATCGAACAGGGCGAGCTGCAGACCCTGAGCGAGACCACCTTCTCCTTCACCACGCTGCTGCGCAACCAGGGTGCGACCGCGCAAGCCTGGCCGCACATCGAACTGGTGCTGGACGACGCCGCCGACAAGCGCATCCTGCGCCGCGTGTTCGCGCCGCGCGACTACCTCGGCGCCGATGCCGCACCGGACAAAGGCTTCGCACCGCACACCGAACAATCTGTCAAACTGTACTTCGAATTGAGCGAGCTGAAAGCATCCGGCTATCACATCGCAGTCTTCTATCCATAAAGAACTATCATGACCAAAACCTCTTTGATTTGCGGTTCGATCGCGATCGACACCATCCTGCAATTCCCCGGCCGCTTCGACAGCGTCCTGCTGGCCGACCAACTGCATAAAGTCAACGTCTCGTTCCTGGCGCCGACCATGCGCACCGAGTTCGGCGGCTGCGCGCCCAACATCGCCTACAACCTCAAGCTGCTGGGCGGCGACCCGCGCATCGTCGGCGTCATGGGCCAGGACAACGCCGCCTACATGGAGCGCTTCCGCAAGCTGGGCCTGGCGACCGACAACATCCTGGTCAAGCAGGATGCCTACAACGCGCAGTGCTTCGTCACCGCCGACGAAGACAACAACCAGATCAACGCCTTCCACCCGGGCGCGATGTCGTATGCGCACGAGAACGAGGTCGCCAAGGCCGGTCCTGCCGCGCTCGCCATCATCTCGCCGGACGGCCACCTGGGCATGCAGAAGCACGCCGCCGACCTGGCCAAGCTGCAGATCCCGTTCATCTTCGATCCGGGCCAGCAGCTGCCGATGTTCAACGGCAAAGAACTGATTGAGTTCATCGACAAGGCCACCTACGTCACCACCAACGACTACGAAATCGAACTGCTGATGGACCGTACCGGCCTGACCGTGCCGGACATCGCCAGCCGCCTGGAAGCGCTGATCATCACGCGCGGCGAGCAGGGTTCGGAGATCTACACCGGCGGCCAGCGCATCGAGATCCCGGCGGTGCCGGTGGCCGAGGCGATCGATCCGACCGGCTGCGGCGACGCCTACCGCGCCGGCCTGCTGTTCGGCATCACCAACGGCTGGAAATGGGAAACCACCGGCCGCCTGGCCAGCCTGCTGGGCGCGATCAAGATCGCCAGCAAGGGCGCGCAGAACCACAAGCCGACCGCCGCCGAGATCGCGGACAAGTTCGAAGCCGCCTTCGGCTACCGCTACTAAGCAGCAGTAAAAAAGCCCCGTCGGCACCGAACGCGATCTTGAGCGCTTTCGGGCCGACGGGGCTTTTTTATGGCGACGGGTTTCAGCGTCCGCTGAACGCCATCCCCAGCAGGATATTCGCGATCTGCAGCAGGATCAGCGCCACCAGCAGCGACAGGTCCAGGTTGCCCACCAGCGGCACCACGCGGCGGATGGGACGCAGCAGCGGCTCGTTGAGCGCGCGCACGAACGGCGCCAGCGGCGCATGCGGATTGATCCAGCTGAAGACCGCCTCGATCACCAGCAGCGCCATGAAGCCGTACAAAATCCACTGCAGGAAGCGCTGCAAGGCCATCAGCAGCACCGCCTGGGCGCTCCAGCCGGCCATGAACAGCACCGACGTCGCCAGCAGCACGATCAGGAAGGCGCCGATCAGGCTGGCCCAGTCGTAGCCGCCCACGCCCGGCACGATGCGGCGCATGGGGCGCACCAGCCAGTCCGATAATTGGAAAGTAAATTGCGCCACCGACGATGGCGGACGGACGCGGATCGCCTGCATCCAGAAGCGCAGCAACAAGGCTCCGCCCAACAGGGTGGCAATGGCGTCGACAATCAACATGACAATACTAAGCACGAATCCCCTCCAATAAAAAAGCCGCTGTGTGATTGTCTCACACAGCGGCCGGTTGCCTCAGCAGGCACCTAAGCGATGAGGCTTAGGAAGGACGCGTGCTGGTTGGGAACGGCCATGCTGCTGCCGGCGCCAACACGGTTTTTGCTGCTGGAGCAGCTGCTGGAGCAGGAGCGGCTGGCTTGGCGACAGCTTCCTTCTTCGGTGCAGCCTTCTTCGGCGCAGCTTTTTTCACAGCTGGTTTAGCTGCTACTGGAGCGGCTGCCGGTGCTGCCGCTGCCACCGGTGCTGGAGCGGCTGCCGGTTTAGCGGCGGCTTTCTTAGCGACTGGCTTCTTGGCTGCTGGTTTAGCTGCTGGCTTGGCTGCTGGCTTGGCGGCCGCCTTAACCGGCTTTTTTGCTGCTGGCTTAGCCGCGGCCTTTGCAGCCGGTTTGGCTGCCGCTTTTACTGCTGGTTTTTTGGCGACAGCTTTTTTAGCTGCTGGCTTGGCTGCTGCTTTGGCAACCGGCTTTTTCGCTGCTGGCTTGGCGGCGACTTTTTTCGCTGCTGGCTTAGCTGCTACTTTTTTTGCTGCTGGCTTGGCGGCTGCTTTTTTAGCGGCTGGTTTGGCTGCGGCTTTAGCGACGACTTTTTTCGCTGCTGGCTTGGCGGCGACTTTTTTCGCTGCTGGCTTAGCGGCTTCTTTTTTCGCTGCCGGCTTGGCTGCTGCTTTGGCGACGACTTTTTTCGCTGCTGGCTTAGCGGCTTCTTTTTTCGCTGCCGGCTTGGCGGCTGCTTTAGCGACGACTTTTTTCGCTGCTGGTTTAGCGGCTACTTTTTTCGCTGCCGGCTTGGCGGCTGCTTTTTTCACAGCTGGTTTAGCTGCTGGTTTAGCGGCGACTTTTTTCGCTGCTGGCTTGGCAGCGGCTTTTTTCACTGCTGGTTTAGCGGCTGGTTTAGCGGCAGCTTTGGCTGCTGGCTTGGCGGCGGCTTTCGCTGCGACAGGCTTTTTCGCTGGGGCGGCGGCTTTAGCGGCCGGCTTTTTTGCTGCTGGTTTCTTTGCGGCAGTTGCCATTTTTAGTTCTCCTTCATCGGGGATGGGAAAAATTCATTACAAGATTTAAACCCGTCCGGCCCCGGATTGGGCCAGGCGAATTATTCATCGGCACAAACAGAATACGGTTTGCGCTAATGAATTCGGCACCAGCTGAACTGCTGCAACCCCTCACGAGTGCAGCGCTTCAGCCATCGACCTGCCCGCCGTCCGTGGCCGGAGCGGCGTACAGGTACTAATCTTGTTGCGACGTTTTGCGGGTGGTCGGGCGTGTACTCAGCTCCAGGGACCTACGTCGCAGCCATTCACGGTTTTCGTTTTCAAAGAAAAAACCGCCCAGCCCGAACCTAATCAGGCAAGACGGTTGAACAAAAACGGTGTGGTCTTGTGCATATCTGTGTGAATCAAATCCCGTATCGCGATCATTTCTGCGGCATGCGCGCTTTAAAAAAACGCTGCATTTACATTCACGCATTTTCAATCTCGTAAAGTACACGAAAACCTTGTCGGTGCGCAACCAGCACGATAGATATCACGCGCTTTTTTTTCGACTTAAGCTCGCCAATTCACATACGCATGCCGGTTCGGCATGCCGGCTTGCGTCGCCGCGTTCGCGATGTGCGCGCTCAATCTCGTTCGGAAAGGCGCCGCGCGCGCCGCGCGGAAAATCCGCGCTTCAAAGCGCGCCTTATTCCGCCTGGGTTTCTGCGATGTCTCCATCGCCGCCGCGAAAATCGCGCCGCCCGCTTCCGAATTCGAGAGCGCTTGCGCATCGCCTGCGCGCCGCCGCTACTCACTGTTTTTAAATTCGTCGCGATTATGAGACAGAGTGCGAGGAATGGCAAGCAGAATACAGCGGTGCGCCGCAGCGCCTCTGCGTTTCGCCAGCGCGCCCGCGCTCAGCTTCGTGATTGTAAATCGGCGTTAAGCAGCGCCGGCTTGGGCTGCTTGCGAGATGGCGCGGCGAGTTATTCGGCGTCGTCGTGCCTGCGGTTGGCCAGCCATTCGTTCATGTCGGCGGCGACGCGCTTCAGCAGGCGCGCCAGATCGCGCCGTTCGGCGTTGGTCCAATCGGCCATCAGTTCGCCGACCAGCTGCTCGCGCGTGCGGTCGATGGCGTCGGCCATCTCGCGTCCCAGCTCCGTCACCTCCGCTTCGCGCACCCGCTTGTCGCGCGCGCCGGCGCGCCGCACCACCAGCCCGAGTTCGTCGAGCCGCGCCACCTGGCGGCTGACGGTCGTGTAGTCGCGGCCGACCACTTCGGCCAGCTCCACCACGCCGATCGGACCGCGCCGGTCGATGCGCACCAACAGCGGCAGCAGCGCGCGTTCGAGCGGCATCGACATGTCGGCCATCAGTGCGACGTCGGGCTCGGGTCGGCTCATGAAGCCGATGATGTCGAGCAGCGCGTCATGCATATCCCGGATATCTTTATTCATATGTGCATTATACACATAATTCTTGACACGATTTTCGGCCAAGAATAATATGTGCAAAATACACACATATAGGAGTGAAGCATGAATCCCATCCACACCGACATCCTCATCTGCGGCGCCGGCGCCGCCGGCCTGACGCTCGCCATCGACCTGGCGCGGCGCCATGTCGGCTTTGTGCTGATCGATAAAGCTGAACAGCCGTTCAGCGGTTCGCGCGGCAAAGGCATCCAGCCGCGCAGCCTGGAAATCTTCGAAGCGCTGGGCGTGGCCGACCGCATGGCGGCGGCCGGCGGCCACTATCCGCCGCAGCGCAAGTACCGCGCCGACGGCGGCTACGACGAGCAGCAGGCGATCGACGCGACGGCGCCCTCGCCGTCCGAACCCTACGGCCAGCCGCTGATGCTGC
This sequence comes from Duganella sp. CT11-25, assembly GCF_047302815.1. Classification (NCBI taxonomy): domain Bacteria; kingdom Pseudomonadati; phylum Pseudomonadota; class Betaproteobacteria; order Burkholderiales; family Oxalobacteraceae; genus Duganella; species Duganella sp. CT11-25. Next base: position 3,451,544 of record NZ_JBKBFD010000001.1, read on the forward strand.
CGCAGCACCTGACCGAAGCGATCCTGCGCGCGCGGCTGGCGGAGCTGGGCCACGCGCCGCGCTACGCGCATGCGCTGGACGGCTTCGAGCAGGATGCGGACGGCGTCGCCGCGCGCGTGGTCACGCCGGACGGCGAGGTCGCGCTGCGGGCGCGCTACCTGGTCGGCGCCGACGGCGGCCGCAGCTTCGTGCGCAAGGCGCTGGCGATCGGCTTCCCCGGCGAGGCGATGAAGATGCGCGCGGTGGTGGCCGACCTGACGCTGGCCGGGCTGTCGCGCGACGCCTGGCATCGCTGGGGCGACGGCCCCCGCCAGATCAGTTTGTGCCCGCTGATGGGGACCGCGCTGTTCCAGCTGCAGATGCCGATCGCGCTGGAGGGCGAGTTCGACGCGTCGGATGCGGGGCTGGCCGCCGTCATCGCCGAGCGCACCGGCCGCGGCGACATCGACGTGCGGGCGGTGCATTGGCGCTCGGTGTATGAAATGAGTTCGCGGCTGGCGGATCGCTACCGGGTCGGCCGCGTGTTCATCGCCGGCGACGCCGCGCACATCCATCCGCCGACCGGCGGCCAGGGTTTGAACACCAGCGTGCAGGATGCCTGGAACCTGGGATGGAAGCTGGCGGCGGTGCTGGCCGGCGCGCCGGACGCGCTGCTCGACACCTACGAAGCGGAGCGGCGCGGGATCGCCGCCGGCATGCTGGGACTGTCCGCCAGGCTGCTCGACGCGATGCGCGAGCGCGGCGATGTGCGTCGCGGGCGCGAGGCGCAGCAGCTCGACCTGGGCTATCGCTCGTCCACCTTGTCGCTCGATGAACGCGGCGACGGCGCCGCGCCGCGCGCCGGCGACCGCGCGCCGGATGCGCCATGCATCGGCGCGGCCGGACAGGCTGTACGTTTGTTTACACTATTGAATAGCGGCGAGTGGATTATGCTGCGCTATGAGGCGCGCGACACGCCGGCGATTCCGGCACGCCCAGGCCTGCGCATCATCGACGTCGGCGCCGGCGCCGAGCTGCGCGACAACGGCGGCCACCTGCGCGACGCCTACGGCTTCCAGGCCGGCGACATCGCCCTGGTCCGCCCCGACGGCTACCTCGCCGCCCTCACCCGCGACGAGCACAGCCCGGCGCTGGCGGCGTACCTGGCGGCCGTGGGCCTGCAAAGCTAAGCACTGCAGCGGTACCGGCCGTGCTGCGCGAGCATCGCGCGATGCGTTTACAACCGGCGCTGCGCGAGCCTGTCCGCCTCGTCGAAATCGCCGGAGGCCATTATTTTGCGGAGAGATTCGACCGCGGCGGCGGCCTGCGGATGCCCTCCCCGCTGCGCAAGAATCATCCATTGCGCGCCTTCGGCCAGATTGCGGGCGGCCCCCATGCCATTCGTGTAGATATAGCCCAGGCTGTACTGCGCCTCGACGTGGCCCTGCGCGGCCGCACGCTTGAAGTAGTCGACGCCTTTCACACTGTCCGCCGAAACGATCTGGCCCTGCATGTAGGCCTTGGCAACCGAATACTGCGTGTCGCGGTCCTTGCTTTCGGCGGCTTTCATGAACCAGGCCTGCGCCTTGACCGGGTCCGCGGCGAGAGGCCACGCCAAGGTTGTGCTGGCCCATCATATTGCCCTGCTTCGCGGACAGCGACATCATCTCAACGGCCTTCGCGGGATCGCGCTCAACGCCCCTGCCATGGGTGTACGCCAGTCCGACATAGTACTGCGCCAGCGCGTCGCCGGATGCGGCTGCCTTCTGATACCAGTAGAGGGATTTAGAGTGGGAAGGCCTCTTCATGCTTCCCCGCGAGATAGAGCGCCTTGGCGCGATCGATCTCGGCGGCGCCGGAGTTGATGGCGCCGACAAGCAGCAAGCTTGCCAAAACGATAGATTTGATCATGGAAGCAAGGCCGGGAATGTGAAGTGAAGGTGCGAAAAAAAGCCCCTTACTTTGACAGTAAGAGGCTGCATGCGAAGTGACTGTAAAGCTTAATCCCAGTTCAGCGCGCCGCCGGTCTGGTATTCGATGACGCGGGTCTCGAAGAAGTTGCGCTCTTTCTTCAGGTCGATCATCTCGCTCATCCATGGGAACGGGTTCTCTTCCTGGTCGAACAGCGTCTCCAGGCCGATCTGCGTGGCGCGGCGGTTGGCGATGAAGCGCAGGTAGCCCTTGAACATGGTGGCGTTCAGGCCCAGCACGCCGCGCGGCATGGTGTCTTCGGCGTAGGCGTACTCCAGGTCCACCGCTTGCAGGAACAGCTGCTTGATCTCTTCCTTGAAGGCCGGAGTCCACAGCAGCGGGTTTTCCATCTTGATCGTGTTGATCAGGTCGATGCCGAAATTGCAATGCATCGATTCGTCGCGCAGGATGTACTGGTACTGCTCGGCGGCGCCCATCATCTTGTTCTGGCGGCCCAGCGCCAGGATCTGGGTGAAGCCGACGTAGAAGAACAGGCCTTCCATCAGGCAGGCGAACACGATCAGCGACTTCAGCAGCTTCTGGTCGTTTTCCACGGTGCCGGTGGTGAAGGCCGGGTCGGTCAGCGTGTCGATGAACGGGATCAGGAACTCGTCCTTGTCGCGGATCGACTTCACTTCGTTGTAGGCGTTGAAGATCTCGGCCTCGTCCAGGCCCAGCGACTCGACGATGTACTGGTAGGCGTGGGTGTGGATCGCTTCCTCGAACGCCTGGCGCAGCAGGTACTGGCGGCACTCGGGGGCGGTGATGTGGCGGTAGGTGCCCAGCACGATGTTGTTGGCGGCCAGCGAGTCGGCGGTGACGAAGAAGCCCAGGTTGCGCTTGACCAGGCGACGCTCGTCGTCGGTCAGGCCGTTCGGGTTCTTCCACAGCTCGATGTCGCGCTGCATGTTCACTTCCTGCGGCATCCAGTGGTTGGCGCAGCCGGCCAGGTATTTGTCCCATGCCCATTTGTACTTGAACGGCACCAGCTGGTTGACGTCGGTCTTGCCGTTGATGATGCGCTTGTCGTCGGCGTTGACGCGCAGGGCGACCTGCTCGACACTGCCTTCGGTGGCGGCCAGCGCGGCTTGATTAACAGCAGCTTGCGATGCGGCCGGTGCGGCCTCTTCGTCCCAGGACAGCGACATAGTGAGTTTCCTTCTGAATTCGGTGTAAAAAGAACCGCCCGGCGGGCCGGGACGGTTCACTCTATATATTAGTACGATTTACTGACAGGCTTCGCATTCCTCGAAACCGTCGTCGCCAGGACGCAGGTAGCAGGCTTCGCCGTCCGCCTCGGCCGTCACGGCCGCCGCCACCGGGGCCGCAGCAGCCGGCGCCGCCGCAGCCTTGGCGCTGGCCGACATGCCGCCGTCCACCGCCACCGCGTTCAGCGCGCCGGTCTTGGAGGTCGATTTCTCGGTGTGGGTCGCCGAGGTGGTGCGCAGGTAGTAGGTGGTTTTCAGGCCGCGCAGCCATGCCAGCTTGTAGGTCTCGTCCAGCTTCTTGCCCGAGGCGCCGGCCATGTAGATGTTCAGCGACTGCGCCTGGTCGATCCACTTCTGGCGGCGGGAAGCGGCTTCCACCAGCCAGGTCGGCGACACTTCGAACGCGGTGGCGTAGATGTCGCGCAGGTCGTTCGGGATGCGGTCGATCTTGGCCAGCGAACCGTCGAAGTACTTCAGGTCGGCGATCATGACCTCGTCCCACAGGTCGCGCGCCTTCAGGTCGCGCACCAGGTAGGCGTTGATCTCGGTGAACTCGCCCGACAGGTTGGACTTCACGTACAGGTTCTGGAAGGTCGGCTCGATGCAGGCCGACACGCCGATGATGTTCGAAATGGTCGCGGTCGGAGCGATCGCCACGCAGTTCGAGTTACGCATGCCGAACTTCTTGATGCGCTCGCGCACCGGGGTCCAGTCCATGGCGGCCGAGGTGTCCTGCTCCAGGTAGCCGCCGCGTTCGTCGGCCAGCAGCTTGATCGAGTCCTGCGGCAGGATGCCGCGGTCCCACAGCGAGCCTTTGTACGACTGATAGTGGCCGCGTTCTTCGGCCAGCTCGGTCGAGGCCAGGTAGGCGTAGTAGCACACCGCTTCCATCGAGGTGTCGGCGAAGGCCACGCACTCCGGCGACGAGAACGGCACGCGCATCATGTGCAGGCAGTCCTGGAAGCCCATCACGCCCAGGCCGACCGGACGGTGGCGCATATTGGAGTTCTTCGCCTTGGCGACCGCGTAGTAGTTGATGTCGATGACGTTGTCCAGCATGCGCATGGCGGTGCGGATGGTCTTCTGCAGCTTGACGTGATCCAGCTTGCCTTCCTTCATGTGGGCCGGCATGTTGACCGAACCCAGGTTGCAGACGGCGATTTCGTCAGGGCCGGTGTTGAGCGTGATCTCGGTGCACAGGTTCGAGCTGTGGACCATGCCCACGTGCGACTGCGGCGAACGGATGTTGCATGGGTCCTTGAAGGTGATCCATGGGTGGCCGGTTTCGAACAGCATCGACAGCATCTTGCGCCACAGGTCCAGCGCGACGATCTTCTTGAACACGCGGATTTCGCCGGCGGCGGCCTTGGCTTCGTAGCCCAGGTAGGCTTTCTCGAAGGCCTTGCCGACCAGGTCGTGCAGGTCCGGGCAGTCCGATGGCGAGAACAGGGTCCACTCGCCCTTTTCCATCACGCGCTTCATGAACATGTCCGGGATCCAGTTGGCGGTGTTCATGTCGTGGGTGCGGCGGCGGTCGTCGCCGGTGTTCTTGCGCAGGTCCAGGAACTCTTCGATGTCCATGTGCCAGGTTTCCAGGTAGGCGCAGACCGCGCCCTTGCGCTTGCCGCCCTGGTTGACCGCGACGGCGGTGTCGTTGACCACTTTCAGGAACGGCACCACACCTTGCGATTTACCGTTGGTGCCCTTGATGTGGGCGCCCAGCGCGCGCACCGGGGTCCAGTCGTTGCCCAGGCCGCCGGCGAACTTGGCCAGCAGCGCGTTTTCCTTGATGGCGTCGTAGATGCCTTCCAGGTCGTCCGAGACGGTGGTCAGGTAGCACGACGACAGTTGCGAACGCAGCGTGCCCGAGTTGAACAGGGTCGGCGTCGACGACATGAAGTCGAAGGTCGACAGCAGGTTGTAGAACTCGATGGCGCGCGCTTCGCGGTCGCCTTCGTTCAGGGCCAGGCCCATGGCGACGCGCATGTAGAAGGCCTGCGGCATTTCGATGCGGATGTCGCGCACGTGCAAGAAGTAGCGGTCGTACAGGGTCTGCAGGCCGATGTAGCCGAACTGCAGGTCGCGGTCGGCGACCAGCGCCTTGGCCAGGCGGGCCAGGTCGAACTCGGCCAGTTTGGCGTCCAGCAGTTCTTCCTTGATGCCCTTGGCGATGTATTGCGGGAAGTAGGTCACGTATTCGGCCGCTGCCGCGCCCTGCGCGACTTCCTTGCCGAAGACTTCCTTGCGGATCGTGTGCAGCAGGATGCGGGCCGTCACTTGCGAGTAGGCCGGATCTTTTTCCATCAGCGCGCGGGCGGCCAGGATGGCGGATTTGTGCAGCTCTTCGACCGGCACGCCGTCGTACAGGTTTTTCAGGGTCTCGGCGACGATGGCGTCGGCGTCGACGTGTTTTTCCAGGCCGATGCAGGCGGCGTTGATCAGGCTGGTCACGCGGCTCATTTCCAGCGGCTTGCGCTCGCCGTTTTCCAGCACGTGGATCTGCGGCGCGTCGATCGCGGCGGCGGCGCCTTGCGCTTCCTTGGCGGCGAGACGCTTTTCCATGTGCTTGGCGCGGTACAGGACATAGGCGCGGGCGACGTCATGTTCGCCGGAGCGCATCAGCGCCAGCTCGACCTGGTCCTGCACGTCTTCGATGTGGAAGGTGCCGCCGGACGGCTGGCGGCGCACCAGCGCCGAGACCACGCTGGCGGTCAGCTGCTCTACCAATTCGCGGATGCGGGCCGAAGCGGCGCCCTGGCCGCCGTTCACGGCCAGGAAGGCCTTGGTGACGGCGATCGCGATTTTCGACGGTTCAAACGCGACGACCGCGCCGTTACGGCGGATGATGCGGTAGTCACCGAGGTCGCTGGCGGCCGTGACCGGGCTGCTGGCGGTGCTCGCAGACGCTGCTGGTACCAGCGCTGGATTGATGGTGATGTCTTGAGTAGATTGCATTTAAGCTCCCCGATAACAGCGTGCAGTCATGGCTGCGCGGCGTATGTTGTGTAAAAAAATGCCATAAAAGGGTGTAACCCGGCCCGGCAGACTTGTAATTCTCTCAAGATTCAATGTCTTGAGAACCACTATATCTAGTGATTGACCAGAACCTATCCACTGATTGTAGTGGTCACACCGTAGCACGGCAAGTGAGAAATTTTGATGTTTCCAGCAATTTTGCTCTTGACATTAAAGAAGCCCAATAGGGAAGCCAAGTTCAGCGCTAGCACCTACTAACATTGCCTCTTTCTTAAGCAGTTTTTGATAATATTCCCAATCGAACAAGGGCCCCGGATCGGTCTTGCGGCCCGGCGCGATGTGCTCGTGGCCCTGCACGGCGGCCAGCGGATAGCGCGTTTGCAACGCCAGCGTCAGCGCGGTCAGCGCCGCGTACTGCGCCGCGGCGAACGGCGTGTCGTCCGTGCCTTCGAGCTCGACGCCGATCGAATAATCGTTGCATTTTTCCCGTCCGCAAAAGCTGGAGCGGCCGGCGTGCCAGGCCCTGTCGTCGGCTGAAACGTACTGGATCACCCGGCCGTCGCGGCGGATGAAGAAGTGGCTGGACACCTTCAGCCCGCGCAGCCCGGCGAACGAGGGGTCAGCATTATAGTCGATCCGGCCGGTGAACAGGTCGGACACGTGCGGGCCGCCGAAACGGCCGCCCGGCAGGGAGATGTTGTGTATCACCAGCAGCGTGATGTCGGCCAGGCCCGAGCCCGCGCAGGGGCGCGGATCGCGGTGCGGGCTGTCGTAGCGCTGCGCGGCCGGCCACCAGCCGTCGGCCGTCAGCGCGGCGGCCCCGCTCATGCCTCGGGCTCCTGGATGTTCAGCTTCTGCATCTGGTAGCGCAGCTGGCGGAAGCTGATGCCCAGCAGCTGGGCGGCCTGGGTGCGGTTGAACTGGGTCTGCGCCAGCGCGCGCAGGATGATGTCGCGCTCGATCTGGTTCAGGTAGTCGGGCAGGCTGCTCGGCAGCGCGTCGAGGTGCGGCAGCGGCGGCTGGCCGGCGGCCGATGGCGCGGCGGTTGGCGCCACGGCCGGCGCCAGCCCGAACATCTCCGCTTCGGTCGCGGCCAGATGCGGTAGCGGCGTGGCCGGAACCGGCAACGGCACCACCGCCTCCACCATGCGCGCGCCCTTCAGCGCCAGGTCGCCGACTTCGATCACGCCGTCGTCGGCGAAGGCCAGCGCCCGCTCCAGGATATTTTCCAGCTCGCGCACATTGCCGGGGAAGGAATAGCCGCGCAGCGTCTCCAGCACGCCCGGCCCCAGGACCACCTTGTGCTCGAAGGTGCCGAGCCGCTCAAGAATCGCGCCGGTCAGCTCGCCGAGGTCGTCGAGCCGCTCGCGCAGCGGCGGCAGGCTCAGTTCGATGACGTTCAAGCGGTAGAACAAGTCCTGGCGGAAGCTGCCCTGCTCCACGCAGTGCTCCAGGTTTTTATGGGTCGCGCTAATAATACGCACATCGACCGGCTCCTCGGCGGTGGCGCCGATCTTGCGCACGCGCCGCTCCTGGATCGCGCGCAGCAGCTTGACCTGCATCGCCAGCGGCAGGTCGGCCACCTCGTCCAGCATCAGGGTGCCGCCGTTGGCCGCCTGGAAGAAGCCGTCGCGCTCGTCGGCCGCGCCGGTGAACGCGCCCTTGCGGTAGCCGAAGAACTCGGCCTCCATCAGCGCCTCCGGAATCGCGCCGCAGTTGACCGCGATGAAGGGCTTGCCGGCGCGCGAGCTTTGCGCGTGGATCTCGCGCGCCGCCAGCTCCTTGCCGCTGCCCGATTCGCCGTTGATGGCGATCGGCGCCATCGAGCGCGCCAGCCGCGCGATCTGCGCGCGCAGCGCCTGGATCACGGCGGAGTCGCCCTTCAAACGGCTGGCGGCCGGTTCGGCGCTGGCCGCCAGGCCGGGCGCCGGCTCGGCGTTCAGGCGCAGCGCCGACTGCACCATCAGGCGCAATTGGTCCAGCGCCACCGGCTTGGAAATGTAGTCGAAGGCGCCGGCCTTGAGCGCGACCACGGCGTTGTCGGCGCTGCCGAAGGCCGTCACCACCGCGATCGGCGTGTTCTTATAGGCGGCGCAGACTTCGCGCACCAGCTCCAGCCCCAGGCCGTCTGGCAGGCGCATGTCGGTCAGCACCAGCTGGTACTCGGCTTCGGCCAGCAGGACGCGCGCCTGCCTCAGCGTTTCCGCGCTGTCGACGTCCAGCCCCATTTTCAGCAGGGTCAGTTCCAGCAGTTCGCGCAGGTCGGCTTCATCGTCGACCACCAGCACGCGAGGCGCGCGTTGGGAACCTTTTGCATTCATCAAACAGCCTTTACTTGCTTTTGCGCCGGATAGGCGAAGGTAATCACAAAGCGCCCGCTCGACACCGGGTTGCCGTCGGCGCTGTCCAGGTTGTCGAAACGATATTCATAATCCAGCCGCGCCTCGTTATTCAAACACAATTCGCGCGCCAGATACAGCCCCAGTCCGGTGCCCTTGCTGGAGGTGGTGTAAAACGGTTCAAATAAATGGGCCCGCACTTCCGGCGAGATGCCGGGGCCGTCGTCCTGCACGTGCAGCTCCAGCCGCTGCGCCTTGTCGCGCACCAGGTCCAGGCGGATCGAGCCGGGCCCGCCGCTGGCGTAGCGCACCGCGTTGTTGAGCAGGTTGAGCACCACCTCGCGCAGGTGCAGCGCATCGAAGCGCACCCGCGTGCCGCCGGCCACCGAGACCCCGACCAGGTCCGGCGGCAGGCTGTGGGTCTCGATGAATTCCGCCCTCAGCTCGGCCAGGAAGACGTCCAGCGCCAGCGGCTCGCTGTGCGGCTGCACCTTGCGCGACAGCTGCAGGATATCCTCGACCATGCGGTTGACCCGCGCCACGTTGTCGCCGACGATCTTGAGCAGCCGCAGGTGGACCGCGCTGTCCAGGTCTTCGCCCAGCAGCGCGGTGGCGTGGCCGATGGCCGACAGCGGATTGCGCACCTCGTGCGCGATGCTGGCGGTCAGCCGCCCCATCGACGCCAGCTTGAGCTGCTGCGCCTGGTTCTCGATGCCGGTCACGTCCTGCAGGAAGATCACGCTGCGCTCGGCGGCCGGGCCGCTGGTGTCGACCGCCGCGAAGCGCACCTTCAGATGCGCGGCCAGGTCGCGGCGCGCGCTCCAGGCGGCGGTCACGCCCTCCAGCGCGGCGTCGGTGAACGGCTTGATGGTGACGAAGGCGGTGCTGCGCGCCGGGTCGGCGCGCCATTCGTGGTAGGCCTGCGCCAGCGGCGCCAGCGCGGCGGCGGCCGACAGCTTGAACTTCAGTTCCGGCCCCAGCAACCCGAGCATCTGCTGCGCGGCCGGATTGCCGGCGAAGACCTGGCCGTCCGGATCGACCACCAAAATGCCGTCGCCGATATTGGCCATCACCAGCTTGTTGACGGCTTGCTGCACATTGATCTCGACCCCGCGCCGGTTGGCCAGCTCCTCCTGGCCGATCAATTTGGCGGCCATGCGGTTGACCACCAGCACGGCGGCAAAGAAGGCCGCGCCGTACAGGCCGGACTGCAGCACGCCGCGGTCGCCCTCCATCATGAACACCTGCCAGGTGCTTTCGCCCAGCATGAACAGCGTCACCAGCGAGGTGCAGAACAGCGCCAGCAGCAGCGGCGCCAGGATCGCCAGGCCGGCCAGCGGGAACAGGTAGAGGATGGCCAGGCCGCTGCGCGCGCCGCCGCCGGCCAGGTACAGCAGCGAGATGATGGCCAGGTCGCAGGCGATCTGCGACAGCAGCTGCAGCAGGAAGCGGCGCTGCAGATAGGCCGCCGACAGCGCGAAGGCGATCGACAGCCCGAGGTAGATCAGGCAGATCTGCAGGTAGAGGTACTGGCCGGAGGCGCGCAGGCCGCGGTTGTCGAAACTCAGATAGACCAGCAGCACCAGCGCGATGACCACGCGGGTGGCGTTGAGCGTTTGCAGCGAACGCCAGAAGGTGGCGCGCGATTCAGCCGTCAGGGCTTGCAGGCGCGCGAACACCCCCGATGGCCTTAAGCGGCCGGCAACGCGGCGTGGGCCGTGCTGCAGAAGTCACGGCCGTTGGCCTGCACCGTTTCCGAGGCGGGATAATAGACGCCGCAATGGGCGCATTGCAGCATGACTTCGGCGTCGTTGGCCGCCTTTTCGGCGGCGCGCGCCTTATACGAGAACGGCGAACCACCCTGCTGCCCGGGCTGGACCGGCGGCGGTTGCTGCGGCTGGCGGAACTGCTGCTGATGGCGCTTCTGCGCCGCGCGGATCTTGCTGCGGATGGCGAAGATCACCAGGAAGATCAATCCCAGCCAAAAGATAATACGGCTCATGCCCAACCCTTATGCAAAACGACTTCAAACACAAAACGGCTGCCGACATACGCCAGCAGCAAGGTCGCGAATCCGGCCAAGGTGAAGCTCAGCGCGGTCTTGCCGCGCCAGCCGCGGAAGCGGCGGCCCGCCAGCAGCGCGGCGAACAGCACCCACGACAGCAGCGTGAAGACCGATTTATGGTCCCACTTGAGCGCCTGGCCGAACAGCTGCTCCGAAAACACGATGCCCGACAACACGGTCAGGCTCAGTAAGGCAAAGCCGAAGCCTATCATGCGGAACAGCAGCTTCTCCATGGTCAGCAGCGCCGGCAGCTGGTCCAGCGCGCCGGACAGGAAGGACTTGCGGTCGGTGCCGGCGTGCAGGCGCGACTCCTGCAAGGCCATCAGCACGGCGTGGAAGGCGGCGATGGTCAGCGTGCTGTAGGCCATGGTGGCGATGGCGATATGCCAGCCGAACAGCGGCGACTTGTCGCCCAGCGGTATCAGGTTGCCGGGGAAGATGGCCTGCAGCGCGGTGGCGACGGCGGCGCTGGGCATGACCAGGCGGCGCAGGCCGTCCAGGCTGAAGTTGCGGTTTTCGACCCAGTAGGCCGCCACCGACACCCACAGCGCCGACGACAGCATGGAGGCAAAGCCGAGCCGCAGCGAGCCGGCGGCCGCCACTTCCGACCACAGGCCGGCGCCGTGCAGCAGCCAGGCGGCCAGCGTCACGACGGAAATCAGGCCGCCGCGGCGCGCGGGCAAGGCCGCGCACAGGATGTACAGCGCGATGGCTGCGATGAATAAATAGGTCTGCATTCCTTCAGTTTACACCATCGCTCAATCCACGGCTGCCATGCGCAGTTCGTCGTTATGGTGGCGCTGCTGCTCCTCCATCACCAGCTGGCCCAGTTCGCGCTTGAGCGCATTGAACTCGGCGGCGGCCGGATCGCGCAGGCGCGGCAGGTCGACCATGATGTCGCGCTTGACAGTGCCGGGGCGGTAGGTCATGACGACGATGCGGTCGGCCAGGTAGATCGCCTCCTCGATGCTGTGGGTGACGAAGATGATGGTCTTTTTCAGCTCGGCCCAGATGCGCAGCAATTCGTCCTGCAGGTTGCGGCGGGTGAGCGCGTCGAGCGCGCCGAACGGCTCGTCCATCAGCATGATGGGCGAATCGAGCGCCAGCACGCGGGCGATGGCGACCCGCTGGCGCATGCCGCCGGACAGGTCCTTCGGGTAGCGGTTGCGGAAGTCCTGCAGCGACAGCATCTTCAGCAGCTGGTCGACGATGGCGTCGATCCCGCCCTTGGCCATGCCCTTGATCTCGAGGCCGAAGGCGACGTTGTCGGCCACCGTCATCCACGGGAACAGCGCGTATTCCTGGAACACCATGCCGCGCTCCGGGCCCGGCGCCGTGACCAGCTGGCCGTCGGCGGTGATGCTGCCCGCCGATGGCGGCGCGAAGCCGGCCACCGCGTTCAGCAAGGTCGACTTGCCGCAGCCGGAAGGCCCCAGCAGGCAGACGAACTGGCCCTGCGGGATCTCCAGGTTGATGTCCTGCAGGGCGACGACGTCGCGCTCGGCGGTCTTGAACACCTTGCTGACGTTGGATACGACGATATGAGCGCTCATTGGTTTTCCAGCCCGCGGTGCCAGCGCAGCAAGTGGTTGTTCAGCTTGTTCATGCCGACGTCGATCGCCAGGCCGATCAGGCCGATGCTGATCATGCCGGCGATGATCTTGTCCGACCAGAAGTACTCGCGCGCCTCCAGGATGCGGAAGCCCAGGCCGTTGTTGACCGCCACCATCTCGGCCACGATCACCACGATGAAGGCGGTGCCGATGCCGATCCGCACGCCCGACAAGATATAAGGCACGGCGGCCGGCAGGATCACGCGCAGGAACATGGTGCTGCCGGTGGCGCCCAGGTTGCGCGCCGCGCGCAGATAGATGCCGTCGACCTGGCGCACGCCGGCGATGGTGTTCATCAGCACCGGGAAGAAGGCGCCCAGCACGATCAGGAAGATGGCCGGCGGGTTGCCCAGGCCGAACCACAGCATCGACAGCGGAATGTAGGCGATCGGCGGGATCGGCCGCACCATCTGCACCAGCACGTTGAACCAGTCGTAGACGCGCTGGCTGGCCCCCATCGCCAGTCCCAGCGGCAGCGCCAGCCCGGCGCCGATCAGGAAGCCCACCACCACGCGGTACAGGCTGCCGATCGAATCGGTGATCAGCTCGCCGGAGAAGGCCCACGCCAGCCAGCTGCCGGCGGCCGGGTCATGCGGCTGCAGCGGCAGCAGGTAGGCCACCCACTTCTCCACCACCGCCACCGGCGACGGCAGCACCTGCGGGTTGACCCAGCCCAGCATCGCCGACGCCTGCCACAGCGCGATGATGACGGCCGGCACCACCAGGCCGACGGCGCCCTGGCGCCATGAAGAGGCGGTTGCCATTATTTGACGCCCAGGCTTTTCTTGGCCGCGTCCAGCAGATCGGTCTTGACCCAGTCCTTGGCCACCGGCGGCTTGCTCATGCGGCCGACGCCGGTCTTGACCATGACGTCGGTGGTGGTCTGGATGTGCTCGGGCGTGATGTCGTAGCTGTACGGCGAGTTGCCGATGGCGTCGTCGAAGTCATCCTTGGTGATCTGGCCCTTGAACACCACCTCGCGCACATATTTCTCGGCCACCGCCTTGTTCTCGATGAACAGCTTGGTCGCCTGCACGAAGCAGCTCATGAACTTCTCGGCCAGCGGCCGCTTCTCCTTGTAGAACTTCTCGGTCATCACCATGGTGCGGATCGGCTCGCCGATCGGGGTGTCGTAGGGCTTGATCATCTCGCTGCCGAAGCCCTTGTTGATCGCCTGCGAGGACTGCGGCTCGGACTGCATCATGGCGTCGATCTGCTTGCCCAGCAGCGCCTGGTTCAGATCGGCGTAGGCCAGGAACACCAACTGCACGTCCTTGCCCGGCTGGTCGGCGACGCTCAGGCCGGCCTGCTGCAGCTCGGCCAGCAGCAGCACTTCCTGGATGCCGCCGCGGGTGACGCCGACTTTCTTGCCCTTCAAATCCTTGACGGTCTTCAGCTTGAGGTCGGCGCGGCTGACCAGCTGGGCGCCGCCCTTGGCGAAGCCGGCCACGACGTAGATCGGCGCGCCGCCGGCGCGGCCGGAGATCGCCGCCTCGGACGCGGTGGTGCCGACATCGAGCTCGCCGGCGATGATGGCCTGCATCACATCCAGGCCCTTGGGAAAGACGTGCTCATCGACCTTGATGCCGCACTTGGGAGCGATCTCCTTGATGTACGAGACGGCGCCGTAGTGGGCGAACTTCAGGTTGCCCAGCCGGACCACTTCCTGGGCCTGGGCCGTGCTGAACGCGGCGGTCATCAACAATGCGGCGCAGATCGCTTTCAGTTTCATCCGTCTCTCCTGTTATGTGTGTTTATAAATCATACCAAGCCCGTTCATGCTTGCCTATCGCTACTTATGTGACGCAAACACGCGAACTGCTGCCGTGATCACATTTTTCCTCATTGTTGTACCATGCGATTGTTAAATCGCAAATATAACCTTTTCCGCAAGAAAACGCCCATGTCCATATCCGTCCGCCGTTCGCTGCCAACCTCCTCTTCCGCCACCGTGCTTGCCGCCCTGATTGCCGCCGCGCTGGCCGCCTGCGGCGGGGGTGGCGGCACGGCCACGCCGCCAGTCACACCGCCGCCGCCGGCGCAGACGGTCACCCTGGGCCTGTCCGGCAGCACCATGCTGGGCACCGCGCCGGTGACCCTGAACGCTGCGCTGGGCCAGGCGGCCGACGTCAGCTGGAGCCTGGGCAGCGGCAACCCCGGCACACTGTCGGCCGCCAGCGGCGGCAGCGTCAGCTATACGCCGCCGGCCGCGCGCGTCAGCGCCATCACGCCGGTGACCATCACCGCCACCTCGTCCGGCGTCAGCCAGGGCATGCGCCTGGCGCTGTATCCCGATCCCGGCGCGCCCGGCCTCAGTTTGCTGGCCGGCTCGCTGGGCGGCCACGCCATCATCGACGGCAGCGGCAGCAATGCGCGCTTCAACCAGATCGCCGCCATCGCACCCGACGGCGGCGGCGGCTTCATCGTGGCCGACCTCGGCGACAACACCGGCGGCGACGCCGCGCTGCTGTATCCGACCGCCATCCGCCAGGTCAGCGCCGCCGGCATGGTCGGCACCCTGGCCAGTCCGGCCTTCGGCCATGCCGATGGCGGCGGCGCGCAAGCCAGGCTGGGCAAGGTGGCGTCGGTGGCGGTCGCGCCCGACCAGAGCATCTACTTGATCGACAATGACGGCGCCGCCAGCTATCTGCGCCGCCTGACCCGCGACGGCAAGCTGAGCACCATCGCCACCTTGGCGCCGGCGCTTAATTTCAGCGCCAGCGCCAAGGTGGTGGTGGATGGTGGCGGCCGCGTCACGGTACTGAGCTGGCTGAGCGCCTACACCGTCGGCAACGGTGCGCTGGCGCGCCTGGCCGGCAGCGAGGCAGGCGGCAGCGGCAGCGTGGACGGCAGCGGCGACGCCGCGCGCTTCAGCTACATCAACGACGCCGTGGCCGACAGCGCGGGGAATCTCTACATCCTTGACGGCCACGCCATCCGCAAGCTGACGCCGGCCGGCGTGCTCAGCACCGTGGCCGGCCTCCCGGCCTCCGATGGCGCCAACATGGCCATCGATGGCAGCGGCAACGCGGCGCGCTTCGGCAATCCGCTGTCGCTGTCGATCAGCCCCGGCGGCAATATCCTAGTGCTGGACCGCGACAGCAGCGGCGGCCGCAGCGGTTACCTGATCCGCCAGGTGACGCCGGCCGGCGTGGTCACCACGCCCTACAGCGGCGCCGATCCGGTCAACTACGGCGTGCTGGCGCCGGCCGGTACCGAGACCAGCAACGGCCTGATCAGCGTGAGCAGCAGCGGCACCATCGTATTGGCCAGCAAAGGCCAGCTGCAGGCGCAGCAGAACGCCAGCGGCGCCACCCTGCTGGCGGGATTGGAAGGCGACAGCGGCAAGGACCAGGATGGCCAGGGCGCGGCGGCGCGCTTCAACACCCCGGCCCTGCTGGCCGCCGACCTGGGCGGCAACGTGTTTGTGCTGGAACGCCCGCGCGGTGCGGGTTACGGCTATCAGATAGAGCCCAGCGGTATCTATTTACGCAAAATCAGCCTCGGCGGTGACGTCGGCAGTATCCCGGTCAGCAGCGCGCTGGTGGCGACCGGCATCGCCGCCGATGGTGAAGGCAATGTATATATCTCGGCGCGCTGGCCGCTGGGCACGCTGACCGGCATACCGGCGGGCGGCGAGGTCTACAAAGTTACGCCGCAGGGTGTCGTCAGCACGCTGGCCGGCGGCGGCGCCAACGGCACGCCGCCCGGCCCGGTCGACGGCAGCGGCGCGGCCGCCGCCTTTACCCGCCCGGCGCTGAACGGCATCGACGCGGCCGGCAACCTGTATGTGACCGACATCAACGCCAGCGTCACGCCGACCAAGACCAGCTACCGCAAGGTCACGCCCAAGGGCGAGGTCAGCACGATCAGCGCCCTGCCCGCCGACTTGGGCAAGGCGCCCGACGGCTATGCCTACACGGCCGACCGCGACGCTTCGGTGGTGTACCGCGTCGCCGGCGACGGCAGCAAGACCGTGGCGGCGGGCGTGCCCAACCTGCGCGGCACCCGCCTGGGGGCGCTGCCGGGCGGGCTGGATACGCCGGCCAGCGTCGTGCCTACCGGCCCGGGCAGCTTCGCCGTGATTTCCGGTTCAGCCGTGCTGCGCCTGGTGGTGCCGCACTAATTGGCCATGGCGGCGCGCACGCGCGCGATGCGTTCCGCGCCGGCCGGATGGCTGGACAGGTAGGCCGCCGCCTGGCCGCCATGCTCCTGCTCCAGCTTGTCCAAGCGTTCGAACACCAGCACCAGATGTTCCAGCGGAATGCCGTTACGCTTCATCAAGGCGATCGCGTAATCGTCGGCGTCGCGTTCGGCGTCGCGCGAATACTTCATGTCCAGCAGCGCGGCCGGCGCCGTCGTCAGCAATGACGAAATGTCGCCGAACAGCAGCGCCGCGCCGGCCGTCACCACCGAACCCTGGATGATGCGGCGCGTGATGTGGTGCTGGTGCACATGGCCCAGCTCATGCGCCAGCACGCCCATCACGGCGTCGTCGTCCTTCAGCAGGCGCACCATTTCATCGGTCAGCACGATGTCGCCGGACGGCAGCGCGAAAGCGTTCGGGCCGTAGCGGCTCTGGCGGAAGGCCAGCCGCCATGCCGGCGCGCCGTCCTGCTGCGGCGGCGCCAGCTGCTTGAAGCGCCGTTCCAGTTCCTCCATGCGCTGGTCCGAAAAACGCGACGGCTTGAACATGTGCTGGTCGAGCACCTCCAGCACGCCCTGCCCCAGCTTGCGCTCCATGCTCGGCGGCATGGCGCGCGCCAGCCGGTCCGCCGCGACCGGCAGCAGGTAGACATAGCCCAGGCCCAGCACCGCGACGGTGGCGACGGCCGCCGCCAGCGCGCCGCGCCAGCTTTGCTGGATGCGGACCACCCAGCTGTCGCTGTGTCCGGTGCGGTGCAGCATCGCCTCGATGCCGGCCAGGTCGCGGATTTCCAGGTAGGCGCCGTCCGGGAAGGTCACCTTGCGCAGCGCGTGGCGGCTGCGTTCTGACACCCGCAGTTCGCCCAGCGCGCTATCGCGCTCGGCCTCGCCGCGCACCTGCGCCACGCCGTTCTCGACCCGCAGCGTCACGCGGTACAGGCGCGAGCTGCGGCCGTCAAAATAGCTGGCTTCGACGGTATCGCTCATCAGATCGACAGGTCGAAGTCCATCATGTCGGTCGCGCCCACGCCGGTGGCGGAGACGGCGTCGTCGGCGCCGGCCGCGAAGTCGTCCAGGCTGCCGTCCGGCAGCAGCGAGATCGACTCCAGGTGATAGCGCTGCCAGCGCACCACGGCGAACGGCGTGAACAGGCCCAGCGTGCAAGCGATGGCCAGCACATTGGTCAGCGAGATCCACGCCACCGACTTCCATTGCATGTCCGAGGCGAAGCGGTGCGGACCCAGGCCGGTGTGGTTCCAGATCAGGTTCTGGATCATGTTCATGAACACCGGGACCAGCATCAGCATCCACACATAGCCGATGACGATCGCCACCAGCACGCCGGAGCGGCCGATCGCCGACGTCAGCACCGCGCCGAGGATGGCGGTCAGCACGCCGCCGAGGATGGCCAGCCCCACCAGGATGCCGTAGCGCTTGTAGAAGCTGCCGACGGTGGCGTCGAACGAGAAATGCTGCGTGCCGTAGCGGCTCTCGGTATGCTGGAAGCGCTTGATGCGCTGGTGCACAAAGGGCAAGGCCAGCACCAGGCTGAACACGTACAGGATGGGCAGCAGCAGGAAATGGACATAGGCCCCCTTCACCGATCCGTCGAAGCCGAAGCGGATGCCGCGATAGCTGGTGTAGAACAGGCGGAACTTCAGGCTGTTCCAGACCAGCAGCGGCATCACCACCGCCAGCACCGCCACCATGACCAGGCCGGCGATCAGCGAGAACTTGAACGCCAGGTTGTAGCCGCCGAACAGCACCAGCGCGATGATGCGCCCCTTCAGGATCGGGATCGGCTTGCCGTGGTATTCAAAGCTGGCGCCGGCCAGCTCGGTGCAGGAATACATATATTGGTTGCGCCGCACCTTGGCCCAGGCCGAGTAGATCCCCAGCGTGGCGATGGTCAGCAGCAGGTTGACGATCCAGATGCGGAAGTACTCGCTGCCGCTGGCGTGGAACTTGATGCGCTGCGGTCCGGCCGGCTCGGCCTGCGCGGCGGCCGGCGTTGGTTCCAGAAACTGCTCCATATACTCTCTCCAGACATTCGATAGGCGAAGCTTCGACGATGCCTATTCCTTGCAGTATTGTCAACGAGAAATTATACTTTTTTGGCAAGTGGCCGATTCCGGCGCCGCCGGGGCTGTGCCGCGGTCGCGATGGGGTAAAATGGCGGCCACTGTCCGGCTCCGCGCCGGGCGCCCCTACCTACAGACTGTTCATCATGCTAGATAATCTTACCCAACGCCTTGCCAAGGTCGTTAAAACCATGCGCGGCGAGGCCCGCCTGACCGAAGCCAACACCGCCGAGATGCTGCGCGAAGTGCGCCTGGCGCTGCTCGAGGCCGACGTCGCGCTGCCGGCCGTGCGCGAATTCATCGCCCGGGTCAAGGAAAAAGCCATGGGCGAGGAAGTCATTTCCTCGCTGACGCCGGGCCAGGCGCTGGTCGGCGTGGTGCAGCGCGAGCTGGCCGCCCTGATGGGCGCCGACCTCGGCCCGGAAGCGGCGCAGCTGAGCTTTGCCCAGCAGCCGCCGGCGATCATCCTGATGGCCGGTCTGCAGGGTGTGGGCAAGACCACCACCGTCGGCAAGCTGGCCAAGTACCTGAAG
The DNA here is from genome assembly GCF_047302815.1 of Duganella sp. CT11-25. Classification (NCBI taxonomy): domain Bacteria; kingdom Pseudomonadati; phylum Pseudomonadota; class Betaproteobacteria; order Burkholderiales; family Oxalobacteraceae; genus Duganella; species Duganella sp. CT11-25. The sequence continues at coordinate 3,470,455 of NZ_JBKBFD010000001.1, forward strand.
GAAGAAAAGAAGAAGAAGGTGCTGACCGTCTCGGCCGACGTGTATCGTCCGGCCGCGATCGCCCAGCTGCAATCGGTGACCGGCCAGGTCGGCGCCGACTTCTTCCCGTCCACCGCGCAGGACAAGCCGGTCGACATCGCGCTGGCCGCGCTGGACTGGGCCAAGAAGCACTACCACGACGTGCTGATCATCGACACCGCCGGTCGCCTCGGCATCGACGAAGAGATGATGAAGGAAATCGCCGCCGTCCACGCGGCGGTCAAGCCGATCGAAACCCTGTTCGTGGTCGACGCCATGCTGGGCCAGGACGCGATCAACACCGCCAAGGCCTTCAACGACGCGCTGCCGCTGACCGGCATCGTGCTGACCAAGCTGGACGGCGATGCGCGCGGCGGCGCGGCGCTGTCGGTGCGCCACATCACCGGCAAGCCGATCAAGTTTGCCGGCGTGTCGGAAAAGCTGGACGGGCTGGAAGCGTTCGACCCGGCCCGCATGGCCAGCCGCGTGCTGGGCATGGGCGACATCATGGCGCTGGTCGAGGAAGCCCGCAAAGGCGTCGACACCAAGGCCGCCGCCGACCTGGCCGCCAAGGTCAAATCGGGCGGCAAGTTCGACATGAACGACTTCAAGGCGCAGCTGGGCCAGATGAAGAAGATGGGCGGCATGGCCAGCCTGGTCGACAAGCTGCCGGCGCAGTTCCAGCAGGCCGCCGGCGGCGCCAACATGGACCAGGCGGACAAGCAGGTGCGGCGCATGGTCGGCATCATCGACTCGATGACGCCGCAGGAACGCGCCAAGCCGGAGCTGATCAAGGCCACCCGCAAGCGCCGCATCGCGGCCGGCGCCGGCGTGCAGGTGCAGGAAGTGAACCGCATGCTGACCCAGTTCGAGCAGATGCAGACGATGATGAAGAAGCTGTCCGGCGGCGGCATGATGAAGATGATGCGCTCGATGAAGGGCATGATGCCGGGCATGCGCTAAGCTGGGGAGACGCCACGAAAAGCCGCTGTTTACGCCCTTGGAAGGTGCGCTAGCCCGGGAAACCCCGTGTTTACGTGGTGTTTCCGGGAAAAAACGCGAAAAACACTTGCATAAGGCTTAAATCACCACCAATATTAGCCGGTGCGATCAATTGCGCAATTTTCCATGTGTTCGTTAAGGAGGCTCGAAGATGGCAACAGCCAAAAAAACCCCAGCAGCACCCGCTAAGAAGGCCGCGGCAGCGAAACCTGCAGCCGCGAAAAAAGCAGCACCAGCAAAAGCAGCAGCCAAACCAGCAGTGAAAAAAGCAGCCGCTCCGGCCGCAGCGCGCAAACCGAACGCCGCATTCATGAAAGCGATGACGCCATCGACCGTGCTGGCCGCCGTGGTCGGCGCCGCACCGCTGCCACGCACCGAAGTGACCAAGAAAGTCTGGGACTACATCAAGAAGCTCGACCTGCAAGATCCGGCCAACCGCCGCATGATCAATGCCGACGACAAGCTGAAAGCTGTATTCGGCGGCAAAGCCCAAGTGTCCATGTTCGAAATGACCAAGCTCATTTCCGACCACCTGAAATAAGCGCAGCGGCCAGTACAGCCGCGCCGGAGATGCCGTCCTCGCTCACGCGACGACGGCATTTTTTTATGGCCGGTGTCAGTGCCGACATGCGGACACCGAAGGGATTATTTCCAGTTGTTCCAGGCCGAGAGTACGGCGTTCGGGTATTCGGGCTTGCCGCGGCTGCCGTTGTAGCGGCCCAGGGCCAGGTAGAGGTTGCCCGCCTCCATGTCGATGTACATGCGCAGGATGGCGCAGCCGTAGCGCAGGTTGGTCTGCATGTCGAACAGCGCCCGGCGGTTGCGGTCGCCGATCACGTTGGTCCAGAACGGCATGACCTGCATGTAGCCGCGCGCGCCCACGATCGACACCGCGTACTTGCGGTACGCCGACTCCACCTGGATCAGCCCCAGCACCATGCCCGGATCGAGCCCGGCGCGGCGCGCTTCGTACCAGACGGTGGAGAGGAACTCGCCGCGCGTCTGCTCGTCCGGCAGCTTGCGCTTGAGGCGCGACGACATCTGCGCCAGCCAGCCCTGGTAGCGCAGGCGTTCGGACTCGTTGCGGAAGGTCGGTTGCGGCGGCGTCGCATCCTTGATGGCGTTCGACAGCGCCAGCCGCACCGAATCGGCCAGCGCTTCTTCCTTCTGGTTGCCGGCCAGCGCCAGCGGCACGGCCAGCACCAGCAACAGGGCGCCCCACCACCGGCGTCGTTCCCGCGCACGCGGGAAGCCATGGACCCCGTCCGCGGAAGCGCCGCATGGCTTCCCGCTTGCGCGGGAATGACGGCTCATCATCACGCCGCCATTTTGCCTTTGATGAAGCTGACGATGTCAGCCACCGGCACGGCGGTCGCTTCGGTGTCGCGGCGGCCCTGGTATTCCAGGTTGCCTTCCTTCAGGCCGCGGTCGCCGATCACCACGCGGTGCGGTACGCCGATCAGTTCCCAGTCGGCGAACATGCCGCCCGGACGCAGGCCGCGGTCGTCGAGGATGACGTCGATGCCGGCCGCCACCGCTTCGGCGTACAGCTGCTCGGTGGCTTCCTTGACCGCCTCGCTGCGGTCCATGCCCATCGGGCACAGCACCAGTTCGAACGGCGCCAGCGAGCTTGGCCAGATGATGCCCTTGTCGTCGAAGTTCTGCTCGATCGCGGCGCCCAGAATGCGGGTGATGCCGATGCCGTAGCAGCCCATCTGCAGCGGCGCCGGCTTGCCGTTCTCGTCGAGGAAGGTGGCCTTCATCGCTTCCGAATACGCGGTGCCCAGCTGGAACACGTGACCGACTTCGATGCCGCGCTCGATCGCCAGCACGCCCTTGCCGTCCGGCGAGGCGTCGCCCGCGATCACGTTGCGCAGGTCGGCGACCAGCGCCGGTTCGGCCACGTCGCGGCCCCAGTTGGCGCCGGTGTAGTGGTAGCCGGCGTCGTTGGCGCCGCAGACGAAGTCCGCCATGTTGGCGACCGTGCGGTCGGCCACCACGGTGACCGGGGCCTTGGTGCCGATCGGGCCCAGGTAGCCGGGCACGCAGCCGTACACGTCCAGGATCTCGGCTTCGGTCGAGAAGCGGTGCGCGCCCAGGCCAGCCACCTTGCCGACCTTGACTTCGTTCAGCTCATGGTCCCCGCGCAGCAGCAGCATGAAATACTGTTTGGCTGTTTTGCCGTCCTTCTCGGTTTCGACCGTCAGCGCGATGGTCTTGACGGTCTGCGACAGGTCGATCTTCAGCAGCTCGGCCACGGCTTCGCACTTGGTGGCGTCCGGGGTCGAGGTCTTGGCCAGCGCCTGCGCGGCGGCCGGACGGCTCGCGGCCAGCGGCAGCGCCTCGGCCGCTTCCATGTTGGCGGCGTAGTCCGAGCTCGGGCAGTAGACGATGGCGTCCTCGCCGGTGCTGGCGATGACGTGGAATTCGTGCGAACCGGTGCCGCCGATGGCGCCGTTGTCGGCCGCCACCGCGCGGAACTTCAGGCCGAAGCGGGTGAAGATGCGGGTGTAGGCGTCATACATGATCTGGTACGAGGCCTGCATGCCGGCCAGGTCGCGGTCGAACGAGTACGCATCCTTCATGGTGAACTCGCGGCCGCGCATCAAACCGAAGCGCGGACGGCGTTCGTCGCGGAATTTGGTCTGAATGTGGTAAAAATTCAACGGAAGTTGACGGTACGATTTAATTTCCGAACGGACAACATCGGTAATCACTTCCTCGGCGGTCGGCTGGAAGGCGAACTCGCGGCCGTGGCGGTCCTTGATGCGCAGCAGCTCGGCGCCCATCTTGTCCCAGCGGCCGGTCTCCTGCCACAGCTCGGCCGGCTGAATCAGCGGCATCAGCAGCTCTATGGCGGCGGCCTGGTTCATCTCTTCGCGCACGATCGCTTCGACCTTGCGGATGACTTTCAAGCCCATCGGCATGTAGGTGTAGATGCCCGAACCCAGGCGTTTGATCATGCCGGCACGCATCATCAATTGATGGCTGACGATCTCGGCATCGGAAGGCGCTTCTTTAAGCGTGGAAATAAAAAATCGTGAGGCGCGCATACGGTGAATTCTTTTTAAAAAGAGAGAGTTATAATCAACCTAATTTTAAAGGATTAGCTGGCTGATGCGTCCATACTTTATACAAATGCGTTCAAATCAGAGGCCTCCGGCCGTTTTCGTACCCCGAAAACCCAGCCGGAGCGCCTTTTTGTGGGCAAAAATATAAGCAGGGAGCTCAGTCGCAGAAAGTTTGAGGTGCAATATGCTCGATCGTGAAGGGTTTCGGCCCAACGTCGGCATCATCCTGCTAAACGCCCAGAACGAGGTGTGGTGGGGCAAGCGGGTGCGCGAGCACTCATGGCAGTTTCCGCAAGGCGGCATCAAATATGGAGAAACGCCTGAGCAGGCGATGTATCGGGAGCTGGAAGAGGAAATCGGCCTGCGGGCCGAGCACGTCAAGATCGTCGGCCGCACCCGCGACTGGCTGCGCTATGAGGTGCCGGATCATTTCATCAAGCGGGAAATCCGCGGCCACTACCGTGGCCAGAAGCAGATCTGGTTCCTGTTGCGCATGTGCGCGCGCGACAACGACGTCAACCTGCGCCTGACCGACCATCCCGAGTTCGACGCCTGGCGCTGGCATGAGTACTGGGTGCCGCTGGATGTCGTGATTGAATTCAAGCGGGAAGTGTATCAGCGGGCCTTGCAGGAGCTGTCGCGCTTCCTGACCTGGCCGGCCAACGGCCACGACCGCCGGCAACACGGCTCGCGCTATCTGCGCCAGCCGCATCCGCCGCGGCCGAATCCGGAACCGCCGGGCTCGGCGTGCGGCACGCCGGCCGAGGCGCCGGTGGCAGCGGCGCCGGCCGAGCCGGTCAAGACCGGCAGCTAGGCCGGGGCGCCAAAGCGGGACAGTCGCAGACTGTCCCGCTTTTTTTACGCCTAGACGATCCGGCACGCCTCATCGAAGGCCAGGCGCGGCGCGCGCGGGCGCACCTTGGACACGTCGCCGTAGCCCAGGTTGCAGAGGAAGTTGGACTTGACCGCCGTGCCGGCAAAGAAAGCCGCGTCCACCGCGGCGTTGTCGAAGCCGGACATCGGGCCGCAATCGAGGCCGATGGCGCGCGCCGCCAGGATCAGGTAGCCGCCCTGCAGCGAGGAGTTGCGGAAGGCGGTCGAGCGGATCGCCTCCTCGTTGCCGGCAAACCAGGAGCGCGCATCGACCGCCGGCGACAGCTGCGGCAGCTTTTCGTAGAACGCCATGTCCATGCCGACGATCACCGTGACCGGCGCCGCCATGGTCTTGGCGGCGTTGCCGGCCGACAGCGCCGGCAACAGCCTGGCCTTGGCCTCGGCCGAGCGCACGAACACCAGCCGCGCCGGCGAACCGTTGGCGGCGGTCGGCGCCCATTTCAGCACATCGTACAGCTGCGCGAGCTGGGCGTCGGTCACTTCGCGGTCCAGCCAGCCGTTGTGGGTATGGGCGTGATAGAACAGGGTATCGAGTGCGGCTTGGTTCAGCATGGCGTATCCGTCAAGGTTGTTGAATGGTCATGAGCAGTGCAGCGTACACATTTTCGCCAGCGGGTACAATATCGGCATGTTTAATCCCTCTTCAGACGACGTCCGCCGTTTCTTTTGCGAGACCTTCCGCAAACAGCGGGCCAACGAAATCCTGACGCCGCTCGAAACCATGGCGTCCGACTGGATACGCCACCATCCCGAGTACCACGACGTGCTGTCCGACGTCGAGGCGGCGCTGGCGCGCGACTATTCGGTCGAGGGCGCGCAGGCGAATCCGTTTTTGCACCTGTCCATGCACTTGTCGATCGACGAGCAGATCTCGATCGACCAGCCGCGCGGCATCCGCGACGCCGCCACGGCGCTGACCCTGAAGCTGGACGACGCCCACGCGGCGCAGCACGACATCATGGAATGCCTGGGCGAGATGATCTGGAACGCCCAGCGCAACGGCACGCCGCCGGACGGCGACGCCTACATCGAAGCGGTCAAGCGCCGCCTCAAATAACATCGGGGTCAGTGCCGACATTCGGACACGAGCTCAACTATTTCAAAGTTGAGCTCGTGTCCGAATGTCGGCACTGACCCCGACGGGATATGCTGCGGCGCAGCGATCAGCGGTGCGTGGCCAGCGTGCCCGGCAGGCTGTGGAAATAGGCCGCCAGGTCCTTGATGTCCTGGTTGCTCAGCGGCTTGACCTGGCCGGTCATGATGGCGTTGTTGCGGCCGTTGGCGCCGTCGCCGCGCTTGTAGGCGGTCAGCGCGTGCGCCAGGTAATCCTGGTGCTGGCCGGCCAGCTTCGGATAGCTCGGGTCGATCGGCGTGTTGTAGTCCTTGCCATGGCAGGCGAAGCAGCTGTACTTGTCGGACAGCGCCTTGCCAGCCGCCACGTTGCCGCCAGCCACGGCGGAGAAGGAAACGGCGGAGCAGAACAGTGCAGTGATCAGTTTTTTCATTTGGCCAGTCCTCATTTCGGGTCCGCGGTACGGGTCTGCTGCGAATAGAACGCCGCCACATCGGCGATATCCTGGTCCGACAGACTGGCGGCGATGCCCTTCATGGACGGATGCTTGCGATCACCCTTCTTGTACGCCTGCAGCGCACTCTCGATATACTTGGCCGACTGGCCGCCGATCATCGGCACTTGAAACACTTCTGGAAAGGTGGCTTTATAGCCGGGAATTCCATGACAACCGATACACATTTCAATCTTTGCCTTGGCGTTCTGGACATTGCCCACAACGTCGGCGGCTACAGCGATTTGAGCGATGCCTGCGAGCACGAGGAGTGCGGTGATTTTTTTCATGGTGTTTGCAAGGTAAGTAATCGGATACTACCGCGGATGCAAAACTTGACTTTTGCACTATTAACCTGCGATTCTAACTCAAGAATTTTTTCAAAGCTACACAGAATCATTGCCGGAACAACACACAGTTGACAAGGCGACCTGAACCCTTCCTCTAGCGTTCTCCCCTATACTCGCGACTATCCCCTTTCTGATTGAGACACATTCGTATGCAAGCCAAGCAACGCTTTGAAGGATCCGACCAATACGTCGCGACCGATGACCTGAAACTGGCCGTGAATGCGGCTTTGACGCTGCAGCGCCCGCTGCTGATCAAGGGCGAGCCGGGCACCGGCAAGACCATGCTGGCCGAGGAAGTGGCCGCCGCGCTGAACATGCCGCTGATGCAGTGGCACATCAAATCGACCACCAAGGCGCAGCAAGGCCTGTACGAATACGACGCGGTGTCGCGTTTGCGCGACTCCCAGCTGGGCGACGAGCGCGTGCGCGACATCCACAACTACATCGTCAAGGGCGTGCTGTGGCAGGCCTTCACGGCGCCCGAGCCGGTGGTGCTCTTGATCGACGAGATCGACAAGGCCGACATCGAATTCCCGAACGACCTGCTGCGCGAGCTGGACCGCATGGAGTTCTACGTCTACGAGACGCGCGAAATGGTGCAGGCCAAGCACCGTCCGCTGGTGATCATCACCTCCAACAACGAAAAAGAGCTGCCGGACGCCTTCCTGCGCCGCTGCTTCTTCCACTACATTAAATTCCCGGACCGCGACACGATGGAACAGATCGTCGCCGTCCACTATCCGCACCTGAAGCAGGAGCTGCTGGCGCAGGCGCTGCAGACCTTCTACGAAGTGCGCGACGTCCAGGGCCTGAAGAAAAAGCCGTCGACCTCGGAGTTCCTCGACTGGCTCAAGCTGCTGATGGCGGAAGACATCCCGGCCGAGGCGCTGCGCAGCAAGGACGCCAAGGCCATCGTGCCGCCGCTGCACGGCGCGCTGCTGAAGAACGAGCAGGACATCCACCTGTTCGAGCGCCTGGTGTACATGTCGAGGACCAACCGCTGATGGACAACGTGCTGCCGACGACGCTGGAACTGAACGGCGTGCGCCTGGAGCCGCTGGCGCCGCATCACGCCGAAGGCCTGCGCGCCGCCGCCGCGGACGGCGAGCTGTGGAAGCTGCGCGTGACCTCGGTGCCGGAGCCGGACGAGGTGGACGGCTACATCTTCAAGGGCATCGAGATGCGCCCCGCCCGGCTGGCGTTCGCCGTGATCGACATCGAGAGCGGCGCGGTGATGGGCACCACCAGCTATCACGACATCGTCCCGGCCATCGCCCGGCTGGAGATCGGCTACACCTGGTACGCCAGGAGCCGCCAGCGCAGCCACGTCAACACCACCTGCAAGCTGCTGCTGCTGACGCACGCCTTCGAAACGCTGGGCGCGGCGCTGGTCGGCCTGCGCACGGACAACTACAACCATGCCTCGCAGGCCGCCATCGAGCGGCTGGGCGCGAAAAAGGACGGCGTGCTGCGCCACCACGCGCAGCGCCGCGACGGCACGGTGCGCGACACCGTCATGTACAGCATGGCGGCCGGCGAATGGCCTGAGATCAAGGCGCACCTGCGCTACAAGCTGGAACAGCATCGCAAGGAATGACATGCTGATCGATTTTTTCTTTACCCTCAAAGACGCCAAGATCCCGGTCACGATCAAGGAATTCCTGACGCTGCTGGAGGCGATGCAAAAGAACGTCATCGCAGCGTCGATGGACGACTTCTATTACCTGGCGCGCCTGACGCTGGTCAAGGACGAGGCGCACTTCGACAAGTTCGACCGCGCCTTCGCGCAGTACTTCAAGGGCATCAACGCCGCCTTCGAGACCAACAGCGCGATCCCGCTGGACTGGCTGGTGCAGCGCATGAAGCGCGAACTGTCGCCCGAGCAGATCGCCGCGCTGGAGAAGTTCGGCTACGACAAGCTGATGGACCGCCTGAACGAGCTGCTGAAGGAACAGAAGGAACGCCATGAAGGCGGCAGCAAATGGATAGGCTCGGGCGGCACCTCGCCGTTCGGCAACGGCGGCACCAATCCCGAGGGCATACGCATCGGCGGCAAGGGCGGCAACCGCACGGCGGTCAAGGTATGGGAAGCGCGCGCCTACAAGGACTACGACGGCGAGCGTGAGATCGGCACGCGCAACATCAAGGTGGCCTTGCGCCGCCTGCGCAAGTTCGCGCGCCAGGGCGCCGAGGACGAGCTGGCGCTGGACGCGACCATCCGCGCCACCGCCAACAACGCCGGCTACCTGGACATCAAGATGCGGCCCGAGCGCAAGAACAACATCAAGGTCTTGATGCTGTTCGACGTCGGCGGCACGATGGACGACCATATCGAGCGCACCGAGGAGCTGTTCTCGGCGTCGAAGACGGAATTCAAGAACATGGAGTTCTTCTACTTCCACAACTGCGTCTACGACTACATGTGGAAGAACAACCGGCGCCGCAACTCGGAGCGCTTCCCGACCTGGGACATCCTGCGCAAGTACCCGCCGGACACCAAGCTGATCTTCGTCGGCGACGCCACGATGAGTCCCTACGAGGTGCTGCAGCCGGGCGGCTCGGTCGAGTACAACAACGAGGAAGCCGGCAGCGCATGGCTGGCGCGCTTCACGGCCGCCTTCCCCAAGTTCGTGTGGCTCAATCCGGAACCGGAAGGCGTCTGGCAGTACCGCCAGTCGATCGCCATCATCAGGCAGCTGATGAACAACCGCATGTTCCCGCTGACGATGGACGGGCTGGAACGGGCGATGCGCACGCTGAGCAAGTAAGGCGTCAGCCTGTGGTGCGTGGCGGCGCCTGGTCGCGCTCGAACATGCCGTAGTCGCGCACCACGGCGGCCACGCGCAGGCGGTAGTCCTCGAAGATGCCGGCGCGGCCGGCCGCCTGCGTGACGCGGTGCTCGCCGTGCTCGCGCCAGCCGCGCACCGCCTCCTCGTCGCGCCAGAACGACAGCGACAGCAACTTGTCCGGATTGCTCAGGCTCTGGAAGCGCTCGACCGAAATGAAGCCATCGATCTGCTCCAGCATCGGTTTCAGGCGGGCCGCATGCTCCATATAAGCCGCTCGGCCCTCGGCGCTCGGCAGCACTTCAAATATCACGGCGATCATTGCGTACTCCTGTTCAGGAAGTTGTTCACCACATTGTAGAGCCGGCCGCGCTGCGCCTCCAGATGCATCAGGTGCGTGGCGCGCTCGATGACGGCGCTATCGCGCACCGGCGCGCCCAGAGCCGACAGCAGCGAGCCGGCGTCGCTCGCATCGCACACCGTGTCCCATTCGCCGCGCACCAGCAGCGTCGGCGCCAAGATATGGGACGGATCGTACAGCGGCTGCCCCGACCACAACGCCTGTACATCGCGCTGCGGGCCGGCCGGCGTGTTCACGGACGGCGGCACGCGGGACTGCGCTTGCGGATCGGTCGCCAGGAAAGCCTCGCCCCAGGCCTGGAAATGGGCCTCGCCAAACACCTGCGGCTGCCCGCGCGGCACGTCCTCGACGAAGCGGCGATATTGCGCCCACAACGTCAGCGGAAAATGCGATTGCACGGCGCCAGCATCCACGGCGGCGGGAAGGTAGGCGCCGATGGGCCGCGCCGGCGCGCCACGCATGACGATGGGCGCGAACAGCACCAGTGAGGCGACATCTTCCGGGCATGCGGCGGCGCAGGCGGCGGCCACCGTCGCGCCCCAGGAATGGCCGAGCAGGTGGACGCGCTGGTCGCCGCCGCGTTCCCGCACCGCCCGTATCGCGCGCTGCAACTGCGGTACGGCCTCCTCCAGCCGCCCGGCTGCGCGGCCGCAGTCGCCGGCGTAGCGGCCGGAGCCGCCATAACCGGCAAAGTCGAAACCCCATGCCGCGAAGCCGCCATCGTTGAGCGCATCGGCCCAACTACGGCCATCCAGCGCATGAAAGATGGACAGGTCGGCGCCGAAGGTCGAGCCATGTACATACAGGACATCGGCCCGCGACACGACTGGCCGCTGCATCCGCATAGCCAGCGTGGGCTGGCCGTCACGACACAGCGTGAAGGAATGGATGGTCATACGCTCTCCTCAAAAATGATGGAGAAACTATAGCGACGCCGCCGCAGTGACGCTTAGGCCTGGAGCGAAGTATCCAAAGCCGGTGTCAGTGCCGACATTCGGACACGGGCTTAACTGTGGCTCTTCGCTATTGACGAGTTCGTGTCCGAATGTCGGCACTGACACCGGAGTTTGACACCGGAGTTTAAGGCAGTTGCAGGCGGTAGCCGACCGCGGTTTCGGTCAGCAGGTAGCGTGGCTGGGTGGGGTCGGCTTCGAGCTTGTGGCGCAGGTGGCCCATGTAGATGCGCAGGTAGTGGCCGTTCTCCGATTGCGACGGCCCCCACACGGCGCGCAGCAGCTGCGGATTGGTCATCACGCGGCCGGCGTTGCTGACCAGGACCGCCAGCAGCCGGTATTCGGTCGGCGTCAGGTGCACGTTGTCGCCTGCGCGGGTGACGCGGCGGTTCTTCAGGTCCACCGCGACGTCGCCGAACTGGATCAGGCCCGCGTTGTCGGCGGCCGGCTGGCGCTGGCGGCGCAGCGTGGCGCGCACGCGGGCCAGCAGTTCGCCCACGCCGAAAGGCTTGGTCAGGTAGTCGTCGGCGCCGGCGTCCAGCGCGCGGATCTTGTCGGCTTCGTTGACCCGCGCCGAGAGTACGATCACCGGCACCGTCGACCATTTGCGCACGTCGGTGACGAAGTCGATGCCGTCGCCGTCCGGCAGCCCGAGATCGAGCACGATCAGGTCCGGCTTGCGCGTTCCGGCGTCGATCAGGCCGCGCTGCAGTGTGGCCGCTTCGTGCACCTGCCAGCCCTCCTCTTCCAGCGCGGCGCGCACGAAGCGGCGGATTTGCGGTTCATCTTCGACCAGCAGCGCGGTCGGTGCGGCGGTGACGTCATTCATGATGGTGTTCCTGTTCCAGCTCCGGCATGGCCGGTGGTGTGCCCAACGGCAGCGTGATGACGAAGGCGGCGCCGCCCAGCGGCGAAGGGGCCGCGGCGATACGGCCGCCGTGCGCTTCGACGATGGCGCGGCAGATCGCCAGCCCCAGCCCGACGCCCGGCTTGGCCGATTCGCGCTCGCCACGGGTGAATTTTTCAAAGATCGCTTCTTCGCGGCCAGGAGGCAGTCCCGGGCCGTCGTCGTAGACCATGATGTTGATCCACACGCCGTGCAGCGCGGCGCTGATCTCGATGCGCGAACCGGCCGGCGTGTACTTGGCGGCGTTCTCCAGCAGGTTGCTGAGTACCCGCTCGATCAGTACCGCGTCGTAGCGCAGCAGCGGCAGGTCATATGGCAGCTGCGTGCGCACCAGGTGCCCCTTGAGCATCGAGCCGCTGGCGCGCAGCGCGCTGCCGACCACTTCTTCCAGCGGCTGCCATTGCAGGTTGAATTTGACCTCGCCGCTCTGGATGCGGGCCATGTCGAGCAGGTTCGATACCAGTGCGCTCATGCGCAGCGCTTCGTCGTGCAGCGCCGCTGCCACGTCCAGCTGCGATTGCGCCAGCGCCGGCCTGGAGCCGGCCAGCGATTCGGACAGGCCGACCAGTGACGTCAGCGGCGTGCGCAGGTCGTGCGACAGCGCCGCCAGCAGCGAGTTGCGCAGCCGTTCCGATTCCATGTTGACCAGCGCGTTCTGCGCCACTTCGATGTAGTGCACGCGCTCCAGCGCGATGGCGGCCAGCGCGGCGAAGGTGTCGAGCTGCTGCCGCTGCTCGGGGATCAGTATCCAGCGCCGGTGTTCCGGTTCGATCGCCAGCACGCCGCGCGTGCGCATCGGCGCCACCAGCGGCAGGTAGAAGATGCGGCTGGCCGGCAGCGTGCCCGTGCCCAGGCCGGCGCTTTCCGCACGGTCGAAGGCCCATTGGGCGATGCCGGTGTCCAGCACCGACAGGTGGGCGCTGGTGGCGATGTCGGCGGCGTTCAGCGGCGGCAGTTGCAGGCGGCCGTCGTCGTCCGGCACCAGCAGCGTGGCGCGGGCGCGGAAGGCGCGCTGGATGAAGCTTTGCGTGGTCTCGAAGATTTGCTCGGTTTGCAGGGCGCCGGAGAGTTCGCGGGCGAATTCGTACAGCGCGCGCGAGCGCTTTTCGCGGTGCGAGGCGACCCGCGCCTGGAATCTCAGGTCGGCGGTCAGGTGGCCGGTGATCAGGCCGACCGCCAGCATGACCAGGAAGGTGATCACATACTGGAAATCCGTAACGGCGAAGGTGAAGCGCGGCGGCACGAAGAAGAAGTCGAAGCAGGCCACGCTGACGCAGGTGGCGACCACCGATGGTCCGCGCCCGTAGCGCACCGCGACCAGCACCACCACCAGCAAAAACAGCATGGCGATGTTGGCCAGGTCGAGATAGGCCAGCAGCGGCGTGGCCGCCAGCGCGGTGGCCAGGCTGGCGGCACCGGCGACGCTGTAGCCGACGGCGCGCTTGCGTACCAGCGCGCTATGCGGTTCGCCGTCCGGCGTGCCGTCGGCGGACATGCCGCCGGAGGCGCCGGCGCCTTGGCTCTCGCCCCAGCCGTCCGCACCACCGCCGGCGCCGGCCGGGCGCTGCGCCCCGCCCGCCTCGTTGCTCGCCTCGCCGATTTCGATCAGGTCGATGTCCGGCGCGTAGCCGGCCATGCGCTTGATGTGCGGCGCGCGCCACGGCCAGCTCGGGTGGCCGCGCCCCATGACGATCTTGGACAGGTTATGGCTGCGCGCGTAGTCCACCGCCGCCAGCGCGATGTCGTGGCCGGAGATGACGGCCGTCGTGGCGCCCAGTTCCTCGGCCAGCTTCAAGGTCTTGAGGATCTGCTCGCGCTGGGCGGCGGGCAGCCGTTGCAGCGACGGCGTTTCGATGTAGATCGCGTGCCAGCCGGTGCCCAGCTGGCTGGCCAGCCGCGCCGTGCTGCGCACCGTGTGCTCGCCGCCCGGGCGCGGGCCGACGCAGGCCAGCAGCGCGGCGCCGGTCTTCCAGATGTCGGCGATGGACTTCTCGACGCGGTAGGCGCGCACGTCGTCCTCGATGCGGTCGGCGGTGCGGCGCAGCGCCAGTTCGCGCAGCGCGATCAGGTTCCCCTTGCGGAAGAAGTTCTTCGACGCGCGCTCGGCCTGCTGCTCCTGGTAGACCCGGCCGCTCTTCAGGCGGGCCAGCAGCTCGTCGGCGGGAATATCGACCAGCACCACCTCGTCGGCCTGGTCGAACACCGTGTCCGGCACGGTCTCGCCGACGCGGATGCCGGTGATGCCGCCGACCACGTCGTTCAGGCTTTCCAAATGCTGCACATTGACGGTGGTGAGCACGTCGATGCCGGCGTCGAGCAGTTCCTCGACATCCTGCCAGCGCTTGGGATGGCGCGAGCCGGGCGCGTTGGAGTGCGCCAGCTCGTCCATCAGGATCAGCGGCGGCTGGCGTTCCAGCGCGCCGTCGAGGTCGAATTCGGCGATGCGCTTGCCCCGGTAGTCCACCGCCCTGGGCGGCAGCAGGTCCAGCCCCTCCAGCATGGCCGCCGTCTCGCCGCGGCCGTGCGTCTCGACCACGCCGACCAGCACAGCCTGGCCGCCGGCCTGCAGCTTGCGCGCGGCGGCCAGCATGGCGTAGGTCTTGCCGACGCCGGCCGAGGCGCCGAAGTAGATGCGCAGCTTGCCGCGCGCGGCCTTGCGCTCCTGCGCCTGCACCTGCGCCAGCAGCGCATCGGGGTCGGGTCGCACACTATCGTTGGGGAACATGGCCATGCGCGGATTTTACCCCTTGCTGAACGGCTTTGCGCGATCCAGCGCCAGATTCAGCGCCAGCACGTTGACGCGCGGCTCGCCGAAGAAGCCCAGGTACTGCTTCTGCTGGAGGCTGTCAACCAGCGCCAGCACCTGCTGCGCCGTCATCTTGCGGGCGGCGGCAACGCGGCCGGCCTGGTAGCGCGCGGCCGCCAGGCTGATCTCGGGATCGAGGCCGCTGGCCGACGCCGTCACCAGGTCGACCGGAATCGCCAGCGTGTTGGACGGATCGGCGGCCTTGAGCGCGTCGATGCGGCCCTTGACGGCGTCCAGCAGCGCCGGATGGTTCGGGCCCTGGTTGGAGCCGCCGGAACCGGCGGCGTTGTTGGGCATCGGGCCGGTGGCCGACGGCCGGCCCCAGAAATACTGCGGCGACGAGAACGATTGGCCGATCAGCGACGAGCCGACCGCCTTGCCGTTGACTTCGACGATGCTGCCGGCGGCCTGCGCCGGGAAGGCGGCGGCGCCGATACCGGTGACGGCCAGCGGATAAATCACGCCGCAGATCAGCGTCAATGCGCTGAAGACGACGATGGCGGGACGGATGTGGGACATGATGGACTCCTTAAACCAGGTTGAACGCCGACAGCACCATGTCGATCGCCTTGATGCCGATGAACGGCAGCACGATGCCGCCCACGCCGTACAACAGCAGGTTGCGGCGCAACAGCGCAACGGCGCCGATGGCGCGGTACTGCACGCCCTTGAGCGCCAGCGGGATCAGCGCGACGATGATCAGCGCATTGAAGATCACCGCCGACATGATGGCCGACGACGGGCTGGCCAGGTGCATGACGTCGAGCGCCTTCAGCTGCGGATAGGTGCCGACGAAGGCCGCCGGGATGATGGCGAAGTACTTGGCGATGTCGTTCGAGATCGAGAACGTGGTCAGCGAGCCGCGCGTCATCAGCATCTGCTTGCCGATCTCGACGATCTCCAGCAGCTTGGTCGGATTCGAATCCAGGTCGACCATGTTGCCGGCCTCCTTGGCGGCCTGCGTGCCCGAGTTCATCGCCACGGCGACGTCGGCCTGGGCCAGCGCCGGCGCGTCGTTGGTGCCGTCGCCGGTCATGGCGACCAGGCGGCCCTCGGACTGGTAGCTGCGGATCAGTTTGAGCTTGTCCTCCGGCGTGGCTTCGGCCAGGAAGTCGTCCACGCCCGCTTCGGCGGCGATGGCGGCGGCGGTCAGCTTGTTGTCGCCGGTGATCATCACGGTCTTGATGCCCATGCGGCGCAGCTCGGCGAAACGCTCCTTGATGCCGCCCTTGACGATGTCCTTCAGCTCGACCACGCCCATCACGCGGCCGGCGTCGACCACCACCAGCGGCGTGCTGCCGCGGCGCGAGACGTCGTCGACGCTGCGCGCGATGTCGGCCGGATAGGGCTGGCCCAGCGACTCGACGTACTGGCGCACGGTGTCGGCCGCGCCCTTGCGCACCGCGCGGGCCGAACCCGGTTCGCCGATGTCGACGCCGCTCATGCGGGTCTGCGCCGTGAACGGCACGAACACGGCGTTCAGCGACGCCATCTCGCGCTCGCGGATGTTGAACTTCTGCTTGGCCAGCACCACGATGCTGCGGCCTTCCGGCGTTTCATCGGCCAGCGAGGCCAGTTGCGCGACGTCGGCCAGCTGCTGCTCGGTCACGCCCGGCGCGGCGAAGAAGGCCGAGGCCTGGCGGTTGCCCAGCGTGATGGTGCCGGTTTTATCCAGCAGCAGCACGTCGACGTCGCCCGCCGCTTCGACCGCGCGGCCGGAGGTGGCGATGACGTTGGCCTGCATCATGCGGCTCATGCCGGCCACGCCGATGGCCGACAGCAGGCCGCCGATGGTGGTCGGGATCAGGCACACCAGCAGCGCGATCAGCACCGTGATGGTGATCGGCGTGCCGGAGCCGGCGGCGGCCACCGAGAACAGCGAGAACGGCAGCAACGTCACGGTGACGATCAGGAACACGATGGTCAGCGCCACCAGCAGGATGGTCAGCGCGATTTCGTTGGGCGTCTTCTGGCGCTTGGCGCCCTCCACCATCGAGATCATGCGGTCCAGGAAGGTCTCGCCGGGATTGGCGGTGACCTTCACCACCAGCCAGTCCGACAGCACGCGGGTGCCGCCGGTGACGGACGAGAAGTCGCCGCCCGATTCGCGGATCACGGGCGCCGATTCGCCGGTGATGGCGCTTTCGTCGACCGAGGCCACGCCTTCGATCACTTCGCCGTCGATCGGGATCACATCGCCCGCTTCGACCAGGATGTAGTGGCCCTTGCGCAGGTCCAGCGCCGGCTGCGGCAGCCAGGTGGTGCCGTGCTTGGGCGTGGCCAGCTTCTTGGCGACCACGGTTTGCTTCAGGCTGCGCAGCGAGGCGGCTTGCGCCTTGCTGCGGCCCTCGGCCATCGCCTCGGCGAAGTTCGCGAACAGCACCGTGAACCACAGCCACACGGTGGTGGCGAGGATGAAGCCTGAACTGGCCTCGCCCTTGCCGCCCAGCGACTGCACGTACAGCAGCGTGGTGATGATGCTGCCGACGTAGACGACGAACATCACGGGGCTGCGCAGCTGGGTGCGCGGGCTGAGCTTGCGGAACGAGTCCGCGATGGCCGGCATCAGCAGCTCGGAATCGAACATCCCGAGCTTCCTGGCGGGCGGATTGGTAAAGATCGTCATCTCTTTTTGAGTTGAGTTCAACATGGTGATTCCTTATTTTGCGAACAGCTGCAGGTGGTCGATCACAGGACCGAGCGCCAGCGCGGGAACGTAATTGAGCACGCCAACCAGCGCGACCACGCCGCACAGCAGGCCGACGAACATGGCGCCGTGGGTCGGCATGGTGCCGGCGTTGGCTTCCAGGCGCTGCTTGCCGGCCAGCGAACCGGCGATGGCCAGGATAGGCACGATCATCGCGAAGCGGCCGAACCACATGGCCACGGCCAGCATGCTGTTGTAGAACGGCGTGTTGGCGGACAGGCCGGCGAACGCGCTGCCGTTGTTGTTGGCGGCCGAGCTGAAGGCGTACAGGATCTCCGAGAAGCCGTGCGCGCCGGGGTTGGCGATGCCGGCCTTGCCGGCGTCGCACATGACGGCGATGGCGGTACCGGCCAGCACCAGCGTCGGCGTGACCAGGATGGCGATCGACGTCATCTTCATTTCGTAGGCCTGGATCTTCTTGCCCAGGTATTCGGGCGTGCGGCCGATCATCAGGCCGGCGATGAACACCGCCATGATGGCGAAGACCAGCATGCCGTACAGGCCCGAGCCCACGCCGCCGAAGATCACTTCGCCGAACTGGATCAGCAGCATCGGGATCATGCCGCCCAGCGGCATGAAGGAGTCGTGCATGGCGTTGACCGCGCCGCACGAGGCGGCCGTGGTGACGGCCGCGAACAATGCCGAGGCGCTGATGCCGAAGCGGGTCTCCTTGCCCTCCATGTTGCCGCCCGATTGCAGCGCGCTCATGGCCTGGTCGACGTTGAGCGCCTGCAGCGCCGGATGGGATGCCTGCTCGGCGCCCAGCACCACCACCGTGCAGGCGACGAACAGCACCGTCATCGCGCCCAGCACCGCCCAGCCCTGGCGCCTGTCGCCGACCATGCGGCCGAAGGCGAAGCACAGGCCGGCCGGGATCAGGAAGATCGCCAGCATCTGCATGAAGTTGGCCAGCGCGGTCGGGTTCTCATACGGGTGGGCCGAATTGGCGTTGAAGAAGCCGCCGCCGTTCGTGCCCAGCATCTTGATCGCCTCCTGCGAGGCGACCGGGCCCATGGCGATGGTCTGCGTGGTGGCGGTCAGCGTCTCGGTGACCGGTGCGCCTTTGGCGTCCAGCACAGGCTGGCCGTCGGCGCCCACTTTAGGCTGGGTGTAGGTGACGGTGTCCAGCAGCTGCACGTCCTTGTAGGCCGAGAAGTTCTGGATCACGCCCTGCCCCATCAGGAACACGGCAAACACCAGCGACAGCGGCAGCAGCACGTACAGCGTGGAGCGGGTGACGTCGACCCAGAAGTTGCCGATGGACTTGGCCGAGCGCGACGAGAAGCCGCGGATCAGCGCATAGGCCACGGCGATGCCGGTGGCGGCCGAGAAGAAGTTCTGGCCGGCCAGCACCAGCATCTGGGTCAGGTAGCTCATCGTCTGCTCGCCGCTGTAGCCCTGCCAGTTGGTGTTGGCGACGAAGCTGACGGCGGTGTTGAACGACGAGTCGGGGCTGACGTTGGCCAGTCCCTGCGGATTGAGCGGCAGGAAGGCCTGCACGCGCTGCAGGCCGTAGGTGACCAGCGCGCCGATGCCGTTGAACAGCAGCAGCGCGATGGCGTAGGCTTTCCAGCCCTGGCCGGCCACGGCGCCGTCCTTGCCGGCGATGCCGGCGGCGCGGTACAGCAGCTTTTCGATGCGGGTCATCCAGCCCATGCCGCGCATGGGGCTGGATGCAGCGACGCCGTCGCCGACGCGGGTCAGCAGGACGCCCAGCGGCCAGGCCAGCGCCAGCAGCACGGCCAGGAAGGCCGCCAGCAGTATCAGGGATTGAGCGGTCATCACAGTTCCTCCGCATTCAACAGGGCGACCACCAGGTACACCAGCAGGCCGCAGGAGGCGATTGCGCCGATCAGATAGAAGATGTTCATGGCTGGCCTCCCAGCTTGTCGCAGCCGATGGCGAACGCCACGGTCACGGCAAGGAACGCCACCATTGCACCGATAAATACTATGTCCATCACACCCTCACAGGTCTTGTTTTGATACGGAGAAGGTTAGCGGGAAGGGTCTAAAGATTTTGTAAAGACTTGGAGACGGGGTGTAAACAAACCGTAAAAATGGCCGGCATTTACGCTTTGTTTACGGGCGCGGTGCGACTCTTTAGAACATTTTTACGCGCCGGGGAATACGATTTTTCCATTGTCACTACCTGAAGAAATCATGCTTACTTCCCTGCGCGGCATCTGGGTGCCGCTGGTCACGCCCATGCATCATGGCGAAATCGATTTATCCCGCTTGCAGAACCTGGCCGACGGCCTGATCGCGCGCGGCGTGCACGGGCTGGTCGCCTGCGGCACCACCGGCGAGGCGCCTCAGCTGGACCTGGCCGAGCAAAGCGCCGTGCTGGCCGCCGTGCTGGAGACGGCGCACAAGCGCTGCCCGGTGCTGATGGGCATAGGCGGCAGCGATACCTTCGCCGCCGCCAGCCGCGTGCTGCAGTTCGACGACATGGAGCTGGCCGGCTACCTGGTGTCGACGCCGGCGTATGTGCGGCCTTCGCAGGAAGGGCTGGTGCGGCATTTCGAGACCATCGCCGAGTCGACCGAGCGGCCCATCGTGCTGTACAACGTGCCGGCGCGCACCGGCGTCAACCTGGAGCTGGCCGCCGCGCGCAGGCTGGCGGAGCGGCCGCAGTTCGCCGCCATCAAGGAGGCCGGGGGCAGTCTGCGGCAGATGACGGACCTGGTCCAGCATACGCCGCTGGCCATGCTGTGCGGCGACGACGCGCTGCTGTTTTCCTCGCTTTGCATAGGCGGGCACGGCGCGATATCGGCGTCGGCGCATATCCGGCCCGATTTGTTTGTGCGGCTGTACGAACTGGCGCGCGCGCAGCGGATCGACGAGGCGCGCGACTTGTTCAGGAAGCTGCTGCCGATGATACGACTGCTGTTCTCGGAGCCGAATCCGGCGCCGTTGAAGGCCGCGCTGGCGATGCAGGGCTTGATGCGCGACGAGCTGCGCCTGCCGATGACGCCCGCCACGGGCGAGTGCAAGGCGCGGCTGGCGGCGGCGCTGGAAGCGCTGGAGGCCATATGATCGTCGCGCTGACTGGCATGGACGGCGATGGCGCCGTTTCCGATCTGGCCGAAGACCTGGCGATGTTGCGGGTGGCGGCCGGCAAGCGCGTGCTGCTGGTGTCGCCGAATCCCGGCCCTTATGATCCGCAGTTGTTCGACGATCTTCTGATCGATGCATCGCAACGCGGCGAGGATCGTGCGTTGGCGCGGGCGGCGGTGATCGTGGTGCTGCTGCGGCCGGAGGCGCTGGAGCAAAGCGGCCAGCAATTGCTGCTGGAGCGCCTGCGCAGGGCGGAGCATGCAAATCCCGGCGCCCAGGTGCTGGTGACGGTGGCGCATGGCCGCCGTCCGCTGTCGCCGCATCAGACGGGCTGCGTACTGGTGTTCGTCGCCCAACTGCGGCATGCCCGATTGGCCGACACCCTGGTGCTCGACGACGGCGGTGACTCCTACCATTCGCACCACAGCGAACTTGAGCTGGATGCCTACAAAGCGGACCGCAAACTCTGCGCCCCCGAAGTACGCCACCTCTACCGCGAGATCTTCCGCAACCGCATGGAGGAGATCTATGTGGGCGCCCTATTTCCGCGACAGGCGGTCTAGAAAGTCTAGATCGGGCTAGATTGAACTATCTCGGGCTAGACCGGTCTATAAATGGCGGGAGCGCGCGAAAGAATAGACCGTTCTAGACTTTTTCTATCCCCGCAAGCAACGTTTATAGACCGTTATAGACCTACATAGACCGTTCTAGACCGAAACAGACCTTATAGACCGGGAGCGAGAAAATGGCACACCCCATACCTATACACCTCAGATCAGACCTGCTCATCAAGTTGTGCGAGGCCACCGGCGAGGGGTGGTTCGGCGACAAAACCGAAGCGGCGCTTTGCGAAGCCGTCACCGACTGGCTGGCCAAGGAACGCGAGAACCCCGACGGCAAGCCGCGCTCCAAAGCCGGCTATCAATGGAAGCAGATTTTCCTGCCCGAGGGCACGCTGCTGCGCGTCACGATCAAGGCACAAGCATACTATGCCACCGTGGAAGGCAACGACATCGTCAGCCAAGGCCGACGATTATCCCCGTCCCAGTTCGCCAACGCGCACGGCACGGTGCGCAACGCATGGCGCGTGATCTGGCTGCGAATGCCGGGAGAGAACTGGGAGCGGGCAGCAAGCTGCCGCGACTCCCTGTAGAGCGCTGTTAAAACACTTTGCTGACGGTCAGCTGCAGCGCGGTCTTGCCGAGGAACTTGCCGTTGGCCGGCGAGGCGTAGGCGGTCTTGCTGGCGTTGGTGCCGATGACGGCCAGCGCGCCGGTCACCACGCCGAAGTCGCGCGTGGCGCCGATCTTCCAGTCGGTATAGCTGGCCGCGTCATTGTGCTTCACTTCCTGGTGGCCCGCATGCAGGTTGATGGTGAAGCCTTCGCCCGCGTCGATGTTGGCGCCGATATCCAGGTAACCGCTGTTCTTGCTGTCGACGTAGCCGAACAGGTTGGTCAGCGAGTGCGAATACTTGACGTAGGCCGGACCATAAGCCAGCTGGCCGTAGATCTCGGTGGTGTCGGCGTTGACGAAGCCGCTGACATCCTTCAAGCCATTGGACGGATACACATAGGTCAGCACGCCGACGTCGTACGCCACCGCGTCGCTGACCTGGCCGCGCTTGCCGGCGTAGATGTCCATCTCGACATCGCCGTCGCCGCCCGCGTCCTTGGTCCACTTGATGGTCGACAGCCAGACGCCCGCATACAGGCCGGTCGGGTTGTTGACGTAATCGAAACCGCCTTGCAGCGCGGGCTTCAGGCGCGTCTGCGAAATGCCGCGATAGCGGTAGTCGCTGACGACGGCGGCGTTGAAGCTGGTTTCGTTGTCGGGCTTTGCCGCCGGCGCGGCATCCTCGGCGTAAGCGCGGCTGCCGGTGAAAGCAGCGATGACGGCTGCGGCAAGAATGATCTTCTTCATGGTACGGTCTTTCTACTTAGTGGTGGGTGAAAAATACTTCGCGGTACAAGGCGTCCATATCGGCCGCCGCTTGTCCCTGGCCGTGGATGATGGTGCTGGCCAGCGTCGCCGACATCACCCGCGCCGCATAGGCGCGCACGGCGGCGCGTTCGTCGTCGCTGGGATCGGTGGCGACCAGCACGAACAGCACGCGCAGGCCCGGATTGAACATGCGCGCCGAATTGAGCCGGGCGATCAGCTTGTACTGGCTGGTCAGGTCGGCCTGCTCCGGCGTCACCGGCACCACGACCAGCCGCGCGGCGATCAGCGCGGCCCGGCTCTCGACGGTGTCGCGCCCTTCGGTGTCGATGACGATGTCGTTGTAGCGGCTGCGCAGCATCTCCAGGTCGTTGACCAGGGTGCGGCCGGTGATGGCGCGCGATGCGATGCGCGGCTGCACGCCGGCGGCGGCCAGCTCGCTGCACCAGGCGCAGGACGCGGCCTTGGGATCGGTATCGACCAGCATGACCCGGCGCCCGCTACGGGTACGCAGCAGCGCCAGGTTGTTGGCGATGATGGTCTTGCCGGCGCCGCCGTTCTGGTTGGCGATGGCGACGATCATGCCGCCCCCTGCGCATCGAAACCGGTCATGCGGCCGAATTCTGCGCCCGGCAGGGCGCGCATCACCGCCTCCATCACCTGCCCGGCCAGCGCGCGGGAAAGGCACAGCCAGACCTTGACGCGGGCGCCGTGGTCGCAGGCCTCGACCCGCATGAATTCCATCGTCCCGCCGCAGGTGCGCATCACCAAAGCGCGCAGCGCGGTGACCGATTGGGTGTCCACGGTGAGCTGCATCAGGCAGGGACGCGGCGGCCTGCCGCGGGCCTCGGCGGCCCAGAATGAGCGGCGCTGTGCTGCCTTGGTATGGAAAAATGCATGCATCGGGGACCTCCGTCTTGATCGTTGCGATACAAAACAGCTTATCGACGCCCGCGTAAAAACGGTCTAAAAAGGCGGCCCGCCGTTGTAAACATCGTGTATAAATTGGGCCGCGCGGATTTTTTGCCCGCGATTTCGCCCGGTTGAGGATAGAATACGCAAACGTCCGCATAAAACTGTACATAAACCCAGTATCGAAATTACAAGCTTGATCACGTATGGCCACTAAAAAACCAGTTTCCGACTACAGCGAATCATCCATCCGCGTCCTCAAGGGCCTGGAACCCGTCAAGCAACGCCCGGGTATGTACACCCGCACCGAGAATCCACTGCACATCATCCAGGAGGTGATCGACAATGCCTCGGATGAGGCGCTGGGCGGTCATTGCAAAAATATCATCGTCACGCAGAACGCCGACGGCAGCATCACCGTCGAAGACGACGGCCGCGGCATCCCGGTCGGCCTGCACCCGGAGGAAGGCGTGCCGACGGTGGAAATCGTGTTCACCCGGCTGCACGCGGGCGGCAAGTTCGACAAGGGCTCGGGCGGCGCCTACGCCTTCTCGGGCGGCCTGCACGGCGTCGGCGTCTCGGTCACCAACGCGCTGTCCAAGCGCCTGGAGATCACCGTCTGGCGCAAGGAACCCGACGGCACCGGCCTGCACAAGCTGGCCTTCGAGCACGGCGACGTGGTCGAGCCGCTGTCCTCGGTGGTCGCGCCGCGCGACGGCAAGAAGTCCGGCACCCGCGTCACCGCCTGGCCGGACGCCAAATATTTCGACAGCTCGGCGATCTCGCAGACCGAGCTTCAGCGCCTGCTGCGCTCCAAGGCCGTGCTGCTGCCGGGCGTGACCGTCACGCTGGCCAACGCCAAGACCGGCGAATCGCAGACCTGGCAGTACAACGACGGCCTGCGCGGCTACCTGACCGAGGCGCTGGCGCAGGCGACCGACGGCGAGACCCTGATCCCGCTGTTCGAGGGCGCGCAGTTCGCCGGCCCCGACGCCGAAGGCTTCGCCGAGGGCGAAGGCGCGGCCTGGGTGGTGGCATGGACCGAACAGGGCGCCGTGGTGCGCGAATCCTACGTCAACCTGATTCCGACGCCGAACGGCGGCACCCACGAATCGGGCCTGCGCGACGGCTTGTACGGCGCGGTGAAGAACTTCGTCGAGATGCACTCGCTGCTGCCGAAAGGCGTCAAGCTGCTGCCGGAGGACGTGTTCGCGCGCGTCTCCTTCGTGCTGTCGGCCAAAGTGCTGGACCCGCAATTCCAGGGCCAGATCAAGGAGCGCCTGAACTCGCGCGACGCCGTGCGCCTGGTGTCGACCTACTCCAAGCCCGCGCTGGAGCTGTGGCTGAACCACCACGTCGACTACGGCAAGAAGCTGGCGGAGCTGGTGATCAAGCAGGCGCAATCGCGTCTGCGCTCGCTGCAGAAGGTCGAGAAGAAGAAATCGTCCGGCGTCGCCGTCTTGCCGGGCAAGCTGACCGACTGCGAATCGACCGACGTCGCCCGCACCGAATTGTTCCTGGTCGAGGGCGACTCGGCGGGCGGTTCGGCCAAGATGGGCCGCGACAAGGAATTCCAGGCCATCCTGCCGCTGCGCGGCAAGGTGCTCAACTCCTGGGAGACCGACAAGGACCGCCTGTTCGCCAACAACGAGATCCACGACATCTCGGTCGCCATCGGCGTCGACCCGCACACGGTCGACACCATGCCGGACCTGAGCGGCCTGCGCTACGGCAAAATCTGCATCCTCTCCGATGCGGACGTCGACGGCTCGCACATCCAGGTGCTGCTGCTGACGCTGTTCTTCAAGCACTTCCCCGGCCTGATCGCCAACGGCAACATCTGCATCGCCCGCCCGCCGCTGTTCCGCGTCGACGCGCCGGCGCGCGGCAAGAAGCCGATCCAGAAGCTGTACGCGCTGGACGCCGGCGAGCTGGTGGCCATCGAGGACAAGCTGCGCAAGGACGGCCTGAAGGAAGGCGCCTGGTCGATCTCGCGCTTCAAAGGCCTGGGCGAGATGAACGCCGAACAGCTGTGGGAAACCACGATGAACCCGGACACGCGCCGTTTGCTGCCGGTCTCGCTGGGCGCCTACGCGCACAACGAATCGGCCGCGCGCTTCAACATGCTGATGGGTAAAGGCGAAGCCGCCGCCCGCCGCGCCTGGATCGAAGAACACGGCAACGAAGCCGAAGCAGACATCTAATATTTGAACTGACTATGACTCAAGCAAATCTCTTTGACGAGCCGGCGCAAGCAGCCGGCAAGCCTGCCGGCGCCGCGCCGGCGGCCGCAACCGGCGCCGTGCCCGAAGCCCAGGCGCCGGCCGCCGGCGATACCAATGACGCCGGCGTCGGCGACATCGGCGGCGGCATGATCGGCGACATGGGCGGCAGCGGCGCCGGCGGTGCTGGCGGCGGCAACGGCGGTGGCGGCGGCGACGCCGGCGGTCCGCTGGGCGACGGCGGCGACGGCGGCGACACGCTGACCCTGTCCACCTTCGCCGAACGCGCCTACCTCGACTACGCCATCTCGGTGGTCAAGGGCCGCGCGCTGCCGGACGTGTGCGACGGCCAGAAGCCGGTACAGCGCCGCATCCTGTACGCGATGAACGAAATGGGCCTGAACAGCGCCGCCAAGCCGCGCAAGTCGGCGACCGTGGTCGGCGACGTGCTGGGTAAATTGCACCCGCACGGCGACCAGTCGGTGTACGACGCCATGGTGCGCATGGCGCAGGACTTCTCGCTGCGTTATCCGCTGGTCGACGGCCAGGGTAACTTCGGTTCGCGCGACGGCGACGGCGCGGCGGCGATGCGGTACACCGAAGCCCGTTTGACGCCGATCGCCAAGGTGCTGCTGGACGAGATCAACCTCGGCACCGTGGACTTCCAGGCCAACTACGACGGTTCGACCGAGGAACCATGCCTGCTGCCGGCGCGCCTGCCGATGGTGCTGCTGAACGGCGCCTCCGGCATCGCGGTCGGCCTGGCGACGGAAATCCCGTCGCACAACCTGGGCGAGGTGGCGCAGGCCGCCGTCGCCATGATCCGCAATCCGAAGATCTCGCACGGCGAGTTGATGGCGCTGGTGCCCGGGCCGGACTTCCCGGGCGGCGGCCAGATCATCACCCCGGCCTCGCAGATCAGCGATATGTACGCGACCGGCCGCGGCAGCATGAAAGTGCGCGCGCGCTGGAAGATCGAAGAGCTGGCGCGCGGCCAGTGGCAGGCGGTGGTCAACGAACTGCCGCCGGGCACCTCGTCGCAGAAGGTGCTGGAAGAGATCGAAGAGCTGACCAATCCGAAGATCAAGATGGGCAAGAAGGCGCTGTCGCCGGAACAGCTGGCGCTCAAATCGCTGATCCTCAATTCGCTCGACACCATCCGCGACGAATCGGGCCGCGCCGCGCCGGTGCGCCTGGTGTTCGAGCCGAAATCGAAGAACCAGGACCAGACCGAATTCATGCTGCTGCTGCTGGCGCATACCTCGCTCGAATCGTCGGCCTCGATCAACCTGGTGATGATCGGCGGCGACGGCCGTCCGCGCCAGAAGGGCCTGACCGACATCCTGCAGGAGTGGATCGAATTCCGCTTCGCCACCGTCACCCGCCGCACGCAGTTCAAGCTGGGCAAGGTCGACGCGCGCATCCACATCCTGGAGGGCCGCGAAACCATCCTGCTGAACATCGATGAAGTGATCCACATCATCCGCAACTCGGACGAACCGAAAGCGGCGCTGATGGAGCGCTTCCGCCTGTCGGATATCCAGGCCGAAGACATCCTGGAAATCCGCCTGCGCCAACTGGCGCGCCTGGAAGCGATCAAGATCCAGCAGGAACTGGCCGAGCTGCGCAAGGAAAAGGGCCTGCTGCAGGACCTGCTCGACAATCCATCGTCGATGAAGCGCGCCATCATCAAGGAAATCGAGAACGACGCCAAGACCTACGGCGACGCCCGCCGCACCGTCATCGAAGAAGCGCAGAAAGCGGTCGTCGAGCAGAAGGTGGTGGACGAGCCGGTCACCGTCATCATCTCGGAAAAAGGCTGGATACGCGCGCGCACCGGCATCGGCCACGACGCCGCGCAATTCACCTTCAAGGCCGGCGACGCGATCTATGGCGCGTTCGAATGCCGCACGGTCGACAACCTGCTGGCCTTCGGCAGCAACGGCAAGGTGTACTCCGTGCCGGTCGCCGCCCTGCCCAACGCGCGCGGCGACGGCGTGCCGGTCACCACCCTGATCGACCTGGCCAGCGGCGCCCGCATCCTGCACTACTACGCGGGCAGCGGCACCACGCAGCTGATGCTGGCCACCAGCGCGGGCTTCGGCTTCATCGCCAAGGCCGGCGACATGGTCAGCCGCATCAAGGGCGGCAAGGCCTTCATCACGCTGGAGGACGGCGACGTACCGCTGCCGCCGGCGGTGGTCGACCAGAACGCCAGCGCGGTCGCGGTGCTGTCGGCCAATGCGCGCGTGCTGGTGTTCGGCATGGACGAGATGAAGGTGCTGACCAACGGCGGCCGGGGCGTGATCCTGATGGAGCTCGATCCGAAGGAAACGCTGATCGCGGCCAAGCCGATCAGCCAGAAAGGCGTGATCGTCTCGGGCATCGGACGCGGCGCCAAGCCGCAGGAAGAACGCCTGTCGGCATCGGCGCTGGCGGTCCACTTCGGCAAGCGCGCCCGCAAGGGCAAGGCGCTGGCGACCAAGATCAAGCCGGATGCGCTGACGCCTATCGTCTAAAAACCGCGGTGTCAGTGCCGACATTCGGACACGGGCTTAGCTATAGCTGAGGCTAAGGCTGAACCCGTGTCCGAATGTCGGCACTGACACCCAACGAAAAAAGCCGGACCCAGTTCAACGGGGCCCGGCTTTTTTTACGCTGCCGGCAGCTTAGTGCTTGGCGGCGGCTTCTTTGACGTCGGCTGCGGCTTTCGCTTTCACAGCGTCGGTCTTGTTGGCGGCCAGCGCTTTGTCGGCGGTGGCGTCAACGGTTTCCTTGATGGCTTTGGCGTCGGCCTTCACGGTCTTCTTTTCGGCTTTTTCTTCAGCCTTGGCGATCGACTTGTCGCCCTTGGCGGCGGCTTTGGCTTTGTCTTCCGGGTCGGCCTTGGCTACTTTTTCGTTGGCTTTGGCGTGTTCTACGGCGACTTTGGCCTGGGCTTCGTCATGTGCCTTGTCGGCTTTCGAGATCGCCTTGTTGGCTTTCTTGTCGGCTTTGGCATCGGCTTTCAGTTCTTTCTGTTCGGCCTTGGCGACGTCCTTGTTGGCTTCAACTTGAGCCTTGTCGACTGCAGGGGTCTGTGCGTAGGCAGCGGTGGCAAACAGGCCGGCGATCAGGGTAGCAATAATCTTATTCATGTTATTTCCTTTCGGTGTAGTTGGAGTGCATGGGTACAGAATATGCCTTCAGGCCGCCACACTCTGTACGGTACCGTACCTAAACTGTTATCGTGTACGCCATCACAGCAGAGCAAGAGGCAGAACATGGCAATGGACTGGAACAAACTCGTCTCCGCGCAGCGGCTGGGCCGCAGCACGCCGCCCAGCGTGTCGGACATGCGCTCGGAATACCTGAAGGACTGGGACCGCATCGTCTACTCCAGCGCCTTCCGCCGGCTGCAGGACAAGACCCAGGTGTTTCCGCTGGCCGAAAGCGACTACGTGCGCACCCGCCTCACGCACAGCATCGAAGTGTCGTCGGTCGGCCGCTCGCTCGGCACGCTGTGCGGGGAATTCATCCTGCACAACACGCCGGGACTCGACGTCGGTCCGCAGGATTTCGGCAGCATCGTCGCCGCCGCCTGCCTGGCGCACGACATCGGCAATCCGCCGTTCGGCCACTCGGGCGAGGACGCGATCCAGTCCTGGTTCGCCCTCAACGGCGCCCCTTACCTGCAAGCGCTGTCGGACGCCGAGCGCGCCGACCTGCTCAAGTTCGAAGGCAACGCGCAAGGCTTCCGCCTGATCACGCGCCTGCAAAGCGCGGTCGATCGCGGCGGTTTCCAGCTGACCTACGCGGTGCTGGCGGCGTTCGCAAAGTATCCGCGCGGCTCGGTCATGGCCGGCGCCGACAAGGCCCGCATCAGCGAGAAGAAGTTCGGCTACTGCGCGCACGACGCCGACAACTTCCGCACCGTCGCCGAGGCCACGGGCCTGATCGCCAAGAGCGACGGCGCCTGGTGCCGCCATCCGCTGGCCTTCCTGATGGAGGCGGCGGACGACATCTGCTACGGCATCGTCGACCTGGAGGACGGCCACAATCTCGGCCGCGTCTCGTTCGCCGACACGCGCGACCTGATGTGGCCCATCGCCTTCCCGTCCGGCCAGCAGCCCGGCCCCTCCTACGAAGCGATCGACGAGGACACGGGGCGCATCGAATACCTGCGGGCGCGCGCCATCGGCAACCTGATACAGGCCGCGGTGGTGGTGTTCAAGGAGCGTTACGACGCCATCATGGCGGGCACGTTCGAGCAGGACCTGGTCAGCGGCTGCAAGTTCGCGGATGACCTGAAGCGCATCTCGACGGCGTCGCGGACGCAGATCTACGCCACGCCGGCGGTGCTGCAGATCGAGGCGGCCGGCTACGACATCCTGGGCGGCCTGCTGAACAAGATCGTGCCGCCGCTGCTGTCGCCCGAGGCCGGGCGCAGCAACGCGCACAAGAAAATCCTGCAGATCCTGCCGAAGCAGTTCACCTCCGGCGGCACGCCCTACCAGCGCCTGCTGGGCGCAACGGATTTCGTCTCGGGCATGACCGATTCCTACGCGCTGACGCTGTTCCGCCGCCTGCACGGGATGGAACTCCCGGGCGGCAGCATCTGAAGCTTATTTCGCCGGGCGCGAATACAGGTCGATGATGGTGCTGATCGCATCGGCGCAGACGGAGCAGAACTTGTCGCTGCGGTCGAACATGATGCACTGCATCTCGGGGCGGTAGTAGCCGGTGGCCTCGTAGTTGGCGCCCTCGAACGCGCCGACGGTATGGAAGTGCGGATCCCTGGAGAACAGCGCATGGGTCGATTCCAGGTCCTTGCGGAACAGGGCGCTCATCTCCGACTCCGGCTTGTTGGCGGCGCGCAGCGCGGCGCGTTCCTTCTGGTAGGCGCGCGAGGCGGTCTCGTAGGCCTCCTTCGGCCAAGGCGTCGGCAGCGGCGTGCCGTCCTTGACGAACTTCTTCCACTTCACATTGGCCGGATCGCGCAGCGCGGTGGCGTTGGGTTCCCACGGTTCCTGGCGCGCGCCGCCGGTCGCGTAGGCCACCGGCGAGGTGTAGTACTCGTCGGCCAGGCCGGCGAAGTGGTGGCCGAATTCGTGCACGAACAGGTAGTTGGCCCAGTCGTTGTCCGCCGCCGCGGTGCTGAACTGCCCAAAGATGCCGCCGCCGCCGTAGGTCTCGTTGTTGACCAGGATCTCGATGAACTCATACGGCGCGAACTGCGCCAGCTCGCGCAGCGCGCGGTTGTCGGTGGTCAGCACATAGCGCTCGCTGCCGAAGATATCGTAGCGCGTGCCCAGCGGCGAAGCGTGATGCACGCCGGTCGAAGGCCGCGACACGCCCGACTCCTCGGTCGGCAGCGCCAACGCCCAGACGTTGAAGTCCTTGGCGCGCTCCTTGAACGGCGACACCGCGAACAAATGATCGGCAAGGCGGCGCGCGGCGGCCTCGAACTTCTTCATCTCGGCCTTGGTGTAACCGTCGCCGACGATCAGCAGGTCGACCTTGTCGGCCGACGGGCCGTTGACGCGGATGCCGATCGGCTTGACCGAGGCCGGCAGGGGCGCCTGCTTGCGCACCACGTCCATCGCGTCGGTATCGACATCGGCGGTCCACACCA
This sequence comes from Duganella sp. CT11-25, assembly GCF_047302815.1. Lineage (NCBI taxonomy): Bacteria > Pseudomonadati > Pseudomonadota > Betaproteobacteria > Burkholderiales > Oxalobacteraceae > Duganella > Duganella sp. CT11-25. The sequence goes on from NZ_JBKBFD010000001.1 coordinate 3,501,622, forward strand.
CCGAGAAAGCGCCGCGCTCGTCGCGCTTGAGGATGCGCACGCGCACCGGCTTGTCCGGCTTGGGGAAGCGTACCGATTCCTGGAAGCCGCGGTTGATGCGCGCCGCCTCTTCGGTGCTGCGCCATTCGGCGAACACGGTCGAGAAACCGCGCGAGTACAGCAGCTCGCCGGACTTGGCATCCACCACTTCCACCAGGTTGTTGCCGCGATTGGTGTTGTCGATGGTGCTGCGCAGATCGCCCGGCCACGGCAACGGCTCGATCACCACGCGTTCCATCGCGTAGTGTTCATCGAGCGCGTTACCGCTATGGAGATAATCGAGGCGGACGGTGGCCGGCTGCGCGGCCAGCGCCGGTACGGTGACGGCCAGCGCCAGCACAAAAGAGAAGAAACGGTTCATGGGATTCTCGGCGGTCATTGAAAACGTGACCGCCATTGTAATCCCGCCCCCGCCTCAGGTGCGCCATTTTCCGTTGCGCGCCAGCTCGGCCACCGCTTCGGCAAACGCCTTGGGCGCCTCCTGCGGCAGATTGTGGCCGGCGCCCGGAATGCGCCGGTGGCTGCGCGGTCCGCTGAACTTGGCGGCCGACGCGCTGCCGTCGGTGGCGCGGATCACGCCATCGTCGATACCATCCAGCGTGATCGCCGGCACCGTGATCACCGGGCCGGTGGCCAATATGGCCTCCTGCTTCGCGTACTCGGCGAAGCCCGGCGCATGGCCCAGGCGATGGCGGTACGAGTGCAGCACCACCTCGACGTAGTCGGGATTGTCGAACGCCTTGGCCGCGCGGTCGAAGGTCTGACCGTCAAAGCGCCAGGTCGGCGAATTCCCTTCCCACATGATACGGGCGATGTCGTCGCGGTTGGCCGTCAGCCCCGCGCGGCCACGCTCGGTGAGGAAGTAGAACTGATACCAGAAGCCCGCCTCCACCTTGGCCGGCGCCGGCGTCTCCGCCTTGGCGATGTCCTGGATCAGATAGCTGTTGACCGACACCAGCCCGACCACGCGCGACGGCCGCAGCGCCGCCGCCACGCAGGCCGCGCGGCCGCCCCAGTCGTAGCCGGCCAGCACCGCCTCCGGTATGTGCAGCGCATTCATCAGGTCGATCACATCCTGGCCGATGGCGGCCTGCTGGCCCGAGCGCGGCGCGGCGCGGTCCAGGAAGCGCGTGCTGCCGTGGCCGCGCAGGTGGGGCACGATCACACGATAGCCCTGAGCCGCCAGCATCGGCGCCACGTCCGCGTAGCTGTGGATGTCGTACGGGAAGCCGTGCAGCAGGATCACGGGGTGGCCGTCCTCCGGCCCGGTTTCGTGATAGCCGATATCGAGCGTGTCGGTTTGCACCTGGCGCACCGCCATCACCGGCAGCGGACCTTGGTTGGGTTTGACCGGAGGCGGCAAGTCCTTGCGCGGCGTTGCGGCAGCGGCCACGCCGCTCAACGACAACCCTGCGGCGCCGGCGGCGGCCGACAGCAAAAATCCACGGCGATTCAGAACAGAGTCAGACATGATGATGCTCCTTAATAAAGTGGGGTGCGGTCAGGCCGCGTCGATACCGGTTATGAGCTCGCTGGCCAGCCAGCCGGCCAGCAACTGTCCCGCCCTGGCGACGCCATCGGCCTCGCCGAGACGTTCCACCAGCCAGTCGCACAAGCCGGCGAAGCTGCCGTTGGCATGCAGCCGCAGCAAGGCCTCGCGCTCAAGCGCATCGACCTGCTTCAGGCAGGAGGTGTAGCCGCGCCGCCAGACCAGCAGGCCGCCCGGCCGCTCCAGCATGGCGCTCTCCGGCGGCGTCTCGCCCGCCCACAATGCCGACCAGATTTGCTCGGCGTTGGTGGTGGCGACGGCGCTGCGGAACGATGGCGCGATGCTCAGCAACGCCGTGTCCCAGTCGATATCAGCCAGCGCATCGGCCGGCACGCTGCGCGCGTCCGATGCGATGAAGGCCGCGCCCAGCGCGTGCTCGATCCACGCCAGTTCGTGCACATCCGGGTTATCCGGGAATAGCGCGATCAGCGTGCTGTCGAAGCCTTCGGCATACGCGTCCAGCGTCCAAGCATGCGGCGGATGGCCGTCGATGTGGGTGATGGCGGCGGTGCGGAACGCCTCCTCGCCTATCCATGCGCGCAGCTGCGGGTAGGACTGCTCCAGGCAGCCCATCAGCTGCGCGCGGTAGTTGTTCTGGTAGACCGCCAGGCCGGCCAGCGCGCGCGCATCGCTGCCGAGCGAAGCGCCGGGCGTGGCCGTCACCAGCCAGGCCTGGAAATCGCGCTGCAGGTCGGCCAGCATCATGCGGCCTCCCTATGCCATGCGCGCAACGCGCCCAGCGAACGCGCCACCGACACCTCCAGCATCAGGTCGGCCAGCGGTGGGATAGCGTCGTCGCGCTCGATCATGGTCGCGACCGGACCGGCACGCCCCATCACTTCCGAATACAGGCGCCACACCGCTTCGCTGACCGGGCTGTCGTGCGTGTCGATCAGCAGGTCGGCACCCTGGCTATGGCCCGCCAGGTGGATCTGCCGCACATGCTCGAACGGGATGCCGGCGATGTAGGCATGGGCGTCGAAGCCGTGGTTGGTGGCGCTGACGTGGACGTTGTTCACGTCCAGCAGCAGCCCGCAGCCGGTGCGCTGCGCCATCGCCGACAGGAACTCCCATTCGGTCATGTCCGCGCCGTCAAAGGCGAGGTAGCTGGACGGATTCTCGAACAGCATCGCCCGGCCCAGCACATCCTGCGCCTGCGAGATATTGGCGCAGACCAGGTCCAGCGCCTCCTCGGTGTACGGCACCGGCAGCAGGTCGTGCGAGTTGAACGCGCCGTAGCGCGACCAGCTCAAATGATCAGAGACGAACAGCGGCTCGATCTCGTCGGCCAGCGCCTTCAGCCGCTGCAGGTAGTCGGCGCGCAGGCCATCGGCGGAACCGATCGACATCGACACGCCATGCAGCGCGACCGGATGCCGTTCGCGGATCTGCCGCAGGATGTGGCGCGGCTGGCCACCGGCGATCATGAAGTTTTCGGAGATGACTTCAACGAAGTCCACCGCCACCCGGGTTTCCAGGAAATCGCGGTAGTGCTCCTTGCGCAGGCCGAGGCCATAGCCTGAGAAATGCGTGCTGTTCGTGCTCATGGCGCGCGCCGCTTACTTGGTTTCGGTCAGCGTGCCGCCTTCGGCCAGGCAGGCGGTCTTGGTGCGTACCAGCACGCCCTCGCCCTTGCAGGAGTTGAGGCCCTTGCAATCGTTCTTGGCGGTGGCACACAGGCTGGTGCCCTTGCAGGTGTTGATGCCGTAGCAGCGGCCCAGCGGCTCCTTGACGGCGGCCGGTTCGGCGCCGGTTTCGGCGGCGCTGGCGCCCAGCGAGGCCAGCGCCAGCAGGGCGGACGCGGCGGCGAGGCTGACACGGGTGGTGACGGATGATTTCATTTTATGGCTCCAGGTAAGATAGAAAAATTACTGCGCGCTCTGCGCAGCTTCGATGATGACTTTGGCGACCGCTTCCGGCTGCGAGATGTAGACCAGGTGGCTGCCCTTGACCTCGGTGACCTTGGCGCCGGCCCGCTTGTACATCCAGCGCTGCAGGTCCGGGCTCAGCGCGCGGTCCTCGGTGGAGACGATCGCGTAACTCGGCTTGCTCTTCCATGCCGCCGTGGTGATCTTCGTGCTGAAGGCGGCGGCGGTGGCCGGCACTTGCGAGGCCGCCAGGAAGTTGGTGCGGTTCGGCGTCAGGTCGCCGGCGAAGTCCGCGTTGAACTTGGCGCGGTCGAAGTACAGGTGGCCGTCCGCGGTGGCGACGATGTCGTTGCTCGGTGCCGGCTTGGTGCCGATCACCTGCCCCAGGCTCTCGCCGACGTCCGGCAGCACACCGGCCACGAACACCAGCGCCTTGACCTTGTCGCTGTCGCCGGCGGTGGAAACCACGGCGGCGCCGGAACTGTGGCCGACCAGGATCGCCGGGCCATCCTGCTGGTCCAGCGCGACGCGGGTGGCGGCGACGTCGTCGGCGAAGCTGGTATGCGGCTGGCCGACCACGGTGATGCGATAGCCCTTGAGCCACAGGATGTCGTGCACCGTGCGCCAGCCGGAGCCGTCGACGAAGGAGCCCGGCACCAGCACGATGTTTTTGGCGCCGCTCGTCACCTCGGCAGCCGATGCGGACGAGGTGACGGCTGCGCCGGCGGCCAGCAGCGCGGCGGCCATGGCGATCGCGTTCAACGCTTTCATTTCTTGTCCTTCGCGGTCAGCGAGCCGTAGCCCTTCGGCGTCTTGATCTTGGTGCAGGTGCCCTTCTCGACCAGCGTCCAGGCGTCGCCCTGGTAGTCGGTGACCGAGGTACCGGCGCAGCTGGTGCCGGCGCCGGCGGCGCAATCGTTTTGGCCGGCCAGCGACACGCCGAAGCATTTTTCGGTCGGCTTGGGGGCGTCGGCGGCTTGGGCGCCGGCGGTCAGCGCGGCGAGGGAGAAGGCCAGCGAGGCGGCCAGTGCGGAACGGGAGATACCCATGGTGATTCCTTTCGGTGGTTAGGCACTACATGAAACGCATCCGATAACAGCGGATACGACTTACTTATCGAAGAACAGCCGGTCGAGCGACCACCTGCCGCCGCCGTGGGCGATCAGGGGCAGCAGCACGGCGCTCCACAGCAGGTGGGTCGGCCAGGCGTTGGGATAGACGAAGATCTCGATCACCGCCGTCATGCCCAGCAGCGCCAGCGCCGCCGAGCGGGTGAACAGGCCGGCCAGCAGCAGCAGCGGGAACAGGTGCTCGGCGTAGGCGGCCAGCGGCGCGGCCAGTTCGGCGGAGATCAGCGGCAGCTTGTACTCGCTGCGAAACAGCTCGTAGGTGAAGGGCTTGATGGTCAGCCAGCCCTGCACCTTGGTGCGGCCGGACAGGAAGAACACGGCGGCGATGCCGACGCGGGCCAGCAGCAGCTGCAAGGCTTGCGGCAGCAGGCGCCGCGTCAGGCGCGCCATCAGCGCCGGGGGTGCGCCCACAGGCGCGGTTGCTTGATTCATCATCACTCCAGGTTATTTATCGTACACGCTTTAATCGGATGAGATAAATAGTACCAGCATGATCAAATCAAAGGCTTAACATTTTCGTGATAACTTGCCTGACGACTCACTTAGGCGCCAGCGACTGGCCGATATCGAGCGGATGGATGTCGAGCCGCATATTGAGGATGGAGTAGCTTTGCGGCTCCACCGACGCATAGCCGACACTGTCGCGCGTTTTGCTGAAGGTGAACTGGAAGCCCAGCTCCGGCAAGGTCGCGTGGCGGCCGCTGGTGGCGATGCCGATCGCCTCGCTGCGGCGGTTGTTCATCAGGTTTTCCATCAGCTCGACCACCGCGTTCTTGCCGAGGATATCGGCCGAAAACACCGGCTGCGCCAGCGACGCCTTGCGCGCATTGAGCTTGCCGCCGGCCTTGGACTCGGACGGCGTGAAGGTGTGCGTGGCCAGGTCGTAGCGGTCGCCCCGGTCCAGGTAGCTGATCACCGCGTTGGAGACATTGAAGCCGGGGCGCGAGGCGTCGGTGGTCGCGCGCGTCAGGTCGACCAGCAGCGCGCCCTTGTGGCCGACGATCTCCACGCGGCGGCGGCTATCGATCACCATCGCCGTGTTCTCGTCGATGCCCAGGCCGAACTTGTAGCCGGTCTTGAGCATCGCCGGGATCATGCGGGCGAAACGGCCGCGCACCAGGAAGTGCTGGTCGACGAAGACGTCGTCGCCGATGAAGCCCAGCCCCGGCGCCACTTCGCGGCCCTCGGTGACGCCGCCGCGCAGCGTCGCGAACACGGTCGGCGGCGGCGCGTAGAACATGGTGCGGCTCATGACGGCGGCGCCGGCGCTGTTACCGGCCACCACGCCGCCCCGGCGGTAAACGTCCCACACCGCCTCCAGCACCGCGCTGCGGCTGCCGTCCTCGCGCACCAGCACCTGGGTGATGCGGGCCTGGTCGCCGCCGGAAAAGAACACGCCGCCGGCGCCGCGCACATCGGCCGCCAGTTGGGGATCCTCGGCCATCTTGCGGAAATCGCTGTCGGCCAGCCGCACGGCCAGCGGCACCAGGAAGGCGTCGGCGCCGTAGCGCTGCAGATAGCCGACGATGGCCGCGCCCACCGGCGCCGGATCGGCCGCCGCCGACGGAAACACGGCGATGCGCGCGCCCGGACCGCCGGCCAGCTGCACGATGCGCTGCCAGACGTCGGCGTTGTCGGGCCGCAGGGCGCCGCCGATGATCACCAGATTGCCCTTGGGCGCGTCCGGCGCGGGCGCCGGGCCGGCCATGGGCGCGGCCAGCGCGCCGCCCGCAGGGGCCAGCGCCAGCGCGGCCTGCAGCAGGCGCTTCAGCGATTTTATTGACATCCGCATAACGGCTCCAAAGAAAAACGGGACGGCACCTTGCGGCGCCGTCCCGTTAATATATACCTGTTTGAGAGGCTAACGGTAGCGATACAGCGGCTGCTGCAGCTGGATGGGCCGGATGTCCATCCTCAGCTTGAGCACGGAATACGCCTCGACCTCGGTCGAGCTGTAGCCGACGCTGTTGATGGTCTTGCTGAAGCGGAATTCATAGCCGATGTCCGGATTGCCGTCGCGCGGGTTGCCGAAGGCGATGCCGATGGCCTCCTGCTGGGCGTTGTCGATCAGGTTGACCATCAGGTCCAGCACCGCGTTGTTGCCCAGGATGTCGTTGGTGTAGACCGGCTCGCGCGTGTCGGGCTGGTTGGGATCGAGCTTGTTGTCGGCCTTGTCCGGCGACGGCGTGAACTCGCGCGTGACCAGGTTGAACTTGTCGCCGCGGTCGAGGTAGCTGATGGTGGCGTTGCTGATGTTGAAGCCCTTGATGCCGCGGTCGGTGATCGCCGCCGACAGGTCCAGCAGCAGCGCGCCGCTATAGCCGATGATCTCGACGTCGCGGCGGGCGTTGACCACCATCGCGCTGTTCTCGTCGATGCCCAGGCCGATCTGGTAACCTTTTTTCAACATCACCGGGATCATGCGGGCGAAGCGGCCGCGCACCAGCAGGTGCTGGTCGACGAACACATCGTCGCCGATGAAGCCCAGGCCGGAGGCGATTTCATGGCCGTCGTTGACGCCCTGCTTGAGCATGTCCAGCGTCGCCCTGGCGTCGTAGAACATGGTGGTGCTCATGATGGCCGCGCCGGCGCTGGAGCCGGCCACCACGCCGCCGTCGCGGTACACGTCCCACACCGCGTCCAGCGCCGCCGTGTGCTTGCCGTCCGCGCGCACCAGCGCCTTGGTGATGCGGGCCTGGTCGCCGCCGGTGAAGTAGATGCCGGTGGCCGAATGGATCAGCGCCACCACTTCCGGGTCTTCGGCCGCCTTGCGGTAGTCGCTGTTGGGCAGCGTCACGCCGAGCGGGATGAAGAACGCCTGGGCGCCGTACTGGTTCAGTTTATTGACGGTGTTCTGGGCGGATTTCTCCGGGTTGATCGACGCCGAGCCGAACACGCCGATGCGTGCGCCCTTGCCGCCGGCCAGCTGCACGATGCGCTGCCATACTTCCGCGTTCTCGGCCCGCAGGCCGCCGCCGATGATGACCAGGTTGCCCGCCGGCGGCGCCAGCACCGGTTTCGGCGGCGGCACCGCCTTGGCCGGCTTGCTGGCCTTGACCGTCACCTGCGGGGTCTTGGCCACCGGCGTCGTGGTCGCCGCCTGCGCGGCCTGCACGCCGGCGCCGGCGAACACCAGCAGCCAAAGCATGCAGAGGCGCTGGAGCGTAGAACCTGTTAATTTCATGTTGCCCTTCCGATGAAAACCGGCGCCAGGGCTCTCGCCGGGCGCCGTTAATAGTGCAGATGATACCAATCAATTACTTAAGACGGGATTACATTATTTGAACGCATAGTTCGCACTCGCATAAAAACGCCGGCCGCGCACGTCGGTATAGGTCGGATCGTAGCCGGAAATGAAGTGGTAGGCCTGGTTCGAGTACGGCGGCGCGGTGTCGGCCAGGTTCTGGATGCCGGCCCGCAGCTTGAGCGCCTTGGTCGCCTGCCAGGCGCCCGACAGGTCCCACAGCGAATACGACTTCACGCGGTTGGCCGCCACCACGCTGCCGTCGTCGATGTTGATCGCCGAGTTCTGGTCTTCATAGCCGCTGGAGAAGGTGTTCGACAGGGTGGCCGCGAACGGGCCGCTGTCCCAGTCCAGCGAGATGGTATGGCGCCAGCGCTGCACCACGCCGTCGGTGACGAAGCGGCCCAGGTTGCTGACGTAGGCGTCGCCCACCTCGTTCTGGATCTTCGAGTCCGTCACATAGGTGCCGGACAGGCGCCCGCCGAAGCGGCCGGCCCAGGTCTGCACGCCCTTGTAGTCGATCGTCAGGTCGAAACCGGCGGCCTTCTGCGCGCCGCGGTTTTCCTTGAACATGTCGATGTATTCGATGTAGCCGTCTTCATCGCGGTGCACCAGACTGCCGTACTTGGACGGGTTGGCCAGGATGATGTCGTCGCCGATTTCGGCGATCAGGTCGGTGCGCTTGATGTTCCAGTAGTCCAGCGACAACAGCACCTGCTTGCTCGGCTGGAGTACCATGCCGACCGAGAACTGGCGGCTGCGCTCGGGCTTGAGGTTGGGGTTAGAGTAGCGGTGGGCTTCCCAGTTTTCGGCGCAGTCGGCGTAGTTGTTGTCCACCGTGGCGCAGTAGACCGGATCCGGCAGCGTGGCGGTGCTGCCGATCTGGGTCGGGCGGTACAGTTCCGTCATCGACGGCGCGCGGAAGCCGCGGCCGGCCGAGGCGCGGAACAGCATGGTCTTGGTCGGTGTGTAGCTGACGCCCACTTTCGGGCTGGCCGCGCCGCCGACCACCTGGTAGTGGTCATAGCGCGCCGACAGCTGCGCTTCCCATTGCTTGGTGAACGGCAGCAGCAGCTCGCCGTACACGGCCTGGATGTTGCGCGCATAGCTGGTGGCCTCGCCGCCGGCCGGCGCGAAGTCGTTGTTGATGTTGTCGCTCATCAGCAGGGCCGATGGATTGAACTCGGTTTTCTCGCGGCGCACCTCGCCGCCGACCGCCAGCGCGGCGTCGCCGCCGGCCAGCGTGCCGATCGCGTGCGAAACCTTGAAGTCGAGCGAATCCATGGTGCCGCGCGCGTGGCGCACTTCCTGGTTGACCTGGATGCTGTTGATCAGATCGACGCCGGCCTGGCTCGATGGGCCGAAGGGATTGATACGGCCGTCGGCGATGCCTTCCAACAGCTTGTCGTACAGCAGGTAGCCGTGGGTGTCGCGGTCCTTGATGGTGTTGACGCTGTGATTCAGGCCGATGTCGTAGTCCCAGCCGTTGCGGCTGCCGGTCCAGCCGACCACGAAGCGCTGGCTCTCGCTGATCAGCTCCGAGGTGCGGCGGCCGGCCTCGTTGAGGCGTACGTTGACCTGCACCTCACCCGGCACGTCATCATCGGCGCTGGCTTCCTCCGACAGCAGGTCGTACTTGGCCAGCGCCGGGATCTTGCGGTAATCGAGGTAGCCGGTCACGCGCGCCGACGACGCCGCGTACCAGGTCTTGGAGCGGCTCAGCGCCACCTCGGCGTACAGCTGGTTCTCGGCGTTCAGCTGCAGCACGCCGCGCGACAGCAGGTTGGCCTTTTCCGACTTCGGATACAGCTCGGTGTCGCCCATGTAGTTGTAGGTGCAGGCGTCGACGCCGCCGGTGCCGGTGGGCAGGTACAGATTGGCCGGCGGCGCGCAGGTCGGCACGGCCGGATTGATGGTGCGGTTGGTGAGCGGCTTGCCGTTGATGGTGAAGCCCTGGTCGTTCAGGTAGTCGCGCTGGGCGCCGGTCAGGCGGATGTTGGCCGGCGAGGTCCAGCCGGACAGCAGGTGCGGCAGGCGCTCGGGGATATGCAGGTCGTTGATGAAGCCGCGCTGCGAGGTGCTCAGCGCGTCGGTGCGCTGCAGGTCCACCACGGCGAACACGTTGTAGCCGTCCTTGGCCAGGTCGCCGTGGCCGGCGGTGATGCTGGCGGTGCGCTTGCCGGCGCCGCCCTCCTTGGTCTTCAGGCCGTAGGCATTCAGCTCCAGGCCCTGGAAGTCCTTGCGGGTGATGAAGTTGATCACGCCGCCGATGGCGTCGGTACCGTACAGCGCCGAGGCGCCGTCCAGCAGCACCTCGACGCGCTGGATGGCGGCGGCCGGGATGTTGTTCAAATCGACGCCGGTGTCGTCGCCCGGCGAGGCGAAGTTGGCCATGCGGCGGCCGTTCAGCAGCACCAGGGTCGAGGAGGTGCCGATGCCGCGCAGGTTGGCGCTGTTGAAGCCGCGCTGGTCCTTGCCGTCGGTGATGCTGACGCTGTCGGTCAGGCCGCCGACGTTGGCCGACAGGCGCGCCAGGATTTCCGAGGCGGTGGTCACGCCGACCTTGTCGATTTCCTCGCGCGTGATGACCTGCACCGGCAGCGCCGTCTCCGACTCGATGCGCTTGATCGCCGAACCGGTGATCTCGACGCGCGGCAGCGGCGCGTCCTGCGCCGCCGCCTGGCCGATCATGCCGGCCGCCGCGCCCACGCTCAGCGCCAGGCGTACCGCGCGCACCATCGGCGCATTGCGCCGCGTATGCATTTCACTCATGTATTCTCTCCCCGATGATTGATATATAAAAATTTCATTTAAACTAACTGTACGCAGTTGTAGCCGAAAACTCAAGAAAGCGGCCCGCCTTTCGCCGCCGCACGATTTACTTTGTGAAAATACTGCTACATACTCAATCTTTACCCGAAAATTTGCCCCCGCCATGCAAGTACACAAACATTCCCTCTCCGGCCCCCACGCGAACGCCGTATATGAACTGACCAGCTTCCACTTCGGCACCCCGGGCGCCGGCAAAAAGGTCTATATCCAGGGTTCGCTGCACGCGGACGAAGTGCCCGGCATGCTGGTGTCGCAGTTCCTGCGCAAGGAGCTGCTCGCGCTGGAGGCGGCCGGCAAGCTCGCCGGCGAAGTGATACTGGTGCCGGCCGCGAATCCGATCGGCCTGGCGCAGGCCATCCACGGCGCCGCCTTCGGCCGCTTCGACCTGACCACCGGCGTCAACTTCAACCGCGCCTACAAGCACGTGGCCGAGGACCTGAAAAAATCGCTGGAGGGTAAGCTGGGCCAGGACGCGCAGGCCAACGTGGCGCTGATCCGCGAACACGCGCGCGCCTCGATCGCCGACTGGCAGCCGGCCACCGATGCCGAGACGCTGAAGAAAACCCTGATGACGCTGGCGATCGACGCCGACATCGTGCTCGACCTGCATTGCGACAACGAGGCGGTGCTGCATATCTACGCCGGCACGCCGCTGGCCGACGCCATCGCGCCGCTGTCGGCCATCCTCGGCGCGCATGCGCTGCTGCTGGCCTACCAGGCCGGCGGCGAGCCGTTCGACGAGGCCTGCAGCCGCCTGTGGTGGGATCTCGACCAGCACTTCGGGCAGCGCTACCCGATTCCGCCGGCCTGTTTGTCGACCACGGTGGAGCTGCGCGGCGAAATGGAGGTGAGCTACGCGCTGGCGCAGAAGGACGCCGCCGGCCTGCTGCAGTTCCTGACGCTGCAAGGCGTGCTGCTGGCCGACGATGGCGGCGCCGCCGCCGCCGTGCTGCCGGCGCCGCTGTGCGAGGCGACGCCGCTGGAAGGGGTGGAACCGGTCTATGCGCCGCACGCGGGCATCCTGATCTACACCCGCGAGCTGGGCGCGCGGGTGGCGGCCGGCGATGCGCTGGCCGACCTGATCGACCCGGTCGGCGGCGGGACCACCGTGCTGCGCGCCACCGTCGACGGCGTGTTCTTCGCGCGCAGCGCGCACCGCCACGTCATCCGCGGCATGAACGTCGGCAAGGTCGCCGGCGCCAAGGCCTACCGCGCAGGCGACCTGCTGAGCCAATGATCGTCGAACCCATGACCACTAAAAAATTCAAGCTGCCGCACACCTTCGTCCTGCTGTTCATCATCCTGGCGCTGATCGCGACGGCGACCTGGCTGGTCCCCGGCGGCAAATACGACACCCACCTGGTCAACGGCAAGCAGCTGATCGTGCCCGACAGCTTCCACTACGTGCCGAGCGCGCCGCAGGGGCCGGTGGCGCTGATCAAGGCGCCGATCAAGGGCTTCGTCGAAGCGGCGCAGATCATCGGCTTCGTGCTGATCGTCGGCGGCGCCTTCGCCGTGCTGCAGAAGACCGAGGCGGTCGATTCCATGATCAAGGCGCTGGCGCGCGCGCACGCCAGCTCGGCGTTCATCCAGAAGGCGCTGATACCGGTGTTCGTCACCATGTTCTCGATCGGCGGCGCCACCTTCGGCATGAATGAAGAGGCCATACCGTTTATATTGATTTTCGTGCCGCTGGCGCTGGCGCTGGGCTATGACACCATCACCGGCGTCTCGATCCCGTTCCTCGGCTCGCAGGTCGGCTTCGGCGCGGCCTTCCTCAACCCGTTCAACGTCGGCATCGCGCAGGGCATCGCCGGGGTGCCGGTGTTTTCCGGCTGGGGCTACCGCCTGATCGCATGGAGCATCGCCACCGCCATCACGGCGCTGTTCCTGATGTGGTACGCCGCGCGCGTGAAGAAAAATCCCGAACTCAGCCCCACCTACGCGCTGGACCTGGAAAAGCGCCGGGAGCGGCCGCAAGGCCTGGGCGAGTTCCACGGCATGACCGCGCGCCACAAGCAAGTGCTGTGGATCTTCGCCGGCTCGCTGATCGTCATGGTGACCGGCGTGGTCCACTATGGCTGGTACATCGATGAAATCGCCGCGCTGTTCCTGACCATGGGCGTGGTGATCGGCCTGGTGGGCCGGCTCGACTCGTCGCAGATCGTCGAAGGCTTCATCCAGGGGGCGCGCGACCTGGTCGGCACGGCCCTGGTGATCGCGCTGGCGCGCGGCACCATGATCCTGGCGCGCGACGCCCAGATCATCGACACCATGCTGCACGCGCTGACGCCGCTGGTGCAGTCGTCCAGCCCGATCTTCACGGCGTGGAAGATGTTCGGCATCCAGACCGTGATCAACTTCTTCATCCACTCCGGCACCGGCCAGGCCGCGCTGACCATGCCGATCATGGCGCCGCTGGCCGACCTGGTGGGCGTGACGCGCCAGACCGCGATCCTGGCGTTCCAGTTCGGCGAGCTGACCACGCCGATGATCCCCACCTCCGGCATCACGGTGGGCGTGCTGGCGCTGGCGCGGGTGCCATGGATCACCTGGGCCAAGTGGATGATTCCGCTGCAGCTGATCTACGCCGTGATGGCGATGGCGCTGCTGGTGCCGCCGGTGCTGATGAACTGGCAGTGATCAGCCTCAAAAAGTGAGTAGCCAAAGGTGTTAAGTTAAAACCCGGCCTGCCGCCTGGCCGGCGCTACCGGGGATGAACTTGGCACCGACACCTATCCCGAAACCGTCTTATCTCGATCAGTGCATCTACATCGGGGTGCGCAATGGAGAGAAGCGCTGGATATCAAAAGATAGGACTAGACTCTATACGTGGGATTGGACCCACGGCGAAATTGAAGTATTCAACAAGCGCGGCCGCCATCTGGGCGTCCTTGACGCCGTCACAGGGACATTCATCAAAGACGCAGTCGCGGGGAGGAAAATCGATGTCTAACTTTATTGAAAAGTGTCTGGCGCGCGAGGCCAATCCTGAAGATATCGATGAATTCATCGATCAATGGCATGAAAATCCGGGCAAACAAACTCTGCACGAATTTCTCGGCATGACGCGCACCGAATACGCCAGTTGGATCGCCGATGCGGCGGTCCTTCCGTCCATCATCAATTCGCGTAGATCGTCGGGAAGTAGCGTTCCATCAGCGTCGCCGGGCGGGCCGGCGGCGTGAAGCCGTAGCGCGCGTACAGTTCGTGCGCGTCGGCGGTCGCCAGCATGAAACGGCGCAGCCCCTGCAGATCCGGGTGCGCCAGCACCGCCTCCACCAGCCGCTTGCTGTAGCCCTTGCCCCGCTCCGCCGCCACCACGAACACGTCGGCCAGGTAGGCGAAGGTGGCGCGGTCGGTCGTCACGCGCGCAAATCTCACCTGGCGGCCGTCCAGATACGCGCCGAAACATAAGGAATTGGCAATCGCCCGCTCCACCACCGCGCGCGGAATGCCGATCGCCCAAGTCGACTGCTCGCTGAGGAATTGGTAAATCAAAGGCAGGTCGAGGGCGTCCTTATCGGTGCTGATGTGCAGAGTAGTCATGTTTTCCGTGATTAAAAAGGCAATGTTGACGTATTTTAGAGCAGCTTGCGGTTTATAATCCAAGCTGACCTCTAGCGCAAACTACTACTTTCCCTATGACTGCACAACTTTCCAAAAAAGCCGAAGCCTGGTCGGCCCGCTTCAATGAACCGGTCTCGGACCTGGTCAAACGCTACACCGCTTCCGTCTTCTTCGACAAACGCCTGGCAAAAGCCGACATCCAGGGCTCGCTGGCCCACGCCGAGATGCTGGCCGCCCAGGGCATCATCAGCGCCGCCGACCGCGCCGAGATCGAGCGCGGCATGGCGCAGATCTCGTCCGAGATCGACGCCGGCCAGTTCGAATGGCTGCTGGACCTGGAAGACGTCCACCTGAATATCGAAAAACGCCTGACCGAACTGGTGGGCGACGCCGGCAAGCGCCTGCACACCGGCCGCTCCCGCAACGACCAGGTGGCCACCGACATCCGCCTCTACGTGCGCGCCGCCATCGACGACGTGGTCGAGCTGCTGAGCGCCCTGCGCGCCGCGCTGACCGACCTGGCCGAGAAAAACGCCGACACCATCATGCCGGGCTTCACCCACATGCAGGTGGCGCAGCCGATCACCTTCGGCCACCACATGCTGGCCTACGTCGAGATGTTCGGCCGCGACGCCGAGCGCATGGCCGACTGCCGCAAGCGCGTCAACCGCCTGCCGCTGGGCGCCGCCGCGCTGGCCGGCACCACCTTCCCGATCGACCGCGTGCGCGTGGCCAGGACGCTGGGCTTCGACGACGTCTGCCACAACTCGCTGGACGCCGTCTCGGACCGCGACTTCGCGATCGAGTTCACCGCCGCCGCCTCGCTGATCATGACGCACATCTCGCGCATGTCGGAAGAGCTGGTGATCTGG
The DNA here is from genome assembly GCF_047302815.1 of Duganella sp. CT11-25. Taxonomy (NCBI): domain Bacteria; kingdom Pseudomonadati; phylum Pseudomonadota; class Betaproteobacteria; order Burkholderiales; family Oxalobacteraceae; genus Duganella; species Duganella sp. CT11-25. Next base: position 3,516,726 of record NZ_JBKBFD010000001.1, read on the forward strand.
ATGAGCCCACGCGTGGGCTTCATCGACATCGCCGACCGCTTCTGCACCGGTTCGTCGATCATGCCGCAAAAGAAAAACCCGGACGTGCCGGAACTGGCGCGCGGCAAGACCGGCCGCGTGTACGGCCACCTGATGGGCCTCCTGACCCTGATGAAAGGCCAGCCGCTGGCCTACAACAAGGACAACCAGGAAGACAAGGAACCGCTGTTCGACACCGTCGACACCGTGGTCGACACGCTGCGCATCTTCGCCGACATGGCCGGCGGCATCAGCGTCAAGCCGGAAGCGATGCGCGCCGCCGCCCTGCAGGGCTACGCCACCGCGACCGACCTGGCCGACTACCTGGTCAAGAAGGGCCTGCCGTTCCGCGACGCCCACGAAGCCGTGGCGCACGCCGTGCGCGCCTGCGACGACCTGAAGATCGACCTGGCCGAGATGACGCTGGAGCAGCTGCGCGCCTTCTCGACGCTGATCGCGGACGACGTGTTCGCCGTGCTGACGCTGGAAGGCTCGGTCGCCGCGCGCGACCACGTCGGCGGCACCGCTCCGAACCAGGTGCGCCAGGCCATCGCCCGCGTGCGCGGGCAGCTGGCGAAGTAAGCCACACCGGGCGCGCGGCATCCGCGCGCCCGCGCTCCTAGTGCATCACCATCTTTGACAGCACGGAGAACGCCGCGCCGGTCTGGTTCTGCTCCAGCAGGATGGTCAGCTCGGTGTAGGTGCAGATCATGTTGACCAGGTTGATCTTGTCCCACGCCAGCTGCTTGAGTATCGCGTGATAGATGCCCGGCGTGCGGCTGGTGTCCGGATTCAGGTGCAGCGTCACCGCGTTCAGGTTATCCTGCCGCGCCAGCAGGCGCTCGCCGGCAAACACCTCCTCCACCACGCAGGTCAGCGTACGGCTGCAGATCACCATCACCTCATTGACGCCGCGCGTCACCGTCACGAAGGCGCCGCGCAAAGGCTCGGCCTTGGCCAGCAACTGGCGATGGCATTCGTGGATGCTGTCGGAATAACGGAACGTGTATTCGGTCAGCTCGGTGCGCGTGGTCAGCTCGCCGGTTTTCCGCGCCAGCGCGATCTCGCTGCGCTGCGCCTCCGGCAGGCGTTCGGCTACGCGGCGCAGCGCCATCACCACGGCGGCCTGGCCGACCGGCTTCCACAAATCGCTCTCCAGCTGCGGCTGCAGCTGGCGCGCCAGTTCGGACAAATTGATCAAGCCGCGCCGCAGTCCTTCGGTCAGAAAGGACGACTCCATGACGATGCGTTCTACCTTGGTGGCAATCGACAGCATAAAAGATCCCCCTGCCCGCGCGCCGGCGGACAAATACTGAATAACAGCAGGCGCTGCGCCGCGCGCCCGCCTTGGTCGGCGAACGCGGGGCGATACCATGCCCGCGCCGGCGTGCCCGGATGGGGCGCGGCCGGCGGCGGATATGCAGCTTATGTGGTGTGCGGAGGCGCTGTCAGATAGGGGGAGGCAGCGTCGTGCGAGAGGCGCGTAGCGCGTGGGCGGAAATCAAATCTTGCGTTGGGTGTGCTGTCATTTTCTTCTTCCTGTGGTTCCCGATACGCGCGTTTTTATACGGGTCGTGCCCTGCGCTTTTTATGTTGCCGGCCGGGAGATAACCCGACTCGGCTACAACTAGTTTAATTCGCAATATTAAAAATCTGCAACCACCTTTTGCTGAAATTTTGGGCATAGTGTTGCGTAGCCACCGAAAATAGAGGGACTGCCCTAGTTCGTTGTGGATTTCAGACAGAAGGCTTCAATCGTGCGCGCCTCAACGCTCCGCATTTGGTATGGAGCCCGCGCATGCATCATCCAATGCCCCGAAGAATGTCCAATTTAAGACATTTTTTTCGCCCGCGACCAATTTCCAAAGTTTTTTGACTTCGCCGTCGCGAACGGAATAGTGTCCAGCCTACTCGCCGTTTTAGCCGCACAAAAGACGCTGCACAGCCAACCGCTAACGCAGCGCCGGGGACGCCGGGTGGGCCACCTATCCCGGCCCCGCAGCACTTCGCGCAAACACACAAAACCCATGGAGAAGAGATGAATCTACGTAAGACCCTACTTGCCGCATCCGTCGTCGCCACCCTGCCGATGATGGCGTCCCACGCGGCCAACCAGTTGATGGCCGCACCGGTCAACCTGGCCTCTCCACAAGAGAGCAAAGGACTGGTGGCCAAGCTGGCGGCGATCGACAGCGCGCGCGGCCTCGGCGCCGACAACAGCTTCCGCATTAGTAGCCAGCATCCCGGCGTGGTCGGCCAGAAGATCACCCGCGCCCAGCACACCTACAAAGGCCTGCGCGTGTTCGGCTCGGAATCGGTGGTGGTGACCGACACCGCCGGCGACATCCTGAGCGAGTCGGTCTCCGACCGCCGCGCCAGCCTGGCCGCCGGCAGCAACACCGTCGCCGCCGAAGGCGCGGCCGCGCCGCTGGCCGACCTGACGCCGGCGCTGAGCCCCACCGACGCCATCGCGCTGGTGGTCAAGGCCGTCGCGCCGCGCGGCGTGCACCGCTGGGCGCCGAGCGCCGAGCTGCTGATCTATCCGGTGATGAAGACGGTGCGCGTCGCGTCCGCCCTCAACAAGTCCGAAGCGGCGCTCAACGCGCTGGACGTGGAAGACGTGGTCGACCACTACGAGCTGGCCTACTACGTGCAGACCCGCATGGCCGACAAGGGCAAGCCGGTCTACTTCGACACCATGGTCAACGCCAAGACCGGCGCCGTCATCACGCAATGGAAATCGCTGCAGACCGTGGTCGGCACCGGCAACAGCCAGTACAACGGCGCCGTGCCGATCAACACCTCGCTGTCCGGCAGCACCTACAAGATGCTGGACGCCACGCGCGGCACCGGCGGCGTGTACGGCGGCATGGCGATCACCAACGCCAACCACAGCTCGGCCGACAATCCGAACGCCGGAAGCATCTACACCAACGCCAGCAACACCTGGGGCGACGGCCAGCAGTACGTCAACGGCGGCAGCACCACCAACGCCAACGGCCAGACCGCCGCGGTCAACGCGCTGTGGGGCTTGATGAACACCTACGACACGCTGAAGAACGTGATCGGCTGGCAGTCGCTGGACGGCAACAACACCGCCACCTACATCGCCGCCCACGTCGACACGGCCTACGACAACGCCTTCTTCGACCCGAGCTGCAAGTGCATGTACATCGGCGACGGCTCCAGCTCCGGTTTCTACAGCCTCGGTTCGATCGACGTGATCGGCCACGAGATGTCGCACGGCGTGACCGACGCCACTTCCAACCTGACCTACGCCGGCGAATCGGGCGGCTTGAACGAGTCGAACTCCGACATCGGCGGCGAGATGGTCGAAGCCTATGCGCGCAACGGCGGCACCGGCGTGGTGATCCCGGCCACCGGCAACGATTGGATGATGGGCAAGGAGATCAGCCGCTCCGGCCAGCCGCTGCGCTGGATGTACAAGCCGAGCAAGGACGGCGGCAGCCCGGACGCCTGGAGCAGCACGATCAAGAACCTCGACGTGCACTATTCCAGCGGCCCTAACAACCGCATGTTCTACTTCCTGTCGCAAGGCTCCAACGCCAGCACGACCAGCGACTACTACTCCAGGTACCTGATCAAGAGCCCGGCGGCGATGACCGGCATCGGCAACGACAAGGCCTTCCGCATCTGGTTCAAGGCGGCCACCACCAAGTTCACCGCCTCGACCAACTACGCCGACGCGCGCAGCAAGGTGCTGGCGGCGGCGCAGGAACTGTATGGCGTCGGCTCGAAAGAAGCCATCGCCGTCACGCGCGCCTATGCGGCGATCAACGTCGGCGCCGACATCGACGAAGCCGCCGGCGGTTCCGGCGTGTCGATCTCGACCCAGCCTGCCAGCGTGAACGTGGCGGCCGGCTCCAGCGCCTCGTTCAGCGTCGGCGCCACCGGCGGCACCGCGCCATACACCTACAAGTGGTACCGCAACGGCGCCGTGATCAGCGGCGCCACCTCGGCCACCTACTCGCTGACGGCACAGACGGCCGACAACGGCGCGGTGTTCAACGCCGTGGTCAGCGACGCGTCGTCGCCGGTCAAGACCGCGACGTCGGGCAACGCCACGCTGACCGTCGGCACCACCGGCGCCGGCACCGAGCGCGTGACCAACGGCGGCTTCGAGTCCGGCATCACCGGCTGGGCCGGCACCACCGGCGTGATCGGCAGCTTCACCGGCCAGACGGCGTTTGAAGGCACCAGGTTCGCCTGGCTGGGCGGCAATGGCAAGACCACGACCGAAACGCTGACCCAGAGCGTGACGATCCCGTCGGCCGCCACCAGCGCCTCGCTGACCTTCGCGCTGCACATCGACACCGCCGAATCGGGCAGCACCGTCTACGACAAGCTGGTCGTCACCGTGAAGAACAGCTCCGGCAGCGTGCTCGGTACCCTGGCGACCTACTCGAACGCGAACGCGGCGAGCGGCTACCAGACCCGTACCTTCAGCCTGCTGGCGTACAAGGGCCAGACCGTGACGCTGTCGTTCGCCATGACGGAAGACTCGTCGCTGCAAACCTCGTTCGTGGTCGACAAGGTGAGCCTGATCACCAACTAAGCGAGTACAGGGCAGCCCCGCCGGCGACGGCGGGGCTGTTTGTCAGGTCAAGTCAGGTAAGGCAGCAAGCATGCGATGCAGTTCCATTTACAAGTGCAAGGCGGGCCAGCGGGCCGGCAAACCATAGCGATCGACGCCGCCAGCGAGGCGGAGGCGATCCGGCAGGCGGCGCGCAGCGGCTGGCGCGTGCTGGCCATCGACAGTACCGGAGATACCGGTGCGGGGGAGCGTGCGCCCTCCGGCATCGGCAAGCAACCGTTCCCGCTGCTGCAATTCAGCCAGGAACTCCTGGCCCTGCTCGAAGCGGGGCTGAACCTCAGCGAGGCCACCGCCACGCTGCTCAACAAGGAAAACCGCAGCGGCCCGCGCGCGACGCTGGCGGCGATCCAGCGCTCGCTCCAGCAGGGCAAAAGCTTTTCCGACACCCTGGCCGATTTCCCGGCCGTCTTCCCCGAACTCTACGTCGCCACCGTGCACGCCGCCGAACGCTCGGGCAACCTGCCGGAGGCGCTGGCGCGCTTCGTCAGCTACCAGCTGCAGTTCGACGCCATCCGCAAGAAACTCATCTCGGCCGCCATCTATCCCACCATGCTGCTGGTGGTCGGCACGCTGGTCGCGCTGTTCCTGATGGGCTATGTGGTACCCAAATTCAGCGTGGTGTACGAAAGCTCGGGGCGCGAGATTCCATGGGCCTCGCAAATGCTGCTGGGCTTCGGCCAGACGCTGGCGGCCCATCCATGGCTGTGCGCGGGCGCGCTGGCCGCGGTGACGGGCGGCGTGGTGTTCGGCCTGGCCAACGCTGCGCTGCGCCAGCGCCTGGTGCTGGCGGTGCTGCGGCTGCCGGTGCTGGCCTCCAAGGCCGCCGAGTTCCGGCTGGCGCGCTTCTACCGCGCCCTCAGCCTGCTGCTGCACGCCGGCATACCGCTGTCGAAGGCGCTGGCGATGACCAACGCCATGCTGCTGCCGGCGCAGCAGCTGCAACTGGTGCAGACCCGGCGCGCGGTCGAACAGGGCCTGCCATTTTCCACCGCGCTGGAACAGAACGCGCTGGCCACGCCGGTGGCGCAGTCGCTGCTCAAGGTCGGCGAGAACACCGGCCGCCTGGGCGACATGCTGGAACGCTCGGCCAAGTTCCACGACGAGGAATTCGCGCGCTGGGTGGACTGGGCCTCGCGCCTGCTGGAACCTGTGTTGATGACGCTGATCGGCGTGGTGATCGGCGGCGTTGTCGTGTTGATGTATATGCCGATCTTCGAGTTGGCGGGGAGTTTGTCTTGAACGCACGCGAACCGGCTGTCCTCAACCCCGAGATGCTGCACGGCGCGCGCGCCACGGCGCTGGCGCAAGGCCGGCCGCAGATGGCGGTGCTGCAGGAAGTCTCCGGCCTGACGCCGGAAGAATTGACCCGCCAGCTGGCCAGCCTGTTCTGCTATCCGGCCTGGCCGATGAGCAGGCTGCAGGCGGCGTCGCCGGCGTTCGACCTGCTGTCCTATACCGACTGCGCACAGCGCGACTGCGTGCTGCTGCGCGCCGAAGCCGGCGCCGACGCCCAGCCGGTACTGGTCATCGGCAATCCCTTTGCCGAGGATACGCTGCACTGGGCCGGCTATGCGATCGGCGGCGGCTACAGCGTGGCGCTGGCGCATCCGGACGACCTCACGGCGTATCTGGCGCAGCAGGAGAGCGTGCAGCAGGCCATGGCCGACATGATGGAAGACGGCAGCCACGGCGAGCTGTCGGGGCTGGACCAGAGCATCGAGGATATTTCGCTGATACGGATCAGCGAGGACAGCAGCCCGGTGGTCAAGCTGGTCAACTCGACCATCTACGACGCGCTCAAGTTCCAGGCCAGCGACATCCACCTGGAGTGCGACGCCGCCAGCCTGGTCATCAAGTACCGCGTGGACGGGGTGCTGGTGCAGGCCGGCCAGGTGCAGGGCTTGCAGATGGCCGAGCAGATCATCTCCCGCATCAAGGTGCTGGCGGAGCTGGACATCGCCGAGCGCCGGATTCCGCAGGACGGCCGCTTCAAGGTGCGCGTCAAGGGCAGCGAGATCGATTTCCGCGTCTCGATCATGCCGAATATCTTCGGCGAGGACGCGGTGCTGCGGCTGCTGGACCGGCGCGCGCTGACCGAGGCGGCGCAGGCGCTGCGGCTGGAGAGCCTGGGCCTGAACGCCGACGCCATCGTGCAGATACGCCGCCTGGCGGCCAAGCCGCACGGCATGCTGCTGGTGACCGGACCGACCGGCTCCGGCAAGACCACCACGCTGTACGCCGCCATCACCGAGATCAATACGGGACGCGACAAGATCGTGACGATCGAGGATCCGGTCGAGTACCGTCTGCCGCGCGTGCTGCAGATTCCCGTCAACGAGAAGAAAGGGCTGACCTTTGCGCGCGGCCTGCGCTCCATCCTGCGCCACGATCCGGACAAGATCATGATCGGCGAGATCCGCGACGACGAGACCGCGCAGATCGCGGTGCAGGCTTCGCTGACGGGCCACCTGGTGTTCACCACCGTCCACGCCAACAATGTGTTCGACGTCGTCGGCCGCTTCCTGCACATGGGCGTGGATCCGTACAGCTTTGCGGCGGCGCTGAACGGCATCGTCGCGCAACGGCTGCTGCGGCTCAACTGCGAGCACTGCGCGGTCGACGTCGCGCCCGATCCGCAGGACCTGCAGGACAGCGGCCTGACCGCGGATCACGTGCGCGAGTGGCGCTTCAAGGCCGGCGCCGGCTGCGGCCATTGCCGCGGCACCGGCTACAAAGGCCGCAAGGCGGTAGCCGAAGTCCTGATCCTGAACGACGCCATGCGCGAAATGATTTGCACCCGCGCGCCGGTCAGCCGCATGAAAGAGGAAGCCGCCACCATGGGTTTCCGGTTGGCGCGCAGCGCCGGCCTGGATCTGGTGCGGCAGGGAGAAACGACTTTACTGGAGCTGAACCGTGTCACTTACTAACCATCTCAGGCAACTGGCGCGGCGCAGCCTTGGCATCCACCTGGCGCCACAGCAGCTGCTGTGCGTGGCGCGCCAGGGACGGCGCGTGATCGAAGGCAGCGCCCTGCGTGTCGACATCGCCAATCCCCATGGCCACTGGCAAACCAGCGTGGATGCGCTGCGCGGCCTGCTGCAACAACAGGCCGCCGAATGGGCGGGGCTGCCGCTGGAGATCAGCCTGTCCAGCCGCTGGAGCCAGATGCTGCTGGCGCCGTGGAGCGATGCACTGCTGTCCGAGTCGACCGCCGCGCGCTTTCTGCAATCGCAGATGGCCGCGCTGTACGGCGACGCCGCGCGCGGCTGGAGTATCGCCAGCGACGACGCGCCATACGGCCAGGCACGCGCGGTGAGCGGCGCGGACAGCGCGCTGCTGCAGGCGCTAAAAGAGACTGGCGCCGAGTGCGGCCATCCATGCCATGCCATCGAACCTGCGCTGGGCGCCGTGCTGCGCCTGATGGCGCAACGCGGCGATGCCCCGCCTGCGGCACTTGCGCTGGTGGAGACCGGGCGCATCACGATGGCGGCGCTGGACGGCGGGCGCATCACGGCCATGCAGTCGCAGCCCGCCGGCGTGGCGTGGATGCTGGAACTGCCGCAGGCGTGGCAACGCTGGACGCTGCGCGCGCCCGAGCTGGCCGGCATCGAACAGGTGGTTGTGGTCGACCTGGACACCGTCCCGGCCCAGGCAGCAGCTCTACCGACGCGCTTCCGCCTGGCGGACAGCCCGTTCGGCACGCCGCCCGCCAGACCCATGGAGGAAGCAGCATGACCCGCCTTAACTTCCTGCCGTCCGCCGCGCCACTTGCCGGCTGGCGGCTTGCCGTGGCGGCGCTCGGCGTGCTGATGCTGCTGCCGGCCGCCGCCAACTGGATGGCCCAGCTGCAGACCGTCAACCGCCTGCAGGCCCGCCTGGACGCGCAATCGGCATCGCTGCGGCCGCAGCACCTGACCAGGCCCGCGCTGGCGCCCGCACAGCAGCAGGAGCTGGATCAGCAGGTGAAGGCCGTGGCGGAAGCCGTGCGCCAACTGAACCTGCCGGTGGCACGCCTGATCAAGACCGTGCAGGCGCCGGCCGACGTCCGCGTCGCATTGCTCGGCCTCGACTTGAACAGCCAGCCGGCACAGGACAGCGGCGCTGCCGCGCTGACCACGCCCGCCGGCGCGCTGAAGATCGCCGCCGAGGCGGAAACCGCGCAGGACATGATCAACTACCTGGCCTTCCTGAATCAGCAGCCGATATTCCGTTCCGTCTATCTGCTCAAGCACGAGATGGCGGCGGCGGGCGGCGGCCCGGAACGGCCATACCAATTCCAGCTGGAGGCCCAATGGCGGCAGTAAAATCCGGCCTGCAGCTCAAGCTGAAGATCGCGCCCAATCTGGCGCCACGCCTGGCGTGGCAGGCGCGCCGCCTGCTGCGCCAGGCCGGCGCCGGCGCCATCATCGGCGCCGTCTGCGCAACACTGGCGCTGTTGGCGCTATGGCACACGTCGCAACTGGATCAGCGCCAGGCCGCGCTTGCCCGCCAGTTGAACGCCGCCGTCCGCGCGGCCGCCGCGCCGCGCGCGCCGGCGGCCACCGAAGCGGACGGCGTCGCAGCCTTCCACGCCTACCTGCCGCCGCACGACGCGATTCCCGACCAGCTCAAGGAACTGGTGCGCATTGCCCAGCAAAGCGGCATCGCCCTGTCCAAAGCCGAATACAAGCCGGAACAGGACGACAAGGCGGGCTTCCTGCGTTACCGCATTACGCTGCCGGTCAAGGCTGAATTCGCGAGCGTGCAAAGCTTCCTCATCGACGCGCTGCAGGCATTGCCGACGCTAACGCTGGAATCGGTCGCCTTCAAGCGCGAGCAGATCGCCTCCGGCGAGGTCGAGGCGCGCATCCAGTTCATGCTGCTGGTGCGGCGGCAGGAGCGGCGCCGATGAGAAAAATCGTCATCGGCGCGGCGGCCGCCGCCACCCTGCTGGCCGCCTGGTTCGCACCCGACCAGGACGGCGGCGTGGTCGGCCCCGCCGGCGCGACCACCCGCGATGCGGCGCCGGCAGCCGTGATCGCGGGGCCTCCGATCGACGTCGCCACGGAAGCCGGGCCGCCGCCGGCTCCCGGCGTCGATCTGCAAATCCATCCGCGCGTGGCCGACGACGAGATGGGCAACGTCTTCGCCAAGCAAAGCTGGGCGCCGCAGGCGCCGCTCAAGGTCATGCAGGAAGAGGTGCCGCAGGCACGGCAGGCCGCCGCGCAATCCGGTCCGCCGGCACTGCCGTTCCAGTTCATGGGCCGCTTTACCGACGAAGGAAAAACCGCCTATTTCCTGCAAATCGACGGCCAGAACGTCGTCGCCCGCCCCGGCGAAAAAGTCAATGATAGCTATCTGCTCGACAGCGTGAGCGGCGATACGATGAACTTCATCTACCTGCCGCTCAACCAGAAACAAACTCTAGTTGTAGGGGACACCAATTGAAACAGACCGCCACCAAACGCCTGCATATCCTTGCAGCCTGCCTGCTGCTGAGCGCCTGCGCCGGCAGCCAGACCTTCAAGGAAGGCAACGCCCTGCTGGACGCCGGGCAGGTCGACCAGGGCCTGGCCAAGCTGGAACAGGCCGCGCACGACGATCCGCACAACGCCGAGTATCGGATCGTCCTGTTGAACCGCAAGCTCAAACTGGTCAACGCGATGAACGGCCGCGCCGACACGTTGCGCCTGAAGGGACAGTCCGCCGAAGCGGAGGCGCTGTACCAGCAGGCGCTGTCCATCGATTCCGCCAACCTGGTCGCGCGCCAGGGCCTGGCCTCGCTGGCGCAGGATCAGCGCCACCAGCAGGTGATGGGCGACGCCGAGGCGCTGTATCAGCGCGGCGGCGAGGCCAATCTGGTTCAGGCGCAGGAAATGCTGCGGCCCTTGCTGGTCGAGCGTCCCAACCAGCGCGACCTGCTGCGCCTGAAAACCCGTCTCGCCGATGCGCAGGCAAAGCTGCGGCCCGCCAGCGGACGCCTGGCCGCAGCCTATCGCAAGCCGGTCACGCTGGAGTTCCGCGACGCCCCGCTGCGCGCCGTGTTCGATTTCATCAGCAAGGTGTCGGGCCTGAACTTCGTCTTCGACCGCGACGTCGATCCGGCGCTGCGCGCCACCATTTCGGTACGCGACACCAGCATCGAGGATGCCATCGGTATGCTGCTGAGCGCCAACCAGCTGGAACAAAGCATCACCGGCGAACGCTCGATCACCATCTACCCGAACAACCCGCAAAAGCAGAAGGACTACCAGCAGCTGCTGGTGCGCAGTTTCTTCCTGGCGAACGCCGACGTCAAGACGGTGGCCTTCTCGCTCAAGACGCTGCTGAAGGCCAGGGACATCGTCACCGATGAGCGCATCGGCACCATCATCATGCGCGACACGCCGGAAATGATACGCATGGCCGAGCGCATCATCTCGGTGCAGGATGTCGCCGATCCCGAGGTCATGCTGGAGGTGGAAGTGCTGGAGGTGAAACGCACGCGCGGCCAGGAGCTGGGCATACGCTGGCCCGATTCGGCCGGCCTGACCTTGCTCGGCAGCGGCCAGTACGGCGCGTTGAACGTCGGCGACCTGCGGCACATCAACGGCGGCAATATCGGCCTGGAACTCGGCTCCGTCAAGCTCAATGCGAACAAGAGCGACACCGACAGCAATATCCTGGCCAATCCGCGCATCCGCGTGCGCAACAAGGACAAGGCCAAGGTGCTGATCGGCGACCGGGTACCGGTGATTACCGTGACCACCAACAACGGCGTCAGCTCCGACAGTGTCAATTACGTCGACGTCGGCCTGAAGCTGGATGTGGAACCGAATATCTATCTCGACGACGAGGTGGCGATCAAGATCAACCTGGAAGTCAGCAGCGTGGTCAAGGAGATCGTCAGCAAGTCCGGCACGCAGGCATACCAGATCGGCACCCGCAGCGCGGCGACGGTGCTGCGGTTGAAGGATGGCGAGACCCAGGTGCTGGCGGGCCTGATCAGCGACGAGGACCGCACCACCGCCAACAAGATTCCCGGCGTCGGCGATCTGCCGATGCTGAGCCGCCTGTTCGGCAGCCAGAAGGACGATTCGACCCGCAGCGAGATCGTGCTGTCGATCACACCGCGCGTGCTGCGATCGATACGCCGGCCCGAGCTGGCGGCGGCGGAATTCTATTCCGGCACCGAGTCCGATATCGGTGGACGCGGCCAGGTCGGCACGACGCTGGCGTCGGCGGGCGACGCGCAGCCTGACACCATGCCGCAGCCGCAATCCATCGCGACGCCGGCAGCGGGCGGCGCCGCGATGGGCGGCAGCTCCGGCATGACCGGTGGCGATGCGCCGAAGAAGGGCCAGTAGCATGGCCAGCACCGGCCAGCGCGGCTTCACCTTCATCGAACTGATGATCACCCTGTCCATCCTGGCCACGCTGGCGATGGTGGCCGCCCCGATGGCGCAGGTTGCGGTGCAACGCGACAAGGAGCACCAGCTGCGCGCGGCCCTGATCGAGATCCGGGAAGCCATCGACGCCTACAAGCGCGCCGCCGACAATGGCCGCATCAAGCTGTCCATCGGCGACTCCGGCTATCCGAAAAAACTGGAAGACCTGGTCACCGGCGTGCCGGACCAGCGTAGCCCGCGCAAGCAGAATATGTACTTCCTGCGCCGCATCCCACGCGATCCTTTCGCGCCGGCCGAGGCAAGCGGCAGCGGCTGGGCGCTGCGCTCCTATGCTTCCGCGCCCGACAACCCGGTCGAGGGTGAGGACGTATTCGACGTCAGTTCCCGTTCGGGCAAGACCGGCTTGAACGGCATCCCTCTCAAACAATGGTGACGCCATGAACCGCACCAAAGGCTTTACGCTGGTCGAACTGCTGGTGGTCCTGGCGATCATCTCGCTGCTGCTGACGATCGCCCTGCCGCGCTATTTCAGTTCGGTCGACAAATCGAAGGAAGTGGCGTTGCGGGAGAACCTGCAGGTGCTGCGCAGCGGCATCGATAAATACTATGCCGACAAGGGGGAGTACCCCGCCGCGCTGGACGACCTGGTGAACCACCACTACTTCCGCAAGGTCCCGATGGACCCGGTGACGGAATCCGCTGCGACCTGGCAGCTGCAGCCATCGGCCGACGCCGACAAGCCCGGCGTGGCCGATATCCGCAGCGGCGCCAAAGGCAAGACGCGCGATGGCACGCCCTACGGGCAACTCTGACATGCGCCATCGGCAGGACGGCTTCGCCTATCTGTGGACGCTGATGCTGGTGGCCTTCATGGGTGTCGGCCTGACCATCGCCGCCGATCTGTATGCGACGGCGATGCGCCGCGACAAGGAACGCGAACTGCTGTTCATCGGCCATGAGTTCCGCCATGCGCTGGAACGCTACTACACCGCCGACCCGGGCCAGAACCAATATCCGCTGACGCTGGAGGAACTGCTGAAGGATCCGCGCTTCCCCAACGCCAGGCGCCACCTGCGGCGCCTGTACGCCGATCCCATCACCGGCAAGGCGGAATGGAGTCTGGTGCTGCAGCAAGGCCGCATTGTCGGCATACGTTCGCTGTCGACGCAGCGTCCCATCAAACAGGATAACTTCGACGATGACGACGCCGGCCTGGCCAGGAAATCGCGCTATGCCGACTGGGTGTTCACCTATCCCTACGATCTGTTCACGCCGTCGCAGGGCAACGGCATCAAGCGCTGACTATCTACTGCCTTGTTGATCCAGGACAGAACCTCACAGGCCTCCACGGTCTAGCTTGAATCATCTGCCACTGAACTCCGGAGGATGAGATGAAACCACGTAAGCACTTGCTCCTTGCATGCCTCTCTGCATGCGTCGCGACGGCGATGGCGCAACCGGCCCCGATTCAACTGATGTCGGCGCCGGTCGCCATCGCCACGCCGCAAGAGAGCGCGGGACTGGTCGCGCGCCTGACGGCGCTGGAAAACCGGCAAGGCCTGGGCGCCGACTACAGCTTCCGCATCAGCAGCCAGCATCCGGGCGTGGTTGGCCAAAAAATCACGCGCGCGCAGCACACCTACAAAGGCTTGCGCGTGCTGGGCTCCGAGTCGGTGGTGGTGACCAACGCCGCCGGCGAGATCGTCAGCGTCTCGACCTCCGACCGCCGGCCCGGCCTGGCGCCCAGCGCGGTCACGCCCGCCGTCCCCACTACGCCGGTCGACATGACACCGACCATCAGCAGCGGCGAGGCGATCCGGCTGGCGACGCAGGTGGTCGCGCCGAACGGCACGCACCGTTGGACGCCGAGCGCGGAACTGCTGATCTATCCCGTGATGAAAACGGTGCGCGTGCCGTCCGCCGCCGGCAAGCCGGACGAGCAGTTGAACGCGCTGGATGTACAGGAGGTGGTTGACCGCTACGCGCTGGCCTACCTGGTGCAGCTGCGCATGGCGCAGGATGGAAAGCTGGTCTACTACGACGTCGTGGTCGATGCCAGGAACGGCGCCATCATCAGCCAGTGGCCGGCGCTGCAAACCGTGGTCGGCACCGGCAACAGCCAGTACAACGGCGTGGTGCCGATCAACACCACGCTGTCCGGCAGCACCTACCAGATGCTGGATGCCTCGCGCGGCGCCGGCGGCAAGTTCGGCGCGATGGCGATCACCAACGCCAATCACAGCTCGCCCAACAATCCCAATCCGGGCACCGTCTACACCAACACCGCCAACACCTGGGGCGATGGCCAGCAATACAACGGCGGCAGCACCACCAACGCCAACGGCCAGACGGCGGCGGTCAACGCGCTGTGGGGATTGATGAACACCTATGACGCCAACAAGAACGTGCTGGGATGGCAGTCGCTGGACGGGAACAATACAGCCACCTACATCGCCGCGCACGTCGGCACGTCCTACGACAACGCCTTCTACGACGACAGCTGCAAGTGCATGTACATCGGCGACGGCAACAGCTTCTACAGCCTCGGCTCGATCGACGTGATCGGCCACGAGATGTCGCACGGCGTGACGGCTTCCACGGCGGACCTGATCTACGCCGGCGAATCGGGCGGCTTGAACGAATCGAATTCCGACATCGGTGGCGAGATGGTGGAAGCCTATGCCCGCAACGGCGGCACCGGCACGGTGATCCCGGCGACCGGCAACGATTGGATGATGGGCAAGGAGATCAGCAGATCCGGCCAGCCGCTGCGCTGGATGTACAAGCCGATCAAGGACGGCAGCAGTCCCGACGCCTGGAGCACCAGCCTGAAAAACCTGGACGTGCACTATTCCAGCGGGCCGAATAACCGCATGTTCTACTTTCTGTCGCAGGGCTCCAACGCCAGCGCCACCAGCGACTACTACAGCCCCTACCTGGTGAAGACGCCGGCCGCCATGACCGGCATCGGCAACGACAAGGCCTACCGCATCTGGTTCAAGGCGCTGACCACCAAGTTCACGGCGGCCACCAACTATGCCGACGCCCGCAACAAGGTGCTGCAGGCCGCGCAGGAGTTGTACGGCGCGACCTCGAAGGAAGCCATTGCCGTGCAGCGGGCCTATGCGGCGATCAACGTCGGCGCCGACATCGACGAGGAAGGCGGCGGCGGCGGTGGCGGCGGCGACACCGAACGCGTGATCAACGGCGGCTTCGAGAACGGCATCACCGGCTGGAGCGGCACCACCGGCGTGATCGGCAGCCACACCGGCCAGACCGCCTACGAAGGCACGCGCTTCGCATGGCTGGGCGGGAACGGCCGCCGCGCGACCGAGACGCTGACCCAGCGCGTGGACATCCCGGCCGCGGCCACCCGCGCGGCGCTCAGCTTCGCGCTGCATATCGACACCGACGAAACCGGCGCCACCGCCTACGACCGGCTGGTGGTCACCGTCAAGAACACCAGCGGCGCCGTGCTGGCGACGCTGGCCACCTACAGCAACCTGGAACCGGCCAACGGCTACCAGGTCCGCACATTCGACCTGATCGCCTGGAAGGGGCAAAGCGTGACGCTATCGTTCGCGATGCGCGAGGACCGCTCGAAGCAGACTTCCTTCGTGCTCGACAAGGTCAGCCTGCTGACCCGCTAGGCATACACGATCCCCCGTGCTGCTGGTATCATCGAAGGCTTGCGCAGCACACGATCTGCGCAAGCCTCGCACAACAACACCAGGGATATAAAAATGACTATTGGCGGAAAGACCATAGAACAGGCTTTGGCCTCCTTGTCGGACATGACCGCGGGCGCGGTCCCTATCGGCAAGGAAGAACATCTGCAGCGCATCGCGCGCGCCCAGGCCTACATGCAGGCGCAGGGAATCGCCGCGATCTACATCAACGCCGGCGCCAACCTGACCTACTTCACCGGTACCAAGTGGCACGCCAGCGAACGCATGGTGGGCGCCATCCTGCCGGCCAGCGGCGCGGTCGAGTACATCGCTCCCGCGTTTGAAGAGAGCACGCTGAAGGATTTCATGGTCGTCGAAGGCGGCGTCAATTGCTGGCATGAGCACGAGAGCCCTTACCAGCTGTTCGTCGCTGTGCTGAAACGCATGGGCATCGCGCCGAATCCTGCACAACCGCCGCGCGTGGGCATCTGCGAAAGCGCTGCCTTCTTCATCTACGACGGTATCCGCCCTCTGGCCGAAGGCTATGCGCTGGAGAATGCGCGCAGCGTGACGGCGCACTGCCGCACCCGCAAGTCGGCCGCCGAGATCGCACTGATGCAGCGCGCCAAGGACATGACGCTGGCCGTGCACGTGGCCACCGCCAGCATGCTGCGCGAAGGGATCACCACCACCGAGGTGGAAGAGTTCATCAACCTGGCGCACCGCAAGGTCGGCGCTTCGGGCTCCTACTTTGTGATCGTGCTGTTCGGCGAGGCGACGGCGTATCCGCACGGCGTGAGCTATGTGCAGACGCTGAAGCCGGGCGACACGGTGCTGATCGACACCGGCTGCAAGCTGCATAACTACATCTCCGACATCACGCGCACCTATGTGTACGGCGAGATCAGCGAGCGTCAGCGCTCGGTGTGGAACAGCGAGAAGAAGGCGCAGGCCGCGGCGTTCGAGGCGGCGCAGCTGGGCGTGCCGTGCGAGCAGGTGGACCAGGCCGCGCGCCGTTCGCTGGAAGCCGACGGCTTCGGTCCCGGCTACAAGCTGCCCGGGCTGCCGCACCGCACCGGCCACGGCATCGGCCTTGACATCCACGAGTGGCCATACCTGGTCGGCGGCGACAAGACGCCGCTGGACGTCGGCATGTGCTTCTCCAACGAGCCGATGATCTGCATCCCAGGTGAATTCGGCGTGCGTCACGAAGACCATTTCTACATGACCGAAAACGGTCCGAAATGGTTCACCGAACCGGCCCACAGCATCGACGATCCATTCGGTCTGCAGCGCTAAGGCGAAAAAAAACGGCAGCACGCAAGTGCTGCCGTTTTTTTTTGGCTAGTGCAGATTACTTGGCGCCGCCGGTGTAGCTGGTTTCCAGCAGTTCCTTGGTCGCTTCGTCGGCGCTCACCAGTTCCGGCACGATGCGGCCGGCCAGCAGGCCCATTTGCGGCGCGGTGCGGACGTATTTGACTTCGCCCTTGGCCAGCACGAAGCTGACTTTGTTGGTGGCTTCGGTCGAGGCGCTGGCCTCATGGCTGCCGCTGACGGCATCGACGTAGAAGTAGCCGCCCGGCTGCGATTTTCCCACTTCCTTGCCGTCCATGCTGATGGCTGGCTGGATCGCCGCGCCGAACATGCTGTTCTTGCGGTAGAAGTAGACGCGGCCCTGATCGGCGCTCAGCTTCGGCGTCGACGCCTGCATTTCGGTGAACTTCGGACCGCTGGCGGCGCAGCCGGTCAGGACGAGGGTGGCGCTGATCAAAGCCAGGCTTAAGATTTTCATGGAGTTCCTGTAGTGGTGAAATGGATTTTGATTTTTTGATCCAATGCCGAATAGCTCTTCTCGGCAGGCAGGTAGAAGCCCGCCAGCGACGACGCGCCATCCACCACCAGGTACGCTTCGTGGACATGCGCGCCTTCGACGGTGAACACGTCCGTCGAGGGTTTGTACACATCGCCCTGGGGTAGGCGGCCAATGCGCGTCCAGCGGCTACCCTGCTTGAGGGTGCGCCGGTAGCCGGTGTTCAGCTGTAGTTCGGCGGCCGACACCAGCGTATATTCGGCGCTTTCAGCAGGAGCCATCACGGCGGCCAGTTGCTGCACCGCGCAGCCACTGACGGCAATGACCAGGCAGGCGCTCAAGAGCAGGCGGAGAAAGAGGAAGATAGGCATTGGAGCGCCATCATAACCGCCTTGCCCATTGGAAATTCTCTCCAATACTAACGCAACAGAAGAAATTGCGCTTACAGCTTGGCGTCAGGCGCGCTTCATCACCAGCGTCAGGATGTCGTAGCTGGCCACCAGTTCGTCGCGCTGGTTGGTGATCTGCACATCCCATGCGACCACGCCCTGGCCGATGCCCTTGTCGTCGGTGCGGTTGCGGTCGACCTTGCGCTTGCAGGTCAGGCGCGCGCGGATGGTGTCGCCGATCGCCACCGGCGTGATGAAGCGCAGGTTGTCCAGGCCGTAGTTGGCCAGCACCGGACCGGGCGCCGGCGAGACGAACAGTCCGGCGGCGGCCGACAGCACGAAGTAGCCGTGCGCGATGCGCTGGCCGAACTGCGTGTCCTTGGCGGCGATGTCGTCGAAGTGCATGTAGAAGTAGTCACCCGAGACGCCGCCGAAGTTGACGATGTCCGCTTCGCTGACGGTGCGGCGGTGCGTGAGCAGCGAGTCGCCCATCTTGAGGTCTTCGAAGTGTTTGCGGAACGGGTGCACTTCGCTTTCCTGTACCTTGGCGCCGCGCACGTACTCGCCGGTGACGGCGGCCAGCATGGTCGGCGAACCTTGCACCGCGGCGCGCTGCAGGAAGTGGCGCACCGCGCGGATGCCGCCCAGCTCTTCACCGCCGCCGGCGCGGCCCGGGCCGCCGTGTTTCAGTTGCGGCAGCGGCGAGCCGTGGCCGGTGGAGTCGACCGAGGCTTCGCGTTCCAGTATCAGGACGCGGCCGTGCGAAGCGGCCGCCATCGGCACGGCGTAGGCGGCGATCGCCGGTTCCTTGGTCACCAGCGTCGAGACCAGCGAGCCCTTGCCGCGCGCGGCCAAGGCCAGCGCTTCGTCGATGCCGTTGTAGCTGATGATGGTGCTGACCGGACCGAAGGCTTCGACATCGTGCACGGCGTCGTTGCGCATGCCGTCGCGGCACAGCAGCAGCGTCGGTGCGAAGAAGGAACCTTCGGCCACGCCCTCGCCGACCGGCGAGAAGCCGTCGCGCGCGCTGAACAGGATTTCGTTGCCGCGCGCGAGCAGTTCGACGCGCTCGGCGACGTCGCGCTGCTGGTCGCGCGACGCCAGTGCGCCCATCCGCACGCCTTCCACCGACGGATCGCCGACGCTGACCTTGGCCAGGCGCTCGCGCAGCCGCGTGCCGACCGCGTCGAGCATATTCTCCGGCACGATGATGCGGCGGATGGCGGTGCACTTCTGGCCGGCCTTGCCGGTCATCTCGCGCGCCACTTCCTTGACGAATAAATCGAATTCAGGATCGTCGGCCGAGACGTCCGGCGCCAGGATGGCGCAGTTGAGCGAGTCCGCTTCGGCGGTGAACGGTACCGAGTTGGCGATCAGGTTGCGGTTGGTGCGCAGCTTGGCGGCGGTGTCGGCCGAGCCGGTGAAAGTGACCACGTCGGCGCCTCCCAGCCGGTCCAGCAGGTCGCCGGTGCTGCCGATGACCAGTTGCAGCGCGCCTTCCGGCAGCAGGCCGGATTCGTGCATCATGCGCACCACGGCTTCGGTCAGGTAGCTGGTGGCGGTGGCGGGCTTGCCGATGCACGGCATGGCGGCCAGGAAGCTGGGCGCGAATTTCTCCAGCAGGCCCCAGATCGGGAAGTTGAAGGCGTTGATGTGGACCGCCAGGCCGCCGCGCGGCACCAGGATATGGGTGCCGGCGAAACCGCCGTTCTTGCCGAGCGCGATGGCCGGGCCTTCGTGCAGCACATTGGACGAAGGCAGCTCGCGGCTGCCCATGCTGGCGTAGGCGAACAAGGTGCCGGTGCCGCCTTCGATGTCGACCCAGCTGTCGGCGCGGGTGGCGCCGGTCAGGTGCGAGATGGCGTACAGCTCTTCCTTGCGGCTGGCCAGGTACAGCGCCAGCGCCTTGAGGCGCGCGGCGCGCTGCTGGAAGTCCATCTTCATCAGCGCCGGCACGCCGGTCTTGCGGGCGTAGGTGACGGCTTCGTCGAAGTCGATCTTTTCAGCGTGGGTGTGATAGATCACCGAGTTGTTCAGGGCGCTGTGCAGCGGCGCCGACGCTTCGGCGCCGATCCAGCGGCCTCCGATCCAGCTTTGCAGGGTTGATGCCATGTTTATCTCCGTTCGTTATCGCATTCGTTATGCTTGGGCGTTCTTGTGCAGGTGCAGCGGCAGCGCGCTGTCCCATTCGATGCGCTTGCGGCCTGTTTCGATTTCGGTCAGCGCTTCGACTTCGCGCATCGTGTTCATCGAGCGCACCGCCAGTTCCTGGTACTGGCCGGTGCCTTCGGTCTTCCATTTGATCTCGTCGTCGCGCAGTTCGCGCGCGACCTTGGCCGGCGTGCCGACCACCAGGCTGCGCGGCGGCACTTCCATGCCGGCGCGGACGAAGCTCATGGCGGCGACAATGCTCTCGGCGCCGATCACGGCGTTATCCATGATGACGGTGTTCATGCCGACCAGGGCGTTGCGGCCGATGCGGCAGCCGTGCAGCACGGCGCCGTGGCCGATATGGCCATCCTGCTCGACCACCGTGTCGCAGCCGGGGAAGCCGTGCATGACGCAGGTGTCCTGCAGGTTGGCGCCCTCCTCCAGCACCAGCCGGCCGAAGTCGCCGCGCAGCGAAGCCAGAGGACCGACGTAGCAGCGCGGGCCGACGATGACGTCGCCGATCAGCACCGCGCTGGGGTGCACGTAGGCGGTCGGATGGACCACCGGGGTGACGCCGTTGATTTCGTATACCTTAACCATCATGTCTCCTGTTCCGCCGTCGTTCCCGCGAAAGCGGGAATGACGGACGGCTATACGCGCTCTATCACCAGGGCGATGCCCTGGCCCACGCCGATGCACATGGTGCACAGCGCGTAGCGTCCACCGGTGCGCTCCAACTGGTTCAGCGCGGCCAGCACCAGGCGCGCGCCGGAGGCACCCAGCGGGTGGCCGATGGCGATGGCGCCGCCGTTCGGGTTGACGTGCGGCGCGTCGTCGGCCAGGCCGAGGTCACGCGTGACGGCCAGGCCTTGCGCGGCGAAGGCTTCGTTCAATTCGATGACGTCCATCTGCTCGATGGCGAGGCCGACCTGCGCCAGCACCTTCTTCGACGCCGGCGACGGGCCGAAGCCCATGATGCGCGGCGCCAGGCCGGCGGTGGCCATGCCCAGCACGCGGGCGCGTTTCTTCAAGCCGTATTGTTCGGCGGCGGCGGCGGACGCCAGCAGGATGGCGCAAGCGCCGTCGTTGACGCCGGAGGCGTTGCCCGCCGTGACGCTGCCGTCCGGGCGCACCACGCCTTTGAGCTTGGACAGCATCTCGACCGTGGTGTCCGGGCGTGGATGCTCGTCGGTGTCGACGATCTTCGGATCGCCTTTTTTCTGAGCCAATGCGACCGGCACGATCTCGCTCTTGAACACGCCGGCGGCATGGGCGGCGGCCCAGCGCTGCTGGCTGCGCACCGCGAAGGCGTCCTGGTCGGCGCGGCTGATGCCGAACTCCTGGGCGACGTTTTCGGCCGTCTCCGGCATGCTGTCGATGCCGTGCTGCGCCTTCATCAACGGATTGACGAAGCGCCAGCCGATGGTGGTGTCCTCGATCTTGGCGGCGCGCGAGAAGGCGCTGTCGGCCTTGCCCATGACGAAGGGCGCGCGCGTCATGCTTTCCACGCCGCCGGCGATGACCAGCTGCGCTTCACCGGACTTGATGGCGCGCGCGGCGATGCCGACCGCGTCCAGCGACGAGCCGCATAAACGGTTGATGGTGTTGGCGGGGACCTCGACCGGCAGGCCGGCCAGCAGCGCGGCCATGCGGCCGACGTTGCGGTTATCCTCGCCGGCGCCGTTGGCGCAGCCATAGTAGACGTCGTCCACGCGCGACCAGTCGACGCCGGGATTGCGGGCGATCAGCGCGGCGATCGGCAGCGCGGCCAGGTCGTCGGCGCGCACGCCGGCCAGCGCACCGCCGTAGCGGCCGAAGGGTGTGCGGATGGCGTCACAGATAAAAGCTTCGTTCACGGAATCTCCTTAATTTTTCGGACGCTGGTCGACCACGCGGCGGGCCTTGCCCGTCAGCGTGCGTTCGATGCCGTTGGCGGCCAGCAGGCGCACACGCGTGGTGACGCCGACATAGGTTTTGATGTGATGTTCCAGTTCGCGCGCCAGCGCTTCGGTCTCGTCGGCGGGCGTGTCCGGGCGCAGTTCGGCCAGCACATCCAGTTTGTCGAGATGGCCGTCGCGGCTGACGACCAGTTGATATTGGGGAGCGAGCTTGGGCATCTTGCAGATCAGTTCTTCGATCTGGGTCGGGAACACATTGACGCCACGGATGATCAGCATGTCGTCCGAGCGGCCGGTGATCTTGCCGATGCGGCGCATCGAACGCGAGGTCGCCGGCAACAGGCGCGTGAGGTCGCGCGTGCGGTAGCGGATGATGGGCAGCGCTTCCTTGCTGAGCGAGGTGAATACCAGTTCGCCCTCTTCGCCGTCCGGCAGCACCTCGCCGGTTTCGGGATCGATGATCTCCGGGTAGAAGTGGTCTTCCCAGATCACCGGGCCATCCTTGCTCTCGATGCATTCGCTGGCGACGCCGGGCCCCATCACTTCGGACAGGCCGTAGATGTCGACCGCGTCGATGCCGGCGCGCTGCTCGATTTCCTTGCGCATGGCGTCGGTCCACGGCTCGGCGCCGAAGATGCCGACCTTGAGCGGGCTGGCTGCGGGGTCGAGACCCTGACGCTGGAATTCCTCGATGATGTTGAGCATGTACGACGGCGTGACCATGATGATGGACGGCTTGAAGTCCTGGATCAGCTGTACCTGTTTCTCGGTCTGGCCGCCGGACATCGGGATCACCGTGCAGCCGAGGCGCTCGGCGCCGTAGTGCGCACCCAGGCCGCCGGTGAACAGGCCATAACCGTAGGAGATGTGCACCATGTCGCCACGACGGCCGCCGGCGGCGCGGATCGAGCGCGCGACCACATTGGCCCAGGTGTCGATGTCGTTCTGCGTGTAGCCGACCACGGTCGGCTTGCCGGTGGTGCCGCTCGATGCATGCACGCGCACCACGCGGTCCTGCGGCACGGCAAACATGCCGAACGGGTAGTTGTCGCGCAGTTCCTTCTTGCCGGTGAAGGGGAACTTGGCCAGGTCGGCCAGCGTCCGCAGGTCGTCGGGGTGGACACCGGCGGCGTCGAAGGCGGCGCGGTAGTGCGCGACATTTTCATAGGCGTGCTTGAGCGACCATTGCATGCGCTGCAGCTGCAAGGCGTGCAGTTCATCCTTGCTGGCGCGCTCGATCGGCTCCAGGTCGGATGGCTCGGGAATACGTTGGACCATTTCTGTCTCCTCCTTATGCTGGATGCTGCGGGACGACCTCGCCGCTGACGCGATGCGACTTCCCCCGGAACAGCGCGACCGTGCGGCCGTCCTGGTTGCTGACCTTGACGTCGTAGACGCCGCTCTTGCCGGCCAGCGCCTGCTCGACCGCGGTGGCGGTCAACACATCGTGCAGGCGGCCGGGCGCGAGATAGTCGATGGTGCAGCCGGCGCCCACCGTGTTGTGGTTATGGCTGTTGCAGGCAAAGGCGAAGGCGCTGTCGGCCAGCGCGAAGATGAAGCCGCCGTGGCAGCTGCCATGGCCGTTGAGCATATCCTCGCGGATCGCCATCGACATGCGGGCGTAGCCGGGGGCCACGGCGTCGATGGTCATGCCCAAGCCTTGCGAGGCGGGGTCGCGCGCAAACATGGCGGCGGCGACGGCTTCCGCCAGTGCCTGCGCCTCGCTTGCGCTGCGCTCGGGCGCGGCGGCCAGGATGCCGAGCTTAGTCATGGAAACGCCCTCCGCTTGCCAGCTTGCGGCGCAGCAGAGGCGAGACGCGGTAGCGGTCCTCGCCGTAACCGGCCGCCAGGTTGGCCAGCACGGCGACGATCTGCTCGACGCCGACGGCGTCGGCCCATGCCAGCGGGCCGCGCGGGTAGTTGACGCCTTTCTGCATGGCGATGTCTGCAGCTTGCGCGCTGCAGACACCCTGGTGGACGGCGTCCGCCGCCTCGTTGGCCAGCATGGCGACGGTGCGCATCACCGCCATGCCGGGAACGTCGTCGAGCCGAGTGACCGTGAAGCCGGCCGCCTGCAGCAGGCCGACCACCGCATGGTAGGCGGCGGGCGAACATTGGTCCGAACAAGAGACGGCGATACGCCTGGCGGTGGCGTAGTCCAGCGCCAAGTCGAACAGCACCGTGTCCGGGTGGTGGTTGTCGCGCGCGCGCTGGGTGGCGCTGCGGCCATCGGTCAGGTAGACGGCGGCGCCGTTGCAATGGAAGGCGGGTGCTTCGTCGCCTGTCACGTGGCCACGCGTTTCCGGCGCCTTGCGGTGGGCGACGTCGATGCCGGAGGCGCGCAGGCGCGCGGCCAGCGCGTCGGCCATCGCCCCGCCGACCGCGTGCGACGCACCGCCGACCGCGCCCGCTTCGACCGTGTAGCTGACGAATTCGGGACGCGGCTGCGGCGCTTCGGCCTGCGCCTGCGGCGCTGCGGCGGCGCCTTCGCCGTAGTGGTAGAAGCCGCGTCCCGTCTTGCGGCCGAGGAAACCGGCGTTGACCATTTCCTGCTGCAGCACCGACGGCGTGAAGCGCGGGTCGTTGAAGTAGGCGTTGAACACCGATTGCGTGACCGAGAAATTGACGTCGTGGCCGATCAGGTCCATCAGCTCGAAGGGCCCCATGCGGAAGCCGCCGGCTTCGCGCATGACGGCGTCGATGGTGGCGGCGTCGGCGGCCTGCTCGCTCAGCAGGCGCCAGCCCTCGGCGTAGAACGGACGGGCGACGCGGTTGACGATGAAGCCGGGCGTGGATTTGGCGTGCACCGGATTCTTGCCCCAGGCGGCGGCGGTGTCGTACACGGTCTGGGCGACGGCGGCGTCGGTGGCCAGGCCGCTGATCACTTCGACCAGCGCCATCAAGGGCACTGGATTGAAGAAGTGCATGCCGACCAGCCGCGCCGGCGCGCGCAGCGTGGCGGCGATGGCGGTGACCGAGATCGACGAGGTGTTGGTGGCGAGGATGCAGTCGTCGCCGACGATGCTTTCCAGTTCGGCGAACAGGCCGCGCTTGACGTCGAGGTTTTCGACGATGGCTTCGACCACCAGCGCGGCGTCGGCGACCTCGGTCAGCGCGACGGCCGGCTGCAGGCGGGCGATGGCGGCGGCGCAGTCGATGGCGCTGATGCGCTCCTTGACGACCAGCTTGTTGAGCGCGGCGGCGATGTCGGACAGCGCCTTGGCGACGGCTTCGGGACGGCTGTCGTACAGCTTGACGGTGTAGCCGGCGACGGCGGCGACCTGCGCGATGCCGGCGCCCATGGCGCCGCTGCCGACGACGGCGATGGGGCGCGCGGTGTGGAGGGCGGCCATGTTATTTCCCCTGGAATTGCGGTGCGCGTTTTTCCATGAAGGCGGCGACGCCTTCGCGATAGTCGTCGCTGCGACCCAGTTCGCTCATCATGCCGCATTCCAGCGTGAGCTGCTGCTGCAGCGTGTTGTGCGGGCTGGCGTACAGGGCTTGCTTGGTGAAGGCCAGGCCCTTGGTCGGGGCGCTGGCGAAGTGGCGCGCCATCGCCTGCGTTTCGGCGGCCAATTCTTCGTCGGGGACGGCCTTCCAGATCAGGCCCCAGGCTTCGGCCTTTTCGGCGCTGAGTTTATCGCCCAGCATGGCCAGGCCCATGGCGCGCGCGCTGCCGATCAATCGCGGCAGGAAGTAGGTGCCGCCGGTGTCGGGGATCAGGCCCAGTTTGCAGAATACCTCGACGAAGGAGGCGGATTTGGCGGCCAGTACGATGTCGCACGCCAGCGCGATGTTGGCGCCGGCGCCGGCGGCCACGCCGTTGACGGCGCAGATCACCGGCATCGGCAAGGCGCGCAGCGCCAGCACCAGCGGGGCGTAGTTCTTTTCGACCGAGTCGCCCAGGTCGACCGGGCGCGCGCCCGGTTCCACCGAGCGGTCCGACAGGTCCTGGCCGGCGCAGAAACCGCGCCCGGCGCCGGTCAGCACGAACACGCGCACGCTCTTGTCGGCGCCGACCTTGTGCAGCGCGTGGCGCACCTCCTCGTGCATCGCTTGCGTGAAGCTGTTGAGCTTGTCCGGGCGGTTCAGCGTCAGCGTGGCGACGCCGTCGGTGATGTCGAACAGGATGTTTTCGTAGTTCATGTTCATGGCGTCTCCGTGGTTTTATTCTGCTTGATCGAAGTCGATGACGACTTTGTCGGTGGTGGGGAAGCTTTGGCAACTGAGTACATAGCCGCGCGCGATTTCATAGTCTTCCAGCGCGTAGTTGACGTCCATGTCGACCTTGCCCTCGATGAGTTTGCAGCGGCAGGTCGAGCATACCCCGCCCTTGCACGAGTAGCGCATGTCGATGCCCGCCTTCAGGCCGGCGTCGAGCAGCGATTCCTTGTCCTGGTCCATGGTGAAGGTCGACGCGCTGCCGTCCATGATGACGGTGACTTCGGTCTCGTGGCGGCCCGCCGCCGGGTCGATGGCGCGCGGCTTGTGCTGGTGCTTGGGGATGCTGGCGGCGAACAGTTCGATCTTGATGTGCGCTTTCGGCATGCCGGCTTCCTGCAACGCTTCGGAGACGCCGTGCATCATGTCTTCCGGGCCGCAGATGAAGGCGACGTCGATGTCCTCGGCGCGCACCCAGTGTTGCAGGAATTGCGCGGCCTTGTCCTTGGTGATGCGGCCGTTGAACAGCTCGATGTCCTGCTGCTCGCGGCTCATGACGTAGGCCAGCTTGAGGCGCTCCATGTAGGTGTCTTTCAGGTCCGACAGCTCGTCCTTGAAGATCACCGACGACGAGGCGCGGTTGCCGTAGAAGAGCGTGAAGCGGCTGTGCGGCTCGGCCGCCAGCGTGGTCTTGATGATCGACAGGATGGGCGTGATGCCGCTGCCGGCCGCGAAGGCGAGGTAGTGCTTGCGGTTGGCGGCGTCCAGCGGGACGTTGAAGTGGCCCATCGGCGGCATGACGTCGAGCGTGACGCCGGCCTTGAGCGTGTCGTTGGCCCAGCTGGAGAACAGGCCGCCCTGCGTGCGCTTGATGGCGACGCGCAGCGCGCCGTCCTGCACGGCCGAGCAGATCGAGTACGAGCGGCGCACGTCTTCGTCGGCGATCTGCGCGCGCAGGGTCAGGTGCTGGCCTTGCAGGAACTGGAAGCTGTCGCGCAGCTCGGGCGGCACCGCGAAGGTGACGGCGATGGTGTCGCGCGTTTCGTTGCGCACTTGCGAGATGGTCAGCGGATGGAATTTGCTCATGATCTTTAGTGGCACTTGAAGTAATCGAAGGGCTCGCGGCAGTCCAGGCATTTGTACAGCGCCTTGCAGGGCGTTGAGCCGAACTGGCTGGTGATGTCGGTGTGCGTGGAGCCGCAGTTGGGGCAGGCGACGCTGAGGCGCGGTTGGGCGCGGCGCGAGATGGCGCTCAGCGCCGCATTGGCGCCGGCTCCGGCGCGCAGGCCGCTGATGTCGATCACCTGCTGCGCCGGCGGTGCGATGCCGTAGCCTTTCAGCTTGGCCTTGCCGTCCTCGCTCATCCAGTCGGTGGTCCAGGCGGGCGAGAGCTGGTTGTGCAGGCGGACCTCGGCCACGCCGTGCGCGCGCAGCGCGTCGGTGACGGCGTCGGCGATCACTTGCATCGCCGGGCAGCCCGAGTAGGTCGGCGTGATGGTGACGTCGCAGGCGCCGTCGGCGGCCAGCCGGACGTCGCGCACGATGCCCAGGTCGACGATGGAGATGACCGGGATCTCGGGGTCCGAGACCTCGGCCAGCCAGGCCCAGACCTGTGCGGCGCCGGCGATGTCGGTGTCGATGGCGGCTGTCATGGCTGGGCCGCGCTTACCAGGTCGCGCCGGGATAGGCGCGCTGCAGGAACTGCATCTCGGCCAGGATGTAGCCGAGATGCTCGCTGTGGCGGCCTTGCTTGCCGCCTTTCTGCATCCAGGCGTCCACCGGCGGCATGGCCAGCGTGGCTTCGGCGAAGATCTCGGCCACGTGGGCCAGCCATTGCGCGCGCAGTTCATCGGCCGGCGGCGCGATGCCCGCGGCGACCATGGCGTCGTCGATGGCGTCGTAGGCGAACACTTCGCCGCTGTACATCCACAGCTCGTCGGCGGCGGCCTGCGTCTTGGCGTGGCTGACGTCCGTGCCGTCGCCCAGGCGCACGATCAGGTCGCCGCTGCGGCGCAGGTGGTAGGTCACTTCCTTCAGCGATTTCTCGGCGATGGCGGCGATGCGCGCGTCGCTGCCGCGCGTCAGGCCTTCGATCAGGAAGTAGTGCCAGGTGTCGAAGTAGAACTGCCGCATCATGGTGTCGGCGTAGTTGCCGTTCGGCTGTTCCAGCAGCAGGCAGTTCTTGAAATCGTGGGCGTCGCGGTGGTAGGCCAGCTTGTCTTCGTCGCGGCCGGCGCCTTCCAACTCGGCGGCGTATTCGTACCACAGGCGGGTCTGGCCCAGCAGATCCAGCGCGACGTTGGTCAGCGCCATGTCCTCTTCCAGCGCCGGTCCCTTGCCGCACAGCTGCGACAGTTGCTGGCTCAGGATCAGGGCGTTGTCGCCGAGGCGCAGCAGGTAGTTGACTTTATCGTCCATGCTCCGCCTCACAGGTTCTTGACTTCTTCCGGCATCGGGAAGAAGGTCGGGTGGCGGTATACCTTGCTGTTGGACGGCTCGAACAGCGCGCCCTTGTCGCCCGGGCTGCTGGCGACGATGTCGGCGGCGCGCACCACCCAGATGCTGACGCCTTCATTGCGCCGCGTGTAGACGTCGCGCGCGTTGTTGACCGCCATCTCGGCGTCCGGCGCGTGCAGGCTGCCGACGTGCTTGTGCGCCAGGCCGTGCTGGCTACGGATGAATACTTCCCACAATGGCCATTCCTTGCTCATGCTTGTCTCCTCGTTTCTCTTCTCAGGCCGCGGCCTTGGCGGCGGCGTGTTTGTCGGCGTGCGCCACCAGCGCTTCGCGGAACCAGGCGCCGTCGTCCCAGGCCTTGACGCGGGTGCGCAGGCGCTCGCGGTTGCACGGGCCGTTGCCCTTCAGGACGTTGTGGAATTCGCTCCAGTCGATGGCGCCGAATTCGTAGTGGCCCGTTTCGGCGTTGAATTTCAGATCGGGGTCGGGCACGGTCAGGCCCAGGTACTCGGCCTGCGGCACGGTCTGGTCGACCATGCGCTGGCGCAGTTCGTCGTTGGAGAACAGCTTGATGCGCCATTGCGCCGATTGCGCGCTGTTGACCGATTCGGCGTCCGACGGGCCGAACATCATCAAGGACGGCCACCACCAGCGGTTCAGCGCGTCCTGCGCCATGGCCTTCTGCTCCGGCGTGCCCTTGGCCAGCGACATCATGATGTCGTAGCCCTGGCGCGCGTGGAACGATTCCTCCTTGCACACGCGGATCATGGCACGCGCATAGGGGCCGTAGGAGCAGCGGCACAGCGGGATCTGGTTGATGATGGCCGAGCCGTCCACCAGCCAGCCGATCGCGCCCATGTCGGCCCACGACAGCGTCGGGTAGTTGAAGATGCTGGAATACTTGGCCTTGCCCGAATGCAGGGCGGCCAGCAGCTCGTCGCGCGACACGCCCAGCGTCTCGGCGGCGCTGTACAGGTACAGACCGTGGCCGGCCTCGTCCTGGATCTTGGCCAGCAGGATGGATTTGCGTTTCAGCGTGGGCGCGCGCGTCACCCAGTTGCCCTCGGGCAGCTGGCCGACGATTTCCGAGTGCGCGTGCTGGGAAATCTGGCGTATCAGCGTCTTGCGGTAGGCGTCCGGCATCCAGTCCTTGGCCTCGATCTTGACGCCGTCGTCGATGCGGGCCTGGAAGGCGCGCTCGTCGGCGGCCATGTCGTCGGCCGTGCGGACGGTGCTCAGGCCGGTTTCGACCATTTGTGCGTACATAGCTGTCTCCTCGTCAGGTATGGCTACATACTACGATACGAATTTTGATTTGACTACGTTTTTTTTGAGTCACATTGATAAATGGTATCCTGTTGAAATAATTGCGGCGCCGGGGGCGAGGCAAAGTAAACTATTGTTTCCATGTACAGATTAAACCTCAGCCTATGAATTGCAACGATTGGATAGCCCGGTTCCTGGCGGAGGATCCGCCCCGCTCGAAGTCGCTGGTGGTGACCATCTTCGGCGACGCCATCGTGCCCCACGGCGGCACGGTGTGGCTGGGCAGCCTGATCGAGTTGCTGGCGCCGTTCGGCGTCAACGACCGCCTGCTGCGCACCTCGGTGTTCCGGCTGGCGCAGGAGGGCTGGCTGGGTTCGCAGCGCGACGGCCGCCGCAGTTCGTATGCGATCACGCCGGGCGCGATGGCGCGCTTCCGCCACGCCTACCGCCGCATCTATGCGCCGCTGGCGGTGCACTGGGACGGCCATTGGACCCTGGTGATCAACAGCGGCGCGGTCGACGCGGCCGAGCGCGGCGCGCTGCGCAAGGAGTTGCTGTGGGAGGGCTACAGCCTGATCGCGCCGGGCATCTTCGGCCATCCGGCGGCCGAGGCCGAGGCGCTGGAGGAGTTGCTGCAGCGCCAGGGCGTGCAGGGCAAGCTGCTGGTGCTGCATGCGCAGTCGGTGGCGCAGGTCGGCGGCCTGCCGCTGAACGAGCTGGTGGCCACCGGCTGGGACCTGAGCGGCGTGGCCGACGGCTACCGCCAGTTCATCGCCCGCTTCGAGCCGCTGCTGGCGGCGCTGCGGAGCGAGGCCGGGACATTGACGCCGCAACAGGCTTTCGTCATGCGCAGCCTGCTGATCCACGCCTACCGCCGGGTGCAGCTGCACGATCCGCAACTGCCGGTCGAGCTGCTGCCGCAGCCGTGGCCGGGCGCCCACGCCTACGAGCTGACGCGCGACATCTACCGGCTGCTGTTCGCCGCCGCCGAGCAGCACGTGCTGGCGACGCTGCGCCGCGAGGACGCCACCGCGCCCGAGGCCGACGCCGCGTTCTACGAGCGCTTCGGCGCGCTGCGCTAGCGCCGCTTGCCGCACGGCCGGGTTAAATCAAGCCGGCTCGCGCGCAAGCCTGTATCATGTCGGCTCTGCGCCACAAGCGCACCAACCATCCCTCTAGAATTCACCAGGATTCCGTCATGCCTATCAAAATCAGCCAGCAATTCGACGCCGGCGCCATCGAGGTCCTGCGCGCCGACGATCCGGCCGCCATCGACCTGAACATCCGCAAGGATTCCCACGCCGATATCACGCAGTGGTTTTATTTCCGTGTCCAGGGCGCGCAGGCGACGCCATTGGCGCTGCGCTTCCTGAACGCCGGCACCGCCGCCTATCCGGACGGCTGGAAAGACTACCAGGCCGTGGCCAGCTACGACCGCGACAACTGGTTCCGCGTGCCGACCCGCTATGACGGCTCGGTCATGACCATCGACCACACGCCCGAGTACGACAGCGTCTACTACGCCTACTTCGAGCCGTATTCGTGGGAACGCCACCTGTCGCTGCTGGACAACGCGCAACTGTCGCCGCTGGTCAAGCTGGTCGACCTGGGCAGCACCATCGACGGCCGCGACCTGAACATGCTGGTGATCGGCGATCCGCAAGCGGAGCAAAAGGTCTGGGTCATCGCACGCCAGCATCCGGGCGAGACGATGGCCGAGTGGTTCGTCGAGGGCATGGTCGAGGCGCTGCTGGACCCGGCCAACCCGTTCGGCCGCCAGTGCCTGAAGGAGGCCGTGTTCTACGTGGTGCCGAACATGAACCCGGACGGCTCGGTGCGCGGCAACCTGCGCACCAACGCGGCCGGCGCCAACCTGAACCGCGAGTGGCTGAACCCGACCATGGAGCGCAGCCCGGAAGTGTTCCTGGTCAAGCACAAGATGCTGGAAATCGGCTGCGACCTGTGCCTGGACATCCACGGCGACGAGGGCTTGCCTTACGTGTTCGTGGCGGGCAGCGAGTCGCTGCCGACCTTCACCCCGGACCAGGAAGAGGCGCAGCAGTATTTCATCGATAATTTCCTGATCGCCAGCCCGGACTTCCAGGACGAGTACGGCTACGGCGAGACGCCGTACACCGACGAGACCTTGACCATGGGTTCGCCGCACATCACCCATGCGTTCGGCTGCCTGTCGCTGACCCTGGAGATGCCGTTCAAGGACAACGCCAACGATCCGGACCCGGAGACCGGCTGGAACGGCGCCCGCAGCGCCGAGCTGGGCAAGTCGGTGCTGCAGCCGGTGCTGCAGTCGCTGCTGGCGCAGCAGTAATCAGCTGAGCCTGTTCCCTGCGGCGCGACAATATCGCCGCCGCAGGGAAAAATACACTGGACCTCATACGGCGCATCCACGCGCCGCTTCGGGAGGTTCGGTATGCATACCCTGTGTTTGACGCGCCGCCGCGCGGTTCTGTTATTTGCCTTGCTGCTGGCAGCTTGCGGCACGCCCTATCATCCGCCGCAACTGCTCGACGCGAACACCGCCTATCCCGGCCTGATCGATCTGGCGGCACAGGCCGGCACTGCGGACGTGCTGCTGGTGCACGGCATCTGTACGCATGACGCCACCTGGGCCGGGCTGGTCGTGTCGCAGCTGATGCGCGCGCTCACGGCGGCGACGTCGTCGGCCCCTGCCCGCGTTGACGGCGGCGCGCAGATTCACATCGTGCCCTCAACGGTCGAGACGCCGGCCGGGCGGCTGCGCTTCAATGCGCTGATCTGGTCGCCGCTGACCAGTGGCCTCAAGCGCCAGCTGTGCTATGACCAAAGCAGTAAATCGTCGCTGTGCGCCGGCGAGCCGGCCTACCCTTACGCGCGGGCGCGGCTC
This sequence comes from Duganella sp. CT11-25, assembly GCF_047302815.1. NCBI lineage: Bacteria > Pseudomonadati > Pseudomonadota > Betaproteobacteria > Burkholderiales > Oxalobacteraceae > Duganella > Duganella sp. CT11-25. Next base: position 3,549,410 of record NZ_JBKBFD010000001.1, read on the forward strand.
AACGCGCGCTTCAAGGATGGGCTGATCGATGATTGCCTGCCCGATGCGCTGATCTACCAGGGCGTGGCCCGCGACGATATCCAGCGCCGCATGCGCGACGCCATCCTGCAGGTGATGGCGGCCGGCGACGCGGCGCCGCTGGTGGTGATTTCGCATAGCATGGGCAGCAAGATCTTGTTCGATACGCTGCTGCGCATGAGCGAGGAGACGCCCGGCTCGCGCGCGGCGCTGGTGGCGATGCAGGCGGTGGACCGCATGCGCTTCCTGGTGATGGCGGCGAACCAGATTCCCTTGCTGTCGCTGGCGGACCAGCAGATTGCGGCGGCGATGGGGCTGGCACCGTCCGTGCCCGATAGCTTGCAGCTGCTGTTGCAAAAGCGGCTTGCGGCGATAGGGCGCGCGGCCGACGACCAGCATCTGACGCTGGTGGCGTTTACCGATCCGAATGATTTGTTGTCGTATACGCTGCCGCCGCAGAAATATGCGCGCGAGGGGATCACGGTCTTTAACATCCTGGTCTCGAATGCGCCCACCTACCTCGGCCTGCTGGAGCGGCCCGACCACGCCCACCTCGATTACCTGACCAACCCGGATGTCGGCCGCCTGATCGCCTGCGGCCAGCCGACAAGCAACCTCTGCAAGCGAGAGTAGCCCGATGGGGTGAAGGTATACGGCCAACGCCTGATTTTGCCTGAATTTGCCTGACGAATGCCTGATTTTTTGGACGCAAACAGGGAACTCCCCTCTGGCGATCGCGATCTAACTGGTACAAATGCAGGCATTCCGCAGGCAGTTTCAGGCAAATTCAGGCAATCGCCATGGACACCACGCCCCACATATATACCGAACTACTTTTCCAGATGCGCAAACGCCAAGACCTGCGCACACCGGAAGAAGTTGCGCTGATTGCGCTGAAAGAATGGATGGCCCGCAACTACGGCCAACCCACTGACCGCGGCTATCAATGGAAAGACCTGTTTTTGCCGAATGGCACCCGTCTGCGCATTCGCCGCGCCGGCCTGTGCTATTTCGCTCAGGTGGAGGGCGATCTGTTAATGGCAGAAGGAAAAATCGTCACGCCGAACACATGGGTCGCGGAAGTATGCGGCAGCGTGCGCAACGCCTGGCGCGACGTCTGGATCCGCCGCAACTACACCGAGCTCTGGACGCAGGCCGGCGCCTGGCGCGCCGCCGAAGCGGCCAATCTCAAGCGTCCCGGCATCGACCGCCGCCGCCATGGCCGCCGCAGCACCGACTGAAGACGACCAACCGAAGAGCAGCCTCAGCCGCCCGCCACCACCATGTTCTCGATCAGGATCGAGCCGGTTTCCTTGGTGCCGCGCACCAGCACGTCCGCGCCGACGGCGACGATCTGCGCCAGCATGTCCTTCATATTGCCGGCGATGGTGATTTCCTCGACCGGATACTGGATCACGCCATGCTCGACCCAGTAGCCCGACGCCCCGCGCGAATAATCGCCGGTCACATAGTTGGTGCCCTGGCCCATCAGCTCGGTCACCAGCAGGCCGGTGCCCATCTTGCGCAGCATGGCGGCGAAATCGTCGCCCTTCCCGGTCAGCGACGACGTCAGCGACAGGTTGTGCGAGCCGCCGGCGTTGCCGGTGGTCTGCATGCCCAGCTTGCGCGCCGAATAGGTCGACAGGAAATAGCCCTGCACCACGCCATCCTTGACCACGTCGCGCTTGACGGTGCGCACGCCTTCTTCGTCGAACGGCGCCGAGCCCACCGCGCCGATCACATGCGGGTCTTCCTTGATCTGGATATGCTTGGGCAGCACCTGCTTGCCCAGCGAGTCGAGCAAAAAGGTCGATTTGCGGTACAGCGCCCCGCCCGACGTCGCCTGCACGAAGGCGCCCAGCAGCCCGGCCGCCAGCGGCGCCTCGAACAGCACCGGGCAGTTGCGTGTGTCGATGGTGCGCGCGTTCAGGCGCGCCAGCGCGCGCTCGGCCGCGTAGCGCCCGACCGCCTCCGGCGACGCCATCTTGCCGGCGTCGCGCACCGAGGTGTACCAGTCGTCGCGCTGCATCCTGGCGCCCTTGCCGGCGATCATCGCCACCGACAGCGTATGGCGCGAATACGGGTAGCCGCCGATGAAGCCGCGCGAATTGGCCGCCACGAAATGCGACTGCTGCACGTGCACGCCGGCGCCCTCGGAGTTGGTCACGCGCGGGTCGACCGCGAAACCGGCCGCCTCGGCGCGCTGCGCCAGCGCCACCGCCTCGGCGGTCGAGATGGTCCACGGATAGAACAGTTTCAAATCGCGCGGCGCCATTTCCAGCTGGTCGGCGTCGGCCAGGCCGGCGCAATCGTCGTCGGCCGTGAAGCGGGCGATGTTATAGGCCGCCTCCACCGTCGCCTTCAGCGCCGCCGGCGAAAAGTCCGAGGTGCTGGCGTTGCCGCGGCGCTGGCCGATGAACACCGTCACCCCCATGCCCTTGTCCTTGTTTTGCTCGATGGTCTCGATCCGGCTCTTGCGCACCGACACCGACAGCCCGCTGCCCTCGCTGAATTCGACGGCGCAATCGCTGCCACCCTGGGCCTTGGCATACCCCAGCACATCGCGCGCAAGCTGCTGCAACTGGTCCTGGGTGTGGGTAAAATGGGTATCGCTCATGGGCTGTTTTCTTCGGGTGACTGCTAAAACAGTTATCATAGCAGTCGTTTACAGTTTATAGGGGCAGCCACACGCCCCACCGAAAGTTAATATTATGGTAAATCCAAATCGCGGCGCGGTCGGCTTCAGCTCCACCGAATTCGAGCAAGAGTACGAGCGCCCCTCCAAATCCGAGCTCAAACGCCAGTCCGACGCCCTGCAGAAAATGGGCGAAACGCTGGTCGAGGCGCCGCGCGACCGCGTCAAGCGCGTGGCGATGCCGGAGGACGTGCTCGACGCCATCCTGGCCTGCCAGCAGATCACCAACCACGAGGGCCGCCGCCGCCAGATGCAGTTCGTCGGCAAGAAGATGCGCACGCTGGACGAGGCCGAGGTGGCCGAGATCCAGAAAGCCATCGACAGCTGGAAGGGCGCCTCCAAGTCCGAGACCGCCGCCATGCACGCGATGGAGCGCCGCCGCGACAAGCTGCTGACCGACGACAAGGCGCTCACCGTGCTGCTGGAGGAAAACCCGGAACTGGACGTGCAGCACCTGCGCACGCTGATCCGCAACGCCCGCAAGGAGCAGGCCGAGAACAAGCCGCCGAAGGCCTACCGCGAGATCTTCCAGATCATCAAGCAGGTCGAGGCCAAGAAGCACAAGGCCGCCGCCGATGACGAAGCCGGCGACAGCGAGTCCGATGACGAGTAACGGCGACACCCTGGTCATCGGCCTGGTCTCGATCTCCGACCGCGCCAGCGGCGGCGTCTACCAGGACCAGGGCATCCCCGCGCTGGAAGCCTGGCTGGCGCGGGCGCTGACCACGCCCTACCGCGTCGAGACCCGGCTGATCGCCGACGAACGCCCGCGGATCGAAGCCACGCTGACCGAACTGGCCGACACCGTCCGCTGCCACCTGGTGTTGACCACCGGCGGCACCGGCCCGTCGCGCCGCGACGTCACGCCGGAAGCCACGCGCGCCGTCGGCACCAAGGAAATGCCGGGCTTCGGCGAGCAGATGCGCCAGATCAGCCTGCACTTCGTGCCGACCGCGATCCTGTCGCGCCAGACCGCCGTGATCCGCGAAAGCGCCGACCACGCCGCGCTGATCCTGAACCTGCCGGGCCAGCCGAAGGCCATCGCCGAAACCCTGGGCGGCCTGAAGGACGCCGGCGGCGCCGCGCTGGTGGGCGGCATCTTCGCCGCCGTCCCCTATTGCATCGACCTGATCGGCGGTCCCTACATGGAAACCGACCCGGCGGTCTGTCCAGCCTTCCGCCCCAAATCCGCCATCCGCCCATCCTGAGGACGCCCATGAGCACCCTGCTGCACACCATCGAAAAAGAAACCGGCGCCAACCCGAGCGTGGCCATCATCTGGATGCACGGCCTGGGCGCCGACGCCAACGACTTCGTGCCCATGCTGCACGAGCTGGACCTGGCCGGCCTGCCGCCGATCCGCTTCATCTTCCCCAACGCCGACACCATGCCGGTGACCATCAACAACGGCTACGTGATGCGCGCCTGGTACGACATCGTCGCCACCGACCTTGGCCGGCAGGAGGACGAAGCCGGCCTGCGCGCCTCGCAGCGCAAGGTCGAGGCGCTGATCGAACGTGAAAAGGCGCGCGGCATCCCGGCCGGCCGCATCATCCTGGCCGGCTTCTCGCAGGGCTGCGCGATGACCCTGCAGACCGGCCTGCGCCAGCAGGAACGGCTGGCCGGCCTGATGTGCCTGTCGGGCTACGTGCCGATCGCCGACCAGGCCGCGCTGGAGTGTACGCCGGAAAGCAAGGCCACGCCGATCTTCATGGTGCATGGCCGCATGGACCCGGTGATCCCGATCGCCCGCGCCACGCGCTCGCGCGACCTGCTGCAGCAATGGGGCTACAGCGTCGAATGGCACGACTACCCGATGCAGCACTCGCTGTGCCAGGAAGAAGTCGACCACATCAGCGCCTGGCTCAAGCGGGTCCTCTAAACTCCGGGGTCAGGTCCAAAACGCGGACACGGGCTCAACTGCTAGCGGAAGAGCTCGTGTCCGCGTTTTGGACCTGACCCCGGATTATGGCAGCGGCGCGGCCGGCGAGGCCGGCACCGCCGTCTGCGCCGCGTTCATCACCATCGCCAAAAACGTGTAGTAGCCGTTGATGCCCATCAGGTCGACCACCCCGTGCTCGCCGAAGGCGGCCAGCGCCGCCGCGTAGGTGGCGTCGTCCACCCGCTGCCGCGCGTGCAGCTGCACGCAGAATGCGTACACCAGCGCCTCGTCCGCCAACAGCCCCTCGGGCCGGCGGCGCGCCGCGATCGCCGCGATCACGCCGTCGGCGATGCCGTGGTCGCGCGCGATCGGCTCGTGGATCGCCCACTCCACCGGCTGGCTCCAGTGCCGCGCCGTCACCAGGATCGCCAGCTCCGTCAGGCGCGTGCCGATCGCGCTGCGGTAGCGCAGGTACTCGCCCATGCGCTGCGCCGCCGCCATCAGCTCCGGGCTGCGGATCAGCGGCACGAAGGGCCCGTACAGCGCCCCGCGCGGGCCGTCGATCACGGCCTGCGCCGCCACCTGCTGGCTGGCGCTCATTTCAGCAAAAGGGATGGGGCCAAGTCTGTCGCTCATAGCGTAAATCCTTCCGGTTATTCAGCCATGTTCCGGCATAAATCAAAAGAACACAAGCCGATCGCGGCTATCTTCTGCTGTCGGTCACCCTCACCAGAAAGGACGCCATGAGCCACATCATCCACCGCAACCTGCGCCGGCCGCCGCCGGTGGCGGTCAGCGCCTCGGGCCTGGTCGTGCGCGACAGCCGCGGCAACAGCTACCTGGACGCCAGCGGCGGCGCCGCCGTCTCCTCGCTGGGCCACGCCCATCCCGACGTGCTGGCCGCCATGCACGCCCAGATCGACCGCAACGCCTACGCCCACACCGCCTTCTTCACCTGCGAGGCGGCCGAGGAACTGGCGGCCCGCCTGGCCAGCGACGCCCCCGGCGACCTCGATCACGTCTACCTGGTCTCCGGCGGCTCGGAGGCGATGGAGACCGCGCTGAAACTGGCGCGCCAGTACTTCGTCGAAGGCGAGCAGGCGCAGCGCGGCGTCTTCATCGCGCGCCGCCAGAGCTACCACGGCAACACGCTGGGCGCGCTGGCCGTCGGCGGCAACGAATGGCGCCGCCGCCCGTTCGAACCGCTGCTGATGGACGTGCCGCGCGTCTCCCCCTGCTACGAATACCGCGACCGCCGCCCCGATCAAAGCCTCGAGGACTACACCGCCGCGCTGCTGCGCGAACTGGAGGAATGCATGCTCGCCACCGGCCCGCAGCGGGTGATCGCCTTCGTCGCCGAAACCGTGGTCGGCGCCACCGGCGGCGCGGTGCCGCCCACGCCCGGCTACTTCCGCGGCGTGCGCCGGCTGTGCGACAAGTACGACATCCTCCTGATCGCCGACGAAGTCATGTGCGGCATGGGCCGCACCGGCACGCTGTACGCGTTCGAGCAGGAAAACGTGCTGCCCGACCTGGTGGTGCTGGGCAAAGGGCTGGGCGCCGGCTACCAGCCGATCGGCGCGGTGCTGGCGCGCGAGTACATCGTCAAGCGCCTGCGCGACGGCAGCGGCGCCTTCCAGCACGGCCACACCTACATGGGCCACCCGGTGGCCGCCGCCGCCGCGCTGGCGGTGCAACGCGTCATACAAAGGGATTGCCTGCTGGGCGCGGTCACGGTGCGCGGCGCCGCCTTCCGCCGCATGCTGCGCGAAGCCTTCGGCGCGCACCCGCACGTGGGCGACATCCGCGGCCGCGGCATGCTGCTGGGATTGGAGCTGGTGCTGGACCGGGGCAGCAAGGCCCCGTTCGACCCGGCGCTGAAGCTGCACGCCGTGGTCAAGGAACAGGCGATGGCGCGCGGCCTGATGATCTACCCGATGGGCGGCACCATCGACGGCCGCCAAGGCGACCATATCCTGCTGGCGCCGCCGTTCATCGCCACCGAGGCCGAGCTGGCGGAGATCACCGGCCGCCTGGCCGAGGCGCTGGCGAGCGCGCTGGCCACGGCGAGGTGAGCGCGCCTACCGCTTCGCGCTCCAGGCGACCACGTCCTGCTGCTGCTCGCCCAGGCCGGCGATTCCCAGGCGCAGCGTGTCGCCCTTTTTGAGGAAGCGCTGCGGCTTGCGCGCCTGGCCCACGCCCGGCGGTGTGCCGGTGGCGATCACGTCGCCCGGCTCCAGGGTCATGAACCTCGACAGGTAGCTGATGATCTGCGCCACCGTGAAGATCATGGTCCCGGTGCTGCCGGTCTGCATGCGCTTGCCGTTCAGGTCCAGGTACAGGTCCAGCTTCTGCACGTCGTAGATGTCTTCCGGCGTCACCAGCCACGGGCCGACCGGGCCGAAGGTATCGCAGCCCTTGCCCTTGTCCCACTGGGTGCCGCGCTCCAGCTGGAACGAGCGCTCCGACAGGTCGTTGACCACGCAGTAGCCGGCCACGTATTTCAGCGCATCCTCCTCGCTGACATACTGCGCGCGCGCGCCGATCACCACGCCCAGCTCCACTTCCCAGTCGGTCTTCTTCGAGCCCTGCGGGATCATGACCGGATCGTCCGGGCCGGACAGGCAGGTGATGGCCTTCATGAACACCACCGGCTCCTTCGGCGCCGGCATGCCGATTTCGGCCGCGTGGTCCGAATAATTCAGGCCGATGCCGATGAATTTGCCGACCCGCGCCAGCGGCACGCCGTAGCGCGGATTGCCGCGCACCAGCGGCAGCGAGGCTTGCGGGATCTTCTCCAGCTTGCGCAGCGCCTTGGGCGCCAGCTGCGCCGCGTCGATGTCGGCGATCACGCCGGACAGGTCGCGCAACTTGCCTTCGTCATCGATCAAGCCTGGTTTTTCTTTGCCGGGACGGCCGTAGCGCACGAGTCTCATGGGGTTCCTTGGTTAAAAATAGTCGCCGCCATTTTAACCCTTAACCCCTTAACCGTAGCGTCCCTGCCGCAGCCATTTGTTGGCGATGATCTTGGTGCCGCTGACCACCGGCGCGCCGCCGTGCAGCGTTTGCTGGTCCGGCTGGTGGTTGCCGTCGGTGTTGAGGAACCACAGCGCGTTGCCTTTTTTCGGGAACACCTCCAGCCCCAGCGCCGGGAACACCGTGCCGCCGCCCTGCTCCACATCGCACAGGTACAGGATGAACGTCGCCAGCCGCTGGCCGCCGCGCGCCAGGTGGCTGCGATGGCCGGCGCTGTCCGGGTCGAGCCAGTCGAAATGCGGCCGGTACTCCTGGGTCTTGCCGTACTTCTGCAGCTGGAACGGCTCGCTGCACTCGGGCGACCAGTGCGCCAGCGCCGCCAGCCGGCGGTCGATGCGCTCGGCCACCTCGGCCTCGCCGCGCTGGATGAAGGCCATCTCGCTGGTGCGGCCCTCGTGCACCACGCTGGCGCCGTCCGCCTCGGCGGTCACGGTCGAACGGGTATAGCGGGTGCCGCAATGTTCGACGATGGCGTCGCACTCCTCGGCGCTGAGCACATTCCCCAGCAGGATCACCTGCGGCTTCTTCAGCACGAACAGCACCTCGACCTCGCGGTCCGGCACCGAGATGATATTGCGGCTGACATCGATGAAGGGCATCTCGCGCGGCGCCTGGAACGCGCTGGCTTCCCGCGGCGCCGGCGCGCCTGCCTCGCCGGCCTGGATGCGTAGCGCCTCGTCGATGGCGGCGCGCGCCACGGCCATGCTGTGCTGGCCCGAACGCGCCATGCTGTTGGCCATATCCAGCGGGCTGCAGGCGCGCGCCAGGTTTTCCATGATCCAGTCCTGCCAGGTCTGCGGCAGGGAAGCAAAAACGTTGTGAGTTTGAGTCATCGCGTCGTTAGGGGCGGGTCGGATGGGAGATCCATTCTACCGGATTGCGCGGCCCGTCTCCAGCGCCGGCGCAGGAACCAGATCAATCCCGGCAACTGCAGCAACACCAGCGCGCCGAACGCCGCCTGGTAGGCCAGCGCCGGATAATGCTGCAGGGGATTGGGCCGCCAGCAGCCCACCACCATCCCGAAGCCCGCCTGCACCGCGAACGCGCCCAGGAAGATCAGCAAGTTCAGGCAGGTCGCCGCGCGCCCGGTCAGGGCGCCGGGCAGGCTCTGGGCGATGATCGCGTACTCGATGCCGGTCACCGTGCCGACCAGCGTGAACAGCACCGACAGCAGCTGGTAGCTCGGCGCCCAGCTCAGCACAAAGCCCAGCTGCACCGCGATGAACAGCGCCACCCCGGCCGCCGCCACGCTGACCGGCCGCACGCCGTGGCGCCCGGCCCATTCGGTGATCATGCCGACCGCGATGGCGCCGAAGATGATGGCCGCCATCCCCAGGTACAGCAGGTAGGCCACCGCCTCCTCGTTGAAGCGCGCGACGTCGGTCAGCCAGCGGCCGATCCACAGGCCCTGCACGCCGAAGAACACGGTATGCGGCACCAGCACCAGCGCCGCCGCCTCGCGGAAGGCAGGATGGCGGTACACCTCGGCCATCGCCGCCAGCATCGCCGTGCGCCGCACCGGCGCCGGCTGCGCGGGCGCCAGCAGGCGTATCAGCAGGCCGGCCGCCGCCGCCGCCGCCGCCAGCCACAGGAACAGGCCGCGCCAGTCGGTGTAGTGCAACGCCAGCCGCACCGGCAAGGTGGCCGACGCCGCGCCCAGGCCGCCCACGGCGATCAGGTAGCCCTGCACCGACGGCAGGCGCGCCGGCGCGATCCAGGTGGAGATGGCCTTGACCGCCGACATGAAGCAGCCGCCCAGCCCCAGGCCGATGACGGCGCGCGCCACCAGCAGCTGGGTGAAATCCTGGCCACCGGCAAACGCCAGCGCGCCGACGCCGGCCAGCAGCAGCATCGGCGGCTGCACCCTGGCCGGCCCCCAGCGGTCCAGCGCCATGCCGACCGGCAGCTGGGCCAGTGCGAACGAGAAGAAAAAGGCGCTGGTCAGCAGGCCCAGTTGGCCGGGCGTCAGCTGCAGCGACGCCACCAGTTGCGGCGCCAGCGTCGCGTTCACCGTGCGCATCAGCGCCGACAGGTAGTGGCCCAGCGCGAACGGCAGGAACACCAGCACGAACACCGCGCCGCCGGACAGGCGCGGCGCCGGCACGACCGGGATCGCGGCTGCGCGCGCGGCCGTCGCCGCGCCTGGCGCGACGGGCGGAGGCGGCCCGGCCGCTGGCGGCGCCTGGTCCTGCCGCTCGCGCGGGCGCATCGCCGCCCCCTACGCCGCGCTGTGCGAACCGCAGGCCTCGGCCGCCGCGCCCTCCGGCCGCGCCGCCATCAGCGGTATCACCTTGCGCGCACCGGGCGGCTCGATGCCGAACTCGCTGCGGCTGCCGCCCTGCTCCTCGAAGAAGAACTTCTCCTTGCCGAACGCCGGTTTCAGCTCGTCCATCCAGGTCGCCGCCGGATCGAACTTCGCATAAAACGGCTTGCGCACCCAGTCCGCATTGCGCGCCTGCAGGAACTGCAAGGCGAACACCTTCTCGCCGCCGATGGTGGCGATGCCGTCGATCACCACCTTGCCGGGGAAGGCGCTCATCGACGGCCCGCGCACCGTGCGCGACAAGCCCGACACCATCTGGTAGGCCGCCTGGAAAATCTCGTGCGCGCGCGCCAGCGGCAGCTGGAAGTATTCGCGCGGCCCGGTGTCGCGCTCGACGAACATATAGTATGGAATCGCCCCCAGCCGCACGCCGGTCTGCCACAGCTCCGCCCAGCTGGCGGGATCCTCGTTGATATGCCGGATCAGCGGTCCCTGCATGCGCAAGGTCGCGCCGGTGCCGACGATGCGCTTGACGGCGCGCTGCGCGATCTCCGGCCGCAGTTCCACCGCATGGTTGTAGTGCCCCATGATCGCCATGTTCTTGCCGGCGGCGACCACGCGCTCGAAAAGACGCAGCAGGTCGTCGGCATCGCGGTCCGACACGAAGCGCTGCGGCCAGTACGCCACCGACTTGGTGCCGATGCGGATGTTCTGGATATGCGCCAGCTCCGGCGCCAGCAGCGGCTCGATATACGCCTCCAGCGAGCGCGTATTCATGATCAGGGGATCGCCACCGGTGATCAGCACATCGGTCACCTCCGGGTGCGTCTTCAGGTAGGCCGCCAGCTCGTGCGACTCCCTGGCGTCGAACTTCATATCGTCCATGCCGACGAACTGCGGCCAGCGGAAGCAGAAGGTGCAATAGGCGTGGCAGGTCTGCCCGGCGCTGGGGAAGAACAACACCGTCTCCTTGTACTTGTGCTGCAAGCCCTTCAGGGGCGCGTCGTTCACGCGCGGCACGTTGTGCGTCATCTGCCCGGCCGGATGGGGATTCATGCGCATGCGGATCTTGCGCACCAGGTCCGCCAGCGCGCCCGGATTGGCGTGGCCCAGCACCAGCTCGCGCAGCTGCGCGTAGTCGTCCGGCGCCAGCATGTCGCGGTGCGGGAAGGTCAGCCGGTAGATCGGATCGTCGGGGATGTTGTTCCAGTCGATCAGGTGATCGAGCACGTACTCGTTGACGCGGAACGGCAGCACATGCGACACCACCTGCACCGCCTCCTGCAGGTCGCGCGGGATCCATTCCCACTGGCGGGAATGGGCGATGGTTTGCCGGATGAACGGCTTGAACTTGGGCGCCTGCGCGCCGGCGGTGTTCCAGGACGAAATCGGTGTGGTGGTCATCGCGGGTTCCTATCGGAGTGAGGGTGCGGGAACTCCATGCTAGGCTTTCCACGCGGCTATAACTTGCGACAACGCAACTCTCGCCGGCGCCAGCGGCGTACAGTTCATCCGGTCAACACTCAACCGACAAGGAACCGCCATGAAACCGCACGCCACGCTGGCCGCCGCCGCCGCCTTCCTCTGCCTGCCCGGCTTCGCCGCCGAGCCCACCGAAAAAGACGCCATCGCCATGGCCGAAAAAGGCGCCGCCTTCGTCAAGGCGCACGGCAAGGAGGAGATGATGAAAAAGATCAGCGCCAGGGACCCCGACTACGTCCAGGGCTCGCTGTACGTCGACATGCGCGACATCAAGACCGGCATCGTGCTGGCGCATCCGATCAATCCCTCCATCGTCGGCAAGGACCTGACCGACATCCCCGACGCCAACGGCAAGAAATACCGGCGCGAGATCATCGAGCTGGCCGCCGCCAAGGGCCGCGGCTGGGTCGACTACCAGTACAAGAACCCGGCCACCGGCAAGATCGAACCCAAGACCACCTACATCCTGCGCGTCGGCGACGTGGTGCTGGAAGCGGGCATCTACAAGAAATAGGAACTGAAAAAAGCCGCGCCGCCACCACGCCGGGAGAGCACCATGCTGAAGAAACTGCGTATCGGTCCCAAACTGCTGCTCGCGCCCGGCCTGGTGCTGCTGCTGCTGATCGTCACCGCCGCCGCCGCGTATGTCGGCATGGTGCGCCAGAACGCCTCGCTGGAAAACCTGGTGCAGGTGCGCGCCGCCCGCCTCAAGATCGCGGCCGACGTCGGCGGCGAGGCGCGCTACGCCCACGCCCACATCTACCAGCTGCTGGCCTGGGTCAACGGCAGCTTCGCGCAGAACCGGCTCGACGCGCTGGGCTTGCGGATCAAGTCCAGCCACGCCGGCATCGAGCAGCAGCTGCGCCAGCTCGACGCCCTGGCCGACGACGGCGAACGCAAGATCGTCGCGCTGTCGCTGCAATCGCTGGCGGCCTACCGCAAGGCGGTGCTGGAGACGATGGAGATGGCGCAGATGGACCAGAGCATCGCCACCAATTCGATGGCGCGCGCGGAAAAACAATTCCTGCTGCTGAACGACCAGCTGGCGCGATTGTCCGCGCTGGAAAAGCAGCTCAGCGAACGGGCGCACGCGCAGGCCAAGGCCGACTTCCGCGCGCTGACCGCCACCATCGCTGTCATGGTGCTGCTGTCGATCGCGCTGTCGCTGGGCGTGACGATGGCGGTGCGCGGCGCCATGCTGCGCGACATCCGCGCCATCGCCGACGTGGTGGTGGCGCTGGCCGCCGGCCGGCTGGCGGCCGGCAACGGCGACCACGGCCGCGACGAAATCGCCGACACCGCGCGCATGCTGGACCAGACCATGCACAACCTGACCCGCACGCTGACCGCCATCCTGGCGTCGGTGCGCTCGATCGACACCGCCGCCCACGAAATCGCCAGCGGCAATCTCGACCTGTCGACCCGCACCGAGATGCAGGCCGGTTCGCTGGAGCAGACCGCCAGCGCCATGGACAGCCTGACGCAGGCGGTGCAGGCCAACGCCGCCAACGCCCGCCAGGCCTGCCAGCTGGCGGCCGGCGCCAGCGAACTGGCGCAGCACGGCGGCGCGGCGGTGCAGCAGGCGGTGCGGACCATGGCGTCGATCCGCGCCAGCTCGCGCCAGATCGTCGACATCATCGGCGTCATCGACGGCATCTCGTTCCAGACCAACATCCTGGCGCTGAACGCCGCCGTCGAGGCGGCGCGCGCCGGCGAACAGGGACGCGGCTTCGCCGTCGTGGCGGCCGAGGTGCGCACGCTGGCCCAGCGCAGCGCCGCCGCCGCCAGGGAAATCAAGGCGCTGATCGCCGCCTCGGTCGCCACCATCGACAGCGGCAGCGCCTCGGTGCAGCAGGCCGGCGAGCGCATGGGCGACATCGTCGCCGCGGTGCGGCAGGTCAACGACATCATCGCCCGCATCAGTGACGCCAGCGCCGAGCAGGCGCAGGGCATCGCCGAAGTCAACCAGGCGGTCGGGCAGATGGACGATGTGACGCAGCAGAACGCCGCGCTGGTCGAGCAGGCCGCGGCGGCGGCGGCCAGCCTGCAGGAGCAGGCGGAGCAGCTGTCGCGGGCGGTGTCGGTGTTTAAGCTGGAGGCGCCGCCCTCAACGCATGGGCTTGCTCAAAAAGCGCGAGCCGGCCAGGCCGAAACGCCACGGCAGCTCCACCGCTTTCGAAATGCCGATGCGCGGACCGGCTAGCACCTCGACCGCCTCGGCCTGGTCGCGCGCCACCAGCTGGAACGGCGACTCGGCCAGCGCCAGGTTGTTATGCGCGCGCGTCACGCCCAGCGCCTGGCACAGCCGCCCCGGCCCGGCGCACAGCAGGCGCTCGCTGCCCGCCCCCAGCCCGCGCCGCTCGCGCATCAAGTCGACGCCGGCCAGCGGTTCCAGCGCCCGTATCAGCACCCCGGCGCCGTGGCCTGCCTCGCGGCAGACAAAATTCAGGCACCAGTGCAGCCCGTGCGAGCGGTACACATAGGTGCGCGCCGGCGGCCCGAACATCGAGAAATTGCGCGGCGTCGGCCCGTTGAAGGTGTGGGCGGCCGGCTCGGTGCGGTCGTAGGCCTCGGTCTCGACGATGCGGCCGCCGACGCCGTCGACCAGCACGGTCACGCCTATCAGTTGGCGCGCCACCTCGCACGAGGGCGCGCTGAAATCGATGCCAGCCAGGTCGGTAATCATGGAGCTATTGTAAACACCAATCTGGTCAGGGCGATCACGAAAGTGGTGACAAATGTATATCAAACCACGGCAATTCGCGACAAAATACGGCCCATCCCCCAGAAAATCGGCACAAATTCGCGCAATCCGCGCCCGCTTGCGGCGATAATCAGGGTCAGCATGCTCAGCATGAGCTCATGCGCGAGTACCGGTGCTGGTTTATAGTGTTGCTATTGCAAAGTACGGCGCCCAGCCGCGGGCCGCCTTTACCCCTGAAGACCATAATGACGACAGTTGCTGCCCCAGCCTTGCCAACAGAAAACGCGGTGGAAGATGCGCTGATGCGTTCCATCCGGATTCCGCCTCGGCCCAGCCTGCTCGTCGACCTGCAGCGCGAACTGGCCCAGCCCGATCCGTCGCCGCGCAAGATCGCCCGCATCATCGGCAACGACGTCGGCATGTCCGGCGCCCTGCTCAAGCTGGCCAATTCGCCGTTCTTCGGCGCCGCGCGCAAGGCCAAGTCGGTCGAGCAGGGCATCAACTTCCTCGGCGTCAACCAGTGCGCCGCGCTGCTGACCGGACTGCTGGCGCGCCAGGCCATCGAGGGCAAGGAGGCCGACCTCAACGCCTTCTGGGAAATCTCGGCGCGCCGCGCGCAGGCGCTGGTGTTCACCTCGCGCAAGCTGCGCATCGCCCCGCCCGACATCGCCCACACCTTCGGCCTGTTCTGCGACATCGGCGTGCCGCTGCTGATGAACCGCTTCAGCGACTACGCCGGCACCTACGACGACGCCTGCAACGATCCCGAGCAGCCGTTCACCGTCATCGAGGACAAACGCTACAGCACCAACCACGCCGCCATCGGCTGCCTGCTGGCGCGCAACTGGGGCTTGTCGCCGGATGTCTCCTGGGCCATCCTGCTGCACCACGACTACCGCGTGCTGGACGACCCGGCCACCGACGACGCCGTGCGCTCGCTGGTGGCCCTGTCGCTGCTGGCCGAAAAAGCCATCCAGCGCTTCCATGGCCACAGCATGTCGTATGAATGGGAAAAAGGCGGCGACCTGGCCTGCCGCCACCTCGGCCTGAGCGAGGATGAAACCGCCGACCTGCTCGACGAACTGCACGAAGCCTTCCACACCGAACGATAACCATCACAACATGCCTAAAAATAAGCGCCCCGTCCCGCGCAAATCCGCCAATTCCCCGGAACTGAAGGACGAACAAAACACCACCGAGCTGTGCGCCCTGGCGCTGGACCTGTCGGATGGCGAATTCAACAACGACATCGTGGCCGACGCCACCCGCGCCGACCTGGCGCAGAAGGCGCTGGAGTTCCAGCGCCTGCTGCGCAAGCTGCTCAACCAGGGCAAGGATGAGGTGCTGTACGGCGCCATCGAACTGGCGCGCGACGAATCGGTGGACGGCTACCGCTACCTGCGCAACGCCGTCGAGGAAGGCGCGGCCACCGTGCTGCTGCGCCGCGAAGGCGCGCCGGAACTGGAGATCGACGCCTTCGCGATCCCGGTGTTCGTGCACAGCCAGGGCGGCCTCGACGCGGCGGCCGACTTCCAGGACGGCGCCGCCTACGAGGCGCTGCTCGACAGCTTCACCGACGCCGGGCTGGAAAGCCCGCAGGCCAAGGTGGTGCTGGTCAGCCACGCCTACGACCTGGAGGAAATCGAACGCGTCACCTACGGCCAGCTGCACGCCATGGTGCGCGAGGCGGCGCAATCGCTGACCGAGAAAAAGATCGCCGCCGCGCCGGCGCTGGAGCGCAGCATGGCGGCCGGCTGGTCGGCCACCGCCTTCGGCGCCGACGACAGCGCGGTCGAGCTGCGCTTCCTGCTGGGCTTTTCGCTCAAGCGCGCCGACGACGCCTTCTATAAGGTGCCGGCCAGCGAAAAGGCGGCCGACGCCTATTTCGCCAAGCGCGCCGAGCGCTACCAGAAATGGACCGAACAGTACGCGCCGCTGGTGCGGCGCTGCCTCGGCCGGGGCCGTGGCGCGATGCCGGAACTGACCCTGAACTTCCTGTACCAGGACCTGTTCTTCGGCGCCCGGGAGCAAGGCCAGTCCGAGTACGCGACGCTGCAGATGCTGTCGACGCTGAACCAGGCGCTGGCCGGCCGCGACCCGGCGCTGGCCGACGCGGTCATCGCCCCGTCCGACGTCGACGACGAGATGGTGCTGCGGGTGCGGCTGGCGGCGGACGGCGCCGTGCTGGCCGCCTGCGACAAGCCGCTCGACCTGGGCGCCGACCTGGCGCTGGAAGTGGACGACCTGCGCGACGCCCTGGCCAGCATCGGCGTCACCCGCGTCGCCGTGGCGCTGCGCTTCGACGCCCAGGGCCAGCCGGTGGAAAGCAAGCCGCTGGCCTGAAAGCGATTTCCTGTTTGACAGTCGCCCCTTAGCCGAGGATACTTTCCTCATCGCGGAACACAGATTCCGCTACCTGGTGCGGCGCAGGGTCTTGTGCTCCGCAGCAAAGGGAGACCAGCATGAAATCATGGGCCATCATCCTGTGCGCCGCACTGCTGAGCGCTTGCGCCAGCCTCTCGCCGGTGCGCACGCCGCCGCCGCAGGTCTTCCACGACCAGCTGTTCCAACCGCCTTCCGCGCCGATCGACACCAGCAGCGTGTTCGCCCTCAGCCCGCGCATGCGCGCCTATCTGCAGCAGGAGATCAGCCTGGCGCACGGCAAGGACGTGCGGCGCCAGCTGTTCGACGCGCTGTACCGCAAGGACAAGCTGCAGCTCGAATACGATTCGGCCATGACCCGCAACGCCAGCCAGACCTTCGACGCCCGCGCCGGCAACTGCCTGTCGCTGGCCATCATGACGGCGGCGCTGGCGCGCGAGCTGAACCTGGTGGTGCAATTCCAGCAAGTCCAGGTCGATGAAAGCTGGAGCCGCTCGGGCAACCTCTACTTCGCCAGCAACCACGTCAACCTGTCGCTGGGCAAGCAGCGCACCGAGCACAATCCCTACTCCGGCGGCTACAACGTCGACCTGTCGAACGCGCTGACGGTGGACTTCATCCCGATCCCGCAAAAGTCGCGCGAAAACGCCCGGCCGCTGGAGGAACACACCGTCATCGCCATGTACCTGAACAACCGCGCCGCCGAACAGCTGGCCGCCGGCAAGGTCGACGACGCCTACTGGTCGGTGCGCAAGGCGGCCGAAGTCGATCCGCGCTTCCTCAACGCCTACAACACGCTGGGCGTGATCTACCAGTACGCCGGCCACTTCGAGGCGGCCGAGCAGACGCTGCGCTACGCGCAGTCGCAAGCGCCCGACAACACCATCTTCCTGTCCAACCTGGCGCAAACGCTGGAGAGCGCGAACAAGCTGGATGAGGCGGCCGTGGTGCGCGCCCGGCTGGTGCAGCTGGAACCGCATCCGCCCTTCCACTTCTTCAACCTGGGCCAGGAAGCGATGAAGCTGGGCGACTATGAGCGCGCCCGCAAGATGTTCGAGCGCGAACTCGAGCGCGTGCCGGACTACCATGAATTCCACTTCTGGCTGGCGCTCGCCAACTACCAGCTGGGCAACCTGCGCGCCGCCGACACCCACATGGCGCGGGCGCTGGAAAACAGCACCACGCGCGGCGACCACGACCTGTATGCGGCCAAGCTGGACCGCATCCGCGCCTACGAGGCCCATCCGCCGGGCAAATAGGCGAAAACCGGCGCGAGGAATGGTATCCTGCGGTAGACATTGCTTGACACATAGTTGCGGACACGCAACAATTGCAAAATATGTAAATCAAGCAGCATTTATCACAAGGATTCCGTCATGCTGAGACTCAGGCCCGCCCGCGCCGCCGTCCCCTTCCTATTCGTCGCCGCCCTGCTCACCGCCTGTGGCGGCGGAGGCGGCGGCGGTAGCGGCGGCGGCGATACCGGCACGCCGGCCGCCAGTCCGGCGCTCACCTTCAGCCCGGCCACCGTCACCGCCAGCATCGGCGCCGGCACCTCGCAGACGCTGAACGTGGTGGCCACCGTCGTGCGCCCGGCCGATTTCGCCAACGCCGGCACCGTGTTCGCCACCCTCACCGACACCACCGGCGTGATCCAGGCCAGCGCCCAGGTGATACGCGACAGCGACACCCAGTACCACGCCGTGCTGCAGACGGCGCCGGCGCTGGCGGCCGGCAACTACAAGGGCAACTTCAGCGTCAAGCTGTGCCGCGACAGCGGCTGCGCCAGCCAGTTCCCCGGCTCGCCGATGTCGCTGCCCTACGACTTCACCGTGGTGCCCGCCGGCCAGGCCACCTTCAGCGCCGTCAGCGCCCTGCCGCTGACCGCCACCGCCCAGCTGGGCGGGGCCGCGCCGGCCAGTGTCGCCGTCACCATCAGCGCCGCCGGCCGCAGCTGGACCGCCAGCACCGGCGGCGCCGCCTGGCTCAAGCTGGACAGCGCCAGCGGCAGCGGCAACGGCACGCTCAACGTCAGCTACGACGCCACCGGGCTGGCCGCCGGCCAGTACAGCACCACGCTGACCGTCACCGCCAGCGACAACCAGAGCGCGGCGCTGCCGGTCGCGCTGACCGTGCTGCCGAGCGGCCTGGTCCTGGGCAGCAACAGCATCACCTTCAACGCCATCAACGGCGCGCCGATCGCCTCGCAGATCGTCAGCCTCGACACCGACAATAAAATCAGCGCCAACTGGACCGCCAGCAGCAGCGCCGGCTGGCTGGGCGTCTCGCCGACCGCCGGCGCCACGCCCGCCACCACCGTGCTGACCGTCGACCCGACCGTCGGCAAGCTGGCCAGCGGCACTTATACCGGCAACATCACCGTGGTGCCGCAAGGCCTGGCCACGCGCACGCTGCCGGTCACGCTCAACCTGAGCCAGGCCACGCTGCTGGCCTCGTCCAACAGCATCACGCTGGGCGGCGCCTATGGCCGCAGCTTCGGCGGCTCGCAAACGCTGAACCTCAGCCTGAACACCGGCACCAACAGCTGGCCGTGGAGCATGGTGAGCCTGCCGGCATGGGCCACCGCCAGCGTGGCCAGCGGCACCGTCAACCAGGTCTTGTCCAGCACCGTGCTCGCGGCCAAGCCGGCCAACGCCAACGTCGGCGTGACCTCCAGCCTGATGTCGCTGTTCGCCCTGGTGAACGGCGACCTGGTGGCCGCGCCGGTGCTGCTGACGCTCAACAAGGACACCCACAAGCTGCTGCCGGCGGAAACCGCGGTGGCCTTCGCCAGCACACCGGGCTGGACCCGCCTGACCCGCACCATCAAGGTGACCGACAACTACGACAGCTTTGGCGGCATGACCGCCACCAGCAACCAACCGTGGCTGGTGGTCGGCGTCAACGGCGACAAGCTGATCCTGACCGCCGACCCGACGCCGATGCTGAACGACACGCTGAGCACGGCCACCATCACGCTGCAGGCTTCCGATCCGGACGCCAGCGCGCCCGAACCGATCCGCGTCGCGTTGTGGAAAGGCGCGGCCACGCCGTCCGGCAAGACCGTCGTGCCGCTGTCCTACACCAACGTCATCACCGATCCGGCCCGTCCTTACGCCTACGTGCACAACGGCGGCGCCGTCATCGACGTCTACAACCTGTACACCGGCCTGAAGGAAGCCAGCATGGCCGGCTTCTCGGCCCACCTGGGCGACATGGCCGCCGGCCTCAACGGCGACTACCTGTACGTGGTCGACATCGACAACAGCCGCATCACCGAGGTCAACCTGGCCACCCGCGCCATCAGCCGGCAGCTGCCGCTGGCCACGGCCGGCACCAAGGCCACCCGCCTCAAGGTGGCGCGGCCGAACGGCGTCGAAGTGCTGCTGCTGAGCGACGGCCAGGCCTTCCTGACCGCCACCTTCGCGGCCCTGCCCAAGCTGCCGCTGAGCACCGGCGGCACGCTGGCCGCCAGCGGCGACGGCAAGCTGGTGGTGCAGCAGGATGAGGGCGGCGCCAGCAGCGTGCAGCACACCAGCATCGCGCTCGACTACGCCGCGCTCAACAACGGCACGCTGTACTCGGCCAAGGTGCCGAAAGCCAGCCATACCAGCCCCGGCACGCTGGGCCAGGACCTGCTCGTCCGCCTCAACAGCAGCGACAAGTTGCTGATCTACAGCGCCAGCAGCACGCCCAAGTCGTGCAGCGTGATGCTCGCGGACGACCTCGGCGTGCAGGGCTATCTGCCGATCGGCGACGCCACGCCCAACAACATCGAAGTGGGCGTCGACGGCCGCATCTTCTGCGGCGGCGCCGTCAAGTCGGACAGCAGCGATATCTGGATGTACGACAGCACCGGCGCCACCCTGCTCAAGCAATTCAAGCTGGGCAGCGTCGGCAAGCAGCTGCTGCCGCGCCAGATGGCGCTGTCCGGCGACGGCTGGATCGTGGTCGGCATCACCGACGACGGCGCCGTCACCATCTTCCCGGTCGGCCCGTAAGCGCCGGCGGCGCAACAAAAAATCCCTCCCCGGCACCGGGCGCGTCAAGATCGCGCCCGGTGCCGGGGAGGGATTTTTTTATGGGGAACGGCGTCAGTAGCCGGTGCTGCGGCCGGCGATCACCGGCAAGTCGTCGTCGGTGGTCATGACCCAGATCAGGCGGGCGATGGTTTCCGAGGCGATCACCGTATGGTGGTTACCTTGCGCCATCAGCTTCTCGCGGATCTCACGCCGCACCGCGGGAATGCCGGTCAGGTCGAACAGGATATCGACGCCGGTGCCGAGCGCCACGATCTGATCCAGCGACACCACGCTCAAGCCGGCGTCCAGCGCCATTTGCCGGCCCGGCGTATCGCCGCTCTCGGCCACCCCCACCAGTTCCACGCCGCGGCCGCGCCGGCCCAGCATATTGCGCAAGAACGCGGATCCGATACGGCCCAGTCCGATGATGGCGATTTTCTGATTATCCATGGTGTCCCCTGCTTGGTCTTAGGTAAAATTCAACTGCGATCAATGCCCCTGTTAAAACTATGCTAAAAGAAAGTGTATTGAAAGCAAGCATAACCATGACTTCTCGACAAGGCAAGACGAATGGAACGGAATGAACTGCTAGACCACATTTTTTGGCACACGCTGGCCGGCGCGCACCGCCAGCACTCCAGCGGCACCGACCAGGTGCGGCGCTACACGCAGGGCTTCTCGCCCATCATCGCCTTCGCCGACCCGGCGCGGCCGGACTTCGCGGCGCTGGCGCCGTGGTGCCTCAAAGGCGAGCACTTCTACTGCGAAAACTGGAACGGCGCCGCCCCGTCCGGCTGGCGCATCGACGCCGAGACCACCATGTTCCGCATGGTCTGGGACGGCGCGATGCCGGCCGCCGACCCGGCGCCCGAGGCCGTGCCGCTGCAGCCGCGCCACGCGCAGCAGGCGCTGGAGCTGGCCACGCTGTGCAAGCCCGGCCCGTTCGGCATCCGCACCATCGAGCTGGGCGACTACTTCGGCTATTTCGACGGCGAGCGGCTGATGGCGATGGCGGGCGAGCGCCTGCGCGCGCCGGGGCTGTGCGAGATCAGCGGCGTCTGCACCCATCCCGACTACCAGGGACGCGGCCTGGCCAAGCGCCTGATCGGCAAGCTGATCCGCCGCCACATGCTGCGCGGCGAAACCTCCTTCCTGCACGTCATGCGCACCAACCCCGCCCACCAGCTCTACCTGGACATGGGCTTCAAGGATTACCTGGAATCGACGGTGCGGGTGGTGGTAGCGGAATAAGCCTGGTCCGCCGACTTATTGCAGCTTGATTGCCACCACCCGGCCATCGCCGAGGCGTGCACCAGTGGCGATCATCAGGAACTTGCCGGCGCTGATGGCCAGCTCCCCGGGGTAGGGCGCTTGCCAGACCGACTGGTGCATTGCCAGATCAATCGCATACACGTTCTGATCGGTGCTCACAAACGCCAGATTCTTGGTCACAACCACGTTGCGGTAAAAGCTCTTGTCGGTGGCAGGTGGCGTCCACGACCACAGCACTTTACCGGTGCTCTCGCTGATCGCATCAAAGCGTGCGGTATAGCCGGTGGTCGCGCCCGTGTAAATCGAACCGGTGCCGGCGTAGATCACGCCGTCCACCAACGCGGGCTGAGTCAAATAGCGGTCCGCAGTGATCCACAGCGGACCGATATTGGCGCCGCCCAGCCCGAAGTTGACGATCTGCCGGCTGCTGCCGCCTGCCGCGCTGCTGCCGCCCAGCCCGGTGAACTGTGTACCGCTCAAGACCAGCACATTGTTGGAGGATCCGAGTACAGGCGCTGAAATCGCATCGGACGAATTCGCATTGTTGGTCGCATTGGTATCGCGGATGGACGCTACGCGGCTACCGTCGGCGCGCCGGTAAACAAACAGCGCCGAGCCGTTGTAGTAATAGACCTGCTCCTGGTCCACTGCCGGCGTGGAAAAAGCGTTATTGCCGTCGCTCATACGCCAGCGGGTCGCGCCGTCACCCAGCGAGAACGAAGTGACGCCGCCGGAGAAATACGCGCCGTCGATGAAAAGGCTGTCGCCTTCGATGGTGGGCGCCAACACGTCGTCGCCGCGGGTCAGCGGTATTTTCCGGGTCAGGCCGCCGTCTTTGGCATTCAGCGTCCAGAGGCTGTAACTGTACATGGAATTATTCACCTCGCGAGCATTCGCATACACGGCGCCATTCGCATAGGCCGGAGCATTCAAGGCAAGATTGGAAGCAGTCTTGCTCCACAACGCAGTCCCGGTGGCCTCGTCCAGGGCATAGGCCCCATTGGCCATGTTGTAATTATCGCTCGTCAAAAATACCTTGCCATCGCCGCTGGCGACCGAATTCAACGCGCCCAGTTGCGGCAACCACCACGTCCAGGCCTGCTTGAACCTGGAGACATCCGCAAGCAGCGGCACATAGCCCCTGTGGGTCGCATTGCGCTGATACATGCCCCAATCCTTCAACTCCATGGCGACTTTGTAGCTCAGTGTCTGCGTCGTGCCCGCACGGGGCGTCACGCAAGCGGCGTCCTCGCACAGTTGCACCGTCAGTTGGCCTTGCAAGCCATCATAGACAATATCGGGCAACACCTTGAGTGTCACGCTATGTTTCCCCCCGGAAGAACTGATGGGCGTATTCAGCGCGAACAACTTTTGATCGAACTTGACCACGGGGATCAACGACTTGCTACCAGCACCGGCAACATTGACGTCAAAGCTCAGTTGCCCGGACGCGCCCTCTGCCAGCTGGATGGTTTGAGTCGGGGCGGACAGGCTGATCGACAAAGGCGCTTCGGACGAACCGCCGCCGCACGCGCCCAATGCCAGCAAGACAACGCCAGCGCTACAAATTTTCAACATGAAGTACTTTCAAAAAAATCATTTGACTAAATAATCACAAAATAGATGCCTTTAGTCAATAATTCTTTTTGGAAATTATCATCTGGCGAGGGCGGCCCGCAAGACCGACCAAGACTTCATCTTTTCGGCATAGGCCAGGGTATAGGCGGGGCTGCTGGACGGCAGCGCGATAATCTCGTAGCGCATAGCGCGCTCCTTCAGCACCTTCAAACCAAGCTTGGCCGCGGTGCCGCCATTGAAGCCAATCGCAGCGATGTTGTGGTAGCGCTCCAATAGCCCAGGCAAATCATTATCGTCGCGATTGCGGATAGCGCTGTCCAGGCTGCCGGGCCGATGGGCTTGCGCCACCACATCCCACAGCCCTACGCCATGGGCCAGCAAGGCTTGCAGGCGCGCGGCGTAGTTGAGTGTAACCAGTTCCAAACCGATCACTTCCGACATCAGCAGCCAGAACTTGTTTTGACGATTGGCGTAATATTCTTGCGCCGCGAGCGACTTTTCTCCCGGCAGACTACCCAGCACCAGCAAGCGGGTATGTTCGTCGATCACAGGATCGAAGCAGCACTTGCGCGCCGGCGCACCGGAAGGGGATGGAGATGGGTCTGCAGGCATGCTGCCATTGTACCGGACAGTGGACAGGCGCATTTTCGGGTGTAGAATTTGACGGCGGCACCGACCGCGCCATAACAATAACCGCGGGAGACTAGTATGACGGAACGCACCATCGATACCCTGCTGGCCCAGTACAGCGAAAGCCATCTCAATCCCACCAACGAACTGATCCACTTTGTCTGCGTGCCCATCATCATGTTCACGCTGCTCGGCCTGGTGTGGGCCATCCACCCGCTGGCGGCGCTGGCGCTGACCCTGGCCTCGCTGTGGTACTACTTCAAGCTGTCGAAGCCGTTCGCGGTGGGCATGCTGCTGATGGCGGCCGTGATGCTGGCCCTCCTGGCCGCCCTGCCGGAGCGCGCCATCCTGCCGCTGTCGATCGCGATTTTCGTGCTGGCCTGGATCGGCCAGTTTATCGGCCACAAGATCGAGGGCAAGAAGCCGTCGTTTTTCGACGACCTGCGCTTCCTGCTGATCGGCCCGCTGTTCGTGCTGGGCTTTCTGTACCGCCGCCTGAACCTGGCGTACTGACTAGCGGAACATCGCGTGGGCGAACAAGGTCTGCGCGGCGCCCTGCATTTCGTCCTCGGCCAGCATCAGCACCAGCATGGTGCTGATCGCCACATAGCCCAGCAGCGTGATGACCTTGATTTGCAGCGCGGTGCTCATGCCGCTCTCCTGTTGATGATTATAAATTTCACTATACTTGGTATTTCAACAAAATCAGCTAGATTTACACGCCGGTTACAACTTAAATCCGCGGGTGTTGCGTCGCAACAAAAAGGTGGCTACTAGGCAAGAAACCGCCGCGCCAGCTATACTCGTTCGATGTCCTCTCCTTTACTCTTCGTCATCGCCTGTTTGATCTGGGGCTCCACCTTCTTCGCCATCACGCTGCAGCTGGGCGAGGTGGCGCCGGCCGTCTCCGTGGTCTACCGCTTCGCGCTGGCCTCGGCCGTGCTGTTCGCCTGGTGCGCCGTGCGCGGCGACCGCCTGCGGATGCCTTGGCGCACGCAGCGCTGGATGATCCTGCAAGGCTGCGCCACCTTCGGGCTCAGCTACATCTGCACCTACACCTCCGAGCAATACCTGGTGTCCGGCCTGGTCGCCGTGCTGTTTGCGCTGATGGTGTTCTGGAACCCCATCCTCAACCGCCTCGCCTTCGGCACGCCGCTGGGCTGGCGCACCTGGAGCGCCGGCGGCGTCGCCATCTGCGGCGTGGTTTTGCTGTTCTTCCAATCCATCCACGGCGCCTGGAACGAGATCCTCAACGGCGGCAACGGACACTTCCTGCTCGGCCTGGTGCTGGCCCTGACCGCCACCATCGCCAGCTCGGTCGGCAACGTGGTCGTCATCAAGGTGCGCGAGCAATCGTCCAACGTGCTGCTGACCATGGCCTGGTCGATGCTGTGGGGCAGCCTGCTGGTGGCCGTGTGGGTGCTGGTCAGCGGCCAATCGTTCAGCATGCCGTCCACCGCCAGATACTGGGGCGGCCTGCTCTACCTCTCGCTGTTCGGCTCGGTGATCGCCTTCGCCGCCTATTTCACGCTGATCCACCGCATCGGTTCCGACAAGGCCGTCTACATCGGCGTCGTCACGCCGGTGATCTCGGTGCTGCTGTCGATCCAGCTCGAACACTTCCGTCCCGGCGCGCTGGAATGGGCCGGCATGGTACTGTGCCTGTCCAGCGTCGCCTGGGCCCTGCAATCCGATTCCCCCCTCCCTACAGAAAGCGCAGCAGAAGCCTGATGAGCACTTCCGAACTCAACATCCGCCCGGCCACGCCGGCCGACGTCCCCGCCATCTTCGGCATGATCTTCGAACTGGCCGTGTTCGAAAAGCTGGAGCACATGGTGGTCGCCAACGAAGCCATGCTGCACGACAGCCTGTTCTGCGACAAGCCGGTGTGCGAAGCGCTGGTCGGCGAGACCGGCGGCGAAGTGGTCACCTTCGCGCTGTTCTTCCACAACTTCTCCACCTTCCTGTGCAAGAAGGGCCTGTACCTGGAAGATTTGTACGTCAAGCAATCCTGCCGCGGCAAGGGCTACGGCAAGCAGATGCTGGTCGCGCTGGCGCGCCTGGCGGTCGAGCGCGACTGCGGCCGCTTCGAATGGTCGGTGCTGGACTGGAACGCCAACGCCATCACCTTCTACGAAGGCATGGGCGCGACCGTGATGCCGGACTGGCGCATCTGCCGCGTCACCGGCGATGCGCTGACGCATTTGTCGGACCAGGCGTAAAAAAAATCCCACACAACGATATTGCTGTGTGGGAAGAACCCGGTGTCAGTGGGAGGGAGATTGAATCAACGGATTCACTATAGCCTCCCTGCGCGCCGGCTTCCGCAGGCCTTACAAATCATTACCCCGCCTTAAAATTGCTTACCTCCGCTTTACAAAAACCTGCTGCCTGCTATTGATTCATCGCAAGGTGCGAGCGGTCGACTCCCAGAGAATGGTGAGGATGCCAACTTTGCCGGAGTCTGCCATGATCAAATTGCCCCCCGTCATTATCACCGTCTACAAGGCCTGGCTGCGTTCCCGGCTGGACCGCTACAAGCGCGCGCTGGAAGTGATCGCCGCCCAGCGCGAGAATGATTTCCATGCGGAACGTGTGCTGCACAAGCAGGTGGTCACGGTGCGCTCCAAGCTGCAGTCGCTATGAGCGCCCGCGCCCGGCCAGGCGCTCCAGCAGCTCGAACGCGCCCTGGGTCAGCAGCGCCAGCAGCGCCGCCGGAATCGCCCCCGCCAGCAGCATGTCGTTGTCGTTCAGCGCCAGGCCGATCGTGATGCGCTCGCCGAAGCCGCCGGCGCCGATGAAGGCGGCGATGGTGGCCGTCCCCACGCTCATCACCGCCGCCGTCTTGACGCCGGCCAGTATCACCGGCAGCGCCAGCGGCAGGTCGATATGCAGCAGGCGCTGGAAGGGACGCAGCCCCAGCGCCTGCGCCGCCAGTTGCAGGCCGGCCGGCACTTGCAGCAAGCCGGTGCAGGTGTTGCGCACGATGGGCAGCAAGGCGTACACCACCAGCGCCACCAGCGCCGGCACGGTGCCTATCATCCCCAGCAGCGGAATCAGCAGCGCCAGCAGGGCCAGCGACGGCACGGTCTGCAGCACGCCGGTCAGGCCCAGCACCACTTGCCGCAAGCGCGGCAGCGCGGCCGCCAGCACGCCCAGCGGAATGCCGGCCACGCAGGCCAGCGCCACCGCCAGCAGCACCAGCGTCAGATGCTGGCGCGTCAAGCGCCACAGGTTGTGGTCGAAGAGCTTGGCCATCAATCCATCGCGCGCCGCTCCCGTGGCGGGTGCGGATGCCACGGGCACGCCGTGTGCGCCGGCGGTCTGCGGCTGATGCGTCGCCAGCCACTCGCGCGCCACCCGGTCGAACCCCTGGCCGTCGATTTCGGCGGCGGCGTTCATGGCGATCATGTCGGCCGCGCTGATGCGTCCCTCCAGCTGGCCGATCGCCTTCCACGCCTCGGGAAAGCGCTGCGCCGCATCGAGCCGGTACAGCAGCACCGCGTCGTAGCGCGGGAAGTAGGCGCGGTCGTCGTCCAGCACGCGCAAGCCGTACTGCCGGATCTTGGCGTCGGTCGAATAGATGTCGATGACGTCGACCTGCTTCTGCATCAGCGCCTCGTAGGCGATGCCGTGGTCCAGCCCTTCCGGTCGCTGCTTCAAGCCGTAGCGCGCGGCCAGCCCCGGCCAACCGTCCGCGCGGCCGATGAATTCATGCGACAGCCCGAAGCGCAGCTTGTCCTGGCCCGCCAGCTCGCTCAGCTTCCGCACGCCATCCGGGCCGCCGCGCATCGCCAGCGCATAGGTATTGTTGAAGCCCAGCGGCACCGCCACGCCCAATCCCATCGGCGCCAGTTCGCGCCGGATCCGCTCCAGCGGCGCGGCCTGCGTGTGCTTGAGGATTTCCAGGTCGATGGTGCCCAGGTATTCGGGATAGACGTCGATGCGCCCCGCCTGCAACGCGGCCAGCACGATGGCGGTGTTGCCCAGTCCCTGCAGGTGCTCGGCCTTGGCGTGCGGCGCGGCGGTCTGCGCCAGCACCTCGCCGAGGATATAGGATTCGGTGAAGCGCTTGGAGCCGATGCGCAGCGTGTCGCCGGCCGCCGCCGCGTCGGCGATCGCCAGGCACAGCAGCGCCGCGCCGGCCAGCCAGGCCGGAAGTCGTCGTGATATCCGCACCTCAGGCTCCCGCGCGCAGCATCGACGCTTTCAAGGCCTGGCTCAGCGTCTCATAGCTCTCCGACAGGTGGGCCTTGGCCTCGCGGCTGATCGGCCGGCCCATCGCGCCGCGCAGTTCGCGCTGCAGCTTCAAGGCATTCTCGCGCTGCAGACTGCGCACATCGGCCGGCGTCGTCGCCGACATGCGCAGCAGCGCGGCCACCAGCCGCTTCAAATGCTCGCGCTGCAGGTTGCGGCGCATGCCGGTGACATCCTTGCCGGTTTTCAGCTCGCTCCACACGGCGCCCTGCACCGTGGTGTAAAGCTCGTCGAGGCTCAGCGCCTGCTTACGGTCGTCCAGCTTCTCCTCCGAATCGAGCAGGCGCACCGCCACCGCATCGGACATCAGTTGATCCAGCGCGCCCGACTGCAAGGCCAGCACGCGGCCGCCCACCGACACATCCGCCCTGCCGCGCTCCGCAAAGTGATCCACGCCCAGGCGGCTGATCATCGCCGGCGTAAACTTGAAGCTGTCGGTCTTGAACAGGCTGTCGGTCAGCATCCGCAAGGCCGCGCGCTGGCGCGGCAGCGGCACCGGCGTGAAGGTCGCGCGCCCCGTGCCCGCGTGATCGCGCAGATAGGTCACGCCGCCCACATACTTGACCACCACCGGCATGGTGCGCGCAAACTGCTGGAAGCCATAGTCGAAACTGCGGCGCAGCGATTCATAGCTCTCGCCGGGCTTCAGCGTGCGGTTCTGCACGCGGTCCCACAGCTCGCGCGATATCGTCAGGCGGCGCTGGAAGTAAGCCAGCGGATCGCTACCGAGGTCGAACACGTTCACGTCCGGATCGGAGTTGAACCCGCCCGCATCCTGGTCGGTGCCGAAGGCCAGCAGCGGTTCATCGGAGCGCGAGGCGATCCTGGCCAGCTCCTCTTTCTCCTGCGCCGGCTCCAGCGGCTTGTAGGCGTATTCAATCGCCCAGTAATCGTAAGGCCCCAGCGTGGAGGTCACGTACTCGCCCTGCTTCTCGCCCTTGAGCGACAGGTTGAACGGCGTGTAGTCCATCACCGATCCGGCCAGCCCGTTCTTCTTCGTGAACTCGGCATCCTGCAACTGCGCGATGCTGTAAATGGTCGACGAACGGAAGTTGTGCCGCAAGCCCAGCGTGTGGCCGACTTCGTGCATGATCACCGAGCGCACGTAAGCCTGCGCCACCGCGTCCGCCTCGGGACTGCCCATGTCCAGTTCGCCGCGCAGCTCCAGCAGATCCATCGCGAAGCCCATCTCCTGCGCCGACTCGTGCATGTAGTCGCAATGCGCCTCGTCGTTCGGCGTTGGCGCAAGTGCATATGCATCCTCGGCCACCACGCGCCGCACGCCGCGCGCGAACACGTCGGACATGCCGATGTCCGCATCGAGTATCTCGCCGCTGCGCGGATCGACCTGGCGCGGCCCGATGGCGAAACCGACATCGCTGCCGACGAACCAGCGCACCGACGCATGCCGCGCATCCATCGTATTGAAGCGGTCGGTCTCGGCCTGTTGCTTGACCACGATGGCGTTCTTGAAGCCGATGCGCTCGAAGGCCTCGTTCCATGCCAGCACGCCCTGGCGCACCGACTCGCGGTATTTCTCGGGGATATTCGCATCCAGCCAGTACACGATAGGCTGCTTCGGTTCCGACAGCGCCTGCGCCGGGTCCTGCTTCTCCAGGCGCCAGCGCGACACCAGATGCACCGCCGTGGTCGGCGTCACGTCGTCGGAGTAATCCTGGCTGGTGCTGACGAAATGGCCGATGCGGTCGTCCGCGCGGCGGCCGTGCATGGGCTGCGCCGGCAGCGGCATGAAGCTGTAGTAAAAACCAAGGAACATGCTGCGCGGGTCCGGCAGCGTCACCGGTGGATTGGCGATCGCCGTCGGCACCGGCGGCACGACCGCCGGCGGCGCCGCAATGCGCGGCACGAAGAAGTGCGCATTGACCTGGAGACCCGTCATCGCCTCGTCCGAACGTATCGTCATGAAGCTGCTGTTGCGCGCGTCCATTGCGTACGGCATGCGGAACGCCGCTTCCAGCCGCGTCGTATAGGACGGGATATCGCCGAGCAGCAGGATGTTCGCCTCGACCAGTATCGACTTGCTCTGCGCGCTGGGCCCGCTGGCCACCGGCGCGATCGCCAGCAGGCTGTCCGAAAATCCCTGCTGCACCACCATCGCCTGCGGCGTACCGCCCTTGGCGCCATAGCCGGTATTCTTGGCGATCATCTGCACCAGGTTGCCGATGCGGTGGAACACCACCACCTGGCTCATGCCCATCTGGCTGCCGTACACGCCGCGCTCACCGATCCCGTTCGGCATGTTCACCGACATGAAGATCGGCCGGTCGAACTGGTCGGGCCGCAGCTCGATCCAGACCTTTTCCTCCTTCTGGTACAGGCCCAGGAAACCCGGCAAATGCGCGGCGCCGCGCACCAGATCGGCGAAGGGGCGCGGCGCGGCGACCGGCGCCGCCACAGGCGTGGGCGTGGCGGCAGGCTGCAGCGGCGTGGTCGCCACCACCGGCACGTCGGGCGCGTGCGGCACGGGCGGCGCTGGCGGCGTAGGCTCCTGGGCCAGCGCCTGCGCGCCGATCGCCAGCAGGATGGCGGCGCGGAGGGAGTTCAAGGCAGACATGGGTATCCTGTTACGTTAGAGGGCATCCGGGATAATGTAACCGAAAGCACAACTTAACGAGCGGATTTTCGAGAGCTGCCTCTAAACCTGGGGGGAGCGCAATACGCCGGCGTTGACCACGCCCCGGCACGGATTGAGGCCGATGGCGTAGGACAGGTCGGCCGGACGCGCGATGCGCCACAGCGCGAAGTCGGCGCGCTTGCCCACTTCCAGGCTGCCGGTCTGCTGCTGCATGCCCAGCGCGCGCGCCGCGTGCAGCGTGCAGCCGGCCAGCGCTTCCAGCGGCGTCAAGCGCCACAAGGTGCACACCATGTTCATCGCCAGCAGCAGGGACGTCATCGGCGAGGTGCCGGGGTTGCAGTCGGTGGCCACGGCCATCGGCACGCCGGCGGCGCGCAATGCGGCCACCGGCGGCGGCGTGGTATCGCGCAGGAAGTAGTAGGCGCCGGGCAGCAGCACGGCCACGGTGCCGGCGCCGGCCATCGCCGCGATGCCCGCCTCGCTCAGGTGTTCAAGGTGATCGGCGGACAAGCCGTTGTAGCGCGCCGTCAGTTCCGCGCCGCGCTGGTCCGACAGCTGCTCCGCATGCAGCTTGACCGGCAGGCCGTGCGCGCGCGCAGCCTGGAACACGCGCTCCGTCTGTTCATGCGAGAAGCCGATGCGCTCGCAGAAGGCGTCGACCGCATCGACCAAACCCTCGGCGGCCAGCGGCGCGATCATCGCGCAGACTTCGGCGATGTAGTCGTCGGCGCGGCCGGCAAATTCCGGCGGCAGCGCGTGCGCGCCGAGGAAGGTGGTGGCGATATTGACCGGGAAATCGCGGCCGATGCGGCGCGCGGCGCGCAGCATGTTCGCTTCCGACTCCAGCGTCAGGCCGTAGCCAGATTTGATTTCGATGGTGGTCACGCCCTCGGCCAGCAGGCTGCGCACGCGCGGCAGGCTTTGGCGCAGCAGCTCGTCCTCCGACGCGGCGCGCGTGGCGCGCACCGTGGACATGATGCCGCCGCCGGCGCGCGCGATGTCTTCATAGGTGGCGCCGTTGAGGCGTGCCTCGAATTCGTCGCTGCGGTTGCCGGCGTGGACGATGTGGGTATGGCAGTCGATCAGTCCCGGCGTCAGCCAGCTGCCGCCGCCATCGTGGACCGTGACAGCCGGTACGCCCTGCGGCATGCCGGCTTGCGGCCCGAACCAGGCGATGCGGCCATCCTTGACGGCGATGGCCGCATCGCGGATTTCGCCATAGCCATCGGCCATCGTGGCCAGGTGCACGTTCGTAAACAGGACATCCCACATGAAGCGGCTTTCGAATGATTGTCTAGTTATTGATGATATCGACCACGAATACCGTCGCCAGCGACGCCTCCAGCGACCAGGCCTCCTCGGCCTCCATGACGACCACGTCGTAGCGCACCATGGCGATGCGCTCGCGCGTGCTGCTCAGCGTCAGGCTCTCGCCGTCGGCCAGGAACAGCAGCGTGGTGGCGCTGCGGCGCTTGAGCTCCTCCCGGCCGCGCACCACCAGCGGTTCCAGCCGGTGGCGGCAGCGGCCGCGCCGCGTCATCACATTGAAGTCCGTGGTCAGCGCGCCGGTGACGGTGGCGTGCACCTCGTCCTCGCCGGCGAACTCGATCAGCGGCTCGCTGGGGCTGAGCACAAAGCGCTCGTCGCCGAAGTCCAGCAGCACGCCGTCGCCGTCCACCAGCGCCAGCGAGCGGTCGATGCCGGGAAAGGAGGAGAAAGGGCCGCTTTGCGAAATGGTCGCCAGGCTGATGCGCCAGTCGAATTCATCGAAACCGGAACCGGTGGGCGAGATGGCGATTTCGGTCGTGGAACCGCCGCCGTTTTTCCACGGCGCGGGCCGCAGGCTTGCATACTGGATTAGCTGGGTCATCGGAACTCCCTCAGTTCGGCCAAGGTCTGCTTGAAGCGCGCAGCGATCGCCTGCTGCGCAACGTGCTGCTGATTGCGTACTACCCACCGGCCGCCGACCATGACGTCTTTGACCAGATTGTCATTGCCGCTGAAGACGAAGCTGCCGAGTACCTCGTCCAGCGCCAATCCAAACATATTCGGATGACCGTCATCGAGCACGATCATATCGGCGCGGCGGCCCGGCGCCAAGGCGCCCACCGGCCGTCCCGCCGCCTGCGCGCCGCCGCGCAGCGCGCCTTGCCACAAAAAGTCGCCGACGTTGCGCTCATCGGCGGACACCGCGACGTTGCGGCGCTGAAGCTGCAGGCGCTGGCCGTATTCCAGCCAGCGCAATTCCTCGACGGCGCTCTGCGATACATGGCTGTCGCTGCCGATGCCGAAGCGCCCGCCCGCCGCCAGGAACGGCTCCAGCGGGAACAGGCCGTCGCCCAGGTTCGCCTCGGTGGTCGGGCACAAGCCCGCCACCGCACCGCTGCGGGCGATGCCATCCACCTCGTCCGCCACCAGGTGCGTGGCATGGATCAGGCACCAGCGCTCGTCAACGGCGATCTGGTCCAGCAGCCACTGCACCGGGCGGCGTCCGCTCCAGTCCAGCGACTGCCGCACCTCCGCCTGCTGCTCGGCGATATGGATGTGCACCGGGCGCGCCGCAGGCAGCGTCGCCAACACCTCGTTCATCTGTTCCACCGACGCCGCGCGCAGCGAATGCGGCGCCACGCCCACCTCCGTCTGCGCATCGCGCAACGGTTCCAGCGCCTCGATCACGCGCAACACATCCTGCGCATCTGTTTTGAAACGTTTCTGCTCGGGTTTCAGCGGACTTTCGCCGAAGCCGGAATAACTATACAACACCGGCAGCATGGTCATGCCGATTCCGGTCAAACGTGCGGCGGCGATGACACGCTCCGCCGTTTCCGCCGGGCGCGGATACATGGCGCCATCCGGCGCCCGCTGCACGTAATGGAACTCGCACATCGACGTGTAGCCGTGGCGCAGGCACTCGGAAAACAGCTGGGCCGCGATGGCCTCGATGTGCTCCGGCGTGATGTTGCGCGCGAAGCGGTACATCAGGTCGCGCCAGGTCCAGAAGCTGTCCTTGCTGTCGCCGGCCTTTTCAGTGCGGCCGCCCAGCGCCCGCTGGAAGCTGTGCGAATGCAGGTTGATCATGCCCGGCAGGACATACTCGGCCGCGTCGGCACCTTCAGCAGCCGCACCGGCCGTCACCGCCGTGATATCCCCGGCGGCATCCCACGCGATCAGCACATCCTTGCGCCATCCCTCCGGCAGCAGCGCGTGGCGGGCGAACAGCCTGCTCATGCGCGCACCCAGTCGGCGGCGGCCTGCGTCATGCCCTGCAAGACCCCCTGCACCTGCGCCGCCAGGTCCGGCCGGTAGCCGTAAGGCGCGTCTTCATCCATATAGGTTGACTGGCACATCTCCAGCTGGATCGCATGCACGTTGGCTTCCGGCTTGCCGTAATGGCGCGTGATATGGCCGCCCTTGAAGCGGCCGTTGACGGCGACGCTGAACCGTTCCTGCGCCAGCGCGCGCGCAACGACGGCGTCGCCCAGACCCTGCGCGCAGCTCTTGCCGTCGGCCGTACCGAAATTCAGGTCCGGCAGCTTGCCTTCGAAGAAACGCGGCACCACCGAAGCGATGGAATGCGCATCCCACAACACCACGGCGCCGTGCAGCGCCAGCAAACGGTCCAGCTCCGCGCGCAGCTGGTCGTGATACGGTTTCCAGTACGCCTGCAGGCGGCGCCGCACTTCCGCCTCGTCCGGCACGCGGCCGTCGAGATAGAGCGGCTCGC
The DNA here is from genome assembly GCF_047302815.1 of Duganella sp. CT11-25. Lineage (NCBI taxonomy): Bacteria > Pseudomonadati > Pseudomonadota > Betaproteobacteria > Burkholderiales > Oxalobacteraceae > Duganella > Duganella sp. CT11-25. The sequence goes on from NZ_JBKBFD010000001.1 coordinate 3,583,951, forward strand.
TGTGGAAGGTGTCGACCGGGCACAGGCCCGTCGTATCCTGGCCCGGATACAGGTTGGTGTTTTCCGGCGGCCGGTTCAAATCGATGACGTAACGCGACCAGCGCGCCGACAGCACCGACGCCCCCATCCCGCCCAGGAACTCGTACAGCCGCACCAGGTGCCAGTCCGTATCCTGCTTGCCGGTCGCGGCCGGCGTCATCGACGCCAGGATATCGTCGGGGATCTCGGTGCCCACGTGCGGCATGGACACCAGCAAGGGAATACTGCCTGCTTTGAACTGATAATCCATGATGTCCTCCTGGATGAACTATGGATGCACGGGCGTGAACAAACCCTTGCACGATGCGCTCAACTCGCCGCGCATGACCATGCCCTTGGCCGCCTCGATATCCGGCGCGAAGAAGCGGTCGGCGTCGTAGAACGGCACCTTCTGGCGCAACTGCGCATGCACATGCTCCAGATGCGGCGACGTCTTCAGCGGACGATGGAAGTCGATGCCCTGCGCCGCAGCCAGCAATTCGATGCCGAGGATGACAGCCGTATTCTGCGCCATATCGTCCAGGCGGCGCGCGGCGTAGGTCGCCATGCTGACGTGGTCTTCCTGGTTGGCCGAGGTCGGAATGGTGTCGACGCTGCCCGGATGGGCCAGCGACTTGTTCTCCGACGCCAGCGCGGCGGCGGTCACGTGGGCGATCATGAAGCCCGAATTCACGCCCGGATCGCGCACCAGGAACGGCGGCAGTCCGGACAAGGTGGCGTCGATCAGCAGCGCGATGCGGCGCTCGGAGATCGAACCGATTTCGGCGATGGCCAGCGCCAGCGTATCGGCGGCGAAGGCCACCGGCTCGGCGTGGAAGTTACCGCCCGAGACCACCACCGACAACTCGCCGTCCTTGAACAGCAGCGGATTGTCGGTCACGGCGTTGGCCTCGATCAGCAGCGTGCGGGCGGCGTTGCCGATGATATCCCAGCAGGCGCCCATGACTTGCGGCTGGCAGCGCAGGCAGTAAGGATCCTGCACGCGCTCGTCGCCGACCAGGTGCGAGGCGCGGATCGCGCTGTCGCTGACCAGTTGGCGATAGATCGACGCGGCGGCGATCTGGCCCGGCTGGCCGCGCACTTCGTGCACGCGCGCGTCGAACGGCGAGTCGCTGCCCTTGGCGGCGTCCAGCGACAACGCACCGGAGACCATGCCCGCTTCCAGCAAACGCTCGGCCATGAACAGGCCGTGCAGCGCCAGCGCGGTCGACACCTGCGTGCCGTTGATCAGCGCCAGTCCTTCCTTCGCGGCCAGCACCACCGGCGCGATGCCCGCGGCCTTCAGCGCATCGGCGGCCGGCACCAGCTTGCCGTCGACGCGCACGTCGCCCACGCCCAGCATGGCCAGCGTCATGTGCGACAGCGGCGCCAGGTCGCCCGACGCGCCGACCGAACCCTTGGCCGGAATCGCGGGCATGATGCCGGCGTTGTACAGCGCGATCAGCGTATCGATGATCAGCGGACGCACGCCCGAGTAGCCGCGCGCCAGGCTGCCGATCTTCATCAGCAGGATCAGGCGGCAGACCGCATCCGACACCAGCTCGCCGGTGCCGACCGAGTGCGACAGGATCAGGTTGCGCTGCAGCTGTTCCAGCTTGTCGTCCGGGATACGGGTCTTGGCCAGCAGGCCGAAGCCGGTATTGATGCCGTAGGCGGCGTCGCCCTTGGCGACGATGGCCCGCACGGCGGCGGCGGATGCCTCGATCACCGGGTAGGCTTCGGCGGCCAGCCTCAACGGAGCGGCTGCGCTCCACACGTCGCGCAGTTCGGACAGCGTCATCGCGCCGGGTTTCAGAGTCAGTGCATTCATATCGTTACTCATTTGATCATGGGAAGGTTCAGGCCATTGCGCTTGGCGCAGGCAACCGCGGTGTCGTAGCCGGCATCGGCGTGACGCATCACGCCGGAACCGCTGTCGTTGACCAGCACGCGCGCCAGGCGCTTGGCGGCGGCATCGGTGCCATCGGCCACGATCACCACGCCGGAGTGCTGCGAATAGCCCATGCCCACGCCGCCGCCGTGGTGCAGCGACACCCAGGTCGCGCCGCCGGCGGTATTCAGCAGCGCGTTCAACAGCGGCCAGTCGGAGACGGCGTCGGTGCCGTCCTTCATGCTCTCGGTCTCGCGGTTAGGGCTGGCGACGGAGCCGGTGTCCAGGTGGTCGCGGCCGATGACGACCGGCGCCTTCAACTCGCCGTTGCGCACCATCTCGTTGAAGGCCAGGCCGGCGATGTGGCGCTCGCCCAGTCCCAGCCAGCAGATACGCGCCGGCAGGCCCTGGAAGGCGATGCGCTCGCGCGCCATGTCCAGCCAGCGGTGCACGTTCGCGTGATGCGGGAACAGCTCCTTGATCTTGGCGTCGGTCTTGTAGATATCCTCCGGATCGCCGGACAGCGCCACCCAGCGGAACGGGCCGCGGCCTTCGCAGAACTGCGGACGGATGTATGCCGGCACGAAGCCAGGGAAATCGAACGCATTCTTCACGCCGTGGTCGAACGCCACCTGGCGGATGTTGTTGCCGTAGTCGACCACCTTGGCGCCCAGCGCCTGGAAGTCCAGCATCGCCTGCACGTGCACGGCGCACGAGACGGTGGCGGCGGCCTTCAGCGCCTCATGGCGCGCGGCGTCGTGCTGCGCGGCCTTCCACTCGTCCACGTTCCAGCCCTGCGGCAGGTAGCCGTTGATCAGGTCATGCGCGGAAGTCTGGTCGGTCACCACGTCCGGCACGATGCCGCCGGCCTTGGCGCGGCGCACCAGCTCCGGCAGCACGTCGGCCGCGTTGCCCAGCAGGCCGATGGAAATCGCGTCGCCGTTCGCCTTGTGCAGCTTGATCATCTCCAGCGCCTCGTCGATGCTGGCGGCCTGCTTGTCGAGGTAACGGGTGCGCAGGCGGAAGTCGATGCTGCTCTGCTGGCACTCGATGGTCAGCGACACCGCGCCCGCCATGGTCGCGGCCAGCGGCTGCGCGCCGCCCATGCCGCCCAAACCGGCGGTCAGCACCCAGCGGCCTTTGAGGTCGCCGCCGAAATGCTGGCGCCCCGCCTCGGCGAAGGTCTCGAACGTGCCCTGCACGATGCCCTGCGTACCGATGTAGATCCACGAGCCGGCCGTCATCTGGCCGTACATGAACAGGCCCTTGCGGTCCAGCTCATTGAAGTGCTCCCAGTTGGCCCACTTCGGCACCAGGTTGGAATTCGCGATCAGCACGCGCGGCGCGTCTTCGTGGGTCTGGAACACGCCGACCGGCTTGCCGGACTGGATCAGCAGGGTTTGATTGTCTTCCAGCTCGCGCAGCGACGCCAGGATCTGGTCGTAGCACTCCCAGTTGCGGGCCGCGCGGCCGATGCCGCCGTACACCACCAGGTGCTTGGGATTTTCCGCCACTTCCTTGTCCAGATTATTCTGGATCATGCGATAGGCCGCCTCGGCGCCCCAGTTTTTGCAGGTGCGTTCCGGCCCGCGCGGCGCGCGGATCTCGCGGCTGGCATCGTAACGTGGGTCGCTGTCTAAATGGGTCGTCATGGTAGCTCCTGCTCCTGAGTGAGTGGGGACCGGCCGCATGCCTGCGGTCAGCGCATCCTCAAAGGATAAGTTGTATAGACAACCAAGTCAACTCATTTAGCTGCCTTTTTACACACCCGCTTGCCGCCCGGCTGGCGTCCGCTTACAGCCTTTCAAGATGGCGCATCTCAACGTGACATTTGAATAGATTTCCATACGGCAACACATGCTATGTTCCAACCTGCTCAGCGGGTCGATGCTTGCTCGCGTTACCTAATCCTTCCATCATACTCAGGCGGATGTTAAAGATGAAATATTTATGGCAATGCGTAATCGCACTTTTGCTATTGGGCTCAATAGAGGCAAGGGCTGACATAAGGGAGGAAATCCCGGGGACGCACTATGTGTGGGAGGGCAATTATGTCACTGCGACGGTGCTCTATGCCGCATGCGTCGATCTGATGAACAGCACGCTGAATAATGTTGCCAATTGCGGTGCGGCAGCTCCGGTCGACAATCCCAATTCATTTAACAACATTGTCGGCGGATGGTTTCAGGACAGGTCCCAGCCAGCTGGCATCACTAAATTCTATTATCTCAATGCGTGGGCCTGCTCAAACAACGATAGGGTTCACTATTTCAGCGATACAAAACGTTGTGATTTTATAAGCAAATACACAATGCCTTTGCCTTCCAGTCCCAAGGCGAACGGTGCCTCCTGCCCGACCAACCCGCAAAACCGCCAGCCCTCTTGTGGCAACCCTATTGCAATTGGCACAGGCAACAAGGTTCAACTGGAGGTGGACTTTGAGACGCTGACGCCGGGCTTGCCGCTTTCGCAGGCGCGAACATACAACGGAGGCATGTTCGCCGACATCAGCGTCTTGTCCGGCGCCTTCGGCAGCCGTTGGAGCCAACCTGTCGACCGCAGGCTGCAGATGCTGCCTCAACGCACCGAGTCCATGTGCTTTTCGCGCTCAACCACCGGCATGGTGTTTTGCGAAAATAGAGCGGTGGCCGGCGCGGCACCAGCGGTATCGGCGGTTCGCCCAGATGGCAAGATCTACGCTTTTACCAAGTCCGGCGATCAATGGATCGGCGACGCGGATGTGGATGACCGCATCAGTGCGCAATATGCGTCGGATGGCGTAACGCCGGTGAGCTGGACTTACCTGACTGCCGCGCAGGATACCGAAAATTATGATGCGGATGGACGATTGATTGCCGCTACCAGTCGCACGGGAGCGAGCCAACGATTCACATACAGCAGCGGCAGTTCCAACGACACCAATGTTTCGCGCTTACCGGTCGATGCACCGGCCTGCGCCAACGTTCAATCCGGAGCGCCCATCGCCGCCGGCATGCTCGTCTGCGTAACCGATCACTGGGGACGGCAATTGCAGTTCGAATATGACGGCAAGTCGCGTATCGTCAAAGTGCTGGACCCGGCTGGCCAGTCCTATCTGTATAGCTATGATGGTCCGTCCAGTGGGTGCTTGTCATCGGCGCCAACCAGCTTGGCCTGTACCGCAAACAACCTCACAAAAGTCACTTATCCCGATGGCAAAAGCCGCTTGTATCACTACAACGAATCGCCCCGGATTAATGGTGGAAGCTACTGCTCCAACGTCACGGCGTCGGGCAACGGTTTTGGACATCTGCTCAATGCACTTACCGGCATCACCGACGAAAACGGTGTGCGTTTTGCCACATGGAGTTACGATTGCTATGCACGCACTGTGGCCTCCGAACATGCCGGCGGGGTGGAAAAGGTTCAAGTCAGCTTCGGCAGTCGCGATGGCAGCACTGGGGCGCTGACGAACACGACAACATCTTCGATCGGCACCGCAGCGACACCTGCGACGATCGTGCGTAACTATCACATCAAGGTCATACTTGGCGTATCGAGGAACGACACAATAGATCAGCCTTGCGCCGGCTGCGACGGCATGCTGGCGCGAACCTACGACAACAATGGCAATGTACTGACCAGCAAAGACTGGAATGGCAGCATCACCGCGTATGCCTATGACTTGACGCGGAATCTCGAAACCAGTCGGACCGAAGCGTCGGGAACCGCGTCTGCCCGCACCACGACGACCTCATGGCACCCCACCATGCGCTTGCCCGTCAAGATCGCCACGCCACTGCGGATGACGACTTTGGCCTACGACATCGCCGGAAATTTGCTCAGTAAATCCATACAAGCGACCACCGACATCAACGGCGCGCAGGGACTAGGCGCGGCGGTTGCGGGTGCGGTTCGCAACTGGTCCTATACCTATAACGACGTTGGCCAACCGTTGACCGTTACCGGACCGCTCAACGACACGACCAATCTCAGCTACGACAGCCAGGGAAACCTCGCCAGCGTGACCAACGCCGCCGGGCATGTGATCAGCTATAGCAACTATGACGCCAATGGCAGAGTAGGCAAAATCACCGACCCGAACGGACTGGTGACAGACCTTAGCTATACGCCCCGCGGTTGGCTATCAACCAGCTCTAGCGGAGGAGAAAGCACCAGCTATGAATACGATGGCGTAGGTCAAATGACCAAGGCAACCATGCCTGGCGGCTCAACCCTGATCTACACCTACGATCCTGCCCACCGCCTGACCGGCATCACTGACAGCAATGGCAATAGCATTACCTACACGCTCGATCTGGTCGGAAATCGTATCGCAGAACAAGTCACAGATGCCAACGGCACCCTTGCCCGCAAGATCAGCCGCGTATTTGATCCTTTGAATCGTCTGAAGCAAATCACGGGAGCATCGCAATGAAGCGCGCACTTCTACCATTCGTAGCGGTGTTGTGCAGCACCGCTACGGCCCAAATTCAGAATACAACCACGAGCTACGTGTACGACACGGTGGGCAACCTGACCCAGATCACGGATCCCTTGAACAGGATCACGAAGCAGGACTACGATTTGCTACGGCGCCGCATCAAAGTAACGGATACGAACAGCGGTATTACCCAGTATCAGTACGATGGCCTCGATCAGCTAACCCAGGTAACTGACGCTCGCACTCTGGTGACTGCGTACGCGATTGATGGCCTGGGCAACCTGACACGAACCACGAGTCCCGACACCGGCATCGTCAATAGCACCTATGACGCCGCCGGCAACCTCAAGACGCAGACAGACGCGAAAGGACAGCTCACCACTTTTCAGTATGACTTGCTGAACCGTCCTGTCTCGATCAGCTACGCCGATGGCAGCAGCGCAACCTACGTCTACGATCAAGGCGAGAACGGCATCGGACGCCTGAGCCAGCTAACGGATATCAGCGGCACCACGCAGTACAGCTACGACCAGCACGGCAGGGTGCTGGCGGAGGCGCGCACTATCGGCGGCCAAGCTTACGTTACCAGCTACCGCTACGACACGGACGGTCGCCTGGTTGGCCTGATCTATCCCAGCGGGCGCCTTGTGGATTACACCCTGGATGCCATGGGTCGCATCACCGCGATCAACACCACCCGGGATGGCGTCACCGCCGCTGTCGTGACGCAAGCGGGCTACCAGCCCTTGGGGCCGTTGAAGTCGATCACCTTTGGCAACGGGCAGGTCTATACGCGCACCTATGATCTGGACGGGCGCGTGACCAGCTACACCCTCAACGGACAATTGCAAACGCTCAGCTACGACGCGGGCAGCAGGATCACCGGCGTCGCTGACGCAGGCAATGCGGTCAATAGCCGCAGCTATGGCTACGATCTGCTGGACCGTGTCACCAGCGACCAACGCTCTAATTTAAGCCTCGCCTACAGCTATGACGCCGTGGGCAACCGCACGCAGCACTCCAATGGCGGGGCCGTCACCAGCTATACCTACGCGACCAATAGCAATCGCCTGACGCAAGTGTCAGGCAGCCAGACCAATGCCATCGCGATGGATGCAAATGGCAGCACGACTGGCAATGGCGTCAGCACCTTCAACTACGACGCACGCGGGCGCATGGTATCGGCCAACACGGCAATTGGTGTGGTGAGCTACAAGATCAACGCGCAGGGCCAGCGCGTACAAAAGAGTACGCCGACCTCAACCACGGTATTTCACTATGACGGCGGCGGCAAGCTCATTGCCGAGAGCACCGACAGTGTCATCACAGAATACATCTACCTGGGCGATATCCCGGTAGCAGTGCTGAAATAAGGGACGCCATGATGAACATGCTGAAGAAAATGATCGTGATCCTGGCATTGACCGTGCTGGGTATGGAGATCGCGGGCGCCTCAGATATCTACTTTATCCAGACCGATCAATTGAACACGCCGCGCGCGATTACGGATCAGAGCAACGTGCTGGTCTGGAAATGGGAAAGCGATCCATACGGTGCTCAACCACCAAATGACGCACCTGCTGGCGCGCCAGGATTTACTTTTAATCTGCGCTTTCCCGGGCAAGTATTTGACCGAGAGAGCTATTTGTATTACAACTACTTCAGGGACTATGATCCGGCGCTGGGGCGGTACATCCAGAGTGACCCGATTGGACTTCGTGGTGGTATCAACACCTACGCCTATGTGTTTGGAAACCCGCTCAGGGGCTATGATCCATATGGTTTGGCGGATGCGTCCACGATCATTTGTGATGGCAAAGGCAATTACACTGTCGTGAATAATGACAAGGGACCCGCGAGTGGTTGTACTCAGATCCATGAGCAATCGCATATCGACGATTGGGTTGATCGCTACGGCAAGAATTCCTGCGTTGGCAAACCAGCCGGCTACCTGCCCACAGCATCGGTTAATGGGGACAATTATCGAGACTTCCTTCGCGACTCCGAATGTAGGGCCTTTGAAGCCGAAAAATCCTGCGTTAAAAAGTGCGACGACCCCGTTGAAACTCAACGATGGAAGCGAGGGTTCGAGAAAAACTATTGCGAAAGTTACAGCAGCTGGAAAAAGCACTAATTTCGTATCGCTAGGACTTTGAGAAAGGAATCATGGGATGAAAGTGATATTGGTAATTTCCAGCTTCGTGTTGGCGGTCTTAAGTGATGCAGCTTCAGCGGCGCCTAAAGTCGACGGCGCCATTCAGCGAGAGTCACGAATGGCTGTGAGTAAAGCCGAGAAGGTCGCGATCAAGGAATTCCGGAAACGATCTAACGGGGTAGCCAAGAATATTTCAGTACGCCTGCTTGAGGACAATAATAAGGATTGGGTTTTTGTAGTCGAAGATGAAGATCAGATACCAAGACCTGGTTCTGAACTGTACGTCACGGTAAGCAAAAGGACAGCTAAAGCAGAGTCCTACTTTGGGAAATGAACCACTCACCGAAGATGCAATGTAGCGGCGGTGCAGCTGGTTAGAAAGCCCGCAGTTGCGGGCGGTCCGTGTAATCGCCTGCCGCCGCCGACGTTCTTCTTAAACAAAAAAAGCCGTCCCCAACCCGCTGCTTCGCGCGCGGGTTCCGGGTACGGCTTCTTTTTTTTAGCGGCTAAGAGGAAAACCCACCGCAGCGTCAGCTGCTCAAATTCCCCATCATCTGCTTGGTCTGGTACTTGATGATCATGCCGTCCAGGAGTGCCTTGATGATGCGGCGCTCCTCGTCGGGCATATTGCTCACCGCCTCGAACTGCAGGGCCAGGTCGTCCGATGGTCCACGCTCGGCTTCGTCGAAGACCAGCATGTCCAGGCTCAGGTGCAAGACCTTGGCCAACCTCACCAGCGCTTCCAGGGTTGGCCGAGCGTTTGCTGGCGTGCGGTATCGAGTGCTACCGGATCGTGTTCCCGAAAGGGATGGATGCGAACGAATACGCCCTGAAGGTGCAGCCGGCCAGCAAGAGCCTGGGTGCGTTGATCCGCAAGGCGGTCTGGATGGGCAACGGCGAAGCGCCGGCCCAACCATCGCCCGTGCCGGCAGCCGCGCCAATGAGCGTTCTTCCTTTAGCCGCTAAAGAAGAGCCGGAGCCGGTCGCGCCGGAGCCGCTGCCGGCGTCGCCCATGCCCGCGCCCGCGTTCGCCATCGAGGCCGAGGTGAAGGACAACGAGGTGGTGCTGGCTTTCGGCGAGCGGCGCTACCGGGTGCGCGGACTGTCCAAGAACCTGGCCTACGATGTGCTGAAGGTAAACGTGCTGGCTTCGCACGGCGACGCCTTTCACGTCGACACTTTTGATCTGTACAACGCGCGGGCGCGGGCTAGCTATATTGCCCAGGCGGCGATCGAGCTGCGCATGGCGGAAGATGTGCTCAAGGCCGATCTTGGCCGGTTAGGGGTCGGCGGACAGCCAACGATTCCAAAGAATTTTTCGCCCAAAGGAGCATCGGCAGGTACTTCACCAATTTCGAAGGGCTTGTCGAAAGCGCTTCCGCAGAAGTTGCCCATGGCTGCGCCTGCGCCGACAACGGCAAAACCATTGGCGACGTCAAATGTACTTGGACGTGTTCTTGGGCGTTGGGCACCATTTATTGGTTGGGGCATCATTGCCAACGACGTATCCCAATATGCGGCTTGCATTAAGGAATGTATTAAGAATGAAAACTGTACCGTCAAGTAGTGCGGTGATCGCGAACGCTGTAAGAGAATATGTTGCTGCTGCGCGCTCTACACCTGTCGAAAAAATCACGTTAAGTAAAAGTCTTTTTCATGACTTGGGCGTAGATGGAGACGACGCATCCGACTTGATCAATGGATTTGCAGCACAGTTTAATGTCAGCCTAGAAGGCTTTGATTTTCAGAAATTTTTTGGTGCGGAAGCGGCAAGCGGCCCAATAGCGTTTTTTGTTGAGCTGTTCACCAAAGAGAAATCTGCAAAGTTATGTCCACTTAGGATTTCTGATTTGGTCAGTGCGGCTTCCAATGGGAGATTTTCTGACGATATTGGAAAAAGCTGATTACATATGCAGCGGCCGGGGCGAACAGGCGGCATAGGATGCGGCGATTAGCGTCAGTTGATGACGGGCCGTATCGTGCTCGTCTCCGTTCGTACCTTCGATCATCATTCCCTCCTCAATGGCGGAATTTGCTGGCTTTGTGGATGCGGTGATCGACATCGATCATCTGCAGTGACGTTCTCCACTAGCTGACCGAGGGAGCAGATGCGCGGCGCCGCCAGCGCCGCGCATCCGAAATCCCGAATTTCCATTTCTGCGCTCGCCAGCATTTCTTCGTAAAACTGATAGCCATCGGCCTTGGCTAGCGCCAACGCATTTTTGCCAAACGCGGGTGGACCCGCACCCCGTTAGAAACACACACATTACGCACGCTGCACTTTTCGCGATTTTCGCATGTAAGTACTTGAATTAATCACGAAAAACTGCAAACATTTTTACTTCTCATCGGGCCTGAATTTGTTGCCTTGAGTCAAAAGAGCCCGGGAATAAAGGGCGCGTGGCGTATACATTTGCATGCAGCGCCCCGATTCGCTCGGCGCCAGTTGCGGGTGCGAAAACGGCGGCCCCTTCCCGTCTTGTCGGCCAAAGCCACGCGGTGGATACTGCCCAATATTTGAAATTCTGCTGGTCCGAGACAGCCCAGCAATTTAGTCGGGTAGAGCCGGCCTCATTGATTTATGCGTTGAGTCCCCACCCGACGTTCAAAGACGATACTCTGCGCCGAATTTCGCTATTGAACCAAGATCAGATTGCTTGCCTAGTCCATTTTCTGGAATGGTGTGCAACAGACAGTTATTGGATCGATTCTGAACCTGAACGTATCCAGACAGGAATTGAATTCCTTGAGTCCGCACTTCGATGAATGGCTTGAGTTTCTTGTACACACGAAAAAGTTGACGATCGAACAGTGCCGCCAATACCATACGCGCCCACAAAAATGAAAACCATTGAAGAAATTTATAGCCTTTGCTCTCAGACAGGCGCTTGGTATGGCATCGAGATAAAGGATTTTAATCAACGAAATTTTATGGAGGATACCGTGCTGCATACGGTTTGCAGCTGGGGGGATCTGGAGGCAGTGAAAACACTTGTCGCCGCAGGTGCGAATATAAATGCCAAAGGCGATCAAGGAGCGACTCCGCTTTTTAATGCAGTTATGGGAGAAAACTCGGAGGTGGTTTCATTTCTCTTGAAAGCTGGCGCTGACCCTAGCATTACCAACAACTACAAGCGCAACGTGTTGGGCTATGCAAAAAATGTGGCCTCGCCGCCTTCAATTGTGGCGCTGCTTGAAAAAACTGAGAACACAAGAAAGGCAAAACGATAGTCACTTAAAAGCGTACGGACCATTCGGCACCTTGATCCACGCCGCATCTGACGCGCCAGCTGACGCACCTGCGTGCGTCGGAATTGCGCTTGCTGGCCCTCCGTTCCTGTCTTACTTCTTATACACCCGCTTCCCGCCCATCCAGGTTTGCAGCACGGTGGTTTTGCCGATCTGCTCGGCGGGGATCTTGAACATGTCGCGGTCGACCAGGATGAAGTCGGCCCACTTGCCCGGCTCCAGCGAGCCGATGACGTTTTCCTGGTGCGCGGCGTAGGCGGCGTCCAGCGTGAAGCAGCGGAAGGCTTCGTTCAGCGTCATCGCCTGGTTCTTGTACCAGCCGCCCACCGGCACGCCGGCGTTGTTCTGGCGCGTGACGGCGGCGTGGATGCCCTCGAACGGATTCGGCGATTCGATCGGGAAGTCTGAACCGCAGGCGATCTTCGAGCCCTGGTCGAGGAAGGTGCGCCACGCATAGGCACCCTTGATGCGGTCGTGGCCGACGCGCTGCTCGGCCATGTTCTGGTCCGACGTCGCGTGGGTCGGCTGCATCGACGGGACCACGCCCAGCAGCTTGAAGCGCGGGATGTCCTCCACCGCCACCACCTGCGCGTGTTCGATGCGATGCCGCAGGCCGACGTTGTTGTATTGAGGGATCAGCTTCGCGTAGGCGTCGAGGATCTGACGGTTGCCGGCGTCGCCGATGGCGTGGATGTTGACCTGGTAGCCCGCCTTCATGGCCTTGTTCATCTTGGCCAGCATTTCCTCGTTCGGATAGAACAGCAGGCCCTTGGTCGACGGCATGTCGGTGTACGGCGCCAGCAACGCGGCGCCGCGGCTGCCCAGCGCGCCGTCCGAGTACAGCTTGACGGCGGCCAGCGCATACACGTCGTTGGCATAGGACTTGAGCGGGCCTTCCTTGGACAGCTCGTCGAAATCGCCGGCCGTATCACCGATCATCGCGTAGACGCGGGTGGTCAGCTTGCCGTGGTCGGCATAGTCGCGATACAGGTCGTCCTGCACCACCCGGATGCCCGCGTCGTGCACGCTGGTCAGGCCGACCCTGGACAGCGACGTCAGCGCCACATCCAGCGTGGCGCGCGCTTCGGCCGGCGTCGGCAGCGGCACCACCTTGTTGACCAGCTCCATCGCGGCGTCCACCAGCACGCCGGTGGGCCTGCCGCCGGCGTCACGCTCGATCTTGCCGCCCGACGGATCCTGCGTATCGCGCGTGATGCCGGCCATCTCCAGCGCCTTGGTGTTGACCCAGACGGCATGGCCGTCGACCCGGTGCAGCAGCACCGGGCGGTCGTTGACCACCGCATCCAGCTCGGCGGCGGTCGGGAAGCGGCCCAGCTTCCAGATCTCCTGGTTCCAGCCGAAGCCGATCACCCAGGCCTTCTTCGGATGCGACCTGCTGAATTCCGCCACCGCGCGCACCGCGCCGTTCAGTGAGGTGGAGCTGTACAGCTCCACGCCGGAGGCGATCTCGCCCAGCTCGAACACGTGGCCATGGGCGTCGATCAGCCCTGGCAGCAGGGTTTTGCCCTGCACGTCGATGTGCTCCGCCTTCGGCAGCGCGGCCGCCGTCTCCCGTTCGCTGCCCACCGCGACGATGCGGCCCAGGTCATCGAAAGCCAGCGAGGTAAAGCGCTGCAGCTGGCCGGCCGCGTTCAGCGTGTAGCCGTTGGCGTGGTCGATGATGGTGTCGGCTTGCGCCGGCAGCAGGCATGCCGACAGCGCCAGCGTCACGGCGGCGGCCAGCGGGGAAGACTTAAAAGGGGCAGTGCGCATCGATATCTCCATTCGGAAGCAAGATTCAGAGTGTAGCGAAGTTTGGGCCGTGGTCAATCGAACTCTGCCGCAAACCCGCCCCGGCATGGCGGTTTTGACCGTCAGGACGGGTACAATGCAGGCTTCGCCGCTTTAAAACCACAATCACGTGTCCAGCCGCCTCCTTTACCTACGCTTGCTCAAAGAGTTCCGCCCTTATGCCTGGATCGCGGCCGTCACCCTGTTCGCGGTAGGCTTGGCCGCGGCCACCGACGTGCTGCTGATCAGCCAACTGCAGATCGTAATCGATGCGCTGGCATCTCCGCACAGCCTGACCGGTATCCGTCCGCCGGCCACCGGCATGGTGGCCGAGGTGCGGGAATGGCTGGGCCATCTGCTGCCCAAGGACCCGGGCAAGGTGGCAATATGGTCGATTCCGGCCGTGATCTTCGGCCTGGCCGTGATGCGCATGTTTTCCAGTTTCGTCGGCGAATACGGCGCCGCGTGGCTGAGCAGCCGCGTCCAGGCCAACCTGCGCGAGACCATGTTCGCCCGCATCATGCGCCTGCCGAACGGCTTCTTCGACCAATCCTCCACCGGCACCACGCTGTCGCGCGTGGCCTTCGACGCCGCCCAGGTGGCGCAGGCCGGCCTGACCGTGGTCAACGTCGCGGTCCGCGATTCGGTCCAGACCATCGGCTACCTGGCCACGCTGTTCATCTTCGACTGGCAGCTGGCGGTGTTTTGCCTTGGCCTGCTGCCGCTGGTGGCCCTCATCGTCACCCTTGCCGGCCGCCGCATGCGCCACCTGAGCAAGAGCGCGCAGTCCGCGATGGGCGAGCTGACCAATGTGCTGGACGAGAGCATCAGCGGCCAGCGCGTGGTGAAGATCTTCGGCGGCCAAAAATACGAGCAGACCCGCTTCGACCAGGTCGTGAAGCTGAACCGCCAGCTGGCGGTCAAGCACGCGGCGACGTCGGCGCTCAACTCCGGCATCATCATGCTGCTGATCGGCGCCACGCTGTCGTCGGTGATTTACTTCGCGCTGCTGCGCAACCAGGCCGGCGCGCTGTCGCCGGGCGACTTCGTCACTTTCATGTCGGCGCTCATGGCAATGCAGTCGCCGATCAAGAACCTGACCAAGATTAACGAGCCGATGCAAAAAGGCCTGGCCGCCGCCGAATCGGTGTTCAACCTGATCGATACGGAAGCGGAAGCAGACCTGGGCACGAAAAAACTGGAGCGCGCCGAAGGCCGTTTATCGCTGGAAGACGTGAGCTTCCACTACACCGCCGATCCCGATGCGCGTCCGGCGCTGGACCGCGTCTCGCTCGACATCGCGGCCGGCGAGACGGTGGCGCTGGTGGGCAGCTCCGGCAGCGGCAAGACCACGCTGGCCGGCCTGCTGCCGCGCTTCTACGACGTCGGCTCGGGCAGCATCAAGCTCGATGGCACCGACCTGCGCGAGTACACGATGGCGTCGCTGCGCCGGCAGATCGCCCTGGTCAGCCAGGACGTGGTGCTGTTCAACGATACGCTGGCGGCCAACATCGCCTACGGCGATCCGGAACCGTCGCTGCAGCGCGTCGAGGAGGCGGCGCGCGCCGCGCACGCGCACGAGTTCATCGTCCGCATGCCGCAGGGCTATCTGACGGAGGTGGGGGAAAACGGCTTGCGCCTGTCCGGCGGCCAGCGCCAGCGCCTGGCGATCGCCCGCGCGCTTTACAAGAATGCGCCCATCCTGATCCTGGACGAAGCCACCAGCGCGCTCGATACCGAATCCGAACGGCTGGTGCAGGCGGCGTTGGAAGTGCTGATGCAGGGCCGCACCACGGTGGTCATCGCGCACCGCCTGTCGACCATCGAGAACGCCGACCGCATCGTGGTGCTGGACGGCGGCCGCATCGCCGAAGTCGGCAGCCACGATGCGCTGCTGGCGCGGAACGGCATCTACGCCCGCCTGTATCAAACGCAGAAGAGCGTTCAGGCGGTATAGCCGCCATCCACGGAGAAGCTGGCGCCGGTGATGAAGCCTGCCTCTTCGCCGGCCAGGTAGGCCACCATCCCCGCCACATCGCCCGGCTGGCCGAAGCGGCCCAGCGGAATCAGCGCGCGCACGTGGTCGATGTAAGGCGCATCGGGCGGATTCATATCCGTCTCGATAGGACCCGGCTGGACGTTGTTGACGGTGATGCCGCGCGGCGCCAGGTCGATCGCCATGCCGCGCACCAGTGTCGCCACCGCCGCCTTGGTCATCGAATAAACGCCCGATCCGGAGAAACCGACCCGCACGCCGGCCACGCTGCCGATGGTGACGATGCGCCCGCCCTCCTTCATGTGTTTGGCCGCCGCCTGCACGGCGACAAACACGGCGCGCACGTTGACGTCCACCATGCGGTCGAAATCCGCCAACGCAAAGTCCTCGATCGGCGCCAGTTGCAGGATGCCGGCGCTGTTGACCAGGATATCCAGCGCGCCGAAATGCGCCACCGTCCGCTCGACCGCCGCCTGCAGCGCGGCGGGATCGGCGCTGTCGGCCTGGATCGCCAGCGCCTTGCCGCCGGCGGCGTTGATGGTGGCCGCCAGGTCGTTCGCCTTGCCGGGCGAAGAGACATAGGTGAACGCCACTGCCGCGCCGTCCTGTGCCAGGCGCTTCACGGTAGCCGCGCCGATGCCGCGCGCGCCGCCGGTAACCAGCGCAACTTTGTTGTTCAATGAGGTAGTCATGGGAATGCCTTTCATGGGTTATTTCTGGATCGAATAGTCCAGAATAGATCGCATGGTAGGCTTACTGGATCAATCAGTCAAGTAAAAAATTCCGTGATAAGTTTCAGCCGCCGCGCAATCCCTGGATGGCGAATTTGGCAATTGCGCGCAGCGTCGCGATGCTGCCGCCGGCCTTGGCGCATACCTTCATGCCGGACAGCGTGGCGACAACGAAGGCGGCCGCCTGCTGGATATCGGTGCCGGCCGGGATTTCCCCGGCGGCCGCGGCGGCCCGCAGCATGCGCTCGACGGCGTCGTTGACCTGCGCCCCGCTGCTATGGTGCAGGGCGTTGATGCCGGCGTCGCTGGTGCCGAATTCGCAGACCGCATTGACGCCCATGCAACCCTTGGCGTTGTCGCGCTTGGGCCGCGAGGCAAAAGCCTGCAGCATATTGTCGATGGCGCCGAGCGCGCTGTCGCCTTTCAGGCCGCGCAGCAGCTCGACGGTACTGGTGTCGCAATATTGCCGCAACGCTTCCAGGTAGAGCGAGTACTTGTCGCCGAAGGTATCGTACATGCTTTGCCGGCCGATCTGCATCGCTTCCAGCAGGTCGGCGGTGGAGGTCGCGGCATAGCCTTTTTGCCAGAACACTTCCAGCGCTTTGTTCAATGTGTCGATGCGGTCGAACTCTCTTTGCCTTGCCACGGGTATTCCTTGGAATGGTGAATACCCGTATTATGGACCAAATGATCTAGTTCGCGTCGTGGAAGATAATCCCCAGCGTATGGCGCGCCCCGGCGCGCAGCCGGCTGACGCCGTGCCGCATGGCGACCCGGTAGACGCCGCGCGTGCCCTGCGCGGGGCGGTGGTTGACGGGGAAGATGACCATGTCGCCGCGCTTGAGCGGCACCACCTCCACCCGCGACTGCATGCGCGGGCGCTGCTCGGTCAGCACGAACTCCCCACCCTCGAAATCCTTGCCCGGTTCGCTCAGCAGGATCGCCGCCTGCAGCGGGAAGACGTGCTCGCCGTACAGGTCCTGGTGCAGGCAGTTGTAGTCGCCGCTGCCGTATTGCAGCATCAGCGGCGTGGGCCGCGTCTGGCCGGCGGCATGGCAGCGCGCCAGGAAGTCGGCGTGGTCGGGCGGAAAGCGCGCTTCCATGTCCATCACCTCGTGCCAGTGATTGGCGATGGCGGCCAGCGGGCCATACAGCGACTGCCGCAGCGCCGAGATCATCGACGGCAGCGGATAGCGGAAGTACTGGTATTCGCCGCTGCCGAAGCCGTGCTGCGCCATCACCACGCGGCTGCGGTACAGCTGCGGCTGGGCGTATTGCGCGGCCAGCGCTGCGCATTCGTCGGCGGTCAACATGCCGGGAACGATGGCGTAGCCGTGCGCGTTCAGCTCATCGGCGATGGCTTGCCAGTCCAGCCCCGCCACGTGCACGCCGATGCCGGCCGACGCCGCGACCAGCTTGCGGGCGCTGGCCTGCGCCTGCGCGATGGCGGCGGCGTCGGGCGCATCCGCAGGCGCGGCGGAAGGGGCGGGAGCGACGCTCACCGGCGGCGTCCTGCGCGGCTTGCGCGCGGCCGCGCCGTCGCTGAAATCGAACTCGCCGTTCTTCATTGACCCGCCTCCCGGTCCAGCAGCGCGGCCTTGCGGTCCACGCCCCAGCGGTAGCCGGAGATCGAACCATCGTTACGCACCACGCGGTGGCACGGTATCGCCACCGCCAGCGCGTTGGCCGCGCACGCCCCGGCCACGGCGCGCGCGCCCTTGGGCAGGCCGACCAGCTCCGCCAGCTCGGCATAGCTGACCGTGCACCCGGCCGGGATCTCGCGCAGCGCCTGCCACACGCGCTGCTGGAACGCCGTGCCGCGCACATCGAGCGGCAAGTCCAGTCCGATCTCCGGCCGCTCGACCAGCCCGACCACGCGCGACACCACCTGTTCGTACGCCGGCTCCGCGCCGATCAGCTCCGCCTTGGGGAAGCGGTCCTGCAGGTCGCGCACCAGCAGGTCGGGATCGTCGTCGATCAGGATCGCGCAGATGCCCTGCTCCGTGCTGGCCACCAGGATCGCGCCCAGCGAACAGGCGCCGATGGCGAAGCGTATCTGCGCGCCCTTGCCGCCGGCGCGGAAGGCTGTCGGCGTCATGCCCAGCACCGCGGGCGTCTGCGCGTAAAAGCGTCCGCTTGAATTAAAGCCGGACGCATAAATCGCCTCCGTCACCGACGCCTCCTGCGCCAGCCCGGCCTGCATGCGGCGCGCGCGCTGGGCGTTGGCGTAG
Source organism: Duganella sp. CT11-25 (assembly GCF_047302815.1). Classification (NCBI taxonomy): domain Bacteria; kingdom Pseudomonadati; phylum Pseudomonadota; class Betaproteobacteria; order Burkholderiales; family Oxalobacteraceae; genus Duganella; species Duganella sp. CT11-25. Next base: position 3,602,436 of record NZ_JBKBFD010000001.1, read on the forward strand.
GCTTTCGGCGTAATCCCCGTCACCGCCTTGAACATGCGGTGGAAATGAAAGCGGCTCACGCCCACCGCCGCCGCCAGGCTGTCCAGGTCCGGCGCCTCCTCGGCGCCATCGATCAGGCGGCAGGCCTGGGCCACGATGGCGGCCTGGCGCTCGGCCAGCGGCGGCTGCTCCGGCTTGCAGCGCATGCAGGGCCGGAAACCCGCCGCCTCGGCCTCCTCGCGGCTGCCGTGGAAAGCCACGTTCTTGCGCAAGGCCGGGCGCGCGCCGCACGATGGACGGCAATACACGCCGGTGCTGCGCACCGAATACCAGAACACGCCGTCGGCGCCGGCGTCGCGTTGCCGCACGGCGGCCCAGCGCGACTCGTCGCTGCCGTAGCTAGCCTGCCGCACCGCCTTGTTGGCCGTCTTGTCTATCTCGTTGCCCATCTCGAACTCCATGGTTTGATTGGAATGAGGCCATCTTATTCATCGACGCCTGGACACACACTCCGCCTCTTGCTTTTGAATTGTAAGGCCGCCGCCACAAAACCGCGTAAAGATGTTCAACAGGCAAGCATTGCGATGCTAAAATGCCCGCTCTGCCGCCTGCGGAGGCGTGCCCTCGGAGAAGCCGTTTGGACGATCAAGCACCACAAGACAGCACCCCTATTTTCCAGCGCATCAAGGATTACCTGCTGGCGGAAATCGCCGCCGGCACCTGGAAGGAAGGCGACGTGATCCCTTCCGAACAGGCGCTGGTCAAGCAGTTCGGCGTCTCCCGCATGACCGTCAACCGCGCCGTGCGCGAGCTGACGGCGGAGCAAGTACTCACCCGCCGCCAGGGCTCCGGCACCTACGTCGCCCAGCAAAAATACCAGGCCACGCTGCTGGAGATCAAATCCATCGCCGACGAGATCCGCGCGCGCGGCCACGCCCACCGCAGCAGCCTGCAGCAGCTGGAGCGCGTCAAGGCCAGCGAACTGATGGCCAAGCAGTTCGAGCTGCCGGCCGGCCACACGCTGTTCCACTCGGTGATCGTCCACTTCGAGAACGGCGTGCCGATCCAGGTCGAGGACCGCTGGGCCAATCCGCTGTGCGCGCCCGACTACATGGAGCAGGACTACGCCAGCATCACGCCCAACGAATACCTGATGAAGGCGGCGCCGCTGCAGGGCGCCACCTACAGCATCGAAGCGCTGGCGGCCCCACGCGACATCGCCGAGATGCTGGCCATCGACACCAGGCAAGCCTGCCTGGTGCTCAAGCGCCAGACCCGCTCCGGCGGCCAGATCGCCTCGATCGCCACCATGTGGCATCCCGGCCACCGCTACCAGTTCGCCGGCAGCTTCAACCAGTAGGCGGCCGGCTAGCACACCGCAAGCCACCCCGGCCTCCGCCGGCGCCGGGCATTCTCACCGATTGTCACGGAATCCGGTCCCGATTGTTAATTCCGGCGTTCTTTTGCGCGAACCGGCGTCGCAATCGCGTCCGGTTCACTTTCTCGACTACCGCCAAAACTTCGATGCTATAGTTGCTTGGATACAGCAAGCACTGCAATGTCGACCGAAAGGGAAGCTCTTGTTTCACTGCCGTCCGCGCCTTCGCCAGGGTTCCTGGCACCGCCTGCCGCTCAGGCTGACGGCCTGCGCGCTCGTTCTGGCCTGCGGCCTGCAGCCTGCGGCGGCGGCGGAAAAAGTCTCGCTCCAGCTCAAATGGCGGCACCAGTTCCAGTTCGCCGGCTACTACGCCGCGCAGGACCAGGGCTACTACCGCGACGCCGGCCTCGACGTGACGCTGCTCGAAGCACGTCCCAGCCAGGATCCGCTGCAAAACGTCGTCGACGGCCGCGCCCAGTACGGCGTCGGCAACAGCACGCTGCTGCTGGCGCGCGGCATGGGCCAGCCGGTGGTGGTGCTGGCCTCGGTGTTCCAGCATTCGGCCGCGGTGCTGCTGCGCCGCCTCGGCGCCGACGGCAAGCCGGTCCCCTGGCCCGGCAGCCGCGTCATGCTGGCGCCGAGCGACACGGAACTGACGGTCATGCTGAAGCAGCAGGGCGTGCGCCTCGACACCCTGCACCAGGTCGCCCACAGCTCCAGCTTCGACGACCTGGCCGAGGGCCGGGTCGAGGCGATGTCGGCCTACGTCACCGAGGCGCCCTATGTGCTGGACCGCCTCAACCTGTCCTACGAACTGCAGTCGCCGCGCAGCCAGGGCCTGGATTTCTACGGCGACGTGCTGTACACCACCGAGAGCGAATTGCGCGAGCATCCGGCGCGCGCCCAGGCGCTGCGCGAGGCCACGCTGCGCGGCTGGCGCTATGCGATGGCGCATCCGGGCGAGATCGCCGACCTGATACGGGCCCGCTACCCCGAGCGCCACAGCCGCGAACACCTGATGTTCGAGGCCCAGCGCACCGCGCCGCTGCTGGAACAGGGCTTGATCGAGCTGGGCTACAGCAACCCGGAGCGCTGGCGCGCGCTGGCCCTCGCCTACAGCGAACAGGGCATGCTGCCGGCCGATTTCAAGCTGGACGGCTTCCTGTACCAGCCGCCGGCCGACAGCGCGCTGCTGCGCTACAGCGGCGCCATGCTGGGCGGGCTGCTGTTGCTGGTATCGCTGACCGGCGCCTGGCGCTTGCGCCGGCAGGCCGCGGCGCTGCGGGCGGCGCGCGCGGAGTTGGGCAGCGCCGAACGCATGGCCGGCTTCGCGCTGGAGGGCTCCGGCGCCGGCATGTGGGAATGGCGCATCGACAGCGGCACGCTCAAGCTGTCGCCGCGCTACTGCGAGCTGCTGGGCTACGACCCCGGCGCGTTCCATCCCACGCTGGAGGAATGGCAGACCTACGTGCACCCGGACGACCGCGCCCGCGTCGAGCGCACCATCCGCGACTACCTGGCCAGCAGCGGCGGCGACAGCGGCCAAATCCGCAGCGAGCACCGCATGCGCGCCGGCGACGGCAGCTGGAAGTCGGTGCTGGCGCGCGGCATGATCATCGAGCGCGACGCCGCCGGCCGGCCGCTGCGCGCCGCCGGCACCATGGCCGACATCAGCGAGCGCGCGGCCGCCGAGGAGGCGCGCATGTGGGCCGTGGTCGACGCCACGCCCGGCGCGGCGCTGATCGCCGACAAGGGCGGGCGCGTGCGCCACGCCAATCCGGCCTGCGCCCGCTGCTTCGGCTACGAAGGCGCGATGACCGGCCGCTCGGTCGAGCAGCTGGCGCCGGAAGCGATGCGCAGCAACGGCCGCGCGCGCGAACTGTTCTCGCGCCCCAACCTGCCGGGCCGCGTGCTGTGCGCGATCCGCGCCGACGGCAGCAGCTTCCCGGCCATGGTGCACATCTCGCCGGTGGAGCTGGCCGGCCAGGACCTGGTCATCATGACGCTGCGCGACATGACCCAGCGCCAGCGCGCCGAGGAAGCGCTGCAGGCCAGCTCCGAGCGCTACCGCCAGATCGTGCAGACCGCCGCCGAAGGCATCTGGATGACCAACGCCGACGACCGCACCACCTTCGTCAATCCGACGCTGGCGCAGATGCTGGACTACGAGGTCGAGCAGATGATGGGCCGCGCCATGACCGACTTCATGGACGACGCCGGCCGCGCGCTGCTCAAGCAGCACCTGCAGCACCGCCTGTCGGGCGAGGCCAGCCAGGGCGACGTCTGCTTCCTGCGGCGCGACGGCAGCAGCGTCTGGTGCCTGCTGTCGACCACCGTGATCAACTCCGACGCCGGCCACTACGCCGGCACGCTGGCCATGCTGACCGATATCACCGCGCGCCGCCAGGCCGAGGGCGCGCTGCGCGACTCCAGCCAGCGCCTGGCCTCGATCTTCAACGCCGTCACCAACGGCCTGGTGATGGTCGACGGCCACGGCGCGGTCATCGAGCGCAACGCGGCCGCCGCGCGCATGCTGGCGCATACCGAGGACCTGGCCGGCGACGGCCTGTGGCAGGGCGTGCGCGAGGACGGCACGCCCTACGACGGCGCCAGCCATCCGGTGCGCCTGGCGCTGGTGACCGGCATCTCGGTGCGCGACGTGGTGATGGGCCTGGCCCGGCCGGACGGCGCGCGGCACTGGCTGTCGGTCAACGCCGAACCGATCCCCGACCAGTCGGGCGCGGTGCAGCTGGTGGTGGCCAGCCTGACCGACATCACCGACCGCAAGCGCGGCGAGGATGCGCTGCGCGAACTGAACGAACACCTGGAGGAACGGGTGGCGATCCGCACCGGCGAGCTGGAACACGCGCGCCAGGTGGCCGAGGAAGCCAACCAGACCAAGGGCCAGTTCCTGGCCAACATGAGCCACGAGATCCGCACGCCGATGAACGGCGTGATCGGCATGGCCTACCTGGCGCTCAAGACCGAGCTCGATCCGCGCCAGCGCGACTACCTGGAAAAGATCCGCTTCGCCGGCGAGCACCTGCTGGGCATCATCGACGACATCCTCGACATCTCCAAGATCGAGGCCGGCAAGCTGGAAATCGAGCAGGTCGACTTCGCGCTCGACCACGTGATCCAGACCCTGACCACAGTGGTGGCGCCGAAGGCGGCCAGCCGCGATCTGGAACTGGTCTACGATCTCGATCCGACCCTGCCCAGGGTGCTGCGCGGCGATCCGCTGCGGCTCGGCCAGGTGCTGATCAACTACGCCAACAACGCCATCAAGTTCAGCGAAAAGGGCCGCATCGAAGTGCGGGTGCGCCAGGTGGTCGGCGACGCCCACGGCTGCCTGCTGCGCTTTGAGGTGAGCGACTGCGGCATCGGCCTGTCGGAGGCCGAGATCGACAAGCTGTTCCAGTCGTTCCAGCAGGCCGACACCTCGACCACCCGCGAATACGGCGGCACCGGCCTCGGCCTGGCGATCTGCAAGCAGCTGGCGCAGCTGATGGGCGGCGAGGTCGGCGTGCGCAGCCGGCCGGGCCAGGGCAGCACCTTCTGGTTCACCGCGCGCCTGGGCATCAGCAGCGCCACGGTGCCGGCGCTGATCGACCGCGTCAAGGACGCCGCCGCCGAGCTGCTGGCCTCCTCGCGCAGCGCCGCCGTCATGGCGGCGCTGAAGAACGCCCGCATCCTGCTGGTCGAGGACAACACCTTCAACCAGCAGATCGCGCTGGAGATGCTGGAGGAAGTGGGCTCCTCGGTGTGCCTGGCGGCCAACGGCATGGAGGCGCTGGAACTGCTGCGCCAGACCGCCTTCGACTGCGTGCTGATGGACGTGCAGATGCCGCTGATGGACGGCCTCGAGGCGACCCGCCGCATCCGCGCCGATCCGCGCCTGGCCGACATGCGGGTGCTGGCCATGACCGCCACCGCCACCAGCGAGGACCGGGTGCGCTGCATCGAGGCCGGCATGGACGATTTCATCTCCAAGCCGATCCAGCCGGCGCTGATGTACCAGACCATCGCCAACTGGCTGCCGGAGCGCGCGGAAGGCGCGCCGCGCGAGGCGCCGCCGGCGCCGGCGCGGCCGGCGTTCAAGACCACGCTGGGCGGCGACCCGGCGGTGATCGATTTATCCATCCTCGCCAAGCTGCTGGGATATCATCCCCACAAGGTGCGCAAGTTCGCGTTCAAGTTCTTGCATAATACGCAGGATGGCCTGAACCAGATGGAGACGGCGCTGGGGCGCGGCGACCTGGCCGCGCTGCGCGAGCTGGGCCACCGGCTCAAGTCGCCGGCGCGCACCGTCGGCGCGCTGGGGATGGGCGAGCTGATGCTGCAGATGGAGCAGCTGCCGCCCGAGGCCAGCGACGCCGACAACGCGCTGCGGGCCCAGGCCGTGCTGCAGAAACTGTGGCCGCTGCTGGAACGCATCACCGAACAAATCATGACCAACACCACCTTCGCCGACGACAATTGAGCCGCCGGGCTGACACACCAAGGAAGCGCATGCGGGTACTGCTGCTGGATGACGACGCGTTCATGCTGGAACTGCTGGCCGACATGATCGGCGGCTTCGGGCCGCACGAGGTGATACGGGAAACCGACGGCCGCCGGGCGCTGATCGAGCTGCGCCTGCGCCCGCCCGAGCTGCTGATCTGCGACCTGTCGATGCCGGTGATGGACGGCATCGACTTCCTGCGCCTTGCGGCGGCGCAGCAATATGCCGGCTGCGTGGTGCTGCTGTCGGGCGTGGACGGCGCCGTGCTCAAGACCGCCGCCCGGCTGGCCGAGGCGCAGGGACTGGCGATCCTCGACGCCTGCGCCAAGCCGCTGGGGCTCGACACGCTGGCCGCGCTGATGGACCGCGCCGCAGCACGCTGCCCGGGCCCGGCCGGCCATCATGGCAAATAGTTTAGGGGGTTTCGACAATCTGCCGCACATTTTTAAAAAATGGGTTATTATTTCAGCCATCCCCGCCTGCCGACCTTGTTGCCATCCCATTCCAAGACATTGAATTCGCGCAATCGGCCACCATCTGCTGCCTGTTACCGGCAACGTTGAAGGCGATTGCAGACAACATGGCATAATCCCCAGGCGTTATTGATCCCACAGACCTCGATTGAGGAATATATGAGCGAAAATATCAAACACATTACCGATACTTCTTTTGATGCAGACGTGCTGAAGTCCGATCGTCCAGTGCTGGTCGATTTCTGGGCCGAATGGTGTGGTCCTTGCAAGAGCATCGCCCCGATCCTGGAAGAAGTGGCCAAGGAATACGAAGGCAAGATCCTGATCGCCAAGATGGACGTCGATTCGAACCAGGCGGTGCCCGCCAAGTTCGGCATCCGCGGCATCCCGACCCTGATCCTGTTCAAGAACGGCGTCGCCGCCGCGCAAAAGGTTGGCGCAATGGCAAAAGGCCAGCTGACCTCTTTCATCGACAGCAATATCTAAGTAAGATAGCATCACGCCGCACCAACGGCGCCGCGCCTGCGGCGCCGTTGAATAACATAGAGACAACCACGCAGTCCCCTCCCCTACCTTTACTTTCCCGTCACGGGACACTCAACACATATGCATCTATCTGAATTAAAGGCCTTACACGTCTCGGCATTGCTGGAGATGGCCATCGGTCTTGATATCGACAACGCGGCGCGTCTGCGCAAACAGGAACTGATGTTTGCGATCCTGAAAAAGCGCGCGAAATCCGGTGAACAGATCTTCGGCGACGGCGCCCTCGAAGTGCTGCCGGACGGCTTCGGCTTCCTGCGCTCGCCCGACGCCAGCTACATGGCGTCCACCGACGACATCTATATCTCGCCGTCGCAGATCCGCCGCTTCAACCTGCACACCGGCGATTCGATCGAGGGCGAAGTGCGCACCCCGAAAGACGGCGAGCGCTACTTCGCGCTGGTCAAGGTAGACAAGGTCAACGGCGAATCGCCGGAAGCCTCGAAACACCGCATCCTGTTTGAGAACCTGACGCCGCTGCACCCGAACGAGCCGCTGCGCCTGGAGCGCGACATCAACGGCACGGAAAACATCACCGGCCGCATCATCGACCTGATCGCGCCGATCGGCAAGGGCCAGCGCGGCCTGCTGGTGGCGTCGCCGAAATCGGGCAAGTCGGTGATCCTGCAGCACATCGCGCACGCGATCACCGCCAACCATCCCGACTGCACGCTGATCGTGCTGCTGATCGACGAACGTCCGGAAGAAGTGACCGAGATGCAGCGCTCGGTGCGCGGCGAAGTGGTCGCCTCGACCTTCGACGAGCCGGCCACCCGCCACGTGCAGGTCGCCGAGATGGTGCTGGAAAAAGCCAAGCGCCTGGTCGAAATGAAGAAAGACGTGATCATCCTGCTGGACTCGATCACCCGCCTGGCGCGCGCCTACAACACCGTGATCCCTGCCTCCGGCAAGGTGCTGACCGGCGGCGTCGACGCCAACGCGCTGCAGCGTCCCAAGCGCTTCTTCGGCGCCGCGCGCAATATCGAGGAAGGCGGCTCGCTGACCATCATCGCCACCGCGCTGATCGAAACCGGCTCGCGCATGGACGACGTGATCTACGAGGAATTCAAGGGTACCGGCAACATGGAGGTGCACCTGGAGCGCCGCCTGGCCGAGAAGCGCGTCTACCCGGCGATCAACCTGAACAAGTCGGGCACCCGCCGCGAAGAACTGCTGATCAAGCCGGACCAGCTGCAGAAGATCTGGATCCTGCGCAAGCTGCTGTACTCGATGGACGAGATCGAGGCGATGGAGTTCATCCTCGACAAGATGAAGGCCACCAAGAACAACGGTGAGTTCTTCGACATGATGCGGCGAGGCGGTTAAACGCTAGGCAATCATGCTAAACAGGCAACCATCGCGGTTGCCTGTTTGCGTTAACGGCTGTATAATCGCCGATCGCATTATTTTAAAACTGGCAAGTGAGCGGCAATCGGGTCAAGAAGCAGGATCGACCGACGAAGTGCTGTTTGGCTACCGACCTAACCGAAAGCTTCGAAATGAAACCAGAAATCCATCCAGAATACCGCGAAGTTGTGTTCCACGACCTGTCGTGCGACTTCAAATTCGTCACCCGTTCGACCATCCAGACCCGCGAAAAGATCGAGCACAACGGTAAAGAATACCCGCTGATCAAGATCGAGGTATCGGCTGAATCGCACCCGTTCTACACCGGCAAGCACAAAATCGTCGACACCGCCGGCCGCGTCGAGAAATTCCGCCAGAAGTTCGGTACCGTCGGTTCGAAAACGTCGGTCGCCAACGCCTAAGCAACCGGGTTTCCCAGTCGCTCTCAAAAAAGCAGCCTCAGGCTGCTTTTTTTGTTTGTTTCCTTCATACTCCGGTTCTACTCTTAAAACACACTGATCGATGAAGCCAGTCCGTCTTCCCGCCGCCGCTACCCTGGCACTGCCGCGCTGGGCCCTGTTCGCCCTCGGCCTGCTCTACATCCTGCCCGGCCTGATCGGCCGCGACCCGTGGAAGAACGACGACGCCGCCAGCTTCGGCATCATGTGGACGATGGCGCACGGCGGCTGGCAGGACTGGCTGTGGCCCAACGTCGCCGGCCTGTCGTGGCCGGACGAGGGCCCGCTGGCCTTCTGGCTGGGCGCGCTGGGCATCAAGCTGTTCGGCTGGCTGCTGGGCGACGTGATGGCGGCGCGCGTCGGCACCGTCGCCGTCTTCCTGCTGGGCGTGCTGTCGCTGTGGTACGCCACCTTCAACCTGGGCCGCCGCCAGGATGCGCAGCCGCTGCGCCTGGCCTTCGGCGGCCAGCCCGAGCCCGACGATTTCGGCCGCACGCTGGCCGACGCCGCCGTGCTGATCTACCTCGGCTGCCTCGGCCTGCTGCTGCACAGCCATGAAACCACCTCCGAAGCGCTGCAGGTGTCGCTGACGGCGCTGCTGCTGTACCGCACCGTGCGCTACGTGGAAAAGCCGTCGCTGCGCAACGCCGCCCTGAGCGGCCTGGCGATCGGCCTGCTGACCCTGACGCGCGGCTGGGTCACGCCGGTGTTCCTGATGCTGGCCCTGTTCGCCTGCACCCGCTTCCTGGCCCAGCCCGCCATCCGCGCGGTGCGCGACCTGGGCGCCATGATCGCCGTCGGCGCCGCCGTCGCCGCGCTGTGGCTGGCGCCGGCGCAATGGCTGGAACCCTACCACCAGCAACCGCTGAACGCCTGGCTGGGCTGGAACTGGCTGCAGCTCGGCCTGCCAAGCCTGTTCTCGCTCAAATTCTTCTTCCGCGTCGGCCTCTGGTTCTTCTGGCCGGCCTGGCCGTTCGCCGGCTGGGCCGTGTGGGCCTGGCGCCGCCAGCGCGGCGTGCTGCACATCGTCGTGCCGCTGGCCTTCGTCACCATGGGCACGCTGCTGACCCTGTTCCATCCGACGCCCGAGCAAGGCCAGCTGCTGCCGCTGCTGCCGCCGCTGGCCGTCATGGCCGCCTTCGGCCTGCTGACCATGAAGCGCGGCGCCATCAACGCCATCGACTGGTTCTCGGTGATGGCGCTGACCTTGTGCGCGGCCGTGATCTGGATCTTCTGGATCGCCAAGCTGACCGGCTGGCCGGCGCGGGCCGCCAAGAACGCGCTCAAGCTGGTGCCGGGCTTCCATCCGGAGCTGGGCTGGATCGCCTTCCTGGTGGCGCTGGCGGCCACCGCCGGCTGGTTCGCGCTGGTCCACTGGCGCGTCTCGCGCCGGCCGTCGGTGCTGTGGCGCGCGGTGGTGCTGTCGTCGGGCGGCCTGATCCTGATCTGGATCCTGCTGATGACCCTGTTCCTGCCGGACGTCAACTACAGCAAGAGCTACGCCAGCGTCGCGCGCCAGATCGCCGACAAGCTGCCGCCGGGCGGCGGCTGCATCGAAACCAACGTCGGACCGGCGCAGCGCGCCTCGTTCGCCTACTACGCCCAGCTGCCGTTCGCCGGCGTCGAAGGCGGCAAGTGCGACCTGCTGCTGTTGCAAGATAGCATCAAGCTGCGCGACGACCGCGAGATCCAGCCGCAGCACCGGGGACGCCAATGGATCTTGCTGTGGGAAGGACGGCGCCCGGCCGACCGCGAGGAACGCTTCCGCCTGTACCGCCGCGCGGACTGAGCGCACCGCTGGGCGGCGGTGTTGTCGTCCAGCTCGCATTGCTGCTATGCTTTTCTTCAGAAAGCGGCCAGCCCATGCGACTTATTATCCTGACATTCCTCCTGGCGGCAAGCTGCACCGGCAACGGCCTCGCCGCGCCGCTCAGCATCACCACCGAACATTCGCCGCCGTCCAGCATGCTGGGCGCGGACGGCGTCACCGGCCGCGAGACCGACAAGGTGCGCGAGCTGATGGCGCGCACCGGCACCGACTACAAGATCGACCTGCTGCCCTGGAAACGGGCCTACATGATGGCGCTGAACCAGGGCCAGACCTGCGTGTATTCCACCTCGCGCACGCCGGAGCGGGAGGCGCTGTTCAAATGGGTGGGGCCGACCGACGAGGCCGAATGGCAGTTCTGGGGCCGCGCCGACCACGAGTTCCCGCTCAAGACGCTGGAAGACGCGCGCAAGCTGCGCATCGGCACCTATATCGGCGACGCCCGCGACGACTACCTGCGCAGCCGCGGCTTCAACGTCGAGTCGGTCAGCAACGACCTGGTCAATCCGCAAAAGGTGCTGCTCAAGCGCATCGACCTGTGGGCGGTGGGCATGCGCAACGGCAGCCCCGGCCCGCGCCAGTACGACTGGGCCGACAAGGTGGTGCCGCTACTGGTGTTCAACCGCGTCAAGGTCTACCTGGCCTGCAACCCGTCGGTGCCGGACGAGCTGATCGACAGGCTCAACGCCGCGCTGGCGGAGATGCGGCGCGACGGCACCATGGCGCGCCTGGAGCGCAAGTACGAACACTGGACCTTGCCCAAGCAGCGGGCGTCCGCCCTCAACGCCGGGCCATGACGATGGTGTTGGCCGGCAGCCGGGCGGCCATCGGCAGGCGCTCGTAGTTGTCGATCGCCAGCGCGTAGCCCTGGTCGTCGAACTTCAGCTGGGCGCCGGTGCCGCTCACGAACCTGTCGGGGCCGACGGCGAAGATTTCGACTTTCGGATGGTCCTCGACCTGGGCGTAATAATGGGCCCCGCGCTGGGTGAACCGTATCGTGTCGCCATTGCTCAGCGCGTAGGAGTAGCGGTAGTCCGCGAATTCCTGGGGTTCGAAACGGAAACCCGACGGCGCCTTGATCTGGACCGAATCGCCCGCGGTGTCCTGGGCGGCCTGGGCGCCGACGGCCGCGATCGACAATGCAGCGGCCACAGCCATACTCAACAGAGTGCTTTTCATGATAGTGCTCCAAATAAGTGGGGAAGAAGTTTGTGGCCGCGCGCTCAGCGGCGCGCCGCCGCCATCATCATGGTATTGGCGGGCAGGTCGCCGGCCAGCGACAGCTTCTCGAAACTGGCGATGCCCACCGTTTCACCCTGCTCGCGGAACTCGATGCGGGCGCCGTTGCCGGTCACAAACACATTGCGCGATACCGGGAAGATCCGCACCCGCTCGCCGTCGCCCAACTGGGTATAGAAGTGGTTCATGCGGGCGCTGAAGGCGATGGTTTCGCCGTTCTGCAGCAGATAGGTGTTCTGGAAGTCGCGGAAATCCTCGGCCACCATGTGATAGGCGCGGACCGGCTTGATTTGCACGCTGTGGTCTTGCGCGTGGACGGCGGACATCGAGGTCAAAGCGAGCGCGGCAGCGATGCCGAACAGGGTGGTTTTCATGGTGTGCTCCGTAAGGTTGTGTGCTCGATAAACTGCTGGGAGCCACCGCTGCAATAGGATGTTCAGCGGTAGACATGTACAGATTAGCAAAGGCCGGCGTCAATATCCGGCGTATGCGACGAGCGGTAAAAGCGCGTGCTCCAAGCGCAAAAAAACGGGATGAACGGCGTGCGCCGCCGGATCTGTTGCTGGCGGCGTTTTTTTATTGGATCAACCCGAGACAAACGCCCTGCATGCCGCTATAGTGGGCACAGAGCGAGTTGCCCTACGGCATGTTCGTTTCGCAAGACAAGTTAGCAATACCGGTCGCGCCCCGCTCTGCGCACCGGCCAATGGCGGCCTCGGCTGCTGCGCCCCATCCCCGCGCTGAGCCCGACACCATGCCGCCCCTCCCTTGGTGGATCGCAACGACTATGTTTACTCTTCACAAACTTCAATCCGCACTGCGGAACAACTACGTCCGCGCCGCGCTGGCGCTGCTGGCGGTGGCCGCGCTCGCCCTGTTCAGCTGGCGCACCGAGGTGCCGCAGGATTCGAGCCCGATGCTGCGCTCGCAGGACATCGCCCAGATCACCGCGCTGGCGGCCCAGCGCGAGCAGCTGGAATACCTGATGGTGGCCATGCCGCAATCGGAGGCGCCGCGCTACATCTTCAAGATGAAGGACGATCCGCTGCTGTACGTGGTCAAGGTGCCGGGCAGCACGCACCTGAGCCTGGAACGCGAAATCCTGCTGCGCAATAACATCCCCTACGCCATCGCGCGCGACGACTACCTGGCCTCGCACAAGGCGGCGCTGCAGGACGAGGACGACAGCGGCCTGGCGCGCGCCGGCGCCTTCCTGCGCCGCCACGCGATCGACCTGCTGCTGGTGGGGCTGGCGCTGTTCCTGCTGCGCCACGGCCTGCCCGGCATGGGCGTGTCCGCCACCGTGCTGACCCCGGACCAGCTGGGCGGCAGCATGGACGACCTGATCGGCATGGAGGATATCAAGCAGGAAGTCCTGCACCTGGAAGACATGATCCGCAACCGCGCGGTCTACCGCGAGCACGACATCGACAAGCCCTTCAACGTCATGCTGACGGGCCCGGCCGGCACCGGCAAGACCAAGCTGGCCGGCTACCTGGCCAAGCGCCTCAACGTGCCGCTGATCCAGGCCTCGGCCTCGGCGCTGGAATCGGGCTACATCGGCGGCGGCTCCAAGGCGCTGCACGCGCTGCACCGCAAGGCTTGCGCGCGCGGCAGCTGCATCATCTTCCTCGACGAAGCGCAGGGCCTGTTCATGCCGCGCGGGCGCGGCGAAAAGAAATGGGAGGACGATACCGCCAACACGCTGCTGGGCCTGCTGGACGGCGTGCGCAGCGACCAGGGCGCCGGCGTCATCTGGGTGGTCGCCTCCAACTTCGACGACGCCTCGTCGCAGATGGACGAGGCGATGCTGCGCCGCTTCTCGGTCAAGATCAACTTCCGCCTGCCGAACAAGGCCGAGCGGCGCGAACTGCTGCGGGCCTTCCTGGCGCGCAAGGCCGACGGCTGCGTCGACTGGGACGCGCTGAACCTCGACCAGGTGGCGGAAATCACCGCCAACCTCAGCCCGGCGCTGCTGCAGACGGTGGTCGAGCGGGCCAGCATGATCGCGATCCAGGAAAGCACGGTCATCAACACCGACCTGATGTTCCGCGCCTTCGAGCGCGCCACCATCGGCCTCACCGACCGCGCCACCACCGCCGAGAAGACCCGCCAGCGCGAGCGCGTGGCCTTGCACGAGCTGGGCCACTTCTTCATGCAGATCGACCCGTGGCTGCGCCAGGGGCTGACGCTGGAGCAGGTCAAGCAGCGCTCGCCGCTGCTCAAGATCAGCACCGAGTCGGTGTCCAAGCTGGGCGCGCTGGGCTATGTGCTGTCGGCCTCGGACGACGTCGCGCTGCGCACGCTGGAGGAGCTGGAGCGCGACGTGATCCAGCTGTACGGCGGCGTCGCCGCCGAGGAACTGTTCTACGGCGCGCGCGGCATTTCGGTCGGCAGCCAGAACGATATCCAGAAGGCCACCTCGATGCTGGACCTGATGGTCAACAAGCTGTCGATGTACTCGCGCTCCAAGCTGGACTACAGCCAGTTCAAGAATCAGGAACACGACCTCGACCAGGTGCAGGCCAAGGCCGACGAGCTGTACAGCTACACGCTGGAAGCGATCGGCGACTACCGCCCGCAGATCGCCGAGCTGAAGGATGTGCTGATGGAACAGTACGTGCTGTCGAAGGACGCCATCTTCGCGCTACTTGCACAACAGAAGCTCCGTATCACGAACGCCGCCGCCGGCACTACCGTACTTTAGGGTGCTGTTGCTAGCAGTCTACAGCGATACAATTGAGCACAAATTGCGCAGTGAAATCGCCCTATACTCGCCTGACTTCATGGTCACTCCCGACCACCACCAGGAAAGATAGAGATGACTGCCATCACGCAACCCACTTATTCCAGTTCCGACGGCTACATCGGCGAACAATTCTTCACCATACATTTCGATGTCGCGCTGGACGCCGCGAATCCGCCGCCGACCAACGCCTTCGACATGCAGATCAACGGCAGCGGCGTCACCGTGACCGGCGTCACCGTCGACAGCGCCGCCAAGACCGTGGCCCTGACCTTCAGCGCCTCGGCGCTCACCGCCGGCGACATCATCGAGTTCTCCTACAGCGACCCGACCGGCGCCAATGACGTCAACGCCATCCAGGGCACGGACGGCACCGATTCCGTCACCTTCAGTTCCAGCACCATCGTCATGGGCGGCCGCCCCGGCCCGTCCGCGCCGCCGACGCCGACCGTCTCCAGCGGCAGCGACAGCGGCACGCTGGGCGACGGCATCACCAGCGACACCACGCCGACGCTGACCGGCACCGCCGCCGCCAACGCCGTCGTCAAGCTGTACGACACCGACGGCACCACGCTGCTGGGCACCACCACCGCCGACGGCAGCGGCGACTGGAGCATCACCAGCAGCACGCTGTCCGAAGGCGGCCACACGCTGAAGGTGACCCAGACCGACGGCGGCAGCCTGACCTCGCCGCTGAGCACCGGCCTGACGCTGACCATCGACACCACGGTCGTCGCGCCGACCACGCTGGCGCTGGACGCCGGCAGCGACAGCGGCACCCTGGGCGACGGCATCAGCAACGCCAGCATGCCGGTGATCACCGGCCACTCCGAAGCCAACGCCACCGTGCGCCTGTACGACACCGACGGCACCACGCTGCGGGGCAGCGGCACCGCCGACGGCGCCGGCAACTGGACCATCGTCAGCAACCCGCTGACCTCCGGCGAGCACACGCTGACGGTCAAGCAGACCGACGCGGCGGGCAACGTCTCGGTCGCCTCCAGCGGCTTCACCTATACCCTCGACACCATCGGCCCGGTCGGCCTGCAACTGAGCACCACCAACGTGACGATGTCCAGCGCCACCAACGGCGCCACCATCGCCACGCTGTCGGCCACCGACGACACCGACATCACCTACGGCTTCCAGGCCGGCAACGGCACCATCGACGCCGACAACGGCAAGTTCACCGTTTCCGGCAGCAACCTGGTGGCGGCGCAGAACCTGAGCGCCGGCACCTATCACATCTATATGAAGGCCACCGACGCCGCCGGCAACGACGCCTTCCAGATCTTCAGCATCGACGTGGTGGACGCGCCCGGCGTCGCCTCGATCGAGCGCGCCGCCAGCGCCTCGTCCACCGTGCCGACGGCCGCCACCTCGGTGTCCTACACGGTCACCTTCAGCCAGTCGGTCAACGGCGTCGACGCCTCCGACTTCACGCTCACCACCAGCGGCAGCGCCGCCGGCACCATCGACTCGATCACCGGCAGCGGCGACACCTACACCGTCACCGTCAACGGCATCAGCGGCGACGGCACGCTGCGGCTGGATGTGAACAGCAGCGGCACCGGCATCGAGAACGGTTCGGCGGTCGGCATCATCGGCGGCTACGCGGCGGGCCAGACCTTCACGCTGGACCACACGGCGGCCTTGGCGCCGTCCACACCGGCGATGACCGCCGGCACCGACACCGGCACCTCCAGCAGCGACGCCATCACCAACAACGTCCTGCCGGCGTTCACCGGCACCGCCGAGGCCAACGCCACCGTCAAGCTGTACGACACCAACGGCACCACCCTGCTGGGCACCACCACCGCCGACGGCACCGGCAACTGGAGCATCACCAGCAGCACGCTGGCGGAAGGCAGCCACACGCTGACCGTCAAGCAGACCGACGCCGCCGGCAACGTCTCGCTCGCCAGCGGCGGCCTGACGGTCAGGATCGACACCACGGTCGCCGCGCCGGCCACGCCGGTGCTGGCCACCGCCAGCGACGGCGGCACGCTGGGCGACGGCATCACCAACGCCGCCACGCCCACCATCACCGGCACCGCTGAAGCCAACGCCACCGTCAAGCTGTACGACACCGACGGCACCACCCTGCTGGGCACGGCCACCGCCAGCGGCTCGGGCGCCTGGAGCATCGTCTCCAGCACGCTGAGCGAAGGCGACCACACGCTGACCGTCAAGCAGACCGACCGCGCCGGCAACATCTCCACCGCCAGCAGCGGCCTGGAGTTGTTCATCGACACCGAGGCGCCGACGGCGCCGGGCGCGCCGGTGCTGGCCACCGCCAGCGACAGCGGCACCGTCGGCGACGGCATCACCAACGCCGCCACGCCGACCTTCACCGGCACCGCCGAGGCCAACGCCACCGTCAAGCTGTACGACACCGACGGCACCACCGTGCTGGGCACCGCCACCGCCGACGGCAACGGCGACTGGAGCATCACCAGCAGCGCCTTGTCGGTCGGCGGCCATACGCTGACGGTCAAGGCGCTCGACCTGGCCGGCAACGTCTCCGTCGCCGGCCCGTCGCTGGAGTTGACCATCGAATCGCCGCCGGAACCGCCAACCACGCCGCCCACCACCGTCGACGGCGTGCCGGTCACGCAGCAGCCCGTCACGCTGCCGGGCGGCGGCAGCGGCACCCAGATCGTCATCCCGATCGTCACCCCGGGCCGCAGCGAGTCCAGCGGCAGCGCCGGCGTGGCCGACATCCCGCTGGTCACCAGCGGCAACGCCAATCTGCTGCTGGCGCAGGTCGCGCCGGGCTTCGGCCTGACCGCCACCGGCGGCGCCAGCCAGCCGGCCGGCGATTCGCTCGACCACCTGATCCAGGCCATCCGCGCGGCCACGCCGGACCACCCGACCAGCGACCAGAGCCACCTGACCGGCAACGGCCTGACCTTCCTGACCCAGCTGGCCTCCACCGTGCCGCTGCTGGTCCAAACCATCACGCCGACCAGCGGCACCACCGCGCCGACCGGCGCGCTGACGCTGACCGGCACCAGCACCGAAGGCCAGCACACGGCGCTGGTGATCGACGTCAGCAATCTCCCCAGCGGCAGCAACCTGGTGTTGAACTCGGTGGACTTCGCCGCCATCGTCGGCAGCGTCAACGTGACCGGCAACACCACCGGCCAGATCCTGACCGGCGACGCCGCCAGCCAGCAATTCACCGTGTCTTCCGGCAGCGGCAGTTCGGTGTTCTCGGGCGGCGGCGACGACAGCCTGGTCTTCGGCACGACGGCGCCGCTGCAGGGTGCCGCCGGCGGCGCCGGCGCCATGGGCGCGGCGGGGGAAGCCAACACGACCATCCTGCATGGCGGGCTGGGCAACGATACCGCCGTGTTCAGCGGCGCCAGCGCCGACTACACGGTGGTCAACCACGACGGCTACGTCGTCGTGACGGCCAAGGCGCAGCCCAACCAGCACGCGCTGGTGCTCAACGCGGAAAGCCTGAAATTCAGCGACGCCACGGTGGCGGTGGTCAACAACGCCGCGATCTCCTCGATCGCCGGCCTGTACCAGGACGTGCTGGGACGCCAGGCCGACTATCTGGGCGTCGAGTTCTGGACCACCGCCGCGAAGAACGGCCTCAGCCTGGGCAAGATCGCGCTGGACCTGATCAGCTCGGCGGAAGCGCAAGGCCGGAACGCGGCCGCGTTCAACGGCGACAGCGCGCACGACGTCGAGCTGCTGTACCAGAACATCTTCAGCCGTCACAGCGATGCCGGCGGCCTGACGTACTGGACCGACAAGATGGCGCACGGCATGACGCTGGAACAGGTGGCGCAGAACTTCATGGTGTCCGAGGAAGTGAAGCTGCACAAGATCGGCGTGCAGGACTGGGACTTCCTGCTGCCGGCCTAAACCTTCATCGGCAGAATCACCATCTGCAACCCCTCCAGGTGCAGGCGGCGCTGGGCAGCCAGCGCCGCCTGGTTGTGCAGCAGCCGCGTGAACCAGTTATCGGAAGAGAAGATCAGCTTGCTCGTGAAGAAAATCGCGTGCGGGAACTCGCGGCTGATCTCCTCGCACAGGCGCGTCACCTCTTCCACCGCATCGGTGCCGAAGCCCAGGTAAGACGAGGCCGCCATGCCGTGGCTGTGGCAGAAATCGACGAAGTACTCCAGCGTCTCGGCCGCCTCCTCGCGCATCTGCTCCAGCGCGCCCTCGCCGCCGTAGGCGTGCGAATCGACCGTGCGCGCGTTCACGAACAAAAAATTCTTGAAGTGGTTAGGGAACATGCGCTGCACCCACAGCAAGGCGTGCAGCCCGCCGCCGCGCGAATTGCCGACGATGAACACGGCGGTCTGCGCTTCCGGATCCGGCTCCACCGGCTCGGTGCCGGGGCCGAAGGGCTGGCTGGCGAACACCTCGTCCACCGAATGGATCGCCTGCTTGGTGGCGCGGTAGTGGCGGCGGATGTAGACGCACAAGGCGGCGATCGCGGCGATGATCACCGCCGTCGCCCAGCCGCCCTCGGTAAAGCGCTCGATCAGCAGGATCGCCAGGATGCCGGCGCAAATCACGAAGCCGGTGGCCGACAGCAGCCAGCGGCGCTTCCAGCGCGTGCCCTTCCTGCGGTTGCGCGACCAGTACAACACCAGCCCGAACAGCGAAATCGCGAACGTCAGGAACACCGAGATCGAATACAGCACCACCAGCAGGGTCACGCTGCCGCCGGTCCACCACAGGATGGCCAGCGCCGCGATGCCCATCACCAGGATGCCGTTCTGCGTCACCAGCCGCGTCGACAGGTAACGGAACTTGTGCGGCACCCACGAATCGGCCGCCATGTTCGACAGCACCGACGGCCCGCCGAGGAAACCGGTATTGGCCGCCACGAACAGCAGGCCGGCCTCGAACGCCAGCACGATCACCAGCAGCAGCTGGTTCAGCATCTCGCCGCCCAGGCCCATGCTGGCGATGATGGTCTTGAAGGTCGACGCATTCAGGGTCTCGCCCGGCACCGGCCGCGCGTCCCACAGCAGGTACAGCAGGATGATGCCGCCGGCCGTGAAGGCCAGCGACAGCGCCATGTACAGCATCGTCATCTTGCCGGTACGCACGCGCGGCTCGGCAAGCAGGTTGACGTTGTTCGACACCGCCTCCAGCCCGGTGTAGGTGCCGCCGCCCTGCGAATACGCCAGCAGCAGCATGCCCGCCACGCCGGCCCAGCCGATCTGGCTGGCCAGGTCGCCGGTCTCGGCCATCGTCGCCGGGATCAGCTGCGGCAGGTGCGAGGCGTGGGCGAAAATGCCATACACGATCAAGACCAGATGCGTGGCCACGAAGCCGAGGAAGATCGGCAGCAGGATCTGGATCGCCTCCTTCAGGCCGCGCAGGTTCATCACGATCAGCAAGCCGATGAAGAACATCTCCGCCCACAGCTTGTAGGGCTGGAAGCCCAGCGGCAGGAACGAGGCCAGCGCATCGACGCCGGAAGCGATGGAAATGGCGATCGTCAGCACATAGTCGAGGATCAGCGCGCAGCCCGAGATCAGGCCCATGTACGGCCCCACCAGCTTGGTCGCCACGCGGTAGCCGCCGCCGCCCGTCGGGAACAGCTCGATCACCTGGTTATACGCCAGCGCGATGATGAACACCGTCACGGCGGTGGCGATCGCCATGTACAGGCCCAGGTGGGTGTGCGTGCCCAGCGCGCGGAAGGTTTCCTCGGGACCGTAGGCGGAGGAGGACAGGCCGTCGGCGCCCAGCCCGACCCAGGCCAGGAAGGCCACCAGCGCCATCGAATGGCGGGTCTCGCTCTTCATCGGGTCGAGCGGCTTGCCCAGGATAATCTCGCGTATCTTCTTGTTTTTCATGCTTTTGCGCCGGCGCGGAGCCGGCAAAGTCTGGCGGTAGGCGAGATGATACCCGCTTCGGATGGGCAGAAAACTTGTTTAAATATAAAAAAACACCCCCAGGGTTGCGGCAGGGGGGCAAATCAGTGATAATGCTGGTCGCGTTGCCTCGGTGGTGGAACTGGTAGACGCAGCGGACTCAAAATCCGCCGCCGCAAGGCGTGCCGGTTCGATTCCGGCCCGAGGCACCAATCGTTACAATCCATGTAAGCCAGTATCAGTCAAGAACCCGCCCCTCTCCTATGACGGCGGGTTTTTTATTGGCTAAGCCAGTCTCCCCCTGAATCCCACCAACTCTGATTTCTGACGGTATTTCTTACGGTAGGTTTGCCAGCTAAATCCGTATACCGTCACAGAGCGAGGCAGCGGTGGCTTTGACAGACACCTTCGTGAATAACGTCACCCGCCGTAGTCCAAGCGGCATCGATAGTCATAAGCCAGACGCGCAAATTAGATCGTGCCGCCGAGGTCTATGCTATCAAAGCCGGTCTGCTCGGCCACTTTTGGTCGGCTATGAGGCTTCATCGGTTTGGCGTGAGAATTCGTGAGTTTTACAGATAAGCAAGCTGCTATCCTGAACTCCCTCGGCTGAGTTCGGCCAGAAGCAGACTTCATAGACAGAAAAAGTATGGCGACTAAGGACATTCTTGAATTTCCGCCGCATTTCCCGCCAACTGACAAGTGGAAGAAATTTTTTATAGGCATACGTTGGTTGGGGCCGGACCTGTCCTTTTTCAAAACGTTAAAAGAGCTTCAGGCGCGTCGAACTGCCGCAGATATGTCTCAGTTGGGAGGCGGTGAGCGGCAGACCTTGGCAGAAAAGATATCGCAGATATTGCACGAGCAGCTCGATTGGCGTTCTGCTGTGTTTATTCCTCAGGATGTCGCAATTGTTGCTTTTCATGGCCCGCGTTTCGACTTTAGCGACCCTGAAGCCGCCTTTGATGATATTGTTGAAATGCTAGAGCGGGACTACTCATTAATTCCCTCACGTTCATTTTGGGAGTCCACTGAACATGCAACATTTGGACAACTGGTCGATGGACTGCTTGCACTTCGGTGACAAAGTACGGCCAGAAGCCGCCCTTGAAAATCACTACAAACCTAATACCTTGAAATGCTCACTGCCCAACAGCAAATTTGCCGGCGATTCAATGCCCAATACATGCCGCCTGATGCGCATGAGAAGGTCGGGCTCGCTCTGAGAACTTTAGCGACTGTCCCTCTCCATGCGGTTCGAGTCCGGCCAGAGAACGGGGATTGTGGCTGGTACATCTACGGTGGCGAGCATTCTAAGGATCCTAATTTTTATCAGCCGCTATGCGCTGCCCACGTGTCGGACTACTGCGATAGGATTGTTCCGTATCTAGGGCTCCCGCCAGGATGGCGAGTTTTACTCGCGCCGGATTACGAAGACGTTTGGTTCGATGAAGAATTATTGAAAAGCGAAGCTAATGGCACATAGCGGCCAAAAATGGACTGTCGGAATTTCACATGATTTCGTAAGTTTCGCTAATAAATTTGCATGACGCGAAGCTTTACGTTATTGATTTTTTCTATTTGAGGAGATGTAGTGTACGAAGCCCATAGTTCCATTAAAACACCAGATGAAGACACCACTATTTGGCGCTACATGAGCCTCGAAAAACTACTTTCCATGCTCTGCACAAAGAAATTATTTCTTAACAGGGCTGATAGCTTTTTAGACCCCTGGGAGGGAGTTTGGCCGAAGCAATTTGTTGCTGACATAGGTGATAGCTGGAAGGAAGATCATGTAACTGAGTTTATTGGAGCGTCGCAGGCACTTCGCCAAACATTCTTTGTTAGTTGTTGGCACGAAAGTAAATTTGAATCAGCTGCTTTGTGGGATCAATATGCGAAGTCAGCTGGATTTGCTATTAAGACGACGGTGGGGAAATTAAAGCATGCCATAACCGATGAAAAAAATTTCTTTTTAGGTAGAGTTCAATATCTAGACTATGAACGCGACAATGTTGGCGAACTAAATATGCTTAGGCTTCCCTACATGAAAAGAAAAAGCTTTCAGCATGAAAATGAGGTAAGACTACTTCATTGGGAAATTCCGGAGGGTGAATCAACTCCAAGGGACAGTCATGCGTTGTCAGTAGACCTATCAGTGCTAATTGATGAAGTATACACCTCCCCTACTCTCGATGAGTGGTTGATTCCACACTTGCAAGAGCTTTTAGTAAGGTTTGATCTTAAAAGCATTTCACTTAATAAATCAAATCTATATGCACCTCATGTTTATTAAATTAACCTATTGGCGTCTAACGTAAATTGAAAAATTTTTCCAATGATAATTCTGGTTTTTAGAATAAATCTAGAAATTTGCAACGGGGCCTAGGCAATTAAATTGACACACGGAGTCTTGGTGACGACGAAGGTCCGAGTTGGGGCGGCAACATCAAACGTGACAAAGTTTGAGCCTTGCGGGTACGCAAGATGCTACGTTGTATAGGGCCAGCCGATTTCGACCAAAAGCTGCCTGTCGTTGTAGAAAGTTTTTATATGAATTCACATTCAACCGAAAGCTACAATCCACCTGAAAACCGAGCCGAGCTTGAATTGCGATATGCTGCTGGAGAACGGCACTTCCCGAATACCGACTTGAGCGGCGAGTCCCTTGTTGGAATCAAACTGGATGGTGCTGACTTCGAAAAGCATTCTTGTTTTTTTGATGCTGATTTTTCTAGAGCTAGCTTGCGCGGCGTGAGCTTTAGAGAATGCAATCTTAAATGTGCTAATTTTTCAGCCGCCGACCTCACTGGCGCAATACTCGAACTTGCCGCAATCGAGTCAATAAAGACGAATGGCGCGAAACTAGAGGAAGTCAAAGCCTGTGGCGCAAGCTTCTACGGCTGTGAACTTGGCGAGAACGATGAACTGCCATCTTGGGAGTTGTAAGCTGACGCCCGAGTTCGGCCAGCTGCAGACGGTCACTTTCCTTGAAGCCGTTTACACTTCGCGAGTTTTGTCTGTGCTTGTCGAAGCTAAACTATAGCTCTCTATCCAAAAGGAGGTTTGAGATGAAAAGTGCTATGTGTCTAGCGATTCTGGTTTCCAGCGGTCTGACAGCGCTTCAATCTGCAAGCGCGGCGTGTAACGCGCAGTCCGTGGTCGTCTCAAGCGGGAAAGTTGAGATAGCACACTATGAGGTCGTGCCCTCCGAAATCCATCGATTTACGCTACCCAATGGTTTCACTTTGGGTTTGAAGATTGAACCAGCATCGCCTGAGAAAAACCAAGAGATTGCAAAGAAAAGCGAGGCGCGCGCGCCCACCGAATGGGTGAAGATATCTCTCTACGACCTTCGAAATAAACTGCCCAAGGAGTTGACCCACACCTGGGGTGGAGCCAACTCCTATCAAGGATATGGGCCAGCTGGCGGGGCAGACAGGGTGACGGAAATTGGTGAGCCAGGGGTTGAACTTAAACTCAGCAAACCCAAGTGTACCAATTCCACTTCCTGACTAAATCGATGGAAATCGGCCAACAACGGCCGTTCGAAAACCTTGTCATAGCAGGACAACTGCCAGACAAATTTTTACGTTTGAATTTGAAGAAATATGAACAAAGATATATTTAGCTGGGTCCAACTTTCAGTATGCCTTCTAATTGCGGGATTGCCGGCCACGGCTATGTCTCAAGTGTCGGCGAGCGTAGTCACCGAGTCTCGAGATGCCTCATCCGCCGCCATCGGTACTTTGAATTTTACGGTTGGCCGGTTGGCACGAGACTGCCTGCCTATCCTTAATCGTCCGGAAACCGCGAAAGAGTTTTTGGCGGTTTGGCAGCAGCGAAACGCGAAATATCTGTCCGCGTCTATCAAGTATATGGGGAAGCGCTTGGACGAGGCAAAGAGCACTGGTGGCGACGCCGGAGTTAAGGCTGTTCTTGGATCTTATCAAAATGCAATCAGTAAAGACGGCGGAGGAGCTGTTCAAGATTGGTTCAGTAAAGGAAAAAAGGAAGAAGTGTGCCAGCGAGCCATCTCAATAATAGAGGCAGGTGGAATGGATATTTCCTCCAAGATGCCGATGTATGATGAGCTCGAATCTTTGTCTTTTTGGGCCGCGGAATAAAGTAGGTATTTGCGACTAGGCTTTAGACCGCACGCGACAGTAGGAGCATGGCAGAATTCGGCCAAAAACCGACATTTCGTTCATTCCGTACTTTGCTAACCATTGAGAATCTCCATGCTTGACCCGGAAGACACGCCACCATCGCTAGCAAGTTTTGCTCAATATTTTCGCATTGGTATAGAGGTCGGAATTTGCTGTCCAGATCAGGCTAGAGATTGGGCATTCTCTATCATTGATAAAATGGATGAGCCGCCCGGTGAAATAATCGAGGTCACGTGGCGAAAGCCGCTTGCAGCGTTGCTCTTGGATCTCAATGACGTCAAGGGTGAACCTGATCTAAACTTGGTTTGCGGATGGCTACTCGGAACACTTTCAGCGGCAGTACAGTCCATGAACGGCGACCTCGATGGACCAGTACGTCAGGCAACGCAGATCGCTCGTACAGTGGGGTCATCCGACCTCTACTATATTTTCGATTCCATTGAAGACGGGATTCATCTCGCTGATAGTCAAACGTATGGGACAACCGAAGAATGCCGACGAGATTTTCTCAATGCGTTGAACAAATACGCCACTCAACCGTTCGCTTATGCCAAGATATAGTATGAGTGCTATCGGCCAACAGCAGACGGCCCAAGACTACTAGAACAAGGAATCGGATGAAAAAGGAACTGGCCTTCCAGACACTTGAAAGCTATCTAGCCAGAATTCCAGCCGTTGTTCAACCCTTTGGCAATGGCGTTGAAGATGATGGTAGCTGGTGGATAAAGTTCGCGATTGACATTGACAATCCGCTGGCTTGGCACGCTGTGCAGGAGCTTGGGCACGTATTAAATTACTTATCGATAAACGAACGGCTTCCAACATCTTTTGTTCCGGTATCGCCTCCACCGTACATGAATGGTGGACCGAGAGATTCCTTATCTTGGGTCATTGAATGCTCGGATAAAGATTTTAAGCCTGGCACGGTAGCAAAGTGGCTTGAAGAGCGACTACCGAAGCCAGTTGATGACCTGACGTTATGGAATGTTGATAGCTGATGGCACGCGGCCAGAAGCCGTCATTGTAGGGTCAGCCCCTGCCAACGGAATTTGAATTTCAGATGGCGGCAATAATTTCAATGCAAAGAGTTATTGATGAATGTTCGTAATCCCCTCGTCATTTTGATTTCCATCCCGTTCTTATTTAACATCGGGGCAGTATATAGTGCACCTCCTAACTATCCCCACGCGCTGGGTTATGTAGTAGCACAGATTCGGTATGTGGGATGGATGGGAGAACTTTGCTCCGAACGGTTTCCAGAAATGAAAGGCCAAAACACTTCGTCATACCTTGCTTGGAAGGAAAAAAACAGAATGTTTATTGACGAAATGGAGGGCTACTTAGCGAAGGCGAGCGAGCGCCTGCGCGCACTTTCGCCAGATGGCGCTGACCTCGGTTCTTTTATCGATGCACAGAAAGAATCACTCAAACAAGAAAACGAAGCTCGCGGAGACAAGACGTATCGGTGGATGTGTGAACGCTATCCAGGACGAATCGCTTCTGATACCAATGACCTTGAGTCAGCATTGGCAGAATCTGTGGCAATTGTTCGACGCGGTCCTGATGGTTGATACTCGCTCTGAATATACCGGAACCGGCCAGAAGCAGACAGCGACCATTATAAAGAGCATGGCGATGATGCATATTCTTGAATTTCCTGCACATTTTCCACCGACTAACAAGTGGAAGAAGTTTTTCATAGGCGTCCGATGGTTGGGCCCGGACCTGTCTTTTTTTAGCGCTTTAAAAAACTCCAAGCAGACCGGGACGCAGCCGAGATGTCACAGTGGGGAGGCGGTGAACGCCAAATTTTGGCCGGTAAAATATCACAAATACTGCACGAACAGCTCGGTTGGCGTTCTGCTGTTTTCATTCCTCAAGATGTCGCAATGGTAGCCTTTCATGGTCCGCGGTTCGCATTCAGTGACGCTGACGGCGCCTTTGAAGATATTGTGGAAATGCTTGGCCGAGAGTACTCTTTGACTCCCCCAAGTTCATTTTGGGAATCGATGGAGAAGGCGACACTTGGACAATTGGTAGACGGCTTGCTTACTCTCCGATGACGGACTACGGCCACAAGCCGTCGTTTAAAACGTAGTGTGGAACTGGCTTATTTTGCTTTTAATTGGGATTGTCATAATGTGTTTTTGCGCGCAGTTCAATGATTTAGAGTTTCTTCGTGCGGCCATAACGAAAAGAATCAAAGACAGCCGCCAATTGAAGAAGTCGTTAACCGTGGTTTCCAAGCATCTGGACGGTGAGCATAAGCTCTATCATTGCGCGGCATGCGGTCAGCTCTGGCAAGGTAGTCGGGCGTGGAATTGGGGCAACGAGGAATATCTTTTCAGGGTGCCGCCCGTTGAGCCTACCGGCTGGGAATCAGAGGTTTATGTGCAGCCTGACGACCTCCTAATGATCACCGCTGTTATGCATGATTTCCTGACGCGCGGCGCGTTCACAGAGACTGCCTCGATTTGCCGAACTGAAGGTTGTTCAAAACACGCGGTTTCCGGCGCAGTCAATTGCCTGAGACACCATCTGGGCAACTTGAAAAATTTAGGGACTATGCCGTCATACCCAGTTGGACGCTGGTTTGGTCCGTATGTTCGTGAGAGCATTGTTCCACACTTCTAGCGTTGTTACTACTTTACGGTATGGCCGTCAACGGCTGCGGATTCAATCGGTGGTCGCAACACTCTAACCTAAATGCATAAGCATGAGGAGTGTTGATCATGAAACAGAGACCCCGGATCTATTACACTGAAAGCCAGAAGGCTCTGATGTGGGATCGTTGGAAGCAAGGTGACTCCCTTCAGATGATTGCGCAGTTGTTCGATCGAAACCACTCATCGATCCAACATATTTTTGCAGAGACAGGCGGCATACGTCCAGCACAGCGTTGCCGATCCGTGCGGGCTCTGACGCTATCTGAACGCGAAGAAATATCGCGGTCGGTCGTCACAGGGGAATCAGTGCGCGCACTCGCGCGGCGCCTACGGCGCGCGCCGTCGACCGTCAGCAGAGAAATTAATCGCAACGGTGGCCGCGCGGCATATCGCGCAGTCCAGGCGGATCAGCATGCTTGGGATCAGGCGCGTCGCCCCAAACGTTGTAAGCTGACCGAGAGTCAGGAACTGGCCGAACTGGTCGCCGGCAAGCTCCAACTCGAGTTGTC
This sequence comes from Duganella sp. CT11-25, assembly GCF_047302815.1. Taxonomy (NCBI): domain Bacteria; kingdom Pseudomonadati; phylum Pseudomonadota; class Betaproteobacteria; order Burkholderiales; family Oxalobacteraceae; genus Duganella; species Duganella sp. CT11-25. The sequence goes on from NZ_JBKBFD010000001.1 coordinate 3,630,130, forward strand.
GCCCGAGCAGATTGCTGGATGGCTCAAGCACATCTTCCCAAGTTCGGAGGGGTATCACGTGTCGCACGAGACGATTTACCGCAGCCTCTACATCCAGGCGCGCGGCGCGCTGAAGAAGGAGCTTCTTGAGCATCTACGCCGGACCCGCGCCATGCGCCGCTCCCGTCATCATACTCAGAAGACGGATGACCACGGCAGGATCAAGAATGCGATATCGATTAGCGAGCGCCCCGCCTCTGTGGAGGACTGGGCGGTCCCCGGGCATTGGGAAGGCGATCTGCTGTTCGGCAGCCATAACAGTCAAATCGCGACGCTCGTCGAGCGCCAGACGCGCTACGTTATGCTGGTCAAGGTCGCGGGCAAAGACACGCAAACCGTCGTGGACGCATTGATCCAGCATGCCATGAAACTGCCGCAGGAACTTTACAAATCCCTTACTTGGGATAGAGGAAAAGAGCTCGCTGATCACAAACGATTTAAGTTGGCGACCGATATCCAAGTCTATTTCTGCGATCCGAAAAATCCTTGGCAGCGCGGTTCAAATGAAAACACCAACGGACTTCTTCGACAGTATTTTCCAAAGGGTCTCGATCTGTCGGGCTACTCACAAGGTCAGCTCGATGCGGTGGCGAACCGACTGAACGGTCGCCCCAGAAAGACGTTAGACTATGAAACTCCAGCACAACGATTCGAACGATGTGTTGCATTGACCGATTGAATCCGCAGGTGCAAGCCGCCGGTCACCAAATGTCTCAAGTGAAGTTCTTAATATGTAAAAAAGCACCGGCTTCCGGTGCTTTTTCATTTCTGTCGCTGCCGCGTCCCCCTATCAAGCGCGCGTGATCACCACCTCCAGATATTCTCCCGGCACGATCAGCGACGCCTCGCCCGCCGTGTTGAAGCGGTCCAGCAGCGCGAACAGATCCTGCTCCAGCGCCAGCACGCCTTGCTCGTCGAGCGCGGCGAAGGCCTTGTGCACCGGTCCGTAGTAGTCGCGGAACACCTGCAGCCAGTGCGCAGGCGATGCGTAACGGAAGTTGAAGTGCTTGCGCTCCACCCGCATCTGCGCCGTCCCGGCGCCGAACAGTTCGCGCAGATAATCTTCCGTGCCCCACAGCGCCGGCGACTTCAGGCCGGCCGGCGGCGGCACATGCTTGCCTATCGTCTTGAACAGCTGGCCGACGACGCCTTCAGGCGTCCAGTTGGCCATGCCGATGCGGCCGCCGGGCCGCACCACGCGCAGCATTTCGGCGGAAGAGCGCAGGTGGTCCGGCGTGAACATGATGCCGAACGTCGATAGCGCGACATCGAAGCTGGCGTCCTCGAACGGCAACGCCTCGGCGTCGGCTTCCTGGAAATGCACCACCATGCCTTCCGCCTCGGCGCGCCTGCGGCCCTTCTCCAGCAGCGCCGGCACGTAGTCGGTGGACGTCACTTGCGCGAAGCGGTGCGCGGCGGCCAGCGTGGCGTTGCCGTTGCCGGCAGCGATGTCGATGACGTGCTCGCCGGCGCGGATGTCGGCGGCCTCCGCCAGCATTTCGCCGACGATCTGCAGCGTGACGCCGACGACGGCGAAGTCGCCGCTGGCCCATGTAGCCTGCTGGCGTTGCTTGATGGCGTTAAAATCAGCATTCATGGCACTCTCCCGGTAAAGGATAGGTTAGACCGGGAGATAACGCGGCGGTTCGCAGTCCAACGAGGAAGCAATGAAAATCAGAGTGATCGCGCGGCTTGCCGCACTGGTTGGCGTTGGCGTCGGCGCCTGCGTCTGCACCGCGCTGCCGGCCGCCGCCGCCCAGGATGCGAGCCAGTTGACCGCGCTGGTCAACGCCTACCGCGCCGCGCCCGGTACCTGCGAAGGCCGTCCGGCGCAGCCGGTGGGGCCGCTGACGCCGCAGCCGGCGCTGTCCGCCATCCGCATCGGTGCGGGCATCATCATCGAAGCGGCGCTGGAGCGCGCGGGCTACGCCGCCGAGCAGGCCTATGCCATGTTCGTCGGCGGCGCCGAGGACGCCGGCGCGGCGATGGAGGCGCTGCAGAAGAACTACTGCGCCACGCTGCTGAGCACCCGCTATGCCGCGATCGGCGCCTACCGCGATGGCGCCAGCTGGACCGTGGTGCTGGCCCGGCCCGCGCCGCCGCTGCCGTCGGCGACATACCCGGAATGGCAGGACGCCGGGCAGCGCATTCTTGACGGCGTCAACGCCGCCCGCGCCGAGGCCCGCACTTGCGGCATGCAGCAGTTCCCGCCGGCGCCGCCGCTGCGCTGGAATCCGGCGCTGGGCGCGGCCGCACTGGCCCACAGCCAAGACATGGCGACGCAGCGCTACTTCAACCACACCGCCAAGGATGGCAGCACGGTCGGCCTTCGCGCACAGCGCGCCGGCTATGCCTGGCTACGCATCGGCGAGAACATCGCCTTCGGCCAGAACTCGCCGCAGGCCGCGCTGGCCGGCTGGCTGACCAGCCCGGGCCACTGCGCCAACATCATGAATCGCGACTTCACCGAGATGGGCGCGGCCTACGGCGTGACGGCCGAGCAGCGCCCGGGCATCGTCTACTGGACGCAGGTGTTCGGCAAGCCGCGCTAGCCAGCGGAGGAACTCCGGCAGCCAGCGCACAGTCTAACCGGGTCTAAAGGCCTTATAAGGCCAGGCAGGAGACAACATGAATATCCCAAGAATCATGCGCATTGCGGCAGCGGCGGCCGCCGGCGCCGGCGGCCTGACGCTGGCACTACTGCCGTCCACGCCGGGCGCCGCCCCCTTCGACCCGCTATTCGACGGCGGTGGCGTCTGCACCGCCGCCCAGGCCGGACGCCCGCCGTTGCTGGACCGCCTCGTTCTGGCACAAGCCGAAACCAAGCCGTTCCAGCCCGGACAGCAAGCGACGGCGCCGGCGGCCGGCGGCATGCCGCCGTTGTACCGGGACCTCGGCAAGCTGCACGTCTCCATCACGACCGCGAGCCCCAGGGCCCAGGCCTACTTCGATCAGGGCATGCGCCTGACCTACGCCTTCAATCATGCCGAAGCGGCACGCGCCTTCCGCGCCGCGCAGCGACTCGATCCGAACTGCGCCATGTGCTACTGGGGCGAGGCGCTGGTGCTGGGACCGAACATCAACGCGCCGATGTTCCCGGACGCGGTAGCGCCGGCCGCTGCCGCCGCCGCGCGCGCAGTCAGCCTGGCCGCGCGCGCCGCGCCCGTCGAGCAGGCGCTGATCCAGGCGGTATCGAAACGCTACGCCGAGAACCCGCCGCAAGACCGCGCGCCGCTGGACCAGGCGTATGCCGACGCCATGGCCGCCGCCGCGCACGCCTTCCCTGCCGACGACACCATCCAGGTGCTGTTCGCGGAATCGCTGATGGACCTGTCGCCGTGGGACTACTGGGCCGCCGGCGGCGCGCAGCCCAAGGGGAGTACCGCCGACATGGTGGCGGCGCTTGAAACTGTCCTCAAGCGCAACCCGGACCATCCGGGCGCCATCCATTACTACATCCACGCGGTGGAAGCCTCGACGCAGCCGGAACGGGCCCTGCCCCATGCGCGCCGGCTGGCCGCGCAGACGCCCGGCGCCGGCCACATCGTGCACATGCCGTCGCATATCTACTACCGCCTCGGCTACTACAAGGAGGCCCTGAAAAGCAATATCGACGCCATCGCCGTCGATGAAAAATACCTCCGTGGCGCCGCCAGCGATCCGGTCTACAAAGGCGCCTACTACCCGCACAACATCCACTTCGTGATGGTGTCGGCGCTGATGGGCGGCGACGGCAGGACGGCACTCGGCGCGGCGGCCAAACTGGACAAGTCGCTGTCGCCGGAACTGCTGAAGGACTTCGCCGTCATGCAGCCGGTCAAAGCGGCGCTGTACTTCTCGCACGTTCAGTTCAGCCAGCCCGATACGCTGCTGGCGTTGCCCGATCCCGGATCCGATCTGGCGCTGGTGAAGGCCATGTGGCACTACGCGCGCGCCGTCGGCTATGCGCGCAAGGGCGCCGTCGAGCAGGGACGCAAGGAGGTGGCCGCGATCGAGGCGATCGAGCGCAGCGGCGCGCTCAAGCCGGTGGTCGATGCCAAGGTGCCGGCGCAGGAGATCGCACACACCGCGCGCGCCGTCGCCAACGGCCGGCTGGCCGACGCCCAGGGCGACCTGGCCGGCGCCATCAAGGCGTACCAGGAAGCGGTCGATGTCCAGGATGGCCTGCCTTATACCGAGCCGCCGTACTGGTACTACCCGGTGCGGCAATCGCTGGGCGTGGCCTTGATGCGCGCCGGCAGGCTGGATGAAGCCGAACAGGTATTGCGTGCTTCGCTGGCGCGCACGCCCAGCAATGGCTGGGCGCTCAGCGGCTTGATGGAGCTGTATCGCCAGCGCGGCGACAAGGCCGCCCTGGAAGCGACGCGCAAGCGCTTCGCCACCACCTGGCTCGGCCAACGGGACGGGCCAGCGTTGTCGCGGCTCTGAGCCGGCCGGCTTAGTGCGCCAGCGGCGTCTCCCAACCGCCGCCCAGCGCCAGGAACAGCGCGATCTGGTCGCCGGCCAGTTGCGCATCCGACGCGGCCCAGGCGGCGTCGGTCGCGGCCAGCGTGCGGTCGGCGTCCAGAACGGACAGGAAGTCGGTGCGGCCATACTGGTACAGCCGGTGCGACTGTTCTGATGCCAGCGCGCTTTCGTCGCGCGCGGTCTTCAGCGCGGCGTTGCGATCGAGTTCGCGCGCATAGACGGTCATCGCGCTTTCCACTTCCTTCAACGCGTTCAGCACCACGCCGTCGAAATGCGCCAGCGCGCCGTCGGTGCCCGCCTCGGCCTGCGCAATGCGGCTGTGCGCGGAACCGGTGGACGGCAAGGTCCACGAAATCAACGGCCCCAGGCTCCAGCGAAAGGCGTTGGCGGCGCCGAAGTGGTCCAGCAAACCGGTGCTGCCGGCCGACATGCCCAGGCTAATGCTCGGATACAGGTCGGCCGTGGCCACGCCGATGCGCGCGGTGGCCGACGCCAGGCTGCGCTCGGCCTGGCGGATGTCGGGCCGGCGGCGCAGCAGCGCGGCGCCATCGCCGACCGGAATCTGCGTGGTCAAGCGCGGCGCGGCCTGGCACTGCAGCAGATGCATATTCATTTCGCCCGGCGTCAGGCCGGTCAGCGCCGCCAGCCGATAGTGCGCGATGCGGTGCTGCGCCTGCAGCGGCGGCAAGGCCGCCTGCAATTGCGCCAGCTGGCTGCGGGCGCGCGTGCCGTCGATGGTGGTGCCGCGGCCGGCGCGGGTGCGCTGGTCCGTCAGCGCGACAAACTTCTGCTGCAAGTCCACCGACTGCTGCGCCACCGTCATCTGGCGCACCGCCGAACAGGCGTCCGCATAAGCGCGCGCCGTGTCGGCGGCCACCGTGACGCGCACCAGGTCGTAGCCGGCCTGCGCGGCCTGCGTGTCGGCGTTGGCTGATTCCATCGCGCGCGCGATCTTGCCGAACATATCGGCCTGATAAGAAACGCTGACGCCCGTGTCGTAGCTCCACACGTCGTGCAACGCGGTTGGCGAACCTTTCGCCGCGCCCGATGAACGGCCGACACCCGGCGCCGCACCGACGCTGACCACCGGCTTGCTGCCGTCCCCGGTTTCCTGCGCCACCGCACGGGTGCGCGCCAGGTTGGCGGCAGCCACACGCAGATCGGTGTTGGCGTTCAGGGCTTGCTGTATCAGCTTGTCGAGCACAGGATCCTGGTACAGCCGCCACCACTGCGCGGGCAAGGGCTCCGGCTTGTACATCGCTTCGCTCGCGCCAAGGAAAGGCGCGCCCGCTTCGGCGCGTTTGATCACGGCCTGCTCAGGTACCTTGTAATTGGGGCCGACAGTGCCGCAAGCGGCCAGCGCGGCCGCCAGCGCAAGTCCGCTTATTGTTTTCACAGCGTTCATCGCATCCTCCGCATCACGAATGTTTGGTCTGCACGTCGACCGTCACGGTCTGGCCGGCCACCAGGCGTGCGCCGGCGGGCAGCTTATCGAGCTTGATGCGCACCGGGATGCGCTGCGCCAGCCGCACCCAGTTGAAGGTCGGGTTCACGCTCGACAGCAGGTTGGCCGAGGTGCTGCGGTCGCGGTCCGCGACGCCGCCGGCCAGGCTTTCGACATGGCCCTTGAGGCGCAGCGTATCGCCCATCGGCAGCACCGCGACCGCATCGCCGATTTGTATGGCCGGCAGCTTGGTCTCTTCGAAATAGCCTTCGACATAGTAGGAGTCGCTGTCGATCAGCGCCATCACCGCGCGTCCGGCGCTGACATACGAACCGGCGCGCAGATCGAGATTGGCCACGGTGCCGTTCACCGCCGACACCACACGGGTACGGTCCAGATTGAGCTTGGCGACATCGCGGCTGATGACGGCCTGCGCCAGCGCGGCGCGCAACTGGTCGACGCGCGACACGCCCTGCTCGCGGGTTTCCGCCGCCACCAGGTCGCGCAGGTCGGTATTGCGGCGCGCTTCCTTCTGCGCCTGCGACAGCGCCACCTGCTGCGCCTGCAGCGCCGCTTCCGCCTGGCGCAGGGCCAGCTCAAAACGCGCGCGGTCGACTTCAAACAACACCTGCCCAACCTTGACCTGCTGGTTGTCGTGGACCAGCACCGCGGTCACCTGGCCGGTGACGTCCGGCGCCACCTGCACCACGTCGGCCTTGACGCGGCCGTCGCGGGTCCACGGTTCGACTTCATAGTGCTGCCACAAACGCCATGCCAGCAGGCCGGCGACGGCAACCGCCGCCATCGTGACGATAAAACGGCCAGTGGCCACCAAGGGAGTTTTGAGGTTCATCTTCAGCCCCGATTCGTTAATAGTGTTGAGAAGCCGCCCAGGAAAATAAAGAACAGCGCAAATTCAAACAGTGCCGGATGCCACACCAGGCGGTAGAAGCCCACGCGCATCAGCAGCTTGCCCAGCACGCGCGTGCAAATCAGCGCGAGGATGGCCAGCAGCAGCAAGGTGGGTACGTATAGTCCGTACAGACTGAGCTCAGCGGTCACGATGCGATCTCCGGTTGATAAGCGGCCGCGCCCGGGAACAGGTCGCGGCGCATGCTGGCCAGTGCGGCGGCGGCCAGTGGACGCGCCTCGCCTGCGGCAGCGCCGCCGGCCGCGCAAACGGCACGCAGTGTGGCGTCCAGCCCTTCCAGCAATGACGTCGGCGCGGCGGCAGCGCCGTCCATCGCGCCGCCGAAATGGCTGCCCAGCTTTTGCAGCAGTGGGCGCAGCGCCACGCCGGCTTGCTCCAGTTGCCGCTGCAAGCCGCGCAGCTGGGCGATGTGCAGGCCGACGCGCAGTTCGCGCAGCGCTTCGATCGCCACGGCGCGCGCCTCCGGCGTCGGATGGGCCACCGCCAGGCGCGGCATCAGCAGGCCGATGCGGTCGACGATGCGCGCCGAGATATTCAGCAGCGGCTGCGTCGACTGCGATTGCGCCATCTGCGCCAGTTCCCTGCGCGCGGTGCGCAACATGCGGCGCGCCATCCAGTCGCTGCTGACCGATCGCATCAAGCCGGTGATGACGCCGGCGGCGATATAGCCGAACAGCTGCGCCAGCATGCTGTTCAAAAAATTGGGGATGTCCAGCGTGCCGGTATCCTGCAGCGACAGCGTGCCCGCCATGCCGATCAAGAAGGCCATCGCCTGGCCGCCGGTGGCGGCGCGCGGCACGAACACGCCGGCAACCAGGAATACCGGCGCGATGACCAGCACCAGCATCTCGTAGCTGTGCACCGCCGGCAGCACGCACAGGATGTACAGCGCAGCCACCGGCATCGACAGCAGCGTATACTTCAGGAACATCTTGATGGCCGGGACAGGATCGTCCTGCGTCGCGAAGAAGCAGCAGAACACGCCCGCCATCATCGGCGCGGCGGCGCCGGACGGCCACGCGGTGGCGATCCAGAATGCGCTGCACACCAGGATCGCCGCCACCGCCGCCAGCGCGGAGCGGAACGCCATGCCGTGGTCGCGATGCAGCACCGACGGCGCCAGGTGCGGCGTGTAGGGCGCGGCGCCGCCCTGCATCGCGGCGTTGACGTTGCCGCGCAATTCCAGGCCGTCTTCGCAGGCTTCGACCAGGGCGTCCAGGCGCTGCACCAGGTTCAGGCGCAGGATCTCGCTCCAGCTGGCGTTGGGCGCCAGCGCCGGTGTCAGTTGCGCCAGTTCGGCGCGCAGCAGCGCGGCGCGCGCGGGATCGGCGTCCGGGCCGGCCTGTACCCAGCAGGAGATATCGTCCAGCAGTTTGGTCCAGCGCGGCGTCAGGCTGGCGGGATCGACTTCGCGCAGCGTCTGCAAGCGGTCCTCCACCGCCAGCAGCAACGGCACCATCATGGTCAGGCGGTCGTGCAGGCCATGCACCATGCTCGATGTCCAGCGCAGCTGCGAGGTATCGAACGGCAGGTGGGTCGACATCACGCGCAGGTCGCTGATCTCGCCGGCCAGCGCCAGCCGCGTATGGGTGGACTGCGCCTTGCCGGCGGCCGGCTTGAGCGCCTCGGCCACCCAGCGCTGGGCGTCGGCGATGGCGCGGTCCAGGCGGCCCAGCAGCACCGGGCCCACGCCCTGCGGGAACACCAGCGAATGCACCACCGTCGCCGACAGGATGCCGATGGTGATTTCCTCAACCCGCGCCAGGCCGGTATCGAAGATGGTCGATGGATCGGAGACCGCCGGGAAGCCGATCAGGCCCGCCGTGTACCCGGCCAGCATGAAGATGTAGGAGCGGGGCGTGCGGTCCAGCAGCGAGACGTACAGGCACAGACCCACCCAGCAGGCCAGCGCCAGCGACAGCAGCTCGGGCGCGTTGGCCATGCGCGGCACCATGACGATGGTGGCGGCGCAGCCGATCAGTGTGCCGCAGACGCGGAACAGCGCCTTGGAGCGCACCGCGCCGGAGAACGGGCTGGCGACGATATACGCCGTCATCATGGCCCAGAACGGGCGCGGCAAGCCAGCCGCCAGCGCGACATACAGCGCCAGCATCGAGGCGATGAAACATTTGAGCGAGAACAGCATCTCGCTGGACGAGGGCATCTTCACGGCGGCACCCTGCGATCAAGCGGCGTCCTGGCCGCTCAATACCTCGTCCAGCCGGGTCAGCACGCGCACGCAGGCTTCGACGTCGGCCTGCGGCATATCCTTGAACAGCTCGCGGCGGAACGGCACCAGCGCCTTCTCCAGCCGTTCCGCGATGCGCCGCCCTTCGGCCGTCAGCGACAGCGTCTTGGCGCGGCGGTCGCTCGGATCGTCCTTGCGCAGCACCAGCCCGGCGTTAACCAGCTGGTCGACGATACGCACCAGCGATGGCGGCTCGATGCCGACGGCGTCGGCCACCTGGCCCGGACGCGCGCCCTCGCCCAGCCGCGAAATCATCACGATCGGCCAGGCGCTGGCGTGCGACAGGTCGAAATCGGCTGCCAGCGCGTCGGCCGCAGCCTTGTAGGCGCGCGCCACGTGGACCAGCGTATGGGTCAGGGACATCAGGGTTTTGTCGTAGCCGCTCATTTCAGACTCGCTTGAATATACTTAGGATGCTAAATATTAGCATCAAACGAAAATCTTTGCTGAGCGGGCAAAAAAATAGCCCCGCGAGGGGCTATCCGGCTACTTATGCTGGTTGACGCCTACTTGCGCTTGGCCGCGCTGGCGTCGCGGGTGGCGCGGAACTCCGCGTCCTTGGACCAGTTAGGCCAGTCCTTCGATTCGGCCAGGTCGCGGCCCAGCGCATACAGCATGCCCAGGTCGTGCGACATGCCGGCGAAGGTCCACTTGGCGCTCCACTCGTCCGAAGGCTGGTGGTAGTTGTTGGTCACATAGTCCTCTTCCACCTTGTGGCCGGCCGCCAGGCCGCCATCGACCAGGTCGTCGCCCGAGCCGTAGGAGATGGCCGGCACGCCGCGCTTGGCGAACGGGAAGTGGTCCGAGCGGAAGAAGTGGCCCGCTTCCGGTTTCGGATCGGGCGCGTACACCAGGTTCCACTGCTTGGCCTTGGCCACCAGCTGGTCCAGCAGATCGAGCTTGGCGCTGCCGGAGATGGTGAAGTTGCGCGCCAGGCCGTTCGGGCTCAGAGCGTCCATGTTGATCACGCCGACGGTGGTCGCCAGCGGATACAGCGGATAGGCCGCGTAGTACTCGGAGCCCAGCAGGCCCTTCTCTTCCGCCGTCACCGCCAGGAACACCACGCTGCGCGCAGGCGCGGGAGCTTTGCCGTAGGCGCGCGCCAGTTCCAGCAGCGCGGCGATGCCGGTGCCGTTGTCGATCGCGCCGTTGTAGATCTTGTCGCCCTTGGCGTCAGGCAGGCCGATGCCAAGGTGGTCCCAGTGGCCGCTGTAGATCACGGTCTCGCCAGGCGCCTTGCTGCCGGCGATGCGGGCCGCCACGTTCTTCGACGTGATGACCTGCGCGTCCACCGCGTAGTGCGCCGACAAGGTCACGCCTTTCAGCTCGACCGGCTTGAAGTCGCGCGTCTGCGCCAGTTTTTTCAGCGCCTCGAAATCCTGGCCGCCGCGCTTGAACAGGTCGACCGCCAGGTCGCGCTGGATCCACGATTCCATCGGTGCGTGCGCTTCCTTCGGCTGCTTGCGCACGATGTCGTACATGACGTTGGTGTTGGAGTTCTTCACCGTGTTCCAGCCGTAGGAGGCCGGCGCGGTTTCGTGCACGATGATGGTGCCCAGCGCGCCGCGGCGCGCCATCTCTTCATACTTGTAGGTCCAGCGGCCGTAGTAGGTCATGGCCTTGCCGCCGAATTCGCCGGCGCCGGTCTCGAAGTCCGGGTCGTTGATCAGCACCACCGCCAGCTTGCCCTTCAGGTCCTGGCCCTTGAAGTCGTCCCACTTGCGCTCCGGCGCGGTGACGCCGTAGCCGACGAACACCAGCGGCGCGTTCTTGAAGTCGACCAGCTTGGAACCGTTCATCGCCGCGCGCACGGCCATGTCGTCGCCCTGCCTGAGTTCCTGCGCGGCCTTGCCGTCGTTGATGGTCAGCTTGACCGGACCCTTGATTTCAAAACGGCCCAGCGGCACGTCCTGGGTCCAGACGCGCTTGCCCTTGACCAGGTCGCCGCCCGGCTGCAGGCCGGCCGCCTTGAACTGCTCGATCAGGTAGGCGACGGTCTTGGTCTCGCCGGCCGTGTTCGGGCCGCGTCCTTCGAATTCGTCGGAAGACAGCACTTTGACATCCTGCGACAGGCGCTTGGCGTCAAACTCCGGACCGCTGGCTGCATGCGCGGAGGCAGCGGCGATCAGCGACATAACAAGCATAGTATTCTTCAAACAAGCCTCCCTAGGTTCAAACAAAAAAAATGTCAGCGTATGCCGACCATCCCGCGAACGGACGCATTCAACTTGACCGGGTCGTAGCCGTAGCCGTCCTTGAACACGATTTCCACATTTTCGATATCGGCGATGCGTTGCGTCGGATCGCCCTTCAGCACCACCAGGTCGGCGTGCTTGCCGGGCGCGATGCTGCCGATGCTGTCCTGGCGTCCCATGTACTGCGCGCCGTTGAGCGTGGCGATGCGGATCGCCTCGACCGGCGTGAAGCCCGCCTCCACCAGCAGCTGCACTTCGCGCTGGTCGCCGAAGCCGGGCAAGGTGCCGCCGTTGCCGGTCGGGTCGGGACCGGCGATCAGCAGGCCGCCGGCGCGCACGAAGGCCACTTCGAACGCCATCTCCTTTTTCAGCAGCGCTTCCTGGCGCGCCGCGTAGCCCGGCGCCGCCGCCGACAGCGCGCGCGCCTCCAGATGGCTGCGCAGCGCCTCCGGCGACATCATCGCCATCTGCTTGCGCGACAACAGCGGCCGGGTCGGCACAAAGGCCTCGAACACCGGCAGCGTCGAGGTGATGGCCACCTTGCGCGCCACCAGGTCGGCGATCAAGGCCTTCACCTGCGGGCCGTCGATCTCCATTTTTTCCCACGACGCGGCCACCTCCGCGCTGGACGGGCAGACGTCCTTTTTGCGGTTCGGGACGAATTCGGTGTCGGTGAACACCGGGCCGTGCTCCAGGTTGTCGATGCCCAGCGCGGCGGCCTGGCGGTAGTCGACCGAGCACAGATGGCCGGTGAGCTTGACGCCATGCTTGTGCGCCTGGTCGATGGCCGCGCCCAGCACCGCCTCGGAGATCTTCACGTAGGCCTTGAACGAGGTGGCGCCTTCTCCGGCCCAGAAGTCCACGGTCCGGCGCGCGTGCTCGGTCTCGGTCAGCACCGCCATCTGCGGGAAGAAGGTGTCCTTGCCTTCGAGGTAGGGGCCGGTGACGTCGATGTGCGGACCGGGGATTTTCATCTCGTCGATCTGGCGGCGGATATTCAGGTCGGTATACGGCTCGACGCTGCCGGTGGTGCGCATGGTGGTGACGCCGGCGGCCAGGTACATGCGCGGCGCGCTGAAGGCGATCTCGGTGACGAACACGCCGGGCGGCGGCGTCTTGCCGTCCTCGTCGCGGTTGATCGACTCGACGTACATCAGGTGGTTATGCATGCCGACCAGGCCGGGGATAACGCTGCGGCCGGTCAGGTCGATCACGTGTGCGCCCTTGGGCGGCGCGCTGCGGGAATCGGTCACGGCGTCGATGCGGCCGTCGCGCAGCAGCACGGTGCGGTCTTCCTGCGCCGGCGCGCCGCTGCCGTCGATCACCCGCACATGGGTCAAGGCGATCAGCGGCTGATCGTACTGGATGAACTTGCGCACCTCGGCCGACGGCGCTTGCGCCGCCGCACAGCCGCTGAGGAACCAGGCCGCGCAGGCCAGCTTGACGTGTAATTGCATCGTACCCCCGTTAAACCGATCGGCCATACTGCCACGAAACTATCGGTAGAACAATGTCACAAATGCCATTGGCAAGCGTTCAAAACAATTGCGCACCATTCCGGCGGCGCGCACGATTTTATTTCGCCAACACCGTCGCGCGGCACAGCAAATAGGGATGCGCGCTACGGAACGGCCGTCACCCGGCACCACTGGTAGGGATACGGTTCCTTGCCGACCGCCGCCTGGTACACGCTGCAACTGGCGGCGTCGATGCCCAGGCCGAAGCGCGCCATGTCCCTGGCGGCGTCGCCGACGATCTCGCGGTCCAGCGCGGCCAGGTCCTGCCGGTGCTGCGGCAGCAGGTCCAGCGTGCAGCCGCCGGACGGCAAGGTGCGCAGCGCGGCCTGGAAGCGGACATGGCGCATCAGCCATGCCAGCCTGCCGCAGCCGGCCGCGTCACCGGTCAGGCCCAGCGACTGCGCGGCCGCCAGCTTGCGCTGCAGCGCACCCAGCTTCTCATTCTTGCTCGATCCCAGCATCACGTAGTGCGGACCGGGCCGCTCGGCGATCGCCGCCCGCAGGCGCTGCAGGTAGCCCGGCGATTCCGGCATGCCGCCCAGCCGCACCACGCGCGCCTGCGGCGGCATGAACATGGCCATCCAGCCCATCGGCGGATGCAAATGGGCGATGAAGATCACGCTCGATGCGGGCGCGGCCATCGGCGGCACGTCGGCGCTGACGCTGCGCCCGGCCCAGGCCGCGTGACCCCAGTTCGCGACCGGGAACACGGACAGCGCCAGCACGGCCAGCGTGACGCCGGCCAGGCGCCGCGCCAGCGGCGCGGACCTGACCACGCCATGCCACAGCAGCCAGATCACCAGCGGCGCGATCAGCTCCAGCGGAATCACATAACGCTGGATGCTGAACAAGCGCATCCACACCAGATAGGCGATGCCGACAAACAGCAGCACGAAGGCGGCGCGCGTGCCTTGCGCATCCGGCACGGACGGGGCCGCCGGCACACCGGCGCGGCGCACCCGGCGCAGCAGCCGGACCACGATGAACGCCGCGCCCAGCAGATACATCGCCGGCCAGAGCGCCAGCTTCATCGGCAGCTCGCCCACGCGCACCGGATCGAGCGCGAAGATGAACGGCCACAGCAGGTTCTCCACCAGCCCTTTCGGCAGGAAGATGCTTTCGATCACGCCGGCTTCGGGCGCCAGCGGGCTGTGGAACAGGTTGTTAAATTGCGGGAACAGCGGATTGCCGAACACCTGCCACATCTTCATGAACCACCAGCCGGCCGTCAGCGCGATGCCGCCCAGCACGCCGATGCCGAACACGAACGCCAGCCACAGCCGCCGCCGGTACGCCAGCGGGATCGCCAGCAAGGCCAGGCACATGGCCACCGCGTAGATGGCGTTGGTCAGCTTCAGGCCGGTGCCCATGCCCATCACCAGGCCGGCGCCCAGCGCCGCCAGCGCAGCCCTGGCGCCGTGCCGCCGCATGGTGTCCCAGTGCCGCACCAGCAGCAGCAACGCGCCCAGCACCAGCAGCGCCGTCAGGTTGTCGCCCATGGTGTTGCCGACTTCGCTCAGGAAGCCGGGAGTGAACATGCCGGCGGCGGCCAGCAGCAAGGCGACGCGGAGATTGCCGGTCAACTGGCGCGCGAGCGCGGCCAGCAGCACGAAGTTCAAGCCGTGCAGCACGCCCATGCAGAAGCCCGCCACGCGCGGCGTCAACCAGCTGTTGAGCAGGTAATAGGGCAGCTCGATGGTCGGATTGAAATAGCTCTGGAAGGCGCCGGGCGCCATGTCGAAGCCGATGCGGCCGTTGAGCAGCGCGTAGACGTTGTACAGGTGGTAGTTGCGCATGTCCCAGCCATCGTCCTGGCCGCTGGCCAGCGACAACAGCCCCAGCAGCAAGGGCACAAGGATGGCGGCCGCCAGGCCGGCGCGCGGGTGATTCAGGAAGGCGGTTCGGCGCGCGAACCATGCGTCCAGCGCCGCCAACCGTGCAGGGAAAAAATTCATGCGGCTCGCTCAGGATTTGAAGACAAAGAATTTGGCGCTCAGGAAGTTGAGCGTCATGCCGGCCAGCGCGCCGAACGCCACGCCCAGCGCCGGCAGCCACACCGCCGGCGGCAGCAGCCACAGCGTCAGCGTGTAGGCGCCCAGGTTGAGCAGCGCGCCGCCGCTCATCGCGCCCAGGTAGCGCCACCACTCGCCCCATTGGGAGCCGGACGGCGTGAACGTATAGCGGCGGTTGATGCGCCACGTCACCACCACCGCCGCCAGGAAGGACAGCAGGCGGCCGGTATAGTGATCGCAGCCCAGCGCCAGCACGCCGTACAGCACGGCGACGTCGGCCACCAGGCCGATCACGCCGGTGACGGCAAAGCGCAGCAGCTGCGTGCCGGTCCTAGCCATGCTCGGGCAGCGATGGCGCGGCCAGGGCCAGGTAGGCAAAGCGCTTTTGCTCGATGCGGCCCTTGGTGACGGCGTCGAGGATGATGCCGCACACCAGCAGGATCACGCCGAACAGCATCAGCGCGGCGCACAGCGTCGCGGTCGGCAGGCGCGGCACCAGGCCGGTCCGCAGATAGGTGGCCAGCAGCGGCTCGGCCAGCACCAGCGACAGCAGCGCGCTGGCCGCCGCGCCGATCGAGAAGAACGCCAGCGGCCGCTCCGACTTGAACAGGCGGAAGATGGTGCCCAGGATGCGCACGCCGTCGCGGTAGGTGTTGAGCTTGCTGACCGAGCCTTCCGGCCGCGATTTATAAATCGTCGACACCTCGGCCACCGGCATGCGCAGCGCCAGCGAGTGCACCGTCAGTTCGGTTTCGATCTCGAAGCCGGCCGAGTGCGCCGCGAACGATTTGACGTAGCGGCGCGAAAACACCCGGTAGCCCGACAGGATGTCGGTGAAGGTGCGGCCGAAGATGAACGATACGCAGCCGGTCAGCATGGCGTTGCCGAAACGGTGGCCCGGACGGTAGGCGGCCTGCTCGGTGCTGACGCGGTTGCCGACCACCATGTCCAGGCCGTCGCGCAGCAGTTGCTCGACCAGTTGCGGCGCCACGCTGGCGTCGTAGGTATCGTCGCCGTCGACCATCACGTAGGCGTCGGCCTCGATGTCGGCGAACATGCGGCGCACCACGCTGCCCTTGCCCTGGGCCGGCACGTTGCGCACGATGGCGCCGGCCTCGCGCGCGATGCGCGCCGTGCCGTCGGTGGAATTGTTATCGAAGACGTAGACTTGCGCCTGCGGCAGGCAGGCGTTGAAATCGCGCACGATGGCGGTGATCGTCAGCGCCTCGTTATAGCAAGGCACCAGGATGGCGATGCGCGCGTCGCGGAGTGTGTGCATGATGCGGGTCGTTCTCAGTAGACAAGGCCACTATTATAGTTCCATCCCACAACTGCTTATATAAAAGTAAAACTTGTCGGATGATGCTTTCCGGACAGCACAGGATATTGATTGACGCTCACTGGCTGGACTGCAATACTGAGATATCGCAGCTAGTACTGGATGCCATGACTGCATTACGAGCCTCGCTCAAGAGCGGGGGCAAGTTTTCGCTTAACTGGAGTTACCTCAACGCGATCGCCAGCGGGGTGTCGGCGATCGACCTGGGGGCGCTGGCCTTGCGCAATCTGCACGACGCCCGCCAGTTCGTGCGCGAATACGGTTTCGACCTGGACCAGCCGGCCGCGGCCGCGCTGATCGGCCGCGCCCACCGCGAGGCGGTCGATTTCATCGCCTGCACCTTCCTCGAACCCGGCGAGGCGGCGCTGATCCCGCCCGAGGTCAGCCATCCCGACGACCCGCTGCAGCTGCTGGTGTACGCCTCGCTGCGCGGCCAGCACGTCGATGCGCGGCGCATGTGGGCCTGCGCCGTGCTCAAGGTCATGCACGGCATCTTCTACATCGACAACAACCTCAAGCTGCGCCACTTCCACGCCATCCGCGCCCAGGTGTTCGGCACGCTGGACGAGGTGATCCTGCACGACGGCGACCGCCACTACCTGACCGACGGCGAAGTCTGCCTGCCGATGCTGCACTACGACCGCAAGGACAACAAGGGCCGCAACAGCATCCTGCTCAAGCTGCTGCAGAAAGCCGCCTACCTGGCCGCCGACATCTTCGACCACCTGGGGGTGCGGCTGGTGTTCGCCACCCGCTTCGAATGCCTGCTGGCGCTGCGCACGCTGCAGCGCGCCCACCTGCTGTCGGTCACCAACGTCGACGCCGAGCGCACCCGCAACACCCTGCTGGACCTGGAGGCGGCCAAGCAGATCTTCGTCAAGTACCGCGCGCGGATCGAGCACAGCGACGAGTACCCGGTCGAACTGCTGAAAGTCATGGACGCCGAACTGGCCGAGCTGTCGCAGCCGCAGACCCGCTGCGACAACCCCCACAGCGGCGCCGGCTTCAGCAGCATCCAGGTGACGGTGCGCAAGATGATCCACGTCCAGCAGCTCGACGCGGCGCCGGAGCAGGACTACGACGTCGGCTTCTTCTTCGAGTATGAAATCCAGCTGATGGACCAGGCCAGCTACGAGCGCAGCCTGACCGGCCCGGCCAGCCACGACGCCTACAAGCGGCGCCAGGTCGACACCGCGCGCACCCGGGTGTTCGGGCGCACGCTGATACGCTGGATTTCAGATCAAAGGAACGGCGTGTAGTGGATGCCGGCGTAGTACAGCTCGGCCGAGGCCGCCAAGTTTTCCGGGCTGTCGGCGAAGAAGGTCAGCGCCTGCACGCGCGTGGTGCCCTCTTGCAGCGCCTTGTGCCAGAAGGCCAGGCCGTCGGCGTCCGGAGCGCGCTGCAGCACGTTGTCGTAGAGCGCGGCGATGAACGCGTCCTCGCTCGGCTGCGCGCCGTAGCGTTGCGAGAACTCCGGGCTGCTCACGAAGAAGTCGGCGATCTGCGCCTGCGTCATGCCCTTGTCCGAGAACGACAGCCAGAAGCCCATGCCCTGCTCGTCCGGCTGGCGGCCGAAGGTGGCCAGGTACAGGCGGAAGATCTGGCCGGCGGCGCCGTCGGTGTCGAAGGCCAGGCCGGTGTCGCTGAACTGCAGGCGCTCGACCGAGGTCAGCGCGTCGCGCTCCAGGGTGCCGGCGTAGCCGTTGAGCACCAGGCTGCCACTGTTGCCCTGGGTGATGGTGTAGCCGGTCCGCGCGCCGCCGTAGATCACGGTGTCGACGCCGGCGCCGCCGCTGATCGTGTCGCTGCCGGTGCCGGCGTGGAACACGTCGTTGCCGGCGCCGCCCTGCAGGTTCAGCGCGGCGTCGGCCGTGTGGAAGGTGTGGGTGGTGGCGGCGGCATAGCCGTTGTCGCTGCCGTCCTTCAGGCTGCCGGCGCCGATCTCGATCACGTAGTCCTTGCCGGCCACCAGGTTCTTGGTCGGGTCGATGGTCAGCTGGCCGTTGCTGATCGAGATGCGGTCGCTGGTGGCCATGCTATAGGTTTCCACCACTTCGCCCGAGGCCAGCTTCAGCTTGATGAGGCCGTCGCCGCGCGCCAGGTTCTCGGAGAAATCCAGGCGCAGGTTGTCGGCCAGGCCGTCGACCGCGGTGGCGCCGGTCATGCTGCGGAAGGTCGGCGGCTGGATGTCGGGGATCGCATGCGCGGAATCGCCCACCAGCAAGGTATAGCTGCCGGTGTTCAGGCCGGTGGAACCGGCTTGCAGGTAGTAGGTGCCGTTGACGGTCGGGCTGAACACCAGGGTCGCGCCCTGGGTATCGGTGGCCGTGCCGTGGCCCACGCTGCCGCCGCCGGCGGTGTACAGCCACAGATCGGCCACGCCGTGGGCGTCGCCCAGCGTGCCGCCGCCGGAGCCGGCCGCCGCCATGACGAAGGTATAGGTTTCGCCGCCCTTCAGGTCCAGCTGATACCAGTCCAGGTCGCCGGCGCTATCGATCTTCCCGGTCTCCTTCAGGCCCGCCGCCAGCAGGCCGGTGGTGCTGGCGTCGCCGGCCACCGCATCCTTCGGCTGCGCGTAGGACGTGATCGTGTAATCGTTGCGCGCCAGTCCGGCCGAGCCGGCCACCTGGATGTAATAGTCGCCGGTGGTGGCGGGACGGTAGGTCAGCGTCTGGTCGTGGCTGTCGAAGCGGCTGGAGCCGAAGGCCAGCGTGGCGCCGTCGCCGCTGAGCAGGTCGAAGCCGGTCACCAGTTGCGGATCGACGCTGTCGATCGACGCGGCGATGCCGAAGGTGTAGGCCTTGCCCGCCTCCATGTGCACCTTGATCCAGTCGTGGTCGCCCGCTATCTCAAGCCGGCCCTTGATGCTGCCGGCGTCCGGCAATACGGCGCTGGTCTTGGCGGTGGCGCTGTAGTCGTCCGGCTCGGACAGCGCGGCCTGCAGCTGGTAGGCGCCGGTGCCGCCCTTGATCTGCACATAGTAGCTGCCGGCCGAGGCCGGCGTGTAGGCCAGCATGGTGCCGCCGTCGGCCAGCAGGCTCTTGCCGCCGCTGACGACGTTGCCCTTGTCGTCGACGATGTCGAAGCCGAGGCTGCCCTGCGTGCCGTCAAGGATGAAGGTGTAGGACTGGCCGGCCTTGAGGTCGGCCTTGAACCAGTCGATGTCGCCGGCGGCGTTGAGCACGCCGTTCGCGCCGGCGCCGATGGCGATGCTGCCGGCGCCGCCCGGGTTGGCCTGGTAGTCGTCGGCCATGACGCCGGCCTTGATCACGTAGCCGCCGCTGCCGTGCAGGGCGTCGCGGTCGGCGGCCACCACGTAGTACACCGCGTTGGGGCCCAGCGAGGCCGTGGCGCTGAAGCTGCCCGCGCCGGCCACGCTGGAATCGAGTTTGTAGGTCTGGCCGTTATACACGCCATACAAGGTCAGGCCGATGTGCGGCGCCGTTCCGGCGGCATCGTTGGCGCCGCTGGCGGAAAAGGTATAGCTCTTGCCGGCGTCCAGGCTCACCCAGAAGGCGTCGCTGTCGCCGGGCGCCTCGAAGCTGCCGGTCTGCTGGCCGCCTACCGTCAACAATCCCGCCCCGGTCAGATTACTACCGTAATCGTCGATGCCTGCCATACCCGCTCCCTGTTAAGTTGAAGCAACATCATCCCACGTGGTTAACTAAAAGTAAATACTATTGGTCCGCCAGCGGCGCGCCGCGCCGGCGCGGCAGGGCATACCATGGACGCATCGTGTTCGAGGAGGCTGGCCGTGCGCTCGACTTTGCATTGCTGCGCGCTGCTGGCGGCGCTGGCCGCCGGCGGCGCCTTCGGCCAGCAGGCGTCCGCTCCCGTGCAGGTCACGCTGAGGGCGACGCGCGACCCGGTCGATAAATCCTACCGCAAGATGATCGCCGGCATGGACCGCTTCGAGCGCGACCATGCGCTGGCGCCGCAGGCGTCGCTGCGCTTCCAGCTGCTGCCGCGCCTGCCCACCACGCGGCTGGACGGCATCACCCTGCGCGTGCTGGGCGACACCGTGGCGCTGCCGGTCGCGGTGGCGCCCGACCACAGCTTCACGCTGGCGCGCGACGCCCGCGCGCTGGACGAGGACGCCGCGCTGGTCGCCAGCAGCAAGACCGCCACGCTGACCTGGCGCGCCCAGGTGCGCAGCCCCGGCGTGCCGGCGGGCATGCGGCGCCTGGGCGACCTGCGGCTCGAATGCCTGGTCGGCGTGGAAGCCGGACTGCTGTCGAACAACTCCCGCCTGTTCGCCTGGCTGGGCGAAGTGCTGACCGATGCCGACCGCGTCTGCTCCTCGCCGGACGGCAACTACCTGCTGTTCTCGGAACGCCCGCTGTTCGGCGTCACGCTGCGCGACGGCGCCCGCGCGGCCGCGCTGCCGCTGGCCGCGCTGTATGCGGGCGGCACGCAGACGCCGTCCACCCTGCCCTTCTGCGATTGCCAGGTGTTGCTGGACCGCAGCTACTACGCGCCGATATGGGACCGCGGCTGGTCCGACGATACGCTGCTCGCGTTCGACTACATGGATGATCCGCCCGGCCCCGGCGACGTCGGCGTCGCCGAAGACCACCGCAGCGTCGAACAGATGCGCGCCAGGCTGGGGCCGGCCGCGCAGGTGATCGGCTTCGACAGCGGCTACCAGGTCTGGCGCTACCGCTACCCGGCGGCGCGCCAAGGCGATGCGGAATTCGTGATCCTGTTCGGCCCCGACGGCATGGCCCGCAAGGCACGATTGAGCGATCGCTTGTAATGGCCGCGGCATTGGATCATCATGGGCGCATGAAGACCTCCGCCCGTTCCCTGTTGCGCCTTGCCCCGGCAGGCATGCTGATCCTGGTCGCCGCCTGCGCCGGCGCCCGTCCGTCCGCGCCGGAACCCGGGCCGGCCACCAGCGCCACGCTATGGCAGCAGATCCAGGCGGAAAACGCCAACCCCGCCTGCGACAGCGACAGCCAGTGCCACAGCCTGGGCGTCGGCGCCAAGGCCTGCGGCGGACCGGAGCGCTACCTGGCCTGGTCCAGCAAGCAAGGCGACGGCGCCCGACTCAAGGCGCTGGTGGAACAGCACAGCGCCGCGCGCCGCGCCGACGATGCGCGCGAGCACATGATGTCGACCTGCTCGCTGGTCAGCGATCCCGGCGCCGTGTGCCGCGCGGGCCGCTGCGAACTCGATGCCGTCAACCGCGGCAGCCCCGGCGGACCCGGCATCCAGCAATAAAAAAACCGCGGCCGAGGCCGCGGTTTCGCCATCAACGCCGCGATCAGAAAGCCAGCGTTTCCTTGTTGCGCGAGTTCTGGAACAGCGGCAGCGGATCGGTGGTGTCGATCTCCACCTGGGTCATGCCTTGCTTGACGCCGCCCAGCAGGAAGTTGACCACGCCGAAGTAGCGCTTGCCCACCGGCAGTGCCGACCAGCTCATGCCGACCGACGCGGTGCCGCCGATGGTGGCCGAGCTAGGCAGGTTGACCTTGAAGTTGCCGGCGGTCGAGGTTGGCTGCAGGATCCAGCTCGACAGGGCGTAGGTCGCCGAACCGCCAGCCGGCTCGTAACCGATCACGCACACCTTGTATTCGCCGGGCGCCGGCGCGTTCAGCACCACCGCCTCGTTGGCGGTCGCGCCGCCGCTGCTGCCCACCACCGAGGTACCGGTGATCACCACCAGGTCCAGGTCCGACAGGCCCGACTCGGCGCCGGTGGTATCGGCATCGTACAGCGAGAAACGCGCCGCGACCGTGCCGGCAGGAATCGTCACCGTGTGCAGGTTGACGCCCTTGGCGCCGCCCGCGTAGCACTGGTTGCTGGTGTTGAGCGCGGTGTTGGCCTGCTCGATGACGCGGGTGTCGACGGTGGCCGGCGCCAGCGCCTTGACCGCGCTCATCGCGCCGGCAAAGCCGGTGCCGACGGTCAGGATCTTGCTGCCGGTGGTCGCTTCGCTATACACCCCGGCTGGCGCGGCCAGCGCGCTGCCGCGCACGGTCAGCGGGCTGCGCACGGTGTGCACGCCGTCGGTCCAGCTCAGCTTGCCGTAGGCCCAGGTATCGATCGGCGCGGTGGTGCGGGTGACCTTGACCGTGAAGCTGCCCTTGGCGCCGGCGCCCAGCGTCAGCGTGGCGGGCGACACCACGACCGAGTAGCCGGGCACGGCGGCGGTGGCGTTGTAGGTCGCGCTGGTGGCGCCGACGTTGGTGACGGTGCGGGTCAGCGTCATCGAACCGAGGATGTTGCCGGCGGTCAGAGACGCCAGGTTCAGGTTCTGCGCCGCGATGCCGCCGCCGATCGAGGTGCACTGGGCCGCGGTGTAGATCAGGCCCTGGCCGCACAGGAAGCGTGCGTATTCGATCGGCTGGATGTCGTACACCAGGCCCGGATCGGCGGCCGAGGTCGGCGCGATGTGGCCGGCGCCCTGGCCCCACGGCAGCGTGCCGGTGGTCTTGGCGGTGGCGTCCCACGCCATCGCGCCGTTCAGGCCGTCGCTGAAGGTGTCGGTGGCGGTGGTCATCAGCGCCGATTTGATGGCGGCCGGCGTCCAGTCGGGATGACGCTGTTTCAGCAGCGCGGCCACGCCGGCCACGTGCGGCGACGCCATCGAGGTGCCGGTGTAGAACGCCCAGTCGGTGGCCGGTGCGACGCCGCCCGCCGCGATGGCGTTGCGCTGGGCCTGGGTCAGGTCGGCGCTGACGGCGGCCAGGATGTCGGTGCCCGGCGCGGTCAGGTCCGGCTTCAGGATGTTGGCGCTGGCCACGTTCGGTCCGCGCGACGACGAACCGTTCATGATCGGCGCCTTGACGGCCGGATCGAAGGTGGCGCGCAGGTTGCTCAGCAGGCCGGTGGCCGAGGCCGCGGTGGCGGCGATGTAATCCTTGACGATCTTGCCGTTTTCCTTGGTGATGTGCAGCGTCGACACGCTGTGCGGCTGGTTGATGATGGTCGCGTTGCCACCCTCGACGTTGGCGATGATGACGCCGGCCGCGCCGGCGGTCTTGCCGTTCGCGCTCTTGTTGACCAGCACGTTGTTGCCGCGGTCGCAGACCAGGATCTTGCCGCTGACCTTGGCCGGATCCAGCAGCGCCGCGACGGTGTCGGCCGGGCCGAAGCACTGGTTCAGGCTGACGTTGGCCGGATCGACGCCCGGCAGGCCGGCATCCTTGGCCAGGATCAGCGGCGCCGACGGCGTGTTGGCGTTGCTCGACGCGCCGGTGACGGTGGCGCCGCTGCCCAGCACGGCGTCGGCCAGGTAGATGCGGTCATGGGTCGAATTGCCGACCGTGGTCAGCCATGGGCTGATGTGCGACGCCGGCGCCGGCGCGGTCGCGGTCGGACCGGAATTGCCGGCCGAGGCGGCGACAAACACGCCGGCCGCCGCCGCGCCCAGGAAGGCTTGCTCGGTGGCTTCGTTGAAGGTGCCGCCGCCGGCGCTCGGGCCGATCGAGAAGTTGATGACGTTGACGCCGTCCTTGACGGCCTGGTTGATCGCCGACACGCTGTTGGAGGTGGCGCAGCCGTTCTTGGCGGTGGCGGCGTCGGTCCAGCACACCTTGTAGGCGGCGATGCGCGCGCGCGGCGCCATGCCGGTGATCTTGCCCAGGTTGAGGCCGTTGGTCAGCACGGTCACGCCGGCATTGCCGCCGGCGGTGCTGGCGGTGTGGTCGCCGTGGCCGCCCTCGCCCGAGCCGCCGCCGATCGAATCGCGCGCCGAGTTGAACTCGGTCCAGTGCAGCGCCTGGCCGGCCGACTTGTAGAAGCGCGCGCCGATCAGCTTGTTGTTGCAATTGGCGACGCTGAAGCCTTCGCCGGTATCGCAGCCGCCCTTCCATGTCGAAGGCGGCGCATCGTAGGCCAGCGTCGAGCCGCTGTGGCTCGGATTGCCGTTGCTGTCGATGCGGTCGGCAAAGCTCGGCTGCTCGGGCCAGATGCCGCCGTCGACGATGCCGATGATGATGTTCTCGCCGGACGAACCCTTGCCGCCCAGTTGCTCCCACAGGCCGCCGGCCTTGTCGAGGCCGAGGAAGGCCGGGGTGTAGCTGGTGTCCATCTGCATGATGGAGTCGGCCGTGATGGCGGCCACGCCGGAGTTTTTCTTCAGCGCGCGCACTTCGTCGTCGGTCAGCAGGGCCGAGAAGCCGTTGAAGACGACGTCGTACTTGTTGGTGATCTCGGCGGCGCCGACGGTGCTGATGACGGCGGCCTGCTTGGCGTCCAGGTAGTTGATGTAGGCCTGCACTTCGGCGGCGTCGACATTGAGGCGCTGGCCCTGGGCCGGCATGGTGGCGGCCAGGCCGCTGACCTGGCCGGTGTAGGTGGCGACCGGCTTGTCGGTCAGTTGCACGATGTAGGAACGGCGTTCGGTGTCGGCGGAGGCGTTGGCCGCCAGCGCGGACAACAGCAGCAGGACGGCGGTGGAGATAGGACGGAGTTTCATTGTGGAGTTCCCTTGCTTAGGCGTTGGCTTGTTTTTTTGCGCGGCGGCGCGACACCAGGCTGATGGCGGCCAGACCCAGGCCCAGCATGGCGTAGGTCTCGGGCTCGGGCACCGGCGCCAGCGTCAGGTTGTCGAGGGTGAACTGGGCCTGGTTGTCGGCCGGGTTCACGCAAGCGCCGTTGGCGTCCCACAGGCAAGAGCTGATGACCACGTTGTTGAACAGGGTGCTGCCGAAGGCGGAATTCAGGCCGGCGGTCAGGAACGGCGAGTTGCCGGTCGCGTTCAGGATAGGGAAGTCGAAGCTGGCGGAGACCGAGCCGCCGCCGACGGTTTGGCCGACCACGGTCAGCTGGCCGTAGGAATAGCTCGGCAAGCCGCCGACCGGCGCCAGGAAGGCGTACTGCAGGCTATACAGGCGGAAGGCATGGCTGTCGTCGCGCGAAATTTTCAGGCCGCCGTCGTTGACGCCCATGTAGAAGTAGCTGCCGTTGCCTGTCGGGCAGGCGGCGATGGCGCACAGATAGGGGTCGCTGCCGTTGCCGACGCCGCCGGCGAAGCCTGTGCCGCCAGGACCGGCTGTCGGCGTGTCGATCACTTCCATCGTGTAGCCGTTCTCACCAAACAGCTCGGTGCCGTTGTAGGTCGCGGAACCGATGGATTCGAAGTTGATGACATCCGCCATCGCCGGCGCCGCGCTCATCAGCGCCAGGGCGCCGAGTGCGGCGGCGGTCATTTTTTTCAGCCCGCGAACGGACGGGCCTTCCTGGAGTTGCTTGATGTGGTTCATTTCTCTTGCCTTGTGGTTGTGAGTGATGGAGCCATGGCCCGCCTGGTCGGTCCGCCTAGCTGGTGCCCTTGTCTACTTTTTTAAAAGTAACAATTAATATATACAAACCGCAAAGTTAAAGTAACGAAATATTAACGTTTATTGTTTAATTATCTTTACACAAAACCAAACAATATACGGATTGCACTATGAAGCCGAGGTCATCAACAAGTCATCAAATTGTGCTGATATAGTTGAATTTCTGTTGTGCTTTTACAAAAAAATTGTTGTGAACAGGAAATCCGTATCGTTTTTAAAATCCAGTGAAGTGCATGCAAATTCCAGCAACAGGCAGGCATCTTCTTTCTAATCTAGCCCAATAGTTGATAAAAAATCGGGACGAAAAAAAGCCAGCGCACGCGCTGGCTTGGTAGCTAAAAACAAGCGGCAATTAATGTATCGTCAATGCTTTCTTAATGGCAACGCAACGTTCGTCTTCCTGATGAGTTACCAGAAGGGAACGTCGAGTGCCGGCCGACAAATTTGAGGATTTAACAATCGCCGCCTGCAAGCGCTGGACGCTGGCCGGCGTGCAGCTGGCCGGCAGCATCGCGGCAGCGTAGGCGCGCATGTAGACCGGGCCGGCGGCGCCGTCCACTGCGGCCAGCGTGGACAGGCGCCGCTCCGCGCTCAACTCGCTCAGCGCAGCCTGCCCGGCCGGGTAGAGGTTGTACATCGCGGTACGGATCCTGGAGAACGGCAGCTTGGTCTGCAGGTCGCCGATATTGGCCAGCCATTCCGCCTTGACCTTGGCGTCCGGACGGACCACGGTGGCGGCCAATGCGGCCTGCTGGCCGCTGTCGGATTTGTCGCGCGCCTGCTCGGCCGCCAGCAAGGCCTCGCTGCCCGGATAGGCGTAACGGTTCAGGCGGTTGACGATCTCCCAGCGCAGGTCCTGGCCGACGTTCAGGCCCGGCACCACCAGCGTGCCGTCGAGGATCGCGGCCAGCTGCTTCAGCGCGGCGGGACTGCTGGCCACGCCCAGATAAGTGGCGAACCAGCGGCGCTGGAAGTTCTTGTCGGCGCTGGCCGCCTGCGTCGCGGCAAACGCCATCCGCTCCAGCTGCACGCCGGTGCTGGCCTTGTAGGCCGCCGCGGACGGCCCCATCGCATCGAGGTAGTCGACCGACGCGCGCACCTTGCCGACGATATCGCCCAGCAGCGTGTAATCCTTCTCGGCCGGCGCGTTGGCCAGCACGGTCGCCAGGAATGCATTCAGCGGCAGCTTGGCGCCGCGCACGCCATCCCACAGGCTTTGCCACAACATCGAGCGCAGCAGCGGATCCTCCACCTTGCCCAGGCTGGATTGCGCGGTCGAGAACGATTTCTTATCCAGTTGCACTTGCGCAAAGCCCCAGTCCTGGTAGTTCGGATAGACCAGGTCCGGGCAGGCCGCGCCTTTCAGTTCAGGCACGGCGGTGCGAGCGCCCTGGTAGGTCACGGCCAGGTTCTTGCTCAGGCCCAGGCCCTGCGCGTTGAGGTTGAACAGCGCGATCTGCACGCGCTGTTCACGCAGGGTCGGCATCGCCTTGCCGGCCGCGCTCTGGTGCAGCGTGAAGGACGAGACCTTGCCGCCTGCACAGCTGAACTCGGCCGCGATGGTGTTGACGCCCGGCTCGTACAGCCACTCCTTGGTCCAGCCGCCGAGGTCGCGGTGCGCGGCCTCGCCCAGGCTGCCGATGAAGTCGTCCAGCCTGGCGTTCCGGTACGCATACTTGACCAGGTAGTTGTGCACCCCCTGGCGGAACACTTCCTCGCCCAGCAGGTGGCGCAACTGTTTCAGCGTCGACGCGCCCTTGGAATAGGTGATGGCGTCGATGTTGTCGAAGGCGTTGGCGGTGGAGGGCACCGGCGTTTCAATCGCGTGCGTGGTCACGCGCTGGTCCTGCACGTAGGCGGCCTGCTTGCCGCCCGAGTAGAAGCCCTGCCAGGCATTGCCGAACTCGGTGGATTCGGCCGTCGCCAGCGTGCCCATGAAGGAGGCGAAACTTTCGTTCAGCCACAGGCCGTTCCACCATTTCATGGTGACCAGGTCGCCGAACCACTGGTGCGCCATCTCGTGCATGATCACGCCGGCCAGGCTTTGCTTTTGCGCCGTGGTCATTTCTTCCTTGTGCAGGAAGCTGCCTTCGGCGAAGGTGATCGCGGCGGCGTTTTCCATCGCGCCGTACAGGAAGTCCGGCACCAGCAACTGGTCGTATTTCTCGAACTGGTAAGGAATGCCGAAGTACTGGTCGAAGAAGCCCAGCCCCTGCTTGGTGTAGGTGAACCAGTCCTGCGGCGACACCTGCGCCGCCACCGACTGGCGCGCGAACAAGCGCATCGGATACTTGCCGCTGTTGTCTTCCCATACCTTGTACGGACCGGCGTGCATGGAGAAGTTATACGGGCTCAGCTTTTTCGAGCGCGGGAAGGTCCAGCGCTTGCCGCCGGCCAGCTCCTCCACGCCGCTCTCGCGCATGGTCGACGACACCACCCAGTCGGCCGGCGTGGTGACGGTGACCTGGTACGTGCCCTTCAGGTCGGGCTGGTCGAACACCGGGAACATCTGGTGCGCGGCGGCCGGCTCGAAATGCGAGTAGGTGTAGACGCGGCCGTCGACCGGATCGACCATGCGGTGCAAGCCTTCGCCGTTGGTGCTGTGCAAGCGCTCATAAACGATGCTGACGGTGTTGCGGCCGGCGACCAGGTCCTGCGGCGCCAGCGTGATGAACCACTGGTTGTATTGCGGCGTGACGGCCTTGCCGTTGACGGTCATGCTGGCGATGCTGGCCTTGTCGAGGTCGATGGTCAGCGCTTGCTGCTTGTCGGCCAGGTCGAAGCTCAGCGTGGTGGCGCCGCTGAAGCTTTCCTTGCCGGTCAGCGCGAACGCCAGCGTGTAGTCGACATTGCTGACGCGGGCCGAGCGGGCTGCCGCGTCTTCCTGCGACAGGTAGGCGTTTTCCGCGCGCGCGGCGGTTGCCGGCGCGGCCTGCGCGGCGCCGAAGGCCAGCGCGATGGCGGCGACGATGATACATTTCTTCATGAGATGTCCTTGAATGTGGAAACGCCCGCATCGGCGGGCGTCGTGTTTTACTTTTTCAGGTAGCTATCGAGCCAGTCGATCACGGTGTGATGCCACAGCACCGAGTTGGCCGGCTTCAGCACCCAGTGGTTCTCATCCGGGAACATCAGCAGCTTGCTCGGAATGCCGCGGCGTTGCAGCGCGGTGAAGGTGCCCAGGCCCTGCGAGGTCGGAATGCGGAAGTCCAGGTCGCCCTGCACCACCAGCATCGGCGTCTTCCAGTTCTTCACCTTCAGCGCCGGATTGAACTTCTCGTGCAGTTCCGGCACGTCGTAGTAGGCGCCGCCGTTTTCCCATTCGGTGAACCAGATCTCTTCGGTGGCGTAGGCCATGCCGCGCGTGTCGAACACGCCGTCATGGTTGACGATGCACTTGAAGCCGTCCGACCAGTTGCCTTCGATCCAGTTCATCATGAAGCCGCCGTAGGACGCGCCCAGCGCGCAGCTGCGCTCGCGGTCCAGCCACGGGAATTTCTGCACCGCCGCCGCCAGGCCTTTTTGCAAGTCCTCCAGCGGCTTGCCGCCCCAGTCGCCGCTGATCGCATCGGTGAACTTCTGGCCGTAGCCGGTCGAGCCGTGGAAGTCGATGAACACGGTCGCGTAGCCGGCGCCCGCGTACACCTGCGGATTCCAGCGGTAGCTCCACGAGTTGCCGAAGCTGCCCTGCGGGCCGCCGTGCACCAGGAAGGCGATCGGGTACCTGGCGCCGGCCGTGGCGTTCCATGGCTTCATCACGTGGCCGTAGACGGTCTCGCCGTTGGCGCCGGTGAAGGAGAATTGCTCGTACTCGCCGAACTTGACGTCGGCCAGCGCGGCCTCGTTCAGCGTGGTCAGCCGGGCAGCCTTCTCGCCCGGCGCGCCCAGCTTGAACTTGAACAGCTGCGCGCCCGACGACAGGTTGGCCTGCGCCATGACGATGGTGTCGCGCGCGACGTCGAAGCCGCTGACATAGCCCTTGCCGGTCAGCGCATTGACCTTGCCGCTGGCGGCGTCGATCGCGAACAGGCGGTGCTGGCCGATATCGTCGGCGGTCGCCAGCAGCGCCTTGCCGTCAGGCGTCCACTGGTAGTCGGCGATCGAACGGTCCCAGCCGTCGGCGACGGTGCGCTTCTTGCCGGTGGCGACATCGAGCAGCACCAGGTGGAAGCGGTCCGCCTCGAAGGTCGGCTTGTCCATGGCCAGGTAGGCCAGGGTCTTGCCGTCCGGCGAGTAGATCGCTTTCGTGTCCCAGGCCTGGTTGTCGGCGGTCAGGTTCTTCGGCTCGCCGCCGGTGGCCGGCACGGTGTAGACGTCGAAGTTGGTCGACCACGCCTCGGTCTTGCCGGCGATGCGGGCCGAGAACACCACAGTCTTGCCGTCCGGGCTGAAGTGGTATTCGTCGTGGTCGCCGAACGGCTTGGACGGCACGTCGCCGTCCAGCATGCCGGACAGGCTGACCGGCTGCGCGCTGACCTTGCCGCTGGCGTCGATCGGCGCCGAGTACAGCACGTTGTTGCGGCCGTCGGCCCAGGTATCCCAGTGGCGCACGAACAGCTTGTCGTAGACCTTGCCGCTGGCCTTGTTCTTGGCCTGCGCGTCGAGGCGCGCCTTGCTGCACGCCAGGTCGGCGCAATCGCGGAACACGGCCACGCTCAGCGCCAGGCGGTCGCCCTGCGGCGACAGGCGGAAGTTTTCCACGTCCAGCGGCAGGTCGGTGACCTTGGCCGCCTCACCGCCGGCCAGCGGCAAACGCCACACCTGGTTCGAGCCGGAGCGGGCCGACAGGAAGTAGACGGCGTCGCCGTTCGGCGACCATTCGGGATCGCTGCTGCTGGCGTCGGCCTGGGTCAGGCGCACCGGCGCGGCCTTGGCCGCGCGCAGGTCCAGCAGCCACAATTGCGTGTTGCCGCGGTTCTTGTCCATATTGGTCGAGCGCACGGTGTACACCACGCGGGTGGCGTCCGGCGACAGCACCGGACTGCCGACGCGCTCCATCTTGACCATGTCTTCTACGGTGAAGCCGCGCGGCGCGGCCATTGCGCTGGACGCCGCCATGGCGGTCCCAAGCAGCAGCAGTGGTAATCTCATTCGGTGATCTCCGACGTTATAAGAAAAATACCGGCTGGTGGCCGGCTGTCGGACATGATACCAAGAGTGCGGCGCAGCAAGCAAAACTGTTACTTTATGCTACTTGCCGGCGCGCGCCTGGCGGATGGCGTCCCAGTAGGCGTCGATCTGCGCCCGGTGCCGCTGATAAAAGCCCTTGTTGACGATCAGGTACATCGGCGTGACGTCGAAAGGCGTCGGCAGCATCTCGATCTGGCCGCGGTACTTGCGCGCGATCAGCTGCTCGCCCTCGCCCTGCTGGGTCACCACGGCGGCCACGCGGTTCTGCGCCAGCATGGCGAACACCTGCTCCGGGCTGGCGGCGCTGTCGTCGATCACCACGTTCAGCTGGCGCAGCCGCGATACGTGCAGCAGGCCCGGCTGGGTACCGACCGGTTGCCGGCCCAGGTCGATGAACTGCCTGCCGTCCCAGCCGACCTTGCCGCCCTGGCGGCGCGATACCGTGAAGTTGAGGTCGCCGACCGCGCGGCTGGTGTCCGGCTGCGACGCCTTCATCGGATAGGCGCTGTAGGACGTGCGGTCTTCGATGAAGGCGGCCAGCATGGCGTCGACCTCGCCGGTGCGCAGCTGCTCCATGCACTGGAAGCGCGGCCTCACCACGTTCTGGATCGTCACCGGCTGCAGTTTCGATGCGCGGCGCAGCAGTTCCTGCGCCTGGCCCGAGCCGTCCGGCAAGGTCATCGGCGGGAACGGATGGTCGAAGACGCACATCTTCAAGGCCAACGGCGCGGCCTGCGCCAACAGTGGGAAAGCCAGCAGCAGCGGCAGAAGCTTGTAACGCATGGTATTTTCCATTTTAAGACCCGAAGTATCATCAATATAGCTGGGTGCCCGCCGATTGTCTCAAACTATTTATCGGCCGCTATCGCACTGCAACAACAAAAAGTGCTTGACATATTTAAGACGACCGGTCATATTACATGCATGCCTAAACCTAACGTCAAAGAGCAACTCGTCGCCACCAGCCTGGGCCTGCTGCACAGCAAGGGCTTCAACGCCACCAGTGTGCAAGACATCACGACGGCTGCCGGTGTGCCCAAGGGTTCGTTCTACAACCACTTCGCCAGCAAGGAAGCGCTGGGCCTGGAGGTGTTGCAGCGTTATTCGGAGAAGGCGGCGGAACTGGGCGCGGCGCTGCACGACACCTCGCTGACGCCGCTGGAGCGCATCCAGCAGTATTTCCGCGATTATATTGAATCGAATGTCGCGGATGATTTTAACTGCGGCTGCCTGCTGGGCAACTTCAGTACCGAGCTGTCCACGCAGGTGCCGGCGATACGCGAGGAAATGCAGCTAGCGTTCGGCAAATCCGCCGGCGCGCTGGCGGGCGTGATCGCCGCGGGCCAGCGGGACGGCAGCATCGGCACGGCATGCACGGCGGCCGAGTTGGCCGACTTCGTGGTCGACGCCTGGCAGGGCGCGGTGCTGCGCTCCAAGGTCGAGCACAGCCGTGCGCCGCTGGACCGTTTTGCCCGCATAGTATTGGGCCGTATTTTGGCGTGATTTTTTTTCGACCGATTTCAAGATGACCGGTCATATTGTTTCACCTTCGACTTACCTTCGATCTACCCACTGAAAGGAAATATCATGAACTTCAAAGATGCCGTTGTCCTCGTTACCGGTGCCAACCGCGGCCTGGGCAAAGCCCTGGCGCAAGCCGCCCTTGCGGCCGGCGCCCGCAAGGTCTACGCCGCCGCCCGCAATCCGGAATCGGTCACCCTGCCCGGCGTCACGCCGATCAAGCTGGACGTGACCAACGCCGCCGACATCGCCGCCGCCGTGCAGGCCATCCCCGACCTGACCATCCTGGTCAACAACGCCGGCATCTCCACCGGCAGCGGCGTCAGCACCCCGGACGCGCTGACCGCCGCCCGCGCCGAACTGGAAACCAACTTCTTCGCCCCGCTGGCCTTGAGCCATGCGTTCGCGCCCGTGCTGGGCCGCAACGGCGGCGGCGCCATCATCAACGTGCTGTCGGCGCTGAGCTGGATCAGCCTGCCAAGCACTGGCACCTACAGCGCCTCCAAGGCCGCCGCCTGGGCGCTGACCAACGGCCTGCGTGGCGAACTGGCGGCCCAGAACACCCACGTGCTGGGCGCCCACATGGGCTATATGGACACCGACATGACCGCCGGCATCGACGCGCCGAAATCCGCGCCGGCCGACATCGCCCAGTCCATCGTCAACGCGCTGCACGCCGGCGAGGACGAGGTGCTGACCGACGAGACTTCGCGCCAGGTCAAGCAGGGCTTCGCCGCCCCGCGCAGCGCCTACCTGGGCGCGCCGCGCGCGGCCTGACCCATACCGCAATGCAGCATTGAGGCCGCGGCGAAAAAGGGCCGCGGCCGATAGAAATTTTTTTTGATCGACGCAATAAATCGCGTATTTTCAAGCGCGGAAAAGGTGCATAATCATTCACTCAGCCAAGTGAAGTGCGCCCGTTTTCCGCCGGCTTGACGTGCGCGCAACTCGTTTTCCCCGCCGGTAATCTTCGAATGTTATTGCCTCACAACCAGTTGTGAACAATTGTAAATCGACGTTGAATGAGCCCGCCACAGCGCTAAGGTAGAAGTCTTCACCTCGGAGCGCGTCGGCCACCCCAACGCTTGCCGCGCAGCCGAAGTCAGACGAAATACGGGAAACGCCATGCTTACTGCCACCTATGTGTTGTTGACACTGTCGATCGAACAAAAGAAGGAACGCCATTTCATTTCGCGTCTGCTGCAATACGTGCAGTCGATCGCGCGCCGCCCGCAGGAAATCGATCCTGTGTTCATTGAATCCCAGCTCAAGGAACTGACCAGCTTTGCCGAGGCGCGCCACCAGCGCAAGGTCGAGGCCTGCCTGATGCCGGCCGTGCGCGCGGCCGACTCCAATTGTACGGCCCTGATGAACGACATGGAATCGCTGAGCCGGCTGGGCAGCGCGATGCTGACCGCCGTGCATAAGTGCCTGCGCCGCGCCATGCGCCGCAGCGCTTCGCAGGGCAAGTTCCTGTGCCGCACGGTGGACCTGTATTGCCAGAACCTGCTCAAGCGGCTGGACAAGGAAGAACAGGAATTGCTGCCGCTGGCGCAGAAGGTCATCTCCAGCGAGGAATGGTTCGAGATCGGCAGCAAGTTCCTGGCGCAGGAAGACGGCGACGCCGCTTCCCAGCCGGAACTGCGCCCGCGCCGCAACCCCGGCGACTACCACATGGGGCGCGGCCCGGCGACCGCCTGAGCGCCTAGCGGAAGGCGTAGCTCGCGTTCAGATAGACGAAGCGCCCGCGTGGATCGTAGGTGCTGACGTCATACCCGTACTGGAACTGCGCCGCCACCGGCACGAACACTTGCGGCTGGCGGTCGAACAGGTTGCGCACGCCCAGCGTCAGCGTGGTGTCCTTGAAGCCGCGCCATGCCAGATTGGCGTCGTAGGTCGCCTCCGCCCCCATGAACACCCGGTTGCCCAGCAAATCGCGCGCCGCCTCGTAGCGCGCGCGGTAGTTCTGGATCAGCGTGGCCGACAGCGGCCCGGCCGTCCACGCTGCGCTCAGCGTATGCTTCCAGCGCAGCACCACGCCGCCCGCGTCGGCGCCGATCACCGGCACGCCCTTGGCGTCCACCAGCCGCCCCACTTTATGCGACACCACGCCGCCCGGACTGGTCTGGTCGTACTGGTCCATATAGGTGCCGTTCAGCGCCATGTCCAGCCGGCCGGCGCCGAAATTCCTGCGGCCGGTGACGAACACGTCGGCGCCGGCGATGGTGGCGTTGCCGGTGTTGGCCAGGATGGTCTTGACCAGGTCGACGTCGTTGCCGTTCAGCGTGACCAGGCCGGCGTAGGCCGGATCGCCGGCGCGGAAGCGCGACACCACTTCCTGCGCCGACGGCGTCGCCAGGATATCGCTGACCTTGATGCGGAACAGGTCGACGCCCGCCGTCAGCCAGTTGGCCGGCGACAGCACCAGGCCGACCGAGGCCTGGCGCGATGCTTCCGGCTTCAGGTTCGGGTTGCCGCCGGTCAAGCCGTTGACCTGCAATGAACTCTGGCCCGTCTTCGGATCGCTGAAGGCCACCGTGGTGCCCAGCACCTGCGGCGTCCACAGGTCGTTCAGCGTCGGCGCGCGGAAGCCGCTGCCCACCGACGCCCGCAGCAGCACGCTGCGCACCGGCTGCCAGCGCAGGCTGGCCTTGTAGTTGGTCGACGCGCCGACATCGTTGTAGTCGTCGCTGCGCAGCGCCAGGTTGGCTTCCACCGTCTTCAGCAGCGGCGCGTTGAGCTCGCCGAACACCGAACGGATGCTGCGGCTGCGGTCCACCGCCGCCAGCGCGCCGCCGGCGCCGCCGACATCGCCGCTCAGCAGCGCGGCGCTGGGCGCAATCCGGTAGCTCTCGCGCCGCGCCTGCGCGCCGGCCGCGTACTGCACCGCGCGGCCGTCCAGCTGGAACAGGTCGCCGGTGATCTTGCCGTCGAAGATATTGCTGTCGGACCAGCCGTCGATGGTCTTGCCGGTGTACTGCGCGGTCTTCAGCTTGTCGGCCAGCGCGCCGGTCTGGATGCCGCCCGGCGCCCACGGGTTCCAGTTGTTGGCCGGATCGTTGATGATCTTCGCGTACGCCACCTGCAGGAAGTAACCCTGCGGCAGCGTGCCGCCGACCTTGCTGCGGTTGGACGAATACGCCACCTCGTAGTCCTGGCCCCACGCGGTGCCGCGCGCGCCGCCGACCAGGCGCGACTGCGTGGCGACGTCGCGCGACTGGCGCGGGCCGTAGTCGAACACGCGGGTGGTGATCGCCAGCGGCTGGCCGATGAGGGCGCCGAAGCCCTGCGCCGTCAGGTAAGGCACGACGATGGACTGGTACACCGGATTGCTCGGGTAGAGTATCAGCGAGGGATCGACGCCCTGCCTGGCGAAGGCGCTGTCGATGGCGAGGAAGCTGCGGCGCTCCGGGCTGGTCTGGATGGTGTTGACGACCACGCTGCGCGACAGCAGCGCGTCGGCGAACAGCTGGTGCTGGTCGCTGAGCTTGAAGTTGACATTGCCGGTCAGGTTGGCCAGCTCGCGCGACGGAATCAGGTTGGTGTAGCCGGCGCTGTCGAAGGCGCAGTAGGGCGCGCCCTTGCTGGTCGGCGTCGGGTTCTGGAACATCTGGATGTCCGCGCACTTGCCGCCGGCGGCCAGCGGATTGCCGTAGCCGGTGGCGGGCGAGTTGCCGAAGCCGGGACCGCGGTCGTTGGGATAGGCGCCGGGGATCACCACGCCCTCGATATTGCCCTGCCCCGTCGCGCCGGAGACGTAGTACGGCGGCTTGTTGCCGCTCTTCGCATAATCGCGGTCGGCGCCGAACAGCGCCTTGTCCTTCTCCCACGAGGCCGAGACCACGGCGCTGTAGCGGTCCGTATCGAGATTGCCGATGCCGCCGGTGATGGCGGCCTTCTTGTTCTGGCCGCCGCCGCTGGTGGTCGGCGAACCGCCGCCCGCACTCGCTTCGACGCCCTCGAAATTCTTCGACAGGATGAAGTTGACCACGCCCGCCACCGCGTCGCTGCCGTAGACGCCGGAGGCGCCGTCCTTCAGCACCTCGATGCGCTCGATCGCCGCCAGCGGGATCACGTTGACGTTGACCGTGGCGCCGCCGCCGCCCGCGAACGCCGCCAGCCGGCGGCCGTTGACCAGCACCAGCGTGCGGTCCGAACCGAGGCCGCGCAGTGAAATCGACGACAGGCCGAAGGTGCCCGACGATGCGCCGCTGGCGCCGGACTTGGCGCCCGACGAAGACAGCGAGGCGATCGAGTTGAGCAGGCTCTCGGTGCTGGTGGCGCCGATGCGCTGGATATCCTGCTTGCTGATCATCTGCACCGGCAGCGCGGTTTCGGAATCGACGCGCTTGACCGAGGAGCCGGTCACCTCCACCCGCTGGATCTTCTCTCCCTGCTCCTGCTGCGCCCAGGCCGGCAACGCGCCCACCACGGCAACGCCGCCGGCAAACATCATGCGCATCGCGTGCGCCAGTACGGTTTCCTTCATCATGCTCTACTCCCTGTGTGATCGTTGATGGTTTTTATAAGGCGGGGTTTTATAAGGCGCAGGAATCCCCGCCGGGCAGCTTGTGGCCGCCCGGTCCGGATCGTGCTATCGGTGCTGGTGGGTGAGCGGCCTAGCGGTTCCTGGCCAGTTGCACGTAGAAGCGGACCGCCTCCACGTAGTTGTCGACGCCGATGCGCTCATTGGTGCCGTGGAAGCGCGCCAGGTCGTCCGGCCCGGCGCGCACCGGCGAGAAGCGGTACACGTGGTCGCTGACCTCGCGATAGTGGCGCGCATCGGTGGCGCCGACCACGATGCCCGGCGCCACCACCGCGTCAGTGAACACTTCGCGTATGGTGCGGTTGATCAGCGCATACTGCGGCGACGCCACCGGCGACACCCGCGACGGTTCCGACTGGCCCGCGTCCAGCGTGGCGTGCACGGCGTCGTTGTCGACGGCCCGCCTGACGTGCTCCATCACGCCGGCCACGCTGTCGCCGGGACGCAGGCGGAAGTTGACCACGGCGTCGGCCTTGCCCGGCAGGACGTTGTCCTTGTTCCCGGCGTGGAAAACCGTCAGCGCGGTGGTGGTGCGCAGCATGGCGTTGGTGCCGGCCGACTGCTCCAGCTGGTGCTGCAGCACCGGCGCGAACAGCCACAGGTTGGCCAGCACCACGCGGTTCACGCCGTGCATCTCCGGCGCAATGGCATCGAACATCTCGCGCGCCACGCCGCCCACTTCGCCCGGCATCTGCTTGCGTTCCAGTTCCGCCAGCGCCGCACTCATCATGCCGATCGCGGTTTTCCGCGGCGGCATCGACGAGTGGCCCGGCGCCGTGCTCACCGCCAGGTTGACGCTGGCGTAGCCCTTCTCCGCCACGCCGATCAGCGCCACCGGCCGCGTGATGCCGCTCATGATGCCCTGCGTGACCAGCATGCCTTCATCGAGTATGTAGTCGAGCCGCACGCGGCGCGACTTCAGCAGCGCCGCGATGGCGGTGGCGCCGCGCCGGCCGCCCACCTCCTCGTCGGCGCCAAAGCCGAAGTAGATGGTGCCGCGCGGTTGGTAGCCGGCGGCCAGCAGCGTCTCCACCGCCTCCATCTGCGCCACCAGGCTGCCCTTGTCGTCCCAGGAGCCGCGGCCCCATACATAGCCGTCCTTGACCACGCCGTCGAACGGCGCCTGCTGCCAGTCGCGCTCCGTGCCCGGCGCCACCGGCACCACGTCCTGGTGCGCCAGCCACATCACCGGCCTGGCCGCCGGATCGCTGCCGGGCCAGGTGAACAGCATGCTGTGGCCGATCATCTCGCGCTTCAGCGTTGCATGCATGCGCGGGAAGGCTTGCGCCAGGTAAGCCTGCATGCGCTCGAACTCCCCGCTGTTGGCTTGCTCGGAGGCGGCATCGGAGATGGTGCGGAACTTCAGCGCGCCGGCCAGTCGCGCGGCCGCAGCATCGCGGTCCAACGCCAGCGCCGGCGCGGGCTTCGCCTCGATCTGGCGCGATGTCAGCCGCAAGGTATTGACCGCCACCACCGCCACCATCCCGGCCAACACCAGCGCGACCGCCAACAATATTCGTTTAAACATACGATATAAATCCAAAAAATGAAGGCCACGGAAACGCGCCAGATTGGTGCGTTTCCGGCACTGTTGTTTTGAGTTCTTGCAAACGATTCTAAAGCTTGCCTAAGGATTATCGTGCAGCTAATATCGCCAATATGCAGACCAATCCCGCCACCGACCTCACCCCACTGGATGTGCACCTGCTGTGGCTTCCCGAGGTCATGCCCGGCACCTTGTTTGCGGCGATGGACGTGCTGCGCGTCGCCGCCGGCATCCTGCAATTGCGCAAGCCGAACCGCCCGTCGCCGCTGACCTGGCGCATGCTCACGCCGCCCGGCGTCGAGGTCCCGCTGAGCGCCGGCGGCATGGCCGACAACGAACGCCTGCCGCCGCAAGCGCTGCCGGCTGAACGCACGCTGATCCTGGTCCCCGGCCTGGCCACGCGCAACGCGCCGCACATGGGCGAGGTCGCCGACCAGCATCCGGCCGTACTATCGCTGCTGAACGACCACGCGCTGCAAGGCGGCTTGATCGCCGCCAGCTTTACCGGCATGGTGTTCCCCGCCCGCCTCGGCCTGCTGAACGGCGCCAGCTGCGCCGCGCCGTGGGCCTACCAATCGTGGATGAGCCGCATGTTCCCGCAAGGCGATTTCTGCGCCGACGAACCGATGTCCTTCCACGAGCGCGTGTACACCTGCGTCGCGCCCGGCATGCAAACCGAATTCGTCGCCGCGCTGCTGGGCCGCCTGCTCGACGCCGACCTGATGGAAGCGATCCTGCAAGTGATGCTGTACCAGCAGCGCCGCCAGCAAGTGACATCGCAGATGGCAAGCCAGTGGCTGACGCCGACTTCCGACAGCCCGGTCTACCGCGCCACCCAATGGCTGCAGGCCAATCTCGACCAGCCTTACAATCTGCAAGCGCTGGCCGTCGCCGCCGCCACCAGCGAGCGCACCCTGCTGCGCCACTTCCGCCAGGCGGCCGGCATGACGCCGCTGGAATACCTGCACAAGCTGCGCGTGGAACGCGCCAAGGTGATGATCGAAGTCTCGCTGCACAACTTCCACACCATCGCCACCGCCTGCGGCTATGCGGACGCCAGCTCCTTCCGCCGGCTGTTCCAGCAGGCCACCGGCATGAACCCCAGCGTCTACCGCGAGCGCTTCACGCTGCGCGCGCGCCGTCCGCACTGGAAGGTCGAACAGAAAGCGCAGGACGCGCAAGATGCGCAGCTGGCGGTGGCGTCATGAGCCACGGCGCCACGCTGCTGCACCTGCGCGGCGCCGCAGGCAAGGATGCGATCTATCGCAAGATCAGCTGGCGCCTGCTGCCGCTGCTGATGCTGTGCTACGCGGTGGCCTACCTGGACCGCGTCAACATCAGCTACGCCAAGCTGCAGATGCAGGACAGCCTGGCCTTCAGCGACCAGGTGTATGCCTGGGGCGCGGGCATCTTCTTCGTCGGCTACTGCCTGTTCGAACTGCCCAGCAACCTGCTGCTGGAAAAAATCGGCGCGCGCAAGACGCTGCTGCGCATCATGCTGCTGTGGGGCGCGACGGCCGCCGCCGGCGCCTTCGTCCGCACGCCGGTCGAGTTCTACACGATACGATTTTTACTGGGCGTGTTCGAGGCGGGCTTCTTCCCCGGCGTGATCCTCTACTTCACCTACTGGTATCCGGCCGGACGGCGCGCGCGCGTGATCGCCGTGTTCGCGTCGGCGGCGCTGATGGCCGGCGTGGTGGCCGGCCCGCTGTGCGGGGCGACGCTGCAATACCTGCACCTGCACCAAGGACTGCAAGGCTGGCAATGGCTGCTGCTGATGCAGGGCCTGCCCGCCGCGCTGCTGGGGGTGGTCGCCTGGTTCTACCTGGACGACAGGCCGGAGGACGCCCGCTGGCTGTCGCCGTTCGAGCAGCAGATGATAGCGCAGGACCTGGAACGCGACGAAGCACTGCTGGCCGCGGCCTGCGGCCAGCCGGCCAACGCCGGCGAGGAAGAGGATGACGATCCGCCGTCGGCCTTCGCCATCACCTGGTCGCTGCTGCGCAATCCCGCCATCGGCCTGCTGGCCGTCTCCAACCTGCTGCTGATGGGCGCCAGCTACACGCTGGTGTTCTGGGCGCCGACGCTGATGCAGCGCTGGGGCGCGGCCAGCCACATGCAGCTCGGCTTGTTGGCCGCGCTGCCCAACATCGCCGGCGTGGTCGGCATGATCGCCATCGGCTACGACTCGGACCGCCGGCGCGAGCGGCGCGGCCACTTCATCGCCTGCATGGTGCTGGCCGCCGGCGGCCTGGGACTGGCCATCGCCGCCGACAACGTGCTGGCCTGGTCGCTGGCCGGGCTGTCGCTGGCGTCGCTGGGCATCGCCTCGGCCTCGCCGCTGCTGATATCGATCGTGGCCGACCTGCTGAACCGGCGCCGCGCCGCCGCCGGCATCGCGCTGGTCGGCAGCTTCGGTTTGACGGGCGCCGCCTTCGGTCCCGCGCTGGGCGAACGCGCGATGGCGTGGGGCGGCAGCGCCGCCATGCTGGCCGCGCTGATCGTGCTGTACGTCGCGGCGGGCGCGGTCTTGATGCTGGCGCTGCGGCTGGCGCCACGGCGCGGTGGCCCGGACGCAGGACATGGTCAGACCGACAAGATAGCCCGCAGCTAAAGGTTGGGCTAGAATCCGGGATGCGCCGCGATCCGGCGCTTCCGATCACCCAACCTCAAAGCGAAACTACCGATGCGTTTTGTTCTGCCTCTACTGGCCCTGGCGGTCACCGCCAACGCCGGCGCCGCCGTCACCTCCCCCCCAACCCCGATCACGCTCGACCAAGCGATGGCCAACCCCGACTGGATCGGCAACCCGGTCGAATCGGCATGGTGGGGCTGGGACAGCCGCCAGGTCTACTTCAAGCAAAAGCGCAACGGCTCCGTGCTGCGCGACACCTGGCAGATCGCCGCCGGCGCCCCCAAGCTGGTGGACGACAAGCAGCTGGCCAACCTGGACAGCGCCGATCCGGTCTACAACCGCGACCGCACGCGCGCCGTCCTGCTGCGCAACGGCGACCTGTTCGAGCGCGACCTGAAGACCGGCGCGCTGACGCAGATCCTGCGCGGCACCACGCCGGCCGCCGATCCGCAATACGCGGCCGACGGCGCCCACGTGCAGTTCCGCGTCGGCAGCGACTGGTTCAGCTGGAGCCGCGGCGAGCGCCTGGTGTCGCCGGTGGTGCAGCTGCGCACCGCCAAGGACCCGGACGCCGCACCGGACGCCAGCTCGCGCCGTGACCTGCAACTGCGCCTGATGTCCACGCTGGCGCGCCTGAAGGAAGAGAAGGACGCCAGCCGCGAGCGCCGCAACGAGGAGCGCAGCGCCGACGCCACCCGCGCGCCGCTGCCGGTCTACCTGGGCGAGAAGGTCGTCATCGAAACCAGCGCGTTGTCGCCGGACGGCCGCTACCTGCTGGTGGTCACCAGCGCCAAGGACGGCGACAAGCGCCGCGTCGGCAAGATGCCGAAGTACGTGACCGAATCGGGCTACGAAGAAACCGACGACGAGCGCAAGCGCGTCAGCGACGAAGGCCCGCTGCCGCACCAACTGAAACTGGTTGAAGTCGCGACCCGTAAGATCACCGACCTGTCGTTCGACGCCCTGCCCGGCATCAACGTCGATCCGCTGGCCGAACTGCGCGCCGCGCACAAGCTCGATGCGCTCAAGGGCAACCGCGGCGTGCGCTTCGAGCGCCGCGAGGAATCGATCCGCTGGAGCGCCAACGGCGCGCAGGTGGCGGTGGTCGCGCAATCGATCGACAACAAGGACCGCTGGATCGCCACCGTCGACCTGGCCGGCGCCAAGCTCAAGCCGGTGCACCGCCTGACCGACGCCGCCTGGGTCAACAACCGCGGCAACGACTTCGGCTGGCAGCCGGACAACAGCACGCTGTGGTACGAATCGGAAGAAAGCGGCTACGCCCACATCTACACCCAGGCCGCCGACGGCAAGGCGCGCGCGCTGACCTCCGGCAAATGGGAAGCCTCCGACGTCACCTGGTCGGCCGACGGCGGCACCGCCTACTTCCTGTGCAATCCAAAACTGCCTGGCACCTATGAAGTCTGCTCCGCCGCCACCAAGGACGGCGCGCTGAAGGAACTGACCTCGCTGGGCGGCGTCGAAAGCTTCACCCTGTCGCCGGACGGCCGCAAGCTGCTGGTGCGCTACTCGACCTCCTACATGCCGGCGCAGATCGGCACCGTCGCCAGCACCGGCGGCGCGGTCACCCAGCTGACCGACACCCGCAGCGCCGACTTCAAGGCGCGCGAATGGGTCACGCCGCAAATCGTCGCCGTACCGTCCACCCATGGCGCCGATCCGGTCTGGGCCAAGCTGTATCGCCCAGCCACGCTGGAAGCCGGCAAGAAGTATCCGGTGGTGATGTTCGTGCACGGCGCCGGTTATCTGCAAAACGTCAGCAAGCGCTATCCGGTCTACTTCCGCGAGCAGATGTTCCACAACCTGCTGGTGCAGCGGGGCTACATCGTGCTGGACATGGATTACCGCGCATCGCTGGGCTATGGCCGCAACTGGCGCACCGCGATCTATCGCCAGATGGGCCATCCTGAACTGGAAGACTACGTCGACGGCTTGAACTGGATGGTGGCCAACCAGCAGGGCGACGCGCGGAACGTCGGCATCTATGGCGGCAGCTACGGCGGCTTCATGACCTTCATGGCGCTGCTGCGCGCACCGGACCAGTTCAAATCCGGCGCGGCGCTGCGTCCTGTGACCGACTGGACCACCTACAACCACGAGTACACCGCCAACATCCTGAACACGCCGGACCTGGATCCGGAGGCGTACAAGATCTCATCGCCGATCGAATACGCCGACCAGCTGAAAGGCAACCTGCTGATCGCCCACGGCATGATCGACGATAACGTCTTCTTCCAGGACTCGGTGCGCATGGCCCAGCGCTTCATCGAACTGAAGAAAGCCAACTGGGAACTGGCGCCGTATCCGATGGAGCGTCACGGCTTCGTGCATCCGGAAAGCTGGTACGACGAATACCGCCGCATCTACGAACTGTTTGAACGCACGCTCAAATAAGACAGGAGACGTATGAAAAAACTTGCCGCCTTGCTGCCGCTGGCCGCGCTGTGTGTATCGATGAGCGCACCGCTCGCGGCCCACGCCGAGCCCAAACACCCGGCCTGGTCCCGCAGCGCCAACGTGTATGAAGTCAACCTGCGCCAGTACAGCAAGGAAGGCACGTTGAACGCCTTCGGCGCCCAGCTGCCGCGCCTGAAGCAGATGGGCGTGGACGTGATCTGGCTGATGCCGGTCCACCCGATCGGCAAGAAGAACGCCAAGGGCACGCTGGGCAGCTACTACGCGGTGCGGGACTACGCCGCCGTCAATCCGGAATTCGGCAGCATGGACGACCT
Organism: Duganella sp. CT11-25; assembly: GCF_047302815.1. Lineage (NCBI taxonomy): Bacteria > Pseudomonadati > Pseudomonadota > Betaproteobacteria > Burkholderiales > Oxalobacteraceae > Duganella > Duganella sp. CT11-25. Next base: position 3,673,743 of record NZ_JBKBFD010000001.1, read on the forward strand.
GCGCAAGCTGGTCAAGCAAGCGCACGGGCTGGGCATGAAGGTGATCCTGGACTGGGTGGGCAACCACACGGCCTGGGACCATCCGTGGGTGGAACAGCACCCGGACTGGTACAAGAAGAACGACAAGGGCGAAATCCACTCCGTCACGATCAAGAACGAAGCCGGCGAGACCGAGGAATGGAACGACGTGGTCGGCCTCGACTACAGCAACAAGGCGCTGTGGCAGGGCATGACCGACGCCATGGCGTTCTGGGTCAAGGATGCCGGCGTCGACGGCTTCCGCTGCGACGCCGCCGGCTTCGTGCCCGTCGAATTCTGGGACCAGGCGCGCGCGCAGCTGGACAAGATCAAGCCGGTGTTCATGCTGGCCGAGGCCAACGCGCCGGCGCTGCACGAGAAAGCGTTCGACGCCAGCTACGACTGGCCGCTCAACGAGATCATGAAAAAGATCGGCAAGGGCCAGGCCGGCGCGGCCGAACTGAAAGCCTACGCCGTCAACGCGCCCAAAGCCTGGCCGCGCGACGCCTACCGCCTGCAGTTCACCAGCAACCACGACATCAACTCGTGGCAGGGCGGCGACAAGGATCTGTACGGCCCGGCCTGGGGCGCGATGACGGTGCTGAGCTACACCCTGCCCGGCATGCCGCTGGTCTACAGCGGCCAGGAAGCGCGGCAGGAGAAGAAGCTGGAGTTCTTTGAAAAAGACCCGATCGACTGGAAGACCTACGAGCTGGAAGGTTTCTATGCGGGCCTGAACACGCTCAAGAAACAGAACCCGGCGCTGTGGAACGGCGCGGCCGGCGGCGCGGTGCAGTTGCTCGACGTCGGCAACGACCAGCTGTTCGCCTTCAAGCGCCAGCAGGGTGCCAACAACGTGCGCGTGATCGTCAACCCGACCGCCACGCTGCAGAAGTACAAGCTGGCCGGCGACGACGGCCCGGCCGTGCTCAAGCCATGGCGCTGGCGCATCATCGTGCCGGAATGACGACACAACGCCAAGCCTGACCGCTTGGCGTTTTTTTATCATTGATTTTTTTACATCCCCCTGTTAGCCTCGATGCACCGGACTAGCGGAGGAAGATCATGTACACCCCAGTACGTATGGCCTTTGTTGTTGCCACCTGCGCCGGCATGGCGTGCGCGCAGGCCGCGGCCCCGCTGGAACACTTCGGCATGTGCGACGCCTCCGCGGCCGTCGCGATCGGCGGCGACCGCTTCCTGGTGGCCAATGACGAGGACAACATCCTCCGCCTGTATCGGCGCGACATTTCCGGCCCGGCGCTGGATCCCGTGTACGACGAATCGGAAACGCTGCGCCTTCCGGGCGCGAAGAAAAAAAAGGATGGCACGGAACGGGAAGCCGATCTCGAAGGCGCGGCGCAAATCGGCCGGCGCGTTTATTGGATTGGCTCCCACGGCGCCAACAGCGATGCCGAATTCAAGCCCGAACGGCGGCAATTGTTCGCCACCGACCTCGACGACAAGAACGGCGCGCTCAGCGTGACCATCTTCGGCAAGCCTTACACCGGCTTGCTCGAGGCGATGGCCGCGCACCCGCCGATGAAGAAATACGATCTGTTGAAAGCGGCCACCATCGCGCCCGAGAAGAAAGGCGGCTTGAACATCGAAGGGCTGGCGGCCACGCCGGACAACCATCTGCTGATCGGCTTCCGCGGCCCGCTGCACAAAGACAAGGCGCTGTTGCTGCCGTTGCTCAATCCCGACGAACTGGTTGCGCCGACGTCCGGCGCGGTGGCCAAGCCGCAATTTGGCGATCCGGTCGAACTTGACCTGGGCGGGCGCGGCATCCGCAGCATCGGCTACGCGGCCAGGCTGCGCGCCTACCTGATCGTAGCCGGCCCGCACGGCAAGAAGGGCGATTTCAAGCTCTACAAATGGACCGGCGCCGCAGCGTCGCCGCCGCTGTTGCTGCCGGTCGAGATCGACGGCAGCCTGCGGCCGGAAGCGCTGTTCGCGCTGGCCGACGGCAAGTCCTTCCAGCTGCTGAGCGACGACGGCGACGAAAAGATCCACGGCGTCGCCTGCAAGGAATCGGAGCCGCCCGGGCAGCGCAAATTCCGCAGCATCGTCATCACGCTGCCCTAAGAAACGGGGTCAGGTCCAGAATGCGGACACGGCCTCTACCGTAGCGACGCTACGGTAGAGGCCGTGTCCGCATTCTGGACCTGACCCCGGATTGGCTTTACTCGGTGGCGAGGCGCTTGGCGAGGCGGTACAGATAGTCCTGGCCGTCGTACAGCGACTTGACGCGGATGTGCTCGTTCAAGCCGTGCGCGCCGCTGCCTTCCGGACCGCTGAACATGCCGCTGATGCCGTAGGTCCAGATGCCGGCGTTGTTCAGGAAGCGGCCGTCGGTGCCGCCGGTCGACATCGTCGGGATCACCGGCACGCCCGGCCACATATCGTTGCTGATCTCTTCCACCGCCTTCATCAGCGCCGGCGTCAGCGGCGGCATCGGGCTGATCACGCCGTCGCCGATGCGGGTGATCTTGATCTTGTCGTCGGCCACCACGCGCTGCAGCGTGGCCTGTACCTGCTCAATCGGCTCGCCCGGCAGGATGCGGCAGTTGACGGTGGCGCGGGCGCGCTGCGGCAAGGCATTGTCGGCATGGCCGGCGTCGACCTTGGTCGCCACGCAGGTGGTGCGCACGGTGGAGTTATGCGCCGGGCTGACCGCGTACAAGCGGTCCAATGCCGCCTGGTCCGGCGGATCGCTCAGGATCGCCTTCATGTCGGCGGCGACCTGGCCCTTCTCCACCGTCGCCATGCGCTCGTAGAAGGCGCGCGTGACTTCCGACAGCTTGAACGGGAACGCAAACTGGCCCAGGCGCGACAGGCCGTCGGCCAGGTGGTAGATGGCGTTGTCGCGATACGGCGCCGAGCTGTGGCCGCCCGGATTGGTCACCTCCAGCTGGAAGCTCTGGTACACCTTCTCGCCGGCCTGGATGCCGTGGCGCACCGGCTTGCCCTCCTTGTCCAGCAGGCCGCCGCCGCCTTCGTTGAGCGCGATCTCGGCGTCGATCAGCTGGCGGTGATGCTTGATCAGGTACTCCACGCCGTCGAACTTGGACGGCACCAGTTCCTCGTCGCAGGTCAGCGCCATGACGACGTCGCGCTTGGGCGCCAGCTTTTCCTTCTTGTAGCGGATCATATTGGCGACGAAGGCCGAGGCCATCGCCTTGTCGTCCGACGAGCCGCGCGCGTAGAACATGCCGTCTTCCTCGATCAGCTTGAACGGGTCGCGGGTCCAGTCTTCGCGGTTGGCCTCGACCACGTCGACGTGGGCCAGCAACAGCAACGGCTTCTTGCTGCCGTCGCCCTTGAGGCGCGCCACCAGGTTGCCCTTGGCCGGACCGCCGGGCGGGACGATGATCTGTAGGTCGGCATCCTTGTAGCCGGCGGCCTTGAGGCGCTTGGCCATCTTGGTCACGGCCACGGTGCAGGAGCCCACCGAGTTGGTGGTGTTGGTTTCCACCAGCTCCTGATAGATCTCGCGCATCTGTTTTTGCACCGGCGTCAGGTCCGCGCCGTGCGCCGCCCCGGCCAGCGCCAGTCCCAGCCCCAGTTCCGCCAACATCCAAGTCGTCCGCTTCATATCGCCCCAGTCCAGGTTGATTGCACAATCAATCAAATTTATACCTCGACATTATTGATGTCAAGAAAGTGGGTTCATGCCCTTGCCAAACCCCGGGGGCCGTCTGCTATAATTGCGGCCCTTGGCCTGGTAGCTCAGTTGGTAGAGCAGAGGATTGAAAATCCTTGTGTCGGTGGTTCGATTCCGCCCCGGGCCACCAAGAACAGTCCCAAACAGAACGCCAAGCCATACAGCTTGGCGTTTTTGTTTGTGCGGCGAAAAATCCTCGTGTCGGTAAATTCCCGGTTCAAGTAGCACTTCCATTGCCGGTCTGAGCATCCAGACCAAATCCCCTTCAGAAAGCTGTTGAAATAAACCAAGTTGCGTGATAACGTGATATCACATTATCACAAAAGGATTCATCGTATGGTCACGAGAACCAAGGCGCCTGCCAAATACACCTCAGCCTCCAACACAGCGCAGCTGGTCGAGAAAATCACGGAGAGTGTCAATCAACTGGCACGCAACGAGAAGATCAAGAACTTTGATATCAAAGTCAATAAGAAGAGTGGGCTAGTACGCTTGAACGCGCAAAACGTTGATGGCCGTACTATGACTCGGACATATCTCGGCCCTGGTTTGGAAGAGACGGTAACGTATGACCCAAGTAAAAACTCTAAGGACGAGCGAGACCACAACATCCGAACATTGCTCGCTAACGGGTTGACACAGGCAGAGGTTGCATTGAAGCTTGGTGTTTCGCAGGCCTTGGTGTCAAATGTGCATCGCAGTGATGATTGATTTTTTTACTCCGGGCCATGCCAGATCCGCAGCGCGACTGCACACTGCTGCTCACCGCGTGCCTGAATCGCGGCCTCGTCCCATGTAGGAAGTTGCATCAGGCCGCGATTGAGGTGGAGGTTGGAATGCTCAAAAATCTCTTTCCGCTTCCTCTCGAATGCGCAATTTTGTACCGACCTGTTTACTCCGTAATGCACGAGAGTCAGATTACCAAACCGGGGGACGTGGTTTTTTCGATTGAGAATCGACGACATATGGTTGTCGAGTACGACCGCCGTATACTGCAGGCTATCTGACTTCTCGATTTTCGCCATCCTGGAAACAGGGGAAACAGGGGGCGGTGTTGACACCTTCCCTGCAATCGATGTGGCCGAGGCGCGGCGACTTGCATTGGAAATGCGCGCGATAGTAGACCGTGGCGGAGACCCACTGGACGGCGTTGACCGCGTGCGCGCAATGCCAACTTTTGCGGACTTCGTCGCCGATCACTACATGCCTTATGCCCAAGCCGCTAAACGCTCCTGGAAAGACGACGCCTCCAAGCTGCGCTGCCATCTGTTACCCAAGTTCGGCACAATGAAACTCTCCGAGATCACGGTACGTGATGTTCAATTGCATCATGCCGCTATGCGTGACAGCCATAGTGCAGCAACGGCCAATCGTCACCTGGCCCTGCTGAGTGCTATCTTCCGCAAAGGCGTTGAATGGGGAAAGATCGATCGCAACCCAGTCAGCGCGAGCAAGATGTTCAAGGAAAGTAACGGTTCCCAGCGCTTTCTGAAGCCAGACGAAATCGGACGGATGTATGACGCCATGGCAACTGAAGTAAATCAAACCGCCGTCGCCGCCCTTAAACTATTGCTCCTCACGGGCACTCGTCGACAGGAAGCCCTTAGCGCCCTGTGGTCCAATGTTGATTTGGAAAGCGGCCAGTGGTGGCTGCCACAGACCAAGTCGGGCAGAGGGCGCTATGTGGTGCTGAACGAGCAGGCTAAGCAGCTGCTGGCAGCACAACCAAGCCTCGGCACGTCACCATGGGGTTTTCCTGGACGCGATGGCGATAAGCCACTGCATAACCCTCGCAAAGCGTTTACTCGGATCTTAGAGGCGGCTGGCGTTGACCATGTCCGCATCCACGATCTGCGCCATTCATTCGCCAGCTTGGCAGTCGGAAACGGCGCATCGCTATACGAGGTGCAAAGCCTGCTTGGTCACAGCTCTCCGCAGATGACACAACGCTACGCTCACCTGGCCGACAACGGACTTCGACGCGCCAGCCAGTCCGTCGCAAACGCAATCAACGCGGCGACAGTTCAAGGCGATCAAGACAGAGCAACAGCATAACAGCCCACCTCCCCGAACGGCGTCCTGTCCGTTCGGGAGCAGCTTTACTTGATTTGCATACAATGCATCTTGATGATCGGTGACCACGTACCTGCTATCATGGTCACATCCCCAAATCATTGCCCTAAAAATACATATGGCTACTGAAAATTTATTCGCTGCGCAGCTAGACGAAGAGAACCTTTCCGCAGAAATCGTTGATGACGAGGACACAAGTAGTTCCATATTCAATGCAAAACCTTGGAATCCCGCAAAGATTCGAATTACAACGAAAAATTTCTCACTCCGAGAAGTGGTTGATCAAATTCGAGATGACGATATTGACTTATCGCCGGACTTTCAGCGTGAATATGTATGGAAAAGACGCCAAAGAACCCGTTTAGTTGAATCTATATTGCTCGGAATCCCACTGCCCGCTTTCTACTTTAACCAAGATGATGATGGCACATATCAAGTAGTGGATGGGGTTCAGCGCCTCTCCACAATTCATCTCTTTATGGAGGATGGTCATGTCTTGGAGGCAAATGATCTCGAGTATCTGAAAGACCTTAACGGCTTAAAATTTTCAGAACTTGATCCCGCAGCGCTGCGTAGATTTAGAAGTGCGCAGATAGTTGTGCACGTAATCGAGCCTCAGACACCTGATGAAGTAAAGTATGATATTTTCGGACGAGTCAATACCCTAGGGAGTCCACTATCAACTCAAGAAATTCGACATGCAATGAGTAAATCTCGTTCAAGAAATTTCTTGAAAGATCTCTCAGAGATGTCCGAATTCGATTTGGCTACAGGTCAAAATTTTTGGATTAGAAATCCAGAAGTCCCAGGGAAATTCCTTCGCGACACTGGACGCATGATGAATCGCGAATTGGTGTTGCGTTTTTGTGCTTTTAGAAATTTTTCCAGTGAGGAATATCGGTCGTATCCAAGTCTCGACTCGTACTTGGTTGAGTTCACGCGGCGCTTGGATGGTCGCTCAGAGCGCGCGGCTCATATCACAGACCATGATCTGCTCGAAATGAAGCAGGAATTTCAGCGCGCTATGGTTAACGCATCGACTATTTTGGGAAAAGCAGCTTTCCGCCGTTGGCCTCTTAACGTGACACGACGAGGGCCAATTAACAGAGCTGTGTTCGAATCTCAAGCATTAGCTTTAGCAGGTTACACGCTTCAAGAATTGCTACCAAAGCAGGAGCAAATACTTACTTCATTCAGAAAATTATTTGAAGAGTCTGAATATTCAAGATCTGTAACGGTAGGTACTGGCGATCCCCGTCGCGTCGAAACTAGACTAGCGAGAGCAAAGGATATGCTCCGGGAGATATTTCCATGATGCAATCCATCGAGATCGCGGGATTCAAACGGTTTGAAACTGAACCATTTAAATTACGTCCACTAACCGTGCTGACAGGTTTAAATGGCTCCGGAAAAACCTCAGTACTTCATGCGATGCTTATTATGCATGAAGCTCTTCATGGTGTCGGCAACGGTGTAGTCCGATTAAATGGTCCTTTTGAGCTAGAACTAGGAACAGCTGAAGATGTCATTAATTGGTCAGGGCAGGAAAAAATTGCCTTCAAAATTTCTGATGAGAATGGCACTTATTCTTGGGACTTGCATGCAACAGCAAACGACGCGATGCATCTTATTGCTGACGAAGTACCTTCGACCGTCCCTTCTGCTTTTGGTTTTGAATCCAATTCGTTTGAGTATTTATCGGCCGAACGACTCGGCCCTCGAGACAGCTTCCCCGCCTCGCCTCTTCCTGCTGCTGGGTTGGGGATAGGTGTACGGGGAGAACATTGCGCGCAAATATTGGAGGCGCACGGAAACAAACCCGCGTTTGAAGACCGCCTGCATCCAGAATCCTCAGCGCCGTCGCTCTTAAAGTACGAGGTTGAGCGCTGGCTCAGCGAAATTGCTAGACCAATAGAGATTGATGCTGTCCGCTATTCTGGCTCAACTATTTATGCTTTGAAATTTCGTGCACCTGGTGAGACATGGGTTCGTGCTACTAATATGGGATTTGGCGTCTCCTACGCCCTACCGGTAATTCTTGCAGGTCTAACTGCCAAACGCGGCGGATTGATAATTGTCGAAAATCCTGAGGCCCACTTACACCCTGCTGGACAATCTCGCATGGGAATTTTCTTAGCTTGGTTAGCATCAAAGGGGGTTCAGGTTCTTATTGAAACCCACTCTGACCATGTCCTAAATGGTATTCGGCGTGCAATTGGGGAGTATAAGTACTTGCCTGCCTCCGAGGCAGTAGTTCATTTTTTCGACTCTGGCGAAATGGCTTCAGTGGAGGAGTTGCATTTCACTCCGATCGGAGGGATTTCACACTGGCCCACAGGGTTCTTTGATCAGTATCAAATCGACACTGCGGCACTAGGTCGAGTCCGACGAGGAGCAGTATAAGATGGCCTGCGTTGTCGATTCGCAAGAATGGCTATTTGATGGCTGGACTAATGAGCAAGTAATCTCTGCCTTCGAAGACATTTTAGACCGATTTGATCGTGCATTCGCGCGCAAAGAAGTTGTATGGATTGGTGATGATCTACAAACGAAATTAGTTTTCGGCGATCTCGATTTGTGGAGTCTCAGGTCTGGAGACTCACCAATAAAAATCCCCGATGACATCTGGCAGGAGATGTCTGCGGCTTTAGGTAAAGCTCAACGATATTTAGATGAATCGACTTGGCCCGATGGATTTGATTCTTTTTTAATTTCTATTGACGGCAATGCGGCCACAGAGAATCCCGACGTAGCATGGGCACATCATAAAGTAAGAAGTGGTCAAGCCGTAGCTTGTTTTGGACTCAAACGGAAAGGGCGATTTGCCACCGAATCAGAAAAAGGCATAGCGAATTTACACTGGACCCACGATGAGAGATCCTGCTCTGTTTTTTGGAGAGAGGCTATCGATGTCGAAAGAGACAGCCCAGAAACTCTTCGTCGCCTTGCGCCAATGGCATACCCGGGACTTTATTTCACAGACGATGTTTGGGCCGGTCTAGGAAGATTCAGTGGCGGATATTATGCAAACAGCGCAGAGCTGAGGCGTTACTTGGCAATCCTAAGTGATGATGGCACTTGGGCGTTCACCGCTCCTCCTCCTGCTCAGGTCCGCTCAGAAGCACAAGGAGAGTCAACGCAGTCTCCTACTGCTCAATTGGTGATCCAGAGGTTTATCCGCCTTCAGCTAGATGTGACGCCTGAAAACCCGGACGTTTATAAGAATAAGGATTGCAGGGAGGCGCGCGAAGTTCAGGTGTCAGGGGACCTACTCTATTTTGGCTGGCATGGAAAACTGCAAGCTCACCAAAATAGAATTCACATTCATGCGCCTACCCCCATCAGCAAGGGAAGGGTTTTAGTGGGGATTTTTCATGAGCACCTCCCCCTTCCGACCTAATGTGACCTCCATGGGCTAAGCGCAATTCGATCCCATCCCTTCCCGCTCGGGTTGGTTCACACGCTACGGTTCGTGGGTAATGGTGGTAACGGGAAAAGGTTGGTCCGACATTTTGCTTGTGAAAATTCGGCCTTTGCTCGATGCGCTAGGCGCGAGCTGACAGCTATTTAGGCCGGGAAACTCCAGAAAAAATACCGTTTCCGTATTGGGAATTTCGCCGGTCTTTTCCCGACAGACGGCGACAAAGTGAGCAACATTATATGCTTGGCTTTCGAAACCATTTGCGCGGCGAAGCACGTCCTCCAGCACATACCAAGGTGAGCCAGTAATATCAAGGATATCCACGCGAATTCTCGCATGATGTGGCAACCCATAGTCCTCCTTGATGTTCACGATTTCGTGGAGTGGTCGCGACAAATATAGCCGGTACGTGCGTCTTGAAAATCCTTGTGTCGGTGGTTCGATTCCGCCCCGGGCCACCAAGAACAGTGTCAAACGAACGCCAACCCATGCAGGTTGGCGTTTTTGTTTTGGGCCTCCCCACCCTCGCACACCAAGCCCGCGCTAGCTTGACTTCCCCTGGCGGAGTATTAGGCTGTCTGAATCGACTATCCGCGACATGACCATCCGCGACTGTCGTCGGCTAGCCGACAACATCGGGAGGCTTACATGAGCACGCAGGAAAACAAGCAATTGGTGATAGAGGCCTATCAACAATACCAAAACGGCGAGATCCAGGCTTTGCTGGAGCGCTATCACGAGGATGCCGAGTGGATCACTCCGGAATCGGAGCTGTTACCATTCTCCGGCGACTTCCACGGCAAGTCGGGAATTGCGGAATTCTTCGCTAAACTCGACGCCGCGGTGCAGACCATCCGGTTTGAACCGACCCAATTCATCGCGGAGGGCGACCAGGTCGTCGTCACCGGTGAAGCGAACTGGGTGGCCAAGCCAACAGGCCGGCAGTATGACAGTTCCTGGGTGCATATGTTCTCTTTGCGAGACGGCAAAGTAGCCCGGTTTGAGGCGTTTTACGATACGGCGGCCGCCGAAAGAGCGTTCCAGCCCGGACAAGTTGGCCAACAATCCAGCACCGCCGAAATGCATCACTAACGTCGAAGATGGAAAATCCCTGTGCCCGTGGTTCGATTCCGCCCCGGGCCGCCAGGAGCGGCCGGCCAGCCAACGAACACACGGTTCGTTTGCCCACAACAACCCCTGCAAGCCAGTACTTATGCTTTAATTGCTTGTAGAAATTGCATTGTCATTTCGTCGTTTTTCCAAACCACTTTCGGGAGCATATGATGGGATTACTCGATCAACTGGCAGGACAAGTCATCGGTTCACTGGGCGCCCAGAAACAGGATCCCGTGTCGCAAAGCGATTTACTCGGCGGCGTGATGAATTTGATTAACAACGCAGGCGGCCTGCAAGGGATCGTGCAGCAGTTGCAATCCAGCGGCATCGCGGATCAAGTGGCGTCATGGATCGGTACCGGCGAGAACCATCCGGTTTCCGGCAACCAGATCGCTGACGCCTTGGGCGCGGAAAATATCACGCAGATCGCCCAGCATGCCGGCGTCGAACCCGAACACGCGGCGACCGGGCTGGCCCAGTTGCTGCCTCAAATCATCGACAAGCTGACGCCGGATGGCCAAGTGCCGCAAAACGAATTGCTGGCGCAAGGCATGAACCTTCTGCGTGGCAAGCTTTTCGGCTGATACCGGCATCGGCCACAACATATATTCGCGGCGTATCGATATCCAATTCGATATCAGGGATGCAAGAACTTTCATTGGACCGCTCCACAGGAGCGGCCTACCATCGCGCAACGGCCCCGTCCATGAGCGATAAAAATGAAGCGACTCCTTGCCTCCCTGAGCCTTGCGGCCAGCGCCCAGCTATGCCTTGCCGCGCCGCCCTCCCCGGCGCCGGTCCAGCTGACCATCGACGCGGCCCGGGTCCAAGGCCCGATGACGCCGATCTGGGCATGGTTCGGCTACGACGAGCCCAACTACACCACCGCGCCCAACGGCAAGAAGCTGCTCAGCGATATCGCGGCCCTGAGCCCGGTCCCGGTGTATGTGCGCGCGCATAACCTGATGACCTCCGGCGATGGCAGCTATGCGCTCAAATGGGGTTCGACCGGCATGTACAGCGAGGACAAGGATGGCAAGCCGGTCTACAACTGGACCATCATCGACCAGATCTTCGACACCTATGTCGAACGCAAGATGAAGCCGCTGGCGCAGATCGGCTTCATGCCGCAGGCGCTGTCGCAACGGCCGCAACCCTATCAACACCACTGGAAGCCGGGCACGCCCTACAAGGAGATCATGACCGGCTGGGCCACGCCGCCCAATGATTACGACAAGTGGGCCGAGCTGATCTACCAGTGGGTCAGGCACAGCGTGGCGCGCTACGGCCGGCAGGAGGTGGAGAGCTGGTACTGGGAAGTGTGGAACGAGCCGGACGGCTTGTACCTGATCGCGCCCGATACCAAGCTGGAATACTTCAAGATGTACGACTACGCCGCCGATGCCGTCAAGCGCGCGCTGCCGACGGCGCGCATGGGCGGGCCGCACACGGCGGGGGCTGGACGTTTTATGGACGACTTCCTGCAGCACTGCCTGCACGGCAAGAACCTTGCGACCGGCAAGACCGGCTCGCCGCTGGACTTCGTGGCCTTCCACGCCAAGGGCGCGCCCAAGGTCGTCAACGGCGTGGTGCGGATGGGCATGAACACCCATTTCAAGCACCTCGACGAAGGCTTCGCGCTGGTTGAAAAATATCCGGAACTCAAAAGCATTCCGGTGATCATCGGCGAATCCGACCCGGAAGGCTGCGCCGCCTGCGGCATGCAGACCAACCCGGAAAACGCCTACCGCAACGGGACCTTGTATTCAAGCTATACGGCGGCCTCGATCGCGCGCGAGTTCGATCTGGCCGCCCGGCGCGGCGTCAACCTGATCGGCGCCGTGAACTGGTCGTTCGAGTTCGAAGACCAGCCGTGGTACGCCGGTTTCCGCGACCTGGCGACCAACGGTGTCAACAAGCCGGTGCTGAACGTGTTCCGCATGCTCGGCATGATGCGCGGCGACCGCGTGGCGGTGAGCGGCGACCAGGCCTACGATGCGGCGCGCATCATGGCGGACGGGGTACGCGGCGAGCGTACCGACATCAACGCGCTGGCGGCCAGGGACAAGCACAGCATTACGGTGATGGTATGGAACTACCACGACGACGATATCATCGACGCCGGTTCGCCGGTGGAACTGCATATCGCGGGGATTCCTGCCCGGCAGGTACAGCTGCGCCATTTCCGGGTCGACAACGACACCAGCAATTCCTACAGCGCCTGGAAACGCATGGGCTCGCCGGCCAGTCCGACGGCGGCGCAGATCGCCCAGTTGCAACAGGCCAGCGAACTTGCGCAACTGGGGACTGCGGCAACGCTGCAAACGGACAATGGCAAGGCGACCGTCAAAATGCAACTGCCACGCCAGGCCGTTTCGCTGATCACCCTGAGCTACTGAACTCAGCAGAACTGGCTGCGCTGCTCCAGTCCCGCCCTCCATCCTCCTTTTCAGCCGCCTGTGCTTGCGTGAGCGCGCGCCGCCTTCCTATCATGAAGCGACGCGCTGATAGCAAACCGGCACGTTGAAAGACAACCTCGGTTTCACTAACCTGGAGATGGAGATGCGTTATGAATACTTTGACGAATGACCAAGTCGATGGATTTCGAGCCTCATTAAGAGGAGAACTGCTGCAAGCAAAAGATGTGGGCTATAACCAGGCCCGCACGATCTGGAACGCGATGATCGACCGGCATCCGGCCTTCATCGTGCGCTGCGCGGGCACGGCGGACGTGCGCGCCTCGCTGGCCTTCGCGCGCGCGCGCGGCCTGGGCCTTGCCATACGTGGCGGCGGCCACAATATCGCCGGCAACGCGCTGTGCGACGATGGGCTGGTGATCGATTTGTCGGACATGAAATCGGTTCAGATCGACCCGGAGCAACGCCGCGCCTACGTCGAAGGCGGCGCGACGCTGCATGACTTCGATCACGAAGCGCAGGCCTTCGGCCTGGCCACGCCCTTGGGCATCAACTCCACCACCGGGGTCGCGGGGCTGACGCTCGGCGGCGGTTTTGGCTGGCTCAGCCGGACGCTGGGCCTGGCGGCCGACAACCTGCTGTCGGCCGACCTGATCACCGCCGAGGGCCGGCGCCTGCACGTCAGCGCAACCCAGCATCCCGACTTGTTCTGGGCCATACGTGGAGGTGGCGGCAACTTCGGCGTGGTCACGCGCTTCGAATTCCAGTTGCATCCGGTCGGGCCGGAAATCACCGCCGGACTGATCGTTTTCCCGTTCAACCAGGCCAAGACCGTCCTGGCGCAGTACCGCGATTTCGTCACGGGCATGCCCGACGACATGACGGTCTGGGCGGTTTTGCGCAAGGCGCCGCCGCTGCCCTTCCTGCCGCCGGAGGTGCATGGACAGGACGTGCTGGTGCTGCCCGTCTTCTCGCCCTTGAAGCCGGCCACCGCGCAGTATGCGATAGACCGCATCGGCAAATTCGGCCAGCCGCTGGGCATGCATGTCGGCGCCGTGCCCTACGCCGCCTGGCAACAGGCGTTCGACCCGCTGCTGACGCCAGGCTCGCGCAATTACTGGAAATCGCACAATTTCACGCAGCTCAGCGATCAGGCCATCGATACCGTCATCCGCTATGCGGGCAACTTGCCGACGCCGCAATGCGAGATCTTCCTCGGCTTGCTGGGCGCGCAGGCGGGGCGGCCCGCTCCGCAGGAAACGGCCTACCCGCACCGCGACGCGCTGTATGTGATGAACGTGCACACGCGTTGGGAAACTCCGGACGAGGACAGCCGCTGCATCGCCTGGGCCCGGGAATTCTTCACCGCCTCCGCGCCATACGCAACGGGCAGCGTGTATGTGAATTTCCTGACCCAGGACGAGGGCGAGCGCGTGGCCGACGCCTATGGCGACAACTATCGGCGCCTGGCGCAGATCAAGATGAAATACGACCCGGACAATGTGTTCCGCAATAACCAGAACATCCGCCCCGCCAACTAGCACCACCTCAAAAGCTGAAAACTCGTTTCACATCGCGGAACCGAGCTCGGAAACCTGTCGGCTCCGCCATCTCATTTTTTGAAAATTGATTTCGCATCCCGGGATTTTAATCCTATGTCATTGAAATATATAGAGTAAATTTAAGTTATATGTCTTATATAAGACCTTGATGCAGTGCACCAGAATCGCCTACTATTTAGTCATGCAGTTTGCTTCGACAGGACGTAGCGGCAACTCGACGATTTTCTCAAAACGCGCTTTATTCTTTAGGAGATTCACATGTCCCAATATCAAGACGACATCAAGGCAGTTGCTGGTTTGAAAGAGCAACAAGGCAGCGCCTGGAACGCCATCAATCCCGAGTCCGCCGCCCGCATGCGCGCCCAGAACAAGTTCAAGACCGGCCTGGACATCGCCAAGTACACCGCCAAGATCATGCGCGCCGACATGGCCGCCTACGATGCCGACTCGTCCAAGTACACCCAGTCGCTCGGTTGCTGGCACGGTTTCATCGGCCAGCAGAAGATGATCTCGATCAAGAAGCACTTCAACAGCACCGACCGTCGCTACCTCTACCTGTCCGGCTGGATGGTCGCCGCGCTGCGCTCCGAGTTCGGCCCGCTGCCTGACCAGTCGATGCACGAGAAAACCGCCGTCTCGGCGCTGATCAAGGAACTGTACACCTTCCTGCGCCAGGCCGATGCACGCGAACTGGGCGGCCTGTTCCGCGAACTGGACGCCGCCGAAGGTCCTGCCAAGGCGGCCATCCAGGCCAAGATCGACGGCCACGTGACCCACGTCGTGCCCATCATCGCCGACATCGATGCCGGCTTCGGCAACGCCGAAGCGACCTACCTGCTGGCCAAGCAATTCATCGAAGCGGGCGCCTGCTGCATCCAGGTCGAAAACCAGGTGTCCGACGAGAAGCAATGCGGCCACCAGGACGGCAAAGTCACCGTGCCGCACGAAGACTTCCTGGCCAAGATCCGCGCCATCCGCTACGCCTTCCTGGAGCTGGGCGTGGACGACGGCATCATCGTCGCCCGTACCGACTCGCTGGGCGCCGGCCTGACCAAGCAGATCGCCGTGACCAACGCGCCAGGCGACCTGGGCGACCAGTACAACTCCTTCCTCGATTGCGAAGAAGTGTCGGCCGACGCGCTGGGCAACGGCGACGTGATCATCAAGCGCGACGGCAAGCTGCTGCGTCCCAAGCGCCTGCCAAGCAACCTGTTCCAGTTCCGCGCCGGCACCGGCGAAGCGCGCTGTGTGCTCGACAGCATCACCTCGCTGCAAAACGGCGCCGACCTGCTGTGGATCGAAACCGAAAAACCGCATATCTCGCAGATCGGCGGCATGGTCAGCGAAATCCGCAAGGTGATCCCGAACGCCAAGCTGGTGTACAACAACAGCCCATCGTTCAACTGGACCCTGAACTTCCGCCAGCAGGTGTATGACGCGATGAAGGAAGCGGGCAAGGATGTCTCGGCCTACGAGCGTAGCAAGCTGATGAGCGTGGAATACGACCAGACCGAACTGGCGATCACCGCCGACGAGAAGATCCGCACCTTCCAGGCCGACGCGGCCCGCGAAGCCGGCATCTTCCACCACCTGATCACGCTGCCGACCTACCACACCGCCGCGCTGTCGACCGACAACCTGGCCAAGGAATACTTCGGCGAGCAGGGCATGCTGGGCTACGTGGCCGGCGTGCAGCGCAAGGAAATCCGCCAGGGCATCGCCTGCGTCAAGCACCAGAACATGTCCGGCTCGGACATCGGCGACGACCACAAGGACTACTTCAGCGGCGAAGCGGCCCTGAAGGCGGCTGGCAAAGACAACACCATGAACCAGTTCTGATCGCCAGCCGGCGGTAAACGACCAAAGCCTTCGGGACCGCCAGTCCCGAAGGCTTTTTCTTTGGCCGCGCGCCTAATGCGCGTGGGCCTTTTCCTCTTTGCCAGGCGGCACCGCGAAACTGACGGTGTCGCTGGCGAGGATCTTGTGGTTCGGATCGGCGATCTCCAGCAGGATCTTGTGCGGGCCCGGCGCCAGGCCGACCACGATGACCGGATCTTCACTGGTATGGGCCCAGGTTCCCTGCCAGTTGTCGACCGTGACATGCAGGTGGCCCAGATGCGGCGACACCTCCACCGCCGTCTTGCCGAACACCGGCATGACACGCAGATGCTCGGTCCGGAACTGGATGATCACCACGCCACGCGCCAGCGCGTCGGCGATCGGCGGATACGCGATCAGCTTCGGAGCGGGCTCCGACGCCTGCGGCAACACGGCGGGCGGCCTGATGGCGTCCGCTCCCGGTTGTGCCCAGGCTGCGGCACAGTAGGCCGCAATCGCGGCGGCAGTCCAATACCTCAAGAGCGACGGCATGATTGATTACCTCCCTATCGATGCAACTTAACAATAGCAGGTATGCGCCGCAATAAATACCAGATCCTGGCCCGCCTGCGCACGCCGTCAGACAAGCTTGATCTCAACGGCAATGTTGTCGCGACTCATTTTGGAATACGGGCAAGTCTGGTGCGCCATGTCCAGCAGCGCGCGCGCCGCATCCGGCGCCACGCCCGGCAGGCTGACGTTCAAGCGGGCTTGCAGCGTGAACGCGCCGTCGGTATTGCACAGATCGACTTCGGCATCCACCGCCGCGCCGGCCGGCAGCGCCAGCTCCATGGCGCCCGCCGCCTTGCCGATGGCGCCGAGGAAGCACGCCGACCAGCCGGCGGCAAACAGCTGTTCCGGATTGGTGCCCTTGCCGCCGCTGCCGATAGGCGACAGTTCGATATCCAGGTTGCCGTCCGAGCTGCGGGAAGCGCCCTGGCGGCCGCCGGTGGTGCGGGTTTTGCCGGTGTACAGTACTTTTTTAGCGATAGACATCTTGTTTCCTTTTTCAATGGAGGTGTTGGGTGGGGCTTACTTCGTTACGATGACGACGCTGGGCTTGCCTTTTTCAATCACATACGTCGCGAGCTCCGCAGCATGGACGCTGCCGAGGTTTCTTGCCGAGTGCACCGCGCCCGCCGGGATAAACAGGGCGTCGCCGGCTTTCAGCATCACGGGAGGCTGGTCGCCCAATTGGTATTCCACCGCGCCCTCCAGTACGTAGGCGATCTCTTCGCCTGGATGGGTGTGCTTTGGAAAGGACGCGCCCGGCGCAAAGTCCACCCGTACCTGGACCACCTCGCGTCCGGCGTCGCCGAAATCATGGCGCAGGGCCTCGGTGCGGCCGATGCCGGCAACGGCCGCCTTCGGCGCTTCGGCTTGTGCCGCCTGGGTCGCCAGTACGCCGCCGAGCAGCAGCGCGATGGCTGCCGCTACGAAAGTGGATTTGTCATGTTGTTTGGAAGTCGTCATTTTGTTTGCCTGTTTGTGGTGGTTGGAAAAATTGATGCTGCTACTTAAAGGATGTCCGGGCCGCGTTCCGCCTCGCCGGCGCCGCGCTGGTGCATATGCGGCGCCGGGCTGCGGTCGATCAGCAAGCTGAGCAGTTCCGGGCGGCTGTAGTGGCCGCGCGCGTCCATCAGCCGCTTGCGGGCGTCGATCTCGGCGAAGTCGAGGTCGGCGACGACGCTGCCCTCGCCCTCGGTGATCGGGGTGCCGATGATGCGGCCGTCGGGGCCGATGATCGCCGTGAAGCTGCCGCCCGAAATCGGGCCGATCGGCGCCCCCGTGTCTAGCGCGATCCGGGCCTGCTGGTCGGCGTCGAGCCAGGCCGTGGCATTGACCACGAAGGCGGCCGATTCCAGCGCATGCTGGCGC
The DNA here is from genome assembly GCF_047302815.1 of Duganella sp. CT11-25. Taxonomy (NCBI): domain Bacteria; kingdom Pseudomonadati; phylum Pseudomonadota; class Betaproteobacteria; order Burkholderiales; family Oxalobacteraceae; genus Duganella; species Duganella sp. CT11-25. The sequence continues at coordinate 3,691,773 of NZ_JBKBFD010000001.1, forward strand.
ACGTTGATCTCCATCTGCTGCGCAAACAGCGGCCCGCCAAACGAGCCCGGATACATGGCCGAGTGAATCTGCTCGCCATCGGCGATCAGCGCATAGCGCGCCAGCGGCAGGTTGTGCTCCCAGCAGGCCAGCTGGCCGATGCGCCCCACGGCGCTATCGACGGCGCGCAGGCCGGAGCCGTCGCCCTGTCCCCAGATCATGCGTTCGTGATAGGTCGGCGTAATCTTGCGGCGACGCTGTATCAGCGTGCCGTCGGCGTCGAACAGCAACTGGGTGTTGTAGATGGAACCGCCATCGCGTTCGTTGACGCCGATCGACACCACCATGCCGGCCTCCTTCGCGGCGGCGCCGATGGCCTCGGTTTCCGCCGACGGCACGGTCACCGCCTGGTCCAGCAGGCGCAGATGTTCCTTGCTCATCGCATACGCCGGCATCACGAAGGAGAAGTACGGGTAGTACGGCACCAGCGTTTCCGGGAACGTGGCGAACTGGACGCCCTGCCGGCCCAGTTCCCTGATCTTCTCGACGACTTTCTCGACGGTGCCGGCGCGGCTGTACAACACGGGGCTGATCTGCACGGCGGCAGCTCTCACGATGGTCATGATAAATTTCCTTTCAATTAATAGTGTATATACACCATACTAGATAAAAAAAACGGAACGGCGGTTCCCGCTACGGCAGTTGCCTATCCGGGCGGCAGGTTGGCAGCCAGGTTCAGCAGCGAAGCGGCGCCGTCTTCGCCCAACAACAGTTTGGCCTTGTGCTGGGCGGCGCGCCAGGCCGGCATGGCCGACGCCAGCAACTCGCGTCCGCTCTGCGACAACACGATGGGGCGGCTGCGGCCCTTCTCCGGCTGCTGCTCCTCGGCCCAGCCCTCGGCCAGCACCAGCTGCAAATTGCGGGTCGACGTCGAACGCTCCTGGTGGTTGGCGCGGCCGAGCCGGGCGCGGCTGGCGCCCCCCATATGGGCGATCAGTATCAGCATCGAAAACTGGGAAGCATTCACGCCGAACGAGCGCAGTTCCTGGTCGTAAATGCTGGTGATGACCCGCGCGATCGACCGGCTGCGCGTCAACAGACACTGGCTGGTCACCTCTTTCGTCAGGCCGATATCGGGGTTTGCGGGTTCTGTGTGCGTCATCATGAACCCAGTATGGTGCATATACACCATAAAGTCAAGGGCCGATTATCGATCGCGCGACGCCGGCCGGTACCAGAGTTCCCGCCGCGCCAGCGGCGTGGCCTCCGATAGCAATGGATTGCGCAGCTCAAACACCCGGCGCGCGCCCAGGGCCGAGCGCGTCACCATCTCGCCGAAATAATCCTGGAACAGGCGCTCATAGCTGCCGTCCGCCAGCATGCGCTCCAGCCCGCGCTGTATCGCCGCCGCCAGCTCGGCCTTCGACTTGCTGACGAAAAAGTAGAACGCACTGGGGTAATGCAGCGCCAGGCCGGGAGCGACCATCAAGTCCTGCTCCGCGAACGCCTCCGCTTCGTTCCAGATTTCGAATACGGCACGCGGAAAATAGTCGACGCGCCCGGTCTCCAGCATCTTGAACATGCCGGCATAGTCGGACGCGGTCTGCACCCGGAAACCGTTCGCGCTCAAGATCTCGGTATCGGGCCAGTCGTGCCCCTGCAGCGCATCCAGCGCCTGCAGCTCCGCCATCTTGCGGATGGCGGCGAAGCGCGCCGCGTCGCGCTTGCGTATCAGCAGCAAACGCCAGCCGATCAGCCCCATGTCCAGCGGAATGCGGACCGGCAGCAGATCCCGCTCCCGCTGCTGCGAGGCCATGGTCCACATCACGTCGATCGCGCGGCCGTTGCGGAGTTCGGCCAGTCCGCGGTTCTGCCGCATCATGACCGAGGTCGATTGCAGCGTATAGTCCTGGCCGGAACGCGCGAGCGCCATCTGCAGCAGGCGGACCGGATAGTGCTCGGAGCGGTCCCCATGGCCTTGCGGCTCGGATTGGGGATAGCGCACCAGCGTGGCGGCACGTGCTTGCGGCCAGGCCAGCGCCAGCATTCCTCCCAAAATTAATCGTCTGCGTTCGGACATGCGGGAATATTAGCATGTACGGAATCGCCGCCAGCAAATCAAATTCGAACTCAAAATCTCGAAAATGTATTCAAACTACACATCAATTTATTTTAAATTGAGATAGATAGCACATAAAATGTTTACTTTAATGCATTTATGTAGTTGAATAACACAATGAACCTACAATTCGAAACCTCCGCCGACCGGCTTCCCCAGCGCAGCGCCGAGGGCGTGCGCTTCATTTTCGACGCCATCACGCCGGACCTGCACAGCGTCGCGCTGGCAGGCACCTTCAACAGCTGGGTGGGCGACGCCTGCCTGCTCCAGCGGGTGACGCCCACCCGTTGGCAATGCACGCTGCCGATCGCCGCCGGCCGCCACCTGTACAAATTCGTCGTCAACGGCACGGAGTGGATCCCGGATCCCGCCAATCCCTGGATCTCCGAGGATGGCCAGAACAACTCCTGCCTGACGGTCGACGAGCACGGCGAAGTGCTGATGCGCCAGCGCGGCCTGGACGCCGATGCTCCCGGCAAGCTGTACCGCCGCCACCAGGCCCTGGCCAGTCCCGCGTGGCTGCGCGACGCGGTGATCTACCAGCTGTCGGTGCCCGCTTTCGGCGGCGACTTCGACGGTGTGCGCGCCCGCCTCGATTACCTGCAGCAACTGGGCATCAATGTCATCTGGATGATGCCCATCCATCCGATCGGCAGCGCGGCACGCCGCGGCTCGCTGGGCGATCCCTACGCGGTGCGCGACTTCGATGCCATCGATCCGGCGCTGGGCGACGCCGCCGCGCTGCACGCGCTGGTCGACGCCATCCACGCGCGCGGCATGCGCATCCTGTTCGACTGGACGCTCAACCGCAGCAGCGCCGACCATCCGCTGACCGTCTCCCATCCCGACTGGTACACGCGCGACGCCGACGGCCGGATCTACTACGCGGTGCCGCAGCGCGAGTACTTCGCCGGCTTTGATTTCCGCAACCGCGCGCTGCGCGGCTACCTGATCGGCTCGATGAAGTGCTGGCTCCAGCGCTTCGGCTTCGACGGCCTGCGCTTCGACGACTCGGACATCACGCCGACCGATTTCCTCGACGAGATCCGCGCCGCGCTGGCGGCGCTGCGGCCCGACATCGCCCTCATCTCGCAGTCCTGCGACGAGTTCCACCATCTGCGCAGCTGCGACCTGACCTACGAAGGCGGCACGCGCGAGATGCTGCGCCGCGTCGCCTGCGGCCAGGCCGACGCGCACGCCTTCGCGCAATACTGGAACGAATCGACCTACAGCTTCCCGCGCGGCGCCGTGCGCATGCGCTGGCTGGAGGACAAGGAACAGCCGCGCGCCAGCAAGGTGCTGGGCGCCGGCGCGCACCGGGCGGCGGCGGCACTGATATTGACGATGGACGGCGTGCCGCACATCCTGATGGGCCAGGAATTCGACGAACCCAGCTGGCGCGACTGGACCGTGCTGTTCGATGCGTACCGGCTGGATTGGGAGGCGTTCAACCAGGACCTGCACCAGCACTACCGCGCCCTGATCGCGCTGCGGCGTGCGCACCCTGCGCTGCGCCACGGCGCCACCGCCTTCATCGAGGCGCTGCCGGACGGCGTGATCGGCATGCGGCGCGGCGGCGGCGCCGAGTCCGTCACCGTGCTGGCGAACCTGTCGGGCCGGCCGGTGCCGCTGCCGGCAATGGACGGCGCCATCCTGTACGCCGATGGCTGGGACCCGGCACGCGGCCAGCTGGCCGCGCATGGTTGCCTGATCCGCGCCGCCTGAGGGTTTACGACGGTATCGTCAAGCCTTTGGCGACAGCCGGACGGGCCACGAAGGCGGCCAGCACGCGGGCCACATTCGGATAGTTCTCGAAGCCCACCAGGTCCGAGGCTTCGTAGAAACCGACCAGGTTGCGGACCCACGGGAAGGTGGCGATATCGGCGATCGTGTAGTCGTCGCCCATGATCCACGCGCGGCCCGCCAGGCGCTGCTCCAGCACGTTGAGCAGGCGCTTGGCCTCGGCCGCGTAGCGCTGCAGCGGACGCTTGTCCTCGTACTCCTTGCCGGCAAAGCGGTGGAAGAAGCCGACCTGGCCGAACATCGGTCCCACGCCCGCCATCTGGAACATCAGCCACTGGATGGTTTCATAGCGCGCCGCCGCGTCGGACGGCAGGAACTTGCCGGTCTTTTCCGCCAGGTACAGCAGGATCGCGCCGGACTCGAACAAGGCCAGCGGCTTGCCGCCCGGGCCGTCCGGGTCGATGATGGCCGGGATCTTGTTGTTCGGATTCAGCGACAGGAACTGCGGCGTCTGCACGCCGTCCTGGTCCAGCGTGATGCGATGCGGTTCATAGGCCAGGCCGGTTTCCTCCAGCATGATCGAGACCTTGACGCCGTTCGGCGTCGGCAGCGAATACAGCTGCAAGCGCTCAGGATGTTCGGCACGCCATTTTTCGGTGATGTAAAAGTCGGACAGCTTGCTCATGGGATTCTCCAGGAAATAGTGCGCATAGCGTACATGGAATTTCCATCCTTCGCTGACGCCGCCCATACCCCGGATTACGCAGTCTGTCGCGTGATAAACATGGCAACTTAATATTCGACTAACATGGCTGGGCAATGTTTTCATTCCCTCCACAACGATGAGGTCTTTATGATTCGCTCCGTTTTAGCCGCCGCCGTACTTGCCGCCATCCTGCCGGCCCAAGCCCAATCCCCGACGTCCGACGTGCCGCTGATCGAGCGCGCCAAGATCTTCGGCAATCCCAGCAAGACTGGCGGCCGCATCAGCCCGGACGGCCAGTGGCTGTCCTGGGTGGCGCCGCGGGACGGCGTGCTCAACGTCTGGGTCGCGCCGGCCGCCGATCCATCCAAGGCCCGCCCGCTGACCGAGGAAAAAGTGCGTCCGATCCGCAGCGCCTTCTGGTCGCCGGATTCCAAGCAGCTGCTGTTCATCCAGGACAAGGGCGGCGATGAGAACTTCCTGCTGTACGGCGTCGACGTGGTAAGCGGCAAGCAGACCAATTTCACGCCGTTCGAGAAGACCCGCGTGATGCCGATCGCCTACAGCAGCAAGGTCAAGGACCGCATCCTGATCGGTCTCAACAACCGCGATCCGCGCTGGCACGATGTCTACAGCCTGGAGCTGGCCACCGGCAAGCTGACGCTGCTGTTGCAGAACGACGGCTACGGCGGCTTCCTGGCCGACGAGCTGCTGAACCTGCGCGTGGCGCAGAAATCGCGTCCGGACGGCGGCTCCACCTACTATCGCCTGAAGGACGGCAAGGCCGACGGCGACCCGCTGGCCGATGTCGGCCTGGACGATTCGCAAACCACCGCGCCGCTGACCTTCACCGTCGACGGCAAGACCTTGTACTGGACCGATTCGCGCGGCCGCAACACCTCGGCGCTGGTGGCGCAGGAAGTGGCCACCGGCAAGGCCACCGTCATCGCCCAGGACCCGCGCGCCGATATCGCCAACGCGCTGTACGACACCAGGACCGGCGAGGTGCAAGCCTACAATGTCGATTACCTGAAGCAGGAATACGTGCCGCTGTCGGCCGCGCTGAAGGGCGACCTGGAATTTCTGAAGAAAAACACCAAGGGCCAGTTCACCATCGCCTCGCGCACCGAGGCCGACGACAAATGGCTGGTCTCGGTCGACGCCGTCACGGCGCCGCCGGCCACCTGGCTGTACGAGCGCAAGACCAGGCGCCTGACGCAGCTGTACGTGACCCGGCCGGAGCTGGAAGGCGCGCCGCTGGCGCAGATGTATCCGCAGGAAATCAAGGCGCGCGACGGCCTGACGCTGGTGTCCTACCTGACCTTGCCGAAGTCGGTCAACGCCGACGGCTCGGGCAAGGCCAGCAAGCCGGTGCCGATGGTGCTGCTGGTGCACGGCGGCCCGTGGGCGCGCGACGGCTACGGCTACAACGGCTACCACCAGTGGCTGGCCAACCGCGGCTACGCGGTGCTGTCGGTGAATTATCGCGGCTCGACCGGCTTCGGCAAGAACTTCATCTCGGCCGGCGACCTGCAGTGGGGCCGCAAGATGCACGACGACCTGATCGACGCCGTGCAGTGGGCGGTCAAGAGCGGCGTCACCAGCGCCGACAAGGTCGCCATCATGGGCGGCTCCTACGGCGGCTACGCCACGCTGGCCGGGCTGACGTTCACGCCGACCGCGTTCGCCTGCGGCGTCGACATCGTCGGCCCGTCCAACCTGTTCACCCTGCTGCAGACGATACCGCCGTACTGGGAAGCGGGCAAGCAGCAGTTCTACAAGCGCATGGGCGATCCGACCACCGACGAAGGCAAGGCGCTGCTGAAGGAGCGCTCGCCGCTGAATTACGCCGGCAACATCCAGCGTCCGCTGCTGATCGGCCAGGGCGCCAACGATCCGCGCGTCAACGTGGCGGAGTCGGACCAGATCGTGGCGGCCATGGCGGCCAAGAAAATTCCGGTGACCTACGTGGTGTTCCCGGATGAAGGCCACGGCTTCGCGCGGCCGAACAACAACATCGCCTTCAACGCGGTGACGGAAAACTTCCTGGCCAAATGCCTGAACGGGCGCAGCGAGCCGATCGGCAAGTCGCTCAAGGCATCGACCGCGCAGGTCAAGCACGGCGCCGAGTTCGCACCCGGCCTGAGCGAAGCGCTGGAGTAATCCTTACCACATCAAATCATCGGGGATCTGGAAGGCGGCGTATGGATCGTCCTCTTCCACCTCGGTGGTGGTCTTGTTGACGCGCACCACCAGCGAGGCGTCGCGCTCGGCGATCTTGTCGGCGATGACGCGCGGCACCAGCTCGTAGCTGCCGTTCAAGCCCACGATCACCAGACGCCCCGCCACCAGGTGCTCGCGCACCGCGGCGGTGACGTAGATGCGCTCGATCTTGGTGCCGAACGTGAAGTTGTAGGCGATCTCGCCGTTGTTGCCCTTGCCCTGGCGGTTCTGCTGCACCATCTGGACGATCTGCGCCATGATGGCTTTTTGCTGGGCGGCGGCGTCGCGCTGCGCGTTCAGCTCACGGGCGCGCTCGGCGTTCTTGCGCTGGATTTCCTGCGCGGCCAGGCGCGCCTCGTCGACACTCTCGGTGCCGCTGCGGCGCTCTTCCTTCTTCTGCTTGCTCTTTTGCTGGTTGGCGACCTTGACCTTGTTCTTTTCGACCAACCCAGCTTTCAATAACTGCTCTGCCAACGTAACCATATCTGCTACTCCCCACGGAAAGGCGATAGCATATCACTTGCCGCCGCCGGCCTTGGCCAACGACGCCCGCAAGGTCACGCTGACCGGGAAGTTGCGGGTCACCGGCCGCTGCAGCGCGTAGCAGCGGTTGAGCAGGTCGCTGACGCCGTTCTGCGTCATCTCGCGCCACGGCATGTGCACCGTGGTCAGGCGCGGCGCGGAGAACTCGGCGCTCGGCGTATCGTCGTAGCCGATCACCGACAGCTCATGCGGCACGCGGATGCCCGCCTCCTGGAAATACGACAAGGCGCCCACCGCCATTTCATCATTGGCGCAAAACATCGCCGTGGCGCGATGGCCCGATTCCATCAACTCCTTGGCCGCCGACCAGCCGCCGGCCGGCGAGAAGTCCTTTTCCACCACCCACATTTTTTCCGTGTCGATCCCGGCCGCCGCCAGTTCGCGCATGAAGCTGCCGATCCGCACCACGTTGTCGGGCAGGCTGGCCGGCCCCGACACCACGGCGATATCGCGGTGGCCGTGATCGAGCAAGGCGCGCGCCGCCATCTTGCCGCCCAGCGTGTGGTCGACCGTGAAGCACTGCGCGGCGATGCTGTCGAAGGCGTGGTTGAGCACCACCATCGGCGTCTGGCGCGGCGCCAGCGCGGCGATGTCTTGCTCCAGCAGCACGTTGGTCATCAGGATCAGGCCGTCGCAGCCGCGCTCGATCAGGAACTCGGTGCCCTCGATGGCCTGCTGGCGCGCGCCGCCCAGGCCGGCGCCGAAGGCCACCACCATGTGCAGCCCGGCCGCGCGCAGCTCGGTGTCGATGATTTGCAGGATGGGCGTGTAGAAGGTGCCGCTCAGCACCGGGATGTACACGCCGATCATCTGGCTGGAGCCGGACAGCAGGGTGCGCGCCGCGTGCGAGGGCCGGAAGCCCAGCTCGTCGATGGCCTTGCGGACCTTGGCCAGCGTGGCCGGCGAGACCGATCCCTTGCCGCTGACCACGCGCGAAGCGGTGCCCAGTCCTACGCCCGCGAGGCGGGCCACGTCTTTAATGGTCGCCACGGCGTTGTTTTTTCACGTAGGTCATGATGTTCAAGAAGGTATCGGTCCAGTAGATTTTACGGTTGTCCGCCAGGTACTTTACCAGTTCCTCGTGCGCCGCGGCGCTGGTCGTCAGGTAGTCGCCGCCGACGCCGTGGAAGGTGAAGTTGACCATCGTCCCCTTGGCGGCCGCCTGCTCCACCATCGCGATCAGTTGCTTGCCGCTCAGCCCCACCGGCGCCAGCACCGTCACCGCGTACGGATCGAGCGTGGCCATCGAAGCCGTCACCGCGTCGCCGCCGCCGGCCTTGATGGCGACGAACTCCGGCGCGATCGCCGGCAGGTAGCTGGCGCCGCCGGCCATCACGTCGCCGCAGGGCACGGTGTAGGTGCGCTCGCGCTTGCCGTCGATGGCGTACAGCATGCTGTTGGCGATCAGCACCTGGTCGCGCATCTGCGCCACGCTGGTGGTGTCGAGGTCGCGGTGCGGCTGCACCCACTCGTGGCCCGGCGCCTTCAGCGAGCATTGATGGAACAGGCTGTGGTTGCCCAGCTCGTGGCCGTGCCTGGCGGCGGCGCGCCACGCGGCCATCCGGTGGTCCACCGCCGGATTCGACAGCTGCAGGTAGAAACTGCCCTTGAGCTTGTACTTGTCCAGCGTCGGGATGGCGTGGTCCAGCTGCGAATCGAGCGCGTCGTCGTAGGCCAGGCTGACCGCCGCCCTGGCGCCGCGCGGCCAATGGAAGCCGTCGGCGGCGGTCGCCGCGTGGCAGGCCGGCAGCAACGCCGCCAGCGCGAAATAAATACTCTTTTTCATGCGAAGTGTCTCATTTTGGAAACGTTCCCAGATCATGGTGCACCCGCATGCTACCTATGTCAACGAAAACCTGTGCACATTTTTGTGGCATTGCAAATTGACTTTGAAATTCGTTCGGTGCTATATTTGCCACATCGAATGGAAACCTTTCCAAGTGTCTTTCCAGGCATCACAGCGCAGGTGAAGACGGGTAGAGAAGTGGCAAGCGAGCTGTTTATAAAAACACAGGAGATAACATGCATTATCCAAAAGCACGACAAAAATTAATGAGCCTGGCGGTCGCCAGCGCCTGCGCGGCGGCGGCCGCACCGGCCTTCGCCCAGGAGGCGGTGGCCAAGGCCGGCGAGGACACGCCGGTCCAGAGCGTGGTGGTGACCGGTCTGCGCGCGTCGCTGTTCTCGTCGATGAACCTGAAGCGCAACTCCGACGGTATCGTCGACGGCATCGTCGCTGAAGACATCGGCAAGTTCCCCGACACCAACCTGGCCGAATCGCTGCAGCGCATCTCGGGCGTGTCGATCGACCGCTCGATCGGCGAAGGCTCCAAGATCACCGTGCGCGGCGTCGGCCCCGACTTCAACCTGGTGCTGCTGAACGGCCGCCAGATGCCGACCTCCAACCTGGGCGACCTGAACGGCCGCGCCTTCGACTTCGCCAACCTGGCCTCGGAAGCGATCTCCCAGCTGCAGGTGTACAAGACCAGCCGTGCCGAAGCGCCTACCGGCGGCATCGGCGCCACCATCAACGTCATGACCGCGCGTCCGTTCGACCGTCCGGGCATGCACTCGAGCGTCGGCGTCAAGGGCGTGTACGACACCTCCAACGACAACCTGCCGGGCGACGTCAAGGCCAGCAACTCGGCCACGCCGGAACTGTCGGGCATCTACTCGAACACCTTCGCCGACAACAAGTTCGGCGTGGCCGTGTCGGGCAGCTACCAGGAACGCAACCTGGGCTACAACACCGCCGCCGTCTCGAACGGCTGGCGCGGCCCGTTCCGCGGCGATGAAAACAACTGGGGCACCATCCCGCAAGGGAACACCGGCATCACCAACCGTCCAGGCCCGACCGACATCTACTCGGTGCCGCAAAACCTGAACTACAACTTCAACGGCGTCAAACGCCAGCGCACCAACGCCCAGCTGACCCTGCAATACAAGCCGGTCGACACGCTGGTCACCACGCTGGACTACACCTATTCCGAGAACAAGATCCAGACCAAGCGCAACGACCTGTCGGCCTGGTTCAACTTCGGTCCGTCGACCAGCTCGTGGACCAAGGGCCCGGTCTCCAGCCCGCTGGTGTACACCGAGCTGATCCCTGGCAACAACAGCGACATCGCCATGGGCGCGGCCGACTTCGCCACCAAGACGCAGAACAAATCGCTGGGCTTCAACGCCGTCTGGAAGCCGACCCGCGACCTGCGCTTCGAGCTCGACACCCACCACTCGACCGCCGAATCCATGGCCGACAGCCCCTTCGGTTCGAGCAACACCCTGGGCACCGCCAGCTTCAGCCGCGGCAACACCACGGCCGACTTCAGCAAGGACTTCCCGGTGCTGATGATCGACGGCGCCGACTTCGTCAAGGCCGGCCAGCAAGTCACCGGTTCGGTGTTCACCAACGGCTACATGAAGGGCGAGATCGACCAGACCCAGGTCAAGGGCGCGTGGAAACTGCTGGAATCGTCCGAGCTGAAATTCGGCGCCACCGCGACCAAGGTCGACAACCGCTCGGCCTTCTCCAACCAGCAGCGCGACACCTGGGGCGGCGCCACCAAGCCGTCCGACTACCCGAGCAGCGTGTGGCACAAGGAATCGGTGCGCCAGTACTTCGACAAGATCGACGGCAGCAACAACCCCAACCTGTTCAACACCTTCTACACCTTCAACTTCGACCAGGTGCGCAAGCTGGCGGCGGCCGCCTCCGGCCTGCCCGACCTGTACCTGCCGAAGAAGACCTTCGACAACGACGCCCGCACCGAAGAGAAGTCCAAGGCCGCGTTCATCCAGTTCAACACCGACTGGGATACCGCGCTGCCGATCCGCACCGCCATCGGCGGCCGCTATGAAACCACCGACGTCGTCTCGACCGCGCTGGTGCCGGCCGCGCTGAGCATCAACTGGGTGGCGCAGAACGAATTGCCGATCACCTTCGGCGATCCGACCTTCACCACGCTGACCGGCAAGTACCATCACTTCCTGCCGAGCTTTGACTCCGACATCGAGCTGACGCAGCAACAGAAACTGCGCTTCAGCTACGGCGAAACCATCGGCCGCCCGCGCTACGACCAGATCCAGGGCGGCACCACGCTGAACTCGCTGGTGCGCACCAACGGCGGCACCGGTTCGGCCGGCAACCCGGCGCTGAAGCCGGTCAAGTCGAAGAACATCGACCTGTCCTACGAGTGGTACTACGGCCAGCAGAACTTCTTCTCGCTGGGCTACTTCAAGAAGAACCTGGAGAACTACGCCGGCCAGTCGATGGTCAACGCCACGCCGTTCAACCTGCACACGCCGGTCGGCGGCGCGCTGTGGAACGAAGCGCTGACCAAGGGTTGCGCCAATACCGACACCACCTGCATCCGCAACTACATCTTCCGCACGCATCCGACCGCGGCGGGCGTGACGCGCGGCGCGGATGATGCCTCGGGCAACGCCACCGGCACCATCGTCGGCCAACCGGGAGATCCAGTCGCCAACTTCCAGATCACCTCTTTCTCCAACCAGAAGAAGGCCAGCGTGAACGGCGTCGAGCTGAACCTGCAGCACATGTTCGGCAGCAGCGGCTTCGGAGTGTCGACCAACTACACCTACGTGCATTCGAACCTGAAGTACGACAATGCCAAGATCGGCGAGCAGTTCGCGCTGGTCGGCCTGTCGAACTCGTCGAACGTGGTCGGCATCTACGAGGACAAGAAGTGGACGGCGCGCCTGGCCTACAATTGGCGCGGCGAGTTCCTGTCGTCGACCTTCGACGGCGCCGGCCCGAATCCTCAGTACGTCGAGGCATACGGCCAGGTGGACATCAGCATCGGCTACAACTACAACGAGAAGCTGAGTTTCCAGGTGGAAGGCATCAACGTCGGCAACTCGATCACCCGCGTCCACGGCCGCACCACGCAAGCTGTGGAATCGGTGACGCAGGCCGGTCCGCGCTACATGATCGGCGCGCGCTACAAGTTCTAATCCGAGCCTGTCGATACCGAAAAGGCCGCTGCCAGTCAGCGGCCTTTTTAGGTTAAACTTAAAGCAATCTCTTCACTACAAGGCTAGCAACATGATCCGACGCATCGTGATTGTGGGTGGCGGATCGGCCGGCTGGCTCACGGCCGGATTGATCGCCGCCGAACATCAGGGTTCGTCCATACAGGTCACCCTGATCGAATCGCCCGACATCCCGGCCATCGGCGTCGGCGAGGGCACCTGGCCCAGCATGCGCGACACGCTGGCCCGCATCGGCGTGTCCGAATCCGATTTCTTCCGCGAATGCGACGCCTCCTTCAAGCAGGGCTCGCGCTTCAACCGCTGGGTCGACGGCGGCGACAACGACTACTACTTCCATCCCTTCGTGCTGCCGCAAGGCTATGGCGAGGTGAACCTGCCGGAACAATGGCAGGCGCAGCACCCGACCATCCCGTTCGCCGACCTGGTCAGCTTCCAGCCGCACCTGTGCGTGCAGGGCCGCGCGCCGAAGCAGGTCGTCACGCCGGAATTCGCGGCCGTGGCCAACTACGGCTACCACCTGGACGCCGGCAAGTTCGGCACCTTCCTGCGCAAGCACTGCCTGGAAAAGCTGGGCGTGCGCCATGTGCCGGACAACGTCACCGCCGTCAACCCGCACGACAATGGCGACATCGCCTCGCTGCAGACGCAAAAGCACGGCGCGCTCGAAGGCGACCTGTTCATCGACTGCACCGGCATGCAATCGCTGCTGCTGGGCCAGCACTACCAGATCCCGCTCATCTCGCAAAAACACGTGCTGTACAACGACTCGGCGCTGGCGGTGCAAATCGCCTACCCAAGCGCAGACCATCCGATCGCCTCGCAGACCTCGTCCACCGCGCAAAGCGCCGGCTGGATCTGGGACATCGGCCTGCCGACCCGGCGCGGCGTCGGCCACGTCTACTCCAGCGCCCACATCGGCGACGACCAGGCCGAGGCCGAACTGCGCGCCTACATCGTGCAGACCGGCGGCCCGCAAGACATCCCCCAGCCGCGCAAGCTGAGCTTCAACCCCGGCTACCGCGAAAAATTCTGGCACCGCAACTGCGTCGCCATCGGCCTGTCGGCCGGCTTCATCGAGCCGCTGGAGGCGTCCGCCCTGGCCATCGTGGAAATGTCGGCCGCCATGGTCGGCGACGACCTGCCGGCCACGCGCGAGGCGATGGACATCGTCGCCAGGCGCTTCAACGAAGCCTTTATCTACCGCTGGGAACGGGTGATCGACTTCCTCAAGCTGCACTATGTGCTGAGCCGCCGCCGCGACACCGCCTATTGGCGCGACAACACCTCGGCCGTGCCGGAGCGCCTGGGCGAGCTGCTGACGCTGTGGCGCCACCGGGCGCCGTCGCGCAGCGATTTCTACCGCATCGAGGAGGTTTTCCCGTCGGCCAGCTACCAGTACATCCTGTACGGCATGGGCCATCGCAGCGCGTTCAGCGCTGTGGTCAAGCCGCAACAAGCGGCCGCGGCCGACGGTTATTTCCACGAAGCGGCTACACTAACGAAAAAAATGCTGGGCGCGCTGCCCGACAACCGCGCGCTCATCGATCATATCAAGCGTCACGGCTTGCAGAAAATATAAGAGACAAGTATGCCTAAATCAGTTTTGTTAAATAACGTCGAGCACAAGGACTTGCGCGTCATCACCCGCCGCGGCGCCGAGTTTGGTGACAACATCATGTCGTCCCCGACCTTCCCGTCCGAATTCCGCGACGTGCAAGCCTGCTACCCCATCGTCTTCCGCAAGACCACGGACGGCCTGGGCTTCGAACCGATCGCGCTGTTCGGCTTCCAGGAAGAGGAAAACCTGTTCCTCCAGGGCGACCGCTGGGATGCGCCCTACCTGCCGATGCTGATCGAGCGCCAGCCGTTCCAGATCGGCATCAACGGCACCGAGATGATGGTGCATATCGATATCGAGAGTGCGCGCGTCAGCCAGGCCGACGGCCACGAAGTCTTCAAGCCGCACGGCGGCAACACCGAATTCCTGGAACAGACCACCTCGCTGCTGTTCGCCATCCACCAGGGCCTGCAGGCCACGCCGCTGTTCCTGGCCGCGCTGCTGGAGCATGAACTGCTGGAAAGCTTCGTGCTGGACGTGGAGCTGGACGACGGTTCGCAAAACCGCTTGGTCGGCTTCTACACCATCAACGAAGACCGTCTGGCCGCACTCAGCGGCGAAGCCGTCGCCAAGCTGCACCAGGACGGCATGCTGCAGGCGATCTACCTGGTGATCGCTTCGCTGTCGAACTTCCGCGCCCTCATCGACCGCAAGAACGCCCGCCATGCCTAAAGCCATACGCGAGGTCAGCGGCCTCGGTCCCCGCGACCTGGGCGACGAGATCCTGGCCGCCACGCAACCGTTGATACTGCGCGGCCTGGCCGCCAGTTGGCCGATGGTGCAAGCCGGCCTGGTTTCCGACAAGGAAGGCGACGCCTACCTGCGCCGCCACTACCAGAACGCCACCGTCGGCGCCATGCTGGGCGCGCCGGATGCGGCCGGCCGCTTCTTCTACAACGACGACCTGAGCGGCTTCAATTTCTATCCGGTGCACGCCAAGCTGACCGGCGTGCTGGACGAGATCGAAGCCAAGCGCGCGATGAACCCGGCGCCCACCGTCTACGTCGGCTCGACCACGGTGGAAACCTGCCTGCCCGGCTTCCGCGAGCAGAACGACCTCGACCTCGGCGATCGCGACGCATTGATGAGCATCTGGATCGGCAACCGCACCCGCATCGCCGCCCACTACGACCTGCCGGACAACGTCGCGGTGGTGGCGGCCGGCCATCGCCGCTTCACGCTGTTCCCGCCGGCGCAGCTGAAGAACCTGTACGTCGGCCCGCTGGATTTCACGCCGGCCGGCCAGGCCATCAGCCTGGTCGACATGCTGAAGCCGGACTTCGAGCGCTTCCCGAAATACGCCGAAGCGCTGGAGCACGCGCAAAGCGCGACGCTGGGGCCGGGCGACGCCATCTTCATCCCCAGCATGTGGTGGCATCACATCGAGGCGCTGGACCCGTTCAACGTGCTGGTCAACTACTGGTGGCGGCAGTCGCCGGGCTATATGGACACGCCGACCAACGCGCTGATGATGGCCTTCCTCACCATGCGCGACCTGCCGCGGGAACAGCGCAAGGCCTGGCAGGAAATCTTCCGCCATTATATTTTCGAAGCCGACGACGCAACGGCCGCACACATCCCGGCCAAGGCTCGCGGCGTGCTGGCGCCGCTGGATGACGACGGCGCCCGCGCGTTGCGCGCACAATTGCTGAAAAAAATGAACCGTTAATGAGCTACGAACAAAGGAGACTAGTACATGCGTGACCCCAACAATCGCAAACCGATACGCCGCGTCGTCGTGGTCGGCGGCGGCACGGCCGGCTGGATGGCCGCCGCCGGCATCTCCAAGGTCTTGGGCAGGCTGCTCGACATCAAGCTGATCGAGTCCGACGAGATCAGCACGGTCGGCGTCGGCGAGGCCACTATCCCAACGCTGATCAACTTCCACAACCTGCTGGAGATCAACGAGCAGGAATTCATGGCCGAGACCCAGGCCACCTTCAAGCTGGGCATCAGCTTCGAGGGCTGGCGCGACGTCAAGCAAGACTACATCCACTCCTTCGGCATCACCGGCACCGACCACTGGACCGCCGGCTTCCAGCACTTCTGGCACAAGGGCATGCAGCGCGGCCTGGCCAGCGACTACGGCGACTACTGCCTGGAGCTGAAGGCGTCCAAGGAGCACCGCTTCGCCCACCTGCCGAACAACGGCATGAACTACGCCTACCACCTGGACGCCAGCCGCTACCACAAATACCTGCGCCGCCTGAGCGAGCCGCGCGGCGTGCAGCGCATCGAAGGCAAGATCGTCCGCTTCACCAAGCATGAAGACAGCGGCGACGTGCGCTCGGTGATACTGGAATCGGGCCAGGAAATCGAAGGCGACCTGTTCATCGACTGTACCGGTTTCCGCGCGCTGCTGATCGGCGATGCGATGGAAGAGCCGGTGGAAGACTGGTCGGAATGGCTGTTCTGCGACCGCGCGATCGCGGTACAGACGGAATCGGTGGCCGACGCCTTGCCGCTGACGCGCTCGATGGCGCACCAGGCCGGCTGGCAGTGGCGCATTCCGCTGCAGCACCGGGTCGGCAACGGCATCGTGTATTCGAGCCGCCACCTGGACGAGGAAGGCGCGCGCAAGCAACTGCTGGCCAATGTCGAAGGCAAGACCCTGATCACGCCGCGCGTGATCAAGTTCCAGCCCTGCCAGCGCCGCAACACCTGGAAGGGCAACGTGGTCGCCATCGGCCTGTCGAGCGGCTTCCTGGAGCCGATCGAGTCGACCAGCATCCACCTGATCCAGCGCAGCGTGACGCGCCTGATGCAAGCCTTCCCGTCGGACGGCATCCAGCAGGCCGACATCGACGAATACAACGCCCAGTGCAACCGCGAGATCGACCACATCCGCGACTTCATCATCCTGCACTACCACGTCAACCACCGCACCGACTCGCAGTTCTGGATCGACGCGCGCGAGATGAGCATCCCGGCCTCGCTCAAGCACCGCATCGACCTGTTCCGCGAAACCGGCCGCGTGTTCCGCATCCCGAACGAACTGTTCGCGGAGAACTCGTGGATCCAGGTCATGCTGGGCCAGGGCATCATGCCGAAGTCGCACCACCAGACCGCCGACCTGATGGGCGACGAGGAACTCAAGGGCTTCCTCGGCGGCATCAAGTCCCGGATCGACCGCACGGTGGTGCAACTGCCGACCCACCAGGCCTATGTCGAACGCTATTGCGGCATGCCGGAATCGGCGATCAAGGCCGCCTGATCCACCGCCGCGCCACGCAACGCCACCTTCGGGTGGCGTTTTTTTTGCTGTGCCGGTCCTGCAACACTGGTCAAAAATATTTATCATTCCATTATTTTTTAAGTAGTAATATTACAAACCCATCCAGTCCACAGACGATTGGAGGTAAAAATCACAAAGACACCGGAGACAAGCATGAGACTGCAATGTAGTTTAGTTTCACAACTGAAATTATTCGTGGCCACCGGCACGCTGGCCGCGCTGACCGCCTGCGGCGGCGGGACCGGCGGCGACAGCGCCGCCACGCCGGCCGCCACCAGGCTGGGCGGCCGGGTCGCCATGGGCGCGGCGGCCGCCGCGACGCCCCCCGCGGCCGGCAGCCTCCGCATGCACTACCACCGCGCCCAGGGCGATACCGCCCAGTGGGGCGTCTACTCGTGGGACGGACCCGTCAATCCGAGCCCGGCCTGGATCAGCGGCCGCTTCATGATGACCCAGAGCGACAGCTTCGGCGGCTACGTCGACATCCCGGTCGACACGGCCAAGTCGGCGATCTGGTTCCTGGTCACCGATGGCGGCGGCAACAAGAACTGCGGCAACGACCAGTCGGCCGCCTTCAGCGCCGGCATCGCCAGCGCCGGCCAGGAAGTCTGGATGCTGGAAGGCGATTGCACCGTCTACAACACGCAGCCGGCCATCAGCTTCGGCAATCTCAACAGCGCCAGCGCGCACTGGCTCAACGCCGCCACGCTGGCCTGGCCTGGCGCGCCGGCCGGCGGCAGCTACCAGCTGTACTACGCCGCCAACGGCGGCCTCGGCTCCAGCGTGGACGGCGTCTCCGGCGCCGACGGCAGCATCGCGCTGAGCAGCGCCGGCGCCCTGCCCCCGGCCCTGCAGCAAAAATATCCGCACCTGGCCGGCGCCACCGCGCTGACCATGTCGGCCGCCGACGCCGCCGGCATCGCCGCCAAGGCCAGCAGCCAGTTCGCGATCGCGCAGTTCGACGCCGCCGGCCAGCTGGTGCAGGTGACCTCGCTGCAGATGAGCGGCATGCTCGACAGCGTCTTCGCCGGCGCCGCCGCCAGCACCACGCTGGGCGTCAGCTACGAGCGCAACGGCGCGCCGACCTTCCGCGTCTGGGCGCCGACCGCCAAGTCGGTCAGCCTCAACCTGTATCCGGACGCCAACGGCGCCAGCACCGTCGCGCGCCCGATGACGAAAAACGCCGCCAGCGGCGTGTGGAGCTACACCGCGCCGGACGCCGGCTGGGTCAACCGCTACTACTACACCTACAACGTGCAGGTGCTGTCGCGCTGGGCCGGCAACACGCTGGTCAGCAACACCGTCACCGACCCGTACTCGCTCAGCCTGAACGCCAACAGCCAGCGCAGCTTCGTCGCCAACCTCGACAGCCGCGCGCTGAAGCCGGACGGCTGGGACCACCACAGCGTGCCGCGCCTGGCGCACCCGACCGACATCGCGCTGTACGAGCTGCACATCCGCGACTTCAGCGTCGGCGACAGCACGGTGCCGGCTGCGCACCGCGGCAAGTACCTGGCCTTCACCGACGAGCGCTCGAACGGCATGCGCCACCTGCGCGGCATGCAGCAGGCCGGCCTGACCCACATCCACCTGCTGCCCACCTTCGACATCGCCAGCGTCAACGAAACCGGCTGCGCCACGCCGGCCATCCCCAACGCGGCGGCCAACTCGGCGGAACAGCAGGCGGCGGTCGAAGCCACGCGCGGCACCGACTGCTTCAACTGGGGCTACGACCCGGTCCACTACACGGCGCCGGAAGGCAGCTACTCGTCCAACGCCAACGACGGCGCGGTGCGGGTGCGCGAATTCCGCGCCATGGTGCAGGGCTTGCACGAGCAGGGCCTGCGGGTGGTGATGGACGTGGTCTACAACCACACCAGCGCCTCGCAGCAGGGACCGCTGTCGGTGCTGGACAAGATCGTGCCGACCTACTATTACCGCCTGAACGCGGGCGGCGGCATCACCAACGACAGCTGCTGCGCCGACACGGCGGCGGAAAACGTCATGATGGCCAAGCTGATGACCGACTCCGTCAGCACCTGGGCGCGCGACTACCAGGTCGACAGCTTCCGCTTCGACATCATGGGCTTCGCGCCGCTGTCGGTGATGAAGAAGCTGCAGGCCGCCGTCAACCAGGCCGCCGGCCGCGACATCTACCTGTACGGCGAAGCCTGGAACTTCGGCACCGTCGCCAACGACAGCCGCTTCGTGCAGGCGCGCCAGGCCAATATGTACGGCAGCGGCATCGGCTCGTTCAACGACCGCATCCGCGACACCGTGCGCGGCGGCGGCTGCTGCGACAGCGGCGCCAGCCTGCTCAGCCAGCAGGGCCTGATCAACGGCGTGTTCTACGATCCGAACGGACAATCGACGCAGACCAGGGACGACCTGCTGCGGCTGGGCGACCTGGCCAAGGTGGCGCTGTCCGGCACGCTGCGCGACTACAGCTTCGTCGACCGCACCGGCGCCTTGCGCAAGAACTCGGAGATCGACTACTTCGGCCAGCAGGCCGGCTTCGCGGCGCAGCCGTCGGAAACCATCAACTATGTCGAGGCGCACGACAACCAGACCCTGTTCGACCTGAACGCCTACAAGCTGCCGCAGAACACCAGCCTGGCCGACCGCGTGCGGGTGCAGAACCTGGGCGCGGCGATCACCGTGCTGTCGCAGGGCGTGCCCTTCCTGCACGCGGGCCAGGAAATCCTGCGCTCCAAGTCGATGGACCGCGACAGCTACGACGCCGGCGACTGGTTCAACAAGCTCGACTACAGCTACCAGTCGAACAACTTCGGCGTCGGCCTGCCGATGGCCGGCGTCAACCAGGACAACTGGCCGCTGATGTCGCCCATTCTGGCCAACCCGCTGATCAAGCCGAACAGCAACGCCATCGTCGGCGCGCGCGACTACATGAACGATCTGCTGGCGATCCGCCGGGACAGCAGCCTGTTCCGCCTGCGCAGCGCCAGGGATGTCGCGGAGCGACTGCGCTTCCACAACACCGGGCCGGCGCAGGTTGCCGGGCTGATCGTCATGAGCATCGACGGCCAGCATCCGCGTCGCTACGACGACGCCAACTATCAATCGGTGGTGGCGCTGTTCAACGTCGACAAGGTCGCCAAGACCATCGCCGTGCCTGAACTGGCGGGCCGCAAGCTGAAGGTGCACAAAGTGCAGCGCAAGTCCGACAGTGACGCGCTGGCCCGCACGGCGGTGTACAACAGCGGCAACGGCAGCTTCACCATCCCGCCGCGCACCACGGTGGTGTTCGTCGAAAAAGGCGCGCACGAAGACGAGGACGACTAGAAACCTCGGTGTTAGTCGAGGCACTCGGCGGCGGTGTTGACGCGGTTGCGGCCGCTGCGCTTGGCGTCGTACAGCGCCTGGTCGGCGCGCCGCAGCAGCAGCTCGGCCGCTTGCCCCGGTATCGGCGTCATGAAGGCGATGCCGATGCTGACCGTGACGATGCCGTGCGACGACGCCGCGTGCGGCATGCGCAGCGCGGCCACGGCGGCGCAGGCGTCGGCGGCCAGGCGCAGCGCGCCGGCTTCGTCGTTCAGCGGCAGCAGCAGCGCGAATTCCTCGCCGCCATAGCGCGCCGCCATGTCGTCCGGGCGGCGGCATTGCGCCGCCAGCGCGGCCGCCACCGCCTGCAGGCAGCGGTCGCCGTCCTGGTGGCCGTAGGTATCGTTGTACAGCTTGAAGTGGTCGACGTCGACGATCGCCAGCGCCAGCGGTTCGCCGCTGCGCATGGCGCGCGCCCAGGCCGCCTCCAGCGCCGTGTCGAAGCCGCGCCGGTTGGTCACGCCGGTCAGGCCGTCGGTGTTGGACAACAGCGCCAGCCTGGCGTTGCTCTCGGCCAGCTGGCGGTTGCTGTGCTCCAGTTCGCCGGTGCGCTCGGCCACCAGCCCCGCCAGCCTGCGCTGGATGCGCTTGAGCGCGCCGACGCGGACCCAGTAGGCGCCGGCCAGCGCCAGCAGCAGCGCGACGGCCGCCATCCCCCGGAACCACCAGGTCTGCCAGAAGGCCGGCCGCACCGTCACCGCCAGGCTGGCCGCCTGCCCGCTCCAGACGCCGCGGTCGTTGCTGGCCTTGACGCGGAAGGTGTAGCTGCCCGGCGCCAGGTTGGTGTAGGTGGCGATGCGGTGCGCCGCGTCGGCCTGCACCCAGTCGCGGTCGAAACCTTCCAGCATGTAGGCGTAGCGGTTCTGGCCCGGACTGGTGAAGTGCAGCGCGGCGAATTCGATCGACAGCACCGACTGGCCCGGCGGCAGCTGCACGCCGCGCGGCGCGGTGAGCGGACCGTCGAGCCGCACGCCCTCCGGCAGGCCGGCCGCCAGCGAGCGGTTGAAAACGCTGATGTCGGTGATCGCCGCCACCGGCGCCACCGAGGCGACGCTGACCAGCGCCGGCCGCACGATGGTCACGCCCGGCGCGCCGGCGAAATACAGCGTGCCGTCGTCGGCGGTAAACGCCGCGCCCACCTTGAAATTGTCGATCAGGCCGTCGACCGCCGTGTAGCGGTCCGCCTTGCCGCTGGCCGGATCGTAGCGGATCAACGACTCCTCGGTGCTCAGCCATAAGCGGCCGCCCGCTTCGCTGCGGATCGCGAACACGCGCCCGCTGCCGCTGCGCGCCGACTGCGGCACGAAGCGGATGCCGCCGTCCGCCGCGGTGACGATCTGGTCCAGCCCCTTGGCGGTGCCGGCCCAGAGCCGCCCCTGACCATCCTCGTGCAGGCTGGAGACGGCGTCGTCCGACAGCGCCCCGGCCGCGCCGTCGCCGCGCTCGAAGAACTGGAAGCGGCCGCTGCGCAGGTCCAGCATTTCCAGTCCGCGCCGCCATTGCGACGCCATCCAGACCCGTCCCTGCCGGTCCTCCAGCATGACCGAAGCGCCGATGATGCGCCGCCCGTCCGGATTCGCCTTGTCGACGGCGTAGACGCGGCGCTTGCCGGTGCGCGGATCGTAGTGGATGGCGCTGGCGTCCGTGCCTATCCACAGCATGCCGTCGCTGCCGGGCGCGACCACCGCCACCAGGTCGGCCGCGCCGCTGCCGAAATGGATCACCTTGAACGGCCCGTCGGGACTGTCCAGCCGCGCCAGCCCGGCGCTGGTGCTGACCCACAGCGGCCCGCCGGGCTGCTGGTACAGGTGGTTGATGCGGTCCGACGCCAGCGCGCCCGGCTTGCCCGCCTGCATGCGGAAGTTGCGCAGCATGGTGCCGCTGGCGATGTCGCTGAGCGACAAGCCGTTCAGCCCGCCCATCCAGATGCGGCCGCCGCCGGCCGGCGCGATCGCCTGCGTGGTGACGTTGGGTTGCGGATCGGGGGTATTCTCCAGCGGCAGCACAAAGCGCGCAAAGCCCTGGCTGCCGAGATTGGACACGCTGATGCCGGCATTGAAGGTGCCGACCCACAGCGTATCGGCGCGGTCGCGCATCACCGCCGCCACGCCCGGTATGTGCAGGCTGTGCGGATCGCCGCCCCGGGTGGTGAACTGCACCAGCCGGTCGCTGCCGGCGCGCCAGCGCAGCAGGCCGGCGGTCCAGGTGCCGGCCCACATCGTGCCCTCCTTGTCCTCGAAGAAGTTGCTGACCCGGCTGTCCGGCGATTCGACCCGCACCCGCGTGCCCCAGTCGCTGCCGTCGGTCCAGCGGTAGACGCCGTTGCCGGTGCCTATCCACAGCCGCTGCGCGCTGTCCATGCGCAGCGCGTGCACGGCGTTGGACTGCTCGTCCGGCGCCGCCTCGCTGTCGACGCGGAAGTGCTGGAAGGCCTTGGCGCCGGGCGGCAGGTAGTCGAGCCCGCGCGGCCAGGTTTCAAACCACAGGCCGCCGCGCGCGTCGAGCGCCATCGAATCGGCACCGCTGCTGGCCGGGCTGTCGGGATCGCCATCCTTGTGCAGGTACTGGGTGAACTTGCCGGTGTCGGGATCGAAGTGCTGGATGCCGGCCCAGGTGCCCAGCCACAGGCCGTCCTTGCCGTCGGAGATGATGTTGCGCACCAGGCGCGGCACGCCGACCAGGGTGCCGATGTTGAAGCGGGTGAAATCGTTGGTGGCCGGGTCGAAGCGCGCCAGGCCGTCGTAGGTGCCGATCCAGATCCGGCCGCGCTGGTCCTCGTAGACGATGGAGACGCGGTCGCTGGGCAGGCTGCGCGGGTTGTCCGGATCGTAGGCGTACTTGACGGCGCGGTAGCCGTCGTAGCGGTACAGGCCGCCGTTCAGCGCGCCGACCCAGATGAACGATTGACGGTCCTGCAGCAGCGCGGCGATGGTCTTGTCGTCGGCGCCCGGCGCCACCAGCTTGCGGAAGCGCAGCTCGGAGGTCGGCGCGGCCAGCGCCGGACCGGCCAGCGCCAGCAGGCAGGCGACGGCGCCCAGGCGCAGCGCGCCGGCGGCAAGGAAAGCTTTAGCTATCATCGTTCATCAGGCCGCGAGGCTGTCCACACAATCAGCGGCCAGTCTGGCGTCGCCGCAACATGCTGTCAATCAATATCGCGGACAGTAGCTGGCGGCGGACAACTCACGTATAGTCAGCATGCCTTCAACTTTCAAGGAAATGAAAATGAAAAAACTGTTCGTTGCCAGCCTGATCCTTTCCCTGAGTGGCGCGGTGTTTGCCGCCGAGCCGACCGCCCAGCAAAGCAAGATGAAAACCTGTAATGCCGATGCCACCGGCAAGAAAGGCGATGAGCGCAAGGCCTTCATGAAGGAATGCCTGAGCGCCAAGCCGGCGGCGGCGCCGAAGTTGACCCAGCAGGACAAGATGAAAAAATGTAATGCGGACGCCACCGGCAAGAAAGGCGACGACCGCAAGGCCTTCATGAAGGAGTGCCTGAGCAACAAATAAGGCCGGCAACACCCCCGAACACGCCATCCCCATGCGGATGGCGTTTTTTATGGGCACGAAATATTTCCATGGCACATTTATTGCTTTAAGAATATTCTTTTTGTGACCACTGAATGCCAATGACCACCCATCATGAAGCCAGCTCGGACATATTCCTACCCCATATGCCCGACGTCGCCCGCTGTGAACAATCACTGCGGGAACTGAATCAGATGTGGCGACTGATCGAGTCGTCCGCGAAGATGAATTGCCCCACCGAAGCGCGCCTGCTGTTGCCGGCGATGGTGGCCACCCGCACCGGTTTCGCGCACCTGGAACAGGCGCTGGTGTCCAACCTGGTGCAGGAAAAGCTGCGCCACGTGCTGGCCAACCTCGGCACCCAGGCGCGCTACGCGATCGACATCCTGGTGCGCAACCTGTTCGAGCGTACCGCCGATGTCGGCTTCCTCGCCACCGACGCCGACCTGTGCCGCTTTGTCGCCGGCCTCGACGGCGATGGCGACGCCGCGCGCCGGCGCCTGTCCGACTACCGCGACAAGTACACCGTCTACGACGAGATCCTGCTGCTGGACCTGGACGGCCGCGTGCTGGTGCAGGCCGATCCGTCGGCGCCGGTGGCGCGCAGCGCCGATCCGCTGCTGCAGAAGACGCTGGAGGCCGGCGGCTATGTCGAAACCTTCCGCGCCACCGACCTGCGGCCCGGCAAGTCGCGCGCGCTGGTCTATTCGCACCGCATGCTGCATCCGGCGACCGGCGAGCCGGCCGGCGTGCTGTGCCTGTGCTTCAACTTCGAGCAGGAGATGGACGCCATCTTCCGCGCCTACCGCGATCCGTCGCAGCGCGCCAACATGCTGCTGCTCGACGCCCAGGACCGCGTCATCAGCAGCGCCGATCCGCTGTGGATACCGGCCGGCGTGCACGTGCCGACCAACGCCGACGGCGCCCCGCGGCTGCTGATGTTCGGCGGCCGCGAATACCTGGTGCGCACCTTCAGCTCCGGCGGCTACCAGGGCTATCCCGGCCCGGCCGGCTGGAAGGGCCAGCTGATGATCCCGGTCGACCTGGCCTTCCGCGGCCACGGCGCCGGCTCGGCCACGCTGGCCGGCGCCGAGCCGCGGCTGATGCAGGGCCTGTTGTCGCACGCCGAAGCGTTCAGCCCGCAACTGCACGAGCTGATGAGCTCAGTGACCCGCACCACCCGCACCATCGAGCGCATCGTCTGGAACGGCAAGGTCACCAGCGCCGCCAACGCCCCGGCCGCCGCCGATGGCAGCCACAGCGGCGGCGTCAACAAGCTGAACACCGTGCTCGACCAGATCACCGAAACCGGCGAGCGCAGCGACGCGCTGTTCTCGCACTCGATCCAGGACCTGTACCAGACCGTGCTGACCTCCAGCATCAGCGAGGCCGAGCTGACCTCGCAGCTGCTGGTCGACATGCTGGACCGCAACCTGTACGAGCGCGCCAACGACTGCCGCTGGTGGGCCCTGAGCGCGCAACTGCGGCGCGGCCTGGCCCAGCCCTCGGCCGCGCAGGCCGCCGCCATCGGCGAGGTGCTCTCCTACATCAACAGCCTGTACACCGTGTACGCGCGCCTGTTCGTCTACGACCGCGGCGGCCGCATCATCGCCAGCACCGGCGGCCAGGACGCGGTCGGCGGCAGCATCGCCGCCGAGACGCTGGGCCGCGTGTGCGCGCTGCGCAGCGAGCTGGACCACTACCCGGAACCGTTCGCGCCGTCCCCGCTGTACGGCGGCGAAGCGACCTTCATCTACCACGCGGCGATCCGCCATCCCGAGCAAGGCGCGACCGTGATCGGCGGCATCGGCATCGTCTTCGACGCGCGGCCCGAGCTGCTCAACATGCTGCTCAGCGGCGTGGCGGCGCGGCCCAGCATGCAAGCCTGTTTCGTCACGCCGTCCGGCCGCGTGCTGGCCAGCACCGACGCCGCCTGCGCGCCGGGCAGCCAGCTGGCGCTGGACCCCGGCCTGCTGGCGGCGGCCGGGACCGGCGCCCAGGCCAGCGTGGCGCGCATCCTGCAGCATGGCGGCCAGTACGTGATCGCCGCCTGCACGCGCGCGGCCGGCTACCGCGAGTTCCGCGCCGCCGACGGCGTCGAGGAGCCGGTGCTGGCGGTGCTGCTGCAATCGTTCGGCCCGGTGCGCGAGGGCCTGCGGCAGGCCCAGCCCGCCGTGCGCATCGAGCGCAGCGGCGACACCGGCCCCGACTTCGCCATCTTCTACGCCGGCCGCACGCTGATGGCGCTGCGCGCGGCGCGGATCCAGGAGGCGGTGCCGTTCGCCAAGGTGCAAAAAGCGGCCGGCAACAACCCGGCCCGCATCGGCATGCTGGACGTGCCACTGGCCGGCGGCAAGCAGCATTTCGTCTGGGTGTTCGACCTGGCGCTGCTGGCCACCGGCCAGCCGGGCGTGGTGAGCGGAAACAGCCAGGTGATGCTGGTGCGCCTGGGCGACAGCACCATCGGCCTGCTGGTCGACGACCTGCATTCGGTGCAGCAGTTCGACGCCGCCGACATGACCGAGTCGCCGCTGGGCGCGGGCGGGTCGGCGCTGGCGCCGCGCTTGATCAAGGCCAACCAGGGCGAGGTGCTGATCCAGGAAATCTGCATCGAACGCTTGTTCGCGCGGCTGCGGGCGTAGCCGCCACGCAACACAAGCACGGTTTTTTGCAGTTCGTCGCAAACTTGTCGGCGCATGCGCCTAAGTTCAGTAAAATTAACGTTGTCACAATTGTTAACTTACCAAGGAATTATCATGCGCCGTTCCGTTGTTGCCGTCCTGATCCCCGCCCTGTTCGCCGTCAGCGCCGCCGCGCCGGCCGCCGAATCGGTGCGCCAGCTGCCCTCGTTCATCGCCGTCAACGCCAAGGGCGCGTTCCTGATGACCGTGGAAGTGGGCAAGGCGCAGTCGGTGACGGTCAGCGGCGACGACAGATTCGTCGCCGCGCTGCGCACCGAAGTGATCGACAACGAACTGCAGATCACCATGCCGGACAAGAGCTTCAAGTCCAGCAAGAGCGATCCGCACATCACCATCACCCTGCCGTCGCTGAGCCGGGTCAAGGTGGAGGGCGCCGGCGAAACCGTGATCAACAAGGTCAACAGCGACCGCCTCGACATCAGCTACCTCGGCGCCGGCCACCTGGTCGCCAACGGCAAGATCAAGTACCTGCGCCTGAACGCCAAGGGCGTGGGCGAGGTCGACGCCAAGGCGCTGGTGGCCGAACGGGTCGACGTCAACTTCGAAGGCGTGGGCAATGTCAGCGTCCATGCCACCGACCTGCTGAACGCGGTCGCCAAGGGCATCGGCGGCCTGACCTACTACGGCCATCCGAAGACCATCAACAAATCGGTGGCCGGCATCGGCAACGTGCGCGCCGGTGATTAATTCCTGAACTACTTGCCCCGGTGACACCGGATGCGATTGCGGTTACTATCAGATTCATAACGAATTGAAGCACCGCAACGCACTCCGGAGGCCTCCATAGTGGCAGTGGCAAACGACATAGCGCACTGGCGCGCGCAGATCTTTGCGAAGCTGCTGCTGGTCGTGTTCCTGCTCGGGCTGGCCACGGCCATCCCCAGCGTCTTGCTGGCGGCCAGCGAAGGCATGTGGTCGATCGTCATCGTCGACACCCTGGCGCTGGCCTGGCTGGGCCTCATCTGGCGCTGGCGCCGCCTCTCCTACACGGCCCGCGTGGCCAACTTCCTGGCGATCGCCTTCATGGTCGGCATCGCCCTGCTGCTCAAGGTCGGGCCGGTCAGCCAGATCTACCTGATGGCGATCCCGGTGCTGGCCGCGCTGCTGCTCGGGCTGCGCCCGGCGCTGTGGACGCTGGCCCTGGCCGGGCTGGTGGTGATGGTGCTGGGCTTCGAGGAAAACTCCAGGCTGCACATCGAAGGCATGCCGGACTACGGCTTCCTCAAGGCCGCCATCATCTCGCTCAACTTCATGTTCATGACGGCGGTGCTGACGCTGTCGTGCGCGGTGCTGCTGCAGCATCTGGAGCGCTCGCTCGACCGGCTGCGCGACACCGCCGACAAGCTCGAACTGCGGCAGGAAGAACTGTCGACCCTCAACGCCGAACTGCGCCTGACCTCGGCCGCCGTGTCGCGCCTGAACGACATGGTGCTGATCGCGCAGGTGGACCGGGGCGCCGGATCGCCGCAGGAAGCGCAGCACATCATCTTCGTCAACGAAGCGTTCGAGCGCCGCACCGGCTACCGTCGCCAGGAAGTGCTCGGCCAGAACCTGCGCATGCTGCGCGGGCCGGACACCGAACAGGCGGTGGTCGACCACATCGAGCGGGCGATGGCGCGCAGCGAGACCGTGCGCGCCGAGCTGCTCAACTACACCAAGGCCGGCGAACCGTACTGGGTGGAGACGGAGCTGGTGCCGTTCGCCGACGAGGGCGGCGTCAACACGCACTGGGTGGCGGTCGAGCGCGACATCACGGAGCGCAAGAAATCGCAGGACGACATCCACCGCCTGGCCTTCTTCGACGTGCTGACCGGCCTGCCCAACCGCCGCCTGCTGATGGACCGCATCGACAAGCTGCTGGCCAGCTCCGAGCGTGGCGCCACCTACAGCGCGGTGATGTTCATCGACCTCGATCGCTTCAAGACCATCAACGACGCGCGCGGCCACGCCATCGGCGACGCCCTGCTGTGCAACGCCGCCGACCGCCTCAGCCAGTTGATGCGCAAGGCCGACACCGTGGCCCGCATCGGCGGCGACGAATTCGTCGTGCTGCTGGGGCATCTGTCGCACGAGCTGCAAGGCGCGACCCACGCCGCGTCGACGGTGGCGGAAAAGATCCGCCGCGCCATCGGCCAGGATTTCGAGATCGAAGGCCAGAGCTACAACTCCACCGCCAGCATCGGCGTGACCATGCTGCCGAAGACCGGCCAGACCGCGCAGGATTTGCTGCGCGAAGCCGACACCGCGATGTACCGCGCCAAGTCGGACGGCCGCAACGGCATCGCCTTCTTCGAGACCGCGATGCAGGCCGAAGTCGAACGGCGCCTGACCATGGAACGCGACCTGGCCGCCGCGCTGGCCGCCGGCGAGCTGCAGATGCACGTGCAGGCGCAGGTCGACCGCGGCGGCCGCGCGGTCGGCGGCGAACTGCTGATGCGCTGGCCGCAGGCGGGCGGCGGCATGGTGCCGCCCAATGTCTTCATCCCGGTGGCCGAGGAATCGGGGCTGATCGTCGAACTGGGCGCGTGGGCCCTGCGCCAGGCCTGCGTGGCGGTGCTGCGGCTGGACGCGGCCGGGCTGGCGATGCCGCTCTCGGTCAACGTCAGCCCGACCCAGTTCCGCCAGGCCGATTTCGTCGCGCAGGTGCAGCGCACCTTGAGCGAGACCGGCGCGCCGGCCGCCATGCTGGTGCTGGAAGTGACCGAAGGCCTGCTGATCGACAAGATGGAGGACACCATCGCCCGCATGCACCAGCTGGCGGCGCTGGGACTGCGCTTCTCGATCGACGATTTCGGCACCGGCTATTCCAGCCTGGCCTACCTGAAGAAGATGCCGCTGTACGAATTGAAGATAGACCGCAGCTTCATCATGGACACGCCGGAAGACGCCAACAGCACGGCGCTGGTGCAATCCATCCTGGCGATGGCCGGCCACCTGGGCCTGCGCGTAGTGGCCGAGGGCGTGGAGACCCAAGCCCAGGCCGACTTCCTGATCGCCAACGACTGCGCCTGCATGCAGGGCTACCTGTACGCGCGGCCGATGCCGCTGGCGGCGCTGATCGAACGCTTACAAAGCAGCAGCACGGCAGTGGCAGCCGTCGTTTAAGCCACATGACAGCACCTTTGACTGGGGAGCATGCAATGAAACTGAGCGTCACACAAAAAATGCTGGCGTTGGCCGGCGCCGCGCTGGCGGGCATCGTGCTGTTGGCGGGCCTGAGTCAATACCAGATGGAAGAAGTCTACGATTCGGCCAACTACTCCACCATCAACACGGTGCCCAGCCTGGTGGTGCTGGACAAGCTGCGCGACAGCTTCCTGCGCATGCGCATCCGCGTCAACCAGCACGTGCTCAACACCGACGAGAAGAAGCTGGGCGAGATCGACAGCTCCATCGTCGACATGCGCAAGCTGGTCGACGACAGCCTGAAAAAATACGAGGCGCTGCTGGCCGACGACAAGGACAAGGCCATCCTGAACAAGGAAAAGGAATCGTGGGTCAAGGTACAACCGCAGATCGAGGCGGTGCTGGTCGAATCCCGCGCCAACCGCAACGACAAGGCGCGCGTGCTGCTGGAACAGGCGCGCGCCGAAATCCAGGTGATGCAGGCGCTGATGGACCAGCACTTCGACTACAACGTCGAACTGGGCAAGCAAGGCGCCGACGCGGCGGCGGCACTGAAGAAAAAGGCCGCCCGCAATTCCATCATCATCGCGGTCTGCACGCTGCTGGCGGTGGCGGCGATCAGCGCCGTCATCACGCGCGCGCTGCTGCGCCAGCTGGGCGGTGAACCGGATTACGCCGCCGACATCGTCAACCGCGTGGCCAACGGCGACCTCACCGTTCAGGTGCGGATCAAGCCGGGCGACACCACCAGCCTGCTGGCGGCGATGAACACCATGGTCGGCAACCTGTCGCGCGTGGTCGGCGAAGTCAATGACGGCGCCGAGGCCTTGGCCAGCGCCTCGGGCGAAGTCAGCGCCACTGCGCAGTCGCTGTCGCAAGGCGCCAGCGAGCAGGCCGCGGCGGCCGAGGAGTCGAGCGCCGCCATCGAGCAGATGTCGGCCTCGATCGCGCAGAACACGGAGAACGCCAAGGTCACAGACGGCATGGCCGGCAAGGCCGCGCAGGAGGCGGGCGAAGGCGGCGAAGCGGTGCGCTCGACGGTGATGGCGATGCGCGAAATCGCCAAGAAGATCGGTATCATCGACGACATCGCGTATCAGACCAACCTGCTGGCGCTGAACGCGGCGATCGAAGCGGCGCGCGCCGGCGAGCATGGCAAGGGCTTCGCGGTGGTGGCGGCCGAGGTGCGCAAGCTGGCCGAACGCAGCCAGGTGGCGGCGCAGGAAATCGAACAGGTGGCGTCGGGCAGCGTCAACCTGGCCGAAAAGGCCGGTGCGCTGCTCGACACCATGCTGCCGAATATCAAGCGCACCTCGGACCTGGTGCAGGAAATCACGGCGGCGTCGGAAGAGCAGTCGGCCGGTGCCGGGCAGATCAACTCGGCCATGAGCCAGCTCAGCCAGACCACGCAGATGAACGCCTCCAGCTCCGAGCAGCTGGCCGCGACCGCCGAAGAGATGAGCGGCCAGGCCGAGCAGCTGCAAAGCTCGATGGCCTTCTTCAGGGTGCGCTGATCGCGGCGGCGCTTACTGCAGCACGGTCACGCGCTTGCCGCTGATATTGCGTTGCGCCGGGTTGCCGTAGACGGTCACGCGGCCGGAGCCGTTGGCGTCGGCCACCAGCGACTGGGTGACGGCGGCCGAGATGCTGCCGGAGCCGTTGGCGCTCAGTTCCGCGCTCTGGCTGGTCAGGCCGGCCAGGTCGGCGCTGCCGGAACCGTGCAGGCGCACGTTCATGCTGCGCACATTGCCGCTGGCGTTGACGCCGCCGGAGCCGTGCAACTCCAGGCTCAGGGTGTCGCCGTTGACGCGGCCCAGGTCCAGCCGTCCGGAACCGTTCAGGCTGGCCACGGTGGTGCCGCTCTCGAGGCCGGCGGCCGACAGGCTGCCGGAACCGTTCAGGCGGGCGTCGAGGCGGCTGACGTTGCCGGCCAGCTGCAGCGAGCGCGAACCGTTCTGCGACACGTTCAGCGGGCCGCCGTTCAAGCCGCTGACGGTCAGGCGTCCTGAACCATTGGAATTGATCTGGCGCAGCTGCGGCGTGGTGTAGGTCACGCGCAGCGGATTGTGGGTGCTGATGCTGCCTTCGACCCACACGCGCAGCGTGCCGCCGCTGGCGTCGGTGCGCAGCAGCGGCAGCAGGTTGCTGTCGCCCTCGACCTGCAGCGACGGCGCCGCGCCGACCCGCACCTCGACCTGCATCGGGCCGTTGATGTCGATGCCGTCCAGGCTGCCGATCTCACGGCGCTCCACGGCGGTCTGGCCGTTGCCCTGCACGGCATTGCCGCCGAAGGCCGACTTGAACTGCACGTTGCCGTTGGCGTCGTCCGGCACGACGATGATGGCGCAGCCGGCCAGGGTGGCGAAAGCGGTGATGGCGGCGAGGGCGAGGGCGGAACGGCGCATGATGGGGTGTCCTGTTGGAAGTTATAGTGTCGCCACTATAGTCAGCGGCCCCGGCCGGCGCCCGGCCGATGCGACAAACGGTCGAAAAAGGGGGATGAAACGCAGAATCAGCGGTGCTACCATAGCGGCCATGACGACCTCTACCCGCCCCGACAGCCTGACCGAACTGCGCGACCTGACGCGCCGGTTTGCCCGTGACCGCGACTGGGAGCAGTTCCACACGCCGAAGAACCTGGCGATGGCGCTCTCGGTGGAAGTGGCCGAACTGGCCGAGCACTACCAATGGCTGCCGACCGGCGCCGAGTCCGAGCTCAGCGACGCAAGCCGGACCGGCATCCGCCACGAGCTGGCCGACGTGCTGCTCTACCTGGTGCAGCTGGCCGACAAGCACGGCGTCGACCTGCACGCCGCCGCGCTGGAAAAAATGCGCCTCAACGCCATCAAATACCCAACTCCGGGGTCAGGTCCAAAACCTGGACACGGACTCAACTGCTAGCGGCAGAGCTCGTGTCCAGGTTTTAGACCTGACCCCGGAGTTCAGAGGCCCAGCGCCTTGCGGATCTGGGCCGAGACGATGCTCCACGAGGGCGAGGTGGCGGCGACTTCGTCGTAGTGGCTGCCGCCCGGCAGGACGATGACTTCGGCGGCGTCGCCGGCGGCCTGCGCGCGGCGCGCGTAGTCCCGGCCCGCGCGCAACGGCGAGATCGTGTCCAGCTCGCCATGGATCAGCACCGTGCGCACGCCCGACGGCAGCATCTCGGCCGGCGAGGTGTCGGCATAGACGTCGGGACGCTCGGCGCTGGCCACGCCCGCCAGTTGCGCGGTGTCGCGGTCGCAGCTGCTTTTGATCAGCGCCGCTTCGTTGCGCAGGTCGGCCAGGCCGCCCAGGCTGATCACCGTCGGCACCGGCAGCGGATCGGCGACGAACAGGGGGCTGCTGCGCGGCAGCCGCGCGCGCGCACCGGCCCATTGCGCCAGGTGGCCGCCGGCCGAGTGCCCGACCAGCACGATGCGCGACAAATCCAGCTGGTGCTCGGGCGCCAGTACGCGCAGGCGGTCCATGGCCGCCGCCACGTCGTGGTACATGCCCGGATAGCCGCCGCCCGCCTCATCGTAACGACGGTATTCGACGTTCCATACCGCGATGCCCTGCCCGGCCAGGTCGCCCGCCATGTTGCGCATCTGCGTGATGCCGCCGAATTCCCTGGTCCAGCAACCGCCGTGGATGATCACCGCGACCGGGAACGGGCCGTCGCCGGCCGGCTGGAACAGTTCGGCGAACTGCGACGGCGCCGCGCCGTAGGCCACGTGCCGGCTGGGCGCCGGGCCGTTCAGGGCCAGGTAATCCTGCAAGGTCATCGGCGCGATTCCGGCCCCACCGGCCGCCGCGCCCACATTGCCCGCGATGGCCGCGGCCAGCAGAGTCCCGCCCATTTTTTTCAGCATGCTTGTACGCTCCCATGAAGCTAGTCTAACCAGATCGGCCGATGGCGCATGCTACACTCAAAAGACAGATGAAGACAAACCTCTACCTCCGGCTTTGCCTGGCGGCTGGCCTCGCCCTGGCCGGCCCGCTGCGCGCGGCCGAGCCGCCGGCCGCATGCCCCAAGGTCGTGCTGGGTGCGGGCCCGGACTATCCGCCGCTGCACTGGTACGACGGCACCGCCCTGCGCGGCGCCAGCGTGCAGCTGGCGCGGAAGATCTTCGCCGACATGGGCGTGCCGGTCGAGCTGCGCTATGTCGGCCCCTTCCCGCGCCTGATGGCCAACGCGCAGCGCGGCCAGATCGACGTCGTGGCGACGCTGAAGCGCACGCCCGAACGCGACGCCTTCCTGACCTTCACCACCGTGCCGGCGTTTTCCAACCCGGTGTCGGTGTTCGTCCCGCGCAACCACAGCTTCCGCTACGCCGGCTGGGACGACTTGCAGGGCCACACCGGCGGCATCGCCAGCGGCACCCGCTTCGGCGAGCCGTTCGACACCTTCCTGCAGCAGAAGCTGCGCATCGAAACCAGCAGCAGCCTGGAATCGAATTTCAAGAAGCTGGCCGTCGGCCGCATTGATTACCTGATCACCGGCTACTACAACGGCATCGCCTACCTGGAGGCGCACCGGCAGCAGGAGCAGTTCACCGCGCTGCAGCCGCCGGTCAACGACTCCGAAAACCATATCGCCTTCTACAGCAAGAGCCCCTGCATGCGCTACTACAAGGAGTTCGACCGCCGCCTGGCGCAGCTGGTCAAGACCGGCGCGCCGGAGCGCATGATCCAGGACGCGCTGCAGGAATGGCGCGCCGACCCGCGCACCGTGCGATAAAAAAAAAGGCCGCCCCGAAGGGCGGCCCCGCTTGCTGCATTTACTGCATTTACTACACTTACCACCAAGCCCCCGCTTAGAACTTGTAATTGGCGCGCACGTAGTAGTAGCCGCCGTTGATGCCGAACGGCGAGAACGATGGCAGCACGTTCACCGCCGCGTTGTCGCCCGCCGCGCGCTGGTCGGCCAGCAGCGCGGGATTGACGCCGTTCGGATAGGTGTTGAACAGGTTGTTGGCGCCGACCGCCAGCGACAGCGCCGGGCTGACCTTGTAGCCGATCTCGAGGTCCGTCAAAGCCTTGGTCGAGATCTCGGTCTTGTGATAGACCGCGCCGTCTTCGCTGCCGTAGCCGGTCGACTTGCCGTAGATCGCTTCGCGCAGGTTGACGGTCCAGTTGCCGATCTTCCACAGCGCGCCCAGGTTGACGCGCAGCTTGGGCGACGCGGTTTCCAGGTCGGCGATGGCGGTCTTGTCGAGCAGCGTCTGCGGCAGCAGCTGGGTCGGCGCCTGGTTGATCTTGGTGACTTCAACCTTGTTGTAGTTGGCGGCGGCCGACCAGTCGACCCGGCCCGCGGTACCGTAGTTCTCGTTCAGCGTGGCGACGAATTCCAGGCCGCGGCTGCGGGTGTTGACCGCGTTCGAGAAGATGTTGATACCGGTCTGGCTGACGGTGCTGTCCAGCACATTGCCGTTGGCCTTGATGGCGGCCGTCACCGCCGGCGAGTTGACCGAGCCGCCGGAACCGTACAGCGAGCCGGAACCGACGATGCGGTCGCGGATCTTGATCTGGTAGGCGTCCAGCGTGATCGACAGGTTGTTGGCCGGATTCAGCACGATGCCGAGGCTCAGGTTGTTCGAGCGTTCAGGCTTCAGGCCGTCCACGCCCACCAGCTTGGCGCCGGCCGAATTCGGCGCCAGCTGCACGAAGGCGGTGGTCGGGCCGACGTTGGTGGCCGAGTAGTATTCCTCGGCCAGCGTCGGCGCGCGGAAGCCGTTGGACACCGTGCCGCGCAGCGCGAAGGCCGGCGAGAAGTCGTAGCGCGAGGTCAGCTTGCCGACCTTGGCGTTGCCGAAGTCGCTGAACTTCTCGTAGCGGCCGGCCAGGTCCACCGTCCAGTCGGCCAGCGGGGTGCCGGCGACGTCGAGGTAGGCGGCCTTGTTGTTGCGGCTGTGGCTGCCGGCGTCGGTCAGCGAGAAGCCCGGATACGACTGCGAGCCTTCCTTGTAGCGCGAGGCGGCGTCGCCCGCTTCGATCTCGTACTTGTCGGTGCGGTGCTCGATGCCGGCGGCGATGTTGAGCGGCTTGGCCCAGCCGATGTTGACTTCGCGGCTGGCTTCGAGCGAGGTGGTGAACTGGCTGGCGATGAAGGCGCCGGCGCGGAACACGGTCGGCGTGGCGCCGGTGTCGTTGAACAGCGAGACGTTGCCGGAATCGGCGACGCCGATTTCCGCCTTGTCGCGGCCGTAGGTCGAGCTCAGGTCCAGGTTCCAGTCGCCCAGCTTGCCCTTGATGCCGCCGGTGAAGGCGAAGTCGTCCTCCTTCATGGTTTCGCGCGGCGAGAAGCCGGTCGGGTAGAGCACCGGCAGGCGGGTCGGCAGGCGGTAGTTCTCGAACGCGCTGGCCTTCTTCTTGCCGTAGGTGGCGATGGCGTACAGTTGGCTGTCCGGCGTGATGTCCCAACCGAAGTTGGCCGCGAACACGTGCAGGTGGTACTGGGCGTCGCCGGCGATCTTGTTGACGTGCGGGTAGCCCGGCTGCTGCAGCATGCCGTTATTGGCCGGGAAGTTGGCCGGGTTGATCACGCGCGGGTCGATGCCGCCGCGGTCGCTGTAGCCGTGGTATTTCGATTCCGCCGTCAGGCTCAGGTAGGCGTCCTTGAACGGCTCCAGGCCGATGTTGGCGGCGCCGTCGCCGGTGCGGCCGCCGCCGTCCCAGTAGCCGCCGCCGGTGACGGTGGCGGTGCCGCCGTGGTTGTTCGATTTGAGGATGATGTTGACCACGCCGGCGATGGCGTCGGAGCCGTATTGGGCCGCCGCGCCGTCCTGCAGCACTTCGATGTGGTCGATCGCCGCCACCGGAATGAAGTTCAGGTCGGCCGCCGCGCCGCCCTGGTACGGTCCGCCCAGCACGGCCAGGTTGGCGGTGCCGTGGCGGCGTTTGCCGTTGATCAGCACCAGCGTGTTGTTCGGGCTCAGGCCGCGCAGGCGGGCCGACAGCGTCAGGTTGGCGGTGTCGCCGCCGAAAGCTTGCGCCGTGAAGGAAGGCAGGTTCTGCGCCAGCGCCTGGATCAGGTCCGGCTGGCCGGTGCGCTGCAGCGAGGCCGCATCGAGCACCTGGATCGGCGAGGCGCTGTTCTCGGCCTTGATGCCGCTGGAACGGGTGCCGGTGACGATGACCGAGCCGACCGGCGTGGCGCCGGCATCGGCCGCCGCGTCCGCGACGGCGGCGGCGTCGTCGGCCGCCGCGGGAGCGGCGTAGACGCCGATTGCCAGTGTGGACAGCACGGCTGCGACGCCGATCTTGAGTGTGGCCTTATGCATATTTAAATCCCCATTTTTGAATAACATAGAAAGTAAGACCCGAAACAAAAAACCTGGTGTGCCGCCTTCCTTCACGACGGCTTATTTGGTGGCGGCGACCACCTCGATCTCGACCAGCCAGCCCGGGTTGCTCAGGCCCGCGACCTGCACCACGGCGCGCGCCGGCAGGTTGGGCTGGGCGCCGCCGAAGTGCTGGGTGTAGGCTTCCATGAAGCCCTTGGTGTCGGCCTTGCCGCCCTTGGCCGGATCGCCGACCAGGAACACCTGCATCTTGACCACGTCGGACATCTCCAGCTTCATGCCGGCCAGGATCTCCTTGATCTTCTTGAGCACCGTTTCGGACTGGGTCTTGGTGTCGCCGAAGGCGGCCAGCGAGTCCGGCGCGGCGGCGGCGTCGACCACCGCCGGCACCTGGCCGCTGATGAAGTGGATGGTGGCGGTCGGCGGGATGGTCACGGCCAGCGCGATCGGGAAGTCGGAACCGGGGATCTTGTGGCGCACAATGTCGGCCTTGGCCGGCGCTTTCGGCGCGGCGGCGGCGGCGCCGGACAGCAGGCCCAGTGCGGCCGGGATCAGCAGGGTTGCGAGTGCTTTTTTCATGGTCTCTTATCTCTCAGTGTTTGTTGGACATCGTGGTATTGCCGAAGGCGTCGAGGCCGAGCGAGGAGCGCAGGGCCAGCACCTCGGCCTCGCTCAAGCCGTCGGCCTTGTTACCCCAGTTGCTGCGTACAAAAGTGAGCACGGTGGCGATATCGCGGTCGTTCAGGCTGTCGCTGAAGTCGGGCATGCCGCCCCGCCCTTTCAGCAGCACGGTGGCCACATCGACGCTTTTTCCCTGCACGAACTTGCTGCCGGCCAGCGGCGGGAAGGCGCCCGGTATGCCCTTGCCGCTGGCCTGGTGGCAGGCCGCGCAGTTCTTCAGGAACAGCGCCTTGCCGTCCATCTCCTGGGCGCGCGACGGCGCGCTGGCGGCCGCCGCGAATGCCGCCACCACCACCATCGCCGCCTTGATCAGGGTCTCCTTCATGCGCTGGCCCTTTCATGGATCTTGGCGATCTGCTGCCACGCCGATTCGATGGCGCCGGCCTGCCAGCCGGTCAGGTAGCTCAGGTGCTCGCCGGCCAGCAGGATGCGGCCCTCGCCCTCGACCAACGTCGGATAGGCCGCGGCGCGGGTCTTGTCGGTCCACTCGGCCCAGCCGCCCAGGTTGTACTGCACGCGGTGCCAGGCCACCGAGAACGAGCTCTCGAACGATTCCTGGTACTGCGGGAAGATCTTCTGGCCGGCGGCCAGCGCGAACTCGGCGCGTTCCTTCGGCGACAGCGCGCTGATTTCAATCGCGGCCGTCTGGTACTGGTAGTAGCCGAGCAGCACGCCCTTCTTCTTCTGCCAGTTATACGAAGGCATGGAGATGGTGTTGATGCCTTTCAGGTCGGTCAGGATATGGCCGCCGTAGATATGGTCGTCCTCTTCCCAGAAGCGGCGCTTCATCTGCAGGCCGATCTTGCCGACCGGCGCATACGCCACGGTGGCGACGGCCTGCTTGAACTTGTCCGTGAAATCGGTGTCGATCTGGCGCAGCACCGACAGCGGTATCGCGCACAGGCAGTAGTCGGCGCTGATGGTGCCGACCTTGTTGGTGCCGGTGTCCTTGTAGGTCACCGTCACACCCTTGTCGTTCTGGCGTATGGTCTGCACTTCCGACTTGTAGCGGATATTCTTGCCGACCCGTTTTTCAAACGCCTTGGCGATGGCGTCCATGCCGCCCACCGGCTGGAACATGGTGTTCTGCATCGGGAAGTCCTGCACCGCGCTGTAGACGTTGCCCAGCTTGGAGGCCAGCAGGTCCTTGAAGCCCAGCGGATCGGACAAGGCACCCGGTCCCGGCGACAGGCCCGCGCCCGGATTGACGGCGAAGCCGCGGCCGCTGCGGCCCTTGTATTGCAGGTCCGCGCCGGCCAGGTGGCCTTCGTGCGCCAGGTAGTCCAGCAGCAAACGCTGGTCGTCCGCCGTCAGTTCCTGGTCCAGCTGCTTGTTCTTGACCGACTTGGCCAGCAGCTCGGAGACGTGGCCGCGCATGTCGGACTTGATCTCCTTGATGCGCATGCGCTTGCCGGCGAACGGGCCGGCGTTCTCCGAATACACGTAACCGTGGTCGTTATCGTTGACCATCACCTCCAGCGGCACCTCGAACAAGCGGGTGTAGTGCAGCGTCGATTGATGGTGCAGCGGGATGCGCCACGGACCGTGGTTGATGTAGTGGCCCTCGTCGAAGGTGCAAGTCTGTTTTTCGCCGCCCAGTTCCGTCAGGCTGAAACCCTTGCGCGCAGTCTGGCAGCGGCCGCCGGCGAAGGCGCGCGCTTCCAGGATCTGGCACTGGTATCCCAGCTTGCCCAGCTCGTAGGCGGCGGTCATGCCGGCCAGGCCGGCGCCCAGGATCAATACCTTCTTGCCCTTGCCGCTGCCGCTGAGCGCGGGCGGCGCGGACGCCGTGGAGGCGATGCCCATGCCCCAGGCGTTCATGGTATTTAACAGCAATCCGGTGCCGCCAACGGCGGCGGCCCGGTACAGGAAATCCCTGCGGGTAAATGAACTAAACGATTTAAACGGTTTTACTGTTTTACTATCCATCTGCTTCCTCACCAGTCTGCTGAAAGATCCTTGGGAGACTTGCTATCCCATAGTTCCCATCTAGCAATCCGCGTGCCACGGATTGAAAGAAAATAAACATGCTTCGTGGAGCAAGGAAGCCTTATGGAATCAGGCTAAACGATATAAAACAATGTCCGCTCATAAGCCTCGAAAACATTGTCCATACAGGTAAGCAAGCGGCGCGGGCGACAAACTTTATTTGCGCGGAACAGACTTTATTTACGGACGATTTGCGATGCCCGGGAGCGTTCCGCGCAAGCGCTTCCACGCGCGTTTACGCGCATCGCACCGTTAAGATGCACGCACCGGAAAAGGCAGGAGTGGTATGCACGACGCTGGATCGCGCCGCGCGCTATCGCAGAAGGGAATCAGCCGGCGAAGCTGGCCAGGCTGTGCGTAGTGGTACGCAGGGGCAGCGCCGGCGCGGCGGCCTGGCCGCGCGGCATGCGCCCGATCTCCGCCGCCGACAGGTGGCGATGGGCGGCGCTGGCGTCCGCCATGTGGCAGGCGTGGAACTGCATCGGCGCGGCCGGATCCAGCAAATAAATCATGTCCAGGTTGGACGGATCGTAGGCGACCCTGACGCTCCATTGGCCGCGCAGGCGCGCGCGTTCGAACCAGCGTTCGTTGATGGCGCGGGCGCAGGTGTAAAGACTTTCGAACAGCGCGATGCCGTCGCCGGTCACGCTGGCCGGCGCCACCGGCATCAGGCTGCAGCGGATCAGGTGCTCCGGGTAGATCTTCAAGCCGCCGCCGCGATGGGTCACGCCCCAGTCCCACAGCCGGCGCGGCGTGGCGCCGCCGGCGTGGGGCAGCGCCTGGCGGCTGTTGTAGTACAGGACGCAGTCGATGACGATGCGGGTGAACTGCTCCAGGTCGAGCACGCCGTCCAGGCGGCAGGCCGCGCCTTCGGCGGCCGGCGCCAGCAGGCGGAAGCGTTTTTCCAGCACGGCTCGGCAATCG
Organism: Duganella sp. CT11-25; assembly: GCF_047302815.1. NCBI lineage: Bacteria > Pseudomonadati > Pseudomonadota > Betaproteobacteria > Burkholderiales > Oxalobacteraceae > Duganella > Duganella sp. CT11-25. Next base: position 3,732,521 of record NZ_JBKBFD010000001.1, read on the forward strand.
TCGGGACCGTCGTCGACGGCGACGCAGCGCAGGTTGAAGTTATTCAGCAGCGTCTCGCCGCTCCAGCCGCAGGTCAGCGCGGCATTGGTGAACAGGGTTTCCGGCAGGTGGCGGCAGGGCCACTGCTCGGCTTCGATGCGGCGGCCGAACTGCTGGCTGTAGCGCTGCTTGTCGGCGCTGCAGTTGGCCAGCGCCAGCATCGCTTGCGGCCAGCTGGCCTCGCCCATGCCGACATACATGCCGGTCACCAGGCGGCTGAAGGAATCCAGCACCAGATAGATCAGCGGGCGGCCGATGGCTTGATTGCGGTCGGCGCGCGAAACCAGCTGCACCTCGGCGCGCACCGCGTCCAGGTAGAAGCCGGCGCCGGGCCGTCCCGGCGGCAGCGCGCCGGCCGCCAGCGGCGGCGACTCGGGCGGCGTGAAGGCCAGGGCGCTGCGGCGCGCCACTTCCGGCGGGCGGTCGTCGTCGTGGTCGAGCCAGTAGTTGAACTGGCCAAAGGTCGGCAGCTCGATCTTCTGGCTGGACGGCGTGGTCAGCACGCGGCCCGATTCGGCGTCGATGCGGCGCTCGACGAAGAACTCGGCCAGCATCTGCTGGTAGGCGCCAAGCCGCGAGAACTTGCCATGGCCGGCCGCGTAGTGCGCGGTGGCGACACGGAAGGTGCGGCGGATTTCCTCGTCGGCGTTCAGGCCCGGGCCGTCGCCGGCACCGTTCTTGCGCGGGCGGCCGCGCTTGACGCCGGCCGAGGCCTGGCGCACCTTGCCCCTGGCGCCCGAGTTGCCGTAGTCCGGCAGCAGCGCGTTGGGCGTCTGCCCGCGCTGCCAGTAGCGGCGCAGGTAGCGGTAGATGGTCGGATGCGAGACGCCGTGCGCCGCCGTCGCCTGGGCGATCAGCTGGCCGCGCTGGCGCGCTTCGTAGATGCCCGGTTCCAGCGCCACCAGCGGCTCGATGATCTCCCACGCGCGGGCGCGCAGTTGCAGGTGCTTGGGCGGCAGCAGGTCCTGGCTGACGACCAGCAGGTAAGGGTCGGCCGGCAGCACGCTGGCGTGGCCGGACCGGATGTCGGCATGCAGCACCGACAGTTGGATTAACTCGACATCGGCCGAGCGGGCCGCCACGTCGAAGATATAGGCGTGGCTTTGCTCGGGAGCGATCCACAGGATGCGGACGGTGCGCGGAGACGGATGCGTGTAGTGCAGCAGGTCGTTCCGCAGTAGCATCAGCGCCCCTTGTTCGAGAAGGAAGAAACGTTGAACGGACGGGTATTCACTACGATCGAATGCAACCCGACTTGATCCGGCTCGCGCAGCATTTGCGGCTTGATCGAATCGACAAACGTGGCCCACAGCTTCCTGAATGATGTCATTTCAATGCTCCAATGCATAACGACTTGTCTCCAGGTTGGAGACGCTCGACGACGCGTCTTTTATAAGGATGTACTGTCACATATGCAATAAGCGGGCCAGCGCTCAAGGACAGCGGCTTCTCCTATGAGAGCGATTCATATGGGATTTCTTGCGATCACTATTTCAGTATCGCCAAGCTTTGTTTTGGTGCGGCGCAGCAGCGATGCGCACCGGGCGCGTGCACGGTGGCCGGATGAAAACGGGGCCTTGCGGCCCCGTGGTATTAGTACTTCCTGGATTTCGGCTTGGCGCCCGGCATCGGTTTTTTCGGCGGCGTCGACTTGCCCGACTCCGGCGGCATGCGGTCGGCGTGGCTGATCTTCAGCTGCGCGCCGCCTACCCACACCTTGCCCAGATGCTTGAACAGCTCGGGCGGCATGCCGTCCGGCAGCTCAACCATGCTGTAGGTGTCGAAGATTTCGATGCGGCCGATATGCTTGGCTTCCAGGCCGGCCTCGTTGGCGATGGCGCCGACGATGTTGGACGGCGTGGCCGAGTGGTTGCTCCCCACCTCGATGCGGAAGGCGCTCATCGGCAGGGTGACCTTGTTCGGCTTTTCCTTTTTCTTCTTCGGCGCGGCGTCGTCCAGGTCGGCGGCGCTGACGCGCGCGACCTTTTCCAGCGGCGAGGCGGAAGGCGCGGCCGCCGGCGCGCGGGCCGGGGCGGGGGCGGATGCGGGACGGGCCGCCGGCGCCGGGGCGAACGCGGCAGCCGGCGCGCCGTCGCCCTTGTCGGCGCTGATGCGCAGCTGCTGGCCCGCGACCTTGATGCCGGCCAGGTGGCTCAGCACGTCGGCGCCCAGGTTGTCCGGCATGTCGAGCACGCTGTAGTCGTCGTAGATCTCGATGCGGCCGATGTTCTTGGAGTCGATGCCGCCCTCGTTGGCGATGGCGCCGACGATGTTGCCCGGCTTGACGCCGTGCTGGTAGCCCACTTCAATGCGGAAGGTCTGCATGCCGGCGTCCGGCGCGCGCACGATGCGTTCCTTTTTCGGGAAGCGCTCGCTGCGTTCGCCGCGGTCCGGACGGTCGCCGCGCTCGAAACGGTCGCCGCGGTCGCCGCGATCCTGGCCGCCATGGCGCTCGAAGCCGACCTGGCGGCCCGGGCGCTCGTCCCAGGTCGCGGCGGCCGCCTGCTGCTTCTTGTCCAGCAGCAGCGGCACGTCGCCGCGCGCCATCTTGGCCAGCGCGGCGGCGATCTCGATCGCCGGGATATTCTGTTCGCGCTCGAAGTCCTCGATCAGCGACTGGAACTGTTCCAGCTCGCCCTGCGCCAGGGTCTCGCTGATCTGCGACTTGAACTTGGCGATGCGGACATCGTTGACCGCCTGGATGGTCGGCAGCTCCAGCATGCCGATCGGCTGGCGGGTGGCGCGCTCGATCGATTTGAGCAGGTTCTTCTCGCGCGGGGTGATGAACAGGATCGCCTCGCCGCTGCGGCCGGCGCGGCCGGTGCGGCCGATGCGGTGGGTATAGCTTTCCGGATCGTGCGGCACGTCGTAGTTGACCACGTGGCTGATGCGCTCCACGTCCAGGCCGCGCGCGGCGACGTCGGTCGCCACCAGGATGTCGATCTTGCCGTCCTTGAGCTGCTGGATGGTGCGCTCGCGCTGCGCCTGCTGGATGTCGCCGTTGATGGCGGCGGCCGAGAAGCCGCGCGCCTGCAGCTTCTGCGCCAGTTCCTCGGTACCGAGCTTGGTGCGCGAGAAGATGATCATGCCGTCGAAGTTTTCCGCTTCCAGGATGCGGGTCAGCGCGTCCAGCTTGTGCATGCCGGACACCAGCCAGTAGCGCTGGCGGATGTTTTCATTGGTGCCGGTCTTGGCCGCCACCGTGATTTCCTTCGGATTGCGCAGGTAGGTATTGGCGATGCGGCGGATGGCCGACGGCATGGTGGCCGAGAACAGCGCGGTCTGGCGCGAGTCCGGGGTCTCCTGCAGGATGCGCTCGACGTCGTCGATAAAGCCCATGCGCAGCATCTCGTCGGCTTCGTCCAGCACCAGCGTCTTCAGCTTGGACAGGTCGAGCGACCCCTTGTCCAGGTGATCGATGACGCGGCCCGGGGTGCCGACCACCACGTGCACGCCGCGGCGCAAGGCCGACAGCTGCGGGCCGTAGCTTTGGCCGCCGTAGATCGGCAGCACGTGGAAGCCGGGAATGTGCGCGGCGTAGGTCTGGAAGGCTTCGGCGACCTGGATCGCCAGTTCGCGCGTCGGCGCCAGCACCAGCGCCTGCGGCGTGGTCTGTTTGATATCGATGCGCGACAGGATGGGCAGCGCGAAGGCGGCGGTCTTGCCGGTGCCGGTCTGGGCCTGGCCCAGCACGTCCTGGTTATCCAGCAGCGAAGGGATGGTCGCGGCCTGGATCGGCGATGGCGACTCGTAGCCCACCTCTTTCAGGGCCTTGATCAGCGGTGCGCTGAGATTCAGGTCGGTAAAAAGGGTGATGGGGGAGGATGGGGTTTCAGACATGGCGTCACTCACAAGTATGTTCGAATCGCCTAATTGCGAAAGAAATTTGTGCGTAGTTTACTCTTTATCGCCGAACAGCGACGATTTTTGCGGTTTTCCACTATATTGACGTCTTTCCTGTCATGGAGTGAACCTCTCAATGCGCGCCCTGCTCTACACCATCGCCGCCCTCGCCGGCCCGGTCTCCGCCGCCACCTACGGCCCCGAACTGGAAGGCTTCGCCTACCCGCACCCGCTGCGCCATTTCTCTTTCAGCTCGCAGGGCCAGAACCTGCAGATGGCCTATATGGACGTGGCACCCACCGGCGCGGCCAACGGCAGGACCGCCGTTCTCCTGCACGGCAAGAATTTCTGCGGCGCGACCTGGGACCAGAGCATTACAGCCCTGAGCGCGGCCGGCTACCGCGTGGTGGCGCCGGACCAGATCGGGTTCTGCGCCTCGACCAAGCCGGAACGCTATCAATACACCTTCCAGCAGCTGGCGGCCAATACCGACGCGCTGCTCAAGCACCTCGGCGTCAAGCAGGCCGCCATGGTCGGCCACTCGACCGGCGGCATGCTGGCCACCCGTTACGCGCTGATGTATCCGGACGCCGTGTCGCGGCTGGTGCTGGTCAATCCGATCGGACTGGAAGACTGGAAAGCGCTGGGCGTGCCGTCGCGCAGCGTCGACCAATGGTATGAGCGTGAGCTGAAGCTGTCGGCCGACGGCGTGCGCGCGTATGAAAAATCGACCTACTACGTCAACCGCTGGAAGCCGGAATACGAAAAGTGGGTCGACATGCTGGCCGGCCTGAACGCGGGTCCGGGCAAGAAGGCCGTGGCGTGGAATTCGGCGCTGATCTACGACATGATCTTCACGCAGCCGGTGATCTACGAGTTCCCGCTGCTGAAGGTGCCGGCCACGCTGATGATCGGCGACGCCGACACCACCGCCATCGGTAGCGACATCGCGCCGCCGGAAGTCAAGGCGGCAATCGGCAAGTACGCGGTGCTGGGCAAGCAGACGGTCAAGCTGATCCCGCACGGCCGGCTGGTGGAATTCAAGGGGCTGGGCCACGCGCCGCAGATGGAAGACCCGGACGCCTTCCACCGCGCGCTGCTGGAAGAACTGGCGCGCCCATAGAAAAAGAGACGGTTTGGAGGCCGTCTCTCTTCTTGCGCCGCCCAGGCCCTGAGGGTCCGGGGCGGCACGTCAAGCGCTAGCTGACTGATTACTTGCTGGCGGCTGGTGCCGCTGCGGCAGGAGTCGAAGCAGCCGCCGATGCCGAAGCCGATGCGCTGGCTGGTTTTGCTTTCTTGGTGTGATGCGCTTTCTTGGCTGCCGGTGCGCTGGCGGCTGGCGCCGACGCTGCTGCCGATGCCGCAGGCACGGAGGCCGATGCGGAGGCCGATGCTGCAGGCGCTTGTGCGAATGCTGCGGTTGCGAACAGGCCGGCGATCAGAGTAGCGATAATTTTGGTCATGATGTATTTCCTTTTCGGGTTTCGGCGCCGGGACAATCCCGTGTCGCATGAGCAAAAAACGCGGCCCGTGAGCACCGGGTTGACGGCATTTACACTTGCTTACAATCAAGGCCGCACATCGTCCTTCAGCGCCGCCAGCGCGATCCGCTCCACCACGCCCGGCGCGATCAGCTTGAGCCAGCGTCCCAGCTTGCCCTTGGCCGACATCACCACCTCGCGCCGGCGCCGCTCCATGCCGGCGACGATCAGCGCCGCGCATTCCTCGACCGGCATCGCCTTGTCCTCTTTCAGGCTGCTGCTGCCCAGCGCCCCGCCGGCGGCGTTGAAGCCGCAGTGGCGTATCCGGGTCGCCACCACGCCGGGGTAGGCGACGGTGACGCTGACGCCGGCCGCCTTCACCTCCGCGCGCAGGGCCTCGAAGAAGCCGCCCATGGCGAACTTGGTGGCGCTGTAGGCGGTGCGCCCCGGCACCCCGACCAGCCCCGCCAGCGACGACACCGCGACGATGCTGCCGCGCGACCGCTTCAGGTGGGGCAGCGCCGCGTGCGTGCACCACACGCTGCCCCACAGGTTGATCTTCATCAGCTCCTCGTACCAGCCCAGGTCCGCGACCTCCTCCAGCAGCGCATGGGCCGAGCGGCCGGCGTTGTTGACCAGCGCATCGATGCGGCCGAAGCGCGCCACGCTGGCGGCCACCAGCGCCAGGCACTGGGCCTGCTCGGAAACGTCGGTCGGCGCCACCAGCGCCTGCGCACCGGCGGCGCTGCAGTCGGCGGCCACCAGCTCCAGCGCGGCCCGGTTGCGCGCCGCCAGCACCAGCGCCACGCCGGCGCCGTGGCGGCGCGCCAGCTGTCGCGCCATCTCCGCGCCGATGCCGTCCGACGCGCCGGTGATGATGATGACTTTCATATGTCTCCCTGTATTTTTGTCGAATTACAGTAAGATAACCGGCTTCAGCCCCGGAACCACCATCCACACGGAGTAAATATGCGTCTTCCCGTATTCGCCCTCGCCGCCGGCCTCGCCCTGCAGGCGCACGCCCAGCAAGCCGTCGTCGCCGAGGCGCCGCTGCGCGCCCACCTGTCCTTGCTGGCCGACGACCTGTTCGAAGGCCGCGGCACCGGCCAGCGCGGCGGCGACCTCACCGTGCGCTACCTGGAAACGCAAGCCGCGGTGCTCGGCCTCAAGCCGCTGGCCGACGGCACCTATCGCCAGTCGGTCAAGGCCGAAGGCACCAAGCTGCTGCCGGGCAGCGTCGCCCGCTTCACCGCCGAGGGCGGCAAGACGCTCAGCCCTGCCACCGGCGCCGAGATCCTGTTCGGCACCATGAGCGGCAAGGAAAACCTCACCGTCGACGCGCCGCTGGTGTTCGTCGGCTACGGCGCCGTCGCCCCGGAAGAGAAGTGGGACGACTACAAGGGCGTGGACGTCAAGGGCAAGATCCTGGTCATGATGGTCAACGATCCGCAGCCGACCGCCGAGGAACCGGAGCGCTTTGCCGGCAAGGCCTACACCTACTATGGCCGCTGGATGTACAAGTATGAGGAAGCGTTGCGCCAGGGCGCGGCCGGCGCGCTGCTGATCCACACCACGCCTTCCGCCTCCTACGGCTGGAGCGTGCCGGCCACCAGCTTCTCGCACGAGCGCTTCCACCTGGCCGGCAGCGGCAACCCGCTCGAAGGCTGGCTGCAGGAAGACACGGCGCGCGCGCTGTTCGCCGCCGGCGGCTTCGACCTCGACAAGCTGCGCGCGGACGCCGAGCGCGGCGACTTCCGCCCGGTCGACCTGAAGGTCACGATGCACGCCGAGGTGAAGAGCAAGATCCGCCAGATCGAACAGTTCAACGTGGTCGGCATCGTGCCCGGCACCGATCCCAAGCTGAAGGCCGAGGCGGTGGTCTACTCCGCCCACTGGGACCACCTGGGCATCGACGAGGGCAAGCCGGGCGACAACATCTGGAACGGCGCCATCGACAACGCCTCCGGCGTCGCCGCCTTGCTGGCGATGGCGCAGGAAGCGGTCAAGCATCCGGCCAGGCGCGCGCAGGTCTTCCTGTGGCCGGCCGGCGAGGAAACCGGCTTTCTCGGCAGCATCGCCTACATCCGCAACCCGGCCTGGCCGCTGGACAAGACCACGGCCGACCTGAATCTGGACAGCATGAACTTCGTCGGCAAGACCCGCGACATCGGCGTCGCCGGCGCCGAGCGCAGCAGCCTGTACGCCGCCGCCGGCGCGGTGGCAAAGCAGATGGGCCTGACCCTGGCGCCGGCCATCCCCGACCTGTCGGGCGCTTACTTCCGCGCCGACCACTTCAGCTTTGCCAAGGCCGGCGTGCCGGCGTTCAACGTCGGCTCGGCGGTGTTCTCGGGCGACGGCTATTTCGACTTCATCAAGAACCATGAACAATCGCGCGCGCGCCTGGTGGCGTTCAAGCAGGATTACCACCAGCCGAGCGACGAATACCACGCCGACTGGGACCTGTCGGGCATGGTGCAGCAGGCGCAATTCACGCTGAACCTGGGCTACGCGGTGGCCAATGCGCCGAAAATGCAGACCTGGAAAGCGGGCGACGCCTTCGGCAAGGTCAAGCGCCAGGCTCAACGTTAAAAAACTGCCACACGGAAACTCACCCGAACCGCCTATAATTCAGGCAGGCGTGTTCAGGTGTGATTATGAATTTCAATTCCGTATGGCTTATCGTTTTGACCATGTTGCGGGCCGTGCCGGCGCTGCTGATGCTGGCCGGCGCCGCGCAGGCGGCCAACCTCGGCTTCAACGGCGGCGCCGTCGCCTCCTGCACCTACGCCAGCGCCAGCCAGACCTACACCTGTAGCACCCTGGCGCTGGGCGCCAACGACAGCGCCGTCATCGCCAGCGGCTACACGGTGGTGGTCAACAACGGCGTCTCGTTCAGTTCCGGCCAGGGCCTGCAGATGAGCGGCAGCGCCAGGCTGCAGACCAGCGGCAGCAACGCGCTCGACCTGTCCGGCTCCCAGAATCTCAACGTCAGCGGCGGCTCGCTGGCGGCCGGCGGCAATTTCAAGCTCGGCTCCAACGCCCAGGCCATCACCGCCAACGTCACCGCCGCCAGCGTCACCACGGGCGGCTCGTCGGCCAAGATCACCGGCACCGTGGCCGCCACCGGCCTGATCGACCTCGGTTCCAGCACCACCATCACCGGCGCCGTCAGCGGCGGCTCGATCAAGACCAACTCCGACGTCATCCTGGGACCGCTGACCATCACCGGCGCGATCGACCTCGGCTCCAGCAACACCATCAACGGCGCCGTCAGCGGCGCCTCGATCAGCACCAATTCCAGCGTCACCATGGGGCCGCTGAGCATCACCGGCACGGTGGACCTGGGCTCGTCCAACACCATCAACGGCTCGATCAGCGCCAACAACATCAAGACCAATTCCAGCCTGGTCGTCAGCGGCTCGGTCAGCGTCAGCGGCCTGGCCGACCTGGGCTCGGGCATCAAGATCAGCGGCAGCGTCAGCGCCGGTTCGGTCAAGACCAACTCGCCGGCGCAGATCGGCGGCGCCATCACCGCCGCCGGCACCGTCGATCTCGGCTCCGGCGTCACCGTCGGCGGCAATGTCAGCGGCACCACCATCACCACCAACTCGCCGGTCAACATCACCGGCAACGTCAGCGCCAGCACCTCGTTCACGCTGTCGTCGGGCAGCACGGTGACCGGCAACATCACCTCGCCCACCGTCAAGCTGAACGCCTCGGGCGTCACGGTCAAGGGCGACATCGCCGCCTCCAGCTCGCTCGACATCGGCAGCGGCACCACCGTCACCGGCAACCTGACGGGCGGCTCGCTGAACCTGCGCGCCTCCGGCGTCACCGTCAACGGCAATGTCACGTTCACCGGCGACGTCGACATGGGCTCGGGCGACACCATCAACGGCGACCTATCGGCGCACAACGTCACCACCCACTCCAGCGGCGCCACCATCAACGGCAACGCCGCCGTCAACGCCATCTACCTGGACTGGGGCGCCAGCGTCAGCAAGACCATCACCTGCACCGGCGCCGCCCCCGGCGCCCCGGTCTGCAGCTGCGTGACCAAGGCCGACAGCAGCTACCAGCCGACCTGCGGCGCGCCGCCGGTGGCCGGCCCGCACCACATACAGATCAGCCACAGCGGCAGCGCGCTGACCTGCCAGCCGCAGACCGTGACGCTGACCGCCTGCGCCAACGCCAACTGCACCGCGCCGCACTACACCGCCGCCACCGCCGTCACGCTGCAGCCGGGCGGCAAGGTGTTCACCGTCACCGGCGGCGTCAACAGCGCCGCCACGGTGGAGCAGGGCGCGCAGGGCACCGCCCTGCTGTCGTCCAGCAGCCATGCCTACAGCTGCGTCAACAGCGGCGATCCCGCCCATCCCTGCGAGATGAAATTCACGACGTCCGGCTTGACCGTCACCGCCCCCAACCACGTCTCGATGGCGGGCGCCACCGTCACCATCCAGGCGCTGACCGCATCGGGCAACAACCAGAGCTGCGTGCCGCTGGTCGCCAGCAAGACGGTCAGCATCGATATGGCTTGCACCTACTCCGACCCGGTCAGCGGCACGATCCAGCCCAAGATAGGCTCGACCAGCCTGAGTTGCGGCGGCGGCACCACCGGCGTGCAGATGAGCTTTAACGCCAGCGGCATCGCCTCCGCCGCGCTGGAATACGCCGACGCCGGCAAGGTGAACCTGGCGGCCGGCTACACCTATAGCGGCGGCACCGCCTTCAGCGCGACCGGCAACAACAGCTTCATCGCCGCGCCCAAGGAGTTCCTGATCGTCGCCACCAACGCCGTCACCGGCGTCAGCACGGCGGTCACGCATGACATCTTCGCCAAGGCCAGCGAGCCGTTCACGGTCAAGGTCAGCGCCGTCAACGCGCTGGGCAACGTCACCAGGAACTTCGGCCGCGAGGCGACGCCGGAGAGTGTCACCTTCCTGCCGCCCACGGTGGTTAACCCCGTCGACGCCGGCAACAGCGGCACCATCAGCCAGGGCCAGTTCAACGCATTCAGCAACGGCGTCGCCGACAGCAAGAGCGGCAGCGCCGGCCAGTGGAATTTCAGCGATGTCGGCGCCATCAAGCTGGACGCCAGGCTGACCAACGCCAGCACCTACTACATGGGCTACACCCCGCTCACCGGCTTCGTCACCAAGGGCACGCTGACCATCGCCCGCTTCATCCCGGACCACTTCGACACGGTCCTGATGACCGACAACGAAATCTCCACATTGGCGCCCACGCAGACCGGCGGCCGCACCATGAACTGCAGCGGCCTGGTGGCCGGCGTCAATCCGTGCACGGGCACCAGCACCGGCTTCATCCATTCCGGACAGCCTTTCTTCCTGAAAGTGCTGGCCTACAATGGCGCGTCGCCCACGCCCGGGCTGACCAGCAACTATGCCGGATCGCTGGCCAAGCCGATCACCACCACCGCCTGGACTGCCGCCGGCGGCGCCGTTGCGGCCTCCGGCGCCCTGGCCTGGAGCGGGGCCGACCCCAAGTTCAGCTTCACCGCCGGTAGCGGGACGCCGGCCGCCCCCGGCCCGTCGAGCACCAACCTGCCGCGTTTCACCTTCACCTCGGCCTATCCGGCCAGCGACATCCTGCCCGCCACGATCTACCTGCGCGCCATCGACACCGACAACGTCAGTTCCCTGCGCAGCGTCAGCGCCAATTCGGTGGAAGCGCCGCTGACCGTGGTCAGCGGCCGCCTGCTGGTGGCCAACGCCTACGGCTCGCAGAACTCGCCACTGCCGATCGACGCCAGCGCCCAGTACTACATGCCATCCGGCTACGTGTTCAATTCACAGGTCAACGCCGTCAGCGCCGCCACCGTCGCCAGCAAGATCACGTTCAGCAAATGCCAGAAGGCGCTGGACATCAGCGGCAACGGCGGCCTGATCTGCCCGGCATCGCTGAAGGTCGCCAACCCCAACGACGTTCTTACCCTGGACAAGGGCAAGGGCACATTCCGGATGGCGGCGCCGACGCCGACGCTGACCGGGATCGGCTCGGCCAATGTATCGCTCGGCCTGATCTTTGACTACCTACCGAGCAGCACCGGCCGCGAGACCTTCGGCATCTACCGCTCCGGCCCGGTGATCTACACGCGCGAAGTGCATAACTGAAGCCGGGCCGGGCGGCTCTGCACGGCGGCGCAAAACGGAGTACGATGGCCGCTTTCTGAACCAGCGCATAAGGAACATCATGGAAACCAATTCCCAGTGGATCGATATCGAAACCGCCGACGGCACTTTCGGCGCCTACCTGTCGCTGCCGCGCGGCGGCAAGGGCCCGGGCATCGTGCTGTTGCAGGAGATCTTCGGCGTCAACCAGCATATCCGCAACGTCGCCGACCAGTACGCGGCCGACGGCTACGTGGTGCTGGCGCCGGACCTGTTCTGGCGTGACGGCGCCCGCATCGAACTGGGCTACGACGACGCCGGCTGGAAGCGCGCCGTCGAACTGATGCAGGCGACCGACTTCGCCAAGGCGCAGGCCGACATCGCCGCCACCATCAAGGTGCTGCGCGCACAAGACGGCGTCGGCGACAAGATCGCCTCGATCGGCTACTGCTTCGGCGGCCGCCTGTCCTACCATACGGCCGCCAACGGCCTGGTCGACGCGGCGCTGTGCTACTACGGCGGCGGCATCCAGAACGCGCTGGACCGCGCAGCGGAAATCAAGGTGCCGGTGGTGATGCACTTCGGCGCCGCCGACAGCCATATCCCGCTGGACGCCGTGAAGAGCATCGCGGAAAAATTCGAATCCAACGAGCAGGTCGAGATCCACGTCTACGACGGCGCCGAGCACGGCTTCAACTGCAACCACCGCGCCAGCTACCACCAGCGCGCCGCCGCGCAGGCGCACGGCAACTCGCTGGTCTTCCTCGGCGAGCAGCTCTAAGCCTTCAGCAGATCGCGCAACTGCCGCACCGTCAACGGCGGCGCGTCGGCGGCGCGGTCGCGCAGCGCCGTCAGGATGCGCACGATGGCGTCCGGCGTGCGCGCCGCGCTGAAGTACCAGCCCTGCGCGCACACGGCGCCGCGCTGCGCCAGCCAGGCCAGGTCGGCCTCCTCCTCCAGGCCCTCGCACAGCAGCTCGGCCTTGAACAATTCCGCGATGCCCTGGATCAGGTGGAACAAGCCCGCCACCTTGTCGCTGCCGGCCACGCCGTTGACGAACTGGCGGTCCACCTTGAGCCGGTCGAAGGGAAAGCTGCTGATCGCATCCAGGTTGGAATAGCCGGTGCCGAAATCGTCGACCGCGATGCGCGCGCCCAGCGCGCGGAACTCGGCCACGCGCGGCGCCACCAGCTCCACCGTTTCCAGCAGCTGGCTCTCGGTCACCTCCAGCTCCAGCATGTGGCCGGGGATGCCGTAGCATTCCAGCACCCGCCGCAGCTCGTCGATCACCTGCGGATGCAGCAGCGAGCGGCGCGAAAAATTCAGCGATACCGGCGCCACCGGCAGGCCGGCGTCCAGCCAGCCGCGCATGTCGCGGCACACCTGCGCCAGCACCAGCAGGTCGAGCTGGTAGATCTTGTCGGTGCTCTCGGCCAGCGGAATGAAGCTGTTGGGGAAAACCATGCCGCGCTGCGGATGCTGCCAGCGCACCAGCGCCTCCAGCCCGATCAGCGTGCCCTGCGCGTAGTTGACTTGCGGCTGGTAATGCACCGCCAGCGCGCCGTGGCGGGCGTCGCCGTCCAGCGCCGCCTGCAGCTCGAACACCATGTGCGAGCGCGCCAGCAGCTCCGAGCCATACTGCTTGACGGTGGTGCGCAGCAGATTGCCGGCGATCGACGAGGCCGCCGTGTCGGCCGCGTCCAGCAGCGCCACCGCCGAGCCGCCGTACGGCGTGTCGCGGTGCTCGACGCCGACCCGCGCGTGCAGCACGTGCGCGCCGCCCTGCCCCAGCATGAACGGCCGGCTGATGCACTCCGTGAGCCGCTCCAGCATGGCCGCGTGCGGCTCGCGCTCGCCGAACAGCGCAAACGCGAAGCGGTCGCCGCCCAGGTGGCCGACCAGGTTGTCGGCGCCGGCCCAGCCCGCCAGCCGCTCGCCCATCTCGCGCAGCACCAGGTCGCCCTGCTCGCGCCCGAACACGTCGTTCAGGCGGCGGAAGCCGGCCAGGTCGACAAAGCCCACCACCACGTGCGGCCGCAGCGTCTGCTCCAGCCCCAGCTGCAGATGGTGCAGGAACACGCTGCGGTTGGACATGCCCGTGACGTCGTTGCAATAGCGCAGCTCCAGCGTGTCGACCACCAGCCTGGCCATGCCCTGCAACATCAGCACCTCGCCGGCGTCGAGCCGGCGCGGGTCCGTGCCCATCACCCACAGCGTGCCGAGCAGGTAGCCGCGCGCGCCGTGCAGCGGCACGGCGGCGTAGTGATGGTAGTGGGGCGCGTGCACCACCAGCGGATTGCCGCGGAAGCGGGCATCCTTGCCGGCATCCTCGACCTCGAAGAAATCGGCCTCGGTGGCGGCGCCCACCACCCAGGTGCAGAACGAGCCGGCGCGCGGCACATGGCGCGCCTCCAGCCCGACCCGCGACGGCAGCCAGATCTGCGACTGATAGACGATGCTGACGCCGCCGATGTCGGCGCCCACCGATTTGATCGCCAGGCTGGTGATCAGGTCCAGCTTGGGATCGGATTCATCCAGCGTGATGGCGTAGCGGGATAGTTCGGCCAGGCGGCGATGTTCGGCATCGGCCTCGGGCTCTTGCTGTAACGCGCTGCTGTCCATGCTTGACTGCCCTTCCCGCCCCGATGAAGTGACCATATAGCTTAACTTGCATGGTGACATAGAAATGCAATTGTTGCATCCTCGGGGAGGCGTCCGCGCAACGCCGGCGGCTATTTGCCCTGCGCCTTCAGGCGCCGCACCTGCAGCGTCGCGCCGATCACGTACAGCACGAACATCGCGCCGGTGATGGCCTTCAGCTCCGGCGCCTCGTGGCCGGGCAGCAGCGGCGCGCCCAGCGGCAGGCGGGTGGTCGACTCGGTCACCGCCGGTATCATGTGGAAGAAGAAGGTGAGCGAATAGCTCAGCGTGGACACATACGGCGACCTGGCGCCGAACCGGCCCTGGTCGGCCCACCACGCCACGCCCAAGGTCAGCAGCGTGACGATGCCCAGCACGTGCGGCTTGCCGAAGCCGCCGTGCTCGAAGATGCCGAAGCCCGTCAGGCAGGTCAGGATGGTGGTCCAGATGTACACCTTGCCGAGCGTGCTGGCCGGATTGATGCCCTTGTCGCGCACAAAGGCGATCAGGGCGGCAAACACAGCAACCAGGCTGATCAAGGTGTGGATAACGCCCAGCTGAGTCAGTCCATACATGACATGTCCTTTCAAAGTTGATACTTTGATAGTACACACAATCCTGGCCTCGGTCTTACCACTAAAGGGCTATTGTAAAATGTCGGCATCACTCACGAGGTAAGCTCATCATGGCCCGTCTGCACCTGGATTTCCCCGAAGACCAACTGTATTTTTCCACCCAGCTGACCGTGCGCGTGACCGACATCAACGGCGCCAACCACCTGGGCAACGATTCGATGATTTCGATGATCTCGGAAGCGCGGGCGCGCTTCCTGTTCGAGTTCGGCGTGCAGGAAACCGGCGCCGACGGCGTCGGCATCATCGTCACCGACCTGGCCACCACTTACAAGGCCGAAGCCCATGCGCGCGACCAGCTGGTGTTCGAAGTGGGCGTGATGGATTTCAACCAGTACGGCGGCGACATCACCTTCCGCGTCACGCGGCCGCGCGACGGCAAGCTGATCGCGATGGCCAAGTCCGGCTTTGTCTTCTTCAACTACAAGAGCAGCCAGGTCACCCCGATGGCGCCGGAGTTCCTGGCCAAGTTCCCCAAGGTCAACCGCATCGACTAGACGCGTCTAGCGCGAGGCCACCGTCGGCGCGATGGTCTTCTTGAACCAGTCGTCGAGCATCTGCTTTTCGTAGCGCAGCGGCTCGCTGTCGGCATAGCGGGTCATACTCATCTGGTAATTCATGTTCGACAGCTGCTCGTCGCCGCTGCGCAGCGTCTGGCCGTCCTGGGTCAGCGTGTAGCGCAGGTGCATGCGCGGCCAGTCGGCGCCGCCCTTCAAGACGCGGATATCGTCGCCGCCGCTGTAGCGCGGGTACAGCCGCCCCGCCAGGTCGATGTCCAGCACCTCGATCTTCAGCGACTGGCCGGCCGGCAGCTTCTTGTCCAGCTTGGCGAAGTACTCGCTGAAATCCTTCAGCACGCGGTCGCGCTCGATCACGCTGCGCGGCACATCGGTGTAGTCGTCCGGCTTGACGTAAGTGACGCTCACTTCCGCCCAGGCGGCACTGGTGGCCAGCAGCGCCACGGCGGCGGCCAGCATGGTTCGGGTCATCAGGCGCATGTGCTACTCCTTCATTCCAGTCAGTTCATGGAAACAATATAGACCTTTTCCCCACAGCGCGCCCGCGCTGAATAAGTTTGTTACCAAACTTACGCCGTCGCCGGCCAGCCCCGCGTTTGTATCGCTTTGTATCTTAATGTCACGCCCTTGTCATATCGAATAGCTAATATTGCGCCCGTCGAAGCGACGCCACCGCTTCGCATGATGCCGCCGCACCTGCCAGGCACATGGAATGGCCACAACTACAACAGGATTTATCATGACCGAGTCCCTCGATCTGTCCCGCCGCAGCATTCTGAAGTTCCTGTCCGGCGCGCCGCTGCTGCCGCTGGCCGGCGGCAGCGCCACCGCCGCCCTGCTGGCCGCCTGCGGCGGCGGCGACACGGCCAACCCTGCGCCGCAGCTGATGTCCGTGAGCTTCTCCGGCATGGCCGCGCCGTCGCTGGCGGACGCACCGAAAATGGCCACCACCTCGGTCTCGTCGGCGATGGTCGCGACCTACTCCGACGGCAAGAACGTGCCGTACTCGCTGGCCTACCAGACCTTCTTCATCACCGGTGCCATGGTCTCCAACGGCAACGGCGGCACCATCCTGGCCGGCGGCTACTACGACATCAACAACAAGCCCATCCTGGACAAGACCGATGCGAACTCGCGCCAGTTCTTCTCCGACGCGCCGGACGGCACCTCGCTGCTGAAGCTGGCCGCGCCGACCGTGTCCGGCATCAAGGGCAACGCCGTGTTCGCCGTGGTGCAGTTCGAATACACCAGCCGCAACGTCAAGGGCGACTCGGTGTACGGCATGCTGCCGTCGCCGATCGCGATCCTGACGTTGGACCAGGACAAGACCACCGGCGCGCTGACGCTGGTGAAATACCACAACGTCGACACCAGCCCGGCCAACGGCCTGTGGATCACCTGCGGCGCCAGCCGCTCGCCGTGGAACACCCACCTGTCGAGCGAAGAGTACGAGCCGGACGCGACCACCATCGCCAGCAACACCCAGTTCGCCGCCTTCAGCACCAACCTGTACGGCGACGCCACCAAGGCCAACCCCTACCACTATGGCCACATGCCGGAAATCACCGTCAACCCGGACGGCACCGGCAGCGCCAAGAAGCACTACTGCATGGGCCGCATCTCGCACGAGCTGGTGCAGGTGATGCCGGACGAGCGCACCGCGCTGATGGGCGACGACGCCACCAACGGCGGCCTGTTCATGTTCGTGGCCGACAAGGCCAAGGACCTGTCGAGCGGCACGCTGTACATCGCCAAGTGGAACCAGAAGACCACCGACAACGGCGGCTCGGCCACGCTGTCGTGGATCAAGCTGGGCAGCGCCACCAGCGCCGAGATCAAGGCCCTGGCCGACAAGCTGAAGGCCGCCGACATCATGGACGTGAAGACCACCGATCCGGCGGACGCCAGCTACACCAAGATCGCCTTCAACGGCAAGTTCAACTGGATCAAGATCGTGCCGGGCATGGAGAAGGCCGCCGCCTTCCTGGAAACCCACCGCTACGCCGCGTTCAAGGGCGGCAGCATGGGCTTCACCAAGATGGAAGGCACGACCGTCAACGCCAAGGACAAGATCGCCTACTCGGCGATCGCCGCGATCGGCTCGGCCATGACCAACGGTTCGGGCGGCATCGCGATCAAGGGCCCGAGCGCCGGCGCCGTGTACGCGCTGAACATGAAGGCCGGCCAGGTCGACGAGACCGGCGCCGCGATCAACAGCGAATGGGTGCCGGTCGACATGGCCGCCGTGCCTGCGCTGGTCAGCGAAGACTTGAAGACCGCCGATGCGCTGGGCAACCTGGCCAACCCGGACAAGGTCGCCAATCCGGACAACATCAAGTTCTCGGAAAAGCTGCGCACCTTGTTCGTCGGCGAGGACAGCGGCACCCACGTCAACAACTTCCTGTGGGCCTACAACGTCGACACCAAGGTGCTGACCCGTCTGCTGTCGACGCCGTCGGGCGCAGAATCGACCGGCCTGCACGCGGTCGATGACATCAACGGCTTCGCCTACATCATGAGCAACTTCCAGCACGCGGGCGACTGGGATGCGACGCTGCACGCCAAGGTGCAGACCACGCTCGATCCGCTGATCCGCGCCAACTACCGCGACCGCTACGGCGCCGCCGTCGGCTACCTGACCGGCTTCCCGGCACTGAGCTTCAGCTAACACCGTATCACTCCCTCAACCCGCAACGAGCCCATGCTCCTTGCGGGTTTTTTTATGCACATGCCTGCCTACCGTGCGGCGCTTGCCGTCCGATGCGGCCGATAATGCACACTTGCGCAGCCATGCCGCAATGGTCGAGCGAGTTTTCCGGGGAGAGCTATCATGTGGAAAGGAGCCGGTTCGGCAGCGGCCGTTTGTGCCGCCGTGTTGGTCTTCGGCCCCGCCGGCTGCGGCGGCGCTTGGGATGGCGGCGGCGCGACGCCGTCGCTGCCGGCAACGCCGACAACGCCGTCCGCCAGCCCGACGGTGCTGGCCACCGGCCTGCAGGCGCCCTGGTCCATCACCTTTCATGGGACGACGCCGCTGGTGAGCGAGCGCGGCTCGGCGCGCATCCTCGCGGTGGGCGCGAATGGCAACCTCACCAGCATCGCCACCATCGCCGGGGTGAACGGCGCCGGCGAAGGCGGCCTGCTGGGGATCGCCGTCCGCGACGGCTACCTGTACGCCTACTTTACCGCCGGCGCCGAGAACCGCATCGAACGCTATCCGCTCACCGGCCAGGGCGCGAACGCGCGCCTGGGCGCCGCCCAGTTTCTGCTCGGCGGCATTCCGTCGCGCAGCAACCACAACGGCGGACGCATCGCCTTCGGCCCCGACGGCATGCTGTATGCGACCACCGGCGACGCGGGAACCTCCAGCCGCGCGCAGGATCTCGGCTCGCTGGCCGGCAAGATCCTGCGCATGACGCCCGATGGACGCATCCCGGCCGACAATCCCTTCGGCGCCTCCTACGTGTACAGCTATGGCCACCGCAATGTGCAGGGCCTGGCGTGGGCGGCCGACGGCACGCTGTACGCGTCCGAGTTCGGCGAGAACACCTGGGACGAGCTGAACCTCATCAGGGCTGGCGGCAACTACGGCTGGCCGGCGGTGGAAGGCAAGGCGGGCAACGCCAGCTACATCGATCCGCTCCAGCAATGGCCGACCGCCGATGCCAGCCCCAGCGGCATCGCCATCAGCGGCGGCAACCTCTACATCGCCAACCTGCGCGGCGAGCGCCTGCGCAAGGTGCCGCTGTCGGCCAGCGCCACCTCGACCGAGTTCTACGTCGGGCAATACGGCCGCCTGCGCGATGTCGTGGCAGCCCCCGACGGCCGGCTGTACATCCTCACCAACAACACCGACGGCCGGGGCACACCGCGGTCCGGCGACGACCGCCTCTTGAGCGCCCCCGCGCCCTGAAGCCGCCCGGCAACGCCGGTATGGCAATTTTACAAAAATCTTTGTTTAATGATAGCAATATTGCTAAAAACGAAGTATTGTTGTGAGTGCATATCGGCGTTACAGAAGACTAACGCCGCGCCGTCGCCTGGAATCGCGACGTACAATAAAGATCAGCCCGGCAAAAACCGGGGAGTGTTGTGCAGAGCAGCAGGAATTTTTATTGCCTGTTGTTAATAGCTGTGTGTAAGACTACAATCGAAAAAATTCACTCAGTAGTGCCATTTTGCGGAACTCGCCCTTATGTCTTTTTTGTCTTCTGCTTCGCCCAAGCTAGCACCTTGGAAAGTCCTGCTGGTTGACGACGAGCCGGACATCCACGACATCACAAAACTGACGCTGAGCCGCTTCCGCCTCGACGGCCGCGCGCTGAGCTTCGTGCACGCCTACAGCGGCGCCGAAGCCAAGCAAGTGCTGGCGCGCGAGACCGATGTCGCCCTGGTGTTCCTCGACGTGGTGATGGAAAAGGAAGACAGCGGCCTCGAAGTGGCGCGCTGGATGCGCGAAGACCTCGACAACCAGTTCACCCGCATCGTGCTGCGCACCGGCCAGCCCGGCCAGGCCCCCGAAGAGCGCGTGATCGTCAACTACGACATCAACGACTACAAGGAAAAGACCGAGCTCGACCGTACCAAGCTGTTCACCACCACCTTCGCCGCGCTGCGCGCCTACCGCGACATCATGAAGGTGGAAGAAGCCCGCCGCGCGCAACTGAACTACCGCGAAGGCCTGGAACGGGTGATCGCCGCCTCGGCCCACATCTTCCAGCAACGCAACCTGAAAGACTTCGCCAAC
Organism: Duganella sp. CT11-25; assembly: GCF_047302815.1. Lineage (NCBI taxonomy): Bacteria > Pseudomonadati > Pseudomonadota > Betaproteobacteria > Burkholderiales > Oxalobacteraceae > Duganella > Duganella sp. CT11-25. The sequence goes on from NZ_JBKBFD010000001.1 coordinate 3,752,552, forward strand.
GGCCTGCTGCAGCAGGTGGTCGCGCTGCTGCGCCTGGAGCACAGCATGCTGCTGCGCCTGCGCGGCGCCACCGCCATCAGCGGCGAGAACGATTATGAGATCCTGGCCCAGATCGGCGACGAGGACGGCTCCCTGCTGACGCCCGACGTCATGGCCCAGCTCGACGCCGCCAAGAGCAACAAGATTTCGCGCGTCGAAGGCGACACCTACATCGGCTACTTCCCCAACAACAGCGGCAAGGCTTCGCTGCTGGTGCTCAAGGGCGTGGAAGAAATCTCGGAGATCGACACCAAGCTGCTGGAAGTGTTCTGCTCCGGCGTCGCCATCGCCTTCGACAACATCCTGCTGACCCAGGAAATCACCGACACCCAGGCCGAGCTGATCCTGCGCCTGGGCGACGTGGTCGAGTCGCGCTCCAACGAAGCGGGCAACCACGTGCGCCGCATGTCGGAAGTGTGCTACCTGCTGGCCCGGGAATCGGGCATGCCGGACGATGAAACGGCCGTGCTGCGCCACGCCGCGCCGATGCACGACATCGGCAAGATCGCCACGCCGGACGCGGTGCTGCTCAAGCCGGGCAAGCTCGACGCCGCCGAATGGGAAATCATGAAGCAGCACCCGACCGTCGGCCTGTCCATCCTCGACGGCTCGCAGCGCCCGATCCTGAAGGCCGCCGCCGTGATCGCCCACCAGCACCACGAAAAATTCGACGGCAGCGGCTATCCGCAAGGCTTGAAGGGCTACGACATCCACCTGTACGCGCGCATCGTCGCCGTGGCCGACGTGTTCGACGCGCTGATGCACAAGCGCTGCTACAAGGACGCCTGGCCGATCGGCAAGGTGGTCGAGCACCTGCGCGAAGTATCGGGCCAGCACCTGGACCCGGTCTACGTCGACCTGCTGATCAAGAACATCGACAAGGCCGTCGCCATCAACGAGCGCTTCCCGGACTGACCGCCTCATAAGCATATTCGCAATCGGTCGTTGTTAGAGAGAATTCCTTGCCAGTAAGATCATGGTCCGCCCCGGACCATGCAAGGAATGCACGATGCCTCACGCCCTACCTGATTTGCCGCTGCGCCGCAGCGTGATCGCCTGCGCGCTGATGCTGGCCTCGCTGCCGGCCGCGCAAGCACAGCAAGCGCAGCCTGAAGGCGACACCGCCGCCATCGACCAGGTCACCGTGGTCGGCTCGCGCGCGCGCAACCGCACCGTGTTCGACAGCGCCGTGCCGATCGACCGCTTCGGCCAGCGCGAGGTGGAGAACGCCCTGTCCAGTGGCGAAGTGGGCGCCGCCCTGCAGGCGCTGTCGCCATCGATCAACTTCCCGCGCATCGAATCGAGCGGCGCCTCGGACTCGGTGCGCGGCGTGCAGCTGCGCGGCCTGGCGCCGGACCAGGTGCTGGTGCTCATCAACGGCAAGCGCCGCCACGCCAGCGCCGTGCTCGACACCGAAAGCAGCTACGCCGGCACGGTGCCGGTCGACGTCAACGCGATCCCGCCGGGCGCCATCGACCACATCGAGATCCTGCGCGACGGCGCCGGCGCCCAGTACGGCAGCGACGCCGTGGCCGGCGTCATCAACATCGTGCTGAAGCAGAACCGCACAGGCGGCTCGGCCTCGGTCAGCTACGGCGCCAACCACACCGACTTCAAGCCGACCGACGACACCAAGACCGACGGCCAGACCAGGATCGCCAGCGCCGACTACGGCGTGCCGCTGGGCGACGCCGGCTTCCTGCGCTTCGGCGCCGAAACGCGCAGCCGCAACCCGACCCAGCGCGCCGGCTTCAGCGACGCCGGCTGGACCTCGTGGAACTTCACGCCGGCCGACCAGGCGCTGGACGGCAAGGTGGTCTTCAAGTCCGGCGACTCACAGTCGCACAACAACTACCTGTTCTACAACGCCATGCTGCCGCTGGCGTCCGGCGTCGACGCCTACTCGTTCGCCACCGTCAACCAGCGCAAGTCCGACGGCAGCGCCTACTTCCGCTATCCGGGCGATCCATCCAATGTGGAAGCGATCTACCCGAACGGCTACCGGCCCAGCACCCAGGGCGACATGACCGACACCAGCGTGGTGGCCGGCGTGCGCCTGGCCGGCGCGGGCTGGAACTGGGACCTCGGCGCCCGCCACGGCGGCAACCTCTTCCGCTACGACCTGGTCAACTCGCTCAACGCCTCGCTGGGCGCGCCAAGCCCGACCAGCTTCCACCTGGCCTCCTTCGATTTCCGCCAGAATGCGGTCAACGCCGACCTCACGCGCGCGCTGGACCTCGGCATCGGTGCGCCGGTCAACCTGGCGCTGGGCGCGGAATACATCCGCGAGACGTATCGAAGCACGCCGGGCGACGCCGCCTCGTACGCGGCCGGCCCGGTGACCGACGCCCCGCCGGGCGCCCAGGCCGGTCCGGGCCTGCGTCCGCAGGATGCGTTCGACGGCAGCCGTTCGATCCGCTCGCTGTACGCCGACATCGAAAGCGACGTCACCAGCCGCCTGCTGCTGGGCGCCGCCGCCCGCTATGCCGACTACAGCGACTTTGGCAACGCCAGCACCGGCAAGCTGTCGGCGCGCTACAAGCTGAGCGACGGCTTCCTGCTGCGCGGCTCCCTGTCCAACAGCTTCCGCGCACCGGCGCTGGTGCAAACCGGCTTCCGCTTCTCGACGCTGAACTTCAACAGCGACGGCAGCGGCCTGCAAACGGCGTCGCTGCTGCCGGCCAGCGATGCGCTGGCGCGCGCCTTCGGCGCCGAGGCGCTGAAGCCGGAGAAATCCACCAACCTGTCGCTGGGCCTGGCGTGGCGTCCCGAACGCAACACCAGCTTCACGCTGGACGCCTACCGCATCAAGATCCGCGACCGCATCACCCGCACCAGCGACCTGCAAAGCGACGCCGCCACCGCCTACCTGGCCGGCACCGGCCGCAGCGACATCCAGTCGGTGGCCTACCTCGCCAACCTGCTCGACACCGGCACCACCGGCCTCGACGCGGTGCTGAACCACGACCTGGGCTTCGCCGGCGGCAAGCTGGACCTGAACGCGGCGCTGAACCTGAACCAGACCCGCATCGACGGCGTGCGCCAGCGTTCCGCCGCGCTGGCCAGGATCGATCCCGACCTCACGCTGCTGACCGACACCAGCCTGTTCCGTATCCGCAACGCCTCGCCGAAAAGCAAGCTGGTGCTGAGCGCCGACTGGCAAGCCGCGCGCTGGAGCCTGCTGGCCCGCGCCACCCGCTTCGGCCCGCTGAAAGACTTTTCCTACGACGACGAAGCGGAAGTCATCGACGGCGTGCACGCGCAGCGCTTCGGCGCCGTCTGGACGCTGGACCTGGAAGCGCAATACAAGCTGACCAGGCAGCTGACGCTGGCCGCCGGCGCCGACAACCTCCTCGACCGCTACCCGCAGCGCGTACGGCAGACCAACAACGCCACCTACGGCGGCGCGCTGCCCTACAATTTTATTAATCCGATCGGCGTCAACGGCGCATATTTCTACGGCCGCCTGCGCTACACTTTCTGAGCCCGCCCACTACCAACAAGGACACCATGAAGCATGTAACGAGATTATTCGCAGCCGCCTGCCTCAGCACGCTGCTGGCCGCGCAAGCCTGTGCCGCCGACAAGAACGCGCTGGTGCTGATGACCGACTTCGGCACCTCCGACGGCGCGGTCTCCGCGATGCACGGCGTGGCCTTCGGCGTCGATCCGGCGCTGCAGGTTTCCGACCTGACGCACAACATCCCCGACTACGACATCTGGCTCGGCGCCTACCGCCTGTACCAGACCGCCAACTACTGGCCGAAGGGCAGCGTGTTCGTCTCGGTCATCGATCCGGGCGTGGGCACCGAGCGCAAGTCGGTGGTGCTGAAGACCAAGGAAGGCCGCTACTTCGTCGGCCCAGACAACGGCCTGTTCACGCTGATCGCCGAGCGCGACGGCGTGGCCGAGCTGCGCGAGATCGACGAGAAGGTCAACCGCCTGGCCGGCTCCGGCGAGTCCTACACCTTCCACGGCCGCGACGTGTACGCCTATGTCGGCGCCCGCCTGGCGTCGGGCGCGATCAGCTTCGAGCAGGTCGGCCCGCTGCTGCCGAGCGAGTCGGTGGTCAAGATCCCTTACCAGAAGGCGGTCCGCAGCGGCAACGTCATCAAGGGCATCGTGCCGGTGCTGGACGTCAAGTACGGCAACGTCTGGACCAATATTCCGAAGCCGCTGTTCAACGAGCTGAACATCGGCCTGCACGACAAGGTGCAGGTGCGCATCCTGCACAAGGGAAAACTGGTGAATAAAGTTGTTGCGCCGTTCGAGCATACCTTCGGCGGTGTGGCGAAGGGCCAGCCGCTGGTCTACCTCAACAGCCTGCTGGAAGTGGCCGTGGCCATCAGCCAGGGCAACTACGCCGCCAAACACAAGATCGATTCCGGCGTCGATTGGGAAGTCGAGATCAGCAAGAAGTAAGCGTACCGCGAACGCAGAGTTGAGTCACCATTCCAGCAACCAAACTCTGCGCCGCCATCAGGCGCTAGCCGAAGGCCCGCCTGGCCGCGATCGCAAACGAGACGGTGACGCCGGCGCCCGGCGCACTGTCTATCGACAGCTTGCCGCCGATCCGCTGCGCGCGTTCGCGCATGCCCTCCAGTCCCCAATGCCCGGGGCGTTTCCCGGTCTCCCGCACGCTGGCGTCCAGGCCCGGTCCATGATCGCGGACCGTCATCCGGAACTCACCGGGCGAATACGCCAGCTCGACCATCACGTCGGCGCCGCCGCCATGGCGGGCGGCGTTGTAGATCGCTTCCTTGCCGATGGCCAGCACCTCGGCCTTGACCGCCGCTGAAAGCGGCCGCGCGGCGCCCTGCAGCGCCAGCGAAAAAGCCAGGCCGTATTGCTCGCCCGTGGCCCGCCCCACCGCGTCGAGCGCGTCGCGCAAGTCGCCGGGATGCATATCGCCGACGCGCAGATCCAGTACCTGCTCGCGGCCTTCGTCGACCACCATCTGCGCCATGTCCAGCGCGGCGTCGATCCGCTGCTGCGCCGGATCGCCGGCGGGCAGCGTGTTCCTGATCAGATCGAAGCGCATGATCAGCGCCTGCACGCTCTGCAGGAACGTATCGTGCAAGGTGCGGGCGATGCGCTCGCGCTCCAGCAGCCGCCCGCGCGAGCGCTCGGCGACGCGGGCGGTGATCTGCGCCACCCGCAGCAGATACAGCAGATACAACGCACCCAGCGCCAGCGCCACGCACAGCAGCTTGAACCAGAGCGTCTGGGTGATGGATGGTTCGATATGGAAAGCCAGGTGCGCCGCCTCCTTGCTCCACACGCCATCCTCGTTGGCCGCGATCACCTCGAAGCGGTAGTCGCCGGGGCCGAGATTGGTATAGAAAGCCTGGCGCCGCGCGCCGACCTCGCGCCATCCCGCGTCCAGGCCGATCAGGCGATAGCGGAAACGTACCCGCTCCGGCATCGATAGGGCGGCCGCCGTGAAATCGATCTGCACATCGGCCGAGTGCTCGGGCAAGCGCAGCCCGTCGCGCAGCTGGTAGGCGCCGCGGTCGGTCTTGAGCGCGGTCACCCGTGGCGCCGGCGCCAGCGGATTGCGGGCTATGCGGGCCGGGTCGATCCAGCCGACGCTGCTGCTGGTCGCGTACCACAGCCGTCCGTCGGCGCCCTCCGCCAAACTGTTGAGCGGACGTATCGCACTGGGCTGCCCCTCATGGCCATCCAGGTAGTCGAAGCGCTCAAGGTGGACCGCGGACGCGCCAGGTCGCACGGCGGCGGCAAGCTGGGGCGCGCCGATCCGCATCAGGCCATCGTTTCCATGCAACCACAACTCGCCGCCCGCGGTCATCACCATGCCGGTGATGCCGCCCAATGGCACGCCGCCATCGCCACCCAGCTTGATGAACCGTTGTCCTTGCATATAAGCTATGCCCTGGTCGCCGCCGATCCACAGCCGTCCGGCCGACATGCAGATGACTTTCACGATGCCCACCGCGAGACCGGCATCGGCTCCGAAGCGCCTGAGCAAGCCATCTTTCAACACCTCGACGCGATTGCCGGGGTAGCCGAACCAGATACCGCCAGCCGCATCCGCATGCAGCGCAACGGCACGTCGTCCCACCAGCGCCGGTTCGCCGCCGCCGGCCACCCAGACACCGTCCTTGAAGGTGTACAGTCCGTGACGCGCCATCCCCACCCACAGCCTGCCGTCGCGCCCCATGGCCATGGCTTGCGCCTGGTCCCTGCCGACCGCTGCCGGCAGGCGCCACCGGCGCCGCCGCATCCCCTGCTGATGCCACAGGAACTGGTCGCTGGCAAACCAGCTGCTGCCATCCGGGTCGCGCAGCGTGCTGGTGACATCCTGCATATCGGTGGCGATACGGCGCCCATCGCCGGCCAGGCCGAAACTGGTGTCGTTGTAATTGCCGGTGGTGGGGTGATTGCCGATCCATACGGTGCCATCCTTCGCCGCCACCACGCTGAGTCCACCAATCATGCGCGGCGGCAGTTCGACCGTGCCCAGTCGTGCTTCGCGGATCTGGTCGACGCCATTCTCGGTGACAAACCACACATTGCCTTCGCGATCGCTCAAGTCCAGGTAGACCAGCTTGCCGGTGAGCCGGTCGGGCGCCAGGAAGGTCCGTATCGGCCGCAGGTCGGGCCCCAGCAATTGCAAGCCCTGTTCAGTGTTGATCCAGATCGCGTCGCGGCTGTCCAGCGTCACATTGATGGGGGTGGCGCTCCCCTTGGGCAGCGGCAGCGGCTCGGCGCGGCCGTTGTCTGGATCGAACAGCAGCATTTGATGTTGCGAAGTGAAGACCAGCACCTTGCCATCCCGGCGCAGCATGCCGTTTTCCACATCCAGATGGGCCAGCACCCGCCGGAACCGCCGCGTCCCGGCGGCGTTGCGATACACGCCCTGCTGGTGATATGCCAGCAGGCTACCATCGCGCAAGACGGTGAAATACCGGAACAGGCCGGCGGCCGGCAAGCCATCCGACGCCGGCACCTTGCGCCAGTCATCGCCATCCTTCCAGTAGAGTCCCTCGGCACAGGTCGCCCATATGGTCCCATCCTTGGCCTCGCCTACCTGAAACACAGTGTGCTCCGGCAAGCCTTGCGCCGCGCCATAGTGACGCACCTCGCCGTTCTGAAACACACTGAGTCCGCCGAAGCTGTAGCCGACCCACAGCGCATCGCCGATGGCGGTGACGGCGGACGTCGTGGGCGACGACAGCTTATTGCCGTCGATCTCATCGGTACGCTCGAACTTGACGCCGTCGAAGCCGTACAGGCCGCTGTTGGAGGTAAACCAGAGCTTGCCGAAGCGATCCTGCGTCATCGAAAAAACGGCCGACGGCGCACCGTCGCGCCTGGTCCAGCCTTTGTGATACAGGCTGGGCTGCCAGGAAGGCAGCGGCGGCGGCATGGCGGCGCCGTGGGACACGCCTGCCAGCGAACCCGTGACGAGCGCGAGCCACATGGCGAAGCGACCGGCCCCGCTCGTCAAAGTACTACCCAAAATGAGAATCCCGTCAAAAATGAAAGTGGCGGCGCGGCTGACAAAATGATACTGCCATCCGGCCGGCGTTTGCTCTGCAATAAGGCAGAGGAAGGCGTCACGCCGCCGTTCGCAGCCGCTCCACGTCGCGCTGCGGCGGCAGCCCGTACACGCGGCTGAAATGCGACGGGCTTTGATAGCCGGCATCAGGTTACGAGGATGGCGCTACCACTGGCAATGCCGACAACCGTAGGATACAGCATGCCTCAACTTACCAAGGAACGCGCCATGACGCCAGCCATCGACATCACGGCGCCGAATTCAGCGCGATTCGCCAGTGCACGGCCTGAGTCCGATTATTTTTGCGCTTCCGCCGCCAGGAATCTTTGGGCGGAATCAGTGGCGATGCCAAACTCCTTCATCAGCGCCTCCAACGGCTCCCCTTTTTTGGCGCGCTCGATTATTTCCGTAAAGTGTACGGTCTGCCTCATCTGGAGAATATCTTTCATGTCGGGAGTCATTTTCCCTGGTAGTACGGCTTTTTTTCCGGCCTTTTCCAGTTCGTCCAGCAGCGTGGAGCGCGGTCCCTGGTAACTCTGCATCGCCTCATTGAATGCATCGATCGCTTCAACCAGCGCCCAATCGTGACTCAGGTTGATCAAATGGGAACCCAGCACCTCAAGCGCTTCCGTTTTCTCCGCGTCGGTCTGGAGATCGTGGACGCAGTAGGTCACGCCTTGCCCTGCCTTGTCTTCCCCGGTGAGCAATGCCTTGAAATGACTCACGTCGCGTAACTTATCGGCATTGCCCAGGATCGACGCCAGTTTGACGTGGTTTGCCAGCAATCCGCGAAAAGCCTTGCTTGTGCTGCTGAGCTGAGCCAGGGATTTGGGCGATGCAGCGGCATGGTCGGCGACTTTCAACCACAGCTCCGCAGGCAAGCCGGCGTCGTCAGCCTCAGCCTTTCGCTGGGACTGCAGCTGCTCGGTGAGTGATTTTTGTAGCGCCGACCGGATGACGCGGGGCGGCGTGGCCGGTGTTGAAGGACGCGATACCGCCTCCCTGGCCGTGTCGGCGACCGGTGAAGCAGAGGGGTCGACAGGCACGTCGGGCTGTTGAAAGACCGGTACCGCATGTGCGGTAAAGTTATGAGGGATAGGCATGTCGGCAATCGGCTTGTTGATGGGATAGGATGTATGAAGACCTATCCTGAGTCACCAGGCCCCGCCATTTGGTTCCCGCCCCGAGGATGCCATACTTACTTGCGGCGCACCTTGGGGAAGCGCAGCTTGTAGTGCAGGCCCATGCCCGGCGCGCTGACCACCTTGACGGTGCCGCCCAGCGCGCCCGTCACCAGGTTGTACAGGATGTGCGCGCCCAGCCCGCTGCCGCCCGAGCCGCGCTTGGTGGTGAAGAAGGGATCGAACAGCTGCGCCAGCGTGGCGCTGTCCATGCCGATGCCGTCGTCGCTGTAGTCGAACTCGACGAAGTCGCCGTCCACCTTGCCGGTGATCCTGATCTTGCCCGACTGCCCTTCCTCGAAGCCGTGCACCAGCGAGTTCACCACCATGTTGGTGACGATCTGCGAGACCGCGCCGGGGAAGCTGGCGAGGTTGATGTGCTGGTCGCAATCGATGTCGATGGTGACCGGCTTGCCCTTCAGCTTGGGCTGCAGCGACAGCAGCACCTCGTCCAGGTATTTGCGCAGGTTGAAGCTGCGGATATCGTCCGACGACTGGTCCACCGCCACCTGCTTGAAGCTGCGCACCAGCGCCGCCGCCCGCTGCGTGTTGGTGGTCATGATGCGCAGCGACTGGTCGATGATGTCGAAGAACTGGTTCAAGCCGTCCTCGTCCAGCGTGCCGGCCGCCATGTCCTCGCGCGTCAGCTTCAGCTCTTCCACCAGGTGGCTGGTGGCCGTCACGCAAATGCCCAGCGGCGTGTTGATCTCGTGCGCCACGCCGGCCACCAGCCGGCCCAGCGAAGCCAGCTTCTCCTGCCGCACCAGTTCGCCCTGCGCATCCTTGAGCGAGGTCAGCGCGCTCTCCAGCGCCGCGTTCTGCTCCTCCAGCGCTTCCTTGGCGCGGCGGATCTCGCGGTCCGCCTGCATGCGCGCGATCGCCACGGCGACGTGGCTGGCCATGAAGGCCAGGATCTCGAGGTCGGCCTGCGAGTACAGCACCGCGTCGTCGTAGCTTTGCACGATGATGACGCCGTAGGCCTGGTCGCCCAGCAGCATCGGCGCGCCCATCCAGCTGGCGATGTCGACATTGCCCAGCGGATGCTCCATCTCGCCGCTGTCGACCAGCGCCTGGAAGCCCGCCTTGTCCAGCAACATGGCCTGCTTGCGCTGCAGGATGTACGAGGACATGCCGACGCCGTAGTCGAAGCGCTTGACCGGCGCATGCTCGTCCTTTTCATCGACGAAGTACGGGATGCTGATTTCCTTGGTGTCGGCGTGATACAGCGCCATCAGGAAATTCTGCGCCGGCACCAGCTCGCTGATGATCTGGTGCAGCCGCATGTTCAGGCGGCTGCCGCCGGTGGCCGTGGCCGACAGGTTGGCCAGCTCGTACAGCGCGCGCTGGATGTTCTCGGCGCGGCGGCGCTCGGCCACCTCGTGCTGCAGCTGGGCGGTGCGCTCCAGCACCGCGCGTTCCAGCCGGTCCATGCTCTGCAAGCCTTGCAGCGCGCTGGAGACGTGGTTGGCGATCAGCTCGAACAACGCATGGTCTTCCTCGCTGAAGGTGTGTTCCTTGTCGTAGCTCTGGATCACGATGGCGCCCAGCGCCTGGTGGTTCTGGTCCAGCAGCGGGCTGCCCATCCAGTGCTCGGCGATGGTGCCGATGCCGAAGTCGGCGTTGTCCTCGCGCTTGGAGACGTGCTCGGCCGCCGTCATCACCATGCTCTTGCGGCTCAGGATCACGGTCGCCGTCGGCGACTCGCCCTCGGCCAGCTCGAACAGCTCGTCGCGGCCGGGCGCCTCGTCCACCTCGTCGACGAAATACACGAAGCGCACCTTGTTGGCGGCGCCGTCGCGGTCGCTCAGCGCCACGAAGAAGTTGGCCGCGTACATGATGCGTCCCAGCGCCGCATGCACGGCCTGCAGGAATTCGCTGATATCGGTACAGCTGCTCGATTTCTGGCCGATTTCGAGCAGCATGGTTTGAACGGCTTCCAGCCGGGAGAGACGACTTTCCATCAGGTTTCCTATAGTGGGTACATGCGCATGGGAAATACTAGCAGGTCATGCCCCTTCCGGGCCAGCGCTTCTCGCAGAAACCGCCGCCGGCAAAAATTTAGGCCGGACAACGGCCGCCATTCGTGTAGCATTCGGCAACATGCGAACCCTACTTTCCTGCCTGCTGCTGGCCATCTGCTGCGCCAGCGTGCCCACCCCCACCGTGCTGGCCGCCGAGGCCGCCCTGCCGGCGATCGATATGCACCACACCAGCTGGACCGCCAAGGACGGCGTGCCCGGCTTCATCCTCGCCATCGAGCAGACCCGCGACGGCTGGCTGTGGCTGGCCTCGCCCACCGGCCTGGTCCGCTTTGACGGCGTGCGCTTCGAACGCTTCTCTCCCGGACCGGACGGCCTGCCCTCGTCCAACATCTCGACCCTGACCGCGCTGCCCGACGGCGGCCTGTGGATCGGCTACCGCCTCGGCACGGCCAGCCTGTGGAAGGACAACGTGCTGCACAACTACGGGCCGGAGCAGGGCCTGCCGATGACCACCGTCTGGAACCTGACGCTGGACGCGGAGGGACGCATGTGGGCCGGCACCGCGCGCGGCCTGTACTTCATGGAAGCCGGGCAGCAGCGCTGGCAGGCCGTGCCCGCCAGCTGGGAGCCGCCGGAGAACATCACCTCGGCCCTGCTGGACCAGCGCGGCACGCTGTGGATGCGGACGCCGGCCGGGGCCTGGTACCTGCCGCGCGGCGAGAAAAAGTTTCGCCGGCTGGCGCGCGCCATCGGCCGCGGCCCCTTGGTGCCGGCGCCCGACGGCACGCTGTGGACCTCGGATTTCGACGTCCCGGACAATCGCCTGATCCTGCTGGACGGCGCGGCGTCCGGCGCGCCGCCAAAGTGGTGGTCGGAAGGCGACCCGAGCGGCGGCGACTTCATGTTCGACCGCCTGGGCGCCATGTGGCGCGCCGGCAAGGATGGCATCGAGCAGGTCAGCGGCGCGGCCGGCGCCCACGTCACGCGCGCGCTGACGCCGGCGCAGGGCTTTTCCGGATCGTCCGTCAACAGCCTGCTGCAGGATCGCGAAGGCAACATCTGGATCGGCACCGACAAGGGCGTCGACCGCTTCCGTCCCAACAAGCTGCACACGCTGGAGCTGCCGAAGTTCCAGGGCGAGGCGCGCGCCATGACGCTCGACGGTAGCGGCGGCCTGTGGCTCAACGGCCTGTACCTGCCGGCGCCGTACACCGCCTCGCTGGCCGCCAGCGTGGTGCCGCACATGAGCGAGCAGTTCGTCGACGTCCTGTACACCGACCCCGGCGGCACGGTGTGGATGGCCGACCGCGGTAAACTGCTGCGCCGCGTCGGCGGCAAATGGGAGCCCTTCCCCCTGCCGCCCGAAGCGGAGGGCAACGTCATCTTCGCCATCGCGCGCGAACCCGGCGGCACGCTGTGGGTGTCGGTCCGCATCAAGGGCATCTTCCGCTACCAGGATGGCCAGTGGCACAAGGGCTCGCCCTATGCCGACGGCCCGCAAAGCGTACCGATGGTGATCACCGCCGACAACGCCGGGCGCGTCTGGTTCGGCTACGCCGTCAACAAGATCACGCTGATAGACAACGGCAAGGTGCGCCACTTCGGCGTCGAACAGCAACTGCGGCTGGGCGCGGTGCTGGACATCCGCAGCAGCGGCGGCCAGGTCTGGGCCGGCGGCGAACGCGGCCTGGTCCGCTACGACGGCACCCGCTTCGTACCGCTGCGCACCACCGACGACGACGCGCTGGCCGGCGCCTCCGGCATCGTCGACACCGCCAACGGCGACCTGTGGGTGCATGGCGCGCTGGGCATCGCCCGCATCAGCGCGGCCGAACTCGACCAGTTCTACCGCAACCCGCAACACCGGGTGCGCTACGAGCGCCTGGATTTCCAGGACGGCCTGGCCGGGACGGCGGCGCAATTGCTGCCGCGGCCGTCGATGCTGGGCGGCGCCGACGGCAAGCTGTGGTTCAGCACCAGCAGCAGCGTGCACTGGATCGATCCGGCGCACATCGAGCGCAACGGCCTGGCGCCGCCGGTGGCCATCACCGCCTTGCGCGCCGAGGGGCAGGCGCTGGCGCCGCAGCCGGGCATGGCGCTGCGCGCCGGCACCCGGAACCTGCAGCTCGACTACACCGCCTTCAGCCTGACCATGGCCGAACGGATGCAGTTCTCCTACCGGCTCGACGGCGTCGACAGCGACTGGAAAACCGGCGGCCCGCAGCGCAGCGCCTACTACACCAACCTGGGGGCCGGCGACTACCGCTTCCGCGTCAAGGCCAGCAACAACGACGGCGTGTGGAACGACAGCGGCGCCGAGCTGGCCTTCCGCATCGAACCGACCATGGTCCAGACCTTGTGGTTCCGGCTGCTGTGCGCGGCGGCGGCCGCCATGCTGCTGTGGTCGCTGTACCGGCTGCGGCTGCGCCAGATGGCGCGCCAGATCCACGCCCGGCTCGACGAGCGGGTCGTCGAGCGCGAACGCATCGCGCGCGAACTGCACGACACGCTGCTGCAGGCGGTGCAAGGCATGATGCTGCACATCCAGGCCGCCGTGCTGCGCGTGCCGCGCCAGGAGCCGGTGCGGGTGATGGTGGAGACGGCGCTGCAGCGCGCCGACGACATCCTGGAGGAAGGCCGCGACAAGGTGCGCGACCTGCGCGCCAGCGGCAGCGCCGGCCAGGACCTGGCGGGACGCCTGACGGCGGTCGCGGCGGCGCTGGCGGCCGGCATGGAGGGCGCCGGCGCCGCGCCGGTCCCGGTCGAGGTGCGGACCAGCGGCGGGCCGCGCTGCCTGCATCCGATCGCCTGCGAGGAAATCCTGGCCATCGCGCGCGAGGCGCTGGCCAACGCCCTGCAGCACAGCGGCGCGCAACACATCACGGTGGAACTGAGCTACGGCGCCCGCGAGCTGCGGCTGGTGGTGCGCGACGACGGCGCCGGCGTGCCGGCCGACGTGCTGGCGGCCGGCGGCCGCGGCGGCCACTGGGGCATGCAGGGCATGCGCGAACGCGCCGCCGGCATCAAGGCCAGACTGGCGCTGCACAGCACGCCCGGCGCGGGCACCGAATGGCAGTTGACGCTGGCGGCCGACCTGGCCTACCAGCAGGCGCCGCCGCGCTGGTCCTGGCGCCGGCCGTCCGGCGCGCCGGACTGACGCTTACTTGAGGAAGGCGGCCAGCTTCGGCACCACCTGGGCGGTCGCCTCTTCCATCAGCCAGTGGCCGCTGCCCTTGATGACGACGCCTTCGACGTTGGTGGCCGCCAGCCGTCCCTGCTGGATCAGGAAATCGCCCGAGGCCTTTTCGCCGGTCAGCACCAGCATCGGCATCGGCAGCGGGGTCTTGGCGTAGACGGCGAATTCGGCGGCGTCCTTTTCAAACGCGCGGAACACTTCGAAGCCGGCGCGCATATGGTCGGGACGGGCGTATTCGGCGGTGTAGAACTTGCGGTCCGCCTCGCTCAGCGACTTGGTCTTGTCGGCCGCGAAGTCATTCCAGAAGTGCTCGAAGTAGGTGCGTTCGCGGCCCTTGACCAGCGCCAGCGGCGTCTCGCCGTAGAAATGGAAATGCCACAGGTCGCGCAGCAGCCAGACATCCTTCCAGTTGCCCACGCCCGGCAGGAAGGCATCCAGCAGCGCGATCTTGCCGACTTCCGCAGGATACTGCGCGGCGTAGGCGTAGGCCACCATCAGGCCGATGTCGTGGCCGACCACCTTGGCCGACTTGATGCCCAGGCTGGCCGCCAGCGCGTGCACGTCCTGCGCCATCACCGACTTGGTGTACGGACCGGACGGCGTGCCCGACTTGCCGAAACCGCGCAGGTCCGGCGCGATCACCAGATGGTCCTTGGCCAGCTCGGCGATCAGCGGCAGCCACATATGGCTGGACTGGGTGTAGCCATGCAGCAAGATCACAGGATCGCCCTTGCCGGCCGACAGGTAGTGCAGGCGCACGCCGTTGACCTCGGCGTAGTTGCTGGCGGGCGCCTGCGCCTGCGCCTGCATGGCGCCCAGCAGCAGCAAGCCGGCGCACAGCGCGCGGCACAGGGATGTGAAGTAGTGTTTCATGGGACAAATCCTCCTGGTGAAAGAAATCCCCAGACTACAAGCTGGGCCGCCGCATCCATACACCCTATCGTGTGTATGGGACTTTAGGGAGAGGGCCGGAGCGCCGCCTGCATCGGTTACTATGGGTGTTTCATCAAGCACAATGGATCGGGAGCCGTACATGCTGGAGAAGGACGAGGGCGTTATCCGCGTGATGATCGCCGACGATCACCCCCTGCTGCGCAGCGGCATCGCCGCCGTGCTGGCCTGCAGCGAGCGCGTGGCGCTGGTGGCCGAGGCCGAGAGCGGCGACATGGCCGTCGAGCTGTTCCGCCAGCAGCGGCCGGACATCACGCTGATGGACCTGCAGATGCCGGGCCTGGGCGGCATCGAGGCCATCGGCGCCATCCTGGCGATCGCGCCGCAGGCCCGCATCATCGTCCTGACCACCTTCAGCGGCGACATGCAGGTGATGCGCGCGCTGAAGGCCGGCGCGGCCGGCTACCTGCTGAAGAACATGGCGCGGACCGAGCTGATCGACTATGTGCTGGCCGTGCACGGCGGCGAGCGCCGCATTCCGGCGGAGATGGCGCGCGCCGTCGCCTACAACCTGCCGGCCGACACGCTGTCGAAGCGGGAAATCGAGGTGCTGAAAGTGGTGGCGGAAGGCAATAGCAACCAGCGCACCGCCGAGCGCCTGGGCCTGAAGGAGGACACCGTCAAGGCCCACATGAAGACCATCCTGGCCAAGCTCGGCGCCCGCGACCGCACCCATGCGGTCACGCTGGCCGTGCGGCGCGGCTTTTGGGAAAGCTGACTACGGCTTCCTGTAGCCGTTCTCGATCCACGCCGACGCGCTGGCCACGCTCAGCTTGAAGGTCGGCGCCACGCGCACCTGCGCCAGCTCTTCGCCGTACTGGTCGAAGGCGGTCAGCGTGGCGTAGGCGTCGTCCTCGTCCGGCACGATGTCCAGGTTGACCTTGACCTGGCCGCCGTCGTCGGTATTGACGAAGACGTTCTTGTGCAGCTGCGCGTGCAGCTGCTGCTCGTGGCGGCGGATCACCTCGTTGGCGGTCTTGACCAGCGTGTTGAAGGCGTTGACGTCCAGCGGCTTCGGGTTCTTCTTGTCGCGGCCCATGGTCCATGGCCCGACCAGCGCCGGTTCCGGCTCGCCATCCTTGATCATCGCCACCGCCCAGCCTTCGTCGTCATCGTTCTTGATGACGCGCGCGGTCCAGCCGTTCCCCTGCCATACGCGCGCCTCCTGGATCGGTGCGTCGTCGTCCTGGGCTTCATCCTGATCGGGGTAGTCGTTACTCATGCTTATGGCTCGTGTCGAAAAAAAGGTCGGGGTGGAATAATAAGCGGCAAGCACCGTAACAACAATAGAAAGTCTGCAATCATGCGCAATCTCTGCCTCGCCCTCCTTGCCGCCTGCGGCGCCGCCCAAGCCGACGGCGGCAATGTCCAGGTGTACGGCCGCCTGAACCTCGGCCTGGAGAGCCTGCGCGGCGACGATGTCCGCGTCACACGCCTGAGCAACTACCGTTCGGTGCTGGGCTTTCGCGGCAGCGAGGACCTGGGCGGCGGCCTGAAGGCCATCTTCCAGGTCGAAGGCACGCTGTCGCCCGACACCGGCGCCGGCAGCCCGGCCGCGCGCGACACCCGCATCGGCCTCGAAGGCGCGGCCGGCACGCTGTTCGCCGGCAACTGGGTCACGCCCTACAACGGCGCCACCGCCGGCCTCGATCCCTGGTATCCGACCACCGCCGGCTACATGAGCATCATGGGCAACGGCGCCGCCGCCACCGCCGGCAACACCAGCGATACCGCGTCCTTCGACCGCCGCCAGCAAAACAGCGTGCACTACTGGACGCCGCCGTGGCGCGGCCTGCAGTTGCGCGTCGCACAGGGCGTGAACGAGGAACGGCCGGCCGGCGGCGCCCGGCCGTCATTGACCTCGGCCGCCGCCGTCTACGAGCAGGGACCGTGGTACGCGGCCGCCAGCTATGAGCGCCATCACGAATACCAGGGGGCGGGGTTAAACGACAGCGGCGCCAAGCTGGCGGCGGCCTACCGCTTCGGCGACACGCGCGTGGCGCTGGTCGCCGAGCGTCTCCGGTACGAGACCGCCGCCGGCACGCTGGAGCGCCATGGCGCGTATCTTTCCTTGACGCATCAGATCGGTCCGCACGGGCTGAAGCTGGGTGCGGCGCGCGCCGGCGACGGCGGCGGCAGCGCGCCGGACGGCACGCGCATCGGCTATATCGTCAAGGGCGCGGACACCGGCGCCACCCACTACACGGCCGGCTACGACTACAGTTTTTCCCGGCGCACCAGCGTGTTTGCGTATTACACGCACTTGGCCAACCAGCGCAACGGCGTGGTGGATTTCGCCATCAACAGCCTGACGCCGCCGCCCGGCGCCACGCTCAAGGGCATGGCGGTGGGCATGCGCCACGCGTTCTGATGAAATATTGATTAATTGACATTTAATGCGTGCGGCACAGCGCAAAAGCCCGCCATCCAGCGGGCTTTTTCCGGCGCTCACCGGGCATTAACAAGTGATGCAAGGCCGACGTTCGGTGATCGGCGGCTTCAGCGGCGTGATACGCGGATCGATGGCCGGTTCCGGCATCTGGTAGCTGAATGGCGTAATGATGATAGGCGGTATCGCAGGCGGCGCCGATGGCGGGCCCTTTTGTCCCCCGCCAGTAAGGTGCTGAGCGCTACGCTGGCGCTTGCTTCTGTTGCATACCGAGGATATCGATTGACCCTCGCTCATTTCTAGCCAAGCCATGTTAGAACCCTCCCTGCGCAAGTCAGGTTATCAGTATAGGTCGTGATAACTTTAAATCAAGGAACAATTGCCCCCGCTTCGTGCCGCTCGTCGCCGCTGAATGTCATTCCATCCCGCAAATCAGCCGGTCTGTCGCAATCCGCTGGCCGCTGCGCGGCGGCCTCGGTACAGTTCAACCATGCCAAACGGCAAACGAACAACGACAACCACCACCGACCGAGGTAAGCCATGAACACCAAAGCTAAAAAACTGATACTCGCCGCCCTCATCTTCCTGCTGGCCGTGATGGCGTGGCAGTCGATCTTCGGTGACAGCCTGAACATCAACATCGACGGCGACGAGATCGACGGCCCGCTGGGCGCGGTGCTGGCGGTGCTGTTCGGCGGCGCCGGCATGCTGATCGGCGGCGTGGTGGTGGTCTGCGTGGCGATCTTCCTGTGCCTGCTGTTCGCCGGCCTCGGCATCCTGATGGTGGGCGGCATGGCGCTGGCGGCCGTGCTGGTGGTGGCGGCGGTGTCGCCCCTGCTGCTGCCGCTGCTGATCCCCATCGGCATCTACTGGTTCTTCTCGGCCCGCTCCCGCAAGCAGCGCGAGCGCGCCATGATGGAACACGCCGTCTAAAACGTTACGACCAGTTTCAACCGGAAGCGGCCGGGACCTGAACTCCCGGCCGATCCGCCTCGACATCCATCAGTTCCACCCGGTTGCGGCCGCCGCGCTTGGCGCAATACAAAGCCTGGTCGGCCCGTATCAGGGCCGCGTCGCCGCCCGGATGCTTGCCGCCCATCGCCGCCAGGCCGATACTCACCGTGACATGCAGGCTGGCGCCGCCATCGAGCAGCATCGGCGTCTCGGCCACCCGCAGGCGCAGCCGTTCGGCAAACACCGCCGCCGCATCGAGCTCGGTCCCCGGCAGCAAAATCGCAAACTCCTCGCCGCCGATGCGGCCCAGCATGTCGATCTTGCGCTGGCCGTCGCGCATCAGCTCGGCCAACTGGCGCAGCACGGCGTCGCCGGCCGCGTGGCCGTGCTCGTCGTTGATGCGCTTGAAGTGGTCGATGTCCAGCAGCAGCACGGCGGCGCAGGCGCCGATGTCGCGCTGCAGCCGGCCCTGCTCGTCCGCCAGCCGGCCCATGAACTCGCGCCGGTTCGGCAGGCCGGTCAGGAAATCGGTGGTGGCCAGCACGCGCAGCTCGTCGTTCATGCGGCGCCGTTCGGTGATGTCCAGGGTCGAGACGATGACGAAGTCCAGGCTGTGTGTATGGCCCGGCATCACCAGCAAGGTCAGTTCGTTGAGGCGGGCCACGCCGTCGAGCCGCTCGAAGCTGCCCTCGCAGGCAAAGAAGTGGCTGCCCTGCGCCAGCGCCGTCACCGCCAGCGCGAAATTCGGCATGGCGGCGGCGTCGAAGTTTTGCGCCAGGCTCAGCGCGGCGAGATCCTTGCGGCCCGGCGGCGCGCCGACCTGCTCCAGCGCGGCGGCGTTGACGTCGAGGATGCGCACCAGCGAGGCCAGCCGGCGCAGCTGGCTCGGATTGGCCTGCAGGTAGCGCGCCAGGTCCTCGATGCCGGACAGCTCCAGCTCGGCCAGCGCGGCGCGCACGGCCGACCAGTCCTGCTCCCACAGCGCCACCGGCGCGTGGTCGTACAGGCTGCGGAAGCGCGCCTCGCCGGCGCGCAGCGCCACGGCCGCCTGCGCCTGCTCGATGGCGATGCCGGCCAGCCGCGCGGCCTGCTCGATCAGCGCGATATTGGCCAGGCTCGGCCGGCGCGCGTCGCGGTGGTAGATGGCGAAGGTGCCCAGCACATTGCCGTTGGCGCCGTAGATCGGATCGGACCAGCACGACCCCAGCCGCGCCTGCAAGGCCAGGTCGCGGTACTCGGCCCACGACGGCGCGCTGCGGATATCCTCGACGATCACGCGGCTGCGCGTGATCACCGCCTGGCCGCAGGCGCCCAGGCCGCTGTGGATGGACTTGCCGTGCACGGCGGCGTTGAAGAAGGCCGGCAGGCTGGGCGCGGCGCCCACCAGCAGGTGGTCGCCCTGCTCGTCCAGCAGCAGGATGCTGCACAACATTTCCTCGTTGTCGGCCTCGACACCCTGCACCACGCTTTCCAGGATGGTTTGCAGCGGCGCGCCGGTGGCCAGCAGTTCCAGCACGTGGCGCCGGGTCTGCTCGCGCTGCTCGATCTGGGTGCGCTCGGTGATGTCGCGGAACGACCACAGCCGGGCCGGCTCGCTGCCCAGCTGCAGGCCGCGCGTATGCTTCTCGATCACGCGGCCGTCCTTCAGGTGCAGCACTTCATGCTCCTCGGCCAGCGGCGTGCCGCGCTGCAGTCCGGGCAGGACCAGCTGCGGCGGCTCGTCCAGCCGCAGCCCGCATTCGGGATGCTGCAGCTGCGCGCACATATGCGTCATCAGCACCGCGCCGTCGCTCTGCCAGTCCAGGTACTCGGGCACGTTCCACAGCTCGCGGAAGCGGCGGTTGGAGTTCAGCACCGAGCCCTTGAGGTTGTCGACCAGGATGCCGTCGATGGTGGAATCGAGGATGCTGCGCAACACCGCCTGGCTGCGCTGGGCGCTGTCGGCCAGCACCATCAGCGTGGTCTGGCCATCCTTCAACTCGTCGGCCAGCGTGCGGGAACGGGCCAGCGCCTGGCGCGCGCGCACCCGGCCGCGCGCCAGCAGCCAGGTCAGGCAGGCCAGCAGCGCGCTGAGGGCGGCGCCCGACCAGGCCAGTTGCAGCGCCTTGTCGGCGCGCGCCGCCGGCGCCCCGGGCAGCATGGCGATGCGCAGCGTCCAGCGGTGGCCGGCGATGCTGATCTGCTGCCGCGTCGAGCGCAGGCCGCCCGCGCCGGGTGCGCTGTCGTAGATGCGCGCCGCCGGCACGATGCTGTCGCCGTCGTAGATTTCCACGTCCAGCGCGGCGGCGCGCGGGCCGCCCAGTCCCGCCATCAGGTCGCCGACGCGGAACGGCGCGTAGACCCAGCCATCGATGGCGGCGCGCCGCTCGGCCAGCGTGCGCAGCGGCTGCGGCTGGTTATACACCGGCAGCACGATCAGGAAGCCGGCCTGCTCCGTCACCTCGCCGGCTTCCTGCACCAGCCGGATCCTGCCGCTCATGGCGGGCCGGCCGGAATCGCGCGCCAGCTCCAGCGCGGCGCGCCGGGTCGGTTCGGATGCGGGATCGAAGCCCAGCGCGCGGCGGTTGCTGTCGTTGAACGGCTCCAGGTAGACGATGGGCGAATACCAGTCGCGCTCGCCGGCCGGGAACACATGGTAGTCGGGATAGCCCTGGCGCCGCACGAGCGCATTGAGGGCGTCGATCTGGCCGCGATGGACCAGGCGCATATAGCCGACGCCGTGGATGCCGGGGAAATGCAGGTTCAGGTCCTGGCCGGCGATGTAGGTGCGGAACTCGTCGCGCTCGACCGCCTGCGAACTGGCGAACAACCCCTGCGTGCCGTACAGCACCTGCACATAGGTTTGCATGCGCTGGTCGAGATTGTTGACCAGCTCGCGCACCCGGGTATCGAAGTCCGCTTGCGCGTCCAGCTCGGCGTCGGCGCGCGCGCCTTGCCACAGGACGGCGGTCACGCCCAGGCATCCGCACAGCACCAGCGCGGGCAGGACGCCCGGCGAGAGCAGGTCCTGCAGCAGCCGGCGCAGCCGTGCCTGGGCGTGGGGAGCCATCTACACCTCGGCGCCCACGAACTGCCGGTAGCCGCGCGCGCGCAGCGCGCAGGCGGGACAGGTCCCGCAGCCATAACCCCAATCGTGCAGCGCGCCGCGCTCGCCCAGGTAGCAGGTGTGGGTGCCGTCGCGGATCAGGTCCACCAGCGGCTGGCCGCCCAGTTCCCGCGCCAGCTCCCAGGTCTGCTTCTTGTCGCGCCACATGAGCGGCGTTTCCAGCTTGACGCGGGTGTCCATGCCGAGGTTGAGCGCCACCTGCAGCGCCTTCATGGTGTCGTCGCGGCAGTCCGGATAGCCGGAGAAATCGGTCTCGCACATGCCGCCCACCAGCACCGTCAGGCCGCGGCGATAGGCCACGGTGGCGGCCACCGTCATGAACAGCAGGTTGCGGCCGGGGACGAAGGTGTTCGGCAGGCCGTTGGCCTGGGTCTCGATGGCGATATCGTGGGTCATCGCGGTCTGCGAGATTTCGGAAATCAGCGACAGGTCGATCATGTGGTCTTCGCCCAGCTTGGCGTTCCACTCGGGCGAGTGGGCGCGCAGGCGCTCGATCACGGTCGGACGCACGGTCAGCTCGACGGCGTGGCGCTGGCCGTAGTCGAAGCCGATGGTCTCGACGCGCGCATAGTTTTTCAGCGCCCAGGCCAGGCAGGTGGTGGAGTCTTGTCCACCGCTAAACAGGACCAGAGCGGAATCGGTAGGCAGCATTACTTTTCTTTCCAGATGTTGCAATATTATTAGTACGCCATCTTTTGGGGCAATCCGGTAACATGCTGCTAACGTACACTAAAGTACACCTAGATGGAGTCTCATGTTACCGGCATTGCCAGCAAAAAAACGGGCAGGATCACGAATTTTGGCACAAGTTGTGGCAAAAGTATCCGCCTGCCTCGCCACGTTCATGCTGGCGGCCGGCGCATACGCGGCCGACGGCGTCAAATACGAGGTGCGCATCGATGCCCCCGGCCCCTTGCGCGAGCTGCTGGAACAGAACCTGGACCTGGTGCGCTTTCGCGGCAACGACCGCATCGACCGCGAACAGCTGCAACGGCTGGTGCGGGTGGCGCCCGCGCAGATCAAGACCCTGGTGGCGACCGACGGCTATTACTCGCCGGTGGTCAGCGCGACCTACGACCGCGAGGCCGCCACACCGGTGGTGCAGGTCAAGGTGGAGCCGGGCGAGCCGGTACGGGTGGCTGAGGTCGACCTGGTGTTCCAGGGCTTCGCCCCCAATCCCGAGCTGCCGGCCGACCGCCAGTTCGACCTGAATGCGCTGAAAAACAATTGGCCGCTGAAGAAGGGCGCGGTGTTCCGCCAGGACGAATGGGAGTCGGCCAAGCGCGCCATCCTGCGCCAGGTGGTGCAGACGCGCTATCCGCGCGCGCAGCTGACCGAGAGCCAGGCCACGGTGGATCCGGAGGCGCACCTGGCCAACCTGCGCGTGGCGCTCGACAGCGGCCCGGAGATGCGCTTCGGCGAACTGCGCATCGAGGGCTTGAAGCGCTACCCGCCCAGCATCGTCAGCAACCTGAATCAGATCCATCCCGGCGACTACTACAGCGAGGCGGCGCTGCAATCCTATCAATCGCGCCTGCAGGACACCGGCTACTTCGCCAGCGTGGAAGTGAGCGCCGACATGAGCGCCATCCTCAACGAGCAGCTGGACGCCGCCGCCCTGACGCCGGAGCAGAACGCGGCCGCGCCGATGGCGCCGCTGCCGCTGCTGGTCAAGGTGGCCGAGAACAAGCGCAAGAACGTCAGCGCCGGCCTGGGTTACAGCACCAACACCGGCAACCGCGCGTCGCTGACGTATGACGACCTGGCGATCTTCGGCCTGCGCATGAAGAGCGCGCTGACGCTGGAGACCAAGAAGCAGACCGCCAGCAGCAATTTCTATTTTCCCGTCACGCCGGAAGGCTACAACGACAGCATAGGCGCGTCGTTCGAGCGCAGCGACATCTCGGGCGAGGTGACCAGCGTATCGAGCATCGCCGCCAAGCGCGCCTGGGGCACGCCGCTGCTGGAACGCAGCCTGACGCTGGAACTGCTGAGCGAGACCAAGACCGTCAACGGCACGCCGTCCAGCACCAGCAAGAGCTTGCCGCTGACGTATGGCGTCACCTGGCGCAAGCTGGACAACCTGCTGTTCCCGACCAAGGGCTACGCGCTCAACGCGCAACTGGGCGGCGCCGTGGCGCCGCTGCTGACCGACGAATCATTCGTGCGCGGCTACCTGCGCGGCGTGCTGTACCTGCCGCTGGGGACCAGCACGAACGCGATCTTCCGCGGCGAGGCCGGCGCGCTGGCCTCGCGCGACAAGAACGGCGTGCCGGCCGTGTACCAGTTCCGCGCCGGCGGCGACCAGTCGGTGCGCGGCTATGCCTACCAGGAGCTGGGCGTGCAGCAGGGCGACGCCACCATCGGCGGCCGTTACCTGGCCACCGCCAGCGCCGAGTACCAGTACTGGTTCAAGCCGACATGGGGCGCGGCGGTGTTCTACGACGCCGGTAACGCGGGCGACACCGTGAGCGCGCTGCATCCGAAGTCCGGCTATGGCGTCGGCGCGCGCTGGAAGAGCCCCGTGGGACCGATCAACGTCGATGTCGCCTATGGACACGCGGTGCATAAATATCGATTGCACTTCTCGCTGGGATTCACCTTCTGATGGCCGACCACAACGACACTCCTCAAGCAGCCGCACCGGCGGCGCGGCGCCGCAAGTGGCCGCGCCGCGTGCTGATTGCGCTGGCGGTGCTGGTGGCGCTGCTGGCCGGCGCGTTCTGGCTGCTGGGCCGCGAATCGACCTTGCAGCAGCTGGTGCAGCGCATCTCCAGCGCCAGCGGCGGACAGATCGCCGTCACCGGCGTCAGCGGCTCGCTGTACCACCGCATGCACATCGACAGGCTGGTGTACCGCGGCAAGGACAGCGTGGTCACGGCCGAGAACATCGACATCAACTGGTCGCCGCTGCAGTATTTCTCGGAAGGGCTGACCATCAGCGAACTGCATGCGGCCAGCCTGACGGTGCACAGCAGCGGCCCGTCGGAGCCGGCCAAGATGCCGGACTCGCTGGCGTCGCCGATCAAGCTCAGTATCTCCTCCGGACGGCTCGACAAACTGACGCTGCTGAGCGATACGGGCAGCAACGTGATCGAGCGCCTGCGCTTCAAGCTCGATGGCGACAAGCAGCGCTGGGACCTGCAGGACGCGTCCGCGCATACGGCGTTCGGCGACATCAAGGCCGACCTGACCATCGCCGGCGACAAGCCGTTCGCGCTGCAAGGCAAGGCCTCGCTGGCGCAAGGCGCCGATGGTGGCGCGCGGCTGGCGGCGCAAGCCGGCGGCAACCTGGCGCTGCTGAACCTGAAGGCGCAAGGCTCGGCCAACGGCGCCAGCGGCGAAGCCGTCGTGGCGCTGGCGCCGTTCGATCCCATCATCCTGCGCAGCATCGACCTGACCGGCCGCGATCTCGATCCCGCCGGTTTCAGCACCGGCCTGCCGCAAGCGAAGTTCAGCCTCAAGCTCAGCGCCGCCATCGCCAGGGACCAGAAGCTGTCCGGCCAATTCGCGCTGCTCAACCAGGGCAAGGCCGCAGCGCTGGACCAGGAAGGCTTGCCGCTGCAAGGCTTCAGCGGCCGCCTGGACGGCACCCTCACCGCTTCGATATTGGATAACGTCCTGCTGGATCTCGGCGCGGCGGGCAAGTTCACCGGCGGCGGCAAGGTCCAGCGCAGCGGCCCGGACGCCGGCATCGACGCCGCCGACTTCAAGCTGCACACCGACCGCATCGACCTCAAGGCCATCCACAGCAGCATCAACAAGACTGCCGTGGCCGGAGACATCTCGCTCACCAGCACGCCGAAGCAGCAGGCGCTCAGCGCCGCGCTGGTGGACAAGGGCATGCGACTCGACCTGCAAGCCACGCTGGCGGACGCGCTGCTGCGACTGCACCAGGCGCGCCTGCAAGCGAAGAAAGGCAGCATCAGCGCCACCGGCCAGCTTAGCCTGAAAGACAAGCAGGCCTTCAGCGCCAAGCTGCGCGCCGACCATTTCGATCCATCGGCACTAGGCAGCGGCTACCCGATCGCCGACCTGAATGCGGACATCACCGCCGACGGCGTCGTCGCACCGGCATGGCAGGTCGCGGCGGGCTTCCAGATCAAGGCCAGCAAATTGTTCGGCCAGCCGCTCACCGGCAACGGCAAGCTGCGCGCCGACGCCCAGCATATCAGCGGCGTCGATGCGCACCTGTCGCTGGCGCAGAACAACATCGACGCCAGCGGCAGCTTCGGCGCGCCCGGCGAGCGCCTGCAATGGAAGGTCGACGCGCGCCAGCTGTCCGCCGTCAGCGGCGACCTGCTGGGCGCGGTCGCCGCCGGCGGCGTCGTCACCGGCACCATGGCGGCGCCGCGCAGCAGCTTCGAGGCGGACGCCAAGGGCCTGGCGCTGGCCTCGGCCAAACGCCCCGCCCCGGACAGCCTGATACACGCCAGCGGCGACGTCGTGATGACCAAGGGCACGCCGGAGCTGACCATGAACGGCAGCATACAGCGCCTTAATCCCGCCGCATTCGGCGCGGCGCAGGCGGGCTCCGTCAACGCCACCTTCACCGCCGATGCACGGCTGGCGAGCGATTGGCGCGCCGGGCTGAATCTCGCGCTGCAGCCGTCCACGCTGGCCAACGCGCCGCTGTCCGGCTACGCCAGGCTCTCCGCCAGCAAGAACGAAATCAGCAACGCCGATATCGATCTGCATCTGGCGGCCAACAGCCTGCAGGCCAAGGGCAGTTTCGGCAGCGCGCTCGACAAGCTGGAGTGGAAGCTCGATGCGCCGCAACTGGGCTCGCTCGGGCCGCAGTTCGCCGGCGTGCTGCGCGCCAGCGGCACTTTGTCCGGCACCACCGTTCGGCCGGCCGTTGCGCTCACGCTCGATGGCTCCAACCTGCGCATGCCGGGCCAGCAGCAGATCGGCACGATACGCGGCAGCGCCACGCTGGGCAACACGGTCGCGATGGCGAGCGCCGGCGCGGCGGCAATCGATAGCGCCGCGGCCCGCCGCAAGGCTGCGCGTGGCGGCACCGCGACGGAATCGATGGCCGATGTGCCGCTGGTCAGCGACATCGAGATCACGCGCTACATCTCCTCCGCCCTCTCGCTCGACAAGGCGCGGCTGCAAACCAGCGGCACGCGCAGCGCGCATGTGCTGCAGGCCAGCGCCAGCAATCCCGACTTCGACGCCGCGTTGCGCGTCAAGGGCAGCTGGAGCGACGACACCTGGACCGGCGCCATCGACACGCTGCAAAACCGTGGCCGCTTCGCCCTCACGCTGGCGGCACCGGCGCCGCTCAAGCTGACGGCGCCCGACGGCACCGGCGTCGCCGGGCTGGCCAAGCCGGAGCAGATCGTCCTGGGCAACGCCACCATCAACCTGCCGCGAGGCAGCATCCGCATCGACAGCCTGGAAAAAGCCGGCGCCGCATGGCGCAGCAAGGGCCAGGCCGCCGGCGTCCCGGTCAACTACCTGGCCCAGCTCTCCGACGCCTGGCGCGACAACGTCCGCAGCAACATGACCATCGGCGCAGAATGGGGCATGAACCTGCAGGCGGCCAGCAAGACCACGCCTCCGGTCCTGGGCGGCATGGTGCACGTGTTCCGCGAACAGGGCGACCTCACCATCGTCGGCGCCGACCTGCCGCAGCCGCTCGGCCTCAGCACGCTGGATGCGCGCGCCGACGTCAACGACGGCACATTGCGCGTCCAGCTCAACGTAGACGGTACGCGGGCCGGCCAGGCCCGCATCGAAGGCAGTGCGCAACTACACGACGGCCGCCTCGCGGGCGACAGCCCCTTCACGCTGAACGGCAACGCCAATATGGGCTCGCTGGCCTGGCTGGCGCCATTGGCCGGCCAACCGGGCCTGGAAATCGACGGCACGCTCAAGCTGGCCGTCAACGGCAGCGGCACCATCGGTGCGCCGCAGCTGAACGGCGACATCACCGGCGACAAGCTGGTGGTCAACTGGGTCGACCAGGGCATCAAGCTGCGCAACGGCCAGTTGCAGGCGCGCCTGACCGGCGACCAGCTGCAGCTGCAAAAACTGGCCTTCGACGGCACTCAGGGCCATGCACAGGCCGACGGCTGGATACGCTACGCCGGCAATGAGGCGACCATGCAGCTCAAGCTGGCGGCCGACAAGCTGGAAGTGCTGTCGCGGCCGGACCGCATCCTGGTGGTCAGCGGCCAGAGCACGCTGACGCGCGACGCCAAGCGCTTCGCGCTGGACGGCAAGTTCCGCGCCGACCGCGCCAACATCGAACTGGCCGGCGCCGACACGCCGACGCTCAGCGACGACGTGGTCATCGTCGGCAAGGGTGCGCCGCCGGTCAAGGCCGCGCAAGGCATGCCACTGAACGTCGATGTGGAGGCCGACCTGGGCGACAACTTCACGCTCAAGGGCAAGGGGCTGGACGCGCAACTGGCCGGCGCGCTGCGCATCCGCATCGCCGACCGCCGGCCGCCGCGCGTCAACGGCAGCATCCGCGTGGTCAGCGGCACCTATGCGGCGTATGGACAGAAGCTGGCGATCGACCGCGGCGTGATCAACTTCACCGGCGCCTACGACAACCCCGGCCTGAACATCCTCGCGGTGCGCCGCCGCCCCGAAGGCGAGGCGCTGAGCGAAACCAATGTGGAAGCGGGCGTGGAAGTGCGTGGCACCGCGCTGGCGCCGTCGGCCAAGCTGGTCTCGACGCCGTCGGTGTCGGACAGCGACAAGCTGGCGTGGCTGGTGCTGGGGCATGGCATCGACAACACGGCGGGCAATGACATGGCGCTGCTCAGCACCGCGGCGGGCGCGCTGTTCGGCGGCGGCCAGGGCAAGCTGGCCAGCGCGCTGGGCGTGGATGAACTGGGCGTGAGCCAGGCCGCCGGCAGCACCGCCGGTGCGGCGACCGGTTTGCAGACCACGGTGGTCACGGTGGGCAAGCGGATTTCGTCGCGCGCCTACCTGAGTTTTGAACAGGGTGCGGGCACGGCGACCAGCCTGGTCAAGCTCAAATACAAGCTGAACCCGCGCATCACGCTGCAGTTCCAGACCGGCACCAACAACGCGCTGGACGTGCTGTACACCTGGGCGTTCGACTAGCTGGGATTATGGTCCGGCACCGGATCGTCCTGCGGCACCGGATGCGGCGCATCCGGCGGCGATGGATCGTCGACCGGCTTGGGATCGGGGGCGCGGTGGGAGGTGTTCATGGCGATCACTCCGGTGGATGGCTTACCGACATTGTAGCGTGCCTGACGTATTTATCCAGCCACGCATTGGTCTCGTACAGCATGTGCAGGATCGACTCGCGCGCGCGGTAGGCGTGCGATTCGTTCGGCAGCATCACCAGCCGCGCCGTGCCGCCCAGCCCCTTGATCGCCTGGAACATGCGCTCGCTCTGCAAGGGGAAAGTTCCCGAGTTGCTGTCCTGCTCACCATGGATCAACAGCATCGCATCCTTGATCTTGTCGGCGTTATTGAACGGCGACATCGCCTGGTACACCGCCTGCGCCTGCCAATACTGCCGCTCCTCGGACTGGAAGCCGAACGGCGTCAGCGTGCGGTTGTACGCGCCGCTGCGCGCGATCCCGGCGCGGAACAGGCGCGTATGCGCCAGCAGGTTCCCCGTCATGAAGGCGCCGTAGGAATGCCCGCCGATCGCGATCCGATGCCGGTCCGCGACGCCGCGCCGCACCACCTCGTCCACCGCCGCCTCGGCATCGGCCACCAGCTGCGGCAGATAGGTATCGTTCGGCTCATCCTCGCCGCTGCCGATGATCGGGAACGACGGATTGTCCAGCACCGCATAGCCCATCGCCAGGAAGGCCGCCGGCCCCCAGTAGCTGACCGAGTTGAACCGGTACGGCGATCCCGTGGTCTGGCTGGCCGCGTTGGCCGACTTGAACTCCTGCGGGTACGCCCACATCAGCAAAGGCAGGCGGCCGTCGCGCGCCGGGTCGTACCCCGGCGGCAGCATCAGCGTGGCCGTCAGCTCGATGCCGTCGTGGCGCGGATAGCGGATCTGCTCCTTCCGCACATCCTTCAACTGCGGCGTCGGATGCGGATAGTCGGTCAGCGCGCGCAGCTGACTGTGCTCCGGCTGCGCCAGGTCGCGCAGATAGTAGTTCGGCCGCTCGGTCGGCGATTCGCGCGTCGTCAGCAGCAGCGTGCCCTCGTCGTTGAGCACCGCCGCGACGTTTTCAAAATACGGCGCCTGGCTCTGGAACAAGCGCTCCTTCTGCCCGGTGGTCAGGCTCAGGCGGTCGATGAAGGGCCGGTCGCCTTCCGGCGTGGCGCCGGCGCCGTCCAGCAGGATCGTCGTGCCGGGGCCGATCAGCAGGCGCGGGAAGCCGCTGGCGTCGGCGCGCATCACCGGCGAGCCGGGACTGCTGTAGCGGTCCTCGTACGAACCGGCGTAGATCAGCTCCGGCGGCGTCGACAAATGCCCCGGCGCGATCATCCACTGCTTGTAGTCGCGCGTCTTGTGCCAGCGCTCGTTGATCAGCGCGACATCTTCCCTGCCCCAGGCGATGCCCGCATAGCGCATCGTCAGCCGCGCCAGCACCAGCGGCGGTTCGGCGAACGGCGCCGCATGCAGGTAGACCAGGTCGCGGATGCCGTCGATCACCGGACGCGCGGGATCGCCGCCGTCCTGCGCCTCGGTCCACACCAGGCTGGCCGGCGCGTCGGCGCGCCACGACACATGGCGCACGCCTTCCGACACCGCGTCGTTCCCCGGCGGCAGGCCCTCTTCCAGCGGCAGCGTGGCCACCGTGTGCAGCACCTTGCCGTCGAAGTCGCGCACGTCGACCCGCTCGCCGAAGCTGGACGCCGGCACGATGTACGAATACGGCCGCGTGATGCTTTGCGTGAGCAGGTAGGCGCCGCCCGGCGCCACCGAGGTGCGCGAAAACTGGTCCGGCGCGCCGATAGGCCGCGCCTTGCCGTGCAGGTCGAGCAGCACCATCTGCACCGTGACGTAGTACTCGAACAGGCGCGCGTCGTCCTCGTTCTTCAGCAGGTCCTG
This sequence comes from Duganella sp. CT11-25, assembly GCF_047302815.1. Classification (NCBI taxonomy): domain Bacteria; kingdom Pseudomonadati; phylum Pseudomonadota; class Betaproteobacteria; order Burkholderiales; family Oxalobacteraceae; genus Duganella; species Duganella sp. CT11-25. Next base: position 3,782,885 of record NZ_JBKBFD010000001.1, read on the forward strand.
GTAGGTGCGCAGCTGGCGCACATTGCCGCCCGGCTCGCTGTCCTGCTGGATCGGACCGGACGGAATCCCGGTCGACAGCGGCGGCTTGCCGATGCCGGCAGGACGCCAGTGCACCAGCAGCCCGCTGCTGTCCGGCAGCCAGTTGAAGCCGCGCGTGAGCACCGCCGACAAGGGCTGGGCCGACAGCTTGCCGGCCTTGCGCGACGCGATATCGACCAGCCACAGTTCCACCGCGCCGCGCTCGCCCTTGAAGCTCATGTGCGTGAACGCCAGGTGACGCTGGTCCGGCGACCAGCTCAGGTCCGCCAGGCGCAGGTTGCGCGGCAGGCCGCGCAGGCGGATCTGCTTGCGGGTGGCGATCTCCATCAGGCTGAGATCGGTGCCGAACGAAAAGCGCGACGAGGAACAGGTGCGCGGATTGATGCGCAGGCCGGCCAGTTTCAGCTCCGGCTGCGCCACCTCGGCGATGCCGGGCAGCGGCGGCGTTTGCACCACGGCGACCAGGTTGCGTTGGGGGCTCAGGCTAAGGGCAGGCGCACGCGGCGCGTCGACGATGGCTTGCAGGGCGGCGGGCGGGAGACGGTATCCGCCCTCCTGCGCGCCGGCCTGCGGCGAGGCCGCCATCAGGCCAAGATTCAGGGGCAGCATCGGTAACGGTTTGTTCATGGATATCCTTTCGGTCCAGAAGCGGGGCTGCTGCGGTTCAGTTTGCTTATGCTATCCGTGATTGTCAATCAATGCCGCTTATTCCGTGACATTCTGTAACGCTGCGGTCTGGCGTACAATCGCTGTTCTTTGAATTCCGCCGTTTTGGACAGATTATGGAAATGACCACTCTCACACTGCTGTTGCTGGTGCCGCTGGCGGTGTGGCGTATCTATTCGCGCCTGAAGCGCATGATGACCCGGACCAAGTCCGAACTGTGGCGCCACTATGCTACCGCCGTGGTCACCATCGGCGTCGTGCTGTTTCTGGTGGTCAAGCTGCTGGGCAACTGGCCGGCCTTCGGCGCGTTGCTCGCCGGCACCGTCGTCGGCGTGATCCTGGGCCATCGCAACATGAAGCTGACCCGCCTGGAAAACCGGCCGGACGGTTTTTTCTACACGCCGAACCGCAATCTGGGCCTGCTGGTGGTGATGTTGTTCATCAGCCGCCTGATCTACCGCCTGTTCGAGGCATATTTGCATATGCACAACCAGATCCCGCTGGATCCCGACTTCCTGGGCAATCCGGTCAGCTCGGTGCTGTTCGGCCTGCTGGGCGGCTTCTACGGCGCCTATTCCTGCCTGCTGATCCAGTGGCGCCGCACACAAAAGCCGGTGCCGCGTCCGATAGACATCTTCGATATAAAATAAGCCGCATTTGGTGGTATGCTGGGTATATCCATACGGCAACTAAAGTGCGCTTCCATGAATACGTCCATTTACGACAAGACCGTTAAAGGCAGGGAAGAGATCGCGACCCGCAAGTACCAGCTTGCCCCGCGTTTGCGCACCCTGTTGGTGTTGGTGGACGGCAACAAGCCGGAAGAGGAACTGCTGCGCAATGTGGCGGGCCTGGGCTTGACGGCGAGCGCCATGCAGGAGCTGCTGGCGCAGGAGTTTATCGTGCTGGCGACCAGCTACGCCGCGCTGCCGGAACCGGTGGCGGCGCCAGCGCCGGTGGCCGAACCGGCACCGGTCGAAACGACCAGCGTTCCCACCGTGTCGCAAGTCCAGCAGTTTCAATCGGTTTATGATTTCTACAACAAGACCATCAAGAGCACCATGGGCCTGCGCGGCTTCACCCTGCAGCTGAAGGTGGAAAAAGCCGGCTCGGTCGACGAGCTGCGCGAACTGCGCGATCCCTACCTGGAAGCGGTGCAGAAGGCCAAGGGCCGCGACACCGCGATCCAGCTCGCCCAGCAACTGGATCATCTGCTGGGCGGCGACTCGGCCGCCTAGGCCGCTTCTCAGGCCGCCTTCTCGGCGACCTCCACCGGACGGCGCTGCAGCACGAAGATGGGCGCGGCCCACTCCGTATCCTTCTTCTTTTTACTCGTGATGAGCGTCAGTTCGGAAGGATCGTAGACGTCGGTGTTGTGCGTCAGCGGCGTCGTCATCAGGTACTGCGCCTCGGTGTTCTTCAGGAACTCGCCGACCAGCTGGATGTTGCGGATATCCAGGTGGGCGAACGGTTCGTCGATGAACACGAAACCGCCGGAACCGTCTTCCGACTTCAGCAGGCCGATCAGCAGCACCAGCGACTTCATCACCTGCTGGCCGCCGGACGCTTCGCCGTCGTTCATGCCGATGATGCCCTTGCCGTCGAACTTGAAGCGCACGTGCAGGCCCGCCTGCGACAGCTGCGTATCGTCGTTCTCCAGGCGCACCGGATCGGAGTGCACCTCGATGCCCGCCAGCTCGCCCAGCTCCTTGATGTTCTTGGAGTAGGTCTTGATGGTGTAGCGCAGCCGCTCGATGTAGGCGCCGCGCGCGTTGCCGGTCGCTTCGATCGCGCGGTTGTTCTGGTAGCGGCGCTCTTCGGTTTCCGACTGGCGGCCGTGCAGCTGGTCGTTCAGGCGCTGGTACTGGTCGATCACGGTGGCGTCCAGTTCCCAGTCGCTGCGGGCCAGGCTGGCTTCGAGCGAGTGGATGCGCAGCACCACCTGGTGCGAGTTCTGATGCTCCTTCACCAGCGCCGAACGGCGCGCCGGACGGCGCCAGCTCTTCGGCAGGTGGCGCCAGGTCTTGCGCAGCGCCAGCAAGGCGGTCGCGTGATCGCCGCGCTGCTCGATCTGGCGCTTGTTATTCAGGCGCAAGCCCGCTTCCGCCTCGGACAAGGCGAAGCGCGCGTTCTGCCAGGTCGTGTCGGCGCGGGTGCGCGTGACGACGGCGTTCTTGATCAGCGTCTGCAGCTCGCCCAGGCGCGAACCGACTTCGGTACGCTCTTCCTTCAACGGCACGGCGTTGCGCGCCGCCTCGTCGAATTCCTCCTGGCGCGCGGCCAGTTCCTTGGCGGCGTCGACGCCGGCCAGGCGCGTCTTCAGCGAACTGATTTCCGTCGCCAGCTTCGACACGATCAAGGTCAGGCCGTCTTCCTGCGCTTCCAGCGCCGGCAGCGATTTCTGGATCGCTTCCATACGCTGCGTGCGGCCGGCGGAGCCGAAGCGGTAGCGCGACACTTCGACGAACAGCGAGCGGCCGCCGCGGCGTTCGCGGTGGTAGGCTTCCGGCGTGATCCACTCTTCGTGGCTGCCCAGCTTCGCGCCGGCGTCGACGGTGTCCACGCGGGTGATGCGCGACAGCTGCTCCACCAGCCAGGACGGCACCTTGGCCGAGAACTTCACCACCGACATCAAGGAGTCGTCCTTGACCGACGGCGCATGCACCAGGTCCGGCACGATGAAGTGGCGATAGCGTTCCTTCTCCGCCAGGCGGTAGGCCGCCGAGGCGTCGGACGATTTATCCAGCAGCACCACCGAGGCATAGCCGCCCAGCACGCCTTCGATCGCGCCCTGCCAGCGCGCATCGGTCACTTCGACGATGTCGGACAGCATGGCGTGGCCGATGCCGGCGTCGTTCAGCGCGCGGCGCATGGTGCGCTGGGCTTCCGGTTCCGGCATCGCGGTCTTGCCCTGCAAGGCGGCGATGGTCGACAGCTCGCCGGCGATCTTGGCCGCGACGGCATCGCGCGCCTGGCGCTGGCGCGCCAGTTCGATTTCTTTTTCCTGCAGCTGGCGCGCCACTTCGGCCAGGTCCTCGCCGGAGTCGGCGGCCAGCTTTTGCAGGCGCGCCTTCTGTTCCAGCAGGCTGTCCAGCGGCTTGAGTTTGCCGTTGATGTGCGTCAGGCGCGTTTGCAGCGACGTCGATTCCTGCTCCAGCACCGTCTCGTGCTGCTGCGCGTCGGTCAGCGCCTTGGCTTGCGCGGCCAGCGCGTTGCGCTTGTCGGTCAGCTGCTGGTCGGCCTGCATCAGCGGCTTGCGCGCCTCGCGCAGCTGGCGGCTGATGTTGGCGTGCTTCTCGCGCGCCTCGTTGTACTCCAGCGTCGGCAGCACTTCTTCCTGCAGGTTGCGGCGTTCCTTGTTCAGGTCTTCCCACTGGTGGTAGTTGGCCACGCGCAGGCGCAAGCCCTCCAGGTTGGTCTTGGAGGCTTCCAGCTCGGACTCGAAGCGTTTCAGTTCGACTTCGGTGTCGCGCTGGTGGCGCTTGGCTTCGTCGTAGGCGTCCAGCACTTCCTTGTCGCCGAAGACCTGGAACACCAGGTCCAGCAACTGGCGCGGCGCGTATTCGCACAGCTTGTCGGTTTCGCCCTGCTCCAGCGCCAGCACTTTCGCCATCGCCGGCGACAGGCCGGCGTTGGCCAGGCGCTTGCGGTAGTTCTCGACGCCGAGCCAGTCGTTGCCGGCTTCGCCGATGTCTTCGATCTGCACGTTACCGGGACGCATCAGGTACTGGCGCTTCCAGTCGCCGCCGTTCTTCTGGATCTGGCAGAACAGCGTGACCTCGTCGTCGCTGAAGAAGCCGGAGCTGCGGAACGGACGGTTGGACAGCTGCTTGCCGACGTTCTTGTTGTCGACCACGGCGCGCAGCCAGGCGGTCTGCTGGCCGCTGTGGCGCGCGTAGTGCTTGTAGGTGCGGCCCATCGAGCAATCGAGGCCGAACAGCGTGCGCAGCGCGTCCAGCAAGGTGGTCTTGCCGGAGCCGTTCTGGCCCGCGATGGTGATGATCTTGGCGTCCAGCGGGATGTTCTTGATGCGCTGCCAGTAATCCCAGTGGACCAGCTCTAACGATTTGATGTGAAACATGGCTTAGTCCTTGGCTGGAAGTTCGGTGTCGCCGGCGTCGGCCGGCGGCAAGGCGTCGACCGGGATGTCGAAGGCCGGAATGGCGTCGATCTCCGGGTCTTCGATGCCGGCTTCGGGCAGCGGCTCCTCGTCATTGGCGGCGATCGGCGGCGAACTGCGCGGCACCGGGATGATCTGCGCCGGCGAGCGCTTGAAGACGTCGGCCAGCGCGCCGTTGATGATGCGTTCCTTCAGCTGGTCGGTATCCATCATCAGGTCCAGCAGCGGGCCCTCGACGATGATGTCGCCGCGGCGCTCGATGAAGCCCAGCTTGGCCAGGATGCCGAGGTTCATGTCGAGACGGGTCTTCTTGCCCAGCTTGTCGCCGAAGTCGGCCAGCAGCGCCTTGTAGGCGATGCCGATCGAGGTGTCTTCCGCGCGCGGCAGCGGCTTCTCTACGCCGAACATATCGTTCTGGTCGTCCTCCGCGTGCTGGTGGGTTTCCTGGCGCTCGCGCTTGGGCAGGATGATCTGCGCCCACAGCACGACCAGCAGGGCCACGCCGTCGCGCGACAGGCCGAAGTTATTGTTTTGCCAGACGTCGCGCGCGCCGAACACCTTCGGTTCGATGGCGCGGTGCAGCGCCAGCGTCACGTGGTCGGCATAGACGTTGTCCAGCAGTTTGAGGCCGGTGGCCTGCAGGCGCGCGTCGACTTCGGCGCGGAACAATTCGTCCGACAGCACGCGCTTGACCAGTTTGTCGTCGCGGCGCAGGTGCTGATGCGTCAGCAGGCGCGCGATCAGGATTTGGGAATCGTCATTCATCGGACTTGTCGCCTTCCGGATTCAAAGAAAGTGAGAGGGAGGCAAGGGACATCGCGGCCACATGCAGATCGGGCAGTTGGATCATTTCGTCGCTCGGCGTGAACTTGACCGGCAGGCGCGCCAGTTCGGCGGTCGCGCCCTGCAGGCGCGCTTCGTCGGCGTCGCCCAAGAGCGGCAGCAGCGAGGCGCGGTACGAGGCCACGGCGAACGTGGCCGGCAGCAGCGAATCCTGGACCGGAATCGATTTCGGGCCCTCGTCGGCGATGCTGGGGAAGTTGCCCAGCGCGGCGAAGTCGGACAGCCGCGCCAGCCAGTCGTCCAGCTCCTGCTGCATGGCGGGACCGTCGTTGATGGTGGTCGGCGCGTCGGTGCCGGCCGGCAGGCCGTTGGCGACGACGTTGCTGGCGCGGTCGGCCAGCAGCTCGGTCTCGGCGACGTCGATCATCTCGGCCGGCGTGATGAACAGCGGCACCACCGGCTGGTCGATCGCGCCCTCGGCGAGCGAGGCCAGGTTGTCGTGTTCCAGCAGCCAGCGCTTGATGTCGGTGGTCGACAGGCCGGACTGGCCCAGGTGCACGCGCTGGCGTTCGATCTGGTTCAGCGCGCGCGAGAACATGCCCTGCATGTTCAGCAGCGCCGATTGCGCGCGGCCGATGGCCTGCGCCGCGCGGTGGGTGGCGCTGTCGGCGTTTTCATCGGTGGTGATGGCGCGCAGGATCTCCGAGCCCTTCTCGACCCAGTCGCAGGCCATATGCCATTTCGCTTGCGAAGTGCGCAGGCGGAACTCGGAACCGGAGGCGATGGCGTCCGAAAACTCCTCGGTCAGATCGACCAGGCGGCCCAGCAGGTGGTTCAGCTGGTCGACGGTGACGCCGCCCATGACCTGGGCGCCGGCCACCTGCGACAGCAGGAAGCCCATGTCGGCCTCGTCCTCTTCCTTGCCCAGCGTCAGCAGGCCGTCGATCGCCGACAGCACGTTGCGCGCCATCGGCGTGACGCGGTACACGGCTTGCTGCGCATCCCAGGCCAGCAGCTGGTTGGAGCGCAGCCGCATCAGCACCGTCTCCAGCGATTCGGGCAGCAGATAGGCCAGGCGGGTATTGATGTCGGCGCGGGTGAAGCTGGACGAGGCGGTGTCGGCCGCCAGCTCGCGCAGCACCAGCAGGCGCACCAGGACGCCGTCGAAGCCGCCGTGGAACAGCGCCGTGAACACTTGCAACAGCGGCTGCGCGCGCTTCAGGTGATACACCTGTTCGATCTCGTCGGCCGAGATATTCGGCTGGAAGTGCGCCTGCAGGCTGTCTTGCTGCTGTTCTTGATCCAGCGCCTGCTCGGGCACCGGGTCACTTATTATAGGATCAATCATTCTCTACCATTCTGTACGCAACACGATTGCAAATATTGCAACAAAGCATCATCATCGCGGGGGCGTCAGTATAGCAGGAGCCTACTTTTTCACGACCTTTTCCAGTGTCTGGTCGACGAAGTCGCCGTCGGCGTCGTTGAAGCGCACCCGCACCGGGTACCAGTCCAGCGACGGCGCCAGCCACAGGTCGACCTGCTGGCCCTCTTTGTCGGCCGGCGGCGCCTTGACCAGGTGCACGGCCTGGACCTCGCCGCCGCCGATCTGCACCGCCTCGGTCTTGACCACCTTGAAGCTCCACGGCTCGGCGTCGCGGCGGCCGGCCACGAAGTATTGCCATTCGCTGCCCGGCTTGAACTTGTCCGGCGCGGCGCGCGCCTGCGCGGCCAGCTGCCACTGCGCGCTGCTGCGGTCCTGCTCGCCGCCCTTGATCGGATAGCTGGCGTCGCCCTCGCTGAAGCTGATGGTCTTGGCGTCGCGGCCGAAGGTGGTGGTGCTGGGGTCCTTGCGGAAGCGCTTTTCGTAGAACGTGGACGGCGCCAGGCCGAAATCGTCGAGCGCGCCTTCGCTGCGCTGCTCCAGGATCTTGCCGAAGATCGCGGCGCGGCTTTCGGTGGCGATCGAGTACTTGCCGTCGCCGGCGCGCCACTGCACGCTGGCCGTGCCGTTGATCGACAGGCCGTGCTGCCTGGCCTTGATGCTGTAGTTCAGGTCGGCGGACGGCGGCATGCTGGCCGGGCGCTTGACGCTCGGATGCTCGACGGCGGTCTCGCCGGCCTGCGCCAGGGACGAGCATGCCAGCAGGACCGCGGCGCTCAGGGTGATCATATTTTTCATCTTATTGTCCGGATGGTGTCATGGTGATGTGGGAGACGGTTTGCGTCGTCAGCGCGCCGTTCGCTTCGGTGTTGCGGATCTGGACCGGGTACCAGTTCAGGCCCGGCGCCAGCCAGATGTCCAGCCGCGACGAGTAGCTGCCCGGCTTCGGCGGCCGGGTCAGGTGCCACGTCGCCAGCTTGCCCAGCCTGGTGTCAAGTTCTTCCTCGCCGACCAGCTGGAAGCGGAACACCGTGGCTTCCTTTTCCTCGCCGACCTGGATGTCGATATCGCTGCCGAACTGGTTGGGGTCGGCCCGGCCGATGCCGCCCAGCTGGAACGGCACCGTGGCCTTGTCCTGCGCGCCCACCAGCAGCGGATAGCGGCGCTCGGACGCGGAGAAGCTGATGGTGCGCGTGTCGCGGTTGAAGTGGGTCGCGGTCTCCGAACGGCGCGCGCGCTTTTCGGTGGCGATGTCCGGCGCGATGCCGTAGTCGTCGATCGTGCCTTCGCTGCGCATCACCAGCAGGTTCAGGCGGGTGATCAGCAGGCTGACGCCCGCCTCCACCGATGCCCGATAGCGGCTGCCGTCAGTATGCCACGTCATCGCCGCGGCCCCCGTCCATTTGGTGCCGTCGGCGTCGACGCGGGCCACGGTCATGTCGAAGGCGGCCGAGGGCGGCAGGTTGACCCGGTAGCGGCGCATGGCCTCGCCCGGCACGACTTCGACCGGCGCCGCCCGCGCCGGCGCCTCGCTTGCCGCCGGCACCGGGGGCGTGCCGCTCTGCGCCTGCGCGGCGCCGGACTGCTCGGCCAAGGCCACGGCCACCTCGGTTTTTGCCATGGCGGCCGCCACCGCGACCGACATCGCGGCAGCCGCGTCGTCGGCGCCGTCGGCCACCGGCGCCAGCACCGACCCGGCCTGCGCGGCCGGCCGTGGCGCGATCGGCTTTCTTGCCGAGGTGCGGGCCTGGACCAGCGGCGCCACCTCGGCCAGCGGCGCGCTGTCGACGCGCTTGGGCAGCGTCAGCCGCAGCTGCGCGGTCATCAGCGAGGCCGGCAACGGCGACGGTCGCTGCGATTGAGAACTCAGCCGCCCACCGACCCAGTCTATCGTCGCATAGTGCAACGCCAGCGTGGCGGCACACAAGACGAGCAAACGCCGGCGCTGGAAGAGGTAGGAAACAATCGTCATGGCCGCTAGTTTAACGTGTTCAAGGAAATCGGCTGCGCCACCGCAGAAATGTTGTCAAAACCTTTTGAATGACCAGCCGATATCTGCTACGCTGAACGTTGTTCCTAGAGGAGACTTTCATGGCCAATACGCAAATGCCGGGCGCCGCAGTGATGACCGATACGCTGGACTTCGTCAAGAACCTGTGGGGCAGCATGAGCGTGCCCGGGCTGACGGCGCCCACGCTGTCGGTCGAAGAGTTGGACAAGAAGATCAACGACCTGAAGGCCGTCGAAGCCTGGCTCAACCTCAACATGAGCATGCTGCGCGGCAGTATCCAGGCGCTGGAAGTGCAGCGCGGCACCATCGCCACGCTGAAATCGGTCGGCGCCAGCCTGGCGGCTGCCGTCAACCAGGGCGCCAACGACAAGTCGATCTTCGACGCCAATCCCTACGCCTCGGCCTTCTTCCACCACGCGCGCGAGGCGGAGCCGGCAGCGGCGGCGCCGGCCGCCGAAGCGCCCAAGCCGCAGGCCGACGCCAAGCCCGAAGCCAAGCCGGGCGCGGACGCCGCCGCCCAGATGACCAATCCGGCCGTCTGGTGGAACATGCTGCAGGACCAGTTCAAGCAGGCGGTATCGACCGCGATGGCGTCCGAGTCGATGATGACCGACGCCGCGGTCAAGTTCGCGACGGCGGCGGCGGCGGGCGCCAAATCCACGGCGGCGGCGACGCCGGCCGCCAAGGACCAGCCGGACGCCGGCCCGGCGGCGAAAAAAGCCGCTGCCAAGCGCGCGCCATCCAAGCCAGCCAGGCCGGCCGCGGAAAAACCGTAACGGGAGCTACGCCAGCCGCTGGATGCGGATGGCGTCGATCAGGCCATCAGCCTGGCGCTGCACCTTTTCGATATCGATCAGGCCCTCTTCTTCGAGCAGCTTGGCGCCGTCGTGGGCGGACTGGAAACTGTCCAGGGTATCTCCTTTGGCAGCGACCGGCCGTATCCAGGCCACGCTGCCCACCTTCATCTTCACGTACACTTCCTTGGCGATATCGCGCATATTTTTTGTGCCCTTTACTTGCCCTCAATATTGACAGCGAATCAAGGCGCAGACGGGGCTGCACCGCGATTCAGTGTAATCATTTGCCGATCCGGAAACAAGCGCGCTGTTGCGCCCAACCGTCACCGCACCTGCCGCGCGCTGATTCCGCGCCTGTTCCTCACCTACCCTGGTATGGCGCCATTGGCCGCCTCGTACTCGCTGGCCGCGGCCGCGGCCACCACGCCGGACACCGGCGCTAGCAAGGCCAGTTGCTCCATCAACTGGGCGAAACGCTGCTGCCCCGGCGCGATCGCATCGACATGCATCAGCACCCCGATCGCCTCCTCCGCCAGCTCGCGCACATAGCCGGTCTGCTGCAACTGGGAGATCAAGATCTGCGCCGAATTGAAGAGGATGCGCATATTGTGCGGCAGCGCCTTGCGCGCCACGCGCATCCACTCGACCGCCTCGACCAGCTTACCGGTCTTCCACAGCAGCACGCCCTTGTTCATCATGTCGGCCGCTTCCTGGCGCGAAGCCTTGATCAGCTCCATGCCCTCGTCGCCCATGCGCGCCTTGTCGAAGATCTTCTGCACGTCCTCCAGCAGCGGCAAATTATCATGGTTGTTGCGGGTGACGTAGCACAGCAGGCCGACCGGCGCTTCCTTGACGCCGACCGCGAACAGCAGCGTGGCCATGTCGAGGCAGGTGCCGGCGTCCGGGCGCTGCTTGCTTTCGTCGGCCAGCATCACCTCCAGCTCGTCGCCGGATTTGCGCGCGCGCCGGTAGTCGCCGCTCTCGTGATACACCAGTCCCTCGGTGATCTTGGCGCGCAGCTCGACCTGGTCGCCGCCGAACTGGTGGACCGCCGCGTTGAGCAGGCGTATGGCTTCCTTGGTGTCGTTCTTCTGGCCGCACACGCGCGCCAGGCCGAGATAGGCGTCCACCGTCTTCATCACCGAGAACTCGCCGATCTCGATGCATTTGCGGAAGGCCTTTTCCGCCACCGGGATGTTGCCCAGCTTGAGCGCGGTCTGCCCCAGCGCGCGCTGGCGCGGCACCGAATTGGGCGACAGCTTGGCGGCCTTCTCCAGTACGTCGAAGGCTTCCTCGGTCTTGCCCTGCAGCTGATAGGATTGCGCCAGTTGGTCGAAGGCGTCGATATAAAAGCGGTTGTCGGCGATCACCGCCTGGAACATCAGCCGCGCCGATTCCAGCTCGCCGTTGGCCATGCGGATCTTGGCGAGGCCGCAGCGCGCCCAGTTGTAGTCGCGCTCCTCCAGCACTTTCTCGTAGACGGTGCTGGCCTGAACCGGCTCGCCGCTCTTGATCAGCAGCGTGGCCTTCATCCGCAGCAGGTCGATCGCGTGCAGCGGATTGTGGGCGATCTGCTCTTCGCACAGCCGGGCGGCGCGCAGGTAATCCTTGTCCGCAAAGGCCTGGTCGATTTCGCGGAAGATCTGCTTCTTGTGCCACACGCGGTTCAGGCGCGTCAACAGCACGCCCTCGGTGATCGGCTTGATGATGTAGGCGTCCGGCTGGTGCTCGGCCGCGCCCATCACCGACTCCACGCTCTTTTCGGCCGACACCATCAGCCACACGCTGCTGGGCAGCATCAGGTTGCGGATGCGCGCCTCCTCCAGCACCTGCTGGCCGTTCTTGCCGTCGCCCAGGTTGTAGTCGCACAGCACCACGTCGTAGCGGGTCTTCGACAACAGCACCATCGCCTCGCCGCCGCTGGCCGCCTGGTCGATATGCTTGGCGCCGAGATTGCGCAGCGATTCGCGCAGCAGCTGGCGGATGCCGACGAAATCGTCGACCAGCAGATAGCGCTTTTCCGCCCAGTCGATATCGCCTTCGGCGGCTGGATGCGTGGAGACGGCGGTGTTCATGTCGATCGCTCCGTTCGCCGTCATGGGAGCCGCAACACGAAGCAGCCGCCACCCAGCGTGCCACCGTTTTCCAGCGCGATGCCGCCGCTGCGCTGGCGGTGTTTGTGCATCTTGGCCACCTCGCTGGAGAAGTACAGTCCGAGGCCGCTGCTGTTGCTGATGAAATTGACGTTCTTGCGCTGCGCCGCCATCGCGCTGACGCCGGCTTCCAGCATGGAAGGCGGGAAGCCGGCGCCGTTGTCTTCAACCCGCAGTTCGAGGTAGTCGCCGTCGATCCTGACCGACAGCAGGATGCGGTCGCGCGTGTAGCGGATGGCGTTGTTGATGGCGTGAACCAGCACGCCGATGATCAGGTCTTCGTCCAGCGTCCAGATGGCGTGCTGCGGGAAATCGAGATCGAGCGTGATGCCGCGCGATTGCAGCAGGATGCGCGCCTGCCCCGCCGCCTGCTCGACCAGTTCGCGCACGCTGCGCGGCATCGGATCGAAAGGATAGCCGGGCTTGCCGACTTCCTTGTACAGCGCCAGCAGCTGGATCAGGTTGTCGTTGAGGCGTTTGGTCTGGTACAGCATTTGCGCCATCTCGCCGTACTGGGGCGATTCCGGTGCCGCCGCTTGTGGTGCGGCCAGCAGATTCTCCAGCGTGCCACTGAGGACGCTGATCGAATTCTTCATGTCATGAACGGTCGACGCCAGGAACATGAACAGCTCCGGGGAGCCTTCGTGCTGCTGCGCTTCTTCTTCATCCATCGTACTGTTCTCCGTGGACGGCGCCTGGCGCGCTTGGATTGTTGTCAGGTATGGATTATAGCCTGTTGACCATGGCAAGGCCAACGCCAAGCGTTTGCGCGAACGCAACAAACCGATGGTCTGCCTATTGGCTGCGCCTGCGCTGCTTCAGCAGGAAGCGGCCGGGATCCAGCGCTTCGACCAGCGTGGTTTCCAGCGGCGGCGGCGTGTTTTCCAGCTGGGAGACCAGCAGTTCGGCCATCAACGGCGCCCAGATCAGGCCCCGCGAGGCGTAGCCCAGCAAGCCGTGGAGGCCGGGATGGCGCGGCACGTCGCGCAGCCGTTCAAGGCGGCCTGCGGATGGATAGTCGGGCAGCGCGCCGGCCAGCGGCAAGCGGTCCGGCGCGGCGCAGCGGAAGCCGACACGGCCCGCCAGCGGCGCACTCGAGGCCAGCGCGGCCACTTCGTCGCCGGGGATGATCCCGGCCAGGCGGGTCAGGTTTTCCAGCTGGCTGGCGGCGCGCAGCGCGGGGTCGTCGTCGTCGTCGTAGGTCGCGCCGGCGGAGACGATGCCGTTCGACGGCGGCGTCACGTAGGCCTCGCGGCACACCACCAGCGACAGCTGCGGCGGTGCCGCGCCGTGGCCGTCGGCGCTGCCGGCGACCGCCAGATGCGTCACCTGCCCGCGCAACGCGGACAGCGGCAGCTCCGCCGCCTGCGCGATCCTGACCGCGCTGGCGCCACTGGCCAGCACCACGGTCGGCGCCTGCGCGATCAGGGCGCCATCTTCGCCGCGCACCTGCCACTCGCCATCGGCACGTTGCAAAACCACCGCCTCGGTGGCGAACACACGCCGCAAGCGCTCGCCGCAGGCACCAAGCATGGCCTCGCACAACGAAGCCGGGCGCGCCCACCCACCCTGTTCGAACAGCCATCCGCCATGTGGCGTCGGTGCGCCGATGCGCGCGCTGGCCGCATCCGCATCCAGCCATCGCACATACTCCTGTGGATAATCCCAGGCCGCGACCACATCCTGCTGAACCTGCGCGTGCCCGCCATCGCGCGCCAATTGCAGCACGCCGCAGCTGGCGCCATCGAACGCGCTGCCGACGCCGCCCAGCCGCCGCCATTCGCGCAGCGCGAACAGATATGCCGCGCGGCTCAGGCGCGTCGGGATATTGTCGTCCTTGGACAGCAGCGGCATGAAGATGCCCGCCAGATTGCCGGAAGCCTCCTGCGCCGGCTGCGCGTGACGTTCGATCAGCGTCACCTGCCAGCCGTTCGCGCACAGGCGATGCGCGGCGGCGGAGCCGGCCAGCCCCGCGCCGATCACGACTGCGCGGCGGTCGGGCGCCGGCGGCACGACGGGCTGCGGCCGGCGGCTTTGATACACCGCGGCGACATCCCGCGTGCCTTCGAGCGTCTTGCAGACGAAACCCGCCGCCGTCAGCGCCCAGACCAAGGCCTCGTCAGGCGCCTGCGCGTGCAGCGTAGCGCCATGCAGCGCCAGTTTCGCCAGCGCGCGCGCCAACGCTGCCGGGGCGGCGTCGGGGATATGGAAGTGGTCCACGCGCGCATCGATCTGCGGCAGCACCGCATCGGGCGCGCCGACCAGCAGATCCAGCAGCACGCGGCCGTCGTCCAGCACGATGCGATGAAAACCAGGGACATTCAGCGGCCATAAGGCGCGCAGCCCGGGATCGTCGACCGCCGGCACCTGCGGCGCGACAGCCAGGTAATGCAGGCGTCCGCCGCGCGCGCGCTCGGCCATGAACCGCTCGACACCGAAACCAGTGTCGAGCACGACACGCCTTGCATTCACTTGCGCGCCTTCTTGCAGAAGCAGGCCGGATCATGGTCGTCGACCATGCCGACGCCCTGCATGTAGGCATAGACGATCGTCGAGCCGACGAACTTGAAACCCAGCTTGGCCAGGTCCTTGGAGATCCGGTCCGACAATTCCGTCTTGGCCGGACGCGGCCCCTTGCCGTTGACGATAGGCTTGCCGCCCACGTAGGACCACAGCAGCTGGTCCAGGCTGCCGCCGCTGTCGACCAGGCGCAGGTAAGCCTGCGCATTGGTGATCGCCGCCGCCACCTTGAGCCGGTTGCGCACGATGCCGGCATTGCCCAGCAACTCGGCCACCTTGTCCGCGTCGTAGGCCGCGATCTTCTTCGCGTCCCACTGGTCGAAGGCGGCGCGGTAGTTCTCGCGCTTGTTGAGTATCGTCTCCCAGCTCAGGCCCGCCTGCGCGCCCTCCAGGTTCAGCATCTCGAACAGGCGGCGCTCGTCGTGGCAGGGCACGCCCCACTCGGTGTCGTGATATTCCAGGTACAGGGGATTGGCCGGATTGGCCCAGCCGCAGCGTGTTTTCGTCATGGTCTAGCCGAGTTCCAGATCGCTGGACAAACCGACGCGGCGCCGTTCGCCGCCCAGCACCAGCGGTCCTGTCAGATTGGTCAGCAGCCGCACCTCGCCGTCGGCCACCGCCTGGTCCAGCTGCTGCATCAGGCGCGGGAAGATGCCGTCCGGGCGCGTGGCCTCGGTGCTGTACAGCGCCGCCCAGGCATTGCGGCCGGAGCGCTTGGCGATGTACAGGCCCTGGTCGGCCAGCTCCACCACCTGCGACCAGGACAGCAACCGCGGCTGCTCCGGGATGAAGGGGAAGCAGGCAAAGCCGATCGAACAGGTCTTGGCCAGCCGTATGCCGTCCGGCAGTTCGAAGTCGCGTTCCGCCACGGCGCGGCGCATGCGCTCGGCCACCGCGCGCGCTTCATCGCGGTGGGTGGCGCGCGCCAGCACCAGGAATTCCTCGCCGCCCCAGCGGATCACGTAGTCGGACTCGCGGAACACTTCGCGCAAGCGCTCCTGCATCTGCACCAGGATCGAGTCGCCGGCCGCGTGGCCATAGCGGTCGTTGACTTCCTTGAAGTGGTCCAGGTCGACCATGAAGAACACCAGGTCCTTGGCCGCGATCAGGTCGCACTCGGTCAACTCGCGATGCTGGCCGGCGTCGTAGCCGCGCAGGCTCATGGCCACGTCGGCGTCGACGTTCTGCAGGAAGAAGCGGCGGTTGCGCAAGCCGGTCAGCTGGTCGGTCAGGCTGACGTCCTCCAGCGCCTTGTAGGCGCGCTCCAGTTCCAGGTTTTTCTCCAGCAGCTGGTTCTGCGTCGCCGCCACCTGGCGGTAGGCGCTGGCGTTGTCCAGCGCGATCGCGCCGTAGGCGCACAGGGTGCGGAAGATCAGCCGTTCGCGCTCGCCGTAGGCGCAGGCGTGCAGCGACTGCACCGTCATCACGCCCAGCACGCGCTGGCCCACGCGCAGCGGCGCAAACAGCAGGCTCAATGTCGGCAAGGTGCCGGGGATCAGGTTGGGCGTCACGCCCTCCTCATCGAGCTCGATAAAAATCTCGCGGCGCTCGCGCACGCAGCGCGCCGAATTGGCGTTGGGGTCGGCGGCCGATACGCGCACCGCCGGCAGCGGCTTGCCCGCCTCGATGCCGAAGGCGCACACCAGCGTCTCGCCGTCCGGCTCCAGCAGGAACACCGAGAAGTGGGTGGCGTCGAGCAGTCCGTGCACGTGGCGGTCCAGCGCGCGGAACACCGCCGCCGCGTCCAGGTGGGCGGTGATCTCCTGGCCGATCGCGCTCAGGTGCTCCAGCGTGCCGCTGGTCTGCTGCAGTACTTCGGCGCGCTGCGCCTCGGCGGCGGCCAGCTGGCGATGATGCTCGCCCTCGGTCTGCGCGCGCTCGGTCTGGTATTGCACCTGCATCGCGATGGCGCGGTTGGTGGCCTGCTGGCTGTGCGTCAGGTCGCGCGAGGCGCCGGCGCGCAGCGCGATCGAATAGGCGCGCTCGTAGTCGCCGATGGCGGCGTACTCGCGCGCGGCCGCGTCGAGCAGCGCGCCCGGCACGGTATAGCCCTCGATGGTGGCGGCGATCTCCAGCGCCAGCAGCAGGTAATGCAGCACCGGGTTCGGCGCCACCATCAGCTCCGGGCCGGGCAGCGCGTGGCGCGCATGGATGTCGGCCAGCACGTTGAGCGCGGCGATCTGGCTCGAGGCGTCGCCGTGCTCGCGCGCCAGCGCCAGCGCGCCTTGCGCTGCGGCCAGCGCGTCGTCCGGCCGCGCCAGGTGCGACAGCGCGTGCGCCTGGCCGCGCCGCGCACTGCTCTGGAAGTCCTTCTGGCACAAGGCGTCGCCGCGCGAGGCCAGGCGGGTGAAGCTGTCCAGCGCGGCGGCGTGGTTGCCGAGGTCCAGCGCCAGGTCGCCCTGGTATTCCAGCGCCACCGCGTAGGCGCGCGAGCCGGACAGCGGCGACAGCGTCGCCAGCGCTTCGCGCAGCAGGCTTTGCGCCGCTTCGCGCTGGCCCAGCTGGCGCAGCGTTTCGGCGGTCTGCATCAGGCACATGCCGATGCTCAGGGGCCAGCCGGTCGGGCGCGCCAGGTCCAGGCCGCGCTGCATCCAGTCCAGCGCCGCCTCGTGCGCATTCAGGCTGGTGAAGCCGTTGCCGATATTGGTGGCGACGATGATGGCGCGGCGGATCTGGCCGGTGGCCAGCGCCGTTTCAAAACTGAGCATCAGGTGGCCGATGGCGCGGCCGTATTCGCTGCGCTGGAAGGCGCAGGTGCCGAAGTAGTCGCTGATCCAGCCGGCGGCGATCAGCGGCACCTCGCCCAGGTCGGTGCCGAAGCGGCCGCTCCATTGCCGCTGCGCGGCCTGCCAGTCGCCGAAGGCGTCGCAGATGCCGGCGGCGGCGTCGATGACGTCGATGCGCACCGGGTCGGCGGCATCGCGCGCGGCGGCGGCCGCCTGCTCCAGCCAGCGGTCGCCGGCGGCGCTGCTGCCGCGGTCGTTGGACACCCAGGCCAGCACCCAGCAGGCGTCGGCGCGGCAGCCGGCGGCGTCGGCCGGCAAGGCGGCGGCCTGCAGGCAAAGCTGCAGCGCCTGTTCGGCCTGGTGTTGGGCGGTATCGAGTTCGCCGTGCAGCCATTCGGACTCGGCGGAAATGAGCAGCAGGCGGGCGCGCAGCAGATCGGCCTCGGCGGCCGGCAGCAACGCCAGCAGCGGCACGATCTCGGATGACAGTTGCCGCGCGCGTGCGGGGTCGCGCTGGCGCGCATGCCAGGCCAGCGCCGCCAGCAATGGCATGCGCGCCGCGCCTTGCACTTCCGGCAACGCCGCGTCCCACCGCGCCAGCTCTTCGTCGAGCGCAAACATGTCCACCAAATGAATCCTTCTGCTGTGTACTGCCCGTTCCATATCGGTCCGGTAGGCGTCATTGCCCCAGCACCGTTGTGTGCTGTTGCAGCATTATTCCACAGTTTACGGACGGCACTATATACCCACTTTAAGTGGCTGAAATCAAAGCGATTTTAGTCCCTCAAGGAAATTAATATAGTGAATGAAATATTGCAACCAATGCTATTCGGTGGTCAGCACCTGCACTCTTTGCAGGTGCGCGTCGATGGTCGGCTGCAATTTGGCGGCCAGCGCCTTGACGTCGGGATCGCTGGCTTTTTTCTGCGCCTCGACCACCGCCTTGAACGCCGCCTTGTGGTCGCTCACGCCGGCGTTGGCCAGGTAAGCCTTGTCGAAGGCCGCGCCGCTCAGCTTGTCCAGGCGGGCCGCCATCTTCTTGTGCCGGGCGTCGGGCTCGGTCGGCAGCGTGACGTTCTTGCTGTGCGCCACCTGCTGCACCGCCTGCAAGTCCTTGGTGTGGTCGTCGACCATCTGCTGGGCGAAACTCTTCACTTCCGGCGTCGGCGATTTCTTCAGCGCGATATTGGCCGCCGCCACTTCCGCCATATTGGCCTGGGCCAGCTGCTTGAGGATGCGCTGATCGCCCTTGCTCAGGGTTTGGGCGTAGGATGCGGTGGCGGCCAGCAGGGCCAGGCACGCGGCCGCGATGCGCAGTGTCTTGTGATGCATGTGAGTCTCCCGTCGAAATGCGATAAATTTTACGGACGATGGAATAAACCGGACACACCTTACGTTTACGCAAGTACCACCCACCCTCAAGGAGACTGACCATGAAACAACTGATCGCATTCGGCGCCGCCGCCCTGCTGTTGTCCGGCGCCGCCCTGGCCGACGACGTCATGAAGAAGGACGGCGTGCTGGTCAACGCCGCCGGCATGACCGTCTATACCTTCGACAAGGACAGCGCCAACAGCGGCAAGAGCGTGTGCAACGGCGGCTGCGCCGAAGCCTGGCCGGCCGTGGCGGCGCCGGCCACGGTCGCCGCGCCCTACTCCGTGGTCACCCGCGACGACGGCGCCAGGCAGCTGGCCTACCAGGGCAAGCCTTTGTACCTGTTCAAGAAGGACGTCAAGCCCGGCGACCGCAACGGCGACAACTTCAAGGACATCTGGCACGTGGTCAAGGACTAAGCGCAAGGTTCGGCGCATCCCATGCAAGACAGCGAACGCCTGATCGCCTGCATCCCGCGCCTGCGCCGCTACGCGCGGGCGCTGCTGGGCGGTCGCGCCGATGCCGACGACCTGGTGCAGGACACCGTCGAGCGCGGCTGGGACAAGCTGGCCTCGTGGCGGCGCGGCAGCGACATGCGGGCCTGGCTGTTCGGCATCATGCACAACCTGCATGTGGACCAGCAGCGCCGGCCCGCGCTGGCGACCGAGCCGCTGGACGAGGAACTGCCGCTGGCCGCGCCCGGCGGCGACGTCGCCGGCGCCCGCCTGGCGCTGCGCGACATGGACAGCGCGCTGCGCCTGCTGCCGCCCGAGCAGCGCGCCGTGCTGCTGCTGGTGGCGCTGGAGGAAATGCGCTACGACGAGGTGGCCGCCGCGCTGGATATTCCGCTGGGCACGGTGATGTCGCGCCTGTCGCGCGGCCGGGAACGGCTGCGCCTGCTGATGGAGGGCCAGCCGCTGCCCTCGCCGTTGAAGGTGATCAAATGAGCGCCCCCGTAACCGAAGCCGAACTGCAAGCCTGGGTCGACGGCCAACTGCCGCCGCCGCGCCGCGCCGCCATCGACGATTACCTGGCGCTGCACCCGGCCGAAGCGGCGCGCCTGCGGGCCTACCGCGAACAGGCGGTGGCCCTGCGCGCGCGCTACAGCCCGGTGCTGGACGAGCCCGTGCCGCCGGCGCTGGCGCTGCGCCGCCTGCCGCCGCGCTGGCGCGCCAATTCGCTGCGCGCCGCCGCCATGCTGGCGCTGGCCCTGGCCGGCGGCGCCGCCGGCTGGCTGGCGCGCGACGCCGCCGAGCCTTCCGCCATGGACGGGCAGGCCGCCCTGCCGGCCCGCGCCGCGCTGGCGCATGCGGTCTACACGCCGGAAATCCGGCACCCGGTGGAAGTGGGCGCCGACCAGCAGGCGCACCTGGTGGCCTGGCTGTCGAAACGGCTGGGCGCGCAACTCAAGCCGCCGCGGCTGGAAGCGCAGGGCTATGCACTGGAAGGGGGGCGCCTGCTGCCCGGCCAGAGCGGGCCGGTGGCGCAATTCATGTACCGCGACGCCGGCGGCGCGCGCCTGACGCTGTACGTCTCGACCGAGCAGACGCGCAACCGCGAGACCGGCTTCCGCTTTGCGCAGGAGGGGGAGGTGGGCGTGTTCTACTGGATAGACGGCAAGTTCGGCTACGCCCTTTCCGGCAGCCTGGACAAGGCGGCGCTGGCCGCCCTGGCCAACGCCGTCTATGCCCAGCTGGAACCGGCCGCCTGAGGGCTAGGCGTGCTTGCTGATCTCGATCAGGCGCGAGCGCATCACCTCGCTGGCGGCCGGGCCCGGCGCGAACATATAGTCCTCGTCGTTGATGGCCAGGCCGCTGTTGGCGTCGACCAGCACCTGGTCGGCCGGCTTGCCGGTTTCGCGGCTCACCACCAGCAGGCTGGCCCCTTCCGGCGCCAGGTGATCGTTGCCCCAGGCGATGAAGGCCAGCAGCACCGGCTTGAAGTCGCGGCCGGACTTGGTCAGCACGTATTCATAGCGCGGCGGACGGGTGCTGTACTGGCGCCGCTCCATCAGGCCGCCCTCGACCAGCCCGGCCAGGCGGCGGGTCAGCATGTTGGGGGCGATCTTCAGGCTCTTTTCAAACTCGTCGAAGCGCGACAGGCCGTAGAAGGCGTCGCGCAGGATCAGGATGCTCCACCATTCACCCACCTTGCCCAGGCTGCGGGCGATCGGGCAAGGCATGCGGCCAAAATCGGTATGTTTCATTTTCAACTCCTCGGTTCCAGGGTTATCCAGTTAGGGCGACTTGCATGTTAGATGCAAGAAAGTGTGACTTTTTTAGGTGATGGAACAGCTGTGACAATGTGTGTATATTGGCGTGCCAATTTCGTCTCCTTTTTTCCGTTGCGTTAAGCGTTATTTCCCCTATGAAAAAATCTGTTTCCCGGCCAGAGATCCACCTTCAAAAATAGGCCAAAAAACGACACTAAAAACTCTCCAAAAATCACCATATTTCCGCACGTCAATTTACGTGTAATATGTGAACATTCGCGAGAATGTTGACCTACGGTAAAATTCTTCCTGTAGATTCATCCCGCGAACTTGCTGGCTACCCCGCAGGAACCCGGAATGCGATCTCCCCCGGACTTCCCGTAGCCATCGCCTGATTGCTGCGCACCTTAAAAACGTGTGTGAAAAATGAAAACTCCTGTTAAAACATTTGCCCTCGTTCTACTCAGCCTGCCCCTATTGGCCAGCGCCGCCGGCAAGGTCGCGACCAGCACCATGCAGGTGAGCTTCGTGGTCAAGGAAGCGTGCACCGTGCAATCGACCACGACCGCCGCCGCCAAAACCCCGGCCGTCACCTGCCAGCTGAACACGCCTTACCAAATCACCCGCGGCGCCGACAAGGCCGCCGCGGCCAGCACCTCCAGCGACACCGGCATGGCGATCCGCCCTGAAGCCGGCGCCCAGGACTGGACCATCACCTTCTAAGCCGCAACGGCGCCCTCTCTCAGAACGACACCGTGGCCGTAATGGTGTCCTTGTAATCTCCCGGCGACGGCGTATTCTGCGATGGCACCAGGCCATACACGGTCTGGCTGCTGGTGCCGCCGTCCCCCGTTCCGCTCAACATCACCGTGCCGCCGCTGCCATCGCCCAGGCTGGCGCCGTCCAGCGTGTTCGATAGCTGGTAAGACACCATTTCCGTGGTCCCGGTATTTTTCATCTTGCGCGCGTTCATGCCGCCGCCGTTGACGCCGGCCGAGAACACAATCCGATACGCCGTGTTCTTGCTGCATTGGATCGCCAGGCTCGAGGTGGTGCGCAAGGCGCTGGTCAGCAGGTTGCTGTTGGGGAAGACCAGGTTGCCGACATTGAAATTGCAGTCATTGATCACATTGGCGCTCACCTGGAACGGCATCGCCACCGACGTGCCCAGCGTGCAGTCGCCCAGGCCGGTCAGGAAAAACATATAGCGCATCAGCACGCTGCCGGCGCCGAAATTCGAATTCAGCACCAGATTGTCCGGCCCGACATCGAGCCCGGACAGCGTGCTGTCGGCGTTCAGCCTGGCGAACAGGTTGACGTCCTGCGTCAGCGTGCCGACGCCGCCGGTCTTGGTCAGCGTGAAGGTGATTAGATTGGCGGGCGTGCTGGTGCCGGCCCAGCCGCCCCAGACCTTCGCCGCCGCATAGCTGGCGTCGGTGTAGATGTTGTAGTTGACCGCCCTGGCGCCGTTGGCCAGCTGCCGCGGCGCCGTCACCGTCGCCGACGAATTCGATCCCGCGCCCAGGTACAGGCACACCGTGGCGTTCGGGAACAGCAGGCTGGCGGCAAAACTGGTCCAGGTGCAGGTGACCTTGAAGTTGGCGCTGGCGTAGACATGGGTGGCGGAAATCGAGCTGACCGTGGGGAACACGATGTCGCTCTGCGCCACCGAGCAGCTGTCGGCGCGGGCCTGGCCGCACAGCAGCGCCAGCAGCAAACCCGGCGCCGGCAGCCAGCGCCGCGCCATGCCGGAAAACGGCGCGCCCATCATTGCACGCTCCGGCAAACGAAGGGGCCGATGGTCGACATCGCCTGCCCCCTGGCCTGCACATACGGGAACTCCACCATGCAGCGCGCGCCGCCCACATTCAGCCGCAGGTGGTTCAACGGCGCCAGATGGTCGATAAACGCGACGCCGTCGAAACCGACCACGGTGACGGCGCCGCTCTCGACATGCAGCACCTCGGTGCCGGCCGCCAGCGGCTTGCCGTCGGCGCCGTGCAGGATCACGCTGGCGGCCTGGTATTGCTCCACGGGGAAGTGCGCCAGCACGCCGGACAGGCGCGCCGGCACCACCGTCTGGCGGGTGCTGGCGATGCGCGCATCGAGCGGCAACGCGCTGGTGTCGATGGCGACCTGGTTGGCCAGGTAGGGATTCAGGTTGGGCACCAGCAGGTAGCCGCTGCCGCCGGTCTTGCCGATGACGCGGTTTTCCTGCAGCACCGGCACGCCGCCGACGCCGTCGGTCGACACCAGCGCAAAGCCGGCGCCGACCTGGCGCGCCGCGTGCACGCTGCCGTCCATCAGCACCAGCGCGCCGGCGGCGTCGAGCGAGGTGCTGCGGGTGCTGGCGTTTTCCTGCGTCAGCGCGGTGAGCTGGCCATAGTTGCCCAGGTAGGTGGCCTGGGCCTGGCGCAACGGCGAGCCGTTGGTGTCCACCGATTGCAGGCCCCAGCCGAAGCCGCCGCCGTAATCGGCCGAACGCTGCAAGGTCATGCTGGTGGTCTGCACGCCGTTCTGGCGGCCGCGGCTGGCATTGGCGGAAATGCGGTCGCCGAACGAGCCGCTCAGGCTGAAGAACACGCCGCGCGCGTGGTCGTCGCGCATGTCGCGGAAGGCGCTGGCGCTCAGGTACAGTCCCAGCCCCAGGCTGGCCGTGTACGACAGCGCGGCGATGCGGGCCGGCGGCAGCAGCGGCGCGCGGAAGTTCACCAGGCTCAGTCCCACGCCCTGGCCGCCCCACAGCGACAGGTTGAAGTTGACGCGGTCGCTGGCCAGCGTGCCGCCGCCGCTCTCGCGCGTGCCGAGGTCGCTGTAGCGCGGCGACGCGCGCTGGCTGGACACATCGATGCTGAAGCGCGGGCTCAGGTATTGATAGCCGACCGTGGCCTGGCCGCCCCGGCCGTCGCCGCCGCTGCCGGCCAGCGCGGCGCTGACCACCCCGGCCTGTCCCAGCCGCAGCAGCGCGCCGACGCCGCCGTTGACCACGCCCTGTCCCGCTTCGCCGTGCGCCTCCAGCGTGAAGCTGTCGCTGATGCCGCGCCGCAGCGACGCGCTCAACGCCGGCGTGCGCGCATAGCCGAAGGAATCGGTGGTGTAGCGGCGCCGCAGCACGCCCAGCTCGACCGAGTAATCGGTCAGGTCTTCGGCCAGCATGCGGGTGTCGACATACAGCGGCACCGTGGTCGAGACGGCGCGGCCGGCGCTGTCGCGCGTCACCAGCGTGGCCTGGCCGGCGCCGTTGATGCTGGACACTTGGTTGATGACGAAGGGACCGGACGGCACCGCCGTCTCGACCTGGCGCACGCCGTTGATGTACAGGCTGACCGCGCTGGGCACCACCGCCGAACCGGCCAGCGTGGCGGCCGGGAAGGTCAGCAGGTCCGGCCGCAGGTCGAAGCTCTTGCGCCATTGCACGCCGCCCATGCGCAGCGAACGGCTCCAGGTCAGCGACGAGGAAATCAGGTCGCCCACCTGCCAGGTTTCCAGTGTTTCCGGATCCGCATGCACCCAGGCCGTGTCGAAGCGGATGAACTGGCGCAGCTGGCGGCTGTAGTTGAACACGCCGGTGCTGGTGAGCACGCCGCCGGCGTTGAAGTAGCGCACCTCGTTGGCCAGCGACAGGCTGGCGTCCTGGCCCAGGCGGGTGAAGGCGTCGTAGTTGATCACCGCGCCGGGCGTGACCACGGCCGGACTGGTCTGCCGCACCGCGCGCCCGGACAGCGCCACCGGCGCCCGCAGCGCGTCGGCCACGCGCAGCGCGATGCTCTGGCGCGCGGCGTCGTAGGCATAGCCGAGGCCCTTGACCTGGTCGAGATCGAACGCGTCCCAGCCCTCGACGCCGAACAGCTTCGGGTCCAGTTCCAGGTCGCGCAGATTCTGCACGCTGCTGCGCAGCCCCGAGGTCTTGCCTCGGGTAAATCGCAGTATCAGGCCGGTCACTTCACCGTTCAAGCTTACCTCCAGAAAAAGCTCTTCCTCCTGCGGCGGTGGCGCCGCCGGCGTTTGCGCACCGACCTCGCCCACGGCCATCCATGCCAGCAGCGTCAGACAGATCAGCCGGCGCCACATGCCGGCCTATTCCACCCTGGCGACGGTACTGGCGCTCAAGGGCCGGGAATTGATGTTGGCCTTGACCGCCAGCGCCCCGCTCAAATCCGCTTCGGCCGGCGTCGGCAAGCGCCACTCGCGCACCCGCCCCGCCAGCACGTAGCCGAACAGCCCGCTCGCGATGACAAACTGCTGGCCGGCGGCGTTGCTCAACTCCAGCGCGCCGATCTGCGCGCGCTGCGTGCCGCTGTTGCGGACCCGCAACGTCCAATGGCCCTCTTTCTTGCTCACCGACCAGGCCAGCGCCGGCGCGCCGCGCTCGTCGGCCGGCAGCACGAACATCGGCACCGAATAGCGCAGGCGGATATCGACGCCGCTGGCCGGGCCGTTGCCGTCGCCGGGGATTTCATCGATCAGGATGCGGTAGCACAGCTCGCTGCTGGGCAATTGCTCGCTGCGCCGCACCAGCCGTATCACCTGGCTGCTTTTCGGTCCGATCTGGATGATGGGCGGGCTGGCCACCACGTCCTGGGTCGGCGTCAGCACGTCGTCGCCGCCCGCCTGCTCCCACTGGTAGACGCGCACCTGGCCGTAGACCGGGGCCTCGCCCAGGTTCTGCATATTGATGCCAGTGGCGCCCTGCCCCGCGCGCAGGTTGATCATGACAGGCGAAATCTGCAGGTTGGCCGCCGGCAGCGGCATGCCCGCCAGCGCCAGCGCGGCGCCCACGATCCACCTCGTTATCCGCGCCCGCATGCCAGCCATTCAGCCTCCAGGAATCCATCGGGAATGCTCAACATTGCTCCCATACAACACTCGATTCCATTATTAATGATCTAAAAAATCCATGCTTTTGCTACAAGAGACAGAAGTTCTGTACGAGTAGAAAACTATTAAAAATATTTAAAAGATAGGCATAATACGCAACAGGGCGTGATAAAACTTTATCAACCATGTTTTAAGGCTGGGCCATGCCGACCACCCTCGACCGCAAGCAGCGCAAGATCTTGATCGTGGATGATTCCGCGTTCGAGCAGCGCATGCTGGTCGATCTGCTGAGCGAACTGCCGTACAAGGTGTCGGTGGCGTTCAACGGCCTGCAGGGCTACCAGCTGGCGCTGGCCCAGCGCCCCGACCTGATCCTGCTCGACGTGCGCATGCCGAATATGGACGGCTACACCGCCTGCCGCCTGCTCAAGGCCAATCCCGCGACCGAGGACATCCCCGTGATTTTCCTCAGCGGCGCCGACGCCGACGAAGAGCGCATCATGGGCCTGTCGATCGGCGGCGTCGACTACGTTTCCAAGCCGTTCTCGTCGGGCGAACTGGCGGCCCGCATCCAGGTCCACCTGAACCTGGCGCGGCGCCACCAGCCGCCGCCGGAGGCCGATGACGACGGCCAGGCCGAACCCGACAGCGACCCGGACGCCGTCATCGTCAGCGCCGTCAAGCGCCTGATCGCCGACAACCTGGCCACGCTGCCGGGGCTGGCGGACATCGCCCGCAGCGTCGGCACCTACCGCGAAAAACTGTCGCAGGTGTTCCGCGAGCAGACCGGCATGACGGTGTTCGGCTTTATCCGCGAGGAGCGCATCCGGCGCGGCGAGGAATTGCTGAGGGATACCGATATCGACGTCCAGGACATCGCCCTGCTGATCGGCTTCAACAACGCCGGCAATTTCGCCACCGCCTTCCGCGAGCGCATGGGCGTCACCCCCAGCGCCTTCCGCCAGGCGATCCAGCAGCAGAAAAAGACCAGCCCCGGCTAGACGGCCGGCCGCGCCCGCATCTGCCGGCGCCAGAAGAACCACGACAGCAGCGCGTTGAGCCAGTAGCCGGCGTACAGCACGGCGGTCAGGTGCAGGCCGCGGCTGGCGTACAGCGGCACCGAGATGGTGTTGACCAGCAGCCAGAACGGCCAGGTTTCCAGCCGCCGCCCCATCAGCAACAGCTGGGCGACGATGCTGAACATCAGCACGGCGGAATCGATGAAGGGCGCGTAGGCGTTGGTCCAGGCCTGCAGCATCAAGCCGTAGGCGGCGGTGGCGAGCACGCCGATGCCGGCCATCCACGCCAGCGCCGTCAGCCGCGCGCGCGCGATCGGCAGCGGCGCGCCGCCGGCCCCGCGCCGCCACTGCAGCCAGCCGACGATGCAGGTGGAGATGAAGAACAGCTGCAGCGCGACGTCGGCGTACAGGTTGACGCTGTAGAACAGCGCGGCAAACATGGCGCAGCCGATGATGCCCATCCACCAGGAATGCAGGTTGTTGCGCCCGGATAAAACAATGGAAATGGCCATGACGGCGTTGGCGGCGATTTCCAGGGCTGAGGTCAACACGGCGTCCTTGCAGGCTAGTGGCGGCACTCCGGCGGCAGCAGCCGGGCCGGGATCTCGTCGCTGGCGCAGCGCCAGACGACGCGCTTATTCTCGTCCACGCGCGGCGTGAACACAATAGCCTTGCCCCGATAGTTCAGGTCGGCTGGAAACACGCGCACCACGCCGTTGCCCTCGATCATGTCGATGGTCAGCACCGCGTGGCTGGGATCGTCCATCGCATAGCCGGCCTGGCCCAGGGTGTCCGGGGCGCTGCCGTTGGCGTAGATGTAGCGCTCGACGACGTCGGTCGCTTCCTTGCCGACATTGACCGCCTGCGCCATGCGGGCCTTGGCCGTGTAGTCGTGGTAAGCCGGAATCGCCACCGCCGCCAGCACGCCGGCCAGCGCCACCACCGCCAGCACCGAACCGGCGCCGCCCACGCCCAGCCGCGGCACGAACAGCGCCAGCAGGTAGGCCAGGCCGTGCCGGCCCGGCTGCACGGTCTCGGCGCCCTGCGCCAGCCCCTTGACCACCGCCATGCGCTTGACCAGCCACGGATAGTCGCCGACCAGCTCGTGGAACGACATCCAGAAGCCCGAGGTCTGCTGCGCCTGCGCCGCATAGTTGCTCGCGCTCAGGTGGCGCCAGCGCTTGCCGCCGGCGGCCAGCGCCGCCAGCCCGAGCTGCGCGCTTTTCAAGTCGTCGCAGGCGTGGAAGCCATGGCGGTCGCAGGTGTATTCGCGGGCCCGCGCATAAGCCGCGCCCAGCAGCGGCACCAGCGCCGCCGGCGCCAGCAGCGCCGACCAGCGCAGGTGGTTGCGCTTGATGTGGCCGATCTCGTGGCCGATGTAGAAGTTGATCGCGTCCGGCTTGTCCTCCAGCGCGTCGACCACGTCGGAATACAGCACGATGAAGTTGTTGCCGAGGAAGCGCGTGGCGAAGGCGTTGAACATGCCGCCCATCTGCAGCAGATAGGCTTCCGGCGCCACCTCCAGCCCCAGCCGCTGGCAGCACACCTCGATGCGCTGGTGCAGGTCGGGGAATTGCTGCGGCGTGATGCGCACCGCCGTGCCCTTCAGGTAGGACACCAGCGCCGATTGCGCGAAGCAGTAGGAAATGAAGAACAGCAGCACATACAGCAGCGCCATGCCGACGGTGCCGATCACCAGCACCGCCCAGATCAGGATGGAACCGGCCAGCATGATGCCGAACAAGGTCTTCTCATTCTTATAAACCAATTCCATACAGCTCCCGATGCGATAAAAGTTTCCCCGGGGCTATTTTACTGGATTGTTTAAAATAAAAGCAACTCTTTATGATAACGAAACCTGCAGATCGGCGATATTGATGGGTTTGACCAGGTGGGCGGCGAAGCCGGCCTCGCGGCTGCGCGTCTTGTCGTTCTCCTGGCCGTAGCCGGACAGGGCCACCAGCTTCAGTCCGGCGCCGCCCGGCAAGCGACGCAAATGGCCGGCCAGCTCGAAGCCGTCCATGCCCGGCAGGCCGATATCGAGGATGGCCACTTCCGGCATCGCCGCCGACGCCTGCGCGATCGCCTGGACCGGATCGTAGGCCACCTCGGCGCGGTAGCCCAGCGCCCCCAGCAGGTCGCCCAGCGAATCGGCGGCGTCCTGGTTGTCGTCCACCACCAGCACGCGGGTGCCGCTGGCCGGCGCCGGCGCGGCAAGCACCGCGGCCGGCGTGTCGGCCTCGTCCGCCACGGCGCCGGGCAGCGTGATGGTGAAGGTGCTGCCGCGGCCCTCGCCGGCGCTGTAGGCGCTGACCTCGCCGCCGTGCATCTGCACCAGGTTGCGCACCAGCGCCAGGCCGATGCCCAGCCCGCCCTTGGCGCGGTCCAGTTGGCGGTTGCCCTGCACGAACAGGTCGAAGATATGCGGCAGCAAGGCCGGAGCAATGCCGTTGCCGTCGTCGGTGACCTGGATCTGCACCGCCGCGCCCTTGACGCGGGTGGCCAGCGTGACGTGGCCGCCGGCCGGCGTGTAGCGCGCCGCGTTGCTCAGCAGGTTGGACACCACTTGCGCCAGCCGCGCCGGATCGCCGTGCCAGCGCACGGCCGGCACGTCGACCAGCAGCCGGTGCTGCTTTTGCTCCAGCAGCGGGCTGGCCATCTCGATCGCCTTGTCCAGCACCTCGGCCAGCGGCACGGTTTCCTTGCGCAGCTCGACCTTGCCGCTGGCGATGCGCGACACGTCCAGCAGGTCGTCCACCAGCCGCACCAGGTGGTCGACCTGGCGCTGGATCACGGCCTGCTCGTGCACGGTGTCGCCGCTGTCGCCGCGCAGCTTCATCAGCTTGAGCGCGGTGACGATGGGCGCCAGCGGATTGCGCAGCTCGTGGCCCAGCATCGCCAGGAATTCATCCTTGATGCGCGAGGACAGGTTCAGGTCGAGGTTCAGGCGCTCGCTCTCGGCCATCGCCTCGGCCAGCGCGCGGTCGCTTTCGAGCCGGCTCAGCGTGGCGCACACGGCGGCGGTGAACTGCTCCAGGAACTGGCGATAAGCGCTGTCGAGCGGCAGCCGCGGCGACACGCGGAACGCCAGCGCCAGCTCGGCGCACAGCTGCAGCTCGGCGCCGCGTATCAGCACCACGCCGTCCCCGGTCTCGCCGCCGCCGGCCTCGCCGCGCCGCAGTTCCGCCGCCAGCAGGTCGCCGGGATGGTCGCGCGCCGACTGCGCCACGCTGTCGCGCACGTCCTGCTCGCTGCGGCAACCCAGCAGCCGGCGCGCCAGCAAGTCCAGCGCATGGCGGCGGCGCTCGGCCAACACCTGGGCCGTGGTCTCGGTGCACACCACCAGCACGCCGCCGACCCGGTCGTCCTCGTCGAACACCGGGGTATAGGTATAGCTCCAGTAGACGTCCTCGATGCGGCCGTTGCGCCAGATCGGCACCAGGTTGTCCGCATACCAGCGCGGCTCGCCGCCGTTGCGCACCTCGTCGATCTGCGGACCGATGATGGACCAGATCTCCGGCCAGCATGCGCGCCCGGCCTGCCCCAGCGCGGCCGGATGCTTGCCCTCGCCGAAGCACGGCACATAGGCGTCGTTGTAGATCTGCGTCAGTTGCTCGCCCCACCACAGGAACATCGGATGCACCGAGTGCATGACCACGCCGACGCTGGTGCGCAGCGACACCGGCCAATCGGCGATGGCGCCCAGCGGCGTGTCCTCCCAGCGGAACGCCCGCACCAGGTCGCGCATGGGCGTGCCGGCGCCGATGAAACGCCAGCCGCTTTCGCGCGCCGGACAGGGAAGAGACGTGAGGGAGTGAGCCGGCATAAGGAGTCCGTGACCAGAAAGACAAATAGTAGCAACTGTAACGTATCGCGGCGCACAATAGCAGCGCGTTTTGCGCACGCTTGACATTCCCCGCATATCTGGCAAATTGTAGCCATAGATCAAGAAGGGATTTCGCCATGCAAGCGCGTCACGTTGTAACCGCCATGGCGTTGATGGCACTTGCCGCGCAGGCCCAGGCCTGCCGGCTGAGCATGGCGCTGGAGCAATGGCCGCCCTATATTTTCAGCCCGCCCCAGGGCGCGCCGTCCGGGCTGGACCTGGAACTGGCGCAAGCCATCCTCAAGGAAGCCGGCTGCACGCTGCAGCTGTTGCCCGAACTGCCGGCCGCGCGCCGCCAGGTGCTGTTCGAGCAGGGCGGCATCGACCTGCTGCTGGCCGCGTCGGCCACGCCGGAGCGGCGCCGCAACGCGCGCTTCAGCATCGCCTACCGCCACGAGTCGGTCGGCCTGTTCACCCGCAGCAACCTGTTGCCGCAGTACCAGAACATCGCCAGCCTGGACGCGCTGCTCAAGCGCAAGCTGCCGCTGCTGGCGCCCAAGCTCGGCTGGTACGGCCCCGCCTACGCGCGCCTGCAGCCGGCGCTGGCGGCGGCCGGCCAGCTCAGCACCTTCACCAGCTTCCAGCAGGGCATGCGCATGCTGGACGCCGGGCGCGCCGACCTGATCATGGGCGACCGCGCCGCGCTGCGCCACGAAGCCAGGGAACAGGGCGTGGCCATCAGCCCGCTGCCGCTGGTGGTGCGGCGGGCGCCGGTGCACCTGATGCTCAACCAGCGCAGCACCAGCCAGGCCGAGCTGGCGCGCATCGACGCCGCCATCGTCCGCCTGGAGCGCCAGGGCGTGCTGGCCCATATCCGCAACCGCTACGGCGAACTGTAGCGGGTCCGCGCCGGTCTAGGGCAGCTGCAGCCCGTCCAGGTAGGGCTTCAGCTCCGGCCGCCGCAGGGCCGCGTCCAGCTCGCGCAGCATGCGCTCGTGCTCCTCGATGAAATACGGATAGAAGTATTCGCCGATGAAGAAGTTGCGCGCCACCGTGCCTTCCAGCGATTGTTCCCAGTTCGGCTGCGAGCGCTGGATCTGCACCATGCGCCCCGGCTGGAAGTTGTGGAAGGTGATGGCCGGCTCCTTGCCGTTGACGGTGATGGTGTTCTTCAGCGCCAGCGCCAGCCTGACCCGCGCCAGGTCGGTCTCGTCCTGGATCAGGATGGTGAAGCGGGTGCCGGAGGCCGGGTGGTTCAGCTCCCACAGCTTGCGGCGCCAGGTGGCGCGGTCGGGACAATCGATCAGGCTGATTTCCGGCACCGGCTCGGCAAACATGTCCGACAGGTCGTGCGCCGCCCCGGCCAGCGGCCGGAAGGTCAGCGCCAGCGCCCGCCCCTTGTTGCGCGCGAAAAAGCTCATCGGGTCCTTGCCGTCGCCCATGCTGGCCATCAGGCCGCCCAGCGATTGCGGATGGAAATCGGCGCCGCGCAAGCCCTCGAAGAAGATCATGCGGTTGATGTCCAGGTTGTCGCCGCCCTCCTTGTGGCGCATCAGCAGGCGGTCGATCAGGCCGGAGACGAAAATGAACTCGGCCGGCACGTGGTCGTCGACGAAGGCGGAAAACGGCAGTTGCTGCGCCAGGCCGGGCTGGCGCCGTATCACCTGCTTGACCACTTGCTGGTACTTGGCGAAGCGCGGGTTGCCGAGGATGAACTGGGCGTCGACGATGTCCTCGGCCTGGATCCGGAAGTGCTCGCGCATCAGCGCGGTGTCGGTCAGGTCGAAGCGGTTGTCGTCCTTCGGATACTGCGACTTGGTCTGGTGCGTGTCCTCGGTCACCACCGACGGCGTCAGCACCACGATCACCTCGCGCTTGTTTTCCTCCTTGCTTTCGTGGCCGAACAGCTTGCCCAGCAGCGGCACCTCGCCGACGCCCGGCACCTTGTCGCTGCTGCTGCTGGCGTTGCGGCTGACCAGGCCGCCGATAATCAGCGGCATGTTGTCGCGGATGCGGGCATAGGTCTGCACCCGGCGGGTCGAGATCGTCGGCGCCGAGGCCAGCACCGCGTTGGTGGTCGAGTCCAGCACCTTCAGGTCCTGGTTGGGCACCGAGGCGGAGACGCTGGCGTCGATCAGCATGCTGACCTCGCTGCCATCCTCGTTGATGCGCGGGCGCACGTTCAGCAGGATGCCGGTCGGGATGTACTGGAAGCTGAACGAGACGCGGCCGCCGGTGCCGCCGGTGCCGGAATCGATGCTGGTGGCGATCGGGATATCGGTGCCGATGCGGATCGTGGCCTGGCGGTTGTCGATGGTCATTACGCTCGGGCGCGACAGCACCTCGGCCTTGTTGGTCTCGACCAGCGCGTTGATGCGGTTGAGCACCTCGATCGGGCTGATGCTTTGCAGCGTGTTGCGGCTGGCCGTCATCGCCGTGCCGCCCGGCCCCAGCGCGGTCAGCGTCCCCAGCGTCAGGCCGTAGCTGCCGCGCTTGCCGGACCATTGCACACCGAGGTCGCGCAGCGTATCGCTGTTAATCTCCAGCACCAGGCCTTCGATGTAGACCTGGCGCGCCGGCCGGTCGATGGTGGTTTCCACCAGGTGGCGCAGGCGCTGGAACTGCTCCGGCGAATCCGGGTGGTACAGCACCAGCAATTCATTGGTGCCGTTGGCCACCGTCTGCGACAGGTCGGAGGCCGCGTTCGGCAGGATGTTGGTCATGCCCAGCTGGTCGCGCTGGACCTGGTTGCCGGCGCCCTCGACGCCGCCGACCAGGCCGACCTCCTTGCGTTCCGGATTGGGCATGCGTATCACCAGCGGCAGCTTGTCCATGCCGATGCTCTTGGGCAGGCTCTTGAGCGATTTGAACTTGGACGAGGACTGGTCGGCCGACGACGGATACGCCGGCCCGCCGCCGCCGTTGAACCCCTGGGCGCCGTTGCTCATGCTGGCGTTGCCGTTGCTCCAGCCGCCGCCGGCGCCGGCGGCCGGCGCATAGCCGGGCACCTCGACCACGTCCGGGCTGTTGACCTCGTCGGCCAGCGGCGAGTTCTCGTCGGTGATGGCCGAATAGCCCATCGCGCGCAGCGCGAACAGCGCGTCGTCGGCGTCGATATAGCTCAGGTGGATGATCTGCGACTCGAGCTCGCGCAGGCGCAGGTTGGAGCGGGTCTGGCCGCGCTCTTCCAGCACCTTGCGCAGGCCGTCGTCGAACAGCGCGGCGCTGGCGCCGTCCACCCACAGCTGCGGGATGCGGCGCGGCATGGTGACGTAGCCGATGCGCAGCGCCGGCACGCCCGGCGCCGCGTCGGCGGCCAGGTTGACCAGGCCCTTGACCGGTTCCGGCACCGGCGGCGCCGACAGCGGACTGCCGCTGCCGGCCATGCGGTACAGGCTCTGGTTGGTTTCGAAATACGTCACCAGGTCGCCGATCAGTTCGCGGATCTGGCTTTCCGGGATGCGCGCCAGCGGGATCGTGCGGCCGCTGCTGCCGAGCGCCGGCCCGTGCAGCGGCGCGGCGGCCGGCGGCGCCACCGCCATCTGGGTTTGCGCGTGGACGGGAAGCGCCACGATCAGAATGCAGCAAAGCGTCCGGGCCCAGGGGCGCAGACGCTTCTGTAGAGGGGAAGCCATAGTCTTGTCCAGAGTTGCAAAAGAAATGCCAACCGGCCTGGGCCGGTTGGCGGCGCTGCCTTAGTTACAGCCGACCAGCACCTTGATCGGATTGATGATCTTGGACCAGATGCTCTTCGACGGCCGGGTCGAGATGAAGTCCCACACATAGCCGCGGTCGTTGAACATCGAGGTGCCGGCGCGGATCACCAGGTTGTGGTCGCTCTGCAGGTGCAGGTAGTACTCGCCCTTGGCCTGCTCCGGCGCCGAGCACGCCACATAGCCCTTGTTGTTGCTCGGGCTGGTGCCCCTGTAGGTGCACAGGCGGCCGTCGGCCTGCATGGTGACGAAATAGCTGTCGGCGCTGGCCGGCAGGTTGACGCCGGTGTGGACGTCGGCGTAGTTACCGTTGGTCGGCGGATTCGAGCCCGGCTTGCGGTGGTAGACGGCGAAGTCGCCGTTGGCCTGCATGATCGCGATGAAGGTGCCGTTGCGCGAGATCAGGTACTCGTTGACGCCGAGCCAGTCGCCGGCGCGCATGGTTTCCTTGCCGTTGGCCGACTGCGGCGCGTTGGCGCTGGCGATATTGTTCGGCTTGTAGCCGGCCGCCGCGCCCTTGAGCAGGAAGTGCTCGGTCACGCGCACCACGTTCATCAGCAGCACGCCGTTGCCGCCGTTGCAGTTGCTGCTGCCGCGCGGGATGCTCATCTCCGGGTCCGAGCACACTTCCTGGTTCTTGCGGAAGTAGTAGTCGGCGTCCAGGTACGCCAGTTTCGGGCTGGAGAACATGCCCCTGTCGGCAAAGCCGGTGGCCGACGGATCGGCGTTGAACTGGTTCGGCGACGCCACGAAATGGTGGATGTAGCCGGCGTTGTCGTCGCCGTACAGTTCGGCCAGGTAAGGGTAGCGCATCTTCAGCGCGGCGATGCTGATGTCCGGCGCCGGGTCGCGGCCTTCGCGCGCGCCGAACTTGATGTAGTGGTCCCACGCGGCGCCGGCGTTGTTGCCGAACGCTTCCTGCAGGTCAGGATTCTTCAGCACGTAGAAGTCCGG
Source organism: Duganella sp. CT11-25 (assembly GCF_047302815.1). NCBI lineage: Bacteria > Pseudomonadati > Pseudomonadota > Betaproteobacteria > Burkholderiales > Oxalobacteraceae > Duganella > Duganella sp. CT11-25. The sequence goes on from NZ_JBKBFD010000001.1 coordinate 3,818,000, forward strand.
CTTGAAGTATTTCTGGATCTCGGCCAGCGGCACTTCCTTCTTGACCATGTAGTCGACGCCCTCGACGCCGGGGAACACCAGCGCCTTGCCTTCGGTCTGGCGCAGGTTCAGCGACTGGCCCTTGTAGCGCACCGCGACCGCCACGCGCTTGACCTTGCCCGACGCCGGATCGCTGCCGAAGAACACGTTCATGTCGGCCGGCACGTAGACGTTGCCGTTGACCATGCCCTTGCGCACCTTGTCCAGCGCCATCGTGCCGTTGGAAATGGCGCCGCCTTCAATGCCGTACCAGGCGCCCGCCACCTCGACCGGCGCGTCGGCCGGCGCCGGCAGCCAGGTGTCGCCCAGCGTGCCCGGGAACACCAGGTTGCGGCCCTCTTCCTGGCGGATGTTGTAGACGCGGCCGTTATGCACGACCTGCACCGCCAGCACCTTCTTCACGCCCGGATACGGGTCGCCGCCGAGGAACACATTGATGTTGGACGGCACCGACAGCACGCCGTTGACGACGCTGGCGCGCAGCTTGTCGACGATCGCCGCGTTGTTGACGGCGCCGGTGTTTTTGCTTTCCGTGCCATACCAGGCCGCGTTGACCTGCAGGCTCTGGGCCATGCCGGCCGCGCTGGCCAGCAGCAGGGCCAGCAGCGCGAACAGGCGGGAAAATGAGAAGTAAGGCATGCTGTGGATCTCCTGTGGGTTGGACGTGTTCATCGCGGCGAGACCTTGTCGCACTTCGGATACACGAAATTGGCGGTCGCCGCGGCCAGGCCGGTCGGATCCACCAGGCCGGCGATGCGCAGCGAGGCCTGGGCCATTTCCTCCGGCGTCACCGCCGTCGCCAGCTGGTAGTTGGCGGCGGCGTAGGTGGCCGCGCCCATGGTCGCCTCCAGGTAGGCCTTGTTCTGTTCGTACAGCTTCTTCAGGTCCGCGACCGCCTTGGCGATGGCCGACGAGTTCTCGGCCGGCTTGGTGGCCGCCGCCGCGCCCAGCGTCGCCACCAGCTTGGCGATGTCCTTGGCGGCGCTGATCACGCCATACACCTGGTTGCCGATCACCTTGACGCACTGGCCGGCGTTTTCCGCGCAGCCGGCGCCGCAGTCGGTCCAGCCCGCCGGGCAGGTGCCCCAGCACACCGGGCCGATGCCGGAGAAGTTGGGCTTGCAGCTCGGATAGCACAGGCCGCCGCTATTGACCTTGTCGCCGTCGCATACCGACGGCGCCAGGCCGATGCCGCGGTCGTACAGTTCGCGCGACAGGTCCAGGCCGGAGCCGGCCGGGCCGCTGACGGCTGCTTTCCAGCCGGCCGGCACGCCCGGCGTGTTCAGGCCGCACAACAGGCCGGCGTTGGTGTAGCCGCTCGGGCAGCTGGTCGAGGCGTTGCACAAGTCGACCTTGGCCGGCACCAGCAGCGCCTTATCGATGTGGCAGGTCATGCCCCAGTTGCTGTAGCCCGAAGGGCAGCTGCGCAGGCACATCGTGACGGTGCCCTCGTAGCCGTCGCGGCACGGCGTGTAGCACATGCCGGTCTGCTTGACGCGGTCCGAGTTGCAGCTCGGCGGTATGGTGCCGACGCCGCGTCCATAGCTGTCTTTCCAGCAGAATTCCGGCGTCTGCGCGCTGGCCGTCGTCGGCAGCAGCGTCAGCATCAGGGCCAGGGCCAGCACCGGCGCGCAGGCCGTCAATATCCATCGTTTCAACATGGTGGTTCCTATCGAAGAGTGAGCGGCTTAGGGCGCCACGGAAGCCTGGCGCTGCTGCGCCTTGCGGGCGGCCTCGACCATCTGGCGCAGGCCGTTCAGGTCCAGCGCGCCGGGTGCGACGGTGTTGCCGACGACGAAGCCCGGCGTGCCGTTGATGCCCAGCGGCGTGCTCATCGCGACATTTTTTTCCAGCTCGGCGGTGACGGCCGGGTCGGCCATGTCGGCGCGCAGCCGCTCGACATCCAGCCCCTGCGCGGCGGCCAGCGCCAGCACGGCGGGCTCGGCCAGCGAGTCGGCCGCGAACAGCGCGTCATGGAAACCCTGGTACTTGCCCTGGCGGTCGGCGGCCAGCGCGGCGCGCGCGGCGACGATCGAGTCCGGGCCGAGGATCGGCAGTTCCTTGTAGACCAGGCGCACGTTCGGGTCGCTGTCCAACAGCGCCTTGACGGCCGGCGCCACGCGCTTGCAATAGCCGCAGTGGTAATCGAAGAACTCCACCACGGTGACGTCGCCCTGCGGATTGCCGGCCACCGGCGAGGCGGCGCCCGCCAGCAGTTCCTTGCTCAACACCTCGACCGACTGCGCCGCCTGCTGCTGCGCGCGCGCCATGTCTTCGCGCTGCAGCAGATCGCTGGCCTGGCGCAGGATGCCGGGGTTTTTCAACAGGTAGTCGTGGACGATGGTTTCGATCTGCGCCGGGGTCAGGGCGGTGGCCGGCCGGGACGGCTTGGCCGGCGCCGCGGCGTGGGCCGCGAGGCAGAACGTGGATGCCAGCAGGGCGCTGCAAAGCGCGCGCGTGTAGAGCTTCATGGAGGTCGCTTCCTTGGTTGGGTATGGACGGGTGTGGACTGTGGCGGCGCGCAGGGGGGCGGCCGATTGTTATTGTGTGAAAGCGCGGATCATATTTCCTAGCAGGAAAGTTGTATGTAGCACAAACGTGCTACATCGCTCTGCCGCCCATTCCGCTGTAGTACGCCAGCAACGTTCGCGCTGCCAGAAAATCAACTCGTTGAGTGTTTCCGGCGGCCCGGTTTTACGCGCGGCGATCGCGCTTATGATCGGCTTTCCCTCAGGGAGAGACGTCCAATCAGTGCGTAAAAACTATAAAGGATCAGCATGAAAAACCGGAACACCCGCAGTCCGCTCAAGCCGTCCGTCCTCGCCATCATGGGCGCGCTGGCCGTCATGGGCGCGCAAGCCCAGACCCCGGCGCCGCCGCAGGCGCCCGCCGCCGACGACCCGAATGTGATCTTTGTGACCGGCTTCCGCGCCAGTCTGAACAGCGCGCTCAACATCAAGCGCTCCAGCGACGGCATCGTCGACGTCATCAAGGCCGAAGACATCGCCAAGTTCCCCGACGCCAACCTGGCCGAGTCGCTGCAGCGCGTGCCGGGCGTGTCGCTGACGCGCGGCGACGGCGGCGAGGGCAAGCAGATCACCGTGCGCGGCCTGAACGCCGGCTTCACCCGCGTGCGCATCAACGGCATCGAAGGTGTTACCGCCACCGGCGCCTCCGACATCAACGGCAGCACCAACCGCGGGCGCGGTTTCGACTTCAGCGTGTTCGCCTCGGAACTGTTCAACAGCCTGGAGGTGCGCAAGACGTCCGAGGCGGCGGTCGAGGAAGGCTCGCTCGGCGCCACCGTCGACCTGCGCACCGCGCGCCCGTTCGACTTCAAGGACCGCACCTTCAGCCTCGGCGGCCAGGCGCTGAACAACTCGCTGTCGAAGAAGACCGAGCCGCGCATGACGGCGCTGTATTCGGACCGCTGGAAGACCCCGGCCGGCCAGTTCGGCGCGCTGTTCTCGCTGGCCTGGTCCAAGCGCACCGCGCAGGAGGAAGGCTATGAGGCGGTCGAGCTGCTCAGCGCCAGCAACGACGGCGGCTTTTGCTCGCCGCTCGGCTACGCGCCGCAGAACCCTGCCAACAGCGTCATCAAGGGCATCGACGCCGCCAACTGCGGCACCGGCGTGCCGCGCACCTCCAACCTGGACGCCTACAACAGCGTGATGTCGCGCACCGACAACTACGGCGGCACGGTGGCCTCGCCGCTGGCCGGCTCGGGCGCGTTCGCGCCGCGCATCCCGCGCTACCGCCGCTCGCTGACGCAGTACGAGCGCACCGGTCTCACCGGCTCCTTCCAGTGGCGGCCCGACACCCAGACCGAGCTGAACCTCGATCTGCTGGGCGGCAAGTTCAACAACAGCCGCTACGACAACTACATCTCGGCGATCTCCTTCGGGCGCAGCCTGGGCCAGTCCAACGGCAAGCCGCAGACCTCGATCCTGGAGACCCACTTCAACGACAACGGCAGCTGGGACTATGGCAAGTTCAATGCGGTCGACATCCGCACCGAAGGCCTGCTCGACAAATACTCGACCTTGTTCAAGCAGCACGTGCTGTCCGGCCACCGCGACCTGACCGACCGCTGGCGCGTCGACTTCCTGAGCGGGAAATCGAAATCCGACCTGGACGAACCGATGCGCGCCACCGTGCAGTTCGACTCGCCCAACGTCAACGGCTTCTCCTTCGACTTCCGCAACAACCGCAACGTGCCGACGCTGAACTTCGGCATCGACGTCGCCAACCCGAACAACTTCAGCTTCGCGCCGCAGGAAGCGGACGGCACCTTCCACGGCCAGTTCGTCGGCCGCTACCTGCACACGCGCAATACGCTGAAGACCAACGAGATCAACACCAGCTACGAGCTCAACGACAACCTGACGCTGCGCGGCGGCTTCTCCAAGCGCGACAACACCTGGACCAACGTCGAGATCGCTTCGGGCGGCAACGGCCTGGCGCTGCCGAGCGGCGTCACCCTGGCCGGCCTGACGCGCCAGATCAGCGGCTTCGGCAGCGGCCTGGGCGGCACCGGCGTGCCGAGCTCGTGGACGGCGGTGGACCTGGACAAGTTCCGCGCCGTGTACGACATCGAATGCCACTGCTCGGCCGTACCCGGCTCCAGCTACGACTACCTGGGCCAGGTCAACCGCGGCGTCGACGAATCGATCAAGGCCGCGTTCCTGATGGTGGACTTCAAGTACGACCTGTGGTCCATCCCGCTGCGCGGCAACGTCGGCGCGCGCGAAGCGCAGACCGACGTCACCTCGTTCGCGCTGGTCAACGCCAACGGCGTACTGCAGCCGGCCACGATCGCCAACCGCTACCGCGACTTCCTGCCGGCGCTGAACGTCTCGGCCACCTTGCCGCGCGACGTGATGCTGCGCTTCTCGGCCGGCAAGACCGTGGCGCGGCCGGAGTACACCGACCTGGCGCCGTCGACCACGCTGTCGACGCAAAGCCAGACGGTCAGCATCGGCAACCCGATGCTGGCGCCGATCCGCGCCAAGACCTACGACCTGCAGGCCGAGTGGTACTACGCCAAGAACGCCATGATCTCGGCCGGCATGTTCCACAAGGATATCGGCACCTTCATCCAGGGCGTGTCGGAGCGCGCGGTGTTCTCGTCGCTGGGCCTGCCGGATTCGATCCTGATCGGCGGCGGCTGCAGCATCACCGGCGGCACGCCGGCCTGCGCCACGCTGCCCAACACCACGGTGGTGGTCAACCGCAAGGTCAACACGCCCGGCGGTCCGCTCAACGGCTACGAGCTGAACCTGCAGGCGCCGTTCAGCTTCCTGCCCGGCCAGTGGAGCAACTTCGGGCTGCTGGCCAACTACACGCACGTCGACTCGAAGATCACCTACATCACGCGGGTCGACAATCCGAACACGCCGGCCAACGAGAAGCTGACGCAGCAGGCCAACTTCACCGGCCTGTCGCCGAACGCGCACAACATCACGCTGTTCTACGAGGACAGCAAGTTCAGCGCGCGGGTCTCGGCGGCGCACCGTTCATCGTATCTGTTGAACGTGCTGGGCGATGTGCAGGGGCATGACTTCACCATCGTCGACGGCTCGACCAATGTGGACTTCAGCATGTCCTACAACATCACGCCGAAGTTGCGCGTCAGCGTAGAAGGCCAGAACCTGACCGACACGCCGCTGCGCTACGGCCGCGACAGCCAGCGCAACGACACGCTGCTGTACGTGCACTCGGGCCGCTCGTTCGTGGTGGGGTTGAACTACAAGTATTAATCGTGGCGATTAATGCTCGCGCCAATGGTCGAGGCTGTGCGGCTCGGCCAGCGGCGCGCCATTGCGTTCGGCGCGGAAGCGGGCCGAGGCCGCATACACGGCGCGCCGCACGCGCATGATGGAACCGATGGGCCGGTGCGCGGCCAGGCAGTGCCACGGGCTGAACTGCATGCCGTCGTCCACCAGCACCGACAGGCCATGCGTCCAGCCGGCCTGCGGCGGCGCCGTGATGCGCGCCACCGCGATCCAGGGGCTGGTCCATTCGACCGAGGCGTCTTCGATCGGCATCGATTGCAGGTCGCTGCATAGCTGTACGCGCAGCTCCCACTCGGCGCTGTTCTCCGTCACGAAATCGACCACGGCGCCGCGCAGGCCGTTGGGCTTGTGTTCCAGGTCGACCTCCCGGCCCGCCAGCGCGACCAGCCCGGGCGACACCGGCGCCAGCGACAGCTTGGCCATGTAGCGGCCGAACAGGATCGGGGCCTGGGTGAAGAAGGTCTCGCCGAGGATATGGGTTTCCGGATGGCCGCCGAGCCCCTTGATGGCGCCGCTCTCGATGCCGACCGCCTCCAGCGCCTTCTCGGCGCCGCGCAGCGCGGTGGACAGGGCCTGCTTCAAGCCCGGCGCCTTGTCGGTGGTGGCGGCCAGCAGCTTGACGCTGCCGAGGAATTGCCTGGCCGTCGGCGCCAGGAACACCGGGCCGTTGACCATCACGAAATCCTGCGTGGCATCGGCCTCGCCGCCGGGCAGGCGCTCGCCGGGTACGCCGATCACCTTGATCGCCATGCCGCGCGGGGTGGACACCTTATCGTCCAGCATGTCGCCGGGCGTGGTCGACAGGCGCATCACCACCGGCCACTCGCCGCCGGAGCCGGCGAACAGGCCTTGTGCATAGTCGGGCGGCAGCTTGTCCAGCACCCGCAAGGTGCCGCGCAGCAAGCCGTGGCTCTTGGCATGCACGCCCCGATGGGCATGGCCGGTGTCCTGGTCGACGGTGGCGGCGATGCCGTGCATGGCCTCGGTCAGGCCGGCGATGGTCTCGGCCTCGCCCTCCTCCTCGATTTCATAGGAAGGATCATAGGGCAAGGGTTGTTGCATGTGGCGGGTAGGAAAGTCCATGATCGTTCCATTTGGGGGGATGAGGCCATGATGGCGCAGTGGCGCGCGCGCGTCTGTGGTGCCGCACACACTGGCCCTGCGTAACACGCTCGTGTTACGCGAAGACACTTCCCAGGAACAGCAACGGCCCTGTATCTTTGCCTACGGCGGCGATCCGCCGCGCCTATATCCGGAGGCCAAGCATGGCGATCACTCTGCTCAACAATACCCAGTATCCGGCTCAGTACACGATCCTGAAAGGCCAACTGGTGGCCACGTCCCTGACCATCGTGGCGCCCGGCGCCAGCGTGCTCGTGCCCGCCGAGAGCCTGTACACCGTCAACGCCGCGACCACCCTCGACGGCAACCTCCACACGTCCGCCCCGCTGCGTGTCTCGCCTGGCGTCGGCTTTAGCGCCGGGATCAGGCAGGACGCCGGCCTGCAAACCTATATGTTCGAGGTGCTCGAGATTCCAAGCTCGGGGCCGAATCAACTGGAATTCGAATCCAGCTGCAAGTCCGAGGTGGTGTTCACCATCCTCAAGAACAGCCGGCCGCTGCAGTCGATCGTGCTGACCGAGCCGTTCAAGAAATCGATCCTGGCGCTGAGCGACACTTACTCGGTCAGGGCGGTCATCAATGGCGTAACCACCGATGTCGCGACCACCAACGATCCAAACGCCACCATCACCGCCGTTGACGACACGGCGGACAGCTCCGCTGGCTACTACACGTTGCGGGTCTCCGCCTGACACCACCAACCCGGCCGGGATGCCATCATTGGAGCCACATCATGCAGGAAGCTGAAAACAGAGGGGCCGAGCTCGTCCCGCAAATGGCCGGGGAACGAGGGTTCGTCGCCCGCGGCAGGGAGGTGAAGATTCGTTGGCGGTTCGCCGGCGACGGCGAGAGCATCACTGGCGTTCTCAGTATGCCGGATACCCGGTACGGCCTGGTATTCGAACTCGGCCGGCAACGGCCGCTGGAAGACGATCGCATCTATAATTTGGCCGCACTCGATATCCGGCTCCGGCTGGAATACAGGAATGGCGGGAGCGCAGGCCGGCAGGCGGTTTATCTGCACTGCTGCTTGCCGTTGACCCAGCACGAATATTTTAACGGCGAAATCGGCCTCTGGATCACAGACTCCCCTACGACCGATGCCGCCCCCGATGCGGATCCCGGTCCCGATCGGGATCCAGCGCCGATCGCACCACCTGGCGGATCAGACACCTGAGCGGGTAAAACAGCCGCCCGTTGTTTACGCGAACTTGGTGAAGTCCGGCTTGCGCTTTTCGAAGAAGGCGGTGAAGGCTTCCTTGGCTTCCGGTGCGGCCAGCATGGCGCCGAAGAATTTGTTTTCGGCGGCGATGGCTTCCGTGACCGGTCCCTTGCGGGCGGCCTTCATCAACTGCTTGGTGGCGCGGATCGAGCTGGCCGGCAGCGCCACCAGCTTGGCGGCCTGGCCTTCGGCAAACGCGCGCAGCTCGGCGGCCGGTACGATCTTCGATACCAGGCCCATCTCCAGCGCTTCCTGCGCCAGGAAGGCTTCTCCCAGCATCAGCTTCTCGGCGGCGCGCGGGTAGCCGGCAATTTGCGTCAGCAAAATGCTCGATGCGAATTCAGGGCACAGGCCCAGCTGCACGAACGGCATCGAGAACTTGGCGTTGTCGGCCGCGTAGACCAGGTCGCAATGCATCAGCAGCGTGGTGCCGATGCCGACCGCCGCGCCGGCCACGGCCGCCACCACAGGCTTGGTCGAGCCGCTCAGAGCCATCATGAATTTGTAGACCGAACGCTCCTCGATGCCCGAGCCGTCGGCCGGACGCGACGTTTTCATGAAGTCTTCCAGGTCGTTGCCGGCGGTGAAAATTTCCGGCTTGCCAACGATCAGGATGGCGCGCACTGCGGCATCCTGTTCCGCTTCGTTGATGGCGTCGGCCATGCTCTGATACATCGCCGAGGTGATCGCGTTCTTGCGCTCAGGGCGGTTGAATTCCAGCGTCAACACGCCGTTGGTCTTGCTGCTTAAGATATCCATGTGGTCTCCAAATGATTAAGGGCGCCGAGGTGTAAGCCGCAGCGCCCTTTTATGTATCGTGCTATCCGATTACACGCGTTCGATGATACCTGCCGCGCCCATGCCTGCGCCGACGCACATGGTGACCATGCCGTATTTCAGGTTGTTGCGGCGCAGTGCGTGCACCACGGTGGCGGCGCGGATCGCGCCGGTCGCGCCCAGCGGGTGGCCCAGGGCGATCGCGCCGCCCATCGGGTTGACCTTGGCCGGATCCAGGCCCAGGTCGCCGATCACGGCCAGCGCCTGCGCTGCGAACGCTTCGTTCAGTTCGATCCAGTCCAGCTGGTCCTGGGTGATGCCTGCGGCCTTGCAGGCGTCGGGGATCGCGAACTTCGGACCGATGCCCATGATTTCCGGCGGTACGCCCTTGACGGCGAACGACGAGAACTTGGCCAGCGGGGTCAGGTTGTGCTCGCGCAGGAATTTCTCCGACACGACCAGCAGCGCGCCGGCGCCGTCGGACATCTGCGACGAGTTGGCGGCGGTGACCGAACCCTTGGCGGCGAACACCGGCTTCAGCTTGGACAGCGATTCCACGGTCGAATCGGCGCGTGCGCCTTCGTCGGTGTCGACGGTGCGGGTCTTGACCTTGATCTCGCCGGTCGCCAGGTCAGGCGTGCGGGTGATGATCTCGACCGGGGTGGTCTCGTCCTTGAAGAAGCCGGCCTGCTGCGCGGCGATGGCGCGGCGGTGCGATTCGACGGCGAAGGCGTCCTGCGCTTCGCGCGAGACTTTCCATTGGGTCGCCACTTTTTCAGCGGTCAGGCCCATGCCGTAGGCCATGCCGACGTTTTCGTCGGTGAACATGTTCAGGTTCATCGATGGGTGGTGGCCCATCATCGGCACCATCGACATCGATTCGACGCCGCCGGCGATCATCGCATCGGCTTCGCCGACGCGGATGCGGTCAGCGGCCATGGCCAGCGCGGTGATGCCCGATGCGCAGTAGCGGTTGATGGTGACGCCGCCGATGGTCTTCGGCAGGCCGGCCAGCAGCACCGATTGACGGGCGATGTTGAAGCCCTGCTCCGCTTCCGGGAACGAGCAGCCGATGATGGCGTCGGTGATCAGCGATGGATCCAGGCCGGGCGCCTGCGCCAGGGCCGATTGCAGCACGCGCACCAGCAGGTCGTCCGGGCGGGTCTTGTTGAACATGCCGCGCGGCGCCTTGCCGATCGGGGTGCGGGTGGCGGCGACGATGTATGCGTCTTGAATTTGTTTGCTCATTTTGTTCTTTCGAAAATTTTTGATCGAAGACTGTTGCGAGGCCTTAGCTTCGCTTCTCGGATAAATACCAATCCACTTGAACCTGTGCGGCCAGCGTGCCGGCGGCGTCGAAAATGTCGACCTCCACCGGGAACGCCACCTTGCCTTGCTGTTTCAGCTCAGCCTTCAGCGCGGCCAGATCGCCAGGGACGCGGCCTTCGGCGCGGGTGGCGCCCTTGGCGACTTTCTGGTACTGGATGCGCGATTCCTTGGCGACCGGGCGCAGGCCCAGGATCAGTTCCGCGAAGCCGCCCGCCATGGCCGCGCCGGAGGCCGTTTCGGCCAGCGTGAACAAGGCTCCGGCGTGCTGCGTGCCCAGGTGGTTGTTGAGCTTCGGGTCCTCCGGCATCGACACCCTGGAGGTGCCGCTGCCGATCTCGTCGATCCTGATCCCCAGCAAGCGCACGAAGGGCAAGGTGTCCATCATTTGTTGCTTGATACGGTCATACACCATGCTGGGCCTCACGCGCAGTAATACTTTGAATGCCAGGGACAGAATCGACATGGCCTTTAGTTGCGGACTGGCTTACCGGTCTGCAGCATGCCCATGATGCGTTCCTGGGTCTTCGGATGGTTCAGCAGTTCCAGGAAGGCGCGACGCTCGGCATCCAGGATCCACTGCTCGCTCACGAACGAACCCTGGTCGATATCGCCGCCCGACACGATCTCGGCGATCATGTCGCCCAGCTTGAAGTCGTGCGCGGAGATGAAGCCGCCGTCGCGCATGTTGACCAGCTGGGCCTTGATGGTGCCCCAGCCGTAACGGCCGGTGACCTGGACCGGCGCCTTCAGCGGCGCGCGGTAGCCCTTGTCGAACATGGCGCGCGCTTCGGTCTTGGCCACGTGCAGCAGTTCGTACGGGTTGAACACGATCACGTCGTCTTCTTTCAGGTAGCCCATCGCCTGCGCTTCCAGGGCCGATTTCGACACGTTCGCGGTGGCCGCGTTGGTGAAGCCGGTTTTCAGGAATTGCAGGATGTCGGTGCCCTTGGCTTCCTTGTAGGCGCGTACCGCCGCTTCCTTCAGGCCGCCGCCGGCGGGGATCAGGCCCACGCCCACTTCGACCAGGCCGATGTACGACTCGATCGACGCCACGCGCTTCGACGCGTGCAGCGCCATTTCGCAGCCGCCGCCCAGCGCCAGGCCAGCAACAGCCGCCACCACCGGCACGTTCGAGTATTTCATCGCCATGAAGGTGTCTTGCAGTTCCTTGATGATCGGGTCGACCGCCTTGGCGCCGCCCTGCATGAACGCAGGCAGGGCCGATTGCAGGTCGGCGCCGGCCGAGAACGCGCCGCCGTCGGCCGCGTCCGCGCTCCAGATCACCAGGCCCTTGAAGTTTTTCTCCGCTTCGGCCAGCGCTTTCTTGAAGCCGGCGATGACGCCCGGGCTGATCACGTGCAGCTTGGTTTTCAGCGAGATCACCAGCACCTCGTCGCCCGAGTGCCACAGGCGCACGTCGTCGTCCTCGTGCACGGTGGTGCCGGCGGTGCGGCCATTGGCTTCGCCCGAACCCAGTACCGGCGCGCGGAATTCCTGGCGCTTGTACACGGCCAGTTCCGAACGCGGCACGAACGATTTCGAGACCGCCGACCACGAGCCTTCGGCGGTGTGGACGCCGCCTTTTTCAGCGACCGGGCCTTCGAACACCCAGGCCGGCAGCGGTGCGTTGCACAGCGCCTGGCCGGCGTCGATGTCTTCCTTGACCCACTGGGCCACCTGGGTCCAGCCGGATGCCTGCCACGTTTCGAACGGACCGACGTTCCAGCCGAAGCCCCAGCGCATGGCGAAGTCGATGTCGCGCGCGTTGTCGGCCACGGTGTCCAGGTGGACCGCGATGTAGTGGAAAGCGTCGCGGAAGATCGCCCACAGGAACTGGCCTTGCGGGTTGGTCGATTCGCGCAGCGCCTTCATCTTCTTGACCGGATCCTTTTCCTTCAGGATGCGGGCGATGATGTCGGCGGCCTTGCCGCCGCCGGCGACGTATTCACCGGTGGCGAAGTCCAGGCGCTGGATCTCCTTGCCCACTTTTTTGTAGAAGCCGGCGCCGCTCTTCTGGCCCAGCGCGCCCTTTTCCACCAGGCCCGCCAGCACGGCGGGGGTCTTGTAGACGGCGGCGAACGGATCGTTCGGCAGGTAGTCCTGCATGGTCTTGATCACATGGCCCATGGTGTCCAGGCCGACCACGTCCGCGGTGCGGAAGGTGCCCGACTTGGCGCGGCCCAGCTTGGCGCCGGTCAGGTCGTCGACCACGTCCACCGACAGGCCGAACTTCTCGGCTTCGTGGACGATCGCCAGGATGCCGAACACGCCGACGCGGTTGGCGATGAAGTTGGGCGTATCTTTGGCGCGGACCACGCCCTTGCCCAGGGTGGTGGTCAGGAAGCCTTCCAGCTGGTCGCTGATTTCCGGCTTGGTGAACTCGGTCGGGATGATCTCGACCAGGTGCATATAGCGCGGCGGGTTGAAGAAGTGCACGCCGCAGTAGCGCGATTTCAGGTCGGCGTCGAAGCCTTCGGACAGCTTGGTGATCGACAGGCCCGAGGTGTTCGAGGCGAAGATCGCGTTAGGAGCGATGTGCGGAGCGACCTTCTTGTACAGGTCGTGCTTCCAGTCCATGCGCTCGGCGATGGCTTCGATGATCAGGTCGCACTCGGCCAGCTTGGCCAGGTCGTCCTCGTAGTTGGCCACTTCGATCAGCGCGGCGTGTTCCTTGTTGCCCAGCGGCGCAGGCGACAGTTTTTTCAGGTTCTCGATGGCGCGCAGCACGATGCCGTTCTTCGGTCCTTCCTTGGCAGGCAGGTCGAACAGGACGACCGGCACTTTGGCGTTGACGCAGTGGGCGGCGATCTGCGCGCCCATCACGCCGGCGCCCAGCACGGCTACTTTTTTAACGATGAAATTGGTCATGTCGTTTCCTTTAGTTTCTTAGAACAGGTCGGCGTCGAGTGCCATCAGGTTGGCGGAGCCCGAACGCGCCTGGCGAATCAAGGTGGCGGTTTCCGGCTGCAGGCGGGCGAAGTAGAAGCGCGCCGTGGCCAGTTTGGCTTTGTAGAAATTGTCGCCGCTGTCTTCCTTGGCCAGGGCGATTTTCGCCATCTGTGCGAAGAAGTAGCTGTACACCATGTGGCCGACCACGCGCAGGTAAGGTACGCATGCCGCGCCGACTTCGTCCGGGTTCTGGAAGGCTTTCATGCCGATTTCCATGGTCAGCTTGGTGACCTTGTCGCCCAGGTCGCCCAGCGGGGTGACGAATTCGCTCATCGCTTCGTCGGTGCCGTTGTCTTCCACGAAGGCCTTGATCTTCTCGCCGAACTTGCGCAGCTTGGCGCCGTTGTCGCCCAGGATCTTGCGGCCCAGCAGGTCCAGCGACTGGATGGTGTTGGTGCCTTCGTAGATCAGGTTGATGCGGGCGTCGCGCACATACTGCTCCATGCCCCATTCGGAGATGTAGCCGTGGCCGCCGAACACTTGCATCGCTTCCGAGGTGGCGATCCAGGCGTTGTCGGTGATGAAGGCCTTGACGATCGGGGTCAGCAGCGCGACTTCGTCGGCGGCTTCCTTGCGCACGTCTTCGTCCGGGTGGTGCAGTTCGCGGTCGATCTGCAGCGCCACGTAGGAGGTGAAGGCGCGCGCGCCTTCGGCGTAGGCCTTGCCGGTCAACAGCATGCGGCGGACGTCGGGGTGCACGATGATCGGATCGGCTGGCTTGTCCGGCGCCTTCACGCCCGACAGCGAACGCATCTGGATGCGGTCCTTGGCGTAGATCAGCGCGTTCTGGTAAGCGATCTCGGTCAGGCCCAGCGACTGCATGCCGACGCCCAGGCGGGCCGCGTTCATGAACACGAACATGGCGTTCAGGCCCTTGTTCGGCTGGCCGATGATCCAGCCCTTGGCGCCGTCCAGGTTCATCTGGCAGGTCGAGTTGCCGTGGATGCCCATTTTCTCTTCGATGGCGCCGCAGGTGATCGGGTTGCGTTCGCCGACCGTGCCGTCTTCCTTCGGCAGGTACTTCGGCACCAGGAACAGCGAAATGCCTTTCGAGCCTTCCGGCGCGTCCGGCACGCGGGCCAGCACCAGGTGCAGGATGTTTTCAGCCATGTCGTGTTCGCCGGCCGAGATGAAGATCTTGTTGCCGGTGATCAGCCACGAGCCGTCGGCCTGCGGCAGCGCTTTCGAGCGCAGCATGCCGAGGTCGGTGCCGCAGTGCGGTTCGGTCAGGCACATGGTGCCGGTCCACTCGCCGGAGACCAGCTTCGGCAGGTAGACTTCCTTCTGGTGGTCGGTGCCGTGTTCCTTCAGGCACTCGTAGGCGCCGTGCGACAGGCCCGGATACATGGTCCAGGCCTGGTTGGCCGAGTTCAGCATTTCGTAGAACGAATTGTTCAGCACCACCGGCAAGCCCTGGCCGCCGAATTCAGGATCGCAGGCCAGCGCCGCCCAGCCGCCGTCGACGTACTGCTTGTACGCTTCCTTGAAGCCTTTCGGAGTGGTCACGGTGTGGCTGGCGGCGTCGTGCTTGCAGCCTTCGCGGTCGCCCGAGTGGTTCAGCGGGAACAGCACTTCCGAGGTGAACTTGCCGCCCTCTTCCAGTACCTGGTTGATGATGTCGGCATCGACTTCGGCGTAGTCCGGCAATGCTTTCAGTTCATCTTCCACTTTCAGGAACTCGTGCAGAACGAATTGCATATCCCGGATTGGCGCGACGTATTGACCCATGATTTTCTCCTGATGACTACTTTTGAATGTTTGGTTAATTAACTTGTCCGACCACCGCTGCCGGCGATTGCGGATTGCGATAGGTTTCAATCAAGCGCTCGAAGCCCTTGCCCGCCCGTTCCAGGCTGCCCGGAATGCGCAGGAAGCGCGCATCGTGGTGCAATGCCAGGATCAGGCCGTACATCTCGTAGACCAGCTGCTGCGGGTCGGTATCGGCCTTCAGGTCGCCGCATTCGACGGCCTGCTTCACGCAGCGCAGCAAAGCGCCCTGCCAGGCGCCGACCATCGCCATCAGCTCTTCGCGGATCGGACCTGGACGGTCGTCATATTCCACGGCGCCGCTGATGTAGATGCAGCCCGACGCCACCTCCACGCTGACCCGCTTGACCCAGCGCGCGAACATCGACTTCAGGCGCTGGATGCCGCGCGGCTCTTTCACGCTGGGGAAGAACACTTCCTGCTCGAAACGGTGGTGATACAGCTTCAGCACTTCCAACTGCAAGTCTTCACGCGAACCGAAGTGCGCAAACACCCCTGATTTGCTCATGTTCATCTTATCCGCGAGCAATCCGATGGTCAGGCCTTCCAGACCATCGCGGCTGGCCAGGTCCAGCGCCACATCCAGGATTGCCGCGCGCGTTAGCTCGCCTTTGCGCATAAATTTAGTTGAGGTATTAATAAGATTGCATCCCAGGTGTAATTAGTCGTGGAGAGAAAAAGATTATTCTGCTCCAGCTAAGTTTACTCCGTGTGAAAAAATTGCGAACGCTCGTACTATTATCCACCGGGGGGTAAAAGTCAAACAGTACCGTTAGAGGTGGCGTTCTATTGCTGCGACGCAGCAACGCGGGATTACAACTTGCCCATTTGGCGGCGGTCGCGTTTGGTCGGGCGGCCCTTGAAATCGGCGCTGGGTTCGCGGAAAAAGCGGCGGTTTTCCGCCACGGCGGCGCGCCGGGCGACGCTCAGGTCGGTCTCTTCGTACAGGTTGCGGGCGATCGGCGCGGCGGCGCGCACGTCGGACAAGCCCATGACGTCGATTTCCCAGCGGTCGGAACCGTTGTCGATCTCCAGCGTGTCGCCGATGCGCACGGCGCGCGCCGGCTTGACCTTGTCGCCGTTGACGATGACCTTGCCGCTGTCGACGGCGTCGGTCGCCAGCGAGCGGGTTTTAAAGAAGCGCGCGGCCCACAGCCACTTGTCCAGTCTGACACTTTCGCTCAAGCGTATTTCCCCACTGCAAAGACCCGCATCAGGATCTTGTAGAACACAAACGCGATCTCGTAGCCGATGCGGCGGAAGCGGCCCACGTGCTCGAAGTCGGCATAATCGATCACCACGCCGTCGGCGATGGCTTGCTCGATGTGCTCGCGCAGGCTCTGCGCAAACGCCGCGTCCTTGATGACCACGTTCGCTTCCTGGTTCAAAAACAGGCTCAAGCCGTCCACATTGCTGGAGCCCACCGTCGCCCAGTCGTCGTCGATCACCGCCACCTTGGCGTGCAACTGGGTCTTGTGATATTCCACCACTTTGACGCCGGCCGCAAGCAGCTTCGGATAGAAAGAATGCGCCACCGCATCCTGCAGCCAGATTTCACCGACGCCGATCAGCAGCACCACCTCGACGCCGCGCTCGGCGGCGGCGGCCAGCGCATGGCGGAACTTGGCGCCCGGCGCGAAATACGGATTGGCCAGCAGCACGCTCTTGCGCGCCCGCCCCAGCGCCTGCAGGTAGGCGCGCTGTATCGTCCTGCGGTTGCGCAGGTTGTCGCGCACCACGAAGCCGGCCTGCACCATGTTCTGCGCGGCGATCTTGTTGACCTTGCGCATATCGTTGTACAGGCTGATGCGTTTGATGATGCCCAGCTTGCCCAGCCGCCGCCACTGCGTGACGGCCTCCTGCTGGATCGAGGCCACCAGCGGCCCGCGCACCTGCACCGCGAAATCCCAGCGTGGCGCCGACAGGCTCTTGCTGTGGTCGTAGTCGCAGAACATGTCGTCGTTGATGTTGATGCCGCCGACAAACGCCACGTTGCGGTCGACCACGCAGATCTTGCGGTGGGTGCGCGTGACGCCGCGCTTGAACCAGGGATTGAAGATGCGGTGCTCGACGCCGGCCGCCAGCAGCAGCTGGTGCATGCTGCCGATCTGGCGCCGGCCGGTGCCCCACCAGTCGGTGATCATGCGCACCTGCACGCCGCGCCGCGCCGCGTCCATCAGCGCCGCCAGCACCGCCTGGCCGGTGTCGTCGCCGGCGAAGATATAAGTCTCGAAATACACCTCGTACTGGGCGGCGTTGATCGCGCCTACCAGCGCCGGGAAAAAATCGGTGCCGGTGTGCAGCAGCTTGACTTCATTGTCGGCGACGAAGTTGACGGTGCGCATACGGTCTCGCTCAGGCCAGCGTCAGGTTGGCGACGATGGGAGCGTGATCGGACAGCTTGGCCCACAGGCTGCCGTGCATGACCTCCGCCGCGTCGACTTTAAAGCCGCGGACATAGATGCGGTCCAGGCGGAAGAATGGCAAGGCCGAAGGGAAGGTGCGGGCCGGATTGACGCCGGACTTGCGGCGCAGCGTGCGCATGATGTCGTCCAGCGTGGACGTCGAGCCGAGCTGGTCGAACGCCTCGACCACGCCCAGCGCGTTGCGCAGTTCGGCGCCGAGGGTGTTGCGCCAGTCGTTGAAGTCGCCGGCGATGATGACCGGTTCGCCGTCGGGCGCCGATTCGCGCACGGCCGAGATCAACGCCTGCGTCTGGCGGCGGCGGCCGGCCTCGAACAAGCCCAGGTGCACCACATAGCAATGCACCACGCCGTGCTCGGTGTTCAGCACGCAGTGCAGGATGCCGCGCTGTTCGTAGGCATGGTCGGAGACGTCGTGGTTGGCCTGGTTGGCGATCGGGAAGGCGCTCAGCAGCGCGTTGCCGTGGTGGCCATGATCGTAGATCGCGTTCATGCCGTAGGCGGCGTGCAGGTGGCGCGATTCGCCGGCGAAAAATTCATGCTGCGCTGCAGCGGGCCAGTGCTTGTGGCCCAGGTGTTCGGCGCCGTATTTGGCGGCCTTGAGGTCGTGCTTGCCTTGCACCTCTTGCAAAAAAACCACATCGGCGTCGAACAGGCCGATCGCCTGCTTGAGCGCGAGCACGCGCGGTTCGGCGCGGATGGCGGAAACGCCCTTGTGGATGTTGTAGGTGGCGACGCGGATTTTCATGCGTCCATTCTAACCCTGAGTCCGGGTTTGCGGCGTGCGGGTCCGCACATACGGCGCCGGCCTAGCGGATCTGCTGCGGCAGCTGGAGAATGGCTTCGGCGTTCGAGTAAGAGAAGCAGCGGTCGGCCGCTTCCAGGTACGGCAGCCAGACGTGGTTCAGGTGCTCGCGCGGGCTGAGCGTGATGGCGATGTCGCGCGGCACTTCGACGCTGAAGACGTGCTCGGTGTTTTCCGTCACGCCCGGCGCGTAGCGGTGGCGCCACACGGGATAGATGGTGTAGATGTTGGACAGGTGCCAGTCGCGCAGCGCGATGCGCTCGCCGTCGGCGACGATGCCGGTTTCCTCGAACAGCTCGCGCGCGGCGGTCTGCGGCAACGGTTCGTCGGCCGCGTCCAGCGAGCCGGTCACCGACTGCCAGTAACCGGGCTTGTCGGCGCGCTCGATCAGCAGCACGTGCAGGTCGGCCGTGTGGATCACCACCAGCACCGACTCGGGTATCTTGTAAGGCTTCATAGATCAGGTAAAAGAAAAGGCGCCGAAGCGCCCTTTCCATTGCAATGTTAGCTTGCCACTTTTGGCTCGACGGCGCGCAGGCGGATATGCAGTTCTTTCAACTGCTTCTCGTCCACTTCCGACGGCGCCTGGGTCAGCAGATCCTGGGCGCGCTGGGTTTTCGGGAAGGCGATCACGTCGCGGATCGAATCGGACTTGGTCATCAGGGTCACGATACGGTCCAGGCCGAACGCCAGGCCGCCGTGCGGCGGCGCGCCGTACTGCAGCGCGTCCAGCAGGAAGCCGAACTTCAGGCGGGCTTCGTCGGCGTCGATCTTCAGCGCGCGGAACACTTTCGACTGCACTTCCTCGCGGTGGATACGGATCGAACCGCCGCCCAGTTCCCAGCCGTTCAAGACCATGTCGTAGGCCTTGGCGATGCAGGCGCCCGGATTGGTTTCCAGCCAGTCTTCGTGGCCGTCTTTCGGCGCGGTGAACGGGTGGTGGGTCGCGGTCCAGCGATCCGACTCTTCATCGTATTCGAACATCGGGAAGTCGATCACCCACAGCGGCGCCCAGACGTCGTCGAACAGGCCGGCGTTCTTGCCGAATTCCGAATGGCCGATCTTGACGCGCAGCGCGCCGATCGCGTCGTTGACCACTTTCGCCTTGTCGGCGCCGAAGAAGATCAGGTCGCCGTCCTGGGCGCCGGTCAGTTCCAGGATGGTGGCCAGGGTGGCGTCGTCGATGCTCTTGACGATAGGCGATTGCAGGCCGTCGCGGCCCTTGGCCTTCTCGTTGACCTTGATGTAGGCCAGGCCGCGCGCGCCGTAGATGGCGACGAACTGGGTGTAGGCGTCGATTTCCGAACGCGGCATCGAACCGCCCTGCGGCACGCGCATGCCGACCACGCGGCCGTTAGGCAGGTTGGCGGCGCTGTTGAAGATCTTGAACTCGACGTTCTTGACCACCTCGGTCAGCTCGGTGAATTCCAGCTTGACGCGCATGTCCGGCTTGTCCGAACCGTACTTGCCCATCGCTTCAGAGAAGTTCATCACCGGGAACGGGTTAGGCAGGTCGACCGACATGGTGTTCTTGAACACTTTGCGGATCATGTCCTCGAACAGGTCGCGGATCTCCTGTTCGGTCAGGAACGAGGTTTCGCAGTCGATCTGGGTGAATTCCGGCTGGCGGTCGGCGCGCAGGTCTTCGTCGCGGAAGCACTTGGTGATCTGGTAGTAGCGGTCGAAGTTGGCCACCATCAGCAGCTGCTTGAACAGCTGAGGCGATTGCGGCAGCGCGAAGAAGTTGCCGGCGTTGACGCGCGACGGCACCAGGTAGTCGCGCGCGCCTTCCGGGGTCGACTTGGTCAGCATCGGGGTTTCGATGTCGATGAAGCCCAGGTCGTCGAGGTACTTGCGCACTTCCATCGTGACCTTGTAGCGCAGGCGCAGGTTGTTCTGCATCTGTGGACGGCGCAGGTCCAGCACGCGGTGGGTCAGGCGGGTGGTTTCCGACAGGTTGTCGTCGTCCAGCTGGAACGGCACGGCCACGGATGGGTTCAGCACTTCCAGCTGCGAGCACACGACTTCGATCTTGCCCGAGGCCAGGTTGGCGTTGACGGTGCCGGCCAGGCGGTCCTTGACCACGCCGGTGACGCGCAGGCAGAACTCGTTGCGGACGGCTTCGGCCGCCTTGAATACTTCCGCCTGCTCCGGATTGCAAACGATCTGCACCAGGCCTTCGCGGTCGCGCAGGTCGATGAAGATCACGCCGCCGTGGTCGCGGCGACGATGTACCCAGCCGCACAGGCTGACGGTTTGGCCAAGCAGCGCTTCAGTGGTGAGGCCGCAGTAGTGAGTACGCATTGAGGACATGTTTATTTCTCGGTTCAGGTTAGGTTACTCAGTTAATCTTAGTTACTTGCTCGCGATTTCGATAGGCCGCGGCGCATCTTCCGGCGCCACCACACCCATCGACACGATGTACTTCAGGGCCGCATCGACGCTCATGTCGAGTTCGACCACATCCTTGCGCGCCAACATCAGGAAAAAGCCCGAGGTCGGATTCGGCGTGGTCGGCACGTAGACGCTGACGTAGTCGCCGACCAGGTGGTTCTTCACATCCCCGCCCGGCGCGCCGGTCAGGAAGGCGATGGTGTAGGAATTCTGGTGCGGATACGGGATCAGCACCGCCTTGCGGAAAGCGTTGCCGGAAGACGAGAACAGCGTGTCCGACACTTGCTTGACGCTCGAATACAGCGAGCTCACCACCGGGATGCGGGTCAGCAGCTTTTCCCACAGCTTGACCACGTAGTTGCCGACCAGGTTGTTGGTCAGCAGGCCGGTCAGGAACACGATCAGGACCGTCAGCAAGGTGCCCAGGCCGGGAATATCGAAGCCGATCAGGGTACGCGGCTGCCAGCGTTCCGGCACGAACAGCAGGGACTGGTCCATGGTGCTGATCACCAGGTTCAGCACCCAGGCGGTGATCGCCAGGGGAACCAGGATCAGCAAGCCGGTAATGAAATATTTACGCATCGAATACTCTTAGAGTGGTTGAAATCGGGATGTTCAGTCCGTTTTCGTGCCGGTGACCGGCGCAGGCGCGGGTGCCGGCGCCGACGCCTCCTTGGCCGCCCCGGGCGCGGTACCTGTCGCCGGCGGCGTGCCGCCACGGAAATCGGTCACATACCAGCCGGAGCCCTTCAACTGGAAGCCAGCCGCGGTCAGTTGTTTCTTAAACGACTCCTTGCCGCACGTCGGGCAAACAGTCAGCTGCGGGTCGGAAATCTTCTGCAAGACATCCTTGGCAAAACCACATGCCTCGCAGCGGTAGGCGTAGATCGGCATCTATTACTCCGCAAAAATCATCAAAACCCTGAATTATAAAGCTTTTTACCGCCCACCTGCCTGTTTCCTAAGGACAAGCCCGTTGGGCCGCTGCGACGTCAATCGATTTGATTAGAAAAAACTATTCGCAAATTGTTGTAGTGCATGATTAAATACTGTTTAACAAGCGTAGATTTCCCAATCCCTGAATCGCCGCCTCGTCTGCCGTCCCGGACTTACGACGCACCATCTCTTTGATTCCTTGGGAAATATCATGAAAAAATACCTCTACGCCGGCCTCCTGGCCGCCTGCCTGGCCGCCCCCGCTTTCGCCGCCAACAACAAACTGACCGCCAGCTCGCCGGATGAGCCGCTGCACCGCCGCACCATCGTGCTGTGCATGGCGCTGTTTGTCGGCCTGCACGCCTACAAGCGCCGCCAGGCGCGCGACCAGCAACAGATGCTCGCCTACCTGCTCTGACATCCAGGCGTTCGGCGGGCTTATGCGTGCGCCCGCACAGAAGCGGCGGCAAGAACTCCTTATAACGGTCATCACACACCTTACAAGGAGTTCATCATGATCAAAAAACTATTGCTTGCCGCCGCCATCGCCGCTTCCGCCGCTACCGTGACGCTGCCGGTGTCGGCCGCCGTCATCGTGGTGCAGACCGCCCCGCCGCCGCCGCGCGACGAAGCGGCGCCGCATCCGCGGCGCGGCTACGTGTGGGTGCCCGGCTACTGGGACTGGAAACGCAATCACCACGTCTGGACCAAAGGCCATTGGGAACGCGAACGCCGCGGCTATGTCTACCATCAGCCGGCCTGGAACGAACGCAACGGCCACTGGGAAATGACGCGCGGCAGCTGGGCGCGCGGCGACCGCGACCATGACGGCGTGCCGAACGGCCGCGACGACCATCCGAACAATCCGCGCCGCGATTAAGCCGGGTCAGCGGCGGCGCCAGATCATCCAGCGCTCCTTGCCGGCAAACACCGGGATCGAGTCGCTGACGGCGTCATCGGCGATGCAGTCGAAATCCGCCCGCAGCAGCGCATCGAGCTGCGCGCGGGCGATGCCGAACGGCGGCCCCTTGGGCGCCTCGTCAAAAAAGAAATAACCGGCCAGCAACGCGCCCGGCGCCAACAGCTGCGCCCAGCGCGCCGCCACCTGCGGCCACATGGCGCGCGGCAGCGCGCACAGAAAGGCGCGCTCGTAAATCAACTGCAGCGGCTGTCGCGGCTGCCAGGCGAAGAAATCCGCCTCGACCACGCGCGCCGCATGCGCGCCGGCCGCCGCCTTGCCCAGCGCCACCGCCGCCGGCGAGAAATCGATCGCCGTCGCATCCCATCCCGCGTCGGCCAGCAAGGCCAGCTCATAGGCCGAACCGCAGCCGGGGATCAGCGTCGTCATCGGCGCATTGGCGGCGGCGAACTCGCGCAGCGCCTGCGGCACGCCGCCCTTGTCCCACGGCGTGAAGCGGCGCTCGAAGCGCTCGTCCCAGAACGCCGGCGACATCGGATCGCGCTGCTGGAAGTCGGCCATGGTCTAGAGCAGGTGGTGCCAGCGCAGGTACAGCTGGAAGCCCGCCACGCCGAGGCCGAACGCGCAGGCGAAGTACACCACCAGGCTCAGCATGCGGTTGGTGCGCTGCTGTTCGTGGATCAGCACCTTGATCAGCTCGGTATTATCCTGCGGCCGCTCGCCCTGCTGCTCCAGCGCGCGGTGCAGCAGGCGCGGCAGCTGCGGGAAGATGTGGGCGTAGCGCGGCGCCTCGGCCTTCAGGCGCTGCCACATGCCCTGCCAGCCGACCTGCTCGGACATCCAGTTTTCCAGGTAGGGCTTGGCGGTCTTCCACAGGTCCAGGTCGGGATCGAGCTGGCGGCCCAGGCCTTCGATATTGAGCAGCGTCTTTTGCAGCAGCACCAGCTGCGGCTGCACCTCGACGTTGAAGCGGCGCGAGGTCTGGAACAGGCGCAGCAGGATCTGGCCGAACGAGATGTCCTTCAGCGGACGGTCGAAGATCGGCTCGCAGCAGGCGCGCACCGCCGATTCCAGTTCGTCGACGCGGGTTTCCTTGGGCGCCCAGCCGGACTCGATGTGGGCCTCGGCCACGCGCTTGTAGTCGCGGCGGAAGAAGGCCAGGAAGTTCTGCGACAGGTAATCCTTGTCGAAGTCGTTCAGCGTGCCGACGATGCCGAAGTCCAGCGCGATGTAGCGGCCGAAGGTGGCCGGGTCGATCGACACCAGGATATTCCCCGGGTGCATATCGGCGTGGAAGAAGCCGTCGCGGAACACTTGCGTGAAGAAGATCTCGACGCCGTCGCTGGACAGTTTTTTCAAGTCGACGCCGGCCGCCTCCAGGCGGTCGATCTGCGACACCGGAATGCCGTGCATGCGCTCCATCACGATCACGCTGTTGGAGCAGTAATCCCAGTACATCTCCGGCACCAGCAGCAGCTTGGAGTCGGCGAAGTTGCGGCGCAGCTGGCTGGCGTTGGCCGCCTCGCGCATCAGGTCCAGTTCGTCGTGCAGGTATTTGTCGAACTCGGCGACCACTTCCTTCGGCTTCAGGCGCTTGCTGTCGGCCCACACGCGGCCGATCCACTCGGCGGCGATATGCATCAGCGCCACGTCCTCGTCGATGGATTTCTTCATGCCCGGACGCAGCACCTTGACCGCCACCTGCTTGCCATCCTTGAGCGTGGCGAAGTGCACCTGCGCGATCGAGGCCGAGGCCACCGGCGTGCGCTCGAAGCTGGCGAACAGCTGGTCCGGATGCGCGCCCAGCGATTTGCGGATCTGCGCGATCGCCAGGTCGGAATCGAACGGCGGCACGCGGTCCTGCAGGCGCGACAGCTCCTCCACCAGGTCGGCCGGGATCAGGTCGCGGCGGGTCGACAGCACCTGGCCGAACTTGACGAAGATCGGCCCCAGCTCTTCCAGCGCCATGCGCAGGCGCTCGCCGCGCGGCGCCGAAATGTCGCGCCAGAAGAACACCGTGTCGACCAGCTTGGCGATGCGCGGCTTCTTCAAGCCGGACATGGCGATTTCATCGAGGCCATACTGCACCGATACCCGCAGGATTTTCAGCAGGCGTAAGAATTTCAACATCATTTATGGGGATCCCAATTTTTGTTCCAGTTTGGCCAGGCGCTTGGCGGTGCGCTCGACATCGTCGCGCAGACGCACCACGTCGGCCGAGAATTCCGCCACGGCTTGCGGCCGCACCAGCAACTGCTTTTCATCGAGCAGGAATTCGGCGACGTTTTCGGCCAGCTTCTGGTGGCCGTTCCTGGCGGCGGCAAACGCCGCTTTGGCACCCGACACCAGGCGCACGGCGGCGATCGGGCCGACCACCTTGTCGAGGTCGTGCTCGGCTTCCCAGCGCAGCGACTGGCTCAGGGCGGAGATGGCGTTGGCGAATTCGGCGTCGCCCTCGATCTGCACGTAGGAAAAGGCGCGTTCGCGGTTTTGCGCGATCAGCGGCAGGTCGGACAATTTGACGCGGATGGTGACGCGGGCCGGCTCTTCTGCCGGCGCCGCCTCGACCATGCCGTCGGCCGTCACGCGCAGGCGCAGCGCGACCGCGCCGGCGTCGATGCAGGCGACCTTGCCGGCGTGGCGCTGCAACTGCTGGCGCGCCCACGGCTCCTGCGCCAGCAAGTGGTTGATGGCGGCGCTGGCCGGCGCCGCGGAGAAGTTGCTTGGGTTCGGTGACATCATTCCTTAACCATATCTAGACCGCAAAACAAAACCGCCCGGAAATACGGGCGGTCTTGATCTTACCAGCTTGCCGGGATTTCCCGGGGATTACGCCAGTTGTTGAATACCGGCAAGCATCCAGCCGGTGGCGCCGGACACCGGCTTGGACAGGTTCCACACTTCGTTGAACGGCTCTGCCAGCGCGTCCGGCGCCGGTTTGATCATGCCGGCGAACTTGACGCTGGCCAGGTACTCGTTGCCGCTGGTTTCAATGCCCAGCAGCTCGGCGTCGATGCTGACGACGTCGGTGAAGTCGGCCTGGCCGCCGCGCTCGGTGATTTGCATCTTCAACTCGGCAAACACTTCGGGGGTGGTGAATTCGCGGATATCGGCGACATCGCCCTTGTCCCAGGCCGCTTGCAGGCGGATGAAATTGCCCTTTGCCACGCGCAGGAAGGACGGCGCGTCGAAGTCGGCTGGCACGCCCCAAGGGGTGTGCGCGACCGGCGCGGCGGCTTGCTGCACCGGCTCAGGCTGCAGGCGCGAGCCGATTTCCGGCGTCGCGCCGCCGCTTTGCGGCATCGAGTAGACGTTCTGGCTGCCGCCGAAGGCAGCCGGGGCCGCCGCAGCGGGCTGCGACTTGCTGCGGATCAGGCGCACGATGAAGTACACCACGCCGGCCAGCAGAGCCAGCATGATCAGCGAACCGAACATGCCGCCCAGCGCGCCGCCCAGGCCGAAGTGCGAGAACAGGGCGCCCAGGCCCAGGCCCAGCAGCGCACCGCCCAGGATGCCTTTCCACGGGCTGGCCGGTTTAGGCGGAATCGCCGCCGGCGCGGCCGGGGCCGGCGCAGGAGCGGCCTGGCGCGGCGCTTGCTGCGGCGCGGCGGCCGGCGGCATGCGGCTGACGTTCTGCGACTGGCGTCCGATCGAACGGCCGCCGCCCATGGGACGGGCGGTCGCTTCCGCCAGCATCGAGAAGGCGGAGACGGCCAACAGGGCGCCGATCAGGATTTTTTTCATGTTCATGGTCATTCCTACAGTAATTACAGTTTGATACCGGTGTGTAAAGCGGCCACACCTGCCGTCAGGTTGTAATACGTTACGCGCTCCAGGCCGGCTTCTTCCATCATGGTCTTCAGCGTGTCCTGGTCCGGATGCATGCGGATCGATTCGGCCAGGTAGCGATAGCTTTCGGCATCGCCGGCAATCTTCTGGCCCATCCATGGCAACACCTTGAACGAATAAATATCGTATGGTTTTTGCAATGGCGCGGCCACTTTCGAGAATTCCAGCACCAGCAGCTTGCCGCCCGGCTTCAACACGCGGCGCATTTCCGCCAGCGCCAGGTCCTTGTGCGTCATGTTGCGCAGGCCGAAAGCGACGCTGACGCGGTCGAAATAGTTGTCCGGGAACGGCAGTTTTTCCGCGTCGCACAGTAAGGTGGGGGTCAGCAGGCCGCGATTCAAGAGGCGGTCGCGGCCGACGCGCAGCATCGACTCGTTGATATCGGTCAGCCAGACCTCGCCGCTCGGGCCGGCCTGCCTGGCAAACACCTTGGCCAGGTCGCCCGTGCCGCCGGCGATGTCCAGGCACTTGAAGCCGGGCCGCACGCCCGCGTGGGCGATGGTGAACGTCTTCCAGATACGGTGCAGGCCGGCCGACATGACGTCGTTCATGATGTCGTACTTGGCGGCGACAGAATGGAAAACCTTGGCGACTTCGCGGACTTTTTCGTCTTCCGCGACCGTCTTGTAGCCGAAATGAGTGGTATTGGTCATGTTATGCAGGCCGGTTAATTTACCTGCATTATACAAGCGTAGGGGCATTTTTCCCCTGAATCGGCTATTGGGCCGGCAGATGGCGCCATTCGAGGCCCAGCGCGGCGCGCGGACGGAAGCCCTTCCACAGGCCCGGGTCGGGTTTGATGGTGCCGTCGGCGGCCAGCGGCGGCAACTCCAGGTAGGGCTGGAACGGCTGCTGTTTCAGGTGTATGCCCAGGAAGGCCGTGACGAAATGCTGGTTGATGTTGTTGATGCGGCGGCTGTCCCAGACCGGCTCCGAATAGGACAGGAAATCGTCAAAGTTGCTCCACATGGCCGGCGACGGCGGATTCGGCGCGGAATTGTGGCGGCCGCCGACATAGGTCAGCAGGTAGCGGTCGGCGTGCACCGCGCCCTGGAACAGGCGCAGCACGCCGTCCTGGTAGCCGGCCACGTCGTCCTGGTCGCCGCTGATGAACAGCGTCGGCGTGCGCACGCCGGCCAGGCCCGCCTCGTCCCACACCTTGTGCGCGCCGCCCCAAGGCGCGAACGCCACCACCGCCTTGATGCGCGCGTCGCGGCGCGCCTCGTATTCCGCGTTCCCCTGCTGATTGACCGCCAGCTTGCCGCCGGGGACGTAGGCCGCCGCCACCGGGCTGACGCCGGCGCCGACCGTGTTCAGCGCGCCGTAGCCGCCCATCGAGTAGCCGATCAATGCCGTGTTGTCCGCATCCACCACGCCGGCCAGGAAGTTGCCGCTGCCTTTGCCGCCCCATGCCGCCACGGTATCCAGCACGAACAAATCGTCCAGCCGGCGGTTCAGCAGCGTGCTGGCGAAGCCGGCCTTGTCGGCGCGGGTGGATTCGGGATGGTCGATGGCGACCACGATATAGCCCTTGGAGGCCAGGTTCTCGGTCAGGTAGCTCATTTGCAGGCGCGAACCGGGATAGCCGTGCGAGACGATCACCAGCGGATAACGCCCCGTCGCAGCGGCGGCGTCGCGCGCGGCGCGGCCGTTGAACTGGAACGGCGTATTGGGCCGCTGCGGATCGTTCGGGCCGGATCCCAGCACATCGGTATAAACCGTATGCTCCTTTTGGCCGGCCGCCAGCCGCGCCGGATACCAGACTTCCAGCGTCAGCTTGCGGGCGTAGCGCGGATTCGGTGTGGCCTCGCTGGCATGCAGGAGGTCCAGCTGGTCCGCGTGCTCCGCCACCAGCGTACGCACGCCGACCGGCAAGGGGCCGCGCGCGGCCAGCTCCGGCGCATCGGGACGCGCGTCGCCGAAGTACTCCTGCGCCTGTGCGGACCAGGCCGCCACACTCAACACCAACACCGCGATCGCTGCCTTCATCCCTGCTCCTATAAGCCCAAATGCTCCCGCAACGTGCTGCCCTGGTAAGCGGTGCGGAACAAGCCGCGCCGCTGCAACTCGGGCACCACCAGCGTCAGAAAATCATCCAATCCACCAGGCAGCGACGGCGCCATGAAATTAAAGCCATCCGCCGCCTCCTGCTCAAACCACGTCTGCATCTGATCCGCCACCGCCTCCGCCGTGCCGACCACGGTGAAGTGGCCGCGCCCGCCGGCGATGCGCTCGTACAGCTGGCGTATCGTCAGGTTCCCGCCCTGCGCCAGGTCCGTCAGCAGCTGCTGGCGGCTGCGCTGGCCATCCTGCGTTTGCGGCAGCTCCGGCAAGGGGCCATCCAGCGGATACGCCGACAGATCGAAATTGCCGATCATGCGGCCCAGCAGCGCCAGTCCGGCCTTGGGCTCGATCAGCGCTTGCAGCCGCGCGAACTTCCCGTCCGCCTCGGCCTGCGTGCGCCCCACCACCGCGAACAATCCCGGCATGATCTTCAGCGACGCCGGCGCGCGACCCTGCGCCACGACACGGCGCTTGATGTCGCGGTAAAAATCCTGCGCCTTGGCCAGCGTCGGCTGCGCGGTGAACACCACCTCCGCGGTCGCCGCCGCCAGGTCACGCCCCACCTCCGAGCCGCCGGCCTGCACCACCACCGGCCGCCCCTGCGGACTGCGCGCCACGTTCAGCGGCCCCGCCACACCGAAATGCGTACCGCGATGATTCAGCTTGTGCAGCCTGGCCGGATCGAACAGGCGCGCGCCTTCCTTGTCGTTGATGAAGGCATCGGCGTCCCAACTATCCCACAGTCCTGTGACAACCTGATGAAATTCACGCGCCCTTTCATAGCGCGCCGCGTGGGCCACGTGCTGGTCGCGGCCGAAGTTGGCCGCCTCCGCCGCGTTGTCCGATGTGACCAGGTTCCAGCCGGCGCGGCCGTCGGAGATCTGGTCCAGCGACGCGAACTGCCGCGCCACCGAATACGGCTCGTTGTAGGTGGTGGTGGCGGTGCCGATCAAGCCGATACGTTCGGTCGACGCGGCCAGCGCCGACAACAGCGTCAGCGGTTCCAGCGAGGGCACGCCGCCGGTCAGCGCCAGGCTGTCGGCGAAGAACACCGCGTCCAGGCAGGCCCGCTCGGCGTTGCGGACCTGCTGCTGGAACACCTTGAACGGGTTCGACGCCAGGTCCGTCTGCGGATGACGCCACGCCGCGACGTGGTGGCCGTGCCGCATCATGAAGGCGGCGATGCTGAGTTGGCGGGCAGTTTGGCTCATGCGTCAGAATTCCTTGCGGGCGGTGATGCCGAAGTAGCGCTCGTCGTCGCGCGGCACGGCACGGGTCACGTAGCCGGTGGATGTCACCAGATTCGTGGCGTAGGACTTGTTGGCCAGGTTCTTGCCGACCAGCGCGATGCGCCAGCCGCTGACCGGCGACGACAGCGCGATGCCGGCATTGACGACGCCATATGCCCCCTGGATCGCATCCGGCGACTGGAACAGGTCGAACTGCGTCTTGGCCTGGTACGAGTAGTCCGCCGAGAAATCGACGATCAAGCCGTTCTGCAGGTTCAGCGCGTAGTTGACGCGGGTGAAGGCCTTCCACTTCGGCGAGAACGGCAACGGCTTGCCGTTCAGGTTGCAGGACGCGGCTGCGGCCGGCGGGCAGTTGAAGTTGTCGATGCTGGCGTCGGTGTAGGCCAGGTTGCCGGTCAATGTCAGTTCACGCACCGGGCGCGCATTCAGGTCCAGCTCGACGCCCTTGGTCGAGACATCGCCGGCGTTGATCAAGCGCGTGACGACGGCGCCGGCCACGGTGTCGTAGAAGTTGGCCTGGTAGTTTTCGTACCTGGTATTGAAGACGGCCAGGTTGGCGGTCAGGCGGCGGTCGAAGGCGCTGGCCTTCAGACCCAGCTCGAACGAATCCGAGGTCTCAGGCTTGAGCGCCAGGGTGTCGCGGCTCAGCATGTTGAAGAAGACGTTGTAGGCCGGCCCCTTGTAGCCGCGCGAGTAGGTCGCATACGCATTCACGTTGCGCGACAAATCATATTGCAGGCCAAGACGGCCGGAGTAGCCGTCCTCGCTGGTCGAACCGCTGTTCTGCACGCCCGGTTGCACGCCGGCGAAAGCCACGGCTTGCGTCGAGGTGCGCACATGGTCATAGGACAGTTCATCCTTGGTCCAGCGCGCGCCGGCGATCGCGCGCCAGTCTTGCACCAGGCGCAGCGTGCTCTCGCCGAACAGCGAGTAGCTGTCGCTCTTGACGCCGTAGTTGGCCAGGCCGGAATTGACCGCCGCGCCGTTGTTGACGATGCGCTGGTAAGTCTCGCGGTCCTTGCCATGCAGGTAGAAGGCGCCGACCACGTACTCCGCAAACTGGTCCTTCGGCGACGCCAGGCGCAGCTCCTGCGACGCCTGGCTGAATTCGACGGTGCCGATATCGCGGGTGGCCGGATACGCCGCCGAGATGCGCGCCACTTCCGCCGCGTTGCCGATGGCCGAGGTGCTGGTGTACTGCCGGTTGTCCCAGTCGCGCACGGCGGTGATGGAGGTCAGCGTGTAGCCGCCGTTGCGCCAGTCCACCTGCGCCGACAGGCCACAGTTGGTGTCGCGGATATCGCTAGGGATGTCGGCGTTGACCTGGCGGTTCTCGATGCCGGCCACCACCGGCGCGATCGCCGCCGAGAACGGCGCGCTGGTCGATTTGTAGGCGGTGAAGGTCGGCGACGCGTTCGAGCGCAGGTAGTCGGCGATCAGCGTGATGTCCAGGTCCCTGTTCGGGGTAATGTCGACGCGGCCCCGGGCGCCTTTGCGTTCGTAGCCATTCAGCTTGCCGCCGCCGGCGTGCACGTTGTCGACGTTGCCGTCATAGTCCGCGTACAGCGCGGTCACCGCCGCGCGCACCACGCCTGGCTGGATCGCGCCGGAGACGCCGGCGCGCACGCGCTTCTCGTTGCCCTCGTACCAGGAAGCGTCGACAAAGCCGCTGGTTTGTTCCGACGGTTTGCGGCCGATCACATTCAGCACGCCGGACGAGGCGTTCTTGCCGAACAGCGTGCCTTGCGGGCCGCGCAGGATTTCAATGTGCTCGATGTCCAGCAGGTCCAGCGTGGCCTGGCCGGGACGCGCATACACCACGCCGTCGATCACGGTGGAGACGGTCGGCTCGACGCCGGGCGAGGTGGAGATGGTACCGATACCACGGACAAAGATGGTCGTGTCCTTGTTGCCGCCCTGCTGGCGGAAGGTCACGCTCGGCACTTCCTGGACGATGGTGTCGATGCTGGTGCGGTTGGCTTGCGTCAGCGCGTCGCCATCCAGCACGGAGACGGCGACCGGCACCGATTGCAGCGAGGCGTCGCGGCGCGTGGCGCTGACCGTCACGCTGGGGACGGATGCGCTGTCGGCGCGATCGGCGATCGGCGCGGCGTCGGCCTCCGCCGCTGCCGCATAAGCCGTATTGACCAGCAAAGCGCCGATGGTCAGCGCGCCAAAAATTTTATGATTGTTCTTCATTCCTGATTCCTTGATTTTGAAGCGCCCCTTGCGCCATATGCAGAAAACCTTCTTTCATCATCGAAGAACCTGCTTAGTCCTCAACATGACGCCTGCTACACTAAAAGTGGTACCGGTACCCTTTTTTTAGTGTCGTGGCGGGCCGGTTTGAAGTCAAAGAATTAAAAAAATCATCGATATGTTTTTTTGGAATATGCGGAAATGACCGAATCAACAGCACCACCAGCGTCGCCACCGGCGCCACCACGGAAGCGCCGTGGCTCGGGC
Organism: Duganella sp. CT11-25; assembly: GCF_047302815.1. NCBI lineage: Bacteria > Pseudomonadati > Pseudomonadota > Betaproteobacteria > Burkholderiales > Oxalobacteraceae > Duganella > Duganella sp. CT11-25. Next base: position 3,850,106 of record NZ_JBKBFD010000001.1, read on the forward strand.
CGCGCGACCATCCACGACGTGGCGCGCCTGGCGGAAGTCGGATCGATTACCGTGTCGCGCTATTTCACCGAGCCGGGTCGCGTCGCCGCCAAGCGCAGCGCGCGCATCGCCGCCGCCGTCAAGGAATTGGGCTACGTGCCCAACCTGGTGGCGGGCGGACTGGCCTCCTCGCACGGGCGCGTGGTCGGCATGGTGATCCCGAATATCTCGGGTCCGATCTTCGCCCACACGATACAGAGCTTCAGCGATACGCTGAACCGCCACGGCTACCAGCTGTTGCTGGCGTCGAGCTACTTCTCCGCCAGGCAGGAAGAGAGCGCGGTGCGCGCCTTCCTCGGCTGGAAGCCGGCGGCACTGGTGGTGACGGGGCGCTTCCACAACCGCGCCACCGAGAAGCTCTTGAACACCGCCGGCATCCCGGTAGTGGAAACCTGGGACTACCAGCCGCGCCGCAAGCCGATACAGGTCGGCTACTCCAACAACGCGGTTGGCGAGCAGGCGGCGCGCTACCTGTATGCCAAGGGCTATCGCCGCATCGCCTTCGTGCAAAACAGCGTGGCGGGCGACTTGAGCGCGGTGGACCGCAGCGACGGCTATGCGGCGGTGATGAAGGAGCACGGCCTGGAGCCGCGCATCTACGTGCCGACCGCGCAGGCCCCGTTCGACGCCGGCAAGCAGGCCATCGAAGCGCTGGCCATGGCGCGCGGAAAAAACGCCGAGGCGATCATCTTCGCCAACGACAACCTGGCCGCCGGCGCCTTGCTGGCGGGGCAGCGCGCGGGGCTGAAGATACCGGAGCAGTGCGCGATCGTCGGTTTCGGCGACTACGCCTTCTCGCCGCTGCTACTGCCCAGCCTCACCACGATACGTCCGCCGGGGCGCGAGATCGGCGAGATCGCCGCGCTGCGCATCCTGGAACAACTGGGCGTGTTGCCCGCGTCCGCGCAGGATTCCCGATTGAACCTGCTGGCCTGTGAATTGATAGAGCGCGAGAGCGCGTAAGGACGATGATGAAGAAATGGCTTTGCATATTGTTGGCGCTGCCCTTGCTGGCGCACGCCGCGGAGATCAAGATCGGCTTCCAGAAGAGCAGCGGCTTGCTGGGTCTCCTGAAGCACCAGGGCACGCTGGAGAAGGCGTTTGCGGGCCAGCAGATCAAGTGGATCGAGTTCCCGGCCGGCCCGCAGATGCTGGAGGCGCTGAACGCCGGCAGCATCGATTTCGGCAGCACGGGGGCGCCGCCGCCGGTGTTCGGGCAGGCGGCGGGCATCGACCTGCTGTACGTGGGCGCCGAGCCGGCGCCGGTCAACAGCGAGGCGATCTTCGTGCCCAAGGATTCGCCGCTGCGCGCGGTGGCGGATTTGAAGGGCAAGCGCGTGGCCTTCCAGAAGGGCTCCGGCTCGCACTTCCTGCTGGCGTCCGCGCTGCGGAAGGCGGGCTTGAAGGTCGGCGACATCCAGCCGGTGTACCTGTCGCCGTCCGATGCGCGGGCGGCCTTCGTCAGCGGCAGCATCGACGCGTGGGTGGTGTGGGACCCGTACTTCGCGTCGGCGCAGCAGTCATACCAGGTGCGGGTGCTGAGCGACTACACCGGGCTGCCGCAGGCGAACGGCTTCTACCTCGCCTCGCGCAAGTTCGCCGAACAGTCGCCGAAGCTGGTGGCGGCTTTGCTGGAGCAGGCGGCGGCGATTGGCGCGTGGGCCAACACGCATCCGAAGGAAGTGAGCGCGATCCTGGCGCCGCAAATGGGCCTGCCGGCGGACATCGTCGAAACCTGGCAGCGCCGCACGCGCTACGGCGCGGTGCCGGTCAGCCCCGCCATCACCGCCAACCAGCAGCGCGTGGCCGACCTGTTCTACCAGCAAAAGCTGATCCCCAAGGCCGTCAACATCGCCAGCAAGGTCTGGACCTGGCAACCGAAGTGATCACGTTTGATCCAGCCTAATGCCTCGCCGGCTGAGCCGCCTAAGCTGGCTGCTCAGCCAGCGAGGGCGCAATCATGCATCCAACCGTCTATCTCGACACGTCCGTCGTCTGTTACCTGACAGATCCACCCAGCAGCAAAGATCAAGAGCGGAGATCCGCTTCGGGCAATGCAACGCTTGCGAAGCGTAAAACACCTTGTTGAACATCCAGAAAACGAGAGACTAGAAAGTATGTCCGAACTTTTAGTCCTAGGAGGCGGTCTAAACGGCAAGGGAGGTGGCGCAGCCCGACACATCGCTTCAGCCACATTCAACAAATGCGAAATTTTGCTCACTTGGAATTGCGTCGATATCGCGAACGCACAAAAGCTCAGGTTGCTTAGGCTGCTGATAAATGACGGCGAGTTCGTTTTACCTGAACTAGTAACACCTTTTGAATTAATGGAGAACTGCTATGAAACTGAATGGCATAGAAATTCCAGATGATATGGAGATACCGGAACTCAGTGCAGATGCCATTGCGGAAATAAACGAATTGCAAGAGGTAAACCGTAGGGATCATCAGCGAATGAGAGAAGACAGGCTCGAACGGATACGCAATGGTATTTACCGCGCGCCCCCGCAGACTGAAAGACCGGAAGACTCCCAACCATTAAAGATCAGCATCAGCACCCTACGAAAACTGGAGCCACTAGCCCGCGCGAAGGTGCTTTATGCATTTCGTGATCAGGTCACGCCCTAAGAATTAGTGCTTGTGGCCGCAGGCCGGGCCGTGGACGTGGCCGGTCGACGGGCCGGTCAGCGAGACGCCGGTTGCGCGGCCGCTGTCGCCTTCGAAGCCGGAGGCGTGCAGGCGGTCCATGTAGGTGGCCCACAGCGCATCTTTTTCATGACCCAGCTTGTACAGGTAGTCCCAGGTGAACAAGCCCGTGTTGTGGCCGTCCGTGAAGGTCGGCTGCACCGCGTAGTTGCCGACCGGGTCCATCGCGGCGATGCCGACTTCGCGCTTGCCGACCTGTAGTACTTCCTGCCCCGGGCCATGGCCCATCACTTCCGCCGACGGCGAATACACGCGCAGCAGCTCGAACGGGATCGAGAACGCGGCACCGTCGTCAAACTCGATGTCGAGCACCTTGGATTTGTTGTGGACGGTCAGTGCGATGGGTTGCTTCATTTTAGTCTTTCAATCGTTCGACGATGGCCGCGTGCAGCGCCGGCAGCAGCGCACGGCGCGATGCCAATACTTCCGGCGCCGACGAACGCTGCGCCGCAGCCCAGGTCGGGTTCGGGAAATGCGCGTCGTCCAGGTAGCGCGGGATCACATGCCAGTGCACGTGCGGCGTCATGTTACCAAAACTGGCGACATTGATCTTTTCCGGCGCCAGCACGGCGCGCTGCGCCGCTTCCACCGCCCACACCACGTCCATCACGCGGTTGCGCTCGGACGGGCACAGGTCGGTCATCTCCTTGACGTGCTCGTTCCACACCACGCGCGTGAAGCCCGGGTACTCGGGCTCGTCCACCGCCACCACCGATACCTGCCGGTCGCGCCAGACCAGCACGCCGGCCGGCGGCGCGGCCAGCAGCTTGCACAGGTCGCAGGCCATTACACCAGCACCCGCTCGATGCCGCCGTCGTTGGCGCGCTTGACGTAGTCCGGCATCCAGTTCTCGCCCAGCAGGTGCTTGGCGATCTCGACCACGATATAGTCGGCCGTGGTGCCGGCGTCTTCGCTGTAGCGCGACACGCCGCCCAGGCAGGACGGGCAGCTGGTGAGGATTTTCACCTCGCCGGCGAAACCGTCGGCGCGCAGCTTGTCGGCGCCCTTGATCATTTCCTCTTCCTTGCGGAAGCGCACTTGCGTGGAAATGTCGGGACGCGACACCTGCAGCGTGCCGGAGTCACCGCAGCAGCGGTCGTTCTTCTCGATCTTGACGTTGTCCACCGTCGAGATCAGCGCGTTGATGGTCTTGCCCGATTCCTGCAGCTTCATCGGATTGTGGCAAGGCTCGTGGTACATATAGCGGGTGCCGTTGACGCCTTCCAGCTTGACCTGCTTCTCCAGCAGATACTCATGGATGTCCATGATGCGGCAGCCCGGGAAGATCTTGTCGAACTCGTAGGTCGCCAGCTGGTCGTAGCAGGTGCCGCACGAGACCAGCACGGTCTTGATGTCCAGGTAGTTGAGCGTGTTGGCCATGCGGTGGAACAGCACGCGGTTATCCGTCATCATCTTCTCGGCCTTGTCGAACTCGCCGTTGCCGCGCTGTGGATAGCCGCAGCACAGGTAGCCCGGCGGCAGCACCGTCTGCACGCCCACTTCCCACAGCATCGCCTGCGTCGCCAGGCCCACTTGCGAGAACAGGCGCTCCGAGCCGCAGCCAGGGAAGTAGAACACCGCTTCCGTATCGGCGTTGGTGGTCTTCGGATTGCGGATGATCGGGATAACCTTGTCGTCCTCGATGTCCAGCAATGCGCGCGCCGATTTCTTCGGCAGGTTGCCCGGCATTTTCTTGTTGATGAAGTGGATCACCTGCTCGCGCACCTTCGGCTTGCCCACCGTCGGCGGCGGCGCCTTGGTCTGCTTCCTGGCGAACTTCTTCAGCACGTCGTGGCCCAGGCGCTGGGCCTTGAAGCCCCAGTTCGACATGACCTGGCGCGTGGCGTTGATGGTGGTCGGGTCGCTGGCGTTGAGGAAGAACATGGTGGCGGCCAGCGCCGGCTTGAAGCTCTTCTTCTCCATCTTGCGCAGCAGGTTGCGCATGTTCATCGAGACATCGCCGAAGTCGATGTTGACCGGACACGGCGTGACGCACTTGTGGCAGACGGTGCAGTGATCCGCCACGTCCTCGAATTCCTCCCAGTGCTTGATCGAGATGCCGCGGCGGGTCTGCTCTTCGTACAGGAAGGCTTCGATCAGCGACGACGTCGCGAGGATCTTGTCGCGCGGCGAGTACAGCAGGTTGGCGCGCGGCACGTGGGTCGAGCACACCGGCTTGCACTTGCCGCAGCGCAGGCAGTCCTTGACGCTGTTGGCGATGGCGCCGATATCGCTCTGCTGCATGATCAGCGATTCGTGGCCCATCAGGCCGAACGACGGCGTGTAGGCGTTGCTTAAGTCGGCCTCCATGCCGGGCAGGTTCAGCAGCTTGCCCTTGTTGAAGCGGCCCTCCGGGTCGACGCGCAGCTTGTAGTCGCGGAACGGGCCGATCTCGTCCTCGGTCAGGAACTCCAGCTTGGTGATGCCGATGCCGTGCTCGCCCGAGATCACGCCGTTCAGCGAACGGGCCAGGGTCATGATGCGCGCCACGGCCTGGTGCGCCAGTTGCAGCATCTCGTAGTGGTCCGAGTTGACCGGCAGGTTGGTGTGCACATTGCCGTCACCGGCGTGCATGTGCAGCGCCACGAACACGCGGCCGCGCAGCACGCGCTTGTGGATCGCGGTCGCCTCGTCGAGGATCAGCTTGTAGGCCGCACCGTTGAAGATCTGGCGCAGCTGGGCGCGGATTTCCTGCTTCCAGGTGACGCGGATGGTGCGGTCCTGCACGATGTCGAACAGGGTCGCGTCCGGCTGCGTCTTCAGGCGTTCGTCGAACACCGGCAGCAGGCGCTCCATGCCCAGCGCGGCCAGCTCGCCGGTGATGGCGCCCAGCGGCTTGTCCAGCCCGGCCAGCAGATAGGTCCAGCGCGCATGCACCTGCGACAGCAGCGTCTCGACCTGCTGCACGCGGTCGCCCAGCATTTCCTCGTCGCCCACGGCGTCGTCGGCGTCGTCGCTCTTGCCGATCGGCAGATTGCCGGCGGCGAAGAAGTCCTGCAGTTCGCCGACCAGCTGCAGCTTGTTCTTGATCGACAGCTCGATGTTGATGCGCTCGATGCCGTCGGTGTACTCGCCCATGCGGTTCAGCGGGATCACCACGTCTTCGTTGATCTTGAAGGCGTTGGTGTGCTTGGCGATGGCGGCGGTGCGGGCGCGGTCCAGCCAGAATTTCTTGCGCGCCTCGGCGCTGACGGCGACAAAGCCCTCGCCCACCCGGGTGTTGGCGATGCGCACCACTTCCGACGCAGCTTGCGCCACGGCGTTTTCATCGTCGCCGACGATGTCGCCGAACAGCGCCATCTTCGGCAGCACGCCGCGTTTCGATTTGGTGGCGTAGCCGACCGCGCGCAGGTAGCGTTCGTCCAGGTGCTCCAGGCCGGCCAGGCGCAGCGTGGAGAAGTTCTCGCCCTTGGCCGGCAAGCCGTCCAGGTAATCCTTGATCTCGACGATCGACGGGATCGCGTCGCGCGCCTGGCCGAAGAATTCCAGGCAGACGGTGCGGGCGAACTTCGGCATCTTGTGCAGGATCCAGCGGCCCGACGTGATCAAGCCGTCGCAGCCTTCCTTCTGGATGCCGGGCAGGCCGGACAGGAACTTGTCGGTCACGTCCTTGCCCAGGCCTTCCTTGCGGAACTTGCGGCCTTCGATCTCCAGGATCTCGGTCTTGAACGGCGCGCCCTTGCTTTCGCCGCGCGCGGTCGGATGGGTCCACTCCAGCCTGAAGCGGGCCAACGGCGTATCGTGGATCTTCGACAGGTTGTGGTCCAGGCGCGTGACTTCGAGCCAGTCGCCGTTCGGGTCGACCATGCGCCACGAGGCCAGGTTGTCCAGCGCGGTGCCCCACAGCACGGCCTTCTTGCCGCCCGCGTTCATCGCGATATTGCCGCCGATGCAGGAGGCGTGCGCCGAGGTCGGATCGACCGCGAACACGAAGCCGGCCTTCTCGGCCGCTTCCGATACCTTGTTGGTGATGACGCCGGCGCCGGTGTGGATGGTCGCGTATTCCTTCTGCAGGCCGGGCAGCACCTTCATCTCGACCGGGCCCATGTTGAGCAGCTTCTCGGTGTTGATGACGGCCGACATCGGCGTCAGCGGGATCGCGCCGCCGGTGTAGCCGGTGCCGCCGCCGCGCGGGATGATGGTCAGTCCCAGTTCGATGCAGCCCTTGACCAGGCCGGCCATTTCCTCTTCGCTGTCCGGGGTCAGCACCACGAACGGATACTCGACGCGCCAGTCGGTGGCGTCGGTCACGTGCGAGATGCGCTTCATGCCGTCGAAGCAGACGTTGTGCTTTTCGGTGTAGCGGCCCAGGACCTTGGTGGTGCGCTTGCGCAGGTCGTAGACCTGCTTGAATTCCTCGCCGAAATCGGCCACCGCCTTGCCGGCCGCGCGCAACAGCTTGACCACGTTGGCGCTGCGCTGCTTGGCCGCTTCGTCGGTCTGGGCGCCGTCGTCGTCGAGGGTCAGGCGGCGCTTGTCCACCTCGGCCAGGCGGTGATGCAGCGCGTTGATCAGTTCCTGGCGGCGTTTCGGATTGTCCAGCAGGTCGTCCTGCAGATAGGGATTGCGCCGCACCGCCCAGATATCGCCCAGCACCTCGTACAGCATGCGGGCCGAGCGGCCGGTCTGGCGCGCGCCGCGCAGCGCATCCAGCAAACTCCACGATTCCTCGCCTAGCAGCCGTATGACGATCTCGCGATCGGAAAACGACGTGTAGTTATAAGGAATTTCCCGAAGGCGCGTGGCCTCCGGACCGTGGGGCGTCTCCGCCAGCAAAGCTTGGATTTGTGCAGGGGCATTCATTATGCGATTGGACTTGTAAACTGAACCCGGGAGGGTCATTCTAGCGTATTGCGGCGCACCACGCGGGAACAGCCTTAGAAGGCCTACGGATACTCATCAAGGCCGAAACCCGCCGAAAATTCGCCGAAACCCCCATTCACGAGCAAGAAGATGCCAATCACGATCAGTCAACTGAATGAAATTTATGCATAAGCTTATGCGGCAATATGATCCATTGCACCAAATTAGCCCAGCATTTGTCCGATCCGGTGCCAAACACCGTCCGGCACGTACAACAGCAGCGTGGTCATGGTCAGGTAGCGCAGCAGTTTTCCCACCGCCATATAGGCCAGGCTGGGCCAGAAAGGCAGCTTGAGCCAGCCGCCCAGGGTGCACAGCGGATCGCCGATGCCGGGCAGCCAGGCCAGCAGCATGGTCTTGGCGCCGTAGCGTTCCAGCCAGTGGAACCAGCGGCTCTTGCGCTCCTTGGAGAACGTCTGCTTGGCCTGGTAGCCGATGTAGTAGTCGACCGCGCCGCCCAGCGTATTGCCGACGGTGGCGACGCCGATGGCGCTCCAGAACAGCAGCGGGTTGGCCTTGATCACGGCGAACACGGTGGGTTCCGAGCCCAGCGGCACCAGCGTGGCGGAGACGAAACTGATGATGAAGACCGATGTCAGCCCCACTTCCGGCGCGGCCAGCACGTGCAGCAGCCAGGCAATTGCAGATTCGATCATCGGTTTCTTTAGCGGGACGAAAGGTGTCCATTATAATGACTCATACACCGCACGATTGAACAGTCCGATTCCGGCCCACCCGCCGGCATCCGCGCCCCTGCTCCACCCGGTCACCCGCCGGATAGTTAGCATTGAAACTTCGGTGTCAGTGTCCGAATGTCGGCACTGACACCGGGCCTTGGAACTCTAAGTTTGCAGACCATGACTATCGACTATCTGAAGAAAATCCTGACCGCGCGCGTCTACGACGTCGCTGATGAAACCCCGCTGGAACTCGCGCCGACGCTGTCGCAGCGTTTCGAGAACCGAATTTACTTCAAGCGCGAGGACATGCAGAGCGTGTTCAGCTTCAAGATTCGCGGCGCCTATAACAAGATGGCGCACCTGAGCGAGGCCCAGCGCAAGCGCGGCGTGATCTGCGCCTCGGCCGGCAACCACGCCCAGGGCGTGGCGCTGTCGGCGGCCAAGCTGGGCTGCCGCGCGCTGATCGTCATGCCGACCACCACGCCGCAAGTGAAGATCGACGCCGTCAAGGCGCGCGGCGGCGCCGAGGTCGAGGTGGTGCTGCACGGCGAGTCCTATACCGATGCCTACAACCACGCGCTGACCCTGGAGAAGGAACAGAAGCTGACCTTCGTCCACCCATTCGACGATCCGGACGTGATCGCCGGCCAGGGCACCATCGGCATGGAAATCCTGCGCCAGCACTCGGGCCCGATCCACGCGATCTTCGTCGCCATCGGCGGCGGCGGCCTGATTTCCGGCGTGGCCGCCTACGTCAAGGCGATCCGCCCCGACATCAAGATCATCGGCGTGCAGACCCTCGATTCCGACGCCATGGCGCGCAGCATCAAGGCCGGCGAGCGCATCACGCTGGCCGACGTCGGCCTGTTCTCCGACGGCACCGCGGTGCGCCTGGTGGGCGAGGAAACCTTCCGCCTGACGCAGCAGTACGTGGACGACATCATCATCGTCGACACCGACGCCATCAGCGCCGCCATCAAGGACGTGTTCACCGACACCCGCAGCATCCTGGAACCGGCCGGCGCGCTGGCCATCGCCGGCGCCAAGGCGTATATCGAACGCGCCGCGCTGACCAAGGAGCCGATCAAGAACGAGACGCTGATCACCATCGCCTGCGGCGCCAACATGAACTTCGACCGCCTGCGCTTCGTGGCCGAACGCGCCGAACTGGGCGAGGCGCGCGAGGCGGTGTTCGCCGTCACCTTGCCGGAGCAGCGCGGCAGCTTCAAGCGCTTCTGCTCGCTGGTCGGCCCGCGCAATGTGACCGAGTTCAACTACCGCATCAGCGACAAGGACGAGGCCCACGTGTTCTGCGGCGTGCAGATCGCCGACCGCAGCGAATCGGGCGCGCTGGCGCGGCGTTTCGAGGAGCACGGCTTCAAGGCGCTGGACCTGACCCACGACGAGCTGGCCAAGGCCCACATCCGCCACCTGGTCGGCGGCAAGAGCGCGCTGGCCAAGGACGAGCTGCTGTACCGCTTCGAGTTCCCCGAGCGTCCGGGCGCGCTGATGCGCTTCCTCGATTCGATGGCGCCGAACTGGAACATCTCGCTGTGCCACTACCGCAGCCAGGGCGGCGACGTCGGCCGCATCCTGATCGGCCTGCAGGTGCCGGCCGAAGAGATGGGCGCGTTCGCGCAATTCCTGACCACGCTGGGCTACCGCTGCTGGGACGAGAGCGCCAATCCCGTCTACAAGCTGTTCCTCGGCTAATCCAAGCAGGTCGGCATGGTTTGCAGTACCATGCCGACCTTCACCGAAATACAGGCAACGCCATGACCAACACCGTCGACTTGTCCCCGCTGGGAAAAACCTCCGCCTACCGCACCGATTACGCGCCGGAACTGCTGTTCCCGATCCCGCGCCAGGGCAAGCGCGACGAGCTGGGCCTGTCCGGCACCCTGCCCTTCTTCGGCGTCGATATCTGGAACGCCTATGAAATCTCATGGCTGAACCAGCGCGGCAAGCCGCAGGTGGCGATCGCCCGCATCACGGTGCCGGCCGATTCGCCCAACATCATCGAATCGAAATCCTTCAAGCTGTACCTGAACTCGTTCAACCAGACCCGCCTCGACGGCGTGGTCGCGCTGAAGACCTTGCTGCAGCAAGACCTGTCCAAGGGCGTCGGCGCCAACGTCCACATCACCATCACCCAGCCGGAAGAATTCGGCATGGTCGAGATGGGCGAACTGGACGGCCTGCTGCTGGACCGCCTCGACATCGAGGTCGACCACTACAGCCCGTCGCCGGAGATCCTGAAGGCCGCGCACGACGAGGAACCGGTGGAGGAAAAACTGGTCTCGCACCTGCTCAAATCGAACTGCCTGGTCACCGGGCAGCCGGACTGGGCCAGCGTGCAGATCCACTACAGCGGCCCGCAGATCGAGCAGGAAAGCCTGCTGAAGTATCTGATCGGCTTCCGCGAGCACAACGAATTCCACGAGCAGTGCGTCGAGCGCATCTTCGTCGACATCCTGCGCCAGTGCCAGCCGCAGCAGCTGGCCGTGTACGCCCGCTATACCCGGCGCGGCGGACTGGACATCAATCCCTGGCGCAGCAATTTCAGCACAGCACAGAAACCAGCCAACCTGCGTGGCGCACGTCAATAAACGTAATAGTTTTTTCAATCGAACAAGAAAAAACCGGCGTATGATGTGGAGACAGCGTGCCGGCCAAGCGATACGCCGCCGCTGCTTCAAAAAGCGTCAAAAATTGGCAAAAGGGCCCGGTTTCAGGCAAAAAACCGGTGTTTTTCAGGATTTCTGTTCAGAAATAGCAAATCCTTTCCTCTATGCATACATACCAGCACACAGCCCAGACCATGGCGGATGGAAACGCAACGCCGGCGCGAGCGATTTCGAGTTACATGGCGCAGAAACAAGCCTATAATTCTGCTCGCATGCCAACCTTGTGCGTTGCAACATTTTATGTCGTGTTATGAACAACCTTAGCAAAATACTCTCTCTCGAAAATGTGCTGTTGGATCTGGAAGTCTCCAGCAAGAAGCGCGCTTTCGAGCAAGCCGGCCTGATCTTCGAAAACAATTGCGGCATCGCCCGCTCCACCGTCTCGGACAATCTGTTCGCGCGCGAGCGCCTCGGCTCGACCGGACTGGGCCATGGCGTCGCCGTGCCGCACGGCCGCATCAAGGGCATGAAGAGCCTGAAATCGCCGCTGGCGGCCTTCGTGCGCCTGGCCGAGCCCATCCCGTTCGAGTCGCCGGACGGCAAGCCGGTCAACCTGCTGTTCTTCCTCCTGATCCCGGATCACGTGACCCAGCAGCACCTGGAGATCCTGTCCGAGATCGCCGAGATGTTCTCCGATGACGCCTTCCGCACCGCGCTGAGCACGGACCCGGAACCGAAATCGGTGCATTCGCGCATCATCAACTGGCTGCCCAGCCTGCAGGCCGCTGGCTGACGTCCGACAATAGGTTAAACTAAGGACAGTTCAACCTATTCGATAAAGACGCCCCATGCTGCAAACTCCGCTGACGATACAAAGGCTTTACGACGACAATCGCGAAAGTTTGCAGCTAGGCTGGTTCGCCGGCTTCCCCGGCGGCGAGCGCCTGATCTCCGGCGACGTCGCTTCGGCCGCCGACCAGGTCGGCCACTTGAACACCATCCACCCGGGCCGCATCCAGGTCTTCGGACACCAGGAAATCAATTACTACCAGCGCCTGAAGTCGCTGACGCGGGCCCACGTCATCGGCGAGCTGATCGCCGGCGGCCCGCCGGCGCTGATCATCGCCCAAGGCCTGGAAACGCCGCCCGACATCCTCGCCATCTGCGACGAGAAAAACATCCCGCTGTTCTCGACGCCGCTGCCGGCGGCGCAGGTGATCGACTTCTTGCGCGTCTACCTGTCGAAGAAGCTGGCGCAGCGCATCATCATGCACGGCGTGTTCATGGACGTGCTGGGCGTGGGCGTGCTGATCACCGGCGACTCCGGCCTCGGCAAGAGCGAGCTGGGCCTGGAACTGATTTCGCGCTCGCACGGCCTGGTGGCCGATGACGCGGTGGAATTCTCGCGCATCGCGCCGAACATGATCGAAGGCCGCTGCCCGGCGTTGCTGCAGAACCTGCTGGAAGTGCGCGGGCTGGGCCTGCTGGACATCAAGGCCATCTTCGGTGAGACCGCGGTGCGCCGCAAGATGCGCCTGAAGCTGATCGTGCACCTGGTGCGGCGCGGCGCGGCCGACGAGGAAGTGGAGCGCCTGCCGTTCCAGTTCCCGACCGAGGACGTGCTGGGCCTGCCGATCCGCAAGGTGGTGATCCCGGTGGCGGCCGGCCGCAACATCGCGGTGCTGCTGGAAGCCGCCGTGCGCAACACGATTTTGCAACTGCGCGGCATCGACACGCTGCAGGAATTCATGGAACGGCAACGACAAGCAATGAGCGGAGATTGAAATGCAGCAAAGACTGAATGTTGCTAAGGAGTCGCGCCATGCATGGCGCAACCGTTCCGCAGGCGCGGAGCTGCGCTCCACGAATTCCCCGCTCCACCAACGTCAAGCCATGAGCGGAGATTAAGCAGATGCGCATCGTCCTCATCACCGGCATTTCCGGCTCCGGCAAATCGGTCGCACTGAACGTGCTGGAAGACACCGGACACTACTGCGTCGACAACCTGCCGCCCGCCCTGCTCTCCAGCCTGGTGAAGACCCTGATGGAGGAAGGCCTGCAAGCCCTGGCGGTGGCGGTCGACGCGCGCAGCGCCGAATCGCTGGCCTCGCTGCCGGCCGACGTCAAGCGCCTGCGCGAAGAGGGCCACGACGTCAAGGTCATGTTCCTCACCGCGAACACGCACTCGCTGGTGGCGCGCTTTTCGGAAACGCGGCGCAGCCATCCGTTGTCGCACGAGCTGCGTCCGGGGCAGAACCCGGCCGCGCGCCGCACGCTGATCGAATGCATCATGGAAGAGCGCGAACGGCTGTCGACCATCGAACAGCTGGGCCATGTGATCGACACCTCGGAACTGAGCGCCAACAAGCTGCGCAGCTGGGTCAAGGATCTGGTGGCGATCGAGCGCGCGCCGCTGACCTTGTTCTTTGAATCGTTCGCCTTCAAGCTGGGCGTGCCGATGGACGCCGATTTCGTATTCGACGTGCGGGCGCTGCCGAATCCCTACTACGACCTGACCCTGCGTCCGCTGACGGGCCGCGATGCGCCGGTGATCGACTTCCTGAATGCGCAGCCGAGCGCGCTGGAAATGCTGAACGACATCCGCGTGTTTGTGGAAAAATGGCTGCCGTCCTTCAAGACCGACAACCGCAGCTACCTGACGGTGGCGCTGGGCTGCACCGGTGGCCAGCACCGTTCGGTCTACATGGCGGAAAAACTCGCCGCCTACTTCAACACCACCGAGCGCGTGGTCCTGCGCCACCGCGAACAATCCTGATGCGCGACCGGCGTCAGGCCGGGGTCAGCCAGTGCACCACCTCGACGGTATGGCCGTCGAGGTCTTTGATCATGGTGCCGAAATAACGCTCATTGATATCCGGCCGCAAACCGGGCTCGCGCAAGGCGGTCGCTCCCAGCGCCATCGCGGCGGAGAAGAATCCCGCGGCGGCCTCGCGGCTCGGCGCGGCAACGGCCAGGTGGGCGCGGTCGCCCGCCAGCACGCCGTCGCCGGTCGACGGATACAGGCAGAAGCTCCATGCGCCGTTGGCGCCGTAGATGACTTGGGTGGCGTCCTGGTGCTGCAGCGTGTAGCCCAAGGGAGCGAAACAGGCGGAGTAGAAATCGGTGGCCCGCGCCAGTGCGCGCGTGCCGATGGAGACGTGGTCGATCATGGTGGGCTCCTTCAAAGTCGAAGGCCCATGATACTGATCGGCCATGAGAAAAAATTGCATTCTCATGCCCCGCGCTGCAAGAATTACTCTATCTTCAGAGCGGTACCTTGGTCTCGAACTTGGCGCAATTCATGGCCAGCAGGCTCTTGTAGTTGGCCACGTTGTTATTCGACGTGAACACGCGCCGCGTGAAGGCCTGGAAGGCTTCCATCGACACGGCCGTCACCACCAGCATGAAGTCATATTCGCCCGCCACCTCATAGCAGGCCATGACATCGGACTCTTCCCGCATCAATGACTCGAACATCTTCAACAGCGCGGTGTTTTGCTGTTCCAGCTGCACGGTGACGAAGGCCGTCAACGGGCGGCCGACGCGCACGCGGTCGACCAGCGCCACCTCCTTGATCAGGATGCCGCCGGCGCGCAGCTGGGCAATGCGGCGCTGGCAGGTGGCGGGGGATGCATGCACCAGCTCGGCGATGCGCCGCAGCGGTATCGCGGCGTCCTCCTGCAGCAGGTTGAGTATCTGGATGTCGATACGGTCCAGTTCCACGGCCATTGGCGCCTAGTCCAGATGGCGCAGCGGGTGCGCGTAGTCGGGCCAGACGGGCTGGAAGAAGCGTTGCACGGCGTCTTCTCCGACTTCGTCCAGGCTAGCCGGCTTCCACTGCGGCGCGTTGTCCTTGTCGATCACCAGCGCGCGTATGCCTTCGATGACTTCGCCGTCTTCAAAGTTGTGGCGCACCAGCGTGCGTTCCAGCCGCAGGCAATCGGCCACGTCCAGCGCCGCACCGCGCTTGATCAACTCGTGCGTGACGCACATCATCAGCGGCGAGCGGGTCGCCATCACTTGCAGGGTCTTTTGCGCGAACGCGCCGTCGTCGGTCTTCAGCGAGGCGACGATGGCCTGCACCGAGCCGGCGCCGAAGTGGCGGTCGATGGCGGCGCGGTTGGCCTCCAGGACGCCGGCAACCGGTTGCGACGAAGGCGAGAAGGCGGCGACGGCGTCGCGCAGTTCCGCGCCCGGCGTGGATTCCAGGATCGCGTCCAGCACTTCCCCGTCGGCGCTGGGCGCGTAGACATCCGCGAGGCCGGCGTACAAGGCGTCGGCGGCGTTGATCGTCACACCGGTCAAGCCGAGATAGTAGCCCAGCGCACCCGGCGCGCGCGCCAGGAAATAGCTGCCGCCCACATCCGGGAACAAGCCGATATTCACTTCCGGCATCGCCATCTTGGTCCGCTCGGTGACGATGCGCGCGCGGCACTGCGGTCCGCCCTGCGACACGCCCATGCCGCCGCCCATCACCACGCCATCCATCAGCGCGATGTAAGGCTTGGGATAAAAATGGATCAGGTGGTTGAGCGCATATTCTTCGCTGAAGAAATCCTCCAGCAGCGCGCTGCCGCCCTGCGGCCCTGCGCGGCCCACATCGTAGAAGAAGCGAATGTCGCCGCCGGCGCAGAAGGCCTTCCCGCTGCTGCTGCGGATAACGACGGCGGCCACGGCGCTATCGTCGCGCCACGCCAGCAGCGCTTGCGTTATGCTCCGCACCATCGCCAGCGACAGTGAATTCAAGGCCTTGGGACGATCCAGTACGATGAAGCCGGTGCCGTTGCCGACGCTGGTGTGGACGTATTCGCTCATGATGAACAGGGCTGAAGAGAAAGCCCTATTCTACTGCTACCGCTATTTGCGCGCCGCAAGATGCTCCAGCGGATTCGGCGCGTTCAGGTCGCCACCCAGGCGCGGCTGCCACTGCGGCTTGTCCGACGCCTCCTGCGGCTTGCCCTCGTGGCGGCCATGGATGGTCGTCACGTCGCGCACGCCGACCCGCTCCTGCTCGAAGCCGGTGGCCTTGGCGATGCCCGACGGATCGGCCGACGCCGCAACGGTGAACTTGACCAGCTGGTCCAGCCTGGCATCGTGCAAGTCCAGCACCGAGGCGATCATCACCAGCGGCACGGTGGCGTACACCTGGTAATGCAGCGCCTTGACGCCGCGCTCCATCTCGGCCGGCAGCGAGCCGTCCGCCGCCATCTGCCCCATCGCGTGGTCAAACACCTTGCGGCCCCAGTCCAGGTAGCGCGGGTCGCGCGTCACGCCTCCCACCGCCGTCACCGCCAGGCCTTCCCAGTAGTAGTGGTTGTTGCGCGTGCCCTTCTTGGCGTCCGAGTGCGCCATCGTCGCATCGGCCAGCGCCTTGAACCAGCCTTCGATGGCTTGCCGCTGCGCCGGCGTGGCGGACGCCTGCACGCGCGCGTAGCTCAAGGCCATGCCGCCCAGCGTCCACTTGCGCACGTAGTAAGCCTGCTCGCTGGACAGCTTGCCCAGCAGGGCCTTCTGGCCGGCCCAGCTCTCCAGCCAGGTCAGCGCGCAGGCCGGCTCGCCCTTGCCGCCGGCATCCCTGGCCACCTGCCCCAGGAAGTCCTCGATCGGCTTGGTGTTGGCGATGTTGCGCGCCCTCAGCACCGGATCGATCACCGAATGATGGCTGTCCGAGTAATAGCTGTTGGCGTCGATGTCGATGCTGGCCGGCGGCGGCGCGGCGCAAGCCAGCGCCAGCGGCGCGGCCGACGCCAGCCACAATGCGATAAACAATTTAGTATGTTTCATGATGCTCCTGTTAGAAAGTGGCGCTCAGCTTGAACTGGTAGGTGCGGCCGTCGACGTCCAGGCGGCGCGGTTTCATATACGTGCCCTCGTATTCCTCGCGCACCGAGTTGGTCATGTTGAAGGCGTCGAAGGAAATCTTGTAGCCGCCGTCGAAGGTGTAGCTGGCCGACATGTCCAGCTGGCCGCGCGCCTTGACCGAACGCGCCGCGCCGTTGAAGGTGCCGCCGGCCGCCAGGTCGTAATCGTCGCGGTAGTTGTAGACCGCGCGCACGCCCCAGGTCCTGGTCTCGTAGTAGGCGATCAGGTTGTAATTATTGCGGGAAACGCCGGGCAGCGTCGCCGCCGAGCCGTCGTCGTTCTTGCCCTTGATGGTGGTGTAGGCATAGTTGAACGCGCCGCCCAGGTTGTTGAAGGGCGCCGGCAGGAAGTCCAGGTTCTGCTGCACGTTGAACTCCACGCCGTTGACCTTGATCGCCTGCTGGTTGGCCTGGCCCGAGATGACGACGCGGGCCGGCTGCATCGACGGCGCCTCCGCCGTGCCGACATTGACCATGATGTCGCTCAGGCAGTTGCTGCCCACCACCGACAGGTGGCCCAGGCCGAGCGCGGTCGCGTCGGCCGGGCACAGGCGGTTGATGTCGCGCACCGGTCCCACCAGGCCCTTGACGTCCTTCTGGAACACGGTCAGCGCCACCAGGCCGTTGGGACGGTTATACCATTCCAGCGCCAGGTCGTAGGAGTTGGCCTTGTACGGCTGCAGGTTGGCGCTGCCCAAGGTGACG
This sequence comes from Duganella sp. CT11-25, assembly GCF_047302815.1. Classification (NCBI taxonomy): domain Bacteria; kingdom Pseudomonadati; phylum Pseudomonadota; class Betaproteobacteria; order Burkholderiales; family Oxalobacteraceae; genus Duganella; species Duganella sp. CT11-25. The sequence continues at coordinate 3,867,587 of NZ_JBKBFD010000001.1, forward strand.
TTGTAGGTCGGCGTGGCGGTGCCCAGCGCCGGTTCGGTCACCACCGTGGACGGCGTGATGTCGCGCGGCTGCGGACGCACGAAGGTGCGGTAGGCGGCGCCGCGCAGCGCCAGCTTGTCGCTCAGGTCGGCCTTGGCCACCAGCGACGGCAGGAAGTTGTGGTAGGTCTGCTCGAACTCGCGCGGCGTCTTGGTGGTGACCACCTTGGTGCCGCCCGGGATGGTGACGGTGATGTTGCTGGTGTCGACCGAGTTGATGGTCTGGCGCGTGGATTCGTAGCGCCCGCCCAGGTTGCCCTTGACCGGCACGCCGAACAGGCTGGTGCCCCAGATGCTGGACACATAGGCCGACGAGATCTTGTTCGACACCGTGAAGTTATACGAGGAGAAGCCGGGATCGGCGTCGTTGTTGACCAGGCCGTATGGCGTCAGCGTCTGGCCCGGCAGCACGGTCACCGGCTTGACCGCGTTCAGCACCGCAGGAATATCCACCGCCACCCAGTTCTTGGTGAAGCCGGGGATGTAGCCGTCGGCGAAGGTCGACACGTAGGGATTGGTGATCGCCAGCGACGATTGGATCGCCGCGAAGTTGATGCCCTGCGCCGTGTTGCGCGTGCCGCTGGAGACGAAGTCGTTGTTCTCGAAACGCAGGCCGGCCTTGATCGATTTGAAGAAGCCCTGCTCGAAGCTGCGCTCCACCGAACCCTGCACCGAATCCACCGAGGTCAGCGCGCGGCCGTTGGTGCCGGTGACGCCGAAGCGGTCGTTGCCGTTGTTGCGCGCCTGCGTGACCGAGGTGCCGGGACGCTGGTCGTACGGGCCGGGATTGATGTGGCTGACCGTCGGCGTGAACAGGGTCAGCACCGATTGCGCCAGGTCGTCGCCGCCCGAGTAGTAGTGGCCGTAGGTGCCGTTGCTGCCCGGCAGGGTGCGCGCCGATTGCACGATGTCGATCGACAGCTGGTCCTGGCGGTTCTCGGCGCGCGAGGTGTGGAAGGCGCCGTTGACATGCCAGTCGTCGTTCTCCCAATCGACATCGCCGGTGACGCCGTGCGTCATCTGCCGCTGCGGCGCCGAGCGCAGCGAGTCGGTCACGCTGGCGTTGGCGTAGTCGTAGGAATTGATCATCGCCTGCTTGCCGCCTGCGGTGTCGACCTCGAAGACCGGCCCCAGGTTGGTGATCGGCGAGTTGGCGGTCGGGTCGATATAGTTCAGGTACTGGTTGGACGAGCCCAGCTTGCGGTCACTGAAGTAGCCGGTCAGGTTGAGCTTGGTCTCGCTGTTCATGCGCCAGCCGACGCCGGCCGCGCCGCTGTTGGTGGCGCCGGTGTTGGCGGTCACGGTCTGGCGGATCTGGCCGGGGAACAGGATGCCCTTGGCGTACTGCGATTTCGGATACAGCGCGTCGAACTGCGCCTGCGTGATGCCGAGATTGCTCGGCGCCAGCGTATCGTAGTCCTGGATCTGGGTCGAATCGCGACGGAAGTCTTCCTTCTTGTACGCGTACACGCCGAACACCGCCAGGTCCTTGCCGAAGTGCTTGTTCCACGACACGGTGGCGTTGGGCGTGGTCAGCTTGCCCAGCTCGTCGTACTCGTCGCCGATGCTGACGCCGCCGCCATCCTTGCGCGCCAGCGCCGACGTGATGCGCAGGTCGATGTTGCCGCTCAAGCCACCCGGCTGCTCGGCCGCGGTCGGGCTTTTCAGCACCGTCACGGCGCTGAAGATGTCCGAGTTGAACGCGCCCAGCGGCGTCGAGCCGTTCAGCACCGGCTGCGCGAAGGACATGCCGTTGATGGTGGTCAGCGCGAAGGTGCCCGGCAGGCCGCGCAGGTTGATGGTGGCGTTGCGCGAGCCGGCCTCGCGGTTGATCTGCACGCCGGGGATGCGCTGGATGGCTTCGCCCACGTTCAGGTCGGGGAAGCGGCCCAGGCCGTCGGACGAAATGCTGTCGGTGATCTCCAGCGTGTCGCGCTTCATGTTGACGGCGTCCGCGTAGGACTTGCGGATGCCCGATACGACCACGGTGGCGGCGCTGTCCACGGCGGCGGTTTCTTGCGCGAAAGCTTGCGCGCTGGCGAGGCTGAGCATGGCGACGGCGATGGCCGCGCTCATCGGACGGATGGCTAAGGTTTGCATGGTGTTGTCTCTCTTTATAGTTTTAGCGTCAAACAAGGAAAACGTTTAACTACCCAATTAAATCATTTTTCTTATCTAAAAACCATAAATACAGAGAAACTGTAGGGGAATTCACCACTGGAAGCGGTTTCTGTCGGCAGTGCTTGCCAAACGGCAGAAAATCGTTTACCAACACAGGCGCAAAAAAGGGCGCCGTGCGCCCTTAGTTGGATGTGCCGGGGCCGTTGTTATAGGGCGGAGGCAGCGGGTTCGTAGCTATCCGGGAGATGCTTGATCGCATCGTGGCCGTGCTGTTGGACCTTGTTCTTGTACTTCATGACCTGGCGATCCAGCTTGTCGATAAGCGTATCGATGGCGGCGTACAGGTCTTGCGACAGGCTTTCCACGTAGACGGTCTTGCCCGACATACGCAGGTTGATTTCAGCCTTCTGACGTTTCTCTTTCTCTTTAAGGTTATCTACAGTCAGGATGACAGCAATATCAATCACTTGATCAAAGTGGCGGGTGACGCGCTCCAGCTTGTTCTGCACGTATTCGCGAATAGCTGCAGTCACTTCGAGATGATGTCCACTGATGGTGAGATTCATACACACTCCTAAAGATGATGTCGCTGACGGTTAGTGCGTTGCCCATTGCGGCCGGGCGCGCAGGAACCAAGAAACTACAAAGACTTGCGGAGACTGACTGGCGGGATTTTTAAAGCTTCGCGATATTTGGCAACAGTGCGTCGCGCAATCACCATGCCTTGTTCTCCCAGCATGTCCGCAATTTTACTGTCGGATAAAGGATTTTTCGGGTCTTCTGCTCCTGTCAGTTGCACGATCAATGCACGTATCGCCGTCGAACTTGCTTCCCCTCCCGCTTCGGTGGCGACATGGCTACCAAAGAAATATTTCAGCTCAAACATGCCGTGCGGGGTCAGCATGTATTTTTGAGTTGTTACCCGAGAAATAGTACTCTCGTGTAAACCCAGTGTATCAGCAATTTCGCGAAGCACAAGGGGGCGCATGGCAACCGCGCCGTGCGAGAAAAAGTTCTTTTGTCTTTCTACTATCGCTTGTGCAACGCGTAGAATGGTATCGAAACGCTGGCGCATATTCTTGATCAGCCACTTCGCTTCCTGCAGCTGCGCGCCCATCGCGCCCTCGCCTTTTCCCTGCTTGAGCAGGTTGGCGTACATGGCGTTGACACGCAGGCGCGGCATGACGTCGTTGTTCAAGCTGACCTGCCAGCCGTTGCGCGATTTCTTCACGATCACGTCCGGCACCACGTAGTCCGACACGTCCGATGCGAAGGCCGAACCCGGGTGCGGATTGCACTGGCGGATCACCGTCTGCGCCTCGCGCAGATCCTCGTCGTCGCACAGCAGCGCTTTCTTCAGCTTGTTGAAATCGCGCTGCGCGAACCAGGTCAAATGATGCTCGACGATGGCCAGCGCCATGCGCCGTGTCACCATCGGCACGCCCGGCAAGCGCTTGATTTGCAGCGCCAGGCACTCGGACGCGTTGCGCGCGCCCACCCCCATCGGATCAAAGCTCTGCAGCATCGACAAGGCGGTCTGCAATTCGTCGAGGTCGAGTTCCAGTTCTTCCGGCAGGCGCGCGTGGATCTCTTCCAGCGATTCTTCCAGGTAGCCGTTCTCATCGAGCGCATCGATGATCAGCTCGACCAGCGCGCGGTCGCGCATCTCCAGCACCGTCACCCGCATCTGCTCCATCAGGTGCTCGCGCAACGTGCAGTGGTTGGCTTCCAGCTGCGGACGCGCGTCTTCGTCGTCGGGCGCCTTGCTGCGGCCGGCGTCGCTCCAGTCGACGTCGGCGTCGGCGGTGGTGCTCTCGGTGTCGGCGGCGGGACCGTCGTAGCCATCGGCGTCGGCGGCCGGCGCTTCCTGCGATCCCGGCGGACCTTCAGGCGGCGCATCGCCCACCGGCGCCTGCTGGCTGATGGCGCCGTCGGACAGCAGCCGCAGCGAGTGATCGAGCGGATCGTCGAGACGCTCCAGCAGCGGGTTGTCGGTCAGCAGCTGTTCGAGTTCCTGGTGCAGTTCCAGCGTCGACAGTTGCAGCAGCCGTATCGACTGCTGCAACTGTGGCGTCAACGCGAGGTGCTGCGACGTGCGCAGTTGCAAAGACTGTTTCATGGGGCTTACATACGGAAATGTTCACCCAGATACACGCGACGCACCGATTCGTTGGCGATGATGTCGTCTGGCCGGCCTGACGCCAATACCGTGCCCTGGTTGATGATATATGCGCGGTCGCAGATGCCCAGCGTCTCGCGCACATTGTGATCGGTAATGAGGACGCCGATGCTGCGTTCCTTGAGGAAGCGCACGATGCGCTGGATCTCAATCACGGCAATCGGGTCGACCCCGGCGAATGGTTCGTCGAGCAGCACGAAGCGCGGGTTGGTCGCCAGCGCGCGCGCGATCTCCACGCGGCGGCGCTCGCCGCCCGAGAGCGACAGCGCCTGGTTCTCGCGCAGCTTTTCGATCTGCAAATCGGCCAGCAGGGTATTCAGCCGTTCATCAATTTCAGCCTTGGATAAAGGCTTGCCGTCCACTTTCTGGATTTCGAGGACGGCGCGGATATTTTCTTCCACCGTCAGCTTGCGGAACACCGACGCTTCCTGCGGCAGGTAGGACAGGCCGAGCGAAGCGCGGCGGTGGATCGGCAGCGAGGAGATGTCGACGCCGCTGATGTCGATGCTGCCGGCGTCCGACGGCACCAGGCCGACGATCATGTAGAACGAGGTGGTCTTGCCGGCGCCGTTGGGGCCCAGCAGGCCGACCACTTCGCCGCATTCGACTTGCAGCGAGACGTCGTGCACCACCTGGCGCTTGCCGTAGGTCTTTTGCAGTCCTTTGACGATCAGGGTACTACCGCAGGATGGTTCCATGCTCATTTCCCCGGCGTCGGCGTGGTGGCCGGCGGCACAGCCAGCTTGCTCGACGGCTGGATCACCATCGTGCTGCGGCCCGCGCCCGGCTTGCTCTCGCCGGTCGGCGTGTTCTTGACCGCGAAGAATTCCTTGCGGCTGTCGTAGGAAATGAATTCGCCGTCGACCTGGCTGCTGGTCTTGCTGCCTTCGAGGCGCTTGATGCGGGCCTTGGCGAACAGCTTGACCAGCTCGGTCTTGTTGTCATATTCGATGCGGTCGGCCTGGCCTTCGACCCACTGGTCGCCGGCGCCGTCGAGCTTCTGGCGGAAGTTCGCCTGCGTGCCGGGCGCGCTGTGCAGCACCACGTACTGGTAGCCTTCCGGATCCTCGGTCACCACCGCCTTCGGCGACTTCATCAGCAGCGTGCCGCGCGTCAGCACGACGTTGCCGGTGAAGGTCTTGATCTGCTTGACGTCGTCCGCGTCCAGGTTGTCGAAGGTGATCTCGGTCGGCTTGCTGGAGTCGGCTTTTTCCGCGTGCGCGGGGTTGACCGCGGCGGCGGCGGCCAGCAGCAGCGCGGCCGACAGGAGTAACTTGTTCATCGTGAATCCATTCATGTCTCGTTCCTTCAGTGTGCCGCTCGCGGCGGCATCGTGATCGTTCCGCGTCCGCCCAGTTGCACCTGGCGCGTCGCGTTATTGAATTGCATGCCGGTGCCCTTGGCAGTCGAGCTGCCCAGGTGCAGATCGACCGGCGCCTCGGTTTCCATCCGCTCCTCGTCCGGGAACACGGTCAGCGTCGGCGTCTGCATGCGCATCGCCTGCGTCTTGTCCGTGGCCGGCCGCACCACGTCCACATTACCATTCAGCTTGACGCGCGTATTGCCCTGGTCGACATGCGCGGTGTCGGCGTGGATATTCATCGACGGCTGCTCGCCGGCCAGGCTGTGCACGAACGGCTTGTCGATGTCGGACGAGTCGTCGGTCGGGTGATGGGTCAGCTTGTCGCCGGAGATGATGTACGACGGCTGCCCTTGCTTGTTCATGCGTACCAGGCTGAAGCGGTCGATGATGTAGTCCGGCTCGTTGCGGAAGCGGTCGGCCTGGGCCTCGCCGCCCGCCTGGTTGACCACCTGCACCAGCCAGAAGCTGCCGACGGCGACAAACACGCCGACCATCAGGATCAGCGTCAACTGCCAGCGATGTGCTGTTCTTTTACGCATGACTCTATCCTATCAAACCAGGAACTGCGCCATCACGCGCTCGTACGTGCCCTGCGCGTGCAGCAGCAGTTCGCAGACTTCGCGCACGGCGCCGCGGCCGCCGTGCGCCACCGTGACGTGGTGGGCGCGCTCCAGCACTTCGGCGCGGCCGTTCGGCACGGCGACGGCAAAGCCGACGCGGCCCAGGATCGGCAGGTCGACCACGTCGTCGCCGATGAAGCCGACCTGTTCGGCCGTCAGGCCGGTCTTTTCCAGCAGCGCGTTGAACGGCGTCAGCTTGTCGTGGCCGCCCTGGTGCAGGTGGCCGATGCCGAGGTCGGCGGCGCGCTTGATCACCTGCGGCGACGTGCGCGCGCTGATGATGGCGGTCTGCACGCCGGATTCCTGCAGCAGCTTGATGCCCAGGCCGTCGTGCACGTTGAAGGTCTTCAGCGCCTCGCCTTCGGCGCCGTAGTGCAGGCTGCCGTCGGTCAGCACGCCGTCGACGTCGAAGATCATCAGCTTGACGCGCGCGGCGCGTTCCACATAAGTCAATTCGCTCATCAGATCACCTTGGCGCGGGTCAGGTCATGGATGTGCAGCGCGCCGACCAGCTTGCCGGCGGCGTCGGTCACCAGCATCTGGTTGATGCGGTGCTGCTCCATCACGGCGACGGCGTCGACCGCCAGCTTTTCCGGCGCGATGCTGCGCGGGTTGGCGTGCATCACGTCGCGGATGACGACCTTGCTGAAATCCTGGACCTTCTCGATCATGCGGCGCAGGTCGCCGTCGGTGAACACGCCGATCGGCTTGTCGTCGGCGTCGACGATGGCGGTCATGCCCATGCCCTTCTGCGTGATTTCCAGCAGCGCCTCGGTCAGCCTGACGTCGGCGGTGACTTTCGGCACGTCCGCGCCGCTGCGCATCACGTCTTTCACGTGGGTCAGCAGGCGGCGGCCCAGCGCGCCGCCCGGATGCGAGCGGGCGAAGTCTTCTTCCTTGAAGCCGCGCAGGTCCAGCAGCGCCACGGCGATGGCGTCGCCCAGCGCCAAGGTCACCGTGGTCGAGGTGGTCGGCGCCAGGTTCATCGGGCAGGCTTCCTTGGCCACGGCCACGTTCAGGTGGACGTCGGCGATGCTGGCCAGGCTGGAGCCGGGCTTGCCGGTCATGGCGATGACCTTGCTGCCCATGCGCTTGACCACCGGCAGGATGGTCATCAGCTCCGCGCTTTCGCCGGAATACGAAATTGCAATAAAGGCATCGTCGGCGGTGACCATGCCGAGGTCGCCGTGCGCCGCTTCGGCCGGGTGGACGAACAGCGCCGGCGTGCCGGTCGAGGCCAGCGTGGCGGCGATCTTGCGGCCGATATGGCCGGACTTGCCGATGCCGGACACGACGACGCGGCCCGTGCAGTTCAGCAGCAGGGAAATCGCCTGCACCACGCTGTCGTCGTCTTCCAGGCGGGCGTTCAGGGCGGCGATGGCGTCCGCTTCGTTTTGCAGGGTCTCGCGGGCAAGGCGCAGTGCCGTTTTTGCGTCAAAAGCTTTCAGCATTGTTTTTTCATGGGTTACACTCATGCCCAAGTATAGCCGAATTGAGAAAGCAAAAAACTTGCCAGTCACAACATAACGCGCTTAGTGTGCCGACAACGGCCCACAAACAACGAAATTTTACTTATTGGCTCACCCACTGGCGATGTTGAGATGACGTTTTCACCACTTGAATTAACCCTCTTGTTGCTCGGCAGCGCGGTGCTGGGCGTGGTCGCTTTCCGCATGATGCACCTGCCGCCGATGCTGGGCTACCTGGCCGTCGGCATCCTGATCGGCCCCCACGCGCTGGGCCTGGCCGAGCAGAGCGAAGCGACCCACGGGCTGGCCGAGTTCGGCGTGGTGTTCCTGATGTTCTCCATCGGGCTGGAATTCTCGCTCTCCAAATTGATGTCGATGCGCAGCATCGTGTTCGGGCTGGGCCTGGCGCAGGTAGTGCTCACTATCGTCGCAACCATGATATTTGGCTGGACCATCGCCACCCAGCTGCCCCCTGCCCTGCACATCAGCTGGCAAGCCTCGTTCGCGCTGGGTGGCGCGCTGGCGATGTCGTCGACCGCCATCGTGGTCAAAATGCTGACCGAGCGGCTGGAGCTGGAAAGCGAACATGGGCGCAAGATCATCGGCATCCTGCTGTTCCAGGACTTGGCCGTGGTGCCGCTGCTGATCCTGATCCCGTCGCTGGGCCAGCGCCCCGACGCGCTGGTGGAAACCCTGGCCTGGGCCGGCCTGAAGGCGGTCATCGTGCTGGCGCTGCTGCTGTTCTTCGGCCACAAGATCCTGCGCACCTGGTTCACCATCGTGGTCAAGCGCCGCTCGCAGGAACTGTTCATGCTCAACCTGCTGCTGGTGACCCTGGGCGCGGCTTGGATCACCGAGCGCGCCGGCCTGTCGCTCGCGCTGGGCGCCTTCGTGGCCGGCATGCTGATTTCCGAAACCGAATACAAGCACCAGGTGGAGGAAGACATCAAGCCCTTCCGCGACGTGCTGCTGGGACTGTTCTTCATCACCATCGGCATGCTGCTCAACGTCCGGCTGGTGATCGAACACTGGTGGCTGGTGCTGATCCTGCTGGCCGGCCCGGTGCTGCTCAAGTTCGCGCTGATCGCCGGCCTGGCCAAGCTGTTCGGCGCCTCGGACGGCGTCTCGATCCGCACCGGCCTGGCGCTGGCGCAGGCGGGCGAGTTCGGCTTCGTGCTGCTGAACCTGGCGGCCGGCACCAACCTGATGGATTCCTTCATCATCCAGGTGGTGCTGGCGTCGATGGTGCTGTCGATGCTGCTGGCGCCGTTCATCATCGCCAAGTCCGACCAGATCGTCATGAAGGTCTCGGCCAACGAATGGATGATGCAGTCGCTGGCGCTGACGCGGATCGCCAGCCGCACCATGTCCACCAACAAGCACGTGATCGTGGCCGGCTTCGGCCGCAGCGGGCAAAACCTGGCCACCATGCTGAGCGAGGAAAAAATCGAATACCACGCGCTCGACCTCGACCCGGAACGGGTGCAGGAGGCGCAGGCCGCCGGCCGCCAGGTGTCCTACGGCGACGCCGCGCGGCGCGAGAGCCTGGTCGCGGCCGGCATCTACCGCGCCAGCGCGGTGGTGATCACCTACGCCAGCACGCCGTCGGCGATGAAGGTGCTGCACCTGGTGCACGAGCTGGCGCCGACCCTGCCGGTGATCGTGCGCTCGCACGACGACACCGACCTCGACATGCTGAAATCGGCCGGCGCGGCCGAAGTGGTGCCGGAACTGATGGAGGGCAGCCTGATGCTGGCCTCGCACGCGCTGATCATGCTGGGCGTGCCGCTGCGGCGCGTGGTGCACCGGGTGCAGGCGGCGCGCGAGGAGCGCTACGCCTCGCTGCGCGGCTACTTCCACGGCGCCAGCGATGTCGGCGAGGACGCCGACCTGGAGCGGCTGCATTCGGTCACCTTGAACGGCAGCGCGGTGTGCGTGGGCAAGATGCTGGGCGAATTCGACGTGGCCGGCGCCGGCGCCGAGGTGACCAGCATCCGCCGCGGCAGGGCGCGCGTGGAGGTGGCCAAGGATACCGTGCTGGAAGCGGGCGACGTGGTGGTGCTGCGCGGCGTGGCCGACGCCGTCAACCGCGCCGAACAGCGCTTGCTGCGCTAGGCGGCCTGGTCGTCCGCGCGGCGGCTGACCACGCGGTTGCGGCCGGATTCCTTGGCTTCGTACAGCAAGTCGTCGGCGCGCGCGATCCAGGTGCGGGAAATGACTTCGGGATCGCCTTCGGCCTCGCCCGGATTGAGGCAGGCGACGCCGATCGACACCGTCACCGACAGCTGCAGCTCGGGCGACAGCGCGATCATGCTGCCGGCCACGCTGGCGCGGATGCGTTCGGCCACGAAGGCGGCGCTGTCCAGGTTGGCGTCGATCAGCAGCACGACGAATTCCTCGCCGCCGAAGCGCGCCAGCGCGTCCGAGGTGCGCAGCTCGTTCTTGATGCGGCTGGCCACCTCGCGCAACACCTCGTCGCCGCCGCCATGCCCCACCGTATCGTTGACCCGCTTGAAGTGGTCGATATCGATGTACATGAAGGAAATCGGATACGACTGGCGCCGCGCGCGCGCGATCTCTTCCAGCAGGCGGCGGTCGATGTAGCGGCGGTTGTAGACGCCGGTCAGCGAATCGGTCAGCCCGATGTACTTGAGCATCTCGTTGCTGATGACGTTTTCCAGGCAGATGGCGATGATCGACGCCATGTGCTCGATGAAATCGGTGCCCAGGCTGGGCGTGAAACGGGTCGGGTCGCAGCTGCCCAGATTCAGGCTGCCGATGATGCGCTTGTTGCGCAGCAGCGGCACCAGCGCCACGCTCTGCAAGCCGGCCGGCGCGTTCGGGAACTGCTGCGCGTGGCGCTGCGGATCGTACATGCCCAGCAGCGGCCTGGGCGTCGGGGTATAGGCGTTGCGGCGGCCCAGGTCGAAACCCAGCGCGTCCAGTTCCTCGACGAAGATCAGGCCGGGGAAATCTTCGAACACCACGTCCAGCTTGAGCATCACGGTGCGGATGTCGGCGTCCTCGTCGATCAGCGTCAAGGTCACGCTGTCGAGTTCGGAGATCACCGGCAGCACGCGGAAAATGGTGCCGACCAGTTCGGGGAAATTGCCGGCGCCGACGATGTCCAGGTCGAACGCCTGGTGGCGGGTCATGATCGAGTGGTTGCGTTCCGCCTGTTCCAGCAGGTAGGCCATGCGCGCACGTAAGGCCTGGTTCTCGGCGGCCAGATCATGCGCCGGCGCGGCGCGATCGGTCTGCGGCGGCAACTTGCCTGTAGCAGTGTACGTCATATCAGCCCTTCACCCGATTCATGCTTGTTTCATGCGTTCTGCAACCTTACGCCAAGCCGTCTTAAAACGCCAGCGTCACGACGATTTCCTGGCCGACGCGCACACGCTGGCCGTCGCCGGCGATCAGGATGCTGTTCATGCCGAAACACAGGGCGCCGTCGACTTCCGGCTTGGCGCGGTAGCTTTGCATGATGTCCAGCGGATCCGGGCCGAAGGTGCCGGTGGCCTGGTCGACCGACGGCATCGGGCAGCGCGGGCAAGGTTTTACCGGCTTCAACATGGCCTCGCCCAGCTGGAACGATTCGGCATAGTCTTCCTCGAAGGCTTCGATGCCGTCGATCACCAGGTTGGGACGGAAGCGGTTCATCGGGATCGCCTCGCGGCCGGCCGCGCGCAGCTTGCCGTTCAGGTCGTCCAGCGAGGCGGCGCCGGCCACCAGGATCGGATAGCCGTCGGAGAACATGGTGGTGGCGGCCACGCCGTCGGTCCACTTGGTGCTGACCGCGCGTTCAGCCTTGGCGTGGAAGCGCGCCAGCCGGCACGGCGCGCCGATGGCCTTGGTGAACCATGCGGCGGTGAGGTCGTCGCAGTCGTAGGCCAGCACGGTGTCGTCCCAGACCTGGGTGGTCAGGGTGGCCGCGTGGTCGGGATCGGGCAGGCCGAGGGGGATTTCCAGGCGCAGCATGCCGGGCGCGCGCAGTTCCAGCGTGTCGGCTTTCAGCGCCGGGGTGATCAGCGCCATGCGCGGATGCTCGCGCTGGGTCAGGCAGACGCCGGCGGCGTCGACCACCATCCATTCGCGATCGTAGATCTGCCCGGTCATCAGACCGGTGGTGGTCAGCGTGGCTTCGCGCAGCGACAGGCCGCCGCAGGATTTGATCGGATAGAGCGTGATATCGGACAGGATAGGCATGACACGGCGACAAGGTCAGATGAAAACATGGCAATTATACGATCTGACGCCCGCCGCCGCTGGTCCGTGGCTTATTCTTCCGTTTTGGCGGCCTTGGCGGGACGCGGCGCGCGCGCCGCCGGCTTGCGGGCCGGCTTGGCAGCGGCCTTGGCCTTGGCCGGCTTGGCCTCGGCGGCCGGAGCCGTCTCGACCGGCGCCGGCGCTGGGGCAGGAGCGGCAACCGCCTCCGTCACGGCGGCCTTGGCGCTCTTGCCGCCCTTGGCCGGCTTGGCATCGTCGCCCTGGGCCTTGGCGGCGCTCTTCACCTTGCGCGCAGGCGGCTTGGCGCCGCTTTTCTTCTTGGCGGGGGCCGGCGCGGCTTCCACCACGGCTGGCAATTCCACTGCGGCTTCCATGACGACCGGCGCTTCGGCTGGCGCGGCAACGGCGGCTTGCTGCTGATCGCCCTGCTGCTTGCGGCCGCCGCGATTGCCACGGCCACGGCCGCGTCCACGGTCGGCATCGGCTTGCGGAGCGGCATCCACCACGGCCTCGACCGGCGCCTCTGGCTGCTCCGGCTCGGCGTAGGCCACGGTTTCCTGCTGGCCCGCGTCCTGCGCAGGCGGCGACGCCTGGCGCGCCAGACGCTCGGCCTGACGCTCGGCGAAACGCTCGGCGGCGGTGCGGCCACGGCCGCGGCCACGGCGCGATTCCTGACGCGGCTCTTGCGACTCCTGCGCCTCGCCCGTCACCGCATCCGTTTCAGCCGCCTGCGATTCGCCGGCGATGGCGCCAGGCACGCCGCTGCCGCGATACACATAGGCGCCGGATTTTTCATCGCGGCCGAATTCCAGGTGGCCGCGCGCCTTGCATTCCTCGATCAGGTTGCCGAACGTGCGGAAGCCATAATAGGACTCGCTGAAGTCCGGCTTGCGGCGCTTGATCGCTTCCTTCAGGACCGAAGCCCAGATCTTGCCGCTGTCGCCACGCTCCGAGACCAGCGCCTCGAAGGTATTGACGGCGATTTCCACCGCCTGGCTGCGGCGCTTGTCCATCTCCTCGCGGCGCACGCGCTCCTCTTCCGGCGAGCGCTTGGTGGCCGGCTTGGCCTCGCTGCTGGACTCGCGCTTGGCGCGGCGGCTCTCGCGCACCAGGTCGTCGTAGAAGATGAATTCGTCGCAGTTGGCCACCAGCAGGTCGGAGGTCGATTGCTTGACGCCGACGCCGATCACCTTCTTGGCGTTCTCGCGCAGCTTGGAGACCAGCGGCGAAAAGTCCGAATCGCCGGAAATGATGACGAAGGTATCGACGTGCGACTTGGTGTAGCACAAGTCCAGCGCATCGACGACCATGCGGATGTCGGCCGAGTTCTTGCCCGACTGGCGCACGTGCGGGATCTCGATCAGCTCGAAATTGGCCTCGTGCATGGGCGCCTTGAAGCCCTTGTAGCGGTCCCAGTCGCAATACGCCTTCTTGACCACGATGCTGCCCTTGAGCAGCAAGCGCTCCAGCACAGGCTTGATGTCGAACTTGTCGTAATTGGCGTCGCGCACACCGAGCGCCACGTTTTCGAAATCGCAGAACAGCGCCATGCTGACGTTATCGTTGGAAGAAGCCATGAAGAGTATTTTTTCTAGTGAGGAGTGGGGTGGTGCGGGAGACAAACGCAAGCAATCCGTCGATTATACCGAACAACGGCCCGCGCACGTCTAACCGCACAGCCTGCAGCACCTGCGCGACGCCGCCAGCCAGACCATCATCGACCGCACGATATGCGGCAGCAGTGCATGCCCGCACTGCCGCGCTGTGTGCAGCCTAGACGTTGAACAAGAAGTTCAGCACGTCGCCATCTTTTACGACATATTCCTTGCCCTCGGCGCGCATCTTGCCGGCTTCTTTCGCACCGCCTTCGCCCTTGTACTGGATGTAGTCGTCGTAGGCGATGGTCTGCGCGCGGATGAAGCCGCGCTCGAAGTCGGTGTGGATCACGCCGGCCGCCTGCGGCGCGGTGTCGCCGACGTGGATGGTCCAGGCGCGCACTTCCTTGACGCCGGCGGTGAAGTAGGTCTGCAGACCCAGCAGCTTGTAGGCGGCGCGGATCAGGCGGTCCAGGCCCGGCTCCTGCATGCCCATGTCGTTCAGGAATTCGGTCTTGTCGGCGTCGTCCAGGTCGGCGATTTCCGCTTCGATCGAGGCGCAGATGGCGACGATAGGCGCGTTCTGGGTGGCGGCGTAGGCGCTCAACTGGTCCAGCAGCGGGTTGTTGGTGAAGCCGGTGTCGGAGACGTTGGCAACGTACATGGCCGGCTTGGCGGTGATCAGGCACAGCGGCTTGATCAGGGCCATCTCGTCGGCGTCCAGGCCCATGGCGCGCACCGGCTTGGCTTCGTTCAGGTGCGGCACGATGCGCTCCATGATGGCCAGCAGCTTGGCGGCGTCCTTGTCGCCGGAACGGGCTTTCTTGTTTTCGCGGTGGATGGCTTTTTCCACCGTGCCCAAGTCGGCCAGCGCCAGCTCGGTCTGGATCACTTCGATGTCATCCAGCGGGCTGACCTTGCCGGCGACGTGGATCACGTTCTCGTCTTCGAAGCAACGCACCACGTTGACGATGGCGTCGGTTTCGCGGATGTGCGACAGGAACTGGTTGCCCAGGCCCTCGCCCTGCGACGCGCCCGCCACCAGGCCGGCGATGTCGACGAATTCGACGATGGCGTTGACCATGCGCTCAGGCTTGACGATGTCGGCCAGCGCGCCCATGCGCGGATCCGGCACTTCGACCACGCCGACGTTGGGCTCGATGGTGCAGAACGGATAGTTCTCGGCCGGGATGCCAGCCTTGGTCAGGGCGTTGAACAGGGTGGACTTGCCGACGTTGGGCAGGCCGACGATGCCGCATTGGAGACTCATGAAAAACCTTTAATTATCAATATTGCCGGCAAGCGGCTGGTGAAAAACGGCCCGGCGCGGGCGTTTTTGGATATTCTTGCTGATGACAGCGTTCAAGGGGTCCATTGTACCTCCCTTGCCGCCACTCTTCAAAAAACCGGCGCTTGCAAGGCGATGCGCGACGCCGGGGGTAGCAGTTCCGCCACTTCCATCCGCGCGTGGCGCTGGACTTGTTGCTGAAAAGCACTATCATGTAGAGATGCCGTCGCAACAGCCCCCTGGAGCCAGCCCCATGCAAGCAACCGCCCCGATGTACATGCGCAGCGCGCGCTTCGACCGCCTGTTCGTGCTCGGCATTCCGCTGCTCGCGCTGGCGGTGGGGGCGCTGGCGCTCGGCTTCCCCGATTACTTCCTGCTGATCCTGACGCTGGATCTGGCGCTGCTGGGCTATCACCACGTCATTTCGACCTACACCCGGCTGCTGTTCGACATGAAGTCGGCGCGCCAGCACTGGGCGCTGCTGCTGCCCCTGCCGATGGCGGTGTTTGCCGGCGTCTACCTGCTGGCCAGCTGGGCCGGCGTGGCCGCCGTCACCACGCTGTATATGCACTGGCAGTGGTACCACTACACGCGGCAGAGCGAAGGCATCAACAAGGCCTACGGCATGAAGACGCGCAGCGTCCAGGCCGGCAACCCCAAGTTCAACCGCACCGTCTTCTACCTGGTGCCGGCGGCGGCCTTCCTGATGATGAGCGCGCGCCCGGACGCCACCTTCCTGTCCGTGGAAGTATGGAAACTGCCGGTGCCGCAATGGGCCGCCAGCGTTGTACTGGCGGCGGCATGCGCCGGCATGGCGTGGTGGTTGGCGATGCAGGTGCGCGCGCTGCGCGCCGGCACCCTGGGCACGCTGCATTTCGCCTACCTGTGCTCGCACTACGCGATCTACCTGGTGTCCTATGTCGCCATCAAGGACATCACCACCGGCTGGCTGGTCATCAACGTCTGGCATAACGCCCAATATATTGCTTTTGTGTGGCTGTTTAACTCGAATCAGTTCAAGGGTGGCATCGACCGGCAACAGTTAGCGCTGTCGTGGCTCAGCCAGGAGGGCCGCTGGCCAATCTACCTGATAGCCTGCGTGGCGCTGACGGGCGTGGTGTACCAGTCGATCGACGCCGCCAATGCCCACCTCTCCAACTACACGCTGGTGCCGCTGGTCGTGATCGTCTACCAGGGGCTCAACTTCCACCACTACATCGTCGACTCGCTGATCTGGAAACTGCGCAAGCGAGAGGTCCAGCACTCATTGAAGATCGTCTAGTCATGCCCGCCGCGATGCACCCGGGCCTTGCAGGCAGCCCGGGCCGCTACCCGGTGCTCGACGCGCTGCGCGCGCTGGCGATCGTGCTGGTGTTGGCGCGGCATTGGGCAGTGGCGTCGCAGAGCGCTTTCGGCGCCGTTCCGGGCGGTCCGCTGGCGATCCTGTCGGCCAACGGCTGGATCGGCGTCGACCTGTTCTTTGTGCTGAGCGGCTTCCTGATCGGCACCCATTTTGCGGGACCGGACGCCGGCCCGTTCGGCAAGGCCGCCGTGCTGGAGTTCTACCGGCGCCGCGCGTTCCGCACGCTGCCGCTGTACTGGGGCGTCATCCTCCTTTTCTGGCTGGCTGCGCCATGGACGCTGGCGCCGGCATTCTCGCCGCTGTCGTTCGCCACCCACCTGCTGTTCCTGCAGGACTACCTCGGCTCGGACGTCATGGTCACGCTGTGGTCGCTGGCGGTGGAAGAAAAATTCTACCTGACCGCGCCGGCGCTGCTGTTCCTGCTGATGCGGGCGGGCAGGAAGGCCGGCTGCATCCTGCTGGCCGTGGCCATGGGATGGGTGTGCTGGTCCATGCTGGCCGGCGCGCGGCAAGTGCCGCCAGGCGACTACGGCGCTTTCTTCTGGACCGTGCGCGCACCGTTTCATCATGCCGGCCTGGCCATCCTGGCGGGTGTCCTGGTCGCCATCGGGCACGGCGCATCCGCTACGCGCGGCGGGTCCAAGCCGCTGTTCCTCGCGGTCGCCGCGCTGCTGCTGTTGCTGCACACATGGCGCGACTGGCTGGGCCTGGGCGACTGGCGGCAAGTCTGCTGGATCATCGCGCTATCGTCCTGCCTGTTCGCGCTGCTGGTGCGCCTGGGCCTGGCGGTGAACCGCCGCCACCCTGCTTTTGGCGCCGCCCGGCCGCTGCGCTATATCGCCAAGCTGTCGTACGCGCTGTACCTGGTGCACTTTCCGCTGATCGGGCCGGCCATGCAACTGAGCCAGGCAGTGCCGGGCGACTGGCGGCAACAGGCGCCGGCGCTGGCCAGCCTGCTGTTCCTGATCGTCTACGGCGCCATGTCCTGGGCCGCCGCTTTGCTGTTGCACCTCGTGCTGGAGAAGCCATTCCTGCGATTGCGTGACCGGCTGCGTCCGGTCACGCCCGCCAACGCCAGCGCTTCAACTTCCTGATACTTGGGGCGACTTGTTTAGTGCTAGACTGGTTTGCAGTAGAGCTCGAACAACTCATCCCAGACCAGGAAACCCCTATGCCATTGTCTCGTTGCCGCGGTTCGCTGCGGACCTCCGTTCTGATCACCAGTTTGCTGCTGGCCGGCGTCGCCACCGTGCCCGCGCAGGCGGCGCAAGCGAGCGCCGTGCAAGCCAGCCAGGCGCAGAAGCAGCTGGCCAAAATCGCCGCCGCCTTCCACACCGCACGCTGCAAATTCGATCCGCTGCTGTTCGCCACCGCGAACGGCGACAGCCGCTACAACGACCAGCTCGGCCTGGCCATCGCGCCGAAAGTGCGGGCGCAGCAGTTCACGCTGTACCGCCAGATGCAGAAGCAGCTGATGGCCGTGCGCCGCGACCAGCTGGGCAACCAGGACCAGCTGACCTACGACCTGCTGACCTACGAGCTGAACAACGCGATGCAGATGGAGTCCTTCCCGGACCACCTGCTGCCGATCAACCAGATGGATAACGTGCCGAGCACGCTGGCCAACTACGCCGGCGGCACCGGATCGCAGCCGCTGGGCACGGTCAAGCAATACCAGGACTACCTGAGCCGCTTGAACCAGCTGCCGGCATGGATAGACCAGGCCATCGCCAACATGAAGCAAGGCATGCGCAGCGGCGTGGTGCATCCGAAGGCGATCACCGTCGCGATGCTGCCGCAGCTGCAGAACCTGCGCAGCGCGACGCCGGAAGCCAGCGTGTTCTATTCGCCGGCGACGCGCTTTCCGGCCTCGTTCTCTGCGGCCGACCAGCAAAAGCTGAGCGCCGCCTACTTGAAGACGGTGGACGGCAAGATCGCGCCGGCGCTGAACCGCCTGGTGAGCTTCCTGGAAAACGAATACCTGCCGGCCGGCCGTGCCAGCGCCGGCTGGAGTGCGCTGCCGAACGGCGCCGCCTGGTACGCGGCCCACATCAAGGACAGCACCAACCTGCCGTTGTCGCCGGAAGAGATCCACGCGCTGGGCCTGAAGGAAGTGGCGCGCATCCAGCAGCAGATGGCCGCGCTCGCGCCCAAGCTCGGCTACGACGGCCCGGAGAAGCAACTGCCGCAGTGGGTCGGCGCGCAAACCAAATACAACATCTTCACCACCGACGAACAGGTGCTGGACGCCTACCGCGCCATCTACGCACAAGTGCAGGCCAAGCTGCCAACCTACTTCAGCCTGATTCCGAAGGCCAAGCTGGAACTGCACCTGGAGCCGGAACTGACACGGGCCACGGCGTCCGATCACTACACGCCGTCGGCGGCGGACGGCTCGCATCCGGGCGTGTTCTGGCCGGTGGTCAACGACCCGAAGAAGTACAGCCGGGTCGACATGGTCAGCCTGTTCCTGCACGAAGGCATCCCGGGCCACCACCTGCACGCGGCGCTGCTGAAGGAGATCGACTTGCCGGACTTCCGCAAGTTCAGCACCGAAAACCCGAACAGCGCGGCCTACACCGAAGGCTGGGCGCTGTACTCGGAAACGCTGGGCAAGGAGCTGGGACTGTATGACGATCCGGTCGCTTACTATGGCCACCTGAACGCGGAAATGCTGCGCGCCGCGCGCCTGGTGGTGGACACCGGCATCCACGCCAATGGCTGGACCCGCGAACAGGCGATCACCTATCTGACGGACACGCTGGGCTGGAGCGAGCCGCGTGCCCGCAACCAGATCGAGCGCTACATGGTGCTGCCGGCGCAGGCGCTGAGCTACAAGATCGGCTCGTTGAAGATACTGGAATTGCGCGCCCGCGCGCAGCAGGCGCTGGGCGACAAGTTCAGCTACCAGAAATTCCACGAAGTGGTGATCGGCGACGGCACGCTGCCGATGCCCATCCTCGAAGCGCGCGTGGACCGCTGGATCGCCGCCAGCAAGTAAAGGAAGGACGTTACGGCTTCAGATTGAGACAACGTTGCATTTGTGATACCTTGCAACGTCATCTCCAGGGGCCGTTCAATGGAATTCCTTTTGTTTATCTTCGGCGTCTTTACGCTGAGTATCGCCTGGCGCGCGCGCACCGAAGCGCGCCAGGCACGGAAAATAGCGACGGAGCTGCAGCGGGAGCTGGCGGAACTGCGCAGCGTCAGAGCCGCGCCACAAACCGCCGCGCCGCCCTCCCCGTCTGCCGCATCCGCGAACGCAGCAGCGGCAGCCACAGCACCGACACCGGCAAGACTGATTCCAACTCCGGCCGACGTGCCGCCTCCAACCGCGCCGATGCCGGCGCCGACTCCGATGCCGGCTGCGCCCCGTACGCCGATGAAGCCGGCGCCACGCCCCGTCCAGCCGCCACCGCAATGGCTGATTGCCGCCAAGGCCTGGCTGTTCGGCGGCAACCTGGTAGCCAAGCTCGGCTTGCTGATCTTGTTCATCGGCGTCAGCTTCCTGCTCAAATACACGGCCGCCCGCGTGAGCGTGCCGATCGAGTTCCGCCTGGCCGGCATCGTGCTGGCCGACATCGCCTTGCTGGCCTGGGGCTGGCGCATCCGCCTGAGCCGTCCCGCGATCAGCCTGCCGGTGCAGGGCGCTGCGCTGGCGGTGCTGATGCTGGTGACGTTCGGCGCGTTCCGCCTGTACCATTTGATTCCCGGCGGCCTGGCGTTCGCGCTGCTGTTCGTGCTGACCGTGTTCACCTGCGTGCTGGCGGTGCTGCAGAACGCCATGTGGCTGGCCATCTTCGGCATCACCGGCGGTTTCGCCGCGCCCATCCTCGCCTCTAGCGGCGGCGGCAGCCATGTCGGCCTGTTCTCGTACTACGCGCTGCTCAACGCCGGCGTCTTCACCCTCGCCCTGCTGCGTTCGTGGCGCCCGCTGAACCTGCTGGGCTTTGCGTTTACGTTCGCCATCGGCACCACCTGGGGCGTGCTGCGCTACACGCCGGAAAACTATCTGTCGGTACAGTTATTCCTGCTGCTGTTCTTCGCCTTCTATGTCTCGATCCCGCTCGCGTATGCGCGCCAGCAGGCCGTCAAGCTGAAGAACTATGTCGACGGCACGCTGATCTTCGGCACGCCGATGTTGGGCTTCGGATTGCAGTTCAGCCTGGTGCGCGGCTTTGAGTTCGGCATGGCTTACTCCGCACTGGCGCTGGGGCTGTTCTACATCATGCTGGCGACCGCGCTGCGACGCCAGCGCGAGAAATATGCGCTGCTGTCGGACGCCTTCCTTGCGCTCGGCATCGTGTTCGGCACGCTGGCGATTCCGTTTGCGCTCGACGGCCGCTGGACTTCCGCCGCGTGGGCGCTGGAAGGCGCCGGCATCGTCTGGATCGGCCTGCGGCAAAAGCAGAAGCTGGCATGGATGTTCGGCCTGCTGGTGCAAGGCGGCGCCTGGCTATCCTTCATCGGCACGGTCAGCGGGTTGTCGCCGGTCGCCGCGCTGGAATCGAACCTGTGGCTGGGCTTCGTGCTGCTAGCCATCACCGCCTTCCTGATGGCGACGCGGTTCCGCGCGCAGGATGAGGCCGGCTCCAGGGCGTTCACCGTGCTGGCCAGCGTGTTTCTGGCGTTCGCCACCGTGTGGCTGCTGGCCGGCGCATGGACCGAGATCTTCCTGCGCGCGCATGGCGCCATGCAGGCCGACCTGCTGGTGGCCAGTGCGCTGCTGACGGCCACGGCGCTGTACTTCATCGCCAGGCGCATGGCCTGGTCGCTGGCCGGCGCACTGGCGCTGGCGGCCCAGGTGATCGCCGGTGTCATGATGCTGGAACATTCGTTCAGCAATTGGTTCACCAGCTTCGATACGGAGAACCTGTTCGAGCGGCCCTTCCTCGGCGCGCTGATGATCTTTGCCGGCGCGCTGTTCAGCAGCTGGGCGCTGATGCGGCAGCGTCCGCAGAATGGCGGCAATCTGCATGCGGTGTACCGCTTGACGCTGGCCTGGTCCGCGTTGTGGTGGTTCGCGCAGGTGCTGCCCGACCTGGCCGGCTGGCTGGCATTGCAGTACGCGCTGGGCGCCGGCGGCTACCGCAACCACGCCGAGATGGCTTGCTACGCCGGCTTCCTGCTTGTGGCGCTGACCACCATCCCCGCCGTGCTGATGGCGCGGCGCCTGCAATGGCCTGGGCTGCGCCTGTTCACGATCCCGGCATGGATCACCCTGGCAGCAGCCAGCCTGCCGCTGCTGGCGGTGCTGTATCTCGACTCGCCGCCGGGCGTGGAAGCCTGGATCAGCTACCTCGCACTATGGCTGTCGGGCGAATGGCTGTTGCGCGCCTGGCCGGCCAGCGGCTGGAATATCCGCGCCATCCCGCTGCGCATATTGCACGCGGTACGCACCGCCGGCCCGTGGTTGATGATCTGGCCGGTGGCCGCCTACCAGATCACGCACTGGCTGCCCGGCAGCGATAGCGCCGAAGCGCAGTTGCTGGCCAACGCGGGCTGGACCACCGATGCCAGTTGGGCCCGCTTCATCCCGGCATGGCTGATGATGGCCGCCGTCGCCTGGCTGATGCAGCGCAGCCGCGCCGGCGGATGGCCGGTGGCGCCGATCGCCGAGTGGTACCGCCGCCGCCTGATCCCGCTGGCCTGCGGCTGGGCCGCGCTGCTGGTCGCCGCGTGGAACCTGACGCAGGACGGCGCGATGGCGCCGCTGCCCTACATTCCGCTGCTGAACCCGCTGGACCTGAGCACCTGCTTCGCCATGTTGATGGTTTACGCCTGCCAGCGCTTGCTGCGCGAACATCAGCCGGCCGGTGCTGCCCGCGCCCCGTGGCTGACGGCCTGGCCCGCACACTGGGTCGCACCGCTGCCGCTGGCGGGCGCCTTGCTGGGCTACCTGTGGTTCAACTTGGCGTTGCTGCGCACCGTCTCGAACTACATGGGCGTGCCGTATCGGTTCGATGCGATGTTCGCCTCGCAGTTCGTGCAGGCGATGCTGTCGCTGGCCTGGAGCATCACGGCGCTGCTGATGATGCGCTACGCCGCACGCCGCACGCTGCGCACCATCTGGATCGGCGGCGCGGCGCTGCTGGGACTGGTGGTAGCCAAGCTGTTCCTGGTCGACTTGTCGAACGTCGGCGGCGTCGAGCGCATCGTCTCCTTCGTCGGCGTGGGCGCGCTGATGGTTGGCATCGGCTACCTCGCCCCGTATCCTTCACAAACTGAAACAGCAACGGAGCCGGTATGAGGAATCTCCTTCTGGCGGCATGGATCGTCTCTGCCGCCGCCACGGCGGCGCCCAGCGACACGCCGCAGGACTACACGCATGTACTGCCGCTGAGCGCCGGCGCGAAGCAAGGCGTATTGCAGCTGCGGCTGCCGAAGGAGGTGTACCTTCACGCGCGCTCGCCGATGCTGGACGATGTGCGGGTGTTCGATGCCAAGGGCGTCGCGCAGCCATTCGCGCTGCGCACGCCGGCGTTCGCAGCGAAGACCAGCCATCGCGACCTGGCGGTGACGATCTTCCCGTTGATGGCCGGCAGCGAGCGCGCATCACAGCTGGACCTGGACGTCAGCACGGCGGCTGATGGACGCCTGCTGTCGGTCAAGGTCAAGCCCGAGGCTGGCGGCCAGTCGGCGGCCCCGCGCCTGTCGGCGCTGGTACTCGATCTCGGCAAAGACGCCGAAGCCGTCAACGCCCTGCGCTTCACGCCGCCGTCCGGCCAGCAGGAATACAGCGCGCAAGTGTGGCTGGAGACCAGCAGCGACATGAAGCGCTGGGATACCGTGGGCGCGGCCGAACTGAACTGGCTGGTCAATCAGGACGCCCAGACGCTGGCCAACGACCGCCTTGATTTCGATACGCGCAAGTTCCGCTACGCGCGCCTGAGCTGGCGCAGCGGCACGCCGCTGCAGTTCGCCGGCATCACGGCGGAGCAACCGGTGCAATCCGATGCCGCCCCGCCCGGCGAGCAACTGCTGCTGCAGCCGGCCGCCGGCAGGGAGCCGAAAGACCTGGTCTATGCAGCGCCGCCGGCGATTGCGCCGCTCAAAGCCGGCCTGCAATTCAGCGAGGCCAACGTGGTGCTGGCCGGCACGCTCGGCGTCTACAGGGAACTGCCCGCGCGGCAGGTGGGGCAAGGGCCGGCGTGGCGTTTCGACCCGTTGGTCAGCTCGACGTTCTACCGCATCACGCAGAACGATCAGGTGCGCAGTTCAGGGGACCTGGATGTGCCGGCCGTGCACGCCGCGCAATGGGTGCTGCGCACCACCGCGCCAAGCGCGGCAAGGCCGGCCTTGCGCCTGAGCTGGCAGCCGGCGACGCTGGTGTTCCTCGCCAGCGGCAACGGCCCGTACACGCTGGCGGTCGGCCGCGAGCGCGCCGCGCCCGCCGCGCAAGGCATAGCGCAGGTGGCGCCCGGGTTCTCCGAGGCGGAACTGTTGAAGCTGGAACTGGCCACCGCCGGCGCGGCCACGCAGCAGCAAGGCAGCGGCGCCAAGGACGCCGGCGCCGCGCTGGAAGCCGCCACCGCCGCCCAGCGCCGCCTCGTCGTGCTGTGGGGCGTGCTGCTGCTGGGCGTGGCGGTGCTGGGGTTTATGGTTTGGCGGCTGTTGCGCCCATCACGTTCATGACCGCCAGGGTCAGCGCCTGGGCGGCGGTCTTGATCGACGGTTCCGGCACCGGCGCGTAGTACGGCGAATGGTTGAAGGCGATCGGCTTGCCGCCCGGCTTGTCCGCCTCGGCCACCGCTTTCGGGTCGTAGACGCCGGTGAAGAAGAACACGCCCGGCACGCCGGCGTTGACGAATTGCGAGAAGTCTTCGCTGGCCGTCATGGCCGGCATGCGCTGCACGTTGGCGTCGCCGAAGGCTTGCTTCCATACGCCTTCGGTGCGCTTGACCAGCGCGTCGTTGTTGTCGATGGCGACGCCGCCGGCGATCAACTCCACATCCGGCGCCGGCGCGTCGGCCATCGCGGCCGAGGCGTTGGCGATGCGGCGCACGCCGGCCAGGATCTTCTCCCGCACTTCCGGGCTGTAGGTGCGGATCGTGCCGCGCACCCGTACCGAGTCGGGGATGATGTTGCCGACCGTGCCGCCGTTGATGGCGCCGATGGTGACCACGCCGAATTCCTTGGGATCTTTTTCGCGGCTGATCACCGTCTGCACATCGACCACGAAGCGCGCGGCGATGGTGACCGGATCGACCGACTTGTCCGGCGCCGAGCCGTGGCCACCGCGCCCCTTGAAGGTGATTTCGATGGCGTCCGAGTTGGACGACACCGGCCCGCTGTTGTAGCCGATGGTGCCGTAGGGGCGCGGCCACGAGTGCTGCGCGAACGCGTAGTCCGGCTTGCCGAAGCGCGTGTACAGGCCGTCGTCCAGCATGGCCTTGGCGCCGGCGACGATTTCCTCCGCCGGCTGGCCGACGAACATCAGCGTGCCCTTCCATTGCGACTTGAGCGCGACCAGCGCGCGCGCCGTGCCCAGCCAGGCGGCCATGTGGATGTCGTGGCCGCAGCTGTGCGCCACCATCACGTCCTTGCCCTCAAGCTGGGCGTGGGCCTTGCTGGAATACGGGAAGCCGGATTTTTCCTCCATCGGCAAGCCGTCCATCTCGGTGCGCACCAGCACCGTCGGTCCCTTGCCGTTCTTGTAGATGGCGACGATGCCGGTCTTGCCGACCTTCTCCGTGACCTCGAAGCCGAGCGCCCGCATCTCGGCGGCCAGCTTGGCGGCCGTGCGCACTTCCTGGAAGGCGATCTCCGGATGCGCGTGCAAATCCTTATAAATCGTTTCCAGCTGCGGATACATGCCGTTGATCTGGCCGGCGACCGCGGCGTTGTCCTGGGCGTGGGCGGCTTGCGCCAGCAGCAGCGCGGCTATGGGAAGTAGCTTCATCGATGGAGTCCTTTTGCTGGAGAAAGAATTCCTCCAGCATACCATCGCCCAGGCGCTTCAGGCCGTATGCAGTTTCATGGTGGCCGCCTCGAATTTGCCTTCGACGATCTGCGCCATCACCAGCAGCGATTTGTCGATGGCCTGTTCGATCAGGTCCTGGTCTTCGCGGCGCGGACGGTGCAGCACGAAGTCCGCCACCTGCTGCTGCAGGCTGAGCGTGCGCGGATGGCCGATGCCCAGGCGCAGCCGCCAGTAATCCTGCGTGCCGAGCGCGGCGGTGATGTCCTTCAGGCCGTTGTGGCCGCCCGAGGAGCCGCCCTTCTTCAGGCGCGCGGTGCCCGGCATCAGGTCCAGCTCGTCGTGCACCACCAGCACCTGGTCCGGCGTGATCTTGAAGAAGCGGCACAGGCCGCCGACCGACTGGCCGGAGCGGTTCATATACGTCTGCGGTTCCAGCAGATAGACTTCCTGGCCTGCGATCGAGGCCTTGGCCATCAGCGCGTTGTACTTGGTCTCGCGCTGCAGGCGCGCGCCGACGTCGTTGGCGAGGTTGTCCACCAGCCAGAAGCCGGCGTTGTGGCGGGTTTGTTCGTATTCGGCGCCAGGATTGCCGAGACCGACGATGAGACGTATGGGCATGGTATGTGTTCGGTAAATAAGCGCGATTATCGCCTGAAAAACAAAAAAGCCCGCCAGGCATGGCCGGCGGGCTTAGAACAT
Organism: Duganella sp. CT11-25; assembly: GCF_047302815.1. NCBI lineage: Bacteria > Pseudomonadati > Pseudomonadota > Betaproteobacteria > Burkholderiales > Oxalobacteraceae > Duganella > Duganella sp. CT11-25. The sequence goes on from NZ_JBKBFD010000001.1 coordinate 3,893,472, forward strand.
CGGCCGCCCAAGGGCGGCGTCAGTGATTACTTCTTGGCTTTAGCGGCTGGCTTGGCGTCAGCAGCTGGCGCTTCGGCAGCAGCGGCTTCGGCAGCAACGTGGCCAGCTGGTACCGAAGCGGTAGCGATGGTCAGGTTGGCACCGTGGGTGATCGCGGTCACGCCGGCTGGCAGGGTCAGTTCGCCGATGTGCAGCGAGTGACCGACGTCGATGGTCGACAGGTCAACGGTGATGAACTCTGGCAGGTCTTTCGGCAGGCACGACACTTCGATTTCGTTGGCGACGTGGCTGATGGTGGCGCCGTGCAGTTTGACTGCCGGGGACACGTCAGCGTTAGCGAAGTGCAGAGCCACTTTCATGTGCACTTTTTGGTTCGCGTCAACGCGCTGGAAGTCAGCGTGCAGAACCAGTTGCTTGAATGCGTGGACTTGGAAGTCGCGCAGCAGCACTTGCTGGGTCTTGCCGTCGATTTCCAGATCCAGGATCGACGAGTGGAAGGCTTCTTTTTTCAGCGCGTGGTACAGCGCGTTGTGGTCCAGCGAGATGGTCACTGGCGCTTCGGTACCGCCGTAGATGATGCCTGGGGTTTGGCCCGAATTGCGCAGGCGGCGGCTCGCTCCGGAACCTTGCAATTCGCGTTTGAATGCAACAACTTTCATGTGATACTCCAAAAATAACAGGGCTCGCGCCCCGTGTTATGAAGCCCCCGCGACCAGGGTGCTTCGAAAATGAGCTGACTGCGCTCATGAAACCGGGAAGTACAACGGCGCGCCAGGCATTTTCGCCGGGCGCGCCGCTAAAAACTGTAGCGTCGTTTATCGCTTAATCGATAAACAGGGAGATCACCGAATCGCCCTTGATGATGCGTTTGAACGTCTCCGCCAGCAGCGGTGCGCAGGTCAGCTGACGGATCTTGCCGCAAGCCTTGGCCGCGTCGGACAGCGGAATCGTGTCGGTCACGACCAGCTCGTCCAGCGACGAATTGGTGATGCGCTCGATTGCCGGGCCGGACAGCACAGGGTGCGTGCAATACGCGATGACTTTCTTGGCGCCGCGCTCTTTCAGCACTTCGGCAGCCTTGACCAGCGTGCCTGCGGTGTCGACCATGTCATCCATGATCACGCAGTTGCGGCCTTCGACTTCACCGATGATGTTCATCACTTCGGACACGTTGGCCTTCGGACGGCGCTTGTCGATGATGGCCAGGTCGCAGCCCAGGCGTTTCGCCAAAGCGCGCGCGCGCACCACACCGCCGACGTCCGGCGACACCACCAGCAGGTCCTGGTAGTTCTTCTTCTGCAGGTCGCCCAGCAGAATTGGCGAAGCGTAAATATTGTCAACCGGGATATCGAAGAAGCCCTGGATCTGGTCCGCGTGCAGATCCATGATCAGGACGCGCTCGACGCCCGCTTCTTCCAGCATGTTGGCCACTACCTTGGCCGAGATCGCAACGCGCGCCGAACGTGGGCGGCGGTCTTGACGGGCATAGCCAAAGTAAGGGATGGCTGCGGTGATACGGCCAGCGGACGCGCGTTTCAGGGCGTCGACCATCAGGATCAACTCCATCAGGCTGTCGTTGGTGGGAGCGCAAGTCGATTGCAGGACGAAGACGTCTTTACCGCGGACGTTTTCGTTAATTTCGACCATGATCTCGCCGTCGGAAAACTTCGAAACGTTTGCCTTGCCGAGAGGGATGCCGAGATTTTTTGCGACTCCTTCTGCCAACGCAGGATTAGCGTTGCCGGTAAAAACCATCAGGTTTTCGTAAGCCATGGGAGTCCCAGAGATAGTCGTAGAAATTTTTGAAAGATCGCCAGCGGATGCCGCGTGACGCTGTACTTAGTAGGATGATCGCGCTGAGCGAAGCCATCTTTGCTCTACCTGGCCGGAGACTTGCGCCTCGACGGATCCAGATACAAACGAATGGCAGGGGAACAAGGATTCGAACCTTGGTATGCTGGAATCAAAATCCAGTGCCTTAACCAGCTTGGCGATTCCCCTACGCAACTGACTGCTTGTCGCTACAACGGCGAGTATTTTATCGCCAAATTCACGCCAAGCCAAATCTTTTTTTACCCGTCTACAACATTTTAGTGAGTGGATGCCGTGTCAGCGCCTGGGCTTTCCATGCAGTCCACCTGGCAGGCACTTGTTTCAGCACCGCGTCGGCTTCAGCCTGGTTTGCCACCGCACAAAATACACAAGCACCGGAACCAGTCATCCTGGCATCACCGTGAGCACTGAGCCATTCTATCGCCTCTGCTACCGGCGGGAACAAACTCGTTGCCACTTGCTGTAAATCGTTCTTTCCGTACCCTTTCAAACCAGTTTGATTTTCGAGGTAGCTGGAAAAGTCCGTTATTATGACGGGCGGAGTATCCCTTGTCAAATGTTCTGAGCAAAAAATTGCTGCTGTCGGAACGGCAACGCCCGGTTCGATGACGACATACCAACACTCCGGCGCCCGCACCGGCCGCAGCGCTTCACCCACCCCTTCGGCAAAGGCGGTCTCGCCGAAGATAAAGAACGGGATGTCGGCGCCCAGCGGCAGGCCCAGCGCCATCAGCTCGTCCTTGTCCAGCCCGGCGTTCCACAGCTTGTTCAAGACCATCAGCGTGGTGGCCGCGTCGGACGAGCCGCCGCCGACGCCGCCCCCCATCGGCAGCACCTTGTCGATCGCGATGTCGACGCCGCGCGGCAGCGCGCCGCTGCGGCGCAGCACCTCGGCCTGCAGCAGCCTGGCGGCGCGGATGATCAGGTCGCTCTCCTCCGGCACGCCGGGCAAGTCGGTCACGCGGCGCAGCGCGCTGTCGTCGCGCAGCGTGTAGTGCAGCGTGTCGCCGTGGTCGATCAACTGGAATACGGTCTGCAACAAATGATAGCCGTCGGCGCGGCGGCCGTTCACGTGCAGGAATAGGTTCAGCTTGGCCGGAGCCGGGCAGTTTTTCAGCGCAGTTTTCAATTCGGTCATGGCCGGCATTTTACTGCGCGACGGGGTCGATGACGATGCGGATCGCCATGTCGTCGACCGCCTGGCCCAGCGCGATGCGGGTGGCGTCGATGCGTTTCGGCTGCGAATAGGCGGCGCCGTTGCCTTGCAACGGCTCTTGCCACGACACGTAATCGAGCTTCCAGCCGTCGGGCGTGATGACGGTGTCGTTGGCCGGCGTGGCGACGAAGCGGCTGCCGTCGCGCGCCGTCGCATAGCCTTGCAGCCAGTCGCGCAGGCCGGACACCGGCAGCGTCCAGCCCAGCGTTTGCGTGGTCAGGCTGTCGAGGTCGGGCGCGCTGCGCGGCTCCTTGCCGCTTTGCCTCAGCGTCGCCGAGGATGGCGTGACGTTGATCACCGCCACGATCTGCCCGGTCGGCGAGATCAGGCTGACGTCGGTATTGGCCTTGCTTTGCTGCCAGGTGAATTTGCCGTTCAGCGATTCCTGCTTGCCGTCGCGGCTGTAGTTGATGGCGATGCGGCCGGCCAGTTCGACGCTGTCGCGGTAAGGCGCGACGGCGACGCCGGAACGCGGCGCGGAGGTGGTGGTGGCGCAGCCGCCCAGGATGGACAGCGCCGCGGCAAGGATGAGGACTCGCATCATAGGCTTTGGTTGAGGCGCGCCAGCGTGCTCTTCAGCGCGTCGTTTTTCGGATCTTTGCTGTGCGCTTCCTGCCACATCTTTTGCGCGCCGCTGGTGTCGCCCTTGGCGAACAGCACTTCGCCCAGGTGCACGGCGATTTCAGGATCGTTGCGCAAGGCGTAGGCGCGGCGCAGGAAGGCTTCGGCCTCCTTCAGGTTACCCATGCGGAACTGCACCCAGCCCATGCTGTCCATGATGAAGGGATCGCCCGGCGCCATCTTCATCGCCTTGTCGATCAGCGAATACGCTTCCGGCAGCCGCTCGTTGCGTTCGGCCAGCGAATAGCCCAGCGCGTTGTAGGCGTGCTGGTTGTCGGGCGCGGCGATCATCACCTGGCGCAGCGCGGTTTCCATCAGCTCCAGCCGGCCCATCTTCTCGGCCACCAGCGCGAAGTCGTACAGCAGGTCGGGATTGTCGGGATAGCGCTTGACGGCGTTTTCCAGCACCACGTAGGCGGTGCGGTGGTCGCCGGCGTCGCGCAGCAGCTGGGCGTCGGCCTGGAACACCTGCGCCTGGTCGGCGGGGTCGGCCGGCTTGAGCTCGGCCAGCTGGCGGCGGGCCTCGTCGACATTGCCCTTGCGCGCGGTCAGCGTCGCCATCTTCATGCGCGCGGCCAGGTAGATCTTTTCGTCGCTGCCGTCGACCTTTTCCAGCCAGTTGTAGGCGGCGTCGGCGTCGCCGCGCTGCTCGGCGATCTGCGCCAGTATCATCAGCACCTTGGACGGATCGCGGTCGTCGCTCGGATGGTCGGCCAGCACGACGACGAAACGGGTGAAGTATTTTTCCGCGTTCGGCACGTCGTTGGTCTGCATCGCCATCACGCCCAGCGCGTACAGGGTGGCGATGTTGTCCGGCTGGTCCTTCAGCAGGGTCAGGAACTCCTGGCGGGCCGGCTCGTACTGCTTGGCGTCGACCAGGATGCGGGCATAGGCGGCGCGCACTTCGCGGGCGTTCGGGTATTTCTCCAGGAAGCCGGTCAGCACCTTGATGGCGGCGTCGAGGTCGCCGGAGACTTGCGCCGTGGTCAGGATCGCCAGTTCCGAATCGGGCTTGATGGCCAGCGCCCTGGCCGCTTCGGTGCGGGCGCGATCGACGTCGTTCAAGGCAAAGGCGCCCTGCGCCAGGATCAGGTGGGATTCCTGCATGTCGTCATACGGCATCAGCACGCGCTCTTCCAGCCTGAAGGCGGCTTGCTTGTCCTTGGCGCGCAGCAGGAACTGCTGCATCTGCATCATCGCCAGCCCGCGCACGGCGGGCTGCGCCTCTTTCAGGCGTTTCTCGAAAATCTGTTCGGCCTCGGTCAGGTCGTCCATGACGACGGCGAAGCCGAGGAAGTACTGGGTGGCCTCGTCCGAGTCCGGCGCCAGGCTGCGCCACAGGCGGATCGCCGACAGCGCCTCCGAGCCCTGCTTGGCGGTCAGCGCCATTTCGGCGGCGCGGCGCGCCAGGCGCGGGTCGCGGGTCTGCTGCGCCAGCGCCATCATGGTGATGTAGGCGCCCTGCCACTGGCCCTGCTTGAATTCCAGTTCAGCCTTGGTGATGCGGAACAGCAGATCGCCGGTCAGTTCATTATTCGGCAACACCTCGGGCGTCGCCGGCGTCTCGGCCACCGCCAGCGCGGCCTCCGGGTCGGCGGCCGGCGTTGCCGGCTGCGGCGCAGGGGCCGAGCCGGCCTGTTTTTGCGGAGCAACGGCGCACGCCGACAGCAAGGCGGAGAGGGTTACAATGGCGAAAGCGTTTTTCAAAGGGAGATCCTGGCAGGTCGGAAGGTACGGTCAGATTTTACGCCCATCGCATCGATTGCGTGTTTTGACTAGTGTAACCAAATATTCCGTTACAGCCAGGCGTGCTCCCCCATTATTTCCGTAGCCAGCCATCCAGATGCCAGAATTACCAGAAGTCGAAGTTACCCGGCGCGGCGTCGCGCCCCATATCGAAGGCCGCACCGTGCATGCCGTGGTGCTGCGCCGCGCGGGCTTGCGCTGGCCGTTTCCGCCCGCGCTGCCGCAGCTGCTGGCGGGGCGGCTGGTGGTGCGCACCGGCCGCCGGGGCAAATACCTGCTGCTGCATTTCGAGCACGGCACGCTGATCATCCACCTGGGCATGTCCGGCCACCTGCGGGTGCTCGATCCCGGCATCGCGCCGGAAAAACATGATCATTTTGATCTCGAAGTGCAGGGGCCGGAAGGCCGCCAGGTGCTGCGCATGAAGGATCCGCGCCGCTTCGGCGCCGTGCTGTGGCACGACGACGCCGACGGCCTGCTGGAGCACCACGTGCTGCTGCGCGACCTGGGCGTCGAGCCGCTGGAAGCGGGCTTCACCGGCAAATTGCTGTACGATCAGACCAGGACGCGCAGCGCGCCGGTCAAGCAGGTGCTGCTGGCCGGGGATATCGTGGTTGGCGTCGGTAACATTTATGCATCGGAAAGCCTGTTCCGGGCCGGTATCAACCCGAAAACGCCCGCCAGGCGCATCAGCCTGGCGCGCTATGAGAAACTGGCGCAGGCGGTGCGCGAGATCCTGGCCGAGGCCATTGTCCAGGGCGGCAGCACCCTGCGCGACTTTATTAGCGTCAACGGCCAGTCAGGGTATTTCCAGCAGACGTATTTCGTCTATGATCGAGCTGGCGTACCCTGCCGCATTTGCGCGGCGCCGGTACGGCAGATCAAGCAGGGGCAGCGATCCACATTCTACTGTGTGAATTGTCAAAAATAAGGACAGCCAGCATGATGGTCAGGGATTTCGAGCAATACAGCGCATGGCGGCAAGGCGTGGTGACGGCACTGAAGAATTACCAGTCCTGGGTGGCCGGCGCCTCGCTGGCCGACGCCGCCACCGACCAGCGCATCGCCCGCACCTTGGCGCGGCTGGCCGACGACAAGCTGTCGGTGGCCTTCGTGGCCGAATTCTCGCGCGGCAAGTCCGAGCTGATCAATGCGATCTTCTTTGCCGACTACGGCCAGCGCATCCTGCCGTCCGCCGCCGGCCGCACCACCATGTGCCCGACCGAACTGCTGTACGACCCGAGCTTCGCGCCGTCGATCCGGCTGCTGCCGATCGAGACGCGGGCCGAGAACCTGTCCACCAGCGACTACCGCGACCAGCCCGGCGCATGGACCGTGCTGCCGCTGAACCTGGACGCCGGCGCCGACATGCACGAGGTGTTCAAGCAGGTCAGCCTGACGCGCCATGTGCCGGTCGAGGAAGCCAAGCGCTACGGCCTGTACGACGAGGACGACCCCGACATGCCGGTCACGCTGGACGACCACGGCCTGGTCGAGATTTCGCTGTGGCGCCATGCGATCATCAACTTCCCGCATCCGCTGCTCAAGCAGGGCCTGGTGATCCTCGATACGCCGGGCCTGAACGCCATCGGCACCGAGCCGGAGCTGACGCTGAACCTGATCCCGAACGCGCACGCCGTGCTGTTCATCCTGGCCGCCGACACCGGCGTGACCAAGAGCGATATCGAGGTCTGGCGCAACCACATCGGCGCCGGCGCCGGGCGGCTGGTGGTGCTGAACAAGATCGACAGCATGTGGGACGAGCTGCGCAGCGAGGCCGAGGTCAACCTGGAGATCGAACGCCAGCAGGCCAGCGTCGCGCACGTGCTGGCGCTGGAGCCGCGCCAGGTGTTTCCGGTGTCGGCGCAAAAGGCGCTGGTCGGCAAGATCACCAACGACGAGGCGCTGCTGGCGCGCAGCCGCCTGCAGGCGCTGGAAGGCGCGCTGTTCGACGAGCTGATCCCGGCCAAGAAGGAAATCGTCCGCAAGCAGTTGAGCGAGGAATTGCAGGCGGTCAGCGCGGCGCAGCTGGCGATGCTGAACGCGCGCGTGCGCGGCATCGTCGAGCAGTTGCACGAGCTGAAGAGCTTGCGCGGCAAAAACCAGAGCGTGATCACCCACATGATGCGCCGCATCGATGTCGAGAAAAAAGAGTTCGACGCCAGCCTGTTCAAGCTGCAGGCGACGCGCGCGGTGTTCACGCGCCTGTCGACCGAGCTGTACACCAGCATGGGCATGGACATCGTGCGCGACGACATCGAACTGGTGCGCGAGGAAATGCAGCGCAGCCGCTTCTTCACCGGCGTGCGCGAAGCGGTGCGCGGCTACTTCGAGCGCATCCGCGCCAACCTCGATGCGTCCGAGCACAAGACGCTGGAGATCAGCGAGATGATGGGCGTGATGTACCGCCGCTTCTCCAACGAGCACGGGCTGACGCTGGCCTTGCCGATGCCGTTCTCGCTGGAGCGCTACCGCGACGAGATCGCGTCCATCGAGGCGATCTACTACAAGCAGTTCGGCACCGCGACCCTGATCACCACCAGCCGCGTGGTGCTGATGGAGAAGTTCTTCGATACCATCGCCTCGCGCGTGCGCGGCTGCTTCAAGTCGGCCAACAGCGATGCCGAGGCCTGGCTGAAGGTCATCATGGCGCCGCTGGAGGCGCAGATCCGCCAGCACAAGGATCAGTTGAAACACCGGCTGGCGTCGATCCAGCGCATCCACGATGCGACCGACAGCCTGGAACAGAAAATCGATGCGTTCGAGAGCAGCCAGCAACAGCTGGAGGCGCAGAAGGCGCGTCTGAACGAATTGGCGGGCAATATCAGCATCGCCATCAATGCGGAATTCGTGGCGCTGGACGCCGCGGCTTAGTTAGGAAAAGAATGAAGGTTGTCGCAGTAGAGAATTTTGCGGATCCCAGTTTCTCGGCGGATCTGATCGGCTGGCAAAAAGTGCATGGACGCCATGTGCTGCCTTGGCAAAACACCCGCGATGCGTATCTGATCTGGCTGTCGGAAATCATGCTGCAGCAGACCCAAGTCTCTGCGGTATTGGGCTATTACGCGCGCTTCCTGGAACGCTTCCCGACGCTGCGCGACCTGGCGGCGGCCCCGGTCGAGGATGTGATGGCGCAGTGGAGCGGCCTGGGCTACTACACCCGCGCGCGCAACCTGCACAAGTGCGCCCAGCGCGTGGTGGCCGAGTACGACGGCGTGTTCCCGTCCGATCCGGTGCTGCTGGCGGACTTGCCGGGCATCGGCCGCTCGACGGCGGCGGCGATCTCGGCGTTTTCCAGCGGCACCCGCGCGGCCATCATGGACGGCAACGTCAAGCGCGTGTTTGCGCGGGTGTTCGGCATCGATACCTTCCCTGGCGAAAAGAAGACCGAGGAAGCCATGTGGCGCCGCGCGGAGGCGCTGCTGCCGGAGGCCGGCATCGAATCCTATACGCAGGGCTTGATGGACATGGGCGCCACCCTGTGCACGCGCAGCAGCCCGTCGTGCGAGCGCTGCCCGATGCAGCCGCGCTGCGTGGCCTTCGCCACCAGCCGCACCAAGGACCTGCCGGTGCGCAAGCCGAAGAAGACGTCGCCGGAAAAACATGCGGTGATGCTGGCGATTATCGATCGCGGCCAGGTGCTGCTGGAACAAAGGCCGCCAAGCGGGATCTGGGGCGGCTTGCTGTCGCTGCCGGAACTCGACGGCCATCTGCCGGCCGGGGATGACGACGTGCCGCCGGCGGACGACGACGCGCTGATGCTGGCGGTCGGCCGGTTCGGCGAGATGGAGTCGCACGAGCGGCTGTCGACGGTGACGCATGTGTTCACGCACTACAAGCTGCACATCGCGCCGTACCGCGTGACCCTGGCGCGCCGGCTGCAGCTGGCCGCCGAATCCGGCCACGTCTGGTACGACGCCGCCAGGCTGGCCGACGCCGCCCTGCCCGCGCCGGTCAAGAAGCTGCTGCTGGAACTGGTCGGCGACAGCAGCGCCGCGCAGCAACGGATGTTTTAGAAGTCAGTTGGGGAAACCAGCAATAATGGCGACAACGAAAACGATCCCTACGACCAAGGCCACCCATTTTGTCGTGGCGATTTCCGACTGCGCAAGATCCTGCTTGCTGGCGTAATTAGCTCGCAGAACGGCCAGCTCTGACTTAAGCGTGAGCACGTCACGTTCCAAGCTCTCGACTCGCGCGTCTTTATCCATGATCTGGCAATCCTGGATCGAGCAAGCACCGACGTCAAGGCTGCACGATTGAGCCGGCTCAAAGTTCGTCGAGGGAAAACAGGCGGCGGTGTTCGCGGATGGCGTAGCGGTCGGTCATGCCGGCGATGTAGTCGGCGATCTTGCGCGCCTGCTTGCCCACATCGCCCGACTTGTCCTGGTAATCCGGCGGCAACAAGACCGGCTCGGCCATGAAGGCCGCGTACAGCTCGCGCACGATGCGGCTGGCCTTGACCCGCATGCGGTTGACCTTGTAGTGACGGTAGAGATTCTCGCGCAGGAAGCGCTTGAGCTCGGTGGCATCCTTGCGCATCGGATCGGAGAAGCGTATCAGCGGCGGCGCGGCGCGCACGTCGTCCAGGCTGTTCGGCGCGGCGTCGGCGATCAGCGCGCTGCTGGTGGCGATCAGGTCGTCGGCCAGCGCCGTGATCAGGCGGCGCAGGGTTTCATAAATCGCGCGGCGGCCCGACAGGCCGGGGAAGGCCTGCTGCACGTCGCGCCACAGCCGCGCGAAGAATTCCACCTGCTCCAGCTGCTCGATGGTGATCAGGCCCGAGCGCAGGCCGTCGTCGATATCGTGGCTGTTGTAGGCGATCTCGTCGGCCAGGTTGGTCAGCTGCGCCTCCAGCGACGGCTGCGTGCGGTCGATGAAGCGCACCGCGACCGGCCCCAGCAGCTTGGCATTGTTCAGCGAGCAGTGCTTGAGGATGCCCTCGCGCGTCTCGAACATCAGGTTCAGGCCGTTGTAGGCGCCGTAGTGCTCTTCCAGCTCGTCGACCACGCGCAGGCTCTGCAGGTTGTGCTCGAAGCCGCCGTGGTCCTTCATGCATTCGTTGAGCACGTCCTGGCCGACGTGGCCGAACGGCGTGTGGCCGAGATCGTGCGCCAGCGAGATCGCCTCGACCAGGTCTTCGTTCAGGCGCAGGTTGCGCGCCAGCGAGCGGCCGACCTGCGCCACCTCCAGGCTGTGCGTCAGCCGGGTGCGGAACAGGTCGCCTTCGTGGTTCAGGAACACCTGGGTCTTGTATTCGAGCCGGCGGAAGGCCGACGAATGGATGATGCGGTCGCGGTCGCGCTGGAACTGGCTGCGCGAGGCGTGCGCAGTCTCCTCGAAACGGCGGCCGACGCCGCCCGCCGAATGGGCCGCGTAAGGGGCGAGGAATGCGTCGGGCAGCATGTGGCGCTCCGCTTAGACGCAGGCCGCCAGCGTGGCCAGCAGCAGCTCCTGCGGCGCGTTGGTGATGCTCGGCGCGCCCAGCGGCTTGAGCAGGATGAACTTGATGGCGCCGCCCTCGTTCTTCTTGTCGACCTCCATCAGCTCCAGCCAGCGGGCGGTGCCCAGGTCCGGCGCCTTGACCGGCAGGCCGGCCGCCGCCACCAGCGCGCGCACGCGCGCCACCGTGGCTTCGTCGACCAGGCCCATGCGTTGCGACAGATCGGCCGCCATCACCATGCCGCAGCCGACCGCTTCGCCGTGCAGCCATTCGCCATAGCCCAGGCCGTTTTCGATGGCGTGGCCGAAGGTGTGGCCGAAATTCAGGATCGCGCGCAGGCCGCCTTCGCGTTCATCCTGGCGCACCACGTCGGACTTGATCTCGCAGGAACGGGCGATGGCGTAGGCCAGCGCGCCCTTGTCGCGCGCCATCAGCTTGCCGATGTTGGCCTCGATCCAGTCGAAGAAGGCGGCGTCGATGATGGCGCCGTGCTTGATCACTTCGGCCAGGCCGGCCGACAGCTCGCGCGCCGGCAGGGTTTCCAGGGTCGCGGTGTCGGCGATCACCGCGCGCGGCTGGTAGAACGCGCCGATCATGTTCTTGCCCAGCGGATGGTTGATGCCGGTCTTGCCGCCCACCGAGGAATCGACCTGCGACAGCAAGGTGGTCGGCACCTGGATGAAATCGATGCCGCGCATATAGCTGGCGGCCGCGTAGCCGGTCAGGTCGCCGATGACGCCGCCGCCCAGCGCGATCAGCGTGGTCTTGCGGTCGGCCTTGTTCTCCAGCAGCGCGTCGAAGATCCGCATCAGGCTGGACCAGTTCTTGAATTCTTCGCCGTCCGGCAGGATCACCGACATGACTTGCTTGCCGGCGCTGCGCAGGCCGGCCTCGATGCGCTCCAGGTACAGCGGGGCGATGGTGGTGTTGGTGACGATGGCGACCTTGCCGCCGTTGACGTGGCGCGCCAGCAGCGCGGCGTCGTTCAGCAGCGACGGGCCGATCGAAATCGGGTAGCTGCGCTCGCCCAGCTCTACATTTAACAGGATGGTGGATTGTTCGTTCATCGATGGTTCGGCGTGAGTGACGCAGTGGGGCGAGGCCTCGCAGGCCATCGTTTCCAGCTGGGTCATGATGGTTTGGACCATCGATTGTACGTTAGGTCGGCCGGTATCGATTACTACATCGGCAATTTCCATGTACAAAGGATCACGGATCGCCATCAATTCTTCGAGTTTCTTGCGCGGATCGGCCGTTTGCAGCAGCGGCCGGTTCTTGTCGTGCGCGGTGCGCTGCAGGATGCTGTGCACGCTGGCGCGCAGATAGATGACGGTGCCGCGCGCCTGCAGATAGGCGCGGTTGTCCGGATTGAGGATGGCGCCGCCGCCGGTGGCCAGCACCAGGCCTTCCTGGCCGGTCAGCTCGCGGATGACATCGGCTTCCCGCCGGCGAAAGCTCGGTTCGCCTTCAATTTCAAAGATCCACGGGATGGAGGCGCCGGTGCGGGCCTCGATCTCGTGGTCGGAATCAATGAACCTGAGCCCAAGCTTGCGGGCCAGGATGCGGCCGATGGTGGTTTTCCCTGCCCCCATCAGGCCGACTAGAAACACATTTTGCATGCACGATCCAACTATAGCGGGTTACTGCACGACGTCGCCACCCCGTATGGACTGTTCACACCCGGCGGGGTGAGGGTCAGGGAGGCGTAGTCTGTGCTCAATCCCAGCAAGTGTACCAGAGAGGTGTAGGTCGACTCGCTGCCGCTGGCCTGGCCGCGGATCGTCAGGTTGACATCCAGCCAATACACGCGGTCGCGCGGGTAGGTCAGCGAGACGCTGGCCTGGCCGCTGGCGTCGGTGGTGACGCTCGGCGTGACCGTCACCGGGATGCCCGGCTCCAGCGTGCCGTTGGTGTTGATATCCTCGCCGGCGTCCAGGATGCCGTTGTTGTTGACGTCCTCGTTGGCGCAGGCGGTGCGGGTGACCGGCTGCCACGGGCCGGACGGCGCGGCGAAGCCCAGCGAGCCCTTGTAGTAGCTGGCCGGCAGCACCGAGGCCGTCAGCTTGACGCCCGGCACGGCGTTGCCGGCGGCGTCGGTCACGATGACCGCGTAATCCATCCGGTAGGTGGCGGTGGTCGGCACGCCGACGGTGTTGCCGGTGCCGGCGCTGATGAACAGCGATTTCTGCGCCACCGTCAGGCGCGCCACGGCGGTGGCGTTGGAGCCGCCGACCAGGCGGGCCTGGATCTGCACGCCGTTCAGCGCCGAGGCGGTGGTGCCGGCGATGAAGCTGGTGGTGGCGGTGCCGTCGGCGCCGGTGGTCACCACCGCCGGCTGGGTCAGCGAACCGCCGCTCGGGTCGGACAGGATGGAGAAGGCCACGGTGGCGTTCTTGACCAGGTTGTTCTGCGCCGTGCCGTCGCGCACGATGGCGCGCAGCGTCGCCTGCTGGCTGGTGCTGCCGCTGATGTTGACGCCGACCACGGCCGGATCGGCCTGCACGGTGATGGTCGACAGCGCGGTCACCGGCGCGATGAATTCCAGGTCGGTCTGGGTGGTCAGGCCGCCGGCGTTGGCCGTCAGCGTGGCCACGCCGGGGCCGGTGGCGTTGACGTAGGCGTTGGCGGCGCCGCCGCTCACGACCAGCGGTCCGCCCAGCACCGACGTGCAGCCGGCGTCGGTGTAGATGGTGCCGCGCGAGCTGCTGACGGTGACGCTGGCGCCCGGCGCGCCGGTGATCGACACTTGCTGGCAGCCGCCGATGGCGGCCGAGGTGGCGACATTGCCGCCGGCGTCCAGCACGCGCACCGCGAAGGACGAGGAGTTGATGGCGATGCTGGCCGAGGCCAGTTCGCCCATCGACTTGACGGAGATCACGTCGGAGCTGCCGCCGCTGGCCGCGTAGCTGAGGATCAGCTGGCCGGCCGCGTTGGTGAGCGCCGAGCCGCCGCCCTTGACGCTGAGCGTATTGGCGTTGGAGGTGTAGGTCACCGCCTTGCCGCTCAGCGCATTGCCGGCCGAATCGACCAGCTTGACGGTGACGTCGGCGCTGGAACCGACGTTGATGGTCGGCGCCGCGTTGATGGTCAGCTTGTTGCCCGAGACGTTGACGATGGCGGTGGCCGGCGCCGCGCCCGGCACGGTGGCGGTGATCTTGATCGCGCGGGTGGTGGCGTCGCCGCCGGTGCCGAGTTTTTCCGTCACGATGCCCTGGGCGTCGGTGACGCGGCTGGTCAGCGACAGGCTGCCGGAGTCGGACTTCAGGTCCACGGTCACGCCCGGCATGACGGTGTTGTTGGCGTCGCGCACCAGCGCCCGCACGGTCACTTCATTGCCGGCGGTGCCGGCCGAGGCCAGCGTGCCGTTGTCGGTGGTCAGCGACAGCGTCGGCACGGCGTTGACCACCTGCACCGTGATCGCCGCCGAGGTCGCCGAACCGCTCTTGGCGGTGATGGTGATGGTGCGCAGCGAGGAGTCGCCCGTGACGCTGAGCTTTTCCACCACCTGGCCGGAGGCATCGGAAATGCGGTTGTTGCTGGAGACGGTGCCGGAGCTGACCGTGAAACTGACGGTCTCGCCGGACAGCGCGTTGCCGCCGGCATCCTTGACGATCGCCGTCAGCGTCACTTCGGTGCCGGTCAGGCCGGACGAGGCGATGGTCGGGGCGCTGGACTGCACCGTGACGCTGGCCACCTTCGACGGCGCCACGCCGTTGCTGTTGCTGCCGGGCGAACCACCGCCGCCGCCGCAAGCGGCCAGCAAGCCGGCACTAGCCAGTGCCGCCAGCCATCCTGTGATTTTTTTCATGACGCTATTTCCCATTGAACAAATAATTAATCAGATTGAAGCGGCTTACCGCGTGGACAGGCGTTCGGCGACGATCTTCGGCGTGATGAACACCAGCAGTTCGGTCTTGTCGTTGGTGCGGCTGTTGCTGCGGAACAGATAGCCCAGCAGCGGCACGTCGCCCAGCAGCGGCACCTTGGTGGTGGTGTTGCGTTCGGTCTGCTGGTAGATGCCGCCCAGCACCACGGTGCCGCCGTTCTCGACCATGACCTGGGTCTTGACGTGCTTGGTGTCGATGGCGAAGCCGGCGCGGGTTTCCTGGCCGACGCTGTCCTTGTTGACGTCGACGTCGATGACGACGTTGCCGTCCGGCGTGATCTGCGGCGTCACTTCCAGCCGCAGGTTGGCCTTGCGGAACTGGATCGAGGTGGCGCCGCTGCTGGTGGCCACCTGGTAAGGCAGTTCGATGCCCTGCTCGATCAGCGCGATGGCCTTGTCGGCGGTGATCACGCGCGGGCTGGAGATGATCTTGCCGGTGCCGTCCGCCTCCAGCGCCGACAGCTCCAGGTTGAGGAAGCGGTTGGCGGCCGACGAGAACAGGCTGACGGCCAGCGAGCCGGCGTCGGCGCCGTTGATGGCCGCGGCCGGCAGGTTGATGAACTGGGTGTTGTTGAAGCTGCCGTCGGTGACGGCGACCTGGCCGGTGGTCTGGCCGACGCCGGTCAGGTTGCCGCCGATCGCCACCCGGGTGTTGCTGCTGCCGATCTGGTAGCCGGAATCGCCGCCGCGGATGGTGCGCATGTCGGCAAAGCCGAGCTTGGCCCCCAGGTTGCGGGTGAAGGTGTCGCTGGCCTCGACGATGCGGGCCTCGATCAGCACCTGCTTGGTGGCGATGTCGGTCTTGGCGATCAGGCGCCGCACGTCCTCCAGCTTGGAGGCGATGTCGGTGACGAACAGCTGGTTGGTGCGCGGCTCGATGATGGCGCTGCCGCGCTTGGACAGGATGCGGTTCTTGGCGTCGCCGCCCTCCAGGCCGAACACGGTTTTAAACGCCTCGGCCTTCTGGTAGTTCAGCTGGAAGATCTCGGACTTCAGCGGCTCGAGGTCGGCGATCTGGGCGCGCTGTTCCAGCTCCAGCTTTTCCTTGGTCAGCAATTCCTCTTTCGGCGCGATCCACAGCACGCTGCCGTTCTTGCGCATGTCCAGGCCCTTGGCCTGCAGCACCACGTCCAGCGCCTGGTCCCACGGTACCTCCTTCAGGCGCAAGGTCAGGTTGCCGCTGACGCTGTCGCTGGTGATGATGTTCAGGCCGGAGATGTCGGCGATCGCCTGCAGCGCCGCGCGCACCTCGACGTTCTGGAAGTTGAACGACAGCTTCTCGCCGCGGTAGCCCTGCGAGCCCTGGGTCAGCTTGTTCGGGTCTTCCTTGATCGGCTTGACGTCGACCACCAGCTGCGTGTCGCTCTGGTACACGGTCTGTTCCCACAGGCCGCGCGCCTCGATGGTCATGCGCGTGTTGTCGCCCTGCGGCACGGTGGTGATCAGCGCCACCGGCGTGCCGAAGTCGCCGACGTCGAGCCGGCGCCGCAGCGTTTCCGGCAGGCCGGTCTTGATGAAGTCGACCACCACGCCGGTCGGCGTCTGGCGCACGTCGACCGCCACCTGGTTGTTGGGCAGGTCGACCACGATCCGGCCTTCGCCGTTGGCGCCGCGTCGGAAGTCCATGTCGCGCAGCAGCTGGCGCGTGGCGGGCGCGGCGGCGGCGGCCTTGGCGGCGGCGCTCGGCAAGCCGCTGGCGTCGACCGCCGTGGCCAGGCCGCCGGAGCCGTCGATGGTCAGGATCACCGCGTTGCCGTCGATGGCGGTGGCGTAGTTCAGCGTGCGTTTCAGGTTGAACACCAGGCGCGAGCGCTCGCCGGCCTGCACCACGTTGACCCCGCGCAGCTCGCCCACGTTGAAGTCCAGCGTGTTCTTGCCGGTGGCGTTGACGGTGGCGCCGAAGTCCAGCGCGACGCGCGGCGGATTGGTGATGGCGAAGCCGATCGGCATCTGCGCCGGCGGGTTTTTCAGCGCGATCTTGACGATGACGTTGGCGCCCTGCTGGTTGGCGGTGATCGATTCGATGGCGTTGCCGGCGCTGGCCGCGGCCGGGGCGGCGGTCTGCGCATGGGCCGGCAGGGCCAACTGCAAGGCCAGCGCCAAGGCCAGCACAGGCGCCCAAGTGGCGGCGGCCAAGGCGCGCCGAGCCGTGATATGAGCGGTCATTTGGTATTCTCCTTGCTTTCCTGCAGTTCCAACTTCGACATGCGTTCGACCCAATCGCCGGTCGCATCCTGTACGATTTCCTTGATGTTGACGGCGCTCTCGTTGATGCCGGTGATCAGGCCGTAGTTCTGGCCCACGTGCTGGCCGACCACCACCTGGTGCACCGAGCGGTCGATCTGCAGCACGGCGTGGATCACGCCCCGCTTCTCGATGGTGCCGACCATTTTCACGGTGTCGAGCGGATAGCTCTCCAGCAGCTCCTTGCGGCGCTCGGTGTCGGGCTTGAGGCCGCCGCCGCTCTTGGCGGCCTTGGCCAGCTCGGCCAGCAGCTTGTTGGGGTTGAACGGGTCCAGCTCGTCCTTCTGCTGGTAGGCGAACGGGATGAAGGTCTTGGGCTCGGCCAGCGGCGGCACCGCCACCTTGGCCTGCGCGTCGACCTGCTTCATCCAGGTGCGCACCTCCTGTACGTTGCTGTCGCCGCAGCCGGCCAGCAACGGCAGCAGCAGCGCGGCCGCCAGTCCGGCGATCAGCGTCCTCATGATTTGTTCCCCGCTTTTTTCTTCTTCTTGTCGGCCTCGGCCTTGCGCTGGGCGGCGACCTCGTCCGGGTCCAGGTAGCGGAAGGTCTTGGCCACCGCGTCCAGCGTCAGCCCGCCATCCTTGCCGGTGCTGAGCGTCATGTTGTTGAGGGTGACGATGCGCGGCAGGTTGGCCATGTCGCCGGCGAAGGCGCCGATGTCGTGGTAGCTGCCGGTGACCTTGATGTCGATCGGCAGCTCGGCGTAGTAATCCTTGACCACCACCTGGGCCGGCTTGAACAGCTCGAACTGCAGGCCGCGCCCGGAACCGGCCTGGTTGATGTCGGTCAGCAGCGCGGCCATCTCGGCCTTGCTCGGCAACTGCTTCTGCAGGCGGTCGACATACTGGTCGACCTGCACTTTCTGCGCGCGCAGCGCTTCCAGGTTGACCGCCTGCGCGGTCTTGACCTCGTATTCGCCGCGCAGCTTGGTTTCCAGCTGGGCGCCGGCCTCCTGCTCCTCGAACTGCGAGCTCCAGTAGCCGAAGTAGCCGGCCACGCACACCGCCGCCGCCACGCCGACCGCGCACAGCACGCGCGGCGCCACCGGCCACTGGCCGGGATGGCGGCCGCTGAGGCCGCGGAACTGGTCGGCCAGCTCGGCGCCGAGCTGGTTCAGGTTGATGTTGACGTTGGCCATTACGTGCCCTCCTGCGCATGGACGGGCGCGGCGCCGGCCGCCGTGGCCGCCACGGTGGCGGCGGGCTTGCCGGGCGCTCCCTTGGCGCCACCGGCGGGCACATCCTTGTCACGCGGACGCTTGATATTCACCACCAGGTTGAACTCGACCACCTTCTTGGCGGTCTTGCCCTGGCCCAGGCCGGTGGACTTGACCTCGATCAGGTCGGGACGCTCCAGCCACGGCGAGACGCCGGCCAGGTTGCGCAGGAATTCGGAGACCCGCTCCTGCGATTGCGCGTAGCCGTTGACCGTGACCTTCTGCCCCTCCTGCTTGAAGCCCTTGAGGTAGACGCCGGGCGGGGTCTGCTTGACCAGCTCGTCCATCAGGTAGACCGGCTGGTTGCGGTCGCCCTGCAAGTCCTCGACCGCCTGCTGGCGCGCCTTCAGCGCTTCGATTTCCTGCTTCAGCGTGGCGATCTCGGCGATCTTCGTGTCGAGCACGGTGATCGCGCCCTTCAGCACCGCGTTGCGTTGCTCCTGGATCGAAATGGCGCGGGCGTTGTAGCCGCCCACCAGCAGCACGATGCCGACGCCGATGATGCCGCCCAGCGCCAGCAGCGCGAAGAAGGCGGCCTTCTTTTGCTTGCGTTTTTCCTCGCGGTGCGGCAGCAGGTTAATCCGTATCATCAGCCGAACCTCCGCAGGGCCAGGCCGCAGGCGACCAGGTAGGCCGGGGCGTCGAGCCGCAACTGCGATTCGCGCACCGCCGGGCCCAGCTGCATGCCCTTGAACGGCGAGATGACGGCGCTGGAAATCTTGGTGCGGCTGGCCACCAGCTCCAGCAGGCCGGGGATCAGCGCGCAGCCGCCGGCCAGGAACAGCTGGTCGACCCGGGTGTAGGGGGTGGAGGTGTAGAAGAACTGGATCGCGCGCGTGACTTCCAGCGCGGCGCTTTCAAGGAAGGGCATCAGCAGGTCGGCGTTGTAGTTGTCCGGCAGGTCGCCGGTCTTCTTGCGCGCCTCGGCCTCGTCGAAGGCCAGGCCGTAGGAGCGCACGATGTCCTGGGTCAGCGCGTTGCCGCCGAACGGCTGCTCGCGCTCGTAGACGGTGACGCCGTCCAGCATCACCGAGATATGGGTGACCTGGGCGCCGATCTGGAACAGCGCGACGATCTGGCCGGCGCCGGCTTCCGGCAGCTGCGCCGTGACGCGGTCCAGCGCGGCGCGCGCGGCATAGGATTCGATGTCCATCACGGTGGCCTTGAGGCCGGACGCTTCGGCGATCGCCACCCGGTCCTCGACCTTTTCGCGGCGCGAGGCGGCCAGCATGACTTCGATATCCTCGGCCGAGTTGGCGGCCGGGCCGATGACGTCGAAGTCCAGGCTGACCTCGTCGAGCGCGAACGGGATGTACTGGCTGGCCTCGGATTCGACCTGCACTTCGAGCTGGTCTTCCGACAGCCCGGCCGGCAGGATGATTTTCTTGGTGATGACCGAGGCCGGCGGCATGCCCAGCGCCGCGTGCTTGGCGCGGGTGCCGCTTTTCTTCCAGACCCGGCGCACCACTTCGACCACCTGCTCCATGTTTTCGATGTTGCCGTCGGTGACGGCGTTGCGCGGCAACGGCTCGGCGGCATAGCGCTCCAGCCGGATCTCGCCCTTGGCGCCCTGCGCCAGCTCGACCAGCCGCACGCTGGAGGTGCTGATATCGATCCCCACCAGCGGCGGATTGCCCTGCCCGAACAGGGACTTGATATCGATCATGCGTGCCCCCCGGCGCCACGGCTGACGCCCGCACCACAGTGCTTCCGAACAACCATCCGACCTGTTTGCATATGGGAACTCGTTTGAAAACCAGCGTTTAGACTGCTTATGTAAGACCGTACATTAAATCTTGCCTATATAAGTGTAAAGGTATTTCTACTGTGCACGATTAATGCAGTGTGAGGGTTTCACCACACTTATTTTTGCTCTTATGGCAGCAAAAACAACTCAGTTGCTTTGTTGCTAGCATGTAATATTTTTGTCATATGGCACGGCGCGCCATGGGCTTGAACGCTCGCTTATAATGATTCGCGTACATAATCCAGGTACATAAGACAGAAAGATCGAACTGCATGGCTTCTTCCAATTCGGCACCTCCACCATCGACCGCCGCCGACGCCGCGGCCAAATCCAAGGGCAAACCACCTTCGCGCTTCTTCCTCATGGCCGGCCTGACCGTGGTCGGGCTGGGCCTGACGGCGCTGCTGCTGGTGGTGTTCGGCCTGGCGATGGCCTATCCCAACCTGCCCGAGCTCGACACGCTGACCGACTACCGGCCGAAAATGCCGCTGCGGATCTTCTCCGCCGATAACGTGCTGATCGGCGAATTCGGCGAAGAGCGCCGCAACCTGGTGCGCATCAAGGACATCCCCGACGTCATGAAGAAAGCCGTGCTGGCGATCGAGGACGACCGCTTCTACGAGCACGGCGGCGTCGACTACACCGGCATCCTGCGCGCGGCCCTGCACAATGCGACCGGCGGCGCCAAGCAGGGCGCCTCGACCATCACCCAGCAGGTGGCGCGCAACTTCTTCCTGTCGAGCGAACAGACGCTCAAGCGCAAGGCCTACGAGGTGCTGCTGGCCTGGAAGATCGAAAAGAACCTGAGCAAGGACCAGATCCTCGAGGTGTATATGAACCAGATCTACCTGGGGCAGCGCGCCTACGGCTTCTCGTCGGCCGCACAAATCTATTTCGGCAAGAATCTGCGGGACATTAGCGTGGCCGAGGCGGCCATGCTGGCCGGCCTGCCGAAGGCGCCGTCGGCCTACAACCCGGTGGTCAATCCGAAGCGCGCGCGCACCCGCCAGCAGTACATCCTGCAGCGCATGCACGACCTCGGCTATATCAGCGACAAGCAGTATGAAACCGCCAAGGCCGAGCAGCTCAAGGTCAAGACCGACAGCAGCGAGTTCGGCGTGCACGCCGAGTACGTGGCCGAGATGGCGCGCCAGCTGGTGTACGAGCAGTTCAAGGAAGACACTTATACGCGTGGCCTGAACGTCTTCACCACCATCACCAAGTCCGACCAGGACGCCGCCTACCTGGCGCTGCGCAAGGGCGTGATGGACTACGAGCGGCGCCACGCCTACCGCGGCCCGGAAGCGTATATCGACATCCCGCAGAACAAGGAAGAGGCCGACGACGCCATCGAGACCGAGCTGGCCGACCACCCGGACAGCGACGACATCGTCGCCGCGATGGTGCTGGCCGCCACGCCGCAGCTGATCACGGCCGTGACCGCCTCGGGCGAGGAAATCAAGATCACCGGCCCGGGGCTGGAGATGGGCCGCTCGTGGCTGTCCGAGAAGGCGGCGCCGAACAAGCGCATCCGCCGTGGCGCGGTGATCCGCGTCATGCAGGAGGGCAAGGACTGGGAAGTGACGCAGATGCCGGAGATCGAATCGGCCTTCGTCGCGGCCAGCACCACCGACGGCGCGATCAAGGCCATGGTGGGCGGCTTCGACTACAACCGCAGCAAGTTCAACCACGTGACCCAGGCCTGGCGCCAGCCGGGCTCGTCGTTCAAGCCCTTCATCTATTCGGCCTCGCTGGAGCGCGGCCTGTCGCCGGCCACCATCATCAACGACGCGCCGATCTCGTTCGACGCCGGCCAGACCGGCGGCCAGGCCTGGGAGCCGAAGAACTACGACGGCAAGTATGATGGTCCGATGACCATGCGCAAGGGCCTGACCAAGTCCAAGAACATGATCTCGATCCGCATCCTGCACCGCATCGGCGCCAAGTACGGCCAGGAATACACCACCCGCTTCGGCTTCGACCCCGACAAGAACCCGCCCTACCTGACGCTGGCGCTGGGCGCGGGCAACGTCACGCCGCTGCAGATGGCCGGCGCCTACGCGGTGTTCGCCAACGGCGGCTACAAGGTCAGCCCCTACCTGATCTCCAAGGTGACCGACGCCGACGGCAAGATCCTGTCGCAGGCCAATCCGGACCTGGCCGGCGACGAGAAGAACCGGGTGATCGACGAGCGCAACGCCTTCCTGATGGACAGCATGCTCAAGGACGTGGTGCGCTTCGGCACGGCGACCAAGGCGCTGGCGCTCAAGCGCCCCGACATCTCGGGCAAGACCGGCACCACCAACGATTCGATCGACGCCTGGTTCGCCGGCTACCAGCCCAAGCTGGTGGGCATCGCCTGGATCGGCTACGACCAGCCGAAGAACCTGGGCAACCGCGAGACCGGCGGCGGCCTGGCGCTGCCGATCTGGATCAACTACATGCAGAAGGCGCTGAAGAATATCCCGATCGAGGAGCGGGCGGTGCCGGAAGGCGTGATGCTGGTGGGCGACGAGTACTACTATGCGGAGAATCCGCCGGGCACCGGGGTGCACAACCTCGACGGCCCGAGCCAGGGCACGCCGGCCGAGGAAAAAGCCAAGGATGCCGTGAAAAACGAGCTGTTCTGATCCCGGTGCGCGCGCGACGGCCAAGGCCGCCGTGCGGCCGCAGCGGGAATCAGCCCAGGTGCACCGGGCTGCCGCCCTGGGCGCTGACCATCTCGGACAGCGCGGCGAACAGTTCCGAGCCGTCGCGGGTATTGATCCACTGGCCGTCGCGCTGCTTGTAGTGGTAGCCGCCCGAGCGCGACGCCACCCACAGCTCCTGCATCGCGGCCTGGCTGTTGACGATGATCTTAGAACCATTGTCGATAAACTCGATTTCCAGCACATTGCCGCTGCGGCTGCACTCGACGTCGAGCATGTCCTCGTCGTTCAAGTCGTCCAGTTTGGCCTCGATGGCACTAAGGGTGGCCTCGGCCTGCGCCAGGAATTCTGATTCGCCCATGCTACACTCCAATATCTATACTCAATCCATGATTTTATCGTGAAGTCCACTTTCCGTTTGTTTATCGGCACAGCGACCCTGAGCCTGACCGTATTGCTGAGCGGCTGCGGCCAACCCGGCCCGCTTTACCTGCCCAAGCCTCCAGCGGCCAAGCCCGCCAAGAGCGGCGCCGCCCCTGCCCCGACCACGCCTCCGACCACCACTCCAGCTCCTCAACAATAATCTTATGTCGCAATTTTCGTATAAAGACGGCGTGCTGCACGCCGAAAACGCCTCGCTGAGCGCGATCGCCGAGCAGTTCGGCACGCCGGCCTATGTGTATTCCAAGGCCCAGCTGCTGGCCAACTTCGCCTCCTACGCCGACGCCTGCGCCGGCCGCGACGCGCTGGTCTGCTACGCCATGAAGGCCAACTCCAACCTGGCCATCCTCGACCTGCTGGCGCGCCAGGGCGCCGGTTTCGACATCGTCTCCGGCGGCGAGCTGCTGCGCGTGCTGGCCGCGGG
This sequence comes from Duganella sp. CT11-25, assembly GCF_047302815.1. Classification (NCBI taxonomy): domain Bacteria; kingdom Pseudomonadati; phylum Pseudomonadota; class Betaproteobacteria; order Burkholderiales; family Oxalobacteraceae; genus Duganella; species Duganella sp. CT11-25. The sequence goes on from NZ_JBKBFD010000001.1 coordinate 3,916,937, forward strand.
CGGCGATCCAGGCAAGGTGATCTTCTCCGGCGTCGGCAAGAGCGTCGACGAAATGCGCCTGGCGCTGTCGCACGACATCCTGTGCTTCAACGTCGAATCGATCCCCGAGCTGCACCGCCTGAACGACGTGGCCGGCGCCATGGGCAAGACCGCGCGCATCTCGCTGCGCGTCAACCCGAACGTCGACGCCAAGACCCACCCCTACATCGCCACCGGCCTGAAGGCCAACAAGTTCGGCGTGGCCTTCGACGACGCGCTGGACACCTACCGCGCGGCCGCCAAGCTGCCGCACCTGGAAGTGGCCGGCATCGACTGCCACATCGGCTCGCAATTGCTGGACGACGCGCCGCTGCTGGAAGCGCTGGACCGCCTGATCGAACTGATCGACAAGCTGGGCGAGGAAGGCATCGTGCTGCACCACCTGGACATCGGCGGCGGCATCGGCATCAACTACGGCGAGGCGGGCGAAGCGCCGCCGGTGCCGGTGGGCGACTACCTGGGCCGCCTGTTCGCCCGCATCGACGCCTGGCGCGCCGCGCACCACGACGGCAAGGCAATCAAGGTGATCTTCGAGCCGGGCCGCTCGATCGTCGGCGACACCGGCGTGCTGCTGACCAAGGTGGAATTCATCAAGCACGGCGAAGAGAAGAACTTCTGCATCGTCGACGCGGCGATGAACGACATGGCGCGTCCGGCGCTGTACCAGGCGTGGATGGACATGCAGCCGGTGGTGCGGGGCCAGGCCGAGGCGCGGGCGTATGACGTGGTGGGGCCGATCTGCGAATCGGGCGACTGGCTGGCGCGCGACCGCGCGCTGGCGGTGGAGGCGGGCGACCTGCTGGTGATGCATACGGCGGGCGCGTATGGTATGACGATGGCGTCCAACTACAACACGCGCGGCCGCGCGGCCGAGATCATCGTCGACGGCGACGTCTGCCACCTGGTGCGCCAGCGCGAGCAGCCGCAAGACCTGTACGCGCTGGAATCGCTGATCAAGTAAGCAGCGCAAGCAAAGCGCAAGCCGCCCGCCTCACCGCCGGCGGCTTTTTTCATGCGCAAACGCTGGCTTACGCGGCGGCCTTCTTGCGCACCCAGTAGAGGCGCATCAGCAGCAGCGCGCCGAGGATCGTGCCGAAGATGATCGGTTGCGTGAAGTTGTGCTTGCCCGCCTTCATCCACCAGAAGTGCAGGATCGCCAGCGGCGCGATCACGTAGATCACGCGATGCAGCCACTGCCAGCGCTTGCCTCCGAGCCGCTTGACCATGCCGTTGGTGCTGGTCGCCGCCAGCGGGATCAGCAGCACGAAGGCGATGAAGCCCACCGTGATGAACGGCCGCTTCAGCACGTCCTTCCACATCTCCTGCACATCGAAGAAATGGTCGAACCACAGGAAAGTCATGAAGTGCAGCAGGCCGTAGAAGAATACATACAGCCCCAGCATGCGGCGCAGCTTGACCAGCCAGTTCCATTTGCCCAGCCGGCGCAGCGGCGTCACCGCCAGGGTGATGCACAGGAAGTACAAGGTCCAGTCGCCGGTGCCGCGCGTGATGAACTCCAGCGGCTCCACCAGCTGCCCGGTCAGCGTCAGGTAGACCATGCGCAGCAAGGGCACCAGCGCCAGCACAAAGATGGCGGCCTTGATCCAGCTGACCTGCCGCGCGGTCGGATTGAACGCCATCAGTAGAATTTTTTCAAGTCCATGCCGGCGTACAGCGGCGCGACATCGTTATAGCCGTTGAACATCAGCGTCTTGCGCTTGCGGGCCAGGAAGCCGTCTTCGCCGATGCGGCGCTCCGACGCCTGCGACCAGCGCGGGTGGTCGACATCCGGATTGACGTTCGAGTAGAAGCCGTATTCGTTCGGCGCCGACAGGTTCCACGAGGTGCGCGGCTGCTCCTTGACGAAGCGGATCTTGACGATGGACTTGGCCGACTTGAAGCCGTACTTCCACGGCAGCACCATGCGCACCGGCGCGCCGTTCTGGTTGGCCAGCGTTTCGCCGTACATGCCCAGGGTCAGCAGCGCCAGCGGATGGTTGGCCTCGTCGATCCGCAAGCCCTCGGTGTACGGCCATTGCAGCACGCGGCTGCCGACGCCCGGCATTTGCTTCTTGTCGGCCAAGGTGATGAATTCGACGTACTTGGCGTTGCCGGTCGGCTCGACCTTCTTGATGATTTCCGAGAACGAATAGCCGATCCACGGGATCACCATCGACCAGCCCTCGACGCAGCGCAGGCGATACACGCGCTCTTCCAGCGGCGCCAGCTTCAGCAGCGCGTCGATGTCCAAGGTCATCGGCTTCTTGACCTCGCCTTCGATGGCGACCGTCCACGGCCGCGTCTTCAGCGTGTTGGCGTACATCGCCGGCTCGCTCTTGTCGGTGCCGAACTCGTAGAAGTTGTTATAGCTGGTGGCGTCTTTGTAGGGGGTCTGCTTGTCCAGCGCCGAGTAGGCGGGGTTGAGCCTGGCGGCCAGCTTGGGATTGCCGCCGCCCTGGGCGAACGCTTCGCGGTTGGCCATCTCCAGCAGCGCGGCGCTGCCGACGGCGCCCATGGCGATCTGCTTCATGAAGTTGCGGCGCGATTCGTACACGCCGCGCGGCGTGATTTCCGATGAGAACGGCAACTCGATGCCGTTGGGACTGCGCTTGATCAACATGCTGACTCCGAAAGAAGTGAAGGCTCAACCTTACACCAATCTTCCGAAGTCAAACTTAAACTTATGTTTACAACTTGCCGTAGGAATGCAGGCCGGACAGGAACATGTTCACGCCCAGGAAGGCGAAGGTGGTCACCAGCAGGCCCACCAGCGCCCACCAGGCCGCCGGACGGCCGCGCAGGCCCGTCATCAGGCGCATGTGCAGCCAGGCCGCGTAGTTGAGCCAGACGATCAGCGCCCAGGTTTCCTTCGGGTCCCACGACCAGTAGCCGCCCCAAGCCTCGGCCGCCCACAGCGCGCCCAGGATGGTGGCGATGGTGAAGAAGGCGAAGCCGGCCGAGATGGCCTTGTACATGACGTCGTCCAGCACTTCCTCCGACGGCAGGCGGTCCTTCAGGTAGCCCGAGGTCTTCAGCAGGTAGGCCGAGGCCACCATGGCCGCCAGGGCGAAGTTGCCGTAGCCGATGAAGTTGGCCGGCACGTGGATCTTCATCCACCAGCTTTGCAGCGCCGGCAGCAGCGGCTGGATGTCGGCCGCATTGCGCGAGGTGGTGTACCAGAACAGGAAGCCGATGGCGGCGGTGATCACCAGCAGCACGAACGGACCCATCTGGCGGGTGGCGTAGCGCTGCTCGAAGTACAGGTAGAACATGGCGGTGATCAGCGAGAACAGGATGAACACTTCATACAGGTTGGACACCGGGATGTGGCCGACGTCGGCGCCGATCAGGTAGGACTCGTACCAGCGCACCATCATCGCGGTCCAGCCCAGCACCACGGCGGCCCAGCACAGCTTGGAGCCGATGCTGGAGGCCGAGTCCGAGCGGCCCGCCAGGCCGATCAGGTAGAACACGGTGGAGATGCAGAACATCACGCTCATCCACAGCACCGCGGACTGGCTCGACAGCATCATGCGCAGCCAGAACTTCTTGCTGCCCATGTCGAGCTGGCCGGCGTACATCGAGATCGCCCACAAGGTCAGCAGCGCCACCAGCGGCATCAGCCAGCGCACCGGCTTCCAGTGCCAGCCCAGCGCGGCGAAGGTCGGCGCGGCCAGCAGCAGGATGGCCTGCTCGTAGATGTCCATATTGTGGTGGTAGCGGTTCAGGCCGAACACCGCGCCGGCCAGCAGCGCCAGCGCGAACAGCCAGTCGGCCGCGTTCAGGCGCTTGAAGTAGCCGGGCGCCTGGCTATATTTTTGCTGGGTTTGCGGGGATTGCGTCAGTTCCATCATGTTCTCCGGTGTTGCAATATGGCAATATATTAAAGTATATTAACTTGCCTGTGGCAGCTTTTCCTTCAATACCTCAAATTCGCGCTCAAAGTCCAGCGTCTTGCGCTGGGTGCTCATCGCCATCAGCGCCTCGGTTCCAGGCGCGGCGCCGTCGGCCTCATCCTTGATCCAGACCCACAGGCGGCGCTCGCGGATGTAAAACATCGAGAATACGCCGAGTACCAGGAACAGGCAGCCCAAATACACAACATTTTTTCCCGGCGAACGCGTGACCTGGAACACCGAGGCCTTGATCTCGGTGAAGTCGTCCAATTGCAGATAGACCGGCGCGCCGTAGAAGAAGACGTCCGACAGCGCGTTGGTGGCCAGCTGCAGGAAGCGCGCGTGGTTCTCGTCGGCGCTGACCGGCTCCAGGCCGTCCTTGGCGCGCGCGGCCTGCCACAGGTCCCACAGGCTGCCGTTGAGGATCTTCATGAAGACGTCGGCGGCTTTTTCCTGCTCGGCGGCCGGGACCTTTTCCAGGAACTGCGAGATGGCGACGAAGCCGGCCGCCTTGTCGTCGCCGGCGAAGATGGTCAGGCTTTTCTCGGCCGACGCCTGCAGCTGGCCGCGCAGCACGTCGGAGCTGCCGGCCTGCGGCGTGGCGCGCTCGGCGTAGCGCCTGGCGGCGGCGGCGCGCAGGCCGGCGTCGTTGAGCGCGGCGCGCAGGCGCATCCACTCGGTGACGCCGTGGGCGTCGTCGGCCGGGATGCGCAGGAAGCTGAAGTTGTCCGACGGATTGGCCCGCATGCCGGCCAGGAACACGGTGGCGCCGTCCACCGTCACCGGCTGCATGTAGTTCTGGTATTCGCGCGCCTGGCCGGTCTTGTCGCGCAGCTTGTACTGCACGCTCGGGCCGACGTTTTTCAAATCCTTGTTGTTGGCGTTCTTGCCGGCCGAGCCGGTGTGCTTGTCGAGGCTGGAGGCGAACTGCTCTTCCAGGCTCTGGCCCTTGGTGACGGCGCGCGCATCCTGCGAGGCGCCGACGTTCTCCACGTTGAACGGACGGAAGCCCGACCACTCCACCGTGTAGGCGTCGTTCAGCGGCGTGGCGCCGCCGACCTCGCCGCCGATCTCGAAGCGCTTGGTGTCGGTGCCGTTCATCGGGAAGCCGGTCAGCTTGAGCTTGCTGCCGCCGTCTTCAAAGCTGGACTGGTACACCGCCAGGCCCTTGTACAGCAGGGGCTTGTTGACTTCGATGGTGGCCTTGACCACTTCGCCGGTGGCGTGGTCGCGGACCTCGACCTCGCTGGCGAACAGCTTGGGCATGCCGGTCGAGTAGAAGTCGATGGTGAATTTTTTCAGGTTGATGGTGAACGGCAGTTCCTGGATCAGCACGCCGTCCGGGCGGGCCAGGATGGCGGTGTCGCTGGACGCGCCTTCCGGAATCATGGTGTTGCCGCGGAAGGTGGGATTGGACGTGCCGAGGCGGTGCTGCGGCGGCACTTGCGAGATCAGGCCGCTGCCGGCGAACGGCACCTTGCCGAAGAACCATTCCTGAAGGCGGATCGGGATGTCCGAATCGAGCAGGCCGCCGATGCAGATCACCACGATGGCCGAGTGCGCGAAGATGTAGCCGAACTTGTTGGCCGCGCCCTGCTTGGCGGCCAGCAGCGTGCCGTGTTCCTTCTCCACCAGCTTGACCTTGTAGCCGGCGTCGGCCAGGCGGGCCGCGGTCTGCTGCGCCAGCGCGGCGCGCGCCAGCGGCGAGCGCCACTGCATCTTGTGGTGGAAGTTCAGCAGCGACTGCTCGCGCACGTTCTCGCGCCAGCTGCGCATGTCCTTGAGCATCTTGGGCGCGTTGCGCACGATGCACAGCGTGGTCGAGGTCACCAGCGCGGTCATCAGCAGCAGGAACCACCAGGCCGAGTACACGGTGTACAGGCCGGCCATGCGGAACACCTCGAACCAGAACGGGCCGAATTGGTTGAGGTAGTTGGAACTGGCCTCGCCCTGCTTCATCACCGTGCCGATCACGGCGGCGATGGCGATCATCGCCAGCAGCGCGATGGCGAAACGCATGGAGGAAATCAGTTCGACGATTTCGCCGACGATGGGGCGGCGGGTTTTCAGCTGGATGCCGGTGGTGCTGGGGCTGCTCATGCGCTGGGAATCTCAAAAAAGGGAGGCAGCCGGCAGCATACAACAAAAAGGGCAGCATGCTTGCGCTGCCGCCCTTCTCGGATTGGCCGGACTACCCGGTGTAACTTATTTCAGGCCGGCCACGTAGTCGGCGACGGCCTTCATCTCATCGTCCGACATGCGCATGGCGATGGTGGTCATCTCGGCGCTGTTCTTGCGGCCCTTGGCCTTGAACAGGTTCAGCTGGGCCACCGTGTAATCCTGGTGCTGGCCGCCGATGCGCGGATATTGCACGGGGATGCCGGCGCCGCCGGCGCCGTGACAGCTGGCGCAGGCCGGGACGCTTTTCTCGGCGATGCCGCCGCGATAAATCTTCTTGCCCAGCTCAACCGTGTCCTTGTTCTTGGCGGCCCCAGGCTTGTGCGCCTGGGTCGCCAGCCAGGCTGCGACGTTGTGCTTCTCTTCGTCGCTCAGCATCTTGGCGTAGGTGGTCATCACGGCCTGGTTGCGGTCGGCGGTGGTGAAGTTCACCAGCTGCTTGTACAGATAGCCTTCGTGCTGGCCGGACAGTTTCGGATTGACGGCGATGGTGGAATTGCCGCCGGCGCCGTGGCAGGAAACGCAGGCCGGCAGGCCACGCGCGGCGTCGCCGTCGGTGTACAGGGTGCCGCCTTTGGCCGCGTCGATTTTCGGCGCGGCGGCTTCGGCGTGGGCAGGCTTTTTCTCTTCGGCGGCAACGGCGGTGGCGGCAACGGCCAGCAGACCGACGAGCAAGGATTTTACAAACGGTGAAAACACACTATTCATTCAAGCACCCTGAGACTAGTCTAAAAAGATTTTTTTGAACCTATCGTCCACCCTAGCACGAAATATGCATGGCAGCACTTCGCAACCACTCATTGTACAATAGCTTTCCAGCATATTTGCTCCATTTTGTTGCATTTTTCCCCATCCCATGTCCAAACTCTGGCAAGCCCGCTTCTTTACGACCGTCAACCAATTGCGCGATCTGCCCGACACCCAGGTGCCGGAGATCGCCTTTGCAGGTCGCTCCAACGCCGGCAAATCGACCGCCATCAACATCCTGTGCAACCAGAAAGGGCTGGCGTTCGCCTCCAAGACCCCGGGCCGGACCCAGCACATCAACTACTTCTCGATCGGCGGCGCCCACGTGGCGCAGCACCGCAAGGACCCGACCATCGTCGCGGAAATCGAGTGCCTGCTGGTCGACTTGCCGGGCTACGGCTACGCGGAAGTGTCCGGTTCGGCCAAGCTGCACTGGCAGCGCCTGCTGGGCGACTACGTGCAGCGCCGCGAGCAACTGGCCGCGCTGATCCTGATCATGGATTCGCGCCGCCCGTTCACCGACCTGGACATCCAGATGCTGGAATGGTTCGCGCCGACCGGCAAGCCGATTCATTGCATCCTGACCAAGGTTGACAAATTGAACCGCAACGAATCGGTCAACGTGCTGCGCCAGGCAAAAGCCAAGCTCGACAGCTATGTCGACGAGGACGGCGAAGGTTTCCCGTTCACCGTGCAACTGTTCTCCGCGCTCAAGCGCATCGGCATCGAGGAAGCCAACGACAAGATCCTGGCGCTGGCCGGCGTCACCGACGACGAGGCCGCCGCCCAGGTCGAGCTGATCGAGATGGAAGACGACGTCGAGCCGGACGAAAAATAACCTTCAGATTGAGGAATCCCCCCGTAATGAGCAAGCCACACGCCGCCGCCCAATTCCCTGCCATCCGCATGCGCCGCATGCGCCGCGACCCGTTCTCCCGCGCGCTGATGCGCGAGAACGCGGTGACGGCCTCGGACCTGATCTATCCGGTGTTCATCCTCGAAGGCACGCACCAGCGCGAGCCGGTGCTGTCGATGCCGGGCGTGGAGCGGGTGTCGGTGGACTTGCTGCTGAAGGTGGCCGAGGAATGCGTGGCGCTGGGCGTCCCGGTGCTGGCGCTGTTCCCGGTCATCGACGTGGCGAAGAAAACCCCGGACGGCATCGAAGCCACCAATCCCGACGGCCTGGTGCCGCGTGCGGTGCGGGCGTTGAAGCAAGCCTTCCCGGAACTGGGCATCCTGACCGACATCGCGCTCGATCCGTACACCAGCCACGGCCAGGACGGCCTGATCGACGACAACGGCTACGTGATCAACGACATCACCACCGACATGCTGATCCGCCAGGCGCTGTGCCACGCGGAAGCGGGCGTGGACGTGGTGGCGCCGTCGGACATGATGGACGGCCGCATCGGCGCCATCCGCGCCGCGCTGGAGGCGGCGGGCCACATCCATACGCGCATCATGGCGTACTCGGCCAAGTACGCGTCGGCCTTCTACGGCCCGTTCCGCGACGCGGTCGGCTCGGCCAAGAACCTCGGCAAGGGCGACAAGAACACCTACCAGATGGATCCGGCCAACAGCGACGAAGCGCTGCGCGAAGTGGGGCTGGACTTGGCCGAGGGGGCAGACATGGTGATGGTCAAGCCGGGCATGCCCTACCTGGACATCGTCCGTCGGGTGAAGGATGAATTCAAGGTGCCGACGTTCGCCTACCAGGTCAGCGGCGAATACGCGATGCTCAAGGCCGCCGCGCAAAACGGCTGGCTCGACCACGACAAGGTGATGATGGAATCGATGCTGGCCTTCAAGCGCGCCGGCGCCGACGGCGTGCTGACCTACTTCGCGCTCGACGTCGCGCGACTGCTCAAAGCCAGATAACCCCGGTGTCCGAATGTCGGCACTGACACCGATGTTTATCGACCAGCGCCCCGCGTGTATTCGGGGAACATTTCCTTGAGCAGGAAGGCGATCAGTTCCTTCTCGTCTTCCTTGCGCGCGCTCAGCGTCACGACCTTGCCCAGGCGGCGCGATTCCCATTCGAAGTCGCCCTGCTTTTCCTTGCGGATGATCTTGACCATTTCCTTGGCCACCGCTGTCTCGATATCCTGCTCGGCGCCCTGCTCGACGTGGATCTGCTGCAGCCAGCGGCGCTTGAAGTTGGTGTTCCAGCCGCGGAACTTGACTTCGGCGCTGTGGAAGCTCTTGTCCACCGAGAAGATGCCGCCGGTGTCGTCCTTGTCGGCGCCGTTATTGCCGCCCTGCGCGCGGCCGATGTTGGCCTTGGCGATGCGGTTGGCGCGTTCGTCCGCGGTCTCGGCCGGGGCCGGCGGCGCCGGTTGCGGATTGTTGGCCTCGCGCGCGGCGCGGCGCTTGGCGATCATTTCCGACATGTCCGCCTCGGGCGGCGGCGTCATCGTGGCCTGCACCGGCGGCACATAGGTTTCCAGCTTGGGCCGGATGGCGGACGGCGCATCCTTCGTCACCACCTGCTTGCGCGGCGGCGGCGGCTTGGCGGCCTTGGCCACCTCGGGCTTCCTCGGCTGCGGCTTGTTGGGGACCTTTTCCGGCAGCGGCGCAATATAGACCATCTGGCCGCCCTTGGACTTGGTCGGCATCACCGGCTTGGGCGACGGCGACAGCAGGTAGTACAGCACGCCGATCAGGTGCAAGGCGATGGAAATGCCGATGCCGATGCGGTTGGATTTCGACTTGCGGTCCCACGTGGCATAGCCCTCCCCCGCCGCCGGCAAACGCTGGCCGCAAGTTTCGCAATATTCGGAATTTGCAGTAAGGATGTGGGAATCGTGGTGCAAGATACAAACCTTGTGGAACGAAGTCGTCAAAATGGGGCCATAGTGCCAGAGTCCCGCAATTTTGGGAACCGCTCCGCAAGGCATGATAGCGCACCGGCCGACGGGCGCGCGCGCTTCAGGGTGTCCACTTTACAATTTTCGGGTCTTGACGGGTGTTACCGTATGTATCCGAGGCTTTACAAGGTGGCATGGGATTGGACCGCGGCGGCGGGCCGGCGGTGGGCGCCGGGATGGGGATAGTCGGCCATCTGGGCGAACATGGCGATGACGCAGCGGTCGGCGTCCAGCACCTGCCGGGAGCGCATCTGCGGGCGCGGCAGGGCGTGCGTGTAGTAGTGCGCGCCCTCGACCGGATAGCCCAGCGCCCAGATGTTGCGGGACGGCTCGCCCTGGGTATTGAGCGGCTGGCTGGCGTGGTCGATATCGATGCCGCCGGGGTGGAAGACGCCGTTGTAGTACGGCCGCGCAAGGCCGCGTTTTAACACATTACGGATGAGCAAGGATGTCTCGGTTTCGGGAAAAAAGCCGTCCAGGCGGGCGATGACGAGGGCGTCGACCGGCCGTTTTTCGACGCCGCCGGCAAATTTGGTGGTGAGCACATAGGTCGAATCGTTCTCATCGATGTCGACCGTGCAACCAGGACCGGACAGGAGCTCGACCACGCCGGCGTCGAGCAGCGCCAGCAGCTCCTCGTTGCGGCGCAGCGGCGGCCCGAACGCCGCGCGGTTGATGGCCGGGTGGTAGACGTTGAGGAATTTGCGGTGCGAGGCCGGCGTCAGCCCGCCGTGCTCGATCGCCGCCTGCAGCGTGGCGCGCACGTCGCGCAGCACGTCGGTGGCGGCCTTGACCGGACTGGCAACATTGCCCAGCCGGGCCTGGGCCAGGTCGGCCGCCAGCCAGCCGGTGAAGAACTGGCGGAACGCCTCCAGCGTGGCGAATTGCTGGTCCTGCAGCGGAAACAGCAGCGCGTCGATCAGCGCGGCGTCGCCGGCCCCGAGCTGGAAGGCGGCCGGGTCGTCCGGCATGGCGGGATCCTGCGCGCGGCGGTACACATACGCCATTTCGCGCTTGAGCAGCGGCAGCAGTTCACGGTCGAAATCCAGCTGGCGGCTGCCGCGCGTGGCCAGCGCCTGGCGCCGCAGCGCATCCACCGCATCCGGGGTGAAGTAGTGCGGCTGGTGGCGGCCGTCCAGGCCCTTCTGGTTGATCCCGCGCGCCGCGTACGGCAGGCAGTTGCGCGAGCACAGCGTCAGCCTGGGTTCGCGCCCCGAGCGCTGGTAGCGCAAGCCGCCCCGCCCGTCCTCCAGGCGCACAAAGGCGCCGCCGCGTCCCACCGTCAGCTCGGCCAGCACGTCGTGCGCGCTCAGGCCCAGGCCCTGGATCGCCACGCGCGCGTCGGCGCCGATGCGCACCAGCTGGTCCAGCGGATAGACCTGGCGCACGAACGCCAGCCGGCTGTTGTAGCGCGCGTGGTCTTGCGCGAACTTGGCCAGCCAGGCGTCGAGGTCGCCGGGCAGGCTGGCGCCGTGGCCGGTCGTCAGGAACACGAAATCGCTGAGCACGATGTAGCCGCTGTCGAGCTCGATGGCGCTGCGGCCGTCCGGCTGCTGCCACAGGTCGCAGGCGCGCAGGCGGTGATGCGTCAGGCTCACGCAGGCGGGCAGCGCGGCGGCGATCTGCTGGTAGACCCAGGCCAGGTATGCGCCCAGCAGGCTGCGCGGCAGGTAGTCGGCGTCGCCGATGCCGGCGCCGGCGCCGGCATCGCCCAGCGGGTAGTAGCGCTCGCCGACGCGGCGGTAGCCCTGCTGGCGGGCCCAGGCGGTCAGCGACGGCGTGGCGCACACCGGCGCATGCTGCACGGCGCCGGCGGCGGGAAACATGGTGACCTGGCTGGCCAGGGTGTTGATCAGCAGATGCTGCGGCTGGCGCGCGGCATGCACGCCCGGCCCGCATTCGCCGGGTTCGATCAGGATGATGTCGAGCAGCAGTTGCCGGCTGCCGGCGATGGCGGCGATGCGCTCAAGCACGCTGAGCCCGCGCGGGCCCATGCCGATGATGGTGACACTGTAGCGTTTCATCTTCGATCGCCCTCTTTATCATAGCCAACTTGTCTATGATAAAGAGGCAACCTTCAGATCAGCTTGTCACCGCTCAATGCTTGACAATGTTCACGGCTTTCAGCGGCACGGCGTGCACACCTTCGTGCAACTGCGGCGGCTCGGCGGCCAGGGCGTCGGCGGCGATGGCGTCGTCGCTCATCGGCCCGGTGCCGCTGTACTTGTCGAGGAACAGGTAAATGACCGGCGTGATGTACAGCGTGATCACTTGCGAGAAGATCAAGCCGCCCACCACGGCCAGGCCCAGCGGCTGGCGCAGCTCGGCGCCGGCGCCCAGGCCCAGCGCGATCGGCAAGGCGCCCATCAGCGCCGCCATGGTGGTCATCATGATCGGGCGGAAGCGCAGGATACAAGCCTGGCGGATCGCCACCTCCGGCGTCAGCCCTTCGTTGCGCTGCGCGTGCAGCGCGAAGTCGATCATCATGATGGCGTTCTTCTTGACGATACCGATCAGCATCAGGATGCCGATGATGGCGATCATCGTCAGGTCCAGGTTGAACAGCCGCAGCGTGATCAGCGCGCCGACCGCGGCCGACGGCAGGCCGGCCAGGATGGTCAGCGGGTGGATATAGCTTTCATACAGCACGCCCAGCAGCACGTAGATCACACCCAGCGCGGCGATGATCAGGATCAGCTGGCTGCCCTGCGAGCTCTGGAACACCGCCGCGTCGCCGCCGTAGTTGGTGATGATCGACGGCGGCAGATGCATGTCGGCCGCCCACTGGTCGATCTTGGCGGTGGCCGTGCCCAGCGGCACGTCCGGCGCCAGGTTGAACGACAGCGTGATCGCCTGCAGCTGGCCCTGGTGGTTGACGGCGGTCGGGCCGATGGTGCGCTCCACCGAGGCAAAGCTGGACAGCTGCACCAGCTGGCCGGTCTTGTTGCGCACCGAGATCTTGGTCAGCGCGCTGTCGAACTGGCGGTCGGCGTCGGCCGCTTCCAGGATCACGTAGTAGCTGGCGGCCGGCGAATAGATGGTCGACACCTGGCGCTCGCCGAAGGCCAGGTACAGCGCGGTGCGGATGTCGCCGATGGCCACGCCGAGGTTGTTGGCCTTGTCGCGGTCGATCTTCAGCGACGCTTGCAGGCCCTTGTTCTGCGAATCGCTGGTGACGTCGCGGAAGTCCTGGTCGGCGCGCATGCGGTCCATATACTTGTCCGCCCATTCGTTCAGCGCGCCCGGGCTGACCGATTGCAGCGTGTACTGGTAGCGGCTCTTGGACTGGCGTCCGCCCAGCTGCAGATTCTGCACCGGGCTCAGGTAGACGGCGATGCCGGCCACCTGCTTGGTGGCCTTGCGCAGGCTGTCCAGCACTTGCGGCATCTTCTTGCGCTGGTCGCGCGGCTTGAGCACCAGGAACATGCGGCCGGTGTTGCCGCCGCCGACGAAGGAGGTCACGTCCTGCACGTTGGGGTCGGCCTTGATGACGGCCGCCACCTTGTCCTGCAACTCCATCAGCGAGGACGAGGAAATGTCTTCGGACGCCTCGGTGCTGACGCGGATCTGGCCCAGGTCTTCCTCCGGGAAGAAGCCTTTCGGTATCGTGATGTACAGCACCGCCGTCAGCGCGAAGGTGCCCAGCGCGGCCGCCAGCACGATGTAGCGGTGGTGCAGCGCCACGTCCAGCGTGCGGGCGTAGAAGTTGCGCAGCGCGCTGAAGCCGGCCTCGAACCAGCGGCCGATGAAGCCGCCCTTGTCGTGCTCGGGATCGATGGCGTCGGCCGGCAGCAGGCGGCTGGCCAGCATCGGCACCAGCATCAGCGACACCGCCGCCGACACCAGCACCGACAGCGCCACCACCACGGCGAATTCGTGGAACATCAGGCCGATCACGCCCGGCATGAAGAAGATCGGGATGAACACCGCCACCAGCGAGACCGAGATCGAGATGATGGTGAAGCCCATCTCCTTGGCGCCGACCAGCGAGGCCTGCAACGGCTTCTTGCCCATCTCGATGTGGCGCACGATGTTTTCCAGCACCACGATCGCATCGTCGACCACCAGGCCGACCGCCAGCGTGATGCCCAGCAGCGAGACGTTGTCCAGGCTGTAGCCGAAGGCGTACAGCAGGGCCAGCGCGCCCAGCAGCGAGATCGGCATCGTGATGGCCGGGATGAAGGTGGCGGCGGCGCGGCGCAGGAACAGGAAGATCACCATCACCACCAGGCCGACCGTCAGCAGCAGGGTCAGGTTGACGTCGTGGATCGCTTCGCGGATCGAGACCGAGCGGTCGTTGACCAGGTTGATGTTGATCGAGGCCGGCAGTTGCGCCTTAAACTGCGGCAACAGCCGGCGCACGCCGTCCACCACCTGCACGGTGTTGGCGTCCGGCTGGCGCTGCACCAGCAGCACGATCGAGCGCTCGCCGTTGTAGCTGCCGGCCGCCTTGATCGACTGGAAACTGTCCTGCACGTCGGCGACGTCCTTCAGGCGCACCGGCTCGCCGTTGCGCTGGGCGATGATCAGGTTGGCGTAGTCGGACGCCTTCATCAGCTGGGCGTTGCCCTGGATGGTCAGCGTCTGGCTCGGACCGTCCAGGATGCCCAGCGGGGTGTTGGCGTTGGCCGACTTGATCGCCTGCTGCAGTTCATCGAGCGTCAGGTTGCGCGCGTTCATCAGGTCCGACTTGGCGCGGATGCGCACGGCGAAGCGCTTCTGGCCGTTGACCGAGACCTGCGCCACGCCCGGCAGGGTCGACAGGCTCGGCGCGATCAGGTTCTCGGCGTAGTCGTTCAGCTCGGCCAAGGTCAGCGACGGCGAATTCATGGTCATGAACAGCACCGGCGCGTCGGCCGGGTTGACCTTGCGGTAGGACGGCAGGTCGGTCATCTCGATCGGCAACTGGCGCTGGGCGCGCAGCAGCGCGGCCTGGACGTCGACCGCCGCTTCGTTGACGTTGATGCTGGGATCGAACTCCAAGGTCAGCGAGGAATTGCCCAGCGTGTTGGTCGAGGTGATCAGCGACAGGCCGGCGATGGTGGAGAACTGCTTTTCGAGCGGCAAGGCGACCGACGACGCCATGGTGTCGGGCGAGGCGCCCGGCAGGTCGGCCGAGACGTTGATGACCGGGGTGTTATAGCTCGGCAGCGCCGCGACCGGGATGTAGAAGTAGGACAGCACGCCGGCCAGGATCAGGCTCAGCGACAGCAGCACCACCATCACCGGACGCCGTATGCACAACTCTGAAAGGTTCATCGCTTAGCCCTTCTGCTTAGTGTCACTAACCTTGTCGCCAATCTTGGCATCGGCAGGCTTGTCGGCCCCGGCGATGCGCACCTTGCCGCCCGGCCGCAGGTTTTGCTTGCCGTCGACGATGATTTGTTCATTGCCGCTCAATCCGGACACGGCGGCACTGTCGCCAAAGCCATGCAAGCGCTTGATATTGACCACCTTTGCGGACTGGTCCGTATCAACCGCGTAGACGAAGGTGCCGCGGGTATTGCTAATGATAGCGTTTTGCGGGATCACCATCGCATCTTTTATGATGTGCGAGACCAGCTGGGTGTTGACGTACTGGCCCGGCCACAGCCTGGTGTCCTTGTTGTCGAACTGGGCCTTGACGCGGATCACGCCGGCCACCGGGTCGACCGTGTTGTCGATAAAGCTCAGCTTGCCGCTGATCTGCTGCTCGCCGCCGCCGGTGGCGACCGTGACCGGCACCATGCCGTCCTGCTGCGCCTGCATCAGGCCGGACAGCGCCGATTCCGGCAAGGTGAAGGCGACGGTGATCGGGTCCAGCTGGGTGACGGTGGCCAGCAAGGTGGCCATTTGCACCAGGCTGCCCGGATAGACGTTGATGGCGCCGACGCGGCCGTTCATCGGCGCGCGGATCACGGTGTAGCTGGCGTCGACGCCGGCCGCGCGGGCGGCGGCGATATCGGCGTTGAGCAGCGCGCGCGCCGAATCGACCTGGCTCTTGAGCGTGTCGACCGCGCCCTGGGCGATGAATTTCTTGTCCAGCAGTTCCAGCGCGCGCTTGTACTGGCGCTCGTAGTCGGCCAGCGAGGCCTGGTCGCGCGCCACCTGGGCCTGCGCCTTGTCCACGTTGGCGCGCTCGCTGCGGTCGTCGAGCGTGAACATCAGCTCGCCGGATTTGACGAACTGGCCTTCCTTGATGTGCACCTTGGCGATGGTGCTGGTGGTTTGCGGATGCAGGTCCACCGTGCTGATCGGCGTGACGGTGCCGTTCGCCTGCAGCGTGACCGGCACATCCTGCCGTTTCGGCGCGACGATGCTGACCGTGGTCGGACCTTGCGGGCCGTTGCCGTTCAGCGCTTTGCCGCCGGCTTCATGGGCCGGTGCGCCGTGGGTCAGATACCAGATGCCGCCGCCGACCACGACGACCGCGCCGACCAGAGATGCTAAGGAAGATTTTTTCATTTTTTGAACTAGGTTTTGCCGCTGAAAAATATTGCCGCCGTGCATAAGGCGGAACATTGTCGCATAGTATTTGTGCGAAAAACCGCGTCGTTGCTACCGCCAGACGGTTTTTTATCGACCAGTGTTGGTCATGAAGTGGTCACAATCGGCTAGTGGCCGGCGTAGTACTCCGGCACGATCAGCGTCACTTCCAGGCCGCCGTCCGCATGGTTGGACAGCATGACGTTGGCGCCGTGCTGCTCGGCGATATTGCGGGCGATGGTCAGCCCCAGGCCGGTGCCGCCGGACTCGCGCGAGCGCGATGTCTCGATGCGGTAGAACGGCTCGAACACGCGCGCCATTTGATCTTGATCAATACCCGGACCGCCGTCGCGGATGCGGATGCGGGCCGCGCCGACCATGCGCTCGACGGTAACGTTGGCGTAATGGCCATATTTGACCGCGTTGTCGATCAGGTTGACCAGGCAGCGGCGGATCGCCAGCGGCCGGCCCATCAGCGCCATCGCCGCGCGGCCGCGCAGTTCGACCTGCTGGCCGCCGTCGGTGGCGTCGCTGCACACGCTGTCGAGCAGCGCATCCAGGTCCAGCGCCTGCATGGTTTCCGTGGTGTCCATGCTGCGCGCCAGGTCCAAGCCTTCCTTGACCATCTGCTGCATGGCCGACAGGTCGTCGATCAGGCGCTGCTGCAGGTCGGCGTCGTTGACCTTTTCCAGCCGCAGGCGCAGGCGGGTCAGCGGCGTCTGCAGGTCGTGGGTGATGGCGGCCAGCATCTGCGTGCGCTGCATGATGTGCTGGCGGATGCGCGCCTGCATGGCGTTGAAGGCGGCGCTGGCCTGGCGGATCTCGGCCGCGCCGCTCAGCACCACCGGCGGGTGGTTGATGTCGTTGCCCAGGTCCTTGGCGGCCTGCGCCAGCTGCTTCAGCGGCCGCATGGTCATGCGCGTGACCAGGTAGGCCAGGAAGGCGATGCTGAGCAGGAAAGGCAGCATGGCCAGCAGTTCGCTATGGGTGGACGGCGGCGGCGGGCGCGGCGGCAGCACCGACAGCTTGAGCACCTGGCCGTCGTGCAGCTGCACGTTCATGGTTTCGCAGGTGCCGCGCCACTGGGTCGGCGCGAAGATGTTGCTGCTCTGGCGCGGCAGGTCGCAGGCCGGTGGGTGCTCGTCCAGCGGGCCGAGCTTGTAGCGCTCGCCCAGGCGCTGCTGCAGCGAGGTGGAAAAATCGGTCGGCGGCAGCGCGGTCGCGACCGGCATGTCGGTCGCTTCCAGCCGCACCGTGCCGCGGCTGGTGGCGGCCAGATAGGTCGGGCGCGCGCTGTCCGGCATGACGTCGGCGGTGGTGATCAATTGCTCGGCCCGTTCCAGCGCATGGAAGTCGCGGTAGCGCTCCAGCGCGCGCGTGCGTTCGCCCACGGCCAGCCACTGGGTCAGCGCCGCCGAAGCGACGATACCCAGCAGCAGGACCAGGAACACGCGCCCGGTCATCGAACCGAGGAAGGCTTTCACGCTTGCGGCTCCACGGTGACCTGGCCGGCCAGCACGTAGCCGCCGTTGCGGACCGTCTTGATGATTTGCGGCAGGCGCGCATCCTCGCCCAGCTTCTGGCGCAGGCGGCTGATCTGGATGTCGATCGAGCGGTCGAACGGATCGGCGTCGCGGCCTTGCGTCAGGTTCAGCAGCTGGTCGCGGTTGAGCACGCGGTTCGGGTGTTCGAGGAAGACCTTGAGCAGACGGAATTCCGCGCCCGACAGCATGATGACGATGCCGTCCGGATTGAGCAGGTGGCGCGCGGTCAGGTCCAGCGTCCAGCCGGAGAAGCGCATCTGCTGCGCCTTGTCGGCGCCGCTGCCGGACGGCATGGCGTTGCTGCGCCGCAGGACGCTGCGGATGCGGGCCAGCAGCTCGCGCGGCTCGAACGGTTTCGGCAGGTAGTCGTCGGCGCCCATCTCCAGGCCGAGGATACGGTCCAGCGGTTCGTTGCGCGCGGTCAGCATGATGACCGGCAGGGTCGAGTGCGCGCGCAGCTTGCGGCACAGCGTCAGGCCGTCGTCGCCCGGCAGGTTGAGGTCGAGCACGACCAGGTCCGGGCGGGCTTCATCGAGCAGCTTCCACATGGCCGTGCCATCGGCCGCGCACAGGGCGCGGTAGCCGTTCGATTCCAGGTAGTCGGCCAGCAAAGTGCGGATGTCGCGATCGTCGTCGACGATCAGAATAGTAGATGTGGGTTCCATGTGCCAATTATCCCCAGTTCGGCCACGCGTGACCAATCACCAATTGTATCGTCTTGTATATCCCCCTAGGGACGAAACATCTGGATACAAAAACTTCGGCCATAGAAACGTAAGGGCAACCTTGGACTGCCAACATGGGTTCAAGCGCGGCAACAAACGAGCCGCGATGACCTCAACCTCAATGATAAAGGAACGACCATGAACGTCTTACGCAAAAGCATACTGATCGGTTTCACGGTATTGGGCATGGCCGCCGCCCACGCCCAGGACGCCAGCGCAACGGCCGGCAGCCACGACGCCGGCGCGCGCAAGGAGCACATGCAGGCCAAGATGGCCGATATGTTCGCCAAGCGCCAGGCCAGGCTGCATGATCTGCTGAAGCTGACCGCGCAGCAGGAGTCGGCCTGGGCCACCTATCAGGCGGCGATCAAGCCGGCGCCGATGAGCGGCACGCCGCCGGAACGCGGCGCCTTCGCCAAGCTGCCGGCGCCGGAGCGCATGGCCAAGATGCTGGACTTCAGCAAACAGCGCCAGGCCAAGATGGAAGCGCACCTGAGCGCGCTGACCGCGTTCTATTCGCAGCTGACGCCGGAGCAGAAGGCGACCTTCGATGACCGCACCATGGGCGGCAAGCACGGCGGCGGCCCGCGCGGCCATCGCGGCGGCTGGGGCGGCCACCACGGCTAAGCCGGCTTAGTTGAGCCGGGACAGGGATGCGGCGAACTTCGCCGCATCCTGGAAGCCGATCACGCGGGCGCCGGCGATTTCCTTGCCCTGCTGGTCGAACAGGATGATGCCGGGCGGGCCGAACAGGCCGAAGCGTTTCAGCATGGCTTTGTCGTCGGCGTCGTTAGCGGTCACGTCCACCTGCAGCAGCAAGGTGTTGGCCAGCTTGGCGCGCACCTTGGGATCGACGAAGGTCAGTTTCTCCATTTCCTTGCAGGACACGCACCAGTCGGCGTAAAAATCCAGCATCGCGGTCTTGCCGCCGGTTTGCGCCAGCACCGCGTCGAGTTGCTGCACGGTCTTGACGCGCTGGAAGGCCAGCTGCGCCTCATGCGCAGCCTTGCCGCCGGCCAGGTGCGCCAGCGGCGCCAGCGGATCGCGTCCGCCGCTGACCACGCCGACCAACTGGGCCACGCCCAGCACGGCAAACACCACACCGACCGACTTGGCCACCCACTGGCCGGAATGCATCAGCAGATACATGCCATAGCCGACGAACAGCGCGGCCCAGCCCATCATCTGCACCGCGCCCGGCAGCACCGGCGACACCAGCCACCAGCCGACCGCCAGCATCAACACGCCGAAGAAGCGCTTGACCGCGTCCATCCACATGCCGGCCTTCGGCAGCAAGGCGCCGGCCGAGACGCCGACCAGGATCAGCGGCACGCTCATGCCGACCGCCATCGCGAACAGCGCGCTGCCGCCGATGACGACATCGCGCGACTGGCTGATGTAGACCAGCGCGGCCGCCAGCGGCGCCGCCACGCACGGGCCGACGATCAGCGCCGAGATCGCGCCCATGACGAACACGCCGGCCAGTTTGCCGGACGATTGGCGGTTGGAGACGGTGCTCAGTTTGCTTTGCAGCGCAGCCGGCACTTGCAGTTCGTAGAAACCGAACATGGACAGCGACAGCAGCGCCATCAACAGCGCGAAGGTGCCCAGCACCCAAGGATTTTGCAGCGCGCCGGCCAGGCCTTCGCCGGCCAAACCGGCGGCCACGCCCAGCGCGGTGTAGACGATGGCCATGCCCAGGGCGTAGGTGACCGAGAGCAGCAGGCCACGACGGCGATTGCCGGTGTCGCCCTCGCCGACGATGATCGAAGACAGGATGGGCACCATCGGCAGCACGCACGGCGTGAACGACAGGCCCAGGCCCAGCAAGGCGAACAGCGGCAGGATGACCAGCAGCTTGCCGCTCTTTAAAGCGGCTTCCAGGCGGCCGGCGTCGTCGGCGGCGGGCGCGGCGGCGGCGGCCACCGGCGGTGCCGGCGGCGTGGTGTCGGTGGCGGTTGGTGTTGGCACGGTGTAAATATTGACGCCGGGGCTGACGGCGGCGGGCTTGCCTTCGCCGATGGCCGCGACCGGCTTGGCGCTTGCGGCGGCCGCGGTCGGTGTGGCTGCAGCTGCGACAGCGGCTGGCGTGGCGACCGCAGCGGCCGGCAACGGTACCGAGCCGCTACCGGTCAGCGCGGCCTTGTAATCCTGCGGCGCGTAGCACAGCCCTTTTTCCGAGCAGCCCTGGCCGCCGGCCAGCAGCGTGAACGGGCCGTTGACTTCGACCGGTATCGTGATGGTGACGCTCTTGCGATAGGTCTCGACATCCTTGGCGAAGGTCTCGTCGTAATGCACCTTGCCCGGCGGGATGGCCGGCGTGCCGAGCTTGGCGCCGGTGGCGCTGAACTTGAAGCGCTCGCGGTACATATAGTAGCCGTCGGCGATCTGGAAATTGACCGAAATGGTGTGGCCATCGACCATTTTCGCCGTGAACTTGAAAGCTTCGGACGGGTCGAGGAAGACGTCGTCGGCACGTGCGGGAGAGGCCAGCAGCAGCGCCATCAGGGTCAGCAGCGGTGCAAAAAAACGGACAATACGATACATGAAAACCTTCTATCGGCAGGAGTAGTCATTGGAGCAACAGGCATAGTACACCGGCGGTGCGTTTCCCGCCTGAGCCGGGCCTTAAAGCCCCTGTTTTATGCGAAACTCCCCCTTTCCCGTCCATGGAGTGTTCCGATGTCCACTATCCGTCCGCTGCTGCTCACCACCCTGGCCCTGGCCGTCATCCCCGCTTTCGCGCAAGCCCCCGCCAAGGCGCTGGCGGCCGTCTCCGAAAAGGATTTGCTGGCCCATATCAAGACGCTGGCGTCCGACGAATTCGAAGGCCGCGCGCCCGGCTCGCCCGGCGAGGTGAAGACGGTGGCCTATCTGCAGCAGGAATTCAAGAAGCTGGGGCTGAAACCGGGCAATCCGAACGGCAGCTGGATACAGCCGGTGCCGATGCGCGGCCTGACGCCGACGCCAAGCTTCAGCTACACCATCGCCGGCAAGAGTGTGGCGCTGAGTTTCCCGGATGACTATGTTGCGCATTCGACCAGCCAGCCGGCCAGCGTCAACGTTGCCAACTCCGAGATTGTATTTGTCGGCTACGGCGTGCAGGCGCCGGAATATGGCTGGGACGACTATAAAGGCGTCGATGTGCGCGGCAAGACCATCCTGATGCTGATTAACGATCCGGCCGTTCCGAACCCGAACAATCCGGCCGAGCTGGATCCGTCCATGTTCAAGGGCAAGGCCATGACCTACTACGGCCGCTGGACGTACAAGTACGAGATCGCCGCCAAGCTGGGCGCGGCGGCGGCCATGATCATTCATGAAACAAAGCCGGCGGCCTATCCATGGGAAGTGGTACGCAGCGGCGGCAATGGCGAGTTCTTCAGCCTGCTGCGCCAGGGCGACGATCCGGACGCGCCGGCGATCCCCGGCTGGATCCAGCTGGACCAGGCCAAGGCCATGATGGCGGCGGCCGGCTACGATTTCGATACGCTTAAAAAACAGGCCATCACCAAGGACTTCCGGCCGGTCAGCCTGAAGGGCACGGCCGATTTCAAAATTGACAATGCTGCGCGGGTGGTGAACTCGAACAACGTGGTGGCCAGGATCGAGGGCAGCGATCCCAAGTTGAAGAATGAATACGTGATCTACAGCGCGCACTGGGATCACCTGGGCATCGACGAGCGCCTGCCGGGCGAGCGCAGCAAGCAGATTTACCACGGCGCGCTGGACAACGCCTCCGGCGTCGCCGCGCTGCTGGAGTTGGCAAAAGCATACAAGGCGCTGCCGCAAGCACCGAAGCGTTCGATCCTGTTTGTGGCGACGACAGCGGAAGAACGCGGGTTATTGGGCGCCAAATATTATGCGAGCAATCCGCTGTATCCATTAAAGAACACCGTCGCCAATATTAATATCGACGGCATTAACGCTTTTGGCCGGACCGCGCAGATTGAGAATGTCACGTCGGGGCATTCCAGTATCGATGGATTATTGGCTAAATATGCCAAAACCCAGGGCCGGGCAATGGAGAATGATTCCCGCCCGGAATTGGGCAGTTTCTATCGCGCGGATCAATTGGAATTCGCACGCGCCGGCGTACCGGTTTTATATACCAAGGCCCGCAGCCGTTATCTGGATAAACCGGATACCTATGCGCGCGAAGTCGTGGATAATTATTTCACGCACGATTATCACCAGCCGACGGACAGCTTCCGAAATAACTGGGACTTCAGCGGCGGCGTGCAGGATATTCAATTGCTGTTCCAGGTCGGCCTGGATATCGCGCAGGGAATAACGCCGACATGGAATGCCGGTTCGGAATTCAAAGCCGCCGGCGACCAGCGCCTGAAGTAATCAATCCGCCAGAGCGGCGGGTGGAAGGCAAGCTCCACTCGCCGCCGTCATCCTTCCGCCCTCCTCAGTCCAGCGACGTCCATGCGCGCCTATGAGCTCGTGCTCAAAAATGGCGCGCACATGCCAAAAATTGGCATGTGCTGAGACAGGACGTCGATATAAACCTTATCGAAATGAAGAGCGATAATACTATCGCTAGCGTTGAGGTCCGGAGTTTTAAATTAAATAAGGCGGAGCTGATTCAATATTCCCGAGAATAAAAAAAGCCAGGCAGAGCCTGGCTTTTTTATTAGACTAGCTAAAACTGCGAAGATTACTCTTCTGCGGTTGGAGCTGCGTCGATGTCGGTGACTTCTGGACGGTCCATCAGCTCAACATAAGCCATTGGAGCGTTGTCGCCAACACGGAAACCCATTTTCAGGATGCGCAGGTAGCCGCCGTTGCGGTTTGCGTAACGTGGGCCCAGTTCTGCGAACAGCTTCAGAACCATTTCACGATCGCGCAGACGGGAGAATGCCAGACGCTTGTTTGCCAGGGTATCGACTTTGCCCAGGGTCAGGATCGGCTCGATCACGCGGCGCAGTTCTTTTGCCTTAGGCAGCGTGGTTTTGATGGCTTCATGACGCAGCAGGGAAACGGTCATGTTGCGCAGCATTGCCAGACGGTGGGACGAGGTACGATTCAGTTTACGGAGGCCGTGACGGTGACGCATGGTACTTCCTTTCAGGTGTTTAAATCCGAGTTCTTCGATCGCTCCAGTTGCCAGGAGCGCGGACCGGTTCTAGGGATATACGCCCGACACAACATGTGCCAGGCGGGTGCAGCAAAATGCTGATCAGTTGGCAACAGGGCAGAACATCGCTGCGCGATGTCCAGCACTGTCGCCCAAGCTGTTATTTTTCCAGGCCTGCAGGCGGCCAGTTTTCCAGCTTCATGCCCAGGGTCAGACCGCGGGATGCCAGAACTTCCTTGATTTCGTTCAGGGACTTGCGGCCCAGGTTCGGCGTCTTCAGCAGTTCGTTTTCCGAACGCTGGATCAGGTCGCCGATGTAGTAGATGTTTTCCGCTTTCAGGCAGTTGGCCGAACGTACGGTCAGCTCCAGGTCGTCCACTGGACGCAGCAGGATAGGATCGACCAGCGGTGCGCGCGATGGCGCTTCGGCAGCGGCTTCGGTGCCTTCCAGGGCAGCAAACACGTTCAGTTGATCGACCAGCACGCGCGCCGATTGACGGATCGCTTCTTCCGGCGAGATGACGCCGTTGGTTTCGATGTTGATGATCAGCTTGTCCAGGTCGGTACGCTGTTCCACGCGAGCGGACTCGACGAAGTAGGAAACGCGGCGCACTGGCGAGAACGACGCATCCAGAATGATGCGGCCGATGGTCTTGTTGGTGTCTTCGGACAGGCGGCGAACGTTACCCGGCACATAGCCGCGGCCTTTTTCGACTTTGATCTGCATGTCCAGCTTGCCGCCGGCGGTCAGGTGAGCGATCACGTGGTCCGGATTGATCAGTTCCACGTCGTGTGGCAGATCGATGTCCGAAGCCAGGATGGCGCCTTCGCCTTCTTTTTTCAGGGTCAGGGTGACGGAGTCACGGTTGTGGACTTTGAAGACCACGCCCTTCAGGTTCAGCAGCAGGTCGACGACGTCTTCTTGTACGCCGTCCAGGGACGAATATTCGTGTACAACGCCAGCGATCGTCACTTCGGTCGGCGCGTAGCCCACCATCGACGACAGCAGTACGCGGCGCAGCGCATTACCCAACGTATGGCCATAGCCGCGTTCGAACGGCTCCATCACGACTTTAGCGTGGCCGGCGCCGAGCGCCTCTACATCGATAATACGTGGCTTCAACAAACTGTTTTGCATGTAAATGTCCTTTTCAATACCCTCGGCGCGTTAGGCCGATAAGGCTGATGGCATTAGTGAAAACGCCCACTCGAGCGAGTGGGCGGGTTTTTTTGCTGCTTAGACTACAGATTAACGCGAGTACAGCTCGACGATCAGCGATTCGTTGACGTCGTTGGCGATTTCGTTACGCTCTGGCAGGGACTTGAAAGTGCCTTCCATTTTCTTGGAGTCAACCGACACCCAAGCTGGCATGCCGACTTGTTCAGCCAGCGACAGCGCTTCAACGATACGCACTTGTTTCTTCGACTTTTCGCGGACGGCGATGACGTCGCCGACTTTGACCACGTACGAAGCGATGTTGACCACTTGGCCGTTCACGGTGAACGCTTTGTGCGATACCAGCTGACGCGCTTCAGCGCGGGTCGAGCCGAAGCCCATGCGGTATGCGACGTTGTCCAGGCGGGTTTCCAGCAGCTTCAGCAGGGTTTCGCCGGTGTTGCCTTTGCGACGGTCGGCTTCCGCGAAGTAGCGACGGAACTGACGTTCCAGCACGCCGTACATACGCTTGACTTTTTGCTTTTCGCGCAGTTGATTGCCGTAGTCCGAGGTGCGGGCACCCGATTTCACGCCGTGTTGGCCTGGTTTGACGTCCAGTTTGCACTTGCTGTCCAGCGAGCGACGTGCGCTCTTCAGGAACAGGTCAGTACCTTCACGACGGGAGAGTTTTGCTTTAGGTCCGATATAACGTGCCACGATGCTTCCTTTTTATAAATAATAACGCCCCAGCCACATGCGGTACGATGCCCGGCGATGCGGTTAGGCGCTAGTCTGATCCTCAGGGTGGGCCAGACGGTGGCTGAAAAACAAATAACCCATCGAACGGTGTTCGACAGGCGACAACAGCCGGGCAGTATAACCGTTTCCGGCTTTCTGCTCCAGCGATTTCTGACAGTCGGAAGGAGGCGAAGCGAACTTCGCCGCCGACCGGACTATTAGATACGACGACGTTTTGGAGGACGGCAGCCGTTGTGCGGTACTGGGGTAACGTCCTGGATCTCGGTGATCTTGATGCCCAGGTTGTTCAGTGCGCGCACTGCGGATTCGCGACCAGGACCAGGGCCCTTGATGCGCACTTCCAGGTTCTTCACGCCGCATTCCACCGCGACTTTACCAGCTGCTTCGGCCGCAACCTGCGCTGCGAACGGGGTCGATTTACGCGAACCCTTGAAGCCAGCACCACCGGAAGTTGCCCACGACAGAGCGTTGCCCTGACGGTCGGTGATGGTAATGATGGTGTTGTTGAAGGAAGCGTGAACGTGTGCGATACCTTCGGCAACGTTCTTCTTGACCTTCTTGCGTACGCGCGCTGCTGCTGCGCTGCTTTGTTGCTTAGCCATGTGATTTCCCTAGATTATTTCTTGAGCGATTGAGCGGCTTTGCGCGGGCCCTTGCGGGTACGCGCATTGGTGCGGGTGCGCTGACCGCGGACCGGCAGGCCCTTACGGTGACGCATACCGCGGTAGCAACCCAGATCCATCAAACGCTTGATGTTCATGGACAGTTCGCGGCGCAGATCGCCCTCGACGATGAATTTTGCTACTTCATCGCGCAGCTTTTCCAGTTCGCTGTCGTCCAGATCCTTGACCTTTTTGTCGGTCGCAATACCCGTCGCGGCGCAGATGAACTTTGCGCGTGGGCGGCCTACACCGTAGATGGCCGTCAGGCCGATAACGGTGTGCTGATGATTTGGGATATTAACCCCTGCAATACGTGCCATTCGTTATTCCTCGATAAATAACGGTTATTAACCTTGACGCTGCTTGTGACGCGGTTCGACGCAGATTACGCGAACGACGCCCTTGCGCTTGATGATCTTGCAGTTGCGGCAGATCCGCTTGACTGAGGCGTTAACTTTCATTTTGCACTCTCTTCTTGGTTCGATTATTTAAGTTACTTGGTCCGGAACACGATGCGGGCACGGGACAGATCGTAAGGTGTCAGCTCTACCGTCACCTTGTCGCCAGGAAGAATGCGGATATAGTTCATCCGCATTTTACCCGAAATATGCCCGAGCACCACGTGTCCGTTTTCCAGCTTTACTCGAAATGTTGCATTTGGGAGATTCTCAAGAATCTCGCCCTGCATCTGTATGACGTCGTCTTTTGCCATTCGGTATGTTTGAAACCGCGCTTATCGCGTCGGAATTCCGCCCTTGAAGTTTGCTTTGCGCAGCAGCGATTCATATTGCTGCGACATCACGTAGTTTTGTACTTGCGCCATGAAATCCATGGTAACAACCACAATAATCAACAGAGAAGTACCGCCGAAATAGAATGGTACTTTCCACTCAGCGACCATGAATTCCGGCAACAAACACACCAAAGTGATGTAGATGGCGCCAGCCAGTGTCAAACGTGTCAGGATCTTGTCGATGTAACGGGCAGTCTGCTCACCGGGACGTATCCCTGGCACAAAGGCCCCGCTCTTCTTCAAGTTATCCGCTGTTTCCTTGCTGTTGAAGACCAGCGCTGTATAGAAGAAACAGAAAAACACGATCGCAATGGCGTACAACAGTGCGTGGATGGGCTCGCCTGGCCCCATCGATGCTGCCAAATCTTTCAGGAACCGGACCGCCGGGTTGGCCGTATCGGCGCCCTGCGTGAACCAGCCCACGATCGTTGCCGGGAACAAGATAATCGACGAAGCGAAGATCGGTGGGATCACGCCGGCCATATTCAGCTTCAATGGCAGGTGCGACGTTTGTCCACCGTAAATCTTGTTACCCACCTGGCGTTTCGCGTAGTTCACCAGAATCTTGCGTTGGCCACGTTCCACGAAGACCACCAGGAACGTCACCGCCACCACCAGGATCATGATGATGATCGCGGACAGGGCGCCGATCGAACCGTTGCCCACCGACGAGGCCAGGCCTCCCAGTGCGCCCGGCAAGCCGGCGGCGATACCCGCGAAGATGATGATCGAGATGCCGTTACCGAGACCGCGCTCGGTAATCTGCTCGCCCAACCACATCACGAACATGGTTCCGGTCAACAGCGTAACGACCGTCACGAAACGGAATGCATAGCCTGGATCCAGCACCAGACCTTGCTGCGACTCCAGTGCGACTGCGATGGCCAACGCCTGGAACGTTGCCAGCACCACCGTGAAATACCGGGTGTACTGGGTGATCTTGCGGCGGCCAGCTTCGCCTTCTTTTTTGAGCGCTTCCATCTGCGGCGAGACGATCGACACCAGTTGCATGATGATCGAGGCCGAGATGTAAGGCGTGATACCCAGCGCAAAGACTGTGAAGCGCGCCAGAGCGCCACCGCTGAACATGTTCAACATGCCCAGGATGCCGCCCTCTTGCGACTTGAACAGCGAGGCCAATTGTACCGGATCGATCCCGGGAACCGGGATGTGAGCGCCGATACGATAAACCACCAATGCGCCAAGCAAGAACCAGAGCCGGCCCCAAGGGAAACCAGCTGCTGCACTTTTAGCCAATTGTGGATTAGTCGCCAATTTTCGCTCCGATCAAGCTGTTAGCGGTCAACTCAGGCTACCGAGCCGCCGGCTGCTTCGATGGCGGCTTTCGCGCCAGCGGTCACTTTCAGGCCTTTGAGGTTCACCGCTTTGGTGATCTCGCCGGACAGAATGACGCGCACGTCGCGTGCCAGCACGCTCAGTACGCCAGCTTGCTTCAGCACCAGGATGTCGACATCGCCGACCGCCAGTTTGTTCAGGTCGGACAGGCGCACTTCAGCTTTGAAGGTGGCGTTGAGCGACTTGAAACCGCGCTTAGGCAGACGGCGTTGCAGAGGCATCTGACCGCCTTCGAAACCGACTTTGTGGAAGCCGCCCGAACGCGATTTTTGACCCTTGTGACCACGGCCCGAGGTTTTACCCAGACCGGAGCCGATACCGCGGCCGACGCGACGCTTGTAGTGCTTAGCGCCATCGGCTGGTTGTATGGTATTCAGTTCCATGATTTCTCCGTGTGTAAGCCCGGGGGCTTACGCAACTACTTTAACGAGGTACGAGACTTTGTTGATCATGCCGCGCACGGATGGGGTGTCTTCCAGCTCGGCGACCGAGTTGACGCGACGCAGACCCAGACCGCGGACGGTGGCACGGTGATCCACACGCGTGCCGATCAAGCCCTTGACCAATTGTACTTTGACGGTTTTAGTTGTCATGTCGTTCACCTTAGCCCAGGATCTCTTCGACCGACTTGCCGCGCTTGGCGGCGATGTCGGAAGCAGTGCTCATTTTTGCCAGGCCGTCGAGCGTGGCGCGCACCAGGTTGTAAGGGTTCGACGAGCCGGTGGATTTCGCCACCACGTCCGTCACGCCCATTACTTCGAAGATCGCGCGCATTGCGCCGCCGGCGATGACGCCCGTACCCGGTTTAGCTGGGTTCATCATCACTTTCGACGCGCCGTG
This sequence comes from Duganella sp. CT11-25, assembly GCF_047302815.1. NCBI lineage: Bacteria > Pseudomonadati > Pseudomonadota > Betaproteobacteria > Burkholderiales > Oxalobacteraceae > Duganella > Duganella sp. CT11-25. The sequence goes on from NZ_JBKBFD010000001.1 coordinate 3,946,050, forward strand.
ACGGCCGTAGACGGTGTGATGCAGCGTGCCGTTTTTCAGTGGTACCTTGATCAGGTTGCGGCGGGCTTCTTCCATTGCCTTCTGCACACCGACCGGTACTTCCTTCGACTTGCCCTTGCCCATGCCGATGCGGCCATCGCCGTCACCAACCACGGTCAGCGCGGCGAAACCCATGATACGACCACCCTTGACCACTTTGGTCACGCGGTTGATCGCGATCATTTTTTCGCGCATGCCGTCATCCGGCTTGTCGCTTGCCATTTTTGCTTGCATTTTTGCCATGATCGTTCCTTAGAACTTCAGACCGGCTTCGCGCGCGGCTTCTGCCAGCGCCTTCACACGGCCGTGGTAACGGAAACCGGAGCGGTCGAACGCGACTTCGGTAATCCCTGCTTTCAGTGCTTTTTCTGCGACGCGCTTGCCGACGATCGCGGCAGCAGCAGCGTTGCCGCCCTTGCCCGATTTGCCAGCCAGTTCGTTGCGCACTTCGACTTCTGCCGTGGACGCCGATACCAGTACTTTGGCATCCGGCGAGATCAGGTTCGCGTAGATATGCAGATTGGTGCGGTGTACCGACAGGCGGTTCACTTTCTGTTGCGCGATCTTGATCCGGGTTTGGCGTCCGCGGCGCAGACGTGATTCTTTCTTGTCCATCGTCAGCCCCTAGTTACTTCTTCTTGGTTTCTTTAATCTTAACCACTTCGTCCGCATAGCGAACGCCCTTGCCCTTGTAAGGCTCTGGGGAGCGGTAAGCGCGAACTTCAGCAGCCACTTGGCCCACTTGCTGACGGTCGATCCCTTTGATGATGATCTCCGTCGGCGTTGCGGTGGCGCAGGTGACGCCGGCTGGCATGGCGTGCACGACAGGGTGCGAGAAGCCCAGCGACAGGTTCAGCTTGTCGCCTTGCGCTTGCGCCTTGTAACCCACACCGACCAGGTTCAGCTTTTTCTCGAAACCCTTGGTCACGCCGGTGACCATGTTGTTGACCAGCGCGCGCAGCGTACCGGACATGGCATTGGCTTCGCGGCTGTCATTGGCGGCGACGAAGCTCAGGGTTCCTGCATTGTTTTCCACTTTGACCTGGCCGTTCAGGGCCTGGGTCAAGACGCCCAGCGGGCCCTTGACAGTGATCGCCTGTGCGGAGATGGCGACATCAGCGCCAGCTGGCACAGCGATTGGCATTTTAGCTACACGAGACATGTCTAACTCCTTATGCGACGTAGCAAATAACTTCGCCGCCGACACCGGTAGCGCGTGCTTTGCGGTCCGTCATGACGCCTTGCGGAGTCGACACGATCGCCACACCCAAGCCATTCATCACAGTAGGGATCTCGTCTTTGCCCTTGTAGACGCGCAGGCCCGGACGGGACACGCGCTCAAGGCGCTCAATGACGGGACGGCCAACATAATACTTCAAACCGATTTTCAGTTCCGCTTTGCCACCAGCTTCGGCAACCGCGAAATCTTCAATGTAACCCTCGTCCTTGAGGACGTTGGCAATCGCAATTTTGACTTTCGACGATGGCATGGCCACGGTCGTTTTTTGCACGCCCTGGGCGTTACGAATGCGGGTCAGCATATCGGCGATAGGATCGCTCATACTCATTGCATATTCTCCTATTACCAGCTTGCTTTAGTCATACCCGGGATCTCGCCACGCATGGCGAATTCACGGAGCTTGATACGGCCCAGACCGAATTTACGGAAGGTGCCGCGTGGACGACCGGTGACGGCGCAGCGGTTACGCTGGCGGGTCGGAGCCGAGTTACGTGGCAGCGCTTGCAGTTTCAGGCGCGCTTCGTAACGTTCTTCTTCGGTCTTCGACTGGTCGTCGATGATGGCCTTCAGCGAAGCGCGCTTGGCGGCGAATTTGTTCGCCAGGTCCACGCGTTTCTGCTCACGGTTAATCAGTGCGAGTTTTGCCATGATCTTCTTAGTTCCTGAACGGGAATTTAAAGGCGGCGAGCAGAGCTTTCGCTTCGTCGTCGGTCTTGGCGGTGGTGGTGATCGAAATGTTCATACCACGCAGCGCATCGATCTTGTCGTACTCGATTTCCGGGAAGATGATCTGCTCTTTGACACCGATGTTGTAGTTGCCGCGGCCATCGAACGAACGACCATTGACACCACGGAAATCGCGCACGCGCGGCAGGGCCACGGTGATGAAGCGATCCAGGAACTCGTACATGCGAGCGCCGCGCAGGGTGACCATGGTACCGATCGGGTAGCCTTCACGGATTTTGAAACCCGCGATAGCTTTGCGCGACTTGGTGGTCACCGGCTTTTGGCCGGCGATCTTGGTCAGGTCGCCGACGGCGTGTTCGAGGACTTTCTTGTCCGCGATTGCCTCACCGACACCCATGTTCAGGGTGATCTTGGTCAGGCGTGGTACTTCCATCACCGACTTGTAACCGAATTTCGCGGTCAGGTCAGCGACGACTTTATCTTTATAGAACTCTTGGAGACGTGCCATGATTTCTTAAGCCTTCACTACTTCGCCGGACGATTTAAAGACGCGGACTTTTTTGCCGTCCACTTCTTTGAAACCTACGCGGTCTGCCTTGCCAGACGCTGCATTGAACAACGCAACGTTGGACACGTGAATCGGCATAGTCTTGTCGACGATACCACCTTGTACGCCAGTCATTGGGTTAGGCTTGGTCGCTTTTTTGGCGACGTTGACACCCTCAACAACCACGTGCTCCGCATCTACACGACGCGAAACGACGCCACGCTTGCCCTTGTCTTTCCCGGTCAGAACGATGACTTCGTCGTTTTTACGAATCTTATCCATTACGACTCCTTACAGGACTTCCGGTGCCAGGGACACGATCTTCATGAACTTTTCAGTGCGCAGCTCGCGCGTCACTGGTCCAAAAATACGGGTACCGATCGGTTCCAGCTTGGCGTTCAACAGTACGGCGGCATTGCCGTCGAACTTCACCAGGGAACCGTCTTGGCGGCGAACACCTTTAGCGGTGCGCACTACCACGGCGTTATAAATTTCACCTTTTTTGACACGACCACGTGGCGCGGCAACCTTGATGGTTACCTTGATCACGTCGCCGATGCCAGCATAACGGCGCTTGGAGCCGCCCAATACCTTGATGCACATGACTTCTTTGGCACCGGTATTGTCGGCCACTTCGAGCCGGCTTTCAGTTTGAATCATAGTATTCTCTTTCCCAACTTAAGCCGAAGAATCCACACAATGCGGACCTGCGGTCAGTCTTGGTCCCGCCAGTGTGCTCAAGCAGAGCGCACTGTTTGGGTGCTTGACCTTCGTACTGCGACCGACCGCACGGTTCAGCGTCTGTGGCCAGACACTTTGCGGCGTTACATGAACGAAGCCCGCAAGTATTACATACAATTTGCGGGCTTGCAAGAACTAATTGAAAATCGCCCCCGGCCCGAAGACCGGAGGCGAGCAACTTCAATTAAACGATTTGCGCGGCTTGCACCACGCGCGTCACGGTCCATGCCTTCGTCTTGGAGATCGGACGACCTTCCACGATTTCCACCGTGTCACCGGCTTTCACCTGGTTGGTCTCGTCGTGCGCGTGATACTTGTTCGAGCGCACGATGATCTTGCCGTACAAAGGATGCTTGACGTGACGTTCGATCAGAACGGTAACGGTTTTGTCCATCTTGTCGGACACCACTTTACCGATCAGCGTGCGCTTGAGCGGCTTGTTCACTGTTTCGGTCATTTGGCTTCCTTGGTGTTCATTACCGTTTTTACACGTGCGATATCGCGACGTACCTTCTTGAGCTGCGAAGTGTTGCTCAGCTGCTGCGTTGCGATTTGCATGCGCAGGCCGAACTGTGCCTTCAACAGGTCATTCAGCTCTTTTTGCAGAGCTACCTGGTCTTTGCCGCGGAGTTCAGATGCTTTCATATTTCACTCCTGTTATTGGCCGACTTGACGGACCACGAACGTGGTCGCCAGCGGCAGTTTGGCAGCGGCCAGGCGGAATGCTTCGCGCGCCAGTTCTTCTGCGACGCCGTCCATTTCGTACAGGACTTTGCCCGGACGGATTTCAGCGACGTAGTATTCCGGATTACCCTTACCGTTACCCATACGGACTTCGGCAGGCTTGTTCGAAATCGGCTTGTCCGGGAAAACGCGGATCCAGATACGGCCGCCACGTTTGATGTGACGGGTCATGGCGCGACGTGCGGCTTCGATCTGACGTGCCGTGATACGACCACGGGCAACGGCTTTCAGGCCGAACTCACCGAACGACACCGAAGTGCCGGTGCCATGCGAAATGCCGGTGTTACGGCCTTTCTGCTCTTTACGATACTTTCTGCGTGCTGGTTGCAGCATGATTATTCTCCTGCTTTCTCGGCCGGCTTGGCGGCGCTGCGCACACGTGCTGCACCTGGAGCGGCTGGTTTGGCACCGGCACCGGCTGGACGCGGACGGCCAGCTGGTTTGCCGTCGTCACGACGTGGGCCACGTGGCTTCTTCTCGTCTGGTGGGGTATCGATGACTGGTGCGTCGCCGTTCGGCGCGCGGTCACCCTTGTATACCCATACCTTGACACCGATGATGCCGTAGGTGGTCGAAGCTTCGCTGGTGCCGTAGTCGATGTCGGCGCGCAGGGTGTGCAGTGGCACACGGCCTTCGCGATACCACTCTTTACGAGCGATTTCGATACCGTTCAGACGACCCGACGACATGATCTTGATGCCCAGGGCACCCAGACGCATGGCGTTTTGCATCGCACGCTTCATCGCGCGGCGGAACATGATGCGCTTTTCCAGCTGCTGGGCGATCGAATCGGCGATCAGCTGCGAGTCGATTTCCGGCTTGCGGATTTCTTCGATGTTGACGTGCACCGGCACGCCCATGATCTTGGTCAGCGCCGACTTCAGTACTTCGATGTCTTCGCCTTTTTTACCAATGACCACGCCCGGACGCGAGCTGTAGATCGTGAAGCGCGCGTTCTTGGCAGGACGCTCGATGACGATGCGGCCGACCGAAGCGTTCTTCAGCTTGGTTTTCAGGTAGGCGCGTGCTTTCAAATCTTCGTTGAGCATGGCAGCGAAGTTGCTGTTGCCTGCGTACCAACGCGATGCCCAGTTACGGGTAACCGACAGACGGAAGCCGGTTGGATGAATTTTTTGACCCATCTTTGGCTCCTTAGTTGCCTACGGTCACGTAAATGTGACACGATTGTTTCGAAATGCGATCACCCCGGCCTTTAGCGCGTGCAGTGAAGCGCTTCAGGATCGGACCCTTTTCGACGTAGATCGTTTTCACGAACAGTTCGTCGATGTCGGCGCCATCATTGTGCTCGGCGTTGGCGATAGCCGACTCCAGCACTTTCTTGATGATGGTCGCGCCCTTTTTTGGGCTGAATTGCAGAATGTTGAGTGCAGCGTCAACTTTCTTGCCGCGGATCTGGTCGGCCACGAGGCGACCTTTTTGATCCGACAGGCGCACACCCTTGAGGATAGCTTTGGTTTCCATTATTTCTTCGCCTTCTTGTCAGCGGCATGGCCCTTGAACGTGCGGGTCAGCGCGAATTCACCGAGCTTGTGACCAACCATGTTCTCGGAGACGTACACCGGCACGTGCAGCTTGCCGTTGTGAACAGCGATCGTCAGGCCGATGAAGTCAGGCATGATGGTCGAACGACGGGACCAGGTTTTGATTGGCTTTTTGTCTTTGGCAGCTTGCGCGGCTTCGACTTTTTTCACCAGGTGGGCGTCACAGAACGGCCCTTTTTTCAATGAACGAGTCATGTGCTACCCCTTATTTCTTGCCGCGGCGCGAGACGATCATGGAAGAAGTACGCTTGTTGCTGCGGGTCTTCTTACCCTTAGTCTGTTGGCCCCAAGGCGACACTGGATGACGACCAGCTGCAGTTTTACCTTCACCACCACCGTGCGGGTGATCGACCGGGTTCATGACCACACCGCGAACGGTAGGACGAACACCGCGCCAGCGCATGGCGCCGGCCTTACCGATTTTACGCAGGCTGTGTTCGGCATTGCCGACTTCACCCACGGTGGCACGGCACTCGATGTGCACGCGACGCACTTCACCCGAGCGCAGGCGCACTTGAGCGTAGGTGCCTTCGCGGGCCATCAGGACCACGCCGGCGCCGGCGGTACGGGCCATCTGGGCACCCTTACCTGGCAGCATTTCGACGCAGTGCATGACGGTACCGACCGGGATGTTGCGGATCGGCAGGCAGTTGCCCGACTTGATCGGCGCTTCCGAACCGTTCATCACGGTGTCGCCGACGCTCATGCCTTTGGTGGCGATGATGTACTGGCGCTCGCCGTCGGCGTAGCACAGCAGGGCGATATTCGCGGTGCGGTTAGGATCGTATTCGATCCGTTCCACTTTCGCTGGAATGCCATCCTTCTGACGCTTGAAGTCGATCAGGCGATAGTGCTGCTTATGACCGCCGCCGATGTGGCGGGTGGTGATGTGGCCGTTGTTGTTACGACCAGCAGTTTTCGATTTTTTCTCAACCAGGGCTGCGAACGGACGACCTTTGTACAGGTCCGGGTTCACAACTTTCACCATGCCGCGACGGCCTGGGGAGGTTGGCTTCATCTTAACGAGTGCCATTATTTAGCCTCCTCGGAGAAATTGATTTCCTGGCCAGGTTTCAGGCACACGAAAGCACGCTTGGTATGGTTGCGGCGGCCGGTGTGGGCACCGGAACGCTTCTGCTTACCTTCGCGGTTGACGGTCTGCACCGATTCCACTTCCACTTTGAACAGCAGTTCAACAGCGGCCTTGATTTCCGGCTTGGTCGCGTCGGTGGTTACACGGAACACGATCTGTTCGTTCTTTTCCGCGACCATGGTCGCTTTTTCGGAAATGACCGGAGCCAGCAGCACCTTCATCAGGCGCTCTTCGCTAAATTTCAATGCGCTCATGCCAGCATCTCCTCAATCTTGGCCAGTGCAGCCTTGGTGACCACGATCTTCTTGTAGAACACCAGGGACATTGGATCTGCGTGACGCGGTTCAACAACCAGGACGTTAGGCAGGTTGCGCGATGCCAGTTCCAGGTTTTCGTTGGCGACGTCGGTGATGATCAGTACCGAGTCAAAGCCCATGCCGGTCAGCTTTTGCGACAGCAGCTTGGTCTTTGGCGCTTCGATAGCGAAGTCTTCGACAACCACCAGGCGCTCTTCGCGCGCCAGCTGGGACAGGATCGAGCAGATACCTGCGCGATACATCTTCTTGTTCACTTTGTGGGTGAAGTTCTCGTCAGGCGAGTTCGGGAAGATGCGACCACCGCCGCGCCACAGTGGCGACGACGACATACCAGCACGAGCGCGGCCGGTACCTTTTTGGCGCCATGGCTTCTTGGTCGTGTGGTGGACTTCTTCACGGTCTTTTTGTTTACGGTTGCCGCTGCGAGCATTGGCTTGGTAAGCAACGACGACTTGGTGGATCAGGGCTTCGTTGTAGTCACGACCGAAAATGGTATCGGCGGCGGCGACGTTAGAGGCGGCTTGACCTTGAGCGTTCAAGAGCTTGAGTTCCATCGTTTAAGCTCCCTTCTTTGCTTTAACTTTGACAGCAGGCGAAACCACAACCTGGCCGTTTTTGGCGCCAGGGATCGCACCTTTGACCAGCAGCAGCTGACGGTCGGCGTCGATACGAGCGATTTCGAGGTTCTGCACGGTGCGGGTGACGTCACCGAGGTGACCGGTCATGCGCTTACCAGGGAACACGCGGCCTGGATCTTGCGCCATACCGATGGAACCTGGAACGTTGTGCGAACGGGAGTTACCGTGGGTCGCGCGACCCGAAGCAAAGTGGTGACGCTTGATGGTACCGGCATAGCCTTTACCGATCGTGACACCTTGCACGTCGATCTTTTGACCGACTTCGAACAGCGAAGCGGCAACAACGTCGCCAGCTTTCAGTTCAGCAGCTTTGGTAGCGTCGACGCGGAACTCTTTCAACAGAGTACCGGCTTCAACACCAGCTTTAGCGTGGTGACCAGCAACAGCCTTCGTTACGCGGGAAGCGCGACGTTGACCGAATGCGACCTGAACTGCGGAATAACCATCAGTTTCAGGAGTTTTGATTTGCGCAACACGGTTGTTCGATACGTCCAACACGGTGACAGGGATCGAATCCCCTTCATCCGTGAAGATGCGCATCATGCCAACCTTGCGACCGAGAAGGCCAAGGCTCATTTTTTCTCCAATTCCCACCTACGATTGGGCGGGGATATGTTGAACTACAAAATTAGTACGGACCAATAAAAAGATGAATCCATACCGAAGCCGGCTAGTGTAGCGCGAAAAAGGGGTTGACGCAACAACTTAGTTGGAGGTATGTCGCAGTTTTCCACCGCCGCCCGGGGCGGCCGCGCCGGGCTTTTTGTTAATTACAAAAAATAATAGTTAAATTTAGAATTTCCCATAGGAAATTACAAAATCAATATGCTAATCTTTATGGTAATTATTAGTTCCATATTGAAAGTTTCCTGTGGATAATTCGGCGCTTCGCCGGTGTCCATCCTTCCCTAAATAGAGAGCACCTATGTCGACCACCAGCACCGCCGTTGCCGCATCCCTGAACCCCACCGCCGCCGACAACCTGTCCATCACGCTGGACGCGCCGGCCATGACCTCGATCTCCGACTCCGGCGTCAGCAGCATCGACAATGTGACCCGGGTGACCAATCCGGTCTTTGCCGACACGGTGGCGGAGCTGGAATCGGCGCAGGGCTACACCATGACCCTGTTCGACGGCGCGGTCAGCGTGGGTTCGGCGGTGCTGGAGGGCGGCTCCTGGGCCATCGCCAGCGAGACGCTGGGCGACGGCGCGCACGCCATGAGCCTGGTGCTCACGGATCCGGACGGCAATGTGGTGGCCACCTCGCCGACGCAAGTGATCCAGATCATCACCCATGCCGTGGCGCCGTCGGCGCCGGTGCTGCTGGCCAGCTTCGACAGCGGCCTCTCCAACAGCGACCAGATCACCAACCTGCCGACGCTGCGCTTCAGCGGCACCGCCCCCGCCGGCTCGGCCATCAGCCTGTACGATGGAACGGTCAAGGTCGGCAGCGGCGTCGCGGACGCCCTGGGCAACTGGCAGGCGGTCAACGTCCTGCTCGGCAACGGCCAGCACAGCCTGACCGCCGTGGTCACCGATATCGCCGGCAACCAGTCGGCGCCATCGGCCGCGCTGCAGGTCACGGTGGACCGGGAAAGGCCGCAGGTGCTGGCGCTGAAACTGGACAGCGCGTCCGATACCGGCGCGAACACGGGCGACGGCGTCACCAGCAACGCGGCCCCGCTCGTCACCGGCACCACCGAGGCGGGCGCCACCGTCGTCTTGTCCGACGGCCAGACCCAGATCGGCACCGCGGTGGCCGACGCCCAAGGCAACTGGAGCATCGCCACCGCGCCGTTCACCGACGGCGCCCACACCCTGACGGTCAAGATCACCGATGTCGCCGGCAACACGGCCGCGCAATCGGGCACGCTGCTGGTCACCATCGACACCAAGGCGCCGCTGGTGCCCGGCGCACCGTTGCTGGCCACGCAGTCCGACAGCGGCCTGTCGCACGCGGACGGCATCACCAGCGTCGCCACGCCGCAGCTGAGCGGCAGCGCCGAAGCCGGCGCCACCGTCGCGCTGTTCGATGGCGAGCAGCAAGTGGGCAGCGCCGTCGCCAATGCCCAGGGCGTCTGGAGCACCACCACCTCGACCCTGGCCGACGGTGTGCACAACCTGACGGTCAAGGCCATCGACGCCGCCGGCAACGTCTCGCCCGCCTCGCCGGCGCTGGTGCTGACCATCGACAGTCTCGCCCCCGACGCGCCGTCCAGGCCGGACCTGCTGGCCGGCTCCGACAGCGGCAGCTCGGACAGCGACGACATCACCAACGTCACCCTGCCGGTGCTCACCGGCAGCGCCGAAGCGGGCGCGCGCGTGTCGCTGTACGACGGTGACACGCTGGTCGGCAGCGGCGTCGCCGACGCCGCCGGCAACTGGCAGATCGGCGTCACCGCCGCCCTGTCGAACGGCGTGCACGGCCTGACCGTGCAAGCGACCGACACGGCCGGCAACGTCTCGGCCAGGTCGCCCGTGCTCAACATCACCATCGACACCCGGGCCGCGGTGGCGCCGACCGACCTGGATTTGCGCAGCGGCGACGACAGCGGCGCATCCGACAGCGACAATCTCACCAACGTGACGGCGCCGACCGTGACAGGCAAGGCCGAAGCCGGCGCCTCGGTCACCCTGTTCGAAGGCGACACCAAGCTGGGCACCGCCGTGGCCGACGCCAGCGGCGCCTGGAGCATCACCAGCAGCGCGCTGGCCGACGGCGTGCACTACCTGACCGCCAGCACCAGCTCGCTGACCGGCACCGTGTCGCCGCTGTCGGCCGCACTGGCGATCACCATCGACACCCAGGCGCCGCCAGCCCTCGCCGCCCCGCTGCTGGCGCCGCAATCCGACAGCGGCCTGTCGGCCAGCGACGGCCTGACCAAGGTCGCCACGCCGCAACTGAGCGGCAGCGCCGAAGCCGGCGCCACCGTGGCGCTGTTCGACGGCGCGCTGCAAGTGGGCAGCGCCGTCGCCAATGCCCAGGGCGCCTGGAGCGCCACCACCTCGCCCCTGGCCGACGGCGTGCACAGCCTGACGGTCAAGCTCACCGACGCCGCCGGCAACGTCTCGGCCGCCTCGCCGGCGCTGGTGCTGACCATCGACAGCCTCGCCCCCGACGCGCCGTCCAGGCCCGACCTGCTGGCCGGCTCCGACAGCGGCACCTCCGACACCGACAACATCACCAGCGCCACCCTGCCGGTGCTTGCCGGCAGCGCCGAAGCGGGCACGCGCGTGTCGCTGTACGACGGCGACACGCTGGTCGGCAGCGGCGTCGCCGACGCCGCCGGCAACTGGCAGATCGGCGTCACCGCCGCCCTGTCGAACGGCGTGCACAGCCTGACCGCGCAAGCCACCGACGCCGCCGGCAACGTCTCGGCCAGGTCGCCGGCGCTCGACGTCACCGTCGACACCCGGGTGCCGGTCACGCCGACCGACCTGGACTTGAACGCCGAATCCGACCTCGGCCTGTCGAACAGCGACAACGTCACCAGCGTGACGGCACCGGTCGTGAGCGGCAAGGCCGAAGCCGGCGCCACGGTCAGCCTGTTCGAAGGCGACACCAAGCTGGGCACCGCCGTGGCCGACGCCAACGGCGCCTGGAGCATCACCAGCAGCGCGCTGGCCGACGGCGTGCACCACCTGACCGCCAGCACCAGCGCCCTGACCGGCGTGGTCTCGCAACCCTCGGCCGCGCTGGTGGTGACCATCGATACAGCGGCGCCGGCGGCGCCCGGCGCGCCGGTGCTGGAGACGCAGTCCGACAGCGGCCAGTCCAACACGGACGGCATCACCAACGCCGCCGCGCCCGTCCTGAGCGGCACCGCCGAGGCCGGCGCCACCGTGACGCTGTTCAACGGCGCCCTGCAGCTGGCCAGCACCGTGGCCGATGCCAACGGCGTCTGGCGCATCAGCGACAAGAGCTTCGACAACGGCGTGTACAACCTGACGGTCACCGCCACCGACCTGGCCGGCAATGTCTCCGCCGCCTCGCCGGCGCTGACGCTGACCATCGACAAGAGCGCGCCGGCCACACCGGGCAAACCCGACCTGCTGGCCAGCTCCGACCATGGCGTCTCCGACACCGACAACATCACCAATGTCGTGCTGCCGACGCTGGCCGGCCAGGCCGAAGCCAACGCCAGCGTGTCGCTGTACGACGGCGCCACCGTGGTGGGCAGCACCGTGGCCGACGCCGCCGGCAACTGGCAGATCACCGTCGCGCAGCCGCTGGCCAACGGCCCGCACAACCTGACCGTCAAGGCCACCGACGTCGCCGGCAACATCTCGGCCGCGTCCGAGACGCTGGTCGTCACGGTCACCAACGCCACGCTGACCGCGCCGGGCACGCCGGTCCTGGCGCCCGCCTCCGACAGCGGCGCCTCGAGCACCGATAAACTGACCAACGTCACCACCCCGCTGATCACCGGCACGGCCGCCGCCAACGCCACCGTGGCGCTGTATGACGGCGACACCGTGGTCGCCACCACCACCGCCAACGCGGCGGGCGCCTGGAGCGTCAGCACCAGCGCGCTGGCCGACGGCGTGCACAGCCTGACCGCCGGCGCGATCGATGTGGCGGGCAACGCCTCGCCGCTGTCGGCCCCGCTGGTGATCACCATCGACACCGCAGCCCCGGCCACGCCTGGCGCGCCGGCGCTCGACGCCGCGTCCGACAGCGGCCGCTCCAACACGGACGGCATCACCAACGACACCACGCCGACCGTCAGCGGCACCGCCGAAGCCGGCGCCACCGTCAAACTGTACGACGGCGCCACCCAGGTCGGCACCGCCGTGGCCGACACCGCAGGCGCCTGGAGCATCACCACCAGCGCGCTGGCGGCGGGCGCGCACAGCCTGACGGTCAAGGCCACCGACCTCGCCGGCAACGTCTCCGCCGCCTCGCCGGCGCTGGCGCTCACCATCGACACCAGCGCGCCGGCGGCGCCGGGCGCGCCCGACCTGCTGACCGCGTCCGACAGCGGCGTCTCCAACGTCGACAACCTCACCAACGTCGTGCTGCCGACCATCACCGGCAAGGCCGAGGCCAACGCCAGCGTCTCGCTGTTCGACGGCACCACCCTGATCGGCACCGGCCTGGCCGACGCCAGCGGCAACTGGCAGATCACGGTCACGCAAGCGCTGGCCAACGGCGTGCACAGCCTGACCGCCCAGGCCGCCGATGCGGCAGGCAACCTGTCGGTCAAGTCCACCGCGCTCAGCATCACCATCGACACCACCCCGCTGGCCGCGCCGGCCGCGCTGGACCTGGCCACCGCGTCCGACAAGGGCGTGTCGACCAGCGACAACATCACCAACCTGGCCACGCCGACCATCGGCGGCACCTCGGCCGCCAGCGCCACCGTCAACCTGTATGACGGCGACACGCTGGTCGGCACCGCCGTCGCCAACACTTCTGGCGTCTGGAGCATCGCCAGCAGCACGCTGGCCGACGGCGTGCACCACCTGACCGCGCGCACCGTCGACCCGGCGGGCAACCTCTCGGCGCCGTCCACCGAACTGCTGGTGACCATCGACACCGCAGCGCCGGCGGCGCCGGCCGTGCCGGTGCTCGATCCATTGTCCGACAGCGGCAGCTCCAGCACGGACGGACTCACCAAGGACACCACGCCGACGCTGAGCGGCACCGCCGAAGCCGGCGCCACCGTGAAAGTGTTCGACGGCGTCACGCAGGTGGGCACCGTCGTCGCCAACGCCGACGGCGTCTGGAGCCTCACCACCAGCGCGCTGGCGGCGGGCGTGCACAGCCTGACCGCCACCGCCACCGATGTCGCCGGCAACATCAGCGCCGCCTCGCCGGCGCTGACGGTCACGGTCGATATCGCGGCCGTGGCGCCAAGCGCGCTCGATCTGGTCACCGCCTCCGACAGCGGCGCCTCCAGCACCGACAACCTTACCAACGTCGTGCTGCCGACCATCGCCGGCAAGGCCGAGGCCAACTCCAGCGTCTCGCTGTTCGACGGCACCACCCTGATCGGCACCACCGTGGTCGACGCCAGCGGCAACTGGCAGATCACGGCGACGCAGCCGCTGACCGACGGCACCCACAGCCTGACCGCCCAAGCCACCGACGCGGCGGGCAACCTGTCGGCCAAGTCCAGCGCGCTCAGCGTCACCATCGACACCACGCCGCTGGCCGCGCCAACCGCGCTGGACCTGGCGACCGCGTCCGACAAGGGCGTATCGACCAGCGACAACATCACCAACGTGGCCACGCCCACCATCTCCGGCAACGCCACCGCCGGCGCCACCGTCAACCTGTATGACGGCGACACCTTGATCAAAACGATGACCGCCGATGTCGATACCGGCGTCTGGAGCGTCGTCACCGGCACGCTGGCCGACGGCGTGCACCACCTGACCGCGCGCACCGTCGATCCGGCGGGCAACCTGTCCCCGCCATCGGCCGAGCTGGTGGTGACGATCGATACCGTCGCGCCGGCGGCGCCTGGCGTGCCGCTGCTCAGCGCCGCTTCCGACAGCGGCAACTCCACTGCGGACGGCATCACCAACGACACCACGCCGACCGTGAGCGGCACCGCCGAAGCCGGCGCCACCGTCAAGCTGTACGACGGCACCACGCAAGTGGGCACCGCCGTGGCCAACGCCGAAGGCACCTGGAGCATTACCTCCAGCGCGCTGGCGGCGGGCGCGCACAGCCTGACGGTCAAGGCCACCGATGTGGCAGGCAACGTCTCCGCCGCTTCGCCGGTGCTGGCGATCACCGTCGACACCTCGTCGACCACACCGAGCGCGCTCGATCTGGTCACCGCCTCCGACAGCGGCATCTCCAGCACCGACAACCTTACCAACGTCGTGCTGCCGACCATCGCCGGCAAGGCCGAAGCCAACGCCAGCGTCTCGCTGTTCGACGGCACCACGCTGATCGGCACCGGCCTGGCCGACGCCGGCGGCAACTGGCAGATCACGTCGACGCAGGCACTGGCCGACGGCGTACACAGCCTGACCGCGCAAGCCACCGACGTCGCCGGCAACCTGTCGGTCAAGTCCACCGCGCTCAGCGTCACCATCGACACCACCCCGCTGGCCGCGCCGGCCGCGCTGGACCTGGCGACCGCGTCCGACAAGGGCGTGTCGACCAGCGACAACATCACCAACCTGGCCACGCCGACCATCGGCGGCACCTCGGCCGCCAGCGCCACCGTCAACCTGTACGACGGCGACGTCAAGGTCGGCACCGCCGTCGCCAACACCTCCGGCGTCTGGAGCATCGTCACCAGCACGCTGGCCGACGGCGTGCACCACCTGACCGCCGTTACCGTCGACCCGGCGGGCAACGTCTCGGCGCCTTCGGCCGAGCTGGTGGTGACCATCGATACGGTCGCGCCGGCGGCGCCGGGCGTGCCCGTGCTCGATCCATTGTCCGACAGCGGCAACTCCAACGCCGACGGCATCACCAACGACACCACGCCGACGCTGAGCGGCACCGCCGAAGCCGGCGCCACCGTGAAAGTGTTCGACGGCGCCACGCAAGTGGGCACCACCGTGGCCAACGCCGAGGGCGCCTGGAGCCTCACCACCAGCGCGTTGGCGGCGGGCGTGCACAGCCTGACGGTGACCGCCACCGACGTCGCCGGCAACATCAGCGCCGCCTCGCCGGCGCTGGCGCTCACCGTCGATATCGCGGGCGTGGCGCCAAGCGCGCTCGATCTGGTCACCGCCTCCGACAGCGGCATCTCCAGCACCGACAACCTCACCAATGTCGTGCTGCCGACCATCGCCGGCAAGGCCGAAGCCAACGCCAGCGTCTCGCTGTTCGACGGCACCACGCTGATCGGCACCGGCCTGGCCGACGCCAGCGGCAACTGGCAGATCACGTCGACGCAGGCACTGGCCGACGGCGTACACAGCCTGACCGCGCAAGCCACCGATGTCGCCGGCAACCTGTCGGTCAAGTCCACCGCGCTCAGCGTCACCATCGACACGACGCCGCTGGCCGCGCCGGCCGCGCTGGATCTGGCGACCGCGTCCGACAAGGGCGTGTCGACCAGCGACAACATCACCAACCTGGCCACGCCGACCATCGGCGGCACCTCGGCCGTCAGCGCCACTGTCAACCTGTATGACGGCGACATCAAGGTCGGCACCGCCGTCGCCAACACCTCCGGCGTCTGGAGCATCGTCACCAGCACGCTGGCCGACGGCGTGCATCACCTGACCGCCGTTACCGTCGACCCGGCGGGCAACGTCTCGGCACCTTCGGCCGAGCTGGTGGTGACCATCGATACGGTCGCGCCGGCGGCGCCGGGCGTGCCCGTGCTCGATCCATTGTCCGACAGCGGCAACTCCAACGCCGACGGCATCACCAACGACACCACGCCGACGCTGAGCGGCACCGCCGAAGCCGGCGCCACCGTGAAAGTGTTCGACGGCGCCACGCAAGTGGGCACCACCGTGGCCAACGCCGAGGGCGCCTGGAGCCTCACCGCCAGCGCGCTGGCGGCGGGCGTGCACAGCCTGACGGTGACCGCCACCGACGTCGCCGGCAACATCAGCGCCGCCTCGCCGGCGCTGGCGCTCACCGTCGATATCGCGGGCGTGGCGCCAAGCGCGCTCGATCTGGTCACCGCCTCCGACAGCGGCATCTCCAGCACCGACAACCTCACCAACGTCGTCCTGCCAACCATCGCCGGCAAGGCCGAGGCCAACGCCAGTGTCTCGCTGTTCGACGGCGCCACGCTGATCGGCACCGGCCTGGCCGATGCCAGCGGCAACTGGCAGATCACGTCGACGCAGGCACTGGCCGACGGCGTACACAGCCTGACCGCGCAAGCCACCGATGTCGCCGGCAACCTGTCGGTCAAGTCCACCGCGCTCAGCGTCACCATCGACACCACCCCGCTGGCCGCGCCGGCCGCGCTGGACCTGGCGACCGCGTCCGACAAGGGCGTGTCGACCAGCGACAACATCACCAACCTGGCCACGCCGACCATCGGCGGCACCTCGGCCGTCAGCGCCACTGTCAACCTGTATGACGGCGACATCAAGGTCGGCACCGCCGTCGCCAACACCTCCGGCGTCTGGAGCATCGTCACCAGCACGCTAGCCGACGGCGTGCATCACCTGACCGCCGTTACCGTCGACCCGGCGGGCAACGTCTCGGCGCCTTCGGCCGAGCTGGTCGTGACCATCGATACGGTCGCGCCGGCGGCGCCTGGCGTGCCCGTGCTCGACGCCGCATCCGACAGCGGCCGTTCCAATACGGACGGTATCACCAACGACACCACGCCGACCGTCAGCGGCACCGCCGAAGCCGGCGCCACCGTGGCGCTGTTCGACGGCGCCACGCAAGTGGGCACCGCCGTGGCCAACACCGAAGGCGCCTGGAGCATCACCGCCAGCGCGCTGGCGGCGGGTGCCCACAGCCTGACCGTCAAGGCCACCGACCTCGCCGGCAACGTCTCCGCCGCCTCGCCGGCGCTGACGATCACCATCGACACCAGCGCGCCCGCCGCGCCGACCGCGGTCGACCTGCTGACCGCCTTCGACGCCGGCGCGTCCAGCAGCGACAACATCAGCAACGTCGTGCTGCCGACCATCTCCGGCAAGGCCGAAGCCAACGCCAGCGTCTCGCTGTTCGATGGCGCGACGCTGATCGGCACCGCCCTGGCCGACGCCAGCGGCAACTGGCAGATCGCCGTCACCCAGCCGCTGGCCGACGGCGTGCACGGCCTGACCGCGCAAGCCACCGACATCGCCGGCAACCTGTCGGTCAAGTCCACCGCGCTCAGCGTCACCATCGACACGGCCGCGCCGCTCGCGCCGGCCGCACTCGACCTGGTGGCCGCGTCCGACAAGGGCGTGTCCAACACCGACAACCTGACCAACCTGGCCACGCCTAGCGTGACCGGCACGGCCGAAGCGGGTTCCACCGTCACACTGTATGACGGCGATACCAAGCTCGGTTCGGTCGTGGCCAGCAGCTCCGGCGTCTGGACCATCGCCAGCAGCAAACTGAGCGACGGCGTGCATCACCTGACCGCCAGCGCCACTGATGTGGCGGGCAACGTATCGACATTGTCGGGCGAACTGGTGGTGACCATCGACACGGTCGCGCCGGCGACGCCGGGCGCACCGGTGCTCGATCCATTGTCCGACACCGGCAGCTCCAGCACGGACGGCATCACCAACGACACCACGCCGACGCTGAGCGGCACGGCCGAAGCCGGCGCCACCGTGGCGCTGTTCGACGGTAGCACGCAAGTGGGCACCGCCGTGGCCGACAACGCAGGCGCCTGGAGCATCACCTCCAGCGCCCTGGCGGCGGGTGCGCACAGCCTGACGGTCAAGGCCACCGACGCCGCCGGCAACCTGTCGGCGGCGTCGGCGGCGCTGGCGATCACCATCGACACCACAGCCCCGGCCCTGCCTACCCTGCTCGACCTGCTGGCGACCTCCGACAGCGGCAGCTCCAGCACCGACAACCTCACCAACGTCGTGCTGCCTACGCTGTCGGGCAAGGCCGAAGCCAACGCCAACGTCTCGCTGTACGACGGTACGACGCTGGTCGGCAGCGGCGTGGCCAATGCCAGCGGCGTCTGGCAGATCACGCTGAGCCAGCCACTGGCCGATGGCGTGCACGGCTTGAGCGCGCAGGCGACCGACGCCGCCGGCAACAGCTCGGCCAAGACCGCCGTGCTGAACGTGACCATCGACGCCACCGCGCCGGACTCGCCGTCCGGCCTGGACTTGGCGACCGCATCCGACAAGGGCGTGTCGAGCACCGACAACATCACCAACCTGGCCACGCCTACCATCACCGGCAACGCGGCCGCCGGCGCGGTGGTCTCCGTGTTCGACGGTGGCGTCAAGCTCGGCACGGCGACCGCCAACGCTTCCGGCGTATGGAGCTACGTCACCGGCACCCTGACCGATACCGTGCACCACCTGACCGCCAGCACGGTCGATCTGGCGGGCAATCTCTCCGCGCCATCGGCGGCGCTGGACGTGACCATCGACACCAAGCTGGCGGTCAGCGCGGCCAATCTGGCCGACGCCTCGGACAGCAACGTCAATACCGACAACGTGACGAATGTCGCGCAGCCGGTCTTCACCGGCACGGCCGATGCCGGGGCCACCGTCAGCGTCTACGACGGCACCAAGCTGCTCGGCTCGACGCTGGCCGGCGCGGACGGCACCTGGTCGTTCACCAGCACCACGCTGGCGGATGGCGTCCACAGCATCATCACCAAGGCCACCGACCTGGCCGGCAACGCCGCCACCGGCGCCACCTTGAGCGTCACCATCGATACCGTGGCGCCGGTACTCACCGATGGCAACGCCAACGCCAATTTCGCCAATACGGGCGCGGCCGCCAACAGCACGGTCGGCGTCACGGTCAGCGGTGCCGGCAGCGGCGCCACCTACGCCCTGCTGTCCAATCCGGGCAACCTGTTCGCCATCGACAGCAACGGCGTCATCACCATGCCGAACAGCGCGCTGCTGACCCCGGGTGCGCACGACGTCACGGTACAAGCCACCGACAAGGCCGGCAACGTCGGCGCCAGCGTGGTATTTACCATTGACACCAATACCGCACCGACCATCTCGTCCATCGCCAATGTGACGACCAAGGAAGACATCCGTTCGACGGCGCTGTCATTCACCGTCGGCGACAGCGAGAGCGATCCGGGCGCACTGACGCTGAGCGGCAGTTCCGCCCATGGAACCGTCAGCTTCGCCGGCAGCGGCGCCAACCGCACCGTTGTCTTCAATCCGGACGCCGATTGGTATGGCACGACCAGCGTCTCCGTCACGGTGAGGGATCCGGGCGGCATGACGGCGACCACCAGTTTCACGGCCACGGTCACGTCGGTCGACGACCAGTCCACGCCGCAGAGCGACGTCGTCAACGGTATCGAGCACGGCGCGGCAAGCGCGACCAAGGCCACGCTGTTGTCCAACGACACCGATATCGATTCGTCCCCACCAAGCTCGATCATATCGCTGACCAACATCAGCGGCGGCACGGCGTCCCTCAGCGGCAGCAACGTGGTCTTTACCGCTGGCTCGACGGCCCACGGCCTGGGACACTACCAGTACACCGTCGCGGACGGCGGCGTCGGCGACGTCTGGGTGAAACTGAACCCGGTGACGGACAGCGACTACAGCCATGAAATTCAGCAAATGTATGTCGGCTACTTCAACCGCCCCGCCGACCAGGGCGGCTTGAGTGGCAAGCTGGCGCTGATCGCCAACATGTCGGCCCCGGATCGCAAGGCGGCATTGGACGCCATGGGCGCGGAATTTGTCGGGTCGCCGGAGTACCTCAACACCTGGGGCGGTCTGAGCGATGAAGCCGTGGTCAGGGCCGTGTACCACAACCTGTTCGGCCGCGACGGGGCGGGCGTCGCCCAATCAGAGATCGATTACTGGGTCGCGCGACTGACCACGGGGGCCGACCTGACGCGCGCCAGCCTGGTGTGGAATATGGCGGATAGCGCGCAAAATTCCGACATCGCCACGACCCTCAACAAAACCCTGGTCGCCCAATACTTCACGGATCAGATGAGCACCGTGCAAAACGCCAACTACATCAATGGCGCGAGCACGGTGGTGACCAACTATCTGGACGGGGTGACCTCGGACAACAGCACCGTCATCACGGCCGCCGAAAACACCGCCAGCACCATCGTCGCGGCAACCGGCGTCGCCAAGACGTCCGGCGGCACCGTCATGGCGGCGCAGCACATCGCCACCGATGCCGTCGTGGTGACGCTGCAGGGCACGAGCGGCGCCGACCAGTTCGTGCTGAACCAGCAGGCGGACCAGCTCAAGGTGCTGAACTTCTCCAGCGCCGAGGGCGACCATCTGCTGCTGCAGCGCGCCTTGAACGGCCTGACCTTCACCACCGCGGCCGACGTGCTGGCGCACAGCCATGTCGATGGCGGCAACACGGTGATCGACCTGGGCGAGGGGCATGCGGTGACGCTGGTTGGCGTGACCGTGCTGACCGCCGCCGACATCGTCCTGGTCGGCTAAGCGGGGCGGCGGCGCCGGCTGGACAGCGCCGCCGCTGCGCGGCTCACTGCGCGGGGATGTGGATGCGGGCCTTGACGTGTTTCAGGTTGGCGACGATGGTGAAGGTCATGATCACCAGCAGCGACCACGAGCTCCATTTGCTGACGTGGACCGCCGACCAGGCCCCCATCTGGTTCGGGTAGCGCCAGATGCCCCAGAAGGTGCTGATGTTTTCCGCCAGCCAGATGAAGAAGCCGGTCAGCACAAAGCCCAGCAGCAGCGGCATGCTGCGCGCACGGTCCAGCGGCCGGAACACGACGGTGGTGCGGGCGTACAGGCCCAGCGCGCAGGCCGCCAGGTACCAGCGGTAGTCGCCGATATAGTGATGGGTAAAGAAGTTGGCATAGATAAGCAAGGCGATCAGCGCCGCCATCCAGTGCGGCGGGTGATGCCTGATATGCAAATCCAGCAGGCGCCACGCCTGGATGATATAGCTGCCGACCGCCGCATACATGAAGCCGGAGAACAGCGGCACGCCGAACAGCTTGGTATAGGCGAAGTCCGGGTAGCTCCACGACTGGATGGCGCCCGAGGTCTTGAACACCTCCAGCGCGAAGCCGACCACGTGGAACAGGCTGACCGCCTTCAGCTCATCCCAGGTCTCCAGCCCGGACCACACCATCCACGCCTGGATGCCGAGCGCGGCCACCAGCAGCACGTCATAGCGCGGCACGCCGAACAGGCCGGCGCGCGGCACCAGGAACACCGAGGCAAAGAACAGCGCGACAAACAGGCAGGCGCGCGCCTCCTTGATGCCGAAATACCAGAATTCCATCAGGAAGCGCGCCGGTCCGCGCAGGCCGGGACGGGCGCTGCCGTCCAGCAAATGGGTGTCTAAGGTCGCGAGCATGGTTCCACTCTACCGGCCCGCGTCCCTAGTGTCCAGCCTGGTAACTTATAGCTGCGGCGCCCGGCAATACTGGCGGATATAGTCCGGGTGCGACGGCAGCTGGGCGACCACCGCGTTCACCGACGACTTGATGCCGTTGAGGAACTGCGCCAGCTCCTGGTCGCCCATGCGGTCGGCGATCGGGTGGTAGCGCTGCGGCAGGATGCCCTGCCCCAGCATCACCTGGATCCACGAATTTTCCGCGAACAGCTCGTTCTGCTCGCGGAACACCCGGCCCGTCTCGTGGAACAGCTCGATGCGGTGGCGCAGCGAGGCCGGCACGTCCAGCGCGCGGCAGTCGCGCCAGAACTGCGTGTCTTCGCGGTTGGTCACGTGGTAGTGCAGGATGATGAAGTCGCGGATGTGTGCCACTTCGGTCGCGGTCTGCTGGTTGTATTCGTCGATGTCGCTCTGGCAGATGCCGGCGCCGGGGAACATCTGCAGCAGGCGGATCAGGCCGCGCTGGATCAGGTGGATGCTGGTCGATTCGATCGGTTCCAGGAAGCCGCTGGACAAGCCGATCGCCACGCAGTTGCCGACCCAGGTCTGGCGCCGCTGTCCCGGCGTGAAGCGGATCGGGCGCGGCTGCATCAACGGTTCGCCGGCCAGGTTGGACATCAGCGTGGCGCGCGCCGTGTCGTCGTCGGTGTGACGGCTGGAATACACCATGCCGTTGCCGACGCGGTGCTGCAGCGGAATGCGCCATTGCCAGCCGGCGTCGTGCGCGATCGAGCGCGTCAGCGGCGGCACCGCGCCGGTCGACGCGGTCTGCACCGCCAGCGCGCTGTCGCAGAACAGCCAGTGCGACCAGTCTTCATATTCGACGCCCAGCGTCTCGCCGATCAGCAGCCCGCGGAAGCCGGAGCAGTCGATGAACAGGTCACCTTCGATCCGCGCGCCGTCGGCCAAGGTCAGCGACTGGATGTGGCCGCTTTCCGCATCGCGGTTGACCGCGACGATCTTGCCCTCGACGCGCCTGGCGCCCAGCGGCTCGCTGAACTTGCGCAGGAACTTGGCGTACAGGCCGGCGTCCAGGTGGTAGGCGTAGTTCATGCCGTTGTCCGGCAGGTGGGCGAAGCGGCCCAGCTGCGAGGCCTTCAGTTCGCGGCAATAGTCGCCGTAGTCGCCGGCCACGCCGCGCGCCACGCCCTTGCGCCAGAAGTGCTGGAAGCCCGCCGTCCAGTGGTCGGTGCCGGTGGTGCCGAAGGAGTGGATGTAGTCCTGCTTGACGTCGCGCCAGTTTTCAAAGCTGATGCCCAGCTTGAAGGTGGCTTGCGTGGCCGCCATGAATTCGGCCTCGTTCAGCTCCAGCAGGTTGTGGAAGGTGATCATGGTCGGAATGGTGGCTTCGCCGACGCCGACCGTGCCGATCTCGTCGGACTCGATCAGGGTCAGGTCGATGACCTTGCCCAGCGTCTTGGACAGGGCGGCGGCGGCCATCCAGCCGGCCGTGCCGCCGCCGGCGATGACCACGCGGCGGACTGGTTTGTTCGATGCATCCATGTTGGTTTCCTTAGCGGTTCATGCGGTTGAGGATCTGGCTGCGCAGCGCGCGCGCGCTGGCGTCGTCGAGCGGCGCCAGCACCCGCCGCGCGGCCGGAGGGATGTGCGCCGCCTCGCTGCCGTCGCTGTCGAAGACGTAGTGGCGGAACTGTTCCCGCCACGCCGCGCGCTGGTCCGGCGGCAGGTCGCGCATGGTCATCAGCGCCAGCATCAGCGTGGTGGTCGGCGTATCCATGTGGCCCGGCGACTGCCGCCACCAGTAGTTGACCAGCACGTTGAACGGCGTCAGCGCCTCGACGTGATGCCACCACATCGAGGGGATGAAGATGGCGTCGCCCGCATCCAGCTCGGCCGACCGGGCCTGCTCCAGCGCATCGGCGAAGCGCGGGAAGCGCTCGAAGTCGGGCCGCTGCAGGTCCACCAGGCTGATGGGCTGCCCGGCCGGCGTGAAGTCGAGCGGGCCGATGTACAGGTTGCTCAGCTGCCCGGGCGGGAACAGCGTAAAGCGGCGGCGCCCGGCCGCCACGCAGGCGATGTTGTCCGGCAAGTCATAGTGGGCGGCGATGCGGGTCTGGTTGCCCAGCCAGATGCTGACGTAGGGCTGGCGCCCGCCGAGGTCGAGATCGTTCTCGGCGCGCAGTCCCGGCAGCGCCAGGTCGACCTCGGTCGAGCCGACGTAGATGGCCGGTGGCCGCTGGTCCTCGCGGTGCGCCTCCAGCTCGTCCAGCACGCCGCCGAGGCCGGTGCGCACGTTGGCGAAGTTGAAGCCGCTGAGGTCTTCGTTGTAGAAGAAGCGCCCGTCGATGTCCGGCGCGCCCAGCATGGCCACCACCTTCTCGCCGCGATAGTGGCGGCGCAGGTAGTCGCTGGCCGCCCGCTGCGACGTCCGGCCGGCCTTGACCAGCGGCCAGTCGGCGGCCAGGCCGCGCAGGATCAGCGGTTCGGTCGAGGTCAGCAGCGCGTCGCCCAGCTGGCGCGGGCCGACCCCTGTGATTTCGCGTATCGGCTTAACCATGGGCGGCGATGGCGCGCTGCTTGCGCTCGATCAGGCCACGGAAGTTGGACAGCGAGGCCATCGCCATGTAGATCGATTGCAGGTGGCCGGCGCGGTTCAGGCTTTCCAGCGCGGTGCCGGACAGGTGCAGCAGCTTGTCCTCGTTGATGGTGTGGAAGCCGTACAGGCGGTTCTGCGAGCCGTCCTCCAGCGCGATGTCGGCGACGAACGATTCCAGCAAGTCATGCTCGCGCAGCGCGGCGATCAGGGCCGGCGTGCTCTGCAAGCCTTCGTGGATGTGCAGCAGCATCGAGGTGGTGCGCTCCAGATAGGGCGTGACGCCGCCGAACGCCAGGAACAGCGCCTCGCCGGCGCTGCGGCTCAGGCGCGGACTGTCGAGGTCGACATGGACGTTGAGCTGCTCGCCGGAGCGGCCGATCAGGAACGGCAGGCGCTCGATCGCCAGCGGCACATAGCCGGCATCCCAGCCCTGCGGGCCCAGGTAGAGGTTCTCGCCCTCCTGGAAACCGAGCAGCGCCACCGGCTCGAAACCGGCGGCATCGTCGATCTGGCGGAACACGATCGGATAGTGCGCCTGCAAGTCGCGGAACTCGGCCGGGAAGGTGGCGCAGGTCATGACGTTGTCGCCGTACCGGGCACCGCGCTCGGTGATGACGCGCAGGGCCTGATGGTCGACGTTGTTGAGCATTACGATATGGGTCATGGGAAGTCGTGTCGGTTGTGATCAGCGCTGCGGCAGGCCGTGGCGCTTGATGTGGGTAATCAGTTCGCGGTTGCCGGGCAGGCCGGCCAGCATCTTGCGGGTCAGCTCCTGCGCTTCGCGGAAATAGGCGTCGGCCAGCGCGGGCAGGTCGGAGCGGCGGCGGCCGTCGCCGTAGTCGGTGTCGAAGCCCATGCCGTACAACACGTACTGATAGCTGGCGGCCGGGAATACCTCCTCGATGCGCTGCAGGTCGTAGCGCGACGGCGGCTGGTGCCGCCACAATGCCAGCAGCTCCCGCAGGCGCGGCGGGATCGAGGCGGCGGCGCGGTTGTCGCGCCAGTAGCTGGTATCGTCGCGCTTGCTGAGCACATAGTGCAGCTTGAGGAAATCGATCACCCGTTCCCAGCGGTAGCGGAAGCTGTCGTTGAAGCGCTGCGCGGCGAGCTCCATGGCGGCGCGGTTGGCCGGCATGGCGTCGGCCAGCATCGCCGCCGACAGCTCGACCATCGCCAGCGCGGACGCCTCCAGCGGTTCGAGGAAGCCGGCCGACTGGCCGATGGCCACGCAGTTGCGGTGCCAGGAGTGCTCGCGATAGCCGGGCTGGAACGACAGCTTGCGCGGCGTCGGCAAGTCCTGCGGGCCGCCGGTCTGGCGCACATAGGCGTGCAGCGCGCGCTCGGCCTGCTCGTCGGTGGCGTGCGCGCTGGAATACACATAGCCGATGCCGCGCCGGGTCGGCAGGCCGATGTCCCAGATCCAGCCATGCGCCTGCGCGGTCGACAGCGTCTGCGAGGCGATCGGGCTGTTATCGTCGGGATAGGCTTGCTGCAAGGCCATCGCGCTGTCGTTGAACAGGATGTGCTGCTGCGACAGCAAGGGCACGCCGTAGTGCTGGCCCAGCAGCAGCGATTGCGCGCCGGTGCAGTCGATGAACAGGTCGGCCTCGATGGCGCCGTTCAGCCGCGTCTGCAGCGAGGCGATGTCGCCGTTCTCATGCGAGTGCACCGCCGTCACATGGTCGACGATCCGCCTCACGCCCAGGCGCTCGGTGCAGTGCCGGCGCAGGAACACGCCGAACTTGCCGGCGTCGAGGTGGTAGCCGTAGTTGGACACGGCCGCGTATTCCGGCGTGACGGCCTGCTTGGGCGCCCGGCCGTGCAAGCACAGCTGCGGCTGGAAGCTGACCAGGTCGGCAAAGGCGGCGTCGGGGCGGACCTGCCGCCAGCGCGCCGCCAGGTTGGCTTCGCCGTAGCCCTGCGGCACGACGAAGGGATGGAAATAGTGGTCGTCCTCGCTGTCGTCGACCCAGCGGTTGAAGCGCGAGCCCTGCTTGAAGGAAGCGTCGCATTCGCGGAAGAAGTCGGTTTCGGAGACGCCGATGCGGGACAGCGTATCGCGCATGCTGGGCCAGGTGCCCTCGCCGACGCCGATCGGCGCCACGTCGGGCGATTCCAGCAGCGTCACGCGCAGCCGCGCGCCGGGATGGGCCGCGTGCTCGGCGGCGATGACGCCGGCGCTCAGCCAGCCGGCCGAGCCCCCGCCGACAATCACAATGTGTTGTAGCTCTTGCGTACTCATTGCGTACTGATCCTGTTCTCTCAAAAAAAAACAGGCCGCCGGAACGGCACGGCCTGCTGAAAGTGTCGGGGCGGCACGACCCGCCCCTCCCCCTCTAGTACTTCAGAGATCAGAACTTATAGCGGGCCGACAGCATGTAGCGGGGGCCGGACTGCGCCAGGCTGAGCACCATCATATCGGTGCGGCCATGGACCCGCTGCAACTCGTCGGTCAGGTTGATCGCCTCGAACTGCACGCTCAGGTTCTTGTTGATCGCATAACCGACGCTCAAGTCGACCTGGCCGTACGGTTCCACGTACTGCGGATTGGCGCCCGCGAGGTCGGTGGTGGACGACAGGAACTCTCCGCGCCAGTTATAGGCCGCGCGGATGCTCCATTTGTTGTCCTCGTAAATGCCGACCAGGTTGGCCGAGTTGCTCAGGCCCACCAGCGCGAACTGGTCGCCGGCGCTGGCGTTGTTGAATGCCAGTCCAGCCTTCACGTAGGTGTAGTTGGCCTGCACGCCGAAGCCGCTGCTGCCGAACATATGCTGCCAGTTGATTTCCGCGCCATGCACGTTGGCCGACTTGGCATTGACGTAGCTGGTGGTCTGGAAATTGATGACCGGATCGAACGACTGGCCGGTGATGGTGCCGGTGATTTCACCTTTCTCGTTGTCCGGCCCGCGTGCCACGCCGGGCTGGCCGTTGAAGTTCTTGAAGATGAAGTTACGGATACAGGCGGTGTCGGTGACGATACAGCCGCCAGCCAGCGCCGCGTTCCAGTACTTGCCGCCCACCGGCGTGTGCAGGCCGGCCTGCGGGATGTCGGTCACCGACTGTCCGGCGTAGTTGTTCAGCTTTTTATTGAACAGGCCGAGCGAGACCAGGCTGCGCTGGTTGTAATACCATTCGGCCGACAGGTCCAGGTTCTTGGACTTGACCGGTTTCAGCGCCGGGTTGCCGGTCGATGCGCTGTCGCCGTTGACGTTCGCCGTGGCGCCGATGGTGGTGCCGCCCTGGATCTGGTCGTAGCGCGGCCGGCCGATGGTTTCGCCGTAGCTGGCGCGCACCTTGAAGTCCGAACGCAGGTCGGCATCCCAGTCCACGCTAGGCAGCACGTTGTTGTACTTGCCGCTCTGCGAGGTGAACGCCTTGCCGGCGAAGGTGACCGGGAATTCGTTCTGCGACACCCAGCGTATCTCGCTCGGCGTCTGCGACAGCGCGGTCGACAGCACGTCGGTCTTCTCGAAGCGCAGGCCGATGCCGGTATGCATAGGAATCGCCGTATCCCACTCGGTCGACAGCTGCACGTAGGCCGACTTGGATTTCTCCTCGGTGCGGCGGTCGTAGTCCGGATTGGCCAGGCTAGGCATGTACAGCGCCGGCTTGCCGGTGGCGTCCGAGACCACCTGGCGGACCGCGGCGAAGTTGAAGGTGTGGATCTGGTTGAACAGTGCCGGATCGTCCACGCCGTCCATCTTGCCGAAGTACTTGCGCAGGTCGTCGGCCTTGAACAGCGACTGCGGATAGTCGGAGGCCTTGGTGGCTCCGCCCCAGCTATCGCTCTGCACCTGCTGGAAGGCCGAACGGTTGTTGACCTTGGTCGCCGCCAGGCCGAAGTTCAGGTTCGAGCTATCGGCCACCTTCCAGCTGCCGCTGGCCTGGGCCTGGTCGATCTTCATCTTCTGGTAGCCTTCCTGGAACCAGGAGCCGGACACCTGCATCGGTGCTTTGATGAAGTCGGCGCCCTGGATGCTCAGCACCGGCATCTCATGCGAGAAGTCCACGCGGGTGTTGCCGCGGCTGAAGCTGACGGTGGCCAGGTTGTTGGCCGAGCCGAACGGGCTGTCTTTCATCGATTCGGCGGTCGAGTGGTGCGCGTCGAAGATGAACTTCAGGTCGGCGTTCGGTTTCCATGCCGCGTTGAAGCCCAGCGACTTGTTTTCCGACTTGGTGGCGTAGTCGCCGCCGTTCATGGCGATATCCTGCGCCGTGACGTTTTCCTGGTAGAAGATCGGCGAAGCGATCGGGCCGCCGGTCCACGAGCTCACCGACGGACCCATGTTGAACCAGGCGCTCAGCTCGTGCGACTTGGTCTGGATCTTGTTCTGCGAGTAGGTGTAGTCCAGCGTGGTGACCAGTTCCTTGACCGGCTTGAACTGCAGGGTCAGCTGGCCGTTGGTGCGCTGGCGCTGCATGCCCTTCATGAAGTAGGAAATGTTCTGCGGCACCGAGTACACGTCGCCCGGCTTCGGACGGTTGGTGATGTCGCCCGAACCGGTCGTGCCCGGCTGCGGAATCGTGCCCCAGTTGTTTTCGTCGCCGCGGAACGGGCCGCGCCAGCCGTTGGTGATGCCGGCCGTGTTGACGCCCATGTTGCGCTCTTGGTAGCTGCCCGACACCGCCACGCCGAACATGCCGTCGGCGAAGGTGTTGCTGTAGATGCCGGAGACTTCGGGCGTCAGCGAGTTCGATGCCTTGTCCTCGTCCGGCAGGTGCTTGTTCGAGGTGTCGTACACGCCCTTGATGCCGACGCTGGCCTGCAGGCCCGGACGGTCGAACGGCCGCGCGGTCATGATGTTGATGGTGGCGCCGATGCCGCCCGGCGGGGTGTCGGCGCGGCTGGTCTTGTAGACCTGGATCTGCGAGATCGATTCCGAGGCCAGGTTGGAGAAGTCGAAGGCGCGGCCGGACAGGTCGCCCAGGTTCGAGGTCGGCATCTGGCGGCCGTTCAGCAGCACCATGTTCAGGTCGGGGCCGACGCCGCGGACGGTGACTTTCTGCCCTTCGCCGTTGCTGCGGTCGATCGAGACGCCGGAAATGCGCTGCAGCGACTCGGCCAGGTTGGTGTCCGGGAACTTACCGATGTCGTCGGCGACGATGCCGTCGACCACGCCGTCGGAATTGCGCTTCAGGTTCAGCGTCGACTGCATACTGGCGCGGATACCGGTCACGACCACTTTAGGGGCATCGACCGGCTCCTCGGCGGCCTTGACCGCGTCCTGAGCGTAGGCTGGCGAGAAGCTGGCGCAAGCGCCCGCCACCGCCAGGCTGATCAACCGGCGGCGGCTCAGCGGATTTCCTGAAATCGTTTTCATATTTTTATGCACTTCATCTCCTGTTCATCTTATTTGTATTTATATTTCTCCGACACTGATCGAGCACGTCGAGGCAAGGTCGGAAGTGGTGGCACAACAAACAACTGCGGCAAGACTGTTCGACTTAATGAAATCGAATGACAAATGGATAAGGCAAACTCAGGATATGAGAAAAAAATACATTCGTCAATTGATCGAACGAATTAGCCGCACCGAATTTGGGCGATGTTGTAAGGACGCACCACATGCGGGCGCGCGGCCGCCGGACGTCCGGCCTGAGCGACTGATAGTCGATGTTACGGCGTTCGTGTATGATCCCGAGACCCCATACTCAAGAACGTGACCTATGATCGTCGCCGGCGACCAGCAGCTACTCAAGCAAATCAATCGCATGGCCCTGGTGCGCCAGCTGTGCAGCGAGCCGGGCTTGTCGCGCGCGGCGCTGGCCGAGAAGGTCGGCCTGACCAAGTCCACCGTCAGCCTGCTGGTGCGCGAACTGATGGACGAGGGCTGGCTCGGCGAAAGCGAGCTGCGCGCCACCGGCGCGCTGGGCCGCCGCGCCACGCCGCTGCACATCGACGGCACCCGCCTGGCGCTGCTGGGCGCCGACCTGGGCATCGGCGCGGCGCGCGTGGTCGCCACCGATCTGCTGGGCAAGGTGCTGGCCGAGCGCGCCATCCCCTACACCGACGCCGCCGACACCGCGGCCTGCATCGGCCTGATGGCGGACGCGCTGATCGAAATGACGCAGGCCGGCGGCGAGCTGGCCGGCCGCACCATGCTGGGCGTGGGCATCGGCCTGCACGGCGTGGTCGACGACGCCACCGGCGTGCTGCACTACGCGCCCCACCTGGGCTGGCGCAATGTCGACGTGGCCAGCCAGATGCGCGCGCACTTCGCCGGCACCGCGCTGTCGGACCTGCCGCTGTTCATCCAGAACGAAGCGAACGTGGCGGCGCTGGCCGAGCTGGAGTTTTCCGGCCAGATCGGCGCCGACCCGCTGATCTACCTGAGCATCGGCTACGGCGTCGGCGCCGGCATCATCGTCAACGGCCGCCTGCTGACCGGCTTGTACGGTTTCGCGGGCGAGGTCGGCCACACCATCCTGCAGCAGGGCGGACCGCCGTGCTCGTGCGGACGGCGCGGCTGCGCCGACGCGCTGATCGGCCTGCAGGCCCTGATGGACGAGGTGTATGGCAAGCTGGGCAACGCCGGCCCGGAGCAGCTGGAACAGCTGTTCGCGCAATCGGAGGCCGGCGAGCCGGCGGCCTGCAAGGCGGTCGAGGCGGCGGGCCGCAACCTCGGCGTGCTGTTGAATAACCTGTGGGTGGCGTTCGACCCGATGTGCATCGTCATCGGCGGCGCCGCGCTGCGCCTGGGCGACCGCTTCATCGAGCCGGGCCGCAAGGTGCTGCTCGACTGCGCCAGCGCCACGCTGCTGCCGGCGCCGACCATCCGCACGCCGCACTTCGGCGCCAACGCCATCGCCATCGGCGGCGCCGCCATGGCGCGCCATTATCTGATGCGGCCGTTCGTCGGCCAGGGCGTCGCCCGCCGCGGCGGCAGCAAGGTGGCCGAGCTGCCGCCGGCGCTGACGGCCGGCTTCTGGGCCTGGAGCTGAACCGTTCGTTCAGGCCGGCGGCAATTTGCGCAGGCTGCCGATCAGGGCCATGACGGACAGCAGCAGTCCGGCGCCGACGATGACCTCGACCCACACGCCCGGCAAGGGGCCGGGTTCGGCGCGGGCCGGATCGAGCAGCTTGCCGAAGAAACTGAAGTAGCCCATGCCCAGCGCGCAACCCCATGCCGCGGACAGGAAGCGCTGGCCGTCGGCGGCGTTGATGCGGCTGCGCCAGGCCGCGTACAACAGCAGGCTGCCGAGCAGGACGTCGTCCAGCCAGAACAGGATATGCGTGCCGGCGCTGATCTGGTGCCAGCGGCGCACGGTTTCGGCGATCGGCAGCAAGAGGCCGAACACCAGGGCAAGACGGCGGCTGTAGGTATAGGTCATGCCCCCGACGATACGGCAGAGCGATTGAAATGGCAATCGCCGCAAAAAAAACGGGGCCGGACGCTTGCACGTCCGGCCCCATCATCAGCCGGCAGCCGAAGCTGCCCACTTAAAATCGATTACTGCAGTTTGATTTCGACATCGACGCCAGCTGGCAGGTCCAGCTTCATCAGTGCGTCAACGGTCTTGTCGGTTGGGTCGACGATGTCCATCAGGCGCTGGTGGGTGCGGATTTCGAACTGGTCGCGCGAGGTCTTGTTGACGTGTGGCGAACGCAGAACGTCGAAACGCTGGATGCGGGTTGGCAATGGGACTGGGCCCTTGACAACGGCGCCGGTGCGCTTAGCGGTGTCAACGATTTCCAGTGCGGACTGGTCGATCAGCTTGTAGTCGAAAGCTTTCAGGCGAATGCGGATTTTCTGGTTTGGTGCGGACATGATAATTCCTCAAAAGAGCGAACTGGCAACTATGTAGCGCCAGCAATGTTTAAAAGAACGAGTTTGGTACGACTGGGCCGATATGGTATCACACCATATCGGCCCGGTTTCAATCCAGCTTAAAAATTAAGCCAGGATCTTCGCTACAACGCCTGCACCAACGGTACGGCCACCTTCGCGGATCGCGAAGCGCAGACCTTCTTCCATCGCGATCGGGTTGATCAGCTTGACGGTGATCGACACGTTGTCGCCTGGCATAACCATTTCTTTGTCCGCTGGCAGTTCGATCGAACCGGTCACGTCAGTCGTACGGAAGTAGAACTGTGGACGATAGTTGTTGAAGAACGGGGTGTGACGGCCGCCTTCGTCTTTCGACAGGACATAGATCTCGCCGGTGAAGTGGTTGTGCGGCTTGATCGAGCCTGGCTTCGCCAGAACCTGACCACGCTGTACGTCTTCACGCTTGGTGCCGCGCAGCAGCAGACCGACGTTGTCGCCTGCCTGACCCTGGTCCAGCAGCTTGCGGAACATTTCCACGCCGGTGCAAGTGGTTTTGACGGTGTCGGTGATGCCGACGATTTCGATCTCTTCGCCGACCTTGACGATACCGCGCTCAACGCGACCGGTAACGACGGTGCCGCGACCCGAGATCGAGAACACGTCTTCCACTGGCATCAGGAAGGCGCCGTCCACTGCGCGCTCTGGCGTAGGGATGTAGGAATCCAGTGCGTCGGCCAGGGCCATGATGGCTTGCTCGCCCAGAGGACCGGTGTCGCCGTCCAGTGCCTTACGTGCCGAACCTTTGATGATCGGCAGGTCGTCGCCTGGGAACTCGTATTTCGACAGCAGCTCGCGCACTTCCATTTCAACCAGTTCCAGCAGCTCTTCGTCGTCGACCAGGTCGCACTTGTTCAGGAACACGACGATGTATGGAACGCCAACCTGACGCGCCAGCAGGATGTGCTCGCGGGTCTGTGGCATCGGGCCGTCGGCTGCGGAGCAAACCAGGATCGCGCCGTCCATCTGTGCCGCGCCGGTGATCATGTTTTTGATGTAGTCGGCGTGGCCTGGGCAGTCAACGTGCGCGTAGTGGCGCGCTGCGGTTTCGTACTCGACGTGGGCGGTGTTGATGGTGATGCCGCGTGCTTTTTCTTCTGGTGCCGCATCGATCTGGTCGTATGCTTTAGCTTCGCCGCCGAATTTTTTCGACAGAACAGTTGCGATCGCAGCGGTCAGGGTGGTCTTGCCGTGATCAACGTGACCGATGGTGCCAACGTTGACGTGCGGCTTAGTCCGTTCGAATTTACCTTTTGCCATTTTATTCTTCCTTAGAACAATGTTTTAAATATGCGGCCAGGGGATCCTCCCCGGCCGCAAAAAATACAAAAATTACTTAGCTTTAGCAGTGACGATCGCGTCGATAACGTGCTTAGGCGCTTCCGAGTAGTGCTTGAATTCCATCGTGTAGGTAGCGCGACCTTGCGTTGCGGAACGCAGGGTGGTCGAGTAACCGAACATTTCCGACAGCGGCACTTCAGCTTTGATGATCTTGCCACCGCCGCCTGGGATCTCGTCCATGCCCTGCACCATGCCGCGGCGGGACGACAGGTCGCCCATCACGGTACCGGCGTAGTCTTCCGGCGTTTCCACTTCCACCGCCATCATTGGCTCCAGGATGACTGGCGACGCTTTGCGGCAGCCTTCCTTGAATGCCATCGAAGCGGCCATCTGGAACGCGTTTTCGTTCGAGTCCACATCGTGGTACGAACCGAAGAACAGCGTGACCTTGACGTCGACCACTGGGTAGCCGGCCAGAACACCGGTGTTCAGCGTGCCGCGCACACCCTTCTCAACCGCAGGGATGTATTCGCGTGGAACCGTGCCGCCCTTGATGGCGTCAACGAATTCGAAGCCCTTGCCCGGTTCTTGCGGTTCGATCTTCAGCACCACGTGACCGTATTGACCACGACCGCCCGACTGCTTGACGAACTTGCCTTCGGATTCTTCGCAGGCCTTGCGGATCGTTTCGCGGTAGGCAACCTGTGGCTTGCCGACGGTTGCTTCGACGCCGAATTCGCGCTTCATGCGGTCAACGATAATTTCCAGGTGCAGCTCGCCCATACCACCGATGATGGTCTGGCCCGACTCTTCGTCGGTCTTGACGCGGAACGACGGATCTTCCTGAGCCAGACGGTTCAGTGCCAGACCCATTTTTTCCTGGTCGGCCTTGGTTTTTGGTTCCACGGCCTGTTGAATCACCGGCTCGGGGAAGACCATGCGTTCCAGAATGATGATCGAGGTCGGATCGCACAGGGTTTCGCCCGTGGTCACGTCTTTCAGGCCAACGGCGGCGGCGATGTCGCCGGCGCGCACTTCTTTGATCTCTTCGCGCTGGTTGGCGTGCATCTGCAGAATACGACCCAGACGCTCTTTACGGCCTTTGACCGAGTTGTACACGGTGTCGCCCGAATTGATGGCGCCCGAGTACACGCGGAAGAAGGCCAGCTGGCCGACGAACGGGTCGGTCATGATCTTGAAAGCCAGCGCCGAGAACTTCTCGTCGTCCGATGCTTTACGGGTGGTCGGCTGTTCGTCCTCGTCGGTACCGCCGACGTCGTCGATGTCCAGTGGCGACGGCAGGTATTCGATGACCGCGTCCAGCATGGCCTGTACGCCCTTGTTTTTAAAGGCGGTACCGCACATCATCGGCACGATCTCGGAAGCGATGGTGCGTTCGCGCAGCGCTTTCTTGATCTCGGCTTCGGACAGGTCGCCCTCTTCCAGGTACTTGTTCATCAGGTCTTCCGACGCTTCGGCAGCGACTTCGACCATCTTCTCGCGCCACTCGGCGGCCGACGCTGCCAGTTCCGCAGGAATGTCGACGTAGTCGAACTTCATGCCTTGCGACGCGTCGTCCCACAGGATCGCTTTCATCTTGACCAGATCGATCACGCCCTTGAAGGTGTCTTCAGCGCCGATCGGGATCTGGATCAGGACCGGGTTCGCCTTCAGGCGAGCGCGCATCTGCTCGTAGACCTTGAAGAAGTTGGCGCCGGTACGGTCCATCTTGTTGACGAAGGCCAGACGTGGCACTTTGTACTTGTTGGCCTGACGCCATACGGTTTCCGACTGTGGCTGTACACCGCCCACTGCGCAGTAAACCATGCAAGCGCCGTCCAGAACGCGCATCGAACGTTCCACTTCGATGGTGAAGTCGACGTGGCCTGGGGTATCGATGATGTTGATGTGGTGTTCTGGGAAGTTGTTAGCCATGCCTTTCCAGAAGCAGGTGGTCGCAGCCGAGGTAATGGTGATACCGCGCTCTTGTTCCTGTTCCATCCAGTCCATGGTGGCGGCGCCATCGTGAACTTCACCGATCTTGTGGTTCACGCCCGTGTAGAACAGAACGCGTTCGGTGGTGGTGGTCTTACCTGCATCGATGTGAGCGGAGATACCGATATTGCGGTAGCGCTCGATGGGGGTCTTGCGGGCCATAATTATTCCTAAATCTTTGAATGGACAAAACCGAGCGCCATTTTTGCTGACAAAAATGAGCCCGGCCTCGAACAACAGATAACAACCAGACCGCGAAGGGCCTGGCCGATTTTATTAGAAGCGGAAGTGCGAGAACGCCTTGTTCGCTTCAGCCATACGGTGGACTTCGTCACGCTTCTTCATCGCACCGCCGCGGCCTTCAGCCGCTTCCATCAGCTCACCGCCGAGGCGTTGTGGCATGGATTTTTCGCTGCGCTTGTTCGCAGCTTCGCGCAGCCAGCGCATGGACAGAGCCATACGACGCACTGGACGGACTTCAACCGGCACCTGGTAGTTTGCACCACCGACGCGACGGGATTTCACTTCAACCAGCGGCTTGGCGTTGTTGATCGCGGTAGCGAACACTTCCAGCGGGTCTTTGCCGGATTTAGCGGCGATGTGCTCGAAGGCACCGTAGATGATGTTTTCAGCGACCGATTTTTTACCGGACAGCATCAGAACGTTCACGAACTTGGCGACATCCGTGTTGCCGAATTTTGGATCCGGCAGGATCTCGCGCTTGGGTACTTCACGACGACGTGGCATGTTAATTCCTTCCTATCTTCAGTTGAGTGTCACCTGCTTGGACACTCGCGGCAGACCATCAAAGTCTCCCACTTACTCGGTCTCGCGACCGGCTCAACTCAGTTAATTTGCAATTACTTCTTGGCTTGTTTAGCGCGCTTGGTACCGTATTTCGAGCGAGCTTGCTTACGGTCTTTAACGCCCTGGGTATCCAGTGCACCGCGAACCATGTGGTAACGCACACCCGGCAAGTCTTTGACACGACCGCCGCGCAGCAGAACAACGCTGTGCTCTTGCAGATTGTGGCCTTCGCCGCCGATGTACGAAATGACTTCGAAACCGTTGGTCAGACGCACTTTGGCGACTTTACGCAAAGCCGAGTTAGGCTTCTTAGGAGTGGTGGTGTACACGCGAGTGCACACGCCACGCTTTTGCGGGCTGTTTTCCAGCGCCGGCGATTTGCTTTTCACGGTCAGGGCGACGCGTGGATTGCGAATCAGTTGATTGATGGTTGGCATCGTTCTAAACCCAACTAAATTACAACGTTGAACACCCGGACGGTTGTCCGGGGACTAAAACCTAGTCTCTATCTACGGCGGCAAAGGAGGCGCGAATAGCCACTCGCGGGGAGCGGCTTGAAACAGCGTATACGATGCGCAGAATAAATTGAGAACTCGCGAGTATAGACGTGGTTGGGGCGCCAGTCAATCTATTTCGCGGCAGCATGCGGCCGGCACGGCCTGTAAGGCGGCCTGCAAAAACTCGCTGCAAGTGCAAGAAAGACTTGATAATAGCATCAATTTCTTTCAGTCCGTCCTTATGCGATCCCTGTTGCGCCCCGCCCCCGTGTTTGTCCTCGCAAGCTACCTGCTGCTGTCACTTGTTCCCTGCGTGCCAATTTTGCTAGGAAGGCAAGTGCCGGAGCTCGCGCATGTGCTGGCGGTCGAGCTGCTGGCCTGGGCGACGGTGTGGGGCGTGCTGCAGCGCCCGGCCTGGTTCCACTGGCTGCTGCTTCCGGCCTGCCTGGCGCTGCCGACCGAGATCTATCTGTTCATGTACTACGGCCAGGGCATCTCCACCCACCACCTGGGCATCATCGCCGAGACCAGCCCCAAGGAAGCGATGGAATTCCTCGGCAGGAAGGTATGGCTGATGGGCGCGGTGATGCTGGGCGTGATCGCCTGGTGGATCGCGCTGCAGATCGCCGCCCGCCGCAGTCCGGAACTGGCCTGGCGCGGCAAGTCGCGCTGGATCGTGCTCTCTCTATTAGTGGTGCTGGCCGGTTTCTGGACCTATGGCTGGGAATTCGGCGTGCGCGCCAAGCCGGCGCCCAAGGCCGCCAAGGCGTCCGCCGCGGCCAAGCCGGCCGGATCGGCGTTCGGCTCCGCCATCAGTTCCGCCCTCAGCCACATGGGCTTGAGCGCATCGGCCGCCGACGCCGAGGAGGAAGAGGACGCCGAAGAAGATGTCCCGCCCGAGCACGCCGCCGTCGAGGGCGCCAACCGCAGCGGCTGGCACTGGGCCGCCATGCCGTGGTGGACGCGCTCGCCGCTCGGCTTCGACGACCTCGCCTCCTCCTGGCCGTTCGGCCTGACGGCGCGCGGCATCGACTTCTACAAAGAGCGCCGCTACCTGGCCGAACTGGGGCAACGCAGCAACAGCTTCAGCTTCAAGGCGCACCAGCCGGAGCACAACGACCGCCCGGAGATCGTCATCATGGTGATCGGCGAATCGTCGCGCTACGACCGCTGGAGCGTCAACGGCTACGCGCGCGACACCAACCCGCTGCTCAAGCAGGAAGCCAACCTGGTGACCTTGCCGGACGTGATCACGGCGGTCTCGGCCACGCGGCTGTCGGTGCCGGTCATCATCTCGCGCAAGCCGTCGATGCAAAGCCTGAAAGACGGCTTCTCGGAAAAATCCTTCCTCACCGCCTACAAGGAAGCGGGCTTCAAGACCTACTGGCTATCGAACCAGATCTCGTTCGGCCAGTTCGACACGCCGGTGTCGGTGTTCGCCAAGGAAGCGGACGTGATCCAGTTCATGAACCTGGGTGGCTTCACCAACAACTCCAACTTCGACCAGATCTTGCTGGAGCCGCTGCAGCACGCGATCGCCGACCCGGCGCCGAAAAAGCTGATCGTGCTGCACACGCTGGGCAACCACTGGAACTACAGCCAGCGCTACCCGAAGGATTTCGATCGCTGGCAGCCGTCGCTGTTCGGCGTCGACAAGCCGGTCTACACCGACACCAAGATCAAGCCGCAGCTCAACAACAGCTACGACAACTCCATCCTGTACACGGACTGGTTCCTGTCGCAGGTGATCGGCCAATTGA
This sequence comes from Duganella sp. CT11-25, assembly GCF_047302815.1. Taxonomy (NCBI): domain Bacteria; kingdom Pseudomonadati; phylum Pseudomonadota; class Betaproteobacteria; order Burkholderiales; family Oxalobacteraceae; genus Duganella; species Duganella sp. CT11-25. The sequence continues at coordinate 3,984,333 of NZ_JBKBFD010000001.1, forward strand.
AGGGCACGCAGCAGCTGACCTCGATGGTGTATGTCGCCGACCATGGCCAGACGCTGTACGACGGCACATGCAACCTCGCCTTCCACGGCCACAACACGCAATACGAATTCCACGTACCGGCGCTGGTCTGGTACTCGGACGAATACAAGGAACGCTATCCGGAAAAGATCCGGCAGCTGATCCGCCACCGCAAGGCGCGGCTGGCGACGGAAAACATCTTCCACACGCTGCTGGACCTGGGCGACATCCAGTACGAAGACGAAAAGCTGGAATGGAGTTTCATCAACAAGCAATTCAAGCAGCACAAGCGCTATGTCGACAGCTACGGCTGGAGCAACTATGACAATGCCAAATTCAAAGGCGACTGCCGCGAGGTGATGGACAAAGGCAAGCCCCTCAAGCAGGAAAAATAAGGAGTATCTGCATGAGCATCTGTATCGCGGCGGCGCAGTCGCCGTCCATCGCGGGAGACATCGAGGCCAATGTCCGCACGCATCTGCAATTTATCGAGGCCGCGCGGGCGGAGGGCGTGGAGCTGCTGCTGTTTCCCGAGCTATCGCTGTGCGGCTACGAGCTGCCGCTGCTGCGCGACTGCCTGCTGACGCCGGACGATGGGAGACTGAAGGCTATCCGCGCAGCCGCGTCGGCAACCGGCATGACGATCATCGTCGGCGCGCCGATCAGCGACGACGGCGCGGCATCGCCGTTTATCGCCAGCTTCGAGTTCGCGCCGGACGGCACGGTCACCATCTATCGCAAGCAATACCTGCATGACGGTGAAGAGCGCTACGCGCAACCCGGCGCCATCGGCGCGCACTGCCGCGCGCTGAAAGGCCACCGCTACGCGCAAGGCATCTGCGCCGACACCACCCGCCACGCCCATGCGGCTGCCGCGGCGGAAGCTGGCGCCTCGGTCTATCTTGCAGGCGTATTGATTTCCAAAGGCGGCTACGCGGCCGATGCGGCCAAGTTGCAAAGCTACGCAGCGGACTTCGGCATGGGCGTCATGATCGCCAATCACGCCGCGCCATCCGGCGGTTACGAAGCCGCCGGCCGCAGCGCCTTCTGGGCTCCGGGCGGCAGCCTGCTGGTGCAAGCCGAAGGGCCCGGCAACTGCCTCGTCATCGCACGGGAGCACAATGGCTGGAGCGGCCAGGTCACGCCTGCTCTATAGTTCTTGGACTGCGCGGATTGGCACTAGGCCGGCTTGTGCACCATCAGCCAATACACCACCAGCAGCGCGGCGAAGGCCGGGAAGCCCAGCGCGGTCCAGATTTTTTCGTAGCGCCAGTAGCGGCCGGGCAGCGGCTGGCCGGTGCGCGCTGCTTCGGCAGCCATGTCGCGCATCTTAAGCTGCAGCCAGACAACCGGCAGCCAGCAGATCCCCGCCAGCGCGTACAGCGCGATCGACCACACGATCCACTGCGACGACATCGGAAAACCCGCCAGGTGGATCATCCACAACCCCGACAGCGGCTGGATGATCACCGACGGCGTGGTGAACCACCAATCCGCCTTGGCCACGAGCCGCGTGACGACCGCGATCGCCGGCACGTCGCCGCTGCGATTTACGAAGAACATATAAAACGCCGTGCCGAAGCCGGTGCCGAACATCAGCGTGGCCGACAGGATGTGCAGCCATTTGATTGCAAGGTAGTCCATCGTCTTATCCTTTCCTGGGGCTCAAGCGCCACATCACCAGCATCAGCGCCAGCAGCGGCAGGTTCTTGCTCAACGGTCCGAACGGATGCAGCCAGAAGCCGGGCAGGCACGCGCTCATGACCGCCGTGTAGCCGCCCACCAGCGCCAGCTGCGCTGCCCACAGCCAGCGGCGCGGACGCAACAACAGCAACACGCCGATCGCAGCATCCAGTACGCTGGCCGAGAGCAGCACATGCTCCAGCCAACCGGCCGGCACGCCGCAGGCGGCCAACCACGCCATGCTGTCCGCGTGCGGCCAGGCGAACCACGAAACGTAAGCAGTGGTCAGCCACAGCACGGCCATCGCAACGGTGGCCAGCATTCGCCCCCAAGCCCACGCCGCGACGATGCGATGATCCGGCCGCGCGAACCGCGCAGGATCGCGCATCGGCCGGCCGAGCATGGCGGCGGCCGCTGCGGCGTCTGCAGTGTTGCTGCCATCCGCGCTTTGCTCAAGCATCAGCAACGACTCCGGCGTCAGCGGGCTGGATGGATTCAGCACCGCCGCGTGAGCGATTATCCGCGCCACCGGCATCGGCAAGTCCAGCACCAGCGCCGGCGGCGCCTTCATCCCGTCACGCAAGGCGCCGAGATAGCCGGCCATCGTCGTCACCCGCGGGCCGACCACCGCCAGCTCGCGCGGCACGCTTTCCGCCATCACCAGCTTGACCAGCACCGCCGCCAGGTCGTCGACATGGATCGCTTGCACTTTGGCCCCCTGCGCCATCGGCATCATCAACACCGGCAAAGTCGCCAGCATGCGGAACACCGCGCTGCTGACGCCGTCGTCGCCGTACACCAGCGATGGCCGGACAATCGTCGAGCTCAAGCCGCGCGCCATCAGATCCACTTCGGCCGCACCCTTGCTGCGCCAGTACCCGGTGGCCGCATCTGGATGGCTGCCCAGCGCCGACACTTGCACCACCCGCCGCACGCCCAGCCGCTCGCAAGCCGCAAACACCGCCATCGGCGCGGTGCGATGCAGGCGGTCGAAATCGCCCTCGCGCTCTTCGCGGATGATGCCGACACAATTGACCACCGCATCGAAGCCGGACAGCAACGGCAGCCAGTCCTGCTCCCGCGTCATGCTGCCGAAGTCGAGTTCCAACCAGTCAGCGGCACGCTCATCGGGCGGACGATGGCGGCTGGCGCCGATCGCCGTGCGGCCGGCTGCACGTAACGCGCGCAGCGCATGGCGGCCGATCAGTCCAGTAGCTCCCAGTACCAGCACTTTCATACCATCTCCTTGAGTTATGCCAGGCTACGCAGCGCGTCTTCCAGATGCGGGTAGCGGAATGCGAACCCGCTGCTCTTCAGGCGCTCCGGCGCGACGCGCTGGCCTTCGAGCAGCAGGTCGGCCTGCTCGCCCAACATCAGCCGCATCGGCCAGCCCGGCGTCGGGAAACCATAGGGGCGCCGCAGCACCTTGGCGGCGACGCGGCTGAACTGCGCCTGCGAGAGACTCTCCGGCGCCGTGAAATTGTAGATGCCCGAACCGCCTGTCCGGCACAGGTGGGCGATGCCGCCGATCAGGTCGTCCACGTGGATCCAGGACAGCCATTGCGTGCCGCCGCCCAAGGGGCCGCCCAGCCCCAGCTTGACCGGCAACAGCATCATCGGCAGCGCGCCCTGCGTTCCCAGCACCAGCCCGAAGCGCATGCAGGCCACGCCGACGCCGTGCGCAGCGGCGCCTTGCGCGGCCTGCTCCCACTCGCGGCACAGGTCGGACATGAACATCGCCTGAGCGCCATGCGTCTCGGTCAGCGGCGTGTCGTCGCCGCGCCGTTGAATGCCGTAGTAGCCGATCGCCGATGCCGACAACATCAAGGCCGGCTTGTCTTCCGCCGCCGCGATCCACGCCACCACCCTGCGCGTCAGCTCGACACGGCTCTTGTGCAAGGCGGCGCGGCGCGCAGCCGTCCAGCGCCAGCCCAGGATGCGCGCGCCGGCCAGGTTGATGACCACATCGATCCGGCGTGAAGTCGGCAACTGGTCCATGCTCGTCACGCACTCCACGCGGCCGTCGAACATCCAGGCCGCCTGGCGCGCCTGGCGGGTCAGCACGGTAACGCGGTGACCATCGCGCAGCAAGGCGCGCACCAGCCTCTGGCCGATGAAACCGGTGGCGCCGGTGACCAGGAAACCGCGCTCCGTATCGGCGAAACGCACCGCCGCAGCGATATCGCGCGCGGCCAGCTTGCCGATCGTCCGCGCAGCCCATGCATCGCGCATGCCGGACAAGGCCACGCCGACGCCGCATGCCGCGAGGAACACGCTCAACGCGCCGTGCGGCTGCCAGACCAACGCCGCCGGCATCGCCGCCCACTGCGGCGTATTCAGCGCCAGCAGCGCGATGAACGCACCGCCGTTCATCGCCAGCACCGTATGCGTGACGCGCTCGGTCGCCGGCAACAGGCGCGTACGGTCTTCGACGACGAAATCCCACAGCGTCAGTACGATTTCAACCGCAAAGACCAACAGCAGCACCAGCGCCCATCCGCCGTGGAACGCCCAGCCGGCGAGGCCCAGGAACAGCGCGCTGTAGATCAATGACCGCACCGCATGGATGGACAATTCGCGCCGCGCGCTGGCACGCCCGGGCAGCGCTTCCGTCAGCTCGTGGTGGTAAAGCGTATCGAAGGCGCCGAGGCAACCCTGGAAAGCCATCAACTGCAAGGCCAGTAAATGCGTGTTCATGCCGTCACCTCGTGGAATACCCCTGCTTGTGTGAAGGTCGTCCCAAACAGGACGTGCCGGATCTCGATGCGGATGTCGAACTGGTTGGCGCTGTTATTGCGGTGGCACAGGAAGGTCTTGCCCGGGGTGAGTACGCCCGGCAGCGGGATGCGCACGCCGAACAGGTCCCAGAAGTATCCATCGCTTTCAAAATGCAGATTGCCGTCCCGAACATCCAGTACCAGCTTCATGCCCAGACCCATGCCGACGTACTCGAGCACCTCGCCCTTGCTGCCTTCGGCCATGAACGAAGTGAACATCACCGGGTCGCGGCCGTTGAGCCGATAGATGCGTTGCTTGAAAATCGAGGCGCAATCGGGCTTCGAATAGACCTGTATGTCGACCGGGAAGTCGGCGTCGTTGTACGGCATCAGCGCGCCCTTAATCAAGGGCATGGCCAGGTAGCCCAGCACCTTTCCCACCCCGGAGCAGGTCAGCTCCGTCAGGCGGCCACGGTAGTGCAGCGGCTTGCCGGGCAGTGGATTCTTGCCGAAGCGCGCCTGGATATCGGGATGCAGCCGGCGCCATGCCGGTCCCAGGATTTTCTTGAAAAGCTCACCTTCCGAGGGCATCATCATGACGTCGCCTTTCCAGTCTTCAGTCCCAGGTCGAGCTTGCACAGCCAGAGCAGCGGCGGCAGCATCACCGCCAGCGCGAAGGCGTCGATCCACAGGTTGATCCAGCAGTGCGCGCGCGCCGAAATCAGCATGTCCTGCGGCGCCCATACCAGCAGTCCGAGGATCAGCATGGCCCATGCGAAAGCGTTTTTCTGCTTGTCGCCCATCACGGCCAGGCCGGCCATCCAGATCGCCGCCGCCTGCACCGTCGGCCCGAACAGCGACAGCCACCAGACCTGCAGCGCCCTGGCCGCAGGCGGCGCCTCCGCATCGAAGAAGAAATCTTCGATGCCACGACGATAGCCGTCGGCGACGGCTTCCCCGGCATACAAGGGCAGCAGCACGCCAACCACCAGATGCGCGGCCACCACCCCATAGATCCAACGCACCAGCCATATTCTTGTCGTCATGATTTTTCCTTTATTTCTGTAAAAACAGAAATACAAAGTGAAATTTTTAGCCAAATGGATGCCTGCCGGTGCACACGCCCTCGGCGCACACGGACCTGCCCAACAGGCGGGAGATAAGATAGCGGTTGCGCGCGAAGCTGCGGTACATGGCGGAAAACACCGGCCGCAACGCGCGCCAGCGCAGCGGCGCCACCATCCAGCCGCGCCCCACCAGCGTGTAGGCGGCCAGCAGGCTGTCGATGCCCACCAGCAGACGCCCATCGGCGCTCAGCGCATGCATCTCCGTATTCAACGCCTGCATGCTTGCCCCCACCGGCAATGGCGAAAAGTCCGGCGCCGCGATGTCGGTAAAGCGCAGGCGGCCAGCGCCGTCCCAGCGGCGCAGGCGCGACATCTCCGTGCGGCAGAAGCCGCAGCGGCCGTCGTAATACAGCGTCAGTTCGGCACCGCTCATGTCAGTCTCCCCCCATCAGACGGGCCACCTTGCCGCCCATCTTGAGGAAGCGCTGCATGGTGGCCGGCGGCAGGTGCTTGTAGTCGCCGTAGGTGGCGGTCAGCATTTCCAGGAAATCCAGCACCTGGTCCATCTTGACCTTGGTGGCCTGCTCCAGCGCCGGATCGTGCTCCGCTTCCAGCGCGCATTCGCGCAGCACGGCCAGGGTGGGGTCGATCTCGCGCTTCTTGCGCTCCTCGACGATGACGCGGAAGATTTCCCACACGTCCTGCAAGGCGACGAAGTGGTCGCGGCGGTCGCCGGCGATGTGGGTGATCCGCACCAGCCCCCAGCTTTGCAGCTCTTTCAGGCTGTTGCTGACGTTGGAACGCGCCACGGTCAGGGTCTCGGCGATGTCCTCGGCCGGCAGCGGCTGGTTGGACAGGAACAGCAGCGCGTGGATCTGCGCCACCGTGCGGTTGACGCCCCAGCGCGTACCCATCTCGCCCCAGTGCAGGATGTATTTCTGGATGGTCGGCGCGAGGGTCATTGGAATTCTTTCATTTCTGTCGTTACAGAAATAATAGAACTCCAACGGATTAAAGTCAAGCAAGCGCGAGACGGCCGCGGGTGACGCCGCCGGCCGGGCGGCCGGCCTGGCTGTCGTCGATCTTGAAGATGCTGACCGTTTGCGCCAATTGGCCGGCCTGGTCCTGCAGCGATTGCGTCGCGGCGGCGGCTTCCTCGACCAGCGCGGCGTTCTGCTGCGTGACCTGGTCCATCTGGGCGATGGCCTGGTTGACCTGGTCGATGCCCTCGCTTTGCTCGCGGCTGGCGACGGCGATCTCGCCGACGATCTGGGTGACCTGGTGGACGTCGCCGACCAGCGTGCTCATGGTGGTACCGGCCTGCTGCACCAGGTCGGTCCCCAGCTGGATTTTCTCGACCGAGTTGTCGATCAAGCCCTTGATCTCCTTGGCCGCGGCGGCCGAGCGCTGCGCCAGGTTGCGCACCTCGGAGGCGACCACCGCAAAACCCCGCCCCTGCTCGCCGGCCCGCGCGGCTTCGACGGCGGCGTTCAGCGCCAGGATATTGGTCTGGAAGGCGATGCCGTCGATGACGCCGGTGATATCGACAATCTTGCGCGAGGCGTCGTTAATGTCGGTCATGGTCGCGACGACCTGCCGCATCACCTGGCCGCCGTGCGCGGCCGTGCCCGAAGCGCCTTCGACCAGGCTGCGCGCATGCTGGGCGTTGTCCGAGTTCTGCTTGACGGTGCTGGCCAGCTCCTCGATCGAGGCGGCGGTTTCCTCCAGCGAGCTGGCCTGCGTCTCGGTGCGCGAGGACAGTTCCATATTCCCTGCGGCCAGCTCCTGAGAGCCGGTGTTGATCAACTCCGCCCCACGGCGCACGCGCGACACCGTCGACATCAGGTCCCGCTGCATGCGCTGGATCGCCAGCAGCAGGCGGGCGATTTCATTGTCGCCGGAGGCCTTGATTTGCGCGGTCAAGTCGCCGCGCGCCACCTGGTCCAGCAGCGCGACGGCGCGCTCCAGCGGCGACAGCACGATTTTCTTCAGCAGCAGGTGGACGCCGATCACCAGGCCCGCCGCGCCCAGCAGGCCGATGGCGACCAGCCACATGACGATCCGGTAGTCGCGCGCACGCCGGTCCAGCAGCTCATTGATCTGGTCATCGCTGCGCTTCTGGAATTTTTCCAGCGCCGCGGAGAAGGCCGCGCCGGCCGGCGTCAGCTCCTTGACATTGATCTCCGAGTAGGACGCGGCGTCATCCTTGGCCAGCGCGTCGTAGGCCTTGTCCAGCACCACGAACAAGGCATTGCCGGCATCGATCAGCGTTTTCTTCATTTCCAGATCCTGCCCCTCGTAGGCCGGCTCCTTCTGGAACGTGGCCAGGAAGTCAGCGGCTTTCTGGCGCGACTTTTTGGACGACGCCAGCGCCGTGTCCTTGGCTTCCTGGGTGCCGTTTTCCCTCAGCGCGGAATAGCCGCGGGTCAGCGCGGTCCGCACCCGGGTCGTGTCCTTGTACGAGTCATTGATCAGGATGACCTGGCTACTGACCTCGTGTACCAGCGCGATCGACTGGTTGGATTGATGTATCGCATAAATGCCCAGGCCCGCCCCGGCCAGCAGCATCGCGGTGAACAGCAACAGCACTCCCAACAGGCTGGCGCGCACGGTGACGTTGGTCATACCCTATCCTCCCTTTAGAATAATTGCATTAGAGCAATCATTCTAACCTGAACAGGCTGGAAATGTCCTATACAAAAGACGATGAGCGGAGACTGTCGCGCATGTCAGCGCAATCGGCGGGATGGGCCATGTAGTCGCTGAGCCATGCGAACACGCGGTTGGCCTTGGCCGAGATGGCCTCGTCGAAGCCGCGCGCGCCCAGCAGCGCGATGCCGTTGGTTTCCTTCAGCACGCCCGGCGCCAGCCGCAGCCGGCCATCGACGCTGCCGACGCACAGCGGCGCCAGGCAGTCCGCCAGCAACGGCGCCAGCACCAGGTTGTGCGAGGAGACGATGACCTTGCCCGACGCCGACAGCGTGTGCAGCACCGCCGTCGCCGCCGATATCGATTCGAGGTGGTTGGTGCCGCGGAAGATCTCGTCGATGATGAAGATGGCCGGCGCGCGTTCGGCCAGCGCCAGCAGCTCGCGCGCGCGCCGCAGTTCGGCGATGTACAGGCTCTCGCCGCCTTCCAGCGCATCCTCGCTCTGCATGCTGGAATAGACCGCCAGCGCCGGCGTGACCGCGCTGTCCGCGTAGCAGAAGCCGAAGGCCCGGGCGACGATCAGGTTCAACCCCACCGTGCGCAGCAAGGTGCTCTTGCCGATGCCGTTCTGCCCGGAGATGAAGGCGCCCTGCCGCCCCAGCGCAAACGACAGCGGCGCCGCATCGGCCAGCAGCGGATGCACCACTTGCGTCAGCGCGAGGTCGCCGCACTGCGCATCGCCCCGCTCCGCCCAGCAATGGCGCGGCGCCTGCGCCAGATGCCGCGCCAGCGCCACGTCGGCCTCCAGCGCGGCGACCATGCGGAAGCTGTGGCGCAGGAATTCGGCGTCGAGGCGCACCACCTCGCGGCTGTTGAAGTAGTCGCGGATATTCATCTGCCACAGCCAGTCCGCGTATTCGCGCACGCCGGGCAGGTTGCGCGTCAGCGACTGGCCGATGGCGCGGTTGATCTTGCCGGCGCGCGCGGCGTCCGCGCGGAACGGCGCGGCCAGCGGTGCATCCAGCCTGGCCAGCAGCGAATGCGTGCGCAGCATCTGCTGCACGGAATGATGGATGCGGAACCATGCCTCGGCGTCGTCGCGGAAGCGCATCTGCACGCCCATCAGCAGCAGCCACAGCGCCACCACCACGCCCCACAACGGCATCCAGCCGGTGACCAGCGCCAGCACGGCGCACAGCAGGAACGCCACCGGCAGCCAGCGCAGCAGCGGCACCCAGCGCGGCTTGGATGGCGCCTCGGCGCCAAACAGATGCTCGCTGATTTCGCGGTCGCCGCGGCGCAGGCTGTGGCAGGTCTTGTGCAGCAGTTGCCGCTGTCCGGCGTCCGCCATCAGCGCGCGGACACGGACAGCCGACGCCGCGGGCGCGCCGGCGTCGCCGTCCGCATGCAGCCGCCGGTGCAGCTCCTGCTGGCCGAAGATGCTGGTCTCCTTTGCCAGCTGCGCGCTGTACGGCTGCAGCAGCATGTCGTCCCAGGTCTGCGCATCGAGCGCGTCGCCGCCGCCCAAGGTCCGGTGATACAGCGCGACATCGCTGGGCACGAAGGGATAGTCCTCGACAGGTGTTTCGGCAGGCAGCAGCAAGGCAAGCAGGGACATGGACAACCCAGGTGATGGCGACAGCCCCGCACATGGTCACGATTGCCAGAATATCAAGCCAGGCGGACGCGGCGGCGGACACGCGGACAGTCGCGGACAGCGGACACGGCTGTTTATACCCAATCAAATCAAACACTTAAGCATTGGCACGCTTTCTGCATGGAGTTGCCCATCTTTTCACTCTTTACCGACCCATGATCCGCGATACCTCAAGTCAAGACGCCGCCATCACCGCGCCCAAGGGGCACGCCGCCAAGCGCCGCATCGTCATCGCCGCCGGCGCCCTCGCGCTGGTGGCCGTCGGCTACTACCTGCTGCACACCTGGAGCGGCAGCGGCCACTCGGTCAGCATGTCGCGCCTGCGCATCGCCGAAGTGGGACGCGGCACGCTGATACGCGACGCCGCCGTCAACGGCCGCATCGTCGCCGCCATCAGCCCGACGCTGTACGCCGCCTCGCTGGCCACCGTCACGCTGAAGGTCAACGCCGGCGACACGGTCAAGAAGGGCGACATCCTGGCGGTGCTGGAATCGCCCGACCTGTCCGATGCGCTCAAGCGCGAGCAGGCCGCCTACGCCCAGATCGAAGCCGACGTGGCGCGCCAGCGCATCCTGGCCCGCAAGCAGAAGCTGCTGGCGCGGCGCGACGCCGACACCGCGGAGATCGACCGCCTGTCGGCCCAGCGCACGCTGGAGCGCTACGACGCCGTCTCCAACGAAGGCATCATCGCCAAGATCGAATACCAGAAAGCCAAGGACGCGCTGAACTCGGCCGAGATCCGCGCCAGGCACGCGGAGCAGGCGGCCGGCCTGGAAGGCGACAACGTGGCGCTGGAGCTGGAGTCCAAGATCAAGCAGCTGGACCAGCAGCGCAGCACCCTGTCCAACGCCCAGCGCCGCGTCGACGAGCTGACCGTGCGGGCGCCGGTCGACGGTTTCATCGGCACGCTGTCGGTGGCCAACCGCAGCGTGGTGCCGGCCAATACGCCCTTGATGACGCTGGTCGACCTGTCGCGCCTCGAAGTGGAACTGGAGGTGCCGGAGACCTACGTCGCCGACATCGGCCTGGGCATGACGGCGGAAGTCAACGTCGGCACCGCCACCGCCACCGGCAAGCTGGCCGCGCTGTCGCCGGAGGTGGTGAAGAACCAGGTGCTGGCGCGCGTACGCTTCAACGGCGAGCAGCCGCCCGGCCTGCGCCAGAGCCAGCGCGTCACGGCGCGCCTGCTGATCGACGAGAAACCCAATGTGCTGATGGTGCAGCGCGGCCCGTTCGTGGAGTCCGAGGGCGGCCGCTTCGCCTACGTGGTCCGCGACGGCATCGCCATCCGTACCCCGATCAAGATGGGCGCCACCAGCGTCTCCGCGGTGGAGATCCTCGGCGGCCTGAAACAAGGCGACAAGGTCGTCATCGCCGGCACCGAAACCTTCGAGAACGCCGAACGCGTCTCGATCAACCAGTAACCCAATCACTTTTCCTGAAGAGGCCTTCCATGCTGCGCATGAATAACCTGAGCAAAGTCTATCGCACCCACATGATCGAAACCCACGCGCTGCGCGGCTTCGAGATCAACGTCAAGCAGGGCGAGTTCGTCACCGTGACCGGTCCTTCCGGCTCCGGCAAGACCAGCTTCCTCAACATCGCCGGCCTGCTGGAAGAGTTCACCGACGGCGAGTACATCCTCGACGGCGTCAACGTCAAGGGCATGGACGACAACGCCCGCTCGCGCCTGCGCAACGAGAAGCTGGGCTTCATCTTCCAGGGCTTCAACCTGATCCCCGACCTGTCGCTGTTCGACAACGTCGACGTGCCGCTGCGCTACCGCGGCTTCAACGCCGCCGAGCGCAAGGAGCGCATCGAGGACGCGCTGGCCAAGGTCGGCCTGGCCTCGCGCATGCGGCACTACCCGGCGGAACTGTCCGGCGGCCAGCAGCAGCGCGTGGCGATCGCGCGCGCGCTGGCCGGCTCGCCGAAACTGCTGCTGGCCGATGAACCGACCGGCAACCTCGATACGCAGATGGCGCGCGGCGTGATGGAGCTGCTGGAGGAGATCAACGCCCAGGGCACCACCATCCTGATGGTGACCCACGATCCGGAACTGGCGGTGCGCACCCAGCGCAACGTCCACATCATCGACGGCCAGGTGTCGGACCTGGTGCGCAAGTCGCCGTCCTTGTTCGACGCCAACGCCGACGGCAAGTCCCATGTCGCGTAAGGAGCCCCGCATGTTCCAATACTACTTCCTGCTGGGAGTGCGCAGCCTGCGCCGCAACCCGGCCCTGACCGCGCTGATGGTGCTGACCCTGGCCGTCGGCGTGGCCGCCAGCGTCGCCACGCTGACCATCCTGCACGTGATGTCGGGCGACCCGATCCCGCAAAAGAGCGACCGCCTGTTCGTGCCGCTGTTCGACAACGGCCCGACCGAAGGCTACAAGCCCGGCGACGAACCGAACGACAACCAGCTCAGCTACCGCGACGCCACCAATCTGCTCAACAGCAAGGCCGGCGAACGCCGCACCATCATCTACGGCGTGGCCCTGCCGATCGAGCCGGCGCGCAAGGACATCGGCGCGTTCACCGCGCAAGGCCTGGCGCCGACCGGCGATTTCTTCAACATGGCCGACGCCCCGTTCCTGCACGGCCAGGGCTGGACCCCGGCCGACGACAAGGCCGGCGCCGACGTGATTGTCCTGAGCCGCAAGCTGTCCGAAAAGCTGTACGGCGACACCGACCCGGTCGGCCAGCGCATGACGGTGTCCGGCTTCCAGTACCAGATCGTCGGCGTGCTCGACACCTGGACCGTGGTGCCGCGCTTCCACCGCATCATCGGCAACGACGAAGGCGCGTTCGACGACGAGGATGAACTGTTCATCCCGTTCTCCAGCGCCATCCGCCACGAATTCCAGCGCAACGGCAGCACCAGCTGCACCAGCGACGTCGCCCCCGGCTTCCAGTCCTTCCTCGATTCGGAGTGCACCTGGATCCAGGGCTGGATCGAGACCCGCACCGCCGGCGACCGCGCCGAACTGCAAAGCTTCCTCGACAGCTACGCCATCGAACAGCGCAAGCTGGGGCGCCTGAAGCGCAACGCCCCCAACATGCTGTACAACGTGCGCGAATGGCTGGACCACATGAAGGTGGTCGGCAACGACAGGAAGCTGTCGGCCTGGCTGGCCTTCGGCTTCCTGGTCCTGTGCCTGGTCAACACCATCGGCCTGCTGCTGGCCAAGTTCTCGGTGCGCGCCTCCGAGGTCGGCATCCGCCGCGCGCTGGGCGCCTCGCGCCGCGAGATCTTCCACCAGTTCCTGATCGAGACCACGGTGGTCGGCCTGGTCGGCGGCGCGCTCGGCCTGCTGCTGGCCTTCGGCGCGCTGGCGCTGATCGCCATGCAGTCCAAGGCGCTGAGCGTGGTCGCCCACATGGACTGGATCATGCTGCTGACGACCTTCGCGATGGCCGTGGCCTCGGCCGTGCTGGCCGGCCTGCTGCCGACCTGGCGCGCCTGCCAGGTCACGCCGGCCCTGCAACTCAAATCACAATAAGAGAGAGTCATCATGGAAATCCGTCCCATCCTCTCCGCGCTGTTGCGCAACAAAACCGGCCCTGTCCTGGTCGCCGTGCAGGTCGCGCTGAGCCTGGCCATCCTGGCCAACGCGCTGCACATCGTGCAGGTGCGCCAGGCCGTGTCGGCCCGCACCAGCGGCCTCGCCAACGAGCAGGACGTGTTCGCCCTGCAGATCCGCCCGCTGCAGCGGGGCGGGCACGAAGAGCAGCTGGCCGGCCAGTACCGCCAGACCGCCACGCTGCGCGCCGTGCCGGGCGTGCTGTCGGTGGCCAGCACCTCGCAGATGCCGCTGTCGCGCTCGGGCAACTACACCGGCCTGTCGGTCGACCGCAAGCAGGTCAACTCCACCGCCCAGGCCAGCACCTACCGCACCGCCGATTCGCTGGTCAAGACCTGGGGCCTGCAGATCGTCGAGGGCCGCGACTTCCTGCCCGGCGACGTGCTGGAAATCGACGGCAACACCAGCAACGAGTTCACCAAGACCGCCATCATCAGCCGCAAGCTGGGCGAGAAAATGTGGCCGGGCAGCGCCAGCTTCGTCGGCAAGACCGTCTACTTCGGCACCGGCGAAACGGCGCGCGAAGTGCGCGTGATCGGCGTGATCGAAAAATTGCAGACGCCCGGCGCGCAAATCGCCGATACCGGCGAACTGACGATCATGCTGCCGGTGCGCGTCACCGGCGGCCGCTCCGACAACTACACGCTGCGCGCCGAGCCGGGCCAGCTGGACCGCGTGATCAAGGAAGCCGAAGCGGCGGTGCGCGCCGCCTCGCCGACGCCGGTGATCGTGCGCATCAAGACCATGAACGAGTTCCGCACCAGCCGCTACCGCGCCGACAACGCGCTGGCCTGGATGCTGGTGACGGTCAGCGTGCTGCTGCTGCTGATCACCTCGAGCGGCATCGTCGGCATGGCCAGCCTGTGGGTCACGCAGCGCCGCAAGCAGATCGGCGTGCGGCGCGCGCTGGGCGCCCGCCGCATGGACATCCTGCGCTACTTCATCACCGAGAACGTCATGATCACCAGCGCCGGCGTGGCCGCCGGGGTGCTGCTGGCGCTGGGCCTGAACCAGCTGCTGGTCAGCCAGCTGGAAATGGCGCGCCTGCCGGCCGGCTACCTGCTGGCGGGAGCCGGCGTGTTCTGGGCGCTGGGCGTGATCGCGGTGTACGGACCGGCCTGGCGCGCGGCCAGCATCTCGCCCGCCACCGCCACCCGCAGTGCGTGAGGGATGTTATGCTAGCGGCATGCCTACCGTACTGATAATTGACGATAATTCGGCCGTCGCCATCGCGCTCGAAGTGCTGTTCTCGCTGCACGACATCGACGCGATGCGCGCCGCCTCGCCCGAAGCCGGCCTGGCGCTGCTGGCGCGCCAGAACGTCGACCTGGTGATCCAGGACATGAACTTCAGCGCCGACACCACCTCCGGCGAGGAAGGCACGGCGCTGTTCCGCGCCATCCGCGAAAAGCATCCGGACCTGCCGGTGATCCTGCTCACCGCCTGGACCCACCTGGACGCGGCGGTCGACCTGGTCAAGGCCGGCGCCGCCGACTACCTGGCCAAGCCGTGGGACGACAACCGCCTGATCGCCACCGTCAACAACCTGATCGAACTGGGACAGGCCAAGCGCGCCTTGCAGCAGCGGCTGCAGACGGAGCTGCGCCAGCGCCGCGAACTGGAACGCGGCTACGACCTGCGCGGCATGGTGTGGCAGGACCCGGCCACCGAGCGCGTGGTGCACCTGGCCTGCCAGGTGGCGCGGGCCGACGTGCCGGTGCTGATTTCCGGTCCGAACGGCACCGGCAAGGAACGCATCGCCGAAATCATCCAGGCCAATTCCTCGGTGCGCGACGGCCCGTTCGTGGTGCTCAATTGCGGCGCCATCCCGTCGGAGCTGATCGAGGCTGAACTGTTCGGCGCCGACGCCGGCGCCTACACCGGCGCCTCCAAGGCGCGCGAGGGCAAGTTCGAGGCGGCCGACGGCGGCACGCTGTTCCTCGACGAAATCGGCAACCTGCCGCTGGCCGGGCAAATGAAACTGCTGCGGGTGCTGGAGACCGGCCGCTTCGAGCGGCTCGGCTCCAACCGCGAGCGCCAGGTCAAGGTGCGTGTGGTCAGCGCCACCAACGCCGACCTGCAGGCGATGATACGGGCCGGCAGCTTCCGCGAGGACCTGTTCTACCGCCTCAACGTGATCGAGCTGCGGCTGCCGCCGCTGGCCGCGCGGACCATGGACATCCTGCCGCTGGCGCAGCACTTCCTCGGCCCGGACAAGCATCTGCACCCGATCGCGCAGGCGGCGCTGCTGGCGCACCCGTGGCCCGGCAACGTGCGCGAACTGAAAAACGTCATGGTGCGCGCCGGCCTGCTGGCCACCGGCGACATCATCAAGGTGGGCGATCTGGGCCTGCCTGCCGCCGCCACGGCCGGCCCGCTGGAAGACGCCGGCCGCGAACCAGACCGCGACGCCATCGGCCTGGCCCTGACCCGCGCCGGCGGCGTGGTGGCGCAGGCGGCGGCCGAACTCGGGCTGTCACGCCAGGCGCTGTACCGCCGCATGGAACGGCTGGGCATCGCCCGCTCCTGATGGACGCGCATCGCAAGCCGGCCAGCCCGCGCGCCACAGGCCTGCGCCTTTCGCTGCTCACGCGCTGGACGGCGATGGTGGGCACGCTGCTCACCGTCGGCATCCTGATCGCACTGGCGCTGACCCGCTTCTTTCCCGACAATCCGGGCCTGGTGCTGGCGATATGCCTGCTGTGCGTGCTGCCGATCTCCATCATCACGATACGCGCGCAACTGGAGCACATGCTGTCGCTGTTCCGCGCGCTGACCGGCACCGTCACCAGCTACAAGGACGGCGATTTTTCCTTCAGCCTGCACTGGCCGCAGAACGATGAACTGAGCGACCTGGTGGCCGCCCACAACGCGCTGGGCGACGTGCTGCGCCAGCAGCGCCTGGACCTGGTGCAGCGCGAACTGCTGCTCGACACGATGGTGCAGAACACGCCGGTGGCCATGCTGCTGGTCAGCGAATCCGGGCCGGTGGTGTACGCCAACGTCGCCGCGCGCCAGCTGCTCAACGAAGGCCGCAAGCTGGAAGGCCACCGGCTGGACGACGTGCTGGCGCACGCCTCGCCGGCGCTGCTGGAAGCGCTGGCGCGCGGCGGCGACGGCCTGTTCACCACCAAGGAGGCGGGCACCGAGATCGACGAGGAAGAGGTCTACCACCTGGCGCGCCGCAGCTTCAACCTGAACGGCCGCAAGCACGAGCTGCTGTTGCTGCGCCAGCTGACGATGGAGCTGCGCCGGCAGGAGGTGCAGACCTGGAAAAAAGTCATCCGCGTCATCAGCCATGAGCTGAACAATTCGCTGGCGCCGCTGACCTCGCTGGCGCATTCCGGCGCGGAGCTGGTGCGGCGCGGCCAGACCGAGCGGCTGCCGCAGATCCTCGCCACCATCGAGGAGCGCACGCGGCACCTGGAGAGTTTCATCCTCGGCTACGCCAGCTTCGCCAAGCTGCCGACGCCGCGCCTGGAGGCGCAGGCGTGGCCGGCCTTCCTGGCGCAGCTGCACGAGCAGGTCGGCTTCACGCTGGCGGGCGAGCCGCCGGCCGAGCCATGCGCCTTCGATCCGGCCCAGCTGGAACAGGCGCTGCTCAACCTGCTGAAGAACGCGCACGAGTCGGGATCGGCGGCCGACCAGGTCAGCCTGGAGGTGCGGCGCCTGCACGGCGCGGTGCGCATCGACGTGCAGGACCGCGGCCCCGGCATGAGCGACACGGTGCTGACCAACGCGCTGGTGCCGTTCTACTCGACCAAGCGCAGCGGCACGGGCCTGGGCCTGGCGCTGGCGCGCGAGATCGCCGAAGCCCACGGCGGCCGCATCACGCTGGCCAACCGCGACGGCGGCGGGCTGACGGTGACCATGCTGCTGCCGATAAGCGGAGCATCCAGCTGAGCGTCAGGGCGCTCTTGCACTTAGCTCTATGAAAGCCAGGAAGCAACCAGCCGTTGTACCGTCCGCTCGCACACAGTACTAGGCGCGCCTTGGCTAAGGAACAAGAGCTGGTGAATATTCCTCTGTTGCCACTTGAGTCTCAGTCTTTCCAATCACGGAGGATTTGCACTAAATCTTGTTTCGTCGCGCGCTTAGCTTTCAGTATGTCGGTGAGTTCATCCCTGCTGACGGGATAGTCGGACATCAGCTTAGGCAACTCATCACTGTCAATTGTCCGCAACCAAATGGGGTCGATGCCTTCGCTATCCGCGGATACTGACTTGAACTCACCTTTAAAGTGAAAGTAGACATGATACGTGCTATGACCTTCGTTCCAGCTTTTATCGTAGTACATCACTGTGCCGGCGGGTAGCAACGAATAGCTGTTCTGCTGTTCTCCTTCAATGAGAAGGGGCTCTTCCAAGCGGACTGCTTTCTTGCTGTTCATATGGATAACTCCTCTTTCTGAAAGTAGAATGCCAAAAAATGTGGCTATGAGTGCAACCAGAACTAAAGGAACAAGCGAAATTCTTCTCATTTTTTCGCTATCCCGTAGATTACCGTTTTCTTCGGGACGTATTTCTTCTCGGTTTCCAACATCACCTGAACATCGGCGGGCATGAAAATTTGAGGTGGCCAAAAACCAAAGTTCGATCCGCGGGCGGCGACCTTCTCCAAGTCACTCATACCCCTACCCGCGTTGTACATAGAGCTGTTCGCATCAATGCCGGGCAAGGCAATACGTGCACCCGCAAGCGACATAGTTGCGCAGTTATTGGATATCCCATGATAGTCCTTGGTTAACTTGAATTCTTCAGCATTTGGATGTTTCGAACGGCGCCTAGTTGCCACGGCGGTTAGCGATGCGTAATACGAAAAAATTTTTGAGGCTTGATCTACTGGGACGCTGTATGAGAAACCCTTCGTTGAACGCCCATAGGAGTTTTCACCAGCAATGTACGAGTTGAAGTTATTCCAGACTCTGAGGATGCCCTCGCCCTCTGCGCTGAAATCGCCTCCTGTTTTACCATAGCGGCCAAAGTCATAAATTTTTTCTTCTTTCGTTATGCTAACTCTAAGAGCCATATGTCCATAGGTATGCATGCCATCAGCGGCCTTGTATGCCCCTCCAATCAGGAGCTCGACACTAGGCGACACCAACTGTATCGTTGTAAGTTTCTCAGCCGGGACTGTAATGCCTGCCTTCAGTCGCACAGGTGTTTGATCGGTTTTGGTCATTTGGTCTCCAAGCTCATACCGATACTTCGCTAGTGTGTCCCACATCGGGGAACTCCAACTTACAATGTCCCGACACTATCGACTCGATTCTCGCAGCCCCTTGGCCTCGGCGATGCCGCAGACGGATGCGGTATTCGATCCCGCCGCACAGCGTCTCCGACGCCGAACACGCACTGCGGCAGCAGCATGTCGTCGTTGAGGCCTCCCGGCAGGTCGAGGCCGCAGCCGCAAGGCCGGTTGCTGGTGACCAGTTCCTTGGCCAGTCCCAGGACGCTGAAGAATTCGTTATCGCTTTCCACAGTCGCTCCATTTCAGCAGCGGATCTATATCGCATAGACGGCCGGCGTTCAGCAGCCTTCGACAGCATTGGTTGCAGATGATGTCACGGCCTCAAAGAAGCTTTTTGATATGTAGCAATGGCTGTTGATGCTAGTAAATCGCCTTTCAGAATCGCTGATATGGCGTGCTCCATTGGCTGACTGCGACCGCCCTCATTTGGCGCAGCTCCGTCCGGCTGATAAACTGTGGCATGACTAAAATACGTTTCGACCAGCCCGGCCACCCGCCGGCCACCATCACCGAATTCCAGGGCGTGCGCAGCCTGCACCTCGGCACCTCCTGGGTGCAGGGCGCGATGCGCATCGCCAAGCCGGACAACATCGAGCTCGAATACATCCAGATGATGATGATGTGGCTGCTGTTTAACGACAGCCCGCGGCACGTCGTCCAGCTGGGCCTGGGCAGCGCCGCGCTGACCAAGTTCTGCTACCGCCGCCTGCCCGAGGCCCGCGTCACCGCCGTCGAACTCAATCCCAACGTGATCGCCATGTGCGGCGCGCAGTTCGGCCTGCCGTCCAACGACGCCCGCCTGAACGTGATGGAAATGAACGCGATGGATTTCGTGCTGGACCCGGCCAACCACGACACGGTCGACATCCTGCAGGTGGACCTGTACGACGAGGAGGCGCGCGGCCCGGTGCTGGACTCGCCCGAGTTCTACCAGGGCTGCGCCGACGTGCTGCGCGACGGCGGCATCATGACCACCAACGTCTTCGGCGACTTCTCCAACTACGACAAGAACCTGCAGGCGATGGAAATGGTGTTCGACGCGGTGGTCTGGCTGCCCGAAGTGCACGACGCGAACATCGTCGTCATCGCCTTCAAGCAGTCGCCGGTGCTGGACTTCAGCGTGCTGTACGAGCGCGCCGGCGCGATCAAGAAAAGCCTGAACCTGCCGGCCAAATCCTGGGTCAACGGCCTCAAAGGCTGGATGCTGGACCAGCAATAGTCCGCGCACTGGCCAAGTGCGTTTTTCGGCTATCGATATGCGCCTGCATCATACCGATGCGTGCGCACCACACTTTTGCACCGGTTTGCGGCACGGCCAATCACGGCGGTCGGCCAGATTACGATACATTGCGATACAAAGCACGAAATATTAGCAAATGTGCATAATTCGCAACAAAGTGGTGCGAGCCGCGTTGCCCCTCCTGGAGACCCCAAGATAGTATTTTCTCAACGGCGCTACCCGCAGCCGTACAAAACACCAAGAGAGAAAATATGACAAGAGCACCGCAATTCAAACGTACCCTGCTTGCCAGCGCTATCCTGCTGTTGGCTGCGGGCCAGGGCCACGCGCAAACGCCGCAGGCGGACGCCGAAGCCAACGTCCTGCCGCATGAACAAACCGTGGTGGTGCTGGGCTCGCGCTCGGTCGCCAAGACCGCGCTGGACACCTCGGCGCCGGTCGGCCTGATCAGCCTCAAGGACATGCAGACCGCCGGTCCGCTGGAACTGGGCAAGCTGCTGCAAACGCTGGACCCGTCGTTCAATTTCTCGTCGACCTTCATCAGCGACGGCACCGACAGCATCCGCCCCGCGACCCTGCGTTCGCTCGGCCCGGACCAGGTGCTGGTGCTGATCAACGGTAAGCGCCGCCACCAGCAGGCGCTGGTCAACGTCCAGCAAACCATCGGACGCGGCTCGGCCGGTACCGACATCAACGCCATTCCGCTGGCCGCGATCCACCACATCGAAGTGCTGCGCGACGGCGCCGCCGCCCAATACGGCTCGGACGCCATCGCCGGCGTGATCAACATCGTGCTGAAATCGCAGGTCAACGAAACCTCGCTGAGCGGCGTGCTGGGCACCACCTCCGAAGGCGACGGCGACCTGTACTCGGGCAGCGCCAACACCGGCTTCGCGCTGGGCCAGGACGGCGGTTTCGTCAACCTGACCGTCGAAGCCCGCAAGCGCGGCGAGACCAACCGCGCCGGCCCGGATTCGCTGCGCGTCAATCCGCCGCGCGTGACCCAGCACATCGGCGACAGCAACACCAAGGACGGCTACTTCTGGTGGAACGCCGCGCTGCCGATCGACAAGGCCAGCGAGTTCTACGCCTTCGGCGGCCTGTCCAAGCGCAAGAGCGATTCCTTCGGCTTCTTCCGCTCGGCCGGCGACGACCGCACCGTGCCCTCCGTGTACCCGAACGGCTTCCTGCCGGCGATCCACACCGACATCAAGGACGCCTCGTTCGCCTTCGGCTATCGCCGCGACCTGGCCAACGACTGGAAGGCCGACATCAGCATCAACCAGGGCAACAGCGAACTGGCCTTCCACGAATCGAACAGCCTGAACACCAGCTACTGGTACGAGCCTAAACCGGGCGGCGGCATCTACGCCGAATCGCCGCGCGAAGCCGACACCGGCACGCTGAAATTCTCGCAGACCACCTTCAACGCCGACATCAAGGGCCCGGTCAAGTTCGGCGACGGCAGCATCTTCCTGGCCACCGGCTTCGAGTACCGCCAGGACAACTACCAGATCATCGCCGGCGATCCGGTCTCTTACCAATACGGCCGCACCAACAACCCGGCCATCGCGATCAAGACGCCGAGCGGCGCCACCGCGTCGTCCGGCATCCAGGGCTTCCCTGGCTACACGCCCGCCACCGCGGTCGACGAGGGCCGCCACAACATCGCGCTGTTCCTGGACGCCGAGCACAAGCCGGTCGACAACCTGACGCTGGCCGGCGCCGTGCGCTATGAAAAATACTCGGACTTCGGCAGCACCGTCACCGGCAAGCTGAGCGCCCGTTTCGACCCGACCAAGCAGATCGGCTTCCGCGGCAGCCTGTCCACCGGCTTCCGCGCACCGAGCGTGCAGCAGGAGTTCTACAGCTCCGTGTCGACCAACCTGAACAACGGCGTGCTGACCGAGACGCTGACCGCGCGCCAGGGCAGCGCCGTGACCCAGGCCTTCGGCATCGCGCCGCTGAAAGAAGAAACCTCGACCAGCGGCAGCATCGGCGCGGTGTTCCGTCCAGCGAAGAATATGTCGCTGACGGCCGACCTGTACCAGATCAAGATCAAGGACCGCATCGTCTTCTCCAGCGAGATCGCACCGGAAGCCGGCGGCGGCCCGATCGCCAACATCCTGAAGCCGCTGGGCGTCGGCCAGGCGCAGTTCTTCACCAACGCCGTCGACACCCGCACCCGCGGCCTGGACATCGTGGCTGAGCATTCCAGCAAGTTCGCCGCATCGACGCTGGTGCTGTCGGGCCAGCTGGGCTTCAACAAGACCGAGGTGACCAAGCGCCACTCGACGTCGACGGTGCTGAGCGGCGAGAAGCTGTTCGACAAATCGCAGGTGACGCTGATCGAACACGGCCAGCCGCGCAAGCACCACGTGGTCGCGGCCGACTACACGGCGGGCGCGTGGAACCTGAACACCCGCGCCAACTACTACGGCGAAGTCTATGCCGAGAACTTCAGCCCGCTGCAGAAGTGGGATGCGCGCTGGCTGGTCGACGCGTCGGTACGCTATGGCTTCAGCAAGCGCACCTTCCTCAGCGTCGGCGTCAACAACGTGTTCGACCAGCTGCCGTCGGAGTGGACCAACGGCGGCGACTTCCCGAAACTGGGCTTCACCCGCTGCTGGGAAACCTGCCCGATCGGCGTCAACGGCCGCTCGATGTACGTGCGCGTCGATACCGCGTTTTAAGCACTCCCCCTAAGCGGCCCGCCGCTTGGGGCTTGAACGGTTGGCGGCGTAGGCCGCAAGGTGCACGATCGCCGCCAACTGTTTGACCAGGCCCTCCATCTGCCCGGCCGGCACTTGTGCGTAGCCGAGCATCAGTCCCTTCCAGCCCGACTCCCCTTGCGTGTCATGCTTGCTCAGCGCATTGACCAGGATGCCGTGCTCCAGCGCCTGCCGCACCACCGCCACATCGTCCACGCGCCCATCCTTGAAGCGCAGCGACAGATGCATGCCGGCCGAACCGCCGTGCACCGTGGCCACCGATCCCAGATGCCGCTCCAGCGCCGCCACCAGCGCGTCGCGCCGCTGCCGGTACAGCCTGCGCATGCGGCGCAGGTGCAGCGCGAACTGGCCGCTGCGCAGGAACTCGGCCAGCGCCAGCTGCTCGGCCACCCGCCCGCGCGAGAACGACTGCGCCCGCATCTGCGCGAACGGCTCGGCCAAGGCCGACGGCACCACCACGAAGCCGATCCGCAGCGACGGGAACATGGTCTTGCTGAAGGTGCCCAGGTAGACCACCGGCGCCTCCGGCGCTAGCCCCTGCATCGCCGACAGCGGCGCGCCGTCGTGGCGGAATTCGCTGTCGTAGTCGTCCTCGACGATCAGGGCGCCGGCGCCGCGCGCGGCCTCGATCAGCGCCAGGCGGCGGCGCAGGCTCAACACGCTGCCGACCGGATACTGGTGCGACGGCGTGGTGTAGATCAGGCGCGGCGGCCGCAGCAGCCAATCCTGCGCCGCCGGCGCGATGCCGTCGTCGTCGACCTCGATGCCGGCCACCACCAGGTCCGCCGCGCGCGCCGCAGCCATGGCGCCGCCGTAGCCGGGGTTCTCGATCCAGATCGTATCGCCGGCGTCCGCCAGCGCCTGCATGCACAGATCGAGGCTGCTCTGCGTGCCGTCGGTGATGAACACCTGGCCGGCCTCGCACACCACGCCGCGCGAGGCCCGCAAGTGGTCGGCGATGGCTTCGCGCAGCAGCGGCTCGCCGGCCGTATCGCCATAGTTGAGCTGCGCCACCGTCATCGAGCGCAGCGCGCGCTCCAGCATGCGGCGCCACAGCGTCAGCGGGAAGTGATCGAGCGCCGGCACACCGGGCACGAAGGCGCCCATGCGGTCGGCCGGTCCCGGCACCGGCCGCAGCGCTTGCGCGCGGCGCGACAAGCCCGGCTGCGGCGCCGAGGCTGCCCGCCTGGCCGGCTTGCGCTCCGGCGCGGCGGCCAGCGCGGCGACCACGGTACCGCGCCGGTCGGTGCTGACGAAACCTTCGCTGGCCAGTTGCTCGTAGGCGTACAGCACGGTGTTGCGGGCCAGGCCCAGTTCCTCGGCCAGCGCGCGCGAGGCGGCCAGGCGCGTGCCCGCCGCCAGCGTGCCGTTGCGGATCGCATGGCGCAGGCATTCGTGCAGCAGGCGCTGGCGCGGCCAGCCGCGATGGCCGTGCTCCGTGGTGTAGCCGGCAATCAGCAGGGCGAGATCCATTCGTGGCTCCATGAAATCAATTATTGTTGGACCTGTTTAAGGGGCCAGCATCCCATTATATTGTGGCTTCAAACTTTTTGGATGGAGATCATGACCGAACCAGTTTCCCCCGCCGCACCGAGCACCCGCACCCGCGTGCGCCGTGGCGCGAGCAATGCGCACTACGACACCGCCACGCTGCACGCGATCATCGACGACGCCTACCTGTGCCATGTCGCCTTCAGCGACGACCACGGCGCGCACTGCATCCCGACCGCCTGCTGGCGCGAAGGCGCCTACCTGTACATCCACGGCTCCAATGGCAGCCGCATGATCAAGCGCCTGCTGGACAGCGGCTGCTGCGTGACCATCACCCATCTCGATGGGCTGGTGATGGCGCGCTCGGCGTTCAGCCATTCGATGAACTACCGCTCGGCGATGATCTATGGCCGCTTCGAGGCGGTCGAGGGGCAGGCGGCGCGGCACGCGATGGAAGCGTTCATGGAGAAGCTGGCCCCCGGCCGCCAGGCCGAGGTCCGCCCGGGCTCCGACAAGGAATACGCGGCGACCACGGTGCTGCGCATCACGCTCGACGAGGCGGCCTGCAAGATGCGCACCGGCGCGCCCAACGACGACGAGGAAGACCTGGGCTGGCCGGCATGGGCCGGCGTGCTGCCGTGGGCCCGCACGCCGCTGACGCCGCAGCGCGACAGCGGTTGCACGGTGGAGGCGCCCCCTTATGTCGTCGCCTGGGCAAGATGATGTAGTTTACCTACAGTTTGAATGGCCAAAATACAACACGAAAGCGCATCCGCCCCTGGCAAACGCCTAAGCTGGAGCTTTCGTGATGTAAAAACACCAAAGTTCGTTTGACTTGTTTTCTAGTTTTAATACAAGATAGTTCTCAGGCGTCATCAGAACGCCACTTGAACGACTACCTTCGAAAACACTAGGAGACACCCGCATGAAGTTGGACAACCTTACCCTTACCCCCGTGGCGGCCGCCTGCGCCATCCTGATGTCGGCGCTGGCAGCGCCGCTGCACGCCCAGACCGGCACCACGCCGCAGGCCTCCGACGCGCCGGTATCGACCGTCGTCGTGTCGGGCATCCGGCGCGGCATCGAAGACGCCATCTCGGTCAAGAAGGATTCGACCTCGATCGTCGAAACCATCTCCGCCGAAGACATCGGCAAACTGCCGGACACCAGCATCGCCGAATCGATCGCCCGCCTGCCGGGCCTGGCGGCGCAGCGCGTCGCCGGCCGCGCGCAGGTGATCAGCATCCGCGGCCTGTCGCCGGACTTCGCCACCACGCTGCTCAACGGCCGCGAACAGGTCAGCACCGGCGACAACCGCAGCGTGGAATTCGACCAGTATCCGTCCGAGCTGCTGAGCGCCGTCACGGTCTACAAGACGCCGGACGCGAGCCTGGTCGGCCAGGGCCTGTCGGGCACCATCGACATGCAGACCGTGCGCCCGCTGACCTTCCCCGGCCGCACGCTGTCGTTCAACGTGCGCGGCGAGAAAAACTCGCTGGGCAAGATCGCCAACGCCAAGGACACCGGCCACCGCGTCAGCGCCAGCTACATCGACCAATTCGCCAACCGCACGGTCGGCGTGGCGCTCGGCATCGCCAGCCTGGAGTCGCCCATCCTCGACAACGAGACCGGCACCTACGAACCGTTCGACCGCAGCACCGTGTCCGGCGTCCCGGCCGGCACCTATGTCACCGCCGGCGTCAAGGCGCTGGCCAAGAGCGGCACGCTCAAGCGCACGGGCCTGATCGGCGTGCTGGAATACCGCCCGTCCAAGCAGTGGACCAGTACCCTCGACGTCTTCGCCTCCGAGTTCAAGCAGGTCGACACCAACAACCAGTTCGAGGTCAACCTGGGCGGCTACAACGGCAGCAACAACCCGGCTGGCTTCAACTACAGCAGCACCAACATCTCCAACGGCACGCTGCTGGGCGGTACCGCCACCGGCGCCTACCCGCTGGTGCGCGGCCAGTACAACAACCGCAAGGACGAGATCCGCACCGCCGGCTGGGCCAACAAATTCAACTTCGGCAGCTGGTCGCTGCTGGCCGACGCCAACTACTCGCAGGCCAAGCGCGACGAGACCTACCTTGAGAACAACCTGCAGCTGCAAAGCGCGACGGGCGGCGCCTTCAACGATCCGCTGATGACGGTGGGCTGGAAGCCGGGTAACTTCGCCACCATCGCCGGCACCCTCAATTACAGCGATCCGACCAAGCTCTATACCGGTAACTCCATCTATGGCTACGGCAGCACCTACTCGCCGCACCTGAAGGACACGCTGAAGAGCTTCAAGCTGGCCGCCAAGCTGCCGGTGCCCGAGTCGCTGGACAGCTACCTGGGCGGCATCGACGTCGGTATCAACTACAGCGACCGCACCAAGACCAAGCGCCAGCCATCCGGCCAGCTGTTCGCCACCGGCAATCCGACCATCTCCAGCGACCTGCTGTACACGCCGGTCAACCTGGGCTTCGCCGGCGCCGGCATCGTCCCGTCGTGGAACGTGCCGGGCGTGATCGCCAAGTACTTCGATCCGATCAACTACAGCCTGGCCAACAACGCCGGCACCATCAGCCGCGCCTGGGACGTGACGGAAAAAATCACCACCGGCTACGCCCGCGCCAACATCGACAGCCAGTGGGGCGACGTGACCGTGCGCGGCAACTTCGGCGCGCAGCTGCTGCGCACCGACCAGTCGTCGGAATCGCTGTATGCCGACGCGACCGGCGCAGCCCATCCTATCGAAGACGGCAAGACCTACAACGACGTGCTGCCGAGTATGAACCTGGCCTTCGGCCTGGCCAACGACCAGACGCTGCGCGTCTCGCTGGCCAAGCAGATCGCCCGTCCGCGCGTCGACCAGCTGAACGCCGGCTTCAACTTCACCGTCGATACCGGCACCCGCCTGCCGAGCGGCAGCGGCGGCAACGCGCGTCTCGATCCGTGGCGCGCCAAGGCCTTCGACATCTCGTGGGAAAAATACTTCGCCAAGAAGGGCTACGTGGCGCTGGCGGGCTTCTACAAAAAGCTCGACACCTACATCTATAACTTCTCCGAGACGCGCGATTTCTCGCAGTACACGCCAGGTACCATCGCCATCACCAACATGGGCCAGTACAGCACCTCGTACAACGGCAACGGCGGCATGCTGAAGGGCGCCGAGCTGACCGTGTCGCTGCCGCTGGAAATGGTGACGCCGGCGCTGGACGGCTTCGGCCTGCTGGCCAGCAGCTCGTACACCGAGAGCGGCATCGACATCAAGGAAGTCAACTCGACCATCGGCAAGCTGCAGCTGCCAGGCCTGTCGCGCAATGTCACCAACGTGACGCTGTACTACGAAAAATCGGGTTTCTCGACCCGCGTGAGCACGCGCCGCCGTTCGGACTATGTGGGTGAGATCGGCAACTTCGCCGGCGACCGCCAGCTGCGTTATGTGGTCGGCGACCATCCGGTCGATTTCCAGATCGGCTATACCTTCAACGACGGCACCTACAAGGGACTGGGCATCCTGCTGCAGGTGAACAACCTGACCAACGAGGCGTATGAGACCTACGCCAACAGCAAGGAACGCCAGCTGGAGTATGCGAAATACGGTCGCACGGTCCTGTTCGGGATGAACTACAAGTTCTAGGTTACGTTCCAAGGACGCCGGCCGGGGTATCAGGCCGGCTTTGACCCTGCGGCCAAGGCTGCAGGGTCTTTTTTAGCGGCGCTGTTCGGATTCGCGATACCACAGGCCCAGCATGCAGAGGGCGAACACAAGCGCGAACGGGGCGACCGGCAACGGCCGTTCCGCCGCCGCGACCGCACCGGTACCGACCGTGGCGCGCGCCGCGTACTGCGCGGTGGCGTCGCGCCGCAAGGCCCGCTGCCATGCAGGCCAATCCTTCACATCGTAGACATAGGCCAGCGCCGGTGCCTCAACACCGCCGGCGCTGAATTTCGTCCAGCCAGCGCGCTGCGGCCACCACGCGCCGCAGTACGCCTCGGCCTTGTCCATCCGCGCCTGCAAGGACAGCGCCGGGCCGCCCTCCACTTGCAACGCCGCGCCGGCCTTGGCGCCTTGCACGCACACTTCGCTGCGCAGTCCTTGCAGCGGCATGACGTCTGGCAGCTGCCAGTTGGCCTTCCGCACGCTGGCCAGCGCGATCTTGTCCATCGCCGCCTGCCACCACAAGGTCAGGGCCTGCGGCGCGCTGATCGCATAGCGGTGCCAGTCCGATACGCCGATCCAGATCACGCGCCCCTGCCGCAGGTCGCGTTGCCAGAGCCACGGCTGCTTCTTGCCGTCACGCGCCAGCACCGACCACAGTTCGCCGGCGTTGTCGGCAGGGTTCAGCGTGGCGGGCGGCATCGCCAGCGATGCGCCGGCGACGCTGAACTGGCGCACATCTTCCTTTTCCGTCGTCGGCGATTGCGGATGCAGCGGCAAGCCCAACTCGCGCCGCCACATCGGCGCATCGGCGGCGTTACCGCCCAGGATCACCAGCGGCACGCCCTGCCCGGTCTGCGCCAGCAATGCGGCGCGCGCGGATGGCGACAGGTGCTCGACATAGGCCGCATCGACGAACATCGCGTTGGGCGCGATCAACGGCTCGCGCGCGGTTTCGCTGCGGGCGATGGCTTTGCCGAGTGTGACGCTCCAATCCATGATCGCGCTGCCGTCGGACAGCAGTTGATTCAGCGCGCCGGCATCGAACGATGGCGCATCGAAGCGCCCTTGTATCTGCAGCGGTACCGCATCCTGGACCTGCAGCGGTATCGGGCCTTGCGCGATGGTCTTGCCGGCGGCGTCGAGCAGGCGCGCCTGCAGCACCATGTTCTCCGCGACCGGCGGCAGCCATTGCACGGACAGTTGTGCCGTCGGCGGCGCATTGCCCGCGGCGGCCGCACCGGAATCCGCCAGCACCTGCTTGTTCTCGGCCAGCAGTTGCAGGCGCCATCCGGCTTGCGCCTGCGCGCGGCGCACCGTCAGGGTGAAGATACGGCCCAGCGACATCGAGCGCGGGAAATCGAGCCACAGCAGATCGGCGGCGGCGGGCGTCCATTGCAGCGGACGCGCGGGAAGGTCGCGCCATTCGGCTTTGCGCAGGCCGTCGCCGCTCAATGCTATCGCGCCGGCGCGCGGAATCGCCAGCCGGTCGGCATCGGTAAGCTGGCCCGTTGTGCCGGTGTCGATCGCCAGCGCATCGGCGCCGGCGACCGGTTGCCGCAGGTCGGCGATCGCCAGGGCCAGCGCGGCGCCGGCCACGCCGGCCAACGCGGCGTTGGTCCATTTGCGCTTGCGCCCATATAGCGCGGCGCTTGCCGCGCCGGCGGCCAAGGCGGCCAGTGGCGGCGCTATCGCCGCGAAATCCGTAGACATCATCATTTCGACTGCTCCTTGCCGCTCCAGGCCTGACGGAACGGGCTGTCCGCCGAAGGCCGCGCCTGCAGCAGCACCGGCGCATCGGTCAACGTTCCGCGCAGCCAGGCGCGCAGTTCGCCGCGGCAGGCCACGCAGCCGTCCAGCACATCCTGCACCGCGCGCTGGGCGCTGAGTTTCTGTTCCTGATCGGCGATGCGGGCGCCGATGGCGTCGCGCGCCGACTTGCTCCACAAGGCCGGCAACGCGCCATCCTGCGCCAGCGCCTGCACCAGTTCGCGCACTTCGGCGGGGACGCTGTCGCCGGCGGCGCCTTGCGCGCGCTTGTAGCTCATCACGCCGACGATATCGCCGCTCATGCGCTTCTCTTCCTTCAGCGCCGGCGGCACGAAGGCGGTGCGGTGCAGGTAGACGCGTTCGGCGGCCTGCAGTTCCTTGATCGCTTCCAGCGCCTTGTACTCGGGCGGCAGCGCGCCCTTGGGCGCGATGGCGCGCAACGATTTTTCCGCATCCCACATGGCGGACAGGGCGCGCTTCAGGACGGCCTTGGTTTGCGGATCGAAGATGGTGGCGTTGTCCTCCTGGTCGTGCGCGTGGCCGAACTCTTTCATGACCGCGATTTCGCTGCCCTGCTTTTCGCCGCCGCCATGGTGCTCCTCGTGTTCGTGCTCATGCTCGTCGCCGAACAGGCTGGATTCCTCGCCGAGGAACTGGCCGTAACGCAGCCGCAGCGCGGACTGGTCGGCAGCGATGCCTTCGCTGCGCGAACGCAGCGTGGCCGCCGCCATGTCCGGATGCGCGTGCAGGTCGGCCAGCAGCTGCTCGGTGTCGATGATGATCTGGCGCTGGCTGCGCAAGTTCTCCGGCTTGACCATGGACGGCAGCGCGGTCGAGTCCAGGCTTTCCGCTTCAGGTCCGGGCAGGCGCAGCGTGTAGGTCGGCGATTGGGTCGTGTGCGGCTTGTTCGGCGCGTTGTCGGTGGCGCGCACGAAGAAGTACAGTTCGTCGCCGGGCTCCATGCCCAGTTCCGCCAGCGTCCACTGCTTTTTCCAGTTGCGGCTTTTCGGGTCGGACGATTGCGGCAGCGGCACTTCGCGGTCGGTGAAGCGGACGTTCTCGCCGCTGCCGCGCGCCAGCGTCATATGCAGGCTGGCGCGGACGATGGCGTAGTCGTCGCGTGCCGCGACGGCCAGCTGCACGGCCGTCACATCCTTCCGCATCAGGTGGATCAATTCGGTCGGCTGGACAATGGTGATTTCAGGCGCGTGGTCCGGTGTGACGCGGATGTTGTAGCGCGTGCCGCCCGTGCCGCGTGCGCGCCAGAACAGCGATTCTTCGACGCGCTTGACGGCGCAGTCCTTGACGACGATGAGCGTTTGTCCGTCGCCCAACTCGACTGTCGGCTGCGTGCCGGCCGGTTTGCGGACGCACCAGCGCACTTCGGAGAATTGCGGAACCTGGATGTCGCGCGCGCCGGTGTCGAATGCGGCGACGCCGGTGTAGGCCGGCGGTGCGACGCGCAGATAGACTTCGCCGTCGACGATGGCCTTGTTGGCCTGCGCGGTTGCGGCGGGCGCCGGGCTGGCGGCTTGCCGGCCGTGATAGCCCCATGCGGCGCCGGCGGCCACGATGCTGAGCGCGAGCGGCAGCACGCCGAAGCGCACGCGGGTGCGGGCGATGCCGCGGTAGTCGTCTTCCGTCAGTACGCTGGCCAGGCGGGCGTGCAGGCGCTGCTGCTGGAGCCTGGCGATTGGCGTTGGTGCGTCGGCGGCGAGCAGCGTGCTGCTGTCCTCCAGTGCGGGGATGGCGGCGTTCAGCCACGACGTCCATTGAGTATCGATGCGCTTGCGCCATTGATGGATATCGATGGCGAGCCAGATGGCCCATGGGAGCATGGCGGCCAGCGCCAGCGTGCGCGCGGCCGGCAGCATTGCGGCGGCGATGGCCAACGGTGCGAGCGCGGCCAGCCAGTACGGGGCGCGGCGGCGCATGACCGCGCTCCACAGGCGGCCGCGCAGATGGTCAGTTTCGCCGGGCATGAGTCAGTATCCGTTCCAAGATGAAGAGCGCCAGCAGGACGAGCATGAGCCAGGCGGCGGGTTTGGCGTCGGCGATGGCAGGCAGGGCGCGAGCGGCGCTGAAAGTTTGCGATGGCGCCGGATAGGCTGGCGCCGGGGCGGCCTGCAGCAACCGCCAGGTTTCGTAGAGGGCGCGGGCGCTGTCGGCGTCACGCGGCGGGAAGGCGTCGGAGCTCCACAGGCGGCCGCGCGGGCTGTCGGCGTACTTGAGCACGAGGCCGTTGATCATCAGCGTTGAAGCGTTCGCCAGCTCGGGGAAGGCGGCCGGTGCGGCGCGTGCGACAGTCCGTGCGGCGGCCGGCATGGCGGCCGGCACGCTGGCCGGCGTAGCGGAAGCGACCCACCATTGCGGCGCGCGCCAATTGGCGGGCGGCGCGGCGTCCGGCGTGTCCCAGACGATCAACTCGGTGCCCGCCGCCGGTTCGGCGGCGAGCAAGTAGCGACCGGCGCCATCGCCGGCACGGTCAAAGGCGGAGAACAGCGCACGCCACGGCGCGGCGCGCTCCTGTGAGGCGGCCAGCGCGATGCGATGCCCGGCCGGCGCGGCGACGGCCGGCGCGCCGGCCAGTTCCGTGCGTAGTTCTACCTGATGGCTGAATTGCGGCATGCGGGCCGGCATCGCGACCTGGCTCGCGCGGGCGACGATCAATAGTTTCGCGTCCGCGCGCCAATCGCGCTCGTTCTGCCGCAGCCATTGCAGCGCGTCGGCCGGCAGCTCGACGCGCGGTGCGGCGGCAAGGCCGGCGGCGGCGATCTGCCGCTCCGCCCACGCCTTGTCGGCGCCGGCGTCCAGCAGCACGGTATCGCCGCGCCATGGGAAGATGGTCGCGGCCAGCCACGCGATCAGCGCGAGCAGCATCAGGCAGCGCACCAGCAGCAGGATGTGGTCGCGCCATTGCCAGACGCGCAGTTGCTCCGGAGCGGCGGCCGGCAGGAAACGCGCGCTGGCCAGCGGCTCGGCCTTCAGGCGCTGGCGCTTCTGGCGATGCCACCAGACCGGCAGCAGCAATACCGGCAGCGCAAGCCACCAAAACGGATAAGAACTCAACATCATTTCGCCCGTGCTCCCGCCAACCGCAGCCAGCTGCGCAACACCGCGTGCAGCGGCTGCTCGATGCATGCCTCGTACTGGACGATATTATTCTGACGACAGCTGGTCGCCACGCCATCGAAATGCGCGCGGCTTTGCTGCTTGTAGCTTTCGCGGTCGGCGTTGCTCATGCGGTGCAGGCCGTCGTTCTGTTCGGGGTCGCGGTATCCGGCCCCGGATTTGAAGGTGGCATCCACCTCGGCCTGTGTGCGCAAGGTCAGCAAGCGCACATCGTGGCGCAGGTTCCGCAGGCGCAGCAGGGCCTCGCTCAGCGGCGATGGCCAGTCGAGAAAATCGCTGGCCGCAAAGATCAGGCTTGGCGAGCGCGCAAAGTGCAGATTCGCCTTCAGCACCTCCGCATTGGGCAGCACGCCGTCCGGCTTGACCTTCGCCAGCTGCGCCAGCACCCGCTGCAACTGGCGCGGCCCGCGCGTGGCCTGTGTGAACTCGACCTTGCCGCCGCTGCACACCACCAGTCCGAACGCATCGCCCTGCCGCTGCGCGATCGCCGCCACGCACGCCAGCACGGTGCGCGCGAACCACAGCTTGTCGATGCCGTTGATCTCGCGGCTGGGCTCCGCCATCGACGCCGTCGCGTCCAGCCACAGCCAGGTGGCGACGTGGCTGTCCCGCTCCGCCTCGCGGACGAAATAGCGGTCGGCGCGCGCCAGCAGCTTCCAGTCGACGCGGCGCCACTCGTCGCCCGGCGCATAGGCGCGGTACTCGGAAAACTCCACGCCGGCGCCGCGCTCGCGGCCCGCGTGCAGGCCATGGCCGAGCCCCGCCAGCACGTGACGGATCACCAGGTCCAGATCCTTGGTCTGGGCCATCATCGCGGTCATGGCGGCCGTCGCCGCAGCCTTCTCGGATACCTGCATTATTCTGGACGAATATGCTCGCGCAGCGCCAGCAGGATGTCGGCGATCGCCACGCCATCCGCTTCCGCCTCGAAGTTGCGCAGCACGCGGTGCGCCAGCACCGGCAGCAGCATCTCGCCGATATCCTCGCGCGTGACCGCCAGGCGGTTATGCATCAGCGCGCGCGCCTTGGAAGCCAGCACCAGCGCCTGGCCCGCGCGCGGACCCGCGCCCCAGCCCACATGCTTCTTCACCGCCGGCACCGTCGTCAGCGCCGGGCGGGTGGCGCGCACCAGGCGCGTCGCATACTTCAAAAGGTGATCGCCGATCTCGATATCGCGCACCAGCTGCTGCAGGCGCAGCAGGGTCGCCACATCCATCACCGGCTCCGCATCCTTCAAGCCAGCGTGCGTGGTGGCGGAGACCATCGCGATCTCCTCTTCCTCGGTCGGATAGACCACGTCGATACGCAGCAGGAAGCGGTCCAGCTGCGCCTCCGGCAGCGGGTAGGTGCCGGCCTGCTCGATCGGGTTCTGCGTCGCCAGCACGAAGAAAGGCTTGGGCAGCTTGTGCGTCTGGCCCGCGAAGGTGACGCTGCGCTCCTGCATCGCCTCCAGCAATGCGGACTGGGTCTTCGGCGGCGCGCGGTTGATCTCGTCGGCCAGCAGCACCTGCGTGAACACCGGCCCTTGCTGGAAGCGGAACTCGCGCTTGCGCGTCGCATGGTCCTCTTCCAGGATCTCGGTGCCGACGATATCCGACGGCATCAGGTCCGGCGTGAACTGCACGCGGTGAAAGTCCAGCTCCGTCGCCTGCGACAGCGACTTCACCAGCAATGTCTTGCCCAGCCCCGGCACGCCCTCGACCAGCGCATGGCCGCCGGCCAGCAGGCAGATGATCAGCGAATCGATCACGTTCTCCTGGCCGATGATGACCTTCGACATGCTCGCCTTCAGCGCAGCCACCTTGGCGCTCAAGGCGCCGATTTCATTTTCGCTCCAGGCGATTGCACCATCAGCAGGCATAGTAATTAAGCTCCCAACGCATATTGAATAATATTGACCGCAAAGCGGGTGTTGTCGATGACCAGGAAACGCTTGTTGCGGAAGTCATAGTCCCACTCGCAGCCATAGTCCTTGTTGCTATACAAAAGCCGCACGCGGCCGCCGACCTCGACCGCCTTCAGGTAGTCGTGCACCAGGTCGTCGCCCCAGCCGTTCAGCTCCACCCCGGTGTTCGGCGGACCGTCGAACTTGAAGAAGCTCGAATACACCGGATGGTTGTTCGGGATCTTGTGCAGCGCCTTCGGCCCGAAGATGCGGGCGATTTCGGCCTCGAACGATTTCGCGAACAGCCCGTCGATATCGTGGTTGCAGTCGTCCACGAACAAAAAGCCGCCGCCCTTGATGTAGCGCTCCAGGTTCTTGCGCTCGGCCGCCGTGAACTGCACCAGCTTGTGGCCGGCGAAATAGCAGAACGGCGCCTCCAGCATCTTCGGATCGGACAGCGCGACGATGCGCTCGACGGGATCAACCCGCAAGGTCGTGTATTCGACCAGCGAGTTGAGCACGTTGCTCGGCATGCGGATATCGACATCCCAGTCGCCCGACTCGTACGTCAGGCGCGTGAAATAGAAATCGTAGTTGGCCACCGGGGTTCCTTAACCTTGTCCTTACACCGCGTCCGACAGCGACGTGAAGTTGAAGTCGCGGACCTTCATCGGCGGAATCAGCATCTGGAAGCGCACTTCGTCGCCGCCGATGACGACCGGCTTGCCCAGCTCCTCGATATTGTTCAGCATCGTCACCGGGCTTTCGTTGAAGCGGAAGTTCTTCACCGGATGCTTGATCTTGCCGTTCTCGATGTAGAAGGTGCCGTCGCGCGTCAATCCGGTCAGCAGCAGCGATTGCGGATCTACCATGCGGATGTACCAGGTGCGGGTCACCAGGATGCCCTTCTTGGTGCTGGCGATCAGCTCCTCGGTCGACTTGCCGCCGCCCGCCATGATCATGTTGCCGTGGCGGCCGAAGGCGCGTTTGCCCTGCTTCTCCGCCCAGTAGCGGGTGTAGTCCAGCGACTCGATCTTGCCGCCCTTGATGACATCGGTGCGCTCGCGCGCCAGCATCGACTGGTTATCCCAGGCCAGCACCGGCACGTCCGGATTCCACGGATCGGCCCACAGGTTGACCTGCTCGTCGAACAGCTTCTCGCCCAGGCGGTTGCCGCCGCCCTTTTTCGACAGGAAGCTGCGGCCCTCGTCGGCCTGGCGCGCATCGAAGGCGCCGAACATGCGGCCGATGATTTCCGAGGTCGCCGCCGGCTCCAGGATCACGGTGTAGCGGCCCGGCTCCAGCGCCTTGGCTTCCACCGATTTCAGCGCCTTCTCGATGGCGATCTCGGACGCTTCGCGCGCGTCGAACTTCTTCGCATCGTTGGCGGAGCGGGTCACCCAGCCGGAACCCCGGCCGTCTTCGGTGCGCGTGGTCACGGTGAAGCCCAGGTTGCTCAGCGTCTGGTAGCCGAACACGCCGTTCGAGTTGGCCACCGTCTCGAAGCCGGTGGTATCGCTGAAGAAGCCCGCCGCGACCAGCCCCTGCTTGCGCGCGGAGTTGATGCTGATGGACGCGACTTCGGCGCGGTACTCGGGATCGATGGCGGCCGTGGCTTCGCTGTAGGTCGCCGAGCCTTTGTACTCCTGCTTCTTGATCGCCGGCTGGAACTCCGGGTTCTCCGGCGCCAGGCGCGCCACGTCTTCCGCGCGGCGCACGGCCTTTTCCAGCGACTTGTCGTCGAACTCATTGATCGACGCGGTGCCCTGGCGCTTGCCGAAGGCGACGCTCACGGTCAGCTGCGTATTCTCGATCAGGCCGGCGGTGGAGACGGCGTTGCGCGCGTAGCGGATATTGCCGTTGCGGCTGCCGCTCAGCTGCACGCGGCATTCGTCGGCCTTGGACAGCGACATCACCTTGTCGCAAATGCGTTTTGCTTCTTCCTGGTTCAGCATCTTCATTGTTTATCCAATCTTGCGAGCAGTGTTGATCACGTTGATGCCGTTGAAGCGGGTCGTCGGCGAACCGTGCGACACCGCGCTGACCTGGCTAGGCTGGCCTTTGCCGTCGAAGAAGGAGCCGCCCATGCGCCAGTCGCGTTCATCGCACAGCGCGGTGCAGGCGTTCCAGAACTCCTGCGTGTTGGACTGGTAGGCCACGTCCTCCAGCGGATTGGTGATCTTGCCGTTCTTGATCTCGAAGTACAGCTGGCCGCCGAACTGGAAGTTGTAGCGCTGCTGGTCGATCGAGAACGAGCCGCGGCCCAGGATGTAGATGCCCTTCTTGACGTCCTTGATCATCTCGTCCGGCGTCAGCTGCTTCTTGCCGGCCGCCAGCGAGACGTTGGGCATACGCTGGAACTGCACGCTGCTCCAGCTGTCCGCGTACGAGCAGCCATGCGATTCCTTCTCGCCGATGACGGCGGCCTGGTCGCGCGTGGCCTGGTAGTTGACCAGGATGCCGTCCTTGATGATGTCCCAGCGCTTGGAGGCCACGCCCTCGTCGTCGTAGCCGACGCAGCCCAGCGAGCCCGGGGTGGTCTTGTCGGCGACGAAGTTGACGATGTCCGAGCCGTACTTGAATTTCTTCGATTTCCACTTGTCCAGCGTGGCGAAGCTGGTGCCGGCGTAGTTGGCCTCGTAGCCCAGCACGCGATCCAGCTCGGTGGCGTGGCCGACCGATTCGTGGATGGTCAGGAACAGGTGTTCCGGCGACAGCACCAGGTCGTACTTGCCCGGCTCGACCGACTTCGCGCTCAGCTTCTCGCGCGCCTGGCGGCCGGCGGTGCGCGCATCCTCGATGATGTCGTAGGCGCCCTTGTACAGCGTGGTCACGCCGCCGGCGGCCTTGATCTTGTTCTCGGCCTTGGCCTCGAAGAACTCATAGCCCATGCTGACCGGCGACGACAGGCCGTCGCGGGTGCGGAAGCGGTTGGCGGTCTTGTCGACGGCGGTGGCGGTCAGCGGCGACCACAGGCGATGCACGTCCTGGTCGATATACGAGCCGTCGGTGGAAGCGAAATACTTCTGCTGGTTGACCTGGAACAGGTTGGCCGCCATGAAGCTGGCGCCCGCGTCCAGGCCGGCCCGGTTCGCGGCCAGCAGCATCTCCGCCTTTTCCTTGATCGGCACCGTGCGCCAGTCTTTCTTGAACGGCGTGGCCCACGCCACTTCGCCCACGCCCTTGACCGGCGCCAGCACCACGGGTTCGGCCTGCAGCTTGGCGTTGGCGCGCGCGATGGCGACGGCCTGGCGCGCGGCGTCGGCCACCGAGTCGGGGTTCATCACATTGGTCGAGCAGAAGCCGTAGGCGCCGTTGGCGATCACGCGCACGCCGACGCCGGAGGATTCGGTATTGACGATGTTTTCCACGTTCATGTCACGGGTGGTGATGAACTGGTTCAGGTAGCGGCCGATGCGCACGTCGCAATACGTGGCGCCGGCCTTGGTGGCCGCGTTCATGGCGGCGTCGGCCAGGGCCTTCTTGAACTGCACGGCCATGGGGTTGAGCAGCTCTTCGGCCGCGATGGCGTTGCCGAACACCGGGATCAGCATGCTGCCGCCGGCGGCCGCGCCGATTTTTAGAAATGAACGTCGTTCCACTTTAGCTCCTGAAAAAATAAAACGGGGCCGGAAACTGCTTCCCGGCCCCTTGGGACTTTACACCGCGTCCGACAGCGACGTGAAGTTGAAGTCGCGTACCTTCATCGCCGGAATCAGCAGCTGGAACTGCGACTCGTCACCGGACAGGATCTCCGGCTTGCCGATTTCCTCGATGTTGTTCAGCATCGACACCGGGCTCTCGTTGAAGCGGAAATTCTTGATC
The DNA here is from genome assembly GCF_047302815.1 of Duganella sp. CT11-25. NCBI lineage: Bacteria > Pseudomonadati > Pseudomonadota > Betaproteobacteria > Burkholderiales > Oxalobacteraceae > Duganella > Duganella sp. CT11-25. The sequence goes on from NZ_JBKBFD010000001.1 coordinate 4,022,682, forward strand.
GGATGCTTGATCTTGCCGTTCTCGATGTAGAAGGTGCCGTCGCGGGTCAAGCCGGTCAGCAGCACCGATTGCGGATCGACCATGCGGATGTACCAGGTGCGGGTCACCAAGATGCCCTTCTTGGTATTGGCGATCAGCTCCTCGGTCGACTTGCTGGTGCCGGCCATGATGATGTTGCCCGGCGTGCCGATGGCGCGCTTGCCCTGCTTCTTGGCCCAGAACAGCGAGTAGTCCAGGTTGGCGATCTTGCCGCCCTTGATGATGTCCTGGCGTTCGCGCGCCAGCATGCTGCCGCCGTCCCACGGCAGCACCGCGACGTCCTTGTCCCACGGGTCGGCCCAGACGTTGACCTGCTCGTCGAACAGCTTCTCGCCCAGGCGGTTGCCGCCGCCCTTCTTCGACAGGAAGCTGCGGCCCTCGTCGGCCGAGCGGGCGTCGAAGCTGTTGAACATATAGGCCAGCACGTCGGAGGTCGCGGCCGGCTCCAGGATCACCGTGTAGCGGCCCGGTTCCAGCGCCTTGGCTTCCACCGAGCGCAGTGCTTTTTCAATCGCCACGTCGGATGCCGAGCGGGCGTCGAACTTGCTGACATCGCCGACGCTGCGCTTGGCCCAGCCGGAGCCGCGGCCGTCTTCGGTGCGCACGGTCACGGTGAAGTCCAGGCCCGTGTCCTGCTGGTAGCCGAACACGCCGTTGGAATTGGCGATGGCGGTGAACTGCGTGCTGTCGGTGAAGAAGCCCGCCGCCACCAGCTTGTTCTTCTTGCTGTTCTCGATGCTGTAGGCCGCGACCTGGGCGCGGAATTCGGGATCGATGTCGGCGGTCTTCTGGAAGAAGGTCTGGGTGGCCTTGTATTCCTGCTTGGTCGGCGTCGCCATGAACTCCGGATTTTCCGGCGCCAGGCGGGCCAGGTCTTCCGCGCGGCGCACGGCTTTTTCCAGCGACTTGTCGTCGAACTCGTTGATGGCGGCCGTGCCCTGCTTCTTGCCGAAGGCGACGGACACCGACAGCTGCGTATCTTCGATCAGGCCGGCGGTCGACACGGCGTTGCGCGCATAGCGGATATTGCCCTTGCGGCTGCCGTTGATGGTCACTTCGCACTGGTCGCCCTTGGACAGGGACAGCACCTTGTCGGTAATGCGCTTGGTCTCTTCTTGACTCAGGAATTTCATATTCTTCTCTCTCCAGGCTTAGCCGATCTTGCGGGCCGTGTTGATGACGTTGATGCCGTTGAAGCGCGTCGTGGATGCACCGTGCGAAACGATGGACACCTGCGGCGGCTGGCCTTTGCCGTCAAAGAAGGAGCCGCCCATGCGCCAATCGCGCTCGTCGCAGATGCCGACGCAGGCGTTCCAGAACTCCTGGGTATTCGATTGATACGCCACGTCCTCCAGCTGCTGGCCGATCTTGCCGTTCTTGATTTCGTAGAACAGCTGGCCGCCGAACTGGAAGTTGTAGCGTTGCTGGTCGATCGAGAAGGAACCGTCGCCGACGATGTAGATGCCCTTCTTGACGTCCTTGATCATTTCGTCCGGCGTCAGCTTCTTCTTGCCCGCCTTGAGCGAGACGTTCGGCATGCGCTGGAACTGCACGTTGGCCCAGTTGTCCGCATACGAGCAGCCGTGCGATTCTTTTTCGCCGATGATGTGGGCCTGATCGCGGGTGGCCTGGTAGTTGACCAGGATGCCGTCCTTGATGATGTCCCAGTTCTTGCACTTGACGCCTTCGTCGTCGTAGCCGACCGCGCCCAGCGAACCCGGGGTGGTCTTGTCGGCGACGATGTTGACCAGGTCCGAACCGTACTTGAATTTCTTCGACTGCCACTTGTCCAGCGTGGCGAAGCTGGTGCCGGCGTAGTTGGCCTCGTAGCCCAGCACGCGATCGAGCTCGGTCGGGTGGCCGACCGACTCGTGGATGGTCAGCCACAGGTGTTCCGGCGTCAGCACCAGGTCGTACTTGCCCGGCTCGACCGACTTGGCGGTCAGCTTGGCCTTGGCCTGCTTGCCGGCCAGGCGCGCGTCTTCGATCAGGTCATACGATTTGGTGTACAGCGTGGTCACGCCGCCCGCCGCCTGGATCTTGTCTTCCTTGCGCGCGTCCAGATATTCATAACCCATGCCGACCGGCGCCGACAGGCCCTGGCGCGAACGGAACTTGTTGGTCTTCTGGTCGACGGCGGTGGCGAAGAACGGCATCCACATGCGGTGGATGTCCTGGTCGATGTAGGAGCCGTCGGTGGAGGCGAAGTACTTCTGCTGGTTGACCTGGAACAGCAGCGATTGCATGAAGCTGGCGCCGCCCTCCATGCCGGCCTTGTTGGCGGCGATCAGCAGGTCGGCCTTCTCCTTGATGGCGACGGTGCGCCAGTCCTTGATGATGGGCGTGGCCCACGACACTTCGCCGACGCCCTTGACCGGCGCCAGGATCACGGGCTCGGTCTGCAGCTTGGCGTTGGCCTTGGCGATGGCGACCGCCTGGCGCGCCGCGGCGGCCACGCCGTCCGGCGTCATGTCGTTGGTGGCGGCGAAACCGTAGGCGCCGCCGGCGATCACGCGCACGCCGACGCCGGCCGATTCCGTGTTGGTCACGTTCTCGACGTTCAAATCGCGGGTGGTGATGAACTGGTTCAGGTAGCGCCCGACGCGCACGTCGCAATACGACGCGCCGGCTTGCGTGGCCGCGGTCATCGCGGTATCGGCCAGCATTTTTTTGAACTGCACGGCGACCGGCTTGAGCAACTCTTCCGCGGCGATTGCGCGGCCGAATGCGGGCAGCAGCATCGTGCCCAGGGCCAGACTACTAATATTGAGGAATCCACGTCGTTCCATCGTATCTCCAAACGTAAGGCTTGTTGTGGGCCAGGCGCCCAGGGTTCTGCTTTTTATTTGCTCTTATTGCTTGAACTACCACCGTACTGCTTGTTACTTTACGTTACACCTGAATATCCGTCGCCGTTTCCTTGGTTTTAGCAATATATTAGCGCCGGATTAAGGAACGGGATAGGCAAAATGTGTGCCATCGGAAATCGTCATGTAAACCTTGATTTTTGGTGTCCGAAGTGTCCGCTTACGTGTCCGAAAAGTGTCCGCCGGGTGTCCGCAGCGCACGGGCGCACTGCGGCGGTGCGGCGTGTGCCATTTCGCTTGACCTCTTTGCAAGCTTGGCCGATGATCGCGTCACCAAACAACCCTCTGGAGATACCGCATGAAACGATACGCACTGGCCGTACTGGCCACCACCATGCTGCTCGGCGCGACCGGCGCCGCCCACGCGGACGACGCGCTGAAGGCGGCCGTCGCCGCCAAGTCGCGCACGCCGGCCAATGTGGAGCGCGACGTGTATCGCCATCCCTACGAGACCTTGAGCTTCTTCGGCATCAAGCCGACCATGACGGTGGTGGAGCTGACGCCGGGCGGCGGCTGGTACACCGAGATCCTGGCGCCCTACCTGCGCGAGCACGGCAAGCTGATCACCGCCGGCAACGACCTGGCGTCGCCGAGCGAGGGCGAACGCAAGGGCGCCGAGCGCTTCATCGCGCGCCTGAACGCCAAGCCCGAGGTGTACAACAAGGTGGCGCTGGGCGTGTTCTCGCCGCCGCGCAAATACGAACTGGCGCCGCCGAACAGCGTCGACATGGTGCTCACCTTCCGCAACATCCACAACTGGATACCGATCGGCCCGGACAAGCTCAAGGAGCTGTTCGGCAGCGTCTACACGGCGCTGAAGCCGGGCGGCGTGTTCGGCGTCGAGGAGCACCGCCTGCCGGCCTCGAAGACGCAGGACGCGGAGGCCAGCACCGGCTATATGCATGAGAAGTATGTGATCGGCCTGGCCGAAGCGGCCGGCTTCAAGCTGGCCGCCAGGTCGGAAGTCAACGCCAACGCCAAGGACACCGCCGACCACAAGGGCGGCGTGTGGGCGCTGCCGCCGACCTATACCAACAAGGACGAGGACCGCGCCAAGTACCAGGCCATCGGCGAGAGCGACCGCATGACGCTGAAGTTCGTCAAGCCGTAGGCGCTTTCAAAAGCGCGTGAACTTGGTCTCGTCCGGCGAGCCGCCGGGCGCCAGGTTCAGGTTGCGCGCCGCGCGCGGTGCCGCGGCGGCGCTGGCGGCCACGGGTCTCAGCGGCGGCGCCGCGCGCCGCACCGCCGGCCGGCCGTCGTCGACCGCGTACTGCTTGAACACCGCCATCAGGCGCCCCAGCTGCTCGGCCTGGGCGCTCATCTCTTCCGAGGTCGCCGCCAGTTCTTCCGAGCTGGCCGCGTTCACCTGCGTGGTCTGGCTCAGCTGGATCACCGCGCCGTTAATCTGCCGCACGCCGGAGCTCTGTTCTTCCGAGGCCGCCGCGATCTCCTGCACCAGGTCCGAGGTCTTGCGGATATTCGGCGCCAGCGCGTCGAACATCACGCCGGCCTGCTCGGCCAGGTCGACGCTGTCGGAGGCCACCTTGCTGATCTCCTGCGCCGCCACCTGGCTGCGCTCGGCCAGCTTGCGCACCTCGGCCGCCACCACCGCGAAACCCTTGCCGTGTTCGTGCGCGCGCGCCGCCTCGATGGCCGCGTTCAGCGCCAGCAGGTTGGTCTGGTAGGCGATGTCGTCGATGATGCTGATCTTGCTGGCGATCTGCTTCATCGCCGCCGCCGTCGCCTTCACCACCTCGCCGCCGCGCGCCGCCTCCAGCGCGGCCTGGGTGGCGATGCCGTCGGTGATCTTGGCGTTCTCGGTGTTCTGCGCGATCGAGGCCGTCATCTGCTCGATCGAGGCGCTGGTCTCCTCCACCCCCGCCGCCTGCTCGCTGGACGCCTGCGACAGCGACTGCGCGGTGGCGCTGACCTCCTGCGAGGCGCCGGCCAGGCTGCTCACCACCATCTGCACCTCGCGCACGATGCCCGACAGGCTGCGCGCCAGCCATACCGCCAGCACGCAACCGAGGACGGCGATGACCACGTCCACCGCCAGTATCATCTGCTTGGCGGAGTCGGTCACCTCGGTCATGGCCGCCGATTCTTTCCTGGTCTCGGCGTCGTTCACCTTGAGCAGCTTGCGGAAGGCGGTGGCGATGGCCTCGTCGGCGCCCTTGATGGCCTTGTCCATCTCCAGCACGGTCATGCCCTTCTCGCGCATGGCCTCCAGCTCGGTCATGCTGTCGCCATAACTCTTGGTGCCGGTCATGACATCGCCGAGCAGGGTCTGCTCCTCGGCGCTCAAGCCGCCGGCGGCCCGGTAGGCCGCCATCTCCTTGTCGATTTCGGCCAGGTCGGCGCGGAACTTGGCGTTGTTGTCGCCGCCGCGCAGCACGTAGTTCTTGAAGTGGCGCACCGCGTGGCCGTGCGCCGTCACGCCTTCCAGCACGGCGTTCTTGCGCGCCAGCGTGACGGTTTCAAAGTCGGTCCAGTGCTCATGCAGCGACGTCAGCTTGGCGAAGGCGATGATGCCCAGCAGGACCACAAGCAGCACGATGGCGCCGAAACCGGCGTGCAGCCGGGTCTCCATTTTCATCTGATTCAGCATGAGCGATTACTCCTTGAGGAGGCGGGGATCACGAATCATTGTGAACCAATATCGCCCCACAATTCTCACCAATACTCACTATCCGGCCGTAGTGTGGCGTCCAGCCTACGTCAGAATTTCACAAAGTGCGACTCGTCGGGATCGCTCATTTCAGACATGCGGCGGCTGGCCGCGACGCCGCCCGCCAGCCGCGCGGACTTGGCCGGCTTGCGTATCACCGGCGCCGGGCGCACGCTGCGCGAGCCGCCGGCCAGCTTGAAGAAGGCCATGGTCTGCTGCAGCTGCTCGGCCTGGCCGCTCATCTCCTCGGCGGTCGCCGCCAGCTCCTCGGAACTGGACGCGTTCTGCTGCGTGGTCTGGCTCAGCTGCGTGACGGCCGAATTGATCTGCCCCACGCCGGCCGACTGCTCTTCCGACGCCGCCGTGATCTCCTGCACCAGGTTGGAGGTGCGGCGGATGTTCGGCACCATCTCGTCCAGCAGCTGGCCGGCCTTCTCGGCCAGCTGCACGCTGCTGCTGGCGACCTGCTCGATCTCCTGCGCCGCCACCTGGCTGCGCTCGGCCAGCTTGCGCACCTCGGCCGCCACCACCGCGAAGCCCTTGCCATGCTCGCCGGCGCGCGCCGCCTCGATCGCCGCGTTCAGCGCCAGCAGGTTGGTCTGGTAGGCGATGTCGTCGATGATGCTGATCTTCTTGGCGATCTGCTGCATCGCCGCCACCGTCGACTTGACCGCCTCGCCGCCCTCGGCCGCCTCCTTGGCCGCCTTGCTGGCGATGCCGTCGGTGACCTTGGCGTTTTCCGTGTTCTGCGAAATCGACGCCGTCATCTGCTCGACCGAGGCGCTGGTCTCTTCGGTGCCGGCGGCCTGCTCGCTGGCCGCCTGCGACAGCGACTGCGCCGTCGCGCTGACTTCCTCGGAAGCGCTGGCCAGCGACTCGGCGCCGCTGTTGACTTCCTCCACCACCTGCGACAGCTTGTCGATCATGCCCTTCATCGCCGCCAGCAGGCTGGTGGTGTCGCCCGGCTTCAGCTCGACCTCGGTGCGCAGGTCGCCGTCGGCCACCAGGCGCACGATCTCCGCCGCATAACCCGGATCGCCGCCCAGCTGCTTGAGGATGCCGTGCAGGATCAGCAGGCCCAGCGCCACCAGCAGCGCCAGCGCCACGGCCGACGCCACGTACATGCTGTTGGTCGCGGCGGCGGAGGACGCATCCGCCTCGCGCACCGCGTCGTCGCCGTACTTGGTGTTCATGTCGACCAGCTTGTCCAGGCTGCTCTCCACGGCGTGGAAGGCGTCCCGGTTGTCCGTCAGGCGGGTATGCAGGGCGACGAACAGCTCCTTGCGCTTGGCCTGTTCCGCGCCCTGGATCTGCACCAGCAGGTTGCCGAACTCCGCGTCCTTCTGCTTCCAGGCGTCCCACTCCTTGACAAACTGCTTCCACACCACCGCCTCCTCGCTGGTCTGCGGCAGCGGGTCGTAGATTTTCCACGCCTTGTCGATGCCGGCGAAGATCTCCGCGCGGCGCTTGATCTGCTGCGCGATGTCCGCGATGTTATCGGGCGTCAGCGCGCCCGCATCGGCAGCGCGGTTGGACGAGCGGATGCCGGTCTTGCCCTCGTTGATCGCCATCAGCGCCTGCACCGACGGCATGCGGTTCTTGCCGATCTCGGACAACATTTCGCCTTGTTTTTTCAATCCCTGGAAGGCGATCACCACCACCAGCAGCAGCGCCAGCACGGCGACGGCGATCAGCGTCAGGATCTTGGCCCTGACTGTTATATTTGCGAACATGGTTATCTCCTAAGGGAATTGCGCTACGAGTTCTGTCAGATGGATGGCCGAGACCACGTGCTGCACGTTCAGCAGCAGCACGAAGCGGCCATTGACCTTGCCTATGCCGTGCAGCAGGTCGGCCTTGACCTGCGCGCCGAAGCTGGGCGCCGGCTCGATGTCGGCGGCCGGAATGTCGAGCACCGCGTTGACCGCATCGACCAGGATGCCGATCACGAAAGGGCCGTCCGCGCCGTCCACCTCCACCACGATGATGCAGGTGCGCTTGCTGAGCGCGGACGGCTCGCGCTCCAGCCGGCGCGCCAGGTCCAGCACCGGCACCGCCGTGCCGCGCAGGTTGATCACGCCGCTGATGGACGGCGGCATCTGCGGCACCGGCGTCACGCCCGCGTATTCCAGTATCTCGCGCACCGCCAGGATGCCGATCGCGAACATATCCTGTCCCAGCATGAAACTGAGGAACTGCGCCGGCGCAGCAGATATCTGCCGCGGCTCGGATACCGTCAATGTGTTCATCACCGCCTCGCTTTGGAATGGACGAAATTCGATGCGCCTGCCAGCTTGAAGAAGGACATGGTCTGCTGCAGCTGCTCGGCCTGGCCGCTCATCTCCTCGGCGGTCGCCGCCAGCTCCTCGGAACTGGACGCGTTCTGCTGCGTGGTCTGGCTCAGCTGCGTGACGGCCGAATTGATCTGCCCCACGCCGGCCGACTGCTCTTCCGACGCCGCCGTGATCTCCTGCACCAGGTTGGAGGTGCGGCGGATGTTCGGCACCATCTCGTCCAGCAGGCGGCCGGCCTTCTCGGCCAGCTGCACGCTGCTGCTGGCGACCTGCTCGATCTCCTGCGCCGCCACCTGGCTGCGCTCGGCCAGCTTGCGCACCTCGGCCGCCACCACCGCGAAGCCCTTGCCATGCTCGCCCGCGCGCGCCGCCTCGATCGCCGCGTTCAGCGCCAGCAGGTTGGTCTGGTAGGCGATGTCGTCGATGATGCTGATCTTCTTGGCGATCTGCTGCATCGCCGCCACCGTCGACTTGACCGCCTCGCCGCCCTCGGCCGCCTCCTTGGCCGCCTTGCCGGCGATGCCGTCGGTGACCTTGGCGTTTTCCGTGTTCTGCGAAATCGACGCCGTCATCTGCTCGACCGAGGCGCTGGTCTGCTCGGTGCCGGCGGCCTGCTCGCTGGCCGCCTGCGACAGCGACTGCGCCGTCGCGCTGACTTCCTCGGAAGCGCTGGCCAGCGCCTCGGCGCCGTTGTTCACTTCCTGCACCACGTGCGACAGCTTCTCGATCATGCCCTGCATCGCCGCCAGCAGGCTGCTGGTGTCGCCGGTTTTCAGCACCACCTCCACGCTCAGGTCGCCGTCCGCCACCAGGCGCACGATCTGCGCCGCATAGCCGGGATCGCCGCCCAGCTGCTTCATGATGCCGTTCAGGATGAACAGGCCGATCACCACCAGCAGCGCCAGCGCGACGCCGGCCGTGATGTACATGGTGCTGAGCGCGCGCGCCGACGAGACATCGGCGCTCTTCACCGCGTCTTCGCCGTACTGGGTGTTCAACGCGACCAGCTTGTTGAGGCTTTCCTCGGCGTCGTGGAAAGCGGTGCGGTTATCCTTGATGCTGTTGTGCAGGAGGGTGAACAGCTCCTTGCGTTTGGCGCTGTCGGCCCGCGCGATCTTGCCCGCCAGCTCGGTCAGGGCGGCGTCGCGCTGCTTCCACGCATCCCATTGCTTGACGAAGGTCTTCCAGACCGATGCCTCCTCGGCCGCCTGCGGCAGCGGATCGTAGATCGCCCAGGCCTTGTCGATGCGGCTCCAGGCCTCCTGCTTGCGCTTGATCTCGTGGGCGATGCCGTCGATGTCGTCCGGGTACAGCGCCATCGCGTCGATGGCGCGGCTGGACGAGCGCAGCGCCGTCTGGCCCTCGCTGATGGTTTGCAAGGCCTGCACCGACGGCAGGCGGTTCTTGCCGATCTCGGACAGCATCTCCCCTTGCGTCTTCAATCCGGAAAAAGCGATCAGCACCACCACCGCCAACGCCAGCAACGCAACCGCCAGCAACATCAATATCTTGGTCCTGACCTTCAAAGCTGAAAACATGCCGACTCCCCAGTGATAAAACTTTTTTTTATAGTTACTCTTCGCCCGCCAGTGCGCGCAACCTGCGCCTGTCCTGCCTGATCCACCCCACCAGATCCCCGGCCGGCATGGGCTTGGCCAGCAGATAGCCTTGCGCCATGTCGCAGCCCAGGTCCCGCAGCAGCTTCCAGTCCTCGACCGTCTCCACCCCCTCGGCCACGGTGGCCACGCCCAGGCTCTGGCCCAGGTCCAGCGCGCTTTTCAGCACCATGTGGCGGTTCGGCCATTGCGCCGCGCCGTTGACGAAGGCGCGGTCTATCTTCAGTTCCGTGAACGGGCAGCGCGCGAACTGCTGCATCGATGAATAGCCGATGCCGAAATCGTCCATCGCCAGGCCGAAGCCCATCAGCCGCAGGCGCCCCATATTGGTCAGCGATTGCGACAGCTGGCGCATCACGCTGGTCTCGGTCACTTCCCACACCAGCGTGGCGGGCGTGACGCCGGAGGCCAGCACCAGCGCCGTCAACCGGTCGATGAAGCCGCGGTCGGACAGGTTGTCGGCCGACAGGTTGATCGACACCGTCAGCGGCGGCAGGCCGGCCCGATGCCAGTCGAGGATGCGCTGCAGTATCTGCTGCACGATGGACAGCGTGAAGTCCGCCATCAGCGGCGAACCCTCCAGCGCGTCGATGAAATGCAACGGCGACAGCAGCCCGCGCTGCGGATGCTGCCAGCGCGCCAGCGCCTCCACGCCCTTCAGCTGGCCGTTCTGCATGGAGACCTTGGGCTGGAAGTAAGGCAGGAACTCGCCGCGCTCCAGCGCCTGCGCCAGTTCCTCCAATGAAGACTGGGCGATCTGCGGGCCGGCGCCGCGCGGCTTGGCGACCTTGCCCGCCTTCGACAGCAGCTGGGTCAAGGGCTCCAGCTGCACCGGCTTGAGCAGGGTGCCCAGCAGGCCGATGGAAGCGTCCTCGCAGCCCATGCTCTCGATGATCTCCAGCAGGCGCGGATCGCGCGCGCTGACCACGATCAGGTTTTCCGTCAGGTCGCGCTCGCGCAGCTGGCAGGTCAGCTCGATGCCGTCCATGCCCGGCATTTCCAGGTCGGTCAGCACCAGGAACATCGGGTCGCCCTGCAAGCCCTCCAGCACCCGCAAGGCTTCGTTGCCGTCGCCCGCCTCCAGTATCTCGCCGAAGCCGAGCTGGCGCAGCAGGCCGACCAGGTAGTTGCGCTGCACCGCGCTGTCCTCCACCACCAGCACGCGGCGGCCGGCCCACAGCGGGGCGGCGTGGGCGTCGGCGACGGCGGCGGCGGAGAACGGCGGCGTGTGCATGATGTCGGTCAGTAGGAGAGCTGCTGCAGGATTTCGCGGTAGATCGCGTTCAGCGGCACCGATTTCTCGACCCCGCCGCGCTTGACGGCTTCTTTCGGCATGCCATACACCACACAGCTGGCCTCGTCCTGCGCCACGGTGCGGGCGCCGGCCTTGAGCATCTCCAGCAGGCCGGCGGCGCCGTCGTCGCCCATGCCGGTCATGATCACGCCCAGCGCGTTGGCGCCGGCCGCGCGCGCGGCGGAGCGGAACAGCACGTCGACCGACGGCCGGTGGCGGTTGACCAGCGGGCCGTCCACCACCTCGACGAAGTACTGGGCGCCGGTGCGGCGCAGCAGCATGTGCTTGCCGCCGGGCGCGATCAGCACCTGCCCCTGCAGCACGCGGTCGTTGTTGGCCGCTTCCTTGACGCGCACCTGGCACACGCTGTCGAGCCGCGCGGCGAAGGCGGCGGTGAATTTCTCCGGCATGTGCTGCACCACCACGATGCCGGGCGAGACGCGCGGCAGCGACGTCAGCACCTCTTCCAGCGCCTGCGTGCCGCCGGTCGAGGTGCCGATCGCCACCACCCGCTCGGTGGTGGCGGTCATCGGCTTGTAGTCGGCCGGCGGCAGCACGGCGTCGGCGTTCAGCTTGACGGTGACCGGCGGCGGCGCCGGCCGGTTGACCAGCTTGCCCACGTGGGCGCCGGCCGCCGCCCGCACCGCCGACACCAGTTCGTCCGCGCTGTCGTGCAGGAACTGCTTGAGGTCCAGCCGCGGCTTGGTGATGATGGCCACCGCGCCGGCGGTCAGCGCCTCGACCGAGGTCTGCGCGCCCTTCTCGGTCAGCGTCGAGCAGATCACCACCGGCGTCGGCCGCTCGCTCATGATCTTGCGCAGGAAGGTGATGCCGTCCATCTTCGGCATCTCGACATCGAGCACGATCACGTCCGGCCATTGCACCTTCATGCGCTCCATCGCCAGCAGCGGATTGGCGACCGCGTGGGTGACGGTGATGCCGGGCGTCGCGTTCAGCAGGCCGCTCAGCACCTGCCGCACCACGGCCGAATCGTCGACGATCATGACGTTAATTCCACTCATGCCTAATCCCTTGCTCCTGCGTTGCTTCTGCGTTCCACCTTGGGCTCAGGCGGAACCTGGCGGCTCAATACCTCGCCGCTGCGGATGGTGAAGATGAGTTGGCGATGCCCCTCGCCAAACAGGCTCTCGGACACCACGTGTATGCCGTGCTGCTGCAGCATGCTGCGCGCATAGTCGCCGTTCTGCATGCCGATGTCGCGCACCTTGCCGTTGCGGGGGAACATGGCGCCGCCGCCGAAGATCTTGCCCTGGCACTGGATCAGCGGCACGCCGTGCCGCTCCATCCCCTCCAGCAGCAGCCGCATGGCGTCGGCGCCGTACATGCCGGGCTTGTCCTCCAGGCGGTCGTTCTTGCGGCGGCCGTGGCCCGGCAGCAGGAAGTGCGACATGGCGCCGATGCGCATGGCCGGATGCCACAGCGTGATCGAGACGCAGGACCCCAGCAGCGTGCGCACCCGATACTGCTCGTCGCCGACGAAGTAATCGCCCGGCATCAGAAAAATATCGATGATCTTGGAGTCGGCCATGGTCAGCGTCGCCGTCATGCTTTGCGGTAGATCGATGGCGCCACCGCGACCAGCGTGTCGTTGATGTCGTTCAGCGTTTCGGAGTGGCCGATCAGGAAGTAGCCGCCGGGGCGCAGCTGCGCCAGCAGGCGCGCCACCACCTGGCGCTTGGTCTCCAGGTTAAAGTAGATCATCACGTTGCGCAGGAAGATCACGTCGAAGCTGCCGACCTTGGGCAAGGGCTGGTTCAGGTTCAGGTGCTGGAACTGCACCCGCTGGCGCAGCGAGCGCTCGATCAGCATGGTGCCGGCCTCGCTGCCCTGGCCCTTGAGGCAGAACTTCTTCAGGTAGGCCGGCGGCATCTGGCTGGCGCGCTCCATCGGATAGTGGCCGGTGCGGGCGCGCTCCAGCACCCGGGTGCTGATGTCGGTGCCCAGCACTTCCCAGGCGGCCTCGCCCAGCACGTCGGCCAGCACCATGGCGATGCTGTACGGTTCCTCGCCGCTGGAGCTGGCCGCGCTCCACACGCGCAGCGTCTTGCCCTTGTCGCGCGCGTCCTGCGCCAGGTCGCGCAGCAGCGTGAAGTGCTTGGGCTCGCGGAAGAAATAGGTCTCGTTGGTGGTCAGCAGGTCGACCGCCACCTGCAGCTCGGCCGGCTGGGCGCGGCTCTCCAGCAGCCGCAGGTAGTCGCCGTAGCTGTCGAGCTGATAGTGCGCCAGCCGCTTGGCCAGGCGGCCGCTGACCAGCGCCTGCTTGCCGTTGGCCATGAAGATGCCCGCCGCGTCGTAGATGAAGCGCTGGAACTGCGAAAATTCGCGGTCGGTGATGGTCGCTACCGGCATGATGCGCAGCTCCCTACGCGACGGCCGCGGTGCCGCGCGCCATCTCGACGATTTCCTCGCTCGACAGCACATGCTCGATGTCGAGCAGGATCACGAACTTGCCGTTGAATTTGCCGATCCCGGCGATGAAGTCGGGACGGATGCGGGTGCCGAACGACGGCGGCGGCTCGATATCGCCGGCGGCGATCTCCACCACCGCGTTGACCGCGTCCACCAGCATGCCCAGCACCTGCTTGCCGTCGCCGTCCTCGCCCGCGACTTCGACGATGACCACGCAGCTGCGCTTGCTGATGGTGCTGGGGGCGCGGCCGAAGCGCGCCGACAGGTCCATCACCGGCACCACCGCGCCGCGCAGGTTGATCACGCCGCGCACGCAGTCCGGCATCATCGGCACCGTGGCCAGGCTGCCGTACTCGATGATCTCCTTGATGTGCAGGATGCCGACCGCGTACTGGTCCTCGCCCAGCATGAAGGTCAGGAACTGGCTGGGCAGCGCGGCCCCGCTCTGCAGCGCGACGATGGCGCTGCTACCGTAGGTCACGACATTGTTGGCGACTGTGCTCATGGTCTCTCCGGTAATCTAGGCGGCCAGCGCCACGGCGCCTTTGCCGCCGACGGTGTGCATCAACGCCGCCACGTCCAGGATCAGCGCCACTTCGCCGCTGCCGAGGATGGTCGAACCGCTGATGCATTTGACTTCGCTGAACAGGGGGCTGAGCGGCTTGATGACGGTCTGGAATTCGCCCAGCAGCGTATCGACCACCAGCCCGGCGCGGTGGTTGCCGAACTTCAGCACCACGATGCTCTCGCGCCGCGTGGCCGCGCCCTCGATGCGGAACAGCTCGCGCAGGCGGATGAAGGGCAGCACCTGGCCCCGCAGGTTGCAATAGTCCTGCCCCGGCTCGGTGGCGTACTCGATGCATTCCTCGATCATGTCCAGCGGGATCACGAACACCGAGCCGCCCACCTGCACCAGGAAGCCGTCGATGATGGCCAGCGTCAGCGGCAGGCGCACCGTGACGGTGGTGCCGGCGCCCTCCTTGCTGGTGACGTCGACGCTGCCGCGCAGCGCCGTGATGTTGCGCTTGACGACATCCATGCCGACGCCGCGCCCGGACAGGTTGGTGATCTTCTCCGCCGTCGAAAAGCCGGCTTCGAAAATCAGGTTGTAGATTTCGCTGTCGGTCAGCTTGCGGTCGGCGTCCACCAGCCCGCGCTCGACCGCCTTGGCCAGGATCTTTTCCTTGCGCAGGCCGCCGCCGTCGTCGCTCACCTCGATCACGATGCTGCCCGATTCGTGGAAGGCGTTCAGCTTGATCATGCCCTTGGCCTGCTTGCCGTTGGCCACCCGCACCTCGGCCGGCTCGATGCCGTGGTCCATGGCGTTGCGCACCAGGTGCATCAGCGGATCGCCGATCTTCTCCACCACGGTCTTGTCCAGCTCCGAATCCTCGCCGTCGACGATCAGGCCGATGTCCTTGCCCAGCTCGCGCGCGACGTCGTGCACCACGCGCTGGAAGCGGTTGAAGGTCGCGCCGATCTTCACCATGCGCAGTTCCAGCGCGGCGTCGCGCACGTCCTCCACCAGCCCGGTCAGGGTCGAGGTGCACTCCAGCAGCTCGGTGTTCTGGATATGCTGGCCGATCATGCTGGCGCGGGCGCCGGCGATGATCAATTCGCCCACCAGGTCGATCAGGCGATCGAGCTTGTCGGAATCGACGCGGATCGAGCGGCTCTCCTGCGCCTTCTGCTCGCTGACCTGCTTCTGCTTGGCCAGCGCGGCCTCCACCACCACCGGCGGCACGTTGCCGCCGCCGACCAGGATGCTGCCCAGCTGCTGCTGCGGCGCGTCCTCCTCTTTGTCGGACGACTGCTGCTGCAGCGCGCCGTCCAGCTCCTGCTGGGTGACGCTGCCGCAACGCACCAGGATCTCGCCCAGGCGCGCCGCCTGCTCCGGCAAGGCGCGGATCAGGTCGACGTATTGCGAGACCCGGCTGTGCGGCGGGATGATGCGGATCTCGCAATCGTCCTGCACGAACTCGAACACGCCGGCGATGGCGTCGCGGTCGGCGCTGCTGTCGAAGGCGATCTCGAAGCCCAGGTAGCACAGCTCCGCGTCCATCTCCTCGGCGGCCGGCAGCGCGTCGGGCACGGTGGCGATGCCGACCACCCGGCCCAGCTTGGCCAGGTAGCGCAGGAAGGCGATCGGATCCATCCCGTTCTGCAGCACGCCGCGCCCGAAGCGCAGCGAGATGTGCCAGTAGTCGCTGTCGCCGCGTTCCTGGTCGATGCGCTCGACGCCCGGCTCCGCGTGCACCGCCAGCGAGGCCGCCGCGGCGGGCGCCGCCCCGTGCGCGCCGCCGTCCATATGGCGGCGCAGCTGCTGCAGCAGCATCTCGCCTTCCGGCGCGGTATCGGGATCGGCTTCCAGCCGGCCCGCCGCCAGCGCGTCTGTCATGCCGGACAGGTAGTCGCAGCACGACAGCAGCAGCACGATCATCTCGTCGTTGAGCACCACGCGGCCGTCGCGCACCTCGTCCAGCAGGCTCTCGACCACGTGGGTGAAGGCGACGATGTGGTCCAGGCTGAACAACCCCGCCGACCCCTTGATGGTGTGGGCGGCGCGGAAGATGGCGTTGATCGCTTCGCTCTGGTCGCCGGCGACGTCGACGTTGAGCAGCGCGTTCTCCATCTCTTCCAGCAGTTCGCGGCTTTCGGTGATAAAAGTCTGTAGCGCTTCGTCCAGGTTCATGGCTTGCCCTCGGCGGTCGATCGTTGGTCTAGTCGTGTATCAGTACGGCGTCGCCGAAGAAGGCGACCAGGTCCAGCATCTGGAAGATCTCCATCACGGCGGGACTGTGCCGCAGCAGCCGCAGCTCGCGCTGGTCGGCGGCGGCGGCCTGCTTGGCCAGCATCAGCACCTGCAGGCCGGCGGTATCGAGTTCGGTGATGCCCGACAGGTCGATCTCCAGCACGCGCGTCTTGCGCAGCGCCTCCAGCACCGTGATTTTCAGATCGGCGGCGCGGTAGATGGTCATCTCGCCGTCAATGGCAATGCGTGTGACTTGGTCCGACATCGCAGCCTCCGTGGGATTTTATGGCAGGACCAGCTTGGCGACGGCGCCCAGCAGCACTTCCGGCTTGAAGGGCTTGACCACCCACGCCTTGGCGCCGGCCGCCTTGCCCTCTTCCTTCTTGCTCTCCTGCGATTCGGTGGTGAGCATGATGACCGGCGTGAAT
This sequence comes from Duganella sp. CT11-25, assembly GCF_047302815.1. Taxonomy (NCBI): domain Bacteria; kingdom Pseudomonadati; phylum Pseudomonadota; class Betaproteobacteria; order Burkholderiales; family Oxalobacteraceae; genus Duganella; species Duganella sp. CT11-25. The sequence goes on from NZ_JBKBFD010000001.1 coordinate 4,039,070, forward strand.
TTGTACAGCGGCAGCTGCTTGAACTGCTTGACGAAGGTGATGCCGTCCATATTGGGCATGTTGACGTCGCAGACCACCAGGTGAATTTTCTGGCCGGTGCACTTGGACAGCGCATCGACGCCGTCGCGGCCTTCGATCACCTCGTAGCCGGCGCCCTTGAGCGCGATGCCGACCACCTGACGCAGAGAAGCCGAATCATCGACCACCATAATGGTTTTTGCCATGTCTTATCCTCAGAAAAAAGTAATCTCGTCGGCTTCGGTGGCGGCCGGCGCGGCGTGCCTGGAGCCGCCGTGCACCGCGTGTTCCTCGGCCATCGCATAGGTCTTCTGCAGCTCGTGCAGCAGCAGGTCGGGATCGAGCGGCTCCAGCACCTGGTCGGCGTGGTAGCGGTCGCGGTTGTCGCGCAGCAGCGACGGCAGCAGCTCCATGTTCTCGCGCACATGCGCCATCACCTGGCTGACGCGGTCCTGGAACTGCAGCTGCACCAGCGCCTCGCCGACCTCGCCCTGGATGCCGATGCTCTCCTGCTTGAGCAGGTCCGACGATTGCACCAGGGCGTCGGTCATGCTGCGGAACTTGCCCAGCACCGACTCGATCATGCCCTCGGCCGACTGCATCGATTTGTCTTCCGCCTCGCTCGATTGTTCGGCGGCCTGGCTGGCCGCCAGGATGGCGCTGCTGATCAGGCCGACGCGGTTGGAGATGTTGCGGCCGGTCTCGGCCGAGCGGCTCGACAGGTTGCGCACTTCCTGCGCCACCACCGCGAAGCCGCGTCCGGCGGGGCCGGCGCGCGCCGCCTCGATGGCGGCGTTCAGCGCCAGCAGATTGGTTTGCGCGGCGATGCTGGCCACGCCTTCGGCCATGTCGCGCAGCTCGCGCGTGAAGCGTTCCAGGTCCTTGATCTGCGCCAGCATGGCCTGCTTGGACGACATCGCCGATTTCATCGACGTCACCACCGAGCCCAGTTGCTGCTCGCTGCGCGCGAACACCTCGGGCATCGAGCTGCCGCCCTTGCTGTCCATGCTGGAGACGTGCACCGCGTTGTCGAGCTTGTCGACGATGCTGGAGAAGCGCCCGGCCAGGTCGGCCACCGCCTCCTCCATCTGGGTGCGCGAGTTTTCGATATGGCGGCACCAGATCGGCAGCACGGCGTCGCCGAAGCGCTCGCGGCCGGCCAGGTAGTTGTCTATCATGTCGGCGTCGCCGGCGCCGCCGAGCGCGCCGGCGCCGGACGCGCGCGCGCACCATGCGGCGGCGGCCAGCAGCAGCGCCGACCACAGGACCGTGTACCAGCCCCACGCGCTCCAACCCGCCACCATCGTCCCCAACGCGCCGGCGCCGGCCAAGCCGAACGGCGCCAATATCTTGCTGTCTAAGCCGGTAAAGTTTTTCACTGGACGCCACCCCGCTATAGTCTCGGGACAGCGCTGTCCAGCACGCCCCGGTGTCCAACTGTATCCTAGAAAGAGAGCCCGCGCCACAATGTGGCCGGCGAATCAATTGTATCTGGAGTTTTATGCGACAGCGCCGTAAATTGCTTCTGAGGAGAAATTTTTAAAGTTAAGATAGGTGAACGCACGCCGCGCCGCGCGTGCTGCCGTAAGGGCTCCTCTGTACAACGAGACATCCATCTTGCTAGTATCGTGTTGCACCCGCGCAACCGCAATCTTGCCCACTGATTATTTACGCTGGAATCCGCTTATGCCCGTCAAGAATATCGACCTCTCGCTGCCTTTGCTGGTGGTGGACGACAACCAGCAAATGCGCTCCGTGGTCAAAGGCATCCTGGCCGACCTCGGACTGAACAATGTATTCCTGGCCGCCGGCGGCGAGGAAGCCTGCCGCATCCTCAAGGAGCGGCCGATCGCCGCCGTCATCTCCGACCTCGACATGCCGGGCATGAACGGCCTGCAGCTGCTGGGCTGGGTGCGCGACAACCTGGCCGACAAGGAACTGCCGTTCATGCTGCTGCCCAGCGAAGCCAACCGCGACGGCCTGCGCGCGGCGGCCGCGGCCGGCGTCACCGATTGCCTGATCAAGCCGTTCACCCTGGCCACCTTCCACAGCAAGCTGCAGGCGATGTTCCAGACCCGCGGCCACGCCGCCGCCAAACGCGCGGCCGGCATGCGCGCCGCCGCCATGCAGTCGGCGCCGCCACCGCTGATCGGCATGGAGCGCCCGCTCGACGAACGGCTCCAGGAAGCGACGGTGCTGGTGGTCGACGACATCGCCACCAACATCAAGGTCATCGCCGGCATGCTGGCCGACGAGGGCTACGGCGTCAAGGTCGCGATCTCCGGCCGCAAGGCGCTCGAGATCATTCCGCTGCACCGCCCCGACATCATCCTGCTCGACGTCATGATGCCGGAGATGGACGGCTTTGAAGTGTGCCGCCGCCTGAAGGCCGACCCGGCCACCGCCGACATCCCGGTGATTTTCCTGTCGGCCAAGGACCAGGCCGACGACATCGTCGGCGGCCTCGAGCTGGGCGCGGTCGACTACGTCACCAAGCCGGTCGACCCGGCGATCTTGAAGGCGCGCATGCGCACCCACCTGCGCCTGGCCGGCATGATGGCCGAGCTCAAGCAACAGAACGCCGCCGTCGCCGGCAACGCCCAGCTGCGCGAGGAAGTCGAGCGCCTGGCGCGCTACAACCTCAGCACGCCGCTGGCCGAAGTGATCGCCGCCGGCGAGCAGCTGCTGGACGATCCGGGCGCCGCGCTGGGCCTGGCGCAGCGCGCCACGCTGCAGGCGCTGGACCAGGCCGCGCGGCGCGCCATGCGCCAGGCCAGCCTGTCGATGGGACTGTTCCGCATCGAGCAGGGCGCCAGCGAACCGGCCGCCGACAAGATCGAGCTCAACCCGCTGCTGCAGCGCGCGGCGGCCGACAGCAGCGTCACCCATCCGGTGATCCTGCCGGCGCTGCGGGTCACGGTGCTGGGCGACGCCAGCTTCTGCCGCACGCTGTTCGAGCACCTGCTGCTGAACGCCGCCGCCAACACGCCGGCCGGCACCTCGATCGTGCTCGGCGCCACGCTGGAAGACAGCCACTGGGCGCTGACGCTCGAATACGCCGGCGCGCTGCCGGCCGCGCAGCTGGCCTGCCTGCAAGGTCCGGCCGACCGCCCGGACGGCGACGGCGCGCTGCCGGTGTACGCGGCGCGGCTGATGACCGAGGTACAGGGCGGCACGCTGGCCGCGCAGGACGACAGCGCGCGCACCCGCCTGCTGCTGCGCCTGCCCGCGGCGTGAAAAACCGTCACTCGACATTTCGCGCCGTCCGCGCTAAATTGCTAACATTGCAAATTTCGCATTCAACCTCGGAGGCAGCATGAAACAATATGGCGCGGAATTCTTCGGTACTTTCTGGCTGGTCCTCGGCGGCTGCGGCAGCGCCGTGCTGGCGGCGGCCTTTCCCGGCGTCGGCATCGGCCTGCTCGGCGTCTCGCTGGCCTTCGGCCTGACGGTGCTGACCATGGCCTACGCCATCGGCCACATCTCGGGCTGCCACCTGAACCCGGCGGTATCGGTCGGCCTGTGGGCCGGCGGCCGCTTCCCCGCCAACCAGCTGCTGCCCTACATCGTCGCGCAGGTGCTGGGCGCCATCGTCGCCGGCGGCGTGCTGTACCTGATCGCCAGCGGCAAGGCCGGCTTCGACGTCGGCGCCGGCTTCGCCTCCAACGGCTACGGCGCGCACTCGCCGGGCGGCTACTCGCTGACCGCCGCGCTGGTGGCGGAAGTGGTGATGACCATGATGTTCCTGCTGGTGATCCTGGGCGCCACCGACGCCCGCGCGCCGAAGGGCTTCGCGCCGCTGCCGATCGGCTTCGCGCTGACGCTGATCCACCTGATCACCATCCCGGTCACCAACACCTCGGTCAACCCGGCGCGCAGCACCGGCGTCGCGCTGTATGTGGGCGACTGGGCGCTCGGCCAGCTGTGGCTGTTCTGGGTCGCGCCCATCGTCGGCGCGCTGCTGGGCGCGGCGATCTACCGCTTCATCGGCAAGGCCGACCCCGTCTAAGCGAGCAGCTTCCTGGCCGGCCCGCGCGCCGGCAGCGCGGGCCGCCGCTGCGCTGGATGCGCGGCGTCGCCCAGCTTGAAGATGCTGACGGCGTCGGCCAGCTTGGCGGCCTGCTCCTGCATCGCATCGGCCGCCGCCGCCGCCTGTTCCACCAGCGCGGCGTTCTGCTGCGTCACATGGTCCATCTGCGTGATCGACATATTGATCTGCTCGATGCCGGTGGTCTGTTCGCTGCTGGCACTGCTGATCTCGGCCATGATGGCGGTCACGCGCTGGATGCTGACCACCACTTCCTCCATCGTGCCGCCGGCCTGGCCCACCAGCCGCGTGCCGGCCGCCACCTTGCCGACCGAATCGTCGATCAGCGCCTTGATTTCCTTGGCCGCGCTGGCCGAGCGCTGCGCCAGGCTGCGCACCTCCGACGCCACCACCGCGAAGCCGCGCCCCTGCTCGCCGGCGCGCGCCGCCTCCACCGCCGCGTTCAGCGCCAGGATGTTGGTCTGGAACGCGATGCCGTCGATGACGCCGATGATGTCGACGATCTTCTTCGACGATTGGTCGATCGAGGCCATGGTCTGCACCACGTCCGACACTTCGGCGCCGCCGCGCTGCGCCACCGCCGAGGCGTTCGCCGCCAGCTGGTTGGCCTGGCGCGCATTCTCGGCGTTCTGCTTGACGGTGCTGGTCAGCTGCTCCATCGACGACGCGGTTTCCTCCAGCGAGCTGGCCTGCTGCTCGGTGCGCGAAGACAGGTCGAGATTGCCCGCCGCGATCTGCGACGAGGCGGTGGCGATGGTGTCGGTGCCCGCGCGCACATCGCTGACGATGCTCACCAGTCCGCTCGACATGCGGTGCAGCGCGAACAGCAGCTTGCCCGGCTCATCCTTGCTGTAGCCGTCGGCGCCATGGACGCTGTGATCGACCAGGTCGCCCTCGGCGACGCGCTCGGCCAGCGCCACCGCCTCGTTGATCGGCCGCGTGATGCCGGCCGTCAGCCACCAGGCGAAGGCCACGCCGAACGCCACCACCAGCAGCGCCATCAGCGCCAGCAGGTTGCGGCTGTCGCTGGCCACCGCCTCGATGCGCACGGCGGCGGCGTCGATCTCCTTGCGCTGGTGGTCCAGTATCCGTTGCAGCATGCCTTCATACACCTTGGCCGACGGCAGGTACACCTGCTCCAGCAGGCGCGTGGCTTCGGCCGCGTCGCCGGCCGCCTTGGCCTTCATCAGGCCGTCGCGCGAGCCGACGTAGACCTTGCGCGTTTCCACCAGCTCCGCCATCAGCGCCTTGTCCTGGTCGGTGGACAGGTCCTCGATCTGCTTGATCAAGCCCTGGGAAAAGGCGGTGGCGGTCTTGGCCTCCTCGGCGAAGAAGGTGGCCAGCGCCGGGTCGGCGCTCTTGGCCACGGCGGTGGTGCGGCGTATGCCGGCATACACCATCCGGTACCAGTCCGAGATCAGGCGCTCCTTCGCCAGCGGCAAGGCCATCATGCTGCGGGTCGATTCGGCCACGCCCTGCAGGCGGTAGATGCCGAGGCCGGTGTTAAGGATGAGGATGGCGAGGATGACGGCGAAGCCGAGGGACAAACGCCTGCCGATGCTGAGATCACTAATCTTCATGAGGGTCTCCGGTCTGGGAATTGTTTAACCATAGTAACGCCAGCGACCGCCCGCTTCAACTTGTTTAAGATTGAAATATATTTTGCTTTTCATTCTAATCTGCAACAAATATCGCATCAGTGCATGAGAAAACGTTTACACTTCGGTTTCATTTGTACGGCCATTTTCATACCGGGATTTAAAATACAACATTGCCGGTTTGGCCAGCCGCACCACCGAAGACCATCGTCATGACCCACGCATTCCTAGAACACAGAGCAAAATACCGGGACGTCGTCGCCCAGCGCTACGGCGTCACCCCCGAGATGTACGACGAGGCGACGCGCCTGCTGGCGCCGCTGGCCGTGCCCTTCAGCATGCGCAAGGGCGAATACCTGCAGCGCATCGGCACCCCGGCCCAGCACGTGTACTGGCTGTCGAGCGGCGTCGCCCGCACCGGCTTCATCACCGAGAGCGGCAATGAAGTCACGCTGCACTTCCTGATGGATGGCGAACCGGCGGCCGCGCACGACGACCTGTTGCGCTCGCGCGAAGACAAGCCCGCGGTCAATTTCGTGGTGGCGGAGACGGCGATCCACGGCTACCGCCTGGACTGGGCCGATGTCAGCGAGCTGTACAGCCAGCATACGCAGCTGCGCGACTACTACCTGCGCGCGGCCGAGCGCAGCATCATCGACCAGAGCCGCCGCATGTATTTGACGGCCTCGCCGGCGCAGGGACGGCTGACCGCCTTCCGCCGCGAGTATCCGGGGCTGGAGCAGCGCATCTCGCAGAAGGTGGTGGCGTCCTTCCTCGGCATCACGCCGCAATACATGTCGCAGCTGCTGCGCCACGACGGCGGCACCTCGAAATAAAAAAAGCGCCCCGTGGGGCGCTTTTTTTATTTCCGCTGTGATTACTTCTTGACGCTGGTGATCTTGTTGTTGCCGTCGACGAACACGAGCTTGGGCCGGTAGTCGGCGATCTGCGCCTCGGTCATCGGCGCGTAGGTGCAGATGATCAGCAGGTCGCCCAGCTGCGCCTTGCGGGCCGCCGCGCCGTTCAGCGAAATCTCGCCGGTGCCGCGCAGGCCCGGAATCGCGTAGGTGGCGAAACGCTCGCCGTTGTTCACGTTGTACAGCTCGATCTGCTCGTTCGGCCAGATATCGGCCGCTTCCAGCAGGTCCAGGTCGATACCGCAGGACCCCTCGTAATTCAGATCCGCCTGCGTCACCGTCACCCGGTGCAGCTTGGCGCGCAGCATAACTCGTTGCATAGACATCTTGTTCATCCCTCGATAGTAATCATTCAAGCTTGGCATCCTGGTCACTGCCGGGCAGCGACGCGAGGCCGCCATCCTACCATTAGCCGGGCCCGAGGGCGTAGATCTCTGATGCGGCGGGCTAGCCGCCGGTCACCTTCTCCCAGCCCGCTTTGACGGCGGCCTTGAACTTGTCCCAGCTCGATTGCGGATAGCTGGACTGCCACGCCGACCGCAGTTCCGGCTCGGCCTCGTCCCACGGCTTGTCGCGGTAGCCGGGGTTGCCCGCCATCGACTCGCCGTAGCGGTAGGCCGGGTCGAACTCCTGGTAGGTGCCGCCGGTGTAGGACAGGGTTTTTTCCCAGTGCGAGCGGAAATACGCGACGTCGGCGTCATCGTCGTCGCCGCGCAGGATCCGCAGGCTGTCCTGGTTCGGGCCGGGATCGCGCGGATAGATGCGCATGCCGCTGCGCTGCACCGTGCTCTGCTCCGAGATCGGCGTGGTGACCTCGGCGATGGACGGCGCCACCGCGTCGCCGCGCTGCATCGAGCCCGGCGTCAGCTTGCCCTGTTCGGAGCGGGCGAAATCCACCGCTTCCTCGCGGTGGCGGATGCCGTGCTGCTCGGGTGCGCTTTGCAGCGCCCCCGGGCCGGCCTGCGGCGCGCCGGCGCCGCCGTGCAGCACCTCGGCGCCGGTCCAGCCGCTGGCGCGCCACATGGTTTCATGTTCGTCGATATCGATCGGGTTGAATTCCTCGACGATGTCGGCGGCGCGGTCGGCCGCCTCCATGCCGGAGGTCTCCACCGTCAGCACCACGTGGCCGCGGTTGAGCGCCTCGGCATAGACGTGGCGGTCCGCGTGCTCGCGTCCCAGCAGCTGGCTGAACATCTGCTTGATGCTGCCGAGGATGGACTCGTCGTCGTTGATGCGCGGCGTGCCGGCCACGCTGCCGGAATCGCTGACGGTGATGGTGTCGCGGCCATAGCCGCTATGGATCAATTCGTCCTTGGCTCGGTTGGCCTCGGCACGGGTTTCAAATACAGCTGCCAGTGTGTGTGTCATGATGGGCTCCAGGTTAAGACGTATCGGATCGTACGCATGAGATCGACGCCATTCCAGTCTACGACTTAATCCGCGCATCTAGCGCTCGTTTGCCAGATGGAAAGTGCGGCGCCCGCTATAATGGCGGCGTCGCCCACCGCACCGTCCACCCATGCCCAAACGCCTGCACGTTCCGCTGTCCACGCTGCTGACCGCCTTGCTGCCGCTGGCCGCCGCCCAGGGCGCGCCGGCCGAGCTGGTGCTGCTGGCGCCGCTGGAATCGACGATGCCGATGGTCCGCTTCGAGCACGGCGTGCTGGCCGGCGGCATCCTCAAGGACATGGGCGACGCGCTGGCCCAGCGCATGGGCCGCCGCGCCAGCTACCTGAACGCCGGCACCGACGCCGTCCAGCCGCTGCTGACCAGCGGCCGCGCCGACGCCATGTGCCACGTGCTGCCGCTGTGGATCGACGGCGACTACCTGTGGACCGAGCCGCTGTTCCCGGACGCCGAGATGGTGGTCGGCTACGGCAACGCGCCCCACCTGCATTCGCTCAAGGACCTGCGGGACAAGCGCGTCGGCACCGTGGCCGGCTACCGCTATCCGCGCGTCGAGCAGGTGCTGGGCAAGCGCTTCGCCCGCGTCGACGCCCCCAGCATGGAGCACAACCTGCAGTCGGTGGTCAAGGGCGCGGTGCCCTACACCATCATCAGCGAAGCCACGCTGGCCTACCTGAAGCGCTCCGACGCCAGCCTGCCGCTGCGGCCCGAGCTGGTGTTCGCCGCCTTCAAGACCCAGTGCGCGGTGTCCCGCAACAGCAAGGTGCCGTTCGCCGACGTCACGCGCGCGCTGGACGCCATGCTCAAGGACGGCAGCATCGACCAGATCCTGGCGCGCTACCGCTAGCGACTCCCATGTAGCACGTTCGCGCTACATACAAATCCCCTTGGATGTTGTCTAATACGCAGTATTGCCGTGAGGAATCTCCTTTCTGCGCCCATCCCCCAATAAGGCAGTCTCATGAATCTCGACATTACGCTCAGCGACAGCGCGCTGAAAACCGGCGACCTAGCGACCGTGACCTTCAGCTTCTCGGAAGCGGTCGCCGGCTTCGGGCTGGAGGACATGATGGCCGACAACGCCACGCTGGGCAATCTGGCCACCAGCGACAACCTCACCTGGACCGCCACGCTGACGCCGAACGCCGCCGTCACCGCCCACAGCAACGTCGTGACGGTGGATTACGCGGGCTTCACCGACCTCGCCGGCAATGCCGGCAGCTCGATGGCGCAATCGAACAACTACGAAATCGACAATGTGCCGCCGACCGTCTCCATCGCCCTGGACCGCGGCACGCTGAACGCCAACCAGACCGCCACCGCGACCTTCACCTTCTCGGAAGCGGTCACCGGCTTCACCGCCAGCGACGTGACCGCGCAAAACGGCGCGCTGAGCAACCTGGCCACGGCCGACGACGGCGTCACCTGGACCGCGACCTATACGCCGAACAACGTGCGCGACACCAGCAACGTGCTGACCTTGACCAGCGGCAGCGTCAGCGACGCCGCCGGCAACCTCAACGCCGGCGCCACCAGTTCGGCCAACTTCATCGTCGACGCGGTCCGCCCCACCGCCAGCGTGGTGGTGGACAATATTTTCATCTGCACGGTGCCGGGCTACACCGATTCGCTGGTGACGATCACCTTCTCCGAAGCCGTGAGCGGCCTCGGCATCGAGGACCTGGCCACCCCCAACGGCACGCTGAGCAACCTCGCCACCAGCGACAACATCACCTGGACCGCGACGCTGACGCCGATCGCCGGCCGGACCGACAGCAGCAACGTCATCACGCTGGACAAGAGCGGCGTCACCAACGCGGCCGGCAGCGCCGGCGCCGGCGTCGCCACCTCCAACAACTACGAAGTCGATGTCGTCACGCCGACCGCGACCGTCGAGGTCGACAACACCAATCTCCGCATCGGCGGCAGCGCCCAGGTCAAGATGACGTTTTCGGAACCCATCGTCTTCGCCGACATCAATCACGCCCTGAGCGCCGACAACGGCACGATCAGCAATTTCACCAACAACGACGGCGGCATCACCTGGTACGCCACGCTCACGCCGACGGCGGGCGTCACCAGCGCCACCAACAAGGTCGTGCTGAACCTGGCCGACCTGATGGACTTTTCCAGCAATTCCGGCGTCGGCTACATCGAGTCGAACAACTACGCCGTCGACACCGTGGCGCCGACCGCCACCGTGGTGCTGGGCAGCAGCGCGCTGCTGGCCGGCCAGAGCACCACCGTGACCATCACCTTCTCCGAGGCGGTGGGCGGCTTCGACAACACCGACCTGAACGTCGACAACGGCACGCTGTCCAACGTCGCCACCGGCGACGGCGGCGTCACCTGGACCGCGACCTACACGCCGGCCGCCGACATCGCCAACGCCACCAACGCCGTCGCGCTGGCCGCGTCCAGCTACACCGATACGGCCGGCAACACCGGCGGCGGCGCCGCGTCCGCCAACTACACGGTGCAGACCGTGCGCCCGGCCGCCACCATCGTCGTCGCCGACACCGTGCTGAAGGCCGGCGAGGCCAGCACCGTGACCATCACCTTCTCGGAAGCGGTCAGCGGCTTCGGCAGCGAAGACCTGACGGCGACCGGCGGCACGCTGAGCAACCTCACCACCAGCGACAACATCACCTGGACCGCGACGCTGACAGCGGACGCCAGCGTCACCGACAGCAGCAACCTGGTCACGCTGGACAACACCGGCCTCGCCAATGCGGCCGGCAATGCCGGCAGCGGCACGACCGACTCCAACAACTACGCGGTGGACACGGTGGCGCCAACGGTGGCCGTCACGCTGGCCGACAATACGCTGACCAGCGGCCAGAGCTCGCTGGTGACGTTCGCGTTCTCCGAGGCCGTCTCCGGCTTCGACAACGCCGACATCACCGTCGCCGGCGGCACGCTGTCGGCCGTCGCCACCTCCGATGGCGGCGTCACCTGGACCGCCACCTTCACCGCCGCCAGCACCGTCAACAGCGCCAGCGTGGTCGTCACCGTCGTCAAGGCCGGCATTACGGACACGGCCGGCAACGCCGGCGCCGGCAGCACGTCCAACAGCACCACGCCGCTGCCGGACGACACGCCGCCCGGCAGCGTCACCACCATCGATGGCGTCCAGGTCCAGACCCAGGTCGTGCGCGACCCGGTGACCGGGCTGGACAACGTCGTGGTCAACGTGCCGCTGATCACCGCCGTCAGCGACGGCCCGCATTCGGCCCACCCCGGCCTGGCCGACATCCCGCTGACCGTGGGCGCCGGCGCCGGCGCGGTCGACCTGCTGGTCAGCCTGCCGGTCGGTACCGGCATCCAGAGCAGCGGCGCCAACCTGCTGCTCAACGACACCCAGGCGCGGCAAGACCTGCTGCAGCGCATACACAGCACGGGCTCGCCGGATAGCGGCGCCATGAGCACGGCCGCCCAGGGCTTCCTGGACGCGCTGGCCGACGGCACGCCGGTGGCGGTCAAGACGCTGGTGCTGACGATCGCGCCGGGCGCCACGCCGGGCCAGCCCATCATCATCAGCGGCGGCGCGGCCGGCGGCAGCGTGGTCGGCCTGATCATCGACGCCACCCAGCTGCCGGCCGGCACCGTCATCCAGCTCGACAACGTCGACTTCGCGGCGGTGACCGGTCCGGTCACGCTGCGCGGCGGCCTGGGCCAGAACGTGGTGGTCGGCGACAACAGCGCCCAGAACATCCTGCTGGGCCCGGACGACGACGTGCTGTTCGGTGGCGGTGGCAACGACATCGTCGGCAGCGCCGGCGGCAACGACCGCATCGACGGCGGCACCGGCAACGACATCGTGTTCGGCGGTATCGGCAACGACACGCTCGCCGGTGGCGCCGGCGACGACGTGGTGCAGGGCGGGCGCAGCGACGCCGGCCAATGGACCTTCTACCTCAACGCGCAAGGCCAGGTCGGCGCGCAGCACCAGACGCTGCTGGCCGACGCCAAGGCCACCGAAGCGCTGGCATCCGCCGAGTTGGACCACAGCGTGGCGGCGCTGGCCTTCACCGGCGCCAGCGCCGCCATGCTGCAAGGGCTGGCCACGCTGTACGCCGCCGCGTTCGGCCGCACTGCCGATCTGGGCGGCGTGAACTTCTGGCTGCAGTCCGGCGCCTCGCTGGCCAAGGTGGCGCACGGCTTCGCCACCTCCGCTGAATTCACGAAAGGCGCCGGCGCCCTGGGCAACGCCGGCCTGGTGCACGCGCTGTACGACAACGCACTGGGCACGGCCGGCGCCGCCGCCGCCGCCGCCGAGCAGACGGCATGGATCGCCAAGCTGGACGCGGCCGGCGATCCAGCCGCCGCCCGCGCCGAGCTGCTGCTGTCGCTGTCGCAAGACAGCGCCACCGCCGCGCACTGGACCACCGCCAACGGCATCGTCATCACCGGCACCACGCTGGCGACTGAACAGGGCTGGATCGGCGGCAGCGGCAACGACGTGCTGGAAGGCGGCGCCGGCAACGACCGCCTGGTCGGCGGCGACGGCATCGACACCGTGGTCTATGCCGGCAAATTGGCCGACTACCGCATCGTGCTGGACGCGCAAGGCGAGATCACCATCCACGAAGCCAGGACCGGCGGCGACATCGACACCCTGGTGTCGATCGAGAAAGGCCAGTTCGGCGACGGTACGGTGGACCTGGGCTTCACCCAAAGCGGGGGCGCCAGCCTGCAGCAGATCGGCATGTTGTACCAGACGGTGCTGGACCGGGCGGCGGACCTGGGCGGCATGGTGTTCTGGAACGCGCACAACATGGGCGCGGCCGCGCTGGCGCAGCAGTTCGTCGGCTCGAGGGAATTCCAGGCCCGCTTCGGCGCGCTGGACAACGCCGCCTTTGCCACGCTGATGGAGACCAACGCGCTGAACCACGCGCCGGACGCCGCCAGCGTGCAGTCATGGACCGCCTACCTCGACACGCACAGCCGCGCCGAGATGGTGACGGCATTGATCGGCAGCCCGGACGTCGTCGCCGCGCAGTTCGCCGGCACCGGACTGGTGCTGGTCTAGGCCAGGGTGTCGGCCCAGATGTTGCGGGCCCAGTTCATCGCGTACTCGCCTTCGAGCGCGCTGGGCCCGGCCGACACGCCGCCGGAACCCGACACCACCAGCAGCGTTTTCTTGTCGGCGTCGTAGGCGTGCACCGAGGCGACGTGGATCACATCGGTGTCGGAGACGAAGCTGTAGCAGGTGTTGGTCAGCATCGGATGCGGATCCGGCGCGCGGCCGTTCAGCAGGTCCACCACGGCCGCCGCGCACACCTTGGCGTGCTGGTTGGCCATGTGGGCCGACTTGGGCATCAGCGGCGCCACCGCGATCGCATCGCCCAGCACGTGGATGTTCTTCGCCTGGGTCGATTCGAAACTGAGGAAATCCACCGCGCACCAGCGCGCGTTGGCGTTGGCCAGGCCGCTCCGCACGGCGATGGCGCCGGCGCGCTGCGGCGGGATCACGTTCAGCACATCGGCCTTTACCTGGTCGCCCAGCTCGGAGACGGCGGTGCGCGATGCCGCGTCGATGTCGGCGGCGCGGAACGACGGACGGTATTCGATGATGCCGCCGTAGCGCTCCTTCCATACCTTCTTGAACAACGGCCCCTTGGAGACCACGTCGTCGTTGGCGTCCAGGATCAGCACCTTGGATTTCGGCTTGTGGCGGCTGAAGTAGAAGGCGACCTGCGATGCGCGTTCATACGGTCCCGGAGGGCAGCGGTAGGGCGCGGGCGGAATCGTCATCGCGTATACGCCGCCGTCCGGCATGGCCTCCAGCTGCGCGCGCAGGGCGACGGTTTGCGCACCGGCCTTCCACGCATGCAGTACGGTGTCCTGCGCGCCGGCCTTCAGCATGCCGGGCAGCTGGTCCCACATGAAGTCCACGCCCGGCGAGACGATCAGGCGGTCGTATGACAGCGTCTGGCCGCCGGCCAGCGCCAGCGTGCGTTTGCCTGTGTCGATGGCAGTGACGGTATCGCGCACCAGGCGTACGCCATGTCTGGCGGCCAGCGCATCGAGGGACATGGTCAGGTCGCCGATGCGGCGCGAGCCGCCCAGCACCAGGTTCGACAGCGGGCAGGAAATGAAGGCGGCGTTCGGCTCGACCAGCGTGACGTCGATGGCGCCCGCGCTCCAGAGGCGCACGTAGCGCGCGGCGGTGGCGCCGCCGTAGCCGCCGCCGATCACCACCACTTGCGGCTTGGCGGCGCCGGGGATGCTTGCGCAGCCGACGGTGGAGGCCAGCAGGGCGCCTTGCAGGAATTGACGGCGTTTCATGGCGGTCTCCTATTTTTTCTGGACGGCGAACCAGGCCGCCAGCTGTTCGATCTGTTCGTCGGTGTAGCCTTTGGCGATCTGCGTCATGATGGTCGCCTGGCGCTTGCCGGCCTTGAAGTCGCGCAGCGCGGCGGCCAGCGCCTGCCGCGGCTGGCCAGCCAGCGACGGCAGCGTGTTGCCTTGGGTGGCGCCGTTGGTGCCATGGCAGGCGGCGCAGGTGGCGGCAAGCCGCGCGGCCGGCGGAATGGCCGCGCCCTCGGCCCGCGCCGCGCCGCCGACGGCAAGCGCCATCGCAATCAAGATTGTCTTCGACAGCATCGATACCTCCTGGATTTCCTGGTTATGGCCGCACACCCGGCGACTCCATCTTCATGCCCTTGTCGCGCGCGGCCAGCCACGCCTCAAGGTCCACCAGCTCTTGCGCGCCGAGCGGCGGTACCTCGGCGCGCACGCCGCTCATGCAGTTGCGCAGCCGCCGTTGCAGCGATCCCATCGCCTGCCACTCCAGCCGGTAGATCGGATACGCCGCCGCATGTCCCTGCGGAATCGTGCTGCCGGCCAGGCGCTTGCCCCACTGCTGGTCGTGGCACTGCGCGCACGACAGGTTCAACTGTCCGATGCGCTGGAAATACATCCGCTTGCCGCGCGCCGCGGCGGCTTTGGTTGCCGCGTCCTGCGGCGGCGCGACCGGCATGCCGCGCGACTGCAGCGCCACGTAAGCCTCCAGCCCAAGCAGCTCCTCGCTCTCAGGCTTCAAGGCCGGCGCCTGCTGCTTGCGTTCGCGGCAGAGGTTAATCCGCTGCGCCAGGTTGACGGTCATCTTGCTGGCGGCATCCAATGCCGGAAAGCGCGCGGCCACGCCGCGCATGCTCTTGGCCGCATCGCCATGGCAGCTGGCGCACGACTTCCCGCTCTTGCCCGCCGCCGCATTCCACTGCGCTTCGCCGCCGCTGATCCACAGCATGCCGGGATTGAGCGTGTCGTCGCGCTGCATCGCCTGCGTCGAGGCGCTCATGAATTCACTGCCGGAGCGGCGCTCATCGGCCACGGCGGCCGCGCATACCAGCATCAATAAGGCGGCGCGTCTCATGGCGCGCTCACCGCCAGCTGCATCCTCTCGGTCTGCGCAAAACCGTTGTCGCCTTCCCACGTGAATTCCAGCGTGCCGCTCTCGGTCGCGATGGTGAAGAAGCCGATATAGGGATTGGCGGATATCGCCTGGTGCAGCTCGGCGCCGAAGACCTGTTCGCCGTTGTACCTGCAAACAAAATGACGGATGATGTCGCGCGGGACGATGCGGCCATCGGCGCCCGGCCGGTAGCCGGTCTCCATCGGATGGCCGATCAGCGCGCGGATCTCGATCACCTCGCCGCGCTTCGCGCTTGCCGGCATGTGTATCAGCGCGCGCGCCATCAGGGAGCCTCGCCTTCGATGCAGGCCGCCAGCGTGACGATCACGTCCACCGACTTGGACCAATAGCTGCCGTCGTCCATGCGGGCGATCGCGACCAGCCGCTGCGAGGTGGCCAGCCGGATGCGCGTCGATACTTCGGCCTTGCCGGCGCGCGGGCCGAGCGTGAACACCGCGACATCGGTGTGCGGATTTTTCTCGTTGAAGATGGCGATCGCCGCGACGTGTCCGGCGCCGGTGTCGACGGCCACCGTCACCGGCACGGCGTTGCCGTTGTCGATCAGCTGGGCGATATCGAAACCGACCTTGCCTTCCTGCGGCGCGGCGCCGCCGGTAAAGGCCTTGATGGCGGCCGCCATCTCCTCCGGCGTGGCGGAGGCCGGACGCACCAGCGCCAGCATGGCCAGCCCGGCGCCGGCGGCCAGCACGTCGCGGCGCTTCATGGCGTATCCCCGGTCAGCGTTTGCAGCCAGGCCACCACATCCTCGATCTGCTGCGCGCTGAGGATGGTCTTGCCCTGGTGGGCGGCGGCGACGCGGTTCAGTCCTTCGGTCTTGTAATAGGACGGCATGATGGTGTCCGGGTTGAACTGGCTGGCATCGACGATGCGCGCCCGCAGCTGCGCCGCGTTCCAGCGCCGGCCCGCACCCTGCAGGTCCGGCGCCAGGTTGCCCTGGAAACGCTCCTCGGGTATCGGACCGGTGTGGCACAGCAGGCACAGGCCGACCTGGCGATTGGCGACGATGGCGCGGCCGCGCGCCGGATCGCCGGCCGCCGTGCCGGGCAGCGGCGCTGGCAGCGACAACGCCGACATCAGCAACGCCGCCGCGCCCAGCATGCTAGGCCTTCTTCAAGCTATGGTTCTTCAGCGGCAGGTCGCGGATACGCTTGCCGGTGGCGGCAAAGATCGCGTTCAGCACCGCCGGAGCGGCAACCGCGATCGTCGGCTCGCCCACGCCGCCCCAGAACCCGCCCGACGGCATGATGATGGACTCGACCTTCGGCATCTCGTCCAGCTTCATCACCTGGTAGGTGTCGAAGTTCTGCTGCTCCATCTGGCCATCCTTCAGCGTGCACTCGCCGTACAGCGCGGCGGACAGGCCGTAGACGAACGAGCCCTCGACCTGCGCCTCGATCTGCTGCGGGTTGACCGCGTAGCCGGGATCGGTCGCCGCGACGATGCGCAGGATCTTCACCTTGCCGGTCTTGCTGTCGACCGAGACCTCGGCGCAGGCGGCCACGTAGCTGCCGAAGCCCATGGTCTGCGCCAGGCCGCGATACACGCCCTTCTTGGCGGGCTTGCCCCAGCCGGCTTTCTCGGCCACCGCGTTCAGCACCGCCAGGTGCTTGGGATGGTCGGCCATCAGCTTGCGGCGGAAGGCCAGCGGATCCTGCTTGGTCGCATGCGCCAGCTCGTCCATGAAGCATTCCAGGTAGATCGTATTCTGGTTCAGGTTCACGCCGCGCCAGAAGCCCGCCGGCACCGGCGGATTGCGCATCGCATGGTCCACCAGCAGGTTGGGGAAGCTGTAGCCGATCGACGCTTCCGGCCCCGGCGCGTTCAGGCCCTGGAACACCACCGGGTCCTTGCCGTCCTTGAGCGTCTGCCCCAGCGAAGCCAGGATGGACTGGCCGGCGATGCGCATGTGCAGGCCGGTGACGTTGCCCTTGGCATCCAGGCCGGCGGTCAGCTTGCACTGGGTGATCGGATGGTAGCGGCCGTGCAGCATGTCCTCTTCGCGGGTCCAGATCAGCTTGACCGGCGTGCCAGGCATCTCCCTGGCGATCTTGACCGCCTGCGTCACCCAGTCGTGGGTGGCGCCGCGCCGGCCGAAGCCGCCGCCCAGGTGCATCTTGTAGACGTCGCACTTGGCGGCAGGCAGGCCCGCCGCTTCCGCCGTCGCCGCCAGCGCGGCTTCGCCGTTCTGGGTCGGCGTCCACACCTGGCAGCGCTCCGGCGTCCAGATCACGGTCGCGTTCATGGTCTCCATGGTCGCGTGGTTCAGCCACGGGAAGGAATACACCGCCTCGATCTTGCGCACGGCCGACGAGATGGCCGCCTTGGCGTCGCCATTGGCATTGCCGACCACCGCCTCCGGCGCATCCAGCGCGGCCTTCAGCGTGGCGGCGACGTCCTTGCTCGACAGCTTGGCGTTCGGCCCCTTGTCCCACTCGATGGTCATCGCATCCAGGGCGGACTTGGCGCGCCACCAGGTGTCGGCCACCACCACCACGGCGGTGTCGCCCAGCTTGAACACCTTCTTGACGCCGGGACGCTTCTCGATCGCCGAAGCGTCGAAGCTCTTCACCGTGCCGCCGAAGACCGGACAATCCTTGATCGCCGCGTTCAGCATGCCCGGCATGGTGATGTCCATGCCGTAGATCTGCGCGCCGGTGGTCTTGTCCACCGTATCGAGCCGCGCCAGGCGCTTGCCGGCCAGCTTCCAGTCCTTGGCATCCTTCAGCGCGACATCTGCCGGCGGCGTCAGCTTGGCGGCGGCTTCGGCCACCTTGCCGTAGCTGACGGTGCGGCCGCTCGGCTTGTGCGTGATCACGCTGGCGGCGGCGCCGCATTCCGAGGCCGGCACCTGCCACGCATCGGCTGCGGCCTGCACCAGCATCGTGCGGGCGATGGCGCCGCCCTTGCGGACATATTCATGCGACTCGCGGATGCCGCGGCTGCCGCCGGTGGAGAAGCTGCCCCACGCGCGCTTGCGCGCCAGGTTCTGGCCCGGCGATGGATATTCGGTGACGACCTTGCTCCAGTCGGCATCCAGTTCCTCGGCCACCAGCTGCGCCAGGCCGGTCAGCGTGCCCTGGCCCATCTCGGAGCGGGCGATGCGGATCACGATGGTGTCGTCCGGCTTGACCACCACCCAGGCGTTGACCTCCGGCGTGGCGGTCGATGCGCCCTGCGCTATCGGCTCCTGCGCCTGCGCCTCGTCGAACGGGATATGGAACGCGACCACCAGGCTGCCGGCGATCGCGCTTTTCAGGAAACCACGACGGGAGGTGCTCATGCCTTGCTCCCTTCGATGCGCTGGATCGACAGGCCGGCGGAAGCGGGATCGCCGCCGCGCACCGCCACGTGGATCGCCTTGCGCACCCGGTTATAGGTGCCGCATCGGCAGATGTTGGTCATCGCCGCATCGATGTCGGCGTCGGTACATTTGGGTTTCTCGCGTATCAGCGCGGCGGCGGCCATGATCATGCCGGACTGGCAGAAGCCGCATTGCGGCACGTCCAGCGCGGCCCAGGCTTTCTGGATCGGGTGCGAGCCGTCCTTGGACAGGCCCTCGATGGTGGTGATCTTCTGCGTGGCGGTAACGGCGGCGGCGGGATAGACGCAGCTGCGGACAGGCTGGCCGTCGATATGCACGGTGCAGGCGCCGCATTGCGCCATGCCGCAACCGAACTTGGTCCCGGTCAGTCCCAGCTGTTCGCGTATGACCCAGAGCAGCGGCGTGTCCTCCTCCGCCTCATATTCCCTTGCGACGCCGTTGACGTTGAGCTTAGCCATGCAGATCTCCTGAATTTACTGGTTGCCGGAATTGACCGCTGGTCATACTACACCCGCTACTGAAACTTTGCATTACGGATTGTTTCTGGCATTTTGACTTGGATCAAAGTTTTTACTGAGCCGCGTCAATAGACTTTCCTCCGTACCCAACGACGACAAAGAGGAAGTGAAATGAGCAAGACCTTAGCAGCATTGATGTTCGCAGCAATCGGTACCGCCAGCACCATCGGCGGCAACGCCATGGCGCAAGAGGCGCCGTGGCTGGTGCGCGTGCGCGCGGTCCACCTGGACACGGCCGGCAAATCCGATCCGGTCGGCGGCGTCGGCGCCTCGGACCGCCTGACCGTCAGCAGCAAGACCATCCCCGAATTCGACGTCTCCTACTTCTTCACGCCCAACCTGGCGGCGGAGCTGGTGCTGACCTATCCGCAAAAGCATGACGTCGCGCTCGACGGCCAAAAGATCGGGACCTTCAAGCATCTGCCGCCGACGCTGCTGCTGCAGTATCACTTCGTGCCCGACGCGCCGCTCAAGCCCTACGTCGGCGCGGGCGTGAACTACACCACCATGTCCAAGGTGAACCTGCTCGGCGGCGCCGCCAGCCTGGAACACGACAGCGTCGGCCTGGCGCTGCAGGCGGGCGCCGATTACGCCATCGATAAAAAATGGTCGCTCAACTTCGACCTGAAGAAGGTGCGTATCCGCAGCGACGTCTACATCGGCGGCGCCAAGGCCAGCCGCGTCAAGGTCGATCCGCTGATGCTCGGCGTCGGCGTCGGCTACCGCTTCTGACCTGGAAGGTTTGCGCCGCTGATGCCCGCAAGGTTCGGCTGGCGTTGCAGCACCGCGACAATGCGCGCATTCCGGTGGCATGGACGGGTATATTGAGGAACAATCAAGTTCCCCGATTGCCCGTCTCTTCATAAGGAATGCCGCCATGTCGCTTACCCACCTCAAGATCGGCACCCGTCTCGGCGTCGGCTTCGCCATCGTCCTGGCCCTGCTGGTCCTCACCATCGTGCTGGGACTGAGCTCCATGAGCCGCATCGGCAAGCGCACGCACGACATCATCTACGACAAGAACGTCAAGATGGAGGCGGCCAACCACATGGTGGACAACGTCCGCAACATCACGCTGTCGCTGACCTATATCGTGGTCGTGCCCAGCACCGCGCAGGTCGACGCGGAACTGGTGAAGATCGGCGAGTCGCGCAAGAAGTACGGCGAAGCCCGCAAGATCCTGATCGAGCGCGCCGCCGACGACAAGGAAAAAGCCATGCTGGCCAGCCTGGACCAGCTGCTCAAGGAAGGCGCCGTCAAGAACAACAAGGTGATCGAACTGCGCAAGGAGGGCGAGGTGCAGGACGCCACCACCCACCTCACCGAGGTCGCCGCGCCCAGCCTGAACGGCGTGCTCAAGGCGCTGGACGACATCCTCGTCTACGAAACCGCGCAAGCCAAGCAGGCCGGCGACGAGGCCGAAGCCGTGCAGGCCAGCGCGCAGATGCTGATGATCGGCCTGGGCATCGCGGCCGTGGCGCTGGGCTGCGGCGTGGCGTGGTTCATCACGCGCTCGATCACGGTGCCGCTGAACGAGGCGGTGCATGTGGCCGAGACGGTGGCCTCGGGCGACCTGTCCTCGCACATCGACACCGGCGCCAGCGACGAAACGGGCCGCCTGCTCGACGCGCTCAAGCGCATGAACGACAGCCTGCTCAAGGTGGTCGGCCAGGTGCGGCAGGGGACCGACACCATCGCCACCGCATCGAATGAAATCGCCGCCGGCAACCTGGACCTGTCCTCGCGCACCGAGGAACAAGCCAGCTCGCTGGAGGAAACCGCATCGTCGATGGAGCAGTTGACCTCCACCGTCAAGCAGAACGCCGACAACGCGCGCCAGGCCAATACGCTGGCGCGCAGCGCGTCGGAAGTGGCGACCAAGGGCGGCGACATCGTCACGCAGGTGGTCACCACCATGGGCAGCATCAACGCCTCGTCGCGCAAGATCGTCGACATCATCTCGGTCATCGACGGCATCGCCTTCCAGACCAACATCCTGGCGCTGAACGCGGCGGTGGAAGCGGCGCGCGCCGGCGAACAGGGGCGCGGCTTCGCGGTGGTCGCCTCCGAAGTGCGCAACCTGGCCCAGCGTTCCGCGGCGGCGGCCAAGGAAATCAAGGAGCTGATCACGGCCTCGGTGGCCGACGTCGACGACGGCTCGCGCCTGGTGGCCGAAGCGGGCAACACCATGGGCGACATCGTCGCCAGCATCCAGCGCGTGACCGACATCATGGGCGAGATCACCTCGGCCAGCCAGGAGCAGACCATGGGCATCGAACAGATCAACATGGCCATCACGCAGATGGACGAGGTGACGCAGCAGAACGCGGCGCTGGTGGAGCAGGCGGCGGCCGCCTCGCAGAGCATGCAGGACCAGGCGGCGGCGCTGGCCGAGGTGGTGGGCTTCTTCAAAACGGGGGAAGCGCGCGGCACCGCTATAATGTTACGAAATTAATAGCTGACAGATAGCCAACCACGGAAAGCCCATGCGCAAGATCCTGATCGTCCTGATGCCCCTGATGCTGGCCGCCTGCGCCGACGACACCGCGTCGTACTACGCGGACGGCAGCACCGGCAACCACGCGTTGACCATCCATCGGGCGCAGAAGCATTTCTGGAGCAAGGACAGCCGCGTCGAACTGGTCATGCAGCGCCTGCCCGATTGCCTGCGGCGCGTCGAACTGGGCGAGATGCCGGCCGATGAAGTGGAGATCGAACTGCTGTCCGGCGGCGACAACGTCTGGACGCTGCGCGCCGGCAAAGAGATGTGGCAGGTCGAGACGCAGACCTGCACCATGTACCCGGACGTGAAAGGCGACGGCGGCGAATTGCTCGGCGTGTTCCGCGTCGACGAAGGAAAGCTGGTGTACGAAGCGGCGGTGCTGGAAGCGGCGCCCGCCCCTGCATCCGCTGCCGGGGAAGCGCCAGCGCCTCAAGCGGCGCCGGCGCAGTAAGGCCTAGCGCGCCAGCGCCATGCGGCGCGCGGCCGGCCGCGCGGCCGGACGTGCCGCATGGGCGGCCGCCTGCTGCTGGTCGCCATTGAGCTTGAAGCGGCTCACCAGTTCCGCCAGCATCCCCGCCTGTTCCTGCATGCTGCCCGCGGCCGCGGCGGCTTCCTCCACCAGCGCGGCATTCTGCTGCGTCACCGAATCCATCTCCGTGATCGCCATGTTGACGTGGCCGATGCCGGTGCTCTGCTCGTGCGACGCCTCGGTGATCGCCGACATGATCTGCGTCACGCGCGACACGCTGGCCACCACCTGATCCATCGTCGTCCCGGCTTCCGCCACCAGCGCGCTGCCGGCGCCGATGCTCTCGACCGAAGCGTTGATCAGTTCCTTGATTTCCTTGGCGGCGCTGGCCGAACGCTGCGCCAGGTTGCGCACCTCGGACGCCACCACGGCGAAGCCGCGTCCCTGCTCGCCGGCGCGCGCCGCTTCCACCGCCGCGTTCAGCGCCAGGATGTTGGTCTGGAAAGCGATGCCGTCGATGACCGAGATGATGTCGACGATGCGCGTGGCCGAGGCGTTGATGGTCTCCATCGTCTGCACCACCTGCGACACCACCCTGCCGCCTTTTTCCGCCACCGCCGACGCCGAGATCACCAGCTGGTTGGCCTGCACCGCGTTGTCGGAATTCTGGTTGACGGTCGAGGTCAGCTCCTCCATCGACGCCGCCGTCTCCTCCAGCGAGCTGGCCTGCGACTCGGTGCGCGCCGACAGGTCCATATTGCCGGAGGCGATCTCGCTCGACGCGGTGGCGATGGTGTCGGCGCTGCGGCGGATTTCGCCGATGGTATCGGCCAGCCGCGCCTGCATCGACTTCATGCCGTACAAAATGCTGGCCTGGTCCGACGCGTGCGTCTTGATCACGGCGCTCAGGTCGCCGCCGGCGATCTGCTGCGCGATCTCGCCGACATATTCGGGATCGCCGCCGATGGTGTGGCGCAGGCTCTTGTTGACCAGGCTGACGATCAGCCACAGCACCGCGCACACCACGGCCAGCATGCCGGCCGACTTGAGCAGCGAGTCGCGGAAGGCGGCGTCGATGTCGTCCATGTACACACCGGTGGTCAGATCCCAGTTCCAGGGCCCGTAGTGCACCACGCGGCTCATTTTCGGCACCGGCTCGGTCGAGCCCGGCCGCGACCAGTAGTAGTTGACGAAGCCGCCGCCCTCGGGCAAGGCGCCGGTGGCCGCGATGGCGCGGTAGACGTAGGTACCCTTGGGGTCCTTCAGGTCCGCCAGATCCTTGTTGTTGTTTTCCGGCTTGATCGGATGCATCACCGACAGGGTGCCGCTGCTGATGGTGAAGTAGCCGTCCTTGGCGTAACGCAAGTCCTTGATGATCGCCATGGCTTGCTTCTGCGCTTCCGGCTGGCTCAGCGCGCCGGAGGCGGCCTTGTCGCCGAACTGTTTGACGATGTTCAGCGCCATGTCGTCGACATTGCGCAAATCGCTGCGGCGCTCTTCGACGCGGACATTGCGGGTCTGGATGGTTTCGAACAGAAAAATCGCGGTGATGCACAGCAGGCTGCAAATCAGTGGAACCCAGAGTTTCTGCTGGAACGACAATTTATTCATGGCGGGAGTCTCCTATTGTCTTGTAGAAACCAGAATACTCCCAAAGCGATGCCGCATGCATAAAGTAGATGCACGAAGTTTAACGCTGTCGTTTATTTGCAAGCCCGGCCCGGAAAAGGAAAACGGGCGCGGCGATCTTCATCGCTGCACCCGCTTGCCAGAACTGTTACTGCTGCTTGCTGCTGCTTGCTGCTGCTTGCCGCTGCTTGCCGCTTATTGCGCGCTGCTGCCTTTGACCGCTTTGGCGGCCAGTTGCGCCTTGACGCTGGCGGCCTTGCGCGGCGCCTGGAAGGCGGGGTCGGCGTAGGCATCGTTGATGTCCAGTTCGCCTGCGTTGCGGGCGGCGATGGTTTCAGCGATCACCTGGGCGCGGGTCAGGCCGCTGCCGCTGTTGGCCTGGTTGAGGAAAGCACGGTCGAGGCCCGCTTCGCTCTGGTCCAGTTCGCCGGCATTGCGGGCGGCGACGGTTTGGGCGATGACTTGCTCGCGCGTCACTTGTTCCGAAGGGGCTGCGAAGGCGGCACCAGCAGCCAGCAGGAGGGAAACCGATGCGATGATGGATTTGGCGTTCATTTGATGCTCCTTGAATGTGTGAAGTCGATGGAGTCATCTTAGTATTAAAAAACCGGATAAAAAAGCGCAAATATCCGGTCTAATTCATCCGTTTATCCGATCTGTCGGCCTCAGCAGGCGCCGGATCAGCGCTTTTCGCTGTCCAGCGTCGAGGCCGAGTGGGCGTTGTAGCGCTCGCCGGCCGCCGCGTCGGCCGGCACCGCCTGCGCCAGCCGCGCCAGGTCGGCGGCCGACAGCCGCACCTGGTTCGCGCCCAGCGCCTCCTCCAGGCGGACGCGGGTGCGCGCGCCGACCAGCGGAATGATGTCCTCGCCCTGCGCCGCCACCCAGGCGATCGCCAGCTGCGCCACCGACACGCCCAGCTCGTCGGCGATCGCGCGCACCTTTTCCACCAGCCCCAGGTTGTGCTCCAGGTTGGCGCCCTGGAAGCGCGGGCTGGCCAGGCCGCGGAAGTCGGCCTCGCCTTCGCGCTGCCTGCTCCAGTGGCCGCTGATCAGGCCGCGCGACAGCACGCCGTAGGCGGTGATGGCGATGCCCAGCTCGCGGCAGGTCTGCAGGATGCCGTTCTCGATGCCGCGCGAGATCATCGAATACTCGATCTGCAGATCGGCGATCGGGTGCACCGCATGGGCGCGGCGCAGGGTCTCGCTGCCCACCTCGGACAGGCCGATGTGCCTGACGTGGCCCGCCTTGATCAGCTCGGCGATGGCGCCCACGGTCTCCTCGATCGGCACGTTGGGATCCAGCCGCGCCGGGCGGTAGATGTCGATGTGGCCGACGCCCAGGCGCCGCAGCGTATAGGCGGCGAAATTCTTCACCGCCGCCGGGCGCGTGTCCATGCCGCCCCACTGGCCGTTCGGATCGCGCAGGGCGCCGAACTTGACGCTGATCTGCACCTGGTCGCGGCCGCCGGCCTGCAGCGCCTCGCGCAGCAGCAATTCGTTGTGGCCCATGCCGTAGAAATCGCCGGTGTCGAGCAGGGTGACGCCGGCGTCCATGGCGGCGCGGATGGTGGCCAGGCTTTCGGCGCGGTCGGCCGGGCCGTACAGGTCGGACATGCCCATCAGGCCCAGGCCCAGTTGGGCGACTTGCGGGCCGGTGCGGCCAAGTTTGCGTGTTTGCATGATGATTCTCCAATGGTGTGTGGTGGATGAATCCATTATGCTGTTATCGATCAGCGCAATAAATAGCGCATTTCCTATTACTTTATTCGACCAGAGATAACAATGGATCAGCTCAAAGCCATGCAGATCTTCAAGGCCGTCGCCGACTGCAAGAGTTTCACGCAGGCCGCCGAGCGGCTCGACCTGCCCAAGCCCAGCGTCACCAACGCCGTGCAAGCCATCGAGCAGCAACTGGGCGTGCGCCTGCTCCAGCGCACCACGCGCAAGGTCAGCCTGACGGTGGAAGGCGCGCTCTACCTCGAGCGCTGCACCGCGCTGCTCAACGACCTGGAGGACATCAACGGCCTGTTCATCGGCGACGGCCGACTGCTCAGCGGCGCGGTGCGGGTCGACCTGCCGGAGCGTCTGGCGCACCTGTACGTGATTCCGGCGTTGCCGGAGTTCTTCCGGCGCCACCCGCGGATCCAGGTGCGGCTGGGTTCCAACGACCGCTTTGCCGACCTGGTCGGCGAAGGCATCGACTGCGCGGTGCGCGGCGGCACGCTGCGCGATTCGACGCTGGTGGCGCGCCGCATCGCCGCCATGGAGCAGATCAATGTCGCCTCCCCCGGCTATCTGGCACAGTACGGCACGCCGCACACGCTGGACGACTTGCGGCACCACATGGCGGTCAATTTCTTCTCCAGCCAGAGCGGGCGCGACATGGACTGGGAATACGTCGACGCCGACGGTGCCGAGCGCACACTGGCCATGCGCAGCCAGGTCTCGGTCAGCGGCACGGAAGCCTTCATCGCCAGCTGCGTCGCCGGGCTCGGGCTGATCCAGGCGCCGCGCCAGGGTCTGGCGCCGCTGCTGGCCAGCGGCGCGCTGGTGGAAGTGCTGCCGCGATGGAAGCCGGCGCCGATGCCGCTGAACATCGTTTATTCGCATAACCGCCACTTGTCGCCACGGGTAAAGGTCTTTGTGGACTGGCTTGGTAGTGTTCTTGAGAAACAAACTGTGTCAGAATAAGGTAATACTCCTTAACAAACTTATCTTCCATGAAACTGATTCTGCCAACAGCCCTGTTGGCGTTCTGCATAAGCCATGCCCATGCAGCCACGCCCAAGGTGCACAAGGTCGCGAAACCGCTGACACCGGCCCAGATCATGGACGCGGCCTTGCAAAAAATCGACGGCGCCACGCTGCTGGACCAGATCACGACGCTGGCCTCGGACGAGTTCGAGGGCCGCGCGCCCGGCACGCATGGCGAAGCGGTCACCATCGACTATCTGCAACAGCAATTCAAGAAGCTGGGCCTGGAGCCGGGCAACCCGGACGGCACTTATCTGCAGGCGGTGCCGCTGGTCGGCATCTCCAGCCATCCGGTGCTGAGCTATAGCAAGGACGGTCAGGTCACGCCCCTGACGTTCGGCGACGACTACGTGGCCTGGACCGCGCGCGCGGAAAAGAAAATCGAGATCGCCGATTCGGAGCTGGTGTTTGTCGGCTACGGCGTGCAGGCGCCGGAATTCAAATGGGACGACTACAAGGGCGCCGACCTGAAAGGCAAGACGCTGGTCATGCTGATCAACGACCCGCCGGTGCCCGACCCCAAACACCCCAAGCTGCTGGACCCGGCCGTCTTCGGCGGCAGCGCCATGACCTACTACGGGCGCTGGACCTACAAGTTCGAGATGGCCGCGAAGATGGGCGCGGCCGCCGCGCTGATCGTGCACGAGACCAAGGCCGCGACCTATCCGTACGAAGTGGTGGTCAACAGCTGGGGCCGCGAGAATTTCGCCATCAAGAGCAAGACGCCGGCGCCGGACTTGCCGGCCGTGCCGGGCTGGCTGCAGCAGGACCGCGCGCGCGCCTTGTTCAAGGCCGGCGGCTTCGACTTCGAGACGCTGAAGAAGCAGGCGCTGTCGCGCGGCTTCACGCCGGTGCCGCTGGGTCTCAAGCTCAAGCTCGCCATGCCGAACGCCTGGCGCGACCTGGCCTCGCACAACGTGGTGGCCAAGCTACCGGGTTCCGATCCGCAATTGAAAAACGAGGTCGTGCTCTACACCGCGCACTGGGACCATTTCGGCATCGATGAAACGCTGCCGGGCCCGCGCACGCAGCAGATCTTCCACGGTGCGGTGGACAACGCCAGCGGCGTCGCCGCGCTGCTGCAGATCGCCAGGGCCTACAAGTCGCTGCCGACCGCGCCCAAGCGCACCATCCTGTTCGTGCTCACCACGGCGGAAGAGCGCGGCCTGCTGGGGGCGCAATACTACGCGCGCAATCCGCTCTACCCGATCAGCAAGACGGTACTCAACATCAACGTCGACGGCTTGAATATGTGGGGCCGGACACGCGATGTCGAGCTCAGCGGCATGGGCAAATCCAGCGCCGACGACATCGTCGCCGCCGTCGCGGAGCAGCAGGGACGCGCGGTGCGGCCGGACAGCAATGTCGATTACGGCAGCTACTACCGGGGCGACCAGTTTGAATTTGCGCGGGCCGGCGTACCGGTGATCTACCTGCGCAGCAGCATCAACTACATCGGCAAGCCCGCCGCCTACGGCAAGGAAAAGCTGCTGCACTACACCGCGAACCAATACCACACGGTCAACGACACCGTGCAGCCGAAATGGGACACCGGCGGCGCGGTGGAAGACATCGAACTGCTGTTCCAGGCCGGCTACCAGGCCGCGCAAAGCAAAGACCAGCCGAAATGGAAAGCCGGCGCCGAATTCCAGCGCCGCTAAAAAAACCGCGGTGTCAAACCGCGGTGTCAGTGCCGACATTCGGACACAAACTCAACCGTATCAGCGGATTAAAGCTGGGCTCGTGTCCGAATGTCGGCACTGACACCGAGTTTTTCCAGCTTTTGGAGTTGCGCGAGGTTGCGCTGCTGGTAGGCGTCGGCGCCGGCGGCGGCGATGTCGGCTTGCAGGCCTTGTGTGGCTTGCGCGATGCGCGCCGCGTCCTGCGGCGCCAGTTCGATCAGGCTGCCCAGGTAGGTCACGCCCCATTGCAGCCGCGTGGCGGGGCCGACGGCGGCTTGCCATGCTTTGCCATACCACGCCAGCACGTCCGCCGTGTCGCCGCGCCGCTTGGCGCTGCTCGCCAGGCTGAGCATGAAGTAGTACTGGGCGTGTGAACGCGGCAATTCAGCCAGCAGCACTTGCTCCGCCTGCGCGGCCAGGCCGGCGTCGTTGAGCGCGCTGACCGCCGTGTTGACCAGCGTGTGGCGCTCGTAGGGATCGCTCGCTTCGGCCAACGCGGCCTCCACCCGCTGGCGTACCTGTTCCTGCAGCCCTTGCGTCGGCGCCAGCAGGCGCGCCAGGCGCATCTGCAGCCGCACCGCCGTCAAGCGGTCCGGCGCGCTGAGCCAGAAGTCGTCGGCCCATTGCGCCGCCGTGCCGCTCAGGGCGGCCACCAGTTCCTCGCGGCGGCTGGCGATCTTGATCAGGTTGATGCCGCTGTTGCCGAGGATGTCCATGTTGGAGCGCGCCAGGCGCGCATCGCTGAACACCGCCAGCAAGGCCGCCGCATCGGCCCTGCCCGCCGCCAGTTGCGCGTGCAGTTGCAGCCGCACGGCGGCGTCGGCATTGGCGCCAGCCAGCGCGGCGGCGGCCAGCGCCGACAAGGTCGCCGCCAGTTCGCGCGCGCCCAGCAGCTTGCCTTCGTCGGTGTCCCAGGAATAGTGGCTCAGCAGCGACCATTCGTCGGCGCTGAGCGCGCGCGCGCCGGACAACGCGGCCTGCATGGCCGCCGCCGCGCCGGAACCGGCCGCATGCACGGCCAGCGCGGCGTCGAAGGCGGCCGCGAACAGTTCGCCGTCCAGTTCGCACGGCAGGCGCGTGATTTCGCCGCCGTCCGGCGCGAACAACACCAGCGTCGGATAGCTGCGCAGCCGGTGGCGCGCGGCCAGCGCCTGCGCGCCGGCACTGTCGCCGTCGAGATGGAAGCACAGCACCGAGGCGCTGCGCCGGATGAACTCGTCGCGCGCAAAAATGTCGGATTTGACGCGGTTGCACGGCGGGCACCAGACCGCGCCCCAGTACAGGAACAGCGGACGCTGCTGCGCGCGCGCCAGCGCAAAAGCGGCGTCGAGGTCGCCGTTGAACCATGCGATCGCCGCCATGCCGCCTAGCTCTCGCGGGCCAGTGCCAGGAATTCGGTGCGCATCGCCAGGTTGGGCTGCAACTCGCCCAGCATGGCCGAGGTGACGGTTTCTTCGCCCGGCGTGCGGATGCCGCGGCTTTCCATGCACAGGTGGCGGCACTTGACGACCACGCCGACCGCCTTCGGCTCCAGCACTTCCATCAGCGCGTTGGCGATTTGCATGGTCATGCGTTCCTGCACCTGCAGCCGCTTGGAGAAGCAGTCCACCAGGCGGGTCAGCTTGGACAGGCCGACGATCTTGCCGTTCGGAACGTAGCCGACCGTGGCCTTGCCGAAGAACGGCGCCAGGTGGTGTTCGCAGTGGCTGTAGACCGGGATGCCGCGCACCACGATCAGTTCGTTGTATTGCTCGGCGCCGTCCTCGAACGCCTTCAGCAGTTCGACCGGGTCCTGGCCGTAGCCGGAGGTCCAGTGTTTCCACGCTTTGGTCACGCGGGCCGGGGTTTCCAGCAGGCCGGGACGGTTCGGATCTTCACCGAAGCTGGCCAGCAGGCGGCGCCAGTCGTTTTCCGAGAATTCTTCTTGAGACATGATGAAACACCTTTTTTTTACGATTGCCGACAGTATATAGAAAACCGCCGGTCCGCATCGGCTAAGGCTTGGGCCGGTGGGCGTCGACCAACTTCGCCGCGACCGACACCTTGATCGGCAGATCCGGCCATTCGTCGCCCGGCCCGAACCAGCGCGCGTCGGCGATTTCGCTCTCGTCGATGCGGATCTCGCCGTCCAGGTAGTCGGCCGTGTAGGCGATCATCAGCGAATGCGGGAACGGCCACGACTGGCTGTCGAAATACCGCAGGTTGTGCACCCGCAGCCCGACTTCCTCGTAGACCTCGCGGTGGATGGCTTCCTCGATCGATTCGCCCGCCTCCAGGAAACCGGCCAGCGCCGTGTAGCGCTTGTACGGCGAATTGGTGTGCATCGCCAGCAGCACCGAGTCGCCCTTGCGTATCAACACCATCATGGCCGGCGAAATGCGCGGGTAGGCGCTGTGGCCGCAAGCCGGGCATTTGTAGCAGCGCTCGCCTTCCAGCTGCTGCATGGCCGTCGCGCACACGCCGCAATAGCGGTGGGTGCGCGCCCATTCGGCCAGTTGCAGCGCCCGGCTGGCCAGCCCGAGGAAGCCATCGTCCACCACGCCGAACAGCGAACGCAGGCCGTGATAGCCGTATTCCGGCCCCGGCGACGCCGCCTCGTCCAGCCACGCCATCTGGTAGTAGCGCCCCTCCAGCAGGCCCAGCGCGTGGATGCGCTCCGGCGCCAACGCCAGCGCGGCCACGTCCGCCGCGTCCGGCAAGCCTAGAATACTGTTGCGTAAAAGCAACTCCCCCCGGTGGACCACGAAGGTCAGGGCTTGCTCATGGTCTTGGGGACGTATCACGGGGGTAAATGTGGCGGGCGTATGCAGCATAGCGGGGGGAATAAAGGATGATGGCGAAACATAATCTTACAGTGTTTCCTAATTGCTTATTTTGGTATATCGAAATTGATGACAAGCTGATGACAAAAACGATGCTAAGTCATTGTTTTCAGGCCAAGATTTGAACTACTTTTAGGCGCTTTCTCTCTGCATAAGCCCGTTTGGCGGTACTATATATTTCCGTGGGGAGATTATTTTATGACACTGCAAGTATCCGATTTAAATACCGATCAAATCCGTAGCCTTCAATCCATGCAGATTGCCGGCATGCTGACGTCCGACGTCGCGCTGCTGTCGACCTTGCAGATGAGCGCATGGACCACGGACCAGCTGGGATTTTTCGGCAGCAACCAGATACGGGCATTGACCGTCGCCAGCCTGCAGGCGCTCAGTACGCTGCAGCTCAGCACGGGTTTCTCCACGAAACAGGTACAGTCGCTGACCACCTCGCAGATGACCGTGCTGACCACGGCGCAGCTGACCGCCGGCCTCACCACCGACCAGTTCGCCGCGCTTGCCACGGCCCAGGTCGGCGCATTGACCACGGCCCAGGTCGCCGTGCTCGAGACCGACGACATCGCCGCGCTGAAAACCGCGCAGATCGTCGCCCTCAGCACCGCGCAGCTGCGCGCGCTGGGCAGCAACCAGATCGTCGCGCTGAGCACCGGCCAGGCCGTCGCGCTGCAAACCCGCCAGATCGCCGCCCTCGGCAGCGGCCAACTGGCCAGCATCGACACCGAAGACATCAACGCGCTGACCACGCTGCAGCTGAACGCGCTGGGCACCGACCAGCTGGGCGCGCTGACCACCGGCCAAGTGGCGGCGCTGCGCACGGCGCAGACCACCAGCCTGTCGACCCTCCAGATCGGCGCCCTGAGCACCGCGCAACTGGCCGCGCTCGGCACCGACGGCTTTGCCGCGCTGAAGACCGCGCAGATCGCCGCGCTGACCACCAAACAATTCGCCGCCCTCAGCACCGACCAGATCGTGGCGCTGACCACCGCGCAAACCGTCGCGCTGACCACGCTGCAACTGGGCCAGATGTCCAGCACCCAGCTGGCCGCGATGGAAACCCAGGACTTTGCCGCGCTGAAAAGCCAGCAGCTGGGCGCGCTGAGCACCGCCACCACCGCCGTGCTGGGCACCGACCAGATCGCCGCGCTGACCACCGCGCAGATCGCCGCCCTGCCGAGCGCCCAGGTGCGCACGCTGAGCACCGACCAGATCGTGGCGTTGACCACGGCCCAGGTCGCCGCGCTGCAAACCGCGCAAGTGCTGGCGTTGAGCAGCACCCAGCTGGCCGCGATCGAAACCCGCGACATCGCCGCGATGAAGACCCAGCAACTGGCCGCGCTGGGTAGTGCACAGCTGGGCGCGCTGGGCAGCGACCAGATCGCCGCGCTGACCACGGCCCAGGCATCCAACCTCGGCACGCAGCAGATCGCCGCCCTGAGCACGGCGCAAGTCGCCGCGCTGGAAACCCAGGACCTGGCCGCGCTGCGCTCGCAGCAAGTGGCCGTCATCACCACCGCCGGTATTGCCGCGCTCGGCACCAGCCAGGTCGCCGCGCTGACCTCGGCGCACATCGGCGCGCTGCAAACCCGGCAGATCGCCGCCCTGGGCAGCGACCAAGTCGCCGTGCTGAGCACGGCCCAGGCCAGCGGCCTCGGCACCCAGCACATCGCCGCGCTGTCGACGCTGCAGACCGTCGCGCTGAACACCGCCACCCTGTCCAGCCTGAAGAGCCAGCAGATCGCCGCGCTGGCCACCGGCATGGTGGCCGCCCTGACCACCGACCAGATCGTCGCGCTGAAAACCGCGCAAGCCAACGCGTTGAGCTCGCAACAACTGGCCGCGCTGTCCACCAGCCAGATCGCCGCGCTGGAAACGGCCGACCTGGCCGCGCTGCGCACCCAGCAGCTGGTCGGACTGAACACCAACAACCTCGCCGCGCTCAGCACCGACCAGGTCGCCGCGCTGACCACGGCGCAATTGTCGACGCTGACCACCGGCCAGTTGTCCGCGCTGGACAGCAGCCAGATCCTCAGCCTGACCACGGCCCAGGCCACCTCGCTGACCACGCAGCAAGTGGCGGCATTGCGCAGCAACCAGGTCGCCGCCCTGGAAACCCGCGACCTCGCCGCGCTCAAGACCGCACAGATCGCCGCCCTCACCACCGCCCAGATCGGCGCACTGGGCACCGACCAGATCGCCGGCCTGGGTACGCTGCAGGTCGCCGCGCTGACCAGCGCGCAATTCGCCGCCCTCAGCACCGACCAGATCGTCGCATTGACCACCGCGCAAGTGACGGCGCTGACCACCCAGCAGTTGAGCAAGATGTCCAGCGCCCAGCTGGCCGCGATGGAAACCCAGGACTTCGCCGCGCTCAAGAGCCAGCAGGTCGCCGTGCTGAGCACCGCCACCACCGCCGTATTGAGCACCGACCAGATCGCCGCGCTGACCACCGCGCAGATCGCCGCCATGCCGAGCGCCCAGGTGCGCACGCTGAGCACCGACCAGATCGTCGCGCTGAACACCGCCCAGATCGCCGCGCTGCAAACCGCGCAGGTGCTGGCCCTGAGCAGCGCCCAGGTCGCCGCGATCGAAACCCGCGACATCGCCGCGATGAAGACCCAGCAACTGGCCGCGCTGGGCAGCGCGCAGTTGACCGCGCTGGGCAGCGACCAGCTGGCCGCGCTGACCACCGCGCAAGCCGCCAGCCTGGGCACGCAGCAAGTCGCGGCCTTCGGCAGCGCGCAGATCGCCGCCTTCGAAACACAGGACCTGGCCGCGCTGCGCTCGCAGCAAGTGGCCGTCATCGGCACCGCCGGCATCGCCGCGCTGGACAGCAGCCAGATCGCCGCGCTGGGTTCGGCCCAGATCGCCGCCTTGCAAACCAGGCAGATCGCCGCCCTCGGCAGCGACCAGGTCGCCGTGCTGACCACGGCCCAGGCCGCCGGTCTCGGCACCCAGCACATCGCCACGCTGTCGACGCTGCAAACCGCCGCCCTGAACACCGCCACGCTGGCCAGCCTGAAGACCCAGCAGATCGCCGCGCTGGCCACCGGCATGGTGGCCGCGCTGAGCACCGACCAGGTCGTCGCACTGACCACCGCCCAAGCCAACGCGCTGAGCTCGCAACAACTGGCGGCGCTGTCGACCGACCAGCTGGCCGCGCTGGAAACGGCCGACCTGGCCGCGCTGCGCACCCAGCAGCTGGTCGGACTGAGCACCAGCAACATCGCCGCGCTCGGCACCGGCCAGGTCGCCGCGCTGACCACGGCCCAGCTGTCGACGCTGACCACCAAGCAACTGGGCGCGCTGAACAGCGGCCAGATCCTCAGCCTCACCACGGCCCAGGCCGCAACGCTGACGACGCAGCAAGTCGCCTCGCTGAGCACCGATCAGATCGTCGCGCTGGAAACCCGCGACCTCGCCGCGCTCACCACCGCGCAGATCGCCGCGCTGACCACCCGCCAGCTCGACGTGCTGGGCACCGACCAGATCGGCGGCCTGAGCTCGCTGCAAGTGTCGGTGCTGACCACGCAGCAAGTGGCGGTGCTGAGCACCGACCAAATCCTCGCCATGCAGCCGTCGGCGCTGGCCGCGCTCAAATCGCAGCAGGTCGCCGCACTGAGCAGCGCCGCCGTCAACGCGCTGACCACCGCGCAGTTCGCCGCGTTGAGCACCACCGTGCTGGGGTCCTTCACCACCGGCCAGATCGTCTCGCTGACGACCGACCAGATCGTCGCGCTGACCACCGTGCAAAGCGGCGCGCTGACCACGCGCCAGGTCGCCGCCCTGACCACCGACCAGCTGAACGCGCTTGAAACGCAAGACCTGGCCGCGTTCAAGACCGCGCAGATCGCCGCCCTCGGCACCGCCCAGATCGCCGCGCTGAACACCGCGCAGATCGTCGGCCTCGGCTCGCAGCAGGTGGCCGCGCTGAGCACCGCGCAAATCGCCAAGCTCAATACCGACCAGGTCGCCGCGCTGCAGAGCGCCGACCTGGCCGCGCTGCAATCGCAGCAGGCCGCCGCGCTGGGCAGCAATGCCGTGGCGGCGTTGACCACCGCGCAATTCGCCGCGCTGACCTCGACCGTGCTGAGCGCCTTCGGCACCGCCCAGGTCGCCGCGCTGACGACCGACCAGATCGTCGCGCTGACCACCGCGCAAAGCACCGTGCTGAGCACGCGCCAGATCGCCGCGTTGTCGACCGACCAGTTGAACGCGCTGGAAACGCAGGACCTCGCCGCGCTCAAGACCAGCCAGACCGTGGCCCTGGGCACCGCCCAGGTCGCCGCGCTGAGCACCGCGCAAATCGCCGGCCTGGGCTCGCAGCACGTGGCCGCATGGACCACCGCGCAAGTGGCCGCGCTGAGCACCGAACAAGTCGCCGCGATCCAGACCGCCGACCTGATCGCGCTGCAGTCGCAGCAAGCCGCCGCGCTGGGCAGCGATGCCGTGGCGGCGCTGACCACCGCGCAATTCGCCGTGCTGACCTCGGCCGTGCTGGGCGCGCTCGGCACCGGCCAGCTGGCCGCCGTGACGACCGACCAGATCGTCGCGCTGACCAGCGCGCAAAGCACCGTGCTGACCACGCGCCAGATCGCCGCGCTGTCGACCGACCAGTTGAACGCGCTGGAAACCCAGGACCTGGCCGCGCTGAAGACCAGCCAGACCGCCGCCCTCGGCACCGCCCAGATCGCCGCGCTGAACAGCGCGCAGATCGTCGCCCTGAGCACGCAGCAAGTGGCGACGCTGACCACCGCCCAGGTGGCGACGCTGAGCACCGAACAAGTCGCCGTGATGCAGAGCGCCGACCTGGCCGCGCTGCAATCGCAGCAAGTGGCCGCGCTGAGCAGCAACGCCGTCGCCGCGCTGACCACCGGACAAGTCGCCGCGCTGACCACCAATATGCTGGTGGCCCTGGCCACCGGCCAGGTCGCGGCGCTGACCACCGACCAGATCGTTGCCTTGAGCACCGCGCAGATCGGCACGCTGGCCACGCGCGCCATCGCCGCGCTGTCCACCGACCAGGTCAACGCGCTGGAAACGCGCGACTTCGCCGCGCTGAAGACCGCGCAGATCGTCGCCATGACCTCGAACCAGGTCGGCGCCCTGAACACCGACCTGATCGTCGCGCTGACCACGGCCCAGGCCGCCGCGCTGACGCAGGACCAGCTGAACGCGCTGTCCACCGACCAATTGAACGCGATGGAAACGCAGGACTTCGGCGCGCTGAAGACCAGCCAGCTGCTGGGCCTGGGCACCAAGGGCATCGCCACGCTGACGCCGAACCAGATCGCCGCGCTGAAATCCGAACAGATCGCGCAACTGAGTTCGGACCAGATCCAGATCCTCAGCAGCAAGCAGCTGGGCGCGCTGACCACGGCGCAGGTGAACGCCTTCAGCACCGCGCAGATCACCTACCTGCTGACCGACCAGGTCGCGGTATTGACCACCGCCGACTGGGCCGCGCTGAAGACCAGCCAGCTCAACGCGCTGAGCACCGGCCAGATCGCCGCCGTCACCACCAGCCAGATCATCGCGCTGACGTCGCTGCAGGCGAGCGCGCTGTCGACCCGCCAGTTGGCGGCGCTGTCGACCGACCAGCTGAACGCCATGGAAACGGCCGACCTGGTCGCGCTGACCTCGAACCAGATGGCCGGCCTGAGCACCGCCGCCATCGCCGCGCTGGACCTCGGCCTGCTGGCCGTGCTGAAGACCCAGCAAACCGCCGCGCTGGGCAGCGCGCAAGTGCTGGCCCTGGGCACCGACCAGATCGCCGCACTGAGCACGCTGCAGGCAAGCAATCTGACGACGGCGCAAATCGCCGTGCTGAGCAGCGATCAGCTGCAGGCGCTGGAAACCGCCGACCTGGCCGCGCTGAGAACCGCGCAGGTCGCCGCCCTGGGCACCGCCCAGGTACGCCAACTCGGCACCGACCAGATCGTGGCGCTGAGCTCGCAACAGTTCGCCGCCATGAGCAGCCAGCAGCTGGCCGCGCTGACCACCAACCAGATCGTCGCCATCGAAACCCGCGACCTGGCCGCCTTGCCGACCGCGCAAATCGCTGGCCTGGGCACCGACAGCCTGAACGCGCTCGACAGCAAGCAAGTGCAGGCGCTGACCACGGCCCAACTGGCCGCGCTGAGCACCAACCAGCTGCGCGCGCTGGACACGGCGCAGATCATCGCTCTGAGCACGCTGCAGGTGAGTAACCTGAGCACCGCGCAGATCGCCGCGCTGACGACCGATCAGCTGCTGTCGCTGGAAACCGCCGACCTCGCCGCGCTGAAGACCGCGCAGATCGCCGCGCTGGGCACCGGCCAGATCAGCCAGCTCGGCACCGACCAGATCGTCGCGCTGAGCTCGCAGCAATTCGCCGGCCTCAGCACGCGCCAGCTGGCCGCCCTGACCACCGCCCAGATCGTCGCCATCGAAACCCGCGACCTGGCCGCCCTGCAGACCGCGCAGATCGCCGGCCTGGGCACCGACAGCCTCAACGCGCTCGACAGCAATCAACTGCAGGCGCTGACCACGGCCCAACTGGCCGCGCTGAGCACCGGCCAGCTGCGCGCGCTGAGCACCGATCAAATCGTTGCGCTGAGCACGCTGCAGGCAAGCAACCTGGGCACCGCGCAAATCGCCGCCCTGGGCAGCGACCAGCTGCTGGCCTTGGAAACCCGCGACCTGGCCGCGCTGAAAACGACGCAACTGGCCACCCTGACCACCGGCCAGATCAGCCAGCTCGGCACCGACCAGATCGTCGCACTGAACACCCAGCAGTTCGCCGGCCTCAGCACGCGCCAGCTGGCCGCCCTGAGCAGCGACCAGATCGCCGCCATTGAAACGCGCGACCTGGCCGCCCTGCTGACCGCGCAGATCGCCGGCCTCGGCACCGCCAGCCTGAACGCGCTGAGCAGCGAACAATTGCAAGCGCTGACCACGGCCCAGATCGCCGCCCTCGGCACCAGCCAGTTGCGCGCGCTGGACACGGCGCAGATCGCCGCGCTGACCACGCTGCAAGCAAGCAATCTGAGCACCGCCCACATCACCGCCCTCGGCAGCGACCAGTTGCGGGCGCTGGAAGAGGACGACTTCGCCGCGCTGAAGACCGCGCAGCTGGCCGCGCTGGCCACCGCCCAGGTCGGCCAGCTCACCAGCGACCAGATCGTCGCGCTGACCACGCTGCAGATGTCCAGCCTGGCCACGCAACAGCTGGCCGCGCTGACCACCAGCCAGATCGCCGCCCTCGAAACGCGCGACCTGGCCGCGCTGCGGACTGCGCAAATCGCCGGCCTCGGCAGCGACGGCCTGAACGCGCTCAACAGCGACCAGGTGCAGGCGCTGACGACCGCCCAGTTGACCGCGCTGGGCAGCCAGCAACTGCAAGCGCTGAGCACGGAGCAGATCGCCGCCCTGAGCACGCTGCAAGTCGTCAACCTGGCCACCGCGCACATCCCTCTGCTGAGCAGCAATCAGCTGGTCGCGCTGGGCACGGACATGCTGGCGCTGATGAAGACGCAGCAGATCGCCGCGCTCAAGACCAGTCAGGTCGCCACGCTGAACAGCGACCAGATCGTCGCGCTGTCGACGCTGCAGGTCAGCAACCTGAGCACCCAGCAAGTCGCCGCCCTCGGCAGCGCGCAGCTGAACGCGATGGAAACCGTCGACTTCGTTTCGCTGAAGACGGCGCAGATCGCCGCGCTGGGCACCGGCCAGATCGCCGGCCTGAGCACCGCCCAGGCCGACGCCATGAGCACGCTGCAAATCGGCAGCCTGAGCACGGCGCAGCTGAGCGCGCTTGGCAGCGACCAGCTGCAGGTCTTCACCAGCGGCGACATCGCCGCGCTGAAGACCGCGCAAGTGGCCGCGCTGAGCAACAACCAGCTCGACGCCTTGCTGACCGACCAGTTCCGCGCGTTGAGCACGGCACAACTGGGTGCGCTGAGCACCAGCCAGTTCCAGTCGCTGAGCAGCGACCAGATCGTCGCGCTGACCACGCTGCAGGCGGCCAACCTGGCCACCAGCCAGGTGCAGGCACTCAGCGCCGGCCAGCTGGCCGCGCTGGAAACGGACGACCTGGCCGCGATGAAGACGGCGCAAGTGGCCGCCTTGAGCACCAGCCAGATCGTCCTGTTGAACAGCGCCCAGATCGCCGGCCTGAACACGCTGCAGGTGGGCAACCTGAGCACGCAGCAAGTCGGCGCGCTGGGCAGCAACCAGATCCAGGCGCTGGAAACGCAAGACCTGGCCGCGCTGAAAACCGCGCAGCTGCAGGCGCTGGGCAGCGCCCAGCTGGACGCCATCACCACCGACCAGCTGCAGGGCATGACCGCTAGCCAGCTGTCCTCGCTGAGCACGCTGCAATTCCAGTCGCTGCTGACTTCGCAGATCACCGCGCTGACCACGCTGCAGGTCGGCGGCCTTGCCACCGGCCAGATCGCCAGCCTGACCACCGGCCAGCTGGCCGCGCTCAACACCGATGAAGTGGCGGCGCTGAAGCCGGCGCAGATCAACGCGCTGCGCACCGCGCAAGTGGCGCTGCTGAGCACCGACCAGATCGTCGCGCTGACCAGCAGCCAGGTGGCGTCGATGAGCACCGACCAGCTGACCGCGCTGAACTCCGACCAGATCGGCGCGCTGAGCACCGACGACTTCGCCGCCATGAGCGCCGCGCAGCTGACCGCGCTCGGCTCGCTGAGCAACCTGAGCACCGACCAGATCCAGGCGCTGACCACGGCCCAGGTCGCCGGCCTGACCACCGCCCAGATCGCCGCGCTGAACACCGCGCAGATCGTCGCCCTGACCACGCGCCAGATCGGCGCCGTCAGCACCAACGGCGTCGCCGCGCTGAGCAGCAACCAGCTCAAGGCGCTGGAACTGGAAGACCTGGCCGCGATGAAGACCGCGCAGATCGCCGCCCTCAGCACCGCGCAAGTGGTGCTGCTGAGCACCGACCAGATCCAGTCCCTGACCACTCTGCAATTCGGCAATATGGCGACCGCGCAGATCGCCGTGCTGGGCACGGACCAGATGCTGGCACTGTCCACCGATGAAGTCGCCTCGCTGAAGACCGCGCAGGTGGCCGCGCTGGGCAGCAACCAGATCGCCGTGCTGGCGGTGGCGCAGGTGCAGGCGCTGACCTCCGGCCAGCTCAACACCTTCAGCAGCGCGCAAGTCCAGGCGCTGAACACCGACCAGATCATCGGCCTGACCACGCAGCAGTTCGCCGCGCTGGGCACGGCCCAAGTGGCGGCGCTGGCCACCAGGCAGCTGAGCGTCATCGAGCTGGAAGACCTGGCCGCGCTGAAGACCGCGCAGATCGCCATCCTGAGCACCGATCAGATCCAGGCGCTGGCGCCGGACCGCGTCGCCGTGCTGACCACCGCGCAAGCGCAGGCGCTGGGCAGCCACCAGCTGCTGGCGCTGACCTCGGCACAAGTGCAGGCGCTCAGCACCGACGACCTGGCCGCGCTCAAGTCGACGCAGATCGTCGCGCTGGGCACCAACCAGTTGAACGCGCTGCTGGTCGACCAGCTGCAAAGCCTGGGCCTGGTCCAGCTCGGCGCGCTGAGCAGCGCCCAGCTGCAAGCGCTGGGCACCGACCAGATCATCCAGCTGAGCACGCAACAATTCGGCCTGCTGACGACGACGCAAATCGCCCTGCTGACCACCACCCAGTTGGGCGCGATCGAACTGGACGACCTGGCGGCGTTGAAGACCGCGCAGATCCTGGCGCTCGGCAGCGACCAGCTGCAAGCGCTGACGGTCGACCGCATCGCCGCACTGACCACCGCGCAGGCGCAAGCGCTGAGCAGCGCGCAGCTGGCGGCGCTGACCACCACGCAAATCCAGGCGCTGGAAACCGACGACCTGGCCGCGCTGAAAACCGCGCAGCTGATCGCGCTCGGCAGCGACCAGCTGAACGCGCTGCTGATCGACCAGGTGCAGAACCTGGGCTCGGCCCAGCTGAACGCGCTGACCACCAAGCAATTCAATGCGCTCGGCAGCAACCAGGTGATCCAGCTGACCACGGCGCAAGTGAGCCAGCTGGCCACTGCGCAGATCGCCGCGCTGAGCTCCGACCAGTTGGCGGCGCTGGAACTGGAAGACCTGGCCGCGCTGGCCAGCGGCCAGATCCTGGCGCTGGGCACGCAACAGATCAGCCAGCTGGACCTGGCGCACATCGGCGCGCTGACCACGCTGCAAGCCTCGACCTTGAGCAGCGGCCAGCTGGTCGCGCTGAGCACCGACCAGTTCCAGGCGATCGGCACCGACGGCCTGCAAGCGCTGAAGACGGCGCAAGTGGCGGCGCTGACCACCAACCAGCTGACCTCGCTGACGGTGGACCAGCTGCAGCACCTGACCACCAGCCAGCTCGACGCGCTGACCTCGGCCCAGGCCGCCTCGCTGACCACCGACCAGATCGCCGCGCTGACCACGCTGCAAATGGATAACCTGGCCACGCGCCAGCTCAACGCGCTGACCAGCACGCAGATCGCCGCCATCAGCACCGACAATTTCGTCACGCTGTCGAGCACGCAGATCGGCGCGCTGAACGCCGCCCAATTCGGCGCCATCACCACCGACCAGATGGTCGCGCTGAGCAGCGACCAGGCCGTGTCGCTGAGCACCGCGCAAGTCGCCGCCCTCAGCAGCGACCAGCTCGACGCGCTGGAAACGGCGGACTTCGTTGCGCTGAAGACCACGCAGATCGCCGCCATCACCACCGCCAACATCGCGGCGCTGACCACCGACCAGGTCAGCGTGATGGCCACCGCGCAGTTCGCCAGCCTGGGCAGCAACCAGATCGCCGCCCTGCAGACCGACCAGATCGTCGCGCTGAACACCGCGCAGGTGACCTCGCTGGGCACGGCGCAGATCAGCGCGCTGACCAGCGACCAGGTCAGCGCGCTGGCCACCGAAGACTTCGTCACGCTGCGCAGCAACCAGCTGGCCATGTTCAACAGCGCGCAATTCGCCGCGCTGACCAGCGACCAGTTGAACGCGCTGTCCACCAGCGCCGTCAGCGGCCTGACCACGCAAGTGCTGTCGTCGCTGACCGCCAACCAGTTCGCCCACCTGAGCACGCAGCAGGTGGCGGCGCTGACGTCGACCCAGGCGAGCTCGCTGAACACCGACCAGCTGACCGCGCTCAACAGCGACCAGTTCGTCGCCATCAGCACCAGCGCCATCAAGAGCCTGCAGTCCGACCAGTTCGGCGCGCTGACCACCGACCAGATCGTCGCGCTGAGCACGCAGCAGGTACGCGCGCTGGGCAGCGTGCAGCTGATCGCCCTGCGCAGCGACCAGGTCGCCGCGCTGGAAACGGCCGATCTCGCCGCACTGACCACGGCCCAGCTCAGCCAGCTGACCACCGACCAGGTGCAGGCGCTGCTGACCGACCAGCTGGCCTCGCTGTCGACCGCGCAAGTGTCGACGCTAACCACCGACCAGATCAGCAGCGGCTTGAGCACCGCCCAGATCACCGCGCTGACCACGGCGCAAGCGGCCGCGCTGGCCACCAGGCAGGTTGCCGCGCTGACCAGCGACCAGATCGTCGCGCTGGAAACGGCCGACCTGGCCTCGTTCGCCACGCGCCAGATGGTGGCGCTGACCAGCGACCAGATCGCCGTGCTGGGCAGCGACCAGCTGAACAGCCTGACCACGGCCGAACTGGCCGCGCTGACCACCAGCCAGCTCATCAACGGCTTGAGCACCACGCAAGTGGTGGCGCTGGACGCCGCCCATATCAGCGCACTGACCACGCAGCAACTGGCTTACGGCCTGACCACCGACAGCATCGCCGCGCTGACTACCGACCAGATCGCCGCGCTGCGCACCGCGCAATCGGCCACGCTGACCACCAACCAGGTGCAGGCGCTGACCAGCGA
Organism: Duganella sp. CT11-25; assembly: GCF_047302815.1. Taxonomy (NCBI): domain Bacteria; kingdom Pseudomonadati; phylum Pseudomonadota; class Betaproteobacteria; order Burkholderiales; family Oxalobacteraceae; genus Duganella; species Duganella sp. CT11-25. The sequence continues at coordinate 4,082,100 of NZ_JBKBFD010000001.1, forward strand.
CCAGATCGTCGCGCTGAGCACCGCGCAAGCGGCGACGCTGACCACGCAACAGGTGGCGGCGCTGGGCACCGACCAGGTCAGGGCGCTGGAAACCATCGACCTGTCGAGCTTCAGCACACGCCAGATGGTGGCGCTGGGCAGCGACCAGATCGCCGTCCTCGGCAGCGACCAGCTGAACAGCCTGACCACGGCCGAACTGGCCGCGCTGACCACCAGCCAGCTGAGCAACGGCCTGAGCACCGCGCAAGTGGCGGCGCTGGACGCCGCCCATATCAGCGCGCTGAGCACGCAGCAGCTGGCTTACGGCCTGAGCACCGACAGCATCGCCGCGCTGACCACCGACCAGATCGCCGCGCTGCGCACCGCGCAAGCGTCGATCCTGACCACCAACCAGGTGCAGGCGCTGACCACCGACCAGATCGTCGCGCTGAGCACCGCGCAAGCGGCGACGCTGACCACGCAGCAGGTGGCCGCGCTGGGCACCGACCAGGTCAGGGCATTGGAAACCATCGACCTGTCGAGCTTCAGCACGCGCCAGATGGTGGCGCTGGGCAGCGACCAGATCGCCGCCCTCGGCAGCGACCAGCTGAACAGCCTGACCACGGCCGAACTGGCGGCGCTGACCACCAGCCAGCTGAGCAACGGCCTGGGCACCGACCAGCTGGTCGCGCTGGACGCCGCCCACATCAGTGCGCTGAGCACGCTGCAACTGGCCTACGGCCTGGGCACCGACAGCATCGCCGCGCTGACCACCGACCAGATCGCCGCGCTGCGCACCGCGCAAGCGTCGATCCTGACCACCAACCAGGTGCAGGCGCTGACCACCGACCAGATCGTCGCGCTGAGCACCGCCCAGGCCGCGACCTTGAGCACGCAGCAGATCACTTCGCTGACCACGGACCAGGTCATTGCGCTGGAAACGGTGGACCTCAACGCCTTGGGCACGCGCCAGGTGGCCGCGCTGAACGCGCTGCAAGTGGGCGCGCTGGCCGCCAGCCAGCTGAACGCGCTGAGCACGGCGCAGTTCGCCGCCTTCGGCACCGCCCAGCTGGTCAACGGCCTGGGCACCGCCCAGGTGGCGGCGCTGGACACCGACCACATCGCCGCGCTGACCACCGCGCAGCTGGCGTATGGCTTCAGCATCGACAGCCTCACGGCGCTGACCAGCGACCAGATCCAGGCCCTCAAGACCGCCCAGATCGCCGCGCTGACCACCGCGCAAGCCGCCGGCCTGACCACGGCCCAGATCGCCGCGCTGGCCACGGCCCAGATCACCGGCCTGTCCACCGCGCAAATGCCGTGGCTGACGGCCGACCAGATCGCCGCCTTCGGTAGCGACCAGATCGCCGCCATCGACACCCAGGACCTGGCGGCGCTGACGGCCGGCCAGTTCACCGGCCTGTCCACCGCGCAGACGGTGGCGCTGACCACGGCCCAGGTGCGCGGCCTGAAGACGGCGCAGGTGGCCGCCATCGACGCCGGCCAGATGACGGTGCTCAGCAGCGACCAGCTGCAGGCGCTGAGCACGCAGCAGGCCGCCGCGCTGAGCGTCAACGCCGTGATTTCGCTGTCGACGCAGCAACTGGGCGCGCTGCTGACGGCCGACATCGCTGCCCTCGGCAGCCTGCAGATCGCCAGCCTCACGCTGGGCCAGCTGCCGGGCCTGAATACCGCCCAGGTCCAGGCGCTCACCAGCGTCCAGCTGGGCGCGATGACGGCCGACCAGATGTTCGCGCTGAGCACCAGCCAGATCGCCGCGCTGCGCACCGCGCAGATCGGTTACCTGAACACCACCCAGCTGGCCGCGCTGTCCAACACCCAGGTCCAGGCGCTGAGCACCGACCAGATCGCATCGATCAAGCTCAGCCAGATCACCGCGCTGACGGTCGACCAGATGGGCGTGCTCGGCTCGGACCAGTTGCAGTCGCTGACCACGGCACAGATCCAGACGCTGTCGGTCACCCAGCTGACCGCGCTGACCAGCCAGCAATCGGGTGCGCTGACCACCACCCAGATGGGGGCGCTGAAGAACGCCCAGATCGGCGCGCTGGATGCGACCCAGATCTACGGCTTCAGCACCGCGCAGATCGCCGCCTGGAGCACCAGCCAGCTCGGTTCGCTGACCAACGCGCAGGTCGGCTACCTGTCCACCAACCAGATCGCCGGCCTGACGACGGCGCAGGTCGCCGGCCTGAAGACCAGCCAGCTGATCGTCTTCACCAACGACCAGATCGCCGCCTTCACGGCCACCCAGGTACCGGCGCTGGCCACGGCCGGCCTGGCCGCGCTCAGCGTGGCGCAGGCGGACGCCTTCACCGGCGCCCAGATCGCCGCGATGACGGTCACGCAGACGATGGCGTTCAACGCCTCGTCGGTCAACTACGCCACGCCGCTGGTGCTCGACCTGGACGGCAACGGCGTCAGCACGCTCAGCATCGCGGCCGGCGTGCGCTTCGACATCCGGGCGCAGGGCCAGGCGGTCAACACCGGCTGGGTCGCCCCGACCGACGGCTTGCTGGCCCTGGACCGCAACGGTGACGGCATCATCAACGACGGCAGCGAGCTGTTCGGCAGCGCCACCGCGCTGGCCGGCGGCGGCAAGGCGGCCGACGGCTACGCCGCGCTGGCCGCGCTGGACAGCAACGGCGACGGCAGCATCACCAGCGCCGACGCGGCCTACGGCGCGCTGCGCGTGTGGGTGGACGGCAACTCCGACGGCATCAGCCAGGCGGACGAGCTGAAAACGCTGGAACAGCTGAAGATCGCCGCCATCGGCACCGGCGCCGACAAGGCGCTGACGCTACAAAACGGCAACGCCATCGGCCTGACGTCGAGCTACACCAGCACCGACGGCAGCGTGCACGACAGCGCCGACGTCTGGTTCCTGGCGCAAAAACCGGCAGATACGGCAACAACGGCTGCCACCTTGCAACAACAAGTCAGCGGCCTGAGCAACGCCATCGCCGGCTTCAGCGCGGCCAGCGCCGTCCCGACTGCGGCGCAGACGCAACAGTTGACGACGCCGCCGGCAAGCGAGGCCGCGGCCGCCGACACCAGCGCGCAAGCGCTGGCCGACGCGCTCAGGCAATACCGCGGCGCGCACGGCCTGCAAGGCGCGGCCGGCTTCGGCGCCAGCCAGCGCGACGCCGTCCCGGGCGCCGACCACGGCGGCAACTGGTTCAGCGTCCCCAACCGCTAACCCCGACTCCGGGGTCAGGTCCAGTTTCCGGACACGGGCTCTACCGTAGCGTCGCTACGGTAGAGCCCGTGTCCGGAAACTGGACCTGACCCCGGAGTTGCCTATCGCTTGAGCAGGCGGAGGTTTACGGTCTTGCTCCAGAGCCAAAAGTTGCACCTTACCCTGCGACAAAAAGGTATGATAGTGCCTACCTTTCAGGGCGCTGCGGGCCGTTTGCCGCATGCCGGACCGATCCAACTCAAAGCTCAGCTATGACCGCACAAGCACCTGCCGCATCCGTCCCCACCGATAACAGCCCGCTGGGCACCGTCATGGCCATGGCCGTCAAAGGCTCGCTGTCGATCGGCGACCTGTTCGGCGCCGCCGCCGTGCTGCAGGAAAGCGGCCAGCTGCCGGCCGCCATCGCCCTGTACCGCGCCTGGATCGACCATTCCCAATCGCCGCTGATCTATGCCGCCTGCTTCAACCTGGCCGTGGTGCTGTCCAACGCCGGCGACGATGCCGGCGCCGAGGCGGTGCTGCGCAAGGCGATGGCGCAGAATCCGCACTTCATCGAGGCCCGCCTGAACCTGGGCACGCTGCTGGAACGCACCGGCCGCCCGGACGACGCGCTGGCGATGTGGAACACCATCCTGACCGATCCCATCGAGCCGGACGTCAAGACCAATCCGACCCTGTACGTGCAAACCCTGAACAACCTGGGCCGCCTGCTGGAAATCCGCAAGCGCTACCCGGAGGCCGAAGAGAAGCTGGCCATGAGCCTGCGCGTCGATCCGCAACAGGCCAACGTGATGACCCACTGGGTCCACCTGCGCCAGAAGCAGTGCGAGTGGCCGGTCTACAGCGGCCTGGAACACATCTCGGTCGCCACCATGATGGAAGGCACCTCGGCGCTGGCGATGCTGAGCGCGTCCGGCGATCCGGCCCAGCAGCTGGCCGCCGCGCGCCGCTTCGTCAACGAAAAGGTCAACGCCGCCGTCGCCCCGCTGACCGGCGCCCACGGCTATGGCCACGGCCGCCTGCGTATCGGCTACCTGTCGTCGGACTTCTGCTCGCACGCGGTGTCGATCCTGACCGCCGAGCTGTATGAGCTGCACGACCGCAGCAAGTTCGAGGTCTACGCCTTCAGCTGGAGCCGCGAGGACGGCTCGCCGATCCGCGCCCGCGTGGTCAAGGCCATGGACCACTACATCCGCATCGATGCGATGACCGACGAGCAGGCCGCGCGCACCATCCGCGCCCACGAAATCGATATCCTGGTCGACCTGCACGGCCTGACCTTGGGCGCGCGCCCGAACATCCTGGCCTTCCGCCCGGCGCCGGTGCAGCTGACCTACCTCGGCTTCCCGGGCAGCACCGGCCTGCCGGGCGTCGACTACGTGCTGGCCGACGAGTTCCTGATCACGCCGGAGATGGCCGAGCATTTCACCGAGAAGCCGCTGTACCTGCCGGACACCTTCCAGATCAACGACCGCCAGCGCCTGATCGCGGCCAAGCCGAGCCGCGCCTCGGTCAACCTGCCGGAGGATGCGTTCGTCTTCTGCTCGTTCAACAACAATTTCAAGTTCACGCCCGACCTGTTCAGCGTGTGGATGAACATCCTGCGCCGCGTGCCGAACAGCGTGCTGTGGCTGGTGGCCGACTATCCGGAAGTGCGCGAGAACCTGTACCGCTACGCCGAGCAGGCCGGCATCGACCGCAACCGCATCATCTTCAACAGCCGCGCGGTGCCGGCCGAATACCTGGCGCGCTACCAGCTGGCCGACCTGTTCCTCGACACCTACCCGTTCAACGCCGGCACCACCGCCAGCGACGCCCTGTGGGCCGGCCTGCCGCTGCTGACCTGCGCCGGCCAGACCTTCTCGTCGCGCATGGCCGGCAGCCTGCTGCGCGCGGTCGACCTGCCGCAGCTGATCACCTATAACTTCGAGGACTACGAAGAGAAGGCCGTGGCGCTGGCCGCCGATCCGGCCCGCATCGCCTCGATGAAGCGCCAGCTGATGGCCAACCGCATGACCTGCGCGCTGTTCGACAGCCCGCGCTTCGTGCGCAACCTGGAGACCGTGCTGCAGAAGGTCGCCAAGCCGGCCGCGCCGCGCCTGGCCGTGCCCGAGCACGCCGTGCATCCGTCGGAAGAGACGCCGCCGGCGCCGGTGCGCATCGACCAGATCCCGATCGTCACCGTGTCCTACAACGCGCCGGACCTGATCGAGGCGCTGCTGCGCACGCTGCGCCAGTTCTACACCAACCGCGTCTACATCATCGACGGCTCGAACCCGGACGTGGCGGAAAAGATCCGCGCCATCACCGACGGCTACGACAACGTCGAGTTCATCCCGTTCGGCTACAACATCCACCACGGCCCCGGCCTGACCTGGGCCATCAACCACCTCGGCCTGTCGGGCGAGGTGCTGTTCCTCGATTCCGACGTCGAGATCCTCAAGGCCGGCTTCCTGGAAGCGCTGCACGAGCACCTGCTGCCCGGCATGTACGGCGTCGGCAGCACGCAGCCGGTCAACGAGCAGGGCTACGACCGTCCGGACGGCGCCATCAACTACCTGCACCCAGCGTGCATGCTGACCAATATCGAGGTGGTGCGCCAGTGGCCGCTGCCGATCAAGCACGGCGCGCCGATGATCGCCACCATGCTGGCCCTGAACCACAGCGGCAATACCCATCTGTTCAAGCACATCCAGTGGGTGCGCGACGACTTCGAGGGCGACAAGACGCCGCACTACATCAAGCACCCGTGGCAGGGCACCGTGATCCGCACCGGCGGCTACCACTACGACCTGCCGAGCGCCACCGCCGTGGTCAACACCGACCTGCTGCAGTTCGTGCCGCTGGAGGCGCGCCGGATCGTCGAGGCGGGCTGCCGCGACGGCGCCTTCGCCAAGGCCTACAAGCAGCGCAACCCGATCTGCAACTACACCGGCGTCGAAGCCGATCCGGCGCCGGCCCAGGCCGCCCGTCCGCATTGCGACTTCGTCTTCAACCTCGACATCGAACACGCCGGCCCGGACCTGTGGGACCACGTGCGCGGCGCCGATTGCTGGGTGCTGGACGAAGCGCTGGAGCACATGGACGATCCGTGGACGGTGCTGCAGAAGATCCGCACCAACATCGCGCCGGGCGGCAAGATCGTCGCCACCATCCGCAACTTCCAGCACTGGAGCCTGCAGGCGCGCCTGAACGCCGGCGACCTGCGCTACGGCCCCGGCGGCATCGAGAAGGCGCGCAAGCGCATCTTCACCCGCGGCGTGATGCTGGAGATGTTCCAGCAGGCCGGCTTCCAGATCAGCGGCGGCAGCGCGCGCATCGTCGACGAGCCGGCGCGCGAGAAATACCTGCCCGCGATCCGCATGATGGCCGGCGCCAGCGGCATCGATCCGGTGGTCGCGGTCGAGGACGCGCTGCCTTGGCAATACATCATCACCGCGGTCGCGGCCTAAGTCTTCAGGAGCTTGAGAGTCATGAGTTTTCCACTAGTCAGCATCGTCATTCCCTCCTACAAGCCGGCCCACTTCGAGATGTGCCTGCGCTCGGCGATCGGCCAGACCTATCCGAACACCGAGATCCTGGTCAGCGACAATTGCCCGACCGAGGAGATCCACGAGATCTGCAAGCGCTTCCCGGGCGTGATCTACCAGCGCTCGACCGCGCTGCGCGAGCAGAACGTGATCTCGGCCTTCTACTCCGGCAAGGGCGAGTTCATCAAGCCCCTGTACGACGACGACCTGCTGCACCCGTTCTGCGTCGAGCGCATGGTGGCCGCCTTCCAGTCGGCGCCGGACATCCAGCTGGTGTTCTCGGCCTCGCAGGTGATCGATATCTCGAACATGCGGGTGGAGACGCGCCGCCCCTACCAGGCCAGCGGCCACATGAGCGGGCTCGATATGCACCGCCACATGGCGATGAACCTGACCAACCATATCGGCGAGCTGGCCACGGTGATGTTCCGCCGCGCCCGCCTGTGGGAACTGGGCTGGCACCAGTTGTTCAAGCGCGGCAGCCATGACTTCACCAAGGGCCTGGCCGACATCGCCAGCTACATCAATTTCACCGAGAACGGCGCCCTGTTCTACGTCGACGAGGAACTCAGCTATTTCCGCCACGACCAGCGCCTGCAGTCGAATTCGAACGCCCATTCCAATCCCCACTTCGGCTACAACTTCTCCGACTACATCGACCTGGCGGTCTCGGCCCATGAGACGGGCGCCATCACCAGTGACGAGTTGCTCGCCATGCACGAGGTGCTGGTGTCGGTGAACCAGCGCCTGGGCGGCGTGTTCCCGCAGATGGGCGAGGCCTTCGAGCGCTACACCGCCTACCGCGGCAAGCTGCTGTGACCCCACCCTCAACCGCCGGAGCCAGCATGTCCCATTCCGACACCGCCCGCGTGCACCCAGGCGCCGCCGTCGCCGCCAGCGCCATGCTGGGCGATTTCGTGGTCGCCTATCCGGGCGCCGAAGTGGGCGAGCACTGCCGCGTGCACGGCTTTACCCAGCTGTGGCCGGGCGTGCGGCTGGAAGCCGGCGCCGAACTCGGCCCCGGCGTCACGCTCGAGGCGCCGGCAAGCCCGCAGGCGCAGGTCGGCATCGTCATCGGTCCCCAGGCCCGCGTCGGCGCCGGCGCCCTGATCTGCCGCGGCGTGCGCCTGGGCCAGGGCGCGGTGGTGGCGGCTGGCGCCGTGGTGGCGCAGGACGTGCCGCCGTACGCCGTGGTCAGCGGCTCGCCGGCCCGCATCACCGATTATGTGCAGAACGCCAGCGGCGCCCCCGCCATGGCCTGGCACCAGCGCGCCACCTTCCCGCAGCAACCCTCGGTGGTGCCGCTGGGCGTGGGCGGCGTCACGCTGCACCGCTTCAAGTTCCTGCAGGATCCGCGCGGCGACCTGTCGGTGGGCGAGTTCGACAAGGAGATCCCGTTCCTGCCCAAGCGCTACTTCCTGGTGATGAACGTGCCGAGCGACAAGACGCGCGGCGAGCACGCCCACCGCCAGTGCCACCAGTTCCTGGTCTGCGTCAAGGGCAGCTGCGCGGTGGTGGTGGACGACCTGGACCAGCGCTGCGAGGTGCAGCTCGACTCGCCCGACCTCGGGGTCTACCTGCCGCCGATGACCTGGGGCATCCAGTACAAGTATTCCAGCGATGCCGTGCTGTTGGTATTCGCTTCCGATTATTACGCGGCCGACGACTATATCCGCGACTACGACGAATTCGTCGCCGAGAAGCGCGCCGCCCTCTCCCAGGAGCAAGCATGACGATCCCCTTTCTCGACCTGAAGGCCATCAATCTGACCCAGCAGGAAGACATCGAGCAGGCCATGCGGCGCGTGCTGCATTCCGGCTGGTACGTGCTGGGCAAGGAAGTCGAGGCCTTCGAGCAGGCTTACGCCGCCTATTGCGGCACGCGCCACGCGATCGGCGTGGCCAACGGCCTGGACGCCATCTTCCTGCTGCTGAAGGCCTATGGCGTGGGGCCGGGCGACGAAGTCATCGTGCCCAGCAACACCTATATCGCCACCTGGCTGGCGGCCTCGCACTGCGGCGCCACGCCGGTGCCGGTCGAGCCGGTGGAAGGCACCTACAACCTGGATCCGCAGCGCGTAGCCGCCGCCATCACGCCGCGCACCCGCGCCATCATCCCGGTCCACCTGTACGGCCAGGCGGCCGACATGGAACCGCTGATGGCGCTGGCGCGCGAGCACAAGCTGAAGGTGATCGAGGACGCGGCCCAGGCGCACGGCGCGCTGTACCACGGCCGCAAGGCCGGCGCGCTGGGCCATGCCGCCGCCTTCAGCTTCTATCCGGGCAAGAACCTGGGCGCCCTCGGCGACGCCGGCGCCATCACCACCGACGACGACGCGCTGGCGCAGACGCTGCGCACGCTGCGCAACTACGGTTCGCAAAAGAAATACCACAACGAGCTGGCCGGCTTCAATTCGCGGCTCGACGAGCTGCAGGCCGCCGTCCTCTCGGTCAAGCTGCCGGTGCTGGACCAGCAGAACGCCGCCCGCGCCGCCATCGCCGCCTGCTATACCGAAGGCCTGGCCGGCATTCCCGGCCTGCGCCTGCCGGAGGTCGCGCCATGGGCCGCGCCGGTGTGGCATCTGTACGTGGTGCGCCATGCGCGGCGCGATGCGCTGGCGGCCAGGCTGGCCGAAGCCGGCGTCGGCACGCTGGTGCACTACCCGCTGCCGCCGCACCTGCAACCCGCCTACGCGGAACTGGGCTTGCGCGCCGGCGCCTTCCCGATCGCGGAAGCGATCCACCGCGAGGTGCTGAGCCTGCCGATGGGGCCGACCATGACGCTGGCCGAGGCGCAACAGGTGGTGGCCGCCGTGCGCGCCGCCGTGGCCGCGCTGGAGACAGCATGAGCGCGCCGCGCTATGTCAAGCCGAAGGCGGTGCGCGGCCATAAACTGATGTTTCGCGACGCCACCCAGGAAGATGCCGAGTTCATCCTCTCGCTGCGCACCGACGAATTAAAAAACCGCTATCTGTCGGCCACCTCGTCCGACGTGCGGCAGCAGCGCGACTGGCTGGCGCGCTACGCGGCCGACGACAGCCAGATCTACTTCATCATCTGCAAGCTGGACGGCGGCCAGCCGGTCGGCACCGTGCGCCTGTACGACCAGCAAGGCGATTCCTTCTGCTGGGGCTCCTGGATCAAGAGCGACGAGGCGCCGTCCGGCTTCGGGGTGGAGTCGGCGCTGATCATCTACGACTACGCGCTGCAGCTGGGCTTCCAGCGCGCGCACTTCCAGGTCAGCAAAGGCAACGACGGCGTGATCAGCTTCCATCTGCGCTTTGGCGCGGTGCAGGTGGCGGAGTTCGACACCGAGTACCACTACGAGATGAGCAACGAAGCCATCCACGGCGCCATGGCCCAATATCGCAAGTTCTTGCCGAACGGCGCCACGGTCGAGTTCTAAGGCCGCCGGCTAGTAAGAGGCCGCCGCGATCGTGCGGTAGGCCTCGCTCACCGTTTCCGGCGCCTGCACCAGCGCGATCAGCACGCCGGCGCCGCCGATGGGAAACTCTTCATTGCCTTCCGGATGCAGGAATATCAGGTCGTGCCCGGACGCCCCCTTGTGGATGCCGCCCGGCGCAAACCGCACGCCGTGCGCCGTCAGCCACGTCACCGCCGCCGCCAGCTCGTCCACCCACAGGCCGACATGGTTGAGCGAGGGTTTGTCCACGCACGGCGTGCGCGCCGGATCCAGCGGCTGCATCAGGTCCACCTCGACCTGGAACGGCGCGCAGCCTATCAAGACGATATCCTCGTCGACGTTTTCCTGCTCGCTGACGAAATAGCCGCCCGGCGTCAAGCCCAGCATGTCGACCCACAACCGCCGCAGCGGCTCCTTGGAGCTGGCGCCGACGGCGATCTGCTGCAGGCCCAGGATTTCGAATGGTCTTTGCCGCATGAGTGTCTCACTTTCGTATTGAAATCGTCTCCGGGGCGCCGCAGCCTGCGCGACACGCAATTCCAGATTGAATCCTAGACGGATTCAGCCGACAATACCAGCTATGACTGCCAGCCGCCCCAGCGATGAATCGCAACTGCAGGAACTGAACCGCGCCCTTGCCGCCAATGAATTGACGCAAGCGGCCAAGGTGGCCTTTGTGCTGGCCAAGCGCGGCGTCCTGCCCATCATGCAGCTGATCGGCCTGGCCGGCCTGATGGGCCACGCCGGCCAGGCCGCCCGCGCCGCCGAGCTGTACCACCTGTGGCTGCGCTGCACCGAATCGCCATTGCTGTTCGCCGCCTGGTACAACCTGGGCGTGCTGCAGATCCAGTCCGACGAGCAGCAGGAAGCCGAGCAGTCGCTGCGCGCGGCGCTGGCCATCAAGCCCGATTTCATCGACGCCCGCATGACGCTGGGCACCCTGCAGGAACGCCTGCGCCAGCACGAGGCCGCGCTGGCCACCTGGCGCGCGGCGCTGGCGCAGATCGATCCCGACCACCCCGCCAGCCGGCCGCAGCAGATCCAGGCGCTCAACAGCGTGGCCCGCGTGGCCGCGCTGCGCCGCCACTACCCGGAGGCCGAGGACGCCTGTGCCCGCAGCCTGCTGCTCGATCCCAAGCAGCCCGAGGTCGCGGCCCAATGGATCAGCCTGCGCCAGCAGCAGTGCGCCTGGCCGGTCTGCGCGCCGCTGCCGGGCCTGGCCGAGGCCGACCTCGGCGACGCCGCCTCGGCCGCGTCCATGCTGTGCATCAGCGACGACCCGGCGCTGCAGTTGGCCGCCGCCAAACGCCACGCCGTCAACCGCGCCGCGCCGCTGCCGCCGCTGGCCGACCAGCAGGGCTATGTGCACCGCAAGCTGCGCATCGGCTATCTGTCGTCCGACTTCAGCGCCCACGCGGCCTCGCGCCTGAGCGCCGAACTGTACGGCCTGCACCGGCGCGGGCGGTTTGAAGTCTACGGCTTCAGCTGGAACGAGGAAGACCGCAGCGGCCTGCGCGCGCGGGTGGCGCCGCAGATGGACCATCACATTCCGCTGACCGTGATGAGCGACCTGCAGGCGGCGCAAACCATCCGCGCCCACGAGATCGATATCCTGGTCGACCTGCACGGCCTGGCCGCCGACGGCCGCCCCGGCATCCTGGCGCACCGTCCGGCGCCGGTGCAGATCGCCTGGCTGGGCCACCCCGGCAGCAGCGCCATGGCCGCCGTCGACTACGTGCTGGCCGACGCCTTCGTGCTGCCGCCCGAACTGACGCCGTCGTTTACCGAACAGCCGCTGTACCTGCCGGACAGCGTGCAAATCCACGACCGCCGCCGCGCCGTCGGCCCGGCGCCGGCCCGCGCCGCCTGCGGCCTGCCGGAGCACGCCTTCGTGTTTTGCAGCTTCAACAGCAGCCGCAAGCTGGCGCCGGCGCAGTTCGCCGCATGGATGCGCATCCTGCAGCGCGTGCCGCGCGGCGTGCTGTGGCTGGCCGCCGACAGCGAGCCGGTGCGCGACAACCTGCGCGTGGCCGCGCTGCGCCACGGCGTCGCCAGCGACCGCCTGGTCTTCGCCGCGCACCTGCCGCAAGCCGACTACCTGGCGCGCTTGCAGCTGGCCGACCTGTGCCTGGACACGCTGCCGTCCAGCGGCGGCGCCGGCGCCGGCGACGCCCTGTGGGCCGGCGTGCCGATGCTGACCCAGGCCGGCCGCAGCTATGCCGGCCGGCTCGGCGGCAGCCTGCTGCACGCGATCGGCCTGCCGGAACTGGTGACCCGCTCGGCGCGCGCCTACGAGGACAAGGCGGTGCGCCTCGCCAACCGCCCCGAGGAACTGGCGCGGCTGCGCCGCCGCCTCGCCAAAAACCGCGACCGCGGCCCGCTGTTCGATACGCCGAAGCTGGTCGCGGGGCTGGAGCAGCTGTACCTGCAGGTCGCGCGCGGCACCCTGCAACCGGACACGGCCACGGCAAGCGACGACATCACGCTGCCCTTGGTCAGCATCCTGGTCCCGACCGGCGACCACGACAGCCCCGAGGCGCTGGAGCGCACGGTCCGCAGCGCGCTCGGCCAGCACTACGGCCGCTGCGAAATCATCGTCAGCGACAGCGGCGCCGGCGAGGGCCGCCGCCGGAAGCTGTCCAGGCTGCTGGCGGCCCATCCGCGGCTGCGCTACAACCGCGCGCCGGCGCTGGACGCGGAAGACAACCTCGACCATTGCCTGACCCTGGCGCTGGGCGAATACATCGCCGTGGCCCCGGCCGGCGACCTGCTGCATGCGGAAAAGATCAGCCGGATGATGCATTTCTATCAAACCTATCCCGGCATCGGCCTGGTGGCCTGCTGGCGCCAGCCGCTGGCGGCCGACGGCGCCGCGCTGCCGGCCGCACCGCTGCTGCCGGTGGAAACCGCAGTCGGCGGTGCCTCGCTGGCGGCGCTGCTGCTGGCCAACGAGCGCGGCGCCGGCGACGCCCTGTGCCAGCCGGCCGGCCTGCTGCTGCGGCGCGCGCACCTGGGCGCCGCCTTCGGCCACTACCAGGGCCGCCGCTACCGCGCGCTGTCCGGCGTCGCCACCGCGCTGGCCGCGCTGGCCGGCCGCGAATGCGCCTACCTGCCGGCCCCGTTGTCGAGCTACCAGCCGGCCGCCGCCGCGCCCGGCGCGGCCGCCCCGCGCCCGCCGGCGCTGCCGGAATTGCTGGCGCCCGCGCTGGAGCGGCTGCACCTGTTGTATGAGGCCCACACCAGACAGCATTTCCTGACCGATACGCCGAAGTTCAAGGCGCTGCTGGCGGCCCGCCTCGACGCGCTGTCGGCGCTGGTCAACGCCCATTACAGCCAGTTGGCGGCAGGCGATCCGCAGCAGAACGAGGCGCTCCAGCAGACGCTGCGGCAGGGTTACCATTTGCTACTGGCCCAGCCCTAGAAAAATTCCACGCTGAAAAGCGTCATCAGCCTAGCTGAGGGGCCAAACACACGGTTCTTTTCGTTTAAAATACAACGGCAGTGGCTGACAATGCAGTCTGCGAGCATACTCATTACCAACCCGGAGACAGCATGAAAGCAGTGATTTTGGCAGGCGGCCTGGGCACACGACTCAGCGAGGAAACGACCGTCAAGCCGAAGCCGATGGTCGAGATCGGCGGCAAGCCGATCCTGTGGCACATCATGAAGAGCTATTCCGCTCACGGCATCAACGACTTCGTCATCTGCTGCGGCTACCGCGGCTACATCATCAAGGAATTCTTCGCCAACTACTTCCTGCACACCTCGGACGTCACGTTCGACCTGCAGAAGAACAGCATGGAAGTGCACGAACGGCACGCCGAGCCGTGGCGCGTGACCCTGATCGACACCGGCGCCGACAGCATGACCGGCGGCCGCCTGAAGCGCGTGCGCGAACACCTGAAGGGCGAAGAGGCGTTCTGCTTCACCTACGGCGACGGCGTGGCCGACATCGACATCGCCGCCTCGATCGCCTTCCACAAGGCGCACGGCAAGCTGGCCACCATGTCGGCCGTGCTGCCGCCGGGCCGCTTCGGCGCCATCGACATCGACGGCCAGCGCATCGTCAGCTTCAAGGAAAAACCGCGCGGCGACGGCGCCTGGATCAACGGCGGCTACTTCGTGCTGTCGCCGAAAGTGATCGACTACATCGACAACGACGCCACCATCTGGGAAAAAGAGCCGATGGAAACGCTGGCCCTGGACAACCAGATGGATGCCTTCTTCCACCACGGCTTCTGGCAACCGATGGATACGCTGCGCGACAAGATCCACCTGGAAGAGCTGTGGGAAAGCGGCAAGGCGCCGTGGAAGCGCTGGCCATGAATCCGTCGTTCTGGCAAGGCAAGCGCGTTTTCCTGACCGGACACACCGGCTTCAAGGGCAGCTGGCTCAGCCTGTGGTTGCAGCAGCTGGGCGCGCACGTGACCGGCTACGCGCTGGATGCGCCAAGCAAGCCCAGCCTGTTTGAGACGGCCCGGGTCGGCGCCGGCATGACCTCGGTCATCGGCGACATCCGCGACGGCGCCGCATTGCGCGCAGCGATGCTGAAGGCCCGGCCCGAGATCGTCATCCACATGGCGGCGCAGGCGCTGGTGCGCTACTCGTACGCCCATCCGGTCGAGACCTACGCCACCAACGTCATGGGCCTGGTCAACTTCTTTGAAGCGGTGCGCAACACGCCCGGCGTCAAGGCGGTGGTCAACGTCACCAGCGACAAGTGCTACGAGAACAAGGAATGGGCCTGGGGCTACCGCGAGAACGAAGCCTTCGGCGGCTACGACCCGTACAGCAACAGCAAGGCCTGCGCCGAGCTGGTCACGGCCGGCTACCGCTCGTCCTTCTTCAATCCCGGGAAATACGCCGAGCACGGCGTCGCGCTGGCCTCGGGCCGGGCCGGCAACGTCATCGGCGGCGGCGACTGGGCCGAGGACCGGCTGATCCCGGACATGGTGCGCGCCATCGCCGCCGGCGAGCCGGTGCGCATCCGCAGCCCGCACGCGATCCGTCCGTGGCAGCACGTGCTGGAGCCGCTGTCGGGCTACCTGACGCTGGCCGAGCACCTGTACCAGCACGGCGCCGCGTTCGCCGAAGGCTTCAACTTCGGCCCGCACGACATCGACGCCCGCCCGGTCGAATGGATCATCGCGCGCCTGTGCGCCAGCTGGGGCGACGGCGCGGCCTGGGAGCTGGACGGCTCCGCCGCCGTGCAGCCGCACGAAGCCCACTATCTCAAGCTGGACTGTTCCAAGGCCCGCGGCCGCCTCGACTGGCAGCCGCGCTGGCACCTGGGACACACCATCGACATGATCGTCGCATGGCACCAGGCCCACGCCGCCGGCGCCGACATGCGCGCGCTGACGCTGGGCCAGATCGACACCTATCAAAACACCGCACATATCTAAGGCAGCAATCATGAGTGAAGCACAAACCAAAGAACAACTCCGCGCACAGATCAACAAGCTGGTGGCCGAATACGGCGCGCTGGCCAGCGTACCGAAGCCTTTCGAGCCGGGCGTGACCGTGATCCCGCCGGCCGGCAAGGTGGTCGGCGCGCCGGAAATGGAACTGATGGTCGAAGCCTCGCTGGACGCCTGGCTGACCACCGGCCGCTTCAACGACCAGTTCGAAGCCAGGCTGGCCAAGCTGATCGGCGTCGAGTTCCTGATCACCGTCAACTCCGGCTCCTCGGCCAACCTGGTCGCCTTCAACACGCTGACCTCGCCGAAGCTGGGCCCGCGCGCGATCCAGCCCGGCGATGAAGTGATCGGCGTGGCGGCCGGCTTCCCGACCACCGTCAACCCGATCATCCAGTTCGGCGCGGTGCCGGTGTTCGTCGACGTCGAGCTGGGCACCTACAACATCGATGTGACGCAGCTGGAAGCGGCGATCTCGCCCAAGACCAAGGCCATCATGCTGGCGCACACGCTGGGCAATCCGTACAACCTGGAAGTGATCTGCGCCATCTGCAAGAAATACAACCTGTGGCTGATCGAGGATTGCTGCGACGCGCTGGGCTCGACCTACGACGGCAAGATGGTCGGCACCTTCGGCGACATCGGCACCATGTCGTTCTACCCGGCCCACCACATCACGATGGGCGAGGGCGGCGCCGTGTTCACCAACAACCCGGAACTGAAGCTGATCGCCGAATCGTTCCGCGACTGGGGCCGCGACTGCTACTGCCCGCCGGGCAAGGACAACACCTGCGGCAAGCGCTTCTGCCAGTGCTTCGGCACGCTGCCGGCCGGCTACGACCACAAGTACACCTACAGCCACCTGGGCTACAACCTGAAGATCACCGACATGCAGGCCGCCTGCGGGCTGGCGCAGATCGACCGCGCGCCCGGCTTCATCCAGGCCCGCAAGGACAACTTCGCCTACCTGACCGAGCGCCTGCAGTCCTGTAGCGAGTTCCTGATCCTGCCGCAGGCCACCGAGAATTCCGACCCGTCGTGGTTCGGTTTCCCGATGACCCTGAAGCCGGAGGCGAACATCGCCCGCGTCGACCTGCTGACCTACCTGGACCAGCACAAGATCGGCACCCGCCTGCTGTTCGCCGGCAACCTGACGCGCCAGCCGTACATGCAGGGCCGCAACTACCGCATCTCCGGCGAGCTGACCAACACCGACCGCGTGATGAACGACACCTTCTGGATCGGCGTCTACCCGGGCCTGACGCGCGAGATGCTGGACTTCGCGGTCGACAAGCTGGAAGCCTTCTTCGGCGTCAATTTCTAAGTCCGTCATGAGCCAAGCGGATTCCGCCGCGGCCTACGTCGCGCCGTTCGCCAACCTGCTGCCGCCGAACGCCCGCCTGCTGGTGCAGGCCGGGGCCGGCGACGGCGAACTGGCGCGCCACTACCGCGCGATATATCCGGCCTCGTCGATACTGGCGGTGGATGCCGATCCGGCCGGCGCCCAGCAGGCGCGCGCGTATGCGGACCGGGTTTACCAGGCCGACCTCGACACCGCCGGCGAGGCTTTCTACCGGCAGCTGGAATGGGCCGACGGCTGGTTCTTCGACGGCACGCTGGAGCAGTTCGAACAGCCGCTGCGCGTGCTGGCGCAGGTGCGCAAGGTGATCCAGTACGACGCCTGCGTGCTGGCCCGCATCGTCAACGGCGCCCACTGGAAGCAGCCGGACACGCCGGCGCGCCACCGGCTGGAGATCGCCACCATGCTGGCCCTGTTCGAACGCAGCGGCTTCCGCGTGGTCAACGGCATCCTGCTCAATCCGGCGCCGCTGCCGGCCGACGTCGAGGCCGCGCTGCGCGCGCAGGCGGCGCAAACGGACGTCGCCCCGGAACTGTTGATGGAAGCGGTCCAGCCATCCCACTACCTGATTAAAGCCATGCCCGCGTGATGAACGACACCATGCACTACTACTGCATCGCCCATGCGCCGTTCAACTGGAAGATGCCCGAGTTCATGACGATGGTCGGCTCCGGCGACTACGTGCCGGACACCGGGCTGGCCATGAGCAAGCTGCTGACGCCGGAGAAGGCGATGGCCAACCGCTACCTGGGCGAGTACCTGGCGCTGTTTGAAATCCGCCGCCGCCTGATCGCCGATGGCGCCCAAGGCTTCGTCGGCTTTTGCCACTACCGCCGCTTCGCGCTGACCGATCCCATCGGCGTGCTGACCGGCTTCAACTATCACGCCCACCCGGACCTGCTGGCGCAAGTCAAGCCGGAGCATTTCTACGGCGACGGCAAGACCCCCATCGTGCCGATCTCGGTGACCTTTGCCGGCAGCGTGCTGCAGCAATACGATGCCAACGGCACGGCGCGCGACATGCTGATGTTCTTTGGCGACGCCGTCGATTGCGGCGTGATCACCAATCTGGAAGCGGCCAACTTCCTCAGCAACCCATCGTTCATCACCGCGCCCACCGTGGCCTATATCCCGGTGCAATGGTTCGTCGAGATCGTGCACGACCTGGAGCTGGTGATGTCGCGCTACTACCGCCATCACTATGTGCAGCGGCCCGGCTATACGGACCGCAGCATGGCCTTCTGCTGCGAGCGCCTGCAAGCCTTCCTGCTGTCCAAGCGCATCGCCGCCTGGGGTCCCGACCAGGTGATCTCGCGCGCGCTGGTGCGGCTGGACGAAGCCTACCCACGGACCTGATACCGCCACCATGAACATCGTTCCCACCGCCATCCCCGGCTGCTTCCAGATCATCACCGACATCCGCCGCGACGAGCGCGGCAGCTTCGTCAAAGTGTTCCATGAGGATATCTTCCGCCAGCACGGCCTGGCCACCGATTTCGCCGAAGAGTATTACTCGACCTCGCAGCGCAACGTGATACGCGGCCTGCACTTCCAGACCCCGCCGCACGACCACGCCAAGCTGGTGTACTGCGTGCAGGGCGCGGTGCTGGACGCGGCGCTGGACCTGCGGCGCGGCTCGCCAAGCTACGGCCGGCACATCACGCTGGAGCTGAGCGCGGAGAACGGCCACATGCTGTACCTGCCGGCCGGGCTGGCGCACGGCTTTTGCTCGCTCAGCGAGCAGTCGCTGATGGTCTACAAGGTCACCACGACGTACGCGCCCGACAACGACGGCGGCGTGCTGTGGAACTCGGCCGGCATTCCATGGCCGGCGCAGGATCCGGTCATGTCGCCGCGTGACCGCACCTTCCCGGCGCTGGCCGATTTCGACTCGCCGTTCGTCTACCAGGGCGCGCCGGCATGAGCGCCGTCGCCGCCCCGCGCCGCGCGCTGCTGACCGGCGCCTCCGGCTTCGTCGGCGCCGCGCTGGCGCGCCGCCTGCTGGCCGACGGCTGGGAAGTCCACCTGTTGCTGCGCGCCGGCTCGTCCACCGCCGGCCTGCCGGCCGAAGGCCCGCGGCTGCGCCTGCACCGCCACGACGGCGGCACGCTGCAGCTGATCGGGATCATGCGCGCCGCCGCGCCGCAAGCGGTGTTCCACCTGGCCTCGCTGTTCCTGGCCGTGCACAAGCCGGAAGACGTCGACCGCCTGATCAATTCCAACCTGCTGTTCTCCACCCAGCTGGTGGAAGCGATGGCGGCCTGCGGCGTGCGCCACCTGATCAACACCGGCACCTCGTGGGAGCACTACGAGGACGCGGACTACAACCCGGTCTGCCTGTACGCCGCCACCAAGCAAGCCTTCAGCGCGCTGCTGCGCTACTACGTCGAGGTGCACGGTTTGCGCGTGGTCACGCTCAAGCTGTTCGACACCTACGGCGCCGGCGACACCCGGCCCAAGGTGCTGAACCTGCTCAAGCGGGTGGCGCTGGAAGGAACGTCGCTGGGCATGTCGCCGGGCGAGCAACTGGTCGACCTGGTGTATATCGACGACGTCATCGACGCCTTCCTGATGGCGTATGAACAGCTGGCCGACGGCCGGCAGCGGGAGGCGATGGCGGAGTACGGCGTGTCGTGCGGCGCTCCGCTGCCATTGCGCGAGGTCGCCGCGCTGTATGCGCAAGTCAGCGGCAAGCCGCTGGACATCGCGTGGGGCGGGCGCCCGTACCGCGAGCGCGAGGTGATGGTGCCGTGGCACAGCTATCGTAGCGTGCCCGGCTGGCAGCCGAAGGTCGGCCTGGCGCAAGGCCTGGCGCTATTCCACAACGCCGCTTGAAGCGCCTAGAAGTACGCCAGGTCCAGCACCACGCCGGCGCTGGCCATCAGCGCCTGCCGGGCCTGCCGGGTTTCCGGGTTGGGCGCCGGATGCTTGCGGTATAGCTGCAGCATCACTTCGACGATCTTGTCGTCGCGCGAATTGCCGCGACGCATATTCTCCGGCGCCGTCGCCTGGCTCTTGTGGATCACCACGCCGTCGGTGGCGTAGTGCACCAGCGTGCGGCCGTGCATGGCGGCCAGCAGGAAATCCCAGTCTTCGTAAATAATCAGGTCGGTCTCGTTGCGCACGCCCGCCAGCACGTCGCGGCGGTAGGCCACGCAGCTGTTCGGGATGCGGTTGCGCACGTACACGCTGTCGAAGCTGACGTCGGCGATCGACACCGGCTGGCCGCCCGGCATCGGCGTCGGCGGAAACACCGTGCGGTCTTCGTTCTGGATCTGGAAGTCGCAGAACAGCAGTTCCGGCTTGTCCCGCAGCAGGCGCGCCTTCAGCCTGGCCAGGTGGTCCGGGCGATAGGTGTCGTCGTCGTCGAGGAACAGGATGTATTCGGCGTCGGCGATCGCCAGGCCCAGGTTGCGGCTGGCGGCCGGCCCCGGCGTGCCGCTGCAGCGCAGCACATAGTCGAAGCGCTGGTCGAACTTGGCCAGCTCCTGGTACGGCGGCAGATAGCCCGCCGTGTCGGACACGATGACCAGCTTGAAGTCCTGGCAGGTCTGCGCGGCCAGCGATTGCAGCGTGCGGGTCAGCAGCAGCGGCCGGTCGTGGGTGGGGATGATGATGGTGAACACGGGCGGGGCTCCGGCGGGTTGATCAGGGTTCGCGTATCGATTCGTCCAGCGCGCGCGTGAGCGGATACATCAGGTAGGACATCACGGTGCGGTGGCCGACCACGATCTCCGCCGACACCGTCATGCCCGGCAGCAGCTGGGTGCCCGGCGTCAGCTTCCTCAGCGTGCCGCTGTACGGAATCCGGCTCAGGTAATAGGCGTCGAGGCCGCCGCCGTTCTTGTCGGCGCTGTCGCGCTTGAAGGAATCCTGGCTGATGGTGCGGACCTTGCCGACCAACATGCCGTGCTTCTGGAACGAGAACGCGTCGACCTTGAGGTGGACGTCGGCGCCGGTCTTGATGAAGCCGATGTCGACCGAGTCGATCTGCACTTCGGCCTCCAGGTCGGCGCCCAGCGGCACCAGGGTGAACAACGGCTCGGCCTCGCGCACGATGGAGCCGACCGACAGCTTGCCGATCTCCAGCACCACGGCGTCGGCCGGGGCCACCATCCGCACCGCCTTGTGGCGCTTGTCGGCCTTGGCCAGCTGCTCGGTGATGCCGTCGCGCTCGCGCGAGGCGCTCAGCAGGTCTTCCATCGATTTCTGCCGCCAGCTCTTGTCGAAGGCGGCGCGCTCGGCCTGGGCCGAGGCCAGCTCGCTGGCCATCTCGATCGCCTTGTTGCGTTGCAGGTCCATGTCGCGCTCGACTTCGAGGCGGCGGTCGCGCGCTTCCAGCAGGTGCATCTTGGCGCCGAACTGCTCGGCCATCAGCTGCTCCTGCATCGCTTCCACCTCGCGCAGCGACTTGACGCGCTGGGCCAGGATGGTCTGGTCGTGCTTGTTGGTTTCCAGGCCGGCCTTCAGGCGCGCGATGTTCTGGTCCATCTTGGTCTTCTGGGCCTCGAAGTTGGCCTTGCGCTCGGTCGACAGCTGGGCCTGCAGCAGGGCGTCGGCACTGGAGCCGCCGCCGACGCTGGCGCCCGGCTTGCCGGCCAGCTCGGCGCGCAGGCCGGCGGCCTGGGTGTCCAGGCTGTCCAGCCGCACCTTGAGCTGGGTTTCATCGGCGGCGGTGAAGGTCGGGTCCAGCGTCGCCAGCACCTGGCCTTTTTTCACCACCTGGCCGACGCGCACGTCGATGCTCTGGATGATCGAGGTGTCGAGCGGCTGCACCACGATGTTCGGCAGCGGATTGACCAGGCGGCCGTGCGCCACCACGATGGTCTCGACCGGCGAGAAGCTGGCCCACAGGATGAAGGTGACGAAGGCGCCCAGCAGCACGTGCAGCGTGATGCGCACGAACCTCGGCAGCGGACCGCGCTCGATGGCGTCGGCGTCCGGCAGGAACTCGATCTCGGTCTGGTCCTTGCCGCGGCGCTTGGTTACAGGTGACTTGTTTGCTGGTTCCATAAGTGCTGGTAAGTTTCGCTACGGGTAAGCAGTTCTTCATGACGGCCGGCATCGACCAGCGTGCCCTGCTGCATGACCATGATTTTATCGGCGTTGACCAGCGTCGACAGGCGGTGCGAAATCATCACCACCGTGCGGCCGACGGCGATCTTCGACAGGTTGCTGATGAAGATGGCTTCGCTTTCCGGATCCAGCGCGGAGGCCGCCTCGTCGAGGATCAGGATGCGCGGCCGCGCCACCAGGGTGCGGGCGATCGACAGCCGCTGCTTCTGGCCGCCGGACAGGTTGGAGGCGTTCTCTTCCAGCACGGTGTCGTAGCCCTGCGGCAGGCGCTCGATGAATTCGTCGGCCCCGGCCGCCGCGGCGGCCGCCACCAGTTCCTCGAAGGTGGCGTCGGGCTTGGTCACCGACAGGTTCTCGCGCACGGTGCCGCGGAACAGGAAGTTTTCCTGCAGCACGACGCCGATCTGGCGCCGCAGGTGCGACAGCTCGATCTCGCGCGCATCGATGCCGTCGAAGCGGACGATGCCTTCCTGCACCGGGTAGAGTCCCTGGATCAGCTTGGTCAAGGTGGTCTTGCCGGAGCCGCTGCGGCCGACGATGCCGACCACCGTGCCCTGCTCGATGGTGAAGCTGGCCTTGTTCAGCGCCATCGCCTGCGCGCCCGGATAGCGGAAGGTGACGGCGTCGAACTTGATCTCGCCCTCGAGCACCGGACGCAGGCCGTTGGCGCCGGCGCGGCCTTCCGAGGCGCGGTTCATGACCTCGCCCAGCATCTTCACCGACAGCGCGGTTTCCTGGTACTCGTTGACCAGGCCGACGATCGAGATCAGCGGCTGGGTGACGCGGCCCGACAGCATCTGGAAGGCGATCAGCGCGCCGACCGACAGCGTGCTGTCGAACACGTCGGCGGCGCCGATGATGATCAGCATCACCGGCAGCAGCTTGCCGAGGAAGTCGGTGATGGCGTTGCCGGCGATCGAGATCTGGCCGACGCGGAAGTGCATGGTGATGGCCTCGGCCGAGCGCTGGTCCCAGACGCGGCGCTGCGACGGCTCGATCGCCAGCGCCTTGACGGTGCGCATGCCGTGGATCACCTCGACCAGCATGCCCTGGCGCTGGCCCTCGGCCGAATACAGCGCGTTGAGGCGGCGCTGGAAGGTCGGCACCATCGCCAGCACCACGCCGCCGATCAGCGCCGCGAACAGCAGCACGATGCAGGCCAGCTTGAACGAGTAGCTGAACAGCACCGGCAGGAACACCAGCAGCGCGATCAGGTCCAGCGCCGTGACGAACAAGCGGCCGGTGAGGAAGTTGCGGATCTTTTCCAGCTGCTGCATGTGGCGCGTGACCACGCCGGCGCTGGTGGTCTCGAAGAAGTCGATCGGCAGCGACAGCAGGTGCGCGAACACGCGCCGCGTCAAGGTCATGTCGATCTTGTTGCCGACGGCCAGGGTCAGCGTCTGCCGCAGGAAGCCGAAGGTGGCGTCGAACAGCAGGGCCAGCACGATGCCGACCGCCAGCACCTGCAGCGTGGTCACGCTCTGGTGCGTCAGCACCTTGTCGATCACCAGCTGGAAGAAGATCGGCGAGGCCAGCGCCAGCATCTGCATGGCGATGGCGGCGATGAAGATGTCGCGGAAGGCCGCCTTCTGCTTCAGGATTTCGGGGATGAACCAGCGCAGGCCGAACGGCTGGTTGGGATCGGTCAGCTTGTGCTGGCGTTTGATGAACAGCACGTCGCCCTGCCAGTGCTTTTCAAAATCGCTGCGCGCCACCAGCGTCACGCTGGCGTTGGCGTTGACCGGGTTGAGCACGGCGACCTGGTCTTCCGCCCCGTTCTCGCCCGGCTTGACGCCGACCACGATCACCATATTGCCGTTGACCAGGCGCGCCATCAGCGGGAACACGCCGCCCTGCGCCATCAGGCGCGACCAGGTCAGCTGGTCCGCCTTGGCCTTCAGGCCGATGTCGGAGGCGATGCGCAGCAACGCGCCGGTGCTCGGTTCTTCCGCGCGCAGCGCGTTCTCGTCGATCAGGTGTTCCGGATTGATTTGCAGACCATGGTGCTGGGCGATGGCAGTCAGACACTGGATCGCGGTATGGGGGAATTTATCTTGCATAGGCCTGAATAAGGGATAAAAGCTTGCATAGGCGCACTATCGTGCCAGCCTTCGGATTCTAACCCAGCGCAGTGCTTGCCGGAGCCTTTTGTGTTGTAGAAACACCGCCTGTTTTACCCCGCTGTTCGGCCGCTCAAAAAAAAACGGCAAGACCCGAAGGTCTTGCCGTCCTGACTTCCGTCAAGCAAGCAGCTCAGCGCGGCTTACCTTGCAGCCAGGATGCCCTGGTTCTGGTTGCCTTGCAGCGCTTTGAGGCGCAGCGTGTCTTCGCTGGCGGCCGAGTTGGTCACCGCGGTCAGCTTGTTGTCGTAGCTGCTGATCGCATCGGCCATCGCCGCCACCGCGGTGCTGGTGGTGGTAGGCATTTCCAGCTTGGTCGCGTTGGCGGCCGCGGCGGCCGCGGCGGCGTCGAAGCTGGACATCGCTGCCGACAGGCTGTTGACCGAGCTGGTCAGGTTGCTCGCCGTGTTGCCCATCGCGAACCAGACGTCGGCCGCGGTGTGGCTGGCGCCGTCGGCGGTCTCGTAGGTCGAGGTGATACCGACGAAGTTGCCGTTGTTCAGCGAGACGTTCTGCTTGGCATCGAGGTTCAGCTTGGTGATGCCCAGCGCTTCCAGCGACTTCAGCTCGTCCGACTGGCTGACGCCGTCGGCGTTGCCGTCCACCCACACGCGCAGGTCGGCGTAGGCGCTGTCTTTCGCGTCCACGACGCCGTCGCCGTTGGTGTCCAGCTCGGCAAGCGCGGCGTAGCCTTGGGTGGCCTTGCTGCCGTTGGCCAGCGTGGTGCCCGAGCCGAACAGTTCGCTACCGTCGTTGATCACGCCGTCGCCGTTGCGGTCCAGGGCCAGCAGGCCATCGCCGCCGCCCACCCAGCCGACGTTGGTCTTGTTGCCGTTAGCCAGCAGGTCGAAGTTGACGCCAGCCGACAGGCCCAGGGTGTTGATGCCGTCGCCGTTCAGGTCCAGCACGATCGGCGTACCCAGTGGCGAGTTCAGCGCGGCGACCTGGTCGGTCGTCAGGCCAGGCACCTGGGCGCTGGTGATCGCGCAGACTTGCGAGCTGGTCAGCGAATGGATCTGGTCGGTCGTCAGGCTGCCCAGCTGCGAGGTGCTCAGCGCGGCGATCGCGGCGGTCTTCAGGCCCACCAGGTCGGCGGTCTCGATGGCCACCAGCTGGTTGGTCGTCAGCGCCTTGACCTGGCTGCTCGACAGCGTGCCGACTTGCGAGCTGGACAGGGCAACCACCTGGTCGGTGGTCAGCGCGGCCAGTTGCGCGGTCTGCAGCGCGGCCACGGCGGCGGTCTTCAGCACGGTGATGTCTTCGGTGCCCAGCGCCGCGATCGAGGCGGTGGACAGCGCCGCCACTTGCGACGAGCTCAGCACGCCAACCTGGGCCGTGGTCAGCGCCACGATCTGGTCGGTGCTCAGCGCGCTGGCCAGGCTGGCCGTGGTCAGGGCGGCGATCTGGTTGGTCGACAGCACGGACACCTGGTCGGTGGTCAACGCAGCCAGTTGCGCGGTGCGCAGCGACTGGATGATCGCCGTTTTCAGCGAGCCGATGTCGGCCGTCTCGATCGCCGCGATGGCGGCGGTGCCGAAGGCGTTCACTTGCGCGGTGCTCAGGGCGCCCAACTGGTTGCTCGACAACGCGACGACCTGGTCGGTGGTCAGGCCGGAGGCCAGGTCGGCGGTGCTCAGCGAAGCCACTTGCGCGGTGTTCAGCGCGGTGATCTGGTCGGTGGTCAGCGCCGCCATTTGCGCGGTCTTCAGCACGGCGATGGCGGCGGTTTTCAGCGCGCCGATGTCGGCCGTTTCGATCGCGGCGATGGCGGCGGTGCTCAGGCCCGCCACCTGGGTGCTGCTCAGGGATGAGATCTGGCTCGACGACAGGGCGACGACCTGGTCGGTGGTCAGCGCGTTGGTCTGCGCCGTGGTCAGGCCGGCGATGGCGGCGGACTTCAGTGCGCCGACGTCGGCCGTTTCAATCGCGGCGATGGCGTTGGTGCTGAAGGCCGACACTTGAGCCGAGCTCAGCGTGCCTACCTGGGTGGACGACAGCGAGACGACCTGGTCGGTGGTCAGCGCGGCGACGCTGCCGGTGGTCAGCGCGCTCACCTGGTTGGTGCTCAGGCTCGACAGCTGGTCGGTGGTCAGCGCCACCAGTTGCGCGGTACGCAGCGAACCGATGATGCTGGTTTTCAGGCCGGCGATGTCGGCCGTCTCGATGGCGGCCACGGCGGCGGTGCCCAGCGCGTTGAATTGCGCGGTGCTCAGGGCGCCCAGCTGGTTGCTCGACAGCGCGACGACCTGGTCGGTGGTCAGGCCGGCGGCCAGGTCGGCGGTGCTCAGCGACGCCACTTGCGCGGTGCTCAGCGCGGTGATCTGGTCGGTGCCCAGCGCGGCGGTCTGGCTGGTGGTCAGCGCGCCGATCACCGAGGTCTTCAAGGCGCCGATGTCGGCGGTCTCGATGGCGGCGATGCCAGCGCTGCCCAGGGCGACGACCTGCTGGCTGCTCAGCGAACCGATCTGGCTGCTGTTCAGGGCGACGATCTGGTCGGTGGTCAGCGCCTTGGCCTGGGCGGTGCTCAAGGCGGCGATCGATGCCGATTTCAGCGCGCCGACGTCGGCCGTTTCAATCGCGGCGATGTCGTTGGTGCTGAAGGCGGCGATCTGGGCGCTGCTCAGCGTGCCGATCTGGTTCGACGACAGGGCGACGACCTGGTCGGTGGTCAGCGCGGCGATGCTGCCGGTGGTCAGCGCGGTGACCTGGGCGGTGCTCAGGCTCGACAGCTGGTCGGTGGTCAGCGCCACCAGTTGCGCGGTACGCAGCGAACCGATGATGCTGGTTTTCAGGCCGACGATGTCGGCCGTCTCGATGGCGGCCACGGCGGCGGTGCCCAGCGCGTTGAATTGCGCGGTGCTCAGGGCGCCCAGCTGGTTGCTCGACAGCGCGACGACCTGGTCGGTGGTCAGGCCCGAGGCCAGGTCGGCGGTGCTGAAGGCCGACACTTGCGCGGTGTTCAGCGCGGCGATCTGGTCGGTGGTCAGCGCGGCGGTCTGCTGCGTGGTCAGCGCGGCGATCGCGGCGGTTTTCAAGGCGCCGATGTCGGCGGTCTCGATGGCGGCGATGGCGGCGCTGCTCAGGCCGGCGACTTGCTGGCTGCTCAGCGATGCGATCTGGTTCGACGACAGTGCGACAACCTGGTCGGTGGTCAGCGCCTTGGCCTGGTTGGTGGTCAGGCCGGCGATGGCGGCGGTTTTCAGCGAACCGACGTCGGCCGTTTCAATCGCGGCGATGGCGTTGGTGCTGAAGGCCGACACTTGAGCCGAGCTCAGCGCGCCTACCTGGTTGGCCGTCAAGGCAACCACCTGGTCGGTGGTCAGGGCGGCGACGCTGCCGGTGGTCAGCGCGGTGACCTGGTTGGTGGTCAGGTTCGACAGCTGGTCGGTGGTCAGGGCCGCCAGTTGCGCGGTCTTGAGCGAAGCGATGATGCTGGTTTTCAGGCCAACGATATCGGCGGTCTCGATCGCGGCCACGGCGGCGGTGCCCAGCGCGTTGAATTGCGCGGTGCTCAGGGCGCCCAGCTGGTTCGAGCTCAGCGCGACAACCTGGTCGGTGGTCAGGCCGGAAGCCAGGTCGGCGGTGCTGAGTGCCGACACTTGCGCGGTGTTCAGCGCGGT
The DNA here is from genome assembly GCF_047302815.1 of Duganella sp. CT11-25. NCBI lineage: Bacteria > Pseudomonadati > Pseudomonadota > Betaproteobacteria > Burkholderiales > Oxalobacteraceae > Duganella > Duganella sp. CT11-25. Next base: position 4,109,845 of record NZ_JBKBFD010000001.1, read on the forward strand.
GATCTGGTCGGTGGTCAGCGCGGCGGTCTGCTGCGTGGTCAGCGCGGCGATGACGGTGGTTTTCAGCGCGCCGATGTCGGCGGTCTCGATCGCGGCGATGCCGGCGCTGCCCAGGGCAACGACCTGCTGGCTGCTCAGCGAGCCGACCTGGGTGCTGTTCAGTGCGACGATCTGGTCGGTGGTCAGCGCCTTGGCCTGGTTGGTGCTCAGGGCGGCGATGGCGGACGATTTCAGCGCGCCGATGTCGGCCGTTTCAATCGCGGCGATGTCGTTGGTGCTGAAGGCGGCGATCTGCGAGCTGCTCAGCGCGCCCAGCTGGTTCGACGACAGTGCGACGACCTGGTCGGTGGTCAGCGCGGCGATGCTGCCGGTGGTCAGTGCCGAGACCTGGGCGGTGCTCAGGCTCGACAGCTGGTCGGTGGTCAACGCTGCCAGTTGCGAGGTTTTCAGCGCGGCGATGATGCTGGTTTTCAGACCGACGATGTCGGCCGTCTCGATGGCGGCCACGGCGGCGGTGCCCAGCGCGGCGAACTGGCCGGTGCTCAGGGCGCCCAACTGGTTCGAGCTCATGGCGACAACCTGGTCGGTGGTCAGGCCCGAGGCCAGGTCGGCGGTGCTCAGCGCCGACACTTGCGCGGTGCTCAGCGCGGTGATCTGGTCGGTGCTCAGCGCGGCGGTCTGGCTGGTGGTCAAGGCAGCGATGGCGGCGGTTTTCAAGGCGCCGATGTCGGCGGTCTCGATCGCGGCGATGCCGGCGCTGCCCAGGGCGACAACCTGCTGGCTGCTCAGCGAACCGATCTGGTTGCTGTTCAGTGCGACGACCTGGTCGGTGGTCAGCGCCTTGGTCTGAGCGGTGCTCAGGGCGGCGATGGCGGCCGATTTCAGCGCGCCGATGTCGGCCGTTTCAATCGCGGCGATATCGTTGGTGCTGAAGGCGGCGAGCTGCGAGCTGCTCAGCGCGCCGATCTGGTTCGACGACAGGGCGACGACCTGATCGGTGGTCAGCGCGGCGATGCTGCCGGTGGTCAGGGCCGAGACTTGCGCCGTGGTCAGGTTGGACAGCTGGTCGGTGGTCAACGCTGCCAGCTGCGAGGTTTTCAGCGCGGCGACGATGCTGGTTTTCAGGCCGACAATGTCGGCGGTCTCGATGGCGGCCACGGCGGCGGTGCCCAGCGCGGCGAACTGGCCGGTGCTCAGAGCGCCCAGCTGGTTCGAGCTCATGGCGACAACCTGGTCGGTGGTCAGGCCCGAGGCCAGGTCGGCGGTGCTGAAGGCCGACACTTGCGCGGTATTCAGCGCGGTGATCTGGTCGGTGGTCAGCGCGGCGGTTTGCGCGGTGGTCAGCGCGGCGATGACCGAGGTCTTCAGCGCGCCGATGTCGGCCGTTTCAATCGCGGCGACGGCGGCGCTGCTCAGGGCGGCCACTTGCTGGCTGCTCAGGGCGCCGATCTGGCTCGACGACAGGGCCACCACCTGGTCCGTGGTCAGGGCCTTGGTCTGGTTGGTGGTCAGGGCGGCGATCGATGCCGATTTCAGCGCGCCGATGTCGGCCGTTTCAATCGCGGCGATGTCATTGGTGCTGAAGGCGGCGATCTGCGAGCTGCTCAGCGCGCCGAACTGGTTCGACGACAGTGCGACGACCTGGTCGGTGGTCAGCGCGGCGATGCTGCCGGTGGTCAGGGCCGAGACTTGCGACGTGGTCAGGTTCGACAGCTGGTCGGTGGTCAGGGCTGCCAGTTGCGAGGTTTTCAGCGAACCGATGATGCTGGTTTTCAGGCCGACGATGTCGGCGGTCTCGATGGCGGCCACGGCGGCGGTGCCCAGCGCGCTGAATTGCGCGGTGCTCAGGGCACCCAGCTGATTCGACGTCATGGCGACGACCTGGTCGGTGGTCAGGCCCGAAGCCAGGTCGGCGGTGCTGAAGGCCGACACTTGCGCGGTGGTCAGTACCGAGATCTGGTCGGTGGTCAGCGCGGCGGTTTGCGCGGTGGTCAGGGCGGCGATGACCGAGGTCTTCAGCGCGCCGATGTCGGCCGTTTCAATCGCGGCGACGGCGGCGCTGCTCAGTGCGGCCACTTGTTGGCTGCTCAGGGCGCCGATCTGGTTCGACGACAGGGCCACCACTTGATCCGTGGTCAGGGCCTTGGTCTGGTTGGTGGTCAGCGCGGCGATGGCGGACGATTTCAGCGAACCGATGTCGGCCGTTTCAATCGCGGCGATGTCGTTGGTGCTGAAGGCGGCGATCTGGGCGCTGCTCAGCGCGCCGAACTGGTTCGACGACAATGCGACGACCTGGTCGGTGGTCAGCGCGGCGATGCTGCCGGTGGTCAGGGCCGAGACTTGCGCCGTGGTCAGGTTCGACAGCTGGTCGGTGGTCAGCGCTGCCAGTTGCGAGGTTTTCAGCGCGGCGATGATGCTGGTTTTCAGGCCGACGATGTCGGCCGTCTCGATGGCGGCGACGGCGGCGGTGCCCAGTGCGGCGAATTGGCCGGTGCTCAGGGCGCCCAGCTGGTTCGACGTCATGGCGACGACCTGGTCGGTGGTCAGGCCGGAAGCCAGGTCGGCGGTGCTGAAGGCCGACACTTGCGCGGTGGTCAGTACCGAGATCTGGTCGGTGGTCAGCGCGGCGGTTTGCGCGGTGGTCAGCGCGGCGATGACCGAGGTCTTCAGCGCGCCGATGTCGGCCGTTTCAATCGCGGCGACGGCGGCGCTGCTCAGGGCGGCCACTTGCTGGCTGCTCAGGGCGCCGATCTGGTTCGACGACAGGGCAACGACTTGGTCGGTGGTCAGGGCCTTGGTCTGGTTGGTGGTCAGCGCGGCGATGGCGGACGATTTCAGCGAACCGATGTCGGCCGTTTCAATCGCGGCGATATCGTTGGTGCTGAAGGCGGCGATCTGGGCGCTGCTCAGTGCGCCGAACTGGTTCGACGACAGTGCGACGACTTGGTCGGTGGTCAGCGCGGCGATGCTGCCGGTGGTCAGGGCCGATACCTGGGCGGTGCTCAGGCTCGACAGCTGGTCGGTGGTCAGCGCTGCCAGTTGCGAGGTTTTCAGCGCGGCGATGATGCTGGTTTTCAGGCCGACGATGTCGGCCGTCTCGATGGCGGCCACGGCGGCGGTGCCCAGCGCGTTGAATTGCGCGGTGCTCAGGGCGCCCAGCTGGTTCGACGTCATCGCGACGACCTGGTCGGTGGTCAGGCCGGAGGCCAGGTCGGCGGTGCTGAAGGCCGACACTTGCGCGGTGGTCAGTACCGAGATCTGGTCGGTGGTCAGCGCGGCGGTTTGCGCGGTGGTCAGGGCAGCGATGACCGAGGTCTTCAGCGCGCCGATGTCGGCCGTTTCAATCGCGGCAACAGCGGCGCTGCTCAGGGCGGCCACTTGCTGGCTGCTCAGGGCGCCGATCTGGTTCGACGACAGGGCAACGACTTGGTCGGTGGTCAGGGCCTTGGTCTGGTTGGTGGTCAGCGCGGCGATGGCGGACGATTTCAGCGAACCGATGTCGGCCGTTTCAATCGCGGCGATATCGTTGGTGCTGAAGGCGGCGATCTGGGCGCTGCTCAGTGCGCCGAACTGGTTCGACGACAGTGCGACGACCTGGTCGGTGGTCAGCGCGGCGATGCTGCCGGTGGTCAGGGCCGACACCTGGGCGGTGCTCAGGCTCGACAGCTGGTCGGTGGTCAGCGCTGCCAGTTGCGAGGTTTTCAGCGCGGCGATGATGCTGGTTTTCAGACCAACGATGTCGGCCGTCTCGATGGCGGCGACAGCGGCGGTGCCCAGTGCGGCGAACTGGCCGGTGCTCAGGGCGCCCAGCTGGTTCGAGGTCATGGCGACGACCTGGTCGGTGGTCAGGCCCGAGGCCAGGTCGGCGGTGCTGAAGGCCGACACTTGCGCGGTGGTCAGTACCGAGATCTGGTCGGTGGTCAGCGCGGCGGTTTGCGCGGTGGTCAGGGCGGCGATGACCGAGGTCTTCAGCGCGCCGATGTCGGCCGTTTCAATCGCGGCGACGGCGGCGCTGCTCAGGGCGGCCACTTGCTGGCTGCTCAGGGCGCCGATCTGTGCCGACGACAGGGCCACCACCTGGTCGGTGGTCAGGGCCTTGGTCTGGTTGGTGGTCAGGGAGGCGATCGATGCCGATTTCAGCGCGCCGATGTCGGCCGTTTCAATCGCGGCGATGTCGTTGGTGCTGAAGGCGGCGATCTGGGCGCTGCTCAGTGCGCCGAACTGGTTAGACGACAGAGCGACGACCTGGTCGGTGGTCAGTGCGGCGATGCTGCCGGTGGTCAGGGCCGACACCTGGGCGGTGCTCAGGCTCGACAGCTGGTCGGTGGTCAGCGCTGCCAGCTGCGAGGTTTTCAGCGCGGCGATGATGCTGGTTTTCAGACCGACGATGTCGGCCGTCTCGATGGCGGCCACGGCGGCGGTGCCCAGTGCGGCAAACTGGCCGGTGCTCAGGGCGCCCAGCTGGTTCGAGGTCATGGCGACGACCTGGTCGGTGGTCAAGCCCGAGGCCAGGTTGGCGGTGCTCAGCGCAGCCACTTGCGCGGTGCTCAGCGCGGTGATCTGGTCGGTGCCCAGCGCGGCGGTCTGCTGGGTGGTCAGGGCGGCGATGGCGGCGGTTTTCAAGGCGCCGATGTCGGCGGTCTCGATGGCGGCGATCGCGCCGCTGCTCAGGCCTGCGACTTGCTGGCTGCTCAGGGCGCCGATCTGGTTCGACGACAGGGCAACGACCTGGTCGGTGGTCAGGGCCTTGGTCTGGTTGGTGCTCAGGCCGGCGATGGCGGCCGATTTCAGCGCGCCGATGTCGGCCGTTTCAATCGCGGCGATGTCGTTGGTGCTGAAGGCGGCGATCTGGGCGCTGCTCAGTACGCCGATCTGGTTCGACGACAGTGCGACGACCTGGTCGGTGGTCAGCGCGGCGATGCTGCCGGTGGTCAGCGCGGTGACCTGGCCGGTGCTCAGGCTCGACAGCTGGTCGGTGGTCAGCGCTACCAGTTGCGAGGTTTTCAGCGCGGCGATGATGCTGGTTTTCAGGCCGATGATGTCGGCGGTCTCGATCGCGGCCACGGCGGCGGTGCCCAGCGCGGCGAACTGGCCGGTGCTCAGGGCGCCCAGCTGGTTCGAGGTCATGGCGACGACCTGGTCGGTGGTCAGGCCCGAGGCCAGGTTGGCGGTGCTCAGCGCGGCCACTTGCGCGGTGCTCAGCACGGAAATCTGGTCGGTGCCCAGCGCGGCGGTTTGCTGGGTGGTCAGGGCGGCGATGGCGGCGGTCTTCAGCGCGCCGATGTCGGCCGTTTCAATCGCGGCGACGGCGGCGCTGCTCAGGGCGGCCACTTGCTGGCTGCTCAGGGCGCCGACCTGGGCCGACGACAGGGCCACCATTTGATCGGTGGTCAGGGCCTTGGCCTGGTTGGTGGTCAGGGCGGCGATGGCGGCCGATTTCAGCGCGGCGATATCGGCCGTTTCCAGCGCGGCGACGGCGCTGGTGCTCAGGGCGGCGACTTGGGCCGAGCTCAGGGCGGCGGCCTGGGTAGCCGACAGCGACACCACCTGGTCGGTGCTCAGTGCGGCGATGCTGCCGGTGGTCAGCGCGGTGACCTGGTTGGTGGTCAGGTTCGACAGCTGGTCGGTGGTCAGGGCTGCCAGCTGCGAGGTTTTCAGCGCGGCGATGATGCTGGTTTTCAGGCCGACGATGTCGGCGGTCTCGATGGCGGCGACGGCGGCGGTGCCCAGCACGCTGAATTGCGCGGTGCTCAGGGTACCCAGCTGGTTCGAGGTCATGGCGACAACCTGGTCGGTCGTCAAGCCGCTGGCCAACGCGCTGGTGCTCAGGGACGCCACCTGGCCGGTGGTCATCACGCTGATCTGGTCGGTGCTCAGCGACGCCAACTGGGCGGTGCTCAGGGCGCCGATCGCGGACGTTTTCAATGCGACAAAGTCGCCGGTTTCAATGGCGACCAGGTCTTTGGTGCTGAGGCCGGCGATCTGGCCGCTGCTCAGTGCCGCGGTTTGCGCGGTCGTCAGCGCGACGATCTGGTCGGTGGTCAGCGCGGCCAATTGCGCGGTGGCGAGGCCGGCGATGGCGGCGGTCTTCAAGGCGGCGAAGTCGCCGGTCTCGATGGCGGCGATCGACGCCGTGGCCAGCGCGTTCAGTTGGGCGGAATTGAACACGCCCACCTGGTTGGCCGACAGCGCGACCACCTGGTCGGTGGTCAAGCCGTTGGTCAGCTGTTTGGTGGTCAGCGCGCCGATATGGACGGTGGTCAGCACGGACACCTGGTCGGTGGTGAGCGCCCGCGTTTGAGCGGAATTGAGTGCAACGAGATCCGCAGTCGCGAGACCGGCAATGGTCGCAGTGGTCAGCGCGGCAATCTGGTCGGTACTCATGCTTGTAATCAGGCTCATTTCCATTCTCCTTGGGGCACTACACAGTTCTAGACAGACAGGTGTTGGAGCCAGCGGGATTGTTCCCTGCGGCTCCAGCTTGAATTGGTTGTTTCGGTATTTCTTGCGGAATTATTGGCACGAGGAACGACGAAGCCACGCGCTTTAGTTCTTAACGTCAATATTCAGGGCAACTTTAGGATCCGCCAGTCATGATTTTTTCCTCTGGTTAACATTCCAATGGCGTCCGACATGCACATAGTTTCAGTTAATCAGGGGCGAAATTTGGAGGGGCTAGCGGGCCTATACGTACAAAGCGACTTTTTTCCTAACTGCATTAAGTCTTTTTGTTTATTTCAAGCAATGCAAAAAGCGGGCCATATTTGCTTAGTTGCAATCTTTTGCAGCGGGCGGCGGAGCGATTACGCTCCGCCGCCGCTTGCGGCCGAAGTGACGGCTTACTTACTTGGTACAGCCAGGAAGCCGTGCGAGGTGCCCGACTGCAATGCCTTGAGACGCAGGGCGCTGTCGCTGGACGTCATGCTCTCGCCGCCCAGCACCGGTTTGCCATCGGCGCCGTACTGCTTGAGCGCGTCGGCCAACTGGGCCGCGCCGCCGGTCGTGCCGTTGCCCGGGATATCGAGCTTAGGCGCGGCCGTCGTCGTGCTGTCGCCGGAGAACGAGGACAGCGCCTGGGCCAGGCCGCTGACATTGCTGCTCAGGTTGTTGACCGGCGAGACCGCGAACCAGACGTCGGCGGCGGCGTGGGTGGCGCCGTCGGCCGTCTCGAAGGTCGAGGTCAGGCCGATGACGTTGCCGTTGTTGACCGTGACATCTTTCTTCACGTCCAGGTTCAGCTTGGTGATACCCAGCTGGTCGAGCGACTTCAGCTCGTCGGCCTGGCTGACGCCGTCGGCATTGCCGTCGACCCAGACACGCAGGTCGGCAAAGGCGCCGTCCTTGGCGTCGATGGTGCCGTCGCCGTTGGTGTCCAGCTCAGCCATCGCCTCGTAACCGGTGCCGGCTTTCTGGCCGTTGGCCAGCGTCGTGCCCGAACCGAACAGTTCGCTGCCGTCGTTGATCACGCCGTCATGGTTGCGGTCCAGTGCCAGCAAGCCGTCGCCGCCGGCGATCCAGCCGGTGTTGACCTTGGTGCCGGTGGCGGCCAGGTCGAACTGCACGCCGTTGCCCAGGCCCACGGTCTGGACACCGTCGCCGTTCAGGTCCAGCACGATCGGGGTCAGCGACTTCAGCGCGTTGATCTGCGCCACGGTCATGACCGACGATTGCGCCGAGGTCATGGCGTGGAACTGGACCGTGCTCAGCGCGTGGATCTGGTTGGTCGTCATGGATACGACCTCGGCCGTGGTCAGGCTGCGGATCTGCTTGGTGGTCAGCGCGGCGATCGCGTTGGTGCCCAACGCCACCAGGTCGGCCGTATCCAGCGCGGCGATCGCGGTGGTCGACAGATTGGCCACCTGGGCGGTGCTCAGCGACGCCACCTGGGCCGAGGTCAGCGCCACCGCCTGGTCGGAGGTCAGCGAGGCCACCTGAGCGGTGCTCAGCGCAGCCACTTCCTGGGTGGTCAGGGCGGCCACGGCGGCGGTCGACAAGGCCACCAGGTTGCGGGTCGACAGCGCCGCCACTTGCGTGGTGCTCAGCGACACCGCCTGCGCGGTGGTCAGGGCGCCGATCTGGCTGGTGCTCAGGCCGACCGCGAAGGCCGCCGTGCCCAGCGCGGCGATCTGGCTGGTCGACAGCGAGACCAGCTGGTTGGTGGCCAGGCCGGCCAGTTGGCTGGTGCGCAGCGCCGCGACGTCGTTGGTGCTCAGGCCAGCCAGGTCGGCGGTCTGGATCGCGCCGATGCTGTTGGTGGTCAGCGCCACGACTTGCGTCGTGCTCAGCGTACCGATCTGGCCGGAGGTCAGCGCCACCACCTGGTCGGTGCTCAGCGCGGCGATGCTGCCGGTGCTCAGCGCGGCCACGGTGGCGGTCGCCAGCGTGTTGACTTGCGCCGTCGTCAGCGCGGCGATCTGGGCGGTGGTCAGTACGGCAACCGCGGCCGTCTTGATCGCCGCCAGGTCGGCCGTTTCCAGCGCGGCCACCGCGTTGACGGTCAGCGCCACAACCTGCGCGGTGCTCAGCGCAGCCGCTTCGGCGGTGGTCAGCGCCACCACCTGGTTAGTGCTCAGCGCCTTGACTTGCGTCACGCTCAGCGCGGCGATGGCGGCGGTCGACAATGCGGCGAGGTCGGCCGTTTCCAGCGCGGCGACGCCGTTGCTGGTCAGCGCTGCGGCCTGGGCGGCGGTCAGCGCGCTGGCTTGCGCGGTGGTCAGCGCGACGATCTGGTTGGTGCTCAGCGCCGCGATGCCGGCGGTGCTGATGCCGGCCACTTGCGCGGTCGACAGCGCCGCCACCTGGTCGGTCGACAGACCGGCCAGTTGGCTGGTGCGCAGCGTGCCGATGTCGGCGCTGCTCAGGCCGGCCAGGTCGGCGGTTTCAATCGCGCCGATGCCGTTGCTGGTCAGTGCGTTCAGCTGCGCGCTGCTCAGGCTGGAGATCTGCGCCGAGGTCAGCGCGACAACCTGGTTGGTGGTCAGCGCGGCGATGCCGGCGGTGCTCAGCGCGACCAGCGACGCGGTGGCCAGCGTGTTGACCTGGGCGGTGCCGAGGGCGGCCACCTGCGCGGTGGTCAACGCGGCGATCGCGGCGGTCTTGAACGCGTTGAGGTCGGCCGTTTCCAGCGCGGCCACCGAACCGACGGTCAGCGCGGCTGCCTGCGCGGTGCTCAGCGCGGCCGCTTCGGCGGTGGTCAAGGCGACGATCTGGTCGCTGGTCAACGCCTTGACCTGGTTGACGCTCAGGCCGGCGACCGCATTGGTCGACAAGGCCGCGAAGTCGGCGGTCTGCAGCGCGGCAATGCCGTTGGTGGTCAGCGCCGCCACTTGTGCGGTGCTCAGCGCGCTCGCTTGCGCGGTGGTCAGCGCGACAACCTGGCTGGTGCTCAGCGCGGCGATGCCGGCGGTGCTCAGCGCGGCCACCTGGTTGGTCGACAGATTCGCGATCTGGTCGGTCGCCAGGCCGGTCAGCTGGCTGGTGCGCAGGGCGGCGATGCTGTTGGTGCTCAGGCCGGCCAGATCGGCGGTTTCAATCGCGCCGATGCTGTTGCTGGTCAGCGCGACGATCTGCGACGTGCCCATGCTGGCCAGTTGCGCCGAGGTCAGCGCGACAACCTGGTTGGTGCTCAGCGCGGCGATGCCGGCGGTGCTCAGCGCGGCCAGCGAGGCCGTGGCCAGGGTGTTGATCTGCAGCGTGCTCAGTGCGGCGACCTGCGCGGTGGTCAGCGCGGCGATCGAGGCAACCTTGAACGCCGACAGGTCGGCCGTTTCCAGCGCCGCGATGGCGTTGGTGGTCAACGCGGCCACTTGCGCGGTGCTCAGCGCGGCGGCTTCGGCGGTGGTCAGCGCCACCACCTGGTTGGTGGTCAAGGCTTTCACCTGGTTGACGCTCAGCGCGGCAACCGCGTTGGTCGACAGCGCGGCGAAGTCGGCGGTTTCCAGCGCGGCGATCGCGTTGGTGCCCAGCGCCGCGACTTGTGCGGTGCTCAGCACACTGGCTTGCGCGGTGGTCAGCGCGACGACCTGGTCGGTGCCCAGCGCCGCGATGCCGGCGGTCGACAGCGCGGCCACCTGGCCGGTGCTCAGCGAAGCGACCTGGCCGGTGCTCAGGCCGGCCAGCTGCTGGCTGCGCAGCGCGGCGACGGCGTTGGTGCTCAGGCCCACCAGGTCGGCGGTCTCGATCGCGCCGATGCTGTTGCTCGACAGCGCGACGATCTGCGCCGAGGTCATGCTCACCAGTTGCGCCGAGGTCAGCGCGACGATCTGGTTGGTGGTCAGCGCGGCGATGCCGGCGGTGCTCAGGGCACCCAGTTGCGCCGTGGCCAGGGTGTTGACCTGCAGCGTGCTCAGGGCGGCGACCTGGGCGGTGGTCAGCGCGGCGATCGAGGCGGTCTTGATCGCCGACAGGTCGGCCGTTTCCAGCGCGGCAACCGCGTCGGTCGACAGCGCGGCCACTTGTGCGGTGGTCAGCGCAGCGGCTTCGGCGGTGGTCAGCGCAACCACCTGGTTGGTGGTCAAGGCTTTCACCTGGTTGACACTCAGGCCGGCGACGGCGTTGCTCGACAGCGCGGCGAAGTCGGCGGTTTCCAGCGCGGCGATCGCGTTGGTGCCCAGCGAAGCCACTTGTGCGGTGGTCAGCACACTGGCTTGCGCGGTGGTCAGCGCAACGATCTGGTTGGTGCCCAGCGACGACAAGGCGGCGGTCGACAGCGCGGCGACCTGGCCGGTCGACAGCGAAGCGACCTGGCCGGTGCTCAGGCCGGCCAGCTGCGAGCTGCGCAGCGCGGCGACGGCATTGGTGCTCAGGCCCACCAGGTCGGCCGTTTCAATCGCGCCGATGCTGTTGCTCGACAGCGCGACGATCTGCGCCGAAGTCATGCTCACCAGTTGCGCCGAGGTCAGCGCGACGATCTGGTTGGTGGTCAGCGCGGCGATGCCGGCGGTGCTCAGGGCACCCAGCTGGGCCGTGGCCAGGGTGTTGACTTGCAGCGTGCTCAGTGCGGCAACCTGGGCGGTGGTCAGCGCGGCGATCGAGGCGGTCTTGATCGCCGACAGGTCGGCCGTTTCCAGCGCGGCGACCGCATCGGTCGACAGCGCGGCCACTTGTGCAGTGGTCAGCGCGGCGGCTTCGGCGGTGGTCAGGGCCACGATCTGGTTGGTGGTCAGCGCCTTCACCTGGTTGACGCTCAGGCCGGCGACAGCGTTGCTCGACAGCGCAGCGAAGTCGGCGGTTTCCAGCGCGGCGATCGCGTTGGTGCCCAGCGAAGCCACTTGTGCGGTGGTCAGCACACTGGCTTGCGCGGTGGTCAGCGCGACGATCTGGTTGGTGCCCAGCGACGACAAGGCGGCGGTCGACAGCGCGGCGACCTGGCCGGTCGACAGCGAAGCGACCTGGCCGGTGCTCAGGCCAACCAGTTGCGAGCTGCGCAGCGCGGCGACGGCGTTGGTGCTCAGGCCCACCAGGTCGGCCGTTTCAATCGCGCCGATGCTGTTGCTCGACAGCGCGACGATCTGCGCCGAAGTCATGCTCACCAGTTGCGCCGAGGTCAGCGCGACGATCTGGTTGGTGGTCAGCGCGGCGATGCCGGCGGTGCTCAGGGCACCCAGCTGGGCCGTGGCCAGGGTGTTGACCTGCAGCGTGCTCAGTGCGGCAACCTGGGCGGTGGTCAGCGCGGCGATCGAGGCGGTCTTGATCGCCGACAGGTCGGCCGTTTCCAGCGCGGCGACCGCATCGGTCGACAGCGCGGCCACTTGCGCGGTGCTCAGCGCGGCGGCTTCGGCGGTGGTCAGGGCCACGATCTGGTTGGTGGTCAGCGCCTTCACTTGATTGACGCTCAGGCCGGCGACGGCGTTGCTCGACAGCGCGGCGAAGTCGGCGGTTTCCAGCGCGGCGATCGCGTTGGTGCCCAGCGCCGCGACTTGCGCGGTGGTCAGCACACTGGCTTGCGCGGTGGTCAGCGCGACGATCTGGTCGGTGCCCAGCGCCGAGATGCCGGCGGTCGACAGCGCGGCGACCTGGCCGGTCGACAGCGAGGCGACCTGGCCGGTGCTCAGGCCGGCCAGCTGCGCGCTACGCAGCAGGGCGACGTTGGCGGTGCTCAAACCTACCAGGTCGGCGGTCTCGATGGCGCCGATGCTGCCGCTCGACAGTGCGACGATCTGTGCACTGGCCATGCTGGACAGTTGCGCCGAGGTCAGCGCGACGATCTGGGCGGTGGTCAGCGAAGCGATGCCGGCGGTGCTCAGCGCGGCGATCGAGGCCGTGGCCAGATTATTGATCTGGGCGGTGCTCAGCGCGGCGACTTGCGCGGTGGTCAGCGCGGCGATCGAAGCGGTCTTGATCGCCGACAGGTCGGCCGTTTCCAGCGCGGCAATGGCGTTGGTCGACAGTGCGGCCACTTGCGCGGTGCTCAGCGCGGCGGCTTCAGCGGTGGTCAGCGCCACGACCTGGTTGGTGGTCAGGGCCTTGACCTGGTTGACGCTCAGCGAAGCAACCGCGTTGCTCGACAGCGCGGCGAAGTCGGCGGTTTCCAGCGCGGCGATCGCGTTGGTCGACAGCGCGGCCACTTGTGCGGTGCTCAGCACACTGGCCTGCGCGGTGGTCAGCGCGACGATCTGGTCGGTGCCCAGCGCCGAGATGCCGGCGGTCGACAGCGCGGCGACCTGGCCGGTCGACAGCGAGGCGACCTGGCCGGTGCTCAGGCCGGCCAGTTGCGCGCTGCGCAGCAGGGCGACGTTGGCGGTGCTCAGGCCCACCAGGTCGGCGGTCTCGATGGCGCCGATGCTGTTGCTCGACAGCGCGGTGATCTGCGCGCTGGCCATGCTGGACAGTTGCGCCGAGGTCAGCGCCACGATCTGGTTGGTGGTCAGCGAAGCGATGCCGGCGGTGCTCAGCGCGGCCAGCGAAGCCGTGGCCAGGGTGTTGATCTGCAGCGTGCTCAGCGCGGCGACTTGCGCGGTGGTCAGCGCGGCGATCGAGGCGGACTTGATCGCCGACAGGTCGGCCGTTTCCAGCGCGGCGACCGCGTCGGTCGACAGCGCGGCCACTTGCGCGGTGCTCAGCGCGGCGGCTTCGGCGGTGGTCAGCGCCACCACCTGGTTGGTGGTCAAGGCCTTGACCTGGTTGACGCTCAGGCCGGCGACGGCGTTGCTCGACAGCGCGGCGAAGTCGGCGGTTTCCAGCGCGGCGATCGCGTTGGTGCCCAGCGCCGCGACTTGCGCGGTGGTCAGGACACTGGCTTGCGCGGTGGTCAGCGCGACGATCTGGTCGGTGCCCAGCGCCGAGATGCCGGCGGTCGACAGCGCGGCGACCTGGCCGGTCGACAGCGAGGCGACCTGGCCGGTGCTCAGGCCGGCCAGCTGCGCGCTACGCAGCAGGGCGACGTTGGCGGTGCTCAAACCTACCAGGTCGGCGGTCTCGATGGCGCCGATGCTGCCGCTCGACAGTGCGACGATCTGGGCACTGGCCATGCTGGACAGTTGCGCCGAGGTCAGCGCGACGATCTGGGCGGTGGTCAGCGAAGCGATGCCGGCGGTGCTCAGCGCGGCGATCGAGGCCGTGGCCAGATTATTGATCTGGGCGGTGCTCAGCGCGGCGACTTGCGCGGTGGTCAGCGCGGCGATCGAAGCGGTCTTGATCGCCGACAGGTCGGCCGTTTCCAGCGCGGCAATGGCGTTGGTCGACAGTGCGGCCACTTGCGCGGTGCTCAGCGCGGCAGCTTCAGCGGTGGTCAGCGCCACGACCTGGTTGGTGGTCAGCGCCTTGACCTGGTTGACGCTCAGCGAAGCAACCGCGTTGCTCGACAGCGCGGCGAAGTCGGCGGTTTCCAGCGCGGCGATCGCGTTGGTCGACAGCGCCGCCACTTGTGCGGTGCTCAGCACACTGGCCTGCGCGGTGGTCAGCGCGACGATCTGATCGGTGCCCAGCGCCGAGATGCCGGCGGTCGACAGCGCGGCGACCTGGCCGGTCGACAGCGAGGCGACCTGGCCGGTGCTCAGGCCGGCCAGCTGCGCGCTGCGCAGCAGGGCGACGTTGGCGGTGCTCAGGCCCACCAGGTCGGCGGTCTCGATGGCGCCGATGCTGTTGCTCGACAGCGCGGTGATCTGCGCGCTGGCCATGCTGGACAGTTGCGCCGAGGTCAGCGCCACGATCTGGTTGGTGGTCAGCGAAGCGATGCCGGCGGTGCTCAGCGCGGCCAGCGAGGCCGTCGCCAAGGTGTTGATCTGCAGCGTGCTCAGCGCGGCAACCTGGGCGGTGGTCAGCGCGGCGATCGAAGCGGACTTGATCGCCGACAGGTCGGCCGTTTCCAGCGCGGCGACCGCGTCGGTCGACAGCGCGGCCACTTGCGCGGTGCTCAGCGCGGCGGCTTCGGCGGTGGTCAGCGCCACCACCTGATTGGTGGTCAAGGCCTTGACCTGGTTGACGCTCAGCGCGGCGACCGCGTTGCTCGACAATGCGGCGAAGTCGGCGGTTTCAATCGCGGCGATCGCGTTGGTGCCCAGCGCGACGACTTGCGCAGTGCTCAGTACGCTCGCCTGCGCGGTGGTCAGCGCGACGATCTGGTTGGTGCTCAGCGCCGAGATGGCGGCCGTGGTCAGCGCGGCAACCTGGTTGGTCGACAGCGTGGCGACCTGGCCGGTGGTCAGGCCCACCAGCTGGGCGCTGCGCAGCGCCGCGATGTCGTTGGTGCTCAAGCCGGCCAGGTCGGCGGTCTCGATGGCGCCGATGCTGTTGCTGCTCAGCGCGGAGACTTGCGCGGTGCTCAGGCTAGCGATCTGGCTCGAGGTCAGCGCGACGACCTGGTCTGTGCTCAACGCGGCGATGCCGGCGGTGCTCAGCGCGGCCAGCGAGGCCGTGGCCAGAGTGTTGATCTGGACGGTGGTCAGTGCCGCCACTTGCGCACTGGTCAGTGCGGCGATGGCGACGGTCTTGATCGCCGACAGGTCGGCCGTTTCCAGCGCGGCGACGGCGGTGGCCGACAGCGCGGCCACTTGCGCGGTGCTCAGCGACGCGGCTTCGGCGGTGGTCAGTGCCACCACCTGGTTGGTGGTCAGGGCCTTGACCTGATTGACGCTCAGCGCGCCAACCGCATTGGTCGACAGCGCGGCGAAGTCGGCGGTCTCCAGCGCGGCGATCGCGTTGGTCGACAGCGCGGCCACTTGTGCGGTGCTCAGCACGCTCGCCTGCGCGGTAGTCAGCGCGACGATCTGATCGGTGCCCAGCGCCGAGATGCCGGCCGTGGTCAGCGCGGCAACCTGGCCGGTCGACAGCGAGGCGACTTGGCCGGTGGTCAGGCCCACCAGCTGGGCGCTGCGCAGCGCGGCGACGTTGTTGGTGCTCAGGCCCACCAGGTCGGCGGTCTCGATGGCGGCAATGCTGCCGGAAGTCAGCGCGACGATCTGCGCGCTGCCCATGCTGGACAGTTGCGCCGAGGTCAGTGCGACAACCTGGTTGGTGGTCAGCGCGGCGATGCCGGCGGTGCTCAGCGCGGCCAGCGAGGCCGTCGCCAGATTGTTGATCTGGGCGGTGGTCAGGGCGGCGACCTGCGCGGTGGTCAGTGCGGCGATGCCGACGGTCTTGATCGCCGACAGGTCGGCCGTTTCCAGCGCGGCGACGGCGGTGACCGACAGCGCGGCCACTTGCGCGGTGCTCAGCGCGGCGGCTTCGGCGGTGGTCAGGGCAACCACCTGGTCGCTGGTCAGGGCCTTGACCTGGTTGACGCTCAGCGCGCCAACCGCGTTGGTCGACAACGCGGCGAAGTCGGCCGTTTCCAGCGCGGCAATCGCACCCGTGCTCAGGGCGGCCACTTGCGCGGTGCTCAACACACTCGCTTGCGCGGTGGTCAGGGCGACGATCTGGCTGGTGGTCAGGCCGGCGACGGCGGCCGTGGTCAGCGCGGCAACCTGGTTGGTCGACAGCGTGGCGACCTGGCCGGTGGTCAGGCCCACCAGTTGCGCGCTGCGCAGCGCGGCGATGTCGTTGGTGCTCAGGCCGGCCAGGTCGGCGGTTTCGATGGCGCCGATGCTGTTGCTGGTCAGCGCGGAAATCTGCGCGGTGCTCAGGCTGGCGATCTGAGCCGAGCTCAGCGCGACGACCTGGTTGGTGGTCAGCGAAGCGATGCCGGCGGTGCTCAGCGCGGCCAGCGAGGCCGTGGCCAGATTATTGACCTGGGCGGTGCTCAGCGCGGCGACTTGCGCGGTGGTCAGCGCGGCGATCGAGGCGGTCTTGATCGCCGACAGGTCGGCCGTTTCCAGCGCGGCGACCGCATCGGTCGACAACGCGGCCACTTGCGCGGTGCTCAGCGCGGCGGCTTCGGCGGTGGTCAGCGCCACCACCTGGTTGGTGGTCAGGGCCTTGACCTGGTTGACGCTCAGCGCGGCGACCGCGTTGCTCGACAATGCGGCGAAGTCGGCGGTTTCGATCGCGGCGATCGCGTTGGTGCCCAGCGCGACGACTTGCGCGGTGCTCAGTACGCTCGCCTGCGCGGTGGTCAGCGCGACGATCTGGTTGGTGCTCAGCGCCGAGATGGCGGCCGTGGTCAGCGCGGCAACCTGGTTGGTCGACAGCGTGGCAACCTGGCCGGTAGTCAGGCCCACCAGCTGGGCGCTGCGCAGTGCGGCGATGTCGTTGGTGCTCAAGCCGGCCAGGTCGGCGGTTTCAATCGCGCCGATGCTGTTGCTGGTCAGCGCGGAAACTTGCGCGGTGCTCAGGCTGGCGATCTGGTTCGAGGTCAGCGCGACGACCTGGTCGGTGGTCAGCGCGGCGATGCCGGCGGTGCTCAGCGCGGCCAGCGAGGCCGTGGCCAGCGAGTTGATCTGGGCGGTGGTCAGTGCGGCGACCTGCGCCGACGACAACGCGGCGATGGCGGCGGTCTTGATGGCCGACAGATCGGCCGTTTCCAGCGCGGCGACGGCGGTGGCCGACAGCGCGGCCACTTGCGCGGTGCTCAGCGACGCGGCTTCGGCGGTGGTCAGTGCCACGACCTGGTTGGTGGTCAGGGCCTTGACCTGGTTGACGCTCAGCGCGCCAACCGCATTGGTCGACAGCGCGGCGAAGTCGGCCGTTTCCAGCGCGGCGACCGCGCCCGTGCTCAGGGCCGCCACTTGCGCGGTGCTCAGCACGCTCGCTTGGGCGGTGGTCAGCGCGACGATCTGGTCGGTGTCCAGGCCGGCGATGCCGGCCGTGGTCAGCGCCACAACCTGGTTGGTCGACAGCGCGGCCACCTGGCCGGTGGTCAGGCCGTTCAACTGCGCGCTGCGCAGCGCGGCGATGTCGTTGGTGCTCAGGCCGGCCAGGTCGGCGGTCTCGATCGCGCCGATGCTGTTGCTGGTCAGCGCCGCGACTTGCGCGGTGCTCAGGCTGGCGATCTGAGCCGAGCTCAGCGCGACGACCTGGTTGGTGGTCAGCGCGGCGATGCCGGCGGTGCTCAGCGCGGCCAGCGAGGCCGTGGCCAGATTGTTGACCTGGGCGGTGGTCAGCGCGGCGACTTGCGCGGTGGTCAGCGCGGCGATCGAGGCGGTCTTGATCGCCGACAGATCGGCCGTTTCCAGCGCGGCGACCGCATCGGTCGACAAAGCGGCCACTTGCGCGGTGCTCAGCGCGGCGGCTTCGGCGGTGGTCAGCGCCACCACCTGGTTGGTGGTCAAGGCCTTGACCTGGTTGACGCTCAGCGCGGCAACCGCGTTGCTCGACAATGCGGCGAAGTCGGCGGTTTCGATCGCGGCGATCGCGTTGGTGCCCAGTGCGACGACTTGCGCGGTGCTCAGGACGCTCGCCTGCGCGGTGGTCAGCGCGACGATCTGGTTGGTGCTCAGCGCCGAGATGGCGGCCGTGGTCAGCGCGGCAACCTGGTTGGTCGACAGCGTCGCGACCTGGCCGGTGGTCAGGCCCACCAGCTGGGCGCTGCGCAGTGCGGCGATGTCGTTGGTGCTCAAGCCGGCCAGGTCGGCGGTTTCAATCGCGCCGATGCTGTTGCTGGTCAGCGCGGAAACTTGCGCGGTGCTCAGGCTGGCGATCTGGTTCGAGGTCAGCGCGACGACCTGGTCGGTGGTCAGCGCGGCGATGCCGGCGGTGCTCAGCGCGGCCAGCGAGGCCGTGGCCAGCGAGTTGATCTGGGCGGTGGTCAGTGCGGCGACCTGCGCCGACGACAACGCGGCGATGGCGGCGGTCTTGATGGCGGACAGGTCGGCCGTTTCCAGCGCGGCGACGGCGGTGGCCGACAGCGCGGCCACTTGCGCGGTGCTCAGCGATGCGGCTTCACCGGTGGTCAGTGCCACCACTTGATTGGTGGTCAGGGCCTTGACCTGGTTGACGCTCAGCGCGCCAACCGCATTGGTCGACAGCGCGGCGAAGTCGGCGGTCTCCAGCGCGGCGACCGCGTTGGTCGACAGCGCGGCCACTTGCGCGGTGCTCAGCACGCTCGCTTGGGCGGTGGTCAGCGCGGCGATCTGGTCGGTGTCCAGGCCGGCGATGCCGGCCGTGGTCAGCGCCACAACCTGGTTGGTCGACAGCGCGGCCACCTGGCCGGTGGTCAGGCCGTTCAACTGCGCGCTGCGCAGCGCGGCGATGTCGTTGGTGCTCAAGCCGGCCAGGTCGGCGGTCTCGATCGCGCCGATGCTGTTGCTGGTCAGCGCCGCGACTTGCGCGGTGCTCAGGCTGGCGATCTGGTTCGAGGTCAGCGCGACGACCTGGTTGGTGGTCAGCGCGGCGATGCCAGCGGTGCTCAGCGCGGCCAGCGAGGCCGTGGCCAGCGAGTTGATCTGGGCGGTGGTCAGCGCGGCGACCTGCGCCGACGACAAGACGGCGATGACGGCGGTCTTGATCGCCGACAGGTCGGCGGTTTCCAGCGCGGCAACCGCGTTGGCGGACAGCGCGGCCACTTGCGCGGTGCTCAGCGCGGCGGCGTCGTTGGTGGTCAGCGCGACGATCTGGTCGGTGCCCAGTGCCTTGACTTGCGCAGCGCTCAGGGCGGCGATGGCGGCGGTCGACAGCGCGGCCAGGTCGGCCGTTTCCAGCGCGGCGACGGCGTTGGTGCTCAGCGCGGCCGCTTGGGCGGCGCTCAGGGTGCTCGCCTGCGCGGTGCTCAGCGCGACGACTTGATTGGTGCTCAGGGCAGCGACGCCGGCGGTGCTCAGGGCGCTGAGCTGGGCGGTCGACAGGGCGACGATCTGGCCGGTGGTCAGCGCGGCGACCTGGCTGGTGCGCAGGGCGGCGATATCGTTGGTGCTCAGGCCCGCCAGGTCGGCGGTCTCGATGGCGGCGACGCCGTTGACGGACAGCGCGGCAACCTGCGCGGTGCTCAGGCTGGCGAACTGGGCCGAGGTCAATGCGACGACCTGGTCGGTGCCCAGCGCGGCCACGCCGGCGGTGCTCAGCGCGGCCACCGAAGCGGTCGGCAGCGAGTTGATCTGGGCGGTGGTCAGCGCGGCGACCTGCGCGGTGCTCAGCACGGCGATGGCGGCGGTCTTGATGGCCGACAGGTCGGCCGTTTCCAGCGCGGCGACCAGGCTGGCCGACAGCGCGGCCACTTGCGCGGTGCTCAGCGTGGCGGCGGCGGCGGTGGTCAGGGCGACGATTTGTTCGGAGTCCAGCGCCTTGACTTGCGCCACGCTCAGGGCGGCGATGGCGGCGGTCGACAGCGCGGCCAGGTCGGCCGTTTCCAGCGCGCCAACGGCGTTGGTGGTCAGGGCGGCGGCTTGCGCGCTGCTCAGGATGCTGGCCTGGGCGGTGGTCAGCGCGACCACTTGCGCGGAGTTCAGTGCGGCGATGGCGGCGGTGCCCAGCGCGCTCACCTGGTTGGTCGACAGCGTCGCGACCTGGCCGGTGGCCAGGGCCGCTACCTGCGCGGTGCGCAAGGCCACCACGTCGTTGGTGCTCAGACCGACCAGGTCGGCCGTTTCAATGGCGCTCAGCGCGCTGGTCGACAGCGCGGCGATCTGCGCGGTGCTCATGCTGGCGATTTCCGCCGAAGTCAGGGCGATGGCCTGTTCGCTGTCCAGCGCGGCGATGCCGGCGGTGCTCAGCGCGGCCACGGCGGCGGTCGACAAGGAATTGATCTGCGCGGTGCTCAGGGCCGACACTTGCGCGCTGTTCAGTTGCGCCATCGATGCGGTGGTGATCGCCGCCAGGTCCGCCGTTTCCAGCGCGGCGATCGAGGTGGTGCTCAACGACACCACCTGGGCGGTGCTCAGTTGCGCCGCCTGGCCGGTGGTCAGCGCCACGACTTGATTGGTGCTCAGGGCCTTGATCTGGGCGGTGGTGATGCCGGCGATGGCGCCGGTTGCCAGCGCCGCGATGTCGGCGGTGCTCAACACGCCGAAGCTGGCCGTTTGCAGCGCGCCAAGCTGGTTGGAACCGAGCACGCTCACTTGCAGCGAAGTCAGGAAGGTAGCCTGGGTGGTGGTGATGCCGCCAACCAGCTGAGCGGTTGTAAATGCAGGAATTTGACCGGTGGTGAACGCCCCCAGCTGATCCGAGTTGAATGCCGCGATATCGGCCGTGGTCAACGAAACAATCAGATCAGTACTCAAACCCGCGATCTGCGCGGTGGTTAGGCCGGTAGCGAAACTCATTCTATTTCTCCTGGAGGTACAACTAGTATTTTGCTCAGAAAGCAACCCCGGCTATCAGCCTGATCCGACGCCCGAGCCCTGTTTGGATTTTTACTTAAATGGCAATATTATTGTTCGCACTGCCAGAAAAAATGCAGTCCGCCGTGTATATAACGACGGGAACCATGCTTCCATTAAGTAAACTATTTTTATAGCAACAAATTAACGTCTGCAACACTTTGTAACAGCTCCCGGACGTGACTTGGGCCGGGATTTTTGATCGTTCATTATATCTGACCTAATTTCCCAAAAGAACTTTTTTGACTCGATGTCTCTCCTACGCAACCACTTTTGCTGGAATATTTATATATTAAAAAAGTTGCGTTTTATAAAATGCCATTAATTCAAATCAATAGATTTACTGGCAAGCCGAGACGGCGGAAATGTATCCGTGTGGCTATTTTGACGGGAAGCTGTGACAAGCGGATGACGGAACAGCGGGGTTAACCGCTGCCAATTTGACAATTCAGGCGGGTTCGGGACGGCGCAGCCGCCAAGCCAGCACCGCGGCGGTCGCCGCCAGCAGGGCCAGCGCGACCATATTAATGACCAGTACGCCCGACTGGAAGCGCATCACCAGGCCGACGCTGACGCCGGCCTTGACGCTGAACGCCCAGCCGCCGGCGGCCGGGAAGTAGCTGACCAGCTGCAGCGTGTAATACAGCAGGCCGCCCCACAAGCCGCTGCGCCAGCGCTTGAGCGACAGCACGGCGGCCAGGAAGCCCAGCAGCGCGGCGCCGAACACCCACGACGCGGCCGCGCCTTCCAGCGGCTGGCCCAGCAGGCCGAGGCTGACGGCCAAGGCCAAGCCGCTGTTCAACAGCAGCACGCGGGCGACCCACTTTTCAAATTCCAGCATCACGGTTCCGATTCATCCAAAGCGCGCCTGATATTCGCTGGGCACCACGCCCAACTGCGCGGCGAAGGCGCGCCGCAGATTGTACTCGCTGCCGAAGCCGCTCTGGCTGGCGGCCTGCTTGACCGTCATGCCGGGCCGCTCCAGCAGCGCACAGGCCGTTTCCATGCGCAGGCGCAGCAGCAGCTGGGCCGGCGACATGCCCGCTTCCTGCTGCAGGCGGCGGTGCAGCGTGCGCACCGACAAGGCAAACGCGGCCGCCATCTGCTCGACGTCGATCTGCTGCTTCAGCCTCGGACGCAGCCAGCCGGTCAACTGGCCGTGCAAGCCTTGCGGATCGGCCTGGGCCAGCAACTCCGAACTGAACTGGCGCTGGCCGCCGGGACGCTTGAAAAACACCACCAGCCGCTTGGCCACGCCCAGGCCGGCGGCGCGGCCCCGGTCTTCCTCGACCAGGCTGAGCGCCAGGTCCATGCCGGCCGCGATGCCGGCCGAGGTGTAGAACGCGCCGTCTCTTATATAGATGGCGTCGTCCTGGACCTCGATCGCGGGATGCTGGATCTGCAACTGTTGCGCATCCATCCAGTGGGTGACGGCGCGGCGGCCGTCCAGCAGGCCGGCGCGGGCCAGCACGAAGGCGCCGGTGCAGACCGCGCAGCAGCGCGCCACCTGGCCGGCCGCGCGCAGCACCCAGCCGACCACGGCCGGATCCAGCGCCGCGCTGGCGCCGGTTTCCAGGCCGCGCCCACCGGACACGACCAGCGTGGCGCCGGCCAGCTGCGCCGGGTCCGGCAGCGCTTCGGTCAGCAGCGTGACGCCGGCGGTCGACGCCACCGCGCCGCCATCGGGCGAGATCACGTGGATGCGGTAAGGCTCGGCCTGGCCGGCATCGCGCGCTTCGTCGTTGGCGGTGGAAAAGACCTGGGCCGGACCGGTGGCGTCCAGCAGCACAAAGCCGGGAAAGACCAGCAGCCAGATATCGATGGGTTTCATCTGGCAGATATTCCACCATCGATGTCATTTGTGTCAACCGCCTTCGTGCGACGATGCCTCATCCCTATTCATCCCCATCACAGGAGCACGGCATGACACGCACCATAGGCATTTATGTATTCGACAATGTTGAAGTTCTCGACTTCGCCGGACCGTATGAAGTCTTCACCTGCGCCGAGCGGGTTGGCGGCGGCGAACTATTCCAGGTCCGCACCATCGGCGCCAGCCAGGCGCCGCTGCGTGCCCGCGCCGGACTGAGCGTCCACCCTGAAGCCGATTTCGCCGGCGCCGGCAAGATCGACGTGCTGATCATCCCCGGCGGCGTGGTGACGGCCGAGCTGGCCAAGCCGGAGGTGATCGCCTGGATCGCCGGCATGGCGCCCGATTGCGAGCTGGTGGCCTCGGTCTGCACCGGCGCCTTCCTGCTGGCGCAGGCCGGACTGCTGGACGGGCAGGAAGTCACCACCCACTGGGAAGACGTCGCCGACCTGCGCGCCGGCTGGCCGCAGGTCCGGGTGCGCGAGGACCGGCGCTGGATCGACAATGGCCGCACCGTCACCTCGGGCGGCATCTCGGCCGGCATCGACATGTCGCTGCACCTGGTCGAGCGGCTGGCCGGACGCGAACTGGCGCTGCGCACCGCGCGCCAGATGGAATACGACTGGAATGAAGCATGAGGGTGGTGCGCAGCAAGGACTTCACCGCCGCGCGCGCCTGGGGCGCCGAGCTGATCGCCGCCATGCGGGACGCCACGGTGCGCCTGCACTGGACCGACCAGCCCTACCGCTGGCACGTCAACGACGGCGAGGAAGTATTCGCCGTGATGGACGGCGTGGTCGACATGCACTACCGCCAGGACGGCGCCGAACAAGTCGTCACGCTGCAGGCCGGCGACCTGTTCTTCGCCGCCGAAGGCGACGCCCACTCGGCCCACCCGCGCGGCCAGGCCCGCATCCTGGTCATCGAGCGGGCCGGCAGCGACTGATTTACAGCTTCTTCAGCTGCTCGCGCGCATAAGCGGCGTTCGGATGGTTGGGCGCCAGTTCGATGAAGCTGGTGTAGGCCGTCCTGGCCTTGTCGCCGTCACCCTGGTGCATGCGGGCATCGCCCAGGTTCAGGTAGGCGATGGCGCGCGAAGCGTCGATCTGGATGGTGTTCTCGAACCAGCGCGCCGCTTCCGCGTATTTCTCCTGCTTGTAATAGACGAAGCCGAGGTTGTTGGCCGCCAGCCCGAAGTCCGGGCGGTACTTCAGCGCCTCGGTGAAAGCCGCTTCCGCCTGCGCGTACTGCTTCTCCTTATACAGCTGCAAGCCCTTGTCGTTGGCGCGCTGCGCCAGCTGGCGGTTGGACGCATCGACCGGCTTGGGCGCGGCGATCTTTTGCTCGCCGCCCTGCAGGTTCTTGATCACCACCGTGTTGCCGTCGGCCTGCTGGCTGCGGCCCGTGTCCAGCTTGCTGTTCATGGCGATCGCCTCCGGCGACAGCTGGCTCGATTGGGCGCTGAGGAATTCCGCCTCGGCCGGCAGCTGGAACACGAACTCGCCGCCCTCCGAGCCCGGCAGGCTGCCGAAGGCCGGCGTCTGCTGCGAGACGCTGGCCACCGCCGGCGCCACGTAGGCCGCCAGTTCGGTCGCCGTGATCAGGCCGTCGCCGTTGAGGTCGGCCTTGCCGCCCAGCGCCTGCAGCAGCGTCCACGAAAAGATCGAATGGCCGTTCGGGCCGCCGTCGGCCACCATCTGGTCGGCGCCGCCGGCGGTCAGCATCTGCCGCCCCATGCGGCGCGCGTTGTCGCGCAGGAAGGCGCTGTTGCCGCCGCCGCGCGTCAGGCCCAGGCCGCTGTAGCAGGCGTCCATGACGAACAGCACATGCTTGGCGTTCAGGCTTTCGGCGATGTTCTGCAAGTCCGTCATCGGGATGGCGTCGACGCTGACCTGCTGCGGATCGGAATCGACCGGGATGATGTAGCCCAGGTTGCGGCCCGAGCTGAGCTGGCGCGTGGCGCCGTGGCCGGCGAAGAACACGAAGATGCGGTCGTCCTTGTTCAAGCGGGCGTCGGCCAGCTTGTCGTGGAACAGCGCCAGGATGTTGTTGCGCGTGGCCTCGCCGTTGCTGAGCGTGAACACGCGCTCGTTGGCGAAGCCGAAGCGGTTGACCAGCGTATCGCGGATCGCCTTGGCGTCCTGCACCGCGTATTGCAGCTTCGGCCATTTCTGGTAATCGTTGATGCCGATCACCACCGCATAGCTGTTGGCGTAGCCGGTGCTGACGGCGATCTTCTCCGGCTCCGGCCGGCTGCCCTGGGCCACCTTGAACGACTGGCCATCCCAGCCGGCGAAGCTGTAGCCGTCGGCGATCAGCTTGTCGAGCACCATCGGCAACGCCTTGACGCTGCGCTCATGAATGTCGTGGAACAGGATGATGCCGCGCTGCTCCTTGCCCAGCGTGGTCAGCACGCGGTTGGCGATCGAGCTCGGCACCGGATCGGCCCAGTCCAGCGAATCGATATTCCACATCACCGAGCGCAGGCCCAGCTTGGACAGCACCGCCATGCCCTCGGCGTTGCGGGCGCCGTAAGGGAAGCGGAACAGCTGCGAGCGGCGCGGGTCGGCGGCCTTGAGCATCTGGTCGGCGTTGGCGATCTCGCCGTACAGCGCGTCGCCCTTTTGCTTGGACAGCTGGGCGTGGCTGAAGCTATGGTTGCCGACGGTATGGCCGGCGTCGATCAGGCGGCGGCTCTCGGCCGCGTTCTTGCCCAGCGTCTGCTTGCCCTGCGCGTCGAGCCGGCCGACGTTCTGGCCGACCTGGAAGAACACGCCCGGCACATTGTATTGCTTGAGGATGGCGGCGACTTCCTCGGTGTAGGTGCCGTGCGGGCCGTCGTCGAAGGTCAGCACGACGGTCTTGGCCGGCAAGCCGTTGCCGAAGATTTCCTTGGTCTCCGCTTCCTGCTCTACCGTCTTCGGCGGCTCCGGATACGGCACGATGACGCCGTAGTCCTTCATGATCTGCTCGCGGCTGTACAGCTTGCGCAGGTGGGCGACGTAGTCGTCCCAGCGCTCGCGCTTGGGCACGATGGCGCGGGTCTCGAAGCGGGCGAAAATGCCGTTCAACTCCTTGTCGTACTGCTTCTCGATATCTTCCAGCGCGGCCAGGTCTTCGCTGACGCGCTTGTGCAGCTTGATCGCCGGCAGCGTCTGGTCGGCGGCGGCCAGCTTCTGCAGCGTGATCAGCACTTCGCGGAAGGCCAGCCGGTCGGCGTCGAACAGGTCGCCGGCCGACTCGATGTACGACAGCAGCGCATCGTCGGCGGCGTCGCGCTGCGACTGCGGCAGCACCTGGGTTTGCTCCAGCATTTTCTGCACGCCGGCCAGCCGTTCCAGGTTTTCATGGAACAGCGATTGCCCGACCTGCGCGGCGGCCTTGCGGTCGCTCTCGGACAAGTTTTTCTCGTCGGCGAACAGCACGATGATCTTGCGGTAGGCCGCCAGCATATTGTGCAACTCCGGCAGGACCTGCGGCGTCGGGCCGGCCACCACGGCGGGACCGGCCGGTGCGGCGGCGGGCTTGGGTCGCAGCGCGACGTAGGCGCCGGCGCCGGCCACGGCGAGCACCACGGCGGCGATCGTCAAATGCTTGGCGTATTTCATATGAATGCGATTCTCTTGAGCAACGGAATCAGCATTCTATGACACATTTGCTAATTTTTCACCGTGTAGCCGTCGGTCAGCGTTTTCAGGAAAGCCACCACGTCGGCGATTTCCTTGTCGTCCAGCGCCGGCTTGTCGCCCGGCTTGCCGCCGAATGGCGCTTCCATATTGACGTTGGCGTCCATGCCGGCCGGCTGGTCGTCGAACTTGTGGACGCTGCCGTCGGGATTTTTCGGATACCACTTCTGCGGCGCCGTATCGCGCTGGACGTAGAAACGCACCACCTGCTCCAGGCTGTCGAAGCTGCCGTTGTGGAAGTAGACCTTGCGCAGCGCCACGTTGCGCAGCGACGGCGTCTTGAAGCGGCCGCAGTATTCCTTGTGCTCGCGCAGGTCGGTGCGGTCCGGGCCGCACAGCCCGAGATCGAAATACTGTGGATTCGCGTTCACCGCCAGCTTGCCGTTGCGCGGCACGCCTAGGTTGATCAAGCCGTAGTCGGTGAACTGCGGGAAGGCGCCCTGCATGATCCGGCTGATATGGCAGGAGGCGCAATTGCCCTTGGTCTCGTCGTTGAACAGCGACAGGCCGCGCAGCTCCTGCGCGGTCAGCGTGGCCTGCTTGCGCAGGTAGGCGTCGTACTTGCTGGTGTAGGGATAGAAGTCGGCCGGGCTTTCCTGGAACACTTCCAGCGCCATCAGCGCGCCCTGCATCGCCGCCTGCGGACGGTCGAAGATATCGGCGCCGAAAGTCTGGCGGAACTGCGCGGCCAGCGGACCGCCGCGCAACTTGGCCAGCACCGCCGCCGCATCCTTGTTGCCCATCTCGCGCGGCGACAGCAGCGGGCCCAGCGCCTGCTCGTGCGCCGACTGCACGCGGCCGTCCCAGTTGTGGCCGCCGGTCGGACCGGCATCCACGCTGTCGTCGCCGTCGTCGTCGTGATAGTGCTCGGTGAACGGCGGCACGTTCTGGATGTAACGCAGCGACGGCGCGGCGCGTGTGCCCTGCGTCGCCATGTCGTCGCCGCCCAGCTGCACGGCCAGCCGGTTGGACGGGCTGAAGGCGTTGTCCGGGCTGTGGCAGCTGGCGCAGGAACTGCGTCCCGACGCCGACAGGCTCGGTTCGCTGAACATGGCGCGGCCCATCGCCGTCAGCTCCGGCACGGTGGGCTGGCGTTTCTGGCTGGGCGCGTAGGCGGCCGCCGCGGCGGCCGGCGGCGGTTCGGAATGGCAGGCGCCGAGCAGCGCGGCAATCAACAGTGCATAAATCGTTTTCATGCACGCAGCTTAGCAATATGACGTTACCGCTACATGACTGTTAGAAAGCGATACAAAACGATACTTTTATGTCGCTTTGATTTCATCGTCCTGACATATTTGCTCCATAGCATGAGCCGTTTTCACACCCCACCCACAAGGCAAAGAAGATGAAAACGAAATTGCAATTGGCACTGCGGCCATTGCCGCTGCTGCTGGCATCGCTAGGCATGGGCGCCGGCCTGATCGCGTGCGGCAGCTCCTCCGACAGCGTGCCGAGCATCACCGGCCAGGTGGTCGGCAGCTATTATGAAAACGCCGTGGTCTGCCTGGAAAGCGCCACCGCCAAGCTGACCTGCGACAGCAACTCCGGCACCGTGCGCACCGGCGCCGACGGCAGCTTCGCCGTCACCGGCGTCGACAAGGGCGCGCTGCTGGTCACCGTCGGCACCGACGCCATCCGCCACGACGCCATCGGCGACGCCGGCACCAAGGTCACGCAAAAGCTGCTGTTCCGCGCGCCGAGCGGCCATACCGGCATCGTCGACGCCATCTCCACCGAACTGACCACGCTGATGGACGCCAACGGCGGCGACTTCAACGCCGCCAGCAGCCAGCTGGCCGCCAAGGTCGGCGTCAGCGAAGCCAATCTGCTGGCCGACATCAACAAGGTCACGGGCGACGACCAGGCCAGGCTGAAGGCGGAAAACGCCAGCATCACCGACCTGATCGCCGCCGCCAGCACGCAGAGCGCGCCGGCCGACATCGCCGCCACGCTGACCGGCGGCCTGGCGCTCAACAACATCAAGAACATCGTCGTCATCTACGCGGAAAACCGCGGCTTCGACAATCTGTACGGCCTGTTCCCCGGCGCCAACGGCGTGCCGGGCGTGAACCCGACCTCGACGTCCGCCTACGTGCCGCAGAAAGACTTCGACGGCAGCACGCTGCCGGTGCTGCCGCCGACCTGGGGCGGCATGGCCGCCGCCGGCCAGAGCGTGGTGATCACGCAGGCGCAATCGGCCAACCTGCCGAACAAGCCGTTCCAGATCGACGACGCCAACAGCCCAATCGCGATGGCCCAATCGGTCATCACGCGCGACCTGGTGCACCGCTTCTACAACAACCAGATGCAGATCAACGGCGGCGCCAACGACAAGTTCGCGGCCTACACCGACGCCGGCGGCCTGACCATGGGCTACTACGATGGCAGCAAGATGAAGATGTGGGACATCGCCAAGCAATACGCGCTGGCCGACAACCTGTACATCGGCGCCTTCGGCGGCTCCTTCCTGACCCACCAGTACCTGATCTGTGCCTGCGCGCCGCAATACCCGAACGCCGACAAATCGGTCGCATCCGGTTCGATCGCCAAGATCGACGTCGACTCGAAAGGCAACTTCGTGCGCCTGACGCCGTCGGCCACCGCGCCGACCAGCGTGCTGAACGGCGCGCCGGCCTACGCCAACGACGGCGCCATCACGCCGGCCGACGCGACCGGCATGTTCTACGCGGTCAACACCATGCAGCCGCCGTTCCAGCCGAGCAGCAACAGCTTCGCGGCCGACGACACCACCCACCTGTACGCCGACACCAGCAAGGCCACGACCTTGCCGCCGCAGACGCAGAAGAACATCGGCGACATGCTGACCGGCAAGAGCATCGACTGGGCCTGGTACGCCGGCGCCTGGAAGGACACCACGGCCGCCACCACCGGCGCCACGCGCGGCACGATCAGCAATCCGCCTAACTTCCAGTTCCACCACCAGCCGTTCAACTACTTCGCCAACATGGATCCGGTCAAGAACCCGGCCTACCGCGCGGCGCACCTGAAGGACTACGACACGCAATTCATCGCCGACGCCGCCAACGGCACCTTGCCGCCGGTCGCCTTCTACAAACCGCAGGGCAACCTGAACCAGCACGCGGGTTACGCCTCGGTAGCGGACGGCGACGCCCACATCGCCGACGTCATCGCCAAGCTGAAGAAGAGCCCGCAGTGGAAGAACATGCTGGTCATCGTCACCTACGATGAAAACGGCGGCTTCTACGACCACGCCAGCCCACCGAAGGGTGACCGCTGGGGTCCGGGCACGCGGGTACCGGCGATCATCGTCTCGCCGTACGTGAAAAAAGGGACAGTGGATCACACGCAATACGACTCCGCCTCGATCCTGCGCGCCATCACGCACCGCTTCAACCTGCCGGTACTGGACGGCCTGAGCGTGCGCGACAAAGCGTTAGCCGCCAACGGCGCCAAGCCGATGGGCGACTTCAGCGCCGCCCTCGCCCTCACCCCGCAAGAGTAACCCCGGTGTCCAACCCCGGTGTCAGTGCCGACATTCGGACACGAGCTCGACGCTAGAGCGGCAATACAGCTCAGTTCGTGTCCGGGTTCTGGACCTGACCCCGGAGTGGGAAGTCGACGGTGACGGTCAGGCCGTCGCCGTCGCTGGCGAGCGTGATGTGGCCGTCGTTGCGCTCGGCTGCGCGTTCGGCGATCGCTAACCCTAAGCCGCTGCCGGATTGCTCCTGGCCCGGTACGCGGTAGAAGCGCTCGAATACTTTTTGATGCAGGGCCGGAGCAATGCCCGGTCCTTGGTCGGCGATCGTCAGCCGGTAGCCCTGTTCCCGCGCCGCCAGCTTCACCGCGATCCGCCCCGATTCCGGCGAGTACTTGATGGCGTTGCTGATCAGGTTATCCAGCAGCGCCGCCATGCTTTCCGCGTGCATCGGCATGCCGCACGCTGCTTCCGACTGGAATTCGATATCTATCCCCCTCTGCAACGCCAGCGGCGCCGCCGACGCCAACCGGCTGCGCACGAAGCCGCACAGGTCGGTCTGCGGCAAGGGTTCGGCGTTCGGCTCGGCGCGCGCGCGTTCGAACGCGAGCAATTGATGCACCATGTGCGTGGCGCGCGCGACGCCGTCGCGCAGGCCTTGCCCCGCTTCGGCGCTGCGTTCGGCGTTCTCGGCCACGCTGCGGCTCAGCAGCAGGTGGGCGTTGATCTGGATCGCCGCCAGCGGCGTTTTCAGTTCGTGCGCGGCGTCGGTGAGGAATTCATGCTCGCGCTCGATGCGCTGGCTGAGCCGCATCATCAGCCGGTTGATCGCCGTGACCAGCGGCGACAGTTCGCGATACTTGGAGTCCGGCAGCGCCGTCAGGTCGAATACCGAACGCGCTTCGATCTGCTCGGCGATCGAACGCAGCGGCCGCAGCCCGA
Organism: Duganella sp. CT11-25; assembly: GCF_047302815.1. Lineage (NCBI taxonomy): Bacteria > Pseudomonadati > Pseudomonadota > Betaproteobacteria > Burkholderiales > Oxalobacteraceae > Duganella > Duganella sp. CT11-25. The sequence continues at coordinate 4,140,427 of NZ_JBKBFD010000001.1, forward strand.
TGCCGACGATCAGCCAGGCCGGCAACAACAGCAGGGGCAGGCTGAAGATCGTCGACGACAGCAAAAAACTGACGCCGGAAAAACTCAGCATCCATTCATCGTCCACCTCGTGGCTGCGCTCGACCACCAGCCCGCTGCCGGCGTCGCGCTCGACCGCGCTGACCCAGGCGTTGGCCTTGTGCGCGGCGGCGCTGCCCGGCGCCGGCAAGGTGTCCGGCAGCGCCGGCTGCGAGTTGAATACCAGCGCGCCATCCTTCCAGACGCGGAGCCGCACCCGCGAGTGGTAGTCCAGCTCGCGGAACATTTCCTTGCGCACCGCCTCCAGCTCGGCGCCTGCCTTGCGCATCTGCTCGGGCCGGCCGGCGATCTCCGTCATGTGCAGCAGCACTTCGCGCGTGTGCGCGGCGTTTTCGGTGGCGGTGCGGTTGCGCTGCGTGGCCTTGGCTTCGAAGGCGACATAGGTGAACCCGGCCAGCGCAACCAGCGCGATGACGCCGCTGAAACCCAGCATCAGCCGGCGGAACAGCGACGAGGGCTTATTCATGGCCGCGCTGCACCATGTAGCCGACCCCGCGCACCGTGCGGATCACGCGGTCGCCGATCTTCTTGCGCAGATTGGAGATGTGCACGTCCAGCGTCTGCCCTTCGCTGTGTGGCAGCACGCCTTGCTCCAGTTCGGTGCGCGTCAGTACCCGGCCCGATTCCTTCATCAAGGTCAGCAGCAGCGCGAACTCGGTGCGCGACAGCGACACCGCCGCGCCGGCGCGCGTGACCAGCATGCGGCTTTCGTCGAGCACCAGCTCGCCCGAGGTCCATAGCGCTTCGGCGCCGTCGACATTGCCGCTGGCACGGCGCACGATGGCGCGCAGCCGCACCAGCAGTTCCGGGATCTCGAACGGTTTGATCAGATAGTCGTCGGCGCCGGTGTTGAAGCCGTTGAGGCGGTCTTCGAGGCTGTCGCGCGCGGTCATGATCAACACCGGCAAGCCCAGCCCCAGCGCCCGCATGTCGCGCAGCAGCGTGGCGCCGTCGCCGTCCGGCAGGCCGAGGTCGAGCAGCACGGCGTCGAACGGCTCGGCCTGCACGCGGACCACCGCGCCGGCCGCCATGCGCACCCAGACCACCGCGTGTCCCTCGTCCTGGAACACCGCCAGCAGCGCCCGGCCGATGGCCAGGTCGTCTTCGATCATCAGTATTTTCATGTGCGCAGTGTAGCAGCGGTTTTGGCGCTTTGTAGTTGAATTACGCGGACGTCTGGAAAACGCCACAACCGCATTCCACAAGGCATTCGGCGCGAAATCAGGCACTTGGCGGCCAATCTTCAGGCTTTCTTTATTTTCGCCGCACTGAGCAATTGACCCTGTTTTTCTTCTATTACATCATCAGTCCCGCAATCAAAATAATTCTTAGGGAGACATATGACCACATTCCGACTCAAGCCGGTGGCGGCGGCATGCACGCTGCTGATGCTCAGCCTGTCCGGCGCCGTCCACGCGCAGCAGGCCGATACCGACGAGACCAAAGCCGAAGCCAAGAAAAAGGCCGACGGCGAGATCGCCATCGTCACCGTGTCCGGCATCCGCCGCGGCATCGAGGAAGCGATTTCGATCAAGAAGAATTCCAGCTCCATCGTCGAGGCCATCTCGGCCGAGGACATCGGCAAGCTGCCCGACAATACCGTGGCCGAGTCGATCTCGCGCCTGAGCGGCGTGACCACCCAGCGCAACAAGACCAACGGCAAGGCCACCGACGTCAGCGTGCGCGGCCTGTCGCCGAGCTTTAACGGCTCCCTGCTCAACGGCCGCGAGCAAGCCTCCACCAGCGACGCCCGCAGCCCCGAATTCGACCTGTTCCCATCCGAGCTGACCGCCTCGGTGCTGGTCTACAAGACCCCGGACGCCAGCCTGATGGGCCAGGGCCTGGCCTCGACCATCGACCTGCGCACCCTGCGCCCGCTGGACTTCGGCAAGCGCGTGCTGGCAGCCAGCGCGCGCAAGGAGCGCATCGGCTACGATTCCGGCTCGGACCTGGGCTCGGGCCACCGCGTGACCTTCACCTACGTCGACCAGTTCGCCAACCGCACCATCGGCCTGTCGCTGGGCCTGACCAAGTTCAAGCAGGACAACGGCGGCGAGCTGAAGTTCGACAGCTGGGGCGGCGGCACCACCGACATGGCCTACAACGGCGGCATCGCCAAGGCGCCGAGCGGCTTCCTGGCCGAGACCTCGCGCCGCAAGAACGACCGCGACGGCGCCTCGCTGACCTTGCAGTACAAGCCCAACCAGAACTTCCGCTCGACCGTCGACGTGTTTTACTCGCGCGGCGACGAGAGCACCAAGAAGACCGGCATCGAAGGCTCGGTGGCCGGCAGCACCGGCCTGTACGACCCGAACGGCGTGCTGTCCAACGCCGTGGTGGCCAACGGCATCGCCACCAGCGGCACCATCAGCAACTACAAGGCCGACGTCCGCAACCACGTGTATTCGAACACGGACCGCCTGGCCTCCTTCGGCTGGAACAATGAACTCAAGCTCGACGACAAGTGGCGCGCCGAGGCCGACCTGTCGTATTCGCACGGCGTGAAGAACATCTCCAACTACGAAACCACCGCCGGCCAGCCGGGCAATACGCCGGCCAGCCAGTTGGGTTCGGTCACCTTTAGCGGCTTCAACGGCAGCAACTTCGCCGACGTCAAATACAAGCCCAGCCTGGATTACTCGGATCGCAAGGTGGCGCTGCTGACCGACGTCGACGGCTGGGGCGGCGGACCGAACTCGCCGCAGGCCGGCTATGTCAGCCTGCCCAACATCGACGATACCGTCCAGAGCGCGCGCCTGACCGCGCACCGCGAACTGGACTGGGGCCCGCTGACCAACGCCCATTTCGGCCTCAACTTCACCAAGCGCGACAAGTCGCGCACCGGCCAGGAAGGCCGGCTCTCGGTCAAGGGCGGCGACGGCTACGCCAGCGCCGCCATCCCCGGCACCGCGGTGGAAGCGGCCGGCGCCTCGGGCATCATGGTGGCGTCGTTCGATCCCACCGGCACGCTGGGCACCATCTATGAACTGAACCGCTGGGTCGACGCCACCGTGCTGGCGCGCGACTGGTCGGTCGGCGAGAAAGTCACCACCGCCTATGCGATGGCCGACCTGGATGGCAACCTGATGGCGCTGCCGTACAGCGGCAACATCGGCCTGCAGGTGGTCAACACCAAGCAGAACTCGTCGGGCAACCAGGTCGACCTGGCGCGCTGCACCGGCATCACCTTCGACACCTGCCCGTACAGCGTGCGCACCGGCGGCACCAGCTACACCAACGTGCTGCCGAGCATGAACCTGGCCTTCGACCTGGGCAGCGAGCAAAAGCTGCGCTTCGGCGCCGGCAAGCAGATCTCGCGCGCCAACCTGGACAACATGAAGGCCAGCATGGACTTCGCGGTGCAGAACGCCACCTCGGTAGCGCCGGCGCTGACCGGCTTTGCCGGCAACCCGGAACTGAAGCCCTACGCGGCGCGCTCGCTCGACCTGTCGTACGAGAAGTACTTCGGCAAGAAGGGCTACATCAGCGTGGCCGGTTTCTTCAAGAAGCTGGACAACTACATCATCAACGCACCGCAGCAGTTCGACTTCAAGCCCTACACCAGCGCCAACACGCCGCTGCCGGCCACCGGCCCATATGCCGGTTCCACCGTCGGCTTCCTGACCAAGCCGCAGAACGGCTCGGGCGGCAATATGCATGGCTACGAGCTGGCGCTCAACGTGCCGTTCTCGCTGGCGACCCAGTGGCTGGACGGTTTCGGCGTGGCGGCCAACTACTCGCACACCGACAGCTCGGTGAGGCTGCCGACCAGCGGCTTCGTCTCGCCGCAGAACAGCCCCGTGTTCAACGGCAGTGTGAGCGAGATCAGCTTGCCGGGCCTGTCGAAGGATGTCAGCAGCGTGCGCGTCTACTACGAGAACCACGGCCTGCAGCTGGCGTGGGCCGCGCACCGCCGCTCCAGCTTTGTCGGCCAGATCCTGGACTACCGCAGCGATTCGCAGTTCACCTTCATCAAGGGCGAGACCATCGTCGACCTGCAGGCGTCCTACGAGTTCCAGAGCGGTTGGCTGAAAGGCGTGTCGGTCTTCCTGCAAGGGCATAACTGGACCAATACCCCGTTCCGCGAATACACCTCGGATCCGAACCAGATCACCAATACGGTGGTCTACGGACGGACCTACACGGCTGGCCTCAACGTCAAGTTCTAAGGTAGTACTTTACCGGATGCCCCGTTCCCTCGCGGGGCATCCGGCTTTTTTTATTGGCCCCCCATGATCAAATCCCTATTCCTTGCGCTGATGTTCGCCGCCGCTGGCGCGGCCAACGCCGCCGATCCGTATCAGCCGCAACCCTATGTCCATTTCCAGAACGCCGAGTGGACCCGCAACGCCAGCATCTACCAGATCAACACCCGCCAGTTTACGCCCGAGGGCACTTTCCGCGCCGCCGAACAGCAGCTGCCGCGCCTCAAGGAACTGGGCGTCGACATCCTGTGGCTGATGCCCATCCACCCGATCGGCCAGGTCAAGCGCAAGGGCGCGCTGGGCAGCCCTTACGCGGTGCGCGACTACATGGCCGTCAATCCGGAGTTCGGCACGCCGGACGAGTTCAAGCACTTCGTCGCGGCGGCGCACGGCCTGGGCCTGCATGTGATCCTCGACTGGGTCGGCAACCACACCGCGTGGGACAACGTGCTGCGCACCAGCCATCCGGAGTGGTACGAGAAGGACCGTAAGGGCAATCCGCATCCGACACCGTGGTACGACTGGGACGACATCATCGACCTCGATTACACCCAGCCCGGCCTGCGCCGCTACATGACGCAGGCGATGGCGTACTGGGTGCGCGAGGCCGGCGTCGACGGCTACCGCGTCGACGCCGCCGGCCTGATACCGCAGGACTTCTGGGACAACGCCAGCCGCGAGCTGCGCGCCATCAAGCCGGTGTTCATGCTGGCCGAGTGGGAGAGCCGCGACATGCATGCCTATGCCTTCGACGCCAGCTACGCCTGGACCTGGTGGGAAGGCCTGCGCGCCATCGCCGAGGGCAAGGCCGACGCCACCTCGCTCTACACCTACTACGCCTGGAACCAGAAGTTCTATCCCAAGCAGGCCTACCGCATGCTGTACACGACCAACCACGACAAGAACGCCTGGGACGGCACCGAGTTCGAGATCTTCGGCGCGGCGGTGGATGCGGCCATCGTGTTCTCCTTCGTCAGCGAAGGCATGCCGATGATTTACAACGGCCAGGAGGCCGGCAACCGCAAGCGGCTGGCCTTCTTCGAGCGCGATGCGATACAGTGGCAGCCGTCGCCATATGCCGTGCTGTATAAAAAGCTGCTGGCACTGAAGAAGAAAAATACGGCATTATGGAATGGACAATGGGGCGCCACCATGGTGCAGGTGCCGAACAGCGCGCCGAAGCAGGTCTTCAGCTTCGTGCGGCAGAACGCCAAAGATAAGGTGTTCGCGGTGTTCAACCTGAGCGGACAACCGGTGCAAGCCGGCTTCCGCGACGACCTGCACGTCGGCGGCTATCGCGATTTCACCACCGGGGAGACGGTGCGCGTGGATGGCGATAGCCGCTTCGACCTGGCGCCATGGAGCTATCGTATCCTGGTGAAGGTAGACTAAGAATGGAACAACGGAACATCAGCAGTGTGGTGATCGTCGGTGGCGGCACGGCCGGCTGGATGACGGCGGCGGCGCTGTCGCGGGTCTTGGGCGGCAAAGTGAAGATCACGCTGATCGAGTCGGAAGATATCGGCACCGTCGGCGTGGGCGAATCGACCATCCCGATGATCAAGCTGTTCAACACTGTGCTGGGCATCGACGAAGATGAGTTCATGCGCGAGACCAAGGCCACCTTCAAGCTGGGCATCGAGTTCCGCGACTGGGGCCGGATCGGCGACAGCTACATGCACGGCTTCGGCATCTTCGGCCAGGACCTGGCGACGCTGCCGTTCTACCAGTACTGGCTACGCATGCACCAGGCGGGCAAGGCGCCCGATATCGAAGAATACTCGATCAACCGCATGGCGGCCAAGGCGAATAAATTCATGCGTGCCGACCGTTCGCACGGCAACTCGCCGCTGGGCGATATCGTGCACGCCTTCCACCTGGACGCCGGGCTTTACGCACGCTACCTGCGCAAGTACAGCGAAGCCAATGGCGTAGTGCGCATCGAGGGCAAGGTGGTCGATACGCTGGTGCGCGCGTCGGATGGTCACGTCGACGCGGTGCGCATGGAGAGCGGCGAACTGCTGGGCGGCGAATTGTTCATCGATTGCTCCGGCTTCCGCGGCCTGCTGATCGAACAGGCGCTGCACACCGGTTTCGAAGACTGGACCCACTGGCTGCCGTGCGACCGCGCCTATGCCGTGCCGTGTGAGCTGGGTGGCGAACTGACGCCGTACACGCGCGCGACCGCGCGGCCGGCCGGCTGGCAGTGGCGCATCGGCCTGCAGCACCGCACCGGCAACGGCCATGTGTTCTCGTCCAAGTTCATGAGCGACGACGAAGCGGCGTCCATCTTGATGTCCAACCTGGACGGCCGCGCGCTGGGGGAACCGAAGCTGCTGCGCTTCACCACCGGCAAGCGCAAGCAGGTGTGGAACAAGAACGTGGTGGCGGTCGGCCTGTCGTCCGGTTTCATGGAGCCGTTGGAATCGACCAGCATTCACCTGATCCAGTCGACCATCGCCAAGCTGATCACCTTCTTCCCCGACAAGGGTTTCCGCGCGGCGGACATCGCCGAGTTCAATCGCCAGTGCGATTTCGAGGTGGAGCGCATCCGCGACTTCCTGATCCTGCACTACCACGCGACGGAGCGCAACGACACGCCTTTCTGGGACTACTGCCGCACCATGGACGTGCCGGACACGCTGCGCGAGAAGATGGAGCTGTACCGCTCGCGCGGCCGCATCGTCCGCGTCGACAACGAACTATTCGCCGAAGTCGGCTGGCTGCAGGTGCTGCATGGCCAGCGTGTCCAGGCCGACGGCTACCATCCGCTGGCCGACCTGCTGTCGGAAAGAGAAGTCGCCGAATACCTGGACGACATCGCCTCGGTGATCGGACAATGCGTCAACCAGATGCCGTCGCACGCCGCCTACATCGCGGCGCGCTGCGCATCCAGATAACAAGGAACCATCAGTGCAAACCAATCCCGTTCGAATCCGCTGGATCTCCGCCGCCTGCATGATGCTGGGCGTGTATGCCAGCTCCGGCAGTGTGTGGGCCGATGAAGTGCTGGCCACCGTGACCTCACCCAACCAGGCCATCAGCGTCGCCGTGCAGCTGGGTGACGGCGGCCGGCTGGCGTACGAGATCCAGCGGCGCGGCAAGCAGCTGATCGCGCCGTCGCGGCTGGGCTTCCTGCTGGCGAACGCTCCGCAGCTGGACAACGGCTTCACGCTGGACAAGCAGTTCGTCACTGAGCATGACGACACCTGGGAACAGCCGTGGGGCGAGCGCCGCTACGTGCGCAACCACTACAAGGAACTGCGGCTGGAGCTGGTGCAGAAAGCGTTCGAGAACCGGCGCATGGCGCTGGTATTCCGCGTGTTCGACGACGGCGTCGGCTTCCGCTACGAGATTCCGGACCAGCCGCAACTCAAGGAAACCAAAATCAGCGACGAGTTGACAGAGTTCGTCGTCGCGTCGCCGGCCACCGCCTGGTGGCAGCAGGCGGGCGAACAGGCGGCGCTGGAGTACGCGACGCACAAGTCGCCGCTGAGCGAAGTGGGGATGGCGAACACGCCGATGACCATCCGCACCAAGGATGGCACGCACATCGCCTTCCACGAGGCGGCGCTGGTCGATTATGCGTCGATGTGGCTGCGCAAGGTGGAAGGCCAGAAGCTGCGCGCGCACCTGACGCCGTCGGCCATTGGCGCGCCGGTGGAGCGGCAGGGCGCGTTCACGACCCCGTGGCGCACCATGCAGATCGCCGACAGCGCGGGCGGCCTGTATATGTCGGATCTGGTGCTGAACCTGAACGAGCCAAATAAATTGGGTGATGTCTCGTGGGTGAAGCCGTCGAAGTTTGTCGGCGTGTGGTGGGAGATGCACCTGGAGAAAAGCACCTGGGGCTCGGGCGCAAAGCATGGCGCCACCACGGCAAACACCAGGCGCTATATCGACTTCGCCGCGAAGAACGGCTTCCGGGGCGTGCTGGTGGAGGGATGGAACCTGGGATGGGACGGCAACTGGTCGGGCAGCGGCTCGGCGTTCAGCTTCACCGAGTCGTATCCGGACTTCGACCTGCCGGCTGCCAGCGCCTACGCCATCAGCAAGGGCGTGCGCCTGATCGGCCATCATGAAACCGGCGGCAATGTGGCGCGCTATGAACAGCAGATGGACGCCGGCTACCAGCTTTACGCTCGCCATGGCGTTGACAGCATCAAGTCAGGTTACGTAGTCGATGCCGGTGCGGCGCTATTTGCGGGCCCTGACGGCAAGACGCATTTCGGCTATACCGATTCGCAGGAAGGCTCGCGTCACTTCCTGAAAGCGGTGACGGAGGCGGCGCGCTACAAGCTGGCCATCGATACGCATGAACCGATCAAGGACACGGGCCTGCGCCGCACCTATCCGAACTGGGTTTCGCGCGAAGGTGCGCGCGGCATGGAGTACAACGCCTGGGGCAACCCGATTAACAGCGTCGATCATGAAGTGAACCTGGTCTTCACGCGTATGCTAAGCGGGCCGATGGACTACACGCCGGGCATCCTGAGCCTGGAAGGCGTCAAGGGCCGGCCGATCAACTCGACGCAGGCCAAGCAGCTGGCCAGCTTCGTGGTGATCTATTCGCCCATCGTGATGGCGGCGGACCTGATCGAAAACTACGAGAAGTATCCGGGCCCGTTCAAGTTCATCAAGGACGTGCCGACCGACTGGTCGGACACGCGGGTGATCAATGGCGCGATGGGCGAGTATGCGACCATCGCGCGCAAGGATCGACGCTCGGACGATTGGTACGTCGGCTCGGTAACGGACGGCTCGGCGCGCGCGCTGCCGCTGCCGCTTGCCTTCCTTGATCCCGGCAAGCGCTATACCGCCGAGATCTACCGCGACGGCGACAAAGCCGACTACCGCACCAGCCACCGCTTCGACATCGTCATCGAAAAGAAGATCGTCACCGCCAAAACGATCCTCCAGCTCAAGCTCGCCCCCGGCGGCGGCCAGGCGATCCGCCTGACGCCCATCAGCAACTAAATCCGGGATCAGGTCCAGAATCTGGACACAGCCTCTGCCTTAACGCATCTAAGGTAGAGTCCGTGTCCGCATTCTGGACCTGACCCCGGAGTTGAGGTACGCGATGCGATACAGGAGCGGCAGCACCAGCAGCGTGAGGGCGGTGGAGGAGAGGATGCCGCCGATGACGACCGTCGCCAGCGGGCGCTGGACTTCGGCGCCGGTGCCGGTGGCGATCGCCATCGGGATGAAGCCCAGCGATGCTACCAAGGCTGTCATCAAGACGGGACGCAAGCGGCCCAACGATCCTTCGCGGATCGCCTGTTCCACTGTGCGGCCTTCCTCGCGCAGCTTGCGGATGAAGGAGATCAACACCAGCCCATTGAGCACGGCAACGCCCGACAGCGCGATGAAGCCAACCGCCGCCGATATCGACAGCGGTATCCCGCGCAGCGCCAGCGCGGCAATGCCGCCCGTTAGCGCGAACGGTATGCCGCTGAAGACCAGCAGCCCATCCTTCAAATTGCCGAACATCGCGAACAGCAGCACCATCACCAGGACCAGCGCCGCCGGCACCACGATCTGCAGGCGCCGCGACGCCGATTGCAGTTGCTCGAACTGCCCGCCCCACGTGGTCCAGTAGCCCGGCGGGATCGTCACTTTCTGCAGACGTTCTTCCGCTTCTTCGACGAACGACCCGATATCCCGCCCGCGCACATTGGCGCTGATGACGACACGCCGCTTGCCATCCTCGCGGCTGACCTGGTTCGGACCCGGTGCGATGCTGAACGTCGCTACCTCGCCCAGCGGGATGAAGTTGGCTGCGCCGCCGGAGGCGCGCGGCAGCGGTACCGGCAATCGCGCCAGCGCATCGAGGTCGTTGCGCATCGCTTCCGGCAGCCGCACCACGATGTCGAAGCGGCGGTCGCCTTCGAACATGGTGCCGGCCTGCTTGCCGCCGACCGCCGTGGCGATGGTCTCCTGCACGTCGCCGACGTTGAGGCCATAGCGCGCCGTCTTGCCGCGGTCGATGTCGACCGTCAGCATCGGCAGGCCGCTGGTCTGTTCGATCTTGACTTCGGTCGCGCCTTCCACCTTGTTCAGCGAAGCCGCAATGCGGCCCGCTGTCTCGTTGAGCACCGCCATGTCGTCGCCGAACAACTTGACGGCGACATCGCTGCGCACGCCCGATATCAGTTCGTTGAAGCGCAACTGGATGGGCTGCGAGAACTCATAGGAATTGCCCGGCAAACGCTCGACGGTTTGCTGGATCTCCGCCAGCAGCCCACTGCGCGATTTTCTCGGCTTGGGCCATTGCGATTCCGGCTTGAGCATGATGTAGCCGTCCGAGATATTCGGCGGCATCGGATCGGAGGCGATTTCCGCGGTGCCGATGCGCGCGAACACCCGTTCGATCTCGGGGAACTTGCGCTTCAAGGTCACTTCGATCTGCTTCTGCATCTCCACCGATTGCACCAGCGCCGTGCCGGGTATGCGCAGCGTCTGGATCGCGATGTCGCCTTCGTTCAGGCTGGGCACGAACTCGCTGCCCATGCGCGTGGCAAGCAGCACCGACAACGCCACCGCGATTCCGGCAAAGGTCAGCACCACCGGTGTGTTGGCCAGTACGCGTTCGAGAGCCACTGCATACCAGCCGGTGATGCGCGGATGGTCCTTCTCCACGACGTTGTCGCCGATGAACAGCGCCACCGCCGCCGGGATGAAGGTGATCGACAGGATCATCGCGCCAGCCAGCGCCATCACGACCGTCAGCGCCATCGGATGGAACATGCGGCCTTCAACGCCGGCCAGCGCGAAGATCGGCAGGTAGACCGCCATGATGATCAACTGCCCGAACAGCAACGGCCTGCGCGCCTCGCCGGCTGCTGCGAAGACTTCGTCGAAACGCTCGGTGCGGGTCAGCGGCCTGCCAAGGCGGGCCTGCGCATGCGCCAAACGCCGCACGCAGTTCTCGACGATGACCACCGCACCGTCGACGATGATGCCGAAGTCCAGCGCGCCAAGGCTGAGCAGATTGGCGCTGACCTTGTACGAGACCATGCCGGTAAAGGTGAACAGCATCGCCAGCGGGATCACCATCGCCGTGATCAGCGCCGCACGCAGGTTGCCGAGGAAGAGGAACAGCACCGCGATCACCAGCACCGCGCCTTCCAGCAGGTTCTTCTTGACCGTGGTGATGGCCTTGTCGACCAGCGTGGTACGGTCGTACACCGTCACCGCCTGCACGCCGGCGGGCAGGGTGCGGTTGATGGCGACCATCTTCTTGTCCACCGCCAGCGCCACGGCGCGGCTGTTCTGCCCGACCAGCATGAACACTGTGCCGAGCACCACTTCTTCGCCATTCTCGGTGGCCGCGCCGGTGCGCAGTTCGCGGCCGATGTCGACATCGGCCACGTCCTGTATGCGCACCGGCACGCCGTCGACATTGCCGAGGATGATGTTGCGGATGTCGTCCAGCGACCTGACTTGCCCCGGCGCGCGCACCAGCAACTGTTCGCCGCGCTTCTCGATGTAGCCAGCGCCGGCGTTGCCGTTGTTGCGGTCCAGCGCTGCGACGATGTCCGGCAGCGCCAGTCCGTGCGATGCCAGCCGGCCCGGGTCCGGCGCGACCTGGAACTCCTTGGCGTAGCCGCCGATGGAGTTGATCTCCGCCACGCCTGCCACGTTGCGCAACTGCGGCTTGATGATCCAGTCCTGGATCTCGCGCAGGTCGGTCGGCGTGTATGGCGTGCCATCGGCCTTCTTCGCGCCCGGCTTGGCCTCCACCGTCCACAGGTAGATCTCGCCCAGCCCTGTCGACACGGGACCCAGCGCCGGCGTCACGCCGTCCGGCAGCTCGGACCTGGCCTGCTGCATACGCTCGTTGACCAGTTGGCGCGCGAAGAACAGATCGGTGCCGTCCTTGAACACGACGGTGATCTGCGACAGGCCATAGCGCGACAGGGAGCGGGTCTGCTCCAGTCCGGGCAGGCCCGCCATCACCGTCTCCAGCGGGAAGGTCACGCGCTGCTCGGTTTCCAGCGGCGAGTAGCCCGGCGCGGCGGTGTTGACCTGCACTTGCACGTTGGTGATGTCCGGCACGGCGTCGATCGGCAGCTTTTGATAGCTGTAGACGCCCAGCGCCGCCATCGCGGCGACTATCAGCAATACCAACCAGCGCTGGTGGATAGCGAATCGTATGATGCGTTCAAACATGCTGTCCTCCCGCCTCAATGTTCATGCTCGGAGCTGCCCTTGCCCAGCTCCGCCTTGAGGACGAAGCTGCCGGCCGAGGCGTACCGCTCGCCCGCCTTCAGGCCTTGCAGTACCTCGACCAGCCTGCCGTCGCTGCGGCCGGTCACCACGTGCTGCACGCGGAAGCCGCCTGCCGTCTTGACGAACAGCGTAGGCTTGTCTTCCACGGTCTGGATGGCGTCGGCGACGACCGTGACGGCGACATCGGACTGGCCGGCCTGTACCTCGACATTGACGAACAGGCCCGGGCGCCATGCGCGCTCCGGATTGGCCAGCGCCACGCGCGCCTTGGCGGTGCGGGTCTGCTCGCCCAGCAGCGAGCCGACGTAGGTGATCTTGCCGCTGGCCTGCGCATCAAATGCGGCGGCCTTCACCAGCACCGTTTCGCCGACGCGCACGCGATTCAGGTCACGGGGCGGCACTGCAAGTTCGGCCCACACCGAGGACAGGTCGGAGATGGTGAAGACATTGGCGTCCTCCTTGACCGCCTCGCCCAGCGCCAGGTGCTTCTCCATCACGACGCCGTCGAACGGCGCGCGCAGCTCCAGCCGGTTCAGTTGCGAGCCGCCGGCGCCTGCCCCCGCGCCGTAAGCATTGAGCTTCTGGCGCGCGTTCTGCACCGCGATCTCGGCTTCGTTGAACGCCTGTTTGGCTTGCAGATAATCCTGCTCGGCGGAGATCTTGTCCTGCCACAGCCTGCGTTCTCGCTCGAAAGTGGTGCCGGCCAGCGCCAGCCGGCGTTGCGCCGACAGCAGTTCGCTGCGCTGGTCGGACAGGCCGCTGCTGGCGACGACGGCCAACACCTGGCCCTGCCGCACATTCTGCCCCAACTCGGCGCTGACGCTGACCACCACGCCGGCCAGCTTGGGCACCACGTGCGCGGTGCGGTCTTCGTTGAAGCGGATCTCGCCGGGCAGCGTGATGGCGGTGCCGATCTTGGCCGGCGCCGCAGCAGCCAGCACGATGCCGGCCGCCTTGGCCTGCGCGTCGTCCAGCTTGACGATTTCCTCTTGCGCGCTTTCGGCGTGCTCCGGCTCCGAAGCCGGGGCGGCCTCGCGCTTGGGCATCAGCAGCAGCGCCGCCAGCAGCAGGCCGATCGCCGCCATGACAGCGATGGCGATGGTTTGTTTTTTACTCACGAATTTACTCATGGCTTACTCCGAGAATGCGGTCGATGGCGGCCATGGCGCGGTGCGCCTCCGCCAGCGTGTTCAGATATTGGGATTTCGCCTGCAGCAAAGTGCGCTGGGCGTCGAGCACGTCGAGAAAGCCGAACTTGCCGTATTCGAAGCCGGTGCTGGCCGCGTCATACGCGCTTTGTGCGCCCGGCAGGATGTCGTTGCGCAGCGCGTGCGCCTGCCGCAGCGCCAGCTCGAACTCCTCGCGCGCCTGCGACAGTTCCGCGTCCAGCCGCAGCGCCGTCGCCGCCAGTTCGTCGCGCGCCTTGTCGACGCGGCGCGCCGACTCCAGCACGTTGCCCTGGTTGCGGTCGAAGAACGGCAGTGGCACGGAAACGCCGAACACCGCCTGCGTGCGCCCCAGTTCCTCCGAGCGCTTGCTACCGATATTGAGCGTGACGTCCGGCGTGCGGCGCGACAGCTCGACCTGCGCCAGCGCCTGCGCCCGGCCCAACTGCGAGCGCGCCAGCGCCATCGCCGGCGAACGCGCCAGCCGCTGTTGCAGCGCGGCCTGGTCTGGCAGCGCCGGCAACGCATCCACCGCGCCTTCGGCCCGCTCGAAGCGGGGTGCGGTATTGCCCCACAGGCCGGCGAGCCGCTTGCGCGCCGTCGCCAGCGTACTGGCGGCGCGCATCAGCTCCAGCTGCACCGAGGACGCGGCCACCCGCGCCCGCGTCTCCTCCACCGGCGACACCTTGCCGGCCACCACGCGCCGTCCGGTCGCCGCCGCCGCGCGCTGCGCCAGCTCATCGGCCTCGCGCGCCAGCCGCAGCTGCTCCTGCGCGGCCAGCACCGCAAAATATGCGGCGATGACGTCGGCGTGTACCTGCGCCTGTTTCACGGCCAGTTCCGCCGTCGCGGTGTCGCGTCCGCGCTCGGCCGCCTGCACGCGCGCGGCGCGCTTGCCGCCCAGTTCCAGCGGCTGGCTCAATTGCAGCGTGGTTTCCCGCGTATCGCGACGGGTATCGACGCGCTCCATCGACAGCGAGGGATTGGGCGACAGGCCGGCCTGCTGTACCGCGCCTTCCACCGCCTGCACTTCATGGCGCGCGGCGGACAGCTCGCTGTTGGCGCCGGCGGCCAGCGCCAGCGCCGTTTGCAGCGTCAGCGGCGCGGCCGGCTCGATTTCGGCCAGCGCATAGGCCGGCCACGCCGCTACGCATAGCGGCAAAAAATACTTGAACATCGAATTCTCCAAACAAAGGGAAAGGAATTCGACGAGGCTTAAACAGGAAAGAAGAGATCAGGCCTCGTCGCGCCAGGCGACGAGCAGCCAGTTGGGCCGGGGCGGCCCTTCGGAGATATGGGACAGGTACTGCGACGGCAGCGACGGCGCATAGGCACGCGCGACAACCGCCATCAGCGGCGCGTCGGCGGCCGGCACCGAAGCCTGCACCGCGTGATGACAGACCTCGCAATCGGCATGTGCCTTGGACGGCTTGCTCTTGTCGGCGCCGTCGTCGGACAGGGCCTCATGCGCATGGCCGTGATGGCCGAAGTGCGACACCTTGGCCGGCTCATGCTGGCAATAGACGGCAGCCATCGACCAGGAGTACTGGATGGGCAGGATCGTCAGCAGCAGGATGAGCAGTATTTTTTTCACAACGCCATTGTATCAGGGCGCCACATCGCCCGCACGCTCGGCAAACGGACGGGCGTAGCGCACCAGCGAGACCAGCATCTTGCCCGGCTCCTCGTTGAACATCTCATGCGCCGAATTCTCGAACCAGACCAGCGACTTCGACGGCGCCTGCACCTTGTCAAACCATTCCGCCGTCACCGTGGCGGACACGTTGTAGTCGTGCCGCCCATTGAAAATGATGACAGGGCAGCCGAACCGCGTCAGGTGGCTGAAATCGGTGGCCACCACGTCCGCCAGCAAGCGGCTGGCGGAAAAATCGCCCGCCTCCCACAGCGTGCGCAGCTCCGCGTCCGAATATTCCGGCGCCAGCTTCACCGCCGCCGATTCGGCGTCGAAACCACGCCGGCCATGCACCGCGCCGCCGTAATAGCCCAGCCACTTGCGCTGCGCATACAGGTCCTTCAACGGCACCGGCCGGCCCGGCTCCGCATACGGCGCGATCGCCTCCAGGTCGTGCACCGCCTGCTGGTTGCCCTCGCGCTTGGCCGCGTCCAGAGCGAAGCGCCAGCCGCGCCGCTCACTTTCGGGCGAATTGGCGATCTGCCCCATGCCGATATAAGCGTGCAGCCAGTCCGGATGCCGGCTGGCCACCTCGATGCCGAGCGAGCTGCCCCAGGAATGCGCCAGCAGGAAGATGCGCTCCTTGCCGAACTCCTTGCGCAGCCACGCCACCATTTCCTCGGTATCGGCCAGCATGCGCGCGCGCGTCATGGTCGGCGCCACGGCGGCCGGATCGTTGGCCGCGTAGGTCTTGCCGGCGCCGCGCTGGTCCCACTGCACCACGGTGAAATAGTCTTCCCAGCCGCGCTGGAAATACCAGCTGGTCGGCATGGCCACGTAGCCCGGGCCGCCGTGCACCATCAACAGGATGGGATTGCGGCGGTCGGCGCCGCGCACCGTGATGGCCTGGTCGATGCCGCCGATGCGCACCATCTGGCTGCGCTCGATGCCTTGCGATGCCACCACGCGGCGCATCTCGGCGATGATTTGCACCGCCTCCGCGCGGCTGGCCGGTCCGCCGGCGCGCGCGCCGGCGCACAGGCAGGTCAGCAGCAACAGGGCCACGCCCAGACTGCGGCGCGTCATGCCTTCTTCAGCAGTTCGGGCCGCAGCGGCATTTCGCGCACGCGCACGCCGGTGGCGGCGAACACCGCGTTGGTCAGCGCCGCGCCCACGCCCGCCGTCCCCGGCTCGCCGATGCCACCCGGCGCCTCGCCGCTCTTGACGATCTCCACCTCGATCTTCGGCGCCTCGCTCATGCGCAGGATACGGTAGTCGTGGAAATTGCTCTGCTCCACGCGGCCGTCCTTGACCGTGATGGCGCCGAACAGCCCGGCCGTCAGGCCGTAGTTGATGCCGCTCTGGATCTGCGCCGCGACCGTGTCCGGATTGACCACCTGGCCGCAGTCCACCGCGCAGATCACACGCTTGACCGCCACCTCGCCGTCGTCGTTGACGCTGACATCGACCACCTGCGCCAGGTAAGTGCCCCAGGCGCGCATCAGCGCGATGCCGCGGCCGGAACGCGCCGGCAGCTTCTCGCCCCAGCCGGCCTTCTGCGCGGCGATCTTCAGCACATTGGCCGCGCGCGGCTCCTTGGACAGCAGCGACAGGCGATAGGCCAGCGGATCCTGGCCGGCCTGCAGCGCCAGTTCGTCCATGAAGCTCTCCAGCACCGTCATGTTGCGGGTCGGGCCGACCCCGCGCCAGAACGCGGTCGGCACCGGGCCGTCTTCCTGCGTGTACTCGCTGCGCATGTTCGGGATATCGTAGGAGAAGATGTCCGAACCTTCGACGTTGTCGATATCCAGGCCGTCCTTGAGCCAGCCCGGCGCGAAGGCCGCCAGGTTCGACGGCCCGGCGATCTTGTGCGAGAACGCCACCGGCTTGCCGGCCGCGTCGAGCGAAGCCGACACCGAGTGCGCGTACAGGCCGCGGAACAGGCAATGCTGGATGTCTTCCTCGCGGCTCCACACCAGCTTGACCGGGCCCTTGACCTGCCTGGCGATGGCGGCCGCCTGCACCACATAGTCGGTGTACAGCCGGCGCCCGAAGCCGCCGCCGATCAGGTGGTTGTGCAGCGTGACCTTCTCCGGCGCCAGGCCGAGCGCCTTGGCCGCGTCGTCGCGCGCGCGGGCCGGCACCTGCGAGCCGGTCCAGATCTCGGCCGTGCCGTCGCCCTTGACGTGCACCGTGCAGTTCATCGGCTCCATCGTCGCGTGGGCCAGCATCGGATTCAGATAGGTCGCCTCGATGCGCTTGCCGTCGGCGGCGATGGCTTTCAATGCGTCGCCGTCGTTGCGCGCCACCTTGCCCGGCTTCTTCAGCGCGGCCAGCATGGTGTTGCGCACGTCCTCGGTGGACAGCTTGGCGTACTTGCCTTCGTCCCAGACGATGTCCAGCGCGGCCAGGCCCTGCTTGGCGTACCAGTAGTTGTCGGCCACCACGGCCACCGCGTTATCCAGCTTGACCACCTGGCGCACGCCGCGCAGCTTGCGCGCCTTGGCGTCGTTGACGGATTTGAGCTTGCCGCCGATGACCGGGCTGGGCGCCACCACCGCCACCTTCATGCCCTTGACCTGGGCGTCGATGCCGAATTGCGCGCTGCCGTCGGTCTTGCCCTTGGCGTCCAGGCGCTTCAGAGGCTTGCCGATCAACTTGAAGTCCTTGGCGTCCTTGAGCGCGATCTTGGTGGGCGCCGGCAGCTTGGCCGCCGCGTCCACCAGCTTGCCGTACTTGATGCGGCGGCCGCTGGCCGCGTGCACCACTTCGCCGTGCTCGGCGCGGCAGCTGTCCGGCGCCACCCGCCACTGGTCGGCGGCGGCCTGGATCAGCACCATGCGCGCGGCGGCGCCGGTCTGGCGCATCGGCTCGAACATGGTGCGGATGGTCAGCGAACCGCCAGTGAACTGGTCGCCGAACGGCGCACCGTAGACCTTGGCGTCGGGCGGCGCGTGGCGCAGCACGATCTTGTCCATGTCCACTTCCAGCTCCTCGGCGATCAGCATCGGGATCGAGGTGTAGGTGCCCTGGCCCATCTCGACCTTGGGCATGGTCAGCGTGATCGAGTCGTCGGCGCCGATGGCGATGTAGGCGTTCAGGTCGGCGGGCGCGGTGGTGCCCTTGGCGGCAGCGGCGGCCAGGGCCTCGCCCGGCAGGGTCCAGAAGCCGACCATCAGGCTGCCGCCCGCGGCGGCGGCCACTTTGAGGAAGCCGCGGCGGCCTGCGATGTCAGGAGCGTTCATCTCAGGCTCCTTTCAGCAGTGGCGACTGGGCGGCATCCTTGATCGCCTCGCGGATGCGCGTGTAGGTGCCGCATCGGCAGATATTGCCGGACATGGCATCGTCGATCTCGGCGTCGGTCGGCTTGTGGTTCTTGGCCAGCAGCGCGGCGGCCGACATGATCTGGCCCGATTGACAGTAGCCGCACTGGACCACCTCGGCCTTCAGCCACGCCTGCTGCGTCGCCTTGCCGGCCGGCGTGGCGGACACGCCTTCGATGGTGGTGATCTTCTTGCCGGCGACCGCCGATATCGGCAGCACGCAGGAACGGGTCGGCTCGCCGTCCACGTGCACGGTGCAGGCGCCGCACAGGGCCATGCCGCAACCGAACTTGGTGCCGGTCATGTGCGCCTCGTCGCGCAGCACCCACAGCAGGGGCATGTCGCCCGGCACGTCGAACTCTCGCGTCTTCCCATTGATTTGTAACTTGACCATGTGCGGCTCCTTATCGAATTGCGCAACTCGCCCAGTGTGGGCAATACAGCACTATAGCCAGATATGTACGCTGGAGAACACTGGTCTAAGGTGATACACAAACAACTAATAGTTGTAAATCTGTTGTCGCCCATACACGCATTAAAATATCTTTTTAATAAGTTATACATTGTTTTATAAAAATAGTAATAATGTTTTACGTGCACCGAAACCACAGGAGCCATCGTGAAACCAGTCATCAAAATCAGTTTGACCGCCGTTGCTTTTGCCTTGAGCGCGCCTCTGGCAGCGTTGGCCCAGGTTACTTACTCGTACACGGGCGCCAAGTACGACCAGGCCAGCGTCAGCTTGTACCAGTGGGATGAAGACCCGGCCGTCACCGACGCGAGGGCAGCCGCAGCCACCGCAGCCTTGCGCGATCAGCAGCTGACCTTCAGCTTCACCGCGCCGGTCGTCCTGCCCGCCGGATGGAGCACCTTCAATACCACCGGCGGCTACACCGGCGCCCTGCTGAACTCGATGACCGCTTTTGAACAGCAACATGGAGCGAACAATCCAGGCGTGTCCTGGAACGCCGACTCGGCGCTGTGGGGCGATAGCGGCACCGTGGCCTTGCACTTCGATCCGTCATCCTTCGACCCGGGTCGGGATAGCACGCTGTCGGTATCCTTGCACGTGGGCGCCAACAACGTCATCGATGCGTGGGAATTTTCCGTGCAACCCGGTCCGCTCTGGTATTGGACCTATTACAACCAGAGCCTGTCCGGATCCAGCGTCAACGGCGACTACACCGATCTGGCCAGCTCGCACCCGCGCTGCTGCTGGGACGTGCGGCAAGCCGCCACCGCCACCGCCGGCAGTTGGGCCACGACAGGCAGCCCGGTGCCCGCCGTACCGGAGCCGGCCACCTATGCCATGCTGCTGGCCGGCCTGGGATGGATCGGTCTCACGCGGCGCAGACATTTCGGTATCGCCCGATAATATTTTTGCGTGGAAGCGCTGCCAGCAGGATTGCGTAACCGGCATGTCATATGACGTCATTACTCTGTGGCCTCTTCTCAACGACCCACGGATTTCGACATGCACCTCGTTCCATCGCGCCCACTCGTCCTCGCCGTCAGCATCGCGCTCGCCCTGAGCGCCTGCGGCTCCAGCTCCGAAGACCAGACCCTGGTGATCCCGGCCGCGCCGGCCGACCAGGGCGCGGCCGACGTCGCCGCCGTGCCGGCCGCCAGCGCCTTTGTCGACACCATCGCCACCAACCAGCGCGGCGACGCCCGCTACGCCACCCTGGCCACCAACGCCGGCGTGCGCGTCCTGGGCGGCTTCCTGTCGGTCTGGAAACCGCTGACCGAGATCGTCGACGCCGGCGTCACCGCGCCGGCCGTCGACGCCTTCCCGGCCGTCACCGCCTCGGCCTGGACCGGCGTGCCGAACGACGGCAGCCCGGACGGCACCATCGTCAACGCCGCCGTGCACGCGGCCAACATCGACTACGTGGTCAAGGCCACCGCCGGCCGCACCGCCGAGCAGGCCACGCAAGCCTACCTGGACGACCGCCGCGGCAAGGGCTACAGCGTGACCGAAGGCCTGGGCCCGTTGACCGCCGCCTGGCGCGCGGCCGCGCAGCAGACCACCACCATCACCTCGGTCGCGGCCGACGCCACCACGGTGCTGTACAACGACGGCGGCAACAACACCGGCGTGGCCGGCAGCGCCAACGCCGGCTTCGGCAGCGTGGTCGACCTGGTCAACCTGGTCGGCAACAACGCCTCGACCGAACCGGCCAAGCGCTTCTACAAATACGCCCGTCCTTACCGCTGGAGCAGCAGCGTGCAATTGCTGCCGGCGCTGGTGCCGGCCAAGAGCTCCACCCCGGCCACCGACGGCGGCTTCACCAGCGGCCACTCGGCCGAAGCGACCCGCGACGCGGTGGCGATGGCCTACGCGCTGCCGGAACGCTACCAGGAGCTGCTCAGCCGCGGCCTGGAGCTGGGCGAATCGCGCATCCTGGCCGGCATGCACTCGCCGCTGGACGTGCTCAGCGGCCGCATCCTCGGCCAGGCCAGCGCCGCCGCCAACCTGGCCGACGCCGCCAACGCCGCCAAGAAAGCCGCCGCCGTCGCGCAGGCGCACGCCACGCTGATGGCCGCCACCGGCACCACGGCCGACACCTTCGCCGCCTATGCGCAATCGGGCTCGCCGGCCAGCGACCGCTTCGCCGACTACGCCACCAACAAGGCCAACTACCTGCGCCGCAGCACCTACGGCTTCGCGCCGATCGCCGCCACCAACGCCGCCGCCGTGGTGCCCAAGGGCGCCGAAGTGCTGCTGGAAACCCGCCAGCCCTACCTCTCCGACGCCCAGCGCCGCGTGGTGCTGAAGACCACCGCGCTGGCGTCCGGCTATCCGGTGATGGACGACGCCGAGGGCTGGGGACGCCTGAACCTGTTCGCGGCGGCCGACGGCTACGGCGCCTTCAGCGGCAACGTGGTGCTGGTCATGGATGCCGGCAAGGGCGGCTTCAACGCGGTCGACCGCTGGCGCAACGACATCGCCGGCACAGGCAAGCTGGTCAAGCAGGGCAGCGGCACGCTCAAGCTGGCCGGCGCCAACAGCTGGAGCGGCGGCACCGAACTGACGGCCGGCGCGCTGCAGGGCGACTCGGCCACCGCCTTCGGCAATGGCGACGTCTACGTCAGCGGCGGCACCCTGATCGCCAACGCGCCGGCGGCGCTGAAGCTGGCCGGCAAGTACACACAGCTGAACGGCGCCACCACGCTGGAGCTGGATATCGGCGGCAACGGCGGCCAGGGCAGCATGACGGTGGCCGGCACCGCCACCATCGCCGGCGGCACGCTGCGCGTGAAGTTCGCCAGCGGCTACAAGCCGAAAGCGGGCGACAGCATCACCGTGCTGACGGCCGGCAGCCTGAAAGGCAAGTTCAGCACCGTCACGGTGGACGGCTACGCCAACGTCGCGCCGGTGTACAGCGCCACCACCTTGTCGCTGACCATCGGCGGCTAAACCCGTCCGCACCAAAGTGCCGGCCTGTCCGCCGGCACTTTTTTATTGCAAGTTACCAATTTTTATTGCCATATTGAAAATCATGTCTTAGAATTGTTTTTTATAACAACAATTGCCGCCATGCGTTTTCAGCGAAAAAAAGCGGAGCCGCCCGCCAGGATCAGCAGCGGCGAAATCTACAAAATGGCGCTCACTACGCGCAATCTTGAGATCAACCTGTTCTGGCAGCGTTGCAATTACTTCCTGATCCTCAATTCCGCGCTGGCTTACGCCTACGTCACCGCTACCGACAAAAACCTGTCGCTGCCCATCGCTATCCTCGGCTTTATCGTCTGCGTGTTCTGGTATCGCGTCGCCCTCGGCAGCAAGTACTGGCAGGAACATTGGGAGGCCAAGCTGAACGAGGTCGAGACCATATTCAAAGCGGACAAGACTTTTCCCTCCAGGATCAAGCTGTTCACTTCGACCTGGCAGGAAAGCCACGGCTACGTGGCCCGCAGCATGGGGACGAAACCGCGTTCGGTATTTGAATCGATCGTCGCGGCGCAGGTGCTCTCCAAGCCCTCTGTCACCTTGTCGATGATGTATCTGGTGCTGGCGTTTTGCGCCGGCTGGATAGGCATCTTCCTCTATCAAATGTATCAACTCACACAAGGCTTTATTCAATGAACGAGGAACAGTATAGGGAATGGGAAGAGCGGCACAGGCAGGAGGAGCGGCAAGAGGAATGGGAGCGGCGTGCCCAGCACCATTTTCGGGTCATCCTGTTTTACGTTTTTACCTTCGTCATTTTGTCCCTCTGCGTGATCGGCCTGGGGATGGTCATGAAATACGATCTGGAACTGCGCCGCCTGAAACAAGCAACCGAACGGCCCGTGGCGATGCCGTCGCCCGCGCGCGCCAATGGCCCGGTCCCCAACGAAGCGCAGTCCGACACGTTGTCGAAAGAGCAGACCGCGGTCTTGGTAAAAAATTTCCTGATGGCGCAGTCCAAGGACAGGGAAACAGAGCAGAAATCGTCGGCGGTACCGCTTAAGGAGGTGCTGAACTTTTTCGATTCTTTGCTGGGCTCCGGCTCGCTGGCCAACGAAGTCAAGGAAGCCGTCTCGGACACGCGCAAAAAGCTGTTTGACGCGGGCATCGCTGTGACCACCGATGTGATCAAGCAAATAACCGCCAAGCTTCTGGAGACCAAGGAAAAACCAGCAGCGAAAGACAGCAAGGAATTTCTCGGCAACTTGAATGTGAACGTGGCCTGTGCCGCTACGCCTGCCCCGACACCGCCCAAGCCACCGGTACCGCAACCGCCCAAACCTCTGCCGCCTAAGCCCCAGCCCCCAAAAGCCCAGTGCAAGGCGGAGCCTTGCCCGACCTGCTCAAGCACCGCCGCATTGCCTGATTAATATCATTCAGTGATTTGGTGATTTTTGGAATTGCCATCCGGCTAATTTTTACGCAGACTGGCGGAAACAGCGCCGGCATGGCACCGGCGCACAACAGAGACGGCTATTCCATGATGAAAAAACTGATCGTGCTCGCCGTCCTGGCGAGCAGCGGCGCCAGCGCGCAGCAAAGCGTGACCGTCAGCGGGCTGAAAAACGCCTCGCCGTGGTTGAAGGCCGAGAGCCAGCACTTCATCGTGTTTTCCAACACCGGCAACGACGACGTGCGCCAGCTGCTGGACAACCTGGAAAAGCTCGATCATGTGCTGCGTCTCTACACCCAGGGCTACCGCATCGCCGTCAGCCCACGCCAGAAAATCACGCTCTACTATCACGACCGCATCGGCAGCTTCAACGACGCCGTCGCCGACGCGCCGCAAGAGGCGGTCGGCCTCTACAACAGCTGCGGCCATGGCGTACAGGGCTACGCGGTGCGCCTGGACAGCATCGCCAGCCTGCGCCCGGAGCAGCTGGCCAAGTATCCGCTCAACAGCAGCCAGTCCCAGATTTTCGAAGCCTACGCGCGGCACTTCCTCTACCGCTACACCGACATCCGCACGCCGGCCGCCTACGTCGACGGCTTCGCGCAGTATTTTTCCACCGTGCGCTTCGCCGGCAACCAGATGTCGCTGGGCCGCGTGCCGGCCAGCGTGGCGCGCTACATCTACTTCCTCGACAACGGCCACGGCTATCGCCTGAAATACCAGGACGTGTTGGAGCCGGCCGCGTCCCAGGACACGGGGGTCGCGGCGGCGCCGGCGGTGCGGCTGGAATTCCTGACCAAGTCCTGGCTGCTCACCCACTACATGCTGTCGTCCGGCGACAACCTGGCGCGGCGCGACCAGTACCTGAACCAGATGCATCTGGATGTCCCGGCCGGCCAGGCCTACACCGAGGCCTTCGGCCAGAAGCTGCCCGAGCTGGACACGGCGATGTGGCGCTACCGGAACCAAGGCATCCAGGTCACACAACTGGAAGTGCCGTCGCTGCCGTCGGCACGCATCGATTTCGCCAGCCTGCCCGACGCCGTCACCGATTTCATGCTGGCCGACGCGGCGCTGAAATCCTGCCCCGGCCAGCAGCGCGGCGAGTCGCTGCTGAAGGCGCTCAGCCAGCATGCCGGCGGCGTTCCGAACCACGACATCGCCAAGCTCGCCTTGAGCAGGGCGCAGATCGACTGGGGCAAGGCGGAGGAAGCGCTGCCCTATCTGACCGAGGCGGTCGGCAAGGAGAAGGCCGGCGCCGAGGCGTTCTATTTGCTCGGCGCGGCCAACTTGCGATTGGCGGGACAACGCAAGGACGCCGACGCGGCCTCGCATCTGCAGGCGGCGATCAGCCACCTGCAGCGCGCGCGCAGCCTGGATCCCGACTCCGCCGAGGCGGCCTATGCGCTCTACCAGGCGCTGATGGCGGTCAACGACAAGCCGGATCCGGCAACGCTGGAGGCCGCCATCGCCGCCTGGCGCAACGCGCACGAGGTCAACCGCTACGCGCGCGCGGCCGCGCTGGCGTTTGCGTATTCCGGCAAGACGCAGGAGGCCGACAATGCGCTGACGCTGCTGGGGCACAACGCGCTCGATCCCGACATGGCCACATGGGCGCAGGCTTGGCAAGCGCGGCTAGGCAAAGGCGTCACGCTCGCCGACGTGCTGGCGGAGATGCGGCGCGAATCCGGCGCCCCCGACGCCTTCAAGGAATGGACCGTGGCCGGCGAGAACCTGATGCAGATCGTGGAATACAACGCCGGCATCGAGAACACGCGCAAGTACCTGGAGAGCATGCGGCTGGCCGATCCGGTCTCCGAAAAAAGCCAGTTCGTGATGCCGACGAAGAAATAGGAAAACCAGCTCGGGCAACTGCGTGCTCAACGTATGCTTTATCATTGTCAGGCGAAGCTGCTGTGACTTGAGAAAAGAAGAAGGATACGATGAAGCTCACTTTGGTGGTACTGGACGGGGTGCAAGCGCTTGACGTGGCGGGCCCGCTGGACGTTTTCGCCGAAGCGAACCACCTCCTGCCCAAGAAAGACCACTACGAAACGACGCTGGTCGGCGGCCGTCCGGACAGCGTCATGTGCTCCAGTGGCATGGAGTTCAAGGTCCATTGCGACTACCTGAACTTCCACTCGGAGAGCGACCTGCTGCTGGTCGCCGGCGGGCCGCGCTTCCCCGAATACCGGCCGGAGCCGGCCTTCATCGCCTGGCTGAGCGAACGCGCGCGGAACGCCGGCAGGTTTGGCGCCGTCTGCAACGGCGTGTTCCTGCTCGCGCACGCTGGCCTCCTCGCCGGCAGGGAAATCACGACGCACTGGGATCATGCGGAGCGGCTTTCCAACCAATTCCCCGACGCAAACGTGAGGCCCGACAAGATATTCGTGCGCGACGGCAATCTGTTCACGTGCGGCGGCGTCACCGCGGGCATCGACCTGTGCCTGGCGCTGGTTGCCGAGGACTGGGGACATGAGCTGGCGATGAAGGTGGCGAAGCGCCTGATCGTCTACATCCGCCGCGACGGCGGGCAATCGCAATACAGCCCCTATCTGGCGGTCGGCCCGGACGAGGACTCGCTGGTCGCCAAGGTCTTGAAGTACGTGACCGACCATATCAGCGACGCCCTGACGATCGAAGACATCGCCGACGCAGTGGGGGTCAGCCGTCGCACCTTCTCGCGCGCCTTCGCCAAGCACGCCCACGTCACGCCATCGGTTTTTGTCGACCAGGTCCGCATCGATTTCGCCCGCAAGCTGCTGGAGGAGACCGATGTGCCGCTGAAGACGGTCGCATTCAGATGCGGATTCAACAACGCAACGCAGATGCGGATGATCTTCTCGCGCCAGCTGGACACCACGCCCAAGCTGTACCGGGAACGCTTTCGCGCGGGCGACGTCCCTCACGGTCAGGCCGCTTAGCGACTTTCGGGACAACCCACGCTCCTTTTGGGTCAAGCCGGTCCGGGCATGCTCACAGCGCGCCGCCGCTGCTGCACAATGGCCAGCACGCAACGAACCCAATGGAGTCAATATGGAATCCGTCCAATCTAGCCTCGCCATTCCGGCGCGGGCCCTGCAGTCTGTCCGCTATCTGCCCGTGAGCCTGTTCGGCTCCGTGATGAGCGTCGCCGGCCTCGCGCTGGCGTGGCGCCTGGCCAGCAAGACCTACGGCGCCGACATCGCGGTATCGAACGCCATCGGCATCATTTCACTGCTGCTGTTCGCCGTGCTGGCGCTGTCCTACCTGGGCAAGCTGTTCAAATATACCGACGTCGTGAAGCACGAATTTTCGCATCCCGTCATCAGCAGCTTCTTCGGCACCGTGGGCATCAGCATCCTGCTGCTCTCCAGCGTTATCGGCAGCTACAACGCCGCCGCCCAGCTGGTGGTATGGAGTATCGGCACGGTGGTCACGCTGGCATTGAGCGTGCTCATGATTTCCCGCCTGCTGAACGGCAATGCCACGCCCACCAGCGTGGTGCCGGCCTGGCTGATCGCCGGCGTCGGCAGCCTCGATATCGTGGTGACGGGCGGCGCGCTGACGGCCGACTGGACGCACGAAGTGAACCTGCTGGCGGCCGCCATCGGCGGCGTCAGCGCGATCGTCTTCTTCGTCCTGATCTTCTCGCGGCTGGTCCATCATGAACCGCTGGCGCAACCCATGCGGCCATCCAAGATGATACTGGTCGCCCCGTTTTCCGTCGGCTTCATCGCCTACGTCAACCTGGTGCAGAAGGTGGATATGTTCGCGGCGCTGCTGTTCTACTTCGCGCTGTTCCTGTTCGTGATCATCGGCTATCGCCTCATCGTGAAACCGGCGCCGTTCTCGCCGTCGTGGTGGGCGATCGGCTTCCCGATGGCGGCGCTCGCCAATTCCGCCTTGGTGTACTCCAGCGCGGTCGGCGGCAAAGGTTTGGGGTTGATCGCCGCGCTGCTGCTGTTCGTGCTCACGGTTTCTATCGTGGTGCTGGCCATCCGCACGCTCCACGCCCTGTTCACCGGCCGTCTCCTGACCGCGTAAGGACAATGCATGAACGCGCCACTGAATCTGGGCCAGAATCTCGACGACTACGATGACTTCTACGACATGCTCAGCGACTCCCACCAGGACCTGGACGAAGCGCAAAGCAAGATGCTGAATGCCCAATTGGTGCTGCTGTTGTCCAATCACATAGGCGATCTGGCGGTGTTGCGGCAAGCGTTTGCCTTGGCGCGTGTCGATGTCGAAAGGACGATGCCGAGGTGATCTGGCCACAGGCGGACGGAGCACCTTACAATAGGGCTCCGTCCATCCGCCTGTTCCGACCAAGATGACCGACCAAGACCGCAGCACGCAACGCGAACTGTTCGACACGCTGCATGACAAGCTCGACGCCCACAAGATGGAAGTTGACCGCTTCCATACCGACGTCGGCAACTTCTCGCGGCAAGTCGCCAGCTGCGACAAGCTGCTGCGGCTGGCCAATACCAGCCTGACCCAGATCGACGTCAAGATCGCCGAAGCGGTCCAGGTCGAAGCTCGCGCCGGCACCATCGCCGCTGCGGTGGGACAGGAAGCCGGCCGCGCGGCGGCACAGGCTGCCAACGCGGCGGTCGACGAACTGGCGCAGACCGTCGCCGCGCTGAGCGCCGAAACCGACCAGGTGCGCCGCGCCCTCAACCGTAGTATGGGAAAGACCGGCTTGTGGCTTGGCGGTTTTATCGCCTTCACGCTGGCGATGTGCGTGCTGACCGCGCTGGCCGCCTATGGGGTCGCGCAAAGGAATGCCGTGACGCCGGAAATCGCCCACTACGCCGAGCTGGGGCGGGCGCACGAGAGCCTGCTGAGCAAGGCCAGCGAGCGCGAAGTCAAAACCATCAACGCCATCCTGGCGCGTCCAGCCAAGCCAAAGTAAGCAGGAAGGCGCGCGCTACTTGCCGGGCCATGCGGCAAGCGCTTGCCCAGCCACCGCGTCCAGCATCTCGCGGCTGAAGCCGGCTTTAGCCTGCACCGCCATGCCATGAAGCACCGCCATGATGAATGCCGCGAGGGCTGCGGGATTGGCCGTCTCATGCAGGTCGCCCTCGGCCTTGGCCCGTTCGAAGCGTTCACGCAGCTGCGTCTCGCCGGCGGCGCGAAAGTCGATCAAGGCCTGGCGCACAGGTTCCGATTCATCCGATCCGGCAACCGTCCCATTGATACCGAGACATCCCGTACGGTCGGGATAACGTGTATTGAGATCGACTGAACTGTGCAACAGGTGCGCGGCGACTTCCCGTGCCGTCGGCAGTTGAAGTGCCTCCGGGATATGGGTCATGTAGCGCTCGGCGTAACGCTCCAGCACCCGGCGAAACAGCGCTTCCTTGTTGCCGAACGCTGAGTACAGGGCGGGCCGCTCCACACCGGCAGCCTCGGTCAGGTCGGCATAGGACGCCCCCTCGTACCCCTTGCGCCAGAAGACGCACAGCGCGGCGTCGAGCACCTTCTCTACATCGTATTCGCGATGGCGTCCCATCAGATCACCTCGATATTTTTCATAATGACTGTTACGAAATTACTTGACAGCCCATCGCCAAATTATATACTAGGCGTTACGATAACGATCGTTATTGAAAAATGGACTGAGAAAGGATAAGCATGTTGAAGACATTGACAGGCAAGGTTGCCTTGGTAACCGGCGGCTCGCGCGGGCTCGGCGCCACCACGGCGGAGGCGCTCGCCGAGCAGGGGGCGGACGTTGCGATCAGCTACGTCGCGTCGGCCGAGAAGGCGGAAGCCGTGGTCGAAAAGCTCAAGGCCAAGGGCGTCCGGGCTGTCGCGATCCAGAGCGACCAGGCCGACACGGCCGCGGCCAAGCCGCTGATCGACAAGGTGATGGCGCATTTCGGCCGGCTCGACATCCTGGTCAACAACGCGGCGATCGCGGTGCAGGGCAAGACGGTCGACGATCCCGGCCTCGACACGGTCAATCTCGATCGCCAGTGGCAAATCAACGTCCTGGGCGCGGTGGCGACCACGCGCGCGGCGGCGCCGGTGCTGTCGAACGGCGGCCGCATCGTCTTCATCGGCTCGCTGCTGGGCGGCCACGTCCCGTTCGCCGGCGCCGCCGACTACGCGGGCACCAAGGCGGCGATCGTCGGCTATGCCAAGGGCGTCGCCCGCGACCTGGGCGGGCGCGACATCACGGTCAACGTCGTCCAGCCGGGCGTGATGCCGACCGACATGTCGGCAGCGGTGCTGGGCGAGGGCGTCCCCGACGCACTGATGGACCTGCACCCGATCCGCCGCATCGCCACGCTCGAAGAAGTGTCGGCCCTGGTCTGCTTCCTGGCGGGACCGAACGGCGGCTACATCACCGGCGGCGTGATCGATGTGGCTGGCGGCCTGGGCATCTGACTTTACAAACAAGGAAATGAAATGACTAAACAGTTTGGTGCAACATCCACCGCCGACGAGGTGCTTGCCGGCGTGGATCTCAAGGGCAAGCGATTTCTGATGACGGGTGCATCGTCGGGCATCGGCCTCGAAACCGCCCGCGCCCTGGCCGCGCGCGGCGCCGGCGTCGTCGGCACGGTCAGGGACCCGGCCGAAGCCGCAGCGGCCACAACGCCGGTCCGCGACGCCGCGTCGCAAGGTGGCGGCAGCCTGGAGCTGATCACGGTCGATCTGGCATCGCTGCAAAGCGTGCGCGCCGGCGCGGATCAACTGCTGGCCGACGGCCGGCCGTTCGATGCCATCATTGCCAACGCCGGCGTGATGGCCACGCCATTCGGCCGGACCGCCGACGGTTTCGAAGTCCAGTTCGCCACCAACTATCTTGGTCACTTTGTGCTGATCAACCGGATCGCGCCGCTGCTTGCCGATAACGGGCGCCTGGTGGTGCTGTCGTCCCAGGCGCACCGCGTCGCCGATGTCGACCTCGACGATCCGAATTTCGAGCACCAGGCATACGACCCGTTCGTCGCCTATGGCCGCTCGAAGACGGCCACCTCGTTGTTCGCCGTGGAATTCGACAGGCGGCACCGCGCGCGCGGCATCCGTGCCGCCTCGGTGATGCCGGGGAATAGTCTCACCAATCTCCCGCGCAATTTCTCGCAGCAAGAGTTGCAGGGCCTGTTCGAGACGGTGGGCAAGGCGCGCGCCGACGCGGGACTGCCGCCAGGTGAATTGAAAGAAGTCGCGCAGGCGGCCGCGACGTCGGTCTGGGCCGCGGTCGTGGCTGACAAAGACGAGATCGGCGGACGGTATCTCGAAGACTGCGCGGTCGCGCCGGTCAACGACACGCCCAATCCGTTCGCGGACGGCGTGCGGTCGTATGCGCTCGACGCCGACAAAGCCAGGCAGCTTTGGGCGAAGAGCGAGGAACTGACCAGCGCTGGGCGCCACTAGCCATGACCGTGTAAAGCGTCATGTAAATGAACCCAGAAGACGTGTCAATTTACACCAGGGTCTCGAATAAACCGACGTAAATCATCTCGAAAACAAGCATTTCCCGCTGGCATGAGGCTTGCTGAATGAAGATTCAAACAGCTCTCACAATGGCGGGAAAACATGAGCACTATTTCGATGTTGAACGGCTTGCAGGATTTATGGAACGAGACCCTGGGCGATCCGGATATCTGCATTGCGATCCTGGACGGCCCGGTCGATCTTGCGCATGCGTGCTTCTCCGGCGCGCATATTGAAGAAGCCGAGACGCTAGCCAAAAGCGCTGTGGGGAATGACCCCGCCTCGCAACACGGGACGCACGTCGCCAGCATTGTTTTTGGCCAGCACGGCAGTACCGTACAGGGCATCGCGCCACGATGTCGCGGCATCATCGTACCGATCTACTCATCGAATCACGGTGGCAAGCGCATGTGCTCGCAGCTTGATCTGGCGCGCGCCATCGACCATGCGATTTCGCACGGCGCGCACATCATCAATATCAGCGGCGGCGAATTGAGTTCGAGCGGCGTCCCCGACCCGTTGCTGGAAAGCGCGATACAGCGATGCGCCGACCACGGCATCCTGGTGGTGGCGGCGGTAGGCAACGACGGATGCCGTTGTTTGCATGTGCCGGCATCGATTGCGTCGGTCCTGGCCGTGGGCGCCATGAATGGCGACAAGCATCCGCTGGACTTCAGCAACTGGGGCGATCTGTACCAGGACAACGGCATCCTCAGCCTGGGCGTGGATATCCCCGGCGCCGCTCCCGGCGGCGGCGTCGCGGTCCGTAGCGGCACCAGCTTTGCCGCACCGATCATCTCGGGCGTGGCGGCGCTGCTATTGAGCTTGCAGATCAAGCACGGCATCCAGCCCGATGGTCAGCGCGTGCGCGCCCTCCTGCTGGAATCGGCCGACGCCTGCGACAGTGCCGTCTCCGCCGACTGTCCGCGCATGCTGGCTGGACGACTCAATATCACTGCGGCCCATGCCGGTTTGCATGCCAGTACCGGCGCCGGCATCGCCGCGCAATCGCTACCCGATACGACAACACGATTCCTCCCCCTCCTGGAGACGGAAGACAGCAACACTCCAGGCATCGCCGTCCCGCGCGCAAACCGCGAACCCCCTGTTAGTCCCCACCATTCCATTGATCGGAGAAATATGATGATTGAAAGCGAAAACACCTCATTGGCAAGCGCGTTTGAAGCGGCCATTTCCAGCGATGCCGCCGGCGAGCGCGGCGACGCGGCGCCAGCGCAAATCAGCGCCAGTGCAATCGACCCGTCCGATTGCGCGTGCAGCAAAAACAAAGCCCCGCCCGCGACTGCCTATGTACTGGGGCAAATCGGCTACGATTTCGGCACCGAAGCAAAACGCGATGCCTTCGCTCAACTGTCCGGCATCAACGTGCATGATCCGCGCGAGTTGCTGGCTTACCTGCAGAACGATCCTGTCTCGGCGGCAAACCTGACCTGGACGCTGAGCCTGGACGCCACGGTGGTCTATGCCATTTCGCCCTATGGTCCGTTTGCCAGCTACACCTACGAGCGCCTGAAGGAATTTCTCGCCGCACAAATCGACGGCGGCGTGGAACGGGTATCGATTCCCGGCTTGATCTCCGGATCGGTGCGCCTGATGAGCGGGCAGGAAGTACCGGTGCTGTACCCCGATCTGCGCGGCATGTACAGCTGGTCGACCGCCGAGCTGATTTCCGCGATTGCCGGCGCCCAGCCAAACGACGAGAAATCGCTGCTGAAGCATCGTGCCAAGGCAGAGGGCGTCCGCAACTTCCTCGACCGCATTTACTACGAGGTGCGCAATCTGGGTGTCAGCGCGCAGGACCGCGCCATGAATTACGCCGCCACCAATGCCTTCCAGATCTCGGAAGTGTATGGCAAGGCGATTCAAACCGACATGAAGCTGGACAGCATCAATGTCGAACGCAGCCCGATCTGCCGGCCCGGCTCCGACTGCTGGGATGTCAAACTGAGTTTCTTCAATCCCGCCAAACGCCTGGAGCAGGCGCGCCACGTCTACCGCTTCACCGTCGATGTCAGTGAAGTCATTCCGGTCACGGTGGGCAAAGTGCGCGACTGGGATGTGTATTGATTGCCAGACGTCCGACGATTTCCAGACCGGGGCACGGCCAGGCATTGTGCTCCGTAAGCTGAAAAAAATCGTATCGCGGGAATACGATTTCCTCATGCGCCAACCAAAAGGCGCAATGTCGCCAATCGTCCTGGGATTGGCCTTTTTAAGGAAACGACCATGAAATTGCCAATTCAAGCACAACCGGTAGCTCACGCAGCAAGTATTCAAGGCAACAGCAACGGCATCACGCCATCGGGCAGCTGCGGCTGTCCTAACACTTGCATCGGTATTTGCCTGTTCGGCAGCTGCCAGGGCATCTGCGTTTAACCTGCGCACACGCCGCAACGGGCGGCGCACCGCTCGTTGCGGCCTGGAAGTAAAAAACCCCCATAACTCTTTGAAGTTATGGGGGTTTTTCTACTTCTTCACGGGCAGGTACGCTTTAGAACGGAATGTCGTCATCCATGTCCGAGAAGTTCGGCGCCGGACGTGGTGCCGGACGCGGTGCTGGCGCCGGAGCGGCCATTTGCGGACGCGGAGCCGGTGCCTGGCGCTGTGGCGGGGCTTCGTAGCCGCCGCCGTCGTCCATGCCGCCGCCCTCGCCCATGCCTTGACGGCCACCCAGCATTTGCATCTGCTCGGCGATGATGTCGGTTGCGTATTTCTCTACGCCGTCCTTGTCGGTGTACTTGCGGGTCTGCAGGCGCCCTTCGACGTAGACCGACGAACCCTTCTTCAAGTACTGGCCGACGATTTCAGCCAAGCGGCCGAAGAACGAGATGCGGTGCCACTCGGTCAGCTCTTTCTGCTCGCCGGTGTTGCGGTCTTTCGACTTGTACGATGTCGCCACAGCAATGTTGGCGATCGCGTCACCGCTAGGCATGTAGCGAATTTCCGGATCGCGACCCAGATTGCCGACGATGATGACTTTGTTGACTGATGCCATGTTGATAAAACTCCTGAGTAACGACCACCGCCGTGGGGCGGGCTATTTGTCTAAAGCTAAACGACGATTATAGACGATGACGCCGACCACCCTGCAAAATTTCCGTGCCGATCTAGTTGAAACGGCGCAAGAAAATACTGGTATTATATACAGTGTCAAGCGCCGCCGGCACGATCCTGCTCAAGGTCGGCGCAAGTAATCAAACCCGGCTATAGTGACGGGTTGACTCTAAAGGCCAAAATCAATGGAACAGATCCGCATCCGCGGCGCACGCACGCACAACCTCAAAAACATCAATCTCGACCTGCCGCGAAACAAGCTGATCGTGATTACCGGGCTGTCCGGCTCCGGCAAATCCTCGCTCGCTTTCGACACGCTGTACGCCGAGGGCCAGCGCCGCTATGTGGAATCGCTGTCGGCCTACGCCCGCCAGTTCCTGCAGCTGATGGAAAAACCGGACGTCGACCTGATCGAAGGCCTGTCGCCGGCGATCTCGATCGAGCAGAAAGCCACCTCGCACAATCCGCGTTCGACCGTCGGCACCGTGACCGAGATCCACGATTACCTGCGCCTGCTGTACGCGCGCGTCGGCACGCCATACTGCATCAACCACCCGGACAACGCGCTCGCCGCGCAGACCGTGTCGCAGATGGTCGACGCCGTGCTGGCCATGCCGGCCGAGACCAAGCTGATGATACTGGCGCCGGTCGTGGCCAACCGCAAGGGCGAGCACTCCGACCTGTTCGAGCAGATGCAGGCCCAGGGCTTCGTGCGCTTCCGCGTGCAGAGCGGCACGCATGACGCCAAGATCTACGAAGTGGACGACCTGCCGAAGCTGAAGAAAACCGAGAAGCACACCATCGACGTCGTCATCGACCGCGTCAAGGTCAGCGCCGACATCAAGCAGCGCCTGGCCGAGAGCTTCGAGACCGCGCTGCGCCTGGCCGACGGCCGCGCCGTGGCGCTGGAGATGGACAGCGGCGCCGAACACGTCTACTCCAGCAAGTTCGCCTGCAATGAATGCGGCTATTCGCTGCAGGAGCTGGAACCGCGCCTGTTCTCGTTCAATAACCCGATGGGCGCCTGCCCGGAATGCGACGGCCTCGGTCACATCGAATTCTTCGATCCGAAGCGCATCGTCGCCTTCCCCAACCTGTCGCTGGCTTCCGGCGCCGTCAAGGGGTGGGACCGCCGCAACCAGTTCTACTTCCAGATGCTGTCGAATCTCGCGGCGTTCTACGAATTCGACCTCGACCTGCCGTACGAGCAGTTGCCGAAGCCTGCGCAGGAGGTGATCCTGCACGGCTCCGGCAAGCAGCACATCCCGTTCACCTACGTGAACGAGCGCGGCCGCACCGTCGTCAAGGAGCACGCGTTCGAAGGCGTGGTCACCAACCTGGCGCGCCGCTACCGCGAAACCGATTCGATGGCGGTCAAGGAAGAACTGGCCAAGTTCATCAACGAAAAGAAGTGCCCGTCGTGCGAAGGCGCGCGCCTGCGCGTGGAAGCGCGCTACGTCAAGGTCGGCACCGGCAAGCAGGAGAAGGCGATCTACGAGATCGCCGAGAAGCCGCTGCGCGATACGCTGTCGTTCTTCGAGCAGCTGAAGCTGAAGGGCGCCAAGAAGGAGATCGCCGACCGCGTAGTCAAGGAGATCATCTCGCGCCTGAAGTTCCTCAACAACGTCGGCCTCGATTACCTGTCGCTGGACCGCAGCGCCGATACGCTGTCGGGCGGCGAAGCGCAGCGCATCCGCCTGGCCTCGCAGATCGGCTCCGGCCTGACCGGCGTGATGTACGTGCTGGATGAACCGTCGATCGGCCTGCACCAGCGCGACAACGACCGCCTGATCGAAACGCTGAAGCACCTGCGCGACATCGGCAACAGCGTGCTGGTGGTGGAGCACGACGAGGATGCGATCCGCACCGCCGACTACATCGTCGACATGGGCAAGGGCGCCGGCGTGCATGGCGGCGACATCATCGCCCAGGGCACGCTGACCGATATCCTGAAGAACAAGAACTCGCTGACGGCGCAGTACCTGAAAGGCACGCTGAAGATCGCCGTGCCGAAGAAGCGCCATGTCGCCAACGAGGACAAGCAGCTGGTGATCACCGGCGCCACCGGCAACAACCTGAAGAAGGTCAACCTGCACCTGCCGGTCGGTCTGATGACCTGCGTGACCGGCGTGTCCGGTTCCGGCAAGTCCTCGCTGATCAACGACACGCTGTATCCGGCGCTGTCGCGCCACCTGTACGGTTCGCAGACCGAGCCGTCGCCGCACGACTCCATCAGCGGCCTGGAACACTTCGACAAGGTCATCTCCGTCGACCAGGCGCCGATCGGCCGCACGCCGCGCTCGAATCCCGCCACCTACACCGGCCTGTTCACGCCGATCCGCGACCTGTTCGCGACCGTGCCGACCGCGAAGGAACGCGGCTACAGCGCCGGGCGCTTCTCGTTCAACGTCAAAGGCGGCCGCTGCGAAGCCTGCCAGGGCGACGGCGTGATCAAGGTCGAGATGCACTTCCTGCCGGACGTCTACGTGCCGTGCGACGTCTGCCACGGCAAGCGCTATAACCGCGAGACGCTGGAAGTCCACTACAAGGGCAAGAACATCACCGAGATCCTCGACATGACGGTGGAGGACGCGCACGAGTTCTTCAAGCCGGTGCCGCTGATCGCGCGCAAGCTGCATACGCTGCTGGACGTGGGCCTGGGCTACATCAAGCTGGGCCAGAGCGCGACCACGCTGTCGGGCGGCGAGGCGCAGCGCGTCAAGCTGTCGCTGGAGCTGTCCAAGCGCGACACCGGCCGCACCTTGTACATCCTGGACGAGCCGACCACCGGCCTGCACTTCCACGATATCGATCTGCTGCTGAAGGTGATCCACCGCCTGCGCGACCAGGGCAACACGCTGGTCATCATCGAGCACAATCTGGACGTCATCAAGACGGCCGACTGGATCGTGGACCTGGGACCGGAAGGCGGCGCGGGCGGCGGCAAGATCATCGCCGCCGGCACGCCGGAGGATGTGGCCAACAACCCGGCCAGCGTCACCGGCAAGTACCTGCTGCCTTTATTGAAGTAAAACCATGAAACGGGACGTCACGCCCTCGCCGCTCGATCACATGATCGACATCGTCCAGCACCATGTGCTGCACGACGGCAGGGTGGCGACGGCGATCCCGTTCCTGTCGCTGTTCCACTCCTCGCAGCCGACGCCCGTCACGCGCGGCGTGCTCAAGCCATCGTGCTGCATGATCCTGCAAGGGGTCAAGCGCCTGCACCTGGCGGCCGACGTGCTGGATTACGGCCCCGGCGAATACCTGGTGGTGTCGGTGGACCTGCCGGCCGCAGGCCACATCGTCACGGCCAGTGCCGACCAGCCCTACCTGCTGCTGAACATCGAACTCGATCCGCAGGAAATCGCCGCCGTCGTGCTGGAAGCGAAGATCGACATCGAATCGCCGCAGCCGGTGCGCGGCGCCTTCATCGGCCGTTCCGATCCTGAATTGCAGGAAGCCTTATACAAGCTGGTGCGCTTGCTGAATGCACCGGCGCAGGAGGCGGCTTTCCTGGCCGTCGGCCTGAAACGCGAAATCATCTACCGCCTGCTGAATGGCGCCAACGGCCGCCAGCTGTACCAGAACATCGTGCTCGACCAGCAGGACCGCGGCATCAGCAAGGCCATCGCCTGGCTCAAGGACCGCTACGACCAGCCGGTCAAGGTCGAGGACCTGGCGCAGGCCACCAATATGAGCGTCTCCACTCTGCACCACCGCTTCAAGGCGGTGACGACGATGGGGCCGATGCAGTACCAGAAGCAGCTGCGCCTGCAGCAGGCGCGCACCCTGCTGATGCAGGGCGATATCGACGCCGCCACCGCCGCCTACAAGGTCGGCTACGAAAGCCAGTCCCAGTTCAGCCGCGAGTACCGGCGCCTGTTCGGCGCGCCACCGATGCAGGACATGAAAAAACTGCGCATGACCGAAGCCTAGCGGAGAGTCAGCCGCCATGAAAATCGACAAAAAATATGTGCTGCCCGTGTGCCTCGCGTTGTTCCTGGCCGGCCTCTCGATCTTGATCGCCGACAGGGCATGGTCTGAAAAGCAGCGGCAGCTGGACCTGATCACGGACTTCTACAAGGATCACCTGTCCCGGCCTGAAAGCCGGCAAGCCAGCCAGCTGCCCGCCGGCTCTTTCTATACGCGGGAGCTGGAGGCGCTGGTCGATGCCAACAGCCACCTGTGCGAGAGCTTGTCGCGAGGCGACGATATCTGCGGCTACGGTGCGGATGGCGACGTCTTCCTGCAAGCGCAGGAGGTCGCCCCCGCCCTGGACTTCGAACGCTCCGGTTTCACAGCCAGCCGGGTCGGCGATAACACCGTCGAAGCATCCTTCAATGTGTATCCGGACCTGGGCGCATCCCATATGCGCCGAATCCGCTACGTGCTGGCCAAAGAGCCCGCTGGCTGGCGCGTGGACGACGTATTGTTCGCGGATGGCGGTTCGATGCGGCAGGAGCTCAAGCGCGAGAACGACGAGGTCCTGGCGCGCGCGCGGGAATTGGCCGATGCGGCGGGCTGGGTGTTCAACTATCTGGGCAACGAGGATATGCTGGATCGCGCCGTGCGCTTCATCGCTTCTCCAGTCCAGGTATGCGACCCATACGGCGTCTGCGCCGCGCTGAAACGGGATGATGCCAGGCTGCTGCAGGCATTGGACGCCCTGGCCGCCAGCGGCAATGGCGTCGACATGAGTTTCCTGCCGAAGCCGGGAGAAATCAACGCAAGCGAAGGCAAGGTCGTCGCGGTCAACGCCCTCGACTTCACTTTTCAGAACAAGGCCTGGTGGGTGACCGGCATCGATCTCCGCAGGGTGCCGCCGTCGCTAGCGCCAGGACATGAATAGCGGGTTGGCGTGCAACGGCAGGTACAGGCTGTCCTGCAGTTCGATGCGCCCCCAAGCCGGGTTGAGGGACAGCAGCACGCCCAGATAGTCAAGGGCGGCCGCCTGGTCGCCCATCGTCATCGCCAGCCGCGCCGCGCGCCGCCAGATGCGGTCCCAGCCCTGGCTTCTGCGCAGCGATTCCGAGATCGACATGCGGGCCTCCACCTTTTGCCCTTTGCGCGCCTGGCGTTCCGCCCGCAGGATCGCTTGCAGCGCGTAATGGCGCTCCACCAGCCGCCGCAGGTCCCGGACCGGCTCCGCTGCGGCGTCGACACGCAAATCGATATCCTGCCAACCACCCTCTACGGTACGCACCAGCAACGCGGCGGACAGCTTGCCGCTGGTTTGCCCGCCGGCGCTGTCGCCCGCTTCCAGCGCGGCGACGAGACGTTCGGCTAGCGTGCCGGCCGATGACTGGAAGCTGCGCTGCATCGCGGCCAGCACCTGCTGCCCCGCAAGGCCGTTGCCCTGCAGCGAATAGCCATCGCCGCGCAGCGCGCCGGCCCACGCCGACTGCTGCGCCTCGGCGCCTGTATAAGCGGCCGAGCCACCACCGGCGGCCACCATGCCTACCTGCCGCGCTGCGGATGTCTGGCCGTCGAAGTCGCCGTCGCCGTCCAGCAGCTGCTGGATGGCCTGCTCCGGCGTAGCGCCGGCAGACAGCAACGCCAGGCCTTTCGGTCCATAGGACGGATTGGTCTCAAACTGCGACACCAGCGCGCCGACACGCGCCTGTGCATACGGCACGCTGGCGCCAACCGCCAGGTTATTGGTGGCCACGGCGACGCCGCAATTGCCGTCACGGTCGCAAGCGGCAATCGAAAACGTCGCAGCCGCCTGGCCGGCACTGGCCATCAGCACCAGCGCAGCGACGCGAGCGCGCAGCGGCGTCATGGCGTCAGGCTTTTTTC
The DNA here is from genome assembly GCF_047302815.1 of Duganella sp. CT11-25. NCBI lineage: Bacteria > Pseudomonadati > Pseudomonadota > Betaproteobacteria > Burkholderiales > Oxalobacteraceae > Duganella > Duganella sp. CT11-25. The sequence goes on from NZ_JBKBFD010000001.1 coordinate 4,180,225, forward strand.
TGGCTGGCCACCCACTCCTTAATGTGGGTCTCCAGCACATCCATCGGCAACGCGCCCGCGCCCAGTACCTGGTCGTGGAACTTGCGGATGTCGAAGCCGCTGCCCAGCTCTTTGCGCGCGTAGTCGCGCAGTTCGAGAATCTTCAGCTGGCCGATCTTGTAGCCCAGCGCCTGGCCCGGCCAGACGATGTAGCGGTCGGTCTCGCTCTGCACTTCCACTTCCTCGATGCCAGAGTGATCGTGGAAGAAGTCCACCACCTGCTGGCGGTTCCACTTCTTGTAGTGCAGGCCGGTGTCCACCACCAGGCGGATCGCGCGCAGCATCTCGTCCTGCAAATGGCCGTAGTAGCTGTAAGGGTCCTTGTAGAAGCCCAGCTCCTCGCCCAGACGCTCCGAGTACAGGGCCCAGCCTTCGGCATACGCGGTGTAGTTGCCCTGCTGGCGGAAGTCAGGCAGGCCTGCGATTTCCTGCGCGATGGTCAGCTGCATGTGGTGGCCCGGCACGCCTTCGTGCAGCGCCGTGGTTTCGATGTCGATGATCGAACGGTGCGCGAAGTCGCCGGTGTTGACCATCACGCGGCCCGGACGCTTGCCATCCGGGGAACCCGGCATGTAGGCCGCGGCCGAAGCGCCCTTCTCGCGGAATTCCTCGACCGGCTTGATTTCCACTTTACCCTTCGGCAGCACGCCGAACTGCTGGGTCAACTGGGTGTACATCTGGTCCGTATACTTTTGATAGAGATCGATGATCTCCTGGCGCGATTTCGGATGCAGCGCGGGATTGTCGGCCACAGCATTGTTGAAGCTCTTCAGGTCCTGGTAGCCCAGCTTCTGCGCGGTCTGCAGCATCTGGCCCTCGATGCGCGCCACTTCGGACAGGCCCAGTTGATGGATCTCTTCCGGCGACATCTCCGTGGTGGTCGACGACTTGGCCTTGTAGGCGTAGCGCGCCGTGCCGTCCGGCAGCGACCACATGCCCACTTCCTTGCGGCCATGCGGCAGGTACTTGGTCTTGGTGTAGACGGCCAGCTTCTTGTATGCCGGCGCCACGTCCTTCTGCACCGCCGCCAGGATCTCCTTGCTCAGGCGGGCCTTGTCGGCGGCCGAAAAATCTTTCGGGAATTTCTTCAGCGGTTCGGCGTAAGGCGAATCGGCCGGCTTCATGGCCGCCACGTCTTCGCACTGCTTGACGATTTTAGGAATCAAGAACTTCGGCGGCATCAGCTTGTCCTGCACGCCTTTCTCCATCTGCACGCGGGTCTGGTCGAACAGCTTGGGCAGCGCGTGCAGGCGCTTGATGTAGTCCTCGTAATCCTTGACCGTTTCGAAGTTCAGCGCGGAGATGATCATCGGGCCGTCGATGTGGATGCCCGAGTTCTGCGCCAGCGGCATCTCCCAGTCCTTGAAGCGCGCGCCTTCGATGTTCTGGTTCAGCTGGCGCACCATCAGTTCGCGGTTCAGCTGCTCCTGCAACGGGAAGCCGCTGGTGTCCAACGCTTCAAAGCGCTTGAGGAAGTCCGCGCTGGCCTTGATATCGGCATCGATGCCGGCCTGCGAGAAGTCGGACCATCGGTCGTTGTAGCGCTTATCGCCCAGCAGCGACGCCCACTCGGGGCTGGTGCGCATGGTGTATTCCCACTGCTCTTTCAGCAGGTTGTTCAATGCCGCGCGGCGGCCCTCCAGGTCGGGGGCAGCGGTGTCGGCATGGGCCACGCCCAGGATCAGGGAGAACAACAAGGCGCTGGCGGCGCCGATACGGGTAGTCGTTGTCATGTTGGCCTATCTATAAGAAGTGTCGAGCATGCACTGTAATCGTCCGGCGCGCACGGTGCCGGACGATTGTGACGAAATGTCAAAACACGGGCATGGACGGCATTTTTCCACGACAGGCAGAATCAGGCAAACATGCGGCAGGAATCGGGCTGACGCGCCGGCGCCGCCCTTTCTAGAATGGCTGCACACTTCAAGGAGCAGCCATGCACACCATCGACACCATCTACATCAACGGCCAGTTCGTCACCCCGCACGGCACCGAGCTGGCCGATCTGGTCAACCCGAGCACCGGCCGGCTGGCCGGCCAGGTCCGCCTCGGCGACGAGGAAGACACGCGCCGCGCGGTGGCCGCCGCCAAGGCCGCGTTCCCGGCCTTCTCGCGCACCACCAGGGCCGAACGCGGCGCGTACCTGCAACGGCTGCACGATGCCGTACTGGCCCGCGCCGGCGAAGCGGCGGCAGCGCTGATGGAGGAATACGGCGGCACCTCGGCCAGCAGCATCGGCCGCTCGCAGTACACGGCCAAGATGTTCCTGGACGTGAAGAAGGTCATGGACGACCATGAATTCGTCAAGACCGTCGGCAAGTCCAAGGTGGTGCTGGAGCCGGTCGGCGTGGTCGGCATCATCACGCCATGGAATTCCAGCGCCTGGTTCATCGCCAACAAGGTGGCGACGGCGATCGCGGCCGGCTGCACGGTGGTGGTCAAGCCCAGCGAATTGAGCGCGCGCCAGAACCAGATCATCACCGAGTGCATCCACGAGGCGGGACTGCCGCCCGGCGTGGTCAACATCGTCAACGGCCGCGGCGACGTGGTCGGCGCGGCGCTGACCGCGCACCCGGACATCAACAAGATCTCCTTCACCGGCTCGACGGCGGTCGGCAAGACCATCGCGCGCGGCGCGGTCGATACGCTCAAGCGCGTGACGCTGGAGCTGGGCGGCAAGGGCGCCAACATCCTGCTCGACGACGCCGATTTCGAGAAGGCGATACCGACCGCGATCATGGCCTGCTTCATGAACAACGGCCAGGCCTGCATCGCCGGCTCGCGCCTGCTGGTGCCGGAACACCGGCTGGAACAGGTCAAGCAACTGGCCAAGGCGGCGGTGGACGCGCTCAAGGTCGGCGATCCGCGCGATCCGGATGTGGCGCTGGGACCGATCGTCACCAGCAAGCAGTACGAGCGCGTGCAGCACTACATCCGCGCCGGCATCGACGAGGGTGCGGAACTGCTGACGGGCGGACCGGGCAAGCCGGAGGGACTGGAGGCCGGCTACTTCGTCAAGCCGACCGTGTTTGCCCATGTCACGCCGGAGATGACCATCGCCAGGGAAGAGATCTTCGGCCCGGTGCTGTCGATACTGACCTACAGGACGGAACAGGAAGCCATCGTCATGGCCAACGACACGCCCTACGGCCTGCAGGCCTACGTCAGCTCGACCGACCTGGCGCGCGCCAACAAGGTGGCCGAGCAGCTGGTCGCGGGGCGCGTGCACATCAACGGCGTGCATGACGACCTGATCGCGCCGTTCGGCGGCTTCAAGCAATCGGGCATCGGCCGCGAGTTCGGCCCGTATGGACTCGACGCCTACCTGGAACCAAAGGCGATCCTGGGCGAGGCGGCGCAGTACCGTTAAACGGGCGGCATCGCCACTTCGTTGTCGTTCATGACGAAGTCGCGCGGGCCCGTGTGCAGCGGGCCCGCCATGCGCGGCGCCACCGGCTGGCCGGCGCCGCCGTCGGCCAGCCGGCGCACCTTGCCCACCATGTCCAGCGTGGCGGCCGGCACATGCTCGCTGTCGAGGATGGCCTCCATCACGCGCAGCATGATCCACGGATCGATATCCTCGCGCCGGGCGGCCGCGTCTTCCGGCGCCACCGTCTTGACGCGGAAGTGGTAGTGGCCGTCCTGTACCAGCTTGCGCGTCAGCGTGTAGATGAAATTGCCGTCGGCGCGCGGCGCGCGCGGGCGGATGAAATTAAACGTCGGCAGCGCCTGGCGCGGCACGTCGTCCAGCACCAGCGACTGCCAGATATCGTTGGGCAGCGTCGCGTAGGGGTGGTTCGGGTCATAGCGCTCGCGCATGCGCACCAGCACATCGCGCGACATCAGCACGCTGGCGCCGCTGACGAACGTCAGGCCGGCGACCACCTCCGGCGCGTTCATGCGCCCCAGCGGACCGGCGAAGAAATCGAGCGGAGGCTGCTGATCGAGCACCGTGCACAGGCCGCGGAAGTCCACCACCGAGGTGATCGTGGTCTGGTACAGGAAGAACGGCGTGTCGCGCGTGCGCAGCAGGTAGTCCTGCACCAGCACCTGGCGATAGATCCAGCGGGCGTTCTCCGATTGCGACCAGACGCCGCTGTTGTTGTAGCCCGCCTCGCCCTGGAAATCGCCGCCGATGCCGACCAGCAGGTCGTGGCCGTCGGACATGACTTCGCCGCGTTTGAGCTTGTCGGACCAGCGCACGAAGATCACCTCGATCCCGGGGAAGTGGCACATATAAAACTGCCACAGCGCGCGCGCATGCCGGAACATCGGCAGCTCGTCGCCATAGCCTATCGTGACCACCAGGTCGGGACGGCTGGTCTGGGCGATGCGGGCCAGTAGGCTGGCGTTGTCGTTGGCGCTTGTCGTCATGCCCGCAAGTCTAACAAAAATGCCCGTTCAGAAAAGCACGAAATCGTCGTTGTTGTTTGGCAGCGACCGCAGCACGCAGGCCAGCCGGCTGTGGTAGACAAGGTAGGCGGCAACGGGTATGAGCAATAGCAAGGTCATCATGATTCTCTCCATTTTCGCACATGTGTGCGAAATTAAATCAAAGGAAACCGCAGGCGAGCCGCGGCATGGCTTACTCCAGATCGTTAAAGCTTTTGTAGGTCGAGATCAAGCGGCTGAAGGCGCGCTGCATGTGGCGCCCGGCCTGCTCGTCGCGCAGGAAACGGGTATCGTGCACCAGGCCCACGATCAGGCTGTAGATTTCGTAGACCAGCTGACCGGCGTCGGTGTCGGGGCGCAGATGGCCCAGCTCCACCGCCTGCAGGATGGTCTTGCGCAGCGACGCGCGCCAGACCACGGCACCTTGCTGCAAGCGGTCGCGCAGCGGGCCGGCCTGGTCGTCGAACTCGAAGGCGCCGGCGGTGTACAGGCAGGAATTGCTCAGGCCTTCGTCGCAGGCGCGCCGCGACCAGGCGCTGACTTGCGCCATCAGCCGGGGCAAGCCCTTGGGAAGCTGCAGCGACGGCAGGAACACTTCCTGTGAAAAACGTCGGTCATATTCGTCGAGCACGGCGGCCTGCAGCGTCTCCAGCGAGCCGATGCGGGAAAACACGCCGCTCTTGCTGATGCCGGTGCGCTTGGCCAGCTCGCCCAGCGACAACTGGCCTATGCCCTCGGAGGCCGCCATGTCGAGCGCGGCGTCGATGATGGTGGCGTAGGTCGCTTCGCTTTTTGCGGTCAGGGTATCCATGCACGAACTTTAGCACACCCGTGCGAAACAACAAGCGAAATATGCGGCCTATGGCAAAGTAATGTTTTTTTCCTGCGCGACCGCACCGATCTTGGCCTCCAGCAGAGACCAGGCTTTCTCTATCGCATCCCACAACGCGTCTGCCTTGGTGATGGCGTTGGGCCCCAGCAAGCAGGTAGCGCGTACTTCCGCCGCTTTGTCGCCACCGGCCACCACTTCGATACCTTGTATCGTCAGCAGTTGAACCTTGAAATCGCTGGCCGCCTTCTTGCGTCCGGCCTCGGCTGCCTTGGCATCCTCATCCGTTATCGACGCCTTGACCATGAAGGTGGCGGCTTCCATATCGGACCACGCGCCGGCCTTGATCATCGCCGCCTTCATGGCATCGATCTTCTTCTTGTGCAGCGCGTCCTGCGCATTGAACTTGTCCAGGGCGCCGTTCAATTCAGCCGGAAAAGCAGCCGCATATTGCCTGGCATAGTCGGGACGTTCGCACTCTTCCTTGTGTCCGGCATGTGCATGCGCGCTGAGCATGGCGGCGGTCATCAAGGCGGCGGTGGTGGAGAATTTATTCATTGCTCATCAGTTCAAATGGGGTTGACAAAATAGCCATCGATTATACGTTGCCCCAATAAAAAAACGGCGCATATCGCTATGCGCCGTTTCCAGTCTCCTCCAGGGCCGGCTTATTTTGCCAGGCGCTTCTCGAGTTCGGCTTTGACGGCCTTCAGTTCAGCCGGCAGGTGGTAGGCCAGCTTGGTGAACAATTCTTCGTGCAGGACCAGCTCTTCGCGCCATGCGTCCTTGTCGATCGAGGTGATGGTCTCGAACTCTTCCGGCGAGAACGGAATGCCGTCCCACTTCAGGTCGCCGAAGCGCGGGGTGGTGCCGAAGATGTTCTCGATGCCGCCGGCCTGGCCTTCGATGCGTTCCAGCATCCATTTCAATACGCGCATATTGTCGCCGAAGCCAGGCCAGACGAAGTGGCCCTGCTCGTCGGTGCGGAACCAGTTGACGCAGTAGATCTTCGGCAGCGTGGCGGCGTTGACCTTGCCCAGTTTCTCGCCCAGGTTCAGCCAGTGCTGGAAGTAGTCGCTCATGTTGTAGCCGATGAACGGCAGCATCGCGAACGGATCGCGGCGCACGACGCCCATCTGGCCGGCGGCGGCGGCGGTGGTTTCCGAGCCCATGGTCGCGGCCATGTAAACGCCTTCGGTCCAGTTGCGCGCTTCGGTCACCAGCGGTACGGTGGTCGAGCGGCGGCCGCCGAAGATGAAGGCCGAGATCGGCACGCCGGCAGGATCGTCCCATGCCGAGTCGATCACCGGGTTCTGCGTGGCGGCCACGGTGAAGCGGGCGTTCGGATGGGCGGCCTTGGTGCCCGATGCCGGGGTCCAGTCCTTGCCCTGCCAGTCGATCAGGTGCGCCGGCGCCTGCTTGGTCAGGCCTTCCCACCAGACGTCGCCGTCGTCGGTCAGCGCGACGTTGGTGAAGATGGTGTTTTCGCGCAGCGACGCCATGCAGTTGAAGTTGGTTTTTTCATTGGTGCCCGGGGCAACGCCGAAGTAGCCCGCTTCCGGGTTGATCGCGTACAGGCGGCCGTCGGCGCCCGGCTTGATCCAGGCGATGTCGTCGCCGATGGTGGTGATCTTCCAGCCGTCGAAGCTTGCCGGCGGGATCAGCATGGCGAAGTTGGTCTTGCCGCAAGCCGAAGGGAAGGCCGCCGCGACGTAGTGTTTCTTGCCTTCCGGCGATTCCACGCCCAGGATCAGCATGTGTTCAGCCAGCCAGCCCATGCCGTCCTTGGCCGCGTCCTGGTGGCCCATGTTCGACGCGATACGCAGCGCGAAGCACTTCTTGCCCAGCAGCGCGTTGCCGCCGTAGCCGGAACCGAAGGACCAGATTTCACGGGTTTCAGGATAGTGAACGATGTACTTGGTCGGATTGCATGGCCATGCCACGTCTTTCTGGCCGGCCTTCAGCGGCGCGCCGACGGTGTGCACGCACGGCACGAATTCGCCGTCGGTGCCCAGCACGTCGTACACGGCCTTGCCCATGCGGGTCATGACGCGCATATTGACCGCCACGTATGGCGAATCCGACAGTTCCACGCCAATATGGGCGATCGGCGAACCCAGCGGGCCCATCGAGAACGGCACCACGTACATCGTGCGGCCAACCATGCAGCCGTCGAACAGCGGGTTCAGGGTGGCGCGCATTTCCGCCGGGGCCATCCAGTTGTTGGTCGGGCCGGCTTCTTCCTTGGTGTTGGAGCAGATGAAGGTGCGGTCTTCGACGCGGGCGACGTCGGTGGGGTCGGAGCAGGCCAGGTAGGAGTTCGGACGTTTTTCCTGGTTCAGCTTTTTCATGGTGCCGGCGGCGACCATTTCAGCGCACAGGCGGTCGTATTCTTCTTGCGAACCGTCGCACCAGTAGATGCGGTCCGGCTTGGTCAGGGCAGCGATTTCCGCCACCCAATTGATCAGTTTTTGCTGTTTGATGTAAGCTGGGACGTTCAGTGTAGCAACGCCACCCATAACGGGCTGATTCATGGTACCTCCAATGCTAATTAAAATTCTGTCGCGGCAGTATCGTCGTCAGCTTGTGGCTTGCGCTCAGATGCCCATTCGAAATGGGTCGGCGGGTACGGCGGTCTGCACAGCCCGGATTGGTCGTCAGGCGGTGTTTTTCGGGCGATTGTACACCCGTCAATACGCGTTCCATACAAAAATGTAGGAGAATTAGTTGAGTAAAGTAGTAAGCTATTCCAGTTCTTTGCCAACCTGTTATTTCCCTACGAAATCCATCATAAAATCCGTTATCTCCCATGAAAATTGCGATTCTCGACGATTATCAGAATGCCACCACCGGCCTGCGATGCTTTGATTTACTGCACGAACACGAGGTCAAAGTGTTCAACAGTTCGACCCGCGGCCTGGGTCAGCTCGCCATCCGCCTGGCCCCGTTCGACGCGCTGGTATTGATACGCGAACGCACCGTGCTGAACCGTGCGCTGCTGGCCAAGTTGCCGAACCTGAAGCTGATTTCGCAGACCGGCAAGCTGGCCGGCCACGTCGATGTGGCGGCCGCGACCGAGATGGGCATCGCCATCGCCGAAGGCGTCGGCTCGCCGACCGCGCCGGCCGAGCTGACCTGGGCGCTGATCATGGCGGCGGCGCGCAGGATCGTGCCGTATGCGAACAATCTGAAGGACGGGCTGTGGCAGACCGCGTCCATCAACCCGCAGCTGAACGGGCTGGGCGTCGTGCTCAAGGGCCGCATCTTGGGGATCTGGGGCTACGGCAAGATCGGCCAGATCATCGCCGGCTATGGCCGCGCCTTCGGCATGCGGGTCATCGTCTGGGGCAGCCAGTCCAGCCGCGACAAGGCGGTGGCCGACGGCCATGCGGCGGCGGCCTCGCGCGAGGCTTTATTCGAACAATCCGATGTATTGAGCTTGCATCTGCGGCTGCATCCGGACACGCGCGGCATCGTCACCGCCGCCGACCTGGCGCGCATGAAGACCAGCGCCATCTTCGTCAACACCAGCCGTGCCGAACTGGTGCAGCCGGACGCGCTGGAACAGGCGCTGCCGCAAGGCCGTCCCGGCTACGCCGCGCTGGACGTGTTCGACTCCGAACCGCTGGCGGCCGACAACCCGCTGTTGCGCATGCCGACCGTGCTGGCGACGCCGCACCTGGGCTACGTGGAGCAGGACAGTTACGAGTTGTACTTCCGGCACGCGTTCCAGAACGTGGCGGATTTCGCCGCCGGCACGCCGGGCAATATCAACAATCCGGACTACGCGCGTCATTCCCGCGCAGGCGGGAATCCATAGGACGCCAGTTGGCCGGCTCGGCATGCATGCCCGCTTCTGCGGGAATGACGTTGCGGGGCTAGTCAGTCTGCTCGGGCACTTCCGGCAGGCCGGTGAGGTTGATGCGCGGCGCCGGCATCACATGCACCTTGCTCCACAGGCCGGCCCAGCCCGGCGGCCAGCCGATGTCCGGCCCGGCGTAGGGCGGCAGGCTGGCGCGCACCGGGATCACCGGCACCGGCGGCATCTCGGTCAGCGGCGCGCCGTCGGGACGCTGCATGTCCAGGCTGTACATATAGCCGGGCAGCAGCGCATCGCAAACGCCGGCGAACCAGTTGGTGTGGTCTTCATCGCGGCCCAGCGCCTGCGCCAGCCCCTGCGGATCGAATTTGGCCAGCGCGTGGATCAGCTCCTCGGTGGTGGCGCCCGGCGTATCGCCCCAGCCCATCACCGGATTGACGTTGTAGTCGGCGCCGGAACCGTACCAGCCCTCGCGCCACGGGCGCTGCATCCAGTCGCGCTGGCCGGTGAACAAATGCCAGCGCCAGTGCAGCCCGGACGGCTTGGGCCAGGAATACAAATAGAGCTTTTGATAACCGGCCTGGTGCAGGTCGCGCACCACGGCCATCAGCCGCGCGTGGGGCATGCGGTCGGGCGGGGTGCGGCGGAACAGGATCGCTTCGCCGTCGGCGAACTGCACTTCATCGGTGGACAGGTTCAAGTCCAGCGTCCTCGCCTCGCTGCCGAAACGGGCCGAAATCCAGCCGGTCAGCAAATTGACCGACGTGATGACGCCGTAGCCGCGATGGCGATGAAAAATGACAGTTCCGGGGGCTAGCGCTTTCATGGTGTCGTAGCGAACAAAGAAACCAGTGTAGACATAGTATGCCGAAGTTTCCAGTCCGCCGACGGACTCTTTTCGCACTCTTTCGCGTTTGCCGTTTAGGTTATGATGCACATCATTTCTTCAGCCTGAGCTTTTATCATGACCTTGCGCATCCTCGCCACCGGCGGCACCTTCGACAAACATTACAACGAATTGAACGGCACCCTGGGCTTCGCCGAGAGCCATGTGCCGGCCCTGCTGGCGCGCTGCCGCCTGACGGTGGACGTGGCGCTGGAGGAGTTGCCGCTGATGGATTCGCTGGACATGGTCGACGCCGACCGCGAGCGCATCCTGGCCTCGTGCCGCGCCGCCGCCGAAAAAGCCATCGTCATCATCCACGGCACCGATACGATGCCGCAGACCGCCGCCGTGCTGGGACCGGCCAGCCTGGGCCAGACCATCGTGCTGACCGGCGCCATGATTCCCTACGAAATCGCCAATTCCGACGCCATGTTCAACCTGGGCTTTGCCTGCGGCGTGGCGCAGATCCTGCCGCCCGGCGTGTACGTGGCCATGAACGGCAAGATCTTCGCGTGGGACAACGTGCAGAAGAATAAAGCGGCCGGCGTCTTCCAGCCGCTTTAAACGCCTACCGGCGGGGCGACGCGAGCAAGTCTTGCGGCCCTTCCGGCGCGTAGATATTCAACTGCAAGCCTGAACCGGCGGCCCGTCCGCGCAAGGCATCGAAACCGATGCCTTGCACCGGCTCGGCCGCGCTGAAGGCCGCCATCGCCTGCGCCATGCTGCTGACGCGCAAGCTCAGCGCCGAGGACTCGGCCAGCATGGCCGCCGGCGCCGTCCTGGCCGCCGTCAGCGCCGCCATCTGCGCGGTGCTCAATCCAGCCGTCTGCGCCGTCGTGAAGACATTGGCCTGCGCCGTTGTCAGCGCGCTGATCTGCGTGGTCGACAGCACCTTCAGCTGCGCGCTGCCCAGCGCCGCCAGATCCACCGTTTCGATCGCCGCCAGGTCGTCCGAGCCCAGCGCCGCCAGCAGTCCCTTGCTCAGCGAGGCCACCTGCGCCGTCGTCAGCGCCACCACCTGATCGGTGGTCAGGATGTCGCTGCCGTCCAGGTGCGCGGTCGGCAGGGCGGCGATCTGGCGCGTGCTCAGCGCCGCGATCTGGTCGGTGCGCAGCGACAGCAACTGCGCCGGCTGCAGGCGCGCGATGTTCGCCGTGCTCATGCCGTTCAACGCGGTCACGTTCAGCGCGGACAGCAATTGCGGCGCCAGGTTGGCGATGCTGCCGCTGGCCAGCGCGGTGATCTGCGCGGAGGTCAGCGCTGCCGCCTGGTCGCTGGACAGGCTGCCGAAGAAAGCGGTCGGCAAGGCTGTCATGAACGCCAGCGTACCCAGCGCGGCGACGTCGGCCGTTTCCAGCGCAGCCACCGCGTCGGTGGACAACCCCTTCAGCTGCGCGTTGCTCAAGACGCCGGCTTGCGTCACGCTCAGCGCGGCGATCTGGGCGGTGGACAGCAGCGCCAGCTGCGCCGTGCTCAAGGTGGCGATCACCGCCGTCGTCAGGCCGGCGAACTGCTGCGTGCCGATGGCCGCCATGTCGCGCGTCGACAGCGCCTGGTACTGGCGCGTGCTCAGGCCGGAGAATTGCAGCGCGCTCAGCGCCGCGAACTGCTGGTCGCTCAGCGCGGCCAGCGTCGCGGTCGACATGGCGCCGATCTGTGCAACTCGCAACGCGGCGATATGCTCGCTGCCCAGCGCCGCCAGCGCCGCCGTGGACAGCGCGGCGATCACCCCGGTATTCAGGGCGGCGACGTCAGCCACTTCCATGCTGGCGATGATGGCGGTCGACAGGGCGCCGAACTGCGCGCTGTTCAGTACATTGCTTTGCGCGACGGTCAGCGCGTTGACCTGGTCGCTGGACAGGGCGCGCAACTGGTCGGTGCGCAGGCCGGCGATCGACAACGCCTTCAGCGCGGCGATCTCCTCCGGCCGCATCTGCGCCATCACGCCGCTGGACAAGGCGGCGATGTGCTGGCTGCCCAAGCCGGAAGCCTGCGCCGTCGTCAGGCCCAGGATCTGGTCGCTGCCCAGCACCGCGAACTGCGCCGTGCGCAAGCCGGAAATCGCCGCGCCGCTGAGGGCCGCGAAGTCTTCCGGCTGCAGCGCGGCGATCACCTTGGTCGACAGGGCAGTCACCTGGGTGGCGTTCAGGCTGGCAGCCTGGTCGGATGTCAGCGCCACCGCCTGCGCCGCCGTCATGCCGGACAGCGCGGCCGTGCCCAGTTGCGTGATCTGCCTGGTGCTCAGGTAGCCGATGTCATGCGCCGCTCCGCCCAGCGCGGCAAACTGCACGGCGTTCAGCGCGGCGATGAAGGCGCTCGGCAAGGCCGCCAGGTTCTCGGCCCGGAGCGCGGCCAGGTTGGCGGTCGATACGCCGCCTAGCTGCGCCGGGTTCAGGCCGGCGATCTGCGCCGTGCTCAGGGCCAGGAACTGGTCGCTGCGCAATGCGTTCAAGCTGGCGGAGCCGAGCCCGCCCAGCTGACGCGCCGACAAGGCCGTGATCTTGTCGGCGTCCAGCAAGGCCAGCAGGCGCGTCGACAGGCTGCCGAAGGCGCTGACGCTGAGCGCGGACAAGTCCTCGTTCTCGATGGCCGCGAAGGTTTTCGTGCTCAGCGCGTTCAACTGGCTGCCGCCCAGCACGGCCGCTTGCGCCGTGGACAGCGCCGCCAGCTGGCCGCCGTTCAGCACCGCCATCTGCCGGGTCTGCAGGGCGGCGACCGCGCTGGTTTTCAGCGCCGCCATGTCGCCGGCGTCGAGCATGGTGATGACCTGCGTCGACAGCACGCCGAGCTGCGCCGCATTCAGCACCGCCGCCTGGTCGTTGGTCAGCGCCGCCGCCTGCCGCGTCGACAGGCCGCTCATGGCCGCGCTGCTCAGCGCCGCCACCTGGCCGGTGGTCAGCAGGCTGAACGCGCCGTCGACGGCGCCGCCCAGCACCGCCAGCTGCGCCGACGTCAGGCCGGCGATCGCCGAGGTGCGCAGCACGGCCAGGTTGGCCGGGTCCAGCGACTGGATCGCGGCGGTCGACAGGACGGCGAGCTGGCGGTTGTTCAGCGCGGCCAGCTGTTCGGTTTCCAGCGAGCGCAGCTGGGCCGTGGTCAGCGCGCGCATCTGCGCCGTGCTCAGCGTGGCGACCGCGCTGGTGCTCAACGCATGCAGGCGGCCGGCGTCCAGCGACTGGATCTGGCGCGTGCCCAGCGCCGTGATCTGGCGGCTGGTGATGGCGCCCAGCTGCTCGTTGCTGAGCGCCAGCACCTGGTTCACGTTCAGCACTGCCATCTGGCCGGTGCTCAGCGCGGCCAGGTCGATCGCTTCGATCGCGCCGATCTCGGTGGCGCTCAGCCGGGACAGGATGGCCGTGCTCAGCGACAGCATCTGCTGGGTGCTGAACGCGGCGATCTGGTCGGCGCGGAACATATCCTCGGCGCCGACGCGCGCACTCGGCAGCGATGCCACCTGTCCCGCCTTCAGCACCGCGATCTGGTCGGAGCCCAGTGCGCGCACCTGGGCCGGCGTCATGCCGGCCACCACCATTACCGACAGCAGCGACACGTGCTGGGTCGGCAGGGCCGCCAGCGCGGCCGTCGACAGGCCGGCGATGCCTTTCTGGTTCAGCAGCACAGCCTGGCCCGTGGTCAGCGCCGGCACCTGGGTCGGGGTCAGGGCCGCCATGAAGCGGGTGGTCTGCGACGCCAGCGACAAGTCGTAGGCTTTGATGGCGGCAAGGTCGTCGGCCTGCAGCGCGGCGATGCCGGCGGTGGACAAGGCCACCAGTTGCGGGCCTTTCAGCGCTTGCGCCTGTTGCGTGGTCAGCGCGACGATATAGTCGGTGCCAAGCGCGGCGAGGTCGGCGGTGGTGAGGCTGGCGATCAAGCGGGTGCCGCCGGCCGCGAACTGCGCGGTAGTCATGGTACGGTCGAAACTCATGGTTTTTCCTTTTCTAGAAACACTGGAGTGGTCCAAGCGGCTAGCAGAGGGAAAAAGAAATATTTCGGAAAAAACAAATCCGGGGTCAGGTCCAAAACCTGGACACGAACTCTACCGTAGCGACCGCTACGGTAGAGTTCGTGTCCAGGTTTTGGACCTGACCCCGGAGTTTTAACGCGGTGCGGCCAGCAGGCCGGGCGTTGCGGAGGGTTGCAGCGCTTTCAGGCGCAGGGTTTCGTGGTCGGACAGTTGGGTACCCGCCGTCTGGCCGTCGAGACTGAACCGCTGCAGAGCGTCGGCCATGCGCGCGGCGTGCGCGCCCATGCCGGCGGCAGGCTGCGGCATTGCCAGCGACGGTGGCCCTGCGGCGGCGTCGGCGTCGAACGCCGACAGCGCTTGCGCCATCGCGCTGGCCTGGCCGCCGCGGCCCTGCGCGAACCAGACGTCGGCCGCCGCATGCTGTTGGCCGTCGTCGGTGGTGTAGGTCGAGCTCAAGCCGATCAGGTTGCCGTTGTCGACGGCGCCATCCCGCCGCGCGTCCAGGTTCAGGCTGGCGATGTGCAGCTCGGCCAGCGTCTTCAGCTCGGCGGCCTGGCTGACGCCGTCGGCGTTGCCGTCCACCCAGACGCGCAAGTCGCCGTACAGGCTGTCCTTCGCGTCGACCACGCCGTCGGCGTTGCTGTCGATCGCCGCCAGCGCGACATAGCCGTTGCCGGCGCTGCTGCCGTCGGCCAGCCGCGTGGCGGAGCCGAACAGTTCGCCGCCATCGTTGATGATGCCGTCGTGATTGCGGTCCAGCGCCAGCAAGCCGTCGCCATCGCCGACCCAGCCGGTCGCCCGCGTCTCGCCGCTGGCGGCCAGGTCGAACCGCACCCCCGCCTCCAGGCCCAGCGTGCGCACGCCGTTGCCGTCCAGGTCCAGCACCAGCGGCGTGACGAAGGTCATGGCGGCTTTCTGCGCCGCGCTGAAGGCCGCCTGCTGCGCGGCGCTCAGGGCGTTGTACTGGCTCGCCGTCATCGCATGGGTCTGCGTGGTGGTCAGCGCCGCCAGCTGGGCGTTGGCCAGGCTGCCCATCTGGAACCCCGATAGCGCGCGGATTTGCTGCGTGCCGAGGCTGGCGATGTCGGCGACCTCGATGGCGGCCAGGTTGGACGCGCTCAGGTCGGCGATCAGCGCCGTGCTCATCGCGGCCAGCTGGGCGCCCGAGAACGCCACCATCTGCGCCGCTGTGAATTGGTTGGCGATCGCGCTGACGCGCAGCGCCGCCATTTGCGGCAGCGTCAGCGCCGCCACTTGCGATACCGTCAGCGCCAGCAATTGGTCGTCGCTCAGTGTGCGGATCACACTGGTGCCCAGCACGGCGATGTCCACCGCCTCCACCGCCGCCAGCTGCACCGGCCGCAGCCGCGCGATCGCCGCCGAGCTGAGCGCCGCATATTGCGCGGTGGTCAGCGCCTGCAGCTGCGCCGAGTTCATCGCGGCCAGCAGGTTGCCGTCGCGCGCCGCCGCATTCAGCAGCAGCGGATTGATCACCGCGACGTCGTCCACGCCGAGGTAGGCGACCTGCGCCGCCGCCAGCGACGTCAGCTGCGCGCTGCCGAGCACGGCGATCTGGGCCGTGTTCAGCGCCAGTATCTGGCTGCTCTTCAGCGCCAGCAGCTGCTGGGTCTTGAGCGCGGCGATGGTGGAATTCTTCAGTGAACCAATGTCCTCCGCTTCCATCGCGCCGACCACCGTCAGCGGCAGCGCCGCGATCTGGCCGCCCGTCAGCGCGGCGGCCTGGTCGGTGGTCAGGTTGGCCGCCTGCGTCGCGCTCAAGCCGGCGATGGTCTGGGTCCGCAGCGCGGCGATCTGCGCCGTGGTGAGGGCCGAGATCGCCTGCCCGGCGCCGCCCAGCGCGTTCAGCTGGGCCGAGGTCAGGCCGGCGATCGCGGCCACGCTGATCGCGCCCAGGTTGTCGGCGTCGATCGCGGCCACGTCGGCGGTCGACAGGCTGCCGAACTGCGCCGCCGTCAGCGCGTGGATCTGGTCCGAGTTCAGCATGCCGAACTGCGGGGCGTTCAGCGCGACGATCTGGTTGGTGCTGAGCGCGGCGATCTGGGCCGAGCTGAGGCCGGCCATTTGCAGGCTGTTCAAGCCGGTCAGGAAGGCGGCGGACAGCGAGTTGACTTGCTTGATGCTCAGCGCCGCGATCTGCTCGCTGTCGAAGGCGCGCAATTGGTTGTTGGTCAGGCTCTGCAGGGCGGTGGTGCTGATGGCCGCGATCTGCGCCGATCCCAGCAGATCAAAGTTGACCGCCGCGCCGGCGCCATTGGTGCCCAGCGCCACGATCTGCGCAGCGGTCAGCGCGGCGATCGCCTGCGTGCCCAGCACCGCGATATCGGTGTCCAGCGCCACGATGGCGGCGGCCGACAGCCCCGCCACCTGCTTGCTGCCCAACACGCCGGTCTGGTCCAGGGTCAGCGCCGCGACCTGGCTGGTGCGCAGCGCGCCGAACTGGCTGCTGTTCAGGCTGACGATCTGACGCGTGGCGAGGCTGCTCACCTGGGCGCCGCTCAGGCCCGTCAGCTGGGCGTTGGTCAGGCCGGCGATGGCCTGAGTGCTCAAGGCCACCAGGCTGTCCAGCGACAGGCCGGCGACGCTGTTGGGGGCCAGCGCGCCGACCTGGCTGCTGCTGAGGGCCGCGACTTGCGCGGTCGACAGCGCGGCCAGCTGGCTGCTGCTGAGCACGGCGATCTGCTGGGTGCGCAGGCCGGCGATGGTGCGGGTTTGCAGCGCCGCCAGGTCGTCCGCCTCCAGCTTGGCGGTGGCGCCCAGCGACAGCGCGCCGATCTGGCTGCTGCTCAATGCGGCGGCCTGGTCCACGCTGAGCGCCACCGCCTGCGCGCTGGTCAGGCCGGACAGCGCGGCGGTAGACAGCGCGACAATCTGGGCGGTGCCCAGCACGGCCGTCTGGTCCAGCGTCAGCGCCGCCAGCTGGGTCGACGACAAGCCCTTCAGCGCGGCGGTTTTCAGCGCGGCGACGTCTTCCGGGTCGAAGGCGACCAGGCTGGCCTTGGACAGCGCGGCGATCTGCGCGCTGTTGAACGCGGCGGCCTGGTCGGAACTCAGCGCGACGGCCTGCTGGGTGCGCAGGCCGGACAACGCCGCCGTGCCCAGCGCGGCGATCTGCGCCGTGGTCAGCGCCGCCATGACGCTCTCGCCGCTGCCCCATGGATCGTTGCCCAGCACGCTCAGCTGGGCCGCGCTCAGGGCGGCGATGGCGGCGGTCTTCAATGCCGCCAGGTTGTCGGTGCTGATGGCGGCGAGGTCGCGCAGCGACAGGCCGGCGGCCTGGGCGGTGCCGAGCGCGGCGATCTGCGCCGAACGTAAATTGTAGACCTGGTCCGTGCTCAGCGCATTGAGCTGGACCGTGGTCAGCGCTGCCACCTGGCGCGTGGCCAGCGCGGCGACCTGGTCGGTGCCGAGCTTGGCCAGCGCACCGGCCGACAGGCCGGCGATCACGCCGGTGTTGAGCACCGGAATATCGTTCAGCTCCAGCCCCTGCACGCCGTCCGAGCTGAGCGCGCTGAACTGGGCGGAATTCAGGGCGCCGACCTGGCCGCTGGTCAACGCCGCCACCTGGTCGCTGCTCAATGTCGCGGCCTGGCGCGTGGTCATGCCGGTCAGCGCGGCGGTGGCGACGGCGGCCAGGTCGGCCGCTTCCAGCGCGGCGATCCCGGCGCTGGACAAGGCGGCCACTTGCGCACTGTTCAGCGAAGCCGACTGCGCGGTGCTCAGCGCGACAATCTGGTCGGTGGTCAGCGCGGCCAGCCCGCGGCTGCCCAATGCGCCGATCTGGGCGGTGCCCAGCGCGCCGAACAGGCTGCCGTCGGCGCCGCCCAGCGCGGCCACTTGCGCCGTGCTCAAGGCTTGCAATGCGGCCGTGCTCAGGGCGCGCAGGGCGGCGCTGCCCAAGGCGGCGATGTCGCCGCTCTGCAAGCCCGGCAGGCTGCCCGGGCTGAGGCCGGCGACCTGGCGGCTGCCCAGCGTCGCCATTTGTGACGGCGTCAGTCCGAGCAGCTGCTTGCTGCTCAACACGCCGAACTGCTGCGAACTCAGGCTGTTCAACTGCGCCGACGTCAAGCCCGCCAGCGCGGCGCTCGACAGCGTGGAAATGAAGGCCGTGCCCAGCGCCGCCAGGCTGGCGCTGGCAAAGCCGGCAATGGCGTCGGACGACAGCGCGCCCAGTTGCGTGCTGCTCAACGCCAGGAACTGGGCCGAGGTCAGCGAGGACGACTGGTCGCTGCCGAGCGCGCCGACCTGGGCGGTGGTCAGGGCGGCGATGGCCTGGGTGCGCAGCGCGGCCAGGTCGGCTGTCTCCAGGGCATGGATGGAACGCGTGCTCAGCGCGCGCACCTGGTCGCTGCTCAGGGCGGCGGCCTGGCGGGTGGTCAGCGCCACCACTTCGTCGGTGCCCAGGCCGGCCAGCGCGGCCGTGCCCAGCGCGGCGACCTGCGCCGTGCCCAGCACGCCGATGGCGCCGTCCAGCACGTTCAGTTGCGCCGAGTTGAGCGCGGCGGCGGCGGCGGTGTTGAGCGCCGCCAGGCCCGCCGTGCTGAGCGCGGCCACGTCGGCGGTCGACAGCGTGGCGATCTGCTGCGAACCGAGGGCGGCGATCTGCGCCGAGCTGAGGCTGAAGATCTGCGCGCTGCTCAAGGCGTTCAGCTGCGCCGAGCTGAGCGCGGCGATCTGGCGCGTGGCCAGGCCGGCCAGCTGCGCCGTGGCCAGCACGCTCAGCGTGTCGGTGGCGATGCCGGCGATGGTGGCGGTGGCCATCGCGCCGAGGTCGGCGCTTTGCAGGCCCAGCAGGCCGAGATAGCCGATCGCGGCGAATTGACTGCTGCTCAACACGCTGCTTTGCAAGGTGGTCAGCGCGCCGACCTGGACGCCGCTGAGGCGGGCCAGCTGGCTGCTCGACAGGCTGGCGATGACGCTGGTGCTCAGCGCGGCCAGGTCGGCGGTCTCCAGCGCCATGATCAGCTTGGTCGCCATGGCGGCGGTCTGGCTGCTGTTCAGCGTCGCGGCCTGGGCCGTGCTGAGCGCGACGATCTGGTCGCTGCCGATGCCGGCCAGCGCGCCGGTGCGCAACGCGGCGATCTGCGCCGTGGTCAATACGCCGAACAGGCCGCTGCCCGCACCCAGCGCCGCCAGTTGCGCGGACGTCAGCGCGCCGATGGCGGCCGTGCTGAGCGCCTTCATGGCGCCGCTGCCGAGGACGGCGATATCGTTGCTGCCCAGGCCGGCCAGTTGCGCCGTGCCGAAGCCGCCGATCTGCGCCGACGCCAGCGCCTGCACCTGGGCGGTGCCGAGCGCGGCGACCTGCGCGCTGCTCATGACGGCGAAGTGGCGCGAGCCCAGTCCGGCCAGTTGCGATGAACTCAGCAGCGACAGCAGCGCGGGGTTCAGCAGCGGCACCGCGCTGGTGGTCAGCGCAGCCAGGTCGGCGCTGGACAGGCCGGCGATGGTGTCGCTGTTGATGGCGGCCAGCTGGCGGCTGGTCAGCACCGAGAATTGCGCGGTGCCGAACGCGCCCAGCTGGGCGCTGGTCAGCGCCGCCATCTGCTGGGTGCTCAGGGCGGCGATGGCGTTGGTCTTCAGCGCCGCCACGTCGGCGGTCGACAGCAGCCGCAGCATGGCGGTCGGCAGCACGCTGAGCTGCGCGCTGCTCAGCGCGGCGGCCTGCGCGGTCGTCAGCGCGGCGATCTGGTCGGCGTCGATGCCCACCAGCGCCGCAGTGCGCAGGGCCGCGATCTGCGCCGTGCTCAGCAAGGCGAAGTAGCCGCTGGACCAGGCGTCGGCCAGCGCGGCCAGCTGGTTCGAGGTCAGCGCCGCCATCATCGCCGTGCCCAGGTAAGGCAGGTGCTGCTGGTCGAAGGCGGCCATGTCGGCGGTCGACAGGCCGGCCACCTGGCGGCTGCCGAACGCGCCCAGCTGGGCGGAGTTCAGCGTACCGACCTGGTCGCTGGTCAGGCCGGCCACCTGGGCACTGCTTAGCGCGGCGATCTGCTGGCTGCCGAAGGCGTTGATCTGGCCGGTCGTCAGCTGCGACAGCACGGCCGTGCCCAGCTGCGAGACGGCGCCGGTGCCCAATGCCGCCAGGTCGGCGGTCGGCACGGACAGCAAGGCGTCGGTGCTCAGCGCCCCGATCTGGCCGCTGCCCAGCACGGCGAACTGCGCGGTGGTGAAAGCGCCCACCTGGGCCGAGGTCAGCGCCGCGACCTGGCGCGTCGACAGGCCGGCGATGACCGAGGTCTTGAGCGCGCCGACATCGGCCGCTTCCAGCGCGGCGATGACCGTGGTGGACAAGGCCGCCACCTGCGCCGAACCCAGCACCGAGGCCTGGAGGGTGGTCAGCGCGGTCATCTGGTCGGTGTTCAGCAAGCCGATCTGCGCGGTGGTGAGGCCGGCGATGACCTGGGTGCCCAGCGCGGCCACGCCGTCGCTGCCGATGGCCTGGATTTCAGCGGTGGTGAAGGTGGCCAGCTGGCGGCTGCCCAGGCCGGCAAACTGCTGGCTCCGCATCAGCGCGATATCGCTGACGCCCAGGCTGGCGATATTGGCGGTGCTCAGCGCGGCCACGTCGGCCGACTCGAAGGCGGCGATGGCGCCCAGGTCCAGGCTGGTGAACGCCTTGGTGCCCAGCGCGGCGGCCTGCGCCGTGGTCAGCGCGGCGATCTGGTCGCTCAGCAGCGCCGCCATCAGCACCGGCGAGGCGGCGCCGGCGGCGTTCAGCACGGCAGGCTTGAGCGCGGCGATGTCCTGCGTGCTCAGCGCCTGCAGATTGCCCGGCGTCAGCACCGACAGCTGCACGCTGCTCAACGCGGCGACATGGTCCACCCGCAGCGCCCCCACTTGCTCGGCGGTCAGGTCCAGGATATCGTCGGTGGTCCAGGCCGTGATGTCCGGCACGGTCAAACTGGCGATCTGGTCGGTGGTCAAGCCGCTGGGCCCGCTCATGGGGAATTCCTTTTTTGATAAGGCCTTCCACTATAGCAGTGCCGCGTTCGAATTGCCATCGGGCAATGACGGTTTTTTCCTTCGGCACCACAAAAAAAATGCCGCGAAATCAACGACTTCGCGGCATTTTTTACTAAAAGGCAAGGACTGCGCGGGCTTAGGCCTTGGCTTCGCCGCCCAGTGCCTCGACCACGTCGGCCATCAGCTTGGCCAGCTCGCCGGTCATCAGCATGAAATCGCCGTCGAAACGCTCTTCGTCGTTCTTGGTGCTCGATTCCTTTTCGCTGATCACGTCCAGCGGCTTGATGCCCTTGATCGCCAGCGATTCCGTGAGCACGAAGGAAATCTTGCTGTCCCAGGTCATGGCCAGGCGGGTGCATTGCTTGCCGGCCGCGATGTGGCGGCGCACTTCGTCCGCCTCCAGCGTGTGGCGCACATAGCGCACCGCCGCCTTGCTCTCGCCGGTGGCGCGCAGCTCGGTATCCATGTCGACCGTGAAGCCGGACGGGGCGTCGTCGGCCTGCAGCCACTCGGTCATCACGCCGACCGGCGAGCGCTGCACGCGCAGGCTTTCCAGCGGCAGCTTGTCGACCGCCTTGAGCAGCAGCTTGATCACTTCGTCGGCCTTGGCCGGGCTGGCCGCGTCGACCACCAGCCAGCCGTTGACCGGGTCGATCCAGGTCCAGACGTTGCTGCGGATCGAGAAGGCGCGCGGCAGCAGCTCGTCGGCCACGCGCTCCTTCAGTTCCTTCATCGCCTTCTTGCCCGGGGCGAAGCCCTGGGCTTCTTCCAGCTCGGCGGCGCGCGCCTTGGCGACCTGGTTGATGACGGTGTTCGGCAGCAGCTTCTTCTCGGTGCCCAGCAGGATCAGCATTTGATTGTTGACCACATGGACCAGGCCGCCGTTCGGGCGCGGGGTATCCCAACCCTGGCGCAGCAATTCATTGCTGCTGGCTGGCACGAAGGAGTGAGGAGCGAGGGCGGCTTCCAATTGTTCCGGGGTAAAGGCCCAAGGGGCCGGCAGACGGTAAATCTGAAGATTCTTGAACCACATGAGTTTTTTGCCTTGTTTCAGTAATGCCAGGGGAGCGCCATTTTACACGCTGGCGCGCCGCACGGTCCGGTTGTGGCGGGAAAACCGCGCTCAGGCGGCCGATGCCAGGTCGTGCGGCGCCGTCAACGGGATCGTCACGTCGAAGCACGTGCCCCGGCCGGCCGCGCTGCGCAGCTCGATGCTGCCGCCCAGGATCTGATACACGATGTTGTGCGCGATATGCAGGCCCAGCCCGCTGCCGCCCTGGCCCAGCCGGGTGGTGAAGAACGGCTCGAACACGTGCGCCTGCATGGCGGCGGCGATGCCCTTGCCGCCGTCCTGGACCGAAATCGTCACGGCGTCGTCGCCGGCGGCGCGCGCGCTCAGCACGATCACGCCGCCGCCCTCGTCCAGGCCGTGCTTGGCCGCGTTTTCGATCAGGTTGGCGATGACCTGTCCCAGCGGGCCGGGGAAACTGTCGAGCTGCAGGGCCGGCGGAATCTCCAGCCGCACCTCGCAATTGGCGCGCTTCAGCATGGGCTGCAAGGTCATCTGCGTTTCATGCACCACCTGGTGCAGCAGGAAGCGGCGGCGCTGCGAGCTGGCGCGGTCGGCCGCCACCTGCTTGAAGCTGCTCATCAGGTCGGCGGCGCGCTGCAGGTTGCGCATCGCCAGGTCGGAACCCAGCTCCACCGATTGCAGGAACTCGTCCAGCACCGAGCGCTTCAGGCCGTCCCGCATCTTGCCGCGGAAGGTGCGCAAGTCCTCGCTCAGCGTGCTGACCGCCATCAGGCCGTTGCCGACCGGCGTGTTGAGTTCGTGCGAGACGCCGGCCACCAGCGAACCGAGCGCCGCCAGCTTTTCCGACTTGACGATCTCGGTCTGGGTGTTCCTGACGATGTCGCGGATGGCGTCGAGCAGGCGGCCGGCCTCGCCGCGCGCGCCGGGGTGGATCTGCTGGTGCCAGTCGCCGGCGGCGACGCGCTGGGTGATCTTCAGCGCATCGAGGATGGGATCGGCGATGCTGCGCCTGACCGTGTTGAAGATCAGGATGAACACGCCGATGATGACGGCGAACATCAGGCCCAGCGACCACGCCATGTGGCGGATGCGTTCCAGCGCGGCCGCCTCGTCGTCGCGGTTGCGCTGGCGCGCCAGCTCGACCACCTGTTCGATGGTCTTGCGCTGCTGCTCATAGGTCGCGCCCAGCCTGGCCAGCGCGCGCGCGGCGCCGCCCTGGTCGCCGCGCTGCAGGGCCGGCGCGAGGTCGCCGAAGGCGGTGCTGTAAAAGGACTGCACCAGCGCGTGCGACTGCTTCAGGAACTTGTCCTCCAGTTCCCCCTGCAGGCCCGCCGCCGACCAGTAGCGGTAACGCTGCTCGTAGGCCTGCTGCGCGCCGCGCAGCCGCTGCAGCAGGGGCGCCGCCCGGCTGGCGTCGGCCGCGTTCAGCTGCAGCACGATCAGATAGGATTCGACCAGGTAGGCCGGCGGAGGCAGGATGTCGGCCACCAGGTCCTGGCCCTGCATGATGCGCTCGTAGATCGGGCCATTGACGCGGATTTCCGACAGGGTGCGCTGGACGATCAGGCCGCACAGCGCGAAACAGGCAAGCGAAACGGCCAGCAGCAGGCGAAAGCGCTGTTGGATACTGAGATGCTCCAGCATGTAGTGCTCCTGACGGATGGGGCGGCCGTTCCACTATACAACGCCGGATAGGCTGGCGCATGCATCTGCTTGATGGCTGGGGCGGCGAAACAACAACCGTCTAGGCGAACAATTCGCCCTGCCGGGGCAGCGCCGGCTGGTGACCGGAACCGGGCGGCTCCAGCGTGCTGGCGCGCACGCCCAGCAGCCGCAGGCGGCGCTGCAAGGGCACCCGCTTCAGGCATTCGCGCGCGGCCTGCAGGATGCCGGCCGGGTCGGCCACCGGCTGCGGCAAGGTGACGTTGCGGCTGACGATCTGGAAGTCGTCGAAGCGCAGCTTGATGCTGATGGTGCGGCTGACATAGCCCTTGCGCTTGAGGTCGTCCGCCAGCCGCTCGCACAATGTGGTCAGGATGCCGGACAGCGTGTCGCGGTCCTGGCGCGCGTGCAGGTCGCGCTCGAAGGTGGTCTCGCGGCTGATCGACTTGCTCTCGGAACTGGTGGAAATCTCGCGGTGGTCGATGCCGCGCGCGGCCTGCGCCAGCCAGGCCGAGTAATGCGCGCCGAAATGGTCCTGCAACAGGCCGGCGTCGGCCCCGGCCAGCTGGCCGATGGTTGCTATGCCCAGCGCCGCCAGCTTTTCGGTGGCCTTGGGGCCGATGCCGTTGATCTTGCGCACGCCCAGCGGCCAGATGCGGGCCGGGATGTCGTCGTAGCCGAGGATGGTCAGGCCGTCGGGTTTTTCCAGGTCCGAGCAGATTTTCGACAGCAGCTTGTTGGGCGTGACGCCGATCGAGCACGACAGCCCGGTGGCGTCGCGCACGGCTTGCTTGATGCGCGTCGCCAGCGCGCGGGTTTCGCCTTCGACGCGGGTCAGGTCGATATAGATTTCATCGATGCCGCGATCCTCGAAATCCGGCGCGATGCCGGCCACGGCGGTCTTGAACAGCCGCGAATAATGGCGGTAGGCGTCGAAATTGACCGGCAGCAGGATCGCGTCCGGCGCCAGCTTGGCCGCCTTCATCATGCCCATCGCCGAGCCGACGCCGAGCGCGCGCGCCTCGTAGGTGGCGGTGGTGATGACGCCGCGTCCGACATAGTCGCGCAGCCGGGCGAAGCTGTGCGTGCCGTCTTCCCGCGGCACCGGCTGGGCGTCGCGGCCGCCGCCGATCACCACCGGCAGGCCGCGCAGCTCCGGGTAGCGCAACAGTTCGACGGAGGCGTAAAACGCATCCATGTCGAGGTGTGCGATGCGCCGTTGCGGTTCGGTCATGATGCGATGAGTTACTGTAGATACATACAGTATTCACGAAAACCCTGCGCGCCGCAAGCCGGTGTTACACTGGAAGCAACAAATATTACCAATCCGCCGACATGACCAAACGCCTGACGACCGTTATCCTGGCCACCTGGCTGCCGCTCGCGCCCCTGCCGGCGCTGGCGGCCCCATGTCCGCCGGCCCGCGCCGGCATCAGCGACCTCGGTTACTCCTCCTATCGCGACGGCGCGAGCTTTCGCGGCAGCACCGTCGACGTGCTGGCGGAGATGCACAGGCGTACCGGCTGCGATTTCAATATCGAGTGGTATCCGCACGGCCGGCTGTATGCGCAGTTCTTCAACAGCCAGCTGGAACTGACCGGCGCCTCGCTGCGCACCGCCGAGCGCGACCAGCACGGCGTGTGGCTGCCCTACACCTACACCCAGTTCGAGCTTTTGCTGACCAACAAGAGCGCCGGCAAGTTCCGCAGCCTGGCCGAGTTTGTCGACCACAGCAGCGCGCGCCTGAACGTCACGCGCGGCATTTCCTATTCGCCCGAAACCCAGGCGCAGATGGACCGGCTGCAAAAGCTGGGACGGCTGGAATACGTCAACGACTACGGCGTGGTGTTCCGCAAGATCCAGGCCGGCCGCGCCGAGGGCACGCTGGCGCCGCCGGCCATCCACGTGCTGCACCAGCGCCAGTTCAAGATGCTGGGCAAGATGACCGGCACGCCGTTTGCCGAATCGCCGCGCGCGCTGGTCGGCATGTATGTCTCGAAGAGTGTGCCGCCGCAGGTGCTGCACAGCTATATCGAGGCGCTGCGCGCCATCGTGGCCGACGGCACGGTGCAAAAAATCTACGAACGCTACCTGGGCGAGGAGATCACGCGCCAGATCTTTGCCGCCGGCGTGCGCGACATCCTCGACGCCATGCCGCGCCACGCGCTAGGCCCGTGAGCGGAACCATTGCGCGCTGGCCTCGTCGGCGGGAAAGAAGGATTCGATCCGCAATTCGTGCACGGTGACGTCGCGCGGCGTCCCCAGCGTGGCGATGGTGGTGAACAAATTCAATTCGACGCCCTCCTTGCGTATCGTCACCGGCAGGAAGGGCAGCGCGCGCCGGTCCAGGTTGGGTGTGGTCATGCCGGCGATGCCGGCCAGCGCCTGCAGTTCGCCCAGCAGCGCGGTGGCTTCGCTGCCGGGGCCATCGCTCATCGCTTCGCGCTGTATCCAGTGCAGCAGGTCGGCGGCCACGTCCTGCCAGTTGTGCAGGTATTGGCCGACGCCGTCCGGATCGAGCATCAGCCGCAGCACGTTGACCGAACCGTCGACCGGCAGCACGAAGCCGTCGGGCAAGGCCAGCAGCCATCGCATCAGGCCGGCGGCGGGGGCGTTCGCCATCTGCAGATTCCACAACCGGTCCACCACCAGCGCCGGATACGGCGCCTGCTGCGCCAGCATGAAGTCCAGCGCCTGGCGCACCGCGCCCAGTTCCGGGTCGGACAGCTTGCGTTCCTGGTAGGCCGGCGCGAAGCCGGCCGCCAGCAGCATGGCGTTTCGTTGTCGCAAAGGGATCTCCAGCGTCATGCCCAGGCGCAGGATCAAGTCCTTGCTGGGCTGCGAGCGGCCGCTTTCGAGGAAGCTGATGTGGCGCTGCGAGACGGCGCTCTCGGTCGACAGGCGCAGCTGGCTGTAGCCGCGCTTGCCGCGCCAGTAGCGCAGCGCGGCGGCGAAGTCGCTGAAGTAGTGGTCGGCTGCGGCTGCGGTCATGGCGTCACCATGGTGTGGACAAGCCGCTAATCTAGCCTGCCGCGCCGGCGAACTCAAGCGAATCAGGCGGCCGCCTGGTTCAGGAAGCCGGTCACGCTGGCGAGCCGGCCGTCATCGGCCAGGCGCGCCACGTCGGTGCCGTGCGCCACCGGCGCGCCGCCGGGCACGGCCAGCGTCCACGAAAAGCGCACCACGTCGTTGTGGCCGTCCGGCGTGCCGTCCAGTTCGAAGCGGTAGCCGGGGAACTGGCTTTGCGCGCCGGCGATCATGGCGTCGATGCCGTCGTGGCCGGCGCCGCGCATCATCGGATCGACGTAGCTGGCGTCCAGGCTGAAGGCGCGCGCCACCAGCGCGCGGCGGGCTGCGGCGTCGCGTTCGTTCCAGACGGCCAGGTATTGAGCTGCGATATGGGATGGGGTGGTCATGGTGATCTCCTTGAATGGTTATGTCATGTCGACAGAACCATTGTCCGCAGATCGTCGCGCGGCGGCGATTACGTCCCAGGTAATCGCCGCTTGACGGCCGTCACCACCAGCACCGCGCCGGCCAGCAGGCTTGCCGCCAGCAGATAGATGCCGCTGGCGGTGCTGTGCGTGGCGTCGCGGATCGCGCCCACCAGATACGGGCTGACGAAGCCGGCCAGGTTGCCGATCGAGTTGATCATCGCGATGCCCGCCGCCGCCGCGGTACCGCCCAGCATGGCGGTCGGCAGGCTCCAGAAGATCGGGAAGGTGCTCAGGATGCCGGCCGTGGCCACGCTCAGCGCCACCAGCGCGATCACCGTGTCGTCGCTATAGATGGTGGCGGCCACCAGCCCCGCCGCGCCGGCCAGCGCGGCGATCGCCGTGTGCCAGCGCCGCTCGCCCGTGCGGTCCGAGTGGCGCGCGGCCAGCACCATCGCCACCGCCGCCACGCAATACGGAATCGCCGACAGCAGCCCGATGTCGAACACGTCGGTCACGCCGCTGTTCTTGATCAGCTGCGGCAGCCAGAAGCTGACGCCGTACAAACCCATCACGCACAGGAAGTACACCAGCGCCAGCAGCCAAACCTTGGCGCTGCGGAACAGCTGCGCCAGCGGCATGCTGTGCTGCTCCTTGCGGTCCTCGGCGATCGCGCGTTCCAGCTGCTGCTTGTCGTCTTCGCTGAGCCAGCGTGCGCTGCGGATGCCGTCGTCCAGGTAGAACAGCGTCCAGACGCCGATCAGCACCGACGGCAAGCCTTCGAGCAGGAACAGCCATTGCCAGCCGCTCAGGCCATACAGCCCGGCGAAGGTCTTCATGATCCAGCCCGACAGCGGGCCGCCGACGATGCCGGCCACCGCCACGCCACTCATGAACAGCGCCACCATGCGCGCGCGCCGGTGCGCCGGATACCAATAGGTCAGGTACAGGATGATGCCGGGGAAGAAGCCGGCTTCGGCCGCCCCGAGCAGGAAGCGCAGCACATAGAAGGTGGCCACGCTGTCGACGAACATCAGCGCCGACGAGATCAGCCCCCAGCTGATCATGATGCGGGCGATCCAGATGCGGGCGCCGGTGCGCGTCATCAGCAGGTTGGACGGCACCTCGAAGATAAAGTAGCCGATGAAGAAGATGCCGGCGCCGATGCCGTACACCGTATCGCTGAACCGCAGGTCGTTGAGCATCTGCAGCTTGGCGAAGCCGACGTTGACCCGGTCCAGGTAGGCCGCCACGTAGCACAGGAACAGAAAAGGCATCAGCCGCCAGCTGACGCGGCGGTAGAGGGCGTCGAGCCCGTCGTCGGAGGTGGGGGCGGAGGTCATCGGTTTCATGCGGTCCATTGTGCCGGAATCCGGCCCCGCCGCTTAATTTTCTAAATTATTTCCAAAAACCCTTGCGGAACCGATAAAGCAGCTTGTAGAATACGGCCTCGTTCAGCAGTTGTCGCAGTTAAGAAAGACAAACGCTGATATGTTTTCTGGGTGCTTAGCTCAGTTGGTAGAGCGGCGCCCTTACAAGGCGTAGGTCGGGAGTTCGACCCTCTCAGCACCCACCAAGGAAAACAGAAAAGACGAAATTTGGAGCGGTAGTTCAGTTGGTTAGAATACCGGCCTGTCACGCCGGGGGTCGCGGGTTCGAGTCCCGTCCGCTCCGCCAAATTCCTTAAGGGCCCGATCTTGATCGGGCCCTTATTCATTTCAGCTTCAGAATCGCTTAGTATCCTGATGTGCAATGAATAAGCCCTCCCATTCCTATCTTCGTTTCCGTGTCCGCATGGCGCGCCACGCGCTGCTGCAGTTTGCCGCCAGTCTTCAAAGTTCCCTCGAAATCATCTTGCTCGGCTTCGCGCCGGTGGTCCTTGGCTTGATCGCCTGCATCGCCTTGCCCGGATTGCTGGCCGCGACCCGGCCCTGGCCGCAGGCGCTGGCGCTGTTTGCCGGACAGGCGATGCTGGCCAGCGCGCCGGTCTGGCTGCTGCGCAAGCGCCTGCATCCGGCGCAGGTGCTGCTGTGGAGCCGGCCGCTGCCGATCCCGCCGCGCCGCCGGTGGGGCGCCGACGCGGCAGTGGCCGGCATGATCGTCGGCCCGCTGACGCTGGCCTACGCCATCTCCACCGCGATCTGGCTGTATCAATGGCCGGACTGGCTGCGCCCGGCCGCGCCACAGGCACTGCTGTTGACGGCGCTGTCGCTGCTGCTGGCCTGGGCCATCTCGACGCTGATACTGGCGCGGCGCGCCCGCATGCCGGCCGCGCGCAAGCCGGGCCGCCCCCGCGCGGCGGCGCCATCCTATGTGCCGCGCGCGCCGCAGCAAATGATCTTGCCGTATTACTGGCGCCAGCTGTTCTGGCGGCCGTTCTGGCGCGCCGAGAATGTGGTCGGCATCCAGCAGACCTTGCTGCTGGCCGGCGCCTTGCTCAGCGTCGCCGTCTGGCTATGGCATCCGCCGCTGGTGCCGCCGGCGTTGTGGGGTGCTTGCGCGGCGCTGACGCTGGTGCTGTTGACCGACCGCGGCGACAAGGCCGTGGCCGAACAGATTGCGCAGCTGCGCCCCGTCGCCGCCGGCTGGCCCTTGCGATCGGAGCGACTGTTCCGTTGCGCCATGCTGTTCTCGCTGCTGCCCGGCCTGTGCGTCATGGCCTGCTTCGCGCTGCCGACGCTGGGCCGCGCGGCCGCCGGCTACAGCCACACCGTCGCCGTGGTCTGGCTGTGTTTTGCCGGCCTGGCCCAGATCGCCATTGTCTCGCTGCGCCGCCTGAGCGTGCGCGGCCGGGTCGGACTGGTGATCGGCGCCATCATCATCCTGACCGCCATTGGAAGTGAACTATGGAATTGATACTGCAGATCGAAGGCCTGCATTTCGAGTATGCCAACCGCGCGCTGTTCCGGCAGTTCGGCCTGCAACTGGGCGCCGGCGTCACCTGGCTGCGCGGCGAGAACGGCGCCGGCAAGACGACCTTGCTGAAGCTGGCCGGCGGCGCGCTGACGCCGCACAGCGGCACCATCCGGCTGGACGATATGGAAATCCACGCCCAGCCCCTGGCTTACCGCCTGCAGTGCTATTACTGCGGCGGCGACACGCCGCAACTGCCATGGCTGACCGTGCGCGAAGTGCTGGACCTGCACCTGGCGCTGTATCCGGCCACCGATAGCGCATTGCTGAACGCCGAGCTGCAGGCTTTCCACCTGATGGCGACGCTGGACCAGCCGGTCACCACGCTGTCGCTGGGCCAGCACAAGAAGATGCAGCTGTCGCTGGCCCTGGCGCTGCCGGTGCGCCTGCTGCTGATCGACGAGCCGTTCAACGGCCTCGATGCCGACGCCATGGCCTACCTGCGCCGGCAACTGTCGGCGCAGGAGCGGCTGGCGCGCCAGTGCATCCTGCTGACCAGCCACCTGGACCCGGCGCTGCCGCTGGCGCAGACCATCCAACTGTAGCCACTCAGGCGGCCACCTTCCTTAGCGCCGCAACCAGGCGGTCGACTTGCGCCTCGGTGGTGAAGATCGACGGCGTGGCCCGCACGCAGGCGCCCGACGCCAGGCCGTCGCGGTACACGGCAAACACGCCGTGGTCGCGCAACAGCCGTTTCGACAGGGCCACGTTGTCGGCCAGGGACGTGCGGCCCCGCAAACGGAACGATGCGATCGCGCTGGTCAGGCGCGGGTCGGATGAGGCCAGCAGCTCAAGGCCGCCGATATCGCGCGCGGCGTCGACCCAGCGGTTGCGCAAGCGATGTAGGCGCGCCTGCTTGTTGGCCACGCCGATGCGCTGATGCAGGTCCAGCGCCGGCGGCAACGCCAGGTAGGCGGCAAAGTTGATGGTGCCGGTATGCACGCGGGTGCGCACATCGCCGCGATCGCGCTCGCCCATGTAGGGATCGATATCCTCCACCCGGCCGCGCCGGATGTAGATCGCACCGATGCCCACCGGCGCGCCTATCCACTTGTGCAGGTTGATGCCGACGAAATCGGCCCGCAGGTCGGGGATGCGCATGTCGAGCTGGCCGAAGCCGTGCGCGGTATCGACGATGGTGTCGATGCCGCGCTCGCGCGCCATGCGGCTGATCTCGGCCACCGGCAAGACCATGCCGTTGCGGTGGTTGACGTGGGTCAGCAGCATCATCCTCAGCTTCGGCTGCCGCGCCATCGCCTGCGCATAGCAATCGATCACCGCCTGGTAGGTGGCCGGCTCCGGCATGGTGATCGCCACCACCTCGACGCCGCGCCGCTGCTTGAGCCAGTGCAGGGCGCTGATGGTGCTGTCGTAATCGATGTCGGCGCACAGCACCACGTCGCCCGGACGCAAGCGGTTGTAGCCGCCGATCAGCGCCTGCAAGGCTTCGGTGGCGCCGCGCGTGAAGGCGATCTCGTCGCGCTCCACGCCCAGCGCCTCGGCGGCCTTGCCGCGCGCCGCTTCAAACTCCGGCGGGAACTGCAACCGGCCGTAGTAGGCATTGCCGTGATTGACCTCGGTCACATGCCGCTGGTAGGCGTCCATCACCGGCCGCGCCATCGAACCCCAGTACGCGTTGTCGAGCATCGCCACCTCGTCGGTGACGTCGTACTGGGCGGCGACGGCTTGCCAGTAACCGTTGTCGGCCGCCAGTTCAGCCGGCGGCAAGGCCGGCGCGGGCGGCAGTGCGGGCGCCGCCGGCAACGAGGCCGGCAATCCCGCCATGGCCGCCGCCGGCGCCAGCGGCAGCAGCGCGCCGGCGCGCAGCCACGCGCGGCGCCGCTGGTCCGGTTGGCTCAAAACTTCACCGTGTAATCGACGTACAGGTTGCGGCCGTCGGTATCGTAAGGCGCGTTGCGCGAGTAGATCAGGCCGCGGCTGGCCTGGAATACCGCCTCGTCCGGATACTTGTTGAGCACATTGTCGACGCCGAAGCGGATGGTCTGCTTGGACGTGACCTTGTAGCTGGCCGCCAGGTCGAGGAAGCGCATGGCGCCGAAGCGCTGGAAGATATCGCCGGTGGCGTTGCCGGTGCTGTCGGTCCAGGCGCCGTAGTAGCGCGCGCGGGCCAGCGCGCTCCAGCTGCCGAGATCGTAGGCGGCGCTGAAGGTCGCCTTCTGGCGCGGCAGGCGTTCCTCGAACACGATGCGCTGGCTGGCATTGGTGGCGATGCTGGAGTTGCCGCCGTCCACCGTGGTGGTGTTGTAGTTGTAGGCCAGCGTCAGGTTCAGCTTGCCGGTGCCGACGCGGCTCAGGTAATTGCCGACCACATCGACACCCTGGGTGGTGGTGTCGAAATCGTTGGTGAAGTAGCTGACCGAGGTGTAGCGCAGCGGATTGGGCACGCCGGCCGGCACCGCGAACGAAGCCGAGGTGCTGAAGCGGTCGCGCAGCTTGATGTCGTACAGGTCCACCGAACCGGACAGGCCGAGGTCGGTCTTCCAGGTCAGGCCCAGCGACAGGTTCTTGGATTTCTCAGGCTGCAAGGGCTTGGCGCCCAGCGCGATGGCCAGCGGGTCGTTGTTCGACAGGCGGCCGCTGGTGAACACCAGCAGGGTCTTGGTGTCCAGGCCCTGGGTGGTGCTGCTGGTGTTGGACTGGCCCGGCGTCGGCGCGCGGAAGCCGGTCGAGTACGAGCCGCGCACGGCGAAGCCGGACGCCAATTCGAAGCGGCCGGACAGCTTGCCGTTGACGGTGTTGCCGAACTCGGAGAAATCTTCATAGCGCAGCGCGGCGCCGACCGTCAGGCGACGGCTCAGCGGCGCTTCGACGTCGAGGTAGGCGGCGTAGCTGTCCTGGCCCCAGCTGCCGGACTGGCGGTCGCTGAAGCCGGGGGCGCCGTTGGCGTTGGCGTCCAGGCCGGCAGCGGCGCCCGGTCCGACCGCATACGAGGCGGCGTCGCCCGCTTTCACCTTGTAGGTTTCGTTGCGGTACTCGGCGCCGAAGGCGACGTTGACCGGCTGCGCCAGGTCGGCCAGGCGCCACTCGTAGTTGAAGTTGGCGTTGACCAGCTTTTCTTCCTGCGTCAAGCGGCCCAGGTAGAACGAGGTCGGGCTGTTCGGGCCCAGCGAGGCGTTGATCGAATTGTGCAGGCCGTAATCGATTTCATTGCGGCCATACGAGGCGCTGACATCCCAGCCCAGCACAGGCGTGAAGCGGCCGCGCACGCCGGCCATCAGCTGCAGGTCGTCCTGCTTGTTGGTGTACTGCGGGCTGAAGCCGACCGGATAGATGCTGCGCACATCCCAGCCGGGGAACACGGTGCTGGTCTTGTAGACGGTGGTGCTGGTATCGGGATTGCGCCAGTTGAAATCGGAGGTGCCGTCCATGTGGCCGAACAGGCCGTAGCTGTACAACTCGGTATCGCCGCCCAGGCCCACGCTGGCGTTGTAGCCGGCGCGCTGGCTTTCCAGGTCCGGCTGGCCCCAGCGCTGCACCGGATTCGGCACGGTCAGCGCGGGATGCGCGGCCTGGAAGGCGATCGCGTCGGGACGCTGGCGGGTGCGCGAGGTCGGATCCGACTGCGATGATTCGGCAAACAGCATCAGGCGGCCGCTGTCGCCGAATTCGAAGCCGTACTTGGCGTGCAGTTCATTGGCCTTGCCGTCGCCTTCGCTGTATTGCGAATGCTGGGCGGTCAGCTCGCCGCCGACGCTGTCGTCCAGGATGATGTTGATGACGCCGGCAATCGCGTCCGAACCGTACTGGGCCGAGGCGCCGTCGCGCAACACCTCGATGCGCTTGATCGCGCTGGTCGGGATCTGCGCCAGGTCGGGCGCCTGGGCGCCGCGCGCGCCCAGCAGCGCGCTGCGGTGGAAGCGGCGGCCGTTGACCAGCACCAGCGTCTGGTCCGGCGACAGGCCGCGCAGGGTGGCGGGACGGACGAAGACCTGGCCGTCGGCCATCGGCAGGCGCTGCACCACATACGATGGCACCAGCTGCGCCAGCACGTCGTTGAGATCGGACGATTCGACGGCGGCGATCTCTTCGCGGGTGAAGACATCGACCGGCGCCAGCGTGTCGAACTGGGTGCGGTTGCTGCTGCGGGTGCCGGTGACGATCACCGATTGCTGGGCGTCGGCGGCGGCGCCGCTGGTGCTCTGGGTATTCTGGATATCCTGGGCATGGGCGCCGGTCAGCGCGCTGCAGGCGACAAGCGCGGCTGCGCTCGCAATTTGGCTACGTTTCAAGTTCATGGCTGTTCTGTTGGTTAGGTGAGAAAAATCGCCAACTCCCATTAATTTCATTCATATGACCGGTAACTACCAGGAAGCAAGCGAGCGGTAGCATATACAGCCAGTGTGTCAGGGGCATGACCAGGCGCGGCGTGATACATTAGCAATATCCCTTATTGCCTGGAGTCATGCGTCGATGTTCGGTCTGTTCAAGTCACCCGTCTTATCCCCCCGGCTGCTGCGGCTGAAGGAATCGGCGCTGTTCGCGACGCTGACCCCGCTCGAACTGAATATCGTCGACCGCCTGATGCACGAGCGCCGCTACCTGGCCGATGAAATCATCTTCGACGAGGGCGAAGAGGGCCAGGCGCTGTACCTGGTGATGTCGGGCCGGGTGATGATCAGCCGCCAGGTGGGCGCCAGCCGCGAAGTGGTGGCCGAGCTGTCGGCCGGCGCCTTCTTCGGCGACCTGGCGCTGCTGGACAACTCGCCGCGCAACGCGCAAACGCGCGCGCTGGACAACTGCGAACTGGCGGTGTTCTTCCGCGCCGACTTCATGGGACTGATGGAAACCGACGCCGTGATCGGCTACAAGATCGCGCTGGCCCTGGCGCGCCACATCGGCAGCCGCCTGCGCGACTGGATGACCGGCAAGCCGCAAGTCGAGGCGCTATGAATCTGCTTCCAACCCAGCAGCGGGCCGGGCCGGTGGTCTGGAGCGGCATCATCGCCGCCACCTGCGTGCTGCTGTTCCTGCTGCAGCAGATGCTGTTCCTGGCCATCCCCTTCCTGCTCGGCATCGTGCTGTACTACATCCTGCAACCGCCGATGCAGCGGCTGATACGCCTGGGCGTCAGCCACAACGCGGCCGCGCTGGCGGTGGGCCTGGCCTTCTTCGTGCTGGTGTCGCTGGCGATCCTGATCGCCGTGTTCTGGAACTCGACGCCGTCCGACTCGTGGCAGGACATGCTGGGCATCTATATGACGGGCGGGCTGGACTTCGTGCGCCACACGATGCAGTCGCTGGAGCAGCAGTTCCCGATCCTGAAGCAGATGAAGCTGGCCAAGACGGTCAACATCCGCGTCACCGCCTTCACCGGCGGCTTCGTGCAAAAGCACCTGACCGACATCCTGGTGTCGGTCGCGGCCTGGCTGCCGTCGCTGCTGCTGGCGCCGTTCCTGACCTTCTTCTTCCTGCGCGACGGCCTGCGGTTCAAGAAATTCCTGGCGCGCGCGGTGCCGAACGCCTTCTTTGAAAAGACCCTGTGCCTGCTGCATGAGGTGGACCAGACCGCGCACCGCTACTTCCAGGGCCTGATCAAGCTGACCGTGCTCGATACGGCCGTGCTGGCATTGGGTTTGTGGGCGATCGGCGTCTCGTCGCCGCTGGTGCTGGGCTTGATCGCGGCCTTGCTGGCGTGGGTGCCGTATGTCGGCTCGATCGTCGGCTGCGTGCTGGTGGTGATGGTGGCCTCGACCGACGCGCCCAACGATCCGTCGGTGGCCTACCTGGCGATCGGCGTGTTCATCCTGGTGCGGCTGCTGGACGACTTCGTCTTCATGCCGCTGACCTTGGGGCGCAGCCTGCACATCCATCCGCTGATCACGGTACTGATGATCTTCATCGGCGGCATGGTGGCCGGCGTGGCGGGGCTGATGCTGGTGCTGCCGCTGCTGGGCGTGGTGATGGTGATCGGCGAAACGCTGGGCCGCCTGATCACCGACCCGCGCCTGCGCGCGCGCCACCGCCACGCGATGCAGCTGCGCACCCGGCAAGCCAGCGCCGACCTGGCGTAATTCCTTGCGCTCTGTTACGCCGCCTTCTTGGCATCGCCGCCAGGCCGATTCGTCAGGATGGCGCTCGTAATAACGTGAAACAGATGATCCCCCCGTGGCGCGAACGAAGGTTGGTCGACGAGCCAGCCGAGCGCCGACATCAGGGCGAACAGGTCGACCCCATCCATGTCGGCGCGCGCCGTTCCCTCGGCCTGGGCACGCAGCAGTAGTCGCGCGCCCGCTTCGTGCACCGCCGTACATGAAGCGTACAGCGCGGAGTCCGGGTCCTCGTGGGCGCTCGCCATCAAGGTAACAACGCCGCTATAGCTGTGCACGAATGCCACCCCTTCGCGAAACCAGGACACGAGCGCTTCGTCGGGTGGACTCGACGTTTCGAATTCGCCTGCCTTCTGCGTCAGCGCGTCCAGATGCGTCCGCAGCAACGCATCGAACAAGGCTTCCCGCGTCGGGAAATGGCGCAGCAGTGTGGCCAACCCGACCTCGGCCCGGCGGGCGATATCCCGCATCGAAGCCTCGGCGCCATGTTCGGTGACGACGTCACGCGCGACGGCAAGCAGGTGGCTGTAATTTTTTCTGGCGTCGGCGCGCATGGATTCCCTTGACAACCGGATCAGTGATCCGTATATTTAAATGGATCAGCGATCCATTTAATCAAGATCTGGATCACTGATCCGTAAGATACAGCGCATTCGCGCAAATGGGAACAGAAACGTGGTTCGACACCACCAAAGGAGAAGTCATGGGTAAGCTTGAGGGTAAGGTTGCAGTCATTACGGGCGGATCGAGCGGCATGGCGCTGGCCAGCGCCATGCGGTTCGTTGAAGAAGGCGCTTATGTTTTCATCACGGGCCGGAGACAGGAGGCGCTCGACGAGGCCGTCAAGCTGATTGGCCGGAACGTGACCGGCGTGCGCGGCGACGCGGCCAATCTCGACGACCTCGACCGCCTGTTCGATACAGTCAAGCGGGAAAAGGGCAAGATCGACATCCTGTTCGCGAGCGCCGGCACGGGCGAAGCTCTCCCGCTGGGCGAGATTACCGAGCGGCACTTCGATGCGACCTTCGGCCTGAATACGCGCGGCACGCTGTTTACGGTTCAGAAAGCGCTGCCGCTGTTCAACGATGGCGGATCGATCTTCATGACCGGGTCCATTGCCTCGATCAAAGGTTTTCCTGGTTTCAGCGTGTATGCGGCGAGCAAGGCGGCGCTGCACGCGTTCGCACGCGGGTGGCTCAACGAACTGAAGGGCCGAAAGATCCGGGTGAACGTGCTGAGCCCGGGGCAGATCGCCACACCGATCCAGGAGCAGCTCTTCGACGAGGAGACGAAGCGGTATTTCGAATCCCTGGTCCCGCGTGGAAAGATGGGGCAGCCTGAGGAAATCGCGACGGTCGCGCTGTTTCTCGCTTCAGACGATTCCAGCTTCGTGAATGGGGTGGAGCTGTATGTCGACGGCGGCACTGCGGCCATCTGAAATCGCGCGGAAACGGAGAGTTAACATGAGTTATTCGATTATTGGCTTTGGTGCGGTAGGCCAGGCGCTCGCCCAGGCGTTTGCAAGAAAGAACATCGATGTGGGCGTCGCCAGCCGGCGCCCTCCCGAGACGTTGATGCAGCGGGCACGAGCGATCGGCCCCACCGTTGTCCCCAGGACGCTGCAGGATGCCATCGCGGCCGACACGATCTTCCTGGCGGTTCCGTTTTGGGAACATCGCGAAGTCGCGCAGCAGATCACAAGCTGGCGGGGCAAGACGATCATCGACACGACAAATGCTTTCGGTGTTCCCGTTGAAGACCTGGAAGATCAGCCGTCGTCCGCGGTTGTCGCCAAAGCGTTTACCGGCGCCAGGTTCGTCAAGGGCTTTAACCATCTTCCCGCCCAAGTTCTGGCCGCGGATCCGAGCGTGCATGGCGGCAGCCGCATCGTGTTCTTGTCGAGCGATGACGAAAATGCGGTGGCGCCGGTCGCGGTCCTGGCCGAACAACTCGGTTTCGCGCCGATTGCGCTAGGACCGCTCAAGGATGGCGGCTCGCTGGTCCACGCCAGGGGCAATACCTGGGGTAAGCTGATCTTCAAGGATCTCGTCAAGTTCAAATAGCGGCGCGTCACGCGCGCCCGTACCGCAGACGCCCCGAAATAGAAAAAAACCCCAGAGTTGGCGTCCAACTTTGGGGTTTGTTTGCTTCGGGGTGCTTACGCGGTCATCGCGACCTTGGCGGCCGATTCGTCGACGGCTTCGTCGTCGTCAGAGCGGATCAGGTGATCGAAGGCCGACAGCGCCGCCTTCGCGCCTTCACCGGTGGCGATGATGATTTGCTTGTACGGCACCGTGGTGACGTCGCCGGCGGCGAACACGCCCGGCACCGAGGTCTGGCCGCGCGCATCGACTTCGATCTCGCCGTGACGCGACAAGGCGACCGTGCCCTTCAGCCATTCGGTGTTCGGCACCAGGCCGATCTGCACGAACACGCCTTCCAGCTCGACCTTCCTGGACTCGCCCGACACGCGGTCGGTGTAGCTCAGGCCGTTGACGATCTTGCCGTCGCCGTGGATCTCGGTGGTCTGCGCCGAGGTGATCACGGTGACGTTGGCCAGGCTGCGCAGCTTGCGCTGCAGCACCGCGTCGGCGCGCAGTTCGGCGCCGAACTCGATCAGGGTGACGTGCTTGACCAGGCCGGCCAGGTCGATCGCCGCTTCCACGCCGGAGTTGCCGCCGCCGATCACCGACACGCGCTTGCCCTTGAACAGCGGACCGTCGCAGTGCGGGCAATAGGCCACGCCGTGGTTGCGGTATTCCTTCTCGCCCGGCACGTTGATCTCGCGCCAGCGGGCGCCGGTCGAGATGATCACGGTCTTGGCTTTCAACACGGCGCCGGACGCGGTCTGCACTTCCACCAGCTTACCGAGCGGCACCAGCTTGC
This sequence comes from Duganella sp. CT11-25, assembly GCF_047302815.1. Classification (NCBI taxonomy): domain Bacteria; kingdom Pseudomonadati; phylum Pseudomonadota; class Betaproteobacteria; order Burkholderiales; family Oxalobacteraceae; genus Duganella; species Duganella sp. CT11-25. The sequence continues at coordinate 4,219,132 of NZ_JBKBFD010000001.1, forward strand.
TGGCGCGCTGCGTGTTCATGATGTCGACTTCGTATTCCTTGACGTGCTGTTCCAGCGCGACCGCGAATTTCGGACCGTCGGTTTCCTTGACCGAGATAAAGTTCTCGATCGCCAGCGTATCCAGCACCTGGCCGCCGAAACGCTCGGCCAGCACGCCGGTCTTGATGCCCTTGCGGGCGGCGTAGATCGCCGCGGCCGCGCCGGCGGGACCGCCGCCGACGATCAGCACGTCGAACACGTCTTTCTTGCTCAGTTCAGCGGCTTGGCGCACGCCGGCGTTGGTGTCCAGCTTGGCCAGGATTTCCTCGACGTTGGTGCGGCCCTGGCCGAAGTGCTGGCCGTTCAGGAACATCATCGGCACGGCCATGATCTGGCGTTCCTCGACTTCTTTCGGGAACACGCCGCCGTCGATGGTGGTGACCTTGATGCGTGGGTTAATCACCGACATCGCGTTGAGCGCTTGCACAACTTCCGGGCAGTTGTGGCAGCTCAGCGAGATGAAGGTTTCGAATGCGTAATCACCTTCCAGGTTGCGGATCTGTTCGATGACGGCTTCGTCAAATTTGATGGTGTGGCCGCCGACTTGCAGCAGGGCCAGCACCAGCGAGGTGAATTCGTGGCCCATCGGGATGCCGGCGAAGCGCACGCCGATATCGGTGCCGGCACGGTTGATGCTGAACGACGGTTTGCGCTCGGCGTCGTCGCTGCGCTTGACCAGCGTGATCTTGTCGCTCAACAGGACGATTTCCTGGAGCAATTCTTCCATCTCGCGGGCTTTGGCGCTGTCATCGAGAGAGGCGACAATCTCAATCGGTTGCACGACCTTTTCCAGGTAAGCCTTCAACTGGGTTTTGAGAGTTGCGTCTAACATGATTTTCTTCCTTTTCTACAAATATTTAGGCGAATGCCGGGCCGGACGCCCGGACCGGCATCGCGGTAACTACTTGTGTGCTGCGGTCTTTTTCAAGACTTGCTGCCGAACTTAGATCTTGCCGACCAGGTCCAGCGATGGGGTCAGGGTCGCTGCGCCTTCGGTCCATTTAGCTGGGCAAACTTCGCCTGGGTGGGATGCCACGTACAGCGCTGCCTTGACTTTGCGCAGCAGTTCCGACGCGTCGCGGCCGATGCCGTTGTCGTGCACTTCCAGCACTTTGATCTTGCCTTCTGGATTGATGACGAAGGTGCCGCGGTAAGCCAGGCCTTCTTCTTCGATCATCACTTCGAAATTGCGCGACAGGGTGCCGGTTGGGTCGCCGATCAGCGGGTAGTTCACTTTCTTGATCGCGTCCGAGGTGTCGTGCCATGCTTTGTGCGCGAAGTGGGTGTCGGTCGACACGCCGTACACGTCCACGCCCAGCTTGGCGAATTCAGGCTGGTGATCAGCCAGGTCTTCCAGTTCGGTCGGGCAGACGAAGGTGAAGTCGGCTGGGTAGAACATCAGGACGGACCACTTGCCTTTCAGGGATTCATCGCTCACGTCGATGAACTTGCCGTTTGCGTATGCGGTGGCCTTGAATGGTTTGATTTGGGTATTGATCAGGGACATTGTGGTTTCCTCGTTGGGTTGTGAATCATTGAGACGCCAGTGTAAAGCGTTTAGTCCCATTTGCAAAATTGATTGTTCCAATAGTTTCAATCGCTTTTAACTATGACTTGGGCAAACGGGATAGTTATTATCCCTGTTCCCGGCTGAATTAGCTCTGCGACACGCTTGCGAAATCGGCCACGCCCAGCTTGGAGAGGAAATCGTGCAGTTGCGGCCCCAGCGGCTGGGCCGGGTCCAGCTTGCCCTGGACGGTGTAGCGCGGCTGGTGCGACCAGCTATCGGTGATGTTGGCGTGGAAGTTGCCGCATTCCCAGCAGGTGACGCTGCCGTTGGCGTTGTCGGTGGCGATTTCAAAGCGGATGCTGGGATTGTGGGCGCTCTGGCCCATGGTCAACTGAGTATTGATGTCTTCGGGCATGTGGTCCAGCGTGGTCCTGGCCCAGGCATAGAATGCGTTCAACATGATGATCCCCCGGCCGGAACGGCCGGCCCTGCTTTGATTGTAGTCAACGGCGTGGCGCTTGCAAGCCGGCCGGCGGCGCGCTCAGCTCTGCGCCGCCACACGCTCACCGCTTGCATCGCCTTCAATGGCATAGGGATCGCCAGGCTCGATAGCGCTGGTCGCTTCGCGGGAAAAGCAAGCAGTAGAGCAGCATGTTGCCGCCCGCGATATTGGCGAAAACAGGTTCCATGCCGACGCTGAAACGCTCACGTTGTTTGTCCACGGGCATGCAAAGCTGCACCTGAGCGGCCACCGCCTGTGGGCCATCTTCCATGTAGCGGAGCCGAACCACTTGTCCACCGATTCCAGGTAGGTGGAGTTCATCTTGACAACGCTGAGCTGGTAATGCGGCTCAATATTCAGACCCTGCTTCTGCTTGAGGTGATGCGCCCGCTCCTGGTCGCTCAGCGGGCGATTAGCCGGATATCTGACAACGAGACCCAAAAAATCCATGCTTCCGCCATTTTATAGTCAAGTGTCACGTGTCTTCTGCATGGTTTTCTTTGCTGCGCCATGGGAAGCCTTCGCGATGAAAGCAATACCTGTCGCCCGCGCTGCTTCCGGGAACGTGGCCACCCGCTCACCAGCCGAATCGCCTTCCATCGCATATGGATCACCCGGCTCAATGGCGCTTGCGGCCTCGACCTCCGCAGGCCATTGTGGGATCTTACTGGTGCGCATGGCGACAACACGCGCCAGGCTCACTACCAGGCACAGCGGAGACAGCAGCCAGTAGAGCAAGAAAGGCGCGGCGGCGATGTTGGCAAAAACACGCTCGACACCCCCTTTAAAGCTTTCGCGATGCGCGCTGACGGGCATGCAGAACTGCACCTGACTTGCCACTGCCTGCGGGCCCTCTTCCATGTAGCGGCGCACAAACTCCCAGTGTGCCCTGACAAAATCCTGATCGGAAAATTGCGCCTGAGCCGGATTGACGTCGCGGTCCTCCAGGGAACCCACATAACTCAAGGCAAACGTCTCGCGCACCGTCACGCCGTCCGGCTCAAACACATGGCCGCGCACTTCCCAGTCTTCCCATTGCGGCATGTGGCCGAGCGTGAAGAAAACCTGGTCCCAGGGTAGGGACAACACCGTGCCGTCGGTTCGGAATACGTGCACCATGCGCGTCTTGCGGTTGAACCGCATGGGGTAGTGGGTGTAGGCAAACGATTCCCTCAACAGGAGCCAGATAAAACCGGCCAGGAAGGGAAGGATTATTAGGCCGACTATGGTTAAAATTGATCCGTCGTCTGTTTCACCTTGAAAATCCGGCGCACGTGTCAGGGACAAATGCACCAAGCCCACATATAGCGCACCAAATATCCCGATGAAGGCAAGCACCAAGGCGGTGATTGTTCCCTTCCACGCAAACCATTTGTCCACCGATTCCAGATAGGTGGAATTCATCTTGATGACGCTGAGCTGATAATGCGGCTCGACATTCAGACGCCGTTTTTGCCGAAGCTGGCACGCCCGCTCCTGCTCACTGAGCAGGCGGTTAACGCGATATTTCTTGATAAGACCTGAAAATTCCATGTACAGCTTTCACTTAAGTGCTTGCGCTAATTCTGCTTGTTCCGTCGCCATATTTGAGTAACGCTGCGCGGGCAATATGCCCCAAGGGCAACGTTCCAACCAATCTTGCACCGGGTTGTCTTTGATGTACTCGATCAAAATTCCTATGCCTATCAATAACAGAACCAGCAGGCCGATGATAGGAATCGAAGCGCCCAATAGCACGGCAGCGCTCAAGGCCAACCCAACAACTGCTGAACCTACGTAGGCGCCAATCACTAGCCCGCTGGCGTTCTCTTGCGCCTCGACATACGCTTTCCTGGCATCCAGGCCCGCTACGACCAAGCCCGCCAGAACACCGGCCCATCGCCCTCCCAATCTCAGCAATCTTCCTGAAGTTGAAGCGAGACCCTGTCCATAGCGCATGCCCAAAGCGACACGCCCACCTAAAGCATGCCCCATCACTTCAGACGTGGTGGCCGCAAACGCCGTGATACCCGCGTAAAGACGACTCTTCGCGTCGAAATTGTCATTTGCTAAGCTTTTTTCTTCGTCAGCGACCAATTTGGTCAAGCTCGCGGCCTGCAAAACAGCAGCCACGATACCAAACCTGACATTGCTATTAATCACCTTACGCCAACGCCCCAGATTCAGCGCTTCCACGGCCTCCACAGTCTTGATGCTTTTCGCCAACCATTCCGCTCGTTGTTTCGGAGTAAGCCCCGGAGGCATATTGCGGATCATTTCTTTATCGGCCAGCATGACCCAATGTCTCTTGCTGGTTCCCTCCATGGGTGTTCCATGTACCTGCTGACGCTTGAGTTCGGCCGCTACCGCGCTCTTCATCTGATTCTCGCCGAGGGTCTGCCCGCTGGCGCGCGCGAGTTCGCGTATCAAATGGGCACGGAACACCTTCTTGCCGCCGACAATATCGCAGACCACTACCGGATGCCCTGAGATCAGGCCGGTGGCCATCACGGCCGCACGGAACCCCGCGCTACCATTCATCACTTTGCCGAACATGCGCGCCACCGGCCCGGCAATCTGCACGATCAGCAACGCCGCCGCTTCCCGTCCACCCTCGGCGAGGCGATCGACCGAGGTAGTGTAGGTAGAAAACAGGTTATCCCAGGGAATCTGTCGCAAGTCGATGCTGACCGTGGTGGCGCCCTTGACCGCGTCAGCAATGGATTTTTGATTGAGCACCATGGCCTGCAACAGCAGGTTCTTGGTATCCGCGACATTGCCGTTCAACCACTCGTCATAAAGCTTGGAGCAAGCGCTCTTGTCCTGAGTTGTGGATATGCAATGCGTCAGCACGGTCGTATAGACCGCGCCCGATTCCGGGTGTCGGCGGTCGTAGTTGCACTCAAAATAATTGGCCAAAGCCGTGCTCTTCATCAACTCGCTATGATTGAGCGCGAGCGGTGCGATGTATTGCGTGCTATGGGCTTGCAGTTTCTGGTCGAAATCCTTCTGCCATGCAGCGCGCTCGGGATTGCTGAACTTCTTCGCGTACTTTTTCCAGCCATAGTCCGATGCTCTTTGGGCTTCGGTCTCGGTAACATTGCGCAGATCCTCCGTGCGTTTGCGGGTTGATTCAAAGAACGCATGGCCGAGCGGATTGTTGCTGATCTGATCGTTGGCCAGCTTTTCGGCGCCGGCAATTTCGCCCAGCTCCGATTGCACGCGCACCGCGCGCTCGATTCCTTGTATAGAGCTGCTGGCCGCCAGTTTGCGTTTCATATCGGCGTCGCTGGTAAAGATATCCGCATAGTGCTTCATCAGCATCGCCAGCTCCTGCGCCGTGCCGGCAGGGTCTGGTACCGTAAGCACCAACCCTTTGCCAGGGCGCATGGCTTCACATTCCTGGACCAGGCGCGCGCCCTGGCCGTGGCGCGCGCTGAATGAGAAGGGATTCCAGCTGAAGGCCTGCTGGCCTTTCTTGGCGTCCATCGCATATTCGGCCACCAGCGCAGGCGCTTGCGCGATCGGGCGCGTGTGCGCCAGCTTGCCGCCGGCCAGCGCGGCCTGGACGTCGATCTCCACCATATGGCGCTTGCGGTAGGCCGGATCGTCGTGCGCCTTGCGCACGGCGTCGGTCCACAGCACATCGCTGAAACCTATCCACACCTTGGTCGCGTTTTTAGGATCGGGAACGGTGATGCAGCTGGCGACCGCCCGATGCCCCTCGTCCGGGCAATTGAACGGCTTGACCGGCAGCACCTGCTTCACACCCGGCGTTTGCAGCAGCTTGAAGAAGTAGCCGTCCGGCGTGACGAAATAGGTTTCCCAACGCTTGCGCGCGTCGTCGTGGACGTTGATGTAGCCGCTGCGCATCAGGCGCTTGGTATAGAACGCGGCCTTGGGTGCCAGTTGGAACGCGGCGTCGGAAGTGACCGGCGCGTGGCTTTGCGGCGTGGCCACGCCATCGCGCACCAGCAGCAGAGGCAGGCCGCGCTTGTCGCAGTATTCGCATTTTTTGGTCGATGTCATAGGGGCGGCTTATCGTGTTATGCAGGTAAGGGCTGGCGCAGTGCGCTCCAGAGGTCTTCCTCGATCAGGGCGAAACGGTCGGCCAGCGTGCTGTCGCCGTCGGCATCGGGTGGAACGGCGGCGGCGACGACCGGATGTTGGTCGAAGGCCTGGCCCGCCGTCAGGCCGCGTGCGGCAAACTCCACCACGTCGTCCACTTCGGTCAGCCTGTGGCGGGCTTGTGCGCGTTCGATCAGTTGCTCGGCCACCGCGCCCTGGCGCGTCAGCGAGTCTGCGCCCTGCACACCAGCGCGCTGCAAGGCGCGGTTGATGGCGCCGATGCGCTCGATACGCGGCCAGTCCCAGGTCGCTGGCGGCGCGTAAGCGGTCGCGCCGGCTGGCACATCGACGTGCGCAGTGGTCCATTCACCGCCGATCCAGTACGTGAAAGCCTGCGACTGCCCAAACAGGTGGCGGCGCTGCGCCGGCGTCAGGATGCGCAGCAACTGGTGCAGCACGCGCGGATCGTGCAGGCGCAGCCAGGCCTTGCGGCCGGGGCCGGGCGTGGCCAGTTGCAGCGCATTCCAGCGACCGGCAAACTCCTGCGCACTGGCCTCTGTCTTCACCAGCAGTGCGAGCGGCGGCGGCAGTTCGTTTTGGTGGGCGTCGAACAGGCATTCCAACAACGGCATCCAATGTTCATCGGGCGCGCCACGGAAATCGATCAGCCTGGGCATCAGGTGCGCATTCGCCGCCAGGTCAGCCGGCACCAGTGCCTCGCTGCGGATGCTCGCCGGCAGGTCCTCCTGCGATGCGGCGTCGACCACGCCGAATGCGTGACGGCCCAGCAGCTGGTGGTCGAATGCTTGTGCCGTCATAGCGCCACCATGCTGTCGCCCGCCGCAGCCGCGCCGGCCGCCCGCATTTCGCACAACTTGAGCTGGCCGGCGGCCGGAAGTACCGGGCCTTCCGCGCTGGCGCTCTGCGGCCCGGTCAACTCCTTCATGCTGGCCTTGAAGGTCATCGTGCCCGGGCCGTGGAGCATGATGTTGCCGCCCTCCAGCTTGAGGTAGGCGCCCTGCGCCGTCAGCATCACGTGCTGCTTGGCGCCGACCGTCACGCTCTTGCCGACGCTGGCCACCGTGATCGCCTTGTCGGCGGTGACCGTGGTCGCGTCCGACTGGCTCTGCAGGCTGACCTTGCCGCTGGCCGCGTGCAGCTTGATGCCGGTTTCCTGGTTGGGCTTGTCGGCGCTGCTCGCTTTGCCGTAGGTGAACAGGCTGATGCCGTCCTTGACCAGGTGGAAGGCGTTGCCCTGGGCGGCGAAATTGATGTCCTGGCCGGCGCTGAGGCTGGCCGTGCCGCCGGCCGCGACGATGGCGCTGGCCGGCGTCGCGGCGGCGATGCCGGCCGGGCTGGACAATTGCAGATAGGGTGCGCTGTAGGCCGTCACGTCGCCCTGGCCGCCGGCGTCGCCCCCCTGGCCGGCGCCGACCGCCTGCACCACCTTGCTACTGTTCCGCATCTGCGCCAGCGCGTTCAGCTTGGCCGGTTCAGGCTCGCCCTTGAGCTTGGCGTTCTGCTTTTGCGCCGTCTCGGCCAGCGAGGTTTGCAGCGCAAGGCTCTGTTCGATCTGTGCCTGGGCCTCGCGCGAGTCGAGCTGGCTGCCGCTGGCGCCGTTGCGCGCGTCGGTGGAGAGCAACATGCCCTGGCCGGCGCGCAGTGCGGCGCTGTGTGCGCTCTTCAGCTCGGCGCCGAAGCCGGCCGTCCGCAGGCGCTGGTTGTCGGTCTGGTGGCGCAGGTGGCCCAGGTTGAGCTCGTCCGTGCCCTCGTGCGGCGCGGCGTGCCGCTGCAGGGCCACGCGCGGCTCGCCCGGATGGTCGTCGAACACCAGCTGGCTGTACGCGCCGGCGCCGCCCTGGCTGGCTTTCATGGCTTGCGACTTGATGCCGGCCAGCGCCGCCGGGTGCGCGTGCGCGCCGCCGTCGCCGGGGAACCAGACGGGCGCGTTGCCGGTCGCCGCGCCGGCGCCGGCGCTGACCTGGTTGTTCTGCGCATCGCGCTGGCCGCCGCCGTTATAGACGCTGCCGATCACCACCGGGCGGTCGATGTCGCCGTCGATGAAGTCGATCAGCACCTCGCTGCCGATGCGCGGCACCGCCACCGCGCCCCAGTTGGCGCCGGCCACCGGCGCCATCGAGGCGGCGATGCGCACCCAGGTGCCGGCCTGGTCGTCGGCCGGCGCGCCGCTGTGGCCGTCCGGCGCCGGATGCGCCAGCCGGCTGTGGCTTTGTTCGCCGCGCTGCCAGTGGAACTGCACCTTGATGCGGTGGTCGCGGTCGGTGTGGATCACCGCGCCCGGCGGGCCGACCACGATGGCGGTCTGCTGGCCGCGCACGGTCGGTTTCGGATGCAGCAGCAAGCCGTGGCCGTCGGCGTCGCTGCTGCGGTAGGGCACGCTGCTGCGGATGGCGTCGATGCGGTTGCGGTACAGCGGCCGTTCACCCTTGTCCGGGCCGACCGCGTGCAGGCTGCCGCCCTGTTCCTCGGCGATCGCCGCCGCCAGCGCGCTGACGCCCAGCGCCAGCGTGGCCGCCTGCCGGATGTCGGTGCTCAGGTTGTTGTGCGCCAGGTGCACCACGCGCACGATGGCGAAGCTGGCGTCGCCGGCGTCCAGCCGCGCCTGGCCCTCCAGCGTGAAGGTGGTGCCGGGGCTGAGCGTGCGCACGGTGCCGGCGCCGGTAAAGCTTTCGCGGCCCGCTTCCAGCGCCTCCATCTGGCGCGCGGCGATGCGCTGGCCGTGCTCGCGCGAGGCATAGGCGTAGGCGCCCGGGGCGTCGCGGGTCGGCGGCGCGGCCGGGTCGACATTGGCGCTTGCGGCCGATACCGGCCGCGTGCTGTTGCTGCGGTAGTCCCAGCTGGCGAGGCCGATGCCGCCGGCGGTCCAGCGCAGCTCGCTGCGCCAGCGGTCGATGGCGTCTTCGCGCATCACCGCGCCCGGCTGCGTGAAGCGCACGCTGGCCTGGGCGTTGGGCTGGAAGCTGCCGTTGTGGTCGGCGATCACCATCGTGTGGCCGCCCAGGCCCGGGCTGGCGGCGTCGCCGCTGTGCTCGAAATAATAGAACAGGCCTTCCTCGCGCATCAGCCGCTCGGCGAAGGCCAGGTCGGATTCCTGGTACTGGCAGGTCAGCGAGCGCTTGGGGTAAACGGCGCGGTCGGCGATGTCGTAGCGCCACTGCGGCACCAGCTTGCCGGCGTCCCGCCAGCCGTTGAACAGCGCGTCAAGGATGTCGAATACGCTCTGGTCCTGGAACACCCGGCTGTCGCGCCCGGCGCCCAGGAAGGCGTACCACGGCGCGATGGTCAGCTCGTAGCGCGCCAGGCCGCCGTCGGCGCCCAGCATGCGCGCCGCCGTCACATGGCCGTGGAACGGCCGCAGCTGGTCGCGGCTGGCGGCCGTCATCAACTCCAGCAGCGCCGGCTGGCCCAGCAGCGACTTCAGCGGGATCGCCGCGTCGCTCGACAGCGCCGTCACCGTCAGCCGGTAGGGCTGGCTCAGGCCTTCCTCGCCGCGCAGGCATTCGGCCACCAGCTGCTCCGACCCCAGCGGCGTGGTCAGCCGGAGGATGCGGTTTTCCTGGGTCAAACTGTCGAACAGCGCAAGCATGGGCCGAGGTCCCTCAAAAGATGTGTTGGCGGATTGAATTGATAAATTGCTATGATTTATCCCGCATTACACCTGAGTTCGTTCAGCGTGGCAAGAGTGATTCGATTGAAATCGGGACTAGCGCTGGCGCAGCAGCTGGTCGAATTGCGCGGCCGGCATCGGCTTGGCAAAAAGATAACCCTGGCCGTAGTCGCAGCCGGCCGCGGCCAGCAGCGCGCGCTGCTCCGGCGTTTCCACGCCTTCGGCGATCACCTTCAGGCCCAGCTTGTGGGCCATGACGATGATCGCGTCCGACAGCGCCATGTCGCTGGAGTCGGGCGCCAGGTTGCGGGTGAAGGAACGGTCGATCTTCAGGTAGTCGATGTCGAACTTCTTCAGGTAGGACAGCGACGAATAGCCGGTGCCGAAGTCGTCCAGCGCCACCTGGATGCCGGCGTCGCGCAGCTGCAGCAGCTTGTTGCTGACCGCGCTGTTGGCGTCGAGCAGCAAGCCTTCGGTGATTTCCACCACCAGCGACTGCCCCGGCAGGTCCAGCGATTCCAGGTGGCGCAGCCAGCGCTGGTAGGAATCGCCCTCGCGCTGGAATTCCAGCGGCGACTGGTTGACGCTGACCTGGAATTCCGGATGGTGCTCGCGCCGCCAGCGCTGCACCCAGCGCGCCGATTCGTGGAACACCCAGTCGCCGATCTCCAGTATCAGGCCGCTGGCCTCGGCCAGCGGGATGAATTCCAGCGGACTGACCACGCCGCGCTGCGGATGGTTCCAGCGTATCAGCGCCTCGGCCTTGTGGATGGCGCCGCTTTCCAGGTGCACGATGGGCTGGAAATACAGCTCGAACTGCTCGCCCCTGAGCGCGCCGCGCAGGTCGTTGGTCAGGCGCATGCGGTTCAGCGCCGCCACCTGCAAGGTCGGCGTGAAATAGCTGAAGCGGTTGCGGCCGGCGCCCTTGGCCGCGTACATGGCCTGGTCGGCGTGCTTGAGCAGGTCGTCGATGTCGAGCGCGTCGTCCGGGTACAGCGTGATGCCGATGCTGGCCGAGACGAAGGCTTGCTCCTGGCCCAGCTCGAACGGCGCGCGCAGGCTGTCGATGATGTCCTGCGCGATGCGCTCGACGCGCTCGCATTGCTCGGCCGGGCCCAGCTCGGACAGGATCACGGTGAACTCGTCGCCGCCCAGCCGCGCCACCGTGTCCGACTTGCGCACGCAGGCGCTGATGCGGCGCGCCGCGTCCACCAGCAGGATGTCGCCCTGGGCGTGGCCCAGCGTGTCGTTGACTTCCTTGAAGTGGTCGAGGTCGATGAACAGGATGGCGATGCGTGTATGGTCGCGCTGGCTCTTGAGCATGTCGTGCGCCAGCCGGTCGTGGAACATGCGGCGGTTCGGCAGCTGCGTCAGCGTGTCGAAATTGGCCTGCTGCCAGATCAGCGTTTCGCTCTGCTTCTTGGCGGTCACGTCCTCGATCATGCACAGGTGGTGCGGATGGCTGCCGGCCGCGCCGTCGAGCGCGGTCACCGAAACGTCGATCCAGGCCACCGCGCCGTCGGGCCGGAACAGCCGGCTGTTGGCCTTGAAACTGTTGATCTGCCCGCTGGTCAGCAGGGCCATCTGCGCCTTCACCTGCACGATGTCGTCGGGATGGCCGACGTCGAGCCACTTGACGGCGCGCAGCTCGAGCTGCGAGCGGCCGAGGATTTCCTGGTAGCGCAGGTTGATGTCGCGGTATTCATAGCTGATCGAATCGATCAGCGCGATGCCCAGCGGCGAGGCCTCGAACATGGTGCGGAAGCGCTGCTCGCCCTGGCGGATCGCCTCCAGCGCGCGCTTGCGTTCGCGCGCCAGCAGGCTGAAGTGGATGGCCGCGCCCAGCACTAGCACCAGCGCGGCGCCGCCCAGCACCCGGTACAGCCACGCCAGGCTGGCGCGGCCGTCGTCGACGTTGTACATGAAGCCGTCGAAGCGCGCATCCTTGGGCAGCATGCCCAGGCCGGCGTAGACATCGGCGATGTGCTGCCAGCGCTCCGGATTCATGTAGCCGATTTCCACCAGCACCGGCTGCACCAGCGGCACCATCTGGCGCGCCTCGTACAGCAGATGCTGGCGGTCGCTGCGGCGCGAGTATTTATTCAGGATCAGGTCGGCGGTTTCTTCCTGGTGGCTCATCGCCCATTGCCAGCCGCGCATGCTGGCGGCGCGGAAGGCGCGCGCCCGCGCCGGATGGGCGGCGATCTCGCGCTCGCTGGTGAACAGGTTATCGCCGTAGAAATCGATGCCGACCGCGCGCGGGCTGTAGATATCATAGGGGAAGCCGATGCGGTCGAAGGTGTCCGGCTCGTTGGTGGTGTAGACCGCCATGGCGTCGACCTTGCCGTTGACCAGGTCGTCCGGATTGAAGCTGTGCTCGACGCGCTGGAAACTGCTGGCCGGGATGCCTTCCTTGGTCAGGTAGGCCAGCAGCTCGTCGGCGTTGCCCAGTTCATCGGTCAGCGAGCCGATCATCGCGCGCTTGCCGATGATGCGGCGGATGTCGGGATCGCCGCTGGTCTGGCGCATCGCCAGCGCGTACGACGAATGCTGGAACACCACGCCCAGCACCACCACCGGCTTGCCGGCCAGCCGCGCCAGCAGCAGGCTGCTGCTGCCGACGCCGTACTCGGCCTTGCCGGCGATGACGTCGCGCTCCGGCGCGTTGCCGTCGGCCCCCTCCAGGATGCGCACGTCCAGCCCGGCCTCGCGGTAATAGCCCTGCTCCAGCGCGGCGTAGTAGCCGGCAAACTGGAACTGGTGCACATGCTTGAGCTGCAGCGTGACTTTTTCCAGCGCCAAGGCGGGCACGGCGGCCAGCAGCAGGGCGATGGCCGTGACCAGTTTGAGGGTGGCGGAGGAGCTGAATGGCACTAGGTATCCTGAAGCAAATGCACTAGCCGTAGTGTAGCCGCTTCGCGCCCGGCGCCGCTGCTTTCCGGCAGCGCGGCGGTACAAAAAGCAACGGACGGCCGGGCTCGCGCCCGCCGTCCGTCGTTGCCGCGGCGTGGCCGCCCGGCCGCTTAATTAGGCACGTTCACCGGGATCGGCGACAGCACGTTCTTGCCGTTGCCCAGCTGGCCTTCCTGGTTGCGGCCCCAGCCCCACAGCGTGTTGTCGGTTTTCAGGCCAAAGCTGTGCGCGGCGCCGGACGTGACCGTCACCCAGGTGGTGCCGGTGCCGATCTGCACCGGGAAGGAGGAATCCGTGTCGCCGTTGCCCAGCTGGCCTTCGGCGTTCGAGCCCCAGCCCCACAGCGTGCCGTCGGAGCGCACGCCCATGGTGTGGCTGGCGCCGGCCGCGACCACCGTCCAGTTGTTGATGTCGGACTGAATCACCTTGGGCGCGTTGACCGACGCGCTGCCGTTGTCGCCCAGCTGGCTGGAACCGTTCGCGCCCCAGCCCCACAGCACGCCGTTGGCGCTGATGGCCATCGAATGGAAGGCGCCGGCCGAGACCGAAGCCCAGGTCGAGGTGCCGATCTTCACCGGCGCCGGCACCGATGCGGTGTTGCCGGCGTTGCCGATCTGGCCGCTCTCGCCGCCGCCCCAGGCCCACAGCGTGCCATCCTTCTGCAGACCCAGCGTATGGGTTTCGCCGGCGCTGACCGTCAGCCAGGTGGCCACGCCGATCTTGGTCGGCACCAGCTTGCCGATCTGGGTGCCGTCGCCCAGCTGGCCGTTGAAGTTGCGGCCCCACGCATACAGGATGCCGGTGGTCTTGATCGCCAGCGCATGGCCCTTGCCGGCGGTGACGAAGGCCCAGTCGGTGTCCTTGCCGATCTGCACCGGCACCGACCTGGAAACGGTGGTGCCGTCGCCCAGCTGGCCGTTCTGGTTCAGGCCCCAGGCCCACAGCGTGCCGCCGGTGGTGCTGGTGCCGGAGGTGCGGATCGCCACGGCGAACTGGTCGCCGACGGCGACCGTGCGCCAGGTGGTGGTGCCGGCGCCGGCGTTGACCACCACCGGGGCGTTGCGGGACGTGTTGGAGCTGTCGCCCAGCTGGCCCTGGATGTTCGAGCCCCAGCTGTACAGGTTGCCATCGGCCTTGCGGGCGATGGTCTGGTAGCCGCCGGCCGACACCATGGTCCACGGCGAGGTGATGGTCACCGCCAGGCTGCCGACGATGCTGTCCTGGGTGGCGTTGATGGTTTCCGTGCCCACGCTCTTGCCGGTCACGATGCCGCTGCTGAAGGCTTGCGCCACGGTGGCGCCGCCGCTCTTGGTGCTCCACACCAGGCCGCCGGCCGCGTTCAGCACCTTGGTGGTGCCGTCCGAATAGGTGCCGGTCGCCACCATCGTCTGGCTGGTGCCGATAGGAATAGTCGTGCTCGGCGCGCTGACGGCGATGCTTTTCAGCGTGGCGACGGCCGGCGTCGTCGTGCTGCCGCCGCCACCGCCGCCGCCGCACGCGGCCAGCACGGCAAACAACGGCGCCAGCAGCAGGGACGAGAATTTAAAATTTTTCATGATCTTCCAGTTCACAGAATGAGGTCTGCGGTGTGCGGCCATCCGGACCGGTGGCCAGCCTGCAACCAGTGTACCCGCAAGCACCTTCCGCACATCGCTAGAGCAGGCCTGAATTATCCACGCAATTGCGTCGATGGCATACTTTAACAACATTTCTTTCGGGAATGAACAAAAAAATAGCCCCCTGTGGCCTCGCGGGCGCGCAGGGGGCTGTTTGACGACGTCCTGGAAGCTTACTTGCGTCCGCGCGGCGCCGGCTTGCCGCCCTTGGCGGGAGCCGCGGCGGCCGGCTTCTTGACCTTGATGGTGTCGAGGATGGAGGCGCGCGGCTTGGTGTCGAGCGACTGGCGCGCGGTCAGCGAGCCGGTCAGCGCATTGGCGCGCTGTCCTGGCTGGCGCTGCTGCGGCTGGGCCGAGGCGACGATGCCGGAGCGGGCGCCCTTGGCCGACGGCGCCGGGCCGGACGGCGCGCGCCGGCTCGGGTCCGACATGCCGCCTTCGCCCGCCGACCACGACGGGATCAGGTGCTTGTCGCCGTTGCCGATCAGGTCGCCACGTCCCATGGCCACCAGCGCCTCGCGCAGGATGGGCCAGTTTTCCGGGTCCTGGTAGCGCAGGAACGCCTTGTGCGTGCGGCGGATCTTGCCGCTGCGCGCGGTTTCCACCACTTCCGAATCCTCGCTCACCTTGCGCAGCGGGTTCTTGCGCGTGTGGTACATGGTGGTGGCCATCGCCATCGGCGTCGGCATGAAGGTCTGCACCTGGTCCAGCTTGAAGTTGTTCTTCTTCAGCCACAGCGCCAGGTTCAGCATGTCGAGGTCGGTGGTGCCCGGGTGCGCGGCGATGAAGTAGGGAATCAGGTACTGCTTCTTGCCCGCTTCCAGCGAGAAACGGTCGAACATTTCCTTGAATTCGTCGTAGGCGCCGATACCCGGCTTCATCATCTTCGACAGCGTGTTTTCCTCGGTGTGCTCGGGCGCGATCTTCAGCAGGCCGCCGACGTGGTGGGTCACCAGTTCCTTCACATACTCCGGCGAGCGCACGGCGATGTCGTAGCGCAGGCCCGACGAAATCAGGATCTTCTTCACGCCCGGGATCGCGCGCGCCTTGCGGTACAGCGAGATCAGCTTGCTGTGGTCGGTGCCCAGGTTGACGCAGATCGACGGGTAGACGCACGACAGGCGGCGACACGATTCCTCGATCTTCGGATCCTTGCAGGCCAGCCGGTACATATTCGCGGTCGGCCCGCCCAGGTCCGAAATCGTCCCGGTGAAGCCCTTGGTCTTGTCGCGGATGTGCTCGATCTCGCGCAGGATCGACGGCTCGGAGCGGCTCTGGATGATGCGGCCCTCGTGCTCGGTGATCGAGCAGAAGGTGCAGCCGCCGAAGCAGCCGCGCATGATGTTGACCGAGAAGCGTATCATTTCCCACGCCGGGATGCGGGCCTTGCCGTACGAAGGATGGGGCGCGCGCGCGTAGTTCATGTCGTACACGCCGTCCATCTCGTCCATGCGCAGCGGCAGCGGCGGCGGATTCAGCCAGACGTCGCGCTCGCCGTGCGCCTGCACCATGGCGCGCGCGTTGCCGGGATTCGATTCCAGGTGGAACACGCGCGAGGCGTGCGCATACATCACCGGATCGGTGCTGACGGTTTCGTACGACGGCAGCCGCACCACGGTCTTGTTGTGCTTTTCCCTGGCCATGGCCTGGCGCTCTTCGCGGCTCATGATGCGGATCGGCTTGACGACCTCGACCGGCTCGACCGGCTTCGGCTCGACCATGCCCTCGTCGACCTCGGCTTTGGCGCCGCCGTTCTCGGTGGCGCACGACGAGGTGTTTTGCTGCACCATCATGTAAGGATCGGGATGGGTGTCGATCTTGCCCGGCACGTCGACGCGGGTGCTGTTGTGCACGCCCCAGTCGGCGTCCGGCAGCCAGCCGGCCGGCACCAGGAAGGCGGTGCCGCGCAGGTCGCGGATCGATTTGATGTCCTCGCCGGCCGCCATGCGGTGGGTCAGGTCGACCAGCGCGCGCTCGGCGTTGCCGAAGATCAGCAGGTCGGCCTTGGAATCGGTCAGCACCGAGCGCCGCACCTTGTCCGACCAGTAGTCGTAGTGGGCGATGCGGCGCAGCGACGCTTCGATCGAGCCGATCACCACCGGCGTGCCGGGGAAGGCTTCGCGCACGCGCTGGGCGTAGACGGTGACGGCGCGGTCGGGGCGCTTGTTCGGTTCACCGTTGGCGGTGTAGGCGTCGTCGGAGCGGATCTTGCGGTCGGCCGTGTAGCGGTTGACCATCGAATCCATGTTGCCGGCGGTGATGCCGTAGTACAGGCGCGGCTTGCCCAGCGCGCGGAAGGCGTCGGCGGAGGTCCAGTCCGGCTGCGAGATGATGCCGACGCGGAAGCCTTGCGCCTCCAGCAGGCGGCCGACCAGGGCCATGCCGAAGCTGGGATGGTCGATGTAGGCGTCGCCGGTGACGAGGATGACATCGCACTGGTCCCAGCCGAGCGCGTCCATCTCGGCGCGGGACATCGGCAGGAAAGGCGCAACGGCAGCGCGGGCAGACCGCTTCGGGACGGTCGCAAATAAATTGGTAGGGGAGCTCATATTGGACGGCATTGTACCGGAAACGGCCCCGCTCCGCTCACGCCAAAATTAAAAATTCTTTTACTATTCAATCACTTGTGAGGAAATGATGACAGACTCACATTGCTTTGCGGCGCGGCTTTGCTATAACGGGTAGATACGGATCGTTGAGGAGACCGACATGCGACGCCGACTTTATTTCATGCTGCCCGACGTGCCGAGCGCCCGTTCCATGCTGGACGAGCTGCTGCTGGCCCGGATAGAAATCGGCCATATGCGCTTCATGGCCAGGGAGCCGCTGCCGCCCGACATGCCCGATGTCAGCTTCGTGCAGCGAACCGATCTGATCCATGGCGCCCAGCTGGGCATCGTCATCGGCTCCATCGTCGGCCTGGGAGCCGGTATCTTCCTGACATTGTTTCCCGTGGACGGCATGACGATGCGCACCGCGGCCATCCTGCTGGTGACCTTGGGCGGCGCGCTGTTCGGCGGCTGGGCCTCCGGCATGAACGCGGCGGCCGTGCCGAATACCCGGCTGCGCCAGTTCGCCCCGCAAATCGAGCAGGGCCAGGTGCTGTTGATCGTCGACGTGCCGCCAAGGCGCGTGCTGGAGATCGAAGAGATGATCGCCAAGCGTCATCCCGAAATCAGCTTTGGCGGTATGGAACCGCCGATGCTGGCGTTTCCGTAACGCCGGCTGCCCGGGGCCATAGCTGCCCCGGGTTCTCTTAAATTCCCATATTGGACAGGATGTTGCCCAGCTCGCGCAGGGCCGGTTCCAGTTGCGGATGCTTGACGGCGAACTTGGCCGACAGTTCCTGCGTCCGCTCCGCCAACCCGTAGGTGGTGGTTTCGCCGGTCTCCGGCTCCTTGCCGCGCTCCAGCAGCGACTTGATGTCACCGTCCAGTTGCAGCAGCAATTCCTGCAATTCCTCGTCGATCGGACCGGCCTGCGCCAGGTTGGCGTGCAGGGTCTTGAGCGATGCTTTCAGATTGCTGTCCATAGTCGTCCCCGTTTTGGTTCAGTCGCTAAAGGTGGTGGCCACGTAAAGTTCTTCGACCTTGGTCCTGGCCCACGGCGTCTTGCGCAGGAACTTCAGGCTGGACTTGATGCTCGGATCGCTGATGAAACAGTTGATGTCGATCCGTTGCGCCAGTTGTTCCCAGCCGTAATGCGCGTGCAGACGGGTCACGATGGCTTCCAGCGTCACGCCGTGCAGTTCGTTGTTACTCATAGGTTGGTACTCACATCTTACTCATAAAAGAAGGGCTGGACTCGATTCTACACAAATCAAGTCCAGCCCCGGGTTCGCTACTTAACTAAAAGTTTACTTCTCGGTCAAGCCGCGGCGTTCCAGCAGCGGCTCGATCCTGGCGTCGCGGCCGCGGAAGGCGCGGAACATCTGCATCGCATCCATGGTGCCGCCCTTGGACAGCAGCATCTTGCGGAAGTAGTCGCCGTTCTTGCGCAGCATGCCGCCGTTTTCGTTGAACCACTCGACGGTGTCGGCGTCCAGCTTTTCCGACCACAGGTAACCGTAGTAACCGGCCGAGTAGCCGCCCGAGAACACGTGCGAGAAGTAGGTGGTGCGGTAGCGCGGCGGCACCGGCGCGTAATCGACGCCGGCGGCCTTCAGCGACGCGGCCTCGAAGCCCAGCACGTCGGCCGGGATCTGCGACGCGCCCAACTGGTGCCATTTCTGGTCCAGGATGGAAGCGGCCAGGTACTCGGTGGTGCGGAAGCCTTCATTGAATTTCTTCGAAGCGACCACCTTGTCCAGCAGTTCCTGCGGCATCGGCGCGCCGGTCTGGTAGTGCTTGGCGTAGTTGGCCAGCACCGCCGGGTACACCGACCACATCTCGTTGACCTGCGACGGGAACTCGACGAAGTCGCGCGGCACGCGGGTGCCGGAGAAGCGCGGGTACTTCACGTTGGAGAACATGCCGTGCAGCGCATGGCCGAACTCGTGGAACATGGTGCGCAGTTCGTCGTAGGTCAGCAGTGTCGGCTCGCCGTCGTTCGGCTTCGGAATGTTGAGGTGGTTGGCCACCACCGGATGGGTGCCCATCAGCGACGATTGCGTCACATAGGCATTCATCCAGGCGCCGCCGCGCTTGTTGCTGCGGGCGTAGAAGTCGGCGATGAAGATGGCCAGCTGCTTGCCGTTTTCATCGAACACGTCGAACACGCGCACGTCCGGGTTGTACACCGGCAGGTCCTTGCGCTCCTTGAACGACAGGCCGTAGACCTTGTTGGCGGCGAAGAACACGCCGTTGGTCAGCACGTTGTTGAGTTCAAAGTAAGGCTTGAGCTGGTTCTGGTCGAAGTTGAAGCGCTCGGCGCGCACCTTATCGCTGTAGAAGGACCAGTCCTGCGCGGCCAGCTGGAAGCCGCCGTGTTCCTTGTCGATCACCTGCTGGATCTCGGCGCCTTCCTTCTTGGCATTGGCGACGGCGGGACGGGCGAACTCGGACAGCATCTTGTTGACGGCTTCCGGATCGTGCGCGGTCTGGTCTTCCAGCGAGTAGGCGGCGAAGCTAGGATAGCCCAGCAGTGCGGCCTTGTCGGCGCGCAGCTTGGCCAGTTGCAGCACCACTTGCGTGTTGTCGAACTTGCCGCCATGGCTGCCGCGCGCCAGCGAGGCCGCCATCAGGCGTTCGCGCACGGCGCGGTTGGTCAGCACCGCCAGGTTGGCCTGGCCGGTGGTGTTGACCACAGGGATGGCGAACTTGCCTTCCAGGCCGCGCGTCTTGGCGACGGCGGCGGCGGCGTCGATCGCCTTGTCCGTCATGCCGGCCAGCTCTTCGCGGGTGTCGACCACCAGCGCCGAGGCGTTGGCTTCTTCCAGCACGTTCTGCGCGAAGGTGGTCTGCAGCTTGGCCAGTTCCGCGTTCATCGACTTCAGCTTTTCCTTGTCGGCGTCGGACAGCTTGGCGCCGGCGCGCACGAAGTCGGTGTTGTAGCGCTCCAGCAGGTACTTGGACTCGGCGTCCAGGTGCAGCTTGTCGCGCTTGTCGTACAGCGACTTGATGCGGGCAAACAGCTTGGCGTTCAGGCGGATCGCATCGCTGTGCGCGGCCAGCTTCGGCGACAGCTCGCGCTCCAGCGCCTTGAAGGTGTCGTTGGTGTTGGCGCCCGACAGGTTGCCGAACACGCTGGACACGCGCGACAGCAGCAGGCCGGATTTCTCCATCGCGACGATGGTGTTGTCGAAGGTGGCCGGCTTCTTGTTGTTGGCGATGGCCTCGATCTCGGCCGCCTGCTGGCGCATGCCTTCGGCGAAGGCCGGCGCGTAGTCGTCGTTCTTGATCTGGTCGAAGGCCGGGTAGTTGAACGGCAGCGTACTGGCCTTGGCAAACGGGTTGCTGGCCGGGAGCATCGATGCCGGTTCGGCGGCATGGGCGACGCTGCAGATGGCGGCGACGCCGGCGGCGATCAGGATGTTGGTACGATTCATGAGTATCCTTCTATATATATTGTTTAGATTATTTACCGGTCAGGCCGCGGCGTTCCAGCAGCGGCTCGATCACAGGATCGCGGCCGCGGAAGTTGCGGAACAAATTCATCGCATCGTCGGTGCCGCCGCGCGACAGCAGCTTGGCGCGGAACCAGTCGCCGTTCTCGCGTTTCAGGCCGCCTTTTTCCTTGAACCATTCGACGGTGTCGGCGTCCAGCTTCTCGGACCACAGGTAGGCGTAGTAGCCGGCCGAGTAGCCGCCGGAGAAGCTGTGCGAGAAGTAGGTGGTGCGGTAGCGCGGCGGCACCGGCGCGAAATCGACGCCCATGTCCTTCAGCGACTGCGCTTCAAAGCCCAGCACGTCGGTCGGGATCTGCGCCGGCGTCAGCTGGTGCCAGCGCTGGTCCAGCAGCGATGCGGCCAGGTATTCGGTGGTCATGAAGCCCTGGTTGAATTTCTTCGACGCGATGACCTTGTCCAGCAATTCCTTCGGCATCGGCGCGCCAGTCTTGTAATGCTTGGCGTAGTTGGCCAGCACTTCCGGCCACACGGCCCACATCTCGTTCACTTGCGACGGATACTCGACGAAGTCGCGCGGCACGCTGGTGCCGGAGAAGCGCGGGTACTTCACGTTGGAGAACATGCCGTGCAGCGCGTGGCCGAATTCGTGGAAGGCGGTCTTCACTTCATCGTAGGTCAGCAGTGTCGGCTCGCCTGCGGGCGGTTTCGGAATGTTGAGGTGATTGGCCACCACCGAATGGGTGCCCAGCAGCGACGATTGCGAGATGTACTCGTTCATCCAGGCGCCGCCCTGCTTGTTGGAGCGGGCGTACATATCGGCCAGGAAGATCGCCAGCTGCTTGCCGTTGGCGTCGAACACATCGAACACGCGCACGTCCGGGTTGTACACCGGCAGGTCCTTGCGCTCCTTGAACGACAGGCCGTACAGCTTGTTGGCGGCGTAGAACACGCCATTGGTCAGCACGTTGTCCAGTTCGAAGTACGGCTTGAGCTGGTTCTCGTCGAAGGCGAAGCGCTGCGCGCGCACCTTGTCGGTGTAGTAGGCCCAGTCGGCGGCGGCGATCTGGAAACCGCCCTTGTCGGCGTCGACCACGGCTTGCAGGTCGGCCGCTTCCTTCTTCGCGTTGTTGACGGCCGGCTTGGCCAGCTCGCCCAGCAGCTTGTTGACGGCGGCAGTGTCGTGCGCGGTCTGGTCTTCCAGCGAGTAGGCGGCGAAGTTGGCGTAACCCAGCAGCGTGGCCTTCTCGGCGCGCGCCTTGGCGATCTTCAGCACCAGCTCGCGGTTGTCGAATTCGCCGCCGTGGCTGCCGCGCGCCAGCGAGATCGCCATCAGTTTTTCGCGCACGGCGCGGTTGGTCAGCTCGGCCAGCGGCGGCTGGCCGCTGGTGTTGACCACGGCGACCATGAACTTGCCGTCCATGCCCTTGGCCTTGGCTGCCGCGGCGGCGGCGTCGATCGCCGCTACGCTCATGCCGGCCAGTTCGGCGCGGGTGTCGACCACCAGCGCCGAAGCGTTGGTTTCCTTCAGCACGTTCTGGGTGAAGCTGGTTTGCAGCGTGGCGATGGCGCCGTTCAGCGCTTTCAGTTTTTCCTTGTCGGCGGCCGACAGGTTGGCGCCGGCGCGCACGAAGTCGGTGTGATAGCGCTCCAGCAGGTGCTTGGATTCGGCGTCCAGCTTGAGCGCATCGCGCTGGTCGAACAGCGACTTGACGCGCGCGTACAGCCTGGCGTTCAGGTAGATGGCGTCGCCGTGGGCGGCCAGCTTCGGCGACATCTCGCTATCGATCGCATCCAGCTTGTCGTTGGTGTTCGCGCCTTGCAGGTTGGCGAAGGTGGTTTGCACGCGGGTCAGCAGCGCGCCGGATTTTTCCATCGCGACGATGGTGTTGTCGAAGGTCGGCGCCGCCTTGTTGTTGGCGATGGCGTCGATTTCCTTCAACTGGATGCGCATGCCCTCGGCGAAGGCCGGGGCGAAGTGTTCGTCCTTGATCTTGTCAAACGCCGGATAGTGGAACGGCAGCGTGCTGGCGGTGGCGAGCGGATTGCCGGCCAGCGTGGCGGCGGGAGCGGCCAGGACGGTCTGCGAAAAAGCCAGGCCGAGAGCGGCCGCGACAACGAGCATTTGAGGACGGGACATGGATAACATCTTTCAAAAAACGCCAGGGGAAATGCTGACGCGGCAAAAGCGCAGCATGGAAGCGCCAGATCATAGCAGCGTGTTATGGCGTCGTCACGGCCGAAAAATGCTGCACTGCACTTGATCGGAAAGCATGGAGTTTTTCCGAAGAAAACTTTGTTTTCTTGTCAGCTTTGCAGCTACACTGAGGCTGTCACGCAACACTTAGCCAAAGAAATGAACACCCAACAACTCAAGCGTCATTGCCTGCAATTTCCTGGCGCCGTGGAAACCCTGTACGGCGCGCCGGCCAATA
Source organism: Duganella sp. CT11-25 (assembly GCF_047302815.1). Lineage (NCBI taxonomy): Bacteria > Pseudomonadati > Pseudomonadota > Betaproteobacteria > Burkholderiales > Oxalobacteraceae > Duganella > Duganella sp. CT11-25. Next base: position 4,241,826 of record NZ_JBKBFD010000001.1, read on the forward strand.
TCCTGGTGTATGCGGTGGAGGGGAAGACCTATGCGTATTTCAAGACCAGCGAGCCGGAACGGTGGCGTTTCAGCGTCCGCGTCACGCCCGGCCGCTTCATCGAATTGACCGATGTGCCTGGCGTCAAGCCGGCCCGCTTCCGCGCCCGGCATCACTGGGTGACCATTGTCGACGTGAGCCGGTTCCCGGCCGATTACCTGACCGAACTGGTGGCCGGCTCCTACCGGCGCGCGGTGGAGTCGCTCACCAAGGCCCGGCAAAAAGCGTTGAAGGCTTCAGCTCCGGAACATGCTAGCTTCAATGCGCCGGTCTGGCAGGAACCATAGCCCGGCGACCAGCACATAGAAAGCGAACGAGATACCGATGTGCAGGAAGGCGGCGGGAATCGCCAGCAAATACAGCGCCGCCGAGGCGATGCCCTTCAGTTCCTTGCCGACCGCCTGGGCCAGGACGGCGTCGCGCGGGTTGCGCGCGATGAGCGCTTTTTCCAGCAGCGTGTACGCCACCGCCGACATGAACAGCATGCCGCCGTACAGCGCCACCGGCAGCGGCGCGAAATGGTTCTCGCCCATCCAGCCGGTGGCGAACGGCACCAGCGACAGCCAGAACAGCAGATGCAGGTTGGCCCACAGCACGCGGCCGTCGACCACCGATGACGCGTGCAGCATGTGGTGGTGGTTGTTCCAGAAAATACCCACATACACAAAGCTCAGCACATAGCTGAGGAACACCGGCAGCAGTTCCTGCAGCGCAGCGAAGTCCGCGCCGTGCGGCACCTTCAGTTCCAGCACCATGATGGTGATGATGATCGCGATGACGCCATCGCTGAATGCTTCCAACCTGCCTTTACCCATTGTTTTGCTCTCCATCGATGTTCGTTGCGCCGCAGGACATTAACACAAGTACAATCGCCATATGACTGCAGATTTCAACATCGGCAAGACGCCTGTTGGCGAAGCGCCAGACTATGCGACCTATACCGAGGCCGAACTCGGACAGGTGCTGGCGCGCATCGACCGGGCGCGCTTCCCTGAACGGGTGAAGCAGGTAGAACATTATCTGGCCAGTTTCGCGCAGGCGAAATCGGCCGCCGCCCCCGCCGGAAATGCATGCCGAAAGATTTCGGTCTCCCCGTCTGCGCTCGGCGTCAAGCTTCCACTATACGGCTTTTCCGCCGTCTCCTTTGCGCTGCTGGTAGCCGCACTGATCTTTACGGAAAAAGCCTACGCCTTGATGTCGTGGGCGGCCCTGCTCCTCGCGGCCGGCATATTTGGCTACCTTCGCGGCAGCGATTTTCAACTGGAGGTTTTCGATTACGGCGAGGGCCTGGAATTCAAGCACGACGGCAAACAGGCCTATGTCGCGCTAAGGCATATCGACTGGGCCGAGATCGCCTATAACGACGATCAAAAGGACTGGATCGTTCTCCATCTGTCGTTCGCGTCGGCGCTGGGCGACAGGATCGCATTCTATCCCGCTGTCGACAGCCCGCGTTCACGCTCTTTCAACGATTTTTTCACCGACCTGAGCCGGCGCATCCACAGCGCGAAGCATGCTGCGCCAGCCCATGTCGCGCCTGGCGTATCAGGCTAGCTCTTCGTCCAGTTCGTCCGCGTTCAGCGTGATGTTGCGGCCCAGGGCCTTGGCGCTGTAGAGCGCGGAATCGGCGCGTTGCAACATCGATTCGATGGTCTCGTTGGCGGCCAGGCGCATCGCCACGCCGGCGCTGTAGGCCAGCGCATAGCCCAGCTCGCGCGGCGCCGCCTCTTCCAGCCAGGCGCGCAGGCGCTGGTCGAAGGCGCGCACGGCGGCGCTGTCGGCGTGGTTCATCAGCACGCAGAATTCCTCGCCGCCGTAGCGGCAGAACACGTCGCCGGTACGCGCCACCGCGCGCAGCGCATTGGAGAACAGCAGCAGGGCGCTGTCGCCCGCCGCATGGCCGTAGGTATCGTTGATCTGCTTGAAGTGGTCGAGGTCCACCATCAGCACGCCGACCGGCTGCTGGTAGCGCGCACTCATCGCCAGGTCGGTGCACGATTGCGCCAGCCAGGCGCGGCGGTTGAGCACGCCGGTCAGGCCGTCGGTGGTGGCCAGGCGCTCCAGTTCGCGCGCGGCTTCGTCGCGGTGCGCGAGCAGGATCGCCGCCAAGGTCAGCACCACCGTAACGTTGGCCACCAGCCCGAACACCAGGTTGACCAGATGCGGCGCGAAGAAGTTAGGGAACTCGGCCGTATAGAACGCGCCCAGCACGCCGCGCCAGGCGGTCACCGTCATCTGCGCCAGCAGCGAGATCACCAGCAACCAGCGCCAGCGGCCAAGCGGCAACAGCGGCTTGCGGCACAGCGAGACAACCACGACGGCCATCTGCAAGGTCAGCAGGCCGTTCGACCAGCCGACGCGGAATGGATAGCTGGAGAAGCCGGCGCCATAGCCCACCGTCAGCAGCACGGCGATCGCCACCGATGCGCGCGGCTTGGCGATGCGGCCGCACCACAGGTCGAAGGCGACCGAGTTGAACGCCATGCCGCCGGCGATGCCGGCCATCGACAGGGTCGACAGCAAGCGGTCCGGCCACGAATAGGGTACGGCCAGGCTGGACAGCAGCAGCAGGATCCAGCCGGCGGTTTGCAGCACGATGCCGGCCTGCGCCCGGCGCGCCGGCCGGTTGACCCGTCCCATGAAGGCAGGCAACGCCACCGCCATCGTCAACAGATTGAGCGTCATGACGAATAGCAGAGAGGCGACTTCGATATGCATGGGCGGGCGAAAGGGCTGAAAGTGAGGCGGGCTGCGGCTCGCAGGGGGGCAGTATAGCGCACAAAGAACTGCTTTCTTGGCAATCTTGGGAGCGGTCCGGCGTTCTTTACACCGCTGGGCTAAACTGGCGCTTGCTCATTACAACGATATGACACTCATGGAAAACTACGCTTCGCTGCTGGAATCGCTCAAGCAGCAGGAACAGGAACTGCAATTCGCCACATTCACCAACGAGACCGCGCTGGCGCTGGGACTGAAGGTGGTGGAGCTGGCCAGACAGCAGGGCAAGGCTGTCGCGATCAATATTACGCGCAACGGCCTGGTGCTGTTCCATCACGCGATGGACGGCACCTTCGGCGACCAGGCCGACTGGATACGCCGCAAGAACAACGTCGTGGCGCGCTGGGGCCACAGCTCCTACTACGTCGGCGTCGACCACAAGCGCCGCAACGCGGTGTTCGAGGATGCGGCGCACTACGACATCAAGGACTATGCGGCGCACGGCGGCGCCTTCCCCCTCATCATCCGCCATGTCGGTATCGTCGGCACGGTGACCGTGTCCGGCCTGCCGCAGGCGGAAGACCACGCGCTGGCGGTGGAGGCCATCCGCGCTGTCATTCAGGCAGGAACAGGCCTATGAACATCAGCAGCCAAAAAACCACGCCGAGCGCAATCCAGCCATAGTTGGCCGCCGTGAAACGGGCATTGCTCTCGCCTTCGGGATCGTTGCAAGCCAGGTTGATCTTGTCCTGCACGCTGGCGAAATAGGCCAGCAACGGCAGCAGGATCAACAGCGACAGGATATCGGTGACCGGCGAACCGATGGAACGGTAGGCGGCCCGGTCCAGCATCTTGGAAATCACTAACAAGACCGTCATCACGCAAGCCGTCGGAGCGGAATTCCATTTCGCCAGCTCGGGGTGCTCCTGCCCCTCTTCCCTGATATGCCGCAACAGCGAGAACATAAAGAAGAAGGGGAACAGGGCGCGCATGACCGGCCAGATTTTGCCAGCATCCGAATCGAAGTCGGAGCCTTCCTTATACGCCTCCCACTGCTTGTAGAACCAGTAGATGGAATACAGGCCGAGCGTGGCCAGATAGAGCACCGCCAGTTTGCGGCGCGATACGACAAAGAATTTGATGCGGGCAGGAGCGCTGGACAGGCTCGGATCGTGCGGCGCTATGGCCAGTTCTTCATTCATCTGGGATAGAGTCTTTGAGTTTTTAACAACTCAGTGTAACCCATACCCTGCCAGCCAGACAGACAGACAGATTGTCAGTAATGCGGCGGCGGTTCGTGGGCGGCGGCGCCGCCGCCACCGCTCTGGGCCTGTTCACGCACGTGCTGGACCAGCACGGCGCACATCTGCTCCAGCTTGTCGATCTGCTGCTGCTGTTCGTAGATCCTCTGGCCGAGCGACTCCACCAGGTGTTCCTGGTGCGCCAGTTTGATTTCGATATCGATAAAGCGGTCTTCGGTGGTGCTCACGGCGTGCTCCCTGCTGGAAAGCACGCATTGTACCGCCCTTACTTCAGGTAGACCCCGCCGCACACCACCATCTCGTCCTCGGGCACCGGCACGCAATACATGGTCTTGGGCTCGATCTTGCCGCTGACCGGATTGGTGAACTTGTATTCCTGCCAGAACGGCACCTTCTTCCTGGCCAGGTCGATGCGCTCTTTGATGAAGAACTTGCCGTCGATATCCTTAATTTCCATCAGGTTCTTGCCGATCATCTTGCCGTTGGCGCCATGCGCGCGCACCATGCCGTCCATGCCGTAGATCACCAGGTACAGGTCGCGATCGACGAACTGGCCTTCTTTATTGCTGATCTCGGCATAGGTCTTGTCCTTGCCGTTGGCTTTCAGGAATTTGAGGGATTTGGCCACCATCGCCTCGGCTTCCGGCTTGGTGGCAAACTCGGCAGCTTGTGCAGAGGGCAGCAGGGCGCTGGCGAATACGAGTGCGGTGACATATCGAGTAAACAAGTCCACCTCCGATAGAGTCGAGCCGGAACGGCCCGAGTCGATCCTAGCACAAGGCCTATGACTTGGGTGTGGCTAAAAGTTCCTTCATTCGTGCCAGCCGCTCCTTCGGCGTGATCACTTCCGATTCCATCGGCGCCGCCGTGCCCACGTCCAGCGCCATCTCCTTGATGAAGCGCGACGGGTCGCAATGGACCTGCTCGCCCGCGCGCTTGCGCTTCTTGCACCAGGTGATCTGCAAGGTGCGCTGGGCGCGCGTGATGCCGACGTACATCAGGCGCCGCTCTTCCTGCACGCGCGCGGCGATGGTCTCGGCCGGCGCGTCGGGATCGCCCTTGTGCGGCAGGATGCCTTCCTCGACGCCGACCAGGAACACGTGCGGATACTCCAGCCCCTTGGACGCATGCAGGGTCGACATGCGCACCGCGTCCGGATCCTCGTCCTGGCCTTCCAGCATGGACATCAGCGCCACCATCTGGGTCAGCTCCAGCACGTTCTTTTCTTCGCTGTCGCGGTCCTTGCCGCCGCGGCCGCGCTCCTTGAGCCAGTTGGTGAACTCCAGCACGTTCTGCCATTTGCCCTGCGCGGCGCGCTCGTCGAACATGTCGTACAGGAAGGATTCGTAGTTGATCGCTTCCAGCAGGTCGTCCAGCACCTGCGCCGCGTTGTCGCCGCTGCCGCTCGGGCCGGGACGGCTGGCGCGCGCTTCGAGGTTGTTGATGAAGTTGCAGAAGTCGCGCAGCGGCCCCAGCTGGCGGTCGTTCAGCAAGCCTTCGATGCCGCCCTTGAACACCGCCTCGAATAGCGAACACTGCCATTGCCCGGAGAAGGTGCCCAGCGTTTCCATGGTCGACTGGCCGACGCCGCGCCGCGGCGTGGTGACCGCGCGGATGAAGGCCGGATCGTCGTCGGTGTTGGCCAGCAGGCGCAGGTAGCTGATGATGTCCTTGATCTCGGCCTTGTCGAAGAAACTCTGGCCGCCGGAGATCGTGTACGGAATGCGCTCCTTGCGCAGCGCCTGCTCGATGATGCGCGCCTGGTGGTTGCCGCGGTACAGGATCGCGTAGTCGGACCATTTGTTCTTGCGCTGGAAGTGATCGGCCGAGATCATGATCGCCACCTGCTCGGCTTCCTGGTCGTCGTTGGCCATGCCGAGCACGTTGATCGGCTCGCCGAGGCCGTGTTCCGACCACAGCGATTTCTCGAACAGTTTCGGGTTGTTGCCGATCACCGCGTTGGCCGCCTGCAGGATGCGGGTGGTGGAGCGGTAGTTCTGCTCCAGCTTGATCACGGCCAGGTCCGGGAAGTCGGTCTGCAAGGTCTTCAGGTTTTCCACCGACGCGCCGCGCCAGGCGTAGATCGCCTGGTCGTCGTCGCCCACGGCGGTGAACATCGGCTTCTTGCCGACGCCCGTCACCATCAATTTGACCAGCTCGTACTGGCAGGTGTTGGTGTCCTGGTACTCGTCCATCAGCAGATAGCGCAGGCGGCGCTGCCACTTGTCGCGCACCGGCTCGTTGTTGCGGAACAGCTCCACCGGCAGGCGGATCAGATCGTCGAAGTCCACCGCCTGGTAGGCCGCCAGGGTCGCCACGTAGTTGGCGTAGATGCGCGCCGATTGCGCCTCGTCCTCGTCCTTGGCCTGCTGCAGCGCGATCGCCGGATCGACCAGGCCATTTTTCCACAGCGAAATGTCGGTCTGGATGCGCCGCACCACCTGCTTGTCGGTGGTGATGGCCAGGTCCTGGATCAGCGAGCCGCAATCGTCGGCGTCCATGATGGAGAAGCGGTCCTTGAGGCCGACGCCGTTGGCTTCCTGGCGCAAGATCTTCACGCCCAGCGAGTGGAAGGTCGACACCGTCAGCTGCTTGGCCTGCCGCGGCTGCTTGAGCAGCTTGGCGATCCTTTCCTGCATCTCCAGCGCCGCCTTGTTGGTGAAGGTCAGCGCGGCGATGCTGCGCGGATCGTAGCCGCGGTCCTCGATCAGGTGGGCGATTTTCTGCGTGATCACGCGCGTCTTGCCCGACCCGGCGCCGGCCAGCACCAGGCAGGGGCCGTCCAGATAGGTCACCGCTTCGCTCTGCGGTACGTTAAGGCCGAATTGTGGTGCTTTGGACATCGAGGGGGCTATGGCTGCGTATCAACCAGCCATTGTAGCAGCGCCGCCGGTCAGAAACCGGCCAGCACGATCTTGCCGATGGTGCGGCGGCTTTCCAGCGCGGCGTGGGCGCGGGCCAGGTTGGCGGCGCTGATCTTGCCATAGACCTCGCCGAGCGTGGTTTTCAGCTTGCCGGCGTCGATCAGCGCCGCCACTTCGTTCAGCAGCTTGTGCTGTTCGATCATGTCCGGCGTGCCGAACATCGAGCGGGCGAACATCATTTCCCAGACCCAGGTCACGCACTTGGCGAACAGCTTGTCCATGTCCAGCGGCCGGGTGTTGTGGACGACGCTGACCACCTTGCCCTGCGGCGCCACCACCTGCGCGATGGCGTCGAAGTGCGGATCGGTATCGCTCAGGCACAGCACGTAGTCGACGCCGGCGATCCCCAGCGCCAGCAACTGCGCCGCCATGTCGCCGTGGTGGTCGATCACGTGGTCGGCGCCCAGCCCGCGCACCCAGCTGGCCGATTCCGGACGCGAGGCGGTGGCGATCACCGTCAGCCCGGCCAGCTGTTTGGCCAGCTGGACGGCGATCGAACCGACGCCGCCGGCGCCGCCGATGATCAGCACGCTCCTGCCGGCATCGCCGCCATCGCGGCCGATGGCGAGGCGGTCGAACAGCGCTTCCCAGGCCGTGATCGCCGTCAGCGGCAGGGCGGCGGCGTGGGCGAAGTCCAGGCTGGCCGGCTTGCGGCCGGCGATGCGCTCGTCGACCAGGTGGAATTCGCTGTTGGCGCCGGGGCGGACGATGCTGCCGGCGTAATAGACGGTGTCGCCGGCCTTGAACAGGGTCACCTCCGGGCCGACGGCGGTGACGGTGCCGGCGGCGTCCCAGCCCAGCACGCGGGGCGCGGCATCGGCCGCCTCGCCGGCGCGTACCTTGGTGTCGATCGGATTGACGGAGACGGCTTCGATCTTGACCAGCAGGTCGCGGCCGGTGGCGACGGGCACGGCGATGTCCACATCTTTCAGGACGGTATGGGTGACGGCGATGGCTTTCATGGCATTTCCTCTACATGGTTGGGATGAACGCAGTATGAATTGCGGCATTTACTTTGATAATTGGCATAATGATGAAATCATTTTTCATCAAATCAATAAAATGGCTCTGGACTTGACCGATGCGGCACTGTTTGTACGGGTCTGCGCGACCCGCAACCTGTCTGCCGCCGGGCGCGAATTCGGCTTGTCGCCGGCCGCCTCCAGCGCCCGCATGGCGCAGCTGGAAAAGCAGTTGGGCGCCCGCCTGCTGCACCGGACCACGCGCCAGATCACCGTCACGCAGGAGGGCGAGGCCTTCCTGGAGCAGGCCCGGATCCTGCTGGACGCCGCCGAGCAGGCCATGGCCTCGGTGGGCGCAGGCAACGCGCAGGTGCGCGGCCTGCTGCGGGTGGCGTCCTCGGTCACGTTCGGCCGCGCCCACGTCATGCCGGCGATCGGCGACTTCCTGCGCGCCTACCCCGAGGTGCAACTGGACCTGCGCCTGGCCGATGGCCATCACGACCTGGCGGCGGACGGCATCGACGTCGCGATCCGCATCGGCCCGCTGCGCGATTCATCGCTGGTGATGCGGCCGCTGGCGCGCAGCCGCACGGTGCTGTGCGCGTCGCCGGCCTACTTGAAAGCATGCGGTACACCCCAACATCCGTCCGAGCTGCAGCGGCACCAATGCCTGGTGTTGCAGGCGATGGATCCCTGGCGCTTGCGCGCCCCGGACGGCAGCGAGTTGAAGCTGCGCGTCAACGGCCGCCTGCGCAGCGACAGCGGCCTGGCGGTACGCGATGCCGCTGTCGACGGCCTCGGGATAGCGCTGCTGGCGACCTGGCATGTGACCGAGCAGCTGCGCAGCGGAGAACTGGTGCGCATCATGCCGGGCTATCAGTCGGACGACTCGATGATTTCGGCGGTCTACCTGAACCGGAAATTCCTGCCGCCCAAGAGCCGGGCTTTCATCGACTTCTTTGCCCGGCGTTTCGCCGACCATCCCTTTTGGGAGCAGTCCTGATGCACCGCATGAAGCGCAACCGGCATTTGCGTTACCATGCGAGATTGGCGCCCACGGGCGTCGCGCTTTTACGGTTACTCTTATGAAATTCGAACACTTGATAGAAATTAACGACCCGCTGAACCCGCTGATCGATGCGCTGAGCATCCAGCAGCTGTGGCGCGGCCTGGTGCTGCGCGCCGAATCGCCGAAGCTGTTCGTGCCGCACCTGGACGACTGCGTCATCGACGAACGCACGGAAAACGGCTTCCGCCGCCGCCTGCGCTACGGCGAGCTGGTGATCGAGGACCGCGTGGTGCTGGAACCGATGCGCCAGGTGCGCTACCAGGTGGCGGCGCAGCAGGACATCAGCGAATCGAGCCTGACCATGACCATCGAGACCCCGACCGAGGACACGCTGTTCGTGCGCTTCCAGTATGAGGACGGCCACGACGCGGCGACCGACGCGGCCAACGCCATGTACGATGAATTCCGCCGTTCCGCCTACGTCGAGTCCGACATCGACACCATCGGCATGCTGCGCGACCTGGCCTCGCAAGGCCGGCTGGACGCGCTGCTCAATTGATTAAACGGCGGCGGCGCGTCCCCACACCTGTTCCATGCGCAAGGGCGGCGCCGCCAGCGCCGCGACTTGCGCATTGGTCAATACTTCCCTGATGGTATGTAATTCGCTGCGCGTATCGCGCTGCAGGAACACGTCCAGCGGCGCGCCGCGCGGACCGATCACCGACTCCACGTGCGGCGTGGTCGATTGCAGGCCGCGGCGCGACACCACGCCCACTTCGCCGCTGATCATGCGCACATAGGTGCCGATCGGATAGATGCCCAGCTCGCGTATCATCAGCGCGGCCAGGTTGCTGTCCAGCGTGGTGCGCGCCTCGAGCAGCATGTCGCGCAGCGCGGCGTTGGGCGTCACGGTCGGGCGGTAGCTGCGCTCGGACACGCGGGCGCAATAGCGGTCGGCCAGCGCCAGCAGCTTGGCCGGCAATGGTATCTGCGCGCCGACCTTGCCCAGCGGATAGCCGGTGCCGTCTTCGTTTTCATGATGATGCAGCACGCAGTTGAGCCAGGTTTCGTCGTGGATGCCGGCCTGGCGCAGCAGTTCAACGCCGAGTTCGGGATGGGCCAGCATGCGCGCGCGGTCGACGGGGTCGAGCACGGCGCCGCTGTCGTGCCAGCGCTGGTGATGCGCCAGCATGCCGGTATTCATGGTCAGCGCGGCCAGCGTGACGGTCATGACCTCGTCGCGCGGACGCTGCCGCGCCTTGGCCAGGATGGTGGCGACCACGGCGGTGTTGACGCTGTGGCGCGCCGCATACGGCGCTTGACGCTGGTTGTGCATGACGCCGGCGGTGGCGATATCGGCGCTCAAGGCCACGGCGTCGTGGATCAGGGTCGCGATCTCTTCCAGCTTGCGGCGCAGGCCCGGCGGCGCGGCGCGCTGCGCGATGGCCTGCAGCAAGACAGGCAGTTCCACGCAGGCGGCGTTCAGTTTGCGCAGCGTCGACGGCGGCGCCTGCACTTCCGGCTTGTACTCGCCATGATCTTCGAACGAGCCGCGTTCGATCAGATACGCGATCTGATTGGCGCTGGAGATCATGTGGCCCTTGCGCACCAGCAAGGCGCCATTTTCTCCGTACACATTCCACGGGATCAGCATGCCCAACTTCAAATCGGCCGCTGTCACTTTGCGTATCTTCATTGCCAGACTAAGGATTGTCGATGCATGAGCATACGGCTTTTCCCGTCGCGAGGTGTGAATTTTTTGTATCTTTGCTTTAACAATAAGTATTACGGCGCGGGCGTGCAATCCACGCAAGGATGATCGTGCGACGGTTCGTTGGCCAGATGATGCGACAGGTCGCGCAGCGCGGTGCGCACGCCTTCCTCCACCACCGGGTGGTAGAACGGCATGTCCAGCATGGCGTCCACGGTCAGCCCGGCTTGCACCGCCCAGGACAGCAGGTGGCCGATGTGCTCGGCGCGCGGGCCGATCATCTCGGCGCCAAGGAAGCGGCCGCTGCGGAATTCGGCGTAGACGCGCAGCATGCCCTTGTTTTGCAGCATCACGCGGCTGCGGCCCTGGTTCTCGAACGAGACCTTGCCGACGGCGAAGCGGCCCGCGTGCGAGACGCACAGCTCCGCGTAACTGGCGCCGGCTGTGGCGATCTGCGGCTCGGTGAAGGCGATCGTCAGCGGCGTGCGGCGCAGGCCGGGCCGCACGTCCGGATAAGCTGCGGCGTTGTCGCCGGCGATGCGGCCCTGGTCGGCGGCTTCCGGCAGCAGCGGACGTTCGTTGTCGGCATCGCCCGCGATGAAGATCGCGCTGGTGCCGCACTGCATGGTTTGCGTGTCGTACAGCGGGATGCCGTGGTGATCGCGCGCCAGGCCGGTGGTCTCCAACCCCAGCCGGTGCACATTCGGCCGGCGGCCGACGGCCGACAGCAGGTAGCTGAAATGCTCGGTGCGCTGCTGGCCGCCGGCATCCTCGCTGGTGACGGCCAGCCGTTCGCCATCCTGCTCGACCTTGACCACCCGGGTCTTGAAGCGCACGTCGAGCTCATCGTCCATGGCGCGGCGGGCCACGGCCAGCACGTCCGGATCGCTCAGCTGCGCGACGCTGCCGCCGCGCCCGAACACGGTCACGCGCACGCCGAGGCGGTGCAGCGCCTGGCCCAGCTCCAGCCCGATCACGCCGGTGCCGGCCACCGCCACCGATTCCGGCAGGTCGTCCCAGTAAAACACGTCGTCGCTGCTGATCACGCGCGGACCGGCCAGCTTCCATTCATCCGGCACGATCGGCGTGGAACCGGTGGCGATCACGAAGCGTTCCGCCTCGATCAGCGTGTGGTCGTCGATCTGCAGCCGGGTAGGACTGAGGAAGCGGGCGTGGCCGTGGACCTTGTCCTCGGCCGGGTAGCCGTCGACGCTTTCGACGACGAAGCCGACAAATCGATCCCGTTCGCTGCGCACGCGCGCCATCACGGCCTTGCCATCGATGCGGACCTGGCCCGGATGCACGCCGAAACCCGGCGCCGCCTGCAGCATGTGCGCCGCGTCCGCCGCGGAAATGAGAAGCTTGCTCGGCATGCAGCCGACCCGCGCGCACGTGGTGCCGTAGACATTGCTTTCAATCAGCAGCGTCTTCCTGCCGCCGGCCTTGGCGGCCCGATAGCCGGTCATGCCGGCGGTGCCTGCGCCGATGACGGCGACTTCAGTGCGTAGGGTTTTCATACTTTAAGAGTCTACTCCGATATCAAGTTTTACTTTGAGGCAAAAGAGTATTAGTATTACTTATTGTTTTCAATTTTTATAAGTGCAGCTTATGGGAACACTGGACTATCGCGCGCTGGCCGTGCTGGACGCTGTTGCCAGCCAGGGCAGCTTTGAAAAGGCGGCACTGGCGCTGGGGATCAGCCAATCGGCCGTATCCCAGCGCATCAAGGCGCTGGAGGACGCCAGCGGGCGGTTGCTGATCGTGCGCGGCCAGCCGGCCGTGCCGACCGGGCTGGGCCAGCGGCTGGTGTCTCACCACCGCAACGTCAAGCTGATGGAAGCGGCGCTGGATATCGACCTCGGCAACAAGGTCAGCATGCCGGAAATCGCGCTGGCGGTGGATGCCGCCAGCCTGGCGACCTGGTTCCCGATGAGCTTGCAGCCGCTGCTGTCGCCGCCGCGCTGCCAGTTGAAAGTGCAGCAGGCCACACAAGAGATGGCGCTGCACCTGGTGCAGGAGGGCAGCGTGTTCGGCTGCATCGCCGCCGCGCAGGAGCATCCGGACCAGCACGCCAACGGCCCGGAAGTCACGCCCTTGGGCAAGATGCGCCATGTTTGCGTGGCGACGCCGCTGTTTGCCGGCCATTGGTTCGGCGACGGTTTTTCCGCCGAGGCGGTGCGGCTGACGCCGGCGGTGATCAGCGACCAGGACATGATGGCGCACTTCCTGCGCGAAGTGCTGGACCTCAACGGTCCGTATCCGCATCACACGATGCCGTTGTCGGCCGCCACCAGCGAATGCATTTACGGCAGCCTGAGCTATGGATTGATGCCGCTGGCCCAGGTCTCCGCCGCGCTGGCCGACGGCCGCCTGGTCGACCTGGTTCCCGGCCATCATGTCGACGTGGCGTTCAACTGGCACGCCTGGAACCTCGACACGCCGTTCACCCGCGCGCTGACCGAGCAGATCGTCGCCACGGCCCAGCGCTACCTGCTGCCTTAGATATCCAGCGGATCGACTTCCAGCGACCACTTCACGCGGCTCTTCATCTCGCGCAGAGTGCGCATCCACTCTTTCAGAAACGCTTGCAGCATCGGCCTTGACGCCGACTCGATCAGCAGCTGCGCGCGGTCGACATTGTGCACGCGCGTCATGCTCATCGGTATCGGATCGTTGATCGTGATGCCAGGATGCTCGACGCACTCCTTGGCGATATTCAGGAATTCGATGGCCGTGGCCAATTCCGGCGCCTCGGCCCGCAGCAGCGCCTGGAACAGATACGGCGGCAAGGCGGCCTGCTCGCGCTCCTCCAGCAACGCCGTGGCGAAGTGGTCGTAGTCATGCGCCACCACCGCGCCGTACAGCGGATGCTGCGGATAGCGGGTCTGGATCAGCACCTCGCTGGCGCTGCCGCCTTCGGTCTGGGCGGCGCGGCCGGCGCGGCCCGCCACCTGCATCAGCTGCGCGAACAGGCGCTCGCTGGCGCGGTAGTCCTGTGAAAACAGCGCCGTATCCGGATTCAGGATGCCCACCAAGGTCAGCCGTTTAAAGTCATGCCCCTTGGCCACCATCTGCGTGCCGATCAGGATATCGACCTCGCCCCGGTGCACGGTATCGAAGGCTTCCTGCGCGCTGCCCTTCTTGCGGGTCGAATCGGCGTCGATGCGCAGCACCCGCGCCTCGGGGAACAGCGCCTGCAAGCCTTCCTCCACGCGCTGCGTGCCGCGGCCCAGCGGCTGCAGGTCGACGTTGCCGCAGGTCGGGCAATGGCGCGGGATGCGCATCTCCAGGCTGCAATGGTGGCAGCGCAGCCGGTGCTCCGGGCGGTGCAACACCATGAACGAGGTGCAGCGCGTGCATTCGCTGATCCAGCCGCAGGATTCGCAGCAGATCACCGGCGCGTAGCCGCGGCGGTTGAGGAACAGCAGCGACTGCTCGCCCCGTTCCATGCGCTGCTTGATGGCCGCGATCAGGTGCGACGTCAGCCCGTCCTTGGGCTTGTCGCGCTCCATGTCCAGCAGCTTGACCTGCGGCAGCACCGCGTTCTTCACGGCCCGCTCGCGCAGCTCCAGCTTGCGGTAGCGGCCGGACTGCGCGTGGTGCCAGCTCTCCAGCGACGGCGTCGCCGAGCCCAGCACAATCGGGATGGCCAGCTGCCAGGCCCGCCACACGGCCAGGTCGCGCGCCGAATAGCGCAAGCCTTCCTGCTGCTTGTAGGAAGGATCGTGCTCCTCGTCGATGACGATCAGCTTCAGCTGGGGCAGCGAGGCCAGGATCGCCAGCCGCGTGCCCAGCACGATGCGCGCCTTGCCCTGGTGCGCGGCCAGCCAGTGCAGCATGCGCTCGCCTTCGGACAGGCTGCTGTGCAAGGTCGCCAGCATCACGCCGGGGAAGCGCGCGCGGATATTGCCTTCCAGCTGGGGCGTCAGGTTGATTTCCGGCACCAGGATCAGGATCTGGCCGTCCGGCTCGCGCGCCAGCACTTGCGCGCAGGCTTGCAGATAGACTTCGGTCTTGCCGCTGCCGGTCACGCCGTACAGCAGGGTCGGCTTGAAGCCCAGGGCACCGCCGATGGCGTCGGCCGCTTCCTGCTGCGACGGATTGAGCACCGGCATGTTCAACGGCGTGCCGTCGTGCGGCGCGTCATGCTTGGCCAGCTTCTTCAGCGCGCGGTCCAGCGCCACGGTGGTCAGCACGCGCAGGTTCTTCGGCAGGCCCGGCAGCGCCACCTCGCCCAGCGGGCGCTGATAGTAGTCGGCGGCAAAACCCGCCAGCGCCAGCCATTGCGGCGACAGCGGCCCCAGCTGGCTGCGCACGGCCAGCGCGTCTTTCAGCTTCCCGGCCGGCACATCGGTCTCGCTGGCCACGCCGACGATCAGCCCCATCACCTCGCGGCGGCCGAACGGCACCAGCGCCAGCTGGCCGACTTGCGGCTGCTCCGCAGCATCGCAATGCCAGCGGTAGTCGAAAATCGCGTTCAGCGGCGTATCAAGCGCGATCTGAAGGATGCAAAAGTGAACAAAATTCATGCAGGGCTTTGCAAAAATACCGCAGCCGCTAGGGCGCTTTGAACTATCCACAGTTTTTGTGGATAACTTTGTGGACAAAGGAATCTTAATCCCCGGAAAGCACTGACATTCAACTTGATCTGGTCGTAAACCGGGCAAAAATTCAAAATTATTTCTCTTTAAAATCAATCACTTGGAAATTGCTTACTAGGAGAGGAAAAATTCGCGGTTTTCCTGCTCAGCTGTGCATAAGTGAAGTATTTAGGATGCTTTTTTTGCCGAAATCAAGCACTTTTTGGGGCTTATCCACCGATATTGCAAAGCACAATCGCTCCAAATATTACCCATGCCTCGACGATAAGGTTTGCGTCTTCACAACTTGCTTGCCAAGGGTGACATTTTTGCCTAAAAATCGTGCAATGCAACATAAACCTCAAGCAAAACACCAACATTATGGCTAAGTCACGGTTTACTAAGTCCTTTTATTTTTTATCCACAGTTTTTGTGGATAACTTTGTGGACAATGAAGAAATAAACTAGATTCACATCGGACATAAGGTTTACGACTTGCTAAATGTTGTCCTAAAGACCCCGTTATTTAGCCTTACGAATCAATGACTTGCAACATCCCTCGGGGCTGGCGGAAATATGCTGCCTGTTATTTCCTCAGCAAAAAAAATTGTGCATAAGTCGGTCTCGTTAGTCCGCAAGCACCAATGAAAAAACCCCCATCGGCACTGACCGCGATCTTGCGCGCGTCCAGGCCGATGGGGGTTTGGCAAACGGCTTTAAGCTGCGCGCAACGCCTTGCTGTGGCTGTGGACGGCCTCGACCATCGCCGCCACGTTCTCCGGCGGCGTGAACTGCGAAATACCGTGGCCCAGATTAAACACGTGGCCGCTGCCGTTGGCGTCCGGCTTGCCGAAGGCGTCCAGCACCTTGCGCACCTCGGCCTGGATCTGCTCCGGGCTGGCGAACAGGATGGCCGGGTCCAGGTTACCCTGCAGGCCGACCTTGTGGCCGACCAGCTTGCGGGCCTGGGTCAGGTTCACGGTCCAGTCCAGGCCGACCGCGTCGGCGCCGATGTCGGCGATCTGCTCGATCCACTGGCCGCCGCCCTTGGTGAAGACGATGGCCGGAATCTTGACGCCATCCTTGTCGCGCTTGAGCAGCGACACGACCTGGCGCATATAGTTAAGCGAAAACTCCTGGTAAGCGCCGTCCGCCAGCGCGCCGCCCCACGAATCGAAGATCATCACGGCCTGCGCGCCGGCGTCGATCTGGGCGTTCAGGTACTCCGCCACCGCCTTGGCGTTGGTGCTCAGGATGTGGTGCATCAGGTCCGGGCGGTTGTACAGCATCTTCTTGATCGTGTGGAATTCGCGCGACCCCTGGCCTTCGACCATATAGCAGGCCAGCGTCCACGGGCTGCCGGAGAAGCCGATCAGCGGCACGCGGCCGTTCAGCTCGGTGCGGATCTGCGTGACCGCCTTGAAGACGTAGTCCAGCGAGCCCAATTCCGGCGCGCGCAGCGCCAGCACGTCGGCCTCGGTTTTCAGCGGACGCTCGAATTTCGGGCCTTCGCCTTCGACGAAATACAGGCCCAGGCCCATCGCGTCCGGCACCGTCAGGATGTCGGAGAACAGGATGGCCGCGTCCAGCGGGAAGCGCTCCAGCGGCTGCAGCGTCACTTCGGTGGCGTAATCGGGATTGGTGGCCAGGCCCATGAAGGAGCCGGCCTTCTGGCGCGTGGCGCGGTATTCAGGCAGATACCTTCCGGCCTGGCGCATCAGCCATACAGGCGTGTACTCGGTCGGCTGGCGCAACAATGCGCGCAAGAAGGTGTCGTTCTGGAGCGGAGAAAATTGTGGCATGAAAGGCAATCAAAGGCGCTGAAAGAGGCTATTATCGCATCCCCCGCAGGATTTTTTTTGCTGGAAGAATACCCGCCCTTTCTCTATCATGCGTAGCACCGCGCAATGACCCTTTCTGGAGCCGCCATGACATCGACCGTACCCGCTACCATCGCCCCCTTCGGCGCCTGGCCATCGACCATCAGCGCCGCGCGCGTGGCGGCCGGTGCGACGCCCTTGTCGACGCTGATGCTGGGCGGGACGGACGGCTGCGATATCTATTGGCTGGCCGGGCGCGCCGCCGAGGCGGGCCGCAACACGCTGCTGCGCCACCACGGCGCCGCGATCGAGGAACTGACGCCGGCGCCCTTCAACGTGCGCACCCGCGTGCACGAATACGGCGGCGGGGCCTATGCGGTGGACGGCGAGACCGTGTATTTCTCGCACTTCAAGGACAACTGCGTCTACCGGATCAATGCGGCCGATGATGAAATCGTGCCGGTGGCGGTCACGCAGCCGGGCAAGCAGCGCTTTGCCGACTTCGTGGTCGACCGCGCGCGTGGACGCCTGATCGGCGTGCGCGAGCTGCATGGCGACGACGAGCACGCGCAGCCGACCAACACGATTTGCGCGATCAGCCTTGGCGGCGCGGCGGGCGCCGAGACGGTGCTGGCGCGGGGCGCCGACTTCTACTCGTCGCCGCGCCTGTCGCCGGACGGCGGCGCGCTGGCCTGGCTGAGCTGGGACCATCCGCGCATGCCGTGGCAGGGCACCACCCTGTGGCTGGCGGAGGTGCAGGACGACGGCACGCTGTCCGCGCCGGTGCGCATCGCCGGCGGCGCCGAGGAATCCATCTGCCAGCCCGAATGGTCGCCGGACGGCCTGCTGCACTTCGTCTCCGACCGCAGCGGCTGGTGGAACCTGTACCGCCTGTGCCGCGACCGCCGGCGCACCGAGGGCCTGTGCCCGATGGAGGCGGAATTCGCTTCGCCGCACTGGACCTTCGGTAACGCGATGTACGGCTTCCGCTCTGCCTCCGAGATCATCTGCACCTACATCGACAAGGGCGTGAGCCGCCTGGCGCGCCTGCTGCCGGGCAGCGGCAAGCTGGAAGCCATCGCCAACCCTTACGAAGAGATCCGCGAACTGCGCGTGGCCAACGGCTACATCGCCATGCTGGCGGGCGGCCCGACCATCCCGCTGGAACTGGCGCGCATCGACTTCACCGAAGAAGGCGTGGAGATCCTGGCGCAGTCGATCGAGGAACTGCCGGACGAAGCCGACCTCTCCATCCCGGCCAGCATCAGCTACCCCAGCGCCAACGGCCGCACCTCGCACGCCTTCTTCTACCCGCCGCGCAACCGCGACGTCACCGCGCCGGAGGGCAGCAAGCCGCCGGTGATCGTCATCAGCCACGGCGGCCCGACCGGCATGACGGTCAACACGCTGAAGCTGGCCACGCAATACTGGACCAGCCGCGGCTTCGGCGTGCTGGATGTGAACTACGGCGGCAGCACCGGCTTCGGCCGCGCCTACCGCGACCTGCTCAAGGGCCAGTGGGGCATCGTCGATGTCGAGGACTGCGTGGCCGGCGCCCGCGCGCTGGTGGAACGCGGCCTGGCCGACGGCGAGCGCCTGATCATCCGCGGCGGCAGCGCCGGCGGCCTGACGACGCTGTGCGCGCTGACCTTCCACAACGTGTTCAAGGTCGGCGCCAGCTACTATGGCGTCTCCGACCTCAAGGGCCTGGACCAGGACTCGCACAAGTTCGAATCGCACTACAACGAATACCTGATCGCGCCGCAGCCGCAAGCCGAAGCGCTGTACCAGGCGCGCTCGCCGATCAACCACACCGACAAGCTGGCGCGCCCGATGATCTTCTTCCAGGGCATGGACGACAAGGTGGTGCCGCCGCAGCAATCGGAAATGATGGTCGACGCGCTGAAAAAGCGCGGCGTGCCGGTGGCCTACGTGCCGCTGGAAGGCGAAGGCCACGGCTTCCGCCAGGCCGAGAACATCATCCGCACGCTGGAATCGGAGCTGTACTTCTACCAACGTATCTTCGGCCTGCACGACAGCGCCGCCGTAGCGCCGGTCGCTATCGACAATCTGCAGGACTAACACGCATGGCCGATCCTAAGCTGCTCGCCGAATTTGACGCGCTTGAATTCAATGAAAAAATGATACTCGCGCTGCTCGCCCTGATCGGCGAGCCGGTAGGGCGCACCGCCATCCTGGATCACCTGGACATGGCGCGCATCGAGGACAAGGACGGCAATCCGTACAGCGTCGGCACGCTGGACGAATCGCTGCGCAAGCTGGAGCGGCTGGCCTTCATCAGCGTGGTCACGGGACGCGGCTTCGTCTGCAATCCCAAGCTGCGCTGGCCGGCCATGCGCGCCTCGATCGGCACGCACGCGCTCGACGACCTGTGCAACGCCTACGACGAACTTGTGCCGATGCGCCAGACCTGGAACAGCACCGAACCGCGCAGCTACCGCGCCGGCATGGCGCGCCTGCGCATGGGCCTGCTGCGCGGCCAGGCGCCGCAGCAGATCCAGCCCATCCTCGCCTTCTGCCTCGGCAGCTACGAAGCGGCGCAGCTGCATCCTGTCGTCGACATCTTCGGCCGCCCGTTCGAGCCGGGCATGCTGGCGCGCGTGCATCCGCTGCTGCAGGACGACGTGCTGACCGTGCTGCTGCAAAACGCCCAGCGCGAATACCTGACCGTGCCGGTGCTGCGCGAGTTCTGCGAGCAGCACATGCAGCGCCGCCTCGCGCTCAAGGACGACATCAGCCCCGAGCTGCGCATGGCGCTGGCGGAAGACGCGCTGCTGTGCGGCCGCCTGGACGACGCCAAGCGCTACCTGGAACGCACCGGCGGCCCGCAGAGCCAGTACCTGGCCAGCATCGTCGTGCTGCTGCGCGGCGCCGGCGGCGCGGCCATCGTCGGCTTCGACGCGGCGCTGAAGACGCTGCGGCGCGATACCGGCAAGCGCAAGCACCTGTTTAACGGCATGGGCAGCCATCTGTACCTGCTGTCCATGCTGCGCAGCGGCGACGCCAAGCACTTGAAAGCGGCGGAAGCGTACCTGGAGATCGCGGTACGCATGCCGCAGAACCACGACACGGCGGTGTATCAGCAAATCGACATGCTGCGCCAGATCCGCGCCGGGACCATGCAGACCGACGCCGTCGCCAACCTGGCGTGGGAAACCGACCTGCAAACGCAGATGTTCCAGTGCCTGCTGTACTTCTGGCTGTCGCTGCCGCAACTGTCCGAACGCCGCGCGCAATTGCAGGAGCTGGTGCAGAACGCGGAACGCGCGGGCTACCTGTTCATCGCCGGCCAGGCCGCCACCTTGCTGGGTCACTTGGGCGACGTCGAGCAGCAGCGCCACGCCAACGCGCTGCGCGCGCGCCTCGGCTACCCGGACCTGAGCGTCTGGTTCGAGCGCCAGGAAGCCTGGCAACGCCAGCTCTCCGCCCTGATCAACCTGCAGCAGTCCGCCGCGCCGGATGCGGCAGGCAGCACACGCCTGGTGTGGATGCTGAACTACGACAACCGCCACGGCCTGACCGACGTCGCGCCGGTCGAACAGAAGCGCGATGCGCGCGGCTTGTGGAGCAAGGGCCGCGCTGTCGGCTTGAAGCGGCTGCGCTTCGAGGCCGAGCAGTTCGACTTCCTGACGCCGCAGGATATCCGCGCATCGGAAGCGATCTCGGTGGCGCACCGCAGCTACCAGTCCAGCGGCCTGGCCTACGAAATCGATCCGCAGCGCGCCGCCGCGGCGCTGATCGGCCACCCGCTGCTGTTCTGGGCCGATGCGCCGGACACGCGCGTCGAGATGCTGGCCGGCGAGCCCGAACTGCTGATCAAGAAAAGCCCGGGCAACCTGGAGCTGCGCCTGCAGCCGCCGATCCCCGACGACAATTCCTCGGTCATCGTCAGCAAGGAGACGCCGACCCGCCTGCGCGTGGTCAACATCCTCGACGAGCACCGCCGCATCGCCGCTATCGTCGGCGACGCGCTGAACGTGCCGGCGCACGCCGAGCAGCAGGTGCTGCACGCGATCAGTTCCATCTCCTCGCTGGTGACGGTGCAATCGGAAATCGGCGGCGCCGCGCCGGACATGGAGCAGGTGGAGGCCGACATGCGCTTGCACCTGCACCTGCTGCCGTACCAGCATGGCCTGAAGATGCAGGTGCTGGTGCGGCCGCTGGCCAGCGGCGCCTACTATGCGCCCGGCGCCGGCGCCGACAGCCTGATCGCCGATGTCAACGGCAAGCCGGTGCAGGCGCGCCGCAAGCTGATCGACGAGCGCGACGCCGAACGCGACCTGATCGCCAAGTGTCCGGTGCTGGAATCGGCCGAGCGCGATCACGACGAATGGCTGCTGGGCCAGCCCGCGCTATGTCTGCAGCTGCTGGTGGAGCTGCAGGCGCTGAACCCGGACAGCATCGTCATCGCCTGGCCGGAAGGCGAAAGCTTCCGCGTCACGGCCAAGGCCGAGACCAAGCAGCTGCGCCTGGCCATCAAGAGCAACAAGGACTGGTTCGCGGCCAGCGGCGAACTGCAGATCGATGAAGGCCAGGTGCTGGACCTGCGCAAATTGCTGGATATGATGGAGAAGAGCCACGGCCGCTTCGTCGAACTGGGCGAGAACCGCTACCTGGCATTGACCGAGGAACTGCATCGCCGCCTGCTGGAAGTCTCCGCCTACGGCGAGATCACCGCCGACGGCGTGCGCGTCCATCCATTGGCCTCGTTCGCGCTGGAGGAACTGGCCGACGATATCGGCGGCCTCAAATCCGACAAGCTGTGGAAGGAACACCTGGCGCGCATGCAGCAGCAGGAATCCTTCGTGCCGCAGCTGCCGAGCACTTTGCAGGCCGAGCTGCGCGACTACCAGCTGGAAGGCTTCAACTGGCTGTCGCGCCTTGCGCATTGGGGCGTGGGCGCCTGCCTGGCCGACGATATGGGCCTGGGCAAGACGCTGCAGGCGCTGGCCCTGATCCTGTCGCGCGCGCCGCAAGGCCCGACCCTGGTGATCGCGCCGACGTCCGTGTGCATGAACTGGATCAGCGAAGCGGCGCGCTTCGCGCCGACGCTGAACGTGACGATGTTCGGCGCCGGCGACCGCGCCGAGACCCTGTCCAACGCCAAGCCGTACGATCTGATCGTGACCAGCTACGGCCTGCTGCAACTGGAGTCCCCGCTGTTTGCGGGCGTGCAGTGGAATACCATCGTGCTCGACGAAGCGCAGGCGATCAAGAACGGCGCCACCAAGCGCTCGCAGGCCGTGATGGCGCTGAAGGGCGACTTCCGCATGGTGGCCACCGGCACGCCGCTGGAAAACCACCTGGGCGAATTGTGGAACCTGTTCCGCTTCATCAATCCGGGCCTGCTGGGCAGCATCGAGCAGTTCAACCTGCGCTTCGCGGCGCCGATTGAAAAACCGCAGGATCACCGCGCCGAACTGGGCGCGCGCAACCGCCTGCGGCGCCTGATCCAGCCGTTCATCCTGCGCCGCACCAAGTCGCAGGTGCTGACCGAGCTGCCGCCGCGCACCGAGATCACGCTGGAAGTCGACCTGTCGAAGGACGAGACCGCGCTGTACGAATCGCTGCGCCGCACCGCGCTGGAAAACCTGGAAGCGGTCGAGGGCCCGGCCGAGAAGAAATCGATCCAGATCCTGGCCGAGATCATGAAGCTGCGCCGCGCCTGCTGCAATCCGAACCTGGTCGCGCCGGAGCTGAAGCTGGCCAGCAGCAAGCTGGCGGCCTTCGCCCACCTGCTGGAAGGCCTGCTGGAGAACAAGCACAAGGTGCTGGTGTTCAGCCAGTTCGTCGACCACCTGTCGCTGATCCGCGAGCACCTCGACGCGCAGGGCATCGGCTACCAATACCTGGACGGCTCAACGCCGATGATGGACCGCAAGAAGCGCGTCGACCTGTTCCAGGCCGGCGAGGGCGACGTCTTCCTCATCAGCCTGAAGGCGGGCGGGGTCGGCATCAACCTGACGGCGGCCGACTACGTGATCCACATGGACCCGTGGTGGAACCCGGCGGTCGAAGACCAGGCCTCGGACCGCGCGCACCGCATGGGCCAGTTGCGCCCGGTGACCATCTACCGCCTGGTGGCGCGCCATACCATCGAGGAAGGCATCGTCGACCTGCACCAGCACAAGCGCGACCTGGCCGACAGCCTGCTGGAAGGCAGCGATGTCAGCGGCCGCATGTCGGCCGGCGAAATGCTCAACATGCTGCAGGAAGGCTTGAAGAAGTCAGCATGAACTTTGGCCGCTGCGCCCCGTCTTATGGGAGGGCGCCATCCCGGCGCCGCATAGAGGAGAGGCCAGCCATGAAAACCGTAGCAGATGTAATGAGCCGCGACGTCACCAGCGTGACGCCGGACGACACCATACAGCGCGCAGCCGAGCTGATGGACGATCTCGACATCGGCGCGCTGCCGGTGACCGAGGGCAACCGCCTGATCGGCATCGTCACCGACCGCGACATCACGATACGCGCCACCGCCGCCGGCCTCGGGCCTGAAGAAACGCTGGTCACCGAAGTGATGTCGGAAGATATCTGCCATTGCTACGAGGACCAGCGGCTCGACGAAGTGATGCAGGATATGCGCGACATCCAGATCCGCCGCGTGCCCGTGGTCAGCCGCGAGGACAACACGCTGATCGGCATCGTGTCGCTGGCCGACGTCGCCCACTCCGAGGCCGAAGACGAGGAAACCGCGGAAACCCTGCGCGAGATCTCATCGCCCACGCCGGCGGGACAGCCGGCAAGCGGGCTCTGAAGTCCGAATGCGGATGTTTTTGTCTTGTAACGAGCGCTCTCAAGCGGGCGGATTAATGATAATCTCCAACGCTTCGGCCGGGCGCGCTCGCGGTAAGCGCGCGCCTTGTCAAAATAAACACGAGACTGCATACGATGATCAAGACAAAAATTGCACTGGCGGTATTGATGACGACGCTCGCCGTCGCACCCGCCGGCGCCACTACCCACCACCACAAGGCCGCCGCCACGGCCAAGAAAAGCAGCGGCAAGGCCGCGCACGCGAAACCCGTCAAATCCCTCAAGTCCGTTAAATCCGGCAAGAGCGGCAAGAGCGCGGTCAAGGGCAAGAAAGCCGCCGTCGCCGCCGTCGCGGCGGGACCGGTCATCAAGGCGGTCGTTTCCGAGCGCCGCCAGGACCGCTCCTTCGATTCCCTCAGCAACCAGTTCCTGAACGCGCTGTGGCGCATCGATTCGGAAAGCGCGATCTACGCCGGCAAGTACGATACCGCCGCCATGCTGAGCATTCCCGACAAAGCCGGGCAGGCCAAGGAGCTGGCCTTCATCGACGACTGGAAGCAGCGCCTCGGGGCGATCAACGCCGGCCAGCTGTCGCCCAAGCAGCGCACCGACCTGGCGCTGCTGATCAACAAGCTCGATGGCGACCGCTTCCGCCTGACCACGCTGAAAGAGTTCGAATGGAATCCGGCCAGCTACAACGTGGCCGGCCCGATCGACCTGATCCTGAATACCGAATACGCGGCCCAGCCGCAGCGCCTGCGCACGCTGCTCAAGCGCATCGCGTCGATCCCGGCGTACTACGACGCGGCGCGCGCCAACATCGTCAATCCGACCCGCGAGCACACCCGCCTGGCGATCGCCCAGGCGCCGGGCGTGCAGACCCTGCTGACCGAAGCCGACAAGGCGGCGCAGGCATCGATCCTGACGCCGGCGGAGAAGCAGCAGTTCACGCAGCGCGTCAATGCGGCGCTGACGGCGGTGGACGGCTATGTGGCCTTCCTGAAAGAGATGGACAAGCTGATGGACACCAAGGGCCGCCGCACCTTCCGTCTCGGCAAGGAACTGTATGAGCAGAAGTTCGCCTACGATATCCAGTCCGGCAGCACCGCCGAGCAGACTTACCAGAAGGCCCTGGCCGCGCGCGAAGAGCTGCTGGCCAATATGGAGAAGATCTCCGACGAGTTGTGGGACAAGATCATGGGCGGCGCCGCCAGGCCGGCCGACCGCTTTGCCAAGATCGGCATGGTGATCGACAAGCTGTCGGCGCGTCATGTGGCGCGCGAGGATTTCGTCAACGAGATCAAGCGCCAGGTGCCGCTGCTGCAGGACTGGGTGGTCAGCCACAACCTGCTGACGCTGGATCCGAAGAAGCCGCTGGAAGTGCGGGCCACGCCGGCCTACCCGGCCGGCGTGGCAGGCGCCAGCATCGATGCGCCGGGGCCGTATCGCCCGCAGGACCGCACCTATTACAACGTCACGCCGCTGGATGGCGCGACGCCGGAGGCGGCCGAGAGCAGCCTGCGCGAGTACAACTACTGGATCCTGCAGATCCTGAATATCCATGAAGCGATTCCGGGCCACTACGCGCAGCTGGTGTATGCGAACAAGTCGCCCTCCATCGTCAAGTCCATCTTCGGCAATGGGGCGATGGTGGAGGGCTGGGCGGTGTACGGCGAGCGCATGATGCTGGAGTCGGGCTACGGCGATAACGCGCCGGAGATGTGGCTGATGTATTCCAAGTGGAACCTGCGCAGCGTGACCAACACCATCCTCGATTACAGCGTGCATGTGCTGGGCATGACCGAGGAACAGGCCGTCGACCTGCTGACGCGCCAGGCCTTCCAGACCCGCAGCGAGGCGGTGGAGAAATGGCATCGGGTGCAGGTGTCGTCGGTGCAGCTGACCAGCTACTTCAGCGGCTACAGCGAGATCATGGAATTGCGCGAGCAGCGCAAGCAGCAGCTGGGCCCGCGCTTCAACCTGAAGGAATTCCACGAGCAATTCCTGAGCTACGGCAGCGCGCCGGTGCGGGTGATCAAGGGCTTGATGACGCAGTAGCCCTGCGCCTGCGCGAACAGATGGGCTGGTGATTCGATACGATGGGGAACGGCTGCTCAGCGGCCGGTTTCTGCTACCATCAAATCAGGGAGCGATCATGAACATGCCCATCAAATTCGACACGCTTGAGTACGTCAGAAGATTGATTGAAGCCGGGATTCCGGCCGCTCAGGCGGAGGCGCAAGCCAATGCCTTGAGCGAGGTTCTAGCTGAGGCGACAGTCGCGCCAAGCGAGTTGGTGCTGCTTAGAAGCGAGATGATTGCCCGGATCGAAATGTTGCGGGCCGATATATACGCCAGGCTCGATGCGCTGGAAGAACGTTTCAACGCCAAGCTGGAGGCGCTGGAGCAGCGCTTGATTGCCCGCTTCAACGCGAAATTCGCCAGCCTTTACTGGATGGTGGGAATCTCGATGGCGCTGCACGCTGTGACGATAGGGATGCTGCTTAAAGTCCTTGCCCGGCTGCCGTAGCCGGGCAAATCAGGCTTTTTCTTCCGGCGCCGTCGAGATGCGCACGAACAGCGGCGCGACCAGCAGGCCCAGCTCGAACAGCAGGCACATCGGAATCGCCAGCGAGAACATGCTGACCGCATCCGGCGGCGTGACGATGGCCGCGATGACAAACGCGCCGACGATGGCGTAGGGACGGATCTCCTTCAGCTTGGCCACCGTCACCAGCCCCATGCGCACCAGGATCACCACCACCACCGGCACCTCGAAGGTCGCGCCGAAGGCCAGGCACATCGACATCACGAAATCCAGGTAATTCTCGATATCGGGCGTCACCGCGATCGACTGCGGCGAGAACTCGGCGATGAACTGGAACACCCGGCCGAACACCAGGAAGTAGCAAAACGCCACGCCGCTCATGAACAGCACCGACGACGAGATCACCAGCGGCGCGATCAGGCGCTTCTCGTGCGCGTACAGGCCCGGCGCCACGAAGGCCCACAGCTGGTACAGCACCCACGGCAGCGACAGGATGATGGAAATCACCAGGGTCACCTTCATCGGCACCAGGAAGGGCGAGATCACGCCGGTGGCGATCATCTTCGAGCCGACCGGCAGCGAGGCGATCATCGGCCGCGCGATGAAGTCGTAGATCTGCGACGGGCCCGGCCAGATCATCAGCGCCACGCACACCAGCGCAATGCCGATCGAAGCCTTGACCAGCCGGTCGCGCAATTCGATCAGGTGGGAGATAAAGGTCTCTTCGCCCGGATTAGGTTTAGTCATTTAATAGAACGTAGCCTGGCTAGTGCCGCGTGGACGGAAGCGGGCGACCCGCGCCGCGCCGGAAGTCACATGCAGCTTGCCGCCGTGGCGCTGCTTGTACCAGGCGGGGATGGCGGAGCTGCGCACCAGCTTCTTGCGGCGGAACTCGCGCGCCTTGCGCGACAAATCATCGGTGGTGGCGTTGCTGAAGGCGGGCGTGGCCGGCGTATCGTGCCAGGCGTTTTCCACTTCGGCGATGTTCTGCGAAATGGAATTCTCCACGTCCGACTTGACGCTCTCGGCCGCGTCCTGCATCTCTTTCTTGAGGTTTTTCAGTTCCTCAAGCTCGATTTCGCGCGAGACTTCGGTCTTGACTTCGTTCAGGTAGCGCTGCGCGCGGCCGTACAGCGTCCCGGCCATGCGCGCTACTTTGGGCAGCTTTTCAGGACCGATGACGATCAGCGCAACCACGCCGATGACAGCTAATTTGGTAAGACCGAGATCGATCATAAGGTAGCTTCAGCCAACAGGGAGCGGCGCTCCCCAGGCTTATTTCTTCTCTTTAGCGTCGACGTCGATGGTGCCGGGGGCGGCTGGCGCGGCAGGCTTGTCTTCGTCGTTGCCCTTGACGCCATCCTTGAAGCCTTTAACGGCCTTGCCGATGTCCGAACCCATGTTGCCCAGTTTCTTGGTGCCGAAGACCAGCATCACAATCACCAGCACGATCAGCCAGTGCCAAATACTAAATGAACCCATCATATTCCCCTTGCAAGGCGCATGCGCCCAGATTTATCCGTTGATTCAAGAACTGCTTGCGACAGTATAAGCGAAGCGCAGCCCGTCATGTAGATGTCATGCGGCTATCCATATATGGTGGCCGCGTAAGGCGATCGCCCAAGCCCGCCTAGCGCTGTCCGCGCCAGGGATGCGGGCCGCCGACCACGTGCAGGTGTAAATGGTACACCTCTTGTCCCCCGTTCGGCCCACTGTTAATCACCGTCTTGTAGCCGCCGGTGGGCGTGCCGTCCGCCTCATAGCCGACCGCGCAACCGAATTCCTCCGCCAGGCGGGGGGCCAGCGCCAGCATTTTGCCCAGCAGCGGCGCTTCGTTGGCGCTGCAATCGGACAAGGTGCCGAAATGTTTCTTTGGAATCACCAGCAGATGCACCGGGGCGGCCGGGTTGATATCCTTGAAAGCCAGCAAGTCTTCATCTTCGTAGACGATGGATGAAGGGATTTTCTTTTCAGCTATTTTGCAAAACAGGCAATTGTCCACATTGGCTCCGAGAGGTTGTTCCTTGCGTTATTCCTTGCGCGCGGCTTTTTCGTCGAGCCCGGACACGCCTTCGCGGCGCGCCAGTTCGTCGAGCACCTGCTGCGGCTTCAGATCGAACTGGGCCAGCAGCACCAGTGTATGGAACCACAAGTCGGCCACCTCGTACAAGACCTTGCCGCTGTCGCCGCCGGCGCGCGCATCCTTGGCGGCCATCACCGTCTCGGTGGCTTCCTCGCCGATTTTCTTCAGGATGGCGTCGTCGCCCTTGGCGAACAGCTTGGACGTGTAGGACGCGGCGGGGTCGCCGCCGTTGGCCGGCTTGCGCGATTCGATCACGTCGGCCAGGCGGTCCAGGATAGTGCTCATGATTTGACCGTTTTCGTTTTTTTGGACTTGGCGGCCGTTTCGGCCGTGTAGATTTCCGATGGATCCTTCAGCACCGGCTCGGTGTTCTGCCAGTCGCCTTCCTGCGCGTCGCCCTCGAACTTCTGGAAGAAGCAGGAATGGCGGCCGGTATGGCAGGCGATGCCGCCGGCCTGCTCGATCTTCAGCAGCACCACGTCTTCGTCGCAATCGAGGCGGATTTCCAGCACCTTCTGCGTGTGGCCGGACTCTTCGCCCTTGTGCCACAGCTTCTTGCGCGAACGGCTCCAGTACACCGCTTCGCCCAGTTCGACCGTCTTGGCCAGCGCCTCGCGGTTCATCCAGGCGAACATCAGCACGTCGTTGCTGCCGGCTTCCTGGGCGATCACCGGCACCAGGCCGTGCTCGTCCCATTTGATTTTCTTCAGCCACGCGGCCTTGGGCTGCGTGCTCGCGGTCGTGGTCATCATGCTGTTCCATCCAGGCGCATCGGGATGCCCTGCTGCGCCATGAAACGCTTGGCTTCCTGCACCGTGTGCTGGCCGTAGTGGAAGATGCTGGCCGCCAGCACCGCGTCGGCCTTGCCCAGCTTGATGCCGTCGGCCAGGTCTTGCAGGCCGCCGACGCCGCCGGAGGCGATCACCGGGATGCCGACCGCGTCGGAGACGCCGCGCGTCAGGCCGAGGTCGAAGCCGGACTTGGTGCCGTCGCGGTCCATGCTGGTCAGCAGGATTTCGCCGGCGCCCAGCTGTTCCATCTTCTTCGCCCATTCGATGGCGTCGATACCGGTGGCCTTGCGGCCGCCGTGCGTGAACACTTCCCACTTGCCCGGGGCGACCTGCTTGGCGTCGATCGCCACCACGATGCACTGCGAACCGTGCTTTTGCGAGGCGTCGTACACCAGCTGCGGATTCGACACCGCCGACGAGTTCATGCTGACCTTGTCGGCGCCGGCGTTCAGCAGGCGGCGCACATCGGCCACCTCGCGCACGCCGCCGCCCACCGTCAGCGGAATGAACACCTGCGCAGCGACGGCTTCGATGATGTCCAGGATCAGGCCGCGGTTGTCGCTGGTGGCGGTGATGTCGAGGAAGGTCAGCTCGTCGGCGCCCTGCTCGTCGTAGCGGCGGGCGATCTCCACCGGATCGCCGGCGTCGCGCAGCTCGGTGAAGTTGACGCCTTTGACGACGCGGCCATCGGTCACGTCAAGGCAGGGGATGATGCGTTTAGCGAGCATTATTCTTCCGTATCTTCTTCGAGCAGGTCACCGCTCAGCTCGTCGGCGCGCAGTTGCGCCGAGGCCAGGTCGATGGTGCCTTCGTAAATCGAACGGCCGCAGATCACGCCTTCGATGCCTTCTTCCTGCACCGCGCACAGCGCTTCGACGTCGCCGAGGTTGTGCAGGCCGCCCGAGGCGATCACCGGGATCTTGACCGCTTGCGCCAGCTTGACGGTGGCTTCGATGTTGACGCCGCCCATCATGCCGTCGCGGCCGATGTCGGTGTAGATGATCGATTCGACGCCGTAGGCTTCGAATTTCTTCGCCAGGTCGATCACCTCGTGGCCGGACATCTTGCTCCAGCCGTCGGTGGCGACCTTGCCGTCCTTGGCGTCCAGGCCGACGATGATGTGGCCCGGGAAGGCGCCGCAGGCGTCGTGCAGGAAGCCCGGCTCTTTCACCGCGGCGGTGCCGATGATGACGTAGGTGATGCCGGCGTCCAGGTAGCGCTCGATGGTGTCGAGGTCGCGAATGCCGCCGCCCAGCTGGACCGGGATTTCTTCCAGGCCGTTTTCTTCAGCGTACTCCTGCACCACTTTCAGGATGGCCTTGACCGCGCCTTCGTTTTTCGGCTTGCCGGCGAAGGCGCCGTTCAGGTCGACCAGGTGCAGGCGGCGCGCGCCCTGCTTCAGCCAATGCAGGGCCATGTCGGCCGGATCTTCGGAAAATACGGTGGCGAGTTCCATATCGCCTTGTTTCAAGCGAACGCAGTGACCGTCTTTGAGGTCGATGGCAGGAATGAGCAGCATGATGGTTTAGTCAAAAATTAAAGGGTGAGAAATCAAGGGTTCCAGTGAACGAAATTCTTGTACAACTGCAGTCCGGTCGCGGCGCTTTTTTCCGGATGGAACTGGGTAGCAAAAATA
Organism: Duganella sp. CT11-25; assembly: GCF_047302815.1. NCBI lineage: Bacteria > Pseudomonadati > Pseudomonadota > Betaproteobacteria > Burkholderiales > Oxalobacteraceae > Duganella > Duganella sp. CT11-25. The sequence goes on from NZ_JBKBFD010000001.1 coordinate 4,272,686, forward strand.
TTATCACGCGCCACGGCACAGCTGAACGGCGCGCCGTAGACCGTTTGACCCACGGTATGCGCGGACTGTTCCGGTTGGGCGAAATAGCTGTGCACGAAATAGAAATAACTGTCGTCAGGAATATCCTGCCACATCGGGTGAGACGCCGTTTGCCGGACTTGGTTCCAGCCCATTTGCGGCACCTTGAAGCGCGAGCCGTCTTCCTGCACCTGGCCGTCTAGCTGGAAGCGCACCACCTTGCCCGGCAACAGGCCGAGGCCGGCGGCATCGCCTTCCTCGCTGCCGTCGAACAGCATCTGCTCGCCGATGCACACGCCCATCAGCGGCCTGGTCCTGGCGGCCACCAGCAGCGCCTCCTGGACGCCGGACTCGCGCAGGCTGCGCATGCAGTCCGGCATGGCGCCCTGGCCGGGCAATACGATGCGGTCGGCGGTCTCGATGTCGGCGACTGCGCCGGAGATCAGCACATTGGCGTCGGGCGCGACGGCGCGCAGCGCTTGCGCGACCGAGCGCAGATTACCCATGCCGTAATCAACTACTACGATTTTTTTCATGATCGATGCTTTTATATGCCCGTTACAGGCTGCCTTTGGTCGACGGGATGGTGCCGGCGGCGCGCGGGTCCAGCTCGGACGCCATGCGCAGCGCGCGGCCGAAGGCCTTGAACACGGTTTCGCATTGATGGTGCGCGTTGGTGCCGCGCAGGTTGTCGATGTGCAGCGTGACCAGCGCGTGGTTGACGAAGCCGCGGAAGAATTCCAGCGTCAGGTCGACGTCGAAGGTGCCGATCATCGCGCGCGTGAACGGGATGTGGTATTCGATGCCTGGACGGCCGGAGAAGTCCAGCACGACGCGCGACAGCGCCTCGTCCAGCGGCACATACGAGTGGCCGTAGCGGACGATGCCCTTGCGGTCGCCGATGGCCTTGGCCACGGCCATGCCCAGCGTGATGCCGACGTCTTCCACCGTGTGGTGGTTGTCGATGTGGATGTCGCCGGTGGCTTCCACGTCGAGGTCGAACAGGCCGTGACGGGCGATCTGGTCCAGCATGTGATCCAGGAAGGGGACGCCGGTGTTCAGCTTTTGCTTGCCGGTGCCGTCAAGGTTGATCGAGACGCGGACTTGCGTCTCGTTGGTGTTGCGGATGATTTCTGCGGTGCGGTTCATGAAGGGCTCGCGATGGCGATGGCGATAACGTTAGGCTGCCAGCGATGCGGCGAAGGCATCGAGGAAGGCGGAATTCTCTTCCGGGGTGCTGACCGTGATACGCAAACAATTGGCCAGCACACTGTGCATTTTACTCACATTTTTAATTAAAACCTTGTGGGACAGTAGTTTCACGTGGGCATCGTCGGAATTTGGCACGCGAATCAAGATAAAATTCGCCGCCGACGGAAATACCTCCACGCCCGGCAGGGCGGCCAATGCAGCCGCCAGATCGGCGCGTGCGGCGCGCAAAGCGGCGGCCTGCTGGTTCAGCACCTCCACGTGGTCGAGCGCGAACTCGGCCGCTGTCTGCGTTAATACATTAATGTTGTAAGGAGGCCGCACTTTGTCGAATTGCTCCAGCAATTGCGGCGCCGCCGACATGTAGCCGAGGCGGATGCCGGCCAGTCCCAGCTTCGATACCGTGCGCATCACGACCAGGTTGGCGAATTCCGGCAGGCGGTGCATGAAGGTTTGCTGGGCGAACGGCTCGTAGGCTTCGTCGACGATGGCCAGGCCGAAACCATCGAGCGCCTTGATGATGGCGACGATGTCGGCGGCGGCGAACAGGTTGCCGGTCGGGTTGTTCGGGTAGGACAGGAACACCAGCGCCGGCTTGTGCTCGGCGATCGCGGCCAGCATGGCGGGCAGGTCCAGGGTCAGGTCGGCCTTCAGCGGCACGCCGACGTAGTCCATGCCGGCGAATTGCGCCGAGCGCTGGTACATCACGAACGACGGCGTCGGCGCCAGCACCACGGCGCGGCGGTCCTGCAGCGCGCAGCCCATGCACAGGATGGAGATCAGTTCGTCGGAGCCGTTGCCGAGGATGACGTCGTAACCGGCCGGCACGCCCAGCGTGGCGCGCACGCGCTGCTTGATGGTGGCGTAGGAGGCGACCGGATAGCGGTTCAGCACCGCCTCGGCCAGGCGCCGGCCCAGTTCCTCGCGCAGGTGATGCGGCAGGTGGTAAGGGTTCTCCATCGCGTCCAGTTTGATAAAACCACTCGCGTCGGCGACGTGGTAGCCAGCGATGGCGCGCACGTCGGGGCGGATGGTGTTGTTGACCAGGGTGTCGATGGAAGACATCTTACTAAAGCTCCTATGAGTTGATTGGACTTCGCTTAGTTACTGCTGCTACGGGTTTTTTCTTCTTTTCGGGCGGCGCCGGCACCTCCGGCATGGCCAGGCGCTCGGCGATGATGGCGCAGTAGTCCGGGTTCAGCTCGAAGCCGACGAAATTGCGGCCGCAGCGCTTGGCCGCGATCGCCGTCGTGCCGCTGCCCATGAACAGGTCCAGCACCACGCCGTCCGGCGGGCACGAAGCCTTGACCATGCGCTCGATGATCTCCAGCGGCTTTTGCGTCGGATGGTCGGCGCGCTCGGGATGCTCGCGGTGCAAACGCGACACGCTCCACAGATCCTTGGGGTTGTAGCCCACTTCCAGCCACTTGGCGCCGATGAAGATCGAGCGCGAGCGGGCTTTCTTGGTCTCGGCGTCGTAGGGGATGCGCACCGCATCCAGGTCGAAGTAGTAATCCTTGCGGCGCACGAAGAAGCCGATGGTGTCGTGCACCGAGGAATAGCTGCGCACGCTGCCGCCCATCGACGGCACGCGGCGGTCCCAGATAATCTCGTTCATCATCGTCATGCGCTTCTTCAGCAGCACGAAGATCTCCGGCGAAAAGCGCCAGGTCAGGAAGATGTACAGGCTGCCGTTCGGCTTCAGCTTGGGCACGGCGGCGTCGATCCACTGCTCGGTCCAGCGCAGGTATTCCTCCACCGTCTGCGAGTCGGAATCGTTGCCGTAGTCCTTGCCCAGGTTGTACGGCGGGTCGGTCAGGATCAGATCGATGGAACCGTCCGGGATGCGCGCCAAGCCGGCCAGCGCATCCTCGCAGAACACCTGATTGAGCCAGATTTCACTCATTGCTTGATGCGCAGTTCAGCGCTGCGGGCGTGCGCCTGCAGGCCTTCGCCGTAGGCCAGTTCGGCCGCGACCTTGCCCAGCGTTTGCGCGCCGGCTTCGCTGACGTGGATTATCGACGAGCGTTTCTGGAAATCGTACACGCCCAGCGGCGACGAGAAGCGCGCGGTGCGCGAGGTCGGCAGCACGTGGTTCGGGCCGCAGCAGTAGTCGCCCAGCGATTCGGACGAGAAGCGGCCGAGGAACATGGCGCCGGCGTGGCGGATCTGGTCGGCCCATTGCTGCGGGTCCTCGGCGGAGATTTCCAGGTGCTCGGCGGCGATCGCGTTGGCGATGGCGCAGGCCTCGGCCATGTCGCGCACTTTCACCAGCGCGCCGCGGTCGGTCAGCGAGGTGCGGATGGTTTCCGCGCGCGGCATGCCCGGCAGCAGCCGGTTGATGCTGGCTTCCACCCTGGCGATGTAGTCGGCGTCCGGGCACAGCAGGATGGCTTGCGCCAGCTCGTCGTGCTCGGCCTGCGAGAACAAGTCCATCGCCACCCAGTCGGGATCGGTGGTGCCGTCGCAGATGATCAGGATTTCCGACGGGCCGGCGATCATGTCGATGCCGACGATGCCGAACACGCGGCGCTTGGCGGCGGCCACGTAGGCGTTGCCGGGGCCGACGATCTTGTCGACCGGCTGGATGGTTTCGGTGCCGTGCGCCAGCGCGCCGACCGCTTGCGCGCCGCCGATCGTGATGACGCGGGTGACGCCGGCGATCGCGGCGGCGGCCAGCACCATCTGGTTCTTCACGCCGTCCGGGGTCGGCACCACCATGATGATTTCCTGCACGCCGGCGACGTGCGCGGGAATCGCGTTCATCAGCACCGACGATGGATAGGCCGCCTTGCCGCCCGGGACGTAGATGCCCACGCGGTCCAGCGGCGTGACTTTCTGGCCCAGCACCGTGCCGTCGGCCTCGGTGTAGGTGAAGCCGTTCAGTTCCTGCTTCTGGCGCTCGTGGAACACGCGGATGCGCTGCGCGGCGACGTTCAGCGCGTTGCGCTGCGCCTCGGGAATCGCGGCCAGCGCGGCCTGCAGCTCGGTTTCCGGAATGTCGAAGGCGGCCATGCCGGCGGCGCCGCCGTTCGGGATGCGGTCGAAGCGGTTGGTGTATTCCAGCACGGCGGCGTCGCCGCGCGCCTTGACGTCGGCCAGGATGCCGGCCACCGCATGTTCGATCGCGTCGTCGGTGCTCGCTTCAAATGCCAGCAGGGTGTCCAGTGACTTTTTAAAATCGGCTTGGGTGGAATCGAGCTTGGTGATTTGAATCGGCATGATGTTTTACTTTTTAGAGGCGCGTTCGAATGCTTCAATGATGGGTTGCAGGCGCTCGCGCTTGAGCTTGAGCGCGGCCTGGTTGACGATCAGGCGCGACGAGATGTCCATGATGGCTTCCACTTCGACCAGGTCGTTGGCGCGCAGCGTGTTGCCGGTGCTGACCACGTCGACGATGGCGTCCGACAGGCCGACCAGCGGCGCCAGCTCCATCGAGCCGTACAGCTTGATCAGGTCGACGTGCACGCCTTTCTTGGCGAAGTGCTCGCGCGCGGTCTGCACGAACTTGGTGGCCACGCGCAGGCGCGCGCCCTGGCGCACGGCGGTCTCGTAGTCGAAGCCGTTCTTCACGGCCACCGACATGCGGCAGGCCGCGATGTTCAGGTCGATCGGCTGGTACAGGCCTTCGCCGCCGTGCTCCAGCAGCACGTCCTTGCCGGCCACGCCGAAGTCCGCCGCGCCGTACTGCACGTAGGTCGGCACGTCGGTGGCGCGGACGATGATGACGCGCACGTCCGGGTCGTTGGTCGACAGGATCAGCTTGCGCGAGGTCTCCGGGTTCTCGGTGACGGTGATGCCTGCCGCTTCCAGCAGCGGCAGCGTGTCCTCGAAAATGCGTCCCTTCGACAGCGCCAGGATCAGCTGCGAGTTGGCCTGAAATCCGCTCATAATTATTTAATCCGTTTGATGTCGGCGCCCACCGCCGACAGTTTGACTTCCATCTGGTCGTAGCCGCGGTCCAGGTGGTAGATGCGGTCGATCAGCGTTTCGCCGCGCGCGGCCAGCGCCGCGATCACCAGCGACGCCGACGCGCGCAGGTCGGTCGCCATCACGGGCGCGCCCACCAGCTGCTCGACGCCCTTGATGAAGGCCGTGTTGCCGTCGGTCTCGATCGCCGCGCCCAGGCGGTTCATTTCCTGCACGTGCATGAAGCGGTTTTCGAAAATCGTTTCGGTCACGCGGCTGGCGCCGTCGGCGATGGTGTTCACCGCCATGAACTGCGCCTGCATGTCGGTCGGGAAGCCCGGGTATTCGGTGGTGCGGAAGGTCACCGGCGTCGGGCGCTTGTTCATCTGCGCGCGGATCCAGTTGTCGCCGACGGTCAGCTGCAGGCCGATCTCGCGCAGCTTGTCCAGCGCGGCGTCCATGATGTCGACGCGGGTGTTGCGGATCGTGATGTCGCCGCCGGCCGCAGCCACCGCGCACAGGAAGGTCGCCGCTTCGATACGGTCGGAGATCACCGCGTGCCTGGCGCCGTGCAGCTCGGCCACGCCCTGGATCACCAGGCGGCTGGTGCCGATGCCTTCGATCTTCGCGCCCATGCCGACCAGCAGGTTGGCCAGGTCGGTCACTTCCGGTTCGCTGGCGGCGTTTTCCAGGATGGTCTCGCCTTCGGCCAGCGTCGCCGCCATCAGCAGGTTCTCGGTGCCGGTCACGGTGATCATGTCGGTGACGATGCGCGCGCCCTTGAGCTTTTTGCACTTGGCGTAGATGTAGCCGCCTTCGACGGTGATCTCGGCGCCCAGCGCCTGCAGGCCCTTGATGTGCTGGTCGACCGGACGCGAGCCGATGGCGCAGCCGCCCGGCAGCGAGACCTTGGCTTCGCCGAAGCGCGCCAGCAACGGGCCCAGCACCAGGATCGACGCGCGCATGGTTTTCACCATCTCATACGGCGCTTCCAGCTTGTCGATGGCGCTGCCGTTCAGCGTGACCTTGTCGCCGTCCTGCGTCACTTTCAGGCCGGTCTGGCCCAGCAGCTTGAGGATGGTGGCGACGTCGTGCAGGTTGGGCACGTTCGACAGCTCGACGTCGCCGGAGGTCAGCAGGCCGGCGCACAGGATGGGCAGCGCCGCGTTCTTCGCGCCGGAAATAGTGATGTCGCCGTTCAGGCGCTTGCCGCCTTGTATGAGGAGCTTGTCCATGCTTATCCTTGATATTCTTCAGGGGTGAGGGTTTTCATCGACAGGGCGTGGATTTCTTCACGCATGCGGTCGCCCAGCGCGGCGTACACGATCTGGTGGCGCTGGATCAAACGCTTGCCCGCGAACGCGGGCGACACAATCACGGCCTGGAAGTGCTGGCCGTCGCCCTCCACTTCAAGGTGCGTGCATTCGAGACCGGCCGAGATATAGCCGTGGATGAGTTCTGGAGTAGTAGCCATGATGAATCCTTAGAATAGATTAGTGGCGCAGGCGATAGCCGCTGCGCAGCAAGCGAATCGCCAGCAGCGCCAGCGCGACCAGGAAGCCCGAGACGATGGCCAGGCTTAACAGCGGGTTGACGTCCGACTGGCCGAAGAAGCCGTAACGGAAGCCGTCGATCATGTAGAAGAACGGGTTCAGGTGCGAGATCGTCAGCCAGAACGGCGGCAGCGAGTGGATCGAGTAGAACACGCCGGACAGGAAGGTCAGCGGCATGATCAGGAAGTTCTGGAACGCGGCCAGCTGGTCGAATTTCTCGGCCCAGATGCCGGCGATCAGGCCCATGGTGCCGAGGATGGCGGCGCCCAGCAGCGCGAACACGATGATCCACAGCGGCGCCGTGAACGACAGGTGCGCGAACCAGGCGGTGACCACGAACACGCCGAAGCCGACCACGACGCCGCGCACCATGGCGGCGATCACGTAGGCCGAGAAGATTTCCCAGTGCGACAGCGGCGTCAGCAGCACGAACACCAGGTTGCCGGTGATCTTGGACTGGATCAGCGACGACGACGAGTTGGCGAAGGCGTTCTGCAGCACGCTCATCATCACCAGGCCTGGAATCAGGAAGGCTGTGTAGCTGACGTCGGTGTACACGGTGACCCGGCCTTCGAGCACGTGGCCGAAGATCAGCAGGTACAGCATGGCGGTCAGGATGGGCGCGGCGATGGTCTGCGTGGCGACTTTCCAGAAGCGCAGGGTCTCCTTGTAGACCAGGGTGCGGAAGCCGGTGGAGATGAAGTTCATACGGTGCCCTTGTCCATGATCTGCAGGAAGATGTCTTCCAGATCCGCTTGTTGCAACTGCATTTCGTCGATCACCGCGCCGGCGCCGCGCAGGCGCGCCAGGATGGCTTCGACTTCCGCATATTCGTTGATGCGCAGGCTGTACTTCTTGCCGTGCTCCGTGGCTTCCGGGTGCGTGACCAGGTGGCGCAGGTCGTCCGGCAGGTCGCCCTGCGTCATGTTGACGATCAGCTGCGAGCCGGAGATGCGGCGTATCAGCGACGCCATCGTGTCGAGCGCGACCACCTTGCCGCTCTTCAGCATGGCCACGCGCTTGCACATGGCTTGCGCTTCTTCCAGGTAGTGGGTGGTCAGGACCACGGTGTGGCCTTCGCGGTTCAGGCGCGAGATGAACTTCCACAGCGTCTGGCGCAGCTCGACGTCGACGCCGGCGGTCGGCTCGTCGAGCACGATGACGGGCGGCTTGTGCACCAGCGCCTGCGCCACCAGCACGCGGCGCTTCATGCCGCCGGACAGCGCGCGCATGTTGACGTCGGCCTTGTTGGTCAGGTCGAGGTTGTGCATCACTTCATCGATCCAGGCGTCGTTGTTCGGCAAGCCGAAGTAGCCGGACTGCAGGCGCAGCGTCTCGCGCACCGTGAAGAAGGGATCGAACACCAGTTCCTGCGGCACCACGCCCAGCTTCTTGCGCGCCGCGCGGAAATCGCCGGTGACGTCGTGGCCGTGGATGGTGACCTTGCCGGCGTCGGGCCGGATCAGGCCCGCGATGATGGAAATCAGCGTGGTCTTGCCGGCGCCGTTGGGGCCCAGCAGGCCGAAAAACTCGCCCTCTTCAATGGAAAGGGAGACGCCGCCCAGTGCCTGGAGCGACTTGTAGCGCTTCTCGACATTACTTATTTGGATCGCTGTCATGCTTGACTTATCTGTAAGGTGCGGCGGCGCGAGCCGGCGCAGGATGCCCAAAAGGCAGAAGGTGGTGCGGGCGCCGCGGCGCTTAGGCAGCGGCAACGTTCAATTATATTGGATTTTGGTCAGGCACAGCCGGGACCGGGCAATACTTGGGAGGCGGCGGGGTGGGGCGGGGGTCAATGATGGTGGTGCGCGGCCGAGTCGTCGGCCAGGCCGGTCTTCTTGGCGAAGACCGTGGTGGGCGCCTCGACGGGCGAAAACTCGTCGTGGGCCGGGTTGCCGGCGGCGGCGCCGTCCTGCTCCAGCTTGACGTCGGGCGGGAACAGCAGCGAGCACACGCCGTACAGCTTGGTCAGGCTTTGCAGCGCCGGCGGCAGGTTCTTCAGCACCAGCTTGACGCCGGCGTCGCTGGCGGCGCGTTGCCACGCCAGCATCACCGACACCGCCACCGAATCCACCGTCAACACATGGCGCAGGTCGAACACGGTCTGGCCGGCCTTGAGGGCGGCGAGGCCGCGCTCCAGCGCCGCGGTGGCGTTGAGCACGGTCAGGGTCGTGAGCGACAGCAGGTTGTCGATGGGTTCGGAAACGGCGGTGGACATGGCTTTAAGCTTATTTAGCGACGGTTTTCAGTGGTTTGTTGGCCAGCTTCTTGTTCTTTTCAGTCAAGGCTTTGATCAGGCCATCGATGCCGCCCTTGCTGATTTCGGAAGCGAAGGTGCCCTTGTAGGTCTCGACCAGCCACGCGCCCAGCACGTTGATGTCGTAGATCTTCCAGCCGGTAGGCGATTTGGCGACGCGGTAGTTGAGCGGGATCGGTTCGCCGCGGGCCACGTTCACCTGCGAACGCACTTCCACTTCGGTATCGGTCGGATCGGCGCGCAGCGGCTTGAATTCGACGGTTTCATTCTTGATCTGCGACAGCGCGCCCGAATACGTGAAGATCAGCAGCGTGCGGAACTGTTCCGACAGGTTTTTCTGCTGTTCAGGCGTGGCGTCGCGCCAGAAGCGGCCGGCCGCCAGCGCGGTCATGCGCTGGAAATCGACGTAGGGCAGGATCTTGGTCTCGACCAGGTCCATCACCTTCTTCTGGTCGCCGGCCTGGATCGCCTTGTCCGCCTTGGCGGTGTCGATCACGTCCTGGCTGATGCGCTTGACCAGCACGTCGGGCGCTTCGTTGGCGGGGACGGCGGCGTGCGCGCTGGTGGCCAGCGCAACAGTTGCTACAGCGATAAGTTGTTTGATCAATTTCATGTTTTGTTTACCTATGTGTGGTTCTTCGGGTTCACAGGCTGTCGTTGTTCGCAGCCGGTGTGCCGGAGTTTAACTCTTTTGGCGCCGATTCGGATGACACAGGTGCAGAAGTTTCCGCAGCGGCGGACGTCTCGTCCTTCTTCGCCTTCTTGCTCGGGCCGTCGCCGTCGGGGTGAATCTGGCTCTCGCGGCGCTGCAGGTAGCCGTCGCGGATGAATTCGTAGCGGTCCAGCGCCGCGTCCTCCAGCAGGCTGGTCGCGTCCAGCAGGTTAGCACGCTGGTCGACCACGCGGAGCACGGTACCGCTGTTGCGGATATACACCGGCTCCTTGTAGGCCCAGATATCGCCGCTGATGTCCACCGGCAGGGCGACCGTGTCGCGCACGGTCGACGGGCCCAGCAGCGGCAGCATCAGGTAGGGACCGGACGACACGCCCCAGGTGCCCAGGGTCTGGCCGAAGTCTTCCTTGTGCTTCTGCAGGCCGGCTTCCGAGGCGATGTCGAACAGGCCGACGATACCCAGCGTCGAGTTCAGCGCGAAGCGCGTGACATCCGACATGCCTTCCGAGCCCTTGCCTTGCAGCAAGTTATTGACGGCGGTCCAGGCGTCGGCCAGGTTGCCGAAGAAGTTGTTCACGCCGGTCTGCACAAACGACGGCGTGACGTTCTTGTAGGCGGTGGCGACCGGTTTCAGCGCGTAGGTGTCGACCGTGTCGTTGAAGCTGAACATGGCGCGGTTGAAGCCCTCGTAAGGGTCGCGCGGGTTGGGACCGGCGCAGCCGGCCAGCATCAGGGTGACGCCCAGCGCCAGCGCGGCGCTACGGAAGTGTTGCGGGGTACGGTGCGTCATTATTTCTCGTCCTTTCCTTCTGCGGCCTTGCTGTAGATGAACTGATTGATCAGGTCTTCCAGCACGGCCGCCGATTGGGTGCGCGCGATTTTGTCACCGGCCGCCAGATTATTCAGGTCGCCGCCGGCCTCGATGCCTACGTATTGCTCGCCCAGCAGGCCGGCCGTCAAGATCTTGGCCGAACTGTCCTTAGGGAATTTGTAGCCTTCTTCCATGTTCAAGACTACCAGTGCCTGATACTTCTTGTCATCAAACTTGATCTCTCCCACACGGCCTACCACCACGCCGGCGGCCTTGACCGGGGCTTGCGGGCGCAGGCTGCCGATGTTGTCGAAGTTGGCGGTGATGGCGTAAGCCTTGCCGAAGGACATGGAACCCATGTTGCCGGCCTTGAGCGCAAGGAACATCAGTGCGGCCACGCCGACCACGATGAACAGACCGACCCAGACATCCAGAGATTTACGTTGCATAGCGATTCCTCAATTCTTTCTTTATCTTTTTACTTGCTGAACATCAGCGCCGTCATCATGAAGTCCAGCCACCAGATCATCAGCGATGAAATCACGACGGTGCGGGTGGTGGCGCGCGCCACGTCTTCCGGCGTCGGCTGCGCCTCATAGCCCTGGTACAGGGCGATGAAGGTGATCGCGATGCCGAACACCACGCTCTTGGCGAAGCCGTTGAAGATATCCTTGTAGATATCGACGCCTCCCTGCATCTGCGACCAGAACGCGCCGTTGTCGACACCGATCAGCTGCACGCCGACCAGGTAGCCGCCGAACACGCCGACCGCGCTGAACACCGACGCCAGCAGCGGCACCGAGATCACGCCGGCCCAGAAGCGCGGCGCCAGCACGCGCTGGATCGGGTTCACGGCCATCATCTCCATCGCCGACAACTGCTCGCCGGCCTTCATCAGGCCGATTTCCGCCGTCAGCGAGGTGCCGGCGCGGCCGGCGAACAGCAGCGCGGTGATCACCGGGCCCAGTTCGCGGGTCAGGCCCAGCGCCACCAGCAGGCCCAGCGATTGCTCGGCGCCGTATTTGTTCAGCGTGTAATAGCCCTGCAGGCCCAGCACCATGCCGACGAACAGGCCGGACAAGGTGATGATCAGCATCGAATAATTGCCGATGAAGTGCAACTGCTCGATCAGCAGCTTGGGACGGCGCAGCAGGCCCGGCGAGACGCTCAGCAGGTTGCCGAAGGTGCGGGCGCCGTAGCCGATGCTTTCAATGTAGTCGCGCAGCGGCGCGCCCAGCCTGGACAACCAATTCTTGACGCTCATACTTGCACTCCCAGGCCCAGATCGTCGGCCAGGGACTTGCCTGGATAGTGGAACGGCACCGGGCCGTCGGCCTCCGCGTTGACGAACTGCTTCACGTACGGATCGGCGGACACCATCATGTCGGCCGGCGTGCCGTGCGCGACGATTTTGCCTTGCGACAGGAAATAAACATAATCGGCGATGGCGAAGCACTCCTTGACGTCGTGCGACACCAGGATCGTGGTCGAGCCCAGCGCGGTGTTCAGGTTGCGGATCAGGTTGGCGGTGACGCCCATCGAGATCGGATCCAGGCCGGCGAACGGTTCGTCGTACATGATCAGTTCCGGGTCCAGCGCGATCGAACGCGCCAGCGCCACGCGGCGCGCCATGCCGCCGGAGATTTCGCCCGGCTTGAGCCTGGCGGCGTTGCGCAAGCCGACCGCGTGCAGTTTCATCAGCACCAGGTTGCGGATCAGCTCTTCCGGCAGATCGGTATGCTCGCGCAGCGGGAAGGCGACATTCTCGAACACGGTCAAATCGGTGAACAGCGCGCCATGCTGGAACAGCATGCCCATCTTGCGCCGCAACAGATACAAGCCCGCGGTATTCAATTTGTGCACCACCTGGCCCTGCACCTTGACCTGGCCTTTTTGCGGGCGGATCTGGCCGCCGATCAGGCGCAATACCGTGGTCTTGCCGCTACCCGAGCCGCCCATGACTGCAACCACTTTCCCACGCGGGAAATCCATCTGGAGGCCCGACAAGATCGAGCGCTTTCCATAGGAGAAGTGTAAATCACGGATTTCGACTAGATTAGGCACGACTGAACTCATTATTTTTAATGCCGTATTGTAGTGCAGAAAGGTTAATCTCTGCTGGAGCCCCCCTCTTTTGTGACAACAAGGGAGATGATGAATGGCAGATAATACAACACTACTGAACCCAAAGTCAGCAATTTACACCCAGCACGAATTGTTACATTGTTGCATCGCACAATGCCCGAATGTAAAAAAAACCGGGGCGGCCGGGGATCACCCGTCCGCTCCCGGCAGGGAGTCAGGCTGCTGCCGTCGCGCCGCGCTTAGCGTGGCAGATCGGAACTGCCCATCAGGAACTCGTCGACCGCGCGCGCGCACTGGCGGCCTTCGCGGATCGCCCACACCACCAGCGACTGGCCGCGGCGGACGTCGCCGGCGGCAAACACCTTAGGGGCGGAAGTCTTGTAGCAGCCGTCGCCGTCGGTGCTGGCCTTGGCGTTGCCGCGACCATCCTTGTCGATGCCGAAGGCGTCCAGCACGTTGGCGACCGGCGACACGAAGCCCATGGCCAGCAGCACCAGGTCGGCCTTCATCTCGAATTCCGAACCTTCCACTTCGCTCATCTTGCCGTCTTTCCACTCGACGCGGCAGGCGATCAGCTTCTCGACCTTGCCGCCCTTGCCTTCCAGGCGCTTGGTGGCCACCGCCCAGTCGCGCTCGCAGCCTTCCTCGTGCGACGAGGAGGTGCGCAGCTTGGTCGGCCAGTAGGGCCAGACCAGCGGCTTGTTCTCTTGTTCCGGCGGCATGGGCATCAGTTCGAACTGGGTCACCGAGGCGGCGCCGTGGCGGTTCGAGGTGCCGACGCAGTCGGAACCGGTATCGCCGCCGCCGATGACGACCACGTGCTTGCCGGTGGCTTTCAGCTGGTCCTTGACCTTGTCGCCGGCGTTGACCTTGTTTTGCAGCGGCAGGAAGTCCATGGCGAAGTGCACGCCCTTCAGCTCGCGGCCCGGCACCGGCAGGTCGCGCGGCTGCTCGGCGCCGCCGGCCAGCACCACGGCGTCGAATTCCTTGGCCAGGTCTTCAGGGAAGATGGTTTCCTTGGCCCAGTTGTTGACGTTGGCCGGGAAGTCCTTGCCGACCAACACGCTGGTGCGGAACACCACGCCTTCGGCTTCCATCTGCTTGATGCGGCGGTCGATGTGCGACTTTTCCATCTTGAAGTCGGGGATGCCGTAGCGCAGCAGGCCGCCGACGCGGTCGCTCTTCTCGAATACGGTCACGGCGTGGCCGGCGCGCGCCAGCTGCTGCGCCGCCGCCAGGCCGGCGGGACCGGAACCGACCACGGCCACTTTCTTGCCGGTCTGCTTGTCGGCGGGCTGCGGCAGCACCCAGCCGTGTTCCCAGCCTTCGTCGATGATCTTGTGCTCGATCGACTTGATGCCGACCGGATCGTCGTTGATGCCCAGCGTACAGGCGGACTCGCACGGCGCGGGGCAGATGCGGCCGGTGAATTCCGGGAAGTTGTTGGTCGAGTGCAGGGTGTCCAGCGCCTCGCGGTAGTTGCCGCGATAAACCAGGTCATTCCAGTCGGGGATGATGTTGTTGACCGGGCAGCCGGTGTTGCAGAACGGGATGCCGCAATCCATGCAGCGCGCGCCCTGCACCTTGGCCTGTTCATTGGTCAGGGGAATGACGAATTCGGCGTAGTTTTTCAGGCGCGCGGCAGGCGGCAGATAGCCCTCGTCCTGACGCTGGAATTCCATGAAACCGGTGATTTTACCCACGATATATCCTTTAGTGATCTGTTGCGACGTCATCCCCGCGCACGCGGGGATGACGTTTCTGCTGTCTTATGCTGCGATGGGCTGGGCGGAGGCGGCTTCGTTCGCCACGTCCTCGGCCATTTCGGCCAGGGCGCGTTTGTATTCGCTCGGGAATACCTTGACGAACTTGCTGCGGCCTTCGGCCCAGTTATCCAGCAGCAGGCGCGCGCGCGTGCTGCCGGTGTGCTTGAAGTGACGCTCGATCAAGCGCTTCAGGATCACTTCGTCGGCTTCGCGGCCCAGATCTTTGTGCTGCACGTGGAAGCTGGTGCTGTCCACTTGCTGTTCCTTGGCGGTCAGCACCGGCTCCAGCGTCACCATCGAGGTGTTGCAGCGGGTCTCGAAATCGCCGTCCGGGTCGTACACGTAGGCGATGCCGCCCGACATGCCCGCCGCGAAGTTGCGGCCGGTCGCGCCCAGCACCACCACGGTGCCGCCGGTCATGTATTCGCAACCGTGGTCGCCGGTGCCTTCGACGATGGCGGTGGCGCCCGAGTTGCGCACGGCGAAACGCTCGCCGGCCACGCCGTTGAAGAAGGCTTCGCCGCTGATCGCGCCGTACAGCACGGTGTTGCCGATGATGATGTTGTTGACTGCCCAGCCGCGGAACTCGGTGTTCGGACGCACGATGATGCGGCCGCCCGACAAGCCCTTGCCGACGTAGTCGTTGCCTTCGCCGACCAGGTCGATGGTGATGCCGTGCGCCAGGAAGGCGCAGGCCGACTGGCCCGCCGTGCCCTGCAGCTGGATGTGGATGGTGTCGTCCGGCAGGCCGGCGTGGCCGTAGCGCTTGGCCACTTCGCCCGACAGCATGGTGCCGACGGTGCGGTTGACGTTGCGCACCGGCGAGATGAACGAGACGCGCTCGCCTTTTTCCAGCGCCGCCTTGGCTTGCGCGATCAGCTTGTGATCGAGCGCCTTGTCCAGGCAGTGGTCCTGCTCCATCGTGTGGTAGATGGAATCGCCGTTCGGCACTTCCGGCGAGTAGAAGATGTTGCTGAAGTCCAGGCCCTTGGCCTTCCAGTGCGTGATCGCCTTGGACTTGTCCAGCAGGTCGACGCGGCCGATCAGCTCGTCGTAGCTGCGGATGCCCAGTTGCGCCATCAGCTGGCGGGCTTCCTCGGCGACGAAGAAGAAGTAGTTGACCACGTACTCGGGCTTGCCGGAGAACTTGGCGCGCAGTACCGGATCTTGCGTCGCGACGCCGACCGGGCAGGTGTTCAAGTGGCATTTGCGCATCATGATGCAACCCTCGACCACCAGCGGCGCGGTGGCGAAGCCGATTTCGTCGGCGCCCAGCATGGCGGCGATGACGACGTCGCGGCCGGTGCGCATCTGGCCGTCGGCCTGGACGCGGATGCGGCTGCGCAGGCCGTTCAGGACCAGGGTCTGTTGCGTTTCCGCCAGGCCCAGCTCCCACGGCGTGCCGGCGTGCTTGACCGACGACAGCGGCGACGCGCCGGTGCCGCCGTCATGGCCGGCGACCACCACGTGGTCGGCCTTGGCCTTGGTCACGCCGGCGGCCACGGTGCCGATACCGACTTCCGACACCAGCTTGACCGAGATCGAAGCGCGCGGATTGGCGTTCTTCAGGTCGTGGATCAGCTGGGCCAGGTCTTCGATCGAGTAGATATCGTGGTGCGGCGGCGGCGAGATCAGGCCGACGCCCGGCACCGAGAAGCGCAGCGTGGCGATGTATTCCGACACCTTGTGGCCCGGCAGCTGGCCGCCTTCGCCGGGTTTCGCGCCCTGCGCCATCTTGATCTGGATCTGGTCGGCCGAGTTCAGGTAGGCCGCGGTCACGCCGAAACGGCCCGACGCCACCTGCTTGATGCGCGAACGCAGCGAATCGCCTTCCTGCAGCGGAATGTCGACCACCATCTGCTCTTTGCCCATGACCGACGCCATGGTTTCGCCCTGCTTGATCTTGATGCCCTTCAGTTCCATCGTGTAGCGCGACGGATCTTCGCCGCCTTCGCCGGTGTTGGATTTGCCGCCGATGCGGTTCATCGCCACCGCCAAGGTGGCGTGGGCTTCGGTCGAGATCGAACCCATGGACATCGCGCCGGTCGCGAAGCGCTTGACGATTTCCTTGGCTGGCTCGACTTCGTCCAGCGGGATCGCCTTGGCCGGATCGATCTTGAACTCGAACAGGCCGCGCAAGGTCAGGTGGCGCTTGCTCTGGTCGTTGATGATCTGGGCGTACTCTTTATAGCTGGAGAAGTTGTTGCTGCGGGTCGAATGCTGCAGTTTCGCGATCGCATCCGGGGTCCACAGGTGGTCTTCGCCGCGCACGCGGTAGGCGTATTCGCCGCCGGCGTCG
This sequence comes from Duganella sp. CT11-25, assembly GCF_047302815.1. NCBI lineage: Bacteria > Pseudomonadati > Pseudomonadota > Betaproteobacteria > Burkholderiales > Oxalobacteraceae > Duganella > Duganella sp. CT11-25. The sequence continues at coordinate 4,289,266 of NZ_JBKBFD010000001.1, forward strand.
AGGTGGTTTTCCAGCACCGGATCGTTGCCGAAGGCCAGGTTGTGCAGGCGCAGCGCTTCTTCCGCCACTTCGAACACGCCGATGCCTTCGACGTTGGACGAGGTGCCCTTGAAGTATTTGTCGACCAGCGACTTGTTCAGGCCGACGGCTTCGAAGATCTGCGCGCCGCAGTAGGACATATAGGTCGAGATGCCCATCTTGGACATGACCTTCATCAGGCCCTTGCCGATGGCCTTGGTGTAGTTGTACACGGCTTTTTCGCCGGACATATCGCCCGCCATGCCGTGCGCCATCTCGACCAGGGTTTCCATCGCCAGGTAAGGGTGGATGGCTTCGGCGCCATAGCCGGCCAGCAGCGCGAAGTGGTGGGTTTCGCGGGCCGAGCCGGTTTCCACGACCAGGCCGGTGGAGGCGCGCAAGCCCTTGCTGACCAGGTGCTGGTGCACGGTCGAGGTGGCCAGCAGCGCGGGTATCGCCACGCGGTCCGGGCCGACCGAGCGGTCCGACACGATCAGGATGTTGTGGCCGGACTTGACCGCATCGACCGCCTCGGCGCACAGCGACGCCAGGCAGGCTTCCACGCCGTCCTTGCCCCATGCCAGCGGATAGCAGATGTTCAGCTCATATGACTTGAACTTGCCGCCGGTATGCGCGCTGATGCCGCGCAGGCGCGCCATGTCGTCGAAGCCCAGGATGGGCTGCGAGACTTCCAGGCGCATCGGCGGATTGACGTTGTTGGTGTCCAGCAGGTTCGGTTTCGGGCCGATGAAGGACACCAGCGACATCACCATCGCTTCGCGGATCGGATCGATCGGCGGGTTGGTCACTTGCGCGAACAGCTGCTTGAAGTAGTTGTACAGCGGCTTCAGTTTGTTGGACATCACGGCCAGCGGCGAGTCGTTGCCCATCGAACCGGTGGCCTCTTCGCCGGCGGCGGCCATCGGCGCCATCAGGAATTTCAAGTCTTCCTGGGTGTAGCCGAAGGCTTGCTGGCGGTCCAGCAGCGACGGCAGGGCTTTTTCGCCCTGCGCCGGCAAGTCGTATTTGACGCGGTTGTGCGCCAGCTGGCTTTCGCTCAGCTTGATTTCGTTCAGCTTGATGCGCACCGCGTTGATCCATGCCTTGTACGGCTTGGCGTTGGCGTAGGTGTCTTTCAACTCTTTATCGTCGATGATGCGGCCGGCTTCCAGGTCGATCAGGAACATCTTGCCTGGCTGCAGGCGCCATTTCTGGATGATCTTCGACTCGGGAATCGGCAGCACGCCCGATTCCGACGCCATCACCACCAGGTCGTCGTCGGTCACGATGTAACGCGCAGGACGCAGGCCGTTGCGGTCCAGCGTGCCGCCGATATAGCGGCCGTCGGTGAAGGCCATGGCGGCCGGGCCGTCCCATGGTTCCATCATTGCAGCGTGATATTCGTAGAACGCGCGGCGATTGTCGTCCATCGTGCCGTGATTTTCCCAGGCTTCAGGAATCATCATCATCATCGCCTGGGCGATCGGATAGCCTGCCATCAGCAGCAGTTCCAGCGCGTTGTCGAAGCAGGCGGTGTCCGACTGGCCTTCGTAGATCAGCGGGAACAGTTTCTGCAGGTCTTCGCCCAGCACGGCGGATTTCATCACGCCTTCGCGCGCGCGCATCCAGTTGAAGTTGCCCTTGACGGTGTTGATCTCGCCGTTGTGGGCGATCAGGCGGTATGGGTGGGCCAGCGGCCACTCGGGGAAGGTATTGGTCGAGAAACGCTGGTGCACCAGCGCCAGCGCGGAAACGCAGCGCGCGTCCTGCAGGTCTTTATAGTACACGCCGACCTGGTCCGCCAGCAGCAGGCCTTTGTAGACGATGGTGCGGGCCGACAGCGAGGCCACGAAGAATTCTTTGCCGTGGATCAGTTTCAGCGCCTGGATCGCGTGGCCCGACGATTTGCGGATCACGTACAGTTTGCGTTCCAGCGCGTCGGTCACCATGATGTCGGCGCCGCGGCCGATGAAGATCTGGCGGATCACCGGCTCTTTGGCGCGCACGGTCGGGGACATCGGCATGTCGCAGTCGACCGGCACGTTGCGCCAGCCCAGCACGACCTGGCCTTCGGCGCGCACGGCGCGCTCGATTTCCTGTTCGCAGGCGATGCGCGAAGCGTTTTCCTTCGGCAGGAACACCATGCCGACGCCGTACTCGCCTGGCGGCGGCAGTTCGATGCCCTGCTTGGCCATTTCGTCGCGGTAGTACTGGTCCGGGATCTGGATCAGGATACCGGCGCCGTCGCCCATCAGCGCATCCGCGCCGACCGCGCCCCGGTGATCGAGGTTTTTCAGGATCAGCAGACCCTGTTCCACAATGGAGTGACTCTTATTACCCTTGATGTGGGCGACAAAACCGACGCCGCAGGCGTCATGTTCGTTGGATGGATCGTACAGACCTTGGGCTTTCATGGGCTCTCCACTGCAAATTTGGCTGATGAAAATGAAGAGTAGTGCAATGCAGCGTAAACTTCAACCATAACAATTAGGGTCGGAGTCGAATTAAATTTTTAAACCATGCTTATAATTTTAATTGGGGACAGAGTGAAAACTAAGTTGTTTCAGGCTTGATCTTGAACGGCCGCCCGCGTTTGGCGGGCAACACCTGGCGCTTGACCTTGTTCTGCAAGGCCGTCTTGAACTGCTCCGAGCCCAGCGGCCAGCCCTTGAGCAGCGCCTTGCCGACGATATCGATCTGCTCCGCCGTCAGCGTGGGCTCGGAAATGGCGATATAGGCCGCCTCGCGCTGGAACGGCGTATTCCCCAGCGCCCAGACCTGCGCATGGTCGGTCACCAGGCCGTCCGGGCGGATGCCGGCGTGATGGCAATAGCTGGACCACGGATAATCCTCGGCGCGGCCGACCATGCCGTTGCGGACCGGGTTGAACTCGATATAGCGGCTGCACAGCATGAAATACTGGTCGGCATCGATCAGCGACGTTTTGTAGCGCCCGTTCCACAAAGTTCCACTGCGGGAATACTTTTGGTTGAAATAAGGCACGTAATAGCGGCCTATCCACTGCATCATCTGGCCGAGGCCGTCTTCATCGGCCGGCGTGACCAGCAAATGCAGGTGATTCGGCATCAACACGTAGGCATGGATGGCGACCTTATAGGTTTTGGCGGCCGTGCGCAGCCAGCCGAGGAAGGTTTGATAATCCTCCGCATCCTGGAACACGAGCTGGTTGTTATTGCCGGTCTGGATGACGTGGTGCGGTTGTCCGGGGACGATGAGGCGGGGTAGGCGGGCCATAAAATGCAAAAAGGGGTCGATCGGAATCCCGATTCTACCCCTTAGTCGCGACTCTGTCCCCGATTAATCGGCGGCCGCGAAAAACAGCCGCGACTCCGTCCCTATTTATGACAGATTGAAGCTGGCGGACAGGCTGTAGCCTTCGCCATAGGCGCTGCGCAGCGGCAGATCCTGGCCCAGGCCGGTGCGCGCCTTCTTGCGCAGGCGGTAAACCAGCATGTCGACGCGGCGCCCGGCGTCCGGATCGTCGCCGCCGATGCCGGCCACGATGACCTGGCGCGGCACGGGACGGGTATTAATCGTCAACAAGTGCAGGAAGTTGCACTCTTTCTCGGTCAAGGTGATCGCCATGCCCTGCAGCTCCAGCTGGCGGGCACTGACTTTCAGGGTCCACTTGCTGGGTGCCGGTATGGTTTCCTGTGGCCCGACGCGCCGGTCCAGCGCCTCGATGTGGGCCGCCAGTTCCGGGAACTTGATCGGCTTGGTCAGGTAATGGTCGGCGCCGAGGCGCAGGCCCAGGATGCGATTGTCGAAGGCGACGCGGCCGGTCAGCACCAGCAAGCCGATCTGCGGATATAGCTGCCGCATGCGCGGAATCACGTTGAAGCCGTCTTCGTCAGGCAGGCCGAGATCCAGCACCACCACGCCGACGTTCCCCTGGCTTAAAGCGGACCACATATCGCTGGCGTTGTTGGTGATGTGCACCTCGTGTTCAAGCTCAGTCAGAAACTCTGCCATCTCCTCGGCATAGTCCAGATTGTCTTCCACGATGAGTATTTGCGTCATTGATGCGCCGTTCGATCGATTTTATTGAGCAACCGTGCTCCGTCCCGCCCTGCTTTTTTCAGCTTGCGTCCGAGGAATTATCACTGTTGCTACTGCGCTGCGCAAGGCTTTTCCCGGCATAGTCCGCTATGGGCAACCAAATCCGAAATTCCGTGCCGCTTTCAGAAACATTCTTTGCAGTGATCGTGCCGCCATGGACGTCCGCGATCGAGCGTGCCATGTACAGGCCCAGGCCTGAACCGGGCACCCCGGCGGCATTGCTGCCACGGAAGGATTTATCGAATACGCGCGCCAGTTCCATCTCCGGCAGCCCGGCGCCGTGATCGCGCACCAGGAACTCGACACCACCCTCCATTGCCATTTTGCCCATCAATTCTATCGGAGTATTGCCTTCCGTGTATTTGATCGCATTATCTATCAATATTTCCAGGCATAAACGCATGCCGGCCGGGTCGCAGCGCATCCAGGGCGGCAGCCCGTCGGTCCGCACCGACACCGCGCCGCGGCGGCTGCGCGCCTGCTCGGCGGCGGCCTCCAGCAGGGCGGCGGGATTGATTTCGTTGGGCTGGCGCTCGCGGCCGATGCTGGCCATGCGGTCGGGCGACAGGTACTCGTCCAGCATCGCCAGCATGCGGTCGACCGCGGTCTGGATCTTGCGGTAGCGCTTGCGGGTGCCTTCGTCGTGATGGGCGCCGGTCATTTCCAGGCGCTGCACGGCGCCGTCGATGGTCGACAGCGGCGTGCGGAATTCGTGCGACAGCATGGACGCGAATTTCTTTTGCTGCGCCGCCAGCTCTTGGCGCTCGCCCGCGATTTGTTCCAGCAGCAAGCGATACCGCTCCTCGGATTCGCGTAAAGCCGCCTCCAGTTCCGCGACGGTGGCCATCTATTCCGCCAGCGGGGCAAAGATTTGCTGCAGGTCTTCCTGGGTCAGCGCCATCTTCTGCGATTCGCCTTCGGCCAGGATGGATTGCGCCAGGTCCGATTTCTTTTGCTGCAGGACCTGGATCTTTTCCTCCAGCGTGCCCTTGGCGATCAGTTTATAGACAAACACCGGCTTGTCCTGCCCGATGCGCCAGGCGCGGTCGGTGGCCTGGTTTTCCGCCGCCGGATTCCACCACGGATCGTAGTGGATCACGGTGTCGGCCGCCGTCAGGTTCAGGCCGACGCCGCCGGCCTTCAGGCTGATCAGGAAGATCGGCACCGCGCCCTGCTGGAAGGCCGCCACCTGCGCGCTGCGGTCCTTGGTGTCGCCGGTCAGCAGCGCATACGGGATGTCGCGCGCCTCCAGTTCCTCCTCGATCAGCTCCAGCATGCTGGTGAACTGCGAGAACACCAGGATCTTGCGGTTTTCTTCCAGCAAATCCTCGACCATCTGCATCAGGTCGATCAGCTTGGCCGAGCCGGCCGTCTGCTTCTTCGACGGCAGCGACTTGACCAGGCGCGGATCGCAGCACACCTGGCGCAGCTTGAGCAGCGCCTCGAGGATCACGATCTGGCTGCGCGCCACGCCCTTGCGGTCGATCTCGTCGCGCACCTTCTGGTCCATCGCCAGCCGCACGGTCTCGTACAGGTCGCGCTGGGCGCCGGTCAGCTCGACCTTGCGCACCATCTCGGTCTTCGGCGGCAGTTCCTTGGCCACGTTGTCCTTGGTCCGGCGCAGCAGGAAGGGCTTGATGCGGCGGTTCAACAGCCCGCGCCGCAGCGGATCGTCCTGGCGCTCGATCGGGTGGCGGAACACGGTGTTGAAGCCCTTCTCGTCGCCCAGCAGGCCGGGCAGCAGGAAGTGGAATTGCGACCACAGCTCGCCCAGGTGGTTTTCCAGCGGCGTGCCGGACAGGCACAGCCGATGGCGCGCGCGCAGCAGGCCGGCGCTCTGGGCCGCCTTGCTGCGGGTGTTCTTGATGTAGTGCGACTCGTCCAGGATGACCAGGTGGAAATCGTGCTCGCGCAGCTTTTCCTCGTCGCGCGGCAGCAGCGCATAGGTGGTCAGCACCAGGTCGGCCTCGTCGATCTGGTCGAACTGGCCCATGCGGTCCTTGCCTTGCAACAGCAGCACGCGCAAGCCCGGCGCGAAGCGCGCGGCTTCCTCCTGCCAGTTGCCCATCAGGCTGGTCGGCGCGATCACCAGCGCCGGCGCCGTCAGGCGGCCCGCCTCTTTCTCGACCAGGATGTGGGCCAGCGTCTGCACCGTCTTGCCCAGGCCCATGTCATCGGCCAGGATGCCGGCGAAGCCGTATTCGCGCAGGAACTGCATCCACGACAGGCCGTCGGTCTGGTAGTCGCGCAGCGTGGCTTGCAGGCCGGCCGGCGTGGCGATGCGCTTGACCGCGCCGAACTGGTTCAGGCGCGAACCCATGTCGCGCAATTCCTCGCCGCCATTCCAGTTCAGCTCGACGTTGCGCTGCAACTCGTCCAGGCGCGCGGCGTCCAGCGTGGCCATGCGCAGCGAAGTCTTGATCTTGTCGCTGAAATACAACTCGCCCAGCGTATTCAGGATAGGCTTGACCCGGCCCCAAGGCAGGGCGACGCGGCTGCCGTCCGGCAAGGTGGCCAGCATCTGGTCTTCCGCACCGTGCAGCGCGATGGTTTTCGGGTTGAAATCGAGCGGCGCGTTGCGTATCAGCTGGACCAGCACCGGCAGCAGCGGCACCCGCTCCTGGTTGACCATGATGCCCAGCTCCAGGTCGAACCAGGCGTGGCCGCCGTCGGCCGGATCCTCCACCACGTCGGCATACCAGTCGCCGACGTCGACCACGTCATAGCGGTACTTGACGGTTTTTTCGATTTTCCAGCCGGCCGCCTTCAGGGATTCGATGCCTTCGCGCGCAAAGCGCAGCCATTCGGCTTGGCTGGGCAGCAACAGTCCACCCTTGACGCTGCTCAGCGGCAAGGTGGTCGGCGCCTGGAAATGACGCTCGCTCAGCAGCGACAGCGCCTGCTCCTCGGCGGCGCCGTCGCGCTGGATGATCTCGGTGACCTCGCCCTTCTGGCGCACCACGCGCTGCGACGGGTCGAAGGACACGCGCTCGCCGTCGTAGTCGAAGGACAACACGGCGAAGTCGTGCCAGCGCTGCAGCGAGCCGTCGGCCAGCATGGCGGCGTCCAGGGTCAGCACCGGGCGCGGCTTGACGTCGTCGCGCACCCGCTGCGGCAGCGGCTGCGGCAGCGGCATCAGCCCTTGCAGGCCGTGCGCCAGCAGCAGCTGCGACACGCGCATCTTGTCGTTGGCGGTCAGCAGCGGGGCTTGCGCCACCAGCGCCTGCAGGTCGGCCAGCGGTATCGTCGCGCCGCCCTGGTTGAGCTGCAGCACGCCGCAGGACAGGTTGTCGATATACCAAGGCGGGTCGGTCGGCAGCATGTAGTCGACCTGGTCGGCGCCGGTGTGCTTGGCGCCGGGCGCGGCCTGCACCTGCCAGCCGAGGCGCAGGCCCTTGCCTTCTTCGCGCCAGGCCAGGTTGGCCTCGCGCAGCACGCCGCCCTTGAGCGGGTAGACCAGGCCGTTGCCGACGTCGGCCCAGGAGTTTGCCCAAAGCAATTTATCCTGCTCGGCCAGCATGTCCAGCAAGGCCGCGCCGATCTTGCCGCGCGGCTCGGTGGCCGAGCCGGTCTGGGAATTCTGTCCGCTGCGCATGGCAACGAAGAAACGGATCAAGTCCTCGTCGCCCGGCGCCAGGAAGCTCGGCGGCGCCGACAGCAGCGAGAACACTTCGCTGACCGGGCTGGCCGCGGCGACGTCGCCGTTCGAGCGCAGGCGCGCCTTGTACAGGCACAGCGCCACGTGGCGGCCGCCGCTGGTGGGCGCCATCACGTAGATCAGCTTGTATTGGGTTTGTTTCGGATCGGTATCGACCGGCGGCGCGTTCAGTTTGGCTTTGGGATGCGCGGCGGCATCCACACGCTGCAGCCAGGTGGCGACGGCGTACGACAATTGATTCGCGGGCGGCGCAGGGCGTGTTGGAGATGCCGGGGCGGCCGGAACAGCTGGCTTGGCGGGCACATCATCGGTGGCGTCGTCGCGGGTAAAATCCATAGGTCGCATTGTTGTTCAAAGATGGTTCAAAAACGGCAACAGGCAATATTATCCGCCATTGAAGCGTTCGTGTTTGCGGATTTCTTACAAAACCCGCATGAAAACATGGCTAAAACGTCGTGCACAGTCCTTTTGGACTGTCAAGACTGGCACATTCGCGCCGATTGCGTATCATTCCGGGCTTGACTGCTTAGGAATCGCCCCACATGTTGCCTTCAATCGAACAACGTCTTGCCCTGGAACTTGCCGCCAAACCGGCCCAGGTTGCCGCCGCCATCGCCCTGTTGGACGAAGGCGCCACCGTTCCCTTCATCGCCCGCTATCGTAAAGAGGCGACCGGAGGCCTGGATGACATTCAATTGCGGCTGCTCGAAGAACGCCTGCGCTACCTGCGCGAGCTGGAAGACCGCCGCGCCGCTATCGTGGCATCGATCACCGAACAGAACAAGATGACGCCGGAACTGCTAGATGCTGTCATGCACGCAGAAGACAAGACCCGTCTTGAAGACTTATATCTCCCCTACAAGCAAAAACGCCGCACCAAGGCGCAAATCGCCATCGAAGCCGGGCTGGCGCCGCTGGCCGACGGCCTGCTGGACAACCCGGAACTGAACCCGGAAACCGAAGCCGGCAAGTTCCTGCGCGAAGCGTTCACCACCGCCGACGGCAACAATCCGGGCGTGGCCGACACCAAGGCGGCGCTGGACGGCGCCCGCCAGATTCTGATGGAACGCTTTGCCGAAGACGCTACTCTTTTGCAAGCCTTGCGCGAATATGTGCAAGAGCATGGCATTGTGGAGTCGAAAGTTATTGAAGGTAAGCAAGACGAAGGCGAAAAATTCGCCGACTACTTCGATTATTCCGAGACCATCGCCACGGTGCCGTCGCACCGCGCCCTGGCGCTGCTGCGCGGCCGCCGCGAAGCCGTCCTCGACGTCACGCTGCGGCTGGATACCGAGGCCGAGAAACCGAAGTGGGACGCGCCGCACAATCCGTGCGAAGGCCGCATCGCCGCCCGTTTCGGCATCAAGAACCAGGGCCGCGCGGCCGACAAATGGCTGGCCGACACCGCCCGCTGGACCTGGCGCGTGAAGAGCTTCATGCACCTGGAGACCGAACTGATGGGCGCGCTGCGCGAGCGTTCCGAGCTGGACGCGATCAACGTCTTCGCCACCAACCTGAAAGCGCTGCTGCTGGCGGCGCCGGCCGGCCAGCGCGCCACCATGGGCCTGGACCCGGGCCTGCGCACCGGCGTGAAAGTCGCCGTGGTCGACGCCACCGGCAAGGTGGTCGACACCGCCGTGATCTACCCGCACCAGCCGAAGAACGACTGGGACGGCGCGCTGCACACGCTGGGCCGCCTGGCCGCCAAGCACAATGTGTCGCTGATTTCGATCGGCAACGGCACCGCCTCGCGCGAGACCGACAAGCTGGCGCAGGACTTGATCAAGCAGCATCCCGATCAAAAAATGAGCAAGATCGTGGTGTCCGAAGCGGGCGCGTCGGTGTATTCGGCGTCCGAGTTCGCTTCCAGGGAATTGCCGGACATGGACGTCTCGCTGCGCGGCGCCGTCTCGATCGCGCGCCGCCTGCAGGATCCGCTGGCCGAACTGGTCAAGATCGATCCGAAGTCGATCGGCGTCGGCCAGTACCAGCACGACGTCTCGCAAACCCAGCTGGCGCGCTCGCTGGACGCGGTGGTCGAGGATTGCGTGAACGCGGTCGGGGTCGACGTCAACACGGCGTCGGCGCCGCTGCTGGCGCGCGTGTCGGGCCTGTCGGCCTCGGTGGCGCAGGCCATCGTCTCCTACCGCGACGTCAAGGGCGCCTTCCCGTCGCGCGCCGCGCTGAAATCGGTGCCGCGCCTGGGCGACAAGACCTTCGAGCAGGCGGCCGGCTTCCTGCGCGTGATGGGCGGCGAGAATCCGCTGGACGCCTCGGCGGTCCACCCGGAATCGTACCCGCTGGTCGAGAAGATCCTGGGCGACATCAAGAAGGACATCAAGGCCGTCATCGGCGAGACCGCGCTGATCAAGACGCTGAGCCCGGCCAAGTACGCCGACGACAAGTTCGGCGTGCCGACCATCACCGACATCCTGAAGGAGCTGGAGAAGCCGGGCCGCGACCCGCGTCCGGAATTCACCACCGCCACCTTCAAGGAAGGCGTGGAAGAGATCCGCGACTTGCGTCCGGACATGATCCTGGAAGGCGTGGTCACCAACGTCGCCGCCTTCGGCGCCTTCGTCGACATCGGCGTCCACCAGGACGGCCTGGTGCACATCTCGGCGCTGTCGAACACCTTCGTCAAGGACCCGCATTCGGTGGTCAAGGCCGGCCAGGTGGTCAAGGTCAAGGTGCTGGAAGTGGACGAGAAGCGCAAGCGCATCGCCCTGACCATGCGCCTGAGCGACAGCGCGCCGCAAGCCGGGTCCCAGCCGCAGCAGCGCGGCGACCGCAACGACCGCAAGAGCATGGGCCAGCACCAGAAGCAAACCGCGCGCGCCGAACCGATCGGCGGCAGCATGGCGGCCGCCTTCGCCAAGCTGCGCGGCTGATCTTCCGGCCTTAAAAATACCGGTGCCGACGTTTTCTTATAAAATGTCGGCATCTAATACATCTTTCCACTGAGGCAGCTATGAGCGACGTACAAACCTGGATCAAAGAAACCGTGACCAACACCCCGGTGGTGCTGTTCATGAAGGGCACCGCCCAGTTCCCGCAATGCGGTTTTTCCGGCCGCGCCATCCAGATCCTGAAGGCTTGCGGCGTTGAAAATATCGCAACCATCAACGTGCTGGAAGATCCTGAAGTCCGCCAGGGCATCAAGGACTATTCGAACTGGCCAACCATTCCACAGCTGTATGTGAAGGGCGAGTTCATCGGCGGTTCGGACATCATGAACGAAATGTTCGAGTCGGGCGAGCTGAAGGCCCTGCTGGATGCCTGACAGGCCTACGCCAAGCGTGGCCCGGCGGATTGTCATCGCCATCACCGGCGCCACCGGCGCGGTGTATGGCGTGCGTCTGCTGCAACATCTGCAACACACCGACGGTATCGAGACGCACCTGGTGGTCTCGGACGCCGCGGTCCTCACGCTGCACCAGGAAACCGGGCTGCAGCGGCGCGAAGTCGAAGCCCTGGCCCATGTGGTGCACAAGGTGCGCGACGTCGGCGCATCCATCGCCAGCGGTTCTTTCCAATCGGACGGGATGATCGTCGCGCCATGCTCGATGAAGACGCTGGCGTCGGTGGCGCACGGCCTGTCGGACAACCTGATCGCGCGCGCGGCCGACGTGGTGCTCAAGGAGCGCCGCCGGCTGGTGCTGATGGTGAGGGAAACCCCGTTCAATCTGGCGCACTTGCGCAATATGACGGCGGTGACGGAAATGGGCGGGATTATCTTCCCGCCGCTGCCGAGTTTTTATCACAAGCCGCAAAGCATTGCGGAGATGGTCGACCACACGGTGGGCCGCGTCATCGACTTGTTCGGAATCGAACATGCACTGGCCCCGCGCTGGGCGGGCATGAAGGCCAGCGATTCCAACTAAAGCACAGCCGGGTGGTGCGTAAGCCTAGCGCTTGTCGAACTGTGAGCCGCTGGCTTTCTTCAAATCCCTCGCTTCTTCGACCATGCGGCGGTGGGCGATACGCTTGCGCATCACTTCGGCGTGCTGGGCGGCGGTCATCGGGGGGACGGTCATCAAATCTTTTAGCTGCGCGACGTTGCTGTAGTTACTTTTCATAAGACGGCTCAAAAGCTTGGCTCCGGAAGTAAATGCTGCGAATCAGCGGCGCTGATTACCTATTGTGCCTCAAAACCGTGTCGAAACTATGACAATTCGCAAGGGCGCCAAAAATAAAAAAGGCGTCCCCGCAGGTACGCCTTGTCCGAATAATAGCCGGAAAATCAATGAAACTAGTTTCATACGGAAACACTATTCCAGCCGTCCACAAACGGTCAAAATAACTCCGTAATACTACGTAAAATGACTACTTTTGGTAATTAACCCGCACCAGCATGCGAATAAATTCGCGCGCAATCTGGCGGTGATGCTCGTCCAGCCGTTGCAAATCGGCGATCAGCTTGACGTCGGCCGACTCGAAGCGCGACAAGCCGTTGCCGCCGTCGCCGGCCGGCGCGCCTTCCTCCGGGCCGCCAAAGCGCAGCCATTCCGCCGGCACGCCCAGCCACTGGGCGATCATGCGCAGCTTCTCCTGGGTGGGAATGGCCTCTCCTACCAGCCATTTACGGGCCGCGTGCACGGTGATCGGCCGTCCATCGAAGCGGATGTTGAATTCCCGCGCCAACCGGGTCGGGCTATCGGGAGAGTAGTGGGCGTTCTTGAGAGCCTGTTGCAAGCGCTGGCTAAAGCTTTCGCGTTCATTGGAAGAATTCATAATTGCACTATTTCACGTTGCGTCATGAAAGTCAGTCTCTGCAAGGTGAGCGCTGTTTGTGACGTGATGGGATTTTATAATTAACATTCTATCCTCTGTAAGTGCAATCGTCAGCGAAAGCGGACTCCGAATTTTGTTCGGTTCGGTGCAGCGAAAGAGGAGCGAATTACGGCCCCTGTTTCAGCGGACGATCAACGTTATTAGAATAACACTATTCGCCGCGCACGGCCAAGCTTTCCGTGCCGGTTTACGCGGAAGCGTATGATGCCGCCGGCTTTTGTTTGGCGTCGCACGATACCGCGTTACAATATGCTTGACGTTGACGTAAACGGAAACCGCAAGACCTTACCGCAATCAGAGAAGATGCCAACCTACACCATCACCGAACTGGCCCGTGAATTCGACATCACGGCGCGCGCCATCCGCTTTTACGAAGACCAGGGTTTGCTGAGTCCGTCGCGCGAAGGCGCCGGCGGCCGCAACCGGGTCTACACGCCGCGCGACCGCACCCGCCTCAAGCTGACCCTGCGCGGCAAGCGCCTCGGCCTGTCGCTGTCGGAGATCAAGAGCCTGGTCGACATGTACGAAACGCCGAAGGACACCAGCGCCCAGATGCACCGCTTCCTCGGCGTGCTGGCGCAGCACCGCGAAACGCTGGAACAGCAGCGCGAAGACATCGAGATGTCGCTGGCGGAAATCACCGCCCACGAAGACGAGTGCAAGCGCCTGCTCGCCGCCCTCGCCGAATAAAATCCGGGTCAGTTCCGGCAAGCGGTAAAAATGGCCGCTTGCCGGAACTGACCCCGAAGTTGACGTTTACGTTAACGTCACTCCAGCGTATGATTTATGCTTCAACCTAAAACAGAAGAATGAGGACGACATGCTCCATCTCCCAGGCCTGACCTTTGACCACGGCGAAGACATCGCCGCGCTGCGCGAAGCCGTGCAGCAATTCGCCGCCGCCGAGATCGCCCCGCGCGCGGCTGAAATCGACCGCAGCGACCAGTTCCCGATGGACCTGTGGCGCAAGATGGGCGAGCTGGGCGTGCTCGGCATCACCGTCGGCGAGGAATACGGCGGCGCCAACATGGGCTACCTGGCCCATATCGTGGCGATGGAGGAAATCTCGCGCGCGTCGGCCTCGGTCGGCCTGTCGTACGGCGCCCACTCGAACCTGTGCGTCAACCAGATCAAGCGCAACGGCACCGAAGAGCAAAAGCGGAAATACCTGCCGAAGCTGATTTCCGGCGAGTACATCGGCGCGCTGGCGATGTCCGAGCCGAACGCCGGTTCCGACGTGGTCAGCATGAAACTGCGCGCCGATTTCAAGGGCGACCGCTGGGTACTGAACGGCACCAAGATGTGGATCACCAACGGCCCCGACGCCGACGTGCTGGTGGTCTACGCCAAGAACGACCTCGAGGCCGGCCCGAAAGGCATGACCGCCTTCCTGATCGAAAAAGGCTACAAGGGCTTCTCGATCGCGCAAAAGCTCGACAAGCTGGGCATGCGCGGCTCGCACACCGGCGAGCTGGTGTTCCAGGATTGCGAAGTGCCGGTCGAGAACGTGCTGGGCGGCCTGGGCAAGGGCGTCAACGTGCTGATGTCGGGCCTGGACTTCGAGCGCACCGTGCTGTCCGGCGGCCCGCTGGGCATCATGCAGGCGTGCATGGATGTGGTGGTGCCGTACATCCACGACCGCAAGCAATTTGGCCAGCCGATCGGCGAATTCCAGCTGATGCAGGGTAAGATCGCGGATATGTACTCGACCATGATGGCGTCCAAGGCGTATGTCTACGCCGTCGGTCAGGCTTGCGACCGGGCCAAAACCCCGGAAGCGGTCCGCCAGCTGCGCAAGGACGCGGCGGGAGCCATTTTGTATAGCGCGGAAAAAGCGACCTGGATGGCCGGCGAGGCGATCCAGACGCTGGGCGGCAACGGCTACATCAACGAGTATCCGGTCGGCCGCCTGTGGCGCGACGCCAAGTTGTATGAAATCGGCGCCGGCACCAGCGAAATCCGCCGCATGCTGATCGGCCGCGAACTGTTCGCGGAAACCAAGTAAGGCCGGTGAGATGTCGTTCCCGCGCACGCGGGAATCCATGCTGAGCTGGCCAAGCCAACGCATTATGGGTTCCCGCTTTCGCGGGAACGACGCTGACCGACGGGACCGACATGATCCAGGCTGCTTTCCCCAAACTGCTGCGCTCGCAGATCGCCTTCGACATCGCGGGCACCATCCGCGACGGCTTCGACAAGCACTACCGCCTGTTCCGCCAGACCAGCCAGCAGGCCAAGCAGCATTTCGAGCGCGGCACCTGGCGCGAGGCCCAGCAAGCCGCGCGCGCGCGCATCGACTTCTACGACAAGCGCGTGCAGGAATGCGTGCAGCTGCTGGAAGACGAATACGAGCCGTCCGAGCTGACCGACGAAGTCTGGCGCGAGCTCAAGCTGCACTACATCGGCATGCTGTCCGACCACAAGCAGCCGGAGCTGGCCGAAACCTTCTTCAACTCGGTCTGCTGCAACATCCTGCACCGCAGCTACTTCCACAACGAATTCATCTTCGTGCGCCCGGTGGTCTCGACCGAGTACATCGAGACCGAGGAACCCCGGCCGACCTACCGCGTCTACTATCCCGGCACGGACGGCCTGCGCTTCACGCTCAAGCGCATCATCACGAACTTCCAGCTGGACACAAAGTTCGCCAACCTGACGCGCGACGTCGAGCAGGTCGAGCAGCGCCTGAAGCACTTGTTCGGCGCCAGCCGCATCGAGCCCAACCACCAGATCCAGGTGCTGTCGAGCCTGTTCTTCCGCAACAAGGGCGCCTACATCGTCGGCAAGGGCATCAACGGCAACAAGGAGTTCCCGTTCGTCGTGCCGATCCTGCACAACAAGCACGGCGAGCTGATACTCGACACCGTGCTGTTCGACCACGAGCAGATCGCGGTGCTGTTCTCGTTCACGCGCGCCTACTTCCTGGTCGACATGGAAGTGCCGTCGGCCTACGTGCAGTTCCTGCGCAGCCTGCTGCCGCGCAAGCCGCGCAGCGAGATCTACACCATCCTCGGGCTGCAAAAGCAGGGCAAGGCGCTGTTCTACCGCGACTACCTGCAGCATCTCAAGCACTCGTCCGACCTGTTCGAAATCGCGCCCGGCATCCGCGGCCTGGTGATGCTGGTGTTCGCGCTGCCGTCCTTCCCGTACGTGTTTAAGGTCATCAAGGATTTCTACCCGGCGCCCAAGGAGACCACGCGCGCGCTGATCAAGGAAAAATACCTGCTGGTGAAGCACCACGACCGCGTCGGCCGCAGGCCCCACACGCTGGAATACTCCAATGTCGCCTTCCCGCGCCACCGCTTCACGGAAGAGCTGCTCGCCGAGCTGAAGCATTTCGCGCCGTCGCTGGTCGAACAGGATGGCGACAAGGTCGTCATCAAGCACCTGTACATCGAGCGCCGCATGGTGCCGCTGAATATGTGGCTGACCAGCGCCGAAAGCGACGATCTCCAGATCGAACACGGCATCCTCGAATACGGCAACGCCATCAAGGAACTGGTGGCCGCCAACATCTTCCCCGGCGATATGCTGTACAAGAACTTCGGCGTCACGCGGCACCAGCGCGTGGTGTTCTACGACTACGACGAAATCGAATACATCACCGACTGCAATTTCCGCGCGATCCCGCAAGCCCGCACGGAAGAAGAGGAGATGGCGTCCGAGCCGTGGTACCCGGTCGGCAGGCATGACGTCTTCCCCGAGCAGTTCGACACCTTCCTGCTGGGTAACGCCAAGATCCGCAAATATTTTATGAAGCACCACGGCGATCTATTGACGCCAACGTGGTGGCAGGCGCGCAAGCAGCGCATCATGGACGGCCACGTGGAAGACGTGTTCCCGTATCCGCAGCACATCCGGTTTTGCAATCAACACTCGACACCCCCGGCGGTGATACAACCGCCCTTTATGGAGATACTAGAAAATGAATGATCCAGTCGTTATCGTCGGTGCGGCCCGCACCCCCATGGGCGCCTTCCAGGGCGATTTTTCCAGCAAGGCCGCGCACGACCTGGGCGCGGTCGCGATCCAGGCCGCCGTCGAACGCTCCGGCATCGACGGCAAGCTGATAGAACACGTCTACTTCGGCAATTGCCTGATGGCGGGCCAGGGCCAGGCGCCCGCGCGCCAGGCCTTGCTGAAAGCCGGCCTGCCGACGTCCACCGGCGCCGTCACGCTGTCCAAGATGTGCGGCTCGGCGATGCAGGCCGCGATCTTCGCGCACGACCAGCTGGTGGCCGGCAGCGCCGAGGTGGTGATCGCCGGCGGCATGGAGTCCATGACCAACGCGCCCTACCTGGTGCCGAAGGCGCGCGGCGGCTACCGCATCGGCCACGGCATGATGTTCGACCACATGATGTACGACGGCCTGGAAGACGCCTACTCGCGCAACGAGAAAACCGGCGAAGGCCGCTCGATGGGCACCTTCGCCGAAGAGTGCTCGGCCAAGTACGAATTCACCCGCGAAGCGCAGGACAGCTTCGCCATCGAATCGGTCAAGCGCGCGCAGGCCGCCACCACCGAAGGCTGGTTCAAGTGGGAGATCGCGCCGGTCACCGTCACCAGCCGCGCCGGCGACACCGTCATCGACAAGGATGAAGGCCCGCTGAAAGCCAAGGTCGAAAAAATCCCGACCCTGCGCGCCGCGTTCAAGAAGGACGGCACCATCACCGCCGCCTCGTCGTCGTCGATCAACGACGGCGCCGCCGCACTGGTGATGATGCGCGAATCGAAAGCCAGGGAACTGGGCCTGACCGTGATCGCCAGGATCCACGGCCACGCCACGTTCGCGCAGGAACCGAACCTGTTCACCACCGCGCCGATCGGCGCCGTGGAAAAGCTCTACAAGAAAATCGGCTGGGGCACCAAGGACGTCGACCTGTTCGAGATCAACGAAGCGTTTGCGGCGGTGCCGATGGCGGCGATGCGCGACCTCGAGATCCCGCACGGCAAAGTCAACGTGCATGGCGGCGCCTGCGCGCTGGGCCATCCGATCGGCGCCTCCGGCGCACGCATCATCGTCACGCTGATCGGCGCGCTCAAGCGCACCGGCGGCAAGAAGGGCGTGGCGGCGCTGTGCATCGGCGGCGGCGAAGCGACCGCCATGGCGATCGAACTGGTGTAAGCGGATGGCGACGGCACTCATCATCGGCGCATCGCGCGGCATCGGGCTGGAACTGGTGCGGCAGTATCTGGAAGACGGCTGGCGCGTGATCGCCACCGCCCGCAAGGCGGAGGACTGCGACGCGCTGGCGGCGCTGGGCGCCGAACCGCACAAGCTCGACGTCACCAACGTCGAAGCCTGCGCGGGCATCGGCTGGAAGCTGGACGGCGAAGAACTCGACGTCGCCATCCTGAACGCGGGCGTGTACGGCCCGCGCCACGACGGCTTCCCGCTGCAAACGGACTTCGATGCGGTGATGCATACCAATGTGCTGGCGGCGATGCGGCTGCTGCCGATCATCGCGCCGATGGTGTGCGCGGCGCGCGGCAAGCTCGCCGTGCTGTCGTCGAAGATGGGCTCGCTGTACCGCGCCAGCAAGGCCGCCTTGAACTCGGTACTGATCGACACGGCGCTCACGTATGGAAAGCAAGGCGCCACCTGCGTCGCCTTCCATCCGGGCTGGGTGCGCACGGAGATGGGCGGCGAAGGTGCCGATATCCCGGTGGAGCAAAGCGCCACCGGCATCCGCGCCACGCTGGCCGCGCTGCCGGCTTCCGATCACGCCGTGTATCGCAACTACGACGGCACGCCGATAGGCTGGTAATTCAAGAATATAACGAGACAACATGATACTGAGCGAAGAACACGAAATGATCCGCGACGCCCTGCGCACGTTTGCGCAGGAGCGCCTGGCCCCCAACGCCGCCCGCTGGGACAAGGAGCACCACTTCCCGAAAGAGGAATTGAAAGAGCTGGCGGCGCTGGGCGCCTTCGGCGTCGCCGTGCCGGAAGCGCTGGGCGGCGCCGGCATGGATTACGTGTCCCTCGCCCTGGTGCTGGAGGAGATCGCGGCGGGCGATGGCGGCACGTCCACCATTATCTCCGTCAACAACTGCCCGGTGTGCAGCATCGCCATGATGTACGCCAACGACAGGCAGAAGGAACAATGGCTGCGCCCACTGGCGCAAGGCGAGATGCTGGGCGCGTTCTGCCTGACCGAACCGCACACCGGCAGCGACGCCGCCGCCCTGCGCACCACGGCCACGCGCGACGGCGACGAGTACGTCATCAACGGCACCAAGCAGTTCATCACCAGCGGTAAATACGCGGACGTCGCCATCGTCATGGCGGTGACCGACAAGGCCGCCGGCAAGAAGGGCATCAGCGCGTTCTGGGTGCCGACATCGGCGCCGGGCTACATCGTCGCGGGGCTGGAGCAGAAGATGGGCCAGCACTCGTCGGACACGGCGCAGATCCTGTTTGAAAACTGCCGCATCCCGGCCGGGAACCTGATCGGCGAAGAGGGCCAGGGCTACAAGATCGCCTTGTCCGGGCTGGAGGGCGGCCGTATCGGCATCGCCTCGCAAGCCGTGGGCATGGCGCGCGCCGCGTACGAGGCCGCGCTGGCCTATGCGCGCGACCGCGAAAGCTTCGGCAAGCCGATCTTCGAGCATCAGGCGGTGCAGTTCCGCCTGGCGGACATGGCCACGCGGATCGAAGCGGCGCGCCAGCTGATCCGCCACGCCGCGTCGATGAAGGATGCCGGCCTGCCATGCTTGAAAGAGGCCGCGATGGCCAAGCTGTTCGCCTCCGAGATGGCGGAGCGGGTCTGCTCGGACGCGATCCAGGTCCACGGCGGCTATGGCTACGTCAGCGACTTCCCGGTGGAACGCATCTACCGCGACGTGCGCGTCTGCCAGATCTACGAAGGCACCAGCGACATCCAGAAACTGCTGATCGCCCGCGCGCTCTAAGCGGTTTTGACCACGGCGGATTCGCCGATCGCGTAGAACTGGCCTCCGGCGATGTAATGGAGGCTGCGCCAGCGCGGATCGGCTTTTCCGAATTCCCAGTGGCCGTTGCTGAACACGCGGGTGTCGGCATACGCCGCAACCACTTCGCCGATGAACAGATCGTAGGTCTGCTGGTTGTGCGGCTCCGGGATCACCTTGCAGACCAGCCACGCCGAGCTGCCGGCAACCAGCGGCGCCGCATAGCCATCGACATGGAACAGCTCCACGCCGCAGCGTTCCAGCTTGTCCGGCGCATCGCCGAGGCTCATATTGCCAACCGCGTGGGTCAGCTCCAGCTGCCCCATGTTCGGCACCTGCAGCACGAAATAGCCGCTATGCTCCACCAGCCCGCGCGTGGCGGCGGTTTTATCCAGCACCACGGTGACCTTGGGCGGCGAAAAATCCAACGCACAAGACCAGGCCGCGGCCATGACGTTATCCACGCCCGCGTGGTTGGCCGAGACCAGCACCGTCGGACCGTGATTCAGAAGCCGATATGCCTTTTCCAGCTCGACAGGCAAAATATGTTTATCCACTTCACGTCCTCAAATTCTCAGCCCGGCACGATGCGAACCACCTTGCCTATGATCGCTTTGGCGGCCACAAAACCCCAATAGCGGCTATCCAAGCTGTTGTCCCGGTTATCGCCCATTACAAAATAATTACCGGCAGGGATATTACAAGTGATGACGTCATGATCGAGCGCGCATTGCGACGGCAACATGGAAACGCTTTCGCTGTAGATTGAAGGCACATTCGGATTAATCAGGATGTCGTGCTCGATCCGGCCCAGTTTTTCCTGATAGCGGTTGGAGTAACGCAGGTTTTGATCATCCAGGAAATCATCGAGTTGCTTGCCCCGTACATCTACGCCATTCACAAAAACGCGCTTGTCGCGGTATACCACCTTGTCGCCAGGCAGACCAACGATCCGTTTGATATAGGTCTGAGAGGGATCACGCGGATAATCGAATACCACGATGTCGCCGCGCTCCAGAGGGGCAGAAATCGCACTGCTGCCGAACACCATGCCCACTGTGCTGTAATGCCCGTATCCCCATTTCTGTACCATCACGTTCGCGCCTCTGGGCACGCCAGGCATCATGGACGACGAGGGCGCGCGGAACGGCTCGTAAAAGAACACCCGGATCACCAGGATGATCATGATCGCGATCGCAGTTGTGCAGACCAGGCCATACCAGCGTGAATACCAAGGTCTGCTTTCGTCGCCGGTCTTCTTTCCTGCCATTTGATATGCCAGGCTGGCCCACGCCACGGCCAGGAGGATGGAAATTGCCGAGAATGCCAGATTCGATTGAAAGCCAGGCATGAAGTAGCCTGCCAATCCCACCGCCAGCCCCACGACCAGGCTAGCAGCAGCCCAGCGCGGCGCGTCCACATACAAATATGCGAGCGGCGCGGCAAAAATGCCCAGCACTGCGGCAATCCATTTTTTGGGTTTGGTATTCAATATCGCTCCATTCATCTGCATGGCAATCGAATCATATTTTTTGTATCTGCAGGTTGATCGCCTTGACGGCGCGCTCGTTGCGCTCGCTGTAGCGGTCGGTCAGGTAGTCCGTGCGGCCGCGCAGCAGGAGCGTCATCTTGAACAGCTCCTCCATCACATCGACCACACGCTCATAGTAACCCGAAGGGCGCATGCGGCCATTGTCGTCGAACTCCTTGTACGCCATCGGCACCGACGACTGGTTCGGGATGGTGAACATGCGCATCCAGCGCCCCAGCAAGCGCAAGGTGTTGACCACGTTGAACGACTGCGAGCCGCCGCATACCTGCATCACCGCCAGCGTGCGTCCCTGGCTGGGCCGCAGCGCGCCTTGTTCCAGCGGTATCCAGTCGATCTGGTTCTTCATCACCGCCGTGATGGCGCCGTGCCGCTCGGGACTGCACCACACCTGGCCCTCGGACCACAGCGACAGCGCGCGCAGTTCGATCACCTTCGGGTGATCCTCGGATACGCTGCCCGCCATCGGCAGCTCGGTCGGATCGAAGATCTTCACCTCGGCGCCGAAGTGCTCCAGGATGCGCGCCGCCTCTTCCGTCAGGAAGCGGCTGAAGGATCGCTCGCGCAGCGAGCCATACAACATCAGGATGCGCGGCGGATGCGCCAGGTCGCCGGCCGGCGCCAGCTTGTCCAGCGTCGGCAGGTCCAGCTGTTCGGGGTGGATATTCGGCAGATCGGGAATTTTGTCCATGATGTCAGCTCAAGCGTATGGCCAGCGCCGCCAGCGTTGCCAGCAGCACCGGCAACGTCAGGCAGATGCCGACGCGGAAGTAGTAGCCCCACGAGATCCGGGTCCCTTTGTTGGCCAGCACGTGCAGCCAGAGCAGCGTGGCCAGGCTGCCGATCGGCGTGATCTTCGGCCCCAGGTCGCTGCCGATGACGTTGGCGTAGACCATCGCTTCGCGCACCACACCGTGCGTCGGCGTCGCGTCGATGGACAGCGCGCCGATCAGCACCGTCGGCAGGTTGTTCATGATCGACGACAGGATCGCCGTCAGGAAGCCGGTGCCCATCGCCGCGCCCCACACGCCGTACTGCGCGCACCAGGCCAGCGCCGATGTCACCCATGCGGTCAGCCCGGCATTGCGCAAGCCGTATACCACCAGATACATCCCCAGCGAGAAGATCACGATCTGCCACGGCGCGTTGCCGATCACCTCGCGCGTGGAAATCCGGTGTCCGCGCGCCGCGACGACCAGCAACAGCAGCGCGCCCACCGCCGACACGGCGCTGATCGGCACGCCCAGCGGCTCGATGAAGAAAAAGCCCACCAGCAGCACGCCCAGCACCCACCAGCCGGTCACGAAGGTCGCGCGGTCATGGATGGCCGATGCCGGATCCTTGATCTGCGCGAGATCGTAGTCGGCAGGGATATCGCGGCGGAAGAACCACATCAGCACGCCGAGCGTGGCGGCCACCGCGGCCAGGTTCACCGGCACCATCACCGCCGCGTAGCGCGCGAAGCTGATGCCGAAGTAATCCGCCGAGACGATGTTGACCAGGTTGGACACCACCAGCGGCAGGCTGGCCGTGTCGGCGATGAAGCCGGCCGCCATCACGAAGGCCAGCGTGGCCTTGGCCGAAAAGCGCAGCTCGCGCAGCATGGCGATGACGATAGGCGTGAGGATCAGCGCCGCGCCGTCGTTGGCGAACAGCGCGGAGACCGCGGCGCCCAGCAGCACCAGCATGACGAACAGGCGCTTGCCGCTGCCACGGCCCCAGCGCGCCACATGCAGCGCGGCCCACTCAAAGAAGCCCGCCTTGTCCAGCAACAGGCTGATGATGATGATCGCGACGAAGGTGCCCGTCGCGTTCCAGACGATGTGCCACACCACCGGAATATCGCCGGCGTGGATCACGCCCGCCAGCAGCGCCACGATGGCGCCGGCCACCGCACTCCAGCCTATGCCCAGGCCGCGCGGCTGCCAGATCACCAGCACCAGCGTGGCCAGGAAAATCAGGAATGCGGTCAGCATCAGGCGCCCAGCGTGCCGATGCGGTCCAGCTCCTGCTTGAACGCGGCCTTGTCGGCGGCCGGCGGCAAGGCCAGGAAGGCTTCGATCCGCGCGCGGATGATCTGGTAAGTCTGCTCGAACGCTACTTCGATTTCCTCGTCGGTGCCGATCACATGGCCCGGATCGTCCACGCCCCAGTGTGCCCGCATCACCGGGCCAAGGTAGGCGGGGCAGGTCTCGCCGGCGGCGCTGCCGCAGACCGTGATCACCACATCCGGCGTCACGGGCAGGTCGTCCCACGATTTGCTGTAGTAGCCCTCGGTGGAAATGCCTTTGCGATGCAGCAGCGCGACCGCGCGCGGATGCAGCTGGCCGGCCGGCTTGCTGCCGGCGCTGATCGCCCGCAGGCCCTCGGGCGCCAGATGGTTGAAGGTGGCTTCGCTCAGCACCGAGCGGCAGGAATTGCCCGTGCACAGAAACAGAATATTCATGTCGGTTTACATCCAGTCGAGGTAGGGCCGCACGGCACGCCGCCGCAGCAGTTTTCAGTTAAAAATCCGATCAAGCCGTTCATGGTGCCGATATCGGCCGAATAGATGACGAAGCGGCCATCCTGCCGCGGCGAGACCAGCCCGGCATGCGTCAGCTCCTTCAAGTGAAACGACAGCGACGACGGCGCGATATCGAGCTGCTCGCCGATCTTGCTGGCGGCCATACCCTCCGGCCCGACCTGCACCAGCAGCCGGAACACGGCCAGGCGGCTTTCCTGCGCCAGCGCCGAGAGCGCGGCCAACGTTTGTTTGGTATCCATGAAAGCATCCTAACGTAAACGATTCGATATTTCAAATAATATCGAATTGAAGCCACAATAAAATAAAGCCCGCATCTCTGCGGGCTTCGTTCCAATGTATTACCAATGCTTTAATCGTATGCCGGGGTCCAGTGCTATCTGCAAAGTGACTCCAGAGTCTCGGGCGCCCATGCTATCTGCGTGGTGCCCCCAACGTGTAAATCGACCATCGTATCCGGAATTACAACTCCAAGCCTTGCGTCAACTGCGGTCCGGTCTTACACATATCGAACCGCGGCGCTCGCCTTGAACGTGGGACTGTTTGCATGCAAACCTCAACCACGAACGTAGTGTAACACAGTTCTTTGTGCGATGCACAAATTATTTTATTTCTGTACCGCCTCCGTGGTCAAGGGCTTCGGCGCGCGGAATTGCTGCTCGCGCCCAGCCCGCTCGAACTCGGAAATCACCTGGGCGCCGAACAGCAGCAGCGTCGCCCCGATTTCCAGGCTGAACATGACCACGATCGCGGTCGTCATCGAGCCGTAGACGACGTTAACCTGCGACAGCGTCGAGAAATACCAGACCAGGATATGCCGCGCGACTTCCCACAGCAGCGCCGCCGTCACGCCGCCGATCAGCGCATGCGACAGCGACAGCCGGCCCACCGGCATCACGAGGTAAATTGAGCTGAGCACCAGCACTTCCCCGGCCAGCCCCAGCAAATACAGCAGCACGCCCGACACCCCGTGCATCGACCAGCTGTAGCCGAACAGCTGCACGCTCTCTTCGCCCAGCACCTGCAGGCTGCCCGCCACCAGCGTGACCACCAGCATGCCGGCGCCCAGCGACAGGATGTAGCAGTAGGGCATGATCGCGGAAATCAGGTAGCGCCGGCGCCGTATCGCCACCCGGTGCTTGAAAATCACGCACATGGCGTTTTCCAGCACGGTGAAGGCCAGCGAACTGAAGAACAGCATGGTGATCACCAGCACGCTGCCGACCAGGTCGCGGTGCTCGAGGAAATGGGCGATCTCGGTGACGATGGGCTGGGATTGCCCGGGCACCAGCCAGTTCAGGTAGCGGCCCAGCGTGGTCAGCAATTCGGCCTGGTCGATGATATGCGACAGCGCGACCACCACCAGCATCAGCAGCGGCACGATGGACAGCAGGGAGTAATACGCAACCGCCCCCGCCAGCAGCAAACCCTGGTTGGCGCGGAAGCCCTTGAGGCATTGCATCACGAAGTCCATGGGATGCGTGGCCACGTAGGCCAGCGCCCGGCGGTTGATTAGTTTCATCGGCCCATTCTACGCCCGATGCCGATTACTTAGTGTGCGACAACGTCCAGATAGCGCCAGTTGGTGAATTCCACCGGATGACGCCGGTAATTCTTCAGCCACGGCTGCTGCAGGTCGGCCGAGATCGGATGCGTCAGCAACACCCACGGCGTGTAGGCATGGATGATCTGCGCCATCTCATCGTACAGCGCGGTGCGCCGCGGCGAATCGGCCATGACGCGGGTTTGCTCGTAGCGCTGGTTATAGGCTGGCAAGTTGAAACGCGCATAGTTGGCGCGGCCGCTGTTCGGACCATACAGCAGCTGATAGAAGTTATCGCCGTCCGGGAAGTCCGCCACCCAGTTGGTTTCAAACATCATCACCGAGCCGAGGCGCGAGGCTTTGATGATCTCGGTCTTCTTGTCGCTCTTGAAGACCACCTTGAGGCCGATGGCGTTCAGGTTCTTGCGCCACAGCTCGTCGCGCAGCCGGCCCACGGTCGACGACTCGCTATGCATCACCAGGGTCAACGGCTTGCCGTCCGGCAGCGTGCGGAAACCATCCGCGCCCTTGCGGTAGCCGTAGCGCTCCAGCAGCGCGTTGGCCAGCGCCGGATCGTAGGCGACCGGGCTGCGGTAGGCGGGATCGTAGCCCAGCACGTTCGGCGGCAGCGGCGTAACGGCCGGCAACGCCAATCCCTTCTTCATCTGGGCGATATCCTCGGCGCTGTTGTAGCCCAGCGCGATGGCGCGCCGCAGCGCCACCTTATCCTTGCCGTAGCCGCCGATCAGCGGATCGTCCATATTCATCCACATATAGTAGGTCTGCAGCACGGGGAAGGGCGACAGCACCATGCCTTTCCTGGCCAGCTCGGGCTTGAGGGTCGGCCTGGCGTCGTCGGTCAGCACCATTTCCTTCATCGATTCCGGCACCTGCTCCAGGAAATCGAACTCGCCGTTCAGGAAGCCCAGCATGCGCGACTGGTATTCCTCCATGATCTTGATGTCGATGCGGTCCAGCAGCGGCAGGCGCTTGCCCTGGAACGCCATCGGTCGGAAATCGCGGTTGGCCAGCAGGCTGATCTGGTCGCTGTGCTTCCACGTGCCCATCTTGAACGGGCCGGTGCCGACCGGATGATTGCCGACCTGGGCGCCGTAAGCCTCCACCACTTCGCGCGCCACCACGCCGGTGGCCGGAATCGCCAGGTAGAACAGGAAATTCGGATCGGCTGCTTTCAGGCGCATGCGCAGCGTGAACTTGTCCACCGCCTGCATATCGGCCACGCCTTCGAACAGATAAGTCCACGGGGATTTCAGCGCCGGGTCATACAGCCGCTTGAAGCTATACACATAGTCCTGCGCCGTCGCCTGCCGCCGCGCGCCCTTGAAGGCCGGGTCGGGCGTGAAATACACGTCCTGGCGCAGGTGGAAGGTGTAGCTGAGGCCGCCGTCTTCCACCGTCGGCATGGCGGTCAGCGTATTGGGCTGCAGTTTGACGGGGCGGGCCAGGTAATCGTAGCGCAGCAGCGGATCGAACAGGTTTTCCAGCAGGCTCAGGCTGGCCACGTCCGAGGCCACCGCCGGATCGAGGCCGGTTTCGCCGGTGCTGAGGAAGGCATGCAGGACTTTCGGCGCGTCCTGGGCAAGCGCCGAAGGCGGCGCGGCGCCGGCCGCGACGACCAGCGCCAGCAGGGCTGTTGCATAACTTTTAAGCATACTGTCCAATCCACATCGCATACGTAAAGCGGCAGCTTATAACTTTTTTGGCTTGCTTACCCGCTATACTTTGCAAATCGCCCACTGCATTCAGGAACTACCAACAATGTCGCTCTCTTACATCTGGTCTGGCTTCTTCCTGATAGGCCTGGTCGCCGCGCTGGCGCAATTCTTCTTTTTGGGCGACACCGAAATCTTCAAGCGCATCATCGACGGCACCTTCGACTCGGCCAAGTCGAGCGTGATGGACATCGCCCTGCCGCTGGCCGGCGTGATGACGCTGTGGCTGGGCATCATGAACATCGGCGAAAAAGCCGGCGCCATCAACATGCTGGCGCGCCTGATCGCGCCGTTCTTCTCGCGCATCTTCCCGGAAGTGCCGAAAAACCACCCGGCCACCGGCCACATGGTGATGAATTTCTCGGCCAACCTGCTGGGCCTGGACAACGCCGCCACGCCGTTCGGCCTGAAGGCGATGGAAAGCCTGCAAACGCTCAATCCCAGCAAGGACGAGCCAAGCAACGCGCAGATCATGTTCCTGGTGCTGCACACCTCCGGCCTGACCTTGATCCCGGTCGCCATCATGGCCCAGCGCTCCATCATGGGCGCGGCCGACCCGGCCGACATCTTCATCCCATGCATGATCGCCACCTACGTCGCCACCGTCACCGGCATCATCGCCGTCTCGATCCGCCAGCGCATCAACCTGTTCAACCGCGTGGTACTGGGCTGGCTGGGCGGCATGACGGCCGCCATCGTCGGCCTGATGTGGTACTTCACCGCATTCCTCAGCAAGGCCGAGATCCAGAATTTCTCCAAGGTATTCAGCAACCTGTTGCTGCTGCTGGTGATCGTCGGCTTCATCGTCGGCGCGCTGGTCAAGAAGGTCAATATCTACGACGCCTTCATCGAGGGCGCCAAGGGCGGCATACAAACGTCGCTGACCGTCATACCCTATCTGGTCGGCATGCTGGTCGGCATCAGCGTGATCCGCAACGCCGGCGTGTTCACCTATGTGGTGGAGGGCTTCACGTGGCTGTTCAGCCACCTTGGCGTCAACACCGACTTCGTGCCGGCGCTGCCGACCGCATTAATGAAACCGCTCAGCGGCAGCGGCGCCAAGGCCATGATGATCGACACCATGGCCACCTACGGCCCGGATTCCTTCGTCGGCCGGCTGGCCTGCGTGTTCAACGGCTCGGCCGACACCACCTTCTACATCGTCGCGCTGTACTTCGGCTCGGTGGGCATCCGCAAGACCCGCTATGCGATCTCCTGCGGCCTGATCGCCGACTTCGCCGGGGTCCTCGCCGCGATCTTCGTCGCCTACATCTTCTTCCATTGAACAGGGTTGCCATGTTTCGTCGCCTGCTTGTTCGTCGCCTGATTATTGCCGCGCTGCTTTCCGCCGGCGCCGTCCATGCCGCCGAATTGCCGGAGCCCGTGGCCCGGCTGATGCAATCCGCGCAGATCCCGCCGGAAGCGGCCGGCATCGTCGTCATGCGCGGTGATACCACGCTGATCTCGCACAACGCGCAGCAAAGCATGCAGCCGGCATCGACCATGAAACTGTTCACCACGCTGACGGCGCTGGAGCAGCTGGGTCCGGTGTTTCGCGGACGCACGGAATTCCGCAGCGGCGCGGAGGTGGTCAACGGCGTGCTGCAGGGCGACCTGATCGTGCGCGGCGGCGCCGATGCGGATTTCAACGAAGATGTGCTGGCGCACATGCTGCAAGCGCTGCGCAACCAGGGCATCCGCAAGATCAAGGGCGACGTGGTGCTAGACCGGCTGCTGTTCCAGCCCGCGCGGCCCGACGCGGGGCAGCCGCCGTTCGACGAGTATCCGTGGGCCTACTACAACGTCATCCCGGACGCGCTGCTGACCAACACCAACCTGCTGAAGCTGGAAATGCGCGCCACCGGCGACAAGCTGTCGCTGGTGATGATGCCGGAGATGGACAAGGTCAGCGTGCGCTCAGACATGAAACTGGTCGATGCCGCCTGCGCCGCGTGGGAGAAGGACTGGCGCACGCCGGACTACACGCGCAAGGGCGACAGGATCGAAGTCGTGCTGCATGGCAGCTTCCCCAAGGACTGCGTCAAATCGACCAGCATCAATGTGCTCGACAGCCACGACTACCTGGCGCGCCTGCTGCAAGCCAACTGGCGCAAGCTGGGCGGCAGCATCGGCGGCGAGGTGCGCGAAGCCGAACCGCCCGCGGCCGAGATCGTGCCCTCGCCGACCAAGCTGCTGGCCGAACACGTCTCGCGCCCGCTGCCGGAAGTGCTGCGCGACACCAACAAGCAATCCGACAACACGCTGGCCCGCACCATCTTCCTCAGCCTCGGCAGCCTGGAAGCCGATCCCATGCTGGGCAGCCGCCCGATCGCCGCCGACGGCAGCCAGGCCAGCACCGCCATGCGCGCCGAAACCACCATCCGCGGCTGGCTGCAACAGCAACGCATCGACGGCAACGGCCTGGTCATCGACAACGGCTCCGGCCTGTCGCGGCTGGAACGCGCCACGCCGGCGCAACTGGCCGGCGTGCTGCAGGCCGGCCTGAAAAGCCTGTGGATGCCGGAGTTCCTCTCCAGCCTGCCGATCGCCGCCACCGACGGCACCATGCGCCGCCGCCTCAAGGAAAGTCCGGCCGCTCAGCGCGCCCGCGTAAAAACTGGTAGCCTGAAAGGCGTGATCGCGGTCGCCGGCTACGTGCAGGACGCCAACAACCAGCCCGTTATCGTGGTCGCGATATTGAACGACGAGCACGTCGCCAACGGCGCCGGCCGCGCCGTGCTGGATGCGTTGATCGACTGGGTCGCACGCTCCGGCAACTAACCGGGAGCAAGCATGAAGCAACGCGCATTAGGCAGTCAGGGATTAATCGTATCGGCCCAGGGCCTCGGCTGCATGGGCATGAGCAACACCTACGGTCCGGCGGACGAGAGCGAAGCGATCGCCACGCTGCATCGCGCCATCGAGCTGGGCATCAACTTCTTCGACACCGCCGAAGTGTACGGCCCGTATCACAACGAGGAACTGCTGGGACGCGCCTTCGCGGGCCGCCGCAGCGACGTGATCATCGCCACCAAGTTCGGCTTCGACCTGCGCGATGGCGCCAGGCTCGGCGTCACCAGCGATCCGGCGCACATCCGCGTCGCCGTCGAAGGCTCGTTGCGCCGGCTCGGCACCGACCACATCGACCTGCTGTACCAGCACCGCATCGACCCGCAAGTGCCGATCGAGGATGTGGTCGGCGTCATGGGCGAACTGGTACGCGAAGGCAAGGTACGCTACCTGGGGCTGTCCGAAGCGGGTGTAGCGAATATCCGCCGCGCCCATGCGGTGCACCCGATCAGCGCCTTGCAGAGCGAATACTCGCTGTGGGAGCGCAACCTGGAAGACGACATCATCCCCGTGCTGCGCGAACTGGGCATCGGCCTGGTGCCGTTCAGCCCGTTGGGCCGGGGCTTCCTGGCCGGCACCGCAAAGCGCGCGGAAGAATATCCGCCGACCGACTTCCGCCACCTGGACCCGCGCATGCAGGGCGCCAACTTCGACGCCAACATGCAGGCCGCGCAAGTGGTGCGCGAAGTCGCCGAGGCACGCGGCCTGGCCGCTGGCCAGGTAGCGCTGGCCTGGGTCATGCAGCAAGGTGAAGACATCGTCCCGATCCCCGGCACGCGCCGCCGGACCAACCTGGAACAGAATGCGGCGGCCGCCGAAGTAACGCTTGGCGCCAGCGAAATCGCCACACTGGAAAGCGCGCTAAAACAAGTCGCCGGCCCCCGCTACAGCAAAGAACGCATGGCAACCGTCGACCGCTAACACGTCGGGGTCAACTCCGGGGTCAGGTCCAAAACCTGGACACGAACTGTACCGTAGCGGTCGCTACGGTACAGTTCGTGTCCAGGTTTTGGACCTGACCCCGGAGTTTAGAGGACGCGGGTGTAGTTTTTGCGGACCAGCAGACGGTCGCCGCAGTCGAAGTGCCACCATTCGCTGTTGATCCCTTGCCAGCCGGCCTGGAACATGGCGTCGCGCAGCCAGCGGCGGTTTTCGATGTGCTGGGCCGTGAGTTCGCCGCGCGCCAGTAGCGCATTCTCCAAGGCGGGATGCGAGCGTTCGGTGAGGTCGTCGAAGCCGGTGCCCATGTCGAGCTCGCGGCCTTGCGCGTCCAGCAGCGTGACGTCCAGCGCCATGCCGAAGGAGTGGATCGAGCCGCGCGCCGGGTCGGCGATGTAGCCCAGCAGGTCGGTGCCTTGCAGCGCTTCCCACAACTGCTCCTGCACGCGCTGCGGACGCAGGGCGTCCAACACCGCCAATGTGTATCCAGGCTTGCGTGCGGCCAGCCAGGCTACCGCCAACGCCAATGCGGCCGCCGCATCCTTGTGCAGCCAGTTGCAATCCAAAGGGGTGTACAAGTCGCGGCCGACGAAGTTGTCCGGCGTCGCGTAGCGCAGGTCGACGGCGATGCCGGCGATGCTGTCCAGGCTACGGAAATCCGGGTGGCCCGGAATGGCTTCGCAGGGTATCGAGGCGGTCATGCGGACGACCTCGCCTCTCAGTGCGCTTCGCTCGGGGCGTCAGGCTGCGGCTGCGCCGGCGCTGCAGGCAGCGGCAGCACAGGCAGCGGACTGGTCAGCACATCGAGGATGGCCGCCGTTTCCGCATCCGGCGTGCCGTCGAACAGCGATTGCCGATACTTGGACTGGAACACCACCATCACGTTGCGCGTGGCCTGGTCCAGCTCGCCATTTTGCGGCACGGCGTAGCCATGCTGCGCCAGCTTGCGCTGGAACCAGGCGATGTCCGGCAACTGCTCCTGGTAACCGGGAATACGCGCGGCGACACGGCTGGCTTCCGGCCACGTGACCAGGCCTTCGTCCGCCAGCCGCTTCCACGGGAACATCGGCCCCGGATCCTGCTTGCGCTGCGGCGCGATGTCGTTGTGCCCGAGGATGTTCTCCGGCTTGATGTTGTAGCGCTTGACGATATCCTTCAACAGCAGCACCAGCTGGTCGATCTGCGCCGGCTTGAACGGATACCAGACGCGGCCCTCAGGCGTATCCTTGAATCCCGGATTGACGATCTCGATACCGATCGACGCCGAGTTGAGCTGGTTGTAAATCTTCCAGCTGCTCAAGCCCGCGTGGTTGGACTGGCGCGATTCATCGACCAGCGTGTAGAAGAACGGCACGTCCGTATCGGTCAGCAAGTAATGCGAGCTGACTTCATCCTGGGTCAGGATCTTGATCGAGCGCGGCAGGTCGGCCACCGTGTAGTGAATGATGATGTACTTGATGCGCTCGCTCTGGCTGCGCGAGACCAGGCTGTGATCCAGACGCGGCGCCGGCGGCGGGACGGTGGCGCAACCGGCCAGCACGGCGGTCATGGCGGACAGGGCGAGGAACGGAGCGATCTTCATAAGCGGTCTCGGCAACAATTCAAGGTGTAGAGTTTAGAGCAATCCGGGCCGCCGCGTGGTGCGCCTGTGTTTCCTTCTGTATCAGGGACAGTTCGCCAGGCAACGCCGCCCGCATGGCCTGCGCGATCAGCGGGTGCAAATTGGCGGCCCGTCCGCCCAGGGCGATCGGACGCGGGCCATAGCGGCCCACCAGCGCCAGCCCGATGCGGGCCAGTTCGCGGCCGGCCTGTTCCAGGATATCCCGCGCGACCGGATCGGCATCCGCGCTGGCGGCGACGGCCAGCGCCAGCCGCCCGATCGCGCCCCGGTCCTGGCCGTAGATGAATTGCCGCGACAAGGCCCAGTCGCTGCCGCCGATCTGCTCGAACACCGCGCGCGCCATCGCCGATTGTTGCCAGACGCCGGGCTGCTCGTCCTCCAGCCGCCAGATGTGGCGCATCGCTTCGCGCGCGATCCAGAAGCCGCCGCCGCCATCGTCCAGCGTGACGCCGCGTCCGCCGGCGCGGTGGAACTCGCCGTCCTCGGAGATCCAGGCCGCGATCGAGCCGGTACCGGCGTACACCAGATAGCCGGCGCCGGGCGCGAAGCTGTCCAGATAGGCGATTTCCACATCGTTGCGCATGATGATGGCGGTCGGCGCGATCTTCAACACCTCCGCCAGCCATTGCCCGGCCTGCGTGCTGACGCCGTCGAACCCGGTCAGCCCCGCGCAGACGCGCACCGGCTGGCCGGCGGCCAGCACCTGCGTCGCCAGCAGCGCGAAGATGCCGCGCACCGCGTCGCGCCCGACGGTATTGCTCATCTGCGTGGCGGACATGCCGGCCACGCTGCCCTCGGCCACGATCTCGCCGGCCGGATTGGCCAGCGCCCAACGGGTTTGCGTGCCGCCGGCATCGATGCCCAGGCCGAGTTCGTTCATGGTCAGCTCCTGTAGACGTGTATGCGTTCACTTTCATTGCCCAGGCGGTCGACCGAGCTGACGACCACCGCCTGCGCCGCGCCGCCCGCCGCATCGTCGGCCAACAGCAATACCGGACGCGATGCGGGCGCGACGGCAAAGCGCCATTCCGATCCGTAGCGCGACCAGATCGCATAATGCGCCACCGGCTTGCCGGCGCCGGCGGCCAGCTTCAGCGACACGCCATTGCTTTCGCGACGCGCGGACGCGCCCGGCACCGCCGGCAATTCCGATCCCAGCCACGGACTGGCCGGGGCCAGCGCCGCCGTCTGGTAAGTCTGCGACTTCAACTGGTCGGCGATGCCCTTGCGGTTCTCCATCAGCGCCGCGATGCTGAAGTGCAGATGGCCGCGCACGCCGCTGCGGCTGCGGGTGACGCCGATCTGCTTGACGATCTCTTCCGGCGCAAAGGTCTTGGCGGTGTTGTCGATGCGGCTGGTGTACAGGCCCGGCCATACGTGGCGCGCGCGGGTGTTCTGCGCCAGCCAGTAGTCGAGCAGCACGTCGAACGCCTGCGGCGCCTGCGCCACCGGCCAGTACAGCTGCGGCGCGAGATAGTCGAGCCAGCCGTTGGCCAGCCACAGTTCCGCGTCCGCGTACAGCTTGTCGTACTGGCTGAAGCCGACGATGCCGGCCGGGCGCTTGTCCGGACGGCCGATGCCGAACGGGCTGATGCCGAAGCGCACCCAGCTCTTTTCCTTGCGGATGCCGAGATACATCGCCTCGATCAGCGAATTGACGTTCTGGCGGCGCCAGTGCGGGCGGTCCAGCGTGCCGCCGCCCAGCAGGTAACGCTGCCATGACGGCTGGTCCGGGAACTCCAGCTCCTGCTTGCCGCCGACGCCGCCATCCAGCGCCACGCCTTCAGGGCCGGCCGCGTTGGGCGTGTCGATCGGGTAGGGATAGAAATAGTCGTCGATGTGGACGCCGTCGATATCGTAGCGGCGCACCACGTCCAGGATCACATCCAGCGTGCGCTGCGACGCGGCGGCCTCGCCCGGATCCATCCACAGGTAGCGGCCGTAGGACTTGACCACTTCCGGTTCGGTATTGGCGATATGGTTGCGCGCCAGCGGCGACTTGGCCGTCGCGTGGCGGGCGCGGTAGGGGTTGAACCAGGCATGCAGTTCCAGCCCGCGCGCATGCGCCTGCTCGACCCAGAACTGCAGCGGATCCCAGGCCGGCGACGGCGCGCGGCCCTGCTGGCCGGTCAGGAATTCCGACCATGGCTCCAGCTCGGACGGATACATCGCATCGGCGCTCGGGCGCACCTGCAGCACGATGGCGTTCAGGTTCAGCGACTTGGAACGGTCGAGGATGGCGAGCGCTTCGGCCTGCTGCTTGGCCACGCTCAGATTGCTGCGGCTGGGCCAATCGATGTTGGCGACCGTGGATACCCAGGCCGCGCGGAACTCGCGCGGCGCCGGCGGCGGCATGTTCGGGTCGGCGGCAACCGGCGCCGATGGCATGGCGCCACCGGGGGCGGGCGGGCGCGGCGCCGGGCCCGCGTCCGGCGCAGGCGCTACCGGCGTGCTTGAGCAACCTTCCAGCAGCGCCGCCAGGCCGGCCGCCACACCAGCGGACAAGGTCAGCCGCTTCTTCGCATTGAATTTACCAAAAACCACCAAAACCACTCCCAAATTCAGTTGAGCACCGTATTGTAATGCGGCGGCCGCCTATTTCCTGCCGAATTCAACGGGTATCCGCACCAGCGCGGTCATGGCAAACGCCGGCAGGGTGGAAATACAGGCCCAAATGAAGAAATTCTGATACCCCAGGTGCTGCTGTATCCAGCCGCTGACCATGCCCGGCAGCATCATGCCGAGGGCCATGAAGCCGGTGCAGATGGCGTAGTGGGCGGTCTTGTGCTCGCCGTCGGCCACCAGGATCATGTACAGCATGAAGGCGGAGAAGCCGAAACCGTAGCCGAACTGCTCGACCGCCAGGCAGGCCGAGATCAGCACGGTATTGGTCGGCAGCGCGCTGGCCAGGTAGACAAACACCAGGTCCGGCACGTGCATGATGAACACCATCGGCCACAGGCTGCGCTTGAGACCGAAGCGCGAGATCACCACGCCGCCAGCCAGCCCGCCCAGCACCAGCGCACACACGCCGATGGTGCCGTAGACCAGGCCGAACTCCGACGTCGTCAGCCCCAATCCGCCCTGCGCGCGCGGATCGAGCAGGAAGGGCGCCGCCATTTTCAGCAGCTGCGCCTCGCCGAGGCGGTACAGCAGCAGGAAGCCGAGCGTGGCCTTGATGCCTGGTTTCTGGAAAAAACTGCGGAAGGTGGACACAAAGTCGTCCCACAGCGCGCCGCCGGCGGCAACGCGGTGGTCCGAATCCGGGCGCGGCAGGATGAACTGGTGATACGCGCACAGCAGCAGGAACAGCACCGACATCAGGCCGAACACCACCGACCAGGCAAACGCCGGATCGCCGCTGGACAACATCAGCTGGCCGGCCAGGTACACCAGCCCGCCTTGCCCGGCGATCATCGCCAGCTTGTAGAAAGCGCTGCGCACGCCGACGAAGGCGGCTTGCTGGTGCTGCGTGGGCAAGCCCAGCATGTAGTAGCCGTCGGACGCGATGTCATGGGTGGCCGAGCTGAACGCCATCAGCCACAGCACGGCCAGGCTCATGGCGAAGAACTGCGGCAGATGCAAGGTCAGCGCCACCGTCGCCAGCGAGGCGCCGGTCAGCAGCTGCAGCAGCACGATCCAGCGCCGCTTGGTGCCGAACAGTTCGACGATGGGCGACCACAGCGGCTTGATCACCCACGGCAGGTACAGCCACGCCGTATAAAACGCCAGATCGGTATTGGAAATGCCGAGATTCTTGTACATCACCGTCGACAACATCATCACCGCTACATACGGCACGGCCTGGCTAAATGAAATACTCGGCACCCAGGCCCAGGGATTGCGTGCTTGTTCCATAATTCCTTTAATTCAATACAACGCCCGCAGATAAAAGCAAAACGACATCAGCGACTGGCGCAGCGGGTCCGTCAGCGCGATCGAGGTGTTGATGCACATGCCTTTCGACACCACCACCAGCTGCGGCGAATCGGGCGCATCCTGGGCTTCCAGCAACGGCCAGTGCAGATGGATCTGCGACTGGATCACATCGGCCGGTGTGTCGGGCGGCAACGGCAGCCAGAAACTATACCCGCCCGCCACCTGGCCCAGCTTAACAGTCTTGCCCAGCGTTAGCTGCAACAGCGCGATATATTCATCGCTGCGGCTCTTCAGTTCCTTGCGGATCTTGCGCAGGTGCGGCACATGGCTGCCCTCGGCCAGAAACTCGGCCAGCAACAGCTGCGACAGCTCGCTGACGCTGCTGGCCGACGCGCTTTTCAAGTACTCGATCCGCTCGCGCCAGCGGCCGGCGGCCATCCAGCCGACA
This sequence comes from Duganella sp. CT11-25, assembly GCF_047302815.1. Taxonomy (NCBI): domain Bacteria; kingdom Pseudomonadati; phylum Pseudomonadota; class Betaproteobacteria; order Burkholderiales; family Oxalobacteraceae; genus Duganella; species Duganella sp. CT11-25. The sequence continues at coordinate 4,325,838 of NZ_JBKBFD010000001.1, forward strand.
CGCAAGCCCGGCGCCAGCGTTTTCGAACAGGAATTGACGTACACGACCTTGCCTTGGAGATCGAACGACTTCAGCGTCAGCGGCCGCGCGCCCTCGTGCTGCAGGTCGCCATAGACGTCGTCTTCGATAATCGTCACGTCGTGCTTCTCCGTCAGCCGCAGCAGGTTGCGCTTGACGATCAGCGGCATCAGCGCGCTGGCCGGGAAATGGTAGTTGGCCACCAGCAGGAATACCTTGGGCGCGTGCTCGCCTTCCAGCGCCGCCTGCACCTCGGGCAGAAAACCGGGGTCGTCGACCTTGCTGGTGATGGTGACCGGCACCAGCGACAAGGTTTCGAGCAGGCGGCCGAACAGCACGCCGACCGGCGCCTGCACCAGCACCCGCGCGCCGGCCTCGGTGGTCGCGCGCAGCGCCAGCAACAGGGCTTCGGTCGCGCCTTGCGTGACGATCAGCTCGTCCTCCTTCAGGAAACAGCCGTTCTCGGCGCTGCGCCGGGCCAGCTCGGCGCGCAGCAGCGGGTGGCCGAAGCCGTGCGCGTAGCGGGTGGTCAAGAAGGGATGGCGCCGTATCACCCGCGCCAGCAGACTTTGCCAGCGCTGCTCGGGAAACAGGTCTTGCGCCGGACCCCAGTTGCGCGCGGACAGCAGCGCCTCCGCGGCGGGCACGACGGCGTCCTGCAGCGGCTCGTCCTGCGCGACGGCCTTGACGAAATAACCGGATTTGTCGCGCGGCTCGACCAGCCCCTGCCGCTCCAGCGTATGCAGGGCGTTGGTCACGGTGGCCAGGCTCAACTGATGCTGCTGCATCAATTCGCGCACGGACGGCAGGCGTGCGTTCTGGGCCAGCTTGCCGCTGCCGATCGCCTCCGCCAGTTCATCGGCCAATACCTGATATTTGGTTCTTGCCACGCGTTGACTCCAACTTGCGGCGCCACGCGCCGCGTTGACCCAGGTGCACTTTTGCCCCAAGGTTATAACATGCCAGGCAGACCGCCCGTACATTACCGGTTATACTTCGCTGTTGCTTTATTGTCCACCACGAGCTTGTCCATGACTAAACCGTCCTCCGCCGCCACCTCACGCGCACCCAGCAAGGCCCAGGTCAAGGCCGCCGAGCTGTGGCTGCTGGACATAGGAGAGGAACAGGCCGGGATGGTCAAAGCCGGCTGGCAGGCCGCGGTCGATGCGCCGGGTGACTTCGGCAGCGATTTCTACCGCGCTTTGTTTACCGTCGCGCCGGGCGTGATCGGCTTGTTCTCCGGCGACATGACCGAACAGCAGGGCCGGCTGACCCACACGCTGGCGGAAACCGTGGAGCTGGTGGACCAGCCCGCCACACTGCTGCTGTTGCTGCGCGCTTCCGGCGTGCGCCACCATCACTACGAGGTCAAGCACGCGTATTTCAGCGTCATGCGCGACACCCTGATCAACACCATCGCCAGCCGCGCCGGCGCCCTGTTCGATGCCCCGCATCGCCAGGCCTGGGAAGCCATGTTCGACAACATGGCCGTCATCATGCAGGATGGCATGGCCAGCGCCGCCAAATAATTGCTCAGTTTCCCCACGCGGGGAGATTGGCGCCGGCCCGAAAGTTGGTCACGCTTGGACCGGGCATCGGCGGTGGCGTCGGCGTGGCCGAGACGGCGACCGAACCGCCCACCGAGGCCCGGCCCCGGTTCAGCAAAATCCTGGCGGAACCCTTGGTCGGATGCACCAGGGTCAGCATCCAATAGCCCGCCTGCTGGGTCAGCATGATGGTCAGGTCGGCCTCGTCCCTGCCGCGCGCCTGCACCACGCTGAGGAAGCATTCCAGTTCCCCTGTGCCGGCCGTGCCCAGCTCCAGGCGATGCGCGCCGTTGGCGCGCTGCTCATCCACCACCTCATAGGACGGCATGGTCGGCACCAGCGTGCTCACGCGTACAGCGTCGTTGCCGTTGATGCTCACATAGCTGTTGCTGCCGCTCGACATCGGCGCGCCGCGCGTATGCATCAGGGCGATCTTATGGGCCAGCGTCGACTCCATGCGGTCGAAAATGACCGTGGTTTCCAGCGCGCGCAGGAAGATGACTTCGCGCTCGGCGTGCGACACCTGGTCGGCGGCCTGGTAGCTATTGGTCAGATTGGTCACGCTCCAGGTATAGGCCGGCGTGCTTTCCAGGCGCAGGCAATCCAGCAGCGCCGCCAGATCCTGCTCATCGTGATCGGCCACAGTCGACTTCACATATTCATAGACGGGCGCATTGTAGAAATTAATACTGCCGCGCGCATATTTTGCGGCGGCCGTGCCGCTCCAGGCTTTAGCCGGGTTTTCCATGGCATTCCCCTCAGGCTTTGAGCACGGCGCAAGCATCGCCGTTGGCGCGGTCCAACAGCAACTGGGCCTGTTCGATCGTCTGCTGCTTGAGCAGCACGACCAGCGCCAGCTTGACCTGGAACTGGCATTGCTCCAGCACGGACTGTGCGGTAGCGGCGTCGACGCGGGTGGCGCCAAAGATAAAGCTCGGGGTGTACTTGGTTTTCATCGGGACTCCAATCGTCGTGTCAATACAGCGATTGTGAGCTCGGCAGCGTTTTGGAAATAGATACAGACGCCGGGGTTCGGAATAGATACAAGCCAAAAAGGCGGAAGGCGGCTACCATAGGCCCACCTCTAAAATCCGGGGTCAGGTCTGGAATCTGGACACGGCCTCGTCCATTAACGCCTTCCCGATATGCAATCCATGAACGTCTGGCCATATACAGAAGCGGACTTCCCATCGGTGCTTGCCGTGTATGCGGACGCCAAACCAGCCGAGCTGCAGTTCGAACCGCAGCCCCCGCGGATCGTAGCGCTCGACAACGACCCGGTCATTCTTGCCGCCTTGAGCGTACTGGTCTACGATGACGGCGCGGTGCGGGGCTTTGCCGCGACCTTCGGCGGCCAGGTTCGCGCAGTGTTCGTACACGCGGACGCCAGGGGTCAAGGCGTCGGCACGGCGCTGATGGGCGCCATCTTCAAGGATGCGCGGGGTCCGTTGTCCCTGAACGTGGTCAGCTCCAACCTGCAGGCGAGAACGTTCTATGAGCGCCTGGGCTTTGCCGCCGGCGCCGAATCGCTGCGCAACTACAACGATATCGACGTTCGATACACGCAAATGGTCAGAACGGATCAGCTCGTGTCCGGATTCCAGACCTGACCCCGGATTACCGCAGGGCGGTGCGGACGTCGCCGTCGGCCGCATCCAGCAGCGCTTGCGCCTGCTCGACCGTCTGTTGCTTCAGCAGCGCGACGATGGCGGTCTTGACCTGGAACTGGCATTGCTCCAGCACGCCGCGCGCGGTGTGCGCGTCGGCGCCGGTGGCGTGCATGGTCAGGCTGATCGCGCGCTCGATCAGCTTGGCGTTGGTGGCCTGCATGTCCACCATCAGGTTGCCGTAGACTTTATGCAGCCGTACCATCAGCGCGCTGGACAGGGTGTTGAGGACGATTTTCTGTGCCGTGCCCGCCTTCAGCCGGGTACTGCCGGAAATCACTTCCGGCCCGGTATCGATGACGATGGCGATATCGGCGCCGGCGGCCAGCGGCGTGCCGGCGTTGTTGGTGATGCCGACGGTCAGCGCGCCCACCATGTGCGCGGCCTGCAAGGCGCCCAGCACATAGGGCGTGGTGCCGGACGCGGCGATCAGCAGCACCACGTCGTTATAGCTGGGATAGAGCAGGCGCAGGTCGGAGGCACCCTTGTGGCGGTCATCCTCGGCGCCCTCGACCGCTTCGAACATCGCGCCCAGGCCGCCGGCCAGCAGGGCGACGGCGCGCTCATGCGGCCAGGAGAAAGTCGGGAACAGCTCCACGCTGTCGAGGATGCCGAGCCGGCCCGAAGTGCCGGCGCCGACATAGATCAGGCGCCCGCCGGCGGCGATGCGCGGCGTCATCGCCTCGACGGCGGCGGCGATGCTGGCTGCGGCCGCCTGCACGGCCCCGACCGCCAGCGCCTGGTCGTCGACCAGCGCATCGACCAATGCTTCAACCGAATACTGATCCAGTTGCGCGTGCTGCGGACTCGGGGATTCGGTTTTGAGCATAGGGCGATCGTCTAGGTGGCGCGACGCATCTCCGCGACGAAGTCATAGTGGTCACTATGGCAATAGGAATGGGTCAGCTCCATCGCCTCGCCCGATTCCAGATAGGCAATACGGGTGATGTACAGCACCGCCTGCCCCTCGGGCACGCCCAGCTGCTTGGCCAGCTCGGCCGACGCATTCATCGCGCGGATGTGCTGCAAGGCGCGCGCCGGCGACTGGCCGATGCTGTCCAGGTACTGGTACAGCGAATTGCCGACCGCGTTGGGATCGTTGAGCACCGTCTGCGGCAGCACGCTGACCTCGTAGGCCATGACCACGTCGTCGGCCAGGCGCAGGCGCTCCAGCCGCGCCACCTTGGAATACGGCGACAGGCCCAGGCTCAGCTGCTCTTCCGGGGTCGGCGTGACGATGGCGCGCTTGAGCCAGCGCGAACCGGGAATGTGGCCGCGCTGCTGCAATTGTTCGGAAAAACTGGTGAGGTTGGACAGCGGCTGTTCAATGCGCGGCGCAATATAATTACCCGATCCGCGGCGGCGCACCACCAATCCCTGGTCCACCAATTGGTCGATTGCCTTGCGCGCGGTGACCCGCGACACGTTCAACAGCTCCGACAAAGCCCGCTCGGACGGCAGCGCCTGATCCACCTGATAACGGCCATTATGTACATCGTCGCTCAATTTACGAGCAATTTGCATGTACAGCGGCGAACTGTCGTTGGCGTCCGCCTTGAATTCAAAACTGGTCTGGCTCATTCAATTCTCCTCACGCCTCTAGTGTAATAGCGATATGGAAAACGGTGTACGTATCGCGACGCGTGGAATAACAATATTTATACATCCAGCATAACGCCAAGCCCGGCGGAATGCGCATATTTGGCGGATAATGCGGGATTGCACCACCAGCCAGACCGCCTTATCCATGTCCAAGAAGTCCACCGCGCCTGCCGCCTGCCCTTGCGGCGGCCCCTCCCTCGCCACCTGCTGCGGCCCGTATATCGATGGCGACGCCATCCCGCAAACGGCCGAAGCACTGATGCGTTCGCGCTATACCGCCTATGGCCTGCGCAACGAGCCCTACCTGCTGGCGACCTGGCACGGCAGCACCCGGCCGAGCGAGCCCATCATGAGCAACGAGGAAAAATTGCAGTGGCTGGGACTTGAGGTAAAATCTGCTTTACGTTTACGTCAACGTAAAGCAGAGGAGACCGACCTCAACCAGGATACGGTGGAGTTTGTCGCCCGGTTCAAGATCAATGGCCGGGCGCAGCGTCTGCACGAAATTAGTAATTTTGCACGAGAGCAGGCCGAGGGAGGCCCGCGCTGGTTTTACGTTGACGGTAGTTTTCCAGAATAAACATGAGACTTCGGTGTCAGTGCCGACATTCGGACACGAGCTCAGCTGCAGAGCAGCTGAGCTCGTGTCCGAATGTCGGCACTGACACCGCTAAAAAAGGAAAAGCAATGCCGCAGATCGAAAGCAAACTCAATCCCCGCAGCGAGGATTTCAAGGCCAACGTCGCCGCCATGCAGGCCGTCGTCGACGATTTGCGCGACAAGGTCGCCAAAATCGCCCTCGGCGGCGGCGAGGCGGCATCGGCCAAGCACGTCGCGCGCGGCAAGCTGCTGCCGCGCGACCGCGTGCAGATGCTGCTCGATCCCGGTACGCCTTTCCTCGAACTGTCGCAGATGGCGGCCTACGGCATGTACGACGACGCCGCGCCGGCGGCCGGCATCATCACCGGCATCGGCCGCGTGGCCGGCCAGGAGTGCGTGATCGTCTGTAACGACGCTACCGTCAAGGGCGGCACCTACTATCCGATGACGGTCAAGAAGCACCTGCGCGCGCAGGAGATCGCCGACCAGAACAACCTGCCGTGCATCTACCTGGTCGATTCCGGCGGCGCCAACCTACCGAACCAGGACGACGTCTTCCCGGACCGCGACCACTTCGGCCGCATCTTCTACAACCAGGCCAACCTGTCGGCCAAGGGCATCCCGCAGATCGCCGTGGTGATGGGTTCCTGCACCGCCGGCGGCGCCTACGTGCCGGCGATGAGCGACGAATCCATCATCGTCAAGGAACAGGGCACCATCTTCCTCGGCGGCCCGCCGCTGGTGAAGGCCGCCACCGGCGAGGTGGTGACGGCGGAAGACCTGGGCGGCGGCGATGTCCACACGCGCCTGTCCGGCGTGGCCGACCACCTGGCGCAGAACGACCTGCACGCGCTGTCGCTGGCGCGCACCATCGTCTCGAACCTGAACCGCACCAAGCCGCAGCAGGGCGCCTTGCGCGAGTCCGCGGAGCCGAAATACGCCACCGGGGAACTGTACGGCGTGATCCCGGTCGACACCCGCAAGCCGTTCGACGTGCGCGAGGTCATCGCCCGCATCGTCGACGGCAGCGAGTTCGATGAATTCAAGGCGCGCTACGGCACCACGCTGATCTGCGGCTTCGCCCATATCTTCGGCATGAAGGTCGGCATCATCGCCAACAACGGCATCCTGTTCTCCGAGTCCGCGCTGAAAGGCGCGCATTTCATCGAACTGTGCGCGCAGCGCAAGATCCCGCTGGTGTTCCTGCAAAATATCACCGGCTTCATGGTCGGCCGCAAGTACGAAAACGAAGGCATCGCGCGCAACGGCGCCAAGATGGTGACGGCTGTCGCCACCGCCGCCGTGCCCAAGTTCACCGTCATCATCGGCGGCAGCTTCGGCGCCGGCAACTACGGCATGTGCGGCCGCGCGTTCTCGCCGCGCTTCATGTGGATGTGGCCTAACGCCCGCATCTCCGTCATGGGCGGCGACCAGGCGGCCAGCGTGCTGGCCACCGTCAAGCGCGACGGCATCGAAGGCAAGGGCGGCTCGTGGTCGGCGGACGAGGAGGCCGCGTTCAAGCAGCCGATCAAGGACCAGTACGAGCATCAGGGCCACCCGTACTACGCCACCGCGCGCCTGTGGGACGACGGCGTCATCGATCCGGCCGACACGCGCATGGTGCTGGGCCTCGGCCTGTCCGCCGCGCTGAACGCGGAAATCGAAGACACCAGGTTCGGCGTCTTCAGGATGTAAGCGGGATGACCATGCCGAACCGACACCATCTTGCAGGGGCCGCGCTGTGGTGCGCCTTTGCTTGCGCGAGCGCGCAGGCGCTGCCGGTGGTCGGTCCGCGCATGGGCGAGCAGGTGGTGCAGGTGCCGGCGAACATAGGCGGCGTCGCGCTGCAGCTGCAAACCACGATCTACAAACCGCCGGGCAACGGCCCGTTCCCGGTGCTGTTCATGAATCACGGCAAAGCGGGCGGCGACGCCCACCTGCAGCCGCGCGCGACCTTCCCGGTCATCAGCCGCGAGTTCGTCAAGCGCGGCTACGCGGTGGTGATCCCGATGCGCATGGGCTTTGCGGGATCGGGCGGCACCTACGTCAACTCGCATTGCGACGCCAGGAACAACGGCGAACAGCAGGCCAATTCGCTGTTCTACGCGATGGAATATGCGATGCAGCAGCCGTGGGCCGATCAGGAACACGTGATCATCGCCGGCCAGTCGCATGGCGGGCTGACGGCGATGGCGGCCGGCAGCCACAAGATCGCCGGCGTGCGCGGCATCATCAACTTTGCGGGTGGCGTGAACAGTCGTTCCAGCTGCGATTGGCAAGCCTCGCTGGTGGACGCCTTCAAGGCCTACGGCGCGACCAGCACGATCCCGAGCCTGTGGTTCTACGGCGCCAACGATACGCACTTCGGCCCCAGGCTGGCGGCCGATATGTACGCGGCCTATACCGCCGCGGGCGGCAAGGCGCAGCTGGTGGCTTACGGCCCGTTCAAGAAGGACGCGCATTCGATGAGCTCCAGCCCGGACGGCGTCGCCGTCTGGTGGCCGGAGACGCAGCGCTTCCTGCAATCGGTCGGCATGCCGACTGACATAAAATACAAGGATTAAGCATGACCTTTACGACCTTGACCATCAGCCGCGAAGGCAAGACCGCGACCGTGACGCTGAACCGCCCGGATGTGCGCAACGCCTTCAACGAGACGACCATCGCCGAGATCGCGCAAGCCTTCCGCGAACTGGGCGCCGACGCCGACCTGCGCGCGATCGTGCTGGCGGCGAACGGCCCGGCCTTCTGCGCCGGCGCCGATTTGAACTGGATGAAAAAAATGGCGGGCTACACGCACGCCGAAAACCAGGCCGACGCTCTGCAACTGGCGGAGATGCTGCGCACGATCTACCTGTGTCCCAAGCCTGTCGTGGCCAAGGTGCAGGGCGATTGCTACGCCGGCGGCATGGGCCTGGTGGCCGCGTGCGACATCATCGTCGCGGTCGACGAGGCGAACTTCTGCCTGAGCGAAGTGAAACTGGGACTGATCCCCGCGACCATTTCGCCGTATGTGATCAAGGCGATGGGCGAGAACGCCTCGCGCCGCTACTTCCTGACGGCGGAACGTTTCTCCGCGCAGGAAGCGCTGCGCATCGGTTTCGCGCACGAAGTCGTGGCCGCCGATGCACTCGACTTCAAGGTGGGGGAAATCGTCAAAGCCCTGGTCAACAACAGCCCGTACGCCGTGCAGCAAGCCAAAGTGCTGGTGCGCGAGGTGGTCGGGCAAACCGTCAACGATGCGCTGCTGGCCGATACGGCCGAGCGCATCGCTCAAATCCGCACATCGGAACAGGGCCGCGAAGGCGTGGCCTCGTTCCTGGAGAAGCGCAAGCCGTCATGGCTGAATTAAGTTTGGAGCAGTTTTGGAATTAAATAAACAAAGCGAATGGGTAGCACGCAGCCTGCGCAGCGTATGGCATCCGTGCACCCAGATGCAGCACCACGCGCAGTTGGACAACCCTGTGCCGCTGATTCCTGTGAGTCGCGGCAAGGGTGCGTGGCTGTACGACCATGAAGGCCGCCGGTACCTGGATGCGATCAGCTCCTGGTGGGTGAATCTGTTCGGCCATGCCAACCCGCGCATCAACGCGGCCCTGAAAGACCAGCTGGATACGCTGGAACACGCGATGCTCGCCGGCTTCACGCACGAGCCGGTGATCGAACTGTCGGAAAAACTGTCGGCGCTGACCGGCCATGTGCTGGGCCACAGCTTCTACGCCAGCGACGGCGCGTCGGCGGTGGAAATCGCGCTGAAGATGAGCTTCCACTCCTGGCGCAACAACGGCAAGAGCGACAAGCAGGAATTCGTCTGCCTCAAGGGCAGCTACCACGGCGAGACCATCGGCGCGCTGGCGGTCACCGATGTCGCGCTGTTCAAGGACGCCTACGGCCCGCTGCTGCGCGCCTCGCAGACCGTGATGTCGCCGGATGCGCGCAACGCCGCCGAGGGCGAAACGGCGGCCGACGTCGCGCGCCGCGCAGCGGCCGATGTCGAGCGCCTGTTTGTGGAGCGCGGCGACAAGATCGCCGCCATCATCATCGAGCCGCTGGTGCAGTGCGCCACCGGCATGGCGATGCACGATCCGCTGTACCTCCAGCTGGTGCGCGCACTGTGCGATCGCCATCAGGTCCACCTGATCCTCGATGAAATCGCCGTCGGCTGCGGCCGCACCGGCACCTTCTTCGCCTGCGAACAGGCCGCCGTATGGCCGGACTTCCTGTGCCTGTCCAAGGGCATCAGCGGCGGCTATCTGCCGCTGTCGCTGGTGATGACGCGCGACGAGATCTACCAGGCCTTCTACAGCAGCGACGTCACGCGCGGCTTCCTGCACTCGCACTCGTACACCGGCAATCCGCTGGCCTGCCGCGCCGCGCTGGCGACGCTGCGGATCTTCGAGGAGGACGACGTCCTCAACGCCAACCGCGTCAAGGCCGCACGCCTGACCGCGGCGCTGGCGCCGCTGGCAAACCACAGACAAGTCCGCAACTTCCGCAACCGCGGCATGATCTGGGCCTTCGACGCCATCGACGCGGCACCTGATTTCTCGCGCCGCTTCTTCGCCACGGCGGTGGAGCACGAACTGCTGATGCGTCCTATCGGCGCCACCGTCTACATGATGCCGCCGTATATCCTCAACGACGAGGAAATCGACGGCCTGGCGGCCAACACGCTGGCCGTGTTCGACAAAGTGATGGCGGGCTGACGATGGAACTGCTCAAGCAACTCGACAAACAGCTGCAGGCGCTGGACGAACAGAGCCTGATACGCAAGCGCCGCACCGTCGATTCGCCGTGCGGCCCGCGCGTGCTGGTCGAAGGCCGTGAAGTGCTGGCCTTCTGCAGCAACGACTACCTGGGCCTGGCCAACCACCGCAAGATCAAGCTCGCGCTGCAGGAAGGCGCGGCGATCTACGGCGTCGGCAGCGGCGCCTCGCACCTGATCAGCGGCCATGTCCGCGCCCACGCCATGCTGGAAGAGCGCCTGGTCCAATTCGTCGGCGCCCACCTGGAATCGCCGCGCGCGCTGACCTTCTGCACCGGCTACATGGCCAACCTCGCCATCGTCACCGGCCTCACCGCCGGCGACCGCGACGCCGAGATCTTCTCCGAATCGTTGAACCACGCCTCGCTGATCGATGGCGCCCGCCTGTCGCGCGCCAAGGTCCAGGTCTACCCGCACGCCGACCTGGAGGCGCTGGCCGCGCTGCTCCGGGCCAGCACCGCCGCTACCAAGCTGGTAGTGACGGACAGCGTCTTCAGCATGGACGGCGACCTCGCGCCTCTGCCGGAACTGCTGGCCCTGTGCGAACGGCACGGCGCCTGGCTGGTGGTCGACGACGCCCACGGCTTCGGCACGCTGGGCGCCAACGGCCACGGCGCGCTGGAGCATTTCAACCTGCGCTCGCCCTACCTGGTCTATATGGGCACGCTGGGCAAGGCGGCCGGCGTCAGCGGCGCTTTCGTCGCCGCCCACGAGACGGTGATCGAAACCCTGATCCAGAAAGCGCGCCCGTACATCTTCACCACCGCCACTCCGCCGGCGCTGGCGCACGCCCTGCTGACCAGCCTCGATCTGCTGGAAGGCGAGGAGGGCCGCAACCGGCGCGCACATCTGCAGGCTTTGGTGGCACAATTGGACGATGGCCTGCGCCTGAAGCGCTGGCAGCGCCTGCCCTCGACGACTGCGATCCAGCCTATCCTGATCGGCGACAACGCCGAAACCATGCGCGCCGGCGCCGCCCTCTACGAGCAGGGCATGTGGGTGGGCGCGATCCGCCCGCCGACTGTGGCGGCAGGAACCTCCCGCCTGCGGGTGACGCTGTCCGCAGGGCATAGCAGCATGGAAGTCGCAAAATTGATAGCCGCGATCAATGCTTTGGAAAGGACTTGAGATGAGTCTCGACGATCCCGTGATAGCAGTGGACATCCCCGGAACCGCCGCCGACGCCGTGCTGGAACCGCAAACGCAACCGGCGGCGATGGCCGGCGGCTGGCCGCCGCGTTTCTGCTGTTTTGTCACCGGTACCGACACCGAGATCGGCAAGACGCTGGTGTCGTCGGCGATGCTGCACGCCCTGGTGCAGGCGGGCGTGCGCGCCTGCGGCATGAAGCCGGTGGCCGCCGGCACCGAACTGCGCGACGGCAAATGGCGCAACGACGACTGCGACCAGCTGGCCGCCGCCGGCAACGTCCACTTGCCGCAATCGATCACCACGCCGTTCCTGCTGAAGGAGCCGGCGGCGCCGCATATCGCCGCCCAACTGGAGGGCATCACGATTTCGCCGGTGCCCATCCTGGCGGCCTATGTCGAGATCAACGCCGCGTCGGATGCGGTGGTGGTCGAAGGCGTGGGCGGCTTCCGCGTGCCGCTGAACGACGAATTCGACACCGCCGACCTGGCCGAGCAGCTTTCCCTGCCGGTGGTGCTGGTGGTGGGCCTGCGCCTCGGCTGCATCAGCCATGCGCTGCTGACCGTGGAAGCGATCGCATCGCGCGGCCTGACGCTGGCCGGTTGGGTCGCCAACGAAACGCAGGCCGACATGGCTTTCGCCGACGAGAACATCGCGGCGCTGGAACAACGCATCAACGCGCCGCTGCTGGGCCGCGTGCCGCGCCTGGCCGAACCGTCCGCGCAAGCGGCCGCCGACCATATCGATTTTACCAAGCTGCCCAATTGGCCGGCTCAGAACCAACTTTGAACGAAGAAGGAATCACGATGTCCCTGAATACCCTCCAAGAACCGAAAACCGTATCCCTGCACCGCCCGACGGCTGCGATCACCTTGCCGCCCGCCGCCACCTGGCCGCTGGAAGACGTGATGGCGCTGTTCGAGCTGCCGTTCAATGACCTGATGTTCAAGGCGCAGCAGACCCACCGCGTCAACTTCCCGGACGGCGACGTCGAACTGGCGACGCTGCTGTCGATCAAGACCGGCGGCTGCGAGGAAGACTGCGGCTACTGCCCGCAGGCCGCGCGCTACGACACCGGCGTCGAGGCCAAGAAGCTCCTCGACATCGACACCGTTCTGGACGCGGCCCGCCAGGCCAAGGACAACGGCGCGACCCGCTTCTGCATGGGCGCCGCATGGCGCAGCCCGAAAGAGCGCGACATGGACAAGGTCGAGGAGATGGTGCGCGAAGTGAAGGCGCTGGGCCTGGAGACGTGCGCCACGCTGGGCATGCTGGAGGAAAAACAGGCCGAACGCCTGAAAGCCGCCGGCCTCGATTACTACAACCACAACCTGGACACCGCGCCCGAGTTCTACGACAACGTGATCTCGACCCGCGAATACCAGGACCGCCTGGATACACTGGGCCGCATCCGCGAGGCGGGCCTGAAGGTCTGCTGCGGCGGCATCGTCGGCATGGGCGAGACCCGCCTGCAGCGCGCCGGCTTGATCGCGCAGCTGGCCAACCTGAATCCATACCCGGAATCGGTGCCGGTCAACCACCTGGTGCAGGTGGAAGGCACGCCGCTGTACGGCCTGGATCCGCTGGACCCGTTTGAATTCGTGCGCACCATCGCGGTCGCCCGCATCACCATGCCGAAAGCGCGCGTGCGCCTGTCGGCGGGCCGCCGCCAGATGGGCGAGGCGGTGCAAGCCATGTGCTTCCTGGCCGGCGCCAATTCGATCTTCTACGGCGACAAGCTGCTGACCACCGAAAACCCGGAAGCGGAAGACGACCGCAACCTGTTGACGAAACTGGGCCTGAAAACCCGCGGCGCCGTGCTCGATTCGGCGCCAAAGGAAAAGTGCGGCTGCTAACACGTCGCTCCCGCTTGCGCGGGAATGACGGTTTCACGGTTAATTATAAAAAACTTCCAGCCACAAGCTGCCAAGAGAGAGACGATGTTTACAAAAATATTGATCGCCAACCGTGGTGAAATCGCCTGCCGCGTCGCCGCTACCGCGCGCCGCATGGGCATCAAGACCGTTGCTGTTTACTCCGAAGCGGACGCCAACGCCAAACACGTCGCCGTCTGCGACGAAGCGGTGCTGATCGGCCCCGCCGCCGCCAAGGAAAGCTACCTGCGCGGCGACAAGATCATCGCCGTCGCCAAGGCCACCGGCGCGCAAGCGATCCATCCGGGCTACGGCTTCCTGTCCGAGAACGCCGAATTCGCCGACGCCTGCGCCGAAGCGGGCTTGGTCTTCATCGGCCCGCCGGCATCGGCGATGCGTGCGATGGGCTCCAAGTCCGCCGCCAAGTCGCTGATGGAGAAGGCCAACGTGCCGCTGGTGCCCGGCTATCACGGCGAGCAGCAGGACGCCGACTTCCTGCACGCGCAGGCCGACAAGATCGGCTATCCGGTGCTGCTGAAGGCGTCGGCCGGCGGCGGCGGCAAGGGCATGCGCGTGATCGAGAACACGGCGCAATTCAAGGACGCGCTGGCTTCGTGCAAGCGCGAGGCGATCAGTTCCTTCGGCGACGACAAGGTGCTGGCGGAAAAATACCTGCAGCGTCCGCGCCATATTGAAATCCAGGTGTTTGCCGATACACTCGGTAATTGCATCTACCTGTTCGAGCGCGATTGCTCGGTGCAGCGCCGCCACCAGAAGGTGCTGGAGGAGGCGCCTGCACCCAACATGCCGGCCGAGCGCCGCGCCGCGATGGGCGAAGCCGCCGTCGCCGCCGCCAAGGCCGTCGGCTATGTCGGCGCCGGCACGGTGGAATTCATCGCCAACCAGGACGGCTCGTTCTACTTCATGGAGATGAACACCCGCCTGCAGGTCGAACATCCGGTCACCGAAATGATCACCGGGACCGACCTGGTCGAGTGGCAGCTGCGGGTGGCCGCCGGCGAGCCGCTGCCGAAGCAGCAGCACGAACTGGCCATCCACGGCCACGCCATCGAGGCGCGCATCTACGCCGAGAATCCGGAGAAGGGCTTCCTGCCGTCGATCGGCACGCTGCGCCACATGGAAACGCCAACGGCGGTCAGCTTCGAGCTGGGTGGCGCCGCTGGCGTGCCGGCCGGCGTGCGCATCGATTCCGGCGTGCGCGAAGGCGACGCGATCTCGCCGTTCTACGACCCGATGATCGCCAAGCTGATCGTCTGGGGCGTGGACCGCAGGCAGGCGCTGGCCCGCATGGCGCAGGCGCTGTCGCAGTACCAGATCGTCGGCCTGGCGACCAACATCGCCTTCCTGAAACGGCTGGTCGAAGGCCATGCCTTCTCCACCGCCGACCTCGACACCGGCCTGATCGAACGCAATCACGACACGCTGTTCCCGGCCGCGCAGCCGGCGACGGAAGCCGCGATGGCCCTGGCCGCCGTCTCGCTGATCGAATCGGAGAAGGACAGCTCCGCCGCGCAATCCGGCGCCAACGCCGCCGATCCGTGGGGCCAGGCGCTGGGCTGGCGCATGAACCGTCCCTATTTGCGCAAGCTGTCGTTCACCGACGAATACGCCGCCGCGCTGCCGGCCAAGGCCTACGGCGTCGAGATCACCTACCGCGCGGCCGACTGGCTGTTCGACCTGCCGGCCTGCCCGGACAATCAGCCGCGCGTATTGAGCCTGATGTCCCAGGACGGCAATGACTTCAGCATCAAGCTGGGCGACCAGGCCGCGCATGGCACCGTGCGCCGCGACGGCGACGTGTTCCACGTCTTCACCAACGGCGCCCATTACCCGCTGGCCTACAGCGACCCGATGGCGCACGCCGGCGAGGCTGAAGCCGAAGGCGGCCGCCTGACCGCGCCGATGCCGGGCAAGGTGGTCGCGGTGCTGGCATCCAAAGGCCAGGAAGTGAAGAAGGGCGACGCCCTCGTCATCATGGAAGCAATGAAAATGGAGCACACCATCGCCGCGCCGCACGATGGCGTGGTCGACGATATCCTGTACAGCGTGGGTGACCAGGTGGCCGATGGCGCACCGCTGCTGGCGTTCAAGACGGCGTAAAGGAGATCATCATGCGCATTCTTTTACATCGAGCGGACGGCAAGACCGAGCCGTGGATCAAGGACTTCGGCAAGTTCCTGCCGGAGGCCGAGATCGAAATCTGGCACGCCGGCGAGAAGTGCCAGAACTGCGACTACGCGGTGGTGTGGTCGCCGCCGGAAGCCATGCTGCCCGAGCTGGCGACGGTCAAGGCGATCTTCGTCACCGGCGCCGGGGTCGACGCGCTGCTCAAGTTCAGCGACGCGCTGCCGGCCCACATCCCCATCATCCGCCTCGGCGACGCCGGCATGGCGATGCAGATGGCCGAATACGTCACGCACTCGGTGCTGCGCTACTTCCGCCGCTTCGACGAATACGAAGCGCAGGCGCGCTCCGGGCAGTGGCTGCCTTTGCCGCAGCACTACAAGGAAGATTTCGCCGTCGGCGTGCTGGGCATGGGCGTGCTGGGCACGCGCGTGCTGGAAGCGCTGGCGCCGTTCGGCTTCCCGCTGCGCGCCTGGAGCCGCACCGAGAAGGGCATGCCGGGCGTGCAGTGCTTCCATGGCCCCGATGGCCTGGACACCTTCCTGCGCGGCTCGCGCGTGCTGGTCTGCATGCTGCCGCTGACGCCCGAGACCAGCAACCTGGTCAACCGCACCAATATGTGCAAGCTGCCGCAGGGCTCCTACGTCATCAATGTCGCGCGCGGGGCGCACCTGGCGGAACCGGATCTGGTCGCGCTGATCAAGTCGGGCCACATCGCCGCCGCCACGCTGGACGTATTCCGCAACGAGCCGCTGCCGGCGCAGCATCCGTTCTGGCAGGAGCCGCGCATCACCATCACGCCGCACATCTCGGCGCTGACCCTGCGCCGCGAAAGCGTGCAGCAGATCGCCGAGAAAATCCGCAAGGTCGAACAGGGCCAGCCTGTCGCCGATGTGGTCGACCGCAACCGAGGATATTGAAATGAACAGTTTGCCCAAGCAGGTCAAGATAGTCGAAGTCGGTCCGCGCGACGGCCTGCAGAATGAAAAAGAGAGCGTCCCGGCCGAGATCAAGATCGAACTGGTGAACCGCCTGACCGGCGCCGGCTTCCAGAACATCGAAGCGGCGTCGTTCGTGTCGCCCAAGTGGGTGCCGCAGATGGCCACCAGCAAAGAGGTGATGGCCGCCATCGCGCGCAAGCCGGGCGTGATCTACTCCGCGCTGACGCCGAACATGCAAGGCTTCGAAGCGGCGCTGGCCGCGCAGGTCAACGAAGTCGTGATCTTCGGCTCGGCCTCGGAAGCGTTCTCGCAAAAGAACATCAACTGCTCGATCGCCGAATCGATCGCCCGCTTTGAAGGCGTCGCCAAAGCCGCCAAGGACAACGGCATCCGCCTGCGCGGCAGCATCAGCTGCGCGTTCGGCTGTCCGTATCAGGGCGAGGTGCCACTGGACGCGGTGGCCGACGTGGTGGGCCGCATGCGCGACCTGGGCTGCGACGAGATCGACATCGCCGACACCATCGGCGTCGCCACGCCGCGCAAGACGCAGGCGGTGATGGAGCGCGCCATCCGCGCGTTCCGCCTCGACGGCTTGTCCGGCCACTTCCACGACACCTACGGCCAGGCGCTGGCCAACATCTACGCCAGCCTGGAGCTGGGCATCGCGATCTATCACTCGTCGGTATCGGGGCTGGGCGGCTGCCCGTACGCCAAGGGCGCGACCGGCAACGTCGCCACCGAGGACGTGCTGTACATGATGCAGGGCCTGGGCATCGAGACCGGCATCGACCTCGACATCGTGGTCGACGCCGGCCAGTTCATCTCGCAATTCCTCGGCCGCAAAGGCGCCAGCCGCGCCGGCAACGCCATCGCCGCCAAGCGCATCGGCTGACGCTGACGGTTGCGCTGGCGGGATATGCCGGTCAGCTCGCCCGCGTTGCTTCTTCATAAGCTGCCTGCAGCTCGCCGAATACCGAGCGTGCAGGCTGCGGCGCACCGAGGTGCAGGTAACGCAGCTCATCCATGAATGCGCTCCAAAGCGGCGCTCCGCCGCTTTCCAACAGCTCCGCACGCACGGACAACTCCTTGCTCGGAGAGGTATGCCGGCGGCCCCATGCCGCCATTTGCGCCAGCAGCGGCACCAGCTGAATCGCCGGCTCCGTGAGGTCGTATATCCGTTTCTGCTGATGCTCGGGATCAGGGCGTCGCGTCAGCAGGCCGGCGCCCGACAGCCGCTTCAGCCGGTCCGCCAGGATATTTGAGGCTATCCCTTCCTCGCTTTGCGCGAGCAGATCCCCATAGCTGCGCCGGTTACCGAACATCACATCACGGATGACGATAAGGCTCCAGCGATCACCGAGCTGTTCCAGCGTCAGGTTGATCGGGCACCCGGATCGCCCGGTTTGCGGCATGGCCGTTCTCCTTCATTAAATGCTTGCAATTTATATATTGCATGAGTATCCTAAAACCAGTTGCGGTTTGCAAGTGGTTTTTTGCAGTCAGACCGTACGCCATGCCCCGCACCCTTCACACAGAAAGCGCCCCCGATATGTCACTCGCACTCTATGGCCATCCTTTTTCTTCGTACACTCAAAAAGTGCTTATCGCACTGTACGAAAACAGCATCCCTTTTGAATTCCGTTGCATTGAGCCAGCCCAGCCGGTGCACACCGCGGAGTGGAAACAACGCTGGCCATTGCGCAAATTTCCGCTGCTTGTGGATGGCGAACGCAATGTTCCTGAGACCAGCATTATCATCGAGTACTTGCAACTCGCATATCCGGGCCCGGTTCCGCTGCTACCGGCCGATCCGATGGCCGCGCTTGATGTGCGCTTCCTCGATCGCTTCTTCGACCTGCACGTGATGACTCCGGTACAACAGGCGGTGGGTGGTGCGCTGACGGGGGATGCTGTGAAGCGCAGTGAAGCACTGGCGCTGGCGGAAGAAAAATTGGAGCGAGCCTATCAATGGCTGGAAACCCAGCTTGCCGGTAAGGCCTGGGCGACGGGCGCGGTCTTCACGCTCGCCGACTGCGCAGCCGCGTCTTCACTCTTCTTCGCGGACTGGACGCATCGGATTTCCGACGCTTATCCCGCGCTGCGCGCCTATCGCGCGAACCTGCTGGCCCGTCCATCCGTCGCGCGGGCGGTCGACGAAGCGCGCCCCTATCGCGCATACTTCCCGTTGGGAGCGCCGGACCGCGACTAAAAAAAAAGACCCAAGAGCCGAAACTCTTGAGTCTTTTTTCTTGAATCTTGGTCGGAGTACAAGGATTCGAACCTTGGACCCCCTGGTCCCAAACCAGGTGCGCTACCGGACTGCGCCACACTCCGAAGAAGCAAGATAATACAAGCTGCCTCAGTATCCGTCAAGTGCTCCTATAAAATTCAGTATGTACCAAAGCAGGATTTTTTCAATGTGAGATGATGGCGGCATGCGGAAATTAGCGAAAAAACCATGAACTCGACGATGCAGTGGCGCCGGCCGGGAGTCATCGCGGGTATCGCGGTGTCGCTGGCGCTGCATGCTTTCTTGATTTTCGGCTACCGGCTGAGCCCGCCCGACACGCCGGCCGGGCAACCGCCGCGCGTCTTGACCGTCTGGCTGCAGCCGCCCAAGCCGCCGGAGATTGTCGCCAAGGTCGAGCCGCCGCCCAAGCCGGCCCAGCCCCGCAAGCAGGAGAAAACCGGACAACTGGCCAGGCGCGAGAGCCAGCCAGCGCCAGCCGCCACGCAGGCCATCACGCTGCCCGCGCCCGCCACGGCCTCAGTCCCGGGCACGGCGCCGGATCCGCTGTATCCGGAGCAGCAGCCCAAGAAATTCGACATGAACGCGGCGCTGAAGACCGCGCGCAAGGTCGCCGGCGAAAAGGGCGCCCTGCAAGACCCGGCCCGCGCCGGCACGGCGGTCGCCCAGCTGGACGACCATCCGCTCTATCCCGAGCAGACCGCCAGCGAGCTGGCGCGCAAGATGGATGGCGCCAAGCGAAGCGACTGCAAGAACACCGGCGCCGGCCTGCTGTCGCCGCTCATCTGGCTGCTGGACAAGAAGGACCACGGCTGCAAGTGGTGATCAAGCGGTGATCAGCCCTCGTCCTTGAGCTGCAGCGCGCGGTCGTACAGCGCGTTTTTCTTGCGGCCGGTAATCTGCGCGGCCAGGTTGGCGGCTTGCTTGACCGAGCATTCGGTGAGCAGGATCTTCAAGATACGCTCCGCTTCCACGTCCTGCTCATCCTCGGCGGCCGGCGCGCCTTCCAGCAGCACGACGAACTCGCCTTTTTCCCGGTGCGCATCGGCCTTGATCCAGGCCTCGGCCTCGGACAGCGGGCAACGGTGGATTTCCTCGAACATCTTGGTCAGCTCGCGCGCAAACACCACCTGGCGCTCCGGCTCGAACACCGCCGCCAGCGCCGTGGCGCAGTCGAGGATGCGGTGCGGCGCCTCGTAAAACACCATGGTCGCCGTCACGGCGCGTAAGGTGCCGAGGAAATTCTCGCGCTGCTTGGCCTTGGCCGGCAAAAAGCCGACGAAGTAAAACTGGTCGTTCACCAGGCCGCTGGCCGACAGGGCCGTCACGGCCGCCGAGGCGCCCGGCAACGGCAGCACGCGCAGGCCGGCGGCACGCACCGCGTCGACGATGCGCGCGCCCGGATCGGAGACCGCCGGCGTGCCGGCATCCGACACCAGCGCGATGCGCTCGCCGGCCTGCAGGCGGGCGATCAGCGTTTCGGCCACTTCGCGCTCGTTATGCTGATGCGCGGCAATTAACGGCTTGTGCAGGCCGAAACGGGTCATCAATTGCGCCGTGTTGCGGGTGTCCTCGCACGCCACGGCATTGACCAGGCTCAAAACGTGCAGCGCGCGCAGGCTAATATCCGTCACATTGCCTATGGGGGTCGCCACGACGTACAAGGTTGCGCTAGGATAGGTCTGGTGCGCCGTTTCGCCCATGACGGGCAGGGCGGCGATGGAACTGGATACGAGGTCGGTCATTGGGGGTAGGATGAATAGTCTGAGGTTGTCGCTGCTGGCAGTCGTGGTTGCGTTGGTCAGTGCATGCAGCACGCCGTTTTGCAACGCGCCCGGAGGATTGTGCGCCCCCGGCCAGGCAAACACAAGCCCGCCGCCGCCGGCCGCGCCGCCAGCGCAGCAGACCGGGTTGCCCAAGCCGCCGCCGGAACCGCCGCTGCCGCCTGCACAAACTTTCAGCATCGCCATGCCCGGCGCGGCCGGCGTGGCCGATGCCGACGACAGCCAGCCGGCCCTGGCCCCCGCTCCCGCGCACCGGGTCGACGAGGGCGCGATGCCGTCCAACACCCCGATCCGCATCGGCCTGCTGCTGCCGACCCGCTCGGAAACCCTGGGCGCCGCCGCGGTCGCGCTGCGGGCCGGCTTCATGGCCGCCTGGGAACGCGACCGCGACAACATCACCGTGACCGCGCTGGACACCGGCGATGTGCCGCAGGACATCCTGTCCACCTACGCCAAGGCGCTGCAAAGCCAGGACCTGGTGGTCGGCCCCCTGTCGCGCGCCGCCGTGACCACGGTGGCGGGCAGCCCGCTGGTCAGCAAGCCGACCATCGTGCTGAACTATCCAGAAGGCCACGGCCAGCCCGGCGCCGCGCCGCTGCCGGACAATATCCTGGTAATCGGGCTGTCGATCGAGGAGGAAGCCCGCCAGGCCGCCCAATGGGCCGCCGCCGAACATCCGGGCCAAAGCGCCCTGGTGCTGACCACCGGCACGGCCTGGCAACGCCGCGTGGCGGCCGCCTTCACCGGCCAGTGGCAGCGCCTCGGCCAGCAGGTGCGCATGGTCGAACTGGGCGCGCCGGACGGCTACCTCAGCGATCCGGAACTGGTGCAGCTGCGCGCGCGCCTGCGCCTGGACCGGCCCGGCCTGCTGTTCTCGGCCATGAGCGCCGACCAGACCCGCCAGCTGCGCGGCGCCCTGGGCAGCGCGCTGACCACCGAGCCGACCAATCCGGTCTTCAGCACCGCCGACGCCTTGCCGCCATCGCCGGCGGCGCCGACCGAGCAATTCAGCGGCTTGCCGATCTACGGCACCTCGGCCCTGAACCCGGGCGGCAGCGGCAGTTTCGCCTCGCAGGACCTGGACGGCGTGCGCCTGCTGGACCTGCCGTGGCAAATCCAGCGCGACCATCCGGCCGTGATGGTCTACCCGCACCAGGTGCAGGCCGGCAGCGCCGACATGGAGCGCCTGTACGCGCTCGGCATCGACGCCTACCGCGTGGCGCGCGAGATCGGCCGCCATCCGTCCGGCCGCTTCCACCTGGACGGCGTGACCGGCAAGCTGACCGTCGATTTCGGCCGGGGTCCGGCCAGCTTCGAGCGCATCGAGCCCACCGCCATCTACACCAACGGCGTGCCGCGGGCCGTCACCCAATGAGGCAGCCATGCCGCGCACCAGTCAACAGCAGTCGGGCCGGATCGGCGAGGACAGGGCGCTGGCCCACCTGCACGCCCAGGGCTTGACGCTGGTGGAGCGCAATTTCCTCTGCAAGGCGGGGGAGATCGACCTGGTGATGCAGGACGGCGCCTGGCTGGTGTTTGTCGAGGTGCGGCGGCGCGCCAGCGGCCGCTTCGGCGGCGCGGTCTTCAGCGT
This sequence comes from Duganella sp. CT11-25, assembly GCF_047302815.1. Classification (NCBI taxonomy): domain Bacteria; kingdom Pseudomonadati; phylum Pseudomonadota; class Betaproteobacteria; order Burkholderiales; family Oxalobacteraceae; genus Duganella; species Duganella sp. CT11-25. The sequence continues at coordinate 4,347,767 of NZ_JBKBFD010000001.1, forward strand.
CACCCCGGCCAAGCAGCAGCGCCTGCTGCGCGCCGCCCAGCTCTATCTGCTACGCTATCAAAACCTGCCGCCCTGCCGCTTCGACCTGGTCGCCATCGACGGAGAAAGATTGTCATGGATACAAAATATGCTTGAAATGTAAGCATTTTTAACAGAGCTTGTCCGGCTCGCCAAGCGACTGCACTATAATCAGCACACTATGACTAATCAACGCATCCTCTCGCACTTCCACGAAAGTGCCGAACTTAAAATCCAATCCGCCACCGTCCTCGCACCGCATATTGCGCAAGCGATCGACCTGATGTTCTCGGCGCTGTCCAACGGCAACAAGATCCTGGTCTGCGGCAACGGTGGTTCGGCCGCCGACGCCCAGCACTTCGCTGCCGAGCTGGTGGGTCGTTTCGAGCGCGAGCGCTTCCCGCTGCCGGCCATGGCGCTGACCACCGACACCTCGATCCTGACGGCGGTGGCCAACGACTACAGCTATCGCGAGATCTTCTCCAAGCAGGTGCAAGCGTTCGGCCAGGCCGGCGACATCCTGCTGGCGTTCTCGACCTCGGGCAACTCGGCCAATGTGATGGCGGCGATCGAAGCGGCGCTGGAACGCGAAATGCGCGTGGTGGCGATGACCGGCAAGGGCGGCGGCGCCATCGGCAAGATGTTGACCGACGCCGACGTGCACATCTGCGTGCCGGCCGACCGTACCGCCCGCATCCAGGAAGTCCACCTGGTGACCATACACTGCATTTGCGACGGCATCGACGTCGCGCTATTCGGAGGAGATGTGAATGAGTAATCCCGGCGCAATCTGGAAGAAAGTACAACGTCCGCTGGCCATGAGCGTGCTGTGCGGCGCGATGCTGGCGTCGCTGTCGGGCTGCGTCGCGCTGGTCGCGGGCGGCGCCATTTCCGGTACGCTGGCCGCGTCCGACCGCCGCACCTTTGGCGCCCAGACGGAAGATCAATCGATCCAGTTCAAGGCCGCCAACCGGCTGCGCAACACCATCGGCGACGCGGGTCACATCAATGTCAACAGCTTCAACCGCCGCGTGCTGGTGACCGGCGAAGTGCCGGACGAAGCGTCCAAGGCCACCGCCGAGCGCGAAGTGCGCGCCGTCGAAGGCGTGGTCTCGGTCACCAACGAGCTGGAAGTGGCCGGCCTGGCCAGCTACACCTCGCGTTCGAGCGACGCCATCATCACCACCAAGGTCAAGGCCAGCCTGGTCGACATGAAGGATATCTCGGCCAACTCCTACCAGGTGGTGACCGAGCGCGGCGTGGTCTACCTGCAGGGCCGCGTGACCCAGCGCGAAGGCCAGATCGGCGCCGACGTGGCGCGCGGCGTCAGCGGCGTGACCAAGGTCGTCAAGGTGTTCGAGTACATCACCGACGACGAGTGGAAGTCTTACCAGCCGAAGCAGACCGCCAGCCAATAAGCCACAGGACCCATCATGCCGGACACCGCACCTTCCTCCCGCGCCTGGATCAAACCGGTGCTTGCCGCCGTGGTACTGGCCGCCATCGGCCTGGGCGGCTATGTCGCGCTGAACAAGCGCGAGACCGCGCCGGCGGTCACCTTCCTCAGCATCAAGGGCGAGAAGATCGCGCCGGAGAGCCTGCGCGGCAAGGTGGTGATGGTCAATTTCTGGGCCACCTCCTGCACCACCTGCGTGGCCGAGATGCCCAAGATGGTCGACACGTATAACAAGTTCAAGGCCGAAGGGCTGGAGTTCGTCGCCGTGGCGATGAGCTACGATCCGCCGAACTACGTGCTCAACTATGCCGAGACGCGCCAGCTGCCGTTCAAGGTGGCGCTGGACACCGACGGCTCGGCCGCCAAGGCCTACGGCAACGTGGCGATGACGCCGACCACCTTCGTCATCGGCAAGGATGGCAAGATCCTCAAGCGCTACCTCGGCGAACCGGACTTCCCGGCGCTGCATAAACTGCTGGCCGAGTCGCTGCACGGATAACTGGCACGCCGCTTGCATGCACTACGGGCTCTCCTCAACCACCAGGAAAGCCCCGCATGGACCGTCTTCAAGTCACCCAAAAAATCCTCTCCGCCAAGGTCGCGCGTCACATGCGCTGGGCCGACATCGCCGAGCAGATCGGCCAGAGCAAGGAATGGACTACCGCCGCCCTGCTGGGCCAGATGACGCTGAACCGCCAGCAGGCGGACAAGGCGCAGCAACTGTTCGGCCTCACCGACGAGGAAGCGGCCTGGCTGCAGATCGTGCCCTACAAGGGCTCGCTGCCCGGCGCGGTGCCGACCGATCCGCTGATCTACCGCTGGTATGAGATCGTCAGCGTCTACGGCACCACGATCAAGGAACTGATCCACGAGGAATTCGGCGACGGCATCATGAGCGCCATCGATTTCTCGATGGACATCCAGCGCGAGGCCGATCCCAAGGGCGACCGCGTGCAGGTGGTCCTGAGCGGCAAGTTCCTGCCCTACAAATCCTACTGATCAGAAACCGGCTTGTGCCGACAGGTACAGGCCGCGCTGCTTCGTCGGATTGAAGATGGTGATGTCGCCCAGGTTGGCGTAGGCGGCCGTGATCGAAAAATTCTTGCTCGGGAACCAGGCCACGAAGGCGTCGTAGTACGCCTTCTCGTCATCCACGCCCAGGTTGTGCGGCTTGCGGCGGTACTCGGCGCCAACCGCCAGCTTGCGGCTGACCAGGTAGGCCACCGACACTTCCGGCATCAGGCGCGTGCTGTCGTTCCGGTCGCCGCCGAAGCCCAGCAAGCCCATCTGGTTGGCGCGGGTCGCGCGCAGCGTGCCGTTCAGCAGCAAGCTTTGCTCGAACAGGATCTTGGTCGCCGCCACGTAGTAGTCGTAGCCGTGATCATCCTTGGCGCCCAGCTGCGTCACCTTGGTCACGCCCAGCGCGCCGAGACCGCCTATGCCCTTGTTGCGCTTGTACATGATGCCGATCGCCACCTGCGGCATCAGGCTGTCCTGTTCATAGACGGCATCGCCGGCCACCTTCAGCTTCAGGCCGAGGATGTCCTGCTTGATGTTGAGCTGGTCCAGCGGCGCCAGGCTGCCCTTGAACTCCTGGTTGGCCAGCGACAGCTCCAGCCGGTCGGCGATGCCGACCGCCACGCCGTAGCTGCCCAGCTTGTAGTCCTGGGTGTTGATGTAGGTGTAGTGCGCGTTCGCGCCCCAGCTGTCGCGCGTGCCGTAGCTGGTGATCAGCGCCCACGGCGTGATGCCGCCGCCGCCCGCGCCCTCGACCTGGCTGACGCCGCCGGTGGCGAGGAATTTGCCCATGTCGGGCTTGCCCTGCGCGGATGCACCGCAGTGAACAGAGGCGGCCAATATCGCCATCAAGGCTGGAATCATTTTTCTCATTGTTCTGCTCCTGGCGGGATTATTTGGTCACGATGGCGCGCTGCATCGGCGCCAGCTTGGCGATCAGCTTGTTCGCCACGCTGTTCGGCACGTTGTGCCGTTCCATCGCGATCTGCAAATCCTCGGCCAGCGCATTGAACATGGCGTTGGTGATCTTCAAATCCTGGTGCACGGTGGCCATGTCGCGCACGGTGCCGACGCCGTCCATCGTCTTGTCGCGGTACTTGCCGGTGTACTTGCACGGGCCGCCGGCGAACTCGCAGAACTGCTCCTGCAGGCGCAGGTTCAGCTGTTCCATGTCGAAGTCGGCAAAGCTTTCCTTGATGCGCGGGTCGGCCAGCAGCATGGGGATGAAGGTATCGACGATCTTCTTGATGCCTTCCTTGCCGCCCAGGCCCTGATAGGTGGAGTCGTCGGTGTAAGGGGTTTGCGCCATCGCCAGCGACGAGGCGAGGGCCAGCGACAGGCCGAGGCCGGCCATGCGGGAGAATTTGATCATCGTGCGGTCCTTATGAAAGCCTTGCCCAGCCACAAATTTAGCAGTTATTTCGGGTACAAAACCATTTGTGTGCATCGGAACAACGCTATCGTTTTACCAGTGGCCTTGTTGGTCACGACCGCATCCCACACCTGCGTGGTGCGGCCCAGGTGCACAACCTTGGCGCTCGCCACCACCACGCCGTCGCGCGCGGTGCCAAGGTGATTGGACTTCAATTCGATGGTGGTGAAATTCTGTGCATCGGCCGGCAGGTGCGAGAAGCAGGCGTAGCCGCAGGCGGTGTCGGCCAGCGTCACCACGCTGCCCGCGTGCAGGAAGCCGTTGGGCGCCAGATGATTGCCGGTGACCGCGAACTCCGCCACCACTTCGCCCTCCTTGACCGAGGTGATGACGATGCCCAGATGATCCGGCAAGGTACCCTTGCCGAACTGGTTGAAATATTCCGGCGTGAATTTGCTTGCGTCCATAGTGCTCTTTCGCGAATGAGGGCGATGCCCGACACCCGCGATGATAGCAACTTTCAACTTACATCACGCGCACCCAGCCGCCTTTGTAGAGGATGGGACCGGTAGGGCCGTTCGGATTCGGCGAGCCGCCTTTCGGCTCCAGCGTCACCGCCAGCAAGGCCACGTCGTCGCCGATGGCGCCCGGCGTCAGCGCCAGCTTGACCTCGCCGCGATCGGCCAGCAGTCCCAGCGAACGCGGATTGCCCTGCTTGGGCACCGCCCACAGTTCCAGCGACTTGTCGCCGGCCACCGGCGCGTTGCCGACCATGCGCACGGTCAGCGCCTTGCGGCTGCTGTCGCCGGTCAGCACCAGCGCGGTCTGGGCCTTGTCATCGGTCAGCGTGGCGACGTAGTCGAGGCGCGGCGCATCCAGCGTGCGCGTCGCGACCACCACCACCAGCAAGGCCGCGACGGCGGTCGAGGCCACGCCCAGCGAGCGCCAGAAGGTGAGCGACTCGTTGCGCCAGAACTGCCACGCGGCGTAGGAACGCGGCAGGTTCAGGCGGCGCTCGATGCCGGCCCATACCTGCTTGCGCGGCGTTTGCGCGGTCGAGAACTCGGCCAGCGGCGCCAGCCGGTCCTGCCACTCCATCGTCATCTGGCGCAGCGCTGCATCGTTGTGCATATAGCCCTCGAAGCGGCGCCGCGCACCGCCCTTCAGCGTGCCGAGCACGTATTCGGCGGCCAGCTTTTCGCGCAGCGGCGCGTTGTCGCGGATATTCATGCGCGCTCTTCCTTCGCCAGGCAAGCCTTCAAGCGCTCAAGGCTGCGCCGTATCCAGGTCTTGACGGTGCCGATCGGCAGCGCCATCTGCTGCGCCACTTCGCTGTGCGACAGGTCGTGGAAAAACGCCAGGCCGAGCACCTGCCGATGCAGGCCCTCGAGCGCCGACATGCAGTAGGCGAGCGCCTTCGCGTCCCTGCTCATTTGCAAAGCCTCGATGGGCGTGGCGCCAGGATCCTGCAATGCATTGATCACCTCACTGTCAAACTGTTCGCCGTCGATTTCGGCATGCACGTCGTTGCGGCGCAAGAGATCGAAAGCCTTGTTGCGCACGATGGTCGTCATCCACGTCATCGGTGCGGCCAAATGGCTTTGATAACTGCCGGCGTTGTTCCAGATCGCGACAAAACTTTCTTGCAGCACCTCTTCGGCCAGTTCGCGCTTAATCAATATACGCAGCGCGAAGCCGAACAGTTTCGACGACGTGGCGTCATACAGCGCGCGGAAGGCGACCGCGTCGCGTTTCGCCGCCCCCTGCAGCCAGACACGCAGCTGCTGGGGATCGAGGGTAGAGATGTCGGTCACTGCGCGCCTTGGAGAGATGAGGGAGATGAGGAAAGTACCACAATCTGAATCCGCCAACGATGTTATTCCGTACAAGCTTCGCAAGACAACAACACAGGAGGCGCGATGAAGACCAGGCAACTCACGGCGGCGGTGATGGCGATGCTGGCCGCGCATGCCGCCCGCGCCGGCGCGGAGGGCGATGGCCCGCTGGCCGGCCGCGTCATCGTGACCGGCCACTACGACAACGCGGTCGGCTCATCGGACGCGGCCAGCCAGGGCACGGTCACGGCCGGCCTGATCGCCAACCGTCCGGCGCTGCGCACCGGCGAACTGCTGGAATTCGTGCCCGGCATGATCGTCACCCAGCACAGCGGCGACGGCAAGGCCAACCAGTACTTCCTGCGCGGCTTCAACCTCGACCACGGCACCGACTTCGCCACCTATGTCGACGCCATGCCGGTCAACCTGCGCAGCAACGCCCACGGCCAGGGCTATTCCGACCTGAACTTCCTGATCCCCGAGCTGGTCCAGCGCATCGACTACAAGAAAGGCAGCTACTTCGCCGACGAGGGCGATTTTTCCTCGGCCGGCGCGGCCCGCATCCGCTTGGCCGACAGCCTGCAGCAAGGCCTGGCCAGCGTGACGCTGGGCAGCTACGGCTACCGCCGCGGCGTGCTGGCCGACGCGCTGGCGGCGGCCGGCGGCACGCTGCTGTACGGGCTGGAGGTCAGCCGCAACAACGGCCCGTGGGACACGCCGGAACAGGTGCGCAAGTACAGCGGCACGCTCAGGTACAGCAGCGGCGATGCGCGGCAGGGCTACAGCGTCACCGCGATGGCCTACCGCAACCGCTGGAACGCCACCGACCAGGTGCCGCTACGCGCGGTCGAGCAGGGCCTGATCGGCCGCTACGGCGGCATCGACGCCAGCGACGGCGGCGACACCTCGCGCAGCAGCCTGTCATGGGCCATGCACCGTCGCGGCGACGACCGCAGCACCGAAGCATCGGCCTACGTCGTACGCTCCAGCCTGGACTTGTACAGCAACTTCACTTATCTGCTCAACGACCCGCTCAATGGCGACCAGTTCCAGCAATCCGAACGCCGCACGATGGCGGGCTTCAACGCCAGCCATGCCTGGCTAAGCCGGATCGGCGGCGTCGACATGCGCAACAAGTTCGGCCTGCAGACCCGCTACGACCACATCGCGCCGGTCGGCCTGTACGCGACGAGCGAGCGCCGGCGCATCGCCACCGTGCGCGAAGACCGCGTCGATGAAGGCAGCGCCGGCCTGTACTGGGAAAACACCAGCTACTGGCGGCCAGACCTGCGCAGCATCCTCGGCCTGCGCTACGACGCCTACCGCTTCGACGTCAACGGCGACAAGGCCAAGGCGCACAAGGTCTCGCCCAAGCTGTCGCTGATCTTCGGGCCGTGGGACAAGACCGAATACTTCATCAACTACGGCCGCGGCTTCCACAGCAACGACGCGCGCGGCGTGACCGGCCCCGATCCCGCGACGCCGCTGGTCGGCACGCGCGGCGCCGAGCTGGGCGTGCGCAGCGAAGTGCTGCCTGGCCTGCAAAGCTCATTGTCGCTGTGGAGACTGGATATCGATTCGGAACTGGTCTACGCCGGCGACAGCGGCCAGACCGAGGCGAGCCGCCCCAGCCGCCGCAGCGGCATCGAGTGGAGCAACCACTACATCGCCGCGCCGTGGCTGCTGTTCGATCTCGACCTGTCGGCCTCGCGCGCCCGCTACCGCCAGCACGACGCGGCGGGGGACTATGTGCCGGAGGCGCTGGACAAGGTAGCCTCGTTCGGCGTGACCGTCAAGGACATCGGCCGCTGGTACGGCGGCTTCGAGCTGCGCTACTTCGGCCAGCGGCCGCTGGTCGAGGACAACAGCGTGCGCTCGGCCTCGACCACGCTGGCCTACGGCCGCATCGGCTACCGTATCGACAGCCGCACGCGGCTGACGCTGGATGGCTTCAACCTGTTCAACCGCCGCGCCAGCGACATCGATTACTACTACGCATCGCGGCTGCCCGGCGAAGACGCAAACGGCGTCAACGACCGCCATTTCCATCCGGTGGAGCCACGCACCCTGCGCCTGACATTCAGCCGGAATTTTTAAAAGATAAATCTTATCTAACCTGAATCCAGCGCCGGACGTGCGCCGTATAACCCCCTGCAGTACCAGGGAAAGATCAACCATTTGGGGAGATACAAGATGCAAACTTTCATGAAGCATGCGCTCAGCATGGCAGTACTGGGCACCCTGGCCGGCGCAATCGCGCCGGCGGCACTGGCCTCCAGCCACCGCGAGGCGCCGTTCATCACGCAAAGTCCCAAGGTGGACGGCACCGATTTCTATATGTTCCGCAGCTACGAATCAGGCCGCGCCAACTTCGTCACGCTGATCGCCGACTACATCCCGCTGCAGGATGCCTACGGCGGCCCGAACTTCTTTTCGATGGACCCGAAGGCGCTGTACGAGATCCATATCGACAACAACGGCGACGCCAAGGAAGACCTGACCTTCCAGTTCCGCTTCAATAACGCCAACAAGGACACCAAGCTGACCGTCGGCGGCAAGTCCGTCTCGATCCCGCTGGTGATCAACGGCGGCGCCATCGCCGCCCCGAACGCGGCCGGCGCCAACGTGCGCGAAACCTATACCGTCAGCGTGGTGCGCGGCGACCGCCGCAGCGGCGCCAAGGCGGCCGTCACCAATGCCGCCGACGGCAGCAGCACCTTCGACAAGCCGCTCGACAACATCGGCAACAAGTCGATACCGAACTACGCCGCCTACGCGGCGGCCCACGTCTACAACATCAACATCCCCGGCTGCGCCACGCCGGCGCGCATGTTCGTCGGCCAGCGCAAGGACCCGTTCGCGGTCAACCTCGGCGAGACCTTCGACCTGATCAACATCAAGGCGCCGGCCACCGAGTTCGCCGCCAACGCGGAGCGGGCCGCGCGCGACGACCTGGCCGACAAGAACGTCACGGCGATCGAGCTGGAAGTGGCGGCGTCATGCCTGACGGCGAGCGGCAGCAGCGATCCCGTCATCGGCGGCTGGACCACCGCCAGCGTGCGCCAGGCGCGCCTGCTGAATCCGAGGCCGAACCTCGGCGCGCCGTCGATCGAGGGCGGCCCCTGGACCCAGGTATCGCGCCTCGGCATGCCGCTGGTGAATGAAGTCGTCATCGGCCTCAAGGACAAGGACACCTTCAACGCCAGCAAGCCCTCCGGCGACAGCCAGTTTGCCGACTACGTGACCAATCCCACGCTGCCGGCGCTGGTGGAGATCCTGTACGGCAGCGCCGGCGCCAAGGCGCCGACCAACTTCCCGCGCAACGACCTGGTCACCGCCTTCCTGACCGGCGTCCCGGGCCTGAACAAGCCGGCCACCGTCACCGCCTCTGAAATGCTGCGGCTGAACACCACCACGCCGGTGGTGGCGATGGGATCGCAGAACCGCCTCGGCGTCATCGGCGGCGACAACGCCGGCTTCCCGAACGGCCGCCGTCCCGGCGACGACGTGGTCGACATCGCGCTGCGCGTGGTGATGGGCAAGCTGTGCACGCTGAACCTCGGCTGCGCCCCGGCCGACGCGCCGGCCGGCGGCCTGCACTTCACCGACGGCGCCTACCTGGACGACAGCTACTTCACCGGCGCCTTCCCTTACCTGAAGACGCCGATCCCAGGCTCGCCGCAGACCGCGGCGTCGCTGGCCAACCGGAGCGCGCCATGAAAACCATTCCGACACTGACAGCACTAACAGCACTGGCGGCCACGCTGACGCTGGCCGGCTGCGGCGGCTCCAGCCACTATGACGCACCGACGACGCCGACCACGCCAACCACACCGCCGATCAGCATGACGGACGCCTTCTTCACCGCCGTCATGGGCATCATCGGCGACGGCAGCGAAACCACGACGGAACCGGTGGCGGTGGACAGCATCGCCGCCACCGCGCCGGAAGATACGGAACCGGCGACATTGAAATAAGAAAGCAGGGCGGACGCAGCATGGTCCGCCCTTTCCGTCGTCTTGAGGCCATCATGAAAAAACCATTTTTTGCGCTTGCGCTGTTCACCGCTATTGCGGCACACGCGGCGCCCTATATTCCCGCCAGCGGCCAGCAGGTGATCGAAACGCTGCCGCGCCGAGGCGATCCGGTGCAGCAGGAACTGCGCCGCCTGCGCAGCCAGCTCAACGCCGCGCCGAACGACCTGGCGCTGGCCACCACGCTGGCACGACGCTACATCGCCCTCGGCCGCAGCGAAACCGATCCGCGCTACCTCGGTTACGCGCAAGCGGTGCTGGCGCCGTGGTGGTGGCTGTCCGCACCGCCGCCGCAAGTGCGGCTGCTGCGCGCCACGCTGCTGCAAAGCACCCACCAGTTCCAGCCCGCGCTGGATGATTTGAAGGCGGTGCTGGCCGCCGATCCGAACAACGTGCAAGCCTGGCTGACGCGCGCCACCGTGCAGACCGTGCAGGGCGACTACGCCGACGCCACGGCCAGTTGCGCCCATTTGTCCAAGCTGTCGACGGAGCTGGTCACCTTTACCTGCATCGCCAACGTCGGCGCGGTGACAGGCCGCGCGCTCAAGAGCGAGCAACTGCTGGACCTGACGCTGGAGCGCAGCCCCAACGCGCCGGCCGAGCTGCAGGTATGGGCATTGACGCTGTTGGCAGAGATGGCGCAGCGGCGCGACGACAAGACTACCGCCGAAGCGCGCTACAAGCGCGCATTGGCGATGGCGCCGCGCGACAGCTATCTGCTTGGCGCCTACGCCGACTTCCTGCTTGAGCAGCGACAGCCGCGCGAAGTGCTGGCCATGCTGAACGACCAGGCCCGCATCGATGCGCTGCTGTTGCGCCGCGCGCTGGCGCTGCAGCAGATGGGCAGCCCGGTGACCGCCGATGTCGCGGAACTGGCGGCGCGCTTCGACGCCGCCATGCAGCGCGGCGATACCGTGCATCAGCGCGAGCAGGCCCGCTTTGAACTGGCGCTGCGCCACGATCCCGCCACCGCGCTGACGCTGGCGCGCAAAAATTGGGCCGTGCAAAAAGAGCCGGCCGACATCCGCATCTACTTGGAAGCAGCGCTGCAGGCGCGCGATGCCGCCAGACCGGTGCTGGACTGGGTGGCGCTGAACCATACCGAGGATGCCGCCGCCACACGGCTGATCGCCCGACTGAAAGCAGGAACATGATGGAACGCTTGATTTTCTTATTCGCGCTGCTGTGCGGCGTCATGTTGCCGGCGCAGGCGCACAAGCCCAGCGACAGCTATCTGTCGCTCAACGTGCAGGGCGACAGCATCACCGGCCAATGGGACATCGCGCTGCGCGACCTGGACTTCGCCATCGGCCTCGATCAGGACGGCGACGGCAAGCTGACATGGGATGAGATCCGCGTGCGCCACGCGGCGATTGCCGCCTACGCGCTGGAGCGTCTAAGCCTCGCGTCCGACAGGGGCGCCTGTCAGGTCGACACCGACGAGCAGATGATCGACGACCACACCGACGGCGCCTACAGTGTGCTGCGCTTTCATGTGCGCTGCCCGGTACCGGTGACTGCGCTGAGCATCAACTATCGCCTGTTCGCCGATCTCGATCCGCAGCACAAAGGCTTGCTGCGCCTGACGCGCGGCGGAGAAACCTCGACCGCCATCTTCGATCCAGGGCATGCGCGGCAGACGCTGTCGCTGACGGCGCCTGACCACTGGCAGCAGTTCGGCGACTACGTCAAGGACGGCGTGTGGCATATCTGGATAGGCTACGACCATATCCTGTTCCTGCTGTCGCTGCTGCTGCCGGCGGTGCTGCTGGCCGCGCCGTCGGACAACCTGCGTGGCGCCTTCATCGACGTGCTGAAAGTGGTCACCGCGTTCACGCTGGCGCACTCGCTGACCTTGACGCTGGCCAGCCTGTCGCTGGTGTCGCTGCCGTCGCGCTTTGTCGAATCGGCGATTGCCGCCTCGGTGATACTCGCGGCGGTGAACAATCTCTATCCGCTGTTTCGCGGACGGCGGCCGGTGGCGGCGTTCGCCTTCGGCTTGATCCACGGCTTCGGCTTCGCCAGCGTGCTGACCGACCTCGGATTGCCGCAAGGTGCGCTGCTGGCCAGCCTGGTCGGCTTCAACCTCGGCGTCGAGATCGGCCAGCTATGCATCGTCGCGCTGTTCCTGCCGCTGGCGTTCGTGCTGCGCGACACCTGGTTCTACCGCCGCCTGCTGACGGGCGGCTCGGCGATGATCGCACTGGTGGCGGTGGTATGGTTCGTCGAGCGGGCGTTCGACGTTCAGGCCCAGGCGATGGCCGCGTGGCCGTTCGCGGCCAGGTAATCGTTCGCGCGCGAGAAGGGTTTGCTGCCGAAGAAGCCCTTGTGCGCCGAGAATGGCGAAGGGTGGGGCGAGGTGATCACCAGATGCTTGCGGCTGTCGATCAGCGCCTTCTTGGCGATCGCATAGCTGCCCCACAGGATGAACACGATGCGCTCGCGCTGCTGGGACAGGTGGCGGATCGCGCTGTCGGTGAAGCTTTCCCAGCCCTTGTTGGCATGCGAACCGGCCTCGCGGGCGCGCACGGTCAGCACGCTGTTCAGCAGGAACACGCCCTGCTGGGCCCAATCGGACAAATCGGTCTGGCGGCGGTCCAGGCCCAGGTCGTTGTGCAATTCCTGGAAAATGTTCTGCAAGCTGGGCTGCGGCCGGTTGCCGTCCGGCACTGAGAAGCAAAAGCCCATCGCCGCGCCGGGCGTGTGGTACGGATCCTGGCCGAGGATCACGACCTTGACGTCATCGAACGGCGTCAGGTCGAAGGCGCGGAAGATATTCTTGCCGGCCGGGCAGCACTGCCCCGCCGCATATTCCGCCCGCACGAACGCCGTCAGCGCCTCCCAATACGGCTGCTCGAACTCCTCCTGCAAGCGCTCCTTCCACGACGGCTCGATACGTACAGTCATTCCTCTTCCTTTTTACTTATCATCATAATGATGACGACACGCGGCGATGTAAATGCAACCGCCTTCGGCCACGTAGACCAGCCTATGCTGCCGATCAATTCTTCGCGACCAGAAACCGCTCAGTTCCCCTCTAAGCGGTTCCGGCTTTCCCGTTCCGTTGAAAGGATCCCGCTGGCACTCGTCGATCAGGTTGTTGATTTTTTCGACAATGGCAACATCCGCTTGCTGCCACCAGAGATAATCCTCCCAAGCATGATCCGCCCAAGATAATACAGCTTGCTTAGCCTGCTGCTTGTTTCCTGCTTTTTTGTTTTTCATTGCGAATAAGTTCCCTTGGTTGGGCCTTACCGGCTTTGATCTGCGCAACGGACTCCATTAGCCGACTGGCATTCTTCGCCGAACTCAGGAGATACATTGTTTCCTCAATGCTGTTGAAGTCTGATAGCGACAACATCACCACATGTTCACCGTTCACTCGAGTGATTACCGTAGGAGTGTGGTCATTGCAGACATCATCCATGACGCTCTTCAAACTGGCTCGCGCCTCGCTAAAAGTCAGAATGTTCATAAGTTCCTCACATCGTTGAAATGCCGCTACTGGCAGTTCAATTGTACAGAATACGGTACAACTTTCAATAAACTTCTATGCCTGGAAGTGGCTAGTCCACCTTGCTTATCTGGCCGGACCAATTTAGAATGGTCTGACCAGTTTAGGCAGCATCCCCTTCAAAAAAGCGCCAACGGAGACATATGAAGACCATCCCCCACCTGCTTGCCGGCTTGACGGCCTGCGCATTGCTCATAAGCAATGCCACCGCCCAGGCGCCGCAAGGCCCTTACCGCAACACCGACAACAAGAGCCTGGACGACCCCGCCGAGGGCACCTACCCGATTCCGTACAAGATGCCGGTGGCGGCCGAAATCACCGAACAGCTGAACCGCATCCGCGCCTACATGGAAAGCGCCACGCCGACCCGCGTCATCAACAAGAAGACCGGCGCGCCGATCACGGATTTCAGCAAGCCGGTGGCCGATGCGATCTTCGAGCCGAGCAAGGGCGACTACGGCATCCTGGTGTATGAAATGGGCGTGGTCCATGCCGGCCTGATCAAGGCAGCCGAAGTCACCGGGGACAAGCGCTTCACCGCCATGACCGAGCGCCATCTCAAGTTCTTCAAGGAGACGCTGCCGTACTTCCGCGCGCAGGAAGACAAGTTCCACCTGGAGCGCGGCAACAGCTTCGCGCGCTTCCTCGACCCGCGCTCGCTGGACGACGCCGGCTCCATGTGCGCCGCGCTGATGCGCGCCCGCCAAGCCAAGATCGGGCCGGACCTGTCCGGCATGATCGCCACCTGCGGCGACTGGGTCGCCAACAAGCAGTTCCGCCTCGACGACGGCACCCTGGCACGCAAGCGCCCGCAAGCGGTATCGCTGTGGGCCGACGATATGTACATGGGCATCCCGGCGCTGGCCGAGATGGGCCGCAGCACCGGCGACCGCAAATACTTCGACGACGCCGTCAACAACGTGCTCAACATGAGCAAGCGCATGTTCAACCCGGAACTGGGCATCTACACCCACGGCTGGCACGCCAACGCCACCGACATCCCGCGCCTGTACTGGGCGCGCGCCAACGGCTGGGCCGTGCTGGCCATGAGCGACCTGCTGGACGTGCTGCCGAAAGACCATCCCGGCTATCCGAAAGTGCTGGCGCAACTGCGCGTCTCGCTGAAAGGCATCGCCGAGCGCCAGTCCGGCACCGGCCTGTGGCACCAGATGATCGACCGCAACGACTCCTACCTGGAAACCTCGGCCAGCGCCATCTTCACCTACGTGATCGCGCACTCGGTCAACCAGGGCTGGATCGCGCCGACCACCTACGGCTCGATCGCGCAAGCCGGCTGGGCCGCGCTGTCGACCCGCATCAACGCCCAAGGCCAAGTCGAAGGCACTTGCGTCGGCACCACGCTGGCCGGCGACCAGGTCTACTACTACTACCGTCCGACCAGCGTGCACACGCTGCACGGCTACGGCCCGATGCTGCTGGCCGGTGCCGAGGTCATCAAGATGATCAACAACCCGGCCTTCAAGGTCGAGTACAAGGTGCGTACTTATCACTACCAGCCGAAGGACGGCGCGCCAACCGATTACCGCGAACACCACTAAGCACGGGAGCACGACCATGACCAAGCAACTCAAGCTTTTGCCGGCCGCGCTCGCGATGCTGGCGATCTTCCCGGCCTATGCCGCCAGCCTGACCGTCACGCTGAGCAACGACCTGCCGACCGCGCGCCCATCGGAAACCATCACCATTCCGTGGACCGAGGTCAACAAGGCCCTGCCCGGCGCGCTGGTCCAGAAGATCGCCGTCAAGGACGGCAGCGGCCGTGTGATCCCGCACCAGGTGACCAACGTCGCGCCGCAAGCCAAGGATCCGAAGAACATCGGCGCCGCCTACGGCGAGCTGATCTTCCAGCACAGCTTCGCGGCCGGCGAGAAAAGCGCCACCATCACGGTCGAAAAGATCGAGACGCTGGCGCCGGTATTCCCGACCCAGGCTTTCGCGCGCTACGTCCCGGAGCGCCTGGACGACTTCGCGTGGGAAAACGACAAGATCGGCCACCGCACCTACGGCCCGGCATTGGCCGCGCCGGATACGGCCGGTGTCGGCAAGGAAGTGTTGGTCACCAGCGGCCTGGACCTGTGGTTCAAGCGCGTGCCGTATCCTATCGTCGACCGCTGGTATAACAAGGGCCACGACCACTATCACCATGACGAAGGCGAGGGCATGGACATGTATAACGTCGGCAAGTCGCGCGGCGCGGGCGGCACCGGCGTGTGGATAGATGGGAAGTTGTACACAGGCGGCAACTACGCCGGCTGGAATGTGATCGCCAACGGGCCGATCCGCGCCATCTTCGAATTGCGCTACACCGACTGGGACGCGGCCGGCACCAAGGTCTCCGAGGTCAAGCGCTTCACGGTCGACGCCGGACACTACCTGGACCAGATGGACAGCACCTTCACCTTCAGCGGCCCATCGTCGCTGACGGTGGCCGTGGGCCTGAATAAAAAGCCCCAGGACAAGAACCAGGATGCGAAGATCGCCGTCAACCGTGACGACAAAGCGAAAGCGCTGACGCAATGGGTCGAACAGAAGAGCAACGATGCCTTCGGCGCCGCCGTGATCCTGCCGACCTCCACCGAATTCGGCGAAGACCAGCTGAACCAGCTAGTGATGGCCAAGGTAACGTCCGGCCAGCCATTGCGCTACTACGTAGGCGGCGCCTGGAGCCGCGCCGGCGAGATCACCAGCAAGGCGCAGTGGGAAGGCTACATAGCCGACGCCGCGCTGCGAGCGCAGCATCCGGTCAAGGTGGAGCTAAAGGCTCAGCCTTAAGCCAAAAGAAAATAACCCGGCTACGAGCCGGGTTATTTTTTTGTATAGTGCATCGATCCGCGTTATATTTGACGAAACTGCCAAACCTGCCGTTCGCTATTTAGAGGGACTAGATGCTCGACCAATTTCTTCCGATGATTAACGAGGTTCAAGCAGATGGTGCGGTCGTGCTCTTGAAATGGGACGGACAGCGATCGGCCAAGCGATTCACGGTCATTATCACGAAATCCGAAGTGGACTACGTATGGCGACAGGATTCAGACGACCTCGCGTACTCGCTTCAAACGGCATTGGCCGAGTACAAAGATGCACAGCGCATATAACGAACGCTTGCCTCTCCAGCCAGAAGCAGACATGTTCTTATACGATAAAGTAAGCATCAATGAACGAAAACATGAGCAGTGAGCAGTATCTCGAATCCGTGCGCTAGCGTTAGATGAGCTGCAACACGAAATAGAAGCAGCTGAGGCTTGGGCCAAAAGTCACGCAGAGTTAGTTTGTACAGAGCTAGTGATTCGATTCAGCTAGCGGCCATAACCAGATTTGAGTTTTTTGCATACACCCCGGCCGCCCCCCATAATCAGTCGGAACACCCAACCGGAAGACCTCGATGACCAGTATCCCCATTACCGTCAAACAGAATATTTTCAAGCAAGGTACTCAACGCTGGTCGCCCAAAGGGCTTTGCTACCAGCCGCAGGACGGCGTCGATCCGCTGTGCGACGACAACCTAGCAACCCTTACCCATTTGCTCGATCCCGCGACCACTTACGGATTGCTGAATCTGGGCATCAATTGCTTGCGGGTATATCAGGTCGATCCCAACAAGTCGCACGACAAGGTCATGGCGCTGCTGGCGAAACATGGGATCTACGTGCTGGTGGGAACGGTCAATGCCGATACAGCGATTCCACGCAACGCAACCAGCGTGCCCGCGGCAACCATCGCCCGCGTCAAGCAGGTGGCCGACGCCTTTGCCGGTTACGACAACGTGCTGGGATTTTCTGTGGCCAACGAATTGCTGGACGCGCCCGACAACGGCTTGGTCGAGATCGCCAAGCAGGTCAAGCAGCAGATGCAAACCCGCGACGCTCGCCTACGCCTGCGGCGATGCCGATACGCGCATGGATTTCGTCGGCTACAACTGCTATCGCTGGGTGGTGCCGCACGGCCAGCAGCCGACAGCTGGCGCCATCAACGCTTACTATGAGCTGTACGATCATTTCAAGAGCTTCCCGATTCCGGTGATGCTGACCGAGATCGGCGCGCAATGTGCAGGCGGACGCGATTGGACGCAAATCCCCTACATCTTCGGCGCAAAACAAGTGACGTCGACGACGGGCAAACCGGCGGCCGACATGGCGTCGGCGATTTCAGGCTGCTTCGTGTTTCGCTACTACGAGCAGGGCGCGAATTTCGGCCTGGTGCAAGCGGGAAGTCCTGATCCCACGCCGGTGGATGGAGGTATCGGCGGTGGCGGCGGTTATGACGCGTTGAGCGCGGCGTACAAGGACATCACGGAATTCGGCGGCCAGGCCGCCAATCCGGATCCCTTGCCTTGCAGCCCGACAAGCGGCTTGCCGACAGCGTTGACGGTAACGCTGACCAATGACATGGATCAGGGACAGGAGCTGGCCTTTAACTACAGCACCAAGGCCAAGCCGGGCGCGAATGATTGGAGTCTGGCGGCGAAGATCAGCGGCGGCGCGACGGCGCAGTTCAAGTTCCCTGCCGGTACGCAGGTCATCTCCATGGCCTACAACCAGGGAGGCAATTGGTATGGCGGCTGCCAACTGAGTGGCACGGGATTGACAGCGTTGAAAGACGGACAGACGATCACCGGGTCGTGGGTGGCGCCCAACGGCAGCGGTGCCTGCCCGGTGTCCTAAAAACGGTGCTCGATATCTGGGCCAGCTTGGCAATGCTTGTATTTCAGGAGGGTACGGCTCAGCGACATCCGTACCGATGATTACGCCGAACAACTTACTTGTCCAGGATCTCCCCGGATATGGCTTATCGGCTTGCTTCAGTCTTTGGCACCAGCCCTGAATTGTGGGCGGGAATGCAGTTGCAGTATGACTTGCACCGCGCGGGAAAAATCAAGCGCCCCAAGATGGAGCGCATCGGGGCCTAGGCCCCATAGAAAAATCCCGGCTCGAAGCCGGGACTGGTATTAACCTGCTGCCAGCACGTTGTGTGCTTGCTCGTCCGCGTGGTACGAGCTGCGCACCATGGCGCCGACGGCGGCGTGCTTGAAGCCCATCTTGTAAGCTTCTTCTTCAAACATCTTGAACACGTCCGGGTGCACGTAGCGGCGCACCGGCAGGTGGCTGTTCGACGGCGCCAGATACTGGCCGATGGTCAGCATGTCGATGTCGTGCTCGCGCATGTCGCGCATCACTTGCAGGATTTCCTCGTCGGTCTCGCCCAGGCCGACCATGATGCCCGACTTGGTCTTCACCTGCGGATACAGGGCCTTGAAGTCCTTCAGCAGCTTCAGCGAGTGCATGTAGTCCGAACCCGGACGCGCTTCCTTGTACAGGCGCGGCGCGGTTTCCAGGTTGTGGTTCATCACGTCCGGCAGGCCGTCGGCGAAGATCGTCAGCGCTTTTTCCAGGCGGCCGCGGAAGTCCGGCACCAGCACTTCGATCTGGGTGTTCGGCGACAGCGCGCGGGTGTTCTGGATGCACTCGACGAAGTGCTGCGCACCGCCGTCACGCAAGTCGTCGCGGTCCACCGAGGTGATGACCACATAGCTCAGGCGCAGCTTGGCGATGGTGTGCGACAGGTTGGTCGGCTCATCCTTGTCCAGCGGATCCGGACGGCCGTGGCCGACGTCGCAGAATGGGCAGCGGCGGGTGCACTTGTCGCCCATGATCATGAAGGTCGCGGTGCCCTTGCCGAAGCATTCGCCGATGTTCGGGCAGCTCGCTTCTTCGCACACGGTGACCAGTTTGTTCTCGCGCAACGTTTCCTTGATTTCGTAGAAACGGGTGTTCGGCGAACCGGCCTTGACGCGGATCCAGTCCGGCTTTTTCAGACGCTCAACCTGCTCGATCGGCACGATCTTGATCGGAATGCGCGAGGTCTTGCTGGCGCCTTTTTGCTTTTCGCTCGGGTTGTAAGCTGGGGCAACGCTGGTAGTGGTTTCAGAGGTCATTTTGGCGGCGTGCCCTCGCGGGCAGGGTTAGTTTATTCGTGTGTTGCAGGTTCAACGGCGGCCAGGACGCCTATCAGCTCGTCGGCCAGCTGCTGTTGTACATCGGACAGCATTGCCTGCGCGCCAACGGTGCGCATGTCGACTGTTTCCAGTCCGGCATAGCCGCAAGGATTAATCCAGGAAAACGGGGCCAGATCCATCGCCACATTCAGCGACAGCCCATGATAGGTGCAGCCGTTGCCGCGCACTTTCAAGCCGAGCGCGGCGATCTTGGCGCCTTTCTTCGGTCCGCCGGCCATGTAGATGCCCGGCGCGCCTTGGACGCGCTCACCGATGAGATTATACGCCCCTAAGACATTGATGATCGCCTGCTCGATTTTATTGACGAACTGACGGGCGTACAGCTTGCCGCCCGGCTTGTTGCGGCGCAAATCCATCAACATGTAAATCACCACCTGGCCGGGGCCGTGGTAGGTTACTTCGCCGCCGCGGTCGGTCTGCACCACGGGGATGGCGGACGCGCCCGCCAGCAGGTGGCCGCGATCGGCGCCCAGGCCCAGCGTGAACACGGGCGGGTGCTCGACTATCCACAATTCGTCGCGGGTGTCCGGCGTGCGGGCGTCGGTGAAGGCCCGCATGGCGGCGAAGGTGCTGTCGTAATCGGCAAGACCGAGGTGGCGTATCAGCGCCGGCTCGGTGTGGGTAGGAGACGTCATGCCGCCATTATAAATCAGCCCGGCTGGTGACGCTCCAGCCACTGCCGCACCGAAGGCCGCCGCCACTGGGCCGCCGCGTAGTCCTTGAGCTTTTGCGGCACCTCGTCGCCGTTCAGGATCAGGCGGTTCAGCATGACGGTCAAATCGACATCGGCCAGGCACCAGTCGCCGAACAGGTTGGGGCCCTGCACCAGCTGGCCGGCGGCGTGGATCAGCTTGTCGGCGGCGGCTTGGCCGGCCGGCGTCAGCGGGGCGCAGGCTTTACCGAAGAACACCGTTTCCGTATCCCGGTCGACGCGCAACGGCACCAGGTCGCTGCGCAGCCAGGCCTGGATCTGGCGCGCCCGGGCGCGCTGGCGCTTGTCCTTCGGATACAGCGCAATGTATTCCGGCGCCGGGAAGGTTTCTTCCAGGTATTCGGTGATGGCGGTTGACTCGGTCAGCACGAAGTCGCCCTCGACCAGCGCCGGCACGCGGGCGGTCAGCGCGCGGTCCGCATAGGAGGCCTGTTTCTGGTGGCCGGCCTCCAGATCCACCGTCTTGATGGTGAAAGGCAGGCGTTTTTCGGTCAGCGCCACAAAAGCCGACAAGGCGTAAGGACTGGTGAAAAGGCTGTCGACGTACAGTTCAAAAGGCATGGTGGCTCCGGTTAGTGTAGATTTATTCACATGGTAAACCTTGCCTAAGTCCCTGTATAACGTTATATTTTCGTGATTCTTGCTAATTTTATTCACATAGTTATCCACAGCATGACTAGCCCATGAGCAGCCGTCGCCTGCCCAATTTTTCCGCTCTGCGCGCCTTCGAGGCGGCGGCCCGCCACGAGAACTTCTCGCGCGCGGCGGAAGAGTTGCATCTGACGCATGGCGCGATCAGCCATCAGGTAAGGGCGTTGGAGGAGGAACTGGGCCGGCAACTGTTCGTGCGCAATGGCCGGCAGGTGAAAATAACCAGCGATGCGCTGAGATTTGCCCAGTTCTTAGGCAAATCCTTTGCCGACATCGCCATCGCGGCCGACGCCATGCGCGCGGTCAGCGCCAACAAGCGGCTGACGGTATCGTCGGTGCCGTCGGTGGCGGCGCGCTGGCTGGCGCCGCGTCTCGGACGGTTTATCGAGCTGTATCCGGATATCGAGGTGGTGCTGCAATCGAGCGCGCAATTGCAGGATCTGGCGCGCGACGGCATCGACGTCGGCATCCGTTTCGGCCGCGGCAACTATCCGGGCCTGGTGGTGGAGCGCTTGATGGGGGATATCTATTACCCGGTAGTGAGTCCCCACTATCGCAATGGACAGCTTCCAGTCTCGCCGGAAGACCTGCGTCAGCATACGCTGCTGCGTTCGGTGGAGCCGTGGTCGCCATGGCTGCGGGCAGCCGGGCTCGATCTGGCCGAACCGTCCGGCGGGCTGTTGTTCGATGATTTGTCGCTGCTGATCCGTTCCGCAGTGGACGGCAACGGCGTGGCGCTGGTGCGCCATCTGGTGGCGGTGCAGGAAATTGCGTCCGGGCAGTTGCGGCGCCTGTTCGATATCACGACGCCGTGCCCGGACGATTACTTCTTCGTCTCGCCGCCGGGATCGGTCGGCAAGCCGCAGGTACAGGCTTTCCGCGACTGGCTGCTGGCGGAGATCGCCGCCTTCCAGCGCCAGCCAGCCTGATTTACATCACGATTTTCACCATCGGGTGAGCCGACAACTCGGTGTACAGCGCGTCGAGCTGCTCGCGGCTGATGGCGCGCACGGTCACGGTCAGGCCGGTGTAATTGCCCTTGGCCGAAGGACGCACTTCCATTTTGCCTTCATGGAATTCCTTGTCATGCTTTTGCACGACCAGCACGATGGCCGGCGCGAAATCGATATGAGTCGGCCCCATCACCTTGATCGGGAAGTCGCTCGGATACTCGATGAGGGACTCTGACGGCGGGATCGCTTGCATATTCATTCCAATCAAAAAAGAAAACCGGCAGCGTCAACGTGACGCCACCGGCCTCTATTGTAGCCAATTCAGCGGGTGCTTACGATTTGGCCAGCTGCGGCACGGCCTGCTGGCTGGACAAGCGCTGCAGCCGCGCCAGGGCCGATTCGCTGCCCGCGCCGGGCTCGCCGACCGACTTGCGGATCGCCTCCAGCTCGGCCGCCTGCTCATACGGACGCTGGCCGATGTCGGCGACGATCTTCATGCCTGCCGCATCGTTGCTGATGGCCTGGGCGCGGCGGGCCAGCGCGTTCAGCGCGCTGGAATTGCCGCGCATGCCGGACAAGCCGGCCAGCTCGCTCTGGCGCTCGGTGCGCAGGCGCTGCAGATCCTGCTGGGCGCGGGCCGAAGCCAGCGCCTGCATCGCCTTTTTGGCGGCGGCGTCGAACTCGGACAGCTGCTTGGACAGCGCATCGACGATGGTTTGCAGCTCGTCCATGTACTGGCGGGCGTCGGCCTCCTCCTGCACTTCCAGCGGCATGCGCGCCTTGTTCGATTCCAGCTCGTCGCAGAACAGGGTGATGGTCGCTTCCGAAATCTTGCCGGCGGCCAGGCGGTCGGCCAAGGTGCCGGCGGCCTGTTCGTCGGTGGCGATCAACTGGCGCAGCTTGACCACGTCCGCCGCTTCCTTGTCGAAGGAGCTGCGGGCCGCCGCCAGTTTTTGCGCCGCGCCACGCAGGCTGTCGGCCAGGCGGTCGCGATCGGCCTCGGTCGCGGTTTCCGGATCAAAATTGGCGATCGCTTCGGAGACGCGGTCGCCCAGCGCGCCAAAATGCTTGGTGATCAGTCGCGCGGTCAAACCCCAGCCATTCAAGTTGCTCATTTCAGTCTTCCTCAAAAAATATTGCGCATCATTGGATAACGATGCGTTCCTGCTCCACCGGGATGCCGATCACAAAGTCCACATGGATCCCGCGTTTTGATGCATCGCCGTTCACGCTGTTGATGATTTCAGTCGTGATCAGCAAATATTCGTGGCCACCGCCGCGTAGCTGGCGCACATACGGCATGAAATACATTTCCTGGCGCAGGCCGAGGCGGCCGCTGGCGTCGTCCAGCCGGGTCTCGGTGCCGGAGAACGGCGTCACGAACTCGGCCTGCGGATCGCCGGCGTCGCGCCAGTAATCGATACCCTCTGCATCGCCGAACACCAGGTCCAGGTCGCTCTCGTCGAGGCCGATGTCGTTCAACTGGGCGCGCCACAGCGTGTAGCTGCGGTCGCCCAGGCCGGCGCCGGCCAGGCCCATGTAGGCCTCCTGGTCTTCCACCGTCTCCGGGATCACGCGCGCCAGCTGGGTGCAGTACATGACCTCGGCCACCTGGCCACCGCCGTTCTGGTACACCTGCAGGAATTTCTCCTTGTCGTCGTGATCGCCGGTTTCCAGGTAGTAGCGGTACAAGCCGCCGCTCTGCTTGAGCCGGATCTGCGAGACGGCGACGATGCGCTTGTCGTCCGCATCCGGCGGCGTGATCAGCGAACCGTCGCCGGCCGCGCGCAGCAGCGGCGATTGCTGGATGCACACCAGGCTGCCGATGCGCGCGCCCAGCGGCAGGTCACGGTCCGTGCGCGGCGCATCCGCGCTGCCCATGTTGCGCAAGTAGTTATAAGCATCCGACCAGCCCATCTCAGTTCCTCTCAAATGAATAATTCGGGGTATTGCCGGCGCGCAGGCGGCGCAGCTTGCGCACCGAATACACCACCGTCCAAACGATCACGCTCAGCACCGACAGCCAGATAAACCAGCGCAGCACGCTGGCACCGAACGATTGCTGCTGCGGCGGCACCGGAACCGGCGCGGCCGCCGGCGCCCCCAGCCCCGGCATGCCGCCGATCATGCCGGCGCCTGCCACCGCGCCGCCGGCGACGCTGCCGTTGGCCGGCTGGGCCGCAGGCGGCTGGCCGTTGCCGGTGCTCGGATACGCCACCGGCTGGTTACTCTGGCTCATCGCCCGTCCCAGCATGAAGCCCAGCAAACCGTGCATCAGGCCGTTGCCGGACGATTGCTGCACCGGCGGTTGGAACACCGGCGGCGGCGTCTGGTAGCCGGGCGCCGGTTGCGGACGCCGCAGCGTGTCGTTCAGCGGCGGCAAGGGCGGCGGTGCGTTGGCGGCGGCGCGGCGGGCTTCCAGCGTCCTGAGCGCGTTGTCGCGCGCTGCGCTTTGGTCGACGTCGCGCGACATGGCCGAGGTATTGCGCTGTGGCTGGGCCGACGCCGGCGAGCCGGGGGCCTTGCCGAAGGCGCCCGGGCCGCTCTGGCGGCTGGCGGGCGGCGGCGCAGACTTGCCGCGCCCGGGGTTGTTCTTTTGTGAAGAAAAACCGCTTTTGTATGACGATGATGTGCCAGAATGTTGGCCAGGCCGCGCTTCGGCCGGCGCATTGCCGGCCATCGCAAGGCAGATCACCAGCACCAGCACCGAATGAAAGGACTTCATGATGTCTTTTCGTAAAAAGGTTGAATGAAAATCAGCATAGCGCCGCGCGATGGCGCATGCATCGGTAATAAAAGGCTCGCTTCACCATGACACGCAAATACCTGGACATGAATCAGCACGACGCGCTCTACAAGGTGGCGCGCAGCTATCCCGGCGGCATCGACGCCCTGGCGCAGGCGATGGGAATCTCGGTCAACGTCCTGCGCAACAAGCTGGCGCCGACCATCGCTTCGCATTACCCGTCGTTCGAGGAAGTGTCGGCCGTGGTCGACCTGTGCCACAAAGCCGGCGTGGCGGACGCCCACCTGCCGCTGCACGCGCTGCTGGTGCGGCATGGCATGGCGGCCTTCGTGGTGCCGACACCGGAAAGCATCGGCAGCGACGACCTGTCGCAAACCGTGTGCAAGGTGATGAGCCAGGTGGGGGCGGTGGCGGAAGCGGTGTCGAGCGCGCTGATGGATGGCAAGGTGACCGCCGCCGAGGCGGATTTGATCGAGCGCGAATTCCAGGGCGCGCTGTCGGCGCTGGGTGAATGGCGCGCCCGTTTGCGGTTGAAGGCAGAGAAGCAGGCGTAAAAAAACCGCCGGCCTGAACGCGATCTTGAGTGCGTTCAGGCCGGCGGTTTTTTGTGTGGCCTAGCTTACTGCAGGTTCTGGCGGCGGTCGCCCCGGTCGCCCCGGTTGTCGTTGTTGCGCTTTTCCGGTGCTTCCTTGCGCGGCTCGCCGCGGCCGGCATCGCGGTTCTCACGCTGGGCCGGCTGTACTTGCGGCGCCGGCGGCGTGACCTGGCGCTGCGGCTGCGGTTGCGCTTGCTGCGGCGGCGGATTGAACTGATGTTGCTGCTGCGGTTGTTGCGGCTGCGGCGGCTGCGGATTGAATTGGCGCTGCGGCTGTGGCTGCACTTGTGGCTGCGGCTGCGCTTGCGGCATCGGCAGCACTTGCTGCTGTCGCGGCTCCTGCGACGGGCGCTGGCGGCGGCGATTGTCATCATCGTCGCGGTCGCGGTCAAAGCGCTCGCGCCCGTTCGGTACCACTTGCAGCGAGGGCCCCGGTCCTGACGGCTGGTGCTGCTGCGGAGGGTTGAAACGCGGCCGCAGATCAACGCGCACATCGTTTGGATTGATGGTCTGCGCCGGCGCATCCGGCCTGCCGACCTGTCCCGGCGCCAGCGTCGTGATGGTCTGCTGGCGTCCTGGCTGCTGCGCAGGCACGTTCACCGGCTGCGACGGCGCGGTGATCACCCGACCCGGACGGTCATTGCGATCGTTGCGGTCGTTGCGGTCGTTGCGGTCAAAGCGGTCCGTGCGCTCAGGGCGGTCAGGGCGGCCGTCATTGTCCCGGTCACGGTCCCGATTGGTGTTGATGAAGCGGTTCGGCCCAGCCGGCTGCGGCGGCGCCACCGGCGCCACGTTTTTCACCTGGTTCGAGGTCGGAATCACTTGCGCGCCACGGTTCACCTGCACCGTGCGGCGGCCCTCGAACTGCTCGCGCGGCAGCACGGTCATACCGCGGCGCTCGGTGAAGTTGTCGTGGCCATCCGCGCGCGGCTGGAACGGCTTGCCGTTATGGGTCCAGGTCATGCGCCGCTCATAATCGGACGACACCTTGTAACCCGGCACAAAGCGCTCGCGCGGCGACAGCGGGAACCAGCCCAGGCCCGGCCGGCGATTATGTGCGAAGCCATCGCCGCCGACCCAGCCGACCAACGCCGGCGCCCACACCGGACGTCCGGCGGGACGGCCAGGCGCCCAGCACCAGCGGCGGTTGACCACCACCCAGCGGCCATAGTGCGACGGCGCATAGCCCCACGGCGCATTGTCGACCCAGGTCCAGCCCCATGGCGCCAGCCAGATCCAGCGGCCGTCGCGATACGGCGCCCAGTCGATCGCCACATTGCGCGGCGTCCACAACGTGCCGTACTCGGCGTCCTCGGTCCAGCTGCCGTTGCGGTCCAGTTCCTCGTAGCCGGTCATGCCGCTGGAGACAAAGCGGGTCGCCGTCGCGCTCTGGTCGAGGCGGTCGCGGTCCTCGGCCCAGACGTCGAAACCGTCGCGGCGGGCCACGCTGGTGCGCACATCCTCGCTGGTGACGTCGACATGGCGGCCGTTGTTCACCGTCACCGACGAACCGGCGCCATCGACGCGGGCGGTACCGGCCAGCACGCTGATCTGGCTGGTGTCGGCGACGCGGTCGGCATCGACCCGCAGCACGCCCGGCTCGATCATGGTGATGCGCGCCTGCGGCGTGGTCAGTTCAAAGTCGCGCAGCAACTCGGGGCTACGGATACGGATGCTGACGCTGCCGTAGTTCAGGCGCAACCTGAGCAAATCGTCATCCATCTCGGTGATTTCCAGGTCCGAATCGCCATCTACCCGCACCGCCGTCGAACCGACGCGGAACTCGGTGCGGCCGCCGGTCGCGGTGTTGATGTGGTTGGCGGCGGTCACCGGCCAGTTCAGCGAGGCGGCCACCGGCTCGTCGTCGCCCACCAGCGTGACCTGGCCCTGGACGCTGGAAATGCGCCCCACCACGGCGGGCGGGTCGGCCAGCGCCCAGGCGCTAGCGCCGGCCAGGGCGGCCAGCAGGAGGAAATGGATGATCTTTTTGCGGCTCATGGCTGCGCTCCAGTGGTTATCTTGATTTAACGCTTCAAGCGCGCGTCCGACTACCGGGGTTACACGGAGTTACAAATTTGCAAATTCAGGTAGTCGCCCCGCCGCGCTTGACGAAGAACAGCGCCGCGCCGACCGCCATCAACAGGCCGCCGAACACCCGGTTCTGCTTCTTGACGGCGCCGGCGTCGCGGAAAAAGCGCTGCATCGACGAGGCCAGGAAAGCGTAGCTGTGCATCACCACCAGGTCGATGCAGCACATGGTGGCGGCCAGGATCAGCAGTTGCGGCAGCAGCGGCTGGCCCTGGGTAATAAACTGCGGCAGCACGGCCACCATGAAGATAATCCCCTTGGGATTGGTCGCGTTGGTCAGGAAGCCGGTCAGGAAGCGCTTTTGCACGGTCGGCACCACCACTTCCGCGTGCGACTCCTGCTGGCCGATGCTGACCTTGGCGCGCCACTGGCTCAGGCCCAGGTAGATCAGGTACAGCGCGCCCACCGTCTTGACGATGTTGAACGCCACTTCCGAGGCCAGCAGCAGCGAGCCGACGCCGGCGCCGGCGATGAAGAAGATCAGCAGCAGGCCGGTCTGCAGGCCCAGGATGGTGGCGCTGGCGCGGCGCACGCCGTAGGACAGGCCGTGCGACATCGACAGCACGGCGCCCGAGCCCGGCGAAACGGCAATGATGCAGGCGGCGACAAAAAAGGTGAACCAGGTGGCAAAGCTCATACGCATCCCATTGAGTAGACAGCGGCAGCGCCCATGCTGCACGGCAATCCACATTGTACCGGGCCGGCCATATCGCTGCGCGCCCGGCTTGGGTTAATATTGCTTATCAACCAAGGAGCTGAAATGACCCACCTTACCCCGCAAGGGAACCGCTAATGGCCGGTTCCAGCCTGTTCGCCCTCATCGACGACATCGCCTCCATCCTCGATGACGTCGCCGCCATGAGCAAGGTGGCGGCCAAGAAGACCGCCGGCGTGCTGGGCGACGACCTGGCGCTGAACGCGCAGCAAGTCTCCGGCGTGCGCGCCGAGCGCGAGCTGCCGGTGGTGTGGGCGGTGGCGGTCGGCTCGCTCAAGAACAAGGCCATCCTGGTGCCGGCCGCGCTGGCGATCAGCGCGTTTGCGCCATGGGCCATCACGCCGCTGCTGATGATCGGCGGGCTCTACCTGTGCTTCGAGGGCTTTGAAAAGATCGCCCACGGCTACCTGCACGCCGAGGAGGACAAGCAGCACCACGCCGAGCTGGCCGAGGCGGTCGCCAATCCCGAGGTCGACCTGGTGGCGCTGGAAAAGGACAAGATCAAGGGCGCGATCCGCACCGACTTCATCCTGTCGGCCGAGATCATCGTCATCGCGCTGGGCTCGGTGGCTGCGGCGCCGTTCTCGCAACAGGTGACGGTGGTGGTCGGCATCGCGCTGGTCATGACGGTCGGCGTGTACGGCATCGTGGCGGGCATCGTCAAGATGGACGACGCCGGCCTCTACCTGAGCCAGCGCGGCGGCGCGGCGCTGCGGGCCCTGGGCCGCGTGCTGCTGGCGGCGGCGCCCAAGCTGATGAAGCTGTTGTCGGTGGTCGGCACGGCGGCCATGTTCATGGTCGGCGGCGGCATCTTGACGCACGGCGTGCCAGGCGCGCACGACCTCATCCACCACGCCGCCGAAGCGGCCGGCACGCTGCCGGCCATCGGCCCGGTGCTGGCCTTCATCACGCCCAGCCTGCTCGACGCGATCGCCGGCATCGTCGCCGGCGCGCTGGCGCTGGCGGTGGTTACCATCGGCGGCAAAATCGCGGGCAGCTTCAAGAAGGCAGGCTGACCCGAAGGCAAGCCTGGAACTTTTCTCCCTGCCCAACGCTCTAATCGCAAAATGGTGGAGTAGCGAGCATGGAGCATATACAGCGGCATTTGCGCATGGCGCTCGATGCCGCGCGCATGTCGATCTGGGATTCGAGCCTGAGCGGCGGTAAAGTCATCGACAGCACCGTCAACTGGGACACGCCCGGCGCCAGCCTGCTGGGCCTGCCCACCGCCGACCGCGCCCAGCCGTTCACCGCCTTCCTGCAATTCGTCTTTCCGGACGACCGCGACCATCTGCTCAACACCATGCAGGACGCGGTCGATGAAGGCACCGGTTACGAGGTCGAATACCGCGTGATCTGGGAAGACCAGACACTGCACTGGCTGGCCGCCAAGGCCCATGTGTTCAGCGACCAGCAAGGCAATCCCGTCAGCACGCTGGGCATCGTCTGGGACATCACCGCGCGCAAGGAGGCCGAGCAAGCCAGCGCCCGCACCCGCGAAATGGCCGCCGCCACCCTGCATTCGATCGGCGAAGGCGTGGTCACCACCGACGAACATGGCAAGACCCGCTACCTCAACCGCATCGCCGAACAGCTGACCGGCTGGACCGTCGACCAGGCCCGGGGGCTGGACATCGGCACCACGCTGCACCTGATCGACGAAGCCAGCGGCCATACGCCGGAACACGTGGCGCTGCAATGCCTGCGACTGCGGCAGACCATCGGCGTGTCGACCCAAAACCAGCTGGTCACGCGCGACGGCCGCCGCGTCTCGGTGGAGGAGTCGGCCTCGCCGATCTGGTCCGACGCCGGCGAGCTGCTGGGCGCCGTGGTGGTGTTCCGCGACGTCAGCCACGAGCGCAAGCTGGCCAGGCAGCTGTCCTGGAACGCCAGCCACGACACGCTTACCGGCCTGATCAACCGGCGCGAATTCGAGGTGCAGATCGCCAACGCCCTGCACAGCGCCAAGACGGAAAACCATGTACACGCCCTGCTGTACATGGACCTCGACCAGTTCAAGATCGTCAACGACACCTGCGGCCACAGCGCCGGCGACCTGCTGCTGCAACTGCTGTCGAAGATGCTGCAGAAACAGATGCGCGACAGCGACATCCTGGCCCGCCTCGGCGGCGACGAGCTGGGCGTGCTGCTGCCGCACTGCCCGCCGGACCAGGCGGCGCTGATCGCCGACGGCTTGCGGCAGTCGGTCAAGAACTTCCGCTTTGTCTGGGACGACCACACCTTCGAGCTGGGCGTCAGCATCGGCGTGGTCGAGATCAACCACAACAGCAAGTCGATGACCGAATTGCTGATCGCCGCCGACCAGGCCTGCTACCTGGCCAAGGACCGCGGCCGCAACCGCGTGCACCTGTACCAGGAATCGGACCAGCGGCTGGCGCGCCGCCAAGGCGAAATGCTGTGGGTGTCGCGCCTGAACGAAGCCTTCGAGCGCCAGTACTTCCGGCTGTACGCCCAGCCCATCGTCGGCCTCGGGCCGCACGAGGACGCCCATGACGAAGTGCTGATCCGCATCCAGCCCGCCAAGGGCGACCTGATCCTGCCCGGCGCCTTCATCCCCGCCGCCGAGCGCTACGACATGATGACGGCGATCGACCGCTGGGTCATCCGCGCCGTCTGCCGCCACGTGCAAAGCGTGCGCGAGAGCCTGAGCGAGGAGCAAGCCTATATCGAGGACCGCCAGCCGGTGCCGGCGCAGTACTCGGTCAACCTGTCCGGCACGTCGCTGGGCGACGAGGGCCTGCACGACTACATCGTCGAGCAGTTCGTCGAGCACGACATCGCGCCCGAGCAGATCTGCTTTGAAATCACCGAAACCGCCGTCATCGCCAACCTGCTCAAGGCGCAGGACTTCATGGCCGGGCTGAAGGCGCTGGGCTGCCGCTTTTCGCTGGACGACTTCGGCAGCGGCCTGTCCTCGTTCGCCTACCTGAAGACGCTGCCGGTGGACTTCCTCAAGATCGACGGCGTGTTCATCCGCGATATCGCCAGCAACGCCATCAACCGCGCGATGGTCAAGGCCATCAACGAGGTCGGCCACGTGATGGGCATCAGCGTGGTGGCCGAATACGTGGAGGACGAGCAGACGCTGGCGGTGGTGCGCGAGCTGGGCCTGGACTATGCCCAGGGCTATGCGGTCGGCACGCTGCGCCCGCTGACGGTCGGCGACTAGCCCCGTCCGCCGCTAATCCACCCCAATCCGGTGAATTTTGATCTACATCAATAAATTTGACGGGTGGACTCCGTAAACTGCTTACATCTATTGCGATACAGCAATAAAACAGCCGGAGCCCAAGTCATGCGCAACAACCAACCTGTCACCAACCGCGAAGTGGAAGTCCTGGACGACCAGGCCATCGTCTCGAAAACTGATTTAAATGGCAATATCACCTACGTGAATCCGTATTTCACGCAGATCAGCGGCTTCAGCGAACAAGAACTGATGGGCGCGCCGCAAAACATCCTGCGCCATCCTGACATGCCGGCCGAAGCCTTCGCCGACCTGTGGGCCTCGATCAAGGACGGCACGCCGTGGACCGGCATCGTCAAGAACCGCTGCAAGAACGGCGACTATTACTGGGTGCGGGCCAACATCACGCCGATCCGCGAAAACGGCAAGACCATCGGCTATATGTCGGTGCGGGTCAAGGCCGAGCGCCAGCAGATCGCCCAGGCCGAGCAAGCCTACCGCGCCATACGCACCGAAGCCAATCACGGCATCCGCATCAAGAACGGCCAGGTGATCCTGCCCGGCGTCGGCACGCTGCTGTCGCGCCTCAGTCACGTCTCGCTCGGCATGCGCATCTGGCTGGCCACCAGCGTGGTCAACCTGCTGCAGGTCGGCGTCTGCAGCGCCACGCTGCTGGAAGGGAACGGCGCGCATAACTACGCCATCTTCGGCGCCACCTTCCTCGGCCTGCTGATCAACGTCTTCCTGTGGTACACCTTGCGCGTGTCGGTGCTGCAGCCGCTGGACCGCGCGCTGCAGGGCGCCCGCGCCATCGCCGCCGGCGACCTGTCCGGCTCCTTCGAGACCGAAGCCACCGACGAAGTCGGCCAGTTGCTGCGCGCGCTGCAGCAAATGAACAGCAACCTGATCGCCACCATCCGCGACGTGCGCGTCAACGTCGAGACCATGGCCGTGGCCACGCGCCAGATCGCCGCCGGCAACGCCGACCTGTCCGGCCGCACCGAAGCGCAGGCCGCCAGCCTGGAGGAAACCGCGTCGAGCGTCGAAGAGTTCTCGTCCACCGTCAAGCAAAACGCCGACAACTCGGCGCAGGCCAACCTGCTGGCGCAGAACGCCTCCAACGTCGCGGTGCAGGGCGGCGAGATCGTCGCCGACGTCATCGCCACCATGGATGAAATCAACAATTCGTCGCGCAAGATCGTCGACATCATCGGCCTGATCGAAGGCATCGCCTTCCAGACCAACATCCTGGCGCTGAACGCCGCCGTCGAAGCGGCCCGCGCCGGCGAACAAGGCCGCGGCTTCGCCGTGGTGGCGGGCGAGGTGCGCAACCTGGCCCAGCGCAGCGCCACCGCCGCCAAGGACATCAAGAACCTGATCGACGTCTCGGTCGGCAAGGTCAGCGCCGGCATGCTGCAGGTCGACCGCGCCGGCGCCACGATGAAGGAGGTGGTGGCCTCGGTGCAGCAGGTGACGGCCATCATGCACGAGATCTCGGTGGCCTCGCACGAGCAGAGCATCGGCGTCGACCAGGTCAACTCGGCCATCGCCCACATGGACCAGGTCACGCAGCAGAATGCCGCGCTGGTCGAGGAAGCGGCGGCCGCCACGGCCAGCCTGGCCACCGAAGCGGGCGGCCTGACGCAAGCGGTCAGCCTGTTCAAGTTCGGCCCGGCCCGCAGCCCGCGCGCAGTACGCGCCAGGCACGCCGCCACCCCACAACCGCTGAAGCGCCTCGCCGCCTGAGATCATGCATACCGCGCTTTCCGCATTTCCGCCCGTTGAATTCGATGCCGCCATCATCGGCAAGCTGAGTCAATCGGGACCGCGCTACACCTCGTATCCGACCGCCGACCGCTTCCACAACGACTTCGGCTACGGCCAGTTGCTGGAGGCGGTGGCCGGGCTGCGCATGCGCCGCAGCCGCCGGCCTTTGTCGCTGTACATCCACATCCCGTTCTGCGACACGATCTGCTACTACTGCGGCTGCAACAAGATCGTCACCAAGGACCACAGCAAGGCCGCCACCTACCTCGGCTACCTGAAGCAGGAAATCGACATGCAGGGCCGGCTGTTCGACGGCATGGGCCAGATCGAGCAACTGCATTTCGGCGGTGGCACGCCGACCTACCTGAGCGACCGCCAGATGGGCGACCTGATGGCGCACTTGCGCGCGAATTTCGATTTCGCCTCCGACCAGCAGGGCGAGTACGCGATCGAGATCGATCCGCGCACCGTCAGCGCGGAGCGCGTGCACAGCCTGCGCGCGCAAGGCTTCAACCGCATCAGCCTGGGCGTGCAGGATTTCGATCCCGAGGTGCAGAAGGCGGTCAACCGCATCCAGCCGGAGGCGGAGACGCGCGCCGTGATGGACGCCGCGCGCGACGCCGGCTTCCGTTCGATCAGCATCGATTTGATCTACGGGCTGCCGAAGCAAAGCATGGCCAGCATGGAGCAGACGCTGGACAAGGTGATCACCGCCAACCCGGACCGGATCGCGCTGTACAACTACGCGCACATGCCGCATCTGTTCAAGCCGCAGCGCCGCATCGCCGATGCCGATTTGCCGACGCCCGCCGTCAAGCTGGAGTTGCTGGCGCTGTGCATACGCCGGCTGTGCGCGGCCGGCTACGTCTATATCGGCATGGACCATTTCGCCAAGCCGGACGATGAACTGGCCGTGGCCCAGCGCCAGGGTCGCCTGCAGCGCAACTTCCAAGGCTATTCCACCCGCGCGGAGTCGGAGCTGATTTCCTGCGGCGTGTCGGCCATCAGCGCCATCGGCGCAACCTACAGCCAGAACGAGAAAACGCTGGAGGGCTATTACGCAAAGCTCGACGACGGCAAGCTGCCGGTCACGCGCGGCATCAAGCTCGATACCGACGACCTGCTGCGCCGCATCGTGATCCAGAAGCTGATGTGCAATTTCGAGTTGTCGATATCGTCGATGGAACAGGCCTATCCGATCCAGTTCCCGCTGTACTTCGCCAACGAGCTGGCGCAGCTGCAAGGCTTCGTCGACGATGGCCTGCTGACCATCGACCAGCACTGGATCGCGGTGACACCCAAGGGCCGGCTGTTGATACGCAATATCTGTATGGTGTTCGACCGCTACCTGAGCCTGGCGCGCGACATCGCGCCGCAACCGCTGCGCTACTCGAAGACGATATAAATGAACGCGCTCCAGCTACTGCCCGTATTCGTGGTCGGCCTGGCTGGCAGCGTGCATTGCGCCGGCATGTGCGGCGGCATCGTCGGCGCGCTATCCGCCACCGCCCGCCCCGCCGCCATTCCCACGCACGTGGGAATCCATAGAGCGCGTGATGAGATGCTCAGCATGGATTCCCGCGTACGCGGGAATGACGGGGTGGCCGTGATCCCGATAGTCGTCGCGGCGGCCGGCGCGCTGCCGCACGTACTGGCCTACAACGCCGGCCGCATCGCCAGCTACATGCTGGCCGGCGCCTTGGCGGGCGGACTGGCAGGAGGCGCCCTCAACCTGGCCCCGCTGGCGGACGCGCAGCTGGGCTTCTACTGGCTGGCCAACCTGATGCTGGTGGCGCTCGGCCTGTACCTGATGAACGCCTGGCGCGGCCTGGCCGTGCTGGAGCAGGGCGGCCGCGTGCTGTGGCAGCGCGCCCAACCCATCATCGCCCCCATGATGAAGACGCTGGTGCCCGCCGACCAGCCGCACAAAGCCTTCGCCCTCGGCGCGCTGTGGGGCTGGCTCCCATGCGGCATGGTCTACAGCGCACTGGCCACCGCCATGCTGAGCGGCTCGACCGCCGGCGGCGCGGCCGTGATGCTGGCCTTCGGCCTCGGCACACTGCCCATGCTGACCGGCCTCGGCTTGCTGGGCGCGCGCGTGCAACGCGCCATGCAACGGCGCCATGTGCGCATCGCCTGCGGCCTGCTGGTGCTGGCCTTCGGCGCGATCGGCCTCGCGCGCACGGCGGGCGGCGTCACGCCCGACTGGATGAATATGCTATGCCTGACACCACACTCATAAATACCGTCGAGCCGACAGCCTGCTACCACTGCGGCCTGCCGCTGCCATCCGGCGCCGCATGGACGGTACGGATCGACAACGTCCAGCACACGATGTGCTGCCCCGGCTGCGCGGCGGTGGCGCAGACCATCGTCGATCTCGGCCAACAAAACTACTACCGCAACCGCACCGCCTACGCGGCCAGCGCCGAAGGCGCGCAGCAGCTGCCTCCTGAACTGCAACTGTACGACAACGCCGACCCGCGCTTCGCGCTCGACGCCGACAGCCGCGAATCCACCTTCACGGTGGAAGGCATACGCTGCGCCGCCTGCGTCTGGCTGATCGAGCACCGCCTGGCCAAGCTGCCCGGGGTGGAAAGCGCCCAGCTCAACGTCGCCACCGAGCGCCTCTATGTACGCTGGCGCAGCGACGCCTGCCGGCCTGGCGACATCCTCGGCGCGTTGCACGCGATCGGCTACGCCGCCTATCCCTACGACGCCGGCCGCCACGGCGACATGCAGCGCATCGCCGCACGCACGCTGGGTCGCCAGTTGTTCGTCGCCGGACTGTCGATGATGCAGGTGATGATGTACGTGGCGCCCGCCTACCTGGCCGACGACGGCACGCTGGACGCCAGCATGGCCTCGCTGATGCGCTGGGCCAGCCTGCTGCTGACGCTGCCCGCGATCTGCTATGCGGCGCTGCCGTTCTGGCGTGGCGCCTTCAACAGCCTGCGCGCCCGCACCTTTGGCATGGATGTGCCGGTCGCGCTGGGCATCGCTGCCGCCTTCGGCGCCAGCGTGCTGGCCACCGTCAGCGGAGAAGGCGAGGTGTGGTTCGACTCGGTCACCATGTTCATCTTCCTGCTGCTCTGCAGCCGATACCTGGAGCTGCGCGCGCGCCGCAAGGCCGGCGCCGCGCTGGAACGCTTGCAACACGCGCTGCCTGCATCGGCCTCGCTGCTGGAAAACTATCCGGCCAGCCGCGCCGCCACCATTGTGCGGGCGGCCGCGCTGGCTGTGAATAACATCATCGTTATCAAGCCTGGCGAAGCGGTGGCCGCCGACAGCGTCATTATCGAAGGCCGTACATCGCTCGACCTGTCGCTGCTGAGCGGCGAAAGCGCGCCGGTCGCCAAACATGAAGGCGAGGCCATTCCCGGCGGCGCCATCAACGCCGGTGCCGTCATCCTCGCGCGCGTCACGCGCCGCGCGCAGGACAGCACCTTGTCGGACCTGGTCAAGCTGATCAACCGCGCCGGCGGCGACAAGCCGCGCATCGCGCTGTGGGCCGACCGGGTGGCCGCCTGGTTCGTCGCCGGACTGCTGCTGTTCGCGCTGGCCGCCTTCGGCTTCTGGTACTGCATCGACGGCTACAGCGCCACGCGTGCCTGGCCAATCGCGATCGCCATACTGGTGGTGTCCTGCCCATGCGCGCTGTCGCTGGCGACGCCAACCGCGCTGGCCGCCGCCACCGACCAGCTGCTGCGGCAGGGCGTCTTGATCACCGGGGCGCAAACGCTGGAGACGCTGCACCGCGCCACCCACGTCGTGCTCGACAAGACCGGCACGCTGACCTATGGCCGTCCGGCGGTGCAGCACATCGCCGCCCTCGGCGCGATGCGCGCGGATTTTTGCCTGCAAGTGGCGGCTGCACTGGAAACCGGCAGCGCGCATCCGCTGGCGCACGCCATCACCGCCGCCGCCGGCGAGGCGGGACGCGAAGACTGGAGCGCGGCGGCTGTGCAAGAGACCCTCGGCCGCGGCCTCGAAGGCATGGTGCACAACCGCCGCTACCGCCTGGGCAGCGCGCACTTCGTCGCCGGCCTGAGCGGGCCGGTGCCGCCGCATGACATCAGCGAAGGCGCCACGCCGGTCTACCTTGGCGCGGAAGGCCAGTGGCTGGCCTGCCTGCAATTGCAGGATGGCCAGCGCCCCGACGCGCAAGCCACGGTCGATTACTTCCGCAACGCCGGCAAGACGGTGGTGCTGCTCAGCGGCGACTATGATGTGCTGGCGCGGCGTGTCGGCGACCAGCTCGGCATAGAAACCACGGCGGGTGGCTACCTGCCGGCCGACAAGCTGAACTTCGTGCAGCAGCTGCAAAGACGCGGCTGCGTGGTGGCGATGATCGGCGACGGCATCAACGACGCCGCCGTGCTGGGTGCGGCCGACGTCTCCTTCGCGATGGGCGGCGGCGCGGCATTGGCGCAGGCGCATGCCGACGCGGTGCTGCTCAACGGCCGCCTCGGCGCCGTGGCCGACAGCGCGCGCACGGCGGAACGCACCATGCGCGTGATCCGCCAGAACTTGTGCTGGGCCACGGTCTATAACGTCATCGCGATCCCGGCGGCGGCGCTGGGCTGGCTCAATCCGTGGCTGTCCGGCGTCGGCATGGCGCTCAGTTCGGCGGTGGTGGTGGCCAACGCGCTGCGGCTGC
This sequence comes from Duganella sp. CT11-25, assembly GCF_047302815.1. Taxonomy (NCBI): domain Bacteria; kingdom Pseudomonadati; phylum Pseudomonadota; class Betaproteobacteria; order Burkholderiales; family Oxalobacteraceae; genus Duganella; species Duganella sp. CT11-25. Next base: position 4,385,142 of record NZ_JBKBFD010000001.1, read on the forward strand.
GAAGGGGAGATTGATGGAAGCCTTATACCTGTTGATACCGCTCAGCGTGATCGCGGTGTTCGCCGCGCTGTGGATATTTTTCATCGCCTCCGACGACGGCCAGTTCGACGACCTGGTCGGCCCCGCGCTGCGCGTGCTGCAGGACGATGATCGCGCCGAGCCGGATCAAGACCCATCCGGAAAATTTTGATCCACATCAAAGTTTTTTTGGACCCCGAAAAGTAACCTTTGACCTAAATCATCAAAGTGTTCTGGGGAGAACGAAATTGGATCAACACTACAACTACAAGGTCGTGAAGCAGTTCGCTGTCGCGACGGTAGTCTGGGGCGTCATCGGCATGCTGGTCGGCGTCATCATCGCCGCCCAGCTGGCCTGGCCGGCGCTGAACCTGGACATACCCTGGCTAACCTACGGCCGGCTGCGTCCACTGCACACCAACGCGGTGATCTTCGCCTTCGGCATCTGCGGCCTGTTCGCCACGTCCTACTACGTGGTGCAGCGCACCTGCCAGGTCCGGCTGTTCTCGGACAAGCTGGCCGCCTTCACCTTCTGGGGCTGGCAGGCGGTCATTCTCAGCGCCGTCGTCACGCTGCCGATGGGCTTCACGCGCGGCAAGGAATACGCCGAGCTGGAATGGCCGATCACGATCCTGATCGCGCTGGTGTGGATCGCCTACGCGGTGGTCTTCTTCGGCACGTTGATCAAGCGTAAAGTGAAACACATCTACGTGGCCAACTGGTTCTTCGCCGGCTACATCATCGCCGTGACGATCCTGCACGTGGTCAACGGCGCCAGCATGCCGGCTTCGCTGTTCAAATCGTACTCGGCCTACGCCGGCGTGCAGGACGCGATGATCCAGTGGTGGTACGGCCACAACGCGGTCGGCTTCATCCTCACCGCCGGCTACCTGGGCATGGTCTACTACTTCATCCCCAAGCAGGCCGAACGCCCGGTGTACTCGTACCGCCTGTCGATCGTGCACTTCTGGGCACTGATCTTCACCTATATGTGGGCCGGCCCGCACCACCTGCACTACACGGCGCTGCCGGACTGGACGCAATCGATCGGCATGGTGTTCTCGCTGATCCTGCTGGCGCCGTCGTGGGGCGGCATGATCAACGGCATGATGACCCTGTCGGGCGCCTGGCACAAGCTGCGCACCGATCCGATCCTGAAATTCATGATCGTCTCGCTGTCGTTCTACGGCATGGCCACCTTCGAGGGGCCGATGATGTCGATCAAGACCGTCAACGCGCTGTCGCACTACACCGACTGGGGCATCGCCCACGTCCACGGCGGCGCGCTGGGCTGGGTCGGCTTCATCACCATGGGCTCGATCTACTACCTGCTGCCGCGCCTGGCCAGCCAGCAGAAGATGTACAGCACCAGGTTGATCGACCTGCACTTCTGGGTCGCCACCATCGGCATCGTGCTGTACATCGCCGCGATGTGGATCGCCGGCGTGATGCAGGGCCTGATGTGGCGCGCGGTCAATGCCGACGGCACGCTGACCTACACCTTTGCCGAGAGCGTCAAAGCCACCTTCCCGTACTACGTGGTGCGCTTCACCGGCGGCCTGCTGTACTTGGGCGGCATGTGCGTGATGGCCTACAACACCTGGATGACCCTGCGTAACCGCGAGACCGCCGTGGCGCGCATTCCCGCGCTGGCCGCCGGTCACGCCTGATTCGGAGCAAAGCATGAAATTTACCCACGAATGGATCGAGAAAAATCCCTGGCTGCTGATCGCGCTGGTGACGCTGGTGGTCAGCGTCGGCGGCGCCGTCGAGATCGTGCCGCTGTTCTTCCAGAAGTCCACCACCGAGCCGGTGGCCGGCCTCAAGCCGTACTCGCCGCTGCGGCTGGCCGGACGCGACATCTACGTGCGCGAAGGCTGCTACAACTGCCACTCGCAGATGATCCGCCCGTTCCGCGCCGAGACCGAGCGCTACGGCCACTATTCGGTGGCGGGCGAGTTCGTCTACGACCGGCCGTTCCAATGGGGTTCCAAGCGCACCGGTCCCGACCTGGCGCGCGTGGGCGGCCGCTACAGCGACGAATGGCACCGCACCCACCTGAACAATCCGCGCGACGTGGTGCCGGAATCGAATATGCCGAACTATCCGTGGCTGGCCAAGACCTCTTTGGTGCCGGCCGAGATCGTGCCGAAGATGAACGCGCTGCGCCGCCTGGGCACGCCGTACACCGACGCCGAGATCGCCGCCGCGCCGGAAGAGCTCAAGGACAAGACCGAAGAAGACGCCCTGGTCGCCTACCTGCAAGGCCTGGGCACACTCATCAAGACGAGGAACTAGCATGGCTATCGACAACCTGTTTGACAGCGCCAGCAGCGTGATGACGGTGATCTCTTTCATCACGTTCATGGGCATCCTGTGGTGGGCCTTTATCCGCAACAAGGAAGCCGACTTCGCGGCGGCGGCGCGACTGCCGTTCGCCGATGACGAGGAGAACGGCCATGGCTGATTTCACCAACGGCTTCTGGGATTGGTACATCGTCGTGCTGACCTTGCTGGGCGTGTTCGGCTGCGGCGTGCTGCTGTACTCGCAATCGAAGGTCAAGCTGGCCAAGGCCGCCGACGGCAAGGTGGGTACCACCGGCCACGTCTGGGACGAGGACTTGAGCGAGCTGAACACGCCGATGCCGCGCTGGTGGATGTGGCTGTTCTACATCACCATCGTGTTCGCGCTGGCCTATCTGTTCCTGTATCCGGGCCTGGGCACGTATGCCGGCAAGCTGGGCTGGAAATCCACCGGCCAGTACCAGGCCGAACTGAAAAAGGCCGATGCCGATTACGGCCCGCTGTTCGCCAAGTACAGCAAGCAGGACCTGAAAGCCGTGGCGGCCGATCCGCAGGCGCGCGCCATCGGCGAGCGCTTGTTCCTGACCTATTGCGCGCAATGCCACGGCTCCGATGCGCGCGGCAACAAGGGCTTCCCCAACCTGACCGACAAGGACTGGCTGTTCGGCGGCGCGCCGGACACCATCAAGGAAACCATCTTGCACGGCCGTACCGGCGTGATGCCGCCGATGGGCGCGGCGCTGGGTTCGGACAAGGATGTGGAGAACGTCGCCCACTACGTGCTGAGCCTGTCCGGTTCCACCGCCGATCCGATCAAGGTGGTATTCGGCAAGGGCAAGTTCGGCGCCTGCATGGCTTGCCACAGCGCGGGCGGCACCGGTAACCAGCTGTTGGGCGCGCCCAACCTGACCGACAAGATCTGGCTGTTCGGCGGCAGCGTCGAAACCGTCATGGAAACCATCCGCAAGGGCCGCACCGCGACCATGCCGGCCTTCCAGGACTTCCTCGGCGATGACAAGGCACACGTGCTGGCCGCCTATGTCTGGGGCTTGTCCAACGATACCCGCCCACCAGCGCCAGCGGTCGCGGAAAAATGAACGCCCCACAGGTCATCAAAATGTACGCGGCGCGCGAGGAGATTTATCCGCGCGAGACCACAGGCCGCTATGCCAGCCTGCGCTGGCTGTTCGTCTGGCTGACGCAGCTGGCGTTCTACGGCGCGCCCTGGCTACAGTGGAACGGCCGCCAGGCGCTGCTGTTCGACCTGGCCGCGCGCAAGTTCTACATCTTCGGACTGGTGTTGTGGCCGCAGGACTTCATCTACCTGGCGGCGCTGCTGATCATCTGCGCCTACCTGCTGTTCCTGGCGACGGCGGTGGCGGGCCGCGTGTGGTGCGGCTTCGCCTGCCCGCAAACGGTGTACACCGAAATCTTCCTGTGGATAGAACGCAAGATCGAAGGCAAGCGCAGCGCGCGCATCGCGCTGGACCGGCAACCGCCGTCGCTGTCGAAATATGGCAAGAAGACCGCCAAGCACCTGGCCTGGGGCGCGGTGGCGCTGTGGACCGGCTTCACCTTCGTCGGCTATTTCACGCCGATCAAGCTGCTGGGCATGGAGGTGGCGACGCTGAACTTCGGCCCTTGGGAATGGTTCTGGGTGCTGTTCTACAGTTTCGCCACCTACGGCAACGCCGGCTGGATGCGCGAGCAGGTGTGCAAGTATATGTGCCCCTACGCCCGCTTCCAGAGCGCGATGTTCGACCCCGACACGCTGATCATCACCTACGACGCCAAGCGCGGCGAACCGCGCGCGCCGTTGTCGAAATCCAGCGGTGGCAACGGCGGTTCCTGTATCGACTGCTCGATGTGCGTGCAGGTCTGCCCGACCGGCATCGACATCCGCAACGGCCTGCAGTACGAGTGCATCGGCTGCGCCGCCTGCGTCGACGCCTGCAACAGCGTGATGGACAAGATCGCCCAACCACGCGGCCTGATCCGCTACAGCACCGAGCGCGCGATGGACCGGCACTTCACGCCGAGCGAGATCCGCCGCCGCACCATGCGCACCCGCGTCAAGATCTACAGCGGCGTGCTGCTGCTGATCGTCGCCGCCACCGCCGGCGCGCTGTACTGGCGCGTGCCGCTCAAGCTGGACGTGATCCGCGACCGCGGCACGCTGGGCCGCGAGGTGGAAGACGGCATGATCGAGAACGTCTACCGCCTGCAGATCATGAACACTTCCGAGCAGGCGCATACCTACCGCATCACGGTCGGCGGCCTGGCCTCGCTGGAGCAGCAGACGGAGCAACTGGTGCGGGTCGGCGCCACCGAGACCAAGGCTTATCCGATCCGCCTGCGCAGCGCGCATGGCGACGGCAAGCCCGGCTCGAACAAGATCGCCATTGAGCTGAACGCAGTCGACGATCCGTCGCTGCATGTGAAGGAAGCCGCGGTGTTTTTCGTGCCGCGCTAAGGAGAACCGCTATGCCAGAATCGATTATCCGCATGTCCGTCGCCACCGTGCCGCCGTGGTGGAAGCAGCGCTGGCCGTGGCTGCTGATGCTGGGTCCGGCCATCGTCGCGGCGGCCGGCACCTACACCGGCTGGCTGGCGTTTTCCAACCAGGATGCGCTGGTGGTGGGCGATTACTACAAGCAGGGCAAGGCCATCAACCAGGACTTGCGGCGCGACCAGGTCGCGGCCTCGCTGGGACTGTCGGTGGCGCTGGGCTACGATGCATCGACCGGCGTGCTGTCGGGCCGCGTCAACCGCAAGCAAACCGGCCCGCTGCTGCTGCATTTGTCGCACGCGACGCTGCCGCAGAAGGACATCAAGCTGCTGCTGAAGCCGGACGCCGACGGCGTCTTCCGCGCCGACCTGCCGATGCTGGAACGCAGCCGCTGGATCGTGCTGGTGGAGAGCGTGCGGCGCGACTGGCGGCTGGCCGGCACGTGGAGCTGGCCGGCGCAGCGCGGCGTGGCGCTGAGGCCTGATTAGGCGCAGGTCTGGGTGCCGGCGGTGATCGCCTTGAGCCGCAACGGATCCAGCAACTCGATTTCACGGTTGCTGACCCGCAGCAAGCCTTCCTTCTTGAACCTGGACAGCAAGCGGCTGATGCTCTCGATGGTCAAGCCCAGGTAGTTGCCGATTTCCTCGCGCGACATGCGCAGCTGGAAGGTGTTCGGCGAATAGCCGCGCGCCTCGTAGCGCGACGACAGGTTGACCAGGAAGGCGGCGAAGCGCTGGGTCGCCTGCATATTGCCCAGCAAGAGCATGACGCTTTGCTCGCGCGTGATTTCCTGGCTCATCATGCGGTGGAAGTGGCGCAGCAGCGTCGGCATGTCGCCCAGCAGCAGCTGCAGGCTGCCGAAAGGAATCTCGCACACTTCGCTGTCCTCCAGCGCCACGGCGGTGCAATGGTGCAGGTCGGTGCTGATGGCGTCCATGCCCAGCAGCTCGCCGGCCATCTGGAAGCCGGTGATCTGCTCGACGCCGTCCTGGGTCACCTGGCAAGTCTTGAAGTGGCCGAGCCGGATCGCGTACAGGTTCTGGAACGCATCGCCGATACGGAACAGGTTGGTGCCGCGCGCGACTTTACGCCGGCGGCCGATGATCTGGTCCAGCCGGTCCATGTCGTTGTTGTCCAGCCCCATCGGCAAGCACAGCTGGTGCATGCTGCACGTGGCGCAACTGGCCTTGAGGACATCGATAGTGACGCCGGGTATCACCAGCGAAGGAAGTTCTCGTATCATGGGGCCAGTGTAGACGATGTTCGGCGATCGCGGAGGTATTCCGCAGTCATCCGATCAGGTATTCGCGCGCCATCCGCCTTGCGCGATGCAAGCGGCTTTTGACGGCGGCCGCGCTCTCGCCGGTCTCGCCGGCGATTTCGCCGATCGACATTTCCGCGAAATCGCGCAGCAGCACCACTTGCAGATAATCGGCCGGCAGGGATTCCAGCGCATTGACCAGCTCCAGCCGCAAGCCGGCCGTGTCCTGACTGGCCAGCCACTGCTCGGCGCGCTCGTCGTCCCAGGGATCGTGGCCCAGCGCGGCGCGGCCCAGCCGGTGGCATTCGCGCTTGACGACCTGGAACAGCCAGCCGGAAAACGCCGCCAGCATGCGCACCGACGCCAACCGGCGCGACAGCACCAGCAACGCTTCCTGCACGGCGTCGTCGACGTCGCCGATCAGGCAGTTACGCTGGGCGTAGCGGCGGATATCGGGTTGGCACAGCCGCAATAGCTGCGCCAACGCCGCCGGATCGCCGCGGTGGGCGGCGTCCAGCACAGGTAGATGCTGTTCTGCCAGACTCATATGTCCTTATTGTTTGGCTTGCTTTGCGGCCTTGTCCAGGCGGCGGCCCACCATCGCGCACATCGGGCAGAAGCCGAACAGGCCGGACGCCACGATCCCGGCCGCCGACACCGCCAGCAGCGAACCCCACATGCCGCCCAGCACGCTGTAGCCGATCGCCATGGCGATCAGGCCGGCCACCACGCGCAGCGCGCGTTCCCAGCCTGGTACGTTTTTAACATAAAACATATTGCTCTCCTATTCGTCGCAGAGGAAGTCCCTCGGCTACTAAGAGGCCCGGTGTGCGCATTTGGATGCGCGGATCTGAAAATATTTTTGGGCCCGCCGATTTGCATTGCCGGCCGATAGCCGCTAGGCTAGCGCCCATGACCTCCCCCAAGCTCCCCACGCCGCCCCGGCTGGACCAGCACCTGTGCTTCCTGATCTATAACACCTCGCTCAAGATGACGCAGGTGTACAAGCCGCTGCTGTCCGCGCTGAACCTGACTTATCCACAATACCTGGTGATGGTGGTGCTGTGGGAGGAAGAGGGCCTGGGCATCAAGGACGTGGCCCAGCGCCTGCAACAGGATTCCGGCTCGGTGACGCCGGTGGTCAAGCGGCTCGAAGCCGAAGGCTATCTGATCCGCGACCGCGATCCCCGCGACGAGCGCAACCGCGTGCTGACGCTGACCCCGGCCGGCCAGGCGCTGCGCGCCGCCGCCCTGAAGGTGAGCCAGGACTTCGCCGCCCAATGCGCCGTCACGCACGGGGAAGTAGACTCGCTGATGCACAACCTGGGTAAATTGAACCGCAATCTCGGCGCTTGAGTCCGGCCCCAGAAAATAATTCGCACAATCTTTGAAATTTAACTTGCACGCTATTTATTTGTGCGCTATATTTACTCCATCGAAACGCGCTTTACCTGAAGCGCGTTTTTAAAAGCGAATTACTTAGCGCGCTAATTGTTAGCGCATAACCACTGAAAGGAAACATCATGAAACGCACCGCCATCGCCTTCGCCGCCACCATCCTGTCCGCCGCCGCCATGAACGCCAGCGCCGCCGCCCCTGTCGCCGACACCACCGTGGTGCTGGTCCACGGCGCCTTCGCCGATGGCTCCAGCTGGGAAAAAGTGATCCCGCTGCTGCAAGCCAAGGGCTTGAAAGTGGTTGCCGTGCAAAATCCGCTGACCTCGCTGGCCGACGACGTCGCCGCGACCAAGCGCGTGATTGATGCGCAAACCGGCAAGGTCGTGCTGGTCGGCCACTCGTGGGGCGGCATGGTGATCACCGAAGCCGGCACCAGCGACAAGATCAAGTCGCTGGTCTACGTGGCCGCCTTCGCCCCGTCCGAAGGCGAGGCCGCCGGCGCGCTGGGCAAGAACTACGCCGTGCCGCCAGGCATCGCCACGCTGCAGGCCGACGCCGGCGGCTACCTGTGGCTGCCGACCGACTCGGTCGCCAAGAACTTCGCCCAGGACGTGTCGCCGGCCACCGCCGCGCTGATCGCCGCCACCCAGGGCCCGATCAATTCCAAAGCCTTTGGCGAAGCCACCACCGTGGCGGCATGGAAAACCAAGCCGAGCTACTACATCGTCGCCGCCAAGGACCGCATGATCGCGCCGGAGCTGGAGCAAGCCTTCGCCAAGAAGATCAACGCCACCACCACCACGCTGCAGACCAGCCACGTGCCGATGGTGTCGCAGCCGGCCAAGGTGGCGGAAGTGATCATCGCCGCGGCACAGCGTTAATCCGCATTCGTCCTTGCCAAGGCCGGTCTTTGATAGGAGAATCAATAAGCGTTTGGCAATTCTCTTAATACGCCAGCAAGGACGAAATGAAGCCACCGGGGATAAAGGCCAAGGTTGCACTTGCAACCAGCATCACGTCGATCCTGATGATCGCCCTGGTGACCGTCGTCCAGACGCAACGGATGCAGGCCGACTTCACCAAAGTCCTGTTCACGCAGCAAACCGCGCTGATCAACCGCACCGCCGAGGAACTCGACGACAAGCTGATGATGCTGCTCGACATCATCGCCGTCTCGGCCCGCAATCAGCCGCTCGACATCGCCAGCTCCACCGACCGCCTGCGCGCCTATTACCAGGACCGCGCCGTGCTGGCCCTGTTCGACGATTTGCTGGTGCTCAGTCCGCAAGGCAGGGTGATTTCCGACCTGCCGATGGTGCCGGGCCGGGTCGGCATCGATGCGACCGACCGCGCCTACTTCAAGACCGTGATGCGGACCCGCAAGCCGATGATCACCGAACCGCTGATCGGCAAGGCCAACAAGCAACCCATCGTGCAAATGATCGCGCCGGTGCTCAACGCCAAGGGCGAGGTGGTGTGCGTGCTGATCGGCGTGCTGCGCCTGTACAAGGACAATCTGCTGGGCCACCTGCGCACCGCCAAGGTCGGCCGCACCGGCTACTATTTCGCGCTGACCCGGGGCGAGAATCCGCTGTACGTGCTGCATCCCGACATCAGCCGTTTGCTGCAGCCGCGCCAGGCCAACGCCAACCCGGCCACCACGCGCGCGCTGGAGCAGGGCTTCGAAGGCACGGTCATGGGCGTCACCAGCGCGGGACAGCGCGCGCTCAACAGCTACAAGCAGCTGAAGTCGGTGGACTGGCTGCTGGCCACCTCGCTGCCGGCCGACGAGGCGTTCGAGCCGTTCAACGGTGTGCTCTACCGTTTGCTGCTGTGGAGCGGGCTGGCCTCGCTGCTGGCCGCGGCGCTGATCGGCTGGGTGACCTTGCGCCTGCTGGCGCCGCTGATCAGGCTGCGCGACGCCATCGTCGCGCTGCGCAGCGATCCCGCCCGCTTCACGCCGCTGCCGGTGCATGCGCGCGACGAAGTCGGCCAGCTGACCTCGGCCTTCAACGACCTGATGCACGAACGGCTGGCGGCCGACGCCCGGCTGCAAAGCCTGGTCGAGTTCGCGCCCAACGCCATCGTCGTGGTCGGCGTCGACGGCCGCATCGAAACCTTCAACCGCGAGGGCGAGCGCTGCTTCGGCTACGGCCGCGACGAAGTGCTGGGCCAGCCGCTGGAAATCCTGGTGCCGGAACGGCTGCGCGCCCAGCACGCCGGCCACCGCATCAAGTTCTTCGCCGACCGCCTCAGCGCCGAACCGGTGCGCATGGGACAGGGCTCGGTGCTGTACGGCCAACGCCGCGACGGCAGCGAATTCCCGGTCGAGATCAACCTGAGCGCGGTGCGCACCGACCAGGGCACCAAGGTGCTGGCGGTGATTTCCGACATCACCGAACGCCACCGGCTGCGGCTGGAAGTGGAGGCGCGCGCCCAGGAACTGGAGCGCGAGCGCGACCGCGCCGAGGCGGCCAACCGCGCCAAGAGCGATTTCGTGGCCAATATGAGCCATGAGATCCGCACACCGATGAACGCGGTGCTGGGCATGGTCTACCTGCTCGGCAACACCGCGCTGACGCCGCAGCAACGCAAATACCTGAACATGGTGCGGGTGTCCGGCCAGTCGCTGCTGGGCATCCTCAACGACGTGCTGGATTTTTCCAAGATCGAGGCGCGTCACATGGAACTGTCGCCGGTGGACTTCCTGCTGGACGACACCATGAATTCGCTGGCCACCATGATGACCATGAACGCCAGCGACAAGGAGCTGGAACTGGCCATCAGCGTCGATCCGGCCGTGCCGCGCCATTTGCGCGGCGACTCGATGCGGCTGCAGCAGATCCTGGTCAACCTGGCCGGCAACGCGATCAAGTTCACCGAGCAGGGCGAGGTGGTGGTCAGCATCGAACTGAGCGCGCGCGACGAGCACAGCGCGCTGCTGCGCTTCGAGGTGCGCGACACCGGCATCGGCATGACCGAGGCGCAGCAGGCGCAATTGTTCAACGCCTTCTCGCAGGGCGACCAGAGCATCACGCGGCGCTTCGGCGGCACCGGCCTGGGACTGGCCATCACCAAGCGGCTGATCGCGCTGATGGGCGGGCAGATCGCCGTCAACACCGGGCCGGGCAAGGGATCGCTCTTCTGGTTCAGCCTGCCGTTCGAGATCCTGCCGGCGCCGCAGGACGAGCGCCGCAAGCCGGCGCTGGGGCAGTTGCGCCTGCTGGTGGCCGACGACAACCGCACCAGCCGCGAACTGATCGCCAAACTGATACGCGCCTGGGGCTGGCAGGCCGACGAAGTCGATTCCGGCGCCGCCGCGCTGCGCCGCTACCGCCTGAGCCTGGACCAGCAGCCCTACGACGTGGTGCTGGCCGACTGGCACATGCCCGGCATGGACGGGCTGGCCACGGCCAAGGGCATCCGCGCAGCCGCCAGCGAGCGGCCGCAGGCGGGCCGGCCGCAGCCCATCGTGGTGATGGTCAACGCCTTCGCCCGCGACCAGATGGACCAGATTTCCCTCGCGCCCGAGGCGGACGTGGTGCTGGTCAAGCCGATCACCAGCTCGAGCCTGTTCGACGCGCTGCACCAGGCGCTGGCCAGCAACGGCGATCCGCAACAGCAGGGCGCGGCCGACCATGGCATCGGCGGCACGCTGGCCGGCATGCACTTCCTGCTGGTCGAGGACAATGTGCTGAACCAGGCGGTGGCGCGCGGCATCCTGGAGCACGCCGGCGCGACGCTGGACGTGGTGGGCGACGGCCGCCAGGCGGTCGAGCGCATGCGCGGCGACGGCGGGCGCTACGACCTGGTGCTGATGGACATGCAGATGCCGGTGATGGACGGCTTCACCGCCACCCGCGTGCTGCGCCAGGAACTCAAGCTGACGCTGCCGATCATCGCCATGACCGCCGGCGTGCTGGAATCCGAGCGCGAGCGCAGCGTGGCGGCCGGCATCACCGATTTCATTCCCAAGCCGATCGAGGTCGAGGAAATGCTGGCGGTGCTGCTGCGCCACCTGCGCAAGCGGCCGCCGCCGGCGGAGGACGACTTGCTGGCGGCGATGGCCGCCGCCGCCGCGCCCGCCCTGGTGCCGGCGGCCGTCAAGCCGGTGGCCGCCGCGCCCATGCCGGCCGGCGAGGCCAGCATCTTCAATATGGACAGCCTGATGCGCGTGATGGGCAAGGACGCCAAGGGCCGCGCCGTGATGTTCAAGATGGTGCGCGGCGCCATCGACACCGGCATGGAACCGGTCGAGCAGGCCGGCCAGGCCCTGCAGGAGGGCCGTCTGCGCGACGCCGCCCGCCTGTTCCACAGCCTGCGCGGCGCGGTCGGCGTGCTGGGCGCCAAGCGCCTGATCCAGGCCACCATCGATGCCGAGGACGCCATTATCGAGCAGCGCGAGCACGAACTCACCGAGCGCTACCAGGCCGTACGGGCCGAACTGGAACAAACGCTGGCCCACGCCCGCGCCTGGCTGGACCGCGAACAGCCCTGATTTCCCCTCGGATTGGCCAGCAAATGCATGCCGCAGTGATCGGCAGGCATGCTTTTTTTCCAATTCCGCAACACTCCTCCCATAGATAAATCTTGCATCGAAATGCTATTGATAACAATTCGCATTTACGTTTTGGATAAATATTGTTACAATCTCACCCACTAAATTTACCTCGACCGGCAGCCCGACGCGGATTGCAGCAGTTTTAGCGCAGACAGCCGCCTTACATTTTTGGAAGAAAGAAGCACATGGCAATGATCAAGAGTCGCAAACACGCGCAATCGCGCTTCAACCAACACATGAGTGCGGCGCTGGCCGTGATGCTGCTGCCGGTCGCTGCCCACGCCGCCGACGCCGCCCCTGACGCCGCCACCCCGCAAAAGCTGCAGGAAGTCCAGGTACAGGGCGTGCGCGACGATATCCGCGCTGAAAAAGCCTCGTCGCCGAAATACACGGAAAAGCTGGTCGACACCGCCCAGACCCTGACCGTCATCAAGAAAGAACTGATCGAGCAGCAGGGCGCGGTCACGCTGACCGAAGCGCTGCGCAACACTCCGGGCGTCGGCGCCTTCTTCCTGGGCGAAAACGGCAACACCAACACCGGCGACGCGATCTACATGCGCGGCTTCGATGCCTCGAGCAGCATCTACGTCGACGGCGTGCGCGACATCGGCTCGATCTCGCGCGACACCTTCAACATCGAACAGATCGACGTCCTGAAGGGGCCGGCCGGCACCGACAACGGCCGCAGCTCGCCGACCGGTTCCATCAACCTGGTCAGCAAACAGCCGCTGCTGGAAGATGCCTACCTGGGTTCGGTCACCTTCGGCAGCGGCCAGCAGAAACGCGCCACCGCCGACATCAACAAGGTCATCGACGCCGACAGCGGCACCGCCTTCCGCCTGAACCTGCTGGACCAGGACAGCGGCAGCCCGGCGCGCGACATGGTCAAGAACAAGCGCTGGGGCGTGGCGCCATCGGTCGCCTTCGGCCTGGGCAGCCCGACCCGCATCTACCTGAACTACCTGCACATCAAGCAGGACAACGTGCCCGACGGCGGCGTGCTGACCATCGGCCTGCCAGGCTGGACCCCGCCGGCCGACATCGCCGCCGTGGCCGCCACCGCGACCAAGCCAGCCGTGCCGGCCAAGAGCTTCGCCTTCATGGCCGGCGCCGCCCGCGTCAATCCGAAGAACTTCTACGGCTCGGTGCTGGACCATGACGACGTCACGGCCGACATGCTGACGGCCCGCGTCGAACACGACTTCGCCGGCGGCGCCAAAGTGCAGAACACCACCCGTTACGGCAAGACCAAGCAGAACTACCTGCTGACCTCGTTCATGTCGACCGGCGCCAACATGCCGACCGTGGTGGCCGGCGCCGATCCAGCGACCTGGATGCTGAACCGCACCAACCTGACCACCAAGGATCAGCAGAACGAAGTGCTGACCAACCAGAGCACCATCACCGCCAACTTCGACACCGGCGCGCTGAAGCACACCGTGGTCGGCGGCCTGGAGCTGACCAACGAGAAGCAGACCAATTACCTGTACGTGAACTCGGCGCCGGCCGCGACCGCCGGCCTGCCTGCGACCAGCATCTACTACCCGAACCCGCACACCCCGATCAGCACTGCGCAAGTGAACCTGGTGCGCAGCGGCGGCCGCAACGACGGCACCACCAACACCCAGAGCGTGTACCTGTTCGACACCGTCAAGCTGGGCGACAAGTGGATCTTCAACGGCGGCGTGCGCGTCGACCACTACAGCACCACCTACAACGCGGTCGCCGTGCAGGCCGCCGCCACGCCGCAAGTGATCCCGGTCGGCACCCTGGTCGGCAGCGCGATCGAAGCGTCGGACAACCTGGCCAACGGCAAGCTGTCGGCGCTGTACAAGCCGACCGCCGACAGCAGCGTCTACGCCCTGGTGGCGACCTCGAAAGCGCCGCCCGGCAGCGCCAACTTCGCGCTGAGCACCTCGGCCAGCAGCGCCGCCAATCCGAAGTTCGATCCACAGGAAACCACCAACTACGAGATGGGCACCAAGTGGGACCTGCTGAAGCAGAAACTGTCGCTGTCGGCTGCCGTGTACCGCACCGAAGTGAAGAACGAAGTCGAGCAGGATCCGGTCGATGCGCTGTACTACCAGACCGGCAAGAAACGCGTGCAAGGTATCGAGCTGGGCGTGACCGGCGAAATCATGCGCAACTGGATCATCAGCGCCGGCTACACCCGCATGTCGACCAGCGTCGAATCGGGCAAGGTGGTCACCGCCAACGGCCAGAACCAGCTGACCTACACGCCTAAGCAAGCGTTCACCGCGTGGACCTCGTACACGCTGCCGATCGGCCTGCAAATCGGCGGCGGCGCGCGCTTCAGCGACAAACTGCTGCGCGGCACCGACGGCGCCGTCGGCACCCCGGCTTACGCCGATTCGTACTGGGTGTTCGACGCCATGGCGTCGTACCCGATCAGCAAGAACATCGACGTCCGCCTGAACGTGTATAACCTGGCGGACAAAGAGTACATCGCGGCGATCAACAAGTCGGGCTACCGCTACACTCCGGGCAATCCACGCTCGGGCAGCCTGACCGCCAACTTCAAGTTCTAAGCACCGGTTCCCGATTCCGTGTTGCTGGCCCCGCCCTTACCGGCGGGGCTTTTTTGCTTTAAAGGAGAGTCATCATGATGCTGCATATTCCACAGGTCCTGAGCCGCGAGCAGGTGGCCGGCATGCGCCGCCGGCTGGACCAGACGGACTGGGTGGACGGCCGCACCACGGTCGGCGCGCAGGGTGCGCAGGTCAAGCAGAACCGGCAACTGCGCGAAGGCTCGCCGCTGGCGCTGGAACTGGGCCAGGCGGTGCTGGAGGCGCTGGCGCGCCATCCGCTGTTCTTCTCGGCCGCGCTGCCGCGGCGCACCTGTCCGCCGCTGTTCAACAGCTACGCCGGCGGCGAACACTACGGCGCCCATGTGGACGGCGCGCTGCGCCGCGTGCCGGATGGCCAGTGGCTGCGCACCGACGTCTCGTCGACCTTGTTCCTGAGCGACCCGGACGAATACGACGGCGGCGAGCTGATCGTCACCGACGCCTATGGCGAGCACGAGGTGAAACTGCCGGCCGGCGATTTGATCCTGTATCCGTCGACCAGCATCCACCGCGTGGAGCCGGTCACGCGCGGGGCGCGGGTGTGTTCCTTCTTCTGGACCCAGAGCATGGTGCGCGACGACATGCGGCGCGGCCTGCTGCTGGAGCTGGACCAGAACATCCAGAGCCTGCGCGCCCGCCTCGGCGACTGCCCGGAACTGGTCGGCCTGACCGGCCATTATCACAACCTGCTGCGGCAGTGGAGCGAGGTGTAGACGGCTGCTGATTCACGACTCCCGCGCATAGCGCGTGGGCGGCAGGCCGACGTGGCGCGTGAAGGCGACGCTGAACGCGCTGGCGGAGCCGTAGCCGACGCGCTCGGCAACCTCGGCAACGTTGCCCTCTGTCTGCCGCAGCAGGTTCTTGGCCCAAGCCATGCGCCAGCGCAGCAAATACGCCATCGGCGCCACGCCCACCGCGCGGCTGAAGCGTTCGAAGAACGATGAACGGGACAGCGCCGCCTCTTTCGCCAGTTCCGCCACCGTCCAGGGCCGGGTCATATCTTCGTGCATGCGGCGTATCGCGGCCGCCAGCCGTTCGTCGGCCAGTCCACGCAACAGGCCCGGCGAGGCGGCGGTCCCCGCCGTCGAGCGCAGCGCTTCGATCAGCAGGACCTCCAGCAGGTGCGCCAGGATGACATCGCGCCCCGGCCGCTGCGCGCGTGATTCCTCGCCCAGCAACTGCACGATGGTGGCCAGCCGCCGCTCTCCGCGTACGTGCACCAGCTGCGGCAGCAGCGATACCAGCAAGGCCGCGTCCGGCGAGCCGAAGGTGCAGTAGCCCACCAGCAGCAGGACATCGGCCGGCAGGTCTTGCGCGCCGTGCCGGAATTCCCCGGGCCGCAGCACGACCGGCTCGGTGTAGGCGTCCTCCGGCGTCATCGGCTCAAGACTGGACATCGTGAAGCCATACGCCTCGGGGACCAGGACAAAGTCGCCCTGCCGGAGGTCGATCGCATCCTGTCCGTCCACCGCCAGGCGGCACGCACCGTCGAGGATCACGCAATAGAACGGATGCCCGGCATCCGAACGGCGTATCCGCCAGGGGCCGGCGGCGCTGACAACTTTCGAGAACCTGGCGCGCGGCTGGAGCAGCGTGACAACCTCCGCGAGTGGATCGACCATATCCGGACTCCTGCAAATGAACCATGGACTTTCGATTGTAGCAAGTCCAGGCGCGGCGGGCTACAGTCTCTGTACCGCCAACCACCTACAGGAGTTCCTCATGAAAACCATCCTTATCACCGGCTGCTCGTCCGGCTTCGGCCTGGAAACCGCGCAATACTTCCTCGATCGCGATTGGAACGTCATCGCCACCATGCGCGCGCCGCGCGAAGACCTGCTGCCGCGTTCCGACCGCCTGCGCGTGCTGGCGCTGGACGTCACCGATGCCGACAGCATCCGCCAGGCCGTGGAAGCCGCGGGGCCGATCGATGTGCTGGTCAACAACGCTGGGGTGGGCATGCTGGGCGCGCTCGAAGGCACGTCGATGGACACCGCCCGCGCCATCTTCGAGACCAATACCCTGGGCACGATGGCGATGACGCAGGCGGTGCTGCCGCAGTTCCGGCAACGCCGATCCGGCGTCGTCGTCAATGTGACGTCGAGCGTGACCTTGAAGTCGCTGCCGTTGCTGTCCGTGTACACCGCGAGCAAGGCCGCGGTCAACGCCTTCACCGAGTCGCTCGCGCTGGAACTCCGGCAATTCAATGTGCGCGTCAATGTGGTGCTGCCAGGACGGGCGCCTGGCACCCGCTTCGGTGACAACGCGCGGGCCCGGATCGGCATTCCGGAGGCATACGCCGAGCTGGCCCAGAATATCTTTGCGGAATGGGCCAAGCCTTCCGAGGTCACCCTGGCGGCGGATGTGGCGGAAGCGGTGTGGCGCGCGGCAAACGATGCGGCGTGCCCGCTCCGCATTGTGGCGGGCGCCGACGCCGTGGCGCTGGCCGGATAGGAAAATACTTGCCTTAGAACACGCTAACGTGACATGATGAAGGCCAAAGTTTGCCTTCATTGTTGCGCATTTTCTGAAAGAATTGTGATCGCGATGGTGTGTAATCCATTCAGCTGTCCACCCCTCATTTGCCGCCGCGCCTCAACAACGCCTCACGCGCCGGCAACCTCCTTTCATCACGCTAGTCGCGGCATACGCGCACCGGCAATAGAAAAAATTTCCTCGTAGTTCCATATTGTTCATGGTTGCCCGGCACGCCTGGCGGCCACGTTGTACTTTAGGGAGAAATTATGTTTTCAAACATGAAAGTGGCGACCCGGTTGGCACTGGGCTTTGGCGCCGTCGTGGCATTGCTGCTGCTGCTGTCCGTGATCAGCCTGACCCGGATGGCGGACATCGACAACGACGTCGATCTGATAATGGAAGACCGCTATCCCAAAGTCGTGCTGGCCAACGACGCGATGACGCGCACCATCGACAATGGCCGCCAGCTGCGCAGCATGCTGCTGTTCGCCAACGAGGACGAACGCGACAAATACAAGGCCGCGGCCGAAACCAACCGGGCCAGGGTGGCCGAAGCGCTGGCCAAGCTCGATAAAATGATCTCCAGCGACAAGGGACGCCAACTGTTCCGCGAAGTCACCGACAAGAATACCGCCCTGAACGCGGCCTACGAGGAGCTGTATAGCCTGATCAAAAGCGATCCCAAGAAAGCGCTCGAGTACATGAAGGAGCAATTCGTCACGGTCAACAACGGCTACCTCGCCTCCCTGGAAACGCTGGTCAAATACCAGACCGAGCTGATGGAAAAGGGACGCATCAACGCCTCGGACAACTATGAAAGCACGCGTCGGCTGGTGTTCATCCTGTCGAGCGTCGCAATCCTGATCGCGGTCGTGGTGGCCTGGCTGATCACGGCCAGCCTGGTCAAGAGCCTGGGCGGCGAGCCGGGCTATGCCGCCGAGCTGATGCAGCGCATCTCCAACGGCGACCTCAGCGGTGAAGTGGTGACCAAGCCGGGCGACCAGGGCAGCATGCTGCTGGCGGTCAAGGGCATGGTGGCCAAGCTGCAGCAGGTGATCGACGGCCAGCGCACGGTGGTAGCGGCGGCCAATCGCGGCAACTTCGACGCCCGCGTCGACCTCAACGGCCTGCAGGGCTTCCAGCGTGAAATGGGCGAGGGCTTGAACCAGCTGGCGATCACCACCGGCTCCAGCATCAGCGACGTGGTGCGGGTGATGGGCGCGATGTCGGAAGGCGACCTGACGCAAAGCATCGACAAGCCATATGAAGGCGCGTTCGGAGAACTGAAAGACTACGCCAACAACACCATGTCCAAGCTGGCCGAGGTGGTGGCGGAAGTCAACGCCAACGCCGAAGGCCTGGCCGCCGCCTCGGAAGAGGTCAGCGCCACCTCGCAGTCGCTGGCGCAGGCGGCCAGCGAGCAGGCCGCCGGCGTCGAGGAAACCTCGGCCTCGGTCGAGCAGATGACAGCCTCGGTGGCGCAAAACACCGACAACGCCAAGGTCACCGACGCCATGGCCAGCCGCGCCGCCAACGAAGCCAGCGAGGGCGGCGACGCGGTGCGCTCGACGGTATCGGCCATGAAGCAGATCGCCGCCAAGGTGCTGATCATCGACGACATCGCTTACCAGACCAATCTGCTGGCGCTGAACGCGGCGATCGAAGCGGCGCGCGCGGGCGAGCACGGCAAGGGCTTCGCCGTGGTGGCCGCCGAGGTGCGCAAGCTGGCCGAGCGCAGCCAGGTCGCCGCGCAGGAAATCGGCGAGGTCGCCAGCAGCAGCGTCAACCTGGCGGAGCAGGCCGGGCAAATGCTGGGGTCGATGGTGCCGAACATCAAGAAGACTTCCGACCTGGTGCAGGAAATCACCGCCGCGTCGGAAGAACAATCGGCCGGCCTGGCGCAGATCAACGCCGCCATCGCGCAGCTCAGCCAGACCACCCAGCAAAACGCGGCAGGCGCGGAAGAACTGGCCTCCACGGCCGAGCAGATGAGCAGCCAGGCCGAGGAACTGCAGCAGGCGATGGGCTTCTTCAAGGTCAGCGCGAACGGTCACGGTGTACGGCGCAGCCCACCGCGCGCGCCGGTGCACAGTGGCCGCGTGCCGGCGCGTCCGGTGCCGGTGCGCCAGGTCGCCCTGTCCGGCATTCCGCCGGATGAGTCGAAGTTCGTGCGCTATTAAGACCTGACGATAAGCTAGCCTGGTAACTTGCTGTTGATTCTCTGTATCGTAGCGTTGATATAGTCCTTAAAGGATTGATCTGCGCTCGCTTGCACTTTTTCCAGACTTGCGATGGCCTGCCGCTTGGCTTCGAGTGCGGCAGGCGTATTTCCTGCGGTCAGGTACACAAAGCACAGGTTTTCATGGACCTTGGCGAGATTAATCAGAGATCGTAGATCGCCTTTGAGCGCAAGCGCCTGATAGATTTTCTTCGACTCAATCAAACAGTCGATGGCTTGCTGAACCTGTCCATGGAGTTCGTAAGCGATGGAAAGATTGCACAAGAAACTCGCCAGATCAGCGGTATGCTGAACGGCTCCCCCTTCAATCAATCTTTTAAATTCATTGACGGCCTTAAGACCAGACGTGATCGCTTGTTCGAAATTGCTGAACCTGATTCGTTCCAGGCAGTCGTTGTTCAAGAATCGGCACCAATGCACGGTATAAGCTTGTGGGTCTTTAATAACCAGTTCTGACAGGATTTTTCCTGCTTCATCTAGGTTCTTCCGTGCGACAGCCTCATCGTTCAGCAATACGGCTTGCCCTGCAAGAGAAAGGGCATAGTCACAGAGATGGCCGTGATGACCGCTTTTCGCCAATTCCCTGCGTATGGTGATGGCTTCTTCATGCGTTTCACCACAAGCTTGAACGTCACGCATCTCCATCAGCACATTGGCTTTGTTGTTGAATGCCGTGGCAAGGTCCTTGAGAACCGTGTCCGTCACCGCTTGCTGGCGGAAGAAGCGTACCGCCTCGTCCGCGCAATCCAAGGCATCGTCAAACTGGCCATTGTTACGGTAGATCGCCGTGGCATTGGTAAGGAACCGCGCCAATACTTTTCCATACAGTCCCGGGTTTGCCGTTCGCAGCAATTCAGCTTGGGCACGGATCTCCTCCACGATAGCCAGCGCCTTGCGTGTATGACCTGAATGGTACTGAAATGTCGCAAGGGTCAACAAGCAATCGCACAGATCATATGAGGCGGCCGGATGCCATCCGCTCTTCTGCAATACATCGCGCCGGATAGCGAGGGACTCATCGAGAAGAGTTTCTGCTTGCCCGAAGTCATCCTTATCCATCAGATACTCGGCATAGTTAACCGAGATAAGCGCGAGATCTTTTACGGATCTCCAATTACCATCCCCCTCGAGCAGGCTTCGCGCCTCACGATAGAGCTTGCCAGGCTCCTCGGAGTCCTGCGCAGTGGTGCAATGTAAAGCCAGATTATTGAGTGCACGGGCAAGGGCGAACTTTTGTTGCGTCGACGGCGAGACCTTGAGCGCCTCCCTAAAATGCGTCACCGCCGTTTGATAACAGCGCAATGCGTCGGTCTGCAAATCGATGCTTTCGTACATCAGGCCGCGATTGATATAAAGACCGTTAATCACGTCGGCCCGCTCCTCCGCCGAAGAATATTTAGCAGTGGCGAAATATTTCTCGGCAGTCGTAAACATCGCTTGCGACTCTTTGAGCTGCCCTGCAGAAAAAAGCGCGGTAGCGAGAGTGCAACGCCACAACGCGGACGTTGCGTCATCCGGAGGAGAAGCAATCGCTTTCGTCAGCACATTGATGGCCTCGGAAAAATCGACAAGCTCAATTAACAGGCTACTATAGTTGGTGACGAAATCCGCATTGTCCGGCGCGCTCAACCATGCCAAGCGGAAGTTGTGCAAAGCGTCTTGCTGTTCGAACTTGAGTAAATGCAATTCACCTCGATTGCTATAAGCGACACCGAGCGTACGAGCGTTTTCCTCACCAATTCGAATTGCAGCATCCAGATGCTTTTCAGCCTGGGTATAGTCGCCGCTCGCCAGCGCCTGGCCTGCGTGGTGTAGATCGGAGTCCGTCCTTTGCGCATTCAGCTTTTGTAGCAATGCCTCATATCGCGCTTTCCACTGGTCGATCACCTGTTCGGGATTGCCATACGCATCAATATGTTCCGTCAAGGATTGGCGTACAGCGGGCGGAACATTCTTCTCGTAAAAGGCATCGGTTGCGGAACGACCGCCCAGCACGCTTGGTTTGGCATGACAACCATGACTCTCGAGTATGGAGACCAGGTCGGAGCGGGTAATCGAATGGATGCTGCCGTTCGCCCTTACGATACGCGCGCCCAGTTGGTCGACCGCCGTCCAAATAGCGGAGTGTGCGGCTTCCGCGTTGGTCAGATGGCGCGCTAGCGTCGCTTTATTCTTTCGTTGAATACGTTCAACCGTACCAGTGGTTTCGAATTCAATTCGAAGCAATAAAGAGAGCGTTGCCTGCGAATCTTTTGTGCTACCGCCTAAAGATGCACACAACACTTGATGTTCCGCCAAAAGAGCAGGTGTCAAACTTTTGATAAATGCGGCGTGGTCTGGCTGGGTTTGCGCATGCTCGCGTAACTTCGCGACGGAGCCAAAATTATTTCGGGAGTAAAAAGTGACATTGGCCGTCGCCTCCCTGCTTAACAAGTTTGCGGCGTTGACAAACTCGGAGGCCAGCGATTTTGCCGTCCATGCCTCAAAATTTTTCTCATTCTTTTTGCACTGAAAATAATGGCTACGGCCATCAGCCAGCTTGATAACAATGTCATCTACGTCGGCTGGCTCTTTATCGACCAAGGCAGTCGTGTCCACCTCGATTGCAACGATAGACTCATCGAGCAACATGCTCACCACCCATTCAATTGCGACCACGGTTTGATAACTGTCTCCGCGATTCGAACGCACGCCCGCAACACTCATGTTAATCTCTTCACATCAAATTTTCTTTGGAATTTTTATTCCAGGACTGGCATAAATATACGTCAAGTTTTAAAGCACTGTAACAAGAAGTCGCTATATTTCCATCTCAGGCCCGATAAACTGTTCGGGCACCGCCCCCTGAACTATACTCGCCATCATTTTCACTGATTTCCAGTGAATCAATTCTCTTGACGCGACACATGCGCGGCGCAGCCACATTCTAAAATGATCAATAACGAGACCATCCCTTCCCGAATTCGCCGCAGCCAGGTGCTGGCGCTTGTGCTGCTGGTGGTCTGCGGCGTCATCAATTACATGGACCGCGCCACCCTGGCCGTGGCCAACGAGTATATTCGTGCCGACCTCGGCCTCTCGCTCGGCCAGATGGGCCTGCTGCTGTCGGCGTTCTCGTGGAGTTATGCGCTATGCCAGCTCCCGGTCGGCGCGCTGGTCGACAAGGTGGGGCCGCGCTGGCTGCTCGGTATCGGCCTGGTGGTGTGGTCGCTGGCCCAGGCCGCGGGCGGCCTCGCGTCGACCTTCGGCTACTTCCTGATCGTGCGCATCGCGCTCGGTATCGGCGAGGCACCGCAGTTCCCGGCGGCGGCGCGGGTGGTGAGCAACTGGTTCCCGCTGCGTTCGCGCGGCACGCCGACCGGCATCTACAATTCCGCTTCGCCGCTGGGCGTCGCGCTGGCGCCCATATGCCTGTCGCCGCTGATTGCCGCGACCAGCTGGCATTGGGCGTTCTTCGTCACCGGCGCGCTGGGCCTGGTGGCGGCCGTCGTCTGGGTAACCCTGTATCGCGATCCGGTCCATGCGCAAATGTCCGCCGCCGAGCGCGCCTATCTTGAGGCCGACGAGGCAGGCGAGGCCAAGCCGACAACCAGCTTTGCCGCCTGGTGCGCGCTGTTCCGTCACCGCGTCACCTGGGGCATGATGCTCGGCTTTTTCGGCTCGGTCTACCTCAACTGGGTCTATCTGACCTGGCTGCCAGGCTACCTGCGGACTGAGCGGCATATGGACCTGGCATACGCCGGCATCGCGGCTTCGGTCCCGTTTCTTTGCGGCTTCGCCGGCGCCTTGCTGGCGGGCTGGGCTTCCGACCGCGTCACCCGGCATGCGGCCTCGCCGATATCCGGCCGCCGCAATGCGGTGGTGGTATCCACGCTGGGCATGGTGGTGTTCACGATTCCTGCTGCACTGGTCGAGAGCAATGTGTTGGCCGTGGCCTGCATCTCGATCGTCATCTTCCTCGCCAACGCCTCATCGGCCTGTGCATGGTCGCTGGCCACCGTGGCGGCGCCGCCGAGCCGCATCGCGTCGCTCGGCGCGATCCAGAACTTCGGCGGGTTTCTTGGCGGAGCGCTGGCGCCCATCCTGACCGGCTACATCGCACAGACCTGGTCCTTCGTGCCGGCCTTGCTGACCGGCGCCGCGATCGCCTTCTGTGGTGCCATGTCGTATCACTTCCTGGTGATCCGCCCCATCCCCGAACAAGACTGATAGCGACGTGACGACACTCTCCCGCAACTCCTTGAGCATACTGGTAGTGGAAGACCACCCGACGATTGCACGCCAGATCGTGCAGTTCCTGGAAGGGCTCAAGTGGCAGACCGACCATGCGGCGACCGGCGCGCTCGCCATCGAGCTCGCAACGCGCGAGGCGTATGACGTCGTGCTGCTCGATCTGAATCTTCCCGACCTGGACGGACTGCAAGTCTGCCGTACGATCAAGGCGCGGGCGCCGCGCAATGTGCCGGTATTGATGCTCACCGCCCGCGACGCGTTCGAAGACAAGGCGCGCGGCTTCAAGGAAGGCGCGGACGATTACCTGACCAAGCCGTTCGACCTGCGCGAGCTTGCCCTGCGTTGCGAAGCGCTGGCGCGACGCGGACAGCTGCACCTCAACCAGGAAATGCGCGTCGGCCCTTTGACGCTTCTGCTGCGGGAAAAACGCA
The DNA here is from genome assembly GCF_047302815.1 of Duganella sp. CT11-25. Classification (NCBI taxonomy): domain Bacteria; kingdom Pseudomonadati; phylum Pseudomonadota; class Betaproteobacteria; order Burkholderiales; family Oxalobacteraceae; genus Duganella; species Duganella sp. CT11-25. The sequence continues at coordinate 4,409,162 of NZ_JBKBFD010000001.1, forward strand.
CCCGCTACAACAACGCGCCCGTCCCGCTGACGCAGGCCGGTTTCAAGATCCTGTTTGCGATGTGCAGCGCGCATCCGCATGCCATATCCCGCTCCGCGCTGATGCACGAATTGTGGGGCGCCAATCCGCCGGACAGCGACGCCCTCAAATCGCACATCTATGCGCTGCGCAAGCAGCTGGAACTGGCTGGTGCGCTGAACATGATCCTGACCATTCCCCAGCTCGGCTATCGGCTGGAACTGGATGCGGCGGACCATGTTTAGGTCGATCCGGCATAGCCTGTTTGCCGCACTGGCCGGCTTCACCGTGCTGCTTTGCGTTTGCTATACCGGGCTCGCGTTGGTCATTTCCTACGTCACCGAAGACATGCTGATCGATCGATTGCTGGAACGGGAAGCGACCGCCATGACAGCACATTTCCGCCTGAACGGCGAAGTCAAGCTGCCCAGCGATGAACTGATCCGCGTCTACCGCAGCGTCGAGGCGCTCCCAACCATCGTGCGCGAACGGGTTGCGGCAGGCAGCGAACGGGCCGAGATCTCCACGGACACCGGCCAGCACTATCATCTGCGCGCGCTTGATCTCCCCGCAGCGTCCGGTCTGCAACGTGTCTACCTGCTGGCTGATGTCCGCCCGCTGCTGGTGGTGTCGAAACTTATCCAGGATGTCGGTGGTGTGCTGATCTTTGTCGCGCTCGGCTTGATCGCTCTGGCGCTGCTACTGGCCTACCTGCTGTCCAGGCGGCTGGTCTCGCCGCTCCAGGTGCTGGCGGACGAAGTGCGGGGCGTAACGCCGCACAGTCCGGTCGAATTCAGCGCCCGCCATCGCCCGGATGAAATCGGCTACCTGGCGCAAAAGCTCGGTACCACGATCGCCGAGCTGCATTCGTCGCTGAACCGGGAGCATGCCTTCACGCGCGACGTCAGCCATGAGTTGCGAACGCCGCTGACGGTCATGAACAATACCCTCGGCAAGGCGGCATCCGGTCCGCTGGATGCGGACGACGTGGCGCAGCTGCGGGCTGGCATCGACGAGATCGGCAATACCATCGACGTGCTGTTCGCACTGGCGCGCGCGGAGCACATCGCGCACGAGGCGCTCGACCTGCGCGGCTGCATCGAGGAAAGCCTGCTGCGCCTGCTGGACGATGGCGCCTGGGACGACGAACGGCTGGAGCTCCACTTGCCCGATCGGCTGGAGGTAATGGGCAACCGCCATTTGGCCATGCTGCTCATCAATAACTGCCTGGGCAATGCCCTGTTCCATGGCGGGCCCGATTCACAGCTGCAGCTATCGTTCGCGGATGGCGTGCTCAGCGTCACCAACACGGTCGATCCTGTCCGGGCCGGTTCGATGCAGGGATTCCTGCACGGCCAGAATCTGCTTAGTCGCATCGCCAAGGCCATGCGCTGGGAAATCGGCTTCCATGCCGGCGCAGACGCGTACCGCGTCAAGATCACGCCGCTTCGCGCACGCTGAAACCGGGCGGATTTCACCCAGGTTTCACCACCGATTTTTTATGCTGTGTACTCGCTAACTTTCCCCGAGCACACAGCATGAAAATCCTGATCAGCCTCATCCTCCTCGCATGTGCATCTCTTCCGGCGTTCGCGCAGGTGAAATCACATCAGTACAAAGAAGAAAAGCGCCGCTACCTCGTCTACACCCCGACGTCGTACGCCGGCCAGCCGCAGAAGGCCTTTCCGGTCGTCTTCAACTTCCACGGCAGCGGCATGACCATGGCCGAACAAATGCTCTACACGCAAATGAACCGCGCCGCGGACCGCCACCAGTTCATTGTCGTCTACCCCTTGGGGATCAAGCAGGACTGGAACGTCGGTTTCGGCATGTCCTACCTTGAAGGTACAGACGATATCGGTTTCACCGAAGCGCTGCTCGCCAAACTCAAGCAGGACTACCGTGTCGACAGCCAGCGCGTGTATGCGACCGGGCTATCGCGTGGCGGTTTCTTCACGCTGCGCATCGCGGCCGAGCTGCCCCACCTGTTCGCGGCAGTGGCCTCAGTGGGCGGACCGATGCCGGAACCCGTTGTCCAGCACCATTCGAAGCCAGGCAAGGTCGGCGTACTCCTGCTACACGGCACGGCGGACCAGGTGGTGGCATATGACGGCAAGCCAACCGGTTATTTGTCCGCCGAAGACAGCTACAGCTACTGGTTGAAGCAGAACGGCATCGGGCCGGGCCGGGCAAGCCGCCGCGTCATCGACAGCGACGCCGGCGACGGCACCGACGTCACCTGGGTCGAGCAGGGGAATGGCCGGCAGAGCGTGGCACTGGCGACGATCAGGGATGGCGGCCATACCTGGCCCGGCGCCGACCCGTTCAACGTAGGCCTGCCGATAGGGAAAACCACCCGCGATATCGATGCCAACGAAGTCATCTGGCAATTCTTCGACAAACACCGCCGTTAGAAGCCTCTTGCACGATCATATCGGATGAATATACAATTCATATACGTTTCGTATATAGAGGATAGCATATGGGCATTGTGAACATCGACGAGGATCTGCACGACCAACTGCGCAAGGCGAGTGCGGTGGCGTGCCGGTCAATCAATGCGCAGGCGACCTTCTGGATCAAGATCGGCATGTTGTGCGAAGTAAATCCGACGCTGACGTTCAACGAGATCGTCGCCCGGGAACTGCGGGCGGCCGGCGTCGAGGCCCAGGCTTTCAGGGGGGCTTCAATATGACCAAGCGGCCGGAGGAAATCGCGTTGATGGCGGAATCGGGCAAGCTGCTGGCAAGTGTCTTCGGCTACCTGGACCAACTGAGCTTGATCGGCATGTCGACCATGCAGGTGAATGACATGGTCGACAGCTTCATCGTGAACGAACTCAATGCGCGTCCGGCCAGCAAGGGGCAGTACGGATATGCCTATGCGCTGAACTCCTCTCGCAACAGCGTTGTGTGCCACGGCGTTCCGTCGCCGACCGATATCTTGCAGGATGGGGATATCGTGAATTTCGATATCACGCTGGAAAAAAACGGATTTATCGCCGACTCCAGCAAAACCTACCTCGTCGGCGAAGTGTCGCCAGCGGCCAAGCGGCTGGTGCAAGTGACCTATGAAGCCATGTGGAAGGGAATCAAAGCCGTCCGACCTGGCGCCCAGCTTGGCGATATCGGCTATGCCATCCAGCGTCACGCCCGGCTCAGCGGTTACTCCGTCGTCAAAGAGTATTGCGGTCATGGTATTGGCCGTGAGATGCACGAGCCGCCCCAAGTGCTGCATTGGGGACGGCCAAAAACCGGGCTGATCTTACGCGAAGGCATGGTGTTCACCATCGAACCGATGATCAACCAAGGTCGTCATGACGTTCGGACCGAAGACGATGGCTGGTCGGTGGTGACGATAGACGGGCAACTGTCCGCTCAGTTCGAGCATACGGTGGCGGTCACGCGCAACGGCGTTCGGGTGTTGACGCTGCGCCCCGAGGAAATGTCGTTGAGCTGAGCAAGCCGCCTTCGAGCTGTTGGCGCATATCGTCCATGACGAATTGATGCATGGTCTTGATGACCTTGTTGATGAACACGGCGGCGATGGTCTTCAGGCTGGAGAGGTTTTCGTAGTACGTGACCATGTGAACCATGCACTGGCCCTCGCCGACATCTTCGACTTCAATCGAGCCGCCAAGTAATTTGACGGTATTGCTATAGCGGATGCTTTGCTCGATGATCTCGAATTCGATACGGCTCTCGCCAACGATGCGGGTCATACGCTTGGTCAGGAAGCCGCCATCACTGTATTTGCAACGGCAGGTATCGCCGACCTTGCCGTGCTGGCCGTCCACTTCCTGCGGCACTGGCAGGCTCAATTTTAAGAGCCAGTTTGGCGCCTTCTGTACGTGCTCGTAAAACCCCACTTTTTTCCAGATATCGACCTTGTTCGCTTGAATCTTCATGCTGGTGGTTGCGCTGCTGATGGCTTGTTGGTTCATGATTGCTCCTATCGGGTGACTGGGTTTTATTAGGTTTAAAAAACTAAATTGCCTGGATCGGCGAATGGGCGCTGAATATAGCCACGCATCCGACCACCTTTATGTCAGTGGAAGTGAAACGCTTTTTCAATTCCAGGGCCAGCTGGTTTGCGGAATCGTCAAGGCCGTTAATCACCCTGAGTTTCTGCAAAATGAAATAGGTAATTCTGCTTGCCATGGTTTTTTTGACGCCGCGATTCAGAATCGTGTAGCCGAACACGTTTGCACCGGAACGCATGAGGGGTGCGATTGCATCGAAGACCACGCCCTTTTTTGCCATATTCCCCGGGATGCAATGCAAGATCCCGCCGAGGGCGATGGAGTCAAACCGATCGGCATCGATCCGAATCGGTTCCATCGCATCGCATTGATAGACTTCCGGATCAAACCGGGCCAGGCGCTTGGCGGTGTAATCGAGACAGTTCTGCTGCAGGTCGAACAAAGCGATCCGGGCCTCGCCTGGCTTGAATGCGCACCGGTCGAGCACATAGCCGGTACCGACGCCGATATCGGCGTGATTGCGCGACATCAGATTGCGGTACAGATCGGTGTAATGGTGGGCGGGGCATCTCCAGACAAACGGGGAAAGCATCTTCATGATCAAGAAGTCATAGAACGGCAGCAAAAGGGCGCCGTAAATCCTTACCCCGTCTTGAGTGGTTCTGGTGGTGTGCATACGCAGCCTCGGTGATGTTGGTCGTATGTTTTCGAAGGCGGCCGGTGGAAAATCCCCGAATGCCTGAAAACAGTGGCCAGACTAAGGCAGCTGATGTATTTGAACTTCCGGATTGATAAGCTTTGAACAAATAGCTGAATAGCCGTTCAAAAACAAGGACTTGGAAACTTCCAGATTGATCATTCTGGAGTATTGGAAGTGCGGGAGGAAGAGAAAACGCCTATCGGGTCATGGATTTTCTGTAGGCGCCGGGGGACATCCCGGTAATTTCGTTGAATGCGGCATAAAAACTCGATTGGGTGCCGAAGCCGGCTTCCAGCCCAATCGACAGGACCGAGGCTTTCGGTTCCTTGAGCAAGTTGGCCTTGACCGCATTGACCCGCTGCTCGCGAATGAAACGCGAGAAATTCATGCCAAACTGCCGGTTCACCAGCTCGGACAATTGATGGGGCGTCAGCTCCATGGCTTCCGCCACCATGGCCAGGTTCAGACTTTCGTTCTGGTACAGCCTGGACACCTTCATCAGCTCGTCGAGTTTATCCACGCTGGCCTGGATATCGACCTCGTTGAGTGTCGATGCCGAATAACTGAGTTTTGCCGCCTCCGCCAGATCCATCAGCAGATCGGGGAACACGATCAATGCGGCGACAACCAGCACGAATGAAATACCGATGCTGTTGGTATAGAACACATAGAAATAAACATGGTCGATATAGGGAACCGACAATCCCAGCACCAGCACGCACAGCGCAACAATTGAAAACAGCGTGAAAAAGAATATCTCGATATTAAAACGCTTACGTTGCTCGCGCAGTCCGAAAATCAAGTTGGACAACCAAAAGCAATAGCCCATGCCAATCATGAAAATCAGCGGGATGGCTGTTTCATAACGCGGCAGAAAATTCAGTAATAAGGGTAATAGCTGGAGCAGGTGGATTGGCCGCGTTGACGCATCTGGAAGCAAGGTGGCCTTGCTGAAAAAGAAGAACATAGGTGGCGCCAGGAACAGCCAGAAGCGATATTCCGCCAACGCCAGCACATCTACGCCCCGGAGAAAGTATTCCAGCTGCCAGAGCTGCAAGGCGCTCAGGCTGATCAGGAGTCCGGCACAGGAACCCAATGCATACCACTTCCTGCTGACGTTCTTGAGAAAGAAAACATAAGCAGTCAGCAGTATCGCCGCGCTCAGAACGGAAAAGCCAATCGTGAGGATGCTGACCGTTGCTATCATGATGCGTCAAAGGTATTCAAAGTGAGCGATGCTTGCCACTATAGCATCGCTCCTTTCAGTCAGCTAAAAGGTGGTGGACTACTCCACCGTCACCGACTTGGCCAGGTTGCGCGGCTTGTCGACGTCGGTACCGCGCGCCAGCGCGGAGTGGTAGGCCAGCAACTGCAGCGAGACGACGTGCAGGATCGGCGACAGCAGGCCGTAGTGTTCCGGCAGGCGGATCACGTGGATGCCTTCACCCGAGGTGATGCGCGAGTCGACGTCGGCGAAGACGTACAGCTGGCCGCCGCGTGCGCGCACTTCCTGCATATTCGATTTCAGCTTCTCGATCAGCGCATCGTTTGGCGCGATGGTGACTACCGGCATTTCCTCGGTGACCAACGCCAGCGGGCCGTGCTTCAGCTCGCCCGCCGGATATGCCTCGGCGTGGATGTACGAAATCTCTTTCAGCTTCAGCGCGCCTTCGAGCGCGATCGGGTAGTGCATGCCGCGGCCGAGGAACAGCGCGTTTTCCTTGCGGGCGAAATCGTCGGCCCAGGCGATGATCAGCGGCTCCAGCGCCAGCACCGAGGAGATCGCGACCGGCAGGTGGCGCATCGCCTTCAGGTGCTGGGCTTCTTCGGCGTCCGTCAGGCGGCCGTTGACTTGCGCCAGCGACAGGGTCAGCAGGAACAAGGCCGCCAGCTGCGTGGTGAAGGCCTTGGTCGACGCCACGCCGACTTCGACGCCGGCGCGGGTGATGTACGCCAGTTTGCATTCACGCACCATGGCGCTGGTGGCGACGTTGCAGATGGTCAGCGTGTGCTCCATGCCGAGGCTGCGCGCGTGTTTCAAGGCGGCCAGCGTGTCGGCCGTTTCGCCGCTTTGCGAGATCGTCACGACCAGCGTGTTCGGGTGCGGCACGCTGTCGCGGTAGCGGTATTCGCTGGCGATTTCGACGTTGACCGGGATCTTGGCCACCGATTCGATCCAGTACTTGGCGGTCAGGCCGGAGTAGTAGCTGGTGCCGCAGGCTAGGATCAGCACGCGGTCGATCTGCTTGAAGACGTTGTAGGCGCCGTCGCCGAACAGTTCCGGCATGATGCCGGTGACGCCTTCGAGCGTGTCGCCGATGACGCGCGGCTGCTCGAAGATTTCCTTCTGCATGTAGTGGCGGTACGGGCCCAGCTCGGCCGCGCCGGTGTGCGCCTGCACGGTTTTAACTTCGCGCGTGACCGGCTTGCCGTTGACGTCGACGATCCAGGTGCGGCCCAGTTGCAGGTCGACCACGTCGCCTTCTTCCAGGTAGATGATCTGGTCGGTGGTGCCGGCCAGCGCCATCGCGTCCGAGGCGACGAAGTTTTCGCCCTGGCCGATGCCGACGATCAGCGGCGAGCCCTGGCGCGCGGCGACCACGCGGTGCGGTTCTTCGCGACTGAACACGGCGATCGCGTAGGCGCCGTGCAGGCGTTTGACGGCGTGCTGGACGGTGTCGAACAGGTCGCCGTTGTACATATGGTCGACCAGGTGGGCGATGACTTCGGTGTCGGTCTGGCTCTGGAAGACGTAGCCGAGCGCGGTCAGTTCGGCGCGCAGTTCGTCGTGGTTTTCAATGATGCCGTTGTGGACCAGCGCGATGCGCGCCTGTTCCGTCGATGGCGAGAAGTGCGGGTGGGCATTGTGCGAGGCCGGCGCGCCGTGCGTGGCCCAGCGGGTATGGGCGATGCCGGTGAAGCCTTGCATGCCGACGTCGGCGATCTGTTTTTCCAGGTCGGCCACACGCGAAGTGCTGCGCGAGCGCTGCAACTGGCCATCCACGTGCAGGGCGACGCCGCAGGAATCATATCCGCGGTATTCCAGGCGCTTGAGGCCTTCGATCAGGATGGGGGTGATGTTGCGTTGCGCTACCGCGCCGACGATGCCGCACATAAAAACCTCGCGAATTAAGTTAGGCGGCCATCGTAGAGCAGCCTTGATGAAATAAGCTTTCTAAATCCATCAAACTTTGGAATAATATTTCACGACACGTGTATCGTGAAATATTATTTCATTTAAGTGGATTATTTTTATGGACGAAATAGATCGTCGCATTCTGAATGCGCTACAAGTTGACTCCTCGCAAACAAATAGCGAGCTGGCGGCGGCCGTGCATGTTTCTCCGCCGACTTGTTTGCGTCGGGTCAAGCATCTGACCGAGACCGGCGTGATCCAGCGCCAGGTGGCCATCGTGGCGCCGGAAAAGGTTGGCCCCAGCCTGACGGCGATTGTGGAAATCTCGCTGGATGTCCAGGCCGCCGAGCGCATGGCCGAGTTCGAGGCCCATGTGGCGAGCGAGGATGCTGTGTTGCAGTGCTACCGCGTGGCGCCGGGGCCGGACTTTGTGCTGATCGTACAGGTGGCGGACATGCCGGCCTACCACGCGCTGGCGCACCGTTTGTTCGCTACGCAGGCCAATGTTCGCAACGTCAAAGCCTATTTCTCCACTTTCCGCAGCAAATTCGAGACGCGCATCGCGGTTTGATCCAGTTATCCCACCTTTATCCAGCCGCTTTTACACAGCTTTATCCACAAGATGCCAGTACCGGGAAAACTTTTCCCGGCTTTTCCAACGCTTGTGCAACGGCTTTCCACCGGCTTATACCCAAGCTTATCCACAATAAAAAGTTATCCTGCGTTACTCACAGAATTTCCCACAAGCTTATCCACAACATGACTCAAAGCATGGCCCACGGCGGCGATGCGTGTGGCTATCGCTCATGCAAGCGAAGTTATCCCAGCCTTTTCCCCTGCTTATACCCCGCTTTTTCAAGGCTTATTAGCAGGCTTCTCCACATCTTTATCCACAAATAAAAAAGCCGGGATAGTTATCCCGGCTTGTTCATCTGCTTGCCCACACGTTTATCCACAACGCATTATTTTGGCTTTTTGACCGGACGGCTCCAGTTTTCGATGGTCACCTGCCGCGCACGCGACACCGTCAGCTTGCCGGCCGGCGCATCCTTGGTCAGCGTGGTGCCAGCGCCCAGGGTCGCGCCCTTGCCGACGGTGACCGGGGCGATCAGCTGGCTGTCGCTGCCGATGAAGGCGTCGTCCTCGATCACGGTGCGCGATTTGTTCACGCCGTCGTAGTTGCAAGTGATGGTGCCGGCGCCGATGTTGACACGCGAACCGATGGTGGCGTCGCCGATGTAGGCCAGGTGGTTGGCCTTGCTGTGCGCGGCGACCTGGCCGTTCTTGATCTCGACGAAGTTACCCACATGGACGTCTTCAGCCAGCACGGTGCCGGGGCGCAGGCGGGCATACGGGCCGATGATAGAGACTTCGCCGACCACCGCTTCCTCGATATGGCAGAACGGCTTGATCTGTGCGCCGGCCAGGATGCGGGCGTTGACGATGACGTTGTGGGCGCCGACGCGCACGCCGTCGCCAAGCTCGACCTTGCCTTCAAACACGCAGCCGACGTCGATGGTGACATCGCGGCCGCAGATCAGTTCGCCGCGCACATCGATGCGCGCCGGGTCCATCAGCGTCACGCCTTGTTCCAGCAGTTTCAGCGCGATGTTGCGCTGGTGGATGCGTTCCAGCTCGGCCAGCTGCACTTTGCTGTTGACGCCGGCGACCTCCCACTGCGCCGACGGCTGGGCCGATACCACCGGCACGCCGTCCGCCACGGCCAGCGCGACGATATCGGTCAGGTAATACTCGCCCTGGGCATTGTTGTTCTTCACCGCGCCCAGCCACTGTCTCAGGCGCTTGGTCGGCACCACCATGATGCCGCTGTTGATTTCCTTGATGGCGCGCTCCGCCTCGGTCGCATCCTTCTGCTCGACGATGCGCTTGATCTCGCCATTCTCGCGCACGATGCGGCCCAAGCCGAACGGATCGTCCTGCACCACGGTCAGGATGCCGAGCTTGTCGCTGCCGGCCACATCGACCAGCGCCTGCAGCGAGGCGGCCGTGGTCAGCGGCACGTCGCCGTACAGGATCAGGGTAGGGACGCTGTCGTCCAGTGCCGGCAGCGCCTGCATGACGGCGTGGCCGGTGCCCAGCTGCGGTTCCTGCAGCGCGGTGGCGACCTTCTCGGGTTGTTTGGCGAGCAGCTCCTGCACGGCTGCGCCCCCATGTCCGTAAATCACGCATAATTGGCTGGCAGACAGACTGCGCGCTGTATCCAGCACATGCGACAGCAGCGGCTTGCCGGCCAGGGGATGCAAAACTTTCGGCAGCGCGGACTGCATACGCTTGCCCATGCCAGCGGCGAGGATAACTACGTTCATAGGTGCTAATCGAGAGAGAGTGAGTAAATGCAAAAGTCTAACATGCCCCATATCGGCGGCCGTTCCTTCAGAGGCCTTTTCCTGATCGCACTTGTGGTCATCATGGCCGGCTGCGGCGCGCTGCGCACGGCCTACAACCACGGCGACACCCTGCTGTACTGGTGGATAGACAAATACGTCGACCTCAACTCGGACCAAAAAATCTCGGTCAAGGAAGATATCAGCGACCTGTTCCGCTGGCATCGCAAGACCCAGCTGCTCGATTACGTGCAGCTCCTGAAGAACGGCCAGCGGCAACTGGCGGGCAACCCGACCGCCGCCGACCTGAACGCCGATTATGACGAAATCAAAAAACGCACCCAGCTGCTGCTGACCAAGGCCCTGCCGGAACTGGCCGACCTGGCGCTGTCGCTGGAGCCGGAGCAGATCGGCACGCTGGAGAAGCAATTCGCCGCGAACAATGCCGATTTCCGCAAAAAGAACATGAAGGGCGACCGGGAGGCGCAGCAGAAATTCCGCTTCAAGAAATCGATGGAGCAGTTTGAGTTGTGGTTCGGCTCTTTCAGTTCGGAGCAGGAAGTGATCATCCGCAAAGCATCCGACGCCCGTCCGCTGGATAATCAGATCTGGCTCGACGAGCGCATGCGCCGCCAGAAAAGCATCCTGGCACTGGTGCAGAAAGTCCAGCGCGAAAAACTGAGCAAGGAAGCGACGATCCCGCTGATCAGGAACGTGATCGATGAAAACTTCAACCGCCAGCAGCAATCCGAACACAAGGCTTTCCTCGATGCGTCCGAGCAGGCATCCATCCAGCTGATCCTGACTGTGATCAAGATGGCCACGCCGGAGCAAAAAGCGCATGCGCATAAACGCATGCAGGGTTGGATCGACGATTTCACCAGCCTGGCGGCGGATGTCCGCTGACCAGCTGCCGCAAGCCCATATGGTATGATGGCCCCTGTTGAATCAATGACTTAGAACACAGCCACATGCCCAAGAAGCCAGCAAGCAAGCCCGCAAAACCCGCCAAGGTCCCGGTCCACGGTCCCCAGCACAGCAACCAGGTGCGCATCATCGGCGGCGCGTGGAAGCGCACGCCGCTGCCGGTGCTGAGCGCGCTGGGCCTGCGGCCGACCCCGGACCGCGTGCGCGAGACGGTGTTTAACTGGATCAACCACCAGCGCGACGCCAATTGGACCGACGCCCAGGTGCTGGACCTGTTCGCCGGCAGCGGCGCGCTGGGCTTCGAAGCCGCCAGCCGCGGCGCGCAATCGGTGACGATGATCGACACCAACGTGCCTGTCGTGCGCCAGCTGGACGAGATCAAGACCAAGCTGAAGGCCGACAACGTGCAAATCACGCGCGGCGACGCGCTGGCGGTGGCGCAATCGGCCGGCGCGCGCGGCCAGAAGTACGACCTGATCTTCCTGGATCCGCCGTACCAGCAGAACTTTCTGGAGCGCTGCCTGCCGCTGTGCACGCGGCTGATGAAAGAGGGCGGTTTGATTTACGCGGAATCCGGCGCGGCGCTGGAGTTCGCCGACGACGAGGCGCCGGAGTGGATGGCGCCGTGGGAAGTCATCCGGGCCGACAAAGCCGGGATGGTGTTCTTCCATTTATTGCGGCTAAAAGCCGCATAAGCTGCCCTATATTAAGGCAAACATCGTTTTTCAGGCATAATGCGCGTTCTATATTGGTGCACTGCAGGGAGCCGCAATGGTAGTAGCTGTTTATCCAGGAACTTTCGATCCGTTGACCCGTGGTCACGAAGATCTGGTGCGTCGCGCATCGGGTCTGTTCGACACGCTCGTCGTCGGCGTGGCCGACAGCAAGAACAAGAAACCTTTCTTCTCGCTGGAAGAACGCCTGGCTATTGCCAATGAAGTCCTGGGCCACTATCCGAACGTCAAGGTCGAGAGTTTTTCCGGCCTGTTGAAGGATTTTGTGCGCGAACATGACGCCCGCGTCATCGTGCGCGGCCTGCGCGCCGTGTCCGACTTCGAATACGAATTCCAGATGGCGGGCATGAACCGCTACCTGCTGCCGGACGTCGAAACGCTGTTCCTGACGCCGTCCGACCAGTACCAGTTCATCTCCGGCACCATCGTGCGTGAAATCGCGGTGCTGGGCGGTGATGTTTCCAAGTTTGTTTTCCCATCGGTCGACCGCTGGCTGCAAAAGAAAATCGCGGCCACCAAAACCGATTAAGCGAGTCCTGTCATGGCATTAATGATCACCGACGACTGTATCAATTGCGACGTTTGCGAGCCCGAGTGCCCGAACGACGCGATCTACATGGGCGCGGAAATTTACGAAATCAATCCGGACAAATGCACCGAGTGCGTCGGCCACTTCAATGAGCCGCAATGCCAGCAGGTGTGCCCGGTCAGCTGCATCCCCTTCAATCCGGACTGGCGCGAATCGGAAGAGCAGCTGCGCGCCAAGTTCAATCTTCTGCAGGCCACCAAGGCCTGACGAGCCTTAAAAGCATGACCGTGCGGCCAATTTGCGCCGCAGCGCGGTTTTGCCGCGTTTTTGTCGTCTCCGTGATGGTATATTCGGGCCAGGCCTACCTCGGAGACAAAAAAATGAACCGCAGAACCACTATGAAAAGCCTGGCCGTGGCCGCCTTCCTGGCGACCAGCTTCAGCCTGCCCGCATTTGCCGCCACGGAAGTGGCCGGCGTGAAATTCGACGACACCCTCACCGTTGCCGGCAAGGAGCTCAAGCTCAACGGCGCCGGCATCCGCACCAAGGTCATCTTCAAGGTCTACGCCGCCGGCCTGTACCTGGCGGAGAAGAAAAACACCGTGCCGGACGTGCTGGCCGTGCCGGGCCCGCGCCGCGTCTCCATCACCATGCTGCGCGAAGTCAGCTCCGAAGATTTCGGCAAAGCCTTCATGGACGGCTTGAACGCCAATACCGAGAAAACCGAACGCACCAAGATCCTGCCGCAGACGATGAAGTTCGGCGAAGTGTTCGCGCAGATCCAGACGCTGAAAAAAGGCGACCAGATGCTGCTGGACTGGACCCCGGGCGAGGGCACGCAGTGCTATCTGAATGGTAAGAAACTCGGGGAATTGATGCCGGACCAGGCGTTCTACAACGCCGTGCTGCGCATCTGGCTGGGTGATAAGCCGGTCGACAGCTCGTTGAAGCCCGCCCTGCTGGGGGAGAAATAATACCGGGGGATGTTGCGCTGCGATATCGGCCATTGCCGGTATCGATTGCTTAAATTTTAGGCACGCGAAGCCATGGCGCGCAGTTCGGCGGCGTGGCTGGGATTGCATTCACTGCGGTTCAACATCCGCTTCAACATCATGGCGTCGCGCATCTGGCGGCGCTGCAAGCGTTCCTCTTTGCTCAACTTTGGCTTAACCACAAGCATGGCGGCCCTTGCGCAACCGCGCAGCAGCGGCTTGAACAGCACCAGCACGCCGCCGGCCAAAGAGACTACCAGCGCCAGCTGCATCGCGGCGATGAATGAAAAATCTTGTACTGCGGAAATGATGGTGGACATGGTGTGGTCGTACAATTAGAATCTAACGTAACTATAGTGCGGCGCAACATAAGTATCCAATTTCCTTTCACGATAACAATTATTCGTTTGGTGAATGGGATGTGTTATCGTTGACGAGAATTCCATATTTCTCGACGCCGCACTTAACCCAACCTACCACCTGAGCCACTATGAGCTTTCTGACGCTGGACTTGAATTTGTTACGCGTCTTCGACGCCGTGATGACGGAACAAAATCTGACACGCGCCGCAGGCCACCTGGCCATGACCCAGCCCGCCGTGTCCAACGCCATCAAGCGGTTGCGCGAGAGCCTGGGCGACGAGCTGCTGATCCGCACCGCCTACGGCGTCAAGCCGACCCCGCGCGCCGAATCGCTGTGGCCGTCGGTGCGCAGCGCCCTGGCCAGCCTGGAAGCGGCCGTGGCGCCGGAAACCTTCGACGTCTCCGCCGCCCACGCCACCTTCCGCATGGCGATGGCCGACGCGACCGCCGCCTTCTGGCTGCCATCGCTGATGCGCTCGATCGAAAGCGAAGCGCCGGGCGTCAACGTGCGCATGGTGCCGCTGACCACGCGTGAACCGCGGCCGATGCTGCTGCGCGGCGATATCGACCTGGCGGTGGGCTTCTTCCCTGGCGTGGCGGCGCAGCTGTCGTACGAGACCGGCTCGCCGATCCGCCACGAGCGCCTGTATTCCGGCCACTACGTGTGCGTGATGCGGCGCGACCATCCGCTGGCCAAGATCGAGCTGAACCTGGATAACTATTGCAAGGCCAACCACCTGCTGGTGAGTTTCTCCGGCCGCGCGCACGGCCTGGTCGACGAGGCGCTGGCGCAGATCCAGCGCGAGCGCCGCATTCTGCTGACGGTGAACCAGTTCTTCACGGCAGGGCGTGTGGTCGCCAACTCGGACCTGATCACCGTGCTGCCGCGCCACCTGATCGCCTCCACCGGCATGACCGATGCGCTGATTTCGAAGGAATTGCCGTTCCAGCTGCCGGCCGTCCACCTGGACATGCTGTGGCACGAACGCGATGCGCGCAGCCCGGCCCACAAGTGGCTGCGCATGCATCTGGAAGGCATGAACCAGGTCGCCTCGCGTACCGCGCCGGGCAGCGCGCCCAAGAAAGACACCTACTAGCCGCGTCCTTCCCGCTCAGGCGGGAAGGACGCGCGCCTACTTGTGGCTGGAGCGGTAGCCGATGCGGAAACCACCCCAGTGCTTGCCGTTCACATAGATCGGCGCCGACAGGTCGTGCATCACTTCGCCGGTATCGCGCTTATAGGTCTGCAGCAGAAACGGCTTGGTATTCGAGCCGCAGCGCTTGCCGGTGCGGTCGCTGAAAATCCGCTTGGTGCGGTTGTTGACGATATCGACGTCATAGTTCCCGGTCAGCGGCTGGGAAAACTTCTTGTTATGGGTGGGGAAATAGCCGTTGTTATCCACAGCACCGGCGTAGGCCAGCTGCGGCAGCTCCACTAGCAGCGCTTCCTGCAGCGACGGCAGCGCGCGGTCGGTGAAATCGTCAAAGCGCGTCTTGTGCTTGGGCGGATCGGTATTCGGGATCGGCGTGTAGCTGCGGTCGAACAGCGCCTCGCGCGTGATCTTGCCGGAATTGATAGCGGCCTCGAAGATGCGCCCCACTTCCGCCGCCGCCCGTTGCGCGGCCATGCGGATCGCGTCATGGGAAGTCTCGATCGACGACTCGCCCAGCGCGCCGGTGATGACCTCGGCCCGCTCGGCCAGCGCCATCGCCGAACTGGCGGCACGCGGCAATTCCTTCTCTGTGGATAACAGGCTGTCGCGGATGCTCAGGATAGCGGCGGCGATTTCCTCGGTGGTGGCGACGTGTTCGCGCGATGCCCGGGCGATCTGGCCGATCTCGTCTTCCGACACGCCCGACGAACGCTCGATATTGCCTAGCAGCCCGTGCACGGTCTCGACGTTGCCGGCCGCCTCGCTGACCTTGACCGCCAGCGAACTCATGCCGGTGGCGGCCTGTTCCGCCTGCTGGTTGATCTCGCGCACCATGGTGCTGATTTCGTCGGTGGCTTCCTTGGTGCGCAGCGCCAGCTGGCGTACCTCGCTGGCGACCACGGCAAAACCGCGTCCCTGCTCGCCGGCGCGCGCCGCCTCGATGGCGGCATTCAACGCCAGCAGATTGGTGCGCGCGGAAATCTCGCTGATCGCCTCGGTAAAGCCGTAAATCTTGCGGGAATTGATTTGCAGCGCAGCCATGACGGCCGCCGCGGTCTGCGCATCCTGGCGCGCGGTGCTGATGCGCTTCAGCCCGTGATCGGCCTCGGCGCGGCCGGCCGCGGTTTCGCCGCGCACCTGGGCGGCGATCTTGGCTGCGCGCTCGGCATTGGCGGCGATGCGCTCGGTAGTGTCCGCATTCTGGGTCGAGCTGTGGACAATGTTGCTGGCGATGCCCACGTCCAGTTCAATCTTTTTCTTGACCGAGTCGACGAAATACGAGGTTTCCGCCGCGCCGATCATGATGGCGTCGATTTCCTCGCCCACGGTATGGGCAAAGCGGCGCACGCCGCCTTCGTCGCTGTTCTGGCTGGCGGCCCACCACGCCACCAGCGCGCCGGTCAGCGCGGCCGGGATCGCCGAGACCACGGGCGAAGCGCCCATCATATTGAATAAATAAGCGAGGCATGTGCCGCCGGCCGTCGCGCCCAAAAACCATAATCCACGTTGCACCAGCTTGTGCTGCAAATGCTTCATTTGTCCCCCGTTGTGACGGCGCGCCGAGCGTCTCGACTAATTTATTTCTGTAATGCTATTTTATGGGTAACTTGGTGGTATTCTTCACTTCTTCCATCACGGCGTAAGTGTGGGTTTCCCGTACGCCCTTTTGGAGCAGGGTTTTACCGAGGAATTCGCGGTAGGCCGCCATGTCCTTGACGCGGGCTTTGACCAGGTAGTCGAAGCCGCCGGCAACCATGTGGCACTCCAGCACTTCAGGGATTACCTGAACGCTGTGTTTGAAAGCATCGAAGACTTCGGGCGTAGTGCGATCGAGCACCACCTCGATGAAGACGAGCAGGGATACATCCAGCAACTGCGGGTTCAGTTGCGCAGTGTAGCCCATGATGTAGCCGGACTCGTGCAACTTACGCACGCGCTCCAGGCAAGCGGCTGGTGACAGGTTCACCCGCGCCGCCAGTTCCACATTGCTGATGCGGCCATCGCTCTGCAATTCCATCAAGATTTTTTTGCTGATCTTGTCTAACATTTCCGGGAACTCCCAAATAAATATTATTTGGTTAAATTGTCTCACTAAAAACAATCTATTGCTAGCCCCCTGCATTACCAGAATTAATCCAGAAGAAATCCCACTACAATCGAATCATTAGCAGTTCACCCTTTTTCACGCTCGCCAGCCTTGCTCGCCGAGCGTGTTTTTGTACGTGGACGTGCTTCAAATTTTTCTTCTGAGAGTCTTCCATGCAAGCAGCAGTTTCCGCCGGTTTTACCCCATTTGCAGCGCTTCAGGCTGAAGTCCTGCGCGACCCGATTCCCCTGCGCGCAGCAGTGACAGCAGCCTATCGGCGCGATGAAGTCAACGCCGTCCAGTGGCTGCTCGGCGCGCTGAAAAACAACGACGCCGCCAGCCTCCAGCAGGCCCAGCAACTGGCCCATAAACTGGTCAGCTCGGTGCGCGCGGAACGCACCCGCGCCTCCGGCGTCGACGCGCTGATGCACGAGTTTTCGCTGTCTTCCGAAGAGGGTGTCGCACTGATGTGCCTGGCCGAGGCACTGTTGCGTATTCCCGACAACGCCACCGCCGACCGCCTGATTGCCGACAAAATCAGCAAAGGCGACTGGCGCAAGCACCTGGGCGAATCGCCGTCCTTGTTTGTCAATGCGGCAACCTGGGGCCTGCTGATCACCGGCAAGCTGGTATCCACCAGCAGCGAAAACGGCCTGGGCTCGGCGCTGACCAAGCTCATTTCCAAGGGCGGCGAACCGCTGATCCGCAAGGGCGTGGACCTGGCGATGCGCATGCTGGGCAACCAGTTCGTCACCGGCCAGACCATCGATGAGGCGATCAAGAACGGCCAGGGCAACGAGGCGCGCGGCTATCGCTACTCCTACGACATGCTGGGCGAAGCGGCGCTGACCGAGGCCGACGCCAAGAATTACTACGCCTCCTACGAGACCGCGATCCACGCGATCGGCAAGGCTTCGAACGGCCGCGGCATCAAGAATGGCCCGGGGATCTCGGTCAAGCTGTCGGCGCTGCATCCACGCTACAGCCGCGCCCAGCGCGCCCGCGTGATGGAAGAACTGCTGCCGCGCGTGCGCCAGCTGGTGCTGCTGGCCAAGCACTACAACATCGGCCTGAACATCGATGCGGAAGAGGCAGACCGCCTGGAACTGTCGCTGGACCTGATGGAAGCGATGGCCTACGACCCGGAACTGGCCGGCTTCGACGGCATCGGCTTCGTGGTGCAGGCGTACCAGAAGCGCTGCCCGTTCGTCATCGACTTCCTGATCGACCTGGCCAGACGCAGCGGCCGCAAGTTCATGGTGCGCCTGGTCAAGGGCGCATATTGGGATGCCGAAATCAAGCGTGCCCAGGTCGACGGCATGAGCGGCTACCCGGTCTACACGCGCAAGGTCTACACCGACGTCTCCTACCTGGTATGCGCGCAGAAGCTGCTCGGCGCGACCGAGGTGATTTATCCACAATTTGCCACGCACAACGCGCAAACCCTGTCGACCATCTACACCTGGGCCAAGCGCGACGGCGTCACCGACTACGAATTCCAGTGCCTGCACGGCATGGGCGAATCGCTGTACGACCAGGTGGTCGGCAAGGACAACCTGGACAAGCCGTGCCGCATCTACGCGCCGGTCGGCACCCATGAAACGCTGCTGGCCTACCTGGTGCGCCGCCTGTTGGAAAACGGCGCCAACTCGTCGTTCGTCAACCAGATCGTCGACGAAGCGATTCCGGTCGACTCGCTGATCAAGGATCCGGTCGCGCAGGCGCGCGAGCAGGGTGGCCAGCCGCACGCCGGCATCGCCTTGCCGCTGGATATGTTCGGCGACCGCAAGAACTCGTCCGGTTTCGACCTGGCCAATGAAAACGTGCTGCGCGATATTTCGGCGGCCCTGGCCGAACCGCGCAGCTGGCATGCCGCACCGTTGCTGGCGGGCGCCGTCAGCGCCGGCCAGCCGGTGCAGGACGT
This sequence comes from Duganella sp. CT11-25, assembly GCF_047302815.1. Taxonomy (NCBI): domain Bacteria; kingdom Pseudomonadati; phylum Pseudomonadota; class Betaproteobacteria; order Burkholderiales; family Oxalobacteraceae; genus Duganella; species Duganella sp. CT11-25. The sequence continues at coordinate 4,428,051 of NZ_JBKBFD010000001.1, forward strand.
GACCAACCCGGCGCAGCGCGGCGATATCGTCGGCCAACTGGTCGAAGCCAGCGCCGCCGATGTGGAAACCGCGCTGGCCAGCGCCAGCAATTTCTCCATGGACTGGCAAACCACCGAACCGTCGCAGCGCGCCGCCGCACTGAACCGCGCCGCCGACCTGTTCGAGTCCAACGCCATGGAACTGATGACCCTGGCGATCCGCGAAGCCGGCAAATCGCTGCCGAACGCCATCGCCGAGCTGCGCGAAGCGGTCGACTTCCTGCGCTACTACGCCGGCGAAGTGGGTGGCGCGGCCAACACGCTGGCGCTGGGTCCGGTCACTTGCATCAGCCCGTGGAACTTCCCGCTGGCGATCTTTACCGGCCAGGTGGCGGCCTCGCTGGCCGCCGGCAACGTGGTGCTGGCCAAGCCGGCCGAGCAAACGCCGCTGATCGCGCACCGCGCGGTCGAGCTACTGCACGAAGCGGGCATTCCGCGCGCCGCGCTGCAATTCCTGCCTGGCCGCGGCGAAGTGGTCGGCGCCGCGCTGACCGGCGACAGCCGCGTCAAAGGCGTGATCTTCACCGGCTCGACCGAAGTGGCGCAATTGATCAACCGCACCCTGGCCAAGCGCGCCGTGGCGGAAAACACCGACATCCCGCTGATCGCCGAAACCGGCGGCCAGAACGCGATGATCGTCGACTCGTCGGCGCTGCCGGAGCAGGTGGTGCAGGATGCGATCTCGTCGGCCTTCGACAGCGCCGGCCAGCGCTGCTCGGCGCTGCGCGTGCTGTTCCTGCAGGAAGATATCGCCGACAAGACCATCAAAATGCTCAAGGGTGCGATGCTGGAACTGAAAGTTGGCACGCCTGACCGCCTGGTGACCGACATCGGCCCGGTGATCGACGCCGAAGCCCAGCAAAACCTGCTGGCTCACATCAACAAGCTGAAAGCGACGGCGGTGAACTACTTCTCGCTGGATCTGCCTGCGAGCGTGACGGCGGCCGGCACTTTCGTACCGCCGACCGTGCTGGAAATCCGCTCGCTGGACGAACTGACGCAGGAAGTGTTCGGCCCGGTCATGCACGTGATCCGCTACAAGCGCGCCGACCTGCCCAAAGTGGTCGACCAGATCAACGCCAGCGGCTTCGGCCTGACGTTGGGCATCCACTCGCGCATCGATGAAACCATCGACTACATCACCAGCCGCGCGCACGTGGGCAACATCTACGTCAACCGCAACATCGTCGGCGCGGTGGTCGGCGTACAACCGTTTGGCGGCGAAGGCAAATCGGGCACCGGCCCGAAAGCCGGCGGTCCACTGTACCTGAAACGCCTGCAGCGCGGCGCGGTCGCCACCTCGGAACACACGCGCCAGGCCACGCCATCGCTCGACGCTCTGGCGGTCTGGTCCAAAATGCACGGTCACGAGCGCATCGCCAGCCTGGCGGAGCAATACAGCCGCACGACCATGTTGGGCAGCCTGACCGTCCTGCCGGGCCCGACGGGCGAACGCAACACGCTGGCCCTGGTGCCGCGCGGCGCTGTAGTGTGCGCAGCCGGCACCGTCGGCGGCCTGCTGAACCAGATCGCGGCGTGCCTCGCAACCGGGAATACCGCACTGGTCGTCGCGGAATCGGCCAACTTGCTGCCCGGCGACCTGCCGACAGCAGTCAAGGACCGCATCAAAACCATCGGCAGCCTGGAAAGCTTCGAAGGCGACTTCCAGATCGCCCTGGTGGAATCGATGCTGGCCTCCGGCCTGTACAGCTCGCTGGCGGCCCGTAGCGGGGCGCTGGTAGGCCTGATCGACACCAGCGGGGACGGAGCCATCCCCCTGTGGCGTTTGGTCGCTGAGCGCGCTCTATGCGTCAATACGACCGCGGCAGGCGGCAACGCCAGCCTGATGACGCTGGAAGCCTAAAAACTCCGGGGTCAGGTCCAGATCACGGACACGAGCTCTGCCACTAGCAGTTGAGCTTGTGTCCGTGATCTGGACCTGACCCCGGATTTAGGTTTTGCAGAAGTTTTGAATCACATCGAAGGCGTAGCGCGAGGCTACGGTTTTGATGAAATGCATGAAATCGACGGCGGCATCGTCGTTGGCGTTGTCCGAGATGGTGCGGATGACCGCGAACGGAATGCCCAGCTCAAAACATACTTGCGCCACGGCGGCGCCTTCCATTTCCACTGCCAATAAGTCGGGCAAAGCAGCCTTTAGGGCCTGTATTTGCGTCAATTTGCCTATAAATTGATCACCGCTGGCAATCAGCCCCCGATGTATACGCGTGGTTTGCGCAGCGGCGCGAGCCAGACGCTCCGTCAACGCCACGTCCGTGGCGAAGCGCGATAAGCCCGTCAGCGGGATTTCAAACTGCGGAAACAGCGGGCTGGCATCGAAATCGTGCTGGATCAACGATTCGGCGATCACGATGTCTCCAACATGAACGTTTTTATCCCCGCTTCCAGCGACTCCGGTGAAGACGATGTGCGTAACTCCGAACTTTTCCACAAGGATCGCAGCTGTCATGGCTGCTGCAACCTTGCCTATACGCGATAGAACGCACACAGCGTCGATTTCCCAGAGTTTCCCGGCCGTGTACTCCCTCATGCCGTGAACGTGCCTGGAGGGGCTCTGAAGGGCTTCTATCAGCCCATGCTGTTCCTCAGCCAACGCGCTGATGATGCCTAAACGCATACTTTTCCTTCAATTTTGTGAGATCGCTTGTGGGTATCCAGACGTTTTTCCACAGCGCGTAGCGAAAAAAATCGATTTTAAGGCGTTTTTTACTGTGCGGATGGGTTTCTGTTGGCGAGCAGGCCCTCAGATTTCGCTTTTTGGTGTTTTAGTAGTTTACAAAAGATTTATATAAAAATAGTAGTAATAGTAAACGATCAAAAAGCTGTGGATAAGTCACGTATACGTTTACAAATCATCTGCTTACGACGTAAACAAGCACCTGCATAAGCGCTGTATCAATTCAGGAGCAATTCTGTATAAAATATCGACCTCTGCACAAGCAGGGTCCTTACTCACAAGTCGTCCTGTGGATATTCAGGACCTTATCCACAGGTGCTAGCTGATTTTGTAGTTGTTTTTCCAATTCTTCGCCTGAAATCGGCCTGGAAAACAGATATCCCTGCCCCAAATCGCATCCGGCCGCCGTCAAGGCGGCCAATTGTTGTGGCGTTTCGATCCCTTCGGCGATGACTTTGATGCCGAGCTTGTGCGCCATCGCGATAATTGCCTCGCAAAGCGTCACGTCGTCGCTGCCATTCGCGAGATTGGAGACAAAACTCGGGTCGATCTTGATGTAATCGATGTTGAAACGCTTTAAAAACGCCACCGAGCAGTAGCCGGTGCCGAAATCGTCCAGGGAAAACTGCATATGCGCATGCTGGAAGGCCAGCATGCGGTCGGAATTCGCGTTGGCGGTGTCCAACAGCAGGTTTTCCGTCACTTCGATGATGATGCTGTTGGGACTGAGCTTGAGCTCCTGCAGAAAATCCAGCCATTGCTGGTAGTTGCTGCCGTCATCCTTGAACTGCCAGGCCGATTTGTTCACGCTGACCTGGAATTCGGGCAATCCGAGCGCCTGCAGTTTCTGCACTTCCCGTGCCGCCTGGCGGAATACCCAGTCGCCAATGCCGACGATCATGCCGCTGCTTTCGGCGACGCCGATAAATTCAACCGGATTCAACAAGCCGCGCACCGGATGCTGCCAGCGCACCAGCGCTTCGGCCTTGCAGATCGCACAGTTGGAGAGGTCGATGATCGGCTGGTACATGATGCGCAATTCATCGCGGTTGATCGCTTCACGCAGCTCGTTCACCAGGGTCATGCGCACGCGCGTGGCTTCCTGCATGAACGGCGCGAAATAATTGAAGCGGTTGCGGCCCTGCTGCTTGGCCGCGTACATGGCCTGGTCGGCGTTGTTGATTAACGTTTCGGCATCGGCGCCGTCTTCCGGGTACAAGGTGATGCCGATGCTGCTCGAAATATGGGCAACGTTGCCGTCGAGGTTGAACGGCGTGCTCATTTGCCGGAGGATTTCCTGCGCCGTGCGCACCACGTCGCCGGCATTGCGCAGCTCGCTGACGATGACGGTGAATTCATCGCCGCCCAGCCTGGCCACGGTATCGGTGCCGCGCACGGCATTCGACAGCCGGGCCGCCACTTCCTTGAGCAGTAAATCACCTTTGTCGTGGCCCAGCGTGTCGTTGATTTCCTTGAAGTAGTCCAGATCGACGAAAATCAGCGCCATCGGTAGGTGCGAGCGGTCGGTTTTCTTCATTTCCTGGCGCAGATGCTCATGGAACATGCGCCGGTTCGGCAATCCCGTCAACGCATCGAAGTTGGCCTGGCGCCAGATCAGTTCTTCCGAGGCTTTCTTTTGGGTGATATCGCTGAGCAACGCGACATAGCGGAATGGATTTCCCAGTTCATCGTAGACGGTGTTGACGTGCATGGCGACCAGGTATTCCTCGCCGTCCTTATGCTGTTGCCACAATTCGCCTTGCCACTGACCCGTTTGCTCAACCGATTCAAACATGCGGTCGAACAAGCTCATGTCTTCGCGGCCGGAGGTGATTTCATAGCCGCGATGGCCTAGCAATTCTTTTTCGGTGTAGCCGCTGAGCAGTGAAAAAGCCGGATTCACCGTCAAGATCAAGCCTTCCGCGTCGGTGACCATCATGCCTTCGCCGCTGTTCTGGAATAGCAGGGCCGCCAACTTCATCGATTCTTCGTTCTTTTTTCGTTCATCTTCGCCGGCCAGCAGTTTTTTCTCCATTTCCCGGCTGGCCGCATACAGCATGCGGTAACGCAGTTCCCGTTCCGCCAATTTGGTGTAGGTGCGCAGCGAGAAATGTCCGGCGCCCCACATCAGCAAGAGCAATGTGGCCAGGCCGGCGCCTGCGACCAGGTAATTTTTTTGCAGCAGCCGTGCCGATTCCGTGTCGTTGCTGCCGACGACGACGATCAGTGGAAAGTTGTCCAGTACTCGATAGCTGAATATCCGGTTTATCTTGTCGATGACGCTGTGGGTTTTGTAGGTGCCGGAGCTGGCGCGGTGGACGTTGTCGAAGAGGGCGGTCGGCCCCAGGTCACGGCCGAAGGCTTCTTCAAAATTCGGCACCCTGGCGATGATTTTGCCGCGACCGTGCACCAGCGCGATCGAGATATCGGAATTGAAGCGCGAATTTTCAAATACCGAGACGTAGCGGCTGACGTTGAGCGGCGCCACGACGACGCCCAGGAATTCGCCTTTGGCGCTTTCCACGCGGCGGCTTAAGAAAAACAGTTTTTGCTTGCTGCGCCGGCCGATGTCCGGTTCGCCGACATAGACCTTGCCTTGCATGGTGTTGTCGACGTGGATTTTGTAGTAATCGCGATCCGCATACGAGACGCCGGTAATGTTGTTGCCGGTCGACGTGGCGACGGCGATGCCTTTGGGATCCAGAAAAGTTATCCAGTAATCGCTTTGGAAATTGGAACCGCGCGAAGAGAGTAGATCCGACATCGTTTCCGGTGAACGGCTTTGCTTTGCAGGCAGAACTTTGATGGCGTTGGCAAATCCAATCAGCGACAGATCCACCGATTGAATCGAATACAGAACATGGGCTTCCATCGCCTTGACGTAATGCTCGGTCTGGCTTTGCACCGAGAGTTCGCGATCGACATAGGAAGCGCGGAATTGACTGACGACTACGGCAATGGCAAGCGCAGCCATGGACAACAGGCCGGTGACCAAGCGTCGCCGAAAACGCAGATAGGCAGGCGACCGGGGATTTTTGCGCTGTGAAGACAAAATTACTCCGGCTGATGCTGTTTGTTTGCCGATCCAGTATAGGGGAAAGCTGATGTTGGAGAAATACTATTTCGGCTTTCAACGAGGTATCGAGCCGTTCAGGCGGTGACGCCTGTGGTTTTTGGGTTTATGGTTTACTCTAAAGATGTAGATATAAAAATAGTAGTAGTTGTTAACGCAGACACTTTTCTGTGGATAAGTGTCGATTTTGGATTAGAATCAGGCGTTTACGGGCTGCATAAGCGGGCGAGTAAACCGTGTATGAGCAAAGAACTGTTTTGGGATAAGAAAAGTCGTCCCCAAAAAATTTTTGTTTACTCACATTTGGTGCCTGTGGATATCCATAGCGTTATCCACAGCCGTAAACGCCCCTTTTTGTGAGAAATCAGATGAAATTAGCATCAGTTTTTCCGCATCCCATCATTCAGGGGCCTACTGCCGGAGGGAACAACACGCCGGCGCAGGTCGCCGCCGTGTCGAACGCCGGTGCGCTGGGTTCGCTGGCCTGTTCTTTACTGCCGCCGGAGACGATCCGCGCGCAAACCGCGCAGATCCGGGCGCTCACCGACAAGCCGTTTTGCCTCAATTTCTTTGTTTTGGAGACGCCTCAGCCTGATCCGGCCGAGGTGGCGCGCGCTGCCGAATGGCTGAAACCGCTCTGGTCTTCGCTGGGTTGGACGGCATTGCCGACGCCAGCCAAATGGTGCGAAGACTTCGCCGCCCAGTTTGAAGCGCTGATCGAATTGCGCCCTGCCGTCGCCAGTTTTACTTTCGGCATCCTCAGCGCGGAACAAATCCAGCGTTTGCATGACGCCGGCATCCTGGTGGTCGGCACGATTACCCACGCCGAGGAAGCGCTGGCGTGGCAGAGCAGGGGCGCCGATGCGGTGATTGCGTCCGGTACGGAATCGGGCGGGCATCGCGGCACTTTCATCGGCGCGCAGGAAGACGCCAGGCTGACCACTTTTGAGTTGCTGCCGACTATCGTCGAAGCAGTCGCCATTCCGGTGATCGCAGCCGGCGGCATCATGGACGGCGCCGATATCAAGCGGGCGCTGGACGGCGGCGCGCAGGCGGTGCAGATGGGAACGGCGTTCCTGGTCTGCGATGAATCCGCCATCCAGCCTGATTATAAGCAACGCTTGCTGACGGCCGGCGACCATCCGACCAGGCTGACCCGGACCTTCTCCGGCCGTTATGCGCGCGGACTGGAAAACCGCTTCATGCGCGAACTGACCGCCATCGAGAAGCAATTGCCTGCATATCCCATTCAAAATGCATTAACGTCGCCCATACGCGCCGAAGCCGCCAAGCGTGGCGAAACCGAGCTGATGTCGCTCTGGTGCGGTACGGGCGTCGCGCGTGTCCGGCCGATGCCGGCGGCAAAACTGGTCGAAACATTGTTGGCGGAGATAGCCGCAGCCTAACGGGGAGTCGTTTTTGGAATCAGCTGGCGAGTACGATTACATCATCATAGGTGCAGGCTCGGCGGGCTGCGTATTAGCGAACCGGTTAAGCGCGGACAGGAACGCGGAAGTCTTGCTGATCGAGGCGGGCGGGCGGGACGACTATCTGTGGATACACATTCCCGTCGGCTACCTGCATTGCATCGACAATCCCCGCACGGACTGGATGTTCCGTACCGAAGCCGATCCCGGACTCGGCGGGCGCAGCCTGCTGTACCCGCGTGGCAAGGTGCTGGGCGGCAGTTCGTCGATCAACGGCATGATCTATATGCGCGGCCAGTCCGGCGACTACGACCGCTGGGCCGACCTGACCGGCGACGCCAGCTGGCGCTGGGAGTCTGTGCTGCCGCTGTTTAAAAAGAGCGAGGACTATCACGGCGGCGCGTCCGAACATCACGGCGCAGGCGGTCCGTGGCGCGTGGAAAAACAGCGCTTGTCCTGGCAGATATTGGACGCCTTCCGCGATGCGGCCGAGCAGACCGGCATCCAGAAAGTGGACGATTTCAACCGCGGCGACAACGCCGGCTGCGGCTACTTCGACGTCAATCAAAAACGCGGCATCCGCTGGAACACGGCCAAGGCGTATCTGAAGCCGATCGGGGCGCGGCCTAACCTGACCATCATGACCGGCTGCCACGTGGAACGTTTGCTGATCGAAAAAAGCGACCTTGGTCCCGTCTGCAAAGGCGTGGTTTTCACCGGCGGCGGAACCCAGTACAGTGCGACCGCCGACAAAGAAACCCTGCTGGCGGCAGGCGCTGTGAATTCTCCACAGATTTTGCAATGCTCCGGAATCGGCGCGGCCGCGCTGCTGCAACAGCACGGCATCACACCGCTGGCCGACTTGCCCGGGGTTGGCGAAAACCTGCAGGACCATCTGCAACTGCGCATGGTCTACAAGGTCGGCAAGAACGCGCGCACCTTGAATACGCTGGCGGCCGGCTGGTTCGGCAAGATGAAAATCGGCCTCGAATATGCGATGTTCCAGAGCGGGCCGATGTCGATGGCGCCGTCGCAGCTGGGCGCGTTTGCGCGTTCGGACGCAAGCCAGGCGACGCCGAACCTGCAGTATCACGTGCAGCCTTTGTCGCTGGAAAAGTTTGGCGATCCGCTGCATGCCTTCCCCGCGTTCACCGCCAGCGTGTGCAATCTGCGGCCGACCTCGCGCGGCCATGTACGCATCGCCGGCGCCGATTCGTATGCGCCGCCGAAGATCACGCCGATGTACCTGAGCACGCCGGAAGACCGCAAGGTCGCCGCCGATGCGCTGACGCTCACGCGCAAGATCGTCGCGGCGCCGGCGCTCCAGCAATACGCGCCGGAAGAATACAAGCCGGGCATCCACTACCGCAGCGAGGAAGAACTGGCGCAGGCGGCCGGCGCGATTGGCACCACGATTTTCCATCCCGTGGGCACCTGCAAGATGGGCCGCGTCGATGATCCAGGCGCCGTGGTCGGCAGCGATTTGCGCGTCATCGGCGTGGCGGGATTGCGTGTCGTGGATGCGTCCGTCATGCCGTTTATTACGTCCGGAAATACCAATTCGCCGACAATCATGATTGCAGAGAAAGCTTCAGAACTGATCCGTTCAGCCTGGAAATGAAAGCTAGCGCACGCTAGGTTTAGATCAAAAGTGGACCGTAGTTATACTGTATTGTTAGCGAATTTGTTACTGTGTATGATCTAAAAAACTTTAGTACTTTGAAAAGAATAACAAGGAGACAGGATGTCCGGCGTTATCTTGGAAACAAAGAACTTGACCAAGGAATTCAAGGGTTTTACCGCGGTCAACGACGTTAATCTCAAAGTGCAGCGCGGCCACATCCACGCGCTGATCGGCCCCAACGGAGCCGGTAAAACCACGTGCTTCAATTTACTGACGAAGTTCCTGGTGCCCACTTCGGGCCAGATCCTTTTCAACGGCAACGACATCACGGCCGCCAAGCCGTCGCAGATCGCCCGCATGGGCGTGATCCGGTCGTTCCAGATTTCCGCCGTGTTCCCCCACCTGACGGTGTTGCAGAATGTCCGCATCGGACTGCAGCGCCAGCTGGGCACCAGTTTTTATTTCTGGCAGAGCGAACGCGCGCTGGACAAGTTGAACGACCGCGCCATGCAGCTGCTGGCCGAGGTCGACCTGACCGAGTTCGCCGATACCATCACGGTCGATATGCCTTACGGCCGCAAGCGCGCCCTGGAAATCGCCACCACGCTGGCGATGGAACCGGAGCTGATGCTGCTTGATGAACCGACGCAAGGCATGGGGCACGAAGACGTGCACCGCGTGACCGAGCTGATTAAAAAAGTCTCCACCGGCCGCACCATTTTGATGGTCGAACACAATATGAAAGTGGTGTCCGGCATCTGCGACAAGATATCCGTCTTGCAGCGCGGCGCGATGCTGGCGGAAGGCACGTATGCCGAAGTCTCGACCAACCCGCAAGTGATGGAAGCCTATATGGGCACGGAAGCCGCTGTGCTGGAAGGAGCGCACTGATGACTGCCGCCCTGCATATCTCCAACCTGCAAACCTGGTACGGTGAATCGCACATCCTGCACAACGTCAACCTGACGGTGCAGCCGGGCGAAGTGGTGACGCTGCTGGGCCGCAACGGCGCCGGCCGCACCACCACGCTGCGCTCCATCATGGGCCTGACCGGCGCCCGCAAAGGTTCGATCAAGGTCAACGGCGTCGAATCGATCGGCTTGCAGACGCATAAAATCGCCCACCTCGGCATCGGCTATTGTCCGGAAGAGCGCGGCATTTTCTCGTCGCTGTCGACCGAGGAAAACCTGCTGCTGCCGCCGCAGCTGTCGACCGGCGAAAAGGGCATGTCGATCGAGGAAATCTACGCCATGTTCCCCAACCTGGAGGAGCGCAAGCACAGCCAGGGCACGCGCCTGTCCGGCGGCGAGCAGCAGATGCTGGCGGTGGCGCGCATCCTGCGCACCGGCGCGCGCCTGCTGCTGCTCGATGAAATCTCGGAAGGGCTGGCGCCGGTGATCGTGCAGGGGCTGGCGCGCATGATCACCACGCTCAAATCCAAGGGCTACACCATCGTCATGGTGGAACAGAATTTCCGGTTCGCCGCGCCGCTGGCGGACCGGTTTTATGTGATGGAACACGGTCAAATCGTTGAGACCTTTGTTGCATCTGAGTTGAGCGCCAAGATGCCGGTACTGACCGAGCTTCTGGGCGTCTAAGTAAGTGGACTAAAAATAAGCAATAACACTACTTCCCTGAACGGAGACGAAATGAAACTCAAAGCCATCACCATCGCAGCTACCGCCGTTTGCGCATTCGGCCTGTCCTTTGCTGCCCAAGCCCAGGTTTCCGGCGACACCATCAAGATTGGCATGATCACCGACATGTCCGGCTTGTACACAGATATCGATGGCGCCGGCGGCGCCGAGGCGATCAAGATGGCGATCGCCGATGCGGGCGTGGTCATTGCCGGTAAAAAGGTTGAGTTCATCTCCGCCGACCACCAGAACAAGGCCGACATCGCCGCCTCCAAGGCGCGCGAATGGTTCGACCAGCAGGGCGTCGACATGCTGATCGGCGGCACCAATTCCGGCGCCAACCTGGCGATGGCCAAGGTCGCCGCGGAAAAGAAAAAAATCTTCATCTCGATCGGCGCCGGCTCGGCCCGCCTGACCAATGAAGAGTGCACGCCGTACACCGTGCACTACGCCTACGACACCATCGCGCTGGCGCGCGGCACCGGCGGCGCCATCGTCAAGCAGGGCGGCAAGAGCTGGTACTTCATGACCGCCGACTACGCCTTCGGCCAGTCGCTGGAAAAAGATACCTCGGACGTGGTGAAGGCGGCCGGCGGCAAGGTGCTGGGCGCGGTCAAGCATCCGCTGTCGGCGTCGGACTTCTCGTCCTTCCTGCTGCAGGCGCAATCGTCGGGCGCGCAGATCCTGGGCCTGGCCAACGCCGGCGGCGACGCCATCAACTCGATCAAGGCCGCCAACGAATTCGGCATCACCAAGAAAATGAAGCTGGCCGGCCTGCTGATCTTCATCAACGACGTGCACTCGCTGGGGCTGAACCTGACCCAGGGCATGTACCTGACCGACGGCTGGTACTGGGATCAAAATCCGGAAACCCGCGCCTGGTCCAAGCGCTACTTCGAGAAGATGAAGAAGGAACCGTCGATGCTGCAGGCCGGCGACTACTCGGCCGCCAGCAACTACCTGAAGGCGGTCAAGGCCGTGGGCACCGACGATTCCGACAAAGTCATGGCCTACCTGAAAGCCAACAAGATCAACGATATGTTCGCCAAGAACGGCGTGATCCGTCCGGACGGCCGCATGGTGCACGATATGTACCTGATGGAAGTGAAGAAGCCGTCGGAATCGAAATATCCGTGGGACTACTACAAGGTCGTGGCCACCATTCCGGGCGACCAGGCTTACGCCACCAAAGCGGAAACCAAGTGCAGCCTGTGGAAATAAGCTGAGTTGTGCACAGGGCGCGCGCCGCTGGCGCCGCCCTTTTTTCTGATCTTTTGATTGTGGATCTCATGGAAATCTTCGGCGTTCCCCTGCCCGCGATGATGAGCCAGCTGCTGCTGGGTCTGGTCAACGGTTCGTTCTATGCGATGCTGTCGCTGGGTTTGGCGGTCATCTTCGGCCTGCTGAACGTGATTAACTTTGCGCATGGCGCGCTGTACATGATGGGCGCCTTCGTGGCCTGGATGGGGATGGCTTATCTCGGCCTCAACTACTGGTTCATGCTAGTGCTGTCGCCGCTGATCGTCGGCGCGTTCGGCATCGTCATCGAAAAGACCATGCTGCGCCACCTCTACAAGCTGGACCACCTGTATGGCCTGCTGCTGACCTTCGGCATCACGCTGCTGGTGGAAGGCGTGTTCCGCTCGTTCTACGGCGTCTCCGGCCAGCCGTTCCAGGTGCCCGACGCGCTGGCGGGCGCGACCGACCTCGGCTTCATGGTGCTGCCGAATTACCGGGCCTGGGTGGTGCTGGCGTCGGTGGCGGTGTGCCTGTCGACCTGGTTCGTGATCGAGAAGACCAAGCTGGGCGCATATTTGCGCGCCGGCACCGAGAATCCCAAGCTGGTCGAAGCCTTCGGCGTCAATGTGCCGCTGATGGTCACGCTCACCTATGGCTTCGGCGTCGCTTTGGCGGGCTTTGCAGGGGTGCTGGCGGCCCCGATCATCCAGGTCCAGCCCCTGATGGGTCAGAACCTGATTATCGTCGTGTTCGCCGTTGTGGTGATCGGCGGCATGGGGTCGATCATGGGCTCCATCCTGACCGGCCTCGGCCTGGGAGTGATCGAGGGGCTGACCAAGGTGTTCTATCCGGAGTTCTCGTCGACGGTGGTGTTCCTGGTGATGGTCATCGTGTTGCTGATTCGTCCTGCCGGCCTGTTCGGCAAAGAAAAATAAGAGGGTAACGATGAACAGGAAAATAGGTTATTTGATCGCCTTCGCCATTGCGCTGGCGGCGCCCTTTGTCGGCTACCCGGTGTTCCTCGCCAAGCTGCTGTGCTTTGCATTGTTCGCCTGCGCCTTCAATCTGCTGATCGGCTTCACCGGTTTGCTGTCGTTCGGCCACGCGGCGTTCTACGGCGGCGCCGGCTACGTGGCCGGCAACGCGATGAAGATGTGGGGCTGGCCGGTCGAGCTGGGCATCCTGGCCGGCGTCGCGGCCGGCGCCCTGATCGGCCTGGTGATGGGCGCGCTGGCGATCCGCCGCCAAGGCATCTACTTCTCGATGATCACGCTGGCGCTGGCGCAGATGGTGTATTTCGGCGCGCTGAGGGCGGGCGAGTTCACCGGCGGCGAGGACGGCCTGCAGGGTGTTCCACGTGGAAAGCTGCTGGGCGTGGTCGATCTCGCCAACGACACGACCTTGTACTTCTTCGTGCTCGGCATCTGCGTGCTGGCCTTCATGCTGATCGTGCGCACCGTGCATTCGCCGTTCGGCCAGGTGCTGAAGGCGGTCAAGGAAAACGAGCCGCGCGCGATTTCGCTGGGCTACGATGTGGACAAGTACAAGCTGCTGGCCTTCGTGCTGTCGGCCGCGCTGTCCGGCCTGGCGGGCGCCACCAACATGCTGGTGCAGGGCTTCGAGACCCTGACCGACGTCCACTGGACCATGTCGGGCCTGGTGATCCTGATGACGCTGGTGGGCGGCATGGGCACGCTGGCCGGGCCGATGCTGGGCGCCATCATCATCATCGCGCTGGAAAACAAGCTGGGCGACTGGGGCATTTTCCTCACCAACGCCACCGGCATCGAATGGTTCAACACCATCGGCGAAGCGGTCAACATGGTGGTCGGTTTGATCTTCATCGTCTGCGTGTTGTTGTTCCGGCGCGGCATCATCGGCGAATTCATCGCCTGGTTCGGCCGCAACGGCAGCAAGAAGCCAGCTTGATGTAGCACACGCGCCGGACGTTCTGTCCGGCGTTCTTTTTCAATGGGTAGTAACTTTGTCTGGCCGCCGGCCGGAGTGGTTTCGTCCGTCCGTCACTTTTGAGACTTCTGGAAGAAAGAGGATGACATGCAAACAAGAACCATCGTGCTGGCGCTGGCTGGCATCGCGCTCACCGCCTGCGGCTCCAACGAGCACGACAAGACGGAAGACCTGAACCAGTTGCCGAGCTATCTGGGCACGATCAGCAGCAAGACCTACGACGGCGCCAGCGACGATCTGCTGACGGCCGGCCTGGGCAAGACCGGGCTGGCAGGCGCCACGCCGGCCTACGCCGACCCGGCCAATCCCACCGCCGCCGAGCTGCGCCGCAACGCCATCCACGCCAACTACCGGGCGGTGCTGGATATCGTCGCCAACAGCGGCTACGGCACGCTGTACGGGCCCAACGTGGACGCCAAGGGCGTGGCCGGGACAGGCGAGGGCAAGATCGCCGGCACCGAGTACATCGCCTACAGCGACGACGGCAGCGGCAACCAGAACGTGACCTTGATGGTGCAGGTGCCGGCCGGCTTCGACGTGAACAATCCCTGCATCGTCACCGGCACGTCGAGCGGCTCGCGCGGCGTGTATGGCGCCATCGGCAGCGCGGGCGAATGGGGCCTGAAGAACAATTGCGCGGTCGCCTACAACGACAAGGGCAGCGGCAACGGCCTCTATGCTTTTGACGACGACACGGTGAACCTGCAGAACGGCGTGCGCGCCACGCGTGCAGCGGCCGGCAAGAACGCCAATTTCGCGCCGCCGGGATTGACCGATGCCCAGCGCGCCGCGTTTGCCGCCGCGTCGCCGAGCCGGGTGTCGTTCAAGCATGCGTACTCGCAGCAGAACCCGGAAAAGGACTGGGGCAAGGTCACGCTGCAGTCGGTGGAGTTTGCGTTCTATGTGCTCAACGAAAAGTACGGCACCTTGGCAAAGGACAACAAGAGCCGCGTCGTGGTGCTGACGCCGAAGAATACGATCACCATCGCCTCCAGCATTTCCAACGGCGCCGGTTCGGCCTTGCTGGCGGCGGAGCAGGATACCAAGGGCTTGATCAGCGGCGTGGCCGCGACCGAGCCGCAGGTCCAGCCCAAGACCGCGACCGGCTACACGGTGCGTCAGGGCGCGGCCAACGTCACGGGGCAGGGCAAGACGCTGTTCGACTATGCGACCTACGCGGCGCTGTACCAGCCATGCATCGCGTCGACGGCGGCCGCGCCGGGACGCTGCACGGCGCTGGCGGCCAAGGGCTTGCTGAGCGGCGCGAATCTGACGGCGCAGCAGGACGACGCCAAGGCCCGGCTCAAGGCCTACGGCTGGCTGCCGGATTCGGATGTGCTGCAGGCGCTGCATGCGGGCACCAACATCCTGGTCGCCGTGACGTATGCGAATGCCTACGGCAAGTTCGCGGCGTCGGACAAGGTATGTGGTTTGTCGTTCGCGCCCAGCGATGCGGCCGGCTTGCCGGTGGCGTTCACCGCTGCTCAAAAAGCGAGCAGCTTCGCCACGCAGAACGGCATTATCGGCAGCGTCATATATGAGGATTCGGTGGGCGGCGCCAAGGCATACAACTTCGGCGTGTCCCCAAGCAGCGGTGTGGCGGACCAGTCGCTGGACGGATTCCTGTGCCTGCGCGCGCTGGCGACGGGCATCGATCCGGTCAACGGTGGGGCGCTGAGCGCGGCGCTGGCGGCGCAGAGCACGCGGGTCAGGGCGGGTGTGGCGGAGGTGGCTGCGACCGGCAACCTGCACGGCAAGCCGGCCATCATCGTGCACGGCCGCAGCGACACGCTGATCCCGGTGAACTTCGCTTCGCGCGCCTACCTGGGCTTGAACGCGTCGGTGGAGGGTAATGCGAGCAAGCTGCGCTACATCGAGGTGACCAATGCCAACCACTTCGATTTGTTCAGCAATACGCTGCCGGCCAACATCGTGCCGCTGCATGTGTACCTGTTCCGGGCGCTGGATGCGATGCTGGCCAACCTGCGCAGTTCGGCCACGCCGCTGCCGCCGTCGCAAGTGGTGCGGACCGTCACGCGGGTGGATAACACGACGCCGATCACCATCGCCAATGTGCCGCCTATCGCCGCCACGCCGGCTGCGGGCAACACCATCACCGTGACCGGCACGACGGTGGATATCCCGCTATAGGGCTGCGGCGTAGATCGCCCGCGCATCGTCGCGTGTCACGGTGCGCGGGTTATTTCCCAGCAAACGGGTCTGGAGCATGGCGCCGTCGGCCAGCCGGTCCAGGTCCGTTTCCTTGATGCCGACCTGCTGCAAGGTCCGCTCGATTCCCGTGATGATGGCGATTTGTTGCATCGCAACAACCAGCGCTTCCGCCCTCGCCTCGGCGCCGCCGCTGGCCGCCGGCACCACGATCTCCGCCAGTTCCGCATACAGCCCGGCCGCCTCCGGCGCGTTGAAGCGCAGCACGTGCGGCAGCACCAGCGAATTCGACAGCCCGTGCGGCACGTGGAATATGCCGCCTATCGGGTAAGCCAGCGCATGCACCGCCGCCACCGGCGCGTTGGAAAACGCCTGCCCGGCCAGCATCGCGCCGAGCAGCATGCCCTGCCGGGCCGCCAGGTTCTTGCCGTTCTCGCAGGCCGGGATCAGGCTGGCCGACAGCAGCCCGAGCGCCTTGCGGGCCAGGATATCCGACAGCGGGTTCTTCTTATGGCGGCTGGTATAGGCCTCGATCGCATGCACCATCGCATCGATGCCGGTCGCGGCCGTCACCATCGGCGGCAGGCCCAGGGTCAGTTCCGCGTCCAGCAATGCCAGATCGGCATAGAGTTGCGGCGCGACGACGCCCATTTTTGTGGTAGCCCCGGTCGTCACGATGGCGATGTTGGTGACCTCCGAACCGGTGCCGGCGGTGGTCGGAATCTGCACCAGCGGCAACCGCGCGCCCTGCACATTGCCGATGCCGTAGATCGCGCTGAGCGCTTGATCGCTGGCGGCCAGCACGGCGATCAGCTTGGCCACGTCCATCGAGCTGCCGCCGCCCAAGCCGATGACGATGTCGGTCCGGTGCGCGCGCGCGGCGTCGACGGCTTCCAGCACGATCTGCTCCGGCGGGTCCGCCACCACCTTGGAATACACCTCGACCGCCAGTCCGGCGGCGCGCAGGCTGGCGGCGGGCGCGTCCACCAGTCCGGTCTTCAGGAAGCCCGGATCGGTGACGAGCAGGGCGCGGCGGGCGCCCGGGAAACGCTGGGCGATGTGCTCGCCCAGCCGCCCGGCGGCGCCCAGTTCGGAGACGATGTGGGCGACGGTGCTGAATGCAAACGCTGGGAAATCGTTCATGGCTGCTTCCGCTAGTGGTGGATTTCACGTGAAAGCTTACCTCAAGCCGGACCGCCGGTCATGCAGGATGCGCATGAGCTTGTACGAATTTCTTCCGTACAATGTAGCCTTTACACAGAAGTTGGGATGGCGGGGCGATGGATTATCTGGTGTTGGCGATAGCGGCGTTCGCCGCGGGGTTGGTGGATGCGGTGGTTGGGGGCGGGGGACTGATACAGTTGCCGGCGATGTTCACGGTGTTTCCCAACATGGCGCCCGCCACGCTGGTCGGCACCAACAAACTGGCCAGCATCTTCGGCACCGGCGTGGCCGCCGTCAGCTACGCCCGCCGCGTCGCCATCGCCTGGAGCGTCGCCGCGCCGGCCGCGTTCGCCGCGCTGATCTTCGCCTTTTTCGGCGCCTACACCGTGACCAAGGTATCGCCGGACTTCCTGCGCGGGGCGCTGCCGCTGGTGCTGATCGTCGTCGCCATCTACACCTTCGCCAGGAAGGACTTCGGCAGCGTCCACGCGCCCATCCACTCGGGCGCCAAAGAGCAGACGCTGGCGCTACTGATCGGCGCCGGCATCGGCTTCTACGACGGCTTCTTCGGCCCGGGCACCGGCAGCTTCCTGGTGTTCCTGTTCGTGCGCATCTTCGGCTTCGACTTCCTCGGCGCCTCGGCCGTGGCCAAGATCGTCAACGTGGCCTGCAACTTCGCGGCGCTGGTCTGGTTCGGCTACAGCGGCCACCTGATCTGGCAGCTGGGCCTGACGATGGCGGTATGCCAGATCGCTGGCTCCTTGATCGGCTCGCGCCTGGCGATGAAGCACGGCAGCGGATTTGTGCGCAAACTGTTCTTGGTCGTGGTGTCTGTCTTGATCGTCAAGACTGGCTACGATGCATGGTTGCGTTGACGATATTGTTTCACGTGGAACAAAAAAAAGGGGAGCTTCGGCTCCCCTTTTTCAATGTTTCACGTGGAACAATTGCTGATATTTTTTTGCTTAAAAAAGTCGCAGCAGTAAAAAGACTCTATAATCTGACCTTGATCCCTTCGCTTTAAACCATTCCAATCATGTTATTTCCAACTAATTTCGACGTCATCGTTGTCGGCGGTGGTCACGCCGGTACCGAGGCGGCCCTCGCTTCCGCCCGCATGGGACAGAAGACTTTGCTGCTCACCCACAACATTGAGACGCTGGGCCAGATGTCGTGCAATCCATCCATCGGCGGTATCGGCAAAGGCCATCTGGTCAAGGAAGTCGACGCCATGGGCGGCGCCATGGCCATCGCCACCGATGAGTCGGGCATCCAGTTCCGTATCCTGAATTCCTCCAAGGGCCCGGCCGTGCGCGCCACCCGCGCCCAGGCCGACCGCATCCTGTACAAGCAAGCGATCCGTTCGCGCCTGGAAAACCAGCCCAACCTGTGGCTGTTCCAGCAGGCCGTCGACGACTTGATGGTGGAGGGCGAGCGCGTGGTCGGCGCCGTCACCCAGATCGGCCTGAAGTTTTTGGCGCCGGCCGTGGTGCTGACCGCCGGTACTTTCCTCGACGGTAAGATCCACGTCGGCCTGCAGAACTACTCGGCCGGCCGCGCCGGCGACCCGCCGGCGATCTCGCTGTCGGCCCGCTTGAAGGAGTTGAAGCTGCCGCAGGGCCGCCTGAAGACCGGCACGCCGCCGCGCATCGACGGCCGCAGCATCGACTTTTCGCTGATGACCGAGCAGCCGGGCGACCTCGATCCGGTGCCGGTATTCTCGGTGATGGGCAATGCGTCCATGCACCCCGAGCAGATGCCGTGCTGGGTCACGCACACCAACACCAAGACCCACGACATCATCCGCGCCGGCCTGGACCGCAGCCCGATGTACACCGGCGTGATCGAAGGCGTCGGCCCGCGCTACTGCCCGTCGATCGAAGACAAGATCCATCGCTTCTCGGCCAAGGAATCGCACCAGATTTTCCTGGAGCCGGAAGGCCTGACGACCAACGAGTTCTATCCAAACGGCATCTCCACCAGCCTGCCGTTCGACGTGCAGATCGAGCTGGTGCGGTCGATGAAGGGCATGGAAAACGCCCACATCCTGCGTCCGGGCTACGCCATCGAGTACGACTATTTCGACCCGCGCGGCCTGAAAGCGTCGCTGGAAACCAAGGCCATCGGCGGCTTGTACTTTGCCGGCCAGATCAACGGCACCACCGGTTACGAAGAAGCGGCAGCCCAGGGCATGCTGGCCGGTATCAACGCGGCGCTGCAAACCCAGGGCCGCGAGGCGTGGACGCCGGCCCGTTCCGAAGCCTACCTCGGCGTGATGGTCGACGACCTGGTCACGCAAGGCGTGATGGAACCGTACCGCATGTTCACCAGCCGCGCCGAGTATCGCCTGAGCCTGCGCGAAGACAATGCCGACATGCGCCTGACCGAAATCGGCCGCACGCTGGGCTGCGTCGGCGATGCGCAGTGGGAAGCGTTCGAGAAAAAACGCGAATCCGTGGCGCTGGAACTGGAGCGCCTGCGCTCCACCTGGGTCAACCCGCGCATCCTGGAAGCCGCCGAATCCGAGCGCGTCATCGGCCAGGCGATCGAGCGTGAATACTCGTTGGCCAATCTGCTGGCCCGTCCGGGCGTCGATTACAACAAGCTGATGAGCCTGTCCGGCATCGATGGCCGCGAGCTGGCCGGTCCCGGCGTGAGCGACGAAGCGGTGCGCGAACAGGTGGAAATCCAACTCAAGTATTCGGGCTATATCGACCGCCAGACCAAGGAAGTCGAGCGCCATGAGCACTACGAAAACCTGAAGTTGCCGGAAGGGTTCAACTACCTGGACATCACCGCGCTGTCGGTGGAAGTGCGCCAGAAACTGCACGCGCAGCGCCCTGAAACCTTGGGCCAGGCATCGCGCATTTCCGGCGTGACGCCGGCGGCGATTTCGCTGTTGCTGGTGCATTTGAAGAAGGCCGGTTTTGGCGGCTTTGTGAACCAGAAAGACGAGGCTGTTCAATGAAGGTGTTTGACCGTGTCGTTATTGCGGATGTTCTAAAGCAAGGCATCAAAGATCTGAAGTTGGAATTGAACGACGGCCAGGTGGAGAAACTGCTGGACTACCTGGCGCTGCTGAACAAGTGGAATTCTGTGTACAACCTGACCTCGGTGCGCGATCCCATGCAGATGGTGACCTTGCACGTGCTGGACTCGCTGGCCGCCGTTCCCGCATTCGCTGGCGCGACGAATGTGCTGGACGTGGGAGCGGGGGGCGGATTGCCGGGCATGGTGCTGGCGATCAGCCGGCCGGACATGAAAGTGTCGATGATCGACACGGTGCACAAGAAGACCGCGTTTTTGAACCAGGTGAAAGCGGAGCTCGAACTGGGCAACGTGACGGTGTACACCAAGCGGGTGGAGCAGCTGGAAGTGAAGACGAAATTCGACGTCATCACCTCGCGGGCTTTTGCGGACCTATCCGACTTCGTCAACTGGTCGGGACACGTTTTGGCGGAGGGCGGGCAATTCATCGCCCTGAAAGGAACAGCGCCGGCGGAGGAGCGAGAGCGACTGCCAGAGCCATGGAAAGTGCAGAAATTAGAGCCTTTGGAGGTGCCAGGACTGGATGCGGAGCGTCACCTGGTTTTCATCAAAGCCGAAACCAAGTAAACGATATAAATGAAATAAACGGTATAAATGAAATATACAGTTTATTCTGTATAAACTATATAAATCGTTTATATCGTTTTAATAGTATAAATAATTAAGCAGCACAACTATAAAAGATACATGGCGAAAATTTTTTGCGTAGCGAATCAAAAGGGTGGCGTAGGTAAGACTACCACAACGGTAAACCTGGCCGCCGGATTGGCAAAGCTGGACCAGCGCGTATTGCTGGTCGACCTGGACCCGCAGGGCAACGCCACGATGGGCGCGGGCATCAACAAGGCAGGGCTGCCGGCATCGACCTATGAGGTGATGCTGGGCGAGTCCGACGTCGCCACCGCGCGCCAGCGTTCGGAGCCGGGTCAGTTCGACGTGCTGCCATCCAACCGCGAGCTGGCCGGCGCCGAAGTCGAGATGGTCTCGCTGGACAACCGCGAGCGCCGCCTCAAGGATGCGCTGGCGCTGGTCGACAAGGAGTACGACTTCATCCTGATCGACTGTCCGCCGGCGTTGTCGATGCTGACCTTGAACGGCCTGTGCGCCGCGCACGGCGTCATCATTCCGATGCAGTGCGAGTACTACGCGCTGGAAGGCTTGTCCGACCTGGTCAACACCATCAAGAAGGTGCACGCCAACCTCAATCCCGACCTGAAGATCATCGGCCTGCTGCGCGTGATGTTCGATCCGCGCATGACCTTGTCGCAGCAGGTGTCGGCCCAGCTGGAGCAGCACTTCGGCGACAAAGTCTTCAAGACCATCATCCCGCGCAATGTGCGACTGGCCGAAGCGCCGTCCTACGGCCTGCCGGGCGTCACATTCGATCCGACCTCCAAGGGGGCGCAGGCGTACATCGCCTTCGGCGCCGAGATGGTCAAGCGCATCAAGAAAATGTAAGGCATCACAACATCATGGCAACTAAAAAACTCAAAGGCCTGGGTCGCGGCCTGGAAGCGCTGCTCGGCGGCGACGGCGACATCCACACTCCCGACGCGAACACGCCGTCCGAATTGCCGGTCACGCAAATGCAGGCCGGTAAATACCAGCCGCGTACGCGCATGGACGAGGGCGGCCTGCAGGAGCTGGCGGCGTCGATCAAGACCCAGGGCATCATGCAACCGATCCTGGTGCGCCCGGTCGGCACCGACAAGCTGACCGGCGCCACCAAGTACGAGATCATCGCCGGCGAGCGCCGTTTCCGCGCTGCGCAATTGGCCGGGCTGGAGGTGCTCCCCGTTTTGGTGCGCGATGTGGACGACCAGGCCGCCGCCGCGATGGCGCTGATCGAGAACATGCAGCGCGAGGATCTCAACCCGCTGGAGGAGGCGCAGGGCATCCATCGCCTGATCACCGATTTCAGTTTCACGCACGAGCAGGCGGCCACGGCCGTCGGCCGTTCGCGCAGCGCGGTGTCCAACCTGTTGCGCCTGATGAACCTGGCCAGCCCGGTGCAAACCATGCTGATGGCCGGCGATATCGACATGGGCCACGCCCGCGCCTTGTTGGCGGTCGACGCGGCGACGCAGATCAACTTGGCCAATATGGTGGTCGCCAAACGACTGTCGGTACGCGAAACCGAGAAACTGGTGAGCAAAACCCTGGAAGAGCAAAAAGCGCCGCCAGCCGAAGCGCGCCAAAAGGAAAAGTCCGGCGACATCCAGCGGCTGGAAGAAGAGTTGTCCGATACGCTGGCGACCCCGGTGGTGTTCAAGATGGGTGCCAAGGGACGCGGCCAGATGATCATCGACTTCGCCGACCTGGACATCCTGGACGGCGTGCTGGCCCGCCTGCGCGCGTAACGAACCTGTAATATACTCTGGTTTGTTGATCATTGGTTAACAAACCAGAAAACGCTTAACTCGCTTCAAGTTGGTGCAAAGCGCTTTGAAATGTTTCTAAAAGCGTCTCATTCGTGCACACTCTGCTCTGCTGCGGTGCAGCAATGTTTGACGTGATACATGAAAGACACATATAATCCCGTGTCTTTGGGTTTTATCGGCATTTTGGGAGCCTCGCCAGATGAGTGATTCGACGAGTATTTCCAGGCCGATTTTTAAAGTCGTCGCCCTCCAGTTAGCCATCGCAACTGGATTCGCCTTGCTCGCCTGGAACTTGGGTGGAGTGCTCAAAGCTTGGTCGGCCGCCTATGGCGGAGCAATCGCAGTCATCGGGAGTCTGATGTACGCGATGATTGTTGCGGGCGGAACAAATGACGCCAAAAAAGCTTTCCGGTCGCATGTACGCGCCGAAGTAGTGAAAATATTTATCACGGTAGTGCTGTTTGTTTTGGCACTGGCGCTGTTTCAGTCGGCCTCTTGGTTATGGCTGATCTTGGGTTTCGCGGTGGCAACCTTGGCATACTGGTTTTCACTGCTCGCAATTTAATCACCAAAATCTAATACTTTTATGACCACAGAAAACGCTGCAGGGGCACACGATGCGCCCACCTCCATTGAGTATATTCAGCACCACCTGTCGCACCTGAAAACGGCGGACGGCACCTTCAACCTGGACACGTTCTGGGTTTCGGCCGTTCTGGGCATGATTTTCCTCGGTGTGTTCTACATGGCGTCGCGCCGCGCGACCGCCGGTGTACCGGGCAAGCTGCAAAACTTCGTCGAAGCCGTCATGGAGCTGGTCAACGAAGTGGTCAATTCCGCATTCCACGCCAAGAGCCAGGTGATCGCGCCGCTGGCCATCACGATCTTCTGCTGGGTTTGGCTGATGAACGCGATGGACTTCCTGCCGGTCGACCTGCTGCCTAAGATCCTTGGCTACTTTGGCGTCCACAAGCTGCGTGTCGTGCCGACCGCGGACGTCAACCACACTTTCGGCATGTCGTTCGGCGTCATGCTGTGCATTATTGGTTTCTCGATCAAGGCCAAAGGTATCGGCGGCTGGGGTAAAGAGCTGCTGACCGCGCCATTCCACGCGCATGGCTTCATGGCCATCGTCCTGGCCCCGGTCAACTTCATCTTCCAGATGATCGAGTTGCTGGCTAAGCCACTGTCGCTGTCGCTGCGACTCTTCGGCAATATGTATGCCGGCGAGCTGCTGTTCATTCTGATCGCTCTGCTGCCATGGTGGGCGCAGTGGCTGCTGGGTGGTCCTTGGGTTATCTTCCACATCCTGGTGGTGACCCTGCAAGCGTTTGTGTTTATGGCGTTGACTGTTGTGTATCTGAGCCTTGCGGTTGAGAAGCACTAAGCAACTTAGTTTTAACTTTTTTAGTATCTGTAGTCTTTTTTAAAATCTTAGGAGAAATTTCAATGCAAGCTCTGATCGCACAAGTACAAAGCATGACCGTTCTGGCCGCCGCAATCATCATCGGCCTGGCCGCTATCGGCACCGCACTCGGTTTCGCAATTCTGGGCGGCAAATTCCTGGAAGCGTCGGCCCGTCAGCCAGAACTGATGCCACAACTGCAAACCAAGCTGTTCGTTATCGCCGGTCTGCTGGATGCGATCTCGATGATCGGCGTCGGTGTTGCTCTGCTGTACACCTTCAGCAACCCATTCCTGGCTGCCGTTCTGTCCGCTGCTCAGTAATCCGCTCCACCCTAGGAGAAACTTTTAGTTAGGAGCAAAGGTATGGACATCAATATGTCTCTCATCGGCCAGATGATCACCTTCGCGGTGTTGGTCTGGGTCTCGATGAAGTTCGTATTTCCATCGCTGAACGCAGCGTTGGATGAGCGTGCCAAGCGTATCGCTGACGGTCTGGCTGCGGCCGACCAGGGCCAGCAAGCGATGGTCGTCGCTGAAAAGCGCGCCAGCGAAGCGCTGGCAGGTGCACGCGAAGAAGCTTCGCAACGCGTTGCCGACGCTGAAAAGCGCGCGCAACTGGTCGCGGAAGAAATCAAAGCGAATGCACAAGCCGAAGCGGACCGCATCATTGCGCAAGCCAAGGCCGACGCCGATCAGCAACTGTCGAAAGCGCGTGAAGCGCTGCGCGCTCAGGTGGCTGACCTGGCTGTGAAGGGCGCCGAGCAAATCCTCAAGCGCGAAGTCAACGCCTCGGCCCACGCCGATCTGTTGTCGCGCCTGGCTGTCGAGCTGTAATCATGGCAGAAAACGCAACCGTCGCCCGTCCCTACGCGGAAGCTTTGTTCCGCGTAGCCCAAGCAGGTAAGGAATCGTTCAACCTCGCGGCATGGGCCGAACTGGTGGCCGAACTGGCCCAGATCGGTGCCCATCCCGAGGTGCAAGCATTCGCCCGCAACCCGAAAGCGTCGGCCAGCGATATCACCGCCGCCATCACGGCCCTGGTGAAGTCGCCTTTGACCCCGGAAGCGAAAAACTTCCTGGCGATGCTGGTCGAAAACGGCCGCATCAGTCTGCTGCCGGAAATCGGCGCGCAATTCCAGGCGTTGAAAAACGCCGTGGAAGGTGCGGCAGACGCCGTGGTCACCAGCGCTTTCGACCTGAGCTCGGCTCAGGTGAGCGAGCTGGTCGCCACGCTGGAAAAGAAATTCGGCCGCAAGCTGAACCCGGTAGTGACCGTGGATCCAGCGTTGATCGGTGGCGTGCGCGTGGTGGTTGGCGATGAAGTGCTGGACACTTCGGTCCGCGCCAAGCTGCAGCAAATGCGTGTTGCACTGACCGCGTGATATCGCGGACCTGCTTAGAACAGATTCTTCCCCTCGCGCAAGCTGAGAGAAACACTTTTAGGAGTTAGTATGCAACTCAACCCATCTGAAATCAGCGAGCTGATCAAGAGCCGTATCGAAGGCCTTGATGGCGGCGCTGAAGTACGCAACCAAGGCACGGTTATTTCCGTCGCCGACGGTATCGTCCGCATCCACGGCCTGTCGGACGTGATGCAAGGCGAAATGCTGGAATTCCCTGGTAACACCTTTGGCCTGGCGATGAACCTGGAGCGTGACTCCGTCGGCGCCGTGATCCTGGGTGCTTACGAGCACATCTCGGAAGGCGACACGGTCAAAACCACCGGCCGCATCCTGGAAGTGCCGGTCGGTCCTGAACTGCGCGGCCGTGTGGTCAACGCGCTGGGCCAGCCGATCGACGGCAAAGGTCCTGTCGACGCCAAGCTGACCTCGCCGATCGAAAAGATCGCGCCAGGCGTGATCGCCCGCGAGTCCGTCTCGCAGCCGATGCAGACCGGTCTGAAATCGATCGACGCGATGGTACCGATTGGCCGTGGCCAGCGTGAGCTGATCATTGGCGACCGTCAAACTGGTAAGTCCGCCGTGGCGGTTGATGCGATCATCAACCAAAAAGGCCAGGGCATGACTTGCATCTACGTTGCAATCGGCCAAAAAGCATCGACCATCAAGAACATCGTCCGTTCGCTGGAAGCACACGGCGCGCTGGAGTACACCATCGTCGTCGCCGCCACCGCGTCGGAATCGGCAGCGATGCAGTACATCTCGGCGTACTCGGGCTGCACCATGGGCGAATACTTCCGCGATCGCGGTGAAGACGCCCTGATCGTCTACGATGACCTGTCGAAGCAAGCAGTTGCCTACCGTCAGATCTCGCTGCTGCTGCGCCGCCCACCAGGCCGCGAAGCGTATCCAGGCGACGTGTTCTACCTGCACAGCCGCCTGCTGGAACGCGCAGCGCGCGTGAACGCCGACTACGTGTCGGCCTTCACCAACGGCGCCGTCACCGGCAAGACCGGTTCGCTGACCGCGCTGCCGATCATCGAAACCCAGGCGGGCGACGTGTCGGCCTTCGTGCCGACCAACGTGATTTCGATTACCGACGGCCAGATCTTCCTGGAAACCTCGCTGTTCAACTCGGGCATCCGTCCTGCGATCAACGCCGGTATCTCGGTGTCGCGCGTCGGTGGCGCCGCTCAGACCAAGGTCATCAAAAACCTGTCCGGCGGTATCCGTACCGACTTGGCGCAGTACCGTGAGCTGGCTGCGTTCGCGCAGTTCGCTTCCGACCTGGACGAGTCGACCCGCAAGCAGCTGGACCGCGGCGCCCGCGTGACCGAACTGCTGAAGCAGGCTCAGTACTCGCCGCTGTCGATCTCCCTGATGGCCGCGTCGCTGTTCGCAGTGAACAAGGGCTTCCTGGATGATGTGCCAGTCAAGAAGGTACTGCCGTTCGAAGCCGGCCTGCACGCCTACCTGAAGACCAAGCAAGCTGACCTGCTGTCCAAGATTGAATCGTCGAAGCAACTGGACAAGGATGGCGAAGCTGCGCTGTCGGCGGCCGTTGCGGACTTCAAGAAATCCGGCGCATTTTAAGCACACCGGCGACCGGGGCTGCGGCCCGGGGTCGCCTTCCGCGCAGAAGGAGTAAGGACTCATGGCAGCAGGCAAAGAGATACGTGGCAAGATCAAGAGCGTAGAAAATACGAAGAAGATCACCAAGGCGATGGAAATGGTCGCCGCATCGAAAATGCGCAAAGCGCAGGATCGCATGCGCGCCGCCCGTCCCTACAGTGAGAAGATTCGCAATATCGCCGCTAATCTGGCTACCGCAAATCCGGAATACACGCACCCGTTCCTGGCAACAGAGCAAAAGGACACGGCAAAGGCTACTGGCTTCATCATCGTCACCACCGACAAAGGTCTGTGCGGCGGCATGAACACCAATATCCTGCGCATGGTGACGTCGAAAACCCGTGAGCTGGAAACAGCCGGCAACAAGATCGCCGCGGTAGCTATCGGTAACAAAGGTTTGGGGTTTTTGAATCGCGTAGGCGTCCCTGTCGTTGCGCAAGTAACGCAGATCGGCGACACGCCGCACCTGGAAAAGCTGATCGGACCGGTCAAGGTCATGTTGGAAAAGTTCCAGAACGGTGAAGTCGACGCAGTCTACCTGTGCTACACCAAGTTTATCAACACGATGAAGCAAGAGCCGGTAGTGGAGCAACTGTTGCCACTGCCAGCCGCGAAGACGCAGGCCGACGCGGGTAATCACAACTGGGATTACATCTACGAGCCGGATGCCGCGACCGTGATTGATGAGCTGCTGGAGCGCTATGTAGAAGCGCTGGTGTACCAGTCGGTGGCGGAAAACCTGGCGTCCGAGCAATCGGCGCGTATGGTGGCGATGAAGTCGGCAAGCGACAACGCCGGCAGTGTGATCGGCGAGTTGAAGCTGATCTACAACAAGACCCGCCAAGCTGCGATTACCAAAGAACTCTCCGAAATCGTCGCCGGTGCGGCTGCGGTTTAAACGAATTTAACTATATTTGAAGGAACGAACATGGCTGATGGCAAAATCGTTCAGTGTATCGGCGCTGTGGTGGACGTTGAGTTTCCACGCAACGCGATGCCTAAGGTATTCGATGCCTTGAAAATGGAAGGCTCCGAGCTGACCCTGGAAGTACAACAACAGCTGGGCGACGGCGTAGTCCGTACCATTGCTCTGGGTTCGTCCGACGGCCTGCGCCGCGGCATGATGATCCAGAACACCGGCAAGCCGATCATGGTGCCAGTGGGTAAAGCTACCCTGGGTCGCATCATGGACGTGCTGGGCAACCCGATCGACGAATGCGGCCCGGTCGCGCACGACCAGATCGCCTCGATCCACCGCACGCCTCCTGCATACGACGAACTGTCGCCGTCGCAGGACCTGCTGGAAACCGGCATCAAAGTGATTGACCTGGTCTGCCCGTTCGCAAAAGGCGGCAAGGTCGGTCTGTTCGGTGGCGCGGGTGTGGGCAAGACCGTGAACATGATGGAACTGATCAACAACATCGCCAAGGCGCACTCGGGTCTGTCCGTGTTCGCCGGCGTGGGCGAGCGTACCCGCGAAGGTAACGACTTCTACCACGAGATGGCCGATGCCAAGGTGGTCGATCTGGAAAACCCAGAGAACTCCAAAGTGGCGATGGTCTACGGTCAGATGAATGAACCACCTGGCAACCGTCTGCGCGTCGCGCTGACCGGCCTGACCATGGCGGAAGCGTTCCGTGACGAAGGCAAGGACGTTCTGTTCTTCGTCGACAACATCTACCGCTTCACGCTGGCCGGTACCGAAGTATCCGCACTGCTGGGCCGTATGCCTTCCGCAGTGGGTTACCAGCCTACCCTGGCCGAAGAAATGGGCCGTCTGCAAGAGCGCATCACCTCGACCAAGACCGGTTCGATCACCTCGATCCAGGCCGTCTACGTTCCAGCGGATGACTTGACCGACCCATCGCCAGCGACCACCTTCGGTCACCTGGATTCGACCGTCGTTCTGTCGCGTGACATCGCCTCGCTGGGTATCTACCCTGCGGTGGACCCACTGGATTCGACCTCGCGTCAGCTGGATCCGCTGGTCGTCGGCCAGGATCACTACGACACCGCACGCGCCGTCCAGGGCACCCTGCAGCGCTACAAGGAACTGCGCGACATTATCGCGATTCTGGGCATGGACGAACTGGCGCCGGAAGACAAGCTGCTGGTGGCACGCGCACGTAAGATGCAGCGTTTCCTGTCGCAGCCGTTCCACGTTGCTGAAGTATTCACCGGCGCGCCTGGTAAATACGTTTCGCTGAAAGATACGATCAAGGGCTTCAAAATGATCGCTTCCGGCGAACTCGACCACCTGCCGGAACAAGCGTTCTACATGGTAGGCACGATCGAAGAAGCAATCGAAAAAGCCAAGAAGCTCAACTAATCGTTGAGTTTCGAGCGCGGCCCCGGGTGAGGGGGGCCGCATCACACCGACAGGACACACATGGCAAACACTATTCACGTTGACGTGGTTTCCGCCGAGGAGTTGATCTACTCGGGCGAAGCCGAATTCGTCGCGTTGCCGGGCGAGCAGGGCGAGCTGGGGATCTACCCTAAGCACACGCCGCTGATCACCCGCATCCGTCCGGGCGCGGTGCGCATCCAGGTACCAGGTCAAGCTGAGGAAGAATTTGTCTTCGTCGCCGGCGGCCTGCTGGAAGTGCAGCCGGGCGCCGTGACGGTGCTGGCGGATACCGCGATTCGCGGCAAGGATCTGGACGAAGCCAAAGCAACGGCGGCCAAGAGACGCGCCGAAGAAGCGCTGGCGAACAACACCTCCGGTATCGACTACGCGAAAGCGCAGGCCGAACTGGCAGCGGCCATCGGCCAGCTGGCGGCGATCGCCAAACTCCGCGCCAAGCACTAAGCAGCGCGTCAGCAGCACAGCAAAAAGGCAGCCTCGGCTGCCTTTTTTATTTGCCCTTCCGCTAGCAAGTGCTACGGATTTTTTGCCGCGACGGCAATCAACGCCTCTGGATTGCTGAGAGCGATAGCGATCAATGTGCGAACCGCACCGATCGGTTGCTTGCGGTCTTGCTCCCAGCTTTCCAACGTCAGCGTGGAAATGCCTAGTAACGCGGCAAATTGCTGCCGTGTCAGTCCAGTATTTTCCCGCGCGGCGATCAGTGGTGAATAGACTACTTGCCCCAACCCCGCTCTCATTTCATTGCCTGCTTGCAGCAAATCATCTGCCAAGTTGCAAGTCGCTTCAAAGGCCTCAATTTCCTCGTCGTTCAGAGGTAATTTTCTATTCGTAGACACGGCGAATTTCCTTGAGTTTGGCAGCGGAAAGATTGGTTGTTTCCGCTTTGGCATAAAGCGTCAGCAAAATCACTTCGCCTGCGGCGTTGCGCGTAAAGTAAATGACTCTTACCCCGCCTGACTTGCCGGAGCCTGCACGGCCCCAGCGGACTTTGCGTATCCCACCGGTTGCTGGCACCACGTCCCCTGCATTTGGATTTGAGGAGATAAATGCGGCGAATACCCCACGCTCTTCCTCGCTCCAGTACAGAGGCCAGCGGCTTTGAAATAATGGCGTTTCGACGACGGTAAACATGAAATGACGTTACCTGGATTGAGTATAGTCGATTTGATGCGGTGTCAAATATTCGCTATGTTTCGGCGGCGTGCAAGACCACGGTCAGGACGGCGTTCTCAGATCTTATCGCCGGCCGGTTTTGTCCTTCGAGCGGGCGGTGGCGGCGCGTTGCATGACTTTCCATTTTGCGACTTCGGCGATGCGGTCCAGCGGGGTTTGCTGGCTGCGGCGGGCTTCGCGTATGAGCTTGTGGTAGTTCTGCAGGCGGTCTTCATCGACCGCGCCGCGCACCGCGCAGCCGGGTTCGCCGGCATGGCGGCAGTCGCGGAACTGGCATTGCGCCGCCAGCGCGTCGATGTCGTCGAAGGCGGCCGTCAAGCTGGCTTCGTCGGCGTCGGGCTGCCAGCTGCGCAGGCCGGGCGTGTCGATGATGCAGGCGCCGCCGGGACATGGATGCAGCGAGCGCGAGGTCGTCGTGTGCCGGCCGCGGCCATCCCCTTTGCGCACGCCGCCGGTCTGTTGGCCGGCCTGCGTCAGCGTGTTGGTCAGCGAGGACTTGCCGGCGCCCGAGGAGCCCAGCAACACCAGCGTCTGCCCGGCGCCCAGCCACGGCGACAGTTGCGCGGCCGCGTCCTCGCCGAGCGTGTTCACGGCCAACAGCGGAATGCTGGCGGGCAGCCGCTGCCGCAGCAGCGCCATGCGCGCCGCCACATCGTCGCCGATGTCGGCCTTGCTCAGCACTACCACTGGATCCACGCCGGCCGTCTTCACGATGGCGAGGTAGCGTTCCAGCCGGCGCGGATTGAAGTCGTGGTCCAGCCCCATCACCAGCAGGGCGGTGTCGACATTGCTGACCAGGCTGTGATGCCGGCCGTCGTTGCCGCGCCGGGCGATGTGCGTGATGGGCGGCAGCAAGGCGCTGAGCCAACGCTCGTCATGCGCCTGCGTGGTGCTGAGCACCCAGTCGCCGACGGCCAGCGCTTCGCCATGCAGCGCCGGCAGCGCGCGGGCGCGGAATTCGGCGCGGCCGTCGTGGACGGTGAGCCAGTCGCGCTGGATTTCCGTGATGCGCACCAGCTGGGCGGTTGCGGGTGCGTCGTGCAACAGGTGAAGCTGGCTGGCGATAGCTTGTGTCAGGCCGATAAGGCGCAGCGATTCAAAATCGATCTCGATCATGGTGTGGTGTGTCCTGGTTCCGGTAAGGCGAGCGATGCCCTTCGCGACAAGGCGATGGGCGGCGAATACGGGAAGTCAGCTGCGCGAGGACGCGCGGATCAACACACTACAGAGGGAGTCCCGACGTGATCAGGCAGCCGACAGGAGGGCAATGTCTACTTGGCGCATTTTTTATTCTCCTGTGGATGATGGGGACGGCCAGTGTCTCACCGGCCGGGCTTGCCGTCAATGGTCAGCCTTTCATTGTGCCGTCGATAACGGTGACCACGTTTCCGCCTATCCACGGTTCGCCGTCGACGTAGGTGACGGCGACGCGGCCATCGCGCCCCAGCGCCGTGCCTTGGCGCGCGGTGTAGTTCAGGCCGGACGGCAGCAGGCGCGCGATGCAGGCGTTGGCGCTGCCGGTGACCGGGTCTTCAATCTGTATGCCGTTTTCCAGGAACAGCGCCCGCACCTCGTAGTCCGCAGGCCCGCCAGCCGGATGCGGGCCGTAAACCGCGACGCCATTGCTGGCGGTGCGTTTCATCAGCTCGTCCAGCGCGGCGGCGTTCGGCGACAGCGCCAGGCAGTCGGCCGCCGTCGCCAGCCGCACCACCAGCCAGCAGATGCCCATGTTGACCACGACCGGCGGCTGGCCTTCCGCCAGCGCATCCGATCCCAGCGTGGCGCGCAACAGTGGCAGCAGATCCGTGTCCAGCGCGTCGAGCTTGGCTTGCGGCGCGCGAAACGCCAGGCCGCCGTTGTCGGCGACGCGCACCGGCACCAGGCCGACGCCGCATTCCTGTATCAGCACGCCGGGCGTTTTCGGCCGCAGGCCCGCCTCCAGCAGCGCGTGCGCGGTGCCCAGCGTCGGATGGCCGGCAAACGGGAATTCCTCCTGGGTCGTGAAGATGCGCACGCGGTAATCGGCGGCGGGATCGGTGGCCGGCAGCACGAAGGTGGTCTCGGACAAATTGGTCCAGCGGGCGATGGCTTGCATCTGCGCGTCGCCGAGTCCTTCGGCGTCGAGGATCACGGCCAGCGGATTGCCTTTGAACGGGACGGTGGTGAAGACGTCCACCTGTTTGAAACGACGGCTCATGCATGCTCCTTGCAACTGCGGCGGTAATCGGCCGGCGGCTTGCCGACCAGTTTTTCAAAATCGGTGGTGAAGTGGGATTGGTCGTAATAGCCCAATGCCTGCGCCAGGCTGGCGAGGTCGACATCGCTGCCGTGCGACAGCTGGTCGGCCGCGTCGAGCAGGCGGTTGCGGCGTATCACCCATTTGGGCGTGGCGCCCACGTATTCCTTGAACAGGATCTGCAGCCGCCGCACGCCGATGCCGGTGTGGTCGGCCAGCTGTTGCACCTGGGTGAGGTCGGGATGCTGCTGGATGGTCTGCAGGATGCCGGCGATGCGTTCGGTTTCCGGATCCGGCGCCGGCAGCGCTGTGCGCAACAGGGCGCTGGCGGCGGCCACCATGCCGGCGTCGTCCGGCGCCGACATCACGCTGCGCTCGGCGGCCTCGTCGTCGCAGTCGAACAGCTGCGACAGCTTCAGTTCCTGGTCCGTGATCGATTGCACCGGCTGCTTGAGGAAGCCGCGAAACGCGCCGGGCCGGAAGCGCACGCCAAGCACGCGGCCGCTGTTTTTCAGCGTATATTCAAACGAGCCCGTCATCACCCCGAAGACCGCCGTGCGGCCGGTGTCGAACACCAGGTGGATGCAGGGCGAGGGCAGGGTGCGCTGCACGTGCGTGACGCCGTCCGGCAAGGTCCATGCGACCAGCCAGAAGTATTCGATGAACGGCGCCAGGTCCGCTTCCGGCAGGTAGCGCTCCAGGCGGAACACCTTGCCGACAGCCTCGGGATTGACCACGCCTTTGTAACGGTCCGTCATATCGTGTTCGCGTTTTTACAAGACCCTCATCATAGCAAGAGTTATCTTGGCCTTTCTTCACCACTGACAGGAGAAACACATGACACCGCAACTGACGCTGTACCACTGCCCGTATTCCCGTTCCACCGGCGTGATGACTTTGCTGGAAGAATTGCATGCGCCCTACGAGCTGCACGTGATGAACATGAAGAAGGGCGAGAACCGCGAAGCCGCCTACCTGGCCGTCAACCCGATGGGCAAGGTGCCGGCCGTCCGCCACGGCGACGCCATCATCACCGAGCAGGTGGCGATCTATTTGTACCTGGCCGACCTGTTCCCGGATGCCGAGCTGGCGCCGCCGCTGGGCGACCCGGAGCGCGGCCCGTATCTGCGCTGGATGGCGTTCTACGGCAGCTGCTTCGAGCCGGCCATCATCGATCAATGGATGAAGCGCGAGCCGGCCGATAAAACCGCCTGCGGCTACGGCACCTTCGATGAAATGTTCAGCACCATGATGTCGCAGTTGTCCAAAGGCCCGTATCTGCTCGGCGAGAAGTTCACGGCGGTGGATGTGCTGTGGGGCGCATCGCTGGGCTGGATGAGCGCTTTCGATCTGCTACCCAAGCGCCAGGAAATCGCCGACTACGTCGCCCGCGTCCAAGGCCGCCCGGCCGCCGTCGCCGCGCAGGAAAAAGATGGGGCGCTGGCCGCCGCGCAGGCAGCATAAGCATGTTGATTTCCATGCGACTAGAGCTTTAGTTCGATCAACGTGCGCTGTTGGAGCGTAGCCAAGGCCGCAAGTAACTTGGGAGCGAGTTTTTGAAAAGAGGGTAGCAGGCCGTCGGGTGTGGCGAGCACGACGACTGCTAGCGGCAGGGTCTGAGGGTTTTGCTGATACTGGATATTTCTATCGGCAGTAATCATGACATCGAAACTACTTGCCGCCAGTTTCAACAGCTTTCCATTTTTAGTGCCAGCCCCATGCTGGGCAGCGAAGATCCTTGGCATCGACTCATCAAGCAGGATGCGCATCATTGATGACCAATTGTTCTGCCGTATTTAACGCCGCCATCGCGAGGTTTTTGGAGACGGAAGGGTACTGGTCCAGAAATGCTTCTATGGATGCTCCTGCTCGCAAATAATCGAACATAAAGGATACGGGCACACGGGTCCCAATGAACACAGGTGTGCCGCCCATGATGTCGGGGTCGCTGTGGATAACTTTCTTTTCCATATGGCCTCCTGCTCAAAGCCATAGTACTCCTGATGAAAAATCAGCGCTTTTCTTCCATCAAGGCCAGCAGGTGGCCGTCCGGGTCGCGGAAGAAGGCCATCCATAGTTCGTGGTCGGGCATCTTGGCGACCAGGTGGGCGTCGCGCTCGAAGGTGACGCCTTTTGCTTGCAGGGCAGCCGCTTCGGCTTCGATCTGGGTGACCTTGAAGTAGTGGCAGACGCTGGCGCCGGTTTCGACCGGCGCCTTGGCCGAGCCGTCCAGCATCAGGCGGACGCCGCCGCAGTCGAAAAACACCAACTCGCCGTAGCGGAACAGTTTGGGCAAGCCAAGTTTGTCGCCATAGAACCGCTCCGAGCGGTCGGCGTTGGAAATGGTCAGGGCAATCTGGCCCAGGCTGGACAGTGCCATCGTCGTCTCCTCAAGGCGGCCCGCGCCGCGCGGTGTGAATATGGCTGGCTTCAGGCTGCAAGGCACTTTTGATGAGAGTGAGTGCTAGCTCCGGCTGGGCGCTGCCGCACATGAAGATGTCGGCGGCGGCAAAGCCGCATTCGGGCCAGGTATGGATGGTGATGTGCGATTCGGCCAGCAGCACCACGCCGGTCACGCCCAGGCCTTCGCCGAAACCATGGAAGTGGCTGAACAGCACGCGCGCGTGCGCGGCTTCGGCGGCGGCACGCAGCAGGCTTTCCAGCGCGGCGCAGCTGCTCAATTTTTCGGCAGCGATGCCGCTCAGGTCGGCCAGCACGTGGGTGCCGGACGGCGCGTGAACGATCGGCGACGTCCCCGCCGGCAGCGCTTCGCGCTTCACTTGTGGCCTCCGCCGCCGGAACCGCCGCCCCAGCTGCCGCCGCCACCGCCGGTGTGCGAACTCCAGCTGCTGCCGGTGTAGGACCTGCCGCCGCTACCGCCGCCGAGCATGCGCGTCCAGCTGCTGCCGGCCGTGACCACGGTGACGATGATGGCGTAGATGAAGAATTTACTCATGATTTGTCGTTACTATCCAGGAAGATCGCCGGCAGGTAGATCGCCAGCGCGCCGACGGCGCTGAGGAACCAGGTGCCGGAGAAGTTCGTCAGCAAGGGGATCGCGTTCAGCGCAAGCATGAACCAGATGAGGTACTTGGCGGTGCTGCGATAGCGGTTGTTGGCGAACGGCTTGGCCCGGGACGGCGACTTCACGCGGCCCTTGAAGGCGGCGCCAAACCACAAAGCAAGCTGGTCGGCCGATATGGGCGAGGAGCGCGACCATGTCATCTCCTGCTCGCTGGTCTCGGATGCGAGGCGCAACTGGCCGGCCGAGAATTCCTCGACCCGCGTTTTGTCGCCGACCGCCACGCGCCAGTTGAAGGCGCCGGCGGCAAAGGTCACCACCGCGCCGTAATCGTACAGGCGGTTAAACTGCACCTTATCCACAGTCACCCTGTCGGCGCCGGGGGCGTACCAGACCGGCCACTCGGAAATCACATTGGCGCCGGACCAGCCTTCGTCCGTTTCGACCAGCCATGAGAAGCCGGCGCGGGTGCCGTACATCAGGTACTCGGTCCACTGCGCGCCTTCGTCGTCGGCGCGCCGCATCATGCCGATGATGGTGAAGTCCTGGTTATTGATCTTGGCGCTGGCGCCCAGCGGCAGCGAGGTTTCATAGCGCGTGACGCGCTCGCCCGCCGCCAGCACCTGCGCTTCCGGGCTGGACGCGTCGATCCGCGTCTGGCACGCCGGGCACACCAGGTTGGCGGTCACGCCGGGCAGGTATTGGATGCCGCTGCCGCAGGAAGGGCAATCGAGCGCATCGAGCTTGCCGCGATAGCGGCCGGCCGCGCGCTGGATGGTGTCGTCGTCGCGCAGCAGCTGGCACTGCATGCTGTCGAGCGTGACGGCCAGGCCGGTGTAGACCACCGGACGCGGGCCGTCGGAATAATCGAGCGTGATGAATTCGACGCCGCGCCGGAAGTCCGCCACCCTGGCCTGGTAGCCGTCGCCGACCTTGAACGGCAGTTCGCCCTGGCCGCCGATGCAATCGGCGACGCGGATCTCGGCCGCCGTGTAGGGCGCGCCGTTGATCGCGTAGTTCCGGCCCGGCAGCAGCTGCTCGAACGCCGGCAATTCGCCGTCGCCCTTGAATTCCGCCGTGATGGTGTACATGCCGGACGAATCGCCCAGCCATGACGTCTTGCCGTCGTCGAACAGCAGGTACCACTCGTTCCACATGCCCGCCGAGTAGCGCAGCTGGATGCGGCCGACCACCGTGAACTGCCGTCCGCCCAGCACGCCGGACGTGCCGATCTGGACCGGCGAGTAGTCCTCCAGCACGGACGACATCTTGCCCAGGTCCTTGACCGAGTCGGCGTCCTTGAGCACGCGCGTGCTGCAATACTCGCAGACGGCCATGACCGAGGCGTGCGAGCGGAATTTGACTTCCGCGCCGCAGCTGGGACAGGAAACGATTTGCATGCAGTCTTAGCCGATCAGTTTTTTCAGCAGCTCGGCCTTGGTGCTGTCGTAGTCGGCGGCCGAGATCAGGCCCTTGTCGAGCAGCCCTTTCAGTTTTTCCAAGCGGGCTTCGATCGAGTCCTCGGCTGGTGCGGCAGGAGCGGCGACCGCGGGAGCCGCCGCTGCGGGAGCGGGGGCCAGCGTCGCGCCCAGCGTCTGGCCGATCGCCTGGCCCACGGTCATGCCCGCGCCCAGGCCGGCGCCGATGCCGGCCAGGCCGCCTTCGTTCTGCGCCGCCATCGGGATCGCGCTGGCCACCTGGTACTTGGTGAAGCCGGCCAGCTTGTCGGCGCTCATGCCGCCCTTCATGCCGGCGCCGATGCGCTCGTCCAGCGCGGCCTGCAGTTCTTCCGGCAGGCTGACGCTGGCGACGTTGAATTCATCGAGGCCGATGCCGTAGCGCGCGAACGCCGCGCCCAGGTCGCCCTTGACCTGCTGCGCCATCAGCGCCTGGTTGGCCGCCATGTCGAGGAAGGGCACTTGCGCGCTGCCCAGCGAACTGGCCATGGTCGCCATCAGGATGCCGCGCAGCTGTTCTTCCGCCTCGTCGCGGGTGTAGGCCTCGCGCGTGCCGCTGATTTCGGTGAAGAACGCGCGCGGATTGATGATGCGGTACGAGTACATGCCGAAGGCGCGCACGCGCACCATGTCGAAGTCCTTGTCGCGGATGGTGATCGGCTGCGGCGTGCCCCATTTGCGGCCGGTCTGCACGCGGGTGCTGAAATAATAGACATCCGACTTGAACGGCGAATCGAACAGCTTGTCCCAGTTTTTCAGGTTGGTCAGCACCGGCAGCGTTTGCGTGGTCAGCTTGTGGGTGCCGGGGCCGAACACGTCGGCGATCTGGCCCTCGTTGACGAACACCGCCATCTGCGATTCGCGCACCACCAGCACGCCGCCGTTCTGGATCTCCTGGTCGGCCATCGGATAGCGCCAGGCCAGCACGCCGTCGATTTCCTCGTTCCACTGCAGTACGTCGATAAACTGCTTCTTGATAAAGCTGCCGATGCCCATGATAAGGTCCTCGCAAAATTAGGAAATGCAGGCGCCGTTGAGGACGCCGATGGAAATGGAGATCGCGCTCAGCAAGCCGCCGAAGGCTTTGTTGTTGGCTTCGATCTGGTCTTTCGACATGTTCAACGCGCGCGTGGTGATCGCGTATGCCAGTATCTGCACCACCATCGCGCCGAAGGCCCAGGCCGCGAACTCCTGGTAATTTGCAGTATGCATCAGCGCCGAGCCGATGGTGATGGAAAAACCTATCAGCGCCCCGCCCAACGATAGTGCCGCCGCCTGGTTGCCCTGGCGTATCAGCAGCACCTCGTTAAACGGCGTCAGCCGCGTGTAGATGGCGAAAAACACCGCCAGCAGCACGGCGGCCGATAAAAGATGAATCAGATAGTTTAGGATGGCGGGCACGGCGCACCTTCGGTTAAAGTGGTTGACTTGATAATAATGCAAAAAAGCGCGATGAACAAAAAGATTCTCATATTGTCCGTGTTTGTGGTCGCTTCCTGCGGGCTCGCCTATGAGCTGATCGCCGGCGCCTTGTCCAGCTACCTGCTGGGCGATTCGGTGCTGCAATTCTCCACCATCATCGGATGCTATCTGTTCGCGATGGGCGTGGGCGCGCACTTTTCCAAGTATGTGCGCGATGAGGATGTGCTGTCGCGCTTTGTCGATATCGAACTGGCGGTCGGCCTGGTCGGCGGGGTGTCGGCGGCGGTGCTGTTCCTGACCTTTTCGTGGATGGCCGCGCCGTTCCGCACGCTGCTGTACACGATGGTGTTCCTGATCGGCGTCTTCGTCGGCATGGAGGTGCCGCTGGTGATGCGCGCGCTGAACGCGCGCCAGACCGAATTCAATGAACTGGTGAGCCGCGTGCTGACCTTCGACTACCTGGGCGCGCTGGCCGTGTCGCTGCTGTTCCCGCTGGTGCTGGCGCCGTATCTGGGGCTGGTGCGCACCGGATTCCTGTTCGGCATGCTCAATGTCGGCGTCGCCCTGTGGACAATTTCGGTGTTTCGCACAGAGCTGAAGAACGTCACCGGCCGCATGCTGCGCGCCTGCGCGGTGCTGTGTGCGCTGGTGTTCGGTTTCGCCTTTGCCGACAAACTGACTTACTGGGGCGAGCATGGCCTGTTCGGCGACGAGATCGTGTACGCCACCACCACGCCGTACCAGCGGCTGGTGATCACGCGCTGGCAGGATGACCTGCGGCTGTACATCAACGGCAACCTGCAATTCTCCTCGCGCGACGAATACCGCTATCACGAAGCGCTGGTGCATCCGGTGCTGGAGGCCCTGCCGTGGGCGCGTCGCGTGCTGGTGCTGGGCGGCGGCGACGGCCTGGCGCTGCGCGAGATCCTGCGCTATCCGAATATCGAGCACGTCACCCTGGTCGACCTGGATCCGGCGATGACGGGCGCCTTCGCGCAGCGCGCGGAACTGGTCAAGCTCAATCACGGTTCGCTCAGCGACAAGCGGGTGCGCGTCATCAACGCCGACGCGGCGATCTGGCTGCAGCACACCGAGGAGATGTTCGACGCGGTGATCGTCGATTTCCCCGATCCGTCCAGCTTCGCGCTCGGCAAGCTGTACTCGGTGCCGTTCTACGGCATGGTCAGGAAACACCTCGCTGCCAACGGCCTGATGACGGTGCAATCGACGTCGCCGTTCTTCGCGCCGCACGCCTACTGGACCATCGACGCCACGCTGCGCGAGGTCGGCATGAAGACCTGGCCATATCACGCCTATGTGCCGTCGTTCGGCGAATGGGGCTTCATCCTGGCGTCGCCGCAGGCGGACTACAAGCCGCCGACCGTGTATCGCCTGCCGATGCGCTACCTGAACGCCGACACCACGCGCGAGATGTTCACCTTCCCGCCGGATATGAAGCCGCTGCCGATGGCGCCCAACCGCTTGAACACGCAGTCGCTGGTGCACGAGTTCGAGCAGGACTGGCGCAGGGTGATACGCTGATGCTGCGCCGCTCCTTCCTGGTCTGGGCCGGCGCCAGCGGACTGGCCGCCGCCGGCAGCGTGGCCGGCTTCCAGCGCTGGCAGGAGATCACGCCGGCGCTGCACTACCCGGGCCGCGACGAAGGCCATTTCCTGCGCGACCGCCGCGCTTTGCCGCCGCCATCGCAAGTGATCCACACCGATATCGCCATCCTCGGCTCCGGCATCGCCGGCCTGACCGCCGCATGGAAGCTGAAAAAGCTCGGCCAGACCGATGTGCTGATGATCGACGGCCCGCAGCCGCACGGCAATGCCGCCGGCGGCGCCTTCGGCGATCTCGAATATCCGACCGGCGCCCACTACCTGCCGCTGCCGTCGCCGGAGTCCACCCATGTGCGCGAGATCCTGGCCGACCTGGGCATCATTCAAAAAGATGCGATGGCGGAGAAGCCGTATTACGACGAGCGCTTCATCCTGCACGGACCGGAGGAGCGCCTGCTGTTCAACGGCCACTGGCAGGATGGCTTCATTCCCACCGACGGCGTGCCGCAGTGGGAGCGGGACCAGCACGCGCGCTTTTTCGCCGAGGTGGAGCGCCTGCGGCAGACGCACGGCGCCGATGGCCGCCGCGTGTTCGTGTTCCCGACGGTGATGTCATCGGAAGATCCGCAATGGCAGGCGCTGGACCGCATCACGCTCAAGCAGTGGATGGAGCAGAACGGCTACACCGCGCCGACCCTGCACTGGTACCTGAACTACTGCTGCCGCGACGACTATGGCACGCGCTACGACCAGGTGTCCGCGTGGGCAGGGCTGCATTACTATTGCAGCCGCTGGGGCCAGGCGGCCAATGCCGGCAACGGTGCCTGGCTGACGTGGCCGGGCGGCCTGCAGCCGCTGGCGGCCGGCATGGAGCGCGCGGCGGCGGTCAAGCGCATGGGGGGAACGGCGGTGTCGCTGAAAAAAACGGCGGGCGGCGTCGAGGCGCTGTGTTTCAAGCTGGAGGGCGGCAAGCCGGTCACCTACCTGGTCCGCGCGCGCAAGGCGATCTGCGCGATGCCGGTCTACGTCGCGGCGCGGGTTGTGGATAACATCGCCGCTTACGGTATCGATCCGGCCAGGCACATCCCGGAGTATGCGCCGTGGATGGTGGCGAACTTCCTGATCAAGCGCTTTCCCGAAGAGCTGCCCAGCCAGCCGCTGTCGTGGGATAACGTGGTGTACAGCGAGCCGGGGCTGGGCTTCGTGGTCTCGACGCACCAGGATATCCGCGTACGGCCGCCGGAAAAGACCGTGTTCAGTTCCTATGTCGCGCTGTCGGACCGCAAGCCCGGCGCGGCGCGGCACTGGATGGCGGCGGCCAGGCCGGAGGAGCTGCTGGCGCTGGTCAGCGCGGATTTGAAAACCGCCTACGGCGCGCAGTTCGCGTCCTGCGTCGAGCGCGTCGACATCACGCTGCGCGGCCATGCGATGGCGGCGCCGTGGCCCAACTTCCGCAGCAACGCCGGCATGAAGGCCTTGCGCGAGGTGGATGGTCCGATCTTGTTCGCGCACGCGGACCTGTCGGGATTCTCTGTATTCGAGGAAGCTGCCTGGTGGGGCTATCGTGCCGCCCAGCTTGCCGCTAAGTGATATTCTTAAACCATGACACATGACGCCCGCCAGCGCTTCCGCGCCTCCGCCAAACAAAAGCTGCGCGACGAAGACGCCGACGACAGCGCCTTCTCCAGTCGCGCCGCCAATCCCAAACTGAGCAAGTCCAAGGGCAAGGCGCTCGATCTGCAGCGCACCGCCGCGCTGATCGACCGCATCTCGGCCCTGCAGGACAAGCTGTATGCCCAGCACCAGCAAAAGGTGCTGCTGATCCTGCAGGGGATGGATACCTCCGGCAAGGACGGCACGATACGCGCCATGTTCAGCGGCATCAGCCCGATGGGCATCCGCGCCGCCGCCTTCAAGGCGCCCACCGACAACGAGCTGGCGCACGACTACCTGTGGCGCGTACACCAGCAGGTGCCGGTCAAGGGCGAGATCGCCATCTTCAACCGCAGCCACTACGAGGACGTGCTGATCACCCGGGTGCAGGACTGGATCGACGACGACGAGTGCAAGCGGCGCTACCAGCAGATCCGCGACTTTGAGCGTATGCTTGCCGAAACCGGCACGGTGATCGTCAAGGTCTTCCTGCACATCTCGAAGGAAGAGCAGCGCGAGCGTCTGCAGGAGCGGCTGGACGATCCGGACAAGCAGTGGAAGTTCAACCCCACCGACGTCGAGCAGCGCAAGAAGTGGGATGATTACCAGCGCGTCTACGAAAAGGCGATCCGCGAAACCGATGCGCCGCATGCGCCGTGGTACATCGTGCCGGCCAATTCCAAGACCCACCGCAACCTGGTGATCGCCAGCCTGCTGCTGGAGACGCTGGAGGGCATGGCGCTGAGCTATCCGCCGCCGCATCCCGACCTGTCGTCGTTCACTGTGGAATAGACATCGAAGGAGAACGTATGCTGCAACTGAAAGACCCGGCACTGCTGCGCCAGCAGGCCTACATCAACGGCGAATGGCTGGACGCCGACAACGGCGCCACCCTGGCCGTGACCAATCCCGCCACCGGCGAGCAGCTCGGCACGATCCCGCTGATGGGGGCGGCCGAAACGAAGCGCGCGATCGCCGCCGCCAACGCCGCCTGGCCGGCCTGGCGCAAGAAGTCGGCCAAGGAGCGCGCCGCCATCCTGCGCAAGTGGAACG
The DNA here is from genome assembly GCF_047302815.1 of Duganella sp. CT11-25. NCBI lineage: Bacteria > Pseudomonadati > Pseudomonadota > Betaproteobacteria > Burkholderiales > Oxalobacteraceae > Duganella > Duganella sp. CT11-25. The sequence continues at coordinate 4,470,906 of NZ_JBKBFD010000001.1, forward strand.
ACCTGATCCTGGAAAACACCGAAGACCTGGCGCAGCTGATGACGGCCGAGCAGGGCAAGCCGCTGGCCGAGTCGCGCGGCGAGGTGACTTACGGCGCCTCGTTCATCGAATGGTTCGGCGAGGAAGCCAAGCGCGTGGCCGGCGAGACGCTGGCCTCGCCGTGGCCGGACCGCCGCCTGCTGGTGACCAAGGAACCGATCGGCGTCTGCGCCGCCATCACGCCGTGGAACTTCCCGATCGCGATGATCACTCGCAAGGCCGGCCCGGCGCTGGCCGCCGGCTGCCCGATGGTGCTCAAGCCGGCCGAGTCGACGCCGTTCTGCGCGCTGGCGCTGGCGGTCCTGGCCGAGCGCGCCGGCGTGCCGGCCGGCGTGTTCAGCGTCGTCACCGGCGCGCCGAAGGAGATCGGCGGCGAGATGACCTCCAATCCCATCGTGCGCAAGCTGACCTTCACCGGTTCCACCGCCGTCGGCAAGCTGCTGATGCAGCAAAGCGCGTCGACCATCAAGAAGCTGTCGCTGGAGCTGGGCGGCAACGCGCCGTTCATCGTGTTCGACGACGCCGACCTCGATGCGGCGGTGGAGGGCGCGCTGGCGTCCAAGTACCGCAACGCCGGCCAGACCTGCGTCTGCGCCAACCGCATCTACGTGCAGGACGGCGTCTACGACCAGTTCGCCGACAAGCTGGTGGCGGCCGTCGCCGGGCTCAAGGTCGGCAACGGCGCCGAGCCGGGCGTGACGCAAGGCCCGCTGATCGACGAGAAGGCGGTGCAGAAGGTCGAGCAGCACGTGGCCGACGCGCTGGCCAAGGGCGGCCGCCTGCTGGCCGGCGGCAAGCGCCACGCGCTGGGCCACGGCTTCTTCGAGCCGACCGTGATCGCCGACATCAGCAACGACATGATCGTCGCCACCGAGGAAACCTTCGGCCCGCTGGCGCCGCTGTTCCGCTTCAAGACCGACGAGGAGGCCGTGGAATTGGCCAACAACACCGAGTTCGGCCTGGCCAGTTATTTCTATTCGCGCGACATCGGCCGCATCTGGCGCGTGGCGGAAGGGCTGGAAAGCGGCATGGTCGGCGTCAACACCGGCCTGATCTCCAACGAGATCGCGCCGTTCGGCGGCGTCAAGCAATCGGGCCTGGGCCGCGAGGGCTCGCACTACGGCTTGGACGACTTCCTCGTCATCAAGTACATCTGCCTAGGCGGCATCTGACCGCAGGCATGACGGCCACCGCCGTCACCCCGGTCAGCCGGTCCACCATGCGCTTGACGGCCGCCATCTGGCGGCCGTTTTTTTGCGCGTAGCGCGTGTCGTCATAGGCGAACCAGTCCCAGCACGCATTCGGATTGGTGAACGGATAGATCGCCGACGCCTGTGGATAAAGCAGCAGCAGGCGGTTGTTGTCGGCCCAGGCGTTGTAGCCGGCGCGCTGCACGAAGGTGGTGCCGATGTCGTCCAGGTCCTGCAGGCAGCCGTGGAACACCACGTGCACCCGGCAGCCCTGGCCGTTGACGGTGCCGTCGCAGGACGGCGGCACATACAGGTAGCCTTTGTCCGCCATGCCGTGCCAGCCGGGCAGGGAGATGAATTCCGACTGGTCGAAGACGATGAAGCGCCCGGCCGGACTGCTGCGCGCGGACAGCGGACCGTAGATCCAGTTCAGCAGTTCTCCGGCCGCGTCGTAGCCGCAGTGGTTGATGTAGGGCGAGCCCAGGGTCAGGCAGCTGTTGCCGTAGCTGTCGGTCGGCATCGCGTGCTCGGCGTTCAGGTTGCGCTTGTAGAAAATCCGGTTGGCGTCGATGTAGTGGCGGTAGAAGGTGTTGAGGTCGTTCATCACCGGCTGCGGCACGACCGAATCGGCGCTGCCGGACAGCATCCAGATCCGCTGGCCGGCCATCGCGCTGGTGGGGTCGATGGTCTGCGAGGCCGCGAACCAGTCGGTGATGGCGATCAGGTCCGGTATCCGCGTGCCGCCGGGCCGCACGCGGCAGGCGAACAGCTCGCTGGTGCAGCTGCAGCTGGTGGTGGCGGTGAACACGCTGCCCTGCGAGCAGAAATACGGCCCGCCGGCGATGATGCCGGCGCCCGTCACCGTGCGCGAGAACGCCACCCCGAACTGCACCGCCATATAGGCGCCGGAGGACAGGCCGGACACGCTGACCTGGCCCGCCCGCATGGCCGGCAGCGAGACGGTTTGTGCCCGTGCTGTATGGTTCAACAACCCGCCCAACAGCATGAGCACTAGAAAAATCCGACGCATGGCAGCCTCCCCGGCTTGAATCTACAACCCAGTGTGCGTCATGAAAAAGCGGTTTGCTTAATCTCGCTCAATAGTGCGCTGAACCGGTTTTTTGGGCCTGTCAGGCAAGGTTGCCGGGATTGGCATAGAATGATTTTTTTCCTCTTTTCGGCCCATACACCATGTCCAAGACCTTCGCCCAGTTGTGCCTCGTTTCCTCGCTGACCATGCTGGCCGGCGCATCCGCGTTTGCACAAGCGCCGGCCGCCGCCCCGGCTGCCGCGCCTGCGGCGGCGGCTGGCAGTTGCCCCGCCATCCTCAAGCAAACCTTCAAGCGCCTGCAGGATGAAACGCCGCAGGACCTGTGCCAGTATTCGGGCAAGGTGATCCTGGTGGTGAATACCGCAAGTTACTGCGGCTTTACCAACCAGTACGAAGGCCTGGAAGGCTTGTACGCCAAGTACGGCAGCAAGGGGCTGGTGGTGCTGGGCTTCCCGTCGAACGACTTCGGCCAGCAGGAACCGGGCAGCAGCAAGGAAATCGCCGATTTCTGCTACAACACCTACGGCGTCAAGTTCCCGATGTTTTCCAAGTCGGTGGTCTCCGGCAAGGAGCCGAATCCGCTGTTCGCCAACCTGATCAAGGCCACCGGCAAGGCGCCGGCCTGGAACTTCCATAAATACCTGATCGACCGCAACGGCAAGGTGGTGGACAACTTCGGCAGCAAGGTCACGCCGACCGACAAGACCCTGGTCGGCGCGGTGGAAAAAGCGCTGGCGATGTAATCAAGCGGCGGCGAGGGTGAAGCCCTCGTCCAGCCAGCCGGTGACGCCGCCGGCCATCAATTTGACCGGACGGCCCAGTTGCGCCAGCCGCACGGCGGCGCGGGCCGCGCCGTTGCAGTGCGGCCCGGCGCAGTAGACCACGAACAGCGTATCGGCCGGGAATTCGGCCAGCCTGGAGCCGATGATCTTGCGGTGGGCCAGGTCCAGCGCGCCCGGCACATGGCCGGCCGCGTATTTCTCCGTGCCGCGCACATCCAGCAAGACGAAATCCTGCTGTCCGCCGGACAGCGCATCGTGCACGTCCCAGCAGTCGGTTTCATAGGCGAAGCTGGCTTCGAAGCGGGCCAGGGCGGCGGCGCTGGCGGCGGCTGGTATGGCGCTGACTTGGGACATGCTGATCTCCTGCGTGAGTGGATGGTGACGCCATTGTGCGGCCGCGCCGCCACCGCCAGCAGTGGCGCACAGGCCATTATGCGTTAAGATCGCGCCATGAAAAAACATCTCGTCGTCGCGCTGGCTTACGACCGGCTATGCACCTTCGAGTTCGGCTGCACGGTCGAACTGTTTGCGCTGGAGCGCCCGGAACTGGAGGTGGACTGGTACGAGTTTGCCGTCTGCGCCATCGAACCGGGGCCGATCCGCGCCGCCGGCGGCATCACCGTGCAGGCGCCGTACGCGCCGGAACTGCTGGCGCTGGCCGACACCATCGTCATCCCCGGCTGGCGCGACGCCGACGAATTGCCGCCGCCCGGGCTGCTGGCGCTGATACGCGCCGCCCACCAGCGCGGCGCGCGGCTGTGCTCGATCTGCTCGGGCGTGTTCGTGCTGGCCGCCGCCGGCGTGCTGGACGGCCAGCGCGCGACCACCCACTGGCGCTACGCCGAACGGCTGGCGCAGCGCTACCCGAAGATCGAGGTGCAGCCCGACCACCTGTACGTGGACAACGGTCAGCTGATCACCGCCGCCGGTTCGGCCGCCGGGCTGGACATGCTGCTGCACGTGGTGCGGCGCGACTATGGCGCGCGGGTCGGCAACCTGGTGGCGCAGCGGCTGGTGGTGGCGCCGCACCGCGAAGGCGGCCAGGCGCAGTTCCTGCCGCGGCCGATGGCGCAGCCATACAACCAGCGGCAGGGCAAGCTGTCCAGGCTGATGGACTGGCTGCGCAGCCATCCCGCGCAGCAGCACACGGTGGCCAGCATGGCCGAACGGGCGGCCATGAGCCCGCGCACCCTGCAGCGCCAGTTCCAGCAGGCCACCGGCCTCGGTCCGGTCGAATGGCTGATCCGCGAGCGGGTGGCCATCGTCAAGGATTTGCTGGAGGTGCCGGACGTGCCGCTGGCGCAGATCGCCGAGCGCGCCGGCTTTGCCTCCGAGGAATCGCTGCGCCACCACTTCCGCCGGCTCGCCGCGACCACGCCCGGCGCGTACCGGCGCCGTTTTGTGCGCGCCGCGTGAACCGCGACAAGTGCTACTCTAAAGACTTCGCATACCTACAAGGAGACGGTCATGGCATACGTAGACGGTTTTGTGATTCCGGTACCCAAGGAAAACCTGGATGCATACAAGAAAATGTCGCAGGAGTGCGGCGCGGTCTGGAAGGAATTCGGCGCGCTGGAGTTCCGCGAGTGCGTCGGCGACGATGTCCCGCCGGGCAAGGTGACCTCCTTCCCCCTCAGCGTGGACCTGAAGGAAGGCGAGGCGGTGGTGTTCTCGTGGATCGTCTACGAGTCGCGCGCCAAGCGGGACGAGATCAACGACAAGGTGATGAAGGACCCGCGCATCGCCGCCTACATGGATCCGGCCAACATGCCGTTCGACGGCAAGCGCATGATCTACGGCGGCTTCAACATGATCGTCGACCTGTAAATCAGCGAGCGATGTAGCACGTTTGTGCTACATAAAAATTTTTTATCGAGCCTGCATGTTTTATAAAATATGCAGGCTTTTTAACGTCCTCCATCCAGACATAGGCGAACCCATGCACGTAGGCGAAATCAAGATGTGCGCATTCGATTTTCCACCCCGCGGCTATGCCTTGTGCGACGGCAGGGTGCTGAGGATCAACCAGTATCGGGCGCTGTTCGAATCGATCGGCGCGACCTACGGCGGCGACGGCGTGTCCACCTTTTGCTTGCCGGACCTGCGTGGCCGGGCGCCGATGCATGTCAGCAAAGAGCCGGCGCGCAGAATCGCGCTGGGCGAACGCCGGGGCGAGGAGGCCGTCGCGCCGAAGACTGCGCAGTTGTCGGCCGGCCAGCCGCACGACAATATGCAGCCCTTCATCGCGATCCATTTCATCATCGCCCTGTATAAAAACACCGACCCGGACGAACCGTTCATGGGCGAGGTCCGCATGTTCGCCGGAGCGCGGGCTCCGCAAGGCTGGGAAACCTGCAATGGACAGCATGTCAGTGCGCAGCAGCACACGGCGTTGTATTCGCTGCTGGGCACGATCTACGGTGGCAATGCCACTACCGCCTTCCGCTTGCCCGACCTGGGCGGCCGGGTGCCGATCGGTGCCGGCACCGGCGTCGGCCTGAGCCCGCGCGCGCTGGGGGCGACCGGCGGTGCCGGGCAGGCAAGCCTGGCTGCGGGCCAGCCGCATTCGAACATGGGGCCGTATCTGGTCTGCACCTTCATCATCTCGATGACCGGCGCCTATCCACGGAGAGGAAACTGAGCATGCCCTATCTTGGTGAAATCGCGGCGTTCTCAACCGCCCGCGTGCCGCAAGGCTATACCCCGTGCGATGGCCAGTTGCTGGCCATTGCCTCGCATCGGCCGCTGTTTGCGATACTGGGCACGACCTACGGCGGCGATGGCAAAAGCACGTTTGCCTTGCCGGACTTTCGCGCCCGCGTACCGGTCCACCAGAGGCTTTCCCCCGGCTTGGGCGAAAGCCGGCTGGGCGAGCATGGCGGCGAGGACAAGGCGACGCTGCAGCCTTGCCTGGGACTGAATTTCTGCATCGCGCTGGAAGGCGAGTTGCCGCTCTTCGATTAATCCAGGAGCGCTCGCATCGCGCCGCGCAGCGCGTTGCAGACGACGATATCGTCCGCGCCGTCGAGCATGGCGCGGGTGATGACCGCTTCGCTGGCGTTCCAGTCCGGATCGTCCAGCAGCACGCCGCGCATCACGCCGGGCAACAGGCCGCTGTCGAGCGGCGGCGTCAGCCAGCGGCCGTCGATGCGCACGAAGACGTTGCTGCGGCCGCCCTCGGTCAACTCCCCCCGTTCGTTGAAGAACAAGGTGTCGAAGGCGCCTTGCGCCTCGGCGTCGCGCCAGGCGGCGTCGTAGCGCGTGCGGATGCTGGTCTTGTGGCGCAGGAATAGGTCGTCCGCGCTGGTGGCGTCGGCCGCCAGCAGCACGCGCACCGGTTCCGTCAGTGGCGTCAGCGGCGCGTGCTGCACCGAGAACGCGCCCGACGGCGACAGCGCCAGTCGCAGGCGGTAGACGGGGCTGGACGGCGCCAGCATGGCGCAGGCGGTGTCCAGGTAGGCGCTGGCCGCCGCCGCATCCCAGGCGAAGCCGAAGTAGGCGGCCGATGCGGCCAGCCGCTTCAGGTGGCGCTCGCGATGGCGCACGCCGCCGCCCGGCGTGGCGCGCATGGTTTCAAAAATCTCGAAGTCGTTTTGCAGGCCGGTGAGGAAGCGCGCCTTGAGCTGGCATTCGGCGAATTCCTCTTTCGCGTCGCTGTCGAAGACGATGCCGGCGCCGACGCCCATTTCGCCGCGCCGCACGCCGCCGGCATCCGGCGCCTGCAGCGTCAAGGTGCGGATCGGCACCGACATGCAGAAGTCGCCGACCTTGCCGTCCTGGCGCGGATCGAACCAGCCGATGGCGCCGGTGTAGACGCCGCGCGGATCGGGCTCCAGCTCGCCGATGATTTCCATGGTGCGCCGCTTGGGCGCGCCGGTGATCGAGCCGCACGGATAGAGCGCGTCGAAGATCTGGCCCAGCGTGGCGTCGCCGCGCAGCTTGGCGGTGATGGTCGACGTCATTTGCAGCACGCTGCTGTAGCGGTGCACCTCGAACAGCGCCGGCACGTCGACGCTGCCGGTTTCGGCGACGCGCGCGACGTCGTTGCGCAGCAGGTCGACGATCATCAGGTTCTCGGCGCGGTTCTTGGGATCGGCGGCGAGGTTGGTGGCGCGCAGGATGTTCTCGGCGGCCTGGCTGGCTGGCGCCGCGGGCGCCGTGCCTTTCATCGGCCGCGCGGTCAGCACGCCGTTCTCGTGGCGTACGAACAGCTCCGGCGACAGCGACAGGATGGCGCTGCCGTCGTCCAGCCCGACCAGCGCGCCGTAGGGCACCGGCTGGCGGCCGCGCAGGCGCGCGTACAGCGCGTGGATGCTGCCGAAGGCGTCGAAGCGCAGCCGGTAGGTGTAGTTGACCTGGTAGGTGTGTCCGGCCTCGATGTAGTCGTGGATGCGCGCCAGCGCGGCGCTGAACGCATCCTGCGTGACGTTGGCGTGGATGCCGGCGATGCCGGCCGGCCGCTCGATCGGGAAGGAGCGCGCGGCCAGCCAGTCGCCCACCTCGGACGCCGACAGCTGCGCGCAGTGCGAGAACAGCAGCACCTGCGCCAGCGGCTGCATGGCGGGCGGGCGGGCAGCCGCCGCTATGCCCAGCAGCTCGCCGCCCAGTTCATAGCGCAGCACCGTGACCGCGTATTCGCCGCGCGCCAGCGCCGCCCGCATCTGCTCCAGCAGCTGCGGCCAGGTGCCGATGTCGTCGCAGCGCAGCGTGCCGGTGTGGCCGGTGTACAGGCGCGAGCTGGCGTTGCCCGCCTGGGCGCCTTCCGGGCTGGCGTCGTCCAGCAGTGCGAATACTTCAGCGTTCATGGTCCACTTACACGGTTACGATAGCAGCAGGGCGATCTGCAGCGCCGCGTCCTGCGACGGGTTGTTCTTGAAGCCGCTCTTGGCGTAGCGGTGCCAGCGGCCGATGACGAAGCTGACCAGCATGCCGGCGCGCGCCTGCACGTCCGCCTCGTGCGCCTGGCCCTCGGTCACGGCGAGGCGCAAGGCCTGCTTGAGCGCCAGCTCGATGCGGTCGTAGAACTGGTTCATGCGCGCCTGCAGGCGCTCGTCCTCGTTGAGCAGCGCGTCGCCGATCAGCACCCGCGTCATGCCCGGATTCTGGCTGGCGAAGTTCAGCAGCATGCCGACGATATCGCGCGACTGCGCCAGGCCGTCGTTCTGGCGCTCGGCGATCTGGTTGATCAGCCCGAAGACGCTGGTCTCGATGAACTCGATCAGCCCCTCGAACATCTGCGCCTTGCTGGCGAAATGCCGGTACAGCGCGGCCTCGGAAAACTCCAGCTTGCGCGCCAGCGCAGCGGTGGTGATCTTGTCGCCCTTGGGTTGTTCCAGCATCTCCGCCAGCGCCTGCAGGATTTGCATGCGGCGCTGGCCCGGCGGTGTGCTTGCCATGTGATCTCGCGGGTAAGTGAAAGGAATAATTATTTGGTAAGTCAGCGCAGGTGATGCAGGCGTGCCGGCAAATTCCTCACTGATTTTACTTTGACATCGACATAAGCGGGGCGAATTAACCTTTTTTGCGGATGCGCCAGGCCGGCCGTGTCGCCTATCGTCAGGTATTGGGTGACCCAGGCGGTGCGCATGCCCAGTTCGTGGGCGCTGCGCAGGTTGGCCAGCGTATCCTCGACCAGGATGCAGCGCTGCGGCGCCAGGCCGTGACGCCGCATCAGCTTGCGCAGCAGCAGCTTGGACGGCTTGGGCCGCATCTGCCGGTGCACATTCATCGCCTCCACCGAGATGTGGTGGTTGAACTGGCGTTGCAGGCCGAGATGGCGCATCACCTGCGTCGAGTAGCGGTGCGGCGCGTTGGTCAGCAGGATTTTGCGGCCGGGCAGGCGGCGCAGCAGCTGGCGCAGTCCGCGCTCGGCGCGGATCATCGCGTTCAGGTTCTCGAAGCGGTGGGTTTCGTCGAGAAAGTGCGCGGCCTTGACGCCGTGGTGCTTGACCAGCCCCAACGTGGTGGCGCCGTAGCGCCGCCAGTACATGGTGCGCGCGGCGTTGACCACTTCCTCGGAAGCGGGCGTGACGCCGTCGCCCAGCACGCGGGCCATGTAGACGTTCATCGCGGCCATGATCGCGGGGAAGATGGCGTGCGAGGCGTTGTGCAGCGTGTTATCGAGGTCGAACAGCCAGACCGGCGGGTAGCGGGTAATATTCACGTCATCTCTATCAACAAAGGAAACAGTCCATGCAGCGCAAGATTATAGTGATGTTCTGCAGTTTGTTCTTTTTCGCCCTCGGCCCTTTGTGGGCGGCGGACAACGGGACGGCGCCCAACCGCGGCGCGCTGTTCAAGGTCACGCAGGGCGCGCATACGCTGTATATGTTCGGCACCATCCACGTCGGCGCCAGGGATTTCTATCCGCTGGAGCCGCGCGTGGCCGGCGTGCTGAAAAAGGCGCCGGTGCTGGCGCTGGAGATCGATCCGCTGGGCGACCAGCAGCAACTGGCGCGCGCCGTGCAGCGCCACGGCATGGCGGCCAAGGGCGCGGCGCCGGCCTTGCCGCCGGCCTGGCGGCAGCGGCTGGACCGCCTGCTCAAGCAGTACGACATCGAGCCGGAGACGGTGGCGATGATGAAGCCCTGGCTGCTGGCCAGCCTGCTGACGGTGAGCGAATTCGCCGCCCAGGGCTATGACGCCTCGCTGGCGGTGGACGCCCATCTGTCGAAACAGGCGCATGCCGCCGGCCAGAAAATCGTCGAGCTGGAATCGGCCGACAGCCAGATGGCGCTGTTCGACCAGATGACGCCCGCCGATCAGCTGCTGTTCCTGCAAGAGGCCATCGCCGGCATCGAGGACAAGGAGCAGGCCTACCAGGCGCAGGAGATCGCCCAGGCCTGGAAGCGCGCCGACGTCAAGGCGCTGGACGCGCTGGCGCTCAAGGCCGAGCAGGACGAGACGTTCTCGGGCCGCTTCGTGCAGAAGGTGTTGCTGGATGGCCGCAATCCGGCGCTGGCCGACGGCATGGTCAAGCTGATGGGGCGTGAAAACAACAGTATCGCGGCGGTCGGCATCCTGCATCTGATCGGCAAAGGGAGCGTGCCGGAACTGCTGCGCAAGCGCGGGCTGAGCGTGGAACGGATTTACTAAGCGGGGGGAGGGTGCTGCGGAGGTGAAGCGGATGGTGCCCTTTACGTGGATTGAACACGTGGCCTCTCCCTTACCAAGGGAGTGCTCTACCACTGAGCTAAAAGGGCGTACTGGTATGGCGATGCACTTGAAATCGAGGCGATCAGTGCATCGCCTTTTTTTCAGTGAGACCGGATCATAGTGCCAAAAGCTTGTTCGGTCAACACTTCGAGCAATAAAGAGTGCTCAATCCGGCCATCGATGATGTGCACGGTGTTGACGCCGGACTTGGCCGCATCCAGGGCTGATGAAATTTTAGGCAGCATGCCGCCCGAAATCGTGCCGTCGGCGAACATCTCGTCGATCTCGCGCGCCGACAGGTCGGTCACCAGGTTGCCCTGCTTGTCCTGCACGCCGGCGATGTTGGTCATCATGATCAGCTTTTCGGCTTTCAGGATCTCGGCGATCTTGCCGGCGACGACGTCGGCGTTGATGTTGTACGCCTGGCCATCCTGGCCGAAGCCGATCGGCGAAATGATCGGGATGAAGGCGTCGTCCTGCAGCGCCTTGACCACGGCCGGGTTGATCGCGTCGATTTCGCCGACGAAGCCGATGTCGAGGAACTGGCCCGGATTGTCCTTGTCCGGCATGGCCATCTTCTTGGCGCGGATCAGGCCGCCGTCCTTGCCGGTCAGGCCCACGGCCTGGCCGCCGTAGTGATTAATCAACATCACGATGTCCTGCTGGACTTCGCCGCCCAGCACCCACTCCACCACTTCCATGGTTTCTTCGTCGGTGATGCGCATGCCCTGCACGAAAGTGCCTTGCTTGCCGATTTTTTTCAGCGCGTTGTCGATCTGCGGACCGCCGCCGTGCACCACCACCGGGTTCATGCCCACCAGTTTGAGCAAAATGACATCACGCGCGAAGCCGTGCTTCAGGCGCTCGTCGGTCATCGCGTTGCCGCCGTATTTGATGACAATGGTCTTGCCATGGAAATTGCGGATGTAGGGCAGGGCCTCAGCCAGGATCTGAGCCTTGATCTGCGGTGCCACCGCGGTCAAGTCGTCATTCATGCCTAAGTTAAGAAGTTGGGTCATGGCGAGTCCGGAAAAGAAATTTGTGCAATTTTACAGCCTGACGCTGCAGTCTGTTACGCATTATAGGGCTATCCGGTTGTATTTTCCGAGAAGCTCCGCTACGCTCGCCGCATATGACCGCCCACGCCCCTCTGTGTAGACCATGAGCACCTGCTCGCGCTGCGGCGCGCAATTCTCGTGCGCGATGGTGGACGCCGATCCATCGGCCCCGGCGCAGCCCTGCTGGTGCACCTACCTGCCGGCCGCGCTGCCGGTGCCCTCCGCCCCCGGCGCCAGCTGCTGGTGTCCCGACTGCCTGAAGCAACACCTCGCCGCCACGCGCACGATTGCGCCGCATCAAAGCTGACCGTATCCGCCGCCAGACAATGGCTGATAGACCGGATGGGAGCGCACAAGATGAACCAGACCTCGCTTGACAAGCAAAGTGGCGGTGCTGAAGATGGGGCCATACCCCGCATCGTGCGGCTGGAGACCAATATGGACAACGTCACCAGCATATTTTCCTCTTTGCAAAGAAAAGAGGAAGAGCATTACCAATCCACTCAGGATCGGCTCGATCAGATTAATCAGTCGACCCGGGATCGGATGGAACAGCTCAACCAATTGACGTTGGATCGGCTGAATCAGTTCCAGGATCGAACGGATCAGCGCCAACAATCCACCCAGGAGCAGCTGAGTAAGGTCCAGGATCGGATGGGTCAGCATCAGCAATCCACTCAGGAGCAGCTGAGTAAGTTCCAGGATCGGATGGATCAGCACCAGCAATCCACCCAGGAGCAGCTGAGTAAGTTCCAGGATCGGATGGATCAGCACCAGCAATCCAGTCAGGAGCAGCTGAGTAAGTTTCAGGATCGGATGGATCAGCACCAGCAATCCACTCAGGAGCAGCTGAGTAAGTTCCAGGATCGGATGGATCAGCACCAGCAATCCAGTCAGGAGCAGCTGAGTAAGTTTCAGGATCGGATGGATCAGCACCAGCAATCCAGTCAGGAGCAGCTGAGTAAGTTCCAGGATCGGATGGATCAGCATCAGCAATCCACTCAGGAGCAGCTGAATAAATTGCAGGATCGGATGGATCAGCTTAATCAATCCAGTCAGGCGCGGACGGATCATCTACACCAGCTAACGTGGGCACGAATGGATTTCCTGCACCAATCCACGTTGGTGCGGATGGATCATCACAACCAGTCGATGATGGACCGGATGGATCGCGGTTTCCTGCAAGTCAACGACAGGATAGACCGACTCGACGAGCGACGCAGCCGCGATATGCACTGGATGATCGGGCTGCTGGTTGCCAATACCACCGCCCTGGTCGGCATCGCCATCCGCCTGCTCGCGATGTGATCAGCGGAGGGTGCTGAAGAAGCGCAGCATTTCGCGGCTGGCGTCCGGGCCCTTGGCGTCGGTGTAGGTGCCGTGGGCGCTGCCGCCCGACCAGGCGTGGCCGGCGCCGTGCACCACCCAATGCTCGCCGACCGGCGTGCCGTCCGCCTTGGTATGCTTGGTTTGCGTGTAGCGGTAGCCGTTCGGCACCGTGCCCGATTGCACCGATGGCCGCGCGCCCTTATGGCTGTTCAGCCGCTGCTCGATTACCTGCTCGCCGTTGCGCGGATTGACGGTGGTGTCGCTGTCGCCGTGGAACACGATGATGGGCTGGGTGCTGTTGCCGCCCTTGTGCGCATTGGCCGCGCCGCGCTTCATCGCGTTCAGCGCCGAGGGCAGGTCCTGCGCCGAGGCGAACGGCAGGCCCGAATGCACGCCCACCGCCGCAAACAGTTCCGGATACAGCGTGCCGACGATGACCGCCATCGCGCCGCCGGCCGACAGCCCGGCCACATACACCTGGCGCTGGTTGACCGGGTACTCGTCGATGATCTGCTGCGCGATGCCGGCGATGATCGACGGTTCGCCCTGGCCATGCTGCTGGTCGATGGCGTTGAACCAGTTCCAGCACTTGGACTGGTTGGCGTTGGCGGTCTGCTCGGGGTAGGCCACCAGCCATTCCATCTCTTCGGCCAACTGGTTCATCTGCGTGCCGGCGGCGAAATCGTCCGGGTTCTGGGTGCAGCCGTGCAGCATCACCAGCAGCGGCATGGCCTTGCCGCGATACGTGGACGGGATGTACAGCTTGTAGTTGCGCGAGCCCGCGTGATTCGCGTAGCTGCCGCGGATGAACTGCGCGCCCTCCGGCAGCGGAATCGCCGGCGCCGGATGCAGCAACGAACCGACATCGATCGCGCGGTCGATATTCGCCTGCAGGTCGATCTGGATGCCCATCCGGTTCAGCATGTCCTGCGCGTACTCGGTCGGATGCGTGGCCGGATTCGGCGTGGCGGCCGGCGCTGCGTGCGGCGCGGAAGCGGGCGCGGCCTCGGGCACGGCGCCGCGTGGCGCCGCATGGCCCGGCGGCGGGTTAATGTCGCGCATGGGCGGCGGCGACGGCGGTGCGGACGGGCGCTGCAGGTGGATGCTTTGCATTGCTTGTTGCAGTTTCTGCGCGGTTTCGCGCATATTGGCTAAAAACGGTAGTTTCATGCTGGTCCCTTAATGGATGCGCTGCGCCAGTGCGGTCTTGAGCATCGCGCTGGCGTGCAGCGAGCCGAGTACAAAAATCGATTCAATGGTCGCCAGCGCCAGTTCGACCGAGACGTCGCTGGCGATGCTGGCCAATCCCAGTACCTGGATCTGCAGGCGCTGGCCGGCGGCCTGGATCGCCTCCAGGTCGGCGCGCGAGTAATGCTGCATGCCAAGTACCAGGCTTTTGCGCGCGACGGTCTGCTTGACCACGTCCGCGTGCTGGTTCAACTGATTGCGGATCGCCGTTCTGATCAAATCGGTACGGTTCGAGTAGAACCCTTCCTGCACCAGCAGGTCTATCTGTCCAAGGTCGATGGGACCGAGGTTGATTGTGATCTTTTCCGATTCGGCGGTCTTCAGTTTTAATTCTTGCTTGGCCATCTTCTCCATCCATTCACCATCTGTATGGATGGTAGTATGGGCTCGAAACTCCCAAAGTCAAGGATGTTCAGGTCATAATGTCGCCATGAGTGAACTGACTAACATTACCCCTGTGCCATCTCCTTGCGTCAGCCTGTGCAAGATGGACTCCGACCGCCAATACTGCATGGGCTGCCTGCGAACGATTCCAGAAATCATTGCGTGGGGCAAAGCCGACGACGACTACAAGCGCGCCGTGTGGGCGGAACTGTCGCTGCGCCGCCAAACCGTCCATTTCGACGAGGAAGAATGAACGCGCTGCCGGATTCGATACAGGTATTTGAACGGGGCTGGCTCTCGTCCAACAACATCCTGTTGCTGGGCCGCCACGACACGGCCATCATCGACACCGGCTACCTGAGCCACGCGCCGCAGACGCTGGAGCTGGTGCGCCACGCGTTGCATGGCCGCCACCTGGACCAGGTCATCAACACCCATTTGCATTCCGACCATTGCGGCGGCAATGCGATTTTGCAGGCGCACTACGGCAGCCGCACCTCGATTCCCGTGGCCGAGGCGGAAAAAGTGCGCCATTGGGACGTGGAGGCGCTCAGCTTCAAGGCCACCGGCCAGCGCTGCGACCGCTTCACCTTCGACGCCACCATCGCGCCCGGCGACGTGCTCAAGCTGGCCGACCTGGAGTGGCAGGCGCTCGGCGCGCCCGGCCACGATCCGCATTCGCTGATTTTCTATTGTCCGCAGGAGCGCGTGCTGGTCTCGGCCGACGCGCTGTGGGAAAACGGCTTCGGCGTGATCTTCCCGGAGCTGGACGGCCTGTCCGGCTTCGCCGAGGAGCGCGCCACGCTGGACCTGATCGCCGGCCTGGACGTGCGGCTGGTGATCCCCGGCCATGGCGCGCCGTTCGACGATGTGGCCGGCGCGCTGGCGCGAGCCCGGTCGCGGCTGGACTACCTGGCGGCCGATCCGGTGCGCAACGCGCAGAACGCGCTGAAGGTGCTGCTCAAGTTCCTGCTGCTGGAGCGGCAGCGCATCGCGCTGGCAGACGTGCCGCAACTGCTGCTGGCGATGCCGGTGTTCGACGCCGCCAACCGCAACTTCTTGCGCCAGACGCCGGAACAGCTGGGGAGCTGGGCTGTCAGCCAACTGGTACGTGCTGCAGCCGCACGTATCGATGGTGAGTACTTACTCAACGAGTAAATGCCGGGCAAATATAGAGGAACTCGCCTAGTTTCTGCACGACCGTACTTTTTTCGATCTATAATCGGTTTTCCGATTAATTTTCCGACAGCGAGTTCGCCATGGCCCTGCCTGCAGCGTTGCAAAATCTTTCACTCCCAGTCATTGCATCCCCGATGTTCATCGCCAGCGGCCCGGCCCTGGTGGCGGCGCAGTGCAAGGCCGGCATCGTCGGCTCCTTCCCGGCGCTGAACGCGCGTCCGGCGGAACTGCTGGATGTCTGGCTGACCGACCTGCAAAAGGAACTGGCCGATTTCCAGGCCGCCAATCCCGGCAAGCGCGTCGGCCCGATCGCCGTCAACCAGATCGTGCACCAGTCGAACGACCGCCTCGCGCATGACGTCGACGTCTGCGTCAAGCACCAGGTCCCGATCATCATCTCCTCGCTGCGCGCGCCGCCGAAGGAAATGCTGGACGCGATCCACAGCTATGGCGGCATCGTCATGCACGACGTGATCTCGATCCGCCACGCGCAAAAAGCGCTGGAAGCGGGCGTCGATGGCCTGATCCTGGTGGCCAGCGGCGCCGGCGGCCATGCCGGCACCCTGTCGCCGTTCGCGCTGGTGGGCGAGGTGCGCAAGTTCTTCAAGGGCCCGATCGCGCTGTCCGGCTCGATCGCCACCGGCGACGCCATCCTGGCGGCGCAGGCCATGGGCGCGGACTTCGCCTACATCGGCTCGCGCTGGCTGGCGACGCAGGAATCGAACGTCAGCGACGACTACCGCGAGGCGATCGTGGAATCGGCCGCCGCCGACATCGTGTACTCGAACCTGTTCACCGGCGTGCATGGCAACTACCTGAAGAAGTCCATCGTGGCCGCCGGCCTGGATCCGGACGCGCTGCCGCAGGCCGACAAGACCGCGATGAACTTCGGCTCCAGCAGCGCCAAGGCCTGGCGCGACATCTGGGGCGCGGGCCAGGGCGTCGGCCTGATGGACGACATCCCGACCACCGCCGACATGGTGGCCCGCCTGAAGGGCGAATACGACGTCGCGCGCGCTCGTCTGGGCCTGTAATCTATTTGCCGGCCGCCAGGCTGCCGCGTGCAGCCTGTTTGCCGCGCACCCATACCGTCTCCACGCTGTCGTAGGCGCGGATGTCGGCCAGCGGCGAGGTCTTCATCAGCACCAGATTGGCGACCTTGCCCGCTTCTATCGTTCCCAGATCCGCATCCAGCTTGAAGGTGCGCGCGTTGTTGATGGTCGCGGCCTTGAAGATCTGCGCCAGCGACATGCCGGCGCTGTGCAGGTTCCGCATCTCCAGATAGCCGTTCAGGCCAGGCACGTTGCCGTAGGTGGGCGACGACGGCGTATCCGTGCCGAAGACGAAATTCGCGTCCTTGCCCGCTAAATAGGCAACCACCTGGCGCTGGCGGCGCAGCGGCGCTTCCATGCCTTGCCGCACCGCCTCGTCGGTTTCGTCTTCGGTGACTTCCTGCTTGAACCAGTTGCCTTCCGGCGTCTTGAGCCAGGCCAGCATGGACGGCGGCAATAGCTTGGCCAGCGCCGGATGGTTCAGATACGTGGGATCGACATAGGCGCGCAGGCCGTAAAGCACCTGCATGGTCGGCTGGTAGCCGATGTTGCGCTCGACGATTTTGTCGAGCAGCTGCTTGATTGCGGCCGGCAGTTCCTTTTCCTTATTCAGCTCACCCCAGTGCCACATACCGTGGGCCAGCACGTCGACGCCGCCGTTGACGGCGAAGGTCTGCGCCTCGAAGGAATTGCCGTGCGTGACCAGCACCAGGCCTTCTTCGCTCGCCGCCTTACGCACATCCGCATACACGGCGGGGCTCATCACCGGCAGGTTGCGCTGGTTGCCGAAGCCGTGCTCGTAGTGCGTCTTGACGCAGATGGCGCCATCCGCCTTGACCCGCGCCACGCCCTTGGCCGGGGTGTAGTCCTCCGGCCTGTACCTGGCGGGGATCTTGTCGGCCTGCGCCGGATCGTAGATAAAGTTGGAAAACATCTCGAAGCGCGTTTCCGGCGGCGCGTACGAGGACGGATAGCCGTTGGCGAACACCAGCGGCGCGCCGCAATCGTAGACGTCCGGGTGCAGCGGCGACTGTTTGACCTTGTCGATGAATTCGCGGCTGCCGGCGGCCAGATCGATGACCGTGGTGTAGCCGTAGTAGAGGAAGGATCGCGGCATCTGCGCGAAGTAAGCGTTGGCCATGACCTGCATTTTGTCGGCCTGCTCGAAGCTCATGCCGGGAACGGCGAACAGGTGGACGTGCGAGTCGATCAGGCCGGGCGTCAGGTAGCCGCCTTTGCCGTCGACGCGGCGTGCGCCTGTGGGCATTGCCGCGCGGGCGCCGCGCTCCACGCGGACGATGCGGCCGTCTTCAACCAGGACGCTGCCGGCCTCGATGCGGTCCAGTTTTTCCGGCGACACCAGCTTGACGTTGGTGATCCAGGTCTGCTGGCCGGCCGTGGCCTGGGCGCAGATCAAAAGGGAAAGGCTAGCGATAAGACGGTTTAATTTCATGCTGGGCTCCGTGTTGTGAGGAGTCCAGTTTGTCGCCGGGAGCACTGTATTGCGCCCCAAATGATGATTTGGCACGCGCTACGCGGCGGTGTCGGCCTGGCTGCGAAACTCGCCCGGCGTCAGGCCGGTTTGCTTCTTAAATGCGCGGTTCATCGCGCTTTTACTGTTAAATCCAGCCGCCAGCGCCAGGTCGAGGATGCTGGCGCTGGCCTGTCCGGGGTCATGCAGGGCGTTTTTGAGCGTCTCGACGCGGTAGCGGTTCAGGTAATCGGCAAAATTGGCGCCGCAGTGTTCGTTGATCAGCCGCGACAGTTCGTGCGGTGTCATCGCCACCTGCGCGGCCAGTTCTTCCAGCTTCAATTCGCCGTTGCGATACGGCCGGTCGTGCTCCATGCAGGCGGTCAGCCGGACCAGGAAGGCATCGCGGTCGGCTGTGGATAACTGGTTGCCGGCGTAGCGTGGCCTGGGCGGCGATGGCGGCGGCAGTGTTCGAGGACGGTAGCCCAGCGGCAGCCGCATCGCGGTGAAGGCGGTGCCGAATACGAACAGCATCAGGGCGATGCCATCGACCGCATCGCCGGACACCGGCCGTTCCGCATCCGCGATCGACATCGCCAGCGCGACGACGCTCAGTGCGGCGCTGACCATCCAGATCCGCATCAGCCGCCGCAAGTCGTGCACCAGGTCCGAATCCGCCGGCACGCGGCGCATCAGCCGGTAGCTGGCGCGAATGTAGAACAGCAGGATCGCCAGCTTGGCCAGGCCGGCCAGCGTCAGATACCAGGGCCACCCGTTCCACTGGCGCATCCATGCCAGTTTTTCGTCGGCCGAGCGCAGGTAGAACGGCATCATCGCCAGCGTGGCGACGGCGAACGGCACAAAATGCAGCAACGCGCGGCGGCCCAGCGGCTGGTCGGACAGCATCGCGTGCAGGTAAAGATAGAGCAATGGCCCGACGGCGAATCCCAGCGTGGCGATGGACAGCGCGCTGTGCGGATACTGCGGATACAGGTGGTTGAGTCCAAGCCAGGTATGGCCGAGGATTGCTGAAAAAATGAGCAGCAACGCCGACAGCAGCCGATTGGCGGCCCGCATCTCGGGCTGGCGGCCGCTGAGCAGCGATATCGTCAGCAGGATGCCCTGGCCGATGGCGAGCAAAAATAACCAGGACAGTATCGAATTGAGCATGTGATTAATTCTGCACCAGATAATCGATCAGCGCGCGAACTTTGAGCGCGACATGGCGGCCGGGCGTGTACACCGCGTGCACGCTGCCGGTGTAAGGCTCGTCGAATTCCCAGTCCGGCAGCACCTGCCGCACGCGGCCTGCCGCCAGCGCGTCGCGCGCGGCGAAATCCGGCACCAGGCCGATGCCGCCGCCTGCCTCCACCATGCCCACGATGGCGGCGCTGTTGTTGATGGTCAGCCGCGCCGGGATCGTGACGCCGAGCCGTTCGGCGCCGCGCGTCAGCGTCCATTCGCCGCCGAAGCGGCCATAGCCCAGATAGCAGCAGCGGTGCGACGGCAGATCGCCGGGCGCGGCAGGCGCGCCGTGCCGGGCCAGATAGTCCGGCGACGCGATCAGGACATAGCGCATCGCGCACAGCGGCCGCGCCGCCAGCCCGGGCGCCAGCTCGCGGGCGATGCGGATCGCCAGGTCGATGCCATCTTCTGCCAGGTCGACGGTGCGGTCGACCAGCGTCAGGCGTACATCGACTTCTGGATAGGCATCGAGAAAACCGGGCAGCCGCGGCGCCAGCCAGGTTTGCCCGAACACCACCGGCGCGCTGACGCGGATCACGCCGTTCGGCCGCGCGCTGTAGCTGCCGGCCATCGCATGCACCTCGCGCGCGGTGCTGAGCATGCGGACGCAGGCCGTGTGCACCTGTTCTCCCAGTTCCGTCATCGACAGGGCGCGGGTGGTGCGCAACAGCAGGCGGCCGCCCAGGTGCGCCTCCAGCCGCGACACGTGGCGGCTGACGGCGGAGGTGGTGATGCCGAGATGCCGCGCAGCCGCCGAAAAGCCGCCGCTGTCGACCACCTGGGCGAAGATCGCCATTTCCTTCAGCATTTCCATCGCCGTCCTCCTTCGTTGCGTTCAGATCAACAAGCCTTTGCATTTTAGGCTAATTGTTTAATTTTTAGCGCAGATCGATACTGGGTTTTTTGGGAGGACATATGGATTACACTGTTTTTCGCACCGATGGGCTGGGTGGCCTGCTGCCGCGCCGGCAAGCAATCCGGCCGCTGGACCCGACGGAAGTGAGGATTGCCGTGCGCGCGGCGGCGTTGAATTTCCGCGACCTGTACTTCGTGCGCGGCAACCGGCACCGCGCCGCCATCGCCGATCGCATTCCGCTGACCGATGCGGTGGGCGTGGTCGAGGCAACCGGCGGCGCGGTCACGCGCTTCAAGGTTGGCGACCGCGTGCTGAGCACCGTGCTGCCCAACTGGATAGACGGTCCGCTGACCGCCGCCGGCCTGGCCGGCTCGCCCGGCAGCGCGGACCGCGACGGCGTGCTGGCCGAGAAAATCCACGCCGATCAGGACGAGCTGGTGGCCGCGCCGGCGCATCTGTCCGACACCGAGGCCGCCACACTGCCGGTCGCCGCGCTGACCGCGTGGCATGCGGTGGCGGAGCTGGGCACGGTCAAGGCCGGCGACACGGTGGTGGTGCAGACGACGGGCGGCGTGGCGGTGTTCGCGATCCAGTTTGCGGCGGCGCTGGGGGCAAAGGTGATCGTGGTGTCGCGCTCGGAGGACAAGCTGCGCAAGGCCTTGCGGCTGGGCGCGGCGGCGGCGATCAATTCCAGCATCATGCCGGAGTGGGACGCCGAAGTGCTGGCGCTGACCGGCGGCGCCGGCGCGCAACTGGTGCTGGACATGGGCTTGAACGATTCGCTGCGGCAGTCGGCGCGCGCCGCCGCGTTCGAGGGCACGGTGGCCATCATCGGTGTGGTGCAGGAGCAGACCAATCCGCTCGATATCTATACGGTGATGAACAAGAACCTGCGCGTGCGCGGCGTCGAGACCGGCTCGCGCGCGATGTTCGAGCGCATGAACCGCTTCATGGAACAGCACCGCCTGCATCCGGTGCTGGATTCGGTGTTCGAATTAAACCAGGCCAGCCAGGCGCTGGACCGGCTCACCGCCAGCCCCTTCGGCAAGGTGGTGCTGGCGGTGGCCGCTTAGCTCTCGGTCTGGATCGCCCACAGGCCGGGCAGGTTGCGCCAGTAGCCGTAGGCGTCCATGCCGAAGCCGACCACGAAGCGGTTGGGGATCGTGATGCCGACGATGTCGGCCTTGACCGGCTTGGCCTTGCCGATCGCCTTGTCGGCGAAGACGGCAAGGATCACTTCGGATGCGCCCATGTCCAGCAGGCGCTGCTTGACGTGGGCCAGCGTTTCGCCTTCGTCGAGGATGTCGTCCAGCACGATGACGGTGCGGCCGGCCACGTTCGAGCGCGGCACCACTTTCCACACCACTTGTCCGCCCTGGTCGTCATCGCCATAGCGGCTGACGTGGATGTAGTCGAATTCAAGCGGGAAGGTCAGCTGCGGCAGCAGGTTGCCGGTGAAGACCACGGCGCCGCCCATCACGCCCAGCACCAGCGGGAATTCCTCGCTGTCGGGACGGTTGAAGCGGGTGTTGAGGGTGTCGGCCATCGCGGTGACGGCGCTGTCGACGGTCTCTTTGCTGAACAGCTGTTCCGCGTTCTCCAGCAGGGCGCGGGCGCGGTTGTGGTGGAAGTCTTGCATGATCTTCTGCGTCTTCTAAAAACAGGTGGGAAGACCGCTATTATCCGCCATATCCCATGCTGCCGCTCGTCGTTGGGTTTACGCCACAATCTACCGTCGTTCTACTTATAGTCGCGGACGTCGTCGATCACCTTGCCGTCGCTGGGCAGGCTGCCGATGGCGGCAAACCTGACCTCGCCGCGCAGCTTGGTCAGCTCGCGTATCGACTCGACGATGGCGGCGCCGTTGCCGGCGCCGGCCGGATCGGCCACTTCGCAGTGCAGCGTCATCACGTCCTGCGCCATGCTGCCGGAGACCACCAGCCGCGCCTTGACGATTTCCGGATGGCGGCGCGTGACCTCGTGCACCTGCGACGGATGCACGAACATGGCGCGCACCTTGGTGGTCTGGTCGGCGCGGCCCATCCAGCCCTTGATGCGGGTGTTGGTGCGGCCGCACGGCGAGGCCGGCGCATCGGTCAGGATTGCCGACAGATCGCCGGTGGCGAAGCGGATCAGCGGATAGTCCGGGTTGAAGACGGTGACGACGACTTCGCCGATTTCGCCTTCGGGCACGGGATCGCCGCTGCCGGGGCGGACGATCTCCAGGATCACGTCTTCATCGAGCACCATGCCGGGCACGCGCACGCCGCCGCTGCTGGTTTCGTAGGCGATGCTGCCGATATCGGCCGAGGCGTACATCTGCAGCGCCAGCGGCACGCCGTGCGCGGCGAACCACTCGCGCAGTGATTCGGGCAGCGCCTCCGCGCCCAGCATGGCGTGCTTGATGCTGCCGATGTCGGCGCCCATTTCCTGCGCCTTCTCGATGATGATCTTCAGGAAGGACGGCGTGCCGACATAGGTGTCCGGCCGCAGCGCGCTGATGGCCTGCACCTGCATTTCGGTCTGGCCGCTGCCGGCCGGGATCACCGCGCAGCCGATGCGCGCGGCGCCGCCTTCGACCATGAAGGCCGCCGGCGTGAAGTGATAGGAGAAGCAGTTCTGCAACAGGCCGCCGGAACGCACGCCGGCCGCGTACATCGGCCGCGCGAAACGCCACCAGTCCTGGCCTCGACCCTCGGGATCGAAGATCGGGCCGGGCGACATGAACACCCGCGCCAGCTGGCCGACCGGCGTGGTGTTCAAGCCGCCGAACGGTGCTTGCTGCTTTTGCAGCGCATGCAGCTCGGACTTGCGCGTGACCGGCAGCGTGGCCAGCGCGGCGCGGCTGTGGATATCGGCGGCGTTCACATTGTGCAGGATGCGCGACCAGCCGGCGGCTGCCTTGGCGCGCGCCACCAGTTGTGGCAGGCGCGCCATCAGTTCGCGTTCGCGCTGTTCCGGTGGGCGCGTTTCCAGGCTATCGAGGGTATCGGCCATATGGCTATCCTTGTATTTCGCGTTGCAGCTTCTTGGTCAGCTTGGCGAACACCAGTTCATAAGAGCGTTTCAGCAGCGCGCCCGCTTCGGCGTCGCTGATGGACTTCAGGTCTTCGATGTACACCCATTTGGCGCGCGCCAGGTAGGGCGCGGGGATGATGCCGGGGCGGTCGGTCAGTTCCAGGAAGCGGTCATCGTCGACCTTGAAGCTGATGCCCTTGGCTTTGTCGTCGAGCTCCGTGACGGCGAACATTTTCTCGCCGACCGAGAACACCAGGTCGGCGCCCCACTTGGTGTCTTCGGTGGCGCCGGGGAAGGAGCGGCACAAGGCCTTGGCTTTCGTAATATTCATTGCGGTCCTATGCTAGCCAGCGCTTGCGGCGCCGGTAAAATTTCATGTCGCGGAAGCTTTTGCGGCCGGCGCCGGAAACGCCGAGGTAGAACTCCTTGACGTCTTCGTTGCTGGCCAGTTCGGACGCAGCGCCTTCCATCACCACGCGGCCGTTTTCCAGGATGTAGCCGAAGTCCGCATAGCGCAGCGCGACGTTGGTGTTTTGCTCGGCCAGCAGGAAGGAGACGTTCTCCTTGCTGTTCAAGTCCTTGACGATGCCGAAGATCTCGTCGACGATCTGCGGCGCGATGCCCATCGATGGCTCGTCCAGCAAAATCATCGACGGCTTGGCCATCAGCGCGCGGCCGATGGCGCACATCTGCTGCTCGCCGCCGGAGGTATAGCCGGCCTGGCTGCCACGGCGCTCCCTCAGGCGCGGAAAGTAGTGGTAGACCTTTTCCAGCGACTGCTTGAGCTCCGCCCGCGAAATGCTGCGGGTGTAGGCGCCGGTCAGCAGGTTTTCTTCGATGGTCAGGTGGCCGAAGCAGTGGCGGCCCTCCATCACCTGCGACAGGCCGCGCCTGACCAGTTCATTCGGCGTCAACTGGTCGATGCGCTCGCCCTTGAACTGGACTTCGCCCTTGGTGACGTCGCCGCGCTCTCCACGCAGCAAAGTGGAGATGGTCTTCAGGGTGGTGGACTTGCCGGCGCCGTTGGCGCCCAGCAGGGCCACGATCTTCCCCTGCGGGACCTGCAACGACACGCCCTTGAGCACGAGGATAACGTGGTCGTAGATCACTTCCACGTTATTCACGGAGAGATAGGGTGCCGTCATTTCGCGCAGGCCGGGGTGATTTTTTTCTCGGCCGCATAGGCTGCGGAGCTTTCCTCCAGCAGCTTGCGGGTCAGCGCCTTGTCGCCGACGATCCAGCCCGGCGTGATGGCGTTCCACTTCTTGCCGTCCCATTGCTGGACCTTCACGGCGCCCGAGCCTTCATGGTCGTCGCAGCTGGTCTTCACCGTCGGCAGCATGCCGAAGGCGCCGATGGCTTTCTGGCGTGCTTCGTCGACGTTCAGGTTCTCCAGGCCCCAGCGCATTTGCTCGCCGGTGATGCGTTTGCCCTTGCCGAACTTCTCCTGCGCGGTGCGGATCGCTTCCACCCACAGGATGCCGGCGCTGACGCCGCGCATGTGGTACACGGAGCCGATGCGGTTGCGGTCGGCCAGGTTGCCCTTGCCGGCGTCGTAGAGTTTTTTCTGGATCTCGTCCATCACCGGGTAGTTGCCGGGCGTGTTGAAGGTCATCGCGCTGTAGCCCTTGGCGGCGTCGCCGGCCGGCACGGTGTCTTCCTCGGAGCCGGCCCACCAGACGCCCAGCATTTTCTCGCGCGGGAAGCCGTTGCGCTGCGCCGTCTTGATGGCGACCGCGTTCATCGCGCCCCAGCCCCACAGGATCACGTGATCCGGATTGGCCTGGCGGATCTGCAGCCATTGCGATTGCTGTTCGGTGCCCGGCGGCGTGACGGGAATCTTGATCAGGTCGAAGCCGTACTGCTTGGACAGCGCCTCCAGCACCGGCAAGGGTTCCTTGCCGAAGGCCGAATCATGGTACAGGTGGACGATCTTCTTGCCCTTGAGTTTGTCCATGCCGCCGTTTTTATCGCCGAGGTATTTGATCATCGCGGCGGCCTGGTTCCAGTAGCTGGTAATCAGCGGGAACACATACGGGAAGACCTTGCCGTTGGCGGCGTCCGAGCGGCCGTAGCCGATCATCGTCATCGGGATCTTGTCGGTGGCCAGGCGATCCAGCACGCCGTAGGCGACGCCGGTGGACAGCGGCTCGACCAGCGTGGCGCCGCCGTTCTTGGTCTTCAGGCGCTCGTAGCATTCGACGCCGCGCGACGGGTTGTATTCGGTTTCGCATTCCTCCCAGCTGATCTTGACGCCGTTGACGCCGCCCGACAGGTTGACCAGGTTGAAGTAATCTATGATGCCGCCGTAGAAGCCGGAACCGCCCGCCGCATAAGGGCCGACGCGGTAGGAGGGCAGGGCGATGTATTGTTCGGCGGCCGGCTGCGCCCAGGCTGCGCCGGCGCTTGTCAACGTGAGTGTGAGTGCGACTACAACAGATGCGATACGCTTCATTGTCTTCTCCTCCAGGTTATTGTTATGCGTTCAGTGCGGGAAAGGCCACAGACGCAATTTCTCTTTACCGATTTGCCACAAGCGCGCCAAGCCGTGAGGCTCGACGATCAGGAAAAATATAATCAGGGCGCCGAACACCATCAACTCCAGGTTGGACGCGACGCTGGTCGGCAGCGACAGGCTGTGCGCCAGGATGTTGAGGAACACCGGCAGCAGCACGATGAAGGCCGCGCCGAGGAAGGAACCGAGCACCGAGCCGACACCGCCGATGATCACCATGAACAGGATGCGGAACGACAGGTCGAGGTTGTAGGCTTCCGGCTCGACGGTGCCGAGGTAGGCATAGGCATACAGCGCACCGGCCACGCCGCAGTAGAAGGAGCTGACCGCGAAGGCCAGCAGCTTGGTGCGCATCAGGCGGAAGCCGATCACTTCGGCCGCCACGTCCATGTCGCGCACCGCCATCCAGGAACGGCCGACGTTGGAGCGGATCATGTTCTTGGCCAGCAGCGACATCACCGCCACCACGGCCAGCACCAGCAGGTACTTGCGGTCCGGCGTATCGAAGGAATAGCCGAGGATGACGATCTTTTGTGCGGTGATGACGCCCGATGTGCTGTAGTTGGTCAGGTAGGGGATCTTGGTCAGGCACCAGACCACGAAGAACTGCGTGGCCAGCGTCGATGCTGCCAGGTAGAAGCCGCGTATGCGCAGCGACGGCAGGCCGAAGGCGATGCCGACCGCCGCCGCGCTCAAGCCGCCCAGCACGAAGGCCAGCAGCACGGGCAGGCCGGGCAGGCGGGCAAGGAAGTTATACGCCGCGAACGCGCCCACCGCCATGAAGGCTGCGGTGCCCAGCGACAGCTGCCCCGCATACCCGGTCAGGATGTTGAGGCCCAGCGCGGCCAGCGAGAAAATCAGGAAGGGGATCAGGATCGCCGACAGCGTGTACGGCGACGCGAACAGCGGCACGATCACCACGGCCACCGCCAGCAGCGCGAACAGCGCCAGCCGGTCCTGCAGGATGGGGAAGATCTGGCTGTCGGCCTGATAGCTGGTTTTGAATTGTCCTGCTTCGCGGTAGAGCATTGTGGCCTCTCAGATTCTGCGGATGATTTTTTCGCCGAACAGGCCTTCCGGCCGCACCAGCAGGAACAACAGGGCCAGCACATACGGGAACCAGCCCTCGATGCCGCCGCCGACCAGCGGGCCGATATACACCTCGGCCAGCTTTTCCGAGGCGCCGATAATCAGGCCGCCGACGATCGCGCCCGGCATCGAGGTGAAGCCGCCGAGGATCAGCACCGGCAGCGCTTTCAATGCCACGAAGGTCAGCGCGAACTGCACGCCGTTGCGCGCGCCCCACAGCAGGCCGGCGACCAGCGCGACCAATCCGGCCACGGCCCACAACACGGCCCAGATACGCTGCAGCGGTATGCCGACGGCCAGCGCGGCCTGGTGATCGTCCGCCACCGCGCGCAGAGCGCGGCCGACCTTGGTGCGCGAGAACAGCAGGGCCAGCGTGGTCACCAGCAGGCCGCAGACGGCGGCCGCCATGATGTCGAATTGCGAGACCAGGATATTGAACTTGTTCATCAGGTATTCCGACGGCACGTCCTCGATCGGCAGTTCCAGCTTGTGCACCTGCGAGCCCCACACCAGTTGCGCCAGTCCTTCGATGAAGAAGGCCAGGCCGATGGTGGCCATGAACAGCGTGATCTCCGGCTGGTTGACCAGCGGCCGCAGCACCACGCGCTCGATCGCCAGCCCCAGCGCGATCATGACCACGATGGTGATGGGGATCGCCACCCACAGCGAGACGCCGAAGTTGTCGATGATGCCGACGCAGGTCAGCGCGGCGAAGAACACCATCGCGCCCTGCGCGAAGTTGAAGACGCCGGATGCCTTATAAATCAGCACAAAGCCGATCGCCACCAGCGCGTACATCACGCCGGACAGCAGGCCACCGATCAGCACCTCGAAGAAGAAGTTGATGTTCATTCGCAGGCCACTCCCAAGTAGGCGTTGATCACGTCCTGGTTGCAGCGCACCTGGTCCGGCGTGCCGTCGCCGATCTTCTTGCCGTAGTCGAGCACCACCACGCGGTCCGAGATGTCCATCACCACGCCCATGTCATGCTCGATCAGCACGATGGTGGTGCCGAATTGGTCGTTGACGTCGAGGATGAAGCGGCACATGTCCTGTTTTTCTTCGACGTTCATGCCGGCCATCGGTTCGTCCAGCAGCAGGATCTCCGGCTCGGCGGCCAGCGCCCGGCCCAGCTCCACGCGCTTTTGCAGGCCGTAGGGCAGGCGGCCGACCGGCGTCTTGCGGATCGCCTGGATCTCCAGGAAGTCGATGATTTCCTCGGCCTTGACGCGGTGGGCGATTTCCTCGCGCCGCGCCGGCCCCCAGTACAGCGCCTGCATCAGGAAGTTCGATTTCATCTTCAGGTTACGGCCGGTCATGATGTTGTCGAGCACCGTCATGCCCTTGAACAGCGCGATATTCTGGAAGGTGCGGGCGATGCCGGATTTGGCGGCCGTGTGGCAGTCCATGTTCTTGCGGTGCTCGCCGCGGTAGATGATCTCCCCCTGTTGCGGGCGGTAGACGCCGTTGATCACGTTGAGCATCGAGCTTTTGCCGGCGCCGTTGGGACCGATGATGGCGCGGATCTCGTGCTGCTTTACGTCGAAGGAGATGTCGGTCAGCGCCTTCACGCCGCCGAAGGACAGCGAGATATTTTTCAGGTCGAGTATCACCGGGCCGGTTTTGCGCCGGGTTGGATCGGCATCCGCGCCGAAGTGGGCGTCTGGTTCGTTCATCTGCATGTTGGCGATCTCCGTCATGCCGCTGCCTGAACAGCCGGGAAGGTTTTGCTCGGCTCGATCTTCAGGTCCGCCGCCACCAGGCCGGTGCGGCCGTCCTCGAACTTGACCTGCGTTTCGATGTATTGCGACTGCTTGCCGCCGTAGAGCGCCGCGATCAGCACCGCGTATTTCTCGGCGATGAACTTGCGCCGCACTTTGCGCGTGCGCGTCAGCTCGTCGTCGTCGGGATCGAGTTCCTTGTGCAGCACCAGGTAGCGATGGATCTGCGTGTCGCTCATCATCGGTTCGGCGGCCAGGTCGGCGTTGACCTGCTCGATGCAGTCGCGCACCAGGCCGTAGACCTGCGGATGCGCCGCCAGGTCGGTGTAGCCGGAATAAGCGATGCTGCGCCGTTCGGCCCAGTTGCCCACCGCCTCGATGTCGATGTTGATGAAGGCGCAGACCTCGTCGCGCTCATGGCCGAACACCACCGCCTCCTTGATGAAGGGGAAGAACTTGAGTTTGTTCTCGATGTAGTTGGGTGCGAAGATGGCGCCGCTGTTCATCTTGCCGACGTCGGCCGCGCGGTCGATGATCTTCAGATGGCCTTCGTGGTCGAACAGGCCGGCGTCGCCGGTGTGGAAGTAGCCTTGGGCGTCGATCGCCTCGCTGGTGGCGTCGGGCCGCTTGTAATAACAGTCCATCAACGTTGGCGACTTGACCAGCACCTCGCCGTTGTCGGCCAGCTTGACCTCGACGCCCGGCGCCGGCAGGCCGACGCTATCGAACTTGATCTGGCCGTCCGGCTGCAGGCAGATGTAGGCGCAGGTTTCAGTCGAGCCGTAAAACTGCTTGAGGTTGACGCCGATGGAGCGGTAGAAACGGAACAGGTCCGGACCGATGGCCGCGCCGGCCGTGTAGGCGACGCGCACGCGCGACAGCCCGAGTACGTTTTTCAGCGGGCCGTAGACCAGCACCTTACCCAGTGCATACTGGAGGCGGTCGGCCAGCGGCACAGGCTTGTTGTCCAAAATTTGAGCACCGCAGCGGCGCGCCACCGCCATGAAGTGGTGGAACATGCGGCGCTTGATGGCGCCCGCGTCTTCCATCCGGATCATCACGGTGGTCAGCATGTTCTCGAACACGCGCGGCGGCGCGAAGTAATAAGTCGGGCCGATCTCCCGCATGTCGGTCATGACGGTATCGCCGGATTCGGGGCAGTTGACGGTGAAACCGGCCGTCATCGCCTGGGCGAAGGAGAACAGGCAGTCGCCCACCCAGGCCATCGGCAGGTAGGACAGGATGTCTTCTTCGTCGGTCAGGTGCTCGAAACCGACGCCGCCTTCGCCGGCCGCCAGCAGCGCGGCGTGGGTCTGGCACACGCCTTTGGGCTTGCCGGTGGTGCCGGAGGTGTACAGGATGATGGCGTTGTCGCCGCCGCCGCCGGCCTGAATGGCGGCGTCGAACATGCCGGGATGCTCCTTGTCCCAGGCGCGGCCCAGCTCCTGCAGGCTGGAGAAGGACAGCAGCCCCTGCTGCCGGTAGTGGCGCATGCCGCGCTCGTCGTCGTAGGCGATGTGTTCGATGTGCGGATATAAAGCTTGCAACTCCATCAATTTGTCGACCTGTTCCTGGTCCTCGACGATGGCGTAACGGATTTCGGCGTTTTCCAGCACATAGGCCATGTCGGCCGCCGGGGCGTCCTGGTACAGCGGCACCGGCACGCCGCCCAGGCATTGGGCAGCCAGCATCGACCAGTACAGTCGCGGACGGTTGTCGCCGATGATGGCCAGGTTCATGCCGCGCTGGAAGCCGATCGCGGCCAGGCCGCAGGCGAGCGCGCGCACTTCCTCGTTGACCTGGGCCCAGTTCCAGCTTTGCCAGATGCCCAGGTATTTTTCCCGAAAGGCGGGTTTTCCCGGCCGGGCCTGCGCGTGCGCCAGCAGCCGGCGAGGGAAGGTCTCGTTCTGTGTTTGCACCAGTGTCTCCTGTTGCGGGTTGCTCGTACTTATTAGTTAGTGTTCTTGATACGGCAGCTTTTTGTGTGATGATATTAGCGCGCCGCAGAGACCCAGGTTGTCTTTTCGGCGACAATTGACCGACTTTTCTATGGTGCGACGCAACAATGTCTGATCGACATCAAATAACTTTGAAAGAAGCACTGCGTTCAGCGATCTGGGCCGAAGGCCTGACGCCGGAACAAATGGCGCGCGTGGAGGCGGATACTTTCGAGACCTTCGTCCCGAAGGGCGGTTATGTCTGCCGTAAAGGCGAGATGGTCGAGAATTGGCTGGGTATTGTCGACGGCATGGTCAAGATGAATAACTTCTCCGCTGCCGGTAAAAGCGTGACCTTTACCGGCGTACCGCCGGGAGGCTGGTTCGGTGAAGGCTCGGTTTTAAAGAACGAAATCCTTAAATACGATGCGATGGCGCTGCGCGATAGCCGTATTGCGCGCATGCCGGCGGCCACATTCATGTGGCTGCTTGATAATAGCTTGCCGTTCACGCGGTTTTTAATGATGCAGCTGAATGAACGGCTGGGCCAGTTTATCGGCATGGTCGAGAACGACCGTTTATTAAATCCCGATACGCGGGTGGCGCGCTGCCTGGCGTCGATGTTCAACTCCCATTTATATCCGGGCCTGGAAAAACTGATTCAAATCTCGCAGGAAGAATTGGGTCTTTTATCCGGCGCCTCCCGCCAGCGCGCCAATCAGGCTTTGCAGCTTTTGGAAAAACAAGGCTTGCTCAGTCTCGGTCACGGCGGCATCCGCATCCTCGATCTCGACGGTCTCCGGCGCTACGAAGCGTAATTCAGGATTCACACCCGTAATACCCGCTGAATAGTTGCTGTTTTGGCGCCTCGTATGCCAAAATTTGGCTTGTTCCCGCTAAATTTCAGCTCAACTCCATTGCTGCCAACCACGCAACTCCAAGACCAATGAACAAAGAACAACAAGCTGAGACCAAGGAAAATGGGCTGTGGCTGGTATTGCTCGGTAATGCGGTTGTTGCCTCCGCATTGACGTCAACCGCTTATCTGGTTGGCGTGGTTTTCCAACAGCAGTATATGAAGGCCTTGAAATTCAACTTCGAGCTATATCCCAAGAGTTCTTCGGAGTATTTCCTCTATTCTTTCATAGCATTTTTTCAGATGTTTCCAGCCTGGCTGACGGCCGTGAGCAATGGTTTTAAAATTATCTTCATCGTTGCGTTATTCGCGTTTTTCCTGGTGTTGCTTAATTATCTGGGCGATAAGCTGGGAAAAACTGCCTGGATTAAACGCCGGCAAGAGCATTTGGGGAAAAATACGAAATTAAAAGCTCTGGGACCGTTTCTGTACATCCCTATTCTGTCTGTCACCATGATATTTTATGTCCCGCTATTGCTGGCGATAATAATGGTGATCCCGGTCGCAATCGGAGAAAAGATGGGGCAAAAGCAGGCGCATGAGGATGCAGTACATTACGCCAAGGGATGCGATATCGATCCGAAGGAAGGTTACTACTGCACCTTGATAACGGAATCCGGCAAAAAAGTCGCGCTCGGTTTTGTTGTGGATGCCTCCAGCGAATATGTGGCAATTATTGAGAACGGACGCAGCCGGTCCATACCCATTAAAGATAAAGAATTTTCACAATACGTTGCAGAGGGAACGAAGTCGACGGGGAGCAACTAGCCCATTCGCGGTATCATAGCGACAAGCTATGCCGCAGCGGCGGCGCACCGTTTATCGAGCTATCCATGCCTACTCCAGACCCCTCCCAAGTTGCCGAGCGCCTAGCGTTGCTGCGGGCGGCCATGCGTCAGCAGCACATCGACGCGCTGATGGTGCCGTCGGCCGATCCGCACTTGTCCGAGTACCTGCCGGAGCGCTGGCAGGGCCGCGAGTGGGTGTCGGGCTTTACCGGCTCGGTCGGCACCTTCATCATCACGCCGGAATTTGCCGGCATCTGGACCGACGCCCGCTACTGGACCCAGGCCGAGCTGCAACTGGCCGGGACCGGCATCCAGCTGATGAAGCTGGCCTCCGGCGCCAGCGTGCAATACGTCGACTGGCTGGCCGGCCGCCTGACATCCGGCCAGACGCTGGCCGTGGACGGCGCCGTGCTGGGTCTGGCCATCGCGCGCCTGCTGCAACAGGCGCTGGAGGCGAAAGACGTCAAGCTGCGCACCGATCTCGACCTGCTCGACCAGGTCTGGAGCGACCGCCCCGCGCTGCCGGCCGCGAAGGTGTTCGAGCACCTGCCGCCCTACGCGTCGAAAAGCCGCAGCGGCAAGCTGGCCGACCTGCGCAGCGCGATGCAGCAGCTGGGCGCCAAAAGCCACCTGATCTCGACGCTGGACGACATCGCCTACCTGTTCAACCTGCGCGGCGCCGACGTCAACTTCAATCCGGTGTTCCTGGCCCACGCGCTGGTCACGCCGACCCGCGCCACGCTGTTCGTCGGCGAAGGCAAGATCTCCGCCGAGTTGCGCGCCGTGCTGGCGGAAGAGGGCGTCGATGTCGCGCCATACGCTTCGGCCGCCGCCGCGCTGGCCGCGCTGCCCGCCGATTGCGCACTGCTGATCGACCCGCGCCGCATCACCCACGGCACCCGCCAGGCGGTATCGGCCAAGGTCAAAGTCATCGAAGCGGTCAATCCGACCACCTTCGCCAAGTCGAAGAAGAGCGAACAGGATGCCAGCCACGTGCGCGCCACGATGGAGCTGGACGGCGCCGCGCTGTGCGAATTCTTCACCTGGCTCGAACAAACGCTGGCCGACCCGGAGCGCAGGCCGCTGACCGAAGTGGCGATCGACCGCCACCTCACCGCCGCCCGCGCGCGCCGTCCGGGCTTCATCAGCCCGAGTTTCGCCACCATCGCCGGCTTCGCGGCCAACGGCGCGATCATGCACTACCGCGCCACCGAAGCGCGCCACGCGGTCATCGAAGGCAACGGCCTGCTGCTGATCGACTCCGGCGGCCAGTATCTGGGCGGCACCACCGACATCACCCGCGTGGTCGGCATCGGCCGCATCACCGGCGAGCAGCGGCGCGACTTTACGCTGGTGCTGAAGGCGATGATCGCGCTGTCGTCGGCGCGCTTCCCGCGCGGCACAAGATCGCCGATGCTGGACGCCATCGCCCGCGCGCCGCTGTGGGCCGAGGGCCTCGATTACGGCCACGGCACCGGCCACGGCGTCGGCTATTTTCTCAACGTGCACGAAGGCCCGCAGTCGATTTCGCAATCGGCGATGCCGGAGCCGCACACCGCCATGGAACCAGGCATGATTACATCGATAGAACCGGGCTTGTACCGCCCGGGTAAATGGGGCATCCGGATTGAAAACCTGGTGCTGAACCGGCCCGCCGGCCAGACCGAGTTCGGCGAGTTCCTCCACTTTGAAACGCTGACCTTGTGCCCGATCGACACCCGCTGCATTGAGCACGAGCTGCTGCGCGACGACGAGAAGCGCTGGCTCAACGACTACCATGCCACGGTGCGCAAGCGCCTGCTGCCGCAGCTGTCCGGCGACGCGCTGGCCTGGCTGGAAAACCGCACGGTGGCGATATGAGCGGCCGCGCAACCCGGGCCACGTCGGCCGTCGACCGCCTCAAAGTCCGCAGCGGCAATCCCAAGTATGTGATGTCGCGCACCGGCGCCGGCCACTTCTTCCTGACCGACGGCGCCGGCAACCCGCCGTTGTGCGCGCCGCTGGAACTCGATGACTTCGTCGCCTTCGTCAACAGCATCTCGCCCGCCGCACCCAAGCGCGTCAGCAAACTGGATATCGCCTTCGAAAAGCAGTTGATTAAAAAATAAGAAAGAGGCTCCCATGCCCGCCATCGATTTCCTGCTTGCCTACTGGTCCCACGCCGAACTCGCCACCAATGCGGTGATCCTGCTGAATTTACTCGGCGCGCTGTTGCTCGGCCTGATGGTGGGCTACGAGCGTTCCTACCACGGCCGCGCCGCCGGCATGCGCACCTATGGCCTGGTGTGCATGGCGTCCGCCGCGCTGACCGTGATCGGCGGCTATCCGGCGCACTGGTTCGGCGGCCATGTATCGCAGTACCTGGTCAATTCCGACCCGACCCGCATCGTGCAGGGCATCGTCACCGGCATCGGCTTCCTCGGCGCCGGCGTCATCATGCGCGAGGGTTTCAACATCAGCGGCTTGACCACGGCGGCCTCGATCTGGGCCTCGTCGGTGATCGGCATCATGGTCGGCGTCGGCTTTTACCTGGGCGCGATCGGACTGGCGATCCTGTGCGCCAGTTCGATGATCTTCCTGACCCGCGTGGAGGCATGGCTGCCGTCGCGGCACGCGATCGCGATCACCATGCGCTTCAAGGCGGGGTACAAGCCGCAGGAGCCGGCGCTGCGCCAGATGGCGCTGCAACGCGGCTATGAAATCGCCGGCGGCTCGCTGATGATAGGCAGCGACGGCGGCATGCAGGAATGGCGCTTCGTCGCCATCGCGCTGAGCAAGCGCAGCGGCGCGCCGATGGCGGTGCTGTCGGCCGAGCTGGCGGAATTCGAAGGCATCCACAGCTTCCAGCTCACGCACGCACGAAACTAAGATCATGAACGCACAAGCCCAGGCGGTATTCGATTTCTGGTTCCAGCCGGCGGCGGGACAGGCGGCCGACGCGCAGCGCCCCGAGTGGTTTAAAAAGGACGAGGCCTTCGACCGCGAGATCGCTGAGCGTTTCGGCGCGCAGATCGCGCTGGCGCTGGAAGGCGGCCTGCACCAGTGGGACGCCGAAGGGCCGCAAGCGGCGCTGGCGCGCATCCTGGTGCTGGACCAGTTCACCCGCAATGTCTATCGCGGCACGCCGCTGGCGTTTGCCGGCGACCACCAGGCCTTGCAGGCGGCGCTCGACATGGTCGACGCGGAAGAGGACCTGGCGCTGCCGTCGTTGCAGCGCGCCTTTGTCTATATGCCGTTCGAGCATGCGGAAGACATGGCGATGCAGGAGCGGGCCGTGGCGCTGTTCACGCGCATGGCCAACGCCGAGGGCGCCACCGCATCGCCGGCGGCCAGCAAGGGCATCGCCGGCATGCTGGATTTCGCCCGGCGCCATCGCGAAGTGATACGCCGCTTCGGCCGCTTCCCGCACCGTAACGCCATCCTTGGCCGCCCGTCGACGCCCGAGGAGGTGGAATACCTGAAGCAGCCGGGATCGGGGTTCTGATGGCTGCGCCGCTCAACCTGATCGGCGCCGGCCATGTCGGGCGCGTGCTGGGGCGCTTGTTCGCGCAGCATGGCGGCTTCCAGATCCAGCAGGTGCTGACCCGTTCCACGGAGTCGGCGCGGCAGGCGGTGGACTTCATCGGCGCCGGCAGCGCGGTGACCGGCTACGATCAGCTGCGGCCCGCCGCCGTGCACCTGCTGGCCGTCGGCGACGACCAGATCGTCGCCGCGTGCCAGGCATTGGCGCTGGCCGTGCCGCTGAAGGACAGCATCGTCTTCCATTGCAGCGGCGCGCTGGCGTCCGACCGCTTGCAGGCCGCGCGCGAGGCCGGCGCGCTGGTCGCCAGCGTCCACCCGATCCGCAGTTTTGCCGATCCGGCGGCGGTGTCCGCGCAATTCTCAGGCACCTTCTGCGGCATCGAAGGCGACGCCGCCGCGCTGGCGGTGCTGGCGCCCGCATTGCAGGCGATAGGCGCGCAGCCGGTGCCCATCGATGCCTCGGCCAAGACCGTGTATCACGCGGCCGCCGTCTTCGCCAGCAACTACCTGGTCACCGTGCTGGACGCCGCCTTGCGCGCCTACCAGGCGGCCGGCATCCCTGAACCGGTGGCGCGCCAGATGGCGCAGCCGCTGGCGAGCGAATCGATGGCCAATGTGTTCCGGCTGGGCGCCGCCGCCGCGCTGAGCGGCCCCATCGCGCGCGGCGACATGGCCACGGTCGCGCGCCAGCAGCAGGCCGTCGGCCAGTGGGATGCGGCCACCGGGACGTTGTACCAGGCGCTGGTGGCGCCGACCGTCGCGCTGGCGGCTAGAAAGCGTCAGAAATAGCGCTTCCCCTCTTATCTCCTTGCAAATTACTACTTAACAACTATATTTTAGATAGATGGGGCGGTTGTCCGGGACAAGCTTGCATTCTGGCGTTGCAGTTTTATTGGTACGAATTCACAAATAAGTCGCAGGATTAGTCGACAAACCACGGAATTAGCAATAAGCTTGTTTCTTAGAATGTTTTCTACAAGAATCAAGCTAGTTTAGCCGGCGCCAATTGGATAGTAGGGGTAAGAACATGTTATTTCTGAAAAGTACGACCGTCACGAAAGCGCCTGGAATTTACGACGTCGATATCGCCGCAAAGCCACCAGGCAAGACCTTCGGTGTGTTCATGGCTACCGATCCCGACAACCCGCCGACCGAAGTGCTGGCAGCGCTGGCGGCGATGGGCTTCAAGAGCACCTATAGCGGTGGCTACACCCACAAGGACCGCGGCAAGGTACTGGACCTGCACTTCCAAAAAGATGGCACCGACCTGTTCCAGGGCTGGAAGGCCGAGGAGATGGAAGCGAACATGGCCGCCATTACCGCGCTGTTCAGCGGCATCGGCATCACCATCGCGCCGCGCGTGATGACGCTGGCCGAAGCCTACGCCTGATTCAGGTTATTTCTATGTGATACAGCGCCCACGGGCAGGAGCCGAACCGCTCAGGCAGCGGTTTGCCTGCCATTTCGGGCACTTTATCCGCATCGTAAATCGCCCATAGCGGACCGAGGCCGCCCAGCGCCATCGGCGCGCCATCCAGATGGGTGGCGACGATATAGCGTTGCGCGCGCGCCTGCGCCACCGTCACGCCGGCCACATAGCCGTCCACCGCGCGCAGCAGCAGCTTGCCGTTGTCGCCGGGCTTGCCGCCGGCCGCCTTCACCACGTCCAGCAGCAGCGGGCCGCTCAGCGTATGGACCTTGCCGTCGTATTCCAGCGTCGGCTTGATGGTGATCGCGGGCAGGGCGGCGATCGCGGCGAAGTCGAGCGCATGCGCCTGTTCGAAGCTGACCTTCTGCTTGTACATCATCTGGTCCCGCACGGGATCGAGCTTGCCGCGATTGGGCTTGCTGATCGCGCCGGTGATCGTCAGCAGCGCCGGACCGGCGCCTTGGACGGCGGCACGGGCCGGTATGGCGACGGCGGCGGCGATGCCGGCAAGCGCGGCGGAGCCCAGGAACTGGCGTTTTTTCATGCGGGATTCTCCTGTGTGACGTAGTGCCGGTATCATACCGCGCATGGACCTGTTTGCCGACGACACAAGCTTGATGCCCATCCCCATCGAGGATGGCGAATTATGGTTCCAGCAGCGGCTGGCGCTGGACGGCGCGCCGGGCGCGATCATGCAGCGCCTGCTGGCGGAAACCGACTGGCGCCACGAGCAGGTCCAGGTGTGGGGCAAGCTGCACATGCAGCCGCGCCTGACGGCCTGGCATGGCGAAGCGCGCTACCGTTATTCCGGCAAGACCTTCCATCCGCAACCGTTCACGCCGCTGCAACTGCACATCAAACAGGCCGTCGAACAGGCCACCGGGCGCCGCTTCAACAGCGTGCTGCTCAACTACTACCGCGACGAGCGCGACAGCATGGGCTTCCATGCCGACGACGAGCGCGAGCTGGGGCCGGAGCCGGCCATCGCCTCGGTCAGCTTCGGCGCGCCGCGCACCTTCATCCTCAAGCACCGGACCAAGCCGCTGACGACCCGGCTGGCGCTGGGCGACGGTTGCCTGCTGCTGATGGCGGGTGCGCTGCAGTCGCACTGGGTGCACGGCATCAACAAGGAACGCGCGGCGCGCGGACCGCGCATCAACCTCACTTTCAGGCAAATTCTGGCCGTTCTTTAAGCTTCGCTTAAGTTTGGCACAATCTGAATAAAGCCACTAATTATTTGGCTTACACCCTGTAACACTTCTTACTAAATCGGTGCGGACGGCAGTTGGCGGGAGTGCTATCTTGGATACATCGCAATTCAGAGAACTGCGATCCCAAGCAAGTCCCTGCTTTAACTTTTTGCTGAAAGATCCAAAATCATGAAAAAAATTCTGTTCGCAATCGCTGCTTCCGCTGCCGCTCTGGCAGGTTCTTCCGCATACGCCGCCGACGACGCCGGCACCGCCTACATTGGCGCCGGTGTGGTCGGCAGCCGTTATGAATTCAATGCGCCAAGCGGCGCATTGAGCGCCGACAACCACAGCGGCTACAAGGCCGGTGGCAAGGTCTACGGCGGCTACAACATCGACAGCACCTGGGCGGTTGAAGCCGGCTATGCCGACTTCGGTAAGAAGGACTACAACTACTCGGTCGGCGGCGTGCCTGGCGGTCTGCACACCGACGCGCATTCCTACTATGTCGCCGGCAAGGGCACGTGGCCTGTGAACCAGCAGATTGCGCTGTTCGGCAAGCTGGGCGTGGCACGCAACCATAACGAAGTCGACACCACCGGCCTCGCCGCGGTGAGCGGTAGCGACAACAAGACCGCCCTGTACGCTTCGGTGGGCGCGGAATACGCGATCAACAAGAACGTCAAGGTCTCGCTGGAGTATGAAAACTACGGCAAGAACGACATCGACCAGGGCCGTAAATCCGGCGCGGTCACTGCCGGCCTGCGCTACAACTTCTAAGCTGTAGCTGCATGGAAAAGCCGCCTGCGGGCGGCTTTTTTGCGTTTGGATTCTTTGATCGAAAATTTCGAATATAAAGTGGTAATTTTTCCGTTTTTCTTTTTGCTGAAGCGCGCGCATACTTCATTTCAGCAGAGAAAACATCGCGAAATAAGCGAAACGACCAATCGAAATTGTTGAACATTATCTAGGAGAATATCATGCCAACCGCAATCGCCAAACCAGGTAGCACCCTGCTGGACCCAAGCAACCACACGCTGATCATGATCGATCACCAGTCGCAGATGTCGTTCGCCACCAAGTCGATCGACCCTGTCCTGCTGCGCAACAATGTGGCGCTGGTCGCCAAGGCCGCCAAGGAATTCAAGGTTTCGACGATCTTGACTACGGTGGCGGAAAAATCGTTCTCCGGCCCGATCTTCGACGAAATCAAATCGGTGTTCCCTGACGAAGTCGCCATCGACCGCACCACCATGAACACCTGGGAGGATCCGCGCATCGCCGAGCGCGTCAACGCCATCGGCAAAGGCAAGATCGTGCTGGCCGGGCTGTGGACCTCGGTCTGTATCGTCGGCCCCGCGCTGTCTGCCCTGGACCAGGGTTTTGAAGTGTATGTCATCACCGACGCCAGCGGCGACGTCTCCGACGAAGCGCACGAGCGCGCCGTCGAACGGATGGTGCAACTCGGCGCCCGTCCGATGACCTCGTTGCAATACCTGCTCGAACTGCAACGCGACTGGGCGCGCGGCGACACCTACAACGAAACGGTCGCCACCTCGATCGCCCACGGCGGCGGCTACGGCCTGGGCCTGATCTACGCCAAGACCATGTTCAACGCCGGCGAAGGCCATTAAGACAAAAAAAGGCCACCTTGCGGTGGCCTTGCTCGTTATACCGTCAGCGGCTTGTAGCGGATGCGCTTGGGTTTGGCGCCCTCTTCACCCAGGCGTTTCTTCTTGTCGGCTTCGTATTCCTGATAGTTGCCATCGAAGAAGGTGACTTGCGAGTTGCCTTCGAACGCCAGGATGTGCGTGGCGATACGGTCCAGGAACCAGCGATCGTGCGAGATCACCAGCACGGAGCCGGCGAATTCGAGCAGCGCATCTTCCAGCGCGCGCAGGGTTTCCACGTCCAGATCGTTCGACGGTTCATCCAGCAGCAGCACGTTGCCGCCCTTGAGCAGCGTCTTGGCCAGGTGCAGGCGGCCGCGCTCACCGCCGGACAGGTTGCCGACGATTTTTTGCTGGTCCGAACCCTTGAAGTTGAAGCGGCCCAGGTAGGCGCGCGACGGCATGTCGAAGCGGCCGACGCTGAGCATGTCGGCGCCGCCGGACACGTCTTCAAACACGGTCTTCGCGTCGCCCAGCGTGTCGCGGCTCTGGTCGACCAGCGAGATGCGCGCGGTCTGGCCGATCGCCACTTCGCCGCTGTCCGGCGTATCGAGGCCGGCGATCATCTTGAACAGCGTCGACTTACCGGCGCCGTTCGGGCCGATGATGCCGACGATCGCGCCCGCCGGAATGGTGAACGAGACATTGTCGATCAGCAGGCGGTCGCCAAACGCTTTCGAGACGTTCTTGAACTCGATCACTTCGTTGCCCAGACGCTCGGCCACAGGGATGAAGATCTCCTGGGTCTCGTTGCGTTTCTGGTATTCGTACTCGCTCAGCTCGTTGAAGCGGGCCAGACGGGCCTTCGACTTGGCCTGGCGCGCTTTCGGATTCTGGCGCGACCATTCCAATTCCTTGGCCAGCGCTTTCTGGCGCGCGGATTCGGTGGCTTCTTCCTGCTTCAGGCGGTTGGACTTCTGGTCCAGCCACGACGAATAGTTGCCTTTCCAAGGGATGCCGTGGCCGCGGTCCAGTTCCAGGATCCATTCCGCCGCGTTGTCGAGGAAGTAGCGATCGTGGGTGATGCCGACCACGGTGCCCGGGAAGCGCAGCAGGAATTGTTCGAGCCATTCGACGGACTCGGCGTCCAGGTGATTGGTCGGTTCGTCGAGCAGCAGCATGTCCGGCTTGGACAGCAGCAGCTTGCACAGCGCCACGCGGCGCTTTTCACCGCCGGACAGCACGCCGATCTTGGCGTCCCAAGGCGGCAGGCGCAGCGCGTCGGCGGCCATTTCCAGTTGCAGGTTCAGGTTGCCGCCGTCGGAGGTCGAGATGATCGCTTCCAGGCGTGCCTGCTCGGTGGCCAGCGCGTCGAAGTCGGCGTCTTCCTCGGCGTAGGCGGCGTACACGGCTTCCAGCTTGGCTTGCGCTTCGAACGCTTCGCCCAGGCCGGACTCGACTTCCTGGCGCACGGTTTTTTCCGGGTCCAGTTGCGGTTCCTGCGGCAGGTAGCCGATGTTCAGGCCCGGCATCGGCACGGCTTCGCCCTGGATGTCGGTGTCGAGGCCTGCCATAATTTTCAGCAAGGTCGACTTACCGGAGCCGTTCAGGCCCAGCACGCCGATCTTTGCGCCCGGGAAGAAGGACAGCGAAATATCTTTCAGAATCTGGCGCTTGGGCGGGACGATTTTGCCCACGCGGTTCATGGTATAGACGTAATTTGCCATTGAGAATCTCAGTGAAATTTGAAAATGCGGTAGAAAATGCAAGGAAGGACGACAGGATACGATAAATCCCGCCATCTTCCCACTATTTAGCGCGTTTGCTCGCCCACAGCCCTTCCAGCACGTACAACGCCAGCGCCGCCCAGATGACGATGAAGCCGATCAAACGCGGCGTCGGGAACGCTTCATGGAACACCCACACCCCCAGCAGCGCCTGCATGGTCGGCGACAGGTATTGCAGCAGGCCCAGCACCGCCATCGGGATCTTGCGCGCGCCGGCCGCGAACAGCAGCAGCGGGATGGCGGTGATCGGCCCGGCCGCCGCCAGCAGCCAGCGGGTGCTGTCGAACGCGCTGTTGATGAAGGTGTTCTGGCCGTGCAGGGTCAGCCACAGCACATACACCAGCGCCAGCGGGAACAGGATCATGGTTTCCAGCGACAGGCCTTCCAGCGCGGCCAGCGCCGCGGTCTTGCGCAGCAGGCCGTAGGCGCCGAAGGTGATGCCTAAAATTAAGGCAATCCACGGCAGCTGGCCGGCCTGCCAGGTCAGCCAGGCGACGCCGCCGGCCGCCACGCCGATGGCGATCCACTGTCCGCGCCGCAGTTTTTCCTTCAGTACGACCAGGCCCAGCAACACATTGACCAGCGGATTGATGAAGTAGCCCAGGCTGGCGTCGATCACGTGGCCGTTGTTGACCGACCAGATGTAGACGAACCAGTTGGCCGTCAACAGCACCGCGCTGGCGACAAAGCTGAACAGGACGCGCGGCTGGCGCAGCACCTGCGGCAGCCATTTCCACTGGCTGCGCGCGGTCAGCACCAGCACCAGGAACAACAGCGACCACAGCATGCGGTGCGCGAGGATTTCCATCGCCGGCACTTCGCCGATGGCGTGGAAGTACAGCGGGAACAGGCCCCAGCAAAAGAACGCGAAGGTGGCGTACAACATACCGATGTTCATGGGGCGGGACGCCTAAAAAGGATACAAGGTCTGCCATTATCCCCGATCCGGCACAGCGGCGCTCTCGCGCTCCCGGCCGCAGCGGCGTACACTGGCGTTATTGACTGTTTGGAATGTGTGCGTATGCCAAAATCTCCTTGCCTTTTGCAAATACTTATCCTATTGTGCAATGCACCAAAACAACAACAGGTGCAATCTTGACCGAGCAACACAAGAAAAGCAGTCTCGCGGCACTCACGCTGGCGGCTGTCGGCATCGTCTATGGCGACATCGGCACCAGCCCTCTCTACACACTCAAAACCATTTTCGACCCCGAGCACGGGCTGGCGCTGACCGAGGCCAACCTGCAGGGCATTATTTCGCTGATTTTCTGGGGCCTGTCGTTCATCGTCTCACTCAAATACGTCAGCCTGGTGTTGCGCGCCGATAACCGCGGCGAGGGCGGCATCATGGCGCTGATGGCCCTGGCGCTCAATTCGGTCAGCAAGTTCGCGCAGGGCTGGCATTATCCGCTGATGCTGCTGGGCGTGTTCGGCGCCACCATGTTCTACGGCGACAGCGTCATCACGCCGGCGATCTCGGTGCTGGGCGCGATCGAGGGCCTGGAAGTGGCCGCGCCGGGCCTGGAGCAGTACATCGTGCCGCTGACCATCATCGTGCTGATCACGCTGTACGCGGTGCAGCGCCATGGCACGGCCGGCATCGGCCGCTGGTTCGGGCCGATCATGGTGATCTGGTTTGCCGCGCTGGCG
This sequence comes from Duganella sp. CT11-25, assembly GCF_047302815.1. Lineage (NCBI taxonomy): Bacteria > Pseudomonadati > Pseudomonadota > Betaproteobacteria > Burkholderiales > Oxalobacteraceae > Duganella > Duganella sp. CT11-25. The sequence goes on from NZ_JBKBFD010000001.1 coordinate 4,514,117, forward strand.
GCGATGGGCGTGGTGAACATCATCGAAGCGCCGCAGATCCTGTGGGCGCTTAATCCGCTGCACGCGCTGCGCTTCATGTATGAGAACCGCATGATCGCCTTCGTCGCGCTGGGCGCGGTGGTGCTGGCCTTCACCGGCGCCGAGGCGCTATACGCCGACATGGGCCACTTCGGCAAGAAGCCGATCCGCGCGGCCTGGTTCATGATCGTGTTCCCGTCGCTGGCGCTGAACTACCTGGGCCAGGGCGCGCTGCTGATGATGCATCCGGACGCGATTTCCAATCCCTTCTTCCAGCAGCTGGGCGCGTGGAGCGTCTATCCGCTGGTGGTGCTGTCGACGCTGGCGGCGGTGATCGCCTCGCAGGCCACCATTTCCGGCACCTTCTCGATGACCAAGCAGGCCATCGCACTGGGCCTGCTGCCGCGCATGCGCGTCATGCACACCTCGGCCAGCGAAATCGGCCAGATCTACATCCCGGCCGTCAACTGGATCCAGCTGATCGTGGTGCTGCTGGCGGTGATCGGTTTCGGCTCGTCGGACAAGCTGGCGGGCGCCTACGGCATCGCGGTCACCGCCACCATGCTGGCCACCACCGTGCTGACCTTCTTCGTGATCCGCTACCGCTGGAACCTGCCGCTGTGGCTGTGCTTTGGGGCGACCGGCTTCTTCATCGTCATCGACATCCTGCTGTTCTCGGCCAGCACGCTCAAGCTGTTCCACGGCGGCTGGTTCCCGCTGCTGCTGGGCTCCGTGCTGTTCACCATCATGCTGACCTGGAAGCGCGGCCGCGAACTGGTGTTCGAAAACCTGCAAAAGCATGCGATTCCGCTGGAGGAGTTCCTGTCCTCGCTGTTCGTGGCGCCGCCGACGCGGGTCTACGGCACCGCCATCTTCCTGCGCGGCGAAAGCGACGGCGTGCCGCACGCGCTGCTGCACAACCTGTCGCACAACAAGGTGCTGCATGAGCGCGTGGTGTTCTTCACCGTGCACGTGATCGAGGAGCCGTACGTGCCGGAGGCCGAGCAGGTCAAGGTGACGGACCTGGGCCACCAGTGCTACCAGCTCAGCGTCTACTACGGCTTCAAGGATGAACCGGACATTCCGAAGGCACTGGCCCTGTGCGAGTGCCTCGGCCTGCCGTTCGAGATGATGGAGACGTCCTTCTTCATCGCCCGCCAGACGGTGATCTCGGCGCCGGGTTCCGGCATGGCGACCTGGCGCGAGCACTTGTTCGTCACCATGTCGCGCAATGCGCGCGGCGCCGCCGACTACTACCAGATTCCACCGAACCGGGTGATCGAACTTGGCACGCAAGTGGAAATTTGACTACAAAAAAATGTAACTGAATGTAGTGCCTGGAGCGGAAGTTGTCCGGTCTGCTAAACTTCTGCTCCGAAAAGGCTGCCGCAAGCGGCGCCAAGACACGCGAATACGAACATTCCATCAAAGGTAATCATGAAATCGATGTTTCAATTTATTGCTGTTGCGGTGTGCGCAGCGGTCCTGACGGCCTGCGGTGGCGGCCCCAAGAGCACGGCCGTGGTGATCCCGCCGCAGCCGGACTACAGCATGACCGAGCAGGTCGGCACCGGCGCGCTGGTGGCGGAGGCGGGTGACACGGTGGTGATCAAGTACGTCGGCTACCTGTATGACTCGGCCACCAAGGGCAAGGGTGCCAAGGCGGACGTCAGCGAGAGCCCGACCGTGACCTTCACCGTCGGCGTCGGCGCCGTTCGTCCCGGTTGGGACCGGGCCTTGCTCGGCATGCGGGCTGGCGGCACGCGCACGGCCATCCTGCCAACCAGCCTGACCTACAACAACGCCAGCGCGATTGCCGCGCGCACCATCAACGGCGTCACCTATCCGGCGATTCCGGCCTACTCGCCTATGGTGTACGACTTTGAAATGGTCAGCGTGGTCAAGGCTGTGATCATCCCTTCGACGATGATTACCGACTTGCAGGTCGGTACCGGTGCTGAAGCCGTCGCCGGCAAGACCGCGTCGGTGAAATACACCGGCTGGCTGTATGACGCCAGCACCGGCGGCAAGGGCAAGCAATTCGACAGCAATGTGTCGGCAGCCACCACCCTCGACATCGTGGTCGACACCAGCCCGCTACAGGTCATCACCGGCTTCAATATCGGTGTCAAGGGCATGAAAGTCGGCGGCAAGCGTACCATTGTCATCCCGCCTTACCAAGGCTACGGCTTGACGGTCAAGTACGACAGCGCCGGCGCGGTGACGATCCCTGCGAATTCCATTCTGGTCTTCGATCTCGAGCTGACCGCGGTAAAGTAAGATAGCGGCATCGAAAAAAGGGCAGCTTAAGCTGCCCTTTTTTTATTCACGTAGCGCGCGCACCGGCGTCATGCGCATCGCTGCCAGCGTGTGGCGCGCGGTGGCTGCCGCCACCACCAGCAGTGTCAGCCCCAGCGCGGCGGCCGGCGCCCACCCGCCCAGCGGCGAGCGTTCGGCGAACGGCGCCAGGTAGCGCTGTATCGCCAGCCAGGCCAGCGGCAGTGCGGCCATCGCCGCCGCAGCCGTCAGCAGCAGGAACTCGCGGCCAACCAGCGCCGCGATGGCGCCCCGGCCCGCGCCATGCAGCTTGCGCAGCACGATCTCGCGCGCGCGCCGCTGCACGCTGTGCGCCGCCAGCACGTAGACGCCGAACGCCGCCAACACAAACACCACCGCCGTCGCACAGGCCAGCAGCCTGGCCAACCGCACATCGTCGGCGTACGCCTGCCGGTAGTAGCTTGCTGCGGACCGCATCACCGGCTCTTGCGCCGGATAGTAGCGGCTCCACGTCGCGGCGATATCCCGTTCCAGCGAGGCCGGTGCGTCGGCGCGCATGCGCACGGTCAGCAGCCGGCCGCCGCGCGCCAGGTCGTAGACGGTCGGGCGCACCGGATCGCGCAACGTTTCCCAGCGCAGGTCCGGCGCGATGCCGATGATGCGCTGCTGCGTGCCGTTGATGCGCTGGCCCAGCGCCTGCTGTGCCGACTGCCAGCCCAACGCGCGCAGCGCCGCCATGTTGAGCATCACATTCTGCTCGCCGTTGTCCACCAGCTTGTCCATCGCCGGATCGAAGCTGCGCCCGGCGATGGCCTGCAGGCCGTAGACGCGGAAGAAGTCCGGCCCGACCATCTGCACCGACAGCGCCGCTTCGCTGCCGTCGACACGCTTGGCGATCTCGCTGCCGTGCGTGCCGGTGCCGTTGTCGCGCCCAGGCGCTTCCTGGCTGTCCGCCACGCCTTCGACCCCCGGCAGTTGCGCCAGCGCGTCGCGGAACGCGGCCGCCGCCGGCTGGTCCATGCCTTCCGGCAGTTCCAACACCAGCAGCGGCGACGGATCGAAGCCGGGCGGCGCGGCGGCGGCGAACTGCGTCTGCCACAGGATCGCCAGCGCCACGCTGCCCATCGCCATCGCGGTGGCGAACTGCGTGGCCGTCAGCAGGCGCCGCATCCAGGCGCCGCCGCTGGTTTCGCCGCTGCGGTGCGCCAGCGCCTCGCCCATGTCGACGCCGCGCGCCATCCAGCCTGGATACAAGCCGGCCGCCGCGCCGACCAAGGCGCCGAACAGCAGGCACGCGGCGATCGCCGCCGGCGTGAACATGCCGTCCAGGCGGCGTTGCAGCAGATCGGAGGACAGCGGCAGCAGCAGCCACGCCATCAGCACGCCGAGCGCGGCGGCGGCCAGCGACAGCAACATCGCCTCCGCCATGAATTGCCGCAGCAACTGGCTGGTGGTGGCGCCGAGCACGCGACGCACGGCGATCTCGCGCTGGCGCCGCAAGGTGCGCACGGTCGCCAGGTTGACGTAGTTGACCACCGCCAGCAGCAGGATCAGCAACCCGGCGGCGCCGATCGCCAGCACCATGCGCATGTCGCCGCGTGGGCCGGTGCCCATGGTGTTGGCGACGCTGCGGTCGAAATAGGCGTCTGCCAAGGGACCGAGGCCGATGTCGACCATCTTGCGCTGGCCCAGCGCGGCCTTCATTTCCGGCGTCGCCAACGCTTGCCACGGTGCGCGGTCGACCGCGTCCTGCAGCACGGCCTGCAGGGCTTGCGGCGTGACGCCGGCTCCCGTCTTGATGTAGATGCGGCCACTGATGCCCATCCAGTTGGCCAGGTCGGCCCGGCGTTCCTGCTCCGGCCACAGCGCGCTGCCGGTGCCGGCCAGCGCGGCGAACTGCAGGGTGCTGTTGGATGGACGGTCCGCCAGCACGGCGCGCACTTGCAGCACCTGCTTGTTGATCTCCACAGTGCGTCCCAATGCGGGGGCGTCGCCGAACAGGCGGCGCGCGGTTTGCCGTGTCAGGGCCAGGCCGTCGGGCTGTGTCAGGGCTTGCTGCAGATCGCCTTCCGCTGCTTGCAGGCCGATGATGCGCTGGAATGCCGGATCGACGGCGGTGATTTCCAGCTGCTGCTGATGGCCCTGCAATTGCAGTGTGGTCTTGCGCGGCCACCAGGCGCTGACTTCCAGCGGCAGTCCGCTTTGCAGCGCCACGCCCCGCAGCGCGAACGGCGTGTATTCCAGCCATTGCGGCTGCGGGATGAAGTTGATCCGGTGCTTGACGACGAACACGCGCTCACGCTCTGGCACGTCGCCGTCGTAGCCGAAGGAGTGGTGGACAAAAACCAGCAGCAGGAAGCAGACGGCAAAGCCGGTCGCCAGGCCAAGGATCTCCACTGCGGAGTGTAAGGGCTGGCGCAGCAGCAGGCGCCAGCCGATGCGGAAGTCGCGCGGATTCATGGCGCGCCTACGCCGCTTGCAGCGCGTCGACCATGATGCGGCCGTCCAGCAGGTTCAGCGTGCGCGAGGCCTGCGCCGCGTGATCCGGCGAGTGCGTGACCATCACCACGGTGGTGCCTTCGGCGTTGATCTCGCGCAGCAGGCGCATGACTTCGTCGCCATGGGCGCTGTCCAGGTTGCCAGTCGGTTCGTCGGCCAGCAGCACGGCGGGACCGGCCACCAGCGCGCGCGCGATCGCCACGCGCTGCTGCTGGCCGCCCGACAGCTGCGACGGCCGGTGCGCGGCGCGGTGGCCGACGCCGAGTTTGTCCAGCATCGCGGTCACGCGCTCGCGCCGTTCGCGCGCCGGCGTGCCGTTGTATTCCAGTGCCAGTTCGACATTCTCGAACACGGTCAGCTCTTCGATCAGGTTGAAGCTCTGGAAGATGAAGCCGATGCGTCCGCGCCGCAGCTTGTTCAATTTGGCCTCGCTCCAGCCGGCCACGTTCTGGCCTTCGAACCAGTACTCGCCATGATTCGGCACGTCAAGCAATCCGAGGATGCCGAGCATGGTCGATTTGCCGCAGCCGGACGGGCCGGTGATGGCGACGTATTCGCCCGCTTCGATCTCCAGGTCGATGCGATCCAGTGCCGTGGTCTGGATTTCCCCTGCCTGATGGATTTTGCTGATGCCGACGAGTTTGAGCATGTGCGTCCTTTTTGCGTTGTAGTGAGAATTTACTGCGTAATCTGCAGCCTGGGTGAATTTCCGTATGCCGCGTAGCTGGACAGGATGACCTTGTCGCCGGCCGCCAGGCCTTCCAGCACCTCGATCTGGCTGTTGCTGCGGCGGCCGATGCGCACCGCGCGCCGCTGGGCGCCGCGGCCCGTGGCGTCGATCACATACACCCACGAACCGCCGCTGTCGTTGATGAAGGCACCATTGGGCAGCAACAGCGCCCGCGCCGGCTCGCCCAAGGTGATGCGCGCATCGAGGCTCTGGCCAGGATTGAGCACCGGCGGCTGGCCGTCCCTGAACACCAGTTCGACCGCGAAGCGGCCTTCCTTGATCTGTGGGTAGATGGCGGCTATGGCGACGGCGTAGCCGCGTTCGTCCTGCTTGACGCTGCCGGTACGGCCGACCGCCATGCGATTCAGGTAGTACTCATCGACGCTGGCGGAGAGCTTGAAGCGCTGCGGGTCGTCGATGCGACCGATGTTTTTTCCGGTGGCGATGGATTCACCGACCTGCAGGCGGAAGTTGGTCAACCGTCCATCGACCGGCGCACGAACGGCCAGCGCATCGACGGTGGCGGAGACCAGCTTCAAGCCGGAGCTCAGGCCCCGTATCGCCGTTTCCAACTGCTGCTCGGCGTCGCGCCGCACGCCTGTCTCGGCGGCGGCAGCCTGTTGTTCCTGCGCCAGCGCGCGTTGCTGCTGCGCGAGTTTGTCCGCCGATTCCTCCAGCGCGACGGCCGAGATATAACCTTGCGCCGCCAGCTTGGCGTTGCGCGCATGTTGTTTGCGCACCTGGTCGAGCGCGAACTGCAAATCGTCCAGCCGTCGCCGGTGATCGCTGACGCTGGATTCCTGCGCCACGCGCAGATTGGAGAGGTTGAAGATGCTGACCGCATGCTCGGACTGGCGCGCCAGCAGTTCCAGGTTACGCTGCGGGTTGGAGATGCGGAACAGCAGCTGGCCTTTTTGCACCAGCGCGCCGTCGGTCGCGAAGACTTCTTCCACACGGCCCGACTCCACCGCGTCGAGGATCACGGAGTTGAGCGGCTCGGCGCTGGCGCGCACCACAATCTCGTCGACGAACACGCCTCGTGCCGCCTGGCCGATGCGCAGGCCGGCGCCGTCGATCTGCAGGCCGTGCGGCATCCAGGCCCACAGCGCGTAGCCGGCGAGCGTGGTTGCCGCCAGCACGGCGAGCGCGGTGGCGACGGTTTTGCCGCGCCGGCGCGGCACCACGGTATCCATCGCTGCGCCGCTGGCGGGAATATTTTTTTTGATGTGCATGCAGGCCATACAGCAAACGCTGTGCCAAGCCGGAAAGCGGGGCTTTTCGGGGCTCGCCGCCAGCGAGTGTTCATTTCCGAACAGTGGCCGATGTTCGCAAGCGAACAGTCGTCTTGCGCGGTGGCCGGCGGCATCTCGACAGCGGCTTGCCTGCTGCTAGAATGCGTTCATGTCCGCCTACGTACTGATACTTGATGATGACGCCGATGTCGCCACTGCCGCGCAGTTGCTGCTGCGCCGCCGCTATGGCCAGGTCGCCACGCTGTGCGATCCGGCCGGCTTGCCGGCGCTGTTGGCCCAAGGCGTGCCGGACGTTGTGCTGCTGGACCTGAACTTCACCCCGGGCTGCATCGATGGTGCCGAAGGGCTGGCGTTGCTCGACACGCTGCGCGCGCAAGCGCGTCCGCCGGCGGTGATCGCGATGACGGCGTATGCCGACGTGCCGCTGGCCGTGGAGGCGCTCAAGCGCGGCGCCGGCGATTTCATCACCAAGCCGTGGGATAACGCGCGGCTAGTGGCGGCGGTCGACCAGGCGCTGGCGCGGCGGGCCGCCTTGCATGGCTCGTCGTCCGCGTCGCCGGAGCTGATGGGCGAGTCGGCGGCGATGCGCGAACTGAAGGCGCTGATCGCCAGCGTGGCGCCGACCGAGGCCAACGTCATGGTGCTGGGCGAGAACGGCGTCGGCAAGGAGCTGGTGGCGCGCGCGATCCACGCGCTGTCGCGCCGCGCGGCGGGCACGCTGCTGGCGGTGGACATGGGCGCGCTGCCGGAATCGACGTTCGAGAGCGAGTTGTTCGGCCATCGCAAAGGCTCGTTCACCGATGCGCGCGCGGACCGGGCGGGGCGCTTCCAGGCCGCGCGCGGCGGTTCGCTGTTCCTGGATGAAATCGGCAATATGCCTTTGGCCGCGCAGGCCAAGCTGCTGACGGCGCTGGAGCGGCGCGAGGTCACACCGTTGGGCGCGGACAAGCCGGAAGCCATCGATGTGCGCATCGTCAGCGCGACCAACCTGGATGAGGCGCGCTTGTTCGATCCGGCGGTATTCCGGCCGGACTTGCTGTTCCGCTTGAATACCATCGTGATCCGCGTGCCGCCGTTGCGTGAGCGGCGCGAGGATATCCCGCTGCTGGCCGCACACTATCTCAAGCTGTACGAGCTGCAGTATCAAAGGCCGGCGCGCAATGTGGGCGCAGCGGCGATGGCTGCGCTGGTGAGGCATGAATGGCCGGGTAATGTGCGCGCGCTGCGGCATGCTTGCGAGCGCGCGGTGATACTCGGGCAGGGCGCGGAATACGGCTTGGCCGATTTCGCGCTGGGCACAGCGGTGGCGAGCAGCGCCCCGGCAGCCGTAGCGAGCCTGCCGGCGCCTGCCGCCGGCGCGGTGCCAAACGACATGACGCTCGATGCGCTGGAGCGCGAGGCGATCGCTGCGACGCTTACGCAATTCAACGGCAACATCAGCCACGCCGCCAAAACGCTGGGCATCAGCCGCGCGGCCTTGTACCGCAAGCTGGGCAAGCATGGCATCTGAACGCGCGCTGAAGCTGGGCATCGTTGCCGGTGCCGCCGGCTTGGCGGTGCTGGCCGTGGCTGCGGACGTCTTGTCACCCGCGCCGGAACCACGCCGCATCGTGCTATGTTGCCTGCTCGCCCTCGCGCCGGCAACGCTGCTATGGCAATGCCTGCGCCGCCTCGCGCCGCGCACGCCGCGCGACGAACGGGACGAGCGCGCGGAGGCGGGTGCCGGCCCTACCTTCGCCCGTCAGCGCGAGCTTGCCGACGCCATGCAAGCCCTGGAAGCCCGCCTTGAACACGCCCCGATCGCGCTATTCCGCATCCAGAACTCCACCGGTGCCGGCGCGGTGGCGCCGCTGAACGCCAGCGCGCGCCGGCTGATGGCGCCGGGCCGCGCCAGCGCGCCGCAGGATCTGCACCAGCAACTGGCCGCGCAAGCCGCCGGCCAACGCCGCCTGATCGGCTTCGACACCGAGCGCGGCGTCGAGCGTGCACTGGTCGCCGTCTCCGCCCTGACGCTGCAAGGCATGCCGCAGCGCCTTGCCGCGCTGATGCCGGTGGAAAGCGAACTGGAAGCCGAAGCCCTGAACGCATGGCGCGAACTGGTGCAGGTGCTGACCCATGAAATCATGAACTCCCTGACGCCGGTGGCTTCGCTGTCGCGCACCGCCTGCGGCTTGCTGGACGAAGCCGCCGCCAACCTGCCGGCCGACATCCACGCCGATCTCGGCACCGCGCTGGACGCGATCAGCCGTCGCGCCGCCAGCCTGGTGGAATTTGTCGGCAGCTACCGCAGCCTGTCGACGGTACCGCAAGCGCAGCCGCAGCGCGTGATGCTGGAAGCATTATTCGATCGCCTGGCCGCGCTGCTGGCACCGCAGTGGCAGGCGATGGGCGGCAATCTGAAGTTTTCGGTGGAACCGGCGTCGCTGGAAGTGATGATCGATCCGGGCCAGCTGGAGCAGGCGCTGATCAATCTGTTGAAGAACGCCGCCGAAGCATTGGCCGCCGCCTCGACGCCGGCACCGCAGGCGCAGGTCAGCGCGCGCCTGAGCCGGGGCGGCCGCCTGCGCATCGAAGTGGCCGACAACGGGCCCGGCGTGCCGGACGCGTTGGCCGCGCATATCTTCACGCCGTTCTTCTCGACTAAAAAGCAGGGCAGGGGCATCGGCCTGGCGATGGTGCGCCATCTGGTGCACGCCAACGGCGGCACGGTGCGCCATGCGCGCTCGGTCAGCGCCGGCGCGCGCTTCATGCTGACGTTCTAGCGCACCATATCGATGTGCATGATGCCGTCTTCGTCATACGGCTCGGTCACTGTCTGGAAGCCGAAGCTGGCGTAGAACTTTTCCAGGTGCGCCTGCGCGCCGATGCGGAAGCGGTGGCCCGGATGCAGCTTCTCCGCCAGCGGAATCGCCTTGGCCAGCAGTTCGCGGCCGATGCCGCTGCCGCGCGCGGCCTGCGTGGTCAGTACGCGGCCCAGCGACATCTCGTCAAACTTCAGGCCCGGCGGCACGCAGCGCAGGTAGGCGACCAGCGTGCGCTTGCCGTCGATCTCGCGCCACGCCATCAGGTGATGGCACTGCGGATCGGCGCCGTCGATATCGGGGTACAGACAGGTCTGCTCGAGGATGAATACCTGCTGGCGCTGCAGCAGTACTTCATACCAGTCGTTGCGGGGAATGTCGTCGAAAGCCAGCCAGTGCCACTCAATCATTGCGTATCTCGGTTCAGGAACGGAAGCGATGATTGTATGCGAAAAAGGCCGGCGCCTTTGCGGGCGCCGGCCTTTTCAGCGAGGGACCAGATCGATTAAACGATGGTCAGGGTCACGTCGATGTTGCCACGGGTGGCGTTCGAGTAAGGGCAAACGATGTGGGCGGCGGCGACCAGCTTCTCGGCGGTTTCGCGGTCCAGGCCTGGCAGCGAGATTTTCAGTTCGACTTCGATGCCGAAACCGGTAGGGATCGGGCCGATGCCGACCGTGCCTTCGATCGAGACGTCAGCCGGGACGGCGATCTTGTCGCGGCCGCCGACGAATTTCATCGCGCCCAGGAAGCAGGCCGAGTAGCCGGCAGCGAACAGCTGCTCAGGGTTGGTGCCGACGGCGCCGGCGCCGCCCAGTTCTTTCGGGGTGGTCAGTTTCACGTCCAGCACGCCGTCGGAGGAAACAGCACGGCCTTCGCGGCCACCGGTTGCTTTTGCGTTTGCGCGGTACAGAACTTGTTGGATCGACATGATGATTCCTTTTCAGTGAGTGGAACTACATTAAAGTTTGGAAACTATTTAATAGCTCGCTATCTACATGGTGCTGTAAGCAGCTTGCTAATTTACTACTGTCTGGCGTTGTTTGCAGCGCCCATGTACGAACTATACATCGTGCACTATTCAATAGCAAGCTATTTCTATAAATATTTTAAGTGATCTTCGTAATTGATAATGATTCGCATTATCTATAGAATGTACCGCATTCCTCTTATTTGGCCTTTCCATGTCCCAGTTCCGCCTGCTGCCGCTGTACCTCGCCCTTTTTCCTATCGTCGCGATGGCGCAGGAGGGCGACGACAAAGTCCTGCAAGCCGTCAAGGTGACGGCCGCGCGCGCCGACGGCTTCGAGCCGAAGACCGTGGAGGCGGGCAGCTTCCGTGGGGCGGACATCATGGACGTGCCGTCCACCGTCAACGTCGTCACGCGCGAGGTGCTGGAATTGCAGGCGGCCGGCGGTTTGTACGACGCGCTGCGCAATACCGCCGGCGTCACCCGCCAGCAAAACGGCGGCGAGACCTGGGACCAGTTGGTGATCCGGGGCCTGGCCGTCGAGAACCGCACCAACTACCGCCTTAACGGCTCGCTGCCGGTGATGAACTTCTCGCAGGTGCCGATGGAGGACAAGGAGCGCGTCGAAGTGCTCAAGGGCGCCACCGCGCTGTACTACGGCTTCACCTCGCCGGCCGGCGTGGTCAACTTCGTCACCAAGCGCGCCGGCGCCACGCCGGTCGGCACGGTCGGCATGATGGTCGACCAGAACGGCAGCGCGGTCGCCACGGCGGACGTGGCGCGCCGCTTCGGCGAGCAGCAGCAGGTGGGCGTGCGCGTCAACGCCGCCGGCGGCACGCTGGGTTCCTATATGGACGATGTCGGTAACGGCAACCGCAAATTCGTTTCGGCGGCGCTGGACTGGCGCGTCAATTCGCGCCTGCTGCTGAAGGCCGACCTGGAATACGACAGCCGCCGCGTGACCGAGCAGGCCGGCATCGCGCTGCCGACCGCCGTCGGCGGCGTCATCACGCTGCCGGCCGCAGTGGACCCGAGGCGCTTGATCGGCCCGGACTGGGCCAAGTTCGACGCGCAATCCAGGAACGTCCTGCTGCGCGCCGACTACGCGCTGAGCGACGACTGGGCGCTGACGGTGGAAGGCGGCCGCTCCGAAACGGCGCGCGACCGCAGCCTGGCGATCTTCCGCCTGACCAATGCGGCGGCGCTGGCCACCGGCGCCGGCCGCATCACCGGCAACCTGCAGCACAGCGTGGTCGATTCGAACATGCTGCGCGCGGAACTGGCGGGTGCCGTGACCACCGGCCCGGTCAAGCACGAGCTGACCTTCGGCGCGGTGCGCACCGATAAGGGCCAGGATCCGATCTACCAGGCCACCTACACGATCCCGTCGCAAAACCTGTACAACCCGACGCCGGTGACCAACTACACCGTCAGCGCCTACCCGGCCACGCCGACCACCGCCGCGCTGGACTCGCGCGACTCGGGCATCTATGCGATCGACCGCCTGACCTTCTCGCCGCAGTGGCAGGCGGTGGCCGGCGTGCGCAGCGTGAAGTACAACAGCGACCAGGGCACGAGCCACTATGACGTCAGCAAGACCACGCCGATGGCGGCGCTGATCTACAAGCTGAGCGGCGACCTGTCGTTCTACGCATCGGGATCGCAGGGGCTGGAGGAGGGCGAGACCGCGCCGACCGGCAGCGCCAACGTCGGCGAGCGCATGGCGCCGGGCGTCAGCCGCCAGAAGGAACTGGGCGCGCGCTGGCGCGTGCCGGGCGGCACGCTGCTGCAGGCGGCGGTATTCGATATCAGCCGTCCGGGCTACTACACCAACAGCGCCAATATCTTCACCGCCGACGGCGAGCAGCGCTATCGCGGCCTGGAACTGTCGGCGCAGGGCAAGCTGACGCGCCAGCTGTCGTGGCAAAGTTCGGCGCAGTTCCTCGATCCTGAATTCCACAACATCGGCGCGGCCTACGACGGCAAGCTGCCGGAGAACGCATCGAAGCAGACCGGCAGCGCCTTCCTGTCCTATGAACTCGATGCGGTGCCGGGCCTGTCCTTCAACGGCGGCACGTACTACACCGGCCGCCGCCCGGTCAACGACTTGAACCAGGCCTTCCTCGGCGGCGTCACGCTGTTCAGCGTCGGCGGCCGCTACGTGACGACCGTCATGGGCAAGCGCACCACCTGGCAGGCCAACATCGACAATGCCGCCGACAAGCAGTACTGGGCCGGCGCCGGCACCCGCCTGGCGTCCGGCGCACCGCGCCTGATTAAACTGAGCGTGAAGGTAGACCTGTGAAAAAGCTCTGGTTCCAGCTGCACTGGTTCATCGGCATCACGGCCGGCACGGTGTTGATCGTGATCGGCCTGACCGGCGCCATCCTGGCCTTCCGCGAAGAAGTGCTGGACTGGCTGAACCCAGGCGTGCGCAATGTCGCGCTGCAAAGCGCGCCGGTGCTGGCGCCGCAGCAGATCGCCCAAACGGCCAAGCTGCTGCATCCCGACGAGCGCGTCGTCAGCATCATCCTGTACGACACGCCGGGTTCAAGCGCGCGCGTCGGCCTGGCGCCGCCTCCGGGCGAGCGGCGCGGCGAAACGATTTATCTCAATCCTTACACCGGCGCGCAGCTGCCGGAGTTGCGCTACGAAGGCTTCTTCGAATGGATCGAGTCGCTGCACCGCTTCCTGCTGCTGCCGCGCGAGCCGGGCAAGCTGGTGAGCGGCACGCTGGCGTTCTGCCTGATGGGCCTTGCCCTCAGCGGCCTGTATCTGCGCTGGCCGCGCCGCGTGTTCGACTGGCGCACCTGGCTGACCTTCGATACGCGCATGAAGGGCCGCTCCTTCCTGTGGGGATTGCACTCCGTGGCGGGCACCTGGGTGATGGTGGTGTTCCTGATGTTTACCGCGTCCGGCGTGTACTGGGCCTTCGATCCGGTCCGCGATATGGTGGACGGCTGGCTGGGCACGACCCGCCCGCCGCGCGTAGCCACCGCGCAGAAGCCGAAGACAGCCAAGCCGCCGAAAGCCCAGACTGCGGAAACCGCCGACCTGACGTTGAGCTGGGCCACCTTCCAGCAGGCCGCGCCGAACTGGCAGATGGCCTTCCTGCGCCCGCCGGAGCGCGCCGGTCAGCCTATCCAGATCTTGTGGGTAGCGAAAGACGCGCCGCACGTGCGCGCGCGAGGCCGCATGTCGATCAACCAGCAGACCGGCGAGATGCTCAAGAACGAACCCTATGCCGACATGCCGTTGGGCTCGCGCCTGCAATCGACCATCTATCCGCTGCACATCGGCACCTACTTCGGCCTGACGGGACAGATCATCGTCTTCATCGCCGCGCTGGCGCTGCCCGGCTTCGGTATCACCGGCTGGATGCTGTACCTGAACCGCCGCAAGGCCAAGCGCAGCGCGCTGGCCGAACGCAAGCAGCTGGCCGCGGCCGCTGGCGCCGCCGCCGATGCCGACGATCCCGTGCTGCTGGCCTACGCCAGCCAGACCGGCCAGGCCGAGCGCCTGGCGCTGCAAAGCGCCGCCGCGCTGCAGAAGGCCGGCGTCGCCGTGCACGTGCACTCGCTGGAAAAAATCACGCCGCCGCAGCTGGGCAAATACCGCCGCGCGCTGTTCGTCGCCAGCAGCTTCGGCGAAGGCGAGCCGCCGGATCCGGCGCGCCGCTTCAGCCGCATGCTGCACGACCGGAGCGAAGCGCTGGCGCACATGCAGTACGCGGTGCTGGCGCTGGGCGACAAGAACTATGCGCAGTTCTGCGGCTTCGGCCAGACGCTGGACCAGCGCCTGCGGGTGCTGGGCGCGCAGCCGCTGCATCCGATCATCGAAGTCGACAACGGCGATCCGGTGGCACTGGGCCGCTGGTCGCACGCGCTGCGTGAACTGAGCGGCGCCGAAGCGGCGGATATGTCGCTGTCGGCCGCCGCGCCGGATACCGACTACGGCAGCTGGCGCATGACGGAGCGCGTGTTGCTGAACGAAGGCGGCATCGGCGATCCGCTGTACGACATCACCCTGTGCGGCGACGCTTCCGCAGGCTGGAAACCGGGCGCGCTGGTCGACATCTGGCCAGGCCACTACGGCGCGCAGGAAACGCCGCGCCGCTATTCGCTGGCTTCCCTGCCGCAAGATGGCGGCATGCAGCTGATCGTGCGCCAGATGCGGCATGGGCAGGGCATGGGACTGGCGTCCGGCTGGCTGACGGCGCAGGCGGCCATCGGCGACGAGGTGCGCGTGCGCTTGATCGACAATCCATCGTTCGACGCGCATCCGCAGCCGCTGCCGTCCATCTACATCGGCAACGGTTCCGGCATGGCCGGCCTGCGTTCGCACCTGCGCGCACGCGTCAGCGAAGGCGAGCAGCGCAACTGGCTGATCTTCGGCGAGCGCCAGCGCGCATTCGACAGCATCTGCGCGGAAGAAATCCGGCGCTGGCGCGACGGCGGTTTCCTGCCGGAGCTGGACCTGGTGTTCTCGCGCGACGTGGCCGGCGGCGAATACGTGCAGGACCGCATGCGCGCCAAGGCCGACATGCTGCGCGCCTGGATCGCCGACGGCGCCGTGCTGTACGTCTGCGGCAGCCTGCAAGGCATGGCCGCCGGCGTCGATGCGGCGCTGACCGATATCATCGGCCGCGCAGCGCTCGACCAGCTGGTGGAGGAAGGCCGCTACCGGCGCGATGTATACTAGGGCGATCTGAATTGATCGGAGCGGACATGGCAAGCAAGCTTCTCACCTTGGTATTGACAGGCATGTGCATGACCGCGGCCGCGGCCGAAGCCGAATGGCCACAGGCTGCGGCTGCCGCCGCTGGATTGCAGCCGCAGCCGCTGGAGGCGATGGATGCGGCCATCCGCAAGGGCGACTTCAAGCAGATCACCAGCATCCTGATCGCCAAGGACGGCAAGCTGGTACACGAGGCGTACTTCGACGCCGATGGCGAAGGCGGCTTGCGCAACACGCGCTCGGTGACCAAGAGCGTCACCGATATGCTGGTCGGCATCGCGATCGACCAGGGCAAGCTGGCCGGCGTCAAGGCGCCGGTGTTTGCGTTCTTCCCCGAGAAGCACCCGGTGCGCTATCCCGATCCGCGCAAGGAAAAGATCACCGTCGAAGATCTGCTCAGCATGAGTTCACTGCTGGAGTGCGACGATCAAAACCAGTACTCGCGCGGCAACGAGGAAAGCATGTACCTGCTGGAGGACTGGACCCAGTTCGCGCTCGACCTGCCGATACGCGGCTTTCCGGACTGGGTGGCCAAGCCGCAGGATTCGCCCTACGGACGCAGTTTCTCCTACTGCACCGCCGGCCCGACACTGCTTGGTCCTTTGCTGGAAAAAGCCACCGGCGAGAAGATCGACCAGTTCGCGGCGCGTACGCTGTTCAACCCTCTGGGCATCAACAAATTGAAATGGCAGTACACACCCGCTGGTACGGCCATGACCGGCGGCGGCCTTGGCCTGCGCAGCCGCGACCTGCTGAAGCTCGGCCAGCTGTATCTGGACGGCGGTGTGTGGCGCGGGCAGCGTATCGTCTCGGCCGGCTGGGTTCAGCAATCGATGGCGCCGCATTCGCAGGTCGACGAGCAGACCGAGTACGGTTATCTATGGTGGATCAAGCGCTTCGCGCAGGATGGCAAGACCTACCGCACCGTCATGATGTCCGGCAGCGGCGGCAACAAGGTGGTGGTGATGCCGGAGCAGCACCTGGTGGCGGTCATCACGACCACCAACTTCCAGGTGCGCCAGCCGCATGCGGTCAGCGAGAAGCTGCTGGCCGATTACATCTTCAAGGCGCTGCCCTGAATTACAGCGCGGTCTCGTAGCCTTCGAGGACGTTGACCACGTTGGTGCCCAGTTCCTTGACGGCGTAGCCGCCTTCGAAGATGAAGGCGGTCGGCAGGCCGAGGTAGGCCAGGCGTTCGCCGATCTTCAGGTAGTCGGCGCTTTGCAGCGCGAAGCGCGACAGCGGATCGCCGGCGAAGGTGTCCACGCCCAGCGACACCACCAGCGCGTCCGGCGCAAAGCTGCCGAGGCGGATGCAGGCCGTCTCCAGCGCCGCGAACCAGGCCTTGGCCGTGGTGCCGGCCGGCAGCGGCAGGTTCATGTTGTAGCCCGTCCCCGCGCCTTCGCCGCGCTCGTCGGCGTGCCCGAGGTAGAACGGATACTCGCTGCGCGGATCGGCGTGGATGGAGATGAACAGCACGTCGTCGCGGCCGTAGAAGATGCTCTGCGTGCCGTTGCCGTGGTGGTAGTCGATGTCGATGATGGCGACCCGCTTGGCGCCGTCGTCCAGCATGTGCTGGGCCGCCAGCGCGGCGTTGTTCAGGAAGCAGTAGCCGCCGAAGAAATCGGCGCCCGCGTGGTGGCCGGGCGGGCGGCTCAGGACGAACGCGCCGCGCTGGCCCAGGCGCAGCGCATGCGCGGCGTTGACCGCGCAATCGGCGCCGGTCTTGGCCGCCGTCCAGGTGCCCGCCGTCAGCGGCGTGCCGCTGTCCATCGAGTACAAACCCAGCTTGGCGCAGAAGTTGTCCGGCTCGATGTCGTCGCGCAGCGTGCGCACCGGCCAGACGGCGGGGAAGGCATCCTTGTCCGCGTTGGCCGGATCGAGCGCCAGCCATTCGCTCCAGGCGTTGCGCAGGAAGTGCAGGTAGCGCGGCGTGTGGATGCGCTCCAGCGACATCAGGGGCACGCCGTGCGGGGTGACGATCTTGCCCAGGCCGCGCCGCCCCAGCTCCGCCAGCACCGAGTCCACGCGCTCCGGCTTTTCAAAGCAGGGCACCATCTCGCCGCGAAAAATCTCGAAGCGGCCCCGGTGTTGAGCGTGCAGTTCGTTGTAGAAGGTGAGCAAAGGGGCCTCGCGCGATGGTTGGAACCCTCAGTTTAGTCGCAATCCTGGCGCGAGTGGCAGAGATTGCTGGCGCGGTAGGCGGCAACATAGTCGTCGAAGTTGATCTGCGGCGCCGCTTCCATCTCCGCCTGCTCGGCCAGCGAGACGGCGGCCAGGCCGTCGAAGTAGGCCGCTTCGCCGGCGCTCGGCGGATGGCTGCGGAAATGCGCCGCATGCCGCTCGCTTTGCGCCAGCGCGAAGGCGCCGAACGACTTGCCGTTGGCGCGCAGCGCCGCCAGCACCCTGGCCGACGGCGTCAGCTCGGCGTTGGCCAGCTTGGCCGATTGCGCGGCCAGCGAGTCCGCATGCTGGCTGTCGCCGCGCAGCGTGTCGAGCAGCGCGGCCACCGGGCGGATACGCTCCAGCAGTTCCGCGCCCCAGCTTTGCAGCGAGACTTCGGCGTCGCCGTTATTCAGCGTCAGGCCCGGACGACGGCCTTCCTTGACGGTGCGGGCGAAGTTTTCGGTATGGCGCGCGCCTTCTTCCGGCGAGATGGCCGGGCTATCCTCCAGTGCGCAGAACAGCAGGAAGGCGTCGAGGAAGCGGCCGGTCTGCAGGCTGATGCCGACCGGCTCGAACGGATCGACGTCCATGCAGCGCACTTCGATGTACTGCACGCCGCGCGAGCACAGCGCCTGGATCGGCCGTTCGCCGGTCTGGATCACCCGCTTCGGGCGGATGGTGGCGTAGTACTCGTTCTCGATCTGCAGCACGTTGGTGCTCAGTTGTATCCACTCGCCATCGCGCTTGGTGCCCAGCGCCGCATACGGTTCGTAAGGCTGGTTGACGGCCTTGGTCAGCGCCGCGACGTAGCTGTCCAGGCAGTTCTCGTGCGGGCTCAGGCCCGACTGCGCATCGTTCTGGTAACCGAGGTCGCTCATGCGCAGGCTGGTGGCGTACGGCAGGTACAGCGTGTCGTCGGACAGCGTTTCCAGCTTGTGCGGACGGCCGCGCAGGAAGCTGCTCGACAGTACCGGCGAGGCGCCGAACAGATACATCAGCAGCCAGCTGTAGCGGCGGAAGTTGCGGATCGTCGCCAGGTAGGCTTCGGACTGGAAGGACTTGGCCGACAGGCGCTTGTCGCCGGCTTCATGCTCGGCCAGCACGCGCCACAGGCGCTCGTCCAGCGAGTAGTTGTAGTGGATGCCGGCGATGCATTGCATCGCCTTGCCGTAGCGCAGCGCCAGGCCGCGGCGGTACACATGCTTGAGCGTGCCCAGGTTGGAGCTGCCGTACCAGGCGATCTCGATGTCTTCCTCGCCCGGCAGCTGGCAGGGCATGGACTGGCTCCACAGCAGTTCGTCGCCCAGCTTGGTGTAGGCGTAGCGGTGGATGCCTTCCAGCTTCTCGATGGTGGTGGCGATGTCGGATTCGGCCGGGGTGATGAACTCCAGCAGGGTCTCAGCGTAATCGGTGGTGATCTGCGGATGCGTCAGGGCCGAGCCCATCGCGGCCGGATGCGGGGTCGCGGCCAGGTGGCCGCGCGGATCCACCCGCAGCGTTTCGCGCTCGATGCCACGCAAGCCGCCCAGCACCGGACGGTGCTCAGGCTTGGCCAGCAAGGCCAGGCGGCGAGTCAGTAGATTGGACAATTGGATCTTCCTTTCGTGTTGCATCAAACGGTGAGGTGCGAGATTAACCGAAAACGGCAAAACGCGTCGGCGTCGGCTCAAAGTCCGGCCGGCGCCGCAGATCGCTTGCTAGTTTATCAAATACTGGGGAGGGTGGCGAAAAGCCAGTTTACGCAGCGGCGGGGCGCTGGTCAGTGCGTTCGCGCACCGCTGACGCGCTCGATGCCGGCCAGGTCGGTCCAGCTCTGGACATCTGTGTAACCTTGTGCGGTTAACAAGTCGCGCACGGCGGCGGCCTGGTCGTAGCCGTGCTCCATCAGCAGCCAGCCCTGCGGTTTCAGATGCTGTTGCGCGCCGGCGATGATGGTGCGCAGCGCCGACAGGCCGTCGGCGTGGTCGGTCAGCGCGCCGGTTGGCTCGAAGCGCAGGTCGCCTTCGGACAGGTGGCGGTCGCCGCTGGCGATGTAGGGCGGATTGGAGGCGATGACGTCGAACGGCTGCAGGCCGCCGGCCTGCAGCGCCGCGTACCAGTCGCTGTGCAGGAAGGTCACGCGGGCGCCGTTGGCGGCGGCGTTGCGCCGCGCGACTTCCAGCGCCGCCGGGCTGACGTCGAGCGCGCTGACGTCGGCGTCGCGCCGCGTATGCGCCAGCGCCACGGCGATGGCGCCGCTGCCGGTGCCCATGTCCAGCACGCGGCCTTGCGGCGGCAGGCGTTCCAGCGTCAGCTCGACCAGCAGTTCGGTGTCGGGCCGGGGGATCAGCACGGCGCCGCTGACTTCAAACGGCAGGCCGAAAAATTCGCGCTGGCCGATGATGTAGGCGACCGGCTCGCCGTCCAGCCGGCGCCGCACCAGCGCGGCGAAGCGCTGCGCTTCGCCGGCGTTCAAGGCGCGTTCCGATTGCGTGATCAGGCTGACGCGCGACAGGCCCAGCGCGTGGCACAGCAGGATGCGGTTGTCCACGGCGTCCAGCAGGGACTGCACTTGCAGCGCGCCGATGCTGACGCCTGCCGCGATGGCGCCGGGATGCGAGATCATCGGCGCGCGCGGCGGATCAGCAGCCAGCCCAGCGACAGCGTGAACAGGCCAAACCACAGGAAGGACCACTGCGGAATCGACAGGCCGAACCAGGGCGCCAGCGCGTCTTCGCACAGGCCGTCGGCCCGGAACAGGAAGGGCAGGTAGGTCGCGGTCGGGATCTTGTTGAGGAAGGTTTCAACCGGATCGATGCCGCAGGACAGGCCGGGATGGGCCAGCACGTACAGGTGCTTGCCGGCGGTGTACAGGCCGCCCAGCGCGGCCAGCAGGCCGACGCCCGCGCCGATCTTCGGATTGGTGTAGGCGCCGATCAGCGCGGCCACGCCGATGGCGATGAACAGGTAGCGCTGGATCACGCACAATGGGCAAGGCAGCATGTCCAGCCCGTGCTGCAGATACAGGGCGACGCCGATCAGGCCAAAGGCGCCGATGGCGATGGATAGCAGCAGGGAGCGTGTATGTATCATGGTGATCCGTTCAGTTGTGCGGGTAGATTAGCGGGCAATTCTCGCACAAAGTTGTTCGATTAACCTTAACCAGCGATTAAGCGCCGTCCTCGCGCACGCGCGGACGACGGGCCTTAGTCGCCCAGCGCCGCCAGCAACTCGGCCTGGTGTTCGGCGGCCAGCGCATTGGTCAGCTCCACCAGGTCGCCGTCCATGATGAAGTCCAGCTTGTACAAGGTCAGGTTGATGCGGTGGTCGGTCATGCGGCCCTGCGGGTAGTTGTAGGTGCGGATACGTTCGCTGCGGTCGCCGGAGCCGATCAGGCTCTTGCGGGTGGCCGCCTCCTTCGACTGCTGCTCGCGCATTTGCACGTCCTTGATGCGCGCCGCCAGCACCTTCATGGCCTGCGCCTTGTTCTTGTGCTGCGAGCGGTCGTCCTGGCACTCGACCACGATCCCGGTCGGCAGGTGGGTGATGCGGACGGCGGAATCGGTCTTGTTGATGTGCTGGCCGCCGGCGCCGGAAGCGCGGTAGGTGTCGATGCGCAGGTCGGCCGGGTTGATGTTGACGTCCTCGACTTCGTCCGCCTCCGGCATCACCGCCACCGTGCAGGCGGAGGTGTGGATGCGGCCCTGGGTCTCGGTGGCCGGCACGCGCTGCACGCGGTGGCCGCCGGACTCGAACTTCAGCTTGGAGTAGACGCTGTTGCCGATCAGGCGCACGATCACCTCGCGGTAGCCGCCCAGGTCCGACGCCGATTCCGACACCACTTCCACCTGCCAGCGATTGCGCTCGGCGAAGCGGGTGTACATGCGCAGCAGGTCGCCCGCGAACAAAGCCGATTCGTCGCCGCCGGTGCCGGCGCGGATCTCGAGGAAGATGTTGCGCTCGTCGTTGGCGTCCTTCGGCAGCAGCATTTTCTGCAGCTCGATTTCCAGTTCCGCCAGGCGGGCCTTGGCCGCTTCGATCTCGTCCTGCGCGAAATCCTTCATCTCCGGATCGGACAGCATCTCCTGCGCGGCGGCCAGGTCGCCGATCGCGTCCTGGTAGGACTTGTACAGCGCGACCAGCGGACCGAGTTCGGCGTGCTCGCGGGTCATCTTGCGATAGGCGTCCATATTATTGGTCGCGCCTTCGGACATCAGCAATTCATCGAGTTCGACCAGGCGGTTCGCCAGTTGATCGAGCTTGGCCAGCATGGATGGTTTCATAGCGTATTCTTTGAAAGGTAGGACGTGCGCCGCGCAGGTGGCGGCGAAGGAGGTATGGCGGGGAGGCGGTGCCGCTAACGGCGGCCGCGGAACAGCTGCGGCAGCAGCTCGGCCAGGTGGGCGCGCTCGTCGCCCTGCGCACGGTGCAGCGCCTGCTGCGGACCGTGCATGAATTTCGCGGTCAGGCCCTTGGACAGGGCTTCCAGCACGGCGTCGACGTCTTCGCCGCGGGCCAGCATCTTGCGGGCGCGTTCCAGCTCCAGCTGGCGCAGCGCTTCGCCGTTTTCCTGCAAACTCTGGATCACCGGCACCACGGCGCGGTCGTCGATCCAGTGCATGAAGGACTGCACGCGGGTCTCGATGATCGCTTCGGCCTGCGCCACGGCGGCCTGGCGGTTTTCCATCCCGGTCTGGACCACTTTGCCCAGGTCGTCGACGGTGTACAGGAAGGCGTCGTTCAGGCGCGCCACTTCGGGTTCGATATCGCGCGGCACGGCCAGGTCGACCATGAACATCGGCTTGTGGCGGCGCGCCTTGATCGCGCGCTCGACCATGCCCAGGCCGATCAGCGGCAGCGACGAGGCGGTGCACGAGATGACGATGTCGTACTGGTGCAGCTTGTCCTGCAGATCGGCCAGGCGGATGGCGCGGCCGCCGAAGCGGTGCGCCAGGATTTCGCCGCGTTCCAGCGTGCGGTTGGCGATGGTGATGGATTTCGGATTCTGCGCCGCGAAGTGCGTGGCGCACAGCTCGATCATTTCGCCGGCGCCGATGAACAGCACGTTCTGCTCGGAGATCTTGTCGAAGATGCGCTGCGACAGGCGCACGGCGGCCGCCGCCATCGACACGCTGTGGGCGCCGATCTCGGTGGTGCTGCGCACTTCCTTGGCGACCGAGAACGAGCGCTGGAACAGCTGGTGCAGATAGGTGCCCAGGCCGCCCGCTTCGTCGGCGGTGCGGATCGCGTCCTTGATCTGGCCCAGGATCTGGGTCTCGCCCAGCACCATCGAGTCGAGCCCGGAGGCGACGCGGAAGGTGTGGCGCACGGCGTCGTGCTGCGGCAACAGGTACAGGTGCGGGCGCAGTTCGGCGTAATTGAGCTGGTGGAAATCGGCCAGGAAATGGGCGCCGGCGTCGAGCGGGTCGGGCACCTGGCTGGCCGCATAGAGCTCGGTGCGGTTGCAGGTCGACAGGATCGCCGCCTCGTCGGAGCCGCGATGGTCGATGCGCTCGAACCACGACCGCGCCGCCACCACCGCCTGCCCCAATTGCTCGGGGGCGAACGCCAGCTGCTCGCGTAGCGAGACCGGTGCGGTGTTGTGGTTGAGGCCGACGGCAAGCAGCTGCATTTCGGGTCCGGAGCGTGAATGTGCGGACATTATACCGTGACTACCCCTATGTTGCCCGGCGGGACTGCCTAAAGTTATAGCAGGTATCTACTGCGGCGGATGTTTCAGGCGCCCAGCTTTTCCAGGCGGTAGCCGTAGCTGTAGACCGGCACCAGGCGGAAGCCGTTTTCTGGCTTTAATTGCAACTTGTTGCGCACGCGCGAAACGTGGGTGTCCATCGTGCGCGACGGCACGGCGGTCTCGCGTATCCACACCGCTTCATGGATGTAGGCGCGCGACAGCGGGCGGCCGATGTTGCGGAAAAATAACAGTGCCAGGTAGAACTCTTTGTGGGTCACATCCAACACTATGCCATCCATCAGCAGGCGGCCGGGACGGGTTTCAAACACATATTGACCGAATTGCAATTGTTCGGCGCCGTTCTGGGCCGGGTAGGCGCGGCGCAGCAGGGCTTGCACGCGGGCCACCATTTCGCTCCGGCGCAGCGGCTTGATCATGTAATCGTCGGCGCCGGCGCCCAGGCCGGCAACGATGTCGTCCTCGCCGGAACTGGTGGTCAGGAACAGCACGGGCGCGCTGTCGGGCAGCTTTTCGCGGGCGCGGCGCAGCACTTCGGCGGCGCCCAGGTCGACCACCTGCCAGTCGAGTATCAGCATGTCGTAGCTGTCCTTGCGCAGCTGCGCCAGCACGTCCTTGGCGGTCTGGAAGCTGTGGCAAATATGGCCTGCGGAGGTCAACACCTGGCAGATCAAGTCGGCTTGGCTACGGTCATTGTCAAGTACGGCGATTCTCATACTACTGCCCGTTGGAAAATGTTAAGGAGAAGTCACTTCAAATATAACAGAGATTTACAAAAAAATTAGCAAAATGGCCAACTATTTTTTTATAGACACTAATGTTGAGCTTCTTGTAACACTTGGTTTCATTGTGCGCGCCTGACTATTCATTACACGGTACACTGGAAAAACGCTGAATTCAATGAAGAAGTTGAAAATTGGCAAGAACGCACAGTTGACGCCAGGAGGCGCCATGAGCTTCAAAAAAGACACAAATTGGACGCTGGTACCCGCATCCGCGCGTGATATCGAGGCGGTGCGCGAGCGCTGCCGGCGGCTGGTGCGGCGGCGCGCGATGGTGTCGGCCGGCGTGGCGGCGGTGCCGATCCCGGGCCTGGACGTGGTGTCGGACCTGCGCCTGTTTTCGCTGCTGATCGACGACATCAACCAGGAATTCGGCCTGTCGCAGCAGCAGATCGAGCGCCTGCAGCCGCGCTTCAAGCTGATCGCCTACGAAGCGGCGATCGGCGTCGGCGGCATGCTGGTGGGGAAGTTGGTGACGCGGGAAGTGGTGATGCATGTCTTGCGCCGTACCGGCTTCAAGACCGTGGCGCGGCAGGCGACCAGGCTGGTGCCGCTGGCCGGGCAGCTGGCCTCGGCCGGCATCGGCTTCGTGGCCTTCCGCCAGATCGGCTACCAGCACGTCGAGGCGTGCGCCAGGGTGGCGCAGGAACTGATCACGGCCGGCGTGCACCGGCCGTTGCATAATCTTTAGGTTGTTTCAAAATGAGCGCAGCGAGCGCCTGCACGAGGAGGAACCGCAACGAAGCCGCGGTCCTTTTGAAGCAACCTAAGCGTCCGGCAGCACCACGTTGACGTCGAGCACTTCCAGGTTGCCCTGGCGGTCCAGCGAGATCTTGATGTCGTCGGCGTTGACCTTGGTGTACTTCGAAATCACCTCGATCAATTCCTTGTGCAGCGCCGGCAGGAAGTCCGGACCGCTGCGGCCGTTGCGCTCGCGCGCGATGATGATCTGCAGCCGCTCCTTGGCCGCGGTCGCGGTTTTCGGTTTAGGCGGGAACAGGAAAGAAAGCAGGGCCATAGTTACTTGCTCCCAAAGATACGCTGCAGCAGGCCAGGCTTTTCATAGTTGGTAAAGCGCAACGGCAGTTCCTGGCCGAGGAAGCGCGACACCACATCTTCGTAGGCTTCCGCAACATCGGTGCCCTTGAAGTGAATCGCCGGATTGCCCTGGTTCGATGCATGCAGCACCGATTCCGATTCCGGAATGATGCCGATCAGCGGAATGCGCAGGATTTCCTGCACATCTTCGTACGACAGCATTTCGTCCGCGTCCACGCGTTTCGGCGAGTAGCGGGTGATCAACAGGTGTTCCTTGACCGGCTCGCCGCCGGTCTGCGCGCGGCGCGACTTGGCCTGGATGATGCCGAGGATGCGGTCCGAGTCGCGCACCGACGAGACTTCCGGGTTGGTGACGATGATGGCTTCATCGGCGAAGGTCAGCGCCATCAGCGCGCCGTGCTCGATACCGGCCGGCGAATCGCAGATGATGAACTCGAAGCCCATGTTGATCAGCTCGTGCAGCACGACTTCCACGCCGTCTTCGGACAGCGCGTCCTTGTCGCGCGTCTGCGACGCCGGCAGGATGAACAGGTTGTCGCAATGCTTGTCCTTGATCAGCGCCTGGGTCAGCGATGCCTCTTTATTGATCACATTGATCAGGTCGTAGACCACGCGGCGTTCGCAGCCCATGATCAGGTCCAGGTTACGCAGGCCGACGTCGAAGTCGATCACCGCGGTCTTATGGCCGCGCATGGCCAGGCCGGTGGAGAAGCTGGCGCTGGAAGTCGTCTTACCGACACCGCCCTTACCGGACGTTACAACAATAATTCTCGCCACAAATAATCCTTTTCAGAGAGGTGATGTCAAGCGCGGGTTGCCGAATTGACAGATAGTATATCGATTCGGTCGCCCACCAAGCGAATTTGCGCAGGAGAACGTGCATATTCCTTCGGAAATCCGTCTTCAAAAGTGCGGTAAACGCCGGCAATTGACACCAACTCCGGCGACATGTTCAAAGCAAAGATGCGCGCCTCGGGATTGCCGGAGGCGCCGGCCAGCGCGCGGCCGTTCAGCGTGTTGTAGACGTGGATGCTGCCGTCGGCGATGATCTCGGCGCCGTTGTTGACCACGGCGGTGACGATCAGGTCGCAGCCGCGCGCGTAGATGCGCTGGCCGGCGCGCACCGGGGTGTCGATGATCATCACGCCGGCGTTGCCGGGCTGGCCTTCGGCGGCGGGCGCGGCCGGGGCTGGCGCGGCCGCCGGCGCGGGCGCCGGTTTGGCCGGGGCCGCTTCGTCGTCGCGCGGCTTGGTCGCCGCTTCCAGGCTCAGGCCGTGGGCGGCGATTTCCGCATGCAGCGCCGGCGCGGCATTGCGCACGGCGACCGGCTTCAAACGGTATTTGGCCAGCACGGCGATGATGCCGGCCCAGTCGATCTGGCCGCAGCCTTCCGGCAGCGCGGCGACGTCGATCACGGTCAGGTCGTCTTCAAAGAAGTCGCTGGTGCCGCCGGTCATTTCGGCCAGCGCGGCGTCGAGGGCCAGGCGGTCCGCCGTGGACAGGATGGCGGAGACTGCGACTACGGTGGAAATCTTGATTTCTATGGGCTTTTGAAACAGGCTCTTGGACATGGGCGACAGTATTAGAGGGTTAACCTCGCGCGCATGCGCAGGCAACAGCATTTTACTGTCAAAAAGCACGGAAGGGGAGGGCTGGCACCGTACTGAGCCAGCAAATATGCGGGATCGCCGTCCCTGCGGTGCGGGGACGGCGTGAACGGGCCTAGTAGATCGCGTGCTCGCTGCGCAGTTGCTTGGCGGCGGCCACCATGTTGCGCAGCGCGGTTTCGGTTTCCGCCCAGCCGCGCGTCTTCAGGCCGCAATCCGGATTGACCCACAGGTTGGCCGGCGGAATCACCGCGCTGGCTTTCTGCAGCAGGCGCACCATCTCCTCCTTGCCGGGCACGCGCGGCGAGTGGATGTCGTACACGCCCGGCCCGATCTCGTTCGGATAGCGGAACTGGCCGAAGCCGTTGAGCAGCTCCATGTCCGAACGGCTGGTCTCGATCGTGATCACGTCCGCATCCATGGCCGCGATCTGCGGCAGGATGTCGTTGAACTCGGCGTAGCACATATGCGTATGGATCTGCGTGCCGTCCGCCACCGCGCTGGCCGAGACGCGGAAGGCGCGCGTGGCCCAGTCCAGGTACTCGTCCCAGCGGCTGCGGCGCAGCGGCAAGCCTTCGCGCACGGCCGGCTCGTCGATCTGGATGATGCCGATGCCGGCCTGCTCCAGGTCCGCCACCTCGTCGCGGATCGCCAGCGCGATCTGCAGCGCGGTGGCCGAGCGCGGCTGGTCGTCGCGCACGAACGACCATTGCAGGATCGTGATCGGGCCGGTCAGCATGCCCTTCATCGGCTTGCCGGTCAGGCTTTGCGCGTGCACGGTCCAGTCCACCGTCATCGCCTTCGGACGGCTGACGTCGCCGAAAATGATGGGCGGCTTGACGCAGCGCGAGCCATACGACTGCACCCAGCCCAGTTGCGTGAAGACGAAGCCGTCCAGCTGTTCGCCGAAATACTCGACCATGTCGTTGCGCTCGGCCTCGCCGTGCACCAGCACGTCCAGTCCCAATTCTTCCTGGCGTTGCACGGCGAAGGCGATTTCTTCGCGCATCCTGATCTCATAGTCGGCGGCGTTCAACTCGCCGCGCTTGAAGCCGGCGCGCGCGGCGCGGATCGCCTGCGTTTGCGGGAAGGAACCGATGGTGGTGGTCGGGAACGCCGGCAGCTTGAAGCGTGCGCGCTGCTCGGCCTGGCGCTGCGTGAAACCGGAGCGGCGCTGGTCGGCGTCGCCCGGCAGCGCCGCGATGCGGCTGCGCACGGCGGGCTGGTGCACGCGGGCGCTGGCGCGGCGGCTGGCGATGGCGGCGCGCGAGCGCTCCAGCGCTTCGCTGGTGGCGGCGTCGTACTCGCCTTGCAGTGCGCGCTTGAGCACGTACAGCTCGTCCAGCTTGTCGGTGGCGAAGGCCAGCCAGGAACGGATCTCGCCGTCCAGCGCGGTTTCCGCCGCCAGCGTGAACGGCACGTGCAGCAGCGAGCACGACGACGACAGCCACAGTTTGCCGGCGCGTTTTTCAACGATCGGCGCCAGCACGGCCAGCGCCGCGTCGAGGTCGGTGCGCCAGATGTTGCGGCCGTCGACGATGCCGACCGACAGCACCTTGTGCACCGGCAGCCAGTCGGCGATGCTGGTCAGCTCGTGCGGGGCGCGCACGCCGTCCACGTGCAGTCCGGCCACCGGCAGGCGGCAGGCCAGGCTGAGGTTTTCCTCCAGCGGCGAGAAGTAGGTGGCCAGCAGCAGCGGCACGCCGACCTGGTTCAGCTGCCAGTAGGTATGCTCGAACGCGCTGCGCCATGGCGCCGGCAGGTCGAGGCCGAGGATGGGCTCGTCCACCTGCACCCATTGCACGCCTTGCGCCTTCAGGCGGTCCAGCACCTGGCCGTAGACCGGCAGCAGCTTGTCCAGCAGGCCGAGGCGGTCGAAATCGGTCTTGGTCTTGCCCAGCCACAGGAAGCTCAGCGGTCCCAGCAGCACGGCCTTGACCGCATGGCCCAGCGCCTGCGCTTCGGCCACCTCATCGAACAGGCGCTCGCAAGCCAGCGAGAATGCGGTTTCCGGCGTGAATTCCGGCACCAGGTAGTGGTAGTTGGTGTCGAACCACTTGGTCATTTCCAGCGCGGCCGAGGCGTGCAGGCCGCCGTCGTTGGAATGGTCGTGGCCGCATGCAGCGTGATCGTGCTGCCTGCTGCTGTTGCCGCGCGCCATGGTGAAGTAGCGGCTCAGCTGCGATTGCTCCGCGCTGAAGCCGTAGCGCGCCGGCTCGCAGCCGAGCAGCTGGATGTGGTTGGCGACCTGGTCGTAGTAGGCGAAATCGCCGACGGTGACGAAGTCCAGCCCGGCCTGCTGCTGCAGCGCCCAGTGGCGGGCGCGCAGGTCGCGGCCGACCGCTTCCAGCTGGGCTTCCGGCAGTTCGCCGCGCCAGTTCGCCTCCAGCGCGAACTTCAATTCACGGGCCGCGCCGATGCGCGGGAAGCCGGGGATGTGGCTGTGTATGGCGTTATTCGAGATAGTCATGATGTGTGTCATCCGCATTTAATATTGATGCTATAAAGTGTGCGGCAAACCGGTCTATAATCAAAACGAAAGATTTTGCGGCTTCACATGAAAATTATTAATAGACCATGCTAGAGATACGCCACCTCCGCACCCTGAGCGCGCTGCGCTCCGCCGGCAGTCTCGTCCGTGCTGCGCAACTGTTGAACCTGACGCAGTCGGCCCTGTCTCATCAAATCAAATTGCTGGAAGATCGCTACGGCGGGCCGCTTTTTGAGCGAAAATCCGTGCCGATCGGCTTTACCGCCACCGGTGCGCGGCTGCTCAAACTGGCCGATTTGCTGCTGCCGGAAATCGAAACCGCCGAGCGCGAAGTGGCCCGTTTGACCCAGGGCGACACCGGCCAGCTGCGCGTCGCGCTGGAATGCCACACCTGCTTCGACTGGCTGATGCCGGTCATGGATGAATTCCGCAAACGTTGGCCGGAAGTGGAGATCGACCTGGTCTCGGGCTTCCACAGCGAGCCGGCGGAATTGCTGCGCAGCGGCGACGCCGATCTGGTGATCGGTTCGCCATACGGCCCGGAATTCGCCACCTTCCCGCTGTTCCGCTTCGAGATCCTGGTCGTGATGGCGCAAAAGCACCGCCTGGCGGCGCAGCGCCGCCTGCAGGCCGTTGATTTTGAAGGGGAAACGCTGATCACCTACCCGGTGCCGGAAACCCGCATCGACCTGATCCGCGAAGTGCTGCTGCCCGCCGACATCCACTACCAGCGACGCACCGCCGAGCTGACGGTGGCCGTGCTGCAGCTGGTGGCCAGCCGCCGCGGCATCGCCGCGCTGCC
Organism: Duganella sp. CT11-25; assembly: GCF_047302815.1. Classification (NCBI taxonomy): domain Bacteria; kingdom Pseudomonadati; phylum Pseudomonadota; class Betaproteobacteria; order Burkholderiales; family Oxalobacteraceae; genus Duganella; species Duganella sp. CT11-25. The sequence goes on from NZ_JBKBFD010000001.1 coordinate 4,543,998, forward strand.
CAACTGGGCCATCAAGAACTACGTCGACTACGACTACGTGATCGCCAAGCCGATCGGCGACCACGGCTTGTGGAGCGACCTGTTCGTCTCCGTGCCCGAGTCGCAAAAGCAAAAAGCCTACGTCCTCGACTTCGTCAATGTGATACGCGAGCAGTGCGCCGCCACGCTCGATGGTATCAAATTATTATCGTGACAAATTGACACTGTTTCTTCAGAATGTAGTTGAAGGGTTTTGATGCGGATCAAAGTCGGCGACCAATCCGCCGCTTACGATGGGTCCCCAGTGCTTGCTTGCCGCTGGCACGGATGCTGCTAGAGAAATCCTGGCAATTTCTCGCGGCGACGCACAATCGAAACCCCTGACGGGCTACCCGTCGGCAGCGTATGATAAAAGTTCGCGTTGTTGCTTAAACTAAGCCGGCTGCGGCCGGCGCATTGGAGAGTCATATGGATGATGTAGTTATCGTGGCCGCTGGCCGTACTGGTGTGGGCAAATTCGGCGGCAGCCTCGCCAAGGTTCCCGCGTCCGAACTGGGCGCCCATGTGATCAAGGGCCTGCTGGCCAAGACCGGCATCGATCCCAACCTGATCAGCGAAGCCATCCTGGGCCAGGTGCTGACCGCCGGCGTCGGCCAGAATCCGGCCCGCCAGGCCGTCATCAAGTCCGGCCTGCCGAACAGCATTCCCGGCTTCACCATCAACCACGTCTGCGGCAGCGGCCTGAAGGCCACCCACCTGGCGGCGCAAGCGATCAAGGCCGGCGACGCGCAAATCGTCATCGCCGGCGGCCAGGAAAACATGAGCGCCTCGCCGCACGTGATCAACGGTTCGCGCGACGGCTTCCGCATGGGCGACTTCAAGGCGGTCGACAGCATGATCGTCGATGGCCTGTGGGACGTCTACAACCAGTACCACATGGGCACCACGGCGGAAAACGTCGCGAAAAAATACGACATCTCGCGCACCGAGCAAGACGAGTTCGCGCTGAATTCGCAGCTGAAGGCCGAAGCCGCGCAAAAAGCCGGCAAGTTCAAGGATGAGATCCTGCCGCTGGAAATCGTCCAGAAGAAGGGCAGCATCGTCTTCGAGACCGACGAATACGTCAAGCCAGGCTCGACCATCGAAGCGCTGGCCGGCCTGCGCCCTGCGTTCGCCAAGGATGGTTCGGTCACCGCCGGCAACGCTTCCGGCCTGAACGACGGCGCCGCCGCCGTCATCATGATGTCCGCCACGCAGGCCAAGGAACTGGGCCTGCCGGTGCTGGCCAAGATCAAGGCCTACGCTTCGTCCGGCCTGGACCCGGCCTTCATGGGCATGGGCCCGGTCTCGGCCACCAAGCTGTGCCTGAAAAAGGCCGGCTGGACCCCGGACGACCTGGACCTGCTGGAAATCAACGAAGCCTTCGCCGCGCAAGCGGTGGCGGTCAACAAGGAAATGGGTTGGGATACCAGCAAGATCAATGTCAATGGCGGTGCGATCGCCATCGGCCACCCGATCGGCGCGTCCGGCGCCCGCATCCTGGTCACCCTGATCCACGAAATGATACGCCGCGACGCCAAGAAAGGCCTGGCCTCGCTGTGCATCGGCGGCGGCATGGGCGTGGCGCTGGCGATCGAACGCGCGTAATTATTTAGCATGAGCGGCGCCGGGTTGCGGCCCGGCGCTGAAACCGATTTTTGGCGTCAATTAAAAGAGGGGACGAAAATGGCAAGAGTTGCATTAGTAACCGGTGGCATGGGTGGTCTGGGCGAAGCAGTGTGTTTCAAACTGTCGGCGTTGGGCTATTGCGTGGTCACCACATATTCCCCTGGCAATCCGAAGGTCGAGCAGTGGCTCGCCACTACCCGCGACCAGGGTTTCAATTTCCGCGCTTATCCGTGCGACGTGGCGGACTACGAGTCCGCCCAGGCCTGCGTGGCCGCGATTGAAAAAGACATCGGCCCGGTCGATGTGCTGGTGAACAACGCCGGCATTACCCGCGACATGACCTTCAAGAAGATGGACAAGCCGAACTGGGACGCCGTCATGGCGACCAACCTGGACTCCGTATTCAACATGACCAAGCCGGTATGCGACGGCATGGTCGAGCGCGGCTGGGGCCGCATCATCAACATCTCGTCGGTCAACGGCCAGAAGGGCGCCTTCGGCCAGACCAACTACTCGGCCGCCAAGGCCGGCATGCACGGCTTCACCAAGGCGCTGGCGCTGGAAGTGGCGCGCAAGGGCGTGACCGTCAACACCATCTCGCCGGGCTACATCGGCACCAAGATGGTGATGGAGATCCCGCAGGACGTGCTCGACACCAAGATCATTCCGCAAATTCCGATGGCGCGCCTGGGCAAGCCTGAAGAAGTCGCGGGTTTGGTGGCCTACCTGTCGTCGGACGAGGCGGCCTTCGTCACCGGCGCCAATATCGCCATCAACGGCGGCCAGCACATGTCCTGACCGGCATCGCTCGCCCGCTGTAGAGCCAGGTTCGTTCGCGATCCTGGCTTTTTTTTCGTACAATCTGCTATCGATGCTCAAAGGATAGCCATGTTCGACTCCTCTTCTCCCCTGTTCCCGCCCATCGCACCGACCCGGCACGGCATGCTGGCGGTCGACGACCTGCACACCATCTACTGGGAAGAAGTCGGCAATCCGAACGGCATCCCGGTGATCTTCCTGCACGGCGGCCCCGGCGCCGGCCTGTCGCCGCAGCACCGCCGCTTCTTCGATCCCGACCAGTACCGCGTGATCCTGTTCGACCAGCGCGGCGCCGGCAAGTCGCTGCCGCTGGGCGAGTGCCGCAACAACACCACCCAGCTGCTGGTCGACGATATCGAGCGCCTGCGCGACCTGTTCGGTATCGGGCAGTGGCTGGTGTTCGGCGGCTCCTGGGGTTCGACGCTGGCGCTGGCCTACGGCCAGGCGCACCCGGAGCGCTGCCTCGGTTTCGTCCTGCGCGGCATCTTCCTGTGCACGCAAGCGGAAATCGACTGGTTCCTGGACGGCGCCAAGTGGTTCCATCCCGAGGTGCACGCCGAATTCATCGCGCCGATACCGGAAGCGGAGCGCGGCAACCTGCTGCAAGCCTATGTGAGCCGCATCATGAGCGACGATCCGGCCGTGCACTGGCCGGCGGTGCGCGCCTGGAGCCGTTTCGAGGGCCGCCGCGTGTTCCTGCTGCCGCAGGCGGAAGATCCGCCGTCGGACGCGCTGGACCTGGGCGTCGGCCGCCTGGAATCGCATTACATGGCCAACCTGGGCTTCTTCGGCGACGACCAGCTGATCCGCGACATGGGCCGCATCGCCCACCTGCCGGCGGTGATCGTGCAGGGCCGCTACGACGTGATCTGCCCGCCGGTATCGGCCTGGCGCCTGCAGCAGGCCTGGCCGGGCGCGGTGATGAACATGATCCCGGACGCCGGTCACGGCGCGATGGAAAAAGGCATCTCGCGCGCGCTGGTGGCGGCCACCGAACAGTTCAAGCGGACCCGCACGTTTGCATAAAGACCACGCGCCGCAGTCCGGGATTCGGCCCGGCGGCGGCGCGGGCTGCTACACTATGGCTTGAGTAACAACCTGTCTAGCGCATCCATGAATATTCAGATCGGCGATATCGGCCACATCATCCAGCTGGCCATCGCGCCAGTCTTCCTGCTGACCGGCGTGTGCACCAACCTGATGGTGCTGACCAACCGCCTGGCGCGCATCATCGACCGTTCGCGGGTGCTGGAGGACAGGCTGGACATCGGCTACAGCGATGTCTATCTGAACGAACTGGATGTGCTATACCGAAGATCGCACCTGATCAACGCTTCGATCACCTTGTCGACCGCCTGCGGGCTGCTGATTTGCCTGGTGATCGCGATGCTGTTCCTGGGCGATATCACGAATATTTCGCTGGATAAGTACATCGCCGGCATGTTCGTCGTGGCGATGATGGCGTTGATCGGCAGCTTCTGCTACCTGCTGCGCGAGATTTTCATCGCCTCGGCGTCGATGCGTTCACATCGTCATGTGCGCCGCCCGCTTAAATAACTTGTAAAGATTGAGTACCATCATGCACGACTACCAACGCCCTCCGACCCTGCACCGCTACGGCGTGCGCGAAGACCTGGAACTGGCGCTGACCCAGGGACAATTCATCCTGACGCCCGCCTCCAGCTGCCTGACGCTGAGCTTCTCGCAGGTGTGGGACCGCAAGCTGTTCGAGCTGTTCAACGCCGACAGCTGCCTGATCATCCACAACACCGAGGAATTCGGCGAGCGCCTGCACCGCGCGGTGCAGCGCACGCTGCCCAGCTGGGCCGGGATCGACGGCGCCGTCGAATACGGCACCCGCGCGGCCTTGGGCGCGGCCTTCACCAAGACCGCGGCCGAAGCGCAGGAACACGAGTGGCAGTTCGCCTGGCGCGCGATGCAGAGCAAACTGAGTCTGAATCCGGTGCTGGTCAAGATCGGCAGCCTGGAAAACTTCGCCGAGCTACGCGACCGCGACACTTATTTAGCCTGAAGCTGCTTCATTTGTGTGGGGGCCGGGCTCACTTCGGAATAGCTTCCACCCTGGGCTCGTCGCGGCGGTCGATGCGCGTCAGCACGGCGTTCATCATGCGCTCGATATCGCTGCGTATCATCTTCGATCCGAGGATGCCGGGCACGTAGAAGTTCGGTATCATCTTGCCGCTGTAGACGATCTTGGTGCCGCCCGTCTCGGGCACCGGGATCAATTCCCAATGCGACTCATAGTGCTTCATATCGCCCGAAATCAGCGCGATGTCGATCGATGACATCGGCTGCTCGGTGGCGCGCACGATCAGGTGGATGGTCTTGGACATGAACAAAAAGCGGGCGACGCCGAATTGTTCGAGGATGACTTCATTGCCGTTGCGCGACAGGATCTTGCACGACTCCATATCCGGCACGAATTCGGCCATGCGCTCGTAGCTGGTCAGGATGCGCCATACCTTCGGCAGTGGCGCCGCCACCGTGCCGGTGGCGTCCACTTCGTACATGTGCACCGCATCGAGATTGACGCGGTTGACGGACACCTCCAGCTTGGGCAATTCAAGCCTAGGTGCTTGCGCCAACCCCACTTGGGCGGTCACACCTAACAACAAAAACAGAAGGAATCGCATCATCTTTCCAGCGTAAGGGAAAGGGTGGCAGAATACAAGAGAAGCACCCTCCGGTTACAAAATTCAAGCGCAGGGGCGGGGACTTTAGAAGCCCAGGTCTAGAGAATTCAGTTTTAATGCGGGCATCGTGACGCCCCACCCAAGGTCTGACTCTAAAAACCATAATGACAACTTCACCATACCCACACCTGCTGGCCCCACTCGATCTTGGCTTCACGACGCTGCGCAACCGCGTCGTCATGGGATCCATGCACACCGGTCTTGAGGACCGCTTCTACAATTACGGCAAACTCGCCGCATTCTATCGTGAACGCGCGCGCGGAGGCGTGGGTTTGATTGTCACCGGCGGTATCTCTCCCAACCGCTCGGGATGGCTGCTCCCCTTTGGAGGTACGCTCAACTTCAAGGGCGACGTGCTCAATCACCGCCGCGTCACCAGCGCCGTGCATGAAGAGGGCGGCAAGATCCTGATGCAGATCCTGCACTCGGGCCGCTATGGTTACCAGCCCTTCGTGGTGTCGGCGTCGGAGAAGAAATCGCCGATCTCGCCGTTCAAGCCGCGCGCGCTGACCGAGGCCGGCATCGAGGCGACCATCCGCGACTACGCGCGCTGCGCGAAGCTGGCGCGTGACGCCGGCTACGACGGCATCGAGGTGATGGGCAGCGAAGGCTACCTGCTCAACCAGTTCCTGTGCGCGCGCACCAACCTGCGCACCGACCGCTGGGGCGGCAGCATCGAGAACCGCATGCGCCTGCCGGTGGAGATCATCAAGCGCATCCGCGCGGAAGTGGGCAGCGATTTCATTATCATGTACCGCCACTCGCTGCTGGACCTGGTCGATGGCGGCAATACCTGGGAAGACGTGGTGGCCGTGGCCAAGGCACTGCAGCAGGCCGGCGTATCGATCCTGAATACCGGCTACGGCTGGCATGAAGCGCGGGTGCCGACCATCGTCACCTCGGTGCCGCGCGGCGCCTTCGCCAGCCTGGCGGGACGCCTGCGTCTGGAAGTGACGATACCGGTGGTGGCGTCCAACCGCATCAACATGCCGGCCGAAGCGGAAGGCATTTTGCAGCGCGGCGACGCCGACATGATCTCGATGGCGCGGCCGTTCCTGGCCGATTCGCATTTCGTGGTCAAGGCCGCGCAAGGCCGTGCCGACGAGATCAACACCTGCATCGGCTGCAACCAGGCCTGCCTGGATCACACTTTCTCCAACAAGCGCGCCAGCTGCCTGGTGAATCCGCGCGCCTGCCATGAGACGGAGCTGGTCTACAAGCCGGCCGTCAAGCCGCGCCGCGTGGCGGTGGTGGGTGCCGGCCCGGCCGGGTTGTCGGCGGCGACGGTGGCGGCGGAATGCGGCCACGATGTGACGCTGTTCGATTCCAGCGACAGCGTCGGCGGCCAGTTCAAGATCGCCATGCAGATCCCGGGCAAGGAAGAATTCGCCGAGACCATCCGCTACTTCCGCCGCCAGCTGGAACTGACCGGCGTGAAGCTCAGGCTGGGCGTGCGCGTGACGCGCGAGCAGCTGATCGCGGAAGGCTATGACGACGTCATCGTCGCCACCGGCATCAAGGTGCGCAAGCCGCCGATCGACGGCATCGATCATCCGAAAGTGCTGTCGTATATCGACGTCCTGCAGAACAAGGCGCCGGTGGGCAAGCGCGTGGCCATCATCGGCGCCGGCGGCATCGGCTTCGACGTCGGCGAATTCCTGCTGCACGATCCCAAGCATCCGCTGCCGCTGGCGCTGGATGTCTGGGCCAAGGAGTGGGGCGTGAGCATGAAGGGCGATACGCCGGGCGGCCTGGTGCCGGCGTCGGATCCGGAACCGGTGCGCCAGCTGTATCTGCTGCAGCGCAAGACCTCCAAGCTGGGCGCCGGCTTGGGCAAGACTTCGGGCTGGGTGCACCGCGCGGTATTGGCGCGCAACGGCGTGGTGATGCTGGCCGGCGTACAGTACGACCGCATCGACGACCAGGGCCTGCACATCACCGTCGGCGGCGAGCAGCGCTTGCTGTCGGTGGATAACGTGGTGGTCTGCGCGGGCCAGGACAGCCTGACGGAGTTGATGCCGTCGGAAGAGGAAGTGAAAGCGCATGCCCGGTGGCCGCGCTTCCACAAGATCGGCGGCGCCGCGCTGGCGGCGGAACTGGACGCCAAGCGCGCCATCAAGGAAGGCGCGGAGCTGGCGGTCAGCCTGTAGCGCTAGTGCGCGTGCTGGCTTTTGTCCTTGCCGACATTGGCCAGCACGTATTCCGTCATGCCCTTGGCCAGCTCCTGCTCGCCCATGAAGATCTGGCCGGCGCGCTCCGAGCGCAGCAGCTCGGCTTCCGCATCGCTGTGCGTGCGCACCACGGTTTTGATGTTCGGATTGAGCGCGCGCGCGGTCTCGATCATCGCCCGCACGTGGAAGGTGTCCGGCGTCGCGATCACCAGCATGCTGGCGTGCGCGATGTGCGCCTGGATCAGCACCGCCGGCTCGCCCGCATTGCCGGCCACAGCATGCACGCCATCCTTGCGCAGCTGGTCGACCACTTCGCGGTTCTGTTCCGCCACCACGAACGGGATGCCGTGTTTCGTCAGTACCTCGGCGATGCGGCGGCCCACGCGGCCGTAACCGACCAGCACCACTTGCCCCCTCAGGTGCTCATGCGGCACCGACATCGGCAGTTCCGCCAGCGGATCGGCCGGGCGCTCGAACCTGGCCGCCAGCGACTGGTTCTTGCCGAACCAGCGCTCCAGCGGGGCGGTGACCTTGAACACCACCGGGTTGAGCGCGATCGAGATGATCGCGCCGGCCAGTATCAGGCTTTGGCCTTCGGCCGGCATCAGGCCGAGCGACAATCCCAGCGCCGCCAGGATGAATGAAAACTCGCCGATCTGCGCCAGGCTGGCCGACACCATCAGCGCCGTCTTGGCCGGGTAGCGCAGCACCAGCACCAGCAGGAAGGCCGCGACCGATTTTCCGACCACGATAATCGCCACCACGGCCAGCAGCTTGAGCGGCTGCTCGACGATGATGGCCGGCTCGAACAGCATGCCCACCGAGACGAAGAACAGCACTGCGAACGCGTCGCGCAGCGGCAGCGATTCCTCGGCGGCGCGGTGCGCCAGTTCGGATTCGCGCAGCACCATGCCGGCAAAGAAGGAACCCAGCGCGAACGACACGCCGAAGTAGTGGGTGGAAGCGTAGGCGATGCCGACGGCGGCGGCGATCACGCACAGCGTGAACAGCTCACGCGAGCCGGTGCGCGCCACCTGCCACAGGATCCACGGGAACAGCTTGCGGCCGACCACCAGCATCAGCGCGATGAAGGCGCCGACCTGGCCCAGCGTGATGGCCAGCGTGGCCCACAGGTTGACGTCGCCGGCGGCGACCGGCGCGCCGTGGCTGTCGACGGCCACGCCGCCCAGCGAACCGGCCAGCGCCGGCAGCAGCACCAGCACCAGCACGGTGACCAGGTCTTCGACCACCAGCCAGCCGACCGCGATGCGGCCGTTGAAGCTATCGAGTATCCCGCGCTCTTCCAGCGCCCGCAGCAGCACCACCGTGCTGGCCACGGACAGCGCCAGGCCGAATACCAGCCCGCCGCCGATGCTCCAGCCCCAGAAGTGGGCCAGCGCCATGCCGAGCGCCGTGGCGACGGCGATCTGCAGGATGGCGCCGGGCAGCGCGACTTTGCGCACCTGCCATAGATCGTCAAGCGAGAAGTGCAGGCCGACGCCGAACATCATCAGCATCACGCCGATTTCCGCCAGCTGGCCGGCCAGCGCCGTATCGGCCACAAAGCCCGGCGTTGCAGGTCCGATGATGATGCCCGCAGCGAGATAGCCCACCAGCGCCGGTAGTTTGAGGCGCGTTGCAAGATAGCCGAACAGGAGGCCGAAGCCCAGTGCGGCGGCGATAGTGGTGATCAGGCTGATATTGTGGGGCATGCGTGCGGGGCTCCTGAGAAGGGTGGTGGAGGAGCCTTAGCGTAGCACACTCGCGCGCGGGCAGGCTTAGAGCAAGCTGAGGATGCGCCGGCCCAGTTCGCGCGCCTGCTCCGGCGTGCCGATATTGGTAAAGCTCAGCAGCAGCCCGGACGCCGCATCCGGCAGCACCGTGAAAGCCGACAGCGCATGCGCGGCCATGCCGTCCTGCTGCATGCGCGCGGCCAGCGCCCGGTCGGTGTGGCGGCCCTCCATGCGCAGCACCATGTGCATGCCGCCGGGCTGCGGATCGATGTGGAAGTGCCGGCCCAGCACGTCGGTCAGGGCGTCGGCGGCGATCCGCCTGCGTTCGGCGTACAGGCGCCGCATGCGCTGGATGTGGCGCGCGAAATGGCCCTCGTTCATGAAATCGCTGACGATGTGCTGCATCAGCGTCGGGCCGCTGCCGGCGAAGGTCTGGCTGATGTATTCGAAGCGCTCGACCTGCGCCTCCGGCACCACCAGGTAGGCCAGCCGCGCCGCCGGCATCAGCACCTTGCTGAAGGTGCCGGCATACAGCACGCGGCCATCGCGGTCCAGGCTTTGCAGCGCCGGCAGCGGGCGGCTGACGTAGCGGTATTCGCCGTCGTAGTCGTCCTCGACGATCCAGGCCTTGGCCTGCGCCGCCCACTCCAGCAGCGCCAGGCGGCGCGGCAGCGACAGCGAGACGCACAGCGGGCTTTGATGCGCGGGCGTGACCACGGCGGCGCGGGCGCCGGGCGCGCTGGCGATGCCGTGCGAGACCACCAGGCCGTCGGCATCGACCGCCACCGGCACCGTCTTCATGCCGGCTTCCGTCAGCAGCGCGCCGGTGGGCGGATAGCCGGGATCCTCGACCCACACGCCGTCGCCCGGCTGGAGCAGGGCGCGGGTGATCAGCTCCATCGTGTTGCGGTAGCCGCTGGTGACGAACACCTGCGACGGCGCGCAGCTGATCCCGCGCGACAGCTGCAGGTAGGTGGCGATGGCGGTGCGCAGCTCGGGCACGCCGCCGTAGGGCGGGTAGACCATGTCCTCGGCCTGGGTGGCGCGCACGGCGCGCGCCGCCAGCCGCGCCCAGACCTTGCGCGGGAAGGCGTCCAGCGCCGGCAGCCCCATTTGGAACGGGCGGCTGGACGAGGTGGGCGAGCCGGCCAGCGCGCGCACCGGGTCCGGCTGCGGCGCAACCGTAGCCACCGCAGCATGCGTCACCAGCGCCGGCGTGACGATGGTGCCGGCCTGGCCGCGCGTCTCGACGTAGCCTTCGGCCGTCAGCAGCGCATAGGCCGATTCCACCGTGCCGCGCGCCAGGCCCAGTTCCAGCGCCAGCGCGCGGGCGGCGGGAATGCGGGCGCCGGGCCGCAGCAGGCCCTCCGCGATCGCATTGCGGAACCGGGTGTAGATCTGGCGGTACAGCGGCTCGGCGGCGCCGGCGTCGAGCTGGAGGAAATCGGGTTTGGTCATTATGGCCTGCTCTGGATGTCATTTTATGGCTCTATGGATTATGCCATCACTGTCCTACGATGGCGTTTTGAAAGGACCGACCATGAACGACAAACTGCACGGCACCGCCTTGCGCGATGTGCAAACCGCAGAGCAGCTGCGCGCCTGCTACCCGGTGATGAAGGAGCTGCGTCCGCATCTGGACAGCGAAGACGATTTTGTGGCGCAAGTGACGCGCCAGCGCGAGCAGGGCTACCGCATCCTGGCCGCATGGGAGCATGGCGAGGTGGTGGCGCTGGCCGGCTACCGGCTGCAGGAGAGCCTGGTGTACGGGAAGTTCCTGTATGTCGACGACCTGGTCTCCGGCGAGAAGCACCGCAGCCGGCGCTGGGGGGCGCAGCTGCTGGAGCGCCTGAGCGGCTATGCGGAACAGGCGGATTGCGTCAAGCTGGTGCTGGATACCGGCCTGACGAACGGGCTGGCGCAGCGTTTCTACTTCCGCGAGGGCCTGCTGCCGGGCGCCCTGCGGTTCGGTAAACTGCTCAAGGAAGCGGCATGAAGATTTTGCACATCACCACCAGCCCGCGCGGCGGCGGCTCGGTCAGCCACCAACTGTCGCGGCGCGTAATCGAGCGGCTGCTGGCGCAGCATCCGGCGGCGCAGGTCATGTCGCGCGATTTGTCGGCGGAACCGCTGCCGCACGTGGACGGCCAGTATGCCAGCGCCCTGGGCCGCTCGGCCGGCGGTGCGCCGCAGGCGCAGGGCCTGTCGTCGCTGGCGTGGTCGGATTTGCTGATCGCCGAGCTGCGGCAGGCCGATTACGTGGTGATCGGCACGCCCATGCACAACTTCACAGTGCCGTCGGTGCTGAAGGCGTGGATCGACCACGTGGTGCGGATCGGCGTCACCTTCGACGCCACGCCGGAAGGCAAGATCGGCACCTTGGCCGACCGGCCGGTGGTTGTCGCCGTCAGCTCCGGCGGCTACCGCAACGGCGAGCGCGCCCGCCAGCCCGACTTCCTCGAACCCTACCTGCGCGCCATCCTCGCCACGATCGGCCTGAAGAACCTCCGCTTCCTGTCGGTGCAGCCCACCGCCGCCGGCCCGGACGCAACAACGGCCGCATACGCGGCCGTCGAGCGGGAGCTAGGCGCGCACTTCGCCTAGATGCGGCGCACCACCACGCAGCCGATCGAATAGCCGGCGCCGAAGGAGCAGATCACGCCCAGCTGGCCGGCGGCCAGGTCGGCGGAATGCTTGTGGAAGGCGATGATCGAGCCGGCCGACGAGGTGTTGGCGTATTCGTCCAGGATCACCGGCGCTTCGCCCGGCTCGGCGTCGCGGCCCAGCACCATGCGGCTGATCAGCAGGTTCATGTTCAGGTTGGCCTGGTGCAGCCAGTAGCGGCTGACCTGTGGCACTTCCAGGCCGGCGCCGGCGATGGTGGTCTTGATCATTTCGGCGGCCATCGGGCACACGTCCTTGAACACCTTGCGGCCCTGCTGGCGGAACAGCTTGTCCGGCTGGCCGACGCCCGCTTCGTCGAAGCGGTTGAGGAAACCGAAGTTGTTGCGGATGTTGTTGGAGAAGCTGGTCTTCAGCTTGGTCTCCAGGATTTCCCAGCGGTGCGAACCCTTGGCCGTGTCGGCCGCTTCGATGATCATCGCGGTGCAGGCGTCGCCGAAGATGAAGTGGCTGTCGCGGTCGCGCCAGTTCAGGTGGCCGCTGGTGATTTCAGGATTGAGCACCAGCACCGCGCGCGCCTGGCCGCTTTGCACCGCCGCCACCGCCTGCTGGATGCCGAAGGTGGCCGACGAGCAGGCCACGTTCATGTCGAAGCCGTAGCCCTCGATGCCCAGCGCGTCTTGCACCTCGACCGCCATCGCCGGGTAGCCGCGCTGCATGTTGGAGCAGGCCACCAGCACCATGTCGATATCGGCGGCCGTGCGGCCGGCGCGGTCCATCGCCTGCCGGGCGGCGGCGACGCAGATTTCCGCCTGCAGCGACAACTCCTCGTCGGCGCGCTCGGGGATGCGCGACACCATGCGCTGCGGATCGAGGATGCCGGTTTTTTCCATCACGTAGCGCGACTTGATGCCGGAAGCTTTTTCGATGAAGGCCACGCTCGACATTTCCAGCGCCGTGACAGTGCCTTCCGCGATGGCGGCGGCGTGGTCGGCGTTGAACTGTTCGGCGTAGGCGTTGAAGCACTCGACCAGCTCTTCGTTGGAGATCGATTGCGTCGGCGTATAGAGGCCGGTACCGCTGATGACGGCTTGTTTCATGATTAAACTTTCAAATTAAGCAATGGCTGGCGCCAGTAATGAGGCAAATTCTACACAATGCGTACACGTTAGGCGAAAATAAAGCGCGAAATAGAAGCGGCGCCCTAGGGCGCCGCTGTGTCCGCTACAAAAAATAGAGTTATTTCTTGGCCAAATCCTTCTTCAGGGCCGCATCCACCTGCACCACCGTGGTTTCCGGCTTGGCCAGCTGGACCGGCAAGCCCTTCAGGTGGTTCAGCGCCTGCGACAGCTGGAAGTCCTCGGTGCTGCCGTATTCCAGCGGCTTGCGTTTCTTTTCCAGCGCCACGATGCGCAGCTGCTCTTCCAGCTCGTCGCGCTTGCTCTTGGCGCCTTCCTGGTCGCGGTCGTTGGACAGGTGCTTGTCCAGGTCGGCCTCGCGGGTGCGCAGCGCGTTCAGGCCGTCGCCGTCGGCGTTTTCATCCACCGGCACGTCCGGCGTGATGCCCTTGGCCTGGATCGAGCGGCCGTTCGGTGTGTAGTAGCGCGCCGTGGTCAGCTTGACGGCGGTGTCGGCCGTCAGCTGGCGGATGGTCTGCACCGAGCCCTTGCCGAAGGTTTGCGAGCCGATGATGTCGGCGCGCTTGTAGTCCTGCAGCGCGCCGGCGACGATTTCCGAGGCCGAGGCGGAACCGGTATTGACCAGCACCACCATCTTGACCTGCTTGACGGCGGACGGCAGCTTGGCCAGCGCGTCGCTCTCGTTGCGCAGCGCATAGTATTCGGGACGGCCGTAGAAGATCTGCTTCTGGTCCGGCAGCTGGCCGTTGGTCGAGACGATGGCCGCATCCTTGGGCAGGAAGGCGGCGGCGACGCCGATCGCGCCCTGCAGCACGCCGCCCGGGTCGTTGCGCAGGTCCAGCACCAGGCCCTTGATGTTCGGGTCCTGCTTGTACAGTTCGACAATCTTGGCGGCCATGTCATCGACGGTCGGCTCCTGGAACTGCGAGATGCGCAGCCAGGCGTAGCCCGGCTCGATCAGCTTGCCCTTGACGCTCTTCTGGTGGATTTCCTCGCGCGTGATGTTGAACACCAGCGGCTCGGCCTCGCCCTTGCGCAGCACCGTCAGGCTGACCTTGCTGTGCGGCTCGCCGCGCATTTTCTTGACCGATTCGTCCAGCGTCATGCCCTTGACCGGCGTGCTGTCGAGGCGGCTGATCAGGTCGCCCGCCTTGATGCCGGCGCGCCAGGCCGGCGAGTCTTCGATCGGCGCCACGATCTTGATGTAGCCGTCCTCGCTCTGGCCGATCTCGATGCCGAGGCCGACGAACTTGCCCTGCGAACCCTCGCGCAGCTCGGCGTAGGCTTTCTTGTCCAGGTAGGCGGAATGCGGGTCGAGCGAGGCCACCATGCCGGAAATGGCTTCCGTCAGCAGCTTCTTGTCTTCGACCGGTTCGACGTAGTCGGACTTGATCAGGCCGAACACGTCGGCCAGCTGGCGCAGCTCTTCCAGCGGCAGCGGCGGGTCCACCGGTTTTTGCGCCATGGCGGAAAACTGCAGGGAGACAGCGATGCCGGCGACGACGCCGAGTCCGATCAATCCGGAATTCTTTAGTTTCTTGCCCATGTTTCACCTGTCGAAGCGATATTCCAATAGCCGCTGCGGCCCCGCAGCATGCATGAGTTGAGTATAAACCTGATTTCCGGCAAACGTAGTAGCCGTCACGAAATGATTTATACCTTTACGAGGTTTTACAACGCTCGCCGTTGACTTTTAAAGCGCACCAGAGCCCGCTTGGTGAAAGGCCAAGTTTGCTGTTTTGTATGCAGTGTATCCCTCACGTTCACGTCAGTAAGTAATTGTAAGAAGTTCTGTAACGGCCGATTTCGCGTCCTAAACTGAACTCGTATTTCTCTCTACCCTGAAGTGGTTTTTTGCCTGCGCCCCAAGCGCAGGCTTTTTTTTATCTATGGAGCATACATGCGATTTTTGTCACTTCCTTCTTCGTCCGCCTTGCGCCGCGTCAGCGCCGCGCTGGCCCTGTCGGCGCTATTGGCGCCGGCGTTTGCGCTGCCGGTGATGGAGATGCGCGCCGAAGACTTTCTGCCGATGGCGGCGGAGTTGAAAAAATCGCTGAACCTGAACGCCAACCAGCAAACGCTGTGGCAGCAGGTCGAGAGCAAGACCCGCACCGTGCTGCGCGACCGCAAAGCCCGCCGCGACCGCCTGCAGGCCGCCACCCAGGCCGGCACGCAGGGCGCCAATGTCGAACTGCGCGACCTGGCCAAGGCCGTTGACGAAGAAACCACCGCCAGCGCCAATGAGGAGAAGCTGCTGCGCGAATGGTGGCTGACCGTCAACGATGCCTTGAGCGAAAGCCAGCGCCAGATCGTCGTCAACCTGGTCAGCGAACAGCTGCTGCGCGTGCCGGACAACGGCGGCAGCGCGCGCCCCGAACGCAAGGAAGAGGGCGGCGGCGAGCACCGCGGCGGCAAGGGGGGCCGGGGCGGCATGGGCGGCGGCGCGGGCGGCATCGGCGTGGGCGCCGGCGGCGCCAGCATCAACCTGCCGGGCGGCGGCGGCTAAGTTGTGTATCGTAAAGTAAAAATTTAGTCTCAGGCCAGTTTGCGGGCAGGGCTGACGGTAGAATATTTGCGCGAGATCCGCGCCTATAACGAAACCAGGTTCTAACCCAAAGGACATGCCTTGAAACGTATTCTGCTGACCACACTGGCCCTGAGCCTGATGACCGCCTATGCCGGCGCCGCCGACACCGCGCCCGTTTCCGGCATCGACGTCAACTACATCGACGCCAGCGTGCGTCCGCAGGATGATTTCTTTGTCCACCTGAACGGCGGCTGGCTGAAGAACACCGAGATCCCGGCCGAAAAATCCAGCTGGGGCACCTTCGCCAAGCTGCGCGACGACGTGCTGCCTGAACTGCGCGGCATCATCGAGGCGGCCGAAGCCGACAAGACCCGCAAGGCCGGCAGCGACGCCCAGAAAATCGGCGACCTGTACGCCAGCTTCATGGACGAGCAAAAGCTGGAATCGCTGGGCATCAAGCCGCTGACCGGCGAACTCAACGCCATCCGCGCGATCAAGGACAAGAAGGGCTTCCCGCTGCTGGTGGCGCGCTTGTCGAAGATCGGCGTCGCCACGCCGTACAGCGTGTCGGTGCGCCAGGATGCGCGCGAATCGACCAGGTACGCGGTGTATATCGGCCAGAGCGGCCTGGGCCTGCCGGACCGCGACTACTACCTGAAAAAAGACGACGCCAAGATGGCCGCCGCGCTGGCCAAGTACGAAGCACACATCACCAGGATCCTGACCTTGGCCGGCGACAAGAACCCGGGCGGCAACGCCAAGGCCATCGTCGCGCTGGAAACCGCGCTGGCCGAGGCGCAATGGACCAAGGTGCAGAACCGCGACCCGGTCAAGCGCTACAACAAGACCCCGATCGGCAAGCTGTCCGAGCTGGCGCCGGGCTACGACTGGGGCCACGCGCTGGCCGCCGCCGGCATCGCCAACAAGGCCGACTACGTCATCGTCAACCAGCCGAGCTACCTGACCGGCTTCAACGCCGCGCTGGACAAGACCGACCTGACGACCTGGAAAGCCTATTTCGAATGGCAGCTGCTGCGCAGCGCCTCGCCGTATCTGTCGAAGGCGTTTGCCGACGCCCATTTCGATTTCTACAGCACCGTGCTGACCGGCGTGGCCGTCAAGCCGCCACGCTGGAAGCAGGCGGTGGCGCTGGAAGAGCGCTCGCTGGGCGAAGTGCTGGGCAAGCTGTACGTGGCGCAGTACTTCCCGCCCGAGCGCAAGGCGCGCATGGACGAGCTGGTCAAGAACGTGCTGGCCTCGTACAAGACCAGCATCGACAACCTCGACTGGATGAGCCCGGAAACCAAGAAGGAAGCGCAAGCCAAGCTGGCCAAGTTCACGCCGAAGATCGGCTATCCGAACAAATGGCGCGACTACTCGGCGCTGGCCATCCTCAAGGGCGACCTGGTCGGCAACGTGCTGCGCGCCGAGAGCTACGCGCACCAGCGCATGATCAACAAGCTGGGCAAGCCGATCGACCGCGAAGAGTGGGGCATGACGCCGCAGACCATCAACGCCTACTACAACTCGACGATGAACGAGATCGTGTTCCCGGCCGCGATCCTGCAGCCGCCGTTCTTTGACGCCAAGGCCGACGACGCCGTCAACTACGGCGCCATCGGCGCCGTGATCGGCCACGAAATCAGCCACGGCTTCGACGACGGCGGCAGCCAGTCCGACGGCGACGGCAACCTGCGCGACTGGTGGACCAAGCAGGACCGCGCCAACTTCAAGACCAAGACCGACGCGCTGGTCAAGCAATACAACGGCTACAGCCCGCTGCCGGGCTACCACGTCAACGGCGAGCTGACCCTGGGCGAGAACATCGCCGACAACAGCGGCGCGGCGATCGCCTACAAGGCCTACAAGCTGTCGCTGGGCGGCAAGGAAGCGCCGGTGATCGACGGCCTGACGGGCGACCAGCGCTTCTTCATGGGCTGGGGCCAGGTATGGCGCAGCAAGACGCGCGACGAACAGCAGATCCTGCTGATCAAGACCGACCCGCATTCGCCGGGCCAGTTCCGCACCAACGGCACGCTGGGCAACCAGCCGGGCTTCTACGACGCCTTCGGCGTCAAGCCGGGCGACAGGATGTATGTTGCGCCGGAACAGCGCGTCATCATCTGGTAAGCGTTTAATTTTCATAAAAAGGCCACCCTGTGTGGCCTTTTTGCTATTGTTCTGAGACTTGGCTATACAAATCGGAGAGATAGACTTGAAAGCACATCTGTTAAGCGCGCTGATGCTGGCGCTGCTGGCCTCGGCCGGCGTCCAGGCCGAGACAAAAAACCCGGGCGTGGACCTGGCCAATATCGACGCCAGCGTGCGTCCGCAGGACGACTTCTTCGTCAACCTGAACGGCAAGTGGCTGGCCAATACCGAGATCCCGTCGGACAAGTCCAGCTGGGGCTCGTTTGAAAAACTGGACGACGACACCAAGCCGCAGCTGCGCGCCATCATCGAAGCGGCCGCCGCCAACCCGAACAAGGCGGCCGGCACCGACGCCCAGCGCATCGGCGACTTCTTCGCCAGCTACATGGACGAGGCCAAGCTGGAAGAACTGCGCCTGACACCACTGAAGGCCGAGCTGGACCGCGTTGCGGCGCTGCAGGACAAGCAAGAGATCCCGGCGCTGATCGCCCACTTCAACCGCTACGGCGTGACCACGCCCTACGCCTTCGGCATCCACCAGGACAACAAGGATTCGACCAGGTATGTGGCCGACCTGGTGCAGGACGGCCTGAGCCTGCCGGACCGCGACTACTACCTGAGGAAGACCGACAAGAAGATGGCCGACACGCTGGCCAAGTACCAGCGGCACGTCGCCAGCATGCTGACGCTGGCCGGCAATGCCAACGCCGCGGCGGACGCCAAGGCCATCGTCGCGCTGGAAACCGAGATCGCGAAAATCCAGTGGACCAAGGTGCAGTTGCGCGATCCGCTCAAGGCTTACAACAAGGTGCCGCTGGACCGGTTGTCCAAGCTGGCGCCCGGCTACGACTGGGGCACCTGGCTGCGGGACACCGGCATCGCCGGCAAGGTCGACTACGTCATCGTCAGCCAGCCGAGCTTCATCACCGGCGTCGACAAGCTGCTGGCCAGGACGCCGCTGGCGACCTGGAAGGCTTACTTCCAGTGGCAGCTGATCCATGCCAACGCGGCCTACCTGAACCAGGACTTCGCGCTGGAAAACTTCGCCTTCTACAGCACCGTGCTCAGCGGCATCAAGGAACAGCAGCCGCGCTGGAAGCGCGCGGTCAACGCCACCGACGGCGCGCTGGGCGAGAGCCTGGGCAAGCTGTACGTCGAGCAGCACTTCCCGGCCGAGCGCAAGGCGCGCATGGAAGCGCTGGTCAAGAACCTGCTGGAAGCGTTCAAGCAAAGCATCGACACGCTGGACTGGATGAGCCCGGAAACCAAGTTGCAGGCGCAAGCCAAGCTGGCCAAGTTCACCACCAAGATCGGCTATCCGGACAAGTGGCGCGACTATGCGAAGCTGGCGGTGGCGAAGGACGACCTGGTCGGCAATATCCACCGTTCGCACGCCTTCGAATACGAGAAGGAATTGAACAAGCTGGGCAAGCCGATCGACCGTGACGAATGGGGCATGACGCCGCAAACCGTCAACGCCTATTACAACCCGGAGCTGAACGAGATCGTGTTCCCGGCCGCGATTTTGCAACCGCCGTTCTTTGACGCCAACGCCGACGACGCGGCCAACTACGGCGGCATCGGCGCCGTGATCGGCCACGAGATCAGCCACGGCTTCGACGACCAGGGCGCGCAGTACGACGGCGACGGCAACCTGCGCGACTGGTGGACCAAGGCCGACCACAAGAACTTCGCGGCCAAGACCAGGATGCTGGTCAAGCAGTACAACGGCTATAGCCCGGTCAAGGGCTACTTCGTCAACGGCGAGCTGACCCTGGGCGAGAACATCGCCGACAACAGCGGCGCGGCGATCGCCTACAAGGCCTACCGGATCTCGCTGGGCGGCCGGCCGGCGCCGGTGATCGACGGCCTGACCGGCGAGCAGCGCTTCTACATGGGTTTTGGCCAGGTCTGGCGCAGCAAGATCCGCGAAGCGCAGCAAATCGTCGCCCTGAAAACCGATCCGCATTCGCCGGACCAGTTCCGCGCCAACGGCACGGTGCGCAACCAGCCTGGCTACTACCAGGCTTTCGGCGTCAAGCCGGGCGACAAGATGTATCTGGCGCCCAAAGACCGCGTCATCATGTGGTGACGCTGTGATATAAAGCGATATGGTCCAATTGAGCGATTGGGCCTTTCATGTTTTTCTCATTAAGAAGGATAAACCTCGTGAAACGTCATCTGTTAAGTGCATTGACCCTGAGCCTGATCGCGGGCTTTGCCGGCGCCGCCGACAACACCAAAAGTGTCGCCCCGGCCAGCGCAAAAGTAGCAAGCAGCAAGCTGGCATCCGGCATTGCCGTCGAATACGTCGACCCTGCGGTACGCGCCCAGGACGACCTGTTTACCCACATGAACGGCAAATGGCTGGCCACCACGGAAATCCCGGCCGACAAAGCCAGCTGGGGCAGCTTCGCAAAACTGCGCGACGACATCCAGCCGCAACTGCGCGCCATCATCGAAGGCGCCGCCTCGAACAAGGCCGGCGGTCCGGAAGCCCAGCGCATCGGCGACTTCTACGCCAGCTTCATGGATGAAGCCAGGCTGGAACAACTGGGCCTGACCCCGCTGAACGCGGAACTGGCCAGGATCGCCGCCATCAGCGACAAGAAACAACTGCCGGCGCTGATCTCGCACTTCAACCAGATCGGCGTGAGCGCGCCGTACAACTACGGCATCCACCAGGACAACAAGGATTCGACCAAATACGTGGCCGACCTGTACCAGGACGGCCTGGGCCTGCCCGACCGCGACTACTACCTGAAAGCCGACGACGCCAAGCTGGCCGACGCGCTGGCCAAGTATGAGCTGCACGTCGCCAAGATGCTGACCCTGGCGGGAGACGCCAAGGCCGCCGCCACCGCGAAAGCCATCGTCGCCTTCGAAACGGAACTGGCCAAGCTGCAGTGGACCAAGGTCGAACTGCGCGACCCGGTCAAGGCCTACAACAAGGTCGACATCGCCAAGCTGGGCGACGTGGCGCCGGGCTACGACTGGAACGCCTACCTGGCCGACACCGGCGTCGCGGGCAAGGTCAGCTACGTGATCGTCAGCCAGCCGAGCTACCTCAAGGGCATGACCGCGCTGCTGCAAAGCACGCCGCTGGACACCATCAAGGCTTACTTCAACTGGCAGCTGGTGCGCGCGAATGCGCCTTACCTGAGCAAGGCCTTCGTCGATGAAAACTTCGCCTTCTACGGCACCGTGCTGAGCGGCGTGACCGAGCAGCGTCCACGCTGGAAACGCGGCGTCACCGTCACCGAAGGCGCGCTGGGCGAAGCGGTCGGCAAGCTGTACGTCGAGGCGCACTTCCCGGCCGAACGCAAAGCCCGCATGGAAGCGCTGGTGAAAAACCTGCTGGCCTCGTACAAGACCAGCATCGACAAGCTGGACTGGATGAGCCCGGTCACCAAGAAGCAGGCGCAAGCCAAGCTGGCCAAGTTCACCACCAAGATCGGCTATCCGAACAAGTGGCGCGACTACGCCAAGCTGACCGTCAGCAAGGACGACCTGGTTGGCAACGTGATCCGCTCGCGCCAGTTCGACTACAACAAGGAATTGAACAAGCTGGGCAAGCCGATCGACCGCGAAGAGTGGGGCATGACGCCGCAGACCATCAACGCCTACTACAACCCGGAAATGAACGAGATCGTGTTCCCGGCGGCGATCCTGCAGGCGCCGTTCTTCAACGCCGACGCGGATGACGCGGTCAACTACGGCGCCATCGGCGGCGTGATCGGCCACGAAATCAGCCACGGCTTCGACGACCAGGGCGCCCAGTACGACGGCGACGGCAACTTGCGCGACTGGTGGACCGCCGCGGACCACAAGAACTTCGCGGCCAAGACCAAGATGCTGGTCGAGCAGTACAACCAGTTCAGCCCGCTGCCCGGTTACCACGTCAACGGCGAGCTGACCCTGGGCGAGAACATCGCCGACAACAGCGGCGTCGCCATCGCGTACAAGGCCTACAAGCTGTCGCTGAAGGGCAAGAAAGCGCCGGTGATCGACGGCTTGACGGGCGACCAGCGCTTCTACATGGGCTTCGCGCAAGTGTGGCGCATGAAGATGCGTGAAGCGCAGCAGATCGTGCAGATCAAGACCGACCCGCACTCGCCGGGCCAGTTCCGCGCCAACGGCACCATGCGCAACCAGCCGGGCTTCTACGACGCCTTCGGCGTCAAGCCGGGCGACAAGATGTATCTGGCGCCTAAAGACCGCGTCATCATGTGGTAACCAGCTAGGAAGGGGCCGCAGCGATGCGGCCTTTTTTGCTAGATGAGGTCGATTTTTTTCTGCAAAAATCGACTGAACAGGGGCAGCCCCTGTCGCTCGTATGTCGCTATTAGTTGATGTGCCGTCTTGGGCGGATTTTTTAATCGCTGCCGCAGCGCGCTGATGGAGTTCAGCGTGCCAATCGCATCGTAAGCATATCGGGATACCAAAAAGTCGTCTGGGTGCCATACATCGACACCAGGAACAGAGGCAAAGTCTTTGATATTAAATGTGACAATGGCGTCTGATTGACTGGCGACCGCAGCTGCAAGAACATGACGGTCGCCGGGATCCGGTAGCGTCATCGAGTCAATCAGGTGTTCAAAATTCTCGATCAAGCTGTCTTCAATCGCCTCGTTCATCAGCACCGCAGTGCGGGCCAGCGCTTCAGGCTGAAGATCGGGCCTGCGCAGCAGAAGGTTATGGATCCATTCATCTTGGATCATGCGGGTCCAACGTGCTTGATAGATGCCGGCGGAGGCCAGGCTGAGCAGCAGATCGCGTAGTGGAGCGGGGTAAGCACGTAGGCGTCCAGCACCGCTACATATCGATTCGTTGCCATCAATACCCCATATTCAGCTCCTGAGCTTGATCCACGAGTTTCTGGAGCGCTTGCTGAGAGATTTTTTGCCGCTCTTCCTTGTACATGGTCAGACTATCGAGCGTTAGCCGACGCTGCTCCAGCAGATGTAGAAGATACCGGGGCGTGACATTTAAATAGCGCGCTGCCTGCGCAAGTTTCACTTCGTCTTCCAATAGCGTACTCGACATGATGATTCTCCTGTTCGCAGGCCCTTCAATCTAGAGCGGTCTTTCAAAACGGCGTTGACTTAGATCAGCATCAGGCTATTCCTATTTCAGAGTAAACTACGGGCTTCGAATTTCAAGAAGCCCAATTCCATGCGCCTGCGTTATCCCGCACTCCTCGTTTTGCCGCTGCTGCTGAGCGCCTGCGGCGACTCGTACACGCCCGCCAACCTGTACCTGGCGGCCACGCCCGAATGCAAGGCCTGGCAGGAGGGCTCGCGCTTCGACCTGCCGCGCGGAATCAGCGTCTCCACCACGCCGCCGGTCACGCTGCCGGACGGCGGCGCCGAATTCACCTTCGTCTACATCGTGCCGCGCGGCGAGCGCGCGCTGTTCCAGACCCGCGACTACAACGTCGCCGCGCCCAAGGGGCCGGTGCTGGCCAAGGCCGAGCTGGTGTCGTTCTACCAGCGCACCACCACCTCGCGCCCGGAAATCGTCGAAGAAATCCCCAAGGTGCCCGACATGCTGATCGCCGGCGCCACCGGCGACGAGACCATCTGGCGCGTGCGCCTGCGCGTCAAGGACAAGCTGCCGGAACGTTTCGACGTCACGCCGCCGGCGTTCGAGATCGCGCTGAAGAAGTACCCGATGCGCACCTTCACCTACCGCTACTTCCCCGAACGCAAGGCCTTCGGCCTGTGCAGCTGAGCGGAAATCCGCATAAGCGCGTTCCCGCGCATGCGGACTTCCGCCTGATTCCGCCTGATCGGAATTTCGCGATTCCTTAAGAATCAATGACTTGACCCGTGCCAGAAGCTTGGCACGGAAGCTGCAATGTCTCCGGTAACTACAACCACAAAGGAGACACGCATGTCCAAGTTCCGTCTGTTATCGCTGACCGCCGCCATCGCCCTGGCCGCCGCCTCGGGCGCGCAGGCCCAGGAAGTGGTCCGCCTCGGCAACCTCAAATTCGCCCACTACGGCGCCGTTTCGTACATCAAGGAAATCGCGCCGAAGTGCGGCATCAAGGTCGAGGAGCACGTCTTCGCCAAGGGGCCGGATGTCATGCAGGCCATCCTGGCCGGCGAGCTGGACGTTGGCGCCACCGCGTCCGAAGCGGCGATTTCCGGCCGCGCCAACGGCGCGCCGATCTACGTCGTGGCCGGCTTCGCCAAGGGCGGCGCCCGGCTGGTCGCCCGTCCCGACGGCAACATCAAGTCGATCAAGGATTTGAAAGGCAAGAAAGTCGGCGTCACGCGCGGCGGCATTCATGAAGTGCTGCTGATCGCCGAACTGGCGCAGGCCGGCCTGACTTCGTCCGACCAGCCGGGCAAGGACGTGCAGCTGGTGTTCCTGGCGTTCGCCGATCTGAACCAGGCACTGATGGGCAAGAATATCGACGCCATCATGCAAAGCGAACCGCAGTCGTCGCAGGCGATCAACAAGGGCTTCGGCGTCGAGGTGATGAAGCCGTACGACACGCCGATCGGCGCACCGGTCCGCACCATGGTGATGAGCGAGAAGTTCTACAAGGAGCGCCGCGCCACGGCCGCCAAGTTCATGACCTGCTTTGTGCAGGCGACCAAGCTGTTCATCGACAACCAGGCCGTGGCCGAGAAATACGTGCGCGAAGTGCTGTTCAAAAACCAGATCACCAAGGACGATTTCGAGGACGCCATCAGCAACTCGCCGTACACCTACGACATCACTACCGAGCACATCCAGGTCACCACCGATGTCATGGCCAAGCACGGTACCGGCAAGATGCGCACGCCGCCGGTGGCCAGGGACTGGGTCAAGACCGACCTGCTGGAAGCGGCCAAGAAGAGCCTGAGCATTCAGTAACCGCGTTCAATAAACGGAGACACGCATCATGAACAAGCAAAACTGGCGGGAAACCGCCTCGGGCGCCGTCGTGCCCATCATCATTGTCGCGCTGTGGCAAGCCAGCGCCATGCTCGGCTGGGTCAACCCGCAGGTGCTGCCGTCGCCGGTGGCGGTGGTGCAGAAGTGGTTTGAATACCTGCTGCCGCTGACCGCCTACGACCCGGCCGCCGGTTCGTGGCTGAGCTGGGCGATGTCCGGCGAGCTGCTGGGCGATACCCTGGGCAGCATGTACCGCGTGGTGGTCGGCTTCGCGATCGGCGCCGGCCTGGCGTTGCCGCTGGGGCTGCTGATGGGATCGAGCAAGCGCATCTACGCATGGTTCAATCCGCTGATGCAGGTGCTGCGCCCGATCCCGCCGATCGCCTACATTCCGCTGGCCATCCTGTGGTTCGGCCTGGGCAATGCGCCGGCCTTGTTCCTGATCGCGCTGGGCGCCTTCTTCCCGGTGTTGGTCAACACCATCGCCGGCGTGCGCCAGGTCGACGGCATCTATATCCGCGCCGCGCGCAACCTCGGCGTCAGCCAGCACACGATGTTTGTGCGCGTCATGCTGCCGGCCGCGGTGCCGTACATCCTGTCCGGTGTGCGGATCGGCATCGGCACCGCTTTCATCGTCGTCATCGTTTCCGAGATGATCGCCGTCAGCAACGGCCTCGGCTTCCGCATCCTGGAGGCGCGCGAATACTTCTGGTCCGACAAGATCATCGCCGGCATGATCAGCATCGGCATGCTGGGCCTGATCATCGACGTCGGCATGAACAAACTGAACAATCATTTGCTGCGCTGGCATCGCGGCCTGGAGAACTGACATGAACGCAACCCATATCCAAGTCCAAGGCGTCAACAAGGTCTTCAAGACCGCCGAGCGCGACGTCGTCGCGCTGCAGGACATCAACCTCGACATCCCGCAAGGCCAGTTCGTCTGCCTGCTGGGGCCTTCCGGCTGCGGCAAGTCGACCTTGCTGAACGCGATCGCCGGCTTCTCGCTGCCATCGTCCGGCACCATCACCGCCGACAGCAAGCTGGTGACCGGCCCCGGCCCGGAGCGCGGCATGGTGTTCCAGGAATACGCGCTGTTCCCGTGGATGACGGTGGAAAAGAACATCGCCTTCGGCCTGGAAATCAAAGGCATGGCGCAAGCGGAGATTGCCGCCAAGGTCGACCAGCTGCTGGGCATGCTGTCGTTGAGCGACTTCAAGCACCGCTTCCCGAAAGACCTGTCCGGCGGCATGCGACAGCGCGTCGCCATCGCCCGTGTGCTGGCGCTCGATTCGCCCATCATGCTGATGGACGAGCCGTTCGGCGCGCTCGACGCGCTCACCCGCCGCAACCTGCAGGACGAATTGCTGCGTATCTGGGCCGAGCTGAAAAAGACCATCATCTTCGTCACCCACAGCATCGAGGAGGCGATCTACCTGGCCGACCGCATCGTCGTGATGACCTACCGCCCCGGCACCGTCAAGCGCGACATGATGGTCGACCTGCCGCGCCTGCGCGATCCGTCCGCCAGCGAGTTCAACGCGCTCAAGCGCGAACTGGGCCAGCTGGTGATGGAAGAGCAGCAGCGCCACCACAACGACGAAATGCGCATGGCGGCGGTGGATTAAGGCGGCCTCCGCACGGTGCAGTAGAATCAGCGTATGCGCGCCAAAAACCCCCTGCTCCTGCTGTTAGCACTGCTGTGCGCGCTGGGCGTGATTGCCGGCTCTTATCTGGCGGGCACCTGGCGCGCACGCGCGGAACTGCAGCATCAGGGCCAGCGCCAGCTTCAGCTGATGGCGCCGGACCTGCAATCGCTGTTGCAGAAATATGAGACGCTGCCGTTCGTGCTGGGCTTCCAGCCGGACCTGATCGAAGCGCTGGCGCATCCGTCGCACGCGCCGGCCATCACCCGCCTCAACAGCACGCTGCAAACCATCCAGCAACAGGCCAAGGTCGGCGCGATTTATGTGATGGACCGCGACGGCCTGACCATCGGCGCCAGCAACTGGGACCAGCCGCTGGGCTTTGTCGGCAAAAATTTTTCCTACCGCCCGTACTTCGACGCCGCGCTGCACGGCAGGGCGGGGCGCTTCTACGGCATCGGCACCAGCACCAGCGAGGCCGGCTACTTCATCGCCCAGCCGGTCTACCGCAACGGCAGCGCCGGCGGCCCGGTCACCGGGGTGGTGGCGGTGAAGATCAGCCTGGCCGACTTCGAGCGCACCTGGCGCAGCAGCGACGACGCCATCGTGCTGGCCGACCGCAGCGGCGTGATCTTCCTCAGCAACCGTCCCGACTGGATCTATCGCAGCCTGCAGCCGCTGGACGCCGCCACCGAGCGGCAGCTGGCGCATACGCAGCAATACATGGGACAACGGGTCACGCCGCTGGCCGGGCACCCGGACCTGTTCGTGACGCAGGCGGTCGGCCAGTTGGGCTGGCAGCTGATGCTGTTCCCGCGCCAGACCCGGGTGTTGCGCACCGGCCTGCAATGGGCGTCGGCGGCCGCGTTGCTGCTGGCCTGCGCCGGGCTGTCCGGCTGGGCCTTGCACCAGCGCCGGCGCCGCCTGGAGGAACGCAGCGCATCGCGCGCCGCGCTGCAAAAAGCCGCTGCCGAACTGGACGACAAGATCGTCGAGCGTACGCAGCAACTGCGCACCACCAACCAGCATCTGGAAAGCAAATACGCCAAGCTGCAGGAAACCGAACACCTGCTGCGCTCCACGCAAAACGAACTGGTCCAGGCCGGCAAGCTGGCGATGCTGGGACAGATGGCCACCGGCATCACGCACGAACTGAACCAGCCGCTGGCGGCGATCCGCGCCTTTGCCGAAAACGCCCGCGTGTTCCTGGAACGCGGGCAGGGCGAGCAGGTGGCGGGCAATCTTGGCCACATCAGCGAAGCGAGCGCGCGCATGGGCGCCATCATCGGCCAGCTCAAGGGTTTCGCGCGCAAGGATGAGACGGTGGCGCCGGTCGATCTGGCGGCCTCGGTGCGGGCCTCGGCGTTTTTGCTGGAAAGCGAATTCCGCCGTCACGCCGTCAGGCTGGACATCGACGCGTCGGACGGCCTGAAGGTCACTGGCGACAGCGTGCGTATCGAGCAAGTGCTGATCAACCTGTTGCGCAACGCGCTCGATGCGGTGGAGGCGGGCGAGCGTCGCGAAGTCGCCATCCGCCTGGCGCGCGATGGCGACAGTGCGCTGGTCAGCATCAGCGACAGCGGCGCCGGCATTCCGGACCAGGTGGCCGCGCATCTGTTCGAACCGTTTTTCACCACCAAGCCGTCCGGCAAGGGACTGGGCCTGGGGCTGGCGATCTCGTCGTCCATCGTGCAGGCCATGAACGGCCAGCTGACGGCGCATAATCAAGCCGGCGGCGGCGCGCGCTTCGAGCTGCGGCTGCCATTGCAAGAAAAACCACAAGGAGCATGATGTGCAGGCGATACTGATCGAAGACGAAGCCGCGCTGCGCCTGGCCACCAGCCAGACGCTGGAATTGGGCGGCTTCAGCGTGCAGGCCTGCGCCAGCGCGGAAGAAGCGCTGGCGTTGCTGCGCGCCGATTATCCCGGCGTGGTGGTCACCGACGTGCGCCTGCCGGGCCGTTCCGGCCTGGAGTTGCTGGCGCAGGCGGCCGCGCTCGATGCCGAATTGCCGGTCATCGTCGTCACCGGCCATGGCGACGTCGACATGGCGGTGGCCGCCATGCGCGGCGGCGCCTACGATTTCATCGAGAAGCCGTTCGCCAGCGAGCGCCTGCTGGAATCGGTGCGGCGTGCGCAGGAGCGGCGCCGGCTGGTGCTGGAAAACCGCCAGCTGCGCACAGCCCGGGCCCAGCATCCGGACATGCCGGACCTGGTCGGCAGCTCGGCCGCCATCGAGCAGCTCAAAGTCATGATACGCAACGTCGCCCCGGCCGGCGTCGATGTGCTGATCAACGGCCAGACCGGCACCGGCAAGGAAGTGGTGGCGCGGCTGCTGCACGCGGCGAGCGGTCGCAAGGGCAATTTTGTGGCGATCAATTGCGGCGCCTTGCCGGAATCGGTGTTTGAGAGCGAAATCTTCGGCCATGAAGCGGGCGCCTTCACCGGCGCGCAAAAGCGCCGCATCGGCAAGCTGGAGTTCGCGCACGGCGGCACCGTGTTTCTCGATGAGATAGAAAGCATGCCGATGGCGCTGCAGGTCAAGCTGTTGCGCGTACTGCAGGAGCGGCGGCTGGAACGGCTGGGCGCGAACGAATCGGTGGCCTTGGACTGCACGATCGTCGCCGCCACCAAGGTCGATTTGCTGCAGTTGAGCGCGCAGGGACAGTTCCGTGAAGACTTGTACTACCGCATCGGCGTGGTCAGTATCGACCTGCCGCGCCTGAACGAGCGGCGCGACGATATCCCGCTGCTGCTGGCGCATTTTACCGCCGACGCCGCAGTGCGCTACCACCGCCCGCTGCCCGCGTGGAGTCCGCAGCAGATGGCGTTATGGCAGGCGGCGGAATGGCCGGGCAATGTACGTGAGTTGCGCAACTTCGCCGAACGGCTGGTGCTGGGCATTGCCGGTGCCGGCATCGGCGTTGTGCCCCCGGCGCAGGCCGGCGAGCCGCTGTCGCTGCCGCAGCAGGTCGATCATCACGAGCGCGAGTTGATCGTGCAGGCGCTGGCCGCCGTCGATGGCAACGTCGCCCTGGCTGCCGACAATCTCATGGTGCCGCGCAAGACGCTGTACGACAAGCTCAAGAAATACCAGATCGGCACCGGCCGCAAATAATGCGGATAGCGCGGACGTAAAAAAACCGACCCGGCAGGTCGGTTTTCGTGGCGACGCCGTGACCGGCGCCGTTTTACTTGGCGGCTTCCGGTGCGGCTGGCGCAGCGGCAGGAGCTGCCGGCACTTCCGGTTCCTTGAACTTGGCGCCGGCCTTGTTGGCCATGTAGACCACGGCGCGGGCCACTTCCACATCGTCCAGGTCGGGATTGCCGCCTTTGGCAGGCATGGCGCGCAGGCCTTCGATGGCGTGCTTGATGACGGTGTCGTAGCCCTGGGCGATACGTGCGCTCCAGGCGCTGGCTTCGCCGAACTTCGGCGCACCGGCAACGCCGGCGCCATGGCAGGCCGCGCAGGTCGAGGTATAGATGGCTTCGCCGGTCTGCAGCACTTTCGGTGCGTTGGCGTCTTTCAGGGTGAAACCGGCATCGGCGACTGGGGCGATACGGGCAGCGACTTCTTCTGGCGCCTGGCTGTTGGAGCCGCGGCCGGTCAGTTTGTCTGCGGTCACGTACTGGACCAGCAGGATGATACCAAGGACAGTAACTGCAAAGAAGCCGATAACTGCGGCAACGAGTTGCTTAGGCGTTCTAATGGCTGATTCGTGTTCGTTGTGTGCGTCGCTCATGATTTCCTTAACAGACAAATTTCAAGCCGGGTGGCATGCGAATTATTGATCAAGCAGCTGCCTTGTAAAACCTTCACCAAACGGGCGATTATAGACTCAAAAATGCCTGCATGGAAACGCAATGGTGCTCAAAACGACACTTTTGCGGGACGAAAGTTGATAAAAAAGGTATGCTACGGCACACCTCGGAAATTCCCCCCAGCGCGGCTGTAGCTCAGTGGATAGAGTATTGGCCTCCGAAGCCAAGGGTCGTGGGTTCGATCCCCGCCAGCCGCACCAGAATTCCTCAACGTGACTTCAAGTATGCCGACTAAGGGCTTTTCCCTCCGAAGTCCGGAGCCCACGCAATGTCACTGCTGTCAGACCGGTCTTCTCAACCAGGTCAATTAGGCGCAATTTCTTGTCCCGACGGGTTTCCTGCAGCTTGGCGCCTATCTCCAGTATTGTTTTCATAAGGATAGCTTTCTATCTTTTTCTCTTAAAAAGATAGACTACTATCTTTTTTCTGTCTTGCGCATCCATCGCCTACCTCCATTTCGTTAATGACAGGGCATGTATTTTTTGTCAGAATGAAAGTAAGTTAATTGATCCAAGTCAGTACGCCGCCTGTTCCTTTGTTTTTTCAAGTGCATTTCCCGTAGCGTTTACACCGTCTCACGCAGTTTTCCACTGTTTCCGACTTTCGTAACACCGTTCTTGAGGGGTTCACTATGGATATCCTGGCGGCGCTCGCGTCTTCACGTTCGCTGAAACTGACTTTGGTGCTGGGGGCGATCGCGGCCCTGGCCGGCTGCGGCAAGCAGGAGGAGCCCGGCGCGCATGGCGGCGGGCCGCCCGCCGTGTCGGTGGCGCCGGCCGTCAAGCGCGACGTGCAGGAGTTCGACGAATTCACCGCCCGCCTGGAGGCCCCCGACACCGTCGATATCCGCTCGCGCGTGGGCGGCACGCTGGTGCAGGTGCATTTCCGCGAAGGCCAGCTGGTGAAAAAGGGCGATCCGCTGTTCACCATCGATCCGCGTCCGTTCGCCGCCGAGGCCGCGCGGGCCGAGGCGCAGTTGGCGTCCGCCCGTACGCAGGGTGAGTTGAACAAGATCGAACTGGCGCGCGCGGAAAAACTGGTCGCCGTGCGCGGCGTCAGCCAGCAGGAGCTGGATCAGCTGCGCGCGGCGCTGGCGACCGCCCAGTCCAGCGTCAAGGCCAACGAGGCGGCGCTGGTGCAAGCCAAATTGAATCTGGAATTTACCCGCATCACGGCGCCGGTCAGCGGCCGCACCTCGCGCGCCAATGTCACGGCCGGCAACCTGGTCAACGTCGGCGATCCGATCCTGACCACCGTGGTGTCCAGCGACCGCATCTACGCCTACTTCGACGCCAGCGAAGCCCTCTATCTCAAATACATGCGCGCCGCCCGCGACGGCAGCCGCCCATCGTCGCGCGATACGCCTAACGCCGTGCGCCTCGGCCTGGCCAACGAGGACGGCTACCCGCACGAAGGCAAGATGGACTTTGTCGACAATCGCCTGAATCCCGCCACCGCCTCGATGCGCGGCCGCGCCGTGTTCGACAACAAGGAGGGACTGTACACGCCGGGCCTGTTCGCGCGCCTGCAGCTGGTCGGCAGCGGCAACTACAGCGCGACCCTGGTCTCGGACCGCGCCATCACCACCGACCAGACCCGCAAGGTGGTGCTGATCGTCGGCAAGAACAACATCGTCGAGCAGCGCGAGGTCAAGCCCGGCGCGCTGATCGACGGCATGCGCGTGGTCGGCGGCATCAATCCCGGCGAGCTGGTGATCGTCGACGGCCTGCTGCGCGCCTTCCCCGGCGCGCCCGTCACGCCGCAGGTGCTGAAGGTCGACGAGCATGGCAAGCCTATCCCGGCGCCGCCGCCGGGTGCTGCGCCTGCGGCCAAGGGCTGAGGAGCATCGCATGGATATCTCACGATTTTTCATCGATCGCCCGCGCTTCGCCACTGTCCTGTCGATATTCATTTTCATGGTCGGCCTGCTGGCGATCTTCCAGCTGCCGATTTCCGAATATCCGGAAGTGGCGCCGCCGCAGATCGTGGTCCGGGCGCAGTTCCCCGGCGCCAATCCGCGCGTGATTTCGGAGACCGTCGCCGCGCCGCTGGAGGAGCAGATCAACGGCCTGGAAGGCATGCTGTACTTTGAAAGCCAGGCCACCGCCGACGGCAGCATGACGCTGACCGTGACCTTCAAGATCGGCACGGTGCCCGAGCAGGCCGAGACGGCGGTGCAGAACCGCATCAACCGCGCGCTGCCGCGCCTGCCCGACATCGTGCGCCAGATCGGCGTGACGACCGAGAAGCAGTCGCCCAACCTGACCATGGTGGTGCACATGGTTTCGCCGGACAACAGCCATGATGCGCTGTATCTGCGCAACTATGCCAGCCTGAACGTGCGCGACGACCTGCTGCGGGTGCCGGGCATGGGCTCGGTGCTGTTGTTCGGCTCGGGCGATTACGCGATGCGCATCTGGATCAATCCGCGCCTGCTGGCGGCGCGCAACATGACCGCCGGCGACGTGGTGACGGCGATCCGCGAGCAGAACGCGCAGGTGGCGGCCGGCGTGGTCGGCTCGCCGCCCGCGCCCAACGATACCGACTTCCAGCTGCAGGTCAATGCCCAGGGACGATTGATCAAGGAGGAGGACTTCGCCAACATCATCATCCGCAGCGATCCCAAGACCGGCGCGCTGGTGCGCATCAAGGATGTCGGACGGGTCGAGATCAGCGCCAACTCCTACTCGCTGCGCAGCCTGCTCAACAACAAGGAGGCGGCGGCGATCGGTATCTTCCAGTCGCCCGGCTCGAACGCGCTGAAGCTGTCGAACGACGTGCGGGCGACGATGGAGAACGCCAAGAAGAACTTCCCCAAGGGCGTGGACTACGACATCGTCTACGATCCGACGCGCTTCGTGCAGACCTCGATCGAGAAAGTGGTGCACACGCTGATCGAGGCCGTGCTGCTGGTGGTGCTGGTGGTGATCATCTTCCTGCAGACCTGGCGCGCCTCGGTGATTCCGCTGCTGGCGGTGCCGGTGTCCATCATCGGCACCTTCGCCGTGCTGCTGTTGCTGGGCTATTCGATCAACACGCTGACCCTGTTCGGGCTGGTGCTGGCGATCGGCATCGTGGTCGACGACGCCATCGTGGTGGTGGAGAACGTCGAGCGCAACATCGCCGACGGCCTGACGCCGCACGAGGCCACCGTGAAGGCGATGCAGGAGGTCAGCGGGCCGATCATCGCCATCGCGCTGGTGCTGTGCGCGGTGTTCATCCCGCTGACGTTCGTGCCCGGCCTGTCGGGCCAGTTCTACAAGCAGTTCGCCGCCACCATCGCGATCTCGACGGTGATCTCGGCCTTCAACTCGCTGACCTTGTCGCCGGCGCTGGCGGCGTTGCTGCTGCGCCCGCACGATGCGCCCAAAGACAAGATCATGCTGGTGATGGACAAGCTGTTCGGCCGCTTCTTCCACTGGTTTAACTGCATGTTCCAGCGCCGCAGCGCGGACTACAGCCGGGGCGTGACCGGACTGCTGCACCGCAAGTCGCTGGCGCTGGTGGTCTACGGCATCCTGCTGCTGCTGACCGGGCTGCTGTTCACGCGCATCCCGAGCGGTTTCGTGCCGGCGCCGGACAAGCAATACCTGATCGGCATCGCCCAACTGCCGGCCGGCTCCTCGCTCGGCCGCACGGAAAAGGTGATCCGCGACATGAGCGACATCGCGCTCAAGGTGCCGGGCATCGTCGATTCGATCGCCTTCCCGGGCTTGTCGATCGCCGGCTTCTCGTCGTCGCCGAACGAAGGCATCGTCTTCTTCGGCCTGGCGCCGTTCGAGAAACGCACTTCGCGCGACCTGTCCAAGGACGCCATCCTGGGCAAGGTCAACGGCGCGATCCAGGCGATCCAGGGCGCGCGCATGTTCGTCGTGCCGCCGCCCGCCGTGGACGGCCTCGGCAACGCCGGTGGCTTCAAGCTGCAGGTGCAGGACCGCAGCGGGCAGGGCGAGCAGGCGCTGTATGGCGCGGTCTGGGGCGGCATTCTGGGGCCGATCTACGGCAATCCCAAGTCGGGCATCGGCACGCCGTACTCCAACTACGACATCAACGTGCCGCAGCTGTTCGCCGACGTCGACCGCACCAAGGCCAAGCAGATGGGCCTGCCGCTGCAGGAAATCTACGACACCTTGCAGATCAACCTCGGCTCGCTGTACGTCAACGACTTCACGCGCTTCGGCAAGACCTACCAGGTGGTGGTGCAGGCCGACGCGCCGTTCCGCTCGCAGGCCGACAGCATCACCAACCTGGAGACGCGCAATTCGGCCGGCCAGATGGTGCCGCTCGGCTCGGTCATGCAGGTCAATCCGACCTTCGGCCCGACGCGGGTGACGCGCTACAACGGCTTCCCGTCGGCCGACATCAACGGCGCGGCCAAGCCGGGCTTCTCCAGCGGCCAGGCCGAGACGGAGATCGAACGCATCGTCAAGCAGCTGCCGCGCGGCATGTCCTACGAGTGGACCGACCTGACCTACCAGGACCGGTTGACGCGCGACATCACGATCCCGGGCCTGAACCTCAAGATCCCGACGCTGGCGGCGGTGCTGTTCCTGTCCGTGGTGCTGGTGGTGCTGGTGCTGACCGCGCAGTATGAAAGCTGGAGCCTGCCGCTGGCCATCATCATGATCGTGCCGATGTGTATCCTGTCGGCGCTGTTCGGGGTATGGCTGTCGCACTTCCCGCCGTTCTCGCAGGGCGGGGACTTGAACCTGTTCACGCAGGTGGCGCTGGTGGTGCTGGTCGGCCTGGCGTGCAAGAACGCGATCCTGATCGTCGAGTTCGCCAAGGACCTGGAAGAACAGGGCCAGCCGATGATGGAGGCCGTCATCAACGCCTGCCACCTGCGGCTGCGGCCTATCCTGATGACCTCGATCGCCTTCTGCGCCGGCGTGATCCCGCTGATCCTGGGCAGCGGCGCCGGCAGCGAAATGCGGCGCGCGATGGGCGTCGCCGTGTTCTCCGGCATGGTGGGGGTGACCTTGTTCGGCATCTTCCTGACGCCGGTGTTCTACAGCCTGCTGCGCAAAGGCACCGAGAAGCGCCGCGCGCATGCGGTCGAGCTGCGGCACCAGATCGAGGCCGCCGCCCATCCATTCCACGCCGGCATCGACGATGCCGATCCGCCGCGCAAAAAGGGGGATGTATGAGCAACCATCTACTGCCGGCGCTCGCCGTGACGCTGGCGCTGGCCGGCTGTTCCAGCGCCCCGCCGGTCAGGCTGTACCAGCCTGAGCTGGGCGGCAGCTTCGCCAACGCGCCGACCGCCGCGGCCGGTGAACCGGTCAGCGAGTTCTGGCGCGGCTTCCACGATCCGCTGCTGGACTCGCTGGTGCAGCGCGCCTTGAAGGCTAACACCGACGTGCGCAGCGCCGCCGCCAGCCTGCGCGAGGTGAGGGCGCTGAACCGCTACGCCGACGCCAACATGCTGCCGAACGTGGGCGTCAACGCCGGCGTATCGCGCATACGCGGCACCAACGACCTTGGCGTGCAGAGCACCAACAACAACTACGCGGTCGGCTTCGATGTCGCCTGGGAGGCCGACCTGTTCGGCCGCCTCGGCGATGCGCGGCGCGCGGCGCAGGCCAATGTGCTGGCCGGCGCGGCCGGCGTGCGGGCGTCGCAGGTCAGCGTCAGCGCGGAAGTGGCGCGCAATTACTTCGACCTGCGCGGCTTGCAGGAGCAGCTGAGGGTGGCGGTAGCCTCGCTGGAAACGCAGAAGGCCGCGCTGGAACTGGTGGACGCGCGCTTCGAAGTCGGCCGCGGCACGGCGCTCGACACCGAGCGCGCCCGCGCACTGGTGACGTCGACGGCGGCCAACATCCCGGCGCTGGAAGCGGCGCTGATACGCACGCGCTATCGCCTGGCGGTGCTGTGCGGCCTGCAGCCGACCGCGCTGGACGCGGAGCTGGCGCCGTTCCAGCCCTTGCCGGGATTGAAATCGGTGGCGCTGGCCGGCATCGGATCGCCGGCCGATCTGCTGCGGCGCCGGCCCGACATCCAGCTGGCCGAAGCGCAGGCGGCGGCAGCGGCGGCGCAGGTCGGCGTCGCGCGCAGCGCCTTGTTTCCACAGCTGACCTTGGGCGGAACGATAGGCCAGAACTCGGTGCAGTTCAGCGACCTGGGCAAGGGGGCATCGTATGTCTACAACCTGGGCGCGCAGCTGACGTGGAACCTGCTGGACTTCGGCCGCATCCGTGCGCAGATCGCCGCCGCCGACGCGCGCAACGACGCGGTGATGATCGCCTACGAGCGTGCGGTGCTGGGCGCGCTGGAAGAGACCGAGGGCGCGCTCGCCACCTACACGCGCACGCAGCGGCAGACGGAGCTGCTGTTTGAATCGGCGCGCTCGTCGGAGCAGGCCGCCGTCATCGCGCGCGAGCGCTTCGCCGTCGGCTCGACCGACTTCCTGACGGTGCTGGACGCCGAGCGCGAACTGCTGTCCGCGCGCGACCGGCTGGCACAAGCCCAAGCCGGCGCCGCCACCTCGCTGGTGGCGGTCTACAAAGCGCTGGCCGGCGGCTGGGAGGTACCGGCGCAGTAGGTCATGACTGTGAACCGGTGATCGTGCAGGTGCTCATCTGCTCACCGGTTTGGAGGTCGAACATGACCGGCAGGAAGCGGGCGATGACGGACGCGTTGGTCAGTGCATGCTGCGATAGCTTGGTGGCGGTGAAACCGCCGCCACCGGCCAGCGCCATCGGCACCATCAGCTGGTCGGCCAGATGCTCCCCCACGGCCGCACCGGATGCGATGTACGCGCGCACGTCGTCCAGTACATGCTTGGCCACCGTTTCGGCGCGCACGGCTTTTTCGCCGAAGCCGACGAATACTTCCGTCACATATTCGTTCTCTAGCGTGACCAGCAATGCATTGCCCGGCCCTTGCTCGCCGGGCAGAGTGCAGTGCCGCAACTGTTGATCGCTCCAGCCCATGCCGGCGCCGATCACCGATAGTTCGCGCTCGGCTATGTTGGCCGGTACGCCGGCGACAAAGCTTTCGGCATAACCGTCGCGTCGTTCGCCGCGTGCCATTAGATCGATATGGCGCAGTTGCGCGCACGGTTCGATGGAGGCGAGAACTTCGCCGCCGCCGGCTGGGTAGAAGCCGAAGCGCTTCAGCGCGATATCGACCTCCGCCCCCATTTGGTGTAGCACGCGGCCGTAGGCACGTTGCAGGAAGTGCACCGGCGGCGCCATCGAATTGTGCGTGCCGCCGCTGACCTTGACGGTCGATGGCGCCTCGGCAAACAGCAGCGCCGGCAGTAGCGTTTGCAGCACCAGCGTGCAGCTGCCGGCGGTGCCGATGGCAAAGGCATAGTCGCCGCCCTTGATCGGACCAGGATTGAATGTCAATGTTTGCGCGCCAGTCTGCGCTTGCGACGTATCGGCGCCGCAGATACGGCCGGACGCCTGTACCGCCGCCAAGTGCTGCCGCATCAAACCCGGCTTGGGTCGGTTAGCGCGGATATTCGTCATGCGGAAGGGCTGACCGGTGATCATGGACAGCGTCAGCGCGGTCCGCAGTATCTGGCCTCCGCCTTCGCCTTGCGCTCCATCCAGCTCTATCATCTTGTCTAACCCTTTACGCAGACGACTTGTTTCAACACGTGGACCACGTCCACCAGTTCGCGCTGCGCCAGCATCACGGCGTCGATGTCTTTGTAGGCCATCGGGATCTCGTCGATGACGTTGGCATCCTTGCGGCACTCCACGCCTTCGGTGGCCTTGACCTGGTCTTCCAGCGTATAGCGACGCTTGGCCTCGGTACGGCTCATGGTGCGGCCGGCGCCGTGGCTGCAGCTGTTAAAGCTTTCAGGATTGCCGCGTCCGCGCACAATAAAACTCTTGGCGCCCATCGATCCCGGGATGATGCCCAGCTCACCCTCGCGAGCCGAGACTGCACCCTTGCGGGTGATCAGCACATCCTTGCCGAAGTGGCGCTCCTGCTGCACATAATTGTGGTGGCAGTTGACCGCTTCCACGTGCGTCTCGAACGGCTTGGCGATCACCGTGCGGACGGCGGCGATCAGGTTGTGCATCATCACCTCGCGGTTGGTGCGGGCGAATTTCTGCGCCCAACCGACCGCCTCGATGTAATCATCGTAGTGCTGAGTACCTTCCGACAGGTAGGCCAGGTCCTGGTCCGGCAGATTGACGAAGTGGGTACGCATGTCCTTCTTCGCCAGTTCGATGAAGTAGGTACCGATGGCGTTACCCACGCCGCGCGAACCGGAATGCAGCATGAACCACACCGCGCCCGCTTCGTCGAGGCAGATTTCGATGAAGTGGTTACCGCTGCCCAGGGTACCGAGGTGGCGGTAGTTGTTGGTGTTCTTCAGCTTTGGGGTCTTGGCGCAGATGGCGTCGAATTCATCGTGCAGCGTAGCCCAGGCCACGTCAACCGGTTGCGGAGGCGTGTGCCACGAACCTTCGTCGCGGCCACGCTTGCCGCGTAGTTGCGGCGAGGAGCCGTGCGGCACGGCTTTTTCGATCGCGCTGCGCAGCGGCCCCAGGTTGTCCGGCAGGTCGTTGGCGCTCAGCGTGGTCTTGGCGGCCATCATACCGCAGCCGATATCGACGCCAACGGCAGCCGGGATGATCGCGCCTAGCGTCGGAATCACGCTGCCGATGGTCGAGCCTTTACCGACGTGCACGTCCGGCATGACCGCGACGTGCTTGTAAATGAAGGGCATCTTGGCCATGTTGGACAACTGCTGCTTGGCCTCGGCTTCTACCGGCACGCCGCGGGTCCACATTTTGACTGGGCTGCCACCTTCGACATCGAGTAGTTCGTATTCTTGGTTTTTCATCATATCTTCCATATTAACTAAAAAATTGGCGACTAAGTTGGTGAAACAGGTGCTCTGCCATTGAGCTACGGTGGCCTATATCTGCCACCGGCGGGAGTCGAACCCGCAACCTCCTCGTTAGGTGCGATGTAGTTTCACCGGCATTCGCCATCAAAAAATAAGCCTTGCGCGCGACCAGGAAGGCTAAGAAATATATATGACTCTACCAACTGAGCTACGGTTGTTTTGGCAACCGCCCGGGCTCGAACCGGGGACAGATGTATTTTCTTATGTATTCGCGCGCCAGGCTTCAATCAATCCCGACTAGGGTCGACAGGACATGCTGGCAAACACGTTGTGCCTGCCAGGCCGGAATCGAACCGGCGTCACCAGATGTAGTCCTGTCTGCATTCGGGGTAAAGCTCCATTGAGTGCCCTTGATGCGAGTGTTTCCGCTCGCGCTGCCGGCCTTCTCAAAATTCTTGCTGCTGATACTGAGCGTCCATCCCATGATGGCCTCCTAAATGTCTATCGCTTCGATTTCGCCCAGCCAGTGAGCGGCGCCCAATTGGCCGGTTGCAAAGGCTGCGACGATCTTGAATACATCATCTGAAAAGCCGCCGACGTTCAGCACGTCGGCGCGTTCAGCTGCCTGGGTGGTAGCGTGCGGCGTGATATCGATGCACACCAGCTTGGCCTGCGGATTGCGTCGCTTGAACAGATCCCACTGCAGCATGGTCTCCGTGGCCAGTTGCCGCTTGGCGTCTACCCACGATTCGTTATCCGACACATACACCACCAGGTCCGCGTTCACCTTGTCCTTGTTCATGCGCGCAAGCGGCGCGCTACAGTTGGTGCCGCCGCCACCTATCGCCGCCAGCTTGCCGGCGTTAGTCATGACCGTATCGCGGTGATTCAGCGGACACTTCACGACGTCGACCGCGAACGGAATCACCATTGCATCGGGATTCTTGCGCAGTATCGCCGCCGCCATCAGCCCCGCCACATCGATGCAGCGCACCTTGCTCGTGGCTCCGTGGCGGTAGCCAGTCACCGGCGATGCCATCGATCCCGAGACGTCCGGACACACGACCACGCGGCCTTCAATCTGCGGCACGTTTTGCAGCGCTATTTCCAATGCATCCTGCAACGCGTCGCGGATCGCCAGCGGTACTTCGTCGCTGGCCGCCAAGTAGGCCGACAGCAACTGGTACGGAAAGACGCGGGCCTTCTCGATCAGTGCCGCATCGCGCAGCTTGGTTGCGATGGCGTCTACCATGCCGGGCATCGCGTACACGCCATGGCGCGCAAAAGTGTTCAGGTTCATGCGCACCATTTGCCAGCCACCATGCCGCGCTATCTGCGCCCAAGCCCCGGCCGATAACTCCAGCGCGGTCAGCATCTGGAACGGCACCTCCGGCAATGGCAGCGTGCGATCCTGCTTGTACGTTTCGAAAGCGGCCAGCGTTGGCGGCAGCGCCTCGGCCTGATACGGCTTGCCAATCAACCAGGCGAAGAAGGCTGCGCGCCAAGCTTCCGCCGGTTTCGGGTGGACCATCTTCACCACGTCCGCCAGCGACGGTGTATTGCCGATGGCAGCCGACAGCAGCGCTTTTTCGCTGGCGTTGTTCAGCCAGGCCTGAACAAGCTTTTTCGGACGCGAGCCCAGCGACTTACGGCCCGCGGCACCGGAGCGGATGATCTGTACAAAGGTGCGCAGCATCTTTCCGTTGTCGATGACGCGGTTGAACACCGGAGTCAGTTCGGCGCGGCCCTGCGCTGCCAGGACGGCGGTCAGCAGCACCGGCATGTCTTTCATGTAGCCGCGCTCGCGGCAGTACACGGCGGTTTGGGCAATGAAGCGCGCATCCATGTCCTGGCACAGTTCCAGTACCTGCTCCAGCTGCGCTTCGGCGCTGGCGTAGAAGGTCGCGTTCAGGCAGCCGGTGGCGGCGTATTGCGCCAGCTGGTGTTTGGGCGACAACGCATAGGCCGGTGCGCTTTCTTCATTGATTGCGGCTGCCACCGGCAGGAACTTGTTTTTCAGCGACTGGAACAATTGGACGTTTGCCATTTTCATTTCCTCATTTATCTGGTTTCTATCTCATCTATTGCAAGCGCTGTGCCAGATTGGTATGAATTAACTAATGCATTGATAGTAAAGGGAAAATTTCAATATTGATAAATTCGACTGCTTTTGTGTTTTGTGATAAATTATCTTAATAGATAAAAATTTATATGAAAATGAAGAAGAAACGCATCGTTGTCATTGGCTTTGTCGGCACCCAGCTGGATAGCGGCCAGGCTGCCGCGCGCTGGGAACGCTGGCGGCCGAGCGTGGCCATCACGCAATACCCGGATATCGTGATCGACCGCTTCGAACTGCTCTACAGCGGACGCTTCCAGAAACTGGCGCAGGCGGTGGCGGCGGATATCGGCACGGTGTCGCCGGAAACTAATGTCGTGTTGCAGAACGTGCCGATGGACGATCCGTGGGACTTCGAGCAGGTCTATGCCGCGCTGTTCGACTTCGCCAAGTCCTATCGTTTCGACACCGATAACGAGGAGTACTGGATCCACATCACCACCGGCACTCACGTGGTGCAGATCTGTCTGTTCCTGATGACGGAGGCGTTTTATTTCCCTGGCCGCTTGCTGCAAGCGTCGCCGCCACGCCGCCAAGGGCCCGGCGATCCCGGCAGCCATGTGTTGATTGATCTGGACCTGTCGCGATACGATCAGCTGGCGCAGCGTTTCTCGCGCGAGCAGGAGGAGGGCGTGGCCTTCCTGAAGTCGGGCATCGCCACGCGCAATGCGCGCTTCAATACGATGATCGACGAGATCGAGCGCGTTGCCATCAAGTCCAAGGCGCCGATGCTGTTGATGGGGCCGACTGGTGCCGGCAAGTCCTTCCTTGCGCGCCGAGTGTACGAATTAAAAAAAACGCGGCATCAGATCGATGGCCGTTTTGTCGAAATCAATTGCGCCACGCTGCAGGGCGATGGCGCGGGCTCGACGCTGTTCGGCCACATCAAGGGATCGTTCACCGGTGCCTCGTCGGACCGGCCGGGATTGCTGCGCGCGGCGCACAAGGGCCTGCTGTTCCTTGATGAAATCGGCGAGCTTGGCCTGGATGAGCAGGCGATGCTGCTCAAGGCCGTGGAAGAGAAACGCTTCCTGCCGGTCGGCGGCGACAACGAAGTGCAAAGCGATTTTCAGTTGATCGCCGGCACCAACCGCGACCTGGCGCGGGAAGTCGTGGCGGGGCGCTTCCGTGAAGATCTGTTCGCGCGCATT
Source organism: Duganella sp. CT11-25 (assembly GCF_047302815.1). Classification (NCBI taxonomy): domain Bacteria; kingdom Pseudomonadati; phylum Pseudomonadota; class Betaproteobacteria; order Burkholderiales; family Oxalobacteraceae; genus Duganella; species Duganella sp. CT11-25. The sequence goes on from NZ_JBKBFD010000001.1 coordinate 4,585,965, forward strand.
AACTTGTGGACTTATCAGCTGCCCGGTTTGATTGATCGGCCTGAAGACATCGAGCCCAATATCGACTTCCTGCTGGAACAGGCCGGCGCGGAGCAAGGCCAGATATCCCGCTTCAACCGTGAAGCGCGCGAGCGCTACATGCGTTTCGCCGCCTCGCCCGATGCATTATGGACTGGCAATTTCCGCGACCTGTCGGCCTCGGTCACGCGCATGGCGACGCTTGCCGAAGCGGGCCGCATCAACGATGACATCGTCATTGGCGAAGTCGCCCGCCTGCAGCGCTTGTGGCGTCATCAGGTCGCGCCGGCGGATACGGTGGAAATCGACCTCGACACGCTGATGTCGCCGCAAGCCGCTGCTGGCCTGGACTTATTCGACGCCATGCAACTACGTGCTGTCGTCAAAGTATGCCGCGCCTCGCGCACGCTATCGGACGCCGGCCGCAAGCTGTACGCCGTCTCGCGCGACGCCAAAGCCAAGCCCAATGATGCCGACCGCCTGAAAAAATTTCTCGCGCGCTTTGACCTGGATTGGGAGCGCGTCATCCGCTGAACAAAGCTGCGGGCTAGTTGGAAAACTTCAGGCCGATGCCGATGGAGTTTTGTGGCCGGGTATAGTCCGACAGGGTGCGCAGTGGTCCGCGGTGTACCCTGATGTAGAGGGGGACGACTTGGCTCAGCAACAGGTCGATATTGGCGGAATCGGTCTGCAGGCCGCGCTTGCCGACTATCCATTCAACGCCGACGCTGCCTTTGCCGAAGGCCGCCGGGAGATGCTGTTCGACGTAGAAGCGTGCCAGGTCGTAGTCGGCAATGCTGGTGTTGCGATTGACCCATGGTCCCCATGTGATGGCGCTGTCTTTCGAAAAATAGAACTTGAGTTTGACGTTGGCATGGGTCGATTCCTTTGGCGAGTTGCCGCCCTGGACCGACACATAGTTCGAGCCCCGGCTGATGCCGTCGAAATAGGCATGGTCTCGTTTGAGATACGCCTCCTGCGCCCTGGCGGCGTCCTCTGGCGAGGTGATTTCCGTCGATTGGCCATTTGACCGGTGTTCCACCCCGACATCAATCCAGTATTTCCCGTCCCGCATATGGCGCCAATGGAAGGCCGGGTTGCTTACCCTGTTGATGACGGGCGAGGAATCTCGCGAACCCACGTAAAAATCGAATTCGCCGGTATAGCTCAGGTAGAAGTAGTGACAGCCCCTGTCCGCATACGCACATGGTCCGAACTTGTTTTTCCCCCACAGGATGTATTGAAACGAATAGCGCGCGGTGATGGCATTTTCATCGTTGTCCGCTTTCCTGTAGACGGCGTAGCTCGGCTCATAGGCCGCAAAGCGCGGCTGGAAGTATGGTTCTTCCGATTCGGCTGCATGGCTGCTCAAGCTCGCAATCAGCAGGCAGATGGCGGGAGCGCAGGGCTTCATCGCGCACCCCGCTTATGGCTTGGCTGCCGGTTCTTCGCCTGCAAACAAGAAGAGACAGGCTGCCGTGATGTCTTCCAGCGCGTTGTAGCGTTTGTAGCCCGATGGATCGCTTGCCGGGTCGATGTCCTTGAAGTTCTTGGTGGCTTCGTCAAAGTTCTTGCCGAGCTGGTCCAGTTGCGCCTGGGTCAAATCATTGCCTTCCTGGACAGAGGTGGCCAAGCCACCGAGTACGGAATTTTCACCGCCATTCGCAGAGATGCCAATGCCCATCAGCACGGTCTTCGCCGGGGCATATCCGGTTACGCCGCCGATCAGCGTGACCAGCGCGCCCCAGGCATTGATGTGGGATTCCTTCTTTTCACCGGCCGCCTTTTTGTTGACCAGGGCAACCCGCTGCAAGCCGCAGAACGCCTGGACGTTGCGGCGGCGGTCCAGTATCGCTTTCTCGACATTCACTTTGTCGGTATCCGACAGCGTGCCGTTATCATCCGCCACTTTTTTCTCAGAGAAAAAAGCATCCTTGGCTGAGCGGTCGTTGTCCAACCGCTGTCTGGCGGTTTCTATGGTCGTCGACAGGGTGATGGCAAGACAGCTGTGGGCAACGGTCATCAGGAAAAACAGCGCGGCAAGCTTTTTGAGTGAAAACATGGCTTCCTCTTTGTAGTTGATTTGCGGAAAATTCTCATGAATGTAGGACAAGTCCTACAAATTTAACGCATTGCAAAGTCGACAATTCTATCCAATCTTCACTTTTGATATTTTTTGTTGTAATTTTGTCCTTTTTAGGCAGGCGACGGCAATAATGCGTCGTATCAGCCACAACTGTGGCGCGCTCGTTGACATCAAAGATTTGCCGGTGCTATAGTTTCTTCAATAAATGGAAACGCTTCCATTCATTTTATTAGTGAATAAACGATAGACGGAAGGGCAACGATCCTTCTGCACGGAGACAGCATGTTGACAGCCAGCCCCGCACTGCCGGGCGATGGAATTTTGCGCCCATCGTCTTTGCCTTCCGCCTCAAAACGCTTGTTCAGATTGCTGGCAATTCCTGCCTTGCTGCTGTCCGTGCACGGCGCCGCCGTCGCGCAGACCGCCGTGCAGGCCTGGATCACCACCGGCGACAAGACGCAGTTGCTGGCGCGCGGCGCCGACACGGCGTTCAAGCCGGGCGCCAAGGCTGTCACCATCATCGAAGTCGATCCGAAGCAGCGCTATCAGGAGATGGTGGGCTTCGGCGCCGCCATCACCGACGCTTCCGCCTGGCTGATGCAAAACAAGATGAACCCGCAGCAGCGCGACGCCCTGCTCAACGAGCTGTTCGGTAAGGCGCCCGGCCTGGGCTTCAGCTTCACGCGCCTGACCATCGGCGCCTCCGATTTCTCGCGCCACCATTACAGCTTCGACGACATGCCTGCTGGGCAGACCGATCCGACGCTGGCGCACTTCTCCATCGAACCCAACCGCGCCGACGTGCTGCCGGTGACCAAGGCCGCGCTGGCGATCAATCCGAAGCTGCGCGTGATGGCCTCGCCATGGAGCGCGCCGGGCTGGATGAAATCCAACGACAGCCTGATCCAGGGCACGCTGAAGCCGGAAGCCTTCGCGCCGTTCGCCAACTACCTGTCGCGCTACGTCGGCGCGTATGAAAAGGAAGGCGTGCCGATCTATGCGCTGACCCTGCAGAACGAGCCGCACTTCGAGCCCAAGGATTATCCCGGCATGCGCGTCGATCCGGCCAAGCGCGCGGCCTTCATCGGCGGCCATCTGGGCCCGGTGCTGGCGAAGGAACATCCGCAAACCCGCATCCTCGACTGGGACCACAACTGGGATGAGCCGGGCTCGCCGGCCGCCGTGCTGAACGATCCTGTGGCCAACAAGTACGTCAACGGCGTGGCCTGGCATTGCTACGGCGGCGATGTGCGCGTGCAGGCCGCGCTGCACGACCGCTGGCCGGACAAGGAAACCTTCTTCACCGAATGCTCGGGCGGCAAGTGGGCGCCGGTATGGTCGGACAATCTGCAGCACTTCGCGCGCACGCTGGTGATCGGCACTACGCGCGGCTGGGCCAAGGGCGTGCTGCTGTGGAACCTGGCGCTGGATGAAAAAGACGGCCCGCACCTGGGCGGCTGCAACGATTGCCGCGGCGTGGTCACCATCGACAGCCGCGACGGCACGGTGACCCGCAACGAAGAGTATTACGCGCTGGCCCATGCCAGCCGCTTCGTGCGCCAGGGCGCCCGCCGCATCTACTCCAGCAGCGGCTATGACCAGCTCGACACGGTCGCCTTCCGCAATGCCGACGATGGTTCGGTGGCCCTGCTGGTCGTCAATTCCGCCCAGGAGCCGCGCAGCTTTGCCGTGCGCGTCGGCCAGCGCAGTTTCAGCTATAAGCTGCCGGCCGCCAGCGTCGCGACCTTTACCTGGAAGTAATCAGAACAAACGCAGCACTGCCGCATAGCCTGCGGCAGTTTTTTCAGAGTAAAAATGGAAGCGCTTCCACTGAGGAGAATACGGATGTCGTATCGGACTGCATTGCATGGTGTGCTGATCGCGGCGGTGGTTGCGGGCTGCGGTGGAAGCGGAGGCGGCGCATCGACCCCGCCGCCGGTGGCACCGCCACCGCCCGTGGTGGCCGCCATCAAGCCGACGCCGGTGACGCCGGTCCCGGTGCTGCCGGTGACCATGCTGCGCACGCAAGGCACCAAGTGGCTGAAGGCCGACGGCAGCCAGGTCACGCTGAAAGGCGCCAACCTCGGCAACTGGCTGATCAACGAATTCTGGATGATGGGCCAGGGCGGCAACGGAATCGACGACGAGTGCAGGCTGGAGGCCAGCCTGGACACCCGCTTCGGCTACGCCGAGCGCCAGCGCCTGATGCAGCTGTTCCGAGACAACTGGATTACCACCCGCGACTGGGACCAGATGCAGAAGTTCGGCCTGAACGTGGTGCGGCTGCCGTTCATCTACAGCGTCGTCGAGGATGAGAAAAATCCGCGCACCTTGCGCGCCGATGCCTGGCGTTATCTGGACGAGGCCATCGCGCAAGCGGAAAAGCGCGGCATGTATGTGGTCCTCGACCTGCACGGCGTGGTCGGCAGCCAGGGCTGGGAACAGCACAGCGGCTGCGCCGGCAAGAACCAGTATTGGGATACGCCGGAATACCAGCAGCGCACCGTCTGGCTGTGGCAGCAGGTCGCCGGCCGCTACAAGGACCGCGCCGCCGTCGCCGGCTACAGCGTGCTCAACGAACCATGGGGCACCACCGCCGCCAACCTGGCCGCCGTGGTCAAGCAGTTGTACACGGCGATCCGCGCGGTCGACCCGAATCACGTCGTCATCCTGCCTGGCCACGACAGCGGCATCGCCGCCTATGGCAAGCCGGCCGAACAGGGCATGAGCAATGTCGCCTTCGAGATGCACTTCTATCCCGGCCTGTTCGGCTGGGGCCAGATCGGCCTGCAGGTGCACAAGGATTGGCTGACCTGCGGCGCCGGCGGCAACAGCGGCGTGTGTGAATGGGACCAGCGCATCCGCGCCGTCGACACCGCCTTCTTCATCGGCGAGATGCAGCCATGGACCGGCCAGGGCCTGGACCTCGGCGGCCAGATCGCCCGCGCCTCCTTCGATACCTACGCCGGCTACGGCTGGGCCGCGACCGCCTGGAGCTGGAAGGTGGTGACCAACGGCGGCGGCCAGGGCAACGGCACCTGGGGCTTTGTCACCAACGCCACGGCCGCGCCCGTGCCCAAACTGGATTTCACCACGGCGCCGATCGGCGACATCGAAACCCTCTTCAAGTCCTTCGGCAGCCAGGCGTATGACGTCCATCAGCCGCTGCAGGACTGGATGACCAGCAGCACCGCACCACAGCCTTTCCGTTAGTCCGCAGCACAAGCCCGCGCCGGAGGCGCATCAAAACTATAAGAGAGAGATGACATGAGTACTCAGCACTACACAATCAAGATGACACCCATCGCCGCCGCCTGCGCGGCACTGTTCTTCACCGCCACCCCTGCGGTGGCGCAGCAATCCGGCGGCGCCCAGGCCGCCGGCGCCGACGACAAGGAAGTGCAGGCCGTGGTCGTCACCGGCATCCGCCGCAGCATCGAAACCTCGATGGCGATCAAGCGCGATTCCGATTCCATCGTCGAGGCGGTGACTGCCGAAGACATCGGCAAGCTGCCCGACGTCTCGATCGCCGAATCGATCGCCCGCCTGGCCGGCTTGACCGCCCAGCGCGTCGAAGGCCGCGCGCAGTCGATCTCGATCCGCGGCCTGGCGCCGGACTTTTCCGCCACGCTGCTGAACGGCCGCGAGCAAGTCTCGACCAGCAACAACCGCGGCGCCGAATACGACCAGTATCCTTCCGAGCTGATCAACGGCGTGATCGTCTACAAGACACCGGATGCCTCGCTCTCGGCCAGCGGCCTGTCGGGCACCGTCGATCTGCAGACCGTGCGTCCGCTGGACGTCCGCCAGCGCACCTTCGTGTTCAACGCGCGCGGCGAGCACAATTCCAACGGCAAGCTCAATTCCAACACCTCGGCCAACGGCAACCGCGTGAGCGCTTCCTACGTCGACCAGTTCCTCAACAACACGCTGGGCGTGGCGATCGGCTATGCGCACCTGGATTCGCCGGGCCAGCAGCAGGAATACAAATCGTGGTGGTGGGGCACCGACAACAAGCTGCCGGCCGGCATGTCGGACGTGGTGGCGCTGAAGGGCGCCGAAGTCACCGCCTCGTCGCGCGAGCAAAAGCGCGACGGCCTGATGGGCGTGCTGGAGTACCGTCCGACCAAGGAATTCCGCACCACGCTGGACCTGTACTACTCCGAGTTCAAGCAGAACACCACGATGCGCGGCATGATGTGGAACTCGCACCAGTGGAGCGACGTCACCTACAGCAATCCGAAGGTCGAAACCATCGGCGGCACGCGCCTGCTGGTGGGCGGCGCGCTGGTCAACCTGGAGCCTATCGTCCGCAACGACTACAACCAGCGCAAGGACAAGATGGGCGCGCTCGGCTGGAACAACACGTTCAAGAAGGACGGCTGGACCCTGATCGGCGACCTGTCGTACTCGAACGCCAAGCGCCGCGAGGAAGTGCTGGAAACCTACGCAGGCCTGGGGCCCGCCGGTTCGCACGTCACCGACAATAACTTCGGCTTCAGCATCCCGGTCGCCAGCGGCCTGCCGACCTTTACGCCGAGCTTCAACTACGCCGATCCCAAGATCATCAAGCTGACCGATGTCGGCGGCTGGGGCAAGGATGCGGACATGCACCATCCCATCGTCGAGGACAAGCTAGGCTCGGCCAAGTTCTCGGCCAAGCGCGAACTGGACGGCATCTTCCGCAGCGTCGAGGGCGGCGTCAACTTCAGCAAGCGCGAGAAGACCCACGCCGACACCAACAACTACTGGTTCCTGAAGAACGGCCGCACGCCGGCCACCGTCTCCTCGGACCTGCTGCAGCCGTCGACCTCGCTGGCCTTCGCCGGCATTCCGTCGGTGCTGAGCTACGACGTGCTGGGCGTGCTCAACAAATACTACGACAAGCAGCCGGCCCGTCCGGACGACCAGGCGCTGCAGGACTGGGGCGTGACCGAGAAGGTCACCACCGCCTACGCCCGCGTGGGCCTGGACGCGGATGTCGGTCCCTTCCCGCTGCGCGGCAACATTGGCCTGCAGGCGGTCAACGTCGACCAGAAATCGCGCGGCGCCACCGTCAACGCGGGCAAGCTGGGCAGCATCACCGGCGGCGCCAACTACACCGACATCCTGCCGAGCGTGAACCTGAACTTCGACCTCGACAAATACCTGAGCACCACCAACCTGCGCTTCGGTGCGGCCAAGACGGTGGCGCGGCCGCAGATGTCGGACATGCGCGCCGGCATCTCGGGCGGCGTCGACGCCACCACCCGCATGTGGAACGGCAGCGGCGGCAACCCGAACCTGGAGCCATGGCGCGCCAATTCGTATGACCTGTCGATGGAAAAATACATCGGCAAGCGCAGCTACATCGCCGGCGCGCTGTGGTACAAGAAACTGCAAAGCTACATCTACAACCAGCAGACCGCGTTCAGCTTCGCCGGCTTCCCGAACCCGTCGGCCGTGGTGCCGATCCAGGACATCGGCACGCTGAACCGTCCGGCCAACGGCACCGGCGGCCTGGTCAAGGGTGTCGAACTATCGGGCGCGCTGGACGGCGCCCTGCTGTGGGATCCGCTGGAGGGCTTCGGCGTCACCGGCAGCATGTCCGGCACCGAGAGCTCGATCCATCCCAACGGCCCCGGCACCAAGGAAAAGCTGCCGGGCCTGTCGGGCGTGGTGTCCAACTTCACCGTCTACTACGAGAAGGACGGCTACTCGGCGCGCGCCAGCCGCCGCTACCGCTCGGCGTATCGCGGCGAGGTGACGGGCTTGTTCGCGCAGCGCGCCTTCAGCGAGATCCTGGCCGAGCGCCAGATCGACCTGCAGCTGGGCTATGCGATCGAGGAGGGGACCTTCAAGGGCCTGTCCTTCCTGTTCCAGGTGAATAACCTGAACAACTCGCCCTACCAGACCCGTCAGGGCGACGCCTTCTCGGGCGGCTCGTATGCGCCCGAGCGCTACACCACCTACGGCCGCCAGTACCTGCTGGGCCTGAACTACAAGCTGTAACACCCCCGGCACCGTAATCTTGTGGAAACGACCACGCAAATGTGGAGTTTCTGTGAAGAATTACGGTGCTTTTACATTAGCCGCTTGAACCGCACCCATCGTCGTGGCTAAATGGCCGGATGGTTAAGATCGGTATCACCGCGCGGCTGTTCCTTTCACTGCTGATCGTCAGCGTGCTGACGGCGGTCGGTGTCGGGCTGGGCACGCGCTGGAGTTTCCAGCGCGGCTTCCAGGGCTATCTGAACGAAGTCGAGGCGCGCCGCATGGAGGCGATGGCCTTCGAGTTCGCGCAGGCCTACGCCGAGAACGGCAACAACTGGGATTTCATCCGCGGCAACCGCGCCGCGTGGGAGCGCTATACCGGCGCCATCGGCCGCGAGCACGCCACCTCGGCCCGTCCCGGCGGCGACTCCATCTATTACGCGGTGCCCGGCAAGGCGCCGCGCCGCCTCGGCCTGTACGACATGCAGGGCCGGCACCTGGCCGGCAACCTGCAGGACGGCCCGGACCTGCGGTATCAGCAAATCGTGGTCGACGGCGTCGTGGTCGGCACCCTGAGCGGCGCGCCGTTGCGCGGCCTGCAGGAAGAGGCGGAGCAGGGCTTCCAGCTGCAGCAGCAGCGCGACAGCCTGGGCATCGGCCTGGCGACGCTGGTGCTGGCCGCGCTGGCGGCGATGCTGCTGGCGCGCAGCTTCGTGGCGCCGACCCGGCGCCTGATCGCCGCCGCCGCGAAAGTGGCGGCCGGCGACTACGGCGTGCGCGTGCCGCACGGCCATCGCGACGAACTCGGCGCGCTGGCGCACAACTTCAACATCATGGCCGCCACGCTGGAGAGCAACGAGGCGCTGCGCCGCCATTTCATGGCCGACATCTCGCACGAGTTGCGCACGCCGCTGTCCGTGCTGCAGGCGCAGCTGGAGGCGATGGAGGACGGCATCGAGCCGACCGACGCCAACAGCCTGACCCTGCTGATGGACGAGGTGGCGACCTTGAGCCGCCTGGTCGAGGACATGCGCCAGATCACGCTGTCCGAAGTGGGCGCCTTCGATTACCGGCGCGAGGCGCTGGACCTGGCGGTCCTGCTGGCCAGCGAAGCGAACAAGTGGCGCGAGCCGCTGGCGCAGGTCGGCGTCGCGCTGCGGCTCGACAGCCCGGCGGCGCTGACGGTGGAGGGCGACACGGTGCGTTTGCGCCAGCTGCTGCGCAACCTGTTCAACAACGTGCTGCGCCATGCGGACGGCGCGAGCGCGCTCAACGTGCGGCTGCAGGTGCATCAGCAGCATGTCGCGCTGACCGTCACCGACAACGGCAACGGCGTGGCCGACGCCGCCCTGCCCATGTTGTTCGACCGCTTCTGGCGCGGCGACCGCGCGCGCAGCCGCGCCACCGGCGGCAGCGGCCTGGGCCTGGCGATCTGCCGCAGCATCGCCGAGGCGCACGGCGGCGCCATCAGCGCCAGCCACGCGGAACCGAACGGCCTGTCCGTGCTGCTGACGCTGCCGGTGCTGGGGGGCGACGCATGACGACGCCGCACATCCTGGTGGTGGAGGACGAGCAGCGCCTGGCGCGCCTGCTGGTCAGCTATCTGAAGGCGGCCGGCTACCGCGCCAGCGCCCAGCATGACGGCCTGGCGGTGCAATCCACCGTGGCGGCGGGGGATGTCGACCTGATCCTGCTGGACTGGATGCTGCCCGGCATGGATGGCCTGACGCTGTGCCGCGCGCTGCGCGCCGGCGGCGACATCCCGATCATCATGATGACCGCCCGCGCCCAGGAGGAAGACCGTCTCGACGGCCTGGACAGCGGCGCCGACGATTACATCTGCAAGCCCTTCAGCCCGCGCGAAGTGGTGGCCAGGGTGCGCGCCGTGCTGCGCCGGCGCCCGGCCGGCACGCCGCAGCCGGGCTTGCAGATCGACGACCAGGGCTTGCGCGCTTTCGTCCACGGCAGGGAGCTGGCGTTGACGCCGGTCGAGTTCCGCCTGCTCAAGATATTGCGCGACGCACCCGGCAAGGCCTTGTCACGCGATGACTTGCGCACCTGGGTGTATGAGGACCGGCGCATCGTGCATGACCGCACGATCGATACGCATGTGAAGAACCTGCGCCGGAAACTGGAAGAGGCTGGCCTGGCTGAAGCGATTTCAGCCGTCTACGGGGTCGGCTACCGCTGGGAGGCGCGCAGCGCGCAGCAACCCTGAGCAGTCAAGCAGTCAAACAAGGAGAAAGAAATGTCTGACGACACACAATCGCCGTCGCGGCGGAGCATTATCAAAAGCATGGTGTTCATCCCGATCGGCGTCGCCGGTGCGGCGGGCGCGGTGCGCGCCCTGCAGCCGTCGCAAGCCAACGCCGCCGACGCCGCCGCGCCGGAAGGCAAGCCGGACGCCTACGCGCCGGCCTTCTTCAACGCCGCCGAATGGCGCTTCCTGACCTTCGCGGTCGACCGCCTGATCCCGCACGACGAGCATGGTCCGGGCGCCGTCGAGCTGGGCGTGCTGGAGTTCCTCGACCGCCACATGCAGACGCCGTTCGCGGCCGGCGACATCTGGTACATGCAGGGACCGTTCGTCAGCGCCGCGCCGGAGTTCGGCTACCAGGGCAAGCTGGCGCTGCGCGACATCCTGCGCGTCGGCATCAAGAACCTGGACGCGTACTGCGCCAGCCAGTTCGGCGGCAAGCTGTTCGCCGACCTGGACCACAAGAAGCAGGAAGAACTGCTGAAGGCGGCCGAAGGCGGCAAACTCAAGCTGGACGATATCTCGGCCAAGCTGTTCTTCACCAACCTGCTGAACGAAGTGCGCAACGGCTACTTCGCCGACCCCAAGCACGGCGGCAACAAGGGCATGGGCGCATGGAAGATGATCGGCTACCCCGGCATGCGCGCCGATTACCTGGACTGGGTGGAAGTTCGCGACAAACCGTACCCGATCGGCCCCGTCGATCTGGCCGGACGCAGAGGATAACAATAATGACTATCGTAAAAAACAAAGTAGACGCCGTGATTGTCGGCATGGGCTGGACCGGCGCCATCATGGCCAAGGAATTGACCGACGCCGGCCTCAACGTGGTGTGCCTGGAACGCGGCCCGGACCGCGACACGCAACCCGATTTTTCCTACCCGCGCGTGGTCGACGAGCTGGAAGGCTCGGTGCACCGCAAATACCTGCAGGCGCTGTCGAAGGAAACCGTGACCATCCGTCACGGCGTCAACGACAACGCCGTGCCGTATCGCCAGATGGGCTCGTTCAAGCCGGGCACCGGCGTCGGCGGCGCCGGCAGCCACTGGTCGGGCTGCCACTTCCGCGCGCTGCCGGAAGACTTCAAGGTGCGCAGCAATGTCGAGCAACGCTACGGCAAGAAGTTCATCCCGAAGGACATGACGATCCAGGATTTCCCGATCTCGTATGAAGACCTGGAACCGCACTTCGACCATTTCGAATACGTTTGCGGCACCTCCGGCAAGGCCGGCGTCCTCAACGGCAAGGTGGTCGAAGGCGGCAATCCGTTCGAGGGTTCGCGCTCGCGCGAATTCGCGCTGGCGCCGAATCCCAACTACCTGGGCGGCGAACTGTTCTACAAGGCCGCGCGCGAGATGGGTTACCACCCGTATCCGATTCCGGCCTCGAACGCGTCCGCGCCCTACACCAACCCGTATGGCTGCCAGATGGGGCCGTGCAACTTCTGCGGCTTTTGCAGCGATTATGGTTGCCTGAACTATTCCAAGGCCAGTCCGAACGCCTGCATCATGCCGGTGCTGCGCGGCCGCAAGGGTTTCGAGCTGCGCACGCTGGCGCAGGTGCTGAAGGTGAACCTGAGCGCCGACAAGAAGAAGGCCACCGGCGTCACCTACCTCGACGCCCAGGGCCGCGAGACCGAGCAGCCGGCCGACATCGTGCTGCTGTGCGCGTTCTCGCTGTTCAATGTGCATTTGATGCTGTTGTCCGGCATCGGCGTGCCGTATGACCCGGTCGGCAACACCGGCACCATCGGTCGCAATTACTCGTACCAGAACCTGAACCGCGTCTCGCTGTTCTTCGATGAAACCGTGCACGCCAACCAGTTCATGGGCATCGGCGGCGGCGGCACCACCATCGACGACCTGAACGGCAACCGCAACGACAGCACCAAGTCCGGCTACATCGGCGGCGGCCTGGTCTGGGCGCGCCAGCCGGGCGGCGGTCCGGTGCGCGGCATCGCCACGCCGCCGGGCGTGCCGAACTGGGGCAGCGCATGGAAGAAGGGCGTCAAGGAAGCCTTCCGCCATTCGTTCTACTACGAGGTGCAGGGTTCGTGCATGTCCTACCAGGACGCCTACCTGAGCCTGGACCCGACCTACCAGGACGCCTTCGGCCGTCCGCTGCTGCGCATGACCTTCGACTGGCACGACAACGAGATCAAGGCCTCGCAGTACCTGGTCGAGAAAGCCACCGATATGTGCAAGGTGCTCGGTCCCAAGGCCATGAAGGGCGACGCCAAGAAGGACGGCGACCATTACAACGTGACCCAGTACCAGTCGACCCACACCTGCGGCGGCGCCATCATGGGCAGCGATCCGAAGACCTCGGCGCTGAACCGCTACCTGCAGTCGTGGGATGTGTCGAACGTGTTCGCGCCGGGCGCCAACGCCTTCCCGCAAAACAACGGCTACAACCCGACCGGCATGGTCGGCGCGCTGACCTACTGGACCGCGAAAGCCATCCGCGAGCTGTATTTGAAGAACCCCGGCCCGCTGGTCCAGGCTTAAGGAGACGATATGAGCAATCTGAAAAAAGCAATCCTGGTCGTCGCCGGCGTTGCGGTGGCCGGTGTCGTGGGCGCGTTCGCCTACGCATCGCAAGCGACCGCCACCAGGGACATCGGCCCCGGCGCCGAAAACCTGGCGGCGCCGGGCGCGGCGCTGATCGAGAAGGGCCGCTACATCGCGACCGCGTCCGACTGCATCGCCTGCCACTCGACCGGCGGCGGCAAGGCGTTCGCCGGCGGCCTGTCGATGGCGACGCCGATCGGCGCTTTGTACAGTTCGAACATCACGCCGGACCAGGCGACAGGCATCGGCAACTACAGCCTGAACGACTTCGACCGCGCGGTGCGCCACGGCATCCGCAAGAACGGCGACACGCTGTATCCGGCGATGCCGTATCCGTCCTACGCCAAGATCACCGACGACGACATGCGCGCGCTGTACGCCTACTTCATGCATGGCGTCGAGCCGGTGTCGCAGGCCGACCGGGCCAGCGACATCCACTGGCCGCTGTCGATGAACTGGCCGCTGGCGATCTGGCGCAAGACGTACGCGCCGGCGGTCGAACCGCTGGTGCTGAGCAAGTACCAGAGCGCGGCGCTGGCGCGCGGCGCCTACCTGGTGCAAGGCCTGGGCCACTGCGGCGCCTGCCACACGCCACGCGCGGCCACCATGCAGGAACTGGCGCAGGATGAATCGCATCCGGCCTTCCTGGGCGGCGGTCCGGTGATCGACGGCTGGCTGGCGGTCAACCTGCGCGGCAATCCGGCGGGCGGCCTCGGTCGCTGGTCGGAGCAGGACATCGTCGATACGCTGAGCAAGGCACGCAATGCGCATTCGGCGGTGGTCGGCAGTCCGATGGCCGACGTGGTCAAGCACAGCACGCAGGACATGACGCCGGACGACCTGAAAGCCATCGCCGTCTACCTGAAATCGCTGACGCCGGGCGCGGAGGAGAAATCGCGCTATGCCGTCAACGATGCGACGGCCAAGGCGCTGAAGGCGGGGCATGAGGATGGGCGCGGCGCGCAGCTGTACCTGGACAACTGCGCCGCCTGCCACCGCTCGGATGCGCATTCCAACGGCAAGGTGTTCCCTGCGCTGGCGGGCAATCCAAGCGTGCTGTCGGACGACCCGACCTCGCTGATCCGCCTGGTGCTGGAAGGCAGCTCGCTGCCGTCGACCAAGGCGGCGCCGTCGAATCTCGGCATGCCGGGCTTCGCATGGCGCCTGTCGGACGAGGAAGCAGCGCAGCTGGTGACTTTCGTGCGCCAGAGCTGGGGCAACCAGGCCTCGGCCGCCGATGCCGGCCAGGTGGCCAAGATCCGCAAGCTAGTGAAGGCTGAGGCGCACTAAGCCTCCGGGGCGCCCGGTGCTAGCCGAGCGCCTCCGCCAGCATATCGGTGAGGGCGCGGATCTTTGACGATCCGCGCCGGTTGGCCGCATACACCGCGTAAATTCCCACATCCATCTCCCCCGGATTGGCTTGATAGCCGTCCAGCACCGGCACCAGCGCGCCGGCGTCCAGGTCCTGCTGCACCAGCCAGCCCGGCAGCAACGCCAGTCCCATTCCACCCAGCGCCGCCTGGCGCAACATCTCCGCGTTGTTCACATGCAGCTTGCCGCGCACCTCGATTTCTTGCGCCAGTCCGTCGTCCACCCCGCGACTTGGAAGCGCAACTTGCTAAACGGGAAGCGGAACTCGCAAGGGATCAGTATGATCTATTTAATCGGGCTTACGAATTTAACCCCGGAGGTGACCTGCTCAACAAGGGCACCTATGTCTTTACCCGGGGGGATGCGGTGGTCGATAGTTACTCCGGAGGCAATCTCGCGTCGGCGGCATCGGGCCGGCCGCCATTTGCCTAGAGAGAATATGTTATTTCCCTAACGCACGATTGATCTGGTGGGCTTGTAAAGCTTGTAATTGAGCTAAACTTCTTGCTTCTCAAGCTACCTTGGCCCGCACCATGCCTATTCAATCGTCGATGGACGACAGCGGTTTCCGCCGCATCTTGTTGCGCAACATTACCTTGCCGCTGGCCGCCGGGGTGGTCAGCGCGGGTGTGTTCGTCGTCCTCCTGGCCTACCTGATCAACACTATGAACTGGGTCGAGCACAGCGAGCGCGTGATCGGCAGCGCCAACGAGATCAGCAAGCAGATGGTCGACATGGAAACCGGCATGCGCGGCTATATGCTGGCCGGCGACGAGTCCTTCCTGGAACCGTACGTGTTGTCCAAGCCCAAGGTCGCCGCAGGACTGGCCTCGCTGGTGAAACTGGTCGAGGACAGCCCGCTGCAGGTCGGCCGCCTGCACAATATCCAGGCCCAGCAATTGCAGTGGGACCTCTATGCGCAGGAAATGATCAAGCTGCGCGCCGCCAACGGCGACGTCACCGGAGCGGTCAAGACGGGGCGCGGCAAGACGCAGTTCGACGAAGTCCGGCGCCAGCTGGAGGACTTTGTCACCTATGAAATGCGCATGCGCCAGGAGCGCAATGCCGACGCCCGCAGCGTGACGACCTGGGTGGCGGTGATCTACCTGATCCTGACGCTGGGCGTGGGCGGCGCGCTGGCCTGGTTCGGCCGGCGCGAGCTGCTGGGCCTGTCCGGCGTTTATAACGCGGTGCTGCGCCAGCATACCGAACACGCCGAGATCCTGGCGCAGCAGGCGTGGCTGCGCACCGGCCAGAGCGAACTGGCACAGCAGGGCATCGGCCAGCTGGCGCTGCCGCGCCTGTCTTCGGCTTTGCTGCAATTCATGGCGCGCTACCTCGACGCGGTGGTCGGCGCGCTGTACCTGCGCAATCCCGACGGCAGCTTCCGCCGCGTGGCGTCCTACGGCTTCAGTGCGGCGTGGGAGCAGCGCGACCAGCAGTTGAAGCCGGCCGAGAGCCTGGTGGCCCAGGCCGCGCTGGAACGGCGCCTGATCCGCCTGGACCGGGTGCCGGCCGACTACATCCAGGTCGCCTCCGGCCTGGGCGCCGGCACGCCGGCCAGCGTGATGCTGGCGCCGCTCGACAACGACGGCGAGATCAACGGCGTCATCGAACTGGGCCTGCTGCGCCCGATCGTGCAGCGCGATCTCGATTTCCTGACGCTGGTGAAGGGCAATATCGGCAACGCCATCGAAGCCAGTGCGTCGCGCCAGCGCCTGCAGGAAGTGCTGGCCGAGACCCAGCAGCTCAACGAGGAACTGCAGGTGCAGCAGGAGGAACTGCGCACCGCCAACGAGGAACTGGAAGAACAGTCGCGCGTGCTGGAAGAATCGCAGGCCAGCCTGGAAAACCAGAAGGCCGAGCTGGAGCAGACCAACGAGCAGCTGGCCGAGCAGGGCAACGCGCTGGACCAGAAGAACGCCGCGCTGAGCCAGGCGCAACAGGAACTGGAAGAGCGCGCCGGCCAGCTGGAGCGCGCCAGCCAGTACAAGTCGCAGTTCCTGGCGAATATGTCGCACGAGCTGCGCACGCCGCTCAACAGCTCGCTGATCCTGGCCAAGCTGCTGTCGGAAAACGCGCCCGGCAACCTGAACGAAGAGCAGGTGCGCTTCGCCAACACGATTTACTCGGCCGGCAACGACCTGCTGAACCTGATCAACGACATCCTCGATATCTCCAAGGTCGAGGCCGGCAAGCTGGACCTGGTGCCGGAACAGCTGCCGGTGCGCCATCTGGTCGAGGGCATGGCGATGGTGTTCGAGCCGCTGGCCCAGCAAAAGAAACTGGCGTTCCAGGTGCGGATCGCCGACGACCTGGCGTCGCACCTGGTCACCGACCGCCAGCGCCTGGAGCAGATCCTCAAGAACCTGCTGTCCAACGCGCTCAAGTTCACCAGCGGCGGCCAGATCGTGCTGGCCGCGCAGGCCGCCGGGGCGGACGCGGTCAGCTTCTCGGTGCAGGATACCGGCATCGGCATCCGCCCGGAAGACCAGCAGGGCATCTTCAACGCCTTCCAGCAGGCCGACGGCACCACCAGCCGCAAGTACGGCGGCACCGGCCTGGGCCTGTCGATCTCGCGCGACCTGGCGCAGTTGCTGGGCGGCGCCATCAGCCTGGTCAGCGAACCGGGCAAGGGAAGCTGCTTTACATTGACGCTGCCGCTGGCCTGGAGCGCGCCGGAGCCGGGGCCGCGCGCCGGCAGCGCCAGCGCGCCTGCGCCTGCCGGCAACGCCGCGCCGCTGGGCCTGGCGCATATCGTGCCGGCCCCCATCCCGGCGCCGCCGCCGGCCGCGCCGCGCGTGCGCGCCTTCGCCGACGACCGCGACCTGCTCGGCACCGACGACGGCGCCCGCCGCCGCCTGGTGCTGGTGGTCGAGGACGATGCGGCGTTTGCGCGCATCCTGTACGAGCTGGCGCACGAAAAACAATACCGCTGCCTGGTCGCCTTCGACGCCGACGAGGGGCTGGCGCTGGCGCGCGAGTTCCGCCCCGACGCCGTGCTGCTCGACATCCGCCTGCCGGACCGTTCCGGCCTGTCGGTGCTGCAGCTGCTGAAGGACGATGCCGGCACCCGCCACATCCCGGTGCACGTGGTGTCCGGCTCCGACAACGGCGAGGCGGCGCTGCACCTGGGCGCGATCGGCTTCGCGCTGAAGCCGACCACGCGCGAGCAGCTGATGGAAGTGTTCCGCCGCATCGAGACCAAGTTGACGCAGAAGATCAAGCGCGTGCTGCTGGTGGAGGACGACGACCGCCAGCGCGACAGCGTGGTGCAGCTGATCTCCGACGACGATGTCGAGATCGTCGCGGTCGGCAGCGGCGAGGAAGCGTTGGCGCTGCTGCGCACCACCGTCTTCGATTGCATGATCATCGACCTCAAGCTGCCCGACATGCAGGGCAACGAGCTGCTGCAGCGCATGGCCGGCGAATCGCTGGCGGCGTTCCCGCCGGTGATCGTCTACACCGGCCGCAACCTGTCGCGCGCCGAGGAGGCCGACCTGCACAAGTATTCGCGCTCCATCATCATCAAGGGCGCGCGCTCGCCGGAACGCCTGCTGGATGAAGTGACGCTGTTCCTGCACAAGGTGGAAGCCGACCTGTCGAGCGAGCGCCAGCGCATGCTGAAGACGGTGCGCTCGCGCGACCGTGTGTTCGAAGGCCGCCGCATCCTGCTGGTGGACGACGACGTGCGCAACATCTTCGCGCTGACCAGCGCGCTGGAGCAGAAGGGCGTGCTGGTGGAAGTGGGCCGCAACGGCTTCGAAGCGCTGGAAAAACTGGACGCCGTGGCCGACATCGACCTGGTGCTGATGGACGTGATGATGCCGGGCATGGACGGCCTGGAAGCGACCCGCCGCATCCGCGCCGACGCCCGCTTCACCCGCCTGCCCATCATCGCCATCACCGCCAAGGCGATGAAGGACGACCAGGAGCAATGCCTGGCGGCCGGCGCCAGCGATTACCTGGCCAAGCCGATCGACCTGTCGCGCCTGTACTCGCTGCTGCGGGTGTGGATGCCGAACGGCGAACGGAGCTAAGGATGCAAGGAATAAAGCATGCAGCATAGCGATACCGACATCGAGCTGAAGATGCTGATGGAAGCCATCTACCTGAAGTACAGCTACGATTTCCGCGACTACACCGGCGCCTCGCAAAAGCGCCGCGTGATGCACGCGGTGCGCGAGATGGACTGCGACAGCATCTCGGCGCTGCAGGCGCGCATCATGCACGAGCCGGCGGCCTTCAGCCAGCTGCTGCAATACCTGACGATCCCGGTGACGTCGATGTTCCGCGACCCGAGCTACTTCAAGGCGCTGCGCGAGCACGTGGTGCCGGTGCTGCGCACCTACCCGTCGCTGAAGATCTGGATCGCCGGCTGCAGCACCGGCGAGGAAGTGTATTCGATGGCGATCCTGCTCAAGGAAGAGGGTTTGCTGGAACGCACGATGATCTACGCCACCGACATCAATCCGCAATCGCTGGAGAAGGCACGCAAGGGCGTGTTCCCGCTGGAGGCGATGCGCGAGTACACGGAAAACTACCAGCTGGCCGGCGGCACGCGCAGCTTTTCCGACTACTACACGGCGGCCTACAACGCCGCGCTGTTCGAGCGCGCGCTGTGCGACAACGTCACCTTCGCCGACCACAGCCTGGCCACCGACGCCGTGTTCGCCGAGACGCATCTGATCAGCTGCCGCAACGTGATGATCTATTTTAAGAAGAAGCTGCAGGAGCGCGCCTTCGGCCTGTTCCATGAATCGCTGTGCCATCGCGGCTTCCTCGGACTGGGCAGCAAGGAGAGCATCGATTTTTCCGCCTATGCGCCGAGCTTCGAAGCGGTGGCCAAGCGCGACCGCCTGTTCCGCAAGCGCTGACCATGAACCTGTCCCGTATCCAGGCGGCGCTGGCCGGCCGCAGCATCGAGGCGGTGGTGATCGGCGCCTCGGCCGGCGGCGTCGGCGCGCTGCTGCGTTTGCTGCCCGGCCTGCCGTCCGGCTACGGCCGCGCCGTGGTGGCGCTGCTGCACCTGCCGGAGGGGCGCCAGAGCCAGCTGGCCGATGTGTTCCGGCAGCGCATGGGCTTGCCGGTGCGCGAGGCGGAGGACAAGGAACCCGTGTCATCCGGAACGCTGTATTTTGCCGGTTCCGGCTACCATTTGTCTGTAGAGCAGGATCGTAGTTTTTCGCTGAGTTGCGAGGCGCCGCTGCATTTTGCCAGGCCGGCAATTGATTACCTGATGGAATCGGCGGCCGACGCCTACGGGCCGGGGCTGCTGGGCATCCTGCTGACCGGCGCCAACCAGGACGGCGCGGCCGGCCTGGCCGCCATCGGCGCGGCCGGCGGGTTGACCGTGGTGCAGGACCCGGACGAGGCGGAAGTGGCCACCATGCCGCGCGAGGCGATCCACTTGCGGACGCCGGATCTGATCCTGCCGCTGGACGACATACACACACTGCTGTTGATGCTGGAGAATAATTAATGCAAGTCGAGCACCCCACCAAACTGCTGATCGTCGACGATCTGCCGGAAAACCTGCAAGCGCTCAACGCGGTGATACGCGGCGAGGGCCGCGAGGTATTCCAGGCCGGTTCCGGCGAGGAGGCGCTGGCCTTGCTGCTGCAGCACGACTTCGCGATGGCCTTCCTCGACGTGCAGATGCCGGGCATGGACGGCTTCGAGCTGGCCGAGCTGATGCGCGGCACCGACAAGACGCGCCAGATTCCCATCGTGTTTGTGACGGCGGCCGGCAAGGAACTCAATTACTCGTTCAAGGGTTACGAGGCGGGCGCGGTCGACGTGCTGTACAAGCCGCTCGATGCGCGCGCCGTCAAGGGCAAGGTGCAGGTGTTCGTCGCGCTGTACGAGCAGCGCGAGGCGACGCGGCGCCAGCTCGAGGCGCTGGAGCTGGCGCGCCAGCAGCAGGAAGCCACGCTGGCCGAGCTGAACGCGGCGCAGGCCGAGCTGCAGCGGGCGCTGGCGATGCGCGACGAATTCATGTCGATGGTGTCGCACGAGATGCGCACGCCGCTCAATACCTTGTACCTGGAAACCCAGCTGCGCAAGATGCAGCTGGAGCGAGGCAACATGGCGGCCTTCGGCGCCGAGCAGCTGCAGCGCATGGTGGCGCGCGACGACCGCCAGATCCAGAGCATCATCCGCCTGATCGACGACATGCTGGACGTGTCGCGCATCCGCAGCGGCAAGCTGTCCCTGCGGCCGGGTTGGGTCGAGCTGTCCGGCCTGTTGCGCCGGCTGGTGCACGACCTGACGCCGCAGGCGACCACCGCCGGCAGCACCCTGGCGCTGGACGCCAGCACGCCGGTCAGCGGCTGGTGGGACGAGTTCCGCATCGAGCAGATCGTCGTCAACCTGCTGACCAACGCGTTGCGCTACGGCGGCCAGCAGCCGGTCGAGGTGGCGCTGGTGGTGGAGCAGGACTGGGTGCGCATCGAGGTGCGCGACCATGGGCCGGGCATCGCGCCCGAGCAGCAGGACAAGATCTTCGAGCCGTATGAACGGGGCGTCGGCAACGAGGTGCCGTCCGGGCTGGGCCTGGGCTTGTATATCTCGCGCCAGCTGGCCGAGGTGCACGAGGGCAGCCTGACGCTGCGCAGCATGCCGGGCGAGGGCGCGGTGTTCAGCCTGGCGCTGCCGCGCCGCGACGCGCCGCCGATGTAGTTGCTGGCGTCGATGCTAGCGCGAGCGCGCTTCTTCGCGGCGCTGGATCAGCCAGGCTTTCAGGTCTTCGAAATTGACGCTGCCGCGCTGGGCGCTGTCGATGTGGTCGAAATTCTTGTCGATGAAGCCGAGGCCGGCCTTGCGCGCCTCGTCGCGGCTCAGCGTGCCGCTGCCGTCGAGGTCGGCGTCGTCGAAGCGCTTCTTGAGTTTTTGCATGGCCTGGTAGCGCAGCAGGATGGGGCCGGACGAGGCGTCGCGCAGCGGCCTGCGCAAGGACGGCGGCACGTAGGGTTCGGGATGCGCGGGGGCCGACCGCACGGCGGGCGGCGTGGCCGATTCAGGCTGCGGCGCCTGGGCGCCGGCGGTGCTCATGGCCGCCACGGCGGCCAATACGGCAAACATCTTCATGGTTGTCTCCCCCGCACCGCATTTGAGCCCGATGCACGGCTTAGTGTGACACTGTGATCCCATTGTAGAAATTAATCAAATCCATTTGCTGCGCGCGGCGCGCGGTGTCGTCCAGATACGTCATATGGCCACTTGCGTAATATTTCAATATGATTGATTGATTCTCACCAAGGCGGGCCAGATCCAGCTCGGTCTGGTGGAACGGCGTGGCCAGGTCGTGGTAGCCGTTGATGGCCAATATCTTCAGACTCGGGTTCAGCGTCATGGCGGCGGCCAAGTCCGGGATGGTGTCCGGCAGCTGCTTGCCGTCATGGCTGAAGTTCCAGCGGTTGACGATGTCGATGAAGCTGGCATAGGCCGAACGGGCGCTGTAGTGCAACTCGCCCGCCATGTAGCTGACGATGCTGCTGGAGAAGGCGGCGTTGACCACCGTCAGCGACGGATCGCCGTCCACCGTCAGCGCGCTGCCGGCGGGCGCGATCACGCGCGCGTCGTAGCGGCCCACCAGCTGGCCGGGCACGGCGTTCTGCTGGTAGTAGCCCGGCCCCATGTTGAAGTTCTGCTGCCAGGTCAGCGTCGCCAGGCCGGTATAGGCGGACAGCTGCGACAGCACGGCCTGCGGCGGCGCCACGTTGCCGGCCAGCCAGGCGGCGATGGCGCTGCGGTAGGCGCCGGCGGCGAAGCCGCGCACCTGGTCGACCGGCGCCGGCGCGGCGCGCTGGTGGTAGGCGCTGGTGGCGGCGTAGGTCGGTATATAGCCTTCGCAACTGACGGTGCCCGGATCGAGCACGCCGCAGTTGCTGTTGTAGTCCATGATGGCTGATTGCAGCACCAGGCCGGCGATCTGCACGCCGGCCGTCTCCAGCAGGTTGGCCAGCACCGCCGTGCGCGGCGCGCCGTAGGATTCGCCGAACAGGAACTTGGGCGAGGCGGCGCGCTGGTTCACGGCGACGTAGCGCTGCACGAAGTCGCGGAAGGCGGCGGCGTCCCGGTCCACGCCCCAGAAGTCCTGGTTAGCGTTGGGCGCGATGGCTTGCGAGTAGCCGGTGCCGATGGCGTCCACGAAGACCAGGTCCGAGGTCGCGAGCAAGGTTTCCTGGTTGTCCACCAGCTGCACCGCGGGGATGGTGGCACTGGGGATGGCGCTGACCAGCCGGCGCGGCCCGAAGGAACCGAGGTGCAGGTAGGTCGATGCCGATCCCGGGCCGCCGTTGTAGAAGAAGGTGACCGGGCGCTTGGCCAGGTCGGCGCCGGGCAGGGTGTAGGCGACATAGAAGAACGAAGCGCTGGCCTGGCCGGTCCTGGCGTCGGTCGCTGTCAGGTGGCCGGTGGTGGCGGTGTAGTTGAACTGCTGGCCGTTCAGCTGGATATGGCTGGCGATGACGGCGGCGTTTTCGTTCGGCGTGGTCAGGGAGCCGGTGGCGGCGCTGGAATAGGCCAGGGTATCGGCATACGATCCGGCCACCGGGGGCGTGGTCGGCGTCGTGGGTGTGGTCGGCGGCACGGCGGCGGTGCCGCCGCCACCTCCTCCGCCGCCGCACGCGGCCAGTAGCGATACGCAGGCGGCGGCAAGCGCGCCGCGCCAGTCAGTTCGCCGCCATTGCAATTTTATGCAAAATGCCACGCCGCACTCCGTGAGGATGAGTCATGATTATGATCCCGTCCAGCCCGGATTGCACTGTCTATTTGCGCCAAAAGCCAGCGTGCGCGAGTCGGGCCTCGTCTTCGCGCAACGGGCCGATGACCTCGGTCGGACGCTGGCCGCGCGCGAAGACGTCGCGGCAGGGCAGCGACAGCGTCGGGTTTTCGGGATCGCTGCCGGTCAGCTCCAGCAGGCTGGCTTCGGACATCGCATACACCACCCGTCCCACGCCGCTCCAGTAGGTGCCGCCCGAGCACATGGCGCACGGCTCGGCGTTGGCGTACAGCGTGGCGCCGGCCAGTTGCTCCGGGCTGTAGCTTTGCGAGGCCTTGCGCAGCGCGTTCATCTCGGCGTGCGCGGTGCGGTCGCTGCTCGATGCGTTCATCGCCTCGGCAATGACGGTGCCGTCGGCGGCGACCACCATCGCGGCGAACGGATGGTGGCCTTCGTCGCGCGAGCGCTGCGCCAGCGCCAGCACGCGGGTGAGGAATTCGTGGTCTTGCGGGGTGGCGCTCATCGTATGACTCCGTAGTGCAGGTTTTGCTGTTTCAGATAGGCGCGATAGGCCAGCGACATGCGGTCGCAGGCCACCGAGACTTCGGCGCCGGGGATCAGCGGCAGGCGCGCCGGATGCTGGCTTTCCAGTATCGGCAGGTCCTGCAGGAAGATCGTGTCCTGGAAGGCGCGCAGCGATTCGTCGCTGGACGTGAAATCGTCCAGCGCCATGATGATGCGCACGCGGGTGGTGGTTTCGGTCAGCGGCTGCAGGAACAGCGCGATCGCCTCGCGCACCGCGCCCGGCGGATGCTTGGTCAGTATCGCCGTCAATGGCCGCACCACGCGGTAGGTGTATTCGATGTCGCTGCCGGAGGTGGCGGCCTTGCTGGCCTGCGGCTGCCATGCGCGGCATTGCCTGGCCCAGACCCCGCTGCCGTATTCGGCATCGTCGAAGGTCTCGACCGTGTAGTCGGGTATCGCCGCGTGCTCCTGCACGCCCAGTACGCCCTCGTGCACAAAGGCGAAGTGCGCCATGTCGAGGAAGTTCTCGACGATGCGCGGCGCGCTGCTTTGCACGTCGTAGTGACCGCACCAGACTTTGCGCAGGGCCTGGTTGGCAAACTCGGGAAAGCGCGGCGGCCCGGCCTCTCCCGGCGTGCCGAGGCAGACCCACGCCATGCCGTAGCGCTCCTGCACGCGGTAGACGGCGACCTGCGCCTTCAGCTTGGCCGCGCCCAGCGCCGGCAGGGCGGGGATGTGCTTGCAGCGGCCATCGCTGCCGAAGGTCCAGCCGTGATAGGCGCAGCGCAGCGTATCGCCCTGCAGCGCGCCCATCGACAGCCGCGTGCCGCGATGCGGGCAGCGGTCCTCCCACGCGTGCAGCGCGCCGCCGCTGTCGCGCCACAGCACCAGGCGCGTGTCCAGCAGGTCGGCGGCCAGCATCGCTCCGGCCGCGATCCGCTGCGAGATCGCGACCGGGTGCCAGTCGTTCAGCAGGACTGGATCCATGCTCACTTTGGAATCGTGCCTTCCACGCCCTGCACGTAGAAGTTCATCGACAGCAGGTCTTTCAGCGGCACGGCGACGCCGGCCGCGTACTTGACGGCGCCCGACTGGTCCTTGATCGGGCCGGTGAACGGCGCGAAGGTGCCGGCGGTGAGCGCGGCCTTCTTCTCGTCAAAGACCTTGGCCGCGTCGGCCGGCACCACCGCGTTCACCTTCGACATCTTGACCATGCCTTCCTTCAGGCCGCCGCGGTAGTCGCCGGTTTTCCAGGTGCCGGCCAGAACGGCCTTGGCGGTGTCGGTGTAGTAGCCGGACCAGTCGTTGGTGGCGGCGGTCAGGTGCGCCTTCGGCGCGAACTTGGACATGTCCGAATCCCAGCCGAACGCGTACACGCCTTTTTCCTGCGCCACTTGCAGCGTGGCCGGCGAGTCGGTGTTCTGCGCCATCACGTCGGCGCCTTGCGCCACCAGGGTTTCCGCCGCCTGGCGTTCCTTGGCCGGGTCGTACCACGAGTTCACCCAGATCACCTTGGTCTTGATCTTCGGGTTCACGCTTTGCGCGCCGAGCGTGTAGGCGTTGATGTTGCGGATCACCTCGGGCACCGGGAAGGAGGCGATGAAGCCCAGCGTGTTCGACTTGGTCATCTTGCCGGCCAGGATGCCGTTCAGGTAGGCGCCTTCGTACAAGCGCGATTCATAGGTGCCCAGGTTCTTGCCGGTCTTGAAGCCGGTGGCGTGCAGGAAGGTCACGCCGGGCGTGGTCTTGGCGACCTTTTCGGTCGGATTCATGTAGCCGAACGAAGTGGTGAAAATCAGCTTGTTGCCTTCGGCGACCAGCTTGCGGATCACGCGCTCGGCGTCCGCGCCTTCCGGCACGTTTTCGACATAGGTGGTTTTTACTTTCGCGCCGAGCTCCTTCTCCATCGCCAGGCGGGCCTGGTCGTGGGCGTAGGTCCAGCCGGCGTCGCCGACCGGGCCGACGTAGACGAAGCCGATCTTCAGCGGGTCCGCTGCAAACGAAGGAGCGGCGGCGAGGATGGCGGCCAGTGCGGACAGGGCCAGTACTTTACGACGATTCATCATACGGTTTTCCTTTAAAGGTAAGCAGCGGATCAGAAGTGGTATTCAGCGCGCAGCATCGGCGTCTTCGCCGTCGCGCCGGGGTTGTTCTTGTCGGAGTTGCCGAACTTGTTTTTCCAGTACTGGTATTCGACGCCGACCTTGAAGGTGTTCTTTTGCGCGCCGACGGCGCCGCTCAAGTCGTACATGACCTGCATGTCGATGTTGGTTTCCGGCGCGGTGCCGCCGCCGAATTCATTGGTGCCCTTGGCCGTGATGAAGTTGGCGTAACCCTCGAACGACAGCGGGATGCCGAGGTTGAAGGGGATGCCCCAGGCGGCGGTCAGCATCGCGTGCGTCTTGTACGAGTAGCGCGGCGTGGCCTGGTTGGTGAAGGTGTTGTACGGCGCGTTCGATTCCCACAGGGCCAGCAGGCTGACGTCGAGGAAGCCAGGCACGTCCAGCATCAGCGTCGGGCCGGCCACCACCATGCGCTTCTTGGAGTTGTAGCCGGCGTCGGTCTTGCTGTTGTAGTCGAAGCCCAGCGTGGCGCCCAGGCCGCGCACCGGGCCGAAGGCGAAGTTGCCGCCGGTGACCTTGCCCAGGTCCAGCGTGTGGCGGTACACCACATAGGCTTCGTGCGCGCCGCTGTTGGAGCCGGCCGCCGAAGGATCGAGCTCGGACGACATCAGCAGGTCGACGCTGAAGAAGTTCTTGCCGTACTTGTAGCCGGACACGCTGCTCAGGTTGACGATGTTCTTGGTGATGTCGTTGTCGTTGAACGGCTCGGCGAACTTGGTGCCGTAGCGGTAGCTGAGCGAGGTGTCGCTCCAGTCGGCGGCCTGGGATGCGCAAGCGCAGCAGGCGAGAACGGCAAGGGCGGCGGTACGGCGTACGAGATGTGGCATATGCGAACTCCAGTCGGTTGGATGAGGGGACTGCACGGTATGAAAGAACTTCTTTTGTATCCAATCCTGTTTGTCGATTGGATTCAATCTCGGTCACATCTCTAGCAAGTAGCGGGCCAACCCGGGGCCAAGGCCTAAAACCCGGACAAGGCTTCCGCCAGGTTGACTTTCCTGTCCTGGTCGCCGAGACGCAGGCGCGCCTCGATTTCCAGCAGGTGGTGTTCGATCAGATGCGTGGCTTCGGCCACCTTGCCTTGCTCGATCAGCGTGGCCAGGTCCTGGTGCTCGTCGTTCTCGCACATGGCGGAACCGGGCGTCTCGTACAGCGCGATGATCAGCGAGCAGCGCGACACCAGCTCCGCCATGAAGCGCTGCAGCACCTGGTTGCCGGCCAGCTCCGCCAGCAGGATGTGGAACTCGCCGCCCAATCGTATCCAGCCGGCGCGGTCGCCGGTGCGGCGCGCCTGGTCCTCGGCTTCCAGCGCGGCGCGGATCTGCTGCAGCGACGCCGGCGTGGCGTTGCGTATCACCAGCGGCACGATCTCCCGTTCGATGGCGC
This sequence comes from Duganella sp. CT11-25, assembly GCF_047302815.1. Lineage (NCBI taxonomy): Bacteria > Pseudomonadati > Pseudomonadota > Betaproteobacteria > Burkholderiales > Oxalobacteraceae > Duganella > Duganella sp. CT11-25. Next base: position 4,612,999 of record NZ_JBKBFD010000001.1, read on the forward strand.
GGCGCGCGGCGAAAATATCGCGCGCTTCCTCCGGCGTGGGCGAGGCGATGACCGCGCCGCGATTGGGCCGCAGCTCGATGATGTGGTCGTGCGCGAGCCGTTGCAGCGCCTTGCGCACGGTGGTGCGGCTGACCTGGTACAGCTCGCAGAAATCGGCCTCGCCCAAGTGGGTGCCGGGCGGCAGGCGGTGGCTCATGACGGCGTTGACGACGGCGCGGTAGATGCGCAGGTCGACCGCGGTGGTGCCGCGTTTCAGCGCGGCGGCGGGCTGGCCGGCAGGTTCGGCCTTGCTGATGGATGTGCGCTTGCCTTGTGGGCGCGCGGGACCAGTGGATGGCATTGTTTGGTTCTCCGTTTGAGTGGTGCTGTCTTCTCTAGCAGGAAGCGTGCTAACTCGTGTACACGGCGGATACCTTAAGGCTGATGCTTATTGTGTACGAAACCACTTTGTTTTGTCTTCATTTTCGAGCGGTTTGCACGTCTTTGGTGAGCACCTGTGTCATATTTGGTGCGTGGCACCGCCAAAACATCGCACCTATGGCGGTGCTTGCGTGGCATGCTAATTGCGTCTGTTTTTCCATCAAATTTGTATACGATGAAGGAATGCGCTGATGAAGGAACCGCGTTTGCAGATGCTCGGCATCTCCAAGATCTACCCTTCCGTGGTGGCCAACGCCGACGTCGACCTGACCGTGATGCCCGGCGAGATACACGCCGTGCTGGGTGAGAACGGCGCCGGCAAGAGCACGCTGATGAAGATCATCTACGGCGTCGTCAAGCCGGACGAGGGCCAGGTGATGTGGGAAGGGAAGCAGGTCCACATCCACTCGCCGCACGATGCGCGCAAGCTGGGCATCGGCATGGTGTTCCAGCACTTCGCGCTGTTCGAGACGCTGACGGTGGCGGAGAACATCGCGCTGGCGCTGGACGAGAAGATCTCGCCGGCCCAACTGGCGCCGCGCATCCGCGCCGTGTCCGAACAATACGGACTGCCGCTCGATCCGCAGCGGCTGGTGCACAGCATGTCGGTGGGCGAGCGCCAGCGCGTGGAGATCGTGCGCTGCCTGCTGCAGTCGCCGCGCCTGCTGATCATGGACGAGCCGACCTCGGTGCTGACGCCCGATGCGGTGCTCAAGCTGTTCGAATCGCTCCGGCGGCTGGCGTCGGAAGGCGTCAGCATCCTATATATCAGCCACAAGCTCGATGAGATCCAGTCGCTGTGCGACAAGGCCACGGTGCTGCGCGGCGGGCGCGTGTCCGGCACCGCGAACCCGAAACAGGAAAGCGCCAGGTCGCTGGCGGAGCTGATGATAGGCCGCGAGCTGCCTGTGTGCGTGCACCAGCCGCGCGAGCCGGGCGAAGTGCTGCTGTCGCTGGACAAGCTGAATGTGCAAAGCGACGATCCGTTCGGCACCCGGTTGAAGGACGTCAGCCTGGCGCTGCGCAGCGGCGAGATCGTCGGCATCGCCGGCATTTCCGGCAACGGCCAGCAGGAGTTGTTGAAGGCGATTTCTGGCGAGCGGCCGCTGGGCGCGCGCGACGGCGCGATCCACCTCTGCAAGCAGGACGTGGGCGCGCTGGATGCGGCGCAGCGGCGCCAGCTGGGGCTGGGCTTCGTGCCGGAAGAACGGCTTGGACGCGGCGCCGTGCCCGACCTGTCGCTGGCGGATAACGCGCTGCTGACCGGCTACCTGCCCGCCGCCAATACCGGCATGGTCGGGAACGGCCTGATACGGCGCGGCGCGGTGGGCGCGTTTGCGCGCAAGGTGATCGAACGCTTCAACGTCAAGTGCGGCGGCGAACAGTCGGCGGCGGCCAGCCTGTCCGGCGGCAATCTGCAAAAATTCATCGTCGGCCGCGAGATCGCGCTGGCGCCCAAGGTGATGGTGTTCGCGCAGCCGACATGGGGCGTGGACATCGGCGCCGCCATGCTGATACGCCAGGCCATCATCGACATGCGCGACCAGGGCGTGGCGGTGCTGGTGCTGTCGGAGGAACTCGACGAGTTGTTCATGATGAGCGACCGCATCGCCGTGCTGGCGGATGGCCGCCTGTCGCGCGCCGTGCAGGCGGCCGGCACCAGCATCAACCAGATCGGCGTGTGGATGAGCGGCGATTTCGCATCCACCAGCAAACACGGAGCAGCAGACCATGTCACGGCTTGAACGACGTCCCGAACCTTCGCGCCGCATGATGCTGGCGTCGCCGCTGATCGCGGCGCTGGCCATGCTGCTGACCGGCTCCGTGCTGTTCTTCTTCCTGGGGCAGGAGCCGCTGCATGCCTTCCATGTGTATTTCATCAAGCCCTGGACCACGCTGTACGGCGTCGGCGAGCTGCTGCTGAAGGCGACGCCGCTGATACTGTGCGGCGTCGGCCTGGCGATCGGCTTCCGCGCCAACGTCAACAACATCGGCGCCGACGGCCAGCTGACGATAGGCGCGATCGCCGGCGGCGCCGTGGCGCTGTACTTCCAGGAAGTGCAGGCGTGGTGGGTGCTGCCGCTGATGCTGCTGGCCGGCGCCGTCGGCGGCATGCTGTGGGCGGCGATTCCCGCGCTGCTGCGCACGCGCTTCAACACCAGCGAAATCCTGGTCAGCCTGATGCTGGTGTATGTCGCGTACCATCTGCTGAGCTACCTGGTGCACGGGCCGATGCGCGATCCGGACGGCTTCAACTTCCCGCAATCGAAGATGTTCAGCGAGTCGGCCACCTTGCCGCTGCTGGTGGAGGGCTTGCGCGTCAACGCCGCGCTGATCCTGTCGCTGCTGTTCGCCGCCGCCGCTTGGTTCTTTTGCCGGCACACCTTCGCCGGCTACCGCATGCAGGTCAGCGGCATGGCGCCGGCCGCCGCGCTGTACGCGGGCTTCAGCGAACCGCGCAACGTGTGGCTGGCCTTCATGGTCAGCGGCGCGCTGGCGGGCGTCGCCGGCGTCGGCGAAGTGGCCGGTCCGCTGGGACAGATGCAGCCTTCGGTGTCGGCCGGCTACGGCTTTGCCGCCATCATCGTCGCCTATGTCGGACGCCTGCATCCGCTGGGCGTGGTGCTGTCGGCCGTGCTGATGTCGCTGCTGTACATCGGCGGCGAGACCGCGCAGATCGAACTGCAGGTGCCGTCGGCGATCACCGGCATGTTCCAGGGGCTGCTGCTGTTCTACCTGCTGGCCGCCGACCTGTTTATCCACTATCGATTCAAGCCGCGCAAGCGCGCGGTTCGCGACCTTGCCGCAGGAGCCGCCGCATGATGACCACCGAACTGTTGATCGCCTTCCTCGCCAGCACGGCGGGCGCCGCCACGCCGCTGGTGGTGGCCTCGATGGGGGAGCTGGTGACCGAGCGCTCCGGCGTGCTCAATCTCGGCATGGAGGGCATGATGCTGGTGGGCGCGGTGGTCGGCTTCGGCGTCACGCTGGGCACCGGGCAGATGTGGCTTGGGCTGTTGGCGGCGATGGTGGCGGGGATGCTGATGTCGCTGATCTTCGGCTTCCTGGTGCTGACGCTGCAGACCAACCAGGTCGCGACCGGGCTGGCGCTGACCTTGTTCGGCATCGGCGTCTCCGCCTTCCTGGGGCGCGGCTTTGTCGGCCAGACGGTGGAGCGCATGCCGAACCTGAGCTTCCCGCTGCTGTCCGACATTCCGTTCATCGGGCCGCTGCTGTTCCGCTTCGATGCGATGGTGTATGCGTCGGTGGCGCTGGTGCTGGCGATCGGCTGGATGCTGGCGCGCACGCGCCTGGGACTGGTGATACGCGCGGTCGGCGAGTCGCCGCACAGCGCCCATGCGATCGGCTTTCCGGTGATCGCGCTGCGCTACGGCACGGTGCTGTTCGGCGGCGCGCTGGCCGGCCTGGGCGGCGCCTACCTGTCGCTGGCGCTGACGCCGATGTGGGTCGAGGGAATGACGGCGGGACGCGGCTGGATCGCGCTGGCGCAGGTGGTGTTCGCGACGTGGAAGCCGCGCGGCGTGCTGGTCGGCGCGTATCTGTTCGGCGGCGTGACGGTGCTGCAGTTCCACGGCCAGGGCATGGGGCTGGCGATACCGTCGGAGTTCCTGTCGATGCTGCCGTATGTCGCCACGATCGTGGTGCTGGTGATTATCTGCCGCAATCCGCAGACGATTTTGCTGAACAAGCCGATGTCGCTGGGGCAGAACTTCAAGCCGGATTAAAATACGCGCATGACAAATTTCAGCGTGCGTGTGGAACCCAAGGGACTGTCGTTTGCGGCCGATGGTTCGCAAACGCTGCTGGCGGCCGCGGAGCAGGGCGGCGTGTCGCTGCCCAGTTCCTGCCGCAACGGCACCTGCCGCACCTGCATCTGCATGAAGACCAGCGGCACGGTGCGCTACAAGATCGAGTGGCCGGGCCTGAGCCTGGACGAAAAGCGCGAGGGCTACATCCTGCCCTGCGTGGCCATCGCCGAATCCGATCTCGTCATCGCGGTCCCGGCCGCCAAACTCATTCAGCCCTGAGACGGAATGTATTCGAAGCCGTTGCCGATGACGCCGACCAGGGCGGCCTGGTTTTCCGGGCTTTGGCCGAAGAAGGCCAGCATCTTGGCCTGCGTGCCGCCATCCACTTCCATATAGTGGGTCCAGAATTTGACGCCGTCTGCATCGCCGGCGCGGTGCAGCACGTTGTGATACAGCTTGTCGATCATGTCGGCGTTGCTCAGGTTGGCGCCGTACAATCCGATGAATTCCGGACTGGTGACGAAGAAACCGGCCACCTGGTTGAGCGACATGCCGCCGTCCATATAGTGCATCCAGAAGCCCACGCCCTCGGCGTCCGGGGTACGGTTGAACGCGGCCTGGTACAGCCGGTAAGCCTGGCCGGCGATGCCGTCGCCGCCGGTATCCAGCGCCACGGAGATGCTGTCGATAAACTTCAGGCGCTCCACGTTGACCAGCGTGTCCACAGCACCGCCCGGTGCCTGGTCCTGCAGAGTGTAGCCGGCGCCGGCCTTGGTCAGCTTGTAGGCGGCGCGGCCGCCGCTGAATTGCATCGTGTCGATGCCTTCGCCGCCGTCGACGCTGTGGCCGTCGTCGCCTAGCCTGATGAAGTCGTTGCCTGTGCCGGCGTTGACCGACAGCGTGGCGCCGCCGCCGGTGATCATCACCGAGTCGTTGCCGGCGCCGCTGGCCAGCGCCCACGGCGTGGCCAGGCTGGTCGCCAGCGTGATGTTGATGATGTCGTCGGATGGCAGGTTGGCGCCGTCGAACAGCAGTTTTTCGCTGACCACCGTATTGCCGTTGATGGCCAGCGCCAGGTTGCTTAGGCTGACCACGCTGCCGTCGGTGTATTGTTCAATGAAGGCGTCGGCGACGCCGGAGACGCTGGCGCTGCTCAGGCCCTGGCCGATGCTGTTCACGTTGCCGTTGACACTGAAATTGCCGGTCAGTTCGCCCGTCCGGACCAGCATGTCGGCGCGGGTGGTCAGCGAGGTGATGCTGCCGGAAAGATCGCCAGACTGCGACAGCGTCATCGCGCCGCCCACGCCCAGATCGACGTTGCCGAGCGTGGCGTCGTAGCCAGGGCTGGTGGTGGGCAGCAGCGTCTGCAGGTCGGCGTAGTTAATCGTGCCGCCGGTGTTTTGCAAGATGAAGCTGCCGTCGGCGTTGGACGCATAGTGGTAGTTCATGTACCCGCTCACGTTCAGGCGGTAGGCCGACGGCTGTTCGTTGACCATGTTGGTGGCCGTGGCCTCGCCTGTGGTGGCGTTGGGATTGGCCAGCGACACGCCGTAATACTGGCTGTAGGCGCCATCTGGAAATTGCAGTTGCAGTCTGTCGCCGCTGAACAGGCCGGTGGTGTAGCCGGCATGGTTGTTGCCGAAGTTGTAGCTGGCCTGAAACAGCAGGTCGACGGTGTCGACCAGGCTGACCGTGCCGACGCCGGCGTTGTGGGCGTTGAAGGCGTTGATGGTCGAGAGGTTCAGACGGATGTCGATATTTGCCATGGAAAATATGCCGAAAAGAAGGTTGCTGATTCTCACATAAAAGGTGGTACGAATATACGCAGATTGTCACTACGCGGCTGGCTGGCGGCGATACGCGCCGGGGCCGATGGCGTATTGGCGCTTGAAGGCGCGGTTGAAGGCCGCCTCCGACTGGTAGCCCACCGCTTCGCCGACATCACCCGCCTTGCGGCCCGTCTCCAGCAGCCGCGCCGCCCGCGCCATCCGCAGCTGCGCCAGCACGGCGGCCGGGGTAGCGCCGGCGGCCTTGGTGAACAAGCGCGCGAAGGTGGCGCGCGACATATGGCATGCCGCCGCCAGGTCTGCCAATGACCACGGCTGCTGCGGCGCGGCCAGCATGCCGTTCAAAGCGGCCTGCAGGCGGCGTTCCGCCATCACCGCGAACAGTCCCGGCACCGCCAGCGATTGTTCCAGCCAGCAGCGTATCAGCAGCGCGAACAGGGCCGACGCCAGTTGCCGCACGATGGCTTCCGAGCCTGCGCGCGGCGTTTCCGCCTCGGCTTGCAGCATGCCGATCAGGTGGCGCAGGCTGGCCGCGTCCGTGCGATCGGCGGTGCGCACCACCAGCACCGGCGGCAGCGCGGCCAGCAGGCCGGCGTCCGCGTCGAAGCGGAATTCGCCGCACAGGATGTCGGTGGCCGGGCCGTCGCCGTCGTTGCCGTCAAAGCGCAGCAGGCCGGGCGTGCTATGCCGAGGCGAGGTGGCGGCCGGATCGCCGAGGTGGAGTTGGTGCGCGCTGCCGTGCGGGAACACGATGATGTCGCCGGCTTGCAGCGGCAGTTCGCCGTAGCGCGCCTCGCCGCGCACGATCAGGTGATAGGGCGCGACGCCGTCGGCGCCCCCCGGATGGTCGAGCACCCACGGCGCGCCGAAGTGGCAGCGCACATCCAGCGCGGTGCGCATCGGGTACAGGGCGAGCAGTTGGCTGAGAGCGTCCATTTTCAGGTCTTGAGACGATAGAGCAAATTATAGAGCAGATCAGGCATTCATAATCACATGCCGGATGCCTAAACTGTGCTTCATACCAACTCACACCGAAAGGTAACATCATGTCCCGCCTGTACACCCAAGCCGCCTCGGAAGCCACCGGTCACGCCGCCCAACTGTTCACCGCCATCAAGGGCGCGATCGGCAAGGTGCCCAACGCTTATCTCACCGTCGGCAGCAACAGCCCGGTCGCGCTGGAAGCGGCCCTCGACCTGGATGCGGCGCTGCGCAAATCCAGCCTGGGCGCGAAGGAAATCGAAGCGGTCAAGCTGGCCGTCAGCCAGGATGCGCAATGCGATTATTGCCTGGCCGCGCATACGCTGATGGCCGGCAAGGCCGGCCTGAGCGCGGACGCCATCAAGGGCGTGCGCCACGGCCGCGCCAGCGGCGACGCCCGCATCGATGCGCTGGCGGCGTTCGTGCACACGGTCGTGACCACCAGCGGCGACGTGCCGGCCGAGGTTGTCGCCGCCGTCAAGACGGCGGGCTACAGCGATGCGCAGATCGTCGATACCTTGCTGGCGGTCGCCAGCATCACGTTCACCAATCTGTTCAACCGCGTCAATGTGACGACGCTGGACTTCCCGCCGGCCGCTTGAGCCCGGACTTTCCGCTGCTCACTCGCCTTTGCGCAGGCGCTTGAGCAGCGCGTCGGTCGATTCGCTGAGCGGCACGCCGTGGCGCCGCATCAGCTGGATGTTCAGCACCATGTTCTCCAGCACCAGCTTGGCCGCCACGGCCAGCAAGGTCAGGTGCTTGTCTTCATCGCTGAAGTTTTCCATCGCATCGGCCATCTCGCACAGATGGTTGGAAATCAGTCCGCGCAAATCATGTTCGTCAAACGGCAGGTCGGCGAAATCGATCGGATCTTCCTTCTCCACTTCCTGCATCAGCAGTTCCAGTTCTTGCGGCGTAATGGTCATGCATGGCTCCAATGGTTGACGCATTTTCATTTTAGCGCCAAACGGCATAGAATCTGGAAGACAGTCGACCAGATCAAAAAATCCAATAATGGCGCAACTGATTTTTACCCAGCAACTGGGCCGCTTCATGACCGTGCCGCAGGTGGAGACCGAGGCGGACGATCTGCGCAGCGCGCTCGACGCGACATTTGCCGAGCATCCACGGTTGCGCGGCTACGTGCTCGACGAGCAGGGCCATCTGCGCGAGAACGTGGTGATCTTCATCGACGGCCAGCGCACCCGCGAGCGAAAAATATTGAACGATAAGCTCGCGCCGCATTCCAAAGTCTATATCTTGCAAGCTCTTTCAGGAGGCTGATATGTCCGACCGCGCCTATATCGCGACCCGCAAAGGATTGTTCGAAGTCTATCGCACGCATGAGGCGTGGCTGCTCGATCAACAGCACTTCCTCGGCGATCCGGTGTCGATGGTGTTGCCGGACCGGCGCGACGGCACGCTGTACGCGGCGCTCAATCTCGGCCATTTCGGCGCCAAGCTGCACCGGCGCGATGCCGGCAGCAACGATTGGGTGGAGGTGGCGGTGCCGGCGTTTCCGGTCAAGCCGGAGCACAGCGACGATCCGGTCGAGTGGAAGCTGCGGCAGATCTGGTGCCTGGCGGCCGGCGGGCCGGACCAGCCGGGCGTGCTGTGGGCCGGGACCCTGCCGGGTGGCCTGTTCCGCTCCAGGGACCGCGGCGACAGCTGGCAGCTGATGGAGTCGTTGTGGAACGTGCCGGAGCGCGCGCAGTGGTTCGGCGGCGGCTACGATGTGCCGGGCATCCACAGCATCTGCGTCGATCCGCGCAACAGCAACTCGGTGCTGGTTGGCGTGTCCTGCGGCGGCGCCTGGCTGACGGAGAACGGCGGCGAGACCTGGTCACTGCGCGCGAAAGGCATGGCGGCCAATTACATGCCGCCGGAGCTGGCCGACGCGCAGGCGGTGCAGGACCCGCACCGCATCGTGCGCTGTCCGTCCGAGCCGGACAAGCTGTGGTGCCAGCATCACAACGGCATCTGGCGCAGCATCGACAACGGCGCCAACTGGAGCGAGATCGTGCCGGCGGCGCCGGTGTCGAACTTCGGTTTCGTGACGGCGGTGCATCCGCACGACGGCGAGACGGCGTGGTTCGTGCCGGCCGAGGCGGACAGCAAGCGCATTCCGCCGCACGCGGCGCTGGCGGTGACCTGCACCACCGACGGCGGCAAGACCTTTACCGCCTGGCGCGGCGGCTTGCCGCAGCATCATTGCTATGACCTGGTGTATCGCCACGGGCTGGCGGTCAGCGATGACGGCCAGGTCCTGCTGATGGGATCGACCACCGGCGGCGCCTGGCTGTCGGAGGACGGCGGCGGCCAGTGGCAGACCATCTCGACCACCTTGCCGCCGATTTATTCCGTGGCGTTTGCCTAGCCCGCGTAGGCCAGGAACATATCGACGGTCGCTTCGACCACTTTTTTCTGCGTGGCCGCATCCAGCGGCGGCTGGTTCAGCGTGACCTGCGGCCAGAAGGCGAAGGTCTTCAGCTGGCCTTGCAACATTTGCGAGGCCAGGAACGGATCGGCCTTGAGCAGCTTGCCGTCGGCCTGCGCGGCGCGCAGCCAGGTGGTGACGGCTTCTTCCTTGGCGCTCAGCCGCGCCACCATTTCCTGCGCCCGCTGCGGCGAGTGGATCGCTTCGGCGATGGCCACCCGCGCCAGGTCCAGGAAATACGCGTCCTGCAGCATATCCATCTTCTGGCCCAGCACATCCAGCAATTGTTCACGCAGCGGCGCGCCCGGATCGTAGGGCGGGAAAGCCATCGCCGAAATACTGATCCACAGCTCATGCAATATTTGCGCGAACAGTTCGTCTTTACTAGGGAAATGGTTGTACACCGTGCGTTTGGAGACGCCCGCCGTCGCGGCGATCTTGTCCATGCTGGTGGATTCGAAGCCGCCGGAGCGGAATTCGGCGATGGCGGCTTCGACGATGGCCTGGCGTTTGCGGTCGGTGAGTTTGAGGGGCGCGTTCATGCCTTTATTTTACACCGACTAGTTTACTTTTTCAAAAATAAGAACTACACTGTGTAGTGTACATTCTAACTCCCTGGAGTATCGATCATGAATTATCCATCCGTCATCGCCGAATCCGCCGTCAACGACCTGGACGGGCTGTCCGTGCCCAGCGCGCCGCGCGCGCGCAATGGCCGTTTCCGCAATCCGGTGAAGATGCACAAGATGGGTTTCTTCAAGACGCTGGGCATCATGCTGCGCTTCGCTTTCGACAAGCCGAAGGACACGGTGCCCACCCAAGCCATTCCCGTTCACGCGATCACGCAGCAGCAGTTATTGGATGCTCCGGATCGCAGCCTGTTTCGCCTCGGGCACTCGACGGTATTGCTCAAGCTGAACGGCCATTTCTGGCTGACCGATCCGGTGTTTTCCGAGCGCGCGTCGCCGGTGCAGTGGGCCGGTCCGCAACGCTTCCACCAGCCGCCGATCAGCATCGAGGAACTGCCGCCGATCAAGGGCGTGATCCTGTCGCACGACCATTACGACCACCTGGACTTCGCGGCGGTGAAGAAGCTGGCCGCCAAGACCGAGCATTTCATCACGACGCTGGGCGTGGGCGACCGTTTGATCTCATGGGGCATCCCGGCGGCCAAGGTGCAGCAGCTGAGCTGGTGGCAGAGCACGCATGTGGCCGGCGTGAAGCTGGTGGCGACGCCGGCCCAGCATTTCTCGGGCCGCGGCCTGGGCGACCGCAACAAGACGCTGTGGGCGTCGTTCGTGATTGAAGACCGCGATGTACGGATATTTTTCAGCGGCGATAGCGGCTATTTCGACGGTTTTAAGGAAATCGGCCGCAAGTATGGCCCGTTCGACCTGACCATGGTGGAGACCGGCGCCTACGATCCGCAGTGGCCGGACGTGCATATGCAGCCGGAAGAGTCGCTGCAGGCGCATATCGATTTGCGCGGCAAGGTGCTGCTGCCTATCCATAACGGCACCTTCGATTTGTCGCTGCACGCCTGGCATGACCCGTTCGACCGCATCACCGAACTGGCGGCCGAGCGCCGCCTGCCGATCGCCACGCCGGAAATCGGCAAGGCGCTGGATATCCGTCTGCCGCTGGCGGACGATAAATGGTGGGAACCGCTGAAGGAGCGCGAGGCCGCCGCCGCCTAATCAGGCGACGACGTTGATGAACTTGCCGATGGTCTGGCCCAGCGTGTTGACCTGCGGCTTGGGCGGCGCCAGGTCGGCCGGCAGGGCTTGCTCGGCGCGCGACGGCTTTTCGATGGCGTTGTCGAGGTTGACGGCGGGCGCCGCTTCCAACGGCGGCTGCGCCGCCTGATTGCTCTGGCGCTGGGTATCGCTCAGCGTTTGCTTGTCCTTGGCCAGCTGGCTGCGGCTGGCATCGAGCCGGCTGGCGTCCTGGCTGACGCGCACCTGATCCTGCTGCACCTGCCTTTCAGCCTGTGCAACCGATGCTTGCAGCGCGTTGACGGACGAGAGCGTCGCCACTTTTATTTCCCCTGTGCAAAATTCTGGACATAATGAGGCAGGATCGATTCGGATATCGATCTATTGCAGATTAGGCTAGAAAAACAAAAAAGGCAAGGCTGACTGCGCCTTGCCTGTGAGGGGGACTATAGGGTTAGAAGCGGTACAGGACCGACGCTTCCCAGGTGCGGCCGAACAGCGGACGCGCGTTGATCGGGCCGGTGCCGCCGGTGGTCAGGCGGGAATTGCCTTCGGTCAGGCCCAGCTCGTTGTTGAGGTTGGTGCCGCTGAGGCGCACTTCGATTTTTTCACCCAGCGAGAACAGCACGCCGGCATCGATGGTGCGGTAGGACGGCAGGTATTGCTGGTTGGCCTGGTCGGCCCAGCGCTCGCCGATCGAGGTGTAGGTGCCGTAGATCTTGGCCGAGTTGCCGTCGCCGAAAGGAATCTTGTAGGTCGGCGTGAAGCGGAACTGCAGCTTCGGCTGGCGCTGCACGGTCTTGCCGGCGGTGTCGGGATTGTCGCGGTATTCCGATTTCTGGTAGTCGCCGGTCAGCGCCAGTTGCAGGTTCTCGATCGGACGCACGGCGATTTCAAACTCCAGGCCATTGCCTTTGGAACCGCTGATCGAATGCAGCTCCTGCCCGTTCGAGAGTATCTGCGTGAACGCGATACCGTCGAATTCCGTATGGAAGGCGTTGATATATGCGCTGTACAGCTGCGTTGCGGTCTTGAAGCCGATTTCATACTGGCTGACCTTGGGCGTCGGCAAGATGTTGCGGTCGTTGGCCGCGGTCTGGTTGCCGGCGCCGCGGATATCGTCGAACGATACAAAGGTATGGCCGCGGTTGGCGCGCACGAACACGGCGGTGTCCTTGGCCAGCTTGTAGTTGCCACCGATGGTGAACGAGTTGGCGCTGTCGGTGCGGCTCAAGTAGGTGTTGGAGCCGTCCGGCATCGAGGTGCCGTTGTTGTACACGGTCAGCGGGTTGTTGTCGGTGTCGGCCGAGGTCAGGTTGGAGATGGTGCCGCTGATTTTCTGCTGCTCGTGGCGCATGCCGAAGTCGATCTTGATGCGGTCGTTGACTTTCCACTCGTCCGAGATGAAGCCGGCGGTGTTACGGCCGTCGTAGGACGCCACCGGCGCGTAGAACACGTTGCCGTCGGTGCCGTTCTTCGACACGATCACGCCGTTGTTCAAGGTGACATTGATCAGGCTGGCTTGCGGCACGGCCGTCATCAGGTGGCTGTTGCCCAGATACCAGACGTCGTGCGACGAGTAGTCGGCGAAGTAGCCGCCCACGGTGAGCGTGTTGTTGTAGCCGATGTCCTTGCTGACGCGCAGTTCGTCGGTGAACGATTTCAGTTGTTTTTCCACCGACCACAGGCCGGCCTGCACCACTTGCTGGTTGCCGGCGACCGCGCCGCCCTTGACGTAGGTGGCGGTGGCGGCCGTGGCCAGCTTGCCGCCGGCCGCCGCGACCACGGCCGCGTTGCTGTTGGCCGAAGCGATGGCGGCGTTCAGGTAGTCGGTCATCGACAGCGGGTTGTTGCCGGTAAACATGGCGTTGGTGTTGAGGTCGCCGTCGAAGCGGTTGAACTTGTTCGACACGCTCCAATCGCCGATCTTCTGGTCGAAGTTGGCGCCGAACACGGTGGCCTTCAGGCCGCGGCCGTCGCCCAGGTCCTTGTTGAGGGTCTTGCCTGGCGCCGCTTCGATGGTGAAGTTGCGCATCTCGCCGCTCATCAGGGTGCCGGTCAAGGGATTAAAGCCCGGGAACTCGGTGATGGTGCGGCCGCCGTTGCTGGAGATCAGCGGCACGCCGGTGTAGAAGGCGTTCTTGTCGTCGGTGCTGCGGGCGTACAAGGTCAGCTTGCCCTGGTCCAGGTTGCGGGTCAGGGTGGCGGTGATCTGGTGGCCGTCGTCGGCCGGGAAGCCGGCGTCGCGCACGCCGTCGGTCTTGCGGTAGAAGCCGCCGACCGAACCGTACCAGCCGTCGCTGATCTTGCCGCCGTAGTACATATCGACGCGGCGCAGGCTGCCGGTGCCGGTGGTGAAGCGCACCGTGCCTTCCGGCGTGTCGCTGCCTTCCTTCAGGATGAAGTTCATGGTCGCGCCGGGCTGGGCGTTGGACCAGATGGTCGACGGGCCGCCGCGCAGCACTTCGACGCGCTCGACCGTGTCGTCCAGGCGGAAGGCCGACGAGCCTTCAAAGAACGACAGCGTCGGCGGCGGGTAGATCGGGTTGCCCATCATTTGCACGGAGACGAACGGCGAATCGCTGCCCGACGGGAAGCCGCGCACTTCGATGTTGGCGCCGGACTGGCCGCCGGTCGATTCCGCATACACGCCCGGCACCAGTTTCATGATGTCGGCGGTGCTGCTCGGCGAGGCCTGCTTCAGTTGTTCCTCGCTGGCGGTGGTGATCGAGAAGGCCGAGTCGACCTTGCGCACGCCGCGCGCCGACGCCACGCCGGTGACGACGACTTGCTGGATCTCGCTGGCGACTTCCTTGGTGGTGGCCGGCTCGGCCGGCGGCGCGGCCTGCTCCTGGGCGGCGGCGGTCTGGTTCAGCAGTGTGATGACTGCGGCCGCGACGGCGGATAACAAGAACGGATTCTGGCTTTTCATTATGGTCTGTGCTTTCTTATTAGGGAAAATCGTCTCCTGGACGGCGCTCTACCCAAGTTGCAGCCTAAGGCAGTTCCATCCCCGTCTTCCGCCCGTTTGGCGAAGAATGCTCATTGAAACAAGAAATGATATCGATGTCAATTAAAATGTTATCGATGTCATTTTTCGCGACAGATTTGAAATTTCTGTCATAATGCGTCCGAAACCTTGTTTTTAACCCTGTGAACCCCGATGCCCTCGAATAAGACTGTAGCCCGCAAAAGCGAAACAGCACTGACGATGGAAGACCTGGCCAAGCTGGCCGGCGTCTCCAAGATCACCGTCTCGCGCGCTTTACGCGACAGCCCGCTGGTGACGGTGGAAACGCGCGAAAAAATCCGCGCGCTGGCCGAGCAACAGGGCTATCGCTTGAACGTGAGCGCGCGCAACCTGCGCATGGGCCGCAGTTATTCGGTGGCGGTTGTGGTGGAAATGACACCCGTGCGGGGCCGGCCGATGTCCGATCCGTATCCGCTGGAGCTGTTGGGCGGCATCACGCAGGAATTGACGACGGCCGGCTACAGCGTGGTGCTGACGTCCAAGCAGTTGATGAACACCGCGCCGGTGCAGGGCGCCGATGGCTTGATCCTGCTGGGCCAGGGCTCGCACGGCGAGGCGGTGCGCACCTTGCAGCAGACCGGCATGCCGCTGGTGGTGTGGGGCGCGCCGGAACCGGACACCGACTACATCGTGGTCGGTTCGGACAACCGGAAGGGCGGCATCAGCGCCGCCGAACGTTTTATTTCGCAGGGCCGCCAGAAGCTGGTGTTCCTGGGCGACGTCGATCACGCCGAGGTGCAGGAACGCTGCGCCGGCTTTATCGATGCGATGGGCGGACGGGCCGCGGTGCATATCATCCGTCCGAAAGCCTTCACCTTCGAGGCGGGTTTCGACAGCATCTCGTCGCTGCTGAAAAAGAAGGGCGCCAATTTCGACGGCGTGTTTGCCGCCAGCGATTTGCTGGCCATGGGCGCGATCCGCGCGCTGGCCGAGAAGAATTTGCGGGTGCCGGAGAATGTCTCCGTCATCGGCTACGACGATACGCCCGGCGCGGCCAGTTTCGTGCCGCCGCTGACCAGCGTGCACCAGTATCTGCGCGATGGCGGCGTGCTGTTGGCCAAGAAGATGTTGGGCCTGATCGAAGGCCATGCAGTGGCTTCAGAAATGCTGCCGACCACGCTGATGGTACGCCAGACCTAGTTTTCGCTTTCCCCTGAAAATGCCAAAAACCTCTAAAAACCGGCATTTTTTAAAATTCAAACCGCTTTGAATCGCTTATTTTAAGGAATACGCTGTGCAACAACACACTTATCCCCTCGAAGCCTGGTGTATCCGGGAGACCCACTTCGACACCGAATCCCATTTCCTCGACGAGACGCTGTTCGCGCTCGGGAACGGCTACATCGGCCTGCGCGGCACGGGGGAGGAGGGCTACAGCGGCCCGGCCGGTACCTCGCTGGACGGCACCTACCTGAACGGCTTCTATGAGTCGGAGCCGATCCAGTATCCGGAGGCGGCCTACGGCCTGGCCAAGGTCAACCAGTTCATGCTGAATGTGCCGAACGCGAAGGGTATCGAGCTGTGGCTGGAGGACGAGCGTTTCGATCTGCTGACCGGCAGCGTGCAGGCGTATGAGCGCGTGCTGGATTTCCGCACCGGCGTGCTGGCGCGCACGGTGGAGTGGACCTCGCCGCAGGGCCGCAGCGTACGCGTGCACAGCCGCCGGCTGGTGTGCTTCGAGAACAAGCACTTGTTCGCGATCGCGTTCGAGGTGACGTCGCTGAATTTTGCGGGCCGCATGCGGCTGGTGTCGGCGCTGGACGGCGCGGTGAAGAACCTGGAAGCCGGCGACGATCCGCGCGTGGGTTCGGCGATCTCCGGGCCGACGCTGCACATGATCGACAGCGAGCAGACCGGCAGCTTCTCGGCGCTGGTTCAAAAGACGCACAACAGCGGTTTCACGCTGATCAGCGCGACCGAGACGACGCTGAGCGCCGAGCTGCCGCCGGCGGCCGCGCAGGACGGCCAGCGCCTGACGCAGACCTGGGAGCTGCAGGCGGGCGTTGGCCAATCGGTGCGCCTGGATAAATTCGGCAGCTACTACTCGTCGCGCGACTACGACGCGAAAGAGCTGATGTGGCGCAGCAAGGACACCTTGGCCAGCGCCAAGGCGGGCGGCTTCGATGGACTGCGCCTGGCGCAGGAACAGTACCTGGCCGACTTCTGGCAGCAGGCCGACGTGCAGATCGCCGGCGACGACGCGCTGCAGCAGGGCATCCACTTCAACCAGTTCCACCTGCTGCAATCGGTGGGGCGCGACGGCAAGACCAACATCTCTGCCAAGGGCGTGACGGGCGAGGGCTACGAGGGCCACTATTTCTGGGACACGGAGATCTACATCTTCCCGTTCTTCCTGTACTCGAAGCCGGAGATCGCCCGCAAGCTGCTGGAGTACCGCTACGCCGGCCTGCCGAAAGCGCGCGAGCGCGCGCGCCAGATGTCGCACGCCACCGGCGCGCTGTACCCGTGGCGCACCATCGCCGGCGACGAGTGCTCGGCCTACTTCCCGGCCGGGACCGCGCAGTACCACATCAACGCGGACATCGCCTACTCGATCAAGCTGTACATGGAAGCGACCGACGACCAGGAATACCTGGTCAAGCACGGCGCGGAAATCGTGATGGAGACGGCGCGCATCTGGATGGGCATCGGTAGCTACGACCGCGAAGGCCGCTTCTGCATCAACCAGGTGACCGGCCCGGATGAATACACGGCCCTCATCAACAACAACTATTACACCAACGCGATGGCGCAGATGCACCTGAACTTCGCGGCATCGATCGCGGAGCAGCTGCAGGCCGAAGAGCCGGCGGAGTTAGCGCGCATCGCCGCGCTGGCGGCGCTGGACGCGAACGAGCCGGCCGCATGGCGCCGCGCCGCATCGCTGATGAATCTTCCGTACGACGAGGCGCTGCGGATCCATGCGCAGGACGACAGCTTCCTGTCCAAGAAAGTGTGGGATTTCGCCAACACCCCGAAGGAAAATTATCCGCTGCTGCTGAATTATCACCCGATGGTGATCTACCGCCACCAGGTATGCAAGCAGGCGGACGTGGTGCTGGCGCTGCTGCTGCTGTCCGACCAGTTCACGCTGGAAGACAAGCGCCGCGACTTCGATTACTACGAGGCGGTGACCACGCATGACTCGTCGCTTTCTTCCTGCATCTTCAGCATCATCGCGGCGGAAGTGGGCTACCAGGACAAGGCCTATGACTACTTCATGGAGACCGCGCGCCTCGACCTGGACGACACGCACGGCAATACGCACTACGGCGTGCACACGGCGGCGATGGCCGGCACGTGGATGGGCGTGGCCTACGGCTTCGCCGGCATGCGCGTGGTCGGCGGCGAGTTGAAGTTTGCGCCGTCGCTGCCGGCCAAGTGGCAGCACTACACGTTCAAGATTCATTTCAAGGGTGCGCTGCTGGAAGTGCACGTGGAGCCGGGCCGCGCGGAATACCGTCTGCTGCAAGGCGAGGTGCTGGACTTCATGCATGGCGACGAAGCCGTCGCACTGACCCTGTCGCAGCCTAAGCAATCGAGGAGTTTTGCATGAGCCGTTTTAAAGCAGTCATATTCGACCTGGATGGCGTGATCACCGATACCGCCCATTATCATTACCTGGCGTGGAAGCGCCTGGCGGAATCGCAGGGCGTGCATTTCGATCATGCGTTCAACGAAAACCTGAAGGGCATCGACCGCATGGGATCGCTGGACCTGATCCTGGCATCGTCCAAGCGGGTCTACACGCAGGCGGAGAAGCTGGCGCTGGCGGACGAGAAGAATCTCCATTACCAGGAGCTGATCTCGACGATGTCGTCGTCGGACCTGCTGCCGGGTGCGGTGGCGGCGCTGGACAAGGTGCGCGCGGCCGGCCTGCGCATCGGCCTGGCATCGGTCAGCAAGAACGCCTTTACGGTGCTGGGCCGCCTGGGCATCACGGATAAATTCGATTATGTGGTCGATGCGGCCACCATCGAGCGTGGCAAGCCGGATCCGGAAATCTTCCTCAAGGCCGCGCGGGAACTGGGCGTGTGGCCGGCCGACTGTCTCGGCGTGGAGGACGCGGTGGCGGGCGTGGCGGCGATCAAGTCCGCCGGCATGTTCGCGCTGGGGATAGGCCATCCCTTCGTGCTGACTGAAGCGGACGTCGTCATCACGAGCCTGAGCGAATTCAATCTCGCCGCCTACTAAATAATATAAATAATAAAAAATCCGGAGACAGCAGCATGAAGAACCATCGCATTCTATTTGCGCTATTTTTGATTTACTTCGTTTTCGCGATCCTGCTGAACAGCGTCGGCACGGTCATCCTGCAGGTAATCAGCAACTACGGCGTGAGCAAATCCAGCGCCAGCGTGCTGGAAGGGTTCAAGGATCTGCCGATTGCGGTGGTGTCGTTCCTGGTGGCGTCCTTCCTGCCGCGGCTCGGCTACAAGAAGGCCATGCTGACCGGGCTGGCCATCGTCACCGCGGCCTGCGTGGCGATGCCCTTGCTGCCATCGTTCGCCACCACCAAGCTGCTGTTCCTGTGCGTCGGCATCTCGTTCGCGCTGGTGAAGGTGTCGGTGTACTCGACGCTGGGCCTGATCGCCGCCGACCGCAAGCAGCACGCCAGCATCATGAATCTGTTGGAAGGCTTCTTCATGGTCGGCGTGTTGAGCGCGTACTGGGTGTTCGGCTATTTCATCGACTCGCACAATCCGCTGTCGCAAAGCTGGCTGCAGGTGTACTGGGTGCTGGCCGTGCTGTGCGCGGTGACGTTCTTGCTGCTGCTGTCCACGCCATTCAACGAGGACATGGCCGCGCTGCCGGCGGGCCGCAGCATCGCGCAGGATTTCGCCGCCATGCTCAAGCTGTTCTTCAAGCCGCTGGTATGCGTGTTCGTGATCACCGCCTTCCTGTATGTGCTGATCGAGCAAAGCGTGGGCACCTGGCTGCCGACGTTTAACAACGAAATCCTCAAGCTGCCGGCGGCGATGAGCGTGGAAGTGACCAGCATCTTCGCCGCGTGCCTGGCGGTGGGGCGCTTGTCGGCCGGTGTCCTGATGCGCAAGTTGAACTGGTATCCGGTGATGAACGCCTGCGTGCTGGGCATGGCGGCGATGGTGCTGCTGGCGCTGCCGCTGACGCATGATGTGGTGGCCGATCCGCACATCACCTGGGCCACGGCGCCGCTGGCGACCTTTTTGTTTCCGCTGATCGGATTGTTCATGGCGCCGATCTACCCCGGCATCAACTCGGTGATGCTCAGCTCCTTGCCGAAGAACCAGCACTCGGCGATGACCGGGCTGCTGGTGATTTTCTCGGCGCTGGGCGGCACCACCGGCTCGCTGATCACCGGCTATGTGTTCGGCAATTTCAGCGGTCATTTCGCCTTCTACCTGACGCTGGTGCCCATCTCGATCGTGCTGGTTATGTTGTATTTCTTCAAAAGGGCAGTCGATGAGGGTGGCGGCGGGTTCGACGCCACCGCTATAATCAGCAGTCAACATTGAGCACTTGTCTATGAATCTGGAGCGCCTCGCACATCAACTGGGTATATCGAAGACCACGGTGAGCCGGGCGTTAAACGGTTACCCAGAGGTGAACGTCCGCACCCGCGACCGCGTTCTGAAGGCGGCCAAGGAGGCTGGCTACCAGGCCAATCCGATGGCGCGCTCGCTGGCGCTGGGGCGCACCAATGTGTTCGGGATCATCTATCCGCTGCTGCCGGCGGACCTGGGCGATCCGATGTTCCTCGATGTGGTGGCCGGCATGTCGGCCGCGCTGGAACAGGTCAACAAGAACCTGATCATCGCGCCGGTGTCGCCGGCGGCGGAGCAGCCGTCGTACCAGCAGATCGTGCGCGGGCGCCGGGTCGATGGCCTGGTCGTCGGCCGCACGCTGGTGCATGACGAGCGCATCGCGTTCCTGAGCAAATCCAAATTCCCGTTTGTCGCGCATGGCCGTACGGAGCTGAATGCGCCGTATGCGTGGTTCGACTACGACAACGCGGCGGGCATCCGCATGGCGATGGAGCGCCTGCTGGCGCTGGGCCATCAGCGGGTGGCGCTGATCAGCGCACCGCTGGAATTGAACTTCGCCCGCCAGCGCAAGGACAGTTTTGTCGCCGCGATGGCGGCGGCGGGCTTGTCCGCCGATCCGCGCTACCTGATCGCCGACACGCTGGACCGCCGCAGCGGCTACCAGGCCATGCAGCAGTTGCTGGCCTGCTCGCCGCGGCCGACAGCGGTCATCGTCGACAACCACCTGTCCGGCGTCGGCGCGGTGCGCGCGCTGCTGGATGCCGGCGTGGATATCGGCAAGGAGATGTCGGTCATCGTCTGGGGCAACATGGCCGACACGCTGGCCGGCGCCAACGTCACCACCATCGACCAGCCGGACCCGCGCAAAGCCGGCGCCCGCATGATCGACATGCTGCAGGCGCTGGTCGACGGCACCCCTGCCACCGAACTGCAGGAGCTGTGGCAGCCGGTGCTGCTGCCGGGAGCGACAGTGGGCCGCCATTGTATCTAGACTGCTGTTTCTTTGATTTGCATAGTCATTTCTCAGCGGTGATTATTGATGACAATCCGACGATTCTTTTGCTGTACGCTGGCCTGAGTTTTTCTTTCCCCATGCCACCAGCAGATAGATAAGCCAAGGAATGCCAGCGATGCAAAACGCGAAAAATGTCGCCGCAGCGACCTCCCCTGTCATGCAAAATGTTGCGCCTGTACTTCAGAAGTACTTGGAAACTGTCCGGCGAGCCGTAGCGGCAGTACCGAATCCGGATGGCCACGGACCGGTCGAGATTCCGGATTACGAGATGCTGCTGCAAGCGGCCGGTCATCTGGACTCTCCGTCTGCAACGGCCCCGGGAGAAAAGATATTCATGATCTCCTCGCTGTTGGGAAGGGCACGCTCCGTGGATATGCACTATCCAACGCTGGCATACCCCCTGAAATTTCCTCATGATCATCATCTGCATGCCGACATGGGGTTGGAATGGTATTGGGTGGGGGCGCACATGAACGTGACCGACCAGCAGGGACGCCAAGGCCGGTTATCGATTTTATTGTCTACCCAAAAAATACGCAGTATTGGATTGCAGGCCCAAAAAGATGCGGAATGGTCGGACGAGCAGGTCATGGTGGCTGATAATGTCGTCACCATCACGGTCGATATGCCGGACAACAAAGCCATTTACCGGCGCAGCCCGAATCACCAGTGGCCGGCGAAGGGAGGGAGTCTGAGCTACAGCACTCCAGGTGAAAGTTTTTATTTTCAATGCGGACCGGATTCGCTCTCGGGCTCGCCCGATGTGCTGCCGCTGTCGGTCGCCGTCAACGATGGCGATAACATGGTGATCGATATCCGCTTGAATCACAACAGCAGCTTGGTCGACACGGAAAGTGCCTTTTTCCTCCAGGGTGTGCCGAATTTATTCGACAGCACTGGCAATGGTACCGGTATTACGACCGTGCCGACACCGGGGATCTACTATAGTTGGCCGCAATTGCTGGTGGAGGGAAGCGTCACCGTAGGCGGCAATATTTACACCGTGGGCGCTGGAAGCACGGCGTGGATAGATCACCAACTGATGATGTCGAGCCTGGACAATTCCGGAGGCACAGCCAAGCCCGTTCCTTTCGTGAACGATCCTACTCCTTATAATGGCTGGGTATGGCAATTCTATAATTTGAACGATGGCTGCGCCTTTACGGGCGCGGGTTTTGTCCTGGGCGAGATGAATTACACGCCGCCAATGGTTTATGGCTATTTCGTATCGCCGAATAAGCAGCGCGGCTGGAATGCCAGATTCATCACCGGCGATATGACGTTGACCGATCCGCAGCCGTTTCCCTCCATCGTCGCGCAACCGGACGACAGCACCACGGTGACGATCCCGATTTCCAGATCGTATGCTCAGATCGTTACCCCGCTTGGTTCCGCGCCTGCGTTGTCTGGAGATGCGCAGCCTTGGTATAAGGATGGGACATTTAACAATCCTAACGGCAGCCTGTGCGGGGAGTTTCCTGCTGATTTCACGGACACTTCCGGGCAATATGCCAATGGTGTGGGCTACCTGGAAACCGTGGGCTTCCAGGCCGTTGGGGATTGGCGGGCTTACATGCTTGGCGTGCTGCAAGGCGAGATTTTGCTGGGCCAGTAATGGAAAACTGATGAGGCGGCGGAACCGCCGTCGCCAGTTCAGTATATTTCTTGCTGCGCTGCCGGCACGGCGGTTGCCTCAATCTCAAACAGCATGCCGTCGAGCGCAAGGCGCGGCACGGGGATCAGTGTGCAGGCGGGAGCTGGATGGTCGCCCCAGGCGGCGCGGAGTGCGCTGCTGAAGATGTGGAGGCGCGCTTCGCTGTGGTCGACGATCAGCGCGCTGATCTTGGCGACATCGGCGAGGCTGGCGTTGGCTGCCTGCAGGGCGGTCTGCAAATTGCTGAGCGCTTGCTGAACTTGCGTGGCGAAGTCTTCGCATAGCACGCCGCTTGCGTCTTCGCCGCCCTGGCCGGAGATGTAGACGATGCGGGCGGGCGCTTCCGCCACGACGACGTGGCTGCTTAACTTGAGGTCAAGGACTTTCGATCAACCGAAAGAACTGGGCCTCGGCGAGCTGGCCGAGCGTAGCGGCGTGGCGCTATCGGCGCTGCATTTTTACGAGGCCAAGGGGCTGATACATTCGGTTCGTTCCACCGGCCAACCAGCGCCGCTATGCACGCTCGGTCCTGCGGCGGCTGGCGGTCATGAAAGTAACGCCGATGATGCGATGGCCCGGCAGGGTGCCGGGCCTCACTTCGAGTAGCGTTACATATTGCGGCGATACTGGCCGCCGACTTCGAACAGCGCCGTCGTGATCTGGCCCAGCGAGCAGACGCGCACGGCGTCCATCAGCTTTTCAAACACGTTGGCGTTGTCGATGGTGGCTTGCTGCAGGGCCGCCAGCGATGCCGGCGCGGCGCCCGCATTGCGAGCGTGGAAGTCTTCCAGGCGCTTGAGCTGCGATTGCTTTTCGTCGTCGGTGGAGCGCGCCAGTTCGATCTTCTGCGGCTCGCCCGTCGCTTTCGGATTGCGGAAGGTGTTGACGCCGATGATGGGCAGGGTGCCGTCGTGCTTCTGGTGCTCGTACAGCATGGACTCTTCCTGGATCTTGCCGCGCTGGTAGCCGGTTTCCATCGCGCCCAGCACGCCGCCGCGTTCGGCGATGCGTTCAAACTCCTGCAGCACGGCTTCTTCCACCAGATCGGTCAGCTCTTCCATGATGAACGAGCCCTGGTTCGGATTCTCATTCTTGGCCAGGCCCCATTCGCGGTTGATGATCAGCTGGATCGCCAGCGCGCGGCGCACGGATTCGTCGGTCGGCGTGGTGATCGCTTCGTCGTAGGCGTTGGTGTGCAGCGAGTTGCAGTTGTCATAGATCGCGATCAGCGCCTGCAGCGTGGTGCGGATGTCGTTGAAGTCGATCTCCTGCGCGTGCAGCGAACGGCCCGACGTCTGCACGTGGTACTTGAGCTTTTGCGAGCGGTCGTTGGCGCCGTACTTGTCGCGCATCGCCACGGCCCACAGGCGGCGGGCGACGCGGCCCAGCACCGTGTATTCCGGGTCCATGCCGTTCGAGAAGAAGAACGACAGGTTGGGCGCGAAGTCGTCGATGTGCATGCCGCGCGCCAGATACGCCTCCACAAACGTGAAACCGTTCGACAGCGTGAACGCCAGCTGCGAGATCGGGTTCGCGCCCGCTTCGGCGATGTGGTAGCCGGAGATCGATACCGAGTAGAAGTTGCGCACCTGGTGGTGGACGAAGTATTCCTGGATGTCGCCCATGACCTTCAGCGAGAACTCGGTCGAGAAGATGCAGGTGTTCTGGCCCTGGTCTTCCTTGAGGATGTCGGCCTGCACGGTGCCGCGCACATTCTGCAGTACCCAGTCCTTGATCTTGGACGCTTCATCGGCGCTAGGCTGGCGCTTGTTCTCTTCGACGAACTTGTCGACCTGCTGGTCGATGGCGGTGTTCATGAACATCGCGAGAATGGTCGGTGCAGGGCCGTTGATGGTCATCGATACCGAGGTGCTCGGGCTGCACAGGTTGAAGCCGTCGTACAGCACCTTCATGTCGTCCAGCGTGGCGATCGAAACGCCGGAGTTGCCGACCTTGCCGTAGATGTCGGGACGCAGCGCCGGATCGGCGCCGTACAGGGTCACCGAGTCGAACGCGGTCGACAGGCGCTTGGCGTCCATGCCGGTCGAGACCAGCTTGAAGCGGCGGTTGGTGCGGAAGGCATCGCCTTCGCCGGCGAACATGCGCGTCGGGTCTTCGCCTTCGCGCTTGAAGGCGAACACGCCGGCCGTGAACGGGAAGGAGCCCGGCACGTTCTCCAGCATCAGGAAGCGCAGCACTTCGCCATGGTCTTCATAGCGCGGCAGTGCGACCTTGCGGATCTTGGTGCCCGACAGCGTGTGCTGGATCAGGCGCGTGCGGATTTCCTTGTCGCGAATCTTGACGACATAGTCATCGCCCGCATACGCGGCCTGCATGTCCGGCCATTGGGCCAGCAGCTTCTTGGCGCCGCCGTCCATCTCGGCGTCGCGCTCGGCGATCAGCTCATCGAAGTCGGCGGTCTTGTGGGCGATGGCCAGCATGCGCTTGGATTCCGTCAGTTGCTGGCGTTCGCGCGCCAGCGTCACCTGCTTGCGCGTGAAGCGGTGGTAGCCGCGCACGGTGTCGGCGATCTCCGCCAGATAGCGGGCGCGCGCAGGCGGCACGATGACGTTCTTGCCGCTGGAGTAGCGCACGTCGACCGCCGGCAGCTTGCCCGGCTTGGCTTGCAGGCCGAATTGCGCGAGCTTGGGCAGCAGCCCCTGATACAGCGAGGTGACGCCGTCGTCGTTGAAGCGCGACGCCTGCGTGCCGTAGACCGGCATTTCTTCCGGGCGCTTGCTCCACATCTCGCGGTTGCGCTGGTACTGCTTGGCGACGTCGCGCAGCGCGTCCTGCGAGCCTTTGCGGTCGAACTTGTTGATCGCGATGAAGTCGGCGAAATCGAGCATGTCGATTTTTTCCAGCTGCGAGGCGGCGCCGAATTCCGGCGTCATCACGTACATCGAGACATCGACGTGCGGCACGATGGCGGCGTCGCCCTGGCCGATGCCGGAAGTTTCGACGATTACCAGGTCGAAGCCCGCGACTTTGCAGGCGGCGATAACGTCCGGCAGTGCTTGCGAAATCTCGGAGCCCGCTTCGCGCGTGGCCAGCGATCGCATGAAGACACGCGTCTGGCCGGCCCATGCATTGATGGCGTTCATGCGGATACGGTCGCCCAGCAGCGCGCCACCGGATTTGCGGCGCGACGGGTCGATCGAGATGATGGCGATGTTGACCGCGTCGCCTTGGTCGAGGCGGATGCGGCGTATCAGTTCATCGGTCAGCGAGGATTTACCCGCGCCGCCGGTGCCGGTGATGCCCAGCGTCGGCACGGCCAAGCCTTCGGCCGCGGCGAGGATTTCGGCGCGCAGGGCAGGGGAGGCTTTTTCGTTTTCCAGCGCCGTGATCAGCTGCGCCAGCGGGCGGTGGCGGTCGGCGATGTCGCCTTCGCGCAGCGGCGCCAGCGAAGTTGGCGAGTATTGCGACAGGTCGATGTCGCATTGCTGCACCATCCATTGGATCATGCCGACGAGGCCCATGCGCTGGCCGTCTTCCGGGCTGAAGATCTTGGTGACGCCGTAGGCGTGCAGGTCGGCGATTTCGTCGGGGACGATGACGCCGCCGCCGCCGCCAAACACTTTGATGTGCGCGCCGCCGCGCTGGCGCAGCAGGTCGATCATGTATTTGAAGTATTCGACGTGGCCGCCCTGGTAGCTGGAGATGGCGATGCCTTGCACGTCTTCGGCCAGCGCTGCGGTGACGACTTCGTCTACCGAGCGGTTGTGACCAAGGTGGACCACTTCCACGCCGTTCGATTGCAGGATGCGACGCATGATGTTGATCGAGGCGTCGTGGCCGTCGAACAGCGAGGCCGCGGTGACGAAGCGGACTTTGTTGGCCAGGCGCGGCTGATCCGGCACGGCTGCAATTTGAGGAGCGGAGAGGTCGTTCATTGGTGTCCCTTGTGCTTTTATGCTTTATCGATTCATTATATGACGTTTACGTTAACGTCAAGTCAAGCGAAAAATCGTCGTCCCCGCGCAGGCGGGGACCCATGCTGAGCATGCGTTCTATGGGTCCCCGCTTTCGCGGGGACGACGTGGCGGCTTAGGCGGCGCGTTGCTGGCTGAATTGCGTCAGCAAACGGGCTTTTTCGGTGCGGAAGGTGGCGACGGCCTTTTCCTTCACGTGGCCGAAACCGCGCACTTTTTCCGGCAGGCCGGCCAGTTCGACGGCGACGGTGTGGTTTTCCGGCGTCAGCTTGTCCATCAGCACGACGACCAGCTCGCGGTACTCGGCGATCAGCGCGCGCTCCATCTTGCGCTCTTCGGTGTAGCCGAAGACGTCGAACGCACCGCCGCGCAGGCCCTTGAACCTGGCCAGCAGCTTGAACGCGCCCCACATCCACGAGCCGAATTCCGCCTTGACCAGATGGCCCTTGGCATCCTTCTTGGCGAACATCGGCGGCGCCAGGTTGAACTTGACCGAGAAGTTACCCTCGAACTGCTGCTTCAACTGCTCGACGAAACGGCCGTCCGTGTACAGGCGCGCGACTTCGTATTCGTCCTTGTAGGCCATCAGCTTGAAGTAGTACTTGGCGACGGCGGTGGACAGCTTGTTGCCCAGGCCAAGCGCCGTTTCCTTGGCGCGGACCTGCGACACCAGCTGCTCGTAGGTCGAGGCGTAGGCGGCGTTCTGGTAGGCGGTCAGGAACTCGACGCGCTTGGCGATGACGTTCTCCAGGCTTTGCGGCATCTGCACGATGATCGCTTGGGCAGGCGTGGCGACGCGCTCGACGCGCTTCAGGTCCACGGCGGCGCGGCGGCCCCACAGGAAGCTCTTCTTGTTCGACGCGATGCCGACGCCGTTCAGTTCAATCGCGCGCAGCAGCGATGCTTCCTTCAGCGGGATGCGGCCTTTCTGCCATGCGTAGCCGAGCATGAACAGGTTGGCGGCGATCGAGTCGCCCATCAGCGCGGTGGCCAGCTTGGTGGCGTCGATGAAATCGGCGGCGCCGGCGCCGACCGATTCCTCGATCAGCGCGCGCACTTCTTCCACCGGATACTGCCAGTCGGCGTTCTGCGCGAAGGTGCCTGGCGGCTGCTCGTGCAGGTTGATCACGGCCAGCGTGCGGCCCGGGCGCATCTTCGAGACCGCGTCGGCGGCGCCGGCGGTCAGCATGTCGCAGCCGAGGATGACGTCCGCTTCGCCGGTGGCGATGCGTTGCGCGCGCAAGTGGGCAGGGGTCTTCGCGACTTTGACGTGCGAGGTGACCGAGCCGTTTTTCTGCGACATGCCGGTCATGTCCAGCACCGACGCGCCTTTGCCTTCCAGATGCGCGGCCATGCCCATCAGGGCGCCGACGGTGATCACGCCGGTGCCGCCGATGCCGTTGATCAGGATGTTGTACGGCTGCTCGCACGACGGCAGCACAGGTTCCGGCAGGGCGCCGAAACCGTCGTCGCTATTGTCCTTGGTGACGCCGGTCTTGGTCTTCTTCAGCGCGCCGCCTTCGACCGTGACGAAGCTCGGGCAGAAGCCCTTCACGCACGAGTAGTCCTTGTTGCACGACGATTGATCGATGGTGCGCTTGCGGCCGAATTCCGTTTCCTTCGGCAGGATCGACGTGCAGTTCGATTGCACGCCGCAGTCGCCGCAGCCTTCGCAGACGGCTTCGTTGATGACCATGCGCTTCGCCGGGTCGGGGAATTCCCCTTTCTTCCGGCGGCGGCGCTTCTCGGCCGCGCAGGTCTGGTCGTAGATCAGCACCGATACGCCGCCGATCTCGCGCAGCTCGCGCTGGACCGCGTCCATGTCCTTGCGGTCGTGCAGGCTGACGATGGACGGCAGCGCGCTGCGGTCGGTGTAGCGGTTCAGGTCTTCGGTCACCAGGGCGATGCGCTTGACGCCTTCAGCGGCCATCTGCTGCGCGATCATCGGCACCGAGGTGATGCCGTCCACCGGCTGGCCGCCCGTCATGGCGACGGCGTCGTTGTAGAGGATCTTGTAGGTCATGTTGACCTTGGCCGCCACCGCCGCACGGATCGCCAGGTAACCGGAGTGGAAATAGGTGCCGTCGCCGAGGTTCTGGAACACATGCGGGATCTTGGAGAACGCGGCCTGGCCGATCCACGGCGCGCCTTCACCGCCCATGTGCGTGGTCAGCTTGTTGAACTCGGGGTAGATCGAGGTCGCCATCACGTGGCAGCCGATGCCGGCCAGCGCCAGGCTGCCTTCAGGGACTTTGGTCGAGGTGTTGTGCGGGCATCCGGAGCAGTAGAACGCTGGACGGAACGGCGTGCTGATGGCTTTCTTCAGCACCGCGTCCTTGGCGTCGAGGAAGGTCAGGCGGGCCTTGATGTGATCGCAGGTGACCGGATCGGAGATCAGGCGCGCTACGCGCGAAGCGATCACGCGCGCCACTTGCGAGACCGAGAAGTCGGCCTTGGACGTCAGCAGCCATTCGCCGCGCGGCGCGACCCATTCGCCTTTTTCATCGAACTTGCCGATCACGCGTGGACGCACGTCGTCGCGCCAGTTGTACAGCTGTTCCTTCAATTGATATTCGACGATCTGGCGCTTTTCCTCGACCACCAGGATCTCGTCCAGGCCCTGCGCGAATTCGCGCACGCTGTCCGGCTCCAGCGGCCATGGCATCGCGACCTTGAACAGGCGCAGGCCGACGTCGGCCGCCATCTTCTCGTCGATACCCAGTTCTTCCAGCGCTTCCAGCACGTCCAGGTAGGATTTGCCGGAGGCGATGATGCCCAGCTTGGCGTTCGGGCTGGTGATGGTGGTGTGATTCAGCTTGTTCTCGCGCGCATAGGCCAGCGCTGCGTAGATCTTATAGTCCTGCATCAGCGCTTCCTGGTTGCGCGCCTGCTGGCCCAGCGGGATGCTGGACAAGCGCGCATTCAGGCCGCCTTCGGGCATGACGAAATCGTGCGGGATCTTGACTTCGACGCGGAACGGATCGGCGTCGACGGAGGCCGACGATTCGACCGTGTCGGCCAGCGCCTTGAACGCCACCGTGCAGCCGGAGAAGCGCGACATGGCCCAGCCGTGGATGCCGAGGTCCAGGTATTCCTGCACATTGCATGGATACAGGACCGGGATCATCGAGGCCGAGAACAGATGGTCGGACTGGTGCGGCAGCGTCGACGAATACGCGCCGTGATCGTCGCCCGCCACCAGCAGCACGCCGCCGTGTTTCGAGGTGCCGGCGTGGTTCATATGCTTGAAGACGTCGCCGCAGCGGTCCACGCCCGGGCCTTTGCCGTACCACATGGCGAACACGCCGTCGTACCTGGCTTCGCCGATCAGGTCGACCTGCTGCGAGCCCCACACGGCGGTCGCCGCCAGGTCCTCGTTCACGCCGGGGACGAACTGCACATGATGCGCTTCCAGGTGGGGCTTGGCCTTCCACAGGTTTTCATCCAGGCCGCCCAGCGGCGAGCCGCGGTAGCCGGAAATGAAACCGGCCGTGTTCAGGCCCGCTGCTTCATCGCGCACGCGCTGCATCATCGGCAGGCGCACCAGCGCCTGTATGCCGGAGAGGAAGATGTCGCCCTTGGTTGCTGTGTATTTGTCGTCGAGGCTCACGGTCGTGAGTCGGGATGCGGCGCTGTCGTCCGGTGCGGACATTGCAGGGCCGTTTGCCGTGATGTTATCTGGCATGGCGGTGTCTCCGTTTTTGGTATCAGATCGCGCCCAAGCTTGGTGGCGCCGGGTAGGCGCGCCAGGATCAGGCCATAAGCCGCATGGTTAGCGGTGGTACAGATATTTTAGGCTTAAAAAATCTGCTTTGGAGCGAAGTATGAGCGCTGCTTGACGTATACGGAAATACCGTTTGCCGATGGGGGTATAAGAAAAACTGATGGCCTAGCCGATCGCCTTGGCGCCCGGCCAGGTGCCGCCCGCGCACAACTGCGCGCTGACCTGCTGCACCAGCCGGCTGACCGCCGCCGCCGCATTGGTCAGCGGGATGTTCTTGGATGCGCATAAAACAACAGTGCGCGAGATCGCCGGGCTGTGGATGGGCTGGGCGCGCAGGGTGCCGCGCTCCAGTTCGTCCAGTACCGGCGCCGACGGCAGGATGGTGGCGCCCATGTCGGCCAGCAGCGCGGACTTGAGGATGGCGATGGAATTGATTTCAATGACATTGGCCAGCGCCAGGCCGGCCGCGCGCGCCACGCTCTCGATGCGCGGCCGCACGCCATGCTGCAGGCCGGGCAGGATCAGCGTGGTGCGCAACGCCCGTTCCAGGGTAAGTGAATGCTCACCTTGCGCATAGGCCGCATCGGTGCGGCAGATGAAACGCAGTTCTTCCTCGACCAGCGGCGTGGTGGCGAACTGCGCCAGCTGGCCGTCGTCGAACAGCACGGCCAGGTTGACGCGGCCGGACTTGAGCTGCTCGGCCAGGTTGCCGGTCAGTTCCTCGGTCAGCTGCAGCGTGATTTCCGGGTATTGGGCGCGGGCCGCGGTCAGCAGCGGCAGGGCCAGCGCGCCCGAGATGCTGTGGGGCAGTCCCAGCGTGACGCTGCCGCTGGGCCGTTCGGCCGATTGCGCGACGGCCGAGCGGGCGTCGGCCACCTGCTTGAGGATGGCTTGCGCGTGCTCATAGAAGATCTTGCCGGCGTCCGTGCTGAGCACGCCCTGGGCGGAGCGGTGCAGCAGCTGCACGCCCAGTTCCTCTTCCAGCTGGCGCAGCTGTTGCGTCAGCGCCGGTTGGGCGATGTGCAGCACCAGCGCGGCGCGCGACAGCGAACCGTGGTCGACGATGGCAACGAAGTAGCGAAGTTGGCGTAATTCCATGTAGAAAAAATGTGCTACATCAATAAGTGGGCGGCGGTGTTAGCATAGACAAACAAGCCGTGGCATGTGTAAATCTAATCCCGGCAGGAAACTATTTGTTATACTTCTACCAGCACGCTTCCGCTGCCGCAGTCTCTCTTTGTGGGTATCCGTATGTTAAAGAAAGTCGACTCTTCCCAGCTAAAAGTAGGCATGTACATACATGACCTGAGCTGCGACTGGATGACCCATCCGTTCGTACGGAACCGTTTCCTGCTGTCCAGCGAAGATGAAATCCGCAAGATCCACAACGCCGGCATTCACGACGTTGTCATAGACAGCTCCAAAGGCCTGGACGTGCAGGATGCACCCACCTTGGCCGAAGCGCAAGCAGCAACCGAGCGTGAGATCGTGGAAATCGTCGCCAAGGCGCCGGTCGTCACCCGCGTCTCGCTGGGCGAGGAGATGAAGCGCGCGGTGCAGATCCGCCACCAGGCATCGACGCTGGTGCGCACCGTGATGCAGGATGCCCGCCTCGGCAAGGCCATCGAACTGGACCAGGTGCAGCCGGTGGTGCAGAACATCACCGAATCCATCCTGCGCAACCCGGGCGCGCTGGTCGGCCTGCTGCGGATCAAGAACAAAGACGATTACACCTTTTTGCACTCCGTTAGCGTCTGTACGCTGCTGGTTGCATTTTGTCGCTCGCGCAATATCCCGGCCGACATTACCCATCAGGCCGGGCTCGGCGGCCTGCTGCACGACACCGGCAAGGCGCTGGTGCCGGACGCCATCCTGAACAAGCCGGGTCCGCTGACGGATGAGGAATTCGCCATCATCAAGCGCCATCCGCAGGACGGCTACAACATCCTGCGCCAGTCGCCGGACGTCGGCCCGATTCCGCTGGACATCACGCTGCACCACCACGAGCGGCGCGACGGCAGCGGCTATCCGGACAAGCAGGGTGGCGACGATATCAGCGAATTGGCGCAGATGGCGGCGATTGTCGACGTGTACGACGCCATTACGGCGGACCGCTGCTATCACAAGGGCATGTCGGCGGCGGCGGCGCTGCGCAAGATCTACGAATGGAGCAAATTCCACTTCAACCCGCAGTACGCGCAGGAATTCATGCGCTGCGTGGGGATTTATCCGGTCGGCACGATGGTGTTGCTGGAGTCCGGGCGCCTGGGTGTGGTAATCGAACCACACGAAACCAATCTGCTGGCGCCCAAGGTCAATGTTTTCTTCAATACCAAGAAGAATCTCTACATCAAGCCGGAAACCATCGATTTGTCGCGTGGACTGGGCTTTGGCGGCGGCGACAAGATCGTCGGCCACGAGTCGGCAGCCAAGTGGAACGTCGATCCCATGCGTTTCCTGACCCTGGCCGAAGCCTGAACCCCGGAAATCAGAAGAATTCGGCGGTATCGTTGGATTCGATGGTCTGCAGCAGGCCGCCGGTGACCAGTTCGTCGTAGTGGCAGGCCAGGTTGCGGCCGTGGCTTTTCGCGTAGTACAGCGCCTGGTCGGCGTGTCCCAGGATGATCACCGGCGCCTCCAGCGCGCTGATGCTGACAAAGCCCACGCTCACCGTGACCTTGCCCACTTGCGGGAAGTCATGCGACGCCACGTTCATGCGGAAGCGGTCGATGATCTTCTTGGCGTTGTCCAGGGTGGTCGAGCGCAGCAGGACGACGAATTCCTCGCCGCCGAAGCGGAACACGCGGTCTTGCGCGCGGAACGAGGAGGTGAGCAGGTTGGCGATCAGGATCAGCACCTCATCGCCGTATAAATGCCCGAATCTGTCGTTAACGTGCTTGAAATGGTCGACATCGACCACGGCCAGCCATTGTTTTTCCTCGTCGCTGTGATGCCGGCGCTCGGCTTCGCCCGGCAGCGTGATCGAATCCTGCTCGGTGCTGGCGGCCAGCATCTTGGCCAGCTGGTCGTCGAAGGTCTTGCGGTTGAGCAGGCCGGTCAGCGAATCGCGTTCGCTGTAGTCCAGCAAGTTCTGGAAATTGCGGTAGACGCTGACGATGCCACCGATGACATGGATGGTATCGCTGGTGTACGGCGTCGGGTTGACGATTTCCAGGCAAGTGTCCGCTTTGTCGCCCAGCCAGATCGGCAGCCACAGCGTGTGCTCGCCCGCTTCGTTGGCGATATCGGCGCCGGATTCGTGGCGGACAATGCACTGCGCCAGCGCGGGGATGCGCTCGATGGGGATGCCAGGATTGTGCAGGTCGGACGTGTCGACCATGCGGGCCGCTTCGCCGGCGCTGATGATGGCGCGCGGCCGGACGAAAATCTTCCCTCTCACGGTGGCCAGGGTCAGCACGCGGACCTGATTGGCGCGGGCAAGCTCCTGCACCGCCGAGATCACCGAGATGTCGAGCATCGTATGATCGCGGTGACCGGTCATGTCCACCATGTGTTTCAGTAGGGAATCCATTTTCTTCTCTGGAAAATAATCACACAAGCATTGCGTCCGCCACGTTTTTGTTCACGCCTATCAAGCCAATATCTTTGATAGTCAGGCGCACTGTGAAGCTTGAACACGGGGCCTTTCCAAAGAACAGCTAAGCAGGATAATAGCTTTTTGCAATCAAGGCAATTCATGTGTGCGAAAAAGAACTTCCATTGCCATTGAATGCGACCTTTTTCCGACAGCTGTTTCCGGCCGCACATGGTTTCCAGCGTACTAGCATGAAAACTGATGCAGTTTGACATAAGCCAGCGGCCACGTGTGTCCGGCTGAGATATTTTCATCATAGCGCATAAAATAATTCCACATGGAAAACTTGCGTCACGTCAACTCTCCCATTGCCCCCGGTCCGTATAGTGACCCCAATGGCGCGGTAACGGCGGCACAGCATCAGCCGGCCGCCCGCGCCAGGGGTTTTTTTATGACTCAACCTGGGAGTACATCATGAACTCGCTTATTGCAGCAGCAAAGGGGTTTGCACGCGACGAGGACGGCATCACGGCCATTGAATACGGCCTGATCGCGGCAACGATGGTGGCCGCCGTGGTCACGGCGTTCGGCTTTCTGACGCCGGCGCTGGGCACGGCGTTCCAAGCCATCGCGACCCGCATCACGACGCCGTAAGGCGGCGGGCTTTCCAGTCGCGATCGGGCTGGAAAGCCTTTCGACGGAGACATGCCATGTTCAACGCCATCGAAGTGATTCTGATTTGCCTGGTTGCGCAAGCGGCGGTGACCGATCTGGCGATGCGCAAGATTCCCAATGTGTTGATCCTGAGCGGCTTGTTGCTGGCGCTGATACTGCACCTGCTTGGCGGGCCGCATTGGGCGCCCGTGTCGCAATGGCTGGCCGGCTCCCTGGCCGGCTTTTTTTTATTCCTGCCGTTGTACCTGCTGCGCGGCATGGCCGCCGGCGACGTCAAGCTGATGGCCATGGTCGGCGCCTTCAGCGGGCCGCTGGCGGCGCTGCAGATCGCCGTGCTGTCCTACCTGATCGGCGGCCTGATGGCGCTGCTGATGCTGCTGTTGAGCGGCCGCTGGCGCGACAGCGGCCGCAACCTGGCGCAGATCTGCACGCCGTTGCTGCTGCGCCTGCTCGGCATGCCGCTGCTGCCGGTGCCGCTGGCGCCGTCCGCCAGCGTCGGCGGCATTCCCTACGGCCTGGCGATCGCGCTCGGCACCGTCGGCGTGGTGGCGTGGGGGCATCGCTGATGCAAGACGGCGACTCTCTTGCTGCATGTCAATGTACCCCAAGCACGGCCCGATAAACTTGATTCCTCAGCGTAACAAATTTCTCTGCGGAGATGATCATGCTTGCTCTAGAACCACCATCGCCTTATACGCAGCCGCTCGATGCCGAGCCGGACGACGTGCTGCCGCCGCAGCCGAAATCGGTGCGCGATACCGGCCTGCCGCAGCAACTGATCGTCGAGCTGATCGCCAAGGCGATGTACGTCGGCGGCAAAACCCATCTGCCGGTGCTCACCGCCAGGCTGCACCTGTCGATCAACGTGCTGCGCGAAGTGCTCGATTTCATGGTGAGCGAACACGTGGCCGAAGTGGCGTGGCGCGGCGAGTCCGACATCGACGTGCAGTACCAGCTGACCGGCGCCGGCAAGCAGCGCGCCAGCGCGTGGCTGGAGCGCTGTCCCTACGTCGGCCCGGCGCCCGTCACGCTGGAGGCCTACCGCGCGATGGTCGAGCGCCAGGCCGGCCAGGCGCAGCAGCCGTGCGCCGATGAACTGGCCGCCGAATTCGCCGACGACTTCCTGGCGCCGGCCGTGCAGCGCATGCTGGGCGCGGCGATGTATTCGGGCCGCACCATGCTGCTGTACGGCCCGTCCGGCGGCGGCAAATCGCTGCTGGCGCGCCGGCTGGGCGCCCTGCTGCCGGGGCTGATCGTCGTGCCGCACGCGCTGGTGGTGGGGCAGGACATCGTCCAGGTCTACGACCCGGCGCTGCACTGCCCGCCGCGTGGCCTGCCTCAGCGCCAGGCGCGCCAGCTGCAGGAACGGCGCAGCAGCGATCCGCGCTGGGTATTGTGCGGTCGGCCGGTGGTGGCGCTGGACGCGGAACTGGATGCCGACATGCTGGATCTGCAGCTGGATAGCCACAGCGGCTGTTATCGCGCACCGCCGCAGCTGAAGGCCAACAACGGCCTGCTGATCGTCGACGACCTCGGACGCCAGCGCATGCCGGCGGCCGAACTGCTGAACCGCTTCGCGCAGGCGCAGGAGCTGGCGCGCAGCCAGTTGTCGCTGGCCGGCGGCTATCACTTCAACGCGCCGTGCCGCATGCGGCTGGTGTTCGCCACCAGCGCGGCGCCGGAGTCGTTGCTCGACGCCGCAGCCCTGCGCCGCGTCGGCTACAAGGTGCCGGTGGGGCCGCTCAGCGCCGCCAACTACCGCACCCTGTTCCGCCAGCAGTGCCTGAGCAACGGCGTGGCCTACGACGATGCGGCGTTGCGCCATCTGCTCGACGAACTGCACGCGGGCAGCGGCCTGCCGTTGCTGGCCTGCTATCCGCGCGAGATCATCGGCCGCATCGCCGATTTCGCCGGCTTCATGGGCGAGCCCGCGCGGCTGTCGATCGCCACGCTGGACCAGGCCTGGATCAGCATGTTCGCCACCTGCGACACGCTGCCTGGCGGCGCCGGCCAGCTGGAGGCGCGGATAGCATGAAGAACCGGCGCGCACTGTTGATGATGGCGCTGGCCGTCGTGTTCGGACTGGCGGCGGTGGTGCTGGCCTCGCGCTGGCTGCTGCGGCAAACGCCAGGCTCCTCGAACAAGATCGTGGTGGCCGCGGCCGACGTCAGCCTGGGCCAGCGCCTGACGCCGGAGATGCTCAAGCCGCTGGACTGGCCGGCCGACAGCCTGCCGCGCGGCGCGCTGACCGACGCCGCCAAGCTGGTCGGGCGGGTGCTGAAAACCAGCGTGCTGCGCGACGAGCCGCTGAGCGAAGCCAAGCTGGCGCCGGCCGGCACGCTGGGCGGACTGTCGGCGTTGATCTCCGAAGGCAAGCGCGCGATCACGGTGCGCGTCAACGACGTGGTCGGCGTGGCCGGCTTTGCGCTGCCGGGCAATTTCGTCGACATCATCGTCAATACGCAGTCGGCCGGGGGCGGCAGCGAGAATGCGATTTCGAAGATCGTGCTGGAGCGGATACTGGTGCTGGCGGTGGCGCAGGAAGTGGGGCGCGACGAGACCAAGCCGCGCGTGGTCAATGCCGTCACGCTGGAGGTGACGCCGGCCCAGGCCGAGAACCTGGACCTGGCGCGCAGCGTCGGCACCTTGTCGCTGGTGCTGCGCAACCAGGTCGATCCGCGCCCCGGGGTGACGGACGGCGCGACCAAGAGCACGCTGCTCGGCGCGCACGCAGCGCCTGCCGCCCCGGCGCCCGCGCAGACGCCGCTTGAACCTGCCGCGCCCCCGAAACCGCGCGCGCAACTGGCATCGGCCACGCCACGCGCCTGCATCGGCGTCATCGCGGGCGTGCAACGCACGCAGGAATGCTTGTGAGCCGGCCATGGACCCACGCCCACACGCCGCGCCGCCAGGCCGCATCGCGCGCATTCCGCAGCACGCACGGCGCGCTTGTTCCTGCGCGCTGCTGGCACTATTGATTCCGGCGCTGCCGCTGCATGCGGCGGCGCCCGTTGCCTCGCCGGCGGCGGGCGACAGCGGCGGCCTGCGCTGCAGCGGACAGGCGGCGGCACCGGGCGGCATGTCGCTGCAACTGGGGAAGTCCACGCTGATGCGCATGCCGGAAGCGGTGCAGGCGCGCAGCGTCGGCAATCCCGCCGTGCTGCAGGCGATGCTGGTGGCGCCCGATACCTTGTATGTGGTGGGCGTCGACATCGGCAGCAGCAATATGATCGTGCAGGGCCGCAGCGGCTTGTGCAATGTGATCGAAGTGGTGGTCGGCATCGACCCGGGGGCCCTGCAGCAGTCGCTGGCGGCACTGATGCCGGAGCAAAAGGACATCCACGTCAGCGCAGCCGGCGACACGCTGGTCCTCAGCGGCATGGTGAGCGATGCGCAGGCCGCATCGCGCGCACTGGAGCTGGCGACAGCCTTTGTGCGCCGTCCCACGCAGGCGCTCGATACCGCCAAAGGGGAGAAGGCCGCCGCCGCGCCGTCCGCCGCAGCGCAGCCGTCGACCGCGCAAGCCGCGCAGGCCGGCACGCGCATCGTCAACTTCCTCAACATCAGCGCGCCGCAGCAGGTCATGCTGGAGGTGAAGATCGCCGAAGTCTCCAAGTCGCTGCTGGACAAGCTTGAGTCCAACCTGGCGCTGCGGTTCGGCGGCGGCAGCTGGGCCACCGCGCTGACCTCGAATTTTTTAAGCGGCACCTTGAAAGGCCTGCTCACTGTCGGCAAGGCCACCGGCGACAATTTCGCCCTCGGTGCCGACAAGCAGGATGGCCTGGTCCGCATCCTGGCCGAACCGACCGTGATGGCGATCAGCGGCCAGGAAGGCAGCTTCCTCGCCGGCGGCAAGATCTTCGTCCCGGTCGCGCAGGACAACAACAAGGTCACGCTGGAGGAAAAGGAGTTCGGCGTCGGCCTGCGTTTCACGCCGACGGTGTTGGCGGGCGGCCGCATCAACCTGCGCGTGGCGCCGGAGGTCTCCGAGCTGTCGCGAGAAGGCATCGGCATCTCGGCGGCGGGGTTCTCGGGCGGTTCCATCCTGCCGCTGATTACCACGCGTCGCGCCGCCACCACGGTGGAGCTGTTCGACGGCCAGAGTTTCGCCATCGGCGGCCTGATAAAAAACAACCAGACCACCAACATCCACGGCCTGCCGATCCTGGGCGAGCTGCCGGTGCTGGGGGCGCTGTTCCGCAGCACAGACTTCCAGCAGGACCGCACCGAGCTGCTGTTTGTCGTCACCCCCCGCCTGGTGCAGCCGCTTCCGGCCAACTACAAGCTGCCTACCGACAGCGTCGCCACACCGAGCCGCGCCCGGCTTTTCCTCGGCGGCCAGATGGAAGGTCCGCCGGTCCTGGGTGCGGAACGCAAATAACCAAGGAACCATCATGCGATACCCACTCTACCTGCTGGCGGCGGCGACGCTGTCCGGTTGTACTTCCGCCGTGGTCCAGACCACCCCGCAATGGGACAGCCATTTCGGCGCCGACGTGCGCGTCGCGCTGGCGCAGCAGACCATCCGTCCGGATGCGGGCCGCAACGCCGATCCGGTGGCCGGCATGGACGGCCGCGCGGCGCGCTCCGCCTATGAGCGCTATCAGAAAGCGTCCAGCGAGCCGGCGCCGCAGCCGTCCAGCTTCACCATCGGCGTCAGCGGCGCGAAGTAGGGGCAGGACATGAAAGCACTGATGATCAGTAGTGACGCCCTGCTGCACGCGGAAATCGCCGCGCAAGGTTCGTCGCGCATGCCGGCGGTACAACTGGTGGCGTCGCGCAGCGGCCTGCGCGACGCGGTCGAACGTACGCTGCCGGAAGCACCGCAGCTGGTGGTGTTCGACGCCAGCGACGTCGAGCCGGACGAGGGCGACCTGGTCGAGCGCCTGAGCAAGCAATATCCCACGGCCTCCTTCATGCTGCTGACGCGCGAGCCACAGCAGGACCTGCTGATACGCGCCATGCGCGCCGGCATGCGCGAGGTGCTGCAACTGCCGCTGGTGTACAGCGCCTTCCATGAGGCGATGGACCGCATCGAAGTGGCGGCGGGCGTGAGCGAGATGCGCGACGGGAAGGTGCTGGCCTTCATCTCCTGCAAAGGCGGCAGCGGCGCGACTTTCCTGTCGACGAACTTCGGCTATGCGCTGGCCGCGCTGGCCGACAAGAAGGTGCTGCTGATCGACCTGCACGGCCAGTTCGGCGACGCCACGCTATACGTGTCGGACCAGAAGCCGGCGATGACACTGTCCGACATCTGCGCGCAGATCAGCCGCATGGACGGCTCTTTCCTCGATTCCTGCCTGGTGCACGTGGCTTCCAACTTCGGCGTGCTGGCGGCGGCGGACGATCCCAATCGCGTGGTCGACATGAAGCCGGAGCATATGGACACCATCCTGCGCGTGGCGCGCCAGCACTACGACTACATCGTGCTCGATGTCGGCCGCCAGATCGACGCCATCTCGCTGCGCGCGCTGGACCAGGCGGACACCATCTACCCGGTGCTGCAACTGGCGCTGCCCGACATCCGCGACGGTCGCCGTTTGCTGGACATTTTCCGCTCGCTGGGCTATCCGAGCGACCGCACGCGCCTGATCGTCAACCGCTACGAAAAGGGCGGCAAGCTGCGCTTGATGGACCTGGAGCAGGCGCTGGGCGCGGACGTGGTGCACACGGTGCCCAACGATTACCTGTCGGCGACCGACTCGGTCAACCAGGGCATACCGGTGCTGCAGCTGTCGCGCAGCAGCACGGTGGCACGCAGCCTGGCGGAGCTGGTGGAGCTGGTGACGGCGCGCCGCGTCTCGGAAAGCAAGGGCCTGTTCGACCGGCTGTTCGGCCGCAACGATCACGATTAGCAGGGGAGATGAGATGAGCTTACGCGAACGCCTCGCCACCGCGGATGACGGCCGCCAGGGCAGCAACGGTCCGCCGGGACTGGCGGCGGCCGCCTACCAGGAGCTGAAGAAGAGCATGCACCAGACGATACTGGACCGCATCGACCTGGAGCGGCTGAAGCGGCTGACGCCGGAGCAGTTCAAGCACGAGCTGGCGCTGCTGGTCCAGCGCATCATCGAGGAAGAGCGCATCGTGCTCAACCAGCACGAGCGCCACAGCCTGGTGCTCGACATCCAGCACGAGATGCTGGGCTTCGGTCCGCTGGAGCCGCTGCTGGCCGATCCCGGCGTGTCGGACATCCTGGTCAACACCTGCAGCAAGGTCTACGTCGAGCGCGCCGGCAAGCTGGAACTGACCGATGTCACCTTCAACGACAACGCGCACCTGATGAAGATCATCGAGAAGATCGTTTCGCGGGTCGGCCGGCGCGTGGACGAATCGAGCCCGATGGTCGATGCGCGCCTGCCGGACGGCTCGCGCGTCAACGCCATCATCCCGCCGCTGGCGATCGATGGGCCGATCCTGTCGATACGGCGCTTCGCGGTCAATCCGCTGACGGTCGAGAACCTGCTGGAATACCGCAGCCTGACGCCGCCGATGATGCAGGTGCTGCAGGCGCTGGGCCAGGCCAAGATCAATATCCTGATCTCCGGCGGCACCGGATCCGGCAAGACCACCATGCTGAACGTGATCTCCGGCTTCATCCCCGCGCACGAGCGCATCGTCACCATCGAGGATGCGGCCGAGCTGCAGATGCGGCAGCCGCACGTGGTGCGGCTGGAGACGCGGCCGCCGAATATCGAGGGCAAGGGCGAGGTGAACCAGCGTTCGCTGGTGCGCAACGCGCTGCGCATGCGGCCCGACCGCATCATCCTGGGCGAGGTGCGCGGCGCCGAGGCGCTCGATATGCTGCAGGCGATGAACACCGGCCATGAAGGTTCGCTGGCCACTATCCACTCCAACACCCCGCGCGACGCCTTGTCGCGGCTGGAGAACATGGTCGGCATGGCCGGCGTCAACCTGACGCCGCGCGCCACGCGCCAGCAGATCTGCTCCGCCGTGACGGTGGTGATGCAGGTGTCGCGCCTGACCGACGGCACGCGCAAGCTGGTCAGCCTGCAGGAGGTGACCGGCATGGAAGGAGAGGTGATCGCCATGCACGAGATTTTCCGCTATGAGCAGAAGGGCGTCGATGCGAGCGGCGCGGTGCAGGGGAGTTTTTACGCGACCGGTGTGCGGCCGCGCTTTGCCGACCGGCTGCGCATGTTCGGCGTCGCGGTGCCGGACTCCGTGTTCGACCCAGACAAGATCTACGAGTAGCCGCCATGGATGTCATCTTCACCGCATTTACGGTGTTCCTGTTCGCCGCCGTGATCCTGATGATCGAAGGCGCCTGGCTGTGGTGGTCGGGCGCACACGGCAGCGCCGCGCGACGCATCGGCAAGCGGCTGCGTTTGATGGCGGCCAGCGCCGACGGCGGCAGCGAGCGGATCGACATCCTCAAGCGCCGCACCTACAGCCGCAACCCGGCGCTGGAAAAACAGCTGCGCCGCATCGCCCGCCTGGCGCTGCTGGACAGGCTGCTGCTGCAGGCGGGCGTGCGCTGGTCGGTGGCGCAGTTCCTCGGCGGTACGCTGCTGATGCTGGCGATTGGCCTGCTGCTGCCGTGGATGTCCGGCATGCCGCTGGTGCCGGCCATCGGCACACTGGCGCTGGCGGGGGGGCTGCCCTTGATAATGCTGATGCGCGCGCGCCGCGCGCGCCTGCGCAAGCTGGAGGAACAGCTGCCGGAGGCGGCGGACTTTCTCGGCCGCGCACTGCGCGCCGGCCATTCCTTCGCCAACGTGATGCAGATGGTGGGCGAGGAGATGCCGGAGCCGATCGCCGGCGAATTCAAGTTCGCCTACGAGGAGGTCAACTACGGCGTGCCGATGAACGAGGCGCTGCACAACCTGGCGCTGCGCGTGCCGCTGACCGACCTGCGTTACCTGGTGATCGCGGTGCTGATCCAGCGCGAGTCGGGCGGCAACCTGGCCGAAGTCTTCGGCAACATCAGCCGGCTGATACGCGCGCGCCTCAAGTTGCTGGCGCAGGTGCGGGTGATGTCCGCCGAGGGCCGCATGTCGGCCTGGATACTGGGCCTGCTGCCGCTGGGCGTGCTGGCGCTGATGGCGTTGTCCAATCCTGCCTACGTGCGCGTGCTGTGGACCGATCCCGTCGGCGTGCGGCTGATGTGGTACGCGGTGGCCATCGCCGGTGGCGGCGTGCTGTGGATGCGCAAGCTGATACGCATCCGTATCTGAATTTGACAGCGACAGGAGAAACACATGAGCGGATCGCAGATCGTCTTCCTGGCCATCGTCTTTCTGGTGGCCGCAGCCATCGCCGTGGCGGCGCTGATGGCGTTTGCCCCGGTGGCGCTGCGCGAGCGCCTGAACGAGGTGGTGGAGCCGACTGCGGCCAACTCCGATCCGGGCGCCGGCGGCTGGGTCGAGAAGGTGGCGCACGCGGCGCAGCCGATCTCGCGCCTGTCGTTGCCGGAGGAGGGCTGGGAGCGTTCGCCGTTGCGTACCCGTTTCATGAACGCCGGCTGGCGCAGCGCGTCGGCGCCGTCGCTGTACTTCGCCGCCAAGACGCTGCTGGCGCTGGGTTTGCCGGCGCTGCTGGCGTTGTTCGGCGCGGTCACGCTGGACCAGTCGCACAAGGGCTTCATGTATTTGCTGTTGCTGGTGGCGGGTATCGGCTACTACCTGCCGAACGCCGTCCTGTCGCACAAGGCCGAAGCGCGCTGCCGCGAGATCTTCGAAACTTTCCCCGATGCGCTGGACCTGCTGACGGTGTGCGTGGAAGCGGGCCTGAGCCTGGAGCGCGCGCTGGCCAAGGTGGCCGGCGAGATCCATATCAAGAGCGTGGCGCTGGCGCAGGAGCTGCAACTGGTGCTGATGGAGATGCGCGCCGGCTTCACCAAGGAACGCGCCTTGCGCAACCTGGCCTTGCGCAGCGGCGTCGAGGATGTCGATACGCTGGTGGCGATGCTGATCCAGTCGGAACGCTTCGGCACCAGCATGGGCGATTCGCTGCGGGTGCATTCGGATAACCTGCGCAGCAAGCGCAGCGTGCTGGCCGAGGAGGCAGCGGCCAAGATCGCGCTGAAGCTGCTTTTCCCGCTGATCTTCTGCATTTTCCCGACGCTGATGCTGGTGCTGATCGGGCCTGCGGGGATACAGATCTACCGCATGGTGCTGCCGTCTGTCATTCCACACTAGGAGGCCAGCATGAAAAAGACACTAGGCGCGGCATGCGCCGGCGCGCTGCTGATGGCGTGCGGCGGCATGCAGACGACAGCCATGGCGCCGGTCGAAGCGGATATCACCGCGCTGGAAAGGACCTGTGTGCGCGATCCGCTGGATCCGGCGAATTGGGAGCAGCTGGCGGCGGTACTGGCCGCCGGCGGCGAGCGTGAACGCGCGGCGACCATGTATCTGCAGGCGGCCACGCTGCGCGCGCATGACATCCGCGACGACTACGCGCGGTTGAAGGAGGAGCTAAAGGAGGAGCGGAAGGATGCGCGCGTCGCCGAAGCCGCTGCCATGCCGCGCACGCAGGTGCGGCGGATCGGCGCGGCGCTGGTGGAAGTGCTGCGCATACCGGCGAGCGGCGCCGCGCAGGCGCCATTGCCGCCGGCTGCCGCGCCGGGATCGGCCGTCATCCGCCTGGAGATCAGCAACGGCAACGGCGTTGCCGGTGCCGCCGCTCGGCTGGCACGTTCGCTGGATGGCGATGGATTGAAGACGGTGCGGCTGACCAACGTGCGCCCGTTCACCGTGCCGCTCAGCCGCATCGAATACCAGCGCGAACAAACCGCGATGGCGCGGCAACTGGGACAGCGTCTTGGCCTGCCGCTGCATAGGTTGCGCGGCAATCCGGCCTATGCCGACATGCGCATCGTGCTGGGGCACGACGTGCGGTATCTGAAATAAAAAAACCGTCCGAGTGGAGATCATCCTCCCGGACGGTAAAAACACACCCATGTGTTTCCTGCTGCAGCCGGCCGCCAGGGCCGGCGCATTCCTTACTGCCAGCTCACGCTGCCCAAGCCGCGGGCGCTGGCATTACGATTGGTCGGGTTGCCGTACACGGTGGCTGAACCCAGGCCGGTTAATTTGAGATTGGCACTGCTCTTGGCGTACACGGACGCGCTACCCAGGCCGGTCATGTTGACGTCGATGGTGTCGGCGCGCAGCTGCTGCGCATCCAGGCTGCCCACGCCGCCAAGGCTGGCGTGCA
This sequence comes from Duganella sp. CT11-25, assembly GCF_047302815.1. NCBI lineage: Bacteria > Pseudomonadati > Pseudomonadota > Betaproteobacteria > Burkholderiales > Oxalobacteraceae > Duganella > Duganella sp. CT11-25. The sequence goes on from NZ_JBKBFD010000001.1 coordinate 4,657,388, forward strand.
GCTGCTTGGTCTGGCCGCTCATCTCGATGCGGCCGGCGCCGTTCAGGTGCAGGTCGACGTTGTCGCTGCTGCCCGCATCGACGGTCATGCCGCCCACGCCGCCCAGCCGCACATCGACGTTGCGGTACTGCGCATTGACCTTGACCGAGCCCGCGCCTTCCAGGGCGAGGCGCAGATTGTCGCCTTTGAAGCCGCTTACTTCGGTGGCGCCCACGCCGCTCGATGCCAGCGCGCGCAGATTCGGCAGCGTCAGTTCGGCGCGCAGTTCGCGCTTGTTGCCGAAGTTGAAGGTGTTCATTTTCGTGGTACCGATGTGCAGCGTCTCGCCGCTTTGTTCGATCACCACTTTTTTCAGCGCATCGGCTTCACCGTAGATCGTCAGTGATGCCACGGCGCCTTGCTTGACCTTGAGGCTGATGACGCCATCCAGATCGATGTTGACGGCACGCGCATCGACGCTGCGGCTTTCGCTGATCACATCGGCGGCCAGCGCGGCGTGTGCGCCGCAGCTCAGGACCGTGGCCAGCATCGCAGCCTTCAGGTGGTTTTTCATCATGCGCTCCGTTGTCGTCGGTGGGATTACAGTGCGGCTTTTTCAGCGGCGGTCAGGCGCTTGGCGGTGACGGTCACCACTGGCATCTTGCTGGTGTCCGCCTTGGCGGCGACTGGTGCCGCCACGTATGCAGGGACGGCGGCGGTGGCGAAGGTGGTAGCGCTGGCGATGACGATAGCGGCTACGAAGATGGCTTCCATGTTTTTTGCGATGTTCATTTTGAGCTCCTTGTGGGTGAATAGTTCGTTGCGTTGAGTGAACTATAGACAAGGGCTATCCGTCCATCCACCGGGATGTGACGAACTGCAAAAACGAGGGGTCAGAATGCGATTTAGCGGGTTTAGCGACTGAGCGCCGCGCCGCAAAGCAGGTCCTGGTTGCTGGCGTAGAGCTGCGACAGCCAGGCGGAGACGGTTTTAAAGCGGGCGATTGAACCGGCGTCGCGGTGGCTGAGCAGCCAGATATCGCGCTGCACCTCGACGCCGGCGCCGATGCGCTGCAGGCCCTCCTGCTGACCCATCAGGCAGGGCAGCAGCGCCATGCCGACACCGGCGCGGCAGGCGCGCACCATCGTGCTCAGGCTGTTCACCTTGAGCACTTTGCGCGGCTGCGGGTCCATCTGCGCCAGCCATTGCATTTCCGCAGTGCCGGCCAGCGTGTCGTCATAGGCGATCCACGGTTGCGTGCCCCAGCAGGCGCGCGGCGTGTCGGCGAACTGGGCGTGGCCATAGACGGCGAAGCCCAGGTCGCCCAGCTTGCGCATCACCAGCGCCGCATCCTCGCCCGGCTTGCCCAGGCGCAGGGCGAAATCGGCCTCGCGGCGGGTGAAGGACAGGTTCTGGTTCTCCGCCTGCAGCGTCAGCTGCAGATGCGGGTGCTGGGCGTGCAGCGCGGGAACGTGGTCCAGCAGCCAGTAGTCGAACAGGAAGTCGATGGAGGTGATGTTGACCGGACCGGCGGTGGCGTCGGCCTCCTGCGACGAGGCTTGCAGCATGCTCTGGACGTTGCCGTAGACCGCTTCGCCATGTTCGACGAAGACCTGGCCGGCGTCGGTCAACTGGTAGCCGGTGTTATCGCGGATGAACAGGCGCAGCTTGAGCGCCTTCTCGGCGGCGGCGATGCGGCGGCTGATGGTGGAGGCGTCCACCCCCAACTGGCGGCCGGTGGCGCTCATGCTGCCGCTGCGGGCCAGCGCCAGGATCAGCGGGATGTCGTTCCAGTCGAAGTCGTTGCTTGTCGCCATGAGGGGGTCTGCATATTTGCAAAGTCGTCTTGCAGGGGTGTCTGTTCCACAAACGTGATCGCAAGCCTAAGATTCACTCCATCGCAGCCGCAGTCACAAACGACTGTAGCACAACACTGGTTATCCATACATCGACTAAAAGGAAGAACATCATGAACAACGCAACCTCCAACGAAACCGTCAACCTGTCCCGCCGTACCGCGCTGTTCAGCAGCGCCGGCGCTGCCGCCGCCGCCGTGGTCCTGCCGCTTGCAGCCCTGAGCGGCGAGACGCAAGCCGCAGCAGCGATTCGCGGCGGCGCGGTCGCCAAGACCGCCAGCACCATCACCACCCGCGACGGCGTCGAGATCTACTATAAGGATTGGGGTCCGCGCACCGGCCAACCGGTCATCCTGAGCCACGGCTGGCCGCTGAATGCCGACAGCTGGGAATCGGCAGCCTTCCATCTGGCGAACAACGGCTTCCGCGTCATCACCCACGACCGTCGCGGCCACGGCCGTTCGAGCCAGCCCTGGGATGGCAACGACATGGACCACTACGCCGACGACCTGGCGCAGCTGATCGAAGCGCTGGACCTGAAGAACATCATCCTGGCCGGCTTCTCGACCGGCGGCGGCGAGGTGGCGCGCTATGTGGGCCGCCACGGCACCAAGCGCATCGCCAAGCTGGGCCTGATCTCGGCGGTGCCGCCGCTGATGCTGAAAACCGCCGACAATCCAGGCGGCCTGCCGATTGAAGTGTTCGACGGCATCCGCGCCGGCTCGGTCGCCAACCGCGCGCAGCTCTACCTGGACATCGCCTCCGGTCCGTTCTACAACTACAACCGTCCGGGCGCCAAGCCGTTGCAAGGCATCATCCAGGCGTGGTATGCACAGGGCATGCAGGGCGGTCATAAAAACACCTATGACTCGATCAAGGCCTTCTCGGAAACCGACTTCCGCGACGACTTGAAAAAATTCGACAAGCCGACCCTGATCATCCACGGTGACGACGACCAGATCGTGCCGATCGATGCGGCGGGCAAAGCCTCGGCCAAGATCGTCCAGCACGCCAAGCTGATCATCTATCCGGGCGCGCCGCACGGCCTGACCGACACGCACAAGGAGAAGTTCAACGCCGACTTCCTGGCCTTTGCCAAATCCTGAAACACCGGGCCGCTTCCGGGCGGTCCATAAAAATCTTAAAAAATAGCTTGCTATTGAATAGTGCGCGATATATATTGAGCACATGGGCAGCAATCAACCGCCCCGGAAGCTGTAAAAACATAGTTCGCTACTAAATCGTTATCTACTAAATACGGAGTCCATCATGAGCAAAGATACCCAAGACCAAGTCAGCATCTCCCGTCGTTCCGCCCTGTTCGGTGGCGCCACCGCCGCAGTAGCAGCCGTCGCCGTACCACTGGCAGCATTGTCCAGCGGCAGCGTGCAAGCCGCGCCAGCGATTCGCGGCGGCGCGGTCGCCAAGACCGCCAGCACCATCACCACCCGCGACGGCGTCGAGATCTACTATAAGGATTGGGGTCCGCGCACAGGCCAACCGGTCATCCTGAGCCACGGCTGGCCGCTGAATGCCGACAGCTGGGAATCGGCAGCCTTCCATCTGGCGAACAACGGCTTCCGCGTCATCACCCACGACCGTCGCGGCCATGGCCGTTCGAGCCAGCCGTGGGATGGCAACGACATGGACCACTACGCCGACGACCTGGCGCAGCTGATCGAAGCGCTGGACCTGAAGAACATCATCCTGGCCGGCTTCTCGACCGGCGGCGGCGAGGTGGCGCGCTATGTGGGTCGCCACGGCACCAAGCGCATCGCCAAGCTGGGCCTGATCTCGGCGGTGCCGCCGCTGATGCTGAAAACCGCCGACAATCCAGGCGGCCTGCCGATTGAAGTGTTCGACGGCATCCGCGCCGGCTCGGTCGCCAACCGCGCGCAGCTCTACCTGGACATCGCCTCCGGTCCGTTCTACAACTACAACCGGCCGGGCGCCAAGCCGTCGCAAGGCATCATCCAGGCGTGGTATGCACAGGGCATGCAGGGCGGTCATAAAAACACCTATGACTCGATCAAGGCCTTCTCGGAAACCGACTTCCGCGACGACTTGAAAAAATTCGATAAGCCGACCCTGATCATCCACGGTGACGACGACCAGATCGTGCCGATCGATGCGGCGGGCAAAGCCTCGGCCGCCATCGTCAAGCACGCCAAGCTGATCATCTACCCAGGTGCGCCGCACGGCCTGACCGATACGCACAAGGACAAGTTCAACGCCGACTTCCTGGCGTTCGCCAAGTCCTAAAGCAAAAGGGCCCGCAAAATTTGCGGGCCCTTTTCACGCATCCGTGCATTCGAGCAGCGTTATACTCTGCGGTAGTGAAACGGAGTCGCGCATGAACAGGCTGATGGTTATCTTCATAATGTTGTATGCCGGCGCACTCCACGGGGCGGCCCGGGGCGAAGTGGTCAACGTCTACACCAGCGCGCGTGTGGCGCCACTGTTGCTTGACGATGGGCGCGGCATCTACGCCGACATGGTCGAATACCTGAACCGGCAAAAGCTGGACAACCTTAGTTTCAAGTTGATTTACCTGCCACGCAAGCGGCTGCAGCTGCAGGTTGAAAGCGGCGGCTTGGACGGCATCGTCATCGGCATGATGCCGCACTGGTTTGACGACGTCGCGCAGAAAAAATATTTGTGGACCGCGCCGTTTGCGCTGGACCGCTACGTGGTCGTGCTGCCGCCCGGCCAGGCCTACAGCGCCTCGGTGCCGGGCGCGCTGTCCGGCCGCTCGCTGGGCATGGTGCTGGGTTATAGCTATCCCGACCTGGACGACTGGATACGCAGGCAGGGCCTGGTCCGCAGCGACGCCATCAGCGACGAGCACAACCTGGAGAAGCTGCGGCTGCATCGGGTCGACAGCGTGGCCGCCGCCGAATCCATCGTGCGCTACTACATGAAGGTGCATGCGCTGAAGGGGCAATTCCAATTGCACGAACTGCCGTCGCGGCAAACCGAGCGGCGCTTCCTGGTGCCCCACTCCAAGACCGCCATCTACAACAAGATCGCCCCGGTGCTGCGCAAGCTGAAGGACGATCCCGAGTGGCAGCGCAACGCCGCGAAGTATGAATAGCGTTCCGGCCTAAGCTAACCTGGCGCGGAAGAAGTCCGTCGTGCGCTGCCATGCCAGTTTGGCGGCGGCGGCGTCGTAGCGCGGCGTGGTGTCGTTGTTGAAGCCGTGCTCGACGTCAGGATAGACGTGGTACTGGTAGGACGTGCCGGCTGCTTTCAACGCCGTCTCGTAAGCTGGCCAGCCGGCGCGGATGCGTTCGTCTTTGCCGGCGTCGTGTATCAGCAGGTGCGCTTTGATTTTAGGCACGTCCGCAGCCGGAGGCTGCGAGCCATAGAACGGCACGGCCGCCGCCAGGTCCGGCAGCTGCGTGGCAAGGTAGTTGGAGATGCCGCCGCCGAAGCAGAAGCCGACCACGCCGAATTTGCCATTCCCCTCAGGTAGCTGCTTCAGCCACTGCGCGGAGGCGACGAAGTCGGCGCGTGTCTTGGCCTGGTCCAGTTTGCCGAACAAGGCGCGCGCCTTGTCCTCGTCGCCCGGATAGCCGCCGAGCGTATGCAGCGCGTCCGGTGCGAAGGCGATGAAACCATCCAGCGCCAGTCGGCGCGCGATGTCTTCGATGTGGGGATTCAGGCCACGGTTCTCGTGCACCACGAGCACCAGCGGCAGCTTGCCCTTTGCGTCGGCGGGAGAGACCAGGTAGCCGCGCACCGTGCCGTTGCCTTGCGGCGAAGGCAGTTCGACGAAACGCGCCTTGATGCGCTTGTCTTCCGGCGTGACCAGCGGCGCCGCAAAGCTCGGGCTCAGCGCGCCGAGCAGGCTGGCGGCGGTGGCGCCGCCCACGGCGTAGCGTGCCGCGGACGCCAGGAAATCGCGGCGCGTGATGCCGCCATGCACGTACTGGTCGAACAGCTTCAATACTTCCGGATCAAAATCGGCGGCGGTCTTGCGGGTCATGTCTCGGCTCCATGGGCTGGTAATGGGTAGCCCAGTGTAGCGCAGAGATTCTCTTACCGCCGCGCAGCCGCGCGGAATATTTATGCATATCCAAGCGTGATTTCGACATACCGGACGCCGCGCCGCCTGTCCGCTTCTATTTCTCAGCGCGGGTTCGTTGAGTAGATGGGGTCGGTTTGTCGCCGGCGGGCCTGGGAGACCAGAATACGCAAAATCACCTGCGTCGGCACCCCGTGCTCGGCAAGGTACTTCCAAGCCGATGCAGAGCCGTGCACTTCATCCACCACTAAGCCGTTTTCGACGGTTTGGGCCATATCTAGATTCGTTCGTAGTAGCATACTGAGCCGTGTATCAGAATAATTTCCGCTTCGCGGACAAGAGGGGCACGGGGCTGGGTGATGGTGCTGTGGCGAGGTGCGCGGGGTCGGAGCGCAAAGCACAGTTCCAACCGAATATATCAGATAGCGATATTCGAGTGATTGCATATTGCTATCGAATCGCATGCGGCGGCTATCGTCCGTCATTAAAGCGCCACCCTGAATAGCAAAAAAGCCCAGCCGGTGAGGGCTGGGCTTTGAGAGCGATGTTGCTGGTGCCGACTGCCGGTTTCGAACTGGCCACCTGATGATTACAAATCAACTGCTCTACCAAATGAGCTAAGTCGGCGAAACTTGTACGGGGCGAATTATACGCTATTTAATTCGCGTAAGGGTTGGGCGGCCGCCCTTTTTGGGCGGGTCGCTATCGTCGTCCGGGGCGCCTGGCGCCTCGGTTTTCGCCTCTGCCAGCGCCGGCGGCGGCGCTGCCGGAACAGCCGACAGCACCGGCGCCGGGGCGCTGGTTTCGTCCGCTTGCGGCGGCGCTTCGGCCGGGCCACCGACCTGCGGTTCGAACGCCATCCCCTGGCCGTTTTCGTTGGCGTAGATCGCCATGACGTTGTTGACCGGGACGTAGATTTCGCGCGAGACGCCGCCGAAGCGGGCGTGGAAGCGGATGCTGTCGTTGTCCATCTTCAGGCCGGAGGTGGCGCCGAAACTGATGTTGAGGACGATTTCGCCCTTCTTGACGTATTCCATCGGCACCGTGGTCGAGGCGTCGACCTTGACGGCGAGGTAGGGCGTGTAGCCGCTATCGGTGCACCATTCGTAGATGGCGCGCAGCATGTAGGGCTTGGTTGAGATTTCGGACATGGTATTCCAGGGCTGCTGTAGAACACGGCGCGCCGCCAGTCAAGGCCGGCAAACGCGCCGCTACACTTCAAGTAAGACGAGCTGCGTCCGCGATTAGCGGCGCATCACTTTTTCCGACGGCGTCAGCGCTTCGATGTACGCTGGGCGCGAGAAGATGCGCTCGGCGTATTTCATCAGCGGGGCCGCGGTCTTCGACAGTTCGATGCCGTAGTGGTCCAGGCGCCACAGCAGCGGCGCGACGGCCACGTCCAGCATCGAGAATTCATCGCCCAGCATGTACTTGTTCTTCAGGAACAGCGGTGCGAGCGTGGTCAGGCGGTCGCGGATTTCCGCGCGAGCCTTGTCGTGGCTCTTGTCGTTGCCCTTGGCGCGTTCGCTTTCCAGCACGTGCACGTGAACGAACAACTCTTTTTCAAAGTTGAACAGCATCAGGCGCGCGCGGGCGCGCATCAGCGGGTCGGCCGGCATCAGCTGTGGATGCGGGAAACGTTCGTCGATGTACTCATTGATGATATTCGATTCGTACAAAATCAATTCGCGTTCGACCAGGATCGGCACCTGACCATACGGATTCATGGTCGAGATATCTTCCGGCTTGTTGAACAAGTCGACATCGCGCACTTCAAAGTCCATGCCTTTTTCAAACAGGACCAGGCGGCAGCGTTGCGAGAATGGGCAGGTCGTACCCGAGTAGAGAACCATCATTTTTATAGTTCCTTAGAAGAACAAAGGGGGTGAACCCGAAAACGGATCACCCCGGATCGATCGCCCGCCAGCGCGGGCATCGCAAAACAAGCGCCGGCCAGCCGGCGCTCTCTATTATTTCACTTCTTTCCAGAACGACGCGTTGAGGCGCCATGCCAGGAAGGCGAATACGGTCAGGAACAGCACGACCCATACGCCCAGTTGTTTGCGGGTCTGCGCCGCAGGCTCCGCCATCCACTCCATGTAACCGACCAGGTCGGCCACCGCAGTTTCATATTCCAACTTGCTCAGCTTGCCCGGCGACACCTGCTCGAAGCCGGCAAACTGGTGCGTCGTCTTGCCATGTTCGTGCGGGTCGGCCACTTCTTCCATCTTGACCTTTTGTACACCCTGCAGTTCCCACAACACATGCGGCATCGCCACATTGTTGACCACCAGATTGTTCCAGCCGGTTGGTCGGGTGTCGTCCTTGTAGAAAGTCCGCAGGTAAGTATACAGGTAGTCGCCGCCGGTGCCGGCGCCCGACGATTTGGCCCGCGAAATCACCGACAGATCCGGTGGCACCACGCCGAACCATGCTTTCGCATCGCTCGCTTTCATGGTGGTGGTCATCATTTCGCCGACCTTTTCGCCGGTAAACAGCAGGTTGGATTTGATTTGCTCTTCCGTCAGGCCCAGGTCGCGCAGGCGGTTGTAGCGCATCGAGGACGCATTATGGCAGTTCAGGCAGTAATTGACGAACAGTTTGGCGCCATGCTGCAGCGCGGCCATGTTGTTCGAGCGGTCCGGCGCCTTGTCGAGCGCGACGCCGCCTTCGTTGGCCAGGGCCAGGCCCGGCAACAATGCCAGGGTAGCGAGGAGTTTCTTAGCAAAATTCATGTCGTGTCCTTTATGTACTTTAGCCGGGTCGTCGATCAGTGCGCGTGGAACACAACGCGGTCAGGGACCTTCTTGAACGTGCCCATGGCGCTCCACCACGGCATGAACAGGAAGAAGCTAAAGTACAGCAGGGTGCAGACTTGCGAGACGATGGTGCGCGTGTCGGTCGGCGCCAGCGTGCCGAGGTAGCCCAGCGTCAGGAACGAGATGAAGAACACGGCGTACACATATTTGTGCCAGTCCGGACGGTAGCGGATCGACTTGACCGGCGACTTGTCCAGCCATGGCAGGAAGGCCAGGATCACCACCGAGCCGCCGAAGAACACCACGCCCCAGAACTTGGCGTCGAGGATCTGCGGCAGCATGCCGACGATGGCCACCAGCGCGATGACGGCGATGGCGATCTTGACCAGGCGCGGCAGTTGCGATTTCAGCCACACGAACACCACATAGGCGGCGACGAAGAACATCAGCACCCACATGAAGTCGGCCGTGGTGGCGCGCAGCACCGAGTAGAACGCGGTGAAGTACCAGGTCGGCGCGATGTGCAGCGGGGTCTTCAGCGAATCGCCCGGCAGGAAGTTGTTGTACTCGAGGAAGTAGCCGCCCATTTCCGGGGCGAAGAACACCACGGTGCTGAAGATCAGCAGGAACACCGACACGCCGAACAGGTCGTGCACCGTGTAATAAGGGTGCGAAGGGATGGAATCGACCGGGTGGCCGTCGGCGCCCAGGTTGTCCTTCACTTCAATGCCGTCCGGGTTGCTCGAACCGACTTCGTGCAGCGCGATCAGGTGGGCGGCCACCAGACCCAGCAGCACCAGCGGGATGGCGATCACGTGGAAGGCGAAGAAGCGGTTCAGGGTGGCGTCGGACACCACGTAGTCGCCGCGGATCCACAGCGACAGGTCAGGTCCGATCAGCGGAATCGCGCCGAACAGGTTGACGATCACCTGCGCGCCCCAGTACGACATCTGGCCCCATGGCAGCAGGTAGCCGAAGAACGCTTCGGCCATCAGGCACAGGAAGATGGCGAAACCGAACAGCCAGATCAGTTCGCGCGGCTTGCGGTAGGAACCGTACAAGAGGCCGCGCGTCATGTGCAGGTAGACGATGATGAAGAAGGCCGAGGCGCCGGTCGAGTGCATATAGCGCACCAGCCAGCCCCATGGCACTTCGCGCATGATGTATTCGACCGAACCGAAGGCCAGGTTGGCGTCCGGCTTGTAGTGCATGGTCAGGAAGATGCCAGTGACGATCTGCAGCACCAGCACCAGCATGGCCAGCGAGCCGAAGATGTACCAGAAATTGAAGTTTTTCGGAGCGTAGTACTTGCCCCATTGGTCGTTCCACAGCTTGGTCAGCGGGAAGCGGTCATCGACCCAGCCCAAGGCTTTTTGTGCGGCTGGTGCATCTGCGGGGAATTTTGTCTCTTTGAAAGCCGCCATGATTTACGCCTCGCCTTTCTCGTCTTTACCAATGACCAGCTTGGTATCGCTCAGGTACATATGACGCGGGACTTGCAGATTGTCCGGCGCCGGCTTGTTCTTGAACACGCGGCCGGCCATGTCGAAGGTCGAGCCATGGCAAGGGCAGAGGAAGCCGCCTTCCCAGTCGTCCGGCAGCGATGGCTGCGGGCCCGGGGTGAATTTCGACGACGGCGAGCAGCCCAGGTGGGTACAGATGCCGACGGCGATGAGGATTTCAGGTTTGCGCGAGCGCCATTCGTTGCGGGCGTACTCGGGTGTGAATTCTTCGGGATTGCGCTTGGAGTCGGCGTCGGCCACCTTGCCGTCGGTCTTCTTCAGCGACTCCACCATTTCCGGCGTGCGCTTGATGATCCAGACCGGCTTGCCGCGCCACTCAACGGTTTTCATTTCGCCGGGATTGAGCGTGGAAATATCCACCTCTACCGGTGCGCCGGCGGCTTTCGCGCGCTCCGACGGCTGGAAAGTGCTTACCAACGCTCCGGCGGTTGCCAGACCCACTACACCACCCGCCGCGCCTGTTGCGACGAGCAATCCGCGGCGGCCGGAATCGACCTGCTTTTCGTTACTCATACAAACCCCAATCAGTCAAAGTGCGAACAAAATCTGAAAACCGTGTACAAACCTGAAAACTGAAAACTTGTTGAAGCACGAATATAGCTTCTAGCAACCTTAAATTATAAGGTAACCGTGTTACGAATTAAAGCAAAAACGTTGCTGTAACCCCAATTCAGCCCGTTTGCGCACCATTTTGGGCGCGCAGACGCAAGCATGGACAATGAATATTGATGCAAGTCAAACTTATAACGTAAATCGCTGTCCAAATGCGCAAAGGGCAAGCGTGTTTGGAATCTAATTGAAAAAATAGTATGATCCAGACGCAGTTTTGTTCACAATTGACCACACCGCGAGGATAAAAAAATGGCAATGATGCAAGAATTTAAAGAATTCGCAATGAAGGGCAATGTGGTCGATCTCGCCGTCGGCGTGATCATCGGTGGCGCCTTCGGCAAGATCGTCGATTCGCTGGTGGCCGACATCATCATGCCGCCGATCAGCAAACTGTTCGGCGGCCTGGATTTCGCCAACTACTACCTGCCGCTGAACGGCCAGGCGACCGGCCTCAGCCTGGTGGAAGCAAAAAAACTGGGCGCCGTATTCGCTTACGGTAATTTTGCTACTATCCTGCTCAACTTCGTCATCCTGGCCTTTGTGATTTTCCAGATGGTGCGGTTGATGAACAAGGCGCGCACGCTGCGCACGACCAAGGAAACCGAGGAAGCCGCCGCCGCGCCGGCGCCGACGCCGGAAGACATCGTGCTGCTGCGCGAAATCCGCGACTCCCTCAAGAAATGATAGGACGCCGCCTCTAGGGCGGCAGGCTGGAAGCTATGCGACGACTCTGGTTATTGTTTGCGCAAACGGTGACCGTCGTACTGGCACTGTATTTCGTCTACTCGGCGGTGACGCCGGAGCGGAGCGCGCCGGTGCGCGTCCAGCAGATGGGCAGTCTCGACCATCCGGCGGCGATGCTGGAGGCCGGCCCGGCCAAGCCGCCGGTGTCGGCGTCCGGGTCCTACCGGGCGGCGGCCGGGCGCGCCATGCCGGCCGTGGTCAACATCGTCACCAGCAAGAAACCCAAGCGCGGCAAGCATCCGCTGCTGCGCGATCCCTTCTTTAAACGCTTCTTCGGCGACCGCGACCGCGACGGCGAGGGCGACGACGAGGAAGCCAGCCTGGGCTCGGGCGTGATCGTCTCGGCCCAAGGCTACATCCTGACCAACAACCACGTGGTGGAGGCGGCCGACGACATCGAAGTGGCGCTGGCCGACGGCCGCAAGGCCGCCGCCAAGGTGGTCGGTACCGATCCCGAGACCGACCTCGCCGTCATCAAGATCGCCTTGGACAAGCTGCCGGTGATCGTGCTGGGCCAGGCCGAGCAGGCGCAGGTGGGCGACGTCGTGCTGGCCATCGGCAACCCCTTCGGCGTCGGCCAGACGGTGACCATGGGCATCATCTCCGCGCTGGGGCGCAACAACCTGCACATCAACCACTTCGAGAACTTCATCCAGACCGACGCCGCGATCAACTTCGGCAATTCCGGCGGCGCGCTGGTGGACGCCAGCGGCAACCTGCTGGGCATCAACTCGGCGATTTATTCGCAGACCGGCGGCTCGGTCGGCATCGGCTTCGCGATCCCGGTCTCGACCGCCAAGTCGGTGATGGAAGCCATCATCAAGTCCGGCCACGTGGTGCGCGGCTGGATCGGCGTCGAGACGCAGGAGATCACGCCGGAGCTGGCCAGCAGCTTCGGGCTCAAGCGGCAAAGCGGCGCCATCATCGCCGGCGTGGTGCGCAACGGCCCGGCCGACAAGGGCGGCATGAAGCCGGGCGACATCCTGCTGTCGGTCGACGACAAGCCGGTCACCGACACCAACGGCATGCTGAATTTGATCGCCCAACTCGTTCCCGGCGGAAAAGCTAAAATGACGGTCTTGCGCAAGAGCCGCGAAACCACGCTGGACATCACGGTCGGCAAGCGTCCGGCCAGCGCCAAATAAGGACTTCCCAAAACATGCATCTGCGCGACCTGACGCAATTCCTCAAGGAACTGGCGGACAACAACAACCGTCCCTGGTTCATCATGAACAAGCCCCGCTACGACATCCTGCGCGAAGAATTCCTGCAAGTGGTGACGGAGATGATCGTCGAGCTGGGCAAGTTCGATCCGGCGGTCAAATTCTGCAATCCGAAGAAGGCGATGTTCCGCATCAACCGCGACGTGCGCTTCGCGCACGACAAGAGCCCGTACAAGACGCGCTTCTCGGCGGCGGTGGCGCCGAACGACCTGCGCCGCCCGAGCAAGGCCGGCGGGCCGACCTACTACATGCAGATCGACGGCAGCGGCAAGCTGCTGTTCGGCGCCGGCGAATACATGCCGCCGCCGCACCGGCTGAAGGCCTTGCGCCAGCATATGGTCGACGACGCGGCCGGCTTCAGCAAGGTGCTGAAGAACAAGAAATTGAAGGCGACCTACGGCGACATCCAGAACGAAGGCAAGCTGATGCGCCCACCGAAAGGCTTCGATGCCGAGCACGAGCACATCGAATACATCAAGCTGAAGAGTTTCTTCGTCTGGACTGAGATCGACGTCCCGATGAACAAGCCCGAGCTGCTGGTACCGATGATCGCCCAGGGGCTGAAAGACGCCTACCCGCTGGTAACCTGGATGCGCGAAGCCAAGGAAGAAGACGTCGAAGAGTAATCCTCGGTCATAATCCGGGGTCAGGTCCAGAACCCGGACACGAGCTGGTCCGTATCGGCTGCTATTGCCGGGGCCGTGTCCGGGTTTTGGACCTGACCCCGGAGTTTAGCGCTTGGCTTTTTCGTCGCGCGGGTCGCGCGAGAGCAGGCGGGCGACCATCGCTTGCGGCTGGTCGCCGTCGAACAGGACGCCGGCGACCGCGTTGGTGATCGGCATGTCGACGCCGAGCTTGGCCGCCAGTTCGCGTACCGCTTTCGAACACGGTACGCCTTCGGCCACGTGGCCCAGTTCCTGTACCACCACATCCAGCGACTTGCCTTGCGCCAGGCCGAGACCGACGCGGCGGTTGCGCGACAGGTCGCCGGTGCACGTCAAAATCAAGTCGCCCATGCCGGTCAGGCCCATGAAGGTTTCGGTCTGGCCGCCCAGCGTCGTGCCCAGGCGCGTGATTTCCGCCAGGCCGCGCGTGATCAGCGCGGCGCGCGCATTCAAACCCAGTCCGAGGCCGTCGGCCACGCCGGTGGCGATCGCCAGCACATTCTTGACCGCGCCGCCGACTTCGACTCCGACCAGGTCTTCGCTGGAGTACACGCGGATGTTGCCGCCGTGGACCGCCGCGACCACGCATTCGCGCAGCGCCGCCGAGTCCGAGGCGATGGTCAGCGCGCACGGCAGGCCCTTGGCCACTTCCTGCGCGAACGACGGTCCCGACAAGGCGCCGCCGGCGACGCCGCTGCCCAGCACTTCGCGCACGATCTGGTGCGGCAGCAGGCCGGTGCCGTATTCAAAGCCCTTGCACAGCCATACCACGTGGCGGATGCCGTGCGGCTTGAGCTGCTCCAGCAACGGCCGCAGCCCCGCCACCGGACAGGCGGCGATCAGCAGGCCGTCGTCGCCGGCCACGTGGGCCAGCGCGGCGTCGAAGTCGGCCGCGACGCCGAGGCCGGCCGGGAACGGATAGCCGGGCAGGTAGTCGGTGTTTTCACGCGCGACGCCCATGGCCTGCAGGGCGGCGCTGTTGCGGCCCCACATCAGCACGTCGTGGCGCTGGGCCAGGGCGATGGCTACGGCGGTGCCCCAGGCGCCTGCGCCGAGCACGCTCACCTTGCGGACGCTGGCCGCCTGTTTGCTGGTTTTATCTTGCATGGGATCTCATTCGGCGCTGAGGGGAGGCGCCGCTACGGCAATTATATGCCCCAGACTTCGGAATTCTTGACGTAACCGACCAGGCCGTCGCGATGACGCACCTTGATCCAGCCGCCGGCGGCCGCTTCGCTCAATTCCAGCAGCACGCCCTTGTCGACGCTGAACACGGCGGCGGCGGCGTCGTCCGGCGTGGCGCGGATTTTCAGGTTGGCGACGCGCACGATGACGTTGCGCTTGGCGCTCAGGCCCTTGGCCTCGGTCCACGCCACTTCGCCGCTGACGTCGCGCACCTTGAGCCATTCGCCGTAGGCCAGCACCACTTCCAGCGGCGCGCCGCGCGGGACGACGAACAGTTTGCCGCCCTTGGTCGAGGGCGCGTCATACAGGATGACGGGGGCGGCGCCTACCGTTTTGAAGTCGAACGCCTGGCTGGCGGCTGCGGCCAGCATCATGGTCAGACCAGCGATCAAACGGGGAATAGTCATTGCTTACCTTGCTGAGGGACAGCGCGCGGAGGCGCGGCGTGTCGGGTGAAACTGCTGCCGGACGCGGAGTCCGGCAGCGTGGACCATCTTAGTGCGTGGTCGCGCCATCGGCGGCTGGTGCTGCCGCGGCCGCTTCGGCGATCGCTTGCATGCGCTGCTGGTAGAACACTTCGAAGTTGATCTCAGCCAGGTGCACTGGTGGGAAACCGGCACGGGTGATCACGTCGGCAATGTTGGCGCGCAGGTAAGGGTAGACGATGTTCGGGCAGCCGATACCCAGCAGCGGATCCAGCTGGTCC
The DNA here is from genome assembly GCF_047302815.1 of Duganella sp. CT11-25. Classification (NCBI taxonomy): domain Bacteria; kingdom Pseudomonadati; phylum Pseudomonadota; class Betaproteobacteria; order Burkholderiales; family Oxalobacteraceae; genus Duganella; species Duganella sp. CT11-25. The sequence continues at coordinate 4,672,667 of NZ_JBKBFD010000001.1, forward strand.
GCAGGGATGTTGCGTGCTTCGAAGATGCCGGCTTGCTTGCCTTCAACCAGGAAAGCGACTTTGTCTTTGACTTTGGCGGTCACGGTGATGGTGACGGTCGACTCGAAGATGCCGTCGGCCAGTGGCTCGGCGCCGACGTCCAGCGCGACTTCAATGGTCGGGGCTTCCTGTTCCAGGAAGATTGCTGGCGAGTTCGGTTGTTCCAGCGACATGTCTTTCAGGTAGACGCGTTGGATTTGGAATACTGGTTGCAGGTTTTCTTCAGACATGGAACGCTTTCGTTATAGTGAAAACGAGCGGCACGCGCCGCTCAAATGATGTTTTGGTATGGCTTGAAAGACAGCTCAAATCAAACGCGAGGGCAATTGTATCAAAACCATTATGGTTTCAAAGGATTTCCGCCCGCGCGTTGTATTTGAGGGCCGTTAGCCATTTAACAAGGGCGACAAACCGCCAGCTTGATCCAGCGCATACAGATCGTCGAAACCGCCGACATGGGTCTCGCCGATATAGATCTGCGGCACGGTGCGGCGGCCGGTCTTTTGCATCATCAGCATGCGCTGCTCCGGATCCAGGTCGACCCGGATCTTCTTCAGACCGGTGACGCCCTTGGCTTCCAGCAGGCGCTCGGCGCGGATGCAGTACGGGCATACGGCGGTGGTATACATGATCACTTCGGTAGTCATCTTGTTTCCTTCCTCTTATTTTGCCAATGGCAGGCCGGCTTTTTGCCATGCGGCAATACCACCGTCCAGATTGACTACGTCCGCGAAGCCGGCCTTGGCCAGCTTGGCCGCTGCCGACGAGGCGCGCGCGCCGCTCTTGCACACCACAACCACGCTCTTGCTCTTGAACTTGTCCAGTTCGCCGATGCGCTTGTCGAGCTCGGCCAGGGGGATATTCTTTGCTTCCGGCAAGTGACCCTCCGCAAACTCCTTCGCATCGCGTACATCTACAATGGTGGCTTTGCTGCGGTTTATCAACATCGTCACGTCCTGCGGGGTCGCGTTTTTGCCGCGCCGGGTCAGGGCCGGCCACAGCAGGGCGCCGCCCGAAATCAGCACGATGGCGATGAGTAAAATATTGTCGATGAAGAATTTCACAGGGTTCCAATGGTTTAAGTCAATCCGCGCATTATAAAATAGAAGCTGGAAGAGTTCTTAAAGCATCGGTTTTCCGTCCCGTCCACTCCTTTATTGAAGATAGTTCACATGTATAAAATCGTATTCATGCGCCATGGCGAGTCCACCTGGAACCTCTCGAACCGCTTTACCGGTTGGACCGACGTCGACCTGACCGAAAAGGGTGTCGCCGAGGCCAAGGCGGCCGGCAAGGTGCTGAAAGAGTCCGGCTATACCTTCGACCTGGCCTACACCTCGGTGCTGAAGCGCGCCGTACGCACGCTGTGGCTGGCGCTGGACGAGATGGATATGATGTACCTGCCGATCAAGAACGACTGGCGCCTGAACGAACGCCACTACGGCGCGCTGCAGGGCCTGGACAAGGCGGAGACCGCCGCCAAGTACGGCGACGAGCAGGTGCTGGTATGGCGCCGCAGCTACGACACGCCGCCGCCGCCGCTGGACGCGAGCGACGACCGCGCCTCGTTCAACGATCCGCGCTACGCCGGCCTGTCCAAGGACCAGATCCCGCTGACCGAATGCCTGAAAGACACCGTGGCCCGCGTGATGCCGGCCTGGGATGAGGAAATCGCCCCGGCCATCCGCGCCGGTAAGAAAATCATCATCTCGGCCCACGGCAACAGCCTGCGCGCGGTGATCAAGATGCTCGACGGCATCAGCGACAACGACATCGTCGGCCTCAACATCCCGAACGGCCAGCCGCTGGTCTACGAGCTGGACGAGAACCTGAAGCCGATCCGCCACTACTACCTCGGCGACGCCGATGCCATCGCCGCCGCCCAGGCAGCGGTCGCCAACCAGGGCAAGGCCAAGTAATTTGTCGCATTCTTCATTCCGTAAGTGGGGCGGCGCAGGTGTGGCAACTGCGCTGCTGTTGATGGTGACGCTGGCGGCGGCGCAGGCCGCGCCGTTCGGCAAGACCACCGAGCGCAGCAAGCAGAAAGCGGCGGCCGAGGTCGAGCGCGCCGGCTTGCAGCAAAAGCTCAGTGCGCTCAAGCGCGACATCAGCAAGACCGAAAGCGCCAAGGACGACGCGGCCGACACGTTGGCCGAGTCCGAACAGGCGATTTCGGACGCCAACCGCGCGCTGCGCGACCTGTCGCAGGAGCAGGGCGATACCAATACCAAGCTGCAACAGCTGTCGGTCGAGCACGACCGGCTGGCGGCCACGGTCGCCCAGCAAAAGCAGCAACTGGCCCAGCTATTGCGCGAGCAGTACGTGGCCGGCAATGAAGACCGCATCAAGCTGCTGCTGTCCGGGGACAACCCCAACCGCATCAACCGCGATCTGCAGATGATGGCCTATGTGTCGCAGGCGCAGGCGCGCCTGCTGGACGCCTTGCGCGCCAACCTGAAGGCGGTGGAAGTGAACCAGGCCGAAGCGCAGAACGCCAAGGATGAACTGGAAGAAATCGCGCAGGAACAACTGCAGCAAAAATCCAGGCTGGAACAGGAAAAGACCCGCCGCGCCGCGCTGCTGACCACCTTGTCGAAGAAACTGGTGGCCCAGCGCAAGGAAGCGGGCAACGTCGAGCGCGACGAGCAGCGCATCACCGGCCTGGTCGACAAGCTGAACAAGCTGATCGCCGAACAGGCCGCCGCTGCCGCCGCCGAGAAGAAACGCCAGGAACAATTGGCCGCGGCCCGCGCCGAGGCCAAGGCCAAGGCGGACGCCGAAGCGCGCGCGCTGGCCCGCGCCAAGGCCGACGCCAAGGCCGCGGCGGAAGCCGAGCGCCAGCGCCTGGCCAAGGCCAACGCCGGCAAGTCCGGCACCATCAAGCCGGCCCAGCCGACGCAGCCGCCGGCCCCGGTCAAGCTCGATCCGATCGACGCCGACGAGCCGAAAGTGGCGGCCAAGCCGGTCGAGGAACCAAGCCAGCCGGCCGCCAAGGCGGCCGACATCGCCCTTGCCCCGGCCGCGCCGGCCGGCGCCTTCGCCAGCCTCAAGGGCCAGCTGCGGCCGCCGGTCGCCGGCAAGGTGGCGGCCAAGTTCGGCGCCAAGCGCGGCGACGGCCCGACCTGGAAGGGCTTGTTCATCAAGGCCGCCGAAGGCGCCGACGTGCGTGCCGTGGCCGGCGGCAGGGTGGTGTTCGCCGACTGGCTGCGCGGCTTCGGCAACCTGATCATCGTCGATCACGGCGGCCAGTACATGAGCATTTACGGCTATAACCAGTCGCTGCTCAAGCGGGCCGGCGATATCGTCAAGGCCGGCGATCCGATTGCCAGCGCAGGTAACAGCGGCGGCAACGAGGAATCGGGGCTATACTTTGAACTTCGCCATCAGGGCACAGCATTCGATCCGGCTGGCTGGGTCAAGTTTTAAGGTTTGCGGAAAAAAATGGGCAACAAAGTCAAGAGCATCGGCCTGATCGGCCTCGGGATGGTGGCTGGTGTTGCCGCCTCCTTGCAGTTTTCCGCCATCGCGCAAAAAGTCACCGGCTCGCCGCTGCCGCTGGAAGAACTGCGCCAACTGTCCGACGTGTTCGGACTGATCAAGACCGACTACGTCGAAAACGTCGACGACAAGAAATTGCTGGCTGAAGCCATCACCGGCATGGTGTCGTCGCTGGATCCGCATTCGGTTTACCTGGACAAGAAGGCCTTCCGCGAAATGCGCGAAGCCGTGGCCGGCAAGTTCGTCGGCATCGGCGTCGAGGTCGGCATGGAGGACGGCTACATCAAGGTCGTCTCGCCGATCGAGGACACGCCCGCCTTCAAGGCCGGCATCAAGGCCGGTGACCTGATCACACGCATCGACGGCGTGCTGATCAAGGGCAGCTCGTTGGACGAAAGCGTCAAGAAGATGCGCGGCGAGCCGCATTCCAAGGTCAGCGTCACCATCAGCCGCAAGGACGAGGACAAGCCGCTGGTGTTCAACATCACGCGCGAGGAAATTCGCGTGCAGAGCGTCAAGGCCAAGATCGTCGAGCCGGGCTATGCCTGGGTGCGCATCTCGCAGTTCCAGGAACCGACCGTCGAGGACATGGCGAAAAAGATCACCGCCCTGTACGCGCAAGACCCGCACATCAAGGGCCTGGTGCTGGACCTGCGCAACGATCCGGGCGGCGTGGTGCCGGGCGCGATCGGCGTCTCGGCCGCCTTCCTGCCCAAGGATAGCGTGATCGTCTCGACCAACGGCCAGCTGCTGACCTCCAAGGAGACTTTCTACGGCCGCAGCGAGTTCTACGCGCCGCGCGCCAAGACCGATCCGCTGGCCAAGCTGCCGGCCGCGCTGAAGGATGTGCCGATGGTGGTGCTGGTCAACGCCGGTTCGGCCTCGGCCTCGGAAATCGTCGCCGGCGCGCTGCAGGACTACAAGCGCGCCACCATCATGGGCACGCAGACCTTCGGCAAGGGCTCGGTGCAGACGCTGCGCCAGCTGACCGCCGATACCGCCGTCAAGCTGACCACGGCGCGCTACTACACGCCGCACAACCGCTCGATCCAGGCGCGCGGCATCGTGCCGGACCTGATGGTCGACGAAACCGCCGACGGCGACGGCTTGAACCGCCTGCGCGTGCGCGAAGCCGATCTGCAAAAACACCTCGGCAACGACAAGGATCCGGAAGACGACGCCGCCAAGAAAGCCCTGACGGCCCAGCGCGACCAGCTGGAAGACGAGCAGCGCCTGTCCGCGCTGGCGAAGAAATCCAAACCGGTGGAATTCGGCTCCAAGGACGACTTCCAGCTGGCGCAGGCGCTCAACCACTTCAAGGGCTTGCCGGTCAAGCTGTCGCAAGTGGAAGCGACGCCCGCCGCGGTCGGCGATGTCGGCGAGAGCAAGTCCGACATCAAGCCCGAAGTGAAACCTGAAACCAAACCCAAGGCGACCGACAAGAAGCCCGCCTTGAAACAGCCCGCCACCCCCTAACGGCCAGCGCGCCGCTGCCGCATTGAGACGATGAACGACTCACAACTGCTGCGCTATTCGCGCCATATCCTGCTCGACGAAATCGGCATCGAAGGCCAGCAAAAGCTGCTGGCCGCGCATGCGCTGGTGATCGGCGCCGGCGGCCTCGGTTCGCCGGCGGCGATGTACCTGGCGTCGGCCGGCGTCGGCCGCATCACGCTGGTCGACAACGACACCGTCGACCTGACCAACCTGCAGCGCCAGATCGCCCACACCACGGAACGCGTCGGCCAGTCCAAGGCGGCATCGGCGCGCATCACGCTGCAGCAGATCAATCCCGAGATCACCGTCACCGCATTGAACGAACGCGTCGACGACGCCCGCCTGGCGGAATTGGTGTCCGACGCCGACGTGGTGCTGGACTGCACCGACAACTTCGCCACCCGCCACGCCGTCAACCGCGCCTGCGTGGCGGCGCGCAAGCCGCTGGTGTCCGGCGCCGTGATCCGCTTCGACGGCCAGGTCAGCGTGTTCGATCCGCGCGGCGGCGAGCTGCCCTGCTATTCATGCCTGTTCCCGCAAGACCAGCGGTTCGAGGACGTGGCCTGCTCGACCATGGGCGTGTTCGCGCCGCTGGTGGGCGTGGTCGGCGCCATGCAGGCGGCCGAAGCGCTCAAGCTGCTGATGGGCGTGGGCGCATCGCTGGCGGGGCGCCTGATGATGCTCGACGGCCTGCACATGGAATGGACCAGCATCGGCGTGGGCCGCAACGGCGACTGCCCGGTCTGCGCACAGAATAAAACTTAAAAGGAGATCTATCTTGTTGATGAAACGACTCGCCGTACTCCCCCTGGCCCTGGCTGCGGCCTTCGGCGCGCAGGCCGCCACCACCACCAAATACCTGATCATCTCGGAGAACACCAAGCAGATCGGCGAGCAGGTGGTCGAGCGCCTGGACGACGGCCTGATCAAGGTACGCTTCATCTACAAGGACAACGGCCGTGGCCCCGAGTTGACGGAGCAGTTCCGCCTCGGCGCGGACGGCACCATGACCGAATACTCGGTCAAGGGCAATTCCACCTACGGCGCCGTGGTCGACGAGCACTTCACCCGCAAGGGCGACCAGGCCGAGTGGAAATCGACCTCCGAGCAGGGCAAGAAGACCGTCAGCGGCCCGGCCGCCTACCTGCCGCTGAACGGCTCCTTCGAAGTGGAGTCGATCGCCATCGCCGCGCTGGCCGCCACGCCGGACGGCAAGCTGCCGCTGCTGCCGTCCGGCACGCTGTCGCAGCGCGAACTCGATCGCGTCGAAGTCACCAGCGGCAGCGGCCAGAAACAGACCGTGCGCCTGCTGGCGCAGACCGGCGTCGGCCTGTCGCCATCGTTCTACTGGGCCACCTCCGGCGACAAGCCGCGCCTGTTCGGCGTGATCATCCCCGGTTTCGCCAACATGCTGGAAGAGGGCTGGCAAGCCGTCGCGCCGGAACTGGCCGCGCGCCAGAAGACCGCCGAAAGCCGGATGCTGGCCGATGTCGCCGCCAAGCTGCAGCATCCGCTCACCGGCCTGACCGTGGTGCGCAACGCCCGCGTGTTCGACAGCGAAAAGGCCACCGTCGGCCCGGCCTCCGATATCTATGTGCTGCGCGGCCGCATCACCGCCGTGCTGCCCGCCGGCTCGCCGGTGCGCGACGCCGACAACACCATCGACGCCGCCGGCCGCATCGTGCTGCCCGGCCTGTTCGACCTGCACGGCCACGTGGACCGCTGGTCCGGCGCGCTGGACATGTCGACCGGCGTGACCAGCGTGCGCGACATGGGCAACGACAACACCCAACTGCAGGCGATCCTGGACGAAACCGCCGCCGGCAAGCTGCTGGCGCCGCAGGTGGTGCCGGCCGGCTTCCTGGAGGGAGAAAGCCCGTTCAGCGCCAATCTCGGCTTCATCATCAAGGACCTGCAGGGCGCGAAGGATGCGATCGACTGGTACGCGGAGCGCGGCTATCCGCAACTGAAGATCTACAACTCCTTCCCGAAAGCGATCCTGAAGGACACCGTCGCCTACGCCCACCGCCGTGGCATGCGCGTCTCCGGCCACATCCCGGCCGGCCTGCGCGCGCAGGAGGCGCTGGACGCCGGCTATGACGAGATCCAGCACATCAACCAGGTGCTGCTGAACTTCCTGGTCAAGCCGGACACCGAGACCCGCAACCTGAACCGCTTCGTGCTGCCGGCCGAGAAGGTGGCCGACCTGGACTTCAACTCCAAGCCGGTCAAGGACTTCGTCGCCCTGCTGGCGAAGAAGCAGATTTCCATCGACCCGACCATGGCCACCTTCGCCTTCCTCAAGCAGCGCGACGGCGACATGAACGAGCCGTATGCGGCGGTGGCCTCGCACATGCCGCCGGACGTGGCGCGCGGCTTCTCGGTCGGCACCATGAAGATCGACGGCGACGCGGCGCTCAAGCGCTATGAAAAGTCCTACGCCAAGATGGTCGAATTCGTCGGCATCATGTACAAGGCCGGCGTGCCGATCGTGGCCGGCACCGACGATATCGCCGGCTTCACGCTGCATTCCGAGCTGGCGCTGCTGGTCAAGGCCGGGCTGACCCCGGCCCAGGCGCTGCAGGTGGCGACCCGCAACGGCGCCCGCTACACCCGCACCAGCAATGACCGCGGCAGCATCGCGGCCGGCAAGCTGGCCGACCTGGTGCTGGTGGACGGCGATCCGACCAAGAATATCGAGGACGTGCGCAAGGTGTCGGCGGTGATCACGCGCGGCTTCCTGATCTACCCGGCGGAGATCGATGCGGCGCTGGGCATCGCGCCGTTCGTCAAGGATGCGCCGCAGCCGGTGAGAACCGCAGTCAAGGCGGCGGGGATTAACACCGGCAGCAACGAGGGCGCCCGCGCCCGCATCGACGCCAGCGCGCACAAGCGCCACTAGAGGTAAGACGATGTAAAGAAACTGTCATATTAAGGACTGTTTAAGCGCAAAAGCGGATAAATCACGGTCGAATGTCGCTCCTGCCGTGATTCCGCCTTATACTCTGCACTCACTTTAATTTGTTATCAATTTATGAAAAAATTCTCGATCTCCCGCCGCGCCGCACGCGGCTTTACGCTGATTGAAATTATGGTGGTGGTGGTCATCATGGGCGTGCTGGCCGCACTGGTCGTGCCCAAGCTGCTGAGCCGCACCGGCGAATCCAAAGTGGCCGCCGCCAAGGTCGACATCGCGACCGTGATGCAGGCGTTGAAACTGTATAAACTGGATAACTCGCGCTACCCGACCACCGAGCAGGGCCTGCAGGCGCTGCTGGTCAAGCCGACCTCCGGCCCGGCCGCCAACGGCTGGAAGGCCGGCGGCTACCTGGAAAAGATGCCGAAAGACCCGTGGGGCAATGCGTACCAGATGCTGTCCCCCGGCGTCAAAGGTGAAATCGACGTGTTCTCCTACGGCGCCGACGGCGCCCCGGGCGGCACCGGCGACGACGCCGACATCGGCTCCTGGGATAACTGATCGCGGAAGGATCGCGGATCATGCGCGCCGCTCGCCGGCTGAACCGTGGGTTCACGCTGATCGAACTGCTGGTGGTGATGGTCATCCTGGGCATCATGCTGGGCGTGGTGTCGCTTAAGGCCATGCCGAGCCAGAAGCAGTCCCTGCAGCAGGACGCCCAGCGCGTCGCGCTGCTGCTGCAACTGGCGCGCGACGAGGCCATCGTCCGCAACCGCCAGATCGCCTTCGAGGCGGGGCCGGACAGCTACCGCTTCCTGATCCGCAACGACAAGCAGTGGGACGTGGCGGTGCAGGACGACCTGCTGCGCGCGCGCGACTTCAAGCAAGGCCCGCTGACGCTGATGCTGGACCCGCCGCCGAATGTGCAGGACCTCAGCCTGCGCATCATCTTCGGCCGCGAGCCGGTCGACAAACCCTTTGTGCTGACCATGACCGGCAGCGACGGCAGCAGCGTCGCCATCCGCGCCGACGGCATCGGCCATTTCACGGTGGATTGAGCATGCGGCCATTACCCAAACAAGCGCGCGGCTTCACGCTGCTGGAAGTGCTGGTGGCGCTGGTGATCGTCGGCACCGCGCTGGGCGCCTCGCTGCGCGCGGTCGGCAGCCTGACGCAAAACAGCGACGGCCTGCGCAGCGCCATGATGGCCACCTGGTCGGCCGAGAACCGGCTGGTGCAGATGCGCTTGTCCAGGCTGTTTCCGGCGGTCGGCAAGCAAACCTATGAGTGCCCGCAGGGCGATTTGAAACTGATGTGCGAAGAGGAAGTCATCGCCAGCCCGAATCCGCGCTTCCGCCGCGTCGAGGTCAGCGTCTATGCGCAAGACCATCCGGAACGCCGCATCATCAAGCTGGTCCAACTGGTGTTGAACGGATGACGCGGATGAACACCTTCGCGCGCCGCAACGGCTTCACGCTGATCGAACTGCTGGTGGCGATCACCATCCTGGCCTTCATCGCGGTGCTGGGCTGGCGCGGCCTGGACGGCATCATCCGCTCGCGCAGCGCGCTGACGTCGCAGATGGAGCAGACCCGCGGCCTGCAACTGGCGTTCGCGCAGATGCAGAGCGATTGCGAAAACCTGGCCACCTCCTCGCTGCTGCGCAGCCGCGCCTACATGCAGGTCGAGGACAACCGCATCACGCTGGTGCGCATGGTGCTGGGGGAAAACCAGGCCACGCGCCTGCAGGTGGTGTCCTACCGCGTGCGCGACGGCGTGCTGACGCGGCGCGAATCGTCGTCCACGCGCGACCTGCTGCAGCTCGACAGCCTGTGGCAGGCGGCGCTGGCCGATACCGATCCGTCCGTCAGCGTGGCGCTGCAGTCGGACGTGGAGAACATGAGCATGCGCTACTGGATGCCGGCCACCAGCGCCGGCGCCGCCGGCTGGCGCGCCGCCGCCGGTGTATCGACGGCGGCCACCGCCGCCGCCGTGCCGGCGCCGCTGCTGGCGTCCACCGCCAGCACGCCGACCGGACTGGAAGTGTCGCTGGCGCTGCGCGGCCAGGAAGTGCCGATGGTGAAGTCGTTCCTGCTGGGGGCGATATGATGCCGCGCATGCCGCGGCGCCAGCGCGGCGTGGCCGTCATCACGGCGCTGCTGCTGACGACGCTGGCGGTGACCATCGTCGCCAGCCTGTTCTGGCAGCAGCAGGTGCAGGTGCGCTCGATGGAAAACCAGCGCCTGCAACTGCAAACGCGCTGGATATTGCGCGGCGCGCTGGACCTGAGCCGACTGATCTTGAACCAGGACTTCATGGATGCGCCGAATTTCACGCAGCTCAACGGCATCTGGGCCACGCCGCTGGAGGAAACGCGGCTGGACGACTATATCGAGCGCGAGCGCCTGCAAGGCGAAAGTTTCAACGCCACCCTCTCGGGCAAGATGGTGGACGCTCAATCGCGCTACAATCTTGCCAACCTGGCGAGTGGTAAAAAGATTAACACCGATGAGCTGGCCGTGTTCGAGCGCCTGCTGGCCAACCTGAAGCTGGATTCCAACCTGGCGCCGGCGGCGGCCAGCCTGGTGGCGAACGCGCAGAAGGCGGTACCGGCGGCGGCTTCCGGCACGGGCACGGGCGGCACCGTCACGCAGCAGAATCCGAGCCAGTCGTCCGGCGGCGCGGAGCCGATGGACCTGGTGCGGGTGGAGGATTTGTTGGCGGTCAGCGGTTTTACGCCGCAGGCCATCGAGCAGCTGCGCGACTACGTCATCATCCTGCCGTCGGCGACGCCGGTGAACGTGAACACGGCGCCGGCGGAGCTGGTCGCTGCGCTGGTGCCGAACCTGTCGTTGTCGGACGCGGCGGCGGTGGTGAGCAGCCGCAACCGCGGCCTGTACTACCGCGACGTCTCCGGCTTCACGTCGGTGGCGCAGGTCGCCGCCGCGCTGCGCGCGACGGCCGGCGTGGCGATGGTCACGGTGGCCGTCAAGAGCAATTACTTCCTGGCGTTCAGCCGGGTTCGGCTGGACAGGGCGTCGCTCGATACGCAGTCGCTGCTATCGCGGCCGGGCACGCCGAACACCTCGGTGGTTTGGATACGGGAAAACTAGAACAAGTATGGACGACAGCGTGAACGAAAGCGAGACCCTTTGACTACACTATTTATCCGCTATCCGGCCAAGGCCAGCGTCGACAGCGGCGCGGCCCAGACCTGCCCGTTCGCGCTGATCGGCGACGGCGGCAACCTGCTGCAGCAGGGCGCCTCGCCGCTGGGCAATCTCGGCGACCTGGTGGCGTCGTCGCGCCGCGTGGTGCTGCTGCTGGCCGCCTCGGACGCGACGCTGCTGCGCCTCAAGACGCCGCCGCTGTCGGCGGCCCGCCTCAAGGCCGCCTTGCCGGCGCTGGTGGAAGAACAGGTGCTGGGCGATCCGGCCGACTGCGTGCTGGCCGCCACCGCCGCCGACGCCGAAGGCATGCGCACCGTCGCCGTGGTGCAGCGCGCCTGGCTGGAGGTGCTGGTCAAGGCGTTGCAGGCGCAGGGCGCGCACAGCATCTCGGCCGTGCCGTCGCAGCTGTGCCTGCCGTTCCAGCCGGGTTCCGTCTCGGCCGCGCTGACGCTGGGCGACACCGGCTATGAACTGATCATGCGCCAGTCGCAGTACGAAGGCCTGGGCCTGGCGCTGCCGGCGCAGCCGCAGGCCGCGCTGCAGACGCTGCATGCGCTGGCCGGCGACCAGCCGGTCACGCTGTACCTGGCGCCGGCGCAGATGAAGCAGATGGAGGTGCTGGCCGCCGACGTGCCGCACCTGACCCTGGCCGAAGACCATTGGCAGCACTGGGCCGCCGCCGCGCGCGGCGCCGGGCTGGACCTGGCGCCGGCGCTGGGCGCCAGCGGCGCCGCCGCGCGCCAGTGGCAGCGCTGGCGCTGGCCGGTGCGCATCGCCGCGCTGGCGGTGCTGGTCAACGTGGTGGGCATCAATGTCGAATGGCTGCGCCTCAAGCGCGAAGCGGCCGCCGTGACGCAGTCGCAGGCGCAGATCTTCAAGGCCGCCTATCCGAAGGAGCTGGTCATCTACGACCGGCTGGAGCAGATGCGCAAGAATATTTCGCTGGTCAAGGCCGCCGGCGGCCAGGCCAGCGCCGATGAATTCACCGCGCTGTGCGCCAGCTTCGGCGAGGCGCTGAACGTCCTGCCGCGCAAGGACATCATCGCCTCGCTGGACTACAAGGAGCGCGCGCTGCTGGTCAAGGTCAAGCCGAATACCGTGGACGCGGCGGCGATGGCGCAGCTGCGCTCGGCGCTGACCGGCCGCAAGCTGGATCTGTCGGAGACCGGTCCGGGCGCGTGGCAAATCCGTCCCGCCAGCGACGGAGGGAAAAAATCATGAGCAAACTGAATCAATCGCTACAAAACCTGCGCGCCCAGGCCGCCGCCTTCTGGCAGGTGCGCACCGAGCAGGAACGCAAGCTGCTGACCGTCGGCGGCGTGGTGGTCGGGCTGGCGTTGTTCTACAGCCTGCTGGTCGATCCGGCGTTGAGCGGCCGCGACAAGCTGCGCAAGCAGCTGCCGGAGCTGCGCCAGCAGGAAGCGGAGATGCAGGCGCTGGCGCGCGAGGCGGCGTCGCTGCAGGGCCAGAGCAACATCGCGCCGCCGCCGATGACGCGCGACAGCCTGAACGCCGGCCTGTCGGCGCGCGGCCTGAACCCGCAGTCGGTCAACGTCACCGGCGAATACGCCAAGCTGCAGTTCAACGGCGCGCAGTTCGCCGGCCTGGTGGCGTGGCTGGACGCGGTGCGCACCGAAAGCCGCATCAACGTCGCCGAGGCCGCCATTACCGCGCAGGACACGCCGGGCGTGGTCAACGCCACGCTGACCCTGCGCCAGGGCGGCCAATGATGCAAAAAGGATGTGCATGAAGCGCGCCATGTTATGGTTGCTGACCATCGCGCTGACCGTGGTGCTGACGCTGGCGGTGTTCTTCCCGGCGACATGGCTGGGGGCGCTGGTCGAGCAGCGCACCGGCGGCCGTTTGACGCTGGGGGACGCGCAGGGTACGCTGTGGCGCGGCTCGGCCTTTATCGGCGGCGCGGCCAGCGGCGACAGCCCGGTCACGCCGCTGCTGCCGGGCCGGTTCAGCTGGAAGATTTCGCCGCTGGCGCTGGTCGGCATGGTCGACCTGCAGCTGGAGAACAGCGAGGCGCTGGCGCAGCCGGTCACCTTCAAGGGCGGCTGGTCGCAATGGAAGCTGAGTCCGTCGGCCCTGCTGCTGCCGGCCGAGGGCCTGTCCGGCCTGGGGGCGCCGTTGAACACGATCGCGCCGAGCGGCACCATGCGCCTGTCGTGGACCGGGCTGGAGCTGGCGCTGGAAAATCGCCAGCTCGCGATCAACGGCCGCACCACGCTGGAGATGAGCGACATGGCCTCGCGGCTGTCGTCGATCCGGCCGCTGGGCAGTTATGCGCTGGCGCTGGACTGGAGCGGCCAGCAGGCGCAGTTGTCGCTGAGTTCGGTCAAGGGGCCGCTGCTGCTGAGCGGCCGCGGTAGTTTGAACAACGGCCGCCTGCAGTTTTCCGGGCAGGCCGAGGCAGCACAAGGGCAGGAGGAGGCGCTGGCCAACCTGCTGAATTTGCTGGGCCAGCGCAAGCCGGGTAGTGAGCGCAACATCATCGCATTAGAGTTCCATTAAAGATAAAAGTTCAGACAATGAAAAAACAGTCCGTGAGCAAATCCAATCTTCCCGCGCTGCGCCGCCTGAGCGCGGGTGCGATGCTGTGCTGTGCGATGGCCGCCGCGCCCACCGCTGCGCTGTTGCCGGCGACGGCCCATGCCGCCGCCGACGACGCCGCGCTGAACTTTGTCGGCGCCGATATCGAGTCGGTGATCAAGGCCGTCGGCCACTACACCAACATCACCTTCGTCATCGACCCGCGCGTCAAGGGCACGCTGACGGTGGTGTCGGAAAAACCGGTCACCAAGTCGCAGGCCTTCAGCCTGCTGACCTCCGCGCTGCGCCTGCAAGGCTACGCCGTGGTCAGCGGCGACGGCTACGCCAAGGTGGTGCCGGAAGCGGACGCCAAGCTGCAATCGGGACCGACCCAGGTCGGCTCGGCGCCGACCACCATCAAGGGCGACCAGATCGTCAGCCAGATCTTCCACCTCAATTACGAATCGGCCGCCAACGTGGTGACGGTGCTGCGGCCGCTGATCTCGCCGAACAACACCATCAACGCCAACCCGGGCAACAACACCGTGGTGGTGACCGACTACGCGGACAACCTGAAGCGCCTGGCCAAGATCGTCGCCGCGCTCGACGCGCCGGCGGTGGCCGACCTGGACGTGATCCCGGTGCGCTACGCCATCGCCAGCGACCTGGCATCGATGGTCAACAAGCTGCTGGACGGTTCCGGCGCGGGCGCCGGCGGCGGCGACGCGGGCAAGGTCAGCGTGCTGGCCGATCCGCGCACCAATTCGCTGGTGCTGCGGGCGCCGTCGGCGGCGCGCTCCAACCTGGCCAAGTCGCTGATCGCCAAGCTCGACCAGCCGACCCAGGAGCTGGGCAATGTGCACGTGGTCTACCTGAAGAACGCCGAAGCGACCAAGCTGGCGCAGACGCTGCGCTCGGTGGTTTCCGGCGACGTGTCGCAGACCAACACCAGCGGCAGCGGCACCTCGGGCCAGAACACCGCCGGCGGCCTGGGCGGCAGCAGCAGCAACACCGGCAATACCGGCATGGGCGGCAGCACCTCGGGCAGCAGCAGTTCCGGCCCGAGCAATCCGCTGCTGACCGGCTCCAACTCGCAGCAGCAGAACAGCGGCGGCAGCGCCGGCTTCATCCAGGCCGACGCCTCCACCAACACGCTGATCATCACCGCGCCGGAATCGGTGTACCGCAACCTGCGCGCCGTGATCGACCAGCTGGACGTGCGCCGCGCGCAGGTCTACATCGAATCGCTGATCGTCGAAGTCACCTCCGACAAGGCCTCCGAATTCGGCGTGCAGTGGGTCGGCGCGACCGGCGACTCCAACAGCACCTACCGCGTCGGCGGCCTGCAGTCGTTCACCACCGGCGGCACCACCAACACGCTGACCTCGATCTATGCCGGCAATGGCGCCGTGGTGCCGAGCAACGGCCTGTCGGTCGGCATCTTCAAGCAGGTCGGCGGCGCGCTGGGCCTGGGCGCGCTGGCGCACTCGCTGGAATCGGACGGCAACGCCAACATCCTGTCGACGCCGAACATGATCACGCTGGACAACGAGCTGGCCACCATCCGCGTCGGCCAGAACGTGCCTATCCTGACCGGCCAGTTCACCACCAGCGCCGGCACCAACACCAGCCCGTTCCAGACCATCGACCGCAAGGACGTCGGCCTGACGCTGA
Organism: Duganella sp. CT11-25; assembly: GCF_047302815.1. Taxonomy (NCBI): domain Bacteria; kingdom Pseudomonadati; phylum Pseudomonadota; class Betaproteobacteria; order Burkholderiales; family Oxalobacteraceae; genus Duganella; species Duganella sp. CT11-25. The sequence goes on from NZ_JBKBFD010000001.1 coordinate 4,688,000, forward strand.
AAGTGCGGCCGCAGATTTCCGAGGGCGGCACCATCAAGATGGCGATCTATCACGAGACCTCCAGCGTCGACAAGTCGACCCTGACGGCCACCGCCGGCATCACGCTGAACAACCGGGTGATCGAGAACAACGTCATCGCCGACGACGGCCAGATCATCGTGCTGGGCGGCCTGATCGAGGATACCGAGGGCGACGGCACCGACAAGGTGCGCGGCCTGGGCGACATCCCGGTGCTGGGCAACCTGTTCAAGTACCAGACCCGCACCCGCAAGAAAACCAACCTGATGGTGTTCCTGCGCCCTGTGGTCATCCGCAGCAAGGAGCAGAGCACCAGCCTGGCGACCGACCGCTACGACTACATGCGCAGCCAGCAGGGCGCGATCAAGCCGCCGGAAAGCATCCTGGTCGAGGACCTGGGCCAGCCTATGCTGCCGCAGCTGCAGAACGGCGTGCCGGCCAGCGGCGGTCCCGTGGCCAAGCCGGTGCCGCCGGCGCCGTTCCCGGCCAAGGGGCCGGGTGCCGAAAACGTCCAACCGCAACCGCAGCCGCAGCAGTGATATGAGTAACTTGCTCCCTTACGCCTTCGCCCGCGATTTCGTGGTGCTGGCCCAGTACAGCGAAGAGGCGGAACACACCGTCGACGTGCTGGTGTGCGGCGCCACCGCGCCGGCCGCCATCGCCGAGGTGTCGCGCCGCTTCGGCCGCATCCAGCTCAAGAACATGACGCGCGCCGACCTGGAGATCGCCATCGCCGCGGCCTACGCCAGCTCGGGCGGCAACGCCTCGATGGTGGCCGAGGAGTTCGACGCCAATCTCGACCTGACCAAGCTGCTGCAGGACGTGCCGGCCATCGAGGACTTGCTGGAATCGTCCGACGACGCGCCGGTGATCCGCATGATCAACGCGCTGCTGACGCAGGCGCTGCGCGACAGCGCGTCGGACATCCACATCGAGCCGTTCGAGCAGACCTCGGTGGTGCGCTTCCGCGTCGACGGCTCGCTGCGCGACGTGGTCCGCCCGCGCAAGGCGATCCACGGTTCGCTGATCTCGCGCATCAAGATCATGGCGCAGCTGGACATCGCCGAGAAGCGCCTGCCGCAGGACGGCCGCATCACGCTGCGCATCGGCGGCAAGCCGGTCGACGTGCGCGTCTCGACGCTGCCGACCGGCCACGGCGAACGCGCGGTGCTGCGCCTGCTGGACAAGGAAGCGGGCCGCCTCGACCTGAACCACCTGGGCATGAGCGAGACCATGCTGCCCAAGTTCGACGCCCTGATCAACCAGCCGCACGGCATCGTGCTGGTGACCGGCCCGACCGGCTCGGGCAAGACCACCACGCTGTACGCGGCGCTGGCGCTGCTCAACGCGGCCACCACCAACATCATGACGGTGGAAGACCCGATCGAATACGACTTGAACGGCGTCGGCCAGACCCAGGTCAATCCGCGCATCGACATGACCTTCGCCAAGGCGCTGCGCGCGATCCTGCGCCAGGACCCGGACGTCATCATGATCGGCGAGATCCGCGACCTGGAAACCGCGCAGATCGCGGTGCAGGCCTCGCTGACCGGCCACCTGGTGCTGGCCACGCTGCACACCAACGACGCCGCCGCCGCCGTCACCCGCCTGCTGGACATGGGCATCGAGCCGTTCCTGCTGTCGTCGACCTTGCTGGGCGTGCTGGCGCAGCGGCTGGTGCGCAAGCTGTGCGGCCATTGCAAGACCCACGACGGCCAGTTCTGGCATGCGGTGGGTTGCGAGCATTGCGGCCACACCGGCTACCAGGGCCGGGTCGGCGTCTACGAATTCCTCGAGACGACGGAACAGATCCGCGCGCAGATCCACAACCGCGCGTCCGAGGCGGAAGTCAAGACCGCCGCCATCGCCAGCGGCATGCAGACCATGCGCGACGACGGCGAGCGTTGGCTGAAGGCCGGCGTGACCACGCAGGCCGAGCTGCTGCGCGTGACCAAAGACTAGGCGACCGACGATGCCCGCATTCCGTTATGAAGCCGTCGACGCCGGCGGCGCCACCAAGAAGGGCGTGCTGAACGCCGACAGCGCGCGTTCGGCCCGTTCCGAGCTGCGCACGCAGGGCCTGGTGCCGCTCAAGGTCGACGCCATCGCCGCCCAGGTCGACGCCGCCGGCGTGGCCAAGAGCCGCGGCTTCGGCGAGCGCCTGTCGGCCACCGAGCTGGCGCTGTTCACGCGCCAGCTGGCCAGCCTGCTGGAAGCCGGCCTGCCGCTGGAGCAGGCCTTTACCGCCTTGCTGGAACAGGCCGAGCGTCCGTACATGCGCGACCTGATCGCCTCGATCCGCTCCGAAGTGATCGGCGGCGCCGCGCTGTCCGACGTGCTGGGACGGCATCCGCGCGACTTCGCCGAGATCTACCGCGCGCTGGTGGCGTCGGGCGAGCAGATCGGCCAGCTGTCGCGCGTGCTGTCGCGCCTGGCCGACTACATCGAGCGCCGCAACGCCTTGATCCAGAAGGTGCGCCTGGCGTTCACCTATCCGGCCATCGTGACGGTGGTGGCGTTCTCGATCGTGATCTTCCTGCTGACCTACGTGGTGCCGCAGATCGTCTCGGTGTTCGCCAACACCAAGCAGAAGCTGCCCGTCCTGACCGTCGTCATGCTGGCGGTGTCGGACTTCGTGCGCAACTACGGCATCGTGGTGGCGATCGCGCTGGTCGGCGCCTGGTTCATGTGGCGGCGCGCGCTGCAGAATCCCGCGCTGAAGCGGCGCTGGCACACCTGGCTGCTGACCGCGCCGCTGTACGGCAAATTCGAGCGCAGCCTGAACACGGCGCGCTTCGCCAGCACGCTGGCGATCACCACCGGTTCCGGCGTGCCGATCCTGCGCGCGCTGGAGACCAGCCGCGACACGCTGTCCAACGTCGCCATGCAGGAGCTGGTGGAAGAGGCCAGCGACGGCGTGCGCGAAGGCGTCAGCCTGGCGCGCGCGCTGTCGGCGCAAAAGCATTTTCCGCCGATGCTGATCCACATGATCCGCGCCGGCGAGATCACCGGCGAGCTGCCGGCCATGCTGGACCGCGCCGCCGCCGCGCAGGAATCGGATCTGGAACGCCGCACGCTGACCATCGCCGGCCTGCTGGAACCGGCGCTGATCCTGGCGATGGGCGTGGTGGTGCTGCTGATCGTGCTGGCCGTGCTGATGCCTATCATCGAAATTAATCAGCTGGTACGCTGAAAAGGAAGCTATGAAGCGTTTGCCCTTATTCGTGACTGTTCTCGCCGTGGTGCTGTTGTCGGCATCGCTGGCCTACTGGGGACTGCAGTTGTTCAAGCCGCAGCAGCGCGCGATCGCCGCGCCGCCGGCGCCGCCCGCGATGGCGCTCAATATCGACGCCGCCAAAGGCCTGTTCGGCGGCCAGATCGCCGTCGCCGCCGTCAGCAACTACCAGCTGAAGGGCGTGGTCGCCGCGCGCGGCGAAGACAGCGCGGCCATCCTGTCGGTCGACAACAAGCCGGCCGAGGCGGTCGCGGTCGGCAAGGAAGTGGTGCCGGGCGTGCTGGTCAAGGAAGTCTATCCGCGCTACGTGCTGCTGTCCGAGGGCGGCGTGATCAAGCGCGTCGACCTGCCGAGCGACGCCGGCATCTCCAGCGGCCCGCCGGCCATGCCCGGCCAGCAGCAACAGCAGATGCCGCCGCAGCAGCCGGTTCAGCCGATCCAGCCGCAGCCCTCGCCGCCGGCGCCACCGCCGCCATCGCAGCCGCCGCCGCAATCGCAGCGCTCCAGCGTCGCGCCGATGACCATCGCCCCGATCCCCAGCACCGACCGACAATAGGTTAGCTCATGGCTCACATCCGTACCCTGGCCGCAGCTTTTTGCTGCGGCTTTTTCTTGGCGGCCGCTTTTGCCGTTCCCGCCGGCGCGCAAAACGCCAGCTCGGTGGCGCCGGACGCCGATCTCAAGCCGCGGCCCAAGGTGGCGCTGGTGTTGTCCGGCGGCGGCGCGCGCGGCTTCGCCCACATCGGCGTGCTCAGGGCCTTGCAGGAATTGCGCATCCCGGTCGACTTCGTGGTCGGCACCAGCATGGGCAGCGTGGTCGGCGGCGCCTATGCCGCCGGCAGCTCGGTCGAGCAACTGGAGCAGCTGGTGCGCCGCACCGACTGGAACGCGGTGGTGGCGGACCGTCCGCCGCGCGACGAACTGGTGTACCGCCGCCGCGAGGAAGACTTGCTGCTGCCGTCGCGGATCGAATTCGGCGCCAAGCTCGATGGCATTTCGCTGCCGCCGGCCGCCGCCGGCAACGAGGCGCTGGAACTGGCGCTGACCCGCGTGCTGCCGTCCGGCGCGCGCGACAAGCCGGTCAACCTGCTGCAACTGCCGTTCCGCTCGGTCGCCTCCGACCTGGTCACCGGCGAGCTGGTGGAACTGAACGACACGCCGCTGTTCCTGGCGATGCGCGCCTCGCTGGCGGTGCCGGGCGTGTTCGCGCCGGTGCGCATCAACCAGCGCCTGCTGGTGGACGGCGGCCTGGTGCGCAACCTGCCGGTGGACGTGGCGCGCGAAATGGGCGCCGACATCATCATCGCCGTCAACGTCGGCACCCCGCTGGCGCAGGAGAAGGAATTGATCAGCGCGGTCAGCGTGGCGCAGCAGATGCTGCAGATCCTGACCGAGCAAAACGTCCAGCGCTCGCTGAAGGAACTGCGTCCCGACGACATCCTGCTGGCGCCCGACCTGGGCGGCATCGGCTTCCTCGACTTCGCGCGCCACGACCGGGCGATGAAGGAGGGCGAGGCGGCGGTGCGGGCGATGAGCGCCAAGCTGGTCAAGCTGGCCTTGCCGGAAGCGCAGTATGCCGCGTATGAGGTCAAGCGCTTGTCGGCGCCGGTGGCGATCGACCAGCCGGTCCGGCTGACCAAGCTGGAAGTGGCGCCCAGCGGCCGCATCAATCCCAAGGAGTTGGAAGTGCAATCGGGCCTGAAGGTCGGCCAGATGGTCACCGGCGAGCAGGCGCAGCACGCCGGCAACCAGCTGTTCGGCCGCGGCGACCTGTCGCGCGTGGAGACCGAGGTGCGCGACGACAAGGACGGCCGCAGCGTGTTGATCAAGCCGACCGAGGCCGACTGGGCGCGCAGCCGCTTGCGCGTGGGCCTGGAACTGACCAGCGACTTCACCGAGAATAATACGTTCGAGCTGAAAGTGATGCATGTGCTGTCGTCGCTGAACGACTGGGGCGCGGAGCTGCGCACGGTCGGCCGCGTCGGCACCGAGCGCGTGTTGGGCACGCAGTTCTGGCAGCCGCTGGGCGCCGGTTCGCAATGGTATGTGGCGCCGTCGCTGGAATACGGCTCGTCGACGGCCGATGTCTTCAGCGCATCCGGTTTCCGCCAGGCGCGCTACGCCTACAACTACCAGGCCGCGCTGATGTCGGTGGGGCGGCAGCTGGGCCATTGGGGCGACCTGCGCTACTCGGTGGCGCGCCAGCAGACCAAGCAGCACCTGTCTATCCCCGAGGATCTCAACGAGCAGCGCGTGACGCAGACGGTGCAGGAACTGTCCTTCAATATCGATACGCTCGACACGATCGCCTTCCCGACGCGCGGCACCTTGTTCAGCCTGGACTGGCAGCGCGCCGTGCACAGCGCCGCCGCCGGGCCGGTGCCGACGCGCCAGAGCGTGCAGGGGCTGGAAGCGTTCCGCGCGGGCCGCTGGGCCGGCCACGTGTACGCCGAATGGGCGCGCAGCCAGGGCGGGGCGTCGGGCAACAACCTGGGCGGCTTCCTGCGGCTGTCGGGCACCACGCCCGACTCCGTGATCGGCAGCAGCACGATGCTGGGGCGGGTGGTGATGGCGCGCAGCATCGGCGCGATGCCGGCCGCGCTGGGCGGCGATGTGCGGCTCGGCTTCTCGCTGGAAGCGGGGGCCGCCTACAGCCCGAGCGATCCGCTGCACTGGGGTTCGCTCAAGCAGGCCGCCAGCGGCTTTATCGCGGTCGATACGCGTTTCGGCCCGCTGTACTTCGGCACCGGCTCCACCAAGGGCGGCAAGAGCAGCGCCTACCTGTTCCTCGGCCCGATCTGGTAGTCGGTGCTGCCGGATATTGAACACGAACCCAAGGCTGTAGCCGTCCGGGCCCCGCGCGCTGGCCGCGTCGGCTTCTGCCTTGCCGTTGGCGATAAAACCCACGTGCGCTGAACGGGCATCGGCCCGGATACCGCGCTGGCGCGGGTCGGCGTGCCTTGGTTTAGCTGCGGAAGCCGGTGTCGATGCGGTCCAGCCGGCGCAGCAGGCCGGGCCAGGCCAGCGCGCCGCCGAGGCCGCGCGTGACCTGCCGGGCCTGGGCCGCGATGCCGGTCACGACCGCCGACGGAATCGGCTGCAGCCTGGCGCCGCCCGCCATCGCCCGCACCTGCACCGCGCACGCCGCCTCGAACACATACATCGCCAGGAAGGTGTCCGCCACGCTGGCGCCGACCGTCAGCAAGCCGTGGTTGCGCAGCATCAGGAAGTTGTTTTCACCCAGATGCTCGACCAGGCGCGGCTTCTCTTCTTCGGTCAGCGCCACCCCTTCGTAGTCGTGATAACCCAGCGAGGCCAACACGAACAGCGATTGCTGCGACAAGGGTTGCAGGCCGCCGGCCTGGGCCGCCACCGCGCAGCCGTTGATGGTATGGGTGTGCATCACGCAATGGGCGTCGGGGCGGCCGGCGTGCACTGCGCTGTGGATCGAGAAGCCGGCCGGATTGACGTTGTGCGGCGTGTCGGCCACCTTGCGGCCCTGGTAGTCGATCTTGACCAGGCTGCTCGCGGTGATCTCGTCGAACAGATAGCCGTAGGGATTGATCAGGAAATGGCCAGGCTCGCCGGGCACCCGGCAGGACAGGTGGGTAAATACCAGGTCGTCCCAGCCGAACAGGGCGACCAGCCGGTAGGCGGCCGCCAGGTCGGTGCGGGCGGCCCATTCCTCCGGGCTGTAGCGTTCATCGTTTTGCATCGCGTCTCCTTTGGTGTGATGGTGGAAACCCGATCATCTGCGCGTTAGGCGATAAAATGAAATAACCATAACGGCGTTTCTCTATAACCAATAGGAATATCCATGCTGGAAGACGACCTTGCTTATTTTGTCGCCGTGGCCGGCGCCGGCAGCATGGCGCGCGCGGCCGAGCGCCTGGGCGTGACGCAGCCGGCGCTGACCAAGGCCATCCAGCGGCTGGAGCGCCGCGTCGGCGTGCCGCTGCTGGTGCGCACCAGCCAGGGCGCCGAACCGACCGAGGCCGGGCGCGCCTTCCTGGCGCGCAGCCGCGCGCTGACGCAGGACCTGGACGATGCGCTGCAGGAGGCGCGCGACCTGGGCAACGGCAGCGCCGGCGTGCTGCGCATCGGCAGTACCCCGGCCGGCGCCGACTTCGCGCTCGACACCCTGCTGCCGCGCCTGATCGAGGAGCGGCCGGTGGCGCGCATCAGTTTTACTTCCGGCTTCAGCGATGCACTGCTGGCCGCCGTCGCCCAGCGCGAGATCGAGCTGGCGTTGATGCCGATGCGGGAGCAACTGCCGCCCGGATTGGCGTCCCGCCACCTGATCGACGACAGCTACCGGCTGGTGGTCAACCGCGATCACCCCCTGGCGGCGCGGGCCAGCGTGACGATGGCCGAGCTGGCCGATTGCGCCTGGGCCGGCTCGACCCCGCACGAGTTTGCGCGCAAGCAGATGGAGCGCGTCTTCGCGCTGCACGGCATGGCGCTGCCGCGCATCGTGGTGGAGTCCAACAACCAGGCCGCGCTGCTGATGGCGGTGTCGCGGCTGCCGCTGGCCAGCATGGTCAATCCGCATTCGGTCTCGCCGGCCAGCCTGCCGTCCAACGTGGTGATGTTGCCTATCGATTCGGAATATATCCGCTGCCCGATCGGCCTGGTGTGGCGCGAAGGCTATCTGTCCTCGCTGGCCTTGCGGGCCAAGGATTTGCTGCAGGCGGCGGCGCTATCGTTCAAGGCTTGACTGATTAAATCAATATTGACACGAATATTCACATGAAAGATAGTGTCAACTGTTAATCAATCAAGGAGCTCATGATGGTGGTCAAAACCGGCGCTGGTCCCAGCGTCACATTGCTGGTCCCGGTAGGTTCGCTGGGCGCCGGCGTGCGCGCCGACGAGGTGCGCTACGGCCTGGAGCAGGGCGCGGACGTGATCGCATCGGACGCCGGTTCGACCGACAGCGGCGCCGCCTACCTGGCGCTGGGCATGTCCAAGAATAACCGCGAGGCGGTCAAGCGCGACCTGCTGATCCTGATGGCGGCCCAGGCCGAGAAAGGCATACCGCTGCTGATCGGCTCCTGCGGCCAGGCCGGCGGCGATGCCGGCGTCGACTGGACGCGCGATATCGCGGTCGAAGTGGCGCGCGAGCTGAAGCTGAGGCCACGCATCGCGCTGCTGTATTCCGAGCAGAGCAAGGAAGTGCTGAAGCGTAAAAACGCCGAAGGCAAGATCCGCGCGCTGTCGGTGGTCGGGCCGATGACCGACGAGATGATCGATTCCTGCGAACACATCGTCGCAGCGATGGGGCCGGAGCCCTACATCGCCGCGCTGGAGGCCGGCGCCGACATCGTGCTGGGTGGACGCACCACCGACACGGCGGTGCTGGCGGCGGTGCCGCTGATGCGCGGCGCGCCGGCCGGGCTGGCCTGGCACGCGGGCAAGATCGGCGAGTGCGGCGGGCAGTGCACGGTCAATCCTGTCGCCAGCGCCGGCGTGCTGATACGCATCGGCGCCGACAGCTTCGATGTCGAGCCCTTGAGCCTGTCCAACCATTGCGAGCCGGACAGCGTGTCGGCCCATATGCTGTACGAGAACAGCGATCCCTTCCTGCTGGTCGAGCCGGGCGGCGTGCTGAACGTGACGCAGGCGCGCTATGCGCAGCTCAACGAACGCAGCGTGCGCGTCACCGGCTCCAGGTGGGAGCCGAAGCCGTACACGATGAAGCTGGAGGGGGCCGCCGCCGGACCGTTCCAGACCGTGATGCTGGTCGGCATCGAGCAGCCGGACGTGCTGGCCAACCTGGATGAATTCCACGACAAGTTCCTGGCGGCGCTGAACCTGCGCGTGGCCAGCACCATCGGCGCGGCGGCCGGCGACTACCATATTTCGCTGCGCTTCTACGGCTGGAACGCGGTGTCGGGCCTGAAGCCGCCGGCCGGCACGCCGGCGCCGCGCGAAGTCGGCGTGCTGTTCGTCGCCACCGCCGCCACGCAGGAAATGGCGACCGATATCGCCAAGGCCTGCAACCCGTGGTTCTTCCATTTCCCGTTGAAGATGGGCACGGAATTGCCGAGCTACGGCTTCGCGTTCTCGCCGGCCGATATCGAGCGCGGGCGGGTCTATGAGTTTGTCTTGAACCACGTGGTGGAAACCAGCGATCCGATGGAACTGGTACGCACCGAGTGGATCGACCTGTCGCAGGACCCAGCAGCGCAAGAACAAGGACCAGCAGCATGACCACACTACAGCAAGTATGCCGCCACATCCGCTCCAAGAACGCCGGGCCGTTCTGGGTCACCATCGATTTCTTCTTCGACAGCCGGGACAGTTTCGAACGCTACCACGCCAGCGCGGCCATCGGCCCGGACGCGATCGCCGCCGCCTACGGGGGCGACGCGGCGATGGTCAGGCACTACCCGGTGCCCGAGCTGAACGTGCTCAAGGTGTCCTATCCGCGCGCCGGCGTCCAGGGCGGCCAGGTCGAGCGCGACATGCACAGCGGCCAGCAGTACGTGCGCCTGCTGGGCATCGAACTGCAATAGGAAACCCGCCGGCCCTGCGCTTTGCCTTGCCGTCAGGATCGTTTAGAATGGTCAGCTTGCAAAGACCTGAACGATGACCATGGCTGACACCGCAAGCACAACGCAGGGCCTCGCGCATTCGCCGCAGCCGGAATACCTGACGGCGGCGGACGCCATGCAATTGCTGGGCGTCAGCGCCCAGACGCTGTACGCCTACGTCAGCCGCAAGGGCTTGCGCACCAAGGCGGTTCCCGGCAGCCGCCAGCGGCTGTACTGGAAGGCCGACATCGAACAGCTGCGCACCAGGAAGACCCCGGCCAGGACGGCCGGCGTGCTTTTCTCCCACGACAGCGAAATCACCCTGATCACCGAAGACGCCCTGTTCTACCGGGGCCAGAATGCGGCCGAGCTGGCCGAGCATGCATCGCTGGAGACGGTCGCCTCGCTGTTGTGGGGCAAGGACGAGCAGGAAACCTTCCTCGACAAGGCGCCGCAGGCGCCGGCGATCTGGCCGGCGCTGGACCAGCTGCTGCGCAACGAGAGCCAGATCAACCGCGCCACCGCGCTGTTTCCGCTGCTGGAGGAAGCCAATCCGCGCGCCTACGACCTGTCGCACGCCGGCATGGCGCGCAGCGGCGCCGACATCCTGCGCTGGCTGGCCGCGATCACGGTGGGCGCGCCGCTGCCCAGTGCCGAAGCCATTCATTTGTTTGTCGCCCGCCATCTGCAGCTGTCGCCGCTGGGGGCGGAGATCGTGCGCCGTATCCTGGTGCTGTCGGCCGATCACGGCTTCGAGCCGGGCGCGATGGTGGTGCGTTCGCTGGCCAGCAGCGGCGTCACGCCGTGGCGCGCGCTGATCGGCGGCATGGCCGTGACCATGGGCCGGCAAAGCAAGTTGAACAGTTTTGATTCGATCGGCCGGCTGGTGGGCGAGGTCATCGCCAGCGACGATCCGCGCGGCGTCATCGTGCGCCGCTTCCGCGCCAGCGAGGAGCTGACCGGTTTCGATTCCAACGTGTATCCGCAGGGCGATCCGCGCGCCCGCGCGCTGCTGGGCTTCTGCGACCAGGCCTTCGCGCGGGACGCCGCTTACCTGCGCGTCAAGGAGGCGATCTCGACCGCCAAGGAAATCGTCGACCGCGAGCCGAGCTTCGCGATGGCCTGCATTGTCGCCGCCCAGCTGACCGGCATCGGCTCGCGCGTATCGATCTTCCATCTGGGCCGCGCCGCCGGCTGGATCGCCCACGTGATCGAGCAATACCAGGGCAGCGAGTTGAAGCGGCAGAACGTCAACTACCGCGGCCCGTTGCCCTAGCTAGGCAGGGCCAGCGCGCCGGTCAGCACGGCCGCCACGATCAGTACCAGCGAGCACAGCACCGCCCACTTCATCGCGAAGCGTTGCACCGGCCCGATCTCCAGCTGCAGCATGGCCGTCACCAGGTACAGCGACGCCATCAGCGGGCTCAGCGTGTGGACCGGGATCCCCACCAGCGAAGCGCGCGCCACTTCCACCGCCGGCACGCCATAGGCCGCGGCGGTCTTGGCCAGGATCGGCAGCACGCCGAAGTAATAGGCGTCGTTGGACATCAGGAAGGTCAGCGGCATCGACAGCAGCCCGGTGACGATGCCCATGTAGGGGCCGGCCCGCGCCGGGATCATGGCGATCAGGGCCTGGCCCATGGCGTCGACCATGCCGGTGCCGTTGAGGATGCCGGTGAAGGCGCCCGCGCACAGGATCAGCAGCATGATGAAGAAGCAGTTGTGGGCATGGGCCGCGAGGCGCGCGTTCTGCTCCTTCGGCGAATGGAAGTTGAGCATCAGGGCCAGCGCCGACGCCACCATGAACGCGACCGACAGCGGTACCGCGCGCGTCAGCACCATCGCCAGCACCAGCACGGTCAGCAGCACGTTGGCGACGCGCCGCCAGCGGCCGCCGCGCACGCCGTCGATCTCGGCCGCCGTGGACGGCACCGACAGCGGCTGGGCGGCGCCGGCGTCGTAGCCCAGCCGGCGCCGTTCCCTGCGGCCGAAATGCCAGGCCAGGCCGAAGACGCCGAGCAGGCCGATGCCCATGGTCGGCAGCATCGGCAGGAAGATGTCGTTGGGATCGAGGTGCAGCGCGCTGGCCGCGCGCGCCACCGGCCCCGCCCATGGCGTCATGTTCATGATGGAATTGCTCAGGCCCAGCAGGGTCAGCAGCATCAGCGGGTTCATGCCGACCCGCTGGTAGATCGGCAGGAAGGCGCCGATCACCACCAGCGCGGTGCTGGTGCCGTCGCCGTCCAGCGCGACCATCGTCGACACCAGCGTGGTGCCGAGCGCGATGCGCAGCGGATCGTTGCCGACCCGCCGCACCATGGCGCGGGTCAGCGGATCGAACAGGCCGACGTCCAGCATCAGGCCGAAATACAGCACCGCGAACATCAGCGTGACGCCGATCGGCGCCACCTGCGTGATGCCTTCGCCGACCATTTTTCCCAGCTGCGGACTGAAGCCTGCAAGCGCGCCGAAAACGATGGGTATCAGCAGCAGGGCGACGGCCGCCGACATTTTGCGCGTCATGATCAGCAGCATGAAGGTGCCGATCATCGCGAAACCCAGTAGTGCAAGCATAAACTTCTCCGTGGTTATCTTTGTTGTGCCGCTTGCGGCCGGCCGCCGGCGATCACGCAGTCCGGCGGCGGCGCGGTGCCGTCGAGCACCGCGACCACGCATTGCGCCGCCAGCATATTGGTGCGCGCCAGGCCTTCGCGCGTCGAAGCGGCCGAATGCGGCGTGGCCACCACGTTCGGCATCGCCAGCAGCGCCCGCGTTACGTCGTGGCAGGCCGGATCGGACTCGCTCTCGAACACGTCCAGTCCGGCGCCGGCCAGCCGTTCGGCGGCCAGCGCGGCCAGCAGCGCGCGGTCGTCCACCAGGCCGCCGCGCGCGGTGTTGATCAGGAACGCTTCCGGCTGCATGCGGCGCAGCGCCGCCGCGTCGATCAGGTGGCGCGTGGCCGGCGTCAGCGGTGCGTGCAAAGATACATAATCGCATTGTTCCAGCAGCGCTTCGATGCCGACGTAGCTGATGCCGTGCCGCTGGCCGTAGGCCAGGTCCGGATGCGGCACGCTGGCGAAGATGCGGGCGTCGAAGCCGGACAGACGCCGCACCACGCCGCGGCCGATGCGGCCCAGGCCGACAATGCCGATCTTCTTCCCGTACACGTCGGTGCCCGGCAGGATGGTCCAGTTGCCGCCCTCCATGCGTTCATGCGATGCGCGCAGCCGGTGGCCGAGCGCCAGCATCATGGCCAGCACGCGGTCGGCGACGCAGGCGTCGTTGCCGCCCACCGCCACCGTGGCCACCTTGCCCAGCGCGCGGATGGCGTCGAGGTCGAGCCGCTCGTAGCCGACGCCGCGCCGGGCGATCACCTGCAGTTGCGGCAGCGGCCGCAGCAGGCTGTCGCCGACCGTCGCATGGCCGACGATCCAGCCGGCCGCGCCGTCCAGCAGCGCGTGCAGCCGGGCCGGCGCCAGGTTGCCGTCGGCCTGGCCCGGCGCCAGTTCGGCGATCTCGACCTCGCACCGCGCGGCTTCCAGATAGGCGATGGCGGCGGCGTCAAAGAAGCGCTGGGTGACCACGACGCGGCGCTTGCTCCCGCTCATAGGCCCACCCGCAGGTTGAGGCCGATGGTGCGCGGGCGCGCCCAGAAATAATTCTGCTTGCCGGAATACAGGTCGGGACCATCGAAGTCCTGGCGCACCGCCACCTGCTGGTTGGTGGCGTTGTCCATGAAGGCGTACAGCTGCCAGTTCTTCGCCTCGACGCCGGCGCGCAGGTCGACGGTGGTGCTGCCGTTGCTGCGGTCCTGGTAGTGGCGCAGGTCGGAAATGAAATGGCCGCGCTGCGATACGCGGCCGCCGGCAAAGCCGGTCAGGCCGGGCCCCAGCGGCAGGCGGTAGCTGCCGCCCAGGCTGAACGTGTGGCGGGTGGTGCCGGGGATGGCCGTGCCTTCCGGGACGGTCACGCCGCCGGCGCTGGGGGCCAGCACGACGTCGTTGTCGAGCGTGGCCTTGAGCAGCGACAGCGCGAAGTCGATCTGCAACTGCCGGGTCGGCATCCACTTGACGTCCAGGTCGGCGCCGTTGCTGTGCGCGCTGCCGACGTTGCCGATGGCCTTGCCGACGCCGCCTATGCCCTGCTGCACGATCTGCTGCAAGTCCTTCCATTTCATGCTGTAGGCCGAGACGTTGAACATGACGGTGTTGTTGAACAGCGTGGTCTTCAGGCCCAGTTCCTGGTTGGTCAGCGTTTCCGGCCTGAAGTCGGGCGCGGCGGTCGGGGTGAACAGCAGGAATTCATTCTGGCCGCCACTGCGGAAGCCGTTGCTGTAGGTCGCGTACGCCAGCATGTCCGGCGTCCATTTGTAGCTGGCCGTGAGCTTGGGGTTGAACAGCGAGGAGCTGGCCTTGGTGGTCGACGAGCCGGGCGGCAGGCCGCCGCTGAGCACGGCGAACGCGCTGTCCCAGGTCGCCAGCGAGCTGCGGGTTTCCTTGAAGTAGCGGCCGCCCAGCAGCAACTGCCACTGGCCGGTGAGGTCGTGCGAGACTTCGCCGAACACGGCGTTCTGCTTGATGGCCGAGGTCGAGACGACGCGCTGCGCCTTGCCGATCGCCAGCTGGCCATCGCTGAGCGCCGAGGTGATCGCCTGCCAGCTGGCGGCCGGCACGGCCGGTATCGAGTCGGCGTCGGCCGCATGCAGGGTGTCGGTTTTCTTGTGGAACAAGCCCACGGTCCACTTCAGGCGCGATTCCTTGTTGGAGACCAGCCGCAGTTCCAGCGTGTTGGCGGTGGCGTCGTAGTTGTGGATGCTGTGTACCGCGGTCAGGTTCGGCACCCAGGCCACGCCCAGCATCCGGGCCAGCGGCGCCAGTTGCTCCAGCGCGCCGCCGATGGTGTCGATCGATTGCGACTGGTCGGTGTCGGCGGTGATCTTGCGCTCCATGCGCGAGACGCTGGCGACGACGTCGGCAAGGCCGGCGCTGTATTCGGCGGTCAGGTTCCAGGAGGTGAGCTTGTCGCGCTGCGATTCCGGGGTCGAGAACGAGCCGGTGTCGACGCTGGCGCCACGGCTGCGGATGCCGTTGCGGGAGTCGTTGCTCACCAGCACGGCGCTGAGCGTCAGGTCGCTCGACGGCTCGGCGCGCAGCAGGAGGCGGCCGCCGGTGCTGCGCTCGCCGTTGGCGTCCTTGATGGTGCGGTACACCTGCTTGCCGTCGGTGATGCGGGCGTCCATGTAGCCGCCGTCGTTGCGGTTGTAGGCGACCACGCGCATGCCGGCATTCTCGCCCAGCGGCAGGTTGACCATCAGGTTGGTGGCGTCGCTGCGGGCGCCGTCTTCGGTCTTGGCGGCGCTGCCTTCGAACGCCGCGGCGGCCTTGTTGAACCTGGGCTTGTTGGCGATGAAGCGCACGGTGCCGGCCAGCGAACCCTCGCCGAACAGCGTGCCCTGCGGTCCCTTCAGCACCTCGACGCGCTGCATGTCGAACGCGCCCAGCGCGGGGAAGCGGCCGGCCGAGCTGAGCGGCATTTCATCGAGGTACATGCCGGTGGCCGAGCCGGTGCCGCCATACAGGTTCATCATGTTCAGCTCGGAAATCCCGCGCACCGCCACGCCGCCCTGGCCGCCTTGCTCCTGGCGCAGCTCGACGCCGGCCATCGAGTTGACCAGGCCGGCGAAATCCTTGGCGCCGGTGTCCTTGATGTTTTTTTCCGAAAACACGCTGATGGTTTGCGGCACGTCCTGCATGATCTGCGGCCGCTTGGTGGCGGTGATGACGACGGTGTCCAGCGTGCCCCGTTCGGCGGGCGGGGCGGTGTCGGATCCGGCTTGCGCCAGGGCGGACAGGGGAAGGGCGGCGAGTATGGCCGCCACCAGCGGCTTGCGGCGTAGAGGGTTCATGGTTGTCTCCTGATTTTTATGTGTGTTGATGAGACTATTGTATGGATTGACTGAAGTCAATCTTGATAGTTTTCGTCAACTCGAGAATCAGGAGTGCTGCCGGCGGCTCAGGCGGGGTGGCGTCTCAGGGCGGTGAAGGCGGCGAATTCCCATGAGCGGAAGCCGACCAGCAGGGTGAAGCCGTCGCGTTCCTGGGGCGCCAGGCGGCGGTCGGCCTGGTGCAGGCGCGCCAGTTCGGCCGCCAGCTGCTGGATGCGCGCCACCAGTTCCTGCGCGCTGGGCTGCGACAGCCGGGCAGGCAGGCACAGCAATGTTTCGCCGGCGCCGTCGAAACTGCCGCCGAAGTAGTCGTGCACCGCGTGCTCGCGGAAGAATTGCTGCACCGGGCCGTCCGGCAGCCAGCGGAAGGCGTTCGAGACGCGCAGGCGGTAGCGGTTCATCGGCTTGAGTTCGATCACGCCCAGGCGGTCCAGCTCGGCCAGCAGCATGATGCATTCGGGTTCGCCCAGGTCGTAGGTTTCCAGCACCTGCTCCACGGTCCAGTGGCCCAAGCAGCAGATCGCCATCAGCAGCAGATGCGGATTGGCCAGCAGCGATTTTTCCTGCGTCAGCGTCAGCGCGTCGGCCTGCGGCGTGGCGTCGGCGGCACCGCGCAGCACGTCTTCCATCGCCACCCCGGCCGCCTTGCAGATCTGCGCCAGCCGCGACAGCGACATATCCTGCTGGCCGAACATGCGCTTGACGCTCGATTCGCTCATCGCGATCCGCTCGGCCAGCATTTTGTAGGTGACGCCGGCGGCCCGCATCTGGGTCCGCAGCACTTGCAGCAGCAATTCCGGTGAGCTCATATTTCGCCTTGGTAAAAAAACAAAAGGTATCGTAACACGATACCTCATGGGGCGAAAATCAGCTCTTGGAATAATCTATTAGTACATCGCGCGCAAGCAGGGCAGACTACGCTCATCTCCCCGAGCGCGGGCGCCATCACAGGCGTCCGGCGAAGGGGTCACCCCTTTTCCTCCGGATCCGGTTTCAGCTTGATCTTCGCCAGCAGGCGCTTGGCGGCCTGGCGGTCCGTGGCGTGCGGCTTGGCGTGCGGACCGGCGCCGCCGGCGCGCGCCTTGGCCGCCACCGCCACCGGATTGCGCGGCGGTTTCTGCGACGGCTCGACGCGTATCGTCATCTTCTGCCGCGTGGACAAAGCCTTGTTCGCCATGCCGTCCGCTCCTTAGCGCACCGGATTACAGCACATACCGCGACAGGTCTTCGTTGACCGCCAGCGCATCCAGGCGCGCGTTGACATAGGCGGCGTCGATGACGATCACCTTGCCGCTGTCTTCGCTGGCCGTGAAGGACAGTTCTTCCAGCAGCTTTTCCATCACCGTGTACAGCCGGCGCGCGCCGATGTTCTCGGTGCGCTCGTTGACCGAGTAGGCGATTTCCGCCAGCCGGGTGATGCCCTCCGGCGCGAACTCGATCTTGACGTTCTCGGTCGCCAGCAAGGCTTCGTACTGCTTGGTCAGGCAGGCGTCGGTGCTGGTCAGGATGCGCTCGAAATCGGCGATCGACAGCGACTCCAGCTCGACCCGGATCGGGAAGCGGCCCTGCAGCTCCGGGATCAGGTCCGACGGCTTGGCCAGGTGGAAGGCGCCCGACGCGATGAACAGGATGTGGTCGGTCTTGATCATGCCGTACTTGGTGTTGACGGTGGTGCCCTCGACCAGCGGCAGCAGGTCGCGCTGCACGCCGGCGCGCGAGACGTCGGCGCCGCCCACTTCCGAGCGGGTGGCGATCTTGTCGATCTCGTCGAGGAACACGATGCCGTTCTGCTCGACGTTCTGGATCGCCTTCTGCTTCATCTCGTCGTCGTTGACCAGCTTGGCGGCCTCCTCGTCGATCAGCACCTTCATCGCTTCCTTGATCTTGACCTTGCGCGCCTTCTTGCGCGCGCCGCCGATGCCGGAGAACATGGACTTGATCTGCTCGGTCATTTCCTCCATGCCGGGCGGCGCCATGATTTCCATCTGCGGGCCGGTCTCGGCCAGTTCGATCTCGATTTCCTTGTCGTCCAGTTCGCCCTGGCGCAGGCGCTTGCGGAAGGTCTGGCGGGTGGCGTCGCCTTCCTTCGGCGCGTCGCCCGGCGCCGACTGCGTGAAGCCGAAGTCGCGCGCCGGCGGCAGCAGGATGTCGAGCACGCGGTCTTCGGCGGCGTCCTCGGCGCGCGCCCGCACCTTGGCCATCTCGGCCGAGCGGGTCTGCTTGACGCCGATGTCGATCAGGTCGCGGATGATGGTGTCGACGTCGCGCCCGACATAGCCGACCTCGGTAAACTTGGTGGCCTCGATCTTGATGAAGGGCGCGTCGGCCAGCTTGGCCAGGCGGCGCGCGATCTCGGTCTTGCCGACGCCGGTCGGGCCGATCATCAGGATGTTTTTCGGCGTGATTTCATGGCGCAGCGGTTCCTCGACCTGCTGGCGCCGCCAGCGGTTGCGCAGCGCGATGGCGACCGCCTTCTTGGCCTTGCCCTGGCCGACCACATGCTTGTCGAGTTCGCCGACGATTTCCTGCGGAGTCATGTTCATGCTGGATCCAGTGTTTCGATGATGTGGTTCAAGTTGGTGTAGATGCACAACTCGCCGGCGATGGTCAGTGATTTTTTGACGATTTCCGCAGGCGACAGTTCCGTGTTCTCCACCAGCGCCTTGGCGGCGGACTGGGCGTAGGTGCCGCCCGAGCCGATCGCGCCGACGCCGTCTTCGGGCTCCAGCACGTCGCCGTTGCCGGTGATGACCAGGGTCGACTCGCTGTCGGCCACCAGCAGCATCGCCTCCAGGCGGCGCAGCACGCGGTCGGTGCGCCAGTCCTTGGCCAGCTCGACCGAGGCGCGCAGCAGGTTGCCCTGGTGTTTTTCCAGCTTGCCTTCAAAGCGGTCGAGCAGGGTGAAGGCGTCGGCGGTGCCGCCGGCGAAACCGACCAGGACCTTGCCCTGGTAGACCTTGCGCACCTTGCGGGCCGTGCCCTTCATGACGATGTTGCCCAGCGTAACCTGGCCGTCGCCGCCCAGCGCGACGTCCTTGCCGCGGCGCACGCACAAGATGGTGGTGCCGTGAAATTGTTCCATAGTTACCTCAAAGTAGTGACGCAGACTGCCTCAAGACTGAAAAGTGGGGCTGGAAACCGGAATTGCAAGATTTAGTACTTGTGGGGATAAATTCTGGCGATGTTGGGGTAGCCTAGCAATCTCAACAGTGCGGTGACCAGATGGTTCACGTCGCGGAATTCGATCTTCTTGCCGTCGCCGGCCAGCGCCTGCAGGTTCGCATGCAACTGGATAGCACAAGCATAGTCGATGCGCGTCAGGCGCGAGCAGTCAAACACCAGCGTCTGATATTGATCAGCATAGTGCAGGATGGACGGCAGCACCGGCCCCAGCTGGTTTTCGATCACCGGCGGCAGCATGAAGCGGTCCGGCGAGGCGGCCACGTGCTGGGCCGCCGCCGTGGCGACCTTGAGCGGGGCGGCGAACGACGGCGGCGACACCTCGAAGGTGACGCAATAGTCCATGCCGATTTCCTCGAATTCCTTTTCGCGGTTGAGCAGCTGCAGCAGCTCCAGCAACAGCAGCCACGGCGCCTCGGTATCGTCGCGGCGGCCGATGGCGATGCCGGCGCGGATCTGCGCGGCCAGCCCGGCGGCGTCGACCAGGATCAGTTCGCGCTGCTGGGCCTGCAGCTTGCGCAGCGCGTCGAGCAGCAGCATGCAGCCGTCCGCCTCGATGGCGCTGACGCGGCCGAATTCCAGCCGCAGCACCGGGCTGCCGTCGGCCAGCTGGCGCAGCCGCTCCAGCTGCGGCGCGATGTGCTGGTCCAGCACGCCGGCGAACGATTCGGTCGGCGTCACGCCGGCCCAGTCCGGCGAGGCGGCCGCCAGCATGGCCGGCGCGTTCCACGGCGGCGGCGAAGTCTCGAAGGTGCTGGCGTAGTCGATCGACAGGTTGTCGAACAGGTCTTGCTGGCCGCTGACCTGGTACAGGTCGAACAGCATCCACCAGATGCTGCGGTCCTGGCCGCCGCCTTTGCTGCCGCTGTCGGCCACGGCGGCCGTCAGCAGCTGCTGGGCCACGGCGCTTTGGGCGTTGGCGTACAGGATGGCGATTTCCTCCACCACTGGCGCGCTCTCGGCCGCCACCGCCTGCTGCGGCATGTCCTCGTCGCGCAGCAGCAAGGTGGTGGGCAGGTCGAGCAGGGCCTGGGTGTCCGGCCCGCCGCCGGCGGCCTGGCGCGCGCGGGCCGGGCGGGCGGCGCGCTGGCTGCCCCAGGCCGGCTCCGGCTGGTTGAAGATGTCGAAGGTCATCGCCGATTCGATGGCGTCGATCTTCATCGCCGTGGCGCGCGCGATCTCGCGCTGGCGCGCCTGCTGGCTGGCGCGTTCCGCTTCGCTGTTGGCGGCCAGCCGCGCCGCTTCGTCGTCGGTGAGCGGCGCTAGCGCGTCGGTTTTCTTGAAGATGGAGAACAATCCCACGCTGACCTCGTTATCGTATTGCAGCATAGTGTAGCGGAAGGAAAACCGTTTTCCGCATTACGAATGGGATGGAATTGCAAAACCACGTAAAAAAAGCACGCGGTGTTCAGACGCGTGCTTTTTGAGTGGCGGGCGCTGCTTAGTCGCCGTACAGCTTTTGCTTCAGTTCGCGGCGCTGTTGCGCTTCCAGCGACAGCGTGGCGGTCGGACGCGCGATCAGGCGCGGGATGCCGATCGGTTCGCCGGTCTCTTCGCACCAGCCATAGTCGCCGCCGTCGATGGCGACGATGGATTGCTGGACTTTCTTCAGCAGCTTGCGTTCGCGGTCGCGGGTGCGCAGTTCCAGCGCGTGTTCCTCTTCGATGGTGGCGCGGTCGGCCGGGTCCGGCACCAGCACGGTTTCGCGCAGGTGTTCGGTGGTTTCGCCGGCGTTTTTCAACAGCTCTTTTTCAAGCTGCTGCAGCTTGGCTTTGAAAAATGCCATTTGCGCCGGATTCATATAATCCTTCTCATCCATCTTCAGAATTTCTTCTTCGGTCAGGATGCGGTCGGCGGCGGCGGGGGTCGATTTATTAGTTTTGGTCATAACTTCGCTTACCTTCGATACGACAGAGTTTTCAAATTAATCAGCCCGGGTTTTGTGGTTTTTTAGCCATCCCCACAAAACCCGGATAGTTTATACCAGACATTGTTCTAATCCGCTAATAAAGATATCTTTCGGCAGATTTTTACCGATAAACACCATTTTGCTGCCACGAACGTCGTTTTCTCCCCATTTTGCCCCCAGATCGCTGCCCATGATCTGGTGTACGCCCTGGAACACCACCTTGCGGTCGGCGTCTTTCATCAACAATACGCCTTTGTAGCGCAGCATGCGAGGACCATAGACATTCACCAGGCCGCCGAGGAACTCGTCCAGCTTGGCGGTGTCGAACGGCCGCGTGCTTTTGAACACGAAGGCGGCGATGTCGTCGCTGTGGTGGGCGTGATGGTGGTCGTGGTGGCCGTGATCGTGGTGGTGGTGGCCGCAATGCTCATCGTGCACGTGGTCGTCGTCGTGGGCCTGGTCGGTTTCCAGGAAGTCCGGGTCCAGTTCCAGCTTGTCGTTCAGGTTGAAACCCTTCAGGTCCAGCACGTCGGAGATCGGCGCGCGGCCGAAATCGGAGGTGCTGATCGGCGCGCGCGGGTTGATGCGCTTGAGGCGGGCGGTCAGCTCGGCCACCTGCCCGGCGCTGACCAGGTCGGTCTTGGACAGCAGCATCTTGTCGGCGAAACCGACCTGGCGCTGGGCTTCCTCGTGCTGGTCCAGCTGATCCATCGCGTGGCGGGCGTCGACCACGGTGACCACGGCGTCCAGCATGTAGTGAGTGCCCACTTCTTCGTCGACGAAGAAGGTCTGCGCCACCGGGCCCGGATTGGCCAGGCCGGTGGTCTCGATGACGACGCGGTCGAACTGGATCTCGCCGGCCTCGCGCTTTTGCGCCAGGCTGCCGAGCGCCACGATCAGGTCGCCACGCACGGTGCAGCAGATGCAGCCGTTGTTCATTTCGACGATCTGTTCGCCGCTGTCCTGGACCAGGATTTCGTTGTCGATGTTTTCCTGGCCGAACTCGTTCTCGATGACGGCGATGCGCATGCCGTGGTCTTCCTGCAGGATGCGGTTGAGCAAGGTGGTCTTGCCGGCGCCCAGGAAGCCGGTCAGGATGGTGGTGGGTATCAATGCCATGATGCGTGCCATTCTGTGGTGGGGAGTCCCCATATGGGGATCAAATGCGTAAATGCAATCGGGCGATTATGCCGGAATTTGTCCGGCGCTAGCAATTCGTCCGATTGAGCAATATCAGCACGCGTCTCGCTAAGCCGCGAATCTCTACTTTAGCTTGGCGCGCGGATGGGCCTTATCGTACACCTCGGCCAGGCGCTGGAAGTCCAGCGAGGTATAGACCTGGGTCGAGCTGATGCTGGAATGGCCCAGCATTTCCTGCACCGCCCGCAGGTCGCCCGACGATTGCAGCACGTGCGAGGCGAACGAGTGGCGCAGCATGTGCGGGTGCACGTGCACCGGCGCGCCGTTGGCCACGCCGTGGGCCTGCAGCCGCTGCTGGATCACGCGCGGCGAGACCCGGGTGCCGCGCGTGCTGAGGAACAGGGCGTCGCTGCCGTCCCGCGGCGCCGGCCGCACGGCGACCCAGGCTTGCAGCGCCGCCAGCGCGGCCGCGCCGACCGGCACCGTGCGCTGCTTGTTGCCCTTGCCGGTGACGATCACCTCGCGGTTGCCGAACTCGACCCAGCCCAGCGCGTCCTTGCGCGGCGTCAGGTCGAGGCCGGCCAGCTCGGACACCCGCAGGCCGCTGGAATACAGCAGTTCGAACATGGCGCGGTTGCACAGCTCGGCGGGCTCGGCGCCGGCGCGCGGGCGCGACGGCGCCACCAGCTGCACGGCGTCGTCCACCGACAGCGCGCGCGGCAGGGTCCTGGCGCGCTTGGGCGCGCGCACGCCCTGCACCGGATTGGCCGCCAGCGCGACCTGGCCGCCCAGCCAGTTGAAAAAGCCGCGCCAGCTCGACAGCTTGCGGGCGATCGAGCGCGGGTCGAGTTGCTGCGCGTGCAGCTTGGCGGTCAGGCGGCGGACGGCGAAATGGTCGAGCTGGGTCCAGTCCTGGCCGGCGGAAAGCCGGGCCAGCTCCCGCAGGTCGCGCGCGTAGGCGGCGGTGGTGTGCGGCGACAGCCGGCGTTCGCCGCGCAGGTGGGCCAGGTAGGCGTCGATCCAGGCCAGTTTGCTGTCCGGATCGGCGCTCATGGGGACGGGCCTCAGGCCAGCAGCCAGGCCAGGGCGGTGCTGGAGGTTTCGCCGATGTGGACCAGGAAGTCGGTCGCCATCAGCGAGGTGAAGCGGGCAGGGTCCGGCGAGCCGAGGATCAGCAGGCCGAAGGCGTTCTTGTTGCCCGGCTTGCGCAGCGGGATGATGACGGTCGAGGTGATGCCGGAGGCGTCGTCCAGCCAGCGCACCGCTTCGAAGTCCTTGTTGGTGCCGCAATACGGCGCCAGCAGGCTGTTGGCGAAGATGCGCGCATCTTCCGACACGCCGTTGACGAACCATTCGCCGGCGTAGTCGGGCGCGGTGTCCCAGATGCGCAGCGTCACCTGCGGCACGTCGAAGCTGTTTTTCAGGCCGCTGACCACGGAGTGCGGCATCGAGCCGACATCTTCCGCTTCCAGCAGCACCTTGGTCCAGTGGTGGAACTTGTTGGCGATCGCTTCGTTTTCCGAGGCCAGGCGCATCAGGTTGCTCATGCGCAGTTCCAGCGTTTTGTATTTATCGCGCAACACTTCCATCTGGCGCTCTTGCAGCGACACGGCGCGTCCCGTCAGCGGGCTGGCCAGTTTGATTTCGCCCAGCAAGTCAGCATGCTCTTCAAAGAAATGCGGGTGATCGGTCAGGTATTGCGCGACGAGTGTGGAATCCAGTGGGGCGGTCATTGAGGTACTTTTATCTGAGTCTAAGAGCGGGGTTGGGTGCAATGGCATTCTAAACGAAAAAAAACGGACATGGTTGCCCATGCCCGCCATTCCCCAACTCACGCATGCAGTTCTTGCCGACTGCGCTGCTCAGGCTTAGAAGTTGTGATGGATACCGAGGCTGTAGTAATTGAAGGTGGCCGCCGGCGTGATCTTCTTGCGGGCGCCGTCCACATACAGGTAGGTGCGCGGCGACAGGTTGTAGTCGTAGCCCAGCGAGAACTGCTTGGTCTTGGCGATGGCCGGGCTGTTGAGCACGTTGTCCGGCGTCTTCTGGCCGTAGCCGGCACGCACCAGGCCGGCGCCGACCGAGTAGTTGGCGCCGATCAGCCAGGCCTTGGTGATCGGGTTGATCAGGACGCTGTTGTCCTGGTCCTGGCGCTGGTAGGAACCCATCAGTTTCAAGGCGGGAATCGGCTTGATCGAGGCGCCGATCGACCACAGCTTGGTTTCCACCGCGTTGCGCTCGTAGGCGGCGTAGATCGAGTACGGACCCTGGCCGACGGTCGCGCTCAGCGAGTACGGCGACACTTGCGCCATGGTGTTGGCCGGGAACTGCGGCGCGGCGGCGGTGCCGCGGCCGACGATGGCCGGGTTGTTGTTGGCGTCCTTGGTGGCCACCGTGACGTTGAGCTGGAACACGCCGGCGATCACCGGGGTGTTGTAGAAGATCGCGTTGGAGAAGCGGTTGGCCGAGTTGCCGGCGGGGCTGAGCGGATCGCTGGTGTAGCCGGCCACTTGCAGGTCGGTCTGGTAGCCGGCCACGGCCGGCATGCCGCTCCATGGCTCATAGGCGGTGCTGGTTTCCTGGAACGCCGTCAGGCCGCGGCCCAGGCGGATGGTACCGAAGTCGCCCTGCAGGCCGACGCGGCTCTGGCCCTGGAACAGCGGACGGGTGGTGCTTTCGATGACGCCGGTGTCCGGCTCGTAGCGGATTTCCAATTGGAACAGCGCCTTCAGGCCGCTGCCCAGGTCCTCGACGCCGCGGAAGCCCAGCTTGTTGTTGTCTCGTTTGCCGACCGCGGTGAGGTCGGTATCTGTACGCCTGGAAACCCCTGCATCCAAAGTGCCGTAGATGGTCACGGACGACTGCGCATATGCGGCGGAAAACGCGCCCATGAGTGCCAGAGCCACTAAAGATTTTTTCATTTGAGTTATTCCTTTTTTAAGTGAGTCGTACAAACATCCCAAACCTGCAAGGCCGCGTTCTGACCATCAGTTGGTAAGACCTTAATTGCTCGCTGGGTCAAAGTCGTTGGAATGGTCGTTTGTGACGGCTTGTTTTGGTCGAAAGCTTCAGAATCCGGGCTTCCTGTTGTATTTTTGAAACGCTTGTTTGGCAAGCCATTCGCCCGCCGCCATGCATGATTTCCTTTCACTGAGGCATCAAAATAGCTCTAGCGTACAGGCCAACACGGGGGACCTCGCTTGTGCCAAATCAAGCCGGCGCGCATATTGTTTATGGTGTGGCGCGGATCGCACGCTACACTGAGAAACATAGGGCGCCGCAGACCGCACAGTGACGCCACCCGCTTCGCAGAATCACATTCATAGTGAAACGATGGCAAATCGAGAAGAGTTAGGGATCATCAGGGGCGCCCGTGCCGGAGACGCGGTCTGCCAACTGGCGCTGGGCAAGCTGTACTTGTTCGGCGGCGCCAGCTTGCCGCTGAACATGCCGACCGCGCTGCACTGGCTGAACCGTGCCGCCTTGCAGGAGCAGGAAGAGGCATGGCTGCTGATCGGCGGCCACATCCCCTACGAGTACGCGCAACACTGCCTGCCGGGCGTGCTGTCCTGGTACGAGCGCGCCTACGACGCCGGCATCGAACACGCCGGGCTGGTGCTGGCGCAACTGGTGCTGCAGCCGGCCGCGCCGCACGATACGTCCCATTTACGCAACAAGGCGCAGCAGGCGCTGGAATCGGCCGCGCGCGCCGGCTCGCCGGAAGCCCAGTGGATGCTGGCGCACCAGTCCGGCGGCCGGCCGCCGCCGCCGGCGCCGGCCGGCCGCAACGCGCGGCCGGGAGGCGTGCTCGCGGCCCGTCCCGTCACGCGCCAACCGTGGCGCGCCGACAACGGTATGGCGGCGGCCCAGTACGCGCTGCTGGAGCAGCTGTGGCAGGATGACCACGTAGCGTTTTTGCAACAGGCGCGGCCGCTGCTGCGCCAGCAACTGGCCGATGCGCCGGCCGACGCCGAAGCCGCCCGCCTGGCCGACTGGCTGCCGGGGCCGCAGCAACTGAGCTTGCTGGCGCGCTGCGCCGAGCTGCTCGACTTGCAGGAAAGGGATCCGGAGCTGTTCGATGCGGAATCGCGCGATCCCCAGCTGCAGCAGTGCCGCGAGCTGGCCGCGCATGGCGGCGAGCGCAACGCCCAGCTGGCGCTGGGCCTGTGGTTCGCGCGCATGGACAGCGAGGGCCGGCGCCAGAGCAACGGCATCGCCGCCGTCAACTTCAAGCGGGCGATCCGCTGGCTGACCCTGGCCGGCGAGCAGGGCCTGGCGGAAGCCTGGTTCGCGCTGTCGCGCATTTATCTGAAACCGGAATTTTCGCAGCGCTGCGTGGCCGAGGCGCAAGCCTACCTGGAGCGGGCGGCGGAAATGGGCCATTGCGGCGCCCAGCTGGAGTGCGGCATGTACGCCTGGCGCAACCGCCGCGCCGAAGAGCAGAGCGACGTGCGCGCCGCCTACTGGTTGCAGAAAGCCGCGGCCCAGGGCTGCGGGGAGGCGGAAACGGCGCTGGCGCGCATCGCCGCCGCGCCCAAGGAATCGGGCTGGATCGCCAGCATCCTGGCCTGCCTGACGCGGGAATTGCTGGAAAGCCAGCCGCTGCTGGCGGCCCGGCTGGAACTGGCGTCGCTGTTCGGCCTGAGCCGGGCGGAAGCCTTGCTGCTGGATGTGAAGGCGGCCGACCAGGGCCATTGCCTGGTGGTCGACATCCGCGCCAGCTACGGCCGCAGCAAGCGCCGCCTGGTGTTGCTGCGCACGGCCCGCGAGCGCCAGGCGCTGGACCGCATCGTGCGCCTGTTCGAGGAAATCGACAGCGGCCCGGACGGGCTGGAAGGCAACTACCGCCAGCGCCTGTACCGGCTCAAGACCTGGCTGCCGGTGGGCGCGGCCGACGACGACCTGCTGGCCGCCTAGGACTTACAGTTCGATCTCGCCCTCGAACACGGTCACGGCCGGCCCGGTCAGCCACACCGGCTGGCCTTCGCCGGCCCAGCTGATGGCCAGCCGGCCGCCGCGCGCATCGATGCGCACCGGGCTGTCGAGCAGGCCGCGGCGGATGCCGGCCACGGCGGCGGCGCAGGCGCCGGTGCCGCAGGCCAGGGTTTCGCCGACGCCGCGCTCGAACACGCGCAGCTTCACGTGCCGGCGGTCGATGACCTGCATGAAGCCGGCGTTGACGCGGTTCGGGAAGCGCGCATGGTGCTCGATCAGCGGACCGGTCAGCTCCACCGGCGCCGTCTCGACGTCGTCGACGATCTGCACCGCGTGCGGATTGCCCATCGACACCACGGAAATCAGCACGCTCTCCTTGGCGCCGCCCAGTTCCAGCACCAGCGGCCACAGCGTATCGGCGCCTTGCGCCACGCCCTGCAAGCCCTCGGCGTCGAACGGCACGCGGGCCGGCTCCAGCACCGGCGCGCCCATGTCCACGGTGATGCTGCCGTCCGGTTCCAGGCGCGGCGCGATCACGCCGGCCTTGGTTTCGACGGTGATGCTGCGCTGGTCGGTCAGGCCTTTTTCCGAGACGAACTTGACGAAGGCGCGCGAGCCGTTGCCGCACTGTTCGACTTCGCCGCCGTCGGCGTTGAAGATGCGGTAGCGGAAATCGCAGCCCGGCCGGGTCGGCTTCTCCACCAGCAGGATCTGGTCGGCGCCGACGCCGAAGCGGCGGTCGCCCAGCAGCCGCCATTGCGCCGGCGTGAAGTGGATGTCCTGGTTGATGCCGTCGATCACGACGAAGTCGTTGCCGGCGCCATGCATTTTGGTGAATTTGAGTTTCATGGGTGACTTAGTTTTTACGGTACAGCGAAGGTTCGCCATTCGGCCGCGTCTTGAAGCGTTTGTGCGTCCAGAAATATTCAGCCGGCGCCTCGCGCACGCGTTCTTCGATGAACGCGTTCATGCGGCGGGTGGCGGCGACCATGTCGGGACCGGGGTAATTGTCCCACACCGGATAGAATTTCACACGCCAGCCTTGGTAATTCGGCAGGAAGGTGGCGATCACCGGCATCACCTGCGCGCCGGTGGTGGCGGCGATGCGCGCGGTGGCCGTCAGGGTGGCCGCGTCGATGCCGAAGAAGGGCACGAACTCCGCGTCCTTGTCGCCGAAATCCATGTCCGGCAGCATGAAGTAGGGCAGCTTGTCGCGCAGCGCGCGCAAGATCGGCTTGATGCCGTCCTGGCGCGTGAACAGCTTGACCGGCTTGAAGCGGGCGCGGCCGGCGCGCAGCACCTGGTCGAAGGTGGCGTTCTTTTGCGTCACGTACATGGACGAGGCGCTGGCCACCATCGCGATCGAGGCGCCGGCCACGTCCAGGCAGACGAAGTGCGGGCACAGCAGGATGGTCGGCCTGGACGTCATCTCCGCCACCGGCACCGGGCCCGGTTCGACGCTGATCAGGCGGTTCAGGCGGGCTTCCGAGGCCCACCACAGGATGCCGCGCTCCCACACGCTGCGCGAATACGCCTGGAAGTGGCGGCGCGCGATGTCGATGCGCTCGGCCTCGCTCAGTTCCGGCATGCACAGGCGCAAATTGGTCAGCGCGATATGGCGGCGCGAGCGCACCACCACGAACAGCAGGCTGCCGACGGCGGCGCCGAAGCGGCCCAGCAGCGGCAAGGGCAGCCAGTGCAGCAGCCACATCAATCCCAGCATCAGCTTCATGCCCGGCCTCCCGCCGCCGGCGCCGGGGCGTCGATGCCGGCCGGCACCTTGTAGCGGTTGTAGCTCCAATAGTATTGCGTCGGGTTGCGGGCGATCAGGCGTTCCATGGCGCCGTTGATCGCCTGCGCCTGCTGCGCGGCGTCGCCGTCCAGCGTGCCGTCGAACGGCACGAAGCGGATCACGTAGCCGCGGCCGGCCGGCAGGCGCTCGGCGTAGGTGACGATGATGGTGGCGTCGCCCAGCTGCGCCAGCTTGGCCGGCAGCGTCATGGTGTAGGCGTCGCGGCCGAAGAAGGTGGCCCACACGCCTTCGCCTTCCTGCGGCACCTGGTCCGGCAGCAGGCCGATCGGCTTGCCCTTCTTGAGGCACTTGGCCAGCATGCGCACGCCGGACATGGTGGCCGGCGCCAGCAGCAGGTTGTCGCGCGCGCGCGCGCCCTCGATCAGCGGTTTCAGCGCGGCCTTTTTCGGCGGGCGGTACATCACCATCAGCTCGGTGCGCAGGGCGATTTCCTGGGCCACGATTTCAAAGCAGCCCAGGTGCGGGGTCAGGAACACGATGCCGCGGCCGGCGTCCAGCTCGGCCTGCACGATGGCCCAGTTCTCATCGCTGGCGTGGCGCGACACGCGCTTGGGGTCGGCGCACCAGATGAACGGCAGTTCGACGATGCTTTTGCCGGCTTCGGCCACGGCCGCCGGCAGGTGTTGCGCGTAGCCGGCCTGGGCCATGTTGTCGCGCATGCGGCGGCGGTAGGACGGCGAACTCAGGTACACCAGCCAGCCCAGCGCGGCGCCTGCCGCGTGCAGCAACGGCAGCGGGAAAATAGAAAGAAAACGGAAAATGGGAACAAGCATGAATGTTGATTTGTCTATATAAAGGAGCGTTTGGCGGGGTTGCAGTCGCCAAATTTTTTCAAAGAAGCGTAAAATACCACGTATGTAGTAACCGCTGAGTTAATAGACAACTTGCGATGCGGGATATAAATATCGCTAAAGCGTCGCAAGCCGTACTGGTATGCGACAAAAAATCTTCAAACCATATCAGGAGCTTGCGATGTCAAATGATTATCTTTTCACTTCCGAATCCGTCTCGGAAGGCCACCCGGACAAAGTCGCCGACCAGATTTCCGATGCGATCCTGGACGCCATCCTGACCCAGGATCCGAAGGCCCGCGTGGCCGCCGAAACCCTGTGCAATACCGGCCTGGTCGTGCTGGCCGGCGAAATCACCACGCACGCCAACGTTGATTATATTCAAGTTGCGCGCGAAACCATCAAGCGCATCGGCTACGACAACACCGAATACGGCATCGACTACAAGGGTTGCGCCGTGCTGGTGGCCTACGACAAGCAGTCGCCCGACATCGCCCAGGGCGTGGACGAGGGCGCCGGCATCGACCTCGACCAGGGCGCCGGCGACCAGGGCCTGATGTTCGGCTACGCCTGCGACGAGACCGCCGAGCTGATGCCGGCCGCGATCCACTACGCGCACCGCCTGGTCGAGCGCCAGTCGCAGCTGCGCAAGGACGGCCGCCTGCCTTGGCTGCGTCCGGACGCCAAATCGCAGGTCACGCTGCGCTACGTCGACGGCCGCCCGGTCGCGGTCGACACCGTCGTGCTGTCGACCCAGCACGCGCCGGAAATGCAGCACAAGCAGATCGAGGAAGCGGTGATCGAAGAGATCATCAAGCAGGTGCTGCCGCGCGAATGGCTGGTCGACACCAAGTACCTGGTCAACCCGACCGGCCGCTTCGTCATCGGCGGCCCGCAGGGCGATTGCGGCCTGACCGGCCGCAAGATCATCGTCGACACCTACGGCGGCGCCAGCCCGCACGGCGGCGGCGCGTTCTCCGGCAAGGATCCGACCAAAGTCGACCGTTCGGCCGCCTACGCCGCCCGCTACGTGGCCAAGAACGTGGTGGCCGCCGGCCTGGCGCGCCAGTGCCAGGTGCAGGTCAGCTACGCCATCGGCGTGGCGCGTCCGATCAACATCACGGTCTACACCGAAGGCACGGGCGTGATCTCCGACGAGAAGATCGCCGCGCTGGTGATGGAGCACTTCGACCTGCGCCCGAAAGGCATCGTGCAGATGCTGGACCTGCTGCGTCCGATCTACGCCAAGACCGCCGCCTACGGCCACTTCGGCCGCGAAGAGCCGGAATTCACCTGGGAGCGCACCGACAAGGCGGCGATCCTGCGCGCCGCGGCCGGCTTGAAGTAAGCCTGCCGGCAAGCAAAAAACGCCCTGCGGGGCGTTTTTTTTTGCTAAAATGCGCCTTCCGAGGAGCGTTGCGACGAATCAAAAATTCGCCAGGCTCGGAGATCCAAACCGCGCTCACGTTACTTTTTTCAACACATGAAAGGAGGGCGTGATGAACGCCGTACTCAAATCCGCACAAGACTTCCTGGTCGCCGACATCTCCCTGGCGCCTTGGGGTGACAAAGAAATCAAGATCGCCGAAACCGAAATGCCTGGCCTGATGGCCATCCGTGAGGAATTCGCCGCCACGCAGCCGCTCAAGGGCGCGCGCATCACCGGTTCGCTGCACATGACCATCCAGACCGCCGTGCTGATCCAGACGCTGGAAGCGCTGGGCGCCAAGGTGCGCTGGGCCTCGTGCAACATCTACTCGACCCAGGACCACGCCGCCGCCGCCATCGCCGCCGCCGGCACCCCGGTGTTCGCGATCAAGGGCGAAACCCTGGACGAATACTGGGACTACACCCACCGCATCTTCGAATGGCCCGCGGACGCCGCCGGCAACGCCGTCTATTCGAACATGATCCTCGACGACGGCGGCGACGCCACGCTGCTGCTGCACCTGGGCGCGCGCGCCGAGAAAGACATCTCGGTGCTGGCCGCGCCGGGCTCGGAAGAAGAGATCTGCCTGTTCAACGCCATCAAGGCCCACCTGGCGATCGATCCGGCCTGGTACTCCAAGCGCCTGCCGCAGATCCTGGGCGTGACCGAGGAAACCACCACCGGCGTGCACCGCCTGTACCAGATGCACAAAGAGGGCAAGCTGGCCTTCCCGGCCATCAACGTCAACGACTCCGTCACCAAGTCGAAATTCGACAACCTGTACGGCTGCCGCGAATCGCTGGTCGACGGCATCAAGCGCGCCACCGACGTCATGATCGCCGGCAAGGTCGCCGTCATCGCCGGCTACGGCGACGTCGGCAAGGGCTCGGCCCAGGCCATGCGCGCGCTGTCGGCGCAGGTGTGGGTCACCGAGATCGATCCGATCTGCGCGCTGCAGGCCGCGATGGAAGGCTACCGCGTCGTGACCATGGACTACGCCGCCGAACATGGCGACATCTTCGTCACCTGCACCGGCAACTATCACATCCTGACCGAGCAGCACATGCTGGCCATGAAGGACCAGGCCATCGTCTGCAACATCGGCCACTTCGACAACGAGATCGACGTCGCCGCGCTGAAGAAGTACACCTGGGACAACATCAAGCCGCAGGTCGACCACGTGATCTTCCCGTCGGGCAAGCGCATCATCCTGCTGGCCGAAGGCCGCCTGGTCAACCTGGGTTGCGGCACCGGCCATCCTTCGTATGTGATGTCGTCGTCGTTCGCCAACCAGACCATCGCCCAGATCGAGCTGTACGCCAACACCGCCAAGTACCCGGTCGGCGTGTACGTGCTGCCCAAGCACCTGGACGAAAAAGTCGCGCGCCTGCAGTTGAAAAAACTGAACGCGCAACTGACCGTGCTGACCGAAGAGCAAGCGGCCTACATCGGCGTGACGCAAGCAGGTCCGTACAAGCCTGACCACTACCGTTATTAAAAACCCTCGTCGTCCCCGCTTGCGCGGGAACGACGTCGTGCCACTTTTTGCAGCGAGTTCCTCTTATGCGTCTGGTCCTTACCTGGTTAATCAATGCAGTTGCCCTGCTGGCAGTGCCTTACCTGATGCATTCCGTCGATGTCACAAGCATAGGCGCAGCCCTCGTCGCGGCTCTTGTACTGGGTCTGGTCAATACGCTGATACGCCCCGTGTTGCTGCTCCTGACGCTCCCGGTGACCGTGCTGTCGCTGGGCCTGTTCATCTTCATCGTCAACGGCTTCATGTTCTGGCTGGTGGCGCAATGGGTGGACGGCTTCCATGTCGACAGCTTCTGGGCGGCGATCGGCGGCGCGCTGCTGTACAGCGTGATTTCCTGGGCCTTGTCGACCTTACTTTTGAAGACATCCGATGGACAATCATAATTTCAGTATCGAGTTCTTCCCGCCGAAGACGGCGGAAGGCGCGGAAAAGCTGCGCGTCACGCGCGCCAAGCTGTCCGAACTGCATCCCAAATATTTTTCCGTGACCTTCGGCGCCGGCGGCAGCACGCAGCGCGGCACGCTGGACACGGTGGTCGAGATCCTGGCCGCCGGCGAAGACGCCGCGCCGCACCTGTCCTGCGTGGGCGGCACGCGCGAGTCGATCCGCCAGATCCTGGCCGAATTCAAGTCGCACAACATCAAGCGCATCGTCGCGCTGCGCGGCGACCTGCCGAGCGGCTACGGCGCGGCCGGTGAGTTCCGCTACGCGAACGAGCTGGTGGAGTTCATCCGCCAGGAGACCGGCGAATGGTTCCACATCGAGGTGGCGGCCTATCCGGAGGTGCACCCGCAGGCCAAGTCGCCGCAGGACGACCTGCTGGCGTTCGAGCGCAAGGTCAAGGCCGGCGCCAACTCGGCCATCACGCAATATTTCTACAACGCCGACGCTTACTTCCAGTTCGTCGACCAGACCCGCAAGCTGGGCATCGACGTGCCCATCGTGGCCGGCATCATGCCGATCACGAACTACACGCAGCTGATGCGCTTCTCGGACATGTGCGGCGCCGAGATCCCGCGCTGGGTGCGTTTGAAGCTGGCCAGCTTCGGCGACGACAGCGCATCGATCAAGGCCTTCGGCCTCGATGTGGTGACGGCGCTGTGCGAGCGCCTGCTGGCCGGCGGCGCGCCGGGCCTGCACTTCTACAGCATGAACCAGGTCGCGCCGACCACCGCGCTGTGGCAACGCCTGGTGTGATCACTCGGTGATGATGCGGTCCAGCGCCACATCATGGCCGTCGACGGCGAACGGCACCTGCAGGCACTGGTAAGCGATGCCCAGTGTCCGCGGACGCGGTTCCCGCGCCAGCGTGCGGTCGTAGAATCCACCGCCATACCCCAATCGATAGCCTTGCGGGTTAAAACCCAGGCAGGGCACCAGCAGCGCCGGCGGAGTCGCCGCCTGCAGGCGCAGGTCGGCCGGCACCGCCACTCCCATCGTGTCCTTGACCATCGCCTCGCCGATGCGCCACTCGGCGAACTCCAGCGCCTGGTGCTTCTCCACCACCACCGGCAGCAGCAAGCGCGCGCCCAGCCGCGCCAGTTCCGCGTAGGCTGCATACAGGTCCGGCTCGTCGCGCAGCGGCCAATACACGCCCAGCGCCGCCGGCCGCGCATCCTTCCACCACGCCACCACCTGCCCGCCGATGGCGTGGTCCCAGGCGGCCCGCGTGGCCATGTCCAGCGCGCGCCGCGCCGTCAGCAAACGCTTGCGCAAATCCGCCTTGGCGATCATGGCCGGGGCTGGTGGTTCGGTCGCGCTGCGTGGTATTCTAGGGTCGCTGGTCATATTGATTTAAGACTTAAGAGAGTTGCACATTGATTTCTGCTTCGAAATGGATTGCCGGCGCCCTCGTCGTTGCCTTTACATCGCTTGCCCACGCCGAGGACATCAGCGCTGATAGCCGCAGAGAAGACGATTCCTTCCTGCTGCTGCGCGACGCCGTACGCCAGGACGACGCAGCCAAGGCGGATTTCTACGCCGCCCGCCTGGCCAACTACTCGATTCCATCCTACGTCGATTATTATCGGCTGAAATCGCACCTGAAGGACGTTTCGCCGACGGAAATCCGCGACTTCTTCAAACGCTACGAAGGCCAGGCCATCGTCGACCGCCTGCGCAACGACTGGCTGCTGGACCTGGGCCGCAAGCGCGACTGGGCCACCTTCGACGAGCAGCTGCCGCTGTTCGTGCTGAACGACGACACCCAGGTCAAATGCTACGCGCTGATCTCGCGCGCGCTCAAGGGCCAGAAAGTGGCGGAGGAGGCGCGCGCCTTGCTGACGTCGCCGAGCGTCTACGGCGAGCCGTGCGCGGCGCTGATCGCCACCCTGTACCAGTCCGGCCAGTTCAGCATCGAGGATCTGTACGCGCAGCTGCGCCTGTCCGGCGAATTCAACGCCACCGGCCAGGCGCGCCGCATCGTCGCGCTGCTGGACGGGAACGAGAAGAAGGCCGTGCAGGCGGTGGACCTGCCGGCCCTGGCGCTGGCCAAGGGCGTGGGCGCCGGCCGCACCGAACATGAAATCTTCGTCGTCGCCGTCGGCCGCATGGCCAAGACCAGCACCAAGCTGGCGGTGCTGGCGCTGAACAAGGCCTCGTCCAAGCTCAGTCACCAGGAACAGCAGGAAGCCTGGGCCGCCATCGCGCTGCAATCGTCGTACTCGCTGGCGCCGGAAACCACGGAGTACTGGAACAAGGCCAACGGCGCGCCGCTGTCGATCGACCAGATGCAGTGGAAGACCCGTTTCGCGCTGCGCAACGGCGACTGGAAGCAGGTCAGGAACAATATCCGCGCGATGCCGCCATCGCTGCGCAGCGATCCGGCCTGGGTCTACTGGCTGGGCCGCGCGCTGATGGCGGAAGCCGGCGCCGCCAGCCAGCCGACCGGCGAGGCGCTGCAGCTGTTCCGCAGCATCGCCGACCAGTCGAACTACTACGGCCAGCTGGCGCTGGAGGAAACCGGCAAGCTGATTACGATTCCGCTGCCAGGCCTGCCGATCGGCCAATCGGAGATCGCGCCGATCGCCGCCAACCCGAACTTCCAGCGCGCGCTGAAGTTCTTCAGCATGCGCCTGCGCTTCGAAGGCACGCGCGAATGGAACTGGGGCCTGCGCGGCCTGAGCGAACGCGAACACCTGGCCGCCGCCGAATTCGCGCGCCAGAACAATATCCTCGACCGCATGGTCAACACCTCGGAACGCACCCGCATCCAGGTCGACTACACGCAGCGCTTCCCGTCGCCGCACAACGACATCATGCATCCGACCACGCAGACGCTGGGCCTGGACAAGGCCTGGGTCTACGGCCTGATACGCCAGGAATCGCGCTTCATCATGGACGCGCAGTCGCATGTCGGCGCGTCGGGCCTGATGCAGGTGATGCCGTCGACCGGCCGCTGGGTCGCCAAGAAGATCGGCCTGGCCGACTTCGTGCAGGACATGCTGAGCGACGTACGCACCAATATCCTGCTCGGCGCGAACTACCTGAACATGGTGCTGGGGAACATGGACGGCTCGCAGGTGCTGGCCACCGCCGCCTACAACGCCGGGCCGGGCCGCCTGCGTTCATGGCGCTCGACGCTGACCAAGCCGATGGACAGCGCGGTCTTCATCGAATCGATCCCCTTCGTCGAGACCCGCACCTACGTCAAGAACGTGATGTCGAATACGACTTACTACGCGGCGCTGTTTGAAGGCCGCCCGCAATCGCTGAAGGCGCGCCTGGGCACCGTCGCGCCGAAAGGCTACACCGAACAGGAACAGCAGGAGTCGAGCTTCGGAGCCCGATAAACCCGCGCCACAACCATCAACCAGGACGCATCGCCATGCAAACCACTCAGCTTGATCCCAGCCTGTCGCAAACCCTCGCCGCCGCGCGCGAGCCGGGCCTGACGCTCGTTATCGGCAACAAGAACTACTCGTCGTGGTCGATGCGCCCGTGGGTGGCGATGACCGCCTTCGGCATTCCGTTCCAGGAAGTGCGCGTGCTGCTGGACCAGGATGACACCGCCAACCGCATCTGCGGCTATTCCGCTGCCGGCCGCGTGCCGGTGCTGATCGCCGGCGAGATGACGATCTGGGACAGCCTGGCCATCTGCGAATACCTGGCCGAGCAATTCCAGGAACTGCACCTGTGGCCGCAGGACGTGGCAGCGCGCGCGATGGCGCGTTCGATCTGCGCCGAGATGCACGCCGGCTTTTCCGACCTGCGCAACTCGATGTCGATGAATATCCGCGGCAGCTATCCGGGCAAGGGCCGCACCAACGGCACCCAGGCCGACATCGGCCGCATCAGCGAAATCTGGGAAGAGTGCCTGTCGCGCTTCGGCCATCACCAGTTCCTGTTCGGCGACTTCTCGATCGCCGACGCCTACTACGCGCCGGTGGTGATGCGCTTCAAGACCTACGGCGTGTCGCTGGCGCCGGCGCTGGACGCCTACTGCCAGCGCGTGCAGGCGCATCCCGCCGTGGCGCGCTGGGTCGCCGAGGCGCTGGCCGAAACCGAAGTCGCGCCCAAGCACGACGCCGAGATGCCGGATTAACGAATTTGGAACAAGCATGCAGATTTATGTAGTCGGCGGCGCCGTGCGCGATGAATTGCTTGGCCTGCCGGTCAAGGACCACGACCACGTGGTGGTCGGCGCCACGCCGGACGAGATGCTGGCCCGGGGCTTTCGCCCGGTCGGCAAGGATTTCCCGGTGTTCCTGCATCCGAAGACGCAGGAGGAATACGCGCTGGCCCGCACCGAGCGCAAAACCGCGCCCGGATACAAGGGCTTCGTGTTCCACACCTCGCCGGACGTCACGCTGGAAGACGACCTGGTACGCCGCGACCTGACCATCAACGCCATCGCCCGCGCCGAAGACGGCACGCTCACCGATCCCTACGGCGGCCAGGACGACATCAAGGCGCGCATCTTCCGCCATGTGTCGGACGCGTTTGCGGAAGACCCGGTTCGCATCCTGCGCGTGGCGCGCTTTGCCGCCCGCTACGGCGAGTTCCGCGTCGCCCCGGGAACCAACGCGCTGATGCGGCGCATGGTGGAGCAGGGCGAAGTCGATGCGCTGGTGCCGGAACGGGTGTGGCAGGAACTGTCGCGCGGGCTGATGGAAGCCAGGCCGTCGCGCATGCTGGAAGTGCTGCGCGATTGCGGGGCGCTGGCGCGCATCCTGCCGGAGCTGGATGTGCTGTGGGGCGTGCCGCAGCCGGAGAAATGGCATCCCGAGATCGACACCGGCATGCACATGCTGCAGGTGATCGACTGCGCTGCGGAGGCGGGCCACGAACTGGCCACGCGCTTCGCCTGCCTGATGCACGACCTGGGCAAGGGCGTCACGCCCTCAGACAAGTGGCCTGCGCATCACGGCCATGAAGGCATGGGCGTCAAGCTGGTCGAGCAGGTCTGCAAGCGTCTCAAGGTGCCGACCGAGTGCCGCGACCTGGCCGTGATGACGGCGCGCGAGCACGGCAACGTCGGCCGCGCCCTGCAGCTGCGTCCCAATACCATCGTCACGCTGCTGGAGCGCTGCGACGCCTTCCGCAAGCCGGCGCGCTTCTCGCAGATGCTGCTGGCGACCGAGTGCGACTCGCGCGGACGCATCGGCCCCACGGCCAGCTATCGCGATGCGCCGTTCCCGCAAGGCCCTTACCTGGAGACCGCGCTGGCAGCCGCGCGCGCCGTCAACGCCGGCGAGATCGCCCAGGCCAGCGTGGCGAACCCCCAGCGTATTCCGGAACTGGTGCACCGCGCGCGCGTCAGCGCCGTCAAGCTGGCGCTGAAGGCCGCCGATACGGACGACGAGGACGAGGCGGGAATGCCCCTGCGGCCTCCCGGCGCATCCACCTGAAGCAGGGTACAATGGTGCTGATGTTGCACTGCACCATAATCTTTTTGCAAGTATGAACTCCATCGATCTGTTCCAAAATCCGCTGCGCCGCTGGGGCAAGCACAAAGACGGCAAGCGCCGGCCGACGGTGCTCGTCAAGGAGCTGCACGAGCGCGACCGCCGCCGCATGGTCAAGCATTTCCTCGAGCTGGAAAACAGCGACCGCCTGCTGCGCTTCGGCACCGTGCTGCCGGACGAGCAGGTGGAGAACTACGTCAACCGTATCGACTTCTCGCGCGACATGGTGTTCGGCGTCTACAACCGCATGTTCAAGCTGGTGGCGGCCGGGCACCTGGCCTTCGCGCCGCGCGACGACAGCAAGAGCGCCGTCACCGAAAAGGAGCGGGTGGCGGAGTTCGGCGTCTCGGTCAGCAAATCGGCGCGCGGCATGGGCGTCGGCTCCAAGCTGTTCGAGCGCGCGGCCATCCATTGCCGCAACAACGATGTCGATACACTGTATATGCACTGCCTGTCGTCGAACAAGACGATGATGCACATCGCGAAAAAAGCCGGGATGGAAATCCACCGCGACTACGGCGAGGCGGACGCCTATCTCAAGCTGCTGCCGGCCAACCCGGCCAGCATGCTGCAGGAAGCGCTGGACGAGCAATTCGCCACGCTGGACTACACCCTCAAGGCCAACAAGCGCATCGCCGCCAAATGGCTGGACCGATTGATCGGCCGAAAATAAATTCTTCTTTTGTAGAACCTTTGCCGCGCGGCCGGGAATGAACGGTCAGACAAGATGCGCAATCGGCAGCAAAGGTACTTCATTCCGTGTGGTTGATCTCAGAGTTCTGCAGCCCGCAGTTACAGGCGCCGGATGCCGGCGTCTGCCTGCGCCTGCTCCTGCTGTCGCCCGCGCTGGAGGAGTGCGTGATACGCGCCGGCCTGCAGGAGTGGCTGATGCGGCGCGACACCGGGAGCGGCCTTCGGCCGGTCGCCGTATCGGTCGTCGCCTTCAGCCTGCTGCACCTCGGCTCCGGCTGGCCGCAAGCGCTGGCTGTGGCGACGCCCGGCCTGGCGCTGGCGCTGCTGTACCAGCGCACGCGCAGCTGGCGCTGGTGCGCGCTGGCCCATAGCGCCATGAATGCCTTTGCCATCTCTGTCTGCAGCTTATAACTTCACTAGGAGAGTGGCATGACTGGATTGTTTGCGCGGGTGGCTGCTGCCGCTTTGCTATTGGGCTTCGCATCGACATCGAATGCGGCCGATGCCTTGAACGGCAAAAGCCTTTATCTGAATGGCCCGGTGAGCGGCGGCGCGAGCTGCGCTTCCTGTCACAGTTCGACGCCGGCCAACAACGTCAACGGCATACTCGCGGCGGCCAACCAGCCTTCCGTCATCTCCAACGCCATTGCCACCAACAAGGGCGGCATGGGTGGCCTGTTCAGCGGCAAATTCAGCGCGGCGGAGCTGGCCGACCTGGCGGCCTTCATCGGTAACCCCAACGTGGTGGCCGCGCCCGCGGCATCGCTGGCGCCGGCCAGCCTGACCTTCAGCGGCGCCAACATCGGCCAGAGCAGCGGCCCATTGGCGGCGACGCTGACCAATACCGGCAACGCCGCCCTCAATATCGGCAACATCTCCATCGGCGGCGCGGCGGCGGGCGACTTCAGCCTGGCCGGCGGCAGCTGCGCCAACGGCGCGGCCATCGCGGCCGGCGCTTCCTGTACCGTGCAGGCCAGCTTCACGCCGACCGCCGCCGGATCGCGCGCGGCGACGCTGACCATCACCCACAACGCCACCGGCGGCAGCAGCGCGGTGGCCCTGAGCGGCACCGGCAACAGCGTGCCGCAGGCGACCATCGCCCTGTCGGCGGCATCCGTCAACTTCGGCACGCTGCTGACCGGGACGCCGTCGGCGGTATCGTCCATCACCGTCAGCAACAGCGGCCAGGCCGCGCTGACGTTCAGCTCCATCGCCGTCAGCGGCGCCAACGCGGCCATCTTCACGCGCGGCGGCACCTGCGCCACGACCGCGCCATTGGCTGCGGGCGGCAGCTGCACGGTGACGCTGCAAGCCGCGCCGACCGTCGCCGGCGCCTTCGCCGCCAGCCTGACGCTGGCTTCCAACGCCTCCAACGGCAACGCCGTGGTCGGCCTGTCCGGCACGGCGGCGGCGCCAGCGCCGGCCTTGACGGCCACGCCGTCCGCCGTCGCCTTCGGCACGCAGACCATCGGCGCCACCGCGGCGACGCAGGCGGTCACGCTGGCCAATACCGGCAATGTGCTGGTCACCTTCACCCAGATCGGCCTGACCGGTTCGGGCACCGTCACCGTCGCGTCCAGCAATTGCGGCGCCACGCTGGCCGTCGGCGCGTCCTGCTCGGCAACGCTGCGCTTCGCGCCGACGGCGGAGGGCGCGGTCACCGCCGCGCTGGCGGTCGCCTCGAACGCGCCGGCGCTGTCGGTCGGCATCAGCGGCAGCGGCACCACCCAGGCGACGGCCAAGCCGGCCCTGTCCGAGACCGGACCTGTGGCGTTCAGCGATACGCAGGTCGGCAGCAGCGCCACCGTCCACACCACCACCCTGAGCAACAGCGGCAACGCCGCGCTGAAGATCTCCACGCTGACCCTGGGCGGCAACCAGCCTGGCGACTTTGTACTGGGCGGCACTTGCGCGGCCAACGCCTCCGTCAGTTCCGGCGCCAGCTGCACCATCACCACCGCGTTCAAGCCGACCGCCGCCGGCGCCCGTAGCGCCGACCTGCTGCTGGTGACCGACGGCGGCGCCCAGTTCCACCTGGCCCTGAACGGCACCGGCGTGGCGGTGGCGGTCAGCACGCCGTCGCTGGCGATCAATCCGCAGAGCTTCGACTATGGTTCCGTCGTGATCGGCGCAGCCGCGCCGACGCGCCGCTTCACGCTGACCAACAGCGGCGCCGCGGCGGTGACGCTGAACAGCGCCGCCTACACCGGTCCGTTCGCGGCGGTCGCCGACAGCACCGGCTGCGCGGCGTTCCCCCTGACCTTGCAGCCTGGCGCCGCGTGCGACCTGGTGGTCGGCTACACCCCGCTCAACGCGGGCGCCAGCAACGGCAGCGTGACGATTCAATCCAGCGTCGCCGGCTCCAGCTGGACCATCGCGTTGAGCGGCCAGGGTACGGCCGCGCCATCGAACGCCGCACCGTCGAATCGCGGCGGCGGCGGTTGCTCGGCCTCGCAGGACGGCAACGATCCGATGCTGCCGGCACTGGTGGTGCTGGCGCTGGGCGTCATCGCATGGCGCCGCCGCAATCAATCCAAAGGAGCTTGAGATGAAGACGATCGCCATGATGCTGGCCCTGGCCGCCTCGTTCAGCACCTTGCCCGCATATGCGCTGGAAAAGGGCGCGCCCGCCCCGCAGTTCGATCTGCAGGGACTGGATGGCGCGGTGAAGCTGGCCAAGCTGCAGGGCAAGGTGGTGTACGTGGACTTCTGGGCCTCCTGGTGCGGCCCGTGCCGCCAGTCCTTCCCCTGGATGAACGAGATGCAGGCCAAGTATGGCGCGCGCGGCCTGCAGGTGGTCGGCGTCAACGTCGACGCCAACAGCGCCGATGCGCGCCAGTTCCTGGCATCGACGCCGGCGCGTTTCGCCATCGGCTTCGATCCGCAGGGCGCCACGCCACGCAGCTATGGCATCAAGGGCATGCCGAGCAGTGTGCTGATCGGACCGGACGGCAAGGTGCTGCTGGAGCATTCCGGCTTCCGCGACGCCGACCGCGCCGAGCTGGAAAGCAAAATCCAGTCGGCGCTGGGAGCGGTCAAATGAATGGGATCCGAGTCTTGACACTGTTGGCACTGGCCGCCGCGCTGGGCGGCTGCGCTTCGATCGGCAACGTGCAGCCATGGGAGAAGGGCACGCTCGCGCG
This sequence comes from Duganella sp. CT11-25, assembly GCF_047302815.1. Taxonomy (NCBI): domain Bacteria; kingdom Pseudomonadati; phylum Pseudomonadota; class Betaproteobacteria; order Burkholderiales; family Oxalobacteraceae; genus Duganella; species Duganella sp. CT11-25. Next base: position 4,730,209 of record NZ_JBKBFD010000001.1, read on the forward strand.
CAGCGAGATGACCTTCAACGACAGCCACGCCTTCAAGCGCTATGACGACCATATCTACACCAGCCGCGAAGCCTCCTCCGGCGGCGCCGGGGTGGGCGGCGGCGGCTGCGGCTGCAATTGAGGGAATGCCTATGACTACCAACAAAGACAGCGGCGTCGGTGCCGCATCCATCCTGGCGGCGGCGCTGATGCTGCCCGGCGTGCAGGCGCATGCCGAGGCGCCGCCCACCAACGGCACGATCAGTGTCGGCTACCTGGACTACCGCGACAGCCAGTCCGGCCTGGACCGCATACGGGTCAAGGCGCCGTCGATCTCGGTGATGGCGCCGGTGGCCGGCGTATGGAGCGTCAGCGGCTCGCTGGTGACGGACGATGTCTCGGGCGCCTCGCCGCGCTATCACACGGCGGTCTCCGGCGCCTCGCGCATGAGCGACGACCGCAAGGCCGGCGACGCCTCGGTCACGCGCTATCTCGAGCGCGGCAGCGTGACCTTGGGCGCGGCCTATTCGACCGAGCATGACTACGTCTCGCGCGCGCTGTCGCTACAGGGCAGCCTGGAAAGCGAAAGCCGCAACACCACCTGGAGCGCCGGCATCGGCCACGCGGACGACCGCATCGATCCGGTCAACCACATCGTCAGCAATGAACGCAAGCGCACCACCAACTTCCTGCTGGGCGTGACGCAGGTGCTGACGATGAACGATGTCGCGCAGCTGACACTAACGCATGACGAAGGCGAGGGCTATTTCTCCGATCCGTACAAGGCGTTCGACAACCGGCCCCGCAGCCGTTCGGAGAGCACGTTGCTGGCGCGCTGGAACCACTACCTGCCGTCCACCGGCGGCACCAGCCGGCTCTCCTACCGCTACTACCGCGACAGCTTCGGCGTGCGTGGCCATACGCTGGGCGGCGAATACGTGCAGCCGCTGTCCGGCGGCTGGACCGTGACGCCGGAAGTGCGGTTGTACACGCAGAGCGCGGCCAGCTTCTACTACGATCCGGTGTACGACGCGCAGCTCGGCGCGCCGTTCCCGCCGGGTTACAACGGCAGCGGCTATATGTCGGCCGACCAGCGCCTGTCGGGATTCGGCGCGGTCACGCTGGCGCTCAAGGTCAGCAAGCAGCTCGACAAGCTGTGGTCCGTCGATGTGAAAGCGTCGGCCTACCAGCAGCGCGGCAGCTGGCGCCTGTTCCACGACGGCAGTCCGGGACTGGACGCCTTCCGCGCGCAGACGCTGCAGATAGCAATCAACCGGCAATGGTAGACGCGATCCACCGCACGATGTTCGATGCCATGGCGAGCCGCTGCGAAGTCCGCGTGTCCGCGCCGGACGCGCAGACGGCGCAGCGCCTGATGCGGCAAGCCATCGACGAAGTGCGGCGGATCGAAACCAAGTATTCGCGCTACCGGCCCGACAGCATCGTCTCGCGCATCAACGCGGCGGCGGGCAGGAAAGCGGTGGCCTGCGACCGCGAGACGATGGACCTGATCGGCTATGCCGGCGCGTTGTTCGGCGCCAGTGGCGGCCTGTTCGACATCACCTCGGGCGTGCTGCGGCGCGCCTGGGATTTTCGCCAGCCGAAGGTACCGCGTGCCGCCGATCTGGAGCCCTTGCTGGCGCTGGTCGGCTGGCACAAGGTGGAATGCGGCGCGGAGGAAGTGTTGCTGCGGCGGGCCGGCATGGAGATTGACTTCGGCGGCTTCGGCAAGGAATACGCGGCGGACCGCGCGGCGGCGCTGCTGGCCGATGCCGGCGTGCGGCACGGTTACGTGAACCTGGGCGGCGACATGCGTTTTCTCGGCCCGCAGATGGATGGGCGGCCGTGGAACATCGGCATCCAGGATCCGCGCGATGCCGATGCGGTGGTGGCGACCATCCCTGTCACGCAGGGCGCGTTGGCCACCAGCGGCGACTATGAACGGTATTTCGAACTGGACGGGCAGCGCTACTGCCACATCCTCGATCCGCGCAGCGGCATGCCGGTGCGCTACTGGCGCTCGGTGAGCGTGCTGGCGCCGCTGGCGGTCGCGGCGGGCAGCTGTTCGACGATCGCGATGCTGAAGCAGCAGGACGGACTGAATTTTTTAAACGCCTCCGACATGGGCTATCTGGCCGTGGACGACGAGGGGCAGCTGTTGTATAGGGATCTCTGACATGAACGTGCAAAAATGGATCAAGATATTCGCCGCGCTGGCCGTGGCGACGATGGCGCTGATATTCGGCGCCGAGGCGAGGGCGGGTGATTTCCTGGAGCCGGACCAGGCCTTCCAACTGAAGGCGGAGACGGTGGACGCGCATACCGTGCGGCTGTCGTGGACCATCGCGTCCGGCTACCACCTGTATCGCGACCGACTGAGCTTCAACGCCGCCGGCAAGCAGGTCGGCGCGCCGGCGCTGCCGGCCGGCTTGCGCAAGTTCGACACCAACTTCAACAAGGAGATGGAGACGTATCAGGACCGGCTGGTGGTCGACTTGCCGGTGACCGCTACGGCGCCGTTCACGCTGCAAGTCGGCTACCAGGGTTGCGCGGATGCGGGCCTGTGCTATTCGCCGGCCATGCAGAGCTATCGCGTCGATCCCGCAACGGCGGGTGTGCTGGCGGCGGTGGATGCCGGGGCGGACCAGGCTCCGGCGGCGCCAGCCGCGTCTCCGGCAGCGGCGCCTTCCGCAGCGGCAGCGGCGGCCGCCGCGGCACCCGCGCCTGAAGACGACAGCTCGCTGGCGCAGCGCACGCTGCAAAGCGGCAGCGCGTGGCGCATCGGCCTGGCCTTCCTGGTCTTCGGCCTGCTGCTCTCCTTCACGCCATGCGTATTGCCGATGGTGCCCATCCTGTCCTCGATCATCGTCGGCGAAGGCACGGTCTCGCGCGGCCGCGGCTTCTCGCTGGCCCTGGCTTACTGCCTCGGCATGGCGCTGGTCTACACCTCGCTCGGCGTGGGCGCGGGCCTGGCCGGCGAAGGCCTGGCCGGCGCGCTGCAAAAACCGTGGGTGCTGCTGACCTTCGGCGCCTTGCTGGTCGGCCTGGCATTGTCGATGTTCGACGTCTATCAATTGCAGCTGCCGAGCGCCCTGCAAAGCCGCTTGAGCGCGACCAGCGGTAACATGGGCGGCGGCCGTTTCGCCGGCGTGTTCATCATGGGCGCCTTGTCGGCGCTGATCGTCGGCCCTTGCGTAGCGGGTCCGCTGGCCGGCGCGCTGCTCTACATCAGCCAGACGCGCAACGTCTGGACCGGCGGCTGGGCCTTGTTCTCGATGGCGGTCGGCATGAGCGTGCCGCTGCTGCTGACGGGGATTTCGGCCGGCAGCCTGCTGCCGCGCGCCGGCGCCTGGATGAACGGCGTGAAGAAGATCTTCGGCCTGCTGCTGATCGCGGTGGCCATCTGGATGGTGTCGCCGGTGTTCCCGGTGACGGTGATGATGGCGATGTGGGGCGTGTTTGCCCTGCTGTGCGCGGTGTTCCTGCATGTCTTCGAGCCGCTCAAGCCCGGCGCGCAGTTGCGCAACTATGTCGGCAAGACGCTGGGCCTGGCTTTCCTGATCGGCGGCCTGTTTGAGCTGACCGGCGCCGCCAGCGCCGGCCGCGACGTGCTGCAGCCGCTGGGCCACCTGGGTATCGCGCGCGCCGAGGGCGGCGCGGCGGCGCACGCCGGGGAAATCCAGTTCAGCCGCATCAAGACCGTGGCGGAACTGGATCAGGTGCTGGCGTCGAGCACCACGCCGGTGATGCTGGACTTCTACGCCGACTGGTGCGTCTCATGCAAGGAGATGGAGCGCTTCACCTTTTCCCAGCCTGCCGTCAGCGGCAAGCTGAAGCAGGTGAAGCTGATCCAGGTCGACGTCACCGCCAACAACGCCGACGACAAGGCGCTGATGAAGCGCTTCGGACTGTTCGGCCCCCCCGGCATCATCCTCTTCAACGGCGGCAAGGAGATTCCCAACAGCCGCGTGATCGGCTTCCTGGCGGCCGAGCCCTTCGTCCAGCACCTGACGCGCCACATCTCGTCCTAGCGGTTCAGGTAGACCGGATTCCCGAGCAGCAGCAGGCGGCCGTTCGCATCGCGTACTTCGGCGCGCAGCCAATGGCGCTTGCCGTCGCTGGTCCAGTCGGCGCTGCGCCGCACGTCGGCGCCGTCGACCTTCGCTTCCTTGAGCCAGTCGACCGGTTCGCCGTCCAGCAGCAGCTTGATCGACGTGCCGTTGGCCTGCGCCACATGCACGCTGAGGCGCACCGCCGCGCCGGCCGGTGCGGCCAGCGTATCGCCCATCATCGCATGCGCGCCGCCGCTGTCGGCTTCCAGTTCCAGCACGCGGTCCGGCGAACCGGCGACATCGACAAACACATGGCCGGCGCGAATGCCGTCAAGGATCGCCGTCTGCGACAACTCGGCCGCGTGCACCACGGTGGTCGGGTTGCCGATGCGGGCGCCGCTGTGATGATCGTCGCTGCCGCCGATGGCGGTCGGATGCAGGCCTTGCCGCAGCTGCTTTTCCCAGAACGGGATGCCGGACCAGGCGCTGTCGGCATCCGGGCCGTTGACCGCTTCGATGGCCTGCACCAGCGCCATGTCGCCATTGTTCTCCCAGCCGCAGCCCATGCACAATTCGCCGGACGGCCGCACCGGATGGTTGATCGACACCAGGCCATGCAGCCGCGCGGCGCCGTTCAGCACCGCGTTCCAGTCGGCCTGGTCGCCCGGGCCGATGCGGAAGTCCAGCGGCGCCAGGCTGCCGAAGAAGTTGGCGTGGCCGGTGAAGGTGGTCAGCTCGCGCGCCGGCATCAGCAGCAGCTGGTCGAAGTACGGCTGCTGCTCGCGCATGGCGTGCGCGTGGGCCACGCCGTTATGCTCGGTGATGGCGAGGAAGTCCAGCTTGCGCGCCGCTGCCGCCTGCACCGTCAGGAACAGCGGGCAGGGCACGGACACGCCGTGATGGCTGTCGCAGCTGCCGTCGCTGTGCGCGGTGTGGCTGTGCAGGTCGCCGCGATACCACGCCGCGCCGCTGCGCAGCGGGACGCGCAGCAGTTCCGGCTCGTCGGCCGCGCCCAGCCCGCGCGAGAAGTAGACCTGCGCGGTGTAGTCGGCGCGGCCTTCCTTGCGCATATTGGGCACGCCCAGCAGCAGCGCCCACTGGCCCGGCACCATCGGCACCGGCAGGTAGGACGGCGTGGCGTCCACGCTGCTGATGGTGAACAGGCGCTTGTTACCGCCGCTCCAGCCGAGCAGCACGCCGTCCGGACCGAGCATGCCCAGGTCGATGACGCTGCGCTGCTCCTTGCCGGTGTAGTCGAAAGCGATGGTGATGCGCTCGACGCCGGCCGGCACCGTGAACGGCACGCGGCGGTAGGTCTGGTGGTCGGCGCCGGTCAGCGTGCCGCGCAATACCAGGTCGGGCGCCTCGGCCGCGCTGCTGCCGCCGGCACAGGCCAGCAGCAGCACGCCCAGTACAGAGATCAGATTCCGCATGGCGTCCTCAGAAATCGTATTTGATGGCGGCGCGCACGGTACGGCCGATGACAGGACGGGCGAGGAAGGTGTTGGCTCCCGCGTCGGCGCTTTGCAGTTCGCCGGCGCGTGGATTGCCCTCGGTCAGGCCTTGCGAGTTGTTGACGTTGTCGACATAGCCGAACACCGACAGCGCCGGCGAGATCTGGTAGCGCGTCGAGAAGTTCAGCACCGTGTACGACGGCAGGCGCACCGAGTTGGCCGAGTCGACGAAGCGCGCGCCTTCGTATTCATACGACAGCTGCAGGCGCAGCTTGTCGCCCATCAGGTTGACGCCGGGCGCCAGGCGGGCACTGACCTTCGGCACGCGCACCAGCTGGTTGCCGCTGTAGTCGCGCGGCACCGGCAGGTTGTTCACCTTGTCGGTGTAGCGCAGGTCGCGGTACTCGGGTTTCTGCAGCGTGAGGTTGAAGCCGAGGTCGCCCCACGGCGCCGGGCGCAGCGTGCCCTCCAGTTCCAGGCCGACGGTGCGGGTGGTGGCGTAGCCGGTCTGCGGCGTGGAGCTCATGTTATCGAGCGTGAAGATGGTGTTGGTGTAGCTGACGTTGTTGTACTTGGAGTAGAACAGCGTCGGATACAGTTCCAGCATGCCGCCGTTGTACTTGTAGCCGACTTCGCCCAGGTCCATGGTCTGGATCACCGGCGTCGCGGTCGGGCTGGTGATGTAGGAGCTCAGGTTAGGCAGGCGGAAGGCGCGCGTCCAGCGGCCGAACACGCCGGCGTTCTTCGCCAGCTGGTAGTTGGCGCCCAGCGTCCATCCGGTCTGGTTGAAGGTATGGTCGTAGTAGTCGAACACGCCGGTGCCGGTGCGCACCTTGGAGGTGGCGAAGGTGCCGAGGTTGACGAAGGTCGGACGCTCGGTGCTGCCCTTGGTGTTGACCTGTTCCCAGCGCACGCCGCCGTCCAGGCGCCACTGCGGATCGATCTGCCATTCGTCGGCCAGGTACAGCGCATTGGTGGTCGAAGTGCCGCTGGCGTTCTCCCATTCGTAGCCGTAGTTGTAGATGCCGTGGTCGGTGATCGTGCCCAGGGCCTGGCCGGCGGCGTTGCTGGCCACCAGGTCCAGCAGCGGCGCGTGGCTCTGCGCGCCCAGCAGCACGCTGGACGAGTAGCGGCTGAAGTCCTGGTTGAAGCGGGCGAAATAGTAGCCCAGCGTGACGTCGTGGCTTTGCTCGCCAAAAGTGAACTTGCGCGCCACGCGGGTATCGTTGATCGCTTCTTCCAGCGGCATGGTCACGCCGCGCAGGCCGCCGATGATCACCAGCGCGTTCGGATCGACATAGGTCTGGCCGGGCGCGTTGACGTATTGCAGCGACAGCTTGGTGGCGCCCGGCACATAGCTGAGCAGCGATTGCGATTGCTTGATGAAGGCGTCGACGCTCAGCAGCTGGTTGGGGAACACGCCGTTGCGCTGGGTGTCGGTCTTGGAATAGCGCAGCGACTCGGTCAGCTTCCAGTCGTTCCACAGGTCTTTTTCCAGGCCGGCGCTGAACTGGGTGCGGCGCACGTGCGTGCCTTCGCCATTGTCGAAGTTGTAGATGCTGCCGTCGCCCATCTTCATCTGCACATGCTCGGTCTGCGGGCCGGCGATGGTGCCGTGGTTGCCGTCGAAGCCCGGGATGGCGCGGATCTCGCCGTCGGCGTAGGTGCGCATCGGGATGCCGAGGAACAGCGCGACCTTGTCGTCCAGGTGCTTGACGTCGAAGGTCAGGCGGCCGTGGTCGAGATCCTTGGTCAGCTTGAGGCGGATCTGGCCGCCGTCGTTGCCGCGGAAGCCCGGATCGCGGGCGGTATTGTCGATGCGGTAGAAGCCGCCGATGCCGATGCCCCAGCCGTCCGCCAGCGGCGTGGCGTACCAGAAGTCGGTGCGGCGCTGGCCGGTGTTGCCGACGCTGAACTTGACCAGGCCATTTGGCGTGTCGCCGATTTCGCGCGAGCGGAAGTTGATCGCGCCCGCCGGCGCATTGGTGTAGAACACAGACGACGGTCCGCCGCGCACCACTTCGATGCGGTCGATGGTTTCGTCGAGGCGGAAGGCTTGGTCGGCGTTCAGGTAGCCCAGCGAAGGATCATGCTGGACCGGGATGCCGTCTTCCAGCAGCGTGACCGAGCCGAGGCCGTCGACCGGGATGCCGCGCGCGCGGATATTGCCGGACGCCTCGCCGCCGGACGACTCGACCCAGAAGCCGGGCACCGATTTCATCGCCTCGGTCACCGAGGTCGGCGCCTGCATGCGCAGCGCGTCCTCGCCGATGGTGCTGATCGAATAGCTGGCCTTGGCCTTGGTGCGCTTGCCGGTGCCGCTGCTGCCGGTGACGATGACGACATCGCCCGGCGCGACCGCGTCGGCGGCGCTATCGGTACTGCTGGCTTGCTGTGCGTGCAGCGGCAGTGCCGCGATGGTGAACAGCGCGGCGGCGCTGCCCTGGAATGCAGCGCGTACCGCGCGGGCGATGATGGTGTGGCTCACAATTTCCCCTTGATGGATGGTGCCGGTTGTTGGCTGCCCGGTACTCTAGGGAGAAATTGTGAAACCCCAATGACACACGCATCACGAAAATGCGTGCATCCATAACCTCAACTAATACTGGCACATGGAGTGCATACCGTCGCTTACACCAGCGGCAGCGCCGTGGTGTCCTTGATGCGCTGCAGGGCGAACGAGGATTTCACGTCCAGCACCGCCGGGTGGCGCAGCAAGGTCGCCATCATGAAGCGCGAGAAGTGGTCCATGTCTTCCACGTGCACGCGCAGCAGGTAGTCCATCTCGCCCGTCATCGCGTAGCAGGCCACCACCTCCGGCCACTGCTCGACCGACACCGCGAAATCGGCGCGCGGCGACACCGGCGCGTTCTGCGCGCCCAGCGCGCGGGCGTTGCTGTGCGCCGCCGCCTCGCTGTGCTTTTCCAGCCGCACGTTGACGTAGGCCAGCAGGCCCAGGCCGATCTTGTCCGGGTCCAGCAGCGCCACGTACTGGCGGATCACGCCGGCTTCCTCCAGCCGCTTGATGCGGCGCAGGCAGGGCGACGGCGACAGCGCGACCAGCTCGGCCACGTCCTGGTTGGACAGGCGCCCGTCGGCCTGCAATATTGACAGAATCTTACGGTCGGTTTTATCTAGCGCAATCTTGGTCATAAATACCTCAATAATTCGGAGTTCAGGCAATATTATTGCTCAAAATGGCCGGACGTGGGAATTGTTTGCAATTTAATGCCGCAGCAGCGGGACTATACTGTGCGCTATTCTTACAGGAGACCCGCATGAAATTTACGCCTTGGGATAACCCGATGGGTACCGATGGTTTTGAGTTCGTCGAATATGCAGCACCGGATCCAAAAGCACTGGGTGCGCTGTTCGAGAGCATGGGCTTTACCGCGATCGCCCGTCACCGCCATAAGGATGTGACCCTGTACCGCCAGGGCGACATCAATTTCATCATCAACGCCGAGCAGGACTCCTTCGCCCAGCGCTTCGCCCGCCACCACGGCCCGTCCGTGTGCGCGATCGGCATCCGCGTGCAGGACTCCGCGTTTGCCTACAAGCGCGCGCTGGAACTGGGCGCCTGGGGCTTCGACAACAAGACCGGCCCGATGGAGCTGAACATCCCCGCCATCAAGGGCGTGGGCGATTCGCTGATCTACCTGGTCGACCGCTGGCGCGGCAAGAACGGCGACACCCAGGGCGCGATCGGCGACATCAGCATCTACGACGTCGACTTCGTCGCCATCCCGGGCGCGGAAGCCAATCCGGTCGGCCACGGCCTGACCTATATCGACCACCTGACCAACAACGTCCACCGCGGCCGCATGAAGGAATGGGCGGACTTCTACGAGAAGATGTTCAACTTCCGCGAAGTACGCTACTTCGACATCGAAGGCAAGCTGACCGGCCTGAAGTCGAAGGCCATGACTTCGCCATGCGGCAAGGTGCGCATCCCGATCAATGAATCGTCGGACGACAAGTCGCAGATCGCGGAATACCTGGACGAGTACCACGGCGAAGGCATCCAGCACATCGCGCTGGGCACCGACGACATCTACACCTCGATCGAGGCCATGAAGAAAACCGGCATCGCCTTCCAGGACACCATCGAGACCTACTACGAACTGGTGAACCGCCGCCTGCCGAACCACGGCGAGCGCCTGGAAGACCTGCGCCGCCTGCGCATCCTGATCGACGGCCATAGCAACGACACGGAACGCGAACTGCTGCTGCAGATCTTCACCCAGAACGTGATCGGCCCGATCTTCTTCGAGATCATCCAGCGCAAGGGCGACCAGGGCTTCGGCGAAGGCAACTTCCGCGCGCTGTTCGAATCGATCGAGCTGGACCAGATCAAGCGCGGCGTTTTGCAGGACCCAAGCAAAGCGCCCGCATAAGGCATATAGTATTTAAAAACCGCCGGCAGCTCCGCATAGAACGGGGCACCGGCAGGCGCGCGGCGGGGCCCACAAGGCATTGCCGCGTACAGTATCTAAGAGAATATTGGAGACACAATGAACGCACCCCATAAAGGTACGCAGCTGGAACCGGGTACGCACTCGGACGAAATTTCGCTAGACGACAAGTGGACGCTGGAACGCGGCCGCGCCTTCATGACCGGCACCCAGGCGCTGATCCGCCTGCCGATGATGCAGCGCGAGCGCGATCTCAAGGCGGGCCTGAACACCGCCGGCTACATCACCGGCTATCGCGGCTCGCCGGTCACCAGCGTCGACATGACGGCCATGAAGGCCAAGAAGTACCTCGACGCGCACCACGTCAAATTCCATCCCGGGATGAACGAAGACCTGGCCGCCACGGCGGTCTGGGGCACGCAGCAGACCAACCTGTTCAAGGACGCCAAGTACGACGGCGTGTTCTCCATGTGGTACGGCAAAGGCCCCGGCGTCGACCGCTGCGGCGACGTCTTCAAGCACGCCAACAACGCGGGCTCCGCCAAGCATGGCGGCGTGCTGGTGCTGGCCGGCGACGACCACGCCGCCAAGTCCTCGTCGACCGCGCACCAGTCGGACCACATCCTCAACGCCTGCGGCATCCCGGTGCTGTACCCTGCCTCGGTGCAGGAGTACATCGACTACGGCCTGCACGCCTGGGCCATGAGCCGCTACACCGGCCTGTGGGTGTCGATGAAGTGCGTCACCGACATCATCGAATCCGGCGCCGTGGTGGATTTCGATCCGGACCGCGTGCAGATCAACCTGCCGACCGACTTCGAGCTGCCCGCGGGCGGCCTGAATATCCGCTGGCCGGACACCGTGCTCGATATGGAAGTGCGGATGAACAGCTACAAGTGGTACGCCGCGCTGGCCTACTGCCGCGCGAATAAGCTGAACAAGATCATCTGGGACAGCCCGAAGCCGAAGATCGGCATCATCACCGCCGGCAAATCCTATCTCGATACGCGCCAGGCGCTGGCCGACCTGGGCATCGACGAGCAGGCCGCCGCCGACATCGGCATCCGCCTGTACAAGATCGGCATGACCTGGCCGCTGGAAGCGGACGGCGTGCACGAATTCGCCAAGGGCCTGGACGAGATCCTGGTGGTCGAAGAGAAGCGCCAGATCCTCGAATACGCGCTGAAGGAAGAGCTGTACAACCTGCCGGACGGCCAGCGTCCGCGCGTGGTCGGCAAGTTCGACGACACCGGCGAATGGAGCAACAAGGGCAAGACCGGCCACGGCGACTGGCTGCTGCCGGCCACCTATGAGCTGAACCCGGCGCAGATCGCGCGCGCCATCGCCTCGCGCATCGCCCACTACTGCGCCGGCCATCCCGTGGCCAAGCGCGTGCAGGAGCGCGTCGCCTTCCTGGAGGCGAAAGAGCTGGCGCTGAAGACGCTGCCGACCAAGGCCAATCCGGAAACCGACCGCACGCCGTACTTCTGCTCCGGCTGCCCGCACAACTCGTCGACCAAGGTGCCGGAAGGTTCGCGCGCGCTGGCCGGCATCGGCTGCCACTACATGGTCTTGTGGATGGACCGCGAGACCTCGACCTTCACCCACATGGGCGCCGAGGGCGTGACCTGGGTGGGCCAGGCGCCGTTCACCAACGAGAAGCACGTGTTCACCAACCTGGGCGACGGTACCTACTTCCACTCGGGGATCCTGGCGATCCGCGCGGCGGTGGCGGCCAAGGTCAACATCACCTACAAGATCCTGTTCAACGACGCGGTGGCGATGACCGGCGGCCAGGCCTTCGACGGCCCGCTCGATCCGGGCATGATCTCGCGCCAGATCGCGGCCGAAGGCGTGACGCCGATCATCGTCGTCACCGACGAGCCGGAAAAATACCCGTCCGACTACAAATGGGCGGAAGGCGTCACCGTGCGCCACCGCAGCGAATTGATGGACGTGCAGCGCGAACTGCGCGACAAGCCGGGCGTGTCCGCCATGATCTACGACCAGACCTGCGCCTCCGAGAAGCGCCGCCGCCGGAAACGCAACGAGTACCCGGATCCGGCCAAGCGCGCGGTCATCAACGAAGCCGTGTGCGAAGGCTGCGGCGACTGCTCCGTGCAGTCCAATTGCCTGTCGGTGGAGCCGCTGGAAACGGACCTGGGCCGCAAGCGCCAGATCAACCAGTCGTCCTGCAACAAGGACTTCTCCTGCACCACCGGTTTCTGCCCGAGCTTCGTGACGGTGGAAGGCGGGGCGCTGAAGAAGCCGAAGAAAGCCGCCGTGGGCGAAGGCCCTGCCGTCGTGCTGCCGACGCCAACGCTGCCGTCGACCGGAACGCCTTACGGCATCCTGATCACCGGCATCGGCGGCACCGGCGTGGTGACGGTCGGCCAGATCCTGGCTGTCGCGGCGCACGTCGAAGGCAAGGGCGCCATCGTGCTGGACATGAGCGGACTGGCCCAGAAGGGCGGCCCGGTGATGTCGCACGTGCGCCTGGCCGACAACCAGGCCGATTTGCACTCGACCCGCGTCGGCACCGGCAGCGCCGACCTGGTGATCGGCTGCGACCTGATCGTCACCGCCTCGCGCGACGCCTTGTCGCGCATGGGCGAGAACCGCACCCACGCGATGATCAACTCGACCGGCTCGTCGACCGCGGCGTTTGTGAAGAACCCGGACTGGCAGTTCCCGGACGCCGGCTCGCGCGGTGAGATCGTCCGCGCCTGCGGCAACGACAACGTCGACTTCGTCGACGCCGGCCAGATCGCCACTTCGCTGATGGGCGACTCGATCGCCACCAATATGTTCATGCTGGGCTACGCATTCCAGAAAGGCCATGTGCCTTTGAGCGAAGCGTCGATCGTCAAGGCGATCGAATTGAACGGCGTCTCGGTGGGCTTCAACAAATCGGCCTTCAACTGGGGCCGCACCGCCGCGCACGACCTGGGTTCGGTCACCAAGCTGACCACGCCGGCCAAGGTGATCGAGTTCAAGCGCATCCAGACGCTGGACGACATCGTCGCCAAGCGCGTCGAACTGCTGACGGCGTACCAGGACGCGAATTATGCTAAACAGTATAAATCGTTTGTCGACCAGGTCCGCGCGGAAGAGGCCAAGCTGGGCAAGACCACCCGCCTGAGCGAAGCCGTGGCGCGCTACTACTACAAGCTGATGGCGTACAAGGACGAATACGAAGTCGCCCGCCTGTACACCGACGGCGCGTTCCAGCAGAAGATCGCCGGCATGTTCGAAGGCGACATCAAGCTGAAATTCCACCTGGCGCCGCCGCTGATGGCCAAGCACGACGCCAAGGGCCAGCTGATCAAGCAGGAATTCGGTCCATGGATGATGAAGGCGTTCGGCGTGCTGGCCAAGTTCAAAGGCCTGCGCGGCTCGGCGCTGGATGTCTTCGGCTACACGGCAGAGCGCAAGATGGAGCGCGCGCTGATCGGCGAGTACCGCCAGACCGTGTCGTCGCTGTTGCCCAAGCTGACCGCCGAGAACCTGGCGCAGGCCGTGGCCATCGCCAGCGTTCCTGAGGATATCCGCGGCTACGGCCACGTCAAGGAGCGTCACTTCAAGGCCGCCAAGCAGAAGGAGGCGGCGCTGCTGGCCGCTTTCGGCAAACCGGCCGACAGCCACACCCACGCGGCATAAGCTGCCGCCAGCCTCAGGCTGACAGGGCGCCCGGGTTCGAGCAGAACCGGGCGCCTTTTTTATTTGCTAAAAATAGAATAAAACAATTGCTCTTGGGATATTATTTGTTTTTCTTTTAATCCCCAGGGAGCGCATCATCGACGCCGTCAACCACAACCAGTCCGCCGAGCTGATTGCCACGCTGGCGCAGCCCTCTTCCTCCTACAAGAACAGCGCGCGGCTCGCCGTGGCCGGACTGCTCGCCTTCATGCTGCTGTATTTTGCGCTGGCCGGCTGGTTCCTGTTTACCGCCTACCGGCTGACCTTCCTGGCCGACAGCGGCGGCAAGCAGGCGGTGTGGGGTTATGTGATGGCCGCCTGCGCGCTGTTCTTTGCCTTCTTCATGCTGAAGGGGATCTTCTCGGTCCGCAACGCCAAGATCGAGGGCATGCGGGAGCTGACGCGCGAGCAGCAACCACGCCTGTTCGACTTCCTGTATGAGCTGGCCGATGCCGCGGGCGCGCCGAGGCCGCACAAGGTGTTCCTGTCGGAGCGCGTCAACGCCGCCGTGTTTTACGACCTTTCGCTGTTCAACCTGATCTTCCCGTCGAAGAAGAACCTGGAGATCGGCCTGGCGCTGGTCAATGTGCTGAACCTGGGCGAGCTGCGCGCCGTGCTGGCGCATGAATTCGGCCACTTCGCCCAGCGCTCGATGGCGGTGGGGCGCTGGGTCTATGTGGCGCAGCAGATCACGGGCGACCTGGTTAGCCGGCGCGACAAGATCGACAGCTTCCTGAACGGACTGGCCAATGTCGATATCCGCGTGCGGCTGGGGGTACTGGTGCTGCAGTTGATCGTCTGGTCGATACGCTCGCTGGTGGAGTCGGCGTTCCGGGTGGTGGTGGTGATGCAGCGCGCGCTGTCGCGCGAGATGGAAATGCAGGCCGACCTGGTGGCGGTGTCGCTGACCGGCAGCGATGCGTTGATCCACGCGCTGCACCGCCTGCAGTCGGCCGACGACGCCTGGGACCGCGCCGTGCAATTCTCCTTCGGCGAAAAAGCCGACGGCAAGCCGACCCGCGACGTGTTCGCGGTACAGACGCATGTGCTGCAGCGCATGGCCGACATCCTCGACGACGCCAACTACGGCAGCGTGCCGCCGTTGCCCGCCGAGGCGCCGGAGCAGCATCGCATCTTCAAGGCGGAACTGGCGCAGCCGCCGCGCATGTGGATGACGCATCCGCTGAACCACGAACGCGAAGCCAACGCCAAGCGCATATATGTGGCGGCGCGGATCGACCAGACCAGCGCATGGTCGCTGTTCGAGGATCCGGTCAAGTTGCGCGAGCAGGCGACCGCCACGCTGCTCGACGGCAGCGAGAAGGAGCCGGCGCCGCTGGAGGAATCGCTGCGCAAGCTGGGCAAGATATATCGCCGCGAGCATTACAAGCAGCGTTATTGCGGCATTTACTTCGGCCGCCCGCTGACGCGCCATGTGGCCAAGGTCGAGCAGTTGCGCGATCCGTCGCGCGCCGCGCCGGTCGACGAGCTGGCGCAGTTGTATCCGGCCTCGCTGAAGGACCTGGTGCAGCGCCGCCGCGCGCTGGAAGGCGAATCGGGCCAGTTGCAGGCGCTGATCGCGGGCGTCATGACGGCGCGCGACGGCGTGGTGCGGCTGCGCGGCGAGGAGTACAAGCTGTCGCAGCTGCCGGCGGCGCTGGAGCGCGTCAAGGCCGAGCTGGACGAGGTGCATGCCGAATTGCGCAAGCACGACCTGCAGTGCCGCAGCTGGCACCAGAGCGCGGCTTCGCAGCTGGGCGGCGGCTGGCGCGAATACCTGGACGGCCTGCTGTCGCTGATCCACTTCGCGGAGCACAGCGAGGCGGACGTGGTCGACGCACTGGGCCTGCTGCGCAATACCATCGCCATCGTCACGGCAACCGGCAAGACCAAGTCGGAAGATGTGGCGCAGGTGGTCAACGAGGCGAATCACCTGCAGGCGCTGATGGACCGAATCTACCAGAGCCGCAGCGTGCTGCTGATCGACGAAAGGCTGAAGGAAAGACTGGAGCTGACCGGCGGCTGGAGCGACATGCTCGGCGAGTTCACGCTGCCGCTGGCGTCGCGCGAGAACATCAACGACTGGATGGGCGCCGTGGAGGGCTGGGTACGGCATCTGGCGGGCACCTTGTCGGCGCTGCGCGCGGCCGCGCTGGAGCAGTTGCTGGTGACGGAAGCGCTGGTGGCGAAGCACGCGCGCGCGCAGACGCCGGTGCAGCCCGCGCCGGAGGCGTCGCGGGCGCCGTCCAGCTACGCGCTGCTGCTGGCAGGCGACGAGCGTGAGCGGCGCACCAAGCTCGGATGGTGGGCGCGCTTCCAGCGTGCCGACGGCATGCTGCCCGGGCTGGCGCGGCTGGCGGTGGCCGGCGGCATCGTGGCGGTGGTGCTGGGCGTGGGTTCGTTCAGCGGCAAGGCCACGCTGACCATCTATAACGGCCTGGGACGTCCGGTGCTGGTCCGCATCGACGGCGAGGCCTTGCACCTGGCGCCGTTCAGCCATGCGGAGCGCAGCGTGCCGTCGCTGCAGCATCTGCGCGTCGAGGCATCGACATTGGACGGGGCGGTGATCGAAGCCTTCGACAGCGACAAGCTGGATACAGGCGCCGACGGCGTTTACAACGTCGCCGCCGCCGCGCCGCTGGTGGAATGGACCAATACCTACGGCTCCGCCACCGGCGCGCCCGAGCGCAAGCTGAATGCGCCGCGCTGGCTGCAGAGCCATGCCGACATCCTGTTCGACAAGCCGCCGGCCACCATCTCAAGCAAGAGCGGAGGCGGCACGCGCAGCGTGCTGGATGGCTTTGGCCAGATACTGCCGTCGGATCAGCTCAGCATCATTGCGGACGACAAGGAGCGGCTGCGGGTCATCGCGCTGCGCGCCCGCTGGGATGAAACCAAGGTGCCGTACGCCAGCCTATGGCTGGAGCTTGCCGCCCGCAACGGCCGGGCGGATATCCTGGCCGAACGCCTGCGGCTGGCGCCGGACGATATCGTGCTGCTGCGCGCGGAGCAGGATACGCTGGCCGGCGAGCACACGCCGGCCGTCTGCGCCCGCTACGTCGAGCGCGCGGCGCGCAACCCGGACAACGGCGACCTGAAATACATCGCGCTGCGATGCTACAAGGATGGCGCCGATGTCGACGCCCAGATGCTGGCGGCCCGCGATCAGTGGCCCAAGAATCCCTGGCTGAACTACGGCGCCGCCTACGTCCACATGCAGGGCACGCAGCCGGAGAGGGCGATACCGGAACTGGAGCTGGTGCGCGCCAGCCTGCCGCAGATGGCGCCGCGCGCCGTGATCGACCTGGCGCGCCTGCACCGGCTGGCCGGCGATGCGGGCAGCCTGGATGGACTGGCCGGCGCGTCCGAGCGCCTGCGTAGCCTGCTGGACATGGAGCGCGGCGAAGGCGCGCCGGATTCGGCGGGGCAGGCATATGCCAGGCTGCAGAAGGGTTTGCTGGCGCAGGCGCAGGCCAACTCCATGGGCAACGACTGGCAGCAGGCACACATGCTGCGGCTGGTGGCGGCGTCGGATGGCGCCGGCGCCGATTCCGCCAAGCGCGCACTGGCGCTGCCGGTCGACAAGGGCATCGATCCGGCCACCGCGCTGCTCGGCGTGGCGCTGGCGCTCAAGAGCGGCATCGACCCCAAGCCATACGAACAAGTCAGCGCCAGGGTGTATGACGTCTACGAGGTGCAGATCATGGCCTTCCTGACGGCGCTGCAGCGCGGCCAGAGTCCGGCCGCCGCCGAGGCGCTGCTGGGCCGCTTGCCGCTGGAGGCGCGCGCCTATGCGTACAGCGCCGGCATCGTGCTGGCCGGTCCGAAGGCGCCGCAGGAATGGCGCCGGTTCAGCCAGCGCGTGCTGTTTGCCTCGGAGCGCCCTTATTTCAAGGCTTAGCGGATGCGCTGGTGCGGAATCGTCTTGGCGGTGTTGCGACGCGGATGTAACCAAATAAAATGCACTTGACAGGTTACTTCGATTGAATGTAACCTGTATTTAGTACTTATTATGGTTACTATTCCTGATCAAGCAACGGAGGCCGAAATGATGACGCAGCAAATCGAACTTATTCGCAGTTTTTACACCGCGCTGGCGGCGGAGGATGCGCCGCGCGCACTGGCGCTGATGGCCGACGACATCGAATGGACCACGATGTGGCAGTACAAGGCGCGCGGACGCGGCCCGCAGCACGTGGCGGAAGGCGTGTTGATGCCGATGATGAAGGACTGGTCCAGCGTGGCGTTCGTGCCGTCCGAGTTTATCGGCGAGGGCGATACCGTGGTCTCGCTCGGCCAGTTCAACGGCGTGCACGGCGTGACCGGCAAGCGCGCGGAGGCGCGCTATGCGCATGCATGGACGGTGGCGGACGGCCGCATCGCCAGCTTCCGCCAGTACATCGATACGCTGGCCGTGGCGGAGGCTTGCGCATGAGCGCCGCGACCGTCATCGTCACCGGCGCCGGACGCGGTATCGGCCGGGCCGCCGCGATCCGTCTGGCGTGGGACTTCAAGCACGTGGTGATCGTCGCCAGGACCGCAGCGGCGCTGGAGGAGACCGCCACGCGCATCCGCGAAGCGGGTTCGGAACCGCTGGCGATCACCGAGGATTTGCGGCGTCCGGATGCCGCCGCGCGCATCGTCGCGCTGACGCTGGAAAAGTCCGGCCGCATCGACGCCTTGGTGAACGTGGCCGGCGCGGTGGCGCCGGCCGACCTGTTCGCGATGAGCGATGCGGAATGGGACGATGGTTTCGCGCTGAAATTCCACGGCGCCCGGCGCCTGACCGTGCAGGCATGGGATGCCCTGAAGCGGTCGAAAGGCGCGGTGGTGCTGACCTCCGGCGCCAGCGCGGTGACGCCCAAGGCGTCGTCGGCGGCGATCGGCGCGATCAACGCGGCGATCAATGCGCTGGCCAAGGCGTTCTCCGAGCGCGGCATCACCGATGGCGTGCAGGTCAACAGCGTGCTTCCCGGCCCGGTGGTGACCGATCGCCGGCTGGCGATGCTGAACAAGTATGCCGAGGCGCGCGGTGTCGGACTGGAAGAGGGCATGCGGCAGTTCGCCGCGCAGGCCGGCATCAGCCGCCTGGGGCAGCCGGACGAAATCGCGGACCTGATCGCATTCCTGGTCTCGCCGGCCGCGCGCTGGATGACCGGCGCCGCCGTGCGGATGGATGGCGGAGAGGCAAACGCAGTCTGAATGCGGCTCGTGGGCGCATCGGAAAATACCGCATAAGCTACTGAGAAATCATTCGTTCAGTAATGAACCGGGGCTTGTTAAGGTGGCACCCCTTTCCCTTCCCGGATCATTTCAATGCGAACAAAATTTAAATTGAACCCGCTGGCGGTAGGCGCTATCGCGCTGCTGTGCGGCGCAGGCAGCCCTACCCAGGTGCTGGCACAGGAGGCGGCCGCGGTTACCGCCGCGCCGCCAGCCGTCGTTGTCACCGGTTCGCGCATTCCGCGCGCCGGCACCGAAGGCCCTTCCGCCGTGACCGTCATCACCGGCGAGGACATCACCAAACAAGGCTACAAGAACGTCTTCGACGCGCTGAACAACCAGGCGCAGAACAGCGGCTTCGTGCAAGGCGCCGACTACGGCAATACCTTCACACCGTCGGCCAACGCCATCAGCCTGCGCGGCCTCGGCCCCAACCACACGCTGGTGCTGCTGAACGGTCGCCGCATGGCGGACTTCCCGATCGCCTACGAAGGCACGGTCAACTTCACCAACCTGGCCAACATTCCATCGAGCGTGGTGGACCGCATCGAGATCCTGAGCGGCGGCGCGTCCGCCGTCTACGGCTCGGACGCGGTGGCGGGCGTGGTCAACATCATCCTGAAAAAGCAGTACGAAGGCTACGACATCAACCTCAAGGCCGGCGGTACTTCGCGCGGCGGCGGTGGCGACAAGCGCCTGCAGCTGACCGGCGGCCAGAGTTTCGACAAGCTCAATACCCTGTTCAGCATCGAGCTGACCGAGCGCGATCCGCTGTGGAGCGCGGACCGCGATTTCATGAGCACCCGGACCGGTGTCGCGCCGACCTCCATCCTGGGCCGCAAGAACGTCAGCACCGGCAAGTACGTCGACCTGGGCGATACCTGTGCGGGCCTGGGCGACCTGTTCGGCGGCAGCACCGTCAAGTACACGGCCAAGGCGGGCAGCTATTGCGCCAGCCCTAAAGTCGGACCGACCTACTGGACTACGCAGACCAAGAACAGCAGCCAGAACGTGTTCGGCAGCGCCAACTACGAGCTGTCGCCGACCACCACGCTGTTCGCGGAAGCGTTGTTCGGCCAGAATCGCAGCACCAACAACACGCGCGGCCCGTCGTGGACTTCGCGCTCGCTGACCGACAGCTATTTCTGGAACCAGAACAGCGGCTCGTACGAGGCGTGGAACAAGTACATCTCGCCGGAGGAAATGGGCGGCGTCGACCGCTATAACCGCTACTGGGACGACCAGGCCAGTTCGCTGTCGTTCGGCGCGCGCGGCCAGATCCCGGGCACCAGCTGGCAGTACGAAGCCGGCTACACCGCCTCGCTGTACAAGAGCCAGGACCATCGCCCGCGCGCGCTGGCCAATATCGACAGCTTCTTCCTCGGCCCGCAACTGGGCGTGGACGCGGATGGCGTGGCGATCTATGCGCCCGATCCGGCGCGCCTGACCAAGCGTCTGACGCCGGCGGAATTCGACAGTATCACCGGCGCCTCCATCAGCGACGACAAGTCCTGGACCAACACCCTGAGCCTGACCGCCAACGGCGAGGTGTTCACGCTGCCGGCCGGTCCGGTCAGGGTGGCGACGGTGGCCGAGGTGGGCAAGCAGGGCTTTTCGAATACGCCCGACGGCCGCATCAACGAGGGCTACTTCAACGTCCTGGGACCGGCCGATGTGACGGCGGGCACCCGCAAGCGCTATGCGCTGGGCGCGGAGGTGAATATCCCCGTGGTGGAAACGCTGTCCGCGACGCTGGCCGGCCGCTACGACCGCTACAGCTTCGCCGGCCGCAACGACGGCAAGTTCACCTACAACGGCGGGCTGGAATGGCGCCCGGCCAAGCAGCTGCTGTTGCGCGGGAATTACGCGACCAGCTTCCGCGCACCGGACATGAACTACATCTACAAGGCGCGCGGCACCGGCTACTACGCATCGACCACCGACTACTACCGCTGCGCCAAGGCCGGCCAGCAGGTCGCCGACTGCGAATTCGCCAACTACTCGCCGGGCGCGGACTACGTGCAGACCGGCAGCAAGGACCTGCGTTCGGAGAAAGGCCGTTCGTCGGGACTGGGCGCCGTCTGGTCGCCTAGCGCCGATTTCGACGTTTCGCTGGACTACTGGAACATCAAGATCGACGACCTGGTGACCAACCTGAGCGCCGACACGCTGCTGCGCGACGAGGCCAACTGCCGCGTGGCCGGCGACCTGACTTCGCCGACCTGCGCCGATGCCATCGCACGCATCGTGCGCTATCCGCTGGATGCGCTGAACAAGCCGGGCGAGATCAAGCAGATCCTGGTCAACCCGATCAACGCCGCATCGACCAGCGTGAACGGCATCGACGTCAGCGCCAAGTATGCGCTGCGCACCAGGGAGTACGGTGTCTTCGTCACGAAGCTGAACTACTCGAAGACGCTGGACAAGAAGTCGCGCCAGTTTGCCGGCGACGCGCTGAACGACGACCTGGCGGACCTGACCAACTACGACTGGCGCGACAAGCTCAATGCCAGCCTGACGTGGAATATCCGCGACTGGTCGAACACGCTGTTCCTGCAGCGCTACGGCAAGGTGCCCAACGCGGCCGGCGACGCCTACCTGACGCCGACCACCCTGGTCAACGCCAGCGTGGTGTATCGCCTGAATGCGCGCACCACGGTGTCGGTGGCGGTCAACAACCTGTTCAACACGGTCAAGACCGATCCTAGCGCCGGCTGGCCTTACTACCCGGTAGGGAACTACAGCCCGACCGGCCGCCAGGGCTGGGTAGAACTAAATTACCACTTCGGTTCCTAAGACGAAGATATCGCTGAATTATGCCGGCTTGCGCTGTTCCGCAGTGCCGCCGGCATATTCCGTCAGCCAGTAGAGCAGGGCGGCGCCGTTGAAGGCCATGCCGGTCGCCAGCGCGGCGTGCCAGCCGTGGGTGGCGAACATCCATCCGCCTAGCGCCGAACCCAGCGCGCCGCCCGCGAAGAACAGCGCGAAGTAGACGCCGTTCAAGCGGCTGCGCACTTCCGCACCCAGCGAGAAGATGGCGCGCTGGCCCAACACCAGGTTGGCGGCCACGCCCATGTCCAGCACGATGGACGCAATCACCAGTATGCCCAGCGCCACATCGCGCGAGCCCGGTACCAGCAGCGGCAGGGCGAAACCGGTCACGCCCAGCGCCAGCGCGGCGGCGGTCGCCATCAGCGTGTGGCCGGAATCCGCCAGGCGGCCTGCGACTGGCGAGGCCACCGCACCGGCCATGCCGACCAGCGCGAAGAGCGCGATGCCGGTTTGCGACAGGTGGAACTGCGGACCGGCCAGCATCAGCGGCGTCACGGTCCAGAACAAACTGAAGGAGCCGAACAGGCCGGCGTGGTACGCGGCGCGCCGGCGCAGCAGCGGCGTGCGCAGGAACAGATGCCATAGCGACGCCATCAGCGCAGGGTAGGTGATGGCCGCCGCCGGCGCCCGCAGCGGCAGTTTGGCGCGCAGCACCAGCGCCACGGCCAGCACGATGACGGCCGCGCCGCCGAACACCACGTGCCAGTTGCTGGCGTCCGCCACCAGGCTGGCCACCGGACGCGCCAGCATGATCCCCAGCAGCAGGCCGCTGACCACCTTGCCGACCGTGTGGCCGCGCGTCGCTTCCTTCGACAGGTGGGCGGCAAACGGCACGATGATCTGCGCCGCCACCGAGCCGAGGCCGATGCCCAGCGCGGCGGCCAGGAACATCCAGGCGCTGGTGCTGAACGCGGCCAGCACCAGCATGGCCGAGGTGAACAACAGGCCGGTGACGATCAGGCGGCGGTTTTCCAGCAGGTCGCCCAGCGGCACCACGAACAGCAGGCCGAGGGTGTAGCCAATCTGCGTCAGCGTGACGATCAGGCCGGCCGCTCCGGCCGACAGGCCGGTGGCGGCGCTGATCGGACCGACCAGCGTTTGCGCGTAGTACAGGTTGGCGACGATCAGGCCGGTCGCCGCGGCCAGCAACAGCACCATGCCGGGGCTGATATCTTTTTCTGCGGTATTGCTCATGATGGCTCCAGGGGGAGGTTTCGATGGGCAAATTCTAGGCAAAAGCCGGGCAAAGATAATCAGGGCATAATGCCCCTATACTTTTCACATTAAGTGAACAATGAGTAAATAATGGACAGACTGAAAGCCATGCAGGTCTTCGTCCGCATCGTCGAGGCCAACAGCTATACCAAGGCCGCCGAGACGCTGGACCTGCCGCGCGCCGCGCTGACGGCGACCATCAATAAGCTGGAAGCCTTCCTCGGCACGCAGCTGCTGCAGCGGACCACGCGCCGCCTGTCGCTGACGCCGGACGGCGCCGACTACTTCCGCAAATGCCTGGAGATCCTGCAGGCGGTGGAGGATGCCGAGGGCACCTTCCGCGGCCGGGCCGCCAGCAAGCCGCGCGGCCGGCTGCGGGTGGAGCTGCCCGGCGCGGTCGGCCGCCACCTGGTGATGCCGCACATCGCCGGTTTTTGCCGCGACTATCCGGACATCGACCTGGTCGTCAGCCTGAGCGAGCAAGTGCGCGACCTGACGCAGGAAGGCCTGGACTGCTCGCTGCGCGTGGGCGAGCTGCAGGACTCGTCGATGATCGGCCGCCGCCTCGGCAGCATGCGCTTCCTGACCTGCGCCTCGCCCGGCTACCTGGCCGCGCACGGCACGCCGCGCACGCTGGACGACCTGCGGGCGCATCGCGGCGTGATGCACTTTTCCGGCCGCACCGGCCGTCCCTTCGACTGGGACTTCATGACCGGCGGCAGCGTGACCACGGTGGAGCTGCGCAGCGCCATCACGGTCAACGAGCCGGACGCCTACATCCTGTGCGCGCTGCAGGACATGGGCCTGATCCAGGCGGCGCGCTACCAGGTGCGGCATCACCTGGCCAGCGGCGCGCTGGTCGAGGTGCTGGCGGCCATGCCGCCGACGCCGATGCCGATGTCGCTGCTGTATCCGCAGGGCCGCATGGCGTCGCCGCGTCTGAGCGTGTTCGCCGCCTGGCTGGCCGCCCTGCTGCGCGACGATCCCGACCTGCAAGCCTGAATTGTAAGAAATGTTGCATAGTTGGCATGCTTGACAGCCATGCGGATATAATTCTCGAATGAAACTTACACCCCGCTTGCTTGCCGCTTCCGTGCTCCTGATCCTGCTGTCCGCCTGCGGCGGTGGCGGCAGCGGCGGGTCGGCCGCCATTCCGCCGACCGACCCTGCGCCGCCCGTCACGCCGCCCGTGACCCCGCCGGTGACGCCGCCGGCCGGGACGGACTTTCTGGCGGTGTACAACCATTGCGTGCATCCGCGCACCGGACTGGGCTCCAACGGCCTGCCGTACTACGACCAGCAGGGAACGCTGACCGACGAGCTGACGTTCCTGCAGCTCTACATCGAAGAGACCTACCTGTGGTATCGCGAACTACCGACCCTGAACATGGCGGACTACACGCGGCCGGTCGATTATTTCGCCGCGCTGAAAACGCCGCTGCTCACCGCGTCCGGCCGCGCCAAGGACCGCTTCCACTTCACGTATCCGAGCGACGTGTGGGACGCCATGAGCGGTAGCGGCGTGGAACTGAGCTATGGCCTGACCTGGGTGAGAAGCACCAACGCCGGCGTCCCGCGCGTGTGGGCGGTGACGCTGGTGGAGCCGAATTCGCCGGCGTCGGCCGCCGGCCTGCTGCGCGGCGACCGCCTGCAATCGGTCGACGGCACCGGCATCGACGACAGCAGCGACGCCGGCCTGGCCGCGATCAATGCCGGCCTGTTCCCGGCCAAGGCGGGCGAGACGCACAAGCTGGTGCTGGTGCGCGGCGACCAGACCATCGCGGTGACACTGGCCGCGGTGCAGCTGGCCATGACGCCGGTGCAGAACGTCAAGGTGCTGGCCACCGCCAGCGGCAAGGTGGGCTACCTGCAGTTCAACGACCACAACGCGGTGTCGGAGCGTCCGCTGGCGGACGCCGTCTCGACCTTCAAGGCGGCCGGCATCAACGACCTGGTGCTGGACATGCGCTACAACGGCGGCGGCTATCTCAACATCGCCAGCGAGCTGGCATACATGATCGCCGGCCCCGGCGCCACCAGCGGCAAAGTGTTCGAGCGCCTGCAGGCCAATGACAAGACCAAGCCGGCCGCGCCGCAGATCTTCCTGTCGACGGCGACCGGCTATGTGGCGTCGCAGATCAAGGCCGGCACCGCGCTGCCCTATCTGGGGCTCAAGCGCGTCACCGTCCTGACCACGCCGGGAACCTGCTCCGCCAGCGAGTCGGTCATCAACAGCCTGCGCGGGGTGGATGTGGAGGTGAACCTGATCGGCGGCGAGACCTGCGGCAAGCCTTACGCCTTCGTGCCGGCCGCCAATTGCGGCACCACCTATTTCTCGATCCAGGTCCAGGGCGTGAACGACAAGGGCTTCGGCGACTACGCGGACGGCTTCCAGCCGACCTGCGATGTCGCGGACGACCTGGCGCACGCCGTCGGCGATCCGGCCGAAAGCCTGCTCGCCACGGCGCTCAGCTACCGCGCCAACGGCGCCTGCCCGGCGGCGCCGATGCATAACCGCAGCCTGGCCGGCGCCGGCGCCATGCGGCTGGTGCGGCCGGAGGTGAAGGAAATATCGATCCGCAATCGCTGACGCGCAAAGCCGTCTATAATTTCTCGCGTATCCGATGCCGGTACTGGCATCGGTCGATCAACCACCGCTGGAAGCCTCTCCATGATTCGTTCCGCCCTACTGCTTGCCTTTGCCGCCACCTCCACGCTGGCCGCCGCCGCCCCCGCCTCCTCGCCACTGTCCACCATCTCCGAACGTTCCGGATTCCAGAGCACCGGCCGCTACGACGAAGTGATCGACCTGTGCGCGCGCTTCCAGAAAGCTTATCCGAAGCAGGTGCGCTGCTTTGAATTCGGCCGCACGCCGGAAGGCCGTCCGATGCTGGCGCTGGCCGTCTCGCGCACCGGCGCGCTGACCGCCGAACAGGCCAGGAAGAAGGGCGTGCCCGTCATGCTGATCCAGGGCGGCATCCACGCCGGCGAGATCGACGGCAAGGACGCCGGTTTCCTGGCGCTGCGCGAAGCGCTGGAAAACAAGGCCGCCGCCGGCGCGCTGGACAAGCAGGTGTTGCTGTTCGTCCCGGTGTTCAACGTCGACGGCCATGAGCGCTTCGGCAAGTGGAACCGTCCGAACCAGCGCGGCCCGGTGGAAATGGGCTGGCGCACCACGGCGCAGAACTACAACCTGAATCGCGACTACGTCAAGGCCGATGCGCCGGAAATGCAGGCCATGCTGGCGCTGGTCAACGCCTGGGATCCGCTGGCCTATATCGACCTGCACGTGACCGACGGCGCCAAGTTCCAGCCGGACGTCTCGATTCAGGTCGAGCCGGTGCACGGCGGCGACGAGGAACTCAAGCGCGCCGGCCTGGCGCTGCAGACCGCCGTGATGGCGGACCTGAAGTCGCAGGGCTCCGATCCGAAGCCGTACTACATCTCCTTCGACAAGGAAGACGACCCTGCCTCCGGCTTCGTCGACAGCATGGCCACGCCGCGCTTCTCGACCGGCTACTTCCCGATGCGCAACCGCTTCGCGATGCTGGTGGAAACGCACTCGTGGAAGGACTATCCGACCCGCGTGCGCATCACCCACAACACCATCGTCTCGCTGCTGTCGCAGGTCGCCGCGCACGGCAAGGAATGGCAGAAGCTGGCGCAGGACGCCGACGCCCGCGCCGTTGCGCTGGGCGGCGCCGATTTCCCGCTCAGCTACCGCACCACCTTCAACGCCAGGACCATCGAGTTCCCCGGCTATGAATACACGCGCGCCTACTCGGAAGTATCGGGCGGCCTGATGACGCACTACGACGAGAGCAAGCCGCAGGTCTGGTCCGTGCCGCTGCGCGACGAAGTGGTGCCGGACTTCAAAGTGGCGGCGCCGCAGGGCGGCTATGTGGTGCCGGTGGCGTATGCCGCGCAGGTGGGCGCCAAGCTGAAACAGCACGGCATCACTTTCAAGGTGATTGGCGCCGACCAGATGTCGGCCGAAGTCGAGACCTTCCGCGCCACCAAGACCAAGTTCGGCGCGCAGTCGTTCGAGGGCCACCAGTCGCTGGCGGTGGAAGGCGACTGGGCGCGCGAGCGCCGCAGCCTGGGCAAGGGCGCGCTGTTCGTGCCGATCGCGCAGCCGAAGGCACGCCTGGTGATGACGATGCTGGAGCCGCGCGGCGCCGACGGCCTGCTGGCCTGGGGCGCGTTCAACAACGCCTTCGAGCGCAAGGAGTACATGGAGGACTACGTGGCGGAGGAGGTCGCGCGCGAGCAGCTGGAAGCCGATCCGGCCCTGCGCGCCGAGTTCCAGAAGAAGCTGGACGGAGACGCGGAGTTCAACAAGACGCCGGCCAAGCGCCTGGAGTTCTTCGCCAGGCGCCATTCGTCGTGGGACGAGCGCTACAACCTGTATCCGGTGATGCGCACCGCGCAGAAGTTCTGAGCTAAAAGATAATTCGGCGCCGTTTTCCGTGTGATACTGGATGCTCCATCACACGGGAGACGGCACATGAATCAGAAAAGCCTGGTCTGCGGCGCGCTGCTGGCGCCGCTGTTATTTTCCGCACACGCGCAGCAGCCCGCAGGGCTGGACGCGATCTACGCCGGACTCGATGCGCTGTATATCGATCTGCACCGCAATCCCGAACTCTCCCTTCAAGAAGAAAAGACCGCCGCGAAGATGGCGGCGCGGTTGCGCGCCGCCGGCTTCGAGGTGAGCGAACGTGTCGGCGGCCACGGCGTGGTCGGCGTGCTGAAAAACGGCGCCGGCCCCACCGTCATGGTGCGCACCGATATGGATGCGCTGCCGGTCAAGGAGCAAACCAGGCTGCCATACGCCAGCACGGTGACGGTGCGCGACGCGGCCGGCGGCACCGTGCCGGTGATGCACGCCTGCGGCCATGACATCCACATGACCGCCTGGGCCGGCGCCGCCGCGCTGCTGGCGCAATCCAGGGACAAGTGGCACGGCACGCTGGTGTTCGTCGGCCAGCCGGCGGAGGAGGTGCTGCAGGGCGCGGAAATGATGGTCAAGGACGGCCTGATGACGCGCTTCCCCAAGCCCGACGTGGTGCTCGGCCTGCACGACACCAATGCGCTGCCGGCCGGCCAGGTCGGCGTGGTGCCCGGCCCGGCGTCGGCGGCCTCGAATTCGGTCGACATCACCTTCTACGGCAAGGGCGGGCATGGCGCCGCGCCGCACACCACCATCGATCCGCTGCTGATCGCCGCGCGCACGGTGGTGACCTTGCAGAGCATCGTCGCGCGCGAAGTCAATCCCTTCGACGCGGCGGTGGTCACGGTCGGCACCTTCCACGGCGGCACCAAGCGCAACATCATTTCGGACGAGGCCAAGCTGGAGCTGACGGTGCGCTCGTACAAGCCCGAAGTGCAGAAAAAACTGCTGGCGTCGATCGCGCGCATCGCCAGGGCGGAGGCGGAGGCGGCCGGCGCGCCGCGCGAGCCGCTGGTGTTCGTCGATCCCAAGGAAGCGTCGGAAGTGGTGAACAACGATGTCGCGATGGCGGCGCAGCTGAGCGCCGCGCTCAAGCGGGCCATGGGCGAGGCCAACGTGCTGCAGATTGCGCCCAGTTCGGCGTCCGAGGATTTCGGCGTGTATGGACGGGTGGCGGGCGTACCGTCGCTGCAGCTGCGGGTGGGGGCGATCGAGCCGGCGGTGTTCGCGCAGGCGGCGGCGTCCGGGACCATCCTGCCGACGCCGCACAGCCCGTTCTTTGCGCCGGACCGCGAGCGCACCATCCGCGCCGGCGTCAGCGCACTGACGTACTCGGTGCTGGACCTGCTGGCCAACCCGGTGGGCAAGGCGGCGAAGTAGGCATGAAAAAAACGGGCCTCGGCCCGTTTTGGTTTTACAGCGCGACGGTTCCCTGGCTTCCCTGCTTCTCCGCCATCTTCTCGTCCATCTGCTGCTTCATGATCTCGGCGATCTTGGCGGTGACGGCGGCCTGCTGCTCCGGCGACATGGCGTCGAATTCTTCCTTGCTGATACCGAGGCTTTTCATGATCGCCGCGGCCATGCGTTCGCCCGGCGTCATTTTCAGGTACTTCTCCAGCTCCATCGACGCCTCCGACTGCCTGGTTTCGGCGTGCTTCAGCAGCGCGCCGAAATCCCCGTCGCCGCCGCCGTTCTTCTTCACCGGCGAGAAGTTGGCCAGCATGGAATCGCTCAGCGCTTTCGATTCAATCTTCAGACTCATAAGTCATCCTTTACCCTTGGTTAGTAGTCCGTCTTCCTAGCGGAGGGCAAGAGAAGACGATCACTGATCGCGCTGCAGGGGGATGATACCCGGAATCGTCGACGGCGTGGAGCATGGCTCTTCGTCGAAGGCGATGTCGCCCAGCGGGTTGGCCTGGCCGTCGGCCTTGATGTCCTTGAAGCCGAACAGGTCGCGGTCCATCAGGTGCGACGGCACCACCGTCGACAGCGAGGAGAAGATGCTCTCGACGCGGCCGGGGAATTTCTTTTCCCATTCGCGCATCAGGCCCTTGATCTGCTTGCGCTGCAGGTTTTCCTGCGAGCCGCACAGGTCGCACGGGATGATGGGGAAGCCTTTGACTTCGGCATAGCGCTCGCTGTCTTCTTCCTTCACGTACGCCATCGGGCGGATCACCATGTGCTTGCCGTCGTCCGAGACCAGCTTGGCCGGCATGCCCTTCAGCTTCCCGCCGAAGAACATATTCAGGAAGAAGGTCTCGAGGATGTCGTCGCGGTGGTGGCCGAGCGCGATCTTGTTGCAGCCCAGTTCATCGGCCACGCGGTACAGGATGCCGCGGCGCAGGCGCGAGCATAGCGAGCAGGTGGTCTTGCCTTCCGGGATCAGGCGCTTGACGATGCTGTAGGTGTCCTGGTTCTCGATGTGGAACGGGATCCCCAGCTCCTTCAGGTACGCCGGCAGGATGTGGTCCGGGAAGTTGGGCTGCTTCTGGTCCAGGTTGACCGCGATGATCTCGAAGTTGATCGGCGCGCGTTCGCGCAGCGTCATCAGGATGTCCAGCAGCGCGTAAGAGTCCTTGCCGCCAGAGAGGCAGACCATGACCTTGTCGCCGTCCTCGATCATGTTGAAATCGCCGATGGCCTGGCCGACCAGGCGGCACAGGCGCTTGTGCAGCTTGTTGTTCTCCAGCGCGATCTTTTCGGCGGACTTGCCGCCGGCCTTTTCCACGGGGGTGTTCAACACGGCGCTCATACACTGTCCTTGATCTTGAATACTTCGACGCCGACGCCTTCGCAGTCCGGATACACGTCCGGCTTCATGGTCGACACGCGGGCCGCGCGCACGCGCGGGTGTTCCAGCATCGAGCGCACGATGTCGTCGCACAGCGTTTCCTGCAGCTGTACGTGGCCGAGCGACATGCGCTTGGCGATGGTGTCGCGCATGAAGTCGTAGTCCACCACTTCTTCCAGCTGGTCGTGGGTCGGCGAGGACACCGCCAGCGGAATGTACAGGTCGACGTTGATCAGCAGGCGCTGCTCGCCCTTTTTCTCGAATTCGTAGACGCCGATGTTGATCAGGACTTCGTAATTGCGCAGGAACAGGCGGCGGCAGTCGTTCAGTTGCGGGTGGATCAGGGCGGACAGCATAGTTATTACCTTCTTTCGATTGTATTCATTGAGCCAGAAACATCACGTCGCGCGGCAGCGGCACCAGGTGCTGGCCGCCGTCGACCAGCAGCGTGGTGCCGGTCAGGGCGCGCGCCGAGGCGGCGTAGACCACGCTGTCGGCGATGTCTTCGGGAGTGCTGGAACGGCCCAGCGGCGTTTGCTGGTGCGCGTTGGCGAAACCGGCTTCGGTCTGGTCGCCGGACACCATCGTGATGCCGGGCGCGATGCCGACCACCCGTACCGTGGGCGCCAGCTGCTGCGCCAGCATCGTGGTGGCGGTCTGCAGCGCGGCCTTGGACAGGGTGTACGACAAAAAGTCAGGATTGAGATTGTACAGTTTTTGGTCGAGCAGATTGATCACCACGGCCTGCGCCCCGGCCGGCGTGGCCGCGTGCAGCGCCTGCGCCAGCAGGATCGGCGCGGCGACGTTGGCGCGCATATGGGCGTCCAGCCTGGCGCCGCTGAAGTCGGCGGCGCTGTCGTAGTCGAACAGCGAGGCGTTGTTGACCACGCAGCGCACCGCGCCCAGCGCGGCGGCGGCGCGCGGCAGCAGTGCGCGCACCGCCGCTTCGTCGGCCAGTTCGCATTGCAGCACCACGGCGCGGCGGCCCAGCGCGGCGATCTCCGCCGCCACCTGCCGCGCTTCCGCTTCGGAGGCGCGGTAGTGCACCGCCACGTCCCAGCCGGCGCGCGCCAGCCCGAGCGCGATGGCGCGGCCGATGCGGCGCCCGGCGCCGGTGACCAGTGCGACGCGCGCGTCGCTGGCTTGATTGTCCTGTGCTGTCATCATGTTTGTCTTGGGTTGCTGTTGGCTATAATGCCGGTATGTCCCTACCCGTACCTTCTAGCGACGCGCTGGCCGCGTCCCACGCCCTACAGCACCTGATCGCCGCCGAAATCGAACGCAATTCAGGCGCCATTTCCTTCGCCCGCTATATGGAGCTGGCGCTGTACGCGCCCGGCCTGGGCTACTACAGCGGCGGCTCCGCCAAGCTGGGAAAAGATGGCGATTTTACAACCGCCCCGGAACTCACGCCGCTGTTCGGCGCGGCGCTGGCGCAGGTCGCAGCCGCTATTATCGCCCAAAGCGCGCCGCGGATCCTCGAATTCGGCGCCGGCACCGGCAAGCTGGCCTTCGACATCCTGACCGAGATGGCCGCCATGGGCGTCGATGTCGAGCGCTATTGCATCGTCGAACTGTCCGGCGAACTGCGCGCGCGCCAGCAGGACAAGCTGCGCGATTTCCCGCAGGTGGTGTGGCTGGACGAGTTCCCGGACGCCTTCGACGGTGTGGTGTTCGGCAACGAGGTGCTGGACGCGATGCCGGTCCATTTGATCACCAAGCACCCGCAAGGCTGGCAGGAATTGCAGGTCACCGTGCGCGAGGGCCGCTTCGATTACCTGGAAACCCCGGCCGGCCCTGAGCTGCTGGCGCAGATCGAGCGCCAGGTCGGCGGCCACGCGGAACTGCCGGTCGGCTACGTGACCGAGGTGCACGGCGTGGCCTGCGGCTTCATGGCCACCCTGAGCCGCATGCTGCGCAACGGCGGCGCCAACGCCGCCTTCCTGTTCGACTACGGCTTCCCGGCGCACGAGTACTACCTGGGCATGCGCGCCACCGGCACGCTGATGTGCCACTACCGCCACCATGCGCACGCCGACCCGTTCTATTATCCCGGCCTGCAGGACATCACCGCCCACGTCGACTTCACGGCGATGGCGCTGGCGGCGCAGGACGCCGGCATCGAGGTGCTGGGCTACCTGAACCAGTCAGGCTTCCTGATCGGCGCCGGCATCGGCGAGTTGCTGTTGCGCACCGATCCCTCCGACATCCAAGCCTACCTGCCCCAGGCCGGCGCGCTGCAAAAGCTGGTGTCGCCGGCCGAGATGGGCGAATTGTTCAAGGTGCTGGCGGTCGGCAAGCATGTCGTCTTGCCGGAAGCCATCGCCATGCAGGACCGCAGCCACCGCCTGTAGTCTATTTGGCACAATGGCCTGAATAACAAGCCGATTCCTTGCTTTATCGCTGAGTTGTGCGGCCGAAGATCGGCTATGATGACTGATTCTGCGTCGATTCCGCGCTACAGCCCCCGTCGCAGCGCGCGAGTCGGAAACTAATTGGAACGATGGGAAAGATACACACTCACTATGACAATCTGAAGGTGTCGCGTATGGCGCCGCAGGAGGTCATACGTGCCGCCTACAAGGCGCTCAGCCAAAAATACCACCCGGATAAAAATCCGGGGGATGAGAAGGCTGCGCGCATCATGGCCATCCTCAACAGCGCCTACGACACCCTGTCCGACACCCAGCGCCGCAAGGAGCACGACGAGTGGATCGCCGCCGAGGAGTGGGAAATCGAGTGGCTCGAGAGCACCCGCCACGAAGACGGCCACCGCGGCGAGCGGCACCGCCATGACGGCGCCGAGCGCGCCTGGAGTCCCGAGCATGTCGACGACGCGCCGCGGCCGAACCGCCGCCGGCGCGACTGGCGCTGGTGGGGCGGCCTGGCCGCCTGCCTGGTGCTGGGCTGGGCCGGCGGCGTGACGATGATGAACGAGCCGCGCCTGTCGTCGACGATGCTGACGGCCTGGGGCAGCAAGGCCAATATCGACGCCAACGCCGCCCAGCCGGAGCCGCGTCCCGTCCGTCCCGATCCCAAGGCCGAGATGCGCGAGGCCTGGGCCTCGGGCCGCGCCTACCCGTCCGAGGGCGGCGGCCGGCCGGCGCCGATCAAGGTGGTGGCGCTGTCGCAGGTGGTGCTGCCGAACGCCGGCGCCGAGTGCGATACCGAAACCCAGACCCTGGTGGCGCCCAACGGCGAACCGTGGCCGCTCAAGTCCGGCTACATGGAAGGCTTCCCGGTGGGGAACCGCGGCGACGACATGGCGCTGACGCTGGACAACGCCGGCAACGCCTCGGCGGTGTTCATCAAGGTGTACGACATGGACCGCCGCTCGAATGTGCGCTACGCTTATGTGCAGGCGCACGACAAGCTGCAGGTCGACAAGCTCTCCAGCGGCAAGTACGAGATCCGCTACCAGAACCTGGACATCGGCGCCAATCCCGGCGCCTGCGCGGCCGGCCGCACGGCCGCCGCCAGCGCCGAGACGGCGACGCCGCCGGTCAGCAATTAAGCAAACCGGCCGCGCGGCAGGCAAGCTCGCGCCGGCGCCGCTTGCGGGCGATTCCGAAGGGGGTTGTCACAGGGTGTGAATCTGATTATGCTAGGGTAACGACAGCCCCAGAGCGCCCCTTAGGAGATTGTATGACCGATTCCAACGCCGCAGACGACAACTGGCTGATCGACGAAGACGAGGAAGACGTCGCAGCCGGTGGCCTGGCGGCGCCGGACCAGCGCCTGTGGCGCGTGCTGATCGTCGACGACGACGTCGACGTGCATGCCGTCACGCGGCTGGCGCTGCGCAACGTCAGCTTCAAGGGCCGCGAGCTGGAGCTGTTCTCCGCCTACAGCGGACGCGAAGCCTACGACATCCTGCGCGACACGCCGGACATCGCGCTGGTGCTGCTGGACGTGGTGATGGAAACCGACGACGCCGGCCTGATCCTGGCGCGCCGCATCCGCGAAGAGCTCCACAATGCCATCGTGCGCGTGGTGCTGCGCACCGGCCAGCCGGGCCAGGCGCCCGAGCAGCGCGTCATCATCGAATACGACATCAACGACTACAAGGCCAAGACCGAGCTGACCACGCAGAAGCTGTTCACCACGGTGATCTCGGCGCTGCGCGCGTATGAAAGCCTGAACATGCTCGAGCGCAGCCGCGTCGGCCTCGGCAAGATCCTGGCCGGCGCCACCAACCTGTACCAGATCCACTCGCTGCGCGAATTCGCCTCGGGCGTGCTGAACCAGGTCAGCGCGATCCTCGACGTCGGCTCGGACGGCGTGCTGTGCCTGATGCAGGGCGACACCGGCGTCACCACCGTGGTGGCCGCCACCGGCGGCTACGCGACGCTGAACGAATCGGAGCTGATGCCGTCCGGCCACCCGCTGTGGCCGACCATCGCCAAGGCCTTCGCCGAAAAGAAAAGCCAGTTCGAGCATCCGGCCAATGTGTTGTTCATCCACACGCAGGAAAACCGCGAGGTGGCGATTTCCGTCACGCCGCCGTGGCCGCTGGCGCAGATCCAGCGCGACCTGCTGGAGGTGTTCTGCCAGCGCATCGCGGCCGCGTTCGACAACCTGTATATGTTCGGCCAGCTGCGCAAGGCGCAGGAAGCGACCGTGGTGGCGCTGGCCGACCTGGCCGAGTTCCGCGACAGCGGCACCGGCGGCCATGTGCGGCGCGTGCAGCTGCTGTCGTCGTCGCTGGCCAACCGCCTGGCCGAGCGCGGCGTCTATCCGGACGAGCTGACGCCGCAGCTGCTGGAGATGATCGGCCTGGCGTCGATCCTGCACGACGTCGGCAAGGTCGCCACGCCGGACCACATCCTGCTCAAGCCGGGCCCGCATACGCCGGAGGAACGGGCCGAGATGCAGACCCACGCGGCGGTCGGCAAGTCGATCCTGGAGCGCGCCGCCAACATGGTCGACGGCGTCAGCTACCTGACCTACGGCGCCGAGATCGCCGGCGGCCATCACGAGCACTTCGACGGCAACGGCTATCCGAACCAGCTGAAGGGGCGCGACATCCCGATCTCGGCCCGCATCGTCGCCGTGGTCGACGTCTTCGACTCGCTGCTGCACGAGCGTCCGTACAAGGAACCGTGGCCGCACACCGAGGTCATGACCTACATTAAGGACCGCGCCGGCAAGCAGTTCGATCCCGAGGTGGTGGCCGCGCTGCTGGACCTGATCGAACGCGATCCGAGCATCGGCCACACGCCGGAATAAGGCCACAGGAAGGGCAGGACAGTGCGATGCCAACCCCCACCGCCCAGCATGACGGCGAGCTGCGTCCGGTACGCAGCCAGCTGCTGAAAAAGCTCAGCGGCGACGAGGGCATGTTTGCGCTGGGCGCGTCGGTGGCGCGGGTGGTGCAGCTGGCCGACTCCGACGACGAGGGCGCGCAAAGCCTGGCCTACTACGTGCTGTCGGACGTGGCGCTGACGCAGAAGGTGCTGCGGCTGGCCAACACCCCCACCTACCGCGCCGCCGGCGGCACCGCCGTTACCACCATCTCGCGCGCGATTTCCCTGCTCGGCTTCGACAACGTCAAGACCACGGCGATGGCCATGCTGCTGGTCGATACGCTGGCCAACAGCCGCCACGCGCACAGCGTGCGGATCGAGCTGGAGGCCGCGCTGTGCGCCAGCCTGGTCGGCCGCGAGATGGCGCGGCTGAGCGTCTACCAGGGCGCCGAGGAGGCGGCGATCGGCGCGCTGTTCAAGAACATCGGCGCGCTGGTGATCGCCTCGCACGAGCATGGGCTGTTCCGCGAGATCGCGCTGCACACCGCGGCCGGCAAGCTGACCCAGGCGCAGGCGGCGCTGCAGGTGCTGGGCTGCAGCTACGACAGCCTGTCGGCGGCCATCCTGCATGAATGGAAGATCCCGGACGTGATCGTGCGCTCGCTGGCGCCGCTGCCGCCGGGCGCGGACGCGCTCAAGCCGGCCGCCAGCCGCGCCGACTGGATGCGCCAGGTGGTGTCCTTCAGCATGGACACGGCGCGCCTGCTGGCGCGCCGCCAGGATCCCGACAGCGACGAGGGCAGGGCGCTGGCGCAGCGCTACGGCGCCGCGCTGAACCTGGACCAGGACCGCATGCGGCAGCTGTTCGCCACCGTCGCCCGCGATATGGACGGCTTGCTGGACAGCCTGCAGATGGGCGAGCAGTCCGATCCCGACGACCTCGGGCCCGGCCTGCCCGGCGTGCTGCGCCAGGCCGCGATGGGCCAGGCGCAGGAGGCGCCGGGCGTGCACCCCAGCGGCAAGCCGTTCAACGCGCGCGAGCTGCTGCTGGCCGGGGTGCAGGAGGTGACGCAGATGCGCGCAGGCGGGCACGGCAAGGTCAACGACGTGATCCAAGCGGTGCTGGAGACGCTGTACCGTGGCATGGGCTTCCGCTTCGCGACGGTGTGCCTGAAGGATGTGCGCAGCGGCCAGTACCGCGCCCGCGTGGCCTTCGGCGAGCTGCACGCGCAGCGCCAGGCCGGCTTCGTCTTCCCCACCGCCAGCGGCGACGACCTGTTCCACCTGGCGATGCAGAACAACGCCGACCTGATGATCGCCGACGCCAGCGCGCCCAAGATCCGCGCGCTGCTGCCGGAGTGGCACCGCGCGCTGCTGCCCGATGCGCGCAGCTTCATCGTGCTGCCGCTGGTGGTCGGCTCGGTGCAGCTGGGCCTGTTCTACGCCGACCGCGCGCAGCCGGCGCCGGAAGGCGTGCCGCCGGACGAGACTTCGCTGATCCGCGCGCTCAAGGGCCAGGTGCTGGTGGCGCTCACGCCGTCATGACGGCGGCGGCGCGCACCATGGCCTCGAACTGCGCCACCGGCATCGGCCGCGCGAACAGATAGCCCTGCGCCTCGTCGCACTGCTTGGCGCGCAGGAAGTCCCGCTGCGCCACGGTCTCCACCCCTTCCGCCACCACGCCCAGGCCCAGCGAATGGGCTAGCGCGATGGTGGCGGCGACGATCACCGCGTCGTTCGGGTCGCTCTCGATATCCTTGACGAAGCCGCGGTCGATCTTGATGCGGTCGATCTCGAACAGCTTCAGGTAGCTGAGCGACGAATAGCCGGTGCCGAAATCGTCGATCGCCACCTTGATGCCGCGCGAGCGCAGTTCGTTGAGCAGCGCGCGGCTGCGTTCCGGATCCTGCATCGCCGCCGATTCGGTGATCTCCAGCTCCAGCAGCGCCGGCTCGATGCCGTGGCCGTGCAGCAGCTTGTCGAGCTGCGGCAGCAGGCCCGGGCCGTGGCACTGGCGCGCCGACAGGTTGACCGCCAGCCGCAGGTGCTCCAGCCCCGGCGCGCGCCACGAGGCCAGCAGGCCGCAGGCGCGCTGCAACACCCAGTCGCCCAGCGGCAGGATCAGGCCGGACTCCTCGGCGATCGGGATGAAGCGGTCCGGCCCCACCATGCCCAGCTCCGGATGGTGCCAGCGCAGCAGCGCCTCGGCGCCGATGATGCGCTGCGTCGCCAGCTCGACCTGCGGCTGCAGGTACAGCTCGAATTCGTTTTGCTCCAGCGCCTGCCACAGGCGGTTCTCCAGCATCAGCCGCTCGTGGGTGGCGCTGTTCATCGCCGCCGAGAAGAACTGGAAATTGCCGCGGCCCTGGCTCTTGGCCGCGTACATCGCGGTGTCGGCGTGGCGCATCAGGGTGCTGCCGTCGTCGCCGTCGGACGGGAACATGGCGACGCCGACGCTGGCGCCGCTGTGCACGGTTTTCCCCTGCAGCTGATAGGGCTCGGTCAAGGCGTCGACGATGCGCACGGCGATGTTGGACGCCTCGTCCGGCGTCACCGCGCCGGAGGTGACGACGATGAACTCGTCGCCGCCGAGGCGGGCGATGGTGTCGACTTCGCGCAGCAGTTCCTGCAGCCGCTGGGCCACCGCCACCAGCAGCAGGTCGCCGGTCTGGTGGCCGTGGGTGTCGTTGATCTTCTTGAAGTGGTCGAGGTCGATGAACAGCAGCGCCGCCGCGCCGCCGCCGCGCCGGGTCTGCGCCAGCAGCTGGTCCAGCCGCAGGTTCAGCGACAGCCGGTTGGCCAGGCCGGTCAGCGTGTCGTGGTGGGCCAGGCGGTGGATGCGCTCCTGCGCCAGGTGCTGCTCGGTCAGGTCGTGCAGGATGGCGACGAACAGGTGCTCGTCCGGCAGCTCGACCTCGCTGACCGACATCGCCAGCGGGAATTCGCTGCCGTCGCTGCGCCAGCCGGGCAGCTCGTATTCGTGGGTGACGCCGCAGGCGATCATGCGCAGCAGGCCGGCCGCGTCGAGGCCGGCCGCCTCGCCGACGCCGACCGGGATCAGCTTGTCGAGCCGCAGCGCGGTCATCTTCTCCGGCGCATAGCCGAACAGCCGGCCGGCCGCGGCGTTGGCCGACATCAGCACGCCGTCGCCGTCGATGGTGAGGATGGCGTCGGCGGCCTTGTTCAAGATCGCCTGCAGCCGCGCCTCGCGCTCGCGCAGGCGCGCCGTGCTGTCCTTGACCTGGCCCTGGATGCGGGCGCGCTCGCCGCTGATCAGCATCATCAGCGTGCCCAGCAGGCCGGTCAGCAGCAGGCCGCAGGTCAGCACGGTCCAGCTTTGCCAGCCGCGCTGCTGCTGCAGGTAGGCCGGCGTCGGCGCCAGCGTCAGTTCGTAGATGCGGCCGCCGAAGTGCAGCTGGCGCTGGAAGTCGCCGGCGTTGACCGGGCGGCGCAGCGTGTCGCGCACCACGCTGCGCGCGCTGTCGTCGTCGGTGTCCTCGAAGCGCACCAGGAAGTGGGGGAAGTCGGCGCGCCGCAGCGCCTGCTCCAGGTTGGCGTCGAACTGCATCGAGATCAGCAGCGAGCCGATGGCCTGGTGGCGGTTGTTGCTGGGG
Organism: Duganella sp. CT11-25; assembly: GCF_047302815.1. Classification (NCBI taxonomy): domain Bacteria; kingdom Pseudomonadati; phylum Pseudomonadota; class Betaproteobacteria; order Burkholderiales; family Oxalobacteraceae; genus Duganella; species Duganella sp. CT11-25. The sequence goes on from NZ_JBKBFD010000001.1 coordinate 4,769,182, forward strand.
TAGACCGTCTGCAGCAGCAGCAGGCCGGCGCTGGCGCGCTCCGAGATCAGCTGCAGCGGCGCGGTGGCGGTCGGCTGGCCGGACTGGATCGCGCGCTCGAGCGCGGCGCGGCGCTGCGGATCGTGCAGGAAGTCCAGTCCCAGATAGGGGCGGGCGTGGGCCGGTTCGATGAAGGTGGAGACGAAGTAGCGCTCGCGCTGGCCGGCCGGCAGGAAGTCGCCCCCGCCCTGGCGCTGGCGGATCTGGAAGTCCGGCGCCACGTGCTCGCGCGCCCAGGCTTCGAACGCCGGCCGCTCGTTGCCGGCCACCGGCGTCAGCCAGGCCATCGACAGCAGCTCGGGGCGCTGGTCCAGGTAGCCGTGCGCCAGGTTGCCGAAGTCCTCGGCGTTGAGCGAGCGGCGCGGATCGTTGAGCGCCTTGGCCATGGCGTAGATGAAGCGCTCGTGTTCGCTGAACTGCGATTGCAGCAGGTCGCCGGTCTGCTGCGCCTTGAGGCGGAAGGTTTGCAGCTGCTGGCTGCTTTCCCAGCGGTCGGCCTGCAGGTAGATGGCGATGAAGGCGGCGGCCGACAGCAGCAGCGGCAGGCCGACCAGCGTGCGGCGGCGCGCCCACAGCGCGCGCGGGCGGCCGATGACGATCCAGCTCAGCGGCGCGGCCAGCAGGATGCCGATGGTGTCGCCCATCCACCAGGCCAGCCAGTCCAGGCCCAGCGTGTCCCACGACAGGATGCCCAGCAGCGCCATGCCCGACAGCGACAGCGTGCTGCTGATCAGCGTGACGCCGGCCGCCAGCAAAATGAAGCGCACCACGTCGCGCCCGGAGCCGATGGCCGGATCGATGTAGCGGCGGAACAGGGTGCTGCCGGCCCAGGCCTGCAAGGCGGCGCCGACGGCCGGCGCGCAGGCGCCGAGGGCGGCCAGCGCCGTGATGCCGGTCGGGCTCAGCGCGGGATAGACCAGGTTGACCGAGAGCGAGCCGAGCGCGACGGCCGGCAGCAGCCGGGCGCCGCCGACCACGCAGGCGGCCAGCGCGATGCCGGCGGGAAGAAAGATGGGCGAAGCGTAGCTGGGCGGCAGCGACAGGAGCAGGCCGAGCCGGCCGGCAAGGAAATACGCGGCCCAGAGGCCGAGATTGGCAAGCAGGAGGGTAGGCCAGCGACCGCTACGATTGTTCAAATGCAGGGCTCCAGATGTCACATTGTTTAATCGATTGTATAGGAAAACATGCAACGTAAAAACAACACTTGCACTTTTGCAGTTGGTGCAGTTAAAATCTCGCCCCGAAGCAGACGGTTCATCCTCTCGACGCCAAATAAAGTAGCGCGGCGTAGTGCAAGGGTTGACAGGTCAAGGTAATTGCTTCATACTCTGCGGTTCCTCGCGGAGGGGTGGCCGAGTGGTTAAAGGCGACAGACTGTAAATCTGTTCTCTATGAGTACGCTGGTTCGAATCCAGCCCCCTCCACCAAGTTTTTGCAAGAAGACTGAGTGGCGCAGTAAAAAATGAAGAATTGAACAATCCTCGCGGGTGTAGCTCAATGGTAGAGCAGAAGCCTTCCAAGCTTACGACGAGGGTTCGATTCCCTTCACCCGCTCCAGTGTTGTTGCAATGCAGATGCGCCGGCAGGCATCGAGTAGTACCCCATAAGCCCTTTTAGCTCAGTGGTAGAGCACTCCCTTGGTAAGGGAGAGGCCACGTGTTCAATCCACGTAAAGGGCACCAGAATTCGCAGTATCCGCAGCACCGCAGCATATATAAGTACATACGCAGCATCATCAAGACAGTCGGGCGCGAGCCCAGGCAATCACACCAAATCGTTAGGAGTCTAAAATGGCAAAAGGTAAATTCGAACGGACCAAGCCGCACGTCAACGTCGGCACCATCGGTCACGTTGATCACGGCAAGACCACCCTGACCGCTGCGATCGCAACTGTTCTGTCGAAAAAATTCGGCGGCGAAGCTAAAGCATACGACCAGATCGATGCGGCACCAGAAGAAAAAGCACGCGGCATCACCATCAACACCGCCCACGTCGAGTACGAAACCGCAGCGCGCCACTACGCGCACGTTGACTGCCCAGGCCACGCCGACTACATCAAAAACATGATCACCGGCGCGGCACAGATGGACGGCGCGATCCTGGTTTGCTCCGCAGCCGACGGCCCGATGCCACAGACCCGCGAGCACATCCTGCTGGCGCGTCAGGTTGGCGTTCCATACATCGTCGTGTTCCTGAACAAGTGCGACCTGGTCGACGACGAAGAGCTGCTGGAACTGGTTGAAATGGAAGTGCGCGAGCTGCTGTCGAAATACGAGTTCCCAGGCGACGACCTGCCGATCATCAAGGGTTCGGCACGTAAGGCGCTGGACGGCGACACCGGTCCTCTGGGCGAGCAAGCCATCATGGCCCTGGCCGACGCACTGGATTCGTACATCCCTACGCCAGAGCGCGCAGTGGACGGCGCCTTCCTGATGCCAGTGGAAGACGTGTTCTCGATCTCGGGTCGCGGCACCGTCGTTACCGGTCGCGTTGAGCGCGGTATCGTCAAGGTCGGCGAAGAGATCGAAATCGTCGGCATCACCGACACCGTCAAAACCACTTGCACCGGCGTGGAAATGTTCCGCAAGCTGCTGGACCAGGGTCAGGCAGGCGACAACGTCGGTCTGCTGCTGCGCGGCACCAAGCGTGAAGACGTACAGCGTGGTCAGGTTCTGGCGAAGCCAGGCTCGATCAAGCCGCACAACCACTTCACCGGCGAGATCTATGTCCTGTCGAAAGACGAAGGCGGCCGTCACACCCCGTTCTTCAACAACTATCGTCCACAGTTCTACTTCCGTACGACTGACGTGACCGGTTCGATCGAACTGCCAGCGGACAAAGAAATGGTTATGCCAGGCGACAACGTGTCGATCACCGTCAAGCTGATCAACCCGATCGCGATGGAAGAAGGTCTGCGCTTCGCGATCCGCGAAGGCGGCCGTACCGTTGGTGCAGGTGTTGTGGCGAAGATCCTCGCCTAAGGAATACCGGTCTTACCACCAGAGGCGTCTCTGGTGGTATAATCGATATCCTTTGTAGTTTTACGTAGGGACGTAGCTCAATTGGCAGAGCGTCGGTCTCCAAAACCGAAGGTTGGGGGTTCGATGCCCTCCGTCCCTGCCACCGTTTTCAGGTGCAGGGCACCGAAAGTAAATTAAATGTCAAATCAATCCGTGCAGACCGTCAGCACGTCGAATGACAAGATTAAGGTTGCGCTGGCAATAGTCGTCGCAATCGCAGGCGTGGTGGGGTTTTATTACCTGTCAGACAAACCAGCTCTCGTACGCGCAGGCGCACTTGTAGCTGGTTTGGCTTTTGCCGTTCTGCTCTTGTGGACCTCGACAACTGGCCGTGAATTCCTGAATTTCGCCAAAGAAGCCGTACGCGAAACGAAAAAAGTCGTTTGGCCTACCCGCCGCGAGGCGCTCCAGATCACCGGCATCGTGTTTGCCTTCGTGCTGGTGATGGCGTTGTTCCTGTGGGGCACGGATAAGACGTTGGAATTCCTGTTATACGACCTCATTCTGGGCATACGAAAATAATGAGCGAAAATGTGCAAGACGACGTGCCGGGCGAAGTTCCGGCACAAGATGCTGGCGCAGCGCCAATCAGCGTACCAGTGAGCAACAAGCGTTGGTATGTTGTACATGCGTATTCCGGCATGGAGAAAAGCGTCCAGCGTGCGCTGACGGAGCGCGTCGAGCGCGCCGGCATGCAGGAACAGTTCGGCCAGATCCTGGTGCCGACCGAAGAAGTGGTCGAAGTCAAGAACGGCCAGAAATCGGTGACCGAGCGCCGTTTCTTCCCCGGCTACGTGCTGGTCGAGATGGAAATGACCGACGAAACCTGGCACCTGGTGAAAAACACCAATAAGGTGACCGGCTTCATCGGCGGCAAATCGAACAAGCCGACCCCGATTCCAGCGCGCGAGATCGACAAGATCATGCAGCAGATGCAAGAGGGTGTCGAGAAGCCACGGCCGAAAGTGCTGTACGAAGTGGGCGAGCAAGTCCGCATCAAGGATGGTCCGTTCACCGATTTCAACGGCAATGTCGAAGAAGTCAACTACGAGAAATCCAAGGTGCGCGTCTCGGTCACCATCTTCGGCCGCGCGACGCCGGTGGAACTTGAGTTCGGCCAGGTCGAAAAAGTATAAGCAGCACCGTTCGCCAGAACGGGCGACGGTGTAAAAACCAACGCACATCTGGCGCAAGAGGAGCCCTGCCCTGCAGAACACGCATGGTGGGGCGCTACTACTCATATCCAAGATAGGAGCCATCATGGCAAAGAAAATCATTGGTTTTATCAAGCTGCAAGTGCCAGCTGGTAAAGCAAACCCATCCCCACCGATCGGTCCAGCTCTGGGTCAACGCGGTCTGAACATCATGGAATTCTGCAAGGCGTTCAACGCGCAGACCCAAGGTCTGGAGCCAGGCATGCCGATTCCAGTCGTGATCACCGCGTTCGCCGACAAGTCCTTCACCTTCGTGATGAAGACGCCTCCAGCGACCTTCCTGATCAAGAAGCACTCGGGCGTCACCAAAGGTTCGCCGAAGCCACATACCGACAAAGTCGGTAAGCTGACCCGCGCTCAAGCTGAAGAAATCGCTAAATTGAAAACCCCTGATCTGACCGCTGCCGACCTGGATGCTGCTGTACGCACCATCGCTGGTTCCGCACGTTCGATGGGCATCACGGTGGAAGGTCTGTAATCATGGCAAAACTGTCCAAACGCGCTAAAGCTATCAAAGCCAAAGTTGATAGCACCAAGTCCTACGCATTCGACAACGCAGTCGCTCTGATCAAGGAACTGGCTACCGCCAAGTTCAATGAATCGATCGACGTGTCGGTACAACTGGGCGTGGATCCTAAGAAGTCGGACCAGGTCGTTCGCGGTTCCGTCGTGCTGCCAGCCGGCACCGGCAAGACCGTTCGCGTTGCCGTGTTCGCTTCGGGCGACAAGGCCGAGCAGGCTAAAGCCGCCGGCGCCGACGTCGTTGGTATGGAAGACCTGGCCGAGCGCGTCAAAGCCGGCGACATGCCTTTCGACATCGTCATCGCTTCGCCAGACACCATGCGTATCGTTGGTACCCTGGGTCAGATCCTGGGCCCACGCGGCCTGATGCCTAACCCGAAAGTCGGCACCGTTACCCCTGACGTCGCTACCGCCGTGAAAAACGCGAAAGCCGGTCAAGTACAGTACCGTACCGACAAAGCCGGTATCATCCACGCTACCATCGGCCGCAAATCGTTCGCCGACGCCGATCTGAAGAGCAACCTGGTTGCCCTGATCGACGCGCTGAACAAAGCCAAGCCGGCCACCAGCAAGGGTGTTTACCTGCGTAAGGTTTCCCTGTCGTCGACCATGGGCGCTGGCGTCCGTGTTGACCAGGCTACCCTGGCTGCTTAAGTTTTAAAGTTTAAGTCCCTGTGCCGCAAGGCGCGGGGCAGTTCTTTGGGCTGGCTGCTTCTTTCGGGGGGCGGCCAGGCAATCAAAGACCGTTGGGCCGGGTGCATCAGGCAGGCAACCGGTTAATTGAATTTTTCACCCAACGCAGATGGTGTACCCGATCAAGTTTCGTAGTCCATTGGACTCCTAAACCTCGGACGCCGTTGTTCGAACCGATGGCAGGCAGTTGCCCGTCATCATTTAAGGAGGTTGACCGTGGGTCTCAATCTGAATGACAAAAAGGCCGTCGTCGCCGAAGTTTCCGCAAAAGTAGCAACTGCGCAAACTATCGTCGTGGCCGAATATCGTGGCATCCAGGTTGCTCACTTGACGCAACTTCGTGCCAAAGCGCGCGCTCAAGGCGTGTACCTGCGAGTGTTGAAAAACACCCTCGCACGTCGCTCCGTCGAAGGCACGCAGTTCGCCAGCCTGGCAGACAGCATGACCGGTCCGCTGATCTATTCGATCTCGGACGATGCCGTTGCAGCAGCTAAAGTCATCGCTGACTTCGCTAAAACCAACGACAAACTGGTCATCACCGCAGGTAACTACGCAGGCAAGCAGCTGGATAAAGCAGCTGTTGCAGCGTTGGCGAGCATTCCTAGCCGTGAAGTCCTCATTTCGCAGTTGTTGGGCGTTATGCTGGCTCCGGTGTCGGGCTTTGCACGTGGTCTGGCTGCTCTGGCAGCGAAAAAATCCGAAGGTGCTCCTGTTGTGGCCGAAGTGGCTGCAGAAGAAGCCCCAGCCGCTTAATAGCAGCCGGTTTTTTTCTCAAGTACCAATCTGATGTAATAACGAATCAAACAATTATTGGAGTTTCAAATGGCAATTAGCAAAGACGACATCCTGAACGCAGTTAGCGAAATGTCCGTAATGGACCTGAACGAACTGGTCAAAGCATTCGAAGAAAAATTCGGCGTTTCGGCCGCTGCAATGGCTGCTCCAGCAGCTGGCGGCGCAACCGCAGCGGCTGCTGAAGAGCAGACCGAGTTCAACGTTGTTCTGACCGAAGTCGGCGCAAACAAAGTTGGCGTCATTAAAGCAGTTCGCGAAATCACCGGTCTGGGCCTGAAAGAAGCCAAAGACGTGGTTGATGGCGCACCGAAGACCGTTAAAGAAGCCCTGGCTAAAGCTGACGCTGAAGCCGCTAAGAAAAAGCTGGAAGAAGCTGGCGCCAAGGCTGAACTGAAGTAATCAAGTTGTACGGCGGCTAGTTAGCGCCTCGAGCCAAAGCTGCGGATTTCCTTTCGAAAGGGAGGAAATCCGGCTTTGGCTCCTTTGTCGTCCTCGTCGTATTTGTAGCGTTAGTCCGACGTTGCAGTTTTCATGAATCAGCTGGAAATGGTAGAAGTTTCAGGTTTCGTCTGTGTGACATGCAGCCGAGATTGTTGCTGAAGTGGCTGCGGGGTTGCATACCCAAGCACTGGCAAAACCTGAATTTTTTATCCTTTCTGTCACTCACGGAGTGTCCATGCACTACTCATTTACTGAGAAGAAACGCATTCGCAAATCATTCGCGAAGCGCGCCAACGTTCACCACGTTCCGTTCCTGCTGGCTACCCAGCTCGAGTCCTACCATAGTTTCTTGCAAGAAGACGTAGCACCGTCGACGCGCAAGAACGACGGCCTGCAGTCGGCCTTTACCTCGATTTTCCCTATCGTTTCGCACAATGGTTTTGCGCGTCTCGAATTCCTGTCGTACGTCCTCGGCGATCCAGCCTTCGACGTCAAGGAATGCCAACTGCGCGGCCTGACCTTCGCGTCGCCGCTGCGCGCCAAGGTGCGCCTGGTGATCCTGGACAAGGAATCGCCGACCAAGCCGGTCGTCAAAGAGATGAAGGAACAGGAAGTCTACATGGGCGAACTGCCCCTGATGACCACCACTGGTTCGTTCGTCATCAATGGTACCGAGCGCGTTATCGTTTCGCAGCTGCATCGCTCCCCGGGCGTGTTCTTTGAGCACGACCGCGGCAAGACCCACTCCTCGGGCAAACTGCTGTTCTCCGCGCGTATCATTCCTTACCGCGGTTCGTGGCTGGACTTCGAGTTCGACCCGAAAGACATCCTGTTCTTCCGCGTCGACCGCCGCCGCAAGATGCCGGTAACGATCCTGCTGAAGGCGATCGGCATGTCGCACGAGCAAATCCTGGCGAACTTCTTCGTGTTCGACAATTTCAACCTGCGCTCCGAAGGCGCGGAAATGGAATTCGTCGCCGAGCGCCTGCGTGGCGAAGTCGCGCGTTTCGACATCGTCAGCAAGGAAGGCAAGACGCTGGTCCAGAAGGACAAGCGCATCAACGCCAAGCACGTGCGCGACATCGAATCGAACGGCATCAAGCACATCTCCGTGCCGGAAGACTACCTGCTGGGCCGCGTGCTGGCCAAGAACATCGTCGATCCAGAGACCGGCGAAGTCGTCGCGTCCGCCAACGATGAGCTGACCGAAGACGTGCTGGGCCGCCTGCGCGAAGCCAGCATCGCCGAAATCCAGACCCTGTACACCAACGACCTGGACCAGGGCGCCTACATTTCGCAAACCCTGCGCATCGACGACACCGCCGACCAGATGGCCGCCCGCGTCGCGATCTACCGCATGATGCGTCCTGGCGAACCGCCAACGGAAGACTCCGTCGAAGCGCTGTTCAACGGCCTGTTCTACAGCGCCGACCGCTACGACCTGTCCGCCGTCGGCCGCATGAAGTTCAACCGCCGCATCGGCCGCGACGAACTGACCGGCGCCATGACCTTGTCGAATGAAGACGTGCTGGCCGTGATCAAGATCCTGGTGGAACTGCGCAATGGCCGCGGCGAAGTCGACGATATCGATCACCTGGGCAACCGCCGCGTGCGTTGCGTCGGCGAACTGGCAGAGAACCAGTTCCGCGCCGGCCTGGTGCGCGTCGAGCGCGCCGTCAAGGAACGCCTCGGCCAGGCCGAAGCGGACAACCTGATGCCGCACGACCTGATCAACTCGAAGCCGATCTCGGCCGCGATCCGCGAGTTCTTCGGTTCGTCCCAGCTGTCGCAGTTCATGGACCAGACCAACCCGCTGTCGGAAATCACGCACAAACGCCGCGTTTCCGCCCTGGGACCTGGCGGTCTGACCCGCGAACGCGCCGGCTTCGAGGTGCGCGACGTGCACCCGACCCACTACGGCCGCGTGTGCCCGATCGAAACGCCTGAAGGCCCGAACATTGGCCTGATCAACTCGCTGGCGCTGTACGCCCGCCTGAACGAATACGGCTTCCTGGAAACCCCATACCGCAAGGTCGAGGGCTCCAAGATCACCGACCAGATCGACTACCTGTCCGCCATCGAAGAAGGCCGCTACATCATCGCCCAGGCGAATGCGACCATCAGCGAAGCAGGCATGCTGAGCGATGAGCTGGTGTCGGCCCGCGAAGCCGGCGAAACCATCCTGGTCTCGCCGGAGCGCATCCAGTACATGGACGTGGCGCCGGGCCAGATCGTTTCCGTGGCGGCGTCGCTGATTCCGTTCCTCGAACACGATGACGCGAACCGCGCATTGATGGGTGCCAACATGCAGCGCCAGGCCGTTCCTTGCCTGCGCCCTGAAAAAGCACTGGTCGGTACCGGCATCGAACGCACCGTGGCAGTCGACTCGGGCACCACCGTGCAGGCGCTGCGCGGCGGTATCGTCGACTACATCGATGCGGGCCGTGTCGTGATCCGCGTCAACGATGACGAAGCCACCGCCGGCGAAGTCGGTGTCGACATCTACAACCTGATCAAGTACACCCGTTCGAACCAGAACACCAACATCAACCAGCGTCCTATCGTCAAGGTAGGCGACCGCGTGGCCAAGCGCGACGTGATCGCCGACGGCGCATCGACCGACCTGGGTGAATTGGCGCTGGGCCAGAACATGACCGTGGCCTTCATGCCATGGAATGGTCTGAACTTCGAAGATTCGATCCTGATCTCGGAAAACGTCGTCAAGGACGACCGCTACACCTCGATTCACATCGAAGAGCTGAGCGTCGTGGCACGCGATACCAAGCTGGGCGCGGAAGAAATCACCCGCGACATCTCGAACCTGGCTGAGAACCAGCTGGCTCGTCTGGATGAGTCCGGTATCGTCTACATCGGCGCGGAAGTGCAAGCGGGCGACACCCTGGTCGGTAAAGTGACGCCTAAGGGCGAAACCCAGCTGACCCCGGAAGAGAAGCTGCTGCGCGCGATCTTCGGCGAGAAGGCATCGGACGTCAAAGACACCTCGCTGCGCGTGCCATCGGGCATGATCGGCACCGTGATCGACGTCCAGGTCTTCACCCGCGAAGGCATCGTTCGCGACAAGCGCGCGCAACAGATCATCGACGATGAGCTGAAGCGTTTCCGCCTGGACTTGAACGACCAGATGCGTATTGTGGAAGGCGATGCCTTCCAGCGTCTGGAAAAAATGCTGATCAACCAGGTCGTCAACGGCGGTCCGAAGAAGCTGGCCAAAGGCGCCAAGATCACCAAGGAATACCTGGCCGATCTGGACAAGTACCACTGGTTCGACATCCGCCCTGCGGACGACGCCGCTGCTACCGCGCTGGAAGCGATCAAGGAATCGATCAACGAGAAGCGCCACCAGTTCGACCTGGCCTTCGAAGAGAAGCGCAAGAAACTGACCCAGGGCGACGAGCTGCAACCTGGCGTGCAGAAGATGGTCAAAGTGTACCTGGCCGTCAAGCGCCGCCTGCAGTCGGGCGACAAGATGGCGGGTCGCCACGGTAACAAGGGTGTGGTTTCCCGTATCGTGCCGGTGGAAGACATGCCCTACATGGCCGACGGTACGCCGGCCGACGTGGTGCTGAACCCGCTGGGTGTGCCTTCCCGTATGAACGTGGGTCAGATTCTCGAGACCCACCTGGGTTGGGCAGCCAAGGGCCTGGGCATCCGCATCGGCGAAATGCTGGCGGTGCACACCAAGGCCGAAGAGATGCGCAAGTATCTGACCGTGATCTACAACGAAAACGGCCGTCCGGAAGACCTGGACCAGTTCGACGACGAAGAGATCATGAAGCTGGCGAACAACCTGAAGAAGGGTGTTCCATTCGCGACTCCGGTGTTCGACGGCGCGCACGAATCCGAAATCCGCCGCATGCTGGACCTGGCGTATCCGGACGAGATCGCCTCGAAACTGGGCATGACCCCGTCGAAGAATCAGGTCACCATGTACGACGGCCGCACCGGCGAAGCGTTCGAGCGCAAGGTCACCGTCGGCGTGATGCACATGCTGAAGCTGCACCACTTGGTCGACGACAAGATGCACGCGCGTTCGACCGGTCCATACTCGCTGGTGACGCAGCAGCCGCTGGGTGGTAAAGCCCAGTTCGGCGGCCAGCGCTTCGGTGAGATGGAGGTGTGGGCACTGGAAGCATACGGCGCATCGTATGTGCTGCAAGAAATGTTGACCGTTAAGTCGGATGACGTGAACGGCCGTACCAAAGTGTACGAAAACCTGGTCAAAGGCGACCACGTGATCGACGCCGGTATGCCTGAATCGTTCAACGTGCTGGTGAAAGAGATCCGTTCCCTGGGTATCGATATCGACCTGGAACGCAACTAAAGCTTAGGCTTCGATTCATCGCACGTCGCCCCGCCGGCCTTCGCCGGCGGGGCAGTTTAAAGAATTCATCACTACCTGGAGTGATACATGAAAGCACTGCTCGATCTATTCAAGCAAGTACAGACGAACGAGACCTTTGACGCGATCAAGATCGGTCTCGCTTCGCCTGAAAAAATCCGTTCGTGGTCCTACGGCGAAGTTAAAAAGCCGGAAACCATCAACTACCGTACCTTCAAGCCTGAGCGCGACGGTCTGTTCTGCGCCAAGATCTTTGGCCCGATCAAGGACTACGAATGCCTGTGCGGCAAGTACAAGCGCCTCAAGCACCGCGGCGTCATCTGCGAAAAGTGCGGCGTTGAAGTCACGCTGGCCAAGGTGCGCCGCGAGCGCATGGGCCACATCGAACTGGCGTCGCCGACCGCGCACATCTGGTTCCTGAAATCGCTGCCGTCGCGCCTGGGCATGGTCCTGGACATGACGCTGCGCGATATCGAACGCGTGCTGTACTTCGAAGCATACGTTGTGACCGATCCAGGCATGACCCCGCTGAAGAAGTGCCAGATCATGTCGGAAGACGACTACGCCGCCAAGTACGAAGAGTACGGCGACGACTTCACCGCCTTCATGGGCGCCGAAGGTATCCGCGAACTGCTGCGCTCGATCGACATCCACCGCGATGCCGAGACCCTGCGCGTGGAACTGAAGGAATCGAAGTCCGAAGCCAAGATCAAGAAATACGCCAAGCGCCTGAAAGTGCTGGAAGCGTTCCAGCGCTCGGGCATCAAGCCTGAGTGGATGATCATGGAAGTGCTGCCGGTGCTGCCGCCGGAACTGCGTCCGCTGGTGCCGCTGGACGGTGGCCGCTTCGCGACCTCGGATCTGAACGATCTGTATCGCCGCGTCATCAACCGCAACAACCGCCTGAAACGCCTGATGGAGCTGCGCGCTCCAGAGATCATCACGCGCAACGAAAAGCGCATGCTGCAAGAAGCGGTCGACTCGCTGCTGGACAACGGCCGTCGCGGCAAAGCGATGACCGGCGCCAACAAGCGTCCGCTGAAATCGCTGGCTGAGATGATCAAGGGTAAGGGCGGCCGCTTCCGTCAGAACTTGCTGGGCAAGCGCGTCGACTACTCGGGCCGTTCGGTCATCGTGGTGGGTCCGCAGCTGAAACTGCACCAGTGCGGTCTGCCGAAGCTGATGGCGCTGGAACTGTTCAAGCCCTTCATCTTCAACAAGCTGGAACTGATGGGCCTGGCCACCACGATCAAGGCCGCCAAGAAGCTGGTCGAGATCCAGGAACCGGTGGTCTGGGACATCCTGGAAGACGTGATCCGCGAACATCCGATCATGCTGAACCGTGCGCCTACGCTGCACCGTCTGGGCATCCAGGCTTTCGAGCCGGTCCTGATCGAAGGCAAGGCCATCCAGCTGCACCCACTCGTCTGCGCGGCATTCAACGCCGACTTCGACGGTGACCAGATGGCGGTCCACGTTCCACTGTCGATCGAAGCGCAGATGGAAGCCCGCACCTTGATGCTGGCTTCGAACAACATCCTGTTCCCGTCGAACGGCGAACCGTCGATCGTTCCTTCGCAGGATATCGTGCTGGGTCTGTACTACGCGACCCGCGAAGCGATCAACGCGAAAAACGAAGGCATGCTGTTCCCTGACGTGTCGGAAGTCATCCGTGCCTACGACAACAAGGAAGTGGAACTGACCACCCGTATCACCGTACGTATCGTTGAGAATCCTAAGGATGCAGCGACGGGCGAATTCGTGCGCACCGTGACCCGTTACGAAACCACGGTCGGCCGCGCCATCCTGTCGGAAATCCTGCCGAAAGGCCTGCCATTCTCCGTGCTGAACCGCGCGCTGAAGAAGAAAGAGATTTCCAAGCTGATCAACACCTCGTTCCGTAAGTGCGGCCTGCGCGCGACGGTGGTGTTTGCCGACCAGCTGATGCAGTCGGGCTTCCGCCTGGCGACCCGCGCCGGTATTTCGATCTGCGTGGACGACATGCTGGTACCGCCTCAAAAAGTCACCCTGATTTCGGCCGCGGAGTCCGAAGTCAAGCAGATCGAGCAGCAGTACGCTTCGGGTCTGGTGACCGCCGGCGAGCGTTACAACAAGGTGGTCGACATCTGGGGCAAGACCTCGGATGAAGTCGGCAAGGCCATGATGGACCAGCTGAAAGTGGAAGACGTCATCAAGCGTGACGGCACCAAGTCCACCCAGGAATCCTTCAATGCGATTTACATGATGGCCGACTCGGGCGCCCGCGGTTCCGCGGCGCAGATTCGCCAGCTGGCAGGTATGCGTGGTCTGATGGCGAAACCGGACGGTTCGATTATCGAAACGCCGATTACCGCGAACTTCCGCGAAGGCCTGAACGTGTTGCAGTACTTCATCTCGACCCACGGCGCTCGTAAAGGTCTGGCCGATACGGCACTGAAAACCGCGAACTCGGGTTACCTGACCCGTCGTCTGGTCGACGTGACCCAGGATCTGGTCGTGATCGAAGATGATTGCGGCACGACCAACGGCACGCTGATGAAGGCGATGGTCGAGGGTGGTGAAGTGATCGAAGCGCTGCGCGACCGTATCCTCGGCCGCGTGGTGGTCAACGACGTCGTCAATCCAGAGACCCAGGCTACGCTGTACGAAGCCGGCACGCTGATGGACGAAGACATGGTCGAAGAGATCGAGCGTCTGTCGATCGACGAAGTCAAGGTGCGTACGCCGCTGACTTGCGACACGCGCTTCGGCCTGTGCGCCAAGTGCTACGGTCGCGATCTGGGCCGCGGCATGCTGGTCAACGCCGGCGAAGCCGTCGGTGTGGTCGCTGCGCAGTCGATCGGCGAACCAGGTACCCAGCTGACCATGCGTACCTTCCACATCGGTGGTGCGGCGTCGCGTGCGGCGGTTGCCTCGTCGGTGGAAGCGAAGTCGAACGGTACCATCCGCTTCACCTCGACCATGCGTTACGTCACCAACGGCAAGGGCGCGCAAATCGTCATTTCCCGTTCGGGCGAAGTGCTGATTACCGACGACCACGGCCGTGAGCGCGAGCGTCACAAGGTGCCGTACGGCGCGACCCTGATCGTCAAAGACGGTCTGGTGATCAAGGCCGGTACGGCCCTGGCGACCTGGGATCCGCTGACCCGTCCGATCATTACCGAATACGCCGGTACCGTGCGTTTCGAGAACGTCGAAGAAGGCGTGACCGTTGCCCGTCAGGTCGACGAAGTCACCGGTCTGTCGACCCTGGTGGTGATCGATGCGAAGCGTCGCGGTTCGCTGACCAAGACCCTGCGTCCACAGGTCAAGCTGCTGAACGAAGAAGGCCATGAAGTGAAGATCGCCGGCACCGAACACGCCGTGGCGATCGGCTTCCAGGTCGGCGCGCTGATCATGGTGAAAGATGGCCAGGCAGTGTCCGTCGGTGAAGTGCTGGCGCGTATCCCGACCGAATCGCAGAAGACGCGCGATATTACCGGTGGTCTGCCGCGCGTTGCCGAGCTGTTCGAAGCGCGTTCGCCGAAAGATGCGGGTATGCTGGCGGAAGTGACGGGTACTGTTGCATTTGGTAAAGAAACCAAGGGTAAGCAGCGTCTGGAAATCACCGACATGGACGGCAACAAGCACGAGTTCCTGATCACCAAGGACAAGCAAGTGCTGGTGCACGACGGCCAGGTGGTGAACAAGGGCGAGATGATCGTGGACGGTCCTGCCGATCCGCAAGACATCCTGCGTCTGCTGGGTATCGAAGCGCTGGCGCGTTACATCGTTGACGAAGTGCAAGACGTGTACCGTCTGCAGGGCGTGAAGATTAACGACAAGCACATCGAAGTCATCGTACGCCAGATGCTGCGCCGTGTTCAGATCGTCAATGCCGGCGACACCAACTACATCGTTGGCGAGCAGGTTGAGCGTTCGGAACTGCTGGACGAGAACGATCGCGTGACTGCAGAGAACAAGATTCCTGCAACCTACGAGAACGTTCTGCTGGGTATTACCAAGGCATCGCTGTCGACCGATTCGTTCATCTCGGCCGCATCGTTCCAGGAAACTACCCGCGTTCTGACGGAAGCCGCGATCATGGGCAAGCGCGACGGTCTGCGCGGTCTGAAAGAAAACGTCATCGTTGGTCGTCTGATTCCAGGCGGTACGGGTCTGGCATTCCACCGCGCACGCAAAGAGAAAGAAGCGTGGGAAGTGGAAGAGCGTCAAGCCCTGCTGTTGGCCGAAAAAGCCTCGATGTCCGGCGGCGATGTGGAAAGCACTGAAACGGTTGCTCCACACGGCGACGAAGCGTAATAGAGTTAGTACTACGCAAAATAAAAACGGCACCTTCGGGTGCCGTTTTTTTATGCCTGGTTTATTTAAACAGGCAGCTGCGTGATTCTTCCCAATTCACCGCCACGGGTATCGGAGCGCCGCCCGGCTCGCTTTGAAATACTTCCAGCTTGCACCGATCAGTCATGGTGTAGCGGATAATATATAACTGGCCAGGTGACGGGGTAAAGGAAAAGTCGCCTTCGCAGATATAACTTGCGGCCGGCGCGCGGAATTTCGTTCGAATATAAAAGAAGGATAGCTTATTCGACGGGATACGGAATTGCTTTCCGCTGGGAGATACGACTTCGTTGCGATCTCCGCAAAAATCGTTTTGGCCTATATTGAACTTGTCGGTATCACCGACCAGCGCGATAATCGACTTTGGTGTCTGGTCCTGCGCACGTGCCGTCCAGGATTGAATAGACAAGGCTATAGCGAGGACGGCCAGGACAGGGCGGTGGAATGTATTCATTATGGTGGTTGCTGTAAGAGTTATTATTGGAGGCAACTGGCCCTGCGCACATATTAGCATCAAGACGCCGCCGCCCCGAGGGCCACGGGCCGTGTCCTAATCGAGGAGGGGGAAGAAACCTGCATTCCGGTGTCGCGCACCTGGAAATTGGCTGTTTTTACACGCCAGAAAATAGTTCGTTCATGCTAAGATTTGGCTCATGATCGCTCAAGCCCTCTTCACCCCTGCCCAGCAGAAACTGCTGGGCTTGCTGTTTGTACGTGTCAATCAAGGCTTCCACTTGAATGAGATCATGCGCCTGACCGGTTTGGGCAGCGCGTCCGCGCAGCGCGAGCTGAAACGGCTGCATGAGTCCGGAGTGATCGTTTCCGAGCGCATCGGTAACGTGCGCCGCTTCAAGCCGAACCGGGATTGCATCGTCTTCGGCGAATTGAGCGGGCTGGTGAAAAAAACCTTCGGCCTGGTCAGCGTGTTGAATTCCGCCCTGGCGCCATTGCAGCATGTTTTAAACGTGGCCTTTGTTTATGGCGCAACCGCCAAGGAACAGGAGGGCATGGATACCGCGATTGAATTGCTGCTGATCGGCGATAACACCAGCTACGGTGAATTATTATCGCGGCTGCCGGTCGCCGAACGTTTATTGCGCCGTAAAATCAATCCCAATCTATATTCCATTCCAGACTTTAAGCGCCGCCTGCGCGAGCAACAGCCTTTTATTCTCCAGGTATTACGCGAACAGAAAATATACGTGCTGGGCGATGAAACGGACCTGGAAAAAGTCAGCGGCGATGAATTCAGTCCGCTGATCGAATAATTATTCCAATACCCGGACGCCGGCCCATGCCGGCGCCATGGGTTTATGCGGGAACGATAAAGAAAACCGGGTATATCTTCCGGCCTTGGATTCGCACCGGATCTGTCCGCCAAACGCGGTAACCACGCGCCAGCAAAACGCCAATCCCATTCCCGTTCCGCCGCCGTTGTGGTGCGTGCTGTAAAACGGCTCGAATACATGCGGCAGCACATCGTCTGGAATGCCGGAGCCGGTGTCGGTCACCAGCAGCTGCTTCTGCGTGCCGTTGGTGAAGAACGCGATCTCCAATTCCCCTTGTCCGGCGGACTGGATCGCATGCAGTGCATTCTTGAAAAGATTGTACAAAACATAGACCAGCAGGATGTCCGAGCCGAAGAAGGTGAAGTCCTCGGCCGCCCGGACCACCACCTTGTCGCGCATCGAACTTTCAAAGGGATAACTGGCCAGCGCTTCATCCACGCATTTCTTGATTGAATGGTTGGCAAAATCGCTACGGTTCAAGCTGCCGGCGCGCGCCGACGCCAGCATCATGTCGACGATGAAATTGGAGCGGCTGATCTCGGCCTCGATGTGCTGGGTCAACTTGCTCAGGTATTCGAGTTGTGCCGCAGGCAACGCCGCCTCGATGTGGCGATGATCGACCGCGCTCTGGTAGCCGGCCAGCAGCTCGGGCAGGCACTTGGCCAGCACCCGCGACTGGTTGCGTATCGTCGCCAGCGGGGTGCGCATTTCATGCGCGATGGTCGCGGCCACCTCCATCGGATCCGCCAGCAGGTTGTGGTGCACCATCGCCTGGGCGATCAGGCCGAGGCTGGTCGCCACGAACAGCACGCCGGGCGGATAGAACTGCACGCCGTAGTTGCACAGGTAATCGACCGATGCGAAAAAGTAAATCAGCAGGCTGGCCAGGCAGTAGCGCAGCCGCGTCCTCTCGGTCGAGACCGCTTGCCGCTGACGTTGGTACAACAGCCATAGCGCGCGTCCGACCACCACGCCGGTCTGCACCAGGTGCAAGGGGTGCAGCGGTCCGGCCTTGGGATAAAAGCCGAAGAAATAGGGATACACGCCGGCGACCATCCAGTCGCTGCTCAGCAGGATCACGCCCAGCAGGCCGGCGACGATATACGACAGCTGCACCCAGCGGCATTCGCTGCGCTTGGACGTCAGCTCGGCAACGAAGTGGTACAGCGTGGTCGGCAGGAACAGGATCAGCAGATAGCCCAGCTTGGCCAGGGCCTGCGCCTCGTGCTCGTTGTTGATCTGGAACAGCACGGCCCAGGTGAATTGCCAGGAAAAGGTGGTCGCGCACAACAAGAAAAAGCTCAGGCTGATGCGGGTGACTCCACGCGAATGCAGCACGTAGCTGCCGTAGCACAGGAAGAGCAGGGAGACCACGGCGGGCAGTAGGGAGTGCATGCGCTGATTCCAACGGGATTTGGACGGTAGCGGCAGTATTGCGCTTGTCGAGGCTGTTCGCTTGTATATCAAGCCACCCTTTGCGCCAGATCAAATGGATGTCATTCAAACATGATCAAACCCGCTCTCAGGTGAAGGTGTGCGGTTTTCAGGCATCCACTCACTTTCAAAGGGAAAGTTCCTGCTTGGCGATGGGGAAAGGCGGGCCGGGGGGGCCGACCCGCCTGTTTATTGCATTATTTCTGTGAGGCGATCCAGCGATCGACCTTTTCTTCCAGCAGGGCCAGCGGCAGCGTGCCGTCGCCCAGCACCACCGCGTGGAATTTCGGCAGGCTGAACTTGTCGCCCAGCGCCTTGGCCGCGCGCTCGCGCAGTTCGACGATCTTCAGCGAACCGATCTTGTAGCCCAGCGCCTGGCCCGGCCACGCCATGTAGCGCTCGGTCTCGCTCTTGGCGACGGCGTCGTAGCCCAGCGTGTCGCGCATGTACTGGATGCTTTGCTCGCGGGTCCAGCCCTGGGCGTGCATGCCGGTGTCCACCACCAGGCGGGTAGCGCGCAGCAGCTCGTCGTTCAGGTGGCCGAAGTACTGCGCCGGATCGTCGAACAAGCCCATTTCCTTGCCCAGCGTTTCCGAATACAGCGCCCAGCCTTCGGTGAAGGCGTTGTTGCCGCCGAACTTGCGGAAGTTAGGCAGGTTCAGTTCCTGCATCAGGGCGATGTGGAAATGGTGGCCCGGCTTGCCTTCATGCAGGAACAGCGTGGTCATGCCGGTGCTGCCGTACTTGGCCGGATCGTTGACCACCGACCAGAACACGCCCGGACGCGAACCGTCGCCGGCCGGCGCGGTGTAGTGGTCGGAGGCGGTGGCTCGGCTCAGTTCGGGCTCCAGGCGCAGGTCCAGCTTGGCTTTAGGCAGCAGCGTGAACATCAGCGGCAGCTTGGTGTCCAGCACGTCGTTCAGCTTGTGATACACGGCTTGCACTTCGTCCTCGGTCTTGAACGGGTAGAACTTCGGCTGCGCCGCCACCCATACCGGCAGGCCGGCCGCAGGGCCGGTGTAGCCCAGTTTCGGGCCCAGCACTTCGAACTGGGCCTGGATGCGCGCGACTTCTTTCAGGCCGATCGCATGGATTTCGTCGGGTTTAAGCGACGTAGTGGTGGAGTTGGCGACACGGGCCTGGTACCAGGCGGCGCCGTCCGGCAGGGCGCCGAGGCCGGTCGAGGTGCGGCAGGCCGGGATGTATTCCTTTTCCAGGAAGGTCGCCAGGCGCGCCAGCGCCGGCATCACCTTGTCGGCCACGGTCTTGCGGTAGGCGGCGGTCAGGCGCTGCTTGTCGGCGTCGGAGAAGGCGGCCGGCAGCTTGGTGACCGGCGTGTAGAAGATGCTGGCCTCCGGCGTCGCGCTGACCAGCTTCTGGAATGCCGGCAGGCCGGAAATCATGATGGCCTTGGGCTGGGTGATGCCTTTCTTCATGCCCTCGCGCATATTGGCGATGGCCTGGTCGATCCAGGCCGGCATCTGCGCCACGCGGCTCAGGTAGGCGTCGTATTCCTTGACGGTGCCGATAGGCTGCGACGCTTCGCCGCCCGCATAGTTGGCGAGCGTGACCGGCACGCTGTCCATCTGGTTGATCGGCAGCAAGTGCTCGGGGAAGCGCTCCATCGCCAGCAAGCCTTTCAGCTCGTAGCCGAGGATGTCGAAGTTGATGCGGTCGCTGGTGTCCAGCTGCGCGCGCTTGATGGTCTTCAGGCGCGCGGCGAACTCGCGGTACAGCTTGAATTGCGCGGCGCGCCTGGCCGGCGCGATGCTCATGCCCAGCTGGTCGTCGAAGCGGTTGTCGCCGTTCTCGGTCGCGCCGATCGGCTCGAAGCGGGCGGCGGCGTCATAGTATTGGTCGGCAAGGGCCAGCAGCGCTTTGTGGGCGGGGGCTGCGCTGAGTTGCGGCGCCGCCGGTATGGTAGCGGCGATGCCGCCGATCGGCGCAAACGCCAGGGTGAGGGCGGTGGCGACGGCGGCAAGGCGGAATGGATGCGTCATATTTGTTTCCCGGTTGATATGGTTGGAATCAAGCGGCGCTAAGCATAAGGCATAGCGCCGGCTTGCCGGAAAAAAATTTGTATCAGGCCGCCGCTTCGGCGAAACGGCTCTCGTAGAGCGCGGCAACCAGGTCCGACTGGGTGATGATGCCGACGAATCGCTGCTCTTCGTCGACGATGGGGATGTGATGGAAGCCGGAATCGGCCATCATCGGCACCAGGTCGACGATCGGCGTATCCACCCGCGCGGTGGTCGGATGCTGGGTCATGATCTGGCCGACCACTTCGGCTTTCTCGGTGTGCGTGATGCCGCTCTTGCGCAGGAAGCGCTGCAGCTGCTGGCGGATGCTGCCGTAGTTGTCCAGTCCGCCATGCTCGAGGAAATCGGTCTGGGTGACGATGCCGATCACGCGCCGCGCGCGGTTCAGCACCGGCAGCGCCGCCACGCGATGTCCGCGCATCTGCTGCCATGCTTCCTCCAGGCTGGTGCCGAACTCGGCGCTGACGATGTCGCGCGACATGATGTCGGCGCAGCTGATGATGCCGAAGCGGCGCTGGTAGGCGCGTTGCTCGGTCTGCATGAACAGCGACTCGAGGTCGTCGCGGCTGATATCCAGCACCTGGTTGTATTGCTTGAGCACGGCATCCAGGTCTTCCGGCTTGAAGCCCAGCCGTACCGTCGGCGCCGCGTCCCTGGTCGCGTGCAGGTTCGGATGCACGGCCTGCTGCGTATGGGGATAGCGGCGCCCGGTCAGGTTGTTGTAGGCAATCGCCATCAGTGCCAGCAGGCTGGTGTTGACCAGCACCGTCACCAGCGGGAAAGCGAAGCCCGCCGCATGGACGGCCGGGCCGCCGATCACGGTGGTCAGCGCCACGGCGCCGCCGGGCGGATGCAGGCAGCGCATGACGAACATGCCGGCGATGGCGCCGCCGACGGCGATGCCGCTCAGCAGCGGCAAGGGCAGGCTGTCGCCGAGCCAGCGCACGCAGGCCGCGCCCACCAGGCCGCTGACGACGTTGCCGCCGATGGCGGACCACGGCTGGGCCAGCGGACTGGCCGGCAGCGCGAACAGCAGCACGGCGGAGGCGCCGACCGGCGCCACCATCATGATGGAAACACCAGTGGGCGGCAGTACCAGATAGCTGACCAGGGCGGTGATCAGCAGGCCGAACACGGCGCCGATGGCGGCCCGCAGCTGTTCGCGGCGGCTGGCGGTGGTGGGGCTGGGCAGCCAGCGTTCAAGGAAGGCGCGCATGGATAATCAAGTATTTGAAATGGGACATTGATTATCACATGCCCAGTCCGCTTATGCACTCTATTGGTGCGCAACCAGCTCCAGCGGCAGCGAAGTGGTGATCTTGATCTGTTCCATCGAGAAGGCGGACGAGACGCCGGTCAGCTGCACGGACTTGATCAATTTCTTGTAAAAGCGGTCATATCCTTCGATATCGCTGGTAACCACCTTCAAAAGATAGTCGACATCGCCGCTCATGCGGTGGAATTCCTGCACTTCCGGCAGCGCCGCCACGGCGGCGGCAAAGCGCGCAAACCATTTCTCGTCGTGCTGGGTGGTGCGCACGCTGACGAACACCGTCACCGGCAAGCCCACCTTGCGGCGGTTGATGATGGCCACGCGGCTCTCGATATAGCCTTCCTCCTCCAGTCGCCGCACCCGTTTCCAGCACGGCGTGGTGGACAGGCCGACCTTCTCGCTGAGCTGGGCAATGGACAGCGTGCCGTCGCCCTGCAGCGCGGACAAAATAGCGTAATCGTAGCGGTCAAGTGAGTTCATTCTATAAATTTATCATTAATGGCATAAAACATCTACAAGTAATGCGTGGAAGGAGAATTTTAGTACGACTATTTCCGCTTCTGTGCGTAAGCTATGTGTATCGAACCACCTACTGCAATCATGACCACCGAAATCTACCTCGACGGCAACGCCACCAGCGCCGTCCTCCCCGCCGCCATCGACGCCGCCATCGACACCATGGGCCGCCGCTTCGGCAATCCCAGCAGCACCCACGCCGCCGGCCTGCAGGCCAAGGCCATGCTGGACGAGGCGCGCGCCTGCGCCGTCCGCCTGCTGGGCGTGGGCGATGGGCGCCTGATGTTCAACAGCGGCGCCACCGAAGGCATCCAGACCGCGATGCTGTCGGCGCTGGTCGCCCTGCGCGAGCGCCAGTCGAAAGGCGAGGCCATCGGCAGCCTGCTGGTCTATGGCGCCACCGAACACAAGGCCGTGCCGGAAAGCCTGGCGCACTGGAACCGCCTGCTGGGCCTGAACCTGACGCTGCAAAAACTGCCGGTCGACGGCGACGGCGCGCACGACCTGTCCATGCTGCGCCAGCTGGCCGGTGAGGCCGCGCTGGTCTGCACCATGGCCGCGAATAATGAAACCGGGGTCGTCACCGACCTGGCCGCCATCGAGACCGTGCTGACCGAAACCGACAGCGCCGCCTACTGGCTGGTCGACTGCGTCCAGGCGCTCGGCAAGCTGGACCTGCATCTGTCGTCTACCCGCATCGATTACGCGCCGTTCTCCGGCCATAAGCTGTATGCGCCGAAAGGCATCGGCATGCTGTACGTGCGCGCCGGCGCGCCGTTCACGCCGCTGATCATGGGCGGTGGTCAGGAAGCGGGCCAGCGTTCCGGCACCGAGAACATGGCCGGCATCGCCGCCCTGGGCGTGGTGCTGGCCGCGCTGGAGCGGGGCGACACCTTCCGCAGCCATGGCGAGCTATGCAGCTTCCGCGCGCGCCTGGCCGACAGCCTGCGCGCCGCCTTGCCGGGCGTGGTGTTCAACAATCCCTTCGACAAAGCCTTGCCGACCACGCTGAACTTTTCCGTGCCCGGCTTGTCGAGCCGCGAACTGATGGATGTGTTCGACGCCGCCCAGGTGCGCGTCAGCGCCGGCAGCGCCTGCTCGTCGGCCAAGGCCGCGCCGAGCTACGTGCTGGACGCGATGGGCTTGCCGCTGTGGCGCAGCGCCGGCGCGATCCGCATGTCCTTCGGCCCGCTGGCCGACGACGCCATGATCAGCGCCGCCTGCGCCCGCATCGAGCGCTGCGGCGCCGCCTTGCGCGCCAGTTGCCTGATCCCGTCCGAACGCACCGCCGTGCCGCACGACGGCTTGCTGCAACTGGGCGTGGAGGGCGCCTGCAGCTGGATGGCGCTGGACGCCGCCAGCCGCAGCTGCATCGTCATCGATCCGTTGCCTGACATGGTCTCGCGCATCGAATCCTATGTGCGTTGCCAGAACTACCAGGTACTGGCGATCGTCAGCACCTTGCCCAACGCCGGCCGCGGCATGCTGGTCGATGCGCTGGGCCGCCACTTCGACCGCCACGCGGAAGCGGATGAGTACGGCTGGCCGATCGCCGCCAAGACCTTGACGCTGGAAAACGGCATTGCCGTCCGCGCGATCCAGCTCGGCACCCAGGTACTGGCCAGCGTGTCCTGCGGCACCGGCGACGAGCTGCGCGCCTACCTGCTGGGCACCGCCGATGGCGCGCGCTTGCCGGCGGCATCGGTGCGCTTCGCCTTCAGCGCCCGTCCCGCGCAGCAAATGTTGAGCGCGGTCAGCGCGGAGCAAACGTTGCTGTGTCCGACGCGCGACGAGCAGAATCAGTTCTGCACCAGCATGATTGCGCATCCAGCAGCAACCTTCGCTTCCGATGCGCAACTCGACAACGCCGCGCTGGACGCCTTCCTGCAAGCGCATCCCGAAGCGGTCTTGATCGACGTGCGCGAGCCCTACGAATTTGCCGCCACAATCACGCCGGGCCCGGCGGGGCGCATCGCTCAAAGCGTACCGCTGAATCGTCTGGCCGAGCACGCCAGTGCATGGCTGCGCGGCGAACAAGCGCCGCTGGTGTTTTTCTGCCGCAGCGGCAACCGCAGCATGAAGGCGGCCCAATGCCTGCGCCGCCTTGGGCACCAACAATCCTACAGCCTGACCGGCGGCCTCGCGCTCGTCCCGCTAGCCATGGCCGCCTGATCCACCGCAGTTTTGTTTCTTCCTTTTGGGGCCGCTTATGCGGCCCTTTTTTTATGGCCGGCCCCTTATGTTCGTCACCGTACAGTCGCGTGGCGTGCGCCCCCGTACGATGCCTTGAACCATAATTTCCCATTCGCAGAATCGAAGCGAGGCCCCAAGTTGAACAAGTCCAATCCATTGCTGCCCGAGATGACCCTCGGCTTCCGCGAATCCCCCACCGGCGCCCTGTTATCCGATGAAGATGACGAAGACCTGCCACTGCGCGCGGAGCTCTTCAGCGCCGCCCAGATGGCGGCCCACGGCAAGACGCTGGCCACCCATCACGAGCTGAGCAAGCGTGGCGGCCGCGACCGCCTGTTGTCGCGGCTGTCGGAAAACGCCGCCATCATCGATGCCACCTGCGATGAGCTGACCGCCGCCGTCAAGGCCAGCCGTCAGATCACGCCCGCTTCCGAATGGCTGCTGGATAATTTCTATCTGATCGAAGAACAGATCCGCATTGCCCGCCGTCACCTTCCGAAGGACTACAGCAAGGAATTGCCGCGCCTGGGCAAGGGCGCGCCGGACGGCTGTCCGCGCGTCTACAAGATCGCGCTGGAAATCATCTCGCACGGCGATGGCCGCGTCGATCCCGAATCGCTGTGCCGCTTCGTCGACGCCTACCAGGAGGTGGCCACGCTAAAACTCGGCGAGCTGTGGGCGATCCCGATCATGCTGCGCCTCGCGCTGATCGAGAACCTGCGCCGCGTCGCCGCGCGCGTGGCCGACAACCGCATCCACCGCGACCTGGCCAACACCTGGGCCGACCAGATGACCGACGTCGCGGAGAAAAATCCCAGCGGCCTGATTTTGATGGTGGCCGACATGGCCCGCTCCAATCCGCCGATCACCAGCGCCTTCGTGGCCGAGCTGGCGCGGCGCCTGCAGGGGCAAAGCCCGGCGCTGACCCTGGCGCTCTCGTGGATCACGCACCGCCTGGCGGAAACCGGCCAGACCATCGAGCAGCAAATCCAGGCCGAGATCCAGCAGCAGGCGGCCGAGCAGGTCTCGATCGCCAACAGCATCGGCAGCCTGCGCTTCCTCGGCACCATGGATTGGCAGGAGTTCGTCGAGACCATGAGCGTGGTCGAGCAGACCTTGCGCCAGGACCCGGCCGACATCTACGGCAAAATGGAATTCGCCACGCGCGACCAGTACCGCCACGCGATCGAGAAAATCGCCAAGCGCTCGCGCTACACGGAAGTGGAAGTCGCGCAGCAAGCCTTGCAGTTGGCGCAGGCCAACTACGAAGGCGGCAATATGCGCCACGGCCACGTGGGCTTCTACCTGATCGGCGGCGGCCAGGCCGCGCTGGAGAAGCAGGCCGGCATGCGCCGCCCGCTGCTGGAGGCCTTGCAGGAAACCTCGCGCGCGTCGCCGCTGACATCCTATCTCGGCGCCATCGCCGCCATCGCGCTGGTCTCGACCGCGTTGCTGCTGGAGCGCGCCTCCAACCACGGCGCCAGCGGCGTGGTGCTGGTGGCGCTGGGCGTGCTGGCGCTGCTGGGCAGCAGCCAGCTTGCGCTCAGCCTCGTGAACTGGGTCGCCACGCTGGTCACGCGCCCGCACCCGCTGCCGCGCATGGACTACAAGGAAGGCATTCCGGCCGACGCCCGAGCGCTGGTGGTGGTGCCGACGCTGGCTTACAGCAAAGAGAATGTCGCCGACCTGTGCGAGCAGCTGGAAGTGCGCTTCCTCGCCAACCGCGATCCCAACCTGGTGTTCTGCCTGCTGACCGACTTCGCCGACGCCGCCGCCGAAACGCTGGTCAGCGACGCAGCGCTGTTGGAGCAGATGCAGCGCTGCGTGACGGACCTGAATCGCAAGTACGCCACCCATCCGAACGGCGACCCGGCTGCGCCGTTCCTGCTGCTGCACCGCCCGCGCCTGTGGAATCAGCAGGAAGGCGTGTGGATGGGCTATGAGCGCAAGCGCGGCAAGCTGCTGGACCTGAACCGCTTCCTGCGCGGCGGCGCGCGCGACAAATTCTCGCTGGTGGTTGGCGATACCAGCGAACTGGAAAGCATCAAGTACGTCATCACGCTCGATACCGACACCCAGCTGCCGCGCGATGCGGCGGCGCAGTTCGTCGCCACCATGCAGCATCCGCTCAACCGTCCGCGCTTCGATGCCGCGCGCGGTCGCGTGGTCGAAGGCTACGGCATCTTGCAGCCGCGCGTGGCCGTCAGCCTGCCGAGCGAGAACGCCTCGCGCTACGAAAAGCTGTGCGGCGGCGAACCGGGCATCGATCCCTACACGCGCACCGTGTCGGACGTGTACCAGGACGTGTTCTTCGAAGGCTCCTTTATCGGCAAGGGCATCTACGATGTCGACGTGTTCGGGCAAGTGCTGGCCAACCGCCTGCCGGACAACCAGATCCTCAGCCACGACCTGCTGGAAGGCTGCTACCTGCGCGCCGGCCTGCTGAGCGACGCCCAGCTGTACGAGGAGTACCCGGCCCGCTACAGCGACGACGTCAGCCGCCGCCAGCGCTGGATACGCGGCGACTGGCAGCTGGTGTCCTGGCTGTTCGGCCGCGTGCCCAATGGCAGCGGCAAGCGCGAACGCAATCCGCTGTCGCTGCTGTCGCGCTGGAAGCTGTTCGACAACCTGCGCCGCAGCCTGACCGCGCCGGCGTTGGTGCTGTCGCTGATCACCGCCTGGCGCTGGCTGCCGGATCCATGGATGTGGACCGGCGCCGTGCTGGCCGTGATCTTCGCGCCGCCGCTGGTCAGCGTCGTGCACGACCTGTTCCGCCGTCCGGAGGACACGCTGTGGAGCCAGCACCTGCGCGCTTCGATGCGCCGCGCCGGCCTGCAGTTCTCGCACGCGATCCTGATGCTGGTGTTCCTGCCGTACGAGGCCTACTTCAGCATGGACGCGATCCTGCGCAGCATCTGGCGCATGACGGTTTCGCACCGCCATCTGCTGGAATGGCGCGCCTCCGGCCTGGCGCGCGCCGCCGCCGGCACCGCCAGCATCTGGCGCACGATGTGGGCGGCGCCGGTGCTGGCGCTGTTCGTCGGCGGCGCTTTGCTGGGCTGGCGTCCGGCCAGCCTGGCGCCGGCCTCGCTGTTCCTGCTGGCGTGGCTGCTGGCGCCCGCCGTGGCGGACTGGATCAGCCGTCCTATCGCACGCAAGCACGCGGACCTGACGCCGGAGCAGAATCAATTCCTGCACAAGCTGGCGCGCCGCACCTGGGCCTACTTCGACCGTTTCGTCGGCCCCGAGGACAACTGGCTGCCGCCGGATAATATGCAGGAGCACCCCGCGCAAGTGATCGCGCACCGCACCTCGCCGACCAATATCGGCATGGCCTTGCTGGCCAACCTGAGCGCGACCGATTTCGGCTACATCACGGTGGCCCAGCTGATCACGCGCACCGGCAACACGCTGACCACGCTGGACAAGCTGGAACGTCATCAGGGCCACTTCTACAACTGGTACGACACGCAGACCCTGAAGCCGCTGCATCCGATTTATATCTCGACCGTGGACAGCGGCAACCTGGCCGGCCACCTGCTGACATTGCAGCCCGGCCTGACCGGCATGTACGACCAGCCGGTGCTCGGCCCGCAAATCGTCGACGGCATCGTCGCCACCGTGCGCGTGCTGCAGGAAACCCTGAGCGGCGCCACGCCGGCGCAGGCGCCGCAGACCGGCGGCGCCGCATCCGACCCGGCGCAAGCCGAGCCGGATGCGGAAGCCCGCAGCGATCCGCAAGACCTCAACGCCCTGCTGGCGGTGCTGTCGCCGGCGCCGGATGCCTCCAACGTGCAGCAGCTGAACCTGTGGCTGACGCGCGTGGCCACCGCTGCGGAAGCCTTCCAGTCGCACGCCGATGCGCAAGGCGAGGCCGCCGCCATGTGGGCAGCCTCGCTGACGCAGCAATGCCGCGCCGCGATGGATGAACTGACTGTGTTCACGCCGTGGGCCACGCTGCCCGCCGATGAGGTATTCGACACCAGCGTCACCCGCATGCCGACGTTGCGCGAACTGGCCGGCCTGGCGCACGCCACCGCCGCGATCCCGGTCAGCGACCTGGCACCGGCCGAACGCGAACGTCAGCAGCAGCTGGCGCAGCTGTTCGAGCAAGGCAGCGCCGCCGCGCACGAGCGCATGCGAGCATTGGCCGAACTGGCGCAGCGCTGCACCGCCTTCGCGCAGGTGGAGTACGGCTTCCTCTACAACACCACCACCAACCTGCTGGCGATCGGCTACAACGTCAGCGAGCGCAGGCTGGACGCCAGCTACTACGATTTGCTCGCCTCCGAAGTGCGCCTGGCCAGCTTCGTCGCCATCGCGCAGGGGCAGCTGCCGCAGGAGCACTGGTTCGCGTTGGGCCGCCAGTTGTGCATCGTTTCCGGCAAGCCGGTGCTGCTGTCCTGGAGCGGCTCGATGTTCGAGTACCTGATGCCGCTGCTGGTGATGCCGAACTATCCGAGCACGCTGCTCGACCAGACCTACCATGCGGTGATCGACGCGCAGATCGACTACGGCAAGAACCGCAGCGTACCGTGGGGGATTTCCGAATCCGGCTACAACACGGTCGACGCCAGCCTCAATTACCAGTACCGCGCCTTCGGCGTGCCTGGCCTGGGCCTGAAGCGCGGCTTGGCCGACGACCTGGTGATCGCGCCATACGCCACCATGCTGGGCCTGATGGTGCAGCCGGAAGCGGCATGCGCCAACCTGCAGAAGATGGCGGAGATGGGCTATATGGGCCGCTACGGCTTCTTCGAGGCGATCGACTACACGCCATCGCGCCTGCCGCGCGGGCAGAGCGCCGCCATCATCCGTTCCTTCATGGTCCACCACCAGGGCATGGGACTGCTGGCGCTGAGCTACCTGCTGCACGACCGGCCGATGCAGCGCCGCTTCGAGTCCGACCCGCTGCTGCAATCGACCTTGCTGGTGCTGCAGGAACGCAGCCCGCAGGCGGGCGCCTTCTACTCCAACACCACCGAGCTGGCGGCGATCCGCTCCAGCGCGCCGGAGCAGGCGATGCCGATGCGCATACTGGCGCAGCATTCGACGCCGGTGCCGGAAACGCAGCTGCTGTCCAACGGCCGCTATCACGTCATGGTCACCAACGCCGGCGGCAGCTACAGCCGCTGGAAGGACCTGGCCGTGACGCGCTGGCGCGAAGACAGCACGCGCGACAACTGGGGCAACTTCTGCTACGTGCGCGACCTGGACGACGGCGAATTCTGGTCCACCACCTATCAACCGACGCTGGTCGATCCACGCAAGCATGAAGTGATCTTCTCCGAAGGCCGCGCCGAGTTCCGCCGCTCCGACCGGGGGCTGGACCTGTACACGGAAATCGTGGTCTCGCCGGAAGACGATATCGAACTGCGCCGCACCCGCATCACCAACAAGTCCGACCGCGTGCGCACCATCGAAGTGACCAGCTATGCCGAAGTGGTGATGGCGCCCGCTGCGGCGGACAATGCGCACCAGGCCTTCAGCAAGCTGTTCGTGCAGACCGAGATTCTGAAGCACGAAAACGCCATCCTCTGCACCCGCCGCCCGCGCGGTCCGAATGACCTGATGCCGTGGCTGATGCACTCGATGATGGTGCACGACGCGCCGGTGAGCAAGGTCTCGTTCGAAACCGACCGCTCGCGCTTCATCGGCCGTGGCAACACGGCGGTGGCGCCAAGCGCCATGCTGGACGACGGCCCGCTGAGCGGTGGCGAGGGTTCGGTGCTCGATCCGGTGGTGGCGATCCGCTACACCATCACGCTGCAGCCCGACCAGGTTGCGATCGTCGACATCGTCACCGGCATGACGGAGCAGCGCGACGCCGCGCTGCACCTGATCGACAAATACCAGGACCGCCATCTGGCCGACCGCGTGTTCGAACTGGCGTGGACCCATAGCCAGGTGGTGCTGCGCCAGCTGAACGCCAGCGAAGCGGACGCCCAGCTGTACGGCCGCCTGGCCAACTCGGTGATCTACCCGAACGCCGCGCTGCGCGCCGACGCCGGCACGCTGATCAAGAACCAGCGCGGCCAGTCCGGCCTGTGGGCGTACGCGATCTCCGGCGACCTGCCGATCGTGCTGCTGCAGATCAAGGACCCGGCCAACATCGAACTGGCGCGCCAGATGGTGCAGGCGCACGCCTATTGGCGCCTGAAGGGGCTGGTGGTCGACCTGGTCATCTGGTACGAAGACCAGTCGGGCTACCGCCAGCTGCTGCATGAACAGATCATGGGCCTGATCGCCTCCGGCATCGACGCCCAGGCGATCGACCGCCCTGGCGGCATCTTCGTGCGCCTGGCCGACCAGATCGCCAACGAAGACCGCGTGCTGCTGCAATCGGTGGCGCGCGCCATCCTCAGCGACAGCCGTGGCACGCTGGCCGAGCAGATCAAGCGTCCCGGCCCGCCGGCCATGCGCATGCCGCCGTTGATGGCGGACAGCCGGGGCGAATATGCGGACGCCGGCCCGGTCACGCATCCCGCGCGCAAGCTGATGCTGGAGAACGGCATCGGCGGCTTCACCAGGGACGGCAAGGAATACGTGATCACCACCAGCGAAGCCCAGCGCACGCCGGCGCCATGGTCCAACGTGCTGGCCAATCCGCAGTTCGGCACCGTGATCTCTGAAAGCGGCCAGGCCTACAC